>NZ_CM148536.1:1937500-6737500 GCF_056106085.1 Bradyrhizobium sp. BR14999
AAGATGCCGGCGCCGCAGATCGAGAACAAAGGCAACATCGATCTCGTCGGCAAGTACTACGACAAGCTGGTCGCTGCGCTCGGTGACGACGAGAATTGAGAGAGTTGGTGGCGCGTTCAGTGCGCGCTGCAACTCTGCGCTGTCATGCTCCGCGTATCGAATAATCCTGGGTCGTCCTGGCGAAAGCCAGGACCCATTACCCCAGGGAGGAATCGCGGCGCGAACTGGTCACCACGAGTCTTCGCACAACTCCCTTTTGGGGTAATGGATCCTGGATCGGCGCTCGCAATGCTCGCTTGTCCAGGACGACGACGGAGAGGTTCGTCAGATTGACTCATAAACCAAAAGCCCCGGAGACATCTCCGGGGCTTTCGTCGTTTCGTCGCTTGCCGCGCGATGCAGCTACGTCCTTGTCCGCATCCGCATCATGAAGCTGTCGAAGCTGAGCTCCGCGACCTGCATCCAGGCCAGCGACTCGCTGCGATAAGCGGTGAGGCTCGCATACATCTTGGCAAAATGCGGGTTGCTCTTGGCGAGATCGGCGTAGACCCCATTGGCCGCGGCGTAGCAGGCTTCGAGCACCTCCTGCGGGAACGGCTTGAGGATCGCACCGGCAGCCAGCAGACGCTTCAGCGCCGGCGGGTTGACCGAATCGTACTTGCCCGTCACCCAGGTGAAGGTATCCAGCGATGCCGCGCTGATTGCGGCCTGATAGTGCTTCGGCAGCGCATTCCACTTTTCGAGGTTCATGAGGTTGTGGCCCTGGCCGGTGCCTTCCCACCAGCCCGGATAATAATAGTACTTCGCCACCTTCACGAAGCCGAGCTTCTCGTCGTCATACGGTCCCACCCATTCGGCCGCGTCGATCGTGCCCTTCTCCAGCGCTGGGTAGATGTCGCCGGCCGCGATCTGCTGCGGCACGCCACCGAGCTTCGAGATGATGGTGCCCGCGAAGCCGCCGACGCGGAATTTCAGCCCCTTGAGATCATCGACGGTCTTGATCTCCTTCCGGAACCAGCCGCCCATCTGGGCGCCGGTCGAACCTGTAGGCACGCCGATCGCGTTATGCTCCTTCAGGAGATCGTTGAGCATGTCCTGACCACCGCCCCAGATCAGCCAGGAGATATGCTGGCGCGTGTTGAGCCCGAACGGCAGCGATGTGCCGAAAGTGAAGGCGGGATTCTTGCCCCAGTAATAGTAGAGCGCGGTATTGCCGATCTCCACCGTGCCATTCGAGACCGCGTCGAGCACCTGCAATCCCGGGACGATTTCGCCGGCGGCGAAGGGCTGGATCTGGAATTTATTGTCGGTGATCTCGGCGACGCGCTTGCAGAAATATTCGCAGCCGCCATACAGCGTATCGAGAGATTTCGGCCAGCTCGCCGCCAGGCGCCATTTCACCTCGGGCATCGATTGCGCGATAGCCGGCGCAGCAACTGCGCTCGCGGCAAGGCCCAGCCCGCCTGCCGTCAGGAATTTACGACGTTCCATGCACTTCCCTCCTGTGATGTCGAGTCCTCGACGAGGGTATCGCGATCTTGGCGCCGCTTTGTCTTCGCCGCTGGCCGACGTTTCTTGGTGTCCGAAATTCAAATGTTCCGGATCGCGGTCAGGATGGCGAAAGGGCGGCGGCAAAGCAAGCGCACATTTGGTTGCGCTGCCGGCGACGCCCTCAATGCTGCGCTGCGAATGCGGCCTCCATGGCCTTGCGTGCTTTCACCGTCTCGTTGGCTGCATCGAATTCGACGTCGCTCCAGCGCACCACCGCGCCATGCGCGACGTCATGCCTCAGCTTCACGCCGTGCGCGAGGCCGATCGGCAGCGCGCCGGTCTTCAGGCTCGCGGCCGCCGGTACCAGCTTGCCCCACACGGTGTAGCCGCCTTCGCCATCCAGCATCTCGCCGGCGCGCAAATTGCGTTTTGCAACGGCTGCAACATCGCCGCGGAAGCCTGTGGCCTGTCCGGTCGGCTCACCCCGCAGCGCTGCTGACAACACCGAGATGTTCAGTTCGAGCCCGATCAGATGATAGGGCTTGTACATCGCCGCGAAGCGCCCGCTGGCATCCGTCTTCAGGCCGTATTGCTTGAAACAATCGGCGGCATAATCGTTCGGCGCCTCCAGCACGACATAGACGCCCCAGCGCAGGTCGCGAAACACCGGCCGGCCGTCGCGCTCGAGTGAAGAGACCACTTCCACCACGCCTGATCGCTCCAGCACGCCGCCGCGCGAGCGTGGCCGCATGATGTGCGGCAGATCGTCGACGCCGCAGGGTGGAAACAGCAAGCCGTCGGCGGGCACGTCGAGGGCACAGGCATTGGCGATCGCGGCCATCTCGATCGCCGATTTGGTGCCGTCCAGGAAGGAGTTGAACATCTGCGGATTCATGCCGGCCGACTGCGCTTCGCTCGCGGTGAGGCCGTAATGCTGCCAGACGCCATCAGGCGTCACGTCGTGATAGGCCGGCAGATATTTTGTGCCCTTGCCGGCAGCGACGACGTGGAATCCTGTCGCGCGCGCCCAATCCACCATCTCCGCCGTCAGCGCCGGCTGATCGCCATAGGCGAGCGAATAGACCACGCCCGCTTTTCGCGCTTCCTCCGCGAGCAGGGGGCCCGCCAGCACGTCGGCCTCGACATTGACCATCACGATATGCTTGCCGGCCGCAATCGCAGCGCGCGCATGCTTGATGCCGACGGCGGGATTGCCGGTCGCTTCCACCACCACGTCCATCGCGCCGCCGGCGATGGCGCGCACACCGTCATCGGTGAAGGTGGTCGCGGCGATGCGGTCTTGATCCCAGCCGACGGTGCGGCAGGCCTCGCGTGCCCGGTCGCGGTCGATGTCGACGATGACAGGCACCTCCAGCCCCGGCGTGTGCGGCACCTGCGACAAAAACATCGAGCCGAATTTCCCGGCGCCGATCAGCGCGACGCGAACGGGCTTGCCGGCGGAAGCGCGAGCTTGCAGGAGGCGGAAGAGGTTCATGGGGGATTCCGATAGTTCAGCATTGCTGATGCGGCTTGCGCTCGGTCCACCTCTCCCCGAAGGGGAGAGGTCGGTTTGCGCAGCAAACCGGGTGAGGGGCCGCAGCTCCGACGAGAGGGCCTAACCCCTCACCCGGCGCTCCGCGCCGACCTCTCCCAATGGGAGAGGTGAAGCACGTCCGTGGCGACGAACTTACTCCGCCGCTTGGCGCGGCGCACGGGCGAGCCGCAGCAGCGCGTCGTCGTCCACCGGCTTGATCGGCGCGAAATCACGATGCGCAATGTACTCGGGCCGCGTCGGCGTGCGGATGTAGTTCGAGACCGCGTTTAGTGTCAGATACACGATCTTGCGCGGATAGGGCGTGATGTTGCCGCTCGAACCGTGCACGAGATTGCCGTGGAACATCAGCATGCCGCCGGGCTTGCCCGTGGGCGCCACGATGCCGCCCTGCTTGACGAGGCGCGTCACGGTGTCCTCATCCAGCGTCCATAGCGGATAGGACGTGGTGGCGAGGTCATGCGAGGCTTCGAGATCGCCGGCGTTCTGGCTGCGCGGCACCAGCATCAGCGGGCCGTTGATCGGCATGACTTCGTCGAGGAAGATCGCGATGTTCATCGCGCGCGGCTCCGGCATGCCGTCGTCGCGCTTCCAGGTGCCGTAATCCTGGTGCCATTGCCAGACGTCGCCGGTGAAGGCCGATTTCGCGTTGATCTTGAACTGGTGCATGTAGACCGGCTCGCCGAACACCTGCTCGACCGGCTCGATCATGCGCGGATGTGCGCCCAGGATGCCGAACGCCTTGTTGTAGAGATGCGCGGCAAAGGCGGTGCGCGGCGCTCCGCTCTTCTCGCGCCAGACTTCGGGCCGGTTGGCGTCATAGATGCCGACCGCCTCGCGCGCGAGCAGATCGACCTCCTCCTGACTGAACAATTCGGGCAGGAACAGCCAGCCCTCGCGGTGGAAGAACTCCAATTGCTCCTGAGACAGTTTCATGGGCCGTCCTCCTTGATTTTGTTTATTTGTTTTCTCTCTCGTCGTGCCCGGGCTTGTCCCGGGCATCCACGTTCTTCGGCGTCGAGCAAAGGCATGGATGGCCGGGTCAAGCCCGGCCATGACGGCGCAGGTGCAAATGACTACGCCGCCGCCTCCTCAGTCGCCCTCAATCTTTCCTCGGTCATCCGTCCCGCCGTCTGCGCATGCGCCAGCGCCGCGCGTTCGGCGGCGTTCGCATCGCCCGCGAGAATGTGTTTGGCGATATCGGCATGCTCCGCCCAGGCACTGCCGCGATAGTCGAGCTCCGACAGCACCGTCGCCATCGAGCGGCGCATGTGCGGCCATTGCGGCGCCATCGTCTCCTCGATCACGGGATTGCCGGCGAGCTGATAGATCGCGCGGTGAAAATCGACGTCGAGCACGATGAGCTCGGCGAGCGTCGTGTTGCGGTCGATGCGGCGTCCGGCGGCAAGCGCTGCCTCCAGCCGCGCGCGTCCCGCCGCGTCAGTGCCTGCACGCTCGGCGGCAAGCCGGGCGGCCAGCGCATCGATGGCGCCGCGCACCTCGTAGAGCTGGCGGATGCGTGAGGGGTCGAGCTGGGTCACCTCAAAGCCGCGCTTGCCGCTCTCGGCGACAAGGCCCTGCCGGTGCAACAGATGCAGTGCGTGCGACACCGGCTGGCGCGAGACGCCGAGCTTGTCGGCGAGCTCGTTCTGCCGGATGCGCTGGCCGGGTTGAAGGGTGCGGTCGGAGATCGCCTCCAGGATCCGCGCATAGACCTGGTCGATCAGGTTCGGGAGCGGGTCGAGAGGAATCACGCCGGCAGCTCCGAAAGGCGCAAGATGGAATACGGAATTCCGTATTCGAAGCTACGCTGCGGGATCAACGGCGTCAAGCGGTACCGGAGGATGGCCCGGTCCCTCATTTCGGACCAGCTAAGCTATTGATATTGCTAGCGCCGTCTACTGTGCATGGGGTTGTTTTTCGAGAAAAATGATGGCCCAGCCGATGCCATCGGGGATGGTGAGGCAGAAGATGGCCGACTTCACCGAAGCTCGCCTGAAGGCGCTCGGCGCCACCACCGAGCGGCGCAAGACACCGTCGGCCTGTTACTACCTAGCGCTCGAGCACCTCCACATCGAGCGTCGCAATTCGCTCGGCATCGGCCGTAGCATCGATCCCAGCGATCCGGCCGTCCCTGAAGCTGACGCGCAGCGCGATGCGCAGCTGCCCGCCGAGAACGACGGCGACGCCCATTTCGCCATCGACCAGCGCGGCCCGCGCGGCCTGGGCGCGGCCCTTGAAGGTTTGCGCGACCGCGTCCGCGCCGCGGATCTCGGGCAGTGAGCCGAGCCGCACCGCGGCCTGGTCGGCGCGGAATACGACGTCGGGATCGAGCACCGCCAGCAGGCCCTCGAAATCGCCCTCGCGCGAAGCTTTGAGGAAGGCATCGACGATTCCGCGCTGGCGCGACAGATCCGTCTCCGGCACCGGCGCGCCTTGCACACGGCGTCGCGCGCGGCTCGCCAGCTGCCGCGAGGCGTCAACGGAGCGGCCGACGATTGGCGCGATCTCCTCGAAGGGAACGGCGAACATGTCGTGCAGCACGAAGGCAAGCCGTTCCGCCGGCTGCAATGTCTCCAGCACGACCAGCAGCGCCGCACCGACAGAATCGGCCATCTCCGCCTCGCGCTCCCGCGTCTCGTCGACCGGCTCGGGCACGTGCGGACCCATCGGCTCTTCCTTGCGCGACTTCCGTGCGCGCAGCATGTCGAGGCAGATCCGCGCCACCACGGTGGTCAGCCAGCCGCGCAGGTTCGCGACGTCGGACATATCGTAGCGGCTGACCCGCAGCCAGGCCTCCTGCACGGCATCCTCGACCTCAGCGCGGGAGCCCAGCATCCGGTAGGCGACCGCGCGCAGATGGTCCCGGCTGGCCTCGAACTGGCGGGTGAGAAGATTTTCTTCAGTCATCGGTCACATTCCCTCATCGCGATCCGTCATGCCCATGACGAAGCCAATCCGGTCGATGTGACCGGAACCTTCGAAATTCTCGAACGGAGACGCAAGATGATGCACGCTCGTATGAACCATCCGGTCATGGTCCTGCCGGAGGCCATGAATGTCCTTCAGTCCCTCGGCAATTTGACCAAACAGGGTCTGCCGGAAAAGCTCCTGGAACTGGTGCACCTGCGCGCCAGCCAGATCAATGGCTGCAGCGTCTGCGTCGACATGCATCCGAAGGTCGCTCGCAAGCTTGGCGAGACCGAGGAACGCCTGTTCGCCGTGTCCGCCTGGCGCGAGGCGCCCTATTTCACCGAAGCCGAACGCGCCGCGCTGGCGCTGACCGAGGCGGTCACGCGTCTTGCCGATCGCGAGGATCCCGTGCCGGATGCGATCTGGAACGCGGCCGCCAAGCATTTTGACGAGCGCGAGCTCGCCACGCTGATCCTCTCGATCGCAACGATCAATGTCTGGAACCGGCTGAACGCGACGATCAAGATGCCGGTCGGCGTTTGGAAGGTGTGAGCACGTGTGAGGGAGGCACTGACCGTGCACTCCCTCGCCCCGCGCGCGGGGAGAGGCAAAGAGAGCGCCTACTCCGCCAAGAACCTGTTCACTGCTTCAGCAAACTCCAGCGGCGCCTGTTCGAACATCCAGTGGCCGGCGTTCGGGATCACCGCCGTCTTGGCGCCTGCGATGTGCTCGGCCAGCACGCGCCACATCACCGACAGGCTTCCCGTGCTCGCGCCGCCACCAATCAGCAGCGTCGGCGTCTTGATCGCCCGCGCATCCGCCAGTGTGTAGGGTTTGCGCTGCTCGTTGATCTGGCCGAGGAAGGTCAGTGCGTTGTCGCGCAGTTGCTGCTTGGCCGCCGCCGGCACACGCCGCCACGAGCCGTCGCCTTCGATGCCTTCGTAAAAATTCTGCAGCGCGCCCTCGATGTCGCCGGCGCGGATCATCTCGACCGAGCGCGCGGTGCGCGCGGCCAGCGGCGGATGCGCGGGCGTGCCGGCGGGGACCGGCAGGCTGGCATCGAGATCGCCGCCCGGTTCGGCCAGCACCAGTTTTCGCAACAGATCCGGCCGGGCCTGCGCCACGCGGAAGGCGATGTGGCCGCCGCGCGAATGTCCCATCAGATCGACCGGTCCGGGCTGGACCTGCTCGATGCAGGCGATCGTATCAGCGACATGCTGGGCCATCTTGTAGTCGTCGCCG
Source organism: Bradyrhizobium sp. BR14999 (assembly GCF_056106085.1). Lineage (NCBI taxonomy): Bacteria > Pseudomonadati > Pseudomonadota > Alphaproteobacteria > Hyphomicrobiales > Nitrobacteraceae > Bradyrhizobium > Bradyrhizobium sp. BR14999. The sequence goes on from NZ_CM148536.1 coordinate 1,944,699, forward strand.
ACGGCATCCCAATGCTCGGGAAAGAAGTGCCGCAGGCTGACCGAGATCACCCGATGCGCCTTCGACAGCGGGCCGAGCACCGAATACCAGGTGCGGAAATCGCCCAACGTGCCGTGCACACAGACCAGGGGCGGGCCGTCTCCGACTTCGAGATAGGCCATGTCGTAACCGTTGACGCGAAATGTCTGCATGGGTCAGCTCGCCAGAAAATCCAGCACCACTTCGGAGTATTTTTGCGGTGCCTGCTCGAACATCGGGTGCGTCGCGTTCGGGATGACCGCCGTCTTTGAATAAGGCACATGCGCCGCGAGCGCGTGCAGCACCTTCGGCAGCACGCCCTTGGTCCGCGCGCCCAGGATGAACAGCGTCGGCATTTTGATGGACTCCGCGTCCGCCTTCGAGAACGGCGGGCGATTGTCGCGGACCTGGCCGATCAGTGTCATGGCGTTGTCGCGCAGATTTTGCTTCACCATCGCCGGCAGTCGCGGCCAGGTGCCGGGGCCCTCCAGCGTGTCGACGAAGACGGCGAGGCCGCCGTCGACGTCGCCAGCTGCGATCTTCTCTGCGGAAGCCGTAAAGCGCGCCAGCAGCGGCGAGGGGCCGCCGACATAATCGGGATCGAGGCTTGCATCGAGCTCGCCGCCGGGCTCGGCGAGGATCAGCCGCCGGAGCAGGTCGGGGCGCGCTTGCGCCGCGCGGAAGCAGATGTGCCCGCCGCGGGAATGGCCCATCAGGTCGACCGGGCCGAGGTCGAGCTTCTCGATGAAGGCGATGACGTCGTCGACATGCTGGGCAATCGAATAGGTGTCACCGAGGCCGTCCCATTGCGCTGGGAAGAAATGCCTCAAGCTGACAGCGATCACCCGGTGCCGCTGCGTCAGCGGTCCGAGCACGCAACCCCAGATGCGGAAGTCCGAGAGCGAGCCGTGCACGCAGACCAGCGGCAGGCCGCCTTTGTCCTCGCCCACGTCGAGATAGGGCATGTCGTATCCGTTGACGTGGAGGCTTTGCATTCTGGGCTCGCGCGAAGGAACAGGAACTCCTGTGCAAGATTCCCGGAAACCGGGTGGATCGCAACTATTTCCAAGCCTAGATTTCGCAGGAGATCAAAGAGGGGGCCTGCGACGAGGAAGCAAGCCAGGAACCAAGCCATGACCGACCAGCATTTTGCCCTGTTCGACACCAGGATCGGCCTCTGCGCCATCGCCTGGGGCCCGCGTGGCATCAACGGCACGCAATTGCCGATGGGCGGCGAGCAGAAGATCCGCACCCGTATCCATCAGCGCCATGCGGAGGCGACCGAAGCCGAGCCCACCGCCGAGGTGCAACAGGCGATCGACCGTATCGTTAAACTGCTCGCGGGCGAGCTGGATGATCTCACCGACATCCCGCTCGACCTCGACGGTGTGCCCGAGTTCAACCGCGGCGTCTACGACATCGCCCGCACCATCCCGCCGGGCAAGACCATGACCTATGGCGACATCGCCAAGCGGCTCGGCGGCGTCGAGCTGTCGCGCGACGTCGGCCAGGCGCTCGGTCGCAACCCGTGCCCGATCGTCGTGCCCTGCCATCGCGTGCTGGCGGCCGGCAACAAGCCCGGCGGCTTCTCGGCGAATGGCGGCGTGGTGACGAAGCTGAAGATGCTCGAGATCGAAGGCGCGCTGGTGAACCACACGCCGAGCCTGTTTGATTGAGGACCCTCCCCTGGAGGGGAAGGGTCGATCGCGCGCAGCGGGAGCGGGGTGGGGTGATCTCTCAACTCGGGCAGTGTTCCATGCGGAGAGATCACCCCACCCCGTCGCTTCGCGCCGACCCTCCCCCTCCAGGGGAGGGTACGAGAGAGCGCCTTAAATCTTCGCCGCCGTCTTCGGCCAATACCGATCGCGTAAGTGCCGTTTCACCAGCTTGCCCGTGGGCGTGCGTGGCAGCTCGGCCTCGAAATCGATCGAGCGCGGACATTTGATGGCGGAGAGGCGGCCCTTGCAATAGGCGATCAACTCGGCCTCGAGCGCCTTGCCGGCACGGCTCATGTCGTGCGGTTGCACCACCGCCTTCACCTCTTCGCCCATCTCCTCATTCGGCACGCCGAACACGGCGACATCGGCGACCTCGGGGTGGGTGATCAGCACGTCCTCGGTCTCCTGCGGATAGATGTTCACCCCGCCTGAGATGATCATGTAGGACTTGCGGTCGGTGAGATAGAGGAAGCCGTCCTTGTCGAGATAACCGACATCGCCGAGCGTCGACCAGCCCTTTGCGTTGTAGGCCTTCTTCGTCTTTTCGGGATCGTTGTGATAGGTGAAGGCCGGCGCGTCAGCGAAATAGACGGTGCCGATCTCGCCCACCGGCTGCTCCTCGTCGTTCTCGTCCAAGATCTTGACCTTGCCGACCACGGCGCGGCCGACGCTGCCGCGGTGCGCCAGCCAATCTTTCGAGCTGCAGACGGTGACGCCGTTGCCTTCCGAGCCGGCATAATACTCGATCAGGATCGGTCCCCACCATTCGATCATCTTGGCTTTGACGTCGACGGGGCAGGGGGCGGCGGCGTGGATCGCGCCCTTCAGCGTGGAGACATTGTATTTGGCTCGCACCTCGTCCGGCAGCTTCAGCATCCGCACGAACATGGTCGGCACCAGCTGCGACTGCGTGATCTTGTATGTCTCGACGAGCTTCAAAAATTCCTCGGCATCAAAATGCTCCATGATGATGGAGGTGCCGCCGAGCACGACCGCCATCATGTTGAAGCGCAATGGGGCCGCGTGATAGAGCGGCGCCGGAGAAAGGTAGATTGTGTCGGCGTTCATGCCGCACATGTTGGCGCAGAGCACGCGCAGGAATGCGTTCGGCTCGTCGATCGGCTTGCCCTCGAACGCCTTCTTGACGCCTTTCGGACGGCCCGTGGTGCCGGACGAATACAGCATATCGTAGCCGGCGACCTCGTCCGCGATCGGCGTCGTCGGCTGCGCGCCTGCTTCCTTGTCGTAGGGGCGGAAGCTCGGTAGCGGCTCGTCCATCATGTAGAAGATCGGCTCGCCTGGCGTGCCCTTGATCAAGCCCTTGATCTGGTCGGCGCATTTCGGCGTGGTGATCACAACCTTGGCGCCGCAGTCCTTGACGATGTAGTCGATCTCGTCTTGCTTCAGATAGCGGCTGATCGCGGTGTAATAGAGCCCGCTGCGTTGTGCGGCCCAGCAGATCTCCATGAAGGCGAGCCGGTTCTCCATCAACAGCGCGATGTGGTCGCCGGCCTTGAGGCCAAGCGAGCGGAAGAGATGCGCGCCCTGGTTCGAGAGCTCGTCGAGCTCGCGATAGGTGATCGCCTTGCCGGTGCCGGCCATCTGATAGGCGATCTTGTCGGGCGTGGTCTTGGCGTAGACGGACGGATGGGTCATGGCGAAGGTCTCGCAACAAAGAAGGTGTCATCCCGGCGAAAGCCGGGATCCATAACCACAGGGCGTGGTTGTTGAAACGAGATGGAGCTCCGGCGTAGCATAACCACGGCGTCCTGTGGTTATGGGTCCCGGATCGGCGCGCGCTAGAGGCGCGCTTGTCCGGGACGACACCATCTATGTGGATGAGGCTTACAGCCGCTCCACGATCGTCACGTTGGCCATGCCGCCGCCCTCGCACATGGTCTGGAGGCCGTAGCGCTTGCCGCGCTGATGCAGAGCGTGGACCAGCGTGGTCATCAGCTTGGTGCCGGAGCCGCCGAGGGGGTGGCCGAGCGCGATCGCGCCGCCGTTGACGTTGAGACGCTCCGGATCGGCGCCGGTGGTCTTGAGCCAGGCGGTCGGCACCGAGGCAAAGGCCTCGTTGACCTCGAACAGATCGATGTCGCCGATCTTCATGCCGGCCTTCTCCAGCGCGCGCTTGGTCGCGTGCAGCGGAGCGTCGAGCATGATGACGGGATCGCCCCCGGTCATGGTCATATGATGGATGCGCGCGAGCGGCTTGACCCCGAGCTGCTTCAGGCCGCGCTCGTTGACCACCATGACGCCGGAGGCGCCGTCGCAGATCTGGCTGGCGCTCGCCGCGGTGAGCTTGCCGTTCTCGGCGATCAGCTTGACGCCCCTGATGCCTTCGATCGTTGCGTCGAAGCGAATGCCTTCGTCGATGTGGTGAGTGTCCTTGCTGCCGTCGGCACGGGTGATCTCGAGCGGCACGATCTCCTTCTTGAAGTGACCCGCTTGCGTCGCCGCGATCGCGCGCTGATGGCTGTTGTAGGAGTACTCGTCGAGCTCATCCTTGGAGAGGCCGTACTTCTCGGCCATCATCTCCGCGCCGGTGAACTGGCTGAACATGATGTTCGGATATTTCTTCTCGATGCCCGGGCTCTTGTAATTGCCAAAACCGTTCTTGGCCGGGAGCTGTGACGACAGGCCCATCGGCACCCGCGTCATCGATTCCACGCCGGCGGCGATCACCACGTCCATCGCGCCGGACATCACAGCTTGCGCGGCGAAGTGCAGCGCCTGCTGCGAGGAGCCGCACTGGCGGTCGATCGAGGTGCCCGGCACGCTCTCCGGCAGTTTTGACGCCATCACCGCGTTGCGTGCGATGTTGTTGGACTGCTCGCCGACCTGCATCACGCAGCCCATGATCACGTCCTCGACCTCTGCGGGATCGACCTTGGTACGGTCGACCAACTCGTCCAGCACCTTGGCGGCGAGATCGGCCGGATGCCAGCCGGCGAGGCGGCCCCCCTTGCGCCCGCCCGCGGTGCGCGCAGCGGCGACGATGTAAGCCTCGGCCATTCGGTTTCTCCCTGAATTCTTGATTGGGTTGGTTGTCGGGGACGGATTTAAGGGGCGCGAGATCATTTAGTCAATCGATCAATTAACTCTTGTGATAGGGCGCTGCTTGGGCTTATCTGCGCGCCTCACGAGGCATGTTCAGGGATCTCTGTGGCTACCAGCGTACCGACCAAGCTCCCCAGCGGGAAGAATTCCACGGCAGAGAAATTGCTCGTGGCCGCAAGCGAGCTGATGATCGAACGCTCCTCGATCGAGATCTCGCTCTCCGACATCGCCCAGAAGTCCGGCGCCAATGCCGCGCTGGTCAAATACCATTTCGGTAACAAGGACGGCCTGCTGTTGGCGCTGCTGGAGCGCAACGCCGCGACCGAACTGTCCAATCTCGAATATCTGCTGGCGCAGCCGATCACGCCGACCGCGAAGCTGAAGCTGCATATCGGCGGTATCATCCGGGCCTATTACCGGTTCCCGTACATGAACCGGCTGATCCACTATCTCCTGCACGAGACCAAGCCGGAATGCGCAGATGAGGTGTCGAAATTCTTCGTCGCGCCTCTGCTCGACTTTCATCGCCGTCTGCTCGCCGACGGCGTTAGCCGCGGCGAGTTCCGCGCCACCGATCCGGTGCTGTTCTACACCAGCCTGATCGGCGCCTGCGATCACCTGTTCTTCGGCCGGCACGCGATGTCTCGCGCGACCGGCGTCGGCCCGGTCACCGACGAAGTCTGCCGGCAATACATCAAGCACATGGAAACGCTGATTTGCGGCGGCATCCTCACGCAAGCCGAGGAAACTGCCGCGGCCGGATGATCCGGCTGAACCTTCAAGTCCAGAGAAGAAACGCCCAAGGAAAGGTACAAGCGATGCAGTTGAAAGACGTAGCCGTTCTCATCACCGGCGGCGGTTCGGGCCTGGGTGCCGCGACCGCCCGCGCCATGGCCGCCAAGGGCGCCAAGATCGGCGTGATCGACCAGAGCAAGGAAAACGCCGAGAAGGTCGCCGCCGAGGTGAAGGGCATCGCGCTGCATGCCGACGTCACCAGCGAGGAGCAGATCAAGTCGGCGATCGCCAAGGCGGAAGCCGCGCATGGCGTCGCGCGCGTGCTGATGAACTGCGCTGGCATCGGCGGCTCGCAGCGGATCGTCGGTCGCGACGGCGTCTACCCGCTGGAGAAGTTCGCGCGCATCATCAACGTCAATTTGATCGGCACGTTCAACTGCCTGCGGCTGTTCGCCGAGCGGCTCGTCACGATCGAGCCGGTCGGTGAGGAGCGCGGCGTCATCATCAACACCGCGTCGGTCGCCGCTTACGAAGGTCAGATCGGCCAGATCGCCTATTCGGCGTCGAAGGGCGGTGTCGTCGGCCTGACGCTGCCGGCCGCGCGCGATCTGGCTAGCCAAAAGATCCGCGTCAATACCATCGCGCCCGGTCTGTTCTTCACGCCGCTGCTGATGGGCTTGAACGAAGAGGCCCGCAAGAGCCTCGGCGCCCAGGTGCCGCATCCCTCGCGTCTCGGCGATGCCAACGAATACGGCATGCTCGCGGTGCACATCGTCGAGAACCCGATGCTCAACGGCGAGACCATCCGCCTCGACGGTGCCATCCGCATGGCGCCAAGGTAAGACGCTTTCTTCCTTCTCCCCTCTTGTCCGCCGAAGCCTTCAGGCGAAGGCGGATGTGGGAGAAGGTGCCGCGCTTTGGAGCGCAATTGCGCTCCGAGCGCGCCAGATGAGGGGTCTCTATCCGCGGAGACAGACCCCTCACCCAACCGAATTCCTGGCTAGCGACGTACATGCCCTCTCCCACAAGGGGAGAGGGCTCAGCAATCGGCACCGCCAAGGACGGTAAGCAGGAGCGCCCCATGTCTCAACCGCTGCTGATCGAGCATGACGACGGCGTCGACCGGGTCACGCTCAATCGCCCCGAGCACCTCAACGCGCTCGATCCCGCGCTGATCGATGCTCTCAACGTCTATTTCCAAAGCCTGCAGCGCAACCGCGACACGCGCGTCGTCGTGCTGAAAGGCGCAGGCCGGAATTTTTGCGCGGGCCTCGATCTCAAGGCCGCGATGGCGCGCCGCGCCGGTCAGCAGGAGCCGCCCGGTGTGACCGAGTCGCTCGACTCGCAGCGGCGCATCGCCGACATCGTGATGCTGATGCGGCGTTGCCCGCAGCCGATCCTGGCACTGGTGCAGGGCGCCGCGGCCGGTGGCGGCTTTGCGCTGGCGCTGGCGTCCGACATCCGCATCGCGACGAAATCGGCGCGGATGAATTGCGCCTTCATCAAGCTTGGTCTTGGCGGCTGCGACATCGGCACCAGCTATTTCCTGCCGCGCCTGGTCGGCGTGTCCGTGGCATCCGAGCTGATCCTCACCGGGCGCTTCATCGGCGCCGAGCGCGCGCTGGCGGTCGGGCTCGTCTCGGAGGTCGTTGATGAGGACAAGCTCGACGACGCGGCCGCGCCTTATGTCGACGCGATGATGACGGCCTCGCCCGTGGGGCTGCGGCTGTCCAAGGAATGTCTCAACATGAGCGTCGATGCCGGGTCGCTGGAAGCAGCGATTGCGATGGAGGACCGCAACCAGGTCCTGTGCAGTCGTTCCGAGGAATTTTCGGAAGGCATCAGGGCCTTCCTTGAGAAGCGAAAGCCTGTCTATATCAAGCGCTGAACGAGAATGATCCGCAAAGGACAATAATTCCGGGAGACGCAAAATGAGTGGAAGCGCGGCGGCAGTGATGACGAAGCCTGCCTTTCGCAAGGTCGAGTGGCTCGCGCGCGACATCGACGTCGAGCGCCGCGGCGACGGCACGCTGGTGCTGAAGTCGCGCATTCCGCTGCAAGCTTACGAGAAGCACATTCCGGCTTCGCTGGCGAAGTGGGCGAAAGAAGCGCCGGAGCGCATCTGGCTCGCGCAGCGCGGCGGGCCCAACCGCGAATGGCGCAAGGTGTCCTATGGCGAGGCCAAGCGCACCGTGGATGCGCTGACGCAAGCGCTGCTGAACCTCGATCTCGAGGGACGGCCCGTCACGATCCTCTCGGGCAATTCGATCGAGCATGCCCTTATGACACAGGCGGCGATGCAGGCGCGCGTCCCGGCGGCTCCCGTGTCGCCGGCCTACTCGCTGATGAGCCATGATCACGTCAAGCTGAAATATCTGTTCGACCTGATCAAGCCGGCCGTCGTGATGGTGCAGGACGGCCCGACCTTCGAGAAGGCGCTGAAGGCGATCGATCTCACCGGCGTCACTGTCGTTCACGTCGCACGCTCCTGCGAGGGCATCAAGAGCGTCAGCTTTGCCGAGCTTGCGGCGACGCCGGTCACGAGGGATGTCGAGGCGTCGATCGCGAAGATCACGCCGCAGACCATCGGCAAGCTGCTGTTCACCTCCGGCTCGACCGGCATGCCCAAAGCCGTCATCAACACCCAGGAGATGATGTGCGCCAATGCGGCGATGATGATGCAGGTGCGGCCACGTACGCCGGGCGGCCCGCTGCCGACCGTGCTCGACTGGATGCCCTGGAATCACACCATGGGCGGCAATGCGGCATTCCACCCCGTGCTGGTCGACGGCGGTACGCTCCATATCGATGACGGCCGGCCGATGCCGGGCCAGTTCGAGGAGACGTTGCGCAATTTGCATGAGATCTCGCCGACCTATTACGCCAACGTGCCGGCCGGCTATGCCGCGCTGGCGGCGGCGATGGAGAAGGACGACGCGCTGTGTCGCTCCTTCTTCAAGAATCTCTCGATCATGGCCTATGGCGGCGCGCGGCTGCCGGACGATCTCTACGATCGCATGCAGGCGCTAGCGGTGAAGACGACCGGTGAGCGCATCGTGTTCTACACCGGCTGGGGCTCGACCGAGACCGCGCCGACCTCGACCGGCACCTATTGGGACACCGAGCGAGTCGGCCTGATCGGCCTGCCGTTCCCCGGAGTCGAATTGAAGATGGTGCCGTGCGGCTCGAAATACGAGCTGCGCCTGCGCGGCGTCAATGTCACGCCTGGCTATTTCGGCCAGCCGGAGCTGACGAAGAAGATGTTCGACGAGGAAGGCTTCTACTGCATCGGCGATGCCGGCATTTTCGTCGACGATGCCGATCCGGTGCAGGGCATCATCTTTGCCGGGCGCGTGGTGGAAGACTTCAAGCTCACGACGGGCACGTTCGTGCATGTCGGCTCGCTCCGTACCGATGCGATCGCGGCGACGACGCCCGTCGTGCATGACGCGCTGGTCGCGGGACAGGATCGCGCCTTCATCGGCCTGCTTGCCTGGCCAAACCTGCATGCCTGCCGCCAGCTCGTCGGCAATCCTGACCTGAGCTTTGCGGATGCGGTGAAGCACCCTGAGGTCATCGCCTGCTTCAGGCGCGGGCTGGAGACGCACAACCGGGAGTGCGAAGGCGCCAGCAGCCGCATCATCGCGCGCGCCATGTTGATGGTCGAGCCGCCTTCGATCGACGGCAACGAGCTCACCGACAAGGGCTACATCAACCAGCGCGCCGGCTTGGAGCGCCGCGCAGCGCTGGTGGAGCGGCTTTATGCGGACAAGCCGGATCAGGATGTGATCGTGCTGCGATGAGTGCACAACTCTCCCACCTCGTCATTCCGGGGCGCGCAGCGCGAACTTTGATACGCAATTGCGCATCAAAGAATCCATCGGGCCGCTTTGACGCGGTGGAATGGATTCCGGGCTCGCAGCTTCGTTGCGCCCCGGAATGACGGCATCAATGAATGACAACGAATAAAAAGGTAGCCCGCCATGAACTTCGACTTTTCGGACGACCAGAAGCAGCTTCGCGATCAGGCGCGCAAATTCCTCAACGAGAAGTGCTCGCCCAAGGCGGTGCGCATCGTGCTCGACGGCAAGGCGCCCTATGACAAGGCGCTTTGGAAGGGTCTCGCCGAAATGGGATTTCTCGGCGTCGCGATCCCGGAAGAATTCGGCGGTGCGGGTGCCGGCCATCTCGAGCTCTGCGTGATCGCGGAGGAGATGGGGCGGGCCAATGCGCCGGTGCCGTTCTCTTCGACCGTGTATCTTGCCGCCGAAGCGCTGCTGATCGCCGGCAGCGACGCGCAAAAGAAGAAGTGGCTGCCCGCGATTGCTTCGGGCGAAGCGATCGGCACGCTGGCGCTGTTCGAGGGCAAGGGCAATCCGTCACCGAAGAATATCAAGCTGGCTGCTGCGAATGGCATGCTCAACGGCGTCAAGAAGCCGGTGGCCGATGGCGCCATCGCCGACTTCGCGGTGGTTGCCGCGCGCACGGGATCGAGTGGGCGTGAGAATGATATCTCGCTGTTCCTGGTCGATCTCAAAGGCGCGGGTGTTGAGGTGAAAAGTCTCACCAATCTCGATCCGACCCGCGGGCAGGCCGAGATCACCTTCAAAGACTGCAAGGCCGAGCCGCTGGGTGCTGCCGGCGACGGCTGGAGCATCCTCAGCCAGGTGCTCGACCGCGCCGCGGTGCTCTGCGCCTTCGAGCAGGTCGGCGGCGCCGACCGCGCCCTGGAGATGGGCCGCGACTATGCGCTCGACCGCATCGCCTTCGGCCGTCAGATCGGTTCGTTCCAGGCCATCAAGCACATGCTCGCCGACATGTATGTCTCGGCGACGCTGGCACGCTCCAACAGCTATTACGGTGCCTGGGCGCTCTCGACCAACGCAGCTGAATTGCCGGAGGCGGCGGCCGCCGCGCGCATCAGCGCGACGCAGGCGTTCCAGCACTGTGCCAAAAACAACATCCAGGTTCACGGCGGCATGGGTTTTACCTGGGAGTTCGACTGCCACATGTACTACCGCCGCGCCAATGCCATGGCGCTCGGGCTTGGCAGCCTCACCTATTGGGAAGACCAGTTGATCGACCGCATGCGGAAGAAGAACGCGGCGTAAGCGAGGGGCAACGTTATGAACTTCGACGACACCCCGCAGGAAGCCGAATTCCGCGCAACCGCCCGCGCCTGGATCGGTGCCAACGCACCCAAGCAATACGAGGACGAGCTGCGCAAATCCTCCCTCGGCCGCACGCAGCTCAAGAACGCGAACATTCTCGAGGTCGCAAAGGCCTGGCAGAAGAAGAAGGCCGATGCCGGCTGGGCCTGCCTGCACTGGCCCAAGGAATATGGCGGCCGCGGCGCCTCGCCGATCGAGCGGGTGATCTGGCAGCAGGAGGAGGGCCCGTTCGGAAAGCTCTCCCACATGTTCATCATCGGCCACGGCATGTGCGGGCCGACCATGATGGCGTTCGCGCGCGAGGAGCATAAGCGGAACTATCTGCCGCCGCTCGCCTCCGGCGAGAAGGTGTGGTGCCAGCTGTTTTCCGAGCCGGCCGGCGGCTCGGACGTCGCGGGCCTGCGCACGCGGGCCGAGAAGGACGGTGACGACTGGATCATCAACGGCCAGAAGATCTGGACCTCGGGCGCGCATTATTCGGACTACGGCATCCTCTTGACCCGCACAGATCCGACCGTGCCCAAGCACAAGGGCCTCACCATGTTCTTTTTGGACATGAAGAGCCCGGGCGTCGAGGTCAGGCCGATCAAGCAGGCCAGCGGCGCCTCCGATTTCAACGAGGTCTATTTCACCAATGTGCGCATCCCCGACCACCAGCGCCTCGGCGAGGTCGGTGACGGCTGGAACGTCTCGCTGACCACGCTGATGAACGAGCGCATGTCGATCGGCGCCGGCGTCTCGACCGGTTTTCCGGAGCTGTTCGAGTATTGCTCCAGCCTGATGCTCGACGATGGACCTGCGATCGAGGATCGCGCGGTGCGCGCGAAGCTCGCGAACTGGGCGGTGAAGGCGAGCGGCCTGCGCTATACCAGCATGCGCGCGATCTCGGCGCTGTCGAAGGGCGAGCGGCCTGGTCCGGAGAATTCCATCGGCAAGCTGGTGGCGGGCTCCATGATCCAGGACGTCGCGACCTATGCGCTGGATCTGCAAGGCGCGGCTGGCGTCGTCAGCGGCCCCGAAGACGCCGAAGTGGCTGGCCGCTTCCAGGCGATGCTGCTGCGCGCACCGGGTACGCGCGTCGAAGGCGGCACCGACGAGATCATGCGCAACATCATCGCCGAGCGGGTGCTGGGCCTGCCGGGCGATATCCGTGTCGACAAGGACGTGCCGTTCAACAAGATCCCGACGAAGGGAAGAGGTTAGAGGTCCGCCATGAATTTCGACGACACCCCGCAAGAAGCCGCATTCCGCGAGACCGCGCGCAAATGGATCGAGGCTAACGCGCCGAAGGAGCTGCATGCCGAGTTGTCAAAATCCTCGCTCGGCCGCATCCGGCTTGCCAAGCAGGACATCGTCGATGTCGGCAAGGCCTGGCAGAAGAAGAAGTTCGAAGCGGGCTGGGCCTGCCTGCACTGGCCGAAGGAATATGGCGGCCGCGGCGCGACGCCGATCGAGCGCGTGATCTGGCAGCAGGAGGAGGGCGTCTACGGCAAGCTGACGCAGCCTTTCCAGATCGGCGAGGGCATGTGCGGCCCGACCGTGATGGCTTTCGGCAGCGAGGATGCCAAGCGCCGGTATCTGCCGAAGCTCGCCTCGGGCGAGGAGATCTGGTGCCAGCTGTTCTCCGAACCGTCGGCCGGCTCCGACGTCGCGGGTCTGCGCACCCGCGCGGAGAAGAAAGGCGACAACTGGATCGTCAACGGCCAGAAGATCTGGACCTCGGGTGCGCATTACTCGGACTACGGCCTCTTGATTGCACGCACCGATCCTGATGTCCCCAAGCACAAGGGCCTCACCATGTTCTTCCTGGACATGAAGAGCCCGGGTGTCGAGGTGCGTCCGATCAAGCAGGCCAACGGCATGCAGGAGTTCAACGAGGTCTATTTCACCGACGTCGTGATCCCCGACAGCCAGCGCCTCGGCGCCGTCGGCGAGGGCTGGAGCGTGTCGCTGACCACGCTGATGAACGAGCGCATGTCGATCGGCGCGCGGCTCGCAACCGGCGTGCCAGAAATGTTGGAGTTCTGCTCCAATCTGATGCTGGAGGATGGGCTTGCGATCGATGATCCGGCGGTGCGCTCGAAGCTTGCGAGCTGGGCGGTGAAGTCGAGCGGGCTGAAATACACCAGCTACCGCGCGATCTCGGCGCTGTCGAAGGGCGAGCGGCCGGGCCCGGAGAATTCGATCGGCAAGCTGGTGTCGGGCATGATGCTCCAGGACATCGCCACTTATGCGATGGACCTGCAGGGCGCAGCCGGCGTTCTCACCGGCAGCGACGAGGAGACGGTGCAGGGCCAGTTCCAGCAGATGCTGCTGTCCTCGCCTTCGATGCGCATCGCCGGCGGCACTGACGAGATATTGCGCAACATCATCGCCGAGCGGGTGCTGGGTCTGCCGGGCGACATCCGCGTCGACAAGGACGTGCCGTACAACAAGATCCCGACCAAGGGACGTTGATCTCACCTCTCGCTGTATCTTGTAGGGTGGGCAAAGCGAAGCGTGCCCACCATATGCAGATGCTCCGGGGTAAGTCTGTCGGTGGGCACGGCGCTATGCGCCTTTGCCCACCCTACGAAGAGCGCGAGCCAAACATGGATGCAAAAGTGAGCCAGACCCAGGACCGCATCGGCGTGCTCGAAGAGCTCCTCAACGAGCGCTACTCCGTCCGCGCCTTTCTCCCGAAGGAAGTTGACCGCGCCACCATCGAGCATGTGCTGACCACCGCGCAGCGCACCGCGTCCTGGTGCAACAGCCAGCCCTGGCAGGTCATCATCGCCAGCGGCGCGGCCAAGGAGCGCTTTCGCCAGGCGATCTACAAGGAAGCCTCGGGTGGTCTCGGCGACGACTACGATTTCACCCCGCCGCGCGAATATGTCGGGGTCTATCTCGAACGCCGGCGCGAGAGCGGCTTTCAGCTCTACAACACGCTCGGCATCGCCCGCGGTGACAAGGCGGCCTATGCCGGGCAGGCGCTGGAGAACTACAATTTCTTCGGCGCGCCGCATGTCGCGATCATTCACACCAACGAGCCGCTCGGCATCTATGGTGCGATCGATTGCGGCGCCTATGTCTCCAATTTCATGCTGGCCGCACAGGCGCTCGGGCTCGGCACCATTCCGCAGGCGGCGCTCGCGCGCCATTCCGGCCTGATCCGCCGCCACTTCAACCTGTCCGACGATCGCCGCGTCGTCTGCGGCATCTCGTTCGGCTATGCCGACCACGCGCACAAGGTCAACAGCTACCGCACCTCGCGGGCCAATGTCGCGGACACCGTGACCTTCGTGGACGAGTGATCGGCGCTGCAAGCTTGGCGCCCTCAGGTTCTCGCACGCACGCAAAGGCGGCCGCGGAAGCAGCCGCCTTCATGCCGTCTCGATCCCGATGATGCCTGCCGTCAGCCGCCGCTGCCGCCGATCACGGCCCGTACGGTCTCGTCGGGCCCAAAGTCCTCGGCGCCCTCGACATAGAGCAGCGCGGCGAGTTTCGAGCGGGCGCGGTTGACGCGGCTCTTGATCGTGCCGACCGCGCAGCCGCAGATCGAGGCCGCGTCCTCGTAGGAGAAGCCGGAGGCGCCGACCAGGATCAGCGCTTCACGCTGGTCCTGTGGAAGCTTGTCGAGCGCCGTACGAAACTCCTCGAATTCGAGATGCGCGTTTTGCGACGGCTGGGTCTTCAGTGTCTTGGCGTAGTTGCCTTCGGCGTCCTCGACCTCCCGCCGCCGCTTGCGATAGTCGGAGCGGAACAGGTTGCGCAGGATCGTGAAGAGCCACGCCGGCAGGTTGGAGCCAGGCTGGAACGAGTCGATGTTGGCCAGCGCGCGGAGCAGCGTCTCCTGCACCAAATCGTCGGCGCGGTCCGCATTGCCGCTGAGCGAGATGGCGAACGCGCGTAAGCTCGGCACGGCCGCCAGGATGTCATTACGCAGGGAGTCCGTGAGAGGCATTAATCCCTCCCATTGTTGTTGTCGTTGGATCCACCCTCATTTTCCACTTGGTGGGCCGCTCCCGGTGCATCAAGCTTCTTGATCAGTTCAGCGAACCGATCCGGAACCCCTTGCCGCACCACGTCGTCGTACATGGCGCGCAGCTGATGGCCAATCCGGGATTGGATCTCCGGAGTGAGCCCTCCCTTGCCGGGGGTCGTGCTTTTGCTGGCTTGAGACTTGAGATCTTTCATGACCTGTTCCACGTTTCCCCGAGTTAAGTGACTGTAAAATCGAGAATTTTTCTCAACCGGGAGCCGTTCCCTGGATAGGCACAATGCGAGTTGCGAGAAAAAGTTCCGCCCAATACGGAACTTTTCTCAGGCTGAGGCGTAATCAGCGCAGCAGGGGAACCCGGGCCCCCCGCGTAACGCTGACCTCAGGGTAACCTCAAGTCTGGCCCGACGATGAATGGAGTGGGGATGTCCCGTTCACAGCTTGTTGCTGAACACTTGCCGTTGTTGCGCCGGTACGCACGCGCCCTGACGGGCAGCCAGGCCTCCGGTGACGCCTATGTCGCAGCCATGTTGGAAGCCATGCTTGGCGATCCGTCAGTGCTCGACGAGAGCCATGGGCCGCGCGCCGGCCTGTTCCGGCTCTTCACCCAGATCTGGAATTCCGTCTCCGTCAACGACGATGCCGAGGTGACGACCTTGCCGATGCCGCCGGAGAGGCGGTTGTCGAACATCACGCCTCTGCCGCGGCAGGCCTTCCTGCTGCTGTCGCTCGAGGGCTTTTCGGAAGAGGAAGTCGCCTTCATCCTCGGCACCGACGTGGGTGAGACGCGGCGGCTCGCGGACGCTGCCGGACGCGAGATGGCGGCCGAGATCGCCACCGACGTGCTGATCATCGAGGACGAGACCTTCATTGCCATGGACCTCGAGAGCCTGGTGAAGAATCTCGGCCACAACGTCGTCGGCGTCGCGCGCACCCATGCCGATGCGGTGGCGCTGGCCAAGAACAGGCGGCCCGGCCTGATCCTCGCCGACATCCAGCTCGCCGACGGCTCGTCGGGCCTGGACGCCGTCAACGAGCTGCTTCGCACCTTCGAGGTGCCGGTGGTGTTCATCACCGCGTATCCCGAGCGCTTCCTCACCGGCGAGCGCCCCGAGCCGGCATTCCTGATCTCAAAACCGTTCCAGCCCGCGATGGTGTCGGCGGTCGCGAGCCAGGCGCTGTTCTTCCAGCGCAACTCGCGCAACCGCACGCCCAAGGCGCCGGCGGCGTAAGGAAGGCGCTGGCGGCGTAGGAAGCTGACTTCGACAAGAAAACGGCAACGGCGCGCCGCAAGGCGCGTCGTTTTCGTATGTGGCGGAGAGTTGTTTTGCTCTGCCTCAGCAGCCGCGGCAGATGCTGCGAAGCATGGAATTTAGCTTGCTGTCGTCTGGCCCAGGGGATTTCGCATTCAGCTTGGCCTGGTCCTCGATCCAGGATTGGAGCAATTTTTCTCGTTCCGGCGACGGCGCTAGGCTTGGCTGCGTCCCATCAAAAGTCATGAGGACGGTTACTCTCTGCAGGTCGTCCTTCGCCTCAGTGGGCGGTTTCGGGAATGGAATGGATCGCTCGACCATGGCGAGCGCCGCGGCATCTAGCGGCGCAAAACCTGTGCTTTCCACCAAAGCGTTTGAGATCAATTTGCCCGAACGATCGACCACGAATGTGACGCCGGCATCGCCTTTCTGACCCATCGCCCCCGGCGGAAACGCCCTATGGCGCCAGACATGTTCTGTGACCGTCTTGCGCCACGCAGCCATGGGATCGGACTCCATGGCGGCCGGACCCGGCCTGCTCAGCACGACCCCGAACGGCGGTACCTGGAATTGACGACCCTCGAAGACGATCGGCACCGTGAACGAGAACGAGCTCTCTGTCAGCTCCGAAGGCGGCGCCGGAAACGGTTGAGCGCGGGCGATGATCGCCAGCGCAGCATCGTCGAGTGGCCGCGAGCCGGCGCTCTCAGCCAGCGTCCGTGAGATCAACCTGCCGGACCGATCGATGATGATTGCGACTTTGGCTTTTCCGGTTTGTCCCCATGCTTCAGCCGGAAAAAACCTGTTGCTGGCAATGTGCGCCGTCAGCCTCGTCTTCCAGGCATTGACGCTATCGCTCTGCGGTTCAGCCTGCGCATGCGCGGAGAAGGCCCCCAGCAATCCGAGGAGGGCGGCCAGCAAGGGGAATTTCATCTGCATCGATGCGGATACTAATCGCGGTCTGGTTGATTGCAAGGCTCGCTGCTCGTATCGCGTTCGCGCAGGTGTGGGTAATTCGACGGGCTGGGAAGCCCGGAGCTGCTTGACGGCGGCTAAATTGCCTCGTTGATATTTCGAGCCGATGACATTTATCGCCGCTCCAATCCGCCAGGAGATTTCGCATGTTGGACCCGCAGCTGCTCGATCGCCTCGCCATCCGCGACCTCGTCGAGAACTGGGCGGTGTGGCGCGACGCCGGGGACTGGGAGCGCTTTGCGACGGTCTGGCATGAAGAAGGCTGGATGTCCGCCACCTGGTTTCAGGGGCCGGCGCGGGATTTCATGCGCGTCAGCCAGGAGGGCTTCGCAAAGGGGGTGCGCATCCTGCATTTCCTTGGCGGCACCAGCATCGACATCGCGGGCGTGCGGGCCATCGCACAGACCAAGATGACGATCTCGCAGCGGGCTTTGGCGCACGACGTGCTCTGCGACGTCGTCTGTACCGGCCGCTTCTACGATTTCCTGGAGAAGCGGCAGGGCCGGTGGGGCATCGTTCGCCGCCAGCCGATCTACGAGAAGGACCGGATCGACCCGGTCGATCCCGCCGCGCCGCTTCAGCTCGACCAGAAAGCGCTCGCCGCGCTCCCCGAGGGCTATCGCCATCTCGCCTACATGCAGGAGCTGATCGGCTACGAGGTGAAGCGCGACATGCCGGGCCTCATCGGACCCGAGGTCGAGAAGCTCTATGGCGAGGGGCTGGACTGGCTGGCGGGGACGGCGAAGACGAAGACGAAGTGAGCCCCAGATAAAAGTAAGGCGCGACTGGCATCACCGCGTCCGTGATGGAATTCCGCGCTCGTTCCCGGTCGTCCGCTGGAGACTTCTAACCCGTTGTAAGTTCTGCTATAATCGCATCGCTGAAAATCCGCCGTCGTTCACGAACGTTCGCCGCAATCCGCTGCAATCCGTGTTCAATGGTGGGGCGGATAAGTGGGGCGGACATGGCCAAAAGACAGTTGCACAAGCTCTCGGCTCGGGCGGCGGAGACAATCAGCGAGCCTGGCCGTCACAGCGACGGGGGTGGGCTCTACCTCGCGATTGAGACGGGTGCGCACGCGCGACGCCAATGGATTTTCCTGTACCGCGTGCGCGGCACCAACAAGCGCAGGGAGATGGGGCTGGGTTCCGCCAAGGGCAAAGGCAAGGACGGCATCTCGCTCGCCGACGCCCGGCTCAAGGCTGCGGACGCACGCAAGAGACTGGCCGAAGGCAACGACCTGGTGGCGGAGCGGCGCGCCGAAATATTGGCAGCGACGAAGTTCGGAGAATTCGCGGACGACTTCCTGGTATCGATCAAGGCCGGCTTCAAAGGCAAGAATACGCTCGCCGACTGGACGCGCGACCTGAAGGTGCGGTGCAAGCCCATTCGAGGCATGGAGCTTGCCAACATCACGGTAAACGACGTGCTGGGCATTTTGTCGCCCATCTGGATGACGATCAACCGCACGGCCCGAGAAACGCGAAGCCGGATCGAGCGCGTGCTTGATGCCGCAGAGGCGAGGGGACTTCGGTCCGGGAAGAACCCGGCGATGTGGAAGACCTTAAAGCCGCTCTTGCCGAAGTCGAAGCGATCAAAGCGCCATCACAAAGCCGCGCCCTACAAGGACGTCCCCGGCATCGTGCAGACGTTGCGAGCCAACCACGAAGCGGCGGACACAGCGGTCAACCTCGCCGCTGAATATATCATCTTGACGGCGGTGCGGACCGGCGAGGCTCGCCTGATGCGCATGCGCGAGGTGAACTTCGCGGAGCGGCTTTGGACCATCCCGGCGGAGCGGATGAAGACGGAAGATCATCCAGAAGGCAAAGATTTCGAAGTGCCGCTCTGCGACCGCGCTGTTGCAATCTTGAAAGCGGTCATTCCAAAGGACGCCGCGCGCGACGCCTACGTGTTCGCGGGCCAATGGTCAAAGGATCATACGAAGCCGCTCGGCATGAATGCCGTGCTCCACGCGCTGAAGGCCGTCTATCCGGCTATGACGACGCACGGCTGCCGGTCCAGCTTCCGGGATTGGGCGGGTGACGAAACGCGTTTCGAACGCGAAATTGCGGAGATGGCCTTGGCCCATAAGGTCGGCGATGAAACGGAGCAAGCCTATCGGCGTGGCAATGCCTTGAAGAAGCGGCGACAGTTAATGGACGCTTGGGGGCGATATGTCGCAAGCGGTTCTAACATGATCCCACTTCCTCGTCGGGAATCGGTCTAGCTAGCTCCCTACTGCATGCCGAGCACCCGGCTTCGCCAGTTGGGCTCGGCCGCGCGGACGACGACTACTACTTACTCTGATATGATTTTGGGGCCAGCTTTCGACGTCCGATTGCTGCGCTGACAATCATCAAAGCCAACCGGGGTTCATATGGATCAACAGCAAGAAGCTGCGTTCGTAACTGAATCTATTGCAACTTTTCTTCTTGCTGCGAGAGAGCAGGAGCTAGAAGCGCTTAGGGCTCGCGATCAGCTGGTCGTTATTTTGGACCGGCTGAATAAAGCGTTTGATGGTATTCCGGAGATTCCTATAGCGGGTCCGGCTCTTCCTCCCTTGCTTCTTTCGCAGGCACATAGCGCGTTCTTGGCGGCAGTGAGGATGAGCTTGGGAGGCCAGGTGCACGTGTCGTACGCGGTGCTTCGGTCTTGCATAGAAAGCGCGCTCTACGGACTGATAATGCGACACCGGCCGTTCACGCAACGCATTTGGGTCAATAGGCAGACTGATCGGGCTGCCTGTATCAGTGCCTTTACCCCAAAGGCTGCACTGACCATTTTGAAGGAGCTTGACGCTCCTCTTATGCAAGTATTGAAAGAGGCCTACAACGTCACGATCGATAAGGGCGCGCATCCAAATATGTTGTCGCTCGGGCAACATTTGGATTTCAGTGACTGGGACGACAAAAACGGGATCAAGAATACAATACTACTTCCGAATGACGATCTAGCGGTCGAGAGCGTACTCCATCTTTGCGTGGTTGTCGGGGCCGCCGTGGCATCCCTTTGCAGATACGTGATGCCTCAGCACGCCCCGGCTATGGAGGCCTATAGCGAAGCAATGGAAGTCATGCAGTCGGCCGTGAAGAACCTGCCAAGCCATTGGGCGGGAGTCGATTTTGGGAACGGAGCGAGGTTTGAGATTGCCAGCTTTTTGGGTTTGAAGGCCGGAAAGCCTGCAATTTCATTCTTTGCGATTTCCTCGAATCGCGGGTCGTGATTCTGTGGGTCGCATCGGAGGGGACGATGCGACCGAAGGAACGACGGGACAGCGGACAGGCCGATCTCCTGCGCTCACGGCTGGACGCGATCATCGACATGAACCATGCGCTGGTGAAGCTTTCGCGGACGATCGACTGGTCGTTCCTCGCGGAACGGTTCGGCGCGGTCTACGAGGACAAGCCGGGCCGGCCGCCGCTGCCGACGCGGCTGATGGCGGGATTGGCCATCCTCAAGCACACCTACGACCTGTCCGACGAAGTGCTGTGCGAGCGCTGGGTGGAGAACCCCTATTACCAGTTCTTCTGCGGCGAGGAGTTCTTCCAGCACCGCCTGGTGTTCGACCGCTCCTCGCTGACGCGCTGGCGCCAGCGCATGGGCGAGGAGAAGCTGCAGGCGCTGCTGCAGGAGAGCCTCTCGGTTGCCACCAAGACCAAGGCGATCAAGCCAAGTGACCTCAATCGCGTCATCGTCGACACCACGGTGCAGCCCAAGAACGTGATGTTCCCGACCGACGCGCGGCTTCTGAACCGCGCCCGCGAGATCCTGGTGCGGCTCGCAAAGGGAGCCGGCATCAAGCTGCGTCAATCCTATGGGCGGATCGGCAAGTTCGCGCTGATCAAGCACCAGCGCTATGCCCACGCCAAGCAGTTCAAGCGCGCCAATCGAGCCTTGAGGACGCTTAGAACCTATCTCGGACGCGTCATCCGCGACATTGGTCGCAAGCTCGAAGGCAATGTCGACTTGCTCCATCAGATCGCTCTCGACCGTATGCTGATACTGGCGCGACGGGTGCTTGACCAGAAGCAGCACCAACGTGGCCCAAAGGTCTATTCGCTGCACGCGCCGGAGGTGGAGTGCATCGGCAAGGGCAAGGCGCACCGGCCGTACGAGTTCGGGGTCAAGGTCTCCGTTGCCACCACGCTGGCGCACGCCAAAGGCGGCCAGTTCGTCGCCCATGTGAAGGCGCTGCCCGGCAACCCCTATGATGGCCATACGCTCAAGACCGTGATCCCGGACATGGAGGCACTCGTCGGCAACACCATCGAGCGCATCCTCGCTGACAAGGGCTACCGCGGCCACAATGCCGCGCCCGAATACAAGTTCAGGGTGTTCACGTCAGGCCAAAAGCGGCGGGTAATCCCGCAGATCAAACGCGAGCTGCGCCGCCGCTCCGCCGTCGAGCCGGTCATCGGCCATCTCAAATCCGAACATCGGATGGGCCGGAACTATCTTTGGCACCGCGAAGGAGATGCCACCAATGCCGTCCTCTCCGCCGCCGGCTACAACTTCCGGCGCCTCCTCCGCTGGCTGCAGCTCTTGTTGCGCCAAATCCTCGTCCAGCTCATCCTCCGACTTCAGCTCGTTCCGAACTGAAGTTCAGGTTCTTCACGGACGACCATGCAGCTGTACCTGAGCCGCGCGGATCATCAATGACTTCGCGCACCGTGCGGGCATCGATCCCAGCTCTTTGGCCAAGCCTATATCCTAAATTAATAGCCTCGGGACCGGTGACCTATTGCATAGGGTACACGCCTTGTCGGATGTACCGTCAGTGGCCAAACGATTCTACGTATAGTTGTTCAATCTTCGAAATCTCGTCCTGCGTCAGCGCAGCGAATTCATTCTCTCTCGCGCGCTTCGACAGCTTGCCCTGGTTTTGCCTGAGGAAGCCGAACAGATTGTTCAGCGTCCGCTCCGGCATGTCGATTATGTTCTCAATCCCGGCGCGGAACATGTCGAAGCTGAGAAGGAAGCTGGTTTCGTTCGGAAGATCGCGCTCGATCGTCTGACGCACGCAAGCGTACAGAAACTCGGCGTGCGGAGTTGCATCGAAAAACCGGTAGAAGTCGGCCGTATCGTCGAGAACCTTGACGTTGCCGCTTGGCGTCCCCTCCCACCGGATGCAGGGAAGTAGCCTGCCCGAATAGCTCTCAAGCACGCTCTTGTACTCGGCGATCCGATCGAGGATGGCCGAGGACACAGGAAAATGCACGCCGGCGGGGTTGAAGCCGCGCCGCGCGAGAACATGATGCATCAGATAGCGATGAATGCGCCCGTTGCCGTCCTCGAACGGGTGGATATACACGAAACCGAATGCGAGCACGGCCGCTGCGATAACGGGATCGAGATCGTTCTCCGCGCTATGGTCGAACGCGATCAGCCCCGCCATGAGCGAAGCGATGTCTTCATGGCGCGCGCTGATATGGTCCGGAATGGGGCGCTGCGTATCGCGGTCGTGCTCGCCGACGAAGCCGCCATCCTTGCGGAAGCCGAGCTTCACGAAACGCTCGTCCCCGATCACGATGCTCTGTAGGCGAAGAAACTCCTGCTCGTCTAGGGGGGCGCGGCCCGCTTCGCCAATGGCGCGGCCCCATCGCTGCACACGATCCTGTGGCGGCCTTTCGCCTTCGATCACATAGCTGGACTTTGAATCCTTCAGCAGAAGGAAGGCGGCAGTGCGGGCGAGCAGATCCTTCGGTACTTGGCTGACGACGGCGCGCGCGCGCTCCTTCCAGTCCTGCGCGATGAAGTCGTTCAGGGCAGGGGTCTTAAAGACGAGCGGACAAAATTCCGGCGTGCCGGGAAGATTGTTGCGGACGCGATGCCGGGCCGAGTTCTGTCCCGCGCCTCCGAACTGGATGTCGGTGTCGACAGCATCCACATACGAGACCTTGTCCGCGGCAGGCAGCTCCAGCTCGCGGCCGATCAGCCACTCGTACAAGAACCAGATGCGGCGCGTGTAGAGGCCGGTCGGCTTGTGCCGTACGAGCCGTGCGACGTCTCCTTCCGTGACGGCGAGGAAGAGCCGCTTCAGAACCGCGAGATCCAGGCCCTCGTACTTGAGGGCAAAGGTCAGGTGTCCCTCAAGAGAGGCCTCAGGCGCATGGCGTGGCGTATAGATGCGCCAGCAGTCCTGTTCGATGAGCCGGTGCTTGGTGCCGATCGCCGAAAGCGTCCTGGGAACCGGGACAGGCAGCGTGTAGGCGTGGATCAGGGCGGCGTAGCCTACCGGAACTGCCGTCTCGGGGAGCCGCCGGTCGTGAAAAACGCTCACCGACCCTGAAAATTCTGCGTTCAAGACGGGTTTCCTGAAAAATGATCTTGGTCCCCTGAATTTTCTTAGCAGAGACCCCTGCACATAGAATCTCAATCCTATATCCTGAAAAATGATCACTCAATATAATTTTTGCGAAAAATGTTCACCGTTGCTCCGATTGCCAATTTGGCATGGATCCCCAGCTATGGACCCGGCCACAGCTAATAGGGAATTGGGCGGCCGACTGGAACGCTATGTGGCGTTTGTGGGTCGACAAATCCCTAGAAATTGCGACGCAGAGATATAAGCAAAACGGAGAGGCATCGCCTATGCATCCTCTTCCTCAATGTCGGCTTCGAGCTCATCTTGGACGATGGCGGGGCGGCCCGATTCTGCCATGTCGGAAGATACCCTGCGCATTGGCTTACGCTGGGTGTTCGAACTCCGTCCGTCTGTTCAAATAGATGATCGTGCAATCGTTAGCCGAGCGGGTCGATGATAACTTCGATTCCCTCTCTCCGAGCCAGCTTTGCGGCCGGAACAAAATCGCTGCCTCCGACGATGAGCACTATTTGATCGACCAGCCGTTGGTACGAAAGGGCAGCCGCGCCGAAGCGGTGGCGATATCTCGCCGCCTAGACGTAATTCGCTAAAATCCTGTTGCTGGGGTGACACTCTTAATTGCGCAAATCTCCGCCGTCGGCCATTCGAGGCACGGACCTTGCCAACATCACCGTGAACGACGTGTTGGGGATTCTGTCGCCCATCTGGATGACGATCAACCGCACGGCCCGGGAATCGCGAGCCGGATTGAGCGCGTGCTTGATACCGCAGAGGCGAGGGGGGCTTCGGTCCGGCAGGAACCCCGCGATGTGGAAGACCTTGAAGCCGCTATTGCCGAAGTCGAAATGGTCGAAGCGCCATTATAAGGCCGCGCCCTACAAGGATGAAGAAGCGGCGGCAGTTGATGGACGCTTGGGGCCGATACGTGGCGAGCGGCTCCAACGTGATCCCACTAGCTCGTCGGGCGTCGGTTTAGCTCCAGAGGATGGCTTGCCGAGCAGTCGGCTTGCCCACTCGGCTCCGGTGCGGCAACCTTTACTCGCTTTCAGGTTCGTGGTCGTTCCTGTGCAAAACTCTCTGCGGTTAGACACGCATCGGCAATGTCGATCTCTAGATTCGCGATGCCGCAGATTACGCAGCGGCGCCCTTACATTGCGCATTGACAAATCGCTCACGATACCGGGGCAGGCAGGTGCAATCGCGTGAACGCTCCATACCTATGAGAGCGATGATGCTGTCTGCGCTCTCCGATGGAATTCGCATGTGACCATCGCGAAGAGCGAGATACAGCGCTTCGATGGCAGATTGATCGCCAAGCACAGCGGTGATTGTCGGATGACGGAAAAGATCTAACGACCAACCCGGCACTCGCTCTCTCATGAGCATGCCGGCACGGGTGCGCCCCCGTCGTTCATCAATAATCGGCAGTAGATGTCTAGCCGTAGCAACAGCAATGGTCGCGGCTTCGCCGTCATCTAGCGAAGGTGAGGTGGACGTGAGTTCGTGGAAAATCTTGTATTCGACCTCGGTCAGACTGGCGAGTGTCACGATTCCACCCACCACGAGAGCGCGGACAAAGCCGTACTCGCCATTCCTGCGACCCGTCTCGTGCTCCAGTTCTCCAGCCACGATCTCCGGAACGAGGATGTCGTTTGGGATGGCCGCTAGGATCCTCTCGCCATGCTTGCTAGCGTGTAGGTTGATCAGAACACTTGTGTCCAGAACTAGTGGATCCGCGATGTCAATCAGGAAGCTTGAGCAACTCATCCGTCTCTTTTTCCTCAAGCTCGATTTGGTCGATAATGCCGCGAAGCTCCACTCGGCCAACCTTCAGTAGCTCCGCCAGTTGCCCTTCCGACAAAAGGTCGCGCTTCCAGGCAGCATGTGCCATCAGGCTCAGACGGTTGGAGATGGGGCGGTCGGCGTCGCTCTTCGCTGGATCGCGGCGATCCGCCAATTCGCCGAGAACTTCCCGGACATGCTCATCGGTGATGCCGCCGTTGTTTTCGAACCAGGCCCAGGTGCCCTTCTTGGCAAGACCCAGCTCCTCAAGGCGGAGCCCGCACGCTTGCCGCGATATGTTATATTGCTGAGCGAGCAGAATAATCAGGCGCCGGGTCGTTTTTCCGGTGATCTCCTTCAGTCGCCGGAAGCTTTCTGAAAAGCTCTCGGCTGGCGTTAGAAATGCGCGGCCAAAGGCGTTGGCGTAGCGTTCATCGCGTGACAAGAATTTCTCATCCTCTTCGAGCACTTCCGGAGTTTGGCGCGTGCCATAGAAGTGTCCGAGCTCATGCGCCGCTGACTGGATGCGCCGCGGCAATGGATGGTTAGCGTTGAGAAAAATACAGGCGCCGACGTTTTCATCATAGGTGAAGAGACCCGCAACCTTCGAACCGGACGAGAGACGGCGCTGATATAGTCGGATGCCCAGACCTAGTTCGATGACCGAGAAGATGTCGGCAATCGGTCCCGGGCCAAGACCCAGCCAATCACGCAATTCCTTGGCATGTTTCTCGGCCAAGGCAAGAACGTCGCCCTCGTTGATGCCACGGTCAGGGGGGTACTTTCGTTGCCGGTGAATGCCGAGAATATTTTCCATTTCAGCGTCGGCCTTGATAAGATCGTTAAGTAGCTGAATAGCTTCGGTGGTGTGCGTGTCTTCGGTGTCCCGCAACTTACGGAAGCGAGGCATCAGATCGGTATGCACTGCTTCTCGGCGAAGAAGCCCGTTGACCGAGAGGCCGTAGTGTCGGGCGAGCATCTGGAGTTCTTGGACGCGCACGCGGCGCACGCCCTTCTCGATAGATACCAGCGTTGGGCGAGACACGCCGATGACTTGGGCCGCGTCATCCTGGCGTATTTCCGCGGTCTCCCGTGCTATCCGCAGGCGGCGCCCGATTTCCTGTGCGCTCAGCTCATTCAGATCGGTCATAGCGCCCTCCATCCATCCAGCTCTTCAAAAAGCTTTGTTCTCCTTGCGCTGACACAAAAGCGCGCCATTCCGCAGCGTGCGTTACCAGCATCATCCTCAGTCTATTCAGAGTCTCCTCGTAGCTTTTGCCTAAGGCGGCCGCGATTTGCGAGGCATGAACGCGAAGGTCGTCATCGGGCAAGCCGCTCATATCCGCGAGATGCTGAAGGTGGCGCGCACCGACGCTTCCGTACTCGACCATAATGTTTCGATCAGCCTTGCTGCGTATAACCGATAGAGCCTCGCGCGCGTCAGAGGCGGTAAGGTCAGACACGACATACGCACCGGGCGATTCGCTGATGTCAGCGGCGTGCAGGCTAAGACGTCTCAGAAGGCAGGCAGCGCACAGACCACACTGCTTCCTGCCGCCTACATTAACGACACGGCGGGTTTGCCAACAGGAATGGGTACTCGTCAGATTTTGTCTGGACTTTCCGTCAATATTCAGAAAAGCGCGCAACGTCTGGCCTTTCGTCGACCACAGGCGTGGCTGCTCAAACCGGATGCTGTGGCCCAGCACAGCCTTGATGAATCGCTCCATATTTCGGAAGAGCGTCGGATGATTGCGATAGTCGGCATAGATGTTGTGCAGCGGCAACAGCACCGGCCCAAGCGCTCCCTGGCCGCTCTCCGGAACCACGATTCGAGACACGCCTGAGAGCTGAGCGGCAATCGCCGTTACAGCCGCAAACTGAAATCCGCGCGAGCGGAAGCTGCTCTCGTTGGCCCGATATCCCTTCACCTTGAACGGAACTTGGGTGAAGTAACTGTCTCCATTCTTCCGGCGCTGGTGATTGCCGGCGACCCGAATGCACAACGCCTCGCTTTCGTCGCCACTGAGAGCCGAGACGGCCCGGGAGTCCAAACCATCGCTGTAAGCGATCGCGAAGGTTTTGGTCTTGCCGAAGTCCAAAGATATCTGCCGAGATCCGATGGGCGAGTGATTATTCGCCCGAACGAAGGTAAATCGCCACATATCGCCGGTCAGGTGATTCAAAACGTCGTGCAGGCTCTTCTTAACCTCCGGCTTCTGCCAGCTCTCGAAATCAATGACGGGAACAGTCACGTCCAACGTGCGCCGCCAACCCAAGGGACGTTTCCAGCGCCGATCCGCGAACTCGACTGCGGCGCAGAGAACCAGCATGTCGTAGTGCAGTGGCCCGCATCCCTTCACGTCGAAGCTATCCAGCGCTGCCGCATCAAAACGAATATGTCGACCGACCTCCGCAATCTCAGTGCCCTTCGCGAGTGGACGGCCTGGCTTCTGCTCCTTCTCGACGATCAATAGGCGTTTGTCGGACGTCCGTGCTTTTTTCCGATTGGTGTTCACTCTTCGGGTCCCTCATCTACGCCGGCTTTCTTGCGAAGCGATTCGCTAAAGGCGCGCTTGTTGCCGGTAGCCAGAGCCTCGCACAGCTCGCCGGGCTTGATCGCGGCAAAGGCATTGCGGTTCCGCTCGATGCCTTTGCGGTAATCTTCGCTACTCATGTCGCCAAGGTCGCGGGCGCGGATGCACTCTTCGTCGAGCCTGTTCTTGGTGATGCCGATCCATTCTCGTGCGGTGCTATTCAGCGCCTGATCGAGTGCCTGCTCGGGAAGTATTCGATCACGCATGTTAGCAATCAAATGCCTCTGTAAGGAATCCGTCAGAGGCGACCTTGGATGGCTCTCGAAGATCGTCTCGGTCAACGTCACGGGGTCCAAGTCCATTTGACGATGCTCGGCATGCGCCTTGAGTTCAGCGAAAAGGGGAATGAATGCCTTCATGTCCACGTCGCCAATCATGCTGTGGCAAGCCATCATCGTGCGCTCGTCCGCGCTCGCCGCGTCGCTGACCAATTCCTGTCCGTACCGCTTCCAGCGGTTGCTCAGCGCCGCATTTCTGAACGGTCCATCCGTCATCACAGCCTCCATTCGTCGGATATTTTGCATTTGATTCTGACAAAGTCAATTTTTATATGAAAAAAGCTGACAATGGCGCAATCTGCGACCAAAAGATACGTTTACGAATCATTTTGAAGCAGAAGATCTGGCTACGTTTCTTATTGACGTGGAATATTGATATGTCTACGGATCATTTAAGCCGACAATGATCCGAGAACGTAACATGCCCACGAACCCGCTGCTCAAAGAGCTCGGCTCGCATTTTCGAAAGGCGCGTATGGCAGCTGGTTTGTCCCAGGAGCAGATCGCTCTTCGGGCGAACATCACCAGACCCCGGTATCGCGACATTGAAACGGGCGCCGCTGCTGCGCGCGCAACGACACTCGTCAATGTCGCTCGGGCCCTTGGAATGGAGATGATGTTGATTCCACAGGCGATGGTCCCGGCTATTCAGTCGATGCTGCAGGCCGCCGCTGAAGATGATGATCGCCCCGCCTTCACGTCAGACGTCGAAGAGGAGGAAGGATCATGAATCGGGCTGTCCTCGCGGCTGAACGGATCCAATCCCTCGATATTTCATTGAACGATCTTGCCGTCGGCACGCTCGTCCGAACGCCGGGTGACTACAACGCGTTCAATCTTTTACCCGCTTATCGGAGCATGAGTGACCCGCCAATCTTCAGCCTGTCGCTTCGCTCAGCGGATGGCGGCCTCCGCCGGGATCCCAAACCTATACGCGGCGCGCTGCCGCCGTTCTTTGCGAACCTGCTGCCCGAAGAGAAACTCCGCGAAGCGATGGAAAAACACCACGCGGCGTCAGTAAGACCCGGAAATGACTTCGATCTGTTGGCTGCGCTGGGTACCAACCTGCCAGGGGCGGTACGCGCCCTACCAAGTGACGCTATTCCCGTTCCAGCCGATCCGGAGAACGAGGGTAAGAAGAAGGCGCGCTTCTCGCTTGCCGGTGTCCAAATGAAGCTTTCCGTTATGAAAAATTCCGGAAAGGAAGGGAGGATCACGCTTGCCGTTGACGACGAGCAAGAGCAATACATTGCGAAATTTCCTTCCCTCACGCACATCGGGCTCTCAGAAAACGAATTCGCAATCCTGGCCTTGGCGGAAGCCCTCGGGATGGAAGTGCCGGACCGCGAACTCGTCGACAAGTTGGAGTTCGCTGGCATTCCGGAAGAATTCAACACCACGTCCACGGGCAAGGTGCTGCTCGTCCGCCGCTTCGACCGCGGCGCTGACGGTGCGCGTGTGCATATGGAGGACTTTGCGCAAGTCTTCGGCCGCTATCCGTCCGAGAAATACACTGGCGCAGCGTATCACAATATCGCCGCAGCGTTGACCAGCGGCGTCTCCTTCGATTCAGCAATTGAATTTGTTCGGCGCCTCGCGCTCACCGCGATCACCGGAAACGGGGATATGCATCTCAAGAATTGGTCGCTGCTCTATCCCGGTGATGGCCGAACGCCAACGCTATCGCCCGTCTACGACGTGCTTTCAACAATTCCCTACATCCCGAAAGACGGACTAGCCCTTAGCCTCGCCGGCGAAAAGTCGTTCAAGGCGCTGACTCCAGAGCGCTGGCGCAATTTCGCAAACCGCAGCCGTCTTCCCGAAGGGGCCGTTATAACAGCCGTGGCCGAGACTGCGGCGGCCGTGCGAGACAAGTGGTTGGTTCTTCCAGAACGCGACGTCGTGCCTGAGCAGGTCCTCACCCGGATCGACGCCCACATCGACGAGATGGCAAACGTTCTCAACCCGTAAATCCCAAGCCGCAGAATCAGAAATATGAACTTATGAATCCAGAGTGATTGGCGGACTTACGCTTTGATCCGCATGTTCGGACTCGAATCCAGACCTCGCGTGAGGTCCGAAAAAGGGCGAGAAGCGCCCTTAGGCGGACCACCCGACGATCACGGCATCGGTGGCTTCGACGGAGCATGAGATGACGAGCGACAGTCGGCCGCTAATCGTTACTGGCTTCACCTACGTGATCCGACTTCACTCGTCGGGAGACGGTATAGATATCGCCGAAGTTTGCGTGCCGAGCCACTGGCTTCGCCCTGTGGATGCCGCGTCGCGCCCTTAATTAAACTTGCGAACGAACCGCTATCGCAGACCTCGGATGATTGATCGAGAAGTCGGGTAAGCTCAGGGAATTGGCGCGCAATGGCCGGCATTCAGAACCAGGGTTAGGTTGCCTAAAAAACGCAGCAGCTCAAGTATCTCAGTCCCATAGTCGTTTGCGTCTTCTTCGCCGCAAGGCGGCGAGCGGCCGGTGATAGTGCCGGAAAAATGCGGTTAGTTATTAGTAACAGCAGGAATAGTGCGCTCGATTCAAATAGTAATCTATGCGTTGGCCGGCAAGCGGCGACGGCAGCGAGTGCTGCTCTCACTCTGTGATGTAATCGAGAGCGTTGCATGCCCAATCACGACCTTATCTCGGGAAGTCTCCTGACACTGACTGCGGCTGGCATTGCGCTGCTTTGCTCTAGCCTGCTCGCCTTTGCCTTAATCTAAAGCCAACATACTGACTGCCTTTCACGCTGCAGAAAATGATTGGCGCTCGGCTATGCAGCAGAGCCTCATGGAAGCAGGCAGATCATCTGGAACTGCAAGAGTTGTTCGATTGTCCCTCGTGAGCCGGTTGCAATGAAGAGATACTATTTTGATGTCCGCGACGGCAGCCAATTCATCCGTGATGACGAAGGTGTAGAGCTGCCGGACATCGAGTTTGCGCGGCAGGAGGCGACCGCCGCGCTTTCGGAGATAGCCCGCGAATGGGGCAGAGGCAGGCCGCAGCATCGAATGGCAGTTGAAGTTCGCGATGATTGTGGCCCAATCTTGGTGACAAGCTTTAGCTTCGTGATCGAACAGCGCGACGCGATAGTCCTCGGTTAGAATCGAAATGCAATTTCGGACGCCAATTGACAGTTGAATTCGCGGATCTATAAGCGCGCCCATGCAACCAGCGCCCATCCCAGAGGTCAGCTGATTGGGCGGCTGAAAGTTGGCCCGAATCCCGGACAGTTCCTTTCGATTGGTCAGTTCGAGAGCCAGGGCGGACATTAAAATTGCCACACTCGATGCTGACATCATGCAGTTCGCCCGGAACGAGCGGGAGCTCGAGTTATTTCATTTTATCTATTCGTCCAGCCAGCTGATGGTTACACCTGTGCTGCCTGAGAAGGGCCGCGATATTCGATCACCCGGCTGATCTAGGAATTCTGCTTCTGAAAGACACTCCGTGGAAACCATTCTGTCGGAGAAGGGCGATTTACAGGCGGCACGGACCGCTGGCACTCATCGGCTCGCGCGCCAAGCTGATGCTGCATTGGACTGACCGGATCGATGGCTTTGTCGATCCCAACAAAACCTGTCGTTCTCAAAGTCCGCACAGTTTCCAACAGAAGATACGGGTGATGGGTGAGCGGGATAGTAAGGCGCTGGTCGGCCTGCCGCTCGAGCTCTTCCACGTGGGCAGAGAATAGGCCGAAATCCTCCCGCGCTGGCGGCGCGCTCGGCCCCGCCATCGCGGACCATTGCGGATGATGTGGATTACACGTCCGGTCGTCCACGCGCGGGACGCCACACGAATTTGGGGTAATATGGCTCAATGCGCTTGTGCTGAGCCTTTGTGAGCCAGAATTTATCAGACATCGGCAGGTTCTCCTTCCGCACCTGATCACGATGCGACATAAGATGGAATCCTGCCCTGCCAAAGCGGCTGTGTGGATAAAAAGCAGCCATCACGGCAATGCCGCGAGCTTGACTCCGCCTGAGGATTCGTCGAGATATTGGCCATGGTTGAGAAGGACATTCATATTGTCGCCCGGTTGGCCGGCATCCCCAAGGCGGGGTGCCGGGATGTCGACCACGCAAACTGAACACGCGGATCGCCAACCCTGGCCTCGCCCCTCGCGGACGAGGTCTTTCGGCCTGCAAACGTGCCTCGTCCTCCCTTCATGGAGGAGATGAACATGGCACAAAACATCTACGACAATCCTGATTTCTTCGCTGGCTACAGTCAATTGCCCCGACAGGTGCACGGGCTGGACGGCGCACCGGAATGGCCGGCGGTCCGGGCCATGCTGCCCGAACTGCCCGGCAAACGCGTTGCCGATCTGGGCTGTGGCTTCGGCTGGGCTTCGCGCTGGATGAGAATCCAAGGGGCGGCCTCGGTGCTCGGACTCGATCTCTCGCAGAACATGATCGCGCGCGCCAAGGCCGATACCTCTGACCCGGCCATCGAATACAAGATCGCAGACCTCGAGACGCTGGAACTGCCCGAGGCAGCTTTCGACCTCGTCTACAGCTCCCTGACATTTCATTACATTCGAGATTTCGGGCGCTTTGCGCGCATGATCAACAATGCGCTGGTTCTCGGAGGAGATCTGGTCTTCACGATCGAGCATCCGATCTTCATGGCGGCAGCGCATCCGCATTGGGTTGCCGATGAAGATGGTCGCATGACCTGGCCGGTCAATGGCTATTCGGTCGAGGGCGAACGCCGGACGGATTGGTTCGCCAAGGGCGTGGTGAAGTACCACCGGACTCTCGGCACGACGCTCAACACGTTGATCGGTGTGGGCTTCGAGTTGCGCCGGGTCGAGGAATTCGCCCCGGTGCGCGAACAGATTGAGCAGTTGCCCGAACTGGCCGAAGAGCTGGAGCGGCCAATGATGCTCCTGGTCTCGGCGCGAAAGGCAGAGGCGTGTTAATAGTCGCGCCTCGCGTGCCACATAATTCGGGCGGCTCGCGATTGACTACTACCTCAAGGTCGATGGCCACTATGGACGAGCAGCAGTCATCCGACGCTTTCACTCAGTTTATGGGTCCTGACCCCGGCTTCGCAGAATGATTAGGCCGACCGACCTTGCTCCATCGGTTGCTTCCGGCGGCGATGCCTGCGACTCTTCTCAGTCGTTTTGTCGAGCGCTCGCCCCTGAGTGGCCGGTAAGGCCGCCTGCTCCAGCGAAGCTAGACTAGAAAGGCCCGGCCCCCGCCGTTATGATCCACTGCCCGGATTCTCGCGCTGCCAGCTTCTGTCCGAAAATATCGAGATCTGGCGCCCGCTCTGCCAATCGCTTCATACGAGCCGTCCACTCCGGACCGCTGGTGTAGAACACCGCCAGGTAATCCTTCAGGACGGCGAGACTAGCTCGGCCTTCCGGTTGGCCGGCGAGAATCTTTAGTATCGAGAGCTGAAAACTCACATCCGCCAACAAAGACACCAACACGAACGCCGCGCATGCTAGCGGCACCTGCTTGACCCCGCGCTCTGGCTTCAAAAAACCTGAAAAGTAATGCTAATGCACGGTTCGTCCCGCAATTTGGACGCAAGGTTAGACTGTCCCTTTCGGATCTGGGGAGGGGCCTTTTGATGCCTATTCCAGGGCCGTTCCGGCAGCGCTTGCGGGCTGTCAAGCACCGAACTTGACTGATCCTGGACGGCCCATAGCTTTGCAAAACAGATCTTTCACGGCTCAAAGCGAGCCACGCCAAAACTTGCGCGAGTGAGTTTTCAAAGGTCGCAATCAAGAAGAGTGAAAACTACCATACGCGCGTGAATGTATCGGCGCCCTTCAACTTGCCAGGCTTGCCGTTCTTATCAACGTAGAACAGCGTCCACGACGTCGGCATTTGAGACCCGTTGGTTTTTCCAACCCAACGAGTGAAGGAATTGCACCGGGCAAAAGTAACAACAAAATACAAGCCGGTTGGACTGACGGCGCCCGATGCAGGATAAGGAATGCCCTGGCACGCAAATCCTTGAGCATGGTTCGTGAAAGTACCTTGTATTGCCCCGCCATTTGCGGACCAAACAAACAGTTCCGAACCCCGTTCATTCTTCCAATATGACGGAGCGGGAAGCCCCTGCGCCATGGCCTCGCCGGAAAGGAAGAAGAATTGGGCGAGCAGCAAAAGTGACAGAAATCTCTTCATATGGAAGCCCCAACAGAGTTCGCTTAAAATCAGTAACTTAGATCATGTACTTTGGTACATCTCCAGGTTACTTTCGCTGCTCTTTTCCCCGTTTCGGCAACGAAATGAAGCGCATATGCGTGAGATCGCGCCGGATCGCGGCAGCGCCGGAGAGCGTCGAGCCCCGGCCAGCGCCTGTCTCCCCGCATCGGCTCGCTTGGGTGGCCGAGCGGCGAGCGGATGTTCGCTTATTCTGATGCGAGGCGCGCTGACCATGACCACCATTGTCGGCGGGGTGCGGAGAGCACGAACAATTGCCCACAGCTATCTCGACTCGGGGAATCCGCGCCAGGGACGTCCGTTCCAGTACTTGCCAGCATGCCCCACAGCAGCACCTTCGTTCTGCCGTCGATTGAGGCCGCTTTCACTCCGCTTCGCCGAAGATGGCTGAGAAACGCCGAGTGGCACCTCCCGAGGCCCACGACTTCCTGCCTAAATTAGGAATCACACCGGTCGTGACGACAACCAGTCGATATGTCGCCGACTCAATCGCGATCCGGACTATTTGATCCGTTCAAGGAAGCTGTGGTTTCCAAGTCGACGTCCGACGGGACACCGGTCAATCAGGAGCGCCCGGATCCAGGGACGCTCGACGTCGTGCCGCGCGAAACCTAGGGCTCCATGAAAATCGTCGGGCCGTGAATCATCGACGAAATGAATGCCGCTACGCTGCTTGATGGATTTTGATCAGCACGAAAAAGGATTTCAAACAGCGGCTTCGGTATCACCTAAGCTTGGCGGTTTCGATCTTCGAATAATCGCAAATTGATTGAAGACGTAAATGGGAGGGGATGACGTGGATGCCCACGGAAAGCTGATCACCCCGCACGTGGAGACCGCGATCGACTGCGGCTTTGCCGCCAAGCCCGAGCGGATTCGATCTCAGATTGAGGGGGCGGCGGTCATGGGACTCGGCAATTTCATCGGTGAGATATCGTTCGCCAAGGGCCGCGCCGAGCAGAGTAACTTTGATAGTTATCCTGTGGCCCGCATCGACAATTCACCGATAAACGTGCGTGTTCACATCGTTCCGAATGGTTCTGATGTGCCTGCAGGCGGTGTCGGAGAGCCAGGAGTGCCGCCTTTTTTGCCGGCGCTCTGCAACGCGATCTTCGCCGCCACGGGCAAACGCATTGGATCGCTTCCAGCAGGCGATCAGATCCGCGTCTAGACGATTGAAGTCAATGTCGATCGCCGAGTGCGGCGATCGAGCGCGAGAAAAATCACTATAACAATTGGTCACTTGAGGAGTGAAGGGATGTCCAAGGTAAGCAGGACAAGAGTGGGAGTGTGGGAGACCCTCAGCACGGTCGTAGGGATTGGCCTAATGGCGGGCCTCCTCGGGAGTGCGGCGGCTGCTTCCGATGATACGACGGATAAGCGGCTTCTCAATGCAACTCAGGAAACGAGCAACTGGCTGCATCACCACCGCGACTACACCGCGCAACGCTACTCGCCGCTGAACCAGATCAATCGCACCACGGTCAAGAGGCTGCACGTTGCCTGGACGATGGCTTTGGGCGGTATTGAGGGAGGCGGTATTTGGAGCCATGGCGGTCTCGAAGGGACTCCGATTGTCGAGAACGGATTCATGTATGTCACCGACGGATGGGGATCTGTCTACAAAATCGATCTCCACGGCGGGAACGGGACTCTGGTCTGGAAAATGGATCCGAAGACCGACCACGACTGGGGCGGCGCGATCGCCTGCTGCGGCGTTAACAATCGAGGCGCGGCACTTTGGGGCAATTTTGTAATCTCTCATACCCTCGATGGCCGATTGGTGGCGACCAATAAGGACGACGGCAAAGTGGCTTGGGAGCGCAAGGTAGCCGATCCCGACAAGGGCGAAGTGATCACCGGCGCGCCGTTGATCGTCAAGAATATGGCTATTACCGGTACGGCCGGTGCCGAGTACGGGATCCGAGGTTGGATTGCTGCCACCGACTTGACGTCTCAAAAAGAAGTGTGGCGAACCTATACGATTCCAGCCAAGGGCGAACCAGGCAACGACACCTGGAAGGACGATCACGATGCCTGGAAGACCGGTGGGGGATCTACCTGGGTGACCGGATCATACGATCCCGAGGCTCACCTGATCTACTGGGGCGTCGGCAATCCAGGGCCGGATTTTGATACCGAATACCGCCGGGGCGACAATCTGTACACGGACAGTACCCTTGCGCTCGATCCCGACACAGGCAAGGTCAAATGGCACTTTCAGCACACACCGAATGATCCGTTCGACTATGATAGTGTTGCGGAAAGAGTGCTGGTTGAGCTCCCTGTCAAGGGAAGTTCGCGCAAGGTGGTTCTCGAGGCTGATCGCAATGGGTTCGGTTACGCCCTCGACCGCACCGATGGCTCTTTCCTCTGGGCAACGCCTTTCGTGAAGAAGGTGACGTGGACCAAGGGCATCAACCCCGAAAGCGGCAAGCCGATCGAGTATGACCCCAGCAAGCCGGTGCAGACCTATGAACCGCAGGTAACGCTCAACCGGAAGAACGCGCATGTCACCGTTTGTCCCGGACATAACGGGGGCAAGAACTGGCCACCGACCGCGTACAATCCCGATCTGAAGACCTGGTACATCCCCGTCATCGAGAGCTGTGACGAGTTGGACAACAAGGAGACGAAGCCTGGCGATTGGAAGGCTCGTGAATTCTTCACAGGCGGCGGCCCGGTCGTGAAGATGCCGATAACAGGAAGCGTAACCGCCATCGACGCTACGACCGGTAAGGTCACTGGCAAGTATGAGACTAAGTATCCAATGCTGGGTGGGCTGCTCGCCACGCCGGAGCTGGTGTTCGCTGGGCATCCGTCTGGAGAGCTCTACGCGCTTGATGCCAAGACGCTAAACAAAGTGTGGGAGTTCAATACGGGCGGCGGCGTGAACGCTCCCCCCATGACGTTCTCCGTCGACGGAAAGCAATATATCGCGATCCTCGTGGGCCTGGGCGGCGCCTGGGACAAGTGGAACCTCGATTCCACAAAAGGCCTGGAGAAAGTCCCCCCAGGCTCCATGCTTTACGTTTTTGCGTTGTGATCCGCTGTTTGGCGAGGTGGAGCGCATGCGCGCCCCGCCTCGTCGATTTTCAAGAGGCAAGAATGGAGTTGAAGGTTGTGCGCCTGAAACT
Organism: Bradyrhizobium sp. BR14999; assembly: GCF_056106085.1. Lineage (NCBI taxonomy): Bacteria > Pseudomonadati > Pseudomonadota > Alphaproteobacteria > Hyphomicrobiales > Nitrobacteraceae > Bradyrhizobium > Bradyrhizobium sp. BR14999. The sequence continues at coordinate 1,981,925 of NZ_CM148536.1, forward strand.
AGGGGCTACGTGCGCGCTACGGGTTGGCGTATTCGGCTTGATCGCAAGTGGCGGCTTGGCTCTTCCCGCGACACAAGACCCGGCGCGCGGCGAAGGCGGAACACCCGTGCAGGGGCAGGCCATCAACGGCGCGCACCGTACGCTTGATGAAGGGCAGCGCGTCTACGAAAAGGCAAATTGCGTCGGCTGCCACAAATGGCATGGCGACGGTGGTGGCGGCTATGGTGGTGCAGCGCTGTCGTTGCGAGCGACGCAGCTCACGCGCGATCAAATCGTCGAAGTCGTTCATTGCGGTCGGCCTGGAACGGGAATGCCGCATTTTGATCGCGACGCCTATAAGGACTACCGCTGCTATTCGGGCGTCACGGCTCAGGATCTGGGCAAAGACCTGCCTCCGGATGCGGCTACATTTCTCCGGCCGAACGAGATCGAGAAGGTGGTCGATTATGTTCTGAACCACATCAAAGGCAAGCGGTCGACAAGCTACCAAGACTGCATTGACTTCTTCGGAGAGGGCTCGAGGGCCTGTGAAGTTTACAAGAACACCTCGATTAATTCGCAGGGCCCTGGGATGGGAGAGAAGCGATGACTCGTCGAACATCGCCTTGGGCGCTGCCGCTTTTGCTTCTCTTGGCCACTTGCGGTGTTGCCAACGCACGCCAACCGACTGACTTGCGCGACCTGAGTCTTGGGATGTCAGTCGCTAACATTCCGCACGCAGAGTATATCGACCTTGCTTGTGCCGACAAGGAGGGAGCCAGGCTGGCAGGCTGGCACGACTTTCGGACATGCCTTGCTGATGAAACGGGATTGCGCGGTATCTCGTTTCGTTTCAACGACGACGTCAATCCGTTGGCGGCCGTGAATGACAAGTATGAGGGTACGAGGCTCGGTGGCCATCCCGTACTGCTGAGAGGACTCGTCGACAGCAGCGGCGTGTTGAAAGGTATTCGGATCGACACAGATCCGAACGCGCGTCCCTTCTGGCGGAAGAAGGCCTATCTTTTGGCCCTCTTAGTGAGAGCCCGGTATGGGGAGGCGGGGTGGACGTGCCGAGCGGCGGAGCCCCATGAGGGCGACACGCCGGTGGGTGGCGTGCTCATCAAGGAACACTGCGAGAAGCGCTCAGAGCGGCGTCACTTGGTTTTGGATCGGGAAGTCTATCGCCGCGCCGGTCAGCCTCTTTCGGACTTTGTCAATGCGACGCACGTCATTCTCGAACAGACGGTGGACCGCTGAGCGAGCATTGCCACGCACGGTCAAAGGATGCTGGAGCGTACCGCGTCCTTTCACCAACGGATCCGCTGGCAGGCCGGCCTCGTCTGCTTCCTCCCTCGACTCAAGGCCGCTGTTGGACAGGTCCAGCAGCGGCCTCTTTTTTTTACCTCAAGCTCCCTGGCGGAGGATAAGCGAGTCTCGGCTGATGATAGTCCGGCTCGTGGCTGATGACCTTGCTCTGTCGTTTCCACTTCTTTCATTGCGAAGCGGATTTTGGGCTCAGATACTGGTCGAGAGATTCTGCGCGGTGATGGTAAGAAACTGGACGGGAGCGTTGCTCACCTCGACATCGATGAGATCAAGACGGCGAAGGACTGTATAAAGCGAGCGGCGCGCCTGGATTTCCGGCACCCCATCGATGCAGATGTCCATCAAGCCGGATCGCAGACATTTTGCAGTACTGTGAGTGAGCGCGTGTCCGATCCAGAATACCTTCGCAGGATGAGCCTTCAAGGCGGACGCGATTCCCTCTCTTCCCGCGCCCACGCTGTAGAGCCCGATGACGGAATCATCGTCACGTAACGCTTCCGTCAGCCTTTCTGCTGAAAACACGTTGTCATCATGGCCGAAAATGATGCGATAGAAATCATGGTCTCCATTCGTGTGCTGCGCTAGATAGTCGGAGAAGCCGCGTATGCGCTCTCTGTGGGCCCGGTAGGCTCCGCTATGGCACATCGCGATCAAAGTCCCGCGACATCCCCGTAGCATAAGCGACATGAAGTAGGCGGCGGTCCTTCCCGCCGCGTAGTTGTCGATGCCGATATAGGGCACATCCTCTCCGGCGCTGCCCGTCAGCATCTGTACGACTTCGACGCCCGACATACGGGCTTCTCGGATGCTTTCCGTAATCTCAGGATGGTCCGGCGCCAGAACGATGAGGCCGGAGCGTCGCACCGGAGGCCTGGCGATGTGTCGAGCGAGGGCAGCAATATCGTCCTCGCAAAAGAACGTCCGGTGCACCAAGATAGCAGGGTCCAAGGAAGCCGAGATCCGCTGGAAGGTAGCGTTGAGGTCCGCATAGAAAACCTCGGCCTCAGGCTGAACGAGAAGGACCTCGATGCGAATGATGCCACGGTGAGGCCTCAAACGCCGATCACCATATTTCAGCTTCTTTGCGGCCTTGATGACGCGTTCGGCAAGCTCTGTTCTCACGCCGCCGCGGTCGTTCAGAACCCGCTCGACCGTTGCAGTGCCAACATTCGCCTCGCGCGCGATGTCTCTGATCGTCGGACCACTCAATGCCTGCCTCCGGCGTGGCTTTATCAACAAGGAATGAAGGTGTAACTAGCGGTTTCGGTATCTCTCTCCATCAAGCATTTGCAGTCGCAAAGCATAGAGGACTGCTCAGTTATCTCAGAAGCGCCATCGATCGGATGTTAGCTTCGGGGCCCCCGAAGTCTCTTTTGCGAGCAGCCTGTGTCTGACCTTCAGATCTGTCGGGCTCGCCCCACGTGAGCCCGATGGCTGGAAGGGGGGCGTGAGGCCCGTTCTCAGCCTCGGCATTCTTCAATGCGGATTTCTCGCAGGCGCAGTTGACTCTCGAACGATCAGCCGCGTTTCGAGCTCGACTCTGGCGTGGATGTCCAGTGAACTTTGATCCGCCAAAAAATAGTTGGCTGCTTGTTCGCCCATCAATCGAGCCGGGACATCAATCGTCGTAAGCGCAGGAGTGAGATAGTCGGCAATATCGAGATTATCGAAGCCAATCATCGATATATCTTGAGGGACGCGTAATCCTGCATCCCTGCAGCCGCGCAACGCTCCGACGGCAAGCACGTCGCTCCCGCAAAAGATCGCCGTTACATTTCTATTTTGGTTGAAGATGAGTTTAGCTGCGGCTCGACCACGGCTGAAGTCGTAGGGCGATTCCACTACAACGACGCCGGATCGGTCGATCCCACGACGTTCTGCCGCGGCCAAAAAGCCCTCAAGGCGGCCAGATGCACGTTCGTTCTCCCGCGTTATCCCGGCAATGACTGCAAGGTTCTTGTGGCCGAGGTCCGCAAGGTAGTTTGCTGCCAAAGCCCCGCCACTGCGATTGTCAAACCCCATGCTGGGAATCGATAGATCATCCGAAAGGGTGTAGGTAACGGCGAATCTGACCTTGCGTTCGCGCAGCAGCTTGAGAGTTTCCTTGCGATGGGTCGTGCCGACGAGAACAATGCCGTCGACGCCTTTTTCAATAAGATTGCGCACTTCGCGAATCTCTCGGTCTAGATCGTATCCTGTCGCAGAGTAGATCAGCGAGGCGCCCGCGGGCGCCAGTCGGCTCTCCAGCCCTTCCAGCATTCGGGTGAAGATCGCGCTGTCGAGTGTCGGAACGATCAAGCCAATCAATCGGGAGCGCGACGATCTCAGCGCGCGTGCCGATCCGTTGGGAACGTAGCCGAGTTCATCGACGATCCTGAGAATGCGCTCTCTCAAATCGATCGCGACGCTTTCCGGGCGATTCAACACACGCGAAACTGTCGCGATAGAGCATCCCGCCTGCTGAGCTATCTCGACGACCGTCGGTGATTGTCTGCCTTGCTCGGCGCGAACCGTTTTCATTATCGACATGAGCTCATTTCTTCTATTCGCCCGCGCCGCGCGCGGTATCACGACGCTGAAATCGTTACCACGATACACGGTTCGCTTGCGCATGGCAATGCTAGGAAAGCAACGTAATATCAAGTAGTTATGCTGACGGGCCATTTATTCGAAAAGTTTTCACTTGCAACGGCGCCAGATTTATGGAAACGTTTTCAGATCGCGAGGGCATTCGATGCTGGTGCGGGGCGGTCAAAGGTGAAGAAGTCTGCCATCGGGCAGTGGAGAAAGCATGCAAGCGAAGAACAAACGAACCGGCGTAGTACCGGTTATTACGGCAAGGCAGGCGGTATCGCTGATCTCCGATGGTGATTGCGTCTATTTCGGTGGTTCGGCCGGAGTTGCGATTCCCGAGCTCATCATTGACGCGCTTCGGGACGTTTATTCCGAGGAGCAATCCCCTAAGAATTTGATGCTGGTTGGTACTGTTGCCATTGGCGATTGGGCGACGACTGGATTCAATAAGTTGGCAGCTCCGGGGCTCGTGCGCCGAGTTGTCGCGAGCGGGCTAAACAACTGCCCCGCGCTTGGGCGGCGAGCGCTGGCCAATGAGATTGAAGCATACACCCTTCCGCAGGGAGTACTAGCTCAGCTCGCCCGCGAAAATGCGGCAGGGAGGCCCGGCGTGGTCACGAAGGTCGGGCTGCGGACGTTCGCCGATCCTCGCATTGGCGGCTGCAGGCAAAGCGAGTGCAGCAAGGAGGACATGGTTGCTGTCGTTGACATCCAAGGAGAGGAGCATCTGCTCTATAAGACATTCCCAATCCAAGTCGCGATCCTGAGAGGCAGCATCGCGGACGAGAAGGGAAACATTTCGCTCGAGGACGAGGCGTATGTCGGCGAAAGCATGTCGATCGCGGCTGCCACGCGCCGCTCGGGTGGAATAGTGATTGTCCAGGTGAAGCGAGTAGCTGCATCCAATACGCTGAACCAACGAGAAGTGAGAATACCTGGAGTTTTGGTCGATTACCTTGTTGTTGATCCCCATCAGCGACAGACCTATGCCACTGAGTACAGCCCAGCCTATGCGGGAAAAATGCGCGTGCCCGATGGTAGAATCGCGCCGTTGCCGTTTGATGTCAGAAAAGTCATCGCGCGTCGCGCGGCCCTCGAGTTGACGCCCGGAGCGACTGTCAACATTGGCTATGGTATTTCGAACGGAATTGCGGTCGTCGCCGCCGAAGAGGGAATATATCGCTCAGTTACATTGACGGCTGAACAGGGGGTGATCGGCGGCATTCCTGCGCCCGGACAGGATGCCGGCGCCGGTACGAACTACGACATGATAGCGCCGCAGCCGGATCAGTTCGATTTTTACGATGGCGGCGGCTTGGATATCGCATTCCTGTCTTCCGCTGAAGTCGATCGACACGGCAACGTCAATGTGAGCCGCTTCGGCGACAAAATCATAGGGCCCGGCGGCTTTATAAACATCAGTCAAGGTGCACGAAAAGTCGTTTTCTCCGGCACTCTCACGGCGGTCGGGCTGAAGGCAGTCCCGGAGGGCGGTTCTCTTGGTATTGCGAGCGAGGGAACAGTCAAAAAGTGGGTAAAGGACGTCTGCCAAATCACCTTCAGTGGCGCTTTTGCAAGGCAGCGCCGGCAAGAAGTCGTATTCATTACTGAGCGAGCCGTATTCAAGCTTACCCCGAACGGGCTGATGCTGACCGAAGTAGCGCCTGGCATATCGGTCGAAAAGCACGTGCTGCCCAATATTGAATTCGACGTCATCGTCTCGCCCGACCTGAAGCTGATGGATGCAAGGATATTCAGCGATGAGCCGATGAACTTGGCAGCGAACTTCCACGCCGACGTCGGACACGCTTAGGGGAGGCGACGTGAGGTTCGTTTCGAGAGAGTACGAAGAGAAGGTTGAGATCCTGGCGATGAATAGGCCGGAGCGACGCAACGCTCTTGGCGAAGACATTCTGAAAGATCTCGTCGAATCGGTGCGCCGGGCGGCCGACGATAAAGACGTCAACGTCATCTTGCTCGCCGGAAATGGCCCTGGTTTCTCAGCCGGGGCAGACCTCAAGGATTTTTCAGCGGGCGACATTGACAACACCTCTGACCTCAATCGCCGACTGAGCGCATTTGTCCGCTCTCTCGCTTTGATCAGAAAGCCCGTGGTCTGTGCTGTCGATGGGTTTGCCTTGGGCGGCGGCTTCATGCTCGCAGCCTCATGCGACGTCGTCGTAACGGCCCCCGTGACGCGCTGGCATTTGCCGGAGGTCTCGCTTGGTTGGTTGCCGGGCTTTGGGCTCGACACTTTAGCTGCACGCGTTGGACCATTTGCGGCTCGCTCCTTGAGCTGGAGCCCGACAGCGATCGACGGCGTGGAAGCCCATAGATTGGGGCTGGCTGACATTCTGTCGCCTCCCACTGAAACTGCTCGTGGAGCGGCGCTCCGCTATGCGAAAGGCCTAGCGGCGATGCCGCCTCACGCCGTGCTGACCACCAAACAATTTTTCTCCACTTCAATAACCGCGAGGGCCGAGGTCATGGATGAGTTGGCAAACCGGTACTTTGCTCAGGATATCCTTCACGAGACGGCACGAGCCAATATGCAGCGCTTTCTTCCGAAGAAGACCGCCGGCGCTTCGCTTCGGAGTACATAAAAGTCCCTTCTCGCGTTGCTTTCAAGGAAGAATATGAACAACGGCACGGAATCCCTCATCGTTGTCGAGCGTCATGAGCCAGCCATACTCCTGCTGCGGCTCAATCGCCCAGCACGACGAAATGCACTGAGTGCGGCCTTGCTAGGTCAGCTTGCCGATGCGCTTCGCGCGGCTCGTTCCGATGAGGCTGTCCGATGCGTAGTTCTAAGTGGGGATGAGCGGGCCTTCTCCGCTGGTGCTGATATCAAAGAAATGCAGCAGCACGGCTTCCAGGCACTGAGCGATCCAATACGCCAGGATGCATGGGATGTCATCGCCGGTTTCCCCAAGCCGCTCATTGCCGCTGTTCGAGGCCTGTGCCTGGGCGGCGGCCTCGAGCTCGCTATGCTTGCTGACATCTTGCTCGTGGCAGACGACAGCGTACTCGCGCAACCGGAAATCACGATCGGCATCATGCCCGGCGATGGCGCTACGCAGCGTTTGACACGCGCTGTTGGCAAATCGCTCGCCATGCAAATGATATTGACCGGTGAGCCAATCAGCGCGCGACAGGCCGTGGTTGCGGGGCTCGCATCCGAAATGCTGCCGGCGTCCGAGTTGCTCGGACGCGCGCTCGCGATAGCGCGTGTCATCTCCGATCGCGCGCCGATCGCCGCCCGGTTAGCCAAGGAATCGATACAGGCAGCCTACGAAACACCGCTGTCGGCCGGCTTGGCGATTGAGCGGCGCGCGATCCGATATGCGTTCACCACCCATGATCAAAAGGAGGGCATGGCTGCCTTCGCCGAAAAACGGCCGCCAGTATTCGCCGGACGTTGACGGGGTGGTGCAGAGCTCAGATCGCCCCATGACTTAGCGGTCGTCCGCGAGACACTCGCGGGGCTGCTCGCGCAGAAATGTAAACGTTTACATCATAAACAAACCGGAGGGAATGAATGACCACTATTGTTGAACCCATCGCTCGAGCCACGCCGCAAACCATGGCGCCGGCGACGCCGCATGAGAAACAAGTTGCCACTAAGAGCATGACCATAGCTTTGGGCGGTGGTGTGGCGCTGGAGTGGTACGACTGGACCGTCTACGGAATGATGGCTTCTTTTCTGTCGCCGCTGTTCTTTCCCTCCAGTGATCCGACGACGTCGCTGCTCGCCGCACTTGCCGTGTACGGCGCGGGCTTCTTCGCGCGACCGGTAGGAGCAGCGATACTCGGTCCCATTGTCGATCGCATCAGCCACAAGCGGGTGATGATGATCTCCGTCACCGCGATGGCATTGTGCTCGCTGCTGATTTCGGTGTTGCCGGGTTACAGGGAGCTTGGCCTCGCTGCGGCGGTGATATTGCTGCTTATCAGGCTCATCCAAGGGCTCGCCACCGGCGCCGAAGCGGGTGTCGCCAACGCCATTGCGATCGAACTTGCGCCGCCGCGCGAGGAGGGGCGATACCTTGGTCTGATCAGCGGCACATTTATCCAGCTCGGTGTCTTCGCATCCAGTATGGTCGCCTTTTTCGTGAGTGCCTCGGTGGCTCCCGAGACCATGCACGAATGGGCTTGGCGGCTACCCTTTGCAGTCGGCGGAGCACTCGGCCTGCTGATCGTCTATTTGCGTAGCAAACTGCCAGAGACCTTGATCAAGCACGCCATGCATCGCGACGGACTGTCGCGAACCCAGAAGACCACAGGCGACGTGTGGAAGACGCTCTGGAGCGTACGGCTTTCGCTGCTCGCCGTCATCCTGGTCGTCGGAGCGGTACAGATTGCGAACTACGCCTGGAATGCTGGTTTGCCTAACCTGGCCAACGGTGTGTTCAAGGAGAACTCCACCTGGGTGTACGGGATTACGACACTCATGGGCGTGATCTGGATCGTCACAGCGCCGTTCGTGGGCGCCTTCGCAGACAAGATCCGGCCCTCGCGCGCATTCACGCTGCTGCGCCTGCTGCTCGTCGCGTGCTTCTTTCTCACGTTGGTCTATTCCGAGAAGAGCATTTCCACGTTCTTCTTCGTGATGGTGTTCGGAGGCGCGATCGTCGGCTTCAACATGGCTCTCTACAACTTTATCGCAACCACCCTGATGCCGCGCGCAGTGCGTACGACGGGTATCGCTGTCGGGTATGCGCTCGGGGTATCACTGTTTGGCGGGACGTCGCCCTATCTGCTGGTGTGGTTGCAGCATGCGCAGATGGCCTGGATGTTTCCCGTGTATGGATCCGTGATCGCGGTGCTGAGCGTGGTCGTTTATCACCTCGCGAAGAAGCGCGGCCACGTCTGCATCGGCGACTGACGTTAAGACCCTGTCGCTACACAATCGGGCGTCGCTTGGCCCGAGAGACCTTCTTGGGAGAAAACATGTCCAGAAGCGACTTCTTATCCGCGCGTGAGCGCATGCTGGCGCGCATTGCACAAACGAGGGATGCTTCCACAGCTGGCCTACCGCATTGGGCCCGTACTGAGGATGGAAAATGGACGTTCACCTCCGATGGCGATTGGACCGGCGGGGCATTCGTTGGCGAACTCTGGCTCGCCCATCTGGCGGACCCGCAGCGCTTCCCGATATCTGACGCGCATGCCGCGCTGGCCCGGATGCTGCCTCGTGCCGAGCGCCGGACGGCATTCAAGGGCTTTGGCTTCTACCACGGTGCGGCGCTTGGAAGTATCCTCTTCGGGGATGAAACGGCACGTGATGCTGCGCTCACGGCAGCTAGGTCTCTGGAGCAGATGTTCGACCCAAGACTGGGCTTGATCCCGTTAGGCCAGGAGGCTGAGGAGGCCAGCGCCGTGGGGATAGCTGAAAGCAGCATCGACTCCCTGCAGGCCACGGGTCTGCTTTACTGGGCGGCGGACCAGCTGGGTGACTCGCACATGGAGGACGTCGCCAACGCCCACATGCGAAGGGTCTTGGAGATCCATGTGCGACCCGATCGTTCGGTGATCCAATCGTCTACGCTCGACCCGCAGACGGGAAAAGTGCTGAGAACGCATACGCATAAGGGATACAACGATGTTAGTACCTGGGGACGCGCGCAGGGGTGGGCGGTGCTCTATACCGCTCATGCGGCCATGGTTCGTCCGCAGGAGTCTTTGTGGCGCGAATATGCCATGCGCGTGCTGGACTGGTGGATCGCCCACGTTCCAGCGGACCTCGTTGCGTACTGGGACTTCGATGACCCGGCAATTCCGAGTACCAGCAGGGATACCGCGGCCACTGCGATCGCCGCGGCAGCATCCTTGCGACTTGCGTCCGCACTCGGCCCCACTGGTGGCGCCAAGTACCAGGACTTCGCGGAACGTACCGTGACCCAGCTCGTCTCGGGATACCTGACGCCCATCGGCACTGGCGACCAGCGCCCGCCTGGAATGCTCACCGGGGGATGCTTCACCCGAAAAGCCGAGGCGCGCGATATCGACACAGCGCCGGACGCCGAACTGATATTCGGTAGTTACTTCTTGTTTGAGTCGCTTGCGATCCTCACCGGCCTCGTGGCTGCAGGTCGGATCTAGACAAAAGCCGCGGGGGTGTCCCGGGTGCGGAGGCTCCAACGCGCCGACAGCGAGCTTATCGAGACCTCCCGTAGTCGTGATTTGGAAACGGGAGTGATCGAGAAAAGAGCAGTCATCGAGGTGTGACGAACCATGCCGCGATTTAGAAGGGAGTCGACCAACAATACGGAATGGTCGAAGGCGACAGCCTTCTTGTGGCGCGGAACATCAGCTATTCTGGAAAATCTGGCCAAAAATCACGATCAGAGGCCAAAACGCACGATGATGATGCTGAGCGTCTAGGTTGGGCTGCATGAGTCCGGAAGCTTTGTCCGGCTGACGGAAGGCCGCGCGAACCTGACCGATGACGTTCTCAAGATCATGTGCGAGGCGAACGAAGGAAAGACCGCCCGTGCAGGAAGTCCCTCTGACATGAACGTCCAACAGGAACATTGCTATCGGGTGGAACGTTGAACTTCGACTTGCGGAGAACGCCTCCTTGGTAGTCCAGAGGGTAACGGCCGCCCCAGGGTGGCAGCGACAGTGGCCAACATTTTAGTTAGTCGAGACCAATTCAATATCACGCCTGAAGGCATTACACACAAGCCAACGGGCGCCGCGTTTATTCCTGACATCGGCAATCCTCTCTCCGGGAGCTTTCACCTAGGCCAACTCGAAAGCGAACCTCGAGCCGGCGACCGACACGATCCGGAGACCGTGAAGAGGATAATGCAAGAGCTGTGGGCTGAATATGTCGAGGCGAATCCGACCTCGTTCGGTAGGTCATCCTAAGCACATGGGCCGAATCCAGGTTCTCCAGCCGCTCCGGTTATCGCCTCGAATTGGCCGCCAACACGCCCGAATCGCAGACTTCTCTTGGTCGTGTAAAAATGAGGTGGCTCCGTAGCTCCGATGTCGCGCGATCTCTCAAGCCCAAGCCATTGGCTGCAACGCGCAGCCCAGACGCGTGCCAAAGCAGAACGCACCAGAGACGCGGCTAGCCGAGCCCGGCTGACCAAGATGGCTGAGGAATACGATTACCTTGCCGAGCAGGCCGAGCGGCATCTGGAAGATCAATCGGAACCGAGACCAATCAGGACCTGACTTGACTGGGCGCCAACCGCACGATCCGCTGAGCAATACGCTTTCCTTGTGTACATGCTGTCGCCACTACCCCGGCACAGCGACTGGAGGTATTGCCTCGCTCACGTCGCCCCAGTCGTGTCAGCCTTCCCTGATATGGCCGTCAGGTCGGCCTGTGCATCGTCCTTTTCGAGGCTTGCTCAGCGTTCACTCGCGTTACGGCCTGCACACTCGCGCTGTCACCGTATATCGTGACAGCTATCCGAAGGCTTCAGCCACTTCGTCACCTCCATAGCTGCTCCGGTTACTTCCGGCTGGAGCGTTTGGCGGGTGGGACTTGCACCCACTGGAAAGCGCCGCGCACACCAATAGCTGACATCCCGCCTGTGCGGAATGACGAAAGAGGCCACCGATTAAGATGGCCTCTTTTTTATGCTTCGGCGCTTCGTTTTTACTTTTTTCGCGGATCGTCGCCTGGATCGATGAACTCGATGCCACCCGGCCCGGTGAACACAATTTGGACCATCGTTTCTTCGTTTGTCGTCCAAACATAATGGGGGTGCTTTGCCGGGAGCGCGAAGACGGAGCCCGGCTTCAATATCTCGCCTTTCGCGGGATCAAACTTTTCCCCCATGGCGTTCCCAAAGCTGCCACTCATCGCGGTGACGACCTCGGCATAAGGATGGGTGTGTGGCGGCACTTTAAAGTTCGGCGGGAACTTCACCCGCTGAACGATCGTCTCGGCCTTTGTTGGGTTACCGATCAGGATGGCGGTTTGCGCGCCCCTGAAGACCGGATGTTCTACCCACGTTAGCCCATCGGGCTTGACCACCTGCATCGCATCTTGAGCTACCGCAGAACTTGCCAACGCGATCAAAGTGGCGGCGACAAAGGATTTGTTCATCCTAACCTCCTCCCTAATGTTGTCGCGGAGCTTGAAGGCCCCATAGCATACAGCGAAAAAGTTAGACTGAGGGCGGTTAAACTCATTTTCGGATCGGCTTGAGTTGTTATTGCGAACCAAGTTCGAATTGGGTCGCGTGGGGGCGTCGCGGATAACACCCGGCAAGATGACGTCAGGGCGGTGAGAGAGAAGCAGCAAGCGACCAACAACCGACATTCCGAAATTATGCTTCAAGCTTTAGTGTAGTCACTGGACAGGAGGCGCACCGTCAAATCCTGTAATCTTCCGCATAGTCTGTCGACGTTCTTCAGCGGACATCCTGGCGAGTCGATCGGCGAACGCCTCGCTGTTCTCCGTCACGAACCAATGAACTTTTCTGCCCGAGAGCGCCTCTTTTACGGTCGCTGCAACTTGATCCGCCTCAACGCTCACGCCGAGGATACTCATGGACTTAGCCTTGTGGGCGGCTTGCAAGATCATAGGCGTGCGAACGTAGCTCACCATCACGTCGCAAACCCAGATGCCTTCCGTCTCCAACTCAATATTGAGTGCTTCTGTGAGGCCCCGCACAGCGAACTTGCTAGCCGAGTAGACCGCCTGCTCGGCAATACCGTACATCGCGGCCATCGAACTCATCGTCACAACCTTCGACTCATTGCTCTTTTTTAGAAACGGAAGCGCTGCTGCGGTACCATTCAGAACTCCCTTGATGTTGACGTCGCAGATCGCATACATTCTATCGATCGGCGTTTGCTCAAACATGCGCATGTCGAGAATACCCGCGCAGTTAAAGAGCGCGTCGAGTTTGCCGCCACTGCTTTCGGCAAAGTCTTCAATGGCGGCCTTGATTTCCGGAAACTGCGTGACACTAGCTTTGTAAATGTTGGCCTTCGAGCCGAATGTTTCGGTCATCCGGTCTGGGTTAAGATCGCAGACGCCGACTTTCCAGCCCTCAACAATGAGGAGACTTGCCGTGGCCAGCCCAATCCCCGAGCTGGCGCCAGTAATGAAGATCGATCGATCTGACATCGTCTTTCTCCTGATGCATTGGCGTGACCTTAGTCCACCTGGCTCGTCATGTCTCCTTGGGGTCAGAAGCGGCGGTTGACGCCAGTGCGGCTGAGCGTCTCCTAGACCTCGCATAGCCGACATCTCAACGGCTTAAGTGCTGTTTGGCTTCGGGCCACTTCCGGACGCCCGCATTGCAACAGGAAAGCCTATGCGGTCCTCACCGGTGCGGTGGGCGCCAGCGCCGTCACGGCATCCGCTATTCCCGGCGTATCAGCATAGGTAACCATGTGACCGGCATCCTCGACCAGATGTAGCAGGGAGCCGGGCAACGCCTCGTGCAGGCGGCGCGACTGGTCGGCCTCGATCACCCGGTCACCCTGTCCATGCAGGATCCTAACGGGACACCGGATGCCCCGATACTGAAGCTGCAACTGTGCGGCAGCTGGAATAAGGAACGCGCTCTCCTCGGCGGCCGCCCTCAACTGCTTGGGCCGGAGAGCCAACGAGATCGGAAATTCGTTCTTGAATTTCGGCGGAATGGCACGCGGCGCGAACAGCGTACGCATCAGCTTCGGTGTAATGGCCCATGATATGATCGGTGAGATAGTGTAGCGCATCAAATCCCCGAGCAGCGGCAGTGCCGGACCTGACATGAGCCAAAAGTCGATCCGAGAGGTTGGAAAATAGTAGCCGGACACAAGCACGAGCCCACTCACGGTATAACCGCTTCGCAGTGCCAGCGCGATTGCCACCAGCGTTCCCCAAGAGTGGGCGAGCACCACTGGGTTGCGCACTCCAAGCTGATCAAGAGCCTTCGCGAACAAGGAAGCTTGCGTTGTGGCCGTCCAGATGCGCGCGCGCGGACGGTCGCTGTAGCCAAATCCTGGCCGGTCGAAGCAAACGACGCGATAGTTGTGGGCCAGGCGGTCGACCAAACCGCTTAGGACGAGATCCTGAATCATGGTGCCGTTCCCGTGGAATAGGACCACGCAAGGCGCGGCGGCATCGCCCCGTTCGATATAGTGAAGGCGCACGCCGTCGCACTCGATAAAGACGCCGATCGGCGGATTCTTTCGCTCCGCTGCGACCTGAAACGCAATGTTGCCGAGGATCAGAACAGCAAGTCCGGCCAAAACGATCAACAGCACGGCTTCAGTTGTGGACATGTTGTCAACCTCGCGATAGCGGGTATCTCGCATCGGCTCTGAGCCCGCTAAGGGCCGATGGCCGATGCTGATTCCCCTCCCTCGTTGTGAGCCGCGCTCCCCAGCCGAAAGGAACAACCGTGATCGGCGCGTGCGTGCTCCGCGTTTGCGTCCATCCTTTTGCCGCAGCGGGTACGGCTTACAGTTATCGTCCCGGGAGAGTCGGGAGCTCTCGGCGCGGCTTGATGCGCCAGAACGGATATGCCGCCAATTCTTTCGAATGCTGCCCGAACATATCGACCCGTCTACTTGTAAACTCCGTAATGACGCCGAAAAATTCAGCTGGTGACCTGATCGTCGCAAGTCCCAGGCCGAATTCAAAAGCAAATTGCACGTTGGCCCAGGCTATTTCGAGAAGCTTCGCTTGATACGCCTGCATGTTTGCCGTCGCTGAAGCAAAGCCTTTCGTTGGATCGCTATCCGTCATTCTCTGACTGAGGTCATCTGGTAAGGCATCCACCCGAGCCTCAATAATAGGAACCTCGTGTTAGGATCATCATGAAGCTTAAGAGGCGGTTCAATCGAGACTGCCGCAACAGAGCGAAGAAAATCCTCTTTCGGGCTCTTAACAATGGCCGGCTTGTTCCGTTGGGCCCGCGCGGCCGTTTTCGGATTGCGGGCGCGCTTTGGCGCCGTTGCCGGTTTTCGTTTGCTCATCTGACGCTCCAAGCAAATGCGGGTGCGACCACAACTCATTTCTGAAAGGACAACAGGCTTTGTGATGTGGCGTTCCAAATCCGCGCATTGTCGGAGTCCCGCATGAATAGAGATCAATCGCACGTTCTGGGAGTGAACGTTGATTTTAGGTAGCAACTCCAACAAACAAACACCTAGCTGGCGATCTTTCAGACCTATGCTCCATGGCGTCAGTCTGAGAACAATCAGCCCTCCACTCGTTGTGCTCTCCCGCTTTAAGTTGCGGCGACTACGCAAGCGTTCATGCCTTGATTTTCGCGAGACTTCCTTGAAGCGAACCTTCGGAAGACGGCATCTGAAGAGGCGTTGGCGTGATGCGGGCGGCGGGTCGCCGACCGTTCTCATCACGGACGTCGAGCTGCCCCATCGACGGATCGCAGATCGCCGAACGTTGCCGAGAGGATCATCGCAAACTCCCGGTGATTGATGCGACTGGTTACTCGCCGTCGCGCTCCGCCCGGTGCCCGGAAAGCCTGATGTTGCAGAAGCCCCCTTGTCCGGAGGACATCGTCAGTGCCGTTAGGCGGGTGGCTTCGGATCGGGCCTAGGCGGTCGCCTTGATCAATCGAGCTTCGTGGATGGGCGCTCAAAGGTATTAGATCTCTCCAAGAATCTGCGGCTCCTTTCGAGTTGAAAGCCTGAAAGGTGACTTCATCCCGCACGCAGCGCGCGCCGCGCTGGCGGATAGAGGGCGGCTTCGGCGACGCCAAGCTGATCCCGAAGCTCGGCGACGGGCCTCGGGGACAACCTGAGCGCCCTGTGAAGCCGGACTAGCCACCGAGCGAATGCTCGAGGAAGAAGCGCAGCATTTCCCTCGTCGCATCCGGCCCTTGCGGATCAGTGTAGGACCCGGCGGGGCTGCCGCCTGACCAGGCGTGTCCGGCGCCATCGATGTTCCAGTGTTCGAAGACCGCCCGACCGGCCCCGTCGATCAGGATGGTGCGAGTATAGGCATGGCCGTGGGGTACGCGTCCGCGAAGTATCTTCGTCGTCGGCCTCGTTGCCCTGGCGGACTGCTCGATAATCTGATCGCCATTCTTTGGATGCACCGTAGTGTCGCGATCGCCATGGAAAACGATGGTCGGCACAGAAGTTTTGCCATCCGCAATTGCCTTGGAGCCGCCTCCCTGCCGCATGGCGACGAACGCGGAGGGAAGATCGCTCGCGGCCCCGCACGCGAGGCCTGAATGAATACCAACGGCCGCGTACAGGTCGCTATATGTTGCGCCCATGATGGCGGCCGCGGCCCCGCCGGCCGACAGACCCGCGACGTATACGCGCTTCGGATCGATCGCATGGCCGCGCATGATCTCGCGGGTAATGCCGGCGATCATGGAGGGCTCGCCCCCGCCGCGGCGCTGGTCGCCGGTGCGAAACCAGTTCCAGCACTTCGAATGGTTGGCCCCGCTCGGCTGCTCAGGATAGACCACGAAGCAATTCTGCTCTTCCGCCAGGAAGTTCATCCGGGTGCCGGCCGCGAAATCGTCCGGCGACTGGGTGCAGCCATGAAGCATGACGATCAGGGGAAGCCGTTGTCCCTGACAGCGGCTTGGGATGAACAGTTTGTAGGTCCGGGTTCCCGCGGCGTTACTGAAGGTACCGGCGATAAACCGTGTGCCCTCGGGCACGATGTCCGATGGGGACAGCGGAGCGCGCGTGATCGGACTTCGCAGGCGGAGCCCCGAAAAATCCCGCATGCCGTCGAGCAGTAAGGAGCGTCTGCGTCCCTGAGCAGAGCGGGCCGGCGAGATCTGCGAAGCTTCCCGCTCCTCGACGACGTCGGCCGTGGCGTCGATGGTAAGCGGATCGAGGCGCGGGAGCCGAGCCTGAGCGGCGCTGCGAGACTCCGGTCCTGGAGCGCTACCGCCCTGGAGCATGCGCTGCAGGAGCGCGGTGGCCTCGACCAGTTGGCCGGCACGCGTGAGACGGGTTGCCTCACGGACTATGTCTTGATTCAGCATCGTTCACCTCGTTCTGTCGGCGAGAGCGGTCTTGACCGCGGGAGTGGCGTGAAGGGCGCCCAGCACCGAGATCGACGCGATTGTGGCGCGAGCCAACTCGGGAGTGACGTCCTGGGCGATGGTGGCTAAGCCCAAAACATTGATCTGCAGCATCTCGCCGGCGCGCCGCGCCGCTTCGAGATCTTCGCGAGTGTAGTTGCGCAGCCCGAGGTCCAGGTTCTTCCGGGCCGTGGATTGTCTGACGACCTCTGCGTGGCGCTCGAGCTGGTTCCGGATGGCTGTCCGGATGAAATCGGTCCGGTTCGAATAGAACCCTTCCTGCACCATGAGATCGACATGACCGAGGTCGACGTAGCCAAGGTTGATTGTGATCTTCTCGGTGTCGGGGGCCTTGGGTCGTAGCTCGTGCACATTAAGGGCCATAGCTAACATCCACTTTTACCATCCTCCTGGATGGTTCCTGGATGTTATTTAGATGCTCCCCGGCACCTTTCAAGGGATGGAGCGGATAGACCCGCGCCCACGGAGCTCCGACATCGCGCATGCGGGGAAGGGTCAACGACCTCTGCCGCGACCGAAACACGCTCGGGAAAGGAACGCCCGCCGATGAATTTGGCTGTAGCCCAACCTGCCTACGGGCGGAGAATGGGAGTCTCGCCCGTTCCGACGAAGGGCTATGGCTTCATCCAGCCGGACGACGGCGGCCCCAACATCAGTGCGGTCAAGAAGGCTGGCTTTACCGCGCTCGCTGACGGCGTGCTGCATCAGCCCACGAATTGAGAGCGGGGCGCCTAGGTAAAATGTCCGCGGAAAATCTGCGCGTCAGCTGACAATCGGCGGGTGGATATCCCTTGATAATATCGAGGTTCGGCATGTCCCGCGGGAATGTGGGCGCCCAATGGGCCAAACCCCAAACAAAAGCAAGCCGCTAGGGCGGAACAACACTGTGGCCTCGAAATTAAGCTTCCATGGGAGCTGTAAAGGACATCCGCAAGCAGGCTGAGGTGGCCGAAAAGGCAGCCGCACGCACTGCTGACGCCTTTGTGGCAAATCAGATGAAGATCTTGGCCGAGGCATTCCGGGCCCAGGCCGATACCATGAAAAAGAACAAAAAGAAGAAGAAATGAGTTTCACCGTCAGAGGCATGTGCAAGCACGGCGAGCTGGCGCACCGGAGGAAGACCGCCGAAGCGGCCCTTGCGAAGGCCAGGGAGCTTGCCAAGATCGGCTGCTACGACGTCCACATCATTACCCCGGAAGGCCGGGACTACGCCTCGTCCGAGTTCGGAGACCTTCCACGATCGCGCGTCGCATGGCGGCTTATTCAGAAAACCAACACCCACCCGTGAGCTGGGACAATTTCGGGACGATCTGGCCGTCACCAGCCCTCGCCCTTAAATCGGCAATTGCTACCGTTCCGATCGTATTCGTGGTTGGGCTGGACTGAAGATAGCAAGACGCGTGCTGTTGGTGTTCTGCTGTGCCGCCGCAGCGAGCGGCCATGCCACCGCACCACACATGACACTCAGAAAAGCTCGCCGCCTCATGTCCGCACCGGCGTAAAGAAAGATGATCCTCTGACGCACGTTTAGCACCCCGGAGAGCGGCCCGGATGCTTAATTGCGGGACCAAATGCCAGCTATGGGTCTTGGCCGTGTAAAAACGGCTTCAAAGGGCATCGGTCCGGAAGCTAGGAACCGCGCCTGTCTCAGGCCGCGATCGCAGTGATCAGTGGCTTGGCCCCGACGATGTTCATGACCCGTGTAAGATTATAGGCCAAGACCGAGAGTGCCATCTCGGCCGCTACTTTTGGGAGCGTTTTGGTGAGGAAGTGTGTCGCTCCCATGCGGGCCTTCATCGTGCCGAACGGATGCTCGACCGTCTCCCGACGCTGACGCATGGCTTCTGGGTTTGCGTCAAGGCGCTGCTGCACAGCCTCAAGCAGATGCTCGTGCTCCCAGCGTGTAATTCGCCGCTCTGGTCCTGTCGTGCACTGCGATTTGAGCGAACAACTTTGACACGCAGTGGTCCAGTAGCGCCGCAGCATCTTGCCGTCTTCTTCGTTTGTGTAGCGATACGGCAATCGCTCCCCGGCCGGACAGCGATAGGCGTCCTCCTCTGGCAAATAGGCAAAGTCCTGCTTACCGAAGCGCCCCTCCGATTTGGCACCCGACGTCAGCGGCTTGGGCAGAGTTACGGTGATGCCGGCCTCGTGGCACGCGAGGATCTCCGGGCTGTTGAAGTAGCCGCGATCGGCTACAGCTTCGAGCGTCTCGGTCTCGAGAACAGCCTTCGCCTGCTTGGCCATATTGGCGAGTTGTGCCCGATCTGAGCCGCTGTTCGTCACTTCGTGCGCTACGATCAGATGGTGCTCGGTGTCGACGGCGACCTGCACGTTGTAGCCAACGGTGCCGGAGCCCCGGCCGCTTGTCGCCATCGAACGGCTGTCGGGATCGGTCAACGAGATTTGCTGATCGGGTGACGCAAGCATCTGCTTCTCGTAGACGGCAAGCTTGCCCATTTCCTCCCTCAGCTTCGTCAGCTTCTCGGTTAGCCTCGTCACCTTGGCGGCCAACGCCTCGCTCGGCTCCTGCCGGTCGGCCGTGTCCAGTTGGCTCAGATAGCGCGCGACGCTCTCCTCCAGCTGCGCGCGCCGCCGCTCCACCTTCGCGCGTGTGAAGTTCTTGTCCCGGTTGTTCACAGCTTTGAACTTGCTGCCATCGATGGCGACGCTCGACGTCGCGAGGAGACCCATTTCACGGCAGAGTTCGACGAAGCGTGCGCATACCTTGCGGAGCGCCAGGCCATTGTCTTTGCGGAAGTCCGCGATCGTCTTGTGATCAGGTGCGAGCCGGCCCAGCAGCCACATGGTCTCGACATTGCGTCCGGCCTCTCGTTCGAGCCGCCGGCTCGACTGCACCCGGTTCAGATAGCCGTAGATGTAAAGCTTCAGGAGAACCGAGGGATGGTATGACGGCCGACCGGTCGCCGCCGGCTTCACCCCCTCGAAGCTTAGCTCGGTCAAATCGAGCGCATCGACAAACACGTCGATCACGCGAACAGGGTTGCTCTCGTCAATGAAATCATCGAGGCACTCGGGCAATAGCGTCGATTGCCCACGATCCGCCTCCGCAACGAAGCGCTTCATTCCAGCCCCCCGCAAATCGTGCGGGAATCATATCGCGCGAATCACATCAAGCGCAGCGTTTTCACACAGGTGCGCCGGGAGACCGGCAAGGAGTAGGTGGTGCAAGTCCACTACGATGAAGGAATAGCGAACCGCATCGACCCCGAGCCGTGCGCAGGTATCCGCGAGGATGTCGGCGAAGCGTCGGTAGGGGGACGTGCAGGCCAACCATTGAGCCGCGATAGAAAAGTGATCCCGGGTGCCGACGCTGTCTGTGTAGCGGAAGGCAACATGCTCAAGAGCGTCATCGCAAGCGCTTGGGTAACCCGGCGTGGTCGAAGAACTTGGCATGCACGCACGCTCCCTGCACGGGAACCGGGAGGTCTCCGGGTTGGCCGAAAGCCCCTCTGGGTAGACGGTCCGCGACGGGAAGGCGAGGAGCCGTAGCCGTCGATGCACGATCCGGAGAAGTCTGACTCTGCCGTAGTAGCTGGGAAGTCGCCGAACAAAGCCGGGCCACCGGCGGCGGAGGCGGCGGAGCAAAGGGCAGGGACCAAGGGGAATGCGGATCAGCAAAGCACGCACCGGACGCAGACCCGGGCGCGCGTGACCCAGGCGCTGAGCCGCGTACGGCAAGCCGCAAGGCAAAGGAAGAAGGAGCGGTTCACCGCGCTTCTCCATCAGGTCAACGTCGACACGCTCCAGGTGGCATTCTACGCGCTCAAACGCAAAGCTGCCGCTGGAGTCGATGGGGTGACCTGGCAGGACTACGAAGTGAACCTTGAGCGCAATCTCGAGGATCTCCACGGAAGAGTCCACCGAGGAGCGTATCGGCCTCATCCATCGCGTCGGACATACATACCGAAGGCGGATGGCCGACAACGGCCGCTGGCGATCGCGGCCCTGGAGGACAAGATCGTCCAGGGCGCTTGCGCCATGGTGCTCAACGCCATCTACGAGGAGGATTTCCTCGGGTTCTCGTACGGGTTCCGACCTGGACGAGGGCCGCACGATGCGCTGGACGCCTTGGCGGTGGCGGTCACCAGCCGGAAGGTGAACCACATACTTGACGCCGACATCCGGGACTTCTTTGGCAGCGTCAACCATGACTGGTTGATCCGCTTCCTGGAGCACCGCATCGGCGACAAGCGCATCATCCGTCTGATCCGTAAATGGCTCAAGGCGGGCATCCTCGAAGACGGGATCGTATCCGTAGCTGACAGTGGGACTGGCCAAGGTTCGGTGATCTCACCACTCCTCGCCAACATCTACCTGCACTACGTGTTCGACCTGTGGGCCGATCGCTGGCGACGGCAAGAGGCCCGCGGCGGCATGATCGTCGTGCGCTATGCAGATGATCTGGTCGCAGGCTTCGAGCATGAGGACGACTCCCGTCGATTCCTTGATGCACTGCGTGAGCGGTTCGAGGCATTCTCGCTGTCGCTCCATCCGGGCAAGACCCGCTTGATTGAGTTCGGACGCCATGCGGCAGTCGAGCGCAAGAAGCGTGGCATCAGTAGACCGGAGACCTTCGCGTTCTTGGGCTTCACCTTCATCTGCGGGAAATCTCGACGGGGTGCCTTCCAACTACAGCGGAAGACCCGGCGCGACCGCATGCGGGCGAAGCTGCAGGAAATCAAGGCGGAGCTGCGGCAAAGAATGCATCAGCCTATCCCGTCTCAGGGACACTGGCTGAGGCAAGTCGTTACAGGCCACTTCGCCTATTATGCCGTGCCCACAAATAGTCGGGCGCTTTCAGCGTTCCGGCATTACGTGGCCGACCTCTGGCGCCGCACGCTTCGGCGGCGCAGCCAGAAAGACGGCTTCACGTGGGAGCGAATGACGAAGTTGGTCGCCGACTGGCTTCCCGCGCCGCGCATCCTTCATCCTTGGCCCGACCGGCGCTTCGCCGTTAAACACCCGAGGTAAGAGCCGGATGCTCGAATCGGGCTTGTCCGGATTCTGTGCGGGGGGTGTCCAGCAATGGGCATCCCTACCGCGATCCAGGGTCATTCGCGTCGATTTGGCCGCGTCACCACCACGTCCGGTCTGGCCTCGGCTGCTGACGTGCCGGGCGCCATCGCGATCTTCGCCTTCGGGCCCACAAGCCGAACTCTTGTTGAGGACCGGTTCTGGCGCGAAAACGGACCCCGGTCGGGTACGGCAACGCCTTCGACGATCGCAAATCACGACAAGGTCGTAAGATCGGCCAAGTGAACAGCTGGATGTAGCGTTCCGAGCACCGCAACAATGACAAGGATAGCCAGCCCGAATATTGTCTCGATCACACTATTTCGGATCAGTTGATCAAGCGTGGTACACGATTGCTGGCTTCCAGTGGACGCGAGCCGCGGCGTCAAGCGGTAGCGGTTGATGGCAGCGAAGGCGAGCATCAGCACGAACATCACCATTTTCAGCATCAGCACGCGCCCATATTCGGTCGCGATGAGTCCGTGAAGTGAGCCGACCAGAATGGCGGCGTTGACTATGCCGCTGAGCAGGAGGATTGCCACACTAACAATGCCCAGTGTCGAA
Source organism: Bradyrhizobium sp. BR14999 (assembly GCF_056106085.1). NCBI lineage: Bacteria > Pseudomonadati > Pseudomonadota > Alphaproteobacteria > Hyphomicrobiales > Nitrobacteraceae > Bradyrhizobium > Bradyrhizobium sp. BR14999. The sequence goes on from NZ_CM148536.1 coordinate 2,004,409, forward strand.
AAGCGTTCGACGGCATTGCGGGCGAGCGATATGTCATTGTGTACCTCGGCCGTCGCCAAGAAGGTAATCAGCGACACTAGGCCGCCGATCCAAGCCGCCGCGGCCACTACATGCAAGGCATCTGCAACTACGTGCAGATAGCCGGTTGCGCCAACGGTCGAACCGGCATGGCCGGTCCAGGCGAGGCTGCCGGCAAACCCAGTCGCCGCTGCGAGCCCTAGCCATTTTGTGATCGCCGCGCGGTCGTAGACGAGGCAGGCTGCCAGGCAGATCGCAAGACCTGCGCGAACGGTCGTTATCTCACCGAACTGCGTCTCGTTGACGACCGTCGATAGCACGTCGGCGGTCAGGGCCTCGTTGAGCGGCATTCCGCTCATCGACGCTGCTTGCAGCAACAGCCAAATCGCGCCGGAGATCACCGCGATGACGAGGCTGGCCCAAACACCTCGCCGCGTCCGGTTCCGGAACGAAATGGCCGCCGTGGTGTGGTGCTGCAAGACAGGCGTGGCGATGAAGGTGCCGAAAACAATGCTTCCGACCATCATCGCGGTGGCTGCGAAGTGCACGGCGCGCGTCGCAATCAACGGCGCTCCTGCTGCGGACCAGTCCATCGCGACTGTGCTCTATGGCCCGACCTCGAAGGTGAAGCTCCCATCGCTCGTGTGGGTGTCCACGGATAGCACGCGCCAATTGACGTGGTACGTCCCGACACCGCCTCCCTTTAACGAGACGGATATCTGGCTGTCGCTCACGCGCGCCTTCCCGGAATCGACGCGCTGACCGGAGGGACCGGTGACCCTTACCGTGCTGAACGCCGCTTCCAGTTTCTGGGTGAAGTAGAGCGTCACCGTGGGCGGCGGACTAGCCACCTTGTTGCCGACGCGCGGCTCGGCATGATCAAGAAAGGCGTGAGCGCTGGCTTCGCCCGCCATCAGCGAAGCGAGCAGCAGGGGCAGCAAGATCTGATTGACATAGCGTCGCATTGCTCAATTCCTTGCGAAAGGACTGGCAGGCTGGACCGGTCCGCCGAAAATGGGTTTGCCGATCCCGCGCGGATCGATGTCGTCGAGATAGAAGTGCAACTGACCGATTACGCCCACATTCGTTCCGCTTTGCCGGTTGATCGGAATCAGCGCCTCAACACCCACCTGAAACTTGTTGCCGATCCAGAGGACGCCGGGATTGATCGTGCCTGTCGTCGTCGTGCCCGAGGTCAGGGTGTTTGCCACCGGCGTTTGCAGGTTGAATTCGACGAGCGGGATCAGATGATTGATGAATTCCGGAAGGCCGAGATCGATGACCGCAGATTTCAGGTACGGCATGCTGTATTGGATCGTTCCGCCCCAGTTCAGAACGCGCGCGTGGAATTCAGTATCAGCCGTGAGATCGCCTGTGTCGGGGTCAATCCCGAATGTCGTCGTAAAATTCCTGGCCGGAATCGCGTAGCCGACCTGGCCGGTGATAGCCAACGGGCGCAGCCAAGAGAACGTGTCCGGCAGGTCCCCAAAGCCTTTGCCGAACCATAGCATCGGCGTGTAGGTGTCGAACGGATCGGCGCCGACGTTCTGCGCGCCGGTGCCGCCCCATTCGATGCTGAGGCCGACAGACATCACAAACTCATGCGTGGGATCTCTCAACACTCGATACTTGAACGTCGTTTCAAGGTTCTGAAAGCCGTTGGCTCCGGGGAGGGTTGGATCGGTAGGACTGAGGAAAGTGTAGGTCGACCCCAGCGCGATCGCGAAATCTTCGGTAATTCGCTTGGAAATCTCACCCGATACATCCCGCTGCCGAACGGGAGGAACGTCGCCTGTTTTGAAGCTGTCCACGGTCGGTAACGACAGCTCATCGTTCACGCCGGGATCATCGATGCCGAGCGTCGCTGGAAAGAAGCGGTTGCCCACGATTTCGTGAGCCAGGCTTCCGGAAAGAGGAACAAGCGCGATTGCGGCACCCCAAAGGCCCGCACGCGCACGAGAGATGGACATGAAAGGTCTCCGCAAATCGACGTGAAATGCAGCGGCGTAGGCCGCCGTGCTCACATCGACCGTGGAGGCCCACGTGCTTGGGTGTTCGAGCCGATCCGGGCCGACCGGAGTGCCGTCGGTACTTCCGGCCAGAGAACAATCAGAACCTGACCTGGGTGAGCGGCGATGGCATTCGTTCTTGGCGCATCGACCGCTGCTCCCGCGTGCGACACGCAAACCGCGCAAAGCCCATCATGCGCGAAGTTTTCGCGATCCTGGTTGCCCGAACCATCGCCTGCGCTCGCATGGCAAATGCTCGCGGATTGCAGCGGATCGACTATCGCGAGCGTCGTAGCCCAGCACGCAGCTATCAGCGCCAGGATCTGCATCACCAGCGCGAGCAGGAGGATGGGAAAAGATCGTTCTAGCCGTCGACGCATGGGTTTACCACGCGCCAAAGGCTATCGTAATGAGGGGCCATGGTCGAGGCAGGCGGCTACGACGAGGCGCAGAAGGAGCGTGCATCCAACGATTTAACGGATTGTGTTGTGCTGCGGCCACAAAGCGCGCCCGCTCTCCGGCGGGCGATCTCCGCGCACCCAGAATGGCCGTTCCTGACGGTAGGCTGATATGTGACCGATGGGGCGCTTCTGCTGAGGGTCAACAGCGCCGATTTGACTGGCGCTGGGTCACTTCCGGTCTGCCCCAATCAGCAGACCATTTAGGAGGCGAACCGTACTTCGCCGTCGGGCAAGGCAACATCACCTAGCCTGAGTTCGCCGTGGCGGTCTACGCAAAAAGCCCCGCCAGTGCGGGGCCTTTATCTTGTCGGTATTGACTAGACCTATCGCCGCGCACCTGCGCCGTACAGCTCGCGCTCTCGGCCGATGTCCTCCGGAGACAACGGCGGACTTGCGGCATCGAAGTCGCTCCAGCCGGCCTTCCGCCAAGCGGAGCTGCGCTCCTGAAGGTTGACCGACTTCTCATCGAGAAGCCCATCGAGGCGCGCTTGATCGTTGTCAGGCACCCTCGCGGAGACGAGCGTGCCACCGCGGCGAACTCCTTCCGCATAGCGCGATGCGTCTTCCTCGGAGACGCCGGCCTGAGTGAGCGCGCCGACGATGCCGCCTGTAGCAGCGCCCGCGACTGCGCCCGCGGCTGTGGAGGCGAGCCATCCCGCAGCCACGACGGGCCCAAGGCCGGGAATGGCCAATAGGCCGAGGCCGGCGAGAAGGCCTGCCGCAGCGCCGATGCCAGCGCCAATGCCAGCGCCCGCGCCGGCTCCCTCCGCGCGATCATCGACCCCGTCGCGGTCGCGGTCGACTTTGCCACTCGTTGAACCGTACCAATTGTCAGAATTGTTGGCGACGATGCTGATGTCGGAGTGCGGTACCCCGGCGCTCTCAAGCCGAGTGACGGCCCGCTCGGCGTCGGAATAATTGTCGTAGAGGCGAGAGATGGTGGTCGTCATGCTACCTGCTCCTTATTTTGCCGGATTGACGTTGCCCTGGAAGTCGACACTGACGTCGGTCTTGGTGCCCGCCTTGTCGGCCTTGCCGCGCCAGACACCTTCATTGTCCTTCTGCAGGCCGGAAACGTTGGAATACCCCGCGTCCTCGATCCGCGATTTCGCCTGACCCTCAGTGAAGCTGTTGCGGCCCGAAACCGGCGCGTTGGAATTGTTCTTATCGGAGCTGTTGACGGCGTTGTTGCCCGGGCCGCTTTGTGCCGGCTGTGACTGAGCGCCCGCGGGGGCAGACGCGAGCAGCAACAAGGTCGCGGCCAGCAAACTTAGACGTGACATATTTTTGTCTCCTGCAACTGATTGTGCGAGCGACAACAAGTGAGATTCGAATTGGTTGCTTCTGGGGAAGATGCGGAGTGCCGCAGCACGCTCGTGCTGACCGAGCTTGACTAGATGAGGCATTTGGAACGATTGCCAGAATGTCCCGTTTACTTGCCTTGCGCCGCCCGAGGCAGAGGCGGGGCTAATCTTCCGGACAGCAAGGGACACGATTATGGACCGCGAACATGTGAAGGGCGCTGCTGACAAGGTAAAAGGCGCCATCAAACAAGGTGCCGGCAAGCTTGCTGGCGACAAGGACATGGAAACCGAAGGCAAGATCGATAAGGCCAAGGGATCGGCCCACAACGCTGCGGGAAATGTGAAGGATGCAGCGCGCGACGCCGCCGACGCTCTCAAGAAATAGGTAGAAGAAGCGAAAATCAAAAACTAGCCGCCCTTTCGGGCGGATTTTTTTTGCCACTGGGACTGCCTAGGTCGGAACCGGGAGATCTCCGGGTCGGCCACCTCCTCCTCGGAGGACATGGTCCGCAGCGGGAACCGTCTTAAAGCGGTGCCGCCAACCGTGGCTTGGATCAACGTTCTTATCCTTCACCGCCTCGCGGACGAATTCGTTGACCTTGTTACGCGCCGTCTTCACCGCATTGCGCACGCCTAACTCGCCGGCCTTTGGATCAATGAAAAGATAGCCGCCTTTCGACTTCTCAAAAGAACGCCACGAAGCCTTCCTGGATGACTTGTCGATGGAGCACGACATCACGGGCTTCATCCGTCTTCACCGGCCCCGCCTCGGGTGTCACGTGAAGCACCCAGAGCTTGCCTTCGCGCCGGAGGTCCTCTTTGCGAATCTGGATCATCTCGCCAACGTGGCCACCCGTGAAAGCGCACAGCCAAGGCACCCACCGTTTAGCCGCTGCGAGCTTCGGAGCTTCCCGTCCGGGCACGAACTCGCGGGCGTGCTTCAGGATATTGCGCGTGGTTTGGCGCGGTTCTTGCCGCCGAATGACAGCGCGAATGTCAGGCTTGAGACGAATGTCCCAAACTTGACGCGCGTACCCAATACGAGGCGCTCGAGATCCTCGATTTCAAGCGGCACGCTGCTTGCTTCAATCGTATCACCGTCACCGACGCCGGTTTCACGGCGCTCGGCTGAAAGGAGAGGGTGCAGCGGAGTGTTTGATGAGATCTAGAGTTCGTTCTTGCAGAACCACAAGGATTGCGCCTTTCGCTAGCTGCGCAGCCAATCGGCGGGCTTTCGGCCGGCATGGGCCCGCGGCAAACAAGGTCTTTGTGGCCAATTGCGTCTGCACGAAGTTGGTCCCGTAATCACCGCCAACGCTGGGTCCTGAAACGCAGTCGAGGCGACAGCGTTTGCCCGTTCCTCATTGTGCGAGCGCCACAATGATATAGCGCGAGGTTGGGACCAGGCAGGACTGCTTCTTGAAGCAATACGGCAGCTCGGCGCGTAAGCGGAAGTCGCCGCAAGGTGAGCGACCAACGATCTAAACGACGAGCTGTCTTCGGCCTCAGCCCTTTCTCGATATCCGGAAGCCGCACACCAGCCGGCTGCGCTGAACGATCCGTCGCCTGTTCAACCGTGCTCGAGGTGCGCACACGAGATGGCTCTTGCAGAGGAAGAGGTTGATGGAAAGTCGTTACATGCCACGTATCGGAATGGTTGCGTTGGCCAGTCAGCAGTACCTGGCGATCGCGTTCATCTATTCGACCATTCCGGTGATCCTCCGGGGCAACGGCGCCAGCCTGGAACTCGTCGGCTTGTATAGCACGGCATTCGTTGCCTTCACCGTCAACTTTCTTTGGGCCCCCGTCGTGGATCGATGGAGCCTCAACAGTCTCGGGCTGAGACGTTCATGGATACTGGTGACTCAAGTCGCCAGTACCACTGTGTTGGTAGCGATGGCATTTCTGAACCCGGAGACCGACTTCGTGCCGGTTTTTCTTGTCTCTCTCGCGCTTGCGACCATTGCCGCCACACAACGGATCGCAACCTTGGGCTACATGGCGGACGCCCTCGATTCCAGCGAGCGGCCGCTCGGGGCCGCGCTGCTGGGTTGGGGCCGAGTCATCGGACACGTGATCGGCGGCGCTGTCTGCCTCCAATTGATTGAGATTGTCGGTTGGCGTCCGGCTTTGCTGGGGTTGGCGCTGATGCTCGCCGTTTTCGTTGGATGGGTGTTTGCCATTCCTGAACCGCTCCTTTGCAAGGACCGGTTGCGCACGCCGCGGCACCTGTCTGTCTTCGCGATCCTACGCAATAAGCGCCTGTGGGCGACCTCAGCATTGATCGCGCCCGGCGTTATCGGAATCGCTGTGGCCTTCGCAACGGTGCAGTTGCGGCTCGTGGATATCGGCTTTGCCGCGGCAGATATCGGCTGGATCGGTGCGCTCTCGAACGTATTCACGTATACGATCATTGCCCCGCTGACTAGCGCGATCCTCACGCGAATGGCGCCGCACCGAGGCTTGTTATGGGGCTGCGCTGTCCTGGCCATCGGTTTTGGAGGGCTATCGATTATCGATCGCTATTTGGGCGTAAGCATGAGCGCTGTCGCGAGCGTTGGGATGGTGTTCGCGGCGCTCGCCGTCCAGCATGTTGCATTCACGAGCTGGTTTCTCGGACTCGCCAGGCCGGGCAAAGCGGGAACAGATGTAACGTTCCTGACTTCGGCAATGGCGGCATTCGCGTTGGTGGGCTTCGCAGCGAGCGGGTTTGTCGCGGCGAGATTTGGCTACGGGGTTGCGCTTATAATGCCCGGCGTCGGCTATGCTCTATCCGCCTTGCTCGCTGCGGCATTGCTTCGCCAATCTGACTCCGCAGCGCCTGGCGAGGACGGATGATAGGGCACGCAGGGCCGCGCATCCCAAGCTCAGCGACTGCGCTATCGACTGCGGCGCTATTCGCAAGTCCCGTTAGCGATTATTGCGTTGGTGATCCGCTGTGCCTCCAAAAGAGCGCGAACGAGCGGCGCCGGAGTGAACTTCGGCGGGGCGACGAGCAATTTGATGCCGTTGATGTAGTCGTCGCGGAACATCGGGGGCACGACGATACCGCATCGTCCGGCACCGCCAAGTTCCAAGCAACCGTCGGCGTTCCGGAAGTCCTTGTTTGCCAGAAGCGCGTAACGATGTCGGGTAGACACAGATGAGCGTACCGGAGCGCCGTGAGGCTGTGATGTGATTCGGCTTGCAATATCGAGCAAGCCTGGGATCGGCGTCCAAAATTGCCCCTAACGTTGGGCTGTTGCGCTGCCTGCTTTGGAATGAAGCAGATGGTCAGGGATGCTGGTTGCGGAGACGATTGCGCGGATACGGCGCGAGCACATCAAGGGCAAGACGATAAAGAAGATCGCCTGTGACCTGAACGTGTCGCGGAACACGGTTCGGAAGGTGCTGAGGTCGGGAGAGACCGCCTTCGAGTACGAGCGGCAGGTCCAGCCGCGGCTGGAAGAGCCGATCATCTTTAAGGACAATGTCGGCGACTGCATCGCGGGCACGCATACCGCACGGTTCGGCGAGATCGAGCAGCGCGATGCAGCGCTCACTGCTAAGGGACGCCGGCTGTACGACGAACTGCTTGCATCCGTGCGTCGCGAAGTTCAGTTTGGCGCGAGCGACGCGCACACAGGCGAGTATGGAGTGGAGCTGTTGAAGCAGTTTCCCGATGAAAGCACCGAGCTGCGTGCCCAGGGGCTGGCGTTCTTCCGCTATTCCGCAACGGACGCGGGCATTGGGCGGCGCAGGAATCCGGCATCGACGCTGTCGGTGGATGAACTGGTCGCGAAGGGTCATCTTCGCTTCGATCCGATCGTGTATGCGGACTTCTTCCAGTCCAAATTCGGCGGCAACGCGCAGAAGAACTATGCCGAGGATTCGAACCGAACTGCGTTCGGCGCTGGGAGCGACCGATCACGACGAGCCGGAACTCTATGCGCAGGCCGAGCGACCCTCGCTCGATCGGGCGCTGAACGAGCTCGGCGGGGCCGAATTGCGACTCCGGTCGACGGCGTGAGGAGGAACAAGGATTGACGAAACCACCACTTCAGTTCGATCAAAGGAGCGTCGCTCGCGCATGAAGAGCGCAGCTGCGACAATTCAATCAACGCCGAGCTTGGGAAAACCGCCATGTCCGCCACATCCGCCGCGCACCCACAGTCCCGCAACGCAGATCTTGCCAAGGAAGCCGACACGCTTCTTTCGACACTCGGCGTCGACAGGAGCAGCTACACGGAAGGCTCGCTCGTGGTCCGCTCGCCGGTCACCGGCAAGATCATCGCAGGGGTCAAGGAAACCAGCGTCGTCGCCGCAAATGCGGATATCGAACGCGCCGACTCGGCGTTTCGCGCCTGGCGGCTGGTGCCGGCGCCGAAGCGCGGCGAGCTGGTGCGGCTGCTCGGCGAGGAGTTGCGTGCCAACAAGACGGCACTCGGCCGTCTGGTGTCGATCGAGGTCGGTAAGATCACATCCGAAGGCCTCGGCGAGGTCCAGGAGATGATCGACATCTGCGATTTCGCCGTCGGGCTGTCGCGCCAACTCTACGGCTTGACGATCGCGACCGAGCGCGGCGACCACCGCATGATGGAAAGCTGGCATCCGCTCGGCGTCACCGGCATCATCTCCGCGTTCAATTTCCCGGTGGCCGTATGGGCATGGAATGCGGCGCTGGCGCTGGTCTGCGGCAACAGCATTGTCTGGAAGCCGTCGGAGAAGACGCCGCTGACCGCGCTTGCGACCCATGCGCTGTTCGAGCGCGCGCTGACGCGCTTCGGGCAGGACGGCGGCAGCGCGCCGGAAGGACTCTCTGCGGTGCTGTTCGGCGGCCGGGATATCGGCGAAGCGTTGGTCGATTATGCGAAGGTCCCGCTGGTGTCGGCCACCGGCTCGACGGCGATGGGTCGTGCGGTCGGTCCGCGGCTGGCAAAAAGGTTCGCGCGCGCAATTCTCGAGCTTGGCGGCAACAATGCGGCGATCGTCGCGCCGACCGCCGATCTCGACCTGACGCTGCGCGGTGTCGCCTTTGCGGCGATGGGAACGGCCGGCCAACGCTGCACGACACTGCGCCGCCTGTTCGTCCATGAAAGCGTCTATGACAGCTTCGTGCCGCGACTGAAGCGCGCCTATGCCTCCGTGACGGTCGGTAATCCCCTCGACGGCGGCACACTGGTCGGCCCGCTGATCGATAGCGCGGCCTATCGCGCAATGCAGGGCGCGCTGGAGGCCGCGAAGGGCGCGGGCGGGCAGGTTCACGGCGGCGAGCGGGTTGCGATCGCGGGCGCCGACGAGGCCCACTATGTCCGTCCGGCGCTGGTCGAGATGCCGGCGCAGACCGGGCCGGTCGAGCACGAGACCTTCGCGCCGATCCTCTATGTGATCAAGTACAGCGATTTCGATGCGGTGCTCGATTTGCACAACGCGGTTCCGCAGGGGCTGTCGTCCTCGATCTTCACCAACGACCTGCGCGAAGCCGAAGCCTTCCTGTCGGCACGCGGCTCCGATTGCGGCATCGCCAACGTCAATATCGGCCCGTCCGGCGCGGAAATTGGCGGCGCATTCGGCGGCGAAAAGGAAACCGGCGGCGGGCGTGAATCCGGCTCCGATGCGTGGAAGGCGTATATGCGCCGCGCCACCAACACCATCAATTACGGCCGGACCTTGCCGCTGGCGCAGGGCGTCAAGTTCGACGTGGTGTGAGAAAGGCGCAAGACGTGAACGCTCCGTTGCAATGTCGCCGCTGTTCCGGCCGTCGAGCCGTCTGGCGCCCATCGGTGTGTCGGAGATTCTGAAGATCACCGGGCTTGCGACGGAGCTGAAGCGCGAGGGGCGGGACGTCATCGTGCTCGGCACCGGCGAGCCCGACTTCGACACGCCAGATCCACATCAAGGACGCCGCAGCACGCGCGATGCAGGCGGGCGCGACGAAGTATACGGCGCTCGACGGCATGCCGGAACTGAAGGCGTCGATCCGGGCCAAGTTCAAGCGCGACAATGGCCCCGACTTCGCATCCGAGGAGATAGCGGTTGCGGCTGGGGCGAAGCAGGCTTTGTTCCACGCCATGATGACTACGCTTGAGCCCGGCGACGAGGTCATCATCCCGACGCCCTACCGGGTGACCGACGCCGATATTGTGCTGATTGCGGGCGGCAAGCCGGTGCTGGTCCCGTGCCAGGAGGCCAACGGCTTTCGCCTCGTCGTGGACGATCTGGTGCGCGCGATCACGTTGCGGACCCGGTGGGTGATGCTCAAAACCTGGCCGTCGAATCCGACCGGCGCGGCTTATGCCGACGCCGATGACCGGCCGATCCTGAACGTGCTGGTCGCGCACCCACAGGTCTGGCTGATGGTCGACAATATCTACGAGCACATCGTCTACGACGACTTCCGTTTCGCGACACCGGCCGCGATCGAGCCGGGCTTGCGCGATCGCATCTTCACCGTCAACGCGGTCTCCAAGGTCTATGCGATGACGGGCTGGCGCATCGGCTATGCGGGCGGGCCGCCCGCGCTGATCCGCGCCATGACCGTGGTCCAGAGCCAGTCGACGTCATGTCCGTCCTCGATCAGCCAGGCCGCCGCACTCGCGGCGCTCGACGGCTCGATGGCTATCGTCAGAGAGCGCTGCCGCTCGTTGCAGGCACGGCGGGACCTCGTCGTGGCCGCCTTGAACGGCATCGACAGCCGCGTTCCCGGGGGCGCGTTCTACACCTTTGCGGGTTGCGAAGGCTTGATCGGCCGCGCCACGCGGACGGCCGGCGTATCGCGAGCGATGCCGATTTCGCCGAATATCTTCTGCGCCGCGTCGGCGTCGCCGTGGTGCCGGGCTCGGCATTCGGGCTTGCGCCGTACTTCCGGCTTTCCTACGCCACCTCGACCGCCGAACTTTCGGAGGCCTGTCGGGGCATCGCCAAGGCGGTTTGCCTGATGGGACCGATGGAGCTTGCTTGATGCAGGGCGATCCGACATCGCACGGACTGTGGGAGCTGACGGCGCCGCCTGCGCCGCAGACCGCGCCGCTCGCAGGCGAGGTCGACGTCGATGTCGTCGTCATCGGCGGCGGATATACCGGATTGTCGTCGGCGCTGCATCTCGCCGAGGCCGGCGTGCGCGTGGCCGTGCTGGAAGCTTCCGAAATCGGCTTCGGAGGTTCGGGACGCAATGTCGGGTTGGTCAATGCCGGCATGTGGGTCATGCCTGATACCCTCACTGCGACGCTCGGTCAGACCTTTGGCGAACGGCTGATCGATCTGCTCGGCCGCGGGCCGCAGCAGGTGTTCGACCTGATCGAGAAGTACGGCATTGCCTGCGAGCCGGAGCGCACGGGCACGCTGCATTGCGCGGTCGGACGCAACGGCCTGGACGAGATCAGGGCGCGGGCCGAGCAGTGGCAGCGGCGCGGTGCGCCCGTCGAGGTGCTCGACGCCGAAGAGACGCGGCACAAGATCGGCGGCGGCGACTACACCGGCGCTTTGCTGGACAAGCGCGCCGGCACGATTCAGCCGCTCGCCTATGTTCGCGGCCTGGCGCGCGTCGCGCTCGCGGCAGGCGTGAAGATATTCACCGAGAGCGCGGTGCTCTCCGCCAGCGACAGCGGCTCGCGCTGGAAGGTTGACACGGCATCGGGATCGGTGCGCGCGGATTGGGTGATCATTGCTACCGACGCCTATGCGCGGGGACAGTGGTCGCAGCTTCGGCAGGAGCAGATTCATCTGCCGTATTTCAACTTCGCGACCCGGCCGCTGTCCGACAATCCGCGCGCGTCGATCCTGCCCGAGCGGCAGGGCGCCTGGGACACCAAGCAGGTGCTTAGTTCATTTCGCTTCGACCGCGCAGGCCGGCTGGTGTACGGCAGCGTCGGTGCGCTCGCGGGAAGCGGTGCGGCGATCCACCGGGCCTGGGCGATCCGCTCGCTGCGCAAGCTGTTTCCACAGCTCGCCGACATCGCGTTCGAGGCCGGCTGATTCGGCATGATCGGCATGACCTCGGACAATCTGCCGCGCTTTCACAAGCTCGACCGCAATGTCATTGCCTTCAGCGGATATAACGGCCGCGGCATTGCGCCAGGCACGGTGTTCGGCGGTGTGCTCGCATCCTACGTGCTCGGTCAGGTCGCGGGAAAAGATCTTCCGCTTCCGGTCGCCCCGCTCGAGGAGCCGCGCTTTCGGGCCGCGCGGGAATCGCTCTATCGCACCGGATCGCAGCTCGTTCATTTGACCGAAGCGCGGCGCTGATCCGCAGAAGGAAGAGCTGGAGGGGGTTGCGCTCGAATCCAGACGCACGATCGAGACGACGAGTTCGTGGACAAGGTCTAATCGACCCCGGATATCTGATTCAGCCCTACTGCCTGCGTCCGGACGGCAAGGTCGGGCACGACGCCTTCGCGGTGATCCGCGAGGGCATCCGCGAGATGAACAAGGTCGCGATCGGGCGGGTGGTGCTCACCAACCGCGACCACATCGTCGCGCTGGAGCCAATGGACAGGGGCTGGTCGGCACACTGCAGCGGTACCCTTATGAGGTGGGCAACGGCAGGAATATTTCGGCGAGATCAATACGTGAAGGTGACCAAGAACATGCTGGATCTTGCCAGGCATATCATGAACCAGAAGGCAGGCACCTTCGAGCCAGAGAAATTTGAGGATCACTAGGAAAGCGCGCAGGTCAAACTCATTAATCAGAAGCGTGCCGGCAAGGTCATCCCCAAGGGGACCGAAAGGCGGGAACGTGGTCGATCTGATGGAGGCGCTCCGGCGGAGTGGGTCAGGAAGCCGCGCCGGCGAAGACTAACTAAGCCGGCCAAGAAGCCGAAGAAGCGGGCGACCGGCCAGAAGGAGATGCTCATGCCGATCGCGCAAGCTACCCACGGTCATGCGAACGACGGACGCCGCAAGACCGCGCTATTGCTGGCCGAACGCTCTGCGTGAGTGTGACGGCAACGGGACACAATATATCGTCGCAGGGCATTCAATGTATCGGTACCATTCGGTACTATTTACTTCGTTCGAATTGTCCGTTAAACCCTTGTGCAGCACGGATGTTTTTTGCTCCATGAGTCCCGTCCGCGCCAACGTCATCCAGGAGAGGGAATAGAGAAGGTGCCAAGGGCCAAGGCCCCCGAGAGAGCAGTCCGCGCCGGCCGTCCCCCGAAGGAACTGGTTGCCGAAGTCGACGAGCGGATCCTTCATGCCGCGCGCGAGCTGTTCCTGGCGCGCGGGCTCGCCGGCGTCAGTGTAGCGGAGATCGCGAGCCTTGCTCATGCAAGCAAGGGAACTATCTATGCGCGCTTTCCCACCAAGGAGGCCCTGTTCGCTGCGATCGCGATCCGCAACTCGGAGAAGGTGCGGCAGGGATACGAGAACGCGTCATCGCTGGGCGATACAATCGAGGAGCGCCTCACGGCTCTGGCAAGTGAGATACTCAAGCACGTGCTCGCCCCCGACAGCATCGATTTCATGCGACTGGCTGCTGCCGAAGCGCGTCGTTTCCCCGACCTTGCCAAGGTCGGACGGATGATGCGCGAGCGCGGCACTCATCACGCCGCCACCATCTTGGAGGATGTGACCCAGTCGACGCAGGACAGGCTGTATGCCGCCTTTGCGCCGGAACGTCTGACCAGAACCGCCCAATTCTTCCTCGACCTCGTGGTTGCGCCACTGCTGCTGCGGGCGGTGATGGGCGAAGATCCCAAGTCGCTGAGGCCGCAGATCCGCGCGCACGTGGCGGAGAGCGTTTCGTTCTTCCTGACGGCCTGTCGCAGCGGCGAAGCCCTTCGATAGCGAGCGGCACTGCTCGTCGTCATCGAGCGCCGTAGTTCTCCACACCCTGAAGCCGCGGAATGATCCTCCGCCCCGACACGGCGTCGCCGTCGTCTGGGGAGGCGGTCTGTCGTCTCGTGGTTCAATCCGGAAATAGAACTTCACGGTACGGTTATTTGACAGAGGTGGATTGTCGACATTATCGATACCGAACCGTACAGTTCTATTATTGGGGCGAAAAGAGTATCGTTTTGAGAAGCCAGGGGAATTTCGCGAGGCCACGGGCCGAACGCCGTATTCGTGCGTCGATGGTCAGCGCTGGTCTTTCGGCCAGCGTCGCCATGCCGGCCCTTCTACTCGCCTCTTGCGCGGTCGGGCCGAATTTCGTCACGCCTGACGCTCCGGCCGCGACTCGCTACACACGCGAGCCGCAACTCGTCTCGACAGAGAGCACCAGGACGCCAGGGGGCAATTCGCAATCCTTCTCGCCTGGAAGCGATGTCTCGGGCGTCTGGTGGACATTCTTCCGCTCGCGGAAGCTGACAGGATTGGTCGACGAAGCGGTTCGCAATCATCCCGATATCCAATCTGCCGAATTCGCCCTGCGAGCCGCCCGCGAGACCGCGTTCGCCGAGCAGGGTGCGTTGTTTCCGCAAGTGAGCGGAGGCGGGTCGGCGGCACGCAAGCAGGGCCCGCTCTACAAACTCTTCAATACGTCGGTCAGCGTGTCCTATGCGCTCGATCTCTGGGGCGGCACGCGTCGGCAGGTCGAAGCGCTCGAGGCACAGGCGGACTACCAGGCGTTCAAGCTGGAGGCGACATACCTGGCGTTGACCGCCAACGTCATCACGGCCGCGATCACTGACGCCTCGCTGCGTGACCAGATCTCCGCGACCGAGGAGATCGTCAAGGCCGAGACCGATCAGCTCGCGCGCATCCAGCACCAGTTCGAGATCGGAGCCGTTTCCAAGTCCGACGTGCTGGCCCAGGAGTCGACCCTCGCGCAGGCCAAGGCGACGCTGCCTCCGCTGCAGAAGCAACTGGCGCAGCAGCGCAATCAACTGATGGCTTATCTCGGGCGGCTGCCGAGCGACGATCGCGGCGAGCACGTGGCCCTTGCCGACCTGCGCCTACCGGGGCGGCTGCCGGTGTCGTTACCGTCGGAACTCGTCCGGCAGCGCCCGGACATCCGCCAGGCCGAGGCGACGCTGCACCAGGCGACCGCGAACGTCGGCGTCGGCGTCGCAAACCTCCTGCCGCAGATCACGCTGTCGGGCAGCTACGGTGCGAGCGGGACGGGCAAGCTGTTCTCACCCGGCACCATCGCCTGGGACGCGACGTCCACGCTCACGCAGAAGCTGATCGATGGCGGTACGCTCTATCACACCAAGGAAGCCGACGTTGCGCTCTTCGAGCAGGACATGGCGGCCTACAAGAGCACGGTGATATCAGCTTTCCAGAACGTCGCGGATTCGCTGCGTGCGATTCAGTACGATGCGGCGACGCTGAAGGCGCAGGCGGAAGCCGAGAAGGCTGCATCGGACAGCCTGTCCATGTCGACCGAGCAGTTCAAGTCCGGTGCGGTGCCTTACGCCAATGTCATCACCGCCCAGCAATCCTACCTCAACGCGCGCATCGCTCGCATCAAGGCGCAGGCCGCTCGCTTTGCCGATACCACGGCGCTATTCCAGGCGCTCGGCGGCGGCTGGTGGAACAGGCCCGATCTGACGGCCAATGCTTCGCCCCGCGTCAATCCCGGCTATTTCGCTGGCCCCAACCGCTCAACCCAGGAAGCTGCGCGATGATCAGGCGCATGACGATCATGCTGGCCGCGATGACCGTTCTTTTCGGCGGCCTCTACGGCTTCCAGACCTTCAAGGACATGATGATCCGGAAGGCGATTGGCGCCATGGCGAATCCGCCGCAGACCGTCTCCACCGTGGTCGCGGCGACCGCGCCGTGGCGATCGACGCTTTCGTCTGTCGGTTCGTTGCGCGCCGTGAACGGTGCCGATCTCGCGCTGCAGGCCTCCGGGATCGTGCAGAGCATACGGTTCAGCTCCGGAGACGAGGTGGCAGAGGGCCAGCCGTTGCTCCAGCTCGTGGCGACCGACGATGCCGCCAAATTGCAGTCGCTGCAGGCGACCGCGGAGAACTACGCAATCGTGGTCAAGCGCGACGAAGAGCAGATCAAGTTCAACGCGGTCAGCCAGGCCACGCTCGACAGCGACAGGGCCAATCTGAAGAACGCCCGGGCCCTGGTCGAGCAGCAGAAGGCAATCGTCGAGCAAAAGACGCTCAAGGCGCCGTTCGCCGGCCGGCTCGGGATCCGCGCCGTCGATATCGGCCAGTTCCTGAGCGCAGGCACCACCATCGTTACCCTGCAGAGCCTCGATCCGATCTACCTCGACTTCTACCTGCCGCAGCAGGCGCTTGCCTCAATCAACATCGGGCAGGATGTGACCGCGACGGTCGATGCCTTTCCCGGCGAACGCTTCACGGGCCGAATCTCGGCGATCGACGCCAAGGTCGATAGCGGCAGCCGCAACATCCAGGTTCGCGCGACGATTGGAAACAATCCCGCACGATTGCTGCCCGGCATGTTCGCCAAGGTCGAGATCGATGTCGGCAAGCCCGAGGACATCGTCACCGTCCCGGTCACCGCGATCGTCAACAATGCCTATGGCGACCTCGTCTACGTCGTCGACAATCTGCACGACGGGCAGGGCGCCGCACGGCAGATGTTCGTCAAGACCCGGCCAGCGAAAGGGGACCGGATCGCCGTCACCGACGGGATCAAGCCCGGCGAGAGCGTGGTGATCGCAGGCCAGATCAAGCTTCGTAACGGAAGCCCGGTCAGGATCGACAATTCCCACGTGCCGCTCGCCGAAGCGGCGCCAACCGTCGTCGACCAGTAAGCGACGCACCAGCCAAGAGCCGATACGATGCGTTTCACGGACATCTTCATCCGCCGCCCGGTGCTCGCCATCGTCGTCAGCGCACTGATCCTCGTCCTCGGGTTGCGGTCGATGACCTCGCTGTCGATCCTGCAATATCCGCGTACCCAGAACGCCATCGTCACGGTGACGACGGCCTATGCCGGCGCGGATTCCGATATCATCGCGGGCTTCATCACGACGCCGCTGGAGAACGCCATCGCCCAGGCCAACGGCATCGACTACATGAATTCCAGCAGCATCACTGGCACCAGCACCATCACGGTGAACCTGCGGCTGAACTACGACTCTGGCAAGGCCATGACGGAGATCAATGCCAAGATTAACTCCGTCCTCAACCAGCTTCCGACCGGCTCCCAGCAGCCGACGCTGGCGCTCAAGGTCGGCCAGACCATCGATGCGATGTATATCGGCTTTGCGAGCGACGTGCTGGCGCCCAACCAGATCACCGACTATCTCACGCGCGTGGTGCAACCGCGTCTACAGGCCGTGTCGGGCGTGCAGACCGCGGAGCTGCTCGGCGGCAAGAAGTTCGCGTTGCGTGCCTGGCTCGACGCCGACAAGCTCGCCGGCCATGGGCTGACGGCCAGCGATGTCTCGACCGCGCTGTCAGGCAACGACTACATCGCTGGCCTCGGATCGACGCGTGGGCGTCTGGTCCAGGTCGACCTTTCGGCCACGACCAACCTCCATTCGCTGGAGCAGTACCGCAACCTCGTCGTCAAGCAGGCGAACGGTGCCATCATCCGCCTGAAGGACGTCGCGAACGTGACGCTCGGCAACGACGACTACGACAGCTCGGCGAAGTTCAACGGCAAGACCGCTGTCTATCTCGGCATACAGGTCGCACCGAGTGCCAACCTACTCGACGTCATCAAGGGGGTGAAAGCGGCCCTCCCGGATATCAATGCGAACCTGCCAAACGGCATCGTCAGCGAAATTCTCTACGACTCGACGGAATTCGTGAACAGCTCGATCGACGAGGTCGTCCACTCGCTGATTGAGGCGGTCGTCATCGTGACGATTGTCGTCTTCCTCTTCCTTGGCTCTTGGCGGTCGGTCCTGATCCCGGTGATCGCAATCCCGCTGTCGCTGATCGGTACCTTCGCCCTGATGCTGCTGATGGGCTTTTCGATCAACCTGCTGACGCTGTTGGCGCTCGTGCTCGCGATCGGGCTCGTAGTGGACGACGCCATCATCGTGGTCGAGAGCGTGCATCGCCTGATCGACCAGGGAGAGTCTCCGATCGATGCCGCGATCCAATCGGCGCGCGCGCTCGCCAGCCCCATCCTTGCGATGACCGTGGTCCTAATCGCGGTGTACGTCCCGGTCGGCTTCCAGAGCGGGCTCACCGGCGCCTTGTTCACCGAGTTCGCCTTTACGCTCGCGGGCGCGGTCACCGTGTCGGCGGTCATTGCGCTGACGCTGTCTCCCATGAACTGCGCCTGGCTGCTGCGACGGACGGAGCGGGATGCCACGAATTGGGAAGCGCGCCTGGTGCGCAGGATCGACCATACGCTGGAGCGGCTGACCGCCGCCTATCGCCGCCGTCTCGAATCCGCCTTCGCCACCAAATCCGTGGTAGTGGTGTTCGCGCTGCTGCTGCTCGCCGGCATTCCCTGGCTGTATGTGAATTCCCAGAGCGAGCTCGCGCCCGACGAAGATCAGGGCGTGGTGCTGACGCTGACCAATTCGGCGCCCTCGGCGACGGCCGATCAGCGCCGGTTCTATGGCCAGCAGCTCTATGATCTCATAGCCAAGCGGCCCGAGACCGCCGTAATCTTCCAGATCGACACACCCTCGCAGGCGATCGGCGGCTGGGTGCTGAAGCCTTGGGACAAGCGGACCGCCACAACCAAGACGTTGCAGCCTGAGTTGCAGAACTTGCTCAACGGCATCGCGGGCACGCGTTCGGTGGCTTTCCAGCCACCGCCGCTGCCGGGGAGTAACGGCTTGCCGATCCAATTCGTCATCGGCACGACCGGCTCGTTCAACGAGCTCGACGAGGTCGCCCGGAACTTCATGGCTGAGGCGGTCAAGACCGGACAGTTCATCTTCCTGGACAACGACCTCAAGGTCGACAAGCCGAAGAGCACCGTGGTGTTCGATCGCGACAAGGCCGGCGATCTCGGATTGAAGATGAGCGATCTCGGTGGCGCGCTGGCAACGATGCTGGGCGGCAACTATGTCGAATATTTCAGCCTCGACGGCCGCTCCTACAAAGTGATTCCGCAGGTGCGGCAGAACGACCGCCTCACGACTGAGCAACTTCTGAGCTATCAGATCCGCACCAGCAACAACACGATGGTGCCGCTGGCGACGGTCGCTCATCTCGACAACAAGACCGTTCCGCAGGCGCTCAACCATTTCCAGCAGATCAACGCCGCGACCATTTCCGGCGTGGCCATGCCGGGGGTAGCGATGGGCGATGCGCTGGCAACCCTGAAAGGCCTCGCTAAATCGCTTCCGGCCGGATACTCGGTCGATTTCGCCGGTGCTTCCCGGCAACTCGAGAACGATTCGGGCGGCTTTATCACCACCTTCCTGCTCGCGCTGATCATCATCTATCTCGCGCTCGCCGCGCTGTTCAACAGCTTCGTGGACCCCGTCATCATCCTGATCTCAGTGCCGATGTCGCTCGCCGGCGCGCTGATCTTCATCAGCGTCGGCCTCGGCGGGGCCAGCATCAACATCTACACTCAGGTCGGTCTCGTCACCTTGATGGGGCTCGTCAGCAAGCACGGAATCCTGATGGTCGAGGTGGCGAACGAGCTCCGCGCCGAGGGGAAGAGCCGCTCCGAGGCCATCATCGAGGCTGCGACGATCAGGCTTCGGCCGATTCTGATGACGACGGCAGCCATGGTGCTCGGCGTCCTGCCGCTGGTCGCGGCGAGCGGTGCGGGTGCGGTTTCCCGCTACAATATGGGCCTTGTTATCGCCACCGGCCTTTCGATCGGAACGCTGTTTACGCTGTTCGTGGTGCCGGTCGCGTACGCGCTCATCGCACATCGTGTCGAGGCCCGGGCCGCAGAACGTATGAACTGAGTTTGTAGCGCAGGCTTCGAGCGATGGCCGCCCCGGTCCGATGTCGGGGAGATCAGTGACCGTTTCAAGGATGAGACGAGCGGCGAGCCGATGACGACCCAGACCATCCTCATCGTAGCAGACGACCAAGAGACAGGGGATTTGATCGCCCGCTATCTGCGAGGACAATTCTTCTCTGTCGGTCTGGCGCGGGACGGTCGCGAGATGGATCGCTATATGGCGCAGAACCGCGTCGACCTGATCGTGCTCGATATCATGCTGCCAGGCGAGGACGGTCTTAGTCTGTGCCGACGTTTGCGGGTCGCTCATTCGACCCCGATTATCTTCCTGACCGCGAAGACCGATGAAATCGACCGGATCGTTGGCCTCGAAATGGGAGTTGATTTGCTCAGGCTTGTTATCGTAAGCGGCTCATCCCTCGCCAGGTACGAACATTGGGCTTTCGCGAACATCGTTACCAGTAAGACCATAAGTCGACGCCTATCATCCATGGAGCAACCCACTCGCGGAAATCGCCGATGCGAAGGCGCAAAAGGCCAAGCTCAACGAATTCGTGGCCGAGCGGCTGCAAAAGAACATGGTCGGCAAGGATGCCGAGCTGGGCGATACGCTCAAGCGATACACGCTTGGTTCGATGCAGCAATACCGCGCGCGCTATCCGCTGGCCAAACTGGCGCAGTATGTCGAAATGGCCTTCAGGGGTACGAGGGAGCCCGGCGGCCTTGGCGAATTCACCGCACTTGAGATCGAGCACATTCTGCCGGACACGCCCGAAGCAGATCTCCGCCAATCTTTCACCGCAGCCAATCCCGGCAAGCGCTACGATGACTACAAAGTGAGGCTCGGGAACGTGAGGCTCCTGGAAAAGCCGATCAACATCGTGGCGAGTAACGGATTCTTCGAGAAGAAGAAGCCCGACTACGCGAAAGTCGGGTAGTTATCTCACGCGCAGCATCGTGGCCTTGAGCCCGGTCGGGAAGAATTCGTCGATCACGCGTATCAACGAAAAGCTGCGAGCCTTTGAGAACTGGTCGGCGAACGATATCGAACAACGGCAGGACATGCTGATCGCGCTTAGCAAAGACGTATGGCGCACGTCGCCGATCGATGTCAGCTAAGAAGCGTCAGGGGCGGCGGCGAACCGCCTACACGCCAAGCGCTTTCTTCAGCGCGGCAACCAACGCCGCTGCGATAATCAGGCGCCTTGAGATCGACATTGACGAGTTCATGCACGACGCCGCCATGCAGAAGGCGCAGCGCTTCGCTCACGGCGAGCGTGGCGGCGGTGGCGCCGACGAACGGCGCGCCGACGGCCCTACCGGCGAGCAGGGTGACGCCGCAGCGATCGAGCGCGCCAGTCGTGAGCATGCCCTTGTATGCAGGGCGATCCTCGGCTGGATCGTTGGCCTGCGCGCCGCTCCAGATTTGGGACGCCGGGCGCGAGGCCGGAAGGGTGTGCAGCCGGATCGCGCGGAAGTCGCGATGCCCTCGGCCCAGCCCGGCTTCCACAACGAAATCGAATCCAACCTGATCGAGCGCCTGACGGCCAGCGCCATTGTCGAGCCCGCACAAGGCGACGGCGGGCTCGTCATCCTGGCGCCGGAACGACGCGTCGAAGAGCCGTTCATAGATCGCCGTCGTAAATCCCCGCCGCTCGGCCCAGCCGGCCATGGCGCGGGTTTTCTTGACGTTGATCAGCGTGGCGTCGCTCAGGATCGACGTGCTCTCGGTCGAGGGCGTGATGATATCGATGTCCTGCAGGACCAAGCTCAAGTCTTGCGGTCGGGCGAAGGGCAGCAGCCCGAGCGCCCAAAGATAGGCTTGGCCCAGATGTCCAAGGCCGATAAGCCACAACCGTGCGGTCCTGGCTGCAAGCACTGTTTTCGGCTTGTTGAAAATTCCGTATCCATTTGAAAATAAACGTGTTTACCGCTCGTTGGCCTGAGACCGGCGGCTCGCCGAAAACCCGCCGGGCCCTATTAGGCCCTATTTCAGCGTGCGCTGGCCCGGATCGTTCGGTGTGCGTCTGGTTCGTCGCGGTGTCCGGTAGGGACGAGCCCCTGGAAACGCACGGGCGCGCTCGCCGCCGATCCCAATGGACTGGCTTAATATTGGCACCGGCAGCGAGACCCACGTGGCCTCCACCTTCATGCTGCCTGCGCCAGCCTAGTCTTTGATTTAAATCAAAGGTGGTGTAAGTCTGCTCAACCCTAACAGATATGGGGCGGGGAAGATCGTCTTTTTATTGCGCTGATTGTGTTGGCAATGCTGGGAGCGGCGGCGCTAAGCGCCGCCGTGTTGTTCTCCGACTGATGCGCGTTCGGCTCTGGGGTCGCGGCAACTGGGCGCATTTGACCTAGCGCAATGGCACGCACGCAAACTAGAATATCCTTTCCTACGTGGGAGCAGTCAGGCCAGGCTGCCAATGAACAGACCGATCTTCGAAACGCAGGTCGAACGTGAGTTTCTGATCGGGCAGCTCTCGCCCCAAGGTCGCCGTCTTGTTCAGGAGATGATGCAAGAGAAAGCCGTAACTGCAGCACAGGCCATTCAGATGCTGGGCGTCGTGCAGCCTGTTTCAGGCTCCGTTATCTCAACCACCGACGACCCAGACGAGCGCGAGTTCTTGCTTAATCAGCTATCTCCGCACGACCGCGCGGCGGTGAAGAAAACCCTTACTCGTCACCCTGAATGGACCGTTGGCCAATGCATCGCCCGCAATGCGCGCGGCAACAAACTGCCGCTAAGTCCGCGCGAGAAGCAGCTCCTGAGGCGCTTGGCCGCTGGGAAGACTGATCATGAGATCGCCGTGCGACTTGGCGGGACCGCAAAGCAGGTTGCGGGTCAGCGAGAACGCTTGCTCGCCAAGCTGGGCATCCAAGCGCCCGCCGAGATCGAGGAGGCAGCCGGACGACTGGCAGGCTGGGCCACCTACAAAGGCGTAACGTAGGCACAGGGTTCGCTCCGCAGGCGACTGTCCGCGATTTCTCGGCACGCGGCGGCCTTCGGCCTTCGGGCCAATGTTCAATCTTCCGCGAAGTGGAAATGACCGATCATTAATTTGGACGATGACCTGCCTTGAGGCACGTGGCGCGTATGACCCACCGTACAATGCCTCCCGCTGAATACCGTTCGATTGCATCCGCTTACAGGGCGCAAGCGAGGCAGGCCGGGATTTCAGAAAAAAGAGCATCCCTTCTAGCGAACATAAGCCGGACCTTCAGTGGCCTGGCGAGCCAGCTTGAAATGCTTGATGCCGACGTGGCGGCGGAGCGAAGGACGCTGCGATAGGCGGTCCGCGCGGCGCCTACGCGGTGGGACCTCCGACGTTAAGCAATTGCGAAACGGCGGTCACAAGCTGCGCCGGAGCAAAAGGTTTCTTGAGCAGAATGCTGTTGGGTACGCCTTCCGACGCCCAATCGTCGGCGGCAGCGCCCGTCATGTAGATGATGGGAAATGCAGCGTCGATTTGACGAACCAAACGAGCGACTTCCCAGCCCTGCATCGGACCTTTTAGATTGATGTCGGTCACGAGCGCGGAGTACTTGACAACGCCGCTCTCGATCATCGCCACGGCCTCCCGACCTGACGCAACCGTTGTCAAGTCGAAGCCCGCCTCCTTCAGGGCGTCATGAATGATTTCCTGCAATAGCTCCTCGTCTTCGATGACGAGAACTATGGGGACTTCTGTCAATTTCCCCTCCGCACGGCCAACTCCGCTGTAGCCTGGGCAGGCAACGCAGCAAGGCGGGAAATGTTCAAACGTGAACAAATGGGTCGGAACAATCGGCAACGCGCCGCTTTTAGGCTTCGGAGTTGTGACCAACCCGTTGTAGCGGAGTGCCGTGATGAGCGGGAGCAACAAGCTGACTGGTTGCCGTGTTCTTATCGTCGAGGACGAGTATTTTCTGGCGAATGATCTGGAAGAAGCGCTCAAATCCCGCGGCGCGACTATCATAGGGCCCTTTGGTGACTTTGACGCGGCGTACCGACGAGCGGCGCGCGATCATTTCGACGTAGCCATTATCGACGTCAATCTCCACGACAAGACAGCTTACCCCATCGCTGACGAACTGGTTCGGCAGCGCATACCCTTTGTCTTCTATACTGGGTATGGGAGCGACATCATCCCGGAGCGCTTCGCCGACGTGAAACGGTTTCAGAAGCCCTTCGACCCGTTAGAACTCGTAGAGGATATCGGGCGGCTGTGTCCGCGAGGAAGTGACTAGGACGAAATACGGCTGGCGCCGTCCTTTAGCCCGACACCCACGGACTGGTGTAAGTCCCTCTGGCTCCGGGTCCTTTGGGGCGCGCAGGAAAAGCGGGGTACGCGCGACCGAGCCCTTTGAGCATGCAATCGCGCAAATCGGATTTTATTTACCCGCGGTAAGGGCGCTCGATACCCGGTCGGGGGGCGCTGCTACTCCGACCGCGCAGTTACAAGTTTCCAGATGGAACACCGTTCGGTACGACCATCGGCTGGATTTGCCATTGTGAATATCTTTGTGCCGTCGGCATGCACTGCAGCGATCTGTTCTCCCGAGACGAGGCCCTTGCGCCGAAGGTTCGTCAGGGCGCGCTTGGTAGCGACGTGCTGCGCGTCATCGATCCAGCGGTTGCCGTTCTTGTCCGGCCTAACCTGATAGACTTCTGCCGCAATGGTGAAGGTTGTCGCCTTCTTGCCCGTGCTCTCGCAGTCCTCGATCACGCGCAAGCACTCACGCTGCACCCAGCCCAAGCCGCGCGACATCGGACGCCTCTCAAATTCTTAAGTGTTACCGAACAGTGCTTACGCGCGTTTGGGTAACACTTATTTTTGGCGCAAGCGTGTCAGGCGGTGCTCACTTGCTCCGCGCCTTGAGGTCCCACAACCGATAGGCTTCCTCCATGTATGGGTCCAGTTCTATCGGCGGCGGCACGAGCTTGGCGCCCTCCTTGCGGAAGGGATCGATGCCGCGCCCGGCCTTGCGACCCGCGATGGTGTGCTTGTCGTTAGCCCAATCCGGTATCTCCGGCGCGTAGCCTTCCAGCAGAGAGCGAAGCCCGATAGAGGAAGCGAAGTGATCGCCAATGCGGCTCTTCGGCGCGCGGCACATCAGCCGGATCGCGTTGCCGACGGCAAGCCGTGAGCCGCCTAGCTTATCCGGATCGTACCATAGCATTGCCTGCTCGCACGCTGCCTTGACGAAGGGGACGATGTGCGGGCTGGCCGCCGTGTCGATGTCCTCATGAGAGATGATCTGGAGCCGCTTGCAGACCATGCTGTGAAACGCTTTGGACGTGTGCATCAGCTCGACGGCGAACTCCATCGCCTCGCGTTCCATGGCTTGATCATCCAGATGTACTGAAGGCCTTCAACATTGTTGTAACAGACTTGCTTGACGAATCCGATAGAGGCGCAACGTTGATCGCCGCCGATATCATATCCAACCATCTGGATGAAACGTTCGAGCGGCTTGCGCCGCCATTTCTGAAGAAAAAAGTGAAACAGATGATCTCCTATCCCGGAGTGGCCAGTACGCTCTCGGGTAAAGCCGACATTGCCGCGCTAAATGGCTGGCTAGACGAGAATCCCTACAAAGCAATCGGACATCTTCGACGGATAAGAAATGATGCGGCCCATTCCAACAAAAACTTTTCGCTAAAAGATCAGTCGGATCGTCTCACCGAGATGCTGAGATTGGGCGACAACGTACCTGACGGTGTAAACAGTATCGCGAACGAAATTCTTGTTCTTAAGGCGAGACCTCGGTCGCTGGGTTGAGGCAGGTAGGCCAGAGGGCGCTGCGCGAGGCGCCGGTCATTCACTGACCGGAGCTTTCTTCGCAGGCGACCATCGGCTGTGGCGCTATCCGCAACGGCAAAAGGACGCCGTCCGAGTGGGATATCCGGAGTGCCCACCGCCCGGGATCTGGCTCGTCACGCAGTCGTTCTCCTTGCGGAGAGGGCTGGCGGGATCGGATCCGACGCACCAATTCCACCGAAGGATACAGGCTCAAACATCGGGGAGGCGCGATGTCGACCGTCGCGAAGCAGAAAGAGCGGCTCTTGGAGCGGCTCGAGAGCGCCCCTGGGCCGAACGAACGCGAGGAAATCGAACGGCTGCTCGCGAAGATCGAGACCGCGCTGAGCCTGCTCGAACCGGGAAGCGCCGCCGGTCCCACTGAGGAGTGAGCCGCCACGCCGCGGTCACAGCGCGGCGCTGTGACCGCACGGGAATAGGCCGGCCAATCGCAATTCCTAGCGCAAAAAATCGTGCCGACCTCTTGAAACTTTTTCGCGGCTTCCAAATTTTTTTGTCGCCGCAGACGCGGTCAGGGTGCCTTAGGGGCCCTGCAAGGCGGGCGCCGGGTTAGGTGTCCGGTGCCGGCTCGTACCCATCTTGCTCCAAGGAGGATTTGGCTATGAGGTATGATTGGACTCCCCTGTGGAGGTCGACCATCGGTTTCGACCGCCTTTTCGACGTTCTCGACGAGGTCCAGCGGACCGCCGAAGAGACCTAGCCGGCGAACGTCATCTCGTTGAGGATCGCGGCCAGAACCGTGGGCAGGGGCGCGTCTTCCATTCCGGAGCCAAAGATGGCTTGGTCGGCGGCCTCATCCAGATCGAGGATCTTAGGACGACGAGCATCGAGAGCCACTGGCGCCAGTCAACGAGTTCTATCGCGAGCAGATCGTCACATCCCTTGAGCACACCGGAGACGTCGAGGTGGTTGCGCCTGGAGTCGTGCCGCACCAGATCGACCCGGCCGGCGTATTCCGTCGGAAGTGGCTTCAGGCTGACGATCTCGTCCCAGGCCTCGATGTGCCCCTGCCGGTTCGCGACCTGCCGAGGGCTTTCCGCCTGTGGCGGAGATGCCGGCGAGGCGGTGAAGGCGCTGCTGGTGGCGAACGATTTCCTCGAAGCGCAGCTCGACGAGCTCCGATCGAAGGTCTCGGCCGGCTACGCGGGCGGCCGGGTTCGCAGCGCGCGCGATCGCAAGGAGTGACCGCTAGCTATCGGTCGCGAAGAGGTGGCGCCCGCGGTCCGCCAGTACGTCCAGAAGCTCGCCGCCGTCGGCACGCTGATGATGGCAAGCCCCGTTGGCGGCCCATCCTACCAAAGCGTGCGATCGGGCAGCCACGCGGCTGCGATGTCGCTGTCCTTGTTGGGCGCGATACGCGCTTCGGCCAAGGGTGGGCCGCGCCGTGTTCATCTCTTCATCGCGGGACCGAACGCATTCGCATTCTTTCCGGGCCAGAGCCAGGCTGCCATCGGACCCGTTTCGATCTACGAGTGGGATTTCGATGGCCTGTGCGACGGCGACTACAGCGTGGGCCTCGAACTGCCATAGGTCACTTCACGACCGTCGCCTCGTTGTTCTCAGATCGGAAAGCCGAGCTGGGCTGCAAGACCCGGGCGACCGGAGAACCACGAACCGTTATTTTGCGGATCTGAGATCGTTTAAGAGGGAAGCAGCGACAAACTCCTCAGCGATCGAGAGGCCGTGCAGTTGCATCGCCGTCGTCAAGTCTTGATCCCAAGATGCACATAAGGCCTTGCCGGTGAGCTTCTGTGCGAGTTCTGATGCTCCTTCAACGGCTGACACGTAGTCGATGGCATCGAACCGCCAGGAACTGGCTCCATGCTCGCGCATCATATGATTGCCGATGCGCACACCCGCCCAATCGAAATCGCCATGGTAGTGAAGCCTCGCTCCCGCTTCGGTCAGTTGCGATAACAGGCACCTCTGTGCCGCGGCGGGCATTCCGTCGGTGCAGACCAGCGGCTCGCAGCCGGCGCCCCAGCGATCGGCGGCGATGGCCACAAGGTTGGGGTTCTCGCAGACGTAGACCTTTCGACCCGCAACCCTCCATGCTGGAGGCGTGCGCAAGAGCGACCGCAACGAGGCGTAGACGGGCTCTCCCGCAAATTGACCGTACCTCTCTGCGCCCTCGACGGGCAGATTCAGGAACAAAGCGGGCCGCGCCAATTCGTTGACCAGGACCCCGGCCTTGGCCCAGACGTCGCGGTCGCGCTCTGCCCGTTCGGCGGACTCGATTTCGGTCTCCTTTTCCGGCTCGTCGAAGCCTTCTTCGCCACCGGTCCGCGCAATCGGCCGCCGCCAGATCGTCAGAATCAGAGTCGCGGCCGGTCTGCCGCCATCGAGAGCGTGTGCGTCTCCCAGGGCTTCGGCGGCCAATTGCGAGCGCGTGATGGCATTGGCGGGCAGTTGCCGCAGCGTCGCTTCGACCCTGCGGCACAGCTCGATCGCCACGTCCGGCTGCGAACCCGAGAGCCGCTTGAGCAGACCTAGCCCCTTGGGAGTCCGCAGCAGTTCGACGAGCGCTTGGTGGGTGCATACGTCGAGAACATCCGACCACATCTCTCTCGATACGCGCCGCGTTTCCGCCAAGTTCGTGATTGGCCCGTCGATGATTTCGAGCGCATCGCGCAGAGAAATGGCGATGCCGGAATCGCGGAACGTCGCATCCACCCGGCCGACATCGACCTGCAGCGAGGAGGAATGGCGGACATGGCGGCCCATCAGCGACGCCAACAGGGCGTGCTCGTCGGAAGTCAGCTTGCCGATCCGGAAGCTTTCGACCTCCTCGCCTTCCGGTGCCCGGGCGAACCGGTCGCGAAGCCGTTTGCGGAGGTTCGCGTATTCGGTTCCTCCAAGCAGGCGCTGCAGCCGTGGCTCGATCGGCGGCCTCATGAAGCCGCAAACCTGCGGTCGGGATCGCTTTCGCGTCTCTTGGCTCTTCCATCCCAGCTCCAACGGGAGACGAAAACCGCGTCTATTCCTTCGCGCCGCTGTAGCTGGCAGATCGCGACGCCGGGAAGCTCGGCGTAGCAGGCCCATTCGCGTTCGCTTGTGATGACGAAATCGAGATCGAACTCGCGAATCAATCCCATGCAATGCGCCCTCGCGGCGTCGTCGATTCCAGCGAACGCCTCGTCGAGCAGCATCAGACGCGGCGCCAGCGGAAAACTTCCCTGGCTGTAGAAGCTCGCTATCGCGGCGAACAACGGCACGGTCAATCCGAGCGCCCGCTCGCCGCTCGAGGCGGGGCCCGAAAGCTTGCGCCAGTGTCCGTCCTGCCAACGCTCGACCCTGAAGCGATGCCAGCGCCTATAGTCCAGGGCACGCGAGAGTTGGTCTATCAATGGTCCGGCCGAATCCCTGCTTGCTCCCGAGTCCGCGCGTTCTCGCTCGGCGGTGATGCGCTGTTGCAGCATGGCTCCGACAACCTTTGCAGCACACACATCGCCGTGGCGCGGGCTCTCACCAAGTCGCGCATGGCCTCATGCGCCGCGTCCGGAACCCACACCGCTGTCAGCTCGCCGCTCCGGTGCAGCTTGGCCAGCATCGCCGCATCGCGCCGGTCAGTTTTTACCTGATCCCCGGCCTTCATTGGGATTAGCGAGGGGGCCACCACGATGCAATTGTGCCCCAGTCCCGTCAGTTGGCGATGCAGGCCATATCCGCAGGGGCCGGCTTCGTAGCAAAAACTTACCTGCCGGTCACTCTTGCCAAGCTTCTTCGCCAGCTTGGCGATTTGATCGGCGCGATTAGGGATGATCCCCAAGTTACGAACTTCCCCGCCGCGCATCGCTTCGGCCACTGCAACCGAAATCGTCGCCTTGTGCACATCCAGCCCCACGAAGATGCTATCGTTCATCAGGCCCGCTCCCCATGCTTGAGGCTCGGCGCCGGACCATCCGGCGCAACCCTCGATAGGAGCTTGCCGCGGGGCGGGCCGCCCGTCACCTCAGAGGGCAAACATAGGGTCTAGGTCGTGATTGATCGACCTGAGCCTTAACCGACACGCCCCGCCAAGAATCGCCGCAGCTTACCGTCTGCCCGTCGAGAGATGGGGACGGCGCTGAAGATATTGTGGTGGGTCGCGCCGATATGGGCGGCACTGAGCTTGCTGTTCGCCTCGCGTCGGCAGGAGCGTCGGTCCAAGCGCAAAGGGCTGGAGCCGGAATATTTCAGGCCCCTTGTTCCAGCAAGCGGAGTGGCATGATAAGGTCTAACCATAGGTGGAGAGCGCGTCAGCCGGGAGGCAAAGATGAGGTGCTCACTAGTCCTTACAGTTTTGGTTTCAATTGCAGCTGCCTTACCGACCAATGCTACTGCTCAAGGTTTCCTTGGTGATCTGAACCGGTCAGTCCAAACCGTTCTTCAACGCACAAGTCCTGTCACCAGTCCCTTACCTCCCGCGCAAACGCCAGCGCGGAAGGCGATATCTGAAGTCAATTTCGCTTCAGTATTGGTGGGGCAAGCGCCAAGCCCGGTTGGATACAAATTCGTCCTACTTGCAACGGTACCGGCGGCAATGGACACTACGGAGGAGGCCAAGGTCAGACAATCTATTGGCCCTCTCATGAGCAAGATTACGAGCAGCCTTCAAAACACAATCGACCAACTACCGGAATTTACTGCGAAACCCGGTGCAGGCACATTAGAAAAGCAGCTCTCCAGCTACTCCAACGACATCCAGAAGCGGATGAAGGAAGCATTCAGTAAGGCCGCCGCGGAGTTCAAGCTCAAGTTCGGGTCTTTGTCTTCGAAATACGTCAATGACAGCTCTTTAGCGGTGGCACTTAAGCCCTGTGTAGGTGACGCGTGTGCGCTTACGCGGCTTACTCCGTCCGGTGCGCAGTATAGGTTCGGCAGGTTCTATGACTGGACCAATTCCAAGGGGTTGAAAGGGGCAAACCAAGCTTACGTTCTGAAAGAAGACGGGTCTTTTGCGGCAGTTGTTGCCGCTCTAGACAAGGGGCGTGAATGGCACGATGACTTTTCGAAACCTGTTTTGCAGGCCGCTCTCTTGAATGCCGTGAAAAGTGCCCGCAAAGCGAAAAAGCCTCTGTCTTATTCAGCAGCAGAACTTGCGGCGCTCTCAAAGGATAATGTTGCTCACTTAGCAGATGTCTTCGACCTGCCCTATGCAGCCGCCTCCCGTTTAGGCTCCAATGCTGGTGTTCCTCTGCAAGGTCTATCCGATGAACTCGGGCGTGCGCGCCTTCGCGAGTGCGTTAGACTCCGTGGGACCTTTGAGCCGGAGCAAGCAGGAAAATGTGCTGGCTACAGCATTGGACAAAAGGATCTGGCCAGTTGCCTCGCCGGGGGGAGTTGCATGCCTGCATTCGGCGGGCAAGTGAATGTCGAGACGCTTTTAGTGCGGCCAGGAATAACCCTCGGTGCAGTGGCGCGCTCGTCAGTGTTGCCGAGAATATCGCTTGGGCCAGCCTCGGTTGTAGTGGACCTAGCCAACAAATGCCAAGGTAAGTCCACGGAAGAGTCAGCCGATTGCTTGCTCAAGGAAACTATGGCCAAAAATCCGAAGAATGCCCCGATGATGAATTGCATACAAGCAGCAGCGGGCAAGAAGGGTGCTGTGTTAGCAAGCTGTGCAACCGCTGGGCTTCCTGATGACCAGCGCCGTCGCATCGAATGTTTCACGAGCAGCTCGAAGGACGCCAAGAGCGTGGCGTTATGTGCAACGCGCGACGCTCTTCCGCCGAATGCACAGAAAATGATCGCCTGTGCCGACAAGCTAAAGGGCGCTTCGAGTGTGCCGGATGCCATGACTTGCATGGGGATCGCAAGCGGTAGCCCTGAAGCGAACTGCTTGATCAATCACAAGGACAGCTGGGCTGATGCGGCTCTTTGCATCGGCGGAAACAAAATACCGCCCCCGGTTCAAGATGCAGTGGGTTGCGCTCAAAAGTCAAACGACTTGACCGGCTTTGGTGTTTGCATGGTTGCTAAGCAAGGCAGCGGCGAAGCACAGCGCATCGCCGCGTGCTATGCAGAGGGACAAGGAGTTCCCGCTGCGGTCGCGGTCTGTCTTGCCTCCGACAAGCTGACCCAGGATCAACGCATAGTGCTGGAGTGTGCTGCCGAAACGAGCGGTGCGCCCCATGCGACGGCAGTTTGCGCGGGCGGCAAGATGGCAGCGAAGGAAATGATGAATTGCAAGGGTAAGAAGTTCGGTGAAGCTAACTGCTTTAACGAAAACAACGAAATTCGGAAGTTCTTTGCAAATGCTGGGGTAGAGATCGGGCCGAACAGCGTTGCCGCTCAGGTAATCAATGTTCAATTGCAAATAGCCCAGTTTATGACTGGTCCGATCCTCGACGCTGCAAACAAAGCTCTTCCAGATTTAATAAACTTTGCTCAACGCGCGGGCATCGTACCCGATACAAGCCATCCGGGAAAAATGATCGCGACGCAAGTTCTCGGCCCGATAGGGGGAGCTATCGCGGACGATTTCTGTAGTCATAATCCTTGTGATCCTCGGAAGTGGTTCTGACGCTCACGGAGCGAATGCCATGTCCTACCGCCTAGATTTCAGCTATCTCACCGACAGCTCGTAGGATCCAAATGAATGAAGCTAGCCGGATGGTCATGGGCGCGGAGCGCAACTGCAATTCGTCATTTTGTTGCGAGCGAACGAGGAGCCTTCATCTGTGTCGCCAGCATATGGGCTTTAGCGTTCATCTCAGGAACTCAACTTCCCATCATTGTCGCTCTAATCTGTGTCGTCCGATACTTCCAGCATTTTGTTGATCTAGCAAAGCGGATGCTGGCGAATGAGTGGCCTTATAGCGTCTTCGGCATTCTCGGAGTCTTGCTTGTTTATCTATTCTCGCCGCTCTCGTCCATCGGAGCGAACTATATCATTGCGGCCATAACAGGCTTTCATCCCAGCCTCTTTCCAAATTCGTTTCTTGCTCTCTCGCTGATCTTCCATGCGTTCCTTCTGATCATCGCGCTCGCAATTATCAGTGGTCTGATTGCGCTTGCGACAGGTTTTTCAAATAATCCGTCGCGCAGAGTCTTCCCGGTCGCGTTTGCCTTGGCTTGCCCAGTCCTCATCGTAGTGCTCTCTACGTTTCGTAGCGGTGGCGACGACATTCAAAAAATTGAGAGCTTAGTCGTTGCTCTGGATTTCAATATGAACGCTAGGTTCGAACATGGTGAATATCTTGGAGCGGACAAAGCTGGTTACGCCTTCGGAACGAAAGTCTGCCGCGCCCTGCCGTTTGAACAGCTTATCGCTCCCGACCCTCAAGGCGGTTATATCTTGGCGACGCCACGGGAAAGCCCGCCCAAACTTCAGAAGCCGATTACAGCGGCGTTAGATGATATCATTCTTGCAACGAGGTATGTGTATTCTCACCAACGGCAGGACGAATGCCCCATCATAAACGAATACGTTGAGAGTCCAAAGTGATGCGCAGCTCGCTCCCAGAGAGGAGCGTCCCAATGCCGACAGAGTCTAGCGTAGAACCGCTTCGCGCCGAACTGTTTGAACTTGGATCTGTGGAAGGCCGCGCCGTGATCGCGGGATTTGACGCTTGAGCGATCACGTCGGAGCGACCGGATCATACGGATCCGTTGGGAAGGGCCGCCTTGCGGCGTCAGGAGTACCTTCTTTGTGGACAGTGATAAGCGCAGTACCCAGGTCGGGTGGCTTCACCTCGTGGAGAGGGGAGCCACATGCGTGATCAATCTCGAACATTGCTGTGAGAGACTAGTGGAGCAAGACTATGATTTGGCCTCTCGATAAGACGCAAACAATAGCGCTGATCTCCGCATTCAGTCCCATCGTGGCTCTGTTTGGGGCCGTTGCAACGGTTCTATTTGCAGTTCGCAATTGGAAGCGCGAGCTGGTAAATCAACGATTGAACATGGTCGCAACTGAGTTGAAGTATTTCGAAGACTTTCGAAAATGGGCAGATCAACTCGGTGATGCGCTAACGGAAGCGATACATCTCTGCGACCTTGATCCCACGAAAGAGTACAAGGGTGAACCATTTTTCGACCGGCGTCATCGATTGCGAATTACGGTATCTTCTATGATTGACCGAGGAAGGTGGTTCTTCCCCAATATCGAGGTTGACGATCATGGCGCACATAAGGAACTCGGATATCGCGGCTACCGCCATGAGTTGCTGGACGGTGTCGTGAGCGCGTACATATGTCTGGGGCGGGTCGATTACCGGAACATGCAAAATAACGGCTTGCTTCGCGATCAGTTGACGATATGCAAAAGACATTTCGTAGGGCAGGTCCAAAAAATTCTGGACCCCACTGACCGCTCCAAGTTCTTTGATCGGATTCGGTCAGAGGTGAACAAGAGTAACAACGGCTGAGAATTTACCCACCGGTCAAACCTGGCCGGGTCCTTTCGCCTTGAGGCCGCCCCCCAAGCCTGAAGCCATATGGTGAAAAGTTATCAGGTGAGCCTGTCGAGATTCCTAGATAGTCATTGGCAGCGTTTGATGTGGCAACGAAGCTCTCTTGGTGCGCCAATCGCAAATAACCTTGTTTAAGCGCCGCCATTGAGTCGCTTCGAACCGCGACGAGATTGCTGGTGTGGCGATAATGACGAGAGCCTCACATGAATGCTGATCGTCACTATGTCGTCGCTATCCGTCGTTCAGAACGGAATGTCATCGTCTATCTCCGGCCTACCCTTCTCGACCAGCGCTTCCAGGGTCTCCAACTCTTCCGGCTTAAGAATTTTCGCGTACTTGTCCAATAACTTCGCGTAAAACGCGTGAACATCCGGGTCGTCGATGATCCAACCGACCTGATTGTTCTGCCCCGGAATTTCGATAAGCCGCTCTACTTGCTCGGGAGCGAATTGATCGAACGCGTCAAGTTTCCCGATGATGACGTGCGTAGACGCGAAGCTTCCGTTATTGCTCAGAGCCGTGATGGCGAGGTCACTCTCTACCTGACTGGCAATCTTGATGCCGGGAAAGCATTCCTTGAAGAAGTCTGAGATTTTGGAGTAATACCGAAGTTCCGACTTCTTCTTAGTCTCCCATTCGTTCCGCAGAAATTCGTTGAATACACCTTCGGATAGCTGGGAACGATAATCCTTGTCCTCCGATACCAAGTGGAGGTCTGTCCCTTCAGCAACGGTTATCAGCAACGTTTCCCAATTCATCGCATCGCCGACGCTCTCGTCCTTGCCGGGCGGATTGCCAAGCCGGGTACGCATCAGCGCGCTTAGATACTGCTCCTGCGCGAATGCTGGTTTGGTCGCTTTTTTGAACAAGCCCGTGACGATCTCATCCGCTTTTAGGGACATATTCTTTGCGTCAGCCGTGATCTTGCCCACCAGCTCCGCATGCAGCTTGTCGGCTTTCTTCAGCAGGTCTCGAATCTCGGCATATTCATCATAGTCTTTTGAAAAGGCCGGGAAGGATGCATTGAATTTCGCTTCCCGCAGCTTCTTCATCGCGTCCACGATTTTCGCACCCCGATTGCGCCAAAACTCGTTCTCCACCTGCTTTGGGACGATGAGGTCAATTTCATTTTTCTCTACAAGCGCGACAAGTTTTTTAAGTTCCTCAATGTCCTCGCTCGTGAGGTGATAGAAGGACAGTAATACGTTGGTATCAATGAACAGAGTTAGCATTTCGAGTCTCTGGTCGGCTGATTGGCATCACTAGCGAGCTTTGCGAGTGTCTCCGCAACCAACCCATCCGCCGTAGACTATTCATTGTAGAGGCTCTCGTACTTCCACGAGCAGTCGTAAAGCGCCTTAATGAGTTCTTGCGAATGGAGGAATGTGAGAACAATCGAGGCATCGTCATCTCGCATTGTCAAAATAATCCGGTCGGATTTTGAAACAGCCGCAAAGAAATCGCGGGCGAGGTCGGCGATGACGACGGTGTTTTTATCTTCAGCAGAAAAAGGCGCGTCGATCTCGCGCACACCGGTTCGTCCGTTGTACAAATTCATATGCGCAATGCGCTTTCCCGCCTTGGGAAGGATACTCCACTGCATATTGCGAACTACAAGCTTTGCCCCTTGAGGGCGAGGCTCGCGTTTATCGCCAAACCACGATGGATGCACCGTGAGTTGGGCGAGCGAACCATCAGGCAGTGTGGTATTGGCAAAACAGGCGGGCGGCTTGCCCGAATCGACCGGGTACGAGGTGCCGTGAACTGTCCACGTATTGTCGATCTGCTTCTTAAAGAACGATTCCGCCTTCTCTGCTGCAACTGAGGGACCTGCGAACAGAAGGAGCGCAACCCCACTAATGAATCGCATTGTCACCCCGAGTACGTACTGAACCTGCCGTGCTTCACGCCTCGAATGTACCCGCGCGAAACCCGCTCTTCCATCTCGCGCTCTAGGAATTCGTTCGCAATCAACAGCGCCTTCACAGCTTCGCGCGCATCACCGCCGCAAGCTGCAATTGCCTGATCGGCGGCTGCCTCCAATGCCTGCGCATCCGAATGCAATTTAAGGGCGGCAACTTCAGGCATGAAGATTCCAGACAGCGGGGGCTAGGCAATGTTCGCATTTCGTTCTAAGCAAGTCAAGGTTGCCGGAACGTCATGAGGCGTGGAGTGCAGGCGAAGCGTTACAAGCAAGCGTCCAAGCGTGGCGCGAAGCCAGAGACAAGATGCGACCCGGTTCAAAGGAGTGGAAAGAAGCCGATGCCGAGCTAAAGAAAGCTGAGCAGAGTGGTACAAGCACCGGAATTGAAGGCCGAGCTTGATTGAATTGAGGGGTGAGGGTGGATACTTCAAAATGGACCATGGCGATTTTGGCCGTGGCGGTCTTCGTTACGCTGGCAAACGCCGCGATGTTGGTTCGGCAGATTGTAGCTCCCGCCCACCCCGTCTATGTAGCAAAGGAGCTGCAAAAGGACCGTGAGTTCAAGAAGGCGGTAGAAAGTATCGCTGAAAGCGTAGCTCAGAGTCAGGACTACGTAGATGAAAGCGACGTAACCTCTATAGTTGAGAGGTGCAGGACAATTGTTGGAGGTCGCCTTAAATGCGATTGAGCAGCAACGCTCTGCTGCGCAGCCAAATGACGCGATGGCCCAAATCCCTGCGCGATAACCTGCCGAGGCAGGCGGCCTAGCCGCGAGCACTGTTTCCAGAGGACAGATTGTCGGTTGCTGCCCGCCTATTTATTGTCCAAAGCACTATCAAGGACGAAACTCAGTATCAAAGATACGCGCAAGCTGTCGTACCGTTCATAGCTAGCTTCGGCGGAAAGCTGGTCGCTAGACGTGCAAAAGTGGAGGTGCTGGAAGGCGAACATGATCAGCGACCGGTCGTCATGTTCGAGTTTCCCGACATGGAGGCGATCCACGCATTCTGGAACTCGCCGGATTACGTTCCAATCAAGAAGCTGCGTGAGGGTATAGCCACCCTTTGGGCTCTAGCATTCACCGGTTCGCTCTCTTGCTGATGCAAGATATACAACCGATCTCCTCTCGTCGATGGATTTGGCGGGTGGACTGCAGCGCTCCGCGGCCAACTTCCCATTATCATTTTTTTTGACCGACTTTCCGGACCTTGCGCCTTTCCATCTTTAGTGGCGTGCTTTTATTCTCTACACGCTTGGCGCAACGTTGACCGTGTTCAGGGCGCGCCGAAATAATGCCGAGGAGCGACTTATCGCAATGGCGCAAGGCCAAGCGCCAAAGGTCGTTGAGAAGTTATCCGCCGATTCCGATGCGGTTGACCCGGAAGATGATGGTGCGATTGATCTCGAACAATTCGCGGCCGACCAAATTACGAAATTCATCGGAAGAAACTTCCTAGGCCATGAACTCGCGCGTTTGGTCGGGGCGATCCTGGTCGCCGAAGGCTATCAAGTCCAAGTAGCCAAGCCTGGTGCGGATGGCGGCGTTGATATCATCGCCGGAAGTGGTCCGATGGGATTCGGTCAACCGCGCCTCGCGGTGCAAGTAAAATCCGGTGCGACCCCGGCTGACGTGCTCTCCCCTGGTCCTAGATCCTCCATTACGAGGATGTCCGTTTACAGGCTGCCTACGAATCGGAGATCGCCAATCGGTCAACACTTGTTCAATTGAGAGGTCACTAGCTGAAACTCTGGGGATCTGAAGCTTAAGGATCAGTGATTTCTCTTCATTAAATCATGAAATTATGATACTGGCTTGGCACTTTGTCGTTCGAGTCGGGCGAGCTATGAAACGATCAGTTGGGACCATGCGGAAAGCACGAACCACCGGCGCGGGACCGTCTCCAGAAGAGGTCCCACTTCAAGTCATGGTGCCGAAGTCTGTTCGTCGTCAGGTAGCTTTAATGTGCGCTGATCGCGGCGAGAACATCCGAACCATGGTGCTTCGCGGCTTGCGATCCGTTGGTATTCAGGTTTCTGAATCCGAGCTAACAGACCGTCGTGGCCGTCGCCGGAAGGACTGAAGATGGCTCGAAGCGACCTGCTTATAAATCTTGTTAAGGCTGGGGTGAATGGCGATACGGGTACGTTTCGCCGAACCGTGGATGCCATTGTCGCGGAAGAAAGAGGCAAGCAGCACAATGTGCTGGCCGATCAAATCGAGCGCGTTGTCAAGACGCCAAATGGCAGTGCGCTCTCGATCACTCCCCGGCACGTGCCTGAAGGCAGCCACCGTGCGAAAGATTTTATTTCCGAGATCATGCCGCGGCGGAAGCTGGATGAGCTGGTCCTGCCGGACGCAACTGAACTTGCAGTGCGGCAGTTGATCGAAGAGCAGCAGCGCTCAAGTATACTTCGGTCGCATTCCCTCGAACCAAGACACCGCATTTTGCTTGTTGGTCCACCCGGGAACGGCAAGACAACTTTGGCAGAAACCATCGCGGAAAGCCTCGCGACTCCGTTATTCGTTGTTCGATACGAAGGGATGATTGGCAGCTTTCTCGGAGAAACTGCGGCTCGTCTCAAGCGCGTCTTTGAATATGCACGCACGACGCCTTGCGTCTTGTTCTTTGATGAATTTGACGCTGTAGGTAAAGAGCGCGGCGATAAACACGAGACGGGGGAAATAAAGCGCGTCGTAACCTCACTCTTGATGCAGATAGATGAGCTACCAAGCTATGTCGTTGTGATCGCTGCGACCAACCATTCGGAACTGCTCGACCGGGCGGTTTGGCGGCGCTTCCAATTGCGCCTGCCGCTACCGGCACCGACGCAAAAACAGCTGACACAATTCCTGCAATTGCTTGCCGAAAAAGGCGAAGTAAAGCTCGGTATGTCCGCTGCACAAATAACAAAGAGCCTGGGCGGCGTAAGCTACGCCGAGGCCGAAGAATTCCTGCTCAATGTAATGAGACGGGAAGTACTGACTTCGGGGGAACGCTCTTCCGGCGAAATCGTGCGAGAGCAACTTAAATTGTGGAAGGCTCGCGCGCGAAGCGTCAAGGAGGGTACGGGGGAAGACGAGAGTGCCGGAACGTCCACTTCTTAATCTTCCAGCGCCGATACAACTTGACCCGCCGCCAAAACATGGTGGAGGCGCAGCAGTTTCTCGCCCTTCGCGCGACAGGCAACGGGAACGCATTGATCCGCGGTTTGAGCGGCTTTCCGCCGTAGCCGACACACCAGCGCAACTCATGGTCTTGCGTGACGATCCTGCTTCGATTGCGCCAGAAAGAGCAATCGTGTTCGAGGTCGAGGGATCGCTTAAGGACTTTTACGAGCAAGCCCGCAATATTGGCCTCGAATATCTGGGCGACTTCGAAGAGGAATTTGATCAGAGCGACGACTTTTTTATTGAAGATAAACCTGACCAAAGACTTGCCGGACGCATCTACTTAGCTATGCCTGATGTGCAAGCGTTGCGCGAACTGCTTAGTCTCTGGGAGCGCTATAAGCAAAACCAGCGGATGCCGAAAGGTCGCGGAGAATGGCGGGAATTATTTTCGCGACTCATTGACGTGAGGCCATGGGGGCCGCAAGACCGCATTTCATCGGCGACTATCGCGGCGTGGGAGAGTGATCTCGCGAGTGATCCCGACGCTCTCGTTCGGTTCGAAGTTGAACTCTGGTATCATGAGAATGCCGAGAAGCGGGCGCAAGCTTTCCACGGACTAGAAGCCGAGATTGTCGCTGCCGGTGGGCAGGTAGTGCATCATGCGGTGATCCCGGAAATTCATTATGACGCTGCCCTGGTCGATCTGCCCGGCGCTGCTATCCGAACGCTGATTGAGAATCCGGCAGTCAGCATCGCCCGCTCAGATGAAGTCATGTTCCTGCGGCCTCAATCGGTTGCGCGGTATCCCGCGGCAACGGAATTTACGGGCGAGGATAGCGCGGCTGCCGCTGCCGACGCGGATCAGGACGAGCCTATTGCCGCGCTGCTCGACGGCCTGCCAATTCAAAATCATGTCCGACTGGCGGGGCGTCTCGCCGTTGACGATCCTGAGGGCCTCGATGCCATTTATCCCATTGCGCGGCGCGAACACGGGACAGCGATGGCTTCGCTCATTATTCACGGTGATCTGAACGCCAACGAACTGCCATTGCCGCGACGACTTTATGTACGCCCAGTCATGAGGCCGAACGAAAACGGCGATGAAAGGACGCCACCTAATCGTTTGCTTGTTGATGTGATCCACCAAGCTGTGCGCAGGATTAAGGAAGGTGACGGTACGGAGCCAGCCGCTGCGCCGGGTGTCGTGGTTATAAATCTTTCTCTCGGGGACGAGACACGGCCCTTTGCCCGGACAATGAGTCCGCTTGGCCGACTCCTTGACTATCTTTCGAACAGGTATCGGGTTCTGTTTCTTGTTAGTGCGGGGAATATTCTAGAGCGTCTGGCTGTTCCCGCCTTCAACACTTCCGTGGAATTCGAAGCTGCAACTCCCGAAGCGCGCGAGCAAGCAATTCTCGATGCGCTCAATAGCAACAAGAGCCAGCGCACCTTGCTGTCGCCAGCAGAATCCTTGAACACACTGACCATCGGAGCTGCGCATTCCGGCTCCGGTTTCACAGGCAATCTGCCGAACGGGCGAACCGATCCCTTCACGGATGAAGAGCTCCCGAATATCGTCTCCGCGATGGGATTGGGCTTCAAGAAGATAGTGAAACCCGAGCTGCTGTTCGCAGGCGGACGAGCGCCAGTACGGGTTGTCGCCTCAGGCGGAGGCGGCGGACTTGTCATCGCGCCCGTAACCGTCGGTGCAAATATGTTCGGACTGAAAGCAGCGCGGCCTGCACAGCTTGGAGGTACGCGTTACGAGGACTTCACCTTCGGGACGAGTGTTGCAACCGCGCTTGCAACGCGAAGCGCCCACCGTATCCATGATGTTCTAAGTAACGGTGGCTCGAACCACACCGATATCGATGCCGCTTTCATGCCTTTGGTTTTGAAGGCTCTTCTTGTCCACGGCGCACAGTGGGGCAGCAAGGGCCTGATGTTGGACGGCACTTTCCCCCCGCAGGGAACAGGTTCGCACTTTAGCCGACGCGATGATATCGCGCGGCTGCTTGGCTATGGCGTTCCAGACATTGACCGGGTCCTCGATTGCACTGAGAATCGCGCAACTCTGCTTGGCGTTGGCTCCATCGCCCGAAAGTAGTCTGCTCTATCGCGTCCCGCTGCCTGACGGACTTGACGGCGTTCGCGCATTGCGCGCCATAACAATCACGCTGGCGTGGTTCTCACCTGTCAATCCACGCCATCAAGGATACAGGATGGCTGCGCTCGACGTGGCTTCTGGCAGCGATCAAAAGTATTGGATTGCGCCGCAGCGCTCTCTTCAACCTACGGACAAGGCGACCGCTCGCGGTACGGTGTTCCACGAACGACGCACTGGCGAGGCCGCTTCGGTGTTTGTGGACGATGGCTTCTTGCTACTCCGCCTGACGTGCCGGGCCGCGGCGGGCAACTTTGCCGATAATATTCCCTACGCGCTGGCGGTCAGCATGGAAGTCGGAGCCGAAACCGGGATTCCCGTTTACGACCAAGTGCGCGTGAGGCTGGCGCAGCCCGTGCCTGCGGCTGTCACACCCTAACAATCAAGAAGGCAGCCCCGGGGCATGAACATTGCGGAAATTGAAGTGCAGCTCAGTGATCTGGTCGAACAGCCGTTCGATGCTAGTGAATTCCCGTTTCAATTGCTTGAAATTTACAAAGCCCCGAAAGCTACACTAACGAAGCTGCGCAAAGGCACTCAGAACAAAGGCGAGCAACCAGGTGACGTTCTTTGGGCGCGCAAGCTCAATTTCCGTCCCGCGAGTGCAGGACAGGTCGGGCAAACTCTTGATGCCCTCAAGGACGCGAAGGCGACAAAGTCCCAGAAGCCTCGTTTTCTGTTTGCGACCGATGGAAAGGAACTTTCTGCACTCGATCTCAAGGCCGACGAGACACTGCATTGCGATTTAGCCGAGCTGAACGATCACTTCGACTTTTTCCTACCTCTCGCGGGCATCGATAAGTACGAAGCAGTCAAAGAAAATCCAGCGGACATCAAGGCAACTGGTCATCTTGCGAAATTCCACGATGAAATCGTGCGCCACAATCCGGAATGGAACACGGACGAGAAGCGCCATGCCCTGAACCAATTCATGACGCGCATTCTCTTCTGTATGTTCGCGGAGGACACCGGGAGCTTCCCGAAGGACCTCTTCGTCAAAACGATCACGGAGTTCGGAGGTGACGACGGCGAACATCTGCAATCTCTGTTGAGGCAGATATTTGATGCAATGAACATCCCGGGCAAAGAACGCCGCGACGTTCCCGCCCACATAAATGCATTTCCATATGTCAACGGTGGACTCTTTTTCGAAGCATCAGACGTTCCTGCATTCAACAAACGCGCGAAGCGTATCTTGATTGAGGCTGCGCAACTTGATTGGCGCGAAATCAATCCGGATATTTTCGGCTCCATGATCCAAGCAATCGTGCACCCCGATATGCGCGGCGACCTTGGAATGCACTACACTTCCGTTCCAAACATTGTGAAGGTGTTACAGCCCCTGTTCCTGATGTCGCTTGAGGAGGAGTTTGCCGACGCGCATGGCCACCGGGAGGAGCGTTCTCGGCTGAGCAAGTTGCTCACACGCATTTCGAAAATCCGGGTTTTCGATCCAGCTTGCGGATCGGGCAATTTCCTTATCATCGCCTATCGCGAGCTGCGCACTCTCGAAATGCGCATCCTCAAAAGGATGGAAGACCTCGACGCCGGTCAACGCTCGGGGCATTGGACAGGCGTGAAGCTCTCACATTTCCATGGCATTGAACTCGCAGATTTCGCCGCCGAGACGGCCAAACTCTCTCTCTGGATTGCTGAGTATCAGATGAATCAGCGCTTCTCGGCGCAGATGAATTGAAGGGTCACAGCGCACTCAAATCACCCGGCACGTCGCCGAACTTCCTGATCACCTTGGCATCGCCAAAATCGCCGGTAGCAGGGTCACCAGTGCGGCTAAAGGCGACTGCACCGACGTGGCCTTCTTTGCGAGATAACGCCTCAGCGCGCACTACAGCGGCAAGCATGGCTCGCCAGCGGCAACGCCATCATCGGCAGCGACGAACGGCAGCGCGACAAAATAGGTGACTTCAGCCATGGCCTCACTCCAACTGCTTGACCTGACCGGCGAATAATGTTCTCTATATGTTCTTTTGTCAATTGCGCCGTTAAATACCTCCTCCCAAGTGGGTCGTCATGGCTGATCAGATCGTTATCACCGAGAAAACCAGCCAGGCCAAAGACGTCCGCGCCGCAATTGGTTCTCGCTACGGTGATGTTCTTCCAGCAGAGGGCCATTTGTTCGATCTCCTCGAACCGGAGGACGTTGTTCCCGCCTGGAAGCGGTGGTCGCCGATACTTCTACGGCCTGAAGGCCTTTACGGAACGCGCCCGGCAAGGGGTGGCAACAAGGCCGCTAAGCTCAAGGCTATTTGCGAGGCGTTGCGCACTGCCAAACGAGTTTGGCTTGCAACCGATTGTGACCGCGAGGGTCAGCTAATCGGTCAGGAAATTCTTGAGCATTACGAGTATCGCGGTCAGGTGATGCGGGTGCTGTTCACCGCGCAGGATTCGCAGACCATCCGTGACGCATTTGGCAGAGCAAAGCCAAATACCGAATACTCCCGCCTATACGCCGCCGCAGTTGCGCGCCGACAGGCCGACCAGATTTACAACCTTTCGCTCACCCGCACCGCAACCGTCATTCTGGGACAGGGAACGCGGAGAGTGATTGGAGTCGGTCGCGTAAAGACACCGACATTAGCCATTGTATGCAAGCGCGAGTTGGAAATTCGGAACTTCGTGCCGCTCGCTTATTTTGAGATTGTCGCCACCGCGAAAGTTGAGGGTGGGCAATTCCAGATGCGGCATACGCCGCAGGACCGAATTGTTAAGCGCGAGATTGCTGACGCCGTCATCAAAGCGACTGAAGGTTTCGAGGGTGCGCTCACCGTGCGCGTCGAGGACAAGCGTCAAGGGCCACCCAAGCTCCATGATCTGCCTTCGTTGCAGAAGCTATGCGGCTCGCGCTTCGGCTGGTCAGCCAGCAAAACGCTCGAAGTGGCGCAGGAGCTTTATGACGGCCAGGGCAAGAAGATTGTCACCTATCCTCGTGCCGAAGTGCGTTACCTGCCGCAAAACTTGATATCGGACGTGCCGCGAATCATTGCCGGACTGCGGGTGGGCCAATCGTTCAGCACGATCCCTGTACCCGAGCCGCCGGTGATCCGTAGAGGTGTGAGCGGTACCTTCTTCGACAAGGGGCTGGAGGGTGCGAGCCACCATGCCGTCATTCCCAATGTCAACGCCATCGACAAACTGCCGGAGGTCTGGCCCCGTCTGTCGTCTGACGAGAAAAAGCTCTTTGATGTCATCGCGCGGGCATATATGGCCGCGCTGATGCCCGATTTTCGTTACCGGCAGACAACCGCAACGCTCGATGTGCGCGGCTTCGAATTTCGCGCAGCCGGTCGCCAGCCCATTGATCTCGGGTGGCGAGCAGCATTCCCAGAGTGGCAACCCGCCGACGAAAAGGGCGATGAGGCGCAATTGCTGCCGCCGCTGCGCAACGGCGAGACCGCGCAACTGCAAGATCCAAAAATTGAGAACAAGGAGACCCGGCCGCCGCCGCGTTATAACGAAGGCACTCTGATTGAGGCTATGCAAAATGCCTGGCGTTTTGTTGATGACGAGGTTCTGCGGGATCGCTTGAAGGAAGCCAAGGGTATCGGTACGCCTGCGACCCGAGCCGAGATCATCGGCGGGCTGAAGAAGCAAGGTTTCCTGATTGCCCAGGGAAAGAATATTGTGCCGACCGAGACCGGCCTGTCGTTGTTCGGCGTTCTCAAACAAGCCGATCCGGCGCTAGTCGATCCGGGCGTGACCGCGCAACTTGAATGCCTGCTCGACGATGTCGTTGTAGGCAAACAGGAGATGGTCGGCGCGATTGACGCTGTATGCGATGTCGCCGAGCGCATTATCAGCAAGCTGAAGGAGGGGGCTACCGCGGGGGGACCTTCTTTGATTGGC
Organism: Bradyrhizobium sp. BR14999; assembly: GCF_056106085.1. Classification (NCBI taxonomy): domain Bacteria; kingdom Pseudomonadati; phylum Pseudomonadota; class Alphaproteobacteria; order Hyphomicrobiales; family Nitrobacteraceae; genus Bradyrhizobium; species Bradyrhizobium sp. BR14999. Next base: position 2,049,211 of record NZ_CM148536.1, read on the forward strand.
AGCGCAGGAGGCAATGGCACAGCTACGTCTCCACCGACGCCTGCGATGAAACGCTTTGCTGACAGCCTCGTCCGGCAAAAAGACATCAAGCCACCACCCGGTTACAAAACTTCGATATCGATCTGCCGCAAATTCCTTAGCGAGCACGCGCCTAAAAAGTCCGACGGCGAAACAGCCGGTAAGCTCGACTCCAAACCGGTAAGTCCTGCACAATTGTTGTACGCCAAGAAGCTGGCGCAGGGGAAAGGTCTCATCATCCCCGATGATGCGAGGTCCAACTCGGTCGCGATGTCCGCATGGATTGAAATGAATCGAAGCAAAAAACGCCGCAAGGTTAATGGCAAAACCTCCGACAGGCCGGTCGGGTCGGCTGCGCCTCAAGCAGCACCGCCAAAGAGGTCTCGAAAACGAAAGGTTAACGCCGATGCCGCTTCGACGACTCCCGTGTCAGCAAACTCAAGCAGGACGCCGCTGCGAATTCCTTATGGCAACAAGGAAGTCGCTCTGAAGCTCGGTGCACGTTATGGCTCCGAGGGGTGGTATGCTCCCCCTGGAGTTGATCTTTCAGCATTCGGCGAACGGGGGTGGCTGCTTTAGGTAGCAAGACGAAGACGGCACTACTTGCAATCCGAGCGCGACCGCGCCCGGTCTGAAGGGAGGTAGTGATCCTTCAGGCCGCTGGACGATCACCGCTGTCGATTGTTGGTTCGGATAGTCTACTTCTCTGGCGCTTGCGCTTGAAAGGACGGCTATTAATGAGAATGAGCCATTCCCAGTTTTGCCTTGACCGTAGATGCAAAGTTGGCGGTGTGGGTCGAACGTTCAATCGAGAACCTGGGCTAGCGGCACTAACTCCCGAGCGTGTTCTTAGCGCAATTAGAAAATACCCCCTTGTCACTGTGACTGCGGAGGAGGACCCGGCGGGAAGCTCAAAGGACGAAGGTTGGGGCGCTGAGGCGAAGAAATACGATGATGGCGACCCGCCCTACGACATAAAGAGAATGGTTCGGAATCGGTCTAAACTCCGAAAAACGGTTCGCATGGCGAGGCGCTTGAAGGAAGCCGTCGAACAGCACGGGGAAGGTAGTTACCTCGACGGAATATTTGGTTCTGGCTTTCTAAGAGAGGTGCTGGTGCCGACTCCCTATTTGGTAAGAAAGTGGCATCAAAATCGTTGCCGGTTCATTGGCGGGAACAACCCCATAACGGCTTTTCATTTGATGATGGACCTAGGATTGCAGTGCGTGAAGCCCGATATTGTCCTAACGGATATGTTTTATCGGCTCGGCTGGCTTAACGAGGCAGGCTTACCCGTAGGTATGACACGCTCGCAAATCCGAGAGCATTACTTATCGCCCGAAGTTTATTGGCCGGTGCAGCGGGCTGCTCTTGAGGTTGCACGCGAGATCAAACCGCTCTTCGGAGATAATCCAATTCGAGAGCTGGATTGGATAATGGTGAAGTACGGCCAATAGCCCGAGCCTCGTTTCGGTATAGTTCGCAATCTGGACAAGGAGAACCCAGAGAGGCTCGCGCTCCTACGCTGATGACATAGCTCAGGGATGGAGACGCCCACTCGGCCGCCTGGGGGATGGTAGATCGCTATCAACGTCGCTGTGAAAAAATTTAGGATCAAAATCAACCGGTCCGCGAAACGGTCCGCAAAGAAATCTCAACTTTCGAGTACCGCCGATTGATTTCATTGGTGGGCCCGGCAGGACTCGAACCTGCAACCAGACCGTTATGAGCGGCCACTCTCCCAGGTTGAAAAAATATAATAAAATCAATAACTTACATTTTTGCATTTTCCGACAAAAATGCAAATCCTTGCTGTTTTTCGCCGTTCATTTGCATTTGTGCATTTTCATTTCAAATCGTCATTGTCCTTCACACCTACGACTACTCTTACTCAGCAAGTCCTCTAAAAACGTTTTCTGGAAATCTCTACATGCTTCGGGGTAGGTGAAACAAAGCCGATCACCGGCGGAGAATGTTGCGAGAGCGCTGTCGCGTAGTTTGGAAATGGTCGTTCGGCGACCCCGATTTGGATTGAATCAATAAAGGTCGGTCTCTTCGAATTCATCCTCCTCATCGTCGAACTCATCAACCGTTAAGTCAAAATCTTCAATGAAGTCGGCTCTTAGCCGCCTCATTCGGTCATTGTCGCCTCTCAAGCTACGTAGAGTTGTCGAAATGGAGGTAAACCCCGTATCGACATTCAAGAAGCGGACCCTCTTGTTGAGAAGCAGTGAGAAAAAAGTGTCGCGTTCTATGAAATCGGCAGTTGTACGTGAATTGATCCCTCCAACGATGCCTTCATAAGCGTAGAGCCACATCGGCCCTCTCAATCCATTGCTATCCAAAGAGCGATCCCAGTTCTGGAAATCTATCGTGCCTTGGACAAGTCGCTGCGAGTTGGCATATGCGACGAGCAATGCCACCATGGAATTGTCCATCTCGAACAGCCGGGCAAGACGAGATGTCGGTAAAGTGAGGTTGAGCCTGATCGCAAGAAAAAGAAGCCAGATGATCTCTCCGGTTCGGTTGGCCTGCGCAAGCACCGGAATTCGATGTTCGATGAAGTCCTGGACGTTTCTAAGGTCAACATCTCTGCGCTCGACTTGCCTAAGAATCAGCATTTCGACGAGGAAGGATATGAGGCTGGAGTTTCTTCGATAGGCACTTATTAGATTGCTCTGGATGCCTTTCCAGCCCTCTGCGCGAACAAGCGCCGATCGAGCGTTCTGCAGCGCGAACTTCTCGACGTTGATATCTGGATGGGCGATACAGACTCGGCCGATCTCGTAGAAAAAATGCTGAATGGCGGGATAGCTCGGAGTGCCTCGTGGAATGTGAGCACGGACCGCCTGCTTCCAGCCCGTGTCTTGTCGGAATGAAGTTGGATAGATAGCCGACTTCTCGCTATTCAGCTCAAGCTCGAATTGAGCTGCAGACTGCCGAAGCGCTGCAATCAAGCTTTCCCCGGACTGATCGTCGACGCTGCTTATGGTATAGTCGTCGATGTATCTAGAAGCGTCTCTACCCGAGATTCTAAGCTTTTCCCGAAGCTGCACGTCAATAGCAGACGCCACCACTTCGGCGATTAACCTGGAGGTGTCTGGCCCCACGGGCAAACCGATCGTCTGACCATCTTGACTATTTCGGCAAAGAAGATCGATCAGGTTTCCGTAATGTGCGGGATCGCGATTGGCCTTCGCCCAGGGCTTCCCGTAAATCGCCCATGGAACCGCGTGAGTGTATATCGAATGGAAGAAGGCTCGAATGTCGGCCGAGACGAATTCTTCACGTCGAGATGATAGGTCGACACGGAAGTCATCTCGCAGGTCAACGCTTGAGCGCATAAGCGCGCGGGGGCCGGTCCAATCGAAAACAGGCGGGCTTGCCGATATTCCTGATCTCTTTGCCTTCTTTCTAAGGTCCACATAATTGTCGGCAACGACCTTGGCTAACAAAAGGTAGGAGATCGGATTGGGGACACCGTGCCTACGGTCGTCTTTGCCGAATCTAGGAAAATAGAACCAACTCGGCTCTGTTATGAATCGGTGATAAGCGGGCTTCCCCCGCACCGGAGGCAGCGCCTCAACACCACGCACTATTGATTTTCGATTTCGCGCCAGATCGTCCGAGACAAAACAGGGCGGCAGTTCCGGCGCGAAGTATCCATGCGAAAGCAGCCTACGAAAGCGCTCTGATTTTGTCTTCGCGGTCATCGTGATGGGCTCAACAGGCGGGATTTGGTTTAATGATTGTTCACAAAGTTGAGCTTTTCGAAAAAGACGCGGTTCCGGTTCTTAGCGTCGCGCAGCATCTTCGTGTAGTCGATCACCTCGTAATACGCATTGAAGCCGCGATGGAAGCCGTAGTACCCTTGATTATCGGGCGTCACGAACGCATCGCGGTCCTTCAGCGCACGGCGGAACGTCGGCGTGAGATCGCAGACACAGTAGATGCTCGCGGGGATGTCTTTGTTGGAAACTGGGACTGGGCGCCCCCTGATCTGAAATTCGCCGTTGCGGATTTCTTCAATGAGCTTGAATGCTTGTGAGAGCGGGTTGTCCGACTCGTCGTAGTCGTCGCGGCCGGGGCGCTTGAACTCGATCGTGGTAATGGAATTGATCGGATGCTCGGTAGGATTAGTGTCGGAAAACAATATTTTTTCGTCGAACGCGACGATGTCGCCGCGCTGTGCTGATTTCGTTCTCAGCATTTCGAGCGCCCGGAGCTGTTTATCTGATGCGATGAACGAGTGATAGGTCAGCCGCTCGTCGATCATCCAGAGATTCTGCTCGTTGTAGGGAATGTCGTTGTTCGTGGTCTGCATCGGGAAAACGAGCTTGTGCACCACCTCTTCGAGCGGATACCGCGCGCCTTCGTCAGGAGGCAGCGAGATTGCGCGCTCGAGGAAGTCGATGATGATCTTGCGGTGGCCAACGTATTGCGCGAGCGCTGAGACACCAAGCTCGTTGTATTCGTCAAGGAACTGAGTGAAGCGGCGATGATATTCCTCGTAGTCGTCGATCTTGTCCGCTTCTTTGATGATGCGGCTACCTTCGCGCTTGAGTTCGGTCTCCCGGTGGTGCAGTTCGCGGTGGAGCGCCGTTTCGATCTCATTGCGTGACGGCGAAGGCGAGAGCTTGTTGATGAATTTGTCGGGATTCTTGAGCAAGATTCGGTACTGTGGCGCGTCCGAAGCGATGTAGCGCCGAATTTTATCCATCTTCTCCGTATTGATCGAAGCGATGATGTTCTCGAGGTCCTTTTCGATGAATTCAAGCGCGTGCTCCCGAATATGAGCGCGCGGAATTACATCGGCGGTATCGAAGAGCGACGGCTCCGCGTCCGCATCGTCGGCCGCGCTGAAATCGAAGTCCGTGCGGCCGATATTCACGTGTGCGCTCAGATACGGACTCTGTACGATGGCGAGGTAGAAAAACGCTTCGCCGTTCTCGTCCTCAAGGCGTGAGCTGAGGTTCGGTACGTAGTCCTCTAGTTTGTCGCTGACCACGCCGCGCTGATCGGCTGCGTAGACCAGCTTATGCTTCGTCGTTCGTGTGGTCGGAAGGCGGAACCCGTGGAGTGTAAAGACGGTCTCGCCGATCGTGAATTCGTGCTTGGAGGAACTAGCCTTGTAGTCCTTCTCGAAGATGTCGTTGATGTCGTACCGCTGCCCTTGGTCGATGAGGTAGACGCGCGGACAGTCTGGCTCAATGAACACGAGAATGAAGTGCTCGATGAGTTTCTGAACGATTATGTCGATCGAGCGAGGGATCTTGTCTTTGTAGCTGCGCTTGAGGCCGGTAAGCGTGATGGTCGTGCCGGGCCATCCCGAATTGACCGGGACTGGCAACCCGGGGGTGTCGAGGGTGTACTTCTCGTCGAACATGTACGACCGAGAGAGCAGCGCGCCTTCAGCACGGAACGTGCTCTCGATTTGTGCGCCGTCGAATGCTTTCAGCCACGTGAAGCGGCCCAGTCCCTTGCCGCCGTGCAGTACTTTGCGGCGCGAAAAGGCTGTGTTGAACGAGTCGAAGTTGTCGTCGTCGAGCCCGACGCCGTTGTCGGTAACCTCGAACCCGACAATCGGCGGGTTCTCCTCCTTCAAGAGGGTGCCTGTTTCACGAAAAACGCCGATCGTCACCATGCCGGTGCCCCTCGGGAGCTTTGCGTCCTTGATGGCCTGGAACGAGTTCATGACCGCCTCGAACAGCGGCAATAGTGGTTTCCACTGCGGGAGGACGGTCTGTCGGACCTGATTTGCGAGGTCGATCTTGATGGACATCTGGCTGGCCGGTGATGCGTAGAAGCAGCAGCATAGTGGAACACAGGGCGATCGCAAATACTGGTTGCAAAAAAGCCGCAGCTCTCGCCGCGACTGGGCGCATCGAGATCACTGGCGCCGCGGCTTGCGCTAACTAACCACTCCAACGTCGGATTCGAGCTGCTTCACAATCTTGCTGGGGGTGGTGCCCAGCGCTTTTGCCAACCGAAAAAGCATGATGATGGTTGGTGATTTCATTCCTCGTTCGATCTGGCTCACGTAAGTCCGGTGAATAGCTGCGCGCTCCGCCAGCTCCTCCTGTGAGAGCCGCGCGGTTCGCCTCAAGCCGGCGATGATTTTTCCGAAGGCTGCATTCGGGCTTTTCACACCACCATAGTCTTGGCTCGAACACTAAAGTGCTACAGACTATAGTATTCAAGCTTTCCATAGGATGCCTGCGCAGCATTGAAGGTTGCCTCATGAGCAAGTATCCCCCCGACACACCGCTCCGGCTTGATGTCGCTGTGAAAGAGGCGTTTCCGGCAGGAGGAATGACCGTGTCCGGTCTGAGAAAGGAAATCGCGAGAGGTCGCCTTGAAGTCGAACTCATCGCGGGAAAACAGTTCGTGACGTTGCTCGCAATTGCGAGGATGAGAGAGTTGTGTCGCGTGCCCAAGAAGAATGACGCTCCAAGCCAGCCCGAGATCACCGGCGCGTCCGTGAAGGCAAGGCAGGCACGCTTGCTGGCTCGCCTTGAAGAAGATCAAGCGAAATTCAGTTCAGGACGAAGGAGCAGATCACCGACGCGGGCAAAAAAAGGCCTCGCGAAATAAAATTACCGAAGCGGGACCCGCACCGGGACCCGTGAAAATAGCCGATTCAAGAAGTGCCTATTTCTATTGGTGGGCCTGGCAAGACTCGAACTTGCAACCAGACCGTTATGAGCGGTCGGCTCTAACCATTGAGCTACAGGCCCACTCGGGAGTGGCTCCCAACTTGGTGGAGCCCCACCTTGCCTTCACGGGCTGTTCTATCAAATATCCGGCAACGTCCACTGCTCATCTATCGTTGAGGGGCACGAAGGAATCCTTCAAGGAAAGGGCTCAAACGCCTGTTTCGAGCGCCATGACCCCAAGTCATCGTGATATTCGATACCCGATATAGTTTATGTATCGCGTCAGCCGCCAGGTATCAAGCAAGCGCTCCCCCGGCGAAAGTGACTTGGACGAGGAGAGTCATTTTCAAGGCCTGAGGCTATCGGCGAACTCTATCACAAAAGACAATCATCCGACCCACTGCGCACTCTCAACGACGCCAGAGTCTCGCGGTGCGAAATCTTTTCTGCTGCTCGAAATTAAAGAGGGCATGGCTCTTCAGGATTTATGACGATGCTCGATGAAGATTTGGCTCGCATTCGTGCTCACCGCAACAACATACACCGGTATCGACGACTAATAGCGACCAAAATGTCAGACGTAGAACGCCAACTCATCGAGAAACGCCTTGTAGAGGAACAGGCCGCGCTCAGCTCTCTTTCTGCCGAGACCTTCCCGCTCACATTTTCACTTCCGAAAGACCCGGCCGACTTCCGGAAAGTGCAAGGTGACAAAACCTTGGATCGCGCGCGTAAATGCTGAACCAACTTTGGCGGTTTTCGAGCAAGGTCAATTGTTCTTTGAAAGACCGAGCGGGTCGGTAGATATTTGGAACGGCCGGCTCCGCGTTGTTTGCCACGCTGCTTGCTTCTTTGTGCAAGAATCACTGTCGAGGATTGGTGAAAGGGGCCGAGTCGTATTCTGTTGAACGACGTCGGATCCACGTCGCTCAAGTTTGCGCATCATTAATTGGGCAATCACGAGGGATGAAGCGACACCCCAACGACGTTCCTCGCGACAAGCATTCGTCCAAATCGCGAATTGCAGGATATCTTTCCGCCAACTGACTCGACTAGGGTACGAGCTTTTCGGCCTCGTAATCAAGTTGCATCAGCTCGAGATAAAGTTGCCGATAGCGCCATCGGGATTAAAGAAGCTTGCCGGCTCTGGCTCGATAAGCACAAAGCCAAAGAGAAGTCAGGTTCTCACCTTCTGCCCATCATCGGAAGCAGGCCTTGTATATACGGCAGCTCGGGCCGGATCGTCGATAAAACTCGCGCCTAACGCGTTGCAGCAGATACATTCTCCTAGTCGAACGTCGGATGCGCTCTTTTCGATGGGGATCATCGAGTGGCATGCAATTCGGGTTTTCTGCCCCCATCAGAATTCTGCGGGCGCCCATCTTCCGCGGCAATTTGGCGATTGATTGCTTCATCGTCCGGGTAGGCAGTCTTCTCCGGTCGGTTGCGCGGATGGCAATGTATGGAACATGTATCGACTGTGGCATCATCGCATTTCGCGGTATCAAACCAGCCCCAGTTGCGGGTTGCCCGCGAACGAGCAAGAAATAGCGCGCGATGCCAGGTCTGTGAAATCGCTCGTCCAGTTTGTCGTCACCTTCTAAGTCCGCTCCGTCAGTGAATGCCTCCTTGAGAATCGATCTTGCGCGGCGATACTGAGTTGCTGACTCGACTAACACAGGGATATCGAACCCTCCGTCGAGATTGTCGGCTGACGCATTTCGTCTGTCGCACGTGTAGTTTGTCGGGTCGTCTGATGCTTTTCGAGTAGACATGAGAGTCAAATTCAAAGATCGAGTTCGAAATAGGCTGCGCTCCCTTAGTCGTGCTCCTCTCGCGCATGGATAGAGTTGTTTTGTTGTAGGCAGTAGCCACAAAACCCTAAGTTCGCTTACGGGGAAGCCCTAAACATGACTTTTCAAGGTACCACCCACCAGTAGACATTATTGGGCGGGCGGCCCCTCCGCGATGAGCCCAAAGCTTCGGGGCCGCCCTACATCACCGGGTGATTGGGAGGGACGGTGATGATTGCCATGACAAAGCAAGCATCATGCCGAATAAAAATCGAGCGACTGCATACGGCCAGCACAAGTTATCTTCGAGAAGGTGAGCGATGCCGTGTCAGTTTGTCATCTAGTTGACAAGCGATGTGGATACTATCTCCCAACATCAGCGAACAATTGTGAACTCGTTGATCGCTGCGCGGTGCGTGATACCAATATAGTTTCGCCTGAGGAGCATCCACGGAAGTGGCAATGACGTTTATCGTTGATCAAAACAACAAGAGTGTCCAGGAAGTGTAAGATCGCAGCTGATTCCCATCAGGAAGTAGGATGTGGTGTCGTGATCCAATTCGAATTGCCTCTTAGGGCGCTTCGGTCTTAACTGGAAGCGGCGCCGCCCCGTTCCCGTCGACACGGTAGCAAACTGATGCCACACTCGACGTCATAATCGTATCCATTCGCCCGCTTCCGCTGAAGTACTGGTTCTCGTGTAACAGTGGGCTTCCTGCATCGTAGACATGGTCACAGGACGGCATGCGCAAATACGACGCATCAGCCCGAATATAGAGTTCATTGTGCGACACACCGGCATGGATCGTGAGCGGGCGGACCCGGCGCGATGAGTGCCATTGCTTCCATGGGTCCGCCCTACATCGCCGCGAGAGGAGCGTGATGCTGGTCAGCACCGAGCAAGTGGCATGCCGAACGAAAGGTTGCGCTTCTAGAGGCGACTGCCCTCGACGAGTTTGAGAGGCCGAACCTTACCCGGGCAACCCGACATCAGCCGCTGGATAGGAGCGGCTCCCGCCGTGTTTTCGCCGAGCTGCTTAAGGCAATCGAAACGGCTCGAGCCAAAAGGCCGCCGAACAGCTTGGCATTGAGATCTTCTCGTTGCGCCAATGTCTCTCGAGGTTTCCAACGCTCATGGTATTTGCCTAAATTGAGCAAACGGCAGTGCCGCTGCCTCTTAACTTTGAGAACTCCGCACCCGTTGTTGCTGCTGGTGTCACATCGTTGCGCGTCAGCTCCAGGCTTGGGCTGAGTAGATCAGTCTGCTGGAGCGAGCCGCGGCACACGCCATCGCACGCTATCTCTTGGGGTGACTCCTTTGACATGTCGCCGGTGCAGACCAGTCCCGCCGTCGCCGGGAAATTGAGAGGTCATCGGGTGAAGAGATCCTTCGCCACGTATGTGCGTGCCTCCGATGCGTGAGCATCAGCGTGGCGCTCACTTGGATCAATCGCGCAAGGCATCGGAACTCTCACACAGGTCTCCCACAAGACCGGAATGGTCCTAAACGGGGCCCTCCGCATTTCAAGGAACCGATGTGCCAATCACGGCAGACCGAACTCCTCTGAAGAGAAACAATGCCCATCTCACAGCGCTGGTTGATCGCTGGGCCTCCTTGTCACGCTTCGGACATCGACGTCTCGAATCCGACAACGGCCAACGAGTGGTAGCCGAGCGGCGGCGAAAGAGAAGTTGACCAAGACATCCTGCATCGGAGTGCTCTCTCGCCCTCATTTGAGAGGTGTGCCAGCGAGCAAGCGCATCGTATCCTCAGCTTCGCGGAAGATCTGTTTTTCGGTGGGGCAAAGCGGTAGTCATGATTCAGGGACAAGACAATCGAAACCGACGTCATTGTGGCGTGACCAACTGACGAAGTATAGAGCTGACGGTCGGCTCAATGCAGAACCGCGTGCGCGCCGCGATGGATGTGGCGGACGAGCTTTTTTTTCGTATCTGGACCGTGAAGGAGGCGATCCTAAAGACAACGCGACAAGGGCTGGGAATCTCACCCGATTGTTTTCAGTGTTCCATCCGCTGCGTCGCGGCCTCCGCCCGCACTGCGGGTCGGCGAGCCGCCGGTAACGACGAACTGGTTCATCCTCCAGGCAGATGTCCGTGGTGGATACTGCGGCGCACTGGGAACGCGCGGCTCCGACTGGCGGGTACGATGGCTCTCGGCTCAGAAGTTAATCGCCGACAAAAGCGCTCCGCGCTCGAAGGTAGAGCAACACGAACGAACAACGCAGATCCCGATGCCGAGCCGTGCAATGCGGCGATCGGGTCGATCGAGATGCCTGGTATGGAAGCGCGGCGAAAGGACGCGATTGCGGCTATGGCGATGAGTGATATCGGCTGTTCACGCCGGGCGTCATCGGCCGACAGCTCTTCATGACTACTGGATCGAGATAGGCTGAGACCTGGGCTGCAACCGCGTCTGCTCACAATCCGAGATCATGGATCCTCGCAAAAAATCGGCGATGCGATCAATAGCCGGCCGTTAGCGAACATCGCCAAAACCTGCCCGTCGTTCCAAGTAAATAGGTGTAACTTGATATCCCCCGCAATCTCGCGTGCCGTGAGAGTGCCTGCACAACCGAATACCGAAACGACGTCTGCGTAGTGTGAGCCGAACTGTATAGCACCGAGCTCCAGCTCCGTGACGCGGCAATGCCCGGCTGGGAATGACCGAGCGTTAACTGACCTGTAATTCGCATCCAGGTCATCAGCCCGGACCGGATCGCCGAGAATCCCAGCCGACGGAGCGCTGGCATGTGCTGGTCGAGGCCAGCTCGAGACCAGGCCGGCCTGCATGAACAGCCATCCCAATGCGGTGATCACCATGATCCGGGGGATCGTTTGCCGCTTGATGAGACAACCGGTCATTGCGAACGGTTGAGATAGCTTCATCGAATACACTCACTCGTAGGGTTCAGGGTACGTGTGCGCCGGAGGCGCTCGCCATTCGTGACGAACCCTTATGCAGGAGTCACAACCACTGAGAGATAGGGCATGATGACAAGCCTAGCGCAACCGCAGTGGTCTCAAAATTCGCGTCAATCAGGCGGAAATGGTTGGGGCGGACTCCATGCCGTTTAGACAGACAGCGGGGTCCGCCCCTACATCACGGCGACGGCTCCGCGATGGTATTGTGCATGAAGCAAGCTCTATGCCGAACGGAGAACGACAGAACTTGCTGGTACATCGAACTTGAATTATTCAAAAAATAGTCAGTCATAGGCAGCGTCAATTCAAGATTGGCCTTGCGCGCATGGCCTATGTACGGAGACTCTCCACAAATTGCGACGCCTCGGTTAGCCATTTTCGCTTCAGTGCCGTCCTGGGCTGCCTTGCCATAATATGCCCGGTGAGCGAATTGCTTCCCAACGGCATGTGAGCGCGAAGTCGTTTACGATCATCTCACCCCAGCTCGCACACCCCTGCCTGCCTGCGAGCGTTCTAAGCTTTGCCGCACTGATTACGGCGGCGGCCGGGCGATACAGCCTGCTCCCATTCTGTCTGGACGATTCGCTGGCTGTCTGTGTGGAGGCTGCGAAACTCTAACTTACGCCGAAAGGACGGCTGTCAAGCAAGCTGCCAACCTCTGTCAAACCAAGACGGCCTCCGCACGGATTCTCTAAACCACGTAACTGTGTCCGTCTTTCAATGGAGCGATTTCTGGTCCTCGTTTATTTAAAGCACCTATTCGAAAGGGGTTGAATCGAGCGTGGCGTCAGGTTGTAAACAAGATGCGAGAACGCTGGCCACGAGATCTTAAAAATGACAAATCAGTTTCTCGCTCTGCATCTTGCGGAATCCTCTGCTGGCAACATTGTAGGATTCACGACAGGAGTTGCCCGAGCCAAGTCGGCGCTCTGGGCGGTTGCGTTCGTTTTCGCGTCGACAGTTGTCGCCGAGTCACACGCCGCGCAAGCTGGGCCTGCCAGCGAGAGTCTGAATTGGTCGTCCAGCACGAAATCAAACGGCGCCTCCGCAGTCGCCGTCAAAAAGTCGATCTCTCCATTTTGGGACACTTGGATCGGAGCCGACATGACTGTGGCGCACGAGCCTACCACATCGTTGGATTTGCTTGCGGAGAAGGCTGCTAATGGCGGTAACGTGCCCCAATCTTCTGGCGTCGCCTGGGCTGCAGGCACCGGTCCCGGGCCCGGCTCCATTTGGGACAAAACCGTGGTGGACGCGCGCTTTGATCCGGGCGAGCAGAGTAGCAAGATCGGAGCCTCGCTCATCAAGTTGATGCCGCTGCCGAGCGATGATTCGCTGGCGTTGCAGATCGAATGCGATCTGATCCATAAGGGCCAGATGCCGTTCCTCGGTATGCTCGGGCAGGTGACACGGAACTATGAGACCCATCACTCGGCCAAAGTGACAATCACCGGCATCGGCACGAGCCTTGTCGTTGGCCAGAGCATATCGAGCACCGACGACAAATGGCTGCGCAGCTTCGGCGCCGAGCAGACGCTGTTCAACGGCGTCACGATTTCCAGCGCCATCGGGCAGACCGCACAAGGCATAGCGAACATGAGTCTGACCGCAAAATTTAGGAAGAGCTGGTGAGGTGCTGACGAGAGCTTTGCAGTCGCCGCTTGGGAAGCGCCACGCCTTCATGTCCTCGACGAGGTCGTTCGTGGAGGGGCTAGCCTCTCGGCAGGAAGCAGACGCCAGCGTAGCATTCGGCCGTTGAAATGGCTAGGTTTCGGGGACGAGAAGGCATCGAGATTGCGGGTTTCATTCGCAAGCCGTTCTGTTCCAATTCGGACGAGGCGTCTACGCATAAGGGGTGCTTGTCCGTTTCGGGCATTGAGCGGGCGGCAAGGGAATTGCGATGGATCACAAGCAATTCGTGTTTCTCGGAATTGGTGTCATTGGTAGCATCCTCATGTGCGTAGCGCTCGCGCTGTGGCTGGTCGGCTGGTGAAGCAGCGACGCCGCCCGCTTGAAATGGTCGCGGACGGCGTTACTTGCGGACTCGGGAGGATGATGCAAAATCCCGGTCAAGAGCGGGTTTGCACGTGCCGTGCCAAGATTCATGTCTCGAGCCGAGACGCTGCGTAGTTGAATCAAGTCGGGAGCCAACCCATAGCGGAAAGCTCGATCACGCTTCATCCACTCACTCTCCTGCGGAAATGCTGATCATCGTATACGCATATGTTTCGCGTCGTATGCTTCCGACCGGCTCGGGAGCGAACGAGACGAAGCCGTCCGGTTTCATACAAATTAACCAGCTTTGCAGCAGCTCATTCGGGAAGCGCGCGCCTGATGTCGGCAGCTAATGCGCAGGCGCGTTCCCCTGCAACGCGCTGTGTGGTTCGGCTTCGTGACGCAAACGAGCATCTGTGCTCGTTTTAGCTAAACCTGAGACCTCGGGCGAGCGAGGCACGGTCGTTTTCGTTATAGAAGAACAGGATCTTGTTGAGCAGCCAACTGCACGCGGGACCGTTGAACTCTCGAAGCCGTTCTGCATCGACGTGTCGGGCCCGACGAAGCGCTAGTCCATGGAGCTCTTCCTCGGTGCGACAGTCGGGCTCGATGATTTCTGGCCTGCGACGCTATACGACGTGTCGTGAGTTCTTGGCCCGCCCCAACATCGAGGTCTCTGGATGATTCCGGACATTCCTTGGTGAGGTTGTCGACAATCTGAGACGCGGAAGTACCGGCCGCTGCCGAACTCGCGTGGACGAAAGTGCAGCGACCTGCGCTTGTTGGCCCGCCCCCACCGGGATCAAAGCTCGGAGTCGCACAGCTTGCGCCGCCCCTTGCGAATGGTGAGGTCCTTCCTCACGATTGTCGGTGGACCCGGTTGATCTGGCGGACGGCGCGCCCGCGAGCGAGCCTGCTTGCGCCGAGAGTGATGAGGGTGCTTCGAGGACCGTGCCGCTGTACCGAAGTTCTTGTCGTCTGCTTCCGCTCTATGATAAGCGAGAATTGGACCAGTGTTGAAAGGATTGCGTTATGAGTTTGACGCAGAGATTTGAGTTTCGGCAGTCGCTGGTAATAACGCCGCAGTTGATGCAGGCGATCAAGCTGCTGCAATTGTCTAATCTCGATCTCACGACCTTCGTCGAGGAAGAGCTCGAGCGCAATCCGCTGCTCGAGCCCGCTGGCCACAATGAGCTCGCAACCAGTGATGTTTCTGACGAAACCAGCCTGTTCAGGGACCGCGAGGAACGCGGAAGCCAAGACCATGAGTCCTTAGGCGCGGCCGCCGAAACGCTTGAGCTCGGCCAAGAATGGCCCAACCCTGATCTCGGCAGCCGTATTGAGGTCGAACACGACGTTGTTTCCGAAGAGCCTGCCGCGGAGGGCGCTCGCAACACCCAGGATGCAGCGGCGAGCGTCTACACCGAATGGGGCGGCGGCGCCTCCGGGGATGAAGACTACAATCTCGAGGCCTTCGTCGCCGCCGAGATGACGCTCGCCAACCATCTCGCCGAGCAGCTCTCAGTCGCCTTCACCGCGCCGGCGCAGCGCATGATCGGCCAGTACCTGATCGACCTCGTCGACGAGGCCGGCTACCTGCCGCCGGATCTCGGCCAGGCCGCCGAGCGTCTCGGCGCATCGCAACAGGATGTCGAGGGCGTCCTTGCCGTGCTGCAAAAATTCGATCCGCCCGGCATCTGCGCCCGCAATTTGAGCGAATGCCTGGCGATCCAACTCCGTGAGCTCGATCGCTACGACCCGGCAATGCAGGCGCTGGTCGAGAATCTCGATCTTCTCGCCAAGCGCGACATCGTGGCCTTGCGTAACGTTTGCGGGGTTGATGACGAAGACATCGCCGACATGATCGGCGAGATCCGCCGCCTCAATCCCAAGCCCGGCATGAGATTCGGCCCCTCGCGCGTCCAGACCATGATGCCGGAGGTCTATGTCCGTCCGGGTCCCGACGGCGGCTGGCATGTGGAGCTCAACAGCGACACCTTGCCGCGCGTCCTCGTGAACCAGACCTATTACTCCGAGCTGTCGAAGAAGATCGGCAAAGACGTCGATAAATCCTACTTCACCGATGCGCTTCAGAACGCGACCTGGCTGGTGCGCGCGCTCGACCAGCGCGCCCGCACCATCCTGAAGGTCGCTACCGAAATCGTGCGCCAGCAGGACGGCTTCTTCACCCATGGTGTCGCGCACTTGCGGCCGCTCAGTCTCAAGGCCGTCGCCGACGGCATCCAGATGCATGAATCCACGGTGTCGCGCGTCACCGCCAACAAATACATGGCGACCAATCGCGGCATGTTCGAGCTGAAATATTTCTTCACGACTTCGATCGCCTCGGCCGACGGCGGCGAGGCGCATTCCGCCGAAGCCGTCCGTCACCACATCAGACAGCTGATCGATTCGGAGGAGCTGTCCGCAATCCTGTCGGACGACGCGATCGTGGAACGCTTGCGCGCCTCCGGCATTGATATTGCCCGCCGCACGGTCGCGAAGTACCGCGAAGCCATGCGCATACCCTCCTCGGTGCAACGCCGCCGCGACAAGCAGAGCGCTCTTGGTAACGTCCTCTCCACCGCCTTGTCCGATCGTTCCCGCAACAACCAGCCGGCCTGATTGCGCGCGTCTCAAAGCTAGACATCAACCAAGCGAGCCGTTGAGTTAGCTGGGAGACCGGTTATTGCGATAACACGCTCGTCTCACCGGCCAGCCAGCATTCGGAGACAATAGAGACAACTCGCCGGACAGCTCCATGATAATGTCTCGATCGGCGAGGTGCCCATGGACAACCTCATCGGGCGTGTCAGCCGCATCCTCTGGTCAATGACCCACAGGGAGCGAGCTGAAAAGCAAAACCCCGGCATCGCTGCCGAGGTTTCGCATTTCGTTGAGAGCGTCGGACTTTAGAAATCCATGCCGCCCATGCCGCCGCCCGGGGGCATTGCGGGGCCGGCAGGGGCCTTCTTCGGCAGCTCGGCGACCATGGCCTCGGTGGTGATCAAGAGCGCCGCCACGGAGGAGGCGTTCTGGATCGCGGTGCGCACGACCTTGGTCGGGTCGATGATGCCCTTGGTGACGAGGTTGCCGTACTCGCCGGCCTGCGAGTCGAAGCCGTAGGCGTACTGATCCTTCTCGAGAATCTTGCCGACGATCACCGAGCCGTCTTCACCGGCGTTGATCACGATCTGGCGGGCCGGCCAGGACAGCGCCTTGCGCACGATTTCGACGCCGGTCTTCTGGTCGTCGTTCTTGGTGCGCAGGCCCTTGAGCTGCTCAGAGGCACGGAGCAGGGCGACGCCGCCGCCCGGCAGGATGCCTTCCTCGACAGCCGCGCGGGTCGCATGCATCGCGTCATCAACGCGATCCTTGCGCTCCTTCACCTCGACCTCGGTCGCGCCGCCGACACGGATCACCGCGACGCCGCCGGCGAGCTTGGCCAGACGCTCCTGGAGTTTCTCACGGTCGTAGTCCGAGGTGGTCTCCTCGATCTGCGCCTTGATCTGGGCCACGCGCGCCTCGATGTCGGCCTTCTTGCCGGCGCCGTTGACGATCGTGGTGTTCTCCTTGTCGATCATCACCTTCTTGGCGCGACCGAGCATGTTGAGCGTGACGTTCTCGAGCTTGATGCCGAGATCTTCCGAGATCGCCTGGCCGCCGGTCAGGATCGCGATGTCCTGCAGCATGGCCTTGCGGCGATCGCCGAAGCCCGGAGCCTTGACGGCCGCGACCTTCAGACCACCGCGCAGGCGGTTCACGACCAGGGTCGCGAGGGCTTCGCCTTCGACGTCCTCGGCGACGATGACCAGCGGCTTGCCGGTCTGCACCACGGCCTCGAGCAGCGGCAGCAGCTCGTTCAGCGAGGAGAGCTTCTTCTCGTTGATGAGGATGTAGGCGTCGTCCATCTCAACGCGCATCTTGTCGGCGTTGGTGACGAAGTAGGGCGAGATGTAGCCGCGGTCGAACTGCATGCCCTCGACGACGTCGAGCTCGGTCTCGAGCGACTTGGCTTCCTCGACGGTGATGACACCCTCGTTGCCGACCTTCTTCATGGCGTCGGCGAGGAACTTGCCGATCTCGGCGTCGCCATTGGCCGAAATCGTGGCGACCTGGGCGATCTCGTCGTTCGAGGTGACCTTCTTAGAGTTATTCTGGAGGTCCGCAACGACGGCGTCGACGGCGAGGTCGATACCGCGCTTGAGATCCATCGGGTTCATGCCGGCAGCAACGGCCTTGGCGCCTTCACGGACGATCGCAGCCGCGAGCACGGTCGCGGTGGTGGTACCGTCGCCGGCCGCGTCAGCGGACTTGGAGGCGACTTCGCGTACCATCTGGGCGCCCATGTTCTCGAACTTGTCGTCGAGCTCGATCTCCTTGGCGACGGTGACGCCGTCCTTGGTGATGCGGGGAGCGCCGAACGACTTGTCGAGCACGACATTACGACCCTTCGGGCCGAGCGTGACGTTCACGGCATTGGCGAGGATGTCGACGCCGCGCAGCATGCGATCGCGGGCCTCAACGCCGAATTTCACTTCTTTGGCTGACATATTGATTTCCCTGAGTTGTCTTATCTCACCCTTGGCGAGGCGCCCGGCAGGCGCTCCTCAGGGGTGAGCAGTGCGAGCGGTTGGATTAAGCGACCTTCTTCTTGGCCGACACGTCGGTGAGAACGCCCATGACGTCGCTTTCCTTCATGATCAACAGCTCCTGGCCGTCGATCTTGACCTCGGTGCCCGACCACTTGCCGAACAGCACACGATCACCGACCTGGAGATCGATCGGGATCAGCTTGCCGCTCTCGTCGCGGCCACCTGGGCCAACGGCGATGACTTCGCCCTGGGAGGGCTTTTCCTTGGCCGTATCGGGAATGATGATGCCGCCAGCGGTCTTCTCTTCTGCGTCGATGCGCTTGACCACGACGCGGTCATGAAGCGGACGGAAGTGCATGCAGTCCTCCTAACATTTGCACGAGTTGAGATTTCAACCTTGTTAGCAATTGATGCCTGCGAGTACTAACGCAGGCGCAGCTGAAATAGGACGGGCTTCTACGGGAGCAAGAGCTGCCAGCAAAAAATCGCACTCAGAAGTCGTCTCTGCCAGAATCATTTATCGAAGCTAACTGATCCGTCCGCAGTGTGAGGTTGCCGTGCTCGGCCGAGGTCTGCACGCCGTCGCGGCGGATGCTCTTGGCCTGGAACAGAGCTGGCTCCGCAAATTCGGACAGTAGCTTGAGTGGATTTTCTGCCTGACAGCGGCGAGGATTCTCGCCGCGAATCAGGAGCGAAGATGACGAAGAGGAGTCGCCGGACGCATTCTCCGGCATTCAAGGCGAAGGTGGCTTTGGCGGCCGTGAAGGGGGAGAAGACGTTGGCCGAGCTGGCGCAACTGTTTGATGTCCATCCGAACCAGATCACGACCTGGAAGAACCAGCTCCTGGAAGGCGCCGCCGGCGTGTTTGGGCAGGACAAGGGACCGGCCGAGGCGCCGGTCGATTTGAAGGCGTTACATGCCAAGATCGGCGAGTTGGCCTTGGAGAATGATTTTTTAGAGAGCGCGCTCACCAAGGCGGGCCTGCTGAGCGCAAAGCGATGATCGACCGCGACCATGATCTGCCTGTCGTGCGCCAGGCGAAAGTCCTGAGCCTTGCTCGCAGCACGGTCTACTATGAACCTCGGCCGGTTTCGGCCGAGGACCTTGCCTTGATGCGCCGGCTCGATGAGCTGCACCTCGATTATCCCTTCGCAGGGGCGCGCATGCTGCGATCGCTGTTGCGGCGTGAGCGCGTGCAGGTTGGCCGCCGCCACGTCGCGACGCTGATGAAGCGCATGGGGATCGAGGCGATCTATCGCCGCCCGAACACGAGCAAGCCCGCACCGGGCCACAAGATCTACCCGTACCTGCTGCGCGGATTGAAGATCGAGCGGCCGAACCAGGTCTGGGCAATGGACATCAGCTACATTCCGATGCGACGTGGCTTCGTCTACCTCGCGGCGGTCGTCGATGTGTTCAGCCGGCGGGTCCTGGCCCATCGCGTATCGATCACGATGGAGACGATGTTCTGCGTTGAAGCGCTCCAGGAGGCGTTGGCGAAGCACGGCAGGCCCGAGATCTTCAACACGGATCAGGGCAGCCAGTTCACGAGCGTCGACTTCACCAGCGTGCTGCTGGACGCCAAGATCGCTATCAGCATGGATGGCAAGGGCGCCTGGCGTGACAACGTGTTCGTCGAGCGGCTCTGGCGCACGATCAAATACGAGGAAGTCTATCTGCGCGCCTACGACAGCGTGTCCGAGGCGCGAGCGTCGATTTCCAAATATCTGGCGTTCTACAATCGGGGACGCCCGCACTCGAGCCTTGACGAACGCACGCCCGACGAGGCTTACTTCGGCGTGCAAGCGATGGTGATGGCCGCATGATCGTCGCCCGCGATTTTGTCGTCGCTCTGGTCGGGCTACGCCCTCCCGACGCAACGACAAAATCGCAAAGCCCCGCAGTCAGTGTAACCCGGCAGGAATCCACTTAAATTCCGCGGGGCGCTGTCCAAACAACCGGAGCCAGCTCTAACGCCCAGAGATTGGTACGCTCGAGAGCCTTAGTGCTGCTAAAGCCACTCAGCTTGGTCTCATTGACTGCGCGGATACCGGCTCCGGCCGAAGCGAACCCTAGCGCTGATTAACGCGCTGCGTAACACGAGTTCGCCGGGCTTGCTTGTGTGGATCGTATTCTCATCGAGTTACCGCGACTTGTCCGCAACAGCGAGGGAGCGTGAACAGGTTCGGTGATAACCCTCTCATTCTAAGCAAGCCGATCGTGAAAAATAAGAGCTTCGTTTCATCTCGCTCAACCGCTAACCTTGGCAGTTGACTGGAGCTGGATGAAAAGCGGTCACGGGCCGGCGCCGACCTCTTCAACGAGTGAATCAAACGCGCGAGTGAACCAAACGCGCGGTTCGAACGCATTTAGTGGCAGGAGACTAACCGACGATCGGATCGTCGCTCAACGGAGCAATGCTTTCAGCATAGGTTTTGGCCGCCTCTGCTGATGAAGGTAAATCGTGGGACCACGAGCAAATCCTCAGTGCACAGCCTTGCGCTATGGCTTGTCAGTTCGCAAAACGGCAACGGCGCTCGGTTGAGTGATTCTGGACGCGTTATTCCGGACTCGGAAGGTGGTGCAAAATCCCGGTAAGAGCTGATCGGCACGTCCCGTGCCAAGGTTCGTGCCTCGGCCGAGCGCCCGCGCGGGAGAACTGAATTAAGAGGACATCAGCACTCACGCAAAAATCTATCGCGCTTCATCCACTGTTCTTCTGCGGTGACGCCAATAATCGTATACGCATGCGTTTCGTGTCCCACATTGCGATTAGATCGGCCTTCGGGAGGCAACGAGATGCGACCGCCCCCGGTTTCACCGCACCTTCTTAAGACCGGTCAAAAAGAGTGGAGTGAGGGGCGGCACCGACGACTGGATCGGATCAAACGCCGAGTCCGCCCCCGCATCACCCTGGGAGGTCGGTGATGCGACTTTGAAGGTAGCAAACAATCCAATAATGCAGCTACTGCAACTATCTCACACCAGCATGGCCCGCATGAGGGTTGAACCGGCCGTAGCGTTAGGTTGTAGGCTGTCGGGTCCTCGGGTGTTCCGGCTGTGCGCAGAGAAGAAATGCCGACTGTCACGACAACGAGCGCAAGTGACGGGTAAAGAGAATTGCAGGCAAGGTGAAAGATGTGGTTCGGAGGCCATCGATCAGGAACAATGATTCGATTTTCGCCGTTAGTCCGCCCCGCTCAATGCGGTCGTCAATCTCGATAGTGCGTCAGCTGACCTCCTTTTGCACTCCTAGGTGTTCTCTGCTCGTTTGGATTTTATCCATGTTGGCCGATCGAAAGGACTGCGGCAGACTGGTCAGGCGATCGAGACTTCAAACCTTCCGAAACGCGGTTGCGTTTCGCGCCGGAGCCCTCGTCGCTGGCCTGAGCTCGTGACCGAGCTCTTAGCTTGAGTTCGGGGCGGAGCAAAGTTCAGGCGGGAGCGAATCTAGTTCTGGTTCTTGTCTGTGCGGGCAAGATCCGACTGCGTCAGCCGCTCGATCTTTGTTCGACGTCTGACAGGGCGCACAACTGTGTAAGATTCAAAACACTCGCGTGCTATCGCACCTTCTCGAACCCTTGCGAAGCGCGATCAGGCGCTGAGCGCTCGGGACGGACGCTGGCATGGCCCTTGCTCCTTCTCACAGTAGGCCAATCGAGGCCAGAAGGAGCTGAACATGAGCAGCACGACAGGATCTTGGGCTTACGGAGCGAAAGCGCCGATGCCAGGCCAAGAACAGACCAAGACGAAAGAAGTTCGAGGCTCTTCGAGCCGCGGCGGTCTTGGGGCTATGCCCCAGGATGCAAAAGCTGCGGCAAAAACAGCTAAGGGCCGCTGACGAAATCGGGCGCACGACTGCCCGGCTATGCAGGGCCGAAAGTGCAGTACCGCTGACCTCGCCCTGCCCCTTGACGGCAGGGCGAGGAAGCGCCGCAACGCCTTGCATTTATGGGAACTGGCAACCGCGGTTGCTCTAGAATAAATGAGTTGGTGGCAATTGACCGTCCTCTACGACAAAATGGAGTTCCCCAAAATACAGGATCAGGTAGACTTTGCTGCCTTTATGTTGGGAGTAAGCCACACCGATCTTTACAGGTACGAAACAGGCGGTCGCCAGGTCTTCGTTTTCAACTCTCCTGAATTGGTTCAGCGCTTTTTTGAAGACACAGATTGTTACGAAATAAGCGAGCACCACTACAGAAACATTGTGAATGCATATGCTCCATCGGCGTTCCCACTGTTGAAACTGAAAGCAATTTCCGCTGGTCCTGTGAAACCCTACGATGCAATTCGAGCTGAGCTAACTCAGAGCGCAGCTGGCTTTCAAGAGCGTATTGCGCCATTCGTCGCAGATCAAAGCACAGTTGAGATCTCACATGAGATCAAACGCTGGATGCTGATCCTGATGGCCAAATTGCTTTACAATTTCGATATCTCCCGCCATGCCGACGAGTTCATCGCGAGAGGAAATTTTATAGAGGAGTGGCTAGCGAATGTAGAACATGCCCATTCTTGGCCTGAGAGAAAGAGAATTGACAGCGCGATGCAAGAGAGCGAGAAATTTTTTCAGAACGTTGCGCTTGAAATCGCGAATATCAAGCTCTCTCATTGCGCCGAGAAGCCCAAAATGCCGGAAGATCTGGTCGCGTACACGATCATCGGTACGCTGATAAATGCCTTCCACGCATCCGCAACCTCAATAGCCTGGACCTTGATGCTTATTGCGGGAAGCAGTGTCGAGGAGGCCCTGTTTGAAGAAGCGGCGGCAGCCGGCCCCGAGTGTGATTTTCGGAGTGTGAAATCAGCTCCCAAGCTCCGGGCAGCCTTGATGGAAAGCTTGCGACTCTATCCTCCCGCGTGGATGCAAGGCAGACACGTACGGAAGAATCACATCGTGGGCGAGATGAACATTCCTCAGGGTAGCGCAGTCATGGTTTGCGCATACTCGCTGCATCGCAATGCAAAATATTGGAATCGTCCTGGCGAGTTTCTGCCGGAAAGGTTCGATGAACGCTCGGCCTACGACACCCGATGCTATGTGCCGTTCGGTGGAGGACCCCACATCTGTCCCGCATCTGGACTGTCAATTCCAATCTTACAAATGATGATTGCTTACATGATCCGGAGGTTTCGCTTCTCGGTGCATGGGACCGCGTGTAAGCCTCGCGGGTTAATTGGGCTGAGATTGCATCCAGGTCTTTGGCTCAAGCTGAGGCCCCGACAATGGCAATCAGCATGAGCGGTATGTGGAGCTTTGGTGAGCGTCAGGGATTTTCATGAGCACGCCGCCGTCAATGCGATCAGGCTACTTGTCACTTCAAAGTAACCGCGAAATGACTGCGCAACCTGCGAGAATCTCGCAATGCATCCTTTGGGACTGAATGCCATGGGGAGCGGGCCAAGGCCCTTACGCGTGTGTGCCGCCTGATCCCGACAGCGCAATGGTCAAATACTTGATCAACGCAGCCGTGGCAAAGGGTTTGGCAAGAAAGCAGATCCCGCCAGCCTTGATCGCTCGAGCGCGCACCCCATCGTCTGGGAAGGCCGTGACGAAGATGAACGGCATCCGATGACCGAGGCTTCGCATATGCATCAGCAGGTCAATTCCGCTCATCATCGACATTTGGACGTCGGTAATCACGCAGGACGTCTCGACCAATGCAGCAGCGCGCAGGAACTCCTCGGCGGAGGCAAACGCATGGACCAAGTATCCGTACGATGCCAGAAGGTTGCTCGTTGCGGCGCGAACGGATGGATCATCGTCGATGACCGAAATGGCGGAAGGCTTTGACAAACTGATTGCTCGTAACCCGGGAAACTGCTCGCAGCGGTTGCGGCCGACATTGGAAAGTGGGGGCGCGAAGCAGGATTGAAAGGTATACTTAGGTTTGTATGTTCCCCTTTGGTCGAGAAATTCCGAGAGCTTCACTCATTCTTATGAGATCAGCCAGGGACTTTGCGCCCATTTTGCGCATGACCTGCCCGCGATAGATCTTGACGGTAATCTCTGCCAGGCCGAGCTCGCCTGCCACCTGCTTGTTCAACAGGCCGGAGGCGACCAGGGCCAGAACATTGCGCTCACGTGGGGTCAGACTTTCGAGCCGGGATCGCAGTTCAGAGACTGTTTTTTCGAGCTCGCGCCGCTTGCGGTCTCGTTCGATCGCGGCCCGCACCGCGTCGAGCAGATCCTGCTCGCGTACCGGCTTGGTCAGGAAGTCGACCGCACCGCTCTTCATAGCCTGGACCGTCATGGGAATATCGCCGTAACCTGTGATAAAGATGATCGGCGTGTGGATGTTGGCCTCAGCAAGATCGGACTGCAGATCGAGGCCGCTCGATCCTGGTAGGCGGATGTCGAGCACGAGGCAGCTCGGTACCTCGGGCGGGTTCGCCTGCAAAACCTCCGCCGCAGAGCCAAAAACCTTGACCCTAAGCCCCACTGATCCAAATAGATTTGTAAGAGCTTTGCGCATCGAAATGTCGTCGTCGACAACCAAGACGATCGGTTCATCGGTATCTGTGCGCGACTGCGGCGCTTGCGAAGGCTCGCTCATGATGCACCCTCCTGTTGCACGCACAGGTTCATATGAAATGTCACGCCGCATCCCCTTTTAAAAGCCCACGAAGCCGTGAGAGGCCGCCAAGAACGTTTATATGCGGCCGAATTCTCCAAATTTCATTATCTATGTCAGTATTGATCGCAAAACTGCCCATTTTGCGACTATATGGGCGATTCGTTTGCAGCAAAAGGACGACGCAGGCCGGGGAATCGACCCGTTTTGTGGGCGATCGAAGCCCTCGCTGCTCTGCCCCAAGCCCCAGGACCTCATTGCGCCCGCGGTTTGGAGGCGCCAATCCGTAATTCCAGCCGGGATTCTAAGAGGGCGGGAAAGCGTCGCGGATGTTGACTCTTTGGAAGAGATGCTGGTCGCCCACGCGACTAGCTGGTCAAAGCGGCGAGAGCTTAACGGCCGTCATCGATCCAGCCAGCATGTTGGAGGAATGAAACGGTTGCGGGCACTTAAAAACTCCGCTCCGGTTTTACTCTCGAAGTAGATGCCCGATTCAGAGCCGAATTTGCGGCCAAAGAGGGTACTCTTACCGGAGCACAGGAGCCAAAGCAGCCTTTCTCATGTTTCAGGTCAAAATTTATGATGCTCTACAAAGGCCAGATGAGGTCCGCCTTCGCGCGCGTCCGACGAGGGCCATTTCTCGCCTTAAAGATGCAGTCGGCCCTGGGTGCGCGGCGGGGAATGCAATGCGGCGCTCCCGTGTGGGTTGCCGAGCGCCGCGTCTCTTCTCGGGCATCATTCTCTTGGCTACATGCAGCTCCACGCGTCAACCGAGCGAGGCGGCAGATTAAATTCCGCTCTTTGCTGGATGCCCGCACGGAGCCGCAGAAGGTAGGGACCCGCAATCCTGCATGATCTCCTTCGTGGCTTGAGGGCGGAATGAGACTGAGTGGTGGATTTCCGCAAGGGCCTGAAGGCCGGGCGTAAGTCCCGGCCGCTTATCGCGGAGAATCGAACGACCGAAGCTGTCGATCTTCTATTCTCAACGGACCGATATTGCCTTGCAAGGTGCTAGATAGAGCGTCCAGGCCCGTAGTATCGCGTTAGCACAGAGTGTGACACGGGTCTTCCTCGCGAAAAGCGCGGCGCGATTGCAGGGGAGATCACCCGAAGCAAATGAGCGATGAGGATCCATCCCAATCTCATCAGTCTTCGTGTACTGAGCTAGAAGATCCGACGCATGAAGGCCGGCGCTTCAAGCTTAGAGCATCGAGCAGCGATCTTTGAAAACCTAAGAATCCGAGCGATCGATGCCGCGAGCATTCGAGGTGCGCATGAACGATTGCCCTAAACGATTTTCTAGGTCGAGAACAAGCATTGCGGATGCTGACTGTCACATTCGCGACCTGCTGTCAGGCCCAGAACACGTCCGGTGCAGCAGATCGCCTTGCAATTCAAGGCTGTTGATTGGCATGAGCTTTGAATAGCAGGACTTATTCAGGACAGCCGCTCGAGGATTCCGAGTTGTGACGACGATATCAGATAGCTGTATGCGTGGACCGCAACTTCGGGATCCTCAGCGTCATCACCACCTGGCCCGGCGCTCCTGCGGGATTTTGCCAGCGAGTTTGAGCACGCCGCAATCGAGTTCGCTCCATGAGGAGCCAGTGATCCCGGTCTCTGTGTGCGGGCCATCAACCGCATACTTATACAAAGAGAGGTGGAGCGCTGCAGTTGACTTAGTTGCTCTCGTCAGTCGGGAGCTGCGGACAAGCACCGAGCGCATCAGTCGCGCTCACGCGAGCCGTTCATAAACTGGACTGAGCAAGATCTGACGTTGCATGGTTCGGCAGCCGCCCGGGATCGAGGCAAGCGCATACTCCTCTCCATAAAGTAGAGATGATGGGGCCGGCGAAGTAAAACCGGACAGCGGTGTTGTATGGACAAACGAGTAGAAAAAGCAGTGCTGGCCTTCCAGCACAAGCGGCCGACACCGGACGATTATCATCAGCTCGTTATCGAACTTGCTGAACTTGCAAAGCTCGCATGGCCAATGGTGCTGACGCAGCTTGGGCAAGTCGTGATGATGACGACGGATCTTGCCTTGATAGGAGGGCTCGGTCTTGAAGCGCTTGCTGCGGCAGCACTGGGTGTCGTGATCTACATCATTGGCTTCATCCTCGGCGTTGGTTTGCTGGCCTCGATCGCGCCGCTGGCAGCGCAGGCGTTCGGAGCGAAAAACCTTGCCGCGGTTAGACGCACGGTGCGCATGGGGCTCTGGGCGGCGCTGTTGATATCGCTCCCGATCATTGCCTTTGCGCTCCAGGGAGAACGAACACTGCTCGCTTTCGGCCAAGCGCCCGAGGTGGCGCGCCTCGCGCAGCAATACCTGTTCGGACTAGCCTTTGGCGTAGCGCCGGCATTAGGTTTTCACGTTTTTCGCAACTTCATGGCTGCGGTCCACCGGCCGCAGCCAGTCCTGTGGATTACGATTGGATCGATCCCTCTCAATGCGCTCATGGCTTATTTGCTTATTAATGGGAAGCTCGGCCTGCTGCCGCTTGGGCTTTTCGGGGCCGGCCTTGCGAGCAGCCTCGTGAACCTTACGATGTTCTTGGCCGTGTTGTGGTTCGCCACAATGCGCCCCCCCTTCCGTGACTATCACGTGCTTGCACATCTGTGGCAATTCGATTGGCCGTTCATGAGACGATTGATCGCGATGGGAATTCCGATCTCACTCATTGTTTTGCTGGAATACGGACTTTCTTCGGCCGCGGGACTCCTGGCGGGCCTCGTCAGCATCAGTGCGCTTACTGCCCATCAGATCGCCCTTCAGGTTGCCCTGATCCTATTCGTGGTTCCAATAGGCATCAGCACGGCGGCGGCGGTGCGCGTCGGTCACGCGGTAGGCCGCCGGGATGGTCCGGGCGTCAAAAGAGCAGGGATGATTGCTATACTCCTTGGGACTATGGCTGCTGCGTTACTGACCATCGCGGTTGTCGCCGCGCGCTTTGAAATCGCCGGCCTGTTTGTAGACGATACGACCGAGGGGGCCGGCGCGACGACAGACTTGGCGGCCAACCTCCTTTTGGTCGGCACGAGTTTCTTTATCAGTGATGCCGCTCAGCACATTGCGGCGGGCGGCTTGCGTGGACTGAAAGACACCCGCATCCCGCTTCTTTTCGCGTGCGTAGCCAATTGGCTCGGTTTTATCCTTAGCTACGTGCTTGGTTTAAAGACCGGACTTGGTGCAATTGGTATTTGGATAGGCTTGTCAATTGGGACGACCATCTACGCGTGTTTTCTCGTGACGCGTTTCCTGCTGCTGGCGAGCAGGTTTGCTGTGCGAAGGTCTCCGGCAACCTCGTAAGTTAGGAAATATTGGTCAGGCAGAGTTCCCAGGACCACCAACGCCTTTGGCTTAAGCCCTTACTCAAACGCGCCCTCCGGTCAGAAAATATTATTTTGCTTTCTGACAATCTCGTCCATTGGGCTGGTGTCGTTCACACGGAACGGCCTTTATCAAACCAACTTCGATATATTAATCGGGCGGTGGCACATCGAAGCACCGAGGCAACCCTCCGCCCAGTTTGGCCGGTCGGTCGGCAGGTCTTGACAACCGAGCACGCGCGTCGTCGCCACTCGATTGGCGACTTTGATCCCTCGCGGTCAATGATGCGAACTGCTTTGTTCCGGATCCCGTCACTCCTGCGGGCGCTCTTTCATTTCTCTTCGGACGTCCGGCGTCGCCAAGGCGGCGGAGCTGTGCTGCCTCCTGCAATTAGCTTTGGTGCGCCGCGCATCGAGCGCCTTCGTTTGTAGGACGCCGAAGTCATTCTTGAGCTGCCTTGCAGATAGACCAATCACGTGCGCGGCTGTGGAGCTGACGTCGCAGCCGATCAGATCTGCGACTTGCTCAGCAGGGGTTCCGAGAGTGAAAGGGCAGTCCCTCCGAGGTGACGGGTTCATAGCCGCGAGAGAGTCTCGCCGGCGCCCGTCCTCGGAGAATCGCGATGTCCAAACGCCATCCTCGCATCGGCACCGGCCAGAACCGGGCAGGCCTTTATGACGAAATTACCGATAAGATCATTGCCGAGCTCGAGGCCGGCCGGGTGCCATGGGTGCAACCTTGGGGAACGGCGGCGGCGAAGGCGCCGCTTGCCATGCCGAACAACGCCGCGACCAAACGGCATTACAGCGGCATCAACGTCCTGATCCTCTGGGGTGCGGTTATCGAGCGTGGCTTCGCTGGTCAGAGCTGGCTGACCTTCCGCCAGGCGCTATCGTTCGGCGGTCATGTGCGCAGGGGCGAGCGTGGTACGACAGTGCTCTATGCTGACCGCTTCGTACCGAACGATGAAAAGCGCCGAGCTGCAGAAACCGGCGAGGAAGCGCTGGCGATTCCCTTCCTGAAGCGTTTTACAGTCTTCAATGCGGATCAGTGCGACGGCTTGCCTGCGGAAATCGCGGCTGCTGTGCCTCCTCGGCAGCAGGGACTGATCGAGCCAGCTGTCGAAGCCCTGATCAAGGCGACTGGCATTGACTTCCGCATTAGAGGTGATCGCGCCTTCTATGTACCGACAGAAGACTATGTGCAAGTGCCGCCGCCGCAAGCCTACTTCGAGCCGATCAATTGGCATCGCACCGCGCTCCACGAGCTTGGCCACGCAAGCGGTCATTCTTCACGGCTCAACCGCGATCTCAGTGGCTCTTTTGGTACCAGGAAGTACGCCTTTGAGGAGTTGATAGCGGAGCTGTCCGCCGCATTCTCCTGTGCCTCGCTCGGCATCATTCCGACAGTGCGACATGCAGACTACATCGCCTCATGGTTAGAAGTTATGCGGGAGGACAATCGAGCGATCGTTCGCGCCGCAAGCCAGGCCAGCAAGGCAGCGGACTACATCCTAGGCTATTTGCCCGATGCGGTGATCACCGCAACGACGAAGGGGACTGAGGCCGCGTGAACTATTCGCTCGGGCTCGCAAACCGAGAAGGATTGGCGGATATCTTCGAAGGTTGGAAGCAGCCGTCCGTTGTGAAGAATCGAACATCTCAATAAATCACTCAATCGTGTCGTGCGGCATTCCCTTCAAACTGGTGCGGATTCCGACGAAGTCGCCCGGGTGTACCGATATGAAGTTGCCCGGGGATTCCGAGACGATGTCGCCCACCTTTCCGATTTGATCTCGCCCCGGGGGCGAGCGTTCTGGCCGGTAGGTTCTCTGGCATTGGGCGAGCCGGGTGGTCAACCTGGAATCACGGCTTGAACCTCTTCTGTTTCTGTTGCGGTTGCTTTGGGCATGTGGGCAACGCCTTGGCGTTGTCCCAGCGCAGCGGAATGTCCACAGCGTCATGGGCTCCGGCCTTTCGGGCGGATTGCCCGGTTCGGCGGAGGCTCTCGCCGGTGAGATCGAGCCGATGGGCATTGTGCACGAGACGATCGAGCACGGCATCGGCATAGGTGAGATCGCCGAACACGTCCGAGTACCCTATTATTGAGCGGGTCGTGTCTCACGTCACGATCACCGATCCGCATCATTTTCTGTTTGGGCACCGGCTTGAGGTGCTCAAGGAGCGGTCGGGGCGCGGTCCTGCCTACGTCGTTGTCGCGCTGCCGGAGGGCCGGCCGCGAGCGGTTCGGATCGCGTCAACGGGTCTTGTCGAGACGCCGATCAGGGTCCGCCCGAACGTCCCCGATCTGCCGCGCATCAGTGCACGTACGCATCCCATTGATGCAGCCGGCGCCAATGAAGCACTCATAGGCGGCGAGCGGCGCGAGCTGCACCACGACGTTCGGCACGTGGGCGGGATCAGGGGCGAAGTGGGCGCGCAGCCGTCCGAGATCGGGCAGTCGCCATCAATGATGCGGGCGTCGTCGGGATAAGGCTCATGCCAACGGCGGTCTGGCGGCGGTCCCACCCACAGGCGCGGACGTGCGACGAGCGCCAGAGGTGATGGTCAAGATCACCGGCCGCACCAAGGGCATGGCGCATCTCAAGTCGCACCTTGCCGGATGCAGTGTAAAGAGCGTAGGGGAGGGATCACCCTACTTTCCGTTCGACCTCAACTGCGTTCTCCAACAACAGAGTATCTAGGCTCGGAATATCCGGCATGGCCTTACCGGCAATTGCCTGCAGGTCCGCCGACCGTGCCCCGCTCGAATCGATGACGGCCAGGATTTGGGTTTGTGCGTCACGGTGGATAGTTTTTTAGAATGTCGCGCTCCATGCGCAGCCGTTCGTTCCACCTGCATGAGGTTGTCCGGGGTAGTGCCACACAGCAATGAAACATATCTCTGCTGGTGTCTTGGGAAGTCTCATTCGATGCCAAGCGTCCCAAGCACCCGGTGCATAACCTGGCGTTTGATCTCGCCAGCGATTTCGTTTCGGACTTGGGCTCCGAGCACCCGCTCGGCATCCGGGTCGCCCAGCAGACCACGCTCGGCCAGTCGCTGATCTAAGCGGCTTTGAAACTCTTCGCCCATGGCTTCGACCAGCCGGTCTTGCATCGCTGCATGTTCGTCCGGAGCGATGCGGCTCAGCACGGTCTCCAAGGGCTGCCAGCGGGTTGCCATGTAGTCGGTGAACTGGTTCACTTCCCGCTCCCGGACCAGATTCAGCGCCTGCGCCGCATCATCCTCGCTTACGTGAGAGACCGCCAGGAAGCGCATGTCAGGGGCGACGTGACTGAGCTCGAGCGGCTCGCGCAGCCGATGTTGGTAGGCCAGGTAAACTTCGATGTCGTCCACATTCGGCTCGTCCCTGATGAGCAAGTTGACCCTGTCGCGCGCAATCTCGTCCAGCGCCTCCAAGCGGAACGCAACACGACCGCGCTGGATCAGTTCGCCAAGCCGATCGTCATATACCCCGTCCTCGACGTCAGCATTGATGCGCGCGGTCTGCATACCGTTCCAGTGCAAGGTAACACGATCCTCGCAGGTCGCGTTGGCCTCGGAGGCTTGTGCAAAAAACTGCTCACGCAATCTCGGATTGGCCGCCGCCTGCCGCAGATCATGAGCCACTGCCTGCCGAAACTCGTCATTGCCGTAGTTCACGGTGCCTCGTAGCCTCTCCAGGAATTGAGCGTAGTCCTGGGCGCCTGGCTCATCCGCAAAGTGCTGCCATTCGGCCAGCGCCGCGGCGTCCTCTGCGAGCCAGTGCGCGGCAGCCTCATATAGAGATTGCTGCGCAAGCTGCGGTGGCGCTTCAGCCGCCACCAGATTAGCGAGGACGTCGTCCGGCAGCGGGTTATCTCCCAACTCGAGGTTCTCCAAATGCGGGAAGCTAAGACTAAGATTCGGTAGAGGACCCTCAAGAAGACCCTCAGGCAGGCTGGTCAGGCGGTTACCGCTCAGATTGAGCGATTGGAGCGTGCTCGGAAGACGGTCGGGGAGGTTGGCCAATTGATTGCTGCTGATATCGAGTTCAATGAGCCCTGATGGGAGGGACTCGGGGAGGTCGGTCAGCTGATTGCCACTAACCGCGAGCGAGGTGAGCCTGCTCGGGAGAGCGTCGGGCAGACTACTTAGTCGGTTGTCGTTTGCGTTCAGGATCTCGAGCCCAGCTGGAAGGTTGGCCGGCAGACTGGTCAAGCTGTTATCGGCCACCTCGAGCCGAGAGAGGGTCGCCGGAAAAGCGTCCGGCAAACTGGTCAATCGGTTGTGGCTAATGAGAAGTTGCTGGAGACCGGGGGGGAGCCCAGCGGGCAGGCTGCTCAGCTCGTTGTGCCTGGCGTGCAGTTCCGGCAACCTTGGCGGCAGGGCGGCGGGCAAAGCGGTCAGCGAGAGGGAGGACATATCTAGCGAATGCGAGCCTGTGTTGTCCGAAATCCTAATTCGTGTGCGCCCCTGTCGCCGATTCTCGGCTTCGCCCTGCCCCTCTTCGCCAACCCAGTTGTCCAGGATCTGGGCGCGCGCGGAGGCTGATGTCCGATATCCTGTCAAGACTTCGACCCAATCCGCCACGACTCGGCTGAAGCCACGGATGTAACTTTCCTGCTCCCCCTCTTCAGAAGGGGGCGAGGAAGAACCTGCACTCCCTGTGCCTGTCCTGTGTTCATCATTTCTCCATCGTCGGAACAAGAATACCCCCGCTTCTCCAGGTCGCGAAGCAGGTGGTTGCGCAGCGCAATGATCATTCGCCTGTGCACGTGCGCTGCGACTCCCGCCCGACTCGAGTCGGTACAAGTTCACACGAGCCCAACCGTCAAATGGATCGCTCTCCCGCCTACACCAAGTCAGCGCGGCTTAGCATAGAGTCCCAGCGCGGCTGGTGGTACTTATCTCAACGGCGGCCAGTGGAGCCTTTCGGCCGAGTAGTGGAAACGAAGAGCGGCAGGCGCTTCCGAACGCCCAAGTTCGTGGAGGCCCTCTCACATGCCAAGGCAACCGGTGCCAAGCTGGTCTTTGCTAAGCTCGACCGGTTCACCCGCAAGCTGCGCTTGCTTCTGTCACCGGTGGCAAACCGAGAGGCCCGGGGTTCTGCAGCGACACTCGTCAGCTGATCGACAGGTAGGCCTGCTAATGGCAGAACGCTGCCACGTTGACGGTCGTCCGGACGTATCTGGTCAACGAAATGGTAGAAAGCTCGCAGCGGTATCGGAACTTGCCCTCAGCCATGATCGAGCCACTGTTAAAACCGTTGTAACGACAGTTATGCTTGGTTGCCTGCCTCTGAGGAGAACGACATCGATCACAAAAACGGCAGCATTAGAAGAAGCCGGGCGTCTCGCCACCGCCAAAGCTCAAGGCACCGGGAATACGATTCCGCGGTGATGCCGAAGCGCCGCTTGCGATTCATGTCTGAATTGTAGCTCATTTGGACGCCGAGATTGCTTGTCTGAAACCTTTACAAAGTTCGGACAATTCGGCTCGCCCTGTCGAGTGTTTCTAGAGAATCCCCCAGGCCCGATACCGCCCTCGCCCGGTGGCCTCGCGCAAGCCGAGCTCAGCGACCAGGTCCTGGGCGGCGCGCGCTGATTACGCAATCCTTCGGCGATCCCGCCGGTCGAGACAACCGGGCGGGACAACACGTAGTCGATGAGCACCGGCAGTTTTGAAGTCGAGCGGCGGCCGTACAGCTTCCGAAGCAATAGCATGCGTCGCCGGCTGCGTGCGCCTGGCGCATCGTCACCGACAGGCGGCCCTCCCAGGCGCGGTAAAGCTCGCAGAAGCCTGAGTATCGGTATCCGCCGGGCTCGGCGGCGATGTACTCCTCCCACAGGATCGACAGCGTCACGTGCTTGCGCTTGAGCTGGCGGTGCATCGCCGCCCAGTCGGGCTCGGCGACCCGGCGGTGACCCTGCCGGTTGCCGTTGCCGGTCTTGGCGAACAGGCGCGCTTCCAGGGCCACGTCCGTGAGTTCGTCGGGCAACGGCCAAGTCAGACCCGCGGCCTCGAACCGCCGGATCGCCAGCCGCACCGTCGAGGGTGCCGCGCCCACCCGTCGCGCAATCAAAGAGGCCTCGTCACCCGGGCGACATCATCCCGGAATGGTGGGCGAGATCATCTCGGAACGCTGGGCGACATCGGGCGGAATCCGCAAACTGGTGCTGAGCCGGTCAGACCTGAATGAAAGGTGGGGGTACAATCGAGCAACTCGCAGCGCATCGCTTAACGTGCCATGCTAAAAGCTCCCAAACGTTCGATCGGGCAGGCTCTCGCGGCGCCATCTTCCTCGATTGCGGCCGACCATAAGATCAGAACATTGATCGCCTAATGGAAAACTATTTCGATAGAGGACGCGTCATGAGCACAAGCCACCGCAGTACCCTCGCATTTTGATCAAGTACTAGTGACCTGCCCCTCCCAACGAACCGAGATTGTTGCTCAGCTTTTTGGACGCATCCGCACTCATGGCCCGCCGACGAGCCAGAGGCGCGCGATGCATCCTTGAGTACTCAACATCTCAGGATGCCTCGCCCATATCCGGAACTGATGTGTGTGATGCTCTTCGATATGTCACTCGTAGCATCGATGTACTTTTAACCGCGCTGCTGCTCTTCACGGAATCAGCCCAGACCCGTTCGGACCGGCTTGCCGGAGCTCGTAGGAAAAGAATTCGTGCGCTATGCGCGTATGCACCAGAATGCAAATGCTGCCGACTTACGGATGTTCGAAAGAAAGGCCGCCAAAAGGCGGCCCATGAAAGTCAGACTTCGCGCTAGGTCAAAAGATCACGTCAAAAACCGGCCCCGGATAAAACAGATAGCGATGCAAACCATATCTTCGGTGCGAAAAGCTACGACACTTCGCCGACGGACAGCAATATCATTTGTTCTGCTCCTACCGAGATAGGCTGGCGCGGAGCCTCCCGGTCAGAATTGAAGGTATAGGCGACGGTGTTCAAAGCTGCTTGCCACCCGCCAGGACGCCTAATCCCGATCCTGGCCCTCTCTTATGCTGGCAGACTTGAAGCGGCTGCTCGATCAGGACACGGTCGGCAGATCAGAAACCCTTATGGGAGCAGCAACGGTCATGCTCGCTGTGTGAGGGGCAGCATCGCACGCGAGCTGGATCACGAACGTTTCCGCGGGACCATAGGAGCACGGGACCGACAGCCAGAGCTTAGCTTTTCGTACTGACACGTCGCGCTTAAGACAACGTGTCAGGATTGAACCATGCAAAATCATCGTTGAGATCAAAACGGCCAGATTTTCTTTAATCTCGTCGCTCTGGCGGGGCGACCGGAGTCATCTCATGACTGGTATAGCGCTTGCTTAACGAAAGACGGAGCCACGTCTTCACGGGGTTAAATACATTCGCCTGTGATGGACCCAAGAACATCGGTTCCTCAAGAGGGGCTGAAAACATGTCCGGTATTGCTGCTGCGTTTCTATGCTCTTCAAGCAATTCACAGGCCACGGTTTATCATCAGCTAAAGCACATGGTTCCGAAACTTGCCCTTCGTGGGCAGGCAGGAATCGGTGTCGTAACGTTTATGCACAAAGACGGTGTTCGATACGCGAACGCCCTTCAGTCATCGGGCGATTCGGTGCTCATTGAGGAAGCTGAAAACGATCTGAATTTTAGACCACATGTTGCCATCGCTCATATTCATAGCCGAGGTCGCGCAATCAGCGGCGACCTTCAGCCAATTCACAAAAACGCGGGCACCAGTCGCCATTTGTCAATCTCTATGGATGGAGCCTTGGCCAACGGCCATGAACTCAGGGCAGAATTGTTCGCCCAGGGCCACAAGTCAAGTTAGGTCGTGTCCCAAGGAGTGGTGTAGCTGATTAGCAAAGCCGCTCGCGACGCGCGCCCCACATAGCGCCGTAGCGAGCGAGCGGCTTTGGGGGTGGCCACCGATGATTCGTCGGTAAGGTTTGGGTTGCGACACCAACCTGATTCGAGGAACCACCGATGACCGACGACATGATGAACCTGCGTGCGCTCGTGGAGAAGACCCCAGATGCCGATCTGTTGCGCGAGATGATCGGCTTTGCCGCCCACCGGCTGATGGAGCTGGAGGTCGAGGGCCTGACTGGGGCCGCTTACGGCGAGAAGAGCTCGGAGCGTCAGATCCAGCGCAATGGCTACCGCGATCGGAGCTGGGAGACCCGTGCCGGCACGGTCGAGCTGCGCATCCCCAAGCTGCGCAAAGGTTCCTACTTCCCGGGCTTCCTCGAGCCGCGGCGGATGGCCGAGAAGGCGCTCACGGCCGTGGTGCAGGAAGCCTACGTGCAGGGCGTCTCGACCCGCTCGGTCGACGATCTGGTGCAGGCGATGGGCATGAGCGGCATCTCCAAGAGCCAGGTGTCGCGGCTGTGCGGCGAGATCGACGACAAGGTGAAGGCCTTCCTCAATCGCCCGATCGAGGGCGACTGGCCCTATCTGTGGATCGACGCCACCTACGTGAAGGTCCGCCAGAATGGGCGCATCGTCTCGGTCGCGGTGATCATCGCGGTCGGGGTCAACGGCGACGGCCGACGCGAGGTGCTCGGCATGGATGTCGGCCCGTCCGAGGCGGAGACGTTCTGGACCGCGTTCCTGCGCAAGCTGGCCCGCCGTGGCCTGCGCGGTGTCAAGCTCGTCGTCTCCGATGCCCATGAGGGGATCAAAGCCACGGTCGGCAAGATTCTCAACGCCACCTGGCAACGCTGCCGCGTCCACTTCATGCGCAACGCGCTGGCGCATGCCGGCAAGAGCGGGCGGCGGGTGGTCTCCGCCTTCATTGCCACCGCCTTTGCCCAGGACGACGCTGAAGCGGCACGGGCGCAGTGGCGGCGCATCGCTGATCAGCTACGCCCCAAACTGCCGAAGCTCGCGGCGTTCCTCGATGAGGCCGAGACCGACGTGCTCGCCTACATGAGCTTCCCGGCCGCGCACCGCGCCAAGCTGCACTCGACCAATCCGCTCGAACGGGTCAACGGCGAGATCAAGCGGCGAACCGAAGTGGTCGGTATCTTCCCCAATGAGGATGCCATCACCCGTCTGGTCGGTGCCATCCTGCTTGAACAGAACGACGAGTGGGCGGTCCAGCGCGGCCGCTACATGACACTGGAAACGATCGCGCCGTTGGGCGATGATCCCGCCGTCAGCTTCCCGGCAATCGCCAGCTGACCGATCCGGCCCAGGCCGGCGAATGCGGTGACCCACCGCCAGTTACACCACGCCCAGGGACACGATCCATCTTTGCTGGTTCGAACGCGTGGTGAGGTGCCGGTTACGGGCGAAGCGCGGTTGGTGCACTACATCGACGAGTTTCTGACCTGTTTTCAACATCGATCGGACGCTATCAGCGTTCACCACGCCTTGCGCCTTCGCTGGTAAAGTTCGGTCTCTCTCTTGAGCCGAACAAAATTAAGTTAGTTGAGTTCGGTCGGTTCGCGCGGCGACACGCGGGTAAACGCGGCAGAAAGCGCCCGGAAACGATCTACTTTCTGAAGCTGACGCTGCAAAACCTGAAAAGGTGACTTCAAGGTTGGGATCGCACCGAGAAATCTCGCTCGCGGCGCAGCCTTACGTCCCTGCAGGAACTCATACGGCGAGGTCGTGCGATCAGTGACCAGGTCGGCGAAATCAACGCCCTCGCACGCGGGAACTATGCTTTTTATGTTCGGCGGGGAAGCTTCGATGCTCGTGAAGGTGTATCGTGCCGGGAGCGTTACTGGCATCGGATGTTGCGCAGCCGCAGCTGGGCCGGACGACGCTTGACTGGAGAAGACCACCAGATCAAAGCAAGGACGCCGTTACTGAACCAAAACCGCGCCTCAGATGCGGAGTTGCAGCCCCTGCAAAGTGCTGTGAAGCAAATGCCGAAGAGCGTAGTGCGGTAAATCCGCATGTACGTTCTTGTGGGGAGGGAGACGGGCGACCGTCTCCCGCGACTAGGGCTGAGGCTGAAACTCCCTTGGCCTACTCGACAGTACTTCCGCGGCGAGGAGTTCTCCCAGCATGGCCTGGTGTTCGATCGCTCATCACTGACAACCGCATGGGCGAGGAACAGCTGCAGGCGCTATCCAGGAGAGCCTGTCGGTCGCAACCAAGAGCACGGCGATCAAACCTTCCGATCTGTGGCGGGTGATCCCCATCTGATCTGGTAGCTGCCCAACCAACGCACCCAGTGGCTTTATTCGTTTGCACCAAAGAGCCACCCAGCTGCCCGTAAGACTTGTCTAAACCTCCAGTTTGGCCCGATGCCATCAAGCCGCCTGTCGCGCCGACTCATCCAGGAGGCTGGGTGTTCTGTTTGGCAAATGGAGAATAAAGATGCAACAGCGAGGCACGCTTGACTCGACAGCGCGGAGCATTTGCGGTTGATGGACACGGCGGCCGAATTCACCGGGCCTGTCAATCTCGGTAGCCCGAGCGAATTCGCAATGCTGGGGCTCGCGGAAAAGATAATCAAGAGCATCGGCGCCAAGGCGTCGCTTAACTTCAAGGCTCTGCCGCAGGACGATCCGAAGCAGAGTCAACCGGACATCTCGCTCGCGAAGCAAGTTCTCGACTGGAAGCCTCGCGTCTCTTTGCATGATGGTCTCAAAAGACCGCAGCCTTATTTCCGCAAGTTGTTGCGTGTGTGATGTCGCAGCTTACGATCGTTACATCGGTTTATGAAGACCGCGACGCCTCCAGTCGCCTGTTTCGTGAACTGTGCGCCGCGCATGGCGAGGAAGTGTTTATTATCGCTGTTGACGACGGTTCGGTCCGGGAGCCGATCGAGGCCTTCTCGCGGGTAAGACTGGATGGTGTCGTTCTGCGGCTTAAGCGCAATGTCAGCCATCAGCATGCCATAGGGGCGGCCTCGGCTATGTTGCCGAAAATCTGCGAGAAGCGACATGCGTGCTGATGGATTCGGACGGAGAGGATCTGCCGGTCACAATTCGCGATCTCCTGGCTTGCCTCAACGACGAAAAGCCATGTTTCGGGGGGGCGTCGCCGCCTTCCAAGCACTTTCGCTACTTTCTTGGGCGGATCTCATGAGATTGAACCCCACGTCGGGTTTCCTTGTCAGCGTCGTCATGCAGGCTGTCATCTCCGACTTTGGCAATAAGCAACTGGTATTTAAAAAGAGCGAGGCTTCCCATGCTGAGTAAAACTAGTCGGGATAGCAAGATCATGGCATCGGTTGCGATGACGTTGATTTTTGCCGGGCTGTATGCTGGCGTGTATTTCGCGCATATCTATTGGTTCTCGGTCAATGTGATTTTCTATTCGGCGATTGGCGATGCGCTAGTCGCAGCGATCTTGGCCGGTTTCCTGGCCCTTCTGTTACGGCGCCGGCTACCGCTTACCGGGTTTGAATGCGGGTTGATTTTCGTCATCTGGTGTACGACCGGGTATGCGGCTGCCATTTCCGGTCCAGCCGTACTTGATCGCTCATTTTCCTTTTACATTCTTGAAAAGCTTCAGCAGCGCGGCGGAGGAATTCGCAAGGACGCTATCCCGCTGGTTTCTGTTGAGGAATACATGCCGGAATTCCGGGTCGTCGACGTGCGGCTGACCGAGCAGTTACAATCGGGCACGATTGAAATTGTGAACGGCTGCGTGCGATTGACAGAGAAAGGGCAGCGGATAGCGAGCTTCAGTCGCTTCGTGCGAAAGAACCTGCTCGCCAAACACCGGCTTCTGGCGGGCGTCTACACGGACGCTCTGGTAGATCCGTTTAAGAACAGCAAGCACGGACCGCAAGGATACGAGTGTCGTTGACGATCTTGAAGCAACGAAATGGAACCACCGACATCGCCGTTGATGTAGCTGAGAAAGAGGCGCCTATCATCTTTCTACCTCCCCCGGGGAGGCATGCGATCCGTGCGGTGATCCGCGCCCCTACCTACTTGCGCTCTCGGTTGCTCTTTTCGGGACTTTTCGAGTTGCAAGCGCAGCTGCGTCCGAACACAATGAACCGTCAAGAATGAAACCAGCAGCCGAGGAGATACAGTGCAGACTAAAGAGCTCAAAAGCTTTCAATCGCCATCTTGCATTTGGCAGGATTCGATGAAAACGATTTCGATCGTGATAGCCGACGATTTGAACAAGACTGTCCGTTGCGTCAACGTAGGCGCTCTCCAGCGCTCCAGAATGTCCCTTGTTGCTGCTGCGGCGTGAGTTCTGCTGGCCCTTTCAAGAACGACCTCACATCTCAAGTAAGACGGATCATCGGCCGCGTTGGCGCTTCTCCGAGAGCAAAATGAGCTCGCAGCCCTCTTCGGCGACTGGATAGCCCCTGGGACGGACAAGTAGATCGGGCTGAGATACTGCGTACAGTGTACAGACCGCCCCAAGACCGATGTCAGCGACTCAGCGTGGTTGCGCGAGCTTCATTCTTATGGCCTGTTACTGGCAGCGTCCGACCTGATGCCGAGATCGAAAACCCTGCGCGCTGTCTACGCCAGCGCGAGCGATTGGTGGAATACGGCGCGCCCATTTCCAGCACATGCAGAAGCCCATGATGGAGATGAATCTGCAACTTCATCATGTGGTCTCCGATGTCACGGGAGCGACCGGCATGCGAATTATCAGAGCCATTGTTGCAGGCGACGAAATCCTGACGGCTTAGCAACGTACCAGGACGTGCGATGCCATTCATCTATCGAGACGATCCGAGCGGCGCTGGTGGCTAATGACCGGCATGAACATGTCTTCGCGCTGATCCATCGTTGGAACTCTACGACGTCTACCGGACGAAGATGCTGGACTGCAACCGCAAGCTCGAAGTCCTGACCGCGACAATGAACAATAAAAGGAAGCAAAGCCGGTCGGAAAACATCCAGCCCACGCATCAAGCAGGTCGCCGACGTTCGATGTCGGGTCCGCCTTGTATGGTTTGCTCGGCGTCGATCTAACTGAGATCCACGGGTTAGGCCCATCACTGGCACTGAAGCTCGTCGGTGAGTGTGGCAGCGATCTGAGAGCGTGGCCGAGCGCCAAACACTTCACCTCTGGCTGTGTCTCGCACCGGGAAACAAGATCTCAGGCGGCAAGGTGCTCTCAGCGCGTGCGCGGGGATCCTCCAGCCGGGCAGCTGCACTGTTGCGGTTGGCCGCAACAACCGTTGGACGGAGCGATACGGCGCTCGGAGCTTTCTGTCGCTGGCTGTCATCACGTGCGGGTAAGTCAAAGGCGGTCACAGCAACTGCCCGCAAGATCGCAGTTTTGTTCTATAACACCCTGCGCCACGGCATGAGCTACAGAGATCCAGGTCGCCGACCACTATGAGCAGGAATACCGCGCCCCGCGTCATAGCAAAGCTATCAGATATATCGCGCCCATCGAGATGGAGCTCAAAGCCGCTTGAAGCCGTCCGCTTTTTCGGGGAAGGTCACTTTCTCACCCGGCACATGGGCTTCAAGGCACCTAGCTTGCGCTTAGCTACAACATCTCGGCTCTCGGGTGGCGGACTACGCGATGGCCCAGCCGCCCGCAACGGCCAGTCTGTTCGAAATCGCCCGCGTAGAAGCTAACATGAAGTCGATCTTGGGCGACGTGACCAACTACGATCATTTGGTCCGCACGCTTCATTGGCGAGCGGCGTTGGCTCTTGAAGATCTCGATCGGGACCTCGTTTTCACCTTTCTTGAATAGCTCGAGTAGCAGCGGAACAACTTCGTGGCAACGCGCAACACCCGAGTAGCCAGGATCCGATCCTTTCACGTCGCCGGCGCCGATCCCGCCTCCTTCGGCGACGAAAGTACAACTGTAGGGACAGCGCCAGACGGAGCCGTTCGCTCATGCGGCGCCTTCGTCGAGAGAGGCGCTTCACCCG
Organism: Bradyrhizobium sp. BR14999; assembly: GCF_056106085.1. NCBI lineage: Bacteria > Pseudomonadati > Pseudomonadota > Alphaproteobacteria > Hyphomicrobiales > Nitrobacteraceae > Bradyrhizobium > Bradyrhizobium sp. BR14999. Next base: position 2,090,934 of record NZ_CM148536.1, read on the forward strand.
CGATGACGAACCGGTGAGGCAGCAGACCGTGTCGCTGGCTACATGGGGATTAGGCTTTGGCGCAGGATATGCGCGCCTCCGACGCGACCGAGCTCGTTCCGGCCATGCCACAACCGCTCCCGCACGACCTCGAAACGTTCGACACGTACCGGCACGGCCCACAAGCGGCGTGAAGGACAGGAACAGAAACGGACTATCAACATTCGGTCGAGCTTGCAGGATGTAGGCGAGCGCGGCGCCAGCCTGCTCAACGAGTGGGGCCTACTTGGTCACGCTTGCCCTTGGTGCGCCGGGATAAAAAGCTCGGCGCCAGTCGGTATCCTGGAGCTGAAGAGCGTATCGAGGCCAGTGTGCATATTTCGCTGATGGTGAGCAGCGATTTCGCGCGATCATGAGCGCCGAATTCAGACGATCGTGAGCAGCCCGCTCCGGCCGAGGCGGTGATAGAGTCAGCGTTCTGGCTGCGCGTCAAGGGTGATGGTTTTGGCGTTGCGTTTTCGCATGCTTTCGCCGGCAAGCTGGAGGCGGTGAGCGTTATGGACGAGGCGATCTAGGACGGCGTCGGCGTAGGTTGGATCTCCGACAACTTCGTGCCATGTGTCCACTGGGAGTTGGCTAGTTACGATGGTGGAGGCGCGGCCATGGTGGTCCTCGAGGACTTGCAGTAGCCGCTCGGCGGCGGTGAGCACCGACAATCCCAAATCGTCCAAAATCAGAAGCTGGGCGCGGCCAAGGGTTTTGAGCAAGCGGGGCATAACGTCCATCGCCCCGCGCGAGCGCCAACGCTTCGAACAATCTTGGGACGCGATGATCGAGAACCGAGCGATTGTCGCGGCAGGCCTTGTGGCCGAGAGCGCAGGCTAACCTACTTTTGCCCAATCCGGTCGCCCCGGTTATGAGCAAATTCTCGTGGCGATCGATCCAGTCGCCGCTGACGAGCTTGGCGAAGACGGCCCGGTCGATACCCCGCGGCGTACGCAAATCGACGTCCTCCACGCAAGCATTCTAGCGCAGCGCGGCCAGCTTGAGGCGCGTGGTGAGCCGCCTGGTGTCGCGTTCCGCGGCTTCCCGGTCGACCAGCAGGCCGATGCGATCTTCGAACGGCAAGGCTTCGAGATCAGGTGATCGTCGCTGCTCCTCGAAGGCTTTGGCCATGCCGCTCAAGCCGAGCTCGATCAGGCGTTCGTGGGTGGGATGGTTGAGCATACAGGTCTCCTTGGCTTCAGTGGAAATAATCCCGGCCGCGGATGTTGCCGTGGCGCAGGGGTTGGGGTTCGGAGGGCTCGTCGAGAAAGGTGCGATCCAGGCCGTTCTGGAGGATGGAGCGGATCGAGACGACGGATCGCGCCTTGATCAGAATGCCGCGCCGGCAGGTCGCGTCGACGCGCTCGGCGCTGTAGCTTTTGGCCAGCGACAGAATGCCGAGGCAGGTGCGAAAGCCTTGCTCGGAATGCGGCCGGGCCGCGATCACGGCCTGGAAGAAGGCGGCGGTCGACGGACCGATCCGCTCACCGGCGGCGATCACTCTGGCGGGCGTCCATTGGCCGTAGCGCCGATGGGCGCTGACATGTGGTCGGTGATGGTGGTGTGGCCCCGCCGGTTGGGCGCGCGAGGGTGGCTGGCGATCCTGCGGCCGTTGTGGAAGATCTCGACCGTCCTGTCGTCAATGCGCGCATCGACGAGCTCACGGATGAGCCGATATGGCGTGGAATACCAGTGTCCGTCGATCTCGATATGATAGTCGGGGCCGACCCGGCAGCGCTTCCAGCGCGCGAAAGCGTAAGCCTGGTCCGGCAGCTTTGTGAGCTTGGCTTGTCGAGTTCGGCGAACAGTTCGGCGCGGCTGGCGCCAAAGTCGCGCATCTGCCGGGCATTGAGTTCGACGACGAGTATTTTGATGGCTGCGTTCAGCTCCAGCAACGAAAAGAAGCGTTGGTTGCGCAGCCGCGCCAAAATCCATCGCTGGGCGACTTGCACCGCAACTTCGACCTTTGCCTTGGCAAAAGTTGTCGACTGCAGGTCATGCGGGTACGACCCCGCAAAAGGTGCGGATCACGCACCCCCTTCCATCCGCTCTGCGGTCGCAAGTTCGAGCTGATCTGTCGGCGCCGTCATTGGGGCGAAGACCGGGTGGTCTATGAGGGGGAGAACGGTCGACTTTGTACGATCGCGAGCGCATGGACCGATATCGATCCACCCGATGAGTTCCGGCTGATTGCTGCGGGTAGAGCAGCCTTTTGCGCGGTTGATCTGTTGGCGCTTTGTGACTCGCTAGACCGGCTCGCGGAGAGCATGGGCGCCCGTAATGCGTAAATCTAAATACGCCGCATGTGTAAGGATAATAACGCCATGCCGTCGACGCGGTGCGGCGTATTACTACGCTGCTAGCCGCGATAAATCTTCATATGGCGTCGACATCTCCATTGACACTCAACATATAGAGGCGTATTTATATTTACGTAAGATTGAGGCCGAGCATGGCCAGGGCGAAGAAGCGGGATCCGAAGAGCGAGGCGCTGGCGCAAGACGGCGTCCTCAATCCAAATCCGGAAGCCGTCCGCGACCCCTCGTTCGTCAGCAACCCATTCTTCGATGCGAAGGACCTGGTGCAGGTGCGCTACGAGATGGTGCGACGTCACCAGGTCGACGGCGTTGCGATCAGCGAGGCCGCCGAGACATTCGGCGTGACGCGCCCGACCTTCTACAAGGCGCAGAGCGCCCTGCAGACCACCGGGCTTGCCGGCCTGTTGCCGAACCGGCGAGGCCCCAAAGGCGGCCACAAGGTCTCCGCCGAGGTCGTTGCGTTCGTCGCCGCTCTCAAAGCTGCAAGACCCGAACTAACGACGTCGCACTGCCTAGATGCGATCTCGGCGCGGTTCGGCGTCAAGGTGCACCGACGCAGCCTGGAGCGGGCGCTGGCGCGCAAAAAAAAACGACTCAACCCAGCTTGATCGTCGCGCCTGCGGACGCAGCGGACAGCTACGAGAAGCTACGCGCCGCCGCATTACGTGCCGAGTTCACGGCCTGCCCTGGTCTCACCATTCTTCGTCGACGGGGATTGGCAGCGTGGATCCGAGCACGCGGACAGGAGGTCGATACCAAGGCGGCCTGCTACGACCATCGGCTCACGCACTCGGCCCCAGACAATCCGTCGCCCGCAACAAGCGACGTCACGCGCCTCATCGCCGGCATCCTCGTCGCCATCGCAATGGAGCCCTTCCATGCCTGAGCTTAAAATCACTGCCGACCATCTCAAGCGCGACGCTTACCTCTATGTCCGCCAATCGACTCTTCGCCAGGTCGCCGAGCACGGCGAGAGCACCGAGCGCCAATATGGGTTGCGGGATCGAGCAGTTGTGGCCGGCTGGCCGGTCGAGCGCGTTCACGTCACGCGATCTCGGCAAGTCCGGCTCAAGTACGACAGCGCGCGACGGCTTCCAGCAATTGGTGAGCGAGGTGGCGCTCGGCAAGGCCGGTATTGTCATGGGGCTGGAGGTCTCGCGCCTTGCGCGCAACTCGGCCGACTGGCACAGGCTCATCGAGCTTTGCGCATTGACGGCGACGCTCATCCTTGACGAAGACGGTATCTACGATCCAGCCAGCTTCAACGATCGCCTCTTGCTCGGCCTCAAAGGTACGATGAGCGAGGCCGAGCTGCACATCCTCAAAGCACGCATGCGTGGTGGTCAGCTCAACAAGGCCCGTCGCGGCGAGCTCGAGATGTGCCCTCCGGTCGGGCTGGTTTACCGGAACGATCGGACGATCGGCCTCGATCCCGACCTCCAGGTGCAGAACGCAATCCGTCTCCTGTTCGATACCTTCGAGCAGACCGGAAGTGCGATGCAGACAGTCCGCTTCTTCCGGGAGCAGGGTTTGCTGTTCCCGCGCCGACTCCGGACAGGATCGAACAAAGGTGATCTCCTGTGGGCGGCGCCGCACCATGCGCGCGTTCTGCAGGTGCTCCACAATCCGCGCTACGCCGGCGCTTTTGCGTATGGCCGAACGCGCATACGGCACCGGCCCGATGGTGGCACCAGTGTCGTCAAGGTGGCCAGGGCCGATTGGCAGTTCGTTATGCCGGGAATGCACCAGGGCTACATCGACTGGGAGCGCTTCGAGGCCAACCAGCGGCGGCTCGCCGACAACGCTCGTGCCTTCGGTGGCGAGCGGCGGTCGGGACCGGCGCGCGAGGGACCGGCGCTCCTCCAAGGTCGCGTGGTCTGTGGCCTGTGTGGCGAACGCATGGGTGTGCGCTACAGCCAGGAGCACGGCAGCACCGTCCCAACCTATCTGTGCCAGGCGAACGCGATACGCCGCGCGGTATGGACCTGCCAAACGGTTCCCGGGAGGATCGTCGATGCGGGGATCGCCGACCTGATGATCGAGCTGATGACGCCGATGACGCTGGCCGTCACCCTTGAGGTGCAGCGCGAACTTGAGGCGCGCGCCGCAGAGACCGATGCAGCGCGTCGCCAGCATGTCGAGCGGATGCGCTATGAAGCCGAGCTTGCGCGTCGACGCTACATGAAGGTTGATCCCGACAACCGACTCGTCGCCGATTCACTCGAGGCCGAATGGAACGACAAGCTGCGCCGTCATGCCGATGCCGCCGAAGACTACAAGCGCCGGAGCAAACAGCAGGCTGCGGCACTCAGCGCAGAAGCCCAGCGTCGCATCCTTAACCTCGCCGAGCAGCTTCCGCGGATCTGGCAAGATCCGCGAGTTGACTCCCGCGAGCGCAAGCGCATCGTGCGTCTGCTCATCGACGACGTAACCTTAATCAAGTCGCAAACCATCACGGCCCATGTGCGCCTGTCTGGCGGCGCCACGCGCACCTTGGTGCTCGACCGGCCGCTACCCATCGCCCAGATCCGCAAGTTCAAACCTGAACTCGTCGCCGAGGTTGATCGTCTTCTTGACCATCATTGCGATCGCGAAGTCGCCGAGATTCTCAATAATCACGGATGGCGTACATGGGAAGCAAAGGCGTTTAATCTGAAGAAGGTTGCCTTCATTCGCTGCGCCTACAAACTTGCGAGCCGATATGAGCGGCTGCGTCGACGTGGTATGCTCACGACGCGCGAGATCGCCGCCAAGTTCTGCGTCTCCGAGACAGCCGTACACACGTGGGGTCGCCAGGGGCTCATCACAAAATGCTATACCGATAGCCTGAACCGTGGCCTGTGGGAGATCCCGCCTGGCATGACGATCCGCAAAGGCTGCGGTGGGCGCGGCGCCCGCCCGGCGCAGCTCACCGCCATCACCGCGCCATCAAAGGAATGAGGTGCAGTATGAAGCGTTCGCCTTGTCGCGCGGCTTGCGTGGTCGCGCCGGCAAGACGGCCGTGCCGAAATGCGCCGCCATCTCCGCATAGGTGCGGTTGAGGCCAGGATCGTGGCGGTCGGGATTGGTGACGGCGGCCTTGAGATTGTCGCGGACCACGAATGTCGGCGCGCCGCCAAGGAAGGCGAAAAGGTTGATGTGGACCGGATCCAGTCGGCGAGCCCCTCGCTTGGGCAGGCCTCGGCGTAGGTATAATTGGACGCGCCCATCGCCGCGACGAACAGCTTCATCGACTGCACTTCCCCACTTGAGGGTCGATGACGTCGATGGTGTCGCCGGGGGGCTCTGCGACGCAGGCCTCGGCGCAGGGAAAAGCAGCAGCTCCAGGTCTTCGTCAGTCATTCCGGCCGGCAACGGCCAGATCAGCCCGGAAGCCCTGCTCGGCGCAGATAGCTGTGCACGGCGCCGTTGCTGATGCCCAAGGTGCGTGCGATGGCTCGCTCCGGCAAGCTTGAACATGTTTTAAGCGGAGAACCTCTTTGATCCGGCGCATCGACAATAAATCTGGGTGGGCATCGGCCTTCCTCGTTCACTGACGAGGCAGTTCCTAAGCCGGTTGAGTTGTCGGCCGAAGCGGGCTGAGCCGCTGAAAAGTTGCTCACGATCCAGCGAAATCCGTGCTCACGATCGTCTGAAATCTCTGCTCACGATCCCGCGAAACATGCAGGCCAGTGCCACGGTCGAGCGTATCGGCGCGAATGAGGGGCGCTCCAAAGTCGTGCTGGCGGACGGCCGCACGTACCTCGCCGATCTGGTCCTCGTTGCGGTCGGCGCGGTGCCGAAGGTCGAACGCGCAGGCGGCTGGATTGACGCTCCGAAGAACGTGGTCTCAATCGGCCGTTACGCATTGGAAAGATGAGAAGCCTTAAATCGCCTGCCCGTTCTTCAGGCAGGAGTCGACCGAAAGGCGCATGCCATCTCGCAAGGCGATCTTGGGTGCATAACCGAGCATTTTTCTAGCCTTGGTAATATCGCAGGCGATTGTCTTGTTCATTTCAGAAAGGACATGGATTTTCTGGTGATAGATGCCGGCATACTGAAGAGTTACATCGACCATCGTTGCGACTTCGGCCACAATGCTCGGCAGACGGATCTTGTTGGGCTTGACTGTCATGCCGAAATCTTCATGCAGGACTTTGCCGACGGTCTCGACAATTTCGTTCATGGTGTACGGCGTCTCGTCCGCAAGCCAGAAAATCTCACCCGCTGCATTTTTGTGAGCTGCGGCCCGCAGAATGCCCTGCACCAGATTGTCGGTATAGCCCATCGAGCGGCGGTTCCGTCCAGATCCAACAATGGGAAACTTACCGTTTTTGATCATCTTAAAAAAGAGAGTTTGCCTTGACGGCTGGTTGGGTCCGTAAAACCAGGGCGCGCGGATGACGACGATTTCTATCTGGCTGCCGGCGGCAATTTCCGCAAGCAGCGCCTTTTCCATCAGCATCTTGGAGCGGCCATATCCCATATATGGGTTATACGGGCTTTCCTCTGTGAATCTGTGATCCGCCCGCGGGTTGCAGCCGATCGGCGAATTCGACGACATGACAAGCGCCCGCCGCACACGCGCTTTTTGCGCTGCCGTAACCAGATTGATAGTGCCTTGCGTGTTGATCGCTTCAAACTGAGCAACGGTGTTGGGATGAATGACTCCCGCCATGTGGATCAATACAGCACCCTCGGCACCAGCCACGAATGTACGGACAGTTTCCATGTCCCGGATATCACCTATCACGATTTCGACGCTCTGTTCGCACAGCTGCGACACGTCTTCTCCCGGAAGCACAAGCGCCCTTACCCGGAAGCCTCCGGTTGCGAGAAGTCGTGCTTCCGGCAAACCTCTCGTCAGCGCCGCCGCGATGCGCCCGCCCAGCCAGCCGGCGGCTCCTGTCAGAAGCACGAGGGGGCAATTCAGCGATACCTGGATTGTCTCTTGCACATTAACAACCCTCTCAATTTATGTCTGTTGCCGCTGACCGGGCGCGTTCTTGTGCTGAATGACAGAGTGCTGCTTCCGCAACCCGGAACGCTAGGGCCATGATGGTCATTTGGGGATTGACGCCTGGCGCTCCCGGAATGAGGCTACCGTCGGCTACAAAGAGGTTTTCGATGCCACGCACCCGTCCGTAACTGTCGACGGCGCAAGCATCCTGATGCTCGCCCGGCGGGCAACTCGAAAACAGGTGTACGGTCATCAGATTCGTTGCCCCTTTGGGCAGAGGCTTGTTCAAGAATTCATGTACCTGATCAGGGCTCGTCCACCCTTCGTGGCCGGATATGCTCGGGAACACCTTGCGGGCGCCGGCCGCAAACATGGCTTGGCCGAGACGGGTGAGAACCTGGCTCAGAGCAATCCAGTCCTCAGGGGCGAGCTTGAAACTGACGAGCGGCTCGTTAAAGCCGGGAAGCGGTCTCACTGAGCCCACTCCGCGGGGCCGTATCATGCCGTAATACGAGCCGCAAAAACGCCAGTCTCGCATCAGATCGCCGCGATTGCTCCAGTCTTCCGCAAGCGAGAGGCCAAAAAGTGCCGGCGTGAATATCGATCCACCAATGCGTTGTTCCGGCATAAATTCGGTAATTGCCGTCAGAGGAAGCCGCGACTGATGTGCATCGACAGGCTCGTTAAACAGCGCCGTTGCCTTGATTGTAGGGTGAAGGCGCAGTGTATCTCCAATGCGTTTACGCGGGCCGGAGCGGCGCAAAAGCGCTGGGGTGTGTATGGCACCTGCACAAACAAACACCATGCCGGCTTTTACGCGCACTGGCACGGCTTGTCTGTCGGCATTGCTTGAGTGGGCAATCACCTCTGTGACACGGCGTTTTTCAATTCGTATCTTATCCACCCGTGTTTGCGCCAGCAACCGCATGCCGCCGTCCACCGCCTTTGGCAGAAGGCTCACCGCCATGGACTGCTTGGCGCCGTTCGGGCATACATAAGAACACCGGTTGGCGCCCTTGCAGCCACGTTGTCCCCGTTTCAGCTCCGACACTTTCCAACCCAGCGCTTCGCCTCCTTGCCGCAGGATGTCAGTCGGACGCCCGAGGGGACCAGGGGTCAGGCTTGCATTTACGGCTGTCTCCGCGCGCTCGTAATATGGCCCCAGTTCATCTGGCGTGAAATTCTCGATCTTGTTGAGCTTGCGCCATTGATCAATGACATCGCTATCGGCTCTCTGGGTAATAGCACTGTTGATTTCTGTTCCTCCCCCGACGCAGCGGCCTTCTGCATACGTAACGGGGGGGCGGCCAATCGCGGCAGTTATTCCCCCGCCGCGCCAGGCTGCCGAAAACGCCTCTCTCGCGCTTGGAGAAGCCGATGATGAGGGAATATGCTTGCCTTCTTCAAGCATGATTATAGATAAACCCGCAGCTGTCAGCACGTCTGCCACGCTCGCACCGCCTGCACCGGAGCCGATAATCACCGCATCCGCCTCCAGTTGAAGTTTATTCCTCGGATGAAAACTGCCTTTCATGTTGAAGCCTTTTGTTTGCCCGTAGTCCGTACGGATAACAGCTTTGCCGCCACGGGCGTCTGCTCATAGAATGCAAGCAGCGTCATCGATCGATAAAGGCGCACAATGGACGTGATGGGACCAGGCGATCTCTGCAGAAGAGTATAAAACCTATCTGCGCGGAGCGAGCTTGCCAATGGGCCGCCCGCGCCGGCCGAAATCAACAAGATGCAAGGGCTCAGGAAGATCGAAACGCTTCGAACCGCGAAACGAATATGAAACGGGGCGTCTGCAATCGCTCGGCTGACGCTTGCTACGATTTCACTAACTGCAGTCGGTTTTTCTTCCCCGTCGAGCAATGGCCACGTAGGGATCAGTGTTGCCACGAGCACTCTGTCGAATACCACTTTAGTCTCCTCGAGCCAGAAAAACTGTGCCTGCCAAGACAAGACCGAGCCCGATCCATTTGTGCAGGTGGACGGGTTATCCAAGAATGTAAGATGGCGTAACCGCCAGCATTGCAAACCCGGCCCCCGCGACAACCGCACAAGCAGCCGAAACCCACATGGAGTCGAGAGCCTTTGAGATTGCGCACTCATCCCGGGATCATCCGCAACAATTGAGGAAGCAGTGCTAAAACCTGCTGTTTGACAGGCGACTTATGGTGTGACGCTCCTTGTTTGGCTATAGAAGCCTTATTGGCCCGATACCAATCATAGGCGTCGATGATCATCTGAGAATTAGAGTACTTGGGACTATACCCAAGTTCTTTTTGCGCTTTCGAAATATCGAAATACATTGATCGACCGTACGCCAGTGCATGGTAGGGGCCCAAGGGGGAGAGACCGAGCGCACTTGCCAGATTCGCTGCGATGATGCTCGGCCACATCGGAATAGATTTGATTCGGCTTTTCGCGCCGGCATGGTCGATTACCGCCTGAAGAAGTTCACGGATTGTGCCAAATTCCGCGGCACCGATATTGTATTCTGCAAAGCCTCGCACTTCCGAGGCTGCAATGCATGCCCAGGCCAGATCATCTGAGTGAACGAACTGATATCTGTTATTCCCGCCAGCCAGAACTGGAATGTCGAAGCCCCGTTCTATCCAGTCAAACAGGATTTGGAAGATGCCAAGACGGCCATGTCCGAGAATAGTCCGCGGGCGCACAATCGTCACATCCAGATTATGGTGTTGCATTGCTTTTTTACAAATGATTTCTCCCGCGAGCTTTGCGCGTCCGTAATCTTCGGCAGGATTGGGCTCTGTACTCTCTGTGACGGGATTCGTTTTCCGGGCGCCATAAACAGCGGTGGAGGAGGTATATATGAGCTTCCCGACTCCTGCCGCAGCCGATTCGTCAGCAATGATCTGCGTGCCGTCCCTGTTGACGGACCAAAACAACTCTACGTCCTTGGCTAAAGGGTTCTGCGCAGCGGTGTGGAATACCTTGTCCACGCCGGAGACTGCCTGTTTGACTGCGTTGCGATCCAGAATCGTGCCTTTGAAAAATTCCAGATTAGGATGACTGAAGCCAGGGAAGTCTAGGTCGAACACGCGAACGTAGGTTCCTTGCTCGAGCAACTGTTTGCTGAGCACTTGCCCAAAATATCCCGAGCCGCCGGTAACTAAGACTGTATTCACCATCTCTGACTACACAAATGTCAAGAAGATCACTGGGAACACGTGTGTCGCCCGCTGAGTCCTCGATTGGACCGCTAAAGGTTGAACTAATTCGGTCCTAATTCCGGCGACGTTCTTGATATCGCCACTCGGGTTATGCGGCGCAGTCGGGACATTGTACACGCGATGACATCCTTAATTATGAAATTCCTTTCTTGGTCGCCGCATGATGCCGCGTTTATGACAAAGCAGCCAAAAGAGTAGACGTCGACGAGCCCGCGGACGCGATCGCGGCGGAGATGTGTGTTCTTGAGGAGGAAGATCGTGATTGAGCTGACCGGAGCCCTACCATTTTTGCGGGCGACAAGTGAACGGATCGATCAGGTTTGTTAATGAGAACTGATGATGATTGATTTTGCATGTCCGAATTCCCTGCTGCTGATGCTTGGCCAAACGCAGTCATCATCAATACCTGCCACACGTGTTTCATTTAGATCAATGACTGATCCTGGTAGTTGACGGCGGCGTAAACCGAGGCGAAGGGCCTGAAGGCCTTGTAAGAGGAGAACGCGAAACTGTTCTGGCCGAGCAGATGCTCGATGCGGCAGCGCTTCGCGGTAAGACCCGCCCGCTCGTGGTGTAGCTGAGTGCGGATCACCACGTTCGCCGGCATAAGCCGGATCAGTCAACTGGCGATTGCCGGAAAAGCTGACCGCGGGATAATCGCCCAACGGCGGGGCGCCACTTGCCGATGTGCGGCTCCTTGCCAACGTCGGCAAAATCAGTTTTCATACAGAGGAACGGTCTCGCCTCCTCGTGAATCCATGGATCGGCCAGATCGCAGCCGTACGCATCGAACTGCCTTTGCCCAAGACGTTAACGTAATGGCCCCGAGCAGCCCCGACTTCGAGTAGTGTATCGCCGAGGGCATAAAGCCATGGACATAGCTCTTCACAACAGCACTTCGGCCGCCATGCTAGATCGTGTCGTTCATAACCGGGAGGAAAGAGTCAATCGAACTCCGAAAGGTCGCTGCTGAGTTGGCAATGATCGGACATGCTCGCTTCAATCATTGGGGACGCACGAATAGCTCACAGTTTGAGCAAGAAGGCATAGATCCGGGTTAGGAAATCGTAGAGGCGGGCGCTCCCTACCACACTTGAGGGTGAAATTTTAAACCGATAAGTTAAACACGGGCGCGCGGTCCCCTATGGAACCGTCTCGGATAGACCTAGAGCTATCAATCGTCGTGACGTGTTACACGGACGTCTTTGGGCTCCCGTGAGCTAGCTGGGCATGCGCGGATTTCTGATCTTTACAGCCTGAGTGGCGTTATCAATCGGGCTGTTTTAGTTCGCACTGGGCGGGATTCGCTTCGCGGCGATCCACTCGCGGCTGATCAATATCGCGCTTAGTATTGCAGTCACCATCTTCCAGATCTTTTCTCAACGCGCCGCGTTGGCGCGAGATTTCCGGTCCCCTAAGCCGCGCCTCAAGGTCCGCTACAACTTGATCGGCAGCTTCTTCAACCAGACGCTCGCATCATCCATAGGTGGCGAAGCGGTTTGTCTGTGGCTCGTCGATCGCAGCGACGCAGGCTGGGGCGGTCTACTCGATCCTGACCGATCGCGCCTGACGGCGCTGGCGGTTCGGCATGATTGGTGACGCCAACGGTCGGCTCTCGCTGGTCGGATATCACGCTCGTCGACCACAAACATGGTATCGCTTCGGCGAGGACCGCCTTGCGCGGTATGATGAAGGATGAAGACATAGGCGTATGACTGACCATATGCCTATGCCGAAGGTTTCCCGACTTGAAGTGGTCTCGACGGGCGCACGGCGCCGTTGGACATTGGAAGAGAAGCAGCGGATCGTCGCCGAGAGTTATAGCGGGCCACGATTGGTGTCGGTGACGGCGCGGCGCAACGGGCTGTCGACAAGCCAATTGTTCACGTGGCGCCGTTTGGCGCGCGATGGCCGGCTGAGCGCGGATGTCGTGCCGGCTCTTGTTCCCGTCGAGATCACACCTGCGCCGGCACCGGCATCGATCAGCAAGCCGCAACCGGCGCCTTCAACCCCTGCGCTGCGCGCAAGGACTGGAATCATCGAGATCGAGCTTGGCGGCGGCTGTCGCGTGCGCGTTGACCGGGACGTCGACGGTGAGGCGCTGCAGCGGGTTCTTGAACTTTTGAGACGACGATGATCCCGATCCCGAACGGCGTCAGGGTTTGGATCGCAACAGGCCACACCGATATGCGTCGCGGCATGCAAAGCCTGGCTCTCACGGTTCAGGAGAGCTTGAAGCGCGATCCGCATGCCGGCGATCTCTACATCTTCCGGGGCCGCCGCGGCGACCTGGTCAAGATTCTCTGGCACGGTGTGCTGCAGAGCATAAAGGAGGTGAATAACCGAATTTGATGCGTACAGCTTTATGAGAGATGGAGGTTGGCCCTCCTGCATCGGCGTTCCAGCCGCAGATGCAAAACCACGACACTGTGGCTTCGCTTAAAAGGCGCGGTCATCAGCAAGTGTTGCAAAAGTCCCGGGTTTACGGGGCAGGTGAGTATCCAGAAGGCGAGCGAAAGCGAATCTTCCGATGACGCGTCGAAAATTATTTAGACGTCGCCAAAATCAGGGGCGCGTGCCATCCCTGAGATCAATCCGTGAGGCGCCTGGATTACTGCGCGGATGGCGACCGGCGTTTAGGGGACGCGATCTGGATACAGGCTCTTGTAGAGAACTGCAGGAACCAGTCGTTGTGATGCCAAGGGAGAAGTTCAAGCGGCGCACACCGCGAGACGAGAGTACCGAAGCACGACACTGGGGCGGATTGGCTCGTAGTAGTGATGAAGGTGCTGTAATGGGACTGGAGCGAAGGGGCCGAGGCAAGTGGTTCCGCCCGCATGCAACTGTGATGAGCAGGAGGACATGATGGGTGTAACCGAACGTAAGCAGTACAATATCGACAAGCAAACAGTGATGAAGGCCTACCGATTGGTCAAAGCCAATGCGGGCTCAGCCGGCGTGGATAAGAAGAACTTGAAGGGCAACCTTTACAAGGTCTGGAATCGAATGTCTTCTGGCAGCTACTTTCCACCTGCCGTTCGGGCTGTCCCCATTCCCAAGAAGAACGGCGGACAACGCATTCTAGGCGTGCCGACAGTAGCAGATCGCGTGGCGCAGACGGTCGTCAAGCTGCAGATTGAACAAGCACTCGAGGAAATCTTCCTTCCCGATTCCTACGGCTACCGGCCCGGAAAATCCGCGCTGGACGCCGTCGGTGTCACCCGGCAACGGTGTTGGAAGATGGACTGGGTGCTGGAGTTCGACATCAAAGGCCTGTTCGACAATATCAGCCACGAGTTGCTTATGAAGGCCATCAGGAAGCATGTGCAAGACGAATGGGCTCTGCTCTACATCGAACGCTGGCTAATAGCGCCGATGCAAGGCAAAGACGGAGCGATCACCGCTCGCGACCGGGGCACACCCCAACGGGGCGTGCTGGCTCCCTGAACGCAAAAGATAACTTTGCGGTGGAGGAGCGGTCACGGAACTATCGGCGGCGCCGGGCTCCTTTCCACCCGGAGGGGTGGGTGGGAGGGGGATGGAGTGGCGGATGACGATCTTGTCGTCGCCAACGAGGACTTCCTTCACGAGAAGGCGCAGCACGCGTCGGCGTTCGATTATATCGAGCTCGCCGACGGACGAGCGCAGGCGGTCGAGGAAGCTCGTCACGGATTCGGCGAGACGCAGACAAACTTCCCGCTCCTTCGATTGGTCTTCGATCGCTTGCAACTCCAATAGGCAAGCCTGTTCGCGGCTGCGCAAATCAGGCATGCGGCTGCGCAGCTCTTCAAGTGAGAGAAGGCTCTCCTGATAGGCCGTGAGGAGACGCTCGATGCGTTTCCGGGAGCGCGCAAGATCGCGGCGAAGCGTTTCCTCCCGGCGCTGTGTGGGATCGGCGTTGCGCGCCGCCTTGAGCCGGCGCTCAAGTTCGTCTTCAATGAGGTTTCGGTCTTCAAGTAAACGCACGATCTCTTTCCATACCACCTCGTCCAGCAAATCCTGGCGCACCGGGCGATTGTCGCAGACCGGCCCGCCGAGCCGGCGCCAGCCATCCGAGCCCAAGCAGCGGTAGTAATGGATAGTTCGAGCGCTCGACCTTGTGGAGGTGCGATAGAGCCCATAGCCGCATTTGGCGCAGCTCAACAATCCTTGCAGGGCGCTCGGCGTGATCGTGCGTCGCGGGGCATGCTTCTTGTTGGCTTCCAAAAGCTCATTCGCCAGTGCGATGGTCTCTTCGCTGATGATGGTCGGCACAGGGATTTCGATCCACTCTGTGCGAGGAAGCTCATGATTGGCGCTGTTGCGAGGCGCGACACCGCCGCGCAGTCGCAACGGCCGCGTCACACGCATGCGCGGCGCGATCAGAGTCTTGCCAAAGCAGGCCGTTCCTTTATACGCGGGATTGCGCAGCATCGCCCAAACCGTCGAGCGCTCCCAGCGGCCTGTTTCTTTGGCTGTCGGAATCTGGCGCTCATTGAGCAGGCGCGTGATGGCGCCGATGCTGTGGTTTCTTGCGGTGTAAAGCTCGTAGACCCAGCGCACGATACCGGCCTGTCGCTCGTCGATCTCATAATAGGCGGCAGAGTGATCGGTCTTGCGCTTGTAGCGATAGCCAAACGGAGCGCCGGAAAGCACGCTCACTTGGCCTTGAAGGGCGCGATGGCGCTTCCCTCGCCGCGACCGCTCCAGGATTTGCGCGCGTTCATATTCGGCGATCATGCCCTGAAACTGCAGCAGTAGCTCGTCTTCCGGCGTCGCCGCCCGTCTCGAGCGAATGAACAACACCTCGACGCCGGCGCGCGCGAACTCTTCGATAAGAAGGATTTGATGCGCATAGCGCCGGCTCAGCCGATCGGGAGCGTAGACGAGCACGGCTTGGATCCGCCCTTCTGCGGCGAGATCGCGCAGTCGTTCAAGCCCAGGGCGCAACAAGCTCGCGCCGCTATAGCCGTCGTCTTCGATCACCCATTCCGCCGGCACGTCGCAGTTCTGCTCGCGCGCGAAAGCGATCAGCGCGCTCGTCTGACTGGCAATCGTGTTCTCCTCCTTCTGTTTGTCCGACGACACTCTGGCGTAAATCGCGGCGGTTTTCATCTTCGCCTCCCGTCACATCGGCGCCGGCGCGCGCGAAGCGCACCTGATCTGGAACGAGAATTTCGTAAACCTGTTCAAGTTTGGCGGCGACGAGCCGATCGAACGCAAATTCGAGTTGAACGTCGCGCTTTTTTCGCCGCTCAGCCATCTTCGCGGACAGACGCGAGATAGGCGGCCACCGCCCGGCGCATCACCTCGCTTGCCGAAAGCCTGGAAGCCGCCGCACGCGCCTGGAGTTTTTGGGCGAGATCGGCCGGCATCTTCAGGGAGAGCGTCACAGACGGCTGCGGCGCGGAAAGGAGCGGCTCCTTCCTTTTGGCCACTTCGAGATAGCGATAGGCTTGCCGCAGCGACAAGCCGCTTTCGCGCGACAGCGCCAAGGCCGCCTCCGCCATGCCGATTTTCTTCGCGAGCAAGCGTCGCGCCGCCCTCAGCCGTTCGGCCTTCTGCGCCTGCGTCGATCGAATCATATGACATAATGATATTACCTTTTGCGTCTCAAATCAACAATAGCTCCATCGCGCCAGCCGGTGATGACGCGTTCAAAGCGTAAATTATCTTTTGCGTTCAGGGAGCCATCAGTCCCGTCCTTGCCAATTTGTTCTTGCATTGTGCGTTCGATACATGGATGGCGCGGAACTTCCCGCGGTCACCATGGTGTCGATACGCAGACGACGGGCTCGTTCATTGCCGAACCAAAGCTGAAGCGGAGGCCATCAAGGCGGCGCTGCAAGCAAGGTTTGAGGAATGCGAACTCGAAATGCATCCCGACAAGACCAAGATCGTCTACTGCAAAGACAGCAACCGCCCGGGTAGCCATACCAGTCAGTCGTTTGACTTTCTGGGATTTACCTTTCGACCGCGCAGGGCAAGAAATCATCAGAAGAAAGAAAACTTCTGTACGTTCTCGCCAGCGGCCAGCAGGGCGGCGATGAAGTCTATGCGTATGACGATCCGGCAGCTCCGGCTCAGGCTTCGCTCGCAGACGGAAGTCGACGCAATCGCCTTGGAACTGAATCCCATCCTTCGTGGATGGATGCAGTACTACGGCAGATATGGGCGGTCAGAAATGCACAACCTGTATCGATACGTCGACGAATCTCTTAACCGCTGGGCGCGACGCAAATACAAAGGGCTGAAGAATGGAAAAGTCAGAGCCTCCACCTGGCTCAGATTGATCCGCCGCCGCAGGCCAAAGCTGTTTGCTCATTGGGCGAGGTTGAGTTCTGCTTCGGTACTTGTTGAGAGCCGTATGACGTGAGAGCGTCACGTACGGTTCGGAGAGCGGCTCCGGGTGCAACTCCCGGGGCCGACTCACCATGGGCTGGGCATGTCGCTCTACGCCAAGCGCCTGGACCGCGGCAAGTTCATCTGGCCCGCGGCGTCGGCCGGCGCGGTATCGATCTCAGCGGCGCAGATGGCCTATAAGCTCGAGGGCCTTTGTTGATGCCCCTACTTTTCATGGTGATCCTCCCTCAGATCGATCTTCGCGACACGGTGATGTCTCAAGCTGCGAATGGCTTGCAAGGAGGTTGCGTTGTCGGGAAAGAGAAAGCGGCCTGAAGGCTCCCGGAGGGTCAGGATGCTCCCTCGCTTGAGCTGAACATAGATCCACTTGGTGGGAATCCCGAGGCGGGTTGCCAATTGGGTTCCTGTCAAATGGTCTGCGACCGCCGGCCATCGTGTTTGCCGATGTTGCACCTTGAGGCGGCGTTTAAGACGAATGCGCTGGACCGTGATCGGCAGGACTTTATCCGCCTCCCATGGCGAGTGATGCCCTTCCTGCGTCAGAATGCGCGCGATCTCATCGTCATGCATGCCCTCACGAGTCAGCGTGCATATGCGCTCCACCATCTCTCGGTGCCGCGGCAAGGCGGCCACGGCATTAACCGGTAGTGTGACCAGAAGCTCAGTAGTTGCGCCACCGCGCCACACGATGCGCACCTCGGCCTTGTCGCGGGCGCAACGACGCATCACGACCTTTTCGATCAGACAGCGCAAGAGCGCCTTACGATGATCCCTGCGGGTCGCCGGATTCTCGCACAGCGCCGGAAGACGATTTCCGAGGGCGATCACCTTGGCACGCACATCGTGAGGAACGCCCAAGGGTTCATTGGCCTTGGGCATCTTTCGCTGGGTCAACGCTTCCTCAGCTCGGCGCAGCTCCGACAGAGCGCCTTCCCACCGCCGCTCGAGCTCGCCGGTCACCAGCCGGTTGTCGGGATCGGCGCGATTGAACTGGCGCTCGGCGAGGGCTGCTTGATAGCGAAGCCTCTCGACCTGCTGCTCCTCAGCGTAACGCAGGGCTCTTTCGGATTGCAGATGGGTTTTGCGCGCTTTGGACAACGCATCGATTTCCGCCGGCGCCACCGCTTCCAAGAATGCCGCCGCAACCTGTGCGTCGATCGGTGCAGCACGCAGTTTCTGACACTCCGGCGCTCCGCGCTGGATTTTCAAATAATTGCAGACATATTGACTGCCGCCCTTGTAACGCACGGCCATCTTGTGTCCGCATTCGCCACAATAGGTGATACCGTGAAGCAGGGCTGCCCCATCCCGCGGGATGCCACGGCTCTTGATGTGCTGGTACTCCGCTCGATTGTCGCGCAGCATCGCCTGGATCTTCTCGAAGGTCTCCCAATCGATGTAGGTCGGGTACTTTTCCCTCACCACGATCCTCCAGTCCGTTCCACGACGCGGAGCTTTTTGGGGACGCTCTCCCGGTATTTGGGATGGCTTCTGCCAAGTCCTTCCATAGACAAAGGCGCCTGCATAGGCCGGATTCTTGAGGATCGCTGTCACGGCTGACACCGTCGCAGGCTGCCAGCGCAGATCGCCATGGCGGTCGCGGCGAGGCAGTGCCAAGCCGCGGCCAACAAAGGCCCGCATCACTTGCGCGACGGTCCGTACTTTCAGGAAGGTCTCGAAGAGCAGCAACAGGCGCCCCTGCACCTCGAGATTCGGGTCCTTGGTGACCACCCCAGAAGGATCGCGAACCAGGCCCGCCGGCAGTTGCAGGGCCAAGTCACCGCGTTCGGCTCTTGCCAAAAGCCCAGCCGTCATCCGGCTTTTGATCGTGTGCAATTCCAGCTCTGAGATCGTACCCTTCAGGCCGAGCAGCAGGCGGCCATTGGGGGTTCCGGGATCGTAGATGCCGTCACGGTCGGCGATCAAACAACGGCGGTGCCCGCAGACATCAAGCAGCGGGTACCAATCCGAACAATTGCGCGCCAGGCGCGTCACGTCCATCGATAGAATAAGACCGACCTCGCCAAGAGTGACGCGTGCGACCAGATCCTTAAATCCTTTCCGGTGGGCTGCCGCAGCGCCGCTCTGCCCAAGATCGCTATCAATCACATCGATGTCGACCTCGCGCCATCCGAGCTCGCGAGCGCGCTGTGAGAGGGCATACTGAAGCTTGAGGCTTTCTTGATTGTTGATCACTTGGTGTGGCGTCGATTGCCGCACATACACCACTGCTTTGCGGTCCAGGTGATCCGGCTTGACGAGTTCCGAGCCCATCGCTCATCTCCCGCAGGACTTGGCCGAGATCTTCTGCGATCGCTTGCCGGAGCGTTTCCGGCAAACCGCGCCAGACCTCTCGAGGTTCGATGGGCATGCGCCCCCGCTCTCTTCGGCCAACGCGATTAAGTCCTGCAGCGCGTCGAGGCTCAGCTTGGTCGGCGCGGCGCACGGCAAGCCGTTCCGCTCAAGATTCGTCACCCCGAGCGGCAGAAGAAGCGTGAGACCGAATCGGTAATGTACACGCGCAAAGAGCTCCTTGCACGCTCCACGCGTGGTCGTCTCCTTACCGATCGAGATCAAGCGATAGCGCCGGCCATAAAGCGGATGACGCGGATCGACGACTTCCACCTCTTCGAAGGTGGCTACGTCATCGTCACTCTTATGGGCATCTCCCGATGCCCTCGCTCGAGGGCATCGACTGGCGGAATCCGCAATTGAGCTGGCGACCGCAGAGCGCAGGCTGATCCAGGAAAATCTCCCGGCTGCCGGCATTTTGGGGAGTCCCAACGCATTCGATCTGTGATTCACTGCGTCGCATGGATGCGGACCGCGACGCTGATCCGGATGACGTTGCCGCCCTGAAAGAGGCGCTCGCTGTCGAGCGCGCGAAGGGTTTGAGATCGCCGCCAAGCTCGCGGTCGCCCGCGCGAAAGCCTCGGAAGACGGAGCGCTGATCGCTCAGCAGAAGCCTGCAGATCGCCAAGTTAAAGCATCAGATCTATGGGCAACGGTCGGAGCGTTCGGCGCGGCTGATCGAGCAGTTGGCATTGGCACTCGAAGAGCTGGAAGCCGACGCCACCGAGGACGAGCTGGCGGCGGAACAGGCCGCGGCCAAGACGACGACCGTGCGGGGATTTACCCGCAAGCGCGCCGAGCGCCAGACCTTCCCCGAGCATCTTCCCCGGGAGCGAGTGGTGATCGATGGGCCGACGGCGTGTGAATGCTGCGGCAGCAATCGCCTTCGCAAGCTCAGCGAGGACGTGACGCGGACGCTGGAAGTGGTGCCGCGCCAGTGGAAGGTGATCGAGACGGTCCGGGAGAAGTTCTCCTGCCGCGACTACGAGAAGATCAGCCAGGCGCCGGCGCCGTTCCATGCCATCGCTCGGGGATGGGCTGGCCCGAGCCTCCTGGCCATAATCATGTTCGAAAAGTTCGGTCAGCATCAGCCGCTCAACCGCCAGGCCGAGCGCTATGCTCTGGAAGGCGTGCCGATCGCACTGTCGACCATGGCGGATGCCGTGGGGGCGGTCTATGCCTCGCTGGATCCCCTGCTGCGCCTGGTGGAAGTTCATGTCATGGCGGCCGAGCGGCCTTCATGCCGATGATACGACCGTGCCGGTGCTGGCCAAGGGCAAGACCGATACGGGCCGCTGCTGGATCTACGTCCGGGACGACCGGCCATTTGGGGGCACGGACCCGCCGGCGGCGATGTTCTATTACTCACGCGACCGCAAGGGCGAGCATCCCCAGGGGCATCTGGCTCGATATGCCGGCATCCTGCCTTCTGCCCTGGAATTGGACGCCAGCGCTCTCCGCTCAAGCCGCATGACCACCCACGTCAACAAGGTCCATCACGTCACCACCATTACCAAGGTCGCAAACGACCTCGGCGAAGATGAGGATTGGTTGTGGGACATTGCCAACGAGATGGAGATCGAGGACGGCGTCATCTGGGTCTACGGCATCGGGGAAGACGGCGTCCAGGCGTTCACCGACTTCGGAATCGAGAACCTCATCGAGCTCATCAAGTTCTGTAAAGAGAACTCTGGACTACTCAGGCGGTAACCCTGCGGCCTACGCCGAATGGGTACCAAACATGCGTCCTTGCTCCACTATTTCGACGCGCGATCCATATCATCGCTCTCAACTGACCTTGCCGACGGAGGAAGGGTAATGGTGAGGTTCATTCGACGACCAACGATCCTAAAGCGCAACTCGTGTCTAATTTCTCACAGCCGCACAAAGCGCGTCGCGTTCAAAACAATGACGCCTTGCGGCACCCTCGAGTTTCTCAGATTTGCCAGACGCTTACCGCGTCCTGTGCCATTGGCACGACCGTTGCTGGTGCGGAGTAGCACCAGTGGGCGAAGGCCACGTGCGGGCGTACGCAAAGACGGCGTGCCCCTGAGAAAAGCTAGCTCGCACATAGAGTCGTGCAGCGTTTGGCATCAGCTTTGGAGAGCAACATGGTGCTGCGTGTCGAGTCCCTCGCTCCTCCCATCAAAGTGGAAAGCTGGCTGCGCGGCCAGCCCCTCATAAGCTTCCAACCCGGGAAAGTGTACATCGTTCAATTTTGGGCAACTTGGTGCCTGCCATGTAGGGCCGCGATGCTCCATCTGGTACAGCTGCAAGAGAAATATAAAGACAGCGGCCTTGAGGTTATCGGAGTTGCAGCTCATGAACGCGCTCGAACGCTGAACGAGGCCCAAACCGAATTGGATGCATGGTTGACCAAAAACGTTCCCAATCCGAATTATCGGATCGCGTTCGAGTACACGGGCAAAATGAAAAAGCTTTGGATGGAACCTGAATCGTCTTGCGGGATTCCCACCTCGTTCGTCGTCAATCGTGATGGCTACATTGTCTTTATCGGTCGTCCGGCGCAACTCGACGATGTTATACCGAAAGTCATAGGCAGCAACTGGTACGCAAGCGATGCTGCTGAAGCTATCAATACGAAGTTTAGCCGCGATAAACCGTTGGTAGTAGATCTAGACGGATCGTTGCTGCTGACGGATGTGCTATACGAGTCCTTCTTAGACGTCTTGCCTCTTGGGTTCAACGCTAATTTCTCGGCGATCCGGGCTCTGGCCAATGGCAAAGCAGCTGTAAAGCATCATCTTGCCCAGGCTTCTGAACTAGACTATTCGACTCTCCCCTACAACCCTTGCGTTATTGGTCTAATTCAGGAAGCTAAGGCGCGGGGCAGGAAAGTTTACTTGGCTACTGCAGCCAACGCGAAGCACGCGAAGGCTATCGCAGATTACTTGGGCATCTTCGATGGTTGGTTTGCTTCAGACGCAAAGACGAATTTATCGGGATCTTTGAAGGCGGAGATACTCAGAGTTACCTTCGGTAAGAACGGATTTGATTACGTTGGCAATGGTCCCGCAGATTTTCCGGTGTGGGAGATTGCTGATAGAGCCTACGGTGTCGGGCTTTCCAACGCTGTAAAGAGGCGGCTCTTCGCGCTAAAGGGTAACTACGTTACATTACATGACGCGAATGCTGGAAGGCGAGCGTGGTTCAAAGCCCTTCGAGTCCATCAATATGTCAAGAACCTCCTCGTTTTCGTGCCGTTGGCGACCTCGCATCAATTTACGTTGACTAGCATCACCACAGATGTGATCGCGTTTGTGGCGTTTTGCGCTTGCGCGTCAGCCGTCTACATCCTCAACGACCTGCTGGACCTTAAATCTGATCGCGCGCACGCTACCAAGCGTGCTCGCCCCTTCGCGAGTGGCCTTCTCCACCCTCGAAACGGCTTACTTATTGTTCCGGCATTCCTCCTATCTTCTCTGATGCTGGCAACCGCAGTATCACTTGAGTTTATCTGCGTATTGATTGGCTATTTTGTGTTAACGAGTGCGTATTCTGTCTATTTGAAGCGCAAGATGCTTGTGGACGTTGTTGTGCTGGCAATGCTGTACACGACACGCATTGTTGCGGGTGGCGTGGCAGCTGAAATTCAAATTTCGCAGTGGCTTTTCATCTTTTCCATGTTCATCTTCACATCGCTCGCGCTAATCAAACGGTATGTTGAGCTGGCGCGGAGGCTCGACCGTGGCCTTCCGGATCGTTCAGGTCGTGACTACAGGATCGGCGACCTTGATGTCGTTGCCGCTCTAGTTGCCGCGGCTGGTATGAACGCTGTCACGATCGTTGCACTCTATGTTACATCGGCCGATGTGCAGAAACTCTATCGACATCCGAAGGTACTATGGCTCATTTGTCCAATTCTTATCTATTGGATAGGCCGAGCGCTCATGACAGCGCACCGGCGTCAAATGGACGATGACCCCATTGTCTTTGCACTGAGAGACCGTACCAGCACAATTGCCACGGCCTTAATGATTGCCGTGGTTGTCATAGCCATTTGACGTTAGATTTCCCAGAAGCGCGCATTGATGCCTTCTGCTCCATAACCTTGCGACAGCGCGCGAGGATAGGGATAGTCGAGAGTGAACTGGGCAGCGGTCGGATGCCCGATAGCGCAAGCTGGCGAGCAAGCGGCCGCCGGCCAACTTTCCTTGTCGGACTGTTCGGCAAATTGCGGCCACGTCGCCTTGACGACGGGCGGTTCCAGCTCGTTTGAGATGACTGGCGTCAACCGTGTAGCCATAGTTTCTCAGCCTTACGCCCAGGAAAAACGTATCCCTCCGGCGTCGGCCGCCTTGTGTAGTTTGAGAGGCGGCCCGAGGATTTGACCGTAAGCGGTCATTTTCCCCCACCCTGTTGTAGGCGAACTGGCCTGCAATATGCTTTCCGTCATGAAGAGAGCGGATCGCAGCATGATTGCGGATGTTGTTGACGCATTGCGGGCTCGGGTTCGGCGCCGTCGTTGGTGCGACGATGTCAAGGCAGAGATCGTGGCGGAATCCTACGCGCCAGGCGCAGTGATGTTGGAGGTCGCTCGTCGGCACGAGATCTCGCCGCAGCAACTTTCGGCTTGGCGCAGGGCGGCCCGCGACGGTTTGTTGAAGCTGCCGGAGGGCACCGAGCCGGTGGCGACGAGGCCCTCAGGTTCGACTGCGATCCAGGATCGGAGTTCGTCAAGCGGCGAGGCTTCTGCCGCGCTCGGCGGCCCAGGCCCAAGAGAGCTGGCTCCGCAAATTCGGACAGTAGCTTGAGTGGATTTTCTGCCTGACAGCGGCGAGGATTCTCGCCGCGAATCAGGAGCGAAGATGACGAAGAGGAGTCGCCGGACGCATTCTCCGGCATTCAAGGCGAAGGTGGCTTTGGCGGCCGTGAAGGGGGAGAAGACGTTGGCCGAGCTGGCGCAACTGTTTGATGTCCATCCGAACCAGATCACGACCTGGAAGAACCAGCTCCTGGAAGGCGCCGCCGGCGTGTTTGGGCAGGACAAGGGACCGGCCGAGGCGCCGGTCGATTTGAAGGCGTTACATGCCAAGATCGGCGAGTTGGCCTTGGAGAATGATTTTTTAGAGAGCGCGCTCACCAAGGCGGGCCTGCTGAGCGCAAAGCGATGATCGACCGCGACCATGATCTGCCTGTCGTGCGCCAGGCGAAAGTCCTGAGCCTTGCTCGCAGCACGGTCTACTATGAACCTCGGCCGGTTTCGGCCGAGGACCTTGCCTTGATGCGCCGGCTCGATGAGCTGCACCTCGATTATCCCTTCGCAGGGGCGCGCATGCTGCGATCGCTGTTGCGGCGTGAGCGCGTGCAGGTTGGCCGCCGCCACGTCGCGACGCTGATGAAGCGCATGGGGATCGAGGCGATCTATCGCCGCCCGAACACGAGCAAGCCCGCACCGGGCCACAAGATCTACCCGTACCTGCTGCGCGGATTGAAGATCGAGCGGCCGAACCAGGTCTGGGCAATGGACATCAGCTACATTCCGATGCGACGTGGCTTCGTCTACCTCGCGGCGGTCGTCGATGTGTTCAGCCGGCGGGTCCTGGCCCATCGCGTATCGATCACGATGGAGACGATGTTCTGCGTTGAAGCGCTCCAGGAGGCGTTGGCGAAGCACGGCAGGCCCGAGATCTTCAACACGGATCAGGGCAGCCAGTTCACGAGCGTCGACTTCACCAGCGTGCTGCTGGACGCCAAGATCGCTATCAGCATGGATGGCAAGGGCGCCTGGCGTGACAACGTGTTCGTCGAGCGGCTCTGGCGCACGATCAAATACGAGGAAGTCTATCTGCGCGCCTACGACAGCGTGTCCGAGGCGCGAGCGTCGATTTCCAAATATCTGGCGTTCTACAATCGGGGACGCCCGCACTCGAGCCTTGACGAACGCACGCCCGACGAGGCTTACTTCGGCGTGCAAGCGATGGTGATGGCCGCATGATCGTCGCCCGCGATTTTGTCGTCGCTCTGGTCGGGCTACGCCCTCCCGACGCAACGACAAAATCGCAAAGCCCCGCAGTCAGTGTAACCCGGCAGGAATCCACTTAAATTCCGCGGGGCGCTGTCCAAACAACCGGAGCCAGCTCTAAGGCATGAGTTCGTCCAGACGGGAGACCGGCCAGAGATTGACCAGCTTAGTGAGGGCGTCGGCCAGATAGGCCTGCGGCTCGACGCCGCAGAGCTTGCAGGTTTATGCCGCCCGCCGAACTATGCCGAACGGGTTTGGTATGGCGCGCCGTTGTCACGCTGGCACGCGTTGATCGTGTGCACGGCAGCCCCATTCCATTCGGCATAGTCTGGCGTTCAGAGCGCCTCCAGAAAGGCGAGCAGGCAGTCGTTCGGCTGGAAGCGGGTTCGCTTGCCGCGCTCGTACGGCTTGAGCTTCGCCAGTGCTGCTTCCTTGAGGGCGAGGTGGGCGTGCAGGTACGTCTGCCTCGTCTCGACCGATCATGACCGAGCCACAGCGCGATCACGGAGCAGTCGACGGCGGCCTGCAGCAGTTCCATCGCAGCGCTGTGCCTTAGCACGTGCGGTGATACGCTCTTGGCCTTCAAACACGGGCAACTCTTGTGAGCGACACGAACATGCTTTCCCAGGAGCGACTGGACGCTGTCGGCACTGAGCCGGCCCCCGTGCACGTTGGGGAACAGCGCTGTTGCTCCTTTGCGCAACGGTTCCTTGAGCCATGCCTGGAGCGCACACCGAGCGAGTGTGGTCAGCGGAGTGGTCCGCTCCTTCCGCCCTTTACCGACTCATCGTACGTGTGCGCCAGACCCAAGGTGGACGGCATCCCGGTCAAGGCCAGTCAGCTCTAAGAGGCGTAAGCCCGTCTGGGCCGCGACCAGCAGCAAGGTGTGATCGCGGCGGCCAAGCCACGTCGTTCGATCGGGCGCGGCGAGAACCGCCTCGATCTCGGGGCGCGTCAGAGCACGCGCTGGATCAGCGCACTGTGTGCCGGTTCCTCGAGGGACACGAACCTGAAGAAGGATCGGATGGCGGTCAGACGCAGGTTACGCGTCTTCGCGCTGGCGCCGCGCTTTACCTCGAGATCAGTGAGGAACGCGCCGATGAACGTTGCGTCCAAATCGGTGAGCGTCGGGGCCGATGGGGGCTTCCGCAGCTGCACCTGTGCGAACATGAACAGTAGCCGGAACGTGTCCCTGTAGGAGGCGATCGTGTTGCCGCTAACATTGCGCTGGCGCATGAGGCGCTCGGTGAAGAAGCGCTCGATCAACGTGGCGACATTGCAGGCGGGCTTCATGGCGTCACCTCCCACCGCCGATCGAGACGCCGCGCCGCTTCTTCCATCAACTCGGGGCAGGCCGAGAGATACCAGCAGGTATCACGCACGCAGGCGTGGCCGAGGTAAGTGGAGAGTACTGGGAGTTGCTGCTCGATGTCCTTGCCTTCGCGATACCAGTCGAGCAGCGTCCGGATGGCGAAGCGATGACGGAAGTCGTGCACACGTGGCCCGGTACGATCACCTGGGCGCCGCAGCCCGATCTCTCGGCACAATCGCCAGAAGACGCGATGAACGTACTGGTGCAGCAAGCGGCCTCCCTGTTCGGCAACGAAGAAGGTCGAGCCGCAGCGTGATCCGAGCATCGCGTCGTGCCGGTGGGCGTAGTCGCGCAACGCGGTTCTCGTCGTCGGATGCAATGGCACGAGCCGCGACTTGCCGAACTTGGTCAGCCGGACTGTCAGCACGCCGGCGTCGAGGTCGACGTCATCACGCTGCAGGCCCATCGCCTCGGATATACGCATGCCCGTCACCGCGATCAGCCCGAACAGGGTGTGGTAGGTCCATCGACGCAGCCCGCCCGCTGGCGGCAGAGCCAGCGCTGCCGTCAGCAACGCATCGATCTCCGCGTCGTTGTAGACATAGGGCTTGGCGCGCTTCCATCCGGGCAGCATGCCGACGGGCGGTACCTCCGTTCTCGGATCGAAGTTGGCGACATGGCGCGCGAACCCGCGCACGTCGCTCAATCGCAGCGCCCAGGATGCATGACGATCGGGCGGCAGCGTTTCCCATTCCATTGCCAGCTTCGTCGTGATGATGCTGGCTTTGCGCTTCTCCATGAAGGCGACGAAGTCGGCGAGCCGACGGGTCTGGTGCTCGTACTTGTATCCAAACCCCTTGCGCATGCTCAGGTACTTATCGAGTGCGGCGCGCAGATCGGTCATTGCACGCCTCCCGGCCACGGCAGGCTCAATGCTCTCAGCGCATCGATATCGACCTTCGCGTAAATCCGGGTAGTGTCGTGGTTCTCGTGCCGCAGCAACTATCCGATCTCCGACAAGGTGGCGCCAGATCGGAGAAGCTCGGTAGCGAGACTGTGTCGGAAGATATGGGCGCCGCGGTGTGCGCAACCGTCGATTCCAACGCGATCGAGGGCGGCCTTGGCGATCATGGTGATCGCACATCCGGAAGCAAACCCGATGTGCGGCGCGAGTGTGCGGACGAACAACCGTCGGCACGACGACTTTGGGCGGCCACTGCGCAGATATGCAACGATGGCCGCGCCAACGTCTGGCGGTATCGGCATCCGTGCACGCTGTCGGCCCTTGGCGCGAACGAGTATCTCGCTGGCGCGCCAGTCGATATCATCGAGCGTGAGCGTCGCAACCTCGTTGGCCCGCAGGCTGAGCTTGGCCAGCAATAACAGAATGGCGTAGTCGCGCCGTCCCATCACCGTCTCTCGGTCGCAACCGTCGAGAGCCTTCCGAACCTGAGCGGCAGCAAATAGGTCGGCAGAGTTGCGAGCTTCCATCGCCGCATCGATGGAACGCAATCCGCCAACGGGCGCGCGTTCAGCCCCCGATGGTGGAGGTAACGGAGAAAGGCACGCAACGACCAGCGCATCGCCTTGCCTGTTCCCGGGCTCCAATCCTGGGCGTGGCGCTCAATGTAGCGGATCACGTCCTCTTGGTTGATCTTGCACAGGGCTGCGGCGCCGCCGGAGCACACCTCGTGCAGGAACCTGCGGATGAATGGGAGATGGCGGACGATGGACCTCGGGGCCAAGCCGCGCTCTGATCGTAGGTAGGCATCGAACTCCTTGAAGATCCGTTCGTGGGGGTGAGAGGCGATAGCGCAACGGCGCGATCGCGCCTTCCTCGCGCAGCACCGGCAGCCATCGCTTGAGCGCTGCCCGGTCACCGGGTTGGATAGACTGCCTCCCGCCTCGATGCCGGAGGTACCGCTCAACGACCTGCTCATCGAGATCGACCAGCTTATAGCGACGGCCCGCGATCCAACTCAGGAGCCCGCCAACCACGTTGAGGCAACGCCACGTGCCGTGCCGAACGAGCCTCTCTTCGACGAGACGAGCGGCGTAGCGCTCGACGAACTGTCCGTGCGGCCCGCTTCTGAGACGCACGTACAGCCGGCTTCTGCCCAAGTACTCTTCAACTTCCATCTTCCTGTTCTCCGCTGTTGAAAGCGGAGGCACAGAACGAACTATGCCGAACCGACCAAACGCCGGTCAGCGAGAAATCTGGGGAAAACGACCCGACTCGGCATAGTTCGGCGGGCGGCATAAACCTGCAAGATGAACGACGTTGATCCGCAAGCTTGGCTCGCGGATGTGTTGGCCAGGCTTCCAGATCACCCCGTCAACAAAGTCGCCAACCTGCTCCCGTGGAATTTGGAAGGCGACCCAACAGTCCAATGCGGCTGCCTGAGCGCCGTGGCAGACCGGCGCGCCCGCCCGGGTTGCTGGCCGGATGCGTACTGATGAGGCCTCGATCCGCGATCTCCATCAGGCCAGCGAATTTGGTGTCGGTCGCACGAAAAGGCCATATACATGAACGCACCCGACGTTATCCAAAGTGCTGCTAGTGTCCTGAACCAGAAGTTCGCAACATCGCGTCGTTTTGTGCGGAGGCATTGTATCGGCGGAAGCGCTCGATGGAAGCAAGGATGTCATTGGCGGACTTGGTCCATCGGAACGGCTTCGGATCGGCGTTGTGCCGGTCGATGAACGAAGTGATGTCGGCCCTGAGGGCGGTGACACTGCGATAGACGCCGCGCCTGATCTTCTTATCGGTAAGAAGGGCGAAGAAGCGCTCGACCTGATTGAGCCATGACGAACTGGTCGGGATAAGGTGCACATGCCAACGTGGCCTTTTGGCCAGCCATTTCCGTATCAGCGGGGTCTTGCGCGTGGCATAGTTATCCATGACGAGATGGACGTCGAGCTCGCGCGGCACGGCGGCCTCGATCTCGTCGAGGAACTTGCGAAACTCGGCGGCGCGGTGGCGTCCGTAGCACTTGCCGATGACCCGTCCGGTCGCAATGTCGAGGGCTGCGAACAGCGATGTGGTGCCGTGCCTCGCCTCTTGTAGTCATGGCTCCTTCGGGCCGGCTGGCCGGGACGCATCGGCAGCGTCGGCTGGCTGCGGTCCAGCGCCTGGATTTGAGACTTTTCGTCCACACACAGAACGATGGCGTGCTCTGGCGGCGAGACAAAAAGGCCCACGACGTCGCCCACCTTGGCCATTCGGATCAGTCGAGAGTTTGAACGTCTCCAGCCGGTGCGGCTGCAGCCCGAAGGCCCGCCAGATACGTTGCACCGTCGACACCGACGGGCCGCTGGCTCTTGCCATACCGCGGGAGCTCCAATGAGTGGCGTTCTCGGGGCAGCTTTCCAGCGTTCTCACGATCACGGTCTCGATGCGACCATCGTCAATGGTGCGCGGTGCCCCCGAGCGCGGCTCATCGTGCAGCCCGGCCACACGCTGCTCCACAAAACGCCGCCGCCACTTGCCTAACGTCTGCGGTCCAGCCCCAGCTTGGCCGCCACTTCCTTGTTCTGACCGCCTTCCGCACAGGTCAGCAGGATCCGCGCTCTTAGAGCCTGCGCCTGCGCCGTTTTTCGCCGCATCGTCAGCGACTGCAGTTCGGCACGCTCATCTTCGCTCAATATCAGGGCGCAAGTTGCTGGGCCCCATCAGATCCTCCGTCGCTGTTGCAGCCGCCATCTCTGGCTCAGCGACGCGAATCCATTGCGAATCTACGATTGCGAATTTGTGACTCGGGACACTAGGGCGCCGTAAGCTCTCGATGAAGGCATTCTGCATGGACTTACCCGGCCGGATGTAGTGCCGTGCGACGCGGCTCCCATGGCCCATGTCAGGATGATGCTGGTGAGTTCGTTGCCGTGTCATCTTCGGCTTGCCGCTCTCAATCAGCAGCCGGTCCAGTTCCCGCGCCACCCGAGTGCCAGCTGTCGGCCACCAACGCCAAACACTCGCGGGTACAGTCGTCGACTACGGTCAGGATACGAAAGCGACGGCCGTCCGCGAGCTGACCCGACACGAAGTATCGAGCGACCAGCGCTCGGTGGGCGCCATCGGCACCGTCATCGGTGCTCTGGTCCCAGTTGCCCGCTTGCGCCCGCCACGGCGGCGTAGGCAAGCTTCTTTCCGGTATCTCTTGGTTGATCAGATAGCCCTCCCGCTAAAGCAGAACATCCAGGCGCAGATAGCCACCGCGGCGGCGATCCTGGGTGATCGTCCCCATTCCTTGGCGAAGGCCGGCATCCTCCATCCGGGTCGTCTGCTCATGGTCATGCGGCATCAGCCGATGGCTTTACACGCCCGCCGTTCGCTCATCCCGAAGGCGCCTCGGAGATGGACGACAGCTTTCCGCTTGGCCGCAGGCGTCACCATTTCTTTCCCACGAGGTTCTTCAAGGCCGCGTTGTCCAGCATGGCGTCGGCCAAGAGGCGCTTCAGCCGTGTGTTCTCGTCCTCCAGAGTCTTCAGCCGCTTGGCCTCCGACACTTCCATTCCACCGAACTTCGCCTTCCATTTGTAGATGCTGGCGTCGCTGATGCCATGCTTGCCGCACAGATCGGTGACCGACACGCCGGCCTCATGCTCCTTCAAAATTCCGATGATCTGCTCTTCCGAAAAGCGGCTGCGCTTCATGCTCTGGTCCAACTTCAAACTGGATTAAGCCCGTGGGCAAGGTCAGATCGAAGAGGAGGGCGGCTGCAGGGGGATACGATTCATCGCAGGAAATCTGTCACAGCGCTTTCTTTCTAGCGCTGAGATAGTACTGGGCTCCGAAAGGCAGATTACCCAGTAGCGAATCCATTCTGGTCAGGAATCTGCCAGCGGGTGGGACTGAGAAAATAGTTCGCGTGAAGACATCAGTGAAGCCGGCGGCAGTGAACATACGACGCAACTTCGCGGGCCGCAACAGGACGGCATCCTTGTCAACGTCGCATGTTTTGACGAAGTACTGCATCAGCGGATTGTAGGGATTGTTCTCAAAGACGAGCATTAACCCGCCCGCCGCGGTAACGCGATACGCCTCGGCAACGAAGCTCTCCCATTGAAGCGGAGGGACGTGGTGCATCACGCCGGTCGTGAAAACCATCGAAAACTGTCCATCGCCGTAGGGCAGTCGGCTACCGTCGTACGTGGAATAACGCACAAAAGAGTGCCGCGTCGCTGCCAATTTGACACTTCGGGCAGACACGTCCACGCCGTGGAGTTCACGAAACTTGCCCTCAAGCCCGGCATGGAACGCACCGACTCCGCAGCCCAGATCCAGCACATTCAGGCTTTCGAGATCGGCGAAATGTCGCTGAGCCAGACGCAGGATATGTTCGCGCTTCACGTCAATGTAAAACGCGTGATCTCGCCCTGCGAAAGCGACGGCTTGATTGACCATTTCCTCATATGAGTCGGCCCAGCCATCGAAATCTTCCGCAACTTGCCCCTGCGCCACATGGTCGGGCTTCGCAATCTCTCTGTCCATGGTCTACCAAGTGCTAGGGGTCTTGGCCCAGTTCCACATCGTTGCAGCCCCTGCTGATCGGCGCAGAGTGCTCGTCGGCTTTCAGAAGTCCCGATGCCCATACGCGAATGGGGTCGCGATGGAGTTGAGGTATTAAACTTTCTGCTCGCTGAGATTGAGACCACAACTGCTGCAGTATAGCAGCGAGGCGAAAGGAATTGCTGTCGTCCCGGCGGACAGAGCCAGCATCCAATCCAACAAGACTGACAATGTCCTTCCGTTGGCTAAGTGGCTATCGCTTGGCATAGGCTCCTTCCTGCCAGCCTCGTAGAGGAGGTCCACACCCAATGGATATCAGCCTCAAGGACCTTCTAGCTGACCTGAGCTTCGCAATCTCCTCCAAGAATTGGTAGAGTCCATCACCTCAGTAGTCTGAGGCCGGCAAACTGGTAATCTTGGTTGGAGGTTTTGCGCTCCGAATCCTCTCGGCTAGGAGGAGCTGGAGAGATGAAGGCTTCACAATTCTCGGCGCCTAAGCATCGCAATCACCGGAACGGATGCGGACATCTGTGGAAGGCCGAGAATCAGTCCGTCGACTATTTCAATTGAAAAACGAACTACCAAGGATTGCTGCCGATGGAGATGCAGCGATTGAACGAACTCGAGGAGGAGAACAGCTGTCGAGCGACACGTGCCTAGCCAAATCTCACAGAGTGCCAACCGGTCGACTTGCACGAGCGAGCAGCCGGCTGATGGCGCTAGTCTGTGATGGAGGGCCGACCCATTCAGTAGCGGGCAACACCTATTCCGCTCGAAATGGGCCAACACGCGACATTCTGCATATAGTGTTCGAACGGCGAAAGTTGCATATCCGTGGCATCACCTTTTTTTAACAAGGGACCCTTGCGACGTGTTAAGGATTTGAAAGTGCATCTACACGGAGGAACGGCGGCTTTAGTCGCGAGGTGCCCAATTTGATGTTCGGCGAAAGCTGGCGAAAGCTAATGTGCCAGCGTGGCACTCGAACCGCCGCAGGTCAGTATCGATGGGCTCAACGAGCTTGCTGTCGTTCTGAAGCTTGTCGGCACGATCAGTCCTCGGGCGACGATCCGTCCTTCGACGAAGAGCGAGAAGGGCCGTTCGCAGAAAAAAGCAAATCGCGAGCCGATGCAACTGGGTCTGGATCTGAGTCGTCGGATTCCCCAGTACCTGCTCGGCGCCAATCCGAAAGGTCTGAGCACGGAAGCAAACAGAGGTTTAGATAGATAAGGAGTCTCGATCCATCTCCGATGGGGTAGCCCCATGGAACCTCTGGGGCCCTGCAAAAAAGCGGTTCTCATATACCCGACAACGGAATAGCGCTACGCTGCCGATCATCAAAATGTGGCCGATGGCCTTGCCGAGCTGCCGCCCGATGTGCAGAATTTCGCGCGGTGTCGCGACTGGGACCGCCGCTGCCGGGCGATCTCGGCCGTGCCATCGTTGCGGCTCAGACCAGTCTGGACCTCTTGCTGTAGAAACCGAACAAACAACGCATGAGCGAGAAAAGCGAGGCCGCGCGCATCAGCAAGGTTTTTTGCATGCTCGGCCACCGGCGGCAGCGACTCCAGTCGAGACGACCACAAGGGCAGCGTTATCATCAAACGGGGCGTTTTCCCCAAAATGCACAGGATCGTAAGCTTGCCTTCGTCAACTGTCTCTGTCGATCGCCGCACCACGAGCTATCTTACGTGTGTCGGAGTCGAGCTTGGATCTGGCTCTGGCAATGGTAGCGGCGCTATTTTCCAAGCGCTTCAGCAGTGGGGAGGGGAGTCCCTGAAGCTCCACCGCTAGGCGCGCTTTCGCGCTCGCCGTCGGCGATACTGCTCCTGGCCATAATTGCGGGGGCTTCGATTCGCGGTATTATCTGCGGATGGACAGAAAGCCTCTGAGTAGATTAGAAGTGCGCTTTGGATCCCGATGGGCCCACGAACGGTTGAGGTGCGAGGCGGATCACCGAACCCACTTGTTTGGCCAAGGGCGAATTTTATTGCATTTAGAGAACTGGTTTTCGGCGCCGGCGATTATCCGAACAGTACTCAAATGTATCGGGCTGTACGAGCACGCGTGCCGGAACGCCGGGCGTTTCATGATCAGGCGGAATGATCTCACGTTCGAAAATTTACCATTCTCGTTTGAGAACTTCACGATCCTTCACGTCAGCGACTTGCACGTGGACACAAGCGAACTGGCAATGAAACATTTGGTGAAGGTCATAGATACGCTACCGTGCGATGTCTGCGTGCTGACAGGCGACTATCGGGGGAATACTTATGGATCGATCGAAGTTGCGATGGATGGCATCGCTGACCTAAGGGCGAACATAACATCTCCGATCTACGCGGTTTTAGGGAACCACGACACCATCGAGATGGTCCCGCGTCTGGAAGACATGAACATTCGAGTACTGATGAATGAATGTGAGACGCTGAAACGCGGTGACGACCGGATTTATCTCGCAGGCGTAGATGATGCTCACTTTTACCGAGCAGACGACATAGCGGCAGCTGCATCAACTTTCGGAAGAGAGGAATTTTCGATTTTGTTGTCCCACACACCTGAAGTGTATCGCCGGGCAGATCAAGCCGGCTTTGATCTAATGCTTAGCGGCCACACACATGGGGGACAACTCTGTTTGCCAGGATCAATCCCGATCAAACTAGCGGCAAGGTTACCTAGACGCATGGGCGCGGGAGCTTGGAAATATAGAGAGTTGAGCGGATACACTTCCGTAGGCACCGGGACGAGTCATCTCCCGGTTGGAGTCAATTGTCCCCCGGAAGTGACCTTGCACGTTCTCCATCGTAAGCAGCTATAGGCAGGTCAACCATAACGGTGTTGCGGAGAGGCACCGGATCTAAGCTCTTAATCAGCGGTTCCAGTTTGCGGCGACCAAACATTTGGGATCTCCTCGCGGCATCTGCGATAGGTTGCGCATACTCCTCGCGCAGATTGGAGGCGCTATGGGACAAAGCAGGCTGCTCGTCTGCCAGGATTGGGCGAATATCAAGGCAGCCCCCCGCTTCTTCTCTAATGACCGGTTCAGCAAAGCGAGATACTGGCAGGCCATTTCCAATCAACGCGTGATCGTACCGCTGCTGAAAGTCTCGTCCTTGTGCTGCGCGATACGACCGGGTTCAGCTATCAACGCGAGAAGTCAGAAACGATCAGCATCACAAAGAGCATAAAACAGTGAACGGGACCAGGCGCGCCGCCTCAGATTGCACCCGGTTAGCGGCTTCCTGATGCATTCGAGCTTTCCGTGTGCCGCTGGGAAGGGCGCCCAGAGCCGTAAGAAATTCCAGGGGATCGCAGCGCTTAAAAAAAGATCAATTCGACCCGGATTCCAATCGGGGAGAAAGGAAAGCATCTGATCGTTGGGAAGTCTCAAGCAGTCCACGCAACTCCTGGATCATCCGAGACGATGCGTCCGTATTAATGATCGCGAGAGTAATATTTACGAGCTGTTCTGGGCAGCACAGGAGATCGGAACTCATTTCCAGATCAGGACCCTGCGTCGAGCGCTACACGATCGCCGAAGAAATGGACGCGGTCGCCGTCAAGGGGCTCCATCGCATCGAAGTCAGGGACAGCAACGGCGATCCCTGGTTGACGATGCTCAACCGTTCCGCCTCAGACTGCCGCCAACCCTCTCGTTGACTCCCACTGAAATCAGCTTGCTCGATGCTTCGTAAGCGACAAACCAAAAAGCAAGACAGAAAATGCTCTCGCACTATCATCAAGATCGCCCGGCTCGGGGTTATCTCGCCCGCCCCGGCGATCCGCCGCCTGGGAATACCGTCATGAGGCGCCGGCTGTCACGACGCACCGACACTGCTCTGGGCGCTACGGTTGGCGGAGAATTTGTGGCTAATTGAAGCTTCGACGGAGCGATACTGAGAATCCGGCGACCCGCAGGAATCATCTAAGATCGCTCTTGCGCTGTCTGATTGAAAAGGTCGTCATGCGCCATTGCGCGCGCGATAAGGCAGAAGCAGTTGTATGGCGCAGTGGCGCAAGCCCATCCCTCCGAGTCCGACGTTTTGAGGGTGATCAATCCTTCGCGGCGTGAACCGCTTCGATGTGGCCCGACTGCCTCTCTGCGCTGAAGATCCAGATCAGCCCGCCGAGCGCGCCCGCGATGAAGTAGATGGCTCCGAACAGGATCGAGACGATGGCGCCATCGGTCTGCGCAAGCTCGGCGTAACCGAAGGCTACCATCATTGTCGCCTCGCGAACGCCCCAGCCAGCGATCGAGATGGGCATCGTGGTGATCAGTATGATCGGGGGGGTCAGCATGAACAACTGCGCGAAATCGCCTGGCGCTCCGATTGAGCGGGCGCAGCACCAGACGATCACGATCGTCAGCACGTGAATGGTGAGCGACAGCACCACAATCTTTAATCCGCTGCTCCTGCCGAAGATCACTTGGTTGGCAATCATCGAGCAGGCGTGGACATGTTTGATCAGCCGCCAGCTTTTCAGCCACGCCCAGTGCAGATGACCCAGCAGCAGAAAGCCCACCCCCCCGGCGAGCGCTGCGCAATTAAGAAAGACCAGTGCGAGCCGGCCACCGGCGTCGCTGATCATGGCGTAACTCCAGGGTAGGCTTGCAACGATAATGAACCCCAGCGCGATGAGCCCAACGGAACGATCAATCAGGATCGAATAGGTCGCGGCGCGCCAGCCGACGCCCGTGCGGTTGACGAGCCAAAGCCGAACCGCGTCGCCGCCGATCGATGACGGCAGGGCTTGGTTGAAGAAGTTGCCGATCATGTTGTAGCGGAACGCCTCGAGGGCGCCTAGCGGCGCATCGCACCGATGGGAAATCTCGCGCCAGCGCGGGGCGCCGATGAAGATCTGGAAGATGGTCACCGCAATGGCAACCGCGATCCAGAGCGGGTTGATCTGACTCCACTGGGACTGAACCACTGCGAAATCAATCCCGCGCAGCGAGAGGTAAAAAAGCGCGACCGAAACCGCCATCCGGGCTGCAAAGATCAGAAATCCGCGCATGGCCCGGTTCACTCACGTCTAGTTTGAATTGAAGCGACACCACGGCCCGACAAGTAGATCCTCCCAACTGGAGCCAGCTGGCTATAAGCGCAATTGTCATTCGGAGCTACAAACGCTTGGGAGCACCTGCGTGTAACTCACGTGTAACTCATCGGGGTTCGAACTTCACCCCCCTGTTATGGTGGGGAGTGCCACATTGGCGATTTCGCAATCCGATCGAGCCGCTGTCGCACGATTGCTCGTCGGCCAGAGCGAACTTGATATGCTAAGACGGTGGGAAGGCTGTCCGACGCAAGTACGCGAAGGCGGACGTTACAACTGCGAGCATACTCGAAGGCGACGACGCCTTCGAAAATGCCGAGGCTTAGTAAATGAACGATCATCGTTGCAAGGGACCAAAGCCATGTACTATTCTTGGGCGTCGTCCGGTTTTTTGCGTGAGCTGCCCGCCGGAGGCTGCGCGCCGTCCGACACCCACGAGGGCATCAAGGCCGCTATCAGCAAGGTGCTCAATGCCACTTAGCAGCGCGTGCACTTCATGCGCAATGCGCTGGCCTATGCGGCGGCCGACGCGCCGTCTCCGCGTTCATGGCCACCGCGTTTGCCCAGGATGGTGCCGAGGCCGCAAGAGCACAGGGGCGGAAGGTTGCCGACCAGCTGCGTCCCAAGCTGCCCAAAGCCGGCTTCCTGGACGAGGCCGAGACCGATGTGCTGGCCTACATGACGTTCCCACCGATGCACCGGACCAAGCTGCACTCGACCAACCCAATCGAGCGCCTCAACGGCGAGATCAAGCGGCGGACCGAGGTCGTCGTCATCTTCCCCAATGAGGACGCCATCGTCCGCCTCATCGGCGCGATCCTGCTCGAGCAGAACAATGAATGGGCCGTCCAACGCGCCCGCTACATGACTCTGGAAACCATCGCCATTGAGCGATGATCCAACCGTCAGCCTTCCGGTAATCGCCAGCTGATCTGCCCGGCTCCTGCCAGTGAACGCGATGACCCGCCGCCAGCTTCGCCACGCAACGGGACACGATCTTCAGATTCGCGAAAGTCGTTCTTGTGACGCTTGAGATTGCATATTTTGCCGGCAAGAGCCGTACTTGATAGCTTCTCTTATCGAGCATGCGACCGAGGTGATGAGCTCCTGCGCATGACTCCCCGATCAGGCGCAGGGCTGTCCGGGGAATGATTCACTGTGTCGCGGAGCATGCCCGGGTTTTCCCGGCTTGAAGCAGGTACTTTCTGGTTATCGAGACTCAGAAAGGGGCCGGGCATGCGGTTTAGCGATAGCATTTTTGGAAGGCTGCTTGAACCGATCAATCGGCGGCAGTTTCAGACGACTGTGGATCGTTTGGATGGCGACGCCTACGACAAGACGTTCGACAGCTGGGATCATCTTGTCGCATTGATATTCTCCCAGCTCAGTGGCGTCGACAGCTTGCGTGCCCTTGAGGCGATCTGGAACGCCAATTCGCATCATCACTACCATCTTGGTGTCGGCAAATTGGCGCGCTCGACGCTTGCGGATGCCAATGCCCGACGGCCGGTCAGTATCTTCGCAGAAGTCTTTGAGCGATTGTCTGGGCATGCCGACCGAGCGCTGAAGCGGGAGGGTGCCGAGATGCTGCGGCTGATCGATGCGACGCCGGTTCCGCTGGATCAACTCAGCACCTGGGCCGGTTGGAACGGACGTACCCGTGGTCTCAAGCTTCACGTGGTTTACGATCCCGGCTCGGATCATCCGCGCCGTCTGGCGATCACGCCGTCGACGGTCAATGACGTCACACCAGCCCAGCAATTCCCGATCGAGGCCGGCGCCACCTATGTGTTCGACAAGGCCTATTGCAGTTATGCCTGGTGGACACGGCTTCACGACGCGGGCGCCTGCTTCGTCACCCGCCAGAAGAAGAATCTGCGCTTCAGAGCTACACGCTGGCGGAAGCTGCGGAAACAAAAGGGGAAGGGCTTTAAAATCATCGACGATGCTGAGGTAAAGCTCCTCAGCAGCTCCAAACTTGCTGTTCCGATGCGCCGCATACGCCTCAAACGCGATGACGGTACAAAACTGACCCTCATCACCAACGATCTGAAGCGTTCGGCCATCGAAATCGCTGCGCTTTACAAAACACGCTGGCAGATCGAGCTGTTGTTCCGCTGGATCAAGCAGCACCTCAAGCTTCGCAAATTTCTCGGCCGCTCCGAGAACGCGGTCCGTCTGCAAATCCTCGCCGCCATGATCGCCTATCTGCTGCTGCGGATCGCCGCACGCGAAAGTCGTCTAATCATGCCGGCTATCCGCTTCGCAGGTCTTGTCGCCGCGTCGCTGTTCGCACGAAAACCAATTGCCGACATCGACCGACCTCCCAAGGTGAACCCATCCGCTGCCCGCGACAGAAGCTCCCCCGACCAGATCAGCTTCTGTTATGCATAGAATTCCCCGGACAGCCCTGCGATCAGGCGGGGCGGAATATTAGCTAGTGTCGGCTCAAGTTGATCTCTCGTTCGTAGGTCGATTGCCCCGTCGCATCAAGCCCCACCACATCGAATGTGTTCTTGCCAGATCGATACCGATTGCAAAACCGTCGTATTGAACATGATTTGCCCTCCTGCTGTCGAGCACCCGGTCGCGCCAGCGC
This sequence comes from Bradyrhizobium sp. BR14999, assembly GCF_056106085.1. Classification (NCBI taxonomy): domain Bacteria; kingdom Pseudomonadati; phylum Pseudomonadota; class Alphaproteobacteria; order Hyphomicrobiales; family Nitrobacteraceae; genus Bradyrhizobium; species Bradyrhizobium sp. BR14999. The sequence goes on from NZ_CM148536.1 coordinate 2,130,573, forward strand.
CGTCATGCGGCCGAGGACAATCTCACCGAGCAGGTCGGTGTGGCCTTCAATGTTGCGGGAGATGTCGCGGAGGGGAAATAGGTTCCGAGCTTGTTCAGGACCCGTTGGCGCGATTGAACCGCTTTTGATCAGGGGGAACCTGCCCACCCACGCATAGGATTGCGCGCAACGCGAGGCCCTGCTGCTTGGCCAGCCCGACCAGGGTTTCGAGCGCCCGGTTTCAGAGGCACCGCATCATCGGTCGCGAACAACACGTTCTTGGGCTGCGCCGCGCTGATGACGCGTTGAGATCGGACCTCTTGATCGCCCCGGTGTTGGACGGCGATCGAAAGGCTTTCCTGCACCATTCTCCTCGGCAATGCGCGCCGGCGGGTTAGCCAGGTTGAACACCAGGCGGTGCTGGAAGAACTCCTCGCCACAGAAGTGCTGGCAATAGCGCTTTCCAATCCAGCGCTCGCACGACCCTCATCGGAAAGATCGTGAGCTTTAGGAGGCCAGACCTGGCATCAGCCGGCTCGGCAGCGGGGCCGGCCTGGCTTGTCCTTGTAGACCGTGACGAACCGTTCATTGAGGAATGACCAGTCGATCGGCCGCGCCAGCTTCAGCAGCGCATGGTTCATGTCGATAATTGCGTCTAGCCACGAGCGCAGAAGATCGGCCTGTCCGCTGTCCCGTCGTTCCTTCGGTCGCATCGTCCATCCGTCGTGACGGAAACAAGACGCACCTCGAGAAATCCCAAAAATGAAATAGCTAGCTTTCAGAACGTCAGACCCAAAAAGTTTGCAATCTCAAACCTCGCACCGCCCCAAAAAACTTGACTCCCGCTCAATCGCAGTTCGTCATGGACGACTACCTAAACCTCATGCTCCGTTGCTCGGCAACGCTTACATCACATGGTGACGTTCCTCAAGACATCGAACGACGCCAATGCTTGGGAGCGACTCCGACCCTTGTCACGGAACTATCGCGAGTAGATGCTCAAGCAATATGGTCTCGGAAGACTGTCTCCGCCTTCTATCGCGCGATATACGGTAGCATGAATAACTTGCCCTCAGCGCTTCTCGTTCTCAACTTCGCGGGATGGAAGCAGCACATCGAAGCAGTGGAGCAACGCGCCTCTAAACAGCGGGCGTAAGCGCTCCACCCAGAACACCCATCACACTTGGTAGGTCCGTTTTCGTCAGTTCTGACGTAAGTAAGTCGAACAAATTTGGGAGATGTGCTCCTTGAAATGCAACCGGGCATTTGCCTGCTCTGAGAGCCATTCTCTCCGATTCAGAAAAGGCAGACTGCTTGCAGCGCTTACTCAGCTCTTTGTGAGCTCAATCCTGGGCTATGCGCTAACCGCTGCGGGGCGTTCTTCGAGCCACTTTCGTCGAGATGCATGATGGCAACAATGTACATGCGTAGGTTGGGGATCCCTTATACGGCAGCCGGACACAGCACGCGAGAATAATCCAACTGAACGGAGACAAGGCATATGCGAGCCAACGATGAAATGAAGCTCGGACTGTATCTCGCCAAGGTGGGATATCATGAAGGCGCTTGGCGCGATCCCAGCGCACCAGCTAATGGTGGAGTTGATATTGACCATTATACAGAGCTTACGAGACTTGCGGAAAGTGCGGCCTTTCACTTCGTATTTCTCGCCGATCACCAAGGCGTGATAGATGATCATGCAACCATAGCACGTGTAGGTCGTAACGATGGCTTCGAGCCAATTACGTTGTTGTCGGCGCTTTCATCGCAATCACAGCGCATTGGCCTTATTGCGACAGCAACGACGACCTACTATCAACCCTACCATCTTGCCAGGTTGTTCGCATCACTTGATCACCTATCCCAAGGTCGCGCCGGCTGGAACATCGTCACTTCCGCGATGGATCCCGAAGCGCAAAATTTTGGCGAAAAGCGGCTTCCAGATCACGACACGCGTTACGCTCGAGCGAGCGAGTTCGTGGAAATAGTCAAGGGTCTTTGGGACAGTTGGGAGGATTGCGCTTTCGTTCGCGATAAGCGGACTGGTATTTACGCAGATGCTTCGAAGCTGCATGTGCTCAATCACCGGGGAAACTATTACTCCGTGAAAGGCCCCTTGAACAGCGGTAGGCCTCCGCAAGGTTACCCGGTGTTGGTTCAGGCTGGTGCATCCAGTGCGGGAATAGCGTTCGCCGCAGGACTGGCAGAGGTTGTCTTCACCGCCGAGCCGTCTCTCGACAACGGTAAACGATACTACGCAACTCTCAAACAGAAAGCGCGAGCATGTGGGCGGGATGACGATCAGGTTCTAATCATGCCAGGCATTGTTCCGATAGTTGGGAGCACTAAGCAAGAAGCGTCTGATAAGCTTGAAAGACTACGGTCAGATACGCACGTTGACGTTCAAATCGGGGCGACAAACCTTTGGCTGGGGTCTGTCATCGATCTGCGTTCAATGGATCTCGACTCATTAGTGCCCGAGACTTTGCCGCAAACGAATTCCATACAGAGCCGTCAAAAGGTGCTAGTCGATGTTGGAGTACGGCAGAAATTGACTTGGCGACAACTGATCCAATTAATATCAGATAGCAAAGGCCACCTCATGGTTGTTGGAACGCCAGACGAGATTGCGGACGCGATGGTGGCCATGTTTGACCAACATGCGGCTGACGGATTTAACGTATTGCCCGCGACTGTTCCTGGCGGTCTCAAAGATTTTGTTGAGCTCGCGGTCCCGGAATTGCGCCGGCGAGGGAAATTCAGATCCAAATACTCAGGACAAACCCTAAGAGAGAACCTCGGTCTCAAGCGGCCACCAAATCGATTCGCGCAAGCAAGTGGAAACAGTCACTAACGAAAATTCAAGGACGGTCTCGACACAGGAAGTGTTGCTGCGCCTGGGGCATTGTCGAGGAGAGGCCGTGTGACTCGTGTGCGTCTTGGCCTCCATTGCGCACTCGGGTCATCCTGAGGTTGCGTCAAAATCGTGGGCGAGCAGAGGGGGAAGCTTTGCCCAACTGGGCACGTCATCGATTTATACCCCAATATGGCGAGGATATGGTGGCTACATTGGGTTGTAGATTATGTTGCGCAACCAGGTACCTGATGGCGCTTATTAACCAGTAGGTCACGCCACATAATTTTGAATGGCCAGGAGTCTCGCCCGTCATGTTCGTTGACCTGCTGGTCAGTACGATCAGGCTGGCCCATCCTCGCGACAGTATGGAATAGCGATAGCCCTGGTCGACTTTCTAGCAGTCGTGGCAGGCGACTTTTCCCGCCCCGTCGCGATCAACCTTCCGTTGTAGCCAAGCGACTTCTCGCGTCGGAGTAATGTCCTCGCCTCGCCTCGCGTGGGCAGGCCGCCGCAGCATGCGAAGCCGCCTGTGATGAGTCAATCAGCCGCTCCCGCGGCTGGGGAAAGTCTGACGTTCAGCGCCCTTGCGCTGCCGAGGATCATCAAACAATCTGGAAGGATTAGATCACGTACTCGCCTGTGAATGCCCCGCGGTGTTACCAGCAGACCTGCAATTCAGCTCCGTCCCGGCTCTCAACTAGATCTTCTGCACTCTATCATCCAAAAGGCGCTTTGCATAATCTATCGCGCGCAGATCAGTCTTGACAACGAGTGCCTAGACAAGTGGCCTCTACTCGCGAGATGTTCGCTCCAGCGAAATGAATGTAAAGGTTAAAGAATCGCAGCCGTCCGATGGACCATCTGCGAGAGAACCATATTCTCTTCAGCCGTGGGTAGACCTGGATCAGGCCAAGGTCCTCATAGAGCCCAGCGTATGGAAGTCGTGTATGAAATGGTGACCGATGCACATGGAGGACTCCAGCTGTTTGCGCTGATGAGCGAGCCCGCAGGTAGGCTTTCTATCGAGGCAGCTGGTGCTGTCCTAAAGCGATATGCAGGCGGCTGCGGGCTAATGGTTGGCTGGCTGCCCGATGTCCAGCTGGCTCGCAGTGTGGTGATCGGAGGTGGTGTTGTCGGCACGCACGCTGCGCGTATGGCAGCCGACTCCAGGGCGGAGGTTCCATCCTTGACTGCTGGACTCTTCAGCTTCGCAAGCTCGATAAACTGTTCAAGAGGCGCGTTCGAGGATATCAACAATCGATGCTGTTGAGGAACAGGTCTTCGTAGCAGTTTCGTTACTTGGCGCGGCACCAGTTCCCGGTGCCGAGCGCACCAACGCTGGTTAGCCGCAACCTGTTTGGCTCGTTCCGCAAGGGCTCAATCATCGTGGATGTTGCGATTGATCGGGGCGGATGCTTGAGCGATCGCCGGCGACGCACGGATCCAGCTAGGAGCTAGAGAGCGTCATCCGCTAGTGTCCCGACTCACAAATTCGCAATCGTAGATTCGCGTTAGATTCGCGCCGCTGTGGCAGACTGGAGGCTGCAACAGCGACGGAGGATCCGATGGCGGCCGAGCGACTTGCGCCCTTGATATTGAGCGATGATGAGCGTGCTGAACTTCAGTCGCTGATAATGCGGCGAAAGACGGCGCAGGCGCTGGCTCTCAGAGCCCGGATCGTGCTGACCTGTGCGGAAGGCGGTCAGAACAAAGAAGTGGCGGCCAAGCTGGGCCAGGAGCGCGGGACGGTAGGCAAATGGCGGCGGCGCTTTGTGGGGCAGCGCGTGGCCGGGCTGCACGATGGAGCCGCGCTCGGGGCACCGCGCACCATTGACGATGGTCGCATCGAGGCCGTGATCGTGAGAACGCTGGAAAGCTGTCCCGAGAACGCCACTCATTGGAGTTCTCGCGGTATGGCAAAGGCCAGCGGCTTGTCGGTGTCGACGGTGCAACGTATCTGGGGGGCCTTCGGGCTCCAGCCGCACCGGCTGGAGACATTCAAGCTCTCGACCGATCCGAACTTCGTGGCCAAAGTGCGCGACGTCGGTGGCCTTTACGTCTCGCCGCCGGCACACGCCATCGTTCTGTGTGTAGACGAAAAGTCTCAAATCCAGGCGCTGGACCGCAGTCAGCCGATGTTGCCGATGCGTCCCGGCCAGCCGGCCCGAAGGAGCCACGATTACAAAAAGGCACGGCACCACATCGCTGTTCGCCGCCCTCGACATTGCGACCGGACGGGTTATCGGCAAGTGCTACGGACGGCACCGTGCCGCCGAGCTCCGCAAGTTCTTGGACGAGATCGAGGCCGCTGTGCCGCGCCAACTCGAGGTCCATCTCGTCATGGATAACTACGCTACCCACAAGACCCCGCTGATCCGGAAATGGCTGGCTAAACGGCCGCGCTGGCATGTGCACCTGACCCGACCAGTTCGTTATGGCTCAATCAGGTCGAGCGCTTCTTCGCGCTTCTTACCGATAAGAAGATCAGGCGCGGCGTCTATCGCAGCGTAGCCACCCTCAGGGCGGACATCGCCTCCTTCATCGAACGACATAACGCTGATCTCAAGCCGTTCCGGTGGACCAAGTCAGCCGACGACATCCTTGCTTCCATCGAGCGCTTCTGCCGTTACAATGCCCCGGTACAACACGACGCGATGTTGCGAACTTCTGGTTTAGGACACTAGTGCGTCGCGAACTCACGTCGAGGCAGACTCTGAACAACGCGAAGCCGCCCTTTGTGCTTGGCTCTCGCCACAAAGGAATTGCTCGGAAACCGAATCTACATGCCCGCCTGAACGTCTGCCGGGGGGCGGTCGCCTACAAGGCTGTGGCCGAGAGTCTCGGCCTATTATTCTTCCCGATCGAACTGGACGCAGCCTCATCTCGGAGGTTCTCTAGGGGAAGTTTCCTACCTCAAACCGTGACCGCTTCACCGCTTCTTCGGTGTGGCCTATTTTGTGGTCAGTGCAAAAGAGTCTTCCGTGAAGAACCTCCCAAGCCATTGAGCGGGAGTCGATTTCTGGAGCGGAGAGAGGTTTGAGATTGCAAGCTTTGGGGCTTTGAGGACCCAAAAGCTTGCAATTTCATTTTCGGGATTCCGTCGAATCGCGCGTCGTGATTCCGTGGTGGCATCGGGAGGGAACGATGAAGCCGAAGGAACGACGCGACAGCGGACAGTCCGATCTTCTGCGCTCCCGGCTGGACGCGATCATCGATATGGGTCACCCGCTGGTGAAGCTTTCGCGGACGATCGACTGGTCGTTCCTCGAGCAGCGGCTCGGGGCGGTCTATGAGGACAAGCCAGGTCGGCCGCCGCTGTCGACGCGGCTCATGGCCGGATTGGCCATTCTCAAGCACACCTACGACCTCTCCGACGAGGTGTTGTGCGAGCGCTGGGTGGAGAATCCTTATTACCAGTTCTTCTGCGGCGAAGAGTTCTTCCAGCACCGCCTGGTGTTCGATCGCTCCTCATTGACGCGCTGGCGCCAGCGCATGGGCGAGGAGAAGCTGCAAGCCCTGCTGCAGGAGAGCCTTGCGGTCGCCACCAAGACCGAGGCGATCAAGCCGTCCGATCTCAACCGCGCCATCGTCGACACCACGGTGCAGCCCAAGAACGTGATGTTCCCGACCGATGCCAGGCTCCTGAACCGCGCCCGTGAGATCCTGGTGCGGCTCGCCAAGGCCGCCGGCATCACGCTGCGTCAGTCCTACGGGCGGGTCGGCAAGTTCGCGCTGATCAAGCACCAGCGCTATGCCCATGCCAAGCAGTTCAAGCGCGCCAACCGGGCCTTGAAGACGCTCCGAACCTATCTGGGTCGCGTCATCCGTGACATCGGCCGCAAGCTCGGTGGCAACGCTGACCTGCTCGGTGGGATCGGGTTGGAGCGCATGCTGGCGCGGGCGCGACGGGTGCTTGAACAGAAGCAGCACCAGCGTGGACCGAAGGTCTACTCGCTGCACGCTCCGGAGGTGGAGTGCATCGGCAAGGGCAAGGCCCACCGGCCCTACGAGTTCGGGGTCAAGGTTTCCGTTGCCACCACGCTATCGCACGCCAGGGGTGGCCAGTTCGTCACCCATGTGAAGGCGCTGCCCGGCAATCCCTATGACGGCCATACACTCGAAACCGTCATCCCGGACATGGAGGCACTGATCGGCAACATCATCGAGCGCCTTGTTCTCGACAAAGGTTATCGCGGCCACAATGCGCCACCCGACTACAAGTTCAGGGTGTTCATCTCAGGGCAGAAGCGGTGGGTGACACCGAAGATCAAGCGCGAGCTGCGCCGGCGTTCCGCCGTCGAGCCGGTCATCGGCCATCTCAAATCCGAGCACCGAATGGGCCGCAATTATCTCTGGTATCGCGAGGGCGACGCCGCCAATGCCATCCTCGCCGCCGTCGGCTACAACTTCCGCCGTCTGATCCGGTGGCTCGCTCTCTTGCTGTCCCAAATCCTCGTCCCGATCACGCTTCGACTTCAGCTCGTCACCGGCTGAAATCGGCGTTCTTCACGGACGACAAAAGAACTTAGTCCCGAGAAACCGTGTGGTGTCCGCCGCTCAATCCGTATGCAGGCGGTTGTCTAACGGCTGACGGTTTTCGAACGCAAGATCGAGCATCACTTCCTGGCGTGCTCGGCAGGTTCATCATGATAGGAAAGTCGCCGCTAGCTCCGCGGACGGCTTGGCATCTCGATGAATCGAGTGGACAATCCGCCGATTATTGATGCCTGACAAGGACACCTAGCCGATTAGGGCGATCTTTGATTTTGCTCAAGGTTGGCGCTCGGGCGCCCTGCCTCGGCCAACTCTTCAACTCCGATGAGCCCTCGACCACGCACCAATTCCTTCGCCGTGCGATCACGCTCATCGTCGTTCCGGCGCACCGATCCAAATGGCCGTTCGAGCATGCGGCGGACACGTATGGGCTCTGGGCCAACGTGGAAAGCCGCTGCCCGTTCATCTAAGGCTCGCTCCGACTGCGTCGAGCGGTTGCGTTGTCGTAGATAATCCAGCCATGTCGGACAGTGATAGCGCTCAGTCCAAAGTTCGGGGTCTGCGATGTCACGGGCGATAGACCAGCCATAGCCACCCGTGCGCTGGCGAAATAGTTGCACGTCCTGCATCACATTGTGAAACGCGCGCGCATTCTCTCCCGATACGCGGTATTCAATCTCGACCACAAGTGGGCCGCTGCGACCAGAAAGTTCAAGCCGAACTTCGGGATCTGCCAGCATCTCCGCTTCGTGCTCACGAGCGCTGATGCGCGGCATCGGCAGCCAGAGCCCCAAGACCGGTGTCACAAGCATTAAACCAGCCGAAATCAGGAGGCTTGTTTGTACACCCATGACATCGGCCAGATAACCCCAGGCCCAACTGCCAATGGCAATTCCGCCCGATCCGGCCGCCTGATAGGCCGCGAGCGATCGACCGGCGACCCAACGCGGCGCCGCCAATTGTACCCCAATGTTGAACAGCGCCCAGGCGATCATCCACACGGCGCCCGCGAGGAACAGCGCAACAGCCGTCAATACCGGCGCTAGGCTCAGCGCTACTGCGGTAACTGCTGCGCCCATCGAAAGAGCACAGGCTCGGATTGCTGCTTCGCCAGCCATGCGCTTGCGCAGCTCCGTGATGTTGAGTGCTCCCACCACGGCGCCGAGGCCAAAAGCGCTGAGCATCGTGCCATACGTCTGTGCGCCGCCATGCAGCAGGTCGCGAGCTACAAGCGGCATGAGCGCAATAGTCCCGCCTCCGATCACGCCCATCACCATGGAGCGCACCAGCACGATCATGATCGACGGCGAATTGATGATATAGCGCACACCTGAAACGATAGCGCGACTGAGCTTCTCAGGCGGCAAGCGACTCGGAACAGAGATGCGGTTCCATAAGAACAGCGCCGCGATCAGTGGGAGATAAAGCAAGGCATTAAGCGCGAATGCAGCTACAGCACCCGCGGTTGCGACCACGATACCGCCGATGGCCGGCCCCACGCTTCGCGCAATCTTGTAGCTGATACTGTTCAGCGCCACCGCCGCCGGAAGGGTTTCCAAGGGCACTTGCTCGCTGACCGAGGATTGCCAAGCAGGATCCATCAGGGCCATGCCGCTTCCGACTACGAAGCACAATGCCAGCAACAAATTCGGAGTGATTAAGTCAAGCGAAGCGAGCGCTGTCAGTGCGGATGCGCCGGCGAGGGCGATACCGACCGAGACCAGTGCAACGATACGCCGGTCGTGCATGTCGGCCATCGCACCGGCCGGCATCGAGATCAGCATGACCGGCAACATCAAAGCGGTCTGCACTAGGGCGACCTTGTCGGCCGATGATGTCATCTGGGTCATTGCCCAAGCTGCGCCGACGCTCCGAATGAGGGCGCCCAAATTGGCAAGCACGCTCGCTATCCAGATGCGACGGAAGGTGAGGAACCGGAGCGGTGCGGTGATGCCATCAGCGCGAAGCGTCTTCCGCCTGGACGAATTGATCATCTCGGTCCTTGCCCGGCATCCGACCGTTGGATTGCCGCCGCCATTGATGGCCTAAATAGGAAGCGGCAAGAGACTTCGTCCGATGTGCGCAGCTCGCGTACCAAGGTCTTACAGCAATAGTCAACGACCCGACTCTGCGACGGAACATGATCCTGCCCGCCTCGTGCGCGACAAATCCCTGGCGTTGCGAGTGGAACCTGCGACAGAGCCGTGACTGAATGCGGCGTGCCCTCGGTAAGCGGACTTGCCACTCTCGCGGCATATTCCGGCCGCCGCGATTCCAACCTCGACATTGATGTTGTTTGTCGTGAGCAGGGGACATCCGCGCTGCCGCCATGGAACTCCAGAGCAAGTGGAGCTACTTCATCAAGTGAAGCGCAGAGGAACTTGTGCCCAGTTCTTATATTTTGCATCGTCCCGTCAGACTGGATGGCTCATGTGATTGATTGATGAGCCACTTGGTCGAGCTGGCCGCTTTGAAATGCATCCGAAAGGAAACCGCTCAAGAAAGCGTGCTAGCAAGCAGAGTAGAGCAACGGGGCGGTTGTTTTTGGCGTTTTGGGCGAATGCGCGATGAAAAACCGCTCGAAGACTAGCCCGAGGGAGGAGCGCCACGTTCACTCATCGGACGGAGACTCAATCGGAATGGCAAAACCTGTCTTCACACGATCCATTATGACCATCGTTTTGAAGCCTTTGATATCCGAGTTCTCATAGAAGAAGCGGCGCGTGAACTGCTCATAGTCCTCCATGGTTCGGGCGGTGATGTAGAGAACAAAATCGGCGTCGCCGGTGACGTAAAAACCGTTGACGACCTCAGACGAGGATTTGATGGCTTTCTTGAATTTGTCGATGATGTCCGAACGCTCTCGTTCGAGGCTTACTAGCACAAGCATCTGGATGGGTCTTCCTACGGCCCTCGCGGAAACGATCGAAACATCGGCTTCAATTATCCCGTCCGAGCGAAGGCGCTTCAACCGGCGCTGACATGCCGTAGCAGAAAGCCCAGCCATCTCACCGATGACCTCAGAAGTGAGCCGGTTATTCTTCTGGACGATCTCCAGGATGCGGGCGTCTATCCGGTCGTATTGCATAATTGGCTCCAGCCTTCAGGTGCATTCCGTCGCGAAGTGTATGTGCGTTGCAGGAAATCGTCCGAGCTGCGGGGAAATGCGGCGCAAATCTCCATGCGCTATCAGTATCCTGATTGCATGGGCAATTTCAACAAATGACCGCGTGGGGCCACGAAATGACGTTTGAAAGTAGCAGGCACAAACGTCCGTACTCGGTCGGTCTGACTAGCAGGTATCTGCAAAATCTGCGCCGTCGTGATTTTCTATCTGGAGCGGCACTCGTCGACGGGCAATGGGTACCCGGCGGCGAGCGGGACCACGTAATCGATCCAGCGACGGGCGAGGAGATCGCGGATGTTGCTCGTTGCGGGGCCGCGGAGATGGAGCTGGCGATAGCTGCGGCCGAGCGGTCATTTCCTATGTGGCGGGAATTGCTGCCGACGAGGAGAAGTGCGATTCTCCGCAGCTGGGCCTCATTGATGCTTGAGCACGAGGAGGAACTCGCGATCCTGGTGACCAGCGAGCAAGGTAAGCCGCTTGCTGAGGCGCGTCAGGAAATAGCGTACGGTGCTGGCTTTCTCGAGTGGTTCGCTGCAGAGGGGGAGCGGGCATACGGAGAGACTATCCCGAGCCATAAGCTTGGAAGCCTTCTTCACGTGCGAATGCAGCCAATAGGGGCCGCAGGGGCGATAACCCCGTGGAATTTTCCTGTAGCGATGATTACCCGGAAGGCGGGGGCTGCGCTTGCTGCCGGATGTCCAATCATTGTGAAGCCTGCTCCCGAGACGCCGTTATCCGCGCTGGCGCTGGCCAGGCTGGCCGAGCAGGCCGGGCTCCCGCGGGGCGTGTTTCAGGTGCTCGTCGGAAATCCGATTGAACTTTCGATGCCGTTGTTGAGCGATACGAGAATACGCGCTCTTTCATTTACGGGTTCTACGGAAGTGGGTCGTTTGCTTCTTGAGGGAGCAGCCGAGAGCGTCAAGAAGGTGTCACTCGAGTTGGGTGGGCATGCTCCTTTTCTGGTGTTTGACGATGTCGATCTTGAGAAGGTCGTCAAGGGTGCGATGGCGGCAAAATTTGCTACGTCTGGTCAGGACTGTTTGGCTGCCAACCGTATTTACGTGCAGAGAAGCATTTATGGCGCCTTCGTTGAACAGTTTGCCGCCGGGATAGCCCAGCTCAGAATGGGCCATGGGCTGGATCCTACAACAGATATCGGGCCAATGACGAAGTTGTCAGTCGCCGAGAAGTGCAGGTCACACATTGACGATGCGGTGAAGAAGGGTGCGCGTGTTGTCTCGCCGCAGCAGGGCGCGAGCTTAGGTCAAAATTTCATTCCTCCGACCTTACTTAGCGACGTCACTGAAAACATGCTCATCGCTCGCGAGGAAACATTTGGACCGGTGGCAGCCGTGCTTCCATTCGATTCGGAAGAAGAGGTTATCGCTCGGGCAAACGCTAGCGAAATGGGGCTCGCTGGCTACGTCTACACGGACAGTCTACGTCGAGCGATGCGACTGTCAGAGCGTATCGAGTGCGGCATGCTCGGTGTCAATACGGCTTCGTTCACTGGTCCGCCGATTCCCTTCGGAGGATGGAAGCAGTCTGGGCTCGGTCGCGAAGGATCGCGACACGGATTGGTGGAATTTATGGAACAAAAATACGTCTGCTTCGGCGACCTGGCGGCTTAGGAGAGCGACATGATTGACATCAAGACCATTGCTGAACGGGATCGCTCAAGCGTGCTGCATCCTTTCACCCAGCTTAAGGAGTTCGCCACTGGTAAGATTGGTGATCCGACGATCGTTATCGGCGGAAAGGGCATTCATATCAAGGACGCAGAGGGACGCAGCTACATTGACGGGTTTGCTGGCCTTTACTGTGTAAACATCGGCTACGGTCGGACGGAAGTGGCCGAAGCCATTGCGCGACAGGCGTACAGCTTGGCTTACTACCATACATATGCGGCGCACACGACCGAAGAGCTGGCCACCCTTTCGGACCGCCTCGTGCGCATGGCGCCTGGTAAGCCAAGCAAAGTGTTCTTCGGGCTGTCCGGATCGGATGCCAACGAGACTCAAGCAAAACTCGTCTGGTACTACAATAATCTACGTGGGCAGCCTAAAAAGAAGAAGATTATCTCGCGTGAGCGCGGGTACCATGGTTGCTCGGTGATCTCCGGTTCGATGACCGGTATGTCATTCTATCACGACTACATGGACCTGCCTTTCCCGGGCGTTGTCCGTACAGGTACGCCGCATCACTATTGGGGAGCTGAACCCGGCGAGACGGAAGAGGACTTTTCTCGACGGCGAGCGGCGGAGCTCGAACAGCTAATCGTGCGAGAGGGTCCAGAAACAGTCGGTGCTTTTATTGCTGAGCCGGTGCTCGGCACGGGTGGCATAACGCCGCCGCCCGCGGGTTACTGGCGCGAAATCCAGACGGTGCTAAGTCGGTACGACGTCCTCTTGATTGCCGATGAGGTCATCTGTGGATTTGGTCGAACTGGCGCGGACTTCGGGAGCACGCTGTACGGGATTGAACCAGATCTTGTCACAGTCGCCAAAGGGCTGACATCCGGGTACATGCCGCTCTCGGGAGCTATTGTCGGCGAGAGAGTTTACAAGGTCATGGAGGACGCCGCCGATCGCGTCGGAGCATTCTCCCATGGATATACTTACTCTGGCCATCCCATCGCGGCAGCAGCCGCCAATGCGGTGCTCGACGTCGTCGAGAAGGAGCGACTAAGCGATCGCGCCCGAACCGTCGGCGCGCACTTCCAAAAGCGGCTCAAGGAAAGATTTGCACAGCTGGAAATCGTCGGGGAAGTTCGAGGCGTGGGCTTGCTCGGCGCAATCGAGTATGTCGCCGACCGGCAGACAAAGCGGCGATTTGATCCGGAGCTGAAGATCGGTGCCCGCATCTCGAAAGCGGCTCGTGATCGGGGGCTTATTGCACGAGCGATGCCGCATGGAGACATTCTTGGCTTCGCACCGCCTCTCGTCGTTTCTGAGGCTGAGATCGACGAAATCGTTGAGCTGGCTTATCAAGCGACCAAACAGGTGATGGACGAATTGTCGAAGAAGTAGGCAAACTTGCGGCGCAGAAAAATTTCCGTGCTAGCCCAACCCTGTGATTGGCAAGTTATGTTCCCGCAAAAGTGGATGCTGCATGGGAAGCCGTATATTCGCCTTGCTCGCCGGGCCGTTTTCGAGTGCAAATCGCGTGAAGTGATCGAGAGCAATCTGGGAAAGCGCAATTAGCAGGCGCACATTCTTGCAGCAAGCGGCCAGAATAGATTCTCATTCCGTGATCCAAAAGGTGTTGAGGGCGAATTCGCAGACTGTCCAACCTGGAGCGACACACCTTCGAATTCCCCGGCCCTTTCTGGCAGAGCGAAGAGCCGGGCAGCGCAATTCGCTGCGCGCGCCGCGTTCAGAAGCAACATCTGAACGCTCCAAGCAGCCTGCATACATTCGGACACCGGCCCGGAGATCGACCTCTTCCTCGATGCCGGCGAAGTGTCACCCGCGCTGACGGCGCGCTGATTTTAGTGCGATGTCATTGACAACTGGATAGTTGACTTTCTTATTCTCCGCCGCGATGAGCACGAAAAGAAGTGGTCTCCTGCGCGCGGCCCAAATCACAACGCGCTCTGGCGCACTGCGACTTGGGTTCGCGCACCAGTATGTTCGCAGCTTGGCTCGTTGGAAACGGTTCGGCAATGAAGTGTCATTTCCCATCGGCGGGTTCTCTGGAATCCTGCGTGATTGCGCGAAACTCGCTGAATTTCTGCGTAACTGGTCCGATTTAGTCGCAGGTTTGCGCGGTTCTTGCCACTAAATCGTTTCTACGATCTCGGACATGACTCTCGGCCGGACCAGCGTTGTCGCTCGCAGAGCGAGCACTTCTTGCGCAATGGATGATCAATCATCATTAACAGGCATTTGATGCGGAGGTGATTCAGGTGAACGATTTTCTCAACCATGCGGAAGTCCGGCGGATCGCAAAGCGGCGACTGCCGCGCGGCATCTTTGAATACATCGACAGAGGTACTGAGGACGAGAATGCGCTGCAACAGAATCGTCTCGCCTTGGATGCAGTGCGGATAACTCCTCGCGTCCTGACGGGCGGCGGTGCTCGCACCCAAGCTGTCTCGCTCTTCGGCGAAACGTACGAAGCGCCGATTATCATCGCACCGACAGCATTCGCCGGCCTAGTAAGATATGAGGGAGAGCTCGAATTGGCGAGAGCAGCCGCCTCGTGTCGCGTGCCATTCTGTGCCGCAATGGAGGCGATAACGGCAGTAGAAGAGATTGCGGCAGCAAGTGCTGTTCCGATTTGGTTTCAGGTCTATCTCTGGGACAAGGAAGAAATCTGGCAGGATCTGATCGAGCGGGCATGGACAAATGGCGTTCGGACATTGGTTCTGACGGTCGACACGCCCGTTAATGCAAACCGAGAGTTTAACACTCGCAACGGCTTTGGCATGCCGATTAGATATTCGGCACGAAATGTGTGTGATGTAGCTCTCCATCCGCGCTGGGCAATAGGCGTCCTTGCGCGCTATCTCGCGACAGGCAAAGCGCCGTCGTTCGCGAACTATCCCGCCGCGTATCGGAACAGCATATTGAGAAAGGGCTCGACTCGTACATTGCGCCATGAGACGTATCTTGCCTGGGAGAATATCCGTCGGCTGCGCGATCTCTGGCGGGGGAACCTTGTTCTGAAAGGCATCTTGCGATCCGATGATGCCATTCTCGCCGCAAAGGTCGGCGTCGACGGCATCGTCGTCTCCAACCATGGCGGACGTAATCTGGACAGCGCCGTGACGCCCATTGAGGTGCTGCCGGAGATCGCCGACGCCGTCGGCAGCCAGATTACTGTCATTGCGGACAGCGGTATTCAGCGAGGCAGCGATATTCTCAAGCTCCTTGCAATGGGAGCAAAGGCCGTCATGATCGGGCGAACTCTACTATACGGAACGGCCGTCGGCGGAATGCCAGGAGCCAGCCGAATGATCGGCATCTTGAAACGCGAGCTTGACGTTGCCATGGCCATGTGCGGCTGCAAGGACATTCGCCAACTGGACAGGAGCCTGCTCGTGATGCCGGGTTGCGCCGATAGTTCGAAGCCGGGAGGCGGAGTCTAGCGGTCCGCACGTGAGCTCTGGCTCGATCAGTTTGATCTGGCGCGCGCTGCGATCTATTCTGGCTCCCGCCAACAGGCGATTTGGACTGTGTTCAATCGCAACTGTGCAGCCTACAATGCTGCGAAGCCCGCCGGCGCGCCTGTGCAAACACCTCCTCGCGAAGTCTGAAACATCAAATTCGGTGATCATGGATTTCGAGGCGCACCGGCGATCGCGTGCAAGGATAGTGGGCATCGCGGCAGGCCGTAACCTAGCTGGAGCAGAAATTTCTCAGAGACGGCGATGACATTGGTGAAGACACCAACCGAAGCTCGCGCGGGGCGATTCTTGTTTTATGGGATTGCGTGTGTGGCCTTCAAGGCGTCATTCGCCATTCCGTGGCCAAGCATATGCCGAGGCTTGGCGGCGTTTTCGGCCACAGGCCGCCGGTTTTCGAAATCTGCTGATGATCTGAGGCTCCCTGTCGCGTCTCTAGCTTCGCAAGGGACATAAAGTTGCAATTTCGGCCATCGGACATGGCACATAGAGCTGGCTCCGCAAATTCGGACAGTAGCTTGAGTGGATTTTCTGCCTGACAGCGGCGAGGATTCTCGCCGCGAATCAGGAGCGAAGATGACGAAGAGGAGTCGCCGGACGCATTCTCCGGCATTCAAGGCGAAGGTGGCTTTGGCGGCCGTGAAGGGGGAGAAGACGTTGGCCGAGCTGGCGCAACTGTTTGATGTCCATCCGAACCAGATCACGACCTGGAAGAACCAGCTCCTGGAAGGCGCCGCCGGCGTGTTTGGGCAGGACAAGGGACCGGCCGAGGCGCCGGTCGATTTGAAGGCGTTACATGCCAAGATCGGCGAGTTGGCCTTGGAGAATGATTTTTTAGAGAGCGCGCTCACCAAGGCGGGCCTGCTGAGCGCAAAGCGATGATCGACCGCGACCATGATCTGCCTGTCGTGCGCCAGGCGAAAGTCCTGAGCCTTGCTCGCAGCACGGTCTACTATGAACCTCGGCCGGTTTCGGCCGAGGACCTTGCCTTGATGCGCCGGCTCGATGAGCTGCACCTCGATTATCCCTTCGCAGGGGCGCGCATGCTGCGATCGCTGTTGCGGCGTGAGCGCGTGCAGGTTGGCCGCCGCCACGTCGCGACGCTGATGAAGCGCATGGGGATCGAGGCGATCTATCGCCGCCCGAACACGAGCAAGCCCGCACCGGGCCACAAGATCTACCCGTACCTGCTGCGCGGATTGAAGATCGAGCGGCCGAACCAGGTCTGGGCAATGGACATCAGCTACATTCCGATGCGACGTGGCTTCGTCTACCTCGCGGCGGTCGTCGATGTGTTCAGCCGGCGGGTCCTGGCCCATCGCGTATCGATCACGATGGAGACGATGTTCTGCGTTGAAGCGCTCCAGGAGGCGTTGGCGAAGCACGGCAGGCCCGAGATCTTCAACACGGATCAGGGCAGCCAGTTCACGAGCGTCGACTTCACCAGCGTGCTGCTGGACGCCAAGATCGCTATCAGCATGGATGGCAAGGGCGCCTGGCGTGACAACGTGTTCGTCGAGCGGCTCTGGCGCACGATCAAATACGAGGAAGTCTATCTGCGCGCCTACGACAGCGTGTCCGAGGCGCGAGCGTCGATTTCCAAATATCTGGCGTTCTACAATCGGGGACGCCCGCACTCGAGCCTTGACGAACGCACGCCCGACGAGGCTTACTTCGGCGTGCAAGCGATGGTGATGGCCGCATGATCGTCGCCCGCGATTTTGTCGTCGCTCTGGTCGGGCTACGCCCTCCCGACGCAACGACAAAATCGCAAAGCCCCGCAGTCAGTGTAACCCGGCAGGAATCCACTTAAATTCCGCGGGGCGCTGTCCAAACAACCGGAGCCAGCTCTCATCGACCATTTTCAGCGCTCATTGGATGATAATATTTAAGTGACAGAAAAAATAAGTTGAACGCAGGGTCGCGGCGTATAGTCCGGGGGGATGTGTCAACTGGTTGACCTCAGTCTCATGCAGGCAGTACCCCGCGACCTCAAACAGGTCGCTCGAAAGCTGCATTCCATCAAAGCGACGTCGTAGCTTGTGCTAGTGTCCCGAGTCACAAGTTCGCAATCGTAGATTCGCGTTAGATTCGCGCCGCTGTGGCAGACTGGAGGCTGCAACAGCGACGGAGGATCCGATGGCGGCCGAGCGACTTGCGCCCTTGATATTGAGCGATGATGAGCGTGCTGAACTTCAGTCGCTGATAATGCGGCGAAAGACGGCGCAGGCGCTGGCTCTCAGAGCCCGGATCGTGCTGACCTGTGCGGAAGGCGGTCAGAACAAAGAAGTGGCGGCCAAGCTGGGCCAGGAGCGCGGGACGGTAGGCAAATGGCGGCGGCGCTTTGTGGAGCAGCGCGTGGCCGGGCTGCACGATGGAGCCGCGCTCGGGGCACCGCGCACCATTGACGATGGTCGCATCAAGGCCGTGATCGTGAGAACGCTGGAAAGCTGTGCCGAGAACGCCACTCATTGGAGTTCTCGCGGTATGGCAAAGGCCAGCGGCTTGTCGGTGTCGACGGTGCAACGTATCTGGGGGGCCTTCGGGCTCCAGCCGCACCGGCTGGAGACATTCAAGCTCTCGACCGATCCGAACTTCGTGGCCAAAGTGCGCGACGTCGGTGGCCTTTACGTCTCGCCGCCGGCACACGCCATCGTTCTGTGTGTAGACGAAAAGTCTCAAATCCAGGCGCTGGACCGCAGTCAGCCGATGTTGCCGATGCGTCCCGGCCAGCCGGCCCGAAGGAGCCACGATTACAAAAAGGCACGGCACCACATCGCTGTTCGCCGCCCTCGACATTGCGACCGGACGGGTTATCGGCAAGTGCTACGGACGGCACCGTGCCGCCGAGCTCCGCAAGTTCTTGGACGAGATCGAGGCCGCTGTGCCGCGCCAACTCGAGGTCCATCTCGTCATGGATAACTACGCTACCCACAAGACCCCGCTGATCCGGAAATGGCTGGCTAAACGGCCGCGCTGGCATGTGCACCTGACCCGACCAGTTCGTCATGGCTCAATCAGGTCGAGCGCTTCTTCGCGCTTCTTACTGCGGATTGAACGAACCCGCTACGCGGGAGTGGAGGCAAGCCTGCTGTACTGAGGTGTCCTGTCTGAGAGGATGTTGGTCTTCGCACCACCCCTCTCAAGACAGGAGACCCAGATGGCTACGATGAGCCCTCTTCGGCAGCGTATGATCGAGGACATGACGGTCCGCAATCTGTCGCCGTCAACTCAGCAATCCTATATCTATGCGATCGCAAAGTTTAGCCGCCATTTCGGCGACGCCCCGGACCGGTTGAGTTTCGAGCAGGTCCGTGCCTACCAACTGCACCTCATCGGCCAAAAGCGTTCGTGGTCCCACATCAATCAGGTGGCCTGCGCGCTGCGGTTCTTCTACGGCATCACACTCGGGCAGACGGAGGCATTCGAGCGGATCATCGGCGGCCAGAAGCCCGACAAGCTCCCCCTCGTGCTTAGTGCCGAAGAGATCGAGCGCTTTCTGGACGCGGTTACAGGGGTGCGCAACCGCGTCGTGCTGGCGACGGCTTATGCGGCTGGCTTACGGGTTAGCGAGGTCGTACGCCTGAAGGTGAGCTCGATCGACAGCAAGCGAATGTTGATCCACATCGAGAACGGCAAGGGCGGCAGAGATCGTTACGCGATGCTTTCTCCTCGGCTGCTGGATATTCTGCGTGCGTACTGGACGCGAACACGGCCGGGGCTGTGGCTATTTCCAGGCCAAGACCCAAGCGAACATGTCAGCGTCCGCTGCGTCCAGGCGGCCTGCCGCGCCGCCCGCCGACGCGCTCGGATTGCCAAGCCGATCACTGTCCACACGCTCCGGCACTCCTTTGCGACTCATCTCCTGGAAAGCGGGATCGACATCCGCATCATTCAGGTCTTGCTCGGACATGCCGACCTCGGATCGACCGCCCGCTACGCGCAGGTTGCGACCAATCTGCTCGCTCGCACGACCAGCCCATTCGATGGGCTCTCCATCACGGTGATCCCACCCCACTAAGCCGCGCATATGCGCCCCGTGCTTGAGGTGGCGGACATCTTCCGCCGCCACGGCGCTGCGTTCCGTACCGCGCAGGGCTCTCGGCTCACATCCGACCAGCGCCGTGTGATGGCAGCCATCGAGGCGTGCCGCACAGCGACGCTCGGCGGCCATGTCGAGCGGTGCGACGACTGCGGCCTGGTTCGCGTCGCGTACAACAGCTGTCGCGATCGGCACTGTCCAAAGTGCCAAGGCCTCGCGCGCGCCCAATGGCTCGCCGATCGCCAAGCCGATCTGCTGCCGGTCCCCTATTTCCATGTTGTCTTCACCGTGCCGGCGCCAGTAGCCGCTATCGCGCTGCAGAACAAGGCGGTGGTCTACGACATCCTGCTCAAGACGGCGGCCGAGACGATCCGTCTCATCAGCGCCGACCCGAAGCATCTCGGTGCCGAGACTGGGATGATCGCCATTCTCCACACCTGGGGGCAGACCCTGACGCATCATCCGCATGCCCATTGCCTCGTGCCGGGCGGCGGGATTGCCCCTGATGGAAGCTGGGTTGGCTGCCGCTCCGGCTTCTTCCTTCCCGTTCGCGTCCTGTCACGATTGTATCGTCGGCTATTCCTGGAGCGCCTCCAGGCGGCGTTCGATAGCACCAAGCTCCAGTTCTTCGGCCACCTCGACCACCTGAGTGAAGCGGCTGCATTCGCCCGCCATCTAAACGCCCTCCGCAAGGTCAAGTGGGTCGTCTACGCCAAGCGTCCCTTCGGCGGACCAGAACAGGTTCTGGCGTATCTCGGGCGCTACACCCATCGCGTTGCGATCGCCAACGGCCGGCTCATCACCTGTGAGCAGGGCCACGTCCGCTTCCGGTGGAAGGATTATCGCGCCGGCAACAAATCCAAAGTGATGACGCTCGAGACTGACGAGTTCATCCGTCGCTTTCTGCTCCACGTATTGCCGAAGGGGTTTCGCCGCATCCGTCATTTTGGCTTCCTGGCGAACGCCTGCCGCGTCGCCAAACTCGCGCGCATCCGAGCGGCGCTAAAGGCGCCGCAACCACCTCCGCCTGCCGAAGCTGTCGACTATCGTGAGCGCTGCGCCATCCTCATTGGTCACCGCCTCGACTTGTGCCCCATCTGCGGAGGCCGCATGGTCGAGATTGGGCCTGTGCCGCGTGCGCAAACGCCGCGACGCGCAGCACCTCGCTGCGATACATCATGACCGACTACCTCGACTTGTTCGCTCCCACTGCAGGCATCGCCATGCCGACGTTCTCCGTCGGAACGATCAAGCACGCTCAGAACGCGCGGCGAACGGGCGATAGTCAGCCGCTTGGGCTTGACGCGCCGTTCGACGCTATCGACGCCGGCATCCTCTGCTGCCAACATCAGCGGCAATCTGCGGCCACACTCGCTCGCGGGCCCGACATCGGGTCAATCGCGCCTACCGGCGCCTAGATCGAGCCCCCATAGGTCCTCGCTCACAAGACGCGGCTTCGTTCAATCCAGCTTCAAATAGGTCCCGCGCTGGACTTGCGGCGAGATCTGCGACGCGGGACCTATTTGAACCCTCCAGTATTCCGGGATGATGTCGCCCGGGTGTACCGATTTGAAGTCGCCCGGGGATTCCGAGACGATGTCGCCCACCTCTCCGATTTGATCTCGCCCGGGGGCGAGGCGTTCTGGCCGGTTGGTTCTCTGGCATCGGTCAAGCCGCGTGGTCAATCTGGAATCGGGGCTTGAATCTGTTTTTCTTCTGCTGCGGTTGCTGTGGGCATGTGGGCAACGCCTTGGAGACTGGGCAAGAACGTCTCGCAAAGCCTGACAGGATCAAAGTCGGGGCAGCCAGAGCAGTCCGTGCCGGGCAGCCTCTGCTTCTACGAGTCTATATCAGCCGCGTTCTGTTGATATGGAATCACGCCAGCCCTCGCGACTACTTGGCCAGGCTCGCGATGAACCCCTGAATGCCGAATATGCTTAGAACCCGGGTGAAGTTATAGCTCAGCACCATCAGGCTGCACTCTCCACGCACCTTGTCAAAGCCACGCAGCAAGAAATGTCGGTATCCAGCGCGGCACTTAAGTGTACCGAAGGGGTGCTCGACCACGGCGGAACGGCGTCGCATCATTGCACCGGCATCGCGCATCCGGGCCAGATGTCGTTCGACAACGTCCTCATGCTCCCAGCGGTAAACGATCCGCAGCTTCGCCTTTTCCGTCAGGCAGGCCGCGCGCAAAGAGCAGGAGCCACAAGCAGCAACGCGGGCCGCATAACGGATCTGTAATTTGCCGGCAGCATCCTGTTTGCGACCATTCATCAGCTTGAGCCGTTCTCCTGCCGGACAGTGGTAGACATCGGTATCGGCGTCATAGTGGAAATCACCACGACCAAAACGTCCCTGTGCAGCGAGGCGCTGATTCCGTTCCGCTGGCGGGACATAGGCCGTGACCGCATCCGCTTCGCAGGCCCTCAACGTCTCACCGTTGTAGTATCCCGCATCAGCCACTGCCGTCAGTGTCGTGACCCCAAGTGCCGCCTTGGCCGCCGCCGCCATCGCATATAATTGGCCACTATCATTGCCGTCATTGACCACCTCGCTCGCGACGATCAGCTTGTGTTTTTCGTCGACAGCGAGCTGCACATTATATCCGGCGACTGTGTGGCCTCCCTTCGTCAGGAGGCGAGCGTCAGCGTCTGTGCGCGACAACTGTAGCTCACCGTTCCCTTCCAGGCGATCGAGATCCGCCTTAGTGCGGGTTCGTCTCTCCATCAGTGCTGCCAGCTTTTCGGGTGTCGGTAGCTCTCGTATGCCTTTGCAATCGAGCGACGAGGGCATCTGCGCGGCTTCAACCGCATCGTTCGCCTCTAGTGCGTTTGCATAGGCTTCTATGTCGCATTCGAGCGCCCTGAGGCGCTCCGCTAGCTTCCTCTGCGTGGTGATGCTCGCTTTGCTGGCATCGCCACGAAAGAAGGCGCTATCGATGGCCACGAGTTCACCGCCAAGCAGATCGAGCGTGCGCGCCAGAAAGACGAAGTCTCTGTTCGCGGCCTTCAACGCCGCCCCGTTCTCCTTACGGAAATTGGCTATGGTTCGATAGCCCGGAACGAGCCCGCGCAATAGCCAGATCAGTTCCAGATTGCGCCCGGCCTCTCGCTCGAGGCGACGCGAGGAGCGGATTTGATTGATATAGCCGTAGAGATAGAGCTTCAGCAGATCTGCCGGATCATATGGCGGCTGTCCCGCTCCGCTCTGGCGCCCAGCGTGTCGAAAACCAAGTGCGACCAGATCAATGTTGGCAACGTAGGCGTCGATTGCCCGCACCGGGTTAGTCGCATCGACGTAGTCCTCGATACGCGGTGGCAGGAGGCTGGTCTGCTCGCGGCATGAACCGCGTTTGAATGCACGAATCGTCATGCGAAGAATCGTACACCATCGCGCATCCAGGATTCTTGCCCAGTCTCCTTGGCGTTGTCCAAGCGAAGCGGCATGTCCACAGCGCCACGGGCTCAGGCCTTTCGGGCGGATTGCCGGGTTCGACGCAAGCTTTCGCCAGAGAGATCGAGCCGATGGGCGTTGTGGACGAGGCGATCGAGGACGGCGTCGGCGTAGGTGGGGTCGCCGATGAGCGCGTGCCACTGGTCGACCGGGAGTTGGCTGGTGACGAGGGTGGAGCGGCGGCCGTAGCGATCCTCCAGGATCTCCAGGAGGTCGTGGCGGGCGCCGGCATCGAGCGGGGCCAGGCCCCAGTCGTCGAGGATGAGCAGATCGACGCGGCCGAGCGCGCGCAGCAGGCGCGGATGGCGGCCGTCGCCGCGGGCGAGCGCCAGGTCATCGAACAGATGCGGGACGCGCTGGTAAAGGACAGAGCGATTGTCGCGGCAGGCCTTGTG
Source organism: Bradyrhizobium sp. BR14999 (assembly GCF_056106085.1). NCBI lineage: Bacteria > Pseudomonadati > Pseudomonadota > Alphaproteobacteria > Hyphomicrobiales > Nitrobacteraceae > Bradyrhizobium > Bradyrhizobium sp. BR14999. The sequence goes on from NZ_CM148536.1 coordinate 2,154,051, forward strand.
GCCGAGCGCCGAAGAGGTAGACCGGTGATCGACCGTGCTCAAGGCTGGCGCGCTGCGCCACCGCCTTCGGCGGCTGCCGGCCTTGACCACGCCCGATCACCGGTCTGTTGGCTTTGCAAGCGCTCGGTCGAGGACCGAGCGCGATATCGGCGCGCTCGAAATGCCCACCCGTTGTGCGACCGGCTTCCTTCGCTCCCCCTGGCTAGGGAGCAAAATAGATGAGGCAACGAGAGGTCTCTCGGGAACATCGCTACATGCGGCAATACGCGCTCTCATCCTGATTGTCGCGCTATACGCAGATCAGCAGGTTGGCGTGGTCGTCGATCCAGCGGCCCTCGACGAGGCTGGCGAAGAGCGCGCGATCGAGACCGCGCGGGGTGCGGTAGTCGACATCCTCGACACAAGCCTGCTGGCGCAGCTTGGCGTGACGCAGGCGGGCGGCGAGCCGCTTGTCGTGACGCAGCGAGACTTCGCGTTCGAGCAGCAGCGCGAGCCATTCGGCGTGACCGAGGCTCGCGGCCTCGCCGGTGGCCTCGATGTCGACAAAGGCTTTGGCCATGCCGTGGAGGCCGAGCGCGTTGAGCCGGTCGAAGGTCGGATGGGTGAGCAAGGGATCATCTCCTAATTGTAGTAGCGCGGTCCGCGGATGTTGGAATGCAGGATCGGCAGGTCGTCCGCGGAACGCTGGGGAGCAGGACGCCGATCGAGGTTGTTGGCGAGGATCGATCTGACCGAGCCATAGGTGCGCGCGCCGATGTCGATCGCCCGCGCGGCTGCCGCGTCCAGGCGCTCGCGTCCGTAGGACGCGGCGAGCCTGAGGATGCCGAGACAGGCGCGGAACCCCTGCTCGGGGTGCGAGCGCTCGTCGAGAATGAGGTCGCACAATGCGCTGGTCGCCGGGCCGATCGCGGCAGCGTCCTGACGGATGCGCACGATGGTCCAGCCGGCATAGCGGCGATGGCTGGAAGCCATATGCTCCGGCGCGGTGGTGTGCTTGTGATTGCCACTCATGCGCTGATGCGCGGCAATCCGCTCGCCCTTGTGGAAGATCTCGACGGTGCGAGCGGTGAACCGCACCTCGACCTCGGCACGCGCGAAGCGATGTGGAACGCTGTAGTAATGCTTCTCGACCTCGACGTGGTAATCGAGGCTGACGCGGCGGATACGCCACTCGGCGAGCACGTAGGGGCTCGCCGGCAACGGCTTGAGCGCCGGCCGGTCGACCTCCTCGAGTAGCCGGCGGCGCGTCACGCCGAGCCGCCGGATCGGCCGCTCCTCGTTGAGCCTGGTGAGCAACTCGCCGATCGCCGCGTTGACCTCGGCGAGGCTGTAGAAGACACGGTGGCGCAGGCGGCCGAGCAGCCAGCGCTCGACGATGAGGACAGCCTGCTCGACCTTTGCCTTGGCAAAAGTTGTCGACTGCAGGTCATGCGGGTACGACCCCGCAAAAGGTGCGGATCACGCACCCCCTTCCATCCGCTCTGCGGTCGCAAGTTCGAGCTGATCTGTCGGCGCCGTCATTGGGGCGAAGACCGGGTGGTCTATGAGGGGGAGAACGGTCGACTTTGTACGATCGCGAGCGCATGGACCGATATCGATCCACCCGATGAGTTCCGGCTGATTGCTGCGGGTAGAGCAGCCTTTTGCGCGGTTGATCTGTTGGCGCTTTGTGACTCGCTAGACCGGCTCGCGGAGAGCATGGGCGCCCGTAATGCGTAAATCTAAATACGCCGCATGTGTAAGGATAATAACGCCATGCCGTCGACGCGGTGCGGCGTATTACTACGCTGCTAGCCGCGATAAATCTTCATATGGCGTCGACATCTCCATTGACACTCAACATATAGAGGCGTATTTATATTTACGTAAGATTGAGGCCGAGCATGGCCAGGGCGAAGAAGCGGGATCCGAAGAGCGAGGCGCTGGCGCAAGACGGCGTCCTCAATCCAAATCCGGAAGCCGTCCGCGACCCCTCGTTCGTCAGCAACCCATTCTTCGATGCGAAGGACCTGGTGCAGGTGCGCTACGAGATGGTGCGACGTCACCAGGTCGACGGCGTTGCGATCAGCGAGGCCGCCGAGACATTCGGCGTGACGCGCCCGACCTTCTACAAGGCGCAGAGCGCCCTGCAGACCACCGGGCTTGCCGGCCTGTTGCCGAACCGGCGAGGCCCCAAAGGCGGCCACAAGGTCTCCGCCGAGGTCGTTGCGTTCGTCGCCGCTCTCAAAGCTGCAAGACCCGAACTAACGACGTCGCACTGCCTAGATGCGATCTCGGCGCGGTTCGGCGTCAAGGTGCACCGACGCAGCCTGGAGCGGGCGCTGGCGCGCAAAAAAAAACGACTCAACCCAGCTTGATCGTCGCGCCTGCGGACGCAGCGGACAGCTACGAGAAGCTACGCGCCGCCGCATTACGTGCCGAGTTCACGGCCTGCCCTGGTCTCACCATTCTTCGTCGACGGGGATTGGCAGCGTGGATCCGAGCACGCGGACAGGAGGTCGATACCAAGGCGGCCTGCTACGACCATCGGCTCACGCACTCGGCCCCAGACAATCCGTCGCCCGCAACAAGCGACGTCACGCGCCTCATCGCCGGCATCCTCGTCGCCATCGCAATGGAGCCCTTCCATGCCTGAGCTTAAAATCACTGCCGACCATCTCAAGCGCGACGCTTACCTCTATGTCCGCCAATCGACTCTTCGCCAGGTCGCCGAGCACGGCGAGAGCACCGAGCGCCAATATGGGTTGCGGGATCGAGCAGTTGTGGCCGGCTGGCCGGTCGAGCGCGTTCACGTCACGCGATCTCGGCAAGTCCGGCTCAAGTACGACAGCGCGCGACGGCTTCCAGCAATTGGTGAGCGAGGTGGCGCTCGGCAAGGCCGGTATTGTCATGGGGCTGGAGGTCTCGCGCCTTGCGCGCAACTCGGCCGACTGGCACAGGCTCATCGAGCTTTGCGCATTGACGGCGACGCTCATCCTTGACGAAGACGGTATCTACGATCCAGCCAGCTTCAACGATCGCCTCTTGCTCGGCCTCAAAGGTACGATGAGCGAGGCCGAGCTGCACATCCTCAAAGCACGCATGCGTGGTGGTCAGCTCAACAAGGCCCGTCGCGGCGAGCTCGAGATGTGCCCTCCGGTCGGGCTGGTTTACCGGAACGATCGGACGATCGGCCTCGATCCCGACCTCCAGGTGCAGAACGCAATCCGTCTCCTGTTCGATACCTTCGAGCAGACCGGAAGTGCGATGCAGACAGTCCGCTTCTTCCGGGAGCAGGGTTTGCTGTTCCCGCGCCGACTCCGGACAGGATCGAACAAAGGTGATCTCCTGTGGGCGGCGCCGCACCATGCGCGCGTTCTGCAGGTGCTCCACAATCCGCGCTACGCCGGCGCTTTTGCGTATGGCCGAACGCGCATACGGCACCGGCCCGATGGTGGCACCAGTGTCGTCAAGGTGGCCAGGGCCGATTGGCAGTTCGTTATGCCGGGAATGCACCAGGGCTACATCGACTGGGAGCGCTTCGAGGCCAACCAGCGGCGGCTCGCCGACAACGCTCGTGCCTTCGGTGGCGAGCGGCGGTCGGGACCGGCGCGCGAGGGACCGGCGCTCCTCCAAGGTCGCGTGGTCTGTGGCCTGTGTGGCGAACGCATGGGTGTGCGCTACAGCCAGGAGCACGGCAGCACCGTCCCAACCTACCTGTGCCAGGCGAACGCGATACGCCGCGCGGTATGGACCTGCCAAACGGTTCCCGGGAGGATCGTCGATGCGGGGATCGCCGACCTGATGATCGAGCTGATGACGCCGATGACGCTGGCCGTCACCCTTGAGGTGCAGCGCGAACTTGAGGCGCGCGCCGCAGAGACCGATGCAGCGCGTCGCCAGCATGTCGAGCGGATGCGCTATGAAGCCGAGCTTGCGCGTCGACGCTACATGAAGGTTGATCCCGACAACCAACTCGTCGCCGATTCACTCGAGGCCGAATGGAACGACAAGCTGCGCCGTCATGCCGATGCCGCCGAAGACTACAAGCGCCGGAGCAAACAGCAGGCTGCGGCACTCAGCGCAGAAGCCCAGCGTCGCATCCTTAACCTCGCCGAGCAGCTTCCGCGGATCTGGCAAGATCCGCGAGTTGACTCCCGCGAGCGCAAGCGCATCGTGCGTCTGCTCATCGACGACGTAACCTTAATCAAGTCGCAAACCATCACGGCCCATGTGCGCCTGTCTGGCGGCGCCACGCGCACCTTGGTGCTCGACCGGCCGCTACCCATCGCCCAGATCCGCAAGTTCAAACCTGAACTCGTCGCCGAGGTTGATCGTCTTCTTGACCATCATTGCGATCGCGAAGTCGCCGAGATTCTCAATAATCACGGATGGCGTACATGGGAAGCAAAGGCGTTTAATCTGAAGAAGGTTGCCTTCATTCGCTGCGCCTACAAACTTGCGAGCCGATATGAGCGGCTGCGTCGACGTGGTATGCTCACGACGCGCGAGATCGCCGCCAAGTTCTGCGTCTCCGAGACAGCCGTACACACGTGGGGTCGCCAGGGGCTCATCACAAAATGCTATACCGATAGCCTGAACCGTGGCCTGTGGGAGATCCCGCCTGGCATGACGATCCGCAAAGGCTGCGGTGGGCGCGGCGCCCGCCCGGCGCAGCTCACCGCCATCACCGCGCCATCAAAGGAATGAGGTGCAGTATGAAGCGTTCGCCTTGTCGCGCGGCTTGCGTGGTCGCGCCGGCAAGACGGCCGTGCCGTAATGCGCCGCCATCTCCGCATAGGTGCGATTGATCTGCGGGTCGTAGAGGCTCGCCTTGATGACCGCGACCTTGGTATTGTCAGGCACCAAGAGCGCCGGCACGCCGTCGATCGCCGCCAAGGTGCCGACGTGGGCGCTGATCCAGTCAGCAAGCCCCTGCGTCCACGTCGCCTGCGCATAGGTGAAGTTCGAGGCGCCAAGCACGGCGACGAAGACCTGCGCCGTCCTCCGCTCGCCAGTGAGGCGATCGACCACCACCGGCACGCCGTCGCCCGCGTAGTCGACGAACAGTTTGTCGCCGGCCGCGTGCGACTGGCGCATCGTCACCGACAGGCGCCCCTCCCAGGCGCGGTAGAGCTCGCAGAAGCGCGAGTACCGGTATCCGCCGGGCTCGGCGGCAATGTACTCCTCCCACAGGATCGACAGCGTCACGTGCTTACGCTTGAGCTCGCGGTGCACCGCCGCCCAGTCGGGCTCGGCGATGCGGCGGTGACCCTGCCGGTTGCCGTTGCCGGTCTTGGCGAACAGGCGGGCCTCCAGGGCCGCGTCCGTGAGTTCGTCGGGCAACGGCCAACTCAGGCCTGCTGCCTCGAACCGCCGGATGGTCAACCGCACTGTCGAGGGCGCCGCGCCCATCCGCCGCGCAATCTCGCGGCTCGGCAGCCCAGCCGTCTTCATCCTGATCACATCGCGCACACGGCGCATCGCAAGCCTCTCCGTCGGCATCCAGGGTCCCCCTTCGCAAAGCCGAAAGGACGGACCCTATGGGAGCCAGAAGAGGCCGCGTCACCCGGGCGACATCATCCCGGAATACTGGAGGGTTCAAATAGGTCCCGCGTCGCAGATCTCGCCGCAAGTCCAGCGCGGGACCTATTTGAAGCTGGATTGAACGAAGCCGCGTCTTGTGAGCGAGGACCTATGGGGGCTCGATCTAGGCGCCGGTAGGCGCGATTGACCCGATGTCGGGCCCGCGAGCGAGTGTGGCCGCAGATTGCCGCTGATGTTGGCAGCAGAGGATGCCGGCGTTGATAGCGTCGAACGGCGCGTCAAGCCCAAGCGGCTGACTATCGCCCGTTCGCCGCGCGTTCTGAGCGTGCTTGATCGTTCCGACGGAGAACGTCGGCATGGCGATGCCTGCAGTGGGAGCGAACAAGTCGAGGTAGTCGGTCATGATGTATCGCAGCGAGGTGCTGCGCGTCGCGGCGTTTGCGCACGCGGCACAGGCCCAATCTCGACCATGCGGCCTCCGCAGATGGGGCACAAGTCGAGGCGGTGACCAATGAGGATGGCGCAGCGCTCACGATAGTCGACAGCTTCGGCAGGCGGAGGTGGTTGCGGCGCCTTTAGCGCCGCTCGGATGCGCGCGAGTTTGGCGACGCGGCAGGCGTTCGCCAGGAAGCCAAAATGACGGATGCGGCGAAACCCCTTCGGCAATACGTGGAGCAGAAAGCGACGGATGAACTCGTCAGTCTCGAGCGTCATCACTTTGGATTTGTTGCCGGCGCGATAATCCTTCCACCGGAAGCGGACGTGGCCCTGCTCACAGGTGATGAGCCGGCCGTTGGCGATCGCAACGCGATGGGTGTAGCGCCCGAGATACGCCAGAACCTGTTCTGGTCCGCCGAAGGGACGCTTGGCGTAGACGACCCACTTGACCTTGCGGAGGGCGTTTAGATGGCGGGCGAATGCAGCCGCTTCACTCAGGTGGTCGAGGTGGCCGAAGAACTGGAGCTTGGTGCTATCGAACGCCGCCTGGAGGCGCTCCAGGAATAGCCGACGATACAATCGTGACAGGACGCGAACGGGAAGGAAGAAGCCGGAGCGGCAGCCAACCCAGCTTCCATCAGGGGCAATCCCGCCGCCCGGCACGAGGCAATGGGCATGCGGATGATGCGTCAGGGTCTGCCCCCAGGTGTGGAGAATGGCGATCATCCCAGTCTCGGCACCGAGATGCTTCGGGTCGGCGCTGATGAGACGGATCGTCTCGGCCGCCGTCTTGAGCAGGATGTCGTAGACCACCGCCTTGTTCTGCAGCGCGATAGCGGCTACTGGCGCCGGCACGGTGAAGACAACATGGAAATAGGGGACCGGCAGCAGATCGGCTTGGCGATCGGCGAGCCATTGGGCGCGCGCGAGGCCTTGGCACTTTGGACAGTGCCGATCGCGACAGCTGTTGTACGCGACGCGAACCAGGCCGCAGTCGTCGCACCGCTCGACATGGCCGCCGAGCGTCGCTGTGCGGCACGCCTCGATGGCTGCCATCACACGGCGCTGGTCGGATGTGAGCCGAGAGCCCTGCGCGGTACGGAACGCAGCGCCGTGGCGGCGGAAGATGTCCGCCACCTCAAGCACGGGGCGCATATGCGCGGCTTAGTGGGGTGGGATCACCGTGATGGAGAGCCCATCGAATGGGCTGGTCGTGCGAGCGAGCAGATTGGTCGCAACCTGCGCGTAGCGGGCGGTCGATCCGAGGTCGGCATGTCCGAGCAAGACCTGAATGATGCGGATGTCGATCCCGCTTTCCAGGAGATGAGTCGCAAAGGAGTGCCGGAGCGTGTGGACAGTGATCGGCTTGGCAATCCGAGCGCGTCGGCGGGCGGCGCGGCAGGCCGCCTGGACGCAGCGGACGCTGACATGTTCGCTTGGGTCTTGGCCTGGAAATAGCCACAGCCCCGGCCGTGTTCGCGTCCAGTACGCACGCAGAATATCCAGCAGCCGAGGAGAAAGCATCGCGTAACGATCTCTGCCGCCCTTGCCGTTCTCGATGTGGATCAACATTCGCTTGCTGTCGATCGAGCTCACCTTCAGGCGTACGACCTCGCTAACCCGTAAGCCAGCCGCATAAGCCGTCGCCAGCACGACGCGGTTGCGCACCCCTGTAACCGCGTCCAGAAAGCGCTCGATCTCTTCGGCACTAAGCACGAGGGGGAGCTTGTCGGGCTTCTGGCCGCCGATGATCCGCTCGAATGCCTCCGTCTGCCCGAGTGTGATGCCGTAGAAGAACCGCAGCGCGCAGGCCACCTGATTGATGTGGGACCACGAACGCTTTTGGCCGATGAGGTGCAGTTGGTAGGCACGGACCTGCTCGAAACTCAACCGGTCCGGGGCGTCGCCGAAATGGCGGCTAAACTTTGCGATCGCATAGATATAGGATTGCTGAGTCGACGGCGACAGATTGCGGACCGTCATGTCCTCGATCATACGCTGCCGAAGAGGGCTCATCGTAGCCATCTGGGTCTCCTGTCTTGAGAGGGGTGGTGCGAAGACCAACATCCTCTCAGACAGGACACCTCAGTACAGCAGGCTTGCCTCCACTCCCGCGTAGCGGGTTCGTTCAATACTGGAGGGTTCAAATAGGTCCCGCGTCGCAGATCTCGCCGCAAGTCCAGCGCGGGACCTATTTGAAGCTGGATTGAACGAAGCCGCGTCTTGTGAGCGAGGACCTATGGGGGCTCGATCTAGGCGCCGGTAGGCGCGATTGACCCGATGTCGGGCCCGCGAGCGAGTGTGGCCGCAGATTGCCGCTGATGTTGGCAGCAGAGGATGCCGGCGTCGATAGCGTCGAACGGCGCGTCAAGCCCAAGCGGCTGACTATCGCCCGTTCGCCGCGCGTTCTGAGCGTGCTTGATCGTTCCGACGGAGAACGTCGGCATGGCGATGCCTGCAGTGGGAGCGAACAAGTCGAGGTAGTCGGTCATGATGTATCGCAGCGAGGTGCTGCGCGTCGCGGCGTTTGCGCACGCGGCACAGGCCCAATCTCGACCATGCGGCCTCCGCAGATGGGGCACAAGTCGAGGCGGTGACCAATGAGGATGGCGCAGCGCTCACGATAGTCGACAGCTTCGGCAGGCGGAGGTGGTTGCGGCGCCTTTAGCGCCGCTCGGATGCGCGCGAGTTTGGCGACGCGGCAGGCGTTCGCCAGGAAGCCAAAATGACGGATGCGGCGAAACCCCTTCGGCAATACGTGGAGCAGAAAGCGACGGATGAACTCGTCAGTCTCGAGCGTCATCACTTTGGATTTGTTGCCGGCGCGATAATCCTTCCACCGGAAGCGGACGTGGCCCTGCTCACAGGTGATGAGCCGGCCGTTGGCGATCGCAACGCGATGGGTGTAGCGCCCGAGATACGCCAGAACCTGTTCTGGTCCGCCGAAGGGACGCTTGGCGTAGACGACCCACTTGACCTTGCGGAGGGCGTTTAGATGGCGGGCGAATGCAGCCGCTTCACTCAGGTGGTCGAGGTGGCCGAAGAACTGGAGCTTGGTGCTATCGAACGCCGCCTGGAGGCGCTCCAGGAATAGCCGACGATACAATCGTGACAGGACGCGAACGGGAAGGAAGAAGCCGGAGCGGCAGCCAACCCAGCTTCCATCAGGGGCAATCCCGCCGCCCGGCACGAGGCAATGGGCATGCGGATGATGCGTCAGGGTCTGCCCCCAGGTGTGGAGAATGGCGATCATCCCAGTCTCGGCACCGAGATGCTTCGGGTCGGCGCTGATGAGACGGATCGTCTCGGCCGCCGTCTTGAGCAGGATGTCGTAGACCACCGCCTTGTTCTGCAGCGCGATAGCGGCTACTGGCGCCGGCACGGTGAAGACAACATGGAAATAGGGGACCGGCAGCAGATCGGCTTGGCGATCGGCGAGCCATTGGGCGCGCGCGAGGCCTTGGCACTTTGGACAGTGCCGATCGCGACAGCTGTTGTACGCGACGCGAACCAGGCCGCAGTCGTCGCACCGCTCGACATGGCCGCCGAGCGTCGCTGTGCGGCACGCCTCGATGGCTGCCATCACACGGCGCTGGTCGGATGTGAGCCGAGAGCCCTGCGCGGTACGGAACGCAGCGCCGTGGCGGCGGAAGATGTCCGCCACCTCAAGCACGGGGCGCATATGCGCGGCTTAGTGGGGTGGGATCACCGTGATGGAGAGCCCATCGAATGGGCTGGTCGTGCGAGCGAGCAGATTGGTCGCAACCTGCGCGTAGCGGGCGGTCGATCCGAGGTCGGCATGTCCGAGCAAGACCTGAATGATGCGGATGTCGATCCCGCTTTCCAGGAGATGAGTCGCAAAGGAGTGCCGGAGCGTGTGGACAGTGATCGGCTTGGCAATCCGAGCGCGTCGGCGGGCGGCGCGGCAGGCCGCCTGGACGCAGCGGACGCTGACATGTTCGCTTGGGTCTTGGCCTGGAAATAGCCACAGCCCCGGCCGTGTTCGCGTCCAGTACGCACGCAGAATATCCAGCAGCCGAGGAGAAAGCATCGCGTAACGATCTCTGCCGCCCTTGCCGTTCTCGATGTGGATCAACATTCGCTTGCTGTCGATCGAGCTCACCTTCAGGCGTACGACCTCGCTAACCCGTAAGCCAGCCGCATAAGCCGTCGCCAGCACGACGCGGTTGCGCACCCCTGTAACCGCGTCCAGAAAGCGCTCGATCTCTTCGGCACTAAGCACGAGGGGGAGCTTGTCGGGCTTCTGGCCGCCGATGATCCGCTCGAATGCCTCCGTCTGCCCGAGTGTGATGCCGTAGAAGAACCGCAGCGCGCAGGCCACCTGATTGATGTGGGACCACGAACGCTTTTGGCCGATGAGGTGCAGTTGGTAGGCACGGACCTGCTCGAAACTCAACCGGTCCGGGGCGTCGCCGAAATGGCGGCTAAACTTTGCGATCGCATAGATATAGGATTGCTGAGTCGACGGCGACAGATTGCGGACCGTCATGTCCTCGATCATACGCTGCCGAAGAGGGCTCATCGTAGCCATCTGGGTCTCCTGTCTTGAGAGGGGTGGTGCGAAGACCAACATCCTCTCAGACAGGACACCTCAGTACAGCAGGCTTGCCTCCACTCCCGCGTAGCGGGTTCGTTCAATGCCGGGCGAGATCGTCTCGGAACGGGTGGGCGACTTCAAATCGGAATGGTGGGCGAGATCATCTCGGAACGATGGGCGACATCGAGCGGAATCCGCAGCTTACCGATAAGAAGATCAGGCGCGGCGTCTATCGCAGCGTAGCCACCCTCAGGGCGGACATCGCCTCCTTCATCGAACGACATAACGCTGATCCCAAGCCGTTCCGGTGGACCAAGTCAGCCGACGACATCCTTGCTTCCATCGAGCGCTTCTGCCGTTACAAATGCCCCGGTACAACACGACGCGATGTTGCGAACTTCTGGTTTAGGACACTAGCGCGTAAATTCCCCAGCCATCCCGACTATTTGACGACCGGCATTGTCATCAACGGGCAGGGTATAGTCAGAAAAGAGCGGACGGAAAGACCAATTCCGAGCGGCTCCGCGAGCGCTGGAACGAGTGGATTCTTAGCTGATCCTGAAGGCCTTGAACCTCATCGCACGGCGACCGCATGCATCGGTCGCCGGGCATTTTCTTGTGTTGAAGGAGCCGTCATGTCGAACGCCCTAGCTTTCATCAATCAGCGACCTGCTAACGGTTCTTGCGACCGTGGCTGTCAATGGTGTCGTCTCCATTGCCGACGATGAAGCGAAGGAAAGAGAAGTGGCTCTCGCACAAATCGAGTTTCGGAACGTAACCAAGACCTACGGATCAGTTGCTGCAGTCAAGAACCTCTCGTTGAGCGTTTCCCGCGGCGAGTTCTTGACCATTCTTGGTCCAAGTGGTTCAGGCAAGACAACCACTCTAATGCTGCGGGCTTCCAGGCGCCAACTCAAGGCGATATCTTCATCGCTGGAAAATCTGTTGCCGCCTTCCCCTCCTGCCGACGCGATCAGGGCATTGTGTTTCAAAGCTATGCCCTATTTCCGCACCTGAACGTGCGCCGCAATCTTGAGTTTCCGCTCGAAATGCGTGGCATCAACGCTGCTGAGAGGGTGACGCGGGTGGATCGAATTCTCGCGCGCGTGTATCTGGATGGTCTGGAGGAGCGTATGCCGTCGCAACTGAGCGGAGGCCAACAACAGCGCGTTGCGTTGGCTCGCGCTCTGATAGCAGATCCGCCGATTCTTCTGCTCGATGAGCCGCTCGGCGCACTGGACCGCAACTTGCGCGAACAGATGCAGAGCGAAATCAAGACCCTGCACAAGGAATTCGGCATCACCACGGTTTCCGTAACGCATGACCAGGACGAAGCGCCCACGCTGTCGGATCGCATCGTTGTGATGCGGGCCGGCGAGATCGAGCAGACTGATACGCCCGAGGCAATCTACGACCGGCCGACAACGCAGTTTGTGGCGAAGTTTTTGGGCGAGGCGAACATTCTTGAGAACCCTGGTTTCTTGATCGAATCCGAGACCGCGCAACCGTCCGGCACGATTGCCATGATACGGCCGGAGCGCATTTGTGTCGCCGCACTCGATGCGCCTGAGCGGGCTGATGCGGATCTACGCCAGGCCGTCGTCGGCATCTTGCAAAATATGATCTACGCGGGACCCCTTCGAAAATATCACGTGCGTGTCGGCAGTACCATGCTTGTCGCGCGCGAGCCCGTCGTATCGGGACGACCGGCCCTGCAACCGGGCGAGGAGGCCAGGCTTGAGTGGCTGCGTTCCGATGTGCGATTCGTTGCTGAGTAGAAGGCCACAAAGGACAATGGTCATGAACGTTCTTCACAAGCTTGGCCGAATGTCCATTGCGTTTACACTTCCTGCTTTGGCCATTCTGCTTGCTGTTTTTGGTGTGCCCGCCGTTCTCCTATTTCTGACCAGCATCAATGCGCCGGCGATCTCGCTCATAAATTACGAGGCTTTTTTTGCCGGGCGGCGAATGTCCGTGTGCTCTTGCAGACCGTTGAGGTGAGCGTCATTGCTACAGCGATTTGTGTCTTTGTAGGATATCCCACGGCATATTTGATCGCGGCTTCCTCGAAGCGCGTGCGCATGGTGTTCTGGTGCTCGTCGTAGCTCTGTATCTCACCAGTTTTCTCGTGCGCACTTACGCCTGAATCGTAATTCTTGGCGATCGAGGCCTAATCAATAATCTCCTGCTCGATCTCGGGCTCATCACTAGCCCTATACCGCTCATCTACAATCGTATGGCAGTCTAAATCGGCATGGTCCACATCATGCTGCCGGTCATGGTTCTCCCCCTGGTGAGTGTAATGCTGGGGATTGACAAGTCGCTTGCAGCAGCGGCCCGTAGTATGGGTGCACGCCCCTTCGCTGCGTTCTGGCGCGTGTTTTTCCCCCTTAGCTTGCCAGGCGTTCGCAGTGGCTCGTTGTTGGTCTTCATCCTTTGTCTTGGCTTCTATATAACGCCAGCCGCGCTAGGCGGTTTAGGTGACGCCATGCTCTCAAATTTTTATCGCGGCTCAAGTCGATAACTCTTTTGATCTCGGGCGCATCGCTGCCTCTGCGTTCATTCTCCTGGGACTAGCCGGGCTTATGCTCGCGATTTTTGAGCTAGATCTGTCCGGCAATCAGGCTCGCGCGCCGAGACCAGGATTGAAGTTGTCTCGGAACCGGTGGCGCTCATTCGTCTCTCCGATGCACCATCTCAGTGAGCTCGCCGGTCGCTTTAGGGCGAAGCGCTGGGCCGCGATGCTCTACCAGGGCGGGAGTAACAAGGGCTTGTGGAAAATTGTCGGGCCGGCCTTTGTCGCGATCGTTATGTTTTACCTGTTGTTTCCGAGCGTTGTGGTCATTGTCATGTCGTTCAGTGCCGGACCTACGCTACAGTTTCCGCCATCAGCTTTTTCACTCCAGTGCTACCACTCGTTCTTCAGCACGCCCTCTTGGACTCAAGCGGCCTGGACCAGCATCCAGATCGCTGTGGCGGTCCTTCTTGTCAACAATAGTCGGCACGCTCGCTAGGAGCTGGCTGCAAAAAGTATGCGGGCTGACCCACTTCGAACTTTTACGAGAGTGACGGTGCCGCTGGTGCAGCCGGGCATCATCGGCGGTGCCTTGTTTGCTTTCCTTCACTCTTTCGACGAAGTCGTCAAAACGTCGCTGGTCAGCGGATTCTCGGTCCGCACGCTGCCTTTGAAGATGTGGGAAAATATACGGCATGAGATCGATCCCACAATTGCCGCGGTAGCATCGATGCTCGTGCTTCTGCCTGTGGTTTGGCTAATCTTTTTGTACGTCACTTGGTGGCGGTCAAGGGCGAAGGTTGCTGGCACCCTTTTTGAGACCACTGCTTAAACGGCCTACTTTGCGGTTAGAAAATCGATCTTAAACGCCTGGGATCTTGGGTTGCGCTACCAAGGACTCGTATCGCATTTCTTCCTTCTCCAAGGCCAGACGATCGCACGCATAAAAAACTCGTGCAGCCGCCTGCGGATACAGATTTTCTAAGTTGAACGCCTCGCTATTGGGATATTTCGGCGCGCAGTTGTTGGTAAATTTGTTACAAGGAGATGAAGACAACACGACCTTGAGAAGCAATTCTCCCCCAATAAGTCGATCTCCACAGGAGCAGCTGAATGTCGGGCTCAAGCTGTGCGAAGGAGTTAAGGATCTTCACCTAGGGGCAATCAATGGACTTTGGTGCTTGGCCTCATGTTCGGGGCGACCTTGCGTCCGTACGACGGAGCGCTTCGGCGTTTCTGGAAAGTCTAACGCCGGCAGATCAATGCGTCCAGATGGTTCGGCAGGGCTGGGTCACAACATGGACCGGGACTGGAGATGCTTATTGCCGTATCGCTGACCTCAACATAAGCAAAAAGGAGTTCGATGAAGCTACGGAGGCTTCGCTTTGCGCGCTCACCGCCTTTGAGGTTGCCAGGAGGCTAGTGCCTGACGGTGATCGACAGAGCGCAGACGTGTCCGGCAAAATCGAAGTTGGCCTTCAGAGGATCGGATTATCCTTCGGCCAGGAGGTGGAGAGCGTACGGATTGAGTGCGACGATCTGGGGGAGGTGCTAGCCTATTATTTGCCCGCTGGTGGCCCCAACTCACGCGCGCCGGCGGTCATTTGCATCAGCAGCGAAGAAGAGAAGGCCGCGACCCTGCTGGGCAGGCTCTTGCCCGTGGTGGTTGGCCGCGGCATGTCTGTCCTGACTATCTCTGGCACGGACGTGGTCAATCGCGCGCGAGGTGAATCGGAAGTCGTATTGTCTCATTGTTTGGATCATTTGTCGGTTCGATCGGACGTTGATAGTAGTCGGATCGGCGTTTATGGAGACGGACTATCGGCCTCTCCAGCCACTGAGTTTGCCGCATACGATCGCCGAGTTGCTGCGGCGGTCTGTGATGGTGGCATTTGGAATTGGGCACGCTCCCTAAAATGCATTGGTTGGATGACGTCCACCGATGATGGCGCAGATAACGACATGGTGTCTGCATATCGCTCACGGCTGGCTAGACTATTAAATTGTCCAACACTCGTGGTCGCCGGTGGGCGCGGGGTCGTCAGCGTGTCTGAGGCGATCAAACTACAGGCTGTTTGCATGGCAGCGCACATCGACGTGGACTTGGTCGTGCCGCAACTCATTCGAGGAAGCCAAGGCGAGGAGGTTGACAACTTCATTAGCTCAGATGACTGCATCTTCAGTTGGCTATCGCAGAGGCTCTCACAAAATTCAACGTAGGAGTGTCGTCGGCTTCGGCGCCTCCAACGGCGCTCCTGGATGTATGCTCAGTGGACGTGAGCGATGCGACCCAGTCCAAAGAATGTACTCCTAGATGGAGTCAAGTAGTTGTCGGCCGCCCCCGGCGCTGGCTGCAGAGATCAGGTCCATCTTCATCCGGAGGCAAGTGGTGGAAGCGGCCAGACTGATGCGGCCCTCATCCATTCAGGCCTACAACACGCCAATACTCAGCTTTTGCGATGCCAATCGGCTGTTCTTGGCGATCGAGGTTAGCCGCTTATTGAGATAGTCTAGTGACGCCCCGTCCAGCCCCTCCAATAACGTGGAGTTGAGAGCTTCCCTCCTGGTCGAGAGCTTCGAGATTTCTGCGCGAGCTTTCTCAGTCAGGGACATTTGAACGAACCTTGCGTCATCTGGTGATTGCTCGCGCGTCAGAAACTCCATTGTTTCAAGCTTTTTAGTTTGATTGGTAACGAGCGCGGGATGAATTCGGAGTTTGCTTGCAACCGCTGTCCCCGAGACACCGCGACCTTCATCGAGTTCGTCGATAGCCATAAGGATCAACCACTGTGGCTCGGTTAAGCCCAGTAGCTCTGCCCAGCTCTTATGTATTTCCTCAAGTTGGGAATGGATCTCGACAACGTTCCAGATGAAGTCCCTAACGGCCCTGTCGATCGTTGGTTTTTCAGCCATGTTGTTATTCCGCCAAAACCCCAGTGACCCCGGGCCGCTGCGTGACTGCCCCTCTCACAGGTATCTCGGTTCTGTGCCTCCTGAAAGGGCTGCCTACGGCATAGGCGCCATGTAAAATATCAATTGACAATTGCAAGTAATATTGGCAGTATCGATGTCAGATCGTTTAAGGGATCTCTTCAACGGTCATGTAAAATCTCCAATGAGAACCTCCGGGATGCCCCCTGGGGGTTCCTTTTTTTGCTTTCTGGGGGCTTGCAACGGAGAGTGAGGCTAGGTGTGGCCAAATGGTAACATCAACACACCGAGTAGTAATTGTGAGAATTAATTAATTGCTACAATTGATGGAGCGAATTAGACCTTGGGCTGACGGAGAGGGGGCGCCTCGACGTCGTCCGTCAAGCACCCGCCTAGTTAGGTGAGGCTAGCAGCGGCGGATCTTTGAAGGACGGAAACGACGTTTCCAACTTGGAGGTTTATTCATGAAACTGACGAAGAGTCTTATGCTCGGTTCTGCGGCAATCTTTTCTAGCGCCGGGGTCCATGCTGCCGACCTTCCTGTGAAGGCCAAGGCCGTTGAATATGTGAAAATCTGCTCACTGTATGGCGCCGGTTTCTACTACATCCCGGGTACGGATACCTGTCTCAAACTCGGTGGCTATCTGCGCGCTTCAGCGCAGCTCGGCACGAATAGCGTCTGGGGCGCGGCTGCAAGTGGCCTCGGTGGTGCGCACAACCGCCTTAGCAACTACTACACGGCTCAATCGCGTTACGACCAAAGCGTCGATACGCGGACGGCGACCGAATACGGCGTTCTGCGTACGTACGCTGAGCTCGCCTTCACCTGGACGGCCGGTGGCTATGGCGGTGCCGGTACGACTGCCATCAATGGCGCGACGGCTTATACCGGGACCAACCCGGCAGGAAGCGGTAGCGGTACGATCTCTGGCGGCTCGCTCTCCGTCTACTACGCGTTCATGCAGTTCGCCGGTTTTACGCTCGGCCGAGCGCAGTCACAGTTCTCTTCGCCCTGGACTAACTATCCTGGAAATGGATTCGATGGTCTGCCTGGCGGCGGTGGGTGGGAGGCCGTTAATCAGTTCGCCTATACGGCTGACTTCGGCCAAGGCATCACAGCTAGCTTCTCGGCCGAAGATCAGGTCGCTCGTGGTACAACAAACATTTGGAACGTGAGCGGTGCGACTGCCGCAGGGCTCGCCACCGGTACTTACGGTGCTGGCAACATCGGCGGTTCGAGGTCTCCTGATCTCGTCGCGATGCTGCGTGTCGACCAGGCATGGGGCCTTTTCCAGGCGTCGGTCGTCGCGCATGACAACCATGCTGGCTACTATGGTGCGGACGAAACGACGGGTCATCCAGGCGACAAGTGGGGCTGGGCTGGCCAGCTTGCACTGTCCATCAAAAATGTCCCGACCGGGGCCGGTGACACGATCAATGTCCAAGGAGTGTATACGAACGGTGCTAGCGTGTATAACTTCCAGCAGTATATGCCGTTCACTTTCGCCATGTATGGCGCTAGCGGGTTGGCAGGAGCTTACCAAAGCGTCGGCCTGGCAGGTGTCTCTGACTCAGTCTTCGTTGCTGGTGCCGGCCAGCAATTAACGACGACTTACGGTATGAACGGCGCCTACACCCATAACTGGAACCCCTATTGGAACACTGCCATCTGGGGCGGCTTCGGTGCTGTTCGGTACAACAGCACGGCGAAGGGGTATATCTGCGGTGCGTTCGTCGGAACCCTTGCGCTGTCCACCGGCCTGGCTGGTTGCAACCCCGACTTCAACTATTCGGTGGTCGGTTTGATCACCCGCTGGTCGCCTGTGAAGAATCTGACCTTCTCGTCCGAAGTCGCATACGCGATCCTCGACCAAAAGTACGCGAGCGGAAGTACGGTGACCTTGCCGTTGCAGTCAGGCATTGCCAAGCCGGCCGGCGCGTACGAACTGAAGGACCAGGGCGCTCTGCAGGTGATGTTCCGTGCCCAGCGCAACTGGTAAATTTTTATCCAACTAGGAAAAGGAGACAAGAAGCGGCTCTATAAATCTAACTTGACCTCCAAGAAGGTCCCCGGCATGCCCGCCAGGGACCTTTTACTTTCTCAGATCCCCCCCATTGGCGGTAAGAGTTCTTGATCGGTGATAAATTCCAGCAAGCGAGCTGCCACACCAGGTCTCAAACGCGGTCGCTGCATCTGAGCAAACGTACTCGAATGTCAAGGCGATCTCTGGTGCCGAAAATGAGTTCGCGCTGTCTATTTCGGCAATTGCTCAGCAGGGACGGACGCTGAATACGACATTCAGTCAAGCGGCTGGGCGAACAAAAGACGCCGCGATCCGCGCCGCGGATTTAACGGTCGCATCGAGCAAGATAGGGGAGGTGAGGTAATCACGCTTATAAAGAAAATCGCCGAGCAGACCAATCTCTCGGCCTTGGATGCGACGATAGAGGCGCGCTCACCACGGTAGACAGGTTGGATTCCACGTGATGTGTACCGCCAGCCTTCCGCTGCGTCAAATTGCCAATGCCTATCGTTGTCGCGTCCAACTGCTGAACGGCGGTGCCGATCTCGGTAGCCACTCTGTTGACCACATTCAGCCGTGGCGATCTGTATCCCTTCGATGTGCCTAACAATATCAGCCGTTGCCATCTTGCGCAGACGAGCCCGGTAAAGAGTTACTGTTGTTCCCGCAGAGGTGTAGTGCCGCCAAACAACAAGGGGTCGTGTCAACCAGGCTGCCGTAAACGTGAAAGAGGCATCCTCGGATGTGGCTCTTCGGACAGCTGAACTGCGCACCGCAATTAGAGAGTTCCTCGAATAAGCCCGGTCTAACGAGAGAGGAGGCGAGACGAAACTCTGTTCTGGGTGACTCGAGCGCGTCGTCCGCCTGCATCAAACTCAGAAGGGTCGTCGTCGATGGATGCATCGCTGATCACCGACCCTAGCGGTGATCAGGAGGCAAAAGTGGGGCTGTCTGCCGCAGCGGGCGCGCCGAGGACGGTTTCTTGTGCGTTCGAAGGGGCGGCGGGTACTTGATCGTCCATCATTCATCGCCTGATTATGCTTAGACGGCCTCGTAGCATTTTTTGCCGTCCGCTCCGATCTTTGAGGAGTCCAGTAACTGCTTCTTTGCGGGGCCTTTCATGACGAAATCCATCATGAGCGGAGCAGCTATGCCGAATTCGGGCGTCGATAGGTGCCTCGTTGCATTAATCGATATCAGTCGAACCGTACTATCTCAATTAAGCGAGAGATGTTCACGACGATTGCTCGTGGCAAGAGACACTCCGTTATCGCTCGAGAGGCCGAACTCCATGCCGGGACTACCGACAGGGAAGAACCCCTCGCAGCCTTAAAAAATTGGAGAGGACACCAATGACAAAGAAAGCGCATTTTCGAGGGTGTTTTACTGCGCTGGTTACGCCTTTTGATGAAGACAATCTGGATGAGGAGGCGTTCCGCAATCTTGTTCAATGGCAGATTTCGGAGGGCGTGCATGGGTTGGTCCCTGTCGGGACTACCGGTGAGAGTCCGACGCTCTCGCACGCCGAGCATAAGCAGCTGGTCGAGTGGTGCGTTCATGAAGCCAAGGGAAGGGTGCCCGTAATCGCCGGTGCTGGTTCAAACTCCACGTCAGAAGCAATCGACTTATCGAAACACGCGGAGAAAGTGGGCGCCGAGGCGGTATTGATCGTAACGCCGTACTACAACAACCCAACTCAGGAAGGCCTCTTCCAGCACTTCAAGATAATTAACGATACCATCGGAATTCCTATAATCATCTACAATATTCCAGGTCGTTCTGTCATCGATATGTCGCTGGAGACGATGAAACGGCTTTATGATTTGAAGAACATCGCCGGGGTAAAGGATGCGACCAACGATTTGGGGCGCGTTTCGCAGCAGCGCGTGGCAATGGGGCCCGATTTTATTCAATTATCGGGAGAGAACGTTTCCGCTCTCGGCTTTATGGCTCATGGCGGCCACGGATGGATCTCCGTAACCTCCAATGTCGCGCCGCGCATTTGTGCGGGCCTGCAAAATGCGTGTCTGGCCGGAGACTACGCGACCGCGCTCGAATTGCAAGACAAGCTGACACCCTTGCATGTGGGCCTATTCGCTGAGACGAGTCCTGCGCCAGCCAAGTTCGCGTTGTCGTTAGTTGGTAAATGTTCGCCAATGTTGAGACTGCCAATGGTACCGGTTAGCGTAACGACACAAATGCAGATTCGCGAAGCCATGCGACACGCTGGCTTGATCAATTCAGCCATTCAGTGAGCCGAAAGAAGGTAGACGAGGCAGTATGGGGCGCTGAATTAGCGGCGCCATCGGCAACCGGTCAGTGTGATAGTCTGGAAGTCCAAGAGTTACCGTGGAGTGAGGATGGCTTGGAAAGCGCGAGCTCCGGCGGCCAAACGCTGCCGACGTCGCGCTCATCGGGTCACAAGCGCTGCCCAAGCATGTTGAGCATTTTGATCTTATTGACGAAGTCTGGGTGACGCATCCACAGATGCGCTGTACCCGTAGCTCCGTTCTTCGTCAGGTATTTATCGGCATCAGCAGCGCCCGCTTGGTCCAGCCGGAGCAGCAGACCAAGATAAAGCTGGTCTACCAATACCTGACGGGCACAAAGTTTCGGCAGCGGGTGGAAGCTGTCGTCGAAAGTTCAACGATATGCGCGAGAACCTCGACAAGAAGCGCAAGATCATGGGCTGCCAAATGGGCAAAACGCGAAACACAGATTCTCTCAGGGATTGAAGCAACCGTCAGCGTGGCGGGGGGTCTGCAGGCAATCGCAGGTAAAGCCATGCCGGAAATCCAAGTCTCGACATGCCCATGCCGGATAGCCTGATCGAGCTCGAGCGGAAGGCCGATTGATCGTAACCGGCATGAGCTCCCACGTCTGCGGTGATCAGCGGGCGCGTGGGTAGCGGATCGGCATCCAATATTGGCGCATGGCCTCGACGACCGCTGGAATATCGGCGTGGGCGTTACGCAGAAAGTCGGCGGTCTCGCGGCCGCTTCGGGGTGGTCCAAGCATCGGCCGCCCCTGATCGTCGCGACAGTGCAACAGAATGGGCAGTAGCAGGCCGTGATTGACATTGCTGGTGTCCAGCAACGGTGCCCACGCCGACAGCCTGAGCCGCATCGCGGCATGGAAGCCCTGGCACCAGGGACGCGGATCGACGTCGCCATTGATTTTGCGCCGGTGCATCGGGGCGAACTGGGCAGGCGCGGTCGAAAGGATCTGGCTGATCTCGTTATGGCGCAGCGCGACGGCGGAGATCGCAGCAAACTCCGGGGTGCCGCCGTGGTTGAAAGCGTCGGCATCGATGGCGAGCAGCGGGCAGATCCAGTCGAGCGGGCTCATCGACACCGGTCCGGCCACGATCGCGGCGACGTAACCGTCGAGCATGGGGAGATTGGTGGCGGCGGGATGCCGATCGACGCGAGCCTGGAGCCATCGCTCGAGGTCCGTAAGCGGCATCGCGACGGCGGCCATCGACGACGATGCTTTATGGCGACGTGGGCTCACGCGGCTGCCTGCGCAGTGCGCTGGCGGGCAGCCTTCCAGTTCCAGGCAAGCAGCTCGTGGAGCTGATGGCTCTTGGTGCGCCCGCAGACGATGCGCTCCAGCACGTCGGTCAGATAGCCCTGCGGATCGAGCTCATGGAGCTTTGCGGTGTTCACGATTGACGCCAGGATCGCCCAGCTCTCGGCACCGCCTTCGCTGCCGCTGAACAACGAGTTGCGCCTCCCCATGGCAATCGGGCGTATGGAACGCTCGACCGTATTGCTGTCGACCTCGACGCGGCCGTCGCGGAGAAACAACGTCAACCCGTCCCAGTGGTTGAGCGCGTAGTTGATGGCCTCCATCAGCTTCGACTGGGAGAAGAGCTGGTCGACCATGGCGGTCAGCCGTGCCCTGAGCGCCGCCATCAACGGAGCGGCCCCGGTGCGGCGGGCGGCCAGCCGCTGCTCGGCACCGCTGCCGCGGATCTCCGCCTCGAGCGCATAGACCGCTTGCAGCCGTTCGATCACCTCGCGCGCGAACGGCGACTGCGTCGTCTTGTAGACCTCCACGAATTTGCGCCGGGCATGGGCGAGACAAAAGGCGAGCTGGATCGCGCCGCCATGACCGCGGGCGAGCGCCTTGTAGGCGGCATAACCGTCCACCTGCAGAATGCCGGAAAAGCCCGTCAATTGTCCGGCGATCTCCTCCGTGCCGCGGCCGTCGGCGAACACGTAGGCGACCGCCGGCGGCGCGGGGCCACCCCATGGCCGGTCATCCATCGCATGCGCCCAGAACTGGCAGATGCGGGTGCGATGTCGTCCGGGATCGAGCACCGGCATCGGCGTCTCGTCGCAGAACACGCGCGGCGCGGCCTGGATCGTGCGCAGCTGGAGCTCATAGAGGCTCCTGAGCCACCAGGCCGCACGCTTCACCCAGCCGGCGAGCGTCGCCCGGTCGAGATGGACACCCTGGCCGGCCAGAATTTGCACCTGTCGGTACAGCGGCAGATACCAGGCGAACTTCGAGACCACCACGTGGCTCACGAGTGCGGTCGAGGCCATGCCGCTCTCGATCAGGCGCGGCAGCACCTTCGCTTGGACCACACCATCGGTGCAGCTGCGGCAGCCATATTTGGGACGGATCGTGCGCAGCACCCGCAGGATCGCCGGGATGATGTCCAGCACCTCGCTGACATCCTCGCCGATCTTGTGGAGCTGACCCTGGCAGCACGGGCACGCGGTTGCCTCCGGCTCCAGCACCTGCTCGCAGCGCGGCAGGTGCTTTGGGAGTGCGCCGATGTTGCGGCGCGCCTTCTTGCGCACCTTGCCGGGCGGCTTCGCCGCAGGCGCATCGTCGTTGGCCTGCACAGGCAACGTGGCGTCGGTCTCGAGATCGCCCAGCTCAAGCGCGAGTTGCTTGTCCACGAGCACCGCAAGTCGCTCCGAGCGCTTCCCGAAGATCATCTCCTTGAGCGTCTGCATTGCTACGCGCAGCTTCTCGTTCTCAGCGTCAAGCGCGAGCACCATCTCGGTCAGAGCCGCCGGATCGGTCGGGAGAGCGTCGGGACGAATCGCCATGATCAGACGATACATCCGCGCGACCCGTGCTCCAGCGAAATCCTCACCCCTCAGCCGACAACGGTCGGCTGCTTCACAGACTTAGGCGACACACGCGTCCACTCAAGCCCGTCGAGCAGCATCGCAAGCTGCGTCGCACTGAGATGCACAACGCCGTCGCGGATCGGCGGCCAGGTGAAACGTCCTTGGTGCAACCACTTCGTTACCAACACCATGCCGCTGCCGTCCCACGCCAGAAGCTTCACTCTGTCCATGCGCTTGCTGCGGAACACGAAGACGTCGCCGCAGTACGGGTTCGCGCGCAGGGCTTCGCTCACCAGCGCCGACAGCGTGTGCACCGACTTGCGAAAGTCGACCGGCTGGGCCGCCAGCACCACCTTGAGGTCAGACCGTAGCGCGATCACCGGATCCCTCGAAGCGCGGCCAGCACCGTCGCAAGCGTCGCCAGCTCCACGCCCGGCTCGACCCGGATGCGCGCCCCGTTCATCTCGATCTCGACCACTCCACAGACCTTGCCCGGCGGCGCGGCAATCTCAAAGGGCTTCATCTGTACCGGCGAAATACACTCGGACTCGCCAGCTCTCCCGCCATCGCTCTCGGCACCAATTTGGATCGGCACGAAGTTCTGGGCTTTGCCGGCTACCGCCGCCGCTACCTGGCGTCGCCACACCGTGAGCAGTCCGCGGGAAACGCCATTGCGCCGCGCCACCTCGGAGATGTTCGCACCCTCCTCAAAGCTCTCCGCAGCGATCCGGGCCTTCTCCTCGCTCGTCCACCGTCGCCGCCGGCGCTCCCCAGTGATCACCTCGACGCGACGATAAGAGTCGCCTTCCTGCCTGGCATCAAGCATGGCATTTACCATCGCTTCACCTCCACCTATCACCTCATGCCAGGCTGTATCCCAAGCGAACCGCGCGATGACGAGGTGGAGGCCTCATGCCGGTTACGATTGATCGATTGATCGTTTTTCGATGCCCTCGGAGTTGGCGCTGCATCCGGCCGCTGTGATCCGCTCTCCGAGTGCGTTCGGAATGCTGCTCAGCAATTGTCGTATTCTCATTCACCGAGATTATCTATCATCAGCATTTCTGACCTTGCCCCCAAGTTTTTATCCAATCCTGAGTTCGCGCCGGCTGTTGGGGGTGCCCGGATGGGCGGTGTTAGCGACGGGAGCTGGGTAAGCGCCTAGCCGGGACCCTATTGAGGCTGGCTTGACGTTTTGCGGAATCTCCACGGCATGAGGTCTTCGATCCTGCTATGGGGATGGCCGTCGATGATCGCCTCGAGTGTTTCAGCGATGTAGGCAGCCGGGTTGACGTCGTTGAGCTTGCAGGTGGCGACGAGCGACGCGAGCAAGGCCCAGTTTTCTGCCCCGATTTCATGACCGGCGAAGAGCGCATTTTTCCTGGTCAGGCAAACTGGCCGGATGGCGTTCTCGACCGGGTTGGTGTCGAGCTCGAGGCGCCCGTCTTCGAGGAAGCGGGTCAGCCCCTGCCAGTGATTCAGCGCATAGCGGATGTCTTCGGCAAGTGTCGAGCCGCTGGAGATCATCGACAGCTGCTTCTCGAACCACGTTTTCAAAGTGGCGACGAGAGCCAACGAATGCTCCTTTCGCGCGGCGAGCCGGATGTCCGGCGATGAGCCGCGCACCATGGCCTCGATGGCGTAAAGCTGTGCGATGTGCCGAACGGCGGCCTCGGCGATCGGCGATTTGCTGTTGCGGGCCAATTTGACGAAGCGCCGGCGCAAATGGCTCCAGCAATGCACGAGCGTCCACGGCCCTTGCAGTCGAGCGACTTCGGTCAGCCGGTCATAACCGTCATAGGCATCGCATTGCAGGAAGCGTCCGCCAAAGCCATCCAGGAACTGCTCCGCAAAGGGCACCGCTGCGACCGGGGGCATATCGGAACAGCACGATCGGCGGACTTGGGCCGCTGTGGCCGCGGTCGTCGGAGGCGATCGCCCAGAAGTAGCCTTTCTTCGTTTGGCCGCGCGAGTACCGGCGCCGTGGTTTCGTCCATGAACAGACGATCCGCCATGGCCAGGTGGCGGCGCATGTGGTCCGCGATGGGTTGAAGATGGAAGCAGGCGCGACCGGACCAGTTGCCCAGCGTTGCCCGATCAAGCCGGATGCCCTGGCGCGCATAGATCTCGGACTGGCGGTAAAACGGCGTATGGTCACCAAACTTGGAGACGATCACGTGCGCAATGGCCGCTTCGGTCGGCAGCCCGCTGGGTACGACGTGCTCCGGCGCGTGCGCCTGCACGACAGGGCCGGAGCAGCGGGCAGATGTATTTCGGGCGGCGCGTGACCAGCACCCGCCATTGCGCCGGGATCACGTCGAGGCGCTTGCTGACGTCCTCGCCGATCATCGTCATGGCGCCGCAACCGCACGGGCAGAGCGTGCTCGCAGGCTCGATGATCCGCTCCACCCGCGGCAAATGGGCAGGCAAGCAGCCGCGATTGCGATGAGAGCTTTGATCCGCCGCGTTTCGCGATCGGCCCTGGATGACCTTCTCGGCTCTCTCCTGCGCGGCCTCCAGGATGCCCTGCGCGATCTCCACGTCTTCGAGCGGCAAATGATACTGATCTGGTCGCAGCTTCTCGGATTTCGCGCCGAACTTGTCGCGTCGCAATTCGCCGAGAATGACCTCCAGCCGGCGTCGGGCTTCCTCCGACGCCGCCAGCGCCCCCTGATGCTCGCTCAAGGCCACCTGCGTTTGCGCCAAAAGCGCCTTCAGGCGTTCATTTTCGTCGCGCAGCGCCGCGATGCTCATGCTCCATTTCGAGCACATCGCCGCCGCGCGTGCCACGTTCAAAATAGCTTCCGAGTCATTCTGCCGCAGTTATCCAGCGACCTGCGGGCGCCGTGCTTCTTCCGGACGGACCAACCTCCAATCCAGCCCCTCGAACAAGGCCGCGAACATCGCCGGCGACATCCGCATCACGCCGTCCGCGATCGTTGGCCAAACGAACTTGCAACCTTCGAGGCGCTTGTGCACCAACACCAGGCCCGTTCGGTCCCAGACCAAAATCTTGATCCGGTCAGCTCGTTTCGATCGGAACACGAAGGCCGCGCCGCTGAACGGGTCGAGACGAAGCATCTCCTGCACCTTCGCCGCAAGCCCATCGTGGCCACAGCGGAAGTCGATCGGCCGCGTTGCAACGTAAATCTTCAGATCCGCACCAGCCGCGATCATCGTGACGCTCGCACCGCGCGGATCACTCGGGACAGCTGCTCGGCATCAATGGCCATATCCGTCCGCAGCACGACATCGCCGATCGCGATCTCAAGCTTGATCGCCGGCAACTGACGCTCCTCCAACGCACCTTCCACGACCAGCGGCGCGAATGTCGGCTGCGACGCCTCGCACGGCGGCAACATGCCTCGCTGTCGAAATCGCCGTCGCCAATCGTAGATCTGCCAGCGCGTCGCTCCGTGCTGGCGCGCCACCTCGGCCACCTGGGCACCGGGTAACAGACTCTCAGCGACGATCCGAGCTCTCTCAGCTTCCGAACGTACGCGGCGCCCCGATGGTCCTTCAAGAACCTCCAGCCGGCTCACCGAGCCCGCCGATGAGCCGTCCAAATGGACGTCCTTTTTGCTGTCTAATCCCATCTAAACCTCCGTCCAGCCGGAGGCTTCTTCGCACAGCTATCCCGACCCCGAAGCAAGGGCTCCGGCTAAGCGCTTACGGAGCTGGCGCGGAGCGCTTGGCATAGCGCAGCGCCAGACCCCCGGCGCGGGTGATAGGTCATGGCGAACTCGGACGGGGTTTTCCATCCGAGCTGCAAGCGTGGGCGTGTGTCGTTGTAATCGGCCCGCCAGCATCCGAGAGCAATGCGGGCTCTAGGAAAGACCTCTGCTAGATACCGCATGTCTACGAAGTGGGCAGACGTTGGGGAAATCGTCTGCGCGATAGCAGCCATAGTAGCCATCGCACCGAGGCGGTCCAAGCTCAGGATGGTCGCGAGTAGTGCGCCGAACTGAGGATTTCCCAGAATTTTTGGCGAACACACCCGCTGCTAGAGAGTAGTGGCGCCGACCGAATATCGATCGCAGCGCTAGAGGCCGGCTTGCAAGGTGCGCGTGCTAACATCAGCTACATTCTGGTCGGTAAGACCGGGTTTTAGTTCGACGTGATCCTCACCTCGTACAGTGTTTCAGCCAAAGCTCGCTCAAACAGCTCTAAGCCTTCATCCATTGTGCCATGGTCGATCGTGAGCGCCGGCAGAAACTTTACGACTTGGTCGAGGGGCCCACATCGTTCGAGCATTACCCCCTTTTCGAAAGCCTTGCGCGTCACAGTCGCAGCTAATTCGGCCGTTTGACAATCAAAGCCTAGAGCCATGCCACGGCCTCGGACAACAAAACGATTTCCATACTTCGCTGCAACGACTTCGAGCCGTTCTCGCATGAGTCGCGCTATTTGCTGGATCTGCTGGGAGAACGTTGAGTCGCGCCAATAAGCATTGACAGCGGCGGTAGCAGACACAAGGGCGAGATTATTTCCTCGGAAGGTCCCAGTGTGCTCACCTGGTTGCCAAGCGTCAAACTCCTCTTTGATCAGCAACATTGAAAGTGGGAGACCGTACGCACTTAGCGACTTGGACATCGCAACAATGTCGGGCGACAGGTTCGCAAACTCAAAGCTGAAAAAGTCCCCCGTCCGACCGCATCCCATCTGGATATCGTCGACCACCAACAACGCGCCAACGTCATTTGCAATCGCCTGAATTGACCTCAACCATTCCTCGCTAGCTACATTTATCCCGCCTTCACCTTGCACGGTTTCCACGAGAATGGCCGCTGGATGATCAAGGCCACTACTCTCGTCTACCAATAGCTTTCGTAGGTAGTTGGCGGTATCGACAGTTGGACCAAAATAGCCATCAAAAGGCATGAAGGTCGCGCCGCATAGGGAAATGCCACTACCTGCGCGATAAAATCGATTGCCGCTTGCGGCGATCGCTCCTAAGCTCATTCCATGATAGCCGTTTGTAAACGAAATGATATTTTGACGCCCAGTAACTTTGCGTGCGAGCTTTAAGGCTGCCTCGATGGCATTCGAACCCGTTGGCCCCGTGAATTGGAAGCGATATTTCAGACCCCGGTCGCGAAGTATGATAGATGTGAAAGTATGCATAAACTCAACCCTTGCGGGAGTCGCCATATCAAGGCCATGGACAACGGCATCCGATGCTAGATACTCCGTGATAGCCTCCCTAATTGCATGGTTGTTGTGGCCATAGTTCAGCGCTCCAGCGCCAGAGAAAAAATCAATGACCTTTCGGCCGTCTTCAGTTAGCATAATAGAGCCGCGCGCGCGGCTGAAAATGGCGGGAAACGAACGTGAGTACGAGCGAACGTTGGACTCGAGGTTTTCCGGAGCTTCCATTTTGCGCGACTGGTTGATTACTTCATCCATGGTTGTCTCCTCGAGCGCTGGTTCGACCGAACGAGCGCATTACTTTCACAGATCGACCTGTAACAAGCTCTTCAGGAGCGGTGTCTTGCCCGTGAGGGAGGCTCCCGGATCTGCTCAGTTAGCTGAGAAGCAAGCACCGGCGAACCTACTAAGATTGGTAGTACGCCCGCGTTTGCTCAGTATGGCTAGCACGCTCTGGGTTAGCTTGCTGTGCCCGGATTCTGCGCGCGGACCCGAACAGAACGCGCACTGAGCGCGATGCGCTACGTCGAGGTCAAATGAAGGAGACGCCGACAACCGTTGCACCTCACTCCGTGAGCGTCGGGACTGATGTGGGCGCCCACAACCGAACCCGTGGGAACGCGAACAGCAGCCGGAGGCATCGTCCCGTTATTAAGCGATCTGGTTGCCCTTAATTGCGCTTGCGAATGAGGCGCTTGGAAGAAGCGCGTTAAATGGCGGCGTTTCAGGCGAGGGCAGCGCGTCATCTCCCATCGTCGTTCGAGATGGCGTACCCCTTCTTGCCAACTGGGGCACGCCGAGATGCCAGTGAATATCGCGGAGGAAAGCGCGGTGGATCACGTCTTCTTGGCTGATCTTCTCTGTGAAAGGCGCCGCACGGAGCAGACCTTGTGCAGGAGCCTGCGGCTGACTGGGAGATTGCAGACGATGGACCTCGGGGAAAGCCACTCTGAAGTTGCAGCTAGCATCCAACTCTCCGAAGGTCTGTCCTGCGGCGCGAGAGGCTGCAGCAAAAAAAGCAGATCACGCCTTCGTCGAGCTGCACAGACGGCCATCGCTTGAGCCCGGCCCGGTCACCGGATTTTGATAGACTGCCCCCCGCCTCCCCCGGCCGCGGAACAGTTTGAGAGGATCGTATGAAGGCAAGGCTCACGGATATCACCGCTCACGAACACCCCCATTGAGGGCATTCGAATTTATGGAAGAAGTTCAAGAGTTACTCAAGCGCCGGACCTTAATGTGATTGAAATCGGAGCCCGCAGTCTGTGCCGAGGGGCTCTTGATGGCGGTTTCCTCTCTCTGTGAAGAGACCTTTGGTCCCAAGGTGGGCTGACGCGCGGACATCGCTTGCAATCTATCCTGCCGGAGCGCTGCGTCTTCTTTGATCTATTTACGCAAGTAGGCCGCCGGACAATTCTATGCAAACACTGGAGCGTATCTCTCAGAATAGCATGGCTGTACGCGCGTTGCGCGGTCGCTTCCACACCTTGGCGTTATGTGCGCGAATTGTCTCCCCACTAGAGACTGTAGTAGCTTGTCCCACTATTTTAATGATACTCAATCACCGCCTCCGCACGGCGCGCTCATTATGAATTAGAATAACCGACTCTCATCATCGTCACGGGTCAGAGCTAGGACCGAGGGTGGGCACGGAATCCGGAGGACGGTCGCGCTTCCTTCCGTGGACGATGGGAAAAGTGTTTCCGGAGAAAAACCAGAATACATGAGATTCTGTGTTCGGACTCGTGCAGCTTCTCCGGTCCAATCTGCTCGAAAATGGCAGCGGAGGGGTATGATGTGGAACACGCTAGGAATGAGGAGGAGCCCTCCGATGTGACAACCTGGAAAGCACGGTCGTCCCGGCGAAACTTGGTCTCGCTCGAGGGGGGATATACCAGAAATCGCTGAGCATTATGCAGTTCACAGTGCTAGTCACCCCGATCTATCCGAAGATGCCTCGCCACTTCCCTTGGCTAGCTTTGAGATCAGCAATCGCTCTAGTCCCCATCGCGTCCACGGTAGTCAACGACGAATGCATATTGCGTCACTCCGGTTCATGCCCGATTAGCCGGTTTCCGCCGGAACCAGGCAATCGAAGCCGATAAGTGGCCTCTTGGGTGCTCCTTGTGGAACGTTGTGCAACTTCTATGGCTAAGAAATGCGCCGAAATACCCGCCTCTAGTATGATGGGTCGATTGTCTTTCTTGGTAGGAACTGCCGAGGTAATTGGATTGCGCGCTCGCAGACTGGCACTTTCGGCGGCTTGTTCTTGACGCGCGAGCATGCGCTCAATTATGCGCTCACAAAGAATGGCCACCGTCCGGAGTCGATTGTCGAACTTTCATCTGCAATCGAACTACGGATTTTCGGAGGACCATGGTGGCAATGAGTCAACTGTCGCCGAGACGTAACGGCAGTCGGCCAGGGCGCCGTCGCTATCCTCCAGGATCTCGAAGAGATCATGGTGGGTGCCTGCATGGAGCGTGGCTAAGCCCCACCCGCCGATCAGCAGATCGACGCAGCCGAGCGTGCGCCGCAGGCGCGGGTGGCGTTGCCGCGGGCAAGCGCCAAATTTTCCAACAGACGCGACGCCGGTGAAGGACATGGCGATCGCCGCGGCAGGTCTCGTAGCAGAGCGTCGGGTCATCCAGCTCTTGGCAACACCGGACGAAACCGCCGCGTCGCCGTGATTACCGCTGATGAAGCCAATCTATCCTCACGTCACCTTCGAGCGGCAGCTATCGTTGTCACAAGGAGTCACGTTTTGGGAATGCAGGTGTGTCCGGAATTCGCAGCAACTGCATGGGACGACAGACGACGTTGGACTTCACTCGCGTCACGAACGATCTGGTTTCGGTCGCGTAGTGGCTGGTTCACCAGGCTCCTGATGCGGGAGCTCTGCTCCTGGAATGCTCGTTGCTGCCACCTTATGCGGCAGCGATCCAGGCGGATATCTCTCTGGTGGTGTTCGACCTCGCGCTCGTTCATGCGCGTGTGCTGGACACCTTTTCGGCCGCTACTCTGATGATCAACACGATCATATCCCCTCTATCCCGTTAGCGCGCTCGTAGCACCGCTCGGGATTTGGTACGTCGCGGTGAGCTTCCGGGCCCTCCTGGACGAGCCGTTCGGAGCTCTCGACGCATTAGCGCGGGAAAGATGAACTCGAACTCCAGCGGATATGAGTTGAGACTGGAAAGACCTCCCTTTTGACACGCCCGGCAGCGCGGAGCCCGTAATGCTCATCAAAATCGGGAGAAGCTCGTGAGGCGCCTAATGAAGAGCCGCGTCGCGATCGGCAATGACAGCCCCTTCGCCCCGGCGTATCCCTCCCCGGACCCCGACAGTGCCACAGCGCAAAAAGGACCTTCCTAAGGCGAAAGAGTTGATGCAGGCGGCGGGATTAGAAAAGGGCTTCTAGATGACGCTTAAAGATCTTCCAATATCTCCAAGCGTTCGTCTCGCCAGTCATAAGCACGAACTACTTCCTTGCCCGGCGTTGCGCTTCATCAGTGACACTTTTCATGCTGATCACCCTCGGGTTCGTTGCCGGGCAGGTCCTGCCCGGCAACGTGGAGTTTCGGCCAGTTGGTTGAGCAGTCATGCAAGTCGCCTGAGTGCGCCAACGAAGGTGTTGGTTTTCCGATGACATGCCGAAGCGCCGCGACACAGCGCTGGCCGCGAGACGAACGGCTGTAGAACCGGACCATCTTGTTTTAAGAAGCGCATGCCACGCCGATGAATACCAGCCATTGGATATCGTCCTCAGGTTGAGAGGCATTCGCGCGCCCCCCGCGTTGGGCGGGAACGGTCAGACCCATCTTGCTCGCTCGCGCGCGAGGTTTTTGGATGTAATTTTACGGCGATCGACCCAGACCAGACAATACGAAATGCTCACCGTGTGCTTTGAAAGATGACCGGCGATCTCGGCCAGTGTCACGTCGGGCGTAGCCTGGACCAGCGAAAGGATTCTGCAGCGTGCCTCTCGATCCGAGTTGAACGCCGGTCTGCGCCTTGTGCTCCGGCCTCACAGGAGCTAGTGCTTCGCCGCTTGTGACGAGCGCTGTCGAGGGCGGCAACGCCGAACCGGACGGCTGACTTGACAGCTCACAAGCTCCCCTTCCACGGCCGAACACTGCGAAGACGAAGGTCGGGGAGAGGTCTGCATGCCGGCTGGCCTTTCACCGGGATATCTTCCGGCGTTAGCCAAGGGGGCTGGGCTGGGATGGTACCAAACAGCGGAAATCGCGCAGTTTTCATGCGCGATTTGGTCAATTTCGGTGCATGCCTGCGCCCCTAGTACTTAGGCTTACTAAGGCGCATATGACGTGGCGCTACAGGCCGAGGTGGCCCATGAAGGGAGCAATCAATCAAATGAACATCGAAAAGGCGCCGCTAGTTTTCCCGCGAGCAGAGTACGCACGCAGACTTGATTCGGTTAAGGCCGAGATGAGACGGCGGGATGTAGAGACTCTGTTCGTCTGCAGCTCGGCTAATATTACATACCTTACTGGATACACGGCGCGTTCCTCGTACGTCCCGCAAGGTCTTGTCATTAGCATGAATGAGGATCAACCGACGTTCATTATGCGTTCGCAGGACGCTGTCGCGGGTTATCATCAGACGTTCCTCGACAAGGATAGGGTGATTGGCTACTCCGAAAGCCTGATTGGGCACAGCGATAAGGACGGTTACGACGCCGTAATCGACTTCATTATTGAGCATAGGCTCGACAAGAACGGGATTGGTCTTGAAACCCTCACGCTGTCTACGCAGGGCAGGACCTATGCTGCTATGCCCACTGTCGCGAAGTTCCAGTCGCGCCTTCCAAACGCTCGCCTTGTCGATTGTTCTAAAGCGGTGGATTGGCTTCGTCTGGTGAAATCTGATCGCGAAATTGTCCTGATGCGGGAAGCTGCGGCGATTTCCGATGCTGCGATAGCTTGCGCTGCGGAAGTCATCAAGCCAGGAGTTCGGGAAGCGGACGCTGTTGCCGAGATTGTCCGGACGCTTATTCGAGGTGCGAACGGAAAGCCTGGCACTTTTCTGGCACCGGTATACTTTGTTTCATCTCCGCGGACTGGTACATCGCACATTCCGTGGAGTGACGATGTCCTCCATGCGGGATCGCAGGTGAATCTCGAATGCGGCGGAATGCGTCACGCGTACGCAGCGGCAATTATGCGTACGTTTTCAATCGGTAAGCCTTCGGATCGGTTGCTGCAAATGCATGAGGCTGAAATCGCCGGACATGCGGCTGCGCTCAGGGCTGCTCGGCCTGGTGCGACTTGCAGCGATGTCGCCTCAGCCTTTCGGAATGAAATGAAGCGTCACGACTTAGATAAGGATTCTCGCTGTGGGTATCCTATTGGAATCGAGTGGCTTGAGCCTACGGCAAGTCTGAAGGTCGGTGACGCGACTGAGCTGAAGGAAAACATGACCTTTCATCTCATGCTCGGCAATTGGGTGGACAATGACTTTGGATATGTGCTTAGCGATACTATTCGTGTAACCGAGCGCGGTGCCGAGACTCTAACCAGCGCGCCAAGAATTATTTACGAAGTCTAGAGCGCCCACATCCGTTGTTTGGGCGAACCAAAAAGAACGTTCAACCTTGAAGGGGAGTCGCCAGACGACTTCTCAAAGAAAATCTGGCAGCCGCTCGCAGATCCGGAGTTTATAGCGAAAGTACTGAATTTCGCTGGAACGCGTATCGCGCCCGAGGCTGATCGCAATGATGAGAGGATGTGTATCCGCTCGAAGTCGTTCGCGAGTATGCGAGACCATGCTGACCGCCACGGACCCTTTACCCGATACGATTCGAATCGTTTGTCTATCCTCAAGCCGTCGTAGTGGCACTGACGCTCGAGCAGCCGTTGTGCACCAGTTATGCGCCGATCGAGGAGCCTGGTGCACTGTTCACAACGCACCTCAACGGAGAGAACATCATCGCGTATCCAACCGAATGCATGACCGAGAGGCCGACGCAGCGCCCGATGGACTTTCTTGGGAAGGCGCTACGCGAGCGCGGGTTTGCCAAAGCCTGCATAGGTACGGAAGAGGACGGATTTCGCTTTGCGCACGGCAGTCTTGCTGCGCTTCGCAGGGCCCTTCCCGAGGCGATGTTCGTCGACGCGAGTCGGCTTGGCGGCTGGGTTCATTTGATGAAATCAGATGCCGAGATCCAAGTGATGCGTGAGGGTAGACGGTTGGCCGTGGGCGGCATTGACGCCATCAAGGCGATCAAGCCTGGCGTTCGCCCCCGCAGCGGAGATCATTTACAGTGTAATCAGGGGCAACTCCGACTTGGGTGGTGGGCCGCCGCAGATACCCAATATAGGAAGCGGAAGCAGGAATGCCTCGCCGCACTTGTCCTGGACAGAGGCGTTTACCAGCCAGCCACCGCCCTCACAATTGAGTTGGGAGGCAACCGCATGAGTATCACACTGGCCTATCGCGCACGGTATATCTCAGGCACCTGTTCGGACGAGTAGAAGCAGCACGCTGAGGTAGTAGTCGGCGGATTCGACACAATGCTTGAGCGGACGGGCCGGACGCACCGCCCTCTCGAAGTGCAAGTTCGGCTTGGCGTCAAGGAAGGGAGGTCTGTGATGTTGCTGACGACGGTTGCGGCGGCTCAAGTCGGAGCGCGGCTTAACAACGTTGCCCACAATGTGGGCCGCGTATGCAGCATGATCCGCAAAGCCGCGGCGGAACACGTGCAGTTCGTCGTCTTCCCCGAAACAATTCTTAACGGATATATGTTCGATACCGCCGATGCGGTACGCCGGACCGCCCTCAGATTAGGCGGTCCGGAGCTTGGAAAGGTGATCGACGCGTGTCGGGAAGCAAACTTGGTGGCCGTGGTCGGTCTGATCGAGGACGCCGGCTCTTTCGTTTACAACACCGCAGTGCTCATCGGGCCGGGAGGCCTGATCGGCACGCATCGCAAGCAGCACATCCCCTATCTCGGGGCTGATCGGTATATTGCGCCGGGCCCGGCCGGCCCCCCCGCGGTGTTCGACACACCGATCGGCCGGGTGGGCGTTGCGATCTGTTACGACATAAGGTTTCCTGAATCGGCTCGGTGCCTCGCCCTCGCCGGCGCGGACATCATCGCTCAACCTTCAGTGTGGCCGGACACGGTTGACATCATCGCCAATCACATGGCGCGAGTGCGAGCCGCTGAGAATCATGTGTATCTCGTTGCGGTGACCCGCGGCGACATCGAAGCGGGCGTCCAGTTCCGAGGAAACAGCCAGATCATCGATCCGCGCGGCCGTGTGCTTGGTCTGGCTCAGAAGGGTGATGCGCTGGTCACCGCCGAGATTGATCTCGCGTTGCCCGCGAAGAAGAGGATTGTCATCAAACCGGGCGAGTACGAGGTGTCGCTGTTCGACGACCGGCGCCCGGACACCTACACCAGCATCACAAAGCCGCTGGGACATCCATAGAGCCTTCGTCAGTACTTCAGGCGCAGCACCATCTGCTCTCGTGCATTCGGCGCACCAGGTTGGCACCGCAGCGCACGGCCTTCGAATCGCTCCGGCCGATTGCGAGACGAACAGGAAAGTGCACGCGTTGGCGACGGACGCGCGCATTCGTTCGCTGCGATCGGTTCTTGAGCCACTTCGATGTTGCGCTCCACGACTCTCGATGGCCTGGCTCAAGGTCAGAACTGGGGAAATCGGCAGCACACCTGTCATCGCCTGAAACGGGCAGCGATCCGTCCCGCTTCATGGGCCCGTACTTCTTGGACTCTCCCGCGCGTGCCAAGTGCAGCGCCGGATCCTGACGACCTCCATTCATTCGGCCAAGGCATTTACTCACAACTGTCGAAGGCCCTCGCTGGTAATCATGATCTTATCAAGCTCGACATGGTGGACGCCTCATCATGCGCAACTACGGCCGCTTCAATGGCCGGCAGGTCGTGGCAACGGCAGTGGTGGAAGACGTCGCGAGCGCCGGCGATCCTAAGAAGTTCAAACTGCTGGTTAAAGACGTTAGTCGGCGGCTCCTACCGGAGCCAGTGGTGCGTGACAATGAGCAGGGCTCGTACCAGGCGCAAGGCATTCACGGCCAGTGCATCTACGTCGATCCGGCTGTAGAGATGTTGATCGCCCGCAATGCCTCGCATCCGACTGCTCGCAATACCGCTGAAGATCCGATGATCCTACCGACCTACATGGCTTTGGCGAAGCAGCTGATGGACGAAGGATAAGCTGGGGTAAAGCTTCCGACACCCTGAGGTGGCCGGATGAGTGATCCGATGAGGCGCGACCCAAATCGGATCGATAACACTCAGCAGCATTATTCTGCCTGTTCTGCAGGTTGGCGCCGCACGAAGCGCGTAGTCGACGGCAAGGGCGCGACGTTCGGCCGTTCAAAGAATAGCCACGGGCACGGATATTGGTTATTGGTGTAAAGAATGTTCGCGCGCTGTCGCCGTGCTGGACCCTATTGTCTCCAGCTAGCAAATTCCGTGGACGTAGCTTTTCGATGATCTCGAATTGGCCTGGAAAGCCGTTGGCTAGCTCAATCTTTCCGAGCCTCAGATTGGTTCGCGCCGCTCGCGTAGCTTTCCTTGTGTCCATGTGTCGCCACTACCCCGGCTCAGCGGCTGGGCGTATTGCTTCGCTCATTCTCCCAGCAGTATTCGGTGACGATTATCCTGCACTGCTACGCGCCCGCCGCCGTCGCGAGCGATGGAGCAGACAGGATCAATATGAGCGCCGTCGCTGGCGCTCAGAGGGCTTCCACGGCGAAGGCAAGACTGGCACGGACTGGCGCGCGCCATACGCCGTGATCCGCCAAACATGAAGATCCAGGCCAACCTGACAGCCGCCGTCATCAACCTCAAGCGGCTGGCAGCCGCTCTCCTTCCGCTTATTCTGTCTTGGATTGTCCCTCATAGTGCGTTTGCGGCTTCAGATCGCGCCGGAGCGCGGGTTTTGACGCGAGGGCCATGACGGGGCCGGTCGCTGCATCGCGCGAAATCTATTGGTCACTTCTTCAACGACCCCACACGGCAGCGCTGCTAGGTGGCGTTGAGAACCTTTCCGACCGTGGCCTTGATCCCGTCATTGGCGTCGGAGACGACGAGCTTGACGGCGCGCAGGCCCCGCCGCGCCAGCTTGCGCAGGAACGCGGTCCAGAACGTCTCGGCCTCGGACGGGCCGATGTCCATACCAAGCACCTCGCGCCGGCCATTCCTGTTGACGCCGACCGCGATGATCACCGCGACCGAGACGACGCGCCCGTTCTGGCGCACCTTCACATCCACAGCTAGGGCCAGTCATCCTCGATCGGGCGATTGAGGAAGCCCTTCACCTTGTCGTCGATCTCGCCGCACAGCCGCGACACCTGGCTCTTGGATATGCCCGTCATGCCTATCGCCTGCACCAGATCATCGACCGAGCGGGTGGAGACGCCCTGGACGTAGGCCTCCGGCACCACGGTGGTGAGCCCCTTCTCGGCATCCGCAGCGGCTCGAGGAAGCCCGGGAAGTAGGAGTCCTTGCGCAGCTTGGGGTACGCAGCTGGACCGTGCCGGCGCGGGTCTCCCAGCTCTGATCGCGGTTAGGCGTTGCGCTGGGCTTGGCGCTCCTGGCTCTTCTCGCCGTAAGCCGCGCGGTCAGGCCCTCGACCTCCAGTTCCATCAGCTTGGTGAGCGGCAAACCCGATCATCTCACTCAACAGATCGGCATCAGGGCCTTCTCCACGAGCGCGCGCAGGTTCATCATGTCATCGGTCATCGGTGGTTCCTCAAATCAGGTTGGTGTCGCAACCCAAACCTTACCGACGAATCATCAGTGACCACCCGCAAAGCCGCTCGCCACGGCGCCATGTGGGGCGCGCATCGCGAGCGACTTTGCTAATCATTGGGACACGACTGAAAAGGTCGTCGGGTCGGCCTGCGCTCGTACTTTCGATGCTTGCTCGGCGTTCGCTCACGCTACGGCCTGCACACTCGCGCTTCACCAATTCGTGACGCGCTAATCGAAGTCGTCAGCCACTTCTGACTTAAATCGCGGATGCAGAAAATCGTAGGATTGTCCAAGCCGACGCTAAAGTTCCGCGCAGATCACACCAAAATTGGGGAAAATCGGCGCCATGAGTTCGATAGCTTCCCGTCTTATCCTGGCCGAAGAAGAGAGGAAGTCTCCGTGAATGAAAAGCAAGCTCTGCTGGCCGCAATTGATCGAGATCGCGATGAGATCATCGAATTCCTCCGCGGCTTCATTTGCGCCAAGAGTCCGAACCCCCCGGGTGACACGCAACAAGCGGCCGCTTATGTAGGCAAGTTCCTGGAAGATGAAGGGCTTGAGTACCGCACTATCGCGCCCAAGCAGGAAGTCCCTAATTTGATTGCGAGCTTCGAAGCTCCACAGCCTGGACGTCACCTTGTGCTCAACGGCCATATGGACGTGTTTCCAGTCGATCCGGTCGGCTGGACCAAAGATCCCTGGAGCGGT
Organism: Bradyrhizobium sp. BR14999; assembly: GCF_056106085.1. Classification (NCBI taxonomy): domain Bacteria; kingdom Pseudomonadati; phylum Pseudomonadota; class Alphaproteobacteria; order Hyphomicrobiales; family Nitrobacteraceae; genus Bradyrhizobium; species Bradyrhizobium sp. BR14999. The sequence continues at coordinate 2,192,758 of NZ_CM148536.1, forward strand.
GAGTTGGCGGACGGCAAGATTTACGGGCGTGGCGCTTGCGACATGAAGGCCGGAACCTCCGCCTTGATCTTCGCCTATCGATATCTGCATCGCATCCGCCACAAACTGAAGGGCCGGCTCACGCTGACCTGCGTCTCCGAAGAAGAGACGCTCGGCCCTTGGGGGGCGCGCTACCTAATCGACAATTGCCCCGAGGTTCTGGGCGACTGCCTGCTCAACGCCGAGCCGAGCGGCACCAACACCATCCGCTTTGGCGAGAAGGGACTGTTATGGATTGCCTTCAATATCGCAACCCGGGGTGCGCACGCTTGCTACCCGCATCTGTCCGACAGCGCCACCAAAATCGCCGCGAGGTTGATTGCCGATTTGGAGGCTGTGACCGGCATACCCGCTCAGCTACCGCACAACATAGCGCAAGCAATCAAGAACGCGGCCCCCGCTATCGACAAGGCGATGGGCAAGGGCACTACTGAATTTGTGCCGAAGGTAACTCTCAACATTGGCGCGATCACGGGGGGGCTGAAGGTCAACATGATCCCGAGCCACTGCCGGCTCGAAGTCGACATTCGCCTGCCGCTCGGCGTCGAGAAGGAGACAGTTCTCGAAGAGGTACGCAAGATTGCCGGGCGCTATTCGCAAGTGACGTTTGAAGTGTTCAACTTCACGCCTTCCAACTATTGCGATCCGTATGGCGAGATGGTCGAGATACTCCAGCGCAACGTCGAACAATTGTCAGGCATCACACCGACGCCGATCGCCAGCCTCGGTAGCACGGACGCGAGGCTCTGGCGCTATCGAAATATTCCCGCTTACGTCTATGGGCCATCGCCAAGGACGATGGCGTCCCATGACGAGCACGTAACGGTTGAAGAGTATCTGCACGTGCTCCGAACGCACGTGATGTCGGCTTACGATTATCTGTCGAAATAAAGAATGCAATCGCCGGCCGGGCCTCTTGCCGAAGCGCAGTAAAAGAGAAGGTTCTCATGTTGGAGGAGATGTCATTGCACCTGCGTCCCAGATCTTGGAGCCTGAGCGCCTTATCGCTCGGAGCTCTGTTGTTGTTGAAGCAGAGCTGATGAGGCGTTAAGCGAGGGCTCTGTTGCCGGAGCATTGCTCGACGTTTTCGCGCAGGAGCCGCTACCTGCGCAAAGTCCGCTGTGGACAATGACAAATGTCGTCATCATTCCTCATGTCTCCGGAAATATAAGTGACTATTTCGGGCGTGTCATCGACATCCTCAGCGATAATCTTGAGCGATACCTCGCTGGTCGACCACAGCGGAATGTCGTTGATCTAAATCGAGGGTACTGATCGAGACTTTATCGGTGTCCCTCTCTACTTACCAAAGCAACACAAACCGAAAATCACAACGAGGGAATCGACTATGAGAAGGCGTACTTTTATTCAGCTCGGAGCCACCGCCGCTGCCAGTACGCTGGCGTCACCATTCGTCCACGCACAATCGAAAACATTTGCAGGCATCACGCTGCGCATCAACGGCTATGGTGGGGTCTACGACGAAGCGCTCAAGAAGAACGTTTCGGATCCGCTGGAGGAAAAGTATGGGCTGCGGGTGCAGCTTTTTACTGGCACACCACAGTCGGATCTGGCCAAGCTGATCGCCAACAAAGATAATCCGCCATTCGATCTGTTTATCGGCGATAGCGCACTTGTGCTGGAGCTGATGAACGCAGGCGCGATTGAGCAAATCAACATATCCGAGGTTCCCAGCCTAAAACGGGTGCAGCCCACCTTTCGCGAATTTGGTGACTATGGAGTCCCATTTAGCGTCGCGACTGTGCTTCCTGTATACAATTCGAAGTACATCAAGGAGCCGCTTACCTCCTATTCGGATATTGCGCGGCCCGATCTCAAGGGGCGTGCGATGATGCTGTCCCCGACAGGATTCGCCACTCACTTGGCACTCATCGCAATCGCCGAGGAAAATGGCGGCTCGATTTCGAACATGGAGCCGGCCTTCCAAGTACTGGCCAAGGCCAAGCCGAATATCATCGCGCTCGCGCAAACCACGGTCGCTGGAGCGCAACTCTTTGAGAATGAGGAAGTTTACGCCGGTATTTTTACAGATGGCCGGTCTTACGAGCTGCGTTCCAAGGGTTTTCCTATTGTTACTGTCCTTCCTCAAAACGGGATCTGCGCGCTCCTCACTTTCATGAATGTCGTGAAAGGCATGAAGTATCCGGAGGCTGCATACGCTTACATTGAGCAGCTGCTCAGCGACCAAGGCATGCTGGCACTACCCAAAGCGCTGCGGGTCGGTGTCACAACAGATGTCAAATTGCCGGACGACCTGGCCAAAGACATCGTGTTCAACTCTCCCGAGCGCAACGCAATGAAAAAGGTAATCGACTGGCCGGCGTTGGTCGCTAATCGTCCCTCTTGGATCGAGCGGTTCAACAAGATAATCCGGACCTAGCCTTGGATTGGTGCCGCTTCGAGCCGGCTGAGTACATGAACGCCGAGATGTAACGGTATTGTTGGGACACTGGAGGACCGATTGTGAACACACCGCAACAGCGCGGTCGTGGCCGTGCCGCGATCCTGCTCGCACCAATGGTCATGATTCTCGCCGCTTTTCTTGTTGCTCCGATCCTAGGAGTCCTGAGGGTGAGCTTTCTGCCAGGGAGCCACCTGCTCGAGGGAAGCGGCTTCAGTTTCCAGCAATATTTTCTGTTTTTCGCCGATTCCTACTACACCTCTGTGCTTCTCGACACGTTCGTAGATGGATTGTTGGTCGGCGCAATCTGCCTCGTACTGGGCTTTCCCGTAGGTTACTCACTTGCTCGTCTCCCAGAATTTGCACGACGGTGGCGTACCGTTATCGTCATAATGCCATTGACTCTTAGTCTTGTGGTCGTGGTTCTCGGGTGGCTGATCGTAGTTGGCCGTAACGGAGCGATCAATGCGCTACTAGTGAATCTCGGCTTGCTATCCTCGCCAAAAATATTCTTATTCTCGCGACCAATGGTCATCATCGTCCTGGTCCAGCAGTTCATTCCATACATGGTTTTATCCATAATGAGCGTTGTCACGCAGATTGATCCAGTACTCGAGCAAGCGGCAGCAAATCTGCGGGCAAACCGCTTCACAACATTTCGGCGCGTCGTGATTCCGTTAGCATCCCCCGGCATTCTTGTCGGCTTTAACCTCGTCTTTGTCCTGTCGATCTCGGCCTTTGTTACCCCCCGACTTATCGGAGGAGATCGCGTTGTTATGCTCGGAGGCCTTATCTACGAGCGTATCATGACCGAGCTCAACTGGCCTTCAGGCGCAGCCATGGCTTTTTTTCTTTTCGCGAGTGGACTCGGCTTCACGGCGGCCCTGAACACTTTAGCTGCCTCCCGTCTAGTCAGAGGGCGAATCTATGCGCACTGATCTGATCGATTCCGTAATGGCGGTGTCCGGCGCGCTGATGCGCATAATCGTGTACACGCTGCTCGCCCTTCCGGTGCTTCTGGTGATCGTGTTATCGTTCACCAGGGATAGCACGATGAAGTTCCCTCCGACCGGCTTCTCGCTCCGCTGGTATCAGAAGCTCTGGGAGAGTGAACAGTTCATGTCCGCGCTCTGGACCAGCGCCTATGTTGCGGTATTCGTTGCTATCGTGGCACTTGCCGTCGGTTTCGCCGCAGCGTTTGCCATCGACCGATATTCATTTCGCGGCAAAGCCTTCCTGCAGGCACTCGCCTTTTCGCCCTTGATTGTTCCTGCTGTTGTTTTGGGGCTCGGCCTATTGCAGCTCTTTGCAAGATTCAACCTCACGCAGACGATCTACCCGTTGCTTCTGGGGCACCTGGTTCTTGCGATCCCCTATGTTGTGCGGACGGTGCTCGCCAGTCTCACGCTCCACAACCGGGTCCTCGAACAGGCTGCAATGAATCTGCGGGCTAGGCCTTGGCGTGTTCTTCGGCGCATCACGCTTCCGCTCATTCTACCCGGACTGATGTCCGCCGCGGTCTTCGCTTTTGTCACGTCGTTCGGCAATGTTACCGTGTCCGTGTTCCTTACGTATGGTGGATACGTGACGCTGCCAGTGCAGATCTTCGCGTACGTAGAGTCGAGCTATGATCCCCTTGTTGCGGCGGTTTCTACTGTTATGATTGTGGTGACATTGATCGTCGTCTCCGTGATTGAGCGCCTAATCGGGGCGGAAAGAATAGCGTAGGACGGGGGAAAGAGATGTTGGCGTTTACGAACGAGCATGAGAACCCTGTGCAGAATACGAGCGAACGCGTTGTGGAGTTGGCCTCCCTTTCTAAACATTATGGCAACATGGTTGCCGTCGCGGACGTGTCGCTTACAGCCCATCGAGGCGAGTTAGTTTGCCTTCTCGGCCCATCAGGGTGCGGTAAGACAACGACCCTGCGAATGGTTGCGGGATTTGAAGAGCCAACCTCAGGGACGGTCCGAATTTGCGGTTCCGACGTAACTCACCAGGCGCCCTACCGTCGCGATACTGGAATGGTTTTCCAAAGCTACGCCTTGTTCCCCCATATGACGGTCGCGGAGAACATTGCCTTTGGTTTAGAGAATTTGAAGTGTTCGCGTGAACAGCGTAAGAGCCGCGTGCAAGAAATGCTCAAGCTTGTCGAGTTACCTCAATTGGCTGAACGCCTGCCGCGTCAACTCTCAGGTGGTCAGCAACAACGCATCGCGCTCGCTCGCGCATTAGCTATCCGGCCAGCAGTGCTGCTTCTTGATGAACCATTCTCGAATTTGGATGCGCAGCTTCGCATCCGACTTCGCGCAGAACTGCAAGAGGTCATTCGGACAGTGAATGTCACCACATTGTTCGTGACACACGACCAGGAAGAGGCACTGACAATCTCAGATCGCATTGTCGTCATGAATGCGGGGCAAATTGAGCAAATCGGAACGCCAGGTGAGATCTATGAGACGCCCGCAACATCATTCGTGGCGAACTTCATCGGCTGGTGTTCTCTGCTCAGTGGAACCGTAGGAAGTGATGGATCGTTCACCTCGTCTGCTGGACTGCGTCTCCGGGGAAACTGGAGCTCTGGGCCCGGTACTGCGGTGATCCGACCCGAACAGGTTAAGCTGTCGATTGATGGCGCGCCTGGCGTAGTTTACCAGGCGAGAGTCTTGCAAGCGAACTATTGTGGTGGCGCAACGCGGGTCGTCTTGGATATCAACGGTGAGCGGCTGACGATGGAGGAACGGTTCTCATTCGGTCGTCAGCCGAAGCCCGGTGAGACCATAGCCATTACCATCAGTTCCAATGGCTTGAGAGTGATTCCCACAGGTCCATAAAACGCGTGACGCGCAGGCGTTTCGACGTGTGGAAGGGCCGCGTACAAAATGGCCTATTTTGCCTTTGGGTTGCCTTTCCTTGTTGCGGCCTGCACCGGCTTAGTCTTCCGTGAAGAACCTCCCAAGCCATTGAGCGGGAGTCGATTTCTGGAGCGGAGAGAGGTTTGAGATTGCAAGCTTTGGGGCTTTGAGGACCCAAAAGCTTGCAATTTCATTTTCGGGATTCCGTCGAATCGCGCGTCGTGATTCCGTGGTGGCATCGGGAGGGAACGATGAAGCCGAAGGAACGACGCGACAGCGGACAGTCCGATCTTCTGCGCTCCCGGCTGGACGCGATCATCGATATGGGTCACCCGCTGGTGAAGCTTTCGCGGACGATCGACTGGTCGTTCCTCGAGCAGCGGCTCGGGGCGGTCTATGAGGACAAGCCAGGTCGGCCGCCGCTGTCGACGCGGCTCATGGCCGGATTGGCCATTCTCAAGCACACCTACGACCTCTCCGACGAGGTGTTGTGCGAGCGCTGGGTGGAGAATCCTTATTACCAGTTCTTCTGCGGCGAAGAGTTCTTCCAGCACCGCCTGGTGTTCGATCGCTCCTCATTGACGCGCTGGCGCCAGCGCATGGGCGAGGAGAAGCTGCAAGCCCTGCTGCAGGAGAGCCTTGCGGTCGCCACCAAGACCGAGGCGATCAAGCCGTCCGATCTCAACCGCGCCATCGTCGACACCACGGTGCAGCCCAAGAACGTGATGTTCCCGACCGATGCCAGGCTCCTGAACCGCGCCCGTGAGATCCTGGTGCGGCTCGCCAAGGCCGCCGGCATCACGCTGCGTCAGTCCTACGGGCGGGTCGGCAAGTTCGCGCTGATCAAGCACCAGCGCTATGCCCATGCCAAGCAGTTCAAGCGCGCCAACCGGGCCTTGAAGACGCTCCGAACCTATCTGGGTCGCGTCATCCGTGACATCGGCCGCAAGCTCGGTGGCAACGCTGACCTGCTCGGTGGGATCGGGTTGGAGCGCATGCTGGCGCGGGCGCGACGGGTGCTTGAACAGAAGCAGCACCAGCGTGGACCGAAGGTCTACTCGCTGCACGCTCCGGAGGTGGAGTGCATCGGCAAGGGCAAGGCCCACCGGCCCTACGAGTTCGGGGTCAAGGTTTCCGTTGCCACCACGCTATCGCACGCCAGGGGTGGCCAGTTCGTCACCCATGTGAAGGCGCTGCCCGGCAATCCCTATGACGGCCATACACTCGAAACCGTCATCCCGGACATGGAGGCACTGATCGGCAACATCATCGAGCGCCTTGTTCTCGACAAAGGTTATCGCGGCCACAATGCGCCACCCGACTACAAGTTCAGGGTGTTCATCTCAGGGCAGAAGCGGTGGGTGACACCGAAGATCAAGCGCGAGCTGCGCCGGCGTTCCGCCGTCGAGCCGGTCATCGGCCATCTCAAATCCGAGCACCGAATGGGCCGCAATTATCTCTGGTATCGCGAGGGCGACGCCGCCAATGCCATCCTCGCCGCCGTCGGCTACAACTTCCGCCGTCTGATCCGGTGGCTCGCTCTCTTGCTGTCCCAAATCCTCGTCCCGATCACGCTTCGACTTCAGCTCGTCACCGGCTGAAATCGGCGTTCTTCACGGACGACGGCTTATCTATGTCGCGACTTACTAAATGTTATGACGCCGAACAAAGTGGATTCTTCGTGTATTTTGCCGAAATTCACCGCGCAGGACGCGTGAACGCGGTTTATCCGCGTCCTACGCGGTATAGATGATGAGGCGTGCTGGATCGCTGACTTGAGGTCTGACTCCCTGAGCTGCATTTCCAGCATGATTCAAGGATTCCGTGAATTCGCCGCATCAGCTGTATTGTTGACTAAAGATCGCCGGAGATACAAACAATGAAAGTACTTTGCCTGTGGCATGCGACCGACCGCGAACTTGAGTACGTCAAGACGCAGATGCCACCTAACACTGAGGTTGTCGCTCCTAAAGGAGAGTACTTTTCTCGCTTCGAGAGCACCTACGCCGACCTGGCGGAGCACGCTTTTGACGCTGACGTGTTCATTGGTTGGACATTGCCGAGAGGTATTCTGAAAATCGCAAAAAACCTGAAGCTTCTGTGTTGGCACCATTCTGGCATCGATGATCTCGATCACACCTATATGAAGGATCGTGGAATAAGGGTAGCCAATGCCAGAGGTGCAAATGCAGCAGCTTGCGCAGAACATGCTCTGATGTTGATCCTCGCGCTCGCGAAGAAAACACTTTTTAAGCATCAAACACTGCTGCATGGTCAGCGTGTTTTCCCGACGTTTGACGAAAGCACTTGGGGCGACATGCTGGAGGGCCGCACCATGTGTATCATTGGCCCTGGCGAAATTGGCAGCCGCATCGCTAAGCATGCGAAGGGATTTGACATGCATGTTCTTGGCGTACGGAGAGATAAAAGCCGCCCCGCTGAGCATGTCGATTTCATGTACGGCATGGACGAGCTGCACGATGTCCTCAGAAGGAGTGATTATGTAGTCGTTGCAATACCTCATACGACCGAAACGTATCAGTTTTTCGGCAAAGATGAATTCGAGGCCATGAAGCCTTCTGCTTACCTGATTAACATCGCCCGTGGGAAGCTCGTCCAAGAGAAGCCATTATATGAGGCGCTGGTATCCGGGCGTTTGCGTGGCTTCGGATCAGATGCATGGCCGCGATATGAGTTTGGCGAGTCATTTCCGATCAGCTATACATCGCGGCTTAAAATTCATGAGCTGCCGAACGTTGTAGGATCGATCAGCGAAGCGGGTAATGCAGACGATGTTCTGGAAAGGGTCATCCGGTTCTCGACCGAGTCAGTAAATGAGTTTGTAGCCGGAAAGCAGATGACGCGCGAGGTCAGCTTAGACTTGGGATACTGATATAGAAGCTATAGAATAATTGGCATGATGGGTGTTGAAATTTATCAACGGGCCACCATGCCGACAAGAAAATCATGTTGGTCTCGTTCTCTTCAGATTGCCGTCATAGCCGTAGCGATCATGACCGCCTCCTTGGCACGCGCAACGGCCAAAGCTGTTCGCCGACGAGACGATGATGCTGGCGCTCGATTGAGGGCGCGCCAAGACCGGTCAACTCTGGGCCTGTGCGGCGGACGACCGGCCATCGGGCGTGACCTGCCACTGCGTATTTCCTCCAGATGGAGTTAGAGTCCGGCCCGACAGATGAAGCGAGCAAGGTTCACGGAAGAGTAGATTATCGCGGTATTGAAGGAGCATGAGGCTGGGGCGAAGACGGCCGACCTGGCCCGCAAGCACGGTGTTTCCGAGGCGACGATCTACAATTGGAAGGCCAAATTCGGCGATATGGACGTTTCCGAAGCGAAACGGCAGAGGGCCCTGGAAGAGGAGAACGCGAAGCTGAAGAAGCTTCTGGCCGAGCAGATGTTCGATGCGGCCGCACTTCGCGAGCTCCTGTCAAAAAAATGGTAGGGCCCGCCGCCAAGCGCGCTGCGGTCGCGCATCTGCAGGCGGTCATGAGCCTGTCGGAACGGCGGGCCTGCTCGATCGTGGCCGCGGACCGGAAGATGATCCGCTATCGCTCCAGCCGTCCGCCGGACGCAGTTCTGCGCGGGCGATTGCGCGATCTCGCCAACGGGCGGCGGAGTTTCGGCTACCGCCGGCTGTTCGTTGTGCTGCGACGGGAGGGAGAGCCATCGGGGATCAACCGCATCTACCGGCTTTATCGCGAAGAAGGGCCCGCCGTCCCTAAGCGGCGGGCCCGCCGCAAGGCTGTGGGAGCCCGAGCTCCGATCCTGGTCGAAGCGAAGCCCAACGCGCGCTGGTCGCTGGACTTCGTCCACGATCAGTTCGCCAATGGCCAGCGCTTCCGCATCCTCAACATTGTCGACGATGTCACCAAGGAATGCCTGGGCGCCATTCCGGACACATCCATCTCCGGACGGCGCGTCGCCCGTGAACTGACCGCAATCATCGCGCGCCGCGGCAACTCAGGAAGGATCGTATCCGACCACGGCACCGAGTTCACCTGCAATGCCATGCTCGCTTGGTGCAAGGATGTTGCCATCGACTGGCACTTCCTCGCACCGGGAAAGCCGATGCAACGGCCGGATGCGCGATGAGCTGCTCAACGAGACCCTGTTCTTCGATCTCGATGACGCCCGCGCCAAAGTCGCCAACTGGGTCACCGACTATAATCTCCAGCGGCCTCACTCGTCGCTGAAATACCTGACCCCCCGCGGCCTATGCCGCTCACCTCACCGCAACGGACAGTCGGCTGCGCAACCCCGACCAGCTCCGCCGATCGTCCGTTCCTCCACCCGCGCCACTTGGCGTACAAAACTCCGAGACTCTAACTGTCGCTGGATGAAAACTCAGTGGCAGGTCAGGCGGCGACGATCCGCCGGGCGTCGCCTATTTCTATGCCCCGACATGGCCGATCGACCGATCAACCATGGCGGGGAGAGCGAACTTGGTTATGCCAAGACGGTTGGAGGGTTGTGCGTCGCCAGTACACGAAGGCGGACGTTTACAACTGCGCGCATACTCGAAGGCGACGACGCCTTTGCGAAACTCCCGAAGCTTAATAAGCGAACGATCATCGTTGCGGAAGGCGCGAATGCTATGTACCACTCTCGGTCATCGTCGGAAGCGCCGGCGCGCACACGGCGCGGCGGCGCTATGATGGCGCGGATACCGCGCCGACGCATCGTCCGCTCGATCCGGCCGGGTGGGCGCCTCGGCCCTGCCGGCTCAGGACGGCATGAACGCGAGGACTGCCGTAGCGGCTGCTGCTGTCTTGATGGACTTACCGGACAGCAGCCAGAAGCGCGGCATTGGATTTGGTCCGCTCACTCAACGGGCGATCGCGCCAGGCGTAATAGCCAGCCGGCGAGAACCTCGAGCACGGCACACATCAACCGCACCGGATAGGCCTCGCGGTGGTCTTGGTTGAAGCGGAAGCTCACGTCCGGGTTCCGGCAAAGATCGCGATCGACTTTATTAAAATGTCGCGCTCCATGCGCAGCCGTTCGTTCTCCTGGCGCAGCCGGGCGATCTCCGAAGTCTGATCCGCCGACATCGGCGTCGCCTGCGTGGTGGGGCCCCACGCCGCCGATGCCGGCTCCTGCCGGAACCTGTCAACCCAGCGCCGCAGCACCGAGTCCCGCAGACCGAGCTTCTTGGTCACAGACCCGATCGAGCGCCCGCTGGACAGTACCAAGAACTCGACCGATTGGCGCTTGTACTCTTCGGTGAACGACCGACGTTGACGTTCTATTCGACCCCTCCGGGCTCAACGAATCTACGACAGGTGTCCACTTATTCGGAGGACGTTCATGGGCCCACTGTCATTCGGCACAGGTCTGTAATGTCGTAGAAAGGGAGTTTCGTCAGCCGGCGGGTCGATGCCGAGACCGATGGAAACGCAGCAAACCGGGGGCGGAGGGCACTTCAGCTCGTCGTGCCAAAACTTCCCGCCTTCGATGCCGCCAATTACAATTCTGCGGCGGTCGGCTTCGTGTTCAACATAAAACAAATCTTCACTGCAATGCCTCGAGTCATATGTTAGGATTGCAATCTTAGCTTTATGTGGAAGTTGCCGCAGCAGTAGACTCAGCAAAAGCAAGCTTGATGTCACGACCGGCACGCAAACCGCCTGCGACAATGCTTTTTGATGTCTGATCGCAAAGCCACAGGTACTCGTAATAACTGCCGCGCCGCTGTCAACCAGTCTGTTCGCCGCAGCTATGAAGGCCGGCTCTAAGCTGGGATCCCCTTTGACAACCTGCTCGACACCCGCTCCAGCCACGACTTCGGAGATGGTGGGAAATTCAAAGGTCAATGGGTTGAGAATTGAACCGTCCGGAGGCTCCGCCGCAACTGTACCGGGGGTGGAGGAATCGGTCGAGCCGGAGAATTCCCAGCGTTTTCACAGCGGCGCTCATCATGCATCCAGTATACCGGCATTCTCACCATTATCGCACCATTCTTGCGAATTCCGATAGGTTATGCGACCTCAAAGGGGGGGAGGGGTGCAGATTTTCTGCGCGAGCCTACAAACTAACCTTCCGGTCGCCGAATTCGCTTGGCCTATCGAGAAGCCGCGGCTGGTACGCCTTGTGTTGTGGCGTACGCCGGTGGCTGGCTTTTCACGCAGATGCTGCCCCAGCGCATCGTGATGGAGCTGCTGCTCATCGGCTCGCCTCTCAGTGCGCACCGGGCGCTCGAGCTCGGATACGTCAATGCCGTGGTGCCGCAGCGAGAATTGCGGGCCGCGGCTATGGATGGCCTTGAGAATAGCCGCCAATGCGCCCCTGACGGTGCGGGCGGCCCGCGAACTCGTGTACCTTTCCACCGAGATGCGCCGATGTGCGGCGTTGCGCGCGGGGCGGCACCTGTTCGGGTTCCCTTACCTTAGCGAGTCTTCCGTGAAGAACCTCCCAAGCCATTGAGCGGGAGTCGATTTCTGGAGCGGAGAGAGGTTTGAGATTGCAAGCTTTGGGGCTTTGAGGACCCAAAAGCTTGCAATTTCATTTTCGGGATTCCGTCGAATCGCGCGTCGTGATTCCGTGGTGGCATCGGGAGGGAACGATGAAGCCGAAGGAACGACGCGACAGCGGACAGTCCGATCTTCTGCGCTCCCGGCTGGACGCGATCATCGATATGGGTCACCCGCTGGTGAAGCTTTCGCGGACGATCGACTGGTCGTTCCTCGAGCAGCGGCTCGGGGCGGTCTATGAGGACAAGCCAGGTCGGCCGCCGCTGTCGACGCGGCTCATGGCCGGATTGGCCATTCTCAAGCACACCTACGACCTCTCCGACGAGGTGTTGTGCGAGCGCTGGGTGGAGAATCCTTATTACCAGTTCTTCTGCGGCGAAGAGTTCTTCCAGCACCGCCTGGTGTTCGATCGCTCCTCATTGACGCGCTGGCGCCAGCGCATGGGCGAGGAGAAGCTGCAAGCCCTGCTGCAGGAGAGCCTTGCGGTCGCCACCAAGACCGAGGCGATCAAGCCGTCCGATCTCAACCGCGCCATCGTCGACACCACGGTGCAGCCCAAGAACGTGATGTTCCCGACCGATGCCAGGCTCCTGAACCGCGCCCGTGAGATCCTGGTGCGGCTCGCCAAGGCCGCCGGCATCACGCTGCGTCAGTCCTACGGGCGGGTCGGCAAGTTCGCGCTGATCAAGCACCAGCGCTATGCCCATGCCAAGCAGTTCAAGCGCGCCAACCGGGCCTTGAAGACGCTCCGAACCTATCTGGGTCGCGTCATCCGTGACATCGGCCGCAAGCTCGGTGGCAACGCTGACCTGCTCGGTGGGATCGGGTTGGAGCGCATGCTGGCGCGGGCGCGACGGGTGCTTGAACAGAAGCAGCACCAGCGTGGACCGAAGGTCTACTCGCTGCACGCTCCGGAGGTGGAGTGCATCGGCAAGGGCAAGGCCCACCGGCCCTACGAGTTCGGGGTCAAGGTTTCCGTTGCCACCACGCTATCGCACGCCAGGGGTGGCCAGTTCGTCACCCATGTGAAGGCGCTGCCCGGCAATCCCTATGACGGCCATACACTCGAAACCGTCATCCCGGACATGGAGGCACTGATCGGCAACATCATCGAGCGCCTTGTTCTCGACAAAGGTTATCGCGGCCACAATGCGCCACCCGACTACAAGTTCAGGGTGTTCATCTCAGGGCAGAAGCGGTGGGTGACACCGAAGATCAAGCGCGAGCTGCGCCGGCGTTCCGCCGTCGAGCCGGTCATCGGCCATCTCAAATCCGAGCACCGAATGGGCCGCAATTATCTCTGGTATCGCGAGGGCGACGCCGCCAATGCCATCCTCGCCGCCGTCGGCTACAACTTCCGCCGTCTGATCCGGTGGCTCGCTCTCTTGCTGTCCCAAATCCTCGTCCCGATCACGCTTCGACTTCAGCTCGTCACCGGCTGAAATCGGCGTTCTTCACGGACGACTAGCGAGAACCTGCAGGAGAAACCCGGTGCATTCGTGGAAAAGCCGTCGCCTCAGTGGCAGGGCCGCTGATCGATATCGGCTCACATAAAGATATACCCCGTGCTGCCGGATCTATTCACGGCCGTCATGTCATGTCAGGGCGCAGGCTTGGCGCACCAAGTCGATGCCAATCCGGCTCGCCATGCTCGAGGCAACGGGCAACGCGGACCGGCTCGCTCGATAGCCCTCCAGCTACTTGGCGCTGATGTATCCCGCGTTCCTTCAATGCGGCGGGTTAAGAGCCATCAGGATGCGGGCTGCTTGAGCTCAACTGATGAAGCAAATGAAAACGCTCGAGGGGGCCGGGTAGTGCGTCAATTCTGTTCGGCTCATCGAGCAAGACGGCGATCGTCATGCGGACGTGGTTCAAGCTTCCCGAGCGCAAGATATTGTTCCCTGAAAGTCGTGAGTAGCTTAAACCACCAGAACCGAGTCGCGCTCGACGACGGCAACGATCGCGTTCCGATGGACGGTATCGCCAGGCTTGAAGTGGACTGCAGTCACGGTGCCATCAACCTCGATTACAATGCGGAGCTCCATCTTCATGGATTCCATGATGATGGCCGCGTCGCCTGCTTTCACGCGCGCGCCGACGTCGATGTTGACCTTCAGCACCACGCCCGTCATCGGGGCACGCAGTTTGCCGCTGACCTCCGGAGTCGTATGGAGGTATCTTAGATAGGAAACTACGTATAAGGCGTGAGCCCGACGAGGATCGTGAACGTAGATAGCGTTCTCCCTCGGAAATATGCGTACGATCTCGCGGCGTGAATTTATCGCCGCTACAAAACTGTCTTCACCGAGCGCCGACAGTCTCACTGCAACCTTGGCCTCATTCACGCCAATCAACATCCAGTTGTCGGCTTGCATCGGTGCAAAGCGGATCTCCGCGCGCTTTCCTGCGCTCTCGAGATACAGGATGGGGATCGGCGCCATTCCGTCGTCGTCCGACGCCATGTGCCAGCCGGTCAGCTCCCTGGACAGCCACGGTCCTTTGGATCCAGCCTCCCGTTGACGCATCATCCAGAAATAGGCTGCCATCGCGAGCGTATCAGTGTCGCTATCATGGACCCCATTCGATCCATAGATCTGGTCATCAATGAGGCGCGTATGGAATGTGGCGTTCCTCGTCTCGGGTAACGCGATTAACCGTCCGAGGAACTCTCTGTTGGTTGTGACGCCGAAGATCGATGTCTCATTAAGCGCACGACGAAGCCGATCTAGTGCCTCGTCGCGATTATCGGCATGCACAATGAGTTTAGCAAGCATCGAGTCGTAGTAGGGCGTAACGATTGAACCACTTTCGACGCCGGTCTCGACGCGTATATCACCAGAGGGAAAGCTGACGTGCGCAACCTCTCCGGTGGATGGCATGAAGCCGTCGTTCGGGTCTTCCGCGCAGATGCGAGCCTCTATCGCATGCCCGCGGCATATCACCGTTCCTTGTGCGATCGAAAGGCCGTCACCGGCTGCGATGCGGAGCATGAGCTCGACGATGTCCTTACCGGTAACCATTTCGGTCACGGGATGCTCAACCTGAATCCGGGGGTTGACTTCGAGGAAATAGTAGTCTGCGCCGCTGACGAGGAACTCGATGGTGCCGACACCCCGGTACTTGAGCCGGCGGCCGAGCTGGACGGCATCCTCAAGCATGCGCTCGCGAAGCCTAGATGCCAGGTTGGGAGCCGGCGCCTCCTCGATCAGCTTCTGGTGACGGCGCTGGAGCGAACATTCGCGCTCGAACAGATGGATCACGTTTCCGTTGCCATCTCCCACGATCTGCACCTCGATGTGCCGGCCGCGCTGAATCAGCTTCTCTACGATCAGGCAGGCGTCACCGAAGGCATTCTTGGCTTCGCGCATCGCGGACTCGATTTCCTCGCGAAGTCTATCAATAGATGAGATGACCCGCATGCCCTTGCCGCCGCCACCGGCTGCAGCCTTCAGCATGACCGGAAACTCGAGTTGGCGGACTGCGTCTTCGATTTCGGCGGGATCTTCGCTGGGAGCCTGGCAGCCGGGCACCGTGGGAATGCCAGCCGCAACGGCCTCGCGTTTCGCAGACGCCTTATCGCTAAGGCGTTTGATAGTGTCCGGCGTAGGCCCGATGAACACGAGGCCGGCACCTTCGACCGCGTGAGCGAACGCTGCGTTCTCGGCCAGGAAGCCAAAACCCGGATGAATGGCTTCGGCGCCGGTGGTCATGGCGGCGGCGATCACGGTATTGATTCGCAGATAACTTTCTGAAGCCGGGGCGGCACCTATCTCGATTGATTCGCCAATGGTCTTGACATGCAAGGCGTCGGCATCCGCGGCGGAATGGACACCGGCCACCGCGACGCCGAGACGGCGGCAGCTGCGCGCGATGCGGCAGGCGATTTCACCCCGGCTGGCGATCAATATCTTCTTGAACACGGTGGAACTCCTGCGTCTACATCCGCAACACACCGAAGTTGGTGTGCCGATGCGGAATGCGGCCGGCCAGATCAAGCAGCAGCGCCATCACCTGGCGGGTTTCAAGCGGATCGATCACCATGTCGCACCATGTATTGCGGGCGAAGTTGTATGCATTGGCGAAGTCTTCAAATGCACGCCGAGTAGGGGCCATATAGGTCTCGCGTTCGGCGCTCGTCCAGGTTGTTCCCTCGCGCTTGTGAACCTTGTCCCTGACCATCACGAGCGTGGTGGCGGCCTGGTCGGCGCCCATAATCGCGGAACGGGCATTAGGCCACATCATCATGGCGTTCGGCCGGAACGCTCGGCCGCACATTGCGAAGTATCCAGCGCCATAGGCGTTGCCAATTATCAGCGTGTACTTCGGCACGTTGGCACTGGCCATTGCAGTGATCATCTTGGCTCCGTTCTTGGTGATGCCGCCTTCCTCGGCCTCGTGGCCGACCATGAAGCCGGTGACGTCGGCCATGAACAGCATCGGAATGGCCCGCTTGCAGCAGAGGTCGATGAAGTGCGTCGCCTTCAATGCGCTCTCGGAGAACAGCACGCCATTGTTGCAGAGGACACCGATCTCGAAGCCCATGATCCGCGCGAAGCCGGTCACTAGAGTGTCGCCATAGAGCGGTTTGATTTCGTGGAATTGGCTGCCGTCGACCAGTCGGGCGAGGATGTCGCGGTTGTTGGTGGGAACGCGAGGGTCGGAGCTGATCAGGCCGTAGATTTCGGCCGGGTCGAACAACGGTTCGTGTACGGAGGCGACCGTCCACCTTTGCCGGGGAACCTCGCCCAGATTGGCCACGATCTCACGCGTGATGGCAATTGCGTGGGCGTCATTCTCGGCAAGGTGATCGGTTACGCCGCTGATGCGACTGTGCATCTCGCCGCCGCCGAGCGCTTCGCTTCCGACCTCCTCGCGCGTTGCCGCGTAGACGAGCTGCGGACCTCCCAGAAACATGGCGCCTTGGTTTCGGATGATAACCGTCTCGTCGCAGAGTGCGGGGATATAGGCGCCGCCGGCGGTGGAGGGGCCGTGCACAATCGCGATTTGCGGAATACCTTCGGCGGACATTCTGATCTGGTTGTAGAAGATCGAGCCGAACTGGCCGTCATCGGGGAAAATGTTGGGCTGGTCGGGCAGGTTGGCACCTCCCGACTGGACCAGAGTTACGCAGGGAAGGCGGTGTTCCCAGGCGAAGCGTTGAGCGCGGACGTGCTTCTTGCATGTGATGCCGTAATAGGTTCCTCCCTTTATAGTGGGCTCATTGACGATGATCATACAGGGGCGTCTCGAGATCATTCCGACGCCGGTGATGATGCTGCCGCCGCCCGGCACGCCGTCGTACATGCCTTCACCGGCCAGCTGGCAGAATTCGAGGAATGGTGATCCGGGATCGATCAAGGCCGCGATGCGCTCGCGCGGCAAGAGCTGATCACGCTCCTTATGAAGCTTGCGCGCCCGCTCGGGTCCGCCGATCGCAGCCGCGGCCCGGCGCCGCCGAAGATCGGAGATGCGGTCAGTGTAGGCGTCGCGGTTGCGGATGTATTCCTTGCTCGAAGTGGCTACGTCTGATTTCATAATTGGCATTCCGGAGATCCTGGCAGCTGGACGACATTTCGCTTTCGATGCTCTTGCCGAATGTGAGAGCTTGGTTTGACTGTGCTATGTTCCTGAGAGATGCGCCGGCCCGAGAGCATGTTGCAGACACCCACCGGCAGAAGACGACCTCAATCTAGAACCATCATGGTGTCGCAGTTCAGTGGCTGCGTTGCGCTATTACAGATCCGATATTTCCGCCTCCGTAAGGAGGGAATCGCAATGCTGGCCCAAATCGAGCGACTCTCGAAGATCTTTATCGCCTAAGAGCGCAGATCGACCTATAAAGCGTTCAAACACTTTAGAGAGTGCCAGATCGACGCTGTCGCTGAGTGAACGCGATCGACCATCGTTGAGCGAACTGGAGCCTTGAAGTTCTCCGATAATTGTGGAGCCGCCCGAGGGCGGCGGCTGCGGATCCGCCTATGAAATGCGGACATTCTGGTCGCGATCAACTACCAATTCAAGCAATTGATCTTCGATCCCAGATGCACATCACTTAGTCGATGATCAAGCATGACCAACCGGCAAGGGATCGGCATGCAACGGAAATTACGGTTCGTCCTTGTCGCCGCCTCCGCTGCGCCTCTCCGCCGCGTGCCGAGCACGGATTGCATGACGATACAGCAGCTCAGCGGCCATATTATCACCGAAGAGAACGCTGGCAATCGAGGTCAATAGTGCGAAGCACGATAATGCCTTTCGGTTCGATCGTCGGAGCATATGCACGGTGCTTTGCGACAAGGTGGCTTTTTCTTGCTTATCCTTGCCTCTATGGCTTTCCTCGCCATAACTAAATACGTAGTGCCAGGACGCCATCCGCTTGCTTGCCCGACCGGGGCAGAACTAGCAACATTGGTAGTATGCGCCACAACGTCGGCATCGTAGCGTCCCTCAATAGTAAAAGAAGCGGGGCTCGCCATTGGTTGCGGAAGTAGAACTGAGGGAGATGCGGTCGAGCGCACAATTGGCAGTCTGGTGCGGCCAACGGCGATGCGGCGAGCCGGTGCAAGTTGGCGTGAAAGTGTTCTCTTGTGAGCTGAGTAGTCCTCTCGACTGCTTTGACAAAAATACAACTGATAAAGAAGGACGATACCATGACTTCTATGGCGTCATCGGCTGAGAAAGAAAGGATCATTGTGCTCGACACGACATTGCGTGATGGTGAGCAGGCGCCAGGGGCGACAATGAGCCTCGATGAAAAGCTCCAGATAGCTGAGACGCTTGATGAAATGAGGGTTGATGTCATAGAAGCGGGGTATCCGGCCGCATCGGAAGGAGACTTTAAAGCGGTACATGCGATTGCCAAGCAAGCAAAATGCGCAGTCGTATGTGGACTTGCGCGGGCTAGGCTAGAAGATATAGATCGTTGCGCTGAGGCTGTTAGGCCTGCAAAGCGCGGCCGCATTAGTACGTTCATTTCCACTTCGCCGATCCATATGAAATGGAAGCTTCAGATGAGGGAGGAACAGGTTTACGAGTTGGTAAGCGCTCAAGTAACAAGGGCGAGAACTCATACCGACGACGTCGAGTGGTCCTGCGAAGATGCCACGCGCAGCAAGCACGACTTTCTGTGCCGGTGCATCGAGGCGGCAATCAATGCCGGAGCGAGTACGATCAATCTGGCAGACACCGTTGGGTATTCCATGCCTCAGGAATACGCCGCTATGATTAGAATGGCTCAGGATCGCGTACCCAACTCTGATAAGGCGAAGTTTTCAGTCCATTGTCACAACGATCTTGGGATGGCAGTTTCGAACTCACTTGCCGGAATTTGCGCTGGCGCCCGACAGGTCGAGTGCACGGTCAATGGAATCGGCGAACGCGCGGGCAACGCATCCTTGGAAGAAGTCGTCATGGCCATTAAGGTTCGTAACGATATACTGCCTTACTGGACTAATATTGACGCTCAGATGCTTGCTCGCGCCTCCAAGCTAGTAAGCGAGGCGACCTCATTTCCGGTGCAGTACAACAAAGCGATTGTTGGTCGGAATGCGTTCGCGCACGAAGCCGGGATTCATCAAGATGGCATGTTGAAGAACGCCCGGACGTACGAAATAATGACACCGGAGAGCGTTGGTGTGGAGCGCACGTCGTTCGTTCTGGGAAAACACTCGGGTCGCCATGCATTCGCACGGAAAATGCAAGAGCTTGGCTACGGGCACTCAGAGCACGCACTAGAACGCGCGTTTGTACAGTTTAAGGCGTTGGCAGATCGGAGCAAAAACATCTCTGATGAGGATATTAAAGCCTTAGTTGCTGCCGAGCTGGCGGAGCGGTGATTTCGGGAAGATGCGGCAAGATAATGCAGGCGGCTGCGGATTTGCCTGGACGGCTGTTGCGAGGTTTCTTAACTCAATTGGTGCCGGCGTGGACGAGCGTTGGACGCTCATAGGTTCACAGTTGCTCTTGCTCCGTCAGTGCGCAGCCTCCTAAAATAACAGCCGACATCAAGCCTCGATTGCTCGCATGGTGCGCTTGTCAGGTCGATCATTCGCGCGGCGTATGGATATCCGCTCGCTTCAGCTGTTCGTAACCGTTTGCGAGTTGGGCTCGATTGGTAGGGCGGCAGATCGGGAATCGCTGGCGGTCTCCGCAATCAGTAAGAGGCTTACTGACCTGGAGGCGGTCATCGGCGCGCAGTTGCTCTATCGTCATACAAGAGGCGTAAACGTTACACCTGCTGGTGAGGCACTCCTCCATCACGTGCGGGCCATTCTGCTTAAAATCCGAAAGATGCAGATCGATCTCAGTGAGTATGGTGACGGTGTTCGAGGACATGTCAGGATGCAGGCCAACCTATCGGCAATTATTCAGTATCTTCCGGAAGATCTCGGCACCTTCCTCAATTTGCAGCCAAAAGTGAAGATCGACGTAGAGGAACATCTCAGCGTTCACATCGTTAGAGCCGTCGCCGAGGGCGCCGCCGACCTTGGCATTTGTAGCTCGAGTATAATTCCGGCGCCCCCGGGCTTGGAAACAGTCCGCTATCGAAATGATGAACTCGTCTTAGTGGTGCCGCGGAAACAC
Source organism: Bradyrhizobium sp. BR14999 (assembly GCF_056106085.1). Taxonomy (NCBI): domain Bacteria; kingdom Pseudomonadati; phylum Pseudomonadota; class Alphaproteobacteria; order Hyphomicrobiales; family Nitrobacteraceae; genus Bradyrhizobium; species Bradyrhizobium sp. BR14999. Next base: position 2,213,148 of record NZ_CM148536.1, read on the forward strand.
GCGCTTGCGCGGCAAAGTACGGTGTCCTTCGGCGCGACCTTGGATTTCGACCACGTCAGCTTGCATAAGAACAGCTCGATCGCGCTTGCTATGCGCGATGCCGCAGCCGCTGCAAACCGGCACATCCAGAGTCGCATTCAAGTAACCAGTCCACATGCAATGTGCCGAATGATTCAAAACGGCTTTGGCGTCGGGATCATGCCCCGTCGAGCATTCAACTTTGAGCGGAGTGTAGGCGACCTTGTATGTGTAAAGCTTCGAGAGCCTTGGGCTATGCGCAGTCTGAACCTTGTGTCAAGAGACTTCGCTGGGATACCGCTCACTAGCAGGCAACTGGTCCATCATCTTCGATCGGCAGGTAAGTAGCACTGCTGTCCTAGCATAAGAGAAAGTCGATGAAAGGTCAGCCGCCCGGCTTGTTCGAGCGCATCCACCAACGCCTACGGTGGCTTCTCGGGTTGTCGCAGAAATGCCGGTGCCCATTGAGGTCGACGAGCGCTAGCCACCGACTTGGGGCATCGACGAGATCAAACATACGAGCGCTTTGATCCGGGCGCGCCGCGCTGTCGTTCGATCTGCTGTTAAGGATCGTGCGGGAACCATTCTAACGATGGCTTGACTAGTGGCTCTTGCTCTTATCCTGTAAGCAACCTCGGAGTTCACGATCGTGATCACAACTTAATGGTAGGTTGCAGCCCCCCACTGAATAGATCACAGCGCCAACCTTCAGCCCAAAACCAAGCAAGATCTCGCGGATATTAATCCACATCGATAAGTTGCCAAAGGGGCTGCTTGGCCGAAACCGGCAGCACTGAGTCTCTTGAGCCCATCGGTTCCGAGAGCCTCCAGCCCGATCCGCCTCACTGCAAGGCCCAGCCGTAGAATTCAATTACGGTGTCGGAGCTGCTCGCCATCTTAGCTTCCTTCCTGATCTTGCGCTGGGCATTCACACGCGCGCTCGACAGTTCCCACGACCCAAAAATTCAGGCATAGTTCTTTTACGGCTGGCCTTCGTCTCTAGATGCTTAGAGCCGACTCAGATCGTGACCTCATCATCTATTGGGGACGGGTGGGTGTGTGTGTTCGCCTCTTGCTCGGCGCCGGGCCATTACGGCATCTACATCCCTGCCGTAGTTGAAGGAATGACTGCATCCAGCTTGCGCCTAGCGCCGCATAACGGTCGACTGCACCCGTTGCCGCATAAGATGTGTGGCACGCCCATGCAAGGGCTTTTCAGCTATGGTTGAACGAGCGTGATCCCCGAGGTTCGAAAGAATGACGTTCTCCTGAATCAATTGACACGCACTCCGAGCGAAGTCCCAAATGCGGAAGATGGCCGTTCGTGGCGTTCTCGCTACTGGAATTGAGCGATCCTTCCTTGAAGGGCGCTTGCTGCAACTGTGTATGGGCTCGCCAGCCAGACTTGGCCCGGTCCTGATCGACCTGGATAATTGCGGTTAATGGCACTAATGGTCACTTGCCCCGCTTTTTCCGATTGGCCTGGCCCGCAATTAGCGCATGCACCGCAGCCGGGCATGAGCAGGACGGCGCCAACCTGCCGAAACGTCTCGAGGAAACCGCGGTCCGCGCAATATTGATAGACGTCGTGTGTGCCGAACTGCAGGAACAGTGTAGTTTCGGCAGCGACGCGTAAGCCGTGGTCGAGACCCCACCGAAGGACTTCATGATATGCATCGAAGTCGCTCCGCTTTCCCCCCGTGCAAGATCCCCCATATGCAATGTCGATCTTTACTGGCGCGGTCAATTGTGTAATCGAAATTCCGTTACCAGGATCGCCCGGGCTAGCGATCATTGGGGACAGCGCCCCTGCTTCAACCCTAATCCTTGCGCGATAGCGTGCATTAGCATCGCTGGTCATCCATGGCTTGATGCGGAACTCGATTTCGCGGCGGTCCCGGAGGAAGGCTACCGTCTGTTCGTCCGGCGCGACTATGCCCGTGAAGCCTCCAAGCTCAGCGACCATGTTCGTGAGTGTCGCGCGCTCGTCCACTGGCATCGATCGAACCGTGGAACCACAGTATTCGAAGACGCAACCCATACCCATTCCGGCGCGCATGTCAGGTTGCTGCAGTAGATGGAGTGCAATATCCTTTGCGGTAACTGCATGAGGAAGCAAGCCATCGATCTCAATACGCAGTGTTTCGGGAACCTTGCATCTCACATAGCCGGTAACCCAGCTATTGGCCATCTCGGTTGCGCCCACGCCAAAAGCCAGACATCCCAAGGCCCCGGAGTGGGGGGTATGGGAATCTGTCCCGACGACGATTTGTCCCGGCAGCGCATACCGCTCCGCCATAATTGCGTGAGAGATTCCTTCTGAGCCCGTGCCGTCCTGCAAAGCTTCATGGGATCGAACGGGATATAGCCTCGTAAACCGATGGTGGCCCTCTTCCAGCTCGGCCACACCGTCAAGCAAATCGTTATGCTGGTGTGGGACACTTTGATGCGCGAGAACCAAATGATCGTGAAAGGCGACAACGCGATCGGGCTTAAACAGCGCCGCCGGCTCACCAAAGGCCCTGTGCATGAAGTGTGCGGCCATTCCAGTAAAGTAGTCGTGGCTGAATCGCCAGTCGGCACTCACGAAAATGCCGGTGCCGGGTTCAAGATGACATGTTTTCGGGTGGAGGTGGCGCTCAAGGATCTTTTCAACCAGTGTTCTCGGTGAAACCGTGTTTGTGTTCCCCTGTTGAACAACAGGTGGGTTCCAGACCTGCGATCGTGCGTAAGGCAATAATCCACCCGCCCGGACTATGCGGCAGGTTAGATCGTCGCGCCCTTGAAGAAATTCCTCAATCGGAATCGGATCGCCCGCTTCTATGCGGTCGATGAGCGAGTAGTTTGTGCTCGTGAGGATACCGAGGTTGTCGCAGTTTTGCTGGTAGATTTGCTCGAAGCTCTCGGCGATGACCAAACGTATGCCAGCGTGAAGCTCGGCTAGGGGACTCGATTCTCGCGACGAGCCTTTTCCGTAACGCCTGCCCGCGACCGTTACAGCAAAGCCTCCACGGCGTATGTCATCAACGCCGATCGGTCGCTCGCCTCGCGTTTCGAAGCCGACGTAGGGATATTGTCCGAGCCTCTCGTCAAAGGAGAACATCACAGTAACCGGCGTAATCTCATCGGTCGAGATATTGTCCCGCAATTTGCCGGCACTGGTTATGCTCAACGATTTCCCCTCTAGCTGCGCGAGAACAAGCGCGGGATCTTCTGTTAGGAAGAGTACGCGGCCGTTGATGCGGACGAGGTTATCCGCGGGCATATGCGAGTGGCTCATTAACGAAGCTTAGCGGGAGACCTGCAAGTCGGCGCCGCGAAAATGACGAAGCCCCTCTTCTCGAGAGACGATTGCGCGACTGCACCGTGAATGCGGCTTGCCGTCTCACCATGCCAGACATTCTATGAAAAGCTTTGGGCGCCCCACGTTGTAAGCATGAATAGGACGGCTCGACGCTGCACGTGCACGGGGGCCGGCTCAGTGCCGACAGCGTCCAGTCGCTGCTGGGAAAGCATGTTCGTGTCGCTCACAAGAGTTGCCCGTCTTTGAAGGCCAAGAGCGTGTCACCGCATGTGCTGAGGCACAGCGCTGCGATGGAACTGCTGCAAGCTGGTGTCGACTGCTCCGTGATCGCGCTGTGGCTCGGTCATGAATCGGTCGAGACGACGCAGACGTACCTGCACGCCCATCTCGCCCTCAAGGAAGCTGCCCTGGCGAAGCTCAAGCCGTACGAGCGCGGCAAGCGAACCCGCTTCCAGCCGAACGACCGCCTGCTCGCCTTTCTGGAGGCGCTCTGAACGACCAAACTATGCCGAATGGAATGGGGCTGCCGTGCACGCGATCGACGATGCCACCGTGTCAACGACGCGCCATACGGACCCGTTCGGCATAGTTCGGCGGGCGGCATAATAGAGAGCGTTTTTAGATTGGCGGCGCGTGGTTCGGCACCCAACACGAGCACTCGCGAGGGGCGCCGGTAATCTAAAAACGTGTTGGACGAAGCCGCGGGCACGCCGCTGCAGCTATGGGTGTTGAATCACTGCGCCGTTATTTGTGAAACGTCGTGATCTGGACTGGAGACAAATCCAAAGCGGACATTATCACGAAAGTACTGCGTGGAAGCGACATCTGGGAAGCGAAGTAGCCGAAAAATGCGAAGCGCCGGGGGTTTGACCTCGGAAGAACGACAACAGGGCATCTATCGGCTGCCACGGCGGCCGGAAGAATTGCGAAATGGAAGGTGGCGGCTCTTGGTTGATCGAGGTCTCGCATCAAGAAGTGTCCGGTGAGCGAGCGGCACTGAACGAACCTGGCTGCAAGACCTCGACGCACACCATGTGGCCTTGATGACAGGATGGACATTGACGCAAGGAAGCGGCATTGCAGTGCTCAGCCTTCTCGGGGCAATCGGATGGCTCTTCCGGCTCCGAATGAGCATCGGCGGATGTCATTCCGAGCAGTTCACGGCAGCGAGCGAGCTTTTGCTTGCGGTAGCGGTTACCCAGAAAACCATAGTAGCGAATACGTTTGAAGCCTTCGGGCAGGACATGGATGAGAAAACGCCGAATGAACTCCCCGGCGTCCAGCGTCATTACTTTCTGCTGGCTTCCGTGGCGGTAATCCTTCCATCGAAAGCGTACTGTGCCGTCTTCGATATCGATGACGCGGCTGTTGCTGATCGCTACCCGATGCGTATGGCGGCCGACATAGTGCACAACCTGTTCGGCGCTGCCAAATGGCGGCTTGGCGTAGACAACCCAATTGATTCTGCGGACATCGTTCAGATAACGCTGAAACGCAGCTGGATCACGCAACAGCGACGAGAAGAATTGTAGCTCGCCGGTATTGAACGACTTTTGCAAGGCGCTGAGAAAGAGGCGGCGGAACAGACGGGAAAGCACGGCCACGGGAAGAAAGAAGCCGGGCCGGCACGCGATCCAGCGGCTGCCATCCGGGGACAGTCCTCCTCCAGGAACGACGCAATGGAGGTGGGGATGGTGAAGGAGGTTCTGGCCCCAAGTATGAAGGACAGAAAAGAACCCGATCTCCGCACCGAGGTGCTTGGGGTCGGCAGCGATAGTCCGCAAAGTCTCTGCAGCTGTGCGGAACATAATATCGTACACGGTGCCGGCATTCTGGAATGCGATCGCTGCGATTTGGTCGGGTATGGTGAAAACAACGTGAAAATACTGCGTATCGAGAAGCTCGGCTTGTCGGGCCTCGATCCATTCTGCCCGCGCGAGCGCTTGACACTTGGGGCAGTTGCGCGAGCGGCAGCTATTGTAGGAGATCCGCCGCTCTCCGCAGTGATGCACTGCTCGACATGGCCACCGAGCGCGGCCGTTCGGCAGCGCTCGATCGCCGTCATTGCTGCACGCCGTTCGGTCGATAGAGACCTCCAGTGCTGCTCGCGCCAGGTAGCACCATAGCGGCGGAAGATATCCGCCACTTCCGGACCTGAGCGTCCCATGGGGCCGCCGTCAGAAATGTTCAGGCGGCGGCGGTGGTGGTGCCTTAGGGATTGGGCGCGGCAGCAGCTCCAGCGGGCTGGTCGCCGCGCAGACTTTGTTCGTGGCTATCCGGAGATATTGCGCGGTTGTGGACAGACTGCGATGGCCAAGCAAGAGCTGGATGGTGCGAAGATCGGTGCCGGTCTCGAGTAGATGAACTGCGAAGGCATGCCGCAGCGAATGCGGCGTCACGGGCTTGGCAAGGCCGGCTAACCGATGCGCCTTGCTGCAGGCGTCCTGCACCGCGTTGGTCGATATCGGCTCGTTGGGGATACCGCCGGGAAACATCCACGTCCTCGGCCGGACGGCGCGCCAATAGTCGGTCAGTGTCTCCAGCAACCGTGCCGAGAGCATGACGTAACGGTCCTTCTTCCCCTTGCCTTGATCGACGCGTAGCACCATCCGCTGCCGGTCGATGGCCCCCGGCTTTAGGCGTACCGCTTCGGAAATGCGCAGACCGGCGGCGTAGCATGTTGTCAGGATCACTTGATGCTTGAGGCTCTCCACGCAGCCGAGGAAGTGCAGCACCTCTTCGGGGCTGAGAATGACGGCGAGTGTCTTGAGCGCCTTTGGACACGGATTGATGAGGTCGAAATCCCATTCGAAGCCGAGCGTGACGCGGTACAAGAAACGGAGCGCTGAGACGGTCACGTGGATCGACTTCGGCGCCAACTTCTTCTCGTTCGTCAGATAGACTTGGTAGGCGCGGACATCTTCCGGCCCAAGCAAGGCCGGCGACTTCGCAAAATGGCGGGCGAACTGCGAAACCTGCAGCAGATAGGAATCCTGCGTATGCGGTGACAAGTTGTGGATCTGCATGTCGTTTATCATGCGTAACCGAAGCGGGGTCATTGAAGGCTCCTTTGCAAAAAAACGAAAACTGCCCGAGGGCAGCAACGCCATCTTGCTCGAAGCCAAGCCTATGAACGCTGCAAATTACGTCTCACCATGGCACGCCAAAGCAGTTACAGTTGCTTCAGCCGCATTCCTTCGTCCGACGATGGGCCACTCTTGCCGAGAGTTCTGCCGCGGAGCGGCTTCGTCCAACCGCACTTATGTATCGGACGAGATTATGTGGCGGAGGCGCCCTAACGCCAGCCAGGGCCGGCCACGGCTGGATTCCTCCGCCACATAATATTTTGTGCCCCTCGTGCGGACGCGGGATCCCCCTGCGCCGTAACGCCGGAGGGGCACAATGCTCGAGTTCTATTTTTCGTACCGTGGGGTGCTTAAACGCCTTCGTGACGGGGCGCTCGGCGCCGAGATGGATCGCATCGCGGGGCACTTTTTCTCGCTAGGTTACAAGCGAGCATCCGCTAAGCTTTATCTGAGCCGGATCGCGCGGTTCGGCCGTTTTGCTGCAGCGCATTGCGGTTCACGGCCGATCGGCGAAGCTATCGTCGATAGCTATCTATGCACATTCACCACGGACTCATCGCGGATTGCGGCAGTGTCTGCGCTCCAACACGCGCGACGGGTGGCGCCCGAACGATTCATTGCCTCGACGCCCATTGTAGTCGATGATCCGGACGCTCCGCTTTTGCGCTCCTTTTCTGACTATCTGAGCAGGGTACGAGGCCTTGAGCCAGGTCCCGCGATGGCGTTCTCTTGGGCGCACGGCGCTTTCTGGATTGGCTCCGCCATCGTCATCCTGGCCAAGACCTCGAGGCGTTGACGGCAGAGCATGTCCTTGCCGCTGTCGAGTATCGGCTGTCGCTCTCGGCGACCTCCGGCACTCGCACGGCGGCGATCTCTCACATCCGAACGTTTCTCCGCTTTCTGCATTGGGGTGGCCACCACGAGCAGGATCTGACTCCCGTCGTTCCAAGAACGCCATATTGGCGACTGGCCCATTTACCGACCCGGCTTTCGTGGGATGATGTTCGCCGCGCCATCGATGCGATCGGCAAGGCGACGCCGATCGACCTTCGCGATCGAGCTGTCCTGTTGTTGCTCGCCACCACAGGCATTCGCAACGGCGAGCTACGCGCTCTTCAGCTCCGGGATATCGACTGGCGAGCTGGCGAGGTTTTTGTCCGGCGCACCAAGAGCAAGCGTGACCGAGTGGCCCCGCTCATCGAGGAGACCGGCGCCGCGCTCGCCGACTACATCCTGCGGGCTCGACCGAAGGTCGATAGTCAGCATCTGTTCCTGTCCTTCACGCCGCCCGTGGGACCATTCAAGTACGCGTCGTCTGTTTCGAGGATCGTGCGGAAGCGATTGCAGCATGGTGGGATCGAGCTCGGTCGCGTCGGAGGCGCACCTCTCCTGCGCCACAGTCTAGCCACCCAGCTCGTGGGGCAACCAAGGCCGATCAACGAGGTCGCCGATCTTCTAGGGCACCGGAGCATCAACACAACGGCGCTGTACGTGAAGGTCGCGGCCTCGCAGCTCGCTGAGGTGGCGCTCCCCTTTCCGGGAGGCGCCCCATGACCGCCTTCGCCGCATTCCTCGACGACAAGGTCGAGCGCTACATCGAGCTGCGCCGCTCCCTCGGCTACACCTTCAGCAAGCAAGCCGGCACGCTGCGGGCTTTCGTTCGCTACGTCGAGCGATCTCAGCTGAGTGCGCCCGCCACCCGGACGATGGCGCTGGACTTCGCCCTGTCGTTCGGTGGCGCCGCCGACAGCCGCGCAGTCCGTCACGGCGTGCTCCGCCGATCTACGAGTACCTGGTCGTCTACGCCCCCCAGACCGAGGTCTTGGAGCGCAAAGCTTTCCCGCGGTCCAGGGCGATTCCGCCGCCGCGCATCCTAAGTGAGGCTGAGCTGACGTCGCTTATCGACGCATGCAGCTTCATTTCGCCAGGGAACCCTCTCAGGGGCCGCACGATGGCGACGCTAATCGGATTGTTGGCCAGCACGGGATTACGATCGGGCGAAGTGGTCAGCCTTGATCGCGGCGACGTCGATCTGACCGACGGGGTCGTCCTCGTCCGTAAAACCAAGTTCCGTAAAGACCGCCTGATTCCTGTTCACCCAACGACCCAGGCAGCCCTTCGTCGATACGCCCGTGAGCGCGACACCGTGTTTCCCAGGCCCAAAGGCGAGGCCTTCTTCCTCAGCTCGCGAGGCTGCCGTCTGTCGGCGACCGGCCTGCAAAGCAACTTCGCTAAGGCCCGCAAGCTCGCGGGTCTTGACAATGGCAAGCCTCTGCGACCGCACGATCTCCGGCACCGGTTTGCGGTGACCAGGCTCAGGCTGTGGCACCAACAGCGCGCAGACGTCCAAGCGCTGCTGCCCTTACTCGCCACCTACCTCGGCCACGCCAACTATAGCGACACAGCCTACTACCTCACCGGCTCGTCGGATCTCCTCGCCATCGCGGCTGAGCGCGCCTTCCTCGACGGAGGCGCGGCATGAACGAACACCTCCTGCTGGCGCCGCTCCTGGAGTCGTACTTTCGTCGCCGGTTGACCAAGCAGCGCAACGCGACCTCCGCGACCTTAGCCAGCTATCGCGATGCCTTGCGCATGCTGATCCTCTTTGCCGCCGCCCATTTGGGGAAGAAGCCGGCGGCGCTGGCCCTTGAGGATCTCGATCGGGACCTTGTTCTCGCCTTTCTTGACGAGCTTGAGGAGAAGCGGAACAACTCCGTCGCAACGCGCAACGCCCGACTAGCCGCGATCCGATCCTTCTTCCATCACGTCGCTGCCGCCGATCCCGCCTCGTTCGGCGTCGCCCAACGGGTTCTGACGATCCCCACCAAACGGGCCCACATCGAGGTGACGCATCATCTCACCAACGCCGAGGTGGAGGCCATCATCGCAGCCCCTGATCAGACGACGCCCCGCGGCCGGCGCGACCGGGCCTTTCTGCTCTTCTTGGCGAGAACCGGCGCTCGCGTGTCCGAAGCGACCGGCGTCAACGCGAACGACCTCCAGTTGGAGCGAGGACGCCCGCAGGTGCTGCTTCACGGCAAGGGACGCCGAGATCGCGTCGTTCCCATTCCTAAGGATCCGGTGCGATCGCTGACGGACCTATTGAGCGAACGCGGCCTCGGCAATCATGAACCGCGGCCGATCTTCGTCGGGGTCCACAACGAGCGCCTGACGCGTTTCGGCGCGACACACATCGTGCGGCGTGCCGCCTCCCAGGCCGGTCCACAAGGCCAAGCTTGGAGGGCAAGCCGATATCGCCGCACATCTTCCGGCATTCCCTCGCCATGAAGCTTCTCCGGTCAGGCGTGGACCTCCTGACGATCCAGGCTTGGCTTGGCCATGCTCAGGTCGCCACAACCCACCGATACGCCGCTGCGGATGTCGAGATGATGCGCCGGGGACTCGAGAAGGCGGGCGTCTCAGGCGACCGCAGCGCGCGCTTCCGGCCGAACGACACCATCCTGCAGCTGCTGGCCAACATCTGATTGTTATGTGGCGGAGAAACCCTGGGTGGCCGGCCCTGGCTGGCGTTAGGGCGCCTCCGCCACATAATCTCGTCCGACACATAAATGCGGATCGCGCTTCAGGCTCTCCTGAACAGTAAGAGCCAAGCTTCGCATGCCGCGACGCATCCAAACCCTGACGCCGCTTGGGATCGGGATCATCGGCGCCGCAGGAGCTCAAGAACTCGCTGCAGCGCCTCACCGTCGACGTCGCGATCAACGCGAACACGACAGCCGCCGCTAAGCTCGATCTCGATGATTCCAGCCCTTGCGCGTTGCGCAGGAGGCGAAGACGCCAGTTGCGACGTGCTGATAGATGCCGGTGCCGGCGCAGGCGCAGGTGTGATCTCGACAGGAACCAGAGCTGGCACCGCATCACCGCCCAGGCGGCCCTGGCGCGCCTGCCGACGCCATGTGAACAGCAAGCTATGAGCCACCCCATGCCGGCGCGCGATGCCGCAGACCGTCTCGCCGGCCTGCAAGGTCTCCTCGACGAGGCGGACCTTCTCGCCGTAACTCCATCGCCACCGACGCTCGGCGCCCAATACATTGACCTGCATTCGCCACGTGATCTTAAAGCTAGACTAATGGAATGGTCCGGCCGTGATCCTGCGCCGTCAGTAAACGAAGCTTGCAAAGGGCGCCAAAGACAAGGAGCCACACCATGTCTAGACCGAATACTGCGATCGCCGTGATTGGCATCGATATCGGTAAGAACTAGTTCCACGCCGTAGGCCACGATGAACGCGGCGCCATCGTGCTGCGGCAAAAGTGGTCGCGTGGCCAAGTGGAAGCAAGGCTCGCCAATATGTCGCTTTGCCTCATCGGCATGGAAGCCTGCATCGGCGCACATCACCTGAGCCGCAAACTCGTATCGCTTGGTCACGATGCCAGGTTGATGCCGGCCAAATACGTCCGCCCCTATATAGCAAGGGACAGAAGAATGACTTCAATGATGCCGAAGCGATTGCCGAAGCCGTGCAGCGCCCGACGATGAAGTTCGTCGCGACGAAGACCGCGGAGCAGCTGGATCTGCAAGCGTTGCATAGGGTGCGCGAGCGATTGGTGTCGCAGCGCACTGGCATCATCAACCAGATTCGGGCCTTCATGCTGGAGCGCGGGATCGCCATGCGACAGGGCATCGGCTTCCTACGCATACTGCCCACCATTCTTGCGACGCGCACCGATGCGCTGTCGCCGCGCATGTTGCGTGTCATCGAGGAGTTGGCAGTCGACTGGCGCCGGCTGGATCAGCGTATCGCTGGCCTATCCGAAGAGATCGAAGAAATTGCCCGTCAAGATCAGGCATGTTCGCGCCTGATGACGGTGCCTGGCATCGGGCCGATCGTTTCGAGTGCGATGGTGGCCGCAATCGGCACTGGAGACGTCTTCTCCAAAGGCCGCGACTTCGGCGCCCGGCTTGGACTGGTGCCCAAACGGATCTCGACGGGAGACCGAACGATTCTTGGCAACGTCTCGAGGCGTGACAATCGAGACCTGCGCCTTCTATTCGTGCAGGCGGCCTGGGTTGTGCTGGTCAGGATAAAGAACTGGGAACGTTACGGGCTCACATCCTGGATCGAAGCCGCCAAGAAGTGGCTACACCACAATGTGCTCGCAATCGCGCTCGCCAACAAACTTGCCGCATCGCCTGGGCGGTGCTGGCCAAAGAACGCGTCTTCGAGCTGACGAGGATCGACGATGCAATTGTCCGACCCGCCTGATCCTCGCGCCGTGCTCGGCGCTGTCACGGCGCAGCCTGGCGACGCCCAACCAGCCGCAGGCCAAGCGTGACGGCCGGCCTTGACCGCCCTGCGCGTGACGCGTTCGACGTTCTGCAGGCCGGGACGAAGGAACGGCCCTTTGGCCGAACAAAGGAACTACGCGATATCAAGAGCAGGCGATGACATAGCCCCATCAACAGTCTCGAGCCGAGGTCTGCGAGAAGACAAGACAAGATGGGGAGGATCGGTCTTCCGAGCGTGTGCGAGTACTGGTGACCTTAGTGGCCCGGTCGAGGCCGGTAGACTAATCAGAACGCACACGCGCTGATATCCATGATGGCCCGGAGCATAGACGCGCTCCAATCAGAGGCCCGATACATTGATGCAAGACCGCCGCCGCCAACTGACGAATCTTCTCGTAACGCACGGCCGGACCATACATAAGGTCAAATCCTCAGGCCACCTCTCAAACTATGCAAGGCGGTCGCCGCCGGACGCCGCCGGAGGGATACGCTTCGATAAGCCCGCACGCAACCTCTCCGCCGCCGTGGCACTCCCGTCGGCTCGTCCTGGACGACAGTTTATGAATGAACGTCCTAACTCGGCGTCATGATAATCTTAGTTGCATCGAACATTTCGTCGAGGTGACGTCTTTTCTGAGTGCGACCGGATGCTGCGCTCGGCACACCGGTCGCGCTCCACTTTGTGCCAGAGCGGCTCACTGTCGCCCTTGCAAGTGTTGACTTCCCAGCTAGGAAGCCACTCATCGAACCACTACAAAGATAACTGCGTATGACGCGCGCCTCGGGGCTAGGCTAAAGACATGGTTCTGAATCAAAGACCACCAGCATTAGTAGGTTCGCTTATGCCGGCTGTCATGTACCTGAAGATATGGCTGCTTTTGGAGATACTCGCCGTGCAAGTTAGGTCACATCAAAACGTTCGATCGATACCCCCCCAGCTCGGCCCATCTGACAGAAGAGAGCGCGTTCACCGGGCCATCAAGAGTCAGTCGAATGCGTCGCCCTATCCTGCTAACGGAAGATGGCCGGAAAATGATTGACTTCATCGTCATGCTAGAGTGCCTAAGTAAAGGCATAAGTCTGTTACTTAGTATCTAGCGCCGGTTGCGGTAACACAGGGCCATGAGATGCCCCCTTCTGCAAGACTCGGTCAGATAGTCGTGTCAGCAATTCGCCGTATGGAAAGATGCAGCTCGGCGAAAGACAATGGTATGGCAATAAGAGGCGTGGTCAATCTATTGCAAGTTTCGCGCTTCCTTAATGTATATGACGCCGCAGCAGCTGAAAAGGGCATCAAACTGTCAATAGGATTCGACTTTCACGAGTACGTCCGGATCACAGCCTCCGCTTCAACAAAGGGGCCGACATATCCCAATTTCCAGCCAGATCGATCGCCAATCAAACCCGGCGACGGATATTGGATCAAAGGCGTCGACAAGAATGATGAGGTTGCCCTGTTAGAGGCTGCTCGACTTTATGATCTGTCGCGCAGCAATCTTGCAGAACATCTTCATTCGCTAAAAGCCTTTTACGCTGAACCGACTGTACATGCGCATGCTTCGGACCGCTGTACTTGCAAGGCACCTAGCGCGAAGAAGATAACAGGGAAAGTTGCTTATCATGGAGACCTTTGGGTCCGCAAAGACTTCAGAGGACAGGGCATAGCGAAGATCGCATCTGGGATAGCTCGCGGCGTGTCTTTCGCAATGTGGGCTCCTGACTTCGTATGTGCCCTTGCACCGCGCTGGCGGATTGATAAGGACGTTGTTGCGCAAAGCGGATATGCGCATTGTGAACCCGGGGGATCCATATTGCGGCTGGTGGAATACCACATCGTGGATGAGGACTGGCTTGTTTGGGTAACGGGCGAAGAGGTGAGGAGCGAGATTGATTCACAATCAAAGTAAGTCATCTTGCCCATCAATTTTGCTGGCTCAGAAAGGCTGGCTCAAATCTTGTATGCCGGGCTAAGGCTAAGGTGTCTGCGTGCATTAGGCGCTCTAAATTGGCGGCGTAGGTAAAGGATGCTGGCAATTCATGCGCTACTTCGGTTCGAGTGGACTTTGTACAATGGCACGGAGTAGGAATGAAAGCGATCATTAGCAGATCGACAGGCGGTCCCGAGACTCTTGTTCTAGAAGAGGTCGACGATCCGGAGGCTGCCGTCGGCCAGATTGTCGTTCGCATCAAGGCCAGCGGAGTAAACTTTCCGGACGCACTGATCATAGAGGACAGGTATCAATTCAAGCCTAAGCGACCGTTTTCTCCGGGGGGCGAATTTTCCGGCATAGTCGAAGCTATAGGTGGCGGCGTTTCATCGCTTCAACCAGGCGATCGCGTCATGGGTTTTTCAAGATGGGGGGCGATGGCGCAGAAAATTGCCATAAACGCGAGCCGATGTGCGGTGATACCAGACAAAATGCCGTTTGACGAAGCCTCCGTGTTCTTTTTGACCTACGGCACTTCCTACTACGCGTTGAAAGAGCGGGGCGACCTTAGAGACGGTGAAACTCTCCTGGTGCTTGGAGCCGCTGGTGGCGTTGGGCTTGCGACAATTGAGATTGGAAAAGCGATGGGTGCTCACGTTGTGGCAGCCGTTTCTACACCTGCGAAAGCGAGAAAAGCCCGAGAGCACGGAGCAGACCGAGTGGTGATATATCCACCTGCGCCGTTTGATGCATCGTCCCAGAGAGATCTTGCGCGCCTTTTTAAAGCGGCTTGCGATCCGGACGGAGCTCACGTCGTGTGTGACATTGTAGGTGGAAACTATTCAGAGGCGGCTTTGCGCGCGATAGCTTGGGATGGTCGTTTCCTCGTTGTAGGATTTACGGGAGGCATCCCACAGATTCCGCTCAATCTTCCTTTACTTAAGAGTTGCAATATCGTTGGGGTGTTCTTCGGGCCGTGGCTTGACCGCGGTGTCGACCGTTTTAGTCACACCGCGGTCGAGTTACTCGAGTTGTATCGAGCTGGCAAGCTGCGACCTTTCATATCGGCGCGCTTCCCCTTGGAAGATGCGGGCAATGCCATCGCCCAACTGGCCACTCGAAAGGCAGTCGGAAAGATTGTTGTTAATATAGATTGAGTTCAGCTGCAGAGTTCGACTGGCAAGGCGCATGGTGCCGACCCAGTTGGCGACTTTGGCGCGGGCGTCATCGAGATCGAAGAACAGGGGCTCGTTGAGCAGCTCATCGCGCATCCGGCCGTTGAAACTCTCGACGAAGCCGTTCTGCATCGGCTTTCCCGGTGCGATGAAGTGCCAGTCGATGGCAACATCCTTGCACCAAGCGAGCATGGCATTGCAGGTGAACTCGGTGCCGTGGTCGGATACGATCCTTCCTGAGTTGCCGCGGCGCGCGATGATTGCGGTCAGTTCACGGGCGACGCGCCGTCCGGAGATGGATGTGTCCGGAATGGCGCCCAGGCATTCCTTGGTGACATCGTCGACAATGTTGAGGATGCGGAAGCGCTGGCCATTGGCGAACTGATCGTGGACGAAGTCCAGCGACCAGCGCGCGTTGGGCTTCGCTTCGACCAGGATCGGAGCTCGGGCTCCCACAGCCTTGCGGCGGGCCCGCCGCTTAGGGACGGCGGGCCCTTCTTCGCGATAAAGCCGGTAGATGCGGTTGATCCCCGATGGCTCTCCCTCCCGTCGCAGCACAACGAACAGCCGGCGGTAGCCGAAACTCCGCCGCCCGTTGGCGAGATCGCGCAATCGCCCGCGCAGAACTGCGTCCGGCGGACGGCTGGAGCGATAGCGGATCATCTTCCGGTCCGCGGCCACGATCGAGCAGGCCCGCCGTTCCGACAGGCTCATGACCGCCTGCAGATGCGCGACCGCAGCGCGCTTGGCGGCGGGCCCTACCATTTTTTTGACAGGAGCTCGCGAAGTGCGGCCGCATCGAGCATCTGCTCGGCCAGAAGCTTCTTCAGTTTCGCGTTCTCTTCTTCCAGGGCCCTCTGCCGCTTCGCTTCGGAAACGTCCATGCCGCCGAATTTGGCCTTCCAATTGTAGATCGTCGCCTCGGAAACACCGTGCTTGCGGGCCAGGTCGGCCGTCTTCGCCCCAGCCTCATGCTCCTTCAATACCGCGATAATCTACTCTTCCGTGAACCTTGCTCGCTTCATCTGTCCGTCCTTCTTCGGGCCGGACTCTAACTCCAACGCAGTGGCAGGTCACGCCCCCCAACGGGGCGTGCTGGCTCCCTGAACGCAAAAGATAACTTTGCGGTGGAGGAGCGGTCACGGAACTATCGGCGGCGCCGGGCTCCTTTCCACCCGGAGGGGTGGGTGGGAGGGGGATGGAGTGGCGGATGACGATCTTGTCGTCGCCAACGAGGACTTCCTTCACGAGAAGGCGCAGCACGCGTCGGCGTTCGATTATATCGAGCTCGCCGACGGACGAGCGCAGGCGGTCGAGGAAGCTCGTCACGGATTCGGCGAGACGCAGACAAACTTCCCGCTCCTTCGATTGGTCTTCGATCGCTTGCAACTCCAATAGGCAAGCCTGTTCGCGGCTGCGCAAATCAGGCATGCGGCTGCGCAGCTCTTCAAGTGAGAGAAGGCTCTCCTGATAGGCCGTGAGGAGACGCTCGATGCGTTTCCGGGAGCGCGCAAGATCGCGGCGAAGCGTTTCCTCCCGGCGCTGTGTGGGATCGGCGTTGCGCGCCGCCTTGAGCCGGCGCTCAAGTTCGTCTTCGATGAGGTTTCGGTCTTCAAGTAAACGCACGATCTCTTTCCATACCACCTCGTCCAGCAAATCCTGGCGCACCGGGCGATTGTCGCAGACCGGCCCGCCGAGCCGGCGCCAGCCATCCGAGCCCAAGCAGCGGTAGTAATGGATAGTTCGAGCGCTCGACCTTGTGGAGGTGCGATAGAGCCCATAGCCGCATTTGGCGCAGCTCAACAATCCTTGCAGGGCGCTCGGCGTGATCGTGCGTCGCGGGGCATGCTTCTTGTTGGCTTCCAAAAGCTCATTCGCCAGTGCGATGGTCTCTTCGCTGATGATGGTCGGCACAGGGATTTCGATCCACTCTGTGCGAGGAAGCTCATGATTGGCGCTGTTGCGAGGCGCGACACCGCCGCGCAGTCGCAACGGCCGCGTCACACGCATGCGCGGCGCGATCAGAGTCTTGCCAAAGCAGGCCGTTCCTTTATACGCGGGATTGCGCAGCATCGCCCAAACCGTCGAGCGCTCCCAGCGGCCTGTTTCTTTGGCTGTCGGAATCTGGCGCTCATTGAGCAGGCGCGTGATGGCGCCGATGCTGTGGTTTCTTGCGGTGTAAAGCTCGTAGACCCAGCGCACGATACCGGCCTGTCGCTCGTCGATCTCATAATAGGCGGCAGAGTGATCGGTCTTGCGCTTGTAGCGATAGCCAAACGGAGCGCCGGAAAGCACGCTCACTTGGCCTTGAAGGGCGCGATGGCGCTTCCCTCGCCGCGACCGCTCCAGGATTTGCGCGCGTTCATATTCGGCGATCATGCCCTGAAACTGCAGCAGTAGCTCGTCTTCCGGCGTCGCCGCCCGTCTCGAGCGAATGAACAACACCTCGACGCCGGCGCGCGCGAACTCTTCGATAAGAAGGATTTGATGCGCATAGCGCCGGCTCAGCCGATCGGGAGCGTAGACGAGCACGGCTTGGATCCGCCCTTCTGCGGCGAGATCGCGCAGTCGTTCAAGCCCAGGGCGCAACAAGCTCGCGCCGCTATAGCCGTCGTCTTCGATCACCCATTCCGCCGGCACGTCGCAGTTCTGCTCGCGCGCGAAAGCGATCAGCGCGCTCGTCTGACTGGCAATCGTGTTCTCCTCCTTCTGTTTGTCCGACGACACTCTGGCGTAAATCGCGGCGGTTTTCATCTTCGCCTCCCGTCACATCGGCGCCGGCGCGCGCGAAGCGCACCTGATCTGGAACGAGAATTTCGTAAACCTGTTCAAGTTTGGCGGCGACGAGCCGATCGAACGCAAATTCGAGTTGAACGTCGCGCTTTTTTCGCCGCTCAGCCATCTTCGCGGACAGACGCGAGATAGGCGGCCACCGCCCGGCGCATCACCTCGCTTGCCGAAAGCCTGGAAGCCGCCGCACGCGCCTGGAGTTTTTGGGCGAGATCGGCCGGCATCTTCAGGGAGAGCGTCACAGACGGCTGCGGCGCGGAAAGGAGCGGCTCCTTCCTTTTGGCCACTTCGAGATAGCGATAGGCTTGCCGCAGCGACAAGCCGCTTTCGCGCGACAGCGCCAAGGCCGCCTCCGCCATGCCGATTTTCTTCGCGAGCAAGCGTCGCGCCGCCCTCAGCCGTTCGGCCTTCTACGCCTGCGTCGATCGAATCATATGACATAATGATATTACCTTTTGCGTCTCAAATCAACAATAGCTCCATCGCGCCAGCCGGTGATGACGCGTTCAAAGCGGAAATTATCTTTTGCGTTCAGGGAGCCATCAGTCCCGTCCTTGCCAATCTGTTCTTGCATTGTGCGTTCGATACATGGATGGCGTGGAACTTCCCGCGGTCATCATGGTGTCGATACGCAGACGACGCTCCCATCGAACGCCTATAACTCAAGCCCAGGCAGCATCGTGATGTCGGGAATGTCTGGTTCAGGACAATGGGTGGATGGTACTGCGGCCAACCGCGTACCAGCCAAAGAAACCAAAACGGACTGTTCCCGGTGGTGTGACCGCAAGCAGACAGTCGTCGAGCCGGTTGAAGGAAATGACAAATTTGTCGTTTCCCGCGTCTTCGGCACCCAGGACATGCCAAACCGCCTTGTCGAAGCAGGCCTTACGAAGGAGCAGCCCATCGCAAGGGTTCGAAACGATAGGGGTCTTTTTTTTCGTTTAAATCGGCTTTGTCGCGTTCAGCGCGCGTCTGATCAAGGCCGCTTGTGTCAGAAGTGAACCGCTCCGGGTTTGCCGGAGGCTCCAACTCCTGAGAGGATGGAGCCATGACGAGCAAGACGACGAACAAGTTTTCACCCGAGGTCCGGGCCCGTGCGGTTCGGATGGTTCTGGATCATGCGAGCGAGCACCCGTCGCGCTGGGCGGCCGTGACATCGATTGCGGCCAAGATCGGCTGCACGCCGCAGACGCTGCATGACTGGGTCAAGAAGGCCGAAGTTGACAGCGGGCAGCGGGCCGGCGTTCCGACCGAGATGGCCGAGAAGCTGAAGGCGCCCTGGAACGGGAGAACCGTGAGCTTCGGCGGGCCAACGAGATCCTGCGCAAGGCGAGCGCGTATTTTGCGATGGCGGAGCTCGACCGCCGGTCCAAGCCATGATCGCCTTCATCGACGATCATCGTGGGGCGCATGGGGTCGAGCCGATCTGCAAGGTCTTGCCGATCGCCCCCTCGACCTACCACGCCCATGTGGCCAGGCGGCGCGATCCGGCCAGGCTGTCGGCACGCGCCAGGCAGGACGCTACCCTGAAGACCGAGGTTCGGCGCGTGTTCGATCAGAACTTCTCCGTCTACGGCGTGCGCAAGATTTGGCGCCAGCTCAAGCGCGAAGGCTTCGATGTTGCCCGTTGCACGGTGTCGCGACTGATGCGGGACATGGGTTTTCGGGCTTCACGCACGGCGCATGCCGGCTTCGTGCTCGATGCGCAGGAGCAGGCGCTGCATGATCGACGGCCGGTCCATCGCGGCGGGCTCGTGCATCATAGCGACAAGGGCAGCCAAAAATACACCGAGCGCTTGGCTGAAGCTGGCGTCGAGCCTTCTGTCGGCAGTGTCGGAGATTCCTATGACAACGCTCTCGCCGAACCATCAACGGTCTCTACAAGGCCGAAGTGATCCATCGGCGCGGGCCATGGCGCAGCTTCGAGGCCGTCGAGTTCGCTACCCTGGAATGGGTCGATTGGTTCAACAGCCGACGGCTCCTGGAGCCCATCGGAAACATCCCGCCGGCCGAAGCCGAGCAACGCTAGTACGCCATGCTGGAACAATCGGCCATGGCGGCATAACTTAAACCAAATGGCCTCCGGCAATCCCGGGGCGGTTCAGAAGGGCGACATCGAGCGAGCCAAGTATTCCGCCTGACCGCAACGAAGCACATGAATTCGCAAAGCACGGTCGCACAGCTTTCTCTTGGCACGCCGATTGCTAGCGCGTGAGGATCCAATAACACAGTAGCGGCCTAGAGTACCGTCCAAGCGACAATCGTGTTCCGCCTATCTCGACAGCTCTCACGACGAATCCGACAAAGACGACAGGAAACGAGCAGCAGGAGCGGGTGCCAAATGCTTCGTGAAAGCCAGAAGCTCCGAAGTTCGCATATGAGAGCATCAGGTACGGACCGCTGGTCTCAATGTGGGCGCGAGCGCACGGCTCGACTACCATGGTCGATATTTTCGGGCGTTGCGTGTGCGCGAGCCACCCCGCGTCGCACAAGTATGTGCATGCGTTGCGGCCACCGGATTAGACGAGGGGGATCGCCCAGAACTGATATTGCCAAACGGCATCGAGCTCCTGATCCTTTGGTTAACAATTTCGTCAATATCATCAACGTCGTTCCGACGCTGGCTGACAATAGCGTTGTTCGAATCAGATCTCAAGGCATTTGCGACGAGCGCGGTCTACTCTTAGAGACGGCTTTCGGCGATCCTCAACAAGTGCCAGATAGGAGTCATGCTCAAATGACCTGCGGTTCTCCGGCTGTCCTGTTCGTCGATCGCGCGATGACGGTCGTCATGCTGCCTAGTGGTCTGAGGGCGGCACAGACCTCTCCCCTCGGAAGGAAACTTGCAGGCGACGAACTGTCGCTTGACCCATGCGTGCCTTTGCGCCGCCAGATTTCTGCTGATGAAATCACGACGGTACCGTCTGCCGTCGTATTCCACCAACGTTTGACACCGCGCTTCCATATTGGTTTTAGAGCCGGCTCGGAGAATCGGAGTCAGTCGAACCACGAGGTCGCGACCAGCAAGCGGTCCAATGGCGGAACCGTCCAGGTCTAAATTGCTAAAAGAGTTCTAACGCATGGATGCCGATTTCGCGCTTCTGAAAATCGGGCGCGGTCGTGCGAAGAAAAGGACCTGGCATGTTTATTATTGAGCTCCAGGCCAACGATATGCATGCTGCGCTCGGCCGCCTGCTCGACCAGACCCGCGTTCATGGTCTTCGAATCGCTGCTGTCAGCGCTCGAATGATAGCGGACGGATGTCGGATTACGGTTTCCCTTGAGATCAGTGACCGGGGCCCGGTCGATAAGGTCGCTCGTCGCCTTGAAACTATGGTCTGCATCGTTTCGGTCGATGTGCGAAGAGCAGTGCAAATTGACTCAAGCCTGACGTCGCGAGCTAAAACTTGAAAGTCCAGATGCCGCACGTGACCAACCATCCACGACTGATGCTTCACATGCATGAGCTAGGCGAGTGCCCGGGGAGGCACGTCTGATTTCTTGAGGTCTGCATCTCGCACTGCCGAAACGCCTGAAACGCGAGGAAGTCGCACGACCAGCAGGGAGTCATGAGCCACGGTCGTCGCTGCGCAGCACTGCTCGAGCCAGTATCTGAAGCGACGGTCCTCTTAGCGATTGTTCGCGTGAGTTTGAAACTTAGCGCCATCCGGCTCCGCCAACTTCATAGTTGTGCGCCAAGATCCGGGTGGGCCCGACGTTCGCTCATCGCGCAGGAGTTTCCGGAGATGCGAGAAAGGATCGTGTCCCTGGGCGTGGTGTAACTGGCGGTGGGTCACCGCATTCGCCGGCCTGGGCCGGATCGGTCAGCTGGCGATTGCCGGGAAGCTGACGGCGGGATCATCGCCCAACGGCGCGATCGTTTCCAGTGTCATGTAGCGGCCGCGCTGGACCGCCCACTCGTCGTTCTGTTCAAGCAGGATGGCACCGACCAGACGGGTGATGGCATCCTCATTGGGGAAGATACCGACCACTTCGGTTCGCCGCTTGATCTCGCCGTTGACCCGTTCGAGCGGATTGGTCGAGTGCAGCTTGGCGCGGTGCGCGGCCGGGAAGCTCATGTAGGCGAGCACGTCGGTCTCGGCCTCATCGAGGAACGCCGCGAGCTTCGGCAGTTTGGGGCGTAGCTGATCAGCGATGCGCCGCCACTGCGCCCGTGCCGCTTCAGCGTCGTCCTGGGCAAAGGCGGTGGCAATGAAGGCGGAGACCACCCGCCGCCCGCTCTTGCCGGCATGCGCCAGCGCGTTGCGCATGAAGTGGACGCGGCAGCGTTGCCAGGTGGCGTTGAGAATCTTGCCGACCGTGGCTTTGATCCCCTCATGGGCATCGGAGACGACGAGCTTGACACCGCGCAGGCCACGGCGGGCCAGCTTGCGCAGGAACGCGGTCCAGAACGTCTCCGCCTCGGACGGGCCGACATCCATGCCGAGCACCTCGCGTCGGCCGTCGCCGTTGACCCCGACCGCGATGATCACCGCGACCGAGACGATGCGCCCATTCTGGCGGACCTTCACGTAGGTGGCGTCGATCCACAGATAGGGCCAGTCGCCCTCGATCGGGCGATTGAGGAAGGCCTTCACCTTGTCGTCGATCTCGCCGCACAGCCGCGACACCTGGCTCTTGGAGATGCCGCTCATGCCCATCGCCTGCACCAGATCGTCGACCGAGCGGGTCGAGACGCCCTGCACGTAGGCTTCCTGCACCACGGCCGTGAGCGCCTTCTCGGCCATCCGCCGCGGCTCGAGGAAGCCCGGGAAGTAGGAACCTTTGCGCAGCTTGGGGATGCGCAGCTCGACCGTGCCGGCACGGGTCTCCCAGCTCCGATCGCGGTAGCCATTGCGCTGGATCTGACGCTCCGAGCTCTTCTCGCCGTAAGCGGCCCCAGTCAGGCCCTCGACCTCCAGCTCCATCAGCCGGTGGGCGGCAAAGCCGATCATCTCGCGCAACAGATCGGCATCTGGGGTCTTCTCCACGAGCGCACGCAGGTTCATCATGTCGTCGGTCATCGGTGGTTCCTCGAATCAGGTTGGTGTCGCAACCCAAACCTTACCGACGAATCATCGGTGGCCACCCCCAAAGCCGCTCGCTCGCTACGGCGCTATGTGGGGCGCGCGTCGCGAGCGGCTTTGCTAATCAGCTACACCACTCCTTGGGACACGACCCGAGAAAGCTTTCTGCTTTGCATTGGGCAAGTAGTTTTCTTTATTTGGAAGTCAGCAGCCGAGGCGCCGCATACGTGCTTTGCGGGTCTGAATCTGCGATTTGACGAGCTTGTAACGGGTACTGCTCGCCTCTCGATCAAAGTTGATTTGTCGGGCCGGCCCAGAAGGATCGATACAGACGAGGGCGGGACGATAGAATGGAAGAGCCGGGCGCTGTGGGTCTATGATCTCCGCCTCGCGTTCGACGCGCTGATCGACGGCGTCTATCTAGTGGGGCGCATAGTAATTAACGAGCGATTTGCCACGTTAATAAAGCACCTGAATGAGCATGCCCTAATGGTCGCAGTAGCCGACTCGGCCACACGTGAAGCCAGATGACCCATGACGGAATAATCCAGGATCGCCGGCGGACGTCACTATGGCTGCTACACTTAGTAAAGGGAGATGCACATCATCCGCGCTTTATCAACTACTAGCTCCAGGAATTGATCTCGATGATCGAAGCGCGTCATCTATCCATTGACGGTCGTCGGTAAGGTCAGATGAACAGCGGCCGAGTAAAAGTCGCTGGTTAGGCAGGCAAGGAATGGTTGGTCGGGTAAACGCGGCACAAGGAATCTGCATACAGGATCAATCGCGACCGTTCCTCGTCAATGTTGTTGATCACTCCGCCAGGCGCTCGATGTCCGATATGCTACGCGTCCAAATCTGCTCGAATGCTGAGCTCTCGTTTCTCATGGAGGTGCATGACGGATTCTCCGCCGCGATCGCCGAGCGCACAGGCTTCGAAGGGTTGTGGGCATCGGCGACATCAATTGCCTCCTCCCTCGGATATCGCCATGCCAGCGAAGCTTCATGGAATCAAGTTATGAGCATAATCGAAAGGATCGTCGGCTCCACTGAACTGCCGGTCCTCGTTGATGGAGACTTCGGTCTTGGTAATGTGAATAATGTAGGAGTTATCGCCCACGAGTTGCGTAGCTCTGGCGCTGCAGGCCTCGCACTGGAGGATAGCTCGAGCCTGAAGACGAGGCAGCTTGTACGCGAGCAACATCGTGAAGCAGATATCGATAAATTCTGCAGCCGCGTGCGTGCAGTGAGGGACACAGTCGAAGACGATTTGGTCCTCGTGGCGCGCATTGAGGCACCGAACGACGAGTATGGAATGGAGGAAACGATGCTGCGAGCTCACGATTACGCAGAAGCGGGTGCCGATGCAATCCTTCTTCACTCATGTAAGGGTGCTGTGGAGGGGATAGTTTCGTTCTTGCATGCGTGGCGGAGCCCGCTGCCCATTGTAGTAGTTCCAGCAAAGGACGATCGAATGACGCTCTTTGCTTCTCTAAGTGTTCCATTGTCTGCGATTATCTGGGGCAATCACTCGATGCATGCTGCGATAGATGCAACAAGAAAGCTCCGCTGTCGCTTCGCGATTGACGAGAGCGCTGCGAGCACTGGACGCAATGTCGCGATCGCCGACGATCTGATTGAGCTTTTGATGTATGACGAACTGGCACGTGTGCAAGCACGTTTAGTGTCGCGAAGATAACCTCACATTCACGCATGAAGTCCATCGCGATCTTCGCGGAAGCCAGCATGAGCGTCCGCTCTCATCGAGGACCATCGTGAAGCTTCTTCTACACTCTCAAGACCGAGCTTGTCCATCATCACCAGTATCAGACCCGCACTGAGGCCCAACGTGATATCTTCGCCTTGAGCGAGGCCTTCTACAATCGAACCAGGCTCGGATATATCGCCGCGATCCAGATGGAGCTAAAAGCTGATTAAACCCGTCAACTTCTTCGGGGGAGATCAGTCAAGGCGACGACAAGATCGAGACCTCGCAAGTTTGAAGGCGGCTCCATGGAATAGACCAAGACGAACTCTTCGATGATGCGCTCCAATGTTCCACCTCGCGACGCGAACTGCTTCGATCATTTTTTGGAGCGCGAGATGATCGTACGCGAATAGCGCATCGTCCTAGCCCTTCTTACGGAGGGCAGCCGGGCTTGAGCATGAAGGCACTCACCTTTTGACAGCGGACCCGCAGCGCTTCAACCATAGCCGCTCGGGACGCGGCGAGATCTGGCCTGGCTTTCATCGGGAACTCACAGTGCCGGTAACTCTCCGGCGCGCAGCAGCCCGGCGAGAGCAACAGCGTGCCGGCGGTTTGTCTTCACGCGATCGGCCGGCTTCCTCGGGATCTTGGATGGCGCAACCACGGTGCGCTTATGGCCCCGCTGGGTCAGGTCATAAAGCCATTGCCGAAGCGGACCGGCCTCGTAACAGAAATACACACCACCAAACCGGCTGGCGATCCGTTCAATGATCGGCTCATGTCGGTCGCCGACGTGTCGCCCTTGCGGAATAGACGAATCTCTCCCACCCACCTGTTTTCCGCGATCGGGGGGCTTTTCAGCTTTTGCGATCTCCATTCCAACAATTGTTTCCCTTTAATCTACCCGGCCCGTTCTCCTGTGATGAAGATCGGCTCGGTACGCTGGGGTAACCCTCGGACGTGCAGTGTAGGGCGAGCCACCACAGAAGGCTGACATACGGCCTTACGAGAGATTGCGCGATCGAAGACAGCATCGCTAACAGGCAGCTTCGCGTCGAGACCGCAGCCCGCCCAGTTGAATGCGGCTGCATTAGCCGCGGGTCACGAGCCCACCGGCGGCGCGGGTGGGCAAGGATCGAGTTGCAAGTCAAGTTTACGAGAGCTAAGCCGCAGTTGAATGTGCTGGCTCCGGTTGATAACCCTTTACCAGCTCTGGGTATGCGGTCCGCCTTTATCTCCTGCTCCTCCTTCCGCGTGTTGCGTTGGGGGGCGCGACCAGCTCGTTTTCGAATGCGAACCCGCCGGGCTGCTTGCCTTCCAGGTAAAAATAGAAAAACGAAGCAGTTGTCCACTCGCTTTCTTAGGCCTAGCGGGCGCATCCTGCGGGATGAGTAAAGCGGAAGTTCTCTGATGTGAGGCCTCTTGCCACCGAAATCGTGTGACCGGTTAGGGGAAAATGCAAAGCGCTTTCAACAAGACCACTGTGTTCGCTCAGTAGGAACCTGAGAGGCGATCTGAGCCTTCGAAAGCGATCGAGCCGCAAGACACAATACCGCCGACACGATGGTGCCTCATTCTCTTCCGTCCTTAGATGCAAATCGCGGGGGAAATAAGGGGGAAATAACTGCGCTAACGCTGGTATTGATCAGCTGCGCCAGCTGGCATTCACAAATCAGGCCGAGTCATAGATCTGTGCGCCTTGCCGAATGGGAATTAATGGCAGAATTGATGCGCTTTTGGCGTAAGGGGCGTTCAATCTGAATGAAGCCCAGGGCCTTTTGCACGGTCCCGAATTTCCTTTCTGCCGCAAGGCGACGAATTCAATCGCGGTCATGCCGAACCAATTTTACTTTTCCAGCGGCCGTTGCCCTGTTGGGCAACGAACAAATTTTGTGCGGCCATATTTGAGTTCGAGTGCTGCCGCCATGGTGCTGGCTGCGCGCGGCTGCAACCGCGTTGCACAGGAGTACGCTGGCGCTGCGGCCTTCGGAGTTGTGTCCGGCGCTGTTGTCCGCGCCCGATCGGTGCAGTCGCCGGCGCGGTGATTGGCTGTACCGACCGTCTTGGAGGCGCGTAAATGGCCGCGACATGGGCGAGCGGAAGCAACGCCGTCCTTCGGGATGCTACGCCTACCCATGACGATGTTGGGAGGGCAGTGAGGTGCAGCGGGCTACCCCGCCTTCGGCCGCAACCGGTCAACCGTCCGCGCAATCAGCGCAGCGACCTCTGCGATCTTTGAGCCGATGCGAAACTCCGGCCCGGCCACGACGACCGACAGTCTGCGCTCGCCGATCGGCAGCGGGATCGCGGCGCCGGCGAGATCGCGGCTGTAATCGGCAAAACTCTGGCAATAGCCGCGCGAGATGGAATTGCGCAGCTCGGTCTCGACCGCCTCGATGCTGATCGGCGTCGACGGGCCGTACTGCTTGAACTCGATCTTGCGGTAGACGGAGTCGCGCTCCTCCTGCGAATATTGCAGCAGCAGTGCGCGGCCGCTTGCGGTGGCGTGGATCGGCACGCGATGGCCGATGGTCGCGAAATAGCGGATCGCCGCCTTGGATTCGACGACGTCAATGAACACCGCCATCACGCCCGCCGGGGCCACGATGGAGGCGGTTTCGCCGGTTTCCGCCGAGAGATCGGAGATCAGCTGATGCGTCCAAGGCGGCAACGGCTCGACCTCCGAGATCATCCGCGCCATCGCCAGCCACCGCGGCGTCGGATAGAAGCCCGCGCGCGGCCGCGGCTCATAGAGATAACCCTTCTCCGACAGCGTCGCGAGCAGGTTGAAGGTCGACGAGCGTGGCCAGCCGAAATGATCGGCAATCTCGGCAAGCGTCGCCGGCTTCTTCACTTGAGCGAAGAATTCCATGATCTCCAGGACATTTGCAGCTTGGCGAACGATCATGGCGAAGCCTGCGTTCCGGTCTAGGGCTGGCCGAGGATCTTCTTGGCGGCGCGAAGATGCGGCTTATCGGTCATCTGGCCGTCGAGCCGCAGCGTGCCGGAATTCGGATTGCTCGCGAACGCGGCGATGACCTTTTCCGCCCAGGCGCGCTCGGCCTCCGTCGGCTCGAACGCCGCATTGACGACGTCGACATGCTTGGGGTGGATCAGCGCCTTCGCCGAGAAACCGTCGCGTCGTGCCGCGCGCGTCTCCTGCTCGAGGCCCGCGAGGTTGTCGATGTCGGTGTAGACCGTGTCGATCGGGGCGACCTCGGCTGCGGTCGCCGCCATCAGGCAGAGATCGCGCGCGAGGCGATAGGGGCTGTGGAACACGCCGCCGCTCGCCTTCTCGGTGGCGCCGAGCGAAGCCGAGAGATCCTCCGCGCCCCACATCAAGCCGGCGAGGCGAGGGGAGCAGCCCTTGTAGCTGCCGAGCCCGAAGATCGAGCTGGCAGTTTCCGTCGCGACACAGACGATGCGCGTCGTGCCGATCGCGATGCCGGACGCAGCCTCCAGGGCCTCGAGCCAGGTCGCAACCTGCCGCACGTCGTCGCCGCCTTGCGATTTCGGCAGCACGATGCCGTCGGGCTTGCCGGGCATCACCGCCGCGAGGTCGGCGAGCGTCATGCCAGTATCGAGCGCGTTGACGCGGACATAGAGGTGGTGCGGGCCGAGGCGGCCCTTGAGCATTGCCAGCGTCAGCCCGCGTGCCTCCGGCTTCTTCTCGGTGACGACGGAGTCCTCGAGGTCGATGATCAGCGCGTCGGCCTTGCCTTCGCTCGCCTTCTCGAATTTGCGCGGGGAATCGCCAGGCACGAACAGCATCGAACGCATCAGACCGGCCTCTTGTGCATCATCGCCATGCGGCGGCATTTTCCGACGATCTCGTCGTTCTGGTTCAGGGCGTGGTGCTCGAACTCGACGATGCCCGCCCTGGGGCGCGATTTGGATTCCCTCAACGAAAGCACCTTCGTCGTCGCCCGCAAGGTGTCGCCATGGAAGACCGGTTTCGGAAAGGTCACGTCGGTCATGCCGAGATTGGCGACGGTTGTCCCCAGGGTCGTATCATAGACCGTCATGCCGATCATGATGCCGAGGGTGTAAAGGCTGTTGAAAATGCGCTGGCCGAACTCGGTCTTCTCGGAGAAATGCGCGTCGATGTGCAGCGGCTGCGGGTTGAGCGTCAGCAGGCTGAACATTGTGTTGTCCATCTCCGTGACGGTCCGGGTCAGCGGATGCCGGAACTCCCGGCCAACGGAAAAGTCTTCGAAATAAAGTCCGGCCATCGCGGTTTCCTCCCTGTCCTTGCGATTTGGCCAGCGCCTGCGCTTAAGGCGGCGCTGCCAGGTGAACTGCCTTTTGCTCTGCGAGCCTCTCGACCTCTTCGGCCGAGAAACCGGCCTCGTGCAAGATGTCGCGGCTGTCCTGGCCGAGCGTCGGTGCGGGGCCGGCGGCCTCCGGCTGGGTCACGCTCCAGGTCGAGGGCACGCGCATCTGGCGGATGCGGCCTTCCACGGGGTGATCCACCGTCCTGAAGAAGTCGACGGCCTTGAGATGCGGATCCTCCAGGATCGTTTCCAGCGTATGCATCGGCATCACCGGAATGTCGGCGCGCTCCAAGAGCTCGCGCCACTCCGCGGTGGTGCGCGTTGTGAAGATCTGGCCGATCTCCTCGTAGATCTCGTCGATATGTTTCGTGCGCGCGGCGTGGTTGGCGAAGCGCGGCTGATCGAGGAAATGCGGCTGCCCGATCGCCTCGAAGAAGCTGCGCCAGTGCTTGTCGTTGTAGATGAGAACGCAGAGATAGCCGTCGCCGGTCTTGTAGGGGCGGCGGTAGCGCGAGAGCAGGCGGGCGTAGCCGCCATGGTCGAGCGGGGGATCGTAGGTGAGGCCGCCCAAATGATCGACCAGCACGAACTCGGTCATCGATTCGAACATCGGCACGTCGATGCGTTGGCCCTCGCCGGTGCGCTGCTGGTGCATCAGCCCGCCCATGATGGCGTTGACCATCATCAGCCCGACGATGCGATCGGCGATGGTGACGGGGACGTAGCGCGGCGTGCCGTCGCCGGCGGCAGCTAACAGCGTCGGAATGGTCGCCGCGCCCTGGATCAGATCGTCGTAAGCCGGCTTGGCGGCATAGGGGCCGGACTGGCCGTAGCCGAAGGCGCCGACATAGACGAGGGCAGGATTGATCGCGGCCAGCGTTTCGTAGTCGAGGCCGAGCCGCGCCATCGCCTGCGGGCGCACATTGTAGACCAGCGCGTTGGCGCTCTTGGCCAGCCGCAACAGCGTGTCGCGTCCTTCCGCCTTCTTGAGGTCGAGCACGATGCTGCGCTTGCCGCGATTGGCATTGTGGAACATCCCGCCCATGCCAGACGTGCGGCCGGGACCGATCTGGCGAACGATGTCGCCCTCGGGGCTCTCGACCTTGATGACGTCGGCGCCCATGTCCGCCAGCACCTGGGTGCCGTAGGGGCCCATTAAAACGGAGGTCAGGTCGAGAATGGTGAAGCCGGCGAGGGGTCCCATAAGGGTCTCCTTATCGTTCATATACGTGGAGTTACAGTTCAGAAAACCGCAGTGTCAATTCGAAATTCCCACGCAGCAGCGCATGGGACCATATGTAGTTCATACACTTGACAGATAAATTCACAAATATGTACATTTCCGTCAAGGCGAGAAATGGGGGTGAGGGGCCGGACGGTGTCGCACCGATTGCTGCCGCGTTCGGCGCGGGAACGCGTCAAGGAGAACGACATGAGGAAGAATCTGGCCTGGGCTGCAGCCGCGCTCGCTCTTTCACTGCCGGTCTCGGCAATGTCGGCGCGGGCACTGGAGCTGAAGGTCGCCGACAGCTTCCCCGCCGGCCACTATCTCGTCCGCCTGCTGCTCAAGCCCTGGATGGACGACGTCACCAAGCGCACCAAGGGCGCGGTGACCTTCATTTATTATCCGAACCAGCAGATCGGAAAGGCGGCGGACATGCTGCGGCTGACGCAGTCCGGCGTCGTCGACATCGGGTACATCGGACCGTCCTATGTCTCCGACAAGATGCCGCTGTCGGAAGTCGCGCAATTGCCGGCCGCGTTCGCGACCAGCTGCCAGGGCACGCTCGCTTACTGGAAGACCGCGCGCGAAGGCATCTTGGCCAAGCAGGAGTACGCGCCGAACAAGATCAAGCTGCTGATGGCCGTGGTGCTGCCGCCATACCAGGTGTGGACCGTGAAGTCGAAGGTCGAAATGACCAAGGATATGCAGGGCCTGAAACTGCGCACCACCGGCGGCGCGCAGGACCTGACGCTGCGTGCACTGAGTGCCGTGCCGGTGCGCATGGCTGCGCCCGATGCCTACGAATCGCTGTCGCGCGGCACCATGGACGGCCTCTTGTTCCCGCTCGACAGCGTCGTATCCTACGGCCTCGACAAGTTGGTCAAGCACGCCACCGAAGGTGTCAGCTTCGGCAGCTTCATCGTCGCCTATTCCATCAACCAGTCGGTCTGGGACAAGTTGCCCGACGACGTGAAGAAGGCGATAAACGAGGCCTCGGAAGCGATCACGCCAAAAGCCTGCGCCGACGTCGACAAGGAGGGCGAAGTCACCAAGAAGCAGCACATGCAGGACGAAGGCGTCAGCTTCGATCCGCTGCCGGAGGCGACACGCGCCGAGATCAAGGACAAGCTCAAGGGCGTCGGCAAAGAATGGGCGAGCGGGCTCGACAGCCGCGGCAAGCAGGCGTCCGCCGCGCTGAAGGAATTCGAGGACTTGCTCGTCGCCGGCGGCAAGTGATCCGACAAAGAAGGAGGCGCCAGAGGTGATCAAACGGGCAGGAGATGTGCTCGGCGTACTGGAGCGCGCGCTGACGGTGATCGCGGTCGTGTTCCTGTTCGTGATCATGCTGCTGGTCGTGACCGACGTGTTCATGCGCTATGTGCTGAAGAGCCCGTTCGCCTTCACCTATGATCTGATCGGGCTCTACCTCCTGGCCGGCGTGTTCTTCTTCACGCTGTCGGATGGCCTGCGCGAGCATGCGCATGTCGGCGTCGATATCCTGCTGTCGCGCTTCTCGCCAGCGGGACGGCGGCTGTCCGAGATCATCACTGCGCTGGCCGGCCTGTTCGTGTTCGTCCTGATCTGCCAGGTCGGGTTCGAGCGCGCGCTGGAGAATTACGAGCAGCACGACGTGCTGGCCGGTGCGATTGCCTGGCCGACCTGGATGTCGGCGGCGCTGGTGCCGTTCGGCTGTGGCGTGCTGGTGCTGCGGCTGTCGCTCCAACTCGTCGGCAATGTGCTGAGCCTCGTCAGCGGACGCGATCTCTATCCGCTGCCGCCGGTCACCGGCGTCGGTGAAGCACGCAGCTTTGAGTAACGGGCGATATCCATGACACTCTTCCTTGTTCTCGCCCTGCTGTTCGGCCTGCTCGCGCTCGGCACGCCCGTCGGCTTCGCCATGGCCTTCGCCGGCTCGGTCGGCCTCCTCATGGTCGGCGGATGGTCCACTCTGTTCGGCATTTTGCAAACCGCGCCGCTCTCGACCGTCTCCTCCTACGAGCTGATCACCATCCCGATGTTCCTCTTGATGGCCGATCTCGTGCTGCTCTCGGGTGTCGCGGATGATCTGTTCAAGACCGCCTCCGCCTGGGTCGGCCGCATTCCCGGCGGGCTCGGCATGGCGACTGCGCTCGCCGGCGCCGGCTTCGGCGCGATCTGCGGCACCTCGACCGCCTCCGCTGCGACGCTCTCCTCGACCAGCCTGCCGGCGATGATCCGCCAGGGCTACGAGCCGAAGATGGCCGCGGGCGTGGTCGCGATCTCGGGCACGTTGTCGATGCTGCTGCCGACGAGCGTCGCACTCGTCATCTTCGGCCTGCTCGCCGAGGTCAACATCGGCAAGCTGCTGATCAGCGGCATTATCCCCGCGATCCTCGTCACTATCACCATCATGGCCACGATCTACTTCCTGGTCTGGCAGGATCCTTCGCGCGCGCCGGCCGCGAAATCGGTGCCATGGCGCGAGAAATTTGCACTGCTGTGGCAGGTCTCGCCGATGGTGGTGCTGTTCTCGATCGTCACAGGCACGATCTATCTCGGCGTCGCCACGTCGACGGAAGCCTCTGCCTTCGGTGCGTTCGGCGCCTTCCTGCTCGCGATCGTCAAGGGCAAGATCACGCCGTCATCGCTCTACCGGACGCTGCTGCGCGCCTGCCACGGCACCTGCATGATCATCATGATCCTGGTCGGTGCCTCGATCTTCGGCTACTTCTTCACGCTCACGCATGTGACGCAGGATCTCGTCGCCTGGATCGGCAGCTTGCAGACCTCGCGTTGGGTGATCATCACGGTGATCCTGTGCGGCTATATCGTGCTCGGCTCCTTCATGGACCAGATCGCCATCCTCGTGCTGACCGTGCCGATCGTGCTGGCACTGATCAAGACGCTCGGCTTCGATCCGATCTGGTTCGGGGTCATCAAGATCGTCACCGCCGAGGTCGGCATGATCACGCCGCCGGTCGGGCTGAACTGCTTCATCGTCGCCCGCTACGCCAAGCGGCCGGTTGCCGAGGTGTTCCACGGCACCTTGCCGCATTTCATCGCGCACCTGATCTCCATCGCGATTCTGGTGGCGTTTCCGTCTATCATCCTTTGGCTGCCCTCGCAGATGGGGCGCTAGCACGTCCGGGCCGCCGCGGCTCCAATCAAGGAGATCAAGACCATGGATTTCGCGCTCACCGATCAGCAGGAAGCCATTCGCGACGCCATCGCCAAGATCTGCGAAGGCTTTGACGACGCCTACTGGCTGAAGAAGGACCATGACGGCGGCTTCCCGCACGACTTCCACAAGGCGCTGGCCGATGCCGGCTGGCTCGGCATCTGCGTGCCGGAGGAGTATGGCGGCTCCGGGCTCGGCATCACAGAAGCCGCGATAATGATGCGCACGATCGCGGAATCCGGTGCCGGCATGTCCGGGGCGTCCGCGGTGCACATCAACGTGTTCGGACTCAATCCCGTCGTCGTATTCGGCACCGAGGCGCAGCGCAAGCGCATGCTGCCGCCGATGGTCGAGGGCCGCGAGAAGGCGTGCTTCGCCGTCACCGAGCCCAACACCGGCCTCAATACCACCCAGCTCAAGACCCGCGCGGTCGCCAAGAACGACCGCTACATCGTCAACGGTCAGAAGGTGTGGATCTCGACCGCGCAGGTCGCGCACAAGATCCTGCTGCTGGCGCGCACCACGCCGCTGGAAGAGGTGCGCTCGCCGACCCACGGCCTCAGCCTGTTCTACACCGATTTCGACCGCAACAGGATCAAGGTCCATGAGATCGAGAAGATGGGCCGCAAGATCGTCGATTCTAACGAGCTGTTCTTCGAGGACTTTGAAATTCCGATGGAGGACCGCATTGGCGAAGAGGGCAAGGGATTTCAGTACATCCTCGAAGGCATGAACCCGGAGCGAATTCTCATCGCGGCCGAGGCGGTCGGTTTGGGAAAACTCGCGCTGTCGCGCGCGACCGAATACGCCAAGACCCGTACCGTGTTCAACCGCCCGATCGGGAAGAACCAGGGCATCCAGCATCCGCTCGCGGTGAACTGGGTCGAGCTCGAGGCGGCCTGGCTGATGGTGATGCAGGCGGCCTGGCAATACGACAAGGGCTTGCCGTGCGGCGCGAGCGCGAATGCCGCGAAATACTTCGCAGGCGAAGCCGGGTACCATGCTTGCGAGCAGGCGGTGATGACTCATGGTGGATTCGGCTATGCCAAGGAATTCCACGTCGAGCGCTACTTGCGCGAAGTCCTGATCCCGCGCATCGCGCCGGTCAGCCCGCAGCTCGCGCTCAGTTTTATTGCGGAAAAGGTGCTGGGCCTCGCCAAATCATACTAGGCCGAGGGCACGGGAGGATCGCCATGAACCTCGCTCACCATCTCCTGCGTGCTGCCAGGGCTGACGCGTCCGCGCCGGCGCTGTTCAAGGGGCTGACACCGGTCGCGGACTACGGCCGGCTCGCTGTGACTGTGGGCTCGCTGGCCGCTTCGTTGCAGCAGCGCTTTGGCCTCGCCAAAGGCGACCGCGTCGCACTGCTGATGAAGAACGTACCTGACTACGTCGCCTGCCTCTATGCCTGCTGGCACGCCGGTCTCGTCGCCGTTCCCATCAACGCAAAGCTGCACCCGCGCGAGGTCGCGTTCATTCTCGATAACTCCGGCGCTGCGGTCGTGTTCGTGACGGAGGACATGGCAAGCGTCGCGTCGGAGGCGCTGGCGCTCGGCACGGCCAAGCTACGCGTCATCGAAATCGGCTCGGCCGAGCATAGCGCGCTGGAGAAGGCCGACGGCATCGCCATCGCCAATGTAGCGATCACCGATCCCGCCTGGATATTCTACACCAGCGGCACCACCGGCCGGCCCAAGGGCGCGGTGCTCAGCCATCGCAATCTGCTGGCGATGTCGCTGAACTATCTCGCCGAGATCAACCCGATCGTATCAGGCGAGGCGCTGCTGCATGCAGCCCCGATGTCGCATGGCTCCGGCCTCTACATGGTGCCGCACGTGCTCGGCATGGGCGCGCAGATCATTCCGGAGAGCGGCCGCTTCGAGCCGAACGAAATTCTCGAACTAACGGCGAAGCGCGAGAACATCTCCTTCTTCGCTGCGCCCACCATGGTGCGGCGCCTCACGGTCGCGACGGAAGCGGCAGGCGCAACCGCGCCGGGGCTGAAGACCATCATCTATGGCGGCGGCCCGATGTATGTCGCCGATTGCAAGGCCGCGCTCGCCGCCTTCGGGCCAAAGCTGGCGCAAATCTATGGTCAGGGCGAGAGCCCGATGACCATCACCTACCTGCCGAAATCGATGCATGTCGCCGCCGGCCATGCACGCTACGAGGAACGTCTCGCCTCGGTCGGCATCGCGCAAGGCGTGGTGCAGGTGCGCACCGTGGACGAAGCCGGGCGCGACGTTGCGCCTGACGAGATCGGCGAGATCATCGTGCGCGGCGACACCGTGATGTCCGGCTACTGGCAGAATCCGGACGCCACAGGGAATACGCTGCGCGACGGCTGGCTCTACACCGGCGACATGGGCGCCTTCGACGCCGACGGCTTCCTGACGTTGAAGGACCGCTCCAAGGATGTCATCATCTCCGGCGGCACCAACATCTATCCGCGCGAGGTCGAGGAGGTGCTGCTGCGGCATGAGGCCGTGGCGGAGGCTTCGGTAATCGGGCGGCCGCATCCGGAATGGGGCGAGGAGGTCGTGGCCGTTGTCGTTCCCGTTACGGGGCGGGACGTGGCGCGGGGCGAGCTCGACCAACTTTGCAACGCGTGGATCGCGCGCTTCAAACGGCCGAAGCACTATTACGTCACCGGCGAGTTGCCGAAGAACAGCTACGGCAAAATCGTGAAGACAGAGCTACGCACGCTCTTGAACGACTCCTCCGCGCGCCTTGCGCTGATGGACTAGCCGAACATGCCGGAGGATCCCACATCGATCGATTTTGCCGGCCCTGTTCGAAACGACGACCTCGTGGTGTGCGGGCAGGCGACCGCGGAGCCCGTCACCCTAAGCGAAGCGCAGGTCCCGCCGGCGGCGCACTTGCCGCCCTTCCGCGTGATGGTCGAGCCGTTGTTCTCGGAGACGTTCTCCGCTTGGGCCCCTAACCTATCGTTCCTGAGCTTGGTGTGATCGGCAATGCGCGGCGGGCTCGCGAGGCGGGCAAGTCCTCGCGGAGACGCCGAGGTCCAGCGTACGCCAGAGCGATAACCAATCGGAACGTTGGCAACTCGGGCTTGCTGCAGCCGCGGAACGTTCAGCGCAAATTGGAGATGCTGGTATTTCTTTTCGTGGAAAGCGGTGTGTTAGCGCAGCGACCAAATCGTGGATTAGTACCGGACGCCTGAGGCACGAAGGTCCTCGGGCGGGCGTCAGATGTCGTGGCGACCGATAGTCTTTCGCGCTACATGGTCGGCCGCCTTTGAAACGCGAGCGCTATTCGCGGGCCGTCCACGACCTGCGAGCCTTAGACCTCCCTGGATCGATATGGGTAGGATGGGACGACTTGCGGCAAGTGATCTCGCCGCTTTCCCGCGCGCTATCCAGAAAAAATGCAGTAACTCTACGGGGCCATTAGAAAAACGCACGACATGAACTCAAGCACAGGTCTAATGTCCGCAAGTCACGCACAACTTACGGTAGGGCTAGAGGCATGCACAGCGTTGAAACATTCTGGGACCTGCAGGTCGAGGCGACCGAGTGGCGTCACTATCTCCACGAAAATCCAGAGCTCGATTATCGATTGGACAGCACGGCCAGGTTCGTGGTCGAGAAGCTGGCTTCCTTTGGCATCAATCACATCGAAACCGGAATTGCTGAAACCGGCATCGTCGCTCTGATTCAGGGCGCGCGCGGAGACGGCCCGACGATCGGGTTGCGAGCTGATATGGACGCGTTGCCAATTACCGAAGCATCAAACAAAGCTTGGTCATCGAAGATACCGGGCCGAATGCATGCGTGCGGCCATGATGGACATACAACCATGCTGCTAGGGGCTGCGAAATATCTCGCGAGTACCCGCAATTTTAGAGGTGCCGTCGCTTTGATCTTCCAGCCCGCAGAAGAAGATGGGGGGGGTGATAAACTGGGCGGTCAGAAGATGGTCGAAGCCGGAATCATGGACCGTTTCGGCATTTCCCAGGTTTTTGGCATGCACAACAACCCGGGAATGGAAATCGGCTCTTTCGGTATTTGCACTGGGCCGATCATGGCCGCACAGGACGATTTCGACATCGTCGTCAACGGTAAGGGCGGCCATGCGGCCAAGCCTCACAACACAATCGATCCAGTTGTTATCGCAGCACAGATTATCGTTGGCCTGCAAACTTTGGTTTCACGCAACACGAATCCGATCGAGTCGCTCGTAATTTCCGTTACCAGATTTGAGGCGGCCCAAGCTTACAACGTCATCCCTGACAAGGTTACATTGGGCGGGACCGTCAGGACGCTTGTACCCAATCTGAGGGATTTCGCCGAACGGCAGATGCAAGTAACAGCGGAAGGCATTGCGCGAGCATTCGGCGCAGATGTCGAATTCAAATACCGTCGATACCTCCCCGTTACCGTGAACCACGCGAAGGAGACCGATCTGGCGATCAAGGCGGCGCGTGGTCTCGTTGGACCTACGTCTGTAGACGACAAACTGCCCGTAAGAATGGGTGGGGAGGATTTCGCGTACATGCTTGAGGCCCGCCCAGGAGCGTACATTTTCATTGGGAACGGACCTACCGCCTTCCCACACCATCCGGCATATGATTTCAATGACGAAGCACTGCCATATGGTATCGGCTACTGGGTGAACCTGGTTGAAATGGTGCTGGCTCCGTGACGGTCCCCGCGAAACTGAACTTGAGATCCGCGGGCCGGGCGCCCGGCGTGCCCCCTCTAAGATTCACATAATTTCACGCCCGCTTGTCGCTTCGCCAGCGAAGACGCGCGTTGAACGGCGCTCGAGGAACTGGGCGATTGGGAAGCCGCGTTACGAACGACTAAGCGCGTTAGTCGACATAAACAATGATCTTTCTTTTGGCCGGCCATTTAGCGGATAGCGAGAGATGCAAGAGTGGCATTGGTGCAAGTTGCTAGAAGTCGGGACAGTTATGCCGCGCAACCGGCTTTTATTTGCTTAATCTCGCCGAGAGGTCCGAAGCCGGAATACTCCAACACTGTGCCGTTTACGGGGGCCTTGATGAGCTCAGCCCAAACGTGGGCTTGAGTTATCGATTAGTGCTGGATCGCAGCGGGCAGAAAACCGGCCGGCTTGCAGGCAGCAATGAGAGGCAATCTAGCGCAAGGATCAGAGTTGACCGATCGCGTACCACTTTTGCTAAAGGACTCAACGAGCGGATCCGGTTCAGCTCGGCGCGTCTGCCGCTGTGCTTCTTACACTTCACACCCACACCGTCGCCTTGTAGAAAGTGCAGTCTGTGGTGGCTGAAGCGCCGACGTCCGGCCGCCAAATCCCGCTGCCGCTTGGCAGGCCAAAGTCGTCTCCCCGCGTCGAACGAAGCGGTAAATCCGTGCTTCATGGCGACCACTCTGGGAGTGCGGGGCGGCGAATATCCATGCCTTCAATCATTCGGCTTCGGCGGTCCTCCTAGAGCCAGGCGTTCAGCAGTGTTTTTCGAGCATCTCGCGGATGGTCGAGACGTCTAGCATGGCAAGGCCAACAGGCGCTCGAGCTTACGCCGCTCTAGTCTGACTGAGTCACAAAACCGCAGGCTTTGTCCGGCCGGAATCAGCGATGGTCGACGCATGGACCATCAACCGGGAAGGCCGACATGAGCGGGCGTGGCACCAAGACCAGTGAGATGCGATTTGCGGCGTATTTGGAAGGGCTTGCTAGCGTCATCGGTCATGCTGATCGGAAGGCACCGCTGCGCGACTATTGCGTCGGCCTCATGGCCTGTGGCGATCGTAAGAGCGTGGAGCCAATGGCGGCGATGACGGCTCCGGAACGGACGGCCGCCCAACATCAATCGCTGCTGCATTTCGTCGGCAGCGGCGCCTGGTCGGATGAGAAGGTGCTGGGCAAGGTACGTGAGATGGTCCTGCCGGCGATCGAACGCCAGGGCCCGATCGAAGCTTGGATCATCGATGACACCGGATTTCCCAAGCAGGGGCGACATTCGGTTGGAGTTGCACGGCAATATTGCGGGCAGCTCGGCAAGCAGGATAATTGCCAGGTGGCGGTGTCATTATCGATTGCCAATCACCACGCCAGCCTGCCTGTTGCCTATCGCCTTTATCTTCCGAAGGAATGGACTGAGGATTGCGATCGGCGGCGCAAGGTGGGCATTCCTGCCGAAGTCGGCTTCCGGACCAAGCCGGAGATCGCGCTGGAGCAGTTGCGGTGGGCCTGTGCGACCGGCCTTCCGCGTGGTGTCGTGCTGATGGACGCGGGCTATGGCAACAACAGCGATCTGCGCGCGGAGATCACGGCGCTGGGATTGACCGTAAACGGTACGAGAGGGCCACGGATTTGGTGCGGACGGCCTACGCACCGCGCTTGAAGCGTATAGGCATCCAGAACTGGCGCAGGGCCTCGACGGTTGCTGGAATGTCGCGCCAGGCGTTTTGGACAATGGCGTGCGCCGGGCCGGAGGTAGCAAGGGCCGACCGGCGTCGTCGATGCAATGGACCAAGATCGGCCGCAGCATAAGGTGTTCGGTTCCGTTCGGGGAGAGAAGCCGCGACCAGACGAGAAGCCGAAGCTTCATGACGGCATAGAAGCCCATGCACCAGGGCTGCGGGTCGACTTCGCCGTCCGGTGATCGCACGAACAGCGGCTCGAAGCTCTCCGGTCTCGTCGACAGCGTCTCGCCGATTGCGTTGTGGCGCATCAGCGTGGCGGCGATCGCCGAGAACTCCTCGGTGTCGTGATAAGGCGTCGGGATCTACGCCGAGGAGCGGGCACACCCATTCCTCGGACGCCATCGAGACCGGCCCGGCGACGACCGCGGCCACCGCGCCGTCGAGCATGGAGAGCGACGTCGCCCGCGGATGCCGAAGCGTCGGCGACCTGGCGCGCTCGCTGATCCATTGCCCGAGCCGTTCGAACGACATGGCATAGTCCGCCATCGTCGTCTTGCGTGCTTTTCGCGTTCCCCGCCGTTGCTTCGGCTTCGTCATGCCACGGCTCGCTTTTCGGCTTCGCGCGCGGCCTTCCAGTTCCAGGCCAGAAGTTCGTGAAGCTGGTTGGTCTTCGTGGCGGCGCTCACCATGCGATCGAGAACGTCGACGAGATACGCCTCGGGGTCGAGGCCATTCAATTTCGCTGTGTTAAGAAGCGAAGCGAGTATCGCCCAGGTCTCGCCCCCGCCTTCGTCAC
This sequence comes from Bradyrhizobium sp. BR14999, assembly GCF_056106085.1. Lineage (NCBI taxonomy): Bacteria > Pseudomonadati > Pseudomonadota > Alphaproteobacteria > Hyphomicrobiales > Nitrobacteraceae > Bradyrhizobium > Bradyrhizobium sp. BR14999. The sequence continues at coordinate 2,253,260 of NZ_CM148536.1, forward strand.
CACTGAACAACGAGTTCTTTTTTCCGATCGCAATTGGTCTGATCGATCGCTCGACCGTGTTGGTGTGTGTGCCTTGCCAAGGCGCACTGTTCTCCCTGGTGAAAGTCCAGGCCGGCAAACTCTCGCTCCAGCCGGAAGTACTCGGAGCGGGTCAGGAGGCGACGAATGACCTGAAGCACTCTGAGAAAAGGCCCCTTTTGGGGGTCATCGGTCCGCGCGGGCCGCAACTTGCGAGTAAACACTGAGCAGGCTCCGAAAGCGTCATCGTGGGAGCCGACCCGCCATTCTAACGGGGAAGGCCGGCGTCCGGGGGGAAGCGAGCGAGAAAAGCACCCCAGGATCCCACCGGAGTAGTGGTGGCAGCACGCGCGGGACATGGACAGTGGGCAACAAGGGAAGTCTGCTGCCGACGAAGGATGATGAGGCCGGACAACGACGAACCCGTGAGGGCCAGCGTCGGCGGCGGCAGATGGCGGATGGGTCCGTACTACCTATGACACCGGCTAACGCCGGAAGAGGGAAGGGGCCCTGACTTGTATCAAGCGAGAACGAAGCGGAGAGCACGGCGATTGACGATGAGTCTATCAACACCGGAACTAAGCGTTCAGAAGCTGCAGAGCTCGCTACAGGCGAAAGCTAAGACCGAACCGGCATACCGCTTCTACTCCCTGTGGGACAAAATCTGCCGATCGGATGTCATGGAAGAAGCTTACCAAAGGTGTCGTGAAAACGACGGCTCCCCCGGGGTGGACGGCATAACATTCGAACAGATTGAAACCGAGGGACAAGAGCGATGGCTGGAAAGTATCAGACAGGAGCTGAAGGATGGCACCTACCATCCCAAGCCCCTTCTGAGAGTATGGATACCAAAGAGCAATGGCGGACGCCGACCACTCGGAATTCCGTGTATTCGTGACAAACTCGTCATGATGGCTACGGTCTTAGTGATCGGTCCCATTTTCGATGTGGACCTGCTGGACAACCAGTATGGATTTCGTCCGAAGCTGGACGCCAAGATGGCCGTGCGCCGCGTGTTTTGGCATATCAAGGACCGAGGACGCCGCGAGGTAGTCGATGCAGATTTACGCGACTATTTCACGTCGATTCCACACGATCCGCTGATGCGATGCCTGACACGACGGATCGCCGACGGACGACTCCTCTCGACTATCAAAGGCTGGTTGACAGTCCCGGTAGTTGAACGGAGCGGAAGACGGACGATACAGACGGCAGATGCGCGCAAGTTTAAGAAAGGGACCCCGCAAGGCTCTCCTCTGAGTCCATTGCTGGCGAACATTTACTTCCGACGCTTTCTGCTGGCCTGGCGCGACCACGGACACCAAGAACAACTCGACGCCTACGTCGTCAACTATGCCGACGACCTCGTGATCTGTTGCCGCCCCGGCCAAGCCGAGGCGGCGATGAAACGAATGACGGTACTGATGAACAGGCTCGGGCTGGAGGTGAACGAGACCAAGACCCGCATCGCTCGATTGCCGACGGAACGATTCACGTTCCTCGGCTACACGATCGGGCGGTTCTACGGAAAGGATGGACAAGCCTTCATCGGCACGCGTCCGTCCAAGAAGGCGGTCATGAGATTGCTCCGACGAATCCACGAACGCACGACGCCGCAGTGGTACCCGGACACACCGGAGAACACTGTCGTCGTCATCAGTCGCCTTCTTCGTGGCTGGTGCGGCTACTTCGACCAAGGTCCTGTCATGAAGACCTATGATTTCATCAGGCAACACGTCGATAGGCGTCTGCGGCACTGGTTGATGCAACGAGCAGGAAAACGTGGCAGGGGCTTCAAAGAGTATCCGCAGGATTACCTGCATGATACGCTCAAACTCTTCCGCGTCCCGACTCGTCGTAACGACCGATCGAGCGCGAAGGCCTGATGAGACAAGTGAAAGCCGGGTGCGGGAAATCTGCATGCCCGGTTTGACGAGCGGCGACTGGAAACGGAACTATGGCGCGAACTGCGACACCGGCAACTGGCGAAAGCAGCCGGACCAGTAAAGCCTCGCGACCTACGGTCACCGCGCCAGTCGTCGACTCTACCCGGCTCGAGCCGCCCGTCATCCAGGAATGCCGTCAGGCCCTGCCAGCGTTCGAGCATGTAGTCGATCGCCTTGATGAGCGTCGAGCGGCGGGAGATCCCGTCCTTCACCGCGATCAGACGGGCCCTCAACGCCTCCATCAGCGGCTTCGTCTCGGCCTGTCGCGTCGCGCGGCGTTCCCCAGCGTCGAGACCGCGGATCCTCTCCTCGATCGCGTAGACGGCCGCAACGCGCTCGATGACCTCCGCGGCGAAGGGTGAGTTCGTCGTCTTGTGCACCCTCACGAAGTTGCGGCGCGCGTGAACGAGACAATACGCTAGCTGGATCTGGCCCGACATCTTCGCATCGCCGGCCAGCGAGGCGTAGGCGGCATAGCCGTCGACTTGCAGCACGCCTTCGAAGCCGGCCAACTGCGCCACGATCTCCTTCTTGCCGCGACCGCCTGCGAACACGTAGGCGACCGCCGGCGGCGCCGGCCCCTTCCACGCCCGATCGTCCGTCGCGTGCGCCCAGAACTGGCAGATCCTCGTGCGGCCGCGTCCCGGATCGAGAACTGGCATCGGCGTCTCGTCGCAGAACAGCCGCTCGAAGCCATGCATGGTCTTCAGTTGCAGATCGTAGAGGCCCCTGACCAGCCACGCCGCGCTCCCCATCCAGCGCGCCAGCGTCTGACGGTCGACGACGACACCCTGGCCCGCCAGGATCTGCGTCTGGCGGTAGAGCGTCGATTGCCAGGCATATTTGGCCGCGGCGATATGCGCGATCAGCGCCGTCGTCGCCATGCCGCCCTCGACGAGCCGCGCCGGTGCCGGGGCCTGGACAATCGGGCCCTCACAGGAGCGGCAGGCGTATTTTGGACGGATCGTGCGGAGCACACGCAGCCACGCGGGAACCCGATCGAGCGCTTCGCTGCTCTCCTCGCCGATCCGATGCATCTGACCCGTGCAGCACGGGCACAGCGTGGACGCGGGCTCGATCACCCGCTCGACTCGGGGCAGATGCGCCGGCAGCGCGCCGATGTTGCGCCTCGCTTTGCGCCGCTTCGGTCTCGGCGCGTCCGGTTTGTCGTCATTGGCCGGAGGCTGCGCGCCCGCGGTCCGTTCCAGATCGAGCGCGATCTGTTCAGCGCAGACGATTGCCGAGCGCTCCGATCGCGCGCCGAAGATCAGGCTCTTCAACGTGGCGATCTCTGCGCGCAGATCGTCGTTCTCGCCTTCGAAAGCCAGCACCATCTCGGCGAGAGCCGCAGGGTCAGAGGGGAGATCTTCAGGGCGAAGCGCCATATCGCAGAGCTACACGAACACACTCGCAATCGCCAGCAAAACAAGACGATTCAGGCAACTTTCGTCGGCCGCTTCGTCACCTTCGGGACCACACGCGACCACTCCGCAAGACCTTCAATCAGCATCGCCAGTTGCGCCCCCGTCACCGGCATCGTACCCTCGCGAACAGGTGGCCAGGCGAAGCCCCCATTCTCGAGCCACTTCGTCGCTAGAACCATTCCAGAGCCGTCAAAAACCAGTAGCTTCAAACGATCCGATCGCTTCGATCGGAAGACATAAACGTCGCCGCTGTAGGGCTTGCCGCCTAATCCCTCCGCTACCAGCGCGACCAGGCCATGAACGCCTTTGCGAAAGTCAATCGGCTGCGTCGCGACGAACACACGGACCATTGGACCAAACGAGATCATCGCGTCGACCTCACCGCCGCCAGCACGCGCTCCAGCGTCGCGGCGTCGACGCCGACGGGCACGCGCACCGTCGCGCCCGCGATCATCACCTCGATCCGTTCGGCCGGACTCACCAGAACATGCGCCTTATCGATCGCGTTCGGCTGCGCCTCGACGGCGGCGTCGAGCCTGACTTGCACGAACTGCGGCGCTTCGCTCGACGCGAGCCGCGCCTGGCGCCGCCACACACTGAGCAGTCCCCGGTTGACCCCGTTGCGTCGAGCCACCTCGGAAATGCTCGTCTCCGGATCGGCGCTCTCGGCCACGATCCGCGCCTTCTCCGCATCGCTCCAACTGCGCCGTCGCCTCTCCCCCGTGATCATCTCGATCCGCTGATAGGAGGCGGCATCATGCCTGTCTTGATGTCTGTCTTGATGCATGGAATGAGCGTCCCTCGCGTTGTCAAATCCACGCGCGAGTCTCGCTCATCCCGTCCACCTAAACGAGGTGGGGTCGTCGTACCGCTATCGATTGACCTATGTGGCGGCTCTTCTGTCGAGCACAACGGTATGGGCGCCCGGCACCGGTCCCTTGCCGTCGAAGCCATGGTCGGGCCGCGGCCGTCCACCGAAACTGATGCGCCGCAACCGTCAGCATCAGCCGGCCGCCGTCAAAGCGCTCGCAATCGGCCTGCCGGCCAAAGCTTGGCGCACCATCACGTGGCGGCAAGGAGCGAACGAAAAGCTGAGCTCGCGCTTTGCCCGCGTGCGGGTCCGTGCCGCGCACCGTGACTATTGGCAAACCAGCCAGCGATTGGAGGAATGGTTGCTGATCGAATGGCCGAAAGGCGAGGACCAGCCTACCAAATACTGGCTCTCGACATTGCCGGAGGATGTGGCATTCCGGACTCTCGTTGAGACGGCTAAATTGCGCTGGCGTATCGAACGCGACTATCAGGAACTCAAGCAGGAGGTCGGGCTTGGCCACTTCGAGGGACCCGGCTGGCGCGGCTTTCATCATCACGCAACGATGTGCATTGCAGCCTACGGATTCCTGATCTCGGAGCGGGAGACGATTCCCCCCTCAGGCACTCGGCGCCCCCGGCCGATCCCGCTCGCTCGCGTTTCCGCGGATTACAGACCCCGCGGTTCTGCCGCTTCGGACCGAACGTCACATTCCAAATTCGATTACGACGATGCGACGGCGGCTCGAACAAGGGTTGGTCCGAACGCTGTCGAGATGTCCTTGTTGTGCAATCAAGTTCGCCCACTCCACAGACCACCGTTTGTGACGCAGTAAGACTAGACCCTATGTTTGCCCTCTGAGGTGACGGGCGGCCCGCCCCGCGGCAAGCTCCTATCGAGGGTTGCGCCGGATGGTCCGGCGCCGAGCCTCAAGCATGGGGAGCGGGCCTGATGAACGATAGCATTTTCGTGGGGCTGGATGTGCACAAGGCGACGATTTCGGTTGCGGTGACCGAAGCGATGCGCGGCGGGGAAGTTCGCAACTTGGGGATCATCCCTAATCGCGCTGACCAAATCGCCAAGCTGGCGAAGAAGCTTGGCAAGAGTGACCGGCAGGTAAGTTTTTGTTACGAAGCCGGACCCTGCGGTTATGGCCTGCATCGACAACTGACGGGCCTGGGGCACAACTGCATCGTGGTGGCCCCCTCGCTGATCCCGATGAAGGCCGGGGATCGGGTAAAAACCGACCGGCGCGATGCGGCGATGCTGGCCAAGCTGCACCGAAGCGGCGAACTGACAGCCGTGTGGGTTCCGGATGCGGCGCATGGGGCCATGCGCGACTTGGTGAGAGCCCGCGCCACGGCGATGCGTGTGCTCGGCAAGGCGCGGCAACATCTCCAAGGCTTCCTGCTGCGACATGGCCGCATCTATGCCGGGAAGAAGGGGTGGACTCTGGCTTATCGTCGCTGGCTCACCACGGTGCGCTTCGATCACCCGGCGAGCCAAATCGTTCTGCAGGACTACATTCATGCCGTGACCGACGCTGAGGCCCGTGTGGACTGCTTGACCAAGCGGATCGAGGAGCTGGCGCCACAATGGTCGATGACGCCGTTCGTAGAGGCCGTGCAGGCCATGCGCGGCGTCGCCTTCATCGTTGCCGTGACGGTGGTTGCCGAGGTCGGCGACTTCTCCCGCTTCGACAATCCCCGCCAGTTGATGGCCTTTCTCGGCCTCGTGCCGTCGGAGCATTCGAGCGGCGCAAGCATCCGACGCGGCGGCATCACCAAGGCTGGCAACGCTCTGGCCAGGCGGGCTCTGATCGAGGGGGCATGGACCTATCGCATGCAAGCCCGCGTCAGTCGCAAGCTCCATGACCGTAACGAGCGCCTGCCTCAAGCTATCCGCGATATCGCTTGGAAGGCCCAGGTCAGGCTCTGCGCCCGCTATCGCCGCTTGTCGGCGGCCGGCAAACCCAAGGTGATCGTCACCACCGCCATTGCACGCGAGATGGTCGGCTTCCTGTGGGCGATCACTCGTCAAGTGCAACTCAGGCCGGCCGCCTGAAGAGCGCTGCTCGACCATATCGGTGCCCAGGGCAGGAGGCAGGGCGCGGTGGGGAATCCTCGTGGCCTGTTATGAGCCGGCGTTGTCCGACGCTCGCCCCCTAGACCGAGGCAGCCCCAAGACGAAACCACGGTCATGCGGTACCCAACCCGCGCATGAGAGCTTGATCAACCGTCGTCTCTTGGCCCTGCCTCCTACCGTGGGCACCTTCGAAGTCCAGCGTCCGGGCGCTCAGCCGGAAGCGGCTCCGCTTGATCGAGTCCCTTGACAGCAAACATGAGAGCAGGCTGTTGAACAAATCGGTAGCGAAGCGCTTCGCATCGTGATTCACAAGCACCACGACTTAACCGGCGGAGCGATGCGCGAGAGCCTCTAAACCTTTGAATGGCGCGCGATGAATGGGATGTTGTCGCCATTGAGGAGGCAGATCTCCCCTTGGAGTGAGCCGTCATCCCTTAGTTCGGCCTAACCGTGACCTCGGCTGGGCGCCATTTCGTCGTTTCTTTGCCGACGCGAACCCGAGCCTCCAAGCCACATATCTAAAAAGCGAGCCGGATCGCTCGTCACTCCCCGCGTGTTTCACCTCATGCCACCACACGTGGGGATCCCACTTGTAGAGGTCGCATCATTCACGCTGTATCTGGAGCAAAACTCAATCGCCGAAACCATTGCCTCCGTGCTTCTTGCTCGTCTCCGCATCCCCGACATAGGCTAAATTCAAAGCGAGGAGGCGGAGGCTATCAGCCTTGCTGAACTGCAAACGAGAAACTACCTATAGACGCTTTCCTCCTTTAATTAGGTCGACAGCGATAGGATTTAGGAAGAAGGAACATCCGCAGTTCATCAACTGGCCGCTTGGCCCGGCATTCAACTGATAGTGACAGCGGCCATTGTCATTCGGCACAGGTCTGTAATGTCGTAGACTGGGAGTTTCGTCAGCCGGCGGATCGACGCCGAGACCGATGGAAATGCAGCACATTCAAACAATATCAAAGCGATCTCCGGCTCTGAAACCCGCAATCGCTGAATGCAAGCAGCAACATCCTGTTCGATGGATTGAACATCGACCGGGGGCGGAGGGCGCTTCAGCTCGTCGTGCCAAAACTTCCCGCCTTCGATGCCGCCAATTACAATTCTGCGGCGGTCAGCTTCGTGTTCAACATAAAACAAATCTTCACTGCAATGCCTCGAGTCATATGTTAGGATTGCAATCTTAGCTTTATGTGGAAGTTGCCGCAGCAGTAGACTCAGCAAAAGCAAGCTTGATGTCACGACCGGCACGCAAACCGCCTGCGACAATGCTTTTTGATGTCTGATCGCAAAGCCACAGGTACTCGTAATAACTGCCGCGCCGCTGTCAACCAGTCTGTTCGCCGCAGCTATGAAGGCCGGCTCTAAGCTGGGATCCCCTTTGACAACCTGCTCGACACCCGCTCCAGCCACGACTTCGGAGATGGTGGGAAATTCAAAGGTCAATGGGTTGAGAATTGAACCGTCCGGAGGCTCCGCCGCAACTGTACCGGGGGGTAGGAATCGGTCGAGCCGGAGAATTCCCAGCGTTTTCACAGCGGCGCTCATCATGCCTCCAGTATACCGGCTTTCTCACCATTATCGCACCATTCTTGCGAATTCCGATAGGTTATGCGACCTCAAAGGGGGGAGGGGTGCTTTTTTTCTGCGCGAGCCTACGGACTAACCTTCCGGTCCCCGAAATCGCTTGGCCTATCGAGAAGCCGCGGCTGGTACGCCTTGCGTTGGAAGGCGGAGATCTTCCACAAGGTGATGAATTCGGCATGCCGCATGGCGCGCAGTGGGCCTGCGGACCGCCACGGAATGACCGGAAGAGGCAAGATGCATCCTATTCTCATGCCCGGGCTTGTCTCGGGCGTCTACGCGCCTAATTGGCGAACAAAAGAAGCGCCTCATTGGCGACGCAGCCACGCTGCAAGAAGGAAACTCCCGCAGCCATGTTGACCTTAGCAGCAACCTATGGGAGCTCTACCGTAACTTCCGCTGGGACATCCTGGCCGGGTTCAACATGGCGGAAGCCTGTTGCGATCGCCACGCCGGCGCCGCCGGTTCGCGTTTATCTTTGTTGACGAGAACGGCGCGACTAGACGCATCTCCTTCGACGAGATTGCGGAGATGTCGCCCATCTCGCCAATGCGCTGAAGGCCGATGGGCTAACGCGCGGCGATCGCGTCGCGGTATTCCTGTCGCAGTACTTGGAGTTGCCCATCGCTCATATGCACGTAATCGGGATTCTGGTGAGAACAGCGAGGCTTCAATGATCTGATCGATCCAGACGTTATCTCGGCGCTGAACAAGACTATGTGACGAATATTGGATATCTAGCGTAAGCAGATTGCATAACTATCTTCGGATCAGCCCCGCTGGACACAACATCCCAGGACCGGAACTAAACTTGCGAGCCGCATTGCGCGGGCAGCCACTTCGACTACCCGCATCTCGGCAATCTCCTTCACCTGTTAGGCCTGTGGATACAAGTCGCGTGTCGCTCGATACTCGAACGTGACCTGAATCGCCGCGAGACAATCCTGCCTGAGCGGTGCATAGGGCTGCGGCGCGCCGCGGACAAGAATCTCTGATTGATTTGGCAACGAGTCCGGCAATAGCCGTGTGCTCGTGTCTGAAGCAGCATAGTCGCTCGGAAGTGCAGGATTTCTGCAATGATCCCTCGATTCTTCGCGATCTTCGTTCCTTAGGCCCGGTTTATTGTTCGCAGGCCTCAACTGAGAGCGTTCATTAATATAAGGGGCTCGGAGCGTCGCAGTTCTCGGCCCTCAATTAACATGCATTCTGATCAGCAGCAGTTGACAAGTGGCGAGGCTATCTACGATCGGTTCGCTGTACAGGAGGGGCGCTAATGATTGCTGACGTAGGAGCTGGATCGAATGTGAGTGACAAGAGCTCGCCGGTTCGCGGTGGTTGGACGCGCGCGGAGGCAAAAGCCATCTATCGTCTACCATTTGCCGATCTGACGTTTCGGGCGCAGAACGTTCATCGCCAGCATTTCAATCCAAGCCGCATTGAAGCCGCAAGCCTGCTCAGCATCAAGACCGGAGGGCGCTTCTGCATGGCTTCGGCTTGGCGCATCCAAAAGACCGCCATCTCGATCGGGTCTGCGACATGATCGGCGCGGTTAGGGGTCTCGGCTTGGACACCTCTGTCAGGCTCGGCATGCTGACGCCGAGCAGTCCAAACGGCTCTCCGAGGCCGGGCTCGATTTGTACGATCACAACGGAACGTCTCGCGGACGGCTTTGTCGCACAGGTCGACACGTCACCGGATTACTACGACAAGATTATCGCCACCCACACATTGCAGGACCGTATCGACACGCTTGCATATATCCGCGATGCCGGCGTGAAGGTGTGCAGCCGCGGCATTGTCGGTATGGGCGAGCACGTCGAGGACCGACTCGGCATGCTCGTGCTGCTCGCCAATTTCTCGCCCTGATCCGCAAAGCGTGCCGCTCAACCTGTGGAACGAGGTCAAGGGCGGCCCGGTCGATGACACCGCGGAGCGTCCCGATCCGATCGCGCTGGTCCGCGTGGTCGCGACGGCGCGGATCATGATGCCAAAGGGAGTCGTGCGGCTGTCCGCCGGACGCCAATATATATGACCGATGAACTGCAGGCGCTGTGCTTTCTGACGCTGCGAATCGATCTTCATCGGCGATCTGCTCTTGACGACCAAAAACCCGCGGCGCGATCGCGACGCAAATTTGCTCGACCGGCTCGGCATCACGTCCAGCCTTACCTGAGGAAGGCGATCGCGGAGCAAGCAAAACCAGTGCAGATGAGAATGTAGGGTATGCTGATGGAGCAAGATCGATTAGGCCCCAATGACCAGGACCGAGTTGCAATACTCGGAAAATCGCATCCTACCGTCCCAAAAATGTCAGGCCCATGCCGTAACCAACTCGGCGGCATCTAACTGCGGCAAGGCGCTGGGAGTGGCGGGAGCGCTTGTCACTGCTTCCGGTGTGCTACGCGACTTTATGATCAATCGTTGTCGTCCGTTTATCTTTGCTACCGCGCCATCACCCTTAATTGCCGTTGCCCTTCGCGAGGCACTCTTCATCCTGCAGCAGGAACCCGAGCACCAGCGGCGCCTCGCAAGGTTGGTTGCATTCACGCAGCGAAAGATGGAAGCCCGCGGCGTGCGATGCCATTTTAGCTCGCAGATCCCCCCATACATCGTATGGCGACAATGCTCCTACGATGCGGCTCGCCTCTGCGATTCAGGATCGCGGCTTCGATATTCGGAGAATTCGGCCGCCCACAGTACCGGAGGGAACGGCGCGCTTGCGAATTTCACTGACGCTGAACGTCGATGAGGATGATGTGGCCTCCATAGTCGATGCGCTCGCTGAGGAGACAATGGAGAGGGCTCGATGAGCTTGCGGATCGTGGTGACCGGTACAGATACTGGGGTTGGAAAGACTGTTTTCGCCGCGGGCCTATCTGATCTTCTCGGCGCGAACTATTGGAAGCCGATACAGGCCGGCCTCGAAGGAGAGACCGATACCGAGACCGTCACGAGGTTGGGGCGCCTCTCACCCGATCGAATTGTGCCGGAGCTCTATCGGGTTCGAACGCCCGAATCGCCCCACCAGTCTGCCGAAATTGACGGAGTTCGCATCGATGCGGCTTCTCCGCCAGACACGGGAGGACGGCCTCTCGTCATAGAGGGTACTGGCGGGCTTATGGTTCCGCTTGCTGGGAATACACTCTATATCGACGTGTTCGTTCTTTGTGCCGGCACAGAACTCGGTACTATCAATCACTCGCTGCTGTCGATAGAGGCTCTTCGAAAGCGGCAGATTAGCATTCTAGGTATTGCGTTTATCGGTGAACGCAATCCGGAAACTCAGACGGCAATTCGTGAGATTGGCCGCGTGCGCTGGTTCGGGCGATTACCCCGAATGTCTCCCCTCACACCAGAGGCGCTTCAGAGTGGATCGTGTCCCTGGGCGTGGTGTAACTGGCGGTGGGTCACCGCATTCGCCGGCCTGGGCCGGATCGGTCAGCTGGCGATTGCCGGGAAGCTGACGGCGGGATCATCGCCCAACGGCGCGATCGTTTCCAGTGTCATGTAGCGGCCGCGCTGGACCGCCCACTCGTCGTTCTGTTCAAGCAGGATGGCACCGACCAGACGGGTGATGGCATCCTCATTGGGGAAGATACCGACCACTTCGGTTCGCCGCTTGATCTCGCCGTTGACCCGTTCGAGCGGATTGGTCGAGTGCAGCTTGGCGCGGTGCGCGGCCGGGAAGCTCATGTAGGCGAGCACGTCGGTCTCGGCCTCATCGAGGAACGCCGCGAGCTTCGGCAGTTTGGGGCGTAGCTGATCAGCGATGCGCCGCCACTGCGCCCGTGCCGCTTCAGCGTCGTCCTGGGCAAAGGCGGTGGCAATGAAGGCGGAGACCACCCGCCGCCCGCTCTTGCCGGCATGCGCCAGCGCGTTGCGCATGAAGTGGACGCGGCAGCGTTGCCAGGTGGCGTTGAGAATCTTGCCGACCGTGGCTTTGATCCCCTCATGGGCATCGGAGACGACGAGCTTGACACCGCGCAGGCCACGGCGGGCCAGCTTGCGCAGGAACGCGGTCCAGAACGTCTCCGCCTCGGACGGGCCGACATCCATGCCGAGCACCTCGCGTCGGCCGTCGCCGTTGACCCCGACCGCGATGATCACCGCGACCGAGACGATGCGCCCATTCTGGCGGACCTTCACGTAGGTGGCGTCGATCCACAGATAGGGCCAGTCGCCCTCGATCGGGCGATTGAGGAAGGCCTTCACCTTGTCGTCGATCTCGCCGCACAGCCGCGACACCTGGCTCTTGGAGATGCCGCTCATGCCCATCGCCTGCACCAGATCGTCGACCGAGCGGGTCGAGACGCCCTGCACGTAGGCTTCCTGCACCACGGCCGTGAGCGCCTTCTCGGCCATCCGCCGCGGCTCGAGGAAGCCCGGGAAGTAGGAACCTTTGCGCAGCTTGGGGATGCGCAGCTCGACCGTGCCGGCACGGGTCTCCCAGCTCCGATCGCGGTAGCCATTGCGCTGGATCTGACGCTCCGAGCTCTTCTCGCCGTAAGCGGCCCCAGTCAGGCCCTCGACCTCCAGCTCCATCAGCCGGTGGGCGGCAAAGCCGATCATCTCGCGCAACAGATCGGCATCTGGGGTCTTCTCCACGAGCGCACGCAGGTTCATCATGTCGTCGGTCATCGGTGGTTCCTCGAATCAGGTTGGTGTCGCAACCCAAACCTTACCGACGAATCATCGGTGGCCACCCCCAAAGCCGCTCGCTCGCTACGGCGCTATGTGGGGCGCGCGTCGCGAGCGGCTTTGCTAATCAGCTACACCACTCCTTGGGACACGACCTTCAGAGTGCATTCAAGTCCTCGTTCCGTGCGCACGATTCAGTTCATGATACCAATGTTTAAGTCTCCAATTTGGCATCCATTTACGCAGCACGCGCTTCAAGGCGAGATGACAAAGTTGTGCGCGGCGAGGGGGCTTTCCTTCACTCCGCCGACGGTCGACGCATCATGGACGCAATCTCGTCCTGGTGGGTCGTGACCCACGGTCATTGCCACCCCCACATTGTGAGTGCCATCCAGGACCAGGCGAGCAAGCTCAATCAGATTATCTTTGCGGGGTATACGCACGAGCCAGCCGAGGAACTTGCGGCGCAAGTCTTGCAGCTCACGCCGCCTAGTCTAGAGTATGTCTTCTTCTCAGATAGGGTTCGACAAGCGTCGCGCTGGAGATCGCGCTCGGCTATTGTGAGCAGCGGACTCGCATTGTCGTGATGCAACACTCCTATCATGGCGATACGGTTGGAGCGATGTCGGTCGGAGCCCGTGGCGTGTTCAATGCGGCCTATGAGGCCCTTCTATTTGACGTCACACCAATTTCGTTCCCAGCAACAGGTCGCGAGCGGGAGACGCTCAATGCGCTATATTCGGTATGTGAAGTGCAGATCCCGGCGGCCTTGATCGTGGAGCCCCTGATCTTAGGGGCCGGCGGAATGCTGATGTACCCAGCCTAGGTACTAAGCGAGATGAAGCGGATCTGCCAAGAATGGACGTTCTCTTCATTGTAGATGAGGTCATGACGGGCTGGGGCCGAACGGGTACGCTCTTTGCCTGCGAGCAGGCCGATGTCACTCCAGATATCGCCTGCTATTCGAAAGGGCTCACTGGTGGATCGCTTCCGCTCGCAGTGACGCTCTGTCGCGCTGATATTCTCGAGGCGCACTATTCGAAAGATCGCAATTTAACATTCTACCATTCGAGTTCATATACGGCGAACCCGCTCGCCTGCGCCGCTGCAAAAGCAAATCTGGATCTTTGGCAGAACTCGGATGCGCGCACGCGCGTGTCGGCCCTAGCGAGGCAAGAGCGCGCAATTGAGCCGTTCAGTGTTGATCCGCGCTTTGCAAACGTTCGTCGAACCGGCACCATCACTGCGCTTGATCTGAAAACAAGTGACCCTGGCTATCTCGCGAGCATTGGTCCGAAACTTCAGGCCTTTTTTAAGCACCGAAATCTGCTCCTGCGTCCGCTCGGAAATACGATCTACGTAATGCCACCTTATTGCGTTACAGCCGCAGATATTGATCAGATTTATACCGTGAGAAGCTGCTGATCTGTTGGCTTGATGCATGCCGAGCAAGAGCTCCGAAAGTATTCCGAAATAATCCGCTTGAGGTGAAGTACCTTAAGTCCAGGCGTAAAATTGCGGAATTTGCGCGGCAGAATGCCCTTCATCGCATTATTCAAGCTCGAAATATCAGTTACACGTCTGAAGGTTTGGCGCAGGTGCTCCTCTGAGGGCGGCCGCGCCAAGAAGGCGCATATCAGGTCATTCTGCTGCGCCCGCTGGTTCCTGCATACCTCAGAATCGGAATTGGTGTCGCCGCACGTGATGTGCGGGCGCTGTGACGTGGAAGTGGAGAATGCATAGAGCTCATCGAGGTGGCGCCGAAGGAGGCGAAGATGCGGGATAACTCACACAAATTCCATGGTGGATCAGGAAGGTGCTCTGCGATTTGTGGCGGCAAGTTCGGGCTGATCCGCTACTATTGCTGGCGAACGGCGCTCTGCTCCAAAAGGTGCGTCGATCGCTTCAAGGCGCGGCGGGAGGCCGATTAAAAATGGCTTTGCTGGTTGCGAGCAGCTTGATAGCTGGCATGAGTGGCTCCAGCCGACGTTAGCCAGGCGATAAATTGTCGCAAAATGCCCATTGGCCGTCGGCGTGGCAGCACGAGTGCGTGCGCCGACGCAAGCCACAATTTCGTATGAAATGCTGCAATTGGCGTAGCGCTTCGATTTTGTAGGTTGCGAAAATGGCCGTGATAAAATTTCGCACGGCCAAGTCAGGGAGGAAACGCCCCAAAGGGCGGCTAAAGGGAGCATAGAGTGAGTGCCCACACTCACTGGGAGCTCTAAGCTTGTGCCTACGGTCAAGTTGCGCAAGCCCAATGCAGGAGCATCTGTTTGTAGTGCCGATTGGGCGCGAATTTTGAGCGTGCTTCGCATGTTTTATGCGAAGAGGATGCCGTTAGATGCAGCTATTCCGTGAGGCCCCCAATTCACAATCGTCACGTCATACGATGCGTTGTATTCGGCGGACGAACACAACAGCAGTGAAGTCGCACAACGGCGCGTGCGCGCATCGCGTTGTACGCGCGAGTACAGGATTTCGAAATCAATATAAATTAGGTAGCGCTCGTCATTGACCGAGCGCAGCAGGTGGACCGGCTCGCGCTCAACACGCGCGTAACTTGTCCGACCGGCGATTTTCAGCGCCTCTTTAGCAGATCAGGTCATTCGAGGGATAACAAGTGAGCAACATCGCCTCCATCACGCGCGAACAGTCGTTTGTCCGCCGCGGCTTTCGAGTCGGATTACGTGAGCAAATGGCAATGCTCAGGGTTTCTGGCGTGCTGGTCACGGGGGCGATCTGCGTCGCAGCTCTGCACTGAAACGAGCGAATATCTTGCGTCCAGACCGCCGTGATTTGGACCGTAAAAGAGCGCTGCTACCGTAATCCGTGATCGTGACGACAACCGAAGAGGTCGAGAGCTGGATAACCGCGCCGGCGGAAGAGGCGATGAAGCTGCAGCGTCCCTTCCGGACGGCACGCTGGGGATCGTCGCCCGCGGGGTGAAGGAAGACGCAGGCCCAGCGGCATAGCGACGCTCACCCACAGAGCCGATCGGCCCAAGGCTCTCTCCGGGAGGTTGCGTGAGGCCTCCTGCGCCAACTACAATCGCTTCGGGCCGGCGATCGGGGTCGAGGTTTTGCAGTTGTCGCCGAAGAAGTTAAATCTCTCGCCAGGCAAACCGCTGAAGCGACTGTTGAGATTGACAACCAGATTAGCGACGTTCAGGCCGCGACAACTGAAGCCGTGGGCGCGAATATTGAAGCCGGCGCGATCGTCGCTCGCATTTCCGATATCGCCATGACAATGTCGCGTTCAACTTGCTGGATGCTGCGAGCAAGACCACTCAAGTGGCGGCGAGCGCCGGTGAAGGGCGGCGTGCCTGCGGAGGTCCCCGGTTCTCGAGCTGATGCGGGCGTACAAGGCGAATTTTTTAGTATGCATGGTAACGCAGCAGACGCTGAGCCGTATGCAGCAGCCGCGCCTCACGAATTTGATGCTGATGATGCGCCGCCATGAGAAGGATTGGGCGACATCGGGCGTAGCAAGCAACAGGATGACCATCAGGTCACGGCACTCGAAGCCAAACTCAAGGATCTCGATGCTGCTGTCGCTTCGCCGGAATTGGCCGAAAGCGCACGGGCCAATCGGGCAGAATTGCAAGTTCAACTGGATGTTGACCCGTACCGTTGCGCCTGCATCATCCAGGCAGCGAGGCGCGCCCGCGGGCAACAAGCGTATCTCAACCCTCCAGTCGGTATCGCGCCGCCCCCCTAATTGTCTCGCTCAACGGGCGGGGGTCTGAATCCCGTTCGCAATCGGTAGTTAAGCGAAAGGACTATTGCACGTTCAGTTCGGGATGTTGTACAGGAGACGAGCGGCGCATGAAAGCTAGGCGATTATATCTGTGGCTTGCGTGCTGCGTGCGACGCAGCGTATTCGGTCTGCGGTTATTGCTGGTTCATTGGGGGCAGGCAACCTCGACCGCTCGGATTTGACCAAGGTCAACTCGTAGCTTACACCTCCGCCTTGCCGACGATAGGAGGAAATCGTCGTGTTTTTTGATCAAGGGATTTTCGATGGCGATTTCCACGATGCATACGCGTCGCTTTTAACCATGTGGGCTTCTAATGTATAAGTGGATTTCACTGGCGACGAGCGCTGATCTCGCGCAGTTGCCCAATCACATCACCTCCGAGTACAACCCGGGAAAGGTCGCCAAGACGTTGAGCCTTGGGATCTCGGATGCGGTGAAGGGCGTCCTCATCGAATACAACTACATCGATAAGGATTATCGCAGCACCTACTATAACTTCTATTCGAAGAAGGGGCAGTACTATCGCAGCGATTGCGTGCGATTGCATTTCTTCGATCAAACCGTGACGTTCGATGATGCGACGTCTGCGCTGGTTTGTCCCGATCGTGAACTCAACGATCATTACTTCGGCTATATGGTATTGCGGCCGACCGGCATCGCCACAATCGCTCGGAGCGTGCTCTCTCCGGACATCCGCAAGGGCGCCGGCCGGTTTATCATCACTGCCGCCCATAAGGTGCACCTGCTCGGCTACAAGCTTGTGATCCAAGGCTTTCCGTCAATGGATCAGCATGTCGATATTTCGGTGTGCGCGCATGCTGCGTGCTGGTCGATCTTGCGCCACTACAGCGAGCGCTACAACGTTCATCGAGAATATCTGGTCCATGAGATCACGATGATGGCCCACGACTACAATCCCGGCGGTTTGGTGCCGTCAAAAGGATTGCAGATCGCTCATGCAGAACGTGTGTTTCAAGAAGCAGGTACGTTCCCTATCCATATCGCGCGCACGGCCTTAACAGGGACTCAGGATCCTCAGTTCTATCGGCAACTGATTGCTTATGTGGAATCAGGATTCCCTCTCTTCGCCGCGATGCATTCGCGCCGCCATGCCGTTGCGCTCGTCGGCTATGAATGGCATCAAGCGGTGAGAGGTCAGTCCGGACTTCGGTATGCCTGGGACGAAGTCGAAACCCTTGCTGTTGTTGATGACAACCATCTACCGTACCTGTCCATTCCGAAGTCGAGCGGAAGTCCCTACGCGGCGGAAGCAATTGACGCCTTTATCGTGGCACTTCCCGAGAAGATCTACTACCCAGCGGACGCCGTTGATCGGCTGGCTCCCGCCTTGTTAAAGCTCGGCCCGGCTATTGATCTGCCGCCAAGTAACGACATCATCATCCGCTACTTCATCACCACGGGCTCTTCTTATCGCCATTTCGCGCGAGAACATGCCTCGGAATTTGATCCGAAGCTCCTTCAGTACATCATGACCCTGCCATACGCCCAATTCATATGGGTGGTGGAGTTTTCGACGGAGGAACAGTGGGCTAATGGAAGGGTTGAAGCGCGGGCGGTCATCGACGCCACGGCCAGCTTGCGCGAGCCAATGCCCCTCTGGTTGTTCCATGGCCGTGAGGGTGCACTAATTTTCGACCGCAAGAAGATTGGCCAGACCATTGCCGGAATGGGTGGCCTGAAACTTGCCAATACCGGTCATGCAGGGTTCTCACGGATGGACCGCAACTTGCGACCGACCCAGACGAAATAGCGTTATCGAGGGACGGAAAGCCCGTTTCCGACTTCAGGGAGATCACGATGGCTGGCGATGCAGACGACAAGACCAATGAAAGACCTGAAATGCTTCAGGGGCTTGCGCCCGTCGACGCCAAGTTGCTGCAGGAGTTCCTCACGGAGATGGACGAGAACGTGATTCCCGACATCGTCAAAGTCGTCGAGGAGAGGCGTCTGCAGGCGGCTGAAAGTCGTCAATGGCAGCTCAAATGCTGACGGCGCGGCTTACTTGAGTGGTTTTTTGAGCCGCTCGTAGGCCGCGCGGACAATTGCTTCCACTGCCTCTGCGGCCTCAGCGTCCAGGGCCGGATCAGCCCGCAAAAGGCTGGAAATTTGCACCATCGGCTCCGGCTGGCTCACGCGATAGGGCGCGTTGACAAAATCCGAGGGGTTAAGTCCAGCCCAGGCGGACAGCGCCGCCAGACTGGCCGCATCGGGACGCCGTCCCTGCGCCATCCGCGTTAGGGTTGACGCGCTGACACCTGTCTCTTCTGACACCTCTTTCCAGCTGACATCGCGGGCTTGAACCGTCGTTTCCAGCGCCCGGTAGAAGGCATCTCCATCGAAGCCCTTGGCATCGTTAGCGTTTCTTGCCTTTTCAGAAATTGCCATTTAGCAATTGACTTTCTATTTCGGTTTGGCTATTCATTGCTTAATAGCAATTCGACTTCGAAATCGCAAGGAGAAAGCTTATGGCTATTGATATCCTTGAAGCGGAGGGTTCCCGCCATGTTCACCTGGTCAAGGTGACCGTGAACGAGCGCCCGGTAAAGCTCCTGGGTCCGAACGAAACAGGCGAGCAGATCAAGATCGCCGCGATCGAACAGGAGGTGGAAATCGACAAGCATTATCTGTTGGATCTCGTCCTCGACGATGGCGCCCACCGCCGCATCGAAGACCATGAGCCGGTCGAGCTCCACGATCACATGGTGTTCGTGGCGCGCAAGCCCGAGCACATCGTCGTCATCACCGTCAATGAACAGCCGGTGAGCCTCAAGGGCCACTCCGCCACCGGAGCAGAGATCAAGGTTGCTGCAATCGCCCAAGGCGTGGCGATCCAGCCCAACTTTGTGCTGCAGGAGGAGCTGCCCAACGGCACCAGCCGTATCGTCGGCGACAACGATGTCGTGCATCTGCGCGAACATCTTCGGTTCACGGCGATCGCGCCGGACGACAACTCCTAGGCAGAAATTGCCATGAAAGCGGAAGTTTCTGCCGCCATCGAAGATCTGAGGAAGCAGTTTCCCGCTGCCACCCTCAACACGCGGGACGATGGGCAAGGGGGCGTCTATCTGACGGTCGAACCGGTCGCGTTGAGCGACCGGTTCGTCCCGAACAAGACATGGGTGGGGTTTCATATCCCCGCGCAATATCCTTATGCCGACATCTATCCCATGTTCATCGGTGGCGACGTTCGGCGCGCGGACGGTCAGGGCTTTGCGCCGCCGGTCACGGCGGGGCATGCGTTCGAAGGACGGCCAGCTTTGCAGATATCCCGCCGCAACAGCATGGCCCAGAACGGCAAGCAAAAAGTTTGCGCAAAGGTGCTCAAGGTTTTGGATTTTTTGGAAAGATCGTCGTGATGTCCAAGTGCAAACTCCACATTACCCGTTCGGATTACGAGTCGCTTTGGCATCATCTCTATCAAGAGGATGGAGATGAGCACGGAGCCATCTTGCTTGCGGGTCTGTCCGAACTCAACACGATCCCGCTCCTTACTGTTCGCGAAGTGCATCTGGCTAAGGACGGAATTGACTATGTTGCAGGCAAAATCGGTCACCGCGCTCTAACGCCCCAGTTCATTCATCGGCTGATCACGCGCGCTCGCGACGAACGGTTCGTCTATTTGGCCGTTCACAATCACGGTAGTGACCGGCAGGTCGGATTCAGCGATATTGATCTCCGATCTCACGAGCGCGGCTATCCCGCTCTGTTGCAGATTGCCAAGGGCATGCCGGTTGGCGCCCTTGTGTTGGGGCGGCGGGCTATGCAGGCAGCTCTCTGGATGCCAGACGGCAGCCGTCGCGAACTCGACCAGGCGCGCGTCATTGGCATGAAGATTGATCGGCTCGCTCCCCATCTGTCGAGAAATCTCGGTTCGATGGACGACCAATACGATCGCCAAATTCGGATGTTTGGCCGCGTAGGCCAGCAGACATTGTCGCGCGCCCACGTCGCGGTGGTCGGCCTGGGTGGCATCGGTAGCCTTCTTGTGGAGTATCTGTCACGCCTGGGCGTCGGCCACTTTACGCTCATCGATGATGATGTAGTTGAAGCGTCCAACCTTGCACGACTTGTCGGAGCATCGCACTCAGATGCGGAAAATCGGACGCCCAAGGTTCAGTTGGCTCGGCGTCTCATTCAGCAGGCCAATCCATCCGCGCACATCGAGCACTTCAATGCGGATGTGGCTAAAGCTTCAGTGGCGGATCGGCTCAAAGGTTGCGATTATATCTTCCTTGCGGCGGACTCCATGCGGGCGCGCCTAGTAGTGAACGCGCTAGTTCATCAATATCTCATTCCAGCTGTTCAGTTGGGCTCGAAAATACGAGCTGACGAGCAGGGTCAGGTAATCGATGCGTTCAGTGCCGTTCGCCCTCTTCGTCCAGGGGCGGGTTGCCTTTGGTGCAATCAGCTGATCGATCCCAATCTCCTCGCGAGAGAGGCCAAGACTGATGCGGAACGAAAGGCCCAGGCCTATGGCGTTGAGGAGCCTAATCCTAGCGTGATCAGTCTTAATGCGGTCTCCGCAGGGCATGCCGTGAATGACTTTCTCATGGATTACCTGGGTCTACGAGCTGATCGCCCGTTGCACTACCAGCATATCAATGCCCTGACCGGAAAATTACAACTCGTCGAACCGCGTCAGGATGTTGATTGTCCGGAATGCTCGAAAGGCGGGATGCGGTTCGCGCGAGGTGATGGCGTAGATCTGCCCTGTAGTGAAGGCTAACACGTGGCCCGTCGTGCTCGTATAGATTGTAACCTCCGCTACCGCCGGCGACGCTCATTACGATAAGGTTTCTATGAAAAGCTTATCGTTTGCAGCCGACTCATCTGCCTGAATTGGCGCAGCGCGCCTTTACTCGATCATCTATAGTGTAGTTTGTAGCGTTGGGCGCGCGGACTCATCGAGGGTTGGCGAAACGCATCGGACCTGGCTTGGCTTTTCGTAAATGCTCACAAAATGCTAAGATGAAGTGCCTGCCGAAAATGAGGGAAGGGATGGACACGATTGGCGAACAGAAGCTCTGGTCGTTCGCACCGCAATCTACCAAAGCGGCCGCAACCACCTGTGTCCAAGTCAGGGCCGCCGCAGGTCATAAGGTAATTTCATTTATGGATTTGGCGACCAAGATTGCCGAACTCCAATTTCTAAACCGAGAACACGTGCTTCTCTTTCGAGGTCAGCGCTCTGACTATCGTAATGAAGTGAACCTTTCTTCGCTCAAGCCGGGAGTGTTTCGGTCCGGAGCGGACAAAAAGCCGAATATCTTTGAAATCCGAGACCGCTTTGCGAGGCTGGAAACGGCTGAGACCACTTTGGCTGATGAGTACACAAGACTTAAGCTGCTCGGTATTGCGCAAGTCAATCGGCACCGTATTTTGCGGTGGGCGATTCTGCAGCACTATGAAATCTGTTTAACGCCACTTTTAGATTTTACCCACTCGCTCAGAATTGCTGCTTCGTTCGCCTCGCAAAACGCCAAAACCGAGGCATACGTTTTTGTTATCGGTGTGCCCAATTTGAGCGGAGCTGTAACCGCCAGCGCAGAGGCTGGCGTTCAGATAATTCGACTTTCAAGCGTCTGCCCCCCTACAGCGGTACGAGCCCACATTCAGGAGTGCTATCTATTGGGCGAGTACCCGGAGATGACCAGTTATAGGCAGCAAAAGCATTCCACCACCACGAGATCGACTTTGGACGACGGTTGGTAGCGAAGTTTGTGTTCGACCCTTCTACTTTTTGGAAAAACGATGAATTCCCCTTGCTGGCGCGCTCAGCGCTCTATCCCGATGGTGTGGACCCGTTCTACCAAACGGCGGAAAGAATCAAGCTAACGCTAGCGGGCACGAAGATCGGCCCGGGTGAGACGTTGTTCTAGTACGTTTGATGCGTAGCTTTTATAAGTTCGGCGCGCGCGAGCTGCGCAACTCCCTCATCCGAGTAGTGAGAGCGCTCCGCAACCCCACCCATTCGGCGGCTTGTTCCAACGATTTGCCGAAAGCAAGCCTTCAACACAGCTAAAGATTCAACAGTCCAACTTTGGAAATTACTCTGACAGTTAGCAGGAGTGCGTAAACGAGACCGAATAGGATAATAACTGCAAGTGCGGCCGTTCTAATTGAATCCCCCTCGTAAAATCTTCCCATCAGAAATGACTTGGTCTTCCAATTTCGGAACTCTTCAAACATCACTTGGTTGGCATTTAACTCATCGTCAATCATTGGACACCGAAATCGCTGAGCCATTCGGCAATATGCGTTGAAGAAGCGCCAGCCGTCTTGAGTGAGAGACCACCAGAAGGCACAAAGGATTAAACCGACCATGCATCCGATGATGACATGGGTGAGCGACAGGTCGCTTCTACTAAGGCCTGTTTACAGTCGCTAGTTTGCGAGGAAAGCCGCGACGAGATTGAGGAGGCCGGCAAAGCAGGCGTCTGTCTTTTCGTAGCGAGTTGCGATGCGGCGGAATGCCTTGAGCTGGCAGAAGAAGTTCTCGACCAGGTGGCGCCATTTGTACATTTCGGCGTCGTGCGGGATGCGCCCGGCGCGGTCGGCCTTGGACGGGATGACCGCTGCGGCGCCGCGTTGGTTCAGATTGGCGCGCAGCCAGTTATTATCGAAGGCCTTGTCGCCGATCAGCGCTTCAAAATCGAGGCCAGTGATCAAAGGCTCGACGCCAATGCTGTCGTGACGCTGGCCGGGCAGCAGGACGAAGCGAATGAGATTGCCGAGTGCGTCGACCAGAGCCATGATTTTGGTAGTCAGGCCACCACGCGAGCGGCCTATGGC
Source organism: Bradyrhizobium sp. BR14999 (assembly GCF_056106085.1). Lineage (NCBI taxonomy): Bacteria > Pseudomonadati > Pseudomonadota > Alphaproteobacteria > Hyphomicrobiales > Nitrobacteraceae > Bradyrhizobium > Bradyrhizobium sp. BR14999. The sequence goes on from NZ_CM148536.1 coordinate 2,276,348, forward strand.
CTGATTTTGAGTCCCCCTTTTGCCCCGGTGCCATGTTGGTGGACCCGGACGAGTGTGCCGTCGATCAGGACATATTCGAAATCGGGATCGTCACAGAGAGCTTTGAAGACCCGCTCCCAGACCCCCTTCTGCGCCCAGCGCCAGAAGCGCGTATACACTGTGAACCACTTGCCGAACGCTTCCGGCAGATCTCGCCACGGCGAGCCCGTGCGCGCAATCCAAAGAACTGCTTCGATAAAGAGCCGGTTGTTACGCCCGGTGCCGCCGGGATCACCGGCTTTGCCAGACAATTCCGGCGCAATCCGCTCCCACTGCGCATCGCTCAACATCAATCGAATCAAGGCTGATCTCCAATTTTCAGCCTTGAATCAATTTTCTACTGATTTGGGAATCCTGTCTGTAAACAGGCCTTAACGAAGCCAAAAACTATCTGACCTTGCCCCCAGTTTTATCTAGTCCTGAGTTCGCCCCGGCTGTTGGATTTGCCCGGTTGGGCGGTGGTAGCGACGGGAGCTGGCGCGGAGCCCTCGGCATAGCGCAGCGCCAGATCCCGGCGCGGATGGCAGAAGGCGAACTCGGACGGCGTCTTCCATCCGAGCCGCGAGTGTGGTCGTGCATCGTTGTAATCGGCCCGCCAGCATCCGAGCGCGACGCGGGCCTGGGCCAGCGACGTGAACAGCGTCTCGTTCAAAAGTTCATCTCGCAGCCGGCCGTTGAAGCTCTCGATGAAGGCATCCTGCAATGGGCTTGCCCGGCGCGATGTAGTGCCATGCGACACGGCTCTGATCGGCACGTCAGGATGGCGTTGCTGGTCAGCTCGCTGCCGTTGTCGCTGACCACCATTTTTGGCTTGCCGCGCTCGATCATCAGCCGGTCAAGTTCCCGCGCCACGCGGATGCCGGAGAGCGAGGTATCGGCCACCAGCGCCAGGCACTCGCGGGTGCAGTCATCGACCACGGTGAGGACGCGGAAGCGGCGGCCGCAGGTCAGCTGATCCGACACAAAGTCGAGCGACCAGCGCTCGTTCGGCGCCATCGGCGCCGTCATCGGCGCCCTGGTCCCGATGGCGCGCTTGCGGCCGCCACGGCGGCGCACTGCAAGCTTCTCTTCCCGGTACAGCCGGAACAGCTTCTTGTGGTTGACCCTATAGCCCTCCCGCTTGAGCAGGACATGCACGCGCCGATAGCCGAAGCGGCGGCGCTCGTGCGCGATCGCCTTCATGCGCTGGCGAAGGCCGCCATCGTCCGTCCGGATCGTCTTGTATCTCACAGCCATGCGGCAGCTGCCGATGGCTTTACACGCCCGCCGTTCGCTCATCCCGTGGGCATCCATGAGATGGGCGACAGCTTTCCGCTTCCCCGCGGGCGTCACCATTTCTTTCCCAGCAAGTCCTTCAGCGCGACATTGTCGAGCATGGCATCCGCCAGCAGCCGCTTCAGCCGCGTGTTCTCATCCTCCAGTGCCTTCAGCCGCTTAGCCTCCGATACCTCCATACCGCCGAACTTCGCCTTCCATTTGTAGATGCTGGCGTCGCTGACGCCGTGCTTGCGGCACAGGTCGGCAACCGAAACGCCGGCCTCGTGCTCCTTCAAAATCCCGATGATCTGCTCTTCCGAAAAGCGGCTGCGCTTCATGCTCTGGTCGGGCCAGAACGAACTTCAAACTGGATTAAGCCCGTGGGGCAAGGTCACCGGCCACAAGCGCACGAGCGTTCATGCGCAAAGTCAGCCATTATGACGATTATGAAACCACTGGTGATAGCCAGACTATTACGATAAGCTCACACCCAAGCAGTTGGCTGTCCTAGGGCTGTTGCTTGTAGGAAGCAGGTCACCGTGAGACGCAGATGTCGTCGAGTTTATCGTTTTCGACTGCCGTTGGCCCAGCACAAGCGGGCTCATGGCGCGACAGCGCGTTACTGGCGGGAGAGCAAAATGGCCCCAGAGGTACTGCGGCTTTTTCCGGGCGCCGCGACCAAATAGGACAACCGTTCAGCTGGAGCTCGAAAGGTGAACGAATTCTTTCCACTTGGCTGCCTTTAGGCCGCGGCCTTTCACCAGCGCGCCGGCAAACGACAGACCTTCATTCCGTTCCCGGTAGGGTCGAGCGGTACCAAAATGGCCCCAAGTTAGTTATCGTTGCTCCGATTTCGATAGATTTTTCAGCTTGGTAGGAGTTTCAGGCAGTGCCGGCCGATCCGAAGATCGCAGATTTGGCGCCGAGCGCGCACGAGCTCACGTCGTACGACAAGGAGCACGCTATCACCTACATGCGACTTCTCGATGCCAACGCTGACAAGGCAGATTGGCGCGAAATCGCGCGCATTGTGCTCGGGCTTGACACGACCCTTGAACCGGACCGTGCGCGACGCACCTTCGAAAGTCATCTGGCTCGCGCCAAGTGGCTAGCGGGCCATGGCTATCGTGATCTGCTGCGCGGCGGTTGGCCAAAGCAATGAACACGACCGATCTCAGGATTTGCGGAATTCCTAGCAATCGTAAAACATGATCATTGCTTCGATTCAGTGCATGCAAGTCGAGTACGCGGCACGCACGCAACCGTAAAGCGCCACAATCATCGGCTGCAGTTCACCGCGTGTGAAGATCATGCGGGGAAATGGTGCGATGCCGGATACTGACTGGAGATCTGAGGAAGCATACAGCGGCCTCAAGAAGGCAGAGGCTGCCGACCTGGCCTGGGAGTGGCTGCGCCGGGATCGCAACTACCAAGAGGATTATAGGCGGCTATCTCGCCGCCAACGATCCAGCGCAACCACGGACCAGTTCCGACGGAAGTGGGGGCTCTCGTTTTCCAGCTGATCCGCAAAAGACTTTCGACAAGCAAGCAGTCTTCTGGGCACCCGAGGTGCTGTCGACCGTACTGGCTGTGCGGGCGGCCAGCTGCATGGCGCCCAAAAGCTACCATCTCGATTTCGCCAATCTGCCGGGCAGCGAGCTTCGTCGCGCGCCGGATGGATGGCATGCGATCGTGCCGCTCGGGGGCGCGAAGCATCGCCTTTGGCTGAGCAAGCTTCCGGCGAGCGGATGTGCTGTCACTATCGATCTCCCGCTCGAGGCGAATCTCGAGCTTCGCTTGCAGGCCACACGTCGATTTTGGCGCGCGATTGAGCATCGGCCGCTCGGAACGCCACCTCTTGCCTTGCCGGCTTTGAAGCGCCGTCGGCTGATCCTTGCGCTGCGCGCACTCGATGGATGGCAGGAAGGAAATAGCTATCGCCAAATCGCGCAAGGCCTGTTTGGAAGCCATCGTATTGCCGAGCGGGGCTGGAAAACAGACGATTTGCGCAGCCGAACCATTCGACTTATTAAGCTGGGGCGGCGCCTCATGCGCCTTCGCTGCCGCGCATTGTTCCACAAGGGCAGACACAGGAATGACAGTTCATGAGCTCTTGGGCGATCAATGGCATACCTCCGTTCTGTGCAGCCAATTCTTCTGGCATGGCACGACCGCGGATAGGATGAGATCTTTGCGTTCCGATCTCTTCTTCGGCGTCTGGATTGCTGCAACAGAGAGGCGCTATCTTCGTAAGGGGTTGATGACTCTGCTCGAATGGTTTTCAAGTTGAGTGCTCTCGACTTGAATAGCGGGCAATGCATCGATCTGCCGCTGTACCGGATTGAGGAGGCACCTGCTAGGCGTCAGGCAGCCTGCGCAAGTGCTGCCTTCTTGCAAAGACGAGCCACCCATCGGCAAAAAGAACGGGCGATCTCGGGATGCTCGCTGCGATCCACCGCGTAGGCGCGATATTGCATGCCACTTGGAGCCCGTGAGCCGGGGATGATTTGCAAAGCGCCCCCTCGCACCAGATCACTGACGATGATTTCTGGTGCGACAAGAAGGCATTTTCCGGTCATGACGGCCGGCAGAGCAAGATAATTGTGATCATAGCGCGCGCCCGCTCGTATGTCGTTTGAGGACAGGTTCATGGCCCTCAGCCATGTCGGCAGGATGTCGGGACGCGATGTGATGTTCAGTATCGCGGTTGAGCGAACGATCGAGAGCTCTCTGCCCGCGACCAGATTTGGCGGGCCGACGCATACCAGCTCCTCATTGTAGATCTCCCAACTGTCGGCGGGTTCGATGACGGAAAGGTCGCGTGTAATCAAAATATCGAAATCATCCGAAGATGTCGGCGGCGACAGTGAGCTGACGACGTCCACGATGACGCCGCCCGCTTCAGAAGAGAACGCCTGCAGATTTGGAATCAAAAGCGAGAAAGCAAAGGTCGATAGTGACGTGCGGACGACAATCCGATTGGTGCCCGCGGCCGCGCGCCGCCGCATTCTCTTGGCGGTGAAGCCGACTGTCTCGAGCGGTTCAGAGACTGCGTTAGCAAATAGTCTTCCGAACTCGGTCAAATCACTGCGCCGGCCGCGCCGCTCGATGAGGTCCGCACCGAGATAGTCCCGCAGGACGGACAAATAGCGGCTGACCGAGCTCTGCGTCGTTCCCAAGCTGCTGGCGGCGCGCGTGACGCTGCCTTCGCGTGCGACGGTCACAAAAGCGCGGATGGCATTTAAAGGAACTTCGTCGTCTTGAGCCGCCATTGTCTGCTCCGGCGCCAGAATGAACATCCATCACATTATTCGATGTCCATAGCGGGATAGCCGCGTATCAAGGGTCGGCTGCGCACAAAATCCGCGTGGGAGCGCATTATACTTGGTCCAGTACCGCACAAGATCTACGTCAACAGCTCGGTGCTGTCAGGGGAGCTAGGTCCTTTTGCGGCGTGCCGGCTTCGGCTTGCGACCTTTAGGTAAGGTAGCGGGTGGCGGCGCCCCCTTGGATGGCCGAACAAACAGCTCGGAGACAGCAACGCCGAGCGTCTCGGCAATGCGATCGAGAAGATCGATTGTCGGGTTCGCCTGTTGGCGCTCAAGTCCGCTCATATATGACCGATCAACACCTGCATCGTAGGCCAATTGCTCTTGCGGAATACCGCGATCGACGCGGATCCGGCGCACATTGTAAGCCACAAGCGCACGAGCTCTCATGCGCGTAGGCAGCCATTTCGATGGTCATCAAACCACTGGCTATAACCGACCTAAAAACATCACCAAATTGGAAGTTTTCGATCGAATTATTTGATGCGTGTCACCGAATCGTTGTTCCCCGACGCTGCTGGGCCGTGCCGCCCAAGCGCTGGTATGTCGACCGTCTATCAATTTGCGGCGGCGCAGGTTTTGCGGGCGCTGACCGGAGCTCAGCCGTGCGGCTGGCTCCGTAGCCGTTCGATTCCGCTGCCCCATTTGCGCGAATGGCCTCGAGCCAAAGGCAAAGATGCTGACTGAAAGGGAGCCGATGGTCCTCCATTCAACGAAATGGAGTTGCAGCCCCGATGAATGAGCTGGCGCAAACCGTCGAGATTGCAGCGACAGCCGTTCAGGCAAGGTTAGAGTTGGCCTTCAGCGCAGAAAGCGCGTTTCAGCTGCCTTAACCTCGTCCATTCGCTGGAGTCTGAAGATTTCCTCTACCGGTACAATATCCTTGTGGACGTTCTGGACGCCGCCGTCTGCGATGATCCGGCGGAAAGTCTCCTGCATGCCGGTTGCTGCAGCACGGATGCCGTAATTGCCATAGATCATCATGCAAACATTGCCCAGCGTTTTGACCCGCTTGGCGTCGAGGTCAGGGTAGGCGTTTGGTACGATCACCAGCGGCACCGATCCGGTCCAGGCGCGCGAAAAGCTTTCGATTTCGCAAGGAGTCTTCCTTTTCGAATGGATCAGGATCATGTCCGCGCCAGCCTCCGCATAAGCATGCGCCCGATGCAAGGCCTCCGCTTCGCCGAAGCTGGCGATCAAAGCTTCGGTGCGGGCGATGACGAGGAAATCCGGATCCGATCTTGCCGTGATGGCAGCCTCGATCTTTCCCTGGAATTCTTCAATGCGCAACAGGTCCTGACGGCCGTCGGCAACAAGGCTCGTCACTTTTGGAAAAGTCTTGTCCTCGATGACAACGGCGCTGGCGCCGGCCCGCTCATAGTCCGTGATAGCGTGCATGACGTTGATCGCATTGCCATAGCCCGTATCGATATCGGCAACGATCGGCAGCCTCGTGCGTCCGGCGATCGCCCGCAGCATGTCGAGATGCTGTGTCACCGAAATCAGGCTCATGTCCGGCAGCCCATAAAGCGCCGACAGCTCGAAGCCGGACGCCCACAGTCCGTCAAATCCGGCTTCTTCCGCGAGAATCGCTGAAAATGGGCTGTGGGCGGCCATGATGTGGAGCAGGCCAGTCTCGGCCATGCGGGCGCGCAGGCTTTTGGGCGACATCAGAAGATTTTTCAGGACAGGGTCGCGCAGGCGGCAATGATACGGTCGCAAGCCCGGGTAAGCTCCTCGAGCGAGGAAGCATAGGAAATCCGGATATAGGGTGATGCCATGAAGCCACTGCCCGGCACGACAGCCACGGCGAACGCATCAAGCAAATACATGGCAAAATCGGTGTCGCTTTCGATCACCTTGCCGTCTGGCGTGCGCTTGCCGATGACACCCGCGCAGGAGGGGAAAACATAAAAAGCGCCGTCCGGCACACGGCAAGAAAGCCCTTTGGCCTGATTCAGCTTGGCGACGACAAGGTCGCGGCGCTCCAAAAACGCGCGTGCGAACTCTTTGATATGGTCCCGGCTCCCTGACAGGGCCTCGAGCGCGGCATATTGAGAAATCGAGCTGGTGTGCGAGGAGGTCTGGCCCTGGATGAGGTTCATGGCCTTGATCAGCGCCAGAGGTCCTGCACCGTAACCGACGCGCCAGCCCGTCATTGCGTCTGCCTTGGATACGCCGTTGACTGTTAAGGTGCGCTCGTAGAGGTCAGGCGCGACTGCGGTCATCGTTGCGAAGTCGACGTCATAGGTGAGCTTTTCATAGATGTCATCGGATAGCACGTGCACTTGGCCATGCTCGCGCAACACCGCGGCAAGCGCGAGCAAATCACTTCGGCTGTAAACCGCACCGGTCGGATTGCATGGCGAATTCAGCATCAACCATTTGGTGCGCGGCGTGATCGCCTTCTCCAACGCCTCGGAGCGCAGCTTGAAGCCATGGAGTTCGTCGCAGGCGACGAGCACTGGCTTGCCGCCGGCCAGGGCCACCATGTCGGGATAGGAGACCCAGCACGGCGTCGGGATCACAACCTCGTCGCCCGGATCGAGGCTGGCGAATAGTGCGTTGAACACAACCTGCTTGGCGCCGCAGCCCACCGTGATCTGGTCAATACCGTAGTCGAGCCCATGATCGCGACGCAGGCTCTGGCGAATTGCTTCCCGCAGTGGCTTGACCCCGGCGACCGCCGTGTATTTCGTTTGCCCGTCGCGGATTGCCCGGATGCCAGCTTCACAGATACCGGACGGCGTGTCGAAATCCGGCTCGCCCTGGCTGAGCGTAATCACATCGTCGCCCTGATCGCGCAGCTCGGCGGCGCGAGCCGTGATGACCTCGGTTTGAGAGGGGCGGACGACCTTGAGCCGTTCTGAAACGAGAGACAAGACACAATATCCTATGATTCAAATGGGCCGTTTCGTGGGGATCTATCCGAACGCGAACGGCTAAACTAACCGGGTGATCGCGGTTTTGGATAAAATCATCGAAGATTGCGATAACTATATCGCTTCTTCGTGCGGCTCTGTTGGCCGCTTGCGCGGTGCGTTGCTTCGCAGCTGTTCCTCTTCATCAGCCTGCGCCAGGAGCCCGACCATCGCCTGTTCGCAAGCTTACATCGACTTATTCGATGAACGTCATCCCGCCGTAGCAGTTCAGGTTTTTAAGGTCGCGCACAATCGCGAATATGCCTGAATGACACAAGCGCCCAATTTCGGTGGTCCGCCAAAGTCCATGCCGATCTTAAGAATTCACGGTTGTGGCATTCGTATCAATGAAAGTGAACCGGAGGCGGTGATGACCCGTATTGATCTGACGCGACGGCAAGCCATCGCGGGCGTCGTTGCCGCAAGCGTGTTCGCCAGCACAGGCGCCGGCGCCGCGGAGGGCGAGCCTAAGACATTGACTCGTCGGCGCCTTCGGGTCGGCATGTCTGGATTTCCGCGATCCTTCGATCCAGTCATCGCGACCGATACTGCCATTCGCCGGATCATGCCGCAGCTTTTCGATACGCTGATCACCTTCGACCACGCCCGCGACATGGCGCTACGGCCCAGCTTGGCTGAGCGTTGGGAGCGGATCAATGCGCAGTCGTTGCGGCTATTCTTGCGCAAGGGAGTGGCTTTCCATGACGGAACGCCTTTGACGGCCGAAGATGTTGCCTTTAGCCTTGGTCCTGACCACCTGCTGGGACCCGGACGCAGCGGAATGTCCGAGGCGCTTCAGTCGCTTGATCGGCTCGAGAAGGTCGAAATTGTCGATCCTTACACCGTCATTGTGCATGCAAAGGGCGCTGACGCGCTCCTCGAGCAGCGTCTGGCTGCTTGGGGATCGGAGATCGTCAGTCAGCGCGCCTTCGTGGCGGCGGGCTCGTGGGAGCGCTGGACCACTGCCCCGGTCGGAAGCGGTCCCTACAAGCTCGTCGATCACAAGCTGGATATTCGTGTCTCGTTGACCGCCCACGATGCGTATTGGGGCGGGCGGCCGCCGTTCGATGGCATTGAATACCGCATCATTCCCGAACTTTCCGCGCGCGTGAATGGCCTGCTCGCCAGCGAGCTCGACATTGCCACTGACATTCCGCCGGACCAATTTGCGGGCATCCAAAAGCGTGCAGATCTCGAGGTCGTCGGCGGTGCCGTGCAAAATATCCGCTCGCTCGTCTTTGATCAGACCGATCCCCTTCTGAAGGATGCGCGTGTTCGCCGTGCGATGAGCCTTGCGCTCGACCGCAAGCTGATCGTGCGGAGCTTATGGGAGGACCGGCTCCCGATACCGAACGGTTACCAGTTGCCGAGCTACGGCGAAGGCTACATAAACGAGTTCCCCTCGCTTGCCTATGACCCCGACAAAGCCAAGGAGCTGCTGGCCGAAACGGGCTACAAGGGAGAGCAGATCACCTATCGTCTGCTCAACAACTACTACCCCAATCAGGTCTCTGGCGCGCAGACCATGATCGAGATGTGGCGTGCGGTTGGCCTGAACGTCAAACTTCAGATGATGGAAAACTTCGCGCAGATTCAGCGCCAGCCGGTGCGTGCCATCTTTGACACGTCCAATACGGCACTCTTTCTGGATCATCTCGGCCATCCCTGGCGTGAATACGGGCCGAGCGGCACCCTGCCAAAGTCAATCGGAATCTGGAGGAACGAGGAATATTTCGCGCTCGGCGCAAAACTCCAGGACACCGTCCAGGGCGAACAGCGCCGGCCGATCATCCGTCGCATGCTCGAGATCATCAACGAGATCGATCCGCCTTGCGTGATCCTGCACGTGTCCGGCCAGTTCTATGGCAAGCGTCGCGACGTGCCGTGGCTGCCGGGGCTAACGCTCGACCTCAATTTCGGCCCGTTCAACAGAGCTCTGATCCGGACCTGATCGCGATGAGGCACACCTGGAATCGACCATTGTGCGATAGCAATTCCCCCTTGGAGCTAGCCCTCGGCCAGAGGGTCTTGGCGATAAGCTGGTTTGACGACAACCTTGCTGCTGGCGATCTCGCAATCCTGTTCAAAGTCTCGCCGACGATGCGACGGGACAGCCGCGCCGCCTGGGAGGCGCGGACGCTGCGCCGCATTCATCAAAGCCCGGCTCCGAACTGCGCCGACGATCTGACAGCGCGCTGGCAAGTGACGGAGCGCCTTGAGATCGGATGCGAAGTCAAGACTGTTGGGGGTGCCCGGCCCATGTGTGAAAGCTGCACGAACATCGACCATCCCGAGGCGCATGGTACGATCTCATTTGGTGAGCATTCGTGCTCCTTTGCAGACGTTGTCGATGCCAGCAGTTCCAGGCGCGCGCGCCAACCTGTCGCGCAATTGTCTCGCTGGGTAGGCACGCTTGCCGCTGATCGCCGAATGTCGGCGGAGTTGCCCCCCGAGGATGCCCCTATAGCGTCGTTTCTCTCCTGTCACGGCAAGGGCGGCGTTCCAACCGACCTGATGCGATCGCTATGATGCGGGAAGGGCAGGGACCTCGCATGGAGGCGCTTCTTCAGATCGCAGGTTTGCGTGTGGCGTTCGACGGTGTGCCGACGCTGCGCGGAATCGATCTCACTCTACGGCGGGGCGAGTCACTGGGCATGGTCGGCGAAAGCGGCTGCGGCAAATCCGTGACATGGCTTGCTGCGCTCGGACTGTTGACGCAACGCGCCAAAATAACGGGCAGCGTACGACTGGCCGGAGAGGAGCTGCTCCATGCACCAGCCTCTCGCCTCGACAAGGTGCGCGGCGGGCAGATCGCCATGATCTTCCAGGACCCCGCGAGCGCGCTTAATCCTGTGCGCACGGTGGGCGATCAGATCTCTGAAGCCCTGCGCCTCCATCGCGGTACGGACCGCCGCACGGCGCTTGCCGAAGCGCGACGTCTGCTCGACCAGGTCGGAATCCCCGATGCAGCGCGCCGCCTTGGCGCCTATCCCCACGAATTATCCGGCGGGCAGAACCAGCGCGTCATGATCGCCATGGCTCTGGCAGGGCAGCCCGACATCTTGATCGCTGACGAACCTACCACCGCCTTGGATGTCACCATTCAAGCGCAGATCCTTGAGCTTCTGCGGCAGATCCAGCGCGAGACAGGCATGGCGCTGGTCCTGATCTCGCATGATCTCGGCGTCGTCAGCGAGATCTGTGAACGCGTCATGGTCCTTTACGGGGGGCACATCGTCGAAGAATTGCCGGCCTACCGTCTTTTTGACCAACCTGCTCATCCATATACGAGAGGTCTTTTTGCGGCTCTTCCAAGTCTGGATGCGCCGCGGCAACGCCTCTTCGCTATTCCGGGTGTCGTGCCAAACGCAGCCGATTTTCCGCCAGGCTGTCCTTTCGCCCCTCGTTGCGATCGGCGGATCGGACGCTGCAGTGAATGGGAGATTGAGCTCGCCTCGCTGGATGGCGACATCAGACACAGAGCCGCCTGCTTGCATGTCACGAGCGAACCTCCCGCGGGCGAGGTCGTGGCTGCATGACCGAGACTGCTCCGCCGATCCTCCAAGCCGATGGGCTTGTCCGCCGTTATCGCTTGCAACAGGGCCTTTTCCACCGTCCAGCAATGGTCCACGCGGTCAATGGGCTCTCTCTGCGGCTGGCTCGCGGCGAAACCCTCGGACTGGTTGGCGAATCCGGCTGCGGTAAGTCCACTACGGGCCGGCTCCTGATCGGCCTGGACCGGCCGGATGCCGGCACGGTGTCCTTCGGCGGAGAAGCTTTGCCTGCTATGGGCGATATTCGATGGCGCCGGCTCAGGATGCGAATCCAAATGGTGTTTCAGGATCCGCTAGCTGCGCTCGATCCCCGCCTGACGATCGGGGCGCAAATAGCCGAGCCGCTGGAAATTCATCGGCTCGGCAGCAAGTCGAAACGAGACGGGCGGGTCAATGCGCTTCTCGCGGATGTGGGGCTCAGGACCGATCACCTCAGGCGCTATCCGCACGAGCTTTCAGGCGGCCAGCGCCAGCGTGCCGTCCTGGCTCGTGCACTTGCGACCGATCCAGATCTCATTGTCTGTGACGAGCCAGTATCGGCGCTCGACGTCTCGATCCAGGCGCAAGTGATCAATCTTCTACGCGACCTGCAGGCGCGGCGGCACATGGCGATGATCTTCATCAGCCATGATTTGCGGGTAGTCCGGCTGATCAGCGATCGGATTGCTGTGATGTATCTCGGCGCCATCGTCGAGGAAGGCGCCTCTGAGGCGGTTCTTCTGGATCCTTTGCATCCTTACTCGCGGGCGCTCGTTTCCGCGGTGCCGAGGCCAGGGAAACATCGGTCTCGCGCGATCCTGCAAGGAGATCCGCCCGATCCGGCTGCGCGACCGGGCGGCTGCGCATTCCATCCTCGCTGTCCAGTAGCGCTTCCACTTTGCGCGGGGTTCGCCCCAGAGCTCAGACCCGCTCCTGACGGGCGCCGCGTCGCCTGCCATCTGATCGGCGATCATGGTGGCGAACTCAACAAGGAGGCATGATGGCTCGCTTCATAGCGGTCCGCTTGGCGCGAGCGTTGCTGACCATCGCAGTTGTGGTCACATTCGCATTCGTGGTGCTGCGCGCCTCCGGCGATCCCGCCCGCGCGTTGCTGTCGCCGGAAACCCCGGCGGAAGCGGTCGAGGCCTTCCGAAAGGCCTGGGGGCTCGATGCGCCACTTTGGGTGCAATACGCCAGATACCTCTTTGCGGTCGTTCATGGAGATCTCGGCCAATCGATGCGTGATGGGCGTTCCGCGATCACCGTCGTCACTGATCGCATTCCTGTCACGCTGATGCTGACTGCGCCAGCGCTGATCCTCAATCTGTTGATCGGCATTCCGGCCGGCATCTACGCAGCTCTCAAACGAGATAGCATCGCGGATCGATTGGTGATGATGGTCGCGGTCGTGGGCTTCACGGTGCCATCTTTCGTGCTTGGCCTCGTGTTCGTGCTGGCTTTCGCAGTCGAGCTTCCCTGGTTCCCCTCGGGCGGCGCCGGCGGTTGGCAGCATTTGGTGCTGCCTGTCATCACGTTGGGTCTGGGCGGCGCGGCCGTTTTGGCCCGTTTCAGCCGCAGCGCCATGCTCGAGGTGCTTGGGCAGCCCTATATTCGTGCCGCCAGCGCCAAGGGTGTGCCTTGGCCCCGCGTCGTGACTGGTCACGCTCTGCCGAACGCGGCCATAGCGGTGCTAACCATCGTCGGTTTCATGGTTGGCAATCTCATCGCGGGAACGGTGCTCGTCGAAAGCGTTTTTTCGTGGCCAGGCATTGGCAGCCTCCTGGTCGTCTCAGTTGCGAGTCGTGATTTGGCTGTCGTCCAGTGCATCATGCTCGTCGTGGCCGCCGCCATGATTACCACCAATGTCACGATCGACCTGCTCTATGGCATGCTCGATCCACGTTTGCGCGACTTGCGCTCTCGGAGGCGATAAATGTCGAGCATTTCCGCAGGAAAAGTTCTGCCGTCTTCGAGGATGCGCAGGCTGTGGTGGTGGCGCGACCGCGCGATCGGAATAGCGGTTGCCTGGCTAGGGCTCATGCTTCTTGTCGCAACCTTTGCTGATCGCCTCGCCCCTTATGACTATGCAGCCCTCGACCTTCATCATCGCCTCGCTGCACCTCTTGGCCTCGGCGGAACCATCGCGCATCCCTTCGGTTCGGATGAGCTCGGCCGGGACGTGCTGTCGCGCCTGGCCATATCGATCCGCATCAGCCTACTTATTGCCTTCGGGGCGACGTTGATCGGCGCCGTCCTTGGTATCACGCTTGGCATTTTGGCCGCTCACTTCCGCGGCTGGGTAGAGCAGGTCATCCTCGGTTGTGTTGATTTCCAAGCGAGCATGCCGTTTCTCGTTTTGGCACTCGCAGTGCTTGCCTTCTTCGGCAACTCTCTGCTCCTCTTCGTGGGGCTCATTGGTCTGCACGGATGGGAACGCTACGCCCGCGTCACCCGCGCGCTTGCGATGAGCGCCAACGAGCAAGCCTATGTGATCGCCGTACGCCAGCTTGGCGCAAGCCCATGGCGCGTCTACCTGCGCCACATCATGCCGAACATCGCGTCGACCCTGATCGTCACCATGACGCTCGCGTTTCCGGACATCATTCTGCTCGAGAGCGGTCTTAGCTTTCTTGGACTTGGAGTGCAGCCGCCGCTTACGTCGCTTGGCAATATGGTCGGCTACGGTCGTGACTATCTGACCCGTGCTCCCTGGATCCTTGTGCTGCCTTCGCTGGTCATCTCGCTCACGACTTTGTCAATTTCGCTCGTCGGGGATTGGCTGCGCGACCGGATCGATAGGACATTATCGTGAGACCTCCAGAACCCTGCTGTCGCTCCGTCAGCCCCGCGACATCCTGCCTCTCGACTAGCTGCACCGATCCCGCGGCCGCCGCATTCGAATAGTGAAGGGCACTTCGTTGCCTGGAGCCAGCATCCGCAGGGAGACCTGAAGCGGCTGGGTTTGCTGGACCAGCGGGGCATGCGAGCTGTTGCTGGTCGAGACATCAAACTGTGTGCCAGCGTCTGCGAGCGTGGCGATATCACCAATCGGCTGCATGAGCTAGTCATGCGCTGACGTACACGCGCACCATCATCTTGGGCCGAAAGGCGAAACTTCGGAACAGGTCATCGACTGCTGTCTTGCTACATGCGGGCTTGATGATGAGCTCAAGGATAATCTCTGCAGGTGGCGCTGGGGCGCTCCGCGCGAGCATCACCTTTGGATTCCTGATCTTCAATCCGAGTCAGTGGTGGAGCTTCTCTCTCTCTCTCTCTCTCTCTCTGGTCGGAAAACGAGAGAGGATACGGATCGCGCTGGCCGCGGGCTCGGGAAGTTGACCCGAGCTAGGACACTAAGCTTGTGGCGCGACTTACGATCGGTGCTCGGGGGCGTGAATTTATATCGTGTCCTGCGGGGGCATGTTAGAGCTGGCTCCGCAAATTCGGACAGTAGCTTGAGTGGATTTTCTGCCTGACAGCGGCGAGGATTCTCGCCGCGAATCAGGAGCGAAGATGCCGAAGAGGAGTCGCCGGACGCATTCTCCGGCATTCAAGGCGAAGGTGGCTTTGGCGGCCGTGAAGGGGGAGAAGACGTTGGCCGAGCTGGCGCAACTGTTTGATGTCCATCCGAACCAGATCACGACCTGGAAGAACCAGCTCCTGGAAGGCGCCGCCGGCGTGTTTGGGCAGGACAAGGGACCGGCCGAGGCGCCGGTCGATTTGAAGGCGTTACATGCCAAGATCGGCGAGTTGGCCTTGGAGAATGATTTTTTAGAGAGCGCGCTCACCAAGGCGGGCCTGCTGAGCGCAAAGCGATGATCGACCGCGACCATGATCTGCCTGTCGTGCGCCAGGCGAAAGTCCTGAGCCTTGCTCGCAGCACGGTCTACTATGAACCTCGGCCGGTTTCGGCCGAGGACCTTGCCTTGATGCGCCGGCTCGATGAGCTGCACCTCGATTATCCCTTCGCAGGGGCGCGCATGCTGCGATCGCTGTTGCGGCGTGAGCGCGTGCAGGTTGGCCGCCGCCACGTCGCGACGCTGATGAAGCGCATGGGGATCGAGGCGATCTATCGCCGCCCGAACACGAGCAAGCCCGCACCGGGCCACAAGATCTACCCGTACCTGCTGCGCGGATTGAAGATCGAGCGGCCGAACCAGGTCTGGGCAATGGACATCAGCTACATTCCGATGCGACGTGGCTTCGTCTACCTCGCGGCGGTCGTCGATGTGTTCAGCCGGCGGGTCCTGGCCCATCGCGTATCGATCACGATGGAGACGATGTTCTGCGTTGAAGCGCTCCAGGAGGCGTTGGCGAAGCACGGCAGGCCCGAGATCTTCAACACGGATCAGGGCAGCCAGTTCACGAGCGTCGACTTCACCAGCGTGCTGCTGGACGCCAAGATCGCTATCAGCATGGATGGCAAGGGCGCCTGGCGTGACAACGTGTTCGTCGAGCGGCTCTGGCGCACGATCAAATACGAGGAAGTCTATCTGCGCGCCTACGACAGCGTGTCCGAGGCGCGAGCGTCGATTTCCAAATATCTGGCGTTCTACAATCGGGGACGCCCGCACTCGAGCCTTGACGAACGCACGCCCGACGAGGCTTACTTCGGCGTGCAAGCGATGGTGATGGCCGCATGATCGTCGCCCGCGATTTTGTCGTCGCTCTGGTCGGGCTACGCCCTCCCGACGCAACGACAAAATCGCAAAGCCCCGCAGTCAGTGTAACCCGGCAGGAATCCACTTAAATTCCGCGGGGCGCTGTCCAAACAACCGGAGCCAGCTCTTGTTTGACTGAGTCTACGCCGGCGTTTCGACCTGGCTGCTCAACGACCAAAAGGTCGCGTTTGGCGATCTTTATCGAGTACCTGCCTGCCTTAAGCTCATTACTGGCCCGGAAGTCGGTTTGGCAGAAAGAGTTGAGCTTTACGGACTTTCCGTCTGTTTTGGTGAGCCGATTTCCGGTGGCCGACATCTGTGACCTCACTCTGCGTCACCTGATCGACGATCGACTCTGCTTCAAGGTCGTTCCTTTGGCATTCAGCGCGACCGGCAGTAATAAAGCTCCACGCCGACCCCATAGCGCCTACATTAAGTATCCGCCAACGCAACCTTAGCTCTGACCAAGCCACCCCGGCGTTGCAGGCGCGCAAACGCGATAAAGGCGGCTGAATTGTTTATCTGAAAATGCAGTGTGCCAACATTCTATCCGCTGAGGTGCTGCATCACAAACATGCAACATGAGGAGCCAGAAAACTCCGTCAAGCTCTCAACGGAGTTTCGTGGGTCACTTTGCGCATCGAACCCGTGATCGATATTGCGCCGGTTTTTTGAGCCGGTCGCGTTTTCTTGGAATGCCATCATTAAACCAGAACGTCCTATCGCATGATTTGATGTCTGTCACCGAAGGTTTGCGTGACGACGATACAGCCTCGCCCGCACAAGTTCTGACCAAGAGGATAGGGCAATGACATTCTCAAATTTGAGCTCTCCACATCGAACGATCAAACGGCTTGTACTGACGTCAGCGGCAAGCTTATTCGCGTTGGAAGCTGCACAAGCAGCCGATCTTCCTGCCAAGTCCAAAGCGATCGAGTACGTGAGGGTTTGCGCGCTATATGGCGCCGGCTTCTACTACATTCCCGGCACGGACACGTGCATCAAGCTGGGTGGTTATCTACGCGCTGACTTCGTGTTGAACAGCAACAGCGACTTTGACCCCGCAGCTAATGGTGTTGCGGGAGCTCGAAATCGCCTCAGCAATTCCTACACCTGGCGGTCGCGGGAGGGCTTGAGTATCGACACGCGCACTGCGACCGAGTACGGCGCGGCTCGCACCTTCTTCCAAGGCGTGTTCAGCTGGACCTCGGGTGGCTATATCGGTGCCGGTACAGGCGAGGTCGCAGGCGCAACCACCTATAACGCTGCTGTGTCCGGAGGACAGGGCAGTGGAGCGATCGCACAGGGATCGCTCGGCGTCTACTCCGCGTTTATCCAGTTCGCCGGCTTTACCGTGGGAAAGGCGGTCTCGCAGTTCTCCGCGCCTTGGACCAACTATCCGGCGAACGAATATGATGATCTACCCGGTGGCGGCGGCTGGGTCACTGGCGTGAACCAGTTGACCTATACTGCCGACTTCGGCCAAGGCATCACAGCTTCGCTCTCGGCCCAGGATCAAGTCGTTTATGGTACAACCAACATCTGGAACGTGAGCGGCGCCACGGCTGCCGGCCTCGCGACGGGGGCCTACGGCACCAACGACATCGGCGCTTCTCGCTCGCCTGACCTTATCGCGATGGCCCGCATCGATCAGGCCTGGGGCCTCTTTCAGGCATCACTTGCTGCGCACGATAACCATGCGGCCTATTACGGTGTTGACGAAACCACCGGCCATCCAGGCGACAAATGGGGCTGGGCTGCTCAGTTGGCCTTATCACTCAAAAACATCCCGACAGGGATAGGTGACACAATCAACTTGTCCGCCGCGTATACGAATGGTGCGACCCGTTACAACTTCAACGACCTGATGGCGACCACCTACGCGATATACGGCGGTACAGGCCCGGCGAGCGGTTACCAGAGCGTCGGCCTGGCCGGTCTGTCCGACTCCGTGTTCGTTGCGGGCGCCGGTCAGGAGTTGACCACGACCTACGGCTTCCGTGGTGGCTACACCCATAACTGGGATCCACAGTGGAATACGGCCGTTTATGGCGCGTGGGCCGCCGTTCGGCATGGAAGCACCGCCAAGGGGTATATCTGCAGTGCGTTCGTTGCGGGACTTGCGCTTTCGAGCGGCATGGCTGGCTGTAATCCCGACTTCAATTACGGAGTTGTTGGCCTCGTCACGCGCTGGACCCCGATCAGGAATCTGACCTTCACGGCCGACCTCGCCTACACCATGCTCGACCAAAAATACGCGAGCGGAAGCACGGTAACATTACCGCTGCTTTCGGCTGTCGCCAAACCAGCTGCGACCTACGCGTTAAAGGACCAGAGCACGCTGACCCTGCTGCTCCGAGCTCAGCGCAACTGGTGAGTCTCTGCCAAACCCCAGAGCGATAAGGAGAAGAGAAAAGGCTCTATGGATCCACATTAACCTCCAAGGAGGCCTTCGGCATGCCCGCCGAGGGCCTTCTACCTCTATGGGCAACTTTTGGTCAGACGGACACGCCCAGTTCTTTTGCGCAGATAAAGGCCTCGAGCTGAAAGGTGAGACACCGAAGGCACTTGGGAGATCGAGTGCGCCAGTCATGGATTGCAGGCTCCAACTCTTGAATCTCGATTGAAAACGAACCAGGGGGCGTACTGGATCGGAACTCAAGGACTTAAGTGGAGCGGCAATCCACGGGGTCCGGGGGCCCGCGTGCGACTGCATATCGATCTCTGTGATTCAGTCGCGAGCAGGCGCAAGTGTACAGAGCTCGTGACGGATCATCCGTCAGATCTTCATAACGCCAGATCTTCATAACCGATGAAATCGCCACTCATTGAGTGGTCGCATTGCCGCCCTCAGAGGCTCGAGCGTGCAATGCCGATTGTCCTATCTGCGACATGCTGTCGATCCGGCGAGAGGCCGCTTGGATGGGCAAGCATCGATAATCAAGCTGTCGCAGTTGGCATGGGCTTTGAAGGGGAAAACCTCGATTGCTCAGGAGTGCAGGTATGGCTTACGGGATGATGGGCTCTCAGTTCATGGCGTGGATTGGGTCCGAGTTCGGGTTCTCCAATCTTCGCATCAACGCAGTGGCTCCCGTATGAATTTACCTCTGTGATCGACCTCGCTCCAGCCCGAGGCACGCCGTCACCGGTGGCGCGATTGCGGCGATTGGCGAAGTCTGTGGCGGCATCTGCAGCCTCTTCCTGGCGCTTATCGCATGCGAAAATCGAGACCGCGCTGGCCGAAGTCAAGCGTCCAAGCCGTGGTCCGTTTTCGCGTCTAAACGTGCGGCCGCACGAGGTTGCCTGTGAGCCTGCATCGCGGGCTGAGCGCGAACTCCGGTTAGGAAGCGGCCCGTGAATGAGGCGGCACGTGTCGCCGACGCAAACGGCGGCATGATTATGGACAAGAGAGCCAAGACAAGGCCGGTATTAATCTCGCGAAAAGTGGCTGGACGGACCGCTATCCATCGTTTCGCGGTCGAGCTCAGCGAAATCGCGAAACTCGCGTGGCCAATGGTGCTGACGCAGGTTGGGCAGATCGCAATGATGACGACTGATCTTGCCTTCATCGGGCGCATCAGCGCTGAGGCGCTCGCCGCGGCAGCGCTGGCAGGCCGGTTCTATCTCATCGGCGTCACCTTCGGCGTGGGTCTACTAAGTGCCATCGCACCTTTGGCAGCGCAGGCGTTTGGCGCGAATAATATAGCCGCGGTACGGCGTACGCTGCGCATGGGTTTATGGACGGCCCTGGTCCTGTCGTTCCCGATCATTGCTGTGGCGCTGCGAGCGGAGCAAATATTGCTTGCGTTAGGCCAGGCCCCAGATGTGGCGCGGCTCGCCCAGCAATACCTCTCCGGATTAGGCTTCAGCGCGGCTCCGGCACTGGCGTTTTTGGCTATCCGCAGTTTCATGGGGGCGGTCCATCGGCCACAGCCTGTCTTGTGGATTACGCTATCAGCCATCCCCCTCAATGCCTTGCTGGTCTATATGCTGACCTATGGGAAGCTTGGGCTGCCCCGGCTGGAGCTGTTCGGGGCAGGGCTTGCGACCACGCTGGTGAACTGCGGCATGTTCTTGGCCGGTTTGTGGTTCGCTGCATTGCGCCAGCCGTTCCGTGACTACCATGTGCTTGCGCAACTCTGGCGTTTCGATTGGCGTGCAATGCGGCAGCTCATCGCAATTGGAACGCCGATTTCCGTAACGTCATTGATCGAGTCAGGACTATTTTGGGCCACGTCGCTGCTGGCGGGCTTGATCAGCACCAGTGCACTGGTCGCTCATCAGATCGCTGTTCAGATCGCCGCGATCCTGTTCATGATTTATCTCGGCGTTGGCACGGCCGCAGCCGTGCGCGTTGGCCATGCAGCCGGCCGCGGCGACAGTGCAGGCGTCAAGCGGGCAAATTTGGGGTCGATGCTGATCGGTATTGCCATAGCTGCAATGCTAACACTCGCGCTGATCGCCGCGCGTTTTGAGATCGTTCAGCTGTTCCTGGGTAGATCGGCTCCCGATTCCGAGGCAACGATCCGTCTCGCTGCAAAGCTCCTCATCGTCGCCGCAACCCTCTTTATCGCTGACGCCGCCCAGTGCATTGCGGCAGGTGGCCTGCGCGGACTGAAGGACACGCGGGTGCCGCTTCTGTTTGGGGCCATTGCTTGGTGGCTGATCGGATTTTCCGTCAGCTATTGGCTCGGCCTGAAGGTCGGTTTGGGCGCTATTGGTATATGGATTGGCTTGTCGATCGGAACGACCATCTATGCGGCGCTCCTAGTTCTGCGGTTCCGCCACTTGACAAGCCGCATTCACTGATGCGCGCATCACTGATGCCAAACATACGCCAGCATGCTTGCCGGTGCCGATGCGACCGGGTCGAAACGCAAGATTGGCCGAAAAACTGAACGTTGCGATTCATGGCGCGACTGTAGATAACAACTAGCATCGTATTCTTCGATCAATTCATTTCAAAAAACGATAGCCAAAATGGTTAGCTCGTTTGAGAGCGGGTAGGAATCCTCAAAGTGTGCTCTGACCACTTGCGGGCTTTCAAACTTGTCACTCTTGGCAGAATGGCTCAACCGGTCCCTCCCTTCGAGAGCAAGGCCGGCAAATCGTGCGGCCCAGCGGCGCGCACCGGGCGTCGATGCGATCACCGTTAGTCAGGCATATCATTTTTCAACACGCCGACCGGTGTCTGCAAGCTCCGCAGCTGCGGAATTCCTCCCAAGCACACGAGATGCATTGCAACCGCTGGAATCAAGCCGCCACGCGAAACGACCCACATCAGCGACGATTCCTGGCTCAATCGCAATGGCGACCAGATCAGGATCGGTTACGGCGGCGAGCAGGTTCGGTTGGACGCGGCATTTGCCAATCCGGCTTGCGAGGCCAAGGCTACCCTCGGCTTGTTCGATGTCCTGCCTAACGTTCCGCCGAGGCTCGGCGGCCCTCGGGGCCTGTGATGAATTCCGAAGCTTTGCGCTGCGCCCGGAGACGTGCATCAGGCGAGCATGCTCAGACCAAACTGCTAACAGTGCAGCCGGTGTCCAATCCAACTCGGCCCAGACTGCGGCTGAGGAGAGCTGCTGGCGCTCGCGAGCCGCTAATCCGGGCTCGGGACCGGTCGACACGCTGGCCCGGCGTTGGTCAGCATAGCCGGGAGCTCCGTACCCGCATTGCGCTAGCGCTAGCAATCAGCGTCGGCTCCAAGTCGATGGCGCTGGCGCGTCAGCCAAGTCCTGGGCGCTCCCGATCCGCTATCTCCCAGCTAGACGAAAGCTTTACGATCATGTTCGAACGACCGCACCGGAATCGGGTTCTCATCGTGCTGTTCGACGGGCTTCGACCCGATCTCGTCAAGCCATCACTAACACCGAATCTGGTCAGGCTTCAGCGCCGCGGTGCGGTGCTGGCCCGGCAGCGCACCGTCTATCCCAGCGAAACACGAATAGCGCTCACGAGCCTCGTCACGGGCGCGACGCCGGATCGCCACGGCATCGTTGGAAACTCATATCTCGACCAGCAGTCGCCGATTCCGCGCTTCGTCGACACGAGTGACGCGCGCATGATCGAGGATCTTGACGCTGCGAGCGGCGGCCATCTACTAGGTGTGCCGTCACTTGGCGAGATTCTAGCGGCGAACGGCGGGACCTTCGCGGTCCTGGCTTCCAACTCGGCGGGGGCAACGCGCCTGCTGAACCATAAGGCTCGAAAGTTCGGCCACGTGACGCTCTCCGGTCACTTCCCTGGTATCGCGACCTCGGCCGAGATGCTCAGAGAAGTGGAAGCTCTGCTCGGGCCGACGCCGGCGCCCCCGCCCACGGGCACCCCAGATCTTGCCTCTCAAGCCTTTCTGACTTCAGCGTTTCTCGACGTCATCTGGCCTCGGCTTCGGCCCGACGTCGCCATCCTCTCCTTCGGCGAGCCCGATATCTCCTCGCACGATTGTGGGACTGGCGCGCCAAAGACGCTTGAAGCAATCAGCTTTGTCGATCGGCAGTTTGGCCGCGTGCTCGATTGGTGGGAGGCTGAGGGCTTGTCCCAAGGCGTGCACCTGATCGCCGCCTCCGATCATGGACACGTGACGGTCCATGCGCAGGCCGATCTATTCGAGACGCTTGAGGCTGCGGGGCTGCGCTGCGGCCCGACACCGGCGGCCGGGATCGATGCCATCGTCATACCTGGGCAGGTCGGAGCAATTTACCTCACCGAGCCATCGGAAAACCTTATCAGCCGCGCGGTCGGGGCGATGATCGAAAGGCCCTGGTGTGGGCCGGTGTTCACCGCGGGGGGCGCGGTCGATGGCATTGCACCGGGCAGCTTTGCCCGTCATTTGGTGTTCGCCGACCATGCCCGATCGGCGGACATCCTGTTCTCGTTCCGGTCGGATGACAGACTCGATCCATTTGGCCTTAGCGGCCGCACTTGGAGTGCGGATGGGCCGGTCGGCTTCGGAGTGCACGGCGGGCTGCATGCCAAGGAGATGTCGTCGGTCGGCATTTTGGCGGGACCGCTGATCAAAGGCGGCTTCGCCTCACAAGTCCCCTCGAGTATTTGCGATTTTGCGCCGACAGTGCTCGGTCTTCTGGGCCTCTCGCGGCCGGCAACGATGACCGGTCGTGCCCTCGCAGAGGTCTTTATCCATGATGGAGAGGACCAGCCTAGTACGATTGAGAAGATATACGAGACCAGCAGCGGCGCATACCGGCAGCACCTTCGTCGTGTGCAGGTCGGCGAGGCCGTCTATCTTGATTCTGCTGACGTCGTAGCTCGTCCCAGCAACCTGACATAAAATGAGCGTCGATCCGCAAACCTCATCAAGGGGATAGTCGCGTTGCGTATCTCGATCTGTGATCGATAGTGCAATTCGTCGAAAAAATCGATGGAACGCGAAATTTATGCGCTCACCCCCAGGGTCACTGCATCAAATCAAACCCACATGTTTGCTATCCTGTGCGAATAAATACCATCCATCGGGAAGGGCCGATTTATGTCGAAAGTGCCACCATTTCATTCAAAGAAGCCAAATGCGCGAAACGTCTATCACGACAACGACAAGTGTACCGAAGGCAATAACATCGAACGGCAATATCTCGCCTCCGGCACCGGAGGGCGGCCGCGCTGCGAACATTGCGGGCGCCTAGCTTAGTTCGCAGCTGGCGTGGCGGGTAAAAATGAGCCCCGCCTCGCCAAGCAAAAATCCGCTCTTACCCGACCGGAAGCAGTTCGGCGCTTGGTGGATCTACACTAAGCAGGAAATGATGTGCGCCGCTCAAGGCTGCGAGATCGGTCGATCCTAACTAATGATCCGAAACTCCAACAGCGGACCCCGGGCCTTCGGCGCTCTGCAAGACCGGTTAATCAAAGTAGCGTTAGTATGGGATTCAACCGCAAGAGTTCCTATGCCCTCACCATTTCAGAACCGCACGCCGAACATCAACGGCAATCAGCAACTGCACGAGCCGCAGCGCGAGGCCTACCGACACGTCTCCCCGAGGCGCCCTGATGCCCCGAGCGCGCATCTCATCGGCGATCCCGCGCACCGTGGTGATCCCCGAGCCCCTAATGTCATCCACAATGCCCTTGAGGACCGCCGCGCGCTGAGCCGCGTTCTCCTTGATCTTCGCCACGGCATCCTCGTTGCCAATCTGCTTACCCCGGAGGGCGCGGGCTCCATTGGGATTGCCGAGCTTCACTCCGCGGGCCTTGGCAGCAGCAAGGGCTGCTTTGGTGCGCTCGCCAACGAGCACGACCTCCAGCTCAGCTACCGACGCCGCCATCTGTGTGAGAAGGAAGCGCCCCATGGCACCTGGGGGCGCGCTGGGAAGGTCACAGAACACCAAGTCTACATTGCTTGCCGCGAGAGCCCTGAGCAGATCAACATCGCGCGTGAGCCGGTCCAGCTTTGCGAAGACTACCTTGGCACCTGATACCTTGGCGTGAGCTAAAGCCGCTGTGAGCTTGGGCCGGTCGTTGCGCTTGCCGCTTTCCACCTCGACGTACTCGGCAAGCACTTTCCACTTGCCGCCGTTCAGGTAGTTCTCGACCGCCAGCCCGCTGAGCTTCAAGGCCAAGTCCGCTTTTGCCCTGCTTATCCCGCGATACCCGCAAGTATGAGACGAATTTGCCCTCAGCCCGGCCGGCTCCCATTTACACAAATTGAATTTGTAACAAGGTTGTGCTTGAGGGTGAACACGCGTTATGGAATCCCTGCGATTCCGTTTTGCATGCCTCAGGCAGGGGATACTGACGTGCCGATCGATGTGAGCCAACTAGAATCACATGGCTTCGTTTTCGCACGGGGCGTCCACGAAAGCGACTTGCTCGATATTGTCCAACCTCTTGGAAATGTACGGGTGGACCCGCGCAGTCCAATGCCTGTGCGTGACATTCGGCCTCAGTCACCAAAATCAGCAAAGGCAAACACGCTATCAAGCCGGTATGGCACCGACGCGTTTCCGTTTCATACGGACACAGCCCATTGGGATGAGCCGGCTCGCTACTTGGTGCTGTTTTGCATTGATCCGGGCGAGGGCAAGCGCGAGACCCTTTTGCAAGATTCTCGGGCGTGGCAGCTCGAAGATGATGAAATTGAGCTGGCTTGCCGGGCTTTATGGAAAACCGGCCACGTGAGGCCACGGCTTTGCATGCTAGCCCAACGTTTGGCCGATGGTATCGCAGTCCGTTACGACAAGGATTGTATGCGCCCTATGACTAGGGAAGCGCGAGAACTGGAGGCGCTTGTTGAGCAGCGGATCAATCGTTCCGACAAGACCCATGTTTCTTGGGAGCCGGAATGCCTACTGATTATCGACAATCGGCGCATGGTTCACGCCCGTGGAACAAGCACGCGTCCCGATGCGAACCGGGTGCTGAAGCGTATATTGATTGGGGGAGGCTGACGTGAAGGCTTGGGAATCAGAGGGGCTATGGAAGAAAGCGAAGCTGTTTATGGACCGAGCTAACGAGAGCGATCACGGCTCACCCGAGTTCGCCTTTTTTGCATCGCTGGCGCTTGAATGCTTGGCTAGAAGTGCACTCACGAAGGTGCATCCGGTTCTAAATGCAGACCCCAGAGATGATTCTAATGTGCTCTACGCTTGCGGCTACACGTTCGCAAAGCCGCGCTCGCTGCCTGCGCATTCCGTCTACCTTCGGGTAGAAAAAATCGTTGACCCGTTTCAGACGCAGCACCGAGAGTTGTGCGAATTTCTTGCTCTGCAACGGAATGCTCATGTTCACACCGCAGACCTTCCATACGAAAATCTTGGCACAGACAAATGGCTCGCCCGATTTTTCGAAACTGTGTCGGTGCTGCACGAGTTCATCGGGAAGCCAATGTCCGACTTTCTGGGCAAAGATGAGACTAAGATGGCAAAGGAGTTGATCAAGACCCTCAATCAAAGCGTTCTTAGTGGCGTCAAGTCGAAGGTGGCCGCGCATCAGAAGGTTTTCGAGTCAAAATCTGACGACGAAAAGAAGAAGCTGCAGGATGCCGCCTCCACTGCACTAGCCTTTCCGGGGAGTAATAATCACGCCTGCGCATGCCCCGCATGCAAAAATAAGGCGTTGTTGACTGGACGAAGATTCAAAGAACTACCGGAACAGTACTCAGAGGGTGAACTCTTCAACGAAGTCGAATACCTTGCAACAGCGTTCAAGTGCACCTCATGCGACTTGTCATTCAGCTCTATCGAAGAGATTGCCCATGCGGGCCTTCCGACGCATTTCAAAAAAGTAGAATCTACGAGCCTGCATGATCTGTATGAGCCCGAGCACTATCATGAATACGACAACATGTAGGGCGCGCATGTGACGACCAAGGAAAAACCAGGTGCTGTGGCGCAATCCCACATGCACTACGATGCCATCACATTCGACACCCAGACGGTGGAGACCAACTCGTTCAACTTCGATGGCGGCCTGCTTTCGCAACTAAAGCAGTTCAAGGCGGGGCCAGTACGTGTAGTCGTGTCTGAAATCGTTGTGAAAGAAATTTTCAAGCACTTGGTTGAAAAGACGAGGGCCACAAAAGACGCTGCGGCCGCGGCTCATAAGAAGGCGGTTGACCATGGCCTCGCAGTAAAGGGTGTGCCGTTTGTCGCCGAGGATGTGGACATCCGGGCGGTGGCTCGTGTTCGACTAGACCGGTTTCTGGACCAAATCGGTGCAGAAATTGTTAGAGTAACAAACCTGCCTATGGGGGACTTGGTCGAGGCGTATTTTCAGCCGTCTCCACCCTTCTCGGCCGCCGGCAAGAACAAGGCTGAGTTCCCAGATGCAATAGCGCTGCTGTCGCTTAAGCTATGGGCTTCCGATCAAAATCTTAGAGTTCTGGGGGTAAGCCAAGATAAGGGTTGGAACGCTTACGCGGACCAACACGATTGGCTCGACTTGCGCGGGGAGTTGGCTGATGGCCTGTCGGTCTTGCAACAGCACGCGGAGGAGGCTCGTGCAATAGTGCAGGAGCTATTCAAGTCAATCGACCACGGCATCGTCCCGGATTTGACGAGGCGATTTGAAACTCTGCTCGGAAATGCCCTTGCGAGCTACGACGTATACGGCGAGGGCGAGAGCTTTTACGAGATCGAACCGGATCATGTGGAGCTGGTGCTAGAAGAATCTAGATTGATCGGAGACGAAGAGAATTATGAGTTCTCTTTGATCCAGAGTGCTGCCAACATACTCGTGGCCGAAATTGACCTTGAGGCCACTGTAGAGGCCGAAACAACCTTTTACCTATCCATCTATGATTCTATCGACAAGGACTCCACCTCGGCAGGTTCCGTGTCCGCACGGACCGCTGAAGACATTCCTCTCAAAGTTCTTGTCACCTTTGAGCGCGAAGGCGCCTCTGCGCAGTTCGACATCTCGAACCTAGAAATAGTCAAAGGGCCGCGTTCCATCAAATTCGGTTTTATCGAGCCGGACTATGAACCAGACCCCGGAGAAAATTACGAAATGCCAGATGACCTCCCGACCGGTGGAGACGATCTAGTTCCCTTCTGACGGCAGCCTTGCCGGTGGTAGCAGGCAGCACTGCAGAATGGTGCTCATCGTTTTCTTGGCCCTCCTCCTTCCTCCAGCGGGAGCTTCAAGGGGGAGCTTACTTCAATTGCATCAGATGAAGGGTGACATCAAAGCGAAAACGGGTGACAGGGCATCATCGAGAAATTCTCACCGAAGCCGGTCAAGCTGCATTTCATGACCCCGCAGGTGAAGGCGGCCATTATCGAGCAACAGGACAGTCCATTCAGGATGGCTTACGTGGTTGACGGCGAGGTGGGTACAATTGGAGGAGAACCGAGCATTTACAAGATACAAGAGGTCTACGACGCAATCGAAAAGCCCTGAGTGTCCACACCGTCAATGTTCACCTGAGAGATAATGGAGTTTGCTTGGCCCGCACCGACGGAGTCGTGGCCTGTGCCTTCGCGCGGTGCCAAGAAACTCCGGGGGGAGATGTCCCGACAAATTCGAAGGCTCGGTACCGGGGGCGGTTGCGCTAATCAGAAATGACTTTTCAGTGCTTCCACCAAAAGCCTGTTGTCGTCTTCAGTGCGGCTTGCGATGCGCAAGAATCGTTTGCCATTCTGAAGCGTCTTGCCGCCATTGTGCCTGATCAATATCCGTCTATCTTTCAAAAGTTTTGAGGCGATCACGTCCCCATCCGGAAAATGGGGCGGGAGTTCGCAGAACACGAAATTTGCATCTGGCTTCAGAACTCGCATTCCGTCGATGCTGCGCAGGTCTGCGTACAATTTGTCCCTGTCGCTGCCCACCCTCATCCAACTCTGTTTTGCCGCGTGCGCCAGGTGAGGAAGCTTGCTTAGAAAAAACTCCGCAAACGTGTTGACATTCCACGTGGGCAGGGCAGCTCTAATTTCATCCATCATCTGTGCATTTGCCGATGCCGCATACCCGATCCGCAAACCGCATGTCCCGTAAATCTTTCCGAGGCTTTTGAGAACGAGCACATTGGGAAATTCGAGTAAGTGATTTTCCAGGCTCGCACTTCGTCCGACTTCACTAAACTCGATAAATGACTCGTCGATCAATAGGAGTTGCTGTTGAGCTCGAAGCGCGGAAGCGAGATATAGCAAATCCGCATAGGGAACGATCCGCGAAGTTGGATTATTCGGCGATATCACGACCGCGCCGTCGACACCATTTGCACGCGCAAACGCTGCATAGCAGTGCACATCGAGTTCAAAATCTGGCGGTGGCAGGATAAAGCGCGACAACCGCCCGGGCAAGGCAGTGGTTTCATAGGGATTGAAGGTTGGGACCGGGACCGCAATCCTCATACCCAGTCGACCAAGAAGGATGGGAATCAGTTCAGCCACGCCATTGCAAATGACCAGATTATGCGCCGGAATCGTCACCGCATCCGCAAGAAGCTGAACCATCTGCGCATTAGGAGAGGGATAGCAGGTGATAAGCCGCGGTAGAGCGTCCTTAAGTTCGTCAAGGAACGCTTGCGGCGGAAAATAAGGATTCACCAGAAGGACGAAGTCCTTGATGTCATATTTCCAATAGCCGCCGGGGAATCGGTTGACGAGGTCAGAGACGTCGCCCGACCTAAGCGGTACGTTGATTTGTGCCGTGCTGTTCATGTGTGAGACTAGCTGAAACGTTTCAGGGCCGGCGAAAATTCGAGAATGATCGCGTTCTCTCGACTAGCTCACGGCGAACAACCATCGGCGAGCGCCGATTCGCGCAAAAGTTGCCCGGCAATAAGACTGGTGCGCGCACATTGCGATTGGCGAGACTACACGTCATCACGTGACCTGGATGGTAGGGAAGCCTGCAACACGCAGCAGCTCACTCGCTGGATCATACTTCCATCCGCAATCAAAGCGACCGACTGGCCAAAGCCACCGATGATGCGACTGCGAACATGCTTATTGCCGCATACATTGTTACGCTGAGTGGTGGCACACGAACAGGCGCGACATGCGCCATAGCGAGCAGCAAGAAGCCAATGCTCACGACGTCAGAAAATGCTTCAGCAGGAATGAGAGGCTTAAGAAGAAATAAGAGCGCCAGGAATGGCACGTCGTAAGACAAGGGAACGCCTAAGAAGCATTCATCGCACGAGCGGCCAAAGTTCGCAAAGTAGCTAAGCCTTATTGCACCGGCGATCAGTAGCATGGTTGCGGTCGCAAGGGCGAGCGGCGAGGCTTGGCTGACTTGTACCACAATTACCGCAGGCAGAACGGCTCCATAGACAATATCGGCAAACCCGTCGAGGCTCGCTCCCATCTTTGCAACATCTGGATCGCGCCCCTTCGTACGACCTGCCACAAACCCATCGAGGTGGTCCGATAGAACAGCCCAAAGCGCTACTGCCACAGATAGCTCGAGGCGCTCAGAGAGAGCAAGAAACAGGCTGGTGGAGGAAAAGAGGAGACCTGTAATTGTTATGGCGTTCGCTGGATCCCAAAGGTATTTTAGCATTGGACTCTCACCTGGTCTGCAAATCGCGTGTCGGCGCGTAGGTGTTCATTCGGTTCCTGAAAATGCGCTCGGCAATTTGCAAATCCTCAGCATTATCAATCTCGTACCAGCTGAGGCCATCGCATCGCGCCGCTGCGAGCTGTAAACCTCGTCTTTCTATCAGATAACCCAAAAGTTCTTCGGTGTAGGTCTGCCTAGCCCCGGCAGCGATGATATCGTCAAGCGTCGGAACGATCGTTGCCTTGAGTGTCGGTGCCGAGAGACGTAACAGATTCATCGTCTTGAATAGCTTTGGGCCATCTGCAACAAGATTTGACGCCGTTTGCTTCATTCGAAAGCCTGAGATGAAGCCGTTCTGCGACAACAGAACGGCTGATCCTTCCATGGAATCATCGAAGGGAACGACTGCAGCCACGTCAGTCCCCCGGCGGATACTCAAGTATCGCAAAGCATCCTCTTCAAAAAAGACGTCGCCCTCGAGAAGAAAGCAGTCTCCGGAGAGAAGAGCGTCGCGCGCCAGCCACAAAGAATAGGCGCTTCCGGTGCGGTCAAAAACAGTCGACTCGACATATTTGATTCTGAGCCCGCCAAAGCGGCTGCCGCAAGCATACTGAATGGCGTCTTTGCGGTAACCCACGACGATCGTCACCTCTTCCACGCCGACAGTTTCCAGATTGCGCAGAGCATTGTGAAGAATCGAAGTGCCATTGACCTCGATGAGCGGCTTCGGCCTCAGATCTGTCAGAGGACGCAGGCGAGAGCCGCAGCCAGCGGCGAGAATAACGGCGTTCTTGGGAGCATCATTCACCAGTTAGTTCCTTTTCGTCGCTCCGCTAAGGTGAAACACCGACTGTCTTCGCCCGCAAGGTATGCTTGCTGAAGAGAAATCAAGTCTGCCGGAGCCTTGAAAATCAACCCCAAGGGTGAAGGCAGGCAAATGGTGGAGGCCATGGATCCGGTACCTCGAGCTGCTGTCAAAATGCCTATTTCGGCCAAGTGAGGCGTACTACGCCGTCTAAGGACATCGTCAGTACAACGAAAGCCATTTTGAGATTGAAGTCGCACCTGGCCAGCTGGCAGGAAGTCCAGGACGTTAGGTCTTCGGCAACGAATATGCTCCTGTGTCGACGAAATCCTATTTGCGCAATTCAGCGCCGGGCCGCAGATATAAGGCTTCCGCACGGGCGAGTTCGTCGTACTTTAAAAGTTCGAAGACTTCGTCGAGAGTAGCGATATTCGGCTCAACGCTCGCGGTGTTTTCCTCAGCGATGATGCGACTGCAGACTTGCCGCATTGCCGCTATTGCCGCTCGCACGGAGTGGTTGGCCCAGATCACCGTGGAGATGCGGGCTTTACGGTATACAGAGATCGGCGTTCGGTAGTATTTCGTCGGAACGATCACGACGGGCAATCTGCTCTGCCAAGTGCGCGCGAACGAAAGGATTTCGTCCGCGGTGCTCCTTCGCGAATGGATGAGGATTGCATCGGCTCCCGCGTCGGCGTAGGCGTGAGCGCGCAAAAGTGCTTCGTCCATCTCATACCCAGCGATCAACGCCTCGATCCTTGCCACCAGAACCAAGTCGTCTGCGACCGTATCCTTTACTGCCCGGAGGCGGCCGGAGAATTCGTCGATATCGGCGAGGGGATGCCGATCCCCAACAAACGAGTTCATCTTCGGAAAACAGCTGTCCTCCAGTGCGACGCCGGCAGCGCCGCGCTGGAGGAGCTTGCGCGCCAGCAGGCGAGCATTGTTGAAATTCCCGAAGCCGCCGTCGCCGTCAACCAGGACAGGAAGTTGGCTCGAATCCACGATCCGCTCAACGGCGTCGACAAGCTGGCTCCAGGATGCTTCGTTCGCGTCGCGGTAACCTAGAGAACAGGCAATCGACAGACCGGACGCCCAGAGTCCCTTGAATCCTGAGCGCTGGGCGATTGTAGCGGACAGGCCGTCATGCGCCTCCATCAGAAACGAGAGCTCGCCATTCGAGCAGACCTGGGCACGAAGCATTTCGACAGGCGATGGCCGAGTGCATTGATGACCTGCGTTGGGCCGAGCGGATTGTGGTTGACACTTCATACACGAGTCCTGGAGGCCGGCCTTCGATTGGCGCAAACCGCACTGCTCATACCTTTTTGCTGTGATGCCGATCAATGACCAGCGTTGGTAGGTGATTGGGACGTAAAAGCTTGCATGATCGCCTTAGGATGGGCGCCGAACAGCGGGGCTGTTGTGATGGGTGGATCCGAGCCGGCACGCTGGAAAGGAAAGCTTTGGTGAAAATGAAGGATCTCGGCTCGCGAGCCGGGTGCTACGGCCCCTTCACAGAGCATTCACCCCTTGCGGGAGGACGCCTGGCCAAAAGGTGATATCCAGCTCACACAGATGTTGAGCAAATATCGACTGCTACGGTTGTCGTAGTTACCGCTGTTGCGTTTTCGACATATGTCGCAATCCCGTCGATAGGGCTGCAGTTGGGTGGCAGTCTCCGGAGAAGTGAACCGGCAATCTTCCAAGATCTTGTCCTGCCGCGAGAGTTCGCGATGCCACTGACTGGTATGGCATTTGCTGATCTCGCTCCACGTCCTCTCTGCTCCAGGAGAAACTCATGGCGGATGTGCAAGAGATTGTTTTGTCGGCACGGGAAAGACAGTGCTTACGATGGGTCGAGGAGGGGAAGTCATCGTGGGCCATCGGAGTCATCCTGAAAGTGAGCGAGAACACTGTCAACTTTCATGTCAAAAATGCAATGCGAAAGCTGGAAACGACCAGCCGTACCCAGTGCGTCGTCAAGGCACGGCGTCTGCGTCTTATTTAAAGTAACGTCCGCGGTTCGGTTCCCGCTGATGCAGATCTAGCGAAATGTAAGGGGCGACTGTGGTTGCTCCGGCGGAATGCGAAGCGAATTGCGCGCCGGCAGCTGTATAGCCATAATACAGGCGCTGTTACTATGAATAGGGCGTGCTTCTATTTCGTCGCCGATCGTCACCGCGAGGCGCCGCGGAGACCACTAGGCGAGGTGAGATCATCTGCGCATAACGCTCTTGACAGCTTGGCGGCCGGTCGAAGCCCGGTGTCAACGTTGTGATCAATTGCGAGAATTGGTGGGTGACATCAATGGAACGTATCGTGCGGATGAGCGGATGAGATGCGTTAGCCCGCGAACACGTTCCACCTCAAGATAGCCCGATGCAGATGAAACCGACGAGTTCTTTGACGCTATGCTTACGTACTGAAACTGTTCCAGATGGAACAGTCGATGGCGCGTCCTTGGTGTTCTCCTCTATGTCGTCGCACGGAACGACTCAGGACGGCTCATGTTCAGGTGCATAACCATGTAACGCCCGTCGTGCGGCGGCAATGATTGGCCGATGATTGTCGTCCGATAGAATATGCGGGAAAGCCTCTGGGCTGCCTAATTGAATGCTTGAAGTGGGCAAGCTCAAGAAATCGGCTGCCCGCGGTTGATCCTGCGACGATTAACGAGTGCCCCGGCTTCGACAGGCAGCAGGTGCAGAAGAACGGTCGCATCCTTAATGTTCTGCAGTTCACGAGTTTGGAATATCGAGCTCGATCTCATGCCTCACTTCGATGATGCTCTCTGCATGGCGTCCGTTCTTGAAGAGAGCGTATTTCAGAGCTTCAGCGCGGTTGATAAAGAGTCCGCCAAACGCGCCCCGTTGTTCACGGGCAACCCAGTTACCGGCCCGATTTCTGCCGACAAACACAATCGGCGGAGTGCAGTCACTTGAAGGGGAATCGAGGACCTGAATCAGCATGCCCCTTCGGCGAGATGACAGCTTACATTCATGTGGACTCCATAGCGGAGGTGCTCCGGCTAGCGATGGTAAAGCGAGTGTTGACTTTTCGTACTGCTCACATCGTGGCATTCGAGAACCAGCATCTACGATTTCGAAGTTTGGCTATCGGCCGCCAATCGGCAGTGGCCTTCGCTGGGTGGCAAGTATTCATCAACCTGGAAGGAATAGCTCAAATAGGAACGGAGTTCTCCTATCAGTTCTGAGAAGAGAAGAGGGGTTTCGCGAGCATGCGCTGTCCGAGCGCGCCAACGGCGAAACGTACCGTGTGTGTGCTTGCGGGGTCTCGCTGTTGATTTGGGGCAAGACGTGCGGTCGATGCTTAGGACATTAATACGTCCTCGCCGGCTGTTTGCACGTCTTCATTGATCTCGAAAGAGAAGATGTTCACCTTCGGCGCATAGTTGATCGCAACGCTGTCGCGATGGAGAGTGTCGCCCCGAGGATGCGCGGTTGGGCGAGCGCCTGTCCTTCGGATCACGACAGCTGCTGGTATGCCAGGTGGAGTGACGGCACGCTCGTTCCTGATTCCACTGTCCTCACTCGCGTCCTTCACGCGATGCCGCCGATCCGCATCCTCGTCGGCGCAAACGGGTGGCAGACGAACGATGATCGTGTCACGCTCCGCTCCCTCGCACAGCGTTCAGTGACTTTCCGCAACACCCGCGGCTTGTTACCGCGGTCGATCGGGAGGTAAATGTCGCATCACATGACGCGTTGTGTGAAGCCGAAATTCTGCCCAATTAAGGTGATGCACGCGTTGAATCTGCGGCCGTCCGCGCCGCTCGGCGGAAAGAAGCTTACCCATCGCCAGCTGCGCGGCCCAAGGGGAACGATTGATTCGTGACGGGGTGATCTTCCTCGGGGCGAATTGTCTAACTTCGCGTCACAAGAAC
Source organism: Bradyrhizobium sp. BR14999 (assembly GCF_056106085.1). Taxonomy (NCBI): domain Bacteria; kingdom Pseudomonadati; phylum Pseudomonadota; class Alphaproteobacteria; order Hyphomicrobiales; family Nitrobacteraceae; genus Bradyrhizobium; species Bradyrhizobium sp. BR14999. The sequence goes on from NZ_CM148536.1 coordinate 2,310,756, forward strand.
CGAGAGGACGCAGAACGCCAGTCGCGAGTTGCTAACTCGCCTGTTCTTCGCCGATAGTGCGGACTGATGAGGAGGCATAGGCAGCTGAGACGAGCTTGTAGCAACAGCAGGCTTTCTCTTCGAGCAATTTGGGGTTGTCGATGCGTATTCCGACGAAGTCGGCCGCGGATTCCGGGCGAAGCCGGCCGCCTGTACCGATTGAAGCCGGCCGTGGATTCCGATGATCCCGGCCGCCTGCCGAGGCGGGCTCTCGCGACGACGTCGTCATCAGGTCAGTTGGCGGGCTCGTCGTCAAGCGTCTGACGCTTGGCGGCGGCTTTGCGCAGGCTCTCGCCCTTGAGAGTGAGCCTGTGGGCGTTGTGTACGAGGCGATCGAGGATAGCGTCGGCAATGGTTGGGTTGCCGATGAGCTCGTGCCAATGCTCGACCGGGAGCTGGCTTGTCACCAAGGTCGAGCCGCGGCCATGGCGATCCTCCATCATCTCCAACAGGTCGCGTTGCTGCTCGGCAGTCATCGGGGCAAGTCCCCAGTCGTCGAGGACCAGAAGCTCGACGCGCGCCAGGGTCCTGAGGAGGCGAGCATGGCGGCCGTCGCCCCGCGCGAGGGTGAGCGCCTCGAACAGCCGCGGCAGCCGTTGATAAAGCACGGAGCGGTTGTCCCGGCAGGCCTTGTGGCCCAAGGCGCAAGCAATCCAGCTCTTGCCGACGCCGGTCGGGCCGATGATGAGCAGGTTCTGATGCCGGTCGATCCACTCGCCAGCGACGAGCTTTTGGAACAGCGGCTTGTCGAGCCCGCGCGGCGCCTTCATGTCGATATCCTCGACGACGGCGTTCTGCCGGAGACTTGCGAACCGCAACCGAGCAACCAGCCGCTTGTTCTCGCGCTCGGTCGCTTCACGGTCGACGAGCAGTGCGAGGCGCTCCTCGAAGGCCAGCGCGGCAATGTCGGGTTGTCGCTGCTGTTCGTCGAGGGCCTTCGCCATGCCGGTAAGCCCGAGCGCGACGAGGCGGTCGTGGGTGGGATGTGTCAACATCGTCTCTCCTTTCTTCACTGGTAGTAATCGGTGCCGCGGATATTGCCGTGTCGGATCGGTGGGCCGTCTGGCGGTCTCTCGTTGGCGTAGGCGCGATCGAGCCCGTGCTGCAGGATCGACTTGATCGAGCCGTAGGTGGTCGCGCCGATGTCGTTGCCACGCTGGCAGGCGGCCTCGATGCGGGCCGAGCCGTAGCTGCGCGCGAGCCGCAAAATGCCGAGACAAGCCCGGAAGCCCTGCTCGGGGTGTGGTTTGGCTTTCATGATTGCTTCGACGAGAGCGATCGTGGCAGGGCCGATCTTGGCGGCTTCTCGCTTGATCCGCGCCGGGGTCCATTCGGCATAACGCCGGTGCGCGCTCGGCATGTGCTCCGGGATCGTGGTGTGGCGGTGGGGTACGTCAGAGCGGGCGTGGCTGGCAACCCGGCTGCCCTTGTGCAGGATCTCGACCGTCCTGTCGGTGACGCGCGCCTCGAGCTCTTCGCGGATCAGACGCGAGGGCACCGAGTAGTAGTGACCGGCGATCTCGACGTGATAGTCGGGCGCGACTCGGCACTTCTTCCACTCGGCATACTGATATGGCATCGGCGGCAGGGCGTTGAGCGCCGGCTTGTCGATCTGTGCGAACAGCTCGTTGCGGCTCACGCCGAGCTTACGCATGATCCTGGCGTTGAGGTCCGCGATCGCCTCGCGGATGGCCCCGTTGAGTTCGTCAAGCGAGAAGAAGCGCCGGTTCCGCAGCCGCGCCAGCACAAACCGCTGGACGATCTGCACCGCCACTTCCACCTTCGCCTTGTCGCGTGGTTTGCGCGGACGCGTGGGCAGGATCGCGGTGCCGTAGTGCTCGGCCAGCTCCTGGTAGGTGCGGTTGATGCCCGGCTCATAGCGACAGGTGGCGGTGACGCCGGCCTTCAGATTGTCGCAGACGATCGCCTTCGGCACGCCGCCGATCGCGCGCAACGTATTGGCGTGCAGCCCGATCCAGTTGGCCAGCCCTTCCGACCAACGCGCCTCGGCAAAGGTGTAGTTGGATGCTCCCAGCACCGCGACGAAGACATGGGCCAGCCGCTGCGCGCCGGTCGCGGCGTCGAACACCGGCACCGTGTCGCCCGCGAAGTCGACGAACAGCTTCTCTCCAGGCCCATGCGTCTGCCGCATGGTCGGCGAGATCGTCTCGCTCCATTCCCGGTAGAGATCGCAAAACCGGCTGTAGCCATAGCCGTCGGCGTGCTCCGCGCGATATTCCTCCCACAGCAGGAGCAACGTCACGCTGCGCCGCTTCAGCTCCCGGTGCACCGCCTTCCAGTCGGGCAACGGCCGCGCCGGCTTCTCCTCGAATGTCGGCGGCGTGAACAGCCGGCGCTCGAGTTCGCCGTCGTCCATCCCTTCCGGCACCGGCCAGGTGATGCCGATCACGGCAGCCCGCCGCAGATACTCGCCAACCGTCGATCGGCTGATGCCGACCGTGACGGCGATCTGCCGCTCGCTCACGCCAAGGGCGTGCCGCAGTCTCAAAACTTCTCGAACCTTCCGCATCGGCGCTCTCTCGGCGGGCATCAGACCTTCCCTTGCTTGGTCGCAAAGGTGGGCTGGTCCGCGATTCGATCGCCGTCTTCGAGAGCGTCAGGCCGGTCTCAACAGGGTGGCCGGCTTCGATCGGAATGGGTGGCCGACTTCCGTCGGAATCGGTGGCCGGATTGCGTCGGAATACTGGAGGGTTCAAATAGGTCCCGCGTCGCAGATCTCGCCGCAAGTCCAGCGCGGGACCTATTTGAAGCTGGATTGAACGAAGCCGCGTCTTGTGAGCGAGGACCTATGGGGGCTCGATCTAGGCGCCGGTAGGCGCGATTGACCCGATGTCGGGCCCGCGAGCGAGTGTGGCCGCAGATTGCCGCTGATGTTGGCAGCAGAGGATGCCGGCGTCGATAGCGTCGAACGGCGCGTCAAGCCCAAGCGGCTGACTATCGCCCGTTCGCCGCGCGTTCTGAGCGTGCTTGATCGTTCCGACGGAGAACGTCGGCATGGCGATGCCTGCAGTGGGAGCGAACAAGTCGAGGTAGTCGGTCATGATGTATCGCAGCGAGGTGCTGCGCGTCGCGGCGTTTGCGCACGCGGCACAGGCCCAATCTCGACCATGCGGCCTCCGCAGATGGGGCACAAGTCGAGGCGGTGACCAATGAGGATGGCGCAGCGCTCACGATAGTCGACAGCTTCGGCAGGCGGAGGTGGTTGCGGCGCCTTTAGCGCCGCTCGGATGCGCGCGAGTTTGGCGACGCGGCAGGCGTTCGCCAGGAAGCCAAAATGACGGATGCGGCGAAACCCCTTCGGCAATACGTGGAGCAGAAAGCGACGGATGAACTCGTCAGTCTCGAGCGTCATCACTTTGGATTTGTTGCCGGCGCGATAATCCTTCCACCGGAAGCGGACGTGGCCCTGCTCACAGGTGATGAGCCGGCCGTTGGCGATCGCAACGCGATGGGTGTAGCGCCCGAGATACGCCAGAACCTGTTCTGGTCCGCCGAAGGGACGCTTGGCGTAGACGACCCACTTGACCTTGCGGAGGGCGTTTAGATGGCGGGCGAATGCAGCCGCTTCACTCAGGTGGTCGAGGTGGCCGAAGAACTGGAGCTTGGTGCTATCGAACGCCGCCTGGAGGCGCTCCAGGAATAGCCGACGATACAATCGTGACAGGACGCGAACGGGAAGGAAGAAGCCGGAGCGGCAGCCAACCCAGCTTCCATCAGGGGCAATCCCGCCGCCCGGCACGAGGCAATGGGCATGCGGATGATGCGTCAGGGTCTGCCCCCAGGTGTGGAGAATGGCGATCATCCCAGTCTCGGCACCGAGATGCTTCGGGTCGGCGCTGATGAGACGGATCGTCTCGGCCGCCGTCTTGAGCAGGATGTCGTAGACCACCGCCTTGTTCTGCAGCGCGATAGCGGCTACTGGCGCCGGCACGGTGAAGACAACATGGAAATAGGGGACCGGCAGCAGATCGGCTTGGCGATCGGCGAGCCATTGGGCGCGCGCGAGGCCTTGGCACTTTGGACAGTGCCGATCGCGACAGCTGTTGTACGCGACGCGAACCAGGCCGCAGTCGTCGCACCGCTCGACATGGCCGCCGAGCGTCGCTGTGCGGCACGCCTCGATGGCTGCCATCACACGGCGCTGGTCGGATGTGAGCCGAGAGCCCTGCGCGGTACGGAACGCAGCGCCGTGGCGGCGGAAGATGTCCGCCACCTCAAGCACGGGGCGCATATGCGCGGCTTAGTGGGGTGGGATCACCGTGATGGAGAGCCCATCGAATGGGCTGGTCGTGCGAGCGAGCAGATTGGTCGCAACCTGCGCGTAGCGGGCGGTCGATCCGAGGTCGGCATGTCCGAGCAAGACCTGAATGATGCGGATGTCGATCCCGCTTTCCAGGAGATGAGTCGCAAAGGAGTGCCGGAGCGTGTGGACAGTGATCGGCTTGGCAATCCGAGCGCGTCGGCGGGCGGCGCGGCAGGCCGCCTGGACGCAGCGGACGCTGACATGTTCGCTTGGGTCTTGGCCTGGAAATAGCCACAGCCCCGGCCGTGTTCGCGTCCAGTACGCACGCAGAATATCCAGCAGCCGAGGAGAAAGCATCGCGTAACGATCTCTGCCGCCCTTGCCGTTCTCGATGTGGATCAACATTCGCTTGCTGTCGATCGAGCTCACCTTCAGGCGTACGACCTCGCTAACCCGTAAGCCAGCCGCATAAGCCGTCGCCAGCACGACGCGGTTGCGCACCCCTGTAACCGCGTCCAGAAAGCGCTCGATCTCTTCGGCACTAAGCACGAGGGGGAGCTTGTCGGGCTTCTGGCCGCCGATGATCCGCTCGAATGCCTCCGTCTGCCCGAGTGTGATGCCGTAGAAGAACCGCAGCGCGCAGGCCACCTGATTGATGTGGGACCACGAACGCTTTTGGCCGATGAGGTGCAGTTGGTAGGCACGGACCTGCTCGAAACTCAACCGGTCCGGGGCGTCGCCGAAATGGCGGCTAAACTTTGCGATCGCATAGATATAGGATTGCTGAGTCGACGGCGACAGATTGCGGACCGTCATGTCCTCGATCATACGCTGCCGAAGAGGGCTCATCGTAGCCATCTGGGTCTCCTGTCTTGAGAGGGGTGGTGCGAAGACCAACATCCTCTCAGACAGGACACCTCAGTACAGCAGGCTTGCCTCCACTCCCGCGTAGCGGGTTCGTTCAATCAGTGGCCGGCTTGCATCGGATTACGCAGTTGTCGATCTGCAAGACCCCGCGCATCTTGCGAATCAGTCCTTGCTCTTCGAAGCGAATCAACGTTTCCGTTACCCCGGCGCGGCGCAGTCCCAGCACCGAGGACAGGTAATCGTGGGTGACTGGCAGCACGCGGGCGTCAACAGCTTCACTAGCAAGGCAAATCCAACTCGCGAGGCGCTGTTCGCGATGGTGCCGAACCCCGCACAATCCTGTCTGGACGCACTGAAATGTCAGCGCTTGCACATACTCAAACAGATGGTCTCTGATCTCGGAATGCACTTTCATGATCCGACGAAGATCCTCCACACGAATTCTGTGCGCGCTTCCGGGGAAGACGACGACGGATTGATGCGTTGAAAGATGTCCTCCCCACAAGAAAGAAGTGCCGACCGCGCCGCGATAGCCTATGACTGCCGTTTCGAGCATACTGCCGGCGGCAACAACTCTGAGCGACACGAGGCCGCTCTCTACAAAGTAGACGTGCTCGACCGGCCTTTTGGGCTCTTGCAGAACCATCCATTCTTTCAGGACGACCGGATCGAGGCACTCCCCTATTGCCGCAAGCTGTTGGACAGAAAGACGCGCCAAGATTACGTTCTTCACAAATGGCCGCTTCGCAGGACGCACCGGAAGGGAACGCAGAGGCTCCTGTCGTGTGCTAGGCAGCTGCTTGAGAACTCTATCTTGAGAGCAGTCAAGCACTTCGAGGACGGCGGGCACGCGATCGGTCATAGTCCCTCTCCTGGCAGGAGGCTTTTTGCTAGCCTGCGCGCTGACCGTAACGAGAACGTGATTACGACTATAGCAACATCTTCATCTTGATTGATGCAACGAGTAACTCAACGGCGCCCAAATCCCGCGTTGAGGGGCCTATCTTCGACGAATTTCGACCAAGCGAATGGTGGCGCTCGCGCCGGATTCGGAGCCAACGCGCGAGATTCTTGCTTTTGCAGCTTGTCGTTCGCGATACGATGATTGCGTCCACGACATTGCCGCATGATCGGGCGGCCCCGCTCGTCTTTTCTCGCTAGCCCTGATTGAGATCCCAAGAAGCCACCGGAGAGTGGAACGGTCAGGTCAACACCTCGATTGCCGGCGCGATTGATTGCCCGCATCCGTGCAATCAATCGTCTGGGGGAAGCTCAACCGGAACAGCAAATCCAACCTTTACGCGATCCAATATGACCATGCTCTTGAAGCCCTTGATGTCGCGATTTTCGTGGAAGAAGCGCCGCGTGAACTCCTCGTACTCCTCCATGGACCGCGCGGTAATGTACAGGACGAAGTCGGCATCGCCCGTGACGTAAAAGCCGTTGACGACGTCAATTGATGATCTGATGGCTTTTTTAAACCTATCGATAATATCGGCGCTTTCCCGCTCCAAGCTCACCAGTGCAAGCACTTGAATAGGTCGTCCGACTGCCCTCGGCGATACAACCGACACGTCGGCCTGGATGATGCCCTCCGAGCGCAGCCTCTTCAACCGTCGTTGGCACGCGGTAGGAGAAAGCCCGGCCATCTCGCCAATCACATCTGAAGTCAGACGGTTATTCTTTTGCACGATATCGAGAATGCGGGCATCTATCCGGTCGTACTGCATAACCACCTCCCAGCCTGAGACGTATTTCGCCGCGAGATAACCACTTCGCGCAGGAAATCCTCGAGGGTGAAAATACGAGGAAATTTTCCGTGACAAAGGCCCAACTTGGATGGGATTGTCGCATAGCACTATCAGAGTAGGGATGAGGGGGCCGTGCCGTCGGCATTTTGCGGCGCGGCAGGGAGCGAAGCCACAAAGCCGGCCTTTCGGATGAGATCCGGGCCTTCGTTTTCGACAAAGATGTGAACCAAAGCGAAACCGAAGCGCGGCCGAGCCGTGCCGCGTGATAAATTCGTGCGGAAACGGCCTCTTGATTGAGGTTAGCCAGCCACTCGCCCGCTGACGCGCGCGCGACAAGGCGCCGTTTTGCCTCCGAGAGGTGAACCTTTGGGTCGACTTCGTCCTGCAGCTCGATAACAGGCGACCCGCAGCTCATTCCATTTTGCTCGACCGGTCAGCTTCTCGAAAGCTAGACCTACCATCCTGGCGAAGCGGAGATATCTCGGGGCTGATCTGCGACTGTACCAAACGTAAACATCGTCAAACGGAGTTGCGAGATGGTTCGAATCCAAGACACGCTCGATACCAACGTTAGACTCCGGCAGCACATCGGCCGCCCCTGGGCAAGATGAAAACATAGGCCAGGCGGCCTTTGACCAGCACCTGGACGACAGACCGCAAGAGCAACAAGCTAGTGCAGGTCCTTCCGATCCTAGTCTGTCGGACGAGGTGGAGGATCGCCTTTATGCTGCTAACCGGCAGCCCGATTTGAAGCTTGTCGTCATTTCGAACCGCGTTGCGCCGTTTGACCCCAATAAACCCCAGACCGGCGGGCTCGCCGCGGCCCTCGAATCGGTGGTGGAACGTTCCGGCGCGGTTTGGATAGGCTCTTCGGACACCCTCGGCGACGGGATCGAGCGGCCCCTGCCACTGGTGCCAACTGGTGCAGGCCACGTCGCCAGGCTCGATCTGCCGGCCGCGGACCATTCTGGCTACTATCGAGGTTATTCGAATTCGACGCTATGGCCAGCATTGCACTCCCTGCCCAAGTGGATGTCGGGCTCCAAAGTTGATTATGACAGCTATCGAAAAGATCAACGAGTTTATGGCGCGTGCGGCGTTCGACTTGCGGGATCGGGACGCATTCTGGGTGCATGATTATCATATGCTCCCGCTTGGGGCCGATCTGCATGACCTGGGCATTGAGCGGCCAACCGGCTTTTTCCTCCATACGCCATGGCCCACGCCGGACATGATAGAGTGCGTACCCAATCATCGCGAACTGATGAAATCGATGCTGAAGCACGATCTGCTCGGCTTTCAGACCAACCGGGATCTGAACAATTTCCTGGCCTGCCTGCGAACCCATTTCGGGCTGGAGAGCAAGGATGGTGTTGTGACCACGGAACGTAGCCAGACGCGACTTCAAAAGTTCCCAATCGGTATCGATCCCGAGCAGTTCGCAGCGTATCTTGCGGCAGACCTCTCTCCTGCAGAGCAAGAAAAAGTCTCGTCATTATTGCAAAACTTCCAAGGCGCCAAATTTGCCATCGGCGTAGACCGGCTCGACTACACGAAAGGCATCGATAAACGGGTCGAAGCGTTTAATCAGCTTTTAACGAAGGAGCCGCATAGCATCTCGCTGTTACAAATCGCCCCGTCCTCGCGCGCCGACGTCGAAGAGTATCAGAATTACAAGGAGGACGTGGAGAATGCGATCAACCACGTCAATGCCGAGCATGGCACAGACGAGTGGAGGCCGATCCACTACACAAATGACTCGTTCAGCCAGGCTGCACTCGCGCGTCTCTACCGCGCGGCAAAGATAGGTGTCGTCACGCCGCTGCGGGACGGCATGAATCTGGTGGCGAAAGAATATGTTGCTGCACAAGATCCGCAGGACCCGGGCGTTCTGGTGTTATCGAAGTTTGCGGGGGCGGCTGAAGACTTCAACGAGGACGAGGCGCTGCTGGTGGATCCAAACGATCCTAAAGAAATCGCAGACGCCATTTCAAAAGCGGCCAACATGCCGCTTGAGGAGTGTGTCCAGCGCTGGCGGTCGATGATGGATAAGATTGAATCCTATACCATACACGACTGGTCGGCGGACTACGTCCGGGAGCTGGACAAAAGCCGCGTCACCGTTCCGGCTGATCAGTGCCTCTATCTCGGTCGCGGCTGGACCAACGAGGCTCACATGCCGCTGTACCGGAACCATGCCGAGGCGCTGGCCACCTTTAACGAGATCGACCCCACGGATGCCGCCCTGACGGAGGCTGCCTATGCAGACGAAAAGAAGGCCTATGAGGCGCTAGAGGCCCGACTGATGCACACACAGGGCAGACTCTGGGATCTGCCGATACCCACAGCTTCGCTCAGCGGTCGTCCCGAAGAAGAGCCCGGTGCCGGGGAGGACTGAGCAGACGAGGAGCACAGTACGGCAGATTACGCTGTTCTGCAGCAGCACAGAGGAACAATCCAGATCTTTAGCGCTGACGCGGTTCTTGCAGGTTGCGCAAGCCTGGATGATGACCGGGAATGTTGAACGAGCTGCATCAAGGTATCACGCGAGTGATCCATAATAGAACGAGAGGTGTGCAGCCAACGCGTTGTTCCGTACCCGTGAACGACGCTTCTTAAGTGGCGTCGGCACCAGCGAGCTTTTGGTCGTTCCGCGTCGGAAAGTGGCGGCTGCCTGTAGCAATGGAGGGCCGCAACAGCACCGTTAGAACAGAGCAGCATGGCTCGCACTCGCCTCGCGCCTGCCAAGCTGCTCCGCCAGCAGCTGGCATTCTCGATCGACATCTCGCCCGCGTAGTACGCCTTCGATGAAGGATCACGGGCTCGTGCGCCCGTTGCCGCGGTAGATTCAGGATCATTGAGCCTGACCCTAGCGACCATAAGAGCTGCTGATGACGGCTTCGGTTCGTAGATAGAACCTGGACCCGGCGCTTGAACTCGTTTGGCTAGAGGCTCGACCTCAAGACGCGTTGCTGCTTAGAGCCGTAGTCGTTGCTTCTGCCCTCATCGTCTTGAGTGAAATCCTCTAAGCAACGCGCTGCTCTTTGTCATGATCACCCCGTCGACAAGTCTGCCAAATGAACTCGCTCGGAGGAATCTACCTCATTGGAGGTACACGTTGCGATTGGAGCGGGGCGTGTTCCGTGCTTAGCCGCTGAAGCCGAAAAACCGGTGCTGTCTGACGGACTGTCCGGCCGATACTTTGTCGGTATCTGCTTGGCAACCAGTGTCGGGTAGCGGACATGGTGCTGCAGCCGGAGTGGCTGAAACTTGCGGCTCTTTAGCCGGCACGCGGTTTGCAGTGAATGGTCCGCAACATGGCGCAAGCTACGCTATGTCATGCGCTTGCGTGCTTTTCGCTCCTTCTGCTTGACGCGGCAAGCGTGCGAGCGTGGCCGCCGATCTCATCGGGAGAAAGTCTATGAACACAGCACCACCCTTCTCCGCGGTGTTGCCTTGGGCTGCCAGCGCCACGTCCACGGCGCTTTCACGGGAGCGAACGACATTGGCGACGACGGATGATCCATTCCTCTGGCTCGAGGACATCGAAGGACAAGGCGCATTGGCTTGGGTTCGCGCCGAGAACGAGAAGACGCTCGGGGTGCTCCAGTCAGATCATCGCTATCGGCACTTCTACGAACAGGCGCTCAGCATCCTGCAGGCCAAGGATCGGATCGCGTACGTCTCGTTGGGACGGCACGGACTGGAAAATTTCTGGCGAGATGATCACCAGGTGCGCGGCGTCTGGCGGCGCACCACGCTTGAGAGCTATCGCAGCCAGAACCCGCGATGGGAGACCATCCTCGATATCGACGCGCTGGCTGTCGCCGAGAACAGGAATTGGGTCTTTAAAGGTCGCTGCTACCTTCCGCCTGAAGAGCGCCTCTGCCTGCTTTTTCTTTCCGACGGCGGCAAGGATGCCGCGTCCATACGAGAGTTCGACCGCGACGCCAAGACCTTCGTTGCGGACGGCTTTTATCTTCCAGAGGGCAAGCAGCACGTTAGTTGGGTCGATGGTGACACACTCCTTGTAGCAAGGGACTGGGGCGAGGGGACTTTGACGCAAGCCGGCTACCCCTTTGTCGTGAAGGAGCTCAAACGCGCTCAGCCGCTCAGTGAGGCTTGCGAGATCTTTCGTGGCGAGCCCACCGACGTTCAGACGCACCCCTTCGTGCTTCGTGACAGGGAGGGTCATATTCATGCGACCGGCGCGACCCGCGTGATCAGCTCTTTCGAGTACGAGTATGTGGTCTTCCGCCCTGAGGGGTCCGTCAAGCTCAATCTGCCGAAGAAGGCCGCGATGAGAGGACTAGTGGGTAGTCGCCTGCTTGTGAAGCTTGATGAAGAATGGACGCCGCCCGGCGATATCAGCTTCGCCGCCGGATCGCTGATTTCGTATGACCTGGCCGAATGGAAGCAGGATCCGCTCCGCGCTAAGGCCTCGCTTGTCTTTCAACCTGGGCCCCGCCAGGCCCTGAGCGGGTTAAGCGCCACAAAGAATTTGTTGATCCTGACGATCCTTGAAAACGTTCAGAGCAAAGCGTTCGTTTATAAGTACGATCAGGGAGCTTGGTCGGCGACGCCGATCCCGCTGCCGGAACATACAAATGTCAGCCTGTCAGCCGCCTCCGATGAAGCGGACCAGGCCATGTTCGCCGTCTCGAGCTATCTCAGACCGACGTCAGTCTGGTATTTTGATGCCGAAAGCAAAAGCCTTGAGGAATTGAAGACGACACCTACTGCCTTTGATGCGTCCAATCATGTCGTAGAGCAGTTCGAAGCGACTTCCCGTGATGGCACGTCAATTCCTTACTTCCTGGTGCGACCGAAGAAGGCAAGGTTTGACGGCGCCATTCCGACACTTCTTTATGGTTATGGCGGGTTCCAGGCTTCGCTTCTGCCCTCTTATCTGGGACCGGTGGGGCGGCTCTGGCTTGAACAAGGCAATGCCTATGTCGTTGCAAACCTGCGTGGGGGCGGCGAGTTTGGTCCACAATGGCATCAAGCGGCCCAGGGGGCAACGAAGCAGACGACATGGGATGATTTCATTGCCGTTGCCGAGGACCTGATCCGCCGGAAGATCACGAGTCCGCGCCGGCTCGGCGCGATTGGCGGCAGCCAGGGCGGCCTGCTCGTTGGCACGGCAATCACCCAACGTCCCGAACTCTTCAACGCGGCGATCATCCAGGTGCCGCTGTTTGACATGCTTCGATACACCAAACTGGGCGCGGGCTCCTCCTGGATCGGCGAGTACGGTGACCCCGCCATTGCCGAGCAGCGTGCGTGGATCGAAGCCTACTCGCCTTACCAGAAGCTGGTTGCGGGCAAGACCTATCCCGCTCCCTTAATTCTTACCTCCACCAAGGACGACCGCGTGCATCCCGCGCACGGCCGCAAGGCCGCCGCGAGGCTCGCCGCGCTAGGCCAGCCTTACTTCTACTACGAGAACATCGACGGGGGACACAGCGCCGCGGCCAATCTCATCGAACTCGCGCGTCGGCTGGCCCTTGAATACACCTATGCATCGAGGCGGCTTTGTTCTGAGTAAATTCGTTGCACGGGCTGATCGAAGCAAATAGAATCGAGACCATTCGTTATCTCAACGTCTTCACGTTGCTTAGCTCAATTCATCGAACCAAAGGCGAGAGAGCTGACGAGCGTCGGCGGCGCGATGAAGCTCGTCAGATGCGCAAGTTACCGATTTGAACAGCCGCCACCGGTGGCGAGCGGGTTTCCTGGCTTCCCAAACACAACATGACGAGCGGGCGGTAAGTTGCCAGATGCGATTCCTTGAGGATTGTCTCGACAGACCCCTGTTCGTCCGACATGCCCGACGTGCGGCTGACATCCAAAGGCGAACAGCCAAAGCGCAGCCCTGCGAGTGTCTTCGCGCTTGAGAGAACATGCCACGTAGCTTCAATGCAGGCATGGCGCGGATTGGTAATCCTGCTCCAGGCTGTGCGAAGGAGTTCACGACCGCCCTGTTGTTCAACGTCGATCAAACCCATCGGGAGCTCGGCTGAGCGCGGCGCGTTCGAGGCTCTGCGCTCTTCTATGAGCCGGTAGCGCGCGACGAGTGAAGCGAAGGTCAAAACGTTATCCGGATCCTGAAGCCTTGAAGCGAAGTGTCGTCGACGTCAGGGCGCTTTCTGTCGTTTGCACAATCCGGCGGCAGCTAGAGCCACGCGACAAAAAAACGAGCACGTGACCTGCGCACCGACGCCGGGCGTCTCTTGCCGCCCGTCTTGATAGCCGGGAGACTCTTCGCTAGATCAAAACGGTTCACTATGGAGATGCCGCGGTGGCAATGGGTATTGTGAAGTGGTTCAATTCGACCAAAGGTTATGGGTTCATCAGGCCTGGGGACGGAGGTCCCGATGTCTTCGTGCACATCAGTGCCGTCGAAAAGGCCGGCTACACCACCGTCGAAGAGGGGGCACGGGTAAGTTATCAGCTCAAGGCCGGGCGTTCGGGCAAGATGTCAGCTGAGGATCTCCGGGTTGGCTGATCCGACTCGTCTTCGGAAACTACTCTCTGCAAAGCGTGTTCTCGCACCCGTCGGGCGATGCCTTGTCACGGCACGCCGAACTGTTTGGTCTTTTGACCGTCTCTTCCAGCATGGGGCTGTCTCGCAAACCGCATGACAGCCTTGATCTCCTCAAGCCGTGGGCCGATCACTGCCGCCAGAGTTACAGGAGTTTGCCAGCCCGGTCGCAGTGTGGGCGTGGCAGGATATTCCTGCCAGCGGGCACGAACGGTCCGAACCGTACGCTCGAGACCAACACGCCGGGAAGTGCACGCCGCGCGTCGTCGCAGCTAACAATGCACGGGCTGGTCCTCCTCTTTCCAGGCACGATGCATGTAGCTCATGAAGGTGCTCGCACAACCGGGTTCGTCCGTTATGGACCATACTGTCCGGCTGCGCTGCGGCTGCAGGTCTATTTCTGCTACGCTGATGCCGTTGGCCTTCGAGGGCCGGTGTAAACAAATGGCTTGATGCGGCGCGGCGAGGTCAAATCCCAGGGCGCCCACGACTGGTGCGAATTTTGTGTTTCGCGATGCTCTCGGCTGGGAAATTACGCAAGACGGGCGGCAATTCCTGTCTGCGATCGAAAAGGCCGTCGCCGGTCAAAGAGCGCGGCCCCAATCAACCATCGATTTCTCGTCCAGCGAAGTCGCTGCGCAAACGGTCACGGATGCTACAAAATTACTTATTCCTCCGCGCAGCCGCCGTCAGAGGCCGCGGCGACGCGGGAAAGGCGGATCCAATCGACGCACAGCGTGACGCAGCAGTCGCCTCGACTGCCACCCTGGCTGCGAACGCGCGCGGCACTTATTTCAGGTAAAGTGCTATCGTTCTCGCGCAGCATCGATCAAATCGACAGCGATTGTTGATGGGCCCGGAATGGTTGTCTTTCCGAGCTGAGAAAGCGTGCGCATAATCGTCGCTAGATAAGGTCGTAATCAGATTTGGTCGGCTGTCACTGTGCTGCGCCTTTGAGGTATCGCAGCGGAGGGTGCAGCATCGAAGGGCGGCTCTCCCTCGCCCACCCCTGACGGTGATCATCCCGCCGAACAGGACCGGCTCGTGCAAAGCCGTCTGGCGGGAACGGGGCAAGGATAAGCGTCGTGCTTATTACTGAATGACGCGAGCGCTTGCTTCCAGGGGCCAGGGAACCCCGGAAAAAAATCTCTTGCAATGTGACCTGCGTCATATGCAGCTCAATATTTCCCAATCGGCAGTAGTGGAGGGCAATTTTTTAGGGCGCGCGATGGACGACGAGTTCTGTAGAGAGAGGGTGCGGACCGTGCAGGAACTTGCAGCGCAAGCTGACCCGTTCATCAAGAGGCGCTTGTTGCAGCTGACCGCCAACTACGAACGGCGCGTTGCTCAGGCAAAAAAGCGGATCGAGGTCGCGCTGATCTGCCGGCACAGAGGTCGCCATCCGGCTTTCGTCATCTCAGGGATGAACCACCGGACGGCGATCCCGATGGTGTATTTTCCGGGATGCGCTTGCCCGTTAGATATTGATCTTAACGGACAGCGGCAGGCTCAAAGAACGGCCAGCGCGACAAGTCCAGCGGTTTGCTCCGCGGATCGGAGCTGGAGCGTGGGCTCCTAGTGGTATGCCAGCGGCGTCCATCGCAACGCTCGGATTCATATCGTTGATCCGCTGCCGCCTAGCCTTGCGGCGAGGAGTATCGGCCCGTGCTCATCCGGCGCATTGCGGAGATCCTCAATCAGCCTGCCGCAGCTCCTCGTGCAATGACGCGCCGTTGATCGACAGATTGACGAGTATTCTGTTGTGCGACGCGACGGTCTTTGGGACGAGCGCAGGCGCTGTTGCGCTCGCGTGCTCATGCTGTTGATCAAGATCGGGTCTCCACTCTTACGCTCGATGCTGTGCGTGGTCGCGCCATACCAATGGCATCGGCGCCAATTCTGGCGCCGATGTCGTTACTCGCGAGCCGGCTTCGGATGGGTCGAGAGGAATCTGGAGCTTGGCTTTGGTGGACCTTTCAATCGAACTTATAAGAGGCCTGGAAGAACGTACCCCAGCGCTCCATGCTGTACTTCCCAAATACGGACGGATCACCCATGCAGCCGCTGCTGCTGCACAGAGAGTCACCTCGTTTTTTGGTCCACATGGCCCAATAGCGGCCACCGACCCCGACGCTGATGTTCTGGGTGAGGAAATAGGACAAGACGCCCTCAATCTGGACTCCGCCACCACCATTGCCGCGTTGTTCGTCAAAGGTGGTCTTGGGGCGCAAGAGATGATAGTCACGCCCCTTGAAACCGGTCCATGGCAGGTAGGCGACGTCGGCGCTCAAACGCCAGCGCTCGGTCAGCATGGTTTCGGCGCTCAGGCCGATTCGAGGCGCATTCCATTGAGTATCCTCGCTGCCAACGATCCTGTTGTCACCCGGCTTCAGACATCGATTCCGCGGATTAGCGAACTCAACGCAACCACTCGTGTCCGAACTCTGACCGTAATAGGTCCAGCCTAAGAATCCACCGACCTTGTAGTCGGTACCGCGCAGGAAATCGTAACCGACGTCGGCCGCATAATACGCGAACCTTCCATTTGACTGACCTGAAAGGGTGTCCTGGTAGGACCGTCCCTTGTGGGGCAGCCAATCTTCATCGTTCATCTTCCCTTTGTCGAAGCGCCCGATACCCAGATTGCTCTTCAGGAACACGCCCCAGGGACTGTCAACACGGCCGAATAGCTCGCCGGAAAATCCGTCCAGTCCATGATAAGTGAGCCTCGATACCAGTATGCTGGGGTCTTCAGGCCAGCCATACGGCACTGCGCTGTGATCCCACTGGAATCGTCCGCGGCTCAGCCAGAGCCGCGAGCCGCCTTCGAACGACCAGCCGGGCGCGTAGGAAATGGGTGGTACGCTGCCGGCTGATTTCGCATACAGCGGCGCATCGGACCATTGTGCGGCCTCTGGGTCCGCACCAAAGTGGTAGTTCAGGCCAATCTTTCCGATGTGATAGTTGCTGGTCAGGCTGGTTGTGTTCGCCGGCAGAATTGCAAACGGCGGAAACTGGACTGTCGAAGCGGTCGCGACACGCGGTCCGCCAAAATGCAGATAGTCATACTCGACGTTCACCGACCATGCAGGCGTAAAGGCTTGCTCGACGCCCAGACCGATGACGCCACCGAGACGACCATCGTCGAAATGCGTTTTGCCCTGTGGCCAGCCGCCTTCATAGTTGTTGACCACATCGCCCCGATTGTTTTGCCAGGCTACGCCTGCTTTGAGATAGGCCAGGGTGTTCCCGAGCGCGCCAAAGGCATAACCGACGCGACCGGTCCCGGTGGCGAAGAGGCTCGGACCTGCCTTGCAGTTTGCGCTCACAACGAAGCCCGAAGGGGCAAGGCATGTATTTGTGCCCTCGGAGACAGCACCGCTGGCATCCAGCTCGATGCCAAACACCCAGCTGTTGGTCTGCCAATTATAGCCGATCTGGCCACCTGCGACAAACGATGGGAGATCGACGGCGCCGCCATAGATTGATGGACCGTATGGATTGCTGAAGGAGGTTCGGCCGTACCCACCGCCGACGTGTCCGCCAATGTAGGCTCCAGACCAGTTCGATACAGCCGGCGGCAGTTGCACTTCTCGCTCAAAGTTCGCCCTGGCTGCACCGCTTGCAACGAGCGCCATTGTCGTAGCACTCCAAAAAAGAACTCTGGATCGCATCAAAGATTGCCTTGCACTTTGCCGGTCTACTGCCGGCTCCTTAAAGTATCGCCGCACGGCAAATCGTCGGGGCAGACACTGCGGCAACGCGCGCCTGGTCCGACCCGAAGATCACCGCCCTGCGATTGGTGATGGTGTCAGAAACAGAGCAAGCCGCATGCCGAACTCAGTTCGTATGTTTTGCAGGAATTCGTAAGAGTTTGTCGCGTCAACTTGCTGACAATGGTTTCAATGCTGACAATCAAGTGCCGACAGCTTCTCCGTCGCCCCCTGAATGCAAAAGTCCAGGCGGTCACGCGCGCCTCATGTTCCCAGGGTGGTCGGGCCCGAGAACTCATCGACGTCCGCTATGGCATGTCGCTCGCCGACGAACGAGTTCATTTTTGGAAATCGGCTGTCCTGCAGCGCGAGGCCGGCGGCCCCACGTTGCCGGAGTTTGCGTGCGAGAAGTCGCGCATTGTTGAAATTCCCGAAGCCGCTATCCCCGTCAACGAGCACCGGCAGCTCGGTCGAGTCCACGATGCGTTCGACCACGTCGACGAGTTGGCTCCATGATGCCTCGTTGGCATTGCGGTAACCGAGAGAAGAAGAAATTGCTAGGCCTGAAGCCCACAGCCCTTTAAAGCCTGCGCGCTGAGCGACTGCTCCCGAAAGCCCGTCATGGGCTTCCATCAGAAAGGAGAGGTCGTCGTTGGAGCAAACCTGAGATCGAAGTATATCAGCAGGCAGCGATTTGGCGGCTCGATCGTACCCCTTTTCGCTGAATAGATCTCTGTTGATTCCCTGAGGCGCGACCTGCGTACCTTGATTG
This sequence comes from Bradyrhizobium sp. BR14999, assembly GCF_056106085.1. NCBI lineage: Bacteria > Pseudomonadati > Pseudomonadota > Alphaproteobacteria > Hyphomicrobiales > Nitrobacteraceae > Bradyrhizobium > Bradyrhizobium sp. BR14999. The sequence continues at coordinate 2,328,706 of NZ_CM148536.1, forward strand.
AACACTGATTGCACGTCTCTGTCATCTCGATCAATTGCTAACGTTAGTAGTTGACGAGAGCGCAAAGCTCCGGATCTCGGACGATGGCAATAGAATTCCAGGCTTCGGCGACACCTTTGCGAGATACTGGATCGGCAATACCTGCATCGTCCGGCGCAAATCGAAAGAGCTTCGGTCGCTCGCGTGCGTGCATTGCCTAGCCCACTAGTTCAGCTTTTGGTGCGGGAGGAGATCGTAAACCGCTTGGTACCTCGAGATTCCTTGATCTGCACCTAGGGGTGTCGTGGTTGGTGCAAACAGCGCTGTTGTAAATCGGACGGATGTCGCAGTGCATCAACTCTTAGGACGCGTCAATCTCTTCAAGTGCTTGTCTTGACGGCTAGTCCCCCGGAGCGCGAGTGGTATGACACTTGCTGAGCTTGTTTCGGTCCTTCAAAGTTCTTGGAGAAACGGATGCTCAGTGTCATCTACATCGATCGGTTTCCGGACCTTGCCCGAACCGCCGTGCAGCTTGTCGCCCATGTCTGCAGGCGCAAGGACAGTGACCAGTGTCAACCGATTCGATCGGCCCGTATTGAACGGGGCGGTGGACGTGCGCGAGTCGTTCGACGGCAAGACAATGAGTGCAGCAAATGCACCGCGTTATCTACCCGAACTTGGTTTGTTTGGATTCGAGACCACCGATCGCCTCGAAGATCGCGTGTTGGCCGATGTCGGCTCGCTGCCGATAAGCTATACGCTCGTCGTCGTGATACGCATGAATCAAATGGCGATACAGTCCAGACGAACTCATCTTCGCCCGCAAGCGGGCCCTTGATCGCGGCATCAAGGAACTGGAGCGCGGCATCATCAACCCGATCTGTGCACTGCTGCTCAGAAGCCTGGCTGACGCCGGAACTCTGGATCTCTCCCCACGGGCAATTGAACAGCCGACTGATGTTTGTTTGGCATAGCGGGAAGTCCAACAACGCCATTCAGTCTAGCGCGAAATATGTGCGCAGGCGTCTCCCGCGCGATCCACCATCATTTGGGCGCCGACGAAAGAAACTTGGACATCGCCATGCAAACCGGCGAAAACGCGCAGGCGTTCCGATTGTGCCCATATCCACAATGTGCCCATGCCGGTACCGCGCTGAAGGCTCCGTTCCGACCGTAGCTATCCGCGCAGTCGCGCGTCCGCATTGCGAGCTGGAGCGTGCAAAAAATGCAACGAACTTCCGGCTGAAACAAATTCAATCGAAAGGCGCACAACGGCCTTCTGGCTTGATCGCGTGAGGCGCCAATGAATCTCTTCGGCTTCGTCGAATGCGCTAACGAAACGCAATCTCTCAAAGCTCTGTTTGACCTGCTTGTGAGCTCTGCAAGCGAAGAGGGATTTACTGAAATCGTCTACGGAGCACTTACTTTTGCGGAGCCGCTCCGTCTAGCGGGATGTCCACCGCCTCTGGTGGCCATGAAAGTTCCGCCCGACTGGTGCCAGCGCTATTTGGAGCGCAAGTACTACACCGTCGATCCGGTGGTCCGACGGACTCCGATGTTTGCGGGGCCATTTCTATGGGATGAGCTCGCCAAAGAATATCGACTTCAGGCATGTGAACAACGTGTACTACGGGAGGCCAGAGAGGCAGGCCTGAAGAATGGTGTTGGCGTGCCACTATTTGGGCCACCAGGACGAATATCAGTGGTCTCATTCGCCTCCCGTTTTGATGATGCCGATCCTCGGACGAATGTGAGGCGCCTCAAGGCACTGGCTTGGCACTTTCATATTGCGTTTGAGGAGATCGCAAAGCCCTCGGACTGCACCTCGGACGGAAAAGTGAGCCTATCCGAGCGCGAAAAGGATTGCCTGCGGTGGGTCGCGGAAGGCAAATCGTCCTGGGAAATCGGCAAGATACTGAGCGTGAGCGAGAATACGGTGAATTTTCATGTTAAGAACGCAATACGAAAGCTCGGCACGGCGAACCGGACTAGTGGTCTAGTAAAGGCAATTCGTCTTGGGCTTATTGAGTTTACGGAGCCCGCGTTGGCCACGCCGATGGTAGCCTGACTGGTATCGCGTCCGCTTGCAGGACGCCGCCACAAACGCGGCCAGTTATTTTCTGTTAACGAACGAGTGCGCCGCCGGGGCCCTCAAACGGCTGTGCAGGTTACCACCAATCCCCTGACATCTACTTACTAGTCAGTTCGACTGATTATGCTGCAACTCAATAAGGCCTCGTGAGCTGACGAGTTGTGCCGTGCCGGTGGACATCTAGCGCGCTGGACAAGATCACGTACTGAAAGACATGCGTACGAATGGTCTTTCGAGGCATTTGCGCATAGGAGCGAGAGGAACGTGTGAAAATGGCTTATGATACAGATCGTTCGATATTCTAGGCTCGCGGGAGAGTCGCCTCCTGCACAACACTGAAGGCCCCGAAGAAGCGTGAAACCATGTCGTGGTTTTTTCGAACTACGCGTCAGCAAGTCGTCCCATACGCGGGGTGGAGGATATGCATATCGAACACGATTCTCGGACCATATCGTGCGCGATGAATTTTGCCTGCGATGGACCTGTAGAGGTGCGATCGTCAGGTGCGTAAAATGGTACGCATCCGGCGTAGGCCGCGGGCTCGGTTGGATTATTCTGACGGCCAGCGCTTAAGCAACTCCGGATCTTCTTTGTAAATTTGGATGAGCTCGATGAGGCGTTCGATGCCGAAGTCGGTGAACGCCCGGACACCGTCTTCGCCGACGCCATAGACCCATATGGCTCCGTCCTCGATCTCCATTTCATTGGCGACGTCTCGCAGCCAATCTTCGTCTTCGCCGAGGTCCCTCGCGACCTGGGTGATGGTGGTGACGTGATGGGCCTTGTTGACGTGGGTGGTCATGCCGCTCGAGCGGAGATCGCTGATGCTGACGTCCAATTCCAGGGCAGAAGCTCGTCCAGCCGATGAGCCGGATGGGCGGCGATCCGGGCGAGGATATCCGTCAGCCACGCCTGCGGGTCGATGCCGTTCATTTTCGCCGTTTATGCCGGCCGCCGAACTATGCCGAACGGGTTTGGTATGGCGCGCCGTTGTCACGCTGGCACGCGTCGATTGCGTGCACGGCAGCCCCACTCCATTCGGCATAGTCTGGCGTTCAGAGCGCCTCCAGAAAGGCGAGCAGGCGGTCGTTCGGCTGGAAGCGGGTTAGCTTGCCGCGCTCGTACGGCTTGAGCTTCGCCAGGGCAGCTTCCTTGAGGGCGAGGTGGGCGTGCAGGTACGTCTGCGTCGTCTCGACCGATTCATGACCGAGCCACAGCGCGATCACAGAACAGTCGACGCCGGCTTGCAGCAGTTCCATCGCAGCGCTGTGCCTCAGCACGTGCGGCGACACGCTCTTGGCCTTCAAAGACGGGCAACTCTTGTGAGCGACACGAACATGCTTTCCCAGCAGGGACTGGACGCTGTCGGCACTGAGCCGGCCCCCGTGCACGTTCGGGAACAACGCTGTTGCTCCTTTCCGCAACGGTTCCTTGAGCCATGCCTGGAGCGCACACCGAGCGAGTGTGGTCAGCGGAGTGGTCCGCTCCTTCCGCCCTTTACCGACGCATCGCACGTGTGCGCCAGACCCGAGGTGGACGGCATCCCGGTCAAGGCCAGTCAGCTCTGAGAGGCGTAAGCCTGTCTGGGCCGCGACTAACAGCAAGGTGTGATCGCGGCGGCCAAGCCACGTCGTTCGATCGGGCGCTGCGAGAACCGCCTCGATCTCGGGGCGCGTCAGGAAGTGCACCTGTCGCTTGTCGTGACGCTTGCTCGGTATGGCGAGCACGCGCTGGATCAGCGCACTGTGTGCCGGTTCCTCGAAGGACACGAACCTGAAGAAGGATCGGATGGCCGTCAGACGCAGGTTACGCGTCTTCGCACTGGCGCCGCGCGTTACCTCGAGATCGGTGAGGAACGCGCCGATGAACGTTGCATCCAGATCGGCGAGCGTCAGGGCCGATGGGGACTTGCGCAGCTGCACCCGAGCGAACATGAACAGCAGCCGGAACGTGTCTCTGTAGGAGGCGATCGTGTTGCCGCTAACATTGCGCTGGCGCATGAGGCGCTCGGTGAAGAAGCGCTCGATCAACGTGGCGACATTGCAAGCGGGCTTCATGGCGTCACCTCCCATCGCCGATCGAGACGCCGCGCGGCTTCCTCCATCAACTCGGGGCAGGCCGAGAGATACCAGTAAGTGTCGCGCACGCAGGCGTGGCCGAGGTAAGTGGAGAGCACTGGGAGTTGTTGCTCGACGTTCTTGCCTTCGCGATACCAGTTGAGCAGCGTCCGGATGGCGAAGCGATGACGGAAGTCATGCACGCGTGGCCCGGTACGATCACCTGGGCGCCGCAGCCCGATCTCTCTGGACAATCGCCAGAAGACGCGATGAACGTACTGGTGCAGCAAGCGGCCTCCCTGTTCGGCAACGAAGAAGGTCGAGCCGCAGCGTGACCCGAGCAGCGCATCGCGCCGGTGGGCGTAGTCGCGCAGCGCGGTTCTCGTCGTCGGATGCAATGGCACGAGCCGCGACTTGCCGAACTTGGTCAGCCGGACCGTCAGCACGCCGGCGTCGAGGTCGACGTCATCACGCTCCAGGCCCATCGCCTCGGATATACGCATGCCCGTCACCGCGATCAGCCCGAACAAGGCATGGTAGGTCCATCGGCGCAGCCCGTCCGCTGGTGGCAGAGCCAGCGCTGCCGTCAGCAACGCATCGATCTCCGCGTCGCTGTAAACATAGGGCTTGGCGCGCTTCCATCCGGGCAGCATGCCGACGGGCGGCACCTCCGTTCTCGGGTCGAAGTTGGCGACATGGCGCGCGAACCCGCGCACGTCGCTCAATCGCAGCGCCCAGGATGCATGACGATCGGGCGGCGGCGTTGCCCATTCCATGGCCAGCTTCGTCGTGATGATCCTCGCCTTGCGCTTCTCCATGAAGGCGACGAAGTCGGCGAGCCGACGGGTCTGGTGCTCGTACTTGTATCCAAACCCCTTGCGCATGCTCAGGTACTTATCGAGTGCGGCGCGCAGACTGGTCATTGCACGCCTCCCGGCCAGGGCAGGCTCAATGTTCTCAGCGCATCGATGTCGACCTTCGAGTAAATCCGGGTAGTGTCGTGGTTCTCGTGCCGCAGCAACTGTCCGATCTCCGACAAGGTGGCGCCAGATCGGAGAAGCTCGGTAGCGAGACTGTGTCGGAAGATATGGGCGCCGCGATGTGCGCAACCTTCGATTCCAACGCGATCGAGAGCGGCCTTGGCGATCATGGTGATCGCACATCCGGAAGCAAAGCCGACGTGTGGCGCGAGCGTACGGACGAACAATCGTCGGCACGACGACTTTGGGCGGCCATTGCGGAGATATGCAACGATGGCCGCGCCAACGTCTGGCGGTATCGGCATCCGTGCACGCTGTCGGCCCTTGGCGCGAACGAGTATCTCGCTGGCGCGCCAGTCGATATCATCAAGGGTGAGCGTCGCGACCTCGTCGGCCCGCAGGCCGAGCTTGGCTAGCAACAACAGAATGGCGTAGTCCCGCCGTCCCATCACTGTCTCTCGGTCGCAACCGTCGAGAGCCTTCCGCACCTGTGCCGCAGGCAGATAGGTCGGCAGAGTTGCGAGCTTCCATCGCCGCATCGATGGAACGCAATCCGCCAACGGGCGCGCGTTCAGCCCCCGATGGTGGAGGTAACGAAGAAAGGCGCGCAACGACCAGCGCATCGCCTTGCCTGTTCCCGGGCTCCAATCCTGGGCGTGGCGCTCAATGTAGCGGATCACGTCTTCTTGGCTGATCTTGCAGAGGGCGGCGGCGCCACCGGGGCACACCTCGTGCAGGAACCTGCGGATGACCGGGAGATGGCGGACGATGGACCTCGGGGCCAAGCCGCGCTCTGATCGTAGGTAGGCATCGAACTCCTTGAAGATCCGTTCGTGCGGGGTGAGAGGCAGTAGCACCAACGGCGCGATCGCGCCTTCCGCGCGCAGCACCGACAGCCATCGCTTGAGCGCGGCTCGGTCACCGGGTTGGATAGACTGCCTCCCGCCTCGATGTCGGAGGTACCGCTCAACGACCTGTTCATCGAGATCGACCAGCTTGTAGCGACGGCCGGCGATCCAACTCAGGAGCCCGCTGACCACGTTGAGGCAACGCCACGCGCCATGCCGAACGAGCCTCTCTTCGACGAGACGAGCGGCGTAGCGCTCGACGAGTTGTCCGTGCGGCCCGCTTCTGAGACGGCGGTACAGCCGGCTGCTGCCCAAGTACTCTTCAACTTCCATCTTCCTGTTCTCCGCTGTTGAAAGCGGAGGCACAGAACGAACTATGCCGAACGGACCAAACGCCGGTCAGCGAGAAATCTGGGGAAAACGACCCAACTCGGCATAGTTCGGCGGGCGGCATAAACCGCCCTATGCCGAGCGCGGCATAGAGCCGAGACGATGAGGCTGTACATGGCTGCGGCGCGCCGCCCTCCGCGATCAGATCCGCAGAACAGCCAGGACTTCCGGCCAAGTGCGATGCCTCGCAAGCCTCGCTCGGCGGCGTTGTTCGAGAGGCAAACTCGCCCGTCCTCCAGGAACAGCGTGAAGCTCGCCCAACGCTTGAGGATGTAGTTGAACGCCTTGTAATAGAACATTGCCGCCGCAGCACCGGCACGGTCGTATCATCGGCATGAAGACGCGCGGCCGCCATCACATGGGCCTCAAGGCGGCGCAGCAACGGATCTAGCGAGGCACAGACCGCCCCAACTGCATCCGCCATGGTCGACAGTGCGATCGGCACGCCTTCCAGGGCATAGCGCTCGGCCTGGCGGTTCAAGGGCTGATGCTGGCCGAACTTCTCGAACATGATCATGGCCAGGAGGCTCGGGCCGGCCCATCCCCGGGCGATGGCATGGAATGGCGCCGGCGGCTGGCTGATCCTCTCGCAGTCGCGGCAGGAGAACTTCTCCCGGACCGTCTCGATCACCTTCCACTGGCGCGGCACCACTTCCAGCGTCCGCGTCACGTCCTCGCCGAGCTTGCGCAGGCGATTGCTGCCGCAGCATTCACAAGCCGTAGGTCCTTCGATCACCACCCGCTCCCGGGGAAGGTGCTCAGGGAAGGTCTGGCGCTCGGCGCACTTGCGCGTAAATCCGCGCACCGTCGTCGTCTTGGCCACGGCTCGTTCCGCCGCCAGCTCGTCCTCGGTGGCGTCGGCTTCCAGCTCTTCGAACGTCAGCGCCAACTGCTCGATCAGCCGCGCCGAACGTTCCGACCGTTGCCCATAGATCTGGTGTTTCAGCTTGGCGATCTGCAACTGCTGCTGTGCGATCAGCGCTTCGTCTTCCGACGCTTTCGCGCGGGCGACCGCGAGCTCGGCGGCGATCTCCAAACCCTTCGCGCGCTCGACAGCGAACGCCTCTTTCAGCGCGGCAACGTCATCCGGATCAGCGTCGCGGTCGGCATCCATGCGACGCAGTGAATCACAGATTGAATGCGTTGGGACTCCCCAAAATGCCGGCAGCCGGGAGATTTTCCTGGATCAGCCTGCGCTCTGCGGTCGCAAGCTCAATTGCGGATTCCGCCAGTCGATGCCCTCGAGCGAGGGCATCGGGAGATGCCCATAAGAGTGACGATGACGTAGCCACCTTCGAAGAGGTGGAAGTCGTCGATCCGCGTCATCCGCTTTATGGCCGGCGCTATCGCTTGATCTCGATCGGTAAGGAGACGACCACGCGTGGAGCGTGCAAGGAGCTCTTTGCGCGTGTACATTACCGATTCGGTCTCACGCTTCTTCTGCCGCTCGGGGTGACGAATCTTGAGCGGAACGGCTTGCCGTGCGCCGCGCCGACCAAGCTGAGCCTCGACGCGCTGCAGGACTTAATCGCGTTGGCCGAAGAGAGCGGGGGCGCATGCCCATCGAACCTCGAGAGGTCTGGCGCGGTTTGCCGGAAACGCTCCGGCAAGCGATCGCAGAAGATCTCGGCCAAGTCCTGCGGGAGATGAGCGATGGGCTCGGAACTCGTCAAGCCGGATCACCTGGACCGCAAAGCAGTGGTGTATGTGCGGCAATCGACGCCACACCAAGTGATCAACAATCAAGAAAGCCTCAAGCTTCAGTATGCCCTCTCACAGCGCGCTCGCGAGCTCGGATGGCGCGAGGTCGACATCGATGTGATTGATAGCGATCTTGGGCAGAGCGGCGCTGCGGCAGCCCACCGGAAAGGATTTAAGGATCTGGTCGCACGCGTCACTCTTGGCGAGGTCGGTCTTATTCTATCGATGGACGTGACGCGCCTGGCGCGCAATTGTTCGGATTGGTACCCGCTGCTTGATGTCTGCGGGCACCGCCGTTGTTTGATCGCCGACCGTGACGGCATCTACGATCCCGGAACCCCCAATGGCCGCCTGCTGCTCGGCCTGAAGGGTACGATCTCAGAGCTGGAATTGCACACGATCAAAAGCCGGATGACGGCTGGGCTTTTGGCAAGAGCCGAACGCGGTGACTTGGCCCTGCAACTGCCGGCGGGCCTGGTTCGCGATCCTTCTGGGGTGGTCACCAAGGACCCGAATCTCGAGGTGCAGGGGCGCCTGTTGCTGCTCTTCGAGACCTTCCTGAAAGTACGGACCGTCGCGCAAGTGATGCGGGCCTTTGTTGGCCGCGGCTTGGCACTGCCTCGCCGCGACCGCCATGGCGATCTGCGCTGGCAGCCTGCGACGGTGTCAGCCGTGACAGCGATCCTCAAGAATCCGGCCTATGCAGGCGCCTTTGTCTATGGAAGGACTTGGCAGAAGCCATCCCAAATACCGGGAGAGCGTCCCCAAAAAGCTCCGCGTCGTGGAACGGACTGGAGGATCGTGGTGAGGGAAAAGTACCCGACCTACATCGATTGGGAGACCTTCGAGAAGATCCAGGCGATGCTGCGCGACAATCGAGCGGAGTACCAGCACATCAAGAGCCGTGGCATCCCGCGGGATGGGGCAGCCCTGCTTCACGGTATCACCTATTGTGGCGAATGCGGACACAAGATGGCCGTGCGTTACAAGGGCGGCAGTCAATATGTCTGCAATTATTTGAAAATCCAGCGCGGAGCGCCGGAGTGTCAGAAACTGCGTGCTGCACCGATCGACGCACAGGTTGCGGCGGCATTCTTGGAAGCGGTGGCGCCGGCGGAAATCGATGCGTTGTCCAAAGCGCGCAAAACCCATCTGCAATCCGAAAGAGCCCTGCGTTACGCTGAGGAGCAGCAGGTCGAGAGGCTTCGCTATCAAGCAGCCCTCGCCGAGCGCCAGTTCAATCGCGCCGATCCCGACAACCGGCTGGTGACCGGCGAGCTCGAGCGGCGGTGGGAAGGCGCTCTGTCGGAGCTGCGCCGAGCTGAGGAAGCGTTGACCCAGCGAAAGATGCCCAAGGCCAATGAACCCTTGGGCGTTCCTCACGATGTGCGTGCCAAGGTGATCGCCCTCGGAAATCGTCTTCCGGCGCTGTGGGAGAATCCGGCGACCCGCAGGGATCATCGTAAGGCGCTCTTGCGCTGTCTGATCGAAAAGGTCGTGATGCGTCGTTGCGCCCGCGACAAGGCCGAGGTGCGCATCGTGTGGCGCGGTGGCGCAACTACTGAGCTTCTGGTCACACTACCGGTTAATGCCGTGGCCGCCTTGCCGCGGCACCGAGAGATGGTGGAGCGCATATGCACGCTGACTCGTGAGGGCATGCATGACGATGAGATCGCGCGCATTCTGACGCAGGAAGGGCATCACTCGCCATGGGAGGCGGATAAAGTCCTGCCGATCACGGTCCAGCGCATTCGTCTTAAACGCCGCCTCAAGGTGCAACATCGGCAAACACGATGGCCGGCGGTCGCAGACCATTTGACAGTAACCCAATTGGCAACCCGCCTCGGGATTCCTACCAAGTGGATCTATGTTCAGCTCAAGCGAGGGAGTATCCTGACCCTCCGGGAGCCTTCAGGCCGCTTTCTCTTTCCCGACAACGCAACCTCCTTGCAAGCCATTCGCAGCTTGAGACATCACCGTGTCGCGAAGATCGATCTGAGGGAGGATCACCATGAAAAGTAGGGGCATCAACAAAGGCCCTCGAGCATATAGGCCATCTGCGCCGCTGAGATCGATACCGCGCCGGCCGACGCCGCGGCCAAATGAACTTGCCGCGGTCCAGGCGTTTGGCATAGAGCGACATGCCTAATCCGTCGTGCCAGAGAATCTTGACCAGGTCACCGCGACGACCCCGGAAGATATAGAGATCGCCGACATGAGGATCGCGCTTCAAGCTCTCCTGAACCGTAAGAGCCAGGCTTTGCATGCCGCGGCGCATGTCGGTGTGGCCTGTTGCGATCCAAACCCTGACGCCGCTCGGAATCGGGATCATCGCCGTCTCAAAAGCTCAACAACCCGCTGCAGCGCCTCACCGTCGACGTCCCGGTCAACGCGAACACGACAGCCACCGCCAAGCTCGATCTCGATGATTCCAGCCCTTGCGCGCTGTGCAGGCGGTGAAGACGCCGGTTGCGGCGTGCTGATCAATACCGGAGCCGGCGTAGGTGTGATCTCGACAGGAACAAGAGCTGGCACGGCATCACCGCCCAGGCGGCCCTGGCGTGCCTGCCGACGCCATGTGAACAATAGGCTCGGTGCCACGCCATGCCGCCGCGCCACCCCACAAACAGTCTCGCCGGCCTGCACGGTCTCTTCGACCAGACGAACCTTCTCGTCGTAACTCCAGCGGCGCCGACGTTCGACGCCCAATACCTTCACCTGCATTCGCCACATGACCTTAAGGCTAAACTTAAGGTCACACCCTCAGGCAGCTTGTCGAACCGGCGATCGCCGCCGAAGGGATACGTAAAATGCGTCACGCTGTGAAATGTGCCTTAAGTAGCGCGGGTCGATTTTGTTGCGAGATGATGGCCGCAAGCTCGATCCAACATGCGCGAGCGATCAGCGACATTGACGTGCTCTCGTTCCAATCGAGCGCGGGCCCATAATGCAGATCACACATCGTCGCGCTTTGTAGATCACCCCGAAGAGGCGGTGTAGCCGTGGCTCGCAGGCATACCGCGAATGTCCTCAGTTGTGTGCCGTCATTGCCAAAAGCCACATCATCGGGATTGATGCTATCAAGGTAGAAGAAGCCGCCAGTCGTGGTGTGCGGACCATTTTAGCTGGACGCAGGAAGTTCAAGCTATAGCAGAGAGTGGTAGTAACACGCCTCTAGCGTAGTTGTTGATGGACACTATAGCGCCTTGCGCACTCCGTGCGCTCACACCCAGGCAAACGCATCCTTCGACCGTCAGAACGAACAGGCGATACCTTTGAGCCGCCAGCTTTCGAAGAAATAGAGGCGCTTAGGTGACCTTGCGCGCTTAAATTAAACTAAAGAAAGAGCCCCGGCCAAAGGGCCGGAGCTCTCGATTGCCGTTTGGAGGTGAGGAGATTGTTATTTGAGAACTACGGGCCAGCCAAACTTGTAATTGAGACGCGCCGTCACGAGATCAAAATCCTGGCGGATGCGATCGTTCCCAAACGTGCCACCACCCGCAGCGGTGAAGTTCACGTCGCTCGTCGGCATGAACACATGGTCGTACTCGAGGCCAGCTGACCAGTTCGGCGTCAAGTTGACCTCGAATCCGGCGCCAACGACGCCGCCCCAACGTGTCGTGTCCGCGCTCCCAAGCTGCGTGCCTGAAGCAACGGAGTTAACCTGATAGCTGCTGCCAACGATCGCGGTGCCAGCTTTGGCGTAAAGCAGTACGTTGCTTACGGCATACCCGATCTGACCAGTGATCAAGCCGAACGCGTTGATCTTTGTCTGGTTCCTGTTGGTTGGAAAGGCAGTGCTGACATTGGAGCCGTTGAAATCGGCCCAGTTGCCCTGGCCTTCGACGCCAAGCACTGTCTGGCCGATCTGCCAGCGATAACCGATCTGCCCACCGACCGTGCCGCCGCTTGCGTCGTGGGAGCCCTCAGGGATCGTGCCTGCAAAATCCCAGGAGTTATGGCTCGAACCCCAGCCGCCGTTGATACCAGCATAGAAGCCGCTCCAGTCGTAGAGCGCGACCGCGACCGGCAGCGGTGGCGCCTTCGTGTAGACGGGCTGTGCAGCGAGATCCGCGGCGAATGCAGGTGCCGCAGCGGTGAGTGCGACGATGCTCGCAGTCATAAGCAACAAGTTCTTCATTTCGAGCTTCATTTCCTTTAGTGGCCCCCGGCCGCGCGCGTCATAACAGCGCCAACGCAAATTGCTGTAACTGCTCTGCAACATTCACTCTGTAAGAATCAGCTTGATTCGCACGCTGCGTCAGGTTGTACGCTTGAACGTCACAACACCTCACGCGTCGATCCGGGGCGGATGCGTGCGGTAGCTTCGACAATGGAGGTAGGTGGCTGTGTCGAAGCTCATTGATGGAGGTTGAGTGCCCGCATGCTTTCGCGCCGGAGAACAACTGGAGTGTGGCACGAATGCGTTTGCATGCGCGGCGACAGCCAGTGTGCTTTCCTCGAAGCTGTCGTGCTCATCTGCGACAGACTAAGCGGGGATGCCGTATAGGCAATCGGTCCATTCAGAGTGGCGCGCGATATCCTCACGGCGTCTACGGCACTGTGACGGGAACACTCCAAAACAATTTGCTATGCTGAGCGCGACCCCATCGGCGATGCCTTGTTGCCTGCGCAGCAGCGAACGTCAGAGTGCTCAAGGAACGGTGCGCCTTCAGCCACTTCGGACAGGGCGCCTGAGATCGTCCGCGCGAGCTCACTGGTCTCCTTGTGGATCGTGAATTTGGTGATGCACTTTTGGTAGCGAGCTCCCATTCTCTGTCTGGTCCCTATCAGCCCGATTTGCGCCGAGGGATGAGCATGCCGACTTGTCTTTTGTATTGACCGTACTGCTCCCCGAACTGCTTGAGAAGATCCCGCTCTTCGAAGAAAATCCCGATAAAGATGTAGATGGTGGTCACAATAGCAAACAGTAGATGCCCGATTGTCATGACCGGCGCGGCCCAGAACGCGATGATAAAACCGAGATAGATGGGATGTCGCACGAACTTGTAGTAAAGCGGCGTCCGGAACTGGGGTGCCGGTATGCTCCGACCCCTGAGATTGGCGGTGACGTGACGCAGTCCGAACAGTTCGAAATGATCGATCAGAAACGTACTGGCGAACACCGTCGCCCAGCCTATGAACGATAGCGCCGTGATCATTACGAATACGTCGGGGTCGTCGACCTGCCAAACAACGGCCGGAAGGGGCCTCCACTTCCAGAATAGCAACATGAGGCAGAGGCTCGCCATGAGTACGTAAGTACTTCGTTCAATGCAGTTCGGCACATATCGCGCCCACCGGTTCTTGAACCACTTGCGTGCCATGCCAGTGTGCTGGATGGCAAACAGAGCCATCAACAACGTGTTTATGCAAAGCGCATTGATCGCCGACGTGTCAGGCCCGGTGTCAATTGTCTTCGGTACGCCTATGCGACTTACGAAGCCGGCAGCGTAGACGATCGTGACGAGAAAGGCCGCGTAAGCAAGCAAGCCATAGAGAAAAGCGATCAATCGTAACGATCGAATCTGGGAAGCCTGGCTTGTGGATGTCACTTTAAGCATGGATTGAATACGCTTTCAGGAAAACGGCCAGCCAAGGGCCGTGTGGCGGTGAGGAATCTGAAAATCACGCGATCAAAGCCCCGCGGTCAGAGCTGGCTCCGGTTGTTTGGACAGCGCCCCGCGGAATTTAAGTGGATTCCTGCCGGGTTACACTGACTGCGGGGCTTTGCGATTTTGTCGTTGCGTCGGGAGGGCGTAGCCCGACCAGAGCGACGACAAAATCGCGGGCGACGATCATGCGGCCATCACCATCGCTTGCACGCCGAAGTAAGCCTCGTCGGGCGTGCGTTCGTCAAGGCTCGAGTGCGGGCGTCCCCGATTGTAGAACGCCAGATATTTGGAAATCGACGCTCGCGCCTCGGACACGCTGTCGTAGGCGCGCAGATAGACTTCCTCGTATTTGATCGTGCGCCAGAGCCGCTCGACGAACACGTTGTCACGCCAGGCGCCCTTGCCATCCATGCTGATAGCGATCTTGGCGTCCAGCAGCACGCTGGTGAAGTCGACGCTCGTGAACTGGCTGCCCTGATCCGTGTTGAAGATCTCGGGCCTGCCGTGCTTCGCCAACGCCTCCTGGAGCGCTTCAACGCAGAACATCGTCTCCATCGTGATCGATACGCGATGGGCCAGGACCCGCCGGCTGAACACATCGACGACCGCCGCGAGGTAGACGAAGCCACGTCGCATCGGAATGTAGCTGATGTCCATTGCCCAGACCTGGTTCGGCCGCTCGATCTTCAATCCGCGCAGCAGGTACGGGTAGATCTTGTGGCCCGGTGCGGGCTTGCTCGTGTTCGGGCGGCGATAGATCGCCTCGATCCCCATGCGCTTCATCAGCGTCGCGACGTGGCGGCGGCCAACCTGCACGCGCTCACGCCGCAACAGCGATCGCAGCATGCGCGCCCCTGCGAAGGGATAATCGAGGTGCAGCTCATCGAGCCGGCGCATCAAGGCAAGGTCCTCGGCCGAAACCGGCCGAGGTTCATAGTAGACCGTGCTGCGAGCAAGGCTCAGGACTTTCGCCTGGCGCACGACAGGCAGATCATGGTCGCGGTCGATCATCGCTTTGCGCTCAGCAGGCCCGCCTTGGTGAGCGCGCTCTCTAAAAAATCATTCTCCAAGGCCAACTCGCCGATCTTGGCATGTAACGCCTTCAAATCGACCGGCGCCTCGGCCGGTCCCTTGTCCTGCCCAAACACGCCGGCGGCGCCTTCCAGGAGCTGGTTCTTCCAGGTCGTGATCTGGTTCGGATGGACATCAAACAGTTGCGCCAGCTCGGCCAACGTCTTCTCCCCCTTCACGGCCGCCAAAGCCACCTTCGCCTTGAATGCCGGAGAATGCGTCCGGCGACTCCTCTTCGGCATCTTCGCTCCTGATTCGCGGCGAGAATCCTCGCCGCTGTCAGGCAGAAAATCCACTCAAGCTACTGTCCGAATTTGCGGAGCCAGCTCTGTCCTCCAGATACGTCCGTGATGCAGCTCGTGCGGCCAAATGCCTCGATGATCATCAACAAAGGCTACCCATCGTGTGAGATCGGAGTGCATCCAAGGGAAGTCTGGTGTGATTATCGAACGATATGACAACGAGCAGGTCTCATGGTGAACTCCAGGCGCAGTGCGGTGCGAGCAAGCATTGGTCGCGGGGCGTTCGTCTCATCCCAGCAAAAGGCGTGCCGATCGCGGAAGAGGGCGCATCTTGCCTGACGAGAGAACGCGCGTGCCAGCGACCGTCCCAAAGGGAGAATGCTGAGACTTGTTGGATTTCTGACATCGCTGTAGTCACTGAATTACGGCTGGTAAGATGGGCACCTATGAGCCACCCCGCGCCGCGCTCGCGCGAAGATTTGACGATGGTGCGCCCCTATGGCAAGTCGGTGTCGAATGCTCCGGTACCGCTTCATGGCTCAATGCGCCGGTGACCGAGTTAGCATGAGCGGAATTCGACCTGGTCATTGCGCTTGATGCGCTCAGTCCAGCGTTTTTGAATCGCTCATGGCGGTCGGTGATGCCAGCGGCACGGCGGTGCGGCCGGCTCTTGCTGACCATCGTGAGGGGGTCGATGGTCAGTCATTGCGGCTTTCAGTTCACGAAGGAACCCCCGCTGATGCGGCAAGATCTCGCTTTCAGTCCCGGCCGCGATCATCTGTGGAGGTCTCGACCTGACGGAATGAATGGAGCGCGAACAGTCGCGTAATCAACTTGCGGAGAGATGAGGCTCGTCGGTCCTTCACTGGGATCGCACACGCTACTGGCGGAAAGACACTCTCGATCAGCGTCGTCGGCGCTCCGGCTGCAGAAATTTCGTACTACTCGGCCGCCCATCGAGAACCGGTCGTTCGCCACGTTTGAGCACAAGGGGGCAAGGCTCGCAGCGCCTCCCTAACCTTCCCGCCAGCTGTCCCCTCACATAAAGCGACGATCTAAACGATCATCAGCCTCAATCCTCTCTTGATGCGCTGATGATTCAGACACTTTGGAAGAATTTCGAAAGCCCAAGTCGTCATGGGACGTTTTACTCGATGTGCATCGGATCGCGGCAATTGAAGGCGAGGACTGGCTTGTAGGCCGGACCGCCATGCTGCCTGGTAGCTCGCAAGTGATACTCGCTCTGTCACGAGGCAAGCAGCGATGCTGTGGCTCTGCGCGAGTTCGACATGGCTACGAAGAGTTTTGTGCCTGATGGTTTTGTGCTTGAGGAAGCCAAGAGTACTGCCACTTGGGTCGACCGGGACACGGTGCTGTTGTCCAGCGCCCATGGCGAGGGCATGGCGACAGTGTCGGGCTATGCGAGGACCGTACGATTGTGGCGCCGCGGTGAACCCATCGAGCGCCCGACCGTGGTGCTCGAGACGTCGTCCGATCGTATGGGCGTCAGCTGCGGGATCGATCGTACCGGACAAGAGCAACGCGTCTGGTTTACTGATCGGCTCAATTTCTTCAATTCCCAGACATGGCTCGGAACCGAGTCAGGGGCGCACATCAAGCTCGATCTTCCTACCGATATCTGGCTGCAGGCGGATCAGAACTGGCTCGCGGTGAAGCTCCGCTCGGCTGCGACAATCGCCGGAGTGATCTACCCGGCCGATACCCTGGTCGGCATATCCTTGACCGCCTTTCTCGATGGGAAGCGCAATTTCGCGGTCCTTTTTGTGGCGAGCCCGCGGCGAGCCCTGCAGGGATTTTTCTGGTCGGGCGGTAAGCTTGTGCTCTCCATCCTGGACGAGCTGCGGCCCGTGTTCGAGATCGGCACACCATCTACCGCGACTTGGAGCCGCGAGCAGCTGAGCATGCTTCCCGATATAGGTCTCGTAGATGTCCGGCCGCTTGATCGCGATTCATCCGAGAGCAATGGTGACTTGCTTGCAAAGATCCAGGATCCGCTCACGCCCCCGTTACTGATGCTCTTGGAGCAGGGCGTCGCCAGTCCAGCCGTGCTGAAGGAGGCGCCGAAAGCTTTTATGGCTGATGGTCTCGTGGTCACCCAGCACGAGGCGATCTCAGTCGACGGCGAGCGTATTCCCTAAGTGCAGACCGGTCCGAAACGGGAGACCGGCGAAGCGCCCGTCCATATGAGCGGTTATGGCGGGTTCGGCATCTCAGTGAAGCCGTACTACAATTCCGCGCTCGGCAAGCTCTGGCTTGAGCGCGGGGGCACCACTGTGCAGGCGCATTTGCGCGGCGGCGGCGAGTTCGGCACGCGGTGGCACGATGCTGGACGCCTCGCCGGCAAGCGGCTCTCCCATGATGATTTCGCGGCGGTGACCGCCGATCTCGTCCGCCGCGGTGTCACACACGCAAAGCGGATCGCGGCCGAGGGCGGATCGAACGGCGGCATTCTCATCAGCAATATGCTGGCGCGGTACCCTGAGCGTTTCGGCGCGCTGTTCTGCACCATCCCGCTGATTGACATGCGTCGTTACACCAAGCTGCTCGCGGGCGCGAGTTGGATCGCGGAATATGGCAATCCTGACAAGCCCGAGGAATAGGAATGGCTCAAGACCTATTCCGCCTACCATATTGCCAAGTTCGGGCAGGACTATCCGCCGATCCTGATCGCCACCACACGGCGGGACGATCGCGTCCATCCCGGACACGCCCGTAAGATGGTCGCCAAGCTTCAGGGGATGGGCTATGAGGCTTATCTCTACGAGCCGGAGGCTGGCGGTCACGGCTATGGCAGGGACAAAGGAACATGCCGCCTTTCAGGTGCTGGGCTTCCAATTCCTGAAAAGCAAGATTGGCGGCGGGAGGAGAAGGCGTAAGCGAACTCGCACATTCGATCTCGCAAAGACCAGCGTGAAATTGCTGGCCGGATCTTTAGGGGACCTGGACCAGCGCGAGGTCCGTATCGAGCGCAGACTTCTCTAGCAGGCTGTTGAAGAACTCAGCCGCGTTCGCAAACGAAGCCTGACTCCTCGCCATTGTGGATGTAGAAGTGGCCGACGAGCCTGCCTGCAGTGCCGATCATGACCCATCCGCGACCGCAGACGGGATCATTCTCGTCGTGCCCTTCCCATGAGAACTCCGCGCAGGCCGATCCGTCGCGGGTGCCGTAGCGCACGTCCAGGAAGCCCTTGAGAGCCCCAAAGGCGATTTCGCCATTGGATTTGCCCTGGAAGGTGAGATGCGCCTCTTCGACAAGATCGAGGAAGTCGCTGTCCCAGTTGTCCATTTCGACGATGCGCCAGCGGCCGACAAAGGCCTTGGCGAAGCCGGGCACCTTGGCCATCAGCCGGTCTCCGCGATCAGCTTGGGCAGCCGCAGCAGATTGTAGGCGGTGGCAGCGAAGGTAAAGGCCCATGCGACGCGATCACGGCCACGGAAGCGGGTCTTCTCTTGCCCGGCGACCGTCTTGATCCAGCCGAAGGCCTCCTCGATCCGTTTGCGGATGCGCTGACTGACGGCATAGCCGCCGTGCTGGGTCGTTCGTCCGTCAATCGCAGAACTACGGCCGCTGGTGTTCTGTGCAACATGCGGCGTCACGTTCATCGAGCGCAGTTCGTTGACGAAGTCTTCTGCATCGTAGGCTTTGTCGGCGCCAAGCGTGATCGCTGTCGGCCGGTCGGCACGAGGTTCGATCATGTGCAGCGCGGCCACCCGCTCGGCATGCCCGTCGGCCTGCGTCAGGCAGGCGTCGACCAGCAGGCCGTGGCGGTTCTCCATCAGCCCGTGCCCGATGAAGCACAGTTTCGTCTCCTTGCCTTTGCCCTTGCGGTAGAGCCTGGCGTCCGGATCGGTGGTCGACGTATGGGTGTCGTTCGAGCGTTTCTGGCCATGGAAGTCCGCATCGGCATTGCGCCCGCCTTGCGCCGGCGGCTCGTCCGAGCCGTCCTTGGGCTTGACGCTCTTCATCGAGGCCCAGGCCTCGATCAGCGTGCCATCAACCGAGAAGTGATCGCTCGATAGAAGCTTCTTCACCTTGAGCTGTGCCAGCACCGCCGCCAGGAACTTGGCCGCGATGTCGCCTTCCAGCAGCCGGTCGCGGTTCTTCGAGAACACCGAATGGTCCCAGGCGGCGTCGTCAACGCCGATTGAACGAACCCGCTACGCGGGAGTGGAGGCAAGCCTGCTGTACTGAGGTGTCCTGTCTGAGAGGATGTTGGTCTTCGCACCACCCCTCTCAAGACAGGAGACCCAGATGGCTACGATGAGCCCTCTTCGGCAGCGTATGATCGAGGACATGACGGTCCGCAATCTGTCGCCGTCGACTCAGCAATCCTATATCTATGCGATCGCAAAGTTTAGCCGCCATTTCGGCGACGCCCCGGACCGGTTGAGTTTCGAGCAGGTCCGTGCCTACCAACTGCACCTCATCGGCCAAAAGCGTTCGTGGTCCCACATCAATCAGGTGGCCTGCGCGCTGCGGTTCTTCTACGGCATCACACTCGGGCAGACGGAGGCATTCGAGCGGATCATCGGCGGCCAGAAGCCCGACAAGCTCCCCCTCGTGCTTAGTGCCGAAGAGATCGAGCGCTTTCTGGACGCGGTTACAGGGGTGCGCAACCGCGTCGTGCTGGCGACGGCTTATGCGGCTGGCTTACGGGTTAGCGAGGTCGTACGCCTGAAGGTGAGCTCGATCGACAGCAAGCGAATGTTGATCCACATCGAGAACGGCAAGGGCGGCAGAGATCGTTACGCGATGCTTTCTCCTCGGCTGCTGGATATTCTGCGTGCGTACTGGACGCGAACACGGCCGGGGCTGTGGCTATTTCCAGGCCAAGACCCAAGCGAACATGTCAGCGTCCGCTGCGTCCAGGCGGCCTGCCGCGCCGCCCGCCGACGCGCTCGGATTGCCAAGCCGATCACTGTCCACACGCTCCGGCACTCCTTTGCGACTCATCTCCTGGAAAGCGGGATCGACATCCGCATCATTCAGGTCTTGCTCGGACATGCCGACCTCGGATCGACCGCCCGCTACGCGCAGGTTGCGACCAATCTGCTCGCTCGCACGACCAGCCCATTCGATGGGCTCTCCATCACGGTGATCCCACCCCACTAAGCCGCGCATATGCGCCCCGTGCTTGAGGTGGCGGACATCTTCCGCCGCCACGGCGCTGCGTTCCGTACCGCGCAGGGCTCTCGGCTCACATCCGACCAGCGCCGTGTGATGGCAGCCATCGAGGCGTGCCGCACAGCGACGCTCGGCGGCCATGTCGAGCGGTGCGACGACTGCGGCCTGGTTCGCGTCGCGTACAACAGCTGTCGCGATCGGCACTGTCCAAAGTGCCAAGGCCTCGCGCGCGCCCAATGGCTCGCCGATCGCCAAGCCGATCTGCTGCCGGTCCCCTATTTCCATGTTGTCTTCACCGTGCCGGCGCCAGTAGCCGCTATCGCGCTGCAGAACAAGGCGGTGGTCTACGACATCCTGCTCAAGACGGCGGCCGAGACGATCCGTCTCATCAGCGCCGACCCGAAGCATCTCGGTGCCGAGACTGGGATGATCGCCATTCTCCACACCTGGGGGCAGACCCTGACGCATCATCCGCATGCCCATTGCCTCGTGCCGGGCGGCGGGATTGCCCCTGATGGAAGCTGGGTTGGCTGCCGCTCCGGCTTCTTCCTTCCCGTTCGCGTCCTGTCACGATTGTATCGTCGGCTATTCCTGGAGCGCCTCCAGGCGGCGTTCGATAGCACCAAGCTCCAGTTCTTCGGCCACCTCGACCACCTGAGTGAAGCGGCTGCATTCGCCCGCCATCTAAACGCCCTCCGCAAGGTCAAGTGGGTCGTCTACGCCAAGCGTCCCTTCGGCGGACCAGAACAGGTTCTGGCGTATCTCGGGCGCTACACCCATCGCGTTGCGATCGCCAACGGCCGGCTCATCACCTGTGAGCAGGGCCACGTCCGCTTCCGGTGGAAGGATTATCGCGCCGGCAACAAATCCAAAGTGATGACGCTCGAGACTGACGAGTTCATCCGTCGCTTTCTGCTCCACGTATTGCCGAAGGGGTTTCGCCGCATCCGTCATTTTGGCTTCCTGGCGAACGCCTGCCGCGTCGCCAAACTCGCGCGCATCCGAGCGGCGCTAAAGGCGCCGCAACCACCTCCGCCTGCCGAAGCTGTCGACTATCGTGAGCGCTGCGCCATCCTCATTGGTCACCGCCTCGACTTGTGCCCCATCTGCGGAGGCCGCATGGTCGAGATTGGGCCTGTGCCGCGTGCGCAAACGCCGCGACGCGCAGCACCTCGCTGCGATACATCATGACCGACTACCTCGACTTGTTCGCTCCCACTGCAGGCATCGCCATGCCGACGTTCTCCGTCGGAACGATCAAGCACGCTCAGAACGCGCGGCGAACGGGCGATAGTCAGCCGCTTGGGCTTGACGCGCCGTTCGACGCTATCGACGCCGGCATCCTCTGCTGCCAACATCAGCGGCAATCTGCGGCCACACTCGCTCGCGGGCCCGACATCGGGTCAATCGCGCCTACCGGCGCCTAGATCGAGCCCCCATAGGTCCTCGCTCACAAGACGCGGCTTCGTTCAATCCAGCTTCAAATAGGTCCCGCGCTGGACTTGCGGCGAGATCTGCGACGCGGGACCTATTTGAACCCTCCAGTATTCCGACGAACCAGCGGAACAGCAGGTCGTATTCCAGCCGCTCCATCAGAAGCCGCTCGGAGCGGATCGAATAAAACGCCTGCAACAGCATCGCCCGCAGCAGTTTCTCCGGCGGGATCGACGGCCGTCCAATCGGCGAATAGAGCGCGGCAAACTCCCGCTCCAGCGCCGACAGTGCCTCGTTCACCATCGTCCGGATCGTTCGCAGCGGATGATCACGACGCACCCGCGCCTCCAGGTCGACGTAGCTGAACAGCTCGCCCGTTCGATTGTCGCCGCCGCGCACGCACCACCTCCGAATCTCGTCGGAGCCAATGAATCACGGTCGCCGGTCGGCGGCGAGCGCCTTTTTCAACAGCCTGCTAGAGCAGTATTTTGCGGAACGCTGTTCGAGATTTGGTCCGTGCGCAATCAATATGTATCGCCCAGATGTTTACTTACCAGTGACATATTCGCGTGGCCCATCTACAAAATTGGCTCGTATCTAGATGGGCCGTCGCTAAACTCCGAAGAAAGTAAGGGGTATCCGATGGGTTCAGGAGGCCTTGCGCATACAACCCACGCATGCTTGGCAGCTCCACTTCATCCCTGCTAGATCTGTGCACAGAATGCCAACGGAGTTGCTATGCCCAAGACGCTGACTAAGAAGGTTGTACGTCGCGAGTACACGAAGACGGACGTGAAGGAACTGCGTGCACACTCGAAGGCGAAAACACCCGTTACGAAAATCGCAAAGCTTACAAAGCGAACGGCCGGATCGCTGCGTCAGAAGGCGCGAAAACTAGGCATCCCGCTCGGACACCGACGGTAAGTCGGCGCGCCGGATGGAAGCGGCGCGCGGAAGCACCCCAAACGACGACATCGGAAACCAAAGCTCAGCGTTTATCTGGGCTTGATGTCTGCACTCGTCGCCACCATCTACCGGCCGTGCTCCTGGCGCCACGCAAGGCGGTGCTGGCCGAGCGTAGGACGATGACACGCGCGGCGGCATCATCGAAAGGCCGCCACCGGGATCTTGCCGGCCACATTATCGAGCGCAGCGTTTTCGACGAGGAGCTATTTTATCGGATCTGCCCCGGGTTTGGTCTTCGGCCAGAAGCGCTGTCTCTTTGGCGTAATGAAACGCGAGCTCAGACCACTCTTCGATCGAATCCATAGATTGGTCGCGTCAAGTCGGCGGCATCTTGGCCGCTGCCATCTTGAACCCTACGCGACTGTTGCGGTCGATGCACCACCGTCGGTGTGATCGCCCACAATCCCGCCCTGGTCTTCGCCGAGCTGGTTGGCCTAGTCCTGCGCTTCGCTCGGCCGGTCGCTCCGCTCTCATAGCGGAAGACAATCGTTGCCCGGACCGTTAGACGTCATCCTCCCGTTCGGGACGCAATGTTAGAGGCTGCTTGCACGCATATTATTGTTACCATTTCTGGAGCTCGCATACGTATTGAAATGGCGCGTGACCGCTAGGCAGAAAAACGGTTACGTCACACTTCGAATCGCCCGTTTTTGGCGAGCGTTCATAAGGATCTGCCGTACTGCCTAGCATGCAGCTTATCCAACCTCGCCAGTCCCTCTTCAATTACATTCATCGGCAGGTAGCTAAAGCACAGGCGTACATGCTGGCAACTTCGTGGGCCATAATGACGTCCGTGCACGAGGTGCACGTCGTGCTCGCAGCGCGCAGCCTCAATGAAAGTCTCAGTCTGAATTCCAGGGGCGAGGCGTACCCAAAACGAGAAACCACCGCTTGGAAGGAGATACTCTGGTTCGCAAAGGCGGCTACCCTGCAGTAGCGTGTGCATGCTGTCCCGCCTGGCACGATAATGCTGGCGCAATCGCGCAATGTGCGTATCAAGTGCGTCCGACTTCAGCAAGGATAGGACGATATTGCTGACAATAGGGCTGACGCCGCCGTCGCATTTGAGGCGTGCCAGCCTGTTGATGACCTCGGAATTTGCAAGCACCCAGCCGACCCGTAACCCCGGTCCGGCGACCTTGGAGATGCTGTGTACATTTATGACGTTGCCGCCCGGTGGCAGCCAATCAGTTACACCGTTGTATGGCAACTCCGAATAGACGAGATCCTGTACCAACGCCACCCCGTGCTGGGCCAGCATCGTCGCAACCCGTGTCATATGGGCGCGCGATATCTGGCGTCCAGTCGGATTATGAAATGCTGGCGTCGTATAGAAGAGCTTCACCCGGCCATTACGCCGTAAGGTCGTTTCAAGCTCATCCAGATCGACACCCTCGGCGCTCATACCGAGCTGGAGGATGGTTGCCCCCGCGATCGAAAAGATGCGCAGTGCGCCCAAATAAGAGGGGTCCTCGGTCAAAACGACATCGCCCGGATCGAGACAAGCTTCGGTAATCAACTGCAAGGCCTGTGAAGCACCACCGGTGAGGATAACCCCTTCATGCTGCACACCATAGCGCTGCGCGAGCTTTGTTCGCAGCTCGGGCAAGCCCATCGCATCCGTATACTGGGGCAGATCGGTAGGGGCGACACCTGTATCTTGGTCAAATGCATCCGGCCAAGCAAGCTGCGAGAACATCATCGGATCGGGGAGCCCGTACCCGAAATTGATGGCGTGCTTCGCACCTGAGTAATTGAACGGCGCAAAGCCTTGAGCGAGGGAGCTGCGGGCCGAGATAGGCAGGTTCATTGCTTCCTCGTTCATTGATTTTGCTCACCTTGGCGCTTGCGAAAACGCTCATTGTACGATGCGATAAAATGCGTGGGCACCGCGGCGCTGAGGCATGGAAAGTCGATCCTTGGTGGCAGGCTAGCTTTGGCTGCCATTTTGTCGAAGGACGGCTGCCATGCTGCACCGAAGAAATGCCGGCCATATCGGATCGAAAGCTCAGGTACCACAGGATACAGTAGGCTCAGGAACAGCGAAATCTCCATGGCGTTCCACAGGCCGCTGTCGTCACGCGCAAAATCGGCTAGCTCGAAGTACCTATCGACGATATCAAGCGCATCCCAAAATCGGAGTTCCTCGATTGCATCCGCGTAGCGCTGAGCGAGGATGCGTAGACGAGATCGGAGACGTCTAGTGTCCAATGTTTTGGCGTTGTTGGCATATTGGCGCAATGCATCTTCCCAAACCCGAAGGTGGGATGCGGCCGTGACCAACCCGTCAACATCGAACTCGTTTTCGTCTCGGCCGAATGGTCGTGCAATTCGAGCGAGCGCGTAACGAAGTACGTTGGAGTCCACTTCGCGCGTCACCTCGTCGGCCCAAAGCGCATGGTCGCGACTGGTGGAAAACTTCTCGCCCTCGATCTTGTAGAAATCCTGGATCGAGTGGTTTGTGGGAATGGGATAGCCACGGGCGAGCAGGGCGCCGGACACACCTATCGTGTAGTAGAAGCGGTTGTCCTGGCCCATGAAAAACACAAGCCGGGTGCTAGGGTCGTGCATGGTTGATTTTGCGCTCAGAAAGTCATTGGCGCATTGCTCGCGGATTCCGGTCTCGAAGCACCACAAGCCTTCAAACCATGTGAGCAGGGTTTGGCCGAACAAATCTTCAGGATGCAGCAGCTCTACACCATGACTGAAGTGACGCGACATCGGTAAACCATGCGCATCGCCGGCAAGCCAAGCTCGTGCCTTATCCCGTATGGGCTCGGGCCAGGCGCTTTGTCCGATGGCTGTGTCGAGCGGCCGGGCAAGGCGGGGCGTATCGAACACGGCCTGCTCGATGCGCCTTAGTACAAGATTATGGCCGCACGTCGTATGCCGGGCGTTGCATAACGTGTCGTGGCGAATTGCCAGGCCACAGTTCTCACACAGATTACTGTCGGTGGCGGAGTTGCATGCCGGACAATTCCCGGCTGCCAGGGAGTCCGCGACAAATTCATCGCAATGCTCGCAATAAAGTTGGACACCCTCGTGGATTTGGACGTACCCGGCCTCCTGCAACTCGCGGAAAATCGCCAGAGCATTGTCCTTGTGGATCTCGCTGGACGTCCGAACGAACACATCAGGCGTGATGTGCACCGAACGCAGGCACTGTAGGATCTCGTCGATGTGCTTTTGCGCGACCTCGCTAACGGGCTGCCCAAGCTTTCGCGCCTTTACGAGCGTATACGTGCCGTGCTCATCTGCGCCCGTGATGTAGTGCGCGCGATGGCCGGCCATCCGTTGAAAGCGCACGAAGATATCGGCGAGCAAGTACACGCCGCCGATGTGACCGAGATGTAGTTTGCCGTTAGGGCAAGGGGGGGCTGGACATACGAAATAGGTGCGCATGTCAATCCCACCAGATAGAGAGGAATTTCAGGGTGTTCTCCTGGCTGAGATTGCGGATAGCGTGCATCTGATGTGGTGGCATGTAGAACAAGGTCACGTCCTTCACCGAGCGAGTCTGACCCCCAGCTTCGAATTCTCCCTCACCGGAAATCAGAACCCACAATTCGTGCTCGTGGTGCGCGTGCAGATCGACCGCGCCGCCGGGTGCGACCTCAACGACCGAGGTACCAAACTCGGGGCTGAGATCATCCGGCAAATGCTCCAGCAGGCGACAAACCAGCACGCCATATTCGGTTCGCATTAGGGAGCGATCGATCTGCTTCGTATACACGTCGTCTTTCCTTATGAGTTGCGATCACTCGCGATAGAATATGCCGTTAGGCGTTTTCAGATCTTCAAGCTCGGATACCTTGCCCTCAGGCGGGTTATAGGCACGCTTCATACGGTTGTATTCGGCACGATCAGGCCCCCCAGTAGACGCCCGCTGGAACACCAAATAGAGCGTGCGGCGAGAGCGATCGCTCTTGTTCGGTAGTGAGTAGTGGGGCGCGTAGTCGTCAAAAATAAACACATCGCCGGCCTTCCACGGCACCGGTTCCCATTCGAAGCTCTCGGCCACGTCCGGGTTGATGACGCCGCCCGCATCCATGGGAAAAACACCCTCCTTATGGCGCCCCGGAGTGAAGAACAAACCTCCATTGTCGGGATCCGAATCGTCGATCGCAATGGCTGCTATGGCATGCACCATTCGCTCCGGGAGCTTGTGGGGGATATGATATATGTCCTGATGTGGGCGGTACCCGCCGCTATCAGGATACTTGAAGATCAGCAGCTCTTTGAGCATCCGCGTGTCTTCATCGAGTAACTTCTCGATCGCGCTGAAGATACGACCGTCGGCAAGGAGCGTCTGGCGTAGAGCGTCATGGTATTCCAAGAAGTTTTCGACCTTTGAGACGATTTTGCGATCATCACCGGTCTTCTCGAACCACATCATCCATTTGTCGACGCTTACGTCCCAGCGCGAGACGTCCTCGACGAAATCAGAAATATTGTCGCGCGTAGGTGCATCAAAGAAGCCTTCGAGCCGAAGATATCCATCCTGATTCCATTTCGCCTTTTGTGCGTCGGTCAGCATTTTGCGAGCTCCTTTTTTGAGGTTACAGAGAGCCAATTCTTGCCTTTGGGCGGAGTGTGGTTGCCAGCACTCCGTTGAAGGCGGTCGCACCCAATAGCGTGAGCAACATCGCATCGGGGCCAAATTCGCGGATCAACTGCCCTCCAAGGAACGGAAAGCCGAACAACCCGAGAAAATAGGCTAAGGTGAAGATCTGTGAGGTAACTGGTACGGAGAGCCCACGCTCGCCGGCGAGATTGACGGCCATTCCGTTAAGGGTGGAATAGCTGAGCCCGTATCCTGTGGCGAAGATTGTGGCGGCCAGGATATAGAGCAGACTGTTCTCAGTATTGACAATTAACAACGCCAATGAGGCGCCGGTCGCGATAAAGAGCGTGAGCGCAAGGCGGTGTACAGGCATGCGGTCCAGCATGTGGGCGACAGAAAACCGAAGCGCCACGCTGGTAAGGGTGAATACCAGGAAGAAGAGGTCGGGATTAAGCCGACGTGATGCTGCATAGGCGCTCTGATAGGTTGACAGCCCCGAGAAGATACAGGCCGCAACCACTATCATGACGATCGGTGCGGCCGTCGCGTGTCGAAGCAGAGCGACAGCCGTGGTCAAGGTGACCTCGATGTGCGGCATAGGTACTGAGGGGATGCTCAACATGGCGCGTCGCGCCACGCCTACGCAGATGGCTGCGATGACGCAGGCGATCGCGAACAGTACGTACATGATCGCCATTGAGCCTGTGTATTCTGCCAAGAAGTGGCCGAGCGGAGCTGCTAGGCCAAGGCCGGCCATCTGCGCGCCAGACAAGATCGTCAGATGTTGGATACGCGCCGTGGGGTGTAGATGACGGATGATCTGCAGCGGCGACAGGATGAACAATACGGACCACCCCACGCCAACGAGCATGCCGCCTGCATAGGCGATTCGCGCGTCGAAGACTGCAGCGGCAAAGGCTGCCATGGCCAGCGCCATCACGATCGAGGCGGCAGCTATCGTCGGCATAATTCCAATACGCTGAGCCAGGCGACCTGCCAGGCAGCAACACACGATTGTTGTAACCATGCCACTTGAAATAATGGAGCCCGCGACGTCACGCTCCATACCGAGCATTTCCATATATTCCGGCAATATGAAGCTCGTGCCATAGGCTGCAGCAATGACGCTCGATGCGAGCAAAAATGGTCCGGAAGCGCGGTAGGGCAGTCTGCAAGCGAGGCGGTCTGCAGCTGCAGGGGGCACATCGGCGATACGCAAGATAGAGGACCGTGCCGTGCTCATATGATCGCGCTCATCTTTTCTGCCGCTGTCATTGCATCGGACACAGCGTTCTGCTCGGCCGGACTCTCGTAGCCGCCGAGGAGTTGCCCCGATTGATCGACATAAAATGGCTGTCCGAGGAGGCTGTTGATAATGAGGCTATTGCGGTAAGCCACCAGCGACAGGTTTGCGCTCTGTAATCCGTGCTGGAGACGACTTTGATTCTGCAAATAGACCGGTCCTGGCATGTTCTGCGTGAAGCTGACCGCGTAGTCAGGGCCGAGCACGGGCAGGTCGTCCTCCATGTGCGCGCTCCCTAGGAGCGACTGCAAAAAGAGGGGAGTGCGCGGCCGAAAGCCCGTAGCGAGGACTATGCGATCAACGACGATCCTGTGATGCTGCTGCTTCGTGAGACCGGTCAGATCTACTTGCCAGCGCTTGTTGAGCGGCGTGATGTGCTTGACGACGACACTGGGGAGTAAATGGAAACTCTCAGACAATGCACCTTCCACCTCTCGTTCATACAGAACGTCATAGAGCCGATTGCACAATTCGGCTGAAATGCCATCGCTTGTCAGCTTTTCATTGTCGATGATGGCACGGCGGTGCTGAAGCGGCAGGGCGTGAAAGCGCCGGCTGTAACGGGGCATATAGGCCTCGTTGACGAAACTGGTATCGTCCATCGCAAACAGGTTTGAGCGCGAAGTGACCCAGGTTATCCGAGGAGAATCGGCGCGATTGAGCATGTGCTCGGCAATCTCCGCGCCGCTCTGACCACCTCCCACAATGAGCACATGCTCGTCCGGTCGAGGTGAGCCACGGTCAAGATAATCGGCCGCATGGTAGACGCTGTCGCCAATGTACGGTTTAGCGCACGGGGGGATCTTTGGCTCAACGCCAACTGCTATCACCACGGCGCGCGCCAGGTATGAAGTTGTGCTCGTACTGACGCGATAGGCGTCCCTGAAGGGGGCAACGTCTAAGACTTCTTCGTTGAAGCGGACCGTGCCGAGTTGACGTGCGACCCACCGATAATAGTCAGTGAACTCCCGCCGCGAAGTCGAGCCGTTGCGTTTGTTGATGAAACTGTAGAGCCGCCCGTGGTGTGCGAGGTAATTTAGGAAAGAATAGGGACTGGTAGGGCTTACCAAGGTCACGCAATCCTTGAACGGCGATACTTGTAGGCGGCTGTTTGGAAGCGCCATCCCCGGATGCCAGCAGAATGCTTCGCGCTTCTCCAGGAATAGTGCGCGTAGAGGTGTAGGTTCAATCAGCGCTGCTAGGCTGAGATTGAACGGACCGATTCCGACGCCGATGACATCCAGCGAATCCACGAAGTTTTCTCTCACGCTTTTGTAAGGTCCCGCTTGAGGAAGATTGTCAGTTGCCGCGTATGAAAGCCTACAATCTGACGCCGCGTGAGATGCAAGATGTTTTGTCGTCTTCCGTACCGAATGTTTTGAGTGAGGTGCCGCCTCTCCTCGCTAACTGCGTCTCACATACGGACGAGTCTCATCGGCGAAAAGACGTAGATCGGCATAAAGCCATGCCAGGACATGTGCGTAATAGTGACCGGCCGCGCCCAAGCGATGTAAACGACTGTCGCGTCTGCTGAAAGCGTTCTCTTTTGGCTGCTGGCGGACACAGCTTGCTGAGAATGCGATACGACTTGAGGTGTTGCGGCTGCCGCTGTCTGAGTGAGGCGAGGCGTGCGATAGAAAAGCCTATCCTCAAGCTCGAAAGCTCTTTGTTAGTCGCAAAAAGTTCTTCAGCAGAGCATCCCCTTGTGGGGTCAGTATCGATTCAGGATGGAACTGGACGCCAAAAGTCGGTTGATCGCGATGCGCAATGGCCATGATCTCGCCCTCGTCCGAGCGCGCCGTTACTATGAGGTGTGAGATGTGTGACTGATCGATCTCAACAATAAGGGAATGGTAGCGCCCCACGCAGAGAGGAGAAGGCAGTCCTTCGAATAGCCCTGCGCCGCCATGCGTGACGTATGAGGACCGGCCGTGCATGGGGCGACGTGCACGTGCCACCTGTGCGCCGAACACACTCCCGATGCACTGGTGTCCAAGGCAAATGCCGAAGATCGGGACACGGCCTGAAAGTTCGCGAACGATCGAGGTAGATATTCCCGCCTCTGATGGGGAGCAGGGGCCGGGGGAAATGACCACGGCGCTCGGCTTGAGACGAGCAATATCACCGACGCCGATCACGTCATTTCGGACCACTTCCGTTGCTTCACCGAGCCTGCGGAAGTAGCGGGCAATGTTGAAGACGAAGGAATTGTAGTTGTCGATGATGACAATCAAGGATCACCGGTAGAATTTGTGGCAAATGCGTCAAACATTCGCTGTGCCTTTACGATTGTCTCCTCGTATTCGGCCGCTGGATCCGACATCGCCGTTATCCCGCCCCCTGCGTGAAACACAGCCAAGCCGCCATCGATCGTGACAGTGCGGATTGCAATATTCGTATCCATGTGGCCGTTGAAGGCGATGAAGCCGATCGCCCCGCAATAGACCTCTCGCGCCACTCGCTCGATTTCGGTAATAATTTCCATCGATCTCACCTTCGGCGCTCCGGTGATGGAGCCGCCCGGAAAGCAGGCGCGAAGAAGGGCAACCGCATCTTGGCTTTTTTCGAGTTCACCCGTAACGACCGACACGAGGTGGTGCACCGAGGCGTAGGATTCGAGATTGCACAGCGCTGGAACGTCAACTGAATGCGAAGTGCATACACGTGACAGATCACTTCGTAAGAGGTCGACGATCATGATGTTCTCGGCACGATCTTTGTCCGAGGTGACCAGGAGTTGAGCCCGACGCTTATCTTCCTTGGAATCGGTAGACCGCGCGCTCGTGCCTTTGATGGGGCGCGTTTCCACCCCTCGCCCGTCGAGCTTCAGGAAACGCTCCGGCGAGCTCGATGCAATGGTGAGAGTGCCGTAGCGCAGAAGCGCTGCAAACGGTGCCGGGTTCAATGACCGCAGTTGGCAGTAGAAGGCAACGGGATCAAATGAGGTCGGCAAGCGCGCGCTAAAACGCTGCGCGATGTTGACTTGAAAGACGTCTCCGGCCTGAATCAGGTCGATCACGCGTTGGACCGCCGCCATGTAGCCCTCGCGGCTGAAGTTCGAGTGCCATGGTCCGACCGCGCCATAGGCGTCATTCCGCGCCGGATTTGAGGTAGCAAGAAGAGCTGCGAACTCATTGGCTCGATGGCGTGCACGCGCAGCTCGGCGCGCGGGATCCTGCTCCGGCCACCCTGTAGAGAAGATCCAGCATCTGTTCTCGTGGTGATCGTAGCTGACGACCACGTCATAAAAATGCAGAATGGATTGCGGCAAGCGGTGTTCGGAGGCTGCCGGAACTGGCAATCGCTCCAACGTCCTGTTCAGGTCGTAACCAAAGTATCCGGCCGCCCCGCCCTGAAATGGCGGCAGATCAGGGCGATGCTTTTGCGGATAGTTAGCAAGCAGCGTGCGAAGGACGTCCCATGGATCACCGTCAAGAGCTCGCTCGTTCCAACTTGCCCGTCCGTCCGCGACCATATAGGTGCCGAACGGATCGCAGGTCAGATACGAGTAGCGCCCAAGGATCCCGTGGCTTGATGCGCTATCAAGAAATGTAAGATGGGAGCGGCGGGCGAGGCGGCGCATTGCCGTGACAGGGGCGATCCATTGCAGCTCTTGGACATGCATTGGCTATCAGTCACCAGCGAGTGGTGTTCGCGCGCCTCCGATTGTGACCCGCCAAGCGAGAGCGAGGTTCGATCGGAGGCAAGTTCGTGAGACCGGCGGTCAGCTTAGCCTCAGCCAGCAGAGACCGAGCGGCGAGTGAGGAGCCGCACATCGGTCGATACACAATAGTCTGCCGCGAACCGCAGTTCGCGCAGCGGCCGTACTCGCCTGATCGATTCCTGGTAAAGATCATGCGCCTTGTAGGCTGCGAGTGCCGCCTCGCTCTCGAACTCACCATAAACGATAACGTCGATGTCGTTACCGAGCTGGTCGCTCTTGCGGTTGCGAGCAACCTCCAGCCGGTTTGCATGCGGGATATTCGTGAGAACCGATAGGCCTTCGATGATCCGGTCAATGTGCGCCTCATCCTTGGCGGTGAATAGAACGATGTGACGGATCATGGTTGGCTCTAGGAGTGCTATTAGGGATGCGGCGCATAACTAACTTGGGATCGTGCGCTGCGCAATGCACTCTGCTGCATCGTTGCTTGATGATAAATTGTTCGCTGTTGTACCCCGCACTCCGTAACTCACCTCGGCAGGGGCGTTTCTTGATCAGGAGGATGGGCCAGGCGCTCAATGGTTTGAATGTGACGCGCGAGCAGATTACAGGCTTGGTCAAGGTTGCGCCCTCGCAGGGCCTGCAAGATGAGGCGGTGATCTTGGTTGGACCGTGGGCGCCAGCCGGCCGTCCGCGCCATCGCGAACACTAGCCTAGAGTTCGCAAGCTGTAGTTCGTCAAGGCTGGCGAGCAGTCGCGGCATCGCACAGGGTGCAACCAGAGCGTAGTGAAAGGCCCGATTGGCCATCTCGAAATCCTCAATGGTCTTGGCATTGTCACCTTCAATGAGGGCGAGTTCGATGCGTGCCAGGTGGACCGATGAGAGCTTTGGAGCTGCATTGCGCAGCGCGACCACCTCGAGTGCAGCACGCATCTCGGCGATCTCCTTCACCGAATTCGTGTCGAGCGGAGCAACCCGCACGCCGCGGCGAGGCGCACTCACAACAAGATGTTGAGCCTCCAATTGTCGAAAAGCCTCGCGCACCGGGACGTGACTTGAGTTGAATTCCCGCGCGACATGATCCTGCCGAAGTGGGGAGTCTGGCTGCAGCGCGCCGTTGATAATGCGCTCACCAATCGATTCGGCGATGCGTCCTGCGGTCGTCCTGTTCTCGCTCATCATAGATTATCTACTGGAAAAATGCGTGCGCCCCGACAATGCATCGACTAGCATCAATCCAATGTCGCTGACGATAGATAATTCGCGCGATTATCTATGATTATGGGCTCGATGCTTATGAACGTTTGTGCGGGAGTTGACCGAAACGGAGGCTGCGAGCTCGTGCAGGTGGACGGGGAATGGCAGCGCGCCGCGGCCGAGGCGCTCTATCATCTGCCTTTCGCTGAGCTGATGTTTCGAGCACAAAGCGTTCATCGCAACAACTTCGATCCAAACCACGTCGAAACAGCGAGCCTGCTCAGCGTCAAGACCGGCGGCTGCCCGGAAGACTGCGGCTACTGCGCGCAGAGCGCGCACTACGAGACAGGGGTGAAAGCAACCCGCCTGATGGATTGCGCCGACGTGGTTGCGGCTGCACAGCGTGCCAAGGAGGCGGGCGCGACCCGCTTCTGCATGGCTGCGGCTTGGCGAAGTCCTAAGGACCGCGATCTCGATAGGGTCTGCGAGATGGTCATCGCGGTCAAGGATCTTGGCATGGAGACCTGCGTCACGCTCGGCATGCTGACGCCGAAACAGGCGACGCTGCTCTCCGAGGCGGGGCTCGACTTCTACAATCACAACGTGGACACCTCGCCTGATTTTTACAGCAGGATCATCACCACCCGCACGCTGCAGGACCGGATTGACACGCTTGAGCACGCACGCGAAGCGGGCATCAAGATCTGCTGCGGCGGCATTATCGGTATGGGCGAGCGTGTTGAGGACCGCCTCGACATGCTCGTCCTGCTCGCCAACCTCCGAGAGCCTCCGGAAAGCGTGCCGATCAATCTTTGGAACGAGGTCAAGGGGGTTCCTGTCATTGATACCGCGGCGGCTCCCGATCCGATCGCGCTGGTGCGTCTGGTCGCAACCGCCCGGATCATGATGCCGAAGAGCGTGATTCGGTTGTCCGCCGGACGACATGACATGACCGACGAATTGCACGCTCTGTGCTTTTTGGCAGGTGCAAATTCAATTTTTATCGGCGACGTGCTGTTGACCACGAAAAATCAGAAAGCGGACCGCGACGCAAAGTTGCTGACCAAGCTCGGCATCACATCCGCCCTGGCCTGAATCATACGGGCAGCGAGCGCTTTGTATAAGACCTTCAAATTAGGTGAGAAATGCAGATTACTTTGTTGAAAGGAAAAATCCACTGCGCATCGGTGACCGAAGCCGATCTGCACTATGAGGGCTCGATTTCAATTGATCGCGCGCTGCTGGACGCGGCCGGGTTCCTGGTGAACGAACGCGTGGAAATTCATAATGTCGAAACCGGCGCGCGGTTCGCCACTTTTGTCACCGAAGCGCCGCGCGGCTCGGGTGCCGTAGACTTGAACGGTGCGGCTGCGCGACTTGCCTTGCCCGGAGACAAAATCAGCATCCTTGCCTACGTCTTGCTCGATGAGGCGGAGGCCCAGACGTTCAGACCCCGCATCGTGCTCGTCGATCGAGAAAATCGAACAGTGCCGGTTTGATCGCCAATCGGCCAACCGAAGCCGATTTTCTGCGCGCTGACCAGAATTTTGCGCGATTTCTAACCTCTGGGAGTGCACAATGAACTCGGTCCACCCGGGAAAAGCTGCCCCATATATTTCGGCCTTGAACGTCCTGAAAGAAATCCACCGGTTGCGGAGCCTCAATCCGCGTGCAGGAATCGATTTCACGTCAAACGACTATTTGGCGCTCGCGAGCGCGCCGCGCATGAAGAACGCCGTCTTGGCAGCGATCGAAGCCGGCACACCGATCGGGGCCGGCGGTTCGCGGCTGCTGCGCGGCAATTGCGAGGAACACGAAAGTCTGGAAGCCGAAGCTGCCAATTTCTTTGGTGCCGAAGCAGCGCTCTTCTTTGGCAGCGGTTATGTCGCAAATTTTGCAGTCCTGACGACGGTGCCGCAGAAAGGCGATCTGCTCGTTCTCGATTCTCTGATGCACGCGAGCATCCATGAAGGTGCGCGAGCCGGCCGCGCTGACTTTCGGATGAGCACGCATAACGACCCAGAGTCGGTTGAAAGCACGATTCGTGACTGGCGGGCAAAGGGCGGCGTTGGCCGCATCTGGATCGTGGCCGAAAGTCTCTACAGCATGGACGGCGATTTCGCGCCGCTCAAAGAGCTGGTTGCGCTCGCCGACCGGCATGATGCGTTCCTGATGGTGGATGAGGCCCATGCCACAGGTGTTTACGGTGCGAAGGGACGGGGGCTCACCGCCTCCTACGAGGGACGAGAAAATCTCCTGGTCGTTCATACTTGCGGCAAGGCGCTCGGCGCTGCGGGGGCGCTTGTCACGGCATCCGGCATTCTGCGAGACTTCATGGTCAATCGGTGCCGTCCATTTATCTTCGCCACCGCTCCCTCGCCGTTGCTCGCAGTCGCCGTTCGAGAGGCGATTCTGATCCTGCAGCAGGAACCCGAGCGTCAGCAGCGCCTCAGCGAACTGGTCGCGTTCACACATGGGCAGATCAAGCAGCGCGGTTGGACAAGTCCGTCGGACTCGCAGATCGTGCCATACATCGTGGGCGACAACGCGCGTGCGATGCGGCTTGCCTCTGCGCTGCAGGCTCGCGGCTTCGACATCCGTGGAATCCGCCCGCCAACCGTGCCGACGGGCACGGCCCGCCTGCGAGTGTCGCTGACGCTCAATGTCGCCGAGAGTGACGTACGCGCAATGCTCGATGCTCTGGTCGAGGAGACGGAAGGTAGACTTCAATGAGTTCAAGGATCGTGGTGACGGGCACAGATACCGGGATCGGAAAGACGGTGTTTTCTGCTGGGCTCGCGAACCTTCTCGGCGCAAATTATTGGAAACCGATCCAGGCTGGCCTCGACGGAGAGTCCGATACCGAGACAGTCGCACGGTTAGGCGGCTTGTCGGCCGCTCGCATCATCCCAGAGTGCTACCGCCTTCGAACCCCCGCTTCGCCCCACTACTCTGCTGAGGTCGATGGAATTCGCCTTGATGCAAATTCGCTCGAGGTGCCGGACACGGGGGGACAGCCATTGGTCATCGAGGGCGCGGGCGGGCTGATGGTGCCGCTGAGTGGCGATACACTTTACATCGATGTGTTCGAGCGCTGGCGGCTTCCTGTTGTGCTCTGCGCGAGTACAGAGCTGGGCACTATCAATCACTCACTGCTCTCGATAGAGGCTCTCCGAAAACGTGAGATCCCCATTCTCGGGATGGCCTTCATTGGCGAAAGAAACGCCGAAACTCAGACCGTCATCCGCGAGATGGGCCGGGTGCGTTGGCTAGGACGATTGCCATGGCTCTCTCCCCTCACCCCCGATACGCTGCAGGCGGCGTTCATAACCTCATTTCGGGCAGATAGTTTCAACTTGCATGCCAAAGAATAAGTCTCCGATCTGGCATCCGTTCACGCAACACGCTCTTCAAGACGAAATGACGAGGGTTGTTCGTGGAAGTGGTGCCTATCTCCACACTTCGGATGGTCGCCGTATCATCGATGCAATCTCATCCTGGTGGGTGGTGACGCATGGTCATTGCCATCCACATATTGTGCGCGCAATTCAGGAACAGGCAGGCAAGCTCAATCAGATTATCTTTGCCGGTCATACCCACGATCCTGCGGAGGAAGTTGCCGCGCAGCTTCTGAAGCTGGCGCCCCGCGGGCTCGAGCATGTCTTTTTCTCGGACAGCGGCTCAGCAAGCGTCGAAGTCGCGCTAAAAATGGCGCTTGGCTATTGGCATAATGTAGGCAAGCAACGAATCCGCATCGTCGTGATGCAACATTCCTATCATGGCGACACAATAGGTGGGATGTCGGTCGGAGCCCGCGGTGTCTTCAACGAGGCGTACGGACCCTTGCTGTTCGACGTCACCTCAGTCCCGTTTCCCGCAACAGGTCGTGAACAGGAGACGTTGGACGCCCTTGAGTCCGCATGTCGAAACGAGATTCCGGCAGCCTTTATTGCGGAGCCTCTGATCTTAGGGGCCGGCGGAATGCTGATGTATCCAGCCTGGGTACTCAGGGAGATGAAGCGGATCTGCGAGGCATCGGACGTCCTGTTCATTGCCGATGAGGTCATGACCGGCTGGGGCCGCACGGGAACACTCTTCGCCTGCGAGCAAGCCAATATCACACCGGATATCGTCTGTTATTCCAAGGGCATTACCGGAGGAGCGCTTCCCCTCGCGGTAACACTCTGTCGCGCGGATATTTTCGATGCCCACTACTCGAAAGATCGCACGCGTACTTTCTTTCATTCGAGCTCATATACCGCAAATCCTGTGGCCTGCGCGGCCGCAAGAGCCAATCTGGAGCTCTGGCAAGATCCCAATACTCGCCAACGCGCGGCGGCGATCGCCGTGATGCAAGAACAGGCACTTGAACCGTTCCGGGCCGATGCACGCTTCGAAAATGTTCGTCGAACCGGCACGATTACAGCACTTGATCTGAAGACGAGCGATTCGGGTTATCTTGCGGACATAGGTCCCAAGCTTCACGCCTTCTTCAAGAATCGAAATCTGCTGCTGCGGCCGCTCGGCAATACGGTCTACGTGATGCCGCCGTACTGCGCGACTGCGGCAGATCTCGATGAAATCTATGCTGGCATCTGGGATGCCGCGGATGCGCTGGCTGGAAAGGAAGCACTGCGGGCATAGAACGCGAAAGCGAGCGTTATTAACCTCTCGGCGCTGTTGGGATGATCGCAATCGCCAAAACCCGACCCTGCCGTAGGCGTCAGTAAAGGACTGAGAAAGCGCTGAAATTGGCGCGCGTCCGATCCGGGCCGACGCAACCCGCTATACGTTCAGCCAGCCCGCAAATTACGAACGCTGATCTGAACCGTGGCTGTTCGTCGCCTGTCCCAGCGGACCTACAAAGATGCAACGTCTCGGATCACCGGCCAAGATCGGCGTACCGACCTCATCCACATGACATCGACACCTCATCCTGCGTGGTGGCGGATTGTCGGTTCGCGACGAAATGTCGGTAAGTTGACGATGGGTACGGTCAACCAGAGCGCAATAAATTGACAATTCAGGCCGGCACGCGACTTGCTTTGTTTAGGGCGCCATACCGATTGTTTTCGAGAGCGGGGCCAGGTCGATCGGCAATTTCGAGCAAAGGCGCGGAGCTAAGTTATGTCGCAAACCGACGTCGAGCATTTCGTCAACGATTTAGGAAAAAAAGGTACTCTGCTTAAAAGTATCAAACCAGTTGCTACGGGTCTTGCACCGATTGTAGCGATGGCAAAGAGCCTCGACTACGATTTCACCCTTGATGACGTTAAGAGCTACATCCGGGTGGACCGCCGACAGAAGTCGAGGGAAAAGAAGCCAAAATCTATTGCGGGCCGCAAGCACTGTTCCGGCGCTGAAGCATTGAGCAGTCTTGTACAAACCCGTGATTTGGCTAATTGCGCTATGGACCTGCCGACGAGCACTATGCAAGTGGCGGAAGTGTTCCCGAGCTTCGCTGCGGTCGTCCTTATTGTTGTTATTGTTGTCTCGGTCGCATGAAAGGAAACCTCGTCGGGGGTGAGATCATGCGGTCAGGCCTACAAGATGACGGTTTAGGGGCGCACCCGTACGGTCAAAGCGAACACTGTCGACAGATTGTTGACCGGCTCACCCCCGAGCGGCGACACGCGTTTTCGCACGTCAAGCGCTTCATGGAGCGGCTGGCCGGTGACCTAGAGTTCCGTAGGGCACTTTCGGAGAACACCGACGCCCCCCGGGCTGTAACAGAGCGCTACGGCATCGAGGTTGACCCGATGGAGATGCTGCCGCTCTGGCGCGAGGGTTACGTCAAATATCGCTTTAAGCCGGAGTCGGCCCCGTGGCCGCTGGCGATGATGTGGGACGAGCATATGGGCGAGATGTTGCGTCATCGCGACCTCCTGCGCGACCAAGGCGGAATGTCGACGATCAATCCTCGCTTTCATGCTTGGCGTGAGCGCCAAATTCGGCGTTGCAGCGACGAATTGGGCAAATCGGCGCCGGCGGTCACCCATCCCATTCTCGCTTTCGAGCTGAGCGAAGGCTGCAGCGTCGGTTGTTGGTTCTGCGGACTCTCGGCCGATAGCTTTCAAGGCTATTACGAGTATAGCAAAGAGCATGCAGAGCTTTGGCGCGGCGTGGTCGGCGTCGCGAGCGAGATGTTTGGTCCGGCGGCCCGTACTGGCTTCTGCTACTGGGCCACAGAGCCTATGGACAATCCACACTACGACCGATTTCTGTTCGACTACTATCAGATCACGGGCACATTGCCGCAAACAACGACGGCAGTCCCGCTCAAGGATGAGGCCCTCACGAGGCGAGTGCTCGAACTGTTCAACCTGCATGGAACTACGACGAATCGTTTTTCCGTGCTGAGCACAAGACATCTCAATGAGATCCACTCGGCATTTTCGCCTGAGGAACTGATGCGAGTCGAACTCATCCTGCAGGGCAAGCAGGCGCCGATCGCAAAGGCTCTGACAGGACGTGCGCTCGAGCGGAAGGAGAAGCTCAGGGTCGTCGACAAAGATGATGCAATCGCCATCCTGGAGCGCGATCACACGACCATCGCGTGTGTTTCGGGCTTCCTCGTCAATATGCGGCAGGGGCGTTTACAACTGGTCACGCCGGTACCGGGTAGCGAACGCTGGCCCCTCGGGTACCGCATCCTGGGTCAACATTTCTTCAGGACGCCTGACGAGTTTAAGGAGGGGATGCAGAGTATGATCGATCAACATATGCTCGATAGCCCAGCCCCAGACCTGCCGATCCGCTTCCGCAGGGATTTGCAATACGAACCAGGAAACCAGTACTTTCATCTCCGCTCACGTAACAAGGAACACCGGGTGCTCGACGACGTCGGTCCGATCTCCGTTGGGGAGCTCATTGCGTGCGGCAACTGCACCGCGTCGGAGCTGGTTAGGCGGGTCACGACAGACGCAACCAGCGTACTTGCGGTCGCGGACCTGCTCGATCAGTTATACGCAGCGGGGGTCATCGAAGAGGACCTCAATGACCGCTTCACCTGAGAAAGACCGGATGGCGAAGCCACATGGAAGGGCCAAACACGCGGCTTCCTGTGCGGCCTTGGCTTCATTTCTCATCGAGGCGCTGCACCACGTCCCTCTGAACGAACCGCGGCGTCTTACCATCTGCCGGTATGGAGCGTAATGACAAAGCTGCACAAGTCGGTCGAGCCCCAGGGCCAACGATACGCAGCCATCGGCTGACAGAGTAGCGCAGGGTACAGTGAACTTCATGGACGCTTCTCCATCAGGAAACGAATTCGGCCAGCCGCCGGGCCTAATAGTGGTACTCGTATCCAAGCCCTTCGCACGGCAGAGCTGCGAACTTTTTAGGCTGGAGTGTCTCGACGGGTACTTGGCGCCGTCGGATATCGTAGGAAAAGCAGCGGCGCGTCGCCGAAAACTACGACGCGCCGACGATTGGTGGCCGTAAACGCGGCGTGAAGGGCTGTACGCGAGCCAATTGTTCGCGTGCTGCCGGTTGGTGCGCTAAGGCCGCCGCTGCGCATGTTCCGGCAGTGCCTTTACGCTGTCCCCGGCATCGCCCTCTTCTCCGACGTCCTCGTCTTCACCTCCTGCGCCGCGCATGAAGACCCAAGTCATCGAGGTCGAGTTTGGCGCTCGCACCTGCAGCTCAATTTCATATAGGGAAGTGAGAGATGTCTCGACCTCAACCTCGCGCCTTGGCGGAGTCCTCAGTGCGAGTGAGGGGGACCGCTTCTTCTCTGGCAGATGGACGCGCGCCACGAACCGGGCCGACCTTATCCGATGGCGAGCAGGACCTTCCTTTGATGATCGCGCTACCATTTGGATGTTTAGCTGCGTCTGTTCTTGACTTTTGAGGCGCACATTTGTCTTTTCGGCTCGCCACTGGCGGTTTTCTGCTGTCTTCCTGACAAGCGACGACTCCAGCTATGCGGATCGGCTGACGGATCAAACTTAAGATGAGCCACATTTCGGACCGGCCTATTGAACGCGTCACGATTCCAGTGCTGCAGCAGTGGAAAGGCGAGGGGCGGCGTGTTGCTATGACCACCGCTTACGATGCGGTCACGGCTCGCATCGCCGACCCCATTGTCGACATTCTCCTTGTCGGGGATAGCGTTGGCAATGTCTGCCTCGGTTTCGACAATACGCTACCGGTCAGTATGGCGATGATGAACCATCACCTCGAAGCCGTGGCGCGCACAAGGCCTCATGCCTTGCTTGTTGCCGATATGCCCTTTCTAAGCTTTCACCTCAGTCCCGAGGAGACGATTCGCAGCGCCGGAGGCTTCCTGCAGCGGGGGGCCGATGCCGTGAAACTCGAGGGTGGAGCAAAGCGTGCCGACACGGTACGCGCCTTGATCGATTGCGAGATTCCAGTGATGGGCCATCTCGGCCTGACGCCGCAGAGCGTCAATATGATGGGTGGTTTCAAGGTGCAGGGCCGGAAAGCCGATGATGCCTTGCGTCTGCTCGACGACGCCCACAGTCTGCAGGAGGCCGGATGCTTCGCTCTCGTCCTGGAGGGCATCCCGGCCGAGCTCGCCGCTCGAGCGACCGAGTCCCTGACGATACCGACGATCGGGATCGGGGCTGGTCCCAGTTGTTCCGGCCAGGTGCTTGTATTCCATGATGTGCTCGGCTTGACCGAAAGTCATCGGCCCAAATTCGTCCGCGCCTATGTCGAGGGTTTTCGGCTATTGCAGGAGGCGCTGTCCCGCTGGGCCGCAGATGTCCGCAATGGTGCATTCCCGGCGGCACAAGAATCGTATCGGCTTCCTGTAGGGTTGAGCGATGCGATCGCAAATTGGGCGCCTTCCGATCCAACCTGATGTCAAGCTCGAACATGCAAACGATTACGACGGTCGCTGAGCTTCGTGACGCTCTTGCAAAAGCGCGTGACAAACGTGTCGGCTTCGTGCCGACAATGGGCTATCTGCATGACGGCCACTTGGCGTTGGTCGAGGCAAGTCGTGCACAGTGCGACGTCACGGTCGTAAGTATCTTCGTCAACCCCACTCAGTTCGGGCCGACCGAGGACCTCAGCACCTATCCGCGCGACTTTTTGCGCGATGAAAAGCTGTGTCGCGATGCCGGTGTCGCGATCGTCTTCGCTCCAGAGGCACGGGAGGTCTATCCGGTTCAGTTTGAGACCTTTCTTGAACCCGGCGAACTAGCAAAATCATTGTGCGGGGCGTTCAGGCCGGGACACTTTCGAGGTGTCGCAACCGTCGTCTGCAAGCTGTTCAACATGGTGCAGCCGGATATCGCATTTTTCGGACAGAAGGAGTTCCAGCAATGCGCTGTCGTGCGGCGGATGGTAATTGATCTCAATCTTCCGATCGAGATCGTCACCGTGCCAACCGTTCGGGAGCCGGACAGGCTCGCCATGAGCAGCCGCAATCGATACCTCAATAAAGAAGAGCGCCGGAGGGCTCTTGCGATCAGTCGCGGTCTGTTCGCTGCGGAGGCTGAATTTCGTGTCGGCGAGCGCCAATGCGAGAAGCTCGTCGCGATCGCTAGGCGGCATTTGGACGAAGTCGACCGGCTGCAGTACCTCGAGCTGGTCGATGCCGACACGCTTGAGCCGGCCTCGAGTCCCCTGAGCCATCCTGCGGCTCTATGCGCTGCGGCTTACGTCGGGTCGACACGGCTGATCGATAACCTACTTCTTAAGCCGTAAGTGAGCACGTCATAGGGGCGATCAAGCTCTAGCGACCACATCGACCGCCACGACGCCGCGTGGTAAAACGGGATGATCATCACGCGCGAAGATCACTGCTGAACAAGAGCGCGGGCGTCCCGACTCTGCGCATAGCGAAACAAGTGCCAATCGAGGGGTGGCCGTCCTGTTTCTGTCCGATCCGGCCAATCTTGTCGTGTGGTGGTTGCGCGGCAATTTGTCTGCCGTCCGCAATCTCACCTTTTCTGAGCGCTGCGACACAAAACGCCACGCCATAATTTCATACGACTTGCCGTCCGTCTTCCTCAGTAAGGCATGCACTTGAGTTCGCCACATCAAACACAGCGGTCACATCTCAGCTGCCCGCAGTGATGACGCTGATCGAGCAGCTTGGGACGGCAATTGGTTTGCTGCCCTTTGACAGTGCGAGTCGGCGCTTACTTCCTCTAGTGCAGGCAAAATGCACGTCATTTCAATTCAAGTTAAAATTCGCCAGAAATCGGCTTTGAGCCGCAGGATTTAGGCTCAAATTCGCGCCGGATTGCAGCAATCAAGATCGGATCGCGCTTATAGTCACTAACCTCGGCGAAGCCGTTCCATGGAGTGGTTGCTTCGTCAAATCGATGCACATCAAACGCTTGCGCGGACCTCCGTACCGTCCGGCAGCTTGGGGTCGGCCGACGTTGCCTGCGCGCGTAGTGCTGAAACGCCGGGCAAGGATATCCACCTAATACCGCCATAGGAGGCGAGAATGCGTAATGGCTTCCATCATTCAGAACATGATCCAGGAATTTGCTGTGCTGTCTGCGGTGGAA
This sequence comes from Bradyrhizobium sp. BR14999, assembly GCF_056106085.1. NCBI lineage: Bacteria > Pseudomonadati > Pseudomonadota > Alphaproteobacteria > Hyphomicrobiales > Nitrobacteraceae > Bradyrhizobium > Bradyrhizobium sp. BR14999. The sequence goes on from NZ_CM148536.1 coordinate 2,372,449, forward strand.
GGTTCGGTCTGATCCGCTACTACTGCTGGCGAACGCCGCTTTGTTCCAAGAAATGCATCACGCGGTTCAAGGCGCGGCGAGAGGCCGATCAAGAATGGCTTCGCTGGTTGCGAGCGGCCTAATTAATCCCCGTGTACACAGACCTTGGGGGAGATTGCATTGCCGCGATGCGTCTTGAGCGTCCACCCGGGCCATAGGCGGTGTTACTGCGCGACAGTCGAGGAATACGCGTCAACCCTGCGCTTCCGCATGTGATCTGCGGTCGCCCGAGATTGGCACGCTTTTGAAACTCGAATCGTTGCAAAATCTCAGGCCGGACGGACTACCCTAATGGGCTATACCATGAAAGCCATCCTGGTGAATGACCGAACCCCGTACGGCGAGCAAACCTGCACGACCTGTTCTCGGCCGTTAGGTCCTGGTTACCTGCGAGATGTAGCAACGCGGAGAGAATATTGCGGCTACGATTGCTACCGACTCTGTCACCTAACAGACATCGCCATCCCTTTCCGCAACCAGCGTGCCTTCGTTGGGCATGATAGGAAAGATCTTGCTCCTGTTGGACTCGCAGCCCTGCTGACCGCGGCTTCGTGCTGGATACAGGTCGGGCTAGCCACAATGTCATGGATCAATACGATCGCGTACCCAGCAGAGCCGTCTAAAGCTGAAAGACCTCCGTCGGCTTAAGCGGGAGGAAACGCGAAGGCCTAGCTTTACTGCATGGTAAGTGCAGATTGAACTGATTTGACCCTCGCGTGGTGCGGAGAACGGCGACCAAACCCGCCCTGCGGCTGATTTCGAGTGAGAAGGACATATGTCAGGACGCAGGTGCTTCCTTTCGTTGAGCCGTATGCCAGCGCCTTTCGACAGAGGAGTCGCGAACGATAGAATGGCGCCGACCCATGTCATTGGTTGTCGTTGTGCAATGGTCGCTCGCGTTGGCGGGGCCACCGCCTCTGAAAGCGGCGGCCCCTTGCCGCGAAGCAGCCGGCTACGCGAAACATAGGCAGCTCCGCGGCTGCAGCACAATGAGCGCCCTCGATATGCGGGACAACGAGCTTCGCTCGTTAGCATTACCGGTTATGGTTTCCGCTGTGCAATGCTGCATGCTACTGTCGTGACCTGGTAAATGGGCCATTCAAAGCAACTGTTTGTTTGAGAGATAGATGTCGCTTTCGGTTGAGTTAATTGTCAAGGGCTATGTCAGGCTAAGGGATCGTGACGCGCTAGAGGACCTTCTTGCGCATCGGCGGGAGCTGCTGAGGCAACTAAGAAGCGTCACGGGCATCGATCCAAGACAAGCCGTCGAGCAGATAACCCAAGAAATCTCAGTAATCGAAGCTGGCCTTGCGATGATCGCGCCAGAGTGATTGGGCGCCCGACCATTCAGTTGTCGCGCAACTGTAGCGGCTCCGCCGCTCCCTGTCCCTGCGGGTTGCCCCAGGGCGACCAGCCCGAGTAAGGAACAGCAGCTCGCCCGATAACGCCTTCCAACGAACGAAGCGCCGCGCCGAGTATATGGCGCGGCGACCTCGGCTCGGCTGGACCCGGACGAGCAATGACCGGTCTGCGGAGCCTAGCGCCCCTCAGAACCGCCGCAACCAAACGCCTGCATTAAGCTTGATGTCGCCGCAGCGAGTTAATTCGGGAAAGGCTCAGCTAATGTTGGCAGCACGTCTTCGGCGGCATATGGCCTATCAGGGGAGTGATGACGTGCTGAGGCACGGCGGACGTGATCAGAACAAGCCCTGGCTTGAAAGCCAAAACTCCATATCAGATTTCGCTCGGCTTCGGTCTCGCGGCTTCACTTGCTCACCTGATTAGGCCGATCAAGAAAATCCAGGGCGGTTCTTATCTGCTCGAGCTGTTGCTCGATCCTTTCGCGCTGCCGAACATCTTGGGCCGAATCAAGCTGCTCGATAAGCTTCTGCTTTCGGGCAAGCAGATTTTTAATGACCGTGCTCATCCGACCTCCGTTGACCAGCTCGCAATCCATCGTACGATGCTGTTCAGTTCGTTATCAACATCCAGTGCGGCTCCTTGAGAAGCCAGAACAGCAGTTGGGGCCTGCGGCTCGCTGAGACTAGCGGTCGCGCCAAACGAGACAGTTGGGAGGATCGACCTGACGCATATTCATTTGATAACCTGCGTGATCGTGATCGTGGAGTACGGAGAACGACACTATGGGCCTAATGATGGGGACGGTGTCTCCGTTGTGCGCGTCGGCAATATCGGATACGCGATCTTGGGTGGGCGCCCGCTCAGTGAATTGAGAAAAGCAACAATATCGCTGTTCTCCTTCTCGCTGAGCTTGGCACCGAGCTGGACTTCACTCATAACACCTACGGCTTCCTTGAGCGTCCAAACCTGACCCGAATGGAAGTAGGGAGCCCGCAAAGCGACGTTGCGCAAGGGTGCAACGCGGAATACGTACTCGTCGCTGAGGACCTTGGTGACTGCGAACCGTCCCTTGTCGGCCGCGGGAAGCAGTTTGCTGTCGGGTTTTTCAAGCACACCAAACGGTACGAAGTCCTGCCCACCGATATTGATTCCGTTGTGGCAAGAAGCGCATCCCTTCTCCATGAACAGCTTTAATCCCTCTTTCTGCTGATCATCCAGCGCGTCGACGGCGCCATTAAGGTACTGATCGAACGGAGCCGCCGGCGTTGTGAGAGTTGCTTCAAAAGCCTCAAGTGCTTTCGCAAAATTGTCAAAACTAATAGCTGGTGTATCATCCGGAAACGCTTGCTTGAACATCCTGACATAGTCTTTCATCGAGTTTAACGTGTTCAACACGTGATCCGGAGTCGCATTCATTTCGACGCTCGCCTGAACGGGTCCCTTGGCTTGTGCCTTGAGATCCGGCGCGCGTCCGTCCCAGAACTGCGCGACATTAAACACCGAATTGTAGACGGTTGGCGCGCGACGCGCTCCCTTTTGCCAGCCGTGGCCAACTGAGGTCGGACCGACGTCGACCCCACCGGTGCCAAGATTATGGCAGGTCTTGCAGCTAATGATCCCGCTTGCCGAAAGGCGAGGATCGAAGAATAACATCTTACCGAGTTCGACCTTCTGGGCAGTGACAGGATTGTCCTTAACCGTGGGGGTCGCAGAGGGAATCGGCTTCAAACTCTGTCTGGCTGCCGTCATCAAATTGTCATCTGCAATAGCATGGAATGAGACGAACACTGCAACAGCAGCAATAGACGCCTTGCGCATCACGTGAGACTTCCGACTCTTTCAATACGACTACCAAGCACTATTCTTTAGAGAGCGCTCGCTACATGATGGCCTGCCGCCATGCAGGAACTGAGCCATCCCGCGCGAGTGCATCGCCGCTGGTCTCTCCCTGGTCGACGTCGGCTTCGTGCCACTATGCGGGCGGACCGACACAAAGTGGGTTCGGCGCAGCGTGAAACATGTCGTGACATCGCTCGTATAGCAGCCGCAAAGCGCCAACGGCACGCTAGTTGCAGCGAGAACATCAGCGGCACTTGTCAGACGAATTCAGATGACGATTGCTCAATTGGGTTCAAACCGATGCCATAGATGTCGCACTATCGTTTTGTCTGGCCGATCGAACCTGGGAAGATTTCGCCACTGCACCGCGGTCACCTTCAATTACTGGCTTGGGGCTTTTGCGTGGAGAAGGCGGCGGCTATGACTGCCAGACTGAAACGTGGCCGAGCTTCGCGAAAGTGCGAGAAGACTTAGCTTCCCGTCTGCCTCAATGCATGGTGACCCGCCGTGGTCGCCCCGCACCGCGACATTCCAGGTGGCTTGTCATCCGACAGGGCGCCGAACCCAAAACTCACGCTGATTCTAAGTGAAGGAGAGCTGATCGAGAGTTCCTTATGGCTAAAGAGAAGTACATGAAGCCATTACCCCAAGCGTTGTACTGCCAAGCTGACCAGCACGCGCGCAGTCATCAGAAAAGCTCTAGGGTGACACGAGAGCTGAGCGCGCGGTTCACCATGCGCGCTGCGATCGCGACGTGCGCGCTAAGGATCTGCAGCGGCGGCGACACTGCCGGGCAACTGCTGTTGCTTACCCGCGGCCACCTTCTTCAGTTTCGCGGCCATTCTTCAAAGACAAACTCGTCAATTGCGAGAAGAACCATGAGCTATGTAATTCGACACCGGTCCAGTACACTTTTGACTAGCGCCGTATCGCTGCTCGCCGTTACGAGCGCGTACGCACAAGGTCGTCTCACCGAACCAGCCTCACGCGTTGTGCTGTGTACCCAGCACAGGAACAAAGATTGTCCAATTAATCTGTGGAGAGCAAATGCCATGGAAAGCGGCAAGTTCTTCCCGGCCGTGGACGGGGGGCTGCTTGACTCGATCGCACCGACCGACGTGCAAAACGCGACGCCACCAAAGGATGGCCACATCGCCGGTAGTAGCGTTCGCGGTGATGTGCCGTTGCTCGATGAGCAGACGCCAACGCGCTGGGAGAAGATTCGGCTGCGCTCGGGCGCGAAGCAGAATTTCAAGTGGGAATACAGCACGGTTCGACTAACACGTCGTTGGAACTACTTCATCACACGGATAGGCTGGAATCCATCAATCCCTCTCACGCGCGCGCAGTTCGAGCTGAAGCCATTCTGCACGATTGAGCATCTCGGCCAGCCGTTCTGGGATCCGAATGCCAATCTGATGCCTCCGAAGCTCACCGTGCACACGTGTGAGCTACCCAAACGCAGCGGCTATCACATCATTTTGGCGGTGTGGGAGGTCGCCAATAGCCCTATGGCGTTTTATCAGATCATTGACGCGACGTTCGAGGAACGAAAATCGTCGAGCGCCAGTGATTCCGATTGAAAAGAAACAAGTTGCTGTCGCAGCCGAAATCCAGGCACTTGGCCGGCCTGAACAGATCCACGACAAACATTGCTGTGCCAGCAAAGGACACGCCGACTGAAGGCAGTTATCCTCGACTTCGCTCCGTGATAGTCGGGCCTCAGAGATCTGCGCGTTGTCGTTGCTCCCTGGGGTGCTAGCCTCGAAGATGTCCTTTTGAGCTGTGATGGGCGCCACGCACGATCCGCCCTCAAAAACGGCTGCAGCCTCTAGCTATGAAGGGCGTGCCGATCTGAGCGCCCGCACTGCTAGCATCTACATGAAGGGCCACCTTCTCAGGATCTCGCCCATGCTGACGAGAGGCTTACAGCTTCGGCCCCATAGTGCAAAGGTCAGTTGCTGACAGCTTGCGGCCATCGCGGTCCCAGAGCTTACCGTTTCACCTGTTTTTGAGTAGGACGCGCCGACCAGGCCCGAGCCGACCTGACGCCCTGAAACGATAAAGCGCCGAGTCCTCCCTATGCCCGCCGAGGGACGTGGTGAGACGTGAACAGAGCAGGCAGCGTGCCATATCGAAGGCGGCAGGCTTCGGTAGGCATTCGGGCCGTCGCGACTTCGAGCGCGCGGAGCGTCTCATTGCTGGAATTGGCGCACAGCTGGCAAGCCATCTTTGCTACTGGCGTATTGTGGGAAGACCAGGGTGGGCCTTCTCCGGGAGAAAGCACCTGCAAGCCGCTTGCGAGATCCTCCAACACGACTGACCGTCAGGCATTGCGGAACAACAACGTTGACGGGAGCGCGCGAAGCTTCTCTGCGCCGAATTTCGGTCAATGGGCCGTCCGGAGCATTGGCGTTAGCGGCGGCGAATCGCCATGCTGTATCTCACCAATGACCTTGAAGCCGTGACGCTCGTAAAAGGGAATGTTTTCGGGGTTTGAACTTTCGAGATAGGCGGCAGTGCCCTCCGAATCACATCGTTTCAGAGCGTGTTTCATCAGCAGGGTGCCAAGTCCCGTTCCCACCCAGTTCGGATCGGTGGCAATGAGAGGCAGATACCAATGGGGCTCGGCTGGATGATGTTCGGCCATTCCCAGCCGTAGCTGTGCCATATCCTCGGTGATCTCCGGGCGTAGGGAGTGAGCCATAATTGCATCGAGCGCCTCCTCATCTTGCTGCACGCCGGGTGGCAGCCAGAGGGCCGCCGCGCGAATCCCTTCCGTCACGTATGCCGTTCCATGCTCGAATGCTCGTCCGCCGCAGGCCTTAACGAACTGAGGCATGCTCGCAAGATATTGGTTTGGCTCAGGCCAACTCCATCGCGCCAATGGGTCTGCGGCAAAGCCCAGCACAAGCGTCCAAACGGTGGTTGCCTGCGTTTTTGCGTGCGCAGATTTGATGCCCGTCTCCGCTGTCATGATGCCTCTTCCAAGTCTCTATTTGAGCGCTAAAGTTACAAAGCTAGATCGCACCCCGGGTGCCTCTGAACGAGCACAGAGCGGATGCACCAATGGAGTGTCGTCGGCCGCATTTCGTTTCCGTTCCAAGCTCTTCTCGTCCCTCACATGGTTGCGCTTACGACCGCTTCAGAACGAACGCTCGCCAGTTGACCCTTCAATCGGATCTCCTTGGCGGGCTTCGCTGCTTCGTCGATCTGGGAGCGTCATCACGCCGCCCCTAAAGCAGGCTACGAGTGTGTTCGCGTTGATAGGCGTCGCGGGCCTGCAACAGTCCTCGAAGGAAGCGACCTAGCGAACTTTTCGAGTTTGCAACGAGAGGAACTCTTGGGACACGCTCGGCAGGAACAGCTGCGTTCGAGATCGCGGGCAGTTAGTAAGCGTCGCACATCAAGGTCGACGGCAGGCACTGATCTTGTGCGATAACACCTCGATTCCCAGTGAGCTGTTCTGGTTGAGGTCTCTCGTTCAAAACACGTGCCAACTTTGCGAGCCTCGGGCCATCTCCTTGAATGTTCGAGTCCTGACATCTTCGGAATAAGTCGCGCTTGATCTGGATTTAGCAATTATGATCCTTACCCCTCGTCGCGCTGGCGATGGCAGAGCCTCGAAGGGCGGCATAGCGAATAGTTGCGAGAAAGTTTAAGCGCGAAGAGGGATGCAAACTCGAGCTGTTGAAAGAGGAGCGACTTTCCTTCCGCCGATAATCTGGTTGTGGTCGCGATCGTGGCGACAAGAATGTAGCATTCCATTCAAGGAGAGCGTCTCATTCGCGCAACAAATGTCGCGTTTGACGAAGAATTACAAAATCGGATTATTTCAACCGCCGGAAAAATAGTTTGTCTTCGACTCGCGCGGACGCAAGTTCTCTGAGAGGATAATGAGGAATGATGCCGACCAGGGACGTTCTTGATGCGTAACAGCACTGTCGACCAAGCGAGTGATTTGACGGAGTCCGCGGCTTGCCGGTGCGTTTGGGCGTACGCGTGTGGCGCCATTGTATTGCGGCTCGGATTGAGTCCGAGGCGAATGTCGTTCTTCCTGAACCAATAGCTTAGACGACGTCTGTGAATAGCACGTGAGCCGCGCCCGTTTCAACGGGCGTGACGGCTGGGCGCTGCCCGTCTCAGATCGTCGCTCTTCTCCGCGCAAGCCTAAATCTTGAGGGACAACCAGGATGACTGTGAACAAGAATCCAATCAAGTTCGCTTACTGGGTGCCGAACGTATCCGGCGGCCTTGTGATTTCTTCGATTGAGCAACGAACCAGCTGGGATATCGATTACAATCGCAAGCTTGCCCAGATCGCCGAGAAAGCCGGCTTCGACTATGCTTTGAGTCAGATCCGATTCACTGCAGGTTATGGCGCCGACAATCAGCACGAGTCCGTCAGCTTCTCCCAGGCGCTCCTTGCCGCGACCGAGAAGCTCAAGGTTATCGCTGCGCTTCTTCCAGGGCCTTGGAACCCGGCGCTGGCCGCAAAGCAGATTGCGACGATCAGCCAGCTCACCAATGCGCGCGTTGCGGTCAACATCGTATCGGGCTGGTTTCGCGGCGAATTCCACGCGATCGGCGAGCCTTGGTTGGATCATGACGAGCGTTACCGCCGGTCGGAGGAATTCATCAACGCGCTTCGCGGGACTTGGACCGAGGAAACGTTTACCCTGAAAGGCGACTTCTATCGGTTCAACGACTATTCACTCAAGCCAAAGCCGCTCGATCCGTTACCGGAGATCTTTCAGGGTGGCTCCTCGCGGGCAGCCCGGGACATGGCAGCTCGCGTGTCCGATTGGTATTTCACCAATGGCAACACGCCAGATGCTCTGAAGACCCAAGTTGAGGACATCAGGACCAAGGAAAAGGCCTTCGGCAAAAACTGGCAAACCAAGATTGGAATCAACGCCTTCGGTATCGTCCGAGAAACGGAAGACGAGGCGAAGGAGGTGTTGCGTGAGATCATCGAGCAGGCGATCCCCGATGCAGTACGTGGCTTCCATCATGAGGTTCAGAATGCCGGTAATGCCAGCCCGGAGCGCGAGGGCAATTGGGCCAAATCCACATTTCAGGATCTTGTTCAATACAATGATGGCTTCCGCTCCAACCTGATTGGCACCCCGCAACAGGTCGCCGAACGCATTATCGAGCTCAAGGGCGCTGGTGCGGATCTGATCCTGCTCGGATTCCTCCATTTTCAGGAAGAGGTCGAGTATTTCGGCAAGCACGTAATCCCGCTGGTCCGCGAACTCGAAGCGAACCAACTCGTGCGCGCTGAGGCTGCCGAATAGGCGCTGCAAGGAGAGGCAGCCAAGTGACTGGGATTGTGACGGAAGAGAGTGCGCTTCGTCTGGATGAGGGGACTCCCGAAGAACCTTTCCGTTCCCGGAGGCGAGAACGTGGCGCAGCGAGCGTTGGCCGAATGGAACGTTTGCGCTCATGGCGGCGACGTGCAACAACGCTATCCCTGCCGCAACCGAGGCATCGTTGGCGGTTCGGCGCGGCGAGGTCGTCGCTCTGCTCGGCGCCGACGGAGGGGGCAAGGCGACAACCCTTCAGTCAATCTCGGGACTCCTGCCGGCGCGATGCGACCAGGTGGCCGGCGGGCGGATCATCTTTGATGGTTGCGACCTCGTACATGCGTCGCCCGCTAAGTTAGTTCGGTCCGGGGGCGTTCCCGTGCTTGAAGGTCGTTGTTGAGCATTTTCCTAGCCTCGAAGCAGCTCAACAAAGAGCGGGGCCTCTCGATCCTGGTAGCTGAACGGAATTCGGCGGTCGCGCTACGCTTTTCGGCCCATGCAGTCGTTTTCGGGAACGGCCATAGCGTCCTGTCCTGCGCATCAATCGCCTTGCGCACCCGCGACGACATTAAGGCGCGCTTACTTCGGGACTCTGTCCAAACTGAGTGCAGAAGGAAAGTGCTGACGCACGCCGTGGCTTGAATTCGCTGGAAAAAGGAGAGACTGACTATGGCTACAGCCAAGCTGGTGCAGAACTTCGACCTCTATTCTCGGCTGGATGCTGCCATCGACGCGACCGTAAGAACCAATGCTGATCGCAATGATCTCGAAAGCCGCTTTCCAAAAGAGAATCTGAAGGCGTTGGCGGAAGCGGGTTGGACCGGCGTTTTGAACGAGACCCGGTTTGGCGGTCTTGGCCTAGGCCATGCGGATTTCGCCGAAGCTGCCTATCGCATTGGTCAGGTCGATGCATCGACGGGCCTCGTCTACGTCATGCATGTCGGCGCGGCTCAGACGGTCAACCTGTATGGCAACGATGACCAGAAGGAACGCTGGCTCAAAGCGAAGAACGGCACCCTTCTTGGCACATATTCGACCAGCGAACGCGCGACCGGCGGACACTGGTGGTACAATCTGTCCGAAGCCTCACGCGATGGCGACGATTATCTGCTCGATGCGAGGAAATCATTCACGACGAGCTCCGGTCAGGCCGATTTCTATGTGGTCCAGACACGCACGCCCGGCGCCAAAGATCAGGCCGACATTGTCCTCTTCATCGTGCACGGCAAGTCTCCGGGGATCGAATCGAAGCCTTGGAACGCCCTCGGCGTGCGCGCCAATCACTCGGGGCCCATCCACTACAACAACGTGCGGGTACAGCGGCGGGACCGGCTCGGCGCAGAAGGGCAAGGCAAGGAAATCATCTACAATGGTGTCTCACCCGTCTATCTGATCGGGCTCGGCGCCGTCTGGGAAGGCCTTGCCCGCGGCGCGTTGAATGCCGCCGTCAAGCACACTGAGAGTTTCGTGCACAAGGATCGGAACAAGAGACTTGCGGATTACCAAGCGATCCGGCAGGAGCTCGGTGCGGCCAAGGTGCTCGTCGAATCATTGCGGCCGTGGCGGCTCGAACTGGCAACAAGGCTGGACGAACTCTGGCGCGCCGGCAAGCCGCAGAGCGAAATCCTGATCTCGCTAACCGAGTTCAAGGTGCATGCCGCCGAGGTGGCGAACAAAGTTGCAGCCGCTGCGCTAACAGTGACCGGAGGCTACGGCTATCACCGAGGGCCGATCGAACGTTCCTTTCGCGACGCGCGCGCGGCCATTGCCATGGGCCCATCGAACATCATCGCTCGGGACTGGATCGGAAAATCTCTGGTCGGCCTGCCGCTAGAGCTCTTTTACGAAGGGGGAGAATAGGTCGAACGCCAGTTCCGAAACGTCTCCATGCCGCAACAGATGGGCCATCAGGCTAAGGTGAGGAACGCACGTCAAGGCGTCGGCCAGCCCGGGGGGCGACCTATCCGGCCTTGGGAGTTCTTCATGACTATACTAGTTGAACGTGCCGATCGAGCCGGGCGAGAGCCGGAATTCCATGTCGTCCCAAGGGCGCAACTCATCAGTTCTGATACGGAGGCGATTGACACTGCGCACAAAGTGGCCGCCGAACTAGCGCTCGAAGCTGCTGCGCGCGATCGGGAACCGCATCTGCCGGTAGCCGAGCTTGATCGCTTTTCGTCAAGCGGTCTTTGGGGCATCACCGTACCGAAGGCTTATGGTGGGGCCGGCGTCTCCTCCGTGACGGTTGCAGAAGTGCTCAAGATCATCTCGGCCGCAGATCCCTCGCTTGGGTGTAACCGGCATGAGGCCTCCACCTCGTCATCGCGCGGTTCGCTTGGGATACAGCCTGGCATGAGGTGATAGGTGGAGGTGAAGCGATGGTAAATGCCATGCTTGATGCCAGGCAGGAAGGCGACTCTTATCGTCGCGTCGAGGTGATCACTGGGGAGCGCCGGCGGCGACGGTGGACGAGCGAGGAGAAGGCCCGGATCGCTGCGGAGAGCTTTGAGGAGGGTGCGAACATCTCCGAGGTGGCGCGGCGCAATGGCGTTTCCCGCGGACTGCTCACGGTGTGGCGACGCCAGGTAGCGGCGGCGGTAGCCGGCAAAGCCCAGAACTTCGTGCCGATCCAAATTGGTGCCGAGAGCGATGGCGGGAGAGCTGGCGAGTCCGAGTGTATTTCGCCGGTACAGATGAAGCCCTTTGAGATTGCCGCGCCGCCGGGCAAGGTCTGTGGAGTGGTCGAGATCGAGATGAACGGGGCGCGCATCCGGGTCGAGCCGGGCGTGGAGCTGGCGACGCTTGCGACGGTGCTGGCCGCGCTTCGAGGGATCCGGTGATCGCGCTACGGTCTGACCTCAAGGTGGTGCTGGCGGCCCAGCCGGTCGACTTTCGCAAGTCGGTGCACACGCTGTCGGCGCTGGTGAGCGAAGCCCTGCGCGCGAACCCGTACTGCGGCGACGTCTTCGTGTTCCGCAGCAAGCGCATGGACAGAGTGAAGCTTCTGGCGTGGGACGGCAGCGGCATGGTGTTGGTAACGAAGTGGTTGCACCAAGGACGTTTCACCTGGCCGCCGATCCGCGACGGCGTTGTGCATCTCAGTGCGACGCAGCTTGCGATGCTGCTCGACGGGCTTGAGTGGACGCGTGTGTCGCCTAAGTCTGTGAAGCAGCCGACCGTTGTCGGCTGAGGGGTGAGGATTTCGCTGGAGCACGGGTCGCGCGGATGTATCGTCTGATCATGGCGATTCGTCCCGACGCTCTCCCGACCGATCCGGCGGCTCTGACCGAGATGGTGCTCGCGCTTGACGCTGAGAACGAGAAGCTGCGCGTAGCAATGCAGACGCTCAAGGAGATGATCTTCGGGAAGCGCTCGGAGCGACTTGCGGTGCTCGTGGACAAGCAACTCGCGCTTGAGCTGGGCGATCTCGAGACCGACGCCACGTTGCCTGTGCAGGCCAACGACGATGCGCCTGCGGCGAAGCCGCCCGGCAAGGTGCGCAAGAAGGCGCGCCGCAACATCGGCGCACTCCCAAAGCACCTGCCGCGCTGCGAGCAGGTGCTGGAGCCGGAGGCAACCGCGTGCCCGTGCTGCCAGGGTCAGCTCCACAAGATCGGCGAGGATGTCAGCGAGGTGCTGGACATCATCCCGGCGATCCTGCGGGTGCTGCGCACGATCCGTCCCAAATATGGCTGCCGCAGCTGCACCGATGGTGTGGTCCAAGCGAAGGTGCTGCCGCGCCTGATCGAGAGCGGCATGGCCTCGACCGCACTCGTGAGCCACGTGGTGGTCTCGAAGTTCGCCTGGTATCTGCCGCTGTACCGACAGGTGCAAATTCTGGCCGGCCAGGGTGTCCATCTCGACCGGGCGACGCTCGCCGGCTGGGTGAAGCGTGCGGCCTGGTGGCTCAGGAGCCTCTATGAGCTCCAGCTGCGCACGATCCAGGCCGCGCCGCGCGTGTTCTGCGACGAGACGCCGATGCCGGTGCTCGATCCCGGACGACATCGCACCCGCATCTGCCAGTTCTGGGCGCATGCGATGGATGACCGGCCATGGGGTGGCCCCGCGCCGCCGGCGGTCGCCTACGTGTTCGCCGACGGCCGCGGCACGGAGGAGATCGCCGGACAATTGACGGGCTTTTCCGGCATTCTGCAGGTGGACGGTTATGCCGCCTACAAGGCGCTCGCCCGCGGTCATGGCGGCGCGATCCAGCTCGCCTTTTGTCTCGCCCATGCCCGGCGCAAATTCGTGGAGGTCTACAAGACGACGCAGTCGCCGTTCGCGCGCGAGGTGATCGAACGGCTGCAAGCGGTCTATGCGCTCGAGGCGGAGATCCGCGGCAGCGGTGCCGAGCAGCGGCTGGCCGCCCGCCGCACCGGGGCCGCTCCGTTGATGGCGGCGCTCAGGGCACGGCTGACCGCCATGGTCGACCAGCTCTTCTCCCAGTCGAAGCTGATGGAGGCCATCAACTACGCGCTCAACCACTGGGACGGGTTGACGTTGTTTCTCCGCGACGGCCGCGTCGAGGTCGACAGCAATACGGTCGAGCGTTCCATACGCCCGATTGCCATGGGGAGGCGCAACTCGTTGTTCAGCGGCAGCGAAGGCGGTGCCGAGAGCTGGGCGATCCTGGCGTCAATCGTGAACACCGCAAAGCTCCATGAGCTCGATCCGCAGGGCTATCTGACCGACGTGCTGGAGCGCATCGTCTGCGGGCGCACCAAGAGCCATCAGCTCCACGAGCTGCTTGCCTGGAACTGGAAGGCTGCCCGCCAGCGCACTGCGCAGGCAGCCGCGTGAGCCCACGTCGCCATAAAGCATCGTCGTCGATGGCCGCCGTCGCGATGCCGCTTACGGACCTCGAGCGATGGCTCCAGGCTCGCGTCGATCGGCATCCCGCCGCCACCAATCTCCCCATGCTCGACGGTTACGTCGCCGCGATCGTGGCCGGACCGGTGTCGATGAGCCCGCTCGACTGGATCTGCCCGCTGCTCGCCATCGATGCCGACGCTTTCAACCACGGCGGCACCCCGGAGTTTGCTGCGATCTCCGCCGTCGCGCTGCGCCATAACGAGATCAGCCAGATCCTTTCGACCGCGCCTGCCCAGTTCGCCCCGATGCACCGGCGCAAAATCAATGGCGACGTCGATCCGCGTCCCTGGTGCCAGGGCTTCCATGCCGCGATGCGGCTCAGGCTGTCGGCGTGGGCACCGTTGCTGGACACCAGCAATGTCAATCACGGCCTGCTACTGCCCATTCTGTTGCACTGTCGCGACGATCAGGGGCGGCCGATGCTTGGACCACCCCGAAGCGGCCGCGAGACCGCCGACTTTCTGCGTAACGCCCACGCCGATATTCCAGCGGTCGTCGAGGCCATGCGCCAATATTGGATGCCGATCCGCTACCCACGCGCCCGCTGATCACCGCAGACGTGGGAGCTCATGCCGGTTACGCTTGGGTAGATTCCGCAAAGTCATCTCAGAGTCCTGGACCTATTGGGACTGACTGGCTCGGAAGAGCAGAAGCACTTCTGGTTTGGTCAGGTCTTGCAAGGCTATCGTTTTGGCAACGCGGTCTCAGAAGCCAAAAGCAAGCATATCGGCATTTGCCAGACGACGATGACCCCTGATGGCGACGCTTATCACATTAATGGTCAGAAGTTCTATGCGACCGGGGCACTATTTGCCCATTATAGCGCACCGACGCCTTTCCTCATCGGCAGCGTGAGGAGGGTAAGCGGGTTGCAAAAGAGAGACCTTCGGGACAATTCGGAGAATAAAGTTGCTATCGTGGCGGTAGCAAAAGTCGGCCAACCGCTTCTATGCGAGCAGGCGCGCAGACCGTTAAAGGCTCACGAGCTTGCGTTATTTGTCGACCTTTCCTTGATAGACCTGTTGTTTTTGGCGATCACGTGCGCAGGCGCCATGCCAACCAACTTTTCGTAAAGACGAGGATCGGTCGCACCCTCGGTGTTGATCAGGAAAACTCGTGCATTCGGTCCAAGCCCAATCTTGGCGCGCAGAGTTGGATTGCACGCAGCCTTGACTAACCCTGCAAGGCCAACACCACCGCTTTCGCCAGCAACAACAGCTGGATCGCTATCGTTCGGATTTGCCAACCGCTTCATTACGCTGATTGCGTCCTTGTCGTCGACGGTCATGAACGCGTCAGCTGCGCGCGAAAGGATGCGCCAGGCGATGAGCGAAGGTTCGTAGCATTCGAGCATTGCCATTACGGTGGGTTGCCCGGAATCCACTTTGACAGGATGCCCGGCTCGCGCGCTTTCGAGGAGGCACGCCGCCCGTGAGGGCTCGACAACCGTGAAGAACGGCCGCGCCTTGCCGAACAGGATCGAGAAATGTCCGGAAATCGCGCCGGCGAGTCCACCAACGCCGGCCTGAACGAACACATGAGTCGGAGGTTCACGCAATTGACGCAGAGCCTCACTCAATAGGGCGGTATATCCCTGCATCACCAGCCCCGGGATGCGCTCGTAACCGGGCCAGGACGTGTCAGACACCGTAATCCAACTGCTTTTTGCCGCAACTCGAGTTGCCTCAGCAACTGAATCGTCATAGTTGCCCTCGACGCGGATCATCTGCGCGCCAAAGCGAGCAATGGCGGCGATGCGCTCGTTGCTCACGCCTGCATGAACGAAAATGGCGCATTTTGCCCCAACCAGCTTTGCGCCGTAAGCAACGGATCTGCCATGGTTGCCATCCGTGGCGCATGAGACCGTCATGGTTCGCGCGACGGCCTGAATGTCAGATGCGTGCAATTCGGATAGCTCAACATTGCGACCGAGCTTCCGAGCTGCTTCCTCGAGCACTAGGCGGATCACAGCATAAGAACCGCCCAGCGCTTTAAAACTCCCAAGGCCGAGACGATGACCTTCATTCTTGAGATGGATCGAACCAACTCCGATCCCACGAGCAAGGCCCGCCAAAGAAACAAGGGGAGTTTCCTTGCGTCCATCGCGATGCCTAAGAAAGTGCTCGACCTTGCGAGCGGCTTCGACGCTCAGCATGTCGGCGTCCGAAGCATGGAGGGAAGCGCGGTGATCGGTATGCGAGTTGAAGAAAAACATAGTGGGATCTATATACGCGTTGATGTTGACTTACGCTACGGCGCAGTCCTTCGAAAAAGATCGAATCAACCATGGTACGATGCGAAGGAGCTGCCTCACGCGGGTGTCACACGTGATGCTGCGCATTGGCTGACTGATAGCACCTCGCAGCCACCCCGGGTGCCACGCAAAGCGCAGAGCGTTGGCTAAACAGATACAGTCCAATCGTCAGTTTGTCTCTTATACTGATACTTTTGTTCGAAAGGCGCGTTCCTTCAGCTCCTTGACGAGGCCGCCGTCGGCCCCTGGCGCTTTCATCCAGCTCCGGCGTCAACTACCAAGGTTAGCGATTGATCGAGATGAAAAAATAGGACGATAATGTTCAAAGAACATCGGCTTCGTTAGAAGGAGAGGCATCACCGGAACCTGTTAACGCGCCCTCGCCGTAGCGGACTAGCCTGTTCGCTTGGGGTGGAGTCAATTTCGGAGCAGTCAATGAGACCAAGCTGAATGGCTTTAAGGAGCGCTTGCGTGCGTGTCCTTGTTCCCATTTTCTGGCGCACGCTCCTAATGTGAAAATTCACTGTATTCTCGCTAATGTTCAGGTGCTTGCCGATATGCCAGGACGACTTGCCTTTAGCCACCAAGCTCAAGCACTCTTTTTGCCGTTCGGACAAAATCTCTTCCGTATCGCCGCTACTATCCGCTGGCGGCGCGATCTCCGAAAATGCGAGGTGAAAATTAGAGGCCAGCGCCGCTAATCGAGGCACTTGGCCCTGAGGATCGGCATCGTCGAGCTGGGATGCAAATAACACCACAGATACGCGCCCGAAAGCGCCGAACAAGGGCACGCTGACGCCATGCTTCAGGCCTGCCTGTCTGGATTCCTCCAATACGCGTTGCTCGTCTGGTCTTAATTTACATCGTTGGCGAAGTTGTTCCCAGAGAAACGGCCCCGAAAACATTGGCGCTCGGTGGACCGCCGGATCAACAGCGTAGTATTTGCGATCTAGATAGCGGTGGCACCAATCGGCCGAAAAGCTCACGGCAATGAGGGGCGGCGCGCAGCGGGGCAGGCGAAGCGGCTCGGGAAAGGTCACTGCTGCGTAAGCGACTTCACTGAAACCCTCCTTGCTCGCGCCGCTCACAAGAAGGTCGAACAATAGCGGGAGAGATTGCGTTCGATTTGCGCATTCGATGAAGCTGAACATGCTCATAGCGACCTCATGACCTCGGATAAGGAGGCTGGACTTGCGTCGTTTGATGCGCCTCCTTTACATAGTTCCATCCCGCTTCTTGGTTCTCCGTCACTAAATCCGAGACAGCGTCATTTCTCGCCACCGGCCGCGTTTCGCGTGAAGCAACGTCTAGGGATCGAAGCCTCCGCAGTCCAGGACAGGACAGTCCAACGCGCCGATCCGCTCTATAAATGGAGCTGATCGACGTGATGTGGCCATCCTGCTACTTCCCAGGACAGTGGAGATGGGCACCTAAGCTCTGTACAAAGCTCGGCCGATCCGGATCGTCCGCGGGGGCGAGCCAGTCTAGCGCGAGTCAGGCAACAGCCCCGATCTCTGCATCGCAGGTCAGCGCCTAGCCTGAAGAGCATGCGGCTCTTTGCGGTATGCTTGCTGAGCGCAGCGTTAGTGCATCGAATGATAGGATAGTCCGTGGTTCTATAGCTGAGAGTAGCGAGCTGTGTGTTGGCTTGAGCGGCGTCGGGAAACTTGTTGCGGCGGAGGACATTGTACATGCGCTTCTCCAACGTTGCGGTCCGTAATCAGGACAGCAAGTCTTGTACCAGCTTGTTCTCCTTTGATTGGAGTCGAGCGAGGATCCCTTTTGCGGACATTAATAGGCGCGCATGTCAGCCGGAGCTCGGCCCGATTGCGGCAAACGTCGAGAATGCGACAACGCCGTTTGCGGCAGCCGCGACATCGATTGACATGAGACAGAACATTCCGGTCTGAGAGCGTCCCCGGTTGCTCGTTGAGCCTGCGCGCGGAGATGACAGATCGGCAGTCGCGGCGATCGCGTGAAGTCTTCACCGCAGTCACTAGCGAAGACCGCTCGGCCAAACAACAAGGTTCGCACTGGAGATGGTCTTGATGCTCAGCAGGAACTCTGGCTAAATCCCGCTTAATCAATTTGGAGTGGTGTGGTGGCAGTAGGTACCGTGAAATGGTTTAGCCCGACTAAGGGCTACGGCTTCATAAAGCCTGATGATGGCGGCCCCGATGTCTTCGTGCACATTCGGGCTGTTGAAAAGGCCGGCTATACCGCGCTGGCAGAGGGTGCAAAGATCAGCTACGAGATAAGGGCTGGACGTGCTGGCAAAATGTCCGCCGAGAACGTTCGACTTGAATAGTCTCGCTCGCTCGAACAAAAAAAGCAGTCCAACGTCAACTTGGCTCCGCCTCCGGCTTGCCCGCGAGGCGTAGGGACGGCCTCAGCATATCCCCCCGGAGCCGCTGAGGCCGTTTCCTTGCCTGGCGCTGTGTGAGCGCACCCGCAGAGGACTACGTCGAAGCATTCTCACGTTCGCTTTTGGCTCGAAGCCTGCTCGTCAACGAACAGGAGCGAGGGTCTTCCAAGAGCAGCCTCGCCTAGAACTCTCGAAGGCATCAACAAAATGGCGTTCAGACGATCCATCAGCTTAACTAATGCGCGCTTTAGGCCCCTTTCATGGTGGCGCCAAAGTTCATAAGTGGAGCCATCATTCGCGTCTGCCACTCCTAGCAAAGGCAGTTGTCCCAAACCGCTCGAATTTACTGAGCCTCGGATCGATTCGAGCAGTGGAAGGCTGATACTTGGCCGGACGAAAAACTGCGCGCTCTCGCGAGCAAAGGCAGAATTTCGGCGAAAGAGCGCGCAATAATGAGAAGTTTCTCCGGCCTTGCCAGGTAATATCTGCGAGACGTGGAGCTAAGCTGGCGTTGGCAGAGCCGGCTATCCATTATGATCCATACTATGGGGCAAATGGGATGGACGGCGCTGCGTGGCCTCAGGTGAGAGGAGATCTTTCATCGACGCGCTGGGGTGCGGCCGCGTTCCTCAACAATCTCGAGGCCGCCTGCACAACCATAAGCCAAAGTGAATGGAGCGTAAGATGGACAAACATCGGAGATGCCCACCGCCTTCTCGGTGATACGAATTTAGAGAAAGGAAACCTTGATGAGGCGGCAGAAGATTGGCTATGCGCGCTAACCGCCCTCGAGGTTGCCAGGCGATTAGCTTGTGAAAACTCTTCAGGAAGCGCAGGCGTTTCGGGCACGATCAACGCCGTAATTCAAAAATTTGGCGCGCTGAAACAGAACATCGAGCGAATACAAGTTAAGTGCTGCGATCACTGTGAGATCCCAGCCTACTATTTGCCCGCTGGCGATCGCACCTCAAGCGCCCCAGCAATCCTTTGCATCAGCACGGAAGAGGAAACAGCAACGAAACTGCTCGGAAGGCTGTTGCCCGTCGTGACGGATAGAGGCATGTCCGTCCTGGTGGTCGCTCATGATGACCTCTCAGACGCTCGACGCAGTCAATCGGACATGTTCTTGTCTTGCTGTATGGACTATTTATCGACCCGGTCTGACGTTGATGCGACTCGAATTGGCGTCTACGGAGACGGGCTGTCCGCCGCCCTGGCAACCGACCTCGCCGCATTTGACGGTCGTGTGGCCGCAGCGGTCTGTGACGGCGGTCTGTGGAATCTAGCTCGCATGCTGGCGTCTGTCGACTGGCTTACGAGAACTGCAGATGCCCCTGACGAGGAAGTGGTCTCAGCCCGTCGCTTGCGAGTGCTCCGGCAATTGAGATGCCCAGTTCTCGTCGTGGCCGGTGGGCGCGGCATCGTCAGTGCCGCGGAAGCGATGAAACTACTAGTATTTCTGCACAGTGATTATGACTCTTTGGAAGCGTTTGGGTAGGCGCGTCCCATTTTGGCGCGGGCCTTTTCTGTTGTGAACATCCATTTGATGCGGGAGCGGGCAGCATTTCTCTGCCGTTCCCAGGCGGAGATTTCGTGGCGCAACCGCTTGGGGTCGTCGATCCTGCGGGCGAGGCACTGTCCCCGCAAGACGCCAATCTCGATCTCAACCATGTTGAGCCAGCTTGCGTGCTTGGGGGTGTAGTGGAACTCGATCCGCCGCAGGATGCGCCGTGCCTCAGCGGGCAGGAACGTCTGATACAGGGCGCCGGCGGAGTGGGTCGATAAATTATCCTGCACGACGCGGATGATCTCGGCATCGGGATAATGGATGTCGACGAGGTCGCGCATGCATTGAGCATAGTCTTTTGCCGTTCGCCGTTCGGTGAGCTTGACCGGTGAGCCTGACGAGCGCACCCGCCAGCAGATCGAGCGTCCAGCGGGCGCGACCGTTTGGAGGGGCCGCACAGGCGGTCGCCACCAGCAAGGCTTCTTCCTTGCCCGTGAGCTTGCGTTCCGCCCCGGGTCGCGGCCCCTCGCTCAGCGCCCGTTCCAGATTGCCTTCCACGAAGCGGCGCTTGGTCCGGTACACGGTCGAGCCGCTCACGCCGACGCTCCTGGCGATCTCCTCGTCGCCGGCCCCGGCATCGGCAGCCAGCAAAATCTGGCCGCGCTTGAGCTTGCGGGACGCATGCTTGCCGCCGCTGAGCAGCGCCTTGAGTTCGCCGCGCTCGACTTGGCTGAGTTCGACCCGATAGCGTACATTCATGCCTGCCTCCCCGAGAGGCACGCACGAACAACTGAATCGGATGGCCGGCGTGAGTCCTTCGGCAAAAACCTTCACGCCCAGGCAGGGGCAGTACCTCGCCTTCATTCACCTCTATACGAAGCTTCACCGAAGGCCGCCGGCGGAAGCCGACATGCAGGAATATTTCCGCGTCAGCCCGCCTTCGGTTCACCAAATGGTGCGATCGCTCGAGACCGCCGGACTTATCAAAAGGTTGCCAAGGACAGCTCGCAGTATCGAACTCCTCGTTGATCCCAAGACTCTGCCGGAGCTAATCTGACCGACTGACCCCACCGGTCAAAATCACTGTGACAAGCCATTAGTTGATGACGCCGTCCCGCCCGTTGATCTGCAGTTGGCCCTACCGAGGACGATCACGACGGACGGAGAAGAGGTCAGAAAATTTTCTGACGGCCGACGATCGCATTTTCGGGTGGCTCGAGCATAAGCTTGTGCTGAAGTCGCTCTCTCACGATTGTTGAGTTGCACAGCAGCGCAAGCCTTTGTGATAGCGCTGCTGTGTGGCGATCCATGCCATAGACGATGCCACAGCGGACGCCATTCAGCTCACCTGTGAGTTTGTCTTTAAGCCGAATTGACTGTAGCCTTGGCGTGCACGGCCGCTGATAACGCCAGAACAATTTCGTTTCGGTTGTGGGAAGATTAATTAGATCCCCCGAGTCTCCGGCCAATCCAATTGCGCTGCCACTCCCATGCTCGCGGGACATGTCACGTCCCCTTACGAGATTGCGAGGTGACAGCGCAAGGGTCTCCGCGGTCCAAGTGGTACCAAGCGATCAAGCTGTGATGCTTGCACAGAACACGTCTCTACAATATCCCGATGCTTAGCTTTTGAGATGCCAATCGACTATTTTTGGCGATCAAGAGTAGCCGTTTGTTGACGTAGTGAAGAGACTCTTCGTCCAGCCCATCAAGCATGGTGGAATTGAGGGACTGTCTTTTGATTGACAGCTTCCTGATTTCCGCCTGTGCCTTTTGATCATCAAAATCAACCATTGCGCTTCGGTTATGCCTAATAGCTGAGCCCAACTCTTGTGTATTTCCTCGAGTTGGGAATGGATCTCGACGATATTCCAGATGAATCGCAAGGACCTGACCGGTACGAGCGGTGGAGGATCGCGGTATGCCAAGAAGTGGCCGAACCGAAGGAAGGTGAGCCCCTTAGCCGCAATCATCTTCAGTCCTGCCCTGATGTAAGAAAGTCGCGGTAAGTCTGCTGCATGCTATTCCTCAGGGAGGTCTTCGCGTGCCAGCCCAGCTTTATATTAATCAGCCCCGCGCCCGGATAGGTCCTCATCAGGTGGACGCAGGCATCGGCCATGTCGTCGACATAGAGAAATTCGCGGCGTGGTGTGCCGGCGCCCCACACCAGGACGCTCTTTGCACCAGGCCTTGGCTTCATGAAAGCGGCGGATCAGAGCTGCGACCACATGGCTATATTCGGGGTGGTAGTTGTCGCCTAGAGGTTGCTCGCCATCACGCTGATGAAGTCGCTTTCGTACTGACTGCGATAGGCTTCCACCATCTTGATCCCGGCGATCTTGGTGACCGCATAGGGCTCGTTCGTCGGCTTAAGCAGGCTGGACAGCACCATGTGTTCGCGCAACGGCTGGGAAGCAAGTTTTGGATAGATGCAGGACGAGCCCAGGAACATCAGCTTCTCGGCACCATTCAGATGGCAGCATGGATGACGTTCGGGCGATCGCGATGTTGTCGTAAAAGAGTTCGTCGCGCAGCGTGTTATTGGCGACGATGCCGCCGAGCTTGGCGGCAGCCAGAAATACCAACTGTTGCCGCGTCTGGGCGAACCAGCCGAATGCCTTTGTCGCGCAGATCGACCTCGCGCCGCTCCACCGTGACGAGCCGCACCTCCTCCTGTGCGAGCCGACGCGTGAGCGCCCTGCCGACCATGCCGCGACGGCCCGCTACATAGACTGCCTTCCCTTTCGGCTCAAACCGTACGCTTGGCATTTTCCGCTTCCCGCTTCGCCTCGGCAAGATCGCTTGCGACCATCTCCTGCACGAGCTGCGCAAAGCTGCGCTTCGGCTTCCAACCGAGTTGTTCGCGTGCTTTGCTGGCATCTCCTATGAGAAGATCGACCTCCGTCGGCCGGAAATAGGTTGGGTCGATCCTGACCACGGTCTTACCGCTCTTGGTATCGACGCCAGTTTCCTCTACGCCCTTGCCGCGCCATTCGATGCGGTGGCCGACCTCCGCAAAGGCGAGTTCGACCATCTCGCGCACCGACCGCGTCTCGCCGGTTGCGAGCACGAAATCGTCGGGCTTCTCGGCCTGCAGGATCATGTGCATGCCCTCGACGTAATCGCGTGCATGGCCCCAATCGCGCTTGGCCTCGAGGTTGCCAAGATAAAGTGTATCCTCAAGTCCAACCTCAATGCGGGCGACGGCGCGGGTGATCTTGCGAGTAACAAAGGTCTCGCCGCGGATTGGGCTTTCGTGATTGAACAGAATGCCGTTACTTGCGAACATGCCATACGCTTCGCGGTAGTTCACCGTAATCCAGTAGCCATAGAGTTTTGCCACACCATAGGGCGAGCGCGGATAAAACGGAGTGGTCTCCTTCTGGGGGATTTCCTGAACAAGGCCGTAAAGCTCGGACGTAGACGCCTGGTAGAAGCGCGTCTCTTTCTCAAGGCCAAGAATTCGGATCGCCTCGAGCAGGCGCAGCACGCCAATCGCGTCGGCGTTTGCGGTATATTCCGGGCTTTCAAAGCTAACACCGACATGACTCTGGGCGGCCAGATTGTAGATTTCGGTCGGCCTAATCTGCTGGATCAAGCGGATCAAGTTGGTCGAATCGGTCATGTCGCCGTAGTGCATGAGAAACGGCACATTCCCGGCATGCCGGTCATGATAGAGATGATCGACGCGCGCGGTGTTGAAGGAAGATGACCGCCGCTTGATGCCATGCACGACATAGCCGAGCGACATTAGATATTCGGTGAGATAGGCGCCATCCTGCCCGGTCACGCCGGTGATCAGAGCGACCCGCCGTTGAGAGTTCTCGTTAGTCAAAGTGTACCCTATACAAGCGAACTGATCAGTTTCCGTACCCTCGTTCACCAACCGGTCGTACGTATTCGGCCAGAGCTCTGTTCGAGGGGCAAAACCGACCAGGTGATAAACAAAAGGCCGCTGAAGAACAATAGACGCTGATATTGGACGCTTACGACAATGATTTTGCAGAGCTTTTAGCCCCTTTCTAGATTTTGGCCATGCAGAAGTTCAGGACAGTCGCTCCGAGCGTGCCGATCCAACCCTAGGTGCTCCGCAGTTTCCACACTGTCGGCGATCGTAGGCTCGTCACGATGTTATTTCGGCGTCGCAATCTCAGAGGCGATAGAAGATATCGAAGTTGTGAGGATGACGGTCAGAGCGAGCAAGTGAAATCCGTCGAAAAAGGGCGATCAGGCGCGGAAATAATGCGCCGAAATAGGACTCCTTGCATCGATCCAAATGGAAGCGTTGGCCAGCCCGCAATAACAACTCCAAACTGTTGGGCGCACCTTTGTGCGGGTAGCTAGAGAGAATGAGGCGGTAAACCAACGCCAAATCAGCGAAGGCGATTCAGGGCATTGCTAGCGCGATCCGCCTAGAAGTTGGCGCACGCGCGGATAAAACAGTAGTAGAAG
Source organism: Bradyrhizobium sp. BR14999 (assembly GCF_056106085.1). Classification (NCBI taxonomy): domain Bacteria; kingdom Pseudomonadati; phylum Pseudomonadota; class Alphaproteobacteria; order Hyphomicrobiales; family Nitrobacteraceae; genus Bradyrhizobium; species Bradyrhizobium sp. BR14999. Next base: position 2,396,448 of record NZ_CM148536.1, read on the forward strand.
CGAAGTCGTGATCTATCCCACTTGAATTTAAGAACCTGCGATCCGATTATCTGATCATGAGGGCAAGGGGGATCTCCAAATGCTGGATTCGGCTACCGCCGAGCTTCTGCGCGCTATCCTTGATGAGGTCTGCGCGAACATCTCCCGCTACGAAACAGGGGTCCGTGCACATGTTGCCGCTAGGCTTCTCGAAGCCGCCACCAGGGGTGAAAAGACGCCCAGCCGCCTTAAACAGATTGGTGTCGAAGCGCTTCGCGAAGCACCGACCATGTGGCGGTAGGCGCGGACAATATGATGTCTCACTCAGGTGAATTTCCAAGTTACCGTCCTAAAGATCCTTGTGAGCTATCCGGACGGCTTCGCGTCGATGGCGGAGCTTAAGCGCGACATGGCGATTCTAGCGACGAGCGGTCGAGAGTGGGCCGAGCGCACGGCGAGAATGGCCGCCCGTGTCCAGAACCTCGACATTTTTTCCCAGAAGCTCATTGAGCGGGTGAACGGTGGCTGGCGTATCACTGAAGAGGGGCGTGCCGTCCTCGATCTGATGGAAGGCCGACCGGTGGTTGCGCAGCTGCCGCCGGAAACGAACGAATCAGCCTCCGAGCAAGGAGAGGCCGATCAGGCATCGAGAAATTCGTGCAGGCGAGGTGAACGCTGAATTTAGCCGCGTCGGAAAGTTGCGTCTTAATGTCTCAGTCCCGTGCTCTGTGCTCATAGTTTCGGCTGCGACTGGTCGCCGCGCCTTGTTGCTTCCCGCTGACGAGGATGGTGTGCCGCTCAAGGTTTATCGTTCTCAGCAAAGGCCGTCGGACTTGGCTTATGCCACAAGTAGGAAAAGCGATCGAAGCCATTATCCGGCCTCTGCGATATTTGGCCGTTCTTTGCGCTGAGCGCATGTGGCGCGTTACGTAGAGATCGCACCAACGCTCTCGGACCGACTCCTTGGCTCTGACCGAGAGTCTTAGGCGCGTGGTTGCACCGAAACGGGTGTGACGATGCCAACGATCAAGGACAGGGAACGATTCGCGGCGGCTTGCCGCTCTCGTGGTCAAGCATTCCCTGTTTCGGCCCGGGTCGTGCTCATGCGATCGCTGCCTACTTGTATTTCGCGATCAAGCCTCAGTCGCGCCCATTATGCGAACGATGAAGCAGAGCAGGGCGATTGAGGCGGTCCACAGGGCGAGGTGTTCCCACCAATACAACCGACGCTCCGACATCTCATGTGCGATGGCAGCGGCCAAGCCGCCCAAGGTTATTCCGGCTATGACGATTACAAACAAATCAATGCCTTCCATAGGTGCTCCGTTCAACCAGGCGTGCAACTGTTGCCATCGTATCTCCGGCTCGCTTGTTTGGCGTTATTACGCATCTTCGCTCAAGAAGTTGCCTTGAGCTCGAACGTTGCGGTTCGTTTCACGTAAAGCTGGTTGCGCATAGTTATCGATGCCGCGACTAGCCTTTACGGGTCTTGATTGGAAGGTCGAAATATCAACGTCGACCCACCGTGCTCAGCACTCTGACAAACAGAGAAAGGGGAACATGCGACCGCCCACACGACGGGCTATCGAATATCCAACTATGAAAACAAGGTCATCCGGTCGAGAAGGCCAAGGGCACAATCCGTTTCAGCGTCATTTGTGTCACGATCTTGGAATGTGCGTCGTCCGCGTTGCTACAGCACAAGGTCAGGCGACGCAGGGGCGGGACCTATCCACTCTCGCACCTTTACGGGCACTTCGGGTTCGTACGTCTAACCGCGCTTGGTCGCGACCAGCCGTGGGTGAAGGCGTGAGGTCTTGTCCGAGAGCCGGATGCGGGAGATCTGCCTGTCCGGTTCGTAGAGTTGGTGGCGAAGTTGAACCGCTTAGCGGAGGTCGCGGAGAAAAGGACCTCATTGAATTATTCCTACAACTTGACCCTACGTACGATTCAATCCCGAAGAACGTTCGTGCGAAATTGTCCAAAGGCTGTTCGGGCGCAGGCGCACTCTTGAAATGCACGTGGCATCCTGTTGCATGATCCGGTGGGCCGATATCTGCGATGTGTTTTTACCCTCCGGCCTGCCGACCCTCAGCTCTTGAGCGACATCAATGCGCTTTAAGAGCGTCTCCATCTAAACTGCGTTTGTAGCCGAACAACCGCGCTTTTTGGATTGCTGAGGCTATGGGCTCGGATTGCTGCGCAGTCCGAGCCCACCGCCTCGCGAAGCAGCTCGGAATTCACGTTTTGACTGAGCTCGAATTGCACGGCCGCCGCCACGCGCGTTGATTTCCGAACTCGCAAACATCTCTGATGAAAAACTACGCGCAGTGGGTTGCCGTGGCGGCACGCCGTTGCCAAGCCTACGTCGGAGGCGACGGGCATTGTTGCGTTAGTGACAGTTCGGATGGGTTTTTGTTCATAAAAGCTGTCCCTTCGAGAATTCTCGTTCGAATTGCTTGTGAATGCAGCGCTCTCAGTTGCGGCACGCCACTTGCTTTGTTCAGCGTCGCATCGCCACCCAGCCTGGTGATGTGGGGGCGGGCCGGCGCGCCCCCGCTCGTGCGTCAGGCCCGCCCTGTTTCGCTCTCTGAGCCAGACTTGCATCGGCCTGGCGGCAATTCAAAAACTTGAGACGGCCCAATATTGAAGGCCGTCCGAAGGGATAGTCGTATGGAACGCCTGGACCAACCGCAGTCGCAGTATCGCTTGTCGCATGCGGGCCTAAACATGCGAAGGCCATTGTCGTATCTGAGGCGCATCGTCGGCATTGTTGCGTTGCAGCCACAAAACGTCGCCCACAGTGAGACAACGCCAATCCACTCACACCATCCTCTGGTGCTGGATGCCTGTCTCGCGGTGTGAGATCTGCCGTTTCGTCAGTCCAAATTCCCTACAGCTATTGGAGAGATAGCCGATGCACAACGTCGTCTGCATAAAGCAGGTTCCGGATTCCGCGCAGATTCGCGTCCATCCCGTAACGAACACCATTATGCGTCAGGGCGTACCGACAATCGTCAATCCTTACGATTTGTTTGCGCTCGAGGCAGCCATGGAGCTGCGCGACAAGATTGGCGGCGAGATCACTGTTCTCACCATGGGCCCTCCAGCCGCCGAGGACTCGCTGCGAAAAGCGCTGACCTTCGGCGCAGATCGCGCTGTATTGCTCACCGATCGTGTTTTCGCAGGCGCTGATACGCTGGCAACGACTTACGCGCTGGCGGCGGCCATTCGTAAGATCGGACAAGAGTACGGCCCGCCAGACCTCATATTCGCTGGCAAGCAGACGATCGATGGCGACACTGCGCAGGTTGGGCCTGGTATTGCCAAGCGGCTTGGCGTGGTTCAGCTCACCTACGTCGCCGGAATCACGAGCCTGGATCTGGCGGCCCGCGCAATCGAGGTGGAGCGACGTTCGGAAGGCGGCGTACAGGTGCTGCGTACAAAGCTTCCATGTCTCATCACCATGCTCGAGGCGACAAATGAGATCCGGCGAGGTGGAATGGTGGATGCGCTGCGCGCGGCGCGTACTGACATCGTAAAATGGAATGCACATGATGCCGGTATTGCAGATATCTCGAAATGTGGTCTTAAGGGCTCGCCGACTATCGTCAAGCGCGTTTTCGCCCCCTCCAAGCGCGCGGAGAAGGCGATGCTCGTCGAGGGGGCCGACCAACCTGTGTCGGCATTGATCGACGCAATTTTCAAGCACCGGCCGAAGCTTGAAACTGACCTTGCAGCCCTGGCGCGCTCTTCCGATGTGGGGTTGGAGCGATGATCCGTTGAAATGTCTTTCGGTTTTCGCGTCGTGGTGCGTCCCATGAAGCCTTGGTACAAGAGTCTGTACGTACAGGTGCTGATCGCCATTGTGCTGGGCACCATCGTCGGCTGGCTATGGCCCTCGGTCGCCACCAACGACTGGGTCAAGGCAATGGGCGACGGCTTCATCAAGCTGATTAAGATGGTGATCGCCCCGATCATCTTCTGTACCGTGGTCTCCGGCATTGCCCATATCCAGGACGCAAAGAAGGTTGGTCGCATCGGCGTGAAGGCGCTGGTCTATTTCGAGATTGTATCGACCTTCGCACTCCTGATCGGGCTCATCGTCGGCAATCTGGTCAAGCCGGGTGCCGGCTTTGGCAGTGCGGCGGCGAGCGCGAATGCGGTCGCCCACTACGCCAAGCAGGCCGAGGGGCAGAAGACCGTCGACCTCATTCTGCACATCATCCCCGACACCGTTGTCGGGGCCTTTGCACAAGGCGAGATCCTGCAAGTGCTGCTGTTCTCGGTGCTGTTCGGATTCGCCATCATGGGCCTCGGCGAGCGCGGCCACGCGATCCGCAACTTCATCGACGATGCGGCCCATGCTGTGTTCGGCGTCATCTCGATCGTGATGCGGGCAGCGCCGATCGGGGCGTTCGGCGCGATGGCCTACACGATTGGCAAGTTTGGTACCGGCGCGATCCTCAACCTGCTCGGGCTGATCGCGACGTTCTACGTCACAGCCGCATTGTTCGTGTTCATTGTGCTCGGCACCATCGCGCGATTCGCCGGCTTCTCGATCTTTCGCTTCCTGGCCTACATCAAGGATGAGCTATTGATCGTGCTCGGCACCTCGTCGTCGGAAAGCGCGCTGCCATCCTTGATGGTAAAGCTGGAACGCCTCGGCTGCTCCAAATCGGTGGTCGGTCTCGTGGTGCCCACCGGCTACTCGTTTAACCTCGATGGCACCAACATCTACATGACGTTGGCGACGCTCTTCATTGCGCAGGCGCTTGGCTTCGATCTCACCTTGGGCCAGCAACTGACGATCCTGGTGGTGGCGATGCTGACCTCAAAAGGCGCCTCCGGCATCACGGGCGCAGGCTTCATCACGCTCGCCGCGACGCTCGCGGTGGTCGATCCGCGGCTCGTGCCGGGTATGGCGATCGTGCTCGGCATCGACAAATTCATGAGTGAATGCCGCGCACTAACCAATCTCTGCGGTAACGGCGTCGCCTGCGTGATCGTCGCCTGGTGGGAGGGCGAGCTCGACCGGAAGAAGCTCAATGGGCGCGTCTGCCAAAATCGATCCCACGAGCATCAGCAAATCAGGATAGACTAGGGGGCGTTACGCACCGGACATTGGGATAGCCGAATCGGCACGTGGCGGCAATCCGGGGGCTGATGACCTAGGCATGACCGGAGGGTAACCTACAGATTCGAATGTCGCTGCCAAGCCAAGAAGCCAGCGGATTTCGATATCTAGATACTAGGAGAGCCGGACGTAGCCGATTTCTTAAGCTCATGGACATCGGCGCTAGCTCGCGATGGAGCCCAAGGGGTATCTGGAGGCGACACTATTCAGGTGCAAGGTGCGCAACCCTCCACCGGGGCCGACTGAGTTGATTTGCTCCGGCGACCGTCCGCCACGCTTGCATGAGCCGTCCCCTTTCTTAGCTCGCGCCATGTCTTAGCGATGTCGTGGCCGAATTGGAACTGCTGGTCAAATGCTTGGCGGTTTGAAGTCGCGCCAGACCTGCTCTTGTATCTGGCATCTCCGCAGCCGCTACCGTGTGTTGATGAGTAAGCGTGGGATTCACCAAGCTGGTGGGATGGCCGGTCGTGCATAAGGGTTTGGCGTGGGCTTGAATCTGACGTTACGTCAGGTTGTAGGACTGCAGACAATCGAGATCGACCTCACGGCGACACGCGGGTCGATGTCGTCGGCGCTCGGAGAGAGTTGGCGGCCTCGCGGGGGATCAAACACGTGTAAAGAGCGTTCAAATCAATGCGCGATGAAGGGCACAAGCGAGATCAGGATCGCTATGGTCGCAGCGTTCGTATCGAAGCGCCCGCACGTGGCCGCCAATGGCGGAAGGAGCCTTTGAGGGCGAACGCGGCGCGACCGTTTCGTTCGGCCCGGATGCTCGAAGCATTGCAGCGAACGACAACGGAGCTCGAGGTCAAGGTCGCCGCTGGTCGCTATCGGTGAACTAGCGCGTTGGTTCTGGTGCCTGGGAACCCCGAAGCGAGATCGGCGCGTTCAAATCGATCGATCGAACAAGCCAACAGAAGTGGTGCGTGGCGCTCCCTGTCGTTGCATCTGGGGCGTATCTACCCAGTGTGGACGCGATGGCGCCTTGGTCCAAATCAGGACGAGGCACGCCAGAGCAGAGCTGAACGCGCGGAATAATGACGCATCACATTGATGCTTAGAGTGAACGGATCAGGAAGCAGAATGGTCTCGTCAGTCAGGAAAGTTGCACGGCGTCATCCCAGGAAAGGCTCCCTGCCACATCCGCTTACAGATCATCACATTAGAAGGGACGTAACAGCATTGTTCGGCAGTGCTCGTCTGAAGGCGAAGGCCTGGGCAGAACGTGATCTACGCCAGAACAGTGTATCTGCGCGGCAAAGGAGGTAGCATGCGAGCGCAAATAGGGGACCAGCTCGAGGACGGTCGTGTACGATATGGACAATTCGCCAGTGCACCGGGATCAGGCCCTTGCGGTCTCTTCATTGTGCAGGGGCCGTGCGGCTGTGAACTCAAGATTATTGGACTGCTCCACCCGGGTTGGGAACACGTCTCCGTTTCGATACCGCGGCGCTGTCCGAATTGGCAAGAGATGTGCTTCGTCAAGGATCTATTTTGGGATGAGGAAGAGTGCGTGATGCAGCTTCATCCGCCCCGCTCCGAATACGTGAATAACAACCGATACTGTCTGCATCTCTGGAGGCCGACTAGTCAGGAAATCCCAACGCCACCCTCGGGGCTCGTCGGCATAGTCGGGATTGGTCCATCCGAAGCGGCTAGGCTCGCTGCACAAATACGGGTCGGATGACCCCGACCCGTTGGACCTGTCTTGAGGGAGAGGGCGCGATCAAGAATTGAGGCGCATCTTCCCGTAAAGGAGGTGCGCCGCACGGCGGTCCGTGGGCAGAAAGCACTGACGGTTACCTCGATCCATTTCGCGGTTCTCAAGAACTGCGACATGGATCCGTAATCGTTCGCGCTCGCGGTCCGTGCTCGTAGTCATCGCCCACTTTTGCCCATGATGCGGACCCATCCACTGTTCGGATATGTTCTATCGATACAATCGATTTTACGAGCTACCGAGAACGGCGGATAAGAAAAACACTTCAAAGACGAATTCAGGTATATCAGGATGGCACCGAGAAGAATTCTCAGGTTCGCCGCGAGCATCGAGGGCGGTCGCCCATCAAGGCGACGTCTTCTCGGCGGCTCACGCAAAAACTTGCCAGAGGCGCCTGGTCGACCGCCGTCAGCAAACCTTCGTATAGATGTCCCAACCAATTCGACTTCTGCCACCTACTTCCGTTCGATTGAACCTTCCGGTGCTCCCGTCCTAGCCTCGCGGCGAAGTCGAGAACTGTCGATTGCAGGTGTCTAAATGCTGCTTCAGAAGGATCGAGTGCCGTGCGGTCAGATCGTGCCGAAAGTGCAAACGAGGTCACTCCTAGATCTCGTCCGAATGGCCCACAAGCTCGATGTCGTCTCCGTCGTGTGCGACGATGGATCGGTTCAAGAACCACTATTGAACCTGCTCATCTCCGCCGGCTGCGTGCCAGAGCTCTTCCAGAGTGCCGATGAATTCCTGAGCTCAAAAGGCTACATCAGCACGTCGTGTTTGATTGCGGACATGGAGTTACCGACCGCAAGTGGGCACGAACTATACGAGCAGCTCATCGCATTCGGAAAAGTAATTCCCACCATTCTACTTGTGGCTGCCCCAGACGACGACAGCCGTGTGGGCGCGATGCAAGCCGGCGTGTCGCATTTCCTGCGTAAGCCGCTCAACAATAGCGAACTGCTCGCGTGCATCAAATCGACACTCAAACCGAATGACGCTTCGAGGGCGCCCGTTAATATGGGCATGCCAGCTTCGAGATCCCGTGGTGCGGGCACCGGTTGAGCCCGCTCCTGGGCCGCGAACGGGATAAGGATGTCAACCACGCCGAAACTCAAATCGTTTGGCCTAACGATTCCGCTTTTCCAGCGCATTGAAAGACGATCGAACGAAGAGCGCCAGCGCGTTGGCTGACAATCGCACGGCAAGAAACGCACGTGCCTTAAGTAGAGGAGAGGTTCAGTGAAATGAGGTCATTGTTCAGAAAGAGTGTACCGGCGGCGATAACGCAATTCGCGCACGAGGACCACAGCGCATGTTAGAATCGACCTCATCTTTAGATGTACACCAGCAGCTTGTTTCCCTTCTGGGAAATCCAAGCCCTGTTATCTTAGATATAGGCTGTAACGATGGAACTGATACGAAACGGTTTCTCGAGCTGTGCCCCGAGGCGCTGTTCTATTGTTTTGAGCCGGATCCCCGTGCGCTGGCCCGCTTTAAAAAGAACATGCAACCGGATCTCAACAACGTGAGGCTGTTTGAGATCGCCATCAGCGATCGCAATGGACAGATTGAATTCCACCCCAGCAATGCAGATGGAGAGGTGCGCGAATGGGACCTCTCCGGTTCAATACGCCGGCCAAAGAACCACCTTGCTGAGTATGAGTGGGTTCGATTTGATCAACCAATCTCCGTTGAAACGCGAAGGTTGGATGACTGGGCGAGTGAGGCGGATATAAGCAAGGTTGACTTGATCTGGATGGATGTCCAGGGGGCGGAGTCGGATGTCATCACTGGCGGCAGGCGGACCTTAAGCAATACGCGGTTCATCTACACGGAGTATAGCGACCGCGAGCTTTATGAAGGGCAGCTGACCCTGCACGCCATTCTGGACCTCCTACCTTCATTCGAAGTGGTAAGGGTCTTTTCCCGCGAAGTGGAGGGTGATGTATTGCTTAGGAATACGGGCTGTTAGCGGTCTCCGCCTTCTTTGCGGCCAGCTGTCGCATCACGCGGCTGCGTGATGCGACAGCGCGATTCTGGTCAGGGCGTCAGGGCAAGCAGATGCTTCTTAAAGTGGTTATTCGTTTCGCTCACTGGCGATAGCGCTTGCGGATGAATTCGCGCGAGACTATTTGGTTGATGAAAGTTCTCGCGCTGGCAGATCGCAATGAAAATGAATGACCTGAAGTCCATGAGTGTCGACGAGTTGTGGAATCTCCACGAGAAGGTGTCCGCCGCTCTAACACAACGGATTACAGCGGAAAAGGTCAGACTCGATGAGCGGCTGCGAACCCTCGGAGCGGTCGACAAACCCATACGGCCCGCCCCTGAGCGTCGGCCCTACCCGCCTGTGCGGCCGAAGTATCGAAATCCAAAGAACCCGGCACAAACCTGGTCAGGGCGTGGTAAATTGCCCAGCTGGCTCGACCCGCAACTTCGTGCCGGCCGAAAGTTGGATGAGTTCCTCATTGACCGATCTGCGCGTAAGCATCGCCACAAAGCCTGACAGGCCGGCCAGCAATGCTGATTTGACTTATGCGACCATCGTTGTTTCTTGTTTCGAGCTATTGGCTCTGACCAATTACGGGTCTCTTCACGCGTGTGGCGCTCGATAGCCTCGTCAGTGCCTTCTCTCCGCGTCCGCACCTTCCGGGCCACCAGTAGCCAAACATGAGCGTCCAACGCTGTCCGCGCGAGGGCTCGATGGTTTTAGTTTAGAGACCTTTCGACAAATCTCCTCCATAAACGCAATCGGCATCGCCTGTTCGGGGCCCGAAGATCTTCCAATGGAGGAGTAATGATCGGCTAGCCACCGGAGCAACGTGCCACGCATCATTTGCTGACTAAGAGATCTGGTCCGTCTTATTGCACATCTGTTTGCGTTCGCGGCCCAAAGCGCTCGAGCGGCAAAGAAAAGGCTGCTAAGTCGCGCCACAACGTCGTTAAGGGCGATGGAAGGCAAGCAATGGCTTAAAGCCGGCTACCTCAACGAGGTTAGCCGCTTCTGTGGATCTATTGGATTGCGAGTGCAGGTCCACATTTTGGACCAAGCAACCTGACGCCACGGGCTATATAGCTACCGCGCGGCGGCTCAACATGGTCGACCCCGTCGATCCAAAAGGACATATCATCGATCGCAAGCTGCGGATTATAGGTCCACCCCGTCTGGACGGCTTTCACCAGAGCGAATGCCCCGCGCGGTGAAAACGAATCCGGGATGACGACATCAGCATCCTGCTCGCATCTTGATAGAAGTTCAATAAGCTCTTTCACCTTCATTTTCGCAGCCCTGGGATCGCAGTTGCGAGGAGTATCCGTCTACGACTTCTGTAGGATCAGTAAGCCCCACGTCAAGCTGCAAGCGACCGATCGCGATCAACCGTCGCCTCTGCTGTTGCGTCCACGCGCAGCATGCTGCAGGCGTGGTCAAAGGTTCGACGCAGCCCGGCGCTTTGGGCGGCTATCATAATTAATCCGTGGCGGAATTGATCTGGCCTCTACGGAAAGATCCGCTCTCTCAGCGCCATCACAAAAGCGAAGCTGGGCGAGGAACGAGCGGCGGAATGGGATGTTCCACGAGCAGGAAGGCTAGCTCACCGCGCAGCTGATTCGTTTTCAGGCCAGCAAGGTGGTGCAAATGAGCTGATCCCTCCGATTTGGGCAGCTACGCTAACTCAGTCGAACATCATCAGTACGTCTCAGGCGATCAGGTCTTGAGTGAAGCATATCGGCCGCCGCTAATGCAGCAGCATAATATTCAAGGCGAGAGCCTCCGGGGGCTTGAACCGGACCCTGCGTCAAGTTGTAGAATCGCAAAGTAGTGTCGACACAAACAACAAAAGGGACGTTTCATGATGTCCTCGCTGTCCTTTTCGAAAGGCGCGATTGCTTTAGAAAGAGAGGCTTCTCAATGACGCTGTTTCTAGTTCTTCCGATTTTGTTCGTGGGTTTGGCAGCTGGGTACGCTGCCCATGCATGGCGTTCTCGGACGAGGCGTGAGCGGTATCGTTTGCACATGGCTCACCTTCGGCCAACATCGCGCATTACTGAACGTCCGACGGAATTGTCTAAGCGCAGAGCGTTTTGATGCGTCATGCTAACGGAGATTGGAGCTGAGGCCGACTGACTAGTGGGAAGGGCCGATAGTGGGAAGGCGCGCGTAGTTTGCGGTTCATCGAATAACGCGGATGTGTCGCTTTCGGCAAGCGATGCACATCTTGTCGACCATACGGATCATGAACGTAAAGGCGCTGGTGCAGACAGCCAGTGGTCAGAGCGGCCAATGAGTGCGGGTCCTTGATGCGACGCCTCGTTCGCGAGCCTCGCGTGATCGACTTTCAGAGCCCCCGCCGAGTGCACCGGCGCGGGTTTCTTCTGAATGCCTGCCGTCTTAAGGATGCACCGTCAGGGCATCGGCAATTGCCATCGCCCTGCCGTGAGCGAAATGTGCCGCACTAACACTGGTCTTTGGGCAGGCGGAGTGTCTCGATTCCGTCGCACGCGTTGCAGCTCAATTGACCAGCCAGAATGATGATCGTCCGCTCCTCGGTGGCTGTTTCGAAAGGCCATATCCGCCGCGATGGTCCCCGCATGAGCCGTGATGCGGGCGAAGGGAATGAAGCTCGCCAGAAGTCTTACAAGGAATGGAGCGCGCACCAGAGGAGGCGGATTGTGACGAATACTACTCGTCGCTTTATCTCACCTGATTGACCTCGCCGCTACGCGCGGCAGTCAAATCAGGCGAACTCTTCGGGCCAAGGCTGGCACCTGGAAGCTGTCGATCGCAACTTCTTGAGCCGCAGAGCGACCGCGGGCTCGCTCCGCTCGAGCAGGATAGAAATTCTCTTCGGCGGTTCGTTTTTCGAAGCGAGATCGAGAAGGCGTCTGTCGTCTTCTTTGCACCATCGACGAGATCGGTTCCTAAGCATTCTTCACTTTCGGTGATTTCCATTCCGAACGAGTCTAAGCTGAGCCACGCTAGGTAGTTCCATCCAAAATCCTGGCCGGGAGCGAATATTCTCCTCTCATGAGAAGTGCAGCACTGTTTCTTTACGCCGCCAGTCGCTGACGTGACCATCCCGAAGGAATAGTCGCGGCGCAGATACTGACAAATGTCCGGTACGCGAGGCTCATTGCGGGGCGGAATGGCGTCGAGGCTGAATAGTGTAGCAAATGCTTGCTAAGCTCGTGCACGCCGGCGTTGGCGCCCGTCTGCTTACGTTTGTGAGTGTGTGGGCGTCGAACTCGTTCGCCGAAATGGCTTGAACCTGCCGCAGTGTCAAGTTGTAAGCTTTAAAGATCGATCGTGAGGCAAAGCGACTGGTGCGCGCGAATGGCGCAGCTAGGCTCATCGCGCGCGTGAATGCTGAAATGAGGGTGGCGGGCGTGCCGGAAACGCGATCTGAAGCATCTTACAGTTGGCCCGCGCTTCACTGGATGTTGCCAAACAGTCATTGGCGCGGCCTTTGTGGAGGCCAGAAGTGGCGCCGGACAGACGGAAGGCTGTAGCGGAGCCAAACGTCAGTCTTCCACGTCGCGCATAAGCGCGCCGCTTAATTCCGTAAGCGCTACTAATAACAACTCCGACAGGCTCAAGAGCACGTGATGGATCTCAAATTGATCATGGGCAAAGTCGCCAGCGGCGTCCCATTGGACCACCAGGAAATGGCCTTGGCCTTCGACATTATGATGTCGGGCCAGGCGACGCCCTCGCAGATAGGCGGATTGCTGCTGGCGCTGAGGGTGCGCGGCGAGACGGTTGAAGAAATCACCGGCGCGGCTTCCGCGATGCGCGGCAAAATGCTGCGGGTCAATGCGCCCGCCGACTCGATCGACATTGCGGGCACGGGCGGCGACGGTCTGGGGTCAGTTAACGTCTCGACATGTACTTCTTTTATTATCGCGGGCGCTGGCATTCCTGTCGCCAAGCATGGCAACCGCGCGCTCTCGTCACGCTCGGGCTCGGCCGATGTACTGACATCGCTGGGCGTGAAGATCGACTTGAAGCCAGAAGGCGTCGCTCGCTGCATTCGGGATGCCGGCATCGGGTTCATGTTTGCGCCGGACCACCATCCGGCACTGAAAAGCGTGAGCGCAACCCGGGTCGAGCTCGCGACCCGCACAATCTTTAATCTCGTCGGGCCGCTCTGCAATCCTGCGGGGGTGAGGCGGCAGATGATTGGCGTGTTTTCGCGCAAGTGGGTGCAGCCTTTGGCGGAAGTCTGCAAGAGGCTCGGCGCGGAGTCGGCGTGGGTGGTGCATGGCTGCGATGGGCTCGACGAGATGACGCTCACCGGCCCCACCTTTGTCAGCGCCCTCGACAAAGGTCGGATTCGCAGCTTCGAGGTGACCCCGGAAGAAGCCGGGCTTCCCCGTTACGGAAAGGAGGAGCTGAAGGGTGGGGACCCCCATACTAACGCGATTGCACTACGAAGCGTACTCGAGGGCGTGCCAGGCCCATATCGCGACGTCGCTCTCTTGAATGCAGCAGGTGCCTTTATACTGGCCGGTCGGGCCACAACTTTGAGGCAAGGGGTAGCTATCGGGCAGGAGTCACTTGACAGTGGTGCCGCCGCAGCGCGCCTGAAGCATCTGGTCGCAGTCTCTAACGCAGAACAGACAAGATGACTAACCCCGACATTCTGACGAGAATTGAGACGTATAAGCGGGAAGAAATCGCAGCGGCAAGGCGTGCGCTTTCGCGTGCCCAACTCGACGCGCGCGCAAAGTGCGCGCCATCTCCGCGAGGCTTTCTAAGCACAATTCGCAAAAAGCACGCGTCGGGTGGCTATGCCCTGATCGCTGAAATTAAGAGAGCGTCGCCCTCAAAGGGGCTCATCCGCACCAACTTCCACCCGCCATCACTCGCCAGGTCGTATGAAGCAGGGGGCGCGGCTTGCCTTTCAGTCTTAACGGACAAACCGTCTTTCATGGGTGACCTTGATTTTATGGAGACGGCGCGCGCCGCCACAAACCTGCCAGTCTTGCGCAAGGATTTCATTTTCGACACTTACCAGGTGGTCGAGGCTCGCGCTCGTGGTGCCGACTGCATTCTGCTGATTATGGCCGCGCTGGACGACGGGGCGGCCCACGACCTCGAGGCCGCGGCCTTAGCATACGGTATGGACGTGTTGATCGAGATCCATGATCGCTCCGAACTCGATCGCGCCTTGAAACTACGCTCGCAGATGATCGGCATCAATAACCGCAACCTGCGCACGTTTGTGACAAATCTCAAGACAAGTGAGGCGCTGGCATCACTCATCCCGCAGGATCGACTGATCGTCAGCGAAAGCGGAATTTGTGAGTTCACTGACCTCGAGCGGCTCTCACGAGCTGGTATCGCAACCTTCCTTGTGGGCGAGAGTCTAATGCGGCAGCCCGACCTCACGGCAGCAACTCGCGCGCTGCTTTCAAAAAACTAAGCTGGAGCCATCTGGGGCGCATCAATGACACGCAAAGTCTCAAGCCCGTCGATACGGCAAGCGCGCCGAGAGCCTCAAGCAAGACAATGTCTGCACAGAGCTAAGGCGCGAACTTGCACGTTTCCCACAGGTAGGACGCTGATCCTTGGTTGTCTTGCCTAATGAGTGAGATTCAATCAATCGAGGCAGCCGAGTTTCGCCAGGCAATGCGAAATCTGGCCAGCGGCGTTGCCATCGTCGCGACAGGAACGGCGCTTGAACGGCGTGGGTTAACGGTGAGTTCTATTACGTCGATATGCGTAGATCCTCCCTGTTTGCTGGTTGGTATTAATCTCAGTTCCGGGACACATGATGCGATACTTGCGAACGGCAGGTTTGGCGTGAGCCTCCTTGCTATTGATCATCAGGACATCGCTCTGCGGTTCGCCGGCCGGGATGGCTCCAAAGGAGTCCAGCGGTTCGATACGGGTGCCTGGGACCAGGGGAGTCTCGATGTACCTTTATTGCAAGGCGCAATCTGCGCTCTCGAATGCGTTCTACACCACCATCAGGTCATTGGCACGCATGGAATATTTGTCGGTCGAACGATTGCGGTGTATCCAGGCGACGGCAATCCGCTCATCAACTGTCGTGGCGAACTTCGAGCATTACCATCAGACTGAGCGCGGTTCTGCGGGCGTTCTACACTGATAGGCTTACGATCGGAAACAGTGATGAAGCGATTGTTGATCGGACATTACTTGCGCGAGAGCGGCGCCCATCTGCGGAGCAGCTTGATAGTTGTGAGTTCAAGCGCGCCTTGAGAGGTATGCGCAGCGTCCGGCCGGGGCGGGGAGCAATCACCGTCGCTGACAAAGACAATGGGGGCCAAACTGCCTGATCGCCCGCTGGACGACCGGGCGTGGACGTTGCTTGTGGGCAGATGATCGCTGGTGCCCGCGAACGCGCCTGGATCGACCTCAAGCAATTGCGGTCCGAGTAGACCGCGAAAGCGGCATCTAAACGCAGAGCCTCCACTTCCCGCGCGAGCCGTTCGCGTATGCGTGTGCTTAACACTTCTCATCTCGGCTCGGTTTTCAGACCCGGCACAGATCACGATCTTGAACATTCCGAGCCAAGTCTTACCTTTCCCAAACACTATCGCAAGCACCGCCATCGCTGGTACGGCGGACCTTCATGTTCAACCAAGTCCCGCGGCGACTTCCGACCGAATGATGGTCGCCGTGTTCAATGAAGCATCCAGAGAGAGGTCCCCAAATGCGAGCTGACAAAGAAGGTAATTGGCGCCCGCCTCTTCGAGATGATTAAGAAGAGTGTGTCGTATCGAAGCGGCCGTCCCGGCAACGCACAACTCGCTCTCGATTGCTGCATCGAAGGTCAGGGGGAGGTTCGGCGGAGTGGGGATGTTGTTGCGCTCATAAAGGAACTTGAAGCTCTTGAGCCAATGATCGTAAGCCGGCGCAGCGAGTGCATAAGCGTCTGCTTCAGAGCTGCCGGCCACAACCATGCGGAGCAAGCCAAGAAATGGCGATTGGACATTCGCGTCTGAACCTAGCCCTCGACGTGAGCGGTACGCATCAGTAACCCTTCGAACAGACGATGCAGGTCCGATGCTTGCGATGTTCGCGCCAATCTCAGCGGCCCAGCTTGCCGAGCCAGGTTGATTTACGGCGATCCATGTCGGGGGGTGCGGTCGCTGATGAGGTGTTAGCGTCAATGGAACGTCATCCAACCGGAAGTGGTCCCCCTCGTAGCAGACCGAGCCGCCTCGCATGGCTTTAACAAGGATTTCACTGGCCTCTGCATAACGCCCTGGTGCCGCGTCGGCACTGACCCCGAAATAGCCCAATTCCACTGGAAGTGAGCCGCGTCCGATGCCAAGCTCGAGTCGTCCGCCGCTCAACTGGTCCAGCATACATGCCTCTTCAAACGCTCGCAGCGGGTGATGAAGGCTAAGCAGCATGACCATTGGGCCGACGCGAAGACGTGTCGTGCGCTGTGCGACGCTCGACAAGAACAGATTCGGTACGGGGCTTCTCCCATGCGGAGTGCAGTGGTGCTCTGCTAGATGGTACGCATAGAATCCCAGGCGATCGCATGCCTCAGCAAGCAGGAGGCGATCGTTGTATTGTTGGGCTACGTCATGACCGTTCGCGTCCAGGTGATCGAAGATGCCGAACGCTAGTTTTGAAGGGAAAGTACTTGTCACTCGATCACCTCATGTAGTGGAAGCGGCATAGCCATTGGCTTGGGGTCAGTTTGACGAGGAAAAAATATCACTGACGGTTGAAAGAAACGCATCCATTTGCCCTGCTGTGCCGATGGTAATGCGTATGAAATTCTCAAGACCGTTTTCGGGGAAAAACGCCACAAGCACGTTCTGCCTCTGGAGTGCGGCTTGCCACCAGGCGCCGTCGTGTCCTTCGGGCACGCGGGCTAGCAGGAAGTTGGCCTGGGAAGGCAAGACGGTAAACCCGAGTTTTGATAGTTCGACGCTCGTTCGCTCCCGTTCACGCATGATATGTTGATGGTTGTCGTCGAATGCGGCTCGATGCTCAATGATGCTCATGCCGACCGCATAACCAATCACATTCATGTTGAAGAGGTTCTGCATGGTACGAAGCCTGCCGATAAGCTCGGGGTGACCGAAGCCGAAGCCAATGCGGAGGCCCGCCGCGGCATAACTTTTCGAGAACGTGCGCAATAGCAGAACATTTGAATAGCGGTTGACGAGCCGTAGTCCATTGTCCGGCGCGAAGTCGGCATACGCTTCGTCAAGGACGATCAGCCGATCAGATTGTGCTACGAGCCTTTCGACATCGGCGATCGGAACAAACGTTCCCGTCGGATTATTCGGATTGGCTAGCACAACAAACTTGGCATCTCGGGCGGGGCCGAAAAGCAGCTGGTGCGTTGGCAAGGAATGATCCTCACCCCACCCTATCTCCAGAAATTGGGCCTCGTGCAACATGGCGAGCTTGCGGTTGAACGAAAATCCGGGCGACATCATCGCTACGGCGTCGCCTGGAGCGAGGAACGCTTTGTAGATAAGGCCGAGAAGTTCGGACGATCCGTTCCCAGCGATCACCTGATCGGCGGAAAGGCCGTAAGCACAGGCGGCAGCCTCTCTTAAGCCGACATTGTCATCTTCCGGATACAAATAGTGCCGCTCAAAGGCGGCAATTGCGCATTCCTTGACAACTGCGGGCAATGGAAATGGGTTCTCATTCATGTTGAGTTTGACGCAATTTGCGTCAAGCGCGGGCAGAGCGGGTGGCGGAACGTCTAATTGTTTTGCCACGTGCGAAAGGGATGAGAGTGCGCTTAGCAGCCTTGCGTCTGACATGTGGTCGCTCCGTCGAAAAGCATGGGTTTTGAGCATGGCTATGGTCCTATCTGGGTGAACACTCTGGTACTTGGCGCATGAGCTTCCGCGTCAGCAGGCCGACCCTGTCTCTGCACAGTCGGCCGGCGCGGACTTTCACCCGTCTTTAGGGGCCGATCCTTACAGTTGCATGAAACGCAAGGCGAAACCGAAACTTGCGTAAGTCAGGTCATGTATTTGCGAAGGGCGCACCAGTCGGATATGCGCTCTCCCATGATTAAACAGAGAAGGGGTCCCAACTAGGGTGCTGTTTAACTGCGGCGAATAGTCATTGCTGAGTTTGTAAACCTCAGCGATACCGCGCGGTAAGCTGTCGGCACAGACTCTGGCCAGAACTGTTCGGCAACGGTTGCCCGCACGAATGTCCGTCGGAGGCCTGGTTATGCCTCCAATGGAGGGGCAATGCGATTGCTCTCTAGCAGGCACACGCACGTGCTTGCGGGCGTTTTGCTCGAGGTGATCAGAGGGCGTGACGGTTGGTCGCGGCGCAAACATTTGCGTTTGAGACATTCACAATCCTCGTTCGCCAGCTATCGGGGGCCCCGATGCCTCCCCAGTTTTGATAGTTTACAACTTGACCTTACGTTCGTTTCAAGAGCTTTCGATCATGATCGGAAAATGTCTCACTTCCTACAACGAGAGCCGACCTCGATATGGGCGAGCTGAATTGCCAAGCCATAAATAGTTGTCACATAAGTCGTGCAGAGGATCATCCGCTGGCAAATGTCAGCGAGGTTCAAAGTCGCATTGAATCCAGCATCTCAAGTGGGTTCACAAATGAGATCGCAGTCGCATTGCTCGAGATTGGCATTGTTGTTGCAGCAGCAATGCAGCCGAAGCAGGCAGGTGGCTCACAGCGCGGCAACATGGCGCGAGCGGGAAGGAATGCGATGGAAGAGAAATTGTCATGAAGGCTCTGGAAGATAAAAACGACGTAAGAGACACGGAAACTCTCCTTTGTCACCTTGGTCGTGCGCCGGCAGAACATGCTGGGATGGCTAATGTGCCGATCTACCGCGGATCTACGATCGTATCGGAGACCTTGGAGGAATGGGACATCCGGAACAAAGACAATCCGAGCTACGGTCGCTTCGGCACGCCACTGTCGCGTGCGCTGGAGGCCGCGATCTGTAAGTTAGAGGGCGGCTATCGTTCAATTCTCTTCCCATCAGGGCAATCGGCTTGTACTCACTCTCTGCTGGCGTGTCTGAAGGCGGGCGACGCGGTTCTGATCAGCGACGGCGTTTATGCGCCTGTGAGAGCCTTCGCGGACAATGTTCTTGCGAGGCTGCAAATCAAGGTGGAGTATTTCTGTCCAACTAAGCCGTCAGAATTGGCCGCGAAGATCAAAGCAAATACACGCGCCATCTATTTGGAATCGCCATCGTCTATGACGTTCGAAGTTCAAGATGTCCCAGCGCTCGCGGCGATTGCACATCGCTCGGACGTACTTGTAATCATGGACAATACGTGGGCGACACCTCTGTATTTCAAACCGTTCGAGCACGGGGTCGACATTTCGATCCAGGCAGCGACGAAGTATATCGTTGGTCATTCCGATGCGTTGCTTGGCGTTGCCACTGCGAACGAAGCGGCATGGCACGGCCTGAAGTCAACTGCGCATCATTTCGGCGAAATTGGCGGACCAGACGATATTTATCTGGCCCTACGTGGACTTCGTACTCTAGGTTTGCGCATGAAGTGCCATTGGGAAAATGGCCTTATCCTGGCGCAGAATCTGCAAACCCATCCAGCCGTCGACAGGGTGTTGCACCCAGCCCTTCCCAACGATCCCGGCCATGTCATTTGGAAGAGAGATTTTCTGGGCGCCAGTGGACTCTTCGGAATTGTTCTGAAGCCTATGTCACGGCCGCAACTTTCGGTTCTCTTCAGCAGCCTGCGTCTCTTTGGGATTGGTCTGTCCTGGGGCGGGTACGAAAGTCTCGCGTTGCTCGTCGAGCCTCCGAAACGGATGGAAGGCTCGCTTCAGCTTCCAGGACCGCTGCTTCGCATACACGCGGGCATGGAAAGTCCGACCGAGCTGATCGCGGACATGCATGGGGCACTGAACGCCGCCTGCGAAGCTGCAGCTGACAGCATCGTTCCTCCGGAAACGAGCGAGGTCGTCAGTCAATGTCAAATAGTCAGCTAGTGTTCGTGCTTTGAACCTGACGGCTCGAGGCCGCTGCGCTAACGATCGTTCAGCGGCCCCTCCCCGGTGGTATACGTGGTACACGAGGTGCAATGCGCATTGCGCGCGATAGGACGATAATGAATTGTTCGACAGCAATTCAGTCGCCGAAGGAATGATCCTCGGCGCGTGTGCAAGCTACCAGATCCAGCCAAGCCCTCGCGGCGGGCGAGAGACACGCCTCGCGCCGCCAGATCATTGCAATGCGCCGGTCTGTATCAGCTTCGTCGAGAGGCAACCGCGCGAGCGAGAAATGCGCACGTTGCTCCGCAATCATCCGTGGCAGAAAGGCGGCGCCCATGCCCGCCGCAGCAAGTTCGATGATAAAGTCAATCTGATTGCTGCGTGCTACGACGCGCGGCTCAAAACCGTGCCGTTGGCAAGCATCCATAATCATGTGGTTCGATGCAAATCCGGGTTCGAAGAGAATGAACGGAATCTCGCGCAATGTCGAAAGATCGAGGGATTGACGCTGCGAAAGCTCATGGTCAACCGGTAGCAGTACAGCAAGGGGCTCGCGTTTGACGTCTTGCCATTCAAAGGCGTCTGATACGGGAAGAAGCGAAGCGGCAAGTTCGATCTCGCCTGATAGCAAAATGTCTTGCAGGCGCTCGCTTCCGTACTCCACGAGGCGGATGTCGACGTCTGGATAACGTTTACGGTAGATCGCAAAAAGCTTCGCGAAGAGTGTGCCAATCCCAACCGGTGGCAAACCGAGCTTGAGAATGCCGCATTTGAGGCCGCGCAGCTCGTTGAGTTCGGAAATTAGATCGTCCCGTTCAGTCAGAATCCTGATCGCACGGCGGTAAACAATTTCGCCGGCAGCGGTAAGTTTGCTGCGATGGCCGATCCGATCAAGTAAGGGCACGCCGATCTCATCCTCCAACTGCTTGACCGCCTTGCTGACCGTAGACTGGGTCGCGAATACGACTTTGCCGGCCTTGGAGAACCCGCCCTGCCGTACGACCTCCACGAAAGCGCGTAGTTTACGAAGCTCCATGTGAATTCCAAAACCGAATAGACTCTTGTCGATCAATTCATTCGCTGCGCTATCGGCGGTTCTCCACGTGAGCCCGTGTCCCCGCACTGGCCTGCCACGACAGCGCAACTCTGCAGGCCAAAAAATCTATTCTTGTTTTCGCTTCTTTGGGGCGGTTATCTGTTGTGACCGGTCGTCTTACATGCTGATCATGCTCTTGCGGCTGCGGAATCACTGTGAGTCGCGCACCTTCCTGCATGATGTCGAACTGCCCGATTGGACCACGGACAAATCAGTTTGCGCTACTAGCAGCATTCAGTACGAATGCAATTGTCAATCTGGATGAGCTTGCTGACTAAACTCTTACGGATCGTCCAATTCTAAACACAAGCAATGGTCTGACCGATCGGACTCGCGGCGCGCCGTTGAGCCCGTAAGTCGAGCGGAATGGCCGTTTCCGTGTATGCAGTCTTGTTTTACGAAGGACAATGCCTGCTTAGCGCCTCGCACGCTCGAATGGTGCTCAGTCTTGGCTCGCTCGCGTGAGCGAAGTTAACAAAGGCAGGAAATTGGAAGGCACGAATCGACGACAATTCCTGACCTCCGTACCATGGCCAGATGGTTTTGCTCAGGCGTTCTGCGTCTCGCCCGTAAGATTGCGCAGTCACAATCCGATCGACGTCGCTTTGCCCGCATCCATCACGCCAGTGCGCTTAACTGCGCATCGATCGACAGGTCGACATGCTCCTGACCGGCGCGCCGCAGGTCGGTCTTGTTTTTGCCCTAACGCAGCCAAACGCCCTTGCAAGGAGCCGAGCCGCCAGCGCGATGTTTCGACAGGAGAGATGGTACAAGTGTTGCAGGTACGAGGTGAGGTCTTCGATGCAGAAGTCCTTTCGGTGTTGGGGAAGATCTATGATGAAGCGGTGGCGGCGCTGCCTGCAAGTATGCGAACTCCCGTCAATCGAACAGAGATTGCCAAGCTGGTACTTGAACGTACGGCCGCTGGTGAGGCCGAATTGGCTCTCCTAAGAAGGCTGATGGTGGCTATCGCGCCAGTCGCTTAGTCGAGCAGCGGTTGAATGCCTCTACTTGAATTCCAGAACTATAACCGCGTTATCCGAACGCCATTGCAGCAGACTGTTGCTTGTATATTGCATGTCACTCAGCCTGCTGAGCCGTTTGCCGCAAGTCGAGGTTCGATATTGCCGACGGAAAGTTGGCAACAAAATCTGCAGGCTGTCGAAACCGCTTGAACCTCACGTGACGTTAGGTTGTAGGTTTGAAAAAGAGAAACATGACCAGACCTACAGTATTCAGGCGCCGGTGGCGGCGCATCGGTGAACTTGCAGAGGCGACCGGCGTGACCGTGCGCGCTCTGCGTCACTATGAGCACACCGGATTGCTCTCAGCGTCGCAGCGCACGGGCGGTGGTCACCGGATCTATGACTGTGAAAGCGTCAGAAGAGTGTATCACATTCTGGCGCTTCGCGAGCTTGGATTGTCTTTGCAAGAGATCCGGAAAGCGATGGAGGGCAGATCCTCGCTTCCTAACTTGTTGAGCGAACAATTGGAACGAGCGGAGATCCAGGTCGCGCGAGCGACCAAGTTGCGCGATCGTTTGCGCAATATCACGCAGAACGCCGAATCGGACGTGAGTGTAGAGGAGCTACCTGCTCGCCTTGATGCGATGTCGCAGGAAGGCTGCGGGCGTACCCGCCGGCGCGCACGCGCTCCGGATGATTCTGATCGATAGGCAGGTAGGAAAGAACCGTTGAGCTACGCGAACGATCGCCTGGGAAAGGCGACGTTCTGTACGACCGCCAACATCGGGACCGCGGCGGGTGTTCGAAACCACAGCAAGTCCTAAGACAAAACATAGCCAGGGACGTCAAATGGCATTCTTTAGCAAGAGTTCTATTGCCGGCGCTGCGATCCTAACGTCTGTATTGATCTCAGTCGCTTCCGCTGACGATGTCTATATTGCGGTGGCCGGTCCCATGACGGGCAGCAACGCTGCAGTTGGTGAGCAGATGCGGTATGGTGCGAGTGCGGCCGTGGATGATTTGAATTCTTCCGGAGTGCTTCTCGATACAAAGATCAGATTGATCATTGCCGACGACGCCTGCGATCCGAAGCAAGCCGTCGCGGTCGCGAATCGGTTGGCGGCGGACCAGGTCAGGTTGGTCATTGGTCACTATTGTTCCTCTTCATCCATTCCCGCCTCCGACGTTTACGCTGAAGCCGCAATTATCCAGATTTCACCTGGATCAACTAATCCTCAGCTGACCGAGCGGGGCCTCAAAACCGTTTTTCGAATCTGCGGCCGCGACGACCAGCAGGGGGTAGTCGCCGCCGACTATATCTTGCGGCACTATTCCAATAGCAAGATTGCCATCCTTGATGACAAGAGCACTGCGGGGAAAGGCATAGCCGATATAGTTGCATCTCGTCTTCACGAAGCGGGCCTGCAGAACCTCATGCGGCAGAGCTATATGGCCGGCGAGAAGGATTACACGGCCCTGGTGTCGAGGCTGAAGAGAGAAGGAATTCAGATCGCTTATATCGGCGGCTACTACGCGGAGATCGGCCTGATTGTACGGCAAGCCGCTGACGCACAAGCCGGTCTTACCGTCATGGCGAACGATCCCTTGATGACCGGCGAGTTTTGGGCGATTGCGAGCGGTGCCGCAAACGGCACTCTCTTCACATTCATGCCTGACGCCACCAAAAAACCTGAGGCGGCCGACGTCGTCGCTCGTTTGAAGGCCTCAAAGCGGTCCGCGGAGGGCTACACGCTTTACGCGTATGCCGCCGCGCAGGCATGGGCCGACGCGGCGAAACGCGCTGGCTCGTTCAACGCGCTGCGCGTGGCGAAAGCCCTCCGGTCGCACGAGGTCGAGACTGTAGTCGGCCAAGTCTATTTCGATGCGAAAGGAGACAATGCATCTCCCGGTTTCGTGGTTAATCGCTGGCACGACAACACGATTGAATTGGTCGAGTAGCATCGGCTGACTAAGGGCCGTTCAGGTCGACGAGGGCGCGACCTGATCTGATCAATCACTTCCAATGCTTTGGGCGGAGTGCCGAGGATGGAAGCTAGGGCAAACGAAAGCTGGAAGAGAGCATGCGATCAATTGGCAGCCGGACGGATTATATTGTGACGAGCAATTAACGGCTGAGCTGATCTTGAGAAAACGCTGGCACAGCGAGCTATGTCGCCTGGCCACCCCCGTCGAGCGAGTGGCGGTCCGTCATTCTGAGGCATCTGAAGCCGTGTCTGTAGCTGACGAAGAGTGGTTCGATAGATGGCCTACGAGCGTCTTAGAACCAGCATGGCCAGGAGCTAGGCGCGCTGCCTCCTCTAACAAAACCTCGCGCATCCATATGCTGGCTGGATCTGTATTGTGGACCGAAGGCCACTGGAGCGCCTCGGTAAAACCAGGAAGCGGTAGCGGAAGTCTGTTGGTCCGCAGTGGCATCGTCTTTGCGAAGTACTTCACCAGCGTTAAGGGCATCGTAGCTATTCGGTTGGTGCCCACGAGCATATGCGGGATCATGCCAAAGCTCTGCACGACGACCTCGACCCGTCTCTTCAGGCCGTGCTCTTTCATGTACCAATCGTCTATGGAGGGCACTCGAGAGCGCCCGAACTTGACGGCAACATGCCCCATCGACATGTATCGCTCGAATGTAAGCTGTCGAGACAGCTGCTTGTTCGAACGGCAACCGACGCACACTACGGTTTCATCAAAGAGAGCAACTCTGGGATGCGTGTCCGACATATACACCTCTGGCACGATGAGAAAGTCGATTTCCGCGCGTTCGAGCGGTTGATCGAATGGGTCAGCGTGAGGCATGAACTCGAATCTTATGCCGGGAGCCTCTCGCGCGACACGCTCCACCACGTTTCGCAGTAGTACGATCGTGGCAAAGTCCGACACGCAGATTCTGAAACGACGATTCGATTCGCTCGGTTTGAACGTATTTCCGGACGTAATAGAGAACTGGATGTGGAGCAGAGCCTCCCGAGTCGGGCCAGCGAGGGCTTCCGCACGTGGAGTCGGGATAAGCTCGCGCCCCCTCATCGTAAAGAGCTCGTCGCGGAAATACGTGCGCAGTCGGCCAACCGCCGCGCTCATGGCCGGTTGACTCAAGTTGATGCTGCGTGCTGCCGCCGTGAGGTTGCGCTCTGTCATCAGAGCATCGAGCGCGACGAGAAGATTTAGATCAAGGCCCCTGAAACGCATTGTCACCTATCCGCAGTGTAGATGTTTCTCATCCAAACAATCGATTTTACCAGTTCGCGCAGCGCCGGTTAGGAAACTGTCAGTAGTTAAGAACGTGGTAGATTTTGGAGAGGCAGAGCGTGGCGCCGCGGATCGCAAAAATTGGCGACGGGATTTCGTCCGCAGTTGCGCGCAGCTTAGCTCGACGGTCGTCATCATATTGTAGCCCTCGAAAACATTGCATCGATTCCAATACTAGCCACTCGTGCGAACGAGCTGCGATCGCTCCTGTAGAAATCCATCAAACTCTTCTTAAGTTCATTGAACGGCGCGAAATGCGTCGCGTGTACCATGGTCAGCACCAGATATTGAACTGGGCAAATCAAGCCGCGACTAAGATCATCCCGTTCCGTGTTCTTGACACGCAAGCAGCAGTTTCGCTGTGCAAGCTGGGAAGCGTGACGCCTGGTGCATCGCAGTGGCGGCACCTTCGCAACACAACCCGTCGCGAAAAAGGTTCTACATCACCGTCGTGTTCCGTTGCAACCGAATGCCGTTCAATGGCGCGTCCAGAAGCGTGGTTTAAACCATCGTATAGTCGCTACATACGGTTCTATGGAAGGCGTCTACCCCGATATGAATGGGTAGATGCGTGCTCCTTCGATAGCTTGTGTGGACCGCAAAGCCGTCGCGCAGAATGGACGTTTAGGCGCAATGGCAAGAAAATGAGATGCAGAGCAGTACATGAAGCATTTGTTCTAAAAGCACCGACCGCTACTCGCCTGACGGAGACGGCGGCAACAGTTAGCTGCGGCATACGCTGGATCGAAAGTATTCAAACGCTCGCTTGCCGCGACACCGCAAACGCCGTCAACAAGCCAACATCATTCACAGTCGCTGACGAAACCATGGAACGAGCACCGTCACGCTGCTCGTCCGCAGCCTGATGCGTGCCTCAGGTATACTGCAAGAAGCAGGAGAATCTTTCATGCGCCCTCAGCTAAAGTGGAGGACGTGTTGGGAAAATGACTTACAACTCGCCGACCACGTCGAGATATCCGAGTTCTTTCGAAATGCCTACGGACCGACGGGGGCTTTTAATGCAAAACCCTTTGAAGGCAATCGAAGCTGGGCCGGCGCCAGGCCTGAGCTCCGTGTAGTCGGCTACGATGAACGTGGCGTGGCGGCTCATATCGGCGCGCTGCGCCGGTATATCAAGGTCGGCGAAATCGATCTGCTGGTGGCTGAACTCGGACTGTACGCGGTGCGTCCGGATCTCGAGGGGCTCGGAATTTCCCATTCTATGCGCGTGATGTATCCTGTGCTGCAGCAGCTTGGCGTTCCGTTCGGCTTCGGTACGGTTCGACATGAACTCAAAGAACATATCTCAAGGCTGCTCGGCCGCCCGGGCTTGGCGACGATTGTTTCGGGCGTTCGCGTGCGGTCCACTCTTCCAGATATCTATCTCAACTTGCCGCCGACTCGCGTCGATGACGCACTCCTCGTCGTCTTCCCTATAGCGCGATCGATGAGCGAGTGGCCGCCCGGTACAATCATCGAGCGTAACGGGCCAGAGCTGTGAAAGACGCCAATTGCGCTTTCCAAGCGCACAGCAACCGCGCCAAGGATACCCGCAGCGTCTATTTGACGTTTGATGACGGGCCGAATCCATACTGCACGCCGGATATTCTCGATGTGCTGGCGGAATATCGCGCGCCGGCCACATTCTGCGTCATTGGCATGTATGTGGCGAATGAGCCGGGGCTAATCCGACGGATGGTCGCTGAAGGCCACGAGGTCGCTAACCACACGATGACGCATCCGGATCTATCCAGATGCGAACCAGAGGAAGTGCAATATGAAGTACTAGCGGCGAGTCGGGCGATCAGAAGCGCGTGCCCGCAGGCCGCGGTGCGTCGCGTGCGTGCGCCTTATGGCATTTGGACCGAACAAGTGTTCGCGATGTCAGCGAAGGCCGGGCTCGCCTCTCTGCACTGGTCGGTAGATCCGCGCGATTGGTCCTGCCCCGGCGCCGATGCGATCGTAGACGCAGTACTAGCATCTGTCCGTCCCGGCGCGATTGTGCTCCTGCACGATGGATGCCCTCCCGATGAGGTGGGGCGGCGCAGTCATGCCGATCTCCGCAGCCAGACCTTGATGGCGCTCTCCCAACTTATACCCGCTCTGCGTGATCGTGGATTTGCGATCTGCCCGCTTCCCCAACTTCACTGAACAAGATTGAGCCCTATGAGCCTGCTTGCCACAACCAGCACTGTC
This sequence comes from Bradyrhizobium sp. BR14999, assembly GCF_056106085.1. NCBI lineage: Bacteria > Pseudomonadati > Pseudomonadota > Alphaproteobacteria > Hyphomicrobiales > Nitrobacteraceae > Bradyrhizobium > Bradyrhizobium sp. BR14999. Next base: position 2,423,766 of record NZ_CM148536.1, read on the forward strand.
GTCGTCTCGTCCTATGCGCTGCTCTCCGCGGTCTACAAGACCGTGCAGGCATTTCATGCCTCACCGGAAAACACGCCGTCGACGTCGACACATGCGGTTCGCCCTGAAGCCATGCCCAGCGTGGATGTGATCGTGCCATGCTTCAACGAGGACCCGCGAACACTGTCGGCGTGTCTAGGATCGATCGCAAGCCAAGATTACGCCGGGCAGCTCCGCGTCTATGTGGTTGATGACGGTTCGTCAAATCGTGAGGACGTGGCATACGTTCATGAGGAATTTGCGCGTGACGTGAGGTTCAATTTCATTCTGCTGCAGAAGAACGTTGGAAAGCGGAAGGCGCAGATTGCCGCGATTCGCCGCTCATCCGGAGATCTTGTGCTCAATGTCGATTCGGACACGATACTGGCGACCGATATGGTCGGAAGGCTTGCATTGAAAATGCAAGACACCGAGGTCGGTGCGGCCATGGGTCAGTTAACAGCGAGCAACCGGAATGCCACTTGGTTAACTTCCTTGATCGACATGGAGTACTGGCTGGCGTGCAACGAAGAGCGCGCAGCTCAAGCGCGTTTCGGCGCGGTCATGTGCTGCTGCGGCCCATGTGCCATGTACCGACGATCCGCACTCGCTTTGCTGCTGGATCAGTACGAGGCGCAATACTTTCGAGGAAAGCCAAGCGATTTCGGTGAGGATCGCCATCTCACGATTCTCATGTTGAAAGCTGGGTTTCGAACTGAGTACGTTCCTGACGCCTACGCCGCGACAGTCGTTCCGGATAAGTTTGGCCCGTATCTGCGCCAACAGCTGCGCTGGGCCCGGAGCACCTTCCGAGACACGCTGCTTGCGTTGCGGCTTCTGCCGGGTCTCGATCCATACCTGACATTAGATGTTATTGGGCAAAACGTCGGACCCCTTCTTCTGGCTCTTTCGGTTGTAACGGGTATCGCGCAACTCGCACTCACGGGCACAGTGCCATGGTGGACATGTGTCATGATCGCATCAATGACGATGGTCCGATGCGGCGTAGCGGCCTTTCGTGCTCGTCAATTGCGATTTCTCGCGTTTTCACTGCACACCCCCATCAATATCTTTCTGCTACTTCCGGTAAAGGCATATGCCTTGTGTACGCTAAGCAACAGCGATTGGCTCTCACGCAAGTCGGCCAAGGCCACCAGTGCTGGCGGAAAAAAGGTGAGTAAGCAGAGCGAGCAGCCTCAACCGGGCGCCGCCCCGCTGTCGGGACTCGGCGTGCCGGCACGCAAGCGGGATAGTTCGCGCCGCCCTTCGGGCGGTGAGGCGACCGTACTCGCCGCGGCCAGTGATCGTGCGGACTGAGCGGCAGCTGGCCATGAACCTGCATGAGATTCGACAATTGTTGGAACGAGAATTGGCTGCCGATGATCCGTGGAAATTGGACGGCAATCCGTTCGAGCGAGAGCGTCACGCGCAAATGCTGCGGCTTTCACTTTTCAATGGCGCTATCAAGAATGGGCTCGAAGTCGGGTGCGCAGCCGGCGCGTTCACGGAAAAGCTGGCGCCGCACTGCGAGCGCCTCACAGTCGTCGACGTCGTGCCGCGAGCGATCGATCGGGCAAGCCTACGGACGATGCAATGGTCGCACATTACGTGGATTGTCTCTGACATTGAACAGTTCTCGACAGCTGAGCGGTTCGATCTGATCGTGGCGGCGGAAGTGTTCTACTATCTCCGCGATGTCGCCGAGATGCGTACGGCCGTCAGCAATCTGGTGCGAATGCTCGCGCCTGATGGTCATCTGGTCTTCGGATCAGCGCGCGATGCCACCTGCCGGGGCTGGGGGCATGCTGCCGGTGCGGAGACGATCATCGCAATGTTGAGCGAAACATTGGTCGAGGCCGAGCGGGTGCAATGCCAAGGTGTCTCGGCCAGCGAAGACTGCTTGCTCGCTCGTTTTCGGAATTCGAACCCATCCTCCGTTCTACTCAAGAATCCATCTTAAGCATTGAGGCATTATGCGCATCTGTGGCATCAAGCTGACGCATGACGGATCCGTCGCTCTTGTAGAGGATGGACACCTGGTCTTTTGCATCGAGCAGGAGAAACGCGAAAGCAATCGGCGGTATCAAACCATTGAGAATCTCGATGCAGTTGTTCTTGCTTTGGCGGAGCACGGGCTGGATCCCGGCGACATTGATCAGTTCGTCATCGACGGTTGGGACGGCGAGACCGAATCGGAATTCCAGGTCTTAAGTGGGGCCGAACTTCTCACGCTCAAAGGTGCGCCGTATGTTGAACGTCCCGAGGGACTCCTCTCAGCACACGAGAGGCCGGGCCTTGTGCTCGACGGGAAAAGTTTCTCTTACAGAAGCTATGCACACCTCACGGGCCATGTTGCCTCCGCATATTGCACGAGCCCCTTTGCGAAAAATAAAGAATCAGCATTCTGCCTCGTGTGGGACGGGTGCATCTTTCCACGGCTCTATTATGTAGAACCCGGTGGCGGCCGCTTCCTGGATTCCCTGTTCCCGATGATAGGCCATGCTTATGCTGTTGCGGGCCACCGCTTCGGGCCGTACCAGCAACCGAACCGGAATCACTGGGACCTTGGCGTCGCGGGGAAACTGATGGCCTATATCGGCCTGGGGGCCCCTGATGAAGACATTATAGCGGTGTTTAAGGACGGCTATGAGAAGCACTTTGCGGCCGACACTGAGGCTGCTCGGCGTTACCGTGCAAACATAAACAACGCCGAAGCGTCACTTGGGGCTACGCACGATTTTTTCGCGGAAAGCGCCCTTCGATTGGACGCGAAGCGCCCCGAAGACATCCTTGCATCGTTTCATGTTTTTGTAGAGCGTCTGCTCGTGCGGGAGATGGGCCTTGCTCTCCTGCGGCATTCGAATTTTCCGGGACCGCGCAACCTGTGCATAGCCGGTGGTTGTGGTCTCAACATTAAGTGGAACAGTGCGTTACGTGCGACCGGGCTATTTGATGCTGTATGGGTACCTCCTTTTCCGAATGACAGTGGCTCAGCAATAGGGGCCGCTTGTTCGGCAATGGTGGCCGACAACGGTTTCGCGCCACTGGAGTGGTCGGTCTATAGCGGTCCGTCACTCGCAAGCGGCGATGCTTCGGCGGAATGGAACGCCGCCCCGTGCAGCATGAGTGAACTCGCCGCGCTTCTTGCAAGTAATAAGCCCGTGGTCTTCCTCGCCGGTCGCGCCGAACTCGGACCGCGCGCTTTGGGTGGCAGAAGCATCCTTGCCGCGGCGACATCGCCCGGAATGAAGGACTATCTCAACGACATCAAATTTCGCGAACACTTCCGCCCGGTTGCCCCGATATGCCTGGAGGACCGAGCGTCGGATATTTTCGATCCTGGAACGCCGGATCCGTACATGCTCTTCGATCATCAGACGCGGCCAGAATGGCGAGACAAAATCCCATCCGTTGTGCACCTTGACGGATCTGCACGGTTGCAGACGATCGGCAGAACATCCCAGCATAAGGTTGCTGAACTGCTCATTGAATACGAAAAACTCACAGGCATCCCGCTGCTCTGCAACACTAGCGCCAACCACCATGGACGTGGTTTCTTCCCCGATGTCGCATCCGCCTGCGAATGGGGACGCGTCGAACACATCTGGTGCGACGGCCTGCTCTGGACCCAAACGCCAGCAACAAAAGTGTTGTCGTCCGGTCGACAAGCTGAGATGGACGCATGCCGGGCGTAGCGATCGACTTTGCCGCTGTAAACAAATCATACCGCGACAAAGTCGTTGTCAACGGGCTAACGTTCACCGTTGCGGCGGGAGAGTGCTTCGGGCTGCTTGGACCCAATGGCGCGGGCAAAAGCACCATCGTGCGTATGATCCTCGGTATGGTGGCGCCGGACTCTGGGAAGATCGCGGTGCTCGGCAAGCAAGTACCAGTACACGCTCGTTTGGCACGTGCAGGCGTGGGCGTGGTCCCGCAGTTTGACAACCTTGAGAACGAGTTCACAGTACGCGAGAACTTACTGGTGTTCGGCCGCTATTTCAGCATGAGTGCGCGTGAAATCGAGGCAGTTATTCCATCACTGCTCGAATTTGCTCGCCTCGAGAGCAAGGCGGATACGCGCGTTTCTGAGCTATCCGGCGGCATGAAGCGGCGGCTGGTGCTGGCACGTGCGCTGATCAACGATCCGCAACTGCTCGTTATGGACGAGCCAACGACAGGGCTCGATCCGCATGCCCGCCATTTGATCTGGGAACGACTACGATCGCTACTTGCCCGGGGCAAGACAATCCTGCTGACGACTCACTTTATGGAAGAGGCCGAGCGGTTGTGCGACAGGCTGTGCGTGCTTGAAGAAGGACGCAAGATCGCCGAAGGCGAGCCTCACGCGCTAATCAACGAGCAGATTGGCTGCGACGTCATGGAGATCTATGGCGGCAATCCGCAGGAATCTATTGAGCTGATAGCGCCTTACGCGCAGCGCATCGAACAGAGTGGCGAGACCATTTTTTGCTATGCGCCGGATCTGGAGCAGGTGCGGAAGAAGTTGCGGGGGCGTGCGGGCGTGCGCCTTCTGGAACGTCCGCCGAATCTCGAGGATGTGTTCTTGCGACTCACCGGACGCGAGATAGAGATATGATGAGAACGAGTTATAGCGCGGCCATGCCCGCCAATGCGGTTAACTGGATCGCAGTTTGGCGTCGCAACTACTTGGCATGGAGAAAAGTTGCGCTTGCATCGCTTCTTGGCAACCTCGCCGATCCGATGACGAATCTGCTTGGCCTTGGCTTTGGCCTCGGACTAATCGTTGGTCGTGTAAACGGGACTTCCTATATCGATTTTCTGGTGGGAGGCATGGTCGCCACGAGCGCAATGACTTCCGCGAGCTTCGAAACCATTTACGCCACATTCGCCCGCATGCACAGTCAACGGACTTGGGAGGCGATGCTGTGCACACAGCTTACGCTCGGCGACATCCTGCTCGGTGAGGTGGCATGGGCAGCCAGCAAGGCCTTGTTGGCCGGCACAGGAATTACAATCGTGGCGGCGGGGATGGGTTATGCTGCATGGCCATCCATGCTCTACGCACTACCCGCAATTGCCCTCACTGGGTTCGTCTTCGCGAGCTTGGCGATGGTCATCGTGTCACTAGCGCCGAGCTACGACTATTTCGTGTTTTACCAGACGCTAGTCCTGACACCGATGGTGTTCCTCTGCGGCGCAGTGTTCCCGATCACCCAGTTGCCCTCCGGCTTCCAGCTCGCAGCAGGCCTGTTGCCCTTGGAACACTCGATTGAACTCATTCGCCCGGCGATGCTGGGCCGGCCAGTCAGCGGAGCCGGCATACATATTGGCGCACTTTGCATTTACGCGGTGGCGCCGTTCTTATTGTCGATTGCGCTGCTTCTCCGACGCCTTATGCGCTGAGAGGTCGCAGTGGCAACTTTAACGAACGCACGGTCCATAATTTCGAGATCCGAGAAGCTTGCTAGGTCTCTTAGCCTAGTGATGGCGGGCTGGTGCATGCAGCGGCGAACAGCTGAGAGGCCGCTGGTCTCAAGGTGGCTTTCTTACAATGAATGGAGAGTATGATGCTGTGTCTCGGCGTGAGCGGTGGACTGGACAAGGTTTATGAATGCCGGCCCGAGCTTCCTAGCACATTTCTTCACGATGGCGCCGCGGTGCTCGTGCGCGACGGACGTGTGATAGCGGCCGTCGAAGAAGAACGACTCAATCGGGTCAAACATTCTAATAAATTCCCAAGCCACTCGATCCAATACTGCCTCGAAACTGCAGGTGTTCAACTGAAGGACGTCGATCGAATCGCGTTCTATGCGACCGAAGCGTACTGCAATGCTATGCTCGAGCGTCTGTTTGTTTCGCAGCCGTCCGACGCTATCCCTATGGATGCCAGGCTCTTACTGAGGATGATGCTGGGGCAAGAGTTCGGCACCGAAGTCGATCCGTCCAGAATCTCATTCGTAAGTCACCATCAGGCGCACGCTGTGAGTGCATTCGCAATGTCTGGATTTGAGCAAAGTCTGGTACTTGCAATCGATGGCGGTGGTGATTTCCTTTCTGGTCTCGTGGCCATCGGGTCCGGAACCGAAGTCAACCTGCTCGAGAGCTTCCCGGAAAGCAACTCATTGGGGTTGTTTTATCTCGAGACGATCCGGTATCTCGGCTATAGCTTGTTCGATGAGTACAAGGTCATGGGACTTGCGCCTTACGGTGATCCCGCGCCCTATCGCAAGCTGTTTGAGCAGTTCTACGAGCTCTCTGAGAACGGGTGCTACCGGCTCTACCTCGATCGTATCGGTCCAGCGTTGGTCCGCAATATTCAGGTCCGACGAAAAGGAATGCCATTCACCCAACAGCATCGAGATGTCAGCGCGTCATTGCAAGAAGCGCTTGAGCGGATCGTGTTCCATGTACTTCGACATTATCGAGAAATCACAGGCATGAAGCGGCTATGCTTGGCTGGCGGCGTAGCCCACAACTGCACCGTGAATGGTAAGCTACTCTATTCAGGGCTCTTCGACGATATTTTCGTGCAGCCGGCGGCCCACGATGCTGGTTGCGCATTAGGGGCCGCACTCATGGCGTCTCATGAGGGTGGTCGGCCCGCGCCGCGCGAGCGGCTCCAGGATGTCTATTGGGGACCCGATCTCGGTACCGAGCATGCCATGGAACAGGAACTGAATGCGTGGGCCGGGCACCTCCACATTGAGCGCAGTGATGACGTGGCGGGCAGAGCGGCCGATTGGATGGCAAACGGCTCAGTGATCGGCTGGGTGCAGGGTCGATCGGAGTTCGGACCACGTGCCCTGGGTAACCGCAGTATTCTCGCCGACCCCCGACCTGCAGCTAACAAGGATCGCATAAACGCGATGGTCAAGAAGCGCGAGGGCTATCGACCATTTGCGCCTTCCGTGCTGGGGGAGGATGCACCAGAATACTTCGATCTACCGGCGGGTCCGAGAGAATTGCCATTCATGAACTTCGTAGTTCGTGTGCGCGAGTCCAAGCGCGACTTGCTGGGCGCCATTACGCATGTTGATGGCACTGCACGGCTGCAGACAGTCTCTCGGAAGTCAAATCCGACCTACTGGGGCCTAATCCATGAGTTCAAGAAACGAACAGGCATTCCAGTTCTGCTCAATACCTCATTTAACAATAATGCCGAACCGATCGTAGATTCGGTCGCAGACGCCGTCGCCACATTTCTGACCACCGAGCTCGATGCCCTTGTTGTCGGTCCGTTTCTAGTGAAAAAGCGGGCGGTAACGCTTGAGGATTGGACTTCGCTCGCGGTTTCATTGCCGCCGTATGTATCCCTGCATCGCGTCCGCGCTCATACAGCACGAGATCGGCAAGAGACGGTATGCGAGATCCGCACGGCGTTCTCCGGCGGTGGGGCAGTGCGCATCTCAGGTGTGTTGTTCGATCTGTTGATGCGGATCAAGGGCGAATCCGTTCTCCGCGACCTCTTCGATTCTTTGATGATGGACCAGGCTGAGCGTGAAACTCTGGTCGAAGAACTGAGAGGACTGTGGGAGCAACGCCGGGTTCGCCTACATCCTCCCTCACGCGCTACTCAGTTGAAGAGTGCGCCCCATCAGATGACAGAGCAAGCACAAGCGGGCTCAATATAGTCGGAGAGTCTCGCAAATATAAGTTTAGGGGTCGAAGGAGAGCGTATTCCGGCGAAGACCCTCCAGGCGGAGAAGCCGACCGACCTGTTCGAATGCTGTGTCAAAACACCATAGCATTCGAGCAGATGGCCACTCGGTCCTAAGCAGCTTCAAAGAGTATTGCGGGCGTCGAAGAATGCGATGGGCTCGAGCCTAAGGTTTACGCGACCTGCTGACCAACCCGGTACGTTGCGACGAGGAAAGTTAGAATGCAAGTTGGATTAGCAAAGGAAAGGTTCGTCGTTTCTCGACGCCGTACCGGTCTCGGCGATTGCCTTTGGTCGCTCGCGGCAGCCTGGCAGTACGCGAAGCGGACAGGACGTACACTGGTTATCGATTGGCGCGGCTCTTGCTATCTCGACCAACCCTTTACCAATGCGTTTCGGGTCTTCTTCGAACAAATCCATGACATCGCCGGCGTACGCGTGATCTGCGATGATCAAGTCAACTCTCTCTCACTTCCAGGACCGTTTTTTCCAACCTGGTGGAATCGCCCGCCCATCGACTGCGTTTATCGACCTGATGAACAGATATTCCGAGAACGCGACGAGCTGAGGCAGCTCTTCGAGGCCAAAGATGATACTCATGCCAATACCGTAGTGTGTGATGCTTGTTTGATGTGGGCTTGCGATCAGGAGGCCGAGCGACAAATATTTCGTAGCATCAAAGTGCGGACTGAAATTCAAGCTCGGATCGACGCGATATATCACGAGCACTTTGAGGGTCAGAGCGTAGTCGGCGTTCATGTTCGACACGGAAATGGCGAGGATATCATGGCGCACAGGCCCTACTGGGCCGATCCAGATCTTGCTTTGCGGCAGGTATGCACTGCTATCCAAAAGGCCAAAGCATTGCCGCATGCAAAACCTATGAGGGTCTTTTTGTGCACAGACAGCCCGAAGGTTCTGGATCATGTCTCGGCTAAGTTCCCAGACGTGTTTACGATCCCAAAACGCTTTCAGGCGGATCAAGCGGGCCCGTTACACAGTGCCGAACTGGGAGCGGACGGCGGATCATCGGCTCTCATCGAGATGTACCTTCTCGGACGGTGCGATACCGTGATTCGCTTTCCGCCGACCAGTGCATTTACGCGCTATGCGCGACTTGTTGTTCCGCGCATTATCGAGTTCGATTTGAATGATCCGAGCCGCTTAATCCTGATCGATGAGTCGCCCAAGCATCACACGGTCTCCTGAACCGCAGAACACATTCTCGCCGATCCTACAGTGATGTCGCATGTGCTCGTTGGCTCCGTCGATGAAGCGTCCCGCAGAGCCGTGTCGGATGCCGCATGGGAAGACTTGCATCGGTCGCGGCGACGAACGAGCTTGTTAGTGACGGGCAGGGAGCCATGAGCGCGTCTCTAGATCACATGATGCAAGTCAAGAAGGGTGCGAAGCCGCCGGAGCTAATCATGCTCATATTGTGTCGCCTGTGGGACGGCTTAGCGGACAAATCGGACGTATAAGGCTGCCACGTCTGATTCCCAATCCTAGCGAAGCGCGCCAGACAATTACCGCCGTTGGTGCTGACATGTAAGCTGCCGTCCTCGGCTCCCGAAAGTCGGGGGGCCCGCTCTGGACACCAAGCGAGAGGCTAGAAAGGAAACCGGCCGCAGCCTATTGTCAGAAAAGCGCGGCAAAAGCTTACAGTGTCGATTTCTGGGCATCGAAGGCTCTCTGCCAGCAATCCGAATAGCGGGCGTAACGCTCGTCGGCTCGCAAGCAAATTGTCCAGCTTAGGAGGCATTGAAGCATTTCCGACAAACGAGGCGCGATTGTGCGGTTGCTGTCGCGGTTACGCCAATGCGAAAAGATGGCGGGGCACGTGTCCGCGGTGCGACCCCCAGATGTCTGGACGGGTGCATAGCTGTTTGCGCGGCGCGACACTGCGTCGCAATCGTGCCAAATTCCCCGCATCGCACTGGTCCAAATCCTGCACGCGCTATGACTGAGTGAATGCGGAAAGGCAAAAAGGAAGAGAGTCGTTCATTTGTTGACATGTTAGACGACGATGCGCTCTGGCGTTAATTGTTGGACTTGGACGTCGACATCTGTTCCGCGGCCGTGAGTGTGGGCAGAGTGCGAAGATCTGAAGATCACGGCTCGAAGATCCTGCGTCAGTGAAGGAAAGCTGATCTTGTCCTCGAGTTAAAGCCAAATCCCGCAAGATCTCAATTCGTGACGTAGAACATATGCGGTCGGATGCGTAGACCTGGGAGAAATTTCTGCCCTGCTTTGCTGGATCGACGCCGGTGGTATTTCAACAGAGTTCTTGCGCGATGTTATGAAGGAGATTGAACGAATGAAGGTCTCTTATTTATCGTCGCGCCATGAAAAAGTGTTATCTCCTACTGCCGTTAGAGTAGGCGCGAGATCGAGAGTGAGATGCAGGACGATGATTCGAAGGGCGAACTAACTGCAGGCAAAGAAAGCAAGGGCGGCGCCGACCTTGTTAAGGTGCAGATTGACTCCGAATGCGAATGGCACGGCCCGGAAGACGGCTCGAAGCATCCCGTGGTCTTGCCGGTGAACGAAATTGCGCTCAGAGGAGTGTTCGAAATATCGAACATGCTCGCCAGCCCTTCGCGACTCGAAGTTGCGCTGGCAAGCGTGATCGATTTGCTGCAGTCGTCCTTGCAGATGCGGCATGGTGTCGTGTCCCTCCTAGCCGACGATGACATGCCCGAGATCGCGGTTGGCGCTGGCTGGAGCGAAGGAAGCGATGAGCGCTACCGCATGCGCCTGCCGCAAAAAGCGATTGAGGAGATTGTGACGACGGGCCTGCCGTTTGTCGCTGAAGACATCGCCAAGCATCCCGCATTTAGCGCAGCTGACCTGGATGTGATCGGCGCGTCCGATCACATGCGACTATCGTTCATCGGGGTTCCTATAAGCATCGATGGAAAGGTCGTTGGCACCCTGTCCATCGAGCGTGTGCCCGACCTGGACTCGATGTTCCCGCTCGATTCCGATGTCAGGCTACTCACCATGATCGCCAACTTGATTGGACAGGCGGTGAAACTCCATCGCTTGGTCGCGCGCGACCGCAAGCGCCTCATGGCGGAGAGCTATCGGTGGCAGAAGGAGCTGCTCGACTTTAAACAGCCAGCGCGAGAGCGTAAAAAGGTTCACATTGATGGTATTATCGGTAACAGTCCGGCGCTGCGCGGGCTGCTCGACAAGATCGCGGTGGTAGCCAAGTCGAATGCTACGGTTCTGTTGCGAGGTGAATCAGGCACCGGCAAGGAGCTGGTGGCCAAGGCAATTCACGAGCTATCCCCGCGTGCAAAACGGCCGTTCATCAAGATGAACTGTGCAGCGCTGCCGGAGACCGTGTTGGAATCCGAATTGTTCGGTCATGAAAAAGGGGCCTTTACCGGCGCCCTTAACTCGCGCAAAGGCCGCTTCGAACTTGCCGACAAGGGAACCCTATTTCTGGACGAGATTGGCGAGATCTCAGGCTCGTTTCAGGCAAAGTTGTTGCGGGTTCTTCAGGAGCAGGAGTTCGAACGTGTCGGTAGCGGCCACACGATGAAAGTTGACGTCCGAGTGATTGCCGCAACCAACAAGGATCTGGAAGGGGCGGTCACAAAGAACGAGTTTCGCGCTGATCTCTATTATCGTATTAGCGTAGTTCCATTGATGCTGCCTCCCTTGCGCGAAAGGCGCAGCGATATTCCGCTGCTTGCCGCCGAGTTTCTGAAGAACTTCAACTGCGAGAACAGCCGTACATTAACGTTCGATCCGAGTGCCGTAGACGTGCTGATGAATTGCGGGTTTCCCGGCAACGTACGTGAACTCGAGAATTGCGTGCAGCGGACGGCTACACTGGCGCCCGGGCCATTCATTGTCAGGAACGATTTTGCTTGCTGCCATGGTCAATGCCTTTCCGCCCTACTGTGGAAGAGCGGATTAGATGAAGCGAAGCCGCGGGCCGCATCGATCGGTGAGCTACCAGCCAAGGCAGCTACGCCAATCCCCGACGCAGCAGCGCCGGTTACGGTTCTGAGTCCGCCTGTCGTGGCCGAGCCGGTCGATGGTGCCATTGTCAGCGGTGCGAAGCTGACGGATCGCGAGCGCCTCATTGCCGCCATGGAAAAAACTGGCTGGGTGCAGGCAAAGGCGGCGCGCCTACTCGGACTAACGCCGCGCCAAATCGGCTACGCGCTGAGGAAATATTGTATCGAAATTAAGCGCCTTTGAGTTGCTGAACCTGGTCAAGATGTGAGTTTGTCGCTTCTCGCATTCAAACCAGTCATATTAGATCTTTCGCTAGCTAGGGGAGGGCATAGTAGCCAAGGACCCAGCGGTGCTCTGCAAGTCTTTCGTAGACCAATCAGCATCGGCCGCAGAGTAACCTCAGCACCTATATGCTCGGACTCCAAGATGGGAGGAAGGCCGTCCTTGTAGCTATGCGAAACGCTCGCCGGGCCAGCGGTGTTAAAGTGCCAACCGGGCGCACAGCGACTGCGATCTATATGCTTAACCAGCTATACTTAAAGCCGGAGTATATGGGACGATCGCGAGCTGTAACAGCAGGCGCGCAGGTGATGCAATGATCAGCGGTTATCGTCGAGAGCGGCCCGCCGCGGCAGTCGGCGCTTGCGGCCGACTTCGCGGCCTCCAGTGAGCCGACACTATAGTCCGTTATAGTTGGGGCTGCCGTCCAAGTTCTGTACGCAAATTCCAGATAGCGTTGTTTGCCAGATGAAGTACATTCTTCTCGCCGTTTTTCAATGAACGTTCAAGGTGGAGGCGCAGCCGAGCGCGCAACAATGTCTCCGCATTATGGGTCAGGAATGGGTCCGTCTCTACGAAACGCCATGACTTCTCAAATGCCACGCTCATCAGAGCATCAAATGTTTGCTTCTGTTGTGAAGAAGTTTGATCCATGAATGGAAGCTCCAGCGGAAGATCCTTTCAGCAACAGCGCGCTGCTGCCAGAATTGGGAGGTCGAAAGTTGACGCTTGAACGCTGTAAGAGTCGCAGTCATTCAGCTCATATAACGCATGTCGATGCGTTGATCCGAGCCTATACATGCGATTGTTGAAGCCATGATGACTACCTTCGCGGAATTCGGTATTTTAGTATTCTAGACGTGAGATTGATGCGTTTTGCAGGACAGACGCGCCGGTCGGTCCCCTTCGGGAGGCGGCGGCAGCTTGTATGGGCTGAGCACTCACCCACCTTTATAACGGGTTCAAGCAACCCTTCATCGGGAAAGGGCGAGAAGGCCGGAGAATCTTTGCCCGGGAGCGGGTATATTTGATAAGCAAGCCACGTAAGTTTACGTACACATATGCGCAGCCGTGAAGCTTGATCGGCGACGTCGTTTGGCGCGATCCGACATGTAATTGAGCGCGCAAAAACAGCTGACCACGATGAGAGGTATCACCGGATATCAACTCCAGAATGAACTCAGTTGAGAGTCTTCGCCGAAGGCGCAAGGTGAGTTGGATCTTGCGATGGGACGCCGCACGTCGGTCTATGTTGGCACATCGGAGATCTGTCACCGATTCTGAGTTGTACTTCTAGTTTGGCGGAGTTTCCTTACCTCTCACGACTACTCTGGCCGCGCTATGGCGTGCTTCCAGCACTTGGTCTTCAGTCATGAATCCGGCTTCAACCAAGTTGTCTAGCACCGCGTTAGCGCGAGCATGCGCGGCCGTCAGATCGATGTGAGCGGTCGGTGCGTTGATCAGGCCGACCAGCATCGCAGCTTCGGCGAGACTCATATCGCGCGCAGGCTTATTGAAGTAAAACCGTGCCGCACCATCAACGCCGAGAGTGTCGGCGCCCATATCAACACAGTTGAGATAAAGTCTGAGAATTTCATCTTTAGTCATATGCCATTCGAGCCAGACCGCAAGCAATGCTTGTTTGATGGTGTGTCCGATGCCGCGCCCGTCGTTCAAAAGCAGAGTCCGGGCGAGTTGCTGGCTTATCGAGGAGCCGTCCTGGTGGCGACCGCCGTTCTTCGCGCTTACCAGCAGCGCATGGAGAGCGCCTGGGGAATCGAGCCCGAAGTGATCATAAAGATGGCGGTCCTCGGTTGCGAGGGTGGCCTTGATTAGCGTGTCCGGAAAGTCCACGAGAGGTACCCCAATCCGCCTGCCAACCGTCGCATCGGCGAACTGACTCAGAAGACAGACCGTGACATCGGAAGCCTTCGCGCAATCCTCTTGAGAGCGGGCGCTAGTAGTCGGGATCGCGAACGCCAACAACAGGAGCAATCCGCCCAAAGCGAGGGTCAGGGCTTCGGAAGCAGGTTCGAGAAGGAGCCAGCGTTGCCACCAGCTGAAAGAGATACCGTCAATAAACCTCGAGTAACGATAGCATAATTCCCGCAACTCGCTTGCGTAGGACAGTAGAGCGGAGGCGGAAGGCGACTTGCGATCGGACGAGCGGTGCCGGATGGCGGGCCGCTTAGGCGGTGCAATTTGATTCACGTGGATCTTTCAGGGTTAGGTACAGGGGCCTCGGTGAGGAGGCGACCGGGCGCCATTCGGAAGTGCAGCAGCAAAACTCAAAGCATTTGCACGCCTCAGCAGCCCGCTGCTTCCATTTGGCACGGGGTGCAGAGGCTACCGCGATGCTGAGATATGCGGCCCGTCATCTGCCGCGGCTACGGACGCTTGCGCCCGAGTCCGTACTCATCGACACAGTCCGAGTTTTCCGGCCAGCCAGAATGGCAACGATAGTTCGAAGGATCGAGGGTGAGAGGGGATCGGGGCTTGCACGTCAGTCTCTCAGCTCGACTCACTTTCTTAAAAGCTAACCTTGTCCAGATCGATCCCGGTCGTCGCAATGACGATCTTTCACTGCCCCTAGAAAGCTGCGGAGCGTCTGTTTCTTTGCTTGCCGTAGGCGAGGCTTGCCGTAGGCGAGCTATATCGAAACAGTTGATGTTCTGAACAGGTATCGATTGTCCAACTGTCTGATGTGCATTCTGCTCTGCAATTCGTCGAACAATCTCCGCCGCCTTCATACGGGGCAAGTGTGGCGCCTTCGCGCGCTTGCTGAAGCGACAAATCGACACGACCTGACATCTTTCGCGCATGTGTCAGCTTTTCCTCCCGAAAACTCGGTGAGGACGTGTTGCGGAAAATTGCAGTTCGTCTGGCCCGTTGGCTGAACGATGATTGATTCGCGGCTATCCAAGATGCCCGAGCGACAGCTGCCCGGAATCTCGCTCTATTCCCGCGGGAAACGCGATCTCAGCCTAACTGAGATGCTCCGCTGAAGTTCTGGCCGTGGCGCAACTGCTACGCGCGGGTGAAGCGCGTGAGCGTGACGGCGGGGGAACGTGCGACGACGCCCACAGTCGAGTGGTCAATCGTTGAAATCGTCTTCTTCTGATCGAGAATCGAGCTTTCTGAGTACAGCGTGCTGAACCTTGCCAAGTGCCGTTCTTGGCAATACCTCGGCAAAAATGATTTCGCGCGGAGCTTTGAAACGTGCAAGATGCGATTGCACATGCGCTACAAGTGTCCCGGCCTCTATCTGGGCTCCGGGCTGCCTGATCACATACGCAACCGGTACCTCATCCCATTGCGGATCGGGCCGGCCGATGACCGCGCATTCCGCAACATCAGGATGCTCCAAGAGTACGCGCTCGACCTCCGCCGGATAGATGTTTTCTCCACCGGAAATGATCAGGTTTTTCTTACGGTCCTGAACCCAAAAATATCCGTCGGCGTCGCGACGTGCGATGTCACCCGTACGGTACCACCCGTCATGAAGCGCCTCGCACGTGGCCGGAAGATTGCGCCAATACTCCTGCAAGACGTTGGGCCCGCGTACAACGATCTCTCCCGGCGTCCCTGCGGGCGTCTCGTTACCGGCATCATCCATGACAACCGCTTCACAGCATAGCCCAGGCAGCCCGGTCGACCCCTTCCGCGAAAGGTCTCCGCCGAGCCTCGTATAAATCGCAATGGGGCTCGTTTCGGTGGAGCCGTAAACCTGGAGCACCGGCACGCAGCGCGCAACCAAGCGATCAACCAGATACTGCGGCACGGTCGTTGAGCCGACGGAAACCGCCTTCAATGATGATAGATCGGTGCTGGACCACCTGAGGTGGTCGGTCAAGGCCTGGATGGTCGCAGGCACCAGGACCGTCAAAGTGGGCCGATCATCCTCGACCGAAGCAAGGGTAGCCTCAGTCGTAAAGCGTGAATGGATCGTGACAGTCGCGCCGAGTTGTAGTGCAGGGGTCGTTTGAATGTTGAGGCCGCCGACGTGAAATAGCGGCAGTACGGTCAGAACGTGATCGCCCGATGTCAGGGCATGCATGTGTTGACTCATGACGCCATTCCATAGCAAGGCCTCCTGCCGCAGCACTGCTCCCTTCGGTCGGCCAGTGGTTCCCGAAGTGTAGACGATCAGAAGCGGGTCGGCCAGCTGTGCGCAGAGTTCGTAGCTGTCTTCGTGCGTCTGATCCAACAAGCCTTCCCACGTGCACGCACCGCAAGACGCAAAGCCGAAGCCAACAGTTGCCATTTCGGGCAGCGCCTCTAATAGGATCGGCAGAACTGCTTCAAAAGCCTGCTCAAGGACCAGCACCTTAGCACCAACGTCGGACAGGATGAAAAGCTGCTCGGACACCGCTAGTCGCCAATTCAACGGAACCAGTATCGCCCCGAGCCGGGCACAAGCGTAGAGGAGAACTAGATAATCAGGGCGGTTGAGGCTCAGGAGAGCGACGCGATCGCCTCTCTTGACGCCAAACGCAGTTTGCAGAGCGCTTGCTGCCCGGCCGATGCGTCCATCAAGGTCGGCGTAACTCAAGGTTGCGCCCTCAAAATTGATCGCAGGCTTGTTAGGAGCGAACGCTGCGTTACGCTCTATCAATGTGGAGAGATTCACCTGTCCGTGATCCTGTGTTGTTGGGTCCACATGGCTCGCACCCAACTTGGCGGAGCCAACGCGTGTCAGCATTGTTTAAAGGTCGTGATCGCGTGTTACGCCGTCCAGGCGAATGCAGCTAAGCTGCACGCCAAACGGTTCGAGCTGAGGCGCAATGATGCGAGTGCAGTTGGCCGCACTCTCCTGAAGGCCTGTGTGAGGCTGAGGCGGCCGTGTTGGGATCAGGGGCGTTCGGCACAACTACATTTGCTACATCGTCGCAACCGATCGACTCCAGTTCCCGTGTCGGACCACCTGTGTTCTGCGTCAAAACGACCATTGCGGGATCACGCTCAGCTCGATATCGCGAAAAATCGTGTAATTCCGCCGAATCCACTGATGAAGTTCCGACGAAGAGTCCCTCTCATGGCGTAGATAGCCGGTGAAAGACAAGCCTAGTCGGCAGATGTAGTTATGTAGAAACACCGGCAGTGCCGCCAAACGGACCACGCGGCCCTCGCTCATGGCTTCAAACAATTCGCCCCGGACGAAGAATTCGTTGTGGACGGTGATCAGAATCTGCCTCGGAATCAGCCGCCGCAACATTTCATGCGCGCGCGCCGAGACCCTGTCAGTATCTGCCACGAATAGCACGATTGGCACGACCTTTTGTTGTATCGCCTCGCTCAGGAAGCCGATCTCTCCGCACATCTTGAAGAACTCGTCAAAAGCGTGGAAGCCAAGGTCGATCACCTTGGCCACTCCATCGTTGAAAACAAGTCGATCAACTAGCTGCATTTTTCCATAGGTATCAGTGACATCTGCTGTCTCTGTGATGGATGGGAGATAGTCGAGCAAGGACGGCTCCCTCAGGTTGATATCGAATGAGACCACCGCACCGTTCTTCAGCAGCAAAAATTCGCTCAAGAGCCGAGCAATTAGGGTCTTTCCGACCTGCGGGCTTGCAGAGCAGATGATGTAGACGGGGGTGGGCAAAATCGCCAAACCAGTGCGCATAGGTCCGCAAGCGGCTATCTTTCGCCCGCACGGGTCACCGACTTGGCGCCGGCGAGGTCTGTTAGATTGATGCGGTCATACTCGCTCCAGACGTTGGCGAGCCAGTGCCTTACGTAGCCGCGCAGCACAAACGAGAAGTTCGCCGCGTCATCGTGTTGTCCCTTGTTCGCGACAAAATTGACGAACGGAACAGAGGCGACCTCGACCTGCTCATAGGCCATCTCGTTGAGTTTCGGGATGGTCAGATCAGTGGCGTCTTTGATCCGGTTGAAATAAGAATTGTAGGTCGACTGATCCCACTGAAAGAACTGGGTGTCATTGATGAAGTTCTTGACCAGGAAGTATTTTGCGCCACCCATGAAATCGCTTGTTTCTGCGATCTCATCTAGCGAGGCGATGGACGACCCCAATACATGAAACACGGCGAAGGTGAGTTGGCCTGACCGGGCGGCGTCCAAAAAGCCTATGTCTCGTAGGGACGCGAGCGCTGGTGACATCAGTCCGGCTCGAACGTCGATGACGGTGACGGACAGGCCTGAATTCAGCGTATCGAAGATCTTCATCTGGTCCGCGGTTCTCGTCATGTCCACTATTTCGGTGATCGCAGGGTGAAAACGCTTCAGCGTCCCGCGGGGCGACTCGGTGTCGAATGCGCGGGTTTGCACGTTATTCGCGCTGAAATAGTCCAAAAGCGTGCGAGAGACGGTCGTTTTTCCGACGCCGCCCTTGTCCGCGCCGACCACAATTACAACTGGCTTTGCCATAGAAGTCCTCTCAAGTTGTTTGTTCTTCAATTCACGCGACCGCGAAGCGTGCGGTCTGCGTGTTTCCAGTCCTGCCTTCGACACTATGTTGGCCAAAGGAGAAGATCGTCCGATCTGCGAGACATAGACCGGCGTTATAGTTGCGGAGGGGCGCCGTCTATTACGGTCCCGGAAGCGAGTGCATTTCGGTTTGTGTCGGAGTTTACATGTTTTGATAGACTCTTCGGTTTGGGCTGAATGCGGCAGCCGTCGCCGTGAGATCCTCGATCTACGTTGCGCGAATCCGTGGCAGCATCATCGGACCGACCAGAGCGAAAAGGCCGATGGGTGAGAGAAACGGGCTTGTCGCAACACTTCCATTCGTCAACAAGTGATAGATGCGGCATTTTATAATCGTGGGGCACACCATGATGGAAACCACCCTGGTAGAGCGGCTAAGTTGATGAACATCGCCGCCCACAGCGAACTCCTGCAGCGTCAGGCGCGATAGATAATCAGGTGGGCGTTCTCGAGAGCGTCGAGGATCTCGCCTGCAACGCGCTGAGCGCCACTCTTGTGTTCGCCAACCAAGTGTGATGCCACGACTTCAGCGACTATTGCATATGCCCTTTCGCGCACGACCAACTCCTTCTCAACAAAGTCGCCGCAGGCGTTGCAAGCGATCACAGGGCGACCGCTCCAAGGGTCGTGTGACGTGCTTTGATCATTGGCACGACATTTCGGGCATTGCATGGTCAGCATGTGTCAGCTTGCAACTGATCTCGGGTGGGTGGAAAGAACTGCATACCGGTGAAAGAGAGTAGCGCCTCGCGGGGAGCGGCAAGCCAGACCGGAGCTGGAGCTCTCTTACGTAGGACGTGTGCGTCAGCGTGACAGATGTGACAGTCTTCCACGTCACCTGCGGGCTACATTCGGAAGACACCGTAGTGAGGGGCTTCGATTGGAGCATTAAGCGAGGCGCTTAAAGCGATTGAGAGTGCGTTTCGGGTATCTACGGGATCAAGAATACCGTCATCCCACAGCTCCGAAGTTGCGTAATAGGCGCTGGATCGCGCCCGATACTCCCTCATAATCGGTTCTCGAATGGCTGCCAGTTCTTGGTCGGACAAGCGCCCCCCGTCACGAGCCAATTGCCTTGCTTTGACATGGGTGAGAACGCCTGCCGCTTGCTCCGCTCCCATCGCCGAAATCTGCGATTGTGGCCAAGTAAACATAAAACGGGGGTCGAATGCTCGCCCCGCCATGGCGTATGTTCCTGCTCCGTGAGAGCCGTTGCAAATCACTGTAAGCTTTGGGACCGACGCTGCGGAAACGGCCATGATGAGGTTGGCGCCACTCTTGGTGATGCCATCATGTTCGTATTCTCGTCCAACCATAAAGCCAGTGGTATTCTGCAGGAACAGCAAGGGTGTCCGGTTCTTATCGCAGAGTTGGATGAAGTGAGCGCCTTTCAAAACACTGTGGTTCTGTAGCACGCCATTGTTTGCAATAATCCCGATCTGATGTCCCTGAAGACGCGCGAAACCGCATATCAGGGTTTGGCCATAGCTCGGCTGGTACTCATGGAGCCGGCTACCATCCACAAGGCGAGCGATGATCTCCCGAATGTCGAATTGAACGCGGGGATCTTTTGGAATGATGCCATATAGTTCGGATGCGTCGTAGACGGGAGGCTCCGGCGCGGATCGATCAACGGCTTCTTTTGTTTGACGCGTCATGTTAGCGACAATGTCCCGCGCGATGGCAATCGCATGCATTTCGCACGTCGCGAGGTAGTCACTCGTCCCTGACACGCTCGTATGAATTTCGGCGCCACCAAGCTCTTCGGCTGATACCACCTCGCCGGTGGCGGCCTTTACGACCGGCGGTCCGCCGAGAAAGATGGCTCCATTCCCTTGCACGATGATGTTGTAATCGCTCAGCGCCGGAACGTAGGCCCCTCCTGCAGTACAGTGGCCCATCACGATGGCGACCTGCGGCACTCCCATCTTAGAGAGAATTGATTGGTTGCGCAGGATTCGACCCGCGTGGTAGCGATCAGCGAAGAATTCCGCTTGCAGAGGCAAGAAGCCGCCGGCGCAGTCGCAAAGATGGACCACCATAAGGCGGTTCTCAATTGCAATATCCAACGCCCGTACAATCTTCTTTACGGATAGTGGATACCAAGCGCCGCCCTTCACGCTGGCGTCATCCGCATGAACGATGACCTCGCGACCCGCAACAACGCCGATGCCGACAATCTGCCCTGCGCATGGTACCTCACCATCGTAGGCCTTGTTGGCGGCGAGCGTCGATAGTTCGAGAAATGGAGTTCCTGGATCAAGCAGCGCATCGATCCGATCGCGAACAAAGAGCTTGTTTTGCCGGCGCAGACGTTCAATGTCTCGTGCCGGTCGATCGAAGCGAGCGGAACGCTGTCGCTCCTTCAGTTCGGCTGCAAGCCGTCGGTTATGGAGCTCGTTGAGGCGAAATTCCTGCGAGGTGGTGTCCACCCGAGAGACAATCCTCTGCATGTCAGCGCCTTTCCTCGGAAAACGTGACCAAAGGGACGCCTCGTTCAAAGCTTTCGCCTACACCAAAGTGAATACGCTCGACCACCCCGCCACGAGGCGCACGCACTACAAACTCCAATTTCATGCTCTCGACCAACATCAGCGTCGCGCCTGCGCTAACCACATCACCTTGGCATACCTTGGTCGCAATCACGACACCGGGCATTGGCGCGCGGGTTACAAGGTGACTTGCCTGCTCGTCGGAGCATGCAAGTTCTTGCAATTGATCGCGGTATCGCAGGACATGTGTCCTGCCGCGGATATGCAGGTGGAGTGCGTCACCGTCGATTGCAAATCTGATCGGGAGAGTCTCGCCCGCAATGACAAGGAGGCCGCTTCCGTCGAAATGATGTGAGAGTGCCACCGGCGCAGCTACCTCATCGGCCAAGTGAAGGCGATAGTCGCGTTGGCCAGGTGAAAGCCACAATTCATAGTTTTCGACATTAAACTCAAAACAGTGCTTCACGTCAGTTTCTCCAGTTGCCCAGCTCCGCGTGAAGCCTGGGCACGGCGTCTGCCGAATCTCGAACGCTCCTGGTCAGGAGTGCACCGGCTGCCAAGATGGCGGATAGGTCGCTTCCACGTGGGCCAATGGCCAGGTGCGGATGTTCATCGAGATAACCCGTATGAATCTGTCCGCTCAAAAATGTGTCGTCCATGAGCAGTCGCGCGAGAAAATCGGCGTTTGTCTCGCAGCCAAGAAGCACCAGCTGACGCATCACATGTGCCGCCTTCAATGCCGCTTCACGGCGAGTGGCCGAATGTACCACGACCTTTGCGAGCATCGGATCAAATGCGGCCGTGATCTGCTGACCTTGGACGATACCGCTATCGATACGCACACCGTCGCACTCCGGGTACTCCAACATGAGAATCTTCCCACTTGTCGGCGCGTATTCGCGTTCGGGGGCTTCGGCGCATAGCCTCGCTTCAATCGCGTGACCTTTGGAGACGATGTCGGCTTGCGAGAATGTGAGTTCGTGCCCCGCGGCGACATGGAGTTGTTCGGCAACAAGATCGACGCCGGTGACCATTTCGGTCACGGGATGCTCGACTTGAAGCCGAGTATTCATCTCAAGGAAATAAAACTCATGCCCATCGAAGATAAACTCGACGGTTCCTGCATTTCGATAATTGGCGCTACGAGCGATTCCGACCGCCATTTCACAGATCCGTTCCCGCAATTCTGCGGACAGGACAGGCGAAGGCGTCTCCTCGATGATCTTCTGGAAGCGGCGCTGCACAGAGCACTCGCGTTCGAAGAAGTGGACCACATTTCCGAAGAGATCGCCTAGCACCTGCACTTCGATGTGGCGTGGTTTATCAACATATCGCTCCACGTAGAGCCGGCCATCCCCGAAGTGGCGCAGTCCCTCGCGACGCGCTTGAGCAATCGCGTCATCGAGAGTGTCGAGATCGCGTACAATCCGCATGCCCTTGCCACCACCGCCTGCCGAAGGTTTCACCAGCAAAGGTAAGCCAAGGGCCCGGGCTCTGGATGCGAAGGTTGCGGGTTCGTCTTCTTCGATAGCTGAGAGGGCGACCGGAAATCCGATCTGCTGAGCAAATTTCCGCGCGCGGATTTTATCACCCATCAGTTCGATGCTTTCGGGGCTTGGCCCGACGAATGCAATGCCAGCCCCTGCAACGGCCCTCGAAAATGCGGCGCTCTCCGACAGAAATCCATAGCCAGGATGCAACGCGTCGACGTTAGCTCTGCGGGCGGAGGCGATGATTTGCTCGGCGTCGAGATAGGCAGCAACTGGGGAACAGCCCTCGAGCGCGATTGCTGTATCCGCCATGGAAACCGCTGGTGTGGCCGCATCCACATCGTGGTAGACGATAGCTGAGCGCAAGCCCAGCTTTCGCAAGGTCTTGATGATGCGGACGGCTATCTCGCCCCTATTGGCGATCAGAACTGTATCGAATGGTAGTTTCTGCATTCGCCTATTCGCTCAAGCACAGATCGGGTCTTCGGCGTTCGAGAGCTGCCGGGTCTACGAGGAACTGTCGAGGCTATTCGTAACTACGACATGCTAACGATGCCGCTCTGGATCAAGACATCCAGGGCCACGACCGTTCGGACACTTGATGCGGTCCTCATTTCGAGTCTGCTTTTACTTTTTTGCTGTCATGTGCCGACATCACGTAGCGACACTGGTCACTTAAGCTGTTGAGCTTCGTTCTGAGGCAAGCAGTGATTGCAGCGACATCCGGGATGGCGCTGCTACACAACCGAAACACATCCGGGGTGCACGCTCTTTGCTCTTCCTCCGTTGCTCCGCGATCTCGGGCCACAGCGCTTAGAGAACTCATTGCCGCAAAAGCAATGAAAGCGGTTACATGCCAACCTGCTCGGTAGCTTTGACGAGGAAAGAGATGCTGCCTTCGGTCCACGATATCCTCTTTAAGAGTGCTTGGCGCCGCATTGGCCGTCCTGCGAGGCTCAAGCGGTGCATTTGGGAAAGTCGGCTAAAGGCTCGGATTAGCCGGGGCAGTTGAACCCGCTGCGGGAGCTTGGGTCCGATCCATCGGTCCGTTCACTGCAGGATGAGCGCGATGGAAAATGCATTCGATGGTGAGACTGGTAAGAGACATAGCTGTTCTATGTCGGACAGCCTCGTGGCGCATAGGGCTGGTGCTGTATCGTACCAAGTTAGTTTGTGAGGAAGAGTACGCGGCACAATGCGACCTCGAGCGTCTGAACGGGGCCGAACTCTTTCGCGATTGGCAAAGCAAGTTGGGCTCAACTTTGACGTCGCTGTCGTTCGCCCAAGATGGGTCGAAAACCGCAGGCGAGTCCACGTATATGGGAGCCCTGGATCCTCATAGTGTCGTGCGGTGTAGATTTGAGCAGGCTGAGACACTGGCGATCCTTGAACTAGTCAGAGGCGTCGGTCCCGACGGAGACCACCGCTACTTGTTCGAGATCGTACAATTTGACGCTACGTACGATTCAACCCCTCCGAGCGGCTGATCCGACAAAATCTGTGAATTCTTATGCCGGCGGCAGCTCCTCTCGTGCAACCGTCTACAAAGTAGGGCGTCGGGCTAGACGGACAACACAACCTGAATGCTCCGGCGGCGCATCGTGCCGATTCTGCGAACGCGCTGGGCAAAAGTTAGGGCTGTTCTGTCGCCAAAGAAGCGGCCCTTCGGATTGTGCCGAGCTGCTGTTGGCCGACCCGAGCTCCGGAGTTCTGTGTCGCCCGCTGAAGGCACTCAGGTGGGGAATGAGAGCAAGTTTGCGGCCGAGACCCACAAGATCTGGTGAGGGTCGGAAGAACAGCTTGAAACTCACGTAACGTGACATTGTAGGCGTGGATCGCGGAACACGAAAGGTGCGCGCCATGCTTCACATGCTTCCCATTTACACGCTCGGCACAGAGCATAGCGACATCACGCCGGGAGCCCATGATGCCCTAGCCGTCAAATGCGGCTGGTCTAAGGACGAGCAGGAGAGAGCATTAAACCTATGGGCCTGCTGCTTCTCACCTCAGGATCGAATCAAGTACATCCGCAAAAATCGTCCACAGTTTGAATTTCACGACTACCGTCAGATGGTCGACGTCGTTCGGGGGCGCTGCTTTACCGGCTGCGCATCGGATCTAGTCAACTGGCGCCGTCAATTCAGGGTAAGGGCATGGCGCATCGCCTTATTGTTCTGCGTCGCAACGTGGATAGCTATTGCCCTTGCGGTGATTCGCGCAGCCAGTTGAACGTTTGGGCAGGCTCGCGAAGATAAGAGCAAACAGCCTTAGTGAATGGGCTCCGATCCAGAGCGCGAGAAGGCTTGCGAGCGTTCGCGAATCCGACGCGATCACGTGCCAACAGTGGACCAGGTGATCTCAGTGGATCATCGGGCTGAGGCCCGGTTAGACGAAGCAGCGGCTTCGGTGAAGATCTAGCCAAACCGGAAGTTGGTTCGCCCTGCCGTGAATTCGGCGGTCGAGGAGGATTCGACATTTGCGATGTGCTCGAGATCGCGTCCCTCGGGATTGTCGAGCCGTCCGCACGGAGGCGAAGGCAGCTCGACGCTCCTCTTTGTTGGAATCAGTACTCTGTCTGTATCGCTTGATGGTGCGGCGAAAGAGGTGGATCAGCCATCTCAAGCGGCATCGACCAGGGCGGTAATCAACTTAATAAGAAGTCGCGGTTCAACATGATCAATAGATGCACGTTCTAAAATGAGTTTGGCGATCTCGATACGGTTGGAAGGCGTTCGCATGCTTGCAGGTAATGCCAAGACTGCCCCGTCAAAAAGCCGTCCTAGAGTGGAAAGCTGTTCCGGCTCGTACAGTTTTCCGTGTTCCTGTTCGAGACGGTTGGCCTCGCCTGCGTTAAACGCACTACCAGCTTGCTCGTCGAGCTGTGAACACATGCCGAGCTTCGCCTTTACCAGCTCGCTTGTAAGCGCATTGAGATGTCGGGTCGCTTCGAGCGCGCTCTCGTCCTCACAGATCAGTCTTGCAACCTCTTCGATTTGCGAATCGATGGTTTGCTTAAGATATTGAAGATGCGAATTGCAGCGATCAGAGTGACGAGTACATTCTCCTGAGGGTGACGTATGTGGGGTAGCATCAGCCTTCCGTCGAACGGAAGATAAGTTGGCGAAAACGCGGAGGGGAAGGACGAAATATCGAAGGAGTTGCGCAAAAAAGCCAAACGTCATCTCGCGATAGGCTTGATTTAATGGCTCCACCGTCCTGGATTTACTGGACCCGTACACACTCATAGTCATGGCTGCCTCATGCATCGTTCTGGCACACGAATCGACCTTCACCGCGGTGACCTCAGCGCGGCGTAGTTGCGGCTTGACAAGACACTGCTGGCAACCGTTCGAAAACCATTCTTGAGCCTTCGTCGCGCAGGAGACAAACTAGGCCACCTAGAGCAACGGACCTCAACAGTCGACGGTTAATCCTCCCGACCTGCACTATCCCCCAGCTCAATCGCCGCTTTGACTAGCAGCCTTCATCAGGGTTGGTAAAATAGATTGTTATGATGGAGGCCATTCACCTCATGGATAGAACACAGCGGCCATTGAGTCTCCCGGCCTCCCTCTGACCTAATGACAAGCCTTACACGTAGGAACAAGATTTCTCCGGTGAACGCGTTCTGAGAGTTCGCCTGCCCAATTCCGGCCGCGACGAGGAGGGGCTGCGAGTCATTGTTTGATCCTACAAGCTGACGCAGCGTGCGATTCAAGGCGGCCCTTGCTGCTGGTCTCGCATAATTCATCTTAATCCGCCATGCGCGCATTGCATCTTGAGACAAGCTGAGGCCGCGTTTCGCGGCAGGGGACAAAACCGAGTTGCTGCTAGCAGTTACTGCAGCGCGACCAACTTCGTTGCGCTGCCGATCAGGTCCGACAGATTGCTGCAACAGGAGTTGCCCGTTTCAACTCGTTGCGGGAAACGGAGGGCTTACACGGACGGCATCTTGTCGCTGCCGGGGTACGATCGCTATCGTAGGTCTACAACGCGCTTTCCAACGCGTCGTCGGTGATCACGCCCATTCGCGTATCTCACGTCCAACTTAATTGTAGAGACAAGCTTCACGAGAACCCGAGCCGCGACAGCCGACGTCGAGAAAAGTCAGGGTTGCGCTTGCGCGAGGACGCCGAGTCTTGCGCTTGTGTCAGCTATCGCTTGTAAGTTGCGCAAGGCTTTCGCCAAGTGTCCATGGAAAAAATCAACGGGCGAGCATTAGTTCGTACCGTTCGGCATAGCAGATTGAGTGTTTGGCAGAGTTGAGCGTGGCCTCGCTCCGAGGACCAGTCGCGACATGAAGCCAAGGTCGTCCACACTCCAGCGAACAATTATCGCGATGATAACGATCGCCATGCCAAGCACAATTGCGACAGCGATTCTAGTCGGAAGATCCCAGAGTTCTCCAAATTGGACGAGGTCCATGAGACGAAAGAGGCTTGCTTGAACCAGGTAAAGAACCAGGGTGCTCTGACCCAGCTCCACCGCGATAAAGCGAGCAATCCGACTTGAACGGCCAATTTGCCAGCATCGCAGCACCATCTCAACGGCGACAGCAGAGGCAGCTGCAGAGCCAATGAACATCAGCAATACTTGTTTGGCCGACTGCGCATCGTGAATCAGGACGAGATTGTTGTAGACGTAGGTCTCCTTGCCCCAAGCAAGGAAGCATACGAGAGCCAGACCAGAGAGTAAGAAGAATAGAATCGATCTGTGACGTAGAAGAGCGCTCGTCCGCCAGTCGGAAGACCTGGCGAGCAAGAACCCGAGGCAAAAAAATGGATAGGTGTACCTAATCAACGGAGCTATCGAAAGTGTGACGGGCGCGAACGCGACCAGGACTGCAGATATGGATATGATCCTTGTCGAACCCAGACCGGCGGCGGTGAGAAGCCCAATGAGAAGAAAAGAAGCAAAGTTTGCCCAAACGAACCAGTATGCGCCTGCGAACTCGCTTGGAAGGCCCAGCAGACCGCTTGCTGCGGCGGGCGAAAATGCGGCCAACTTAACTGCTTCCATGAGCGTGCACCAGAAAAGCACAGGCAACAGTAACTGGGTCGCGCGCTCCTTGAGGCCCCGAGTGAACGTTTTTCGCAGAAGTGCGCCCGAGGAGAGATATCCGCTTATTCCCATAAAGAGAGGCATGTGAAACATGTAGATTGATTTGAAGTATGGCGAATACCAATACTCATTATCTCTGTAGATGATGTATTGTAATAGATGGCCGAGGATCACCAAAAGAATGAGAACTCCTTTAGCGAAATCAAAGCGCAGGTCTCTGTCGGGTGAAGTCGATTTGCGTTCTGTTACGGCTGTGGGTGTTTGATCAGGCATCAAAGTTCTAACTATTCGTTCCATGCGCGCGTCGTTGCCGGTTCCATTCATCAACGAAGATGACCGCGGCTCTTGCGAGCAGCGACAGAGGCAGCAGAACGCTTTCATAGCATTTCTGGTTCTCCGGATACTGGCAGACGGGCTCTCATAGCAATGGGTCCTTTGTCAATCCTGAACGTGGAAAGGTGTACACCGCAACGGCTAAACGGGATTTATTGCGGCGGATGTCTGGGGTTGCCATGCAAGAAAACGCCTCGGTATCCCTAAGACTGAATTCGCAGGGCCTGTAGTCAGCAACTTGTGATTATGCTCTTCCGCGTCCTGAAAACGGGATTCGGGGGCGTCGAGCGGCTTTAGATGGTGCGTGTCATTGCTGTTCGCGCAAGTCTGCGAGTAGAGCCGAGCTTAGGCCAGAGTGCGCGCCGGCCCGATGGTTGTCAGATGCTGTAGCCGGGCGATCTCAGAGAGCCGAATGAGAGTAGCTGCACTATCCATGGCGTGGATGCGGTCCATCAACACAATCGATTTTACCAATCCTGTCGGATCTTGCATAACAAAAGCCTCGTTGGAAGAGCTTTCGGTCTAATCTGAATGGTCATCGATCTTCGGCGGCGCGCGAGAACGTTCAGTAGCGAGCGCGCATAACCTAAGCGCTCGTGCGGTCTATCTCGTTCGGTGTCTCTCACTGTTCGATACGACGGGCCGTAGCGCAAGAACTGAGCATTGTCACAAGAGCTGCGTGCTGGCGAGCATGAGGTCGAGTTCCTTAAACGGTCTAATGGAACAGAAGAAAGAAATACAACATTACGTTGGAAGCGGATATCGGCCTTCTGTGGCTAAGGTTAGCGGCGAATGCCCTTGCCGCATATGGACCGCCGGTAGCAGCCCTCCCTCTGCCGGTGGAAGCTGGTGCGATGTGTAGCAGCGTCGCTCCTCCGAGACTGACTTCTGCCCGGCCACCGAAAGGGGCCGGGCTTCTTTTGCGGGCCGAGTATGAGCGAGAGCATGAAGGCGGAGGCCCCAATCAGCTATTCGCTTCATTCCGGCAGGCGCGGTGCACCTCTTTTGAAAACGGGGCTGGTGCATCATGAACGATCCTCGGCGCGATCGGCAATTCGTGAAGTTCATACTCGTAAATCATAGGACTCCTAGCAGCGGGTCGACCTGTGTCGACTGTCATCGACCGCTAGGGATCGGTTACTTGCGAGAGATGTCCACGCGGCAACCCTATTGCGACTACAATTGCTATCGTCATTATCGGGAGAAGAGACCATGCGTGCATCGGCTCGCGACCAAATGGAGTATCGATGGGCTCGCACTTGGCTATTTGATCTACCTCGAAACTGTCGTTTCATTTGCGACAGTTGCGTGCTGGTATTCGGTCATGTTCGTCAAGGCGGCGCTGCGGTTCGGCGAGCCGAAACTAATGAATAGACCCCTATGAGAATAACGGTCCGACAGCGAGCGCGTCAAACTTGTCTGTTAGCGAGCGCAATCCAGTGTCGCAAAACGGCGACGCGGAGTTGAGAATTATCTTGTCAAAGGTCGGAGGAAATTGATCCGCATGTGCGGGATTGTCGGCATTCTCGGTCGCGAACCGGTTGCAGAGCAACTGGTGGCTTCGCTCAAGCGGCTTGAATATCGCGGCTACGACTCTGCAGGTGTTGCCACGCTCGAAAGCGACCACCTGGAGCGCCGCCGCGCCGAAGGCAAGCTGAAGAACCTCGAGGCAAGGCTGCGCGAGATGCCGCTGAAGGGGACGACCGGCATCGGTCACACCCGCTGGGCCACCCACGGCAAGCCGACCGAGCATAATGCCCATCCGCACGCCACCGTGCGCGTCGCGGTGGTCCATAACGGCATCATCGAGAATTTCCGCGAGTTGCGCGAGGATCTCGAAGCAAAGGGTACGGTATTTCGCACCGAGACCGACACCGAGGTCGTGCTGCATCTGGTCGACGATCTGCTCGCGCACGGCAACAAGCCGGTCGAGGCGGTGAAGTTCGCCTTGAGCCGGCTGCGCGGCGCCTTCGCGCTCGGCTTCATTTTCGCGGGCGAGGGCGACCTGATGATCGGCGCTCGCAACGGACCGCCACTCGCGGTCGGCTACGGCGATGGCGAGATGTTCCTGGGCTCGGACGCAATCGCGCTCGGCCCGTTCACCGACACGATCAGCTATCTCGAGGACGGCGACTGGGTCGTGCTGACTCGCAACAGCGTTGTCATCTTCGACAAGGGGGGCTGCGCCGTCCAGCGCGACAAGATTAAGCATGTGGCCTCGACCTCGCTGGTCGACAAGGCCAACTACCGCCACTTCATGGCGAAGGAAATCCACGAGCAGCCCGAGGTTGTTGGCCATACTCTGGCCCGCTATGTGGACATGGCCACCGAGCGCGTGTCGCTGCCGGTGAAGCTGCCATTCGACTTCCGCGACATCCAGCGCGTCACGATCACGGCCTGCGGCACCGCGAGCTACGCTGGCTATGTCGCAAAGTACTGGTTTGAGCACACGGCGCGCCTGCCGGTCGAGGTCGACGTCGCGTCCGAGTTCCGCTACCGCGAGTCCCCCTTGCGCAAGGGCGATCTGGCGATCTTCATTTCGCAGTCGGGCGAGACCGCCGACACGCTCGCCGCGCTCCGCTACGCCAAGGCCGAAGGCGTGCACACGCTCGCCGTCGTCAACGTGCCGACCTCGACGATCGCGCGTGAGAGCGAGACGGTGCTCCAGACGCTCGCTGGTCCCGAGATAGGCGTTGCCTCGACAAAAGCCTTCACCTGCCAGCTCATGGTGCTCGCCTCGCTCGCCGTCGCGGCCGGCAAGGCGCGCGGCGAATTGTCCGAGGAAGACGA
Organism: Bradyrhizobium sp. BR14999; assembly: GCF_056106085.1. Classification (NCBI taxonomy): domain Bacteria; kingdom Pseudomonadati; phylum Pseudomonadota; class Alphaproteobacteria; order Hyphomicrobiales; family Nitrobacteraceae; genus Bradyrhizobium; species Bradyrhizobium sp. BR14999. Next base: position 2,454,293 of record NZ_CM148536.1, read on the forward strand.
GACCAAGCTGGTGCACGGCCTGGTCGAGGTTCCGCGCCTGATGGCGGACGCGCTCACCACAGAGCTGCAGATCGAGAAGCTTTCGCACAGGATCGCCAAGTCGCGCGACGTGCTCTATCTTGGCCGCGGCACCAGCTTCCCGCTGGCGCTCGAAGGCGCCCTGAAGTTGAAGGAGATCTCCTACATCCATGCCGAGGGCTACGCCGCCGGCGAGCTCAAGCACGGACCGATCGCGCTGATCGACGAGACCGTGCCGGTCGTGGTGATAGCGCCCCACGATCGCGTATTCGAGAAGACCGTCTCCAACATGCAGGAAGTCGCCGCCCGCGGCGGCAACATCATCCTGATGACGGACTCCAAGGGCGCAGCGGAGGCGACGGTGGATTCGCTCGCCACCATCATCATGCCTGATATGGCGGACGCCGTCACGCCGATGGTCTATGCCATCCCGGTGCAACTACTCGCTTACCACACGGCCGTTGTGATGGGCACCGACGTCGACCAGCCGCGTAATCTCGCCAAATCCGTGACCGTCGAATAAGCCGACAGATCGGGCCAATTCTTCCTGGTCTTCAAATTTGTGGACCCTCATGACTGCGCATTTCACATCGATTGAGGGCGACAGAAGTTTAAGTTGCTGGCGGGCGCCGCCTGACGCAGACCCGCCTTTTGTTTCTGTGTCGCGTGGACGTGCCACACGTTCGTCCGTTCTAGCTCTTCAGACGGAAGGCTACGGCAGCTGTGGGTTCGGCATTCGGAGTAGATCGACGACGTAGGCAGAGTCCGCAAGATGAGAGTTCTTATGTTGGGCCGTTTGCACTCTTGGGCTTTCCTGTCGATGCTTGCCGTCATGGGTCTTGCACAAGCCAAGGATAGGCGCACTGTCGCCGAGCCCATCGCACCTAGCCATATCTGCACCCGGCTGGCGCCATCGAACGAAAGCGTCACTGATAGACTGCAAGATGCCATTGCTCACTGTCCCTCTGGATCGGCGGTTTATTTGGCGGGCGGTATCTTCCTGTCGGGCCCCCTCGAGATGAAATCCGGAGTGATGCTATGGATCGAGCGTAACGCCACGCTTATCGCTCTCGCTCAGCCGAAGGCCTATGACAGAGGCTTGGGAAATTGTGGTCGCATCGGAGGCAAGGGCGACGGCTGCCGGCCATTCATTAGCTTCTTCAAAACGCAGGGGGGCGGCATCTATGGCGATGGCATCATCGACGGCCAGGGCGGCGCGCTCATGGCCGGCGCGGGCGAGAGTTGGTGGCAGCTGGCACGGCGCGCACAAACTGAAGGTGGCAAACAGAACGTCCCGCGCCTCATCCAGATCGACCATGCCCAGGACATTACTTTCCATGGCATCACACTGCGTAATGCGCCCAATTTCCATGTGGCGATGAACCGGGTCGAAGGCGCGACCTTTTGGGGCGTGACAATCGATACACCGGCGGATGCCCGCAACACAGACGGCATCGATCCTGGCGCCAGCCAGGATGTGACAATTGCCCACTGTCAGATCCGTACTGGAGACGACAATGTCGCTATCAAAGCCGGAAGCAATGGTCCCGCCCGCTATATTTCCATCATCGACAACTACTTCGGCTGGGGGCATGGTATGTCCATCGGTAGCGAGGTTAACTCAGGTGTCAGCGACATACTGGTGCACGGCCTGACCCTGGACGGCACGACATCTGGCCTGCGCATTAAGAGTGATGTCAGCCGGGGTGGCCTGGTGGAGAGGGTCACCTATGAAGACGTGTGCCTGCGGAAGAACCGATGGCCTATTTACTTCGATACACGCTATGATCCCCAGGCGCACGGCGACGAAATTCCGGTCTATCGACAAATCGCTGTGCGCCACGTGCGTGGCGGGGCTGGTGCGCTGGTGATGCACGGACTCGATGGAGGCCATCCGCTCGAGATTGAGCTCGATGATGTGCGATTTTCCGATAGCGCGACTTGGCAGGTGGAAAATGCAAATGTGGTAGGTTCAGACGTTTGGCCGCCCTTGCGGGGTGGCCAAGGCCAAGTATCGTTTAGCGCATGGAAAGGCTGTGCAAAGGCATTCTTCAAAACAGCCAGCAAACGCACGATCGGCAACGCCCCCCATAGAACCTGTTGCTTCGGTGCACTGGACCAACCAGAGTAGCAGGGCTCTAAAGGTAGCTGGGCTATCTGATACCGTCCCGGCCCGATCGTCTCATCGGATATGATCGGCGCTTCCGATTAGCTGACGAAGTTCACGAGGGGAGCGGTGCACAGGTGTGTGCGGCAGATCCAGTGTAGATGGACCAGAATTCCACGAACGCCTCATAGCTTCCCTATCTTGATGGTGGGTTCGGCAGCCAGGTCGTGTCATCAGCAAAGAACGCTCTGAGCGACCATTGCTTGGCTTCATGGTCGGTCAGCTGATGGGAATAAGGTTCCCGTCCTTTGGGATTGGCGCCGATACCGGTGGATTTGTATTCGGCATAGTAAGCGGTCTTCAGCCTGTTGGTCTTGGTGCGATCCCACTCGCTCCAGCCCTCGGCGATGACCGGCGCATTCATCCGGGTGGATAAAAAGATCACTGTAGCGTAAGAGCGCCAAGGCCGGCCAAGGGCGATGCTGTGTGCGGCGCGATCGGCGGTCAGGATGCAATGGTCGAAAACGTAGGCGCTGTCTTCGCCCGGCGAGTCTTTGCTTTGTGCTGTATACACCACAGCCTGGTTGGCGATGCCGTGCAGCTCACAACGCTGGAAATAGGCTTTGGAGTTGCCAAATATGTAGTCGACATGTCCCTCAATGTAGCAGTCCGAAAAGTATTGCCGTGTAGGGCGGCCGTGCGGCCCTTTGTTGGCGAACAGTGTATCCTGTGCGCCGAGCAGCCGGACGCGGGTGATAACGTCCTTGTCGCCGGTAAGAGACAACGCCACCGCCTGCGACGGCGGATTCGCCGGATCCAAGGAGTATTCGTTTTGTATCGTCACATTGTCGAGCCGGAAGTCATCGCCTGATGCTTCCATGGTGGCTGAATGAACGGTTCCACCCACTTTAATGGCGCCGTCACCGTAGACGACCACCGTGTCCTCCGGCTTGTCGCCGCCGCCTCTGATGTGAACACCAGGCTTGGCAACCTTGACCTTCTCGCGATAGATGCCCGGCGCGATTAAAATGTCGCCGCCTCGAGGCGGCAACGCGTCTACCGCCTCCTGAACGGAGCGATAGCCCACGTGGCCGGTTTGCGAAACCAAAAGTCGCTCAGCATGTGCGTCCGAAACGTGGAACCAGCTGGCCAGAACGGCGACGTACATCAAGAAAAGTCGCACAACGCTCTCTCTTCGTAAGGCTAAGCGTTCTACTGTGGGCGCTTAGGATTGATCTGGACGCGATGCTCATTCAAACCTTATGTACCCGCATCTTCCTAGCAGCTTCTTCCCCATTTCACATTTGGATAGCACCGTCGGCAATTCAGTCGTGAATGCATGATCGCGCCGGATGTTCATGTCGGAAACACGACATTAGGGTGAAACTCCTTCGCTGGTCGACGAAAATCGTTGCGTTTTTCTTCCAATCGGCTGCTTGCAGGGCATGGCACGCCCATTGCTCGTAGACGGCAAGAGCCCGTCAACGACAATAGCCTTGTTGCAGTCGCTGGCGGTGAGTTCAGATGAAAAACTCACCGGCTGGTCCGGGCCATGCTCTGACAAGTTCGGCTTCTCGTCAGCTTGAACAGCGGGGCAGTGCAGCACCGCTTGTGGGGACAAGAGCTGTGCCAATCAGTGTGAAGTGACCCGAAAAGTCGGGTTGCATGGTGCCACCGGTGGTGATTGATGGCGCGACAGTGCGTGTCGCATCTGAGAACCAATGAGGATATCACAAGCGTTCAAGTTTGGGGCAGCCCACTGCCTCCCCAACGTGCCGCCCACGCACAGGTGCAGCCGCATGCACGGGCACTCCTATCGAATCGAGGTGCAACTAGATGGGCCCGTGGACCCGGTCACCGGATTCATCGTCGATTTTTTTGATCTGGAGGAGTCCTTTGTCGAAATCGTAAATGCACTTGATCATCGATATCTGAATGAGGTCGAAGGATTGTATAATCCTACGGCAGAAAACCTTGCTGTTTGGATCTGGGAAAGATTGCATCGCAAATTTCCCCAGATCTCGTGCGTCCGGGTCTATGAAACGTCTGATGCCTGGGCCGAATATGACGGACGTTGACATAAACCTGTCTCTTACGAGCGTTTCTCAGCTTTTCTCCTCCAGGATCCGCTCTTAACGACAGCGATAGACGAGTGGTCGTGCGGCGCGACGCGAACGCCGATCGCACAGCCAGCTTGCTGGACCAACTTACCGATCACGCTCGTCGACACGGAGCCAGCATCACGGTCAGTCCGTGCGCTTACGACGCGAGAAGGCGCCGCAGGAGCAAAACGGCGGAAGCGGACCGTCGCACCTCGCCAGGATGAAAGTGCGCCGGTCCGCGAGACATTGCCAATGCATTCACGGCAACGTCGTCTCCAATGAATCAAGCAGCATGGCGAATCTGAGGCGACGCTCGTCTGTCAAAGCGGCCTCTGCAACATTTGCGCGCAGACCTAATGGAGCTTGAATCTCACGTAACGTCACGTTGTATAACCTGCCGTAGGCGGTTCGGACTTGACGAAAGGTGAGCAAGATATGATTTCTCACAGTGTGCGGAGGCGCGAATCAAGCCGCGCATGCGTCGCGGGTGGGTTGCGTTTGCTGCTCGCCCTAGACGGGAAAGCGGTTTCTCCTCCGTCTGAGTTCCTTCTTCTGGATTAGCTTCGGAAGACCTCTGCCGTGCCGGAATGGGGGCGTCGTCTGATATCCTCCCAACGTCCATTTTCTGGGTGCCGTAGGTGCGATAGCCGATAAGCCATCGATGGACCTCTGAGTAACGGATGCTTCTCCTGTCACTCAGCGGCAAGCTCAGAGTAGATCGGGGTGCATACACCGAATTCGTGGCGGAAAGTGCTGGTAAAGGCAAGGAGCCGCAAGTCCCTCGTACGCGTTCATGAGGGTTATCCTCCGGACTCGCCGAACTTTGCCAATCGCCCTCGCTCCTGCCTCCGTAGCAATGATGGAGCTTGTGTGCTCGCGTGGCCTCTGATTGCCAAGCCGTTGCTCGCACAAAGAATCAACGAGGCGGCTCAAGCCGTCTTGCCGGGTACGCAAATGCGTGAGGCGGCCTTTACATCACCTATAGCCGAAGACAGGCTTCACGACTCTGATCAGGTTTGGCGACAAAAGGGAATTTAGCCGTGGACGAAACTAGCCTTCGTGACTTTGATGAAGCGATGTCGCCTCAAGCCTTGCGGTCGTGGAAAGCTTGGAGAGGAGACAGAGAGCCAGAGGCGCAAACAGAACAAGTCGCAACGACCCATTCTTCCCTATGGCCGCTGGCCATTGTGATGTGGTGCCTGCTTTCCTTTGTCGCGTTCGCAAGTTGGGTGCGAACGCACGGCGCCATGAAGTCATAGCGCCGTAATTTTCTCCACGTCCTGGACACCTTGCGGTTATGGAGGTGGTCTCCTTGTGGGCACTGGCTGCCGGATCAGATATTCGATCGTGTCGTCGGGAGCCCACGTTCCATAGGTCGGCGCGTAATGCCGGAAGACAGTTGGCTCGACGACCTCGGAGCCAAAGCATGCACCCGCACAGTGCTAGCCAAATCCATGCGCCGCATGTACCGAATGATAGTGAGGCCACTCACAAGCGGTCGCACGCTTTCGTATCGGCAATCGTGGAATTCCCAGAGTGCGTCAATCGTCGTGGTGCTCGACAGAAAATAGGCGACACCGCCAGATGCGATCTCATGACTTTGCAGCGCCGGATCGCGGTGAACGTCGGATTGACGGTGATCTCAAACTTGCTCGTTGCGCTATCGTCGTCGATCCGAAAGTAGCGACGGATCTTTCTAGCTCGATCAGTGGATTCGTTGACGTACGTCAGCCTGATCTTTGCCCCTAGCCAGTCTTGTTGGCGTGCAAACGCAGAATCTGAGATTGTACCAATTTACGCTACGTGCGATTCAAGCTCTTTCGAAGTGTTATCTCAAATTGTCTCTCAGCGCTGTAGAGCCGGTCTAGTAGCCTCAGTTTCGCCACGCTGCTCGCGTCAGTCAGAGCAGCATCATCACGGATGTACTGGTGGTGCAGAGGCGGGACCCGGCGCATTTTACGAATGGTAAAAGTGCGCCGGGCGCCTCGGTTGGCTGCGAGCCGATGCGTGGATGTCCTATCGATCGCATTCTCATAGGGCGTTTGATGGGATTTGAGTGCTGCCTCTAGCAGCATGCCATGAAATTTAAGCAGCTTTGGAGTAAACGCGCCTTTTCAGGTGCTTCGAAGAGCGCCGAGTTCTGGCACTGAATGTAGTGTAAGCGCGTAGGAGACCCCACGTAGCGCTGCGTGTTCGAATAGCAGAGAATCTCCTGGTGTTGTGCAAGGAGAATCCTGTGAGCGAACGTATGTCTGATACTAGAAGCTTCGAAGTTCTCACGGCGAGCCCTGTGCGGCTGTCGAGCAGTCCGGCGCGCAGTTACCGGTCATGGTCGGATGAGGAGAAGGCGAGGATCGTGGGAGAGACGCTGGTTGCCGGAGCGAATGTATCGGCGATTGCGCGGTCAAATGGGCTCGATCCGTCGCAACTTTTCGCGTGGCGTCGCAAGGCGAAGGCGTCCGGGGTGGTCGTGCCATTGGCCGCAGCTCCGAGCAAGCCGGTCAAATTTGCGCGCTTTGAAGCGATGCGGAGCGACATGGTAGAAATTGTTATCGGCGATGTGGTGGTGCACGCGGGCCCTGACGTCGGGGCTGACCGGCTTGTCGATGTGATGCGGGCGGTTCGCAAGGCATGATCCCGGCCGGCGTGCAGGTTTATGTCGCGAGCACACCGGTTGACTTCCGCAAGGGGGCGACCGGCTTGATGGCTCTGGTGCGGGACGGTGGTGCAGATCCGTTCAGTGGGGCGCTCTACGTATTCCGTTCGAAAAGAGCGGACCGGATCAAGGCGGTTTGGTTTGATGGCACGGGGGTATGTCTGTTCGCCAAAACGCTTGAGGAAGCGCAGTTCTGCTGGCCCCGGATTGGGCCGGCCACGGTGCAGTTGAACCATGCACAGTTGCTTGCGCTGGTCGATGGGCTGGACTGGACGAAAGTCCGACCGGTGGCTGTGAAGCGGCCGCAATCGATGGGCTGAAAAACCTGTGGCATTTTGAATCAGGGCTTTGGAAAGTTTGGGAAACCGGCCGCGAACATGCTGTGATGGCGGTGATGACGAGGGCGGTTGCGGAGCTTCCCGACGATGTTGATGCCCTCAAGGCGATCATCGTCGCCATGGCTGACCAGAGGGCGCTGCTGGAGGCACGCAACAGTCATCTCGAAGTGGCGAACAAGACGGCCGACGAGCGGATCGCGACGCTGACGGCGATCGTGAGGATGCTGGAGCGGTCGCGCTACGGCACTCGCTCGGAGCGCCTGCGCGGCGCGACATTGAGCGAGGCGCAGCACGCCTTCGTGTTCGACGAAATAAAGACCGGGATGGCAGCGATCGAAGCCGAGCTCGAAAGCGCCGTTCAGAACAAGCCGAAACGTGCGCCGCGTCCGCGGAAGGGCTTCGCGGCTCATCTGGAGCGAGTTGAGATTGTCATCGAACCTGAGAGTCCCGCAGGCTGCGAAGGGCTGGAGAAGGTTCTGATCGGCGAGGACGTGTCGGAGCGTCTGGACGTGATGCCGGCGAAGTTCCGCCTGATCGTCACGCGCCGCCCGAAATACGCCTACAGGAATCGCGACGGCGTGATCCAGGCGCCGGCGCCACCCCATATCATCGAGAGCGGCATCCCCACCGAGGCGCTGCTGGCCCAGATCGCCGTCGCCAAATATGCCGATGGTCTGCCGCTCTATCGGCAGGAGGCCATCTATGCGCGGGACAAGGTCGAGCTGGACCGTTCGCTGATGGCGCAGTGGATGGGCAAGGTTGGCTTCGAACTGCAGCCTCTGGCCGACTACGTTCTGGAGAAGATCAAACAGGGCGAACGAATCTTTGCCGATGAGACCACGTTGCCGACGTTGGCTCCCGGTTCCGGCAAGACCCAAAAGGCCTGGTTATGGGCCTATGCTCGGGACGACAGACCCTTCGGCGGCGCAGATCCGCCAATGGTGGCCTATCGCTTCGAAGACAGCCGAAGCGGTGATTGTGTCGCGCGTCATCTGGCAGGCTTTGGCGGCCTGCTGCAGGTGGACGGTTATGCGGCCTACAACCGGCTCGCCAAAGGCGCCGGCGCCAATGATGGCGTGACCCTGGCCGCCTGTTTTGCCCATGTCAGGAGGCGGTTCTACGAACTGCATGTGAACGAAAGCTCGCACCTGGCGACGCAGACGATCACGACTATGGCGGCGCTCTGGAAGGTCGAAGAGGACATCCGCGGCAAGGATCCTGCAACACGGGTGAAGGCCCGCCAGGAAAAGTCCGCCGCCATTGTCGCGAGGCTGTTCGAGCTGTGGGAAGCGGAACTGCCGCGCCTGTCGAGGAAATCAAAACTCGCCGAGGCAATCCGTTACGCTATCTCCAGGCGGGCTGCGCTCGAGCGCTTCCTGAGCGATGGGCGTGTCGAAATCGATTCCAACATTGTCGAACGCGCCATCCGACCGCAAATAATTACTCGGAAGAATGCATTGTTCGCAGGATCCGCTGGCGGTGGTCGGACCTGGGCGACCGTCGCCACACTTTTGCAGACCGCAAAAATGAACGAGGTCGATCCACAGGCCTGGCTCAGGCAGACTCTTGAGCGCATCGCTCAAGGCTGGCCGATCTCGAACATCGACCAGCTCATGCCGTGGAGCTTCAAATCCTGAACGGCCTCAGCTGGCCTGCCCCATCGATCGCCGGCGACGAAGATCATATCATGACCCTGGCGTCGGCCGCTGACCGCATCCATCAGTTCGGTGGCAGCGCCTCCGGAATCTCCTGCGCCTCGCTCGCGTCGGCAAAGACCTCATCGCGGATCACGCGCAATGTCACTTGATGAAGATAGGCTTGCAGGGCCTGGTCAAGCTCGGAGAACTCCGGCCACAGAACCTGATCGAGGAACCGTTTGGGTGCGCGAACCATGACCGTGTTGCGCCGCTGCCGATAATAGCGATAGGGCTTCATGCCGTAACGCCGGCACAAGGCGAGAAACAGATGGCGCGACCATTGATCCGGCATCGAGAACTGCATCTCAATTGACGGATCTTGCCGACCAAGTTCCGTCAAACGCTCCCGCACACGCTGTAGCGCCGCTTCCGCCGCGAGCCGCTCGCCGGCCGTTCCGGCCCCCGCGAAAAGAGCCTCGATCTTCCGCAACTTCTCGCGCAACTGGGACTCGATAGACATCGGCAGGGCTCGCGGTTGAGTCTAAAAAACCCACCATTCGGCCATATCGGCGTCAATCTCCGGGGCATCGATATCCACGCCAAAAGATCGCTATCCCCAAACGGCTTCAGCTCGACGCTTACAATGTAGTGTGAAAGGCAGACGGAGCTCTTTGCTTCAAACCGAGAAAGTATCCGAAAAGACAGAATGGTTTCGCGCATTACCTGCCATGGTCCAATTTTTGCAAACCTTCCTGCAAGATGCCAACGTTGCTTATCTCATCATGTTTTAGGGAGCTCGCTTGCCTCTTCATAGGTTAGATGGAAACAGTGTTACTGGTCCGACCTCCGCGCCGAATCTGGCGCTGTGTCCATTTCACGACGATAAGTCGCACGCGCGACTTGGCGAACGGAAGACTGTTGTACTGACCGGTGCCTCGCGCGGCATTGGTCACGCTACAGGTAGATTATTCTCCGAAGCCGGTTGGCGAATTATCTCCTGCTCTCGACAGCCTTTCGATAGCAGTCGATGTCCATGGGATTCCGGAATCAACAATCACGTGCAGGTGGAACTAAGCGATCATGCCGCATTGCCGCGGGCGATTACCGAGATCAGAGCGCGACTCGACGGAGACCCGCTTCACGCCCTAGTCAACAATGCTGGGATTTCTCCCAAGGCACCAGACGGCAGTCGGCTGAGTTCGCTAACAACATCTGTCGAAACGTGGATGAGGGTGTTTCACGTCAATTTGGTCGCTCCGATTTTACTTGCCCAAGGTCTATTCGAAGAATTGAAAGTGGCATCCGGCTCGATCGTCAATGTCACCTCAATCGTTGGCACTCGTGTGCATCCTTTCGCAGGAACTGCTTATGCGACCTCCAAGGCGGCGCTGGCCTGCCTCACGCGCGAGATGGCGCATGACTACGCTCCGTATGGTATTCGGGTCAACGCGATCGCGCCGGGCGAGATCAAGACCGACATTCTGTCACCTGAAACTGAAGCGAAGTTGGCGCCGGTCATACCGCTACACCGTGTCGGCACTCCGGACGAAGTCGCGAAGGTTATTTTTTTCCTTTGCTCGAGCGCCGCGAGTTACGTCACAGGTGCGGAAGTGCCGATCAATGGCGGACAACACGTTTGATACTGCCGGAGTGGCTAGTGGCGGGTTGCTGCGCTAATCAAGACAAGATGTCGGTGTCCGTCGTGCAATGTCAACTCTAGTGTTGCAAACTGGCCAAGTACGAAGGCGACAAGAGGTTTACGGTAGGCCGATAACGTGAATGTGGCCTTCCAGCGTAGCGCAGCACGAAGCAGGGAAAGTCTAGTCTCGTCGGACATTCCTTTCCGAAGGTGACAGCTGGCGCTGCGAGCAGACCCGCCGAGCCAAGCCAGCAGCCCCGCGAATGGCCGCTCGCAGATCGACGACACGCGGAAGACATTTGTCGCCGAATTCGAGCGCTGATGATGGGACAGGCACAGGTGCAAGTGCTGTATCGCTGGCGACGACCGGGAAAGTCGGTGTCGAGAGTTCTAGTCTCTGCGTGTGGCATGAGGCTTGAAGGGAGATGTCGAACGTACCGCCCAACCCTAGGAGTCGCAATCCATGGCCTACAAGATCGTCGCCTCGCAATGCTCGGTTTGCGGTGCATGTGAGTTCGAGTGTCCGAACGGCGCGATCAGCCTAAAGCGCGACATCTATGTGATCGATCCGGAAAAGTGCACAGAGTGCGAGGGGCATTGCGATTCGCCGCAATGCGCGATCGTCTGTCCGATCGAGGGCACATGCGTTCCTGCCTGACAATGCCGAGCAAGATTCTGGCGCCGATGGGTTCAATCGGTCGATCGTCGGCGCGCGTCCACCGGAGCGGCGTGATCAATCTTGAAATTGCGTGGCGTCGTCACTGTAGCCAGATCGCGTGGTCGAAGTAGGACGCGATACGTCGGTTGACAAGCGGAGTAATGGATAGCCAGGGCTCACAAAAAGTCGAGCGGAGGAAGCGGTTTCGATGTCGATCGATCGTTAGCCCTGATGCACCACAAGAAGGTCCTGAAGGAACGAAAGCTGCCAGAGAAGAAGTGAGCTCGCCAAGGTGCTAGCAATGGCAGCTGGAGGGCTATTGCCGCTCGCTGATGATGACCGTGTCCAGGTGCGCGTCCATTCCGAGATCGGAAGTTCGGCAGATCCATTGCTTGGTGACACTGAGATCGAAGGCCTCGGTCGTCTCGCCTCGGCACGACCGATTGAGATCCGGAAGACCGACGAGAAAGCTGCTATTACTCTGCGCGACGTCGCGATGCTGGCGATAAGTCCTGTGAAATCACGGTGGAAGCAGTCTTCAGACGGGGGTTTATGGCCCGGACCCTCATACGCTGAGCCCGCGTGAAGCTTATGGCAATTGGGAGGGCATCCGAGAGTATCCCGAGCTGGGACTGCACCATCCGAAACTGCGCAAGGAACTCCTCAATCGAACCTAGGTGGAATCAGAACGGGGGGCGGTTGGGAAAGACTGGTGCACCCAACGCTGTCCTGACGGCTCCGCAAACAGAATTGAAGGAGATTGGATTGCTGGTGTACCCGTGTGCACCTCGTTCAAGCCCAGTCTGCACCAGAGGATCGGATTTCCGCTCCGCTACGAGCAGGATCTTGGTGCGCACGAATACCCTGGCGAGCTCTCCCACGACTGCCTCTCCTCGGTCGCGCAGAATAGCAATGCCGACTAGGATTACGTCGGGAGTCTTAATTGGCGACGTCATGGCCTCATCCACATTGGCAAAAGCATGTGTCTGGTACCCTTCACGTAGGATGTAATCGAGCGCGGAACGCACGACCTGATCAGGTTCGATCAGGAAAATGGTCGGACGCTCGCTACTCGTATAAGCCTCGGTGTCGAACAGCATAATTGCCTCCGTGCATTGATCGGAACGCATCAAGCAAGCTCCGTACCGTCGCCTCTCCAGCTGTGTGCGGACGAAAGCTGTCGTTTTCGGAGGAGGTAAAGCAAAGCATTGCCTTGTTTCAGACAAGCGAATGCGACCGCTCATGTCGAGAAGTTCCGATGTCGGACTTGCGACAGCACCACCCTCTGAACCGGTATGTATCTACTCTTGCACTGCTATTTGTCTTAGGCGAGCGCTGGCACGCTCGTTGCAAAAGTCGTTGTGCAGGGGCGCGGTTGTCGGCCTTTGTAGCTCACCGAGCTGCGAATGCGGCGAGCCGAGTGATGGGATTACGAGAGAGCGCAGACGCAGATCGTCAATCGATTGATGGAGAACAACATGGCTTCGCTGAGACAAATCGCGTTTTACGGCAAGGGTGGTATCGGAAAATCCACGACGTCACAGAACACGCTGGCAGCTCTTGCCGAGATGGGCCACAAAATCCTGATCGTCGGCTGTGATCCGAAGGCCGACTCGACCCGCTTGATCCTGCATGCCAAGGCCCAGGACACGATCTTGAGTCTCGCGGCCGACGCCGGCAGCGTCGAGGACCTCGAGATCGAGGATGTCTTGAAGGTGGGCTATAAGGATATTCGCTGCGTTGAATCCGGTGGTCCGGAGCCGGGCGTCGGGTGCGCCGGCAGGGGCGTCATTACATCGATTAACTTCTTGGAAGAAAACGGCGCCTACGAGGACATTGATTACGTATCCTACGACGTGCTCGGCGACGTCGTCTGCGGCGGCTTTGCGATGCCGATACGGGAGAATAAGGCGCAAGAGATCTACATCGTCATGTCCGGCGAGATGATGGCGATGTACGCCGCCAATAACATCTCAAAAGGCATTTTGAAATATGCCAACTCCGGTGGCGTGCGGCTCGGCGGCTTGATTTGCAACGAGCGGCAGACCGACAAGGAGCTGGAGCTGGCGGAGGCGCTGGCCAAGAAGCTCGGCACTCAGCTAATCTACTTTGTTCCCCGGGACAACGTCGTCCAGCACGCCGAACTACGCCGAATGACGGTGCTGGAATATGCGCCGGACTCCAAGCAGGCGGAACACTATCGCAACCTCGCGACCAAAATCCACAACAACGGCGGCAAGGGTATCATCCCGACGCCGATCAGCATGGACGAACTTGAGGACATGCTGATGGAGCACGGGATCATGAAGCCGATCGACGAAAGCCAGGTCGGCAAGACTGCTTCCGAACTCGCCGCCGTTTCGGCCTGAACCGATACCTCACATTCAGCACAAGAAAGCGTCGGTCCAAAGGCGCAGAGAGCAATAAGGACATTCGCATGAGTCTGGCATCCACCCAGAGCGTTGCAGAGATCAAGGCCCGCAACAAGGAATTGATCGACGAGGTCTTGAAGGTCTACCCCGAGAAGACCGCTAAACGGCGTGCCAAGCACCTTAATGTCCACGAGGCTGGCAAGCCTGACTGCGGTGTTAAATCGAATCTCAAATCGATCCCTGGTGTAATGACCATCCGAGGCTGCGCCTACGCCGGCTCGAAAGGGGTCGTGTGGGGTCCGATCAAGGACATGATCCACATTAGCCACGGCCCGGTCGGTTGTGGCCAGTATTCCTGGGGATCGCGACGCAACTATTATGTCGGCACCACCGGCATCGATGCCTTCGGGACCATGCAGTTCACTTCCGACTTCCAGGAGAAGGATATTGTCTTCGGCGGCGATAAGAAGCTCGCCAAGGTGATTGACGAGATCCAGGGCTTGTTTCCGCTCAACCGCGGAATCACCGTCCAGTCGGAATGTCCGATCGGCCTCATAGGCGATGACATAGAAGCAGTGTCGAGGGCAAAGTCGAAGGAATATGATGGCAAGACAATCGTGCCGGTGCGCTGCGAAGGGTTCCGCGGCGTATCGCAGTCGCTTGGCCACCACATCGCCAATGACGCTGTACGCGACTGGATTTTCGACAAGATCAGCCCGGAAACCGAGCGGCGGTTCGAATCCACGCCCTATGACGTTGCCATCATCGGCGACTACAACATCGGTGGCGACGCCTGGTCATCTCGCATCCTACTGGAGGAGATGGGCCTGCGCGTGATTGCGCAGTGGTCGGGCGATGGCAGCCTCGCCGAGCTTGAAGCGACGCCGAAAGCGAAGCTGAATATCCTGCACTGCTATCGCTCAATGAATTACATCTCTCGCCATATGGAGGAAAAGTTCGGAATTCCCTGGTGCGAATATAACTTCTTCGGCCCATCCAAGATCGCGGAGTCGCTGCGTAAGATCGCGAGCTTCTTCGATGAGAAGATTAGCGAAGGGGCCGAGCGAGTCATAGTTAAATACCAGCCTTTGGTCGATGCTGTCATCGCCAAGTACCGGCCACGTCTAGAAGGCAAGTCCGTGATGCTCTTCGTTGGTGGTTTGCGACCTCGGCACGTGATTGGCGCGTATGAAGATCTCGGTATGGAGGTTATCGGGACCGGCTACGAATTCGGTCACAACGACGATTATCAGCGTACGGCCCAGCATTACGTCAAGGACGGCACATTAATATACGACGACGTCACTGGCTACGAATTCGAGCGCTTCGTCGAGAAGATCCAGCCCGATCTCGTTGGTTCTGGCATTAAGGAGAAGTACGTCTTCCAGAAGATGGGCGTGCCGTTCCGGCAGATGCACTCCTGGGACTATTCGGGCCCCTATCATGGCTATGATGGGTTCGCGATCTTCGCCCGCGACATGGATATGGCAGTCAATTCTCCGGTCTGGAAGAAGACCAGGCCGCCGTGGAAGGACGCTCCGCGGCCGAGCCTGATGGCGGCGGAATAAACGAGCAGGGCCAGACGATCGAACACGAATCCAATAAGGACGCCACGATGACACAGAATGCCGAAAACGTGCTCGATCATCTCGAGCTGTTCCGAGGCCCGGAATACCAGCAAATGCTGGCGAACAAACGGGCGCTCTTCGAGAATGCGCATGATCCTGCGGAGGTCGAACGTATCCGCGAATGGGCCAAAACACCCGAATATCGCGAGAAGAACTTCGCGCGCGAGGAGCTGACCATCAATCCGGCCAAGGCTTGCCAGCCGTTGGGTGCCGTGTTTGCTTCCGTCGGTTTCGAGAGCACGTTGCCTTTCGTGCACGGCTCACAGGGCTGCGTCGCCTATTATCGAAGCCACCTGTCGCGCCACTTCAAGGAGCCGACCTCCTGCGTTTCCTCGTCAATGACCGAAGATGCAGCTGTATTCGGCGGTCTCAATAACATGATCGACGGGCTCGCCAACAGCTACAATATGTACAAGCCGAAGATGATTGCGGTCTCGACCACCTGCATGGCGGAAGTAATCGGCGATGATCTCAACGCCTTCATCAAGACGTCAAAGGAAAAAGGCTCGGTTCCCGCCGAGTTTGACGTTCCCTTCGCCCACACGCCCGCCTTCGTCGGCAGCCATGTCACGGGCTATGACAACGCCCTAAAAGGCATCATCGAGCATTTCTGGGACGGCAAAGCGGGTTCTGAGCCAAAGCTCGAGCGCCAACCGAACGAAAGTATCAACTTCATTGGCGGCTTCGACGGCTACACCGTAGGCAACATCCGTGAGATAAAGCGCATTTTCGAATTGATGGGCGTCGAGTACACGATTCTCGCTGATAACAGTGACGTGTTCGACACGCCGACGGACGGTGAGTTTCGAATGTATGATGGAGGGACAACGCTGGCGGACGCCGCAAATGCCATCCACGCCAAGGCGACCATCTCAATGCAGCAGTCTTGTACAGAGAAAACGCTAGCTTTCATCGAGAGTCATGGCCAACAGGTCGTTTCGTTTAATCATCCGGTCGGCGTCAGCGCGACCGACGACTTTCTGATGACGCTGTCGCGCATTACGGGCAAAACAATCCCGAAGGTCCTAGAACAGGAGCGGGGCCGTCTCGTCGATGCCATGGCCGACTCCAGTGCGCACATTCACGGTAAAAAGTTCGCAATCTATGGCGATCCCGACCTCTGCTATGGCCTAGCGGCCTTCCTGCTCGAGCTCGGCGCCGAACCCACCCACGTCCTGTCAACCAACGGCAACAAGGCGTGGGAAGACAAGATGCAGGCGTTGTTTGCCAATTCGCAGTTCGGCAAGGACTGCCATGCCTATCCGGGGAAAGACCTTTGGCACATGCGTTCGCTGCTGTTCACCGAGCCGGTCGATTTTCTGATCGGCAACACCTACGGCAAGTACCTGGAGCGCGACACCGGCACGCCGCTGATCCGCATCGGCTTTCCCGTGTTCGATCGGCACCACCATCACCGCTATCCAGTATGGGGCTATCAGGGCGGCATGAATGTGCTGGTGAAGATACTCGATAAGATATTCGAGGAGATAGACAAGAGCACCAACGTCGTGGGTAAAACCGACTACAGCTTTGACATCATCCGTTAATGCGAGCGTCTCTCCACCTCATCGCCGCATGTCGCAGCCTTGAGGTGGGGATCTACACACCCGCTACCATTCATGCAGACAAAAGGCGTCTGCGGAAGGAGACAACCGTGACTTCGCTGTCAGCCACGATCCAACACGTCTTCAACGAGGCGGACTGCGCCAAGAACGCCAGTAAATCGCAGGCTGAACGAAAGAAAGGCTGCACCAAGCAGCTGCAGCCGGGCGGGGCGGCCGGAGGGTGTTCTTTTGATGGCGCCAAGATTGCTCTGCAGCCATTTACGGATGTCGCTCATCTCGTTCATGGCCCGATCGCGTGCGAAGGCAATTCCTGGGACAATCGCGGCTCTGTCTCCTCAGGGTCTGATCTGTGGCGCAGAAGCTTCACGACGGATATGCATGAGATTGATGTCGTGTTCGGCGGCGAAAAGCGGCTGTACAAGGCCATCAAGGAAATCATCGAGAAGTATGATCCTCCCGCGATCTTCGTGTACCAGACCTGCGTGCCGTCCATGATCGGTGACGATATCAATGCGGTCTGCAAGATCGCGGCAGCGAAATTCGGCAAGCCCGTCATTCCCGTCAACTCGCCGGGCTTTGTTGGTTCGAAAAACCTCGGCAATAAGCTCGCCGGTGAAGCGCTGCTAGAGTACGTGATTGGCACGCAGGAGCCCGATTGCACAACACCCTACGATATCAATCTCATCGGCGAATACAATTTGTCAGGCGAGCTCTGGCAGATCAAGCCGCTGCTGGACGAAATCGGCATCCGCGTCCTGTCCTGCATCTCCGGCGATGGCAAATATCGCGAGGTCGCCTCCTCACATCGTGCGCGCGGGGCCATGCTGGTGTGCTCCAAGGCCATGATTAACGTTGCGAGTAGTATGAAAGAGCGCTTCGGTATCCCCTTCTTCGAAGGATCATTCTACGGCATCCAGGACACGAGCGAGGCTCTGCGAACCATCGCGCGTATGCTGATCGAGCGCGGTGCGCCGCCCCAGTTAATGGAGCGCACTGAGGCAGCAATCGCTCGTGAGGAAGCGAAGGCTTGGGCGGCGATCGAGCGCTTCAAGCCGCGGTTTGCCGGCAAGAAGGTGCTGCTCGTCACCGGGGGCGTGAAGTCATGGTCGGTGGTCGCGGCTCTGCAGGAAGCAGGGCTCGAGATCGTCGGCACTTCTGTCAAGAAATCCACGAGCCAGGACAAGGAGCGCATTCAGAAGTTGATGGGGCATGATGCCCACATGATCGACGATCTTACGCCACTTGAAATGTACAAGATGCTCAGAGAGGCTAAAGCGGACATCATGCTCTCGGGCGGCAAGTCGCAATTTGTCGCTCTGAAAACGGCCATGCCATGGCTCGACATCAATCAAGAGCGCTGCCACGCCTACATGGGCTATGTGGGCATCGTCAAGCTCATGGAAGAGATCGATAAGGCGCTTTACAATCCGATGTGGGATCAGCTCCGTAGGCCAGCGCCGTGGGATGTCGCTGAGGTCAACTGGCAAGCTGAAGCGCTTGGGCAAATGGATGTGCCCGTCGCTCGAGGCGGGCTGAATTCGCTCGGTGCCGAGAAGGCCGCGCGCGGCAAGAAAACCGAGTCGTGCAAAACGGTCGATCCCAGCATCATCAAGGATCGCATTACCGCTCACGGCTCGACCGCTACCGATGCCATCGGCCATGATGCCAAGGCTTCCACCGCCTGTATGCGTCAGACCGTTGACAACATGCCGGCCCAGCCGACGTTCGGACTGCAGGCGGCGGAGTAGGGCGACAAGCAGAGTGCAAGCCATGGCTATCGTTACGTGTTCCGACAAGGCCTGCACGATCAACCCGCTCAAGATGAGCCAACCGATCGGCGGCTCCTTCGCCTTCTTGGGACTTCGGGGGGCGATGCCACTCTTACATGGTCCTCAGGGCTGCACGTCCTTCGGGTTAACCCTGTTTGTCCGACATTTCAAGGAAGCGGTACCGCTGCAGACCACCGCGATGAGCGAGGTGTCGACCGTGCTCGGTGGCTACGAGAATGTCGAGCAGGCAATTCTCAATATCCACAAGCGCGTCAAGCCGGAGATCATCGGCATCAATTCGACAGGTGTCACGGAGACCAAGGGCGACGACGTGGAGGCGTTCATCCGCCTTATTCGGCAGAATCACCCGCATCTCAAAAAGTTGCCGCTCGTCTACGTTTCGACGCCCGATTTCAAGGATGCCTTTCAGGATGGCTGGGAAAAAACTGTAGCCCGAGTGGTCGAAGTGCTTGTTGATCCCGTTGATGTGGCCGCGCCGCGTGATTCCTCGCGCGTTAATGTCCTACCTGGCTGCCACCTCACCCCTGGCGACCTTGACGAGCTACGGACGATCTTTGAGGACTTCGGGCTGAGACCGTCCTTCTTGCCGGATATCTCAGGTTCGCTCGACGGTCACATCCCCGACGAATTCACGCCGACTACGATCGGCGGGATCGGGGTCGACGAGATCGCGACTATGGGGCAGGCGGCCTGGACGATTGCTATCGGAGCGCAGATGAGGCGTGCGGCCGAGGCGATGCAGGCCAGGACTGGCGTGCCGTTCCGGCTATTCGAACGGCTCTGTGGCCTCATTCCCAATGATGAATTTATCACTTTCTTGAGCGAGATCAGCGGCAAGGCGGTGCCGAAAAAATATCGCCGGCAACGTTGCCAGCTCGCGGACGCCATGCTGGATGCGCATTTCCATATCGGAGGTCGAAAGCTCGCCATTGGGGCCGAGCCGGACCTCTTGTTCGATATCTCGAGCATGCTGTACGAGATGGGTGCGCAGGTGACCGCGGCGGTGACGACAACGGCATCTCCGGTGCTCGAACAGGTCAAGGCGCAAGAAGTCGTCATCGGCGATCTCGGAGATTTGGAGGATCTTGCCAAGGCGCGGCAGTGCGACCTGCTGATCTCTCATTCGCACGGCCGGCAAGCGGCCGCACGGTTAGAAATTCCGTTCTACCGCGCCGGCTTTCCGATGTTCGATCGCCTAGGCGCAGGTCACCGGATGAGCGTGGGCTATCGCGGTACGCGCGATCTTATCTTTGATCTCGCGAACCTCATCATTGCTGACCGCGAGGACAACCGCCAGCCCACGCCGACAACGTGGCGGATCGCAGACACCGGTCTGCATGTCGTTCCGCCACAACTAAATTGACGCGAAATAGGAATCAGAGCCGATGAAGGTTGCATTCGCCACCCAGGATCTAAAGCGCGTCGATGCACATTTTGGCTGGGCCAAAAACATCGCCATCTACGACGTCAGGCCGGAAGGGCACCGCTTGATCGAGGCCATCCAGTTCGACGGCGATCTTAAGGAGGACGGCAATGAGGACAAGCTTGCGCCGAAGATCGAGGCCATCAAAGACTGCGCCATCCTCTACGTTGCCGCGATCGGCGGCTCTGGTGCCGCACGTGTCGTGGCAAACAATATCCATCCGATGAAAGTGACCCAACCCGAAGCGATCGACGATCTCTGTATCAAGCTCGAAGGTGTGTTGAAAGGCTCGCCGCCACCCTGGTTGCGCAAGGTGCTGGCCAAAGGCCAGGATCGCTCGTTTGATTTCGAGGACTGAGGGAAAACGACTATGAACGAGGCGGGTGAATTGAGTCAAACCGGCCCTGCGGAGGGGGCACCCTTTGTGAAGGAGCTCGTCAAGATCTGGCGCGCCGAGGACGGCCACGGCGCTTGGGAGGGCAAAAGGGACCTCGAGCTGCTCGAGCCCTATATTCTCGACAGGGAGAAGCGCCGCGCCTTGCCGATTGTGGGCGATCCCGATCCGGACACGATCTGGCGATTGGAATTGTTCTTCAACGCTGTTGCGATATCCATCGAGAAGGCTACCGGCGTCATGATTTCGCCGATGCTGAAAATGCACCACGAAGGCTTTGGCCGCATAGTGCTGATAGGCGGTCGACTGATTGTCGTAAATAAGCAGCTGCGCGACGTGCATCGTTTCGGTTTTGACAATCTCTCAAAGCTCGTTACGGAAGCTGACAGACATGTCGACAGCGGAATCGAGATGATACGAAAGTTCCCGGAAGTTGCAAACTACTGAGGTGATGGATGAGCAACCTGGAAGCACTGAAAGCCGAGATCAAGAAGCTCTCGGCCAAGGCTACTCAGGCAAAGATGGATCTCCACGACCTGGCTGAGGAACTGCCCGCAAACTGGACGTCGATCCTTAGCGTTGCCCAACAGGTTCACGATGCCTTCGACGAGCTCGAGCGCAAGCGAGAGGATCTCAAGGCGCAGGAACAAGAATACGGATCGTGACATGTCATTTGCAACGCGCGACGGTCGCAATTGGACGCCCGAGTATCTGATTTCCATCGACCCCAAGAAGTGCATTGGCTGTGGCCGTTGCTACAAAGTATGCGGGCGCGAAGTCATGATGCTGAAGGGCCTCAATGAGGCCGGCGAGATTATCGATCTAGAAGATGATGATGACGAGATCGAAAAGAAGGTCATGGTGCTGAAGGATCAAGGAGCGTGCATCGGCTGCGGCGCCTGTGCACGGGTGTGCCCGGCCAATTGCCAGACCCACTCTCCAGCCGCTTGAATGTAGCCATCGCGACAGGCGAAGCGATGATCGCTTAGGTTCTTCGGAAGTGGGCCAAGCGCTGTTAGCCCGGAAGGCTCTTAGCGAGAGTACGAGTGACATTTCCTCCTCTCGCCGGCGGCTTGGAATAATTCTAACAAAGGGTAGGAGATCGGCGCTTAGTCCGCGGCGGTTCGGCATGCAGCAGGCAACTCGGCAGTTAGGTACTTAGTGCTAGCTCCGAGGCATTCAACTCTTGCTACTCGATCCCCTGTTCACGGGCCTTCGTCATCGCAGCAATGCGAAACCGTTCGTGGATAGCGAGGCGATTGCCGAGCATATCGGCCTGCGCCTTGTTGAAAGCGGCGAGAACGATCTCCGCTTCCTCGCGCGTTAGCGGGACGCGGCCAGCCATGTGGGTGGCCTCTGGCACCATGGCCCGAATCGCTCGGCGGTATGGGTGATCCTTGACTTCGATGAGCTCGCTAGCTTCAAGCCTGCCCCCAAGCATGATTGCGAGCCCCACAACCTCGAGCTTGCGGCCGTCCTGCGTGGTCTTGATCAGCGTTGCCATTTCTGTTCGGTCTCCAGCGCTGCAAACCAGATATAGCCAGGCGTTCCCAGAGGTGGCGTCAAGGCACGGCCGGAGCTCGAAGCGCGGTGGTCTGTCAGACCGCGCGACAACTCGGTTGAAAGCATGAGGTATCCGGGGGGCAGATCGACAATGGGAGGCTGCGTTGGACCGCAGCACAAAATCGGGCAGCTTTGTCGAGGCCAGCAACTCGAATCCCGTCGCGTCAAACCGACGCCTTTTGGCGCTTCACCCATCTTCGCACCCGCTCCTTGGACGCGGCAGAAATATCGGCCTGGCGAAGCCCGGAGTTGGCGGACATTGTCGTTGTCGGGCCATTCCAACCGTCCTCAGTGATGATTGAAAGACCCGAATCTTCAGCAGCGCATCTTGGATGCAAGAAGACTTCCGCAACTTCCGTCTCGTGCTTGGCTGGCCCCAGCGTAAAGGTCCATGATATCACCGATCTTGGTACGATATCTCGCCAATAAGTCGATGTTGTTGCAGAAAATGAAGTAGCTACCCTTCTGGCTCAAGGCACCATCCAGCACTTTTGCGACATCGGAAAGATAAGCAAAAGAATGCAGGTAGCCGGCGAGCACGGGGATCGTTGCCTCTCCCTCGTTTGCGATAGTCAGTACTTGCTCGAGCGAATAGTCGGGCGGACGCTTCTCGTCGGCAACCTGAGCCTGGAACTTCAGGGCGATATCGCCGCGGAAGCCGAAGCGGCCGGGTTTTGTGGTTTCGCCCTTTAGCACCGCATTTAGTAGACGGCCTTCCTTGTCGAGCCGACCGAGAACGGTGTTGTTAATGGACGTCATGAATCCCCTCGTTTGATGTAGCCGGTGCAGATGTCGCACCGCGTGAAATCGCCTTGGCCTGCATGCAAATTGTTTGCCGCTTCGAAAGTGTGCAGCGAACGCTAGAAAAGCGGCCCTTTGTCTGTGCTTAGACAGACATGTGTTTCCTAGCGCGACAATCGTGGTAGAGCCGTCCCAGGCTGCAAAGCCTTGTGTCGGAAGCCCGACATCCCGTGCAACGCGTTCAGGCGGCAAAAGCCAAGCGCTGTCAGGAGGCGATCCTTGGCATGGGACTTGCCAACATTTTCGCCAAAGAGCGCAGAGGGAAACCGATGATCAACCTGACAGAGAGCGCGCAAAATGCGCTGAAGAGCGCAATCTCCGCGGCAGCGCAGCCAGTGAGCGGCTTGCGGATAATGGTCGAAGGGGGCGGCTGTGCGGGCTTCAAATACACGATGGGACTTGCCGAGGCACCGAAGCCCGACGACACTGTGATCGAGCGGGGCGGCATCAAGCTGTTTATCGACAACGATAGTCACGAGCATCTTGCCGGAACCATGATCGATTTTGTGGTGTCGTTCGATAGCTCAGGTTTCACCTTTGACAATCCAAACGCAAAATCGAACTGCTCATGTGGAAAGTCATTTAGCTAGGGTTGACTTGCGAAGAACACGACAGAGAGCCGACAAATGCTCGTTGAGTCCGAACAATCGAGACAACTGAGAGCCGACGAGCCTTCGGGGCGTGAGCGGATCGTCCGTGCCGTGCTTGACGAAATCCGGCCTAGGCTGAAGGGTGACGGCGGAGATTGCGAGCTTGTCGGGATCCACGGCGATAGGATCATGGTCAAGCTCACAGGTGCGTGTGTTTTCTGCAAGCTCGCAAATGCGACCCTCGAAGGCATTCGGGCGCGATTGATCGAGCGGCTGGGCGAGTTCGTCCGCCTGATCCCGGTCGCGGGTTCTGCCAGAAATGGAAACTAAGGAAGACGAGCGGTGCGGCCGATCTACCTCGACAACAACGCAACCACACGCACGGATCCGTCGGTCGTCGCGGCCATGCTGCCATTTTTTTCCGAGCAGTTCGGCAATGCCTCCTCAGCGCATGCGGTCGGCAGGAAAGTCGCGGAAAGCATAAGGGCGGCTCGCAGGAGCGTGCAGACGCTGATCGGTGCCGCCTTTGATCACGAGGTCGTCTTTACCTCAGGCGGTACCGAATCGGACAATACCGCGATCCTCTCGGCGCTCGCTATACAGGAACAACGCGACGAGATCGTCACCACGGCTGTAGAACACCCCGCCGTGCTCTCGCTCGTAGACGAGCTCGCCCGCCGCGGCAACAAATGCCATCTAATTCCTGTCGATTGCGCCGGACGACTGGACATTGATGCCTATGGCCGCGCCTTGTCTCAGCGTACCGCGGTTGCTTCCGTCATGTGGGCCAATAATGAGACCGGCACGATCTTTCCAGTCAAAATCCTCGCCAAGATGGCGCGCGCTGCCGGCGCGCTCTTCCACACTGATGCCGTGCAGGCTGTGGGTCGAATTCCAATCGACGTGAAGACGACCGCGGTCGACATGCTGTCGCTTTCTGGTCACAAGCTGCATGGTCCAAAAGGCATTGGCGCGCTCTATGTGCGCAAAGACACTAAATTTAGGCGGCTGATCTACGGCGGACCGCAGGAGCGTCGCCGACGTCCTGGCACCGAGAATGTGCCCGGCATCATTGGGCTGGGTAGGGCTGCGGAGCTCGTTGCGGTGGAGCTCGGACGGGAGCGGATGGAAATTGCCGCGCTGCGCGATCGGTTTGAGCAAGGCGTCCTTGATCTCGGCAATTGCGTGGTGCTCGGGGACGAAGAGAACCGCCTGCCAAACACATCAAACATTGCCTTTGAACATATGGAAGGTGAAGCAATCACTCACCATTTGAATCGCGCTGGCGTTGCCGCGTCCCTGGGATCAGCGTGCAGGTCTGGCTCTATGGAGCCATCGCATGTGCTACGCGCGATGAACGTGCCGTCGGCCCGGCTGCGCGGCGCGATCCGCTTCTCACTCTCTCGCGAGACCACCAGCGACGAGATCGATCATGTCCTGGTTGCGCTCCGGAAGATCATTACGAAACTGAGAGAGGCATCTCCCGGATGGCTGGAGCGTACAAGAGCGACCTCACGATACAATGAGTCTATTCTATGAAAATTATTATTCGTCGTTCCCCTGAAAGTGGTCTTTCGATTTACGTCCCCAAGAAGGATCTTGAAGAGCCGATTGTTGAATCCGAATACGAGACGCTGTGGGGCGGCTGGATCAGAATTGCCAACGGCTGGGTGCTCGATCTGCCGCAGATGAGGAGCGACACAACGTTGCCGATTACGGTCAACGCAAAGAAGCGCGGCGGGGACCGAGAGGAAGCATGAACGTTCCCGATCCATGCATCGCGTTCGTTCATCTGCGGGCTGCCGAAGCCATGCTCCGCAAGGTTAGTGAGGGGCTTCGTCATGGCAATGTTGTTCCCTATCTGGGGCCCGGCTTAGCGAAGTTGTCGAATCCGAGTGTGCCGATGAATCCGGAGGACCTAGCGGTATTCTTCGCGGCCAAGGTGGCCTTGCCAAGGCGCGCGCGAGGGAACGCCTGGGCGTCTGCGCAGTACATCGAAAGCACGAGGCACCGTACGACATTGACAGCGATGATGGCGGACGCCTTTAGCAGGCCGGTCGAACCAACGCAGTTGCACCAATATCTTGCAATGCTGCCGCTGCCGCTCATCGTGGATAGTTGGTACGATGGCGCGATGAGAAATGCCCTGACTGGGTATAGCAATTGGGGCGAGATCCAGGGAATCAGCCGCGCCGGTCTCGGTGAGCGCCGCTGGTATCGGTTCTATGATGCCCCAGGTACCGAAGTCGATCGCTCTTCGGCAAGGAATTGGAAAACCATCCTCTACAAGCCGCACGGCAGCGTCGCCCCGGCCAAGAATTTTCTGGTCTCCGACGCCGATTATGTTGAGGTGCTAACCGAAATCGACATACAGACGCCGATTCCGGAAGAGGTGATGGCTCGCCGTACCGATCGCAGCTTCCTATTTCTTGGCTGCCGTTTCAATGACCAGCTTCTACGGACCTATGCGCGGCAGCTGTCGAAGCGCTCATCCGATGTACACTACGCGGTGGTCGAGCCAGGCACGCTCTCCAAGAATGAACGCCGTTTCTTGCTTGAGCAGGGCGTGACGCCAATCGCAATTCCGCTCACCCAGGCCGTGGAGATCCTCTCGGCCAGTTAGCGGACGCATCGCGCAATCATTCTTTTCGGCAGTTCGCAAGGAATCGTCGTCACTGCATGGCCGCCACCTGGCGAGGCATCACTCCAGGAAAAATAGAGACGAATGAGGCGATGGGTCTGTCAACATCTCTGCTCACGCCGTCGCCACAAAGCATGTCGGCTTTCCGACATGCCTCGGCAACCCTCTATCCGTGCGTTTTCTAACTCTTTGAACACGACGATAAAAATCGCCTGCCGGTGCCATGGCACGCCGGTTGCTAAGACCCGGATACACCATGCGTTTCAGGCCGAAGGGAGAACTGGGCATATGGATGCTCCAACGCTACAGGAAGCATCGAGCAGCGATCATGAGATCGGCGAGATCAGGCAAGTGATTGCCGGGCAAAAGGGCTGCGGCACGAGAAGCCGCAGCGGCACGGCTGGTTGCGGTTCGCGAGCGGGCCGTGGCGATCTGCCGGCCGAGACATGGGAGAAAGTAAAAAACCACCCGTGCTACAGTGAACAAGCGCATCATTACTACGCGCGCATGCATGTCGGGGTCGCACCGGCCTGCAATATCCAGTGCAATTACTGCAACCGCAAATATGATTGTGCCAATGAATCGCGTCCCGGTGTGGTGAGCGAGAGGCTGACGCCCGAGCAGGCCGCTAGAAAAGTGATGGCGGTTGCTTCTACCATTCCGCAGATGACCGTGGTCGGCATCGCCGGTCCTGGCGACCCGCTCGCCAACTCCGAAAAGACCTTCAAGACGATCGAGCTCGTCCATGAAGTAGCACCCGATCTCAAGCTGTGTCTGTCGACGAACGGTCTGGCGTTACCCGATCACATCGACGCCATCACAAAATTAAATGTCGAGCACGTCACGATTACGATTAATATGGTCGAGCCCGAGATCGGCGCAAAGATCTATCCCTGGATCTTCTACAAGCACAAACGCTACACCGGCATCCAAGCCGCAAGAATTCTCAGCGATCGCCAGCTCCAGGGGGTTGAGATGCTCGCAGAACGCGGCATCCTCTGCAAAATCAACTCGGTCATGATCCCCGGGATAAACGATCGGCACCTCATCGAGGTCAACAAGGCCGTGAAATCCCGCGGTGCTTTCCTGCACAACATCGTGCCGTTGATTTCCTCGCCCGAACACGGAACCGTGTTCGGCCTGAATGGCCAGCGTGGCCCGACCACACGGGAACTGAAGGCGCTGCAGGATAGCTGCGAGGGGCAGATGCAGATGATGCGCCATTGCCGTCAGTGCCGGGCCGACGCGGTCGGCCTCCTCGGGGAAGACCGCGGGGCGGAGTTCACCACCGAGAAAATCATGCAGATGGATGTCAAATACGATCTCGAGAGTCGCAGGGGCTATCAGGCCAAAATCGAACAGGAGCGCTCCGCCACCGTCGCCGAGCGCGCAGACCTTACGAAACGCACAGATGACAATAGCGACATTAAGGTTCTAGTGGCAGTCGCGACCAAGGATTCAGGTCTGATCAACGAGCACTTTGGTCATGCCAAGGAATTCCAAATCTATGAGCTCTCCACAGGCGGCGCCAAATTCGTTGGCCATCGCCGCGTCGATGTGTACTGCCAGGGTGGCTATGCCGAGGAAGGAAGCCTCGAGACCATCATCCGCAGCATCAACGATTGCCACGCGGTATTCATCGCCAAGATTGGCGGCTGCCCCAGGGCCGAATTGACCAGGGCCGGCGTTGAGCCGGTCGATGAATACGCTTATGAGCCAATCGATAAGTCGACGAGCGCTTGGTTCGAAGCCTATCTCAACAGGGTGAGCAGCGGCGCGATCATACATGTAGAACACGGCGATCCTGCGATCTGCCGAAGCACGCTAATCTCCGCGGCGTGAGATAGGAGAAACAATGCCATTCAAGATTATTGCCTCTCAGTGCACGGGCTGCTCGGCGTGCGCGCCAGAATGTCCGAACGTCGCGATCACAGAGAAGGGCGGAACGTTCGTGATTGATCCAAAAAAGTGTACTGAATGCATCGGCCATTTCGATGAACCGCAATGCGTGGCGGTCTGCCCAGTTGACAACACTTGTGTCATCGAGACGACGCTTGCACGCTACCAGGTGCCCGCATGAACAGGAGACAGCATATGAAGCGCAGGCTTATAGAAGCTGTACGACGAATGGTCCGCATGATTCTCTACTCCGATGGGCTCGCCGGCTGCGACTCTTGTCTTGCGATTAGCCCTAGCGGATGCTCCGCGCTTGCCTGTCGAACGCGGGTATCCAAAAGCCGCGCGTCTTTGACGCTGGCACCTAGCCCGATCACGTCAGGCTCTTCATGCGCCGGAAAAGAAACAGCTGCTGCTGCGCGGCGGTGGGACAGTCGACGCCGATAAGCTGAAGCGTACCTGGTCCGCATTATCAGAGCGCCGGAAAGTCTCCAGCGCGAACGATTGATGGAGGAGGCTGCCAGCGATGCCAGATGCTCCGTTCAGCCCACAATCCGAAATCAATGAGGCGCTTCTCACGAGCACCTTACTCGGACATGGGTTGCCCAGCGAAGCTGAGCATCACCTTTGGGAGGCGAGCCTTTTCTATCATCTCGATGACATTGCCGAAAGCCACTTGCGCCAGGCGGAGGCGCTCGCACCAGGGCACGCGGCGGTGCTGATTGGCCTCTTTCGCTTTTATTTCTACAAGGCGCGCCTTCCCGAGGCGCTGCAGGTCGCTCAGCGCTGCATAACCAAGGCGGCCGAGGTGAATAGTCTTTCGACAGACTGGCGCCTTGTGCGAGCGGGTGACGCGGAGTTCGGGCGATATGAAAGCATTCTGCCGCGCTTTTTTCTATTTTCTCTGAAAGGATATGCCTATTTACAAATGCGCCTCGGTGAAACCGAGGAAGGGCGCACAGCTATTCAAAAGCTCTTGGAGCTCGATCCCAGCGATAAGATTGGTGCCAAGGTCCTCCTGCATGTGCTGCAACGCATGGGGCAATACGATGAGTGACGACATCGACGAGGCCCGAAATTGGCAGGACAAACAGGTCGATTGTGCGCGCTGCGCGCATGCCGATCTGAAGGCCTCTGGCCGCTGTCAGCCAAAGCACGCTTGCGTGGACGACCGCTATACTCAACGGGTCGATCGCTTCTTCGACTGGAATCCAGAACTCGCGGACACGTACCTAGCTCACCCGCATTTTGAGGTGCGCGCGACCGCGGCGAAATTCGCCAGTCTCTTTCTTTTGCCTCCATTGCTCGCCGATGACGATGAAACCGTACGTTCAAGCGCTGTCCGCCGCCTGCCTGGACGCTACGCCCTGCAACTACGCAATGATCCTTGTGATGAAGTCAGGATGTGGGTCGCAACTCGGCTCGAAGGCGATGATCTACTGCTGGTCGTTTCGGATAAATATTATTACGTCCGCCTTGTGGTAGCGCGGCGGATCGCGCCATCGCTGCTCGGCGGATTGGTCCACGATGAGGAAGCCGAGGTTCGTCGTGTGGTAGCGCGACGGATCCCGGATGAATGGCTGCTTCGCATGGTCGACGACCGCGACGCGTCGGTGAGGCTGACGATAGCCCAACGACTGTCGCCGCAGTTATTGTCGCTTCTGCGCCACGACCAAGACTGGCGCATCCGGCACGAGGTGGCGAGCCGGATCGCACCCTCCGAACTCATAGGCCTTATCGATGACCCATACAGCCTAGTGCGTGACGTCGCGCGCTCGCGACTTGTCCTCGAGCCAGGACGAGGACCGGGGGCACCGGCATGAGCAGTGGTGTTCCTGATAATGACCTCGTCGAGCTGATCGCTGCACCCGCGTTCGACTTCGGCGAGAAGGTGCGGGCCAATCGCACCATCCGCAATGACGGGACCTATGCTGGCAAGGAGATCGGCGACATCCTGGCCAAGAAGGGCGAGGTCGGCTACGTCGTATCGATAGGCACTTTCCTGCAGCAGTTCTACATCTACGGAGTCGAATTCATCGAATCCGGCAACAGAGTCGGCATGAAGCGTAAGGAACTTGATCGGGTCGTACCACGCGACGGGGCCGAAGACCTGCTCTTGCGCGGGAGCTGAATCACGATGATCGAAGCCAAACCGCCAAAATATCAGCGGGGCCAGCGCGTCAAGGCGATGTTCGATCTGATCAATGACGGGTCCTTTTCCGATGCTCGACCCCAAGGCGTCCTGGTCAGTCTCCGCGACATTGGCAAGATCGTCCGAGTTCTCCGGCGCAGCGAGGCGAACCTGCCGATCTATCTGGTCGAGTTCCGTAATAAATTGGTCGTCGGCTGCCTCGAAAGAGAAATCGGCCTGATCGAGGAAGAGGGCGCATGATCGTCGGCTCAGGCGTAAATCCAAGGCGACCGGCGCACCCTAACGACATCGATCGCAGGCGAATCGAGCGTGCGCTGAAGTCGAGAGACCGCTACCGGTATGTTTCAGCGAGTATCACCTTGGTTGCCGGCGGCTACTTGATCAAAAGCCCATGCTGCTCGCGTAACATCGACACCGAAGGCGGCATCATTGAGGTGGCCCTGCTGCGCCACGACAGCGCAAGCGGTTGGTGGAAGGTGTTCCGAAAGGATCATAAGCAATGCGTCTGGAAGCTGCACTCGACGCACCGGCGCTTGGCAGCGGTTACCGATCTCTTGAACGCCGATCCGGAACGGCTGTTCTGGCAGTAAGGAGACAATCGATGGCTTTGGCGGCAGTTGAAATCGCAAGTATCGAGCAGGAACTCGAGTCATTCGATGATGTGTCTCAAGCCTACGCGGCTTTGCGACAGAGATACCCGCATCTGGCTTGGGTCCGCTGCGACTCCTCCGACCTCACCGAAACACCCTTCTGCAGTATCAGGCAATTCGACCTGCATTTGCTCGATAGCGCTGATCATTGTGTGCGGATCACGGACGACCCGAGACGTGCGACCGGGATTGTTCTGGCCAAGAAGGTGGCCGGGCCGTGACGGACCACGCCTAGCTTACGGCTACGCTATAGAGGCGGACGAAGAGTTGGGTTCAAGGAGACCCGAAGGCTCCGTCGTCATTTACCCAGGCCGAAATCGCGGCAGTCGATCGCGTGTTGCGCTCACAAGCGCTCTCGGATGGTGTGTTCACGGTAAAATGGAAAGCGCAATTCGCCGCCTATCTCGCGCGCAAGCATGCCGTTGCGGTACTGACCGGCACCATCGGCCATCTCGTCGAATGACGGTCGTTGAAGTTGGTTCGGAGCTTGCATGGAGCCGTGCGAGAGCAGGAGTGAACGACCATGGCGATGGAAGGACCGGCGATTGAGACGTTGATCCGCGAAGCGTTTCCGGACGCAGATGTGATTGTGACCAAGCTCGCAGGCACCGGGCGCCATTGTGGGGTACGAATCGTGTCGCAGGCCTTTGCCGGCAAGAGTCGCATCGAACAGCATCAGATGATCTATGAGGCGCTAAAGGGAAAGATAACCGATACGGTCCACCCGCTCGTGCTCGAAACCGCCGTTCCAATGAGCCACTTGCAAGGAAAGACTTAATGGGTGACCTAACTCATCAATGCATTAAACACGTCAGTGCTGGAGGCGACATCAAAAGTGTTTCGAACTGGCCGATTATCCTGCCGCTCTACGTTAACACAGAAACTCTCGGCGGCTGCGAGAGTGATCCCAAGATGTCCAGAGAGGTCAGCCTAACACGTCTGACGATGGTGGATTAGGGTAACAGCAGTATGAGCAGCAACATGAACGAGTGTGAAATCCCCCAGCTCTACCGGCATCACGTTTTTGCCTGCCACACTGAACGCCCACCCGACCATCCACATGGTAGCTGTGGGACGGCGGGCGGTGGACCGTTGTGGGAGCGGCTCGGCAAAGCGATCGAGACGAGAGGCCTCACCGATGTCGGTTTCACTGCAACCAGCTGTCTCGGCTTCTGCAGCTCCGGTCCACTGATGGTCGTCTATCCTAACGGTGTCTGGTATCGTCCGCGTACCCCGGAAGACATTGACGAGATTGTTGACTCGCATCTGACGCATGGCCACCGCGTTGACCGCCTCGTGATCGTGCTCACGCGAAGTTAGCGCCCCGTGTGGTATAAAGACGGACGCCGCTGCGTTGGCGCGGGGAGGAAACCCCTCTCCTCGCACTTCAGCGGCGGCCTGCTGGAACGATGCTGCGCGTCTTTCCGCTGCCCAGAAATGCTGCTTTCATTCGGTCTTACAAGGCGGTGACGTCTCTGTGCGCGTGCAGCCCTGAAGCTCCCGCTTCGGGCTTGCGCCTAGGAGTGACAGTACCGGCTCCCGGTCAAATCCGGCACATTTCAGGTTAATGGCCTCGATCAGTGGACGCCGGATCAGCAGCGGATCCTCAAGCAATAAGGCGATCGCGTCGATTGCATTGATGGCCGCCGGGTCAACGGCACCCGATTTCACCCGCGGCGCGGCGGGATTGAACCATGATCGAACCGGCGAGTCACCAAAGAAAGAGAGCAGAGTTGGCGCGGTCCAGAGCTCGGTCATCAAGTTCTTTGCAATGACCTGATGGCCCGCCGACTCCAGCGCGCGAATCTGGCGCGCGTTCGTGCCGCAACCGGGCTTCTCCCAAAACAGAACAGGAGCCATGTCCAAAATCCCTATTCCATTGCGCTGAGCTGGATCAGTGGCGTCGTTGTCGATCCGTTTTTCGGATGCGTCGAGCGTTTGGGTTGATCACCGCAGCTGTTGTTCCCGTCGGTGCGATCATCTCGTCGGATTTGTCTAGGCGATCAAAATGCAGACAGCTTCGAGGTTCCCGGCGAATTGACCGATTGGGTCCAACTCGCCGCTTTTCAGTAAGGAGAGCCGAGCAGGCGTATGGGGCGAGCGAGTTGATGGTTCTGAACTTGTCATGAGCTCCCTATTGCAATGCCGTGCGTGATCTCGTGCTCAGCGATCGCGAGACGCACCGCTGGTCAACTGCTCTGGTTGCCCCGAGACGCGATCTGTATGTCGAGGTTGTCCTCATATCGCCGCTTGGCAAGGGCCAGCAATTTCTGTTCCGCGCGGTTGACGGTTGGATCCGCAGCAGAATTCCACTTTCGCGACCGGCTTTGTCCTGCTTCTAACAGGACCGCTATTAACGGGGCCGTTATCGGTCGGGGCGCCTGGCAGCCGTGAACTTCAACAGTTCTTTGAGCGTGATCAAGCACCTAACGCACGCGCCGCGAATGGCACGCCAGTTGCTAATTGGATGCTGCAGCAGCGCTGGGCATGCCGGCGCCTCTGCCGAGACCTTGCGAGCAAAGGCCGGCATCGAAATTGAAAGCCTAACGCGCCGGAGTTGTTCGTGGTTGTAGAACATAGGCCAATCGATTTGATGTCAGCTCCGTTAGGCGGCCTCCCTGCGGGTACACGGCAGGCCGGAATTGAACTCTACAATCTTTTAACTGGCTGCGATCCGGCGGATGCCGACGTAAGAGACGACCGAGATTTTGACCGGCATGTACTCGCCTCCGTCCTTTGTGCCGCTGTGATGGATGGCGGGCCGCTCCCCGAGCGAGCGGGCCTGACCGCGGAGGATCTCAATGAATTGCTGGCGCAGTGTTTCTCATCGGCGCCCGTTCCCACCGTCGTTGCAATGGAGAATGCCGGTTCGACCAGCGACGAGGAGATCATGGTGCGTGATCTTCTGCTTGCACAGCGATCGACGGAAGGCGACATCAGCCGCTGGTTGGCGGCCATGATCGCACGGCGAGCGATGGAGCCGAATCATTTGTGGGAAGATCTCGGATTGCGCGAGCGGCCCGAGTTGTCGCGCCTGTTGGCCCGCCATTTTGCTCCCTTGGCAGCGCAAAATACCAAGAACATGCGCTGGAAGCGTTTCTTCTATCGCAGATTGTGTGAGGACGATGGTTTGGTCATGTGCACGACGCCTGTATGTACGCAATGCAATGATTTCAATCACTGTTTCGGTGAGGAGGGCGGCGAGAGCCGGATGGCCGCGCCGCCGCGACTAGCTGCGCGGAGATGAAGGCATGTCGGTGCCGCCAGCAATTCACAAGGCTGAGTGAAGATTATGGACGGGCGCTCCGCCAACAAACTCGCAGGAGCCCCGGAGGCTGCGCAGCCTGAACTTGCGCGATCGCATTGCACCGAAAATTCAGCGAAACCGTGTATGCACCGACTGCGTGCGGCGGGCATGCGGCAGACGCGCCGGCGCGTACTGCTGGCTCAGTTACTCTTCGCAAGGGGCAAGCGCCACGTCACAACCGAAATGCTCTTCAACGAGGCGATCGAAGCCCACATCGAAGTCGCGATTGCGACCGTATACAACACGCTAAGCCAGTTCACGGAAGCTGGCTTATTACGCCGAATCATGCCCAACCGCTCAAAATCATTCTTTGACACCGACACCAGCATACATCCGCATTTCTATCTCATCGGCGAAGGCACCTTGATCGATATCCCCGAAAAGCTTCTGTTCGCGCGGATGCCGACGGCCTTACCGGGCTATGAGATTTCCCGGCTCGACATCGTCGTCCACATCCGCCGTAGGCGCCCCGACATCTGATGCGTCAGGTCTCCTACATTGTTGTATTTGCGACCAACCGGTTGCTGCCCATAAGTACTTCAATTTCAGGAGCCTGCGTCATCCATTTCGCTGGCACAGCCGTTGCTCACGATTGAGCGGGGAG
This sequence comes from Bradyrhizobium sp. BR14999, assembly GCF_056106085.1. Classification (NCBI taxonomy): domain Bacteria; kingdom Pseudomonadati; phylum Pseudomonadota; class Alphaproteobacteria; order Hyphomicrobiales; family Nitrobacteraceae; genus Bradyrhizobium; species Bradyrhizobium sp. BR14999. The sequence continues at coordinate 2,488,824 of NZ_CM148536.1, forward strand.
ACGGGATCCGCGCATGGCCTTTGGAACGACTGTGTCTGGCTGGTTGCAGACAAGACAGATAGTCCTAAATGACACCACGTTGCGCGACGGTGAGCAGGCCCCCGGCGTGGCCTTCACAACAGCGGAAAAGGTATCCATTGCACGTGTGCTCGCAAAGGCTGGGATCACCGAGATCGAGGCCGGCACGCCAGCGATGGGCCATGAAGAAGTCAGCGCAATCCGCGCAATTGTCGAAGCCGGCCTGGCAGCGACAATCATCGGCTGGTGTAGGCTGAAAACGTCAGATGTCGACGCGGCAATCGATTCTGGCGTCTCTATGGTGAATGTCTCCGTCCCATCCTCTGACCTGCAACTAGCTGCCAAGCTCGGTACCGGTCGGGTCGCCGCGCTCGAGGAATTGAAGCGGGTCGCGGGCTACGCTCGCGACAGGGGGCTCGATGTCGCAGTCGGAGGCGAAGACTCATCGCGTGCGGATATCGACTTCCTAGTCGAGCTAATTGCCGCGGCGAAAAGTGCCGGCGCCCGGCGCTTTCGTGTCGCCGATACGCTCAGCGTACTCGATCCAGATGCAAGCTTTGCGCTGGTATCGGAGTTATGTGCAACCACCGATCTTGAGATCGAATTCCACGGCCACGACGATCTGGGCCTCGCAACCGCTAACACGCTCGCCGCAATCAAGGCCGGCGCAACTCACGCGTCAGTCACCGTGATCGGCCTCGGTGAACGTGCTGGCAATGCGCCGCTGGAAGAGGTCGCTGTCGCGCTCAAACAGCTGTATGGATGCGATACGGGCGTCGCGCTGTCGGAGCTCGAGACTGTTGCGGCCCTCGTCGCGGGTGCCGCCGCCCGCGCCATTCCGCTCAACAAGGCGATCGTCGGCGAGCATGTCTTTACCCACGAGTCCGGCATTCATGTCGATGGTCTGCGGAAGGATCAGCGGAGCTATCAGGCACTCGATCCACGACTGCTCGGTCGCTCAAACCGCTTTGTGATAGGTAAACACTCCGGGCTGTCTGCTATCACGGCGTTGCTGTCCGAACTGCAGCTTTCGGTCACCGAGGAGGAAAGCAGGGCGATACTTGCGCGCGTCCGGAAGCATGCCCTTGAGCACAAGGGCGGGGTTGCGCGCGAGACTGTGATGACGATCTGGCGGGAGGTCCGCGAGCGCTCGCTGCTTAACGGAACGTAAGGCCGGCATGTCACGAATCGCGTCATCTCGGTCCTTGAATAGGTGGTTAAGTCAGCACGCCAGGATGTTGACGTCTTGATGACCCGCGTGCTGGCCATACCCAGCACTGCACAACGCTAGAGACGCGGAGGGAAACGATGGCTAGCGGAATCCTTTTTCAATTGAGCAAGGCCGCTGCGGCCGAAGAGTTTTTTGAACTGCTGGGTGTCAAGTACGATCCTAAAATCGTGAATGTGGCGCGGCTCCATATTCTGCGGCGCATGGGGCAGTATCTCGCAGGCGAAGACTTGACTGCAGCAAACGATGCGGAAGTCGCGGAACGGTGTAAGGCCGTGCTGGAACGGGCCTACGCCGACTTCGTGACTTCCTCTCCAATCGATCAACGCGTTTTCAAAGTTCTCAAGGAAGCTGTCGCACCACAGCCGAAAGGACCCTTCGTGCAACTGAAAGGTTGAAGTGACAGCACTTTACGTCACCTCACCTCGCTTCCATTCGCTGCTCGTCCTGGGAGGCACAGGGTGCGGGAGCCCGGATTTGCTTGAAAGCTCTTGAGGTTGCGAACGTTCGGTTTGCGACATCATGCTAACACTCCTGGTCGTGGCGATGTTCGCCTGCGACGAGCACCAGAACGGCTCCAGTGCCTCTGTTCGGTTTCCGACGCGTCGTCCGCCTATCTTTGTCAGGCCTCGGGCCTCTGACGGAAGAAGGGCACGCCGCGGATCTTGTAAGTCTCTATATTAACACCGAATTCGATTGTGTGCCCAGTTGGTACGACACTTGCTGTCTCTATTCGCAGCGAAGCCTTGGAGAAGCGCATGCACATCGTAGTCTGCACTAAGCAAGTCCCTGTTTCCGCGCAGATGCGAGTGCACCCTGTGAAGAAGACGATCATACCACAGACTGAGAGGGCCAACCTCGACGACCGGTTTGCACTCCTGGAATGCGGCCTCCGCCGCTCGGCGTCTATGCCGAGCGCCTATTTGGGCCTGGGTCACGCAGTGAGATATTTCTAATCGAAGTTCGGCGAGCAACCCGGCCGCGGCGCTTAAAGGGGTGATCCTCGCGGGGCCAGACGAACTCGAAAGCCGATTTCGCGGCGTTGGCGCGTGGCTCGTATAGCAAGGAAAACCAATACCATGAGCACCACCTCTAAAAGCCGCGCTCCGGCCGCTGCTTCTGGACGCGCCGCAACCAAGAAGGAGTTGCCTGAGCGCTTTAAGGCCTACAAGCACGTCTGGGTCTTTATCGAACAGGAACGTGGAATTGTGCACCCCGTGTCGTGGGAACTCATGGGGGCCGGCCGTAGGCTTGCCGATAAGCTCAAGGTGGATCTCGCGGCAGTGATCATCGGACCAGAAAGCGAGGCGACACAGCAGGCGGCTGCCGAGTCTTTCTGCTACGGCGCTGACCTCGTTTACATGGTTCCAGACGCTCTTTTAGCCGACTATCGCAACGAGTCCTACACGAAGGCTTTGACTGACCTCGTCAACGGCTACAAGCCGGAGATCCTGCTCTTGGGCGCCACTACGCTCGGCCGGGATCTCGCAGGCTCCGTCGCAACCACGCTGCTCACGGGACTTACTGCCGATTGCACAGAGCTCGACGTCGACGCCGACGGATCGCTCGCCGCGACGCGACCGACCTTCGGCGGCTCTTTACTCTGCACGATCTATACGCTGAACTTCCGCCCGCAGATGGCAACCGTCCGGCCACGTGTGATGCCGATGCCAAAGCGCATCACGCGCCCTGTCGGTCGTGTTATCACGCACTCACTCGGTCTCGTCGAACACGACATCATTACAAAAGTTCTCGATTTCCTGCCCGACCGCAACTCAGCAAAATCCAACCTCGCTTATGCAGACGCCGTCGTCGCCGGCGGCCTTGGGCTCGGATCACCCGAGAATTTTCAGCTGGTACACCAACTGGCGAACGCGCTCGGTGCCGAATACGGCAGTTCGCGGCCGCTGGTGCAGAAGGGCTGGGTCGCCTCCGATCGTCAGATCGGCCAGACGGGCAAGACGATCCGACCAAAACTCTATATCGCCGCCGGCATTTCGGGAGCAATCCAGCACCGAGTCGGCGTCGAGGGGGCCGATCTTATCGTCGCTATCAACACCGATAAGAACGCGCCAATCTTCGACTTCGCTCATATAGGCATCGTTACCGACGCCATTCATTTCTTGCCGCCCCTCATCGCTGCGTTCCGCGAGCGGCTGTCGCCGCATTCCCGCGATCGGATAGCAGGTTAAAGGAGTACGACCATGATCGAGGAAAAATTCGATGCCATCGTCGTTGGCGCGGGCATGGCCGGCAATGCGGCCGCGCTCACCATGGCCGAGGGTGGCATGAAGGTGCTGCAGCTCGAACGCGGTGAGTATTCGGGCTCGAAGAATGTGCAGGGAGCGATCCTCTACGCTGACATGCTCGAAAAGCTGGTCCCCGATTTCCGTGAGGACGCTCCGCTTGAGCGACACTTGGTCGAGCAGCGCTTCTGGATGATGGATGATCGTTCGCACACCGGCTTGCATTACCGGTCCGAGGATTTTAACGAGGAGAAGCCGAACCGTTACACCATCATCCGAGCCCAATTCGACAAATGGTTTTCGCACAAGGTTCGCGAGGCCGGCGCCACGGTATTATGCGAAACGACGGTCACCGACCTTGCGCGAGACGCCTCCGGCAAGGTCATCGGCGTGAAGACCGATCGCCGCGATGGGGAGATCCACGGCGACGTCGTCGTACTGGCGGAGGGCGTGAACGGCATGCTCGGTACGCGAGCTGGCCTGCGTGAGCGGCCGAAGCCCGAGAAGGTTGCGCTCGCAGTCAAGGAAATGCACTTCCTGCCGCGCGAGACTATTGAGGCGCGTTTCAATCTTAGGGGTGACGAAGGCGTCGTGATCGAGGCCGTGGGTACCATTTCTCGCGGGATGACCGGCATGGGCTTTATCTATGCCAACAAGGAATGCATCTCGCTGGGCATCGGCTGCCTGGTCGCCGATTTCCAGCGGACCGGCGAGGCGCCTTATGACTTGCTTGATCGTTTCAAGCGTCATCCTTCGGTCGCCCCACTGATAGAAAGCTCCGAGGTGAAGGAATACTCCGCCCATCTCATTCCAGAGGGAGGGTTCAAGGCGATACCGCAACTCTACGGCAAGGGCTGGGTAGTGGTCGGCGACGCCGCTCAGCTAAACAACACAATTCATCGCGAAGGATCAAACCTCGCGATGACCTCGGGCCGGATTGCAGCGGAAGCGATTCTTAAGATCAAGTCGCGGAATCAACCGATGATCCCGCAGAACCTCGCGCTGTACAAGAAGATGCTCGATGAATCCTTCGTGATAAAGGATCTAAGGAAGTACAAGGATATGCCGGCGCTGATGCACACCCGCTCGCAAAACTTCTTCCTGACCTATCCGCAGCTCGTATCCAAGGCTATGCAGAACTTTCTGCGCGTCGATGGCACGCCTAAGATCGACAAGGAGAAGCTCACACTCAAGTCGTTTACAAACGCGCGCTCGCGGAGCGGCCTGTTTGGCGACGCCTTTCGCCTCGTGCGCGCATGGCGGTGAATGGAAGAACGCGACGTCAAAGACGGAGACTGAACTATGTCGATCGAGCTATCCACGCGCGTCGAGGACAAGCTATTCAATAATCGCTATCTCGTCGATACGGGCCGCCCCCATATCAAGGTGCGTCCCCATGCCAAGCCATCGCCGCAGCTTTTATCAATGCTCAAGGCCTGCCCAGCGCGTTGCTATGAGCTCAACGAACATGGCCAGGTTGAGGCAACCGTCGATGGCTGCATCGAATGCGGTACTTGCCGAATAATTTGCGAGGAGGGCGGCGACATTGAATGGAGCTATCCTCGAGGCGGTTACGGCGTGCTGTTCAAATTCGGCTAAGACAAAAATGAACGGTTGAGGAGATTCGAGATTCTGCAGTTATCAAGTTCCGATCGAGGGCCCCAGGGGGCCGTGAAACTGTCCGAGGATGACGAGCTTTCGGGCGAAAGCAGGCTCTCGGCGTGCGATCAGAGCAGACCTATTTCGAGCATCGCGGAGGATTTCGATGAGGGCCGAACATCTCCCCTCCTACGTTTTAAAGGGTGGAGAAGAGGGGCGGGCACGTCTTGCAGTACTCGCCCGCGTGCTGGCCGAGCCGACACGCTTGCTGCTCGATCAATCGGAACCGCTCGAGGGGCGCATGGCCATCGATGCAGGGTGCGGCGGTGGCGATGTCACGTTCGATCTGGCAAAGAGGGTTGGTAATGCCGGTCGAGTCATCGGTCTGGATTTCGACGAAGACAAGATCCTCCTGGCGCGGGCAGAGGCCAAGCGACGCGGTGTCCCAAATGTGGAATTCCGCTGCGCAAACATCACGCATCATTGGCCGGAGAGCGGGGTATCCCTGGTGAGCGTGCGGTTCGTTCTTACCCATCTCGCCAATCCTGCCGATGCGCTCAAACGAGCATACGAGGCACTTAGCCCGGGGGGCATGGTCGTGGTGCAGGAGATCGATTGCGAAGGCGAGTTCTGCGATCCGGCGTCGGCTGCATTTCGTCGCAAAGGCGAGCTCTTCATTGAAGCCGTGCGTCGGCGCGGCGGAGATCCGTTGATTGGCCGCAGCCTTGTCGGCCTCCTCGAAGCGGCAGGCTTCTCTGACGTTCATTCTTCAGTGGTTCAGCCGTACGGGCGCAACGGTGACATGAAACGCGTTCCATTGCTGACTTTCGCAGCTCTTCGCGACGCGCTGATGCAGCTCGGACTTACCAGCATCGAGGAGATCGGGACCATTACGTCTGAGCTCGAAGCCTTCCTTGATCGACCTGACACGACTGTCGGGCTACCGCGTATCTTCCAAGCGTGGGGACGGAGGCGGTGAAAGTGCAGCCTGTCGCTTGGTATTTCAAACGAGGCTTCACGATGGTTTGAGAACGCATGATGATGGTTCGTCAGTGCATGACGTTGGGAGTGCTGCTGGACCGTCCGTTGCCGGGCGCACTGCCAGCAATCCGCAGCAAAGGAGGCACTACGAAAGGCTCGTCAGCGTCCGCTCACCAGCGCGTTGCACAAATTCAAGTACGCAAAGACGAAAGCGTGAAAAGGATGATGAGCGAAGAATTTGCTGCCCTGCGCACTCACCGTAACCGGATCCATCGATATCGCCGTTTGCTAAAGGCCCAGCCAAATGGGCCCGAGCGTCTATATCTCGAGCGACGGTTTGGCGATGAGCGTAGTGCTTTCGACGCCTTGGTGGCCTGTAGCTTTCCGCTAGTGCTCGAAACTCAACATCTCGCTGACCGACAGACATCTGTTTCAGCAGCGGCGCAGGGCGCTATCCTTTGACCAAAGGCGCCAGGACCGCTGCCGCCTCAATGCCGTTCTCTTCTGCGGCGACGACTATCAGTTGTGCATCCAAACGTTGTGAGTTTTTGTTCGTTTTGCAACGGGGGTGCCCGTCACCAGCTAGCTTACAAGCCTATATAGTTCTGAGTAAGGCGCCTATGGCGCCTCACTCGCGTCTAGTGAAATCAGAGATGCTGCCAGAGACGGTCAAACGCTGTATGCGAAGTACGAGTCGTCGTTGTAGTCGAACAGATGGGCGTCACGACGCGTAACTTTAACTGAGAAACGGGACGACGTGTCCCGATCAAAGCCGCTGTACGCCCCGGAGCCGTTCGGCATGAGCTTAAAATGCGATCTCTCACCATGGTGGTAGACGTTCGCTAGCTCGCCACTGACGTAACAATGGCTGATGTAGTCATATCCGCTTACTCTGCCGTCCCGTACGGAGACGCTGATCCTGTTGTAGGCGTTGGTCTCGTGGTCGTAAACCCTAATGACAAGGCGCCCGAGATTGTGAGCCAAAGCGACAGCGGCTGCGGCTGCCCGAATACAGTGTTTCACGTTGCCTCCGTGCTGATTGATCGAAGAAACTGAGGCGAGCGGCGGCCTGATACCGGCCCGGAGATGCGCGAATCCAACTAGACGGGCGTTGGCGGTTTGTGCCTCAAGAAGCAAGCAGTATGCCGAGCTGCATCTCAACCGGCGGCAAGCGCCACCGCTCTCGAAGAGCCTCGTCTCTGAGCCATTCTGTGTCGAAATAGTCGGCACGACAGTGATAAGTACCTGACGTAAGTCGTCGGTCGTCACCGCGCGAACGTGAGGAGGATAATCCCTTCCGAAAAGGGTTGAATTGGACGTTGCGTCAAGTTGTACATGGGATGCGAGAAACGCGTATCAGAAGACCTAACCAAGATGACACGAACCTTCCTTGCTACTATACTATGTTCCGCATTCGGCTTGATTGGGATGGGCGGAGTTACGCTCGCTGGCACAATCGGACGCTACGATTGCACCATAGTCGCTTCAACTCGATATCCAGTCGGTGATCGCAATGAACACGACGTTGTCAGCTTTCAATATACATGCACCGGCGTTGATGGGGTATTCAAAGAAGCCGTAGTGACAGCAATCGCTGTCGTCGAACTTGAAAACGAGGAGGGAAACCTTTTGGCTTCCTTCGGTCTTCACCGCTCGCCCCATGGTTTTGCAGCCGAGCAGCTCTTGGATGGCGTGGGGAACATTGTCCTAGAAGACGACAACGCAGTTGGAGTCGAGGCATACGGTAAGACGTCGTTTAAATTCGCATCGGGTACCTTGGAGTGTCTCACAGACAAGACGGTCAACTTCAAAGCAAAGCCAGCCGGTTTTGGTCAATTCAAGCTTGAGTTTACAGACTGAGTCGTTCGTCAACTGAAGCCATCAGTGCTGGGTGGAAACGGCGCTCCAGGTGGCAAAACGCTCCTGACCTTGTCCTCTTGATCAACTTGACCTGTCGCCGCAAAGCTTTGCGGCGCAGAAGCGGCACACGACAAATGCGTCCCTCTTAGGAAGAGAGCCGCAGCGGTTTAGTGGTGTGGTGCGACACCTATGGTCCTGGTATTGATCTGTGAGTTATGCATACGCCGGAGGCGATGCCTATCTACCGTCGTTGCGAGACCCGCTAATTGAGTAGTCCCGAGCAAGCTATCGACCGGGGGCGTTCTGTGCGCGGCATATGGGAGGCGAATGTAAGGCCAGCTCCGCTGCAAAGCGCCGATATTGCACGCGTCTTTTAGACATCAAAATGGCCATGACCGTGTGTGGGCCATCGACGATCGCATTCCCCCAGTTCGTCGAGTGCAGCTCGAAACGCACGAGCCGTGCCTTCTAGGAACGTGACGCCCCTTGGCGCGGCCGATCAGTCTCAGTTCGTCAACAGGAAAGCTTCCGCGGCCTGGGGGCTTGTCTCGGTGTGCGGTGTAATCGTTACTCGCTCCTGCGCCTCGAACAAGCTGAGATCGAAGCAAGAGATTGCAGGGCGGAATCTTCGGCAATTAGCTGACCGAGCTCTCTGGGGCGCACAATCCGCGATGCGTGATTAATCATCCGATGAAGCGCAGCTATGCCAGGACTTGATAAGCCGGTTCGAGACCACGTGGCTGGGTAATAATCGTACAGACCGTTCCGCTCGGTGTCGTGCGTCTGATGTCCGACCATAGGTGCCGATGTCAAGCAGTGACCAAGTTGTCGCGAGAACTGACATTTGTCGGAAAGGCCACACGCGTGCCTGCGTCCCACTGGCCCAAATCCTGCACCGCACAAAAAAGCGACGCCCAAGGCTTACGGAGCGGAGGCCCATTTGAAATTCGATGTAGTAAAGCGACGCTGCGGATGTGTCTCCACTGCTGGTGAAACATGGCGGCAATTTGCCCAAAAGCCTGGAGGGTGCAAAGAGCATCGTCCCGACAACTTCAGCAGAAGCCTCGATGATCTCGTTCGAGGACAATCGGCGGGCAATCTGGCTCGCGTAAGGTCTCGTTTGCGAGAAGGCCGTCAATCCGACATTGATTCCTTGCTGGCGAGCGCACCGACTTGGCGGTCGCCGACCATGCCGCTCGCGGTGATGCGAGTGTTGCTTGCTCGGGAGGCCTCGATGGGCGATCAAATGGATTTGGCATTATTCAAACTGCACCCCGAGCGGGAAGCTGTCCTTGGCGAAGTGCATACGCGACCGTTTACCGGTCTAGTGTCGTCCTTCGGCATGGTGCGTTTTGTATTCCTTGCGAAGGGCGACGATGCGGCAAACGATCGCCGTCGGTTTATAGACTTCTGTCGGCAGCACAAGGTAACCCCGCCCGGTCCATCCGCGAAGCATCATCAGATCGGGCTCGGGCCGGTGGTGCTACGCTGGGAGCAGCATTCGGAATTTGCAACCTTCACTTGGATCTGGAGCACCACGAACAGTCCAGCCGCTCGTCAATTCGGCGACGTCCATAACTCCGCGCAATCACTCATCCGTGCACTACCGCAGACTGGAGAATTGCTCCCCGCGATCAAGTTAGAGGCAGAGCGGGGCACTTGTCCGGCCGAGCGGGCCGAGGAGATCTTTGATGAAAGCAGCCTGGCGATGGTCAACGTCAAAGGCGGGGCGGGCGTTGTGGCCTCCGACTTTCGCGCTGACGATAAGGGTTTCACGAGAATTCTGGTCCACGATCGCGGATTGACGCCACACGATCTCGGTGCGCTGGTGCAGCGTTTGTTAGAAATCGAGACCTACCGATCCCTGACGCTGCTTGGTCTATCGACCGCGTTGGAGCTTGCGCCATCGGTCGATCGAATAGATCGCCGTCTCGTCGAGGTGCTCGAGGAGATGCAGGGCGCACAAGGGCTAAAGGTCAGCAACCATCTCCTTGAAGAACTGACAGAGCTGGCAGTCTCTTTTGAAAGAGACGTGGCCGGAAGTTTGTTCCGTTTCGGTGCCAGCAGAGCATACAATGAGCTAGTGCAATCGCGATTGTCGATCGTTGAAGGCGACGGCATCGCAGATTATCCGACTTGGTCGTCCTTCCTGGCGCGCCGCATGGCGCCTGCGATACGAACTTGTGCAACGATGGAGGAGCGTCAAGCGAATCTATCGGATAAGCTGGCACGCGCTGCGGATCTATTGCGAACACGTGTAGACGTTGAAATCGAGCAACAGAATCGCGACCTGTTGCGCTCGATCAACGAACGAACGAGGCAACAGCTTCGCCTGCAGTCCACAGTCGAGGGATTGTCAGTCGGGGCCATCGGATATTATGTGGTCAGCCTATTTGCCTATCTTGCCAAAGGCGCGCAGGATGTCGGACTGCACGTAGAGCCTGCGTCCGTAACGGCGGCTTTCGTCCCGATCGCCGTCGGCGTGATCTGGCTGATCAGTTACAATATTCGCAAACGGCACCTTAAGCCAGACGAGGCGTCGTCCAGGGCTGGCGAGTAGGGTTTCTTGAGACAACATCGATCGCGAAGTCCCGCAGCGCGGGCGCAGTCGGCAAGCGCATATATCAACGACACGCCGAGGGCGATACCAGTTCGCATCGCCAAGGCCAGATTGTTGTCGAAAAACCGTCACAGCTTTCGGGCGCCTGAGGTCCTGCTCCACACGTACGCTCAACCGCCCAATTTGAGACCAAGGGACGTGAAGCGAAGCCGCTATTGATACGGAAGAGTCCGACGTTCCTGCGCCAAGATATCCTTGCATCGTTTGCAATGTCTGCACCGCGTAGAACCAATGCTCGGAGTCGGCCAATTGCCAATTGCTGTGCCGGTTTGTCAGGATTCCAACGTCGTCGCGGGATTATGGTCGATCGAAATCCTGCCGATTCTCCATTTGTGAACGCACGGATCCATTGGCCTGTTTCTTGCTGTCCTCGTCATCGATAACTCATCAACCGGCACAGTCGGTGGGGAGGCTCATGGCCGCGGCGACGGAAACGTTTTATGGGGTGATCAGGCGGCAAGGCATCACCCGTCGAAACTTTCATAAATTCTGCAGCCTGACGGCGACGAGCCTCGGGCTAGGGCCTCTGGCGGCGAGCCGAATTGCAAATGCGCTCGAAACAAAGCCACGCATACCGGTGATCTGGATGCACGGGCTCGAATGCACATGCTGTTCGGAGAGCTTCATCCGCTCAGCCCATCCCCTGGTGAAGGATACGATGCTGTCCATGATCTCGCTCGATTATGACGACACCATCATGGCCGCTGCTGGCCATCAGGCCGAAGCGATCCTCGAGGAGACCCGCGCTAAATATAAGGGGCAGTATCTGCTCGCGGTGGAGGGCAATCCGCCGCTGAACGAGGGCGGCATGTTCTGCATCCAGGGTGGCAAGCCGTTCGTAGAGAAGTTGAGGATGATGGCCGAGGATGCGATGGCCATCATCGCCTGGGGCTCCTGCGCTTCATGGGGTTGCGTTCAAGCGGCAGCGCCCAATCCGACGCAGGCAACGCCCATCGACAAAGTTATCACCAGCAAGCCGATCATCAAGGTACCGGGTTGCCCGCCGATCGCGGAAGTGATGACGGGCGTGGTGACCTTCATTACCACCTTTGGTAAGTGCCCCGAGCTCGACCGGCACGATCGGCCGAAGATGTTCTACTCGCAGCGCATTCACGACAAATGCTACCGACGCGCGCATTTCGACGCAGGCCAGTTCGTCGAGGAATGGGACGATGAGGCTGCACGCAAAGGATATTGCCTATACAAGATAGGCTGTAAGGGGCCGACCACATACAACGCCTGTTCGTCGGTGCGCTGGAATGGCGGTATCTCGTTTCCGATCCAGTCGGGCCACGGCTGCATCGGCTGCTCAGAAGATGGCTTCTGGGACAAGGGCTCGTTCTACGATCGCCTGACCAACATCAAGCAGTACGGAATTGAGAAGAATGCCGACCAGATCGGCATGGCGGCGGCAGGCGCGGTCGGCGCAGTGGTCGCGGCACATGCGACGGTGACAGCGCTGAAGCGCTTCGCCGGCAAAGGCAAAGATGCGAACCGAAGCCACTGAGCGTTCTGAGGTAAGACAAGAGTGGGCCTCCGCACATCCAAAGACGTCATGCCTAAAAATTCTGGCAAGCGTATTGTCGTCGATCCGCTGACCCGGATCGAGGGGCACATGCGGGTCGAGGTCAATGTCGACTCCGACAACGTAATCCGCAATGCGGTCTCCTCGGGCACGATGTGGCGGGGCATCGAGATCATTCTGAAGGGCCGCGATCCGCGCGACGCCTGGGCCTTCACCGAGCGGATCTGCGGCGTCTGCACCGGAACGCATGCGCTCACCTCGGTCCGTGCGGTCGAGAACGCGCTAAGCATCTCTATTCCGGAGAATGCCAACTCGATCCGAAACATCATGCAGCTCTGTCTCCAGGTGCACGATCATCTGGTGCATTTCTACCACCTTCATGCCCTGGACTGGGTTGATGTGGTCTCGGCGCTGAAGGCTGATCCGAAGGCGACCTCGGCGCTGGCGCAATCGATCTCGTCCTGGCCGTTGTCCTCTCCCGGCTATTTCAAGGACCTCCTGATCCGGCTGACGAGGTTCGTCGAGTCCGGTCAGCTCGGACCGTTCAAAAACGGCTATTGGGGCCACGCCGCCTATAAGCTGCCGCCCGAAGCGAATCTGATGGTGGTTGCGCATTATTTGGAGGCGCTCGATTTTCAGAAGGACATCGTCAAGATTCACGCCGTCTATGGCGGCAAGAACCCCCATCCGAACTGGCTGGTCGGGGGCGTGCCCTGCGCAATCAATATCGATGGCACCGGCGCGGTGGGCGCCATCAACATGGAGCGGCTGAACCTCGTCTCCTCTGTCATCAATCGCTGCATCGAGTTCACCGAAAAGGTCTACCTGCCCGACATCGTTGCGATCGGCTCGTTTTACAAGGACTGGCTCTATGGCGGCGGGCTCTCTGGCAGAAGCGTGATGGCCTATGGCGACATTCCGGAGGACGCCAACGACTATTCTGCGAAGAACCTGAAACTGCCGCGCGGCGTGATCATCAACGGCAATCTCAATGAGGTGCTGCCCGTCGACCATGCCGATCCCGAGCAGATACAGGAGTTCGTCACTCACTCCTGGTACAAATATGCTGACGAGTCCAGGGGCCGGCATCCCTGGGACGGCATCACCGAACCGAATTACGTGCTCGGTCCGAATGCCAGGGGCACCAAGACCGACATCAAGGAGCTCGACGAAGGCGGCAAGTACTCCTGGATCAAGGCTCCGCGATGGCGCGGAAATGCCGTCGAGGTCGGGCCACTGGCCCGCTACATCATCGGCTGCGCGCAGAACAACCCGGAATTCAAGGAACCGGCCGAAAAGCTGCTCAAGACGCTTGGCCTGCCGGTCTCCGCATTGTTTTCCACGCTCGGCCGCACCGCGGCACGCGCGTTGGAATGCGAATGGGCGGCGCACCAGATGCGCTACTTCCAAGACAAGCTGGTCGCGCGCATCAAAGCCGGCGACTCCTCGACGGCCAATACCAACAAGTGGAAGCCGGAGAGCTGGCCGAAGGAGGCCAAGGGCTACGGCTTCACCGAGGCGCCTCGCGGCGCGCTCGCGCACTGGATCAAGATCAAGGAGACCAAGATCGACAACTACCAGTGTGTGGTGCCGACCACCTGGAATGGGTCGCCAAGGGATCCCAACGGCAACGGCGGCGCCTTTGAAGCGTCGCTAATGGATACGCCGATGGCGGACCCGGAAAAGCCTTTGGAGATCCTGCGCACGATCCACTCCTTCGATCCCTGCCTAGCGTGCTCGACCCACGTGATGAGCCCGGAAGGCCAAGAAATGGCAACCGCCAAGGTCAGGTAATGAGGGAGGAACGCCATGATTGATGTCGTAGCGCATCCGGCAGAAACCGAGCCGGCTCCCGCCGCAATCGCGGTCGATGCCGCCGGCGAACACGCCGCCGCTCAGCCCACCGTCTATGTCTACGAAGCGCCGGTGCGGATCTGCCACTGGGTGAATGCGTTGACGATCCTGGTGCTTATTGTGAGCGGTTATCTGATCGGCACGCCGCTGCCGACGGTCGCGGCGTCCGAAAACTTCGTGATGGGCGACATCCGGTTTGCCCATCTCGCGGCGGCGCAGGTGCTTGCAGTGTTCTTCCTTGCGCGCATCCTGTGGGCGTTGGCCGGGAACTACCACTCCCGGCAGATATTCTACGTTCCGGTGCATCGCAAGCAGTTCTGGAAGGGGATGCTGCACGAGATCCGCTGGTACGCCTTCCTGGAGCGAGAGCCGAAGATGTATGGCGGCTACAATCCGCTGGCGCAGACCGCGATTTTCACGGGCTTTACGTTGATGGGGGCCTTCATGATCGTCACGGGCTTTGCCCTCTATTCGGAAGGCGCCGGGATCGACAGCTGGCAGCACCAGCTGTTTGGCCAGGTGTTCGCGATCTGGCCCAACAGCCAGGATGTGCGCACTTGGCACCATCTTGGCATGTGGGGGCTGATCATATTTTTGATGTTCCACATTTACGCCGTCGTTCGCGAAGACGTCATGACGCGCCAGGGCATCATCTCCTCCATGATCTCGGGTGCGCGTCAGTGCCGGGACCCGGAGGGCAGCAGGCTTATGCCGACATGTTTACAGTCAAGGCGTGTCCTGGTGCTCGGAATCGGAAATATTCTTTGGGCAGATGAAGGCTTTGGGGTGCGAGCGGTGGAAGAATTTCATCGCCGCTATGCCGTGCCCCATAACGTCATCATCCTGGACGGGGGCACGCAGGGGCTCCAGCTTGTGAATTATCTTCAGGAATCTGACTGCGTGATCGTATTCGACGCGATCGATTATGGCCTGGAGCCTGGACAGTTGAAGCTCGTGCGCGACGAGGACGTGCCACGCTTCACCGGCGTCAGGAAGATGAGCCTACATCATACCGGTTTTCAGGAAGTTGTCAGTGCATGTGACCTGCTCGGACATTGCCCGAAACATCTCGTGTTGATCGGCTGCCAGCCGCTTGATCTCGAGGACTGGGGTGGGCCCCTGACACCGGCCGTGCGTAATCAGATCGGCCCTGCGGTCGAGCTTGCCAGCTCCATTTTAGCAGCGTGGGGAATTCAGGTGACGCCGCGCAGCACACCGTTACGGGAATCCGAGTGGTTGCTCGCCAATGGTATCGATCACCTGCATTACGAGATGAGAGTGCGGACCTGAATGGCCATCAAGGTGTCGGAGACATGGCAGATGTGTCTTGGTTTGCCAATGACGATTATCGAAACCGACGGTATCTCTGCGCTTTGCGAATTTCGCGGCAAACGGCGGCGTGTTTCGGTGCTCTTGCTCTCCAGTCCGTCTCCCCGCACCAAGGTACTTGTCCATGTCGACACTGCGATCCGCCTTTTGGATGATGAGGAAGCGCAGCAAATTGGCAATGCTATTGAAGGCATCGGCGCAGCGATCAACGGCGAGGATTGCGATCGCTTCTTCGCCGACCTGATCGACCGCGAGCCGACATTGCCTGAGCATCTCCGGCTCCACAAGGCCTGTGACCAGCTTCGACATTCCATGACGGACCGCGTGACAAGTACTGGTGAAACTACCAGCGAAGCTCCAAAACAAGCTCTGATCCAAACTGTCAGCTGTTCATGAGCGCGAATGTTCCATCTCGAGAGCTTCGTAGCATAACTAATCTGGCTCAGATCTGGAGGATTGATGGAATTTGAGCACGGGACGCCGGATCTCTCACGACGCAGCCCTTCCGTGCTCGATAAGAGCCCCGCCGGTCGTTCTCAAGCCGCGCCCGGTGAGGCGGGTGCGATCGACCGCACGTCGACGCCGATCAGCCGCCCCCGCGACGCAGTCGTAGCAACCGTCGTCACATACCAAAGGTCACAGGGTATCGGGCCATGAAGACGAATTTCCGGACAGCGGCTGAAGACAAGGAGCAGCCAGTTTGGGCCCAGATGAATCCCGACGCGGCTGCTGGCGCCTTGGCAAAACTTGCAATGCTCGACAGTGCCGAGCTCGCGAAGAGCTGCTCGAATGGGGTCGAGCTCCTGTCGAAGCTGGCTGACGCTATCGCGAGCCAGAAGGCAGACGCGCCGACGCGGTTGTTCCGGCTTGGCGATCTGGAAGCTCTCGAACGCAAGCTCGTCGCTGACGTGATCGGCGAAGGCGAGGTGACCGGCCTCGTCGCCCTGCCGGATGGATCGGTGGTGCAGATCCAGGAAGCGGCGCTTGCAGGCCTCTGGCGTGTGCGGATCAAGACCGACACTCTGCACGAATATCTTGAGGTCGGCGCGATTCCGGAGATCATCAAGCGCGCGGCCACGGACCTGACGGCCGCAGACATTGAGATCAGCCGGCCGCCGGAGGGCGCCATGAACGTGCTGCCGGTGCTAGCCGAGATACGCGAGCATGCGCTCGCTTGGCGGCCCGGTATCCCCTCGCAGATCATCAATTTCACGCTTCTGCCGATGAGTCCGGTCGACTTAAGCTTCCTGCATGAGACGATCAGAAACGGACCAATCCAGCTCGTCTCGCGCGGTTACGGCACCTGCCGCGTGCTTGCGACCGGAATCCGCAATGTCTGGTCGGTGCAGTTCTTCAATGCGATGGACGCGATCATCCTCGACACGATCGAGGTCGGCGGTGTGCCGACGGTTGCGGTCGCGGCCGATGAGGATTTCGAGGACTCAGCCGAGCGACTCACGGAGATCATCGAGGCCTATTTCAAATGAGCGGATTCGAGAATGTTGGCTTGCGCCAGGATGTCACTGAGGTCACGCGGCTAGAGTGCGGCATCTGCTGGATCGTTTACGATCCCGTCGATGGCGATGATGTGGCGCGGATCGCGCCCGGCACGCCGTTTTCCGCGCTGCCGGAGGATTGGCGCTGCCCGAATTGCGACGCCTCGAAATCAAAATTTATGACGATCTGAGTCATGGTGCTTGACACGCAAACGCTCACGGCTGACGTCGATCCCCGGGGCGAGCGAGTTGCTGACGCCTATCGCGCGACCCGCGTGCGCGCGATGCGCGATGCACCGGTCTGCCATGACGCACTGGGTGTGGAGGCGGTCGGCATCCGCCCGTTCAGCGCTGCTATCGTTGGCATCATGGTGGCACCCTGTTACATCAACGCCGTAATGCCGCGGGATGAGATCACGCGTGCAGCTTCCGGATCGAGCTTGCTCGTGCATCTGCCGACCGGAACCATCGAGCTCGCGCTCAGCGAGGTCGTGCTTATCGCGAGCTGCTCGCTGTTCTCGCCGATGTTCGACTGTGCGGACATGGCCGTCGCGCGGGCGGCGGAGGATGGGCTGGCCGAGCTGAGCCTGCTGGCCGACTGTGAGGAAGCCGTCTGTTGCCGTGCGCCCGCGATAGGTCCAATCGAAGGGCGTGACTTCGTGCGCGGTGTCCTGACGGAGCTGCGCGCATGAGCCTGGTTTTTCGCAACGAGATCGACATCACAGTGTGGCTCGCCGGGCGCACCATCGCCGACGTCGCGATCTTGCCGCGCAGCCGGCCGCCCGTCATGCGCCTGTTTGCGGGCAAGCCGGCCTCGTCGCTGCGCTCGGTGCTGCCCCGGCTGTTCTCGCTTTGCTCGGTCGCCCACCAGGTGGCCTATCTGTCGGCGGTCGAAGCTGCGCGGGGTGAAGCCGCCGCCGCAGATACGGTGCAGCGCCGCGTCACGGCGGTCATCGCGGAACGATTGACTGAATTGTTACGAGGCCTGTTCGTAGGGCGGCTTGCGTCCGACGGCACCAGCGCCGTGGCCGTGCGCGTCCTGATGCAAGCAGCCACCATTCTTGCCGGTGTTGCCAGCGAAGGCGCATGGGGAATAGCGGGGCGTGAGGCGGTGTCGCAGATCAGCTCCGCGCTGAGTGCGCTCGGGATCATTCGTGAAGATCAACCTCCTCGGCCAGGCAGTGCACTGGCTGCGCATCTCGCGAACTTAAATGGTGAGGCGTTGTCGCTTCCGGCCGCCGAGCAATTATTCCTGTCGGCTGCTGACGACCTGGACGTCGTTGTCAAGTTGCTCACCGAGGGCGTGAGCTTTTCCGACGCGCCCGAACTTCACGGTCGGATTCCGGAGACCGGCGTCTGGGCACGCAGGGCCGGCCGCGCGCCGATGCTGCCGCCGCACTCAGGTCCAGCCGGGCGCCTTAAGGCCCGGATCGCCGAAGTGGCTGGTCTCTTGGCCTGGCTCGATCACGGCGAGCGGGAGTTTGAAGGCGGCGTTATCGCAAGCTATGGCCTCGGCCCACGGCGGGGGGCGGCCGCGGTCGAATCTGCACGCGGCCGGCTTTACCATGCCGTCGAGCTCGACGACGACGACCGTATCGTGCGCTTCGAATACTTGGCGCCAACCGAATGGAATTTTCACGCCCGCGGACCACTGGTCCGGAGCCTCAAGGGCTCACTGCTCGCCGCCGGCCGGCCCGGACAGGTTGCGGTTCGTACCCTCGTCGGGTCGTTTGACCCTTGCGTCGGCTTCAATCTCACCTTCCGCGAGGTCCGCCATGCATGAAATGGCGCTATGCGAGGGCATCATCGGGATCGTCGAGGAGGAGGCGCGCAACCGTCCGTTCTCGAAGGTGAAGGCCGTCTGCCTCGAGATCGGCGTGCTCGGTCACGTCGCACCGGAAGCGATGAGATTCTGCTTTGAGGCTGTTGCCGCGCGGACCATTGCGCAAGGTGCAAGGCTCGAGATCTTCGAGATGCCCGGGATCGCGTGGTGCATGGCCTGTTCGAAGAGCGCCAAGATCAAGCAACGTTACGAGCCATGTCCATCCTGCGGCAGCTACCAACTGCAGGTGACTGGCGGTGAGGAAATGCGCGTGAAGGAATTGGAGGTCGACTAATGTGTACGGCTTGCGGCTGCAGTGACGGAAAGACCATCGTCGAGCATGCGCATGATCACGATCATAAGCATGGCAACGACGTCATTCATCCCCATCATGGTGGCGAGCACGGTCATCGTCACGATCATCAAGCCAGCGCTCATATGCGTGACAACGTCGGACCTCTTGATTGCAGCACGAATCCGGCGGATCAGCAGATAGCCCGCATGAGCAGTGACCGTATCATCCAGGTCGAGCGCGACATTCTTGGCAAGAACGATCGTCTCGCCGCCGACAACCGCGCCCGCTTCCGCGCCGACCAAGTGCTTGCCTTCAACCTTGTCTCGAGCCCCGGTGCTGGTAAGACTTCGCTGTTGGTCCGCGCAGTGTCCGAGTTGAAGGGCAGCTTTCCAATTGGCGTGATCGAAGGTGATCAGCAGACCTCCCACGACGCGGAGCGCATTCGCGCCACAGGCCTGCCGGCCATTCAGGTCAATACCGGAAAGGGCTGTCATCTTGATGCTGCCTTGGTCGGTGAGGCCTATGAGCGGCTGCCTTGGCTGGGCGGTGGCATTCTCTTTATTGAGAACGTCGGCAATCTCGTTTGTCCCGCGGCGTTCGATCTCGGCGAAGCCTGCAAGATCGTCGTATTCTCGACTGCCGAGGGTGAGGACAAGCCGCTGAAATATCCCGATATGTTCGCGGCCTCATCGTTGATGCTGATCAACAAGATCGACCTCGCGACGGTGCTCGATTTCGATCTCGCCAGAACCGTCGAATATGCCCATCGGGTCAACTCCAAAATCGAGGTTCTGACGGTGTCGGCGCGCACGGGCGAAGGGCTTCCGGCTTTCTATGACTGGATCCGCAAGCAGGCGTTCAGAGCGAAACCGGCCGCAAGGACTGCGGTAGAATGACGGTCGGCGAAGCCACAGCGCCCTACGGACGGCGGCTGCGCCTGCATGTGCGTGGCGCCGTGCAGGGCGTCGGCTTTCGTCCCTACATCTACGGTCTCGCCATGCGCTACCGTCTCGGCGGCTTCGTCGCCAATGATCCGCATGGCGTCGTCATCGAGGTCGAGGGCGAGCGCACGTTCGATTTCGTGACCGCACTGCCCCTTGAAAAGCCGCCGCTGGCGCGGATCGACAAGATTTCGGTGCAGCCGATCAGCGCAGTGGCGAGCGAGGAGTTCTGCATCCGCGCCAGCGAGCAGGGCAGGGTGTCGACGCGGATCGTCGCCGACGCCGCAACCTGCCCGGAGTGTCTGGGTGAGCTGTTCGATCCGGCCAGCCGCTTCCACCTTTATCCCTTCGTCAACTGCACCCATTGCGGTCCACGCTACACCATCGCCGAGCAGCTCCCCTATGACCGCCCGGCCACGGCAATGAAGCGCTTTGTGATGTGTGAGGCCTGCGCCGCGGAATATGCCGATCCCGCCAGCCGCCGGTTTCACGCCGAGACGATTGCCTGCCCACGATGCGGCCCGAGACTTAGCCATGCCGTCCCGGATATCGCCGCCGCCATTGCCAAGGGCATGATTGTCGCGATCAAAGGACTCGGCGGCTATCAGCTCATCTGTGATGCCCGCGACGACGAGGTCGTAGAGCGCCTGCGGCGGCGCAAGCAGCGCGATCAAAAGCCCTTCGCCGTCATGGTCGGATCGCTGGACGCAGTTACCGAGATCGCCGCAGCCGATGCTGCCGAGCAGGCGCTGCTCCAGACGTTAGCGCGCCCGATTGTGCTGATGACGTCGCGTCATCGTCTCGCGTTTGCGATCGCGCCGGAGCTGTCGCGGGTCGGCGTCATGCTCCCGGTTGCGCCATTGCACCATCTGATCTTCGATGCGCTGAATGTGGGCCATCCGCGAGACGCCGAAAGCTGGGCGATCGTCACAACCAGCGCCAATCTCGGCGGCGAGCCGCTGCTGATCGACAACGATCAGGCCACGCGACGGCTTGCCGGCATCGCCGATCTCGTCGTCACCCATGACCGCGACATTGTCACTCGCGCCGACGATTCCGTCGTATCGGTCGTGGCGGGCCGCACGCAGTTCATCCGTCGCGCCCGCGGTTACGTCCCCGAGCCGGTCCGCCTCGCGCGATCCGTGCCGTCGATCCTTGCGATTGGTGGCGCCCTCAAGTCGACCGTGACGGTTACGCGCGGCAACGAGGCCTTCGTCTCCCAGCACATCGGCGATCTCGATACTGCGGAAGGGATCCGCTTCTTCGAGGAAACGGTGGGGCATCTGCTTACCACGCTGGATGTCAAGCCGGTCGTCGTGGCCCGTGACCTGCATCCGAACTTGGCTTCGTCCCGCTTCGCCGAAGCGAGCGGGACAAGGCCGGTCGCGGTCCAGCATCACCACGCCCATGCGGCCTCCGTGATGGCGGAACACGGTATCGAAGGGCCGATGCTGGCGCTGGTGCTCGACGGATCCGGCTATGGCAGCGACGGCGGCAATTGGGGGGGCGAACTGCTGCTGTGCGAGCGCGCGCACTTCCGGCGTCTGGGTCATCTCGCACCGCTCAAGATGCCCGGCGGGGACCGCGCAGCGCGCGAGCCGTGGCGGATGGCTGCGAGCGTGTTACATAGCCTGCACCGCGGCGAGGACATTTCGCGCCGCTTTGCGGCGCAGCCGCATGCAAGGCATCTCTCTGCTTTGCTCGATCGGTGCGACTTGCCGGCGACAACGAGCGCTGGACGGCTGTTCGATGCGGCGGCAGGGCTGCTCGGGCTTTCCGCGGTGCAGAGCTACGAAGGCGAGGCCGCGATGAAGCTGGAAGCACGTGTTCGCCAGCCCCGCGTTGCGCAGGACGGCTGGGTAGTCGAGAATGGCGTGCTCTCACTCTTCCCGTTGCTCGAAAGGCTGGCGAGCGATGGGCTGGAGCCGACCGAAGGCGCTGAGCTCTTCCATGGCACGTTTGCGGCCGCCTGCGTCGAATGGATCGTTCGCGCGGCGCGGCAGACCGGTATACCGATCGTGGCCTTGAGCGGCGGCTGCTTCCTCAACGCGATCCTGTGTGCCGAGATTGAGCGGGGCTGCCTCGCCGCGCATCTCGCGCCGCTGCTACCCCGCCAGGTGCCACCGAATGACGGAGGCCTAAGCCTGGGGCAAGCCTGGATTGCCGCGCTCCGCTTGGAACACAACGGCCAGGGAGCCGTCTGATGTGTCTCGCTATACCAGCAGAGGTGACAAAAATCTTGCCAGACGAAATGGCTGTCATCTCCATGGACGGTGTTAGCAAGAAGATTTCGGTCGCCCTGATCGAGGATCTCGCCGTCGGTGACTACGTGATCATTCATGTCGGCTATGCTCTCGCCAAGATCGATCCTGAGGAGGCCAGACGGACATTGGATTTGTTGCGCGAGCTCAGCGCCGATGAACAAGGGCCCATGCAATGAAATACGCCGACGAGTTTCGCGACAAGGAGATCGCGTTGGGGTTGGCGAAAGCAATTCGCGCCGAGACCGATAAGGCAAGACCCTATCGCTTTATGGAATTCTGCGGCGGCCATACGCACGCGATCTCGCGCTATGGTCTCGAGGACGTGCTGCCGACCAACGTGCGGATGATCCACGGCCCGGGCTGCCCGGTCTGCGTGCTGCCGGCCGGGCGTATCGATATGGCAGTCCGTCTCGCGACGCGGCGCGAGATCATCCTGTGCGTCTACGGCGACCTGTTGCGCGTGCCGGGTTCGCAAGGCGTCTCGCTGCTAAAGGCAAAGGCCCGCGGCGCTGATGTCCGCATGGTGTATTCCAGCATGGATGCCATCGCGATCGCAGAGGACAATCCCTCGCGCGAGGTCGTGTTCTTCGCCATTGGCTTCGAGACCACGACGGCGCCGACGGCCATCATGGTACGTCTGGTCGAGAAGAAGCAGCTTTCGAACTTCAGCGTGTTCTGCAACCACGTGCTGACGCCGCCGGCGATGAAGAACATTCTGGAAGGCTCCGATATCCGCGATAATGGCCGGGTCGAGATCGACGGTTTCGTAGGGCCGGCCCATGTCTCAACCATCATCGGCACTGAGGCTTACGAGGTCTTCGCAGAGGAGTTCAACAAGGCGGTCGTGATCTCCGGTTTCGAGCCGCTCGACATGATGCAGTCTATCCTGATGCTGGTCCGGCAAATCAATGAACGTCGCCATGAAGTGGAAAACCAGTATCGCCGCGCGGTGACCCGCGACGGCAATCTGCGCGCCAAGGAGGAGATTTCCGACGTGTTCGAGCTGCGAGACCGGTTCGAATGGCGCGGCCTCGGTCAAGTCCCCTATAGCGGGCTGAAGCTGAAGCGCGCTTACGCCATATATGACGCGGAGATGCGCTTCGATATGCAAGAGCTTTGCGTTGCCGACAATCGGGCTTGTGAATGTGGCGCCATCCTGCGCGGCGTAAAAAGGCCGGTGGATTGCCAGCTGTTCGGGACGCTCTGCACACCGGAAACGCCGATGGGATCCTGCATGGTTTCCTCGGAAGGCGCCTGCGCCGCGCATTGGACCTATGGCCGTTTCCGCCATCACAGACAGAGGCGAGCCTCATGAAAGGCCATCAGCGCAAGCTCGACGTCGAGAACGGCTGCATCGACCTGTCTCACGGCTCCGGTGGCCGTGCGACGACGCGGCTGATATCGGGACTCTTCCACGAGGCTTTCGGCAATGAATGGCTGGCGCGCGGCAATGATCAATCGGCCTTCGACGTCCGCGCCGGGCGCATGGTGATGACGACCGATGGCTACGTCGTCTCGCCAATATTCTTCCCGGGCGGGAATATCGGTTCGCTGGCCGTGCACGGGACGGTCAACGACATCGCGATGGCCGGAGCGCGACCGCTTTACCTGTCCGCGAGCTTCATTATCGAGGAGGGGTTTCTCTTCTCCGACCTCAAGATGATCGCCGAATCCATGGGGGAAGCGGCGCGATCGGCCGGCGTCCACATCATCACCGGCGATACCAAGGTGGTCGAACGCGGCAAAGCCGACCGCCTATTTATCTCGACAGCTGGCGTCGGTGTGATCCCTAACGGGCTCGATCTCTCCGCAGAGAACGCGCGCGTCGGGGACCGCGTGCTGATCTCTGGCACGCTTGGCGATCATGGAATCGCCATCATGTCCAAGCGGCAGAACCTGGCTTTTGAAACCGAGATCGTCTCAGATTCGGCCTCGCTCCACGATCTCGTCGCGAAGATGGTGCAGGCCGGCGGCGGCGGCATCCGCCTCATGCGTGATCCGACCCGCGGCGGGCTTGCCGCAACACTCAACGAGATTGCCGAGCAGTCGGAGCTGGGCTTTCGCTTGCAGGAAGAGGCGATTCCGGTGAAGCCGGGCGTGGCGGCTGCCTGCGAGCTCTTGGGACTTGATCCGCTCCACGTTGCCAATGAAGGCAAGCTGGTTGCGGTCGTGTCGCCCGACGTCGCCAATGCCGTCCTCTCTGCCATGCAGGCGCATCCGCTCGGCTACGATGCCGCCGACATCGGCGAGGCAATCGCGGATGACCATCACTTCGTGCAGATGGCGACCAGGGTTGGTGGGGGCTGCATCGTCGACTGGCTGTCGGGCGAGCAAATACCACGTATCTGCTGAGTCTCGGGCACGCAAAGATCGCAACGTCGTGGTCGCACAGAATCGACTAGGGCACGTTGACGGGCGGCATGGATTCGGTCGCGCGCGGCACGAAAGCGTCTTGGTGCCGGCCCCGTGCCGCCAACATGATTGCAAATGCCGCAATGAGAAGTAGGAGCCTACGCATTCGAAGAAGTTATTCCGGAAGCTGCATCGTGATTATAAGGCTCATAGCATTCTGCGTTGAATGAAAGCTGAATAATATTGGCCCGAAGGCTCGATGTTATATTGGAGAGCTGCTGCATGCTCCTCAGCATCGATTTTCTTTGCTCGCGCCGCAAGACGGCAAACCCGTCCTCGGATCACGCCGGATAACCGCATGTCTTCGTAGAAACTGCAGGATTATTGCGCCGGCTTCGAGTCACTATTGATGTACAGGCGTTGACCGGAAGCCCCGACCGCGCGCTAGAAATGCGGCTATCCGCCATGAGCACCGGCGTCGATACTACAAATAATACTGGCGACCGCAGCCACGTTGGCACCGAGATGCCGCGTGCAGGGCCATCAACTCCATCACTTCAAGAGGGGCCAACAAGTTCCCAAAGACGCTGCGGATCTATCTCGGAGCGTCATCGGCGATATCGGCCGCAAGATTGAGAACAACGGCGGACGCCAAGCGATGTTCGCTTGCGCCGCCGTGCGCGCGCGGCTATTCCAGAGATCCACTATCTGTGTCAACGTGTTGGCTTGATTGACACACACACCTGCGGAAGCGGCGAACGTCAGATTGCTCGGGCTGAAAGGCCTCAACTAGAATCGGCAGGGCGTTCGCAGGATCGCTGTTGCCACATACGAAAATATCAGCGGCCGCGTAGGACCTCTCAGGCCAAGTATGTAACGCAATGTGCGATTCGGCCAACAGGGCTATAGCGGAGACGCCGTGCCCCGGATAGAATTTATGAACATGAAGGTGGAGTAACGTCGCCCTCGCCGCACGGATGGCCTTTCGGATTGCATCTTCCGCAATGGTCGGATCGTCGAGATTCTTCGCTCCCCACAGGTCGACAATCATATGCGTTGCACCGGAGGACGAAGCCGCTGGAGCTTCCTTCTCAGTATCAAGGGCTTCCTTCTTGCTAACAATAGTCACTAAAAAATCTCCATTGGACTATCGGCCCATTAAGCTGAGTTGTTCGGGATTTAGAAGAGAAGGTGACGAGCTGGCATCAGTGATGGCGTCGCAAATGAAGCAAGTAGCGTGCCGCTTGGAAATTGAGGGATTTTCGGTTATTCATACCGGCTGCAAGTGTCGAGTTGTCGACAATGGTCTTAAAGCTGACAATCACTCTGTAGCGTCCGACAGTATGCTGCATAGCAAGAATCCGCCCCTCTCGCTGCAGCAGAAGGACTTTTATTGGCCTTCAGAATTTCGATCTCAGCTACGAAACTGTGAAAGCCAATCGGTATCACTGAGAACGAAGCCGGTCTGGACGCTGGGCCCGTCTACCCGCACAGTGCTCGAGCCGGCTACGCCGCGGCTATCGAAGCTCGGCTCGTGGGGAAATCGTCACCATCGATCACTCGCGCAACGCAGCTTACCACGCACGCGCGATAATAACACTCCGGCTCCGGCCTCGTCGTAGTGCTAAGCGGCCTTGCCGCAATATTATTTGTACCGGTTCTGCTGTACGCGACCAGACGGAAGCTGCTTTGACGCGCAAAAGGAATAGTCGAGCATGCATTTCGTGAAAGCTAAGCGGCACCGACGCGACACGAATGCGAACATCAGCAGACACCACGGACCACCCCGCCGTAGATGGCTCCGCCGGCGCGATTTGTCATGCTGGCCATAGCTATCGTATTGCGAAGGGAGCAAATGTTCGAGCGCTTAACGACTGTCTCTCAACGACTACGCAACCAACACAGGCCTCGCGGAAAAGGATCACGCGCCTCAGCCTTGGTACTGGCACAGTCGAGTCATCGCTTGCGGCCGCAGGCAAACTGCAGCCCGTCGAGCATCAAGTTTGCCTTTCACGCCAAGACCACCAAGCCATAGTGCAGGTACCTACAAATATAAGAAATGACAACCCGGAACGAATCTCCGGGCGCGCTGATTTGGGGGTCCAGCGGACCATCGCGTGTCTACTACAAGATCCGGTAGGTGCTAACACCAACTTGGGTCCCTAACGTCCCACCCTGTTCCCCTTCTGATCATCGAGGAAAATGTGGACGCAAAGGACGAGAAGATAACAAAACCGGCAAAACGGCACGCTGTGACTGGCAGAGGCAGGGTGGCTACGCAATGTACGCCCCGTTCAGGATCCTCGGTCTTCTGATTTAAGGGCCGCGCAGGGCGACGAATGGCGGGAGGCGTATGCCTACAAAAAATTGGTCAGGCAAAGATCTGCTTGTGGAACATCAACACATCGACCCGATCACTGGGATCGATCGCCTTGCAAGGTCGGATCCGGAGAGGGTTGCGCTGAGGTGCGGCGCAGACGCACTCACCTACAAGGCGCTGGGATTAAGATCGGATGCCCTCGCAAGGACGTTACGAGAGCATGGCACTCACGGCGCGGTGGTCGGCTATTGGGGCGAGCGAGATCTCGACTGGGCGACGACGGTAGTCGCAATTTTGAAGGCTGGATCAACGTACCTGCCGCTCGATCCATCGTTACCGGCGTCCCGTACATCATTCATGATCGAGCAAAGTCGCTGCGCTCTGATTATTGGCCCAGATCAGCTGGATTCGCTTAGCCTTTTCCCGGCCGGCAGCAAGGCCATCACGCAGTTCGTCGCAATAGAGGCGGCGCTGCGCGAGGTCCAAACTTCGTCTCTTGTGCCATCATCGAGCGACGATGGACTTGCCTACGTTCTATTTACGTCTGGCTCGACGGGCCAACCCAAGGGCGCAATGATCGAGCGCTTGGCCTTAAACAATCATTTGATGGCAAAGATTGAGGCTCTAACCCTCACTCGGACGGATTGCGTCGCGCAGACGGCGTCGCACTGCTTTGACATCTCGCTGTGGCAGCTTCTGGCAGGGCTTTGCGTCGGAGGCTGTATCGCACTCATTGACGATGCGACGGTGAGATCACCAGTATATCTTCTCCAAACACTTCAAGGATACCGCGTAACGGTTGTTCAATTCGTTCCGTCGATGCTTGCAGTATTTGTTGAATATCTGCAGTCGCTTGCGCCGGCTGAGCGGGCTCTGGACAGTTTGCGGATTATTTCTACCGTCGGCGAACCTCTAACACCCGGACTGGCGCGCGCGTGGCTTAGCTTATATCCCAGGGTCCCCATTCTCAACCACTACGGGCCGACTGAGTGCGCAGACGGTGTTACGCATCATTTGCTTTCCGTCCCGCCTGCGCTGGCCGACGCTTATGTACCGATCGGCAAACCGATTTCTAACCTTGAGGTTTATGTCGCGGACGGATCGCGGCTGTGCAACACGGGAGAGGTCGGCGAACTCTGTGTTAGCGGCGTTGGCGTCGCTGCCGGTTATGTCAACGACCAGGACCGCACCAAAGAGTGCTTTGGGCCAAACCCGTTCTCAAACGCCCCCTCGTTCCAGCGCCTATACAGGACAGGTGATCTCGGGCGCGTACGTTCCGATGGCCTCTTGGAATGTCTCGGTCGACGGGACCGTCAGGTCAAAATTCGCGGGCACAGAATTGAGCTGGGAGAAATCGAGGCCCGCCTCTCCGCTCATCAATTGGTGCGCGGCGCCGTCGCGGTCGCCTCCGTCTGCGCAGGCGTAAAGCTTACGGCGAGAGACATAGCCAGGACCGAACGGGAAACAGGATCGAGGCGACTCATCGCGTATGTATTGGCTCCGGCTGAAGTGGGGGAAGGCGAGCTCCAGAACTTTCTTGCCGAAGCGCTTCCCATCTACATGGTCCCAGAAAGAATCATCCACATCGGCAGTATTCCACTGACGAGGAACGGAAAAGTCGATTTTGGAGCGTTGCCGGACCCGACCAGTATTCGCCCTGCATTGCCGACGCCATTCGAGGAGCCGCAAACAGAGCTTGAGGCCCAGCTGTGTCAAATTTGGTCCGGCATTCTGCGTATCGAAAAAATTGGCGTGAATGACGACTTCATAAGCCTCGGCGGAGACTCTCTTAAGGCAATGCTCATATTGGGTCAGCTCCAGACTCTGCTCGGTGTAAGAACGGATTTCAGGCTGGTTGTGAATGGAACGATCCGATCGCTCGCAGCATCGATCGCGGCCCGAGTCGACTCGAAACCGTGCACAGCCCCGACGTGCGGTCAGCTTAAGCGTTCGCCCCTGACGCGTGTTCAGGAGCACTTATGGTTTCTCTCGCAGCTCGACCCTTCCGCCAGGAACTACATCATTCAAGGAGGCCTGCGAATAAAGGGCATCATCGATCTGGCCGCGTTCAATCGCGCGTGGACCGATGTCGTTCAATCCCATCAGGCACTTTCGGCACGCTTCATCGACGAGGACGGTCCGGTTCAGCTTTTCGATACTCCGCAATACGCAAGTCTTGAATTGACTGACGCAGATCATCTCACGGCTCAGGAAGCTGAGGAGCTGATCGCACAGTTACGGCGAAAAGAGCTGAACGGCAGCTTTGATCTCAATCAAGGCCATCTGTTTCGCGCGCGCATGATCCGTTTTAGCCCAGACAACCATCTCATACTGATCACCGCTCACGAAATCATCATCGATGCCTGGTCGATATCCGTCTTGCTCAGGGACCTTCGACAAAGGTATGTCGAGGCCGCCGCGTTCTTGCCAGAGAACCGCGTGTCTCTCTCGGCCTACGCGGTCTGGGAAACACAACAGATTACTCCGGAGTCGCTTGCCAACCAACGTAGCTATTGGCGTCGTCAGATTGGTGATGATCCGCCGGTTCTCTCGCTTGGAAGCGGACGAGCGCGGCCGAAAACAACTTCCTACCGCGGCGACTCCCATGCGGTCCTGCTTGGCAGCGAGCTCTCCAAGCAGGTACGGGAGTTTGCACGCCAACATGGGTGCACCACGTCGGCAACGCTACTTGCGTGCTTCAAGCTGCTGCTGCGGATGTATAGTGGTCAGGACGATATTATCGTTGGCATACCGCACGTCGTAAGGGATCAACCTGGCAGCACCGAAATTGTTGGCTTTTTCCTGAATATGCTGCCAATCCGCACCGCGATCGATGTCGGCCAGTCCTTTGCGGTTCATGCCTTGCGCATCCAGGGTCTGGTCAGCAATGCCATCGCAAATTCAGCATATCCATTCGGCTGGATGGTAAGGGATACCCATCTATATCGCGAAGCGGGACGATCACCGATCTTCCAGGTCATGTTCAACATGTACTCGGAGGCTGCGGAGCCACCTGGCCAAGATGGGTTGAATCTCACATTCCGCGAGTATGAGACTGGCTACGTAAAGTTCGATCTGACATTGTACGCCCAAGATCAGGGCGAAGAAATTGCTCTCCAGCTAGCGTATGCGGAAGACATATTTTCAAGCGATCTGATCGTCCGCATGGCCGACAATCTGCGCTGCCTGATTGCAGCCTGCATTGAGAACTCGCTCGCGCCCATTAAAGATCTGAGCTGCCTCAGCTCGTCAGACGTCATGATGCTGGACTCGCTGAATGGCTCGGCGCAGCCATATGAGGCTGAATGTTCGCTTGTCGAGGCGTTCGAGCAAATCAGCGTGTCTAATCGAAGCCGGGTGGCATATTTTGGCGATTTCGGCGAGATCACATTCGGCGATCTGCGGGATCGCGTAACAGCTATCAGATCGCTGCTACGAGCTTCGGACGTCGGGGCCGGCGATATGATCGCCATGCTGGTCGACCGGTCGCCCGACGTGGCCGCCGTTATTCTTGCTGCACGAGCCTTGCAGGCCATTGTCGTCCCTATATCGCCCGATTATCCGCGTGATCGGATCGAGAATATCCTGCGAGATAGTCAGGCTAAACTTTTAGTTCACGCAAATACCGCTGAACTTGGCTTCGACGTGTCGCCGGTCTGTCTATTGACCCTAGAAGGATCCAGCGTGCCCGCTCACGATTGTGAGTGTAGCGACAAACCATCAGATCATCCGGGAATTGCAAGCCTTATATACACATCGTCCTCAACCGGAAAGCCGAAGGGGGTTCTTATACCGGAATCGGCAATTCTCAATCGATTGAATTGGATGTGGCGACGTTTTCCCTTCGACAGCACCGACGTTATGGTTATCCAGAAGTCCGCATCACTCGTTGCGTCCGCTTGGGAGTACTTTGGAGGACTTCTGAAGGGGGTGCAGACGCTAATCCTAACCCAAGAGCAGTTGCTGGATCCAGATCTGTTGCTATGCGCATTGGTGAGACATCGCGCGACACGCTTATTTGCCTCGCCTCCCCTCCTGTCCGGTGTCATTGCTTCCCAAGAACGGCACTCGCGACAGACCGCCTTGCGGCTGGTCACAAGCAGCGCCGAACCGATGCCTCCCTCGCTCCCCGTTCGCTGGCGTGCGTATTTTCCGGGCGTTCCGTTGTGGAACTTCTATGGTGCGACGGAATGTGCATCCAATGCCGCTGTCTACGAAACATCGGATGTCTACGACGCCTCGTCGCTTGTTCCCGTTGGAGGCCCAATCGACAACGTCAAACTCTACGTGCTCGATGCCCAGCTAAATAGAGTCCCTGTCGGGGCTTCCGGTGAACTCTGCATCGCCGGACGCTGCGTGTCTGCCGGGTACTGGCGGGATCAAGATCGGACCAGCTGCTGTTTCGTGCCGAATCCGTATGATGACGGCCAATACAGAGTCCTATATCGAAGTGGCGATATCGCACGCATCTCAGCCAGCGGCGTGCTCGAGATTTGCGGCCGATCGGACAACCAGGTCAAAGTACGGGGCTTTCGCATCGAGCTGGAGGAGGTTGAAGCAGCCCTTGAGTCTCATCCGGCAATCACAAAGGCCGCGGTCGTGGCGGAAGGCATGGATAACCATCGTCGCTTGATCGCGAGCGTGGTTGCGGCTCGCGACAGTCTAAGCTCTGGAGATATCGTCACCCACCTGCGCCACACATTGCCATCCTACATGATACCAGCAGCCTTCCGTTTGGCTGATAGCATCCCCCTTACGGCAAGCGGGAAGGTAGATCGTTTTCGCCTGTCGTCCATTTCTCACCGCGACGTCGAGCCAGTTCCATCTGCTGAGCCTCGCACGAGGAAGGAGCGTATTCTTGCTGGGATTTGGCAGGATCTATTAGGCGCCAAGTGCGTCGGAATCGATCGAAGCTTCTTTGATATCGGCGGAAATTCGCTTCTCAGCGTGCGCTGCGTCACGCTAGCGCGCAAAGCCGGGCTGAATCTCACTGTCGACCGACTCTATCGAACACCGACCATCAGGGAGTTGGCGGCAGACGAAGCGGTGGTTACGCTCCATACCGCCCCCTCCGCGAATGGCTCATTGCCAGTCGCGCCCGCAATCTCATCTTGGAACCGTCTTGCCGGCTTCGATGAGCATTTCAACATCGGCGATCTGTTCTTCTTGCCCGCCGGCGTCCTGAACGTCCGAACGCTGGAGCGCGTTCTTGCCCATGTCATAGACAGGCACGAAGGCCTTCGTCTCCGTATTACTCGGTCTGTCGATGGTCTACGTCTGACAATCGGAACTAACGTGGCCGAACGCCTCGTGGAAGAGATTGATCTTGTTGGGATGCCCGACCTACAACAGCGTAGGACAATCGAGAGCATCTCAGCAAGACGTCAGCAGATGTTTCGGTTTGACGGCCAAACGCCTCTTGTTAACGTCACGGCATTCCGCACAGGAAAAAGCGGTGATTGCTATTTGCTGGTCCTGATGCATCATTTTGCAGCGGACGGGATCGGTTATCGACTGTTCCTGGAAGCATTGGATGCGGCGTACGATGCCGTTGCCTCGGGTCATGCCGTGAGTGGTCCCGAGAAAATACAAATGCTCTCTCCATGGTGGAAGCGCCTTGAGCAGTATGCGAACAACGAAGCGCCAGCCGAACTCAAATACTGGGAGAGGATTGACTACGATCAGTTCAATTTTCACGTCAGCGACACGTCATCAGGCGGCGCGACCTTCTCGAAAGTGACCGCGAGAGAACTTCACAATGCGAGGCTTGAAGGTCGCATGGATGAAGCGAACAGCCGATCGCTTTGGGAAGATCAGGCCAAGTACCATCTCGAGATTGACAAAAAAGCGACAGCTGATCTCTTCAATATTGCAGCCAGAGTAGCACATTGTCAGGACGTTGATGTTCTTCTTGCCGCCATATCTGGTGCCTTTGGACGCGTTTTCGGCAACTACTCGCTCTGGATTGATAGCCTTACCTCAATCCGAGGTCGGCTGTTTGGCGATTTCGACCCATCTCAGATCATCGGCCATATCAGCGAGCTTGTCCCGCTTCCCTTGATTCTGACCGGAACAGAGCAGCGTCCCGATCGTGCTCGTTCAATACACCGCCAGCGCAATGCCGTGCCGCGCGGAGGATTGGGGTTTCGGGCCATGAAATTCCTAAACCGAGATCCAGCCGTGCGGAGCCGGATCGATCGGCTGCCCTTACCCAGAATTGGATTGAATTATCGAGCTGGTGTGCAGCGCCATTTTCCACGCCGTCTCTTAGACAACGAACCATCTCCACTATGGATCGGCGAAGACATGGATGAAGCATCCGTGATTCACCTCTTCTGGTTCGACGTCGGATATCAAGCCGGCCATCTGCAGATTGAAGCGAGGTATGATTCAACCCAAGTCGGTTACGAGGTGACCCGAGATCTTTGCACCGCGTTGCAACATGAGCTGTTGCAGACGATTGGCGAATTCGGAAGAGCTCGCGACACTTTCACATGAATGAGCCAGATACGGAATTCGTCGTCGAGAGCGATCGCGATGTGAGGCCAAAGAAAAGGCAGCACGTCGATCTATTCGACCCCAATCTCTCGCGCCTCATCCTTCGGCTCGCCATTCCCTCTGTTGTCGGCTTATCGATCAATGCCTTACAGCAGATCGTCAACGCGATCTTTGTGGGCGCACTTGGCGCGCAGGCTATCGCAGCCGTCAGCATGGCCCTGCCAATCGTGGTCCTACTAGCAGCAGCCGGACAGGGGATCGGTGTTGGAACGGCGTCGCTCATATCTCGTCATCTTGGCGCTGGTGATGACCTGGAGGCGAGTCGAGATGCGAGTGCCGCACTTGCGCTCGCCGTTCCGATCGGTATCGCGGTCACTGCCGCTCTGCTTCTAAACCTACGAGAGATCTTCGTAATCCTCGGGGCAACTCCAACCATCATGCCCATGGCAGTCGATTACGCCGCGACGCTTTTGTTCGGGTACACCCTGATGCTACTAAACATCGTCAATGGATTCATTGTCAGAGCCGAAGGCAATACGCGTTTCAGCATGTGGACGATGATTACCGCCTTCATACTGAACGCTGTGCTTGATCCGGTGTTCATATTCCTACTGGACCTCGGTGTGCGAGGCGCAGCCCTCGCTACGCTGGCATCTCAGATCGCTGCTATTAGCCTCTATATCGCTCATTTTACGAAGATTCGCGGGGTGATCCTTGTCAGGATATCACACGTCTCGTTGGGGGCTGGTCGAATCAGACAGCTTGCGTTCATTGGGGCGCCGGCGTCCGCGACCAGTATTTTATCTGCTATTGCCGTTATGCTCTTGAACAGAGCCGCTGCGCCGTTCGGGGACGAGTCCATCGCGGCCGTAGGAATAGCCGTGCGAATCTTGACGATCGGCGCACTGCCTATTACCGGCTTCTGTATAGGTTCTCAAGCTATCCTCGGTTTCAGCTGGGGGGCACGCAACTTTGCCCGCGTATTGAAGGCTGCGAAGTTCATGCTCTCCATAACTGTCGCTTCTTCCATTGCGTATTCTGCGGCTGTTGTGATCTTTGCGCGACCTTTGGTCAGGCTGTTCAGCGATAGCGATAAGGTTACGGAAATTGCCGTCTCGACCTGCATCGTCTTCCATCTGTTTTTTGGACTGTTCGGCATTGAGAGTTTCGTAACGACGATGCTTCAGTCGTTCGGGAGAGCACGCCTCAGTGCGGTGGTGTCCTTCGCGAGGCAGGGTTATCTCTTCATACCGGCCGTACTGGTGTTCCCGGCCATGGCCGGTTTCAAGGGAGTGTTAGCCAGTCAAGCAATCGCTGAAGTGGGCGCCGGCATGATCGCACTATTTGTCATGTTCCACCAGTTCGCTGAGCTCCGACGAGCGCTCCCGCTCCCTACCGGCGTCACTGAAACCGCATGATGAGCTCGTCCCGGGTCTTGATCGCCAAGGGGGAGCTGCCGATCTTACGACCCAATCGGGTTTGAAGCGCGATCTCCGTCTCCTTGAGCGGTTGGCAGCGGCCAAAGGGAATAAGCCTCCAACCTCTGATGACCGAAAAGCCAGTTTCCTCGAAGCGATCAACGCGGAGAATCCAACCTGGCAAGTTCGGCCGCTTCGTACTTGCTTAGAAAATCTTCAATCGTTAGCTTGCGGAAATCTTGCAGCGCCGCATGCAGGCGATGGTGATCCCAGTCCCACCACGCAAGCCTGGCGAGCCGCCCGGCGATCTCCTCCGAGAATCGGGGCCTGACCAGGCGGGCCGGATTGCCCGCCACGATCGCGTAGGCCGGCACGTCTTTGGTAACGATTGCACCGCCTGCGACCACGGCACCGGTGCCGATGTTGCGGCCTGGAAGTACGATTACGCCGTGACCGATCCAGACATCGTGACCGATCTGGACCTGATGTTGCCTCCGCCAATCGAAGAATTCTACTTCATCACTCTCTCCGGCAAAATAGGCGCTTGCCCGATAGGTGAAATGCGATTGGCTCGCGCGGTGCATCGGATGGTTGCCAGGGTTGATGCGGGTCATTGCCGTAATCGAGCAGAATTTGCCGATCGTCGTGTAGGTGATTTGGGAGTCGTTTTCGACATAGGAATAGTCACCCATCGTCACTTCTCGCAGGATCGTGCGCGCACCAATCTCGCAATATGCACCGAGTGTTGCATCGTGCAGCTGCCCGGCGGGATGGACGGTCGGTTGGACTGAAAGGGTTTTGGCGGTCATAGCTGCTCTGCAAATGAACGGTGGGCGCTTGTTTTGAACGGGTTGATCATGATTTTCGGACTGGTCGATACTGTTTTGCTGGAATCTGAAGCAGTAGTGCACTGGCGACATCCAGCATCGCCGGGACGCAGGCCGCCAGCATGACATCAGTCCCTGTCGAAAACACTATCGGCCAGGAGTTCAGTCGGATTGCGCTCCGCCACGATCTGTCCCTTCTGGACGACAAGCGCTCGGCCGACCAGCGAGGCTACGAAACTGAGATCCTGATCGGCAATGATCATGGCTGTCTTTTCAAGCCGGTGAATCGACAACAAGCATTCGGCGATTTCGTCGGTCACCGAAGGCTGAATCCCCTCTGTCAGTTCATCGAGCAGAAGAAGCCGCGGCGAGCGAACCATGGCGCGCGCCAGGGCCAGCAACTGCGGCTCGCCTCCACTCAACGCCGCGCTGGGGCGAGAGAGAAGCGTTTCAAGCCTCGGAAAGAGATACAATATCTCGGCAAGCGGCTTTGCGTTGCCGACACCCGGCATCAAGCCCACGAGCAGCAAGTTCTCCTTGTGAGGTTGGGAAAACCCGCACCGCCTTGCGGCGTGTAACTGAAGCCCCGACGACTGCGCTTATGGGCAGGCAGAGTTTCAATGGCAACCCCGTCCAGCACGATTCGGCCGCCTTCGACCGGCAACAGTCCCATGATGGTCTTGA
Source organism: Bradyrhizobium sp. BR14999 (assembly GCF_056106085.1). NCBI lineage: Bacteria > Pseudomonadati > Pseudomonadota > Alphaproteobacteria > Hyphomicrobiales > Nitrobacteraceae > Bradyrhizobium > Bradyrhizobium sp. BR14999. The sequence continues at coordinate 2,525,001 of NZ_CM148536.1, forward strand.
GCAACGTGGTCTTGCCCATACCATTGATGCCGATGATTCCCAGGATCTCGTGAGCGCCGAGATCAAAGCTTAAGCTGCGCAGAACCTGTGTCTTGCGTATCCGGAGACCAACTGTTCAGCTTTCAGCATGAATAGCGTCCGTCTTGCGGCCGAGATAGATGTCTCGAACAGTCTCGTTTGCCTCGATCTTATCCATGGTGTCCTCAACCAGCACTCGTCCCCTGTGCAAGACCGTAACATTTTGTGCGAGACGGGCGATGAACTCCAGATCGTGCTCGACCACGATTACCGTGGCGCGGACGTTGAGACGTTTGATGATATCGACGGTCCTCAACATCTCGTCGCGCGTCATGCCGGCGGTTGGCTCGTCGAGAAGCGCGAGACGGGGATCGCTCGCGCGCAGCATGCCAAGCTCGCACCACTGGCGATGCGCGTGTGAAAGCGTAACCGCCGGCTGCCTGGCAAGACGCGAGTCGAAGCCGATCTCGGCCAGCGCCAGTCCAGCTCACGCTTTGCAAGGCTTCTGCGCAGCGCCGCGAGTCGGATATTCTCCCGAACGTCGAGGTTCGCGTAGACGCTGGGGATCTGGTTCTTGATGGCAATTCCCAAGCGCGCAATACGATGGGTCGTCAGCCCCTGTAGGTCTCGGCCCTCGAAAAGAACGTGGCCGCTGGTCGGCTGGTGCTGATGGGTCAGGCATTTGAACAGCGTGCTCTTGCCGGCGCCGTTTGGGCCGATGAGGCAGCGGATTTCACCGGCCGCCACCTCGAGGTCGACGCCGTCAACCGCTGCAACACTGCCGAAACGCTTAACAAGACCGCGCGTTGCGAGAATTGGCGAGTCGCTCATGCCGGTTTCTCCTTCCGCCGCAAGTTGCCGAAGCGGTACGGGAATCTCAGATTCGACAGCTTGAGAAACGTCGGCAGCAGGCCCTGCGGAGCCAGCAGAACGAACAGGATGATCGTCGCGCCGAAAATAAGCTCGGTATTGAAAACCGTGTTGGAACCGAGCTGGCTGCTGAGAAGCTGGAAACCGAAGCTTGCTACGACTGGTCCAACGAAGGTCCCGAGTCCGCCGGCAATCACCCACAGAACGAATTGCGAGGCTTGCGGGAGATCGAAGACGTTCGGGCTAACGAAACCCATCACTGCCGTGTAAAGAGCCCCGCCAAGGCCCGCGATGGCAGCACTGATGGCAAAGCCAAGGAGCTTGTAGAATCGGATGTCATAGCCGAGGAGTTCGCTCCGCAACTCGCTCTCGCGAATCGCCGTCATGATCCGCCCTGCATCGCTCGTGCGCAGGAACGAGAGCAGAATGTAAATGCCGGCCAACGCTACCAGGCAGAGCGAGAAAGTTGCTTCCGTGGACAGCAATCCCTGGGGATCACCCGGCATATTGAGAGACGGTACGGCGGTGATGCCATTGAAGCCGCCGAGCGGCACCGGACCGATGTGAAACCAGGGGTCCGCAGTCGACGTCATGAAGGAATAGAAGATCAGCGTCACGCAGAGTGTAATGACACCGAGATAGACGTCTCCCAGACGGCTGAAGAACAGGAAGTAGCCAAGGACAAGCGAGAATACGACCGGCGACATGGTCCCAATCAAGACCGCGATCGTACTGTCGCCGAAGTTGGAGACTGCGATGGCATAGGCGTAGGCTCCGAGACCGAAGAAAACCGAATGTCCGAGGTTCAGGATCCCAAGCGTCCCCCAGACGAAGGCGAGCCCGAGCGCCGCGATCGCCATGGCCGAAAATGCCGACAGATTGACGAGATCGAATGGCTCCAGAACGAACGGCCCAAGGGCCGCGAACAGCACAAGAGCGGCTGGAAACAGGGCATGATTAAGTTGGCGCAGCATGATTTTATCGCCCTCCGGTCCACAAGCTGGAGACGCCCATCGGAAACAGGCGCAGGATGATATCACAGCCAAAAGCAACAGCGAGGCCTGACCGACGACCGGCGTCGCGAAATAGGAAAGCAACGCCTCAACTGGCCCCAGGATCGTTGCGGCGGACAGGAACCCCGTAATCAGGGCGCCACCACCGCTGATGACGGTGACAAAGGCGCGGGCAACATAGGCGGCCCCCATGTGCGGAAGGACGCCGGATATCGGCGCAAGTAGTGCACCGGCGAGGCCGCTGATGGCCGCGCCCATGATGAATGTGGCCGCATAGACGCGATCGCAATCGACTCCTAGGGTTACCGCCATCTCGGCGTTCTGCATTGCCGCCCGCGCGATCAGCCCGGATTTCGTCCAGTGCAGCGCCAACAGGGAGGCCCCTACCAGCAGCGCCGTGATGACGATCAGGAACAGCTGGTAAGCGCCGATGGAATAGGCCCCGACCGGGATATTGCCGAGCGGAGCACTCACGCCCATCGTCGTGTTGCCGAAGATGGCGGTCACCGCGCCGATCAAGAACAGGCTAAGCCCCCAGGTCGCCAGCATCGTCGTCACGAGATGACCGTAGAGCCGGCGAATGATGAGGCGCTCCACCACAGCGCCGATCAGGCCGACGACAATGGGGGCGACAACCAGCATGGAAAGCCAAAGATTGACACCTGCATGATTGGCGATCACGGTGGCGTAGCCGCCAAGCATGATGAACTCACCATGCGCGAAGTTAATGACCCGCATCATGCCGAAAATGATGGCTAGCCCCAAGCTGATCAGGGCGAGAAGCGCAATGGAGTTGACCACCGCGAAGCACAATATGACGAACTGGTCCATGATCTATCTCGGCTTGCGAAAACGGAGACGGGCCGGTGGGCGGCGGCGCCGGCAAATGTGCGGCGCCGCGGGCCCAGCCACCTAGATCTGCGGCATCAGAAAATCTGTCTGATTGGGATTGGTGAAGACGTTGCACTTGCCGCCATAGGTGTCCGGCGGAATCTGCTCCTTCTTTTCGATCAAGCTCCAGACACGGTTCTTGACTCTGATGATGTGAACGTCCTGAGTCGTGTTGTGGGTAGGGCCATCCGTGGTCATCACTCCGGCCGGGCCTTCCCACCGGATGCCGCTTTCGAGAGCCGCCAGAACCGGCTCCCGCTCGAAGCCGCCGGCACGTTTGACGGCTTCAGCCCAAAGCATGACGCCACTGTAGCCGCCAAAGACTTCACCGTTGATGTAGGGGTGGCTCTTGCCGGCTACGGCTTCGACCTTGGCCAGAAATTCCTTGTTCTTGGGCGTGTCGAGTTCCTGGAAGTAATTGTAGGCGACGATCACCCCGTCAGTTTCTTCCGGAGCAAGGACCTCGTGCTCATTGCCGGCGGCAAACACGATCGAGATGATCGGGATCTTGGTCAGCATTCCGGCCGCTGCCCACTGCCGGTAGAACGCCATGGCAGGGCCGCCAACGAGACAGGAATGGACGATATCCGGCTTTGCCGCCTGGATTTTGGCGATGGCCGCGGTGAAATCCGTGACATCCAGCGGGTAGTAATCATCTGCTAGCACTTGGCCGCCTTCGCGCTTGGCCATCACGTGGTTCCAGATGCCGAAATTGCGTGGCGCGTTATAGTCTGAGGCGATGTAGTAGAGCTTCTTGCCGAGATTTTTAAATGACCATTCGAGCAGCGGCACCACCTGCTGGTTGCCCCCCGTGTTGAGACAGAACGTGTTCTTCTCGCAAAGCCCGCCTTCGTAGAACGAGCCGTAAATGAACGGTATCTTGTACTTGCGTAAGACGGGGCGTGTGGCCTCGCGCGCGCCCCCGCTAAGCGCGCCTTGCACCATGACGACCTTGTCGTTCAATGCCGCCTTCTGCGCATATTGCGGATATTTGTTGATGTCGGACTGGCCGTCATAGACCTTGAGTTCGACTTTTTTGCCGAGCAGGCCGCCGGCGGCATTGATCTCCTCGACGGCCACCTTCATGCACAAATTAGAAGGGACGCCATAGATATCCAGCGCTCCCGACAAATCGTGCAGGGAGGCGATCGCCACAGTGTCAGATGCGGCGATCGCGCGGCCGGAAAATGAGCCGGCGATGGATGCCGCGCAGAGCGCTGCGCTAGAAAATCAAGGGAATAGTGTTCGCCTTTAGAGGGATAGGAACATATCCTGAGCTTTTGGATAGTTCGCGCATTCGTCTTTGGATGCCGAGGAGTTCGCCGACCTTGCGTCAAATTGCTTGGACATACGTGTGGGGCGGCTCGCATCCCTTGAGCTGGCGATACCTCCTCGATCGCATTATGGTCGTGACTGTAGGGCGGCAGGAAGAGTAAATGCGCTCCTCTGGCGCAGATGGCGTTTGCAATGTCGCGCGGTAGAAGAGGATGGTATGGGCGAGTTGCCGGTTAGAATACATCGGGATTCTGGAAGGACTTGCCAAAACTCTATGCGACAGACGAAAATGTTCATCAGCCAAGTACGCTGCCGTCGCAGTGATCTTGCCGGCGCATCGAGTTCAGGATCGGCCTAGAATCCGGCTTACGGGCCAGCTCCAGTGGACAGCTCGATCAATGTAGCTGCCTTCAGCTTTCGGACTCCGGCGCCAACAGGCCCGGAGCAATTTTTAGAGTCAATGCGCTTGCATGCCGTGCTGTCGAGCGCATTTCGCCGGAGACGAGTGTTTTCCTTTACGACGTGAACCATACCGCGACTTTGCTGTCATCAGACCAGCAGAATTGAGCGCTTCCGCGCCACCTGAACTCCATAACGCTTCATCGTGATATGCGGGATGGCCGCTGTTGCCATCAGTTCGACCAGCGTCAGGACCCGCAGCGACGAGGGGCTCGGGAGCAAGATCAAGGCAAGCTTCCAGCGACTGCACCTACGGCGCATGCCGGGTCTGGCGTGACCTGCTGTCCCCCAACAGACGACGCACGCATCTTGCCCCTGGCGGAACTCGGAATAGCGTCGTCGTCAGGTTCTCGACAGCTATCGCCCATAGCTGGGTCGCCAGAGGCGGTCATAGCTGCCGATCGCAAGGAAAGAACATGGAGCGCGGTTGGGGTGCTTGGATACGGCATGTTGGGACCTTCACGGCGTTTCCTGATGGGCTCTGATGCTGCCGACTCAATTCTCGGCCAAATCACAGGCTTCAGTTGGCCTATATTCCGAAAGTGAGAACGAATGGAGCTCCGATCAACCAACCGGCTGCGTCAACAATCGGGCAGCGCCGGCCCGCAAGAGAGCTCACGGGCTCCGTCCGCAGACTCGGCGGCCTTTGAGCAGCAGCTGAGCGAAATCGGCAATTCAGGCGATCGGGTGGTGATGCAGCCGCTTAGCCATCAACTGGAGGGATCGGCATCGGAGCCTCAGGCCATCACGCAAGGGAGTGGGCCAGTAGATGCGCCAGCGCCGCATAGTAGAGGTGGTGGGGCGATGATGGGGGGCTCGGCGCAGCCGATAAAGTCAAATGGGGTTTTGGTCGGTCACAGCAATCGCCCCGTTTATTCCCAAGATGCGCTCATTATTTCGAGGCTTGAGCTTGCCCTCATCAAAGGAAACGCTTCGAAGCGCACCGCAGGGAACAATGTAAGTAATCTTCTGACTCTCGACCGCTGGCTCTTTGAAAACAGGAAGGGGGCTATTGCTGCTCGGCTTGATGACCAGTCGCTGGCGGCTGATGTCGAGGAGTTCATAAAAAAGGGCGGTACCAAGAAGGTCCGTAAGGCACTAGATCATCTTCGCACCTCCGAGTCCGCGGGCGGAGTCGTGCCGATTGCGGGCGCCGTTAAGTTAACTCCTCATCCAGAGGACGCGGCTCTCATCAGGCAGTACAAAAACGAAACACGAACCGGTACCGGCCAGAACAACGCGACTGCTCTGACCAGGTTCAGTGACTACCTACGCGAAAAGAACAAGCCGAGCATTGCTGGCCGGCTTTCCGACAAGTCGCTAGACAATGATGTCGACGATTATAAGAAAAGGCCCGGATATGATCCGAAGATCGTGTCCGCATTAGGTCGTCTGCGAAAATCGCAAGCGGGCGCACAAGCGATTGAAGTGGAGCGCCATGTTCCGCCCGCTCCATGTTCTGAAGACGCGGTCCTGGCGGAGCCGACGTTCATTGGGGACGCCGCTACGCAGCACAGCTTGTCGGAGGGAGCTAGCAGCTGGCCAGAGGTCCTTCGTGCGGAAGGTCACGATGAGGACCTTCCTTTGGAGTCGATGGACGAAGCCGACCCCTCGTCACCTTTCCAGTCGAGTACCCAAGTGGGCGCATCGCCCGCGGGGGATCCGCTCATCGTGCAGCAGAGCGTGCAGGACCACTCGCCAACTCCGTATGATGAAGACGGCGGAACGATGCTTGGCGTTTCGCTAGCACAGTCGGCTCGGTCAGCTGCAGTTTACGTCGATGGCGGCCCGCTCCCTCTCTATTCCGATGACGCATCCCTTATCCTCGGCCTCGAGGAGACCGTCGTTGGGTCCAATGGAGAGCCGTTGCTCAACTTAGCTCGCTGGCTCTTTGCAAGCGATAAGCCGGGTATTGCTGCTCGGTTGCACGACGACTCGCTCAGTCGGGATGTCGAAGAGTTCGAGAGAAGCTGTGGCTCCTCATCCGTCGTTACGGCCTTAGCTCTTCTGAGGGCTCCCCGGTCGGCGGACGTAGCTCCGCCGCGTGTGAAACGCGTCCTGAATCCCTATCCCGAAGACGCGGCCCTCGTGAACGAGTACAAAAAAGCGCCTGCGGAAGGGATCACTCAAGATACCGCGAAGAGCTACGCACCCCTTCTTGCCGATTTCAGCAACTATCTGCGTAACAAAAACAGGCCGGGCATCGCCGCTCAGCTTTCCGGCAGGTCGCTGCATGAATTGGATAGGGATGTCGAGGGCTATAAGGACTCCGGTGGTAAGCGGAAGATTCGTACCGCACTGGCTCATTTTCTAAAGTCGCCGGCAGGCGTCAGGGCGATGGAGCTCGAGCGCCAGTTTCCCCCCGGTCCTGATCCCGGCGTGGTCCTGACAGAGCCGGGACACGTCGGAGATGATGCTTCGCACCACAGCGCCTCGCTGGGAGCTGTGAGCTTGGCCGAGGTCCTCCCTGCGGACGGGTACGACCAGAATTTGGCTTCCGAGATGATGGACGAAGCCGGCTCATCGTCGGCGCTTGAGCCAACCGCGCAACTCGCTGCCTCAGTACCGGAGAGGCAGCCCATCGCGCAGGCGAGAGGGGGCGAATACACCCCCACGTCGCACGAAGACCGATCAGTGCCCGGCGCGTCCCCGCTGCAGTCAGGCCAGTCGCCTTGGGCTTTCGTCGGTCTCATCGGAGACCCCCTCTATTCCCGGGACGCATCCCTTATCGCTGGACTAAAGCCAGCACTCATCAAGCGCCGCTTCAAGCCGCGCACCATCACCGATAATGTAAACGCTCTTCTCAGATTGGGGCGTTGGCTCCTTAAGAACAACAAGCCGGAAATTTCTGCTCGGCTTAACCACGAGTCGCTGGACGAAGATACCAAGGCATTCGACAAGACTCCGAACCGGTCCATCCTTAAGGCATTAGATCATCTCCGAGCCTCCCAGTCGGAAAGCGGGGGGCCGCCAATCGCAAGCCGCACAAAATTCAATCCCTACGACAATGATGCGGCGCTCATTGAAGAGTACAAAGCAACCGCCACCAAGAATCGCAAAACTAAGAGCCAATACGCAACCGCTCTTAGCGAATTCAGTGAGTACCTCCGCACGAGCAACAAGCCGGGATTTGCTGCTCGGCTCTCCAATAAATCGCTGGATGAAGATGTCACGGCTTACAGGAAGGAGGCCGGCAGCAATCGGAGGATCGGTACCGCACTGTCTCACCTGCGAGAATCGCCGGCAGGCGCCCGGGCGATTGAACTTGAGGAGCCATCACGCGAAGAGGTCGTCATCAACGACGAGCGAGATACGCAAGTCACAGCGGCGTTAACGCTAGCAGAGAGGACGGGTGCTTCAGACGATTCGCAAGCAGTTCCCGCTGAGCGCCAGCTCGGCGGGAGCGATAACTTAGGCGGTCGCGCACCACCGGCTTTCACGGATGAAGTGGAGCCGGCCTGGCAGGAGGCGCAGCCCACGATGCACGCAGGCGGATATGGATACACGAGCTCGTCGCATGCGGTAGGCGGGGCAGTCGAGCTTCCTGCCAACATGAAAGCGGAGTCTCGTCGCCAGTTGCGCGTGGGCCGACGGCCGAGCACGCGGTCGATCTATCCTGAGGATGCGTCTTTGATCTCGGGGTTTAAGGAAGCGATGATGTCGGCAGGTTATCAGGAGAGTACCGCAATCGAGAATGTACGGGCTCTGCGCAGGCTGAGCCATTGGCTCTTGGTCAACGAGAAATCAGCAATAAATGCTCGGCTTGAGAGCGAATCGCTGGACCGGGATGCCGAGAAGTGCGGTGGGTACTTCGCCGGTCTGGCACTAAACCACCTCCGGGCGTTCAAATCGGCCGGCGGAATCGCTCCAATCACATTGCGAGGTCAGGTTGCGGCGGAGACCGCTGCACAGCACGGCGCGTCGCAAAGGCCTTTCAACTGGCCGGAGGAGCTCCCTCCGGGGGAGGATGACCAGGGTATTCCTGAGCAAGGAATGCCGCCGGCGGAGGATAACGACCAGATGTCTCTCGAGCCCGCTGCGAGCGGGTACCAGGCTCACGGCCCTGGCGACGCCGTCCTCTCTCAGAGCTGGCGGCATGAGCACCGTCAGGACTCCCACGAGCTATTGCATGCGCTAGATACAAGCAACCTTCCGCCAGGCGACGGGGTGATGATCAACTATGAACGTCGAACAGTGGATTTCACGCCGGCGAAGAGGCGGAAGATCTTAAGTCCGCAAAGTCTTGCCACGACCTCCCACTCGGCCAGCCAAGTTGTGACGGCCGCAGGAGACGAGTTTGCCTATCCCGACGACGTGAACCTCATCAAAAACTACAAAATGCAAGCTGCGATTGAGGGCACTTCGGGCAGAGCTAAGTCTTATGCGAGTCTTCTCATTCATTTCAGTCGCTACCTTCGTCAGAACAAGAAACGCAGCATTGCTGCCCAACTTAACGACACGTCAGTCAATGAACTGGATCAAGATGCCAACCTCTATCGAGAAGCCGGCGGTTATAGAGCTGTCAATGCGGCGCTGGCTGATCTCCGGGACGGAGCGAGCAAACGCATGCCCGCTCCCTTATACTCTGCGGACGCGTCCCTTATTGCAGGTCTCGAGCCCGCACTGATCGGCGCGGGGTACGAGGCGATCACTGCCAAAACCCAATATGTTCGTCCTCTTCGCAGATTCAGCCAGTGGCTGTTTGCAAACCACAGGTCGGGGATCGCTGCTCGGCTCAACGATGGCTCGCTCGACCGCGATGCCGAGGCCTTCGAAAAAGATCGAAAGAGGCGAACCGTTCCTACGGCTCTAGATCGTCTCCGGGACTTCCGGTCTGAGCGCGGAATAGCGTCGATCACAGTCCGCCGGAGGAACGTTGATGGTCTCGCTCTGGAACACAATTGGCCAGAGGAGCTCCCTCCGGAAGGTGACGATCAGGATCTGCTTTGGAGGATAGAGGAAGGCGGCCCATCGTACGGCGTGACCACCCCTGAACGCACGCAGGAGGTAGAACAAGCTCTACGGCAGGAACCTGCCGGGTCCACCTCAACGTGGTCGCTACAGATACCGTCTGACTTTGATTGGAGTATGTGGCCGGCCGGGGAAGCCGAGCCATCATTGCCTGTCGCGGCTCAGTCGCCGTCGACACCGTACGAGCTGCGTGACGATGCTCACTATCCGTTTCCGCGCACACCGTCCGATGCTCTACTCGGGACTTGGGTTCCGACAGCCTCGATCCACGGACCTAGCGGGCAGTTGCTCGACGACATGGAATGGCTGGGCGATGAGCATATCGCGGCGGATTACGCACTCCTGTTACGGGACTTGCAGAAGGACAATCCGGATCTGGCGGCCCGGACTCGCCTCGTGGAGCCTGCAACAGCACATGTGCTGCGCAGGACTCTGAACGAGGACGTCCTCCTGGAAAACTTGCATGGGATCGTCAACGACCAGGATGGTAACGATACGGCCCGCTTCCTGTTTCTGCCGGTGAACGATGACGAGGACGATGGCGGCCGCCATTGGTCCCTGCTGCTCCTTGATCGCGACGCGCCGGAAGGGCCGGTTGCCTATCATTACGACTCCGCCGAGGGACGCAATCACACCCATGCAGCAAAGCTCGCAGAAGTGCTAGATGCCCGCCTTGAGCGACGCCCCATGGCCCAGCAGCAGAACAGTTATGATTGCGGCGTCTACGTGGTGGATGGCACGCGAGAGCTGGTTAGCCAATTGTCGCAAGGACAACGGCCAGAGCAGCTAAACCTCGACAACCTCGTCGCGAGCCGGCGGGCACTGCAAAACCGTCTTAGGGGCTGACCACGTTGATGGACACTCCCAACAACTCGCAATGTGAGGACGAATACTTACCCTTTTCACCAGGCGGACATACCAGATTTTCCTTCAAGGACTTGGCGTCGACAGCAAGTCCTCTCTCGAGCTGCTCCTGACACACCCAGCGTGTTGGAGAGCATTGCCTTGCAGAAAGCAGGCACCCTAGCGTTAACGTGCGGGTCACTTGATCACCGCCTCAGCCGTACCGGGGCGGCCGGAGCTGCTCCAGTCCATCCTCGATCACTCGGAGGTCTTCAAGTATAGAATCTCGCGACTGAGCGGGGTTGGTGATGGGTGTCGACTGTAGTGTTCCCATTGGCGCGAAGGTTCTCGATGTTCTTGAGGGGCTCCCCCCAGCCCGGTGCGGACGCGTGCGCTTTTCCATACACCCGCACCGGCAGTAGCTCGGCGCCAGCCGATCTCAGTTCAGCTTCCATTTCGTCACACAGGAAGGGCTGGTCTGAAGCACGTCTGTAATTGAACGAACCGTCCCACCCGCGTGAGCCCTCGCCAGAGGGCGTTCACGCATGTCGAGTAGGGTCGCGTCATCGATGCTGGCCACGGATGAGATTGTCTCCTCTGGGAACCCCGATTCAGGCAAGAAACATCATCCTGTAGCGGACGTTTACACTGGTAGCGGAATGAGAGCAGCGACCTCGCGATCCCGAGGGTTCTCGCTCGCAGCGAGGCCCGTAGCGACGCCGACACGATCCGCCTCCGGCCGGTTCTGATTCATCTTGCGTTTGCCTTCGAAGCGAGTGACTGGCATCCGGATCCCCACGATGCCGCGCAACTCGGATGCGATGAAGTCCGCGGGTGCATCCGAGACAGCCCACGGCTTGAGGCGTGCACCCTCATGTTTGTTGGTCAGGCGCGTCACAACATCCAGCAGGCGCTCCGGCTCCTGAAAGAACTCGACAGGCCCGTAGGCATGGACGGCGACGTAGTTCCACGTCGGCACGACCTTATTGGTCTCCTGCTTGGTCGCGTACCAGGATGGCGTCACGTAGGCATCAGGGCCCGCGAAAATTGCGAGGGCCTCGCCGAGCGGCGACAGACGCCACTGCAGGTTAGCCTTAGCGAGGTGTCCGTACAGCGTGCCGTGGTCGCCCTCGCTCTCCTCAAGAAAGAGCGGAAGAGGCGTAGCCACCGGTCCGTCGGCGGTAGCTGTGACCAAGTTGACCAAGCGGGCACTACGGATAGTGTTCCGGATGCTCTCGACGTCGTCCTTGAAGGCGGGGGGAATATACATCGCGTGTCTCCGTTTTAGAAAGATAGTGAGAATCTGGCCTGCTTGAAACGGCCAGCTTGTGTCGATTTTACCGGTCCAGTTTGCCAGCGATCACGTCCACCGCGATCAATCTGCTGCGCATCCAGGGCCGAGTAGCCCATGACGCGGCCGGCCGCGTCCGGACGGATGAAGCGGCTGTGTCGGCGGTAGTCGTACAGGGCGGAGCGTAGGTGCCTAAGCCTTTCGATTGGGCAATTCGGATCAGCGCCTCCTCTCGAAATTTGCGGCACAAAAATTGCTCGAAGGCATGTATGACGCGGGCGTTGCTGACAGCAGATCGGCGCTCCACATCCCGACAAGCTCGAGATCATGCAAGAGATTGCCGAGGTGTGACAACCTGGCTGCTAGTACGGACCTCGTCCCCCGTTATTCCGGTACGATTATCGCAAGCCTCTATCCTGAATTGCATGACGTGCTGCCTTGAACACATCACAATAACATGAACGAGCACTGTCATGACCTCGTCCGCTTCCGACGCACGAACGAAGCTCATCCTTGCCGCCCTTACCATCGCTGCGTTCGCGATTGGGTTGGAGACTTTTGTCATCATCGGCGCGCTCGATGTGATCTCTCGTGACCTCTCGATTTCAATTGGTGCCGCGGGCTGGATCATCTCCATCTACGCCCTCTGCTACGCAGCCTTCGCGCCGCTGAATGCGTGGATGTTCAAGGCAATAAGCCGCCGCAATGTCCAGATCCTGTCCGTTTTAATTTTCATCATCGGCAACCTGATCTGCGCGATCGCTCCCAATTTTCTCATTCTTGCTGCGGGTCGCGTCATTTCGGCCTACGGCGCGGCGATGTTCACCCCGGCGGCCACCGCACTGGCGGCCGAACTCCTGCCCCCAGCCCGCAAGGGTTTCGCTTTGTCCCTCATCTTCGGCGGCATGACCGTTTCGCAGGTTGCCGGCGCTCCCGCGACTAGTTGGATTGCAGATGTTATCGGCTGGCGCTTCGCATTCGGTTTTGTCGTCATTGCCGGGCTTCTCGCATTGCTAATCGTCGCCCCCATGATGTTTGGTATTCCTGCCGAGGCGCCGGACCGCGGAAACGGCCCGACCACGAAAGGCTTCCCAAAGATCATCTACGGCATCCTTTCCGTGACGCTATTCGTGGTCGTTTCCGAGTTCATCGTTTACTCCTATGTGAGCGTCTTCATCACCGGTTCCCTGCTTGCCGGAGTGCCACTGCTCTCGGCTGCGCTCTTTGCGTACGGTTTGGGAGCCGTGACGGGAAACGCAGCCTGCGGCGTTCTGACCGACCGCTTCGGCCCTTTCAAAGTCCTGATCGCGGCCGTAGGCGCACAATTAATTCTGTTCGTTGGTTTGATTGCGTACGGACACGATGGCGCCGTCACCGTGCTCATCGCCTTTCTTTCGGGCAACGTGAGCTACATGTATCTCGTTCCCATCCAACACCGTCTTCTCGGTCTGGCGGGCGATAGATCGAAGCTGGTACTGGCAATGAACAGCTCCATTACCTTCGCGGGCGTCGCGATCGGCGCTTTTATCGGCGGACTCCTCATCGAAATTAGCGGGGTCACATCACTGGCTGTGGGGGCCATTCTGATTGGCATCATCGGCGTCGGGCTCGCTATTATCTTCATGCGTGACCGGTCACCTGCGGAAGTTGCGACGGCGGCGTGGGTCATTCGAGCTGTTGCCGTCCTTGGACTGAGAAGGGATTGCACACGATGGAATCGTCACCCCGAAACCTGCTCTGGATTTCTGATGGGTCATTTCAGTTTGTCTCAAAGCGCGACCACCATTTCTACCTTTCGAGTCGCTCCGTTGAGACTGGAGACGAACTCGCAGATTCCCTAAATTCTGCTCGAGGCGATCGCCTGCATTTGGATCTTCACCGGTCTGGAAGTGACATGGACGTTCGAACTTCTACATGGGCACAGCGCATTCCGCCGGCTCGAAGCGGAGCAGGAAAGCCTAGACTGACCATGGAAGCGAGTACGTCTTCAGCACGTGCGAATAGAGGTGGACGCTAGCATCCGCAGGCAGGGGATCAACGAACATGTCGCCAGCTATGACATTGGCGCGACCCGGGTACAAATTACGAGTTTTCAGACACGTCCGTGCAAGTTGATCGACGGGAGGGCGCTCAAATATTGTTGCCGAGAGTGACGTATAGCGCATCAACAAATGCGCGGAGTACACACCAGATCCCCCACCTACATCGAGTACGTGGGTATCGTTCGTGCAATCAAGCAGCGTTGCGAGGTGCGGAGCAAAGATCCGTCCGCGTTCCTCCATCCCGCGTGTGTTGAGATCTGCGAACGCGTCCGTCTGCATCAAGGCGTCCCAAGACTTGGTGACGCCGCGCTCAATGTGCCAGGTATCAGAGCCATCCTGTCGCAGGATCTCATACAGTTCCCGAACGGAAGGCTTATATTTCATCGTTGCAATGTAGGACGCGATGTTGTCCCCGGAATTGCCGCTCAGATACTGAAGGGCTGTTGCGGTTGCGTGTAGCCGGCCAGATTGCTTGGAGATGAGGCCCCATGATTCGAAGAGTCGAACCATGGTCCGTGTTGGCCGCGCGCGAAGAGAGAAGTGAACTCGCAGTTCCTCTTCGGTTACCGGCTGGCCATCCAGGTAAGTAAAGAGATCAAGCCATGAGACTGCGGCGATAAACAGATCTGCGGCATAGGAGCTGTCGCGCCACTTGATGATTTGAGCAATATCCGGAGAGGGGATAGGTGCGGCTTCAGATCTTTGGGCGCGTGACGTCGGAGTAGACGAATGCATTGCCGCAAGTCCTTCTCAGAACGATTTCGTATCCCCGAATGACCTTATTGCTGCATGTCGGAAAGCTCCAATCCGACGTTCAGCAAGCAATCAGGTGACACGTGTCTGTCATTTAGATCAATTGCTAGTGTTGTTAGTTGACCGTTCGCAAACTTGCTCGCGCGTGGTTCGGAGTAGCGGCCGTCAATCGGATAGTCGGAAGCTCTTCAGTGATGAGGAAAAATGTAGAAGAGCCATGCGTATTGACTTGACGAATCTCATACGCCTGCACGTCTTCCAACGCCGGAGGGCGGTGTGATGCTGCAGACATATGTCGCAATTGCTTCAAAGCTCATAGGACGACTGCAGTCGTCGCGACTTTCTAGGCGGTGTGTTTCCGCTTGACTATGGCGGCCCGCCAACTGGTACGATCCTTGCTGTTCTCCTCGCCAGGTCGCAAGAATAGCCGGGAGGAGAAATGAGCCAGACCACGAACAGGGCCAATGTTGTTAATGGCAGGCATGCGACTGCGAAAGTCGATGCCCTCGTAATCGGAGCCGGCATCGCCGGCCTCTATCAATTGTATCGGCTACGACAGCTCGGGCTGAACGTCAGGGCGATCGACGCGGCCTCGGGCGTCGGCGGTACTTGGTATTGGAACCGCTATCCTGGTGCGCGCGTCGATTCTGAGGGCTACGTCTACCATTACATTTTTTCCGAAGCCCTCTACAAGGGATGGAGCTGGAGCGAAAGGTTTCCGAGCCAGCCCGAAATCGAAGGTTGGCTGAATTACGTGGCGGACCAGCTTGATCTGCGCAAGGACATTCAGTTCGGCACGAGAGTCCAGAGCTGTCATTTCAACGAAGCGACGGAGCGATGGGAAGTCGCAACCGACAAAGGTGATGTGATCGATACCCACTTTCTCGTCACATGCTGCGGTATGCTTTCGGCCCCCCATGTGTCCTTTCCTGGGCAGGAGACATTCAAGGGGCAGGTGTTCCATGCAGCGCGATGGCCCCGGCATCGGGTTGAGTTTGAGGGCAAACGTGTCGGTGTGGTTGGCATCGGGGCGACGGGGATTCAGGTAATCCAAACGATCGCGGAAGAAGTTGACCACCTCAAGGTGTTCGTTCGCACGCCCCAATACATCATCCCCATGAAGAATCCCAAGTACACGGCCGCCGACGTCGAAGCCTATAAGTCAAAGTTCAAAGATCTTACCGAACGGCTGCCACACACGTTCACGGGCTTCGAATTTGATGTTGAGTACGCCTGGGCTGATTTGTCAGCGCAACAGCGCCGCAAGGTGATTGAAGACTGCTGGAAAGATGGTTCTATAAAGTTGTGGGTATCGTCCTTCGCCGAACTGTTCGTCGATGAAGCCGTGAACGCTGAGATCTCCGAGTTCGTGCGCGCTAAAATGCGCGAGCGGCTCAGGGATCCAAAACTGTGCGACCTCTTGATCCCGAGCGATTACGGATTCGGCACCCATCGAGTCCCCTTGGAGCAGAATTTCCTCGAGGCGTTTCATCGAGCAAGTGGAAATTGTCAGCGTTAAGACGAACGCAATCGAGCGCATCACGGCCGAAGGCATTCAGACCGCCGACGGCACAGTTCACGCGCTCGATGTCATTATCCTGGCAACAGGATTTGACGCAGGAACGGGCGCTTTAACCCGCATCGACATCCGCGGTCGCGGTGGACGATCGCTGAAGGAGGATTGGCGCAGAGACATCCGGACCACCATGGGGTTGCAGGTGCACGGTTATCCCAATCTCTTCACGACCGCGGCACCGCTTGCCCCCGTCGCCGCGCTTTGCAACGGGACCACCTGCTTGCAGCAGCAGGTCGAGTGGATAACCGGATGCATCAGCTATCTCCGTGACAAAAACTTCAACGTGATCGAACCCTCCAAAGAGTTGGAAGATCAATGGGTGGCGCATCACGATGAGCTCGCCAACGCAATGCTGATCGCAAAGACGAATTCCTGGTACTTGGGATCAAACGTTGAAGGGAAGCCGCGGCGAGTACTCTCCTACACAGGTGGCGTAGGCAGCTATCGGAAAAAGTGCGACGAAGTGGCCGCAAGCGACTATCGAGGCTTTGCCACACACTAGTTCCTGCTTAGACCGAATCCGGCGGGAGCAATTGTGACAGTCAAAATTCCCGATTGAAGACCTTTGACTGTAAAGATGGAGCCACGATGGGAGTGCTGTCGGATCTGCGGGTCGTCGAAATTGGTAGCTCGGCGGCAACCAGCTATTGCGCGCGATTGTTTGCCGACTTCGGCGCGGATGTTCAGAAGGTCGAACCGCCAGCAGGCGATCCAATTCGGCGCTGCGCGCCGCTCACTCCAATGGGCCAGAGCGCTTGGTTCGCTTTCCTGAACTTCAACAAGTCAAGCACGATCATTGACCCAGCTGCTCCGGACGCGGTCACGCAGTTGACTGCGATGATCGAGAACTGCGATATTCTGATTGACGGTAGGGACATTGATCCGACGAATTGCCCCTCCATCGATATCGTCGCGATCCGCCAGCGGCGATCCAGATTGATCCACCTCGAAGCAAGCTGGTTCGGCCGCGAGGGTCCTTATGCAGGATTCGCCGCAACCGATGCGACCATCCGCGCGCTCGCCGGGCTTATCAAACTTGTTGGACCGGCCGAGGGCCCGCCGCTGCACGCGCCCGATTTCCAAACCGGTATCCTCGCTGGTCTGTGGGGTTTCATCGCGGTGGCTTCTTCGGCGGTGGCACAAATGGAGGGTCAGTCAGGACGGTCGTGGTCGGTCAGTATCTTCGAATCGAGCCTCGCTATCAGCGAATATCTCATGTTCGAGGCTTCGGCGCGTGGTGAGGTCATGCGCCGGATTGGCATTAACCGCTTCTGGCCGGTTTTTCCGGGCGGCATTTACGACACCAAAAGCGGCTGGGTCGGCGTTACCACGTTCACGCCAGCACAATGGCGCGCATTCTGCGATATGCTCGGGCTGTTCGAACTCCGCGATAGTCCGGCTTTGTCCCTCGGTGAAGAGCGTCTGCAGCACATCGAGGAGATCGAGCGACAATTCATGCCACGGCTGAAGACGCGGACAGCGCAGGAGTGGTTTGCGGAGGGACTGAAGCGGAAGATCCCGATTGTACCAGTACCCGACATATCCGATCTGCTCCTCGACAAAGAAAAAAGGGAGCGCGGCGCAATCGTGCCTGTCGTCCTAGGCCAAGAAGAGGGCATGACGGTAGGGTCGACACAGCGGCTGACATTGACGCCCCCGCGTCGAGGGGGCAGGGTTCCAGCTCCCGGCGAGCAGCAACCTGTCGCGTATATCCCAAAGCAGCCCTCTTTGGCTGGGCCCCGGTCGTCCACGTGCATCGATGCCGAACGACAGCCGTTGCGTGGGGTTCGCATTATCGACTTCACGATGGGCTGGGCGGGCCCGTTGTGTACGCGCACCCTGGCTGATCTTGGCGCGGATGTCATCAAGATCGAGTCCACCAGGTATCCGGATTGGTGGCGTGGCGTTGACCGGCGGCCCGCTTATGTCGACGCTCAGATGTACGAAAGGCGCCAAGCCTTCTGCGTCATGAACCGCAACAAGCGGGGCATCACGCTCGACCTGTCGCGGCCCCAAGGCCTCGCTCTTGCCAAGCGTCTTGTGGCCGGAGCCGATGTCGTCGTAGACAATTATTCGGTTAATGTGCTGCCGAAGCTCGGGCTTGGTTACGATGTGCTCCGAAGGCTCAATCCTCGGCTCGTCATGTTGTCGATGTCAGCCTTTGGCGCGAACAGCCTCTATCGCGATTGTCGGGCCTACGGTTCGACTCTCGAGCAGGGGTCAGGGCTGCCGATCGTCGTCGGAAATCCGGACGGGCCACCCGTAATGAGCCATGTCGCCTTTGGGGACGCCGTCGGTGGGCTGAACGGCTGCGCAGCAGTTCTCGTCGCGCTGATTCACGCCCGCAATACCGGACGCGGACAGTTCATTGACGTTGCGCAAATCGAATGCATGATGCCGTTTGCGGCGCCGTGGATCACATTTCAATCGATTGGCGGCATGCCGCTCCCTAAGTATGGTACTCGACATCCGCAGTTCGTTCCGTATGGCTCCTTCCGGTGCTCGGGTGAGGACAGCTGGGTCATGCTCGCCGCGATCGACGAGAAGATGTGGCAGAGGCTCGCCATCGTCATCGGACGGCCAGACTGGGCAATAGACGTATCGCTGCAATCTGCAGAAGCTCGCCGCTGTATCGAGGACGAGATAGAGAGGGCCATCGAAGCCTGGACGATCACCCGCGATGCCGACCAGGCGATGTCGAAGTTGCAGGCGGGACGAATTGCGGCCGGCGTGGCCCGACAGCCAACTGACCTGCTCACGGACCCGCATCTCAGGTCGCGTGCATTTCTACAGGAAGTGGAACGCGCGTTCATTGGCTTGCATCCACAGCCGTCGATGCCGATCCGCGACGGTTCGGGGCCGGTTGCGATCCGCACAGCGGCGCCAACGCTCGGAGAGCATAACAATGAGATCCTATCAGGACTTCTCGGGCTCTCCTGCGCCGAGATCGCACAATTGGCCTCGGAGGGAATCATCGGGACGTCGATGCTCTCCGACGGGAGCTAGCACAGCAAACAACTGGTCGTGAACCTAATGGTCGAGCCAACGACGTCCAGGAGACCAAAACGTAGTGATGCCGATGTTGCCGGCATCTGCTGGTCCGAGAGTAGCGACGCAAAAGGCGCCCGTAACGACACCACCGGGTTGGACTACCGATCTAGTGCAGTCAGGCCCGGCTTGGCTGACGATCATAGCCGGGCCGAAATGTTGCTGTTGGCTTTGCGAGCGGCGGAGCGAACATCATTGCGAACAACGCACCAATGGCATGTGCTGGTGGCGCCCCTTCAGAGACCCTGTCATACCGTGAACTCCTGATAAGGAAGCCCAACTTTCAACGCTCTGGTCGACCGCCTTCGATCCGGAGCGTCGGCAGCTGCCAAGAGCCGTAATGAAAGTTGATCCCAGCCCCGGCTGGCAAGTTGAACGATGCCAAAGGAGGGAAGAGAACTGTCGGCTTGAAGAGCTCGGGGCTGGCGAACAGCGGAAGGTCGACGTTCGCGAGGGCTTTCGCGGTTTCAATCGAATAGATCACATCCTGCGAGACCCGCTGCGTGGCACCTTTTATCCAGGTCTGAAGATAGCCGATTTGATCGTTTGCGGAGGTCGTGGAAGTGACCTTCCCGAAGAGCTCTATCGCCTGCGTAGATTCGGTTTGAATTCGCTCCTGCCAATGCCAATAGATGTCGAACAATCTTTTCGAGAACTCCGTCTGCGTTTCGATGGTTTGCTTGGCAAAGTCCTGAAATCCGCCTGTTGCACCGCCGACGTCATCGTTGATTCCGGCTTCCTTCGTCATCCTCATCTCCTGTTATGATCGATCGCGACAGCACTGGTACGCTGGAATCGTCCAGCGTGGCAAAGGCATCGATGTAAAATGCAGTTCGTCGAAACACACCAGAAATTCGTCGCCGGCGGGCCTTAGGATTCTTGTGTAGCAACATGGCGGTAGGAGTGAACGCTGCTGCTGTCCTCAGCTCGGCGCCGCGACGCCAAGAGCGGCTCCGCACCTGAGGGGCGGCAGCATCTGCATGGCTTTGATTGATCGAACGAGAAGCCCTCATCTGAACCCCTGGATTGGAGACTGCAAGAGCACATCGTCGCCCATCACCGCGTCCAACTCTACTTTAGCAATCGCCGTGCCACTAACGACGTGTTCGAGTCCCTTCATTTAAGAACAGGAAACTATGTACTGTGCGCGGCGCCCCGCGGAATGCATCGGCCTTCGTGTAGAAGTTTGGGCATCCGCGTCGTCGGGCCGACAGAGGTGAAGATCCCAACCGAGAGCGATCGCCTGGACGGATCGTACCGTAGTAGCGGCCGGCTGGCGGCGCCATCTCACCAGAGCGCCTCGAAGTTCCAAATCGGTGGCATCTGTTTGAGACCACTGAGATGTCGCGCCGCTCTTCTAGGCCGAACATTGTATGGAAAGAACTTTCCATCCAGGGCTGATCGACCTGGGAGGGCGGCAATGATGCTGTTCGACAGAAGACGCGCTTATCGAGCGATCAAATGTCAGCGGCCGCCCTCCTCGTACTCACGAATGAATTCGCTGTACCGCGCAGGGTCAACGGTCTTCAGGCGGCTCAGCGCGCGCTTAGCTTCCAGATCGGCGTCTCGGCGATGACGGTCTTTGATCTTGTTTACCGCATCTACCATGTTTCTTAGGCGCCGCATAGGCGTTGTCTGCCCGGATTTCTCCCCGAAGGTCTCCAGTGTAGGGGTCTGCCCGAGTGCCTTCGCGAGCGTCGCGAGCTTTTCATCAAGTTCTTCCACGGCGTCGGATAGGGCGTCGAACCGTTCCGTTACGCTAATTTTTTTGGCTACATCGTCGTCGAGTTGCGCGCCAACATTTGTTTCAATGTCCTGAGCCACTGCCCCGCTGAGTGGCGCAGAGAATGGAAAAGAGTACCATGAGAACCAATTCGGGTTTGACATCGATATTCTCTCGACCATCGAAGTGGGGACGTTCTTTCGTAGTCGTGTTCCAGCAATTGGTGTGCCAACGCCACGGACGAAAGTATGATGCAGATGAACTGAAAGGGGCTCCTAAGGCGCCGCTCTGCCTAGTTCTGCGGAAGGATGCGCATCAGCGGAACAGGGCTTGTGTTCGGTCTGGTCACCCGCACGGCGAACAAGACGAGCTCTCGCACGCCTAGTCAAAGTCGCTTCTGCTAGTCGCTACATAAGTGTGAAGAGGAATAAGATTCAGATTGAGGTTCATCGATCGGCTGTTCGGACGACTAAATCGCTAACCTTCCAGACATCAAATTCTGTTCTTCGGGCGAATGCTCAGGGAAGGCTTGCGGTGCAGTCAACTGCCAGCCTTGGCAATTGATGCAGAGGGCGGACACATGGCTATCGTGGTCGATCAACCATCAAGGAAATCGATACGGAACGGAGCCAAAAAATTGAAAGAAGTCCTGCTGGGCACATTAGCGCTTATCGCACTGGCCGCGCCGGTCTCCGCCGCTGATCTGGCCGCGCGGCCCTCCATCAAAGCGCTCCCAATGGTCACTCGGATCTACGAGTGGAGCGACTTCTTCACCGGCATAAACGGGGGCGCTGGCTCCGCGCACCAGTGCTGGGATGTCGTCAACGCCGGCGGCCCGGTCATTGCTCCGCCGCTCGCGATGGTGCCATGACGCAACAGGAGGTACCGCCGGCGGTCAAATCGGCTGCCGCTGGCAGATAGCGAACTGCAGCTCAGCCGCCGGATTGCCGCAGGATAGTGCGTAAATGCAAGCTAATTCAGTGTGCCAAACAACTGATGATCGACTCTCACCCATGCACGAAACAGTTTCGGTTCGGCAAGCATCGCATCCTGGAGCGCAATCTTGCGCCTAGCACATCCGACCAATCGTGAGGGGAGAACATGACCGACGCAAACTCCGTCACATCGGAAGTGTCGCCCGACCCGGAGTTGGTAGTTCGTCGGCTGTTCTTTCTCGAGGTGAGCACCAACCGCATTCAAGCCATGAATCCAGATGGCTCCGATCGAAAAGTTATTGTTGCCGATTGTCGGCTTCCTGACGGAGTCGCAATTGATGCCCGCGCTGGTCATATCTACTGGACCAACATGGGATCAGGTGTCGCCATCAACGATGGCTCGATCGAGCGCGCCGATATCGATGGAACAGCTCGTAAAGTCATCGTTCCCAGCGGAGCCACTTTCACACCGAAGCAGATCCAGCTCGATCGCAAATGCGGCAAGCTCTACTGGTGTGACCGCGAAGGGATGCGGGTTATGCGGTGCAATCTCGACGGCTCGGACATAGAGACGCTCATCGAGGCAGGCCGCGGTGAGTTGGACCGGCGCGACCCGACGAGGTGGTGCATTGGCGTCACCATCGACACCGAGCGCCGCCAGCTCTATTGGACGCAAAAAGGTCCTGATAATGCCGGTCAAGGCCGAAATCTTCCGCGCCAACATCGACATTCCGAACGGCGAGAGCCCGGCAAATCGCTCCGACATCGAGGTGCTATTCGAAGGTTTGCCGGAACCGATTCACCTTGAGCTGGACCTTGCTAACCGCGTTCTCTATTGGCGCGGACCGCGGTGATCCTCCCCGCGACAACACAGTCAATCGCGCGCGCGTCGATGTAAAGACGGAGCCGGAAATTCTGATCACGCACCTGATGGAGGGAATCGGTATCGCACTCGATGTTCCCGGCAATCAGATGTTCATCACGGACCTCGCCGGCTCGATCTATTCCGCCGATCTTGATGGAAAGAACAAACACAATCTCCTCTGGTCTCAGAGCAACTTCACTGGCATTGCGTACGCTGAATTCTGACCCGCCGAAGGAATGAAATGACTGGACAAACGCCGTTTCGAAGCGACGTCTTCGCTACCCAGCCGTTGGCGCGAGCTGGGCAGCTCCACAAGTCCGCCCTTGAATGGCTTAAGCTGTCAATGACAGGAGGCGCAGTATGAAGTTTGAGAGCAAAGTGATTGTCACGATTGCTCCGACGGGAGGTGTGGTGAAAAAATCGCAAAACCCACACCTGCCGACCCAGCCCGGGGAGATCGCCGAGGATGTGTACCGGTGCTACGATGCGGGTGCCTCTATCGTGGCGCTGCATGCGCGCAGGCCAGACGACGGCGCGACCTGTAATCCGGAAATCTACCAAGACATCAATTCTCGGATAATGAAAAAGTGCAGCATCATCATCAACAACAGCACTGGCGGAGGCGTTGATGGAGATATGGTGCGATCCCTAGAGCCCGGTCTTGATGAGGTTATATTCGAAGAGCGCCTAAAAGGACTCGAGGCTGGCGCCGACATGGCGACATTTGACGCTCACACCGTTTTGGCCAGCTTTGGCGGACGTGAGATTGTCGTTAACACCTCGCCGGCCCGCTGCGACATCATGGCGAAACGATTCCAAAAGACAGGCATCAAACCTGAATGGGAATGTTTCTCACTTTCCCACCTTGTCCAAGATCCGATACGTCTCATCAATAAAGGGTTCGATAAGCCCCCTTATTGGGTCAATTTCGTTCTGGGTGCCGATCGTGGAATTCAGGGCGGATTGCCGTACACTCCGCAGATCCTTGACATGCTGGTCGGGAATCTTCCCAAAGGAGCGATGTTTTGCGTTAGTGGGATCGGTCGAGCGCAGCTATCGGCAACAACTCACGCGGTGCTCGCTGGTGGCCATGTTCGTGTCGGGCTAGAGGACAATCTCTACCTCGAACAGGGTATACTTGCTACTAACGTGCGGCTGGTCGAACGGACGGTAAGGATTATCCGAGAACTTGGGTACGAGCCCGCCACTGCAGTGGAGGCTCGAGCGATGCTTGGGCTGGTGCCTCGCAAATTGGGATAGTCGCCGCCCTCGAGTGGAAGGGATGTGCGCTGGCCCGCGCATTCGATGCGTCGTTCAAGGTAGATCCTGAGCGCGGGCGCTACGAGTAGAGTGCTGTCGATCTTTGAAGGTGAGATCGGACCTCGGCTCATCGGCCTAATGCCGCCGCGCAGCTCCAAGGCTTGAGCAAAATGTGCGGGTGGGCAGCGACGTGTTTAGGAGCAGACCGAATTGTTGGACGTGGTTGCTGCCCAGTGTCATGCTGCCGACGACAAGCTGAGGTCTGGCTTGGTCGCGAGCGCTGTCGCCAAGAATACGCGGCGGCTCGTGCCGCTTTTGGGCGTCGCTTATTTCTTCAACAACCTCGACTGGACCAGTGTCGGCATCGCCGCGTTGCAGATGAACGAAGCCATTGGCTTAAGTGCCGCACAATTCGGCTGGGGCGCCGGAATCCTCTTCTTTAGTTATTGCCTGCTGGAAGTGCCCAGCAACATGATGATGTATCGTTTCGGTGCGCGCCGCTGGCTGGCTCGCATCATGATGACCTGGGGCCTTGCGGCCGCGGCGACGGCGTTCGCTGTTGGACCATACAGCTTCTATGCGATACCTTTCTTCTGGGTGCTTTCGAATCAGGCTTTTTTCCCGGCGTCATATGGTACATCTCCATCTGGTTTCCGCCGCGATCGCGAACAGGCGTCCTCGCCTGGTTCATGGCTGCAACACCGTTGTCTTCTTTGATCGGCAATCCGCTATCGGCTTCTTTGTTAGCAATGGATGGGGTTTGGCGGCTGGCCGGCTGGCAATGGATGTTCCTGATCGAAGGTCTTCCGGCCTGTCTGCTCGGCGTCCTATGCCTCGTTCTGCTAGCCGACACGCCGGACAAAGCAGCGTGGCTGACGCCCCGAGAGCGCGAAGCGTTGCTGGATGAGCTCGCTAGGGAAGAGCACGATAAAGTCAGAAAGGATCTGTGGGCCGCGATGAAGGACGTCCGCGTGGTAATGTTGACGAGCATCAGTCTCGCTTTCACGATCAGCTCCTATGGGATTGGTATCTGGCCTCCTCTGATCTTAAAGAGCCACAACTTGAACAACATGCAGGTTGGCTGGCTCTCGGCCATGCCCTATTTCTTTGTGACAATAGGCATGTTGCTCTGGGCACGCCTTGTCGATCGCAAGGGGCAAAAGATCTACAATCTGATCGCCGCATTGATGCTTGGCGCCACCGGACTTCTCTTTTCGGTAGTGCTTACGTCGCTCGTACCGGCGCTCACATGCATGACACTTGCTCTGATCGGCACGATTTCCGCGCGCACAGTCCTTTACACGATCCCGCAAAGTTTCCTTGCCGGTCCTGCTGCGGCCGGAGGCATCGCATTTATCAATTCCATTGGTGCCTTCGGCGCGTTCGTCGGCCCGTACATGATGGGCTTCCTTAAGGACAGGACGGGATCCTTTGAAACTGGCATGATCGGGATGGCAATCATTCTAGTTTTTGCAACGGGCATCGCCGGCAGTCTCAAACTCCTGGGTACGCATAATGATGACATTCCTGTCAGAACCGCCTAAGCAGGGCACCCTCGGGGTAAGGACTGTCCGCAAGGCCGCGCCTTTTGGAGCGGACCTTGCTAAAGGAGATCGCGGTAAAATCGGCCTAAGGGGCAACTCAATCCTGACAATGTGCGCAAAACAGGCCTATTCGAAACTTTGCCCACCGATACGTTAGCCTGCCCAGACTTCCAACGATAAAACCGAGCCTGAACATGTCGGCCGTTCAGGCTCGGCAAGGATCGATCTCGAGGTCGGCATCAAATCAGCTTTTGGGCTTCGGCGCATGATAAAGGCGGGATAAAAGATTGGCGCGATGCCGTTCCTGCCCGCCGCGCGCAGGTCATGTCATTTGCGGTTCTTTGTATTCGAGAGCTTCTCGCCTGGGCCGCTCTTGGCAGTCTCTCCGCTAGGGGAAGGCAGTTTCGATTTGTCGCCGCTTGCAAAGGTGAAAGTGTCCGCGCCGGCGCTGATGCCATTCCATGCCACCGGTTCGGCGAGTGAAAGTAGCCAGAGTCCCTGAAATCCCGATGCAGCGTTCAACTGCCCAGTCCATACCGTGGTCGATCCGCAGCCCACAAAATTCACCGAAAAGCTGATCGCCGCGCCACTATTGGTCTGCGCGAGCCAGCCCGTCAACGCCTGAGGGGTACCTTCATCGCAGCTATTGCTCGCATTGTTCGTGTAAGTGCCGGAAATCGCGCCTGTGTTTGGATTATAATTGTCGACCGCTAGGGTTGAGCCGTATTGGTTGGTCCAGGTCCAGATCGGTTGCGCCGCTGCAGGCGCCGCTAGGAGTAGACCTAGACAGGCTGCACTCATACAACTCGTCAATTTCCACTTTGCTTCAGACATTTCCAACTCCATATCGCTCCGGTAGCGGAGCGTACTTCGTTATAAGGCCCTCGGTGATCAATTTAAACGAGTGTTTATGTCGTGATAGCGCTATCAGGTTGAAATGTGATTGATGCCTAGTGCCAACTCTGCAGGGCAGGGTGGTGCGGTCATTCAGACGCGAGCAGCCGATTCGCGACCGGGCCGGTCCTGCTTGAGCTGTTGTTAGCTCTGCGCCATCAAACGCTGACAGGGGCCTCCGGTCGTCAGTCTTCATGTCCATCGTTTCAGGATCCCGCGTCTGTCTAGGTACATGTGGACACCGCGGAAGGGAAACCCAGTCCAAATGCGGCTCGTTGTGCCTTGCGTGAAATGGAAACTGACGCTCGTGGCGCTTCGATTTGTATGATCATTCGCAGACCCGGATGCTGCCGGCCGTGCCCTGCGCGACATTAACCTGTTCGGCGCCGGCCCACCCGGCGCCGTAGAGGGCATTCGATCCAGAAATGCATTGGGAAGCTTCGTTAAACAAACCGGTTCTAATCGCGAGCTCACCCTGACATCAGGACGCCTTGCGCATTTCGCGGGCCGCCGCAACCATGTTGATGAGCGACGGACGGACTTCGGTCCACTTGCGGGTCTTTAGGCCGCAATCCGGATTGATCCAGAGCTGTAAGTCCTCCAGCCGTTGGCGGGCCCGCGCGATGAGATCCTCTATTTCAGCAACTTCGGGAACGCGCGGCGAGTGGATGTCATAGACGCCAGGGCCGATGTCGTTTGGGTATTTGAAGGCAGTGAATGCATCGAGCAGCTCCATCTTAGAACGGGACGTTTCGATCGAGATGACATCCGCGTCCATTGCGGCAATTGCATCGATGATGGCGTTGAACTCCGAGTAGCACATGTGGGTATGGATCTGCGTCGCATCGGCAACACCGGAGGAACAGAGGCGGAAGCTCTCCACTGCCCAGTCGAGATAAGACTTCCAATCGGAGCGGCGGAGGGGCAAACCTTCGCGGAGCGCGGCCTCATCGATTTGGATCATGGTTGCGCCGGCCTTTTCCAGTTCGGCGACCTCGTCTCGGATCGCGAGCGCGATCTGACGGCAGGTCTGGCTGCGCTGAATATCGTCACGGACAAACGACCAATTCAGGATGGTCACCGGCCCCGTAAGCATGGCCTTCATCGGCTTTCTGGTTAGCGACTGCGCGTAGCGCCACCATTCGACGGTCATCGGCTTCGGCCGCGAGACATCGCCGAACAGAATCGGCGGACGAACGTAACGTGAGCCGTAAGACTGCACCCAGCCGTGCTTAGTGAACACGAAGCCGGAGAGCTGCTCAGCGAAATACTGGACCATGTCGTTGCGCTCGAACTCGCCGTGGACAAGAACGTCCAGCCCAATCTCTTCCTGCCAGAGGACCGCGCGAGCCGTTTCCTCCTTCAGGAATTGTTCATATTCGGCCTTTGTCAACTCTCCCTGGGCACGCGCGGCGCGGGCGTTACGTACCTCGGGGGTCTGTGGGAACGACCCGATTGTGGTCGTCGGAAAAAGCGGCAGGCCGAGACGCTTGCGCTGAACCTCGGCACGGCTCGCAAAAGCGTTCTTGCGGCGGCACATAGTCTCGTCAATCGCCGCCGTCCGCTCGGCGACGGCCCTGTCATGGATCTTCGGCGATGTCCGTCGAGCCTTCGCTGCAAGGGCTGATTCGGAAAGCGCGGCAATGGCGTTTCCGTCGCTCGCAAGCGCTCTCGCCAGGATCGTGAGCTCGTCGATCTTCTGGACCGAGAAGGCAAGCCACCTCTTCACCTCCGAATCGAGATCGGTCTCGAGCTGAACGTCGATTGGGACATGCAGGAGCGAGCAGGAGGGTGCGAGCTGCACGCGATGCTTGCCGAACTTTGCAATGACGGGCTTGAGCCGCTCAACCAGTGCCGACAGGTTCGAGCGCCACACGTTGCGGCCGTCGATGACGCCGAGCGAAATCACGAGGTCGGCATGAGCGCCAACTTCAATTTGGCTCAGTTGTTGGGGAGCGCGAACCAGATCGACGTGCAGTCCGGCCACGGGCAGTCCTAGAGTGGTCGCCAGATTGGCGTCGATCGCTCCGAAATAAGTTGCAAGCATGATCTTGATGCCAGGCACCTCCTCAGCGAGACGCCCATAAGCACGCTGGAGCGCATTCCGCGTAGTCTCATCGAGATCAAGCACCAGATAGGGCTCGTCAAGCTGGACCCACTCGGCTCCCCGTTTCGCAAGCTCCTTGAGAACCTCGACATAGACGGGCACGAGGCTCTCGAGCAGCGAAATCGGATCAAACGTCGGATCGGCACTCTTGCCGAGCTTTAGGAAGGTGACCGGTCCTACCAAGACAGGACGCGTTTGATAGCCAAGGGCTTTGGCCTCCTCATATTCCTCGATCGGTTTACGGGAGGAGAGCCTAAAGGTCTGTCCTTTATGGAATTCGGGCACCATGTAGTGGTAGTTGGTGTCGAACCACTTAGTCATCTCCTGCGCAGCGGCGCCGTGACCTTGCGCGTGACCGCAGCTCGCGTCGTGTTCCCTGTCTTGCGAGCCTCTTGCCATGGCGAAATAGGTCTTCAGCGAGACCGGACCGCCATCCCAGCCATACGCCTCAGGAATGGCGCCCACCATGACGCTCGTATCGAGAACCTGGTCATAGAGTGAAAAATCATTTGACGGGATAACGGTGACGCCCAGCGACTTTTGACGCGCCCAGTTGGCAACGCGTAGAGCGGCCGCCGCTTCAAGAAGCTGCGAGTTGGTGATGTTGCCAGCCCAGTAGCTTTCGAGCGCCAGCTTGAGCTCACGGCGCGGTCCGATACGCGGCGTGCCGAGGGTTGCGACAGGAAGTGAGAGAAGAGACATAGCTTTAACCCCATTGTGTGCGGGCAAAGGCCATGGCGGAAACGCAGGCAGGAGGCCACGAAAGCGGGACCCGCTACTAGGCGTACCACCGGACACCCCGCCCGTGGACGAATAAGTTGTCGGGGCAGGTCTCCTGGCTCGCGGGTCATCGCCTGCATCCGGCCTTCCCGAAGCTTCTGCTTCAGTGACACGTTTGGATGCGGGCTCGCCGCTTACAGTTGCGGGGGCAGCGCCGGCATTGCTTCAATCCTGAACGGATCGAGAGCGCACCGGCTTCCCTCTTAGCTCCGGATCAAACAAGACCTGGAGAACCTCGACGCCTCCGATTATCTGCAACAGAACCAATACGTCAACCCTGAGATCGTCTTTGCTGCGGCATCCCGGCAAGCCTGACGGTCTTACCCATGAGGCATTGAGGTCACCGAACAATGTTGGTGTGAAGCTCTAAGCGCGTTTGATTCGGCAGTGGCGTAACATCGATCGCTTAAGCTTCCACACCGGTCAACTACCAGTGCTGGCAATTGTCAATCTGACAGATCTCGTCAACTCTTAGATCAAAGACCGTAGCGGAGCCGCACCAACAAGTCCGAGGCCGCTTTAGGAGCGCAAGCAGGAACCCGACGCTGTCACCGGGACTCCGACGGATCCCGCGATGCGGTCGGCACTTGAGGTTCGTCAGCTCTAGTCGAGTTTAACGGAAACCGCCAAATTCGAGAGTTGGAGCTATGACTGCTACGATCTTGTCGGATAGTGACGCTCCTCGCGGCGACATCGTCAAATGCGCAGCCCGCATCGGCGCGGAAATCCGGAACGTCAAGCTATCGGGCGACTTGCCGGAGCAGACGATCCGCTCGATCAATGAATTGCTATTGGAGCACAAGGTCATCTTCTTTCGCGACCAGGGGCATCTCGACGATGCGGAGCAAGAGCGCTTTGCCCTTCGTTTCGGGAAGCTGGCACCTCATCCGACGCTCGGTGCAATCAAAGGCACGGCGTCGATCATCGAGCTTGATTCGGCGCGCGCCGGGAGCCGGGCCGACTTGTGGCACACGGATGGAACCTTCGTCGATGCCTACCCCAAGATTGCGGTCCTACGAAGCCTCGTGATGCCGCCATTCGGTGGCGATACGGTCTGGTCAAACACCGTTACGGCGTATCTCGACCTCGCACCGCCGCTGCAGCGGCTTGCAGACAAGCTCTGGGCCGTTCACAGCAACGCCTTCGACTATGCAATATTGGCCCGCGTCAGCGAGCTCGACAAAAAGCATTTGGACGAAATCTTCACTAGAACAATCTATCAGACTGAGCATCCTGTCGTGCGCGTGCATCCCGAGACCGGCGAACGCGCGCTAGTGCTCGGCGCTCTGGTGCAAAATTTCGTTGGTCTTCCGAAATACGACGGCCAGAAGCTGTTTGATCTGTTTCAATCTCATATCGCGGCGCTCGAGAACACCGTGCGGTGGCGCTGGAAGGAAGGCGATGTCGCGATCTGGGACAATCGCGCCACGCAACATTATGCGGTGAACGACTATGGCGACCAGCATCGCCTCGTTCGTCGCGCAACCGTCGTCGGCGAAGTCCCCGTCAGCATCGACGGAAAGAGCAGCGTGACACGCGTAAAAGCTCCCAAGGAACCCGCCGCGAAGGTCGCCTAGCGGGTTCACAAGACCGGCACCTGCTTCGCAGCACATTGAAACATGAGTGTCGCGCTGCGAGTACTCGGATAAAATCCGAGCAGCATCTACCCTGAGAGACGCCACATCGAGTTCAGCTGCTGCGCGGCGGTGGACCAATTTCATTTAAGCAGCTGGGCCGTAACTTCGGCTCCTCTCCGACAATGTGGGGTCCGCGCGCTCGGTAAAAGCGCGCGACGTTCGAAGAAAAGCTCCAAGTAGTTTGCGCGCAACCATTGCGCCAGTCTCACTGTCTCGTTGCTCATCCGCAATGATCTCGATTGTCGCCGAGCTCCGTCGAAGCCTTCGGAGTCACAACGGCACGTTTTGTTCATCTTGCGTGACTTTCCGTCTTTAAGAGACCCGCTGTGAGGCAGACGCCATCCTCTTCAAGCATACGATATCGTCTCAATTTTCGTAACGAGGATGGCAAGAACGCTGCGGGCGTCCCTCCAATCTGTAGCTGAATCCCTGTCCCGGTCCTCGCATTCGTCGCGAGGCGCCGGGCCTGGAGAAACGAGCGCCATTTTATCTCGTCCCATCGGACGTGAGGGCGCGAATCGGGAAGCAATGCGCTGCGGCTCGCGTCACCTACCAACCCTAGCAATTGATGCGGATGTCGGACACATGGCAATCGTGGACAACGAAGGTCGGCCTTATATGTTAGGGAAAGCGGGATGCAATATGGATCTGACGACGCCGGCAGGCGTGATGGATCTGCTGTCTCGCCATCCGCAGTTATCAGGCCTACTCCTACTGGGATCCCTCACGCCTCAGCGACGTCTGTAGCAAACTGTCCCGCGCGGTCCTCGAGCGCTCAGCCCTCAAAGAACTCAGCGCTTGGCGCGGGTCAATTGTTTCGGCTCGTCGCGGCTATCGCGCTGCAAAAGAAACTTCAGGAATCCCGCGCACAAAGATGGATTGCTGTCGCACTGTCCCTCGCTGCGAGCCCCGTTGGGGTGGCGGCGCTGGCACAAGATGCCAGCTTGCCTGGCCCGCAAAGCGGCATTTCCAATAAGATGACCCGAGCAGCAATTCAGAAGAAGAGCCGCCCGGCTACGCTCCCCCGAAGCTCTCGGTCTCAACAACCAGTCCATCTCAGTGCTAGCGAGGCCCTGACTCAAACTGCCAATGCATTTGCAGCAAAGCGGGACAGTGCGGGCTTAGTTGCAAAGAACAGAACTCAACAGAAAGTCGAGTCATTTGCAAAGTTCGAGGGCCTCCGCGAAAAAGGTATGTGGCTCAGTATTCCTGGTCCAGCCGATACGATAGATCAGAACTACGGCGGTGTTAGATCTGCGCTGGCAGAAGTCGGGATCGGCTATATTGGCGGGACAGTAAACACCTTTGTGGCCAATCAACTGCCGAATGCCGCGAGGAGCACCATCCGCGATCAGCTATATGCTGGTCAGAACCCCACATTTAATACTCTAAACTTCATGATCGCGACGTACGATCTCAGTCGATTTGGGATTCCCGATGGTCAGATCATCGTAGGAGCGCAGCAGCAGTATTGGACCTGGAAGCCCGGGGGACCAGATAGAGCGGGGATCAATACGATTGCCTACTATCAGACGCTTTTTGGCGGGAAGCTCGAACTCAAAATGGGCTATCTCAGAAACATAAATGAGTTCGTAGGTACCGTGGTCGGAGGGAACGCAGCAGTAAACGTTTTTGGGGCTTCGTCCAATATCCTGTACCAGGCAGGCATGAGCAATAATGCTGCGCCGACGCCGGCTCTCAATCTGAAGTACAATTTCGATGAACGCTTCTACAATAGGACGTCAATACAGCGCTCACTCAGTCCAGACGGTCAATTTGCACACATTACCGAAAATCCGACCGGATTAGACTGGAGCACGGCAAACTCGGGCGTTCTTTTCCTCGACGAAGCTGGCTACAAGAACAAAGCTGCACCAGGCTTGCCCGAAACTTGGTTGCGGGTAGGCGCCGGTTTCAACAATAGCAGCTACACCGACTTGCGCTATCCGGCGCGACCGAGAGCCAACGCGAATAGCATCTATTACGTCGCAGCCGACAGGCAACTCTGGCAGTCCGACCTTCAGGGTTCGGCCGCGCGTGGCATCTATGCAGGATTCTCTGTGATGTACGCGCCGCCGGACTTGAACAGAGTGAGCCAATATTACGAGCTCCGTCTTTATGCCAAGGGCTTATTAGACAGCCGTCCACGCGACCAGATTGCCCTCGTTGCCACCAACACTGCGTGGAGCAACGTTGCAGTGGATGCTGCCATGGGTAAGGGCCATCTTGTTCATCGCGACAGTACGGCGATTTCGGGAACATACACCGCGCATCTCGCGCCCGGGATCTATTCAAGCGTAGGACTGACATACATCAACAACCCGACAAGCATCACATACACACCCAAAACAGGACATGCGTTGAACTTGCTGGTGTCCACGTCGGTATTCTTCTAAGCAAAAAATCGAGATGCGGAGCTTGGAAGCCCGCGTCGTCCCTGATGCTCGGGCGAACATCGCAGCCGGCTCGCGTGAGGCCGCCGCACTAGCGCTGGATCGTAGCTTGCAAACTAGCGGCATTGCTCGAATTGGGTCGAACTTGCCGCCTCGTCGCAATATCGAGGGTCGTAGAAACACTAGAAAGTTATTGTCATGGTCCAAATGCGAACCGAGGAAGATATTCTCGGTAAGAAAGAGCTGCCTGCGGACGCACTGTACGGCATCAATACTGTTCGGGCTTTGGAGAATTTCCCACTAACGGGCCGCACGATCGCTGCGCTGCCTGAGTTTGTCCCCGCATTGGTCATGATAAAAGAAGCCGCGGCGCTCGCCAATCTCGAGATCGGCGCGCTGTCAGCGCAGAAAGCGGAAGCTATCGTTGAGGCGTGCCAAGAGATCCGCACCGGAAAGTACGATGTTCACCTCATTGTCGATGTGCTCGAAGGCTCGGGCGGCACATCGTCGAACATGAACCTCAATGAGGTGATCGCAAATCTGGCCGCACGGCTGGCCGGAAAGCCAGCCGGTGACTACACCTTCGTCCATCCAAATGATCACGTCAATCTCGGTCAATCTACCAACGACGTGATTCCGACAGCCATAAAGCTTGCGGTTTTTCGGGTGTCAGAGGGGACTTCGCTTGCCTTGATGCAACTGGCCGCCGCCTTCTCGGAGAAGAAGATACAGCATTCCCAAACCCTACGGCTTGGTCGGACATGTTTGCAGGATGCCGTTCCGATGTTGTTCGGTCAGACATTCGGGGGATATCAGGCGGTCCTCGAACGTCATGCCAGGTATCTCGAGCAGTTGCGGCGCCAATTATTGGTCGTTCCGCTGGGCGGTACTGCGGTTGGCACCGGATTAAACTCGAGACCGGGCTACAAACGGGCGGTTTTCCAGCATTTGTCAGCTCTAATTGGCCAGGAGATCAAACCAGCGGCCGATCCATTCGACGGGATGCAGAACTTAGATGCGTGTGCCCGGTTATCAGCCGAAGTCCGAAATTCCGCAAACTCCCTCTGGAAGATAGCCAACGATCTCATTGTGCTCTCGTCAGGCCCTGTCGGTGCTGTCGGAGAGATGGCGTTGCCTGCGATCCAGGCTGGATCTTCCATTATGCCCGGCAAGGTGAATCCAGTTGTTCCAATAGCGGTCTGCCAAGCGGCGTTTGCCATCTCCGGAAACGATGCGGCCGTAGCAATGGCCTGCCAACAAGGACTGCTGGAGATCAATTGCTATGGCATGCTCGTCTGCGATCGCCTGATCGATTCTATGATTCTTCTCCAACGTTCAGCGATCATCTTGCGCGAGCGGTGTGTGCGCTCGCTCACAGTAGATGAGGAGCGGTGCCAGCAGAATCTGCTCGCGTCGTCCGGGCTAGCAGCAGCGCTGGTACCCGAGTTCGGCTACGCAAATGTGGCCGCAATCGTGCGGGCAGCGCATGATGAACATCGATCGTTTCTCGAGATCGCCATCGAGCGTGGATTGCTGGGGCAGAACGACGTGCACTCACTTATGCGCCGCGCTGCCGATGTATCGCCGGCCGAGTGAATCAGATCCGCCAAAGCGACAGGACACGAAGTCTGAGAGCGGGGATCGTTGGAGGACGTTCTTCTGCAAAGCTTTCGCTTTTGCAATGCGCGCATCAAGCGCTGAACGACCTCGCAAACCGTTGCGAGGTCTTCGCCGGCGATCGCCATGCCGCAGGTCATTCCCAGTTCAATGCGCCTCCGTTCTGATATTCGATGACGCGGGTTTCGAAGAAGTTCTTCTCTTTCTTCAGGTCCATCGTCTCCGACATCCAGGGGAACGGGTTCTCGACTTCGGCGAATACAGGCGAAAGTCCGAGCTGCGCGCAGCGCCGGTTCGCGATGAAGTGCATGTACTGCTCACAGAGAGCCGAATTCAGGCCAAGGAACCCACGCGGCATCGTATCGCGCCCGTAAGCGGCTTCGAGCTCAGTTGCGTCACGAAGCATGCCGCGGACCTCATCCTGTAATGCGGGTGTCCATAGGTGCGGATTCTCGATCTTGATCTGGTTGATGACATCTATACCGAAATTCAGGTGAATGCTCTCGTCGCGCAGGATGTACTGATACTGTTCGGCGATGCCGACCATCTTGTTGCGGCGGCCAAGCGACAGAATCTGAGCAAATCCGGTGTAGAACCACATGCCTTCGAACACGACGTAGAAGGCAACGAGATCGCGCAGGAAGGCGCGGCCATTGTCCGGCGTCCCGGTCTCGAACGACGGGTCGCCGAGGTGCTGCGTGTGCTTGAGCGCCCAAGCCGCCTTGTCGGTGATCGAGGGTATCTCGCGGTACATGTTGAACAGCTCACCCTCGTCCAGGCCAAGGCTATCGACGATGTACTGGAAGGTGTGGGTGTGGACCGCCTCCTCGAACGCCTGCCGCAAGAGGTACTGCCGACACTCGGGGTTGGTGAGGTGACGGTAGATTGCCAGCACGATGTTGTTGGCGACGAGCGATTCCGAAGCGGCGAAGAAGCCGAGATTGCGCTTTATCATGCGCCGCTCATCCTCCGTCAGCCCGTTGCGCGACTTCCACAAAGCGATATCAGACTGCATCGAGACTTCGGTCGGCATCCAGTGATTGTTGCAAGCAGAGAGATATTTCTCCCAGGCCCATTTGTACTTCAGCGGCAGGAGCTGGTTGACGTCTGCGCGGCAGTTGATCATCCGCTTCTCATCGACCGACACGCGGCCGCCAGCACGGTCAATCTCGCCGAGGCCGGTCGGATTGGCCGGCTCGTGCTTGAGCCGATTCTGTGGAGGCCGCGTGGTGGTGAGGCTTGAGACGGCGGGAGCCGCCGCAGCGATCGTTTCGGTATTGGACCAATCGAGCATCGTCATCTCCTTACTGGCAGGTTTCGCATTCGGGATCGGTGATCCGGCAGGCTTTCATGCCGTCGAAGTCCGGCTCGGGGACCACGATCGGCGCGTACGAGATCGCGGCCGAGGCGGACACGGCATTGAGCTTGCCGTCAGTGCCCTTCAGGGTCGATTTTTCGACGTGGGTGGCACTGTGAGATCGCAGATAGTAGGTCGTCTTCAATCCACGGCGCCAAGCCAAGCGGTAAAGTGCATCGAGTTTCTTGCCAGATGGATTGGCGATGTAGAGGTTGAGCGACTGCGACTGGTCGATCCATTTTTGCCGGCGCGCAGCCGCTTCGATCAGCCAGGAGCTGTCGACCTCGAAGGCTGTCGCATAGAGATGCTTGAGATCGTCGGGCACCCGATCGATCCGGCCGACGCTGCCGTCGAAATATTTCAGGTCGGAGACCATCACCTCATCCCACAGGCCGCGGGCTTTGAGATCGCGGACCAGAAGCTCGTTCACGACCGTGAACTCCCCGGACATGTTCGATTTGACGAAGAGGTTTTGATAGTTTGGCTCGATCGACTGCGACACGCCGCAGATGTTGGAGATCGTCGCCGTCGGCGCGATTGCCATGACGTTGGAATTGCGCATGCCGCCAGCGACGACCTTCTTGCGCAGGCGCTCCCAGTCCAGCGTCGAGGAGCGGTCGACATCGAGTCCACCGCGTGCATCGTTCAGCAGTTGGATAGAGTCGAGCGGCAAAATACCTTTCGACCAGAGTGAGCCCTCGAAGCTCGGGTAGCGTCCGCGCTCGGTCGCGAGATCGGACGACGCCTCGATGGCGTGGAAGGACATTGCCTCCATGCTGATATCCGCGAA
Source organism: Bradyrhizobium sp. BR14999 (assembly GCF_056106085.1). NCBI lineage: Bacteria > Pseudomonadati > Pseudomonadota > Alphaproteobacteria > Hyphomicrobiales > Nitrobacteraceae > Bradyrhizobium > Bradyrhizobium sp. BR14999. The sequence goes on from NZ_CM148536.1 coordinate 2,561,953, forward strand.
CGTGACCGCCCTATCCGACGCGATCGGGATGCGCTGGACCTGAAGCGCCTCCTGGAAGCCCATCAGGCCGAGACCGACCGGCCGGTGGCGCATGTTGGAGCGGCGCGCCTCCGGAATGGTGTAGAAATTGATGTCGATGACGTTGTCGAGCATCCGCACGGCGGTCGTCACCGTCCGCTTCAGCTTGGGCTGGTCGATGCCGTCGGGGCCGACATGATTAAGCACATTGACGGAGCCGAGATTGCAAACGGCGACTTCGTCGGCCGAAGTGTTCAGCGTGATCTCGGTACAGAGATTCGAGGAATGGATCACGCCCATGTGGCGCTGTGGCGAGCGGAGGTTGCAAGGATCTTTGAAAGCAATCCAGGGATGGCCGGTCTCGAATAGCATGGTCAGCATGCGACGCCAGAGGTCGCTGGCCCGTACCGTCTTGAAGAGCCGCATGCCACCGGCCTTGGCTTTGGCTTCATAGGCTTCGTACGCCGTCCTGAATGCCTCGCCGTAGAGATCATGCAGGTCTGGCGTCTCGTCCGGCGAGAATAGCGTCCACTCGCCGTCGGCATCGACGCGCTGCATGAATAGGTCCGGCACCCAGTTGGCAGTGTTCATGTCGTGGGTGCGGCGGCGGTCGTCGCCGGTGTTCTTGCGAAGGTCGAGGAATTCCTCGATGTCGACGTGCCAGGTCTCAAGGTAAGCGCAGACGGCGCCCTTGCGCTTTCCACCCTGGTTGACGGCGATCGCGGTGTCGTTGGCGACTTTGAGGAACGGGATGATACCCTGGCTCTCGCCATTGGTGCCCTTGATGTGAGCGCCTAACCCGCGAACTGGCGTCCAGTCATTGCCGAGGCCACCCGAATATTTGGCGAGCAGCGCATTGTCCTTGATCGACTTGAAAATGCCGTCGAGGTCATCGCAGACCGTGGTGAGGAAGCAGGACGACAACTGCGGACGCAGCGTGCCGGAGTTGAACAGCGTGGGTGTCGAGGCCATGAAGTCGAACGAAGACAAGAGATCGTAGAACTCGATCGCCTTTGCCTCGCGATCGATCTCGCGCAGCGCCAGCCCCATCGCAACCCGCATGAAGAAGGCCTGCGGCAGCTCGATCCGTTTGCCGTGCTGATGCAGGAAATAGCGGTCGTAAAGCGTCTGAAGGCCGAGAAACTGGAAGTTCAGGTCCCGTTCCGGCTTCAGCGCTGCGGCGATGCTCTGGAGATCGAAGCGGGCGAGTTCTGGATCGAGCAGCTCGGCGGCGATCCCGACCTTCACATAGGCCGGAAAGTATTCAGCATAGCGTGTCGCCATGTCGGCCTGCGAGGCCGACGTCGCAACGCCATAGACGTGCGAGAGCACCTCGCCGCGGAGCTTGTCAAGCAGCAAGCGCGCGCTGACGTAAGCATAATTTGGCTCGTGCTCGACTAGCGTGCGCGCTGCCATGATCGAAGCCAGCGCCAGCTCGTCCTGGCTGATACCGTCGTACAGATTGCGGGCGGTCTCGGCCAGCACGGGCTCGACAGAGACTCCATCGAGGCCGGCGCAGGCTTCGCCAATGATAAGCGCAAGGCGGTTGGTATCCAGCCCGACACGTGAACCATCCGCCAACGTGACGTGAAGGGCCGGAGCGCCGGCGGGCGTCGGCTGCGCGGCTGCGTCCTCGGCGCGCTGACGCGCGCGCTCTTCGCGATACAACACATAGGCGCGCGCAACCTTGTGGTTCTCACTACGCATCAAGGCGAGTTCGACCTGATCCTGCACATCCTCGATGTGGAAGGTGCGTCCTTCGCCCGCGCGCCGCATCAGCGCTGCGACGACCTCGGCGGTCAATTGCTCGACGCTCTCATGCACGCGACGCGAGGCGGCCGCCGTGGTGCCTTCGACGGCCAGAAAGGCCTTGGTCATGGCCACCGCAATCTTGGCGGAGTCAAACGTGGTCACCTTGCCGTTACGGCGGATGATCTGCATGGTCGGCTCGCTTGGCGCGAGCGATTGAGGACGCGACTGGATAATGGGAGCGGACGCATTGTCCGCGTCGTGCAGGTTCAGTGACATCAATAGGCCCCGTGATGCGTGTTGTGTTTGAACGGGGCTGTAGGGAGGGCGCTGCAGAAACGCCGGCAGTGGAGTTGCCGGACGGTGCATGCAAGCGACCGCCGGGACACCCCGCCCGTGGACGTTCTGACCGTCACGGCAGGTTTCCTGGCTTGCAGGTCGTTGCACTTCCTGTCTTCCCGGCGCAGTCGCACCAGTGACGTCGTTCGGAAGTAGCTCGCTGCTGACAGTTGCGGGGGCAGCGCCGGAATTCCGCGCACAAGGCGCAGCTCACCGGCTTCCCTCTTAGCCACTAAATCTTGCGATTCAGTAGAACCGTGACGCCTATATCTAGTGATGTCCGGGACGCGCTGTCAACACCTGATGAAGGTGCCGGCGCGGACTTGCTCGTGGAATGCTGAAATCTCACGGGCGCCTGCTTCTGACCTCCTGATCCGATGGGCGTTCTCATTCGATACCGAGAGAGCGGCCAGGCTTGCGCAGCCGCGTTGCAACTCGGCCACGAATTGGCTCTCTCCTCTCCAAGCTTACAGCGAAGTTTGGGAGGACTCCGTAGGGTCGGGATAACCACGAACCGCCAAAGCCTGGCTAATTAGTACCAATGTCGCGTTCCAGACAATGTGTTGCGACTTCGACGAGAGATCACTGCTGCTTCACAAGCCTGTCGTGTTTTTCAGGTGATGACCGGTGAGATGGGTCGAGTCACTTCGTTTATGCACTGGTACGACGCTTGCTTGAGATTGTCAGACGATGTGTTCACGTAGCCTAGGCCGAACTTATTCTCCCTCCGACGCTGGGCTCCTCAACAAGAAGATTAGCATGTCGGACGTTGCCGGCGCGTTTCCTTCGCCTTTAACCCGCACCCCATCTGCGCTTGCTAATTCCCGTGTCGTCGTGACTGTGCGGGCATGATGGCATCGATCTCTCATCGTCCACGTCGAGATGCGAACCGCAGAAGGCAAAACCGCGATTCAATGGCGGATCTTTTCCATGCGCCGATCCATCCCTGCTTAAGGTCGAATCATGAAACCTATTCTTGTCTTTGACTGGAACGGCACGCTGCTCGACGATGCGCACATGCTACTGCAGACGACAAATGCAATACTGGATCGCTTCGGCCGCACAACTATCGATATGGATACGTTTCGGAACCATTGCGACGTCCCACTTTCTATCCTGTATCGCAGTCTGGGAATGTCGGAATCGGAAATTGCCGACGTAGATCGAGATGCGGGTGCAATGTTTCACGACACCTACGAACAGTTTGCGAGCAAAGCTGACCTGCGCGAGGGCGCTCGTAGAATTCTGGAAATGGCGCGCGAGCGAGACGCTTCGTCCATCATCGTAAGCAACCATGTCGTCGAGCCTCTCCAATCGCAATTGCGAAGGCTTGGAATCAATGACTACATTAACGAGGTGATCGCTTTTGAAAGCCGCGCGGCGCAGTTCAAGTCAACGAGCAAAGGTGAGCGGCTTCGTCGCTATATGCAAGAGAACGACCTGAAGCCACAGGCGACCTTCATCATCGGCGATATGCCAGTCGAAACGAATATTGCTCGCGACCTCGGGCTCATAAGCGTATCCATTACCGGCGGATTTGTCTCCGATTCGCGATTGCAGGCAGCAAAACCGGACTACATCATTCGCAGTCACCACGAGCTGTTGCCGATCTTGCAGGGGCACGGCTTTTTCCGGGATGCATAAACGATATAAGAACGAAGATGCGACGTCCTGCTGCAGCGATCACGCATGTGCCTCAGCTAGGCTGAGAATACCTCGACCGGCGGCCATAGGCTCTCGCGTTTATTGTAGTGGCCACGAATGGAATTTAACCATTCTGCCGTTTTCCTTGCGGTAGAGCTGCGCGGGTTCGCGCCCTTGGACTATTCAGGCTGCGAAGAATCCCGGTTTGCCGCTCAGACGGTTCGCTATTGTGAGGGCCGGCATTGCGAGCCGCTAAAGCCGCGCCTACCGATCCAAGACGTCGTTCGCAAACCATTCTCACATTACCCAAACTTACCCAACCTTCGTCTGGAAAGGCCGCTTACGGTTGAGAACGGCGGCTAGCTTTCACTTACTGCGGCCTCTGCAAGAGGAGGGGCGCGTGGTTTGCGGGCCAAAGAGCCCATGTCGGAGGGAATCATGCCAAGGACGCTCGCCGTTTTGCGCGGCCATTCGGCCAATTTTGTCAAAAAGGCTCTTATCTGCTCCACGCTTCTGGCCGGAACAGTCATCAGCCAAGCCAAGGCGGACGACATCAACTGGCGCCAGTTCGAGGGCACTTCGATCGTCTGGGCCTACGACATTCATCCCTATGCCGATGCGGTCGCAGCCCAGTTGCCGGAATTCGAGAAACTCACCGGCATCAAGGTGACACCCGAGCTTTATCCGGACGATGCCTATTGGAATAAGCTGACCATCCAGCTCAGCACAAAATCGCCGAGCTGGGACGTCGTAGGCACGGGCATTCAACCGGCCTGGGATCTTGCGCCAGGCCAATTGCTCGAGCCACTCGACCGTTATCTGAACGATCCGAAACTCACCGCGGCCGGCTACGACTACAAAGATTTCTTCCCTGCATTGCGGGATGCACTGACCTGGAAGGTCAAGGAAGGGCAGATCGAGCCGGGAAGCGGGCAGGTGTGGGCCATCCCACACGGCTTTGAGAATATTCAGCTGTTCTACCGCAAAGACATCCTCGAGAAGCATGGCGTCACGGTTCCAACGACTCCGCCGCAGATGTCCCTCGCGTGCGAGAAACTCAAGGCTGCGGACCCCGCGATCACACCTTTGGGCGTACGCGGTGTGCGGTTTTGGAGCAGCATTCACACCGCTGCGATCTCGATTGCCAGGTCCTACGGCGTGCATGATTTCATCGTCAAGGACGGAAAGCTCGACACAGGCCTGGACTCACCGGAGTCGATCGCGTTCCACAAGGACTATGTGGACATGATCAAGAAATGCGCAGCTCCGTCCTTCGCCAACGACAACTGGTACCAGGTCGTCGATGGCATCAATTCAGGACGCACCGCGATGGCGATCGACTCTAACATGTTTGGCTTTTGGAATGATGTGGCTGGCAAGCCCGCCTCAGGCAAGATCGCATTCGCGCCTCCGTTGCGGGCTCCGAACAGCAAGAATTTTGAATCCAACATCTGGATCTGGTCTCTTGCGATGAACGCTGCTTCCCGGAAGAAGGGTGCAGCCTGGCTGTTCATCCAGTGGGCAACTTCAAAGCAGGTCGAGCTGAACGGCGCTGTAGCCGGCAAGCTCGTCAACTCTCCGCGTTCCTCGACGTGGAGCGACAAGGCTTGGCTTGAATACGCGGCAAAGCCTGAATTCAACAATTTCGTCGAAGCGTTCAGGGCCGTGCAAGACAGGGCGCAGCTGGCCTTTACAGCCCGCGTCGGCTTTGCCGAAGCAATGAATGCCTGGGCCGTGGCCATGCAGAAAATGGTCAATGGAGCTGACGTCAAGGCAACGCTATCCGACCTCGCCTCGGAAATCCGTTCGTCCATGTGAAGGTAAAAGGGGCGGCGGCAGATCGAGCTGCCGCCCCTTTGCATGTTAGAGAATAGTGAAATGGACCTTCGAGGATTCGACGCAACCGTGACGCTGCAGTCTTCGGCCAGTCAACTGACCTCGTCAAAAGATGATCTGGTCAAGAACGCCGCGCCGGTGCGTGTTGACTGGTGGAGTATTGCCGCGATTGCTCCAGCGATCGCCATACTGCTCGGATTTCTTCTCCTGTTCTTCTATGGCGTATTTCAGTCGCTGACTGACCTCAAGTTCGGTCGGCCGCTGGTTCACTTCATTGGCCTCAACAACTACGCAACGCTGATCAAGACCGATGATTTCTGGAACAGCATCCGGGGCACTCTGGTCTACGCCGGATCGGCGGTCATTGCAGAGGCTGCGTTCGGTCTCGCACTTGCCAAGCTGTTCGCAACTGAAGTTTTCCTAGCGCGTGTGATGCGCCCCGTCATTCTCTTGCCGCTCGTTCTGCCCCCGATGAGCGTAGCGCTGATGTGGACGACAATGATGGATCCGCAAAACGGGATCATGAACTACTTATTGTCCCTTGCCGGCATCAGCCGATTTGCGTGGATTTCGGATCCGAACACCGCGATGTTCTCCTTGGTCCTCATCGATGTATGGACCTATACGCCGTTCTTCGCACTAATTATCTTCGCTGGCCTTCAGGGCATCGATGATGAGGTGAGGGAGGCAGCCCGCGTCAATGGTGCGAAGGGATGGGCGACATTTGTTCATATCGAGCTGCCGCTGATTGGTCCGTACATTCTGATTGCCGCGTTGTTTCGCCTGATCGAATCCCTCAATCAGTTCGACATTGTTTTCGGAACCACGCAGGGCGGGCCTGGGAATAGCACCTCCGTACTTTCGGTGCGCGCCTACATTACCGCATTCCAAAATCTCGCCTTTGGACGTGGTGCCGCCCTTATGGTCGTAAATTGGATGATCGTGCTGGTCGGAGCCTTCGCCATGGTCAAGTTGTGGCGCTTCGTTCGGCGGCGCGTCAGCTGAAGAGGTCGCCCATGCGCTTCAATCGCTCGACCCTCGCAAACCTGGTCTTCAACCTGCTCGTCGGCGTTTGTACGTTGATTCTCGCCTTTCCGCTTATCTGGATCCTGATGATGTCGCTGAAGCAGCAAGCAGAGGTCATGGCCTGGCCGCCGACCTTCCTGTTTTCGCCGACACTGGAAAACTTCCGCGTCCTATTTGATGTCGCCCAGGCAGGAGCAACGAGCTATGGAACGATCAAAGTCGACTTTTTGACGCCGATCGTGAACAGCGTCCTCATAGCACTCGGCTCTGTCGTCCTTTCCTTGGCTGTGGGAGTGCCGGCCGGTTACGTGCTGGCGAGGCGGGACGTACCTTTCAAGGAAGACATTGCCTTCTTCATTTTGGGTTTCCGTTTCGCCCCCGTCCTTCTAGTGGTCATCCCGCTTTTCAGTGTTTTCCAGGCGATTGGATTATATGACACCTATATCGGCATGATCTGGGTCTACCAGGTCGTCACATTGCCGATGATCGTTTGGCTGAGTCGCTCCTATATCGAAGACATCCCGAAGGACATCGAGGAGGCGGCCGCCATGGATGGCGCCAAGCCAGCAAGGGTCGTGTGGCACATCGTGCTGCCGCTTTTGAAGCCGGGCCTGATCGGCGCCTCATTGCTCATCTTCTTGCTGGCCTGGCACAATTTCGCCCTCGGTCTGATCCTCAGTTCGACCAAGGCGCCGGTGACCGTCGCTCTTCTCAAGCTGCTCAATCCCGGCGTGCAGTTCTATCCCGTCATGGCCGCAGGGCTGGTTGTGACGATGATCATTCCCGTCATTCTAATCGTCATCGGACAGCGTCACCTCGAACGTGGCCTTACCTTTGGTGCCGTAAAATGAGTGCCAGGCCATTGATGTTCTTTGGAACGACGAATCTCGATCTATGCTTCCAGGTCGACCGGCTTCCAACGCCAGGTGAAAGCGTGATGGGCACGCTGATCCGCTACGCTGGAGGTAAGGGCGCCAATCAGGCTGTTGCGGCCGCCCGCCTTGGGCTCGAGCCAAACTTCTACACGCGTCTTGGCGATGATGATGCCGGTCGCTTTTTGCTGCAGTCGCTGCGGAAGGCCGGCGTTCGCGCGGACGCAATCAAGATGTCGCCGGGGGAAGTCTCGGGCTCAGCCCTGGTCATGGTCAGTGATGACGGCTCCAATATGATCGTCATAGACCCTGGCGCCAATCTGAACGTGACGCCAGATATGGTCGAGAGCGCGGCCGAGTTCATAGAGCGCGATGCGATCGTGGTCGCTGAAATGGGCATGCCGATCGAAGCGCTCAATCGGCTCTTCGAGATGAAGCGCGACAAGGGTTTCGAACTGATTTTCAATCCCGCGCCGGTGAGGCCGGGGCTTTCATCAGCCGCGTGGAAAAGCGTTGATTTCGTCACACCGAACCAGACAGAAGCTTTCGAGTTAACAGGGATCGAGGTCTGCGACTTCAACAGCGCCGCCAGCGCCGCCCTGAAGCTTCTGGAGCTCGGACCTCGGGCTGCGCTGATTACCCTCGGGGCGCAAGGAGCTTATTACGCTGACGCCGCACGCTCCTTTGCTCTGAGTGCCTTTCCCGTCAAGGTCGTCGATACGACGGCCGCAGGAGATGCCTTTAACGGAGCTTTCGCCGCGTCACTGGCACAGCGCTTGCCTTTGAGAGAAGCCGTAAGAAGGGCTTTGGCGGTGGGCGCCCTGTGTGTGACGCGTCGCGGCGCTCAAACCTCCATGCCGAGCGCAGAGGCCGTTGACGAGTTTTTGAAGTCCCAAACGATCTTGGAGTTGGAATGACCGAACAGTTCTCAGTTTCAGGCAGAACGGTGCTCGTGACCGGAGCCGGTGGAGGCATCGGGTCTGCCATTGTGAATGCGTTTCGGGCAGGAGGAGCGAACGTCCTTGCCACCGATGCGAACCTCGAAAACCTCGAAGACACTTTGGCAGCCTTGCCACATGGTAACGGCGCATTACCGATGGCAATGGACGTCGCGCGCGAGGAAGATGTCACCAGGGTTCTCGATGAGGTTGCCAGACGCTTTGGCCGGCTCGACGTGCTGGTCAATAACGCCGGCATTAAATCCGCCCAGCCGCTCCTCAATGGCAATGCGCAGACAATTGAGCGTACGATTCAGATCAATTCGGTCGCTGTCTTGCGCTGCTCAAAGCTGGTGATTGAACGCTTCATGAAGACCAAGGGCGGTCGCATCGTCAACGTTGGCTCCTCACTGTCTTCGCAGGGGGCAGTGTTCAACTACCAGGCCGGCGGCGCCGACTATTGCCTATCGAAAGCGATCGTTCACGACGTCACCAAGCTGCTTGCCTATGAATGCGCGCCCCTCAAGATCAATGTGAACGCAATCGCGCCCGGAATCATCGATACGCCAATGCATGGCCGTCCGCGTGAGGAGACCGAAGCCCGGCACAGCGGCCGCATCCCGCTGGGGCGCGTGGGCGTGCCGGAGGATATCGCAGGGCTTGCAGTCTTCCTCGCAAGTCCTGCAGCGTCCTACATGACCGGCCAGATCGTGCACGTGAACGGCGGGATGCTGATGAATGGCTAATACCGCTTCTGACCTTAACTGGGCGTCCATCGAAGGGATCATTTCGGACCTGGATGGCGTCGTCTATCGTGGTAACGCTGCGATCGGCGAGGCCATTCAGGCATTTAAAGAGTGGCAGGCGGCCGGATGGCCGTTCTGCTTCGTGACGAATAATTCGACGCACACTCCGGAAGAGGTCGTCCGCAAGCTGGAGAGGTTTGGGCTTATTATCGAGCCGAAAGACGTTGTCACCAGCGCCGTCACCGCCGCTGAGCTTGCTCGCACTAAATACCCGGATCTCAGGCGCGTGTTTGTCATCGGCGCGCCGTCCCTTGTTGATGCAGTGGCAGGCGCGGGGTTCGAGATAACCGATCGGAAGCCCGAAGCTGTCGTCATGGGGCTGGACCGTCAGATTACCCATGAGAAGATGCGGATTGCTGTCGATGCGATCTTGAATGGAGCAGTATTCATCGGCACCAACCCCGATCTCCTTTTGCCCACCGCAGGCGGTTTCGAGCCGGGCGCAGGAGCAACGATCACTGCTGTCGCTGTGGCTACGCAGGTCAAACCTTTAATCGTTGGTAAGCCCGAGCCACACATGATCGAAACCGCACTGTCCCGCCTAGGAACAGCTCGCAGCGTCACGCTGATGATCGGCGATCAGATTCCGACCGATATTCAAGCTGGTAAGCGAGCCGGTCTTCCGACCGTGTTGGTCACGACCGGCGTGCCGCCCCTCAAGGATCCATCTCTGGCGCCGCCGGATTTCGTCGTGTCCAGCTTGGCAGAAATTAAGGTGTTGCCGGCGCTGGCTCAAAGCCCCAGACAGAGGAGAGCATGATGGCCGATGTTCGCCTGGAGGGAGTGAATAAAGCCTATGGGACCATCCACGTCCTGCGTAACATCGACCTGACGATCGACCACGGCGAATTCGTCGTCTTCGTCGGGCCATCCGGATCTGGCAAATCGACGCTCCTGCGAATGATCGGCGGACTGGAGCGCATCAGTGGAGGGCGGCTGCTGATTGACAACGAGGTCGTCAACGATGTTGATGCCGCTGACCGGAACCTCGGCATGGTGTTTCAGAGCTATGCTCTTTACCCGCACATGACCGTGCGAGACAACCTTGCCTTTCCTCTGCGGATGGCGAAAGTGGCGAGGGCCGGGATCGATATCAGGGTCGCCGAGACTGCATCGTTATTGCAGATCGATCATCTGTTGGATCGTAAGCCTCGACAACTCTCAGGCGGACAGCGGCAGCGCGTGGCGATCGGGCGCGCGATCGTCCGCGAGCCCAAGGTGTTCCTATTCGACGAGCCTCTGTCGAATCTGGACACGGAATTGCGGGTGCAAATGCGGGTTCAGATTGCTAAACTGCACAAGCAGCTTGGAAATACCATGATCTACGTGACCCACGACCAGGTCGAGGCCATGACGATGGCTGACAAGATCGTCGTGCTCAAGGACGGCAATATCGAGCAAGTGGGCAGCCCGCACGATCTCTATCACAATCCGGAATCTCGCTTCGTAGCCGGATTCATTGGCTCGCCCAAGATGAATTTCCTCAATGGCCACGTCGAGGCGGCGCACGAGACGGGCATGGACGTCAGGCTCGACGCGGGCGCGACGCTCTGCGTGCCCGTCCATCCGGATCAACTGCTTGTCGGCAAACCGATCACGCTCGGGATTCGCCCGGATGATTTCTCTCCATCCGCGGCGGAGAAGACCGACATCGGAATCGAGCTCGATGTCGATTTCATCGAGCATCTTGGCAGCGTCACCTACATCTATGGCAACGCCGGGAGGGAAACGGTCGTTGCCAAAGCGCCAACGGTGGAGCCGCCGAAGAGGGCTGGCAGAGTTCATCTTGCGGCTTCGCCTGCGAACTGCCACCTCTTCACGACGAACGGAAAAGCGCTGCGACGATTGCGCGCGCCTGCAAATTGGAGCTAGTCTTCGCAACCGCCCTGCAGGAGGCGGGCCGGGATGCACACGCGGGTGGACCAGGTAAAGGGCGGCGGGATCAGGCAGTTCTTCCGGAATTCCCGTTCGTTTGTGCTCGGGGCAGCAATCGGATCGGGCATGACTGCGAGAGCTGCCGAACGCGCAGGGGCGGATTTCGTGCTTGCGCTCAATGCTGGCCGCTTTCGCGCGATGGGTGGCTCTTCGCCGGCCTCAATTCTACCTATCCGCAGTTGCAACGAATTCGTGGCCGCGTTCGGCCGAACAGAGATCCTGCCCAGCACGAAATTGCCGGTATTTTTCGGAGCCTGTACCTTCGATCCGCAGCTCGATATTGACCATTGGCTCGATCGGATCATCAGGTGGGGCTTCTCCGGCGTCACCAACTTTCCATCCGTGATCCACATCGATGGATACAGGAGGTCATTGCTTGAGAAATGCGGCCTCGGCTACGCTCGGGAAATTGAGCTCCTGGTGAAGGCCGCAAGGCGCGGGCTGATGACCATTGGTTATACGCGGACCCAGGCCGAAGTAAAACAGATGGTCGAAGCTGGCACTCAGGCCATCTGTATCAACTTCAATCTCAATCGCGGCCTGGAAAGCGGATCTGATCCGTCGATTAGCCTGGCGGAGCTTGCTGCGCGTACGAGCGCTGTTGCGCGTGTCGCTCAATCCATCAACAGAAACGCGATCTGCCTGCTGGGTGGCGGACCGATAACGAAACCCGACGAATTGCTGGATATTTGTCGCGAAACTGGTGTCCAAGGGTTCATCGGCGGCTCTTCGCTCGATCGCGTCCCATTGGAAATGTCAGTCCTTGAAGTCACCTCAGGGTTCAAGACCATTCACTTGCTGCGGGAGAAGGTCGATCTCCTTGAGCGCCAGCTTCAGTTGAGCGGGTTCAAGCATGGAGTGATCGCACAGTCCTCAATCATGAAGCGCGTCCTCGAGACTGCGAAACGCTTGGCTGCCAATCCCAATCCCGTGCTCGTTTGGGGTGAGACGGGCTCAGGAAAAAGGCGTATAGCGAGCCTTGTTCATGCCTTCAGTGATCGGAAACACACCAAGCCGGCGCTGTTTCATTGCCGGCCGGGGCCAGCAATCGATACGATCGGTGCGCTGTTCGGGGCCGAGCGCAGTGAAAATAGGCGACGTCAACTGTCACTGTTGGAAAGTGCAAGCGATACTGCCGTGTTGCTGCTGCATCTGGATCAGCTGTCCCGGGACGGGCAGGAGCGTCTTGCCGATTACCTTGAGGCCGGCGCTTTCATGCCCTTAAACGGGGTATCCACTGTGCGCTCTACTGCGCGGATCATCGCAACCGCTTCCGTCGCTCGCGCCGCGAGCCTTCAAACTGTGCTATGTCCCCGGCTTCTCGCCCTGTTTGCCGGGCTCGATATTGAGTTACCCGCCTTGCCGGACCGCCTGGAGGACCTTCCGCAGCTCATTCAGCATTTCACGGTCGAGGCGAAGGGAGACTCGAACGCCCCGACGCTCGCAATTGAAAATTCTGCGTTCTTGGTGCTCGCTGGTCACAATTGGCCCGGCAACCTTAAGGAACTACGCCAGATCGTCAACCGGCTGGTGACTCTGCAGCAGACGCATATTACCGCTGATGTCTTGAAGCCGCTATTGACCGGGTCATCATCCGTCAAGCCGACAGCTACATTCTCCGAACGCGAGTGGATCATCGAAGGCTTGAAACGCAACAAGCTTCACCGCGGAAAGACCGCCAAGTCTCTCGGTCTTTCAAGAAAAACATTATACAACAAGATCAAGAAGCTGCGAATCCTGGAGTAGCTCCTGTCTTCACCTTTTTCGCATCGCGCCTGTCCCATCAAGGAGCGCGAACGTCGGAACTGACGAATCCTGGTCATTGAGGCCGACCAGCTTCATCTCTCGCCCAATCGACAGTTTGAGAGCCTCCTCCGGCAGATGGACGATGCCCTGGAGATGCGAGCCAAGTCGCCTCTCGGCTGCTGCGACTTCGGAACGATGACCCGCGGCGAACAAGATCTTGAATCCGAGGTGTGCAAACCATTCCATTCGCCGAAGTTCGAGCTCCTGTGCGCTGTCAACGGGCACGCCAGTGGTTGCTCGCTCAATGAGGGATGCAGGTGGAAAATTCATCAACCCGTTGATTCCAGCGTCGTTCAACAACTCGGCAACATCCTCCCAGCACGCGAAGGGATCGATCATGACTATCGCGGCGTAGACATTATCGGATGTCCTCTTGGGAAGTGTTCGCAAGTCTTGCAAAAGGCAGTCGTTCCAGTCAATGACAGGCAAGGTGGCCATGACGAGCATGGAGCCTTCTGAAAGGCGTCGCAAAGACGGCGCGTAGACTTCTACGGTCGCGCTCTGAGGTGCAGCCGACAGGTGCGTGACGAGTTTGCCGACAAGCGTCGCTTTCACCACTTCTACCCAAATCTACCCAGTTGGACGTGGCGCTGATCTTATACGCCGTGTCAGAGCGGTCTAGACAAACCTGTGTTGAGAATGTTCCGGAAGGAAGATCGGGTGTCAACTTTGGACGCACGACCGGGTTCGGGCCGCGACGGCCTCTTCAAACCCGTTCCAAGCGAGGCCTCGCTCAAGCTCGCACCGTTATTCGTGATCCTGAAGTGCCGTTCGGCGATGTAGAAATTCCGACCATGGGGGCGAGCAAAGGCTTAGCTTGACAGCAACTTTGTGCCCCAGGCGAGCGCGCATAGCGGACTCGATTTGTACCTCCGCTGGCAGACCGGTTCGTCTGCCTCCTCCCTGGACTTGAGCCGCTGTTGGAGCAATCCAGCAGCGGCACCTTTTCTGTCGGCATTGTCATCGGCGCGTCAGGACAGGTCGACGCCGCGGTGCGCGTCTCAGTGGAGAGCCAACAATCTCGTCCACCGACAATGCGCGGGTGCCGATGCCATGCGCCGCGAGACGAGGGCGCAACCCTACAACAAATTTCCAGGGAGGTGCTACCCAACCTTACCCATTTAGACCTTCTGCCGTTCTTATTCGCGGTTTGAGCTCGGTTTAGACCTCTTGTTGTTAAAAACGTTCCGGGAGGAAAATCGTGTCTCACCATTGCACGGACGCCCAGGGGTCGGTCCGCGATGGTAGCCCGTCCGAACTTTCGGGCGCAGTCGCGATCGTGGCGACACTTGATACCAAGGGGCGCGAAGTGTCTTACCTTGCGGATATTATCGCGACCTGCGGCCGCAAGACCGTTCTGATCGATGTCGGCACCTCGAGCATAGCAGGCAGGACGAAGCAAGCTGATGGCAATCGCGATCGCGTCGCTTCGCCCGCTGAGCTGTTGAAAGAGATAGCCGCAACAACGCGCGTCAATGTTCATGATCTCCAGGCATCAGGCACCATCAGCGCGATTATCGGCGTTGCCGGTGGTAAGGGGAGTGCGGCTTTCGGCGACGTCGTATCTGACTTGCCTTATGGCTTTCCCAAGCTGCTGGTGAGCAGTGCAAGACCAGCGCTTCTCGCCGAATTGGCCGTTCATAGTGACATTATTCTCTATCCGACGCTGGTCGATCTCTTCGGCATCAACGCGTTTACTGAAAGGGTACTTGAAAATGCCGGGCGGGCCATCGCCGCGATGCACTACAGGCGGGCAAAAGCGAGACGAAACAAGAAGATCGTCGCGATCACGGCCTTTGGTGTGACGACGCCCGCGGCAAATTTGTGCATGGCCCGCCTTGCGCAAGCCGGCGTAGACACGATCGTCTTTCCTGCCAATGGCGCTGGGGGCCGGAAAATGGAGCAGCTGATCGCGGCCGACGAATTCGACGCTGTCATCGATCTCACCACAACGGAGCTCGCTGACGAAATCGTCGGCGGGACCGCGAGCGCTGGTCCAGATCGACTCAAGGCAGCTTCACGCCAATTGATCCCTCAAGTGATCGCGCCTGGCGCGGTCGATATGGTCAATTTTGGTCCGCCTTCGAGTGTGCCTGATCAATTTCGCGGCCGCCAATTCTACGTGCATACCCCCTATACCACGCTCATGCGCACGAGCATTTCCGAGAACGAGAGCATCGGCCGCCTCACGGCCGAGCGGCTGTCGCGGGCAGAGGGGCCTGCAATCGTCCTTTGGCCAACGAAAGGTGTTTCCGATTACGACCGTGATGGCGGAATTTTTCGCAACGCCGATGCCGACCGGGCTTGGCTCGATGCGGTCAAGAACCATCTCCCGCCAAAAGTCACAATCCGCGAACTGAACTGCCACATCAACGATCCCGAATTCTCCGAGGCGGCCGCGACATGGATCCTCAAACAATTGGGACAAGGAGACTGATCGCGATGCGGATGTTTGAGCGCGCCGAAATTCTTTCGAGGATTGCAAGTCAAGTCGCAGAGCAAAAAGCGGTCCTTGCCGCTGGAAGCAGTTGCGGCTTGGTTGCCAAGTGCGCCGTCCTCGGAGGCGCCGACCTGCTGGTGGTCTACAGCACCGGGCTGTCGCGACTCATGGGGCTTCCCACGAGCCGGATTGGCGATTCCAACGCGCGTACGCTTGAGCTTGCGGCGGAAATTCGCAATGTCGTCTCTTCCGTGCCGGTCATCGGTGGTGTGGAAGCCTGGGATCCGCTCCGGCTCGATCTTAATGCGCTTCTTGACAAGTTCTGGGCTGCTGGCTTCTCCGGCGTGATCAATTATCCGACCATCTCCACCATGGGCGAAAAATGGCGTGATCGCCGCGGCCGCGTCGGGCTCGGCTTCGAACGCGAGCTCGAGATGATCGCGATGGCTCGCAAGAAGAACATTTTCTCGCTGGCCTATGTGGCGAGCCCAGAAGACGCCAAAGCGATGGCAAGCATCGGTGCTGATTGCATCGTGCCCCATGTTGGTGCAACGCGCGGCGGCCTCGTGGGCCATGAAGAGGGGCAGTCAATTCGAGAAGCGATCAGGCGCATCAACGACATCAATGCGGCGGCGAGAAGCGTGCGCTCTGACGTGATCCTGCTTTGCCACGGCGGGGCAATCGCGGAGCCGCAAGATACGGTCGAGGTCTATCGATCGACGCAGTGTGTCGGGTTCGTCGGCGCTTCGTCCATTGAAAGAATTCCAATCGAACGGGCAGTGAAGGCAGCCGCTGAGGAGTTCAAGGCCGTCCCGCTTGCGCGAAATCACTGACGTTGATCGCAAGATATTGCAGCGGGACCGAAATGGACAAGCCAATGGGCCAAGCAACTGAGCATAAGACCGCGGTATTGGCGGGAGGAAGCGGGCCGGATCATGATTGGGAAACAGATGTTCTCGTGATCGGGAGCGGTGCGGCCGGACTGTCGGCGGCCCTCTATGCGGCAAAGGCCGGACTGCGCGTCACCGTATGCGAGAAATCCCCGCGACTTGGCGGCACGACAGCTCTGTCGAATGGCATGATCTGGGTTCCTTGTTCACCCCAGGCGCGATCCGCAAACATCGATGACTCGCTCACGAAAGCGAGGACCTACCTGAAGCATGAACTTGGCGCCTCCTATCGGGCGAGCTTTGTTGAGGCCTATCTTGAGGACGGCCCAACTGCACTCGCCGCACTTGAGAACGGAACAGAGGTCAAGTTCACGCTCTCGACTGCCCCTGACTATCATTCAAGCCAAAACGGCGGGGTAGACAAGGGCCGCGCACTGAGCCCTGCACCCTACGATGGGCGGCTTCTCGGCACTGACTTCGAGTTGTTGGGCGACCCAATTCGCGTTGTGCTCGGTGGAATGATGATCTCATCGGGCGAGGTGCGAAGCTTCCTGAACCCGTTCCAATCTTTAACTTCGCTGAAACATGTCTTGCGCCGCGTCAGCCGGTACGCGTGGGATCGCTTAAGTTACAGGCGTGGCACCGAGCTCAGCGGAGGCAACGCCCTGATCGCGCGGCTGCTCGTGAGCCTACGCAAGCGCGGCGTGGAAATCTGGCCCTCGTCTCCTCTCATAGAGCTGATCAAGGAAGAGGGGCGTGTCACCGGGGCAGTCGTCAAGCTGATCGACTCTCATATTCGCCTGCGCGCCTCGCATGGAGTGATTCTGGCAACGGGCGGCTTTGCTCGTAATGCGCAATTGAGAGCGCAGCTCAGCGGCGCCCACCAGCACAACGAGACGCTGGCCCATCCCGATGTCACCGGCGACGGTATTCAGCTTGCGACAAAGCTCGGAGCTGCGATTGACAATGATGTCGCCTCAGCCGGCTTTTGGACGCCGGTGTCGGTATTGAGGAGCGGCAGCGCCGAGCAAATTGTCCCCTACGGCTGGCTCGATCGCGGCCGTCCCGGCGTCATTGCTGTGGGGCCAAATGCAAGTCGTTTCGTCAACGAGTCGAACTCGTACCATGACATTTGCCTCGCAATGTTCAAAAGCGGATATCCGACAGATAAGCGGTTCTACTTCATCTGCGACCAGGACTTCGTTCGCCTGAGAGGCATGGGACATTTACTCCCCTGGCCCTGGACCTTGAGCATCGGTAAATACGCGCGCCTCGGCTACATAAAGGTCGGCCGCACGATTGCGGAACTCGCGAAGCAGTTGGGACTGGAGGCCGGAGAGCTCCAGAAGACGATCGAGGAACACAACGCGCACGCTGCCGAAGGACGCGATCCGCTCTTCAAGCGCGGCGAATCAGCCTTTAATCGCACGCTGGGCGATCCAGCGCTGGGAACGAAAAATCCAAATCTCGGACCGATCAGAAATGGCCCTTTTGTAGCGCTGCCAATTGTTCCGGCAACGCTCGGCACGGCGACTGGATTGGCAACTGATACTTACGGAAAGGTCTTGGACCGAAATGGTTGGCCGATCTCAGGTCTGTATGCTTGCGGCAACGACATGACCTCGCCAATGCGCGGAATCTATCCCGGGGCAGGCATCACAATCGGTCCGGCCATCGTGTTCGCCTACCGCGCGGTCAACAGCATCGTACTATCAGCTCAGCTTGGGCAAAAAGCTGCGGCTTCGGGGACTTGACGATCAAGTTCACCGCGCCACGCAGT
Source organism: Bradyrhizobium sp. BR14999 (assembly GCF_056106085.1). Lineage (NCBI taxonomy): Bacteria > Pseudomonadati > Pseudomonadota > Alphaproteobacteria > Hyphomicrobiales > Nitrobacteraceae > Bradyrhizobium > Bradyrhizobium sp. BR14999. The sequence continues at coordinate 2,580,032 of NZ_CM148536.1, forward strand.
GATGCTGTCGCAGAAACAGTAAGCCGAGTGCCTATCCGATCGAAGCAACGCAGCATCACAAGCATAGTGTGGCACGTCTCGGTTGTTCCATGATTGAAGCCCCGCAAGCTGGCGAGAAGTGCTACACAGCCCACTGGCGTTGATCTAGCAGGCTGTTGAAGAACTCAGCCGCGTTCGCAAACGAAGCCTGACTCCTCGCCATTGTGGATGTAGAAGTGGCCGACGAGCCTGCCTGCAGTGCCGATCATGACCCATCCGCGACCGCAGACGGGATCATTCTCGTCGTGCCCTTCCCATGAGAACTCCGCGCAGGCCGATCCGTCGCGGGTGCCGTAGCGCACGTCCAGGAAGCCCTTGAGAGCCCCAAAGGCGATTTCGCCATTGGATTTGCCCTGGAAGGTGAGATGCGCCTCTTCGACAAGATCGAGGAAGTCGCTGTCCCAGTTGTCCATTTCGACGATGCGCCAGCGGCCGACAAAGGCCTTGGCGAAGCCGGGCACCTTGGCCATCAGCCGGTCTCCGCGATCAGCTTGGGCAGCCGCACCAGATTGTAGGCGGTGGCAGCGAAGGTAAAGGCCCATGCGACGCGATCACGGCCACGGAAGCGGGTCTTCTCTTGCCCGGCGACCGTCTTGATCCAGCCGAAGGCCTCCTCGATCCGTTTGCGGATGCGCTGACTGACGGCATAGCCGCCGTGCCGGGTCGTTCGTCCGTCAATCGCAGAACTACGGCCGCTGGTGTTCTGTGCAACATGCGGCGTCACGTTCATCGAGCGCAGTTCGTTGACGAAGTCTTCTGCATCGTAGGCTTTGTCGGCGCCAAGCGTGATCGCTGTCGGCCGGTCGGCACGAGGTTCGATCATGTGCAGCGCGGCCACCCGCTCGGCATGCCCGTCGGCCTGCGTCAGGCAGGCGTCGACCAGCAGGCCGTGGCGGTTCTCCATCAGCCCGTGCCCGATGAAGCACAGTTTCGTCTCCTTGCCTTTGCCCTTGCGGTAGAGCCTGGCGTCCGGATCGGTGGTCGACGTATGGGTGTCGTTCGAGCGTTTCTGGCCATGGAAGTCCGCATCGGCATTGCGCCCGCCTTGCGCCGGCGGCTCGTCCGAGCCGTCCTTGGGCTTGACGCTCTTCATCGAGGCCCAGGCCTCGATCAGCGTGCCATCAACCGAGAAGTGATCGCTCGATAGAAGCTTCTTCACCTTGAGCTGTGCCAGCACCGCCGCCAGGAACTTGGCCGCGATGTCGCCTTCCAGCAGCCGGTCGCGGTTCTTCGAGAACACCGAATGGTCCCAGGCGGCGGCGTCAACGCCGATTGAACGAACCCGCTACGCGGGAGTGGAGGCAAGCCTGCTGTACTGAGGTGTCCTGTCTGAGAGGATGTTGGTCTTCGCACCACCCCTCTCAAGACAGGAGACCCAGATGGCTACGATGAGCCCTCTTCGGCAGCGTATGATCGAGGACATGACGGTCCGCAATCTGTCGCCGTCGACTCAGCAATCCTATATCTATGCGATCGCAAAGTTTAGCCGCCATTTCGGCGACGCCCCGGACCGGTTGAGTTTCGAGCAGGTCCGTGCCTACCAACTGCACCTCATCGGCCAAAAGCGTTCGTGGTCCCACATCAATCAGGTGGCCTGCGCGCTGCGGTTCTTCTACGGCATCACACTCGGGCAGACGGAGGCATTCGAGCGGATCATCGGCGGCCAGAAGCCCGACAAGCTCCCCCTCGTGCTTAGTGCCGAAGAGATCGAGCGCTTTCTGGACGCGGTTACAGGGGTGCGCAACCGCGTCGTGCTGGCGACGGCTTATGCGGCTGGCTTACGGGTTAGCGAGGTCGTACGCCTGAAGGTGAGCTCGATCGACAGCAAGCGAATGTTGATCCACATCGAGAACGGCAAGGGCGGCAGAGATCGTTACGCGATGCTTTCTCCTCGGCTGCTGGATATTCTGCGTGCGTACTGGACGCGAACACGGCCGGGGCTGTGGCTATTTCCAGGCCAAGACCCAAGCGAACATGTCAGCGTCCGCTGCGTCCAGGCGGCCTGCCGCGCCGCCCGCCGACGCGCTCGGATTGCCAAGCCGATCACTGTCCACACGCTCCGGCACTCCTTTGCGACTCATCTCCTGGAAAGCGGGATCGACATCCGCATCATTCAGGTCTTGCTCGGACATGCCGACCTCGGATCGACCGCCCGCTACGCGCAGGTTGCGACCAATCTGCTCGCTCGCACGACCAGCCCATTCGATGGGCTCTCCATCACGGTGATCCCACCCCACTAAGCCGCGCATATGCGCCCCGTGCTTGAGGTGGCGGACATCTTCCGCCGCCACGGCGCTGCGTTCCGTACCGCGCAGGGCTCTCGGCTCACATCCGACCAGCGCCGTGTGATGGCAGCCATCGAGGCGTGCCGCACAGCGACGCTCGGCGGCCATGTCGAGCGGTGCGACGACTGCGGCCTGGTTCGCGTCGCGTACAACAGCTGTCGCGATCGGCACTGTCCAAAGTGCCAAGGCCTCGCGCGCGCCCAATGGCTCGCCGATCGCCAAGCCGATCTGCTGCCGGTCCCCTATTTCCATGTTGTCTTCACCGTGCCGGCGCCAGTAGCCGCTATCGCGCTGCAGAACAAGGCGGTGGTCTACGACATCCTGCTCAAGACGGCGGCCGAGACGATCCGTCTCATCAGCGCCGACCCGAAGCATCTCGGTGCCGAGACTGGGATGATCGCCATTCTCCACACCTGGGGGCAGACCCTGACGCATCATCCGCATGCCCATTGCCTCGTGCCGGGCGGCGGGATTGCCCCTGATGGAAGCTGGGTTGGCTGCCGCTCCGGCTTCTTCCTTCCCGTTCGCGTCCTGTCACGATTGTATCGTCGGCTATTCCTGGAGCGCCTCCAGGCGGCGTTCGATAGCACCAAGCTCCAGTTCTTCGGCCACCTCGACCACCTGAGTGAAGCGGCTGCATTCGCCCGCCATCTAAACGCCCTCCGCAAGGTCAAGTGGGTCGTCTACGCCAAGCGTCCCTTCGGCGGACCAGAACAGGTTCTGGCGTATCTCGGGCGCTACACCCATCGCGTTGCGATCGCCAACGGCCGGCTCATCACCTGTGAGCAGGGCCACGTCCGCTTCCGGTGGAAGGATTATCGCGCCGGCAACAAATCCAAAGTGATGACGCTCGAGACTGACGAGTTCATCCGTCGCTTTCTGCTCCACGTATTGCCGAAGGGGTTTCGCCGCATCCGTCATTTTGGCTTCCTGGCGAACGCCTGCCGCGTCGCCAAACTCGCGCGCATCCGAGCGGCGCTAAAGGCGCCGCAACCACCTCCGCCTGCCGAAGCTGTCGACTATCGTGAGCGCTGCGCCATCCTCATTGGTCACCGCCTCGACTTGTGCCCCATCTGCGGAGGCCGCATGGTCGAGATTGGGCCTGTGCCGCGTGCGCAAACGCCGCGACGCGCAGCACCTCGCTGCGATACATCATGACCGACTACCTCGACTTGTTCGCTCCCACTGCAGGCATCGCCATGCCGACGTTCTCCGTCGGAACGATCAAGCACGCTCAGAACGCGCGGCGAACGGGCGATAGTCAGCCGCTTGGGCTTGACGCGCCGTTCGACGCTATCGACGCCGGCATCCTCTGCTGCCAACATCAGCGGCAATCTGCGGCCACACTCGCTCGCGGGCCCGACATCGGGTCAATCGCGCCTACCGGCGCCTAGATCGAGCCCCCATAGGTCCTCGCTCACAAGACGCGGCTTCGTTCAATCCAGCTTCAAATAGGTCCCGCGCTGGACTTGCGGCGAGATCTGCGACGCGGGACCTATTTGAACCCTCCAGTATTCCGACGAACCAGCGGAACAGCAGGTCGTATTCCAGCCGCTCCATCAGAAGCCGCTCGGAGCGGATCGAATAAAACGCCTGCAACAGCATCGCCCGCAGCAGCTTCTCCGGCGGGATCGACGGCCGCCCAATCGGCGAATAGAGCGCGGCAAACTCCCGCTCCAGCGCCGACAGTGCCTCGTTCACCATCGTCCGGATCGTTCGCAGCGGATGATCACGACGCACCCGCGCCTCCAGGTCGACGTAGCTGAACAGCTCGCCGTTCGATTGTCGCCGCCGCGCACGCACCACCTCCGAATCTCGTCGGAGCCAATGAATCACGGTCGCCGGTCGGCGGCGAGCGCCTTTTTTCAACGGCCTGCTAGAAACCTTCCTCGGGGGCGGTTTCCAATCCGTTGTGGCGCCCCGCCGGCCACACACACGAGGCAAGTCGCGCTGCAACATATGAGTCTTCGTGACAGGTAGTGGAGCAGCTATTGAATCCCGCTCCGGTCCCTCTGGGCATGCTCTTTGCTTCGTTGAAGTCAACATCGCCGATATCCTGGGTGATGTCGGGGCGGAGTTGGCGCGGCACCTGAGGCGTTCGCGCGTCGGGCCGCCGCGCTTTCCTTTCTGAACGCCCATCGATAGGAAATTCATGAAGGTGCACGTTCGGGCTGCCGTGGCTGCGGTTGCCTTGGCCCACACTCTCGGACGCGCTATCGTCCGCGTTCATGAATTCGAAGCCTCTGTATCTCTCAGGATGAGCGTGCGCGTACGAGACGGCCTCGTTAGCGCATACGACCACGGCAGGCATTGCTATGTTACGGGCGCATTACCGAACCTGTACCACCATGGTGAGCGTTCGCATTTAGTGATCAAACCGGAAGCCTCGGGAGTGTATTGCGGCTTCGATCACGATACGTCATCTTACTTTTCTGTAAGCGTCACGGGCGTTGAAGCTTACATTTTCGACTACAAAGAAGACTTGTACTTCGCATACAGTGTCTAAGCACCGGTCTCCCGCGAGCGCCTGCATTGGTTCGCGCCTCGATCTCGGGTAAGGGACTTCATGTTGACATAGACCCAACAAAATCTGTGGCATCCGCTACAACCCGCACTGCCGCGCTATGTGTTGAGACGCTCAGCTAACATGTGAACAGGAAAATGAACTAGCGAGGAACCGAACCTTCCTTTTAGCACATCGGCGGCCAACGAGTTGTGGGCGCTGGCAGGCATCGAGATCGCTTTTTGCTAAAGCAACCCTGTCGCTCCCTGGCTTTCATCTCACTGGAGCGCGGCCGGCGCAGTCTTCATTAGTGTTGCAAGGTTGCGGATCTTGACGTGGCCAAGATCGAGCACCAGAGGACCTGCAGGAATGCGCCCCTAATTCCATGCCGTACTTTACGATATTCTCATTGGTATGTGAGGCATCATTCGCTTATGAGACGGCATGAAGTTTTGGCGTGCCCGTCTGTCACTCCAATAGCCCAAAAAGCGATAACGGCGCTTCCGGTTCCTTGAAAGGCGTGAAGCTGATATCGGTGAGCCGCTATTTGCTGTCGCTCTTTCGCTGGCTAGGCAACGCCGTGAGGCAGATCGTTGCGAAGCGTTGCATATTTGCAACCCGCAAAGCAGTTCGGGGTAGTAGGCTGGTCGATCGGAATGACCAAAACATATTTCGTGTTTACTTCGATACGATCAGCGGGGGCGAAAAGTGTTTGATGTCTATCGCAATGGGAAGCGTGACTTGCTCGTTCTAAGCGCAGGCTCCGCGATACCGGGGGCTTACTCTGCAAAAAAGTGGCGCAAGAGCAGAAAAAGAATTCTCAAAGTAAGCGACGAGATTAGGTCAACCGTTCAGCGACAAGGCTATTACGTCCGTAGCTTGCGGGTCACGAGGAAGGGGATGATCTAGTTCGGGTCCGGTCTGGCGTTTAGTCGCTACTTGGCCAACTTGGCTCCGATGCCCAGCGTATTCCGCGAGCCATGCTCGCCGAATTTCGATAGCGTCCTCGATGCAACTTGCATACTACAGTACCGGCCGCCCGCAACCTCATAACTGTTTGTCAACCGCTTTGGCGTAAATTCCGAACAGCGGCGCGGCCATGATTGTCATGGCAAGGCTAGTCCGAGTTGGCCTGTCCGTTGTACTCGCGTATAGCTCTATTTCTCATCATCGCTTTTTTGATCACTTTCGGCACAACCACGCCGACCCGCAATAGAGATTTGAGACGATGTCGTCAGTGCTAAACTTTCGGCAACCCCACAAAGCAAAGTCTGATGCAAGTCCCTCGTGCCAGAGACTGCCTGAGATTCTAGCGAACGTCGCCGCTCTGTTGTCCCAAGTTCAAGCGCTCGAAATTCAAACAAAAGATGACATCCATCGAGCCATCTTCATGCTTGAATTCGCGAATTGCTGCATCGGATCGATCGTGGGACAGACCAAACTGAATGACATGACCAGAACAACTCTACTAGCTCAGTCGGCGAAGATCGATTTGCTCATTGCAGAGGCGCGCAGGGACGCGGCGCATTTATTTGGAGAGACTGATTTGAAATTGGGGATTGCAGATGACGGGCAACAATCGAAAGGCGTACCGTGTTCGGTTTGAACACAAGCATACCGTCAGCATCATGGGTGTCGATGGAACGTGGCGACGCAGCTGTATTCTTGTCGACGCCTCTGCAAGCGGTGCCAAGCTTGAGGTCGAAGGCTCGACAGACCCCCTGAAAGCACAGGAATTCTTCTTGGTGCTGTGTCGTCCACGGGTCTGGCATTTCGACGATGCGAGCTGATTTGGGTGGACGGGTCTCACGTCGGAGTTCAATTCGTCACAGCAAAGACAAAGGGTAAGACGAACGCAGAGAAGCGTCTCGTCGGTTCACAATCAGACGGGTCGGGATTTACCCATGATCGCTCAGCAGACTGACAGGCTTATCGTCGGCTGTCGCTTCCGGATGAGCGGGCTTGGGATCGTTCAGTTCCCACACTTAGCCCACAAGACCGGGACCGTTGTTGCAATTGGCATTCGTACGAGCGGCATAACGGTGCTGTTCGACGGCGCCACAAGACCGACGGTCCTCGACCGAAACTATCTAGCTCCCCTATCGAAGTAATCGTTGCCGACGACGAAACCTTCTCCGATTTGTGCAGGTCGAGCACCCCATGAAAACACCAAAGCCCGAGCAATGGGCTGCGCAGGAGGTTCGACGGTTGGGTCACGCTGGGCAGGCAGGGCGTTGGCGCATCGACGATCGCCGCCGAATCAGGCGGCTACGCCGGATCAGTAGGGCGGATAGCGCGAACGAAGGGAATACTGTTGAAGAAATAGTGCGGTGCGACGGCTCTTCCTCCGCCGGATACATTTTCCTAGTCTTGCGTTGCACATGCAATGTTCGGCGTCGAGTTGTGATCGACGTTTGTGACGATCTAGTTTTTGGATGAAGACGCATGGGCGTCAAAGCTATGATGGTGAGGATTCTTCAGGACCAGCTGGCATTGCGCGGCGTTCATTCTTTGACGCCATCCGACTATGACGAGATCATAGAGCAGTTGATCGAACAGCTCAGAGAGCTGGAGCTCAACATGGCTGCTCGCGAGTTGGCTGGCAAGCATGAGCCGAAGTAGCCTTATGCCCGGGGACTGAGACTGTGCATTCAGGATTGGCCAATCCGCCGTAGCCGAGCTGTCGGGCCTGGAATTTCCGATGACCGCCCGTCTAGAAACCAAACCCGCGGCTGATCTCCCGGATAAGCCTGATCGCGGCCTCAGTATTTCGCCCCCTGAAGAGCGCTCCATCAAGCTGAGAGAAGATGCCCATTCCAAATAGCGCGATAGCAATGCCTCTAAGCATAGTTGTGGCCTGGATTGAACGATGCTGAGCAAGTTCAACACGGCCCCAGCCGCAGGATGGGGTAAGCAGCCGGGGCCGGCATTCCCATTCCATGTGCCGCAATCGACGGTGGGCGGCACGTTCCAAGATTAGGCACAGAGGAGCTAACGAATTATTTCGCGAGACCACCGCCCGATTTCATTGGGCTCTATGCGAGACGCAGTGAGGACATTCGCCGTCTGCTGCTTTGTGAGCTGTCGTGCAGTTTCTTCCCTAAGCTCCTGAGGCGTCCAACGTACCGCTGCCCTTGGCGATCCTCTTGGTGCGTTCGAGGGCAGCTTCGGCCGCAATCATAGCCCACATGCCGGCCGCTCGAGTTCGCATCGCGATGAATGTCGGCGACCACACGGATTGGAAAATTGAGGGCAGGTTAAAGGATAACCATTAGACTGCGGCGCGATATCGGCTTCTTCAAGATGTAAAGGCGCCTTTGCCGCCTGTCCGAATGCCGGGAGTGACGAATGGCAGCTAATCGTTTGAAGTCTGGTGTTAGCGGTAATTTCGACGATGCATCAAAATGGTGCCGTGCCTTTTTGCCGAAAGCGCGCACGTCTATCGCGTCGAGATTAGTCCGCTCGCTGTTGCAACTATCCAGCGGTTGCCCCAACGCACGATAGAGTCGACTCGCCCGATGCCGGGGACTATGTCGCCCCGTGCCGCCATTCGAATCCCATCGGGTCCTTCGAGCACCGCCGTTCCACCGCGAACGTCAAGGACTGCCCAACCCTCAATAGTCGTCGGCCTTGTGTCGGGGACCGACAGGAGCGGCCCTGTAGGCTGGACCGAGCCCGTCACAGACATGTCCGTCTCGACACCCGAAGAAGCTGGGTTCGAAGCCTCCGCCGATTGCACCCCACTCGCCGCCTTGGCTAGAGGCTTCGGAGCAAGGCTCGCGCTGAGTGTGGAGGGTTGACCTAAACCAGGCGGTGTTCGCGAGCCTGATCCTGATGACACCTTTCGGGTGCTTTCGGCCTTACCGCCTGGCTTTGTGTCCGGCATGCGGCGCGAAGCCGTTTCTATCTGAGCACTTTGGTTGAGAGCCGAGATGGTTGCGGGACCGTACCGAGCGCCAGCCCATCCCAATCCAAAGCCCGCGGCCAATGCGACCACGACGAGCCAAATAATGGATTGTGACTGACCGCTTCGCGCAAGTAGGGCCAGGACCTCGTCGCGATTGGAGGTCGAGAAATCCAATTGGTCGAGAGTGACGGGGCACGTTGCTGCCCCGCCACTGTCGTGATCCGCGACCTTGTCGATCCTTTCCAAGGTATTGGCATGGTGCAATTTCATGCTCGCGCCCCTTGTGGTCCCCAATGATCATGCCGGGAACTAAACCAACCCTTAACATCCGATGCACCTCAGCACGAATAAGACAGCAGTGGATCGCATAGGGAACCAAAGGCGTGATGTCCGGCGATCGCCGAGGCTCGACCGTGAGCTGCTGGAGTTGGCTCGCATTCGGACCTGGATCTCGCGTCAGGAGCACAATGAATCCATCGCGCCGCCAGATTTGAGCGTATGCCGGGCCAAGTCGAGGTTGAGCAGCTTCTCGCCGCGCCCGCCGACTCACCTCAAGCTATGCCGGTGAGCGCGCGCGTTGCGAGAGGCGCACGACGAAGCGCGCAGCTGGACGGCCTGGCTCGGTGTGTTGCTGATCGCATTTGGTAGCTACTCGAAGCTTGAGCCGCACGCTTCGATACGCGGTGAGATTACGCCGCTGAGGTAGCTCGATATGCTAGGCACGGTACCTGGGCTCGCCGCCGAGCGAGGGATGAATTCCCAGGAGCTGGTATTGCCGAATTGCCACACGTACAAAGGTTCCGCGGGCCCGCACGTGGTTTGGCACTGCCTTAGACGGACATTCGATTACGATGACGGTCCCTTTCGGAGTGGGGCTGCATCATGCGCTACAAAGTGTTCGTGGTGGACAGCAGGCGGCGAGTGATCTGCGCCGCAAAACTCGACTGCATTGACGAACAGGCCGCGAGACGTCGAGCCGAGCAAATGGATGGCGGGCATGACGTTGAGCTTTGGGAAGGTGATCGACTGGTTGCTATATTTCGAGGTGCAACGTCGAACGAAAATGGGAGTGACGGCTGCGTCCCGAATAGACGCCCAGTCTCACCGCCGCGTTAGGTTGCACATTGTCAGGCACGCCAGCCCGGCAGGGTGCGACATTTTGCAGGGCACAATCGGCGAGGCTGGCTGCGGGATGAAGGCACCAGCATTTCTCTAAATAATGGCAGATGCGATGATCGCGGGTGATCCATGCATGGAAATCGCGCGAGTGAGCGAACGCGAATCTATCTTCGGACCCGGAGGATCTCTAAACTGCTCTCGATCTGCCGCTCGCTTTGGTGCGCCGTCTTCTGCCCATCGTTCTCGCTTCTACATGCCGGAGCTTACTTCGAAGCTTCTCCACCTCTCTAAGCTCCGCCACAAGCGCTCGGAGCCGTTCGCTCAGAATAGCAGAAGAATCAATCTGACGCGTCCTGGACATCACCTGCCTCAAAATAGTTTGGAAAATAGAAAGGACAAACAATCGTCCGGCCGAACCTCAGTGAGCCAAAGCCGCAGCCGCCAGATGCTCCCAATACTCTGCTTGTGCGAGCACTTTCGAGCTTCTCTCAGGTGGATGCGCAAGCAACGCCATTGCGCGAAAGCGGCGGGCAGCTTCCATTCAAACCTCCCCTGTTTTTCTCAAATATATTTTTCAATTTTGTGATGGACACATCATGATTATCGAACATAACCACTTTGGTGGCTGATTAAGTTTCAACCAGCTGACGGGACTAGTTTCGATTCAGGCTTCACATCAGTTTCGAATGCTACCTACTAGGGCCGTGTTGCGCGTTAAAGCGCAGCCGCCCCTCGTCGCGCTCGCGTCAACGAGCGTGCGGGACAGCAACACGACATGCGAAGCTCGCGAGCAAGCATCGCAATGTCAGAATCCGAACTGACCGGACGCGAGGACTCTTCTCTAATTCGTCCGTTGCTGAGAACCGAATCATATTGGCGATTGGCCCGGCGCAAATGCCGGGCTTTTCGTCGCGCTCCGGCCATGTACGCCGGCCATCAAGCTATACCAGCGGACCGGGTTCGGCTGCGGCGGTCTCACGCTTTGGGACCAGCTCTGCGCGATAGCGCGCCTCGCGCAGGCGGGGCGCCGGCCGAGGGATTGCGACCGATTTCAGCTTGGAGCTCGATACTATCGATGAACACGCCGCCTTGGCGGCGCAGCTCGTCGGCAATCATCGTGGGATGGCCGGCGATCGTGGAGATCACGGTAGACGCGGGCGCTCGACCCCCTACGCGACGCGACCGGATCCTGTTGCGGCACGATGGCTGTGCTAACTGGGGGAGCGGTATGGATAGGCGTCGAAAGCGGCAGCAACAGATCGAATCAGAAAACGATGTTCCTGCCTCACGCGGATCAAACCATCTTCGATGTCCACTATGCCGTCTTCGGCGAGGGGCGCCAAGCGTTCAGCTGAATCGAGAAAAGGAACCGGATCAAATCCGTGGCCGGCACAGATTGCCGGCACGTCGACCTCCAAATCGCACATCAGCCGTTCGATTATTGCACCCCGGACGCGGTCTTCCGGAGTAAGACAGCAGCCCTTTAACGTCGCCAAACGGCCAGCTCTGATCTGCCGGCTGTAAGAACCCGCAGTAACCTCATTCTGGACGTAGCCGTCACCCAACCGCCCAATAGCCGATGGTCCGAAGCCAATCAGAACTCTACAGGTGTCTGCCGAGTAACCCAAGGAGTTCCGCCGTAAGCGACCGGCTTTCTGCACAAGCGCGAGCTCGTCGTCAGGTAAGGCGAAATGGTCGAGTCCAACTTGACAGTAGCCGGCGGCGACCAGTGTATCGGCGATCGCCGCCGCTTGTTCAGCGCGTGTGCCGCTATCTGGCAACTCTGCCTCATCTATGAGGCGCTGGTTCTTCTTGAAGGACGGAATGTGGGCGTACCCGAAAACCGCGAGCCGGTCGGGGCGCATGGCCGCAGCCCGTGTCGCAGTCTCTACGCATGACTGCACAGTCTGCCTTGGAAGGCCGTAGATGAGATCAAAGTTGATACGGTTTATTTCATGCTCGCGCAGATTTTTGACTGCAGCCGCCGTTTGCGCCTCAGTCTGAACGCGGTTGATGGCATTTTGAACAACGGGATCAAAACTCTGCACGCCCAGGCTGGCGCGGCTCACTCCGGCTGCTCCCAAGGCTTCCGCCATCTCTGCCGTGAACGCACGCGGGTCGATCTCGATGGCGATGCTTGCCGATCTCCTGAATGCGAAGTGAAGACGTAAAAGCCCCATCAAATCCAGAAACTCTGCTGGCTTGATGAGGGTCGGCGTCCCGCCGCCGAAATGTACGTCGTTTACAGGTAATCCTTGAGGCACCCGCTCCGCGACCAAGCGGATCTCTTCTCGCAACACTGCCAAGTAATCGAGGAGCGGCGCATGCCGAAGGATCATGTTAGTTGGAAAGCCGCAATACCAGCAAATCGAGCGGCAGAACGGAATGTGGAAATAGAGCGACACAGGCTCGTAGGGCGGCAGGCGACTTAGCCATTTCTCATAGGCCTTGGCACCGACCTCAGCGGAGAACTGAGATGCAGTTGGATAAATCGTGTACCAAGGCGGCTGGGCACCACAATATTTCTTCAGGACTGACGACTGCAATGGTTCCTATCTCTCACCTGTATTCGGATGTAGAATCAACAATGCAAAAGCGTTTCCGGAGTGCTATGCACGTGGGTCTCTCGTCGCTGGCTGGCTGCAGAGGCCAGCCAGCGCCTAACCGATGAAAGCCTCTTTGTGCGACCCTGATTAGCATTAGCACTGGTGCTAATCCGGTACTCACGATCCTCGCCAGTTTAAGCGCCGCTCAATCGCTGTTCGGTCCGAGCCGAAGCTACATGGAGCGAGCGAGTGCCTTACAGAGTGGCATACGTTACCCGAAAGGGACGACTGAGTTGCCGCTCTTCCTGTTTCAAGCATGCAACCGGAGGTCCTGAGGGCAATGCTGGCGAGTACGAGCTCTTCGAGCGGCCTCCTCAGGTACTCGGATGAGATGGTCGACAAAACTGTAATCTAATCTGCCGGAGTCGTCGGTGAAGTGAACTGTCGTCTTTACTTGCAATCGATCAGGTCCCACGAGAGTCAAGCGTGTGCTTCTCACTGAGGATCTAGCAGGCTGTTGAAAAAGGCGCTCGCCGCCGACCGGCGACCGTGATTCATTGGCTCCGACGAGATTCGGAGGTGGTGCGTGCGCGGCGGCGACAATCGAACGGGCGAGCTGTTCAGCTACGTCGACCTGGAGGCGCGGGTGCGTCGTGATCATCCGCTGCGAACGATCCGGACGATGGTGAACGAGGCACTGTCGGCGCTGGAGCGGGAGTTTGCCGCGCTCTATTCGCCGATTGGGCGGCCGTCGATCCCGCCGGAGAAGCTGCTGCGGGCGATGCTGTTGCAGGCGTTTTATTCGATCCGCTCCGAGCGGCTTCTGATGGAGCGGCTGGAATACGACCTGCTGTTCCGCTGGTTCGTCGGAATCGGCGTTGACGACGCCGCCTGGGACCATTCGGTGTTCTCGAAGAACCGCGACCGGCTGCTGGAAGGCGACATCGCGGCCAAGTTCCTGGCGGCGGTGCTGGCACAGCTCAAGGTGAAGAAGCTTCTATCGAGCGATCACTTCTCGGTTGATGGCACGCTGATCGAGGCCTGGGCCTCGATGAAGAGCGTCAAGCCCAAGGACGGCTCGGACGAGCCGCCGGCGCAAGGCGGGCGCAATGCCGATGCGGACTTCCATGGCCAGAAACGCTCGAACGACACCCATACGTCGACCACCGATCCGGACGCCAGGCTCTACCGCAAGGGCAAAGGCAAGGAGACGAAACTGTGCTTCATCGGGCACGGGCTGATGGAGAACCGCCACGGCCTGCTGGTCGACGCCTGCCTGACGCAGGCCGACGGGCATGCCGAGCGGGTGGCCGCGCTGCACATGATCGAACCTCGTGCCGACCGGCCGACAGCGATCACGCTTGGCGCCGACAAAGCCTACGATGCAGAAGACTTCGTCAACGAACTGCGCTCGATGAACGTGACGCCGCATGTTGCACAGAACACCAGCGGCCGTAGTTCTGCGATTGACGGACGAACGACCCGGCACGGCGGCTATGCCGTCAGTCAGCGCATCCGCAAACGGATCGAGGAGGCCTTCGGCTGGATCAAGACGGTCGCCGGGCAAGAGAAGACCCGCTTCCGTGGCCGTGATCGCGTCGCATGGGCCTTTACCTTCGCTGCCACCGCCTACAATCTGGTGCGGCTGCCCAAGCTGATCGCGGAGACCGGCTGATGGCCAAGGTGCCCGGCTTCGCCAAGGCCTTTGTCGGCCGCTGGCGCATCGTCGAAATGGACAACTGGGACAGCGACTTCCTCGATCTTGTCGAAGAGGCGCATCTCACCTTCCAGGGCAAATCCAATGGCGAAATCGCCTTTGGGGCTCTCAAGGGCTTCCTGAACGTGCGCTACGGCACCCGCGACGGATCGGCCTGCGCGGAGTTCTCATGGGAAGGGCACGACGAGAATGATCCCGTCTGCGGTCGCGGATGGGTCATGATCGGCACTGCAGGCAGGCTCGTCGGCCAGTTCTACATCCACAATGGCGAGGAGTCAGGCTTCGTTTGCGAACGCGGCTGAGTTCTTCAACAGCCTGCTAGAGCTCCATTTGACTTCCAGGCTTCCATAATAAGCGTCGGAACTCTGCGTCCGCGCGATACCCCAATCGCAGTCGGTCGGCCGACACCTGCTCCACGCATGAACGAGGGCTTTGTCGAACTGTTGGTCGACAAACATTTGTGTGACGATCCCGGTGCTCCGGTCCTCATTAGACCACTTTCCAGCAAACTCAGCCATTGTCGCGCCGCCTGCATTGCGCGGTGTCACCATATTGATTTGCTCGCCAAATGCTGGTCCGAGAAGCAGGAGCGCAAGCGGCATGACCGCGGACATTCGCAGCATTGTATTTGTCCTGTTACCTTGACATTCGAAAGGTTGGCAACAAACGTGCCAGCAGCTGGACTCGGAAATGGCAACGTTTGGAGTGCATCTTAGGTCTGCAACCGGCAGATGCCTCGTCCTAAATCCGACAATCCGCCGCGCCGGCAGACGACGCGTGCCAGACTTCTTACACTTGGGTTCGATTTTGGCGTTAGTTGCGAGAGCAGCACAGAATAGCATACTCCTCGCCTCAGCGTCCCATGTGGCATCGGTCTTGCCAGCGCTGCTGGACAGCATGACGCTCTTTACCGAGTGCTCACGGAAGCAGGAGCAGGTACTCGACCGGCCCCTGATTATCTCCGAATGAATTCAATTGCCCCCTGAACTTGTGGAGAGTTAGTTGCGCATCTGTGGTATCAAGCTGGGGCATGATGGGGCGATAGCTCTCGTCGAAGATGGGCGGCTGGTCTTTTGTGTCGAGCAGGAGAAACGAGGCAACAATCGACGATATCAAGCGATCGAGGATTTCGATGTTGTCGTCGACGATTTAGCGGAACACGGGCTTGATCCGCGCGATGTTGATCTATTCGTCGTCGACGGAGCGTGGTGGAGAGACGGTCTTCGGCTCCGCAGTGGGGGCGAACCTGTCAGTCTCGAGTGGGCATCGTATGTTGAAAGCCATCCAGAGGGCCTTCTTGCTTCACACGGCTGCGTTGGCCTCATCCTCAGCGGCAGGTCATTTCCTTATCGAAGTTATCCGCATGTCACTGGGCATCTGGCCGCCGCATTCTGCACCAGCCCATTTGCCAAAGCCGGACAGGGCGCATTTGTTCTGATCTGGGACGGTATCATTTTTCCACGACTCTACTATGTGGACCCCCGCGGCGCTCGGCTCATTGAATGTCTGTTTCCGCTGATAGGTCAGGTCTACGCGACAGCAGCGGATCACTTCGGACCGTACACGAATCGGTCCAGCTGGGACGATCTAGGTGTTGCCGGCAAGTTAATGGCGTACATCGCTCTGGGATCTGCCGACGAAGAAATCATAGCTGTATTTCAGGGCCTCTACGAGGAGCGTCTTGCTGCCGCCCCGCAGCACGCTCATGCAGAGACCAGTGTGGACGCCTCACTTGCGGCCATACACGACTTCTTCTGCGCGAGCGCCATGACCCTGAAGGCCAAGCGAGTGGAAGATGTGCTTGCATCTTTTCATTGTTTCCTTGAGCGTCTTCTCATCCACAGCATGACGACTATTTTACAACAGTATTCGGGTCTTCCGGGCTCACGCAATCTGTGCATCGCTGGTGGCTGCGCTCTTAACATCAAATGGAACAGCGCATTGCGTGCCTCCGGTCTGTTCGACGCCATCTGGGTGCCGCCCTTTCCGAATGACAGCGGGGCGGCAATAGGTGCCGCTTGCTCGGCCATGGCCGCAGACAGCAGCTTCATTCCCTTAGAGTGGTCGGTGTACAGTGGCCCAGCCCTGCAGCGCGGTGATGTACCACCTGAATGGGAGGCGACACCGTGCAGCATGCGTGAACTCGCCGTCTTCCTTGCGAGCAGCAAGCCTGTGGTGTTTCTTGCCGGCCGCGCCGAACTCGGACCGCGGGCATTGGGTGGCAGAAGCATTCTGGCCGCCGCAACGTCGAGAGGAATGAAGAACTATCTCAACGATATCAAACTTCGCGAATACTTCCGGCCAGTGGCGCCGATATGCCTAGAAGATCGCGCGCCCTTTATTTTCAACCCAGGAACGCCGGATCCTTACATGCTGTTCGATCACGAGACGCGGGCAGAATGGCGGGACAAAGTCCCCGCCATTGTACACCTTGACGGATCGGCCCGACTGCAGACAATACCTAGAACGTCTCAGCATGAAGTCGCAGAGCTTCTTGTCGAATACGAGAAGCTCACGAGCATTCCCCTGCTTTGCAATACGAGCGCCAATCAACATGGACGCGGCTTCTTCCCGGATGTGGCCTCAGCCTGCCGGTGGGGACGCGTCGAACACGTTTGGTCGGGTGGCCTGCTATGGACTAAGAGGACTCGGAACTGAGCTGGTTGACTGCTTTTTCGCTGATGAACGGGTCTAAGTAAGCGATCGCCCCTGGGTCTTGCGGCCTAGGAATGTGCAACGGTTTGATAGCTTTGCCTGCCAGTTCGAGTTGTTCGCCAAAACATCCGTTTCTCCATCCGGGGAATGCCGATTTGGCCGAAGTTCGTCCTCAGCTGATGCTTGCATCCGCTCTGCCCGTTCAATAGATGCCTGGCGCTTCAAAGGCGCCATGCATGCTGACTTAGTTGATCCAGTTGCCACCCCGTAGGCTCGAACGAGCACACAAATGCGCCTCTAGAATTCTTTGCTTCGATCAGACTTTGTCACGCGGCGGACTAGTCAGTATCCGCTTTACGTGTTCGGCTTGCTCCATCGTCAGGTTGGCCGCCAAACTGGTCCCAATCTGCGCTGGACCCTTGCGTTCACGATCATAAACCATCCAACCCTTGCCTCCTTTGCGGATGAAAAATCTGGCCGGTGAAGACGCACTTTCGCTCAAGCATTGGCCTCCAATTGTTTGTCGAGGGAAGGGGGCCATCCAGCACAGCGCATTTGCCTATGTGAATCTTCGGTCTTTTTTTGCGCAGTTCACATCCCCTGGAATCGCGCACCCAGAAGAACGGCAGACCGCGCGATAGTGGATTCAAGCTATTATGGCCTTAAGCCAAGCCGGCGGAGTCGATAGTCCAGTTTTGGTCTGCTGATCTTCAAAAGGCGTGCGGCGGCCGACACGTTGCCTTCGGCCTGGGCCAGGGCGGAGCGATAAGCGGCGACCTCAATGTCGGCAAACGACGTCTCCCCTAACGCTGCGCCTGTGTTGAGCAAGGCAGCGCTATCTTTTTTTGCTGACGGCGGATCCACTTCAAGTAGCGTTGTGCGTCCGAGCCGCCCCTCACTGGTGAGCTGGATCGAGAACGGCGGCAGGAGCTCCGAGCCGCTGAACAGATGTCCGATATCGATGACGCCACCATCGTCTGCATAGACGACGCCTCGTTCGATTAGGTTCTGCAGTTCACGGATGTTGCCGGGATAATCATATTTGAGCAGCGCGTCGGTGGCGCGGCGGCTGAAGCCCATGAGATGCCGGCCGTGGCGCGCGCAATAAAGGGCGAGGAAATGCGCCATCAAGAGCGGGATATCATCGCGCCGCTCCCGCAGCGGCGGGATCGTAATAGGGAACACGCAGAGCCGGAAATAGAGATCTTGCCGGAAGCGTCCGGCCGCGACCTCGGCGGTCAGATCGACATTGGATGCCGCCACCACACGGACGTTGAGAGAGACCGTCTTGGTACCGCCGATGCGTTCGATCTTGCGTTCCTGTAGCGCCCGCAGCACCTTGCCCTGCGCCGAATAGGTCAGTGAGGCTATCTCGTCGAGAAACAACGTGCCCCCGGAAGCGCGTTCGAAATAGCCGGCGCGCGAGGCGATGGCGCCGGTATAGGCGCCCTTCTCAACTCCGAACAATTCGGATTCGACGAGCTGCTCGGGGATCGCCGCGCAGTTGATCGCGACGAAAGGACCGTCGGAGCGTCGGCTGATGGCGTGAAGCTGGCTGGAGAACAGCTCCTTGCCGACGCCGGATTCGCCGACGAACAGCACGGTGGCGTCGGTCGCGGCGACCCGCTCGAGCTGGCGGCGGGTGCGGACGAACGCAGCGGAGACGCCGACCGCGACGGTATTGTCATCGCCTGCGGGGGCAGGGCTTTCGTCCGCCGCGACCGGCACCTTGCCGACCGCGTGCACCGAGCGGCTCTTCCAATCCAACCCGAAATAGTTGCGCTCAGGCGCGTCCTCGCCCCATGCATCGGCGTGCTGGCCGACCACCACGCAATGCGGCGCGCCCATGCCGGCGCATTCGACTTCGCGGAAGATCACCGGCCAGCCGCACAGCTTGGTGGTGTAGCCAGAGGGATAACCGACCTGTAGCCAGCAGACCGGTTCGCTGGCGAGGCCATAGCTCGCGAGGTGCTCGGCTGCCTCCGAGGAATCCTGCCACAGGAATTCACCGAAATAGGTGCACCTGTCGCGGTCGAACTCGAAATGCCGTGTGGTCACCTTGACGAAACCTTCCAGCGTGTGCACGCGCGGCCCGGCAGCGAGCGCGTGGGTGAGGTCTTCGTTCGGGAAGCGCTTCTGGATCAACTCGGCGTCTCGCATACCCTGTACGTAACCCACACGCGTGAACAGTGCTCTTGCGGTCTCGATGCCGAAGGCGTCGATGATCTCGGCGCGGAGGCGCCCGAGCACCTGCGACTGCATCAGCACCATGCGCTGGTCGTTGAGCCAGATGCGGCCGTCGCCGAGCGCGAAATGCAACGACTCGGCGAGATCATTGAAGGTCGGTACCGCGCCGGTTTCGAGCTCGCTGCTGGCGCCGCGCGCGAGGATTCGGGCGGCGCGTCGGGACGCTTCCGCCAGTGAAATACGGGAGCCACGCTCCGCCATCAGGCCTCGCTCTTCATTAAATGGTGAAATCTCTTCTGGAGAGAGCTTCATTATTTCAGGAAAATCAAGCCATGGTAGTCCCACCCGATCGAGCACCCCGACATTGCCGTGTTTCGCATAAGCAATTGTTCTGACACAGAAATTATAGAAATCGCGATGCCGTCCTACCCGGCTGGCATCAGCTGGCATCGGCCTTGCTAATTGCTGAGCCATTCGCGGGAGGAAGCGAGCAAGAAGGCCAATCGAAGGTCTTGACCCTGGGTGCGGCGAGCGCCGATGACCGCGCGGCGTGCACCAAACTGTCTTGCGCCTCTTTCTCCCCGGCACGGCAAGCCGCGGTCGCAACGACCGCAATATCAATCAATCCGCACCAGCGGAGGGAGGACCTTTCGATGAACATGCAAACTCGCGATTTCATTGCCGCCGGCGGTGTGATGGAGATCAGCGACCCTGCGACGCGCGCTGTGCTCGGTTCGGTCGGTCTCGCCGATCCCAAGGACATCGCCAGGGCCGCACAGGAGGCGCGTCAGGCGCAGCCGGCGTGGGCCGCGAGGCTGCCGCAGGAGCGCGCGGCAATCCTCAACAAGGCTGCCGACTTGCTCGAGCAGAACGGCGAAGAGCTGATCGGCTGGATCATGCGCGAGAGCGGCTCGATCCAACCCAAGGCTGCGATCGAGATCGAGCACGGCGCGGGCTTCGTACGCCACGCGGCGGCGATCGCGATCGAGCCAAACGGCATCATGTTGCCGTCGATGGAGCTGGGGCGGTCGAACACCGCGAAGCGCGTGCCTCATGGCGTTGTCGGGGTGATCTCGCCGTTCAACTTCCCGTTGGTGCTTTCCATCCGTGCGATCGCTGCGGCGCTTGCGGTAGGCAACGCCGTCGTGCACAAGCCAGATCCCCGTACCGCGGTGTCCGGCGGCATCATCATCGCCCGCATCTTCGAGGACGCGGGCCTGCCCAAAGGTGTGCTGCAGGTCGCGCCGGGCGGCGCTGCCGCGGGCGAGTCCATGTGCAGCGATCCAAACATCGCGATGATCTCCTTCACCGGGTCGGCGGAAGGCGGCAGCAAGGTCGGCGAGGTCGCCGGCCGCCATCTCAAGAAGGTCCAGCTCGAACTCGGCGGCAAGAATTCGTTGATCGTGCTCGACGATGCCGATGTCGACGTTGCGGCTTCCAACGCTGCCTGGGGTGCGTTCCTGCATCAGGGGCAGATCTGCATGTCGACTGGCCTCGTGCTCGCGCACGCGGGCATCGCTGACGCGCTGGCGATGAAGGTCGCCGACAAGGCGCGACATCTGCCGGCTGGCGATCCGTCCTCCCAGCAGGTTGCGCTCGGACCCATTATCAGCGACGCGCAGGTGGCGAAGATCCAAGCGATCGTCGACGACGCGGTGGCAAAGGGCGCGCGGCTACTTGCCGGCGGTCGCCACGACGATCGCTACTACCAGGCAACGGTGCTGGCCGGCGTGAGGCCCGGCATGCGCGCATTCGAGGAGGAGATCTTCGGTCCCGTCGCGTGCATCGTCAGTTTCGCCACGGACGATGAAGCGATCGAGCTTGCCAACCGCTCTGAGTATGGCCTCGCCGCCGGCGTAATTTCAGGTTCGATTGCACGAGCACGCGCCGTGGGCGATCGCCTCGCCGTAGGCCAGCTCCACATTAACGATCAGACTGTCAATGGCGGTCCGTTCGCGCCGTTCGGCGGGCGTGGCCGTTCCGGCAATGGCAGCTGCATCGGCGGTCCGGCAATCTGGGAAGAGTTCACACAATGGGTTTGGACCTCGGAAAAGCCGCAGGCGACGCCGTATCCGTTCTGATCCGCTTCGCGCATCGCACTGCTTCCGGCGTCCGCGCGCCGGAATCCATCCGCCGGCAACATTTGACCTCTGGAGACCAGATGAAGATCCGTGCCGCCGTCGCCCGCGAAAAGGGCGCGCCGCTGAACCTTGAAACCATCGACCTTGAAGCCCCGCGCCCTGACGAGATTCTCGTCAAGGTGAAGGCTACTGGTGTCTGCCATACCGACCTCGTCGTTCGCGACGGCATGCTGCCGACGCCGTTTCCGGTCGTGCTCGGCCACGAAGGCGCCGGCGTCGTCGAAGCGGTTGGTGCCGCCATCGCCAAGGTGAAACCCGGAGATCACGTGGTGATGACCTTCAATTCCTGCGGCGGGTGTTCGAGCTGCCAGGACCGCGCGGCCAGCTACTGCCATGAATTCTTCCCGCGCAACTTCTTCGCCGCGCGCGCGGACGGGACAAGCGCGCTGTCGGCGGACGGCGCGCGGATCAATGGCAACTTCTTCGGTCAGTCGTCGTTCGCGACCCATGCGATTTGCCACGAGGTCAATGTGGTGAAGGTCGCATCCGAGGTGCCGCTCGAGCTGCTCGGGCCGCTTGCCTGTGGCGTGCAGACCGGCGCCGGCGCAGTCTTTAACGCGCTGAAGGTCTCCGCAGGAAAATCCTTCGGGGTGTTCGGATCGGGCTCGGTCGGGCTCTCCGCGCTGATGGCAGCGCACGTCGTCGGCGCCACCAGGATCATTGCGATCGATACCAATCCAGCAAGGCTCGAAATCGCGAAATCTTTGGGCGCGACGCATGTGATCGATCCGCGTCAGACCAATGCGATTGAGGAGATCATGCGGATCACCGGCACCGGACTGAACTTCGCGCTCGATACCACGGGCCTGCCGGCGGTGATCCGCAACGCCGTGGAGAGCCTCGGCCCGCGCGGTGCCTGCGGCATTCTCGGCGCGTCCGGTCCGGACGCGGAGATTGTGCTGAACGAGACGCATTTCATGAGCGCCGGCCGCCGGCTGATCGGTATCGTCGAGGGCGATTCCAATCCCGACGTCTTCATTCCGATGCTGATCGATCTCCACCGGAACGGCCGCTTCCCGTTTGACAAGCTCGTGAAGTTCTACTCGCTCGATGAGATC
The DNA here is from genome assembly GCF_056106085.1 of Bradyrhizobium sp. BR14999. Taxonomy (NCBI): domain Bacteria; kingdom Pseudomonadati; phylum Pseudomonadota; class Alphaproteobacteria; order Hyphomicrobiales; family Nitrobacteraceae; genus Bradyrhizobium; species Bradyrhizobium sp. BR14999. The sequence goes on from NZ_CM148536.1 coordinate 2,602,189, forward strand.
AACACTGCGATCCAGGATTCCGAGACCGGCGCCGTGATCAAGCCGATCGTGCGGATGAACTGAGCTCAGGTTATTCGTAGCGACAAGGGGCCGGCCGGCAGCTCGTGCGCTTTCACGAAGAGATGGCAACGACTGATCTACCGGCATCTCGCATAGCATCGAAAGGGAAAACATGTCCAAGCGAGCAACTCTCAGCGATTTTGCACATGAGCGCGCAATTCCCGCCCCCGCCCAATGGCAGCCCGGCGGACATGCGCGCTTGGTTCGAAGGATCAATGTGCAGGCGCCGATTCCGGACGGTACCAGTATCGAGCGGGTAGCGTCGGGGCCGGTCGGCGGTGACCTGATCCGCGACCCCCGCGTCTGACGCCAAGCGTCTCATCATCTATATCTATTTTCACGGCGGCGGTTTCCTCTTCTCGTCCCACTCGCACCGCGTCGTCGCCGCCAATCTCGCGCTTCTAAGCATTTCGTGAGGAAGTGCTGGCGGCCGGCAAGCTGACAATCGAGAGGAAACGCTCTCCGTTCGATTGAATGGTCGATGGTGAGTGGCCCGCCACTGGCTGAAAGTTGCGACAGTGGCAGCGTGGCCCGTTGTTCCGCCGCCATCCTGCGCTGCGCTCGCCTATTCCGCGGTGATGTTCTTAACGCCATGTGGCTCGACGAGCGCGCTGTAGGTCGAGGGTTGACGGTTGGCGAACATATCGACGTTCGCCATCATATGCTTCTGACGTGCATTGGCGATCTCGATGACCTCCACGACTACTTTGTGCATGTCGGGATAGCACGGAACCGCGACATCAACGTCCCACACCGGAAACTGGGCGGGCAACGCCACCATGCTGCCGCCGCCGAATGGCGCGTCGACACGGTTGGCGAGAATGACAGCGCATCGGTTGTCCACTGCGCGTGGCACGGCCAGCAAGGTCCGCTCCTTGCGATCTTGCAAGCGAGATGGCCACAGGATCACGTCGGCCCCGTTGGTTCCGAGGCAACGGGCCGATTCGGGAAACATCCCGTCATATCCCATCATGATGCCGATGCGCCCGAACGGCGTTTCGATGACGGGGTAGTCTGAACCAGCTGTCGCCCACGCACGTTCATCCGCAAAGAGATGGACTTTTCGGTAAGACATCAGCACGTTGCCGTCTGGTCCGATCAGGAAGGACGTCGAGAAGAGCTTTCCATCCTGCTCTTCGACGTTCGGCATGAGGATTGCGCATTTCTCTGACTTGCAGAGCTCGCCAAACCTCTTCAGAAGCTTGGCATTTATGGAGGCTAGCCGCGTAGCTTCGGTGGCGTCGATCCTCCAGTTCGGCGACGCGAAATATTCCGGCAGCACCATGAGTTGCACACCGAACCTTGCCGCATGCCCGACTTGCTCCATTACGCAATCGAGGGTCGTGAGCTGAGATTCCGAAACATGGCTCTGAATTGCAGCCATGTTGAACGTCATTTCGCCCGGAACGATTGGCCGGTTGCTGACTTCCGCAACTTTCGTGTCGGTGTAGGCAGCCGTCAGAACCTTATAAGTGTCGGGCCGCCGGTCGGCGAACTTGTCCGCACCGAGGCTCATGGCTTTGTTGTCCGCGAGCGCCGGGTCGATATCGCCAATGGCCATGCCGTGTGTGTCCCAGGCGACCTTGGCGCGCAGATTGCCGCTGGGGTCGACTATCATGCTTCCGCCCGGATAGTAGATCGATCGCTCCTGTCCTGCCTTCGTAGCGGCACATATCCAGACGCCATTCTCGAAAGCGCGGGCAGGACGCCACATGTCCGCCTGATCGATCAGAAAGAAGTTGGCCATATCGATAATGACCTGCGCTCCACTTAAAGCCGTGCAGCGCGGAATTTCAGGGATGCGGCCATCGAAGCAGATCATGAGCCCGACGCGCCCGAGCTCGGTCTCGACGACCGGGAAACCGCGCTCGCCAACCGCGAACCAGTTCTGGTCGTGCGTCGTCAGGAATTGCTTGCGATAGTGAACAACAAGCTCTCCTTTTCTGTCGAGCAGAATTCCAGTATTGAAGACCCTTTCTGCTTTCGGATCCCATTCCGTCATGCCGGTGGCGACAAACATATCGTTTTCGCGCGCGAGCTTCGCAAGGCTGCGGACAAAACGCCCGTTGACTGTGTCCGCGATCCTTCGAGCGTGGGAGATTGAATCGTAAAGATATCCGGCGTTCATGCACTCCGGAAACACGATGAGACGTACACCCTGAAAGGCAGCCTGTTTCACATAGTGCTCGCAGATTTTAAGATTCGCCTCCACATTTCCGACCTCGGCGAGCGTCTGCACCGCGGCAGCGCGATATAAATAGGATTTCATGGGATGCTCCGTTAGCCGCGATGGCGACTGTATGAGATGGCGGTAGCGATTGTCTGAGCAACGCCGCTGCTCCTCAAAGCAGTGTGCGTGCCGATACGCCCCGTGTCCCTTCATTTTGGAGCTGAAGGTGACGACGACCGGATCGGTGTCGATCCGGTCTTTTGAGGACACGTCGGGAGGCGGGAGCGACTACGTCCAGATCTCCGGCGCTGCACGATCTCGGCTTCGCGACAATCGACAACTTCGCCAGAAAGTGGTCCAATGAGAGTCTAAGTACGGGTATTATCAAACACATATCTATCGACCAGCAGCTCGACAAAGCCCTCGTTCATGCGTCGTGGATCATCGCAACATCTTCTGTGTCCTGCCGTTTGACATCAAAGAAGGTGGCAACAACCATGCCATTTGGCTGGATTGGGAAATTGGCGCATTTGGAGTAGATCTCCTGTGCACAGCTCAGTGGCGCCGCGTTGTAAGCTCGACAATCCAGCGCATCAACAGACGCGCGTGTCAGATTGATTACCTAATGTTTTGGATTCGAACGCGATCTGATAATTGTGTAGCTGCTCTCCGACGGCGTGGTACGACCGGTGCGATGACCAGGTCAAATTGCGCACTAGGTGTGGTCTTTCAGGAGGTTGTCCATCTGGTCTGAACCGAGAAAGCTGAGGCTGCGAAGCTTCAGTTTTCCAGGGAGGGACCAGATGAACGCCCACAAGAATGCGCCTTTGAAACGCCCCAGACCTCAGATGGCTCACCATCGTTGCTGCACCGTGTCTTCCATGCTCCATAGGGCTACCTGGATCAGTCGGCTTCCAGCAAATTCGTGTATTCGGCGCGGGGCATTGGACGTTCAACGTTATGTCTGTATTCCGCCGGCGGCGTCTGGAAGGCCCGAACGAATGCGCGGCGCATGTTTGCCGAGTTGCCGAATCCGATCCGATGGGAAATTTGCTGGATAGACAGTGGGGTTGTCTCCAGAAGGATACGGGCGGCTTCGACCCTGATGCTTTCGACGAAACGGGCTGGAGTCGTCATCATTTCGTCCATGAACGCACGACTGAAGTTGCGAGGGCTCATCGCGGCGCGCTTGGCGAGCGCATCAATCGAAAGATCTGCGTCAAGATTCGTCAGCGCCCAATCCATGACGTGACTGATTTGGTTATTTCGGATCGATTGCGCCTTGAGAAATTCACTGATCTGCGGCTGATTGCCCGGCCGGCGTAGGAAGATGACGAGCATCCGGGCAACGTCGAGAGATGTCGGCCGTCCACAGTCGTTCTCGATGAGATAGAGGCAGAGGTCGATGCCGGCCATTCCGCCGACCGCGGTGTAATAAGAGCCGTCACGAACGAAAAGCCGGTCTGACTCGACGTGAACTTTCGGAAACATCGCCGAGAACTGGCTGGTGTAGTCGCGATGCGTTGCCGCGCGTCGCCGGTCGAGTAAACCAGCGGACGCGACGACGAACGTTCCTGTGCAAATCGCGCAAATCCGGCGCGCCGATAGTGCGCTTCGGACAAGCCAATCGATGAGCGGCTGGTTGTCTTCAGCTAGCTGAAGTTCGTGACTGCCGGCGACCAGGATCGTATCGTAGGACGTGTCGAGCTTGGGTCCGATGACCTTGTCGGAAAGCATGCGTACGCCGGAAGAGCCCACGATGGGGCCCGATGTCGCGGCAATCAGATCTACCTTGTAGGAAATCGGCGTCGTCGATGATCGGCTGGCTTCGTTGAACGCGTCGATCGGCCCCATGAAGTCGATCGCGTTGGCGCCGTTGACGACGACAATTCCCACACGAATGATCTGTTCGGGTACCCCGTGATCATCTGTGAAAGGCCCGAGGGCTGGAGGTCCGAAGTGCGTCATCGACCCTGTCGCGGATAGTCGGTGATCGAGGCGTGTCGCGGACAAACGCCGTCGCCCACAGCTCGGCCTCGGCCGGATTGCGGGCTCATCAGCTCTCGACCAGGCAAGTTGCTAGGTTACAAATGTAATGGAATTTGCCGTGCGCGAACGGCCAAACTCACGTCGACATCGGCCATCGGTGCGCGAAAGCGCGCCCCCTGCTGCACAATATCATGTGAGCTCGTAAGAATCCGGTGGGCAAGTCTCATCGCCACCGCCGCGGCTTACCGCGGCGGCTTCTGTCGACCAGCGGAAAGGCATCTGTTGGCTAAGGCCGGCTGCCGGCGGCATGAGGTGCGGCGGTGTGGCGCGTGCCGGCCCAGGCGCTGCGAAATCTCTGACGATACTCGCCGGGGCCAATGCCCAAGTTGCGGATGAACGCCCGCCTCATACCGTCGGCATTGCCAAAGCCACATCGAATCGCGACTTGCTGCAACGACTTTGTGCTATCTTCGAGAAGCAAGCGCGCCGCGTCCAGCCTTGCCGCGTCCACGAATTCGGTGGGCGTCATGTTCATCTCCTGGCGGAATACGCGCGTAAAATTCCGGACGCTCATTCCGGCCTGTTCGGCCAGATTATCGACTGAAAGCGGGGCGGTGAGATTGTCGAGAACGTATTGCTGGACTTGCTGAATCTTGCTCTTGCCCGACATTTGCGCTGCGAGATGGGCGCTGAACTGCGACTGGCCACCGGGGCGCTTCAGGAACATGACCATGTAGCGCGCGACGATCAGCGCCAGCTCGCGTCCGTAGTCTTCCTCGACGAGGGCGAGCGCAAGGTCCATTCCGGCCGTGACACCGGCTGTCGTGCAAAGATTGCCGTCCCTGATGAATATCTGATCGGAATACTGGAGGGTTCAAATAGGTCCCGCGTCGCAGATCTCGCCGCAAGTCCAGCGCGGGACCTATTTGAAGCTGGATTGAACGAAGCCGCGTCTTGTGAGCGAGGACCTATGGGGGCTCGATCTAGGCGCCGGTAGGCGCGATTGACCCGATGTCGGGCCCGCGAGCGAGTGTGGCCGCAGATTGCCGCTGATGTTGGCAGCAGAGGATGCCGGCGTCGATAGCGTCGAACGGCGCGTCAAGCCCAAGCGGCTGACTATCGCCCGTTCGCCGCGCGTTCTGAGCGTGCTTGATCGTTCCGACGGAGAACGTCGGCATGGCGATGCCTGCAGTGGGAGCGAACAAGTCGAGGTAGTCGGTCATGATGTATCGCAGCGAGGTGCTGCGCGTCGCGGCGTTTGCGCACGCGGCACAGGCCCAATCTCGACCATGCGGCCTCCGCAGATGGGGCACAAGTCGAGGCGGTGACCAATGAGGATGGCGCAGCGCTCACGATAGTCGACAGCTTCGGCAGGCGGAGGTGGTTGCGGCGCCTTTAGCGCCGCTCGGATGCGCGCGAGTTTGGCGACGCGGCAGGCGTTCGCCAGGAAGCCAAAATGACGGATGCGGCGAAACCCCTTCGGCAATACGTGGAGCAGAAAGCGACGGATGAACTCGTCAGTCTCGAGCGTCATCACTTTGGATTTGTTGCCGGCGCGATAATCCTTCCACCGGAAGCGGACGTGGCCCTGCTCACAGGTGATGAGCCGGCCGTTGGCGATCGCAACGCGATGGGTGTAGCGCCCGAGATACGCCAGAACCTGTTCTGGTCCGCCGAAGGGACGCTTGGCGTAGACGACCCACTTGACCTTGCGGAGGGCGTTTAGATGGCGGGCGAATGCAGCCGCTTCACTCAGGTGGTCGAGGTGGCCGAAGAACTGGAGCTTGGTGCTATCGAACGCCGCCTGGAGGCGCTCCAGGAATAGCCGACGATACAATCGTGACAGGACGCGAACGGGAAGGAAGAAGCCGGAGCGGCAGCCAACCCAGCTTCCATCAGGGGCAATCCCGCCGCCCGGCACGAGGCAATGGGCATGCGGATGATGCGTCAGGGTCTGCCCCCAGGTGTGGAGAATGGCGATCATCCCAGTCTCGGCACCGAGATGCTTCGGGTCGGCGCTGATGAGACGGATCGTCTCGGCCGCCGTCTTGAGCAGGATGTCGTAGACCACCGCCTTGTTCTGCAGCGCGATAGCGGCTACTGGCGCCGGCACGGTGAAGACAACATGGAAATAGGGGACCGGCAGCAGATCGGCTTGGCGATCGGCGAGCCATTGGGCGCGCGCGAGGCCTTGGCACTTTGGACAGTGCCGATCGCGACAGCTGTTGTACGCGACGCGAACCAGGCCGCAGTCGTCGCACCGCTCGACATGGCCGCCGAGCGTCGCTGTGCGGCACGCCTCGATGGCTGCCATCACACGGCGCTGGTCGGATGTGAGCCGAGAGCCCTGCGCGGTACGGAACGCAGCGCCGTGGCGGCGGAAGATGTCCGCCACCTCAAGCACGGGGCGCATATGCGCGGCTTAGTGGGGTGGGATCACCGTGATGGAGAGCCCATCGAATGGGCTGGTCGTGCGAGCGAGCAGATTGGTCGCAACCTGCGCGTAGCGGGCGGTCGATCCGAGGTCGGCATGTCCGAGCAAGACCTGAATGATGCGGATGTCGATCCCGCTTTCCAGGAGATGAGTCGCAAAGGAGTGCCGGAGCGTGTGGACAGTGATCGGCTTGGCAATCCGAGCGCGTCGGCGGGCGGCGCGGCAGGCCGCCTGGACGCAGCGGACGCTGACATGTTCGCTTGGGTCTTGGCCTGGAAATAGCCACAGCCCCGGCCGTGTTCGCGTCCAGTACGCACGCAGAATATCCAGCAGCCGAGGAGAAAGCATCGCGTAACGATCTCTGCCGCCCTTGCCGTTCTCGATGTGGATCAACATTCGCTTGCTGTCGATCGAGCTCACCTTCAGGCGTACGACCTCGCTAACCCGTAAGCCAGCCGCATAAGCCGTCGCCAGCACGACGCGGTTGCGCACCCCTGTAACCGCGTCCAGAAAGCGCTCGATCTCTTCGGCACTAAGCACGAGGGGGAGCTTGTCGGGCTTCTGGCCGCCGATGATCCGCTCGAATGCCTCCGTCTGCCCGAGTGTGATGCCGTAGAAGAACCGCAGCGCGCAGGCCACCTGATTGATGTGGGACCACGAACGCTTTTGGCCGATGAGGTGCAGTTGGTAGGCACGGACCTGCTCGAAACTCAACCGGTCCGGGGCGTCGCCGAAATGGCGGCTAAACTTTGCGATCGCATAGATATAGGATTGCTGAGTCGACGGCGACAGATTGCGGACCGTCATGTCCTCGATCATACGCTGCCGAAGAGGGCTCATCGTAGCCATCTGGGTCTCCTGTCTTGAGAGGGGTGGTGCGAAGACCAACATCCTCTCAGACAGGACACCTCAGTACAGCAGGCTTGCCTCCACTCCCGCGTAGCGGGTTCGTTCAATCCACGTCGACGTTGGGATATTCATTTCGCAAGCGCGTCGCGCATTCCCAATGCGTCGTCACGCGCTTTCCTTCGAGCAGGCCTGCCGCCGCGAGCAGGAAGACGCCGGTGCAGACAGAGCCGAGACGCCGCACAGTGCCGGCCCTGCGCCGTAGCCATTGAACCATGGCGGGGTCGACCGCCGCAAATGACGGGTCGCCGCCGACGAGGAGCGTGTCGATCGGCTCGTCGGGATCGAAGATATGGCGATCGGCCACGAACCGCAGTCCGCCCGTTCCGCGCACCGGATCAGGCGACCCGGCGATCACCTGCACCGTGTAGGCGTTCGGATCTCCCAGCCGTCTGGCCGCCTCCCAGAACACCTCGGCCGGGCCGACGATATCGAGAGATTGAACCCCTGGCGGTGCAAGCAAGGCGATGCGCATCAACAATCCTCAATCGAGATCAATTGTTATGCAACATTCATTCCCGTTGTTCGCCGCGAATGCGTCAGTTTCGGCCAAACTTGCGCGATATTCGGACAACCATGCAGCTATTGAGACTTGAGGCGTTCGGCACTTATAGCATATGGGGGAGTAAGCGCCGAACTTGCGCGTCGCCATTTGCATTGCGACAGGTGCCCCCTTATCAGGACGCCGCAGCGCCTTGGCTGCCGAGTCCGGACCTTTCGACCATCGTCTCGAGCACCGTAAGCCAGATCTCGTAATAGTCCCAGCTCGGATCGGACTTGTCGTGGGTGGCCTCCCACGCGGCGATCGTGGCTATCAGCTCCGAACGGAAGTCGTCCCATTCGAACACCCCCTGCTTGGAGAGGGCCAACGCCATGCCAAAAGCCTGACGCTGCCACAGCGCGCCGAAGCAGAGGCTTCCGTTGTCCTTGGGCGGCATGTCGGATTGCCCCAACATGCTGCCCAACGCGAAGTGCTCGAAATTCGTCTGCATGGACGTCAAGTTCCGGGCGGCTTGACGATGGCAACTCCCATCATCGATTCCGGCGTGACCAGCGCTGCCAGTTGCTCTTCGCTGAAGCCGTCCGTGCCCGCCGGCCGCTCGGGAACCACGAACCAGCGAATCTGGGCGCTGCTGTCCCAGGTTTTGATTTCTTTGCTCGGGTCGATATCAACGCCGAACTCGCTTAGCACCTTGCGTGGCTCTCGCGCCGCGCGCGCGCGGAAGGATGGGTCCTTGTACCAATAGGGAGGTAGCCCAAGGATCGGCCAAGGGTAGCACGAACAAAGCGTGCAGATGATGAGATTGTGCACCTCGGGCGTGTTGATCGCCGCTTTCATGTGCTCGCCTTCAGCTCCAGCGCCCTTCGTCACGAAGTTCATTGTCTCGACAGCGGCCATGGTGTCGTCGGCGAGAAGCCTCTTGAAGTCGGGATCGACCCACGCTTTGGCAACGAGCTTGGCCCCATTGAACGGCCCCATCTCGGTGGCGAAGATCGCCATGATCTTGTCGACGGTTTCGCTGGTGATGACGCCTTTCTCGATGAGTAGGGCCTCCAGCGCGCGTGCGCGCGCCGCGTTCACCGCTTCACGGTCCTTCGAATGCTCGAATCGTTCCATCTCGGTTCCTCAGGATGCGGTCGTCGGCTCGAGATACGCCTCGAACAAGTCAGCGTAGAAAGTAAAGTTCGCCTCGGTATTGCCCGGCCAAAGATCCTCGGGATCGAACTTGACGCAATACACCGTCATTGCCTGTCCGATTCCGTCGGGTCCGGTGTCGCAAAGGTAGGTGTAAGCGTCGGGGTAGACACTATCGACGATGCCGACTTTGTTTCGGAGATGACCGGGCAAGCGGGTATGTTCGACCGATTTCGGATCGGCGACCTTGACCGTGTCTCCAGCGGCGAAACGGGGCGAAGCTGTGCGCTCGCGTTTCGGATCGTCTCCGATCAGCAGATACTTCCGCACGCGAGCATCGACCTTGGCGTCACCACCCTCAGGCATCGCGGGAGACGATGACAGGAAGGCTTTGGTGCGTGCGTCGAGCTCTGCCTCAGTGATGTACCCATTGGCGACGAAGTATCCGCAGATACCGCCGAGCCACTTTTCATAGTAGCGGAACTTGAAGTAGTCGAACGGGTTCATCGACTCCGCGCCTTTGCGCAGGTCTGCCCATGTCCACACGGTATTGAACGTACTCGGCGTCGCTTCGAGGTCGAGTTGCGGGCTCAGCGCCATCATCGCCGTGTGGATCCCGAAGATGCGCTCCTCCCAGCCCTCGACGAAGACGCGCGTTTCGAGCGAGATCGGATCGAGGCCTTCCAGGCCTCCCAGATAGTGTTGTAGTTTCATGCTGAGAACCGGTTTTCGCTGAAAGTGTGCATGCGGCCACCTATGGGCGGCATGTACGACGACGGATTCTTTGAACACGAAGCTGGCGACGCCTCCGGTCGGCATGGAAGCGCGCCGGACAAGACGGATTGCTGATCAGTTTTAGGCAACGAGACTTGCGTCCTTCTCGGTCAGTTCGGCGATCTCGTCGCGAATTTGAGCCGCATCGAGACCTCTTCCAATAAAGACGATCGCGCTGACGCGAGGATCGTTGGCGGCCCATGCGCGACCTGGCCGTCCGTCGAGCGTCATGTGGACGCCGTGAAATACCCAACGGCGCGCTTCGCTTGCGAGCGACAGAATGCCTTTACACCGCAGAAGGTCTTCGCCGTTCTTTTGGACGAAAGCGTTGAGCCAGCGAAAAAAACGAGGTCCATCCAGGGGCCGATCCTCGCGGACTTCTACGCTGATCACGGATTGATCGTGCTCGTGCTCGAGGTCGGAGAGCAGTCGCGGCTCGATGGCCAAACAGTTCTTCAGATCGAAAGCCCTGACGTCGATGATCGAGCTGACGTTCACCCGGCCTTCGATCGGGGCCACCACGCGAACCATCGGATTGATGGACCGGATGACCGCTTCCGTCTTGGCGAAGACGCCTTCTTCAGCCAGATCCAGCTTGCTGATGACCGCGATGTCGGCAAAGGCGATCTGCTCGGCCGCGACGTTCTCGCCAGAGCTCTGGTCGGCAAGCCAGCGATCGATGTGGGTGGCGTCCACCACCGTCACGACCGCATCAAGCGTGGTCGCGGCCGACAGGGCCTCGTCAACAATGAAGCTCTGAATGATGGGGGCGGGGTCGGCCAAGCCCGTGGTCTCGATGAGGATCCGGCGTATGGGCTTTGGCCCGGATAGAAGCCTGGTGATCGTCGTAACCAGATCCGTGCGGACCGTGCAGCAGATGCAGCCATTGTTGATTTGGAGGATTTCCTCGTCGACCCCGACGACCAACTCGGCATCGATGCTGATGGCCCCGAATTCATTGACGATGACGGCGGAGTCGGCCATCAGCCCGCTTTGGAGGAGCTGATTTAGCAACGTGGTCTTGCCCGATCCCAGAAAGCCGGTCAGCACTGTGACCGGAATTTTTTGCGACGTCGTCATCGGCCCTGCGCTTCTTTGCACGACTACTCCGTCGGGCAGGCTAGTTTTGCGATGCGGGACACCGCAACTTCCGTGAGCGTGCAAATCCTGCCAAACAGCGTCAATATCGTGCACTGGCTACGCCAAGGGCTCGACATTTAAGCGTCTGGTAAGAGCACGAGCGCAAGGCTGTCGATCATATTTTTGGTCGTGAGAGCCCCATGTTCTTTCGTGGTTTGAGAGCCAAGTTCCTTGTCGTTATCGCTGTCGCGCTCGCGGGCATGATCGCTCTGGTGCCGATCGCGCTCTACAACATCCGCAGCCAGATGATGACGGATCGACAAGCCAAGATCCAGCAGATGGTCGATGTCGGGCACGGCATCCTGGCGCACTATTACAAGCTCGAAACTGACGGAAAGCTTGCCCGCGAGCAGGCTCAGGCGGCGGCGCTCGCTGAGATCAAGGGGCTGCGCTACGACAAGGTCGAGTTCTTCTGGATCAATGACATGGTCCCGCACATGATCATGAGCCCGGCCAAGCCGGAGCTCGATGGCAAGCCGGTCGGAGATTTCAAGGATCCTGCCGGCAACTACCTGTTTCGGGGCTTTGTCGACATCGTACAGAAACAGGGGAGTGGCTTCTACGGGTATCTCTGGCCGAAGATGGGCTCCGATCAGCCGGTCTCCAAATTATCTTATGTCAAAGGATTCGCGCCCTGGGGCTGGATCATCGGAACAGGTATTTATGTCGATGATATTGACGTGATCTTTCGACAGACTGCCTGGACGTTTGCGTGGATTTGCCTTGGTGTCGTCGTTCTGGTGCTCGCCATTTCCTTGGCCATCAGTCGTAGCGTAACGCGGTCGCTTATCACAGTCACCTCTCTTACCGAGAAGCTCGCTTCGGGCGAGGACGATTTCGAAGTGCCCTACACGACCCGTCGCGACGAGGTCGGGAGTCTTGCCCGCGCTCTGCGTGTCTTCAAAGAAAACGCGGCGGCCGTCCGTAAAATGCATGGCGAACAGCAGGAACTCAAGCAAATGGCTGATGAAGACAAGCGTAGGACGATGCTCGAACTTGCCGGCAAGTTCCAGGCAAGCGTTGAAACCGTCGTGCGGGAGGTTTTCGACGAAGCGAGCGAAATGCAAAAGGCTGCCGAGAGCATGTCGGTGAGCGCCGATCATGCCAATGGACGGGCAAACTCAGTTGCCGAGGCGTGTCACGAGGCTTCCGAGAACGTGCAAATGGTCGCCTCGGCCGCCAGCCAATTGTCCGCCTCGATCAACGAGATCAGCCATCGTGTAACACAGGCGGCTCAGGTTGCCGACAAGGCAGCCAACGACGGGCAGCGTGCGAATGCGACCGTTCAGGGGCTCGCTACGGCGGCCTCCAAGATCGGTGAGGTCGTTGGACTCATCAATCAGGTTGCCGCGCAAACCAACCTGCTTGCGTTGAACGCCACGATCGAGGCGGCGCGTGCGGGAGAGGCCGGAAGAGGCTTTGCGGTCGTCGCCGCCGAAGTGAAATCGCTCGCGACACAGACCGCCAAGGCGACCGAGGAGATCGGCACGCAGATTTCGTCGATCCAGGCCGAAACGGCCTCTGTAGTCGGCAATATTCAAGGCATCCTGACGACCATAACCGAGGTCAACGAGATATCGTCGTCGATTGCTTCGGCGGTCGAGGAGCAGGGCCTCGCAACGCAAGCGATCGCGCAAAGCGTGCGAGATGCTGCTTCCGGCACGAACCGGGTTTCGCAGAACATCTCTGAGGTCAACACCGCTACGTCTGAAACCGGACAGGTGGCGGCCACGGTTCTTGGGTCGAGTGCACGCTTGGCTAGTAAGCTGCGGTTGCTGCAGGACGAAGTTACCAGTTTTGTTACGAGTGTCAGAGCCGCATAGGGGGCATAAAGCAGCGCTGCGGCAATGGTAATGTTCCGAAGTCGAGCTGCCGGCGATCACGAAGAAGACCCGTCGGACTGCTTCATTCGTAGCTCCGACCCAGCGACGACGCACGGCGTTCACACGAAGGCATCGTCGATCCGCCTGATGAAGTAATGGCTCAATGACGGCGGTGGTGCGTCAATCGAGGTCACCGGCATGAGGATTGCCAATGGATCACAGTTCAGAGTCCGTTTCGTTGCGGGTGCCGGCGGCTTTCGACAGCGCACTTTCGCTGGACGACTTTCGGACCCATTTTGGATCCGCGATCGTCGAATTGCTGCTAACGATAGAGCGTGCAGTACAGCTCATTACCGCGACTTGCAAGGAGATGCCCGAGACAACCGAAAAACAGGGCCTTGCCGATCAGCGTCGTGAGCTTGTTCGTCAGGCGATACATTTACGGTGGCTACTTGGCAAGGCAGGGCTGACCGCGCGCCGGCCGATGCAGATAATTGTCGCCGGTGAGCTGACGGTGGATGCCTTGGCTTCCCGCAGGCGTTCGCCTTCAGTTGGAGGCCAAGTTTAGGCTTGGGAAAGGAGGGATTGCGGACGGATCAACTCGCGCGGCTACAGTGCCTGCTCTTTCATGAGCCGATAGAGATGTCCGCGGCTGATGCCCAATAGCTCGGCCGCGCGGCGCTTGCTGCCGCCAGATTGCTCCAGGGCAGCTCGAATCTCGATGGCCGTCTGCGATTGGATGCGCTGCTTGAGCGGTTGCGGCGCAGGGTCTGATTTTTGCTCTCGGCCTGGACTTGCCGTGAATGTCGTCAGGCGACCGGTGACCATGAATCGCGTGAGCACATTCTCCAGTTCGCGGACGTTGCCCGGCCATTTATGTGCAGCGAGTGAATTGATTTCTTTCCGGCTCAGGTCTCTTGGTACCGCGTCCAAGCGCTCTGCGATCCGCCTCAGAAGTTCTCGGGTGAGAAATTCGATGTCATCGCGATCGCGAAGGGCAGGTACGTCGATCGGCAGCACGCCGAGGCGGTAGTAGAGGTCTTGTCTGAAACGGCCTGCGCGAGCCAGTTCTGGAAGCGATTGGTTGGTCGCGCAAACCACCCGGGCCTTGACGGCGATTGGCGTCGTTCCGCCGACGCGCACTATTTCGTTCGTCTGGAGAACGCGCAGCAGGCTGCCCTGCAGGTGCAGCGGCATATCTCCAATTTCGTCCAGAAATAGAGTGCCGCCGGAAGCCAGCTCGAATTTCCCGAGCTTTCCACGACTCCGCGCTCCGGTGAACGCGCCGCCTTCATAACCGAACAACTCAGCTTCTATCAGTTCGCCTGGAATCGAAGCGCAATTGATCCAAACGAAGGGCCCCTCGGATCTGCTTGAACTCGCGTGGATGGCGTGGGCGGCCAATTCCTTGCCGGAACCGGTTTCACCCGAGATCAACACGGGGAGGTCGTGTCCAGCGATCACCTCAAGCGAATTGCGGTAAGTATCCATGAGCTCGCCTTGGCCTACGATGTCGCTCATGCCGAACCGCGACCGCCAAGGCTTGTTGCCCTGGGGCATCTCGAGTTCTGCTTGCGTGGCGCGTCGGAAAGTTCTCTTCAGAGCTCCGAGATCCGAGAACAGGGCCAGGCCGACCGCGCCGATGATCTGGCCATCCTGGAGCACGGGAACCTGCCGCGTGATGAGCTGGTGGCCGCGTACCTTCAGCGGATAACCAATATGGCTTCCTTCCCCACGGGCGACGAGATGAAGCTTGGTCTGTGGCCCCACTACGTCGGTGATGTGCCGCCCGACGAAGTCGTCCGCCGCGCCCCCGAGGAGTCTGCAATACGGCTGGTTGATCAGGACAATCGTGCCGGAGGTATCAACCGCGACGAGGCAGTCTGAGACATGATCGAGAACAAGCCTCAGGAAGCCTGCCTCTTCCAACGATCCGGCAATCCACTGCGAAAGGACCATGGAGCAGTTCCGTCTCTTTAGAGTGTCACTGTGATGCGACAGGTGTGTCACGTAATTGATACACTAGGCCCGCCCTCCATTGGCGTCAAACCACGATGGTCATTCACGGCCATCAAAATTTGGATCGCTCTGCCATGGGGTTAGGCGGCATCGTGCCGCAAGAAGCCGAAATGGCACGGCGCTTGCGAACCTCTCGCTGGGAAACCAATCTCGGGAGGAGCGGAATGACACCCATCAGAACCATCACAATCGGAGACACCGTCGTGCAGGTGTCGGGAGAGGGAATCCCGCTGGTGTTCGTGCACGGCTTCACGACTACAGCGGAGTTCTGGCGCGAGCAGGTCGAGGCGTTCTCGCCCCGTCACCAGATGCTCCGCATCAATCTACCCGGTCATGGCCGTTCGCCACGTCCCGAAGACCGAAGCTATACGATCGATGCCTTCGTCGAAGACGTGCTCCGAGTGTATCGCGCATTGGCGATCGACTCGGCGGTTCTCGTTGGGCTTTCGATGGGCGGCACCGTGGCCCAGAACTTCGCGCTGTCCTACCCCGAGCGTGTAAAGGCGCTTGTGCTGGTCGGAGCCACACCGCACGGCTTGGGGGCCGACGTCAACGTCGATAACGTCCTCAAAGCCATCGATGATCTGGGCGTGGTCGCAGCAAGCCAGAAGGTCATCGAACGATCCTTCGGTTCTGCTGCGAGTCCCGCACTCATCGACTTTGCCAAAAACGAAGTGGCGCAGACGCCAGCCTTCGTGGCACGTCAGGCGATCGCCTCGCTTAATGCGTCGGATAGCCGCGCAAGGCTTAGTGAGATCCGCGTGCCGACGTTGGTCGTCGTCGGCGAAGAGGACATCATCACTCCTCCAAGCGAGTCGGAAATGCTGGCGAGCAACATTCCCAACAGCACGCTTTTTTACGTGCCATCGGCGGGGCATTTTCCAATGCTCGAGCGACCGGACACCTTCAATCGCTTGTTGAAGGATTTCGTGGCACGGCACGGCTTGCTACCGCCACGTCTGGCGCAAGAAGTGACGTCTCATTTGCAGCAAAACGTTTGATGCCGGAGGACAAGATGTCAGTTCACGCCCTGGAATCACAAGCGGGCCTCGCTTCCCAACATCTGGATCGCGACACCAAGCGCATCATCTTCGCGGCTGCCCTCGGCACCGTGTTCGAATGGTATGACTTCTTCATCTACGGCTCGTTGGCCGCGTTCTTCAGTACGCTCTTTTTCCCAAAGGGAAATGAAACAGCGGCATTGCTCGCTGCGCTGGCGACTTTCGGGGCGGGTTTCGTCCTTCGCCCGTTTGGTGCGGTCGTCTTCGGGCGGCTCGGTGATCTCGTCGGGCGCAAGAAGACGTTTCTCGTGACCATGCTGGTTATGGGTCTCGCTACTGCGGCGGTAGGGCTACTGCCGACCTTCGAAACGTTTGGCTGGTGGGCTCCGACCATCCTGGTCGGCTTGCGTCTGCTGCAAGGTCTTGCTGTCGGCGGCGAGTTCGGTGGCGCCGTGACGTATGTTGCTGAGCATTCCGATGCGGACCGTAGAGGTTTCACCACAAGCTGGATCCAGATCACGGCGACGCTTGGCCTGTTCCTCTCGCTAGTCGTGATCCTGTTGTGTCGCTCTTCGATGTCGGCGGAGAGCTTCGCGAGCTGGGGCTGGCGCATACCGTTCATCGGATCGATCGCCCTTCTAGTCCTTTCGCTGTATATCCGTCTCAAGCTGCACGAGTCGCCGGTGTTTCAGCAGATGAAGGCCGAGGGCAAAGGCTCAAAGAACCCGATTGTCGATACGTTCGGTGACCGCCGCAATCTGCGTCTGGTGCTTGTCGCGATCTTCGGCGTCGTGGCTGGTCAGGCCGTGATTTGGTACACCGGGCATTTCTACAGCCTCTATTTCATGACGACAGTTCTGAAGATGAGCCTCGAACAGGCGAACTTTTATCTGCTCGTCGCCCTGGCTCTTGGCACGCCGTTCTTCCTGTTGTTCGGCTGGCTATCCGACAAGATAGGGCGCAAGCCCATCGTCGTTGCGGGATGCGCCTTGTCGGCGTTGTTGATCAACCCTCTCTTCCAGGGGCTGGCAACCTACGGCAATCCCGCGCTCGCGGAATTCCGCGCGAAAACGGCCGTGGTGATACACGCAAACGACTGTACCGAAGATCAATCATTGTTCAGTCAGCTCTTCAGTCCCCAAGCGACGAAAGAATGCACCCGCGTAAAGTCGTTCCTGACCGCGCGCGCCGTTCCTTACGTCGTGAAGGCCGATGCGGCATCTCTCACCGTCCAGATCGGCGATGAAGCGGCCGTGCCCTTCGACGAGGCCAAGGTCCTCAAGGTGCTCACCGAGAAGGGGCTACCGGCATTGAAGGCACCGGCGGAGCCTAATGGTCCCCTGGTCATCGGAGTGCTATTTGCCCTCGTGTTCCTGGCGACGATGGTTTATGGCCCGCTCGGAGCTCTTCTGGTCGAACTGTTCCCGGTCCGCATAAGATACAGCGGCGTCTCCGTGGCGCTGCAGCTCGGTAACGGCTGGATCGGTGGATTTGCACCATTCGTCGCGACCGCGGTCGTCATCGCAACCGGCAATATTTTCGGTGGGCTTTGGTACACCATCGCGTTCGCAGCTTCGACCGCGATCATCGGGGCTCTACTGCTGCCCGAAACCCGCGGTCGAGATATCAGTACTTGATCGTGGACGTTGGGAATCGGCGAAATCGTCATGTTGCGCTCGCCGACTTTCAACTGATTGTTCACGTTCGGCATCGGACGACGAGCAAAATGTAAGCAATCCGCTGGCAGACCGGCTAGTCTGCTTAACCTCCCTAGACTTGGATGGGCCGCTGCTGATTTACGGCAGCGGCCCTTTTTTCGTCCCCGGATTACTAAAAAAACGTAGTCGCACCTCCGAGATGTGCACGTATATAACGAACGGAGGATGTTCGATGAGCGCAGAGAAGAGAGTGGCCGCCGAGACAAGGCATATCCGGTATCGGCCGAGTGGGCAAAGCGCGCCTGGTTCGACCAGGCCAAGTACAAGGACATGTACGCGCCCTCGATCTCGGACCCGAACGGTTTTTGGGTGGAGCAGGCCAGGCACATCGACTGGATGAAGGCGCCGACGAAAATCGAGAACGTCTCGTACGCGCCCGGGAACATCTCCATCAAATGGTTCGAGGACGGCGTCCTCAACGTCGCCGGGAACTGCATCTACCGGCATCTGGCCAAGCGCGCCAATCAGACCGCGATCATCTGGGAAGGCGACGATCCCTCGCAGTCCAAGCACATCACCTACAAGGAGCTGCACGACGAGGTCAACGCGTGTTCGCTGGCATTGGCGAATGTAGTCGCCATCCACCAATTGGGCGAGCAGATGCTGCTGCTAAAAATATCAATAGCGCAGGGTAGCCGCATCCCCCACAGCGCGCCATTCTGCTCGAATGTCTGCCTGCTGCGAAGGGCAGCGGCTGGCCATTCCCAAGTTTGCGACTGCCTTGAGAGATTGGTCGCTGGCCCTGCAGCTGATGCAAGTGATCGTGATCCGCTTGCTATGATACTTTCAGTGAATGCAAGCGCTGCATAACGGCAGCTTTCACGGAAGTATGAATCGCCTCGGGAAATCCGTTTGGCAACTCACCCTCGGTTTTGCCGAGAGCAGCTTCAGCAGTAGCAGCTACCATTTCGATCGACTCCTGCACCAGCTTTTTCGGTACGCCCGCCGCTTCGCCCGTCTGGAGGAAATGCCGGCCCTGCACTTCGGCAATTCTGTAGTGGTTGTTTGTCCCGACCGGCATTGCGAGCTTCATCTGCTTGCGCTGGATTTGGCCCGTATCCAGGCTGGGCTGTGCCGTGAGCACGTCGTAGAGCGGCGTCAGCTGATAGCGGCCGCCGGGCGCAAGGAAGATGCTGAAGTTCTTCGCATGGCCGTCGGTTGCGCCAATCAGCCAGAAGAAAATTTGCGCTCTGAGCAGCGTCGCCTGATCGTCGGCAGGCGTGTCACTACCTTTGAGCAGATCAAGAATCTTCACCATTCCTGGGCCGCCATCGCTCTGGTCTTTGCGCGTCGGCGGGACCGACAGGGCTTGACAGCAATCTTCCTGCGGCAGGCGGAGCAGACGGCCATCCTTTGTCCATCTTCGGTCAAAGCGCTCGATCACCAGCGCCGTCGTCTTTCCGAAGGTTGCGATGTGCGCTCTGTTCACGGGCAGGCCGAAGCTAGCTTAAGGCAGTAATATTCATTCTCGACGCTGTTCGAAACATCGGTGCCGTTCGGCAGCTCCCCGATCTGCGTCTTGAAAATATGGGTTGTCGGCGTGGTGCCATGCGGTTTGACCCAGTTGCCGTTATGCTTCAGCAACGCCGTCTTCTCCTGCGCCCCTGCCACGGAAATCCGAAAATCGTCATCACGCGTAAGCCCGAGCGGAGCCTGGGCAAGCCCTTTGAGGAGCTTTTCGATCGCTTCGTCGTCGATGACGTCGCCGGCGATAGTGTGACCATCGCCATGGCGATCATCATCATCGTCGTCGACGAACTGTAAGGCGCCGACGCAATCCCTTCCGATGGCCGCGAGCAGGCTGTAGGCGTCAGTTCCGGCGGCGCCGACCTTTTGCGCCACCCGGCGACGTAGCGAATCAGAGTCGGGCAGGAGGTTATCAAAGACAGCGGTGACGGTTTCTCCGCGAAATGCATCCTCGCGCAGCGGTAGCGAGAGCGAGACGGGCAGGGCAATGTTCCCATCCGAGCCAGGCTACCTCGTATCGGAATTCAATAGCGCCGCTTGCCGCCTTGCTGAGGCGGCCGACGAGGCGGTTGTTAAGAAGCACGCGCAAGGGCGCATGACGGAGACGGCGCGCCATCAGAATATACCCTCAATGTCCGCTGGACTGGTCTTGCCGCGGGTCACGATCCGGAATTCAAGATCGAGCGTGGCGGTCGGGGCGGCAAGTTCGCTCGCAATACCCACTGCATCGTATTCATCTTGATGGGGTAAGTTGCCTGAAGCAGGACTAGGGGCAGGCAAGCTGAACAAAGCCGAGGAAGTTCTCGGGGGGACATTACATTCCCAGCGGACGAGGATACAGCGTGAGCGTCATCCCGGGACCACGGGCTGAGGGCTGATCTGGTGGGTTAGGAAGATCTCGTGGAATGGTTAGTCACGAGGTCTGCATGTCAAAGGATAGTCGTAAGGATAGCGATAAGGATAGGCATACACCTATCCTCGAAGACGGCGCCGACACGCTGCAGCGTGTCGAGATCATCACCGGGACCGGCCGGCGCCGACGCTGGTCGACCAATGCGAAGGGGGCGATTATCGCGGAGAGTTTTGCGCCGGGTGCAAGCGTGTCCGCGGTGGCGCGGCGACATGACATCAGCCCAAGCCTGTTGTTTCTGTGGCGTCGTCAAACGACGCGGGCGAAGGTCGCGGAGCGTGGGGCTGGAGACGTGCCACCTGGCTTGTGCCGGTCGCGATCACCGGCTGCGGGAGCAAATTACGGTCGTGTGAGGAGCAGGCGGCAATCGAGATCGAGGTCGGCGCGGTTCGCATCCGTGTCAGGGGGACGGTCGACCGGCGGGCGCTGTGCGAGGTGCTGGCGGCAGTCGGGACGGTTTGACGGTTTGCCGATGATCGGGCTGCGACCCGGATTGTCGATCTGGATCGCGACGCAGCCGGTCGATTTCCGTCGCGGCATGGACTCACTGGCGATGCTGGTGAGCGAGGCGTTTGGAGCCGATCCGTTCGACGGCGGACTTTATATCTTCCGCTCCAAGCGCCGAGATCGCGTGAAGATCCTGACCTGGGACGGAAGCGGCCTTGTCCTTTACTACAAGAGAATCGAGGGGCAATTCACCTGGCCGCCGATCAAGGAAGGCGTCATGCCGCTATCTCATGCTCAGCTCTCGGTGCTGCTCGATGGCTCAGACTGGAAGCGTGTGCCAATGCGTGTTGTGGATCAGCCAGCACGAGCTGGTTGATCCTTATCAAGAGTAGTTCGTCATTCATGCAGAGTTGTTGTACGATTACGCTGCATGATTGATTTGCCTTCCGATCCAGCCGTGCTCCGACAAGCCGTGATGAAGCTATCGTCACGGCTTGCGGCGTTGTCGGCGGAATGCGGCACGCTGGCGGCCGAGCGTGATGCGGCGATCGCCCAACGCGACGCTGCGGTTCAGGAGAACGACAAGCTCCTGATGATCCTGTCCCAGTACAAGCACACGATCTTCGGTCCCCGCTCCGAGACACTGGATTCCGGACAGCTGTCTCTCTTCACCATCACGGCGCAGGCGGCTGGTGCCGCCGTCAACGACGACGTGACCGGAGGCAGGCTGCCTGATGGAGCGGAAGGCCGTAGCAAGCGACCGGCGCGACGCAACCGGGGGAAGCTTCCGGAGCATTTGCCGCGCATCGACGTCATGATCGATATCGAGAGCCACATCTGCCCCTGCTGCGGCGAGCCGCTGCACAAGATCGGGGAGACCGTCAAGGAAGCCTTCGACGTCATTCCGATGCAGTACCGGGTCAAGCGCATTGTGCGTCCGCGGTACGGCTGCCGGGGATGCCGCCAGGGTGTGCTGCAGGCACCCGCGCCGGCCCAGGCGATCGACGGCGGGATGGTGACGGAAGCCTTGCTGGCCCACATCGCGGTGATGAAATACGGCTACCAGCTGCCGCTGTATCGGCAGGAACAGATGTTCGCCGCGCAAGGCATCACGCTCGACCGGCAGACGCTGGCCTCGTGGATGGGCCGCGCCGCCTGGTGGCTGAAGCCGCTTCACACGCTGTTGCGCGACACAGTGATGTTCCTACCCGCGGCTGTTTGCCGACGAGACGCCGCTGCCGGTTCTCGATCCCGGCCGTGGCAGGACCAAAGTCTGCCAGTTCTGGGCGATCGCCACCGACGACCGTCCGTGGAGCGGCCTGGCGCCGCCGGCGGTGGTCTACATGTTTGCCGAGGATCGCAAGGCGATCCGCGCCAAGCGGCTGTTCGGGAACTACCACGGCATCCTGCAGGTCGACGGCTATGCCGCCTACAAGGGCCTGATCAAGAACGGCGGCCGTCTGGTGCAGCTGGCGTTCTGCTTCGCGCATGCGCGGCGGAAGTTCTGGGACGTTCACGTCGCGACGAAGTCGCCGATTGCCGCGGAAGCGCTGCAACGGATCGCGATGTTCTACGCCATTGAGGATCGCATCCGCGGTCTGCCGGCGACGCATCGGGCTGTGGTGCGGCGAACCGACACCAGGCCGCTGATCGAGGACTTCAAACCCTGGCTCGAGGCGCGACTGCTGGAAGTCTCGAAGAAGTCCGGTCTGGGCAAAGCCATCCGCTACACCCTCAACCATTGGGACGGCCTGACGCGCTTCATCGATGACGGACGCATTGAAATAGACAACAATACGGTCGAGCGCAGCATCAAGCCGATAGGCCTGGGAAAGAAGAACTATTTGTTCGCCGGCAGTGAAGGCGGTGCCGAGACATGGGCCATTCTCGCGTCGCTTATCAACACGGCAAAGCTGCAAGACATCGACCCGCGGCACTATCTGACCGATGTTCTCGATCGCGTCGTCTCCGGTCGTACAAAGATCAATCAGCTGCACATGCTGTTGCCGTGGAATTGGAAGGCCGAGCGCGATAGTCCGCAGGCAAAGCTCGCCGCCTGATCAGTTCGACGGCAGGGCATCTGGAACTTCCTGCGCATCGCTGGTGTCGTCATAGATCTCTTCGCGGATCACGCGTTGCGTCACCTCGTGCAGATAGACTTGCAGCGCCCTCTCCAGCTCGGTGAACTCCGGTAGCAGAACCTTGTCGACGAAGCCTCGTGAGGCACGGATCATCACCGTGTTGCGTCGCTGGCGGTGATAACGAAACGGCCGCAGCCCGTACCGGCGGCAAAGCGCCAAGAACAGGTGCCGCGACCATTGGTCGGGAAGTGACAATTGCTGCTCGATTGGCGGATCGTGGCGAGCCAGCTCCTCGACCCGAGCACGCACCCGCTGTAGCGCAGCTTCCGCCGCGAGGCGCTCACCGGCAGTTCCCGCACCCGCGAACAACGCCTCGATCTTCCGAAGCTTCTCGCGCAGCTGCAACTCGCTGGTCATTCCGAGGTCCCCCGTCGCCCGCTCTAACCCGCGGTCACCCCATCATCACGCAACGGCAGCGTCAATCACCTCGATCGGGCAATCCAAAGCATTCCGCGCAAGTCAAGGCCGGGCACGGTGATCCTCTCGTGACGCTCACGATACAGCACTGCCACCGGATACAGGCAAAGAAGCGCTGGACGAGCCAGCGTC
Source organism: Bradyrhizobium sp. BR14999 (assembly GCF_056106085.1). Classification (NCBI taxonomy): domain Bacteria; kingdom Pseudomonadati; phylum Pseudomonadota; class Alphaproteobacteria; order Hyphomicrobiales; family Nitrobacteraceae; genus Bradyrhizobium; species Bradyrhizobium sp. BR14999. The sequence continues at coordinate 2,625,373 of NZ_CM148536.1, forward strand.
GCCAGTCCTGACCGACGAACTGCTGGCGATGCACGCTGGTGGCCCGGCGAACGAGGGCGCAACGTCAGGCGCCTTCAAAGAAATCAGCATGACACGCAAGTTGAAGCGCGTGTAGCGCGATGCTGCACGCGTTTGGAAACGTCATAGTGCCCCGCTGCAATAACCTGCGTTCGAACCCACTGCGTGGCGCGACAACGTCTGGCCGGCCTGGAGTCGGGGGCGATTGATTGCTGCGGCCGATCGACTGGGTCCGCTTGCCAACAATTTGGAAGAGAGCGCGTCTCGATCCGCCGATCCTCAAAACAGAGGGAGCCACCGCACCTTGGCGTCGGCGAGAGCCGTTCAGCCATCTCCATCAGCCCAAGTCGGGATGGTTCTCAGCCGGTATTGAAGTGCCTGCCGATCGGCGACGAGGTTGTCGAGGTGCAGCGGCTCGTGCTGTGGCCGCTCTCCTTGGGCCAATCGTCTGACCAGTGCCCGCGTGCCGTCCACCACGAACACGCCGCAATCATAACCGTTCTGCTGCTGGGCCAGGCGGGCTGGCTGCAGGCGAGAGCCAAGCCTTCCTGCGAGCTCTGCTGCAATGGCGCTGTTGGTGGTTCCCCTGGAGTCGTAGTGATAGGCGACTGGCCAGGCCCGCTCGCGGCGATCAATGAGCAGCAGCGACCAATGGGTGCCGCGGCGATTAGGATCCGTAGCACTGGCATCATTCAAGGGCAGGAACAGGAAGTCCGCCGTGTCGTTTCCGTTCTGATTATGGACCAGACGCTGGAATGCGCGAAGCGCGACGCCATCGGCGCCCAAGCGCAGATGATAATGGGCTATGAGGGGATCGGCGAAGCGCGTCCGCATGGCGAGATCCGGATTGTCCCTCTGCAACTCCTGCTCCAGGAGCGCGTAATCCGCCGCGATATGCTCATCGCCGAGCCAGTCGATGGCGCCGAGCTCTAGACCGCCGTGGTCGCGGAGGGGGGCTGTCGGATCCAAAGCCCCGATCTGAGCGTCTGACGGTGTCCGCGGGAACAGCGACAGATAGTTAGCGCCATCACCCAGCTGCTGCGCCGTGGATGGCAAACCGACCAGTGACTCAAGACCGTCGTAGATGTCTACCGGAGCTCTCGCCGGTGCCGCTGGCGCAGCTTCACTATCAGCTGGAGGGTGATGGATGAGCTGAACGTCATTGGGCCCTCCCGGCCCCAACACGGCCCAGTAGCGCTCTCGGCGGATCTTGTAGCTCATGACCCGCTGCGCCGCGTTCGGCAAGAGGCCGAACTGGCGCAACCTAGAAAGCATCCTGTCCGGGACGGGCTGGGCACGGTGGGAAAAGTCCTCGGGAGTGGCGAATGAAGCATCAAAACTCTCGCCGACCGCGGGGGACGTCGCCTCTGCCATGGCGGACACGGGCCCAGCTTGCTCCATCGTCCCGCCAAGGTGTTCTGGCGAGGCGTGATTCTCCGGGCGCGAGCTGAGCTGCGGAACGCCTTCCGGTCGATATCTTAGACCAATGGCAGCGCCTCGCGAATTGAGTGGCGTGCTCTGCGTCGTCATCCCTGCTGGCATCAGCTCCGCCGTGTAGCGCTCACCGCTGATCAAGAAGCTCGTCAGTTGGTTCTCCTGGCTCGGCAGGAGGCCGCTCCTGTCTAGCGCAGCGATCAACTCGTCGGGGGCGCGTTGGTGGCCGTGGCGCCAGTTCAAGTGACGAACAGCCTCCCCGAAATCGCGGGCCTGAGGATCGCGCGGGGCTGACTCGAGAGACGGCGGTGCGCGGACTTCTTCTATGGCCCCCCAGAGCAGAGCCTGATCGTAATCTTCCGCAGGGAGGACCACGGGCGATGCAACAACCCCGCCTTCGTCATGCGACGCCGAGACGTGTTGGTGCCCGCTCCCCTGCAGTATGAGTTGCGCCTCCCATGGCGATGCACGCAGTTGATAAATGGGGCCTTGGATCATCACGCGACCGCCTGAATTGCCGATCTCGCTCAGCTGCTCCTCACCGCTAAGGACCTCGTCTCTTGGTAGGAGGTTGTTCCCTGTCAGATCGTCCGGAGCTGGCTGGTCGTTGTTCGGCCAGTTCAACAGGTGAATGGCCTCATCGGGATCCGGTGCCTGATGATCGCGCGGGGTTGGCTCGAGAGACGACGGTGCGCCGGCTTCTTCTATCGCCCCCCAGAGCAGATCCTGATCGTAATCTTCCGCAGGGAGGGCCACAGGCGATGCAACAACCCCGCCTTCGTCATGCGACGCCGAGACGTGTTGGTCCCCGCTCCCCTGCAGTATGAGTTGCGCCTGCCACGGCGATGCACTCAGTTGATAAATGGGGCCTTGCATCAGCACGCGACCGCCTGAATTGCCGATCTCGCTCAGCTGCCGCCCGGTGGCATCTCCGTGGGGATTGCTTAGCGTCTTCTGCCTCTTCGCTGGTCTCCACTGCCCCGTGTAATCCTCACCGCTAAGGACGTCGTCGCTTGGTAGGAGGTTGCTCCCTGTCAGATCGTCCGGAGCCGGCTGGTCGTTGTGTGGCCAGTTCAACGGGTGAATGGCTTCATCGGGATCCGGTGCCTGATGATCGCGCGGGGTTGGCTCGAAAAGCGACGACGGGTCGGCTTCGTCCATCATCCCCGAAATCACATCCTGATCGTGACCTTCCGCAGGCAGCAGGATCTCTGGCCCGCTGGCGCTTCCCTCCGACGCGCTGTGCTGCGCAGGGGACTTCCCGACGCGCCTCGCGACCGCGTCTTCGGGATCAGTGTGCTGCCCAAGTTCCAACGCTCCGTGCGGCAGCGACTTCCGAACATGAGCCAGTGCCGCACCGACGTAGCGACCGTCGGAGTCCTTATAGTCCTTGACATCTGTATCCAGCGACCCGTCGTGAAGGCGAGCAGCAATCCCCGGCTTGCTTTTTTTGCGCAGGTGGACGCTGAACCCTGTAAGACGGTTTGCATAATTGATGACCGTATCTTCAGAGATCCCTTCCGCGGGCGCTGCTTTGTACGCTTCGATGAGGGCCAAGTCGTTGGGATAAGGATTCAGGACAGCGCGTCTTACAGTCGGCGGCGCTACGCCCGCCGACCGGGAGGCCTCAGTATCCAAAAGCTGCTCCTGACGGACACTTTGCACCGGCGCATTGGCCGCCGGCTCTAATGCCAACCGCGAACCCCCTCGTTTCCGGCGCGAAGCGCCCCGCCTGCGGTAATCATCAAGCCTGTTCAACGCATAGACGAGCCTCTTGTTGCCCGGAAACAACCTTTTCGCGTGACGGACCAGCGAACCGTGATCGAGCACAGCAATTGAGGAAGGCTGGAGCGCTGCAGATAGCTTGCGAAGTCTGTTAGCATAATCTTCGCCGGTTTGCCGGCCGATCGTCCGACAAAAGTTTCCTTCAGCCGCCCTTCTGATGAGGTCCTCGTCCTCTTTGGAGGCACGATATTGTGGTGTAATGGGGCGAGCGGGGGCGTCGGGCTCACGATGCCGACTGAGCATTGACAACGCGGGAACGATTACCTTGTCTCTCGGAAACAACCGTTTAGCATGATCGAGCAACGACTTATGATCAAGCATAGTAATACTTTGGCCAGAAGGCTTGAGCGCATCAGCTAATTTGCGAAGACTACGTTCATAATTACCGATTGTGACAGCCCTCGGCTCGCCCCTTCGATCGAGGGCTGCATCAGCCGCTGCTCTAATGAGGCGATCGTCTTCCTCAGAGATATCGAAAAGCTCTCTGTCGGGATTAAGGGCATCCGCTTGATGCAGCTCGTTCAAATGCTGCTCAAATTCCGCTTGCTGCTGTTGGGGCTGCTGGACTGTGGAGTTGTAGGTAGCAAAATCTCCGTCCAATGGGTTGATGTTCTTGAATGGGGCCATGTTCCTGTCGGGTTGGGCCGGCCGCATATCTGAGCACCGCCGTTCGCTCTCAAGCCCCCACGGTACCTACCATTAGCTTTCGAGAAGCTGACGCGGTCTGGAGAAAATAGAAGAGGAGCTAATGGAAAAGATGATCTTCCCCCGAAAAAATGGACTGAGTTAAGCTGCGTTCAGCTCCATCTCGATCGGGCTGATAAAGCCGACGGCGGAGTGACGACGAGTTTCGATTATAGAAGGCCTCGATATAGGCAAAGATATCCCGTGTGGCTTCTGCCCGTGTTGCATAGTGCCTATGGTGGACGAGCTCCGTCTTGAGCGTGTGAAAGAAGCTCTCCATGGGAGCATTGTCATAGCACTTGCCCTTGCGGCCCATCGACGCCCTGAGGCCGACGGATTGCATCAGCGTGCGGTAATCCGCCGAGGCATATTGGACGCCGCGATCGTAATGGCGGATCAGGCCGGCACCTAGCCGCTGCGCCGAGCTCTCCATCCGCAAGGCCGCCAAGGGCAGGTCGGCGCGCAAATGATCCGCCATCGCCCGGCCGACAATCCTGCGGCTGTACAGATCCATGACGGCGGCCAGATAGATCCGCCCGATGTCGTCGACGAGATCACGATTGGTCGGCTCTCCGGGCGCGAGCGCCAAGCATAATAGCCGGCCGGCGAGACGCTGAGCATGTCGCACAGCAGCGTCCCCGGATAATCGGCGCGGCGATCTTCGATGAAGCGGAATCTCATGTCCGTGTTTCAGCAAAGATCGGGTCCGCCGCAAATACTACGCATCGAAAAGGATGGGCGGAAAGGACACGCGTATCTCTACGCCGACGCAGCTGGCGAGCATTTGGCCTTCTGGCCGAGGATCGCCTGATCACGTGGCTGGCGGTCGAGGTGGTCCGGGACATGGTCAGCGTTGCTCAGTATTGGGGGAATGCCATGCAAGCTCGCGGCTGCAAGGAGTTCCGACGCAAGGCATGGCTCGAGGACAGCCTTCGCGGCATGGTGGCTGCAGGGATACGTGCCAACAGAATTGGGTCAGCGGATACTCTCTGATCGGACGACCTACGAAGGTTCGACTATGCGAACGTATAGCTTTCGAAGGGATGCCTCCCCTGCCATTCATTTTGAGGCCGACGCTATGACTGGGAAGAAGCTTCGGTTTAGAATATCTACATTCGGTCACACTCGAGCCTGTTCAAATGAATTTTCCCTATCCTGATTGGGACTGTACTGCGCATTCCAGAACGCGAACGAATCACAGACAAAGCTTTGGCAACGGGCTCAGCACGGTATTAGCTGAGCCAGGGTCTCGCCGAGGGAGAGCTCTTCGCCAGAACCGCGTGAAATCGGAGCTAAGAGGTTGAATGAAGTTACTCTGCGCGCTTCTCGCTGGACAAAACGAGAAGACGAACTGCTGCGCGAGCTTGTTGATGCAGGCACGCCTGTGAAATCCATTTGCGAAACGCTCAACAGGTCCGAACCAGAGCTTCGCAGGCGCGGCTACTACATTGGCCTACCGATGAAATGGTTTAAGCAAACAGCGCATCTGACGCTAAGGCGGCGCTCGGCCACAGGCAGCACTTCTTGAGCCGGCCCTGCGGCGGCACGAAAGACCAAACTGTCATTCGGCCCTCCTCGTATGGGGCCGCTGAGGTGCGTCCCCCTTTTGCTTCCTGAGAGCTGCGTTGCTTGCAGTGGATGTCGCCAAGTTTCGCTTTTGCAAGGAGACCAACCGCGGTTCCCCTTCCAGAGACTTCGCGATTTAAGGTAGCAGCAAAGTGATTGCTGAAACAGTACGTTGGTGTGGACATGTGTAGAGGCCGCTACGGACTGGTAAGTCCAAGGCTTGCGGGGATATCAAAACGACGCACGGCATTGTCCTGCCGACCATTTTCGATGACGAGTGAGCTCTTGTTATACCCTATCCAACACTCTTGTCGGGATAAGGCCGCGCCCTGTCCGAGTATAAGGCTGACCGTTCGGTTTGAAGTTTTTGTGAGGCGCATATCGATTAGGCCTTGGCGAACATTCCCATTGAACGGGTGGCGCCTCCAGCGACATGCGCCGGGAATGGCACCGTAGGTGCGGACCTTGAAGTTGAACTCGCTCCGAACTGTCAATCGGCGTGATCGACGACGCGGTACTTGTCGCGGGCGACCGCAGCACCACTTTGATATTTTGCAACACGTTGTTTCACGCGTAGACCGGGCCCGTGAACAGGCCGAAGGCATCGAATTTGGTTTCATCCTGGACGCCGACGAAAGCGAGATTGGCGTTGCGCCTTTGAATCGGCCCAGTTGCCGTGCGCGCTCCAAACCGAACATCGAGTTCGCCACGTGAGCGATTTCGTCGCCGAACGTGCCTACGGCTGAATTATGCCACCTCGCACCAAGGGCGGATCGAAGAAACCGGCAGCGTTGACACCGACATAGAAGCCGCTCCAGTCAAGAATCGGAACGACCGTTGGAGGCGCGATTCGAAAATTCAATGCGGTCCTTACTGTCGGATATGGTAGGGGAGGCTGCTCGCACTTTGGGATACTCTGTTTGAGCGGCGACCCGCGCAACCAAAAACGCTACGCAGCTCGAACTATGGATCGTGACCAGATCCGTAGATCTCAAGAGAGAACAATATGGTCATGAAAACGCGATCGGCAGGCTTGAGAGCCGATGATGTGTGGCAGATCCCGCTGACCAATCTGGATGTAAGCGAAGCCAAGCGCTTTCAGGACGACAGCATATGGGGGTACTTCGAGCGTTTGCGAATGGAAGACCCCGTTCACTACTGTAAAGCCAGCGCTTATGGTCCATATTGGTCCGTAACGAAATACCGAGATATCGTGGCGGTAGATACAAATCACAAATCGTTCTCGTCGGAGCAGGGTGTCGTTATTGTCGACGTGCCTGACCAGCATTGGACCCAGAGCTTCATCAAAATGGGCCCTCCTAAACATGCCGAGCAGCGCCATACTGTAAGTCCGATCGTCGCACCGGAACACCTGACGAAGCTCGAAAGCTTGATCCGCTGTCGGGTCAAGACGATTCTGGGCAGCTTGCCGCGCAATGAGGACTTCAATTGGGTGGACATGGTCTCCATCGAGTTGACGACGCAGATGCTGGCCACGCTATTCGACTTTCCATTTGAGGATCGGCGGCTCTTGACCTATTGGTCAGACGTAGCTGTTGCAATTCCGAAAAACGGTCATGCGATCGATAGCTGGGATGAGCGAAGCACGATCTTGTCGGAGTGCCTGGAGTATTTCACGCGGCTTTGGAACGAGCGAATCAATGCCGAGCCACGCATGGACCTGATTTCCCTGATGGCGCACTCGCCTGCAACTCGACAGATGGAGCCGAACGAGTTTCTTGGGAATCTCATTCTGCTGATCGTCGGGGGAAATGACACCACGCGTAATTCGATTACCGGGGGCCTCCTGTTCATGAACCAGCACCCCTCCGAGCTGCGAAGGCTACGCGATAATCCCGAATTGGTTTCGAGCGCCGTGTCCGAAATCATCCGGTATCAAACGCCGATCGCACATATGCGCCGCAATGCCACGACCGATATTGTCGTAGGTGGGAAACAAATCAGAAAGGGCGACAAGGTCGTCATGTGGTACATCTCTGGTAACCGCGACGAAGAGGTCTTCGAGAACGCCGACACATTTCGCATCGACCGCAAGAACGTGCGGCAGCATCTCTCGTTCGGATTCGGCATCCATCGCTGCGTTGGCAGACATCTCGCGGAACTGCAGTTGAAACTCCTCTGGGAAGAAATTTTGAATGCGCGGCTGGAAGTCAAGGTTGTCGGCGAACCCGGGCGAATTGCGTCTAACTTTGTGCATGGTTATTCCGCTCTTCCTGTGCAGATTAGAGCTTAGGCTGTGATGCGTTGGCTTGGGAGGCGCCACGCAGCAGCCGGCGACCGAGCGGCCGCCAACCCGGCCCGCAACGTCTCTTGCAAAACGGCGGGATCGATTGGTTCTCATGCGCGCCCAGGAGAAGAACGGACGCAGCGAGGCCGACGACCGCGCCATGGCCGATTGTATCGGCCGTCTCATTGAGGTCCTCGACAGTGAGATCGCCGAGATCGAGGCCGACATCAGCGCATTGATCAATGCCGAGCCGGAGATCTCGGATGATGCCCAGCTGATCCGCTCACTGCCTGGCGTCGGTCCCCTGGCCTGCATGCAGCTGATTGCGCAGATGCCGGAATTCGGCAAAGTCGGACCGAAGCAGGTGGCGGCACTCGCCGGGCGGGCTCTTCAACGTCGATAGCGGCGCCTTCCGCGGCAAGAGCAGGATCGCCGCCGCCCGGCCGATCCGTTCAAGGTGTTCCACGCACGATTGCGACAGGTCGTCAAACTAGCCAAACTCGCCCTCATTGCCTTCGCCAGAATGCTACTGACAGCCCTCGACGCTACGATGCGCACAGGAACGCCATACTTGCAGACAAGCCAACATAACAGTTGTCGGCACAATCTCACCTGTCATGCTCGCGCCCATCCGTTCCGCAAGCGCTCCGTGCTCGGCGGGCGCCGTCATCCCGCAGGGGAGCGAGCCCGCGGCTGTTTGCATAGGGCGCAGGCGTATCGGTCATCGCGGTCATGTGGCGATTATTGTCTAGCGCCAGCTTCTTTGCTGCGGTTGTTCCCCCTGAAATGGAAGCAGACACGCAAAGTCAGAGATTAGAAGCTGACATGTCGCGTCATGCCTTACCATTTCCATGTATCTGGGCTCGTGTCGGTAGCAAGCACTCGGATTCCGTAGTTGCTGATGGTTACAATAGCATATCTATAGCCATGGTCACAGTTCGGCTGGTACTCCCTGTCTCGTTCCGACCAGCGCCAATAGTTCCGGTTGCCACTGGATGGATAAAATTGCTTTCGCAGCGAGCGCTTGCCCGGCTCAAGGCCTTCGACATCGACCTTGATCTCGTTGCCGCTGCTTTTCCACAAAACATGCCCTTTAAGCTTTTCTTTGGTCAGATTCACCACGAAGAATTCGTGCTTCCCTCCGCCCTTCTTTGCTGTTTTCTCCTTCTCTTTTGTCATCATTGTCCCTCATGGCCTGTCCTTCGGATGGAAGACAGAGTCACCGGAGCTTGCTGACAGAACGTTGTCGTCTCAACTACTCGATTTGGTGGGCTTGCATTCACATGCGCTCCGTACCCCGCGTATATCCGCAAGTTGACTGCTGGTTGACATAGGGCGGAGGGCAAACAAATGAGCAGCCTTAAGCCCGCCAATTTCTTGAACGGCGATGCCCGATCTAAGGAGTCAGTTCTGGCGGGCATCATCGGACCTCCATCGAGCCTCCCGATTCGGTCGATGAATTCGATCCGTCAAATAGAAAAGGCCGAGAAGGGTGTTCGATAACAGGTTCGCCAAGGCGAACACGTACATGCACCAGAAAACCCGGAAGATGGTTGGTCGCCAACTTGGAGCCGCTTCAGATAACCAATATTTATCGGTGATGAGATAGACGTAGCCTACCACGTAGAGCACTAGCGTCAGGAAGGCCATGTAACCAAACAAGAAAGATAGAAAGCGGCGGCGGCTCAGATTCTCAAAATAGGTCTCCGTGTTGACCGTGTGCTCGAGCCGAACAGGCGGTTCGCCAGGCATCGGGTCATCCATCTCCCGTTTGCCGAAAGTCGCTACCGCCGCGAGCGCCGCAATGAAAAATCCTGTGAGTACCCCCAGGAAGCTGCTCAGCTTGCCGATAATGTCCAGTGAGCCCAGAGCATCCTTCACGAATTCGGATGAGATAATAGGCAGAGCAAAGATCGCCCAAAGAACAATCGGCAGGCCGAAGTCGAACTTCCACTTCTCGGGATGAGCTATCCTCAGATACTGTAGAGGGACGAGGATCCGCCACATGGCTTTATCCAACGAAGACTTTGATCTTCGATATCAGCTCGTCGCTCATGGTGTCGGAGATGTCGGGCAAAGCCTGGCGCAATGTTACCTCAGCAGACTTGACGAACAAGGCTTCTCCAGCATCCGCCCTGGCCGTATCAACTTTAGCGCTGTGAGCTCTGCTTGCATGTGACTCCTTCCATCGAACGCGCATCGCTTCATAGTCATTTTTGCGCGCATACTCCTTCACTTTTTCGATGAATTTCAGAGCTTCACCTTGCGGTAATCCCTTCCCAATCGATAGGCTTAGGTCGCGCCGCACGGATCTAATAAACTTGGATTCGTCGAAACCCAGATTCTTTTCCCGATAATTGATCAACTCCACGTGCAGCAAACGGCCCTCCTTGATCGAGTCCTTCAAACGGTCAGAGGCGTGTCCGCTCAACTCCACCATAGGACGTGTCTTCAAAGGCTCTTTTGATCCCTCTCGCTCGAACGTGAGCCCCTGATCATCAGAGATTGTCTTGAACTCTGCTCGCAAAAATCCTTGGATCAAAGAACGGCCAAAGCCCGAGACATCCTCGTAAACCATGCGATATAAATGACCGCCTCTTTGGGTGGGCTTCAGTGAGATCACCGCATGAACCGAAAGGCCCCCAGCTTCATCATCGGCACGCTTCGGGATTCTGACCTTTCCGGTCTTAAAGTTTGTAAAGCCTGGGTCGGCCTTGTCCCGATCTCCGAGGCAAAACAATAGCGCAATCGCCGGCGTGCCATTCGAGAGCTTAATTTCCCTTAGTGCCGAAAGTCTAATGACGCGCCGCTCGTTATCAATCACCTGAAAGCAAAGATCACTAGCCTGCCTCTTCTTTAGGTAGGGAATGAACTCAGCCAAAGGTAACGCCGGCGCGTCGGATGGATGAGGCGCCATCGCCAGATCGAAGAATAGAATAAATCGTTGATTGCCCCGTAGCATTTTGCCCCCAGTTTGCGATCAGATGAGACATCTCTCGCAGAAACGATCGATGTAACTTGAGCAGGCCCTCCTTTTGGATTTTGGACCAAAAGCGTGCGAAGGCCCGTGTGGGGCAGCAAGGCAGGTTTATGAGGGCAGTTAGCAAGCGCAGCAACGAAGCGCAGTGCGGCCGAAAGCTTTGATCGGTAAGCTCGGTCAAACGCTCACGTAATAGGACTCACCTCGGTCGTTACGTGTAACAACCACGCAAGTTGTACCCCGTAGTGAAGGCTGAGCACTCGCTAGGGCATTTGCTAGATGTTGTGCCGCACGAAAGGCTTGGAGCTCGTTCTCGAATGCCAGCCCGCCGGGTCGTCGACATTGTGCTTGCCTTCCAGGTTGAAGTAAAAACGAGCCATTTGTTCGCTCGGTTCGTTGCTTCGAACGCAATGACATTACTATGCAATTAAAGCGGAATTCCCTGATCTAGGACCTTGTGTTGCCGAAATCCGGCGCCTTATCGGAAAGATGCGAAGCGGTTTGCGTGCGAGCTTCCGAGCTTGCCGGCTCCCCCCGAATTCTGCCGCCGCCGAACACCTCGGCAGACCTGTGTTCGGCCGCTTCTGGGGCCCTCTCCAATATCGTCTGAGGTGAATTCCGCTGCGAAATGCTTGGGCGATGCAGGAAAGTGTCCAAAGTGCAGGGAAGTGCGCCGTAAATAGCTTTGCAATAGGAGTATGCTGAAGTTTCAACGCGCGCAGGAGCCAAATCTATGGCAACCACCGTGCTTTCAGACCCGCTGGAAATACTTGCGGAGGACTTCAAGGAAGCCCTCCTGAGACACTACTCCTTCGGGCAGCGCAAGGCCGCGGTTTCCATCGGCAAGACCACCGGCGACTCCCCGGTATTATCTGTTCTTCTGGAGGACGGGCAGAGGCTTCGCCTCACCGTGACGAGGGCGCGGTCGTGATCGTCTTTCTTCGGCGATGGTAATCGTCTCCCGCCGACAAGGTGGGACGACGTCCTGCGAGGACGAGGTCGGGATGACTGCGCTGCTCTGTAGCCTGCAGATGGGCTCGAATTCGAGGGTCCTCACGCAGCCGGACGATACTGGCCGCTGGGCAGCGCCCCCGCAGCGCCTCGGAGCAGGGTCGGCGTCGAAACAGCGCTTCTAGCTGCCAAATCGGTGTGGCCGGCTTCCGAGGTGCATGACTGATCAATAGTCAGCTTTTTTCAAAGCGTGCAGGGCCGCGATAGCCTGCGAGGTCAGTTGGAGCCTGCCCCGATGGCCAGGGAGTGAGCATTTCGAGGCAATGGGATGCAGGGCCGTTAAGACTTCCTTGACCAAGTTATTCATACAACGAGCCGGTATTTCCCTCCGAGGCGCCGATGAAGGTCTGGGTCAGCCTGGCTTTGCTTGCGGCATGCATGCTGCTGGGGCAGCGCTTTGCCGCGACGGCAGCGGAGAAATCAGATGGGACGGCGGAGATCCGCGCCGGCTACCGCCGGCCGGCGGCCATTCCTTTCCCAGACCGCAATCCTTATTCCGTGTCAAAAGCGGCTCTCGGGAAGATGTTGTTCTTCGATCCGCTGCTCTCGAGGTCCCGTACCGTTTCCTGTGCAAGTTGCCACAATCCGTCGCTGTCGTGGGGAGATGGCCTTGCGCGAGCGGTTGGGGAGGATCCCAAAGGCCTGCCGTTGCGGGCGCCCACTCTTATTGATGTGGCGTTCATCGAGCCGCTGGGCTGGGACGGGAAGTTTAAGGACATCGAATCCGTCACGTTTGGTCCAATCACGGGTCGGTCGAACATGAATCTCACAGAGCCGGAGTTGATTACTCGTCTGTCCGCCGCCCCGGCCTACCTCGATGCGTTTGCAAGCGCGTATGGCGATAGTGCGATCACCCGGCCGAGGATCGAAGCTGCCTTGGCGACGTTCGAACGCACCATTGTTGCCGGCGAGTCCCCGTTCGACCGTTGGATTATGGGCGATGAAACTGCGATCAGCGCGGCGGCAAAACGCGGCTTTGCCGTCTTCAACGGCAAAGGGCGTTGTTCAAACTGCCACAGCGGCCCGTCCTTTACGGATGGATCGTTTCAGGATATCGGCACCGCAAAGGACGGGGATATCGGACGGGGGCGGCTGTTTCCGACGTCACAAAAGCTCCAGTACGCATTCAAGACGCCGACATTGCGCGATGTGGCGAAGCGTGCGCCCTACATGCATGATGGATCGGTCGCAACCCTCGAACAGGTCATCGAACTTTATGATCAGGGTGGGATTGACCGTCCAAGCCGATCCCCTTCGATCAAGCCTTTAGCTCTTACAGCCGAAGAAAAGACCGACTTGCTCACTTTTCTTCAGACGCTTACCGCCTGGTCTCCGGCCGCGCCTCTTCCCGACTTGCTGCGCTAATTGGCTGCTCCAATCGCGTCGCCGCAACTGGACCTCAGTGCATGTGCGGCAATGCCGACCCCAGCAGGGCAAAGCCGATTACAAGTAGTGCGCCCGTCCAAGCCTCCAGGGTCTCGGTCCGCGCTGCGTAACGCTTTTACGCAGCAGGCGAGCACCGAGCCTACTGCCACACGCGCCGTACCTAACGCTTCGAACATGGACTGCTCCAGCCATCCGAATGCCTGAGGTTCAGTACGACATCGGGATTGAAGGCTCGTCCTCGAAATCGGTAAAACTTGAACGGACCTGCCGTGCGCCGCTGAAATCCGCCCGGAGCGGCCATATTAACCACCAATCAACCAGCGGATGTCGCGGACGCCACAAATCTTAAAATTTATGCTAAGATGAATAAATCGTTAAAGCTGTGCTTTTCCAGGACGGGCGGATCTTGAAATGTTTGGGTCTCTGGGGCGAGATGCCATATCGGTATCTCGGGGACTTACGCTGTTTGCCAGGTTCATCACGGGATTCTCCTTCTGGGTCCTGGGGACCCGAGCCGCCAGCGCCCACGTCAAATGGTTTTGCGCCTATGACGCTGCCGGTCAGCCGCGAGGCCTGGAAAATGTTCTCTGCCAGGATTTTGAGATCCTCCTGGGCGTTGCCTCGCTCTGGTTCTTTTCAGGTTGCGTGGTGGAGCGCACGTCGCTCGGCGAGCTGGTGGCCCGCTCACTGGACCGTTTCACGGAAAGCCTGCGCTTGCACACCGAGGTAATGATCCGCGCGGTCTGCGGCTTCTTCTTCATCTCGGTCTGGGCGGTCGGCGGAATCATCCTGACCCCCGAACTGAAAACGTCGTCCGCAATGGTGGGACCTCTGCAGCTCGCCATCGCAGCGGGCCTGCTGTCGCGTCGCACCATGCCGCTCTCCGCGGTGGGAATCGTCGTGTTGTTCGGGCTTGCCGTGCGCGATTACGGCACGTTTCATCTTGCCGATTATCCGATTTTTCTGGGCATCGCGGCCTATCTCGCTCTCACCGGGTTGCAACGGAATCTGTTCGGCGTTCCGCCGCTCGAAGTCGTGCGCTACACGACCGCCGTTACCTTGATGTGGGCGTCGATAGAGAAGTGGGCCTATCCGGAATGGAGTTTCCCGCTTCTGATCGAGCACTCTGGTATTACGTTTGGGTTCGACAACGAGTTCTACATGCGGGCAGCAGGCATGGTCGAGTTCACACTCGCCTTTGCGCTTGCTTGGACGCCGCTAATCCGTCGTGTAGCCGCAGCCATGCTGCTCGGCATGTTCATCAGCGCGTGCTTCGAATTCGGCAAGCTTGATGTTATCGGGCACTCAGCAATTATCGTCGTCCTGATCGCGATCCTTCCGACAATCGGCCGACGGAGGTCGACTATCGACGTCCCTGGCTCGCCCCAGCCGGACTATGTGCGGCGCTGACGGTTACGCTCTTGGCCTACTATGTTGGCCACGCCGCCATCTTCAACACCGCGATCCTTTAGGCGCGCTATTTGGTGACGTGCACGCCAAGCTTCATCTTGGGATGGATGCCGCACAGCACCGTATAGTCACCAGGCACCGAGAAGACCACCTCGAACTGACTGCCCGGCTGCTGATCACCGGTATCGAAATCAAAGGTCTCCGAACTCAAATAGGCGTGGTGCAAGAGCTCACCATCGTCGTTAATGAACCGTAAAGTCTCGCCGCGCTTGATGATAATCTCTCGTGGCCTGAATTCTCGATCTCTTTGCGAGATCGTATAGGGGCTTGCCCCCAGAGCCGCGCCTGCGAGCAGTCCGCTGGTCACCGCGGCTGTGATCTGGAGACCAAACTTGCCCACGCGCAAGGGTAAAAGTCTAACCATCATTTCAACCCCGCTGAAACTTCAACTTTACCAAATATACCGTCTGGCTCGGATCGTCCGAGCGCGTGAGTGCTCCCGTACTTATCACAGGTTGATCTTAACGATTTCCGCATCCCTTGCAGTCATTACTAGGGAAATTTGAGGCGGAGGCAGGTCGACTGTGTCCGCGCGCTTGTTTTGCGATTAGTTGTTTGCAGCGAAAGACACCATGATGAGTGTTTTCGTCGGGAGGGTTATGCGGCAACCGAAAGCGGTTCTTGAGGCGCTTCGGCCCACAATCGTCTGCCTGTCACGGGTTGTCAGAGCGCGCGGCTCAATTCGAACCGCGATCTTGATCTTCTGTCTGGCAATGAGCGCGGTTGCGGCTGCCCTCGGAGGCTATTCGACCCTCGGCATCCGACACGCCGGTGACCTGGTTGCCAGAACCTTCGACGAGTCACTGATGTCGATCAACTACGCGCGTGGGGCGGGCGCCGATTTCGCGGCTATGCGCGTGGCGTCTGCACAACGCCTTCTCACAAAAGACCCGACGGTCCATTCTCGACTGGAAGCCCAAATTGACGGGCTGGCCAAAACGCTTTCGGAAGACGTGACGATAGCGGCCGAGCGGTCCCAATCCGCGCGCGCGGCAAAGGCGGCCGCCAAAGTCCAGGAGGCCGCAAATGCCTGGTTCGCGCTTCATCGCCGTCTCGCTCAAGCGCCTGCCGACGAGCGCGGGGGCGTCGAAGCGAATACGCGTGAAATCGGCGATCTCGAAAAGTATTCCAACGTTCTCAACCAGCAGATCGAATTACTGGTGAACTATACGGCCGGCGATGGCTTTCTATTTCGTCAACGGGCGCTTGCTGCGATCAAGCGCGATCTGCAAGTCAACGTCGCGGGGTTGATCGTCGCGCTCCTTCTGTCCGGGCTGTTTTCATGGATTTTGGTGCGCCGGCTCATTGGTCCAGTCGCGATTGCGTCCAAAGCGGCAAGAAGCATCGCGGATGGCGACTTGAACACAAACATTCCAGAAGGCGGCGGTGATGAGCTCGGCACTCTTCTGACTGCCATGGGGAGAATGCGAGAAAACATCAGGGCGATGATGGATCGAGAGGTAGCGCAGCGGCGTTCAGCGCAGGGACGGCTTTCGGATGCCCTTGAGAACTCCCGTGAGGGCGTCGTCCTGCTCGATAGGGAAGGCCAGATTGCCTTGGCCAATTCCAGAGCCAGCGAGTTCATTGATTGCCTGCCACAGCTGGTCCACCCGGGTTCCTTAGGAGTGGCGCGGGTGTCGGGGGACGAAAACTCACCAGAACCCAATCTCCGGCATAGCTTTGGCCAGGCCGATAGCATGGAGGGTGAAGCCCAGCTTCCCGATGGGCGGTGGCTGCGGATCAGCCGCAGTCCGACCCGGGAAGGCGGCGTGATGCTGGTCTACAGCGACATTACCAGCTTGAAGCAGCAGAAGGCCGAGCTGCACGCGACGAATCTGAGGCTGGATGCGGCGCTCACGCACATGTCGCAAGGACTCTGCCTCTATGACAGGGAGGGACGGCTCCAGGTCGTCAACCGTCGGTTCTGCGAGATTTTTGATATTTCGCCGCAATTGTTGCTGCCAGGGATGACGTTCGAAGACGTCCTCCGTCTGAGCGTTGCCGCCGGCAATCATGGCAGCCGGACGGTGGCCGATCTTCTGATGGAATGCGAGGAGTTCGTGGCTCGGCGCAAGAGCGGCAACTACCTCCAGAATCTGAGCGACGGGCGCGTTGTCTCGATCGCTCATCGCTCCACATCCGACGGCGGCTGGCTCATCAGTTGCGATGATGTGACCGAGCAACACAGGGCGCAATCGCAAATCGCGTTCATGGCGCGTCATGATGCTCTGACCAGATTGCCAAACCGGTCCCTGTTCGCCGAGCGGATCGAGCAGGCCGTCGCCGAGGTCGGCCGGGGAGCTGGCTTTGCCGTGTTCTGTATCGATTTGGATAACTTCAAGCAGATCAATGATGGCTTGGGACATCCGGTCGGTGACGCGCTGCTTTGCGCAGTTGCCGACCGGTTAAGTGCGTGCGTCCGAGAGGTTGATACCGTTGCGCGTTTAGGGGGCGACGAGTTTGCCGTCATTCAATGTGGAGCCCGAGCCGCTGAAGAGGCCGAACGCCTGGCCCAGCGCATAGTGGAGTGTGTCGGAGCGCCCTATGATCTGAATGGCCATCGCCTCATCATCGGGTGCAGCGTCGGAATTTCGCTCGCGCCCAGTGACGGGACGACCCGCGAAAAGCTTCTGAAAAACGCGGACATGGCGCTGTACCGGTCCAAAATGGACGGTAGGGGAACCTGGCGGTTTTTCGAGCCAGCAATGGACGCAAGCCTGCGAAGCCGGCGAGCGCTCGAAATCGACCTGCGCGAGGCTATGGACAAGGACGAGTTCGCATTGTTCTACCAGCCCATCTATGACTTAAGAATGGACCGGATCAGCGGCTTCGAAGCATTGTTGCGCTGGCAGCATCCGAAGAGGGGGTTCGTGCCGCCCGACCAGTTCATCCCGCTCGCAGAAGATATGGGTCTCATCGCTCGGCTCGGCGAATGGGTTCTCAATCGTGCGTGCGAGCAGGCGGCCAATTGGCCGCCGGAGCTCAAGATTGCTGTCAATGTTTCGGCAAGTCAGTTTCGTGACCCGAGGTTTGCAGACGTCATCGCCACCGCGATCGACGCGTCAGCGCTGGCGCCACATCGACTTGAGCTCGAAATCACGGAATCGATCCTCCTTGGCAACAGCTCCGAAACGATGGCAACCCTGCATGAGCTGAAGGCACGTGGACTGCGCATCGCTTTGGACGATTTCGGTACTGGCTATTCGTCGCTAAGTTATCTCCGCAGTTTTCCCTTTGACAAAATCAAGATTGATCAATCCTTTGTTCGTGACGCAACGGAGACAAACGGGTCAAAATTGATCGTCAGGGCGATCACCAGCCTCGGAAGAAGCCTTGGTATGACAACAACGGCCGAGGGGGTCGAGACCATTGAGCAGTTGAACCAGATGAAGGCGGAAGGATGCAACGAGGCCCAAGGGTTCCTGTTCAGCCGTCCGGTCCCTGCAACCGAACTCGCATCAACGATCCTGAGCTTGCGAAACGGCCTCAAGCCAAGTGACTGCAGCAGAGCGAGAGCCAGTTAGGAGCACGATGTCATGTGCCTTAACGCTTAGCGAAATTGTTATGGGGTCCTGGAGTCGCCCCGCAGCCTTGCGGCGCTCGCCGCGAACCCTCTGAGGCGCACTCAGAGTCGGCTCGGGGAATTGGCGGACTCAGGCGCGATGTTGTGCCCTCCAGCGCAATTTTTTCGAGCGCCGAGCGGTTCTTCAACCTTTAGCTTTACCGTCGGTTAGCTTGTTCGAGATAGTCTTGGATCGTAACCGGCATGAGGCCTCCACCTCGTCATCGCGCGGTTCGCTTGGGATACAGCCTGGCATGAGGTGATAGGTGGAGGTGAAGCGATGGTAAATGCCATGCTTGATGCCAGGCAGGAAGGCGACTCTTATCGTCGCGTCGAGGTGATCACTGGGGAGCGCCGGCGGCGACGGTGGACGAGCGAGGAGAAGGCCCGGATCGCTGCGGAGAGCTTTGAGGAGGGTGCGAACATCTCCGAGGTGGCGCGGCGCAATGGCGTTTCCCGCGGACTGCTCACGGTGTGGCGACGCCAGGTAGCGGCGGCGGTAGCCGGCAAAGCCCAGAACTTCGTGCCGATCCAAATTGGTGCCGAGAGCGATGGCGGGAGAGCTGGCGAGTCCGAGTGTATTTCGCCGGTACAGATGAAGCCCTTTGAGATTGCCGCGCCGCCGGGCAAGGTCTGTGGAGTGGTCGAGATCGAGATGAACGGGGCGCGCATCCGGGTCGAGCCGGGCGTGGAGCTGGCGACGCTTGCGACGGTGCTGGCCGCGCTTCGAGGGATCCGGTGATCGCGCTACGGTCTGACCTCAAGGTGGTGCTGGCGGCCCAGCCGGTCGACTTTCGCAAGTCGGTGCACACGCTGTCGGCGCTGGTGAGCGAAGCCCTGCGCGCGAACCCGTACTGCGGCGACGTCTTCGTGTTCCGCAGCAAGCGCATGGACAGAGTGAAGCTTCTGGCGTGGGACGGCAGCGGCATGGTGTTGGTAACGAAGTGGTTGCACCAAGGACGTTTCACCTGGCCGCCGATCCGCGACGGCGTTGTGCATCTCAGTGCGACGCAGCTTGCGATGCTGCTCGACGGGCTTGAGTGGACGCGTGTGTCGCCTAAGTCTGTGAAGCAGCCGACCGTTGTCGGCTGAGGGGTGAGGATTTCGCTGGAGCACGGGTCGCGCGGATGTATCGTCTGATCATGGCGATTCGTCCCGACGCTCTCCCGACCGATCCGGCGGCTCTGACCGAGATGGTGCTCGCGCTTGACGCTGAGAACGAGAAGCTGCGCGTAGCAATGCAGACGCTCAAGGAGATGATCTTCGGGAAGCGCTCGGAGCGACTTGCGGTGCTCGTGGACAAGCAACTCGCGCTTGAGCTGGGCGATCTCGAGACCGACGCCACGTTGCCTGTGCAGGCCAACGACGATGCGCCTGCGGCGAAGCCGCCCGGCAAGGTGCGCAAGAAGGCGCGCCGCAACATCGGCGCACTCCCAAAGCACCTGCCGCGCTGCGAGCAGGTGCTGGAGCCGGAGGCAACCGCGTGCCCGTGCTGCCAGGGTCAGCTCCACAAGATCGGCGAGGATGTCAGCGAGGTGCTGGACATCATCCCGGCGATCCTGCGGGTGCTGCGCACGATCCGTCCCAAATATGGCTGCCGCAGCTGCACCGATGGTGTGGTCCAAGCGAAGGTGCTGCCGCGCCTGATCGAGAGCGGCATGGCCTCGACCGCACTCGTGAGCCACGTGGTGGTCTCGAAGTTCGCCTGGTATCTGCCGCTGTACCGACAGGTGCAAATTCTGGCCGGCCAGGGTGTCCATCTCGACCGGGCGACGCTCGCCGGCTGGGTGAAGCGTGCGGCCTGGTGGCTCAGGAGCCTCTATGAGCTCCAGCTGCGCACGATCCAGGCCGCGCCGCGCGTGTTCTGCGACGAGACGCCGATGCCGGTGCTCGATCCCGGACGACATCGCACCCGCATCTGCCAGTTCTGGGCGCATGCGATGGATGACCGGCCATGGGGTGGCCCCGCGCCGCCGGCGGTCGCCTACGTGTTCGCCGACGGCCGCGGCACGGAGGAGATCGCCGGACAATTGACGGGCTTTTCCGGCATTCTGCAGGTGGACGGTTATGCCGCCTACAAGGCGCTCGCCCGCGGTCATGGCGGCGCGATCCAGCTCGCCTTTTGTCTCGCCCATGCCCGGCGCAAATTCGTGGAGGTCTACAAGACGACGCAGTCGCCGTTCGCGCGCGAGGTGATCGAACGGCTGCAAGCGGTCTATGCGCTCGAGGCGGAGATCCGCGGCAGCGGTGCCGAGCAGCGGCTGGCCGCCCGCCGCACCGGGGCCGCTCCGTTGATGGCGGCGCTCAGGGCACGGCTGACCGCCATGGTCGACCAGCTCTTCTCCCAGTCGAAGCTGATGGAGGCCATCAACTACGCGCTCAACCACTGGGACGGGTTGACGTTGTTTCTCCGCGACGGCCGCGTCGAGGTCGACAGCAATACGGTCGAGCGTTCCATACGCCCGATTGCCATGGGGAGGCGCAACTCGTTGTTCAGCGGCAGCGAAGGCGGTGCCGAGAGCTGGGCGATCCTGGCGTCAATCGTGAACACCGCAAAGCTCCATGAGCTCGATCCGCAGGGCTATCTGACCGACGTGCTGGAGCGCATCGTCTGCGGGCGCACCAAGAGCCATCAGCTCCACGAGCTGCTTGCCTGGAACTGGAAGGCTGCCCGCCAGCGCACTGCGCAGGCAGCCGCGTGAGCCCACGTCGCCATAAAGCATCGTCGTCGATGGCCGCCGTCGCGATGCCGCTTACGGACCTCGAGCGATGGCTCCAGGCTCGCGTCGATCGGCATCCCGCCGCCACCAATCTCCCCATGCTCGACGGTTACGTCGCCGCGATCGTGGCCGGACCGGTGTCGATGAGCCCGCTCGACTGGATCTGCCCGCTGCTCGCCATCGATGCCGACGCTTTCAACCACGGCGGCACCCCGGAGTTTGCTGCGATCTCCGCCGTCGCGCTGCGCCATAACGAGATCAGCCAGATCCTTTCGACCGCGCCTGCCCAGTTCGCCCCGATGCACCGGCGCAAAATCAATGGCGACGTCGATCCGCGTCCCTGGTGCCAGGGCTTCCATGCCGCGATGCGGCTCAGGCTGTCGGCGTGGGCACCGTTGCTGGACACCAGCAATGTCAATCACGGCCTGCTACTGCCCATTCTGTTGCACTGTCGCGACGATCAGGGGCGGCCGATGCTTGGACCACCCCGAAGCGGCCGCGAGACCGCCGACTTTCTGCGTAACGCCCACGCCGATATTCCAGCGGTCGTCGAGGCCATGCGCCAATATTGGATGCCGATCCGCTACCCACGCGCCCGCTGATCACCGCAGACGTGGGAGCTCATGCCGGTTACCTTGGATCAGCGCAAAACGTCCAAGGCTCTCGCTCGCCTGCCTGGCTGAATGCGGTCGCGCTACTCATAGCGAGTTGGAGTGTCATTGCGGCATTATCGCTCCGCGCGGGCGCCGGTGCCGAGCTGGTCGCCGCGGCTTTTCCGCCATGGTGGAATGCCCAGTAGGCGTTTCTGGCTGTGGCGTCCGCCAACGCCGTCATTGCCCGAACCACTGCGATCCCAGCACTGCTGGGGGTACGGCCCGATGACGACGACTGCCTCGCCCGGCTGCGCAATGCCGGTGCTTGGCTGATCATTAATCCCCGGGCCGTCGCCGCCTGCATCCAAACTGGCAAGCGCAACGCGCGGCCTCACTGCCAGCCCTGAGGTGGTACCGATGTCACTTGCCCAGACGCGAAACAGGCACTCCGCGCGTTCGATATCAATGCACATCGGGCGGTCGCACAAGACTCGCTAACAGAGGGGCTGCGGGATAAAAGGGGAGTATGCGAGTGCGGATGAATACGTAAGGCTAGCGCTTAGGATCAAACTCTTTCGATCTGTGAATAATTTCTTCCCAGTCCAGAATGGCGATCGACTTCTGGGAGCGACCCTTCCAGCTTCCCCCGTAGACGACTAGCTTGTCGTTAACCCGCATCATGCCTCGGAGCGGAAACTGGACGTTGGCCGCACCGATCTCTGCCTCGGACTCAACGTCGAATACGGTCAAAAGACCGTCATCATTTCCCGCGCAGAATGTCTTGCTATCGATGCCGGCCACGCACGTGTACTTTGTCGATTCTGACGCCGCGATGTATTTGGTGTATTTTCCCGCTGAAAGCTTAACCTGGGCCAGTGCTCCTTCGCCGCACAGAATTAGGCTGCTGTGATCCATCGGGCACATATCCGAGATGGTAAAGTCGATCGGGATTTTTCGATCTACCGAGAATTGGTCGTTAATGAAGAAGAGGTCTTGTCCGGCTGCTACCACGACCTCTTCTCTAAGCACGCTCATGCGTTGAATACTTCTGCCGAGCGTGAGCTTTTCGGCTCCATATTTCAACAGCGTGGTCTCATCTAGTGTCCACCGTCTGGCGATTCCATCTCGCGTCCCGCTCACGACGCCCCAATTGGCAACAGCAACCGCTGACACATTTTCCTGATAGATTGAATCGAACTCCAAGCTTACAAGAGTGGCGGGGTTTATCGTTTCGAGACCTTCTTCATTTCCAGCCACCACGGCCTTGGAGGAGCGGGCGAGGCAGTTGATGGTTCTTTCGCCAATTCGATGGCGGTCGGAAACTTTGCCGGTGAGGACGTCCAGCACATAAATCCAACCGTCTTTTCCGCCTAGGATTAGCTTGTTTTCACCGAGCCGCGTAGCGCAAACCATAGGCTCGCCAATGGTAGCAGCGCGTGTTTTGAGCTTGAGCTGCTTCTGTTCAATCGGCCTATCGCTAAAAACTTGATGCAGGAGGTTCGCGATATCACGGGAGATTTTGCTGCCCTTGGCTACGAGAGTCGAAAGGTCCTCGCTGAAGTCGCTCTCGTCCCGATATGCCTTCTTGAAATGTTCAGCTAGTGCTCTCAGCTCATTAACGATCTTGTCTGCTCCTTGTTGCAGGAATCGGAATATACCCTGGTAAACGACATCCTGCTCCAGAGAGAGCTTGATCGCGAAAGCAGTGGCGCTCATGCGTTGAACGACCAACTTCGCGGTTCGAAGAACCTCAGTGTTGCTCACACGCATTAGATGAACTTCAAAGTGCTGGTACGTTATGTGTGTGCGAGTGAGTAGCTCATTAACGTCGTCCTTAAGTTCCAGTACGCTTTGCTGGATGAGCCGCACGTCTATGTATGGGGTACGCATAAGCGCAGCGATCTCCGCCTGAGCGCTTATAATTACCTCAGGGCTCAAGGATCGCATCGCTCGATCTAGATCCGCGTACAAACGGTCAATGGCTGAGAGCAGCTGTTCGGCCGAGTAGACGCCCTCCACGTCATCCTTGTCCCGAAGATCATTTCGGAATTTGTAGAGGCCATCACGGATAATGAAAATCGTCTCGAAAAACTCCTCGCTCCAATAGTCTGGATCAAGTCTTAGCGAGTCGCAGAGAGCGTCAAGGCTCGTTTTGTCGAGGACGTCCTCCAGGGGGAAATTCGTACGCCTAACGAGATCGGCGATGGTATCCACATCGTCTCGCACGCGTTTAAGCAATTCATCTCGTGAGCTCAGTGTCGTGCCTCGCAGAGCGTTGCGAATCGTTCAAAGGTTGTAATTATAGCACCCCTATCTGAGATTCCGAGCTGCAAGGGAGCGGGTTGATGACGGGAAATTCTGCGACCGATGCGGTGCACATCGGGATGGCTATTTTTCAGCTATTGGGGACTTACGTGCTGGCATGCTTTGTCGGCGCAGGCGGCGGCGTACTTATGGCGAAAACGTATCTGTCAGAAAAGATCAAAGCCGCGATCAGAAGCGAATACGAGGAGAGATTAGAAATTCTGAAGGCTGACCTCAAGGCAAGCAATGATACAGAATTGGAGAAGTTGAAAGCGCAACTGAAGGCAGAGGGTGATGTAGCGATTGAACGGCTGAAGAGCGAGCTGGCTGTCGCTGCTGCTCAACGCAATGTCGAGTTTTCGCACCTTCACTCAAAACGAGCAGAGGTTCTTGCGGAGGTCCATGCCGATCTGCGCGATGCATTGGACGCAACGGCCGACTATACTAAGGCGTTCGAACCTGTTGGTGGCACGTCACGCGCGGATCGAGGACTGAAAGCGGCAGAAGCAACGAACAAGTTCATTCGTACATTTCGAACAAAGGAGATTTATCTCCCAGAGCCTGCTGCTGATAAAGTGCGTGCTATTGCCGACGAATTGAAGTTTGCGTTCTTTCAGTTCCTCTACGGTGTGGACTATGGGGACCTGGGTGCGGAAAGAACGACGAAATGGCTTGAGATTCAAGCAAAGATAGAGAGGCTTTCTGGCCCGGCGACCAAGGAGTTGCAAAGGGACTTTCGTGGCCTCCTTGGCGATCAAACTACCGAGCGCCGACTGGCATCTTCTTAGCAGCGCCGGGCGGCCTTCAGCCTCGGTTTGGCATGTGGCTGATTGGCCAGACGCCCGCTCCTGCGGTTGTCAATGAGTAAGGACGTTGCAGAGACGTTCTGGCGACGGCGAGTTACTCGTGGCTTATCGGCGCGTTTCGACCCAGAAGCAGGGCAAGAGCGGGCTGGGTCTAGAGGTCCAAGAAGCGGCCATCCGAGCCCGGCCACACGCCCACCTCATCGGGGGAAGTCGCCAGCCAGCTATCAGGCCCTACTCCTCGTATGAGTGACCCTTAGATATGTTGGACTGAGGTCCAGGGAGTTCGCGACTCAGTTCTCGGCTGCGTATGTTGTGCGTGCATGGAGGAGTCAAATAATGCCTGTTTTCGATCTCTATTCTAAGCGCAGGAAGCGCGAGCTTGGCCAAGCGCCTGATGTGTTCAGTTACGACGAGATACCGCAAGGATTTCGCACTCAGGTGGTTCATATCTGGAGCGATGCCATCGGCGATCCAAACCTGAGTGACTATTACGCTGAGGACATGCAACAGTGGTATCATGAGATAGTGAAGGTACTCCGCCGCGAGTACAGCGTGTTTCAGCTTGTTTCGCGGTACATGAATCCGAGTGATCCGAGTCAAGCTCGATCTGAGCTTATTGAATGGTTCTTAGCGGAGAAGGATCCTATCAAGGCTCTAGATGCGATTGAGCTAAGCTTTAGGGTCATCAACAATGTTTGTGGTGAGTTCAATTATGCGGGTCGCGGCGACGGTGCTCGAAAGATTGCGACGGAAGCCTCCGAAGAACTCAATACTCGCTTCAAAGAGAATGGCATCGGTTATCAATACACAGATGGACAGGTTGTCCGCGTAGATTCGCAGCTAGTCCATAAAGTGGTGGTGGTGCCAGCGTTAACCGTCCTGCGCGGCAAGGCATTCAAGAATGCGCAGGACGAGTTTCTCAGCGCCTATGAGCACTTCAGGCACGGGAAGAAGCAGGAGGCTTTAGTCGATTGCTACAAGTGCTTCGAGAGCACCATGAAGGTAATCTGTACCAAGCGGAAATGGCCGTTCGATCCGAAGGCGGCAGCCAAGGACCTTGTGAATGTTTGCCTAACCAACGGCCTCATTCCTGCATATTGGCAGGGGCACTTCAGCGGGTTGCGCAGCGTACTGGAGTCGGCCATATCAACGCCACGCAACAGACAAGCGGGCCATGGTGCCGGCGCTGGGCCTGCGCCCGAGGTGCCGGATGAGCTTGTCTCTTACGTCCTCCACATGACCGCCGCCACGGTTCTGTTCCTTGCGGAGGCGGAGAAGCGCCTTCGATGAAGCCATGCGAACTTAGCTTTTTAAGAACTCGGGGTCACGGAGCGCCTGCCCGTTTGACCCTCTAGGCCCCGGCCTCGTCCCGGGCATACGGGGAAGTTGCGTTACCGCTCACAGGCCATACGTTTCGCCTCTGTGACCCTTAAGTCTAACGGGGTGGGCCACGGAGGAAGTCTGTCAATGGTCCTGTGACAAACTGATTGGGACGCCAACCTTTAATGAGTCGGTCTAAAAACAAGCTGTCCACGGCTCCGACACTGAGGCCCAAGCCGGCTCCGATGCCGCTCGGTGCGATGGCCTCCGCAGCCAAACCTAGGCTTGTTGCCACGACGAAACGAACGGATCGGGTCGGAATTTTATCTGCCCATGTCGCCTCGGTTGCCGCGCGGTGGTAGCTCTGAATCAGGCCAGCATCGGGATTTGCTTTGCGAATCCAACCTTTGAACTTATCCGCACGGTCCAGAAGCTCAAGAAACTCTTTAAAGGAGCGTGTTCCGCTGTTGATGGTTTCTCTTATCGTGGGAAAGTCTGGCACAACCAAGTCTCTGAACTGAGCCTGCTGCTCCACGCTCTCCGCGCGGCGGCGAAGAAAGTCGAAGTGCTTCAATTTTATTAGGTCACTGTATATCGGCGATGTGACAAGCTCCGCCATGTAGTATGCGGCAAAGAAGCTGTCAGCTCGCGCATCAATTATGTGGCTAAGTATGTAAGCTGACGTGATGGTGCTGTGCTCGATTGGCACCCGAACACGATACGTGGTGTTTATCGATTGGAAGTCGAGGTTGGTGTCAACCGCAAATTGGCCCTCGATGTTGATCAGTCTATAGTAAAAATCGTCCGGCAGCTTAAATTCGGGTACGAGGTAATGAAGCACGGCCCGTGCGGCTGACTCAATGAATTGTGGGTCTTTAGCGTCTTCCCGAGCCAAATCGGGAATTGTCTTTTCTTTTCCGGGCAGGCCATCAAACGTAACCGGCATGAGCTCCCACGTCTGCGGTGATCAGCGGGCGCGTGGGTAGCGGATCGGCATCCAATATTGGCGCATGGCCTCGACGACCGCTGGAATATCGGCGTGGGCGTTACGCAGAAAGTCGGCGGTCTCGCGGCCGCTTCGGGGTGGTCCAAGCATCGGCCGCCCCTGATCGTCGCGACAGTGCAACAGAATGGGCAGTAGCAGGCCGTGATTGACATTGCTGGTGTCCAGCAACGGTGCCCACGCCGACAGCCTGAGCCGCATCGCGGCATGGAAGCCCTGGCACCAGGGACGCGGATCGACGTCGCCATTGATTTTGCGCCGGTGCATCGGGGCGAACTGGGCAGGCGCGGTCGAAAGGATCTGGCTGATCTCGTTATGGCGCAGCGCGACGGCGGAGATCGCAGCAAACTCCGGGGTGCCGCCGTGGTTGAAAGCGTCGGCATCGATGGCGAGCAGCGGGCAGATCCAGTCGAGCGGGCTCATCGACACCGGTCCGGCCACGATCGCGGCGACGTAACCGTCGAGCATGGGGAGATTGGTGGCGGCGGGATGCCGATCGACGCGAGCCTGGAGCCATCGCTCGAGGTCCGTAAGCGGCATCGCGACGGCGGCCATCGACGACGATGCTTTATGGCGACGTGGGCTCACGCGGCTGCCTGCGCAGTGCGCTGGCGGGCAGCCTTCCAGTTCCAGGCAAGCAGCTCGTGGAGCTGATGGCTCTTGGTGCGCCCGCAGACGATGCGCTCCAGCACGTCGGTCAGATAGCCCTGCGGATCGAGCTCATGGAGCTTTGCGGTGTTCACGATTGACGCCAGGATCGCCCAGCTCTCGGCACCGCCTTCGCTGCCGCTGAACAACGAGTTGCGCCTCCCCATGGCAATCGGGCGTATGGAACGCTCGACCGTATTGCTGTCGACCTCGACGCGGCCGTCGCGGAGAAACAACGTCAACCCGTCCCAGTGGTTGAGCGCGTAGTTGATGGCCTCCATCAGCTTCGACTGGGAGAAGAGCTGGTCGACCATGGCGGTCAGCCGTGCCCTGAGCGCCGCCATCAACGGAGCGGCCCCGGTGCGGCGGGCGGCCAGCCGCTGCTCGGCACCGCTGCCGCGGATCTCCGCCTCGAGCGCATAGACCGCTTGCAGCCGTTCGATCACCTCGCGCGCGAACGGCGACTGCGTCGTCTTGTAGACCTCCACGAATTTGCGCCGGGCATGGGCGAGACAAAAGGCGAGCTGGATCGCGCCGCCATGACCGCGGGCGAGCGCCTTGTAGGCGGCATAACCGTCCACCTGCAGAATGCCGGAAAAGCCCGTCAATTGTCCGGCGATCTCCTCCGTGCCGCGGCCGTCGGCGAACACGTAGGCGACCGCCGGCGGCGCGGGGCCACCCCATGGCCGGTCATCCATCGCATGCGCCCAGAACTGGCAGATGCGGGTGCGATGTCGTCCGGGATCGAGCACCGGCATCGGCGTCTCGTCGCAGAACACGCGCGGCGCGGCCTGGATCGTGCGCAGCTGGAGCTCATAGAGGCTCCTGAGCCACCAGGCCGCACGCTTCACCCAGCCGGCGAGCGTCGCCCGGTCGAGATGGACACCCTGGCCGGCCAGAATTTGCACCTGTCGGTACAGCGGCAGATACCAGGCGAACTTCGAGACCACCACGTGGCTCACGAGTGCGGTCGAGGCCATGCCGCTCTCGATCAGGCGCGGCAGCACCTTCGCTTGGACCACACCATCGGTGCAGCTGCGGCAGCCATATTTGGGACGGATCGTGCGCAGCACCCGCAGGATCGCCGGGATGATGTCCAGCACCTCGCTGACATCCTCGCCGATCTTGTGGAGCTGACCCTGGCAGCACGGGCACGCGGTTGCCTCCGGCTCCAGCACCTGCTCGCAGCGCGGCAGGTGCTTTGGGAGTGCGCCGATGTTGCGGCGCGCCTTCTTGCGCACCTTGCCGGGCGGCTTCGCCGCAGGCGCATCGTCGTTGGCCTGCACAGGCAACGTGGCGTCGGTCTCGAGATCGCCCAGCTCAAGCGCGAGTTGCTTGTCCACGAGCACCGCAAGTCGCTCCGAGCGCTTCCCGAAGATCATCTCCTTGAGCGTCTGCATTGCTACGCGCAGCTTCTCGTTCTCAGCGTCAAGCGCGAGCACCATCTCGGTCAGAGCCGCCGGATCGGTCGGGAGAGCGTCGGGACGAATCGCCATGATCAGACGATACATCCGCGCGACCCGTGCTCCAGCGAAATCCTCACCCCTCAGCCGACAACGGTCGGCTGCTTCACAGACTTAGGCGACACACGCGTCCACTCAAGCCCGTCGAGCAGCATCGCAAGCTGCGTCGCACTGAGATGCACAACGCCGTCGCGGATCGGCGGCCAGGTGAAACGTCCTTGGTGCAACCACTTCGTTACCAACACCATGCCGCTGCCGTCCCACGCCAGAAGCTTCACTCTGTCCATGCGCTTGCTGCGGAACACGAAGACGTCGCCGCAGTACGGGTTCGCGCGCAGGGCTTCGCTCACCAGCGCCGACAGCGTGTGCACCGACTTGCGAAAGTCGACCGGCTGGGCCGCCAGCACCACCTTGAGGTCAGACCGTAGCGCGATCACCGGATCCCTCGAAGCGCGGCCAGCACCGTCGCAAGCGTCGCCAGCTCCACGCCCGGCTCGACCCGGATGCGCGCCCCGTTCATCTCGATCTCGACCACTCCACAGACCTTGCCCGGCGGCGCGGCAATCTCAAAGGGCTTCATCTGTACCGGCGAAATACACTCGGACTCGCCAGCTCTCCCGCCATCGCTCTCGGCACCAATTTGGATCGGCACGAAGTTCTGGGCTTTGCCGGCTACCGCCGCCGCTACCTGGCGTCGCCACACCGTGAGCAGTCCGCGGGAAACGCCATTGCGCCGCGCCACCTCGGAGATGTTCGCACCCTCCTCAAAGCTCTCCGCAGCGATCCGGGCCTTCTCCTCGCTCGTCCACCGTCGCCGCCGGCGCTCCCCAGTGATCACCTCGACGCGACGATAAGAGTCGCCTTCCTGCCTGGCATCAAGCATGGCATTTACCATCGCTTCACCTCCACCTATCACCTCATGCCAGGCTGTATCCCAAGCGAACCGCGCGATGACGAGGTGGAGGCCTCATGCCGGTTACCATCAAACTTATGCAACTTCGCCTGATCAACAATCCTCTGGATGGACCGTCTGGTCTTCGTGGAACTGCCTAGCGCCCGCTCTAGCCTGACCTCCATATCCTCGCGGAAGTTAAGGGGCTTCTTGCCAACGCCTTCAGCGTGAAAAGTCAATGCGCCAAAGTCGTGCAGCGGCGGAGGGCTGTTTGTCATCACGGCGAAAGCTGGTCGAAGGTACGAGAACTTTACCTCCTTCCTATCGAGCAATCGCAAAAAGTCACTCTCGGGGAACTTGGTCACATGCGCGACCAGCGCTCCCGCGTTGAGGAGAAGATGACAGGAGCCGTAGAAGAAAAGAGTTTCAGCCAATAGGCCGACATCTGCTTGATCAGGCTTGTCGCCGGTCCTTACCACAAGTGCCTGCTCAAACACAGTCGGCCCCTTTTTTGAACTGACTCTAATCCTTCCGCGAGTCTCAGGGGGCGGTCAACTTGCTGCGTAACAGCACTGGTAAACATTCCAGCTGCCTGATAGAAATTACGCATATTTTTCAAAGGTAAGCGTGTCGGACAGCGCAATCTGCACCTGAAGAAGTCTTATAAGTTAAGCCCTTACAGTGACTTGCGCTTACCAGACTGTATAAGAAGGGTGTGCGATACGCCAATAGCCAACAATGCCACCCTCATCGCAATGGCGATATGAAGCAGTTTCCGAAACGCCTCGGCATCTAGCCATGGCGGTACCAGGTTTGACCGACTTAGTCTGATATGGCTGTGCTGCAATGAAGTGCTTGCAGCAAAACGGCCTGATGATCAGGCAATTGGTCCCATGAAGCACGAATGGACGTTCAGCGGAGACAAATTCTCTTGCCGCCTTTGGATTGAAATCGGTGCGCGCCAACTTCGAACGAACGGGTGAAAGTAATCGATTCAGGCTGGACGCAAGCTTAGTCACTACCGTCGCGGCGCCTATCCTCCGGCATCGTCGCGTTTGCCTTCTGGCAGGCCGGCTTCGCAAATGCGGAAGCCGCGCAGGCATTGTGAGATTGGGAACCTGGGTGGAGCCGTAACCCGTTATCGCATCGTCCAAAGCTACTACGGGCTCCGCGTGTTCGCGGCGGCCTGAATTTTCGACGGTGCCGTCTCGGGCATCATCAGCATGGCGCAGAGCCCGGCCGCGGTGGCGACAAGCATGTACCAAGCGGGCGCCAGCGCGTTCCCAGTAACGTGGGTCAGCCAAGCGACGACGAGTTGAGCTGTGCCCCCGAAGATCGCTATCGCAACAGCATAGATCGTCGCGAAGGCGCCGCCGCGGATGCTCTTGGGCAACCCTTCGGCCATACCGACATAGAAGGCGCTATACGGAATCGTTCCGACGAGGGTGAGCGCGCCGAGACCTCCGAGAAGCGCCATGGGACTGCGGCTCTCTACGATCCACAAGAACACCGGATAGGTCATCAGCAGCGCGGCGATCTGCGGCCATATCATGATGGGCCGGCGTCCGGCCCGATCTGCGAGCCAACCCCCCAAGAGTGCCGCAGCAATGCCTACTGCATTGCTGACGACAGTGGTCGCAAACGCGAGAGGCGCGGCAACTTGCAGGGTGCTCAGCGCATAAGTCGTCATATATTCCGTGACATAGCTGATAATCGTGCAGCTGGCCAAAATGACCAATCCCAAGCTCATCATGCGGCGGCTGGCACGCAATTTCCTTGCAGGCTCGCCGGCGAGAGCCGGCGCTTCAGGTCGGTGCAGCGTTTCGGGCAGGGCCCTGCGCAACCAAAGTCCGAACGGCAGCGTAGAGGCACCGAGCAGAAACGCGATCCGCCATCCGTAGGCATCCAGCGCCTCGCTTGTCATGGTGAGGGAGAGTATTTCTCCGACCAGCGCTCCGGCCGTTGCAGCTATTTGTTGGCTGGCAGGCTGAAATGAGACGGCAAGGGCCCGGCGTCCGGCTGGGGCCGCTTCCATCAGATAGGCGGTCGTCGGACCGACTTCGCCTCCCAGGGCGAAGCCCTGCACCAAACGTGCGAAAATAACCAATAACGGAGCGGCGATCCCTATCGTGTCGTACGAGGGCGTCACAGCCAACACGAGTATCGCGGCACTCATCATGACAAAACTGGCGGTCATTGCGGGCCGGCGTCCGACTCGATCCGAGTACGCGCCGATCACAATGGCCCCGATGGGTCTGGTCACGAAACCCGCTCCGAAGGTCACGAGCGACAGCATAAGGCTGGCGAACTGATCCTTCGCCGGGAAGAACGCGTGACCGATCTGGATGGCGAAAAAGCTATATGTCCCGAAATCGTAAAATTCGAGCATATTGCCGATCGTCGCGCCCAACACGGCATGGCTGGTCAAGCGTTCATCTGCCGCAATGAGGGTCGGCTTCGAGCTTCGTCGAGTGAATTGTTCAGCCATGCGCTTGGATCCGTCTCGAATGCGACCCTAGGACATTTCGACAAACTATGTGGAGCATCTTGCGCTCCGCATGAGCCAGGAGCGGGTTCGCGCGACTGGCCATCTCAAAAAACTGGATCACTACGGCGCAGCCGTGAGCCTGTACGTGGCCCATTACGATGTTTGCCGCGTCCATGAAGGCCCGCGGACATCGCCAGCGATCGCGCTCGGCGTCGCGGATCGGGTCTGGGCGATGGTAATTTGTTTGGGCGCAGCGCAACCAGCTGGCTGCGCTTGAAGGGATACCCTTGTAGCTCAGAGAGTGCCGGCAGCACATGTACCGCTCGAGTTCGTGAATTGGGATGTTGTCTTTCGACGCCAGATGATGTCCACGAGCCTGCGCGCCATATCGAGCCCGCACCAAGGGCAAGAGCCGCCTTCGCTAACGCTCCGCACCATTGCCTCTCGAACTTTCGGCGCCAGAGGCGCATAGCTCTCCCACCAAAACTGAAGCGCGACAATCTCAGCCTCCTCGGTTAGGGCTGAAGCTATCGCGACCTGCCGCCAACGGCTTGCAGACGAGCTCTGGCCCTTCACAGCAACGTCTTGGACTGCGCAGGAATGGCCCGTGTCCGCGAGGTCGATAAGAAGCATGTTGAGGTGGTCTTCACCAGAACCATCTTCGAGACCGAGCATCCCGTGGCCCAATGCTCTGGGCCCCTACGATGTCCGTTGTCAGATCACCCGCGAGCTCGATCGCTCTTGCAAGTAGGGTGCCGGAGCGATCGTCTGAGCTCAGCGAACTGATGGAACATGACGAACAGCGCGATAATTCCGGTGCCCAGTTCAGCGATTGCTTGACTGGCCAATAGTCCGTTGAAACTCGACATGACAGGAAACAACATTACGGCCGGAAGCGATCTCAGATGCCAGCGTTGCGAGGGCTGCGTCTCGCGCACGACGTGGAATGAAATGACGATGACAGAGCCAAGAGATCGGCAGCTGCTGATGGTGGCTCCAACGGCTTGCCAACATCCGAGCGAGCATTTCGGCAAAGGCCCGACCGCTGAGATGGTGGCACTCGAGTAGCAGTTTCGTAGTTCGAATAAGCATTCGTGTTAAAACGGCTTGAACCGCACGTAGCGTCAGGTTGTAGGCTTGAAAAAGCGGTGGCGTAAGAATGGCACGTTGGCGCAAAAGACTAACAGGAAATCATGGGAGGTCCTGATAGCGCGTGAGTTGGGACCCAATCAGCTCGGATATAAAGATCGTCGGTGCAACGGCATCGCCGCATTCTCTTGATGTGAGATGTGATGATGTGAAATGGGGGGATGAGTGGTGACGGAGTTGGAATAGCGTTTGCTCGTGTCGAAGCCGCAACGGGAGCCAGGTGACAAGAGGTGGCAAGCACCAGAATTTTCTAACCACTGCTTTCGCGTTGTGGAGGCAACCAATGTCTAGCCTGGTCCCGGATGGCGATGACGATCCTGCGGAACCGCGCAACGCGCCGGCGGCGCACCTCAGAAGGGATCGTGCGTTGCTTAACGTCGCCCCAAACGAGATTGGCGCGCGAGCCACATCAGGGCGTTCTCGACCGCAGTGGTCAAGCACGGCAAGCAGTTGCGGATCATGGCGGATCGCGCAATGTTTCTGCAAAAGGCTGCCGCGGACTTCCAACTAAAGTTTGTGGCAGGGTTCGAGGAAGACATTCGCGCCGGAACCATCGTGGGGGTACGCCACGACATGCAATGTGCGGAGCCGCGAAGGGCTTCTTACGAATACATCTGCAAGTACTGGGCTTCCCAACAGAACGATTCAATCTCAATCCGATCCAGCAAATGCCGGGACTAAACACCTAAAGAGTGAGGGCTTGGCGAAACCGCGTGGGAGGTGCGTATTCGGCGCAGGTCGACTGGTCAGCCCTTAACGACGTGGGCATTTTCTCTGTAGAAGTTGATGAACTCATTCAGGGTTGGATTCCGAAGTCGGCGAACGCCTATCGACCCTAGCAGGATGTCAGACATACTGTACCAATTTGAGGTAATCGTCAGTGAGGACAGGTGAGCCGATGGAAGAAGCTGCGTCTTGAAGGAAGGTATTCAGAGTCCGACTAGCGCGAATACGGCCTTCGAAAGATGGCCGTGCCGGCGCGCGAGTACGGAGCGCTGCTAATTCGGAACTGACCAGGTCAGCCGCGGCTGAGGCACAATCTGAAGAGGCGAAGCAACCAGCAGACATGACAGCTTGTGCCAGTCCTAGTGTGGTGAGCCAACCCGCATAGACCAGCACGGCACCGTCCGTCTCATTGAGCCCAGAGAGTTCCTCAATTGCAGCAGCATGGAATTGCGCAGCATCAAGAGACAGAAAAAGGTCGGCTATCTCGTCACGTGTCGCTCTAGAAAGAAGGCAGCGGCCGAGATGCGAGAGGAGCGCCTCAGTCGGACCTTCGAAGATGCGGAGAATGCGAGCATCTCGATAGATTTTAGCTACAGGCGTTCCCTCATCGTAACCACGGCCACCTAACAGTTGGACGCATTGATCAGCGACCAGGCCGCACCACTCCGACGATAAAACCTTCGTTGCCGACGCCAAGTGGACGTTGGGCGCGCCCTGCGCTGAGACAAGTCGGCAGGATGCGCCCAGCATTGCCTTCACGACTTCCCGCCGGAGTACCATCTGCTCAAATAGCTGCTCGATATAGCTGTTCTCAATCATGCGCAGCTTACCCAGTCGACGATGGTTTGCATATGAGGCCGCGACCTGGAGAGCGCGCTCAAGGGCTCCAAGACTCATAGCAGCCACACCGATACGCCCGCGGTTCATACTAGATGCTGCTGCTCCCCAGCCGTCTTGATCGCGAGAGAGCACGTAAGCGCTCGGCACCTCGACATCCTGGAACTCCAGAGTATTCTGAATAATGCCACGTAGACCGAGTGTGCGATGCTCGTGCGTGACCTTTAGGCCCGGAGCCTGTCTATCAACTAGTACACCAACGAGCCGACCTTTCGCGTCGGGACCAGAGGCTCGCGCAAAGCAAACGATCCAACGAGCCCAATCAGCGAGGCCGATCCAAATCTTGCGGCCGGAGATGCGAACTCTATCTTCCTGCATGAAAGCCGAGGCCTCTATATGCCGCGGGGCAGAGCCAGCTTTAGGCTCCGTCAACGCGAAAGCGCAAAGGTCGCCGCGCGTTGCGCCGCACATGACGTGCCTTT
This sequence comes from Bradyrhizobium sp. BR14999, assembly GCF_056106085.1. Classification (NCBI taxonomy): domain Bacteria; kingdom Pseudomonadati; phylum Pseudomonadota; class Alphaproteobacteria; order Hyphomicrobiales; family Nitrobacteraceae; genus Bradyrhizobium; species Bradyrhizobium sp. BR14999. Next base: position 2,660,948 of record NZ_CM148536.1, read on the forward strand.
GCTCGGGGATGTGCGGTGCCGCTTCGATGCAGGGCAAAGCGAGGAAGTTATGGATGACCAGGGTGGAAGCAGCCGAGACATCGAAGGATGCAGTAGCGGAGATGAGGTCGATGGCCTCTTGCAAGGGAAGAGCTAATCCGCCGTGCTCTGCTGGTGTAGTGAGTCCGAACAGTCCATGCCTTGCGAATATGCTGTGCAGGGTCGGAGGAAATGCCCGACGGTCATCCGCGTCTGCGAAATTCAATTGACTCAGATCATCGATCAAACTGGAATATAGGGTAGGTGCACCGCCTTCAGCTGTGCGTTCCTGCGCTTCCCCGAATAGGGAGTAAACTTGAGCGGACATAGCCTGCCTCGGACTATCTGGACGATATAAGGCCATATGATTGTGCCCGCGGTTCGCGCCAATCATCCTCGTGGATAGCTCGATTACACATTGGTATAGGCGGATGCGGCGCAGTATAAGCAGATTGCTCCCCGATCGCGAGCGCTGCGCGGGCTCACATGAAGACGCGTCTTGTCGATATGACTGTCATTCGGCCTGCAATATTGCCCTCTAAGCCGGGGGATCGGCGTCCAAAATGTGGAAGCCGATTGACGCTAAGAGCGTAGAGCTGAACCCGCTGCCGCTCAAGTGCTGCCTCATGCGAAGAACTGGATGAGACATCGTAGGTGTGGCTGGTGTGGGGAAAGGCGAAGCGCTCCCCCGCTACAAATCTGCGATTTTCTTCGCCAAACCACGATTTCCTACGCTTATGCGCATGACGATAGCGCTGGCGTCGCTCGCGGACGAGGTGTGCTATCTGGTTTTCGAGCAGACAGACTGGGTCGCTGTAGGGGCGTGCGGGGCGCCATCGGACCAACTCTACAAGTGCCTATCGATAACGTGGTCGTCGTCGGATTGAGGACTCGGGCGAGCACCGGACATTTGACCCACCTGTCGCCGGATCCTGTTTGCATGAGAACCAGACGGGTTGCCGGATTGGACTAGAAGCTTCGATTTCGCTTTTCCAAAAGGATTGCGGTCGTCGGGCTTAGAGCATCGGCTCGAACTGGCAGTGCACGAGCATTTCGGACATCGAGGCATTATTCGGCAGCACGAGCGCCGTCTCGACCAACCGGGCAATGTCGCCCGGCTGGCTCATCTCATGGCGAGGAATTTCGTCGTCATTCAGCGTCATGTCGGTGGCGACATAGCCGGGGCAGATCACTGTCGCCCGAATGCCCGCCGCGCGACCTTCGCGGCGAATGCCGTGGGTCAGTGCGACAACAGCGAACTTGGTCATGGCGTAGCCGACGTTGCTTCCTACACGCTTTCCCGCGAGGGATCCCAGATTGACGGCCCGGCCGTGACCGCAGACGGCCAGATGAGGCAGGCTGGCTCTGACGAGGCGCAGGGGCCCCTTGACGTTGACGCGCCACATCTCGTCGAGTGCGCTCTCGCCATCGTCGGAGACACGGACCTTCGGATTGATGCCGGCCGCGTTGACGATGGCATCGACGCCGCCCCACCGAGCGACCGTTGCGTTGACCCAGGAGACAGGGCTGTTGGCGTCTTCGGCATCATAGCGGCATGTCATGAGTCTCTCGCTCTCGGCGAGGCGGCCCGGGTCGCGAAGCCCCGCCGAGACGCGAAAACCCGATGCCAGGAGCCGGTCGACGACGGCGCGTCCGATGCCGCGTGAAGCCCCCGAGACCATGACGATCCGATTGCCGACTTCCAACATCCGAGTCCGCCTTCTGCTTTGAGCCGAGTCCATCGCGAAATGTAAGAGGACACGACGGAAGGCGAGTAAGAGGGATTCACTCTGCCGGCATTAGGTGCCCTTATGGCCCGCGAGCAGACGAGGTCGGCAGGAATATTGGATGTCCTTATGAGGGCAGAACAAATTCGCTCTATGCCCGTATCGGCCCGGGCACGTAGTTTTCCATCGCTCAGGCTGACTGCAATAGAGCCTTGCGGATGAGACTTTCGGATTATCGAACGGCGTTGGTGACGGGCGCATCCTCGGGTATCGGGGCCGCGACCGTACGGCGCCTCCGCGCCGAGGGGCTCGAGGTTCATGCACTGGCGCGCAACGTTCGCCGGCTGGCCAGCCTGTCGGCCGAGACCGGATGCCACGGATGCGCCGTCGACGTAAACGATCTTGCGGCTTTGACCCGGCTTGCAGGCTCGATCGAGTTCGATGTTCTCGTCAACCATGCCGGTCAGTCGCGGCGCAGCAATATCCTTGATATCGCAGCTGATGATGTCGACACGCTGGTCGATGTCAATCTGCGTGCAGTGCTGCATCTGACGCGGCTGATCGTGCCTGGCATGATGAGGCGCAACCGTGGCCACGTGGTCAACATCTCGTCGATCGCCGGCCATTATGCTTTCGGCGAGAACGCGACGACATTCAATTCATCCGCGGCCTATCACGCGACGAAAGCGGGCATTCATTCGCTGTCGCAGCAATTGCGCGTCGATCTCTACGGCAGCTGCGTTCGCGTCACCGAGGTCTCGCCCGGACGTGTGGCGACGAGCATCTTCCAGAACCAGAATGCCGCCGACAACCCGGATGCGCGCTTCGTTGGAGCGTTCGAGACACTTCAATCCGAGGACATCGCCGATGCCATTGCGTTCGCGGTGGGATCACCGGCGCGGATGAACGTCTCGATGATCGAGGTCGTACCCACGTGCCAGGTCGTCGGCGAACTGCGATTTGCGAGCCGATCCGAGGCTGCGCGTTTGAAAGAAATGAGAAGTGGAGCTGACAATGCCTGAACTCGCAAACCGCCTCAAGACAGTGAAGGTGTCGGCCTCGGCGGCGATGACGGACAAGGCGCGCGAGCTCCGCGACTCCGGCGTCAAGATCGTGGGCCTGTCGTCCGGCGAGCCGGATTTTCCGACGCCGCCACATGCGATCGAGGCCGCACATCGGGCGGCCCTTGCTGGCGATACCAAATATCCGGCGCAACCGGGGACCGTCGCGCTGCGGACCGCGGTGCAGCGCAAGTTCAAGCGCGAGAACAATCTCGACTACACCCTCGACGAGATCCTGATCGCCAACGGCGGCAAGCAGATCATCTTCAATGCGCTGCTCGCCACCTGCAATCCCGGCGACGAGGTCGTCATCCCGGCCCCGGGCTGGATCACTTATGCGGACATCGTCCTTTTTGCGGAGGCAACGCCCGTCGCGGTGCCTTGTCCGGAGAACAATCAGTTCAAGCTCCGTCCGGCCGACCTGGAGGCGGCGATCACGCCCCGGACGAAGTGGCTGATCCTGAATTTTCCCAACAACCCGACCGGCGCGGCCTGTACGCGCGAGGAGATGCGCGCGATCGCCGACGTCATGCTCAGGCACCCCGACGTCTGGATTCTCACTGACGACATCTACGAACATCTCACCTATGATGGTTTTGAGTTCTGCACCATCGCGGAGGTCGAGCCGCGGCTCAAGAACCGCGTCGTGACCGTCAACGGCGCGTCCAAGGCCTACGCCATGACAGGTTGGCGGGTCGGCTATTGCGGTGGCCCCAAGGACCTGATTGCGGCGATGAACAATGTCCATGGCCAGGCGACCGGCGGAATCTGCACGGTGAGCCAGGCCGCGGCCGTCGCGGTTTTGGACGGCCCGCAGGACTACCTGAAGCAGCGCGCCGACATCTATCGCGACCGGCGCGATCTGGTAGTCAAGCTCCTCAATCAGATTCCCGGTATCACCTGCCACAAGCCGCAAGGGGCCTTCTACGTGTTTCCGAACATCGCCGGCTGCATCGGCAAGACCACGAAGGGCGGGCGACGGCTGGAAACCGATGCCGACTTCATCTCGGCGCTGCTGGAGGAGCAGCACGTCGCGGCCGTACCGGGCGGCGCCTACGGCATGAGCCCGTACTTTCGGATTTCCTACGCGACCGATACCGAATCGCTCAAGGAGGGGTGCCGACGGATCGCGAGTTTCTGCGAAGGCCTGCGCTGACCGGGCATTCGAATGCAACGGGAACAGCCCCCGGGCGAAGGGCGAAAGCCGAGCCAGCGGCGTTCGCCGGACAAGATCGGAGCAATATGCCGAACCAGTTGTCATAATCGTTCCTGATGCCCCTAAACGAAGATGTTCTTGGTCCTGTAGAATGCCGGCGCATAAGCTTCGTTCTAAAGAGGGGTAGGCCTTGGTATCGCGCAGTCGAGGACGGCCAGCGATGACCACCAGCGACAATGCGGTGGCAGTTTTGACTGTTGAAGCGCCACCGGTCGCCCGGGAGAGATCGCGCTGGCGCCTGGCGTTGCCTGTCGGGCTCCTCGCCGTCCCGATGTTGGCGTTCTTGACCTATTTCTTCTACTATCCGGCGCTGGGGCTGCTGCTCTCGAGCATCCAGACGCAGGATAGCCGCGGCATCATCGGCCGTCCGTTCACGCTGGCGCACTACGCACGTCTGGTCAACGTCGAGCTCTATGCACGCGTGCTCTGGACGACGCTGCGGATCAGTATCATCACCTCGCTGCTTGCGACAGTGCTCGCCTATCCGGTCGCCCTGGTGATGGTCAAGAGCCGTCCGATGGTCACGCGCATCATTACCCTGATCGTCATCGCTCCCCTGATCGTCAGCGTCGTCGTTCGCGGATACGGCTGGCAATTGGTGCTTCAGAACGGTCCGAAGGGAATGCTGAACTGGATCCTGATGACGCTGCACATCGTCGACGCACCGATCTCGGTGCTGTACACCGAGGCCGCGGTCGTCATCGGATCGCTGCACGTGTTCTTCCCGATGATGGTTCTGCCGCTGGCCTCGGCGCTTGGCAAGATCGATCCCAACCTCGAAGATGCGGCCCGGATGCTGGGTGCGCCGTGGTGGAAGGTGTTTCTCCGCGTGACGCTGCCGTTGAGCATGCCCGGCTTCGTGGCGGGCTTCACCCTGGTCTTTTCGCTCACGGCCGGCTCGTTCGTCATCCCCGCGATCCTGGGCGGCGCCTCGGCGATCATGCTCGGCAATCTGATCGAGCAGCAGATCTTCGTGGTCTACGACTGGCCGTTCGGCGCCGCGATTGCCGTCGTTCTCGTCGGGCTGGTTCTCGCGGTCAACGGCGTCTCGATGTGGCTTCTGGAAGGCCGGCGTCTCAGGAGGCCCGAGTGATGGACGAGCGGTTTTCCGGCTTCGGTGCCTTCATCCTCTACACCATCACCGCCGGAATGATGCTGTTCATCCTGGCGCCGCTGCTCCTCGTCATGGCGGTATCGGTTTCCGATTCCTATTTCGTGACGTTTCCGCCGCAGAGCTTCACGCTGAAATGGTACGCCAAGGTTCTCCAGGACCGCGACTTCCTCGAGGCGATGAGGCTGAGCATTCTGCTGGCGCTCGGCACGACGGCGGGATCACTCTTGCTCGGCGTGCCGGCGGCCTTTGCGCTGGTGCGCGGCCACTTCTTCGGCCTGGCGGCGATCAAGGGGTTCTTGCTGTCGCCGCTGATTTTCCCGGCGCTGGTTACGGGCCTGGCTTTGCTTCAGGTGCTGACCAAGCTTGGTTCCCAGGATGCGCGGCTCAATCTGCTGATCGGGCACGTGGTCGTAACGTCGCCCTACGTCATCCGCACGGTCGTCACCAGCCTCCAGCTCGTGGACGAAAATCTGGAGGATGCTGCACGGACGCTCGGGGCGAACCGGCTGACGACCTTCTGGCGCGTGACGCTGCCGCAGATCGCCTCCGGCGTCGCCGCCGGCGGGCTGTTCGCCTTCATGGTGTCCTTCGACAATTACCCGGTCACGATGTGGCTGGCGAACTCGGAATACTCACCCGTGCCGCTCGTGCTGATGCGGCAGCTTGTCAACGTCTTCGATCCTTCCGTGCCCGCGATGTCGACGATCATCATCCTGATGGCGATGGTCGGCGTGCTGCTGCTGGAGAAACTGGTCGGCCTGCGTCGCGCGCTGGCCGCTTGATGTGCATTCGCAGAGGAGATTGAACATGAGCCTGACGCGTAGGACTCTCATCAAAGCGGGTGCATCCGCGGTTGCCTTTCCGACGATCATCAGCCGGTCGTGGGCGCAGGACGCCAAGCAACTGCATGTCGGCGTCTACAACTCCGCGCTTGGCAAGCTGATCCAGAAAGAGGTCATCCCCAAGTTCGAGGCCGAGTTCAAGTGCCGCGTCTTCACGATCGAGGGTGCGACGCTCTCCAACATCGCCGCCCTCCGCGCGACCCGCGACACGCCGCGCTTCAGCATGATGATGATGGATGACGTCGGCATCCCCCAGGCCAAGCAGGAAGGCCTGGTCGACAAGCTCGACGGAGCCAAAATTCCGAACCTCGCGAAGGTTTATCCGCGCTATCTCTTCGAGGACGGCTACGGCGTTGGCTTCTCGATCTCGAGCGCGGCCATGTTCATCAATCCGCAGGTGACGAAGCCGCTCGAGAGCTATGAGCAGATCTTCGACGCGAAATATCGCAAGCAGATCCTGCTGAACACGCCCAAGAACACCCAGAGCGTGCTGATGCTCATCGTGGCGACGGCGCTCACGACCGGCAAGCCGCTGAAGGAGGCGCAATACCTGGTCGATACCGGCTGGGACAAGCTCGCTGCCCTCAAGCCCAACGTCCTGACGATCTACGACAGTGAGGCGCAGGTGCTCCAGGTGGCCCAGGGCCAGGCGACGATCGGCGGAATCGAATATTCGAAGGCCATCTATCCGCACACGGCGAAGGGCATGCCGATCGACATGACCTTCCCCAAGGAAGGCGCGTTCACCGGCATCAACAGCATGACTCTGGTCAAGAATGCGCCTGAACCGGAGCTCGCCTGTGCCCTGATCAACCGCATTCTGGAGCCCTCAGTCGCCAAGATGCTATCCGAGCAGACGCTCAGCGCACCGTCGGTCGGCGGCATCGAGTTCAAGCCGGAGACGGCCAAGTTCCTGGCCTATCCCGACACCAAGGCGACCGATCTCGGGCTGTTCACGCCGGACTGGAAGTTCATCGTTCCGCGCCGCGGTCCGTGGCTGGAGCGCTATAATCAGGTGTTCACGAGCTGAGCGGGGATGCCATGAAATCTTCCGAAGTCAGGCTTGATCGCCTCAGCAAGGAATACGGCCGCATGGTCGCGGTCGACCAAGTCTCGCTCGCGATCGAGCCGGGCCACATGGTCGCGCTGCTCGGTCCGAGCGGCTGCGGCAAAACCACCTGCCTTCGCATGATCGCCGGGCTGATCCGTCCGACATCCGGCGACGTCTTCGTGAACGATAAGAGGATGACCGACGTTCCCGTGCATCGCCGCAATGTCGGAATGCTGTTTCAAAACTACGCGCTGTTTCCTCATTTGACAGTCGAGGAGAACATCGCCTTTGGCCTCGAGATGCGCGGCATATCCAAGCCCGATGCCTCAAGGAAGGTGGGCGAAGCCCTCAACCTGGTCCAGCTGTCCAGCTTCGGGAAGCGCTATCCGGCGCAACTCTCCGGCGGCCAGCAGCAGCGCGTCGCATTGGGCCGCGCCCTGGTGATCGAGCCGGCCATGCTCCTGCTCGACGAGCCCCTCGGGGCGCTCGACAAGGGCCTTCGCGAGAGCATGCAGGTCGAGCTGCGTGCCCTTCAGCGCAGGCTCGGTCTGACCACCGTCATGGTGACCCACGATCAGGACGAAGCCCTGACGATGGCCGACAAGATCGTGGTGATGCGCGATGGCAAGCTCGAGCAGGTCGGCTCGGCGACGGAAATCTACCAGCGTCCGGCCTCGAAATTCGTTGCGCAGTTCATCGGTGCGTCGAATCTGTTCGAGGGACCCATTGAGCAGCGCAACGGGAGCGGTGCGGTCGTTCGTGTCTCGCCCGAACTCAGCCTTCAGGTTGATCAGATACCTTCGTCGGCCAGCGACGTGATGGTTTCGATCCGGCCCGAAGCGATCATCGTCGAGCGAGTCGGCCAGAGCCCGGCGGCGCAACGCACCAACAGCGTGACGGCGCGGGTCGACCAGGCGATCTATCGCGGCTTCGTCAGTCACTACTACCTCAAGACGCCGAGCGGCGGGCAGATCATCGTGTTCGAGCAGAATCAGTCGCAACAGGCCGGGCTTCGATACGCGGTGGGCGAGGAGGTCATCGCGCGGTGGGAGGCGCCCAGCAATCACGTCATTGCCCGTCACTGAAGCCTGGGACGGGCACCGCGTGTGCGGGCAATCGACATCCCTTATGCCCGCAGACGAACATCGTCTTGGATCGCCTCTTGTTGCTTGGCTAGATTTGAGGGTGGCAGCGCCACGCGCGTTGGACCAGCGAGGCCCCTTTGTCGATTTATCAGCCCAGCGCTCCCCTTGTCGGCACGATCGAGAAAAGCCCGAAGATCAGCCTGATCGGCACGCTTGCCATGCTGGTCGAGGCGCCGGGTGACTTCGACCTGGTTCAGCAGGGACGCATCTGGGCTCTGGCAGATGCGGTTTCCAGCTGGCCCAACGTCCAGGAGGCCGTCATTGGCGTGACCAACGTGATGCTCGTATTCGAGCGGCCGCCGGCGGATATCGGCATGCTCAGCGCCTCAATCGTCGAACTGTGGCATCGCGTGCCGATTCGCAAGGCGGACGGCAAGCTCATCGAGATTCCCGTGGTCTATGGCGGCGAGCTCGGCGTCGATTTGCCGGCGGTTGCGAGCCGCGCCGGATTGTCCGAGCGTGACGTCATCAGGATTCACAGCGAATGCGAATACACCGTCTGTGCGGTCGCGAGTTCGCCGGGGTTTGGCTATCTCTACGGCCTCGATCCACGCATCTACATGCCGCGCAAATCCGTGCCGACGCTCAATATGCGCGCAGGCTCGGTGACGATCGGCGGAATGCAGACCGGGGTGGCGGCGCTGACAAGCCCGAACGGATGGAATGCGATCGGATGGGCGTCGATCGCCATGTTCGATCCACAGCGTGAGCAACCCTCCTTAATGCTGCCGGGCGACCGCGTCAGGTTCAGAATCGATCGGGTCGAGCTGTGATCGAGATCCTGACCAGCTACGCGTTCAATACGATTCAGGATCTCGGTCGGCGCGGCGCACGTCGTTTCGGCGTGAGCACGTCCGGCGCCATGGATCCCGTCGCGCTCGCCGCCGGCAATGCGCTGCTCGGCAATGACGACAATGCAGCCGGCATCGAGATCCAGACGTTTCCGTTCCGCCTGCGTTTCCAGGCGGACACCACATTTGCGCTGACGGGCGCCGATCACGTCTCGACGCTGGCCGGATCATCTGTCCGTCCGTGGTGGTGCAAGCGGGCAAGGGCCGGCGACATTCTCGCGATCACCGCGCCGCGGCGGGGCGCGCGGGTCTACACGACGTTCGGCGGCGGCATCGATGTTCCGCGCGTGCTGGGCTCGCGCAGCACGCATCTGCGCGGGGGCTTCGGCGGGCTCGAGGGCCGTACCTTGCAGGCGGGCGACGTCGTGCCGATCGGGAGTACGTCGCACAACAGCGAAGGCCGCTTCGACTTCGGCGTGACGCCGCCGGATGTCGCGATCGCGGGCGCCGCTCCAGCAGATGACCGTGTGCTGCGGATACGCGTCATGCGGGCCGGCGAGTACGACCTGTTTTCGGAAACGATGCAGGCGGCGTTCTGGTCGACACGATGGAGGATCAGTGCCCAGAGCGACCGGGGCGGCTACCGTCTCGCCGGCGGCAAGCTGACATTGGATGCGCCGGTCGAGATGCGCTCACATGGCGTCGTAGCTGGCGTCGTGCAGGTACCGCCGGCCGGCGAGCCGATCATCCAGATGAGCGATGCCAATACGGCCGGTGGCTATCCGAAGATGGCGGCCGTAATCCAGGCTGATGTCTGGCGCCTCGGTCAGGCGGCACCGGGATCGTTCATCGCCTTCAGTGAGGTGAGCTACCAGCACGCGGTTGCGGCCATGGTTCCCGTCAACGACTACCTCGCGAAATTGCGTGCGACCGCGGATCTCTATCGAGCGCTTTCAGTGGACGTCAACAATAACAAGAGTAGGGTACGAACATGAAAATCGGCATCAATTCGGATATGGGCGAAGGCTTCGGCAACTATCGCATCTGCGACGACGAGGCGTTGATGAGCATCATCTCGTCGGCCAACGTGGCGTGCGGTTTCCATGCCGGCGATCCCATCATCATGGATCGCATGGTTCGCCTGGCGAAGCAGAAGGGGGTCGAGGTCGGCGCCCATCCAGGCCTGCCTGACCTTCTCGGATTTGGCCGCCGCGTGATCCAGATGGACGCCTCGGAGATCGAGAAGCATATGGTCTATCAGATCGGCGCCTTGCAGGCGATCGCGGCCAATGCCGGCCATCGAGTAACACATGTCAGCTTCCACGCCGCGATGGGCAACATGGTCAACGCCGACCCCCACATGGCTGACGTGGTCGCCCGTGCGATCGCGACCATCAACCGCGATTTCATCGTGTTCTCGCAGCCGGACGCCGAGATCGTGCGCGCCGCGCGCAAGGTGGGCCTGCGTATCCTGACGCTGTTCCTGGCTGACCGCGCCTATGACGAGAACGGCCACCTCGTGTCCCGCAAGCTTCCCAACTCGGTCATCACCTCGACCGAGACTGTGGCCGAACGGGTCAAGCGCTTCCTCGACAGTGGCACCGTACAGACCATCGAGGGCAAGTCGATCAAGGTCGAGGCGCGCTCGATCCTGATCCACAGCGACACGCCCAGATCGGTCAATATCGCTGCCACCGTGCGGCGCGTGATCGAGCAGGGCGGCGGCGAAGTCACGCCCGCAACCGTCCTGCTCAATTGATCGGGCTGCTCCGGGAGAGCGGGCGGATGCGCACAATCGGTGTGCCGTACCCGACCGTCGCGCCAGGCTCTGCGATCACGGCATCGACGGTGCCGGCGGACGGCGCCACGATGGGCGCATACAAGAGCCCGATCTTGACGAGGCCGACAATCGCCCCGGCCTCGATGCGCTGGCCCCGTGCGACGAATGGCTTGTCCCGCCAGGGATGAGCTGCAAGGAAATGCCCTGGGACGTCGGCTTTGGCGATGATGGATTGGTCTGCAGCGGGGGCTGAAAGCGTGGGGGAGCTAGCCACGTGCGGCCTCGCGTCGATGACGAGCTTGAGGGACTGGCCGGGCTCCTCGATTTCGATCGTGTCGATGCCGGACCTTTCGAGGATCTGCGCCAGACGCGCGATATCGGTCAACTCTATCGGCATGTTCTGGTCTCCTCGACAAGGCGCACATTGGTCCTGAGCCGATCGAGATAGGCCGACATCCCGGCTTCGGCTTTCAGCGCATCGGCGTAAGCAGTTTGCTCGAAGCGTAACCTGCTGCCGAGCCGCGCCTGCCCGACGCGCCACAAATCGACCCGGATCACGGTTGCGATCTTCGGGTAGCCGCCGGACGTCTGCGCGTCGCGCATTTGGATGATCGGCTGTCCGTTCGGCGGAATCTGGATGACGCCGGGGACGATGCCGTACGAGCGCTTCTCGATCGGTGCCTTCGGCTTCACGGCGGGGCCTTGCAGGCGGTAGCCGTAACGGTTGCTCTGCGGCGTGATCTTCCAGCTGCTGGACCAGAACAGCGCCTGCGTGGCGGCGTCGAACCCGTCATACTCGCCGGCGACGACGACCCTGACGATGGTCTCGTCCGCAGCAGCGTTCGGCCGTGCCAGCGTGATGCCGGCCGGCTCGACCCCGAGTTCGCCGATGGCAGCGGTGGACGCCGCGCAGGGCAGGATGTCGCCCACCTGCAGCGGCCGTCCGTGCCAGCCGCCGAACTCGCCGCGAAACTGCGTGCTGCGCGAGCCCAGCACCATGGGCACGTCGATGCCGCCGCTGACGGCCAGATAGGTTCGCGCGCCGGAAGACATCGTCTTGATGTTCAGAACATCTCCGGCGCGTGCATGAGAGCGCCACCAGGGCGGGATGGGGCGTCCTGCGATCTCGGCCTCGACGCCTGCGCCCGTGAGCGCAAAGGCCATGTCCCGGCCGAAATGAAGCTTGAACGGCAGCATCGGGATCTCGATGCCGGCAGCGTTCTCGTCGTTGCCGAGCAGGATGTTGCTGGCGCGCAGGGCGACATCGTCCATCGTCCCCGAGGTGCCGACCCCGAAGCGATACTGGTCGAAGCGGCCGAGATCCTGGACGCTGGCGGGCCCTGTGACTGACAGGATCTCGATCACCGGATCACCCGTTTGATCTCGAACCGAATCGTATCGCCCGGCGCCAGCGCGGCGGGCGTCGACCAGGACGGGTCGAAGAACGTCCAGTTGGTATGCCCGATGGCATGCCAGCCACTCGGCCCGGGCGATGCGGAGACACCGGTCTGCGATCCGCCAATGGAGACCGATCCGCCCGCGGAGCGTTGCAGCGGCGTCTGCCGCCGCGGCATGGTGATGCGCGGGTCCATGCCGCCGAGATAGCAATAGCCGGGATGGCTGCCGAGCGCGAACACCGTGTAGAGCGGGGCGGCATGGATCGAGACCACGTCGTCGACGGACAGGCCGCAATGATCGGCAACGAATTGAAGCTGCGATCCGATCTCGCCGCCATAGCTGACAGGCAGCCTGATCTCGCGGCCCCCGACCGCGAGCCCTTCCGCCGCGTCCCAGCCGTCGTTGAGAGCTGCGATCAGGGTGTCGAGCTCGCGGGGAGGGGTCTCGAAAGTCAGCATCAAATTGGTGATGCCGGGAATGGCCTCGCGGATGTCAGGCCATTTCGACGCGTTGGCAGCCAACGACCAGATGCGCCGCTGATGCGGCAGGTCGAACGCGCCGGGCGCCTCGAACAGGAGGGCCGATGTGCCGAGCAGGCTGATCCGCGGCCGGTCCGGCGTCGTCATGGCGGGGCCACCCGCGCGCTCATCCAGTGTTCGAGATGATGGATGTCGTAGCCGCCGCGGCAGAACGTCGGATCGGCGAGGATCGCCTGATGCAACGGCACATTGGTCCGGATGCCTTCGGGACGCAGCTCGGACATGGCGACGCGCGCACGCGCCAGGGCTTCCTCACGGGTGCCGCCGTGGGCGATGAGCTTGCCGATCAGCGAGTCATAGTGACGGGGAACGGTGGCGCCCGCCGCGATATGGGAATCGACGCGGATGCCGATCCCGCCGGGCACGTCCCAGCGTGTCACGGTGCCGGGCGAGGGCGCGAAGGTGATCGGGTCTTCGGCATTGATGCGGAATTCAATGGCATGGCCAACACGGGCGATGTCGCCTTGCGCAATCCCCAGCGACTCGCCTTGCGCGATGCGGATCTGCGCCCTGACGATGTCGATCCCCGTCGTCACCTCGGTCACGGGATGCTCCACCTGAACGCGCGTGTTCATCTCGATGAAGAAGAACTGCCTATCCTGGTAGAGAAACTCAAAGGTGCCGGCGCCGCGATAGCCGATCCGCCGGCAGGCTTCGACGCAGCTTGCGCCCACCCGCTCGATCAGCGCGCGATCGATGCCGGGCGCGGGAGCTTCCTCGACCACCTTCTGGTTCCTGCGCTGGAGCGAGCAGTCGCGGTCGCCGAGCCAGAGATGATTGTCGTGCTGGTCGCACAGCACCTGGATCTCGATGTGGCGGGGTTTTTCGAGGAATTTCTCGATGTAGACCGCAGCGTTCTTGAAGGCCTTGCTGGCTTCCGCGCGGGTCAGCGCCAGCGCCTCGTCCAGCGCGCCTTCGCTGCGCACGATCCGCATACCGCGTCCGCCGCCGCCGCCGGCGGCCTTGATGATGACGGGATATCCGATGTCCCGGGCGATCGCGCGCACTTCGGCCGGATCATCCGGCAGGGCGCTGTCTGGCCCCGGCACGCAAGGCACGCCCGCCTGCCGCATCGCGCGCTTCGCCGCGACTTTGTCGCCCATGGTCCGGATGCAATCCGCCGGCGGGCCGATGAAGGTGAGGCCGGCGCGCGCGACGCGATCGGCAAACTCCGCACTCTCCGAGAGGAATCCGTAACCCGGGTGGATCGCCTGAGCGCCACTGACCTCGGCTGCGAGCAGGATCGCCGCAACGTTGAGATAGGTGCTGCTCGCCGGCGCCGGCCCGATGCAGAGCGCCTGATCGGCGAGTGCGACATAGCGTGCGTCGCGGTCCGCCTCCGAGTGAATGACGACCGTCTTGAGACCCATCGCCCGACAGGCGCGCTGGATGCGAAGCGCGATCTCGCCGCGATTGGCGATCAGGACCTTGTCGAACATCAGGATGAACCCAATGGCCCAATCCGGAACAACGCTTGTCCCGCTGCGATCTCGTCACCATTCTCGGCAAGGATCGCGAGCACGACGCCGGGCTCTTCGGCGGCGATGTCGATGAAGGTCTTCATCGCCTCGATGACGCAGATCTTCTGCCCGGCCTCGATCCTCGCACCGACCTCGACCAGCGGCGGCTCGTCCGGGGCCGCAGACCGGTAGAACATGCCGTGCATCGGCGCGGGCACGATGATGTCGGCAATGACGTCGGAAGCAGGGCTGTCTTGGTAGTCGGAGGCAGGGGCCTGCGGGTCGCTTCCGCTTGCAAGGTGGGCCGGGACCGGCTGCGCTCCCGCAGACGAGCGCTTGAGAATGCGAAGGCGGGTTCCGCCCTGCGTCAGGTCCAGCTCCGCGATGGAGGAGCGGGCAACCAGATCCACGAGTTGTTCGATCTTGGAGAAGTCCACGGTCACGCTCCACGTTGACGGCCGATCGCGTTTGGGGCGGTCATGCATTACTCAGCCGGTGGCCGGCTCTTCTGTGCAAAATTGAGGCCGCCGACGACCTGATGGGTTGGCAGGACTTCCATGAAGGCGACGTTCATGCGCGCCGGCGATCCAACCGCGAATGCGATCGCATTGGCGATGTCCTCGGGCTGGAGGGAATCATAATCGTCGAAGAAGCGGCGCTTGGCTTCCGCCAGATCACCAAGCAGCCGACCGAAAACCTCGGTCTCGACCCGGGCCGGGGATATCTCGGTGACGCGAACCCGGGTTCCGAAAAGGTCGACGCGCAATTGCTGCGACAGGGAGTGAATGCCGGCTTTCGTGGCGTGATACACGGTATTTCCGCCGCAGAACGCGTAATGGCCCGCGATGGAGGAGATGTTGACAATATGGCCGCGGTCGCGACGGGCCATGCCCGGCGCGATCAGCCGCGTCAGATGCAGGACGGCGCGCAGATTGACGTCGATGAGGGCGTCGACGTCCTCCGGCGTGGTGTCCAGGATATTGCCGCGGCGGGACTGGCCGGCATTGTTGACGAGAACGTCAAACTCGGCCGACTTCGCCAGGGCCGCGAGCGCATCGAGATCGCTGATGTCAACGGCGCAGGGGCGGCAACCGGTCTCCGCAGCCAGCGTTCCGAGGCGAGCAGGGTCGCGTGCCACGGCGTGGACCTGAAGTCCTTCGGCACTTAAGCGGCGAACCGTCGCAGCCCCGATCCCCGAGGACGCGCCCGTCACCAGTGCCGTTCGATAATCCGAAAATCCCATCCAAAGGGCTCCTGTGCTGCCGTCCAACCCGCTGGTGACGTCGGCTGCAACGCGAGCGGCGGACGAGTGCAGCACTAGCTATAGGCCCCTCGGGTTCCAAGTGGTAAGAACAATTCCTTCTGATCCCATAGCTTCAGCCTATTGCTGCTGCACTGCTCCCTAGCTGGATATCCGGAGGCGCCGTATTGGATACGAAACGTTTGGAGGCCTTCATCAAGGTTGTCGATCTCGGCAGCATGACGAGTGCGGCGAAAGTGCTGAATGTCGCGCAGCCGGCGCTGAGCCAGCACATTGCGAGCCTGGAGGCGGATTTCAAGAGCAAGCTGCTCCATCGCAGTGCCCGCGGCGTCAAGCCCACCGAGGCAGGACAAATCCTCTATCGCTATGCCAAGTCGATCCAGCGGCAGATCGAAGAGGCGAGACGCACCATTCTGGACAACAAGCCGGAGTTGACCGGCAACGTCACGATTGGCTTGGCGCCGCTCAGCTCGGCGGCATTGCTGGCGACCCCGTTGCTGCTGCAGGTCCGGGAACGCTATCCCGGCATCGTGCTGCACATCTACGACAGCTCCGGAATCATGCTCAGCGAGATGATGCTGAAGCGCAGCATGGACATGGCTATCCTCTATGGCGAACGCCCGGTGACGGGTCTGGATTACAAGCCGCTGATGCGCGAGTACTTCTATCTCGTCGCGCCCCGCAGCATGTATGCGGAGCAGCCGCCTGCGGAGGAGGCTTCCGCCGAGGAAGTCGCGCAATTCGACCTGCTTCTTCCATATCGGGAATCCTTCCTGCGACAGACGGTCGAGCGCGTCTGCGCCGAGGCGGGACTCCGTCCGCGCATCGTCGCCGAGATCCATTCGCAGTCGACCCTGTCTTCGGCGATTGCCGCTGGAATAGGGGCTGCGGTGCTGCCCATGTCGATCGCAAAGGAGTTGCCGAATGTCGACGAGCTCTGGGTTCGACGGATCAATGCGCCATCCGCGTCGCAGCAGATGTCGTTGTGCATCTCGGACAATGTTGCTTTGTCCGACGCCGCATTCGCAGTCTACAAGATATTGCTGGAAATCATTGTAAAAGAGTGGGGACCATTCGACTGCGCGACTGGTCCGAATGCCGTCATGGCTCCAACAGCAGCTCGGGATGGTTCGCAAGACGAGCCATAACGAAATGCGATGCGGCAATCCTAAAATCTGAATTTGCCGCCCCAAGGCGGTTGGTTATGGAGGTGTAACGGAGATCGCGACCGCAAGGAGGTTATCATGGTGCATGTGATCAGGACATTCGATCGGCCCGCCGCCGAGCTTGTCGAGCGCATCAAGAAGTTTCCTCCGTCCACCCTTCACGAGGCGCAGGGGCGATCGGGCGCGCTGACTTCCCGCATCAAGCCGATCTATTCCGGGATGCGCGCCTGCGGGCCGGCGCTGACCGTGAGCTGCCATCCCGCCGACAACATGATGCTGATCACGGCGATCTCGCTGGCGAGGCCCGGCGACGTGCTCGTGGTGAGCGCGGGCGATCATCCCGAGCAGGGCGGCTTCGGCGAGGTGCTGGCGACGGCCTGCGTCGCCAGGGGCATCGTCGGTCTGGTCACGGATGCCGGCGTTCGCGACGGCCTCGCGGTGCGCAACACCGGCTTCAACGTCTTCTCCTACGGCCTCTGCATGAAGGGCACCGTCAAGGAGACCCTCGGCACCATCAATCAGCCGATCGTCATCGGCGGAATTGCCGTTCGTCCCGGCGACATTGTCAGCGCGGATGATGATGGCGTCGTGATCGTGCCCAAGGAGAACATTGCCGACGCCTGCGTCAAGTCTGCGGCGCGCGAGGAGAAGGAAGCCGGCTTGATTCAGGCGCTCAAGGCCGGCGGGAACATCCTCGAGCTCTCGGGCATCGGCAAGGTGCTAGAGTCCAAGGGCTGCACCTTCGGCTGATCCAGTTCGGGGCCACTCCAGGTGGTAGAGGCGAGGGAAGCGTCGGTCGCAAACCGGAATACGGCGAGTTTGAACTTGAGAACCTGCGTTTTGAGCATCGGTAGAGCGAATTTCCAGTCTTGGGATAATGGGAGCGCCAGCTCGATACAGCGCGGCGCAGCTTTGGCTGATGATCTGCAGCGCCAAAACCTCTGCTGGCAAGTCGCCGGACGAACATAGAAGAGTATGTACCTAAGCTATCACAACCGGCCTCAGTCTGAATGAAAAGCTTGCTATGGCACGAAACGTACTAACTAGGAGAGGCTATCGGAGCATTGGCGTCGCAGAGCCGTATCCATAGAAGGCTCGATGGCTTGCGGTGGCGCCGTCACAAACTAGCTCTGCGCACCACTACACCGCTGTGCAGTCGGCCACGGCAATATCAGTTGGGAATAGCACGCGATACGCAAGCAAAACAGCGAAAGCCGGTGTCTTTGATCGATGTGCCGCGTATGACCGGGATCCAAAGGTACGAAATGATAGATAATGGCGCAGAGCGCCCACCTGTTTACTTCAAATTCTGGTCCAAGACCGGTGGTTTTATGCGTGGTTAGTTATTCGCGCGACGAGTGATGGACGGGACATCGTCTCAGTTGCAGCAAAATGCGGCGCGGGTCAGCGCAACCTAATGCGCTCGCTCGCCACCGCTGACCGCTGGACTGCATCATTCATGCGCGCGGACAAACTTCGCTCGGCGGGATTACGAACAATGCCGTGTTCCGCGCTCAGTCCGGCGGTGCGGGCCTGTTCACCAGCGACCTGAACTCCGGCATTGGAAATCCAGCGACAGTAACATTGTCATTGTGACCGGCAGTACCGAACGTCTGCGCCTGGACACAAGCGGCAATGTTGGCGTCGGCACCAATGTTCCGCTAGCCTCGCTTGACGTGAGCCCGCAAAGACCGACGCCGCAGCCACAAGGTGCTCCTCGCCGGGAGCAGGAGCACTCGCAGGAGGGGCTCGCCTTCGGCGATCGCTATCACTCCCCATCCAGTCGGGTGCCCTTTTAACCGGTCTCGTCGTCGCACTCGTCCCACGTGCCCCCTTCGGGTCGCTATTGCTCACGCGGTCCGGGTGCCATTTGAGTTGGCGATGCGCCTTCGCGCGCCTAAGACTCCTGTGCCCCGGATCAATTTAGGCTTGGAATGTCGCCGCGCATGATGTGACGGTAGCCATGCTCGGTCATCCACAGCGCCCGGGCCAGATGGCTGTCGTAAGCTTGCCTTGCACGATCCGGCTTAAGGCCCGGGTCGATACGCAGGACGATCTTTGAAACTTCTCGCCAGTCCGCACCTTCTGTATTTGCGTCGAGGAGACGCCAATAGGTGACCAGATGTTCCCAGGCGTAGGGCGTCAGCATTAACTCGGTTGGTACCGCAGCAGCCAACCTCGACAGTCGGCCGTTTCATCAGAACCTCATACCAACTCAGATGATCATCTACAGTCGAAGTCATCACACAACCGGTGGATAAGTACCAACGTCATGGCTCGCGTGTAGTCCTCAAGAAACGTGCTACGTGATGCGCCGGGTGCATCACCCATGTTGCAGACGTAGAAGAGTTTTCTACGACCTGGCTGAGCCGTGAGGGAACCTGTCTGCCCTCCCACGCCATGCTCCTTCAATCAAGCGCAAAGAGTCCCTGCGTCGTACGCACCTCCCGCAGGGGGCGTCCGTTATTGCGCTTGCACGATCGGTACCCGCTGTCACGAGGCCCCGAATGTATCCGGAATCGCGGGCGAGGGATGCGCCGGCGTTCCCGTGTCGGCCTCGTTACCGGTGACCTGGGAAGCGACCAGGACGCAATCACTCTTCTTCGAGCTTGCTTTCCTGGCGGTTCCATTATCGGGGCACCTAAGGTGCGAGCGATGAAAATCATTACGGAAATTGAGCGTGTGGCGCGAGAGGTCTATTGCGGGGGGATGGGCTTCCTCGGCTTTAAGGGGCACGGACACGAACATTGCGATTCGCACGGTTACGATCGATGGCGATCAGGCCGTGTTTCATGCGGGTAGCGGCATAACGGCGATGTCGGATCCAGAGGCCGAGTACGAGGAAACCCTGAGAAAGGCGCAGCGAATCTGTGAGGCATTTCGAGCTGAGCCATCCAGCGCATTGTGATTTTGATCTCGCCTGCTTTGGCTCCGTCGTACCATGGCGTGTTTGAAAGTCATAGAACTGGCGGAGCAGTTCGTCAGCCGCAATGCGCGTTGCGGCCCGCGCTGCAGCGCTGGTGGCCGAGCCAAGGGCGTGGCCGGCGAACGCTTCGCGCTGATAAAAGAACTCGATCCGGCGCGGCTGGCGTGGAGAAGACAAATGACCGTCAGCAAATATCAGTTCAGGCACGAGCTGCGGCAGCTGATCGAGAAGCACATCAGCTTATCGAGCACGTTCGAAGACTACGTCCTCATCACCGGAGCGCTGGAAGAGGCGCGGTACAGGTTGGACCTGAAGGCCGAGAAGTTTCCGGACGAGGAGGTCGACGCCTTCGAATTGTAGCGAGCGCATCGCGCTAGCCAGTAGAGGACAATACCCGCAGCGGATCTAGACATGGCCCGGGCCGTCGTCATCGTCTTCGGCTGGAGGGGCTGAAATACACTGGAGAAGCCAGCCAAATGCAGGATTTGGGCGTGAATCTGCGACTCGTTGCATTAATCGGTTGAACGAAACGCTCCAATGTGAAGCCGAGACGACACACCCGGGTGAGAAAGGAGACTGTTCGTTCGTTTCGTGCAGTGTTGGTCGGAGCAAAGGCGCCCAAAGCGCTGGCAAAGTCAGCGTGCCGGTCTAGCCTGAACAGGGGCAACGCGGATGGGAGATATAATGTTCGAACGTGATGGTGACTTGATCTCTCAACTTCTGCTCTACGTTATTCTGTTGCTTATTCTTGCGTCTCTGATGATTGCTGCATGGCAGACTGCAGGATGACCGAAACCGATCGCCGCGAGTTGCTGGAGGCTTGATCGAGCGCTGTCGTGGCGGACGAATCGGGTTCGGGCCGGCAGCAGTGGCCGCTGCGTCGTAATCAGTTCATTGCCTAGATCAAATTTTGAGGCTCGTGCTCGAATGTCCTCCCCGAACAAGGTCGCGCTATTCATCGACGGCGCCAATCTCCATGCAACCGCCAAGACACTCAGCTTCGACATCGACTACAAGCGCCTGCTCAAGGAATTTCAGAGCCGTGGCAATCTGGTGCGCGCCATTTATTACACCGCCATCATCGAAGGCTACACCGTGGTCACCAAGGCAACGAAAGAGTTCATCGACGCCTCGGGCCGCCGCAAGGGTCAAGGGCAACATGGACATCGAACTCGCGGTCGATGCCATGGAGCTTGCCGAGCACATCGACCAGATGGTGCTGTTCTCCGGCGACGGTGACTTCCGCTCGCTGATGGAGGTGGCGCAGCGCCGCGGCGTGCGGGTGACCGTGGTCTCGACCCTTTCAAGTCAACAGCCGATGATCGCGGACGAGTTGCGACGTCAGGCTGACGTCTTTACCGATTTGGCGGAGCTGCAGTCGAAGGTTGGCCGCGATCCGTTGGAACGATCGACGTCGCGCGATCGCGAGCCGCGTCTCAATCCCCGGCAAGTCCCGCTGCGCGACAATGGTTC
This sequence comes from Bradyrhizobium sp. BR14999, assembly GCF_056106085.1. Taxonomy (NCBI): domain Bacteria; kingdom Pseudomonadati; phylum Pseudomonadota; class Alphaproteobacteria; order Hyphomicrobiales; family Nitrobacteraceae; genus Bradyrhizobium; species Bradyrhizobium sp. BR14999. Next base: position 2,681,916 of record NZ_CM148536.1, read on the forward strand.
CAGGGACACGGTTTCGAGCGATTAAACGGTATTCAAAATACATCGTACGCAGTCGCCCACTGCTCTTGTCGATCGGCTTATTTCAATATCTCTTTTCATAATGCGATTTGGAGAGGTCCCGTGCGGGATTACAGAATGTCAGACGACCTCGTTGAGGTTTTGCGCATGGCGCATCTTGGTCGTTCGGCGGACTTGGGAGTGTGGTTCAAGCGATACTTGCAGAAGTGTGGTCAAGGCCAGAGGAAGCGAGCCTGGAATTTTCGCCGTAGACTGACATCGCCAATTGCACCGCCACGGCGTCGCGCCTTCTAACATTCGCCTTCCTTTATCCGTACTGGAGACTATTGGATGAACGAGAATTTGGCCGCCCTTGCAAAAGGCTCCTCACTGCGGCGCAGCGAAGCTCAAAGTGATATTGAAAGCCTAAAGCTGATCGTGCTCTTCGCGGGATTCGGATTATTGCTGTCGCTGGCCGTCATGATCTGCTGGCCAGAGCTTGGCGTTGAGATAGCTCAGTCACTCTGGATGCTGGATTGGGGCGTGTCCTCATAACTCAGTCGGGACACGGCGGATCAGAGTGCGAGACCGTTGGTCCTAGCAGCGGCGCAAGAGCGGACCGCGCCGGAGGCCTGAGGCTGGCCGGCCGCGGAAATGGAGCTGGCCCAACGCAAGCTGGATTAATTTGAGCTCTTCCTGATCGCATCGATCAAAGCGGCCCCGAGGTCGCGCGGCGTATAGAGCTATGCGCCGAGTTGGCGTGCACTCGTCCTGCTCTGATGCCGGAACAGCCGAAAAACGGGATCAACAAGACCAGCCGAAGTTTTGACGGTGATTTTACATTTCCTTCGTGGCGGCGCGGCCTCCTTTCGCGGGGATTATCACTCCGGATCCGCTGCGACGGTATGTTGTTCCAAATTTCAGCAAGTTCACGACGAGCCTTACTCTAAAGCCACCGCGCGCAATCGGCTCGTGACATCCTGTACGCGCGGCATATCCCACATATTGTCGCGAAGTAGAAAGCGGTGGCTGTTGGTCCGCTCCACAAAGGTCGCGCCAGCAAGAACAATTGAATGAGGAATAAGGCCTGCCTTCAGAATTGAATAGTCTTCCGAGAACAGCAGTCCAGCAAGGAAATCGAATCGTTCGCCCTTCATTTCCCGAATCGCGGAGAGCTGACGGGACTTGCTGTGCCGCGTTAGACGGCGCCCCTTGATCTGGTAGCGCGTTCCGTCAGTTCCCTCAGCGTCGACGCTGGACTCCGAGTTTCCAAATCGCTTCCAGCCAAACGCACGACAAAACAGGTATTCAGCCAAATCGCCGGTTGGATTGTTTGAGCTGCGAACAATACCGCGCCGCCGCAACTCTTCGGCTATATCCGCATGCAGTTTCAACAGTTCAACGCAGAAAGCGACTCAAGATCCATGATGCCACTCCCCTGTGGAGTAAAGTCGGGTTAAAGACACCCTCTGAAAGATGCCAGTACTGTCGTTGTCGGGAGATGACCGGATTAGGTCGGTAAATTCCGAACTGGTTGGTAAATTCCGGACTGAGAACCCGAGGGCAACGGCGGTATGAAGGAGCTACGAAAGCGGTGGGGAGAACCCGTTAGCCGAGCGGCGCGATTTTCCCGGACGTCGTCAGGAAAATACTCTCCAGCGGCGGTGCGGCGAGCGCCATCGCGCTCTATCGCGGCCCTAATTGTTACGCAACCGTCGCGGTAGTCCGGGGGGCCAGATGCAAAAATTTAGCATGCGATCCACATGTAGTGGCAGGAAAATAACTTTGTCATACATTTTGCGCTAAAATCGTGCAGCCCTATGTAGAACGGCTGTGTTCGACGCCGTCTGCCTTCGCGAGGTGGGGCGCCGGAAGTTGAGGAAATGCCGATCTCGGGGGCGGATATGAAGCGTCTGGCGATCTTTCTGGACGGTACCTGGAATACGCTGAACAACAACACGAACGTGTGGCGGCTGAAGTCGCTCACGGCGGAGACTGTCGATCAGCGCGTCTACTACAGTCAAGGCGTGGGCACCCAGCGGGGTGAGGCCGCGCACGGCGGCGTCACGGGCTGGGGCATCGATAACGAAATCATCGAAGCGTATACTTGGCTGATCCAAAACTTCGATGACGGCGATGAGATATTCATCTTCGGGTTCAGCCGTGGTGCATACACGGCGCGCAGCCTGTCGGGACTGATTTGCAAGTGCGGCGTCCTCAAGCTTGGTGCGCCGCTGTCGATCGAGCAACTCTACGCCCGGTATCGCATCTACGACGCGCCGACGATCAGATCGCTGTCGGCGAAGCCGTTGCCGCAACACGCATCCATCGAGGAGCAGTGGCTGACCAAGTATTCGCGCCCGACCAAGGTAAAGTTCGTCGGGGTGTGGGACACCGTCGGCTCGCTCGGACTCCCCTTGGCAAGCGCCGCGGGCAAGGTCCGCAAGTACCGGTTTCTCGACACGCATCTGCGGCTCGACAACGAATATGCCTTCCACGCGCTCGCGCTGGACGAACACCGCAAGAACTTCGAGCCGACCTTCTGGACCAGGACCGATAGGGTCGGTCACGAAGGAGCGGCCGAGCGACGGATCGACAGCGTGGAGCAGCGCTGGTTCGTCGGAGCGCACGCGAACGTCGGAGGCGGATACGCGAGCGACCCGCTGGCGCAGCGGCCCCTGATGTGGCTGATGGACAAGGCCGCCGGCCTCGGGCTCATCTTCCGTGACCGGGTCGCGATCGACGTCTCGCAGGTCGCGCCGCCCGTTACGGATTCCTACCGCGAGTTTGCGTGGGGCCTCTACCGCTTCATCAGCCGCCCCTTCTATCGGCCGGTCGGCCTGGCGCCGGAGAAGGGAACGCAGGCCACGACGTCGCGCATCAACGAGACCATCGACGGCTCGGTGTTCGAGCGCTGGCGCGCGGACGCGGCCTACCGTCCGCCGAACCTCGTCGCGTGGGCGAAGGAGAAGAGCGTCGATCCCACCAAATTCAACAACACGGTCCGGGCGACCGACCCTAACGTCGGCGTGCCCTGATGCTCGACGTCCTATGGCCTTCGTAGCGCCTGATTGAGGATCATAGCTAGGCGGACGCCGGCCCTGCTGAGCTGCAGCACAGCATCATTCGTCGCCGTGGTGACGTAGTCGTCGCTCAACCGAAAACTTCCACGCTGGTTGGGCGCGGGAAGTTCGCCATAGGTGTCAGCTTTAGAAATCGCGAACGCCTCCTTGGCCCAGTCCCTGGGGCCGCCAGATTGCCACTGCGCCTGCTGCGCGTTGGTGATGTGCCCAATCAGATCCGAAGCGATCGTGCGGGCGTCCGGCCCCAGCTGGTCGACAAACTCGGTGTCCCAGAAGTGATGGAGATTACCCGCGCTCAAGCCGGCGGCCGAGACCCGCTTGTCGTTGCCTCCTCGGTCGTGATCGTCTGAGCTGTGCAACGGCTGATGCACGTCGCCAACGAAATGAAGCAGGAACTTCAGAGCGACCACGCGTTCTTCCGCGTCCGTGGCGGGATCGGTGAGTTCGGCTGCAAATTGCTGAATTTTGTCGACGACACAATCATCCTTCGGCCCCTCGGAGGCCGGCTTTCCGTTCGGTAGCGCCGGGTGATTGAAGCATGCCTGGTCGAGATTAGGTCCTGTGATCTCAATGTCCACGAAGTGCCACTGCCGCGTACGCTCGCGGGAATTGTCGATGTTGGCATCGCGGTATTTGTCGGCCCAGGTCGCGGCGGAAGCAATATCGTGGGCGGTCAACGGATCGGTATCGGCCGCAAGCAAGGCATTGACGCGCTTGCGGACATCAGGCTCCAGAAACGATTGGGCCACTAGGGCAACCACCTGATGGCCCTCATCGCCCCATGCATACGCGCTGTTGACGTGAGCGCAGCTCAACATCGCACCGCACGCCAAGACTGCCAGATTGAAAGCCGTTCGCATATATGAGCTCCTTCAGATGAATGATTGAAAAGATGGCTTCGGTTTCGACCCGCGCTTAAGGAAAAGGCTGACGCAACGCGTTCTGCACTTCGGCCAGGCGGACGAAGATCGGATCGGACTCAAGTGCGTTGATCGCGGCCTGGACCAGTTCGACCGGCATGTTGATGGCCTGGGCCAACGCCTTCAGTGCGTCAGCCGAGGAGGCGATGCCCACGAAATCGAGGCTCCCGCATATCCCCGTCTGCCGCAGTTTCGCGAAATGCTCGTCCCGCATGACGCGGTAGAGCTGAGCCTGCGAGATCCAGTTGATGATCAGAAGAAGCTCATAGGGAAGTCGCAGCCAAAGGATAAAAGGGTTCTGACAGGCGAGGACCTCCGCATTGGTGACGTAGAGTTCGGAAAGACGGTCGATCTTGTCCCTATCAAGGCCCAGGATCATCAACAGCGAGGAGTTGCTCGGCAGCGTCTCTATCTTGGGATCCGGCTGATCGCTGAGGACGCTCACCGCCTGCGAAGCACGGCGTACGATCGATGTGATGAAAATGTCGGGTACGAATCCGATTGCGAATGAAAGCAGGATCACCGAAACATTCGCACCATACTCGGGTGCGATGTGACGGATCACGCCTGCAATGAAACAGGCGGCCAACATGCGCGCCGCGTAATAGTAAAACGAGATCGGGTAGATGTCGTTGTTGTTGATGCGATCAAGGAGGCGCCAGTTCGTATAGATGTAGGCGCCGATGAAGCCGAAACAGCCAGCCACGAACGTGCCGCGCTGATAGCTCGCAACATTCTCCGTATCCTTGGGATCGAGCACGCTGAAGCCGCCGAGAACGACGTTCGGCAGCGTGAAGTATTCCGGCTTGAAATACACAGCGTTGGTCATGAGCCAGCAGAAGATGATGACGAATGCGAATGTCAGCATTGGCACGGCGTAATATTTATCGAGCGTCGCCGGATTGATGGACTGAAGCGTTCCATAAGCGATCTTGAAGAACGCCGTTCCGGAAACGGTCCTGTCGTTCAGCGTGTCGAGTTTGGCCAACTGCCGCTCAACGAAATTGTCTGGACATAGCAGATCAGCAGCGGCAGGGCCGTAAGCATCATGGAAAGCACGACCAGAACGAGCGGCGCCAGATACAATTGGCGGTTCGCAAGCGCGACGTAGGCAAGCAGGCCGCCGCCGCCAACAATGGCGGCAAGAAGAATCGAAATAAGGCGTCGCCACATCGTGGTGATCTCAAAAGAGGTGTCAAATATGAATGACGGCGCACGCCGCCGAAGTGAAAAAATAAGATTACATCAGCCTCGAACGTCTAATCTCCCTTGAGGAAATACTGCGTGATGTCACCCTTGGTCCCGTTGACGTAGCGGTCGAGCCAGCGGTCGTTCAGGTCAATATGCCCCGAGAAGACGGGCTTGCCCTCGAGCTTGTTCTTCGCCTGCCAGGCGCGATAGCGGTAGTGGTCGTAAACGTCCAGCACATGCACCGCATAGGCTTGCGCCAACCGCTTGTCGCCGCGGATGATGAGCATGTTCTCATCGTTTTCGTAGGACGCCTTGTAACCGAGGTTGTGGCTTCCCGTGACCACGGTGCAGTTGTCGGATAGCGGATCGATCACGACGATCTTGTCGTGGACGATGGCCGTCCCCAGCTTGAGAATCTCAGCTTCGAAATCGCCAAGCGCCGTGCCGGCCCCGAGATTGCTTGCCCGCACGATGTGGGTATGGCGCTCGTCGTAGACATAGGGCTTACGCGCCGCGGCCTCTTCGGGCGTTTCGTCGTCCTCCTCGCCATCCTCGGCCTCTTTGGCCTGATAGCCTGGCATCGCCGTGGGGTCGCTGATGGCGCCCACCACCAGCAGATCGGGCCTGGTCTCACCGGCCTGTCGCGCCGTTTCGATGATGCTGTAGAGGCCGCCACGTGCCGGCAAGAAGGCAAGGAAGAAGATGGCCTGCTCGGCGTCCTGCATCAGTTTGAACAGCGCATCGAGGTCTGGTGGCGCCTTCTTGATGTTGCGCGTCTTGGCCTTGGTGTTCGGCGAAAACCATAGTTGAGCGGCCGATGAAGCCAGGTTTGCGGCGACGGCCGTCTGGTCCTCCCGGCGTAAATCGTCGCCTTGGACGTTCTTGCCTCCCGGCGCCGAGGGAGGGTCGGGATCCTCGATCTCGTCGTCGTGCAGACGTTGCCAGTAGGCACGATAACCTTCGGCAATCGCGGCGTCCTCGATAATGATCGAATTGTTGGTCTGCCCGGACAGCCCCAGCGAAGTCCAATTGGTGCTGCCGGTCATGACGGCCTTGGCGTCTCCGTGCTTGTCCAGATAGACCGCAAACTTGTTGTGACCGATATGCCGGTTGTTGAAGAGCCGGTTCTGGACCTCGACCCTGGCAGCCTTGAGGGTGGCGCGTGCCGGTGAATTGCGCTTGTCCCAATCGCCTGTTTCGCGGTCGGCGCTCGAGTTCGAAAGAATGATCCTGACGATCGACTTATTGCGAATGAGCAGATCAATCAATTCGGAATCGTCCAGCTCATAGAGCGCGAGCAGCACCTGGCCACCCTCGTCAAGCGCGCGATCGATCATGCTCTTGAGAAACGCGATGAGATCGCCTGACAGATACTCCCGTATCGTGCTGTGCTGATCCTGCACCTCGGCGATCAGGACATCCTTGTTGAAGGCCTTGTTCTGCTCCTCGATCGCATGGCGCAGCCACTGGCCGGCAATGATCCCATTGTTGAAGGCCGCCTTCACGTCCCCGTAGTCGGACGTAACGACAATCTCATTGGTCTCGACGGCCGGACCAAGATAACCAAGGGAAATCACGGGCCCATCATAGGTCTTTTTCTGCCGCACCGGCACCGGGTCTAGACCGTCCGCCATTCGCCCGACTGGGCGGATCTCGTACTTGACGCGCACATTGTCGGGACGCCGCTCGGCCCGGTCCCGTCGTTTCCGCAGGGTCAGGTCGCGCCAGTTGGTCTTCTGAACGGGCCAGACCCCTGTATCCTGCTCCTTCCAGCCGTGATTGTGCTGGCCTTCAAATGGCACCCAGGCCGACAGAGCGCGGCGTTCACCGGTCTCGGGATAAATCCGGACGATATCGAAACCTAGGCAGCCGGGGAGCATCTCGTCGACGTCCCAGGCGATGAAGGCGACCTCATTGTTGCAATAGGCAACCGCGCGCGTGATTCTACCCATCAGCCCCTCCTGCCAGTTCGCGAGATGATCATCGCGCCGATATATGACAATCTAAAGATGAGCATATAAAAATCGTCTTGCTGCCGAAACGCAGCGAGATATCTCATTGGAATGGTCAGCGCACGGCGACGAGGCTTACGCTGTTTGTCTTCGGCAGGCTGTCTTTGGACGTTGCCATGACAATTGCCTGCGATACCAGATCGAGAACCTGGAGCGAGCGGGCCCCCTCAACCGTGTCGAGCTGCGGCCGTGGTATACCAAGGGAGGGCGCGAAGCTTTGTTAGATTAACGGCTCCTACGCCCAGTTGTGCAGTGGTGGGTTCTTGCCGTTCAGCAGGTAATTGCCAATGAGATGATATTTCCATCGGACAGGATCGTGCAGCGTGTGTGTCCGCGCATTCCGCCAATGGCGATCGAAATTGAAGCTCGTGCGCGCGCTGCTCGCTCCGCCAAACTCGAATAGCTTCGGGGAGGCAAACAACGCCACGTCGTTGGCCAGCACCTTGGCTTCGGCAACCGCCACCGAGGCGCGCGCAACGTCTCGCTTCGGAAGGGTTGACGCGGACGCCATCCAGGATCCGGGCGGCACGCTCAACCATCCCATTTGCCGAGTGCACCCGGATCTGGGGGTCGCCGAGCGCCGCAATCGTATGTGGATCGTCCTGCGCGCGCTCGATGCCACTGTCGATCCAGGGGCGCGAGGCCGATCGTGCAAGGCTTACGACCTCCGCAAAGGAGGCTCGTGCGATCCCCAGGTCGATCGCGGCATGCAGGAGCTGGGCGAGGGACCGCCCAAGCCCGGCTTTAAGAATTTGTGGCGTTCAATGACGTAAGTTGGATTGATCTTGACATTGTCGGCGATGACCGTGCCACTTGCCCGGCTGCATGAACAACATTAACGTTGCTTCTTAACCACACTGGGTGCTCGCCCCGGCCACTTAGACCGCCTTGGACACCAAAGTGATCGTCTCCGCTTTCCCGTCGCCGTTCAAGCGTTCGTGCATTTCCTTGCTTGCCTTGAAAAGCGGAAAGCGCTTCTTATCGACTTGCACAAGCTCGCCCGTTCGCGGATTTTTGCTCATGCGAGCCCGCCGTTGCTTGCTAGAAAAGACTCCGAAGCCACGAAGCTCAACCCGATCTCCACGCGCCAGCGCAGCCACGATCGCGCCGAGAATTGCCCCCACGATTTTGTCGACATCGCGCTGAAAGGTGCGGATTGCGGGCCGAGATACGCTCAACGAGTTCTGACTTGATCATAGACGCTCGCATCAACCTATTCGCGATCGGGCATCTCTTCGAAAGCATTATCGCCTGTCAAGTCGCAACAGATGCCATGACGACCAGAACCCGCCAACTGGAGGGCGGCGTGAGGGTGGAATTCGTCATCGCCAGGTAGCGCTACCATTCCTATCAGCGTGCGCCTGCGACTATTTCCCTGGGACTGTGCTTATCTTGCCCGAACGTGAACGACGGTGTTGCGCTGACGCTCCAAGCTTCGATGTTGATCTAGGAAGCCCTTGACCACGTGTGTTCCACTCTGCGCCATCGGGCCGCCACGCCCACCCTGCGTGAACAAGCTTCCGCCCGCTTGACGACGTGGCGATGTCACGCTGCTTCGAATCGGGCCATTTGCGCGGAGATAGTAGAAGTGCGCGCCAACGTTCAGCCCTTCGCTGCTCTCGCTCATGAAAAGCGCGGAGTGGGAAGCATCGCGTCGCGAAGCGAAAGCTAAGTCGAGGCCTCCTTTCTGGATCCAATCGAGATGAACGGCGGCACCGAAGCGTGCAAGGATTCGGTTTGAATGTCCTTGTGCGGTCGCCGTTTGCGCGAAACGGTAAATTATGAGCAGGCGAAATCCAAATTCTTTGAAAGCTTCAAGACGAGCTTGGCAAGCTCATGCGCAAAACGTCTTGGTCCGGAAACAAATCAATTGCCGCCATTGTCCTCGCGAGAAAATTATTCAACGGACAATGCGCTAGGCTTCACACCACGCAGCGCTGCTGCAGTCATGGTCATGCAAGGTGCTGACTCTCTTGTACGTTCAACAATCTTCTTCGTCTCTGGTGACCGGTAAGAATAAACCCCCGGCCATCTCACCATCGAAACGAATGGCGCGCGATTGACCTGTGCGACAGCAGCTGCATTGCTATTTTTCCTGGTTACTCGACACTTCGCACAAGTCACACCATCATTCCTGCATCGCAATGACCTTGCGGCCATGAGCATGCGGTATTGGTGATGAGGCGTCGTGAGTTTATCAAATTTTCTGTTGGAACAGCAGTCGCCGCTTCAATTGCGCCACGCGTCGTTGCGCAGGCCGAACTGAAGGAAGTTCGTATCGGCTACCAGAAGAATGGCGTGCTAGTCATCACGCGTCAGCAAGCGGCATTGGAAGAACATTTCGCTCCACGAGGCATCGATGTGAAATGGGTCGAGTTCTCCTCCGGCCCGCCGATGATGGAGGCGATGAATGTCGGCAGCGTCGACTACGGCGCGGTCGGCGATTCCCCGCCCGTGTTCGCGCAAGCCGCAGGCGCCGCGATCGTCTATGCCGCCGGCCAGCCCATCACCATCGGCCAGGGCATTCTGGTGCCCAAGGAATCGCCGATCCGTTCGATCGCCGAGCTGAAGGGCAAGCGCATCGGCTTCACCAAAGGCTCGAGCGCCCACAACATCGTGGTGCAGACGCTGGAAAAGACCGGCCTCACCTATGCCGACATCACTCCGGTCTACCTGACGCCGCCGGACGCCGGCCCGGCCTTCGCCAATCGAAGCATCGACGCCTGGGCGATCTGGGATCCTTATTTTGCGATTGGCGAGGCCAAGCAGAACGGGCACATCCTGATCAACGCGCGCGACGTCACCAAGACCAATTCCTTCTACATCGCCAACCGCGAGTTTGCGAAGAACCACGGCCTCATCCTGCAGCAGATCGTCGATGTGACGACCGCGGCGGGTAAATGGGCGGAGCAGCATCGCGACGAGGTCGCCAAATCGCTCGCCGCGATCACCGGCGTCCCATTGGACATTCAGACCGTTGCGGCCAATCGCGCGAACTTCGTGGTCGGCCCGGTCACCGACGACATCATCGCGACCCAGCAGGGCGTCGCTGACTGTTTCCACAGGCTCGGCCTGATTCCGAAGCCGATTGCGATCCGCGACATCGTCTGGCGCAACCCGGCGACCTGATCGTGCCGACCAGCCTTCCCATCTAAAAGGGTTTGAACATGAGGCGTATCATTCAACGCGTGATCGCAGCCATCGTGCTGTCGATCGGCATCGTCGCCGCCGCCGTCGGCACCTCCTATGGTCAGGACAAGGTGGTCCGCATCGGCTACCAGAAATACGGCAAGCTGGTGCTGCTCAAGAGCAAGGGCACGCTGGAGCCGAAGCTCGCTGCCGCCGGCTACAAGGTGGTGTGGACCGAATTCCGGTCGGGCCCGCCGCTGCTCGAGGCGCTCAATGTCGGCGCGATCGATTTCGGCAACACCGGCGAAGCCCCGCCGATCTTTGCGCAGGCCGCCGGCGCGCCGATCCAGTATGTCGCCTATGAGCCGCCGGCGCCGAAGGGCGAGGCGATCCTGGTGCCGAAGGACAGCCCGCTCAAATCGGTCGCCGAGCTCAAGGGCAAGAAGGTCGCGCTCAACAAGGGCTCCAACGTCCACTACCTCCTGGTCAAGGCGCTGGAGAAGGCGGGCGTGAAGTATTCCGAGATCGAGCCGGTGTTCCTGGCGCCGGCCGACGCGCGCGCCGCCTTCGAGCGCGGCGCGGTCGATGCCTGGGTGATCTGGGATCCGTTCCAGGCCGCGGCGGAGGCGGCCACGGGCGCGCGCACGCTCGCCGACGGCACCGGCATCGTCGCCAATTACCAGTTCTATTTCTCCTCCAGGAAATTTCTCGAAGCCAATCCGAAGATCGTCGACGCCGTGCTCGCCGAGCTCAGCACTGTCGACGATTGGGCCAAGGGCGACATCCATGCGGTGGCCGAGCAGCTGGCGCCATCGATCGGTCTGTCGGTCCCCGTGGTCGAGGTCGCGTTGAAGCGGCAGTCCTACGGCATCAAGCCGATCACGGATGCCGTCATCGCCGACCAGCAGCAGGTCGCCGACGCGTTTTTCGCGCTGGGTCTGATCCCGAAGGCACTCAAGATTTCCGACGTGGCGCGCAAACCAGGAACATGAGCAGCAAGATGAGCAAGCAAGCGAACGCCAACATCCTCTGGTTCCTGCCGACCCACGGCGACGGCCGTTATCTCGGCACCGGCATCGGCGGCCGCGAGGTCAATTTCAACTATCTGCGCCAGATCGCACAGGCCGCCGATCAGCTCGGCTATTTCGGCGTGCTGCTGCCGACCGGGCGGTCTTGCGAGGATTCCTGGATCGTTGCCTCCAGCGTCGCGCCATTCACCGAGCGGCTGCGCTATCTGGTCGCCGTCCGCCCCGGCCTGCAATCGCCGAGCGTGGCGGCGCGCATGACGGCGACGCTCGATCGCATCTCGAACGGCCGCCTTCTCGTCAATGTCGTCACCGGCGGTGATCCCGTCGAGAACAAGGGCGACGGCATCTTCCTCGGCCATGACGAGCGCTACGAGGTCACCCGCGAGTTCCTCAACGTCTATAGCGACCTGCTCGCCGGCAAGACCGTCAACGTCGAGGGCAAGCATATCCACATCGAGGGTGGCCAGCTGCTGTTTCCTCCCGTGCAGTCGCCGCGCCCACCGCTCTATTTCGGCGGCTCCTCGGATGCCGGCATCGACGTCGCCGTCGACACCGTCGACAAATACCTCACCTGGGGTGAGCCGCCGGCGCTGGTGGCCGAGAAGATCGCGAAGGTGAGGGATGTCGCCGCCGCGCGCGGGCGAAAACTCTCCTTCGGCATCCGCCTTCACGTGATCGTCCGCGAGACCAATGAAGCGGCCTGGCGCGCCGCGAGCGAGCTGATCAAGCATGTCAGCGACGACACCATCGCGCTGGCGCAGAAGAATTTTGCCCGCATGGACTCCGTCGGTCAGCAGCGCATGGCGCAGCTCCATGGCGGCACGCGCGACCAGCTCGAGATCGCGCCGAACCTGTGGGCCGGTGTCGGCCTCGTGCGCGGCGGCGCCGGCACCGCGCTGGTCGGCGACGCCCAGACCGTGGCGGCGCGCATCAGGGAGTATCAGGATCTCGGCATCGATACCTTCATCATGTCGGGCTATCCGCATCTGGAGGAGGCCTATCGCTTCGCCGAGCTGGTGTTCCCGCTGCTCTCGCTGGAGCAACCCTCAAACGTGACGAAGCTGCACTTCAACGGCGGTCCTTTCGGCGAAACGGTCGGCAGCGATTTCCGTCCGCAGCACCGGGTGTCGCAGTCATGAGCCTGATCGACAGCATTCCGTTCCCGCGCAGCATTCGTTTGCCGCGCGTCGACGACCTGGTCCAGTGGATCGTGCCGCTCGCCATCATCGCGATCTGGCAGGTCGCGAGCGTCACCGGCTTCGTGCCGACCCGGGTGCTGCCGGCGCCGAGCGACGTCGTGCTCGCAGGCTGGAAACTGCTGCTCTCCGGCGAGCTCGTCCGCAACATCTGGGTGTCGTTCTGGCGTGCCTCGATCGGCTTCCTGATCGGTGGCAGCATCGGTTTCGCGTTCGGGCTCGCCAACGGCCTGTCGCAGCTCTCGGCAAAGCTGACCGACACCACGCTCCAGATGGTGCGCAACGTGCCGCATCTGGCGCTGATCCCGCTGGTCATCCTGTGGTTCGGCATCGATGAGAGCGCAAAGCTGTTCTTGGTGGCGCTGGGCGTGTTCTTTCCGATCTATCTCAACACGCTGCACGGCATCCGCACGGTCGATCCGCAGCTGATCGAGATGGGCCGCATCTACGGCATGACCGATGGCGAATTGTTTCGCCGGGTGATCTTCCCGGGCGCGTTGCCCTCGATCTTCGTCGGCATCCGCTTCGCGCTCGGCATCATGTGGCTGACGCTGATCGTCGCCGAGACCATCGCGGCCTCGTCGGGCCTCGGCTACATGGCGATGCAGGCGCGCGAGTTCATGCTGATCGACGTCGTCGTGCTCTCGATCCTGATCTACGCCCTGCTCGGCAAGCTCGCCGACAGTGCCTCCCGCGTGCTGGAGCGCTTGACGCTCTCCTGGCATCCCGCCTATTGGAAACGTTGAGAGTGACATGCAGACAGCCGTTCGTAGCTCCCTTCCGGAAACCGAGCTCGTCAGCCGCGCCAATTTCGTCCCACAGGCCCGTGTGGTCCGCGAGGAGCGGCCGGCGCAGGCCAGTGGCCTTCCGCTCAGCATCCGCGGCTTGCGAAAGTCGTTCGGTGACAACGAGGTGCTGCGCGGCATCGATTTGCACATCCCCGCCGGCCAGTTCATCGCTATCGTCGGCAAGAGCGGCTGCGGCAAGAGTACGCTGCTGCGGCTGATCGCCGGCCTCGACAAGATCGATGCCGGTGCCATCAGCTTTGGCGAGGTGGCGCGGCCCGAGGATGTCAGGGTGATGTTCCAGGAGCCGCGGCTGTTGCCTTGGGTGCGCGTATTGTCCAATGTCGAGGTTGGGCTCGGCCGCGACCGCGCCTCTCCTGATGCGCATCCGCGTGCCGAGCACGCGCTGACCGAGGTTGGGCTCGCCGACAAGCGCGACCAGTGGCCCTCGGTCCTGTCGGGCGGCCAGAAGCAGCGCGTGGCGCTGGCGCGCGCGCTCGTCAGCCAACCCCGCGTGCTCGCCTTCGACGAGCCGCTCGGCGCGCTCGACGCCCTAACCCGCATCTCGATGCAGCGGCTCCTGGAGCGCGTCTGGCGCGACCAGGGTTTTACGGCAATCCTGGTGACGCATGACGTCGCGGAAGCCGTTGCGCTCGGCGATCGCGTGCTCGTGATCGAGGAGGGTCGTATCGCGCATGATGTCACTGTCAATGCGCTGCGGCCGCGCGAGCGCGGCTCGGCCGAGTTCGCGGGCCTCGAAGGCTCGATCCTGCGACACCTTCTCTCGGCAGACGATCGTACCTAGATAACGGGGGCCCTACCTTCGGGGAGCATGCCATGAACGTGATTGCCCGCCATATCATGACCGACACCACTATCTCCTCGGCCGATTTCCGCGGCGCCATGCGCCACCTCACCGGTGGCGTCAGCGTCATCACGGCCGGCTGCGGCAGGGACATCACCGGCATGACTGTGACTTCGGTAACGTCGCTGTCGGTCGATCCGCCGACGCTGCTCGTCAGCGTCAACCGCGACGCCTCGTCTTTCCCGCTGATCAAGCGTCACGGCGCCTTCGGCGTGAACATCCTCAACGCCGACCAGCTCGATATCGCCGAGCACTTTGCCGGTAAGGGAGGCCTGAAGGGCGCCGATCGCTTTGCGGGCAGCGACTGGGTGACGGCGGTCTCCGGCGTTCCGCTGCTGGCGGGCGCGTTGGCTGCACTCGATTGCGAGGTGGAAGAGATCATCGAGCGTCACTCGCATGGCATCGTCATCGGGCAGGTGCGCGGCGTCCGGAGTTCAACCCGCGGTGCGGGCCTGGCGTATTGGCATTCTCAGTACGTAACGATCGACCACGAAGAGGATGCTATCAGATTAGCTGAGGTCAGCGTGCCCCAGCGAGGTCGATCTACCCCTTGAACGTGAAGCTGTCGCATTCGCCGTTGCACACATCGGACGTTCCGCGCCGAACGATTGAACAGAAACTTGAGTGAGCGATCGATAGCCCGTTCTACCTGAATTGTCGAAGAGCGCATGAGATTGGTGTCGCAGAGGATCGAGCGTGACGCGAGCGAATGGATCGCTGGCCGCTGGTTCTCTGCGGCCACGGGCGGCTGTTGCTCCCGCTGAGCACCTTTTAAGCAGAAAGCGAGAAATAAGCGGGAGCGCCGAATTCCGGCGAACGAGCAGCCATGCCCGAAGCTTACATCATTGAGGTCAACGATCGGACTGCCGGCATCATCACACGAGATAGAGGCGGTTTTCGATTCTTCTCCTCGGAGCGCCTGTTCGACCGCCTGGAAGGTCGCCAGTTTCGATCGGCGCGCGATGCGGAGCGCGCCGCACGTGTCTTGCTCTCTCCCGAATCGGCGAAGCGCATCAATGAGAAGTGATCGAAAGATCAAGCCGGGGCTAACACAAAAACCGATTGGTTGTTCGTCGGCATCAGCATGGAGAGAATGCCTTCGCTCTGCGGCACATTCGAAATTCCATTTCATTGACGATGCGACGATCGCGCCGCATGATTTGCGCATCATATCCACGTGGCGAGCGATCGCCGCATCGCAGGATCTTCTTACAACGCAGCTCCCAATGGATTGCGCAGCGCGAAAAGTTGCGTGTGCGGCGGAGTTGTGGCCAGCGCAGGAAACGAGGCTGATGAGCAATGACGATAAACGCTGCGGTCCGGGGCTCGACCGGCGCCGTCTTATCCAGGCGGGCCTGGCCGCGGCGTTCGCGGCACCGCTCAGCGGATTGGGAGCACAGGCGTTTGGGCCGCGCGGGATCGCGCCGGGAATCGACTTCTCGGAATTCCCGCTGTGCCGGACCGTCTCCGACGTACCTGCCTTCACCGGTGCGCCGCGCAAGCTGAAACTGTCGTGGAATGCCGGCGCGGTGTGCCTCGCGCCGCTGCCCGTCGCCATCGAGCACGGCTTCTTTCAGAAGCAGAATCTCGACGTCGAACTCGTCAACTATTCCGGCTCGACCGATCAACTGCTCGAGACGATCGCGACCGGAAAGAGCGATGCCGGCCTCGGCATGGCGCTGCGCTGGCTTAAGCCGCTGGAGCAGGGCTTTGACGTCAAGATCGCCGCCGGCACCCATGGCGGTTGCATGCGCGTGCTGACGCGCGCCGACTCCAATATGAGCAAGCTCGCCGATCTCAAAGGCAAGATCGTTGCCGTCGGCGATCTCGCCGGGCCCGACAAGAATTTCTTCTCGATCCAGCTCGCAAAGCTCGGCATCGACCCGGTCAAGGATGTCGACTGGCGCGCCTATCCCGGCAATCTCCTCAACGTCGCGGTGGAGAAGGGCGAGGTGCAGGCGTTCCTGTCGTCGGACCCGCTGGCCTATCTCTGGCTCAAGGACAGCCAGTACAAGGAGGTCGCCTCCAACCTCGACGGCGATTACCGCGACAAGAGCTGCTGCATTGTCGGCCTGCGCGGTTCGCTCGTGCGCGAGGAGCCGCAGGTCGCGCGTGCCATCACCCAGGCGCTGCTCGATGCCGCGATGTTCACCTCGCAGAATCCGGCGATCGCGGCCAAGTCGTTCCAGCCTTACGCGCCGAAGGCGGCAACGCTCGCCGATATCGAAGGCATGGTGCGCTATCACACCCACCACCATCATCCCGTCGGCGAAGTGCTGAAGCGCGAGCTGAAGGCCTATGCCGACAATCTGAGGAGCGTGCAGGTCTTCAAGCAGAGCACCGACACGGCCAAATTCGCGGAGCGCATCTATGTCGACGTTTTCGCTGTCTGACGGCCTCGCCTCTGGCGCGCCGCGCCGCTCGCGCGCGCCCTGGCTCGCGGCCTGGATCAAGGAATCCGGCGTCGGCGTCGTCGCCAGCGTCGCCTGGATCGCCTTCGGCCTGTCTTGCCTGTGGTGGGAGGATGTCGGCGACTGGTCGCGGACCCATTCGCTCGGGATTGCCGCCTGCGTCATCGCGGCGGTTGTCCTGTTCGGCACCGTCGGTGCAGACTATCTGGGGTCGGCAGGCCTCGCCTTGCGCAAACGCGCGCCCTGGCTCGTTGCGCTCGGCGCGGTCTTGACGGCATGGGAGCTGGCAACGGCGAAGTTCGCCTGGCTGCCGCTGCCGTTCTTTCCGCCGCCGCAGTCGATCATCGAGGTCTATACCGACGACCTGCCGAAGCTGCTCGACAGCGTGTTCGCTTCCGTCAGGCTCCAGCTCGGCGGCTATCTGATCGGTGCCACGGTCGGCTTCCTGACCGGCGTCTCGATCGGCTGGTCGCGCGCGGTCGGCTATTGGGTGCATCCGGTGATGCGCTTCATCGGGCCGCTGCCGGCAACGGCCTGGCTGCCGATCGCCTTCTTCACTTTTCCCTCGAGCTGGAGCGCCTCGACCTTCCTGATCGCGCTCGCGACCGGCTTCCCGGTCACGGTGCTGACCTGGTCGGGCGTCGCGAGCGTCAGCAACGCCTACTACGATGTCGCGCGCACGCTCGGCGCAAGGCCGTTGTTCCTGGTGCTGAAGGTGGCGATCCCCGCGGCGCTGCCGCATGTCTTCGTCGGCCTTTTCATGGGACTCGGTTCGTCCTTTGCCGTGCTCGTCGTCGCCGAGATGATCGGCGTCAAGGCCGGCTTGGGCTGGTACCTGCAATGGGCGCAGGGCTGGGCGGCCTACGCCAACATGTATGCGGCGCTGATCGTGATGTCGCTGCTCTGCTCCGGCGCGATCACGCTGCTGTTCGCGATCCGCGACCGCCTGCTGGTGTGGCAGAGGGGGACCGTGAAATGGTAGCCGCAGCTTTGGCCGAAGCCATCACGCCTCCTGCCACCGGCGCCGCACTCGATATCGAGCAGGTCAGCCACGTCTTCGACATCGACGGTGCCGAACTGCCGGTGCTTAGCGACGTCAGCATCGCGGTCGAGCCCGGCGAGTTCGTCGCGCTGCTCGGCCCCTCCGGCTGCGGCAAGTCGACCTTGCTGCGTCTGGTCGCCGGCCTCGACAAGCCCAAGGCCGGGACCTTGCGCGAGGACGAGAGCCGCATCAGAAGCCCGCATCCCTCGCGCGTCGTCGTGTTCCAGGATCCGACGCTGTTTCCCTGGCGGACGGTCTGGGACAATGTTGCGCTGGGGCTCGAGGCGCAAGGCCTCCTTAAGAGCGAGCGGGCGCGTGTCGATGCCGCGCTCGATCTCGTCGGCCTTGCCGCGTTCCGCAATGCGTATCCGCACCAGCTCTCCGGCGGCATGGCGCAGCGTGTCGCGCTCGCCCGCGCGCTGGTCAATGATCCCAAAATCCTGATCCTCGACGAGCCGCTCGGCAAGCTCGACTCGCTCACGCGCATCACCATGCAGGCCGAGCTCGTCGCGCTATGGCAGCGCAAGGGTTTTACCACGCTGCTGGTAACGCATGATGCAGAGGAGGCGCTGGTGCTGGCTAACCGCGTCATCGTCTTCAGCGAACGCCCCGTTCGCGTGAAAGCCGATATCCGGGTCGACCGACCCTATCCGCGCCATCGCGGGGATCCTTATCTTGTCGATCTGCGCCGTCAGATCCTCGGCCTTTTGGGGCTCGATGCCACATGGTGAGTTTTGCAGCCGGGGGCCGGGCGTCCCGGATCGAGTCCGACTACGTCGCGCGCGCCGAGGCGCTCGCTTTGGGCTTTGCCGCGCGCGCGGCCGAGCATGATCGCACCGCGAGCTTCCCGTTCGAGAATTTTCGCGAGCTCTCTGAGGCGGGCCTGTTGTCGCTGACGGTGCCGGCGACACTCGGCGGAGCGGGAGCCGGTGCGCGCTATGCCGCGCGCGTACTCGGCATCATCGGCAAAGCCGATCCGTCGACCGCGCTGGTGCTGTCGATGCACTACATCAATCACCTGGTGATGGCCCGCAGCCCGGCCTGGCCGGCCCGGTTGGCGCGCAAGCTTGCGCGCGAGACCGTGGAAGGCCTCGCCTTGATCAACGCGCTGCGGGTCGAGCCCGAGCTCGGCTCGCCCGCGCGCGGTGGCCTTCCCGCGACCGTCGCGCGGCGCACCGAGACCGGGTGGCGCTTGAGCGGCCGCAAGATCTATTCGACCGGCGCGCCGATCCTGAAATGGTACCTCGTGTGGGCCCGAACCGACGAAGCCGAGCCTAGAGTTGGTCAGTTTCTGGTGTCGGCGGGCTTGCCGGGCACGCGCATCGTCGAGACTTGGGATCATCTTGGCCTGCGCGCCTGCGGCAGCCACGACGTGGTCTTTGACGATGTCGTCTTCCCGCTCGATCATGAGATCGACGTGCGCAGACCTGCGGATTGGCGCGGGCTGGACGTCTCGCAAGCGGCAACCCACACAGTTTTCATCGCCGCGATCTATGACGGCATCGCGCGCGCCGCGCGCGACTGGCTGATCGATTTCGTCCGGCAACGCGTGCCTTCCAGCCTCGGCGCGCCGCTTGCGACCCTTGCGCGCGTGCAAGAGGTCGTCGGCGGCATCGAGGCGCGGCTCGCGGTGAATGCGCGACTGATCGACAGTTTCGCCGGCGACTTCGACGATAGGATCACGCTGTCGGCGGCCGAGTCCAACGCTATCAAGCTCACTGTCACCAACAACGCAATCTCTGCGATCGAGGACGCGCTCTCTCTCACCGGCAATCATGGTCTGACCCGTGCCAATCCGTTGGAGCGACACTATCGCGACGTCATGTGTGGACGCGTGCACACGCCACAGGACGATTCGACACGGATCGGCCTCGGCCGCACTGCCTTAGGGCTCTGAGTTTCTGTAAATTAGCAAGGAGACGAGCATGTCAGTCGAGTTCATCGGCTATATCGGCAACAACAATTCGTCGGAAACCATAGTTCGCGAGGGGGCAATCCTGAACCCGACCCATATCGAGACGGTCGCCAAAGCGCACGAAAATGCCGGATTCGATCGCGCCCTTCTGGCTTTCCACTCGACGACGCCCGACAGCCTTCAAATCGCCCAGCACGTATTGGGCGTAACCAACCGGCTCAATGTGCTGATCGCGCAGCGACCAGGCTTCACCGCCCCGACCTTGCTAGCGCGGCAGTTCGCAGTGCTCGATCAGCTCTCTCGCGGCCGGGTGGCGCTGCACGTCATCACCGGCGGCAATGCCGCCGAACTCCGTCAGGACGGCAATACGCTCGACGACAAGGACGAGCGCTATGCCCGCACCTCCGAATTCCTCGACATCGTCAAGCTGGAGTGGACCAGTGACAAGCCGTTCACCTACAGGGGCACGTACTACCAGGTCGAGAACGGGTTTTCCCAGGTGAAGCCCTATCACCCCGGAGGCATCCGCATCTATTTCGGGGGCGCCTCGGATGCGGCGATCGATGTGGCCGGCAAGCATGCCGATACGTTCGCGCTATGGGGCGAATCCTACGCCCAGGTGCGCGATGTTACATCGCGCGTCCATAATGCGGCGGTCAGGCAGGGGCGGCCGACGCCGCGCTTCAGCCTGTCGGTCCGGCCGATCATTGCGCCGACGGAAAAGCAGGCCTGGGAGAAGGCCGAGTCGATTCTGGCTCGCGCCAGCGCGCTGCAGGACAAGACCGGCTACCGCAAGCCGGCGGACGGTCATGCCACGGCCGGTGCGCGCCGTTTGCTCGCGCTTGCCGACCAGGGCAGCCGCATCGATAAGCGGCTATGGACCGAGATGGCCAAGCTCACCGGTGCCAACAGCAACACCACCGCGCTGGTCGGCACGGCCGAGCAGGTTGCCGAGGCCTTCGGCGACTATTACGACCTCGGCATCACCCATTTCCTGATCCGCGGCTTCGATCCCTTGATCGACACCATCGAATACGGCCGCGAGCTGATCCCGCTCACGCGCGAGCTCATCTCGAAGCGGCAGCTCGCACGAGGGGAGGCCGCGGCATGATCAGGCTAATGCTGGCCGGCGCGCTGCTGCTCGGTGCGATCGAGGCCGCGGCGGGACAAACCACCCTCCGCGTCGGAGACCAGAAGGGCAATGCCCAGGCTGTGATGGAAGCGGCAGGCGTTTTGAGGGACGTGCCCTATAGGATCGAGTGGAAGGAATTCGCAGCTGCAGCGCCGCTTCTGGAGGCGCTCAGCGCCGGTGCGATCGAGACGGGGCTCGTGGGTGACGCGCCTTTCACCTTCGCGGCGGCTGCCGGCGCGCCGGTCAAAGCAATTGCGGCAATCCGACAGACGGGGGAGGGCCTTGCGCTCCTCGTGCCAGAGAAATCTCCCATCAAGAGCTTTGATGATCTGCGCGGCAGGAAGATCGCCACCGGACGCGGCTCGATCGGCCACCAGCTAATCCTCGCCGCGCTGGAGAAAAATGGCTGGAAGGCGAATGACGTGCAGATCACGTTCCTCACGCCATCCGACGCCAAGATTGCCTATACACAAGGTTCGGTCGATGCGTGGTCGACGTGGGAGCCCTATGTCAGCCAGGAGGAGGTGCTGTTCAAATCGCGCCGCCTGATCACCGCGCAAGGATTGACGCCAGGTCTCAGCTTCCAGGTCGCCACTCCTGACTCCATACGCGACAAGCGGTCTGAACTGACCGACTTCATCCGTCGACTCGCGGCTGCGAGGGCGTGGTCGCTCACAAATCCCAACAGCTACGCCGAGACGTGGGGCAGGTTGATGAATATCCCAACTGTGGTGCCGCTGAATTGGCTGTCGCGGGCAAAAGTGCGCATTGCGCCAATCGACGATAGCGTGACGAGGGACGAGCAGAGCACGATCGACCTCTATTTCCGCTGGGGTCTTATCAAGCGAAAGCTTAGTGCCGATGAAATCGTCGATCGCTCCTTCTCAGACGCGATCTCTAAGGGCGCAGGTTTGTAAGTTAGTGAGCGTGCCAAGAACGGATTTGCGAGAGATTGGACTGACACTAGTGTGAAGCAGAGCTCGCACGTTGCGAGACAGCGACCTGGGGGGAAAAGTGATTTGCGGGCGAAAATTCGACCTCGCAGACAGCTGTTGGGATTATAGCGGAGCTTCCGGGCGCTTGTGCTTTGGGCGATTTCAGTCGGCTACTGTCTCGACACGCGCTTCCGCTCGCAGCAAAAGCAGCTTCATCCGTAGCGCGATTTCCTGAAGGAACGGCTTTTAGCGCTGCCTCCAGGCATTGTAGGCATTGTTGATTGTTTGCTGTACGTCCGGATAGGCCTCAACACAGATATCGCGGGTAAAATCCGGTCATTTTCACTGCGCCGTTGAGGGTACCCAAGTCGCTCGCGTAGTCGTCGGTTGAGTGTAGATACTCTTTAGAGCGATTGCGTCCAAAAGTTCTGATGCGGCTGGCGAGTAAGGCCTCATGCTACACACGACTAACCAAAGCTCGCATATAGCTCAGTGATCTCTCAGCCCACATTCGACTTGCGACCACATCCAACATCGTCCCATGTCGACTTCGCCGGAAGGAAGCCACCTCATGAGCAGCGACTCTCACTCTAAGAATCCGCCGAGGTGGGACTGGCCATTCTGGATGAAGGGCAGCATGCCCAATCCTCTGGATTTCTTTGCGGCGCCCCGGAATTCCGAAGCCGGTCGAGCCTGAGAATGCGTTTCATATGAGCAAACCGCATCTCGATCTTTTTGCGCTCGTGGCACGATTGCTCGAAGGCTTCCGTATGGCCAGCGCACGGACACGATCGCGCACATCTTCGTTGACGTCGCGGGTAATTTTGCGCACGACCGCCGTCGTGCATTTGGGCTTCAAGGCGCAGCCAGAGCAGTCGCTCTTGCTGGCCCTGTAGTAAACGATGTGACCTTGATCGATATTGCCGGTGCTGGTCAGTTCGGCGCCACTCGGGCAAACATAGACATTGCGCTTCTGGTCGAAGACGAAGTCGGCTCGGCTAAAGGTGCCATCGGGGCGTGCCGACTTGTCCCACACCGGAACGTGCGGCGTGATCTTGCGATCCACTAGCCATTTGAGCAGTCTGACCGCGCCGTAAGCCGTGTCGCCTGCAACCTTTTGGGGCGCAGATCGAAGCGACGCTCAACACGGTCCACCATGGTCTGGGTGAGAGCAATCTCAACCGCACGGTTCGCGCGCGTGCCTACCGCATCGAGGATGATCCCGGCCTTGTTGTCGATCAGATAGTTCGCGTGATAAGCAAAGAATGGATCCACGCCCGGCCTCGTAACCCATGTTGCTTGCGGATCGGTGAGCGAGACTTCCTTGGGAGGCTTGCGGCGACGGCTGCCTTCACTTGAACCGCCGCCGTCTTCATCACTGTCCTTATCGCTATTGGCGGCATCAAGCGCTGCGATGTACTCGCGACCCGCATGGGATGCTTCCTCCGGCTTTGGCCAGGTAATAGGCGGGTCGCCGGGACGTCGCCTAGTCTTGTTCACATCTGCCTTGATCAGGCTCGCATCGACTGAGAACGCTTCGGCTCTGACCAGCCCCGCCGAAATACACAGCGCCACTACACGCTCAAAAACCCGGCGTAAGGCATCGCTCTCATGGAAGCGTTCGCGCCGCGCCCGGCAGAACACCGAGTGATCAGGGATATGGTCCTCGATGCCGAGCTTGCAAAACCATCTTTAAGCCAGGTTGACCTGGACCTCGGCGCAGAGCCGACGCTCGGAACGAAGTGCAAATACGTAGCCCAAGATCAGCATCCGGATCATGAGCACCGGATCGTGCGAGTTTGGAGCGAGCTCGTTGTGCACCCAACTCAGGTCCAGCAAACCGTCGATTTGCCGTACCAGGTGATCAGCCGGCACCACCTTGTCGAGATCAAAGGAGTAAAAGAACTGGCCCTGACCGCTCTCCTGCCGCCCTAACATCCGCTGCTCCCGCAAATGCCGCCTCAAACCAACGGAATCGCGCTTCGCGAGTCGCCTCAACCGGAGTTTGGCAACACAATCGGCGGTAAACCGGACGCCGCGGTCTGCGTGCCTCGACCGCCGCTTGTGACCCTGGATCGCGGTAGGGATGCCCATTGCTGGACACCCCCCGCACAGAATCCGGACAAGCCCGATTCGAGCATCCGGCTCTTACCTCGGGTGTTTAACGGCGAAGCGCCGGTCGGGCCATGGATGAAGGATGCGCGGCGCGGGAAGCCAGTCGGCGACCAACTTCGTCATTCGCTCCCACGTGAAGCCGTCTTTCTTCTGCGCCGCCGAAGCGTGCGGCGCCAGAGGTCGGCCACGTAATGCCGGAACGCTGAGAGCGCCCGACTATTTGTGGGCACGGCATAATAGGCGAAGTGGCCTGTAACGACTTGCCTCAGCCAGTGTCCCTGAGACGGGATAGGCTGATGCATTCTTTGCCGCAGCTCTGCCTTGATTTCCTGCAGCTTCGCCCGCATGCGGTCGCGCCGGGTCTTCCGCTGTAGTTGGAAGGCACCCCGTCGAGATTTCCCGCAGATGAAGGTGAAGCCCAAGAACGCGAAGGTCTCCGGTCTACTGATGCCACGCTTCTTGCGCTCGACTGCCGCATGGCGTCCGAACTCAATCAAGCGGGTCTTGCCCGGATGGAGCGACAGCGAGAATGCCTCGAACCGCTCACGCAGTGCATCAAGGAATCGACGGGAGTCGTCCTCATGCTCGAAGCCTGCGACCAGATCATCTGCATAGCGCACGACGATCATGCCGCCGCGGGCCTCTTGCCGTCGCCAGCGATCGGCCCACAGGTCGAACACGTAGTGCAGGTAGATGTTGGCGAGGAGTGGTGAGATCACCGAACCTTGGCCAGTCCCACTGTCAGCTACGGATACGATCCCGTCTTCGAGGATGCCCGCCTTGAGCCATTTACGGATCAGACGGATGATGCGCTTGTCGCCGATGCGGTGCTCCAGGAAGCGGATCAACCAGTCATGGTTGACGCTGCCAAAGAAGTCCCGGATGTCGGCGTCAAGTATGTGGTTCACCTTCCGGCCGGTGACCGCCACCGCCAAGGCGTCCAGCGCATCGTGCGGCCCTCGTCCAGGTCGGAACCCGTACGAGAACCCGAGGAAATCCTCCTCGTAGATGGCGTTGAGCACCATGGCGCAAGCGCCCTGGACGATCTTGTCCTCCAGGGCCGCGATCGCCAGCGGCCGTTGTCGGCCATCCGCCTTCGGTATGTATGTCCGACGCGATGGATGAGGCCGATACGCTCCTCGGTGGACTCTTCCGTGGAGATCCTCGAGATTGCGCTCAAGGTTCACTTCGTAGTCCTGCCAGGTCACCCCATCGACTCCAGCGGCAGCTTTGCGTTTGAGCGCGTAGAATGCCACCTGGAGCGTGTCGACGTTGACCTGATGGAGAAGCGCGGTGAACCGCTCCTTCTTCCTTTGCCTTGCGGCTTGCCGTACGCGGCTCAGCGCCTGGGTCACGCGCGCCCGGGTCTGCGTCCGGTGCGTGCTTTGCTGATCCGCATTCCCCTTGGTCCCTGCCCTTTGCTCCGCCGCCTCCGCCGCCGGTGGCCCGGCTTTGTTCGGCGACTTCCCAGCTACTACGGCAGAGTCAGACTTCTCCGGATCGTGCATCGACGGCTACGGCTCCTCGCCTTCCCATCGCGGACCGTCTACCCAGAGGGGCTTTCGGCCAACCCGGAGACCTCCCGGTTCCCGTGCAGGGAGCGTGCGTGCATGCCAAGTTCTTCGACCACGCCGGGTTACCCAAGCGCTTGCGATGACGCTCTTGAGCATGTTGCCTTCCGCTACACAGACAGCGTCGGCACCCGGGATCACTTTTCTATCGCGGCTCAATGGTTGGCATGCACGTCCCCCTACCGACGCTTCGCCGACATCCTCGCGGATACCTGCGCACGGCTCGGGGTCGATGCGGTTCGCTATTCCTTCATCGTAGTGGACTTGCACCACCTACTCCTTGCCGGTCTCCCGGCGCACCTGTGTGAAAACGCTGTGCCGCTGTTATGATTCTCTCCTGATTCTGCGGGGGAATTGATGAAGAGCTTCGTTGCGGGGGCGGATCGGGGGCAGTCGACGTTTCCGCCCGAATGCCTCGACGACTTCATTGACGAGAGCAACCCAGTTCGGGTGATCGACGTGTTTGTCGACACGCTCGATTTGGCCGAGATGAGCTTCGAAGGGTGGAGCCGGCGGCAACCGGTCGGCCGTCGTATCATCCCTCGGTTCTGCTGAAGCTCTACATCTACGGCTATCTGAACCGGGTGCAGTCGAGCCGGCGGCTGGAACGAGAGGCCGGACGCAATGTCGAGGTCATGTGGCTGCTGGGTCGGCTCGTCCCTGATCACAAGACGATTGCGGACTTCCGCAAAGACAATGGCCTGCCATCGAGAACAGAATGTGATCAATGCAGCATGCCAAGTTCCTCGAGAGTGACGTGCGGCCTGGAAGACGTGCTGTAACCAAATCCAATCGTCTCGATCAGCTACTGAAATTGACGCTTACCCCTCTCCAAACCGAGTCCGTACTCCGATAGAACGCGGTCGTATCCGCCATAACGGGCTGCCTGCTATTCCGAAGCACGGCTATGCGAAGGCGTTGGGCGATCGATGAAGTGAGGTATCGGCCTGCCACAGCGGTTGGTCGAGATCGCCGGCAAGGAGCGCATCGTCCGCGCGAACGTCGAAGCCACGCGGCGCGCTGGCGAGGCCGGCCTTGAGCTCCGTTCGGCGCCCGATGCGCTGATCGAGAAACTTGCGGTCAATGCAAACGAGGACCAGCTTCAGCGGATGATCGAGGACATGGGGTGCATCACGGACGTGCGCGAGTTCATCCGCGAGCACAACATCGAACTTCCGAATTTACCTCTTGGTCGAGCGGGACGCGCCATCACTCGTGATCGGGCCGTCACAGGCGTCGAAATCATCGCGCCCCCGATTCTTTTCTGGAAAGCGTTCTCGAACGGATTCGCGAGATCGCAGACAACCATCCGGAAATCGAAGCCGAGGTTGTCGGCGGGCTGGCCGAAGAGTAATTTCAGCCTCTCTGCCGAGATTTGGCGCGCCACGCCTGGCATCGGAGCGCGGCGTCTGGGACGGCGATCTGCTGTGAGCGATAACGCCGAGACGCTGAAGGCGACACTGCTTGCCGAGCGGCACGAGAGCGAGCGGCCGCGCCAGATCAATGAAGGAGCTGCAGCGCCATCGCTTTGGCTGGAACGCGATCGGAAATTGACAGTTCGTGGCCCTGTTGCAGCTATCGATCGGGCTTCAACTATGGCGTTGTCATCTCCTGATTGTGGCGAAGCTCGCCCCTATGCAACACAAGGCGGTATTCGCTCTCGGCTTTGTCGGCGACCTCCTCGTGCTCCGGATCTTCAAATATGCCGGCTCAGAATGTGAGCGGGTTAATTTGCCGCCGACGTGATCATTGCCTCGACTTCTGCACGAAAAGCCTGACGCGAGGAGTCGCGTGAATAGAACATGTGGCCGCCTGGTAGGACCAGGAGCATGACCCGCGGCGCTGAGGCGAAGGCGGGCAACTGAGCGAGGGCCATTTTCGTGGCGAAATAAGGGGTGACAAGATCAAACAGCCCGTGCCCCACCAGCACCTTGATCTTCGCGTCCGTTGCAAGAGCCTGTCGCAGCTCCGACAACGACTCTGGAGGTGTATTGCCGAAATCCCAAGCCTTTCGGACCGCACCGTTGAGCAGTTCATAAGAGCCATCCGGCCGCCATTTGAGCTTGCGCGTCAGGATATCGACCGCAGCACTCGTCATCGGCGGCGAAAGCGCATCACCCGAGGGGTCGCCGAAGGGGTGGGCAGCTGAATGCGGATAGGGATCCAGACCCCTCACCGAGGCGTCATAACCTCCGGTCACCTTGCCGCTGTGGCGATCCAACTCGCGGCGGAATTCGTTAATGTCAATGCGGCCGCCACGTGCTCGGGTGACGCCTTGGTCGATGCCAGTTAACGCGGCGATCTTGTCGGCGATACGGTTGCTGGCCTCGCTATCAGCCTCACCTTTGAGAAGGTCGGCCAGGAGCTCGCCTTGCGCGTAATTTTCCACGTCGGTCAGATCGGAGCCCTTCGCTTGGCTCTTGGCTTCACGGGCAGTAGCGACATAGCTCGGCAGCAGCGTGACATATCGCAGGACCCCGGTCGGACCGTAGTCAAACACCGGCGAGATCAAGATCAAGCCCTTGACTCCGACGCCCTGCCGCATCTGCAGCTGACGCACGACCTTCGGCCCTCGAATGCCGCCATAACTTTCGCCCACGATATACTTTGGCGATAGGAGCCGGTCGTACTTCTCAAGCCAGCGGCGTATGCTCAGCGCGAGGGAGCTGACATCGCCGTCGACGGAAAAGAACTTCTTGCGGACAACCTCGCCGTTCGCGACGAAGCGGCTATAGCCAGTCCCGACCGGGTCAATGAAGACCAGGTCGGTGAAATCGAGCCAGGTTTCCGCATTGGGCTTTGCTTCTAAAGAAGTGGAAGGCGTGACCTCGTCGGCGTTGATCGGCAGTCGCCAGGGACCCGCATTGCCGAGCTGGAGCCACGCCGAAGATGAGCCGGGTCCGCCATTGAAGAAGAATGTGACCGGGCGCTTCGTGCGGTCCGTCCCGTCGAGCTGATAAGACGTATAGGCGATGTCGGCTTGCGGCTCACCTTTTTCGTCGAACAGGCGGATCGAGCCCGCGGTCGCAGCAAAGCTGAGTACCCGGCCTGGAACATTGAGCGTATGCTTGGTGGTCGAATCCGGCGGCAAGCGATGCAGCTCGCTTGCAGACGATGCGCTCGGTGTTTGTCCCGCCCGTTCGTCGAGACCGCTCTTCTGGACGCCCTGCGCGGAGGCTTCAGGGCGCGGCGGTTCGTCGGCCCGGCCGGTCTCCATCGTGCCCCAGGCAAAAAGAGCCAGCGCAAGAGAAGCGCCGCGGACCGTGCTGAAATCAAATTGCATCATGTTTTCCTTTCCCGCCAACCGGTGTGCCCATGGCGCGCACGGCGCATACAACTAGATGACGGTCGAGAAAGAACACCTACTAACTCCAGCAGTATTCATTGCTCCTGAATTCCGTATGGTGATGGTAGTGGCAGGGCCGGTGCTTGCAGATAGCGCTCTCGCGCCGGCGGGCACATCCGCAGAGAGCGAGCTACTGTACGACCTGCAGCAACATCGAAGGGCTGTATGTCATGCCCTGCGAATGAGGTGAGTCACCCGTCCCTGCGGGTTCTGAGGGTTGCCCGGGATGAACGAACGAAG
The DNA here is from genome assembly GCF_056106085.1 of Bradyrhizobium sp. BR14999. Classification (NCBI taxonomy): domain Bacteria; kingdom Pseudomonadati; phylum Pseudomonadota; class Alphaproteobacteria; order Hyphomicrobiales; family Nitrobacteraceae; genus Bradyrhizobium; species Bradyrhizobium sp. BR14999. Next base: position 2,710,829 of record NZ_CM148536.1, read on the forward strand.
CGAGATGCGTTAGCTCTCGCGGCTGGATGCGCGTGTAGAACGACACCGAGGTCTAGGCGTGACTCACCGGCGCGGTCAGTTTGGTTGCCCCGCCCGTCAGGTCGCAACAGCAGATCGCGAGCGCAAAGGCCGCATCCATGAACGGCATCGGTGAGGGCGAGGTGAAGCCGCGGGGACGCCGTTCAGCTTGGGCGTGGGGCGCCAGCCGCAATAGCCGGCCTGGGTCGCGATTCTGCACGCTGACGAGTCAAGGCCGAGCATCACACCCGCGAAGATGGTGAACGCGAGCCGGATGATGAGCAGTCCACCGCCGTGATGCTCTGCAACGGCGCGTCGCGCTGGTTCCGCGTCGCGAGGCCAATCGGCATGTCGTCCAGAACCGCGCAGGGGGCGTCACGCCGGTGACAATCACGTGGAAGCGGCCGTCGATCGCCTTCTGCTTGTCGCAGGTGGTCGCGGTGAACGCGACCTCGCCGGTGCCTATCCGCAGCTCGCCGTTGCGCACGATGGCCACGCCCAGGGATCGACATCCGCGGTGCCGGTGCGCGGCCGCGCGGTCCAGGCGCTTTTGCATTCTCTTCCGCATAATCCCGCGGGCCGAGCGCGCTGGGCGAGGAGGCCGGCTTTGCCGTCAGTCGGATTTCGTCGCGGTCTTCTCTGCGTCATCAAGCAGTTTCTCGATCCGGGCCAGGATTTCGGCCCCGCGCTTGGTCAGCACCGCGGGCGGGCCGGGCTCGGTCTCTAGCACTTTCGTCGCCGCAATGGCCTCGACGCCTTGATGCGCCGCGACCATGATGTTGTGCCAGGTCTGCGCCGGCAGCGAGCCGCCGGTCATGCGGTTGGTCGGCGAGTAGTCGTCATTGCCGTACCAGACCGCACAGGTGAAGTTGCCGGTGTAGCCGACGAACCAAGCGTCGCGATAGGCCTTGGTGGTGCCAGTCTTGCCTGCGGTCGGAACCCCGTCGAGTGCGGCCGGCGCGCCCTGCCTTCGCTCACCACGTGGCTCATCATGCCAGCCATGTCGGCTGCGATGTTCGCCGGAATGGCCTGCCGCGGCTTCGCACCGTCGCAGTCCCAGCGCCAGACCAGGTCGCCGCCGCCGGTACGCACTTCAAGGACAGAATGCGGGGTCACGGCCTTACCCTTGTTGGGGAACGTCGCATACGCCACGGCGTGCTCGATCACGGTGACTTCGTCGGAGCCGATCGGCAACGACGGCGTGTCCGGCAGCGGCGCCTTGATGCCGAAGCGGCGAGCGACTTCGACGATCTTGGCCCGGCCGATCTTGGCCGGGTTCGGCGCCTTCGGCTGCTCCTTCTGGCCGATCGCGATCGACAGTTTTACGGGCACCACGTTGATCGAGCGCGTGATCGCCTGCGTCAGCGTCACCGAGCCGGAATAGGAATGACCATAGTTCTGCGGACACCAATTGCCGATGCAGACCGGGCCGTCGACCACGATCGAGTTCGGCGTGAAGCCGTTCAGGAGCGCAGTGGTGTAGACGTAAGGCTTGAACGAGGAGCCGGGCTGGCGATAGGCGTCGGTGGCGCGGTTGAACTGGCTGGCGCCGTAGTCGCGACCGCCGACCATGGCGCGGATGCCGCCGTCGAGATCGGCGACGACGGTCGCCGCTTGCGTCGCGTGATAATCGCGGCCGAACTGGCGCAGCTGGTTCTCGATCGCGTCTTCGGCCGCCTTCTGCACATTGGTGTCGATCGCAAGCCGCACCACGAAGACGCGTTCGGTGTACGACTTCGGGAAAGTGTCGACCAGCTTGCGCATCTCGTCGAAGGCGTAGTCGAGATAATAGTTCGGCGACGCCTCGTCGCGGCGATCGACCGCGAAGGCCGGGTTGCGGCGGGCGCCGAACACCTGGCCCTCGTCTCATGAAGCCGGCATCGACGAGGTTGTCGAGCACGACGTTGGCGCGCGCGCGCGCGGCCGGCAGGTTGATGTGCGGAGCGTATTTCGTCGGCGCCTTGAACAGGCCGGCGAGCATCGCCGCTTCCGCTAGCGTCACGTCGCGCGCCGATTTGTTGAAGTAGAAATGCGCGGCGCCATCGACGCCGAAGGTGCCGCCGCCCATATAGGCGCGGTCGAGATAGAGCTTGAGGATCTCGTTCTTGGTCAGGCGCCATTCCAGCCAGACCGCGAGGAAGGCTTCGTTGACCTTGCGCTCGATGGTGCGCTCGTTGCTCAAGAACAGGTTCTTGGCGAGCTGCTGGGTGATCGAGGAGCCGCCCTGGCGGACGCCGCCGGCCTGGGCATTGGTGACGAGGGCGCGCGCCGTGCCGGCGATGTCGATGCCGAAATGGTCGTAGAAGCGGCGGTCCTCGGTCGCCAGCGTCGCCTTGATCAGCACGTCAGGAAAATCTTCCAGCGGGATCGAGTCATTGTGCTTGATGCCGCGGCTGCCGATCGGGTTGCCGTAGCGGTCGAGGAAGGTCACCGCGAGGTCGGACTTCTTCAGCCAGTCCTCGTCCGCCGGCTCGCGGAAGGCGGGGATGGCGAGCGTGAGCAGCAGGACCAGGCCGCCGAGGCCGAGGGTCGCGGCTTCCGACAGCGGCTCGATGAACACCCAGCGCTTCCACCGCCCGACATAGAAGCGGTCCATGAAGGTCGAGTAGCGTTCGTAGAGCTCGCGGATGCCCTTGGCCGAGGAGAACAGCGAGGAGTCGATGCGCGCATCGAGATCCAGGAAGAAATTCCGGACCTTCTGCTTCCAATGCGGTGGTATGATCTGGCGCACCTAGAACCCTTGCGGCTCGGTTCGAAAGCGTTCAAGCACCCGGCCGGGGCGGCATCGAGACGTTTTGCGAATGTTGTGCCAAACCGAAGGCGCTGGTTTGTGCCGAGAATGACTTGTTGGTCCGGGCCGAGCGAGACCTGTAAACTGAAGTTAAGGCGAGCCCCACACAAGCCGAGCCTCGTGAGCCGCTAGATGGCGGGCAGGTTACCTATTTCAGTGCAGCCATTGGCCGTGAGAACTTGTCATTGAGTCGTGCTGTTACGACGTCAACATCCGAATAAGGCTACGTAATGGGCAGTGCCAGCAACGCACTACGCGGGTGTGCTTTCGCAAGAACGAGTCTCTCGATAGCCACCTTTGTTCCAACGCGCGCGCCATGTCCGATGTCCGACGATGTGTGAAGATGCTGACAGGCTGCTTAGGGCGACCACGTTGCAGTCAAAGAGTTTCTTCTTTGGCACGACTAATGCTTTGGGTTCGCCCGCGACGCGCCCGACCGATGATCCCCTGGAGCAAGGCGATCCGTCGATTGGTTATTCAAAAGGATGGAGCATCCGACAAATGCCTTCGATCACGACCACACTCCTCATCGAGAACCAATTGCAATGGAGCTTGCAAAAAGTCACGCCGATCAAGAAGTTGACGAACCATGTTGATAACAATGCCGCGCCCTATCGACGGCGCGATCGAGCTTTCGTTTCGAAAAATTTACGACGACTGCTGTCAAGAGTTCGGACCTCCTCATCTAGCTCCGTCGTTTGCCTTCTAGCGCGGGTCCTGACGTTCGCCTTTGTAGTAGGCGGCCTATCAGGCGAGAGTCTTGCGAGCTCCATGCCACTAACCAGCTTTGCGCTCGCTAACGGCCTCCAGGTCGTGGTGATTCCCGGCCACCGCACTCCCGTGGTCACGGAGATGATCTGGTACAAGGTCGGCTCGGCCGACGAGACGCCCGGCAAATCCGGCCTGGCGCATTTCCTCGAGCACCTGATGCTCAAGGGCACCTCGAAGCATCCCGTCGGCGAATTCTCGCAGACCGTGCTGCGCGTCGGCGGCAACGTGAACGCTTCCACCTCGGTCGACTACGCAGCTGCCGACCATGATGGAGTTCGAGGCCGACCGCATGACCGGGCTCGTGAAGGACGAGAACGTGCTGCCCGAGCGCGACGTCGTACTCGAAGAATACAACATGCGCGTTGTCAACAGTCCCGAGGCGCGGCTGAACGAGCAGGTCAGGGCCGCGCTTTATCTCAACCATCCCTACGGCCGGCCGGTGATCGGCTGGCACCAGGAGATCGAGAAGCTCAATCGCGAGGATGCGCTGGCTTTCTACCGCCGTTTCTATGCGCCGAACAACGCGATCCTGGTGATCGCCGGCGACGTCGACGCCGCTGAAATCCGCCCGCTGGTCGAGCGCAATTTCGCCGCCATCCCGGCGCAGCCCGCCATCCCGGCGCGACGCATCCGTCCGCAGGAGCCGGAGCCGGCCGCACCGCGCACCGTCACGCTGTCCGATCCGCGCGTCGAGCAGCCGAACATGCGGCGCTATTACCTCGTGCCCTCGGCAACCACGGCGGCGGCCGGCGAGAGCGCGGCCCTCGACATGCTCGCGCAACTGATGGGCAGCGGCTGCAACTCCTATCTCTACCGCGCGCTCGTCGTCGACAAGCCGCTCGCGGTCTCGGCCAGCGCCAGCTATTCGAGCACCTCGCTCGACCCGAGCCAGTTCTCGATCGCAGCCTCTCCGAAACAGGGGGTGAGTTTCGCTGAGGTCGAGCAGGTCATCGAGGGCGTGATCGCCGACATCGTGCAGAACCCAATTCGCGCCGAGGATCTCGACCGGGTCAAGACCCAGCTTATCGCGGAGGCGATCTACGCCCAGGACGAATCAGGCGGTGCTGGTGCGCCGTATGGCGGCGCGCTGACCACGGGCCTGTCGATCGAGGACATTCGCAGCTGGCCCGATCGCATCCGCGCCGTCACCGCCGAACAGGTGCGCGCCGTTGCGCAGAAATGGCTCGAGAAGAAGCGCTCGGTGACGGGCCATCTGATCAAGGACACCGCCACCGCCAAGCGCGAGGAGAAGCGTTCGTGACCCATCCCTTCCTTCGCATGCGCGGCATCGCGCTCTCCGTCGTCACCACAGTGACGCTCTCTTTGGTGTCCATCTCGCTGTCGCAGGCCGCGGCCAAGATCCAGCACCTGACCTCACCCGGCGGCATCGAAGCCTGGTTCGTGCAGGACGCGAGCGTGCCGCTGATCGCGATGGAGTATTCCTTTGCCGCCGGCGCATCGCAGGACCCCAAGGACAAGCCGGGCGTCGCCAACCTCGTCGGCGACCTCCTCGACGAAGGCTCCGGCGATCTCGATTCCAAGACCTTCCACGAGCGACTCGACCGCCGCGCCATCGAGCTCTCCTTCAGCGCCAGCCGCGACACGTTCTGGGGCAGCCTGCGCATGCTCCGCGACAACAAGGACAAGGCTTTCGCCCTGTTGCGGATGGCGCTGACCTCGCCGCATTTCGACACCGCCGACGTCGAGCGCATCCGTTCCCAGGTCATCTCGGGCCTGCGCCGCGACACCACCAATCCGACCGCGCTCGCCAGCCGCAAGTTCCTGGAGATCGCCTTTGGCGATCATCTCTACGGTCGGCAGACCATCGGGACGCTGGAAAGCGTACCGACCATCACGGTCGCCGACATGAAGGATTATGTCGGCCGCATCCTGGCCAAGGACACGCTGAAGGTTGCGGTCGTTGGCGACGTCGAGCCCGCAACGCTCGGCAAGCGGCTCGACAAGACGTTTGGCACCCTGCCGGCCAAAGCGAACCTCACGCCGGTCCCCGACATCGAGCCCGCCGCGCCGCCGCGGCGCCTTCGTGCCACTCGACGTGCCGCAGACCGTAATCACCTTCGGCGGCCCCGGCGTGAAGCGCAGCGATCCGAACTTCATGGTCGGCTATGTCGTCAACCACATCCTGGGCGGCGGCGGACTGTCCTCCCGGCTCTATCGCGAGGTACGCGAGAAGCGCGGGCTCGCCTATTCGGTGTTTGAATCGCTGTTGTGGATGGAGCACTCGGCCGTCTTCATCGGCAACACCGGCACGCGCGCCGACCGTGCCGGCGACACCATCAATGCGATCGAGAAGGAGGTGCGCCGCATCGCCGAGGAAGGACCGACGCAGAAGGAGCTCGACGAGGCGAAGTCCTACCTCAAGGGCTCGCAGATGCTGGCGCTCGACACCTCCTCCAAGCTGGCCCATGCGCTGCTGCAATATCAGCGGGACAGGCTGCCGATCGACTATATCGAGAAGCGCAATGCCATCGTCGATGCCGTGACGCTGGACGACGCCAGGCAGGCCGCGAAGCGGCTTTGGAGCCAGGGCCTTCTGACCGTCATCGTCGGCCGCGCCCCGCAAGCCCCGGCCAGCGGCCTGCCGCACCCGGGATAAGCTCGAACTGAACTGCGCAATAGCTAGTCGCTCTCTTAGATCGAACTCGCCATGTGCGCACAGGTCCTCCTTGCACGCTGTTCGATCCGTTGCGCTTCTCACCTGAGTTCTCGGAGAGGGCGATGCACGACCGACTTGAAACCTCGAATCTCACTGACGAGCATGCGGATCGAGAATGAGGGAAGTTCGGCGCATGCCCCCGCTTTGACAATTGGCCATAGGCGAAGCGGTCGGCGCGCGGGCCTGCGCCGGTCCGGCTTCGGAGCCGACGCGGTCGTGCCGACAACGATCGGCACGGCTCGTTGACGATCCTTACTAGTGGCTAGAGGCTGACCTTCAAGCCTGGCCCCGGTGCGTGACTGGGTAGAGGCGAAGAACCGTCTGATGAAGAGCTATCTTGCAAGCTCGCATGAGCGTCCTGCGATCCGCCGCAAACTCGAAGCGCTCCTCAACAGACGGTAAGCCCCGCCCGTGCGCCGAGACAGTCGAGAATTCTTCTTCGGTCGAGGGGCCCTGTGAGCGACAGGCTGCGATCTGGCTCGTCCGAAGCAACGAAGCAAGCCGTGAAACTCATCGACCTAGTCTCGTGGAGCAGAGACGAGACTAGCGCGCTCGCTGGCGTTGCCCATGAGCGGATTGGCCACCCGATAGCCTACGTCGTCCATAACGGAGGCTCCGACTGGTGCGGCGACGAAAGTCTTGCCATCGTGGGCCGCCTGAATCTCAGTGCTGCCCGTCCCGATACGGTCCTCATCGAACACTTGTCGCCCTCATTGGCTGACTTCGGTGGCCGATAGACGCCCATCGGGCGATCCCCAGCAGCGCGCATTGCCGGCGGATCGAAAATTTGGCAGGGCCGCGATCGAGCATCGCTCTGCGATCCGGGACTCTCATGTCCGGACGTCCTGGCTAAAAATCACGCTCCACACCGTGAACTGGCCGATCTGGCATGTAGCCGCTCAACCTGCCGCTCGGCCTCGGCAGGGTCGAAGGGCGGCCCCGCTTGGGCCTCAAGCTGCTTCTTCCAGCGTAAATCTGGTTGGATGAACTTCTAGCGCCGCGCCAAGTTGGCGATCGTCGCCCCGTCTATCAGACGGAGCGGCGTTTGTCCAAGTTAACTACTGGTCCCAAAATCGGGATTTCGCAAGTACGTGCTCAGCCGCTGGGGCAACTCGGCGGTACCTGCTTGATCAACAATTGTTCTCCGAGGCAAGGTTATTGCGTCGTCGTGACCAGCTCGACAGATCACCGCCAGCTTGCCCCGTCAGGAAACGCACTGTCGTAAGATCAAGACGGCGTTTGGCGGCCAGCATCATCTCAATCAAAGTGATACGACGCCTGCAGGAACGTGCCCCAGCGATCCATGCTATAACTCGCAGGAAAAGGCCCGCTCGTGACGGGGCGATGTCTATCGTCAGGGGCTCGGCTTTGCAGCACTTTGCCATCTCTCTCATTCCACATTGCCCAATAACGCGCACCGATGCCGATGCTGAAATTGCTGGTCATGAGGTAAGATAGAATGCCTTCCATTTGGAAGCCTCCCCCGCCACTCCCGCGCTGGTCGGTAAAGTACGTGAGAGAACGCAGCAGATGATTGTCACGCCCCTGGAAGTTCGTCCAGGGCAGGTAAGCGACGTCGACACTCACGCGCCAATGGTCGAACAATGTGGTCTCAGCGCTGATGCCGAGCCGTAGAGCATTCCAGTCGGTGTCTTGGGTGCCCACTGTCCTTTGATCGCCTGCAGGCAGGGTCGGATCATTCGGCGTCGCAATTTGGACGGAGCCTGTCTTGTCGGACTTTTGACCGTAATAAGTCCAGCCCAGAAATCCACCGATTTTGTAAGCGGCGCCGCGTAAAAAATCGTAGCCCAGGTCAGCCGTATAGTATGCGAATTTTCCATTGGCTTGGCCCAACTCCGTCAGCGAATAGGCAACCTGCCGTTGCTGCAAGCCCCAATCTTCGTCGTGCTCATGACCTGCTTCGAACCGCCCGAAACCGATATTGCCCTTCAGAAAGATGCCCCATGGGCTGTCGACCCGTTCAAATAATTCGCCGGAAATCCCATCCAGCTTGTCATAGGTGAGCCTCGATATGAGATGCGGCGGTCCCAGGTCCCATTGAAATCTTCCACGGCTCAGCCAGAGCCGTGTGCCACTTTCCAGCGACCAGCCCTGAGCAAAGGGGATCGGGGGTGCGCTGATAGATTTCGTAGGATATAATGGCGCATCAGACCATCTCGATGCCTGCGGCTCAGCATCAAAATGGTAGTTCAGACCAAGTTTGGCGATGTGATAGCTGCTCGACAGAGCAGTGGTATTGGCCGGGATCACCGCAAGGGGCTCCGGGGGGTGATACTGTTGAGTGGGAGGCGTGGCCACACTTGGCCCGCTAAATCTCAGAAAATTGTATTCGAGATCGACTGACCATGCCGGCGAGAGCGCGTGTTCGACACCCGCGCCGATTATTCCCCCTATACGACCATCGTCAAAACTAGTTGGTGTCGCTCCGAACCCACGGGTGAGTTCGTGGCCGTTGGCGACATCGCCCCGATTGTGTTGCCAGGCCACGCCTGCCTTGAGATAGGCCATGGTGTCGCCCTGTGGACCAAACGTATAACCGAGCCGGCCCGTTCCAGTGACAAAGACGTTTGGGCTGGCAGTGCAGTTTGCGCTCACTATGAAGCGGGAGCTTAGGCAGGTGTTTGTACCCTCTGAAGCAGCTCTACTCGCATCCAATTCGAGGCCGAAAACCCACCGTTCGTTCTGCCAGTTATAACCTACCTGGCCTCCCGCGACGAATACAGGGGTATCTACCACACCGCCATAAATAGACGAACCATGCGGATTACTGAACGATGTCCAGCCGTAGCCTCCTCCAACATGCCCACCAATATATCCACCAGTCCAGCTCCACACCACCGAAGGTAGTTCTAACCGACGCCTCAGCTCGGTCGAATTCGCGGCTTGAAGTGCAATGAGCGCAGCTATTGCAGCGCTCAAAGAAAGAAGTTCAGTTCGCATTTTACCTCCATAATACTAAGCGCCCTTCTCACAATGAGGGCCAAATGCCCCTCGTTGACGCTGCTTCCAGCGTACAAAGTGACGCCACGTGAGGTTCAAGCTCACCAGCCGTTACGCTTTTGTAAGAAGAACCCACTCCTTCTTGGAGGATTGAACTGATGCCTGTTTGATTGCCACGGAGACTAGGTATTTCATGACCCGCAGCTCGTACAACACAGACGCGATTGTCGACGGGCTGGCGATCGTAGTTTTTCGACGAGCGCCCCTTAGTAGGATCGTGTCTACAAACGGACAGATGGGTACGTAGCTGTGGTCGCTAGTCATCGCAGGCGGCTGATGTTCTCGCGTCGGATAATCCAGTGACTGGCCAAAGCGGGTATCGCGGCGCGGTATTGCGCTTATGGACGCACTTTCCCGCCTTCACGCGGCGCGGACGGCTGTGACATGACTTAGCCTCAATCAAGCTCGGTTTGCCGAGAATGTCATCACGCGTGTGACGTTATAGGCGAGACCATGCAGCGCCTTCTCAGTGGCGACATTCCGTAGGCGCTCAGGAAGACGGCGGCGAGCCTGGCCCCAGGTGAAATGGATGAAGTGGAGGTAATCCATCCTCTAGTTGCTGACCTCCGGCGGCGAAGCGAAGAGATAGTCGGTGATGGCGAGCTGGGTGATCGTGAGGGCGTTGAGCCGGTGCCCGATCCGCACCTGCGCCTCGCATACGTAGATCGGTTCTCGGCTCGTGCCGCACTGCGTCCATTGCATGCAGGGTCCCCCAGGCGATCGGACACAAAATGAACCGGCGCATGGCTTCGACATTTTCGCGCGCGCCTCTGCGTCGCGAGCTGTTGATTCCCTGCATGTTCACCAGAGGTGAGACCAACATCGATCGCGAGGCAGGAGCCCTCGACTGGTAATCAGCCGATGAGGTTGATGACGCTCAACCGACGCGGTGCGGCAGCCTTCGTCGGAATAACTGCGCCGCGTGCCCGACGAAGAACGGCATGATGTAAGCGAGCAGCACGCGGCCGTTGAAGGGCTTCGAAATGTAATCACCGGCTCCCGTTACCAGGCCGAGCACGCGGTCATGTCTTCGTTCTTGGCGGTCAACATGATGACCGGCGGACCATTCGTCTCCGCAGCCGCCGAAAGATCGAGAGACCGTCCTCTCCGGTCAGAATCCAGTTAAGGATGATGAGGTCAGGTGCGGGACCCGCCGCAAGAGCGCGATACCATCTTCAGAACGGCTGGACTGGCCACACCCTCCTCCAAGAGCATCAGTATTGGGGGCGTAAGCGGATCCTGGATCTTGACCAGTAGGTCTCCATTGCTTTCGGATTGATCGCGATCAAGGAGCCAAACATCGACGACGCCGATATCGGGAAGCACGCTCACCTGCTCCCGGGTCCAAGTCGTACCGGATGGCGTGCAACTCTCGAACACCGGCCGCAGCTCGTCGAGGATGGAGAGGACAAGCCTACCGCCCGACTAAAAAAATCCCTGCAGTGCCCGCCGCGGGCTCGCCATAAAAAGTACCGCGAAATTGCGCTCCCCAGCGAGAAAGCCGGTCAACGATATGACGAGCAGGGTATCTGCCGGGTAGATCACTCCGGCGATTGTCGCAGCCGAGTGAACCTTCACCTTGAGCCAATCCTGGTGCGCCTGCAGCCAGATATCGCTAGGAAGGTCGAGCTTGATCTTCGCCGCTGATTCGGTTCCGAGCCATGTGTGGGAATCAATGACATTCAGCAATCGGTGAACCAGAGGCGTTTCTCTTGACCGGTTCGATCAATCCTGCCGAGGGCAGCGGTGCTATCCGGGGCCGTCTCAAACACCACAGCTATTCATTGCTCCTGAATTCCGTATGGTGATGGTAGTGGCAGGGTCGGTGCTTGCAGATAGCGCTCTCGCGCCGGCGGGCACATCCGCAGAGCGCGAGCTACTGTATGACGTGCGAGCAACACCGAAGGGCTTATTTCGTCCCACGTCTAATCCTCCGCAAAATCTCTTATACCGGCTCGACGGCCGTCGGCAAGCATCTCGCCGCGCTTGCAGGCGTCCAGATCAAGCGCGTCACCATGAAGAGGACACGCACCGGTGATCGTGTGTGAGGACGCCGACGTCGAGAATGCCCGAAGATCCTCGCCCCAGGCAAATTCTGCAACGCCGGCCTGGTCTGCGAGTCGCCGACGCGGTTTTTTGTCCACGAGAGTGTCTATCAGCCATTCGTGGACACTTGGTCGGCGAGGTCAGGCAGGTCAAGTCGGAAAATGGGTCTGGAGAAGGATACGCTGATGGGGCCGTTTTACGGCCTTGCCGCCTACGTCTATACGCAATCGGTCAAGACGCGGCGGATCTGGCGGCGCTCGGCAGCCGCGCCCTGAAACAGCGTTTGCTGTAGCCGGCCTTCGAATTGAGATCGACAAAGCGCTCGCGCAGCAGGTTCTTCTGCACCTTGCCCATGGCGTTGCGTGGCAAGGTATCGACGAAGATGACGCGCTTGGGCTGCTTGAACTTTGCCAGCCGTCCCGACAGCGCCTCGCGGATGAGCGCACCACCGCGGCCGTGACGCCTTCGCCGAAGTCGGCATGGGGAACGCCGACCACGGCGCTTTCGGCCACGCCCGGGATCGCGTCGATCTCGGTCTCGATCTCCTTTGGATATGATTTGCGGGATATTTTTGATCTATCAGCCCTTCTTGAGTCGCTGGCGCTCCCTAGCGGAGCCGAATTTTATTGAAGATCAGAGCCTTGCAGCAACGTGGGCCACAGGAGCCTCCCAGACAATTGCAGCAAAATCTGGCGTCTGTGGCCCACCCAATTCAACGTAGTAGTCGTGTCAGGGCCGCATCACTCGATAGACGAGAACCGAGTCGCTTGGCGGTCGCTTCTTGATTTGCTCCTGGTCCCAAGACGTCCTTCAGGATTTCGGGGACATAGTCCACTGAGCTCCTTAATCTCATCGCCAGCCAAACCGACATGAGATAGACCGGGCTGAATATGCGAGGCATAGAGGGGCTTTAAGCGTAGCACTTGGGTTTAGATTCTGTCGCGAACATGTGGGGACAGGGCAATGAAGAGGGCGACAGATGTTGCAATATTGGCTGGCATCCGACATCTTCGAAGTCCGGCAAGGACAAACTTTCAGGGCCGGTGAGGTGCGGCGGTGGAGGGGCTGGCTGCCACAGTGCTGGTACCCGCGCTAACGTCCTTCAAGGACAAATATCCCGGGATCTTCGTCGAGGTCGTCACCGCGCTGCAGACCGCAAATCCGACGCGGCGAGAGGCTGATATATCCATCGGGATCGTGCGCCCGACAGGTCTGCGCCATATCGCCCGGCGAATCGCCAGATGCGACATCTACCTCGAGCCGAAAAGTCTCGAGGAAGCCGATGATCATGTTTTTGTGGACTATATTGGCGATATGATCGAAACCTCCGCACTGAAATGGCTGCATGACACCGCCGGGGTCGAGGCGCGTCGTTTCCGCAGCACCAGCCCACTTGTCCAATTGGAAGCCGTCAGGCGAGGCTTCGGCATCGGAATGTTTCTCACTTATCTGGCGGACTCTGAGCCTACCTTCAGGCGCGTACTGGAGGTTGAGGCCAGGACAAATCGCGAGTTCTGGATTGCCATCCACGAAGAGTTACGGCACGTCCCCAGGATGGCGGCGGTCTTTGATTTCGTCACTGAAATATTCGGGGCAAACAAGGCGTTCTACCGTTAGGACCTGCGCACCGCAGTCATTTTTGAGGCGGTGCTCGCCGCTACAGCTTCTTTGAGGCCTCGACCGCCGACGAAATGAAGGAATAGGTGAGCCGCTATCCGAAGCGACGAGCTATCGACAAGCCACCCACACGGTGGTCGAAAACTGAACGTCCTAGTCTCGGCGCAGCTCGCAACGTACGGTTATGCGGCAATCCCCCTGACCGCTGACGCGAGACTGTGAACCTCCTCAATCGTATTGTAGTAATGCGGGGATGCGCGAACGATATCGGAGAGACCTCTCCGCGCTGCATCCAACGGTGTACTTGTTGGTGGCGAGACGGATACGTTGATCTTCTGCCTTGCAAGGCTGCGCATGACCTCGCGTGCGAGCGTACTACGAAGTGTGAACGACACGATTGAAGCGGGACGTTCTCCAAGGTCGTGAAGCACCACGCCAGGGACGCCACCAAGTGCTGCTCGCAATTCATTCGCAAGCTCGCGGCAACGTTGTTCGATCCTCTCGATGCCGATTGAAAGCGCGTAGTCAGCGGCGATCCCAAGTCCAAGCCGCGCCGCATAGTTCGCTTCCCACGTCTCGAATCGTCGTGCGTCGGACCTAAGTTCGTACCGCTCAGGTCCAACCCAAGGTGCGCCGAACAGGTCGATCATAGCCGGTTCAATGTCCTTCAGGAAATCGTCTCGCATGTAGAGGAAGCCTGTTCCGCGCGGACCACGCAAGAATTTCCGACCTGTCGCCGTCAGCATGTCGCAACCAAGTGCGCGGACGTCGACGGGGATCTGGCCAACAGCCTGGCACGCATCCAGCAGGTAGGGAACACTATGAGCGCGCGCGATGCGTCCCACGGCTTCAACTGGGTTCACCAAGCCGCCGTTGGTCGGTATCCACGTGATGGCGATCAGCCTTAGGCGCTCATCAATCATGCGCTCGAGCGCTTCCGGATCCAGAATGTGATTTGCGTCGTCGGGTATAACCTCGACCCGTGCGCCCGTACGACGGGCGACCTGCAAGAACGCAACATAGTTTGCCGCAAACTCTGCGGAGGTGGTGAGAATTCGGTCGCCAGGGCCAAAGCGGAGCGAATAGAAGGCGCGCTGCCATGCCAGAGTGGCATTCTCAGTCAGCGCAATTTCTTCGCGCTTTGAGCCGACTAGTCGAGCAATGCTATCGTATACACCCTCTAACCGCGCCGTGCTTTCGGCGCTCGCTTCATAGCCGCCAATTTCAGCTTCGCGCTGGAGGTATGCGATCATGCCATCGACGACGGGGCTCGGCATCAACGCGGCGCCGGCATTATTAAGATGGATTCGATGTACAACGCCAGGCGTATCCGCTCGCAAACGAACGACTTCGGCATCGGAAAGATCGCCGATCGAGCTTGCAGTTCGCTTCCGAATATCGTGCACCTGAAGTCCCTTCTTCGCGACGCGGTAGAAATACAGATTCGCAGGCACTAACGGTCTTCGATCAGCAAATCTCTGGAAACATACCTGACAGAAGGGCCCAAACCCGCCGTTTTAAGGCCGATAATGCCAAAATCCTTCATTGGCTGCTTCATAGATTGCGCCAAACGGCCTTACGGGTCGGCAAAGTGGTTCGAGAAGATCGTACTTGTTTGCCAGGAGGATGACCTTGGTTCCCACATCAAAGCCCGCGGAAACTCCGTCGGAGACGCTTGCCAATCATCGGCCCTTTCTGCTGCGCAATCGCTCACCTGGCTTGGAACAGGCTCCATGGTGGTGCGACCGCAACGCAGGAAATGAGCCGCTCCGCCTCCTTCAGGCCTGCCCGCGCTATGCACCGACCAGCCTGATTCCTCTGCCGCATACCGCCGAAAAGCTGGGTCTCGGCGAAATCTGGATCAAGGATGAAACACAGCGGCTTGGCATAGGCAGCTTCAAGGGGCTCGGCGGAGCCTACGCAGTGCTGAAGCTCGCTATGAAGCACGTTGAGAGACGGACTGGACGCTCGATTCTGCCTGCAGAATTGTCGGAGCCTGGCGTGCGATCTATGCTTTCACAGCTCACATTTTCATGTGCTTCGGACGGCAACCATGGCCGTTCGGTGTCGGCCGGAGCGAGGCTCATCGGAGCGCGGGCGGTCGTATATCTCCATGCGGGTGTGAGCGACGAGCGGGCCGCTCATATCTCGCGGCTCGGCGCTGCGATCGTGCGCGTGGCTGGAGACTATAACGACTCCGTCGAGGTTGCGGCCAAGGCTGCCTCGCAGGACGGTTGGATCGCTGTCCCGGATACGGTCGGCCCCGGGGAGGACGACACTGCTTGCACGTTTGTGGTCCAGGGGTATGCGATACTGATCGACGAAATTATTGCAGCCACGGCAGGACAGTCAAAGCCGTTTACGCATGTTCTGGTTCAGGCTGGTGTGGGAGGTCTTGCAGCAAGTGTGTTCGGCCATGGCTCGGCACGGGGTCTATTCGGGGGCGATACCCATCTTTGGATCGTCGAGCCAGAACGGTCGGCATGCCTTTACGAGAGCGCCCGAGCCAAGATGCCCGTGCGGCTACCGCCGGGGCCTGGGACGAACATGTCGATGCTCGAATGCCAAAGCCCATCGTTGTTGGTTTGGCCGATCATCGAAGAGCTGACCAGCGGCTACATCACGGTAACCGAAGAAGAGGCCGTGGGCGCGGTTCGTTTGCTTAATGAAGGCGTTTCGGGCGATCAGCGTCTTCGCGTCGGAGAGTCGGGAGCGGCGGGACTTGCAGGCCTCTTAAGGGCGGCCGAAGAGAAGGACCGAAAGAGACTTGGCCTCGATCAGTCCGCCAAGGTTCTGCTCTTTGCCACAGAAGGCCCAACCGACCTATCGGTTTGGAGCGGAAACCAATTGGCATGAGCAGAGCCCGGGCAGTCAGGATACGTCAAGATTGATGCGGGTGGTGAACTTGACCGTCTGCATCGACACATATGTGCTGAACGACTTGATGTTCTTGTCGGGAAAGAATGCTCGCTCGGTGAAAGCCCCATATTCCTCCATAGAACCAGTGTTGACGACCAGAATGAAATCAGCCGAACCTGTTACGTAGTAGCACTGGGTAACCTCAGGATAGGCGCTCATTCGATTCTTAAAGGTGTGCAGAAGATCGAGCTGCTCTTGCTCGAGCGCCACAAGCACGATCGACGTGACCCGTTTCCCGGCGACCGAAGGCGATATGATCGAGACGTCGGACATGATCGCCCCATTTTCGCGCAATCGCCTGAGCCGACGCAGGCAAGAAGTCGGCGAAAGTCCCACGCGCTCTGCCAATTCCTCAGAGGTCTGCAGATTATTCTCCTGCAGCAGCATGAGAAGCTTCAGATCGAGGCGATCCAGGTCGGTGCGCGTGACAGCCATTTAAAATTCCAATTTGCAGTTTTCTGGCATTTGGGGTCGCAAAACGGCGATTTTAGCCACGAGCTTGTACGATTATATGCACAAAACCGGTTCGAGCAAGTAGTTGCCACACAGGGAGGGTTAACATGGTGGATGTAGTCAGGCGGAAGCTACTTCAGGGCACCGCTTTGGCCGGGGCGCTGGCGGCCGCGCGGTCGCTGTTTCCCGCCCCCGCAATTGCGCAAATCCCGAAGGGCACAGGTGAAGTCGTGGTCTACGACGGCGGCGGGTCTTGGGGCGAGGCCAAGCGGATCGCCTATTTCGAGCCGTTCGAGAAAGAGACCGGCATCAAGGTTATAGCTCAACCGCGGACCGACACGGGAGCCGTGCGAGCGAGCGTGCTCGCCGGTGCCCCCCGATATGACGTGACGATACTTCCTGGCGGCAAGGCCCCGACTTTCGAGCGGGACAATCTTTTGCTTCCGATCGACTATGGCTACTTCGACAAGGCGGACCTCGACGCGTTCAGTCCGGTCAAGGTCGGCAAGTTCACCGTGCCCGCTATCATCTATTCGCTGTTTATTGCGTACGATGCGTCAAAATTTGCAACCAATGCGCCGAACACTTGGGCAGATGTCTGGGACGCCCAAAAATTCGCGGGACGGCGTTCGCTCATGGCCGGAACCTGGGCGTCGGACGGCGGCACCTTCGAAGCAGCTCTGATGGCTGATGGTGTTGAGCCGTCGAAGCTCTATCCACTCGATTGGGATCGCGCGTTCAAGAGCCTCAGCCGGGTAAAGCCGAATATCCTGAAGTGGTGGAACACCGGGGCGGAAGCTCCGCAGATGATCATTGATAAGTTGATCACGGCTGGTAGCGCCTGGAACGGCCGGGTTTCGGCAGCCAACGAGCAGGGGGCCAAGATCGGCTACACCTGGAATCAGGGAATGCTGCAGTACGACACTTGGGTGGTCTTGAAAGGCACGAAGAATGCGGACAACGCATTCAAGTTTCTCGCGTTCTCAGCGCGAGCCGAAAATCAGGCGAAGTTCGTCCAGCACATCCTCTATGCGCCGCCAAACTCGCGTGCATTCGAGCATGTGCCGTCTGAACGGGCAAAACTCCTGCCGACCTCGCCCGAAGCACGGAAGCTGCAGTTCGTCCAGGACTACGAATTCTGGAACGCTGTGAGCTCCAACGGTAAGGCCAACAATGAAATTGCCGTTGCTCAATGGGAACGTTGGATTTCCGGCGTACGGTAGCTCAAAATGGTGGATGCGAGTCTGGCCATGCCGCATAGCAGAGACAGCCTAGGACGGGTGCGCCTGGTGCCCGTCCTCCTTCTCTTGCCGATCGTGATCCTGTTCTCGGTCGGCTACGTCGTGCCGCTCGCGCAACTCGTGCTCAAGAGCCTCCAGCACGATGGTGCCTGGACGCTTGAGAGCTACATCGAGATCGCCAACTCGCCGGCGTTTCTATGGATCGTCGTCAGGACGCTCGCGCTGGCCGCGACCGTGACGATCGTCTGTTTGCTCATTGCTTATCCGCTCGCGTATGCCATATCGAAATGTCCTCCGCGTCCGGCGGCATTTCTGCTTCTTATTGTCACTCTCCCATATTTGACGAGTGTCCTGATCAGAACTTATGCATGGATCGTCCTGCTCAGCCCCAACGGGCCAATTAACCAGCTCCTCTTGCAACTTGGCCTTATCTCCGAGCCGCTGCAAATGGTGTTCAATTCGGTCGGCGTCTATGTCGGCATGGTGCAGGTCCAGCTGCCGCTCATGGTGTTTCCTCTCTACGCCGTGCTGGCGCGGGTTAATCCAAGCCTTGCAAAAGCGGCACAAAGCCTCGGAAGTCCTCCTACTGACGCCTTCCTGAGGGTCACGCTTCCAGCCTCGATGCCAGGCGTGATTAGCGGCTGCACGCTCGTCTTTCTATCCAGTCTCGGCTTCTACATTACGCCAGAGCTTCTTGGTGGTCCTGACAGCTATCTGATCGCTCAGGGCATCAGCCTGCGCGTGCTGATCCTCGGCAATTTTGATGAAGCCGCAGCCCAATCATCGATCTTGATGCTGACGGTGATCGCGGTCTTTCTCATATTTCGTCAGCGGATTGCGGAAGAACTCGACGATCGCCCACATAACAACGTTTCTTCGATCGGCAAGTCGACATCCGGTCTCTCCGCGCGGTGGCCGATACTGGAGCGACTGACGGCGATTTTGCACGGCCCGTCAATGAGGCTGCATGAGGCGTTGACGGTCGTCCTGCGACCCGCGTTGTACGTTAGCGCAGGGCTAACGCTCCTTCTTCTGGTGCTGCCTTTCGTGGTCGTAATTCCTCTTGCATTCAGCGATGCGCCATACCTCACCTTTCCGCCGCCCGGCTATTCACTGCGGTGGTTCTCAAGTTTGCTCAAGAATACGCAATGGCTCGATGCCCTAAGCTTCAGCCTGAGATGGGCAGGACTGTCCGCTCTCCTGAGCGTGGCGATTGGTGTGCCCGCCGCCTTCGCTCTCGTGCGGTACAGGTTCTCTGCTCGCGTGCCTGTCTATCTTCTCCTGATTTCCCCGCTGATCGTTCCTCATGTCGTTATCGCAGTTTCCCTGTTCTTCGCTCTCGCCGGATCCTCGCTGATCGGCAATCCGCTGGCATTTGCCCTCAGCTATACGATCATTGGCGCTCCATATACGGTCGTTGTTATGATCGCGGGGCTCAAGCGGTTCAATCGCACCCTTGAGCTGGCTGCCGCCAGCCTAGGCTCGAGCCCTCTCGTGACGCTGAGAACGGTGACGCTCCCATTGCTGCTGCCGACGCTAGCGAGCGCGGTGCTCTTCGCGTTCATCGTGGGGTTCGATGACGTTGTGTTCGGTCTGTTCCTGAGCGGGCCCACCGCGACGCCGTTGCCCATGAGAATGTGGGACAACATCCGCCTGGAAATCAGTCCCCAGATCGCCGTCATCGCCGTTCTGTTTCTCATCGTGCTTGCGCTTCTGATGCTTTTGCGGCTGTTCGTGGGCGCGGTTGTTCAAGGTCGTCGCCCGCAGGAAGGCCTCCATCGTTGAGCAGATGAAGAGATCGCGCTTGTGCATTGTTCATCCTACGAGGAAGCCAATGACGCCTTTCCTGAAGCAGCCCACTCGATCCAATCTGGGTCGAGGTCTCGCAATCGCAACGGAGCATCGAGCATGAGCCGCGATCTCACTTTCTCCGTCGAGGAGTACAAGCGTCGATGTGACGCCGTCCGAAAATTGATGGCAGAGCGTCGCCTTGACTGTGTCATCTTTGACGAGCCCGAGATGATGTCATGGCTTTCGGGCTATACGGTCTCCGAAAATCTCTGGCGAGCGTGCATCGTGCCGGAATCGTCCGAGCCGTTCCTGCTGGTGCGCAAGCTTGATATGCCCCCGGCGCGGCAGCGCACGTGGATGGATAACATCGTGGGGTTTGGCGATTGGGACGACCCGCTGACGGTGCTGGCGAGCACCTTGCGGGCAATTGGTTCGGTGCCCGCCCGGATTGGCGCTGAGTTTCAATCGAACTCGTTTACGATCCAAAGACTCCAATCGCTTCGCAAGCTCTTGCCGGATACCGAGTTTTTTGACCTTGAGCGTTCGGGATGGGATCTCAGGCGATGCAAGTCGCCGGAAGAGATCGCGCATATGTCCCGGGCCGGTTCACTCTTGGATGCGGCCTTCGACGCGACTATCAAGGAGGTGGCGAGCGGCAAGAGTCAACGTGATATCGCTGCAGCTGCCGCTGCAGCCTACTATCGGCTTGGGTTCGACGATGGCTTTGTTGGGCCTCTCAATGTCGGATCGGGCTGGGATTCGCTGCATGGGTTCCTCGCAGAGCGACCGCTGGTCGATGGCGATATCGTTCATATCGAGCTCCTGCCGCGCTTGCGATTCTATACGGTACGGATCATGCGATCGGTCATCGTAGGGCGCGCAACCGGCGAGCAGCGAGCCACGGCTCAGGCTCTTATCGCGTTACAAGATCGCCAAATCGCCGCGCTCCGGCCTGGCGCGATTGCCGCTGACGTCGACCGCATCGTGCGGGAAGGCGTTGTCGCGGCCGGGTTGCGCGAGACCTACGATAACATCACCGGGTACACGCTTGGTACCGCTCCGCTCGTTTCCCAGCACACGAGTGACCTGTATCGCTGTTTCACGCCTCGTTCGGATTGGGCTATCGAGGAAGGAATGGTCTTTCACATGTACACATCCGCTGCTGGCCTTGCCTTCAGCGAGTCCGTCGTGGTGACTAAGGCCTGTTTACAGTCGCTAGTTTGCGAGGAAAGCCGCGACGAGATTGAGGAGGCCGGCAAAGCAGGCGTCTGTCTTTTCGTAGCGAGTTGCGATGCGGCGGAATGCCTTGAGCTGGCAGAAGAAGTTCTCGACCAGGTGGCGCCATTTGTACATTTCGGCGTCGTGCGGGATGCGCCCGGCGCGGTCGGCCTTGGACGGGATGACCGCTGCGGCGCCGCGTTGGTTCAGATTGGCGCGCAGCCAGTTATTATCGAAGGCCTTGTCGCCGATCAGCGCTTCAAAATCGAGGCCAGTGATCAAAGGCTCGACGCCAATGCTGTCGTGACGCTGGCCGGGCAGCAGGGTGAAGCGAATGAGATTGCCGAGTGCGTCGACCAGAGCCATGATTTTGGTAGTCAGGCCACCACGCGAGCGGCCTATGGCCTGATTTTGAGTCCCCCTTTTGCCCCGGTGCCATGTTGGTGGACCCGGACGAGTGTGCCGTCGATCAGGACATATTCGAAATCGGGATCGTCACAGAGAGCTTTGAAGACCCGCTCCCAGACCCCCTTCTGCGCCCAGCGCCAGAAGCGCGTATACACTGTGAACCACTTGCCGAACGCTTCCGGCAGATCTCGCCACGGCGAGCCCGTGCGCGCAATCCAAAGAACTGCTTCGATAAAGAGCCGGTTGTTACGCCCGGTGCCGCCGGGATCACCGGCTTTGCCAGACAATTCCGGCGCAATCCGCTCCCACTGCGCATCGCTCAACATCAATCGAATCAAGGCTGATCTCCAATTTTCAGCCTTGAATCAATTTTCTACTGATTTGGGAATCCTGTCTGTAAACAGGCCTTAGTGCGGGTGGGAAGCGATTGACCTCAATACCGCGCAAGATATTCGAGACGAGGCCGAAATGAGCGTCAGCACAGCAATCGTGAGCGAAAAGGTAACGACAGGTGTAGTGACGTCGCAAAGTCAACGTGGTTCCGTTTCGGTCAACTCGTTGACCAAGATGTTTGGTCCGGTCAAGGCGGTCGACGACGTCTCACTGTCGATAGAGCCAGGAGAGTTCGTCGCCTTGCTCGGATCGAGCGGGTCAGGAAAGTCAACTCTGTTGATGATGATCGCCGGATTCGAGGTGTCGTCCTCTGGCGATATCATGCTCGACGGCGTACGGATCAATGATGTTCCGAGCTATCGTCGCGGCTTCGGCATGGTGTTCCAGAGCTACGCATTGTTCCCCCATATGACCATCGCTGAGAACATCGCCTATCCGCTGCGGCGCCGGGGCTTGCGTGGCGGAGACGTCGAACGTGAGGTCGCAAAAGCCCTGAAGCTCGTTGCACTTGACGGATATGGTGCGCGACTTCCAAACCAGTTGTCGGGTGGGCAGCAGCAGCGTGTCGCTCTGGCCCGCGCTCTTGTTTTCCGTCCGCCCCTGCTGCTCATGGACGAGCCTCTCGGGGCACTTGATCGCAAGCTCAGGCAGCAGCTCCAAATGGAGATCAAGCTGATCCATAAGGAGGTCGGTAGCACGATCATTTTTGTTACCCACGACCAGGAGGAAGCGCTGTCAATGGCCGATCGCGTTGCCGTTCTCGAGCGAGGCCGCTTGCAGCAGTGTGGGACACCGCGTGAGCTATACGAGCAGCCGGCGACTGCATTTGTCGCTGATTTCATCGGTGAGATGAACTTTCTGCCGGTCGAGTTGCGGCAATCTGGAGGCGAGGTCTGTGCCCGCAGCGCCGATCTCGGCATTGACGTTGTGCAGGAGGCCAGTCAGGTGCTGACGTCAGGCGACCGAGGGTTGCTGGCAGTTCGCCCGGAGTATGTCGGCCTGAGACCGGACGAGCGCGCTACCGCGATGGTTTTGGAATCTGCTTACACGGGCACGAACCAAAGCGTGCTCGTGCAGGTCGGGTCCATTCGGTTGACCGCCCGGACTTCGGTGAGCCCCGGACGGCCGCTGTTCCAATCCGGTCAACGCGTCCGCATTGAGATCGAGGCTGCGCATACCCGCGTGTTTCCGGCCCCCAGTTGAGCTGCCTTTGGCGTGCGAGGAGCTACCCGTAATGAGCCGGAACGCCGCAATCTCGCGCGCGAGAAGCCATCTGGCTTCTGGAGACTTCGAGACCGTTCTCTCGCGGCTCGTCGCTATTCCTTCCGAGAGTCAGAACCCGGAGCGAAAACGTCAGCTCGCCGAGTATCTCGACCAGCTTCGCTGCATGCTTGAAGAGTTCGGCTGCGATTGCCAGGTTTTGGCCGCTGCAGGCGCACAATTCCTTTATGCAGAACGCATAGAAGATCCATCATTGCTGACGGTGCTCGGATATGGGCACGGCGACGTGGTTCGGGGAATGGACGCATCGTGGGCCGCAGGAAGGTCCCCTTGGCGTCTCGCAAAGCTCAATGATCGCTGGTACGGACGTGGTGTCGCCGACAACAAGGGACAGCACGCCGTCAACATTGCCAGCCTCCGTGCTGTGCTCGAGACTAGAGGTCGGCTGGGGTTCAACCTGAAATACCTGATCGAAATGGGTGAGGAGGTCGATTCGCCTGGCCTCCGCGAACTATGTACGACGCACAAGAAGCTCCTGTGCGCAGACATCTTCGTTGCGTCGGACGGACCGCGCTTGTCCGAGCATCGGCCGACAGTGTTCCTGGGCTCGCGCGGATGTGTTACATTCGACATCTCAATTAATGCGCGCGAGAGCGCATATCATTCGGGCAATTGGGGCGGTCTGCTTTCCGATCCCGCAATCCAGCTCGCGCATGCCTTGGCTACGATCGTCTCTCCGACCGGCCGCATTCTGATCGCAGAATGGCTTCCAAGTGAGCTGCCTGATGCCGTCCGGCGGGTCCTTGCCGACTGTGTCGTTGACGGGGGACCTGGCGGACCTGACATCGATCCGGCCTGGGGCGAGCCGGGACTAACTCCGGCAGAGCAGGTGTATGGCTGGTGCTCGTTTGATGTTCTCGCCATCAGTTGCGGAAATCCGCAGGCGCCGGTCAATGCCATTCCCGCGAGTGCCTGGGCGCGCTGTCAGCTCCGCTTCGTGGTCGGCGTTGATTGCGAAGACATCGTGCCGGCGCTTCGGCGACATCTCGTGAAGGCCGGTCTCGACATGGTCCAGGTGACGCCCAGCCCTGACGATGGTGTGTTTCTCGCCACGCGCCTTGATCCTGAGGGTCCCTGGGCCAAATGGGCCCAAGCCTCGATCGTTCGGACGACGCGGAAATCGCCGGCGATCTTGCCCAATTTCGCTGGCTCGCTTCCGAACGACATTTTTGCCAACCTGCTAAATTTGCCCACGTTGTGGGTGCCTCATGCCTATCCTGGATGCCAGCAACATGCAGCCGATGAGCACTTGCCGATCGAGCTCGCGCGTGAGGCCCTGGAGGTTATGGCGGGCCTATATTGGGATCTGGGGGAGCTGGATAGCCTTCCGCCGTGCGACGAGGCTGAACTGATCGGGTGCGGCTTGCCGGTTGCCGGGTGATCGCTTTTCTGCGAAGGCCCTTGCGCATTTTCGAGGTACCGCTTCCCAATCGATACGCCAAGCTCCGTCGAGGCGGCGACGGGCGCCATGTTTGAAACCGGACGCTAGAACGGGGGCAGGGCAGATGACTGACGCATCGGATCATCATGGCGGCGGCAAGCGTTGCCGTTGTTGCGATCCCGGTCCAGCCCAGCCGAGCTTCGAGGCCGCCATGTCGGACCAAGTCGAGCAGACACTGCTGCATGGTCTGTTCCCGCAACCGATCTTGCGCCGTGAAATGCTGCGCAAGGTCGGCAAGTGCGATCATCGGGGCGCTGTCGAGCATTCTCCCAATCGAGACGCTGAAGGCGATTGCCCAGGAGCGCAAGCCTCTTGAGAAGACGAAGCTTGCCGTGGCTTTTTGCCGATTACCTGCGCCGTTCCGCTGATCTACGGCGAGAAGCTTGGAAGCTACGGCAAGGAAGGCCTCGAGGTCAGCCTGCAGAAGATCGCCGGAATAGCTTTGATTCGAGACAAGATGCTCAACGGAGAACTGGACATCTCACAGCAGGTAATGCCCGTGCCTCTGACGATGACCGCAGGGCTTGGGGGCAATGTCCAGTCGATCAAAGTGCTTACCATTCTGAATCAAAATGGAAACTCTCTCGTCCTGGCCAACAAGCACAGGGACAATCGCGATCCGAAGAACTGGAAAGGCTTTACCTTTGCCGTTCCGTTCGAGCAGAGCCACCAGACTTTGGCGCGCCACCGGCAAGACCATCGTCTTCATCACCCATGGCTTCGACGAGGCCGTCGTGCTCGGCCAGCGCGTGGCCGTGATGACCTCGCGCCCGGGCCGGATAAAAGAGGTCATCGACATTCCGGTTTCGCTGCGCGAGGCCGACGACGTGCGTTCGCTGCCGGAGTTCGGCCATGTCAGGCAAGCGGTTTGGAGCCTGCTGCGCGAGGAAGTGCAACGTTGTCGCTGCTGGAACTCGCCCACGGGCGTCCGGGGGCTATCTCCGGCGTGGATCGCCGACCATCGCCGATCGCCGGCCGGCTTCATGCTGGCGCGCGCGGGCTCGGCGCGTTCGGGCATCGCTCGCTGCTGCTCATCGCGCTACTGTCGCTGTGGGAGGCCGCCCCGCGGCTCGGCTTCGTCGATCCGGTGTTCCTGCCGCCGTTCTCCGAGGTGATCGCCGCCGGCTGGCAGCTCGCGCAAACGGGCGAGCTCTATGACGACGTGTCGGCGAGCCTGCTGCGCGCGTTGAGCGGCTTCCTGATCTCCGTGGCCTTGATCGTGCCGCTTGGCCTTCTCGTCGGTTGGTACGCCCGGCTCGGCAATCTCGTCAACCAGTTCATCGAGATCTGCCGCAACATCGCGCCGTTGGCGCTGCTGCCGGTGTTCATCCTGCTGCTCGGCATCGGCGAGATGTCGAAGATCACCATGGTGATCTACAGCTGCGCTTGACCATTGCTGCTCAACACAATTGCTGCCGTCAAGCAGGTCGATCCGCTCCTTATCAAGTCGGCGCGGACGATGGGCGCGAGCCCGCCGCAACTTTTCCGCAAGGTGATCCTTCCGGCGGCGCTTCCGACCATCTTCGTCGGCATTCGCCTCGCCAGCGCCTCCGCCATGCTGGTGCTGGTCGCCTCCGAGATGGTCGGGGCCAAGGCGGGGCTCGGCTATCTCATCATCAACAGCCAGTACAGCTTCCTGATCCCGCAAATGTATTTCGGCATTCTGCGCATCACGGTGATCGGCCTGGCGTTTAACGCGGTGCTCGAGGCGCTGGAGCGGCGCTTGATGCGGTGGAAGGCTCCGGTCGGGGCGTGAGCGCGATGGATCGATTGCAATCATTTAAGCTGGAGACGTGATCAATAACACTAAAATCCGCCGCGCCGAGCGCAGGTTCGACACCAACGGACGGTCATGGGACGGACTTAGCCCTGGCCAGTTCTTGGCTCGAGTGGGGTTTTCAGTCGCTATCACGGCCGCCGTTGTCGTCGGGACTTTCGTCGCAATCCGCTACATGGCGGGCTTTTATCGATGATTACAGCCAGGCGCAGTGCTCAGAGCATTCTGGCCCGCCAGCTCTCGCGGTGCCCATCAATTCCGCAGTGACCTAATACAAGATCTCCAATATACCAATGGCGGGGGCACATGGGGAGTGTAGCGATGGCAAAGGAACGTGACGACCTCGGGCGTATCGCAGAGATCGAAATCGACGAGTCGGCTGCGATCATAGTTGAGCAGATCGACGACGAGATCACTGTCGCTATCGCGAGCCTTGTGGGCGTTCATTTTCAGGTAACGGCCGATCAGGCGCTCAAGCTCTCTCAGGCACTAGCTGTTGCCGCGGAGAATGCGGAAAAATTCCGTCGGTCAACCGAATGCTGACATGGCGCAGGGGAAGGTGGCCAGCGCGCCTACACTGAGGAAATGGACACATCGATCCTGAGTTCTGCGGGCTACGCGCCGATCGCCCCCGCCGGCGAGCTCTCGCCGCGCAGCATGACTTCTGTCCTTTGGGACAGCGCGGCCTGTGAAACCCGATGGCGTGTTCGAAGGTGGCAACTTCGCGCATGACGAAGCGCCTCCCGGCGTGCCGACGACGATCTGCAGATCCTCACGACGTGTATTTCCGCCCAGAAGTGCGTCGCTTCACAACTCTCGGTGACACGAGCGCGGTCACCGACCACGCCGCACGGATGGCGGGGCAATCTTGGCAGCGCGCCCGGGTCTAAGCATTTGGGCTTAGAACGTTAGACGAGCTACGTAGCGGCGATTTTGATCGAACCAAGGGGACCGCATGAACATCGTGGAATTCGATACCGACGTATCAGCGTTGTGGATGAGAGAAACGTCCTGCAGTTTCGGGTGAGCCGGGCAGATTGAGGCGATTATCCCCACCTGCGACGACTGCGAAGGTCTCGAAGAACTGTGCGGAAAGTGAGCGTGCGGTAGACTGAACAAGTCGGCTTCCCAACTGCGCAAGTTTACCCCCGACCTCAGCGTGCGCTCCGTAGCGCAGGATGGTCCGATCAGGTCCATCGGCCGCGAGAGTCACTTGAGCACCGCCCCGCACGTGGCCCGCCATTCCGCCATTCCCTTGCCCTGACAGCGAAAAAGAGTCGGGCGCCCCGCTCTGATCCAGTTTGACGGTGCCGCTGAAGCGCGACTTGATCGGGCCGATCTTGAGGACAACCATTGCCTGTAGTTTCTTGCGGCTCCCAGGCACGCTAACAACTCGGCAAGTGCTGTAAAAGCCCACAGAAATCAGGCCGCCGCTCGTTCCTTTCTTATTTGTTCTAGGTGGATTTTTGGACTGTTTCTTCTTGGGCAGCTTTTTGGGCGATAGTCTCTTCTCTTACTGGCATCGTGTGCTTCCTGGGCATGTTGGGCATGGTAGCTTCGCTTAAGTTACCTACAATTGTTCCGGCCCAGAAATGATGCCTGGGAGTTGACTCCGTTCGGAGTTGTGAGAACCGGCTGCTTGGGATGTGCGGGCTGGCAAGATCGAACGCACTGTCCGATCTTGCAGACATAGCCTATATTTTAGCTTCAGCTCTGCCGTTCATTCAGCCGAAGTCACGGTGTAGCGATCGGCACCGCATCACCCCGTGTTGGGCGCTCATGACCCGGTATAGGCAAGTCGGAGTTCTTCTGCGGTGTTGGTTCCGGAACAATGTGTACAATGCGATAGCTGTTGTCGTGCAGGTACCGCAGGAAGGCGGGCATCATGGCCGCAGTATGTGCCTTCGGGTCGTGAAACAGGATGATGCCCTTGCCCGCAACATCTAGGCGGCTGATGATGAGCTTTAGCTCCTGTTCCGAGGTCATGTCCTCCCAATCGCTAGCCCACAGGTCCGCCCCGAAGACGATGATCCCGCGCGACTGCAAAAGATCGAGCATCGCAGGCGTCGAGTCGAAATAGGGAAAGCGAAAAAATGGAGTCGCGGGTGTCGTGGTCGAGACCCCATTGAGTGCCATCTCGTCAGCCGCAATGCCGCGGTCGATATCCTCCTTAGCCTGCTCGAAGCTGATTTTGGACGACATCGGATGTGACCAGGTGTGGTGCGCGATGGTGTGGCCTTGCGCGGCCGTGCGCAGGACGAGCTCGGGAAACTCGGCTGAAGACTTGCCGACCAAGAAGAACGTGGCGCGCACGCATTCCTGCGCAAGCGCTGCCAGCACCTTTTGCGTGAACGGCGGCCGCGGACCGTCGTCGAAGGTCAACACGACCTCGTGGTCGGCGAGCGGCAGCGTCTGCGGAAAGCTATTCAGTCCAACTCGCGGATAAGTCTTGGCGTCGAGCGTGAGTACGCGCGCGGTGCCGAGCGCATTCTGGCGCGGACAGTCGGCCGCGTCCGCCGCCGTGATGACGGCAAGCACAACGCTCGCGCCAGCGAGCAGCAGAGCCCATCGAAGCAGACATCTGCCATCGATGTCGTTCCCGAACAGGTGTCTGGTTGCGGCTTTGAACAAGATTGTCTTGCCCTCGGCCTCAAATAAGGGCAATGGCGAGCAGGCTGGAGCCAAGTAGCACGAGACCGGTCGCGGTCAGTCCCAGGAAACCACTGGAGACAAGATCATGATTGCGCATGAATGCCCGCGATTTTACGGCGGAATAGAGATCAAAAATCGCTGCCTAGCAGCCGTTCGTCCGCTCGACACATAAATTATTATTTGAATCTGATGCACAATTTCCGCCGTCATCAGAAAAGAATGCTCTTTTCCAGCAAGAATAGCGGATGCTTCGCAGTCTTGCGGCGAAAGCCAGTAAGATAAGTTGAGAACTCTATCCGGCATTGAAAAGGTGCTCGCTGCGGCCGGCGACCGTGATTCAGTGGCTCCGATGAGATTCGGAGATGGTGCGTGTGGAGGCGACAATCGAACGGGCGGGCTAGGCTGGTGTGCCGGCAGGGCCAACTGACTCAGAAGCGCTTAGATGATATTCACAGCATGAAGATTGATGATGCAGCCGCCCGGCTCTAAGCGTTCGACGCTATATCGATTATAGCCTCGACGGATCAGTTGATGGGCCTTCGCCCAATGACGTCTGACAATTGTAGCGTCAGCCGGAAATTGTCCCTTGCAGTCCCGTTTGCGTGAACGCCTCTACTCCGACCTCACAACGAAGCGATTATAGCAAGTGGTGCGGGGGCCATAGGTTTCCGGCAGGTTTCCTCCGATGCCCCCGGTTTGAGAGCTTGAATCGCGTTCAAACCGTTGTCTTCAACCGGTAAAGACCGGCCAATCGGCATCAGAGTATCTCCAATTGGACAGCCGTTGAAGTCCGTCGCCGCCCCAGAGATGCCACCGCTTAGCACGTCGAGGCCGTTGAGTGCCGCACAAACCTGCTTCGGCGATGCGTCAATTGCCGCATTATCGACGGCTCCACCGCGCTCCTTTGTCCATCACCAGATTGAAGGAACGCACGTCCATAACACTGTCCGCTGTTGCTATGATGGAATCCGCTGTTCCGCGCCAGGTGCCGCGGATCCATTTCCCCTCCTTGCCGCTCCCCGACCTATCTTGTGTTGCCTCCTGTTGTCGGTTTTGTCGCATCCGAGACGTGGTATGGCTGGCGTGCCCGGCGCTCTCAGCTAAGCCACTGAATAAAAAAGCAGAGCGGTCTTTCTGTGATTTCCTGCGGAGTTGGCCCGACTTTTGAATTTATCTCTTTCTCAGCGGCAGGAGCTGCCGGCCAGTCATTCATCACTGACTGATCCTCTAAAGGAAGTGACAATGAAAATCGATATGTCAGCCTATGGTCTAACCGAATTAACGCATGAGGAAGCATCCGCAACTTCAGGAGGGATGTTTTGGGGAGTAGCTCTCGGAGTGTTTGGGCTAGTAGCCCTAGCAGCCGCGGGCATAGCGGAAGTGGTATTAGCTATTAAGCGTCGTTAGAACATAAATGGCGCAGGGCGCGTTCGCCCAGAGAGCGCGAACGCGGACGGCAAATATGTTCAATCGCTGTGACGTCGCGGATCGCACCTCGTTCATTGAGCTGAACTTGCACGATCTGTTCGTTGCTGCTCTCGACTTGCATTGCGTTGTCTCGATTGCCGGCTTTGTCACATCCAGGACGGCACGATGTTTCGACTAGCATGGCGCCGTGCTGACAGTTAGACCGTTGAATAGTCAACAGAATGACTTTTCTCGAGCGCTGCTGTGCAATTGGCACGATTTTTGAGTTTCTTCCTTCGCACAACGTCAGCGGCTCCCGACCGGTATGCTGACTGATCTACGCATTTGAAAAGGAGACGACAATGAAGATCGATGTGTCAGCTTATGGTGTAACCGAACTAACTCCTGAAGAAGCATCCGCAACTTCGGGAGGGTGGTTCTGGGCGATTGCGGGAGTTTTGGCCGGGCTAGCGGCAGCCATTGCAGCTGGATTATTCCTCCCTTGATCCGCATACGAAACCAGGAAGGTTGAATGTGGTCGGGGCCATCGCGGGATGACGCCAAGCGGGCTTGGACCGGAAGTCTACAAACGGGTCTTGGTCGGTTCGGGTTCTAGCCCCTACCGACCGAACCGATCGTATATCGCTACGAGATCTTAAACTTGCTCGAGACGTTTCAGCTGGACGTCGAGCACTCCTGGTGTCGGATTTGTCGCGTCCGCGACACGGTTATGTTCAGCCGGCGCACCGCGGGCCCACAGTCATCGTCAAAAAATACCGAACGGTTCTTCTGGAGCTCCTCCTGCGGTGGCACGATTCTTGAGTTACTTCCTTTTGCCGCGGCAGGAGCTGCGGAGCGTCAGTCGCTGACTAATGACTTAAAGGTGGAGACAACAATGAAGACCGATATGTCAGCCTATGGTGTGACCGAGCTAACTTCTGAAGAAGCGTCCGCAACTTCGGGAGGGGTGTTTTGGGCAATCGCTTTCGCAATTGTGGGGGTAGTAGGCCTTGCAGTTGCAGCTATAGGGGGAGCGGCCGCAAACCCGCGCCATTAGAACGTAGGCGGCGGAAATTCTCTATTCTCGGCAGATTAGCAGTTTCCATGGAAACTGCTGATCGTCGTCAGGAAATGAACTTGTTGTATGAGCGATGTCTTACTTCCGGCTGAAATTGTCAGCTACACTGCGGAGAGCATCCTCTCCCGAAGGTCAGGACGATCTCTGCTCATCTACAAGGTCATTTTGATTTCTGTGGTCGCGGCATTGTCGGCGCTGCCACTCATCACCATAACGGTCTCTGTTCAAAGTGCCGGCGCCATTCGGCCCACCATCGAGAAGACACCCCTGATCGCGCCCGTCTCAGGGCGCATCTCGCGTATCCTTGCCGTTGAGAACGATGTTGTTGCCCAGGGGCAAGAGATCCTCACCCTCGATGATCAGGTGGTTGAGGAGAAGCTTGGGGCAGTTACAGGCGAAATTCGCGCCAAGGGCGATCTGGCCCGTGACCTCGAGACCCTGATCTCCTCGGGAACAGAGGCCAAGGACCCGATCCACCTGCTGACCGAGTCTGCCACGGCCGAGCGGCTGCATTTTCTGAACCTGCTGCGGGAGAACGAATATGCCCGCAGTAACGCCGCGGCAGAACTCGAGCGCGCCAAGCGGCTGCTCGCTGTTGCTGCAGCGCCCGCAAAGGCGGTCGACGACAGGGCGTTCGCGCTGCAGAGCATTGAGGTCAAAGGCGAGATCCTTGCTCGGCGCAAAACCGCCGAATGGAACCAGCAGCTCTTCGACACGAACCTACGCTTAAAGGACCTCATAGCCCGCTTGCATCAGCTCGAAAACGAACGAGATCTCACCCGCATTCGAGCTCCCGTGTCCGGGGCTCTAGAGCAATTCTCCGGCCTCACCGCCGGTGGCTACGTCCAGGCGGGACAAACTGTCGCTCGCGTGTCGCCGGATGGCGAACTGGTGGCGGAGATCTACGTCTCCCCCAACGACATCGGCTTTGTGCGAACCGGCCAGTCAGTACGGCTCCAGGTGGATGCCTTCAACTACAATCAATGGGGTGTTCTAGAGGCGACAGTGCTCGACGTGGCCCAGGACTTCACCCTCCATGATAGGAACCCGATCTTTAAGGTCCGCTGCGCGCTCTCTGGCAGTTACCTCACGCTCAAGAACGGGGTCATCGGTAAGTTGAAAAAAGGCATGACGGTCCGAGCCCGCTTCCTCGTGGCCGAGCGCAGTCTCTTTCAACTCCTCTACAATGAGCTCGACGATTGGCTCAATCCGCTCCTTGTGGCCCGCTAGTTGTTTCGTTTCCAAATAGCCCGGGCGCTCTATGTCGAGCAAAGTCATCAAATTCAAGCAGCGCGATATCACAGATTGCGGGGCCGCCAGTCTTGCTTCTGTCGCAGCCTTCTATGGTTACAAGTTGCCCTTGTCGCGCATCCGCCAGTATGCCTCGACAGACCGCTCCGGCACCACGGTGTCTGGCCTCACGCAAGCGGCTCAAAAACTAGGGTTCATCGCCAAGGGGGTAAAGGGTGGGTTCGATAGCCTGTACAAGATTCCCAAGCCCGCCATCGCGCACGTCATCGTCAAGGAGACACTGCACCACTTCGTCGTCATCCAGGCCGTCGATGCGAGGTGGGTCGTCATCATGGACCCGGCCTATGGCGAAATCCGCAAGCTGTCGCATCAGGAATTCAAGACGCAATGGACCGGCGTCCTGGTGCTCCTGGTTCCGGCAGGCACCTTCGAGCGACGCGACGAAACCACCTTACCCCTCGCCCGTTTTGCCCGTCTGCTTGCTCCACACAGAGAGGTGATGGTGCAGGCTCTCGTCGGGGCATTGGTGACGACGATCCTCGGCCTCTCCACGGCCATCTACGTTCAGAAGATCGTCGATCATGTGATCACAGCGGGCAACCGCAACTTGCTGAACCTGATGAGCGTCGCCATGCTGCTGATCCTGGTGCCACAGATCCTGATCGATCTGCTCAGACACCAGCTCACGCTGCAAACGGGTCAGAAGATCGATGTTCACTTGATCCTCGGCTACTACAATCACATCCTAAGCCTGCCCCAAAAGTTCTTCGACGGAATGCGCATGGGCGAGATCGTCTCCCGCATGAATGACGCGGTGAAGATCAGGAGCTTCCTGAACGACGTCTCAATCACCATGTTCGTCAATCTGCTTGTCATACTGTTCTCATTGGGGCTGATGTTTGTGTATTCGTGGAAGATCGCCTTGGCCGTGGCGACCTCTATCCCACTATACTTACTGGTCTATTGGACCATCAACCGGCTGAACAGGAAGCGCCAGCGGGCCATTATGGAAAATGCCGCCGACCTGGAGGCGCAATTGGTTGAATCACTCGGAGCGGTGTCCACGATCAAGACGTTCGGTATAGAGAGCCTGGCCAATCTTAAGATGGAGACCCGCTTCATCAAGACGCTGCATTCCGTCTACAGCTCCGGCCTCATCTCAGTCTTCGGAGACAATGCCTCGACCTTCCTCTCGAGCCTATTCACCATCGTGCTGATGTGGTTCGGTACGACGCTTGCCCTCGATCAGACCATCACGCCTGGCGAACTACTGTCCTGCTACACGTTGCTTGGCTATATTACCCGGCCGATTGCCAACCTGATCGAAACCAATCGGATCGTTCAGGATGCGTTTATCGCGGCGGATCGCCTGTTCGAGATCTTCGATCTGGAACCGGCAAGCGGTGGTGGCATTGATGCCACCAAGTCCGACCTTGGCGATATCTGCCTGGAGAACGTCACGTTTCGCCATGGCGCGCAGCCGAACCTTTTCCAGGATCTCAGCGTCACTTTCGGCCGAGGCGAGATGACGGCCGTGGTGGGGGAAAGCGGCTCAGGCAAGAGCTCCCTTGTGGCGCTACTACAGAACGTTTATCCGCTCGAGGGTGGACGCATCCGGATCGGGCCCTATGACGTCCAGGACTTCTCGACCGTATCCCTGTGCAGGGTTATTGCTGCGGTACCGCAATCGATCGACGTGTTCTCGGGCTCGCTGATCGAGAACATCGCTCTTGGCGAGTTCGAGCCTGACATCGAGAAGATACTGCAAATCTGCGATCAACTTGGGCTGTGCGAGTTGATCAAGCGCTGGCCCGGCGGTTTCCAGGCCTATCTGGGCGAGAGCGGCATACGCCTCTCCGGCGGCGAGAAGCAGCGCCTCGCGTTGGCTCGGGCTTTGTATCGCGATCCGAAGATCCTGATTTTGGACGAGGCGACATCCTCTCTCGACTCGGCTGCCGAGGCATCCGTCGTGCGGCTGATTGACGATCTGCGTCGGGCCGGCAAGATCATCATCGTCATCTCCCATCGTCTCAGTACCATTTGTGGAGCCGACAAGATCGTCGTCTTGGACAAGGGACGGGTTGTTGCGCAAGGAAGGCACGCTGATCTGCTGAGAGTCGAAGGCGCCTACACTCGTTTGTGGCGAGCGCAAACCGGAGTCAGCTAACAGTTCGGGTGAGGGGCATCGCAGAGTGTTGTCGAGATCTTGCGATAAACCGAACGCGCTGACGGCGCCGCTCCGGATCGTGACCTCTGTTGTTGTGAGATTCGCTACGCTGGCCGCGCCTGCGCTTCTTCTGCTCTCGTACAGCTCCAATTATGGTCATGGCTGCCTCCGGACCAGACAAATGCAAGTGGCCGCTTGGTCAGCTTCTCGTCAGGTGGATGCGGCATACGCGACGTACTGATGCTCGTGGAAGAGGCGACCAGTATCGGCGAGCTGGTCGTCGCCTGCGCACTGGCACGAGCTTCGGCGGCACGCGGTGCATGCTCCACTGCGAGGCACCGCGTGCCGATTTTCACCGTTGTGGCGGCACGGCCTCTCGAAATTGCAGGACGGTCGTACCGTTGGCGTTGTAGCGCGAGCGCCGCTTATCGAGCGGGCGAAACTCAGCAAGGCAACGAACCTCACGCGCTCGCGGCCGGCCGAAGCGTTGCGTCTCGTGGTGCTTGCGCCACGCCGCTGCCTCGCTCTCACCGACCTCGTCTTTGTCCGGCGCATCTTGTCTTGGATGAGCGCCGCACGCCGCCGGCTGTGGCTCTTTGTTCGGTCAGTTCTTCGACCACGATCAGGACGAGACTTGACCTGCTCGTGCGTGATCCCGGCGAGGCGCCGGGCCTCTTCTTTGAGATCGAGGAGCCGGGGCTTCGTCGCTAAGACGCAGATCAGACATGGCGGTGAGCGGTGATGTCTATGGGCGCACAGTCGCAACGTGCTCAGTCAACGGTGCCGATCTTGCGGAGTGGCTTGTGCGGGGTGGGCTCGCGCTCGATTGGCCTCGCTACTCCAAAGGCAATACGACAGCGCGCAACGCGAAGCCGAACACGCGGGGCGCGGCATGTGGGCGGGGAGTTACGCCGCGCCCTGGCACTATCGGGCGTGCATCAATCAGGACGGCAAGCCGGAAGGCTGTTCGGACGACGCGAACACCCATTCCTGATGAGGGCGAGCAATCCTTGCAGCTCACGTGGAGGTCCGTAAATATCCTTGCAACTAAGCGGGTGCCTCCAGGATGAATGACAGCGAGGCGCGGGACCTGGTGCTCAAGCGGTTTTACGACCTGCGGGAAACGAAGGGCCATCTTGAATTGGCCGACTTCGCTGATCTTGAGTTAGCATCTCGCGACCTTGGCAAAGCGCAACTTGCTGGACAAGGGTCTGATAGATTGGAACCCCCGCAAACCGTCAACGACGAGCGGTATAGAGTATGTGGTCATACACGCGAGAATCACCGGCGAAGGGACAGACGTAATTGAGGGACGCGCAATACCGCCAACAGCAATTACGCTCGACGCAAGCATCAACATCCACGGCTCGCAGGGCGTGCAAGTTGGGGGCCAAGGGAACATTCAGAACGTCAGTGTGAATCTCGAAAGGTTGAACAACTATATTGACAGTTCGAACGCGAGCACGGTCGAGCAGGAAAAGGCAAAGAGCTTGCTGAAGCAGGTCTGGGAAAACCCGCTAGTAAAGGGCGCGTTTGAGTGGGGCCTCAAGCATTTTGGAGGCGGCTAGCCACACGGCGATGGGTGGTTGAATTCTTCGGGGCTAAGGGCCCCGACCTATTTGAGACCACTCAGTTGGCGGCCTCTTGTTTATCCGCGAGTGCCACTGAACCTTGGCCTAAGCTGTTCAGACTAATCCGTGCCGGAATTTTGCAATCACCTTCCCGGGGGCTGGACAGCGCCGCCTGCACTTATTTCGAGCGTTGGCGTTGCTGTTTCGCTGTCATAGACCCGTAATCAACCCGTCGTAGATTGCCGGTTTCCGGCAAATTGCTGCTCGACCGAACGAGAAGATCGGCCTGCTCATATTGCGCGGGCGACCTTTTGAGCTGTGAATTGTTCAGTATTCGGGTATTCGGCACATGGCGTACGACACACCTACGGTGCAGTTGCTCCGCACCATTCTCGATGAAGTGCTCGCGAGCCCGGCCTTCACCCGTCAGCAACATCGTTCTGCGGTGGAGGTCGCGGAGCGCATTCTATGGCTTGCTTCGCAAGGCGAGCGGGAGCCAGCGGCGATCAAAGAGCATGTAATGAACGAGTTGTTGGCATGGGCTGCCGCGTAACCGCTTGGCCGCTTGGCTAGGAACGGTTCAGGCCGCCTCTTGAGTGAGGGTGGCTCTCGCGCGTGGCGCACCTTCGGGAATCTGGAACCCCTCAAAATCAGTCGAGTTACTTCCGCAATTAGCATTGCGCTCGATGAGAGAAACACCATGCCCCAAACAGACTCAGACAAGATACGCGCCCGCGCATACAGACTTTGGGAGCCGGGAAGCCTGAAGGTCGGATAGACGACTTTTGGTACGAAGCGGAGCAACAGTTGAAGGAAGAGAGAGTCCGCCACGAGCTTAAGACGCCAGACACTCTCTGACGCCCCGTCCATCCCGAGTGCGTTGATGGACTACCTACCCGAACTTCAGCGACTTGAGCATCCGCTCGAATTGGCTCATCGGGCTGTCCTGCTCGAAGCATTCGCCCGGGAGATCAGCGATAGGCTTCGCAGACTGAAAGCGGCAAGGTCACCGGGACGGCGAAACGCAAAATGTTCCCCCTTTGAAGTATAATTGATGCGCGATTGAAACGCGCACCGCCGCTCGTTGGTTTAGAGGGTAATCGAAACCGCTCTCGGAGATCCCCATGAGCGACGAGGATATGGTCGTCCTGGCCGGATTGGCTGGCTTAGCCTGGTGGACATACGTCTTTCTGCCTCTGGTCTATTTTTATACCTGAAGGACGGATTGTTTGGTGGACGTTGTGAATGCCTAGCTCTTTCGGCGCGAACTCTTCTTCGCAGTGATCGCAGCGGGCGGTTTCGTGCATGCTGCATTGCCTACGTGCGAGGTGACGCGGCGAGCGGACAGGCTGGATGCTACGCACCCATTTAGTACCCGGCTGGGCGGGCCAACCTGTCAGGCTCGTTCAGACAGTGCGAATCGTGCGAGGGAGCCCGGCTCCTATGTGCGTGGAGATTGCGACGCGTTCGTGGCACTCGTTCTAATTGGCCTGTTCGCTTCTGGACGAAAATGTGTAGGGCCGTACGTGCTTGCCCGGGAAATCTGTTACCCCCGTGTTACCCGGAGGCTCAAAACGGTCTACGACACGTGATCAGTATTGAGGCGATTTTCTAAGTTATTTGGTGAGCGCGCTGGGGCTCGAACCCAGGCCCCCGTGATTAAAAGTCATGTGCCAACGCATTCTTGGTAGGGGTGGGCGAAGCATGACTGCGGCGTCTCAGTCGCAACCAGCGCTTCCTTCAACCGACAAAGTCGCCAGCTTCCGCAAAGGCAGCTAACTGTGTTGCTAATAGTGGGGTTATAACCAGTGGTTTGACCGAGCGAATGGCATGCTTTGCCGCATGAAAACTGGTGCACTTGTGGCCTGCAACGTGCGTCGGATCCGTCTGAAACGCGGTATTTCGCAAGAGAAATTGGCTTACGATACCGGGATTGACTGCTCCTACATCGCCGGTCTTGAGCGGCAATCGAAAAGCCCGACGATTGATCTTCTCGACCGCATCGCCGAAAGGCTGGGCGTTCATGTGTCCGAATTCTTTGTTCGGCCATCGAAACGTGCAGGGACTCCCAAGACCTTGCCTAAAGGGCGCAAACCACCCCGTCCGCATCGTAGGAAGGAATAGCTATCATGCGTCGATGGGAGAGAGCGAAGTGTCGTTTGCTCCCGCTGGCAATCGCCACTGCTGTTGGCTCCGTTGATGACGGCCAACGACGAGGCACTAATGGTCCCAGTGATGCCGATGCCGGGGAGGATGAAGTTGCCCGCAGTGTTCATGTAGCCAGTGGTGGTGCCGCCAGTGGTGAAACTTTACATGGCCGGTGGTGTTGGCGGTGACCTTGGTGGTGCCGGAAGCCATGCGGGGCTGGACGGATGAGGCGTGGACTGCGGCCGTAGGCGAGGCCGAAGGGCGGCACCGCGCGTGCGCTATACTACCATTTCCACGTATCGGGGCTCGTGGCAGTAACAAGCACCCCGATTCCGTAGCCGCTGATGGTGACAACGGCATAGGTGTCCCCGTCGTAACAGTTCAGCTGGTACTCCCTGAATCGTTCTGACCAGCGCCAATAATCCCGGGTACCACTGGACGGGAAAAACTGCTTTCGCGGCCAACCCCTGCCAGGCTCAAGCCCGTTGACGTCGAGCTTGATCTCGTTTCCGCCACTCCTCCGTGGCCCTTCAGCTTTTCATTGGTCAGATTCACCAGGAACAATTCGTGCCGTCCGCCGCCCTTCATTGCTCCCTTTTCGCCTTCTCTTTCCTTACTCATCACCGGCCCTCATGGCTCCCCTCGGCGCGAACGGCAGATTCGCCGGAGTCTGCTGACGTGATCCCGCCGTCTCAACTATCTGATCTGGTGGGCTGGCAGCCACATCCGGCCCGCAGTTCGCGGATACGGCACGCTGCCGTTCCCGCTTGCGCAGGGTTACCGGATCATGCGGCTGTGCAATCGCGCCTTGTACGAGGTCACCGACATACGACCTGATGGCGTTGCGCGTATCGAAGTGAAGGTCGTCCAACTCGGCACCGCAAAGGATGAGTTCTAAATGGCGATAGAGCGCATCCAATACGCCCCGCGACAGGGCGCAACGTATGAGCTGTCTCTCGATATCTTGGTCCCGGCGCTCGCAGGCGGCGACGACCCGCCAGCCGTAGAACGGAGCGGGCTTCGGTTTGCATGGAGCGTGCATTGCGCGAAACCGCTGTTCTACATGCGAACGAGAACGACACCACCGACAAGCATGGCGGCGCCGGCGACGCGGATCGCGCTCACCTCGTGGATCGGAACGCCCAGCAGACCGAAGTGGTCGAAGGCGATCGATCCAAGCATCTGGCCGGCGAATAGAAGCGCAAAGAAGGTGGCGGCGCCAAGCTTCGGGACGAGAAAGATCCCGAGGCCGATGAAGATCGCACCGAACAGGCCGCCGCTCCAGGCGAACCAGGATATCCGCGATGCCGCCGCGATCGTGGGTGGAGCTTCCTGCAGCAGCAAGGCCAGCGCCGCTATGCAGACCACGCCGAAGAGATAGCTCATGAATCCCGACCAGGCGGTGGAGGCCAGCCCGACGCGCAGATTGGCATTGGGGGCCTGCTGCACGACGAGACTGATCCCGGCCGCAATAGCTAAAGTCATTGAAAAGGCGAGTTTCAACATCTGATGCCCGAATTCTTGCGCTCGGCTTTCGACCATCGCACGTGTTTAGCCCCGCAGCGGGATCAGTGGCGCGACATCACGGTCCTGAGGATTATCACTTGCACCAAGCCCGGCGGAGACTCCGACACGATCGGCCTCAGGACGGTTTTGACTCATCTTGCGCTTACCCTCGAAGCGACTAACCGGGACCCGGAGCCCGACGATGCCGCGAAGTTGCGACGCGATGAAGTCGGCCGGCGCGTCCGAGACGGCCCACGGCTTGGCGCGGACCTCTTCGTGCTTCCGGGTCAGGCGCGTGACGACTTCCAGCAGGCGCTCCGGTTCATGGAAGAACTCGACCGGACCGTAGGCATGAACTGCGACGTAGTTCCAGGTCGGCACGACCTTTCCTGTCTCCTGTTTGGTCGCGTACCACGACGGCGTCACGTACGCCTCCGGTCCATTGAAGATCGCCAGCGCTTCGCCGATCGGTGGCAGTTTCCACTGGGGATTTGCTCTCGCGAGGTGCCCGTAAAGCGTACCGTGCTCGCCCTCGCTTTGGTCGAGGAAAAGCGGCAGAGGCGTCGCAACCGGCCCCTCAGCCGTCGCGGTGACCAGGTTGACCAGACGGGCATTCCGGATGGTGGTCCGGATGCTTTCGATGTCGTCGTCCTTGAAGGCGGGGGGTACGTACATGGCTCATCTCCGTTCGGCCCGGAGATAGGGCAAATCTGGTCTGTGCAGAACGAACAGTTTTGTACGATTTTGCTAGTCCAGTTATTGCTCCCGGATTTCGTCGATCGCGGCGGCGAGAAGCCTGCAGCCCTTGTCGATTTGCCACGTCTCCAGAGCCGAGTAGCCCATGATCAAGCCGACTGCGTCCGGACGCGCGCGGCCTTGCCGCCTTCGGTCGAACAGCGCAGATATCGGATAGATACCGACGCCCTTGGACCGGGCCGTTCGGACCAGCGCCTCTTCCGATCGCTGTGGCAGATCGTCGAACCAGGCGACTAGGTGCAGGCCGGCCGCTGCGCCCTCGATCCTGACCCGGTCCCCGAACCGCCGGCGCAACATATCGAGCAAAGTTTGGCGTCGCTCGGCATTCCGTCGCCGGACGCGCCGCATGTGGCTGTCATAGGCGCCGCTCTCCAGCATGGACGCCAGCGCCTCCTGCTCGGCGAGCGGCGTGTGGCGGTCCATGATTTGCTTGGCCGCGGCGAAGGCCGAGACGAGTGCGAGCGGAACGACCATGTATCCGATCCGCATTGTCGGCGAGAGCGTCTTGGAGACAGTTCCGAGATAGACGACGTTGTGGCCGCCTTCGAGGGCGTGCAGCGGCGGCACGGGCTTCGTATCGTACCTGTATTCGCTGTCGTAGTCGTCTTCAATCACGCAGGCGTCACGCTGCCGGGCCCATGCCAAGAGTTCGTGCCGTCGCGCGATCGGCAAAACGCCGCCGAGCGGGTACTGGTGCGATGGCGTGACGTAGGCGAGCCGCGCGTCGATGCCGGCGAGCCGGGCAGTCTGGAGACCGTCTCTATCGACGGGAACGGGCACAGGGGCCGCACCGGTCGACGAGAATGTGTGCCTGGCCATCAGATATCCAGGATCTTCCATGACGAAGCGGTCGCCGGCATCGAGCAACAGTCGCGCGCAAAGGTCGAGACCCTGCTGCGATCCGTTGACGACGACGATCTGATCCACGCTGCATCGGACGCTCCTCGATCGCCAAAGAAATCCCTGCAGCGCGGTCCGAAGCCGCAACGCGCCGCTGGGATCGTCGTAGGCCAGTCGGGCCGGGCGTCGAGTAACGGCAGCAATGATGGCTTTCTTCCAGGCGAGAACCGGAAAATCGGCCGGCGAGAGGTCGCCATACCGGAAGTTCACGGCGGGATGGCCAGACGGCGCGGTCCACTTCGGCGGATCTTTCCGCAGTCGCTTTCCAAACTCCGAGAGGGGAACGACGTGCGTCGGTAGTGCATCCACAGCGCGCGATTTGCTGCCTCCTACCACGGACTTCGCGACCCGCGGGCGTGCGCCGTGGCGAACTTCGATGAAGCCCTCGGCGGCCAATTGTTCGTATGCCACCGTCACCGTCGATCTCGAGACGCCGAGTTCGCCGGCGAGAGATCTGGACGACGGCAGCACGCCATCAGACCCATATGTCCGCGCCAGTACCTGGTCTCGCAAGTCTTCGTAGATCCGGCGGGCACCTATGCCCCCAGTCTGGCGTCTCAGAGCGGATTTTATTTGGCCCATCCAAGCATCCGAAAAACTGAAAATCGTCCAGTCCAGTTTGGAGGTTGCACGAGCGGTTGCCAAGCCGCTGGGCGTTAATCGAGGCCACAAATTTCGGTCTCGAGGATGTCGTTGCCAGGAACTGCTGCAGATCCTCGCGAAGATTTTTGAGGAAGGCTGCCGCACCTTGCCCCGTATTCGACCTGGGCAAGCAGCTTCGGCTCGACCAGATGCCTTTGTGAGCGATGGGCTGCATCTTCCGGATGGGCGGCTTCACGCGCGTCTGCAAGTCGGCGGCGGAGGCCTTGTCGAAGCCGTGTTCGGCCTTCGCCAGCGTAGACGAGATCGTCACCCTTCCGCCCGCCGAGGCAGATGTCGTCCCATTTGCCTTCATCGAGCCGGAAATCAAGTTCGATGGCTACCCGCCCAGGTCCACCTGGCGAACGAAACCGTCATGGTCTTCATTCGCCGCGCCAACAATTGGACAGGCCGCTTCAAGAAGGTCTCCGATGACGCTTGGCGCGTCAAAGCGAGGTCGGTAATCCGCGATGGCGAGGGGTCGTCCCGGCGTCGGATGGGACGACGGACTTCTCGGTCCTGCAGAACGAGTTGATGGGAGGTCCAGACGCGCTGCGGGCAACGCGTTCGACGGACTTCGCGTCCACTGATCGCTTCTACTTGATCAGGGCAACCGCGACACGCGCACCAATCTGATAAGCAAGACCAGCTTGAGTACGCGCGGAGCACGGCGCGGTGCGGCGCGCCTGCGAGAGCGCGTCGCCGACCGTGTACGCGGTCGCGCCGCCCCTCGGGCGCGGCAACCGCGCGATGCCCGATGATTGCCTTCCATGCGGGCGTCCCTCCAGCAGGACGGCAACGGGGTTGTTGAGGAGTCCGCCCGCTCCCGTGCGCGACCGGGCCGATTGGCGCTGGCAGCGCGCCCGCTACATGACACTGGAAACCATCGCGCCCTTGAGCGATGATCCTGCCGTCAGCTTCCCGGCAATCGCCGGCTGACCTGTCCGGCCCATGCCGGCGAACATGGTGGCCCACCGACAGCTACACCACGCCCCGTCGAGCCGCTGAGCGTCACGACGGCGCATTGTCGGGGAAACCTATGCGCGCGGGCCTCTACCAGGGTCGGCACGCGCCGCGGGC
This sequence comes from Bradyrhizobium sp. BR14999, assembly GCF_056106085.1. Classification (NCBI taxonomy): domain Bacteria; kingdom Pseudomonadati; phylum Pseudomonadota; class Alphaproteobacteria; order Hyphomicrobiales; family Nitrobacteraceae; genus Bradyrhizobium; species Bradyrhizobium sp. BR14999. The sequence goes on from NZ_CM148536.1 coordinate 2,753,847, forward strand.
GACCAACGCGTCGCGGTAGGCCGCCGAGGCGGCGCCCAATCGCTGACGGCTGCAGATCAAGCGCAGGCACGCGCCAACATCGGCGTCACGGGCGACGCGGCATGGACGACATGGGCACCGACAATGACGCCCGGCAGCGGCGCATTCACCACCGTTTCTGCGGCCGGTGGTTATCAGGTGATCGGGAAATTCGTTTACTTTTGCGTCACAATCACAATTACAGCCAAGGGCACCGCATCGGACACAATGTCGGTACCGTTGCCCACCGGTACGGCCAAACGCGCTGCAAGTGTTCTCGCAACCGAGACGGCGGTCATTGGCTGTATGGGTTTTGGTCGTATTGCCTCTGGCGGTAGTAGCGTAAGCGTCATTCTGAAATACGATAATACGACTTACATCGGCAACGGCCACGTCGTAACGATTACCGGATTCTATGAACAGAATTAGGCGGGCGGTTTACTATGAGCGATATGGGAGATACGGCCCCGGCTTCAGGGGGCGGTTGAGGGATGGGCCGGGGCCGCTCCGCCAGCTCGGGGTGGAGCCGGCAAGACTCAAGCGAGAGTGAGCAGTTTGGTTCCTGGCTCTAGCTGCGGGAAAAGTCTTCCGCGCGACTCGTCATTCGCTGCGGACCTAAAGCGGCCCCACGGGACCCCCACGGCCGCAAGCCTCTGAAGGCAGACACGATCCGCGCGTCACAAGGCATGCTCGATGCCCTCACAAACGGAGGAGTACGATCATGCCTGACGAAGACAGCCTCTCCACTAAAGCTCGTCGCACACCATTGCCCCTCGGCCATCAGCCGCCTCGGGCCAATGGAGTAAACCGCTCGCGCGGTAAATGCCGCGAAATGCTGGCGCTGACACCTTACTCACAAACCTCAAACACGGCCATGATCTGGGAACTTACGGAGATATGCCTCGGAGCATTGCTCGGCTCAATCACCGTCGTCGGGCTCATGTATTGTTGTCATGGGAATTGGCTTCGTCCTGTCCTTCTTTGATGGTGTGATGAAGCTGCCGCGCTAGAGTTCTAAGGCGCTCACTAGTTCAACATCGCTATAAGCGTCTACCCCAATTACCCTGACGACAACCCCCTTGGTCAAGAATACCAAATCACCGTACACTACACTTAAGTCGTCCGCAGTGATTTCCACCGATTCGTTATTACGCCGCGTTACCTTCCAAGTGTGTTGAACAACGCGATTCGTTGTTTTCCTTGCTTTCACCGTCTTCCTTGCTTTTGCCACGCTTAATCTCCTGCCGCCCTATACTGGCCTCATATGACGTTCTCTAAAGAACAGCAACAGCTTGCCCGCAAGTTATTCATCGAGGAACGCCGTCAGAAAGCCTGGGGGCTGCCTGCAACGCGGATTTTGTGTCGGGGCGCAGCAGGCCGACTTTGAAAAACTTCAAAAGGAAGACGCCGATCTCGAAGCACACATAACAGAACTCGACAGCGCCGTCGACTAACACACGAAAGACAACCGCGACAAGCGCAAGGCACTCCAAGAACGGCGCAACATCGTTGCAAAGCAGAGGAAGGCCTGCGAGAGGCCGCCCAGCAGCTCCAGCAGGGAATGCATCAGCTTTCCGCGAACGTCGAGAATGACCTCGCGCTCGCCAACCATGTCGAGATGTGGGAGTGGAAAGAAAGCAATGGACAACCGTAATTATTGACTGAAACGACCGCTCGTAAAATGGCCACCGCCACGGCAATCCTTCCAGGAACCGCATAGCTGTTTCGTAGACTCTCAAGCAACAGACCTCCTTTAAATTCCATCGCCGAGGTAGACGTGACCAACAACGACTTGGAGGACAGGTCAGGTTCGGGTTTTCGTCGAAGGTTTTCCGTTTCTCGCCGGCTTTTCCGTGGTCACAGGCTTCTCCGTCGTCGCTGGCTTCGTCGTCGTCGCAGGCTTCTCCGTCGTCACGGGTTTTTCCGGTTTTTCGGCCGTCGCACGGCGACCAAGCAGATCGAACTCGAACGGCTACGGATCGCGCTTGACGGTACGAAGACCACAGAGCAGCGCCAGTTTGAGTTTGACTGGTACAAGGCTCGTCTTGATTTCTGGAAATTCGTTCTCGGGAGTGTCGTAGCGGCTATAGCTATAGCGCCCATTCCGCCGCTGTTTCAGTACGGAACGGCCTATCTCGAACAAAGAAAAGGCGAGACCTTCCTACGTAACGAGGTCATTCGGCAATTCGTGTCGTCGGCACAGAGACATCGAAAACCGAATTCGCCTCGCACACTATTTTGCGCGTGTTGCTGACACACCGTTTCGCGAAGGTTGGGATGAATACCATCGGAATCTTGTCAAGACACGCGAGGACCTTCAAGAAGGGCATGAGCCGACTTGAGCTTTTTGTCTCCGGAAAGCTCTCAGGCCTTTCGTTTCCGAAGATCTGCTGGAGAGGGTTCGCAACCCGGTAAAGTTCAAGATCAACCGAGTTGTCGCCTACGGCTTTGATTCCGACACGCTGATCGACATCGCGGAGGCGGTGATCCGTGCTGATGGCGCCGGGGTCCTGCAGCGCCAGCAGTTTGCGATCGCTTTTCAATGCCGGCTGATCAACTCAAGTCTGACGAGAATCGGCCTTATCGCGCTGATCGATGAGGCGACAGGGTACAGTACAAGCGTGAGAGTGACGAGCTTCAACGCATCCTGGAAGCCTACGTTCTTCCGGAGCATCGCCCATGGACCACTGCAATTCCGCCCGACTTCATGAAGGAGCTTCATCGCGTGCATGGCTGGAAGCATACGTCGAATAACCGCGGCCCCCGCTATGCGGGAACACTGATCCGAAAGCTGATCTACGAGAAGATGCCGTCTCCCGTTTTGCCGGCTCTCGATGCGTGCAATCCCTCAAACGAGAAACATCGCCGCAAATACAAGCATCATCAATTCCTGACTGATAAGATCGGACTCGAGCACTTCAAGACTCAAGTCGTGAGCGTAATGACGCTTCTGCGTGCCTCGCCTGACAAGGCGACCTTTCAAATCTTGCTGGAACGTGTCTTCGGCAAGCAGCTAACCCTCGACCTTGGCGAGGAGAAGCAGACAAATTCCTCGAAAGCGGCGTGAGAGAAATGCAATGAGCGCGGATGCCGGCTCGTTCAGCAGCTTTAACTCGAAGGTACAATCATGACCAAGGAATATGGTACGTCCGTGCGATCCTCTACAGGAGGCGCTGCTCAGTCGGGCCCGAGCTTAATGGGGTAAGCTCGGGCAACCTCTGCGGATCGCTTGAGCAACGAGGGGCCTCGTCTTCTAACCTCGTAGCTGCTCTCGTCAGCTGCCCGACCATACTCACGCAGGCTCCGAAGCAGGTGCCGGCCCCGACCCCCGTCACCCACGCGCCCAAGACGTAATTGTCAGTGTCTCGCCGGGCGCCATGGAGCTTAGTGGTGCTTTGCCGGTGCTATTGCTCCTGTCCCGGGTAGCGCGTTCAAGTTAATGATCCTCTGCGGATTCCGACGAAAGAAGCGCGAGGCGAACCCGCTTTCTCGACACTTGCACATACCTCAATCAGCCTCGCCACAGCCGTCAAGGCTTGATTCGTACGTGGCGTGAGGTTGTAACCTGAGACCGAGCGCGCGGCCAATTTCCAAATTGAAGCCGGAGCTGGACGGGTTGTTTGAGATGAAAGCGGACGTCTTGCGTCTATACGGGCCAGGTTCAAACCCGACGTGCCGCACCGCTCTTTCAAAAGGAGGATGCTTAGCTCCGGGTCAGCTATGAAGATTTACCTCATCTAGGGAGAGTGATGTGGAGTCCAACTATAACGAATGGTTCAATACGGACGCTTGGATGCATCAATACGCTGCTTTGCAAGAGCAGCAGCGGGCGAGGCAAGAGTCGGATCATATTCCTGCGGATCGTCGGATTATCGCGCCAATCTCATCAGGGTGACGGCACAGCGCGCGGTGGCAGGGATGGCGTGATCATGGGTTTCTTTTCGCCGAGCACTTGCAGCGCACTCGGTGAGTTCTCCCCCACTGCGAGGACCTCGTGTCCTCGCGACTTTTTGCGCCGCATTCATCTAGCCAGGGGCAAATCGATATGAGCTGGAAAGCCCCAAAAATCGTCGAATTACCGGTCGGTCTCGAAATCAACATGTATGCGTGCGCCGTTCGCAAGGAGGTAGCCAGAAAGCTGGGAGCTTGAAGACAGATCCTATCCTTGCGGTCAACGATCGGAGTGAGCACTACCCTCGTAAACAACACCACACCTTAGGCAATCTCAAGGAGGAGACAAGATGTCGATCACGATGACTCATAACGCCAAGTCTGCCGCTGAGGACCGTACTCAGCCGTTGGCGAATTTCAAACTTGCAGCAGGAGCCACTCTGGCGGTGCTAGCGCTGATGGTGTTCTGGCGCATCTTTCAGCAGGTCTATGCTTGGAGTGCCGGCCTGGATTCGACTGAGCCCGCGTTCGATGCCGCCTGGATGACGTTGCTGAAGGTTGAGCTTAGCGTCATCCCTTTGCTCTGGGTGGTGACCTGGGCGTATCTATGGTTCACGCGAGACCGCAATCTTGGCGCGCTCAAACCGCGGGAAGAGCTCCGGCGTTACTTCAATCTGGTCCTGTTCATCTTCGTCTATGCCTTTTGCGTCTGGTTCGCTACCAGCTTCTTTGCCGAGCAGGACGCCTCATGGCATCAGGTTGTGGTCCGGGATACAAGCTTCACGCCGAGTCACATCGTGCTGTTCTACGGCACCATGCCACTCTACGTGCTGTTTGGCGTGGGATCATTTCTGTACGCGATGACGAGGCTGCCGAAGTTCGCAACGCAGATCTCAATTCCATTCGTGCTCGTGGTTGTAGGTCCGTTTCTAATATTGCCGAACTTGGGCTACAACGAGTGGGGTCATGCCTTCTTCCTGATGGAAGAGGTGTTCTCCTATCCCTTGCACTGGGGTTTTGTCGTGATGGGCTGGAGTGTGCTGGCCTTGGGTGGGCTCCTGATCCAGATCGCGATGCACATGCTTGAAGTGATCGGGCGGCTTTCCCAAGAGGACGAAGTTTCGGTCGCCACCCAGCGCTGAAACCGCTTATGAACCATTAATTGCTGACAGCCCGGCATGTGCAAAGCATGCCGCCTTGCAATCATGTCGGGCGTCGGTTTCCAGGAAGGTCGATCTCAACTCGGTAAAAGAATTAGGAGGAAGCAATGCAAGGAGGAACGTCTGTGAGACTGTATGGGCTCGAATGGCCTAAAGAGTCAGCAAGAATCTCAAGAGTGTTTGACCTTCTCGTCGCCGCCATCCTCTTTCTGGCCGTCTCCGGCGCATTCCACCTGCATTACATGCTGACCGCAGGGGACTGGGATATGTGGATCGATTGGAAAGACAGACAGTGGTGGGTCACCTTGACTCCAATTATGGCCATAACATTCCCTGCAGCTTTGCAGTATGTGTTTTGGACGAAATTTAGACTTCCAATCGCCGCTACATTTGCGGTCGTTTGTCTCCTGTGCGGTCAGTGGATAAATCGATATTTCGGTTTCCACCTGTGGTCGTACTTTCCGATGAGCGAGGTCATTCCAGCGCTGCTGATACCTGGCGCACTAGTTCTCGATGTCGCTCTTTTGCTGACCGGGAATTTTTTGTTCACGGCGATGTCCGGCGCCTTTGCATTCGCACTGCTTTTCTACCCGGCTAACTGGTTTTGGCTGGCGCCATATCGGCTACCCGTAGAAGTGATGGGGCAGCTTGTTTCCGTGGGCGATTACATCAGCTATGCCTTCACCCGCACCGCCCTGCCTGAGTATATCCGGCTGATAGAGCGGGGCACGCTTCGAACTTTTGGTGGCCACTCAGCCATTATCGCGTCCTTTTTCTCGGCGTTCGTATCCATACTGATGTATTTGGCGTGGTGGCATATCGGAATGCTCCTCGCTCGTGTGGTAACGACGCCAAACACCCTGAAAAATTTCATGGGGCTCACCGATAAGGATGAGCCAGCTGAGACAGCCCAAAAAGCCATAGACGGCACCAGCCTGCAAGGGCGCTTCGCCGCAGCCGAATGATCCTGCTGGGACTGTGGAGGACTCCAAATGAGAACATTCTGTTTCCGCAAAAGCTCATGCGTGCGTGTAATCTTATCGGCAGCGGCGGCGATCATGCAGATCGGAATACTGACCTTCGTCCCAGATGCTGCTCTGGCGCATGGTGAGCGCAATCAGGAGCCGTTTCTGCGGATGCGAACGGCTCATTTTTACGATGTGAAGTGGAGCACGAACGAAATTCCCGTGAACGGTGAAATCGTTGTCACCGGCAAGTTCCGACTCTTCCCGATCTGGCCAGTCAACCTACCCCTTCCCGAAGCGGCCTTTCTGGGAAACGGGACGCCGGGCCCGGTGCTAGCCCGAACCGAGAGCTACATTAATGGCGTCCCAGCAATTCAGTCCACCAAACTGGAGTTGAACCGGGACTACGAATTCAAAACAGTGCTCAAAGGACGAGTGCCAGGCCACCATCACGTCCATCCGATGATCAACGTGATGGGAGCCGGGCCGCTGCTCGGACCGGGAAACTGGCTGACGGTGACGGGGAACGAAAGCGACTTCAAGCTTCCAATCAAAACTCTCAGTGGCGAGACTATCGACAATCTCGAAACCTGGGGCCTTGGCAGGGTGTTCTTCTGGCATGGCTTGTGGGTTGCGATCGCCATCGTGTGGCTTGTCTGGTGGTTGCGCCGGCCGCTCCTGCTGCCTCGTTTTCGCGCGTTGACGGAAAAAGGCGGCGATCGATCTCAGCTCGTTACCAGCACCGATCGCCTATTTGGGGCCGGTTTGCTCGTGGCGACGATTCTCATCGTATTCTTCGGCTTTCAGGCGACCGACACCGCTTATCCAAGGACCGTGCCGCTGCAGGGGTCCCGTGCAACCGTCGAGCCCCTACCGGAAGTGCCTGAGCAGGTCAAAGTTGTGGTCAACAAGTCAAACTATGACGTCCCTGGCCGCTCGCTTCGTATGAACGTGACACTGACGAACAATGGGAGCACGTCAGCACAGCTTGGCGAGTTCTTAACTTCCAATCAGCGCTTCATCAACCATGAGGTTAGCCAGGCAATGGCGACGGTGGATCCGAATTACCCCAAGGAATTGCTTCCTCCGAATGGGCTTAAGGTGAGCGACAGCCGACCGCTCAAGCCGGGTGAAACGAAGACAGTCGATCTCGAAGCGGCCGACGCGGCATGGGAGACGGAGCGCTTGAGTAGCCTGATCAACGATCCGGACAACACTTTGGGAGGACTGTTGTTCTTCTATGACGAGCACGGCAAACGGACAATCTCAAACGTCAGCGGCCCCATGGTCCCTGTATTCACCGATCCCGATAACCGCACGGCTGAGAATCCGAAAGGAGATCCGGGTTGAACATCGTAAAAGCCGCAGTGCTTGGAATTCCATCTTTGCTCCTCATCCTAGACTGCGGTGGGGCGCGGCCAGCGATTGCACACGGGGGAGTATCGATGGAGAAAGACGTGTGCAAGCTTCGCGCTGGGCCCTATATGATGCATTTTACCGGATACCAGCCGGCCAAGCAGGGGAATCAGGAATTTTGCGAGGACATTCCGGAAATCGGCCGCACGGTCATCGTCTTGGATGCCGTCGGCGATGTGCTACGTGATCTGCCCATCGAGGTGAGGTTGTTGCGAGACGCCGGCAACGACGTAGACAGCGAGGCCGTCCTTCGAATCCCGCCAAAACAATATCCGACAGGCTCACTATCGTTTCAGTACACGTTCCCCGAATCCGGGCGCTTTGTGGGCCTCGTGACAGTCGGCGACGGACCGAAATACGTATCGAGATTTCCGTTTTCGGTTGGTTACGGCAACGGGATTTGGGTCCGATATAGGGCCAGTTTCGCAATCGTTCTAGGAACGCTGGCAGCCGGGGCCGCCCTGTTTTGGTACTCCACGTTGCGCAAGGAAAGCTAGGCTAGCACTTTGTCGGCCGCTGTCCGGCAATAAGGGTCACACTCATGTCTCACGAAAAACACGGAAACAAGAGCGATTACATCCGAGTAGCGACGGGGCCGTCACTCGATCATGCTGGCACGCCAAACTTGACCGCCGGCACCGGCAGGGCGCGAACTAGGCTGATTCAAGGGACGGTAAGAGAACTCTCGTCCGCAAGCAGGCGTCCGGTATCAGCGCTTGGCATCACGTTGCTGTGCGTTGGCCTCGTGTGCCTGCCGACGGCTGCCTCTGCACATGCCGCTCTCGTGAAGTCCGATCCCGCGAGCCGGGCAGTGTTAGCTCATTCGCCGCAGCAGATCGAACTGTGCTTCAACGAACGCATAGAGCTCAAGTTTTCGAAAGTGGAGCTCAAGAACGCCAACGGTCAGTCGCTAACGCTCGGCGATTTGAAAGCGGGCAATGATCCGAAGTGCATGGTAACGGCAGTATCTGACATGAGACCGGGCAGCTATTCGGTTCATTACCGCGTTCTCTCGCAAGACGGGCATGTGGTGGACTACGGCTATCAGTTCACCGTCGAGGAACGTTAGGCATGCGGAATGACGGTATTGTTTCCAGCTCTGTGTAAGGCCATCGCTGACATTGCGCTTGCATGGGTCATAGGCGGAGTACTCTTTCTGTTGCTGGCAGCGCCGTCTTCCGATCCGTTCCTTGCCGCTTGGCAAAGACGAGTGCAGGTGAGCTTTCTCTGGGCGGCCGGCATTCACCTCTTCGCTACCGCTGGGTTATTTATCGCTCAAGTCGCGATTGCGACAGATATGGCACTATCGGAGATAGTAGCGGCTGGCCAGACGCTGGAAAGCTTCGGATTTGACACACATTACGGTCGGATCACGCTTGCAAGGTTAGCGCTCTCTCTTCTTTTGCTGCTGCCGACAGCGATCCTAATTCGTGGCTGGTCGAGGGAGCAGCAACGTTTAGTTTCAATCGTGACAGCCGGGACAGCAGCACTGATCGCGCTGATTGGTCCACTTGCTGGACACGCCGCCGGGGAAGACGACAGCCGTTGGCTCGTTCCGACCTATCAACTTCACGTGCTCGCGGTTTCTGCTTGGCTTGGGGCCTTACCGGCTTGGATCTGGCTGGTGGCTTCGGTCGCTGTCACCCCCACGGAGACTCGGCGCGTCTATGTCGCAGCGACGCTGCGACGTTTCTCCCAACTAGCAATCGGTTTCGTGGTCGTCGTCGTCGCATCAGGTTTGGTGCTCGCGTTTAGCTCCGCTAGTTCGGCTGGCGAGTGGCTTGGCACGACCTACGGTCAACTAATTATAACGAAGCTTGCTCTACTTGCATGCATCCTGTTGGTGGCCAATCGGATTCGCACGCGCTTCCTACCCGTCATGGAAACCGTAGGAGCAAAACCCGCGGCTTTTCTTGCAGGAGCTGGATGGGCAGCAACTGAATTCTTTTGCGGTGTTCTGATCGTCGGCTGCGCAGCCGCGCTCTCTTCAGTCATACCAGCACGACATGATCAGCCCATCTGGTGGCTGCCGTTTCGCTTTTCGATCGAAGCCACGTGGCCGGCGTGGCCGACGCCCGTTATCGCGGCGGGCGCCTTCTCACTAGCACTATTGTCACTCTTCTGGGGCCTACTCGTTTGTTTGAGAAAGCCGCAAAAGGTAAAAGCAGTTGCAGCAGGCGCCGCCGCCGTTATTTCGGTCGCAGGCGGTCTGTGGCAGATATCCGTGCAAGCCTATCCCGATACTTACCGCCGCCCGTCGGTTGCCTATTCGACGATATCAATAACCAATGGAAAGCGTCTATTTGCCCAGAATTGTGCGGCTTGCCACGGCAGCGGAGGGCTTGGCGATGGTCCGGCGGCATCGACCCTTCCCAAGCCGCCCGCGAATTTGAGCGAACCGCATACTGTGCTGCACACGGCCGGCGACATGTTTTGGTGGCTTAGCCATGGAATTCCAAAAAGCGGCATGCCCGGATTTGCTGATGTATTGGACGAACAGGCCCGCTGGGATGTGATCAACTTCCTGCGGACGTTTTCAGAGGGATTTCAGGCGCGCCTCCTGTCGCCTGAAATCGTACCCGATCATCCGTGGCTGGGGGCTCCAAACTTTTTCTTAGAGGACGAGAATGGGGCGGAGAGGGAGCTGAAGGACTTCCGTGAGCAAAGCAATGTGCTGCTCGTGTTTCCCGAAAAGTCCGACGCAATGCGCGTTGAACAGCTACGCCTTGAGCAGAAAAGATTCCGGAAAGAACGATTGTGGGCGATTATCGTGTCGCCGGACGCAAAGCTGGCGGCGGGCGTCTCAAATGTCCGGCATGGAGCACAAGAGGTTAGAGAAAGTTACGATCTGCTCTCCCGGAGCACTACAAATCGTGGAGATCCCAAGCGTTTGGAAATGGGAAGACATTCCATGGAATTCCTAATCGACAGGTTCGGATACATCCGTGCGCGCTGGTTGCAAGAGGACGACGAATGTGGTTGGCAAAATTCCGACGAGCTGATCTCGCAGGTCCGAGTTCTCAATAGAGAGTCCAAAATTCTCCCGCCACCCGCTCAACATGTGCACTGAATTAGTGGAAAGCTTTCAGGGCTCGCAAACAAAGGAGGAAAGCATGCAAATATCATCCCGTCCCAACCGGTTTGGCGATCGATTCGAACAGTTCATTTGGTGCATGCTTCTTGTGGCTGGCGCTCTGGTCGCGGCTCCAGCCCACGCACAACACCATGAGCCGGGCATGCACCATATGCACGGGTCTGACGGTGCGCCTGTTGCGAGATCGGGAAATACCGGCGAGCTGCCCGCATTGAAGATCCTCCTGCCGCAATCGGGTAATACCATCGGCGAGCGTGTTGCTTTCGTTTTCCAAGCCGACGATAACATCGCAGAAATGACCATGAGCTCTGCCAATCCGAGCGTTCATCTGCATGTTGCGATGGACGAAACCGAGCTCATGCCAATGGCAGACCAGCTGATCCAGCTTGGGGATGGCCGCTATCTCTATGTTTTCGATCTCCCTGCCAAGCCTGGTCGGCACACAATAAGACTCTATTGGGCGGATCCGCAGCATCACACAATCTCCGAGACGGTACAGACCCTCAACGTGGTTGTGAAGGAATCAAAATGAGCAAGCCGTCAATCATTGGGGGCTTAGGTGTGAGCCATTATCAGGAAAGTCTTGCGCGTGCGCTAGCTGATCCGGAAGGATTTTGGGCGGAAGCTGCGAAGGAGGTTGATTGGATCGAGTGGCCGAGAAAGATCTTCGATCCATCAATGGGCATCTACGGCCGTTGGTGCGCCGGCGGAGCGGTCAACACTTGCTACAACACGCTCGATCGCCATGTCGCACATGGCAGCTGGGCGGCGGCCGTTCCGGCGAAATGCGGATCACGCGGTTCTTCGCCGCGCAGTTCCTCGGCGGCTTCAATGGGCGCCTCCTGCAATGCGACGCGTGACGAGCGCTGATCTGACGTGAGTTGCGGCGTATCCCTCCGCCAAAGCTTTCAATTACCCACAAATGCTTGATTCGATGGCGGTAGTCCTGATCGAAAAATCTTGAATCGGATGAATCGCTTGTGATTCATTGTCGGGCACCTGAATCGCGACGGCGAGGTGCCTTGATGTGTTCAAGCGGAGCGGCGTGTCGTTGCTCGGCCGGCCCGGATGATGGTGATGAAAGTGCCGTCGAACATTGGACGGAGCGCGAGATCGACAAGACAGCGTTCAAGGACTATCTGAAGGCAACCGGGGCTGCCGGCGGCATCGCCGTGATCAGCAGCCTGGGTCAACTCGGAAGCTTCGCGAGTCCCACAATCATTGGATGGCTGATGCACACCTCGGGACATCCCGATGCCGCGCTCTATGGCCTGGCGTCCTTGTTGCTGTTGAGCAGCGTAATTCTGTTCGTGCTGGTGCCGTCCCATAGACCTGCTCCAATCAATGCCGCTGAGGCCATCGAATCGAGGAGTTCATAGATTGGTACAACGGGCCTATCGCGGAGCGACAACCAATCCTGACTGCAAGCCGCAGCAGTAGAAAAAGTCGTCCCGAAAACGATTGAACGAGAGCCATCCATGCTCGCACTGAGCTTCTAAGCGGAGAGGAACCCATGCTTGATTACGCGAGCTTCGGACACGGCCCAAACAAGGTGATGGCTTTACACGGCTGGTTTGGGGATCACTCGACATTTGACAATGCGACACGCGCTTAGGCCAATGCCACGGCTATCCTTCGAGTGCCGGGTAGCGATGTCCAATTGTTCACCGCATGCGCCCAAGTTAGGTTGTTCAGAATAACAAGGTCCCCTGGTTTTAGCTTGAGAATAATCTCGTCACAAAAAAGTTTCTCGTAATCGGCGCCTGAACACCAGCTCCGTCCTGCATTAACGGGGTCCAGTTGGTGCAACTCAAAACCGTCCGGCGGGAGCTTGAGAAGTTCGCGCTCCTGCAACATCCGAACGAAAAAGTGAAGACAGCTTTGGTCAACACTACCAATGTTATCCCAAAGGACATTCACATCGCGCCCTAGGAGAAGGGAAAAGCTTCTTTTCGGCCTTGCCATAACAATCGCCAGCAAAAGGCCCGGGATCTCGGATTTAACCTCGGCTACTATTTGGTCATCTGGTACCAAATAGTCATCCGGCGAGCTCAGACGATAAAGTGCTTTTGCACGAGTGATCATGCCCCGAGACAATGGTTTTGATCCAGGTAATATTTTTGTCGTTTTTTCTCGTAAAAGTCCCCATGCCTCACTTGTGTCGTCGATGTTCAATAGGATTGTTTCTCCTCCGTCTTTACTATTCTCGAAACAATAAAAGCACGACAACTGCATATTAGATATTCTATCTCCTTCGGAATGCGGGGTGACAAGCTGATAATCATCTCGGGAATTAACGCTCATGAAGTATTTGTTGATCCGCCGTCGGTGACCAAGAAAATCGGAAAAGCCGGCCTCCAGCTCTAGCTTTTTTTGCAATCCCAGTTCACCGGCAATTTGATGTACGAGGCCGTCCGCCTCGCTCGGTGAGACATTACGAATCAAAATGACACAGTCTCGACTGAGTGCCTCGATCACGCAAGTCACATCCAAGCCGCTGCACCCAAGGGCCAACAGCATGCGCCGATGTGAGAGATCAGGAGTCAGTTGTGGTTGCGACATTCGCCGTGGACCCGTTCTTCGTCGCTTTCGTCGCCTCACGAGCAAGGGCCGTGCCACAGACGTCAGCGGGCATTAAGCGAAAACGCTACTTAGTGCCGAGCCCCGGCCAATCTGCGAAAACGCGATGCGTGGCGAACTTTGCAACATCGAGCGGAATCCCTGCCGCAGGACCCTCTCTCACTCGACGAGCAGACCACCTGGAGAAAGCAGCGGCGAGCATTTTGGCTCGCAAAGGCAATTCGGGCAAGGGGCGGGCGCCCGATCTTGAGTGGTCGTCGCTGTTGACGGCGCGTGCTGTTGTGTTGAGCTCTGTTCGGTTCAAGGCGTTAATGTCCCAAGCCCGACGGCATGACGGCAACCGGCGAGAAGCGAATTGTTTTCTTCAGAATGAGCTCGCAGAAGGTCATTGGCGCGTCCGTTACTTAACGTGAGCGCCAAGGAGATTCTGCTGTACGCGCGGCGATGACGGCGGCTGTTGCAGAGCTTCCGACGACTTTGCGGACCGCCCATGCGGTGATCGTCGCCAATGACGTCCGTATTGTTGTGCTGAGCTGTGTCTGGTTCAGGACGTCGATGTCCCAAGTCCGACGGCGGCATTCCGAGCGAGGCGCGCGTTGTTTCTTCAGGAAACGCTCGCAGTACCTCATTGGTATGTCGATTGCTTGAATTGGTATGTCGATTGCTTGAAATGCGGGGTGATCCGTTACGGCCTTCATCGTAACCCCTGTCTAAGAGTTCAGATGAAACTTGCTACACCGGTTGGCTCTTGCATCTTTGTTGGTGGTGGTACGCTAGCTGTTAGATGTGCTCAGCTGGTGATGGAGATGGGCCACGTGATCCGGGCGGCGCTGTGTGCCGACGCCATATTCCGCGATTGGGCCGCTCTCGCCGATATCTTGTGTGTGACGAGCATTGAAGAGCTATCTGCGCTGCTCAACGCCGAGCCAGTCGAGTGGATATTTTCCGTTGCCAATCCGTTCATATTGCCAGCAGATGTGTTTGGGAAAGCGCGTAGAGGCGCTTTCAATTACCACGACGGTCCGTTGCCGCGATATGCCGGAACTCATGCGACGTCTTGGGCGCTTCTTGCCCGTGAGACCGAACATGGCATCACGTGGCATCGTATCGATCACGGTGTTGGTACTGGTGAGCTGGTCGTCCAACGCCAAGTATTGATTGCGACGAGCGATACTGCGCTGACGCTGAATCTCAAATGTTATGAGGCTGCTATCGATGGCTTCCGCGAGCTTCTAACTGGCTTAACAAATGGAGAGCTTAGTGCTCGTCCGCAAGCGCTAGCGGACCGAAGCTTTTTCCCGAAAGGTCGACGCCCAGATGCTGCGGGCTGTCTGCGATGGGATCGATCCGCACAAGATCTGGAAGCGATGACGCGCGCCTTAGACTTTGGCCCGTATCATACCAATCCATTGGGGTTGTCCAAGGCTCTCTTAGGCGATGACGTTGTCGTCGTCAGGCGCTTGGAGGTGACGGCTCGGCGCTCGGGCTTTGCTGCGGGGTCTTTAGTTGAGATCCACCCCAGCCACTGGCGTGTGGCGACAGGGACAGAGGATGTTGATGTTTGGCTTAGCAGCTTGGATGGTAAGGCTCTGGATGCGCGGGCACTCGCGAGGCGTTCTGATTCCCATGTAGGCGACCGCCTCCCGATTCTGAGCGATGACGAGGCGCGGAGCATAACGGTTGCGCATGAAATGTTGGCGCCTCGTGAGAGTTTTTGGCGACGGCGGCTTGAACAGTTCAAAACATCCCAGCTTTCCTTTTTGTCGTCTTCAGTAGCTTTGGCTGCACCTCAATGGCAGTTGAGTTCATGGCGAATTCCAGGTGCTTTGGCTGAGCTGTCTCCCAGTAATCGCACGGAATTCTTGCTAACGGCTTGGCTGATCTACCTAGCCCGCATCACGGGAGAATTAGAGCTTCAATTGGGATGGACTCCCGCGCCGAGTGGATCGCGAGCGGGCTTGAAAGCGCTCGAGGTGCTTGTCGCTTCTGTTGTGCCGATGGCAATTACCATCGATCTCGACAATGATTTTGCAGAGGCGCGCACGGTGGTGGCGGCCGAATTCGCTCAGCTGAAGGAGCAGGATAGCTTCGCGCGAGAACTTATTGCGCGCTGCCCAACGTTGCTCGGTATGGAGGCGTTACGATTGCGCCGGCCCTGGCCCGTTGGCGTTATGCTTACTGTAAGTGGCGAGTTTGCCACTGGTGACCTAGCTTCGAGCCCGACTTCTGAGGCAGCCCTGCCCGGTGAGGCGTTAACATTTGAGGTTTGCGCTCTAGATGGGAGCTTTCGATGGCACTTTGATGCAAGTCGCTTGGAGCCCAAGCATATCGACCGTATGACCCAGCATTTGCAAAATTTGCTATGTGCTGTGAAGGCAGATCCGCGGCAGCCGGTGGGGCGGATTGAACTCTTGTCATCCGCTGAGCGTGCGTATCTGCTGGAGGAGCTGAACCGGACGGCATCGGCCTATCCGTCGGACGTGTGTATCCACGAGCTGTTCGAGGCACAGGTTCGCCGTGCGCCGGACGTGGTGGCGGTGGTCCATGAGGAGGAGCGGCTAAGCTATGGCGAGCTGAATGCGCGGGCCAACCGCCTGGCGCATCATCTGATCGGTCTCGGGGTCAGGCTGGACCAGCCGGTGGCGATCTGCGTTGCGCGCAACGTGGCGATGGTGGTCGGGCTTTTGGCGATCCTCAAGGCGGGCGCGGCGTACCTGCCGCTGGACCCGGCCTATCCACCGGCGCGGCTGCGGCAGGTTCTCGACGATGCGGCGCCGCGGCTCCTGCTGGCCGATGCGGCCGGCCGATCCGCAATGGGCGCCGATGCGCTGGCCGATGTGAGCGTGGTGGATCTGGAGACGGCCATGCCGGCGTGGGCAAACCTGCCGGCGTCGGATCCGGACCCGCGTGCGCTTGGCCTCACCTCACGCCATCTCGCCTATGTGATCTACACCTCCGGATCAACAGGCACCCCCAAGGGGGTCATGGTCGAGCATCGCGGAGTGGTGCGTCTGGTGGCGGAGAACGATTTCGTCGAGATCTCGCCGCGGGACGTTTTTCTCAACGCTTCCTCGCCGACATTCGATGCGACCACCTTCGAAGTCTGGGGAGCCTTGGCGAACGGCGCCAGTGTTGTGCTCTATCCTGAACGCTATCTCTCGACGGCAACGCTGGCCCGGATCATCCAAGACCAAGGCATCACTATCGCTTGGATGACTGCGCGGTTGTTCGACGTCTATGTCGGGGAGGGGCGGAGCACCAGTGGGCTGCAGCAACTGCTGGTCGGGGGCGAAGAGGTCTCAGCCAGTTCCATCAGAGCATGTCAGAAGCGACATCCGACGCTGCGAATCTCAAATGGCTACGGCCCGACCGAGAACACCACCTTCAGTCTCTGCTACCCGGTGCCTGCTGGCTTCGATGGCCAGCAACGGGTGCCACTGGGACGACCAATCCGGAATTCGGTGGTCTATCTGCTGGACGGTCATGGTGCGCCGGTTCCGTTTGGCGCGGTCGGGGAGCTCTACGTCGGCGGGGCGGGGGTGGCGCGCGGCTACCTGAACCGGCCCGAGCTGACCGCGGAGCGGTTCATCGCCAGTCCCTTTGTGGACGGCGACCGGCTGTACCGCACCGGCGATCTGGCGCGCTACCTACCGGACGGCAATCTGGAGTTTTTGGGCCGCAACGACGACCAGGTGAAGATCCGCGGCTTCCGGATCGAGCCGGGCGAGATCGCGGCGCGGCTTTGCGAGCACCCGTTCGTGCGCGAGGCGGTGGTGGTGGCGCACGAGGTCCCCGGCGGCGAGCAGCGTCTTGTCGCCTATGTGGTGTGCACGCCGGAAGCAGCTTCGAACGGGCTGGAGGGAAGCGAGCTTGCCGGCGCCTTGCGCGCCCACATAAGTGCACACCTGCCGGAGTACATGGTGCCATCGGCGTTCGTGCGGCTGGGGGCGCTGCCGCTGACGGTGAACGGCAAGCTGGACCGCAAGGCGCTGGCTGCGCCGGACGATGAGGCGTATGCGCATCGCGCCTATGAGCCGCCGCAGGGCGAGATCGAGATCACGCTGGCACAGATCTGGGCCGAGCTTCTCGGTGTGGAGCGGGTCGGACGCCACGACCACTTCTTTGCGCTCGGCGGGCACTCGCTCTTGGCGGTGCAACTGATCGAGCGGCTGCGGCGGCGGTCGCTGGGGGTCGAGGTGCGGACCTTGTTTGCAAAGCCGGTGCTGGCGGATCTGGCCGCGAGCCTCGGCAGTCATCACGAGGTGGCGGTCCCGGCCAATCGGATCAGCGAACAGAGTCCGGCGATCACGCCGCAGATGTTGCCGCTCATTGAGCTGGCGCAGGGCGAGATCGACCGGATCATCGCCACAGTGTCCGGCGGGGTCGGCAACATCCAGGACATTTATGGCTTGTCGCCGCTGCAGGACGGCATCCTGTTCCATCATCTGTTGGCGACAAAGGGCGATCCGTACCTGCTGGTATCGCAGATGGCGTTTGCCGACCGTGGCGTGTTGGACCGCTATCTTGCTGCGGTCCAGCGGGTGGTGGACCGGCACGACATTCTGCGCACCTCGTTCGTCTGGGAGGGGCTGTCGCGCCCGGCGCAGGTGGTGTGGCGCCACGCATCGCTGGAGGTGAGCGAGGTCGAGCTGGACGGGTCTGCTGGTCCTGGCGCCGCGCAGCTTAAGGATCGGTTTGATCCGCGCCAGCACCGCATCGATCTTGGCCGAGCGCCCTTGTTGCGGTTTGTGATCGCGCGCGAGCCCGGCAGCGGGCGCTGGCTGCTGTTGGAGCTGCAGCATCATCTGATCGGGGACCACACGACACTGGAGGTGATGCGTGCCGAGGTCCAGGCTGTGCTGGAGGGGCGGGCGCATGAGCTGACCGAGCCACAGCCGTTCCGCAATCTGGTAGCGCAGGCGCATCTCGGCGCTGATGCCAAGGCGGATGAAGCGTTCTTCCGGGGGTGGCTGGCAGACATCGACGAGCCGAGCACGCCGTTCGGCTTGAGCGAGGTGCGCGGCGACGGCAGCGGGGTTCGAGAGGCGCAGCGGATGCTGCCGCAGCAGCTGAACGCGCGGCTGCGCAGCCAGGCGCGGCGGCTGGGGGTGAGCCTGGCCAGCCTGTGCCATCTGGCCTGGGGTCAGGTGGTGGCGCGCAGCAGCGGGCGCGAGCAGGTGGTGTTCGGCACGGTGCTGTTCGGCCGCATGCATGGCGGGGCGGGCGCCGACCGCGCGATGGGCCTGTTCATCAACACCCTGCCGCTGCGGCTTGACCTTGACGGCACCGCGGTCGAGGCGAGCGTGCGAACCACGCATGCCCGGCTGGTCGAGCTCTTGGCGCACGAGCATGCCTCGCTGGCGCTGGCGCAACGCTGCAGCGGCGTTGCGGCGCCGGCGCCGCTGTTCAGCGCGCTGTTGAACTACCGCCACAACACGCCGGCGGCGGTCACCGCCTCCGCAGCCGATGATGCGCTGTCCGGCGTGGAATGGCTGGGCGAGGAGGAGCGCACCAACTATCCGCTGACCTTGTCGGTGGAGGATTTTGGCGAGGCGCTCGGGCTGACGGTGCAGGTGGCGGAGCCAATCTCGGCGGATCGGATCTGCGGCTACATGCAGCAGACGCTGGCGCAGCTGGCGGAGGCGCTGGAGCGGGCGCCGGACATGCCAGTGCGGGAGCTGGACATCCTGCCAGCGGACGAGCGCACCTATCTGCTGGAGGAGCTGAACCGGACGGCGGCGCCGTATCCTGTGGAGCAGTGCATCCATGAGCTGTTTGAGGCGCAGGTGCGCCAGGCGCCGAATGCGGTGGCGGTGGTCTATCAGGACCAGCGCGTCAGCTATGGCGAGCTCAATGCGCGGGCCAACCGCCTGGCGCATCATCTGATCGCAATTGGGGTGAAGCCGGACCAGCCGGTGGCGATCTGCCTGCAGCGCAGTCCGATGATGGTGGTGGGGCTGCTGGCGATCCTCAAGGCGGGGGGCGCCTATCTGCCGCTGGATCCGGCCTATCCGTCGGCGCGGCTGCGGCAGGTTCTCGACGATGCGGCGCCGCGAGTGCTGCTGGCCGATGCAGCCGGGCGATCGGCGCTGGGCGACGATGCGCTACGCGATCTGACGGTGGTGGATCTGGCGGCGACGCCGGAATGGGCAAATCTGCCGGCGTCAGATCCGGACACGCGTGCGCTCGGCCTGACCTCGCGCCATCTCGCCTATGTGATCTACACCTCCGGATCCACAGGCACCCCCAAGGGCGTCATGGTCGAGCATCGCGGCTTGGTCAATCTCAGCTTGGCTCAGATCGGGCTTTTTGGCGTTTGTTGCAACAGCCGCGTGGTGCAGTTCGCCTCCTTCGGTTTTGATGCAAGCGCCTGGGAGCTTGTTATGGCGTTTGGTTCGGGAGCCACATTGCATTTGCCTGCGGATGAGCTCCGTCAAGCGAGTAACAAGCTATCGGATTATCTGCGAAGCGAAGCCATCACGCACGCGACGCTGCCTCCAGCCTTGCTTCAGGGAAGCCAGAAGCTGGAAGGCTTGGGATCGCAAGTTCTCATTCTTGCTGGAGAGCTGCCGAAGGCAGAACTCATCCGGAGTCTGGCTCCAGCATCCATTATCAATGCTTATGGACCTACCGAAGCAACAGTTTGTGCGGCGACCTGGAGTTGCCCCGATGGGTTTGATGGGGCCATTGTCCCGATTGGCCGCCCGATTGCGAACACGCGTGTGTATCTGCTGGATGATCATGGCGGGCTGGTGCCGTTCGGTGCGGTCGGGGAGCTCTGCATTGGCGGGGCGGGGGTGGCGCGCGGCTACCTGAACCGGCCCGAGCTGACCGCGGAGCGGTTCATCGCCAGTCCCTTTGTGGACGGCGACCGGCTGTACCGCACCGGCGATCTGGCGCGCTATCTGCCGGACGGCAATCTGGAGTTTTTGGGCCGCAACGACGACCAGGTGAAGATCCGCGGCTTCCGGATCGAGCCGGGCGAGATCGCGGCGCGGCTTTGCGAGCACCCGTTCGTGCGCGAGGCGGTGGTGGTGGCGCACGAGGTCCCCGGCGGCGAGCAGCGTCTTGTCGCCTATGTGGTGTGCGCGCCGGAAGCAGCTTCGAACGGGCTGGAGGGAAGCGAGCTTGCCGGCGCCTTGCGCGCGCACATAAGTGCACACCTGCCGGAGTACATGGTGCCATCGGCGTTCGTGCGGCTGGGGGCGCTGCCGCTGACGGTGAACGGCAAGCTGGACCGCAAGGCGCTGGCTGCGCCGGACGATGAGGCGTATGCGCATCGCGCCTATGAGCCGCCGCAGGGCGAGATCGAGATCACGCTGGCACAGATCTGGGCCGAGCTTCTCGGTGTGGAGCGGGTCGGACGCCACGACCACTTCTTTGCGCTCGGCGGGCACTCGCTCTTGGCGGTGCAACTGATCGAGCGGCTGCGGCGGCGGTCGCTGGGGGTCGAGGTGCGGACCTTGTTTGCAAAGCCGGTGCTGGCGGATCTGGCCGCGAGCCTCGGCAGTCATCACGAGGTGGCGGTCCCGGCCAATCGGATCAGCGAACAGAGTCCGGCGATCACGCCGCAGATGTTGCCGCTCATTGAGCTGGCGCAGGGCGAGATCGACCGGATCATCGCCACAGTGTCCGGCGGGGTCGGCAACATCCAGGACATTTATGGCTTGTCGCCGCTGCAGGACGGCATCCTGTTCCATCATCTGTTGGCGACAAAGGGCGATCCGTACCTGCTGGTATCGCAGATGGCGTTTGCCGACCGTGGCGTGTTGGACCGCTATCTTGCTGCGGTCCAGCGGGTGGTGGACCGGCACGACATTCTGCGCACCTCGTTCGTCTGGGAGGGGCTGTCGCGCCCGGCGCAGGTGGTGTGGCGCCACGCATCGCTGGAGGTGAGCGAGGTCGAGCTGGACGGGTCTGCTGGTCCTGGCGCCGCGCAGCTTAAGGATCGGTTTGATCCGCGCCAGCACCGCATCGATCTTGGCCGAGCGCCCTTGTTGCGGTTTGTGATTGCGCGCGAGCCCGGCAGCGGGCGCTGGCTGCTGTTGGAGCTGCAGCATCATCTGATCGGGGACCACACGACACTGGAGGTGATGCGTGCCGAGGTCCAGGCTGTGCTGGAGGGACGCGAGCACGAGCTGACCGAGCCACAGCCGTTCCGCAATCTGGTGGCGCAGGCGCATCTCGGCGCTGATGCCAAGGCGGATGAAGCGTTCTTCCGGGGGTGGCTGGCAGACATCGACGAGCCGAGCACGCCGTTCGGCTTGAGCGAGGTGCGCGGCGACGGCAGCGGGGTTCGAGAGGCGCAGCGGATGCTGCCGCAGCAGCTGAACGCGCGGCTGCGCAGCCAGGCGCGGCGGCTGGGGGTGAGCCTGGCCAGCCTGTGCCATCTGGCCTGGGGTCAGGTGGTGGCGCGCAGCAGCGGGCGCGAGCAGGTGGTGTTCGGCACGGTGCTGTTCGGCCGCATGCATGGCGGGGCGAGCGCCGACCGCGCGATGGGCCTGTTCATCAACACCCTGCCGCTGCGGCTTGACCTTGACGGCACCGCGGTCGAGGCGAGCGTGCGAACCACGCATGCCCGGCTGGTCGAGCTCTTGGCGCACGAGCATGCCTCGCTGGCGCTGGCGCAACGCTGCAGCGGCGTTGCGGCGCCGGCGCCGCTGTTCAGCGCGCTGTTGAACTACCGCCACAACACGCCGGCGGCGGTCACCGCCTCCGCAGCCGATGATGCGCTGTCCGGCGTGGAATGGCTGGGCGAGGAGGAGCGCACCAACTATCCGCTGACCTTGTCGGTGGAGGATTTTGGCGAGGCGCTCGGGCTGACGGTGCAGGTGGCGGAGCCAATCTCGGCGGATCGGATCTGCGGCTACATGCAGCAGACGCTGGCGCAGCTGGCGGAGGCGCTGGAGCGGGCGCCGGACATGCCAGTGCGGGAGCTGGACATCCTGCCAGCGGACGAGCGCACCTATCTGCTGGAGGAGCTGAACCGGACGGCGGCGCCGTATCCTGTGGAGCAGTGCATCCATGAGCTGTTCGAGGCCCAGGTGCGCCAGGCGCCGGACGCGGTGGCGGTGGTCTATCAGGACCAGCGCGTCAGCTATGGCGAGCTCAATGCGCACGCCAACCAGCTGGCGCATCATCTGATCGGGCTCGGGGTCAGGCCGGATCAGCGGGTGGCGATCTGCGTTGCGCGCAGCGTGGCGATGGTGGTCGGGCTGCTGGCGATCCTCAAGGCGGGGGGCGCCTATCTGCCGCTGGACCCGGCCTATCCGCCGGCGCGGCTGCGGCAGGTTCTCGACGATGCGGCGCCGCGAGTGCTGCTGGCCGATGCAGCGGGGCGATCGGCGCTGGGCGACGATGCGCTACGCGATCTGACGGTGGTGGATCTGGCGGCGACGATGCCGGAATGGGCAAATCTGCCGGCGTCAGATCCGGACCCGCGTGCGCTTGGCCTGACCTCACGCCATCTCGCCTATGTGATCTACACCTCCGGATCCACAGGCACGCCCAAGGGCGTCATGATTGAGCATGCGAGCACGGTGAACCTGCTGCATTGGAGCAGCGACGTGTTTACGGCATCAGAGATCAGCCGCACGCTGTTTGCCACCTCGATCAGTTTTGATCTGTCCGTCTATGAGTGCTTCGTTCCGCTTTCGCAAGGAAGCACGCTTTACCTTGTCGAGAATGCGCTGGCGCTGGCCGAGAGGTCTTTGGATATCTCTTTGATCAACACAGTGCCCTCGGCGATCGCCGCTCTGGTCGACAGGAAAGCAGTGCCGGCTTCGACCGGCGTCGTCAATTTGGCGGGCGAGTGGCTGACGGCGGAACTGATCGAGAAGATCTTTGCGAGCAGTCGGGTCCAGAAGATTTGTAATCTGTACGCGCCTTCTGAAACCACCACGTACTCAACCTGGATCTGCGTGCAAAGGGGGGACGTTGTCGTTGAGACGATTGGCCGCCCGATTGCGCACACGCGTGTGTATCTGCTGGATGATCATGGCGGGCTGGTGCCGTTCGGCGCGGTCGGGGAGCTCTACGTCGGCGGGGCGGGGGTGGCGCGCGGCTACCTGAACCGGCCCGAGCTGACCGCGGAGCGGTTCATCGCCAGTCCCTTTGTGGACGGCGACCGGCTGTACCGCACCGGCGATCTGGCGCGCTATCTGCCGGACGGCAATCTGGAGTTTTTGGGCCGCAACGACGACCAGGTGAAGATCCGCGGCTTCCGGATCGAGCCGGGCGAGATCGCGGCGCGGCTTTGCGAGCACCCGTTCGTGCGCGAGGCGGTGGTGGTGGCGCACGAGGGCCCCGGCGGCGAGCAGCGTCTTGTCGCCTATGTGGTGTCGCCGGAAGCAGCTTCGGACGGGCTGGAGGGAAGCGAGCTTGCCGGCGCCTTGCGCGCCCACATAAGTGCACACCTGCCGGAGTACATGGTGCCATCGGCGTTCGTGCGGCTGGGGGCGCTGCCGCTGACGGTGAATGGCAAGCTGGACCGCAAGGCGCTGGCTGCGCCGGACGATGAGGCGTATGCGCATCGCGCCGCCTATGAGGCGCCGCAAGGCGAGATCGAGATCACGCTGGCACAGATCTGGGCCGAGCTTCTGGGTGTTGAGCGGGTCGGACGCCACGACCACTTCTTTGCGCTCGGCGGCCACTCGCTCTTGGCGGTGCAGATGATCGAGCGGCTGCGGCGGCGGTCGCTGGGGGTCGAGGTGCGGACCTTGTTTGCAAAGCCGGTGCTGGCGGATCTGGCCGCGAGCCTCGGCAGTCATCACGAGGTGGCGGTCCCGGCCAACCTGATCAGCGAACAGAGTCCGGCGATCACGCCGCAGATGTTGCCGCTCATCGAGCTGGCGCAGGGCGAGATCGACCGGATCATCGCCACAGTGTCCGGCGGGGTCGGCAACATCCAGGACATTTATGGCTTGTCGCCGCTGCAGGACGGCATCCTGTTCCATCATCTGTTGGCGACAAAGGGCGATCCGTACCTGCTGGTATCGCAGATGGCGTTTGCCGACCGTGGCGTGTTGGACCGCTATCTTGCTGCGGTCCAGCGGGTGGTGGACCGGCACGACATTCTGCGCACCTCGTTCGTCTGGGAGGGGCTGTCGCGCCCGGCGCAGGTGGTGTGGCGCCACGCATCGCTGGAGGTGAGCGAGGTCGAGCTGGACGGGTCTGCTGGTCCTGGCGCCGCGCAGCTTAAGGATCGGTTTGATCCGCGCCAGCACCGCATCGATCTTGGCCGAGCGCCCTTGTTGCGGTTTGTGATCGCGCGCGAGCCCGGCAGCGGGCGCTGGCTGCTGTTGGAGCTGCAGCATCATCTGATCGGGGATCACACGACACTGGAGGTGATGCGTGCCGAGGTCCAGGCTGTGCTGGAGGGGCGGGCGCATGAGCTGACCGAGCCACAGCCGTTCCGCAATCTGGTGGCGCAGGCGCATCTCGGCGCTGATGCCAAGGCGGATGAAGCGTTCTTCCGGGGGTGGCTGGCAGACATCGACGAGCCGAGCACGCCGTTCGGCTTGAGCGAGGTGCGCGGCGACGGCAGCGGGGTTCGAGAGGCGCAGCGGATGCTGCCGCAGCAGCTGAACGCGCGGCTGCGCAGCCAGGCGCGGCGGCTGGGGGTGAGCCTGGCCAGCCTGTGCCATCTGGCCTGGGGTCAGGTGGTGGCGCGCAGCAGCGGGCGCGAGCAGGTGGTGTTCGGCACGGTGCTGTTCGGCCGCATGCATGGCGGGGCGGGCGCCGACCGCGCGATGGGCCTGTTCATCAACACCCTGCCGCTGCGGCTTGACCTTGACGGCACCGCGGTCGAGGCGAGCGTGCGAACCACGCATGCCCGGCTGGTCGAGCTCTTGGCGCACGAGCATGCCTCGCTGGCGCTGGCGCAACGCTGCAGCGGCGTTGCGGCGCCGGCGCCGCTGTTCAGCGCGCTATTGAACTACCGCCACAACACGCCGGCGGCGGTCACCGCCTCCGCAGCCGATGATGCGCTGTCCGGCGTGGAATGGCTGGGCGAGGAGGAGCGCACCAACTATCCGCTGACCTTGTCGGTGGAGGATTTTGGCGAGGCGCTCGGGCTGACGGTGCAGGTGGCGGAGCCAATCTCGGCGGATCGGATCTGCGGCTACATGCAGCAGACGCTGGCGCAGCTGGCGGAGGCGCTGGAGCGGGCGCCGGACATGCCAGTGCGGGAGCTGGACATCCTGCCAGCGGACGAGCGCACCTATCTGCTGGAGGAGCTGAACCGGACGGCGGCGCCGTATCCTGTGGAGCAGTGCATCCATGAGCTGTTTGAGGCGCAGGTGCGCCAGGCGCCGAATGCGGTGGCGGTGGTCTATCAGGACCAGCGCGTCAGCTATGGCGAGCTCAATGCGCACGCCAACCAGCTGGCGCATCATCTGATCGGGCTCGGGGTCAGGCCGGATCAGCGGGTGGCGATCTGCGTTGCGCGCAGCGTGGCGATGGTGGTCGGGCTGCTGGCGATCCTCAAGGCGGGGGGCGCCTATCTGCCGCTGGACCCGGCCTATCCGCCGGCGCGGCTGCACCAGGTGCTGGAGGATGCGGCGCCCCACCTGTTGCTGGCCGATGCGGCGGGGCGCGCCGCCTTGGGCGATGTGGGCGTCGATGCGAGCGTGGTGGAGCTCGATGCGGCGGCACCGGCGTGGGCCAGCCTGCCGGCGTCGGATCCGGACCCGCGTGCGCTTGGCCTGACCTCACGCCATCTCGCCTATGTGATCTACACATCGGGCTCAACCGGTTCGCCCAAGGGGGCACAGAATGAGCATCGGGCTATCGTTAATCGCCTGATCTGGATGCAAAACGCCTATGGTCTCAACGCAACTGATGTCGTGTTGCAGAAGACGCCATTTAGCTTCGATGTCTCGGCCTGGGAGTTCTTCTGGACCTTGCTTGAAGGGGCAACCCTGGTGCTGGCGCCGCCCGGTGCGCACAGAGATCCCGACGCATTGGTCGACTTGATCATCAACGAGCGAATTACGACGGTTCACTTCGTGCCATCCATGCTGGTCAGCTTTATGGATGCGAAGAGTGTTGACCGCTGCACATCGCTGGGACGAGTTTTATGCAGCGGCGAGGCGCTTCCTGCCGCCAGTGTGCATAACGTTCGGCGCCTCTTGCCTTGGACGGGCCTGCACAATCTGTACGGTCCGACGGAAGCTGCGATCGACGTGACAGCGTGGAGTTGTCCGGCTGAGTTTGATGGCGCCATTGTCCCGATTGGCCGTCCGATTGCGAACACGCGGGTGTATCTGCTGGATGGTCATGGGGCACCGGTGCCGTTCGGGGCGGTGGGGGAGCTCTACATTGGCGGGGCGGGGGTGGCGCGCGGCTATCTGAACTGCCCTGAGCTGACAGCGGAGCGGTTCATCGCCAGTCCCTTTGTCGAGGGCGACCGGCTGTACCGGACCGGCGACCTGGCACGCTACCTGCCGGACGGCAATCTGGAGTTTTTGGGCCGCAACGACGAGCAGGTGAAGATCCGCGGCTTCCGGATCGAGCCGGGCGAGATCGCGGCGCGGCTCCTCGAGCATCCGGCGGTGGGTGATGCGGTGGTGGTGGCGCGCGAGGATGGCTGCGGCGACAAGCACCTTGTCGGCTATGTGGTGTGTGCGCCCGAGGCAGCTTCGAACGGACAGGATGGCGGCGACCTTGCCGGCACCTTGCGCGCGCACATAAGTGCGCACCTGCCGGACTACATGGTGCCGTCTGCGTTCGTGCGGCTGGCGGCGCTGCCGCTGACGGTGAACGGCAAGCTCGATCGCAAGGCGCTGCCGGCGCCGGACGATGAGGCGTATGCGCATCGTGCCTATGAGCCGCCGCAAGGCGAGATCGAGACCACGCTGGCAACGATCTGGGCCGAGCTTCTGGGTGTTGAGCGGGTCGGACGCCACGACCACTTCTTTGCGCTCGGCGGGCACTCGCTGGTGGCGGTGCAGCTGTTGAGCCGGGTCTGGCAGGCCATTGGCTTCACACTGCCGCTGACCACGCTGTTTGCCAAACCGGTGCTGGCCGATCTGGCCGCGAGTATCATGGATGAGTTGAGCCGCTCCGGCGCGCAAGACCTGCCAGCCATTGCGCCGGTGTCGCGTGAAGCGCCGCTTGTGCTGTCGTTTGCGCAGCAGCGGCTGTGGTTTTTGGCGCAGCTGGATCAGAGCAGCACGAACTATCACATTCCGCTCGGGTGGCGGCTCAAGGGTGGGCTCGACCGCAGCGCCTGGCAGCGTAGCCTGGACCGTGTGTTGGCGCGCCATGAGGCGCTGCGCAGCGTGTTTGTCGCGCCGGAGGGCAAGCCCTGGGTGGAGCTGCTGCCGGAGGATGCGGGGCTGCCGGTTGTGGAGCACGATCTGCGGGACAGGCCGGATGCGGACGAGGCGCTATTGGGTCTGTGCAGGGAAGAGGCGTGCACGCCGTTCGATCTGGCGCGTGGCCCGCTGATCCGTGGCCGGCTGATCCGGATCTCGGATGAGGAGCACGTCTTGCTGCTGACGCAGCATCACATTGTCTCGGATGGTTGGTCGCTGGGCGTGTTGGCGCATGAACTCAGTCAGCTGTACCGGGCGTTCGTGGCCGGAGAAGGCGATCCGCTGCCGCCGCTTGCAATCCAGTATCCGGACTATGCCGCCTGGCAACGGCAGTGGCTGTCGGGCGCGCGGCTGCAGCGCCAGGCGCAGTATTGGCGCAACAATCTGTCTGGCGCGCCAGCCCGTCTGGCGCTGCCGACGGACCGGCCGCGGCCGGCGCAGCAGTCGTTTGCGGGGGCGACGGTCCCGATCGTTATTGATGCGGAGCTGACGCGGGAGCTGAAGCGGCTGGGCCTGCAGCAAGGCACGACGTTGTTCATGACGGTGCTGGCGGGGTGGGCTGCGGTGCTGTCGTGTCTGTCGGGACAGGACGATCTTGCGATTGGCGTGCCGAGCGCTAATCGCGGTCGCCGCGAGATCGAAGAGCTGATCGGCTTCTTCGTCAACACCCTGGTGCTGCGGCTGGACCTGTCGGGCGAGCCGAGCGTGTCGGAGCTGTTGGAGCGGACGCGGCGCACGGTCTTGGGAGCGCAGGAGCACCAGGACCTGCCGTTCGAGCAGGTGGTGGAGATCGTGCAGCCGCCCCGGGCTCTTGATCACACGCCGTTGTTCCAGGTGATGCTGGCCTGGCAGAACAACGCCGCTGGGACGTTCGACCTTCCTGGGCTGATGGTGGAGGCGGCGGCAGACGGCTTCGATCAGGTCAAGTTCGATCTGGAGCTGAGCCTTGGCGAGCAGGGTGAGGTGATCGCTGGCACGCTGGGTTATGCCACGGCGCTGTTCGATCGCGCGACCATCGAGCGGCAGCGTGGTTATCTGCTGGCGCTGCTGCGGGCGATGGTTGCCGATGCGCAGCAAGCGGTCGGGCGGATTGAGCTGCTGCCAGCCGACGAGCGCGCGTATCTGCTGGAGGAACTGAACCGGACGGCGGTGACGTATCCTGAGCAGCAGTGCATCCATGAGCTGTTTGAGGCGCAGGTGCAAAAAGCGCCGGAGGCGGTGGCGGTGGTCTATCAGGACCAGCGCGTCAGCTATGGCGAGCTCAATGCGCGGGCCAACCGCCTGGCGCATCATCTGATCGCAATTGGGGTGAAGCCGGACCAGCCGGTGGCGATCTGCGTTGCGCGCAGCGTGGCGATGGTGGTCGGGCTTTTGGCGATCCTCAAGGCGGGCGGGGCGTACCTGCCGCTGGACCCGGCCTATCCGCCGGCGCGGCTGCGGCAGGTTCTCGACGATGCGGCGCCGCGAGTGCTGCTGGCCGATGCAGCGGGGCGATCGGCGCTGGGCGACGATGCGCTACGCGATCTGGCGGTGGTGGATCTGGCGGCGACGCCGGAATGGGCAAATCTGCCGGCGTCGGATCCGGACCCGCGTGCGCTCGGCCTCACCTCACGCCATCTCGCCTATGTGATCTACACCTCCGGATCCACAGGCACCCCCAAGGGGGTCATGGTCGAGCATCGCGGCTTGGTCAATCTCAGCTTGGCTCAGATCGGGCTTTTTGGCGTTTGTTGCAACAGCCGCGTGGTGCAGTTCGCCTCCTTCGGTTTTGATGCAAGCGCCTCGGAGCTTGTTATGGCGTTTGGTTCGGGAGCCGCATTGCATTTGCCGGCGGATGAGCTCCGTCAAGCGAGTAACAAGCTATCGGATTATCTGCGAAGCGAAGCCATCACGCACGCGACGCTGCCTCCAGCCTTGCTTCAGGGAAGCCAGAAGCTGGAAGGCTTGGGATCGCAAGTTCTCATTCTTGCTGGAGAGCTGCCGAAGGCAGAACTCATCCGGAGTCTGGCTCCAGCATCCATTATCAATGCTTATGGACCTACCGAAGCAACAGTTTGTGCGGCGACCTGGAGTTGCCCCGATGGGTTTGATGGGGCCATTGTCCCGATTGGCCGCCCGATTGCGAACACGCGTGTGTATCTGCTGGATGATCATGGCGGGCTGGTGCCGTTCGGTGCGGTCGGGGAGCTCTGCATTGGCGGGGCGGGGGTGGCGCGCGGCTACCTGAACCGGCCCGAGCTGACCGCGGAGCGGTTCATCGCCAGTCCCTTTGTGGACGGCGACCGGCTGTACCGCACCGGCGATCTGGCGCGCTATCTGCCGGACGGCAATCTGGAGTTTTTGGGCCGCAACGACGACCAGGTGAAGATCCGCGGCTTCCGGATCGAGCCGGGCGAGATCGCGGCGCGGCTTTGCGAGCACCCGTTCGTGCGCGAGGCGGTGGTGGTGGCGCACGAGGTCCCCGGCGGCGAGCAGCGTCTTGTCGCCTATGTGGTGTCGCCGGAAGCAGCTTCGGACGGGCTGGAGGGAAGCGAGCTTGCCGGCGCCTTGCGCGCCCACATAAGTGCACACCTGCCGGAGTACATGGTGCCATCGGCGTTCGTGCGGCTGGCGGCGCTGCCGCTGACGGTGAATGGCAAGCTGGACCGCAAGGCGCTGGCTGCGCCGGACGATGAGGCGTATGCGCATCGCGCCGCCTATGAGGCGCCGCAGGGCGAGATCGAGATCACGCTGGCACAGATCTGGGCCGAGCTTCTCGGTGTGGAGCGGGTCGGACGCCACGACGACTTCTTCGAACTGGGCGGGCACTCACTGCTAGCGGTGCGGCTTCTCAGTCGAGCGCTCGATGCCGGGTTCAAGTTTACCGCCGCCGATCTCTTCCAAGCTCCTGTTCTGAAGGAACTTGCATTGAAGGTTCATTTGGAGCCACAGCCCAGTAGTCCGGGAGTGATTTGTGTTCGCGCAACCGGATCGCAGCCGCCGCTGTTCTTTGTTCCCACAGGCTTAGGAGATTGTTCCTATATCCTCAACTTGGTGGAGGAAATGGACGCGGACTGTCCAATCTATGGTCTACCGTGGCCTTCTTTCAGTGAAGTTTGTTCACCAACTCTTGAAGCGATAGCCTCGCAAGTCATTCCGGCGATCAGGGAGATACGGTCCAGGGGTCCATATCGATTTGCTGGATACTCATCAGGCGGAATATTGGCTTACGCCATAGCCGAGCACTTACTGAGCCTCAATGAAACTGTCTCATTTGTGGCGTTCATTGATGTTACCCTACCCGCAAAGCCAGCCGGCATGACGCCCACCCAGATGGTATGCGAAGTGGTGCTGGAAACTCTTGAACCCCTTGAGGACGAGCACTTTAAACTATTAAAGCGCTTTGCACGGCACAGTTCAATCGCTCAACTACTTGAGAAGGCTCATCAAATAGGAGCTATACCTCCGGATCACAATGATGCTTTGATGTACGAGAGAATTGAGCAGTTTCAAAGGGCGCTGCAGCTATATCGGGCTCCGTCGCTGCCAATTGAGGTACATCAGTTTTACGCGACGGATTCTTCCGTAAGTTGTTGCGCACGACTAGACAAGAGCTCAATAGCTCCAGAGATGAGCTCGCCGATGCGAGGCTGGGACAGGGTTTTGAGTGCAGCGGCCATTGATACCACACCGATTCCAGGCAATCACGCGACGATGATGAACACTCCAGAAAACCGCAAAGTCCTGGCACGCTCGTTATCAAGAGCCTTAAATAGCTCACCGACGTGATGATCTGAGGCCGGCAAACTGGACCATTTTTGCCTAGAGTTTGCGCTGCGTAAATCCACCCGGCTGGGAGGAGCGACGACGATGAAGGCCTCGAAGTTTTCGGACGCCCAGAAGGCGTTCATCCTGAAGCAGGGCAGCGACGGGGGTGCGGTGGCGGAGATCTGCCGCAGGGCCGGGATCAGCCAGGCGACCTACTTCAATTGGAAGAAGAAGTATGACGGGCTGCTGCCGAACGAGATGCGACGGTTAAAGCAGCTCGAGGAGGAGAATGGCAAGCTGAAGAAGCTGGTCGCCGATCTGTCGCTCGACAAGGAGATGCTGCAGGACGTGATCCGCCGAAATGTATGGTCTGCCCCGCCCGTGCAAGGCTCTTGAGCGATCCGACTTCGACAGTCTGCGTAAATGTATCCGGCCTTATAGCGCGACAATCAGGATGAGAGCGCGTCTCACCCTGATCGCCGCCGCGCACGGCCTCTCGCGAGTGGGCTGCGGTTGCAGCCAGGCATGATGAGATCAGCACGCCGCGTTCCCAGATAGCTAATCGGGCATGTTTTCGGCGAAGGGCTTACGCGGCGCCGATCAACTGTCTCGTCATCAGGACTCGAACCTCGCAGTCTGCTGCCCGGGCCTACGGGAATGCGGGAAGGCGCCGCTCGTAGGTCGAGCCGGGCCGCGTAAAGGATGACCCAGGCCACCCGCGCAATCTTTGCAGCCAGGGCCACGGTGACCTTGTTGGTATGCATGCGCTTTTCGAGGCCGGTCAGCCACGAACCCAGGCGATCGGAAGTACGGTTCAGATGCATGACGCATGACCTTGCGCCGTGAATCAGCAGCCGTCTGAGGTAGTGATTGCCTCTTTTGCTGATCCCCAGGAGGGTCTTCTTACCAACCCGTTGAGTGTTCGCGAGGGACCAACCCAAGCCACGCGGCGAGGTCCTTGGCCCTTCGGAACTGACTAGCATTGCCGGCGCTCGCGACGAATGCCGTCGCCACCACCTCGCGCCGCGCGCCCATGCTGATCTTTCCCGCCATAGACGCCACCGAACCAATTCGATGGCACCGACCCAATCATCGGCGAGAAGTTGTCCAGTAACATTCTGGGTGAGGCAATGCGCCACCACGCCGAACGCGGTTGTCGAGCCGATCCACCCCAAGGCCATGCCGGTGATCCTCACCACGGACGAGGAACGCGATGTCTGGCTGCGCGCGCCATGGGACGAGGCGAAGGCCCTGCAGCGGCCGTTGCCCGATGATGGGCTGAAGATTGTGATGCGTGGTGCCGACAAGGAGGACACGCGCTGAGCCGCACCCGGAGGCCCAACACGTTACTTCGCAGACCATAGGCTTTACGAAAAGCAAGACGCAATGGATACTCAACTGTTCAGATATACCGATCTGTCGGGGGGAACGGTGTCGGAATTTTTCAGCAGTGTCTAGGCGCGGCTTGCTGCGGCCGCCGCCGCCGTTGCCTTGATCGTCGGCCTTGGCGGGAATATCGCCAAGGTGAAGGATTGGCTCTTTCCACCTCCGGCTCCTCTGACAATCTTGACGATCGATGTATACGACGTGTCCGGCGAATTGAGGGGCAGGAAGCCGCCATACTCGATGAGGATCGAAGCGCAACTGTTCAAGGGCGGGGCCGAAAAACTTTCCTGTTTTCCCTTCCTTCGAATCGATGGCGCCGTGTCAGAAGGCAAAGGGGCCTGGAGCTTCGATGAAAAGGATCAGCAGCTCAGAACGTTCAAGGCGAGCTTCGATGTTCACCTCGATGCACCGGTCGACAAAGCCGAGTTGAAGGTCGAGTGCGAGAACCACTTTCAGAGTGGAAGGTCGCTTCCACCGACGAAGTGGAAGAAATTTGATGTCTCAGGCCCGTCGTAAGCGAGCACGCGGCAGCATGAGGCGCCTCATGGCTTTCGCGGTGGTCATGTGCGCATTGCTACCGCCAAGCGTGGCTCATGCGGATCCTATCGACTTCAACTCCATTAGCGTGGTTGACGGCGATACCATTGACGTTGGGCCACATCGTTATCGTCTGGTCGGGTTCGACGCCCCCGAAATCACCACGCCACGTCGCAAGGTATCAGCGGACGAGCGA
Source organism: Bradyrhizobium sp. BR14999 (assembly GCF_056106085.1). Lineage (NCBI taxonomy): Bacteria > Pseudomonadati > Pseudomonadota > Alphaproteobacteria > Hyphomicrobiales > Nitrobacteraceae > Bradyrhizobium > Bradyrhizobium sp. BR14999. Next base: position 2,787,155 of record NZ_CM148536.1, read on the forward strand.
GCTCTGGCGGTCATTGCGAAGGAGCGCTTCATCGAGCTGCTACGAAGCGGCTCGCTGGACCTGACTGAGGTTGACTGCTCCTGCCCGGCCGGCACGATCGGCACGAACAAGTGCAATAATCGAAAGTGCGGCATGCTGCTACTCGACGGCAGAAATATCGGCGATGTGCTGATTGCCGAGGAGCTGGCCGCTCCGTTTGTCTGCGGCAAGACCAGGTGCCCGAAAATGCCGGACTTGCCAAAGATCATAAAATCTCAATTTCCAGTCGAGACGCCGAGATGAGACGGCTTTACACGAGGCTCCACGGCTGTTGCCAACCGTCATCAACGCTACCGCACCCGCCGCGGTATCCACGGCCCGCCGCTCATCAGAAAGCCGTTTAATGTCGAAACCTTGGACTGAATTCGCTTGCCAACTTCCGAAAGCCGCACGGGTCGTTGACGACTGCGCCAAACTCGACCGCATCTATCACGTGACCCACACCAGTTCGTCGCTGCGCATTCTCGATGATCGGGAAATTGGGAGGCGGCTCATTTCCGACGAGAGCATACTCAACAAAACTCGGACTACAGTGGTTTGGTTGTCGCCGAACACCTGGTACCACGGGTACCGATACGGAAATGTGCGTTTTGGCTATGACCTCGCGGACATCGTGGAAAAGCGGAAGGTCTACTGGGTCGAGACCATCCGCTATAAAACGCCGGCGTGCCGATTTCTGGTCTCTGATAAGGATCTACGCGATCTCCCGGTCGTTCCTTACGACCCGACCACCGACGACGGGCCACTTCGCTACGCCAACGGCGACTGGTGGCACAACGCAAGAATAACAACGGAGATCATGCTAGATGAGGATCTTCCGCTGGTGAACTGCCGCGAGGTCGACTTTGTGCAGCATCACCCTTATCAATGTGCCCTCCACGGGGGCGGCTGCCGGGATAAAGGGTCGTCACGAGGCTGCGGCGCGCTTCATGGCCTATGTTCTCGCCCGCGATATCGATTGCGTCGATGACGCCATGAAGGAAAGGGAATCGAAGGAAAGCATGTCGTTTGCTGCAAAACAGGGGCTGATGTCGATTATGCCCAAACTGGGTGCGATCTCGAAAAAGCTCGAGGGCCCGCTCAATTCCAAGGAGAGTGCCGAGATAGCTCTTCGCTCAGCCCTGCTGCAAGTAGCACTGGCGATTTTAGTGGTGCAAAGCAAACGGCCAGCCTAATAGGCTCTGACGATTTGGTTTGGCACCATTTGGCAGAGATCGCTTTCGAGCGCTTTGGCGTTCGTGCAGATCTTTCTTAGTATAAGCTTGTTCTGCTGTCCCGCCATCCGTTTCGGCCGTACCTACAATCCGGCTTGGGCAACTAACTAGTAAAGGTGGCATGGGAAGAGGAGAAGGGGTCTTTTATTTTGTCTGGAGATAAGGCGAGTGAACTCGATTACGATGCACTGCTCGTGTTGATCGAGTGCATGGAGCAGACGCCGCCGTTGTCCCGTCAAGAGATCGCTGATTTGTCCGCCAGCCAACATGTTGTTGTCGAGCGAATGCTTGCGACCGGCGAAACCTGGAATCAAGCGTCATCCGGTCCTGCTTTTCTTTCATTGAATGAAGGCGAATTTCGAAATCATCTAAAAGCAATCAATAACGATCTCGGAGAGCAGACGGCCATCGTTGCCGAGGCCTTCGCCAAATATCTGAAGATTGGCGAAGTGCCGGCGCCGTACTATGCCTGGCGCATTGCCATCATTCTGCGGCGTGAAAAGAGGCCGGAATTGGAGAAACGGTTCCTTGCCGCATGGTGTCAGCATTTTCCCGGCGAAAATGGTGCTCGGTACGGTCAATTGGTCGATCGATTCCGAAAACTGGCTTAATCGCATTGTCGCATTTGCGATTTTACGATGACTACGTCGAAAACAGCGGGTGGCTCGGATTGTTGAGGGTGGGGGAAGCCAAGTGACAAAGATGAACCATACTCGACCGATTCTGAGGCTGATAGATGACTTCAAACGCCGGCGTAAAGACACGGGTCTGCTGAGGGTGCAGCAGCAGGAATCCGGCGCTCAGTCCACTCTCGGCGACTTGCCCAACAAAGTCGATTTTGGCGCGCTCAACGCGGAGCTGATGGAGTTGCGCCAGGACCTGCATCAGGTCGCGTGTTCTGTGCTGGCGCACGTCGAGAAGTACGGCAATGTCAGGCTCATTGATCGTTTGATAGCCGCGATTCCTGCGTTTATGGACACCCACCCCCTCATGGACTGGTTCACCGTGTTTGGTCCGGTCGAATTCGTCAGCGGCAAGGCAAAATACAAAGCTCGCGGGCAAAGCGCGATAGGGGTAGCGACGGCGCTGCCCTTCTGGACGATTCCGAACGAGTAGGCTGATCAGAGACCGATCGTGAACACAATGGGCTGACCTCCAAGATGACGACACGTGTGAAATGCCGATAGAACCTCTGGAAGCAAGGTCCCCATTTTGCGGGTTGCGTAAGCGCGACATAGAGCTGTGTGGCGAGCAAACCCTCCTACTGCCGGCCGGCGAACAGGTTCCTTGGTCGGCTAAGAATGCCTAAGCTGCTACGGATAGTCGATCGCGCGGCCACTGATCTTTTGGGAAAAAGCTTCGATACCGGTCACGTGCGTTGAGCGCCCGGGCCAGATCAGAAAACCACATCGGCCGGCTCCCTCCGGGAAGCTCGTCGCCAATCAAAGGGCGAAGGCCTTCGCGCCGATCCGGCACGAGGACAAAATACATATCAATGCTGTGCCGATAGTGGACACCATGTCTGCCCTCGAAGTTGAAAATATGATGCCGCATGTATGCATTGATGCTGGGGATTTTGGGCGTCCTCGCTCTGTAGGACTCCCGCAGGTGTGGCCGGTAGTATTTTCGTTCGTTCAAGAGATTGTCGAACAGGTTGATCCAGTGAGTTTCGCGTTCGTCGACGACGTTGTATTCACACCGCTCCAGCAATGCGATGCGAACCGGAAAGCCGTCCCGCCATTCGTCGTGCATCCAGCTTCGCACGACGCCTATGCCGTCGTATGGCCCCCGGCGGTGCTGGTAGAAACGCCGATCAGTGGTGCCGGTCGTCAATCCGACGTACCGCACCCTCCCGTCACGACAGGAATATAGCGCATAGATCGAAGCCATCCCGGCTCCTTGAGGGCTATGTTTACTCAAGGAGATGGGTGTACACGCTTAACTTGTCAATCTAAGGCCGGCACATCTCCAGCCGCCCGGGGCGGCCCGTATGGCCTTGCGTCCCGCTTCGCGGCGCGGTGCGTGGCTGTCAGTTCGCTGGGCGGGCTAGTGACACGGCTAGTTGCGCCGTGTCGGAGCTACACAAACCCTCTGGCATGGAGGTCTTCGGCGCGGTCGAGCTTATATTCGTGCACCCACGGCCTCCCGGTCTTCGGATTGATGAACGTTCCTTTTAGGTCGATCGAGAAATGAGTTGGAAGCGGGATGCGCCGGCCACGAGTAGCCTGGTTGTCGACCCAGCGCGGCGGATTCAGAACATTTTCCGGGGCCTCGTCGAACGCCTCTTGGTCCTTGAAAATCCAGATCTTTGAGTGCGCCTCACGAATTGATTGCTCTGCCAATTCGAATGGCACGGCGAGCGGAGTGAGGGCGTATGCCTGCTCAACCGCTGGGATCAAGCAGTCGACGATAGCGCGATTGAAGATCAGGCCTTGCTTGGGCGAGAGGTAGTATTGAGCGCGGTAGCGGCTGCGACCGTTAAAGAGTTGGTCGAAAGTGGTCTCGGTGACGGGTATTCGCGCCCAGAGGCGGGCGGCATCGGCCGGAGCATCCTGATCGATTGCCGGCTCCCACGCTAGATGGACCCTGCCTTGACTGGCCGAGTGCTCGGCGTCTTTGACGACGGCTTGGATCAGCTCGCGCGGTGATGGCGGATTGAGAAGCCCTGCTCGGCGCCCATCATCAGCAAGGGCCGCTAGATCCCATTCTTCTGGGCTGACAAGCTGCATGATTACCAAGATATCGTCTCTGGACAGAGCCTAGCATCCGGGTCGTTCCAGGGAAACGAATCTCTGGAGGCCGAGAGGGCACCCATGAACACAACTCTGCAACACAACTGATTAGGAACGTCACTCAACGTCTTGTCGGAATCCGTTTGTGAGCCTTAGTCTGCAATACGGGATAAGTGACGGATTTTCGTTTGCTGGGGTCTTTCGCCAGGACTGTCACGTAACCGAACGTTTGAGTGACAGGAGGAAGATGCAACTCGGCTACATGAGGGTATCCAAAGCGGATGGCTCTCAAACTTTGGACTTGCAGAGGAATGCCTTGCTTGCTGCTGGCATCAAAACCAATCACCTCTACGAGGACCGGGCCTCCGGCCGCCGCGATGACCGCCCCGGTCTTGCGGCCTGCCTGAAGGCGGTGCGGGAAGGCGACATCCTCGTTGTATGGAAGCTTGATCGGCTTGGCCGGGATCTGCGCCATCTCGTCAACACTGTCCATGACCTCGTCGAGCGCGGCGTCGGCTTTAAAGTGCTGACCGGTCACGGTTCGTCGATCGACACCACGACGGCCAGCGGCAAGCTCGTTTTTGGGATCTTCGCCGCGCTGGCCGAGTTCGAACGCGAGCTGATCTCAGAGCGCACCCGGGCGGGGCTGGCGTCAGCCCGGGCTCGGGGCCGGAGAGGGGGTCGCAAGTTCAAGATGACTCCGGCGAAGGTGCGGTTGGCCCAGGTTGGCATGGCCAGCCGTGACACGCAGGTCGGCAAGCTCTGCGATGAGCTCGGTGTCACGCGCCAGACGCTTTATCGCTTCGTTTCGCCGAAAGGCGAGCTGCGGGACGACGCAAAGCGTCTGCTTGGCATCGAGCCGGCTGCAGACTCGCTTGGATCAATCAAAAAACAAGAAGAGGAGGAAAACGCATGACCACAATCATGCTCACTCGCATCGATAACCACCGCAATATGGCGCGGTTCTACAAGCTGGACGTACAGCCCACGCTGTTCGGTGAATGCTCGCTCGTCCGGGAATGGGGTCGCATCGGCCGTGCCGGTACGGTTCGTATCGAAACCTATCGCAGTCGGGGCGCAGCTGACATTGCTCTGGCCTCGAACGGACGAAGAAGCTCAAGAGGGGCTATCGCTAGGCCTCGAACAATCCAGGGGCTGGCCGATGGGTGAGGCGAGGCGAAAACGAGAGGCGATTCTAAACGGCCCCTGTCCCTGTGGCTCGAAGAAAGCCGCGCGCCTTTGTTGCTTCAACGGCAAGGAGTGGTACAAGCCCGCCGCCACTCTCGGGCTGAAGTCGCTTCCACGGTCGTCGAGTGTGCCCAAGTGCTACATGAAGGAGCTGGCGTCGTGCGTTGCCCCCATCTCGGGCGAACACATCATCTCAGAGTCGGTAATAAGGGTTCTGATGGGAGACGGCGAGTTTTCGATTGGGGGTTTGCCCTGGCTTGCGCCGGACGAGGAGAAGATACTGGCGCCGCAAAGCCTGCGTACGAACTGCTTATGCACCAAGCACAACAGCACGCTGCATCCGCTCGACGACGCAGCGCACTATTTCTTTGCAGCGCTAAAATCGTATCTCGAACGCGACGAGAGGATGAGGCACGCCCTTGTTTCGGGGCATGACATAGAGAGGTGGCTCCTAAAGACCGCCAAGGCCGCTGCAGTTTCGAAGAATCTTGCAAGGGGGCGGACCCCCCTTTCCGGCGCGTTCTCGCGGGACTCCGCGATACTGGACATGCTCGACGACCCGCGCCACTGGCCGGAGGGTGCCGGCCTCTATTGCACCATGAACGCGGGCGATCGGACGTCGAATCGCCCGCGCTTCCAATTACAGCCCCTCACAAACGCTCAAGAGGATATCGAAGCGTTGGCGCTGAACATCCTGGGCCTGGGCTTCGTGTTGTTGCTCGAACCGCTTGATGTCGACAAATATCCCTTTCTACGGGGGGCAAGGTATCGGCCAGCAAGGATCATCATTTCTTACCCTCCGTCGACCAGCTGGCTCACGATGAGCTGGGAAGACGGGAAAACGCATGAGGCATTGACGGTACAGCATGTGCGAGCCGTGCCAGCCGCTCAGTCTGGCGCGGGGCCGGCCGGCCAGACCCAGTCGTGACCGGTTTTCTCCTTGAGCCGAATAAGTAGCCCTTTCATCTTATCGACGGTCATTGCGTCGAGGAATTTGACCAACTCCTGCCACTCTGTGGCGCCTCCAACTTGATATTCGAGCGTAAGATCGAATTTGACGAGAAAGCGGTTGCCCTCAAAGCCGATCTCCATCGCGTTCGAGACGGAGTGGTGATCGTCGTTATGAGCGAATCTCTTGTTCCTTATGTCGATGATATGATCATGCACCCCGCGGAGCTTGGCGGGAAGGCTATTGCGGGAGAAGCCGCTGCCGCTTCCATCCTGGTGTAAGCGAACATAGGTCACGACAAATACCGTCGTGAGCATATCGAGTTCGAGTATGGCATCCATGTCGGCGGCGAACTTGTATTCTGACAGCCGCTTTGCCGAATGCTTCAAGGCTACCAGCGAGGTGAACGACTTCGACATTCTGACAAGCTGCGACAATTCCTTGTCGACAGATTCGAGGATAGCGCGTCCATTGTCCGCGATCGCTTGGAAATGGTTCCGCCACTCTTCGGGGAGGAACTGAAGCGCTTCTTCAGGCAGTGAATAGTATTCCCCTTCTTCCTCGGGTTCGATTGGATCGTTTTGCACTTTGCTCCTTTATCTGCTGGGCCGTCCTGGCGCACTGAGATGTAAATAGCTGTCTGCGCCGAGATTGACCAGGAATGTAGAAGATAATGCGCTTGCCTCTCCTAGAATGCACCACCCGCCGGGCTGCACCATTCCGGCGCCCACGTGGGTCAACAGGAACCTCCCGCAGCGCGCCGCTGAGTAAGCCGTGAGGGCACTCCGCGAGCGCGCGCGGGTCCCTCCTATTGTGCTATTGACTACGGGGACGGCCTCTGCGGCTAATCGCATTTGCGATTTTACGACGATGCGTGTCGACCAAGCCAGCACCGCGACCGCATTGATGGAGCATGTCAGCGGACCCTTTTGCCGTCGTCCATGGAGCTGTGGTATTGTACGCGCATGCAGACGATAGAAGTCATTTCGCGCCTGAAGGCTGTAGAACCGCAACTGCGGGCCTTTGGTGTGGGCGGACAGTACTTGTTCGGCTCGTACGCGAGAAATGAAGCAGGCCCCGACTCCGACGTCGACGTGTTTATTGATCGGGCCCCCGGCACCGAGCTGGATCTCGATGCCTTCATAGGCGCCTACGACGTTCTGAAAGCGGCGCTGCCCGTCAATGTCGATTATGGCACCCGGACGGGTCTCTCAAAGTTGATCCGGGATGATGTTGAACGCGAGGCCATCCGCGTTTTCTGATGGCGCTCAGCAAAACGCCCCTTATCCGGCTCTTGCACATTATCGGTGAAGTCGAGGCCATCAATCGCGCGCTTGATGGAGTATTGAGAATGGACTTTGAGGATTCTTGGGTGCTGCAGCGGGCCGTGGAGCATGGATTGCTCATCATCTCGGAAGCCACCAAGACCCTGCCTGTCGAACTGAAAGAAGCCGCACCGGATATTGCCTGGCGCAAGATCGAAACCCTGGGCAATTTCCTGCGGCATGAATACCGCGACGTTGATCCCGAACTCATCTGGAGCATCACGCAAGAGAATCTGCCAGCGTTATTGGAAGCTGCGCGCGGGCTCGTGGAACGATTGCGCGAACCTGAGCCGGTCTGATCACTTGTCACGCGCGCGATCAATCAGCATGTCGATTTCCCGTTCCGCCGCCGCCGCTGACTCGTCGATCGCCTCGCGAAGATCGAGTGTCGACGCCATGAAGGACTGGTACGTCGACAATGCAGCGTGCGGGTCCTTCCCGGCACGCAGACGCTTTGCTTGTGCCTTCCACGAAACGATGGGATCGGATCGAAACTTGTGAGGATAGCTGGTTCGAAGCCACTCGATAAACTCTCGCATATTGCCGTTCCAGCCGCGTTGGGCCGCGAATGCCTTGCCCTCTTTCGAAAAGGCAAGGCGCCAGGCCTGGGTATCGAGAACAGCAACGTCGCGCGTCGTCTGCTGTCCTTCGTACACGCCACGCGCGATGATGCCGATCCCAACGTCCTGCTGTTCAATGACGTCGTCCAATTCATCGGCCAGAGCAGTAATCGTATGACGCGGATCGTGATTACATGCCTCACGTAGCGCCTTGCAACCGTTTGAGAAGTCATCGAACCCCACCGAAAAGAATGGGTCGCCCTTGAAATACTTCTTCGACCGCTCTGGCAATTTCTGGTTTGAACCCCAGCCCAGGCCTTTTGGCCTGTACGAACTCAGATAGCCGCACGCGACATCAAAATAGAACGGCGCGAGCGCCGGCAGGAGCGATTCGTGTTTGAGGCCGACATGGTAGACCTCATTCCGATAGCCGTGCATGGTTGTGATCGTCTGCGCGATCTCGTCTGATAAGCCGCCCGCGATCTTCGCAAACTTGATTTTCGCATCGAAATTGCGGCCCAACGCGCTATCCAATGCCGCCTGATGTTCGTAAGCCTCCTTCTGCCAGGCGTACATTTTGAGGTTTGACGCCTTGTCCTTTGCAATTTGATGAAGGATCAATTCGACGGCGTTGTCTGTAAGCATGATACCAAAGCGGGCGTAGTGCACGTCTCCCTTGGAGATTTGCTCCAGCGCGAGATCCAGCTGTTCGATGACAGAGGCGAGAAACAAGAGCATCAGAGCCATACCTGTACTAACAGGTTAAAGGAGAGGCCAAGGGACGAGTCATTCATGCTTCGCTTGCCCCCGTTTGCTCGGCTTCGGCGGGGGCACCGCCTTCACGCTTAATGTTGGGGTTGCCGAAACCACGGTGATCGTTCGAGAGGCGCGGGTAAGCGCGACGTACAGATCGTTGCGGCTAAGCTTCTCCGGTGCAACGATGATGGCGTGATCGAACTGCAGGCCCTTTACCAAGAGTGTGCTCCCGACAGACCGCTGCGCCAAGCGCCGCCCGGCGTGCCGCATCTTGTTCTGAACGTGCCAGGCTGCTTCCGCGAGAGTTGAGTGCTCGCCCCGGACCAACAGCCTGAGGGTGTTCTGCACGGCTGACAGCAGTTCTCTCCGGAAGGCCACCACGCCGGGCTGCCGCCGCAGGCACTCCAGGAGGCTGAGGACGTGCGCGAGCTCGTTCGATGCGAGGAGATCAAGCGCCGCGCGCTCGGCCTCGGTGAGCTTGTTCCTAGGCTTCCATCCTCCCGCCAGGCGGTCCACGCGGCGCTCAAATTCGGTTCTCGCCAAGCCCGACATGGCACCGGCTGCCAAATCTAGGACCGCAGTGAGGCGATCCCGCGCCGTACAAGCCTCGATTTTCTCCAGAAAGCTGCCGAGGGTCTGACAAGCCACCGGCTCGATTGCGCAGCATTTCAGCTTCGCGGCGAGTGATCCGCGGATAAGCTCGCTCGCCTTGTCACCGATGACGATCAGCGTCTCGGCGCCGCGAAGCTTGACCGATCGTCCCGCCGACAGATTCGCCTTGAGCAGGTCTTGCTTAGTCGACGACTGCGGAATGATGTGTGATACGCATCTCGGCGCCGCGGCCAAGTCGACGCGGTTAACTAGCTCCAGCTGGTCACGGATGCCGATGAGCCAGCACCCGAGCTTGTCGTTCTTTACCCGCTTCCATCGCCAGGGCTCTTTGAGCGCGCCGATCTGTGGAAAGTCGGTGGTAACGGTTTTCCAATTCGCGAGCTGCTCATTGCGAAAGCCGAAGATCGCCTGCAGCGGATCGCCAAATATGCAAGTCGGCAGATTATGCGATAGCGCGAGGATCAGGGCGTGCTGCTCGACGGTGCAATCCTGATATTCGTCCACGAGCACGCGTTGGTAAGACGCTTTCAGAACCCCGGTGACAAATCCACCGCGAATAAGCCGTGTGGCAGCGGCGTATACGGCCGGCCATTCCTCACCGCGGGGCTCGCGGGTTCTGAGGCCTGACCTCCGCGGGAACGCTGCCGCAAATCTCAATGACCAGCCGGCAATCGTCTCCAGGTCCGTGCGGTTAAGGCTGACGCCTTTCTCCTTCAGCCGCTGACGCAATGAATCTACGCCGGCCAAGGTGTGTGTGAGCACGAGGCATTTGGCCGGGCCGCCCGCGGCCTTCACCACGTCGGCAATGCAATCGGTTTTGCCGCAGCCGGCGGGCGCAACTACGGACCCGAGCCTCGAACTCAGAACCGCGTCGACGATGGGCTCATTGCTCACGGTCTACCCAAGCCCGAATTTCAGCGATTGTCTCAGGAAACTTGCCCTTCAGCTCGTCGAGGTGCGGGCCGACGTGCCTGCGTCCGATCCACTCGGCATGGCTGATGTCCTTGAACCACCCGCGCTCACCCGGCTTGCCCCTCGACTTTGTAAGATCGCCGAGCGCAACGCGAAGTTCGGGATCATCCGCAGCCTTTTGGACTTCTGCGACCGATTTAAAACGCTTTTTGGAATATTTGCTGGAGAGGCGGTCGAGAAACGTTTGATCGCTCTCCTGAATGGCCGCTGCGGCCTTGATGAGCGTGGCTACCGCGTCAGTTGGAAGATCCCGGAACAGGTGATCTTCCGTCGCGTGGCCCGGGGCCCAGCGAAAGGTCGTCACGCCAGCCGAGCTGAGTTCGCCCAGGATCTTGTCGTCCTTTGGCTCGCAGTCACTGTCGAGCAGGAGGCCGACTCGATAGCCCAGCGCGCGGAAGTAGCCGGCGGTCACCGGCGCCTTGTCGACGCCGCCGCCGGACACCGGCACGACCCCGGCGGTAGAGAACGGCAGGCGTTCCTTGCTGACCCAGTAGTCGTCGAGACCCCTGACAAGCCCAACTTCGGTCTTTCCTTCACAGACCAGAATGGCCGGCGCCAGGTAGGCCTGCGGGTTTGCGCGCGGCTGAGACTGCACGTCCAGCCCGGGATAAGGCGTGTTGGCAGGAACGATGGTCGCAGCGCCCGTCTCGGGATGGCGCCTGACGATATACAATTCGCCGATACTGAGTTCTTGGAGGACCACTGGGGAGTGCGTGGTCATGAACACCTGGGCTTTGGTCTTACCGTCGGCCTTGTCCTTTTTCAGCTCCCGCAGCAGCCTGGATATGCGGTGCGGCTCCAGGCCGTGTTCGACCTCGTCGATGAGCGCAACCGACGCCTTGGCTCTGGCGTAGTCCTGCAGGGCAGCCGTGAACAGGCGCGACGAACCCACGCCCAACCGGCGCAGTGGCAGGTCTCCTTCATGCAGGGAGATACCGCCACCGGACAGCCCCATGGCCTGGACGTCGAGCATCGCGTGAAGCCGGTCACCCACCGGCACGCCGAGCCGCCGAGCGGCCAGCTTTGCCTCCTTTATCGTGTCAGCGAACAGCGTTTGCGAGTCTTTCGAGAATTCCTGGCGCGCGACACGTCCCGCTTCCGCCATCAGCCCGCGGGATGCCGCCGGACCCTTGGTTATCCGGTTGAGTACGGACTGCCTCCCCCAGCCTAGATGCCGGTCTGCATAAGGTCCGAGCCGGCTCGGCGCGATGTCCTGGCGATCCTGGAAGGCCAGCGCCCTGGTGCTCAACTGGCCCTGCCTGACCCGTTCGTTAAACAGTGTCCACTCGGCCTCAAGGCTATGGTCGACGGTGAGCCTTATCGAAAGCACATGTTCGAGCCCCGACTGCTCTTCATCCGGCTCATCTTCCAGGCTCTTACCGGCCTCATCCCACCCCCTGAGGTAATGGCCGTAGCGATCCTCCTTCAGGAATTCAGTGGGCAGACCGCCGATAGTGACCGTGATGGCGATCGGGTTGGCTTTCGGGTCCACGGCGTAGAAATCGGTGTCGTCGAAGGTGACGCTGTTGCGCGGAGCAAACGCCAGCTCGATGGCATCGAGAACAGTCGTCTTCCCCGAATCGCCCGGACCCACCAAGCAATTGGTGCCAGGTGCCGGATGCCACGAGAGCTGCTTGATTCCTCTGAAATTGACTACCTCGACGTGGACGATTCGCAAGCCGTACCTCCTCCTGCCGCGAAGAGGCTACCATGGTGCCGCAACTAGTGGTAGCCGTTGGAGCTTAATAGCTCGCGCCAGAACATCCTCAAGAGTGTCCATCACATGCAGACCAACGACGACGATCGGAAGGCAGTGCGCCTGCCGATAGCTTCCCTTCACAAGCACTGGATCACTGCCGACGCTGTGAAGGCTCGCATGCACCTGGAAATCAAAGCTCCGGAAGGCATGCCACCGCAGTTGGTCGCGGAAGCCCAGAAATGGTCCCAAGTGCAGACGATGGCGGTCTTCTACGGGCTCTTCTACGTCGTGATCGAGGGATATCGCGAGCTTGGATTGAAGGATGAAGCCATAGACGCGCTGCTTGGTGCAAACGACTACGAAGCTCGTCTTCGTCGATTTCGCAATGCGGTCTTCCACTACCAGGAAGATCCCTTTGATAAGCGCTTGATCGAGTTTCTTGATGCCAAGGACAGCGAGCACTGGGGCAAGGCGCTCTATGAGGCGTTTGAGAAGTTTTTCGAGAAGGTTCTCCCGATCAGAGAGATAGTCGAGAGGCTAAACAGCGAGGAGCGTATCAAGCCTGTCTGATTGTCGCGGCAATAGCGTCGTAAGGCGTGCCTCCAAGTGCTGGGGTTGGTATTAGGGCGGCTAAGATCATCGCTATTAACAAATCTCGTAGGGAGGTCGGCAGGTGTACGACACTTGGGACGTCAATAAGCGTATCGCCGAGGCCAAGCGGCTGACCGAGCGCTTGGTCGATCACGCACATTACCTGCTCGACATCCGGGAAAACAATGCGATCGTTGTCTATTCGGATCAGCTATCGGACGCGCCGTACAGCACATTGAACCCGGATTTGAAGCGGACGATCGCTGCCGGCTTATCGGGGCCGAGGAAGCTCACGTGCTGGATCTGCAGGCGGGCATAACCGGTCATGTGGCACCGATGCTCCGCTCGAATTCCTGGAATTCAATAATCCAGTCTCTGAAATATTGACGAATGATCGCGTTGAACTCGGCGTCAGTGTAGCTGCTGAAATGCTCGATCAACCAATGAGAGCGGTCTTTGACCTTGAGGAGGTATGGCGATTGAAGAGCATCCAGGAAAGCTGCAGCGTTTTCACCGGCCACGTACATCAGCCCTGCCGCCTGCGTCTCCTGCTCGATAAGGTCGCGCGACATCATCAGAACCAGCCCTTGATGAACGACGCGTCGCCGCACTTCTGCGTCGGGCGAGCGCAACGGTGTTGGTGGATGCAAACTATCCGGGCCGCCCTCAATGGTTTTGGTTCTAACAAGCAAATAGTCGAGTGCCGTCAGGCGCTGCAGATCGAACGCCTTTGGATAGGCCGCGCCGAGCAGGGCTACGGCGCGAATGCCGGCTTCGAGCGGGCCGTTGAACGTGACCTGCTGCCGAGAGGGCTCTATCGCGTCCATTTCAGTTTGTCGTCATTAGCAAGTTGATGGCAAATGCCGTGCCGATCCTGAGTTTGCGCTATTGGTGCGATGGGATTCGCCGTAATCGACATGTCCTGCGCCGCTTTTGTGACCGCGACAACACGCCTGTATCCGTCTGGATAGTCGTCGTCATTGGTATCGACAACACCGGCGAAAATTTCGTGCTGGAGCCGTTCGAACGTGCCTGGCTCGACCTTATCGCGAACAAAAACCCTGAGTGCTTCCGCTTGATAGAACGCCTCGCGTTGTCGCGAAAAATGTTCCCGCAACGCAGGCTTGCCGAGATCCGCGGTCGACGCAACGGGCTTCTTGAGGTGATCGCCGTACGCAAGATAAAGCTGCTCGACATATTTGGTTTCATTCGGGCCAATGGTCGTTGGCGCACAAGCCACGAGGGGGCGCGCAGGGAAACCGCCGCCGAAGCGCGTCAGGTGGTAAGGCGACGTTCGATGCTCGTCGATCAGCGACAGCGGCTGCTTGCCCTTGAAGATCGCAAAGCTAATCGCGTTGACGTGAGCGAGGAAAGGGCCCTGTAGCGCAATTTCCTGTGCGCTGGTGATTTCGGTGCGGCAGTACTTATCCCAGTTGGCAATAAGTTCCTGCTTCAGTTTGTCCGGGTTCATCAGCAGGTTGTTGAGCTTCGTTCCGATTCCGCGAGGCGCAATGAAGGTGTGACTGCGGGGAATGGAATAGTCTCCGCTGAACGAGAACCACAGCACCTTGCCGAGTTCGACGTAAATATCGGAAGGCCGTAGGGGATCGTCGTAGTGTTTGCACTGGTACCCATCCCACACGCCCGTAAAATCTTGACCTGGGTCGAAGACGGCGATGTCGACACCCTTGTCACCCGCGCCGGTCGCCCTCACAACCGTTTTGCCCTTGAAGAAATAGTGCGCCCATTCGTTGGTGAAGGCCTCCCATTCCTCGGCTGAATACAACCGTATCCGCGCGATCGCCGCAACCGGCGGCCCGCTGGTCACCTGATAAGCGGCGACGACAGTCGTTGCGGCTGGGAGAACAATCGGCGTGAAACCCTTCATGGAGGTCATCGTCGCCCAACTGTGCGGGAGCTGATTGGCCGGCGGGAGCTGACGAAGGTACTCGTTTGCAAGGTTGAATCATCCAGTTGTTGCAAGTTGGAGTATGACGTAGCCGCAGGAGATCGCAATATCAATCGATCCGCCTGCTTTTATTGATGTCATCAACTGCCTGTCGACGATGATCGACGGCCCGCTGTTCGTGAGGAATCGAGGCAAGTCGCTTTTTCGTTCGACCGGGCGCGTGATAAACTGACGCTAAGTCAAGCGAGAAGGCTGGGGGATTCGTGGCTTCGGATAATGGAGAGCGGCGCGTCGTGTTTGCGCGCATCGGTTGGATGCTGGCGTACGATGGGCCGCGTGAAGGCGACGAGCGGCCAATCGGGGGCGGCGGTTACAACAAGGCCGACATTGGTCACGAAGCTTATAACTTCCACCCCGCCGCCGGCAGGCTCTACGGTTATTTCCAGCCGAACATGAGGAGTGAAGTCCTCAATCTGGAACGCATCGACCCCGTCGTCGCCGGGAAGGACAGTTTGCGGGAGGTGCTTGTTGTTTTTGTCGCAAAAGCGCCTGTCGGTGGCGGTTGCTGGATTGTCGGGTGGTACAGGAACGCCGAAGTCTGGCGGGAGCGGATACGGCCTTCGCCAGGCAAGCCGAAGGCGTACGGCCATCTCTGCAAAGCCCTTGTGAAGGATTGCGTTCTGCTGCCGCCGGGCAAACGCCGGCACCGGGTCCCGTCACGGGTGGAGGGCGCTTTTGGACGGTCCAACGTTTGCTATTCTCTGGAAGCCGACGGCACGCCGAAGCCGGGCCGCTGGATAGAGGACGCGCTCGACTACATCGACAACTACCAGGGCCCGAACGTGCTGACTGCTCCCGAATCCGCCATCGAGGAAGAGGTTGAAGCCGCAGCCGAGAACGCCCCCGATTTGAACCTATCGATCGCCTTGTAGTCGCGGTTGACCCCCTAAAGTCAGAGTAGCGCGTGTTAAGATATCCAGGCAGTGCAATGGCTATGATCGTGCGACGAATGCCCACTTTCGGTCGGATAAGCCCAGTGGTGCGACCAGTAAGTCATTGATTGTTTTCGACCCGGGGCTGACTCTTAATCAGCGGGTCCCAAGCTCTAGCCCGGGTGCGGCCACGAAGGAAAGAGTCTTCTTCTCCAATAAGTTATGGGGGCGCTCGCCGACAACAAAACGGTCTCGTGCGACGCTTTTGTGGTCGGACGTCCCACGGCCAGATTGCTGTACGACTTCTGTTTCTCTTCGCCCCAAGCGCTCACGCCGCCACAAACAGCGGTCCGTCGTGTCGGTGGTTGCGTATGATCCCATCGCTGGGCACCAACGCTCCCAGCGATACGGCGGACCTCAAAGCTCCGGCGTTTCATCCACAGAAGTTCGCGAAGTGGTGGATGATGCTCAGCTCGGGAACGACGCTCGCTTTCCAGCCCTTGGCCTCGATGTAGGCCACCTCGTCGTCGGTCATTCCGACGAGGACTTTGCTTTGAATCAAAGATGGAATCAAACGGGCGGGCCGAAATAGAAAAATCCTTGTGTGGCAATGGATTGTTGCAGGGTTCGATCCCTCCCGCCCCAGCCAGCGGTAGCTTCACACCGCCTCAGTCTCCACGCATTTCGCCTCACATCACCTCACTGCAGATCGCAGAAGTGCCTGCGCTGCAGCATCTTTTCGCGTTTTTACGCCTCTTGACGCCGCAGTCGAATGAGAAAAAAGGGACCCCCGCAAAATGCCCGCGAAAACCGCCAAGACTCCCGACGTGCTCGGTCTGCCGGACGGCGGCCGGACCCCAAGCGCCCCGGCAAGCGCAAGCAGAAGGCCTACACCTTGGAACGCGGCCTGCGCCTGCATGTGCTCGGCGAGTCGCGCCTGTACTACTCGCCGTGGGAGATGCCGAAGGAGATGCTGAAGGAGGGCCAGACTCGTGCCCCGAAACTGCTTCCGCTCGGCAGCGCCCACAAGGTCAGCTATGCCAAGGCGCTCTCGGCCCACATCACGTTTCAGGATGACATCAAAGCGGGAAAATATCCCGACGCGCCGAAGGCCGGGTCGGGCCGCAACCCGATGAGCTGGCCGGTCTGCGGATGCTCCCATTCGCGAACCTTTGCGATGGTCACAAGAAGACATCCTGCACGGCACTCGTCGGCGGCCATGTACTTGGTCAAGAGTTGATCGCGGATCGTGTTGAAGAGGTCCGTTCCGGAACGCTCGCTAGCTAGCTAGCCACTTTATGTCATTGTTGTCGATGACGGGGCATTGGCGGAACAGACTTTTGTCGGAGGCGGAGCCCCATTTTTCTGCCGTAGGTCAAACAGTGTTTGTTACTTGGCAAGGTCGAAAGTGCTTATTTTTCAATGGGGATTGACTGACACTCTCTCCGCCGCACTGCTTCTCCTGGTGGTGCCGAACATGCGCCCCTTTTCGAGTTTCCGCGAATTCCGCTGCTTTCGCCCGACGATCGGGTTCGTAGCCTTTCAACGTACGTCTCTAAGAGAGTAAGAGCTGAGCCACGGCGGCGACTTATGAACTGCCTCATGCGAAGGACTGGATGAGATATCGTAAGTTCGGTTGGTGTGGGGAAAGACGGTAGCGCTCCCCCGCTACCAATCGTACGAGTTTCTCCGCCAAGCTACGATTTTCCGCGACACCATGCGCTCGAAGGTAGCGCTTCGGGCCGGCGACACGGGTGGTCGCCAGCGCTGGATCAATGGCGGTTGAGCCGATACCGTCGACCGTTGACGCGTCCATCGTTAACAAGGCCGCGCCGCTGCCTCTACCGTCTCCGAACGCGTATCCAAGGCGGCCGGAAGAACATTGATCGGCAGATCGCCAAAGCCGAGGCGTAGAACGGCGAATAAATCTCCAAACCAAGCGCCGTCACCGATTTGAAGCTCGGACTTCGGGAATGCCGACCAGAAGCGCCCAACGCTCCTGCGACATCAAACGCGTCCGGGTTCAATC
The DNA here is from genome assembly GCF_056106085.1 of Bradyrhizobium sp. BR14999. Lineage (NCBI taxonomy): Bacteria > Pseudomonadati > Pseudomonadota > Alphaproteobacteria > Hyphomicrobiales > Nitrobacteraceae > Bradyrhizobium > Bradyrhizobium sp. BR14999. Next base: position 2,804,662 of record NZ_CM148536.1, read on the forward strand.
GAAGGCAGCACGATGCGCCGCCATCCGGCTTCACCCAATCGACAGGACTCTTCTGGTTGTTGACCCTAGGCCGCAACCGTCGAGAGCCCGGTCGCAAGCAGCCTTTGATCTCCACGTCAAACGCGCGCTGGCGGGGCGAGGAGCCTGCGCATGTCTAGCGGCAGTTCATGGCGAAGCGGGCACTTTTTTTCATCGATCGCTTCCCCAATCCAAACGCACTCAGGATCTTTGTTTGGATCATCTCAGCGACGTCGATGGTGTGAGACGAGCGCGAAGAGCTCAAACTTGTCATGATCGAAATCGCTCGCGCATCGCCGGTGGCGATGGCCGGGACGCCTTCGGGGAAGTGCAGCGCGGATAGAGGCGCTTGAACTTGCCATGGCTGCTCCGCAGCTACTCAAGGGGGCGCTGGAATCACGCCTTTGAAATTTGCCGATCATGAATCCGATGTGGAAGTTCCCGTTGCAAGAAATTCTGTGGGGACTCGTTACCGGGATGCCGCCCAAACACAGTAATGGCCCAAACACAGTAATGGCAAAGAGTCGCGTGCGGAACTCTTCGGATGGGGCACACAGTTTCTAGAGCATTTTTTCGTGGAGCGTACCTGAACAGTGGAGCTTTCTTGAACGTCGCGGTCTTTGTTCAATCAATAGAAGATCACGAAGACGATTTTTTCTGTGCCCTACATTGTCCATCATGATGTCTATCAATTTCGCGTGTGGTGCCTGTTGAATGCGGAGACAGGGGATCGCCGGGCCTGAGTTGCAGAGGCTCGAGTTGTCAACAGGCGAGTACGGAGCGGAACAATCAAGCAAATCGTGTTGCGACGATGCCTGCCGCTGCGGCGGGCAAGGCGAGGATATTTTGTCGCTGCGGCGCGACGCATCCTGCGTTCGGGGTGCGTCGCCGTCGTCGGTTGGTCGCTGTGCGAGCAGGCTCACGCGCTCGATTTCTTTGGCCTTTTCGGTTCCGACGATCCGCCGCCGGTCAGCGCCACGACGCTGTCCTATCGGCTGGAGATTGAAGCCAAGACGCTGGATGGCAAGAATGATAGTGACGCCGAGCAGGTGTTGCGCGATGCCTCAGGCACCTATCGCCTCCGACAGGAACCACCGCCGGATGGCGAAGGTCTCGTGCGCCGGCTTCAGGCCGATATCAATCCGCTGCTCGATGCCCTTTGGGGGCTTGGCCGCTATAATGCCCAGATCGATGTAACCGTGGACGGAGTTCCCGTATCCCCCGACGAGACCGGGCTCGCCGCCGCGGCGCGTCGGGCCGACACCTTTCGCAATCGGTCGGTCGTTCCAATCAAGGTCACCGCACGGCTCGGTCCCTTGTTCAAGCTGCGCACCGTCGAAGTGGACTATGCGCGCGAGCAAGCGCCGCGTGGATTGCCGCGCCGCGCCTTTGCGCTGAAGTCCGGCGATCCCGCGATCTCGGCCGACCTGCGCGCCGCGCAGGTGAAGCTCGTGGACTGGTTCCGCAGCAACGGACATCCGCTTGCGAAGATCGCCGACGTCAAGGCCACCGTCGATCATGCGGCCGCCGCAATGGATTTTCGGCTGCGGGTCGAAGCGGGCCCCAAAGCCGGCATCGGCGCTGTCACGATCTCGGGCGGAGATGTCGACCCGAGGGTGGTGGCCACGCATGTCCACCTGAGGGAAGGCGAGCCTTATTCGCCCGAGCGGCTTGCCTTGACGAAGACCTCGATCGCTAGGATCCCAGCCATCGGAGGAATTCGCATCCGCGAGGCCGACAAGCTCGATGCCAATGGCAACCTGCCGGTCTTCATCGATTTGACGGAAAGGCCTAGGCACGCGGTGGGTCTCTCGGCGAAATATTCCACCGTCGATGGTCCCGGCATTGCAGGCTATTACGAGGATCGGAACATATTTGGCGGCGGCGAGCGCCTGAAGCTCGAAGCCTCGGCCTCGCTTCTGCAACGGGTCGACGGCACGTCCTTCAACGGCTTCCATAATCTCCACGCGTCGGATTTTGGCGCGCGATTGACCGCTACCTTCATCAAGCCGGGCATGTTCGGTACGGCCAACGATCTTCTGGTCGAGGCCACTGCGTTCCGCGAGCGTGTCGGCAACAACGACCTCGGCGGTTACGCCGACGATACGGTGCGCGGCACGTTCGGCGTGATCCACCGCTTTTCGGAGGCGGCTTCGCTGCAGGCCGGCCTTCAGGTCGAGCAATCGAAATCGCTGGACGTGCTGGGGCGGGTCGACGCGACGCTGATCGGCTTCACCGCGACCGGCCGCTACGACACCACCGACAATCCGCTCGATCCCACGCGCGGTGTGCGCCTCTCGGCGACCGTCAATGCCTATCCGAAGCTGATGGGCTCCACGATCGATCTATTCGAAGGGCGGATCGCGGGCTCGGCCTACTATGCGCTCGACGAGCAGGCCAATTACGTGCTGGCGGGCCGGTTGGCCGCCGGCTCGCTTGCGGGAGCGCCGCTCGCCGAGATCCCGGATGCGCATCGCTTCTTCGCTGGCGGCGGCGGATCCGTGCGCGGTTACGGGTTCAATACCATTTCGCCGATGATGTTCGGCCAAATCACCGGTGGTCGCAGCCTGATCGAGGGCTCCGCCGAGGTGCGGGTGAGGATCACGCCCACCATCGGCCTCGTGCCATTCTTCGACTTTGGCAGCGCCTCCCGATCATCCCTGCCGGGCTTCGATGATTATGTGGGCTACGGGGCGGGACTTGGCTTGCGTTATCTCACGCCGGTCGGCCCGATCCGCCTCGATGTCGCGACGCCGCTAAATCCACGCCCCGGCGACAGCCGCTACGCAATCTATCTCAGCATTGGGCAAGCATTCTGATGCGCATCCGACGGCCGCTCATCGTCCGTTCCGCCGTCGCCGCCCTCGGGCTCGTCTGCGTCGCGTTGCTCGGCATCGTAGGCTACGGAATGGTGGGCGGGAGCGGCGAGAACCAGCAGGATGTGCTGGCCAGTCTTGTCTCGCGAACGCTCTCGACACCCGCGACCCAGGTCCATGTCGGCGCCGTCGATGGAGTGTTGTCCTCGGATGCCACGGTTCGCGACGTCAGCATCACCGACAAGGACGGAGTCAGGCTGACGCTCGACAAGGCGCGCCTCGTCTGGCGACGCAGCGCACTGCTGCTGGGGCGACTGGAGATCGACCGTCTCGAGATCGGCACGCTTGAGATCAGGCGAAAGCCGCTGCCATCCGACCAGCCTGTCGCCGAGTCCAACCAGCCGATCCTGCCCGACCTTCCGGTGAAGGTGCAGGTGAAGGCTTTCGACCTGCGAGCCCTGACGCTTGGGCAGTCCATTCTGGGTGAAGCCCTCAGTGTCGCGGCGACCGGCAATACCGAGCTCGGCTCGCCCGCCGAAGGGCTCGTCTTCAATCTCGACGCCATCCGCAAGGATTTTCCGGGCCGCTTCAAGGCCGCTCTCGCCTACGTTCCGCAGGGAAATGCGCTGACCCTCAACGTCACGCTTGACGAGCCGGCCCATGGACTCATGTCGAAGCTCGGCCATTTGCCGGGCGAGCCGCCCGTCACATTCGCACTGGGCGGCCAGGGTACGCTCGACAGCTTCCGTGGTGCCCTGAAGTTGCAGGCCGGCCCCACGATCGATGCGACCGGCACGATTACGCTTGACCGAAACGGGGCGGGCCGAGTGCTTGCAACGCGCCTTACTAGCCATCTCGGGCCGTTGTTGCCGGCAATTGCCGCGCCGGTCTTTGCCGGTGAAACCAAGCTCGACAGCACGACGCGTATTGGTGACGACGGCAGCGTCGCACTGGACGGGTTGACGCTCACGAGCCATCTCGCCCGGCTCGACGCGAAGGGCTTGCTCGGAGCCGACAAGATGATGGATTTCGCGGCTTCCATCCGCGCCCTGCCGAGCAACGGCGACGTGACCGAAACCGACCACGGCTCGATCCGCAGCCTCGTCTTCGATAGCCACGTCACCGGCTCGATCAAGGCTCCCACAGCATCGGTCAAGCTCGCGCTGTCGGGTGCTCATCTGCCGGACGGAGACGTCGAGACGCTTGACGCTTCCGTCACGGCCCTCCCTCGCGCCGAAGCCGGCGATCCCGCAACGCGTATTATCCTTGACGCGAACCTGCGCGCCTCCGGCATTGCGGCACGCGACGCGAGTCTGGCGGCCGCGATCGGCAGCACCGCATCGCTCGTGCTCCACGGCGATACCGACCTGGGCGGACGCGCCAGGATCGAGCGTCTCGAGATCGGTACCTCCACGGTTCAGGCGACCTATACAGGTGATGTCAGCGCCGATCGCCTGCATGGCCGTGCTGCCGGAACCGTGCCCGACCTCGGCAACTTTGCCGACCTTGCCGGGCTGAAGCTCAAGGGCTCGGCGGCGTTCGGCCTCGATCTCGACGCGGACCTCCAGCGTGGCAGCTTTGACGCCCGAATGTCAGGCACTGGCGAGAAGCTTGCGACGGGACTTGCGGCGCTCGACGGGCTCGCGGGAGCGCGGCTCGCACTCGCAGCCGATCTCTCTGCCGATGGCCGCGACACTTACACGGTCCGCGGCGCGTCGCTCGATGGAGCCAATGTCGCGGTTCGCGTCAAGGGAACGGTGACGCGCGACTCGAGCGACCTGTCGGCCCGTGTGGACCTGCCGGATCTCTCGGCGGCCGATGCGCGCCTCACCGGTGCGGGAGCTCTCGACGTCGGCATGACCGGCGGGCTCGCGCATCCCGGCGTTTCGTTCGGGGCCTCGGTGGATCGCGCCACCGCGATGCGGCGCCCCATTCCGCATCTGGAACTCGCCGCGACGGTCAACGACATCAACGGGCTCTGTGCCGTCGACGCCAAGCTCAGCGGCTCCATCGACGGCAACCCGGCGCACGGGATTGTTCAGGTGAGCCGCCGATCGTCGGAGCGTGACGATCGCGGAGCTCCCGCCTTTGCCGGATGGCACGCAAAGACTCTCGACATCGCGATCGGCTCGGTGTCTCTGAAGGGCGCAGGAACGGTCGACGCGCAGAGATTCGCAAGCGGGCAGATTCGCTTCGCTGCTGGGGCGCTCGCCGACCTCTCACCGCTTGTTCTCACAGAACTCGCCGGTTCGGCCTCACTCGACCTTGCCGCTTCGGCTGATGGCGGCCAGCAGTCCGTCCGTCTCGTTGGCAAGGGCGCAGGAATCCGTGCCGCCGGTATGGCCATCCGCAGTTTCGATCTGCGCGCCGATGGCGCCGATCTCTACAGCCATCCGGTGCTCAATGCGGATACCCGCGTCAACGATGCCGAGTTCGGCGATCAGACCGTTTCGAACATCGCGCTAACGGCCAGGGGCAATGCCGATACGAGCACGATCGGTCTCTCCGCCAAGGCTGCCGGCTTCGATCTCGATGCCGCGGGTGCGTTGACGTCCAAGGAGCGGACGCGGTTCGATCTCAATCGCTTCATTGCACGGCGTGGCGCCAACGCGATCGTGCTGCAGGGGCCCGCAGGCTTCACGCTCGACGACGGCACGGTGCTGATCGAGCGTCTGGCCCTCGGAATTGGCAGTGGCCGCTTCACCGTCGATGGTAAGGCCGGCAAGGCGCTCGACCTCAAGGCCGTGGCAAGCGCAATCCCGCTCGGCGCGGCCGATGTCGCGATGCCTGGTTTGAGGCTCGCCGGGACGCTTGACGCTTCAGCCGCGATCGCCGGCTCCGCGAGCGCGCCGATGGGTCAATACAACGTGGCCGTCAAGCAGCTCGCGGCGCCGCAGACCAGGAGCGCGGGCTTGCCGCCGATCGACATTGCCGCAAATGGGCGGCTCGATGGAGGCCGCGCGAGCTTGAACACTACAGTTGCCGCGGGAAAAGCCGGCACGTTCACGGCGTCGGGCACGCTGCCGCTCGACGCCACGGCTCCGATTGCGCTGACCGCGAAGGGCCGCCTCGATGCCGCCGTCGCCAATGCGATGCTCTCCGCCTCCGGCCGCACCGTGTCCGGTAGCGTCGCGCTCGATGCCCGTGTCAGCGGCACGCGCGCGAAGCCTCAGATCGGCGGTGTCGCCACCATGAGCGGAGGCACCTTCCGCGACAGCATGCTCGGCACGCGCCTCGATGCCATCGAGGCGAAAATCACCGCCGAAGGAGAGCGGATCGTCGTGGAGCGCCTGGCCGCGGTGACGCCCAACGGCGGCACGTTGTCAGGCTCCGGCCAGGTGCGGGTCGCCCCGGATGCAGGCTTCCCAGGCACGGTCTCGATCCGTGGCCAGCAGGCGACCCTCGCCGCCAGCGCGCTGGCGACCGCTCAGGCCAATCTCGCCCTCGACGTCACGGGCGCCCTGGCGCGCGATCCACGGATTGCCGGTCGCATCGACCTGACCCGCGTCAATGTCAATATTCCGGACCGCCTGCCTTCGACGCTCAAGCCGATCGACGGCATCAACCATGTGAACGCCTCGGGCCAGGTCGCCGCACGCCTTGCGGCTGCGCGCAAGGCGGAGACGCTGAAGGGCAACAAGGGGCACCCGGCGCTCTTCAACGCTTCGCTCGACGTGACGGTCTCGGCGCCGAACCATGTCTTCATCCATGGCCGCGGGGCGACTGCGGAGCTCGGCGGCTCCATTCACGTGGGTGGCACGACCAACGGTCCGGTGCCGAAGGGCGCCTTCTCGCTTTTCCAGGGCAAGCTGGTGGTGCTCGGAAAGACGTTGACCTTCACCAAGGGTAATCTCTCCTTCAACGGAGATCTCGCGCCAGCGCTCGATTTCGCGGCAGAGATACAGGCTTCCGACATCACCGCACAGGTCGCAATCTCGGGACCGGCGGCCGCGCCGGTCTTCGCCTTCCATTCGCAGCCCGAGTTGCCGCAGGATGAGATCCTGTCGCGCATTCTCTTTCAGAAGGCCTCGGGCAGCCTGACGACCTCGCAGGCCGTACAGCTCGCAGGGGCCGCGGCTCAGTTTGCAAGCGGTGGCGAGGGAACGGTGGACCGCATGCGCCGCTCGCTTGGGGTCGACAATCTGGACGTGGGCGCCGGGGCGGGCGGTCCGATGGTCGGCGCCTCGCGCGCGATCGGCGACAGGCTGAGCGTGGGTGTGCGGACGGGCGCGAGCCCCAGCCAGTCAGGTGTGTCGGCCAATGTCGACGTGACGCGCCACATCCGCGTCGAGTCGGATGTCGATGCGAAGGGCTCGACATCCGTCGGGGTCGGCACGCGATTCGAATGGTAACGCAAAAGCGATTTCTTCGACCCATCCCGGCTCATCCGAGAGGGGCGATCATGTGTCGTGCCGCGAGAACGCGAAGGCGCGTCTGCTGTTTGAAAATCGAAGCTGCATGGCAAATCGATATCCCCTGGCTGGAGTGCTCGCAGCGTGAGCGGTGACGAGGTCGGCGATTGCATCGAGCGGAGGCGCGGTGTCCACGGGCCTCATCGCCCGAAGCCGTAGTAGTCACGCACCACAGGCTCGCGCAGCTTGCCCGGCTCGAAGACCTCGATGACGACGCCATCGGGCGCGCCGAGCATGAAATAGCTGCCACCTCCGCCGAGGCGGCGGATCGGATTGGGAATATGCAGGTTCGCGGCCTTCATGCGCTCGTACAGCTCGTCGATGCCGACGACCTGCATGCCGAGATGATGCACGGCGTTCTTGCCCTCGCCGCGCGGCAGTTGGTCGTAGAGATGGATGGCGCCAATACCGACCCTGACAAAGACGTTCCGCGCGCCCGCGACATCTCCGTCCCACATCACCACGGCATCGAACCAAGTCCTATAGAAGTCGATGGTGGCATCGACGTTGGATGCAAACAGATGCACGTGCTGCAGGTGGTAGCGGCGAACGAGGACACCGACACGATCAAGCTGTTCAAGCGCGACCATGCCAGCGGCGGCCTCGTTGCTACAGAGCAGGCCATCCATGTTGGAAGTCCCGTTTGCATTCTCGTCAGGCCAGGTTGATCTGGAGCTCATCTCAAGTAACGAGCCAGCCCGCGCAGCTTCGCTCCTCATGCAGCCAAGCTTCTGGAGTTACTAGGGATTTCCTTTTTTGGAATGTGATGGCGGATCCCTCCCCCGCTGCCGACGACCTTCAAGGCGCATCATCGATCGACGTCTGGCCAAGTCCGCGCCGCGTAGCCGAGCTCGCGGGAGGAAAGGAACTCTTGCGCATGATCGCGGCTTGAATCCGCGGGCCAGCGTCGCCGCCGATTGCTGGTCTGCACGGCCCCACCTCCAAGCCCCTATACTCCCCAAGGATGGGGCCGTGCTTTAGAGCAGGAGGTGCCCATGCCTGAGCCGACCGAGCAGGAGATCAGAGAACGCGCGCACCGACTGTGGGAGCAAGCTGGCAAGCCCGAAGGCCGTGAGGACGAGTTTTGGCAGGCGGCCGAGCAGCAGTTGCGCAACGAGGACAAGTCGAACACCACGCGGACGCCGGATACGCTGTGACCCGCAAGAAATGTCCCTTCTGCCACGGTCTGGGATGGGTCTGCGAAAACCATCCGCTCCGGCCTTGGAGTGAGAAGTTGGGCGGCTGCCGGTGCGGTGAGGGGATGCCCTGCACCTGCAACACGACCGAAGATCCCGAAACAAGGGCAGTGATCGTCGAGGCGGATACGACGTGGCATTAAAGCATGATCCGGAAAAGTGCGAAGCGGTTTTCCGGAAAGATCATGCATAAACAGAAAACTGAAGCGCGATGACGATTCATCCAAATCTCATCGCGCTTTAGAACCGTCACGGCCGGCTCAGTTCGAAATGGTGGTCTGCGTCTGCACTGCACGCGGAACGGAACTCTCGAGAATGAATTGAGGCTCTAAGCAGCATGAGCTGTGGTGCGGGTCCGTTCGCAGGGCGCGGTGTTCACCGTGGACGAGCAGCAAAAGATAGAGCACCAGATCGAGCTTGCAACGCGAGCGGCGGTGCTCGCCAAGGACGAAACCACGGTCACGCGATTCAGGAGCTTTGCCGAGGAGCTGACGCAGAAGCTCCTCCGCATGATGCGGCGCGGCAAGGTGCGGGCTCGCGCCTACGAACTCTGGGAGCAGGCCGGCCGTCCGGCCAACCGCGACTTGGAATTCTGGCTGGAGGCTGAGCGGCAGGTGGAAGAAGGGCGCGAACAAAGGAAAGGCTTTTGACCGAAATAGCGACGATCGCCGCCGGCGCTGGTGATGTCCCGCATTGGCAGCATGGCGCTGGCTCCGGCCGCCCGTCTTGTTGCCATAGAAAAAAGCCGCCGAGGTCTTCACCCTGGCGGCTTCGAAAGTCCGTAGCTGTTGATCGCCTCCCCAGCCTCGTGCGTACCGCCGTTACCTTGTTTGCGGCCATGCACGGTTGTTGTAGGCGAGGGCGGATGATTCTGCTGTGACCTGAATCACACAGTGGGAAGATGATGGAGGTCCGGTGCAAGGTGTCCATAAGGGCCTGCGATGGACCCATTGAGCCGGCCGAGCTCGCCACCGCCTATGTCATGCTCGCCGATCCGCTCTTGAGCTACATATCAGGGGCGACCCTCGCCGTCACTGGCGGCAAGCCGTTTATCTGACCTGCAGCGTCAATGATCGCGTGAACGGTCGTGGAGAGCGCGCTCCCCGTGATCGTGCTGTGGCGTCAGGTGCGATACCAGCTCGCTAGATTCCACGTCGTGACGTCCCAGCCCGACATGTCGACCATGAGGTTGTTGACGTTGGCGTTGACGACGTTGCGGGAGAGCAGCGGTAGGAAGACGTTGGCCTCGCAAAAGGTCTCGTCGACCTTGATCAGCAGTGCGGCGCGCTTGACCGGGTCGAGCTCGTTCTGCGCGGCCTTGTAGGCCTTGTCGGCTTCGGGATCGGAATAGCGGGAGATGTTGCGGCCGAGCCACTTGTTGTCCTTGCTGGCGATCTCCCAGGAGACGCACTGGTTCAGGAAACGCTCCGGATCGGGCTGCGGCTGGGTGGTGTTGTACATCTCCATGTCGGCGTAGAATTTCGAGTAAGTGTCGGGGTTGCCCACATCCGAGGAGAAGAACACCGATGCAGTGACCGCCTTGATCTCGATCTCGATGCCGGCCTTCTCGCAGGCCTGCTTGATGATGGCCTGCGTCTTCTGGCGCGGGGCGTTGGTCGAGGTCTGGAAGACGTATTTGAGCTTCTTGCCGTCCTTCTCGCGGATGCCGTCCGCGCCCTTCTTCCAGCCAGCCTCGTCGAGGATCTTGTTGGCCTTGTCGATGCTGAACTCGTATTTGAGCTTGGGCGACTTGAACTGCTTGGGCGCGTTGACGAAGCTCGCGGTGGCGACTCCGCCGCGGCCGTAGATGAATTTCTGGATCGAATCGCGGTCGAGCAGGAGGTTGATCGCCCGGCGCACGGCCGGATCGGACAGCGTCGGATGCTTGGTCTTGGCGTTCGAACGCTCGCCGTCGACCTCGGTCCACGGGTCGGTTGTGTTGAGGATGATGAACTCGACATTGCCGGACGGCGTGATGTCGAGCTTGCCCTTGCCGCTCGCCTCCATGCGCTTGAGGACCTCCTCCTCCACCTGCATGTTCCACGCGAAGTCATATTCGCCGGTCTGCAGCACCGCGCGCGCTGCCGATACCGCATCGCCGCCACCCTTGATCTCGAGCGTGTCGAAATGCGGCTGGTTCTTGACGTGATAGTCGACGTTGCGTTCGGCGCGGATCAGGTCGCCGGGCTTGAACTCGACGAATTTGTATGGGCCGGTGCCGACCGGCTTCAGATTGGCCGGTGCCTCGCGCGACTTGGCGCCGGTATAGTCGCCGAAATGATGCTTCGGCAGGATCTGGCCGACCGAGCCGACGAAGGGATCGGCCCAGAACGGCGTCGGCGCCTTGAAGATCACCTTGATGGTGTGGTCGTCGATCTTCTCGACCTTGATGTCCTTGTAGGATCCCGTGGTGTAGGCCGCAGTTGCGAGATCCGCGGCGTACTGCCAGGTGAAGACGACGTCGTCGGCGGTGAAGGGCTTGCCGTCATGCCATTTGACGCCCTGCTTCAGCTTCCAGATCACGCTCGTGCCGTCCGCCGCAAGGCTGCCGTTCGCCTTGGTCGGGACCTCGGCGGCGAGGCAGGGGATCAAATTGCCCTCCTTGTCCCAGCCGGCGAGCGGCTCGAAGAAGACGCGCGAGGCCATCTGGTCCTTGGTGCCGATCGCGAAGTGTGGATTGAGCAGGGTCGGGGCCTGCCAGAACAGGAGCTTGAGCGGGCCGCCGCCGCCCGCCTTGGCCGGCTTGTAGGGCAACGTGGCGTCCGCCATCGCCACATCGTTCCAGACCAGGATCTGGCTCGCGATCGGCGCTGCGATTCCGATCGCAGCCACCTTTTGGATGAACGAGCGTCGCGACAGCGTGCCTTGCTTCACCTCCGCGATCAGATTGCGGATTTCGTTCTCGTTCATCGGATGACCTCCACCTCGAAGACAAATCGTCGCCAGCAGCCATCATGTTGCATCATGCACAAGGCGGCAATGCCGGCAAGGCCGCAAGGCCCTGCGACGAAATGACGATGTGGAGCACCCCTGCGGGCGACGACCCGGATCGCCGCCCGAGAGCACCCAGGCGGCGATCCAGTGCGAACTTACGTGAACTTGGGGAAGTTCTAAGGCCGCGCCGAAACGCTAACCCGGTCACTGCTGGCGCATCAAGTTTCGTGATGTTGCCCCAGTCGGAGATTCATTGCAGCCGCCAGGAAATTGCCACACATGACCCCTTGGAGCGCTGGCCTTAGCGGATGCTGACAACACCAATCGCCAGCACCGTGACGCGCCGCACACCCTGCGGAAGGCGCCGTCGTCGCCGTGATTTCGTTTCCTGTTTGGTGCCGAATGGAGAAAGTGCGCCCGCCACCGCCTGCCAATATGGATTTCAATTTCATTGATTTCGCGCGGCAGAGAAGCGAATACGGTTCCATCATTGCCGAAGACCTACGGAGACCAATATGTCGTTTCGCCTTCCCCTGATCCTCGCGACCGTGCTTGCCGCTTGGTCGGCCGCAGCCAGCGCCGAGACCATCAAGATCGGCGTGACGCCGGGACCGCACGCGCAGATCCTGGAAGCGGTGAAGCCGATCGCCGCCAAGCAGGGCCTCGACATCCAGCTGATCGAGTTCTCCGACTATGTCGTGCCGAACGCGGCGCTCGATGCCGGCGAGATCCAGGCCAATTCATTCCAGAACCAGCCCTACCTGGACAACCAGAAGGCCGACCGCGGCTACAAGATCGAGGCCGTCGCGCTCACCGTGAACTTCCCGATCGGCGTGTATTCGAAGAAGCACAAAGCCTTCGCCGAGATCCCCGACGGCGGCAAGGTCTCGATCCCCAACGATCCAACCAACGGTGGTCGCGTGCTACTGCTGCTGCGCGACAAGGGCGTGATCAAGCTGAAGGAGGGCACCGGCTTCAAGCCGACGGTGCTCGATATCACCGAGAATCCCAAGAAGCTGAAATTCATCGAGGTCGATGCGGCGCAGGCGCCGCGCGCGCTCGACGATGTCGACGCTGCCGCGATCAACACCAATTATGCAACTCAGGCGGGACTCGATCCCGTCAAGGATCCGATCCTGCGCGAGGACCCGAAGGGCCCCTATGTCAACCTGATCGCGGTTCGCAGCGCGGACAAGGACAAGCCCTGGGTCAAGACCCTCGTCGACAGCTACCACACCCCCGAGGTCAAGGAGTTCGTCCTGACCAAGTTCAAGGGCGCGGTGCTGCCGAGCTGGTAGGCAGTCTGCCCAGGCTTCAGCGCAGGGGCGATGCCGACGGGCAGCCCTGCGCAATGCCCGCTTGTCTGGAGCTGCGGCAACCGACATCATCGGGGCCCATCCTCGCCCGGCAGGGGTCGTATGAAACGCTTTGCAAACCTGAAACGACTGGGATTTTTCACGCGGCTGCTCGACGAGGCTCCCCCGGCCGAGCGATATCGCTTCGCGGCCGAGCAGATCGTGCGCGCGGAAAAGGCGGGGCTCGATTCCGCCTGGATCGCGCAGCACCATTTCCACGAGCGCGAAGGCGGTCTGCCGTCGCCCTTCGCCTTCCTCGGCTACGTCGCCGCGCAGACCTCGCGCATCCGCCTCGGCACCGGCATCGTCACCTTGCCGCTCGAGAGTGCCGTGAGAGTGGCGGAGGATGCCGCAGTGCTCGATCTGCTCTGCAACGGCCGTTTCGAGCTCGGCGTCGGCACTGGCGGCAACCCGTCGGCCTTCGCCGCTTTCGGTCTCGATAGTGCGCAGCGCAACGAGATCTTTGCCCGCAATCTCGACGTCGTCCGCACCGCGCTGGCCGGCAAGCCGCTTGATGGTGGCGACACGCTCTATCCGCAGCGGCCGGAATTGGACAAGCGCATCTGGCAGGCGACATTCTCGGTCGCGGGCGGTGCCCGTGCCGGCAAGGCCGGCGATGGCTTGCTGCTGTCGCGCACCCAGCCGCGGGCCAAGGAGGCGCCGCGTGCCACGCTGGCCGAGATCCAGAACCCGATCATCGACGCCTATCTGGACGCGCTGCCGCCGGGATGCGAGCCGCGCATCATGGCCTCGCGCAGCGTCTTCGTCGCCGACGACCGGGCTGAGGCGATGCGCCTTGCCGATATCGGGCTGCGGCGCGCGCTGCCGCAATTCCTCAAGGGCGGCCACGCCAAGCCGGGCGAGACGCTGGAGGAGATGGTCATCGCGTTCGACACCCATGTCGGCGCAGCCGACGACGTCATCGCCTCGCTCCGCACCGATGCCACGCTGGAGCGGGTGACCGATCTGGTGTTCCAGGCGCATTCGGTCGACGCGCCGCATCCCTATATCCTGCGCTCGATCGAGCTGGTCGCGGAGAAGGTCGCGCCGGCGCTGGGTTGGACTCGGGCGGCGCCTGGTGTGGCATTGGCGGCGGGCTAACCCGAGCGAAACAGGATGGCGTTGCACGAGGCTGAATGATGGCAACAAAAGATATCATCGACACGCTCGCCGGGATCGAGCCGGGATCGGCCCTGGATGCCATCCGCGCACGCCGCCTTCAGGCGCGCGAGAACGCGCAGAAGAGCTATCTTTCACTGTTCGAGCCGATCGACGCGAGCGAGTTCTCGCTTTCTGAGCGTGCCGCGGTCGCGGCTTTCGTGACCGGGCTCCATGGCGAGTCTCCCGTCGCGGCCTTCTATCGCGAGAAGCTTGCGGCGAACACGGATGGAGCGGCGCTCCCCGCGGCGATCCAGGTCGAGATCGAGCGCGGCAAGACGTCGGGCCCGTATGGCGCCTTTCCGGCTGGCCCGTTGTCGATCGAGAACAAGGCCGGCCTGATCTACCGCGTGAGCGCGGAACGTAAGCCCGATCTCGGCGCCCGGCTTGTTGCGGCGCTCGAGCATGCGCATCTCCTGGTGTTGCGTCCTCGCGATGCCGCCTCCGGCGACATGAAGGCGCTGCTCGCCGCTGGCTGGTCGAACACCGGCATCGTCACCTTCTCCCAGCTCGTTGCGTTCCTGTCGTTCCAGGTGCGCGTCGTTACTGGCCTGCGCGTGCTCGGCGCTTCGCTCGGGCGCACCACGGCCGGCGCGTAAGGAGATCGCATCATGAGCGCTGCAAACCAAGTCAATCCACCCGTCGTCTTTACCCAGGACGAGCTCGGCTGGGTGTCGTGGATCGATCCGCTGTCCGAGGCCGAATTGACCGAGCGGCATTTCGCCGGCCTCGTCGATCGCGCCCGCGCCAAGTCGGAATATTTCCGCCTCCTGGTGCGCGATCCCGAGGTGCTGGAAGCCCGCACCAAGACCGACAAGGACATCTTCTACAACGTCGCCGACGGCCTGCCGCGCGCCGAGCGCGAGCTCGCGGCCGCAGCGACCTCGCGCTACAACGGCTGCATCTATTGCGCCTCCGTGCATGCGCGCTTCGCCAGCACTTACTCCAAGCGTCGCGACGACGTGCAGCGTCTGCTCGACGAAGGCGTCAAGGCCGATCTCGGCGAGCGCTGGAATGCCGTCGTCAAGGCGTCGGTGGCGCTGGCCGCAACGCCGATCGCGTTCGGCCCCGACAATGTCGAGGAGCTGCGCCGCGCCGGTCTCGATGATGCCGAGATCGTCGACGTCATCAATGGCGCGTCGTTCTTCAACTGGGCGAACCGGCTGATGCTGTCGCTCGGCGAGCCCTCGAAATAGGCAATCGCAGCGGCATAGAAATTGCTGCTTGTTTCAACACTGAATGGATGGAGCCGTGCATGAGCAACATCGATCGTCGGTCCCTGGTCAAGGGCTCGCTCGCCGCCATGATGGCAGGAGCCGCCTTCTCGCGCGCAGCCTTCGCGCAATCCTCCGAGCCGATCCTGCTCGGCGTCAGCGGTCCCTTGACCGGCCCCAACGCGCAATATGGCGCGCAGTGGAAGCAGGGCTTTGATCTCGCGCTCGACGAGATCATGGCTGCCGGCGGCATCAACGGCCGCAAGCTCGCCTACCAATTCGAGGACAGCCAGAGCGATCCGCGCCAGTCGGTGGCGATCGCCCAGAAATTCGTCTCCGATCCCCGCATCGTCCTGGAGCTCGGCGACTTCTCGAGTCCCGCCTCGATGGCGGCCTCGCCGATCTATCAACGCGGTGGCCTCGTGCAGTTCGGCTTCACCAATTCGCACCCCGATTTCACCAAGGGCGGCGACTTCATGTGGAGCACATCCGTGAGCCAGGCCGACGAGCAGCCGCTGCTGGCGTCCTACGCCGTCAGGCGCCTCGGCCTGAAGAAGCTCGCGGTGCTGCACCTCAACACCGATTGGGGCCGCACCAGCCGCGACCATTTCGTCAAGGCGGCCAAGGAATACGGCGCCGAGATCGCGGTGACCGAAGGCTACATCGCGGAGGAGCGCGATTTTCGCTCCACCCTGGTGCGCGTGCGCGATGCCAATCCGGACGGGCTGATTCTGATCTCCTATTATTCGGACGGCGCGCTGATCACCCGTCAGGCGCGCCAGGTCGGTCTGAAGCAGACCATCTGCGCGGCAAGCTCGGTCTACTCGCCGAAATTCCTGGAACTCGGCGGCGAGGCGGTCGAGGACGTCCATCTCGGCACGCGCTATTTCCCCGAAGACCCGCGGCCCGAGGTGAAGAAATTCATCGCGGGCTTCAAGGCGAAATATGGTGGGCAGGAGCCCGACGCCTTCAACGCCTATTCCTATGACGCGATGAACATGGCCGCTGCCGTCCTCAAGATCGGCGGCACCGACCGCCGCGCCATCCGCGACGCCTTCGCCAAGGTCAAGGACGTCTCCAGCGTCATCTTCGGCTCGGCGACGTTCGACGTGGCGAGCCGCCGCGTCAAAGGCGCCATGAATGCCGAGCTCGTCGTGCGCAAGGGTCAGTTCGCGCTCTGGGACGGCAAGCCGACCTGACATTGATGGCCGGAGCATCCGCTCCGGCCGCTTCTCTCAACTTGGGACCATCGCGTGGCTTCCTGGCTCGACTACACGATCAACGGGCTGATCGTCGGCAATGTCTATGCCCTCGTTGCGGTCGGGCTCGCGCTGATCTTTGGCGTCAGCCGGCTGATCAACTTTGCCCAAGGCTCGATCTATCTCGTCGGCGCCTATATCGGCTGGGTCGCGGTGGTGCAGCTGCATACACCGCTGCCGCTGACCATCATCGTGGTCGCGGTCGCGGCCGCGATCGTCGGATTGATCATCGAGCGGTTCGGTCTCCGTCCGCTGCAGAACTCGGTGCGTATCGCGCCGCTCCTGGCGACGATCGGCATCAGCTTCGTGCTCGATCAGCTGGTGATGCTGACCTTCTCGCCCAATCCGCGCGCGCTGCCGAGCCAGTTACCGGACGTCCGCTTCCAGGTCGGCAACGGCACGATCGGGCCGCTTGATCTGCTCATCGCCAGCGTTGGCATCGCCAGCGCGCTGCTGCTGTTCGTGTTCCTGCGCTACACCAAGCTCGGCTGGGCGGTGCGCGCCACCGCGCAGGACCGTGACGCCGCGATGCAGATGGGCGTCGACGTCAACCGCGTCAATCAGGCCGTGTTCGGCATTGCGGCGGCGCTCGGCGGCGTCTCCGGCATGCTGGTCGGCATGTACTACAACCAGATCGACACCGCGATGAGCCTTCAGGCCACGCTCAAGGGCGTCGTCGCGGAAGTCGTCGGCGGCGCCGGCAACGTGCCGGGCGCGGTGGTCGGCAGCCTGCTGCTCGGATTGGTGGAGAGCTACGGCGTCGCCGTGTTCGGCACCAGCTACCGCAATCTGTTCGCCTTTCTGCTGCTAGTCGTCGTGCTCGTGCTGCGGCCGAACGGCCTGTTTGCGAGTGCCCGGCAGGCGCCGCCGGAGCCGCTCACCGGCACCTTCATCGCGCCGAGCCGTCCAGTGCGCATTCCGCGCTGGGCATTGCTGGTCGCAGTCGGTGGGTTCGCGATCCTGCCGCTGTTCCCGGTGTCCTTCTACGTGCTCCAGACCCTGATCAACGCCTGGCTGCTCGGCATGCTCGCGCTCAGCCTGACGCTGGTTGCGGGCACGGTGGGCCAGGTCTCGCTCGGCCATGCCGCGCTGCTCGCGATCGGCGCCTACACCGCCGCGCTGCTGTCGCTGGCGTTCTCCGTTCCGGTCGGCCTCGCCATCATCGGCGGCGGCCTGATGAGCGCAGCGCTCGGCACGCTCCTGATCTCGCCGTCGTTCCGTTTGCGCGGGCATTACGTGTCGATCGCAACGCTTGCCATCGGTGAGATCGTGTCGCTGGTGATCCTGAACTGGGAGAGCGTCACGCGTGGCCCGATTGGCATCTCCGGCATCCCGCCGCTGTCGCTGTTCGGCTACGACCTGATCAGCCCGGCGTCGGTCTACTGGTTCAGCCTTGCGGTGATGGTCGTGCTGGCGCTGCTTCAGGGCCGCCTGCTTGCCTCGCATCTCGGCCGCAGCTTTCGTGCCATCCGCGACGACGACATTGCCGCGCGCGCCTATGGCCTCAGCCTCAACCGCTACAAATCGCTGGCCTTCATCTTCGGCGGCTTCGCCGCCGGCGTCAGCGGCGGCATCGCGGCACACCTCTATTCCTACATCAACCACGAGACCTTCAACACGCAACAATCGATCCTGGCGCTGACCGTCGTCATCCTCGGCGGCCTCGGCAACGTCGTCGGCGCGATTCTCGGATCGGTGGCGCTGGTCGGCCTGCCGGAAGTCTTCCGGATCGCGGCGGAGTATCGCATCCTGATCTACGGCATCGTGCTCTTGCTGCTCGTGCGGTTCAGGCCGCAGGGCCTGTTGGGGACGATCTGATGTCCGAGCAGCACATCCCCATGTTGTCCCTGCGCGGGCTGACGCGGCGCTTCGGCGGTCTCACCGCGGTCGACGCCATCGATCTCGACCTCGCCAGGGGCGAGCTGATCAGCATCATCGGCCCGAACGGCGCCGGCAAGACGACGCTGTTCAATCTCGTGACCGGTCTCGACCGGCCCGATGCCGGCACTGTCCGCTTCGCAGGGCAGGACATCACGGGTCTGTCGCCGGAACGGCTCGCAGGCCAGGGCATTGCGCGCACCTTCCAGCTCGGCCGCGTCTTCGGCAATCTCAGCGTCATGGACAACGTCCTGATCGGCGCCCACACGCGGTTGCGCGCAGTGAAGCCGGCCGTGCCGGTGATCGGTCCGCTGCTGGAATTGGGGCTGGCGCTGCTGCGTCCTGCGAGTGTCAGGGACGAGGAGGAGCGGCTGCGCGAAGAGGTGAAAGCCATTCTCGCCCGCTTCGGCGAACGGCTGCTGCCGCGGATCGACCAGCCCGCCTACAGTCTCTCCTACGCCAACCGCCGCCGCGTCGAGATTGCACGTGCGCTGGCGCTGAAGCCGCGCCTGCTGCTGCTGGACGAGCCGACCGCCGGCATGAACCCGACCGAAACCGCGGAGATGCAGGCCCTCGTCGCCGAGCTGAAGGCGGGGGGGCTGACCATCCTCCTGATCGAGCACAAGCTGGAAATGGTGATGCGCCTGTCCGATCGCGTCATCGTCATGGATGAGGGCAAGAAGATCGCAGAAGGGCCGGGCGAAGTGGTGCGGAGCGATCCCAAGGTGATCGAGGCCTATCTCGGCCACGGCCTCTCCGCAACGGCGGAGCAGGAGAGCGCGGCATGACGAACGTTTCTCCCGCACCGCTGCTGGCGCTGTCTGATGTCAACACCTTCTATGGGCAGGCCCAGGTGCATTTCGACCTGTCGATATCGGTCGCACGCGGCCACATCGTCTGCCTGCTCGGCGGCAATGCCAGCGGCAAGTCGACGACGATGAAGATCATCCTTGGCCTCGTAAAACCGCGCTCGGGCGAGGTGACGTTCGACGGTGCCTCGCTGATCGGGCTGACCACGCCGCAGATCGTCCGCCGCGGCATCGCCTCGGTGCCGGAGGCGCGGCGGCTGTTCGCGGACATGAGCGTGCGCGAGAACATCCTGATGGGCGCTTTCGTGCGCAACGATCGCGATATCGTGGCCCAGGATCTCGACAGGATGCTCACGCTGTTCCCGAAGCTCGGCCAGCGGCTGTCGCAGCGCGCCGGTTCGCTCTCCGGCGGCGAGCAGCAGATGGTGGCGATGGCGCGCGCGCTGATGAGCCGTCCCCGCATGATCGTGATGGACGAGCCGACCATGGGCCTGTCGCCGCTCTATGTCGACCGCGTGCTGGAGTTGATCCGTACCATCAACCAGGACGGCGTCTCGGTGTTCATGGTCGAGCAGAATGCCAGCCTCGCGCTCGAGATCGCGCATGAAGCCTATGTGCTTCAGACCGGCAAGATCGTGCTCTCCGGCCCGGCGCGGACACTGAAAGACGATCCTCGCATCCGCGACGCCTATCTCGGCGGCTCGGAGGCTGCGTAGTAATTCGAGCGCGCCGTCGTCTCCCCATCGTCATGGCCGGGCTCGTCCCGGCCATCCACGTCTTGCGGCACGAAGAACGTGGATGCCCGGGACAAGCCCGGGCATGACGGCGTCCTGCAAATTCGCATACGCGGTCATCAACCGACAACTAGTCAGTATGACCATCTTATGAAAAAATCATACCGCTGGCACGACGGGGCGTGCAACGGACGGAATGATTGTGGTGACGAGATGGTCTTTACGGGCGGTCGAGCCCGGAGCGGCGCTGCTGTTCGGGGGGCTCATTGCCGCCAACATCGCCGCGTGGGCGTGGGCCTTTGCGCTGTTTGGCGATCGGCCGACGGTGATGGCGACCGCGCTGCTGGCTTGGGTCTTCGGCCTCCGCCACGCCGTCGATGCCGACCACATCGCCGCGATCGACAACGTCGTGCGCAAGCTGATGCAGGCGGGCGGCGCGCCGCGCAGCGTCGGCCTCTATTTCGCGCTCGGCCATTCCACCGTCGTCGTGGTCGCGACCATGCTGCTCGCGCTTGGCGTGGTGAGCCTTGGCGGCGACAGCCTGCTCAAGGAGATCGGCGGCGTGATCGGCACGTCGGTATCGGCGCTGTTCCTGCTTGTGATCGCGGCCATCAACCTCGCTATCTTCGCCGGCCTGTGGCGGACGTTTCGCGCGGCGCGGGACCAAGGTATCCATGACGCCGCGGGCCTCGATGCGCTGCTGGCCAATCGCGGCGTCCTGGCGCGCCTGCTCGGGCCGATGTTCCGCCTGGTGACAAAGCCGGGGCATATGTACCCGCTCGGCTTCCTGTTCGGGCTTGGTTTCGACACCGCGACCGAGATCGGCCTGCTCAGCATTTCCGCCAGCGAAGCCGCGCGCGGTACCTCGCTCGCCGATATCCTGGTCTTTCCGGCGCTGTTTGCATCAGGCATGGCGCTCGTCGATACCGCCGACTCCGCGTTGATGGTGAGCGCCTATCGCTGGGCCTTCGTCGATCCCCTGCGAAAACTCTGGTACAACCTCACGATCACCGGCGCCTCGGTCGCAGTGGCGCTCTTCATCGGAGGCATCGAGGCGCTCGGCCTGATCAGCGATCGGCTCGATCTCTCCGGCGGCCCGTGGGCGGTGGTCGAGGGCCTCAACGAGTCGCTGGCGAATGTCGGCTTCGTCGTGATCGCGCTGTTCGCGATCGCCTGGCTCGTCTCGGTCCTACTCTATCGCCGCATGTTCTCGGATGACGCGCGACGCTCGCCGGATGCGGCCCGCGGCTTCGATGCGACCGAGGCGGCGTAGGTGAGGAGACGCCCCTGAATCCGCCGGCTCAGAGCGCGGCCGCGCTTTGCGCGGGCTCCATCGGCAAATCATCGCCATTGGGATCGCCCGGCGCCGTCGCCCAGGCCAGCTCCACCAGCGTCACGATCCGGCGGCCGCCGCCGTCGAGCTGGCAGACGATCAGGCCCTGCTCCTCCATATAGCTGAGCAGCCGCTGCGCGCGGCGCAGCGAGTGCGAGCCATAGGCGCGCGCGATCGCGGCATCGCCGGGACAGGGCCAGCCTTCCTTCGCCGCGCGCGCGATCATCATGAACACGCCCTGCATGTCGTCGGGCAGGATCGAGGCGCGCAGCGACACGTCCTGCCAGGCGTCGTCGTCGGCGAGGTCAGTGCCGAGCCCGGCGCGGGCGTGCGTCAGCATGCGGCGGAATTCGTTGAGATCAGGCACGGCCGCGCCGAGCCCCTCGATGCGGCAGCGGACCACGAACTCCTGATAGAGCACGCCGATGGCGCGGAAGCCGGCATCGGGCTCGGCGAGCACGGCACGAAGGGTACGATCCACGCGCTCGCGCCGCTCCGCGAGCTCTTCGGCGCTGACCGGAAGTTCGATCGGCTCCGCGCGCGCTTCCGGCGCAGCTGCCGCCTTTGCGGCGCGGAGCTGCTCGAGCAGATCCGGTGCGGGCCGGCGCTGCGGGCGGCTGGCATCGGGCGGCGGCGCCGCCAGGATCACGGCGCGCGCATCTTCCAGCGTCGCTTCCGGCAGCGGCATCAGCCGCGGTGTGGAATTGCGCGGGCTCGTGTCGGTCGGGCCGATGTTCAAACGCAGGGGACGCCGCGACAGCGCCGGTCCCAGCGCCATGAACTGTCCGCGCTCGAGATCGCGAAAAGCTTCGGCCTGCCGCCGCTCCATGCCGAGCAGGTCGGCGGCGCGCGCCATGTCGATGTCGAGGAAGGTCCGGCCCATCAGGAAGTTGGAGGCTTCCGCTGCAACGTTCTTGGCGAGCTTGGCCAGACGCTGGGTCGCGATGATGCCGGCGAGCCCGCGCTTGCGGCCGCGGCACATCAGATTGGTCATGGCGCCGAGCGACAGTTTTCGCGCCTCGTCCGAGACTTCGCCCGCAACCGCCGGCGCAAACAGCTGCGCCTCGTCGACGACCACCAGCATCGGGTACCAATGGTCGCGGTCGACGTCGAACATCCCGCCGAGGAACGCCGCGGCGCGCCGCATCTGGTTCTCGGCATCGAGCCCTTCGAGATTGAGCACGGTGGAGACGCGATGCAGCCGCGCGCGCTCGCCG
Source organism: Bradyrhizobium sp. BR14999 (assembly GCF_056106085.1). NCBI lineage: Bacteria > Pseudomonadati > Pseudomonadota > Alphaproteobacteria > Hyphomicrobiales > Nitrobacteraceae > Bradyrhizobium > Bradyrhizobium sp. BR14999. The sequence goes on from NZ_CM148536.1 coordinate 2,826,995, forward strand.
GCGACCTGAAGGCCGCGCTCGGTGTGATCCTCGGCCTCGATCACCAGATGGCCGAAGCGCTCGGCCAGCGTGACGAAGTCGCCTTCGGGATCAATGATGGCCTGCTGCACCCAGGGCGCGCTCTGTTCCAGCAGCCGCCGCAGCAGATGCGATTTGCCGGATCCCGAATTGCCCTGCACCAGGAGGCGGGTCGCCAGCAGTTCCTCGAGGTCCATGGCCGCCGCGGCACCCGCCGTGGTCTGCCCCATCTCGATCGCAACCGTCATGTCCCCGACTCAAGTCCCGTCATTCGCGGACAGGGGCTTATCAACCCGGCCGAGGCGCGTCGAGCGCTACCGCGCGAATCAGGCCGTGTTGCCCACGGCGGAGTTCAGAGATGATGCGACAACCGTAGAAGCGCGGGCCGATAGGGCGGTAGCGGATCGTCGTCCTCGGTCTCGGGGATGGCGCAGGATCCGAATTCCTGCCTGATCCGTTCGATCTCGGCGATGCGCTCATGCAGCCGCTGCAAATGCTCGGGCGACGTCGCCCGCCAGAACCGGAAGGTGTCGGCGGTGAGCGGCAGGAATGCGGTGCCGAACAGCGTCGGATCGGGAACGACGGTGTGTCCCAGTAGCAGGAACCGCTCGGTGCCGGACACGACAAGGGTCGCATAGCCGCGGTTTCCGATCCGCCTGATCCCATTCAGCGACCATTCGGCAAGCTTGCTGAAATACGGCTCCTCGCGCCAGCGGTCGGGACAATCATCGTCGACCGTGACGTTGACGGCGTCCTGGCTGAAATGCACCACGATGCCCGACTTCGCCGGAAACCAATCGTCGTCGAGATGGCCCTGCAGCCAGGCACAGACGAACGACCGGCACATTTGCGGGCGGCGATCGTAGATGGTGCATCCCATGCCGGCCTGCCAATGTTTGCAGAGCTGGTTCACCGGCTTGTCGACGCCGGCCACTTCGAGGATATCGCAGCAGGCGTTGCATGAGCCGCATTGCCGGACCGGGCGGGCCGCCTTCGGCAGGCCGGTCGCACGAAAACCCTGGCCGTCGCGCACCAGCAGCTTCTGCTTCTCCAGTGCGGTCAACGCGCGCTCGATCTTGAGACGGGACAGTCCGGTGGCGTCGATCACGCTCTTCATCGTCGTCGCGCCTGCCTCGACCGCGCGGACGACGCTCAGCATCGCCTGATCCATTGTTGTTGTTCTTGTTCTCTCGGCCGTGCATTGCGATTTCGCCGGAACAACCGACCCGGCAAAACAGGTCATAGACACCTGACCTAAAAAGATATGTTGCTCACCTCTCTGTCGGCTGGGCAAGAAGCCGGACCCGTTCTGCGCGCATGCAACGTTTGCGCGAATGAAGGGCCTGCACGTGAGGGGAGCCCATTAGCGTCGAATCGGCTCGCTTTGCTCGCGAAGCGCCGGGATATGACGGGCGGCATGCCGTTCGTCTCACGCAGTCGTGATATCAGCGGACCGCGCGTAGGCGCGATGCGAGGGCGACGACCCGGCCGTGCGTCCGATGTGCGACGACTGTCGTTGAGTTTGCGCCACACTGGGAACAGTGCCGTACGCCGAACCTGCAGTGAGCACTGGTTCAGATCGTCACGGCGGCGCGGCATGGGTGACGTTGGGCGCAACGCTCGGCGCCGGCGCCCGCCGTCTCGGGCGTCCCGACCTGGTCACGCGCACCGGTGCGGTCACGCTGGTCGCCATGACCGGCGTGATCCGGATTCAATCGCTCTGGATTGCGTGAGGGCCGACGTCGCTGGAAACGGCGCGCTACTGCGCGCCCGATCCGCCCTGCACGATCTTCTCGTTCAGCTTATGGTCCACAGTGTCGACGGTGCGGTCGATTTCGGCGTTGGGCACACCGAGCTGATGCGAGATCAGTTTCACCAGCAAGTCGACGCGCTCGATGAAGGGCGCGCCGCTCGCGACCGCGCGGGCCGCCGATGACGGCTTGAGCAGGCTTTCGGCGGCCTTGGCATATTTCGCGAACGGCACCTGGTCCTGCGGGTCGGCGCCGAGGCGGCGGGCGATGGCATCGACGTGGTCGTAGATCGTCTGTGACCGCGCGAGGTCGCCATGCACGGCGTCGCGGATCGATTGCGGCTCATTCGGCGTGATGCAGCGGTAATTGCCGGTCAGCAGCATCGACCATTTCGCCAGCGGCACGAACAACGAGTCGAACACCTTCAGCTTCACCGGCACGTCGTGGCCGTCGAGTGTCACCGCGTCGATGTCGGCTTCGAGCTCGCGCAGCAGCTTGTTGTGCTTCTCGTCTGCGAACACCGATGCCTTGAAGTTCGTGGGCAGGCCGACATGGAGCACGTTCGCCGCCTCTTCCGGCGGACGGAACGCCTGCGGGTCGGGCGAGCACAGCGTCACCAGCCCCGGCTCGAACCCCTCCCACACCTGCGCATTGGTGTAGGCCTCCTCGAGATCCATGTCTGCGAGCGCCGGGATCCGCTTCAGATAGGGCAGCGGCGGCATGTTCATGATCGACAGGCACGGCAGCTTCGCCGCCGCGATCTTGACCATGAGAACGCGCACCGTGTGGTTGGTGTATTGCGGCTCCTGCATCGCGAGGCCGACCAGATCGTAACGGGAGAGGTCGACATTGGCCGGTGTCACGGCGTCGAGCTTGCCGGGCAGGTCGCGCGAGAAGATCGCCCGGTGCACCGCCTCGTCGCGCAACTTGATGCGCACCTCGGTACCGTCCCGGTTGATCAGCTCCGCGGTCTTGGCGCGGCACACCAGGGTCACGTTATGACCCGCCATCAGCAGCTTCGTGCCCAGCAGGGAGCCGTAAGAAGCTCCGAGAATCAATATGTTGCGCGCCATGCTCCGTCCCTTTGACAATGTGTGTGATTTTTGAGCCCCGGCCGTCAGCCGCGGGCGAGTTGCCGGCATCTAAAGCGAACTGCGTGGGGATGGCAACTGGGATAATGCATACAAGGAAGTGCCGATACCCCATCCCATCCGCGCCTGTGTCGCCTCCCCGTCAATCCCATCGTGCGAAAATATTCCACTTTACCGAAATTCGGATTTGTCGTATGTGTCGCTCATCCCGGCTCACCCTTGAGGGGCGATCATGTGTCGTGATGATCGCGGAGCCGGGCTTGCGGTGGACGCGGCAGCGTCGGGCGCGAGAGCCAGGGGCAGGGCGGATTGCTCTCCGTGAGCCCTTAAGGCTTCGCGCGGACGGACGGCGCTGTCAGGTTCGTCGTGCCAGCATTTCGATGGCAATGTGCACAACGCCGTCGAACCCTGTGGCGCAGGCGAACCGCGCGTACGGCAAAACCGTGTGGTCCTGGCCGTCGTTGCTACGGTCAAGCCCTGGCGGATGCGGCATTGGCGTCAACTGGCGCAGTGTCGGCGACTTTCGCTGGGGTGAGGGAGGCCAGAGGGAACTCGGCTCCCGGGAGAGCGCGGCATAAGCCGTCAAACCACTGCGCAGGGAAGGCCGTGTGTTGGGCTTCACCTGTATGCTGCTGTGCGGTCTTCTCTGCGTGTGCGTTTCGCGCAGCGGACCGCGGGTGCCAGCCGGCACCCGGCCTTCCCTGGTGTGCCCGGCATGGGCTTCGACTTGGAGGTGAAAGTCCTTCCGTGAGCTGATCACAGCGAGCGAAGTGAACCGCAGAGTGTCGGACCGCGAGGCCGGCGTGAAGGAAGCGGGGAGCGAAGCTGCGGGCCGACGAACAGAAATCGGATATGAGGCGGAGCCGAGCAGGGCGAGCGGGCCAGGAGCCGCAAAGCCGTTGTGATCAAGGCAGGCGACGTAGATCCGGCGGTCGTGCAGCGAAGGTCGAAGGTCTTACCCGGGGAGATCTCGCTTGCACCTGAAAGGGTGACGAGGGTTGCAAGGCCTTCGGAGCGAGAAGTCAGCAGAGGCCGTAGTAGCGGCTTAAAGCCGTGAAGGGCCGAACGATGGGAAGGGCGAAACGCCCACAAACCTCGGGGGAATTATGCCACAGAAGCCGGAAGCCCCGGACGCACGATCGACCGCTGCGGTGAAGCCGCAGCGGCCGGCCGGGCGCGTGGAAGCGCCCCTGACTGGAAGTGGAGACGAGCGCCCAGGAAGCAGCGATCTGATGGAGAAGGTGTGTGAACGCCAGAACCTTCAGGCCGCACTGAAGCGTGTTCGGCAGAATGCGGGCAGTCCCGGCATCGACGGGATGACGGTGGAGGAGCTACCTAACCATCTGCGCGTGCACTGGCCGCTCCTGCGCGAGAAATTGCTCGCGGGGCAGTACCAGCCGCAGCCAGTGAAGCGGGTGGCGATCCCGAAGCCCGGCGGGGGCGAGCGCGAGCTCGGCATCCCCACCGTGCTCGACCGGTTCATCCAGCAGGCCCTGCTGCAGGTTCTGCAACCGCAGTTCGACCCAACCTTCTCGGATGCAAGCTATGGCTTCCGGCCCGGACGGAGTGCGCACGACGCGGTGCGTCGCGCGCAAGCCTATGTGCAGGAAGGCCGCAGCTTCGTGGTGGATATCGACCTGGAGAAGTTCTTCGACCGGGTCAACCACGACATCCTGATGGGAAGGCTGGCCAAACGGATCGCGGACCGTCGGGTGCTGCGGCTGATCCGCCGCTACCTCAATGCGGGCGTGCTCGCAGACGGGGTGGTGATCGAGCGGGGTGAGGGGACGCCGCAAGGCGGTCCGCTGTCTCCGCTATTGGCCAACGTGCTGTTGGACGAAATCGACAAGGAGCTGGAGCGGCGCGGGCATGCCTTCGTCCGCTACGCCGACGATCTGAACGTCTACGTTCGGACGCAGCGTTCGGGCGAGCGGGTGATGACCTCACTGCGCAAGCTGTTCGGGAAGCTGAAGCTCCGCGTCAACGAAACCAAGAGCAAGGTACGACGCGCCACGGCATCGAAGTTCCTCGGCTTCTCCTTTTGGGTGGCTGCGGGACGGACGATCAGGCGGCGCGTCGCACCACAGGCCATCGAACGCATGAAAGAGCGCGTGCGCGACATGACCCGGCGCAGTGCCGGACGCAGTCTCGCACAAATGTGCAAGCCGCTCGGCAAGTATCTGACAGGGTGGAAGGGGTACTTCCGCCTTGCAGAGACGCCCGGCGTCTTTGCCGACATCGACGGGTGGATCCGGCATCGTCTGCGGGCGGTTCAGCTCAAGCACTGGAAGAACGGGCATGTCGTCTACCGCGAATTGATCGCGCGCGGCGTACATCCCGACGAAGCCAGGCGAGTGGCCATCAACAGACGGCGCTGGTGGCGCACCTCGAAGGTGGCGCTCAACAAAGCGTTGCCAAATGAACGCTTCAGACGGCTGGGAGTCCCCTCCCTCGCAAGCTAACCTCAACCCATCGAACCGCCCGGTGCGGACCCGCATGCCGGGTGGTGTGGCAGGGGACGTGGAGCCAAACTCCACGCCTCTATGCCGATCGCCCTCTTGGATCTAGAGGGTGGAGAATCAAGCAAAGCTCGGGCGAAATCCGCCGCGAGAATGCGAAGGCGTGTCTGCCACGCAAATGCGATTTGGAGAACGACGCCATTGCCCCTTGCTCCGTCATTGCGAGGAGCCCTTGCGACGAAGCAATCCAGCATCTTGTCGCGGAAAGACTCTGGATTGCTTCGCTGCGCTCGCAATGACGAGATTGGGGCGAGCGCTAACCACACACGCGCTGTCATCGCCCGGCTCGACCGGGCGATCCAGTATTCCAGAGGCGCTCGTGATTGAGCCGAGAGGCCGCGGCGTACTGGATTCCCCGCCTTCGCGGGGAATGACAGCGTCATTTGGAGGACGACGGCGGCGCCCCTTGCTCAGTCATTGCGAGGAGCCCTTGCGACGAAGCAATCCAGAATCTTTCCGCGGAAAGACTCCGGATTGCTTCGCTACGCTCGCAACGACGAGATTGGGGCGAGCGCTAACCACACATTCGCTGTCATCGCCCGGCTCGACCGGGCGATCCAGTACTCCGAGACGGCAGTGATTGAACCGAGAGGCCGCGGCCTACTGGATTCCCCGCCTTCGCGGGGAATGACAGCGAATTGGAGGACGACGGCAGTGCCCCTTGCTCTGTCATTGCGAGGAGCCCTTGCGACGAAGCAATCCAGAATCCCGCCTCGGAAAGACTCTGGATTGCTTCGCTGCGCTCGCAATGACGATGTGGAGAGAGTGTACGCGCGCATTACGCTCTCGCGGGGCGGCCCATCGCGCTGCGCCTCACCCCTGGCTCGCCACCCGCGCACGGTCGAGATGTGCCTCGATCTTCGGGCGGTCGCGGGTGCGCTCGAAACTGGTGCAGAGCAGCTCGGTCTCCTCGAGCGAAACAGGGGCGCGATACAGCCGGCACATGAACTCGGCGGTCGCGCGTCCCTTGCCGGTGCCCGGGCCGCGTTCGGCGAGAAACATGCAGTCCCGGCAGATGCTGGCGTCGAGGCGCTGATGGGCTGCATCGAGATGATTGAGGATCTCCCGCAGCGAGTCACGCAGTCTGATGCACTCGTCAGTGCCGAGCGAGGTGACTGCGTTCAGCACGTGATTGATCGGGTCGTGCTGGCTCAGGCATTTCTCGCCTTGCGCGGTGACGTGAAGCACGACCGAACGCTTGTCCTCGTGCGACGGCTTTCGCACCAGGAAGGACTTGCTCTCGAGCGTCTTCACGATCTGCGATGCCGTGGCCCTGGTGGCGCCGATAAAGCCGGCAAGCGCGGACGGCGTGCGCGAGAACCTGTTGGCACGGCCGAGAAAGCGCAGCGCCATCCATTCGCGATCGCGCAATCCATGCTGATTGCCTTCGAAATACCAAGCCCTCGCCGCCTGAACCAGCAGCTCGACGGCTTCTCGCGCCAATGGCATGAATCTACCTCGTCCCCGGAACTTCGCGTGCGGCGTTCCGAAGCCGCCTCGCGCCCTGGCTTGCGAATCCGTCGTGAGGCGTCAGACGGCTGGAGGTGCCCGACGAGCACGTCGTGTCCAATTCTCGCTCGAAGGCATGGACTGCAACGCGACCGACCCGGACTGATGGGCGTCGCGTCGTTCGAAGCGCAAGCCTGCGTCGCTGACGGCCCGCAACCAGCGTCGTCGTCGCACGGGAGCCCGAGTTGCCGTCGCCAGCAGACGATGGATCGGAGTAGTTCAACCGAGGCCCCTAAAGTTCAAGTCGCAAGCAGACGTTTCTTGTATCCATCGAAACGATGAATGAGCTTCTCAACAAAATCAAGTACAGACGCTCTCTAAGACTGGATGTCGTTGCAGGCGAATGTAACGTTCAAGACAATCTCGCTCGTCGGGACACATGATAGTGAACGCAATACGCTGCCCGATGAGCAGCATGCACGCAACTATACGTCGGTTTGTGCACGCCACGTCGCTGTCTGTCGTTGATGCAAGTTGATCGAAGCTTGTGCATGACGACGATGTGCGTCGGCATGTCATCCACAACTTGTACGATCCGTCGGGGAATCACCTGAGGGAACTCACAGGAATTGCACGCGGCGGTTGTTGCGGTCGCGGTCGCAGGAATCGCCCGTTCGTCGCTTCCGCTCGATTCCTCTCGTCCGATCGACTGACGTTCTCGCGACGGAAGTCGGTCATGGCTGCGCGTGCGCATGCGCTGGAAGCGTGGCCGCATGCGCAATCGGCTGTCGAAAACAACGGGCAGGGCACGACGGCGTCGCGCGCCATCTCACCGCGCAACCTGCTACTCGCCCCTGAGCATGTCCCGGAGCTCGCGGAACGGATCGGCGCTCGGCGGGGCCGATGCGTCCTGCCGCATCGCGCTGTAGATTCTCGGAACCATGTCGACCGCCTGGTCGAGACCCGAATCGCGCCCCGACTGATATCCGCCCATCAGGCGAAGGTCACGTGTATCCTCGTATTTGGCGATCATGGCGCGCAGCTTGCTCACCAATTCGCGCTCTTCGGGATCCCAGACGTTATGGGCGAGGCGAGAGACCGAGGCCAGAACGTCCACGGCCGGATAGCGCGCCTGGTCGGCGATGTGCCTGGAGAGCACGATGTGTCCATCGAGCGTGCTGCGGATGGTGTCGGCGATCGGCTCGTTGTGATCGTCGCCGTCGACCAGCACGGAGAAAATCCCGGTGATCGTGCCGGATCCCTCCTCGCCGGGGCCGGCGCGCTCCAGAAGCCGCGGCAGATCGGTGAAGACCGTCGGCGCGTAGCCGCGCGCGACCGCGGGCTCGCCTGCGGCGAGTGCAACCTCGCGGGCGGCGTGGGCGAAGCGGGTGATCGAATCGACCATCAGCAGCACCGATTCGCCGCGGTCGCGGAAATATTCGGCGACCGCCATCGCCGTCTTCGGCGCCAGGCGCCGCATCATCGGGCTCTCGTCTCCCGTCGACACGATTGTGACGGCGCGGTGACGGTCGGTGCCCAGCACGTCCTCGATGAACTCGCGCACCTCGCGGCCGCGCTCGCCGACCAGCGCCAGCACGACCGTATCAAAACCCTGGCTGCGGGCGAGCATCGCCAGCAGCGTCGATTTGCCGACGCCGGAGCCGGCAAAGATGCCGACGCGCTGGCCGGCGCAGATCGGCGAGAACAGGTCGATGACGCGCACGCCGGTGCGCAGCGGCTTGTGCACGCGCGCGCGCTTCATGGCCGAAGGTGCCTCGGCCTCCGCCGAGACCGCGCGCGATCCCGGCGTGAGGGGCCCCTGGCCGTCCAGCGGTGCGCCGAGCGCATTGATGACGCGGCCCTTCCAGCTCGGATCGGGCGCAAAGGACAATGGCGGCATCCGGTATGCGACCGAGCCCAGCCCGCCGGCGAATTGGCGATCGAACGGCTTGGCGATGATGCCCTCGTTGTCGATCCGCACCACCTCGCCGATCTGGGGCCTGCCGGCCGAATTGACACCGATGAGCTCGCCGAGCCTGACGAAGCGCGACAGGCCGGAGACGCGGAAATGCGTCGGCGCGATCTCGGAGATCGCGCCGCTGACGCTTGCCAGGGGCGTGCTCTGCTGAAGCTCCAGCAGCGCCCACTCGAGTTGCCGAAGAGCGTTCAAGGAAACCGTCCAACCTCATTGCGCGCGAGGCGCAGCCTATTTGCCGGGTTCGCCCAGCGTCCGGATTGCATTCTGGAGCGAGCTCTCGGTGCCCTCGATCATCGAATTGGTGCCGTCGAAGGCGCGCGAGGCCGCGATCAGCTTCGTCAATTCCATCATCGGATTGGCGCCGGAGCCTTCGACGTAGCCTTGCTTGAAGCCGTCGCGGGAGAAATCGGCGATCGCGGTCGCGGGACGATCGGGCGTGACGCCGGAATTGCCATAGCGCTCGAGATTGGCATCCGCGGGAATGTTGAACAGGCCGATGGTGCCGATCTCGTTGTTGTCCTGGGTGATGGCGCCGCTGCGCGCGATCGAGATCGGTCCGCCGTTGGGATCGAGCGTGATCTGCGCGCCGCCGGAATCGATTACGGGAAAGCCGGACACGGTCTGAAGGTCGCCGTTGGGGGCGATCTGGAGGCGGCCGTCACGGGTATAGACCGTGCCGTTCGGACCGGCGAAGGCGATCCAGCCCTGTCCGACCACGGCGACGTCGAGCGGGTTGCCGCTCTCGGTGATGTTGCCCATCTCGCGGGAGATGATGTTGTCGCCGGGCGAGGAGAAGGCGACCGGGTTCGCGCCCGCCTTGGACAGCACGGTCTCGAACTTCACCACGTCGGTGCGGAACGCCGCTGTGTTGACGTTGGCGACGTTGTTGGCGATCGTCTGGAGGCGCTTTTCGAGGGCGACCTGCGCCGACAATCCCACATAGAGAGCCGATTGCATGACTTACTTTCCGAAGCGGATGGACTGAAGTTTCGAGAGCATGTCGGTATCCATGCTGGCCATCGACGACGCGCCGCCGATCAGGACCAGCACGGGATTGGTCGAGTTGTCGCTCTGGGCCTGGGCCGCATCCCACATCGCGGCAAAGCGCTGCACGAATTTGGTGACCTTGGCCGGGTCCTGGAAATCGGTGAGCTTGATCTTGTCCGTGATCATCTTGGCCTGGGCGTCGATGTCGGCCGAGCTGATCGTCGACGGCAGGCCGAGCGCGGTCTGAACCACCTGCGTCAGCGCCTTGTCGGCGAGGATCTGGTAGGCGGTGGTGACGGTGGAGGCCTTGCGGGTGAAATAGAGCGCCAGCCGCAGGCCCTCGTTCTGGTCGCCGGCTTTCTGCTCCATCGTCTGCCTGACATATTGGGTCGCCGTCCCGGTCGTGGCCTGGGTGGTCTGGGTCGCGTTGCTGCCGAGGGCGGCGAAGTTGAACGCCGTGGCGAATTCACGATAGCGGACGTCGGTGAGCTTGTTGGCGAAGGTGTTCTTGTTGGCGACACCTTCGGTCAGCACCTTGCGCATGAACGCCTTGGCATAGGTCATGTCGCTGAGGCCATAGGCCTTCATCGCATAGGAGTAGAGCCGGTAGTCCTTCAGGAAATCGTCGATGGTCTTCACGTTGCCGATATGGCTGAGGAAATAATCGGTCTCGCGGCTGACGTCCGGCTGTTTCGCGACCTGTGTCAGCGACTTGCCCATGTCCTTGGTCAGTCTGGTGTAATCCGCGATGGTGGATAGCATGACACGCGTCCCTCTGGCCGCTCTTGCAACATCGTCTCAAGCTGCCGCGAATTGCTTGCGCGGGGCTGGCGGTCCCGAAGCCAGCTTCGCGCAAGCGTCGCCGACTAGATATTCCCGCTGGGATCGGCGATGGAGCGGCGCGTTGGGCAGTTTCGTGGGGATTTTCATCACGGTGGCGGCACTGCTCGGCGGATTTGCCGCCATGGGCGGGCACCTGGCCGTGCTCATGCAGCCGTGGGAGTTCGTGATCATCATGGGCACCGCCGTCGGCACCTTCATCGTGGCCAATCCGTGGAAGACGGTCGTGGACACCGGGGTTGCCTGCATGCAGGCCATCACCGGCGCTGTGCCCAGTGAGCGCTATTATCTCGATCTGCTCGGCGCGCTCCATGCCCTGATGCGCGAGCTGCGAGGCAAGGGCCGCAACGAGGTCGAGGCGCATATCGACGATCCATCCTCCTCGGAGATATTCAAGGCGTTTCCGAGCGTGCTCTCCGACCCCGCGCTGCTCCAGTTCATCTGCGACTATGTCCGCCTGATCATCATGGGGAATGCGCGCACGCACGAGATCGAGGCGTTGATGGACGAGGAGATCCACACCATCGTGAAGAGCAAGCTGACGCCATACCATGCGCTGGTGGTGGTGTCCGAGGCGCTGCCGGCGCTCGGCATCGTCGCCGCGGTGCTCGGCGTCATCAAGGCCATGGGGGCCCTCGACCAGTCGCCGAAGTTGCTGGGCGGCTTCATCGGCGCGGCCCTCGCCGGCATCTTCCTGTCCTACGGCATCATTTCGCCCTTCGCGCTGAAGATCAAGATGACGCGCGAGAAGAAGTGCCGGCCCTATATCATCGTCAAGCAGACGCTGCTGGCGTTCATGAACGGCGCCATGCCGCAGATCGCCGTCGAACACGGCCGCAAGATGATCGCCAGCACCGAGCGGCCGTCGATCGACGTCGTCGAGAACGAAACGATTGCAGGTCCCAAGGTCGTCGTGACCGAGGCTGAACCGAAGGCTGCCCGCGCATGATGATGGAAGACGTCGACGTCGATCAGCGCAAGCAGCTGCCGAACTACCTGCTGGACGCCGCCGGCATATCGATCGAGCGCATGCCGATGCTCAATGTGATCTTCGATCGCATGGCGGCATCGTGCACCGACAGCCTGCAGCCGATGGCCGGAACGCCGTGCTATTTTTCGGTCAACGGCATCACCAACGACCGCGTCGGCGACATCATCAAGGATTACGAGGCCAACGCGGTCGCGGCGGTGCTCTATGCCGAGCAGTGGGACTCCCGTGTCATCATCATGCTCGACCGCGATTTCGTGTTCACGATGGTCGAGGCGATGTTCGGCTCCGACGGCGCCGAACCGCCGCTCGACGTCGAGCGCGCGTTCTCGAACATCGAAATCCGCCTTGTCCAGGCGCTGTTCGAGCGGTTCGCCAAGGCGCTGCAATCCGCCTTTGCCGGAACTTCCAACGTCACCTTCCGCGTGGAACGGGTCGAGACCGCCATGGCCTCGCTGGCGATCGGACGCAGCGGCAACATGTCGATCTGCGCGAACATCATGTTGCAGGCGCTCTATCGCGGCGGCCAGATGTTCCTCATCATTCCGCACTCCGCGCTCAACCCGCTCAGGCAGAAGCTCGCGCATGTCGTCGTCAGCGACGGCCGCGCGGCCGATCCGCGCTGGCGCGAGCAGATGGAGAGCGAGGTTCACCGCACCGAGGTGACGCTGAGCGCGGTGCTCGACGAGAAGATGATATCGCTCGGCGACGTCGTGAAGTTCCAGGTCGGGCAGGTGCTCGAGCTCGAAGCCACGCCGCGCACGCTCGCCCGGCTCGAAAGCAACAACCAGGTGCTGTTCTGGTGTCAGATCGGCCAGCTTGATGGCTATTACGCCATGCAGGTGGCAGATCCCGTCGATCAGAAACGGGAGTTCGTCGATGATATCCTATCTCGTTGATGCCGTGCTGCTGATTGCGCTCGCCTTCACCAGCATGCGGGTGACCCGGATGCACCGTGAACTGGCGCGGCTGCGCAGCTACCAGGGTGAATTCTCGACCATCGTCCACGAGACGGCGGGCGCCTTCGACACGGTGATCAATGCGGCGCACGATTCCACCGCAAATCTCGGACGGCTCGCCAACGTGCTGAGCACGAAGATCGATCAGGCCCACGAGGCGATCGCGGCGCTGGATGCGAGGACCGGGCTCGTGCCCGTCGCGACCACAGGCGGCGCCGACGTGAACAAGCATTGAAGCCGAAGCCGGCGAAAACGATACGGTCGGAGCGCGGCGGTGCTCCGGGAGCGGAAATACCAAGAGGCGATACCAAATGGCGCAATCCTTCGATTATGAGTTTGCCACTCGCGCATCGGCATCCGACGAGGGGCACACCGACGCATCTCCACTGGAGCGGCTGGCGGAGATTGCCGCGCGCACGGCGGAGGAGACCGGCAAGTTCGCCAATGTCGATGCCATACTGCGCATTCCCGTCACCATGCAGGTGGTGCTGGGATCGGCGACCATTCCGGTGGCGAACCTGATGAAGCTCGGGCGCGGCGCCGTGGTGCCGCTCGATCATCGCGTCGGCGAACCCGTCGATGTCGTCGTCAACGGCCGCATCGTCGCCCGCGGCGAGGTGGTCGTGGTCGAAGAAGACAATTCCCGCTTCGGCGTCTCGCTGACGGAAATCGTCGGTCCGCTGGGGCAGGGTGATACCTGACCATGGCGGCACAGGTCGGCATCGCTCCCGTCAAGCAGCGAGGCGTCGCCACACTGGGCGGAACGGAAAAGGTCGCTGCGCTCCTGCTGGCCATGGGCCGGCAGGCGGCCGCGAGCGTGCTCCAGCAGTTCGAGCCGCAGGAGATCCGCATCGTCACCAAGGCCGCGGCGGAGCTGCGGCCGATCACGGCGCAGGAGCTCGAGGGAATCGTCGAGGAGTTCGCCCAGCAATTTTCGATGGGCGCCAACATCCTCGGCACGCTCGGCGGTCTCGAGGCCGTGCTCGGCGACGTGCTGCCGGCCGACCAGGTCTCGCAGATCATGTCGGACCTGCTCGGCAATTCGAGCCGGTCGGTCTGGGATCGCGTCTCCTCGGTGTCGGAGAACTCGCTCGCGAGCTATCTCTCCAAGGAGCACCCGCAGACCGCGGCGCTCATCCTGTCCAAGGTCAAGCCGGCCTGCGCCGCCAAGGTCATGAGCCAGCTGCCGTCCAGCCTGCGCAACGAGCTGATGCGGCGCGTGCTGAGCCTCAAGCCGATCGTCGACGACGCCATGCGCATCATCGAGAAGACGCTGCACGAGGACTTGACGCTCAACTTCGCTCGCAATCTCGGCGCCGACACCTACGCCCGCGTCGCCGACATCATCAACAAGATGGAGCGCGGCCATATCGAGGACATGCTGAAGAGCCTGTCGGAGAAGCGGCCGAAGTCGGCCGAAGTGCTGAAGGAGCTGCTGTTCACGTTCGACGACGTCATCAACCTGACGCCGAAGGCGCGCACCATGATCTTCGACCAGGTGCCGACCGATCGCATCGTCGTCGCGCTCAAGGGCACCGACAAGAGCTTCCGCGAGCTGATCCTGTCCTCGGTCGCCTCGCGCGTCCGCCGCGTCGTCGAGCACGAGCTCGCCATCGGCGAGCCGTCGAACCAGCGCGATGTGCTGGAGGCGCGGCGCGTGATCACCGATCTCGCGCTCGAGCTCGCGGAGAAGGGTGAAATCGAGCTCAACCCCGAGCAGGAGGATGAGCTGGTCTTCCGCTGACCGCTGAACGGGCATGGCAGAAACATCCGATCAGGAGAGCAAGACAGAAGAGCCGACCGAGAAGAAAGTCCGTGATGCGCTCGAACAGGGCAAAATCCCGGTCTCTCGGGAGGCGTCCATCTTCGCCTCGATGGCTGCCCTGATGGTGATCCAGGCCTTTCTGATCGGCCAGGGCGTGCAGCAATTGACGCCGACGCTGAAGAGCTTTCTCGACGATCCCGAGGGCTTCCCCCTCAGCACCGCGGCGGACGCGCAGAACCTGCTCACCGTGGTGGGACTTCATTCGCTGCGATTCCTGGTACCGCTGGTCGTCATCATGATGGTATTCGGCCTCGCCGCCTCGCTGCTGCAAAATGCGCCGCGCCTGGTGCTGGAGCGCATCAAGCCGGACGTGTCGCGCATCTCCCCGGTCAGCGGCTGGAGCCGTCTGTTCGGCACGCAAGGACTCGTCGAATTCGCCAAGTCGTTGTTCAAGCTCGCCTCGGTGACCGCCGTCGTCGCCTTCGTGCTGCGCTCGTCCGAGGCGAAGGCGTTCGAGGCGATGTACACCGATCCGGTGGCGCTGCCGGAGATGATCCTCAACATCGCGATGCGGATCGTCTCGGCGATCTGCATCGCGACCATCGTCCTGGTCGCGATCGATCTCGCCTGGTCGCGCTTCCACTGGCGGCGCGAGCTGCGCATGACCAGGCAGGAGATCAAGGATGAGCACAAGCAGGCCGAGGGCGATCCGCTGATCAAGGCGCGCCTGCGCTCGCTGGCGCGCGACCGCTCGCGCCAGCGCATGATCGCCTCCGCCGCGCGCGCGACGCTGGTGATCGCGAACCCGACGCATTTCGCGATCGCGCTGCGCTACAAACGCGAGGAGAATGCGGCGCCGCTGGTGGTCGCCAAGGGCATGGACGTGATCGCGCTGAAGATCCGCGAAGTCGCCGAGCAGAACCGGATTCCCGTGATCGAAAACAAGGCGCTGGCGCGCGCGCTCTACGAGGCGGTGCAGGTCGACCAGGTGATTCCCGCGGAATTCTTCCGCCCCGTCGCCGAGATCATCTACTTCCTCCAGTCCAAGCAGACAGCACGGCCCGAGAAGGTCCAGTAGATTTCCGAGGATGGTGCTTCGCGCAACAGCTTGACGAAAGCTTAACGCCCTAGGGTTCTCCCGAATGGACTAGAACGGGGCTGTCGTGGGACCGCTTTATCTCTTCGAACTCGCATCGTCGCAGGCGCGCTACCTTGAGCTCCGCCAGTCGACCATCGCCACCAACGTCGCCAATGCCAACACGCCGGGCTTCAAGGCGCGCGACGTCGAGCCCTTCAACAAGGTGCTCGACGGCATGCCGGTCAGGCTGGCGACGACCTCGCCCTCGCACATGCAGTTGTCCGCCGCCGAGACCGACACGCGCAAGATCGCTAAGAAGGACAGCTGGGAAGTGGTTCACTCCGGCAATTCGGTCAGTCTCGAGCAGGAAATGATCAAGGGCAACGACGTCAATCGCGACTATTCGATGAACTCGGCGATCGTGCGGTCGTTTCACCGTATGGTCCTGTCGAGTGCGAAGGCCTGAGGTGAATTGATATGCTGGACTCTCTGCAGTCGTCATTGACCGTCGCAAGCTCCGGGCTCGAAGCGCAATCGACGCGCATGCGCATCGTCTCGGAGAACCTCGCCAACGCGACGTCGACCGGGCGCACCGCCGGGGCTGATCCGTATCAGCGCAAGACCATCACCTTCGATGCCGCCATGGATCGTGCCTCGGGTGCACAGCTTGCGAAAGTCAAGGAGATCGGGGTCGACACCACGCCGTACCGCGTCGAGTACGACCCGGGGCATCCCGCCGCCGACAAGGCCGGCTACGTCAAGCTGCCGAACGTCAACATGATGATCGAGATGGCCGACATGCGAGAGGTCAACCGGTCCTATGAAGCCAATCTCCAGGTTGTGAAGCAGGTGAGGTCGATGCTGGGCATGACCATCGACCTCTTGAGGAGCTGACAATGCTTGAGGCAATTTCATCCACGGCGATCTCCGCCGGTCAGGCGGCGAGCCGCGCGACCGAGACGCAGGCCATCTCGCCGGCGGCGACGACCGCGATCCAGGCCGGTGACGATGTCGGCTTCGAATCGGTGATGAAGCAGGTGACGACGGACGCGATCGGAACTCTGAAGGCGGGCGAAGCGGCGTCGATCTCGGCGATGCAGGGCAAGGAATCGACGCGGCGCGTCGTGGAGGCGCTGATGTCGGCCGAACAGGCCTTGCAGACGGCGGTCGCGGTTCGCGACAAGGTCGTGCAGGCCTACCAAGAAGTCGTTCGGATGTCGATTTGATCTGAAGGAGTGACGATCGTGAAATCGCTCGCCATTGCGGCCACTGGCATGAACGCCCAGCAGACCAACATCGAGGTCATCGCCAACAACATCGCCAACATCAACTCGACGTCGTACAAGCGGGCGCGCGCGGAATTCACTGATCTGTTCTATCAGATGGACCGCATGCAGGGTGTCGCCAATGTCAACGGCTCCTCGCCGATTCCGGAGGGTGCCAATCTCGGCCTCGGCGTCAAGTCGGCGGCGATCCGCAAGCTGCACATCCAGGGCGCGCTGACGCAGACCGGCAATCCCTACGACCTCGCCATCAATGGCCGCGGCTGGTTTCAGGTGCTGGGCCCCAACAACGAGGTGCAATACACCCGCGCCGGCTCGTTCAATACCAATGCCAACGGCCAGCTCGTCACGATCGACGGCTATCTGCTGGACCCCGCGATCACGGTGCCGCAGGGAACGGTCGAGGTCACGGTCAACCAGACCGGACAGGTGTTCGCCAAGCTGGATACGGAAATAAATCCACGGCAGATCGGCCAGCTCAATCTGGCCAATTTCGCCAACGAGGCGGGGCTCGAGCCGCTGGGCAGCAATCTCTACCGCGAGACGACCGCGTCCGGTACGCCGGTCGTCGGGCTGCCGGGCGATTCCGGCTACGGCAAGATCAACCAGAAATATCTCGAAGCCTCGAACGTCGATCCCGTCAAGGAAATCACCGAGTTGATCTCGGCGCAGCGTGCCTACGAAATGAACGCCAAGGTCATCCAGGCCTCGGATGAAATGGCCTCGACTGTCTCGAAGGGCATGCGCTAGTTCGGGTGGCTCGATGTTGAACAGGGTGGGCCTGATCATGCGCGGGTTGGCCGCCGTGCTGCTGGTTCTCGCCTCGGCGCGCCTCGCGGCGGCCGAGGAGAAGCGGCTTCCCGTGCCGGCCGTCTCGATCCGCGCGGGCGAGCTGATCCGGGACGACATGATCACCGAGCGCGCCTTCGCGCCGAGCCTGCTCGGAGTCGCCATGTTCATCGAAGGACGTCAGGTCCTGATTGGTCGCATGGCGCGGCGCACGCTGCTGCCGGGCCAGCCGATCCCGACCAATTCGGTGGAAGATCCCTGGACGGTCGCCCGCGGCGCCATGGTCAAGGTCGTGGTGGAAGACAGCGGCCTGTCCATCGTCACCTACGGCTCGGCGATGCAATCGGGCGCGGCCGGCGCGCTCATCCCGGTGCGAAACACCGACACCGGCGTGATCATCAGGGGCATCGTCCAGCCGGACGGCACGGTCAAGGTCGTGGATGGGTCATGACCAGAGTCCTGCTTGCGCTCGTCCTCCTCCTCGCTACCGCCAGCGCTCAGGCCGCGGTCCGCATCAAGGATATCGCGGACATCAAGGGACTGCGCGAGAACCAGATCGTCGGCTATGGCCTCGTCATCGGCCTGAACGGCACCGGCGACACGCTCCGCAATGCTCCGTTCACGGAACAGTCCCTGCAATCGATGCTCGAGAACATGGGCATCAATGTCAGGAACGAGACCACGAGCACCAACAATCCGACGCGTCCGACGACGCTGCGCACGCGCAATGTCGCCGCCGTGATGGTGACCGCGGACCTGCCGCCCTCGATCGGTGCCGGCGAGCGGATGGACGTGACCGTGTCGTCGCTCGGCGATGCGACCTCGTTGCTTGGCGGCACGCTGGTGATGACGTCGCTGCGGGCGGCGGATGGTGCGGTCTATGCCGTTGCGCAGGGCGCGATCACGGTCGCCGGCTACAGCGTCGGCGGCCAGGCGCAGAACGTCAGTCAGGGCACGCCGACCGCGGGGCGCATTCCGAACGGCGCGCTGGTCGAGCGCGAAGTGCAGGGAAGCCTCCATGAAATGGAATTCCTGGTGCTGGAGCTCAAGAACCCGGACTTCGTCACCGCAACGCGCATTCTCGATGCTATCAACCGCTACGCCGGCGGCCGCTATCGCGCGCAGATCGCCTTCGAGCGCGACTATCGCACGATCGTGCTGTCGAAGCCGCGCAACATCGGCCCGGTCCGATTCCTGGCCGAAATCGGCGAGTTGACGGTCGAGCCGGACACGCCCGCGCGGGTGGTGATCAACGAACGCACCGGCACGGTGGTGATCGGGCGCGACGTACGGATATCGACCGTTGCCGTGACGCACGGCAATCTGACGGTGCGCGTCACCGAGCTTCCCGTGGTCTCGCAGCCGGCGCCGTTCTCGCGAGGTCAGACGGTGGTCGTTCCGCAGACCGTGGTCGAGGCCAACGAGGCCGGCGCGCAGGTGGCGATCCTGAGCGGCGTCGATCTCCAGCGCCTGGTACGCGGGCTGAATCAGATCGGCCTGAAACCATCAGGCATCATCGCCATCCTCCAGGCGATCAAGACGGCCGGCGCGCTCCAGGCCGATGTCATCGTGCAATGATGCACAAGCGTCGTGCAAGCTTGGTCGCTCAATGCTCTGGTCTCGACCGAGAATCGCACGCGGCCCGATGCTGAAGCTGGATCACAAAGCCAAACTCCTCCTCGTCGCGGTGTGGACGCTTGCGGGCGCTTCGCCCGTGCTGGCGCTGGACGAGGCGAAGCCGACGAAGCCGCTCAATCTGCTCTCCTTCGCGCGTGCCCGCGCGTCCGGACCGCAGAAGCCGGGCACGCCGGCCACCCCGATTCCGGGCGGAAGCGCCTCCGTCCGTGCGACGGCGTGGGCGGCGGAGGATTCAGGCCCGGCCATCACCGGCGCAGTGCCGGCTTCCGAGACGCCGGCGCCGGCACCTGTACGTGCAGCCAAACCCGGCAGCGTCACGGCGCCGCCGAAGCCCACACCTCCACAGGCCGCCGTATCCGCCGACAATGACGTCGCGCTGTTCTGCAGCAACGTGGCCGACCCCGCAGTCGATGCAAGGCTGGCCTGGCAGCTCAAGGAGCTGGAGAAGGCAGAGAACCTGCTCCGCGAACGGATCGCCGAGGTCGAGGCCAAGCGTGCCGAATACGAGAAGTGGATGGCGTTGCGAGATGACTTCCTGAAGAAGGCCGAAGCCAGCGTCGTCGAGATCTATTCGCGCATGAAGCCGGAGGCTGCGGCGACCCAGATTGCCGGCATGGCCGACGAGACCGCCGCCGCCGTGCTCGCCAAGCTCAGCCCGAGGAGCTCGAGCGCAATCTTCAACGAGATGGATACGGCCCGTGCGGCGCACCTTGCCGACCTGCTCGGCGGGATGCGCCGTGTGGATGACGGAAAGACCAAATAGATGAAGAAGCCGATCCTCATCCTCCAACTCGTACTGGCGTCCGTGTTCCTGGCCGGATGCTTCCATGATCCGGCCGAGGTTCTGACCGGCCCGCAAATGTCGCCGGTCGGCAGCGGCTTGAGGACCCAGGCCGATCCGATCCCGGTGACGCCGCGCATGCGCACGCCCGTCAGCTATCGATCGACCTGGGATGACGGCACCGATCTCTACCGCGATCCCCGCGCCCGGCGTACCGGCGACGTCGTGACGGTGATCATCTCGATGCAGGACAAGGCCAAGCTCGACAATAAGACCGGCCGCTCGCGCGATTCGCAGGTCAAGTTCGGGCTCGACTGGCTGATGGACGTCGCAGGATGGAGCGACAAGGGCCAGGCCAACGCCAATCTCAGCACCAACACCCAGATCAAGGGCAATGGCCAGATCGACCGCACCGAGGACATCAAGCTGTCCATCGCGGCCATCGTCACCGACGTGTTGCCGAACGGCAATATGATGATCAGCGGCTCGCAGGAATTCCGCGTCAACACCGAGATGCGCGTGCTCAATGTCGGCGGCATCGTGCGTCCGCGCGACATCTCGCGGGCCAACACGATCTCCTACGACAAGATCGCCGAGGCGCGCGTGTCCTATGGTGGCCGTGGAAATCTGTCTGACGTGCAGCAGCCTGGATGGGGACACCGGATCTATGACGCCGTGGCACCATTCTGAGATCCGCACCGGCCGAGCCGCGTCGCGAGGGCAGGGGACGTGATGCGCCTGATTGCGGCCATTGTCGTGCTGACCCTTGTCGCGATCGGTGCGGGCGCCCTTGCCGGCCTGCATCTGTTTGCGGCCGCTGAGCGCGTGGCCGACGCGAAGAAGAGCGCCACGCCGCCACCGATTGCTTCGAGCTACGCCGGCAGCGCGCGGCTTCGAAAACTGTCCCCGATCGTGACCAATCTCGCTGCACCGGCCAACAACTGGGCCCGCGTCGAGGCCTCCATGGTGACCGAGAGCATGAGCGACGAGGATGCCGGCATCCTGGCCGCCCACATCAGCGAGGACATCATCACCTATCTGCGGTCGGCGTCGGTTGGCCAGTTCGAGGGATCGCGCGGGCTCCAGCACCTGCGCGACGACCTGACCGAGCGCGCCAATATCCGCTCGTCGGGCAAGGTCCGCGAATTGATCATTGAGACGTTGGTGATCCAGTGAGAGTAAGAGTCCTGCTACTCGCGTTGATCCTGGTCGTGCTGCCCGAAGTGGCGCTGGCCCAGATTCCGGACCTCAACTCGCTGCTGCCGCCCGGCAACGGCTCGACCAGCGGCCGTATCATCCAGCTGATGGCGCTGATCACGGTGCTGTCGGTGGCGCCGGGATTGCTCATCATGGTGACGAGCTTCACGCGATTTGCGGTGGCGCTGTCGTTCCTGCGCGCCGGTCTCGGCCTCCAGACCACGCCGGCCAACCTGGTGCTGATCAGCCTCGCGCTGTTCATGACCTTCTACGTGATGGCGCCGACATTCGACCGCGCCTGGGAGACCGGCGTCCAGCCGCTGATGAAGAACGAGATCTCGGAGGAAGAGGCCTACCTGAAGATCACCGATCCCTTCCGCGAGTTCATGCTGGCCCACGTTCGCGACAAGGATCTCCAGACCTTCGAGGCGCTCGCTGCGGAAAGCTTTCGCAAGAAGTTCGACGACAAGCGCATCGACATGCGCGTCATCATTCCGGCCTTCATGATCTCCGAACTCAGGCGTTCGTTCGAGATCGGATTCCTCATCATCCTGCCGTTCCTCGTCATCGACATGATCGTGGCGACGCTGACCATGTCGATGGGCATGATGATGATGCCGCCGACGATCCTCGCGCTGCCGTTCAAGATGCTGTTCTTCGTGCTGATCGACGGCTGGAACCTGCTCGCCTCCGGACTGGTGCGGTCGTTCTCCTGAAAGAGCGCGGCTCGGACCGCGTCATCATGGTTAGCGGATGGTAACTACGATACCGCCGCTACAGCGATGATATTCAAGGCGATTTTAATCCGGCGGCAAGATTCGGTGTGCTAGCAAGGCGTCACGGCGGGTTGGACCCCACCCACATCAGTCCAAAGGCATGATGCCGCCCCTCCGTACCGGTGAAAACCCGGTATGTCCCAAAGTGAAAATGTAACGCGTACATAAAGGGACATTCGCAATGTCAAGCCTGCTCACGAACTCGTCCGCCATGACCGCGCTCCAGACCCTGCGGTCTGTCAGCTCGCAACTCTCCACCACGCAGACCCGGATCTCCACCGGCCAGCGCGTGGCAACCGCCTCCGACAACGCCGCCTACTGGTCGATCGCGACCTCGATGCGCGCCGACAACGCCGCGCTCTCCGCCGTCTCCGACTCGCTCGGTCTGTCGGCCGCGACGGTCGACACCGAATATACCGCTCTGAACAAGGTTCTCGGTGACAGCAACTCGGGCCTGACCAAGCTCCAGTCGCTGCTGGTCGAAGCCAAGACCGCCGGTATCGATCGCAGCAAGATTCAGTCGGAAATCACCCAGATCCAGCAGGACATGAAGAACGTGGCCAGCGCGGCCACGTTCAACGGCGTCAACTGGCTGAGCACCACGGCCACCACGCCGGCGACCGTCAATCTCGTGTCGTCGTTCTCGCGCGTCGCCTCCACGCCGACCACCGGCTCGATCACCGTCACGGTCGCCAACTACTCGCTCTACACCTCGACCACGAGCGGCATCTTGGACACGGTGAGCGGTACTGCGTCGGTCGACACCATCAACATCGGTGCACTGACCGACTCGGCGGCTGACCAGACCACGCTCGATGGCTACATCGCGCAGGTCACCGCGGCGATCGGCACGGTCTCCTCGGGTGCCGCCAACCTCGGCGCCATCAAGAACCGCATCTCGAACAACTCGGAGTTCGTGAAGTCGCTGATGGACTCGGTTGATCGCGGTATCGGCCAGCTCGTCGACGCCGACATGAACCAGGAGTCCACCCGCCTGGCGGCCCTCCAGGTCCAGCAGCAGCTCGGCGTTCAGGCGCTCTCGATCGCCAACAACAACAGCCAGAGCATCCTGTCGCTGTTCCGCTAAGCGTCAAGACAGTCCGGGGAGGGCCGCGCTTCTCGTGAAGCGCGGCCCTTTCGTTTGGTGCGATGTCGCGCGCGCCATGATGCCGGTTTACCTGTTGCGGTCCGATCACAGGGCCACAAGCCTCGCACAAGCTTCGCTGGCTAGTCTCGCCGCTACGACGGGTTGGGTTCACGCGCATTTCCGCATCCCAAAGGCATGATGCCGCCCTGTCGTACCGGTGCAAGCCCGGTATGTCCCCAAAATCCAATCTGCTTTCAAAGGGACATCAAAGATGGCTTCCAGCCTGCTTACCAACTCCGCTGCAATGACTGCGCTCCAGACCCTCCGGAATGTCAGCGCCAGCCTGCAGACGACCGAAAACCGGATCTCGACCGGCCAGCGCGTCGCGACCGCTTCGGACAACTCGGCCTATTGGTCGATCGCGACCTCGATGCGCGCCGACAACGCCGCGCTCTCCGCCGTGTCGGACTCGCTCGGTCTGTCGGCTGCGACCGTCGACACCGAATACACCGCTCTGAACAAGGTCATCGGCGACAGCAACTCCGGTCTCACCAAGCTCCAGGCGCTGCTGGTCGAAGCCAAGACCGCCGGCATCGACCGCACCAAGATCCAGGCCGAAATCACCCAGATCCAGCAGGACATGAAGAACGTCGCCAACGCGGCGACGTTCAACGGCGTGAACTGGCTGAGCACCACCGCTACCACCCCGGCGACGGTGAACCTGGTGTCGTCGTTCTCGCGGGTCGGCGGCACGCCCACGATCAACACCATCACGGTGACGGTTGCCAACTACTCGCTCTACACCTCGGCCACGGCCGGCATCCTGGACACGGTGAGCGGCACTGCATCGGTCGACACGATCAGCATCGCTGCGCTGACCGACTCGGCGACCGACCAGACCACGCTCGACGGCTACATCGCGCAGGTCACCGCCGCGATCAACACCGTCAGCCAGTCCGCCGCGAACCTCGGCGCCATCAAGAACCGCATCTCGAACAACACGGAGTTCGTGAAGTCGCTGATGGACTCGGTTGATCGCGGTATCGGCCAGCTCGTCGACGCCGACATGAACGCGGAATCGACCCGCCTTCAGGCGCTCCAGACCCAGCAGCAGCTCGGCGTTCAGGCGCTCTCGATCGCCAACCAGAACAGCCAGAGCATCCTGTCGCTGTTCCGCAGCTAAGCGGCGTTTTCGAAAACGACCGTGCTCCCCGCGGAGCACGGTCCCCGCCGAGATCGGCGGACGTGACGGCACAAGACGTGCCCGAAATCGACCTTCCGACGTCAGATTTCATGCGACATGTCGCGGCTGCTCGGGCGGCAATGCGTCCGGCCGTCCGTTGCCGATGTCGATTGCGCTACCGAATTTGTAAGATTGCAACGCCTCGCCAGCGAACCGGCACATTCGCGTCCGCGCGCAACCTTCAGACAAGGTTGGCAGCGGAGTGTCTCATACGTTCGCATTGCTACGAGGTCATATGCTGCTCAGTCGTGCGCAGGTACAGCAACTGCTCAACAATCTGCTGGAGCTTGGGCCACGACGCCTGATGGCCTTGGGGCTGATCGGCTTTGCCGTTCTCGTCACCGTCGTCGGCGGTGCCTACTATCTGAGCCGGCCTGAATTCGAGACGCTCTATACTGGCCTCACCCGCGAAGACGTGACGCGCATGGGCGCCGCGCTGCGCGAGCAGAACATCGCCTTCGACGTCAATACGGCCGGAGACGCCGTCTCGGTGCGCCCGAGCCAGACCATGCAGGCGCGGATGCTGCTTGCCGAGAAGGGCCTGCCGACCAGCGCCAATTCCGGCTACGAGCTGTTCGACAAGATCGGCTCGCTCGGCCTGACCTCGTTCATGCAGGAGGTCACCAAGCTGCGGGCGCTGGAAGGCGAGATTGCGCGCACGGTGCAGCTGATGAAGGGCGTGAAGGCCGCGCGCGTGCATATCGTCATGCCCGTACGCGGCTCGTTCCGCGCGACGCAGCAGCCGCCCTCGGCATCGGTCGTGCTGCGCACCGACGGCGCGATCGAGGCGCGCACGGCGCAATCGATCCGTCATCTCGTCGCCGCCGCCATTCCCGGCATGAGCCGCGACAAGGTGACGGTGCTGGACGCCGACGGCTCCATGCTGCTCGCCGAAGAGGATGAGGCCAGCGCCGCGCCGACCAAGATGGCAAGCCTCCAGAAGACCGTTGGCGGCATGGTGCAGGAGAACATCCGCAAGGCGCTGACGCCTTATCTGGGTCTCGACAATTTCGAGGTGAGCGTCGCACCGCAGCTCTCCACCGATAAGCGGCAGATCAATGAAACCGTCTACGATCCCGAGAGCCGCGCCGAGCGTTCGGTGCGGAACGTGCGCGAGAAGGAGTCTTCGCAGAACGCGGACCGGTCGACGCCGACCACGGTGCAGCAGAACCTCCCCGATCAGCAGGTGAACGCCGGCGGCAGCAAGAACTCCAGCGAGGACAAGACCCGCCGCGAGGACGTCACCAATTTCGAGGTGTCGTCCAAGACCACGACGACGGTGAGCGACGGCTATTCGGTCAAGAAGCTCTTCATCGCGGTCCTGGTCAACCGCGCGCGCCTTGTCGCCGATCTCGGCGACAAGAGCAACCAGGCCATCATCGACAGCAAGCTCGCCGAGATCAGCCAGCTCGCGGCCACCGCCGGCGGACTGGACAAGCAGCGCGGCGACCAGATCCAGGTGACGGCCGTCGACTTCATTGAGGGCTCGCGCGAGCTGGCGCCGGTGCCGCCGATCAGTTTCGTCGAGATGATCAACAAGCAGCTTGGCAGCGTCATCAACGCGGTGACCATCCTCGCCGTTGCCTCGATGCTGGTCTGGTTCGGGCTTCGGCCGGCGGTCAACGGTATTCTCACCCATCGCGCCGAACAGGAGCAGACCGAGGCAGCGGAGGCTGCCGCCCTCGAGGCCGCGGCCCTGGCGTTGCCTGACAGCGAGGAGGCCGAGCTCAACCTCGTCGAAGATCTCGAAGGCAAGATGCAGCGAACGCCGCAAAAGCGGCTGGAGCAGATCGTCCGGCTCGATCAGATGCAGGCGGCCGCGATCCTTAAAGACTGGATGCGACGCGAGGAGGCGGCATGAACGCAGCAATCGGAAAGCTCCTGACGCAGTTCGATGCGAACGGCCGGGCCAAATCGCCGCCGCCTCCGCCGCCGAAGATCCAGGACGTGCTGACAAGGCCGAGGGAGGTTCGGCGCGAGCCGCAACCTCAGCCTCAGCCGCAACCACAGCCCCATTCGCAGCAGCAGCTTCAGCCGCCGTCCCCGGCAGCGGAAGCTCCGCCGGTCAACCTTCTCGACGATGCCTATCGTCGCGGCCATGCGGCCGGCGTCGCGGAAGGCGAGGCCAGGCTTGCGGAGGAACGCGTCCGCAGCGCGATCCGGCTCGGCGAGGAGCGGGCCAAGTGGTCCGACCAGCAGGCGGCCACCATCGTCAACGGCTTCGAGACGGCTTGCCGCGAGATCGAGACCAATATCGCGAGCTCGGTTGCGCGGATATTGCTGCCGTTCCTCACGGAGGCGGTCCGCGACAAGGCGATCGAGTCGCTGGTCGAGCAGATCGCGGCGTTGACCGGCAATTCGCCGGTGCCGGTGTTCAAGGTCACCGGCCCGAGCGAGTTGCTGGACCTGGTGAAGGCGCAGCTCGAGAAGGCCCGGCGGACCGGCATCGCTTATGAGGCCGCCGACACCTTCGAGGTCCGCGTCGTCGCCGACCAGACCGTGATCGAGACCCAGATTTCGGCCTGGAGCGAACGCCTCAAGGAGGCGCGCCGGTAGTCCGCCATGAATGAGGTCAAACCAGAGCTCGTGATCATCCGCCGGCGCAGCGCCTTCGACGACGAGAAGCCGCACGGTGGCGTCTGGAAGATCGCCTATGCGGACTTCATGACCGCGATGATGGCGTTCTTCCTGGTCATGTGGCTGCTCAATGCACTCAACCAGGACCAGAAGCAGGTGGTCGCGAGCTATTTCAATCCGATCAAGCTCGCGGAGAATGCACCTGCTCCGAAGGGTCTGAAGGACCTCTCCAGGAAGGAGCCGTCGTCATTCGAAGGCCAGGACGGCAGGCGTAAGCCGGCGGGGCCGAACGAAGAACGTCGCGGCGACTCGCCGACGGCGGAGAAGCCGCCCTTCTACGAAGAGAAGGTCCTGTTCCGCGATCCCTATGCGACGCTTGCCGAGATCGCCAACAGTGCGAACCAGGCTTCGGGCCAGCGGCGCGCCGGCGCCCTGACATCGGCCGAAGAGGACGGCCTCAAGGGCGGCGACGCTTACCGCGATCCCTTCGATCCCGGCTATTGGAAGCTGGCGCCGCAGGTGTCGAAGGACGCGGATCGCATCATCGAGAGCGAGCCGAAGCCGAATGCCTCCGCGCGCGATGCGTCCGGCACGGGTCAGAGCGAACCGCAGGCGCGCCGCGCCAAGGTGGATGATGCGGGCGGAAGCGTGGCGCCGAACGCGGATAGCCCGTCCGCAAGCCTCTCGCCCCTGTTGCCGCCCGGGCCTGCGCCGTCGCAATCCTCCCGCGAGGGCAGCGCCCAAGCGACCGCTCAGGCCAATGCCGCCGCGCAGGCGCGGCCCAATGATACGACGAAGGACAACGAGCCGCGCGATGCGGCGCAAACGCAGCAGCCAACCGTCAAGCAGCTTCAGCCTGCGATCGCGGACGCGCTGTCGGACGTCAAGGCCGGCGCGGGACCGGCGGCCGAGGTTCGTCAGGTCGAGGAAGGCCTTCTGATCAGCCTGACCGACGATGCGAGCTTCGGCATGTTCGCGGTCGGCTCGGCGGAGCCGCGGCCCGAGCTCGTTCGCGTCATCGACAAGATCGGCCCGCTGCTGACGAAGCGGCCTGGCATGATCATCGTCCGCGGTCACACCGACAATCGGCCGTACAAGTCGGAGACTTACGACAATTGGCGGCTGTCGACCGCCCGTGCGCAGATGGCCTATTACATGCTGGTCCGCTCCGGCGTCGATGCGCAGCGGATCGAGCATGTCGAAGGTTACGCCGACCGGCGGCCGAAACTGCCGAACGATCCGGCGGCCGCGCAGAATCGCCGGATCGAGATCCTGATCCGGGAGAAGCGCCCTTGATCCGGCCGCTCCTCCGCACCGTCTTGCTGCTGCTGCCGTTCACGATGGCAGGCGCATTGGCCGAGCCTGCGCCAGCCCCGGTATCGACAGCGGCGGAGCCGTATGAACTCGTGCGCGCATTGCAGGCTGTGCAGGATGGCATCGCCAATGGTGACACCGCGGCGCATGGCAGCCACATCGCGTTGATCCGGCAGGTCGGCGAGAAATTTCTCGCCGCCGACGCGGGCGTGTGGAGCAATGCGCGGAACGGCCAGGCCGTCGTCATCTATCTGCTTAGCGGCGGCGCGCCGCAGGTGGTCCGCAAGCTGCCGCGCGACAAGCTGAACGTCGACGAGCGACTGTTCGATGGTGCGCTGGCCTATGTCGAGGGCCGCCAGGACGAAGCGCGCGAGCTGCTCAAGGACGTCAAGCCGCGCACGCTTCCGTCGGGTCTGGGCGGGCAGGTCGCGCTGGTTCAGGGCGCGCTGTTCGCACGTGCCGAGGCCTCGCTCGCGATCGAGCGCCTCGACGACGCGCGCCTGCTCCTGCCCGGTACGCTCGTAGAGGAGGCGGCGCTGCGGCGCGAGATCCTGCTGGTTGGGCAGGCCGAGGAATTCGACAAGTTCGAGTTCCTGACGCTGGCCTATATCCGCCATTACCGCAACTCGATCTATGCCGGCGATTTCTGGCAGCGCTTCTCCACGGGCCTGACGCAATCAAGCCTCGCGCTCGACGAGCGCCGCTTTGCGCGGATCACAACCCTGCTGGAGCAGATCGATCGCGCGAGCCGCCTCAAGCTCTATCTCGTGATCGCGCGCGCGGCGATGGTGCGCGGACAGCTGGCCGTGACCCGGCTCGCCGGCGAGCGTGCGCTGACGCTCAGCGCCGATGCGTCAGCGGATCGCGAGCGTGCGCATTTCTTCCGTGGCGCCTCGCGGACGCTCACCGACGAGTATGATGGCGGTCTCGCCGAGCTGAAGGCACTCGACCGCTCGAAGCTGCCCGAGCGCGACGTTCCCCTTCTGAATGCGACGGTGCAGCTCGTGCTCGACGTCCGCAAGCCGTTCGCCGGCGGATCCGCGGCCGCAGGCGACAAGCCTCCAGCAACGCCGGCGCGCCTCGACCTCGCGTCATCGACCGCGACCATCGCGCGTGCGCGGAAGCAGCTCGGCGAACTTGAACTCCTCACCAGGGATCGCCGTCCATGACCAAGCTCAGCGGAACCTCCGGACAGCCATTCTCGGGCCTCGCCGAAAGCCTCAACATGCGCAGCACGTCGCGCGCCGGCAAGAGCGCAGGGGCGAAATCGTCGGCAAACTCGTCGTTCAACGATCTGCTCCACACCGTCTCCAAGCTCGCCAAGCGCGCGCTCGACGATCAGGGCAGCGACACGAGCGCGAAGGCCGGAGCACTGCGCTCGCGTCTGACGCACCCAATCGGAAAAGACACGGCGAATGACGAGGCGACGTCCGACCGCATCTCAGCGGCTGACGAGCCCAAGTCCAGTCACAAGGCCGGCGACCGGAAGACGGGCGAATCGTCGGAGACGGAAGATCTGGTCGACCCGACCGCAAAGCCGGACGTTTCGAATGGGCCGGGCATCCCCGCGATCGTCGGACAGGAGCTCGCCGCCGTGCCGGCCGCGAAGCCGCAGCCGGCGGCGGTTGACAAGCAAGACGCGACCGCACGCGACGAGCGCATGTCCACGAAGCGTGAGGTTCAGGCCGCCGGCACGGCGAAGATCGCTACAACCGAGTCCGCGCCGTCCGCTCTCGCTTCGGCTGGCACGCGTTCTCAGGACGTAGCGCCCCCGGCCGCACAGCAAGGCAGCGAGACATCGCCAAAGGCAATGCCGGCGGCACCTGGCTTCGAGGCCGTCACGGCCAATGTGGAACGCGCCGTCAAAGCCTCGGCGCGGGATGCATTGCCCGAGACGACCAAGGTCACCATGGTGCAGCAGGAGACCCATCTGCCGCCGGCGCAGTTCAACGCGCCGCAACAGGTCGCCAACGCCGTCGTCGCCGAGCTGAAGGAATCCGCGACGACCTCTGCGACCGCCGATCCCGCAGCGTCCCAGACCAACGCGCCGGATCAGCCGCTCAAGATCCTGACCATCAATCTGGAGCCGCCGGCGCTCGGCAACGTCACCGTGCGCCTGCGTCTCGTCGGCGCCGAAGTGTCGGTCCACCTCGCGGCCGAACGCAAGGACACCAGCCAGATGCTGGACCAGCAGCGCGACTCGATCCGCGATCTCATGCAGTCGGCCGGTTATGTCGCTGACGTCGCGCCGGTCCAGCACGGCTCGCTGGATGGATTCCAGAGCGGCTCCGGCCAGTCGCAGTCGCAGCTTTCGAGCCAGCAGCAGCCGCCGTCGCAAGGCTCGTTCGGTGGCGCCAGCGCGTCGTCGGGGCAGTCCGACGGCGACGCGAAGCAGGCCCGGCAGGAGCGCCAGCCCAATCAGGAGACGCGTCATGACCAGGACGTGGCGCCGCAGATTCGTCGCGGCCCTGTTTATTTGTAATGCCGGCGCTGCGGAGGCGGCGGTCGACAGCGCGCGCCCCTGCGAGCGCGAGATGGCGCGTGCGGCCAGGCAGCACGGGATTCCGCTCGGCATTCTCTATGCGGTCGGCCTCACCGAGACCGGGCGGCGCGGCGCGCTCCATCCCTATGCGCTCGGCGCCGACGGTCAGACCGTGTTCGCCAAGGACATGAACGATGCGATCGCGAATTTCGAAACCATGCGAAGCAAGGGCATCAAGCTGATCGACCTCGGCTGCATGCAGATCAATCACTATTATCACGGCGACAAGTTCGCCTCGGTGCGCGCGATGTTCGATCCGGCCAAGAACGTCGAATATGCCGCGCTCTTCCTGAAAGAGTTGAAGCAGCGCGAGGGCAGCTGGACCATGGCGGTCGCCCGCTACAATGCAGGGCCCAACAATCAGCCGGCGCAGAAGCGCTACGTCTGTCACATCGTTGCCCATCTCGTCTCCAGCGGCTTTGGCGCGTGGACCGACAAGGCGCGCTCGTTCTGTCAGCCGAAGACGACCTGACGACATCAAGTTGTGCACGGTTCCCCACCATCAGCCCCGCGCAAGCAAGAACCCTCATTGTAACTTCAACCTACCACAGGAGCCCAATCCATGAGCCTCTACGGCGTTATGCGCACCGGCGTTTCCGGGATGAGCGCGCAATCCAACAAGCTGTCGACGGTCTCGGACAACATCGCGAACGTCAACACCACCGGTTACAAGCGGGCTTCGACCGAATTCTCCTCGCTGATCCTGAAGAGCGGCTCGGGCAATTACGACTCCGGCGCCGTCGAGACCACGGTCCGCTACGCCATCAGTGACGCGGGACATACACAGTTCACCACGTCGACCACTGACCTCTCCATCCAAGGCAACGGCTTCTTCGTGGTGTCGAACGCCAACAACACGCAGCAGTTCATGACGCGCGCTGGATCGTTCGTGCCGGACTCCCAGGGTAATCTGGTGAATGCGGCCGGTTATTACCTCTTGGGCAAGCCGGGCAAGGTGGACATCTCGCAAAATACCCTCGGCGGGTTGCAGATCGTGAACATCGCGCAGGTGTCGCAGCAACCCGTGGCGTCAACGGCGGGGACGCTGACGACCGGCAATCTGGATCCAAAAGCGGCTGTCATTGCTGGTCCTCCCGGTCCGGCCTCATATTCATCGAAGAGCTCGATCGTCGCTTACGACAATATCGGCCGAGCCGTCACGATCGACCTCTATATGTCCCACACCGCAACGGCCGCCGGCTCGGACACCTGGCAGATGCAGGCCTATGATTCTGCGACCGGTACGGCGCTCGGCGCCGCCACCACCTATACCTTCGATACGACAACGGCCGGGAAAGGCGCGCTGGCCGCCGCAAGTCCGACAACTCTCGCGATACCGGTCCTCGGCGGCGCGACCGTGACCCTCGATGTGTCGAATTTGACGCAAGCCGGCACGGATTTCAGCTTCAAGGCGACCGTCAACGGCAGCGTTCCGTCGGCCATCGACAAGGTCGACGTCGACGAGAATGGGTACGTGACAGCCATCCTCAAGAACGGCCAGCAGCTGTCGCTGTTCACGATCGCAATTGCGGACGTGGCGAGCCCCGACAATCTCACGCCGGAACCGGGCAATGTTTACTCCACCAATATGAACTCCGGGAACGCGGAGGTCACGAATGCCGGCAGAGCTGGGCTCGGCACCGTCCAGTCCGGCTCGCTCGAAGACTCCAACGTCGATCTCGCGGACGAGCTCACCGGGATGATCGAGGCGCAGCGCGGCTTCACCGCGAACTCGAAATCGTTCCAGACCGGCGCCGACCTGCTCGACGTCGTCGTCAACCTGAAGCGCTGAATCCTCGACCGCTCATCCCGGGCAAGAGCAAATCATGTCCCTTACCGCCGCTCTCGACTCCGCTCGCGCTTCGCTCATGGCGTCGGGCATCCAGTCGTCGACGATCTCGCGCAACATCGCCGGTGCCAGCACGGCCGGCTATTCGCGCAAGATCGCCGTGCTGGATAATCTTCCCAATGCCGGTGTTTATGTCGCGGCGATCCAGCGAGCCGCCAGCGGCGGCCTTTTCACCAACGTCCTGACCGCGACGTCGGCGTCCGCCAAGCAGAGCGCGATCTATGACGGTCTCCAGAAGATCGCGACCTCGACGGTGGACGATCCCGAGCTCGAGCAGTCGCCGACCGCCCAGCTCACCAAGCTGAAGCAGGCGCTCCAGCAATACGCGAACTCGACGGACAACGCGACGTTGGCGCAGGCCGCGGTGACCTCCGCCAAGGACATGGCGACCGCGCTCAACCAGGCCACCAAGACCGTGCAATCGGTCCGCGAAGGCGCGGACGCCGACATGGCGACGTCGGTCGCCAATATCAATCAGCTCCTCACCCAGTTCGACAAGGTCAACACCGCGATCGTGAGGGGGACGATCTCCGGTGACGACGTCACCGACTACCTCGACCAGCGCGACAGCATCGTCTCGAAGCTGTCGCAGGAGGTCGGCGTCTCGATGTCGCTCCGCGCCAACGGTGATGCGGCGCTCTACACCGACAGCGGCGTCGTGCTGTTCGACAAGACGGCGCGAACGGTGAGCTTCACGGCGACCAACGTCTATACGCCGGGCACCACGGGCAATGCGGTCTATATCGACGGCGTCCCGGTCACCGGTGCCAATTCCGTGATGCCGCTCAAGACAGGCAAGCTCGCGGGGCTCGCCGAATTGCGCGACAACGCCACGGTCACGTATCAGAGCCAGCTTGACGAAATCGCGCGCGGTCTGATCGACGCCTTCAAGGAAGTCGACCAGTCCGGCGCCGCGCTGCCCGACGTGCCCGGCCTCTTCACCTATCCCGGCGCGCCCGCGATGCCCGCGAGCGCCACCATTTCGGTCGGTCTTGCCGGCACGATCAGTGTTGCCGCGTCGGTCGATCCGGCTTCGGGCGGCAACCCGAACCTGCTACGCGACGGCGCGATCAGCGGCAACGCCGCCTATAATTACAACACGACCGGCAATGCCGGCTTCTCGGCGCGGCTCCAGCAGCTCATCAACGAGATGGACGCGCCGCAGCCATTCGACGCCACGGCGCAGGGCAAGCCCAGCGGCAGCGTGATCGAATTCGCGTCCTCCTCGGCGAGCTGGATCGAAAGCCAGCGCAAGGCCGCGGACGACAGCGTCCAGTACCAGAACACGTTGCTCGACCGCAGCACCGCGGCGCTGTCCAACGTCAACGGCGTCAACATGGACGACGAGATGTCGCTGATGCTCCAGGTCGAGCGCACCTATTCGGCATCGTCGAAGATCATTTCCACCGTCGATGAGATGTTGCAGAGCCTGCTGGCTGCCGTGGGGAATTAAGTCATGATGAGCGCGAACTACATCTCGACCTTGATGCTGTCTTCGTCCTTGAGGTCATCGATCACCAACAATCAGAGCGCGCTGAGCAAGGCTTCGAAGGAGGCGACCACGGGTCGCTTCGCGGACGTCGGCCTCGAGCTCGGCACGGGCACGGGCCGCGACGTGAGCTTGCGCGCCGAATTCAACTTCGCCGACCAGCTCGTCGATACCAACGAGCTCGTCGCGGGTCGGCTTGACGTGACGCAGAACCGGATCACCCAGCTCGGCACGACTGCGTCGGACTTCCTCAAGAACCTGATCGCCGCCCGCGACGCCGACAGCGGTGCGCGGATCATCCTGCCGAGCGCATCCGCCAATCTCCAGGATCTCATCGGCGCGCTCAACGTCTCCTATAACGGCTCGTACCTGTTCGGCGGCATCAATACGCAGACCCAGCCGGTCACGAATTACACCGCCGGCTCGGCCAGCAAGAACCAGGTCGACGCGGACTTCCTCGCGAGCTTCGGCTTCGCGCAGTCCTCGGCCAGCGTGAGCACCATCACTCCGGCGCAGATGCAGAACTTTCTCGACAACACCCTCGACACCGAGTTCGCGAGCCCGGCCTGGAACACCAACTGGTCGTCGGCGACCGACCAGACGCTGTCGAGCCGCATCTCCACGACCGAGGTCGTCGACAGTTCCGTCAGCGCCAACCAGCCCGGCTTCCGCAAGCTGGCCGAGGCCTACACCATGCTCACCGATCTCGGAAACACGAGCCTGAGCAAGGATACGTTCCAGGTCGTCGTCGACAAGGCCATCAGCCTCGTCAGCGGTGCGATCAACGATCTCGCCGTGCTCGGGGGCACGGTCGGCTCGATCCAGCAACGCGTCACCGGCGCGACCGAGAAGCTGAAGATCCAGAAGGACATCCTCAACGACCAGATCGTCAAGATGGAGGCGGTCGACCCGACCGAGGCGTCGGTCCGGGTCAACACCTTGCAGACCCAGATCCAGACGGCGCTCGCGCTCACCTCGCAGCTCCAGAAGATCAGCCTCATCAACTATCTCTGAGCTAAAGTTCGCTGCTAAGGCTCGCAACCTTGTCTTGTTATTCGGTCTCCCGTGCAGAGTGGTTCTGATGACGTTTGAAGCCTATGAAGCGGTCGTCGACGAGAGTGGCCATGAGGCGCGGGGCCGCGAGCGGCAGGCGCTCAGCCTCGGCATCGACCGGCTCGAACGGATTCAGCGAGGCGGATTCCGCCTCGAGGATCTGGTCGAGAGCCTGCTCTATGTCCGGCGGCTGTGGACGATCTTCATCGAGGATCTCTCGCATCCGGAGAACGGACTGCCGGACAAGCTGCGGGCCGACATCATCTCGATCGGCCTGTGGGTCGTCAAGGAAGCCGACCGCCTTCGCGAAGAGAAATCGAACGACGTGATGCAGCTCATTGAAATCAACCGCCTGATCCGAGACGCTCTTTGATGAAGATCTCCTTGCGGGCGGGCGAACGGATCTACATCAACGGCGCGGTGCTGCGCGTGGACCGCAAGGTCTCCGTCGAGCTGGTCAACGACGTAATGTTCCTGCTCGAAGGGCAGGTCATGCAGGCGTCCGACGCCACCACGGCGATGCGGCAGCTTTATTTCATCGTGCAGCTCATGCTGATGAACCCGACCGACGTCCGGGATGCGTCGGCGCTCTACGTGCAGCATCACGCGGCTCTGCTTGCGGTGTGCGAGAACCGCGAGATGCTCGACGGACTTGCCGCGGTCGACGAGCTGGTCGAGACGACCCGATACTTCGAGGCGCTCAAGCGGATCCGGGCGCTGTTCCCGGTGGAGCAGGCGATCCTGGCCGGCGCCACCACCCATACCCCATTCGAGGCTGCCTGACAGCGGAGAAGCTAGATGAACGTCACCAGCGCGACCGACACGACCGGCAAGTCCTCCAGTTCGACCAGTTCCACCACGGCCACGTCGAGCAACAGCGTCGACTACAACACCTTCCTTCAGCTGCTCGTCGCCGAGATGAAGAACCAGGATCCGACCAATCCGATGGACACCTCGCAATATATGAGCCAGTTCGCGCAGCTCTCGACGGTCGAGCAGGCCATGCAGACCAATTCGAAGCTGGATGCGCTGCTGTCCTCACAGTCGTTGTCGCAGGCCAACGGGCTGATCGGAAAGACCGTCAGCTTCACCGACTCGACCGGCGCCAGCTTCAGCGGCAAGGTCGCTTCGGTTTCCATCAACAGCGACGGCTCCATCGCGACCCTCGAGAACGGCACGAAGGTTGCCGTCGGGCCCGGGCTCACCATCAGCCAATCATGAACGAGCGGGACGCCCTCGATATCGTCCAGGCCGCGATCTGGACCATCATCGTCGCCTCCGGGCCCGCGGTCGGTGCCGCAATGCTCGTCGGCACCGTCATTGCACTGATCCAGGCCCTGACCCAGATCCAGGAGGTGACGCTGACCTTCGTCCCGAAGATCATCGTCATTCTCCTGGTCGTCGCCGTCTCCGGCTCGTTCATCGGGGCGCATCTCTCCACCTTCACCGAGATGGTCTATTCGCGGATCGAGCACGGCTTCTGATCCCCGAGGCCACCACCCTCGCGTAAGCTTTGCACGGCAGATTACCGGGCGGATCCTCTGCCGGTGACCCATGGCCGATACGTTAGCTGCTAGCCTGCCAAGCCCGCGCCGCCTCGGGGCGGACGCCTTCTTCGCGGGCGGTATCGTGACCATGCTCACGATCCTGTTCCTGCCCATACCGCCGATCCTGATCGATCTTGGCCTCGCCTTCTCCATCGCGCTCTCGGCGCTGATCCTGATGGTCGCGCTGTGGATCCAGCGACCGCTCGACTTCTCGGCCTTTCCGACCGTGCTGCTGATCGCGACGATCCTGCGTCTGGCACTGAACGTCGCGACGACGCGCCTGATCCTGTCGCGGGGCGGGGAGGGCGAGCAGGCCGCGGGATACGTCGTCGCCGGATTCTCGAAGTTCGTCATGGGCGGCGACTTCGTCATCGGCCTGATCATCTTCGCGATCCTGGTGACGGTGAATTTCGTCGTGATCACCAAGGGCGCGACGCGTATCGCCGAAGTCGGCGCCCGCTTCACCCTGGACGCCATCCCCGGCAAGCAAATGGCGATCGACGCAGATCTGTCGGCGGGCCTGATCGACGACAAGGAGGCCCAGCGCCGGCGCCGCGAGCTCGAAGAGGAGAGCGCGTTCTTCGGCGCCATGGACGGTGCCTCGAAATTCGTCCGTGGTGACGCCATCGCCGGCCTGATCATCACCGCGATCAACATCTTCGGCGGCATCATCATCGGCGTCACTCATCACGGGCTGACGCTGTCGCGTGCCGCCGACGTCTACACGAAACTCTCCGTCGGCGACGGCCTGGTGTCGCAGATGCCGGCACTGATCGTGTCGCTGTCGGCAGGCCTCCTGGTCTCCAAGGGCGGCACCAGGGGGTCGGCGGAGCAGGCCGTGCTGCGGCAGCTCGGCAGCTATCCGCGCGCGGTATCCGCCGCCGCGCTGATGATGTTCGTGCTCGCCTTGATGCCGGGGCTGCCGATGGCGCCGTTCGTGCTGCTCGGCGGCGTCATGGCCTTCGTCGGCTATTCGCTGCCGAAGCGGCAGGCAGCGCTGAAGCAGAAGGAAGATGCGCGCAAGGCCGACGAACGTGCGCAGGCCGACGCCAAGGAATCCGTCAAGGAGCAGCTCAAGACCGCGGAGATCGAGCTGGCGCTCGGCGGCCACCTTTCGGTCCATCTCCTGGGCTCGCGTACCGAGCTCGCGCACCGCGTCGCCAAGATCCGCAAGAAGTTCGCCAAGCAGTACGGCTTCGTGATTCCGGAGATCAAGCTCAGCGACAATCTGTCGATCGATCCCAAGGGATACCAGATCCGAATCCACGACACGCGCGTCGCCCATGGCGAGCTCAGGCTCGGCGAGGTGCTGGTGTTGGTCGACAAGGACGGAAAGCCCGATGTCCCCGGCGAAGAGGTGATCGAACCTGCCTTCGGCATGAAGGCGCTGTGGGTGACGGAGGCCTTCACCGACGAAGTCAAGCGGCAGGGCTGCAAGCCGGTCGACAATCTGTCGGTGCTGCTCACCCATCTCAGCGAGGTGATCCGGGCGAATCTCGCCCAACTCCTGTCCTACAAGGACATGCGCGCCCTGCTCGACCGGCTCGATCCGGAATACAAGCGCCTGGTCGAAGATCTCTGCCCGTCGCAGATCTCCTATTCGGGGCTGCTGGCGATTCTGAAGATCCTACTCGCCGAGCGCGTGTCGATCCGCAACCTTCACCTCATCCTCGAGGCGATCGCCGAGATAGCGCCGCATGTGCGGCGCTCCGAGCAGGTCGCAGAGCATGTGCGGACGCGTCTAGCCCAGCAGATCTGCGGCGACCTCTCCGACAACGGCGTGCTGAACGTGGTCCGCCTCGGCAATCGTTGGGACCTGGCGTTCCATCAGAGCCTGAAGCGGGACGGCAAGGGCGATGTCGTCGAGTTCGACGCCGATCCTCGCCTGATCGAGCAGTTCGCGACCGAAGCCAGCGCGGCGATCCGCAAGTTCACCGAGAACGGCACCAGCGTGGTGCTGGCCGTGACCCCCGAAGCCCGTCCCTATGTCCGGATGATCCTGGAGCGGGTGTTCCCGACCTTGCCGATCCTGTCGCATGTCGAAGTCGCGCGCAGCGCCGAAATCAGGGCGCTCGGAGCCGTATCGTGATCAGTGGCCTCGCCGACAGCGTGCTGGTGACGTTCATCGTGTTCTGTCGCATCGGCGCCTGCCTGATGCTGGTGCCCGGCTATTCCAGCGTCAATGTTCCGGCCCAGGTCCGCCTGTTCGTCGCGCTCGTCACGACGTTCGCGTTGACGCCGATCCTGATCGCGGTCCTGAAACCGCTCACGGACAACGCGGCGCCGCTGACGCTCGCGCTCCTGATCTGCTCCGAGCTCGTGGTCGGCAGCGTCATCGGTCTCGGTGGGCGTGTGTTCTTCCTCGCGCTCCAGACCATGGCGACCGTGATGGCGAGCGCGATTGGACTGAGCAACATCCCGGGCACGCCGGTCGGCGACACCGATCCGGCGCCGGCCCTGGTGCCGCTGATCATGGCGGCCGTCACCACGCTGTTCTTCATGACCGACCAGCACTGGCAGGTGCTGCGCGGGCTGATGAACTCCTACGACCTCTGGCATCCCGGGAACAGGCTCGGCGGCAGCATGGCGCTCGACCAGCTCGTCGGCCGCCTCTCGGAAGCGTTCGTGCTGACGCTGCGGATCACGAGCCCCTTCATCGTCTATTCGGTCATCGTCAACCTGGCGGTCGGCCTGATCAACAAGCTGACGCCGGCCATACCGGTCTATTTCATCTCGGTGCCCTTCGTGCTGTTCGGCGGCTTCCTGCTGCTCTATCTCACCAGCGACGAGCTGCTGACGCAGTTCATGCTCGGCGTCTCGTCATGGCTGGCGGAGTGATGGTCATGACGTCGCGCGCGGACAAGCTCGGTCGGATGGTCTCGCTGGTGAAGCTCCAGCTCCGGCTGTCCGAATGGCAGCTTGCGCAATTGCGCCAGCAGGAGCGCAGCCTGCAGGACGAGCAGGAATGGCTGGTCGGGGCCCTCAACGAAGGGAAGCCGCCGGCGGGATCATCAAGCGAATCGATCGCGCGACGCCTCAACAGGATGAGCGTCGGCGCCCGCGCGGTTCAGGCGCAGGCATCGCAGCAGCTCGACCTGGTTCGCTCGGAGAGCCGCCGTGTGAAACAGCTCGAGCAGGTTGCGAAAGCAGCGCTCGCCGACAAGCTTCGCGACGCGGAGAAGCGATCGCTCGAGGAAATGACGGGCACAAGCCCAGCCGTGCGCGAGTGGACGCCGTGGCCAGCCAGCCGGAACAAGACATGATCGTGACAGCGACACCCGACCTCGTTCTCGACGTCCTCGAA
This sequence comes from Bradyrhizobium sp. BR14999, assembly GCF_056106085.1. Lineage (NCBI taxonomy): Bacteria > Pseudomonadati > Pseudomonadota > Alphaproteobacteria > Hyphomicrobiales > Nitrobacteraceae > Bradyrhizobium > Bradyrhizobium sp. BR14999. Next base: position 2,866,887 of record NZ_CM148536.1, read on the forward strand.
GCCGCCGACCCCGTGGCGCAGCGCGCGGCCACCGCGAAGCTCGGTGCGCTGAAATCATCGGACGCCGATTTCGCCGCCACGATGGAGGTGGAGGTCGGCAAGGCCAAGGCGGCTGCTGCCGATCAATCCGCGACAAAGATTTCCGAAGCACAGTCGGGTGCAGTGAACGGCGCTCCGGTGCAGGTGATCAAGGCGCCGGCCTCCGGCGAGGTGTACCGGAAGTTCGAAGCCTTCATCCTCCAGACCTTCGTCGAGACGATGTTGCCGAAGGAGTCGGAGGAGGTCTTCGGCAAGGGCACGGCCGGCGGCGTCTGGAAGTCGATGCTGGCGGAGCAGCTCGGTAGCCAGCTGGCCAAGGGCAAGGGCATTGGCATCGCCAGGCAGCTCGCTGCCGCGCATCCGGCAGGACCGGACGTTACGGGGAAGGCCGGATGATGATCCGGGAATGGTGACAGAAGTTGAAGGGTGAATTTCCTATGCAGGCACAACAAGGCGCGGCGGCCCTGGTGATGGAACAGCCGGTCGCGGACATCGAGGCGACGACGGAAACAGCAGCAGGCGATGCACTGCTGCCCGTGCTCCTGCCGAATCCCGGCGGCGAGGCGGTGATCGAGGGCACTGACGCGGCGAGATCGGATGAGATGCGCGGCCTGCTGGCGGCGATCCGCCGGCTCGAAAGCATCGTCGAGGAGGAGACGGCAGCGCTCGCGGCCGGAAGGAAGATCGATTTCGACGATTTCAGCGCCCGCAAGAGCCGGAGCATGCTCGAATTCGTCCGCCTGATGCGGGCACGGATGCATCTCGGCGGCGAGATCGAGATCACCGAGGAGATCCAGCGGTTGCGCGAGAAGCTGGAGCGGAATCGCTCCGTCCTCGAAATGCATTACGACGCAGTGCGCGAGGTCGCGACCGTCATCGTCAAGGCGATCAAGGATGCCGAGTCGGACGGCACCTATACCGGCCGCGCAACACAGGATGGAAAATGATCAGACTGGTGCTGGCCGGGCTCTGGGTATGCATCCTCACCGCAGGCACGAGCTACGCCGTGGCCTATTGGAAGGAAAACGGCAGCCTGCTGCCGGCGAAAGACGAATATCTCGACGGGCTGCAATATCAGAAGACGCGGGCGCTGAGCGTGCCCATGGTCGAGAACGGCAACGTGCAGGGCTACATCGTCGCGCGCTTCGTCTACACGGTTGAGGCGCGGACCATGCACCAGCTCAGCGTTCCGCCGGAGCCGTTCGTCGTCGACGAGGCCTTCCGCAGGATCTATGCCGACGATCGGCTCGATTTCAGGAAGCTCGCCCGCTACGACCTCTCGGTCCTCACGACGGCCATCAAGCAGCGCGTCAACGAGCGGATGCAGGCCGACGTGGTCCAGGACGTCCTGGTTGAGGACTTCAACTACGTTTCGAAGGAAGAATTCCAGCAGAAGCCCTAGCTCGCTCTTCGCTGCTGTGCTTCGGCGGCATTCCTGCCACTTCCGTCAGCCTTCAGAACACTCCGGCCTCCGCGGGGATATCTCCGCGAAGGCCGCCTTCGTATCGCTGTCTTGCCGCGCTAGTTACCTGCCGAATACGCTGCCGGGACGGCGTGCGCCCTGTTCAGGAGGATGCCGACCTCGTCGAGCTCCTGCATCGGTACGTCGATCGTCTCGCCGGCCGGGATGTTGAGGCGATACCCGACGTAGCGCCGGGCCACGATCGCGTCGAAGCCGAGGCGGTCGCGGAGCTTCTTGCGCAGCTTGCTGACGTGGCTCTCGATCACGCTCTCGTCGAAGGTCGACTCGAAGATGCCATAGACCGCGTTGAAGATCTGCGTCTTGGTGATCCACTTGCCGTGGTTGCTCACCATATATTCGAGAATGCGCAGTTCGCGGCGGGGCAGGGTGAGGGCGTGGCCCGCGATCTCGGGGTCACGACCGTTGAAGAAGACCTGGATCCTGGTCTCGCAGGGCCTTGGCAGTTCGCCTACCCGGCGGCGCGCGATCGCCGCCGTTCGGGCGAGGATTTCGCGCAGGTGGATCGGCACGTGCACGACGTCGTCGACGCCGGACTCGAACAGCTCCAGCGTGTTCTTGAGCATCTTCTGGCCGCTCATGGCGATGATGGGAGCCGAGGAGCGCTTGCGCATCGCCCGCGGCAGGCTTCCGCGGGCATCGCAGTCCCCGAGCAGGAAGGCGTCCACCGCCGCCAGATCCGATTCACTCGCAGATTGCAGCCAGTCCCAGAATTCTCCGGAGGAGAACCCGATCGACGATACACCTTCGCGAACGAGCCCTCCGACGTAGCTGTTCGCGACGCTCTCGCGATCATCAACGATAATATACATCAGTCTTTCGCCCCTGTTTCGCACTTGTTGCGCGCCCGGTTGGTTATTGTGATGCCCCGGCTCGGCAACGATGCTGTTTGACGACATTCCTTCCCGCGTATCGTTGTTATGGTTCCGATATTCGCGGGCAGCCCTACGCATTCAGTGCCTGCGTCTCGCAGGCCTGCTACTTCGACTCGATACTGAACGCTTACTGCGTGAGGCTCGGCGGGTGTCTGACGGATCACCTCGCGGAGCGGATTGAGAAACGACCTAGAACAGTTGCGCCAAGTTGCTCATCGCGTCCGAACACTACTGAACTGTGTCGATCTCCTCGCCAACTGACGAGAATCACTTGATTAGGACCGTAACGATTGCCCATTTCCGATCAAGCGTGCGCCACAAAGCGATTGCTACGTGTGCTTGATGCTGTTGGTTCGTTTCGAGTTGTTTCTTGGTATATTCAAACGTATCAGTTGATTTGGATGTTGAACTAGTTTTGCGCCGTGGCATTCCTAAAGTTCCGCATCCCCGTATAATTACAGCCGTTTTGGGTGATGCTGCTCGTCATGCAAATTGAGGGGTTTTCAACCCGGGATTGATCCCCATCACCCCGTTTCCACATGCGACAATTCGACTCATGTACAGCGGCGAGACTCCAGCTTGGCGAAATCTTGGCGAGGGTGTGTCTTTCGAGTCGCACTCTTGCCACGTGCATGACGTGTTCGACTCATCTGACGTCGCATCGCGCGCCATGAAAAGTTTTTCGGTGCGCACGGTTCAGGCAAGCTTCGACACATAACGTTGCCGTTCGACAGATCGAACCGAACGGAGCATTTCCAAAATGTTGTCCGATGGACAAGCTCGTCCCAACGCGAGCGCTGATGTTTCCGCGGCGGCGAAGCCGGCGCCAGAGGCGCGCGATACAAAGGACAATGCGGCACGAACAACCAAGCCCGCAGCGAACGCAAAGCGTGTCTCGGCTGCGGCGAGCGATGAAGCTTTGGCGAAAGAAGCGCTCGAGGGGCTGAAGCGTATTCGCGCCAAGGCGCGCCTCGACAAGATGGCGATACCGAAACCGGCCCCGACCGTGATCAAGCCGGCCGTGATCGTGGCCAAGCCGCCGCCGCCGCGCCCGACATGGGTCGCGCCGCTCGCGACACTGGCGGTCGCCGCCATTCTGGTGGTCTGCGCCTGCACCGGCGTGATCGCCTATCTCACCACCACGCAGCCCGTCCAGAGCAACGTTGCGGCCAACACGGAGATCAGGAATCTGCGCGAGACGGTCGCGCAACTGCGCAAGCAGGTGTCGGGCGTGTCCGAAAATCTCGACGGCCTGCGTACCGCGGTCGATCAATCCAGCAAGGCGACCAATGACCGCTTCGGCAGGTTTGCCGAGAACCTCGACCGCATCGAGCGGGTGAGCTCGTCCTCCACAGTGAAGCTCGACAAGCTCGCCCAAGGACAGGCGCAGGTACAGGCCCAGGCTCCGGCGCCGGCAACTGTGGCATCGCAGCCGCCGTCATCGCAGGCAATGCCGATGATGGCTTCGGTCGCTGCGCCCGAGGTCACGGGCTCGCTTGCTCCGTCGGCGCCGCGCAAGGTGATCAAGGGCTGGTCGGTCCGCCAGGCCTATGAGGGAATTGCGATCCTGCAAAGCCCGAACGGCGTCATCGAGGCCGTGCTGGGACAGCAGGTACCCGGGCTCGGCCGTATCGAGGACATCAGGAACGAGAACGGGCGTCTGGTGGTGGAGTCCAGCGGAGGTGTCGTCTATTCGTCGCGCAAGGCAACGCCCTGATCGATGGAGTCTTCTATTGGCGGTGATGCTCGAAGCTGGTGCATAGCAGATCGACTTCCGCCTCCGCGATCGGTGCGCGAAACAGGCGACAGCTGAACTCCACCGTCGTCTTGCTGTCCGTGGCAGTGCGATCTTCCCGGAGGAAGATGCATCGCCTGCAAATGTCGGTGTGGTGCCGCTGCTCGGCTGCGTCCGACTGATCCAGCACGTGCCGCAACGTGTCGCGAAAGCGGATCTTGACGTCGTCGTCGAGGACGGCAATCGCCTCGACGAGAACGGTGACCGGGTCGCGCACCAGGAACTTCTTGCCCTGCTGCGTCACGCTCAGCATCACCGAGCGCTTGTCCTTGGCCGAGCGCTTCCGCTCGAGATAGCCGAGCCGCTCCAGCTCGCCGATGATGAATGAGGCGGTGCCGCGCGTGGTGCCGACGTAACTCGCCAGCGCCGAAGGCGTCCGGGAGAACGGGTTGGCGCGAGAGAGGAAGCGCAGCGCCATCCACTCGCGGTCGCGCAATCCGTGCTTGGTGCCTTCGAACCACAGGATTCGCGCGACCTGCTCCAACAGTTCAATCGATTCGCGAGCCAAATTCATTTCAATTCCAGGTCGGATAAAGCTTTATTCAATTGAGCCCTGAGTAAGCGCAATCTGGGTGGACGAGAATGAAGCACTCGGGCGATCCTTCGTCCTGGCCGGACGGCAGTTCGCGCCAGGGAAGACCCTTCTCCGGTTTCCGGAGATGGAACTTCCGGCCGTGGAACTAGGGCGTCACAAAGAAACTTCGAGTAAATCGCTCGGCTCAACTCCTCTGAAAATTTCATTCAAATCACGACGGCTCGCGCTTGGATTGACGACGATGTGCGATGACTGAGCAACATGATGTGTCGCTCCGGCCATGATGACGCCCATTTGTTGCAACGGAGCGCATCGATTTGCGCGAGGGCGCGGATCGTTGGCGGCTTCTCCCGGATGGACCGCGGCGGAAGAACCGCAGTTTTCGGTTAATGGATATCGCGCCGCAACGCGGCCAAGCAGTTAAATCCGGCACACGATCAGATCCGGAAAAGCCTGGCGAGCCGATACCGGGATTCCCGTCGCTCAGGAGCCCTATCGTCCTTCGCCTGCGCGCCATAGCGCATCGAGGCCGTGCCGATAGGTCGGGCAGGCGAGCGTGACGCCGAGCTCGCGCTTCAACTTCGCGTTGGAGACCCGGGCGCTGCTGGCATAGAAGCTGCGGGCCATCGCCGACATCTCGGCGGTCGCGAACGCTTCTTCGGGCGGCGGTGCAACGCCCATCAGCTGCGCGGCGTAGGCGATCACGTCCTGCGGCGGCGCAGGCTCGTCGTCGCACACGTTCCAGGTGCCGCCTCGGTGATGAATCGCGGCCATGATCGCGGTCGCGATGTCGTCGACGTGGATGCGGTTGAAGACCTGTCCCGGCTTGATGATGCGCCGGGCCGTTCCCGCCCGTAGCGTCACGAGCGCGTTGCGGCCGGGGCCGTAGATGCCGGCAAGTCGCAGGACCGCGGCATCGCCGCCTGACGCATCCGTCCAGGCTTGCTCCGCTGCGATCCGCATTTGCGTGCGCTCGAGCGCAGCCTGCGGCGGCGTGCTCTCGTCGACCCACCCGCCTGCGTGATCGCCATATACGCCGATTGTGGAGAGATAGACGACCTTGCGGCGGCCCGCTGCCAGCACATTGCCGAACGCCCCAAGCGCGGGATCGCCGGCACCGCCGGGCGGGATCGAGACGAGAAGGACGTCGGCGTCGCTGATGCGTTCAGCCGTGGTGCGATCCGGATCACGCCCGGAAAAGGGATGCACCTCGACGCCGGCGAGATCATGCCGCTGGGTGGGATCGCGTACGGTGCCGGCGACGTGCGAGAAGGCGCCGCCGAACCTGCGGACGAAGTGCCTGGCGCTATAGCCGAAGCCAAGAATGAAGAGCCGCATGCGTCTGCCGTGCTGGTCGGAGTTCCCGTCGCGCCGCCGCGCGCCTCTCCGCTCATAAGAGATTTTTGGGGCCGGCAAAAGATATTGCGATTTGTCTCACCTGCGGCCTCGGGCGATGGTCACCCGGGCGTCAGGGGAGATCATCGATCATGCAGGCAGAAGCACCCGCCGCAGTAGCATGCGATGCCGCCGAGCTGATCCGGCGCGCCGCCGCGCTGATCTTCGATGTCGACGGCACGCTTGCCGAAACCGAGGAGCTGCATCGGCAGGCCTTCAATCACGCCTTCTCGCGCCACGGGCTCGGCTGGGAGTGGGACCGCGCCGTCTACAAGGACCTGCTGCGGGTGACTGGGGGCAAGGAACGCATGCGCGCCTACCATGCAAGGCTGCGGATCGCCCAGCCATTGGCGGACGCGGATATCGCGCAGCTTCACCGCATCAAGACCGCCCATTATGCCGAGCTGGTCGAGACCGGCTGCTGCCCCTTACGGCCCGGCGTGGCGGAGCTGCTCGCCGCGGCGAGGGAGCGCGGCCAGCGGCTCGCGATCGCGACCACCACTTCGCACGGCAATATCGACGCGCTGCTCTCGCAGGCGCTGGGGACGGGCTGGGCCGGGGATTTCGACGCGATCGTTGCCGGCGACGATGTGCGGCATAAGAAGCCGGCGCCGGACGTCTATCTCGAGGTCCTGGCGCGGCTGAAGCTGATTGCGCACGACTGCGTTGCGATCGAAGACTCCGCCAATGGCCTGATCGCAGCCTCACGTGCCGGCATACCGGTTCTGGTCACGCGCAGCATGTTCTTCCGGGACGATGATTTCAGCCATGCGCGGGTGGTGCTGGACGATTTGTCGGGGCTTGGATGAGGCGCCAAACAAAAAGTCGCAAAACAACCCCATGCACAGTAGATCACGCCGGCGTGATCGCCATCTTCAGTGGACCCGGTGGCTCGGGCTATCCTCCTCAGCCTGCTCGACAATCTGCGCGATCGGGCTCGACTGGTGATGCACCAGGCGCCAGCCGTCGCCGACGCGGCGGAAATGGTTCGATGCGGCCAAGGCGGTGCCGTCGACAATCTCGATGCAGAGCACGCGCGCGCTGTCGCCGTCGATGATCGCCTGCGGCTCGGCGCAGGCGATCTGCGGCCGCTCCGGGTTCTGCAGGATGTCGCGCCAACTTCCGATCACGGTGGCCCGCCCGATGATGGCTGGCCAGCCGGGGTGGATGCAGGAAATGGCGTCATCATCCGCCCACATCCGCTCCATTTCGTCGAAATTGCCGGTCGAAAAGGCGGCGTAGAAGGCCGCGTTCGCGGCGATGACCTTGCTGTCCTTTGCCATGGCTCTCGGGTGGGCCAAGGACAGTCAAAAATCAAGCGCGACTTCCGTCAATTTTGACCGCAGTGCAGCATGGCCCGCTTCGTGATCACGCCGGGACGTGCGTCGCCACCGCCCGCCGCGCGCCATCCCTGTAGAGACGGCCGAGCGCTGCGGTGACCGCCTCGCGCAGGCGTGGCTCGGCGCCAAGAGGTCCGAACACCTTCGCGACGGCGAGCAATGCGGGCGCGAGCCGTTCGGCGACAGGACCTGCCTCGCGCGCCAATGCGGCGAATTCGCCGGCGAGCGGGTCGCGCACGTCGATGGCGCGGCCCTGCTCGTCGAGGCCGGTGACGTAGCGTATCCAGCCGGCGACCGCGAGCGCATGGGTTGCGATCGGCAAATCCTTGCGCAGGCGATCCTGCATCGCGCCGAGCAGGCGCTGCGGCAGCTTTTGCGAACCATCCATCGCGATCTGCCAGGTGCGGTGGTGAAGTGCAGGATTGGCGAAGCGCTTGAGCAGCGAGGCGCGATAGGCGGCAAGGTCGGTACCTGAAGGCATTGTCAGCGTCACCGCGGCCTCTTCCATCACCTGCGCGGCGAGGTGCGCGAAATGCGGGTCCTGCATGGTGTCGGCGATGGTCTCGTAGCCTGAGAGATAGCCGAGATAGGCCAGCGCCGAATGGCTGGCATTGAGCAGCCGCAGCTTCATCAGCTCGAACGGCTTGACGTCGCTGACGAGCTCGACGCCCGCGGCGGCGAGATCGGGCCGGCCCGCCGTGAAGCGGTCCTCGACCACCCATTGCGTGAACGGCTCGGTCATCACAGGCCAGGCGTCGTGAAAGCCCAGCGCGGATGACACCGCTTCCCGGTCGGCATCCGTGGTTTCCGGCACGATGCGGTCGACCATGGTCGAGGGGAAAGCGACCGCATCCGCGATCCACTTGCCGAGCTCCTTCGAGCGCAGCGCGGCGAACTGCGTCACGATCCGCTGCACGGTGTGGCCGTTGGCGGCGAGGTTGTCGCAGCACATCACGGTGAAGGGCGGAAGGCCCTGTGCGCGGCGGCGCGCCAGCGCAGCCACGATGAAGCCGGGCGCCGAGCGCGGCGCGTCGAAATTATTGAGATCGTGCACGATGTCGGGATGCCGCTCGTCGAGATCGCCGGTCTGCGGCGTGTGGCAATAGCCCTTCTCGGTGACGGTCAGGGAGACGATGCGAATGGCGGGATCGCCCATCCGCCCGACCAGCCGCGAAGGATTTTCGCGCGCGACGACACTGTCGAGCAGCGCGCCGATGACGCGGTGCTCGGTGCCTTCGGCCGAACGGATCGCAACGGTGTAGAGGTGGTCCTGTGGGGCGAGGGCATCGCGCGTATCCGGGCTGCGCAGGCTCGCGCCGACGATGCCCCAAGACGCGCTGCCTGCCGCAAGGCAATCGTCGATGACGACGGCCTGATGGGCGCGATGAAATGCGCCGAGACCAAGATGCACGATTCCGGGCGTGACGCGCGAGCGGTCATAGGCCGGGCGGCGGATGCGAGGTGACAGCCGGTCGAGATTGGCGCGGCCAAGGCGCGTCGAATTAAGGCGCATGGACGTCTCCCCTTTGCTTTGCCGCTGCTTGACATGGCGCCCGTCCTCGGTCAATGCTCCGGTCAATTGGTAAGACCAATTTTCCAAAATTGGCCGGTCGCGGGTGCTTGAGGTGCGTCGCGCGATCCTTTCGGGAGGACCAGCGTGCCGCTGGAAGCTGTGGAGGCGAGACGGCTCTATCGCCAGGTCGCCGATCAATTGCGAAGCCTGATCGACAGCGGCGAGTACGCGGTCGGCAGCCGCTTGCCGACCGAACGCGAGCTCGCCGAGCAGCTCAAGGTGTCGCGGCCGACGGTGCGCGAAGCCCTGATCGCGCTCGAGGTCGAAGGCCGCCTCCGCATCCGCGTCGGGTCCGGCATCTACGTGATCGAGCCCGCCGCCGTTGCGGCACCGGCACCCGCTTCCGTCATCGAAGGCCCGTTCGAGCTGCTGCGCGCCCGCGAATTCCTGGAAAGCGCCATCGCCGAACAGGCCGCGCGCGTGGCGACCAAGGACGATATCGCCCGCATCGATGCGTCCCTTGTCGCGATGGAGAATGTCGAGCATCCCGGCGAAGCCTCGATGGTCCACGACCGCGCGTTTCACGTCGCAATCGCCGGCAGCCTTGGCAACGCCGTCCTGGTGCGCGTGGTCGGCGAGCTGTTCGACCAACGCCTCAATCCCTATTTCGCGCAGCTTGCGCATTATTTCGAGAGCCCGGGCACGTGGCGCACGGCGCTCGACGAGCATCGCGCCGTGCGCGACGCGATCGTGGCGCATGATCCGGACGCCGCGCGCGATGCCATGCGCGTTCATCTGGCGCGCTCCCAGGAACGCTTTGCACAGAATTTTGGCGCCGAGAACGCGGCAGGATCGTCGTCCGGACGCGGCAGCACGGTGCGACCTGCGGCAAAACCGTCGAAACCGAAACATGCGCCGAAGACGCGGACTGCGAGCAGCCACGCGCGGCGGCGATGAGATTGGGCGGCCCGCATCCCTGTCGGCGCGGGCGAACAAGAAGCAGACTTGAACGATGGAGGAAAAGTCGATGTTGAAGAAGATGACGATTGCCGCGGCACTCTCCGCCGCTGCGCTGCTGGCTGCGACCAATGCAGGCATGGCGCAGACCAAGCTCAAATGGGCCCATGTCTATGAGACCTCGGAGCCGTTCCACACCGCCTCGGTCTGGGCCGCGCAGGAGATCGGCAAGCGCACCAACGGGCGCTATCAGATCGAGGTCTATCCGGCCTCCCAGCTCGGCAAGGAGGCCGACATCAACCAGGGCCTGTCACTCGGCTCGGTCGACATCATCATCTCCGGCTCGAGCTTCGCGGCCAAGAGCTTCCCCCCGATCGGCGTGACCTACTATCCCTACACCTTCCGCGACGCCGATCATCTGCTCGCCTATACCAAGAGCGACATCTTCAAGGAGCTCGCCAAGGGCTATGAGGACAAGAGCGGCCACCACATCGTCGCGGTGACCTATTACGGCGTGCGCCAGACCTCGTCGAACAAGCCGATCAAGACCTGCGCCGACATGAAGGGCCTGAAGATCCGCGTGCCCGACGTGCCGGCCTATCTGGCAATGCCGCGCGCCTGCGGCGCCAACACCGCGCCGATCGCGTTCGCCGAAGTCTATCTCGCGCTCCAGAACGGCACCGTCGAGGCGCAGGAGAATCCGCTGACGACGATCGAGGCCAAGAAGTTCTACGAGGTGCAGAAGCACATCGTGCTGACTGGCCATATCGTCGATCACCTCAACACGGTGGTGGCCGGCGCGCTGTGGAAGAAGCTCTCCGACGAGGACAAGAAGATCTTCACCGACGTGGCGCAGGAAGCCGCCGCCAAGGCCACCGGAGAGATCAAGCAGAACGAGGCCAAGCTGGTCGCCTTCTTCAAGGAGAAGGGCTTGAGCGTGACCGAGGTCGACAAGAACGAGTTCCGCGACACCGTGCTGAAGAACGTCGCGTTCGAGACCTTTGGTTATCGCAAGGCCGACTGGGAACGCATCCAGGCGGTGAAGTGACACGACTGTCGTTCCGGGGCGGCGCGTAAGCGCGGAATCCGGAATCTCGAGATTCCGGGTTCGGCTCTTCGAGCCGCCCCGGAATGACGATTGAGACGTTTGAGGAGTAACCCCATGTCGACCGCCGAAATACACCGGCAGATCACCGCGGACGAGATCGCCCACACCTTCGAGGAGGAGGCGACGCTGAAGGTCGATCTCGGCATCTACGCGTTCGAGGATTGGGTGGCGCTGGCGATCTTCTGGGTGATGGCGCTCGCCGTCTTCCTCCAGTTCTTCACCCGCTATGTGCTCAACGACAGCTACGCCTGGACCGAGGAGATCGCGACCTATTGCCTGATCGGCGTGGTCTTCATCGGCGCCGCGATGTGCGTGCGGCTGTCGCGGCACATCCAGGTCGATCTCGTCTATCGCTATCTGCCGCGGCCCGTGGGCCGTGCGCTGTCGACGGTGATCGACCTGATCCGGATCGCCTTCTTCGGCTACGCCACCAAGCTGGTCTGGGTCTACATCCAGATCATCGGCGACGAGCAGATGACCACGATCAACTTCCCCAAGAACTACGTCTATTACGCCGTTCTGCTTGGTTTCGTGCTGATGTTCCTTCGCGCGGTGCAGGCGGCGCTGCAACACTGGCGGCAGGGTTATTCGGTCCTCGAACGTCCCGGTGCCTACGACGGATCGGAGATATAACATCATGCTGCTGTTGCTCGGAGGCTTTCTCATCCTGATGCTGCTCGGCGTTCCCGTGGCGATTGCCATGGCCGCGTCGTCGCTGCTCTACATCCTGGTCAGCGGCGTGACGCCCGATGTCACGCTGGCGCAGCGCATGATCGCCGGCGTCGAGAGCTTTCCGCTGCTTGCCGTGCCGTTCTTCATCCTGGCCGGCAACCTCATGAACATTGCCGGCGTCACCGGGCGCATTTACAAATTCGCCGTCGCGCTGGTCGGGTGGATGCGCGGCGGCCTCGGTCACGTCAACATCATCGGCTCGGTGATCTTCTCCGGCATGTCCGGCACCGCGATCGCGGACGCCGCCGGTCTCGGCACCATCGAGATCAAGGCGATGAAGGACCACGGCTACTCTACCGAGTTCTCGGTCGGCGTCACCGCAGCCTCGGCGACGCTCGGGCCGATCATCCCGCCGTCGCTGCCCTTCGTGATCTACGGCATGATGGCGAACGTCTCGATCGGCGCGCTGTTTCTCGGCGGCGTCATTCCCGGCATCGTCCTGACCCTGTTCATGATGGCCACCGTCACCTATTTCGCGCACAAGAACAAATGGGGCAGCGATACGCCGTTCTCCTGGCCGCAGCTCGGCTCGGCCGGGCTCGAGATCGTCATCGTGCTCTCGTTCCCCCTCGCGATCTGGCTGATGGTGCTGGCCGGTCTTTCGGTCAACTTGGCCGTGGTCATCGGTCTCGGCACGCTGCTCGTGATCGACTGGTATTTCGACTTCTCGGCGGTGATGGCGCTGATGGCGCCGGTGATCCTGATCGGCGGCATGACGCTCGGCTGGTTCACGCCGACCGAAGCCGCGGTCGCCGCCGTGATCTGGTCGCTGTTCCTCGGCCTCGTCCGCTACCGCACCATGACGCTGCAAACGGTGGCGAAGGCGACGTTCGACACCATCGAGACCACGGCCTCGGTGCTGTTTATCGTCACGGCAGCCTCGATCTTCGCCTGGCTGCTGACGGTGTCACAGGCCGCGCAGACGTTGTCGGACTGGATGCTCAGCGTCACCCACAACAAATGGGTGTTCCTGGCACTCGCCAACGTCCTGATCCTGTTCGTCGGCTGCTTCATCGACACCACGGCGGCGATCACCATTTTGGTGCCGATCCTGCTGCCGATCGTGCTCAAGCTCGGCATCGATCCCATTCACTTCGGCCTGATCATGACGCTGAACCTGATGATCGGCCTGCTGCACCCGCCGCTCGGCATGGTGCTGTTCGTGCTTGCCCGCGTGGCAAAACTCTCGGTCGAGCGCACGACGGTGGCGATCCTGCCCTGGCTGGTGCCCCTGATGCTCGCGCTGATCGCGATCACCTACATTCCCGACCTGACTCTCTGGCTGCCAAAATACATGGGACTCTCCAAATGACCTCCACTGCTCTCGCCGCAACCCTGTTCGGACCAGAAGACCTGCGCATGATCGAGCATCCGCTCGACAAGCTCGCAGACGGCATGGTGCGCATCCGCTTCGGCGCGGGTGGCATCTGCGGTTCGGACATGCATTATTTCCGTCACGCCCGCACCGGTGATTTCGTGGTGAAGTCACCGCTGGTGCTGGGCCACGAGATTTCCGGTGAGGTCGTGGAGATCTCCGGATCCGCAGCGAACCTGAAGACCGGTGACCGCGTCGCGGTCAACCCGTCGCGCTGGTGCGGCCATTGCGTCGCCTGCCGCGAAGGCCGGCCGAACCTCTGCGAGAACATCTACTTCATGGGCTCGGCCTCGAAGACGCCGCACATGCAGGGCGGCTTCGCCAATTACTTCGACGCGATCCCGGCGCAGTGCGTGAAGATCCCGGATCACGTGTCCTATCAGGCTGCGGCGCTGGCCGAACCGCTCGCGGTCTGCCTGCACGCGGTCGCGCGCGCCGGCAACATCGAGGGCAAGCGCGGCATCATCTTCGGCGCCGGCCCGATCGGGCTTCTGACCATGCTCGCCGCACATCGCGCCGGCATGACTGATGTCACGGTGGCCGACATCGCGCCGGCGCCGCTGGCTTTCGCAAGCCGGCTCGGCGCCTCGCATGTCGAGAACGTCTCGGGCGGGGAGGAGGGTCTGAAGGCGCAGGCCGCTTCGCGTCCCTATGACGTCGCGTTCGAGGTCTCCGGCACGGCCGCGGGGCTTGCGAGCGCGATCGGGATCGTGCGGCGCGGCGGCGTCGTGGTGCAGATCGGCAATCTGCCGGGCGGGCAGATCCCGACGCCATCGAACGCGGTGATGGCGAAGGAGATCGACCTGCGCGGCTCCTTCCGCTTTGGCTTCGAGTTCATGACGGCGGTGGAACTGATCGCGGCCGGCAGTGTCGATGTGCTGTCGCTGGTCACCGCCGAACGGCCGCTGTCGACCGCGCCCGACGCGCTCAGGCTGGCACTCGACCGCTCGCAGAGCGTCAAGGTCGTGCTGACCGCGAATTGATCGGAGGCGACTCATGATGCTGGAAGGATGGCGCTGGTACGGGCCAGATGATCCGGTCTCGCTCGACGATGTCAGGCAGGCCGGCGCGACGGAGATTGTCTCCGCGCTGCATCAGGTACCGATCGGGGAAGTCTGGACGCGCAAGGCGGTCGAGGAGCGCAAGAATTTCATCGAGAACGGCCAGCCCGGCCGTTCGCAACTAACGTGGTCGGTGGTGGAATCGATTCCGATCCCCGACGACGTCAAGCGGCTCGGGGGCAAGGCGACGAAGTCGATCGAGGCGTGGATCGCGAGTCTTGAAGCGGTGGCCGCCGCCGGCATCAAGATCATCTGCTACAATTTCATGCCTGTCGTCGACTGGTGCCGCACCGATCTGGAATGGGAGCTGCCGAACGGCGCCCGCGCCATGCGCTTCGATCAGGACCGCTTTGCCGCGTTCGAGCTGCACATCCTCAAACGGTCGGCGGCCGTGCAGGAGTATTCGCCGGAGCAGCAGGCGCGCGCGAAACGGCTGTTTGACAAGATGAGCCAGGCCGATATCGACTATCTCGTGATGGTCATTGCCAGCGCTCTGCCGGGCTCGACCACCGAGCCGATGACCATCCCGCAATTCCGCGACCGGCTGGAAACCTATCGCGACATCACGCCAAAGATCCTGCGGCAGCATCTCGCCGAATTCCTGGGCCGTGTCGCGCCGGTCGCCGAGCAATTAGGGGTGTCGCTGACGCTGCATCCGGATGATCCGCCGCGCCCTCTGTTCGGCCTGCCGCGCGTTGCCTCGACGGCCGAGGACTACCAGGCGCTGTTCGACGCCGTGCCGTCCAAGGCCAACGGCATCTGCCTGTGCACGGGCTCGCTCGGCGTGCGCGCCGAGAATGATCTGCCTGAAATGGCAGAGCGCTTTGGCCCTCGCATCGCCTTTGCCCATCTGCGCGCGACCAAGCGCGAGGCCGATGGCCTGTCGTTCTACGAGTCCGATCATCTCGACGGCGACGTCGACATGGTCGCAGTGCTCAAGGCGCTGCTGAAGGAGAATGCGCGGCGTTCACGAGACAAGAGGATCGTGTTCCGTCCCGACCACGGCCACCGCATGCTCGACGATCTCGCCGCCACCAAGCGCACCAATCCCGGCTACACCGCAATCGGCCGCCTCCGCGGCCTCGCCGAGCTCCGCGGCGCCATCCGCGCGATCGAGCATCGGTGAGGTGTGATGCGGGGACTCTTCGCCTCTCCCCGCCTGCGGGGAGAGGCCGGATTGCATCGAAGATGCGATCCGGGTGAGGGGGACTCTCCGCGAATCCAACTCTTACCGTCCTTGCGGAGACTCCCCCTCACCCCGACCCTCTCCCCGCAAGCGGGGAGAGGGAGAAGAACCTCAATAGCACGCCGCCATCGCGCCGAGTTTCGGATAGAGCCGGTCAATCGCGGCGATCTCGCTTTTCATCTGGGCGATGATCCAGTCGCGGATCTCGACGGCGATGGGGCGCATCGGCCGGTTGCGCGGCGGCAGGAATTCGCAGAGGCGGCGCGTGCTGGTCAGGGTGTCGGAGGCCGGCACTAACGCGCCGGTGAGAAGCCAGTGCGAGGCCACCGTCAGCCAGCCGAGCGCGATGCCCTGGCCGAGCAGCGCGGCCTGCACCACCACGGCATAGTCGGTGAAGCTCAGCGCCTTGGCCGCGCCGCGGCGCCCGGTGAGGAGCGATGCATAATCGGCGGCCCAGTCGCCCGGCGTCTCGGCAAGACGGATGATGGTGTTGCCTTCAGTGGGGTCGGTCTCGCCAAGATAGCCGGGGCTGCACATCGGCAGCATGACTTCCTTCATGATCAGCGTGCCGCCGGACGACGGCTCGTCGCGATCGCGAAAGCGCATGCCGAGATCGACATTGTCCACCGGCCCGCGCAGCGCGCCGGAGATCAGCTGGAAGCGCAGATCGACTTGCGGAAACTGTTTCTGGAGCTTGTCGATGCGCGGCATCAGCCAATGCGTGGTGAAGGCGGAGGAGACCGACAGCGTCACGGTCTCGGTGCCCTTGCGCCGCCGTTCGATTTCCACGAGGCCGCTCTCGATGCTGCGAAAGCCTTCGAGCACGCGGCGATACAACAGCTCGCCCTCCTCGGTGAGCACCGCGCGTCCGGCCGTGCGATCGAACAGGCGAACGCCGAGATGCTCCTCGAGCTGGCCGAGCATCCGGCTCACCGCCGGCTGCGTGACGTTCAATTCTGCGGCCGCCGCGGTGAAGCTGCCATTGCGCGCCGCCGCGTCGAAGACGAACAGGGCGTTGCTGGACGGCAGCATGCGGCGCAGCTCGGGCATAACGTCATGTTATGAGCCGCGTGAGAATTTGGCAATTGCCGAGTTTTGCCAAGTCTGGTGTCATTGGCATGACAGCCCAAAAGACAGGGCCTGCGGAGGAAGATTTGGTGCGGTGCACGCTTCGTCCGTGAGTGCTCAAATCCCCTGTCTATAAAGCAGGCTTATGGCGCGCAGTGAGGCACGCCATCACACGGACGTGGCGAGGGTCGATCGTTGGACAAGCGAGCGGAAAGCGTCGAGATCAGGTCCGCGAGCAAGACGTACGGCGCGGTTCGCGCCCTCGATGACGTGTCCCTCAATGTCGGCGCCGGCGAGTTCGTCTCGCTGCTCGGTCCCTCCGGTTCCGGCAAGACCACGCTGCTCGGCATTTTGGGCGGCTTCATCCTGCCATCGAGCGGAACAATTCTCTTCGGCGGCCGCGACGTCACCTGGATGCCGCCGCACAAGCGCGATCTCGGCGTCGTGTTCCAGAACTACGCGCTGTTCCCCCATATGAGCGTCGGCGAGAACGTCGCCTTTCCCTTGCGCGCCCGCCGCCTCCCGAAAGCGAGCTGGCCTGACAAGGTGCGCGCAGCGCTCGCGATGGTCGGCCTCGCCGGCTATGAGGCGCGCGGCATCGCGCAGCTCTCCGGCGGCCAGCGCCAGCGCGTGGCGCTGGCCCGCGCCATGATCTTCGAGCCGCGCCTGATCCTGATGGACGAGCCGCTCTCCGCGCTCGACAAGCAGCTGCGCGAATCCATGCAGATCGAGCTGCGCGCGCTGCACAAGCGCATCCAGGCCACCATCATCTACGTCACCCATGATCAGCGTGAGGCGCTGACCATGAGCGATCGGGTCGCCGTGATGAAGGACGGCAGGCTGATCCAGATCGACGTGCCCGAACGGTTGCACGATCATCCCGCAAATTCCTTTGTCGCGAGTTTCATCGGGGAAGCGACGATGCTGCCCGTTCGCCGTGTCGATGCGGCCTGCGTCGCGCTCGGCAACGCGCTGCTGCGCAGCGCCCGCGCCATTCCGGACGGCGATGCGCTGATGCTCGCCGTGCACAGCGAAAAACTGCTGATCGACAACGGCGTGCAGGATGCCGCCTGCAACCGGCTGACCGGCACGGTCACCGACATCGTCTATCAGGGCGAGAGCCTGCGTGTCTTCCTGGCGCTCGAAGGCGGCATCGCGCTCAGCCTGCGCCAGCCGAGTTACCATCAGGCCTACAGCCGCATTCCGCCGCTCGGCGGCAGTCTCACCGTCACCCTTCACCCCGAGGACACCATCGTGGTGCCCAGGGTGGACTGAAGCCTTGTTGCAACCTGAGAGAAGAAACGAACATGTCGACCCAAGCCGCGTTCAGCAATTTCAAGGTTCTCACCTTCGACGTCGTCGGCACCTTGATCGACTTCGAGACCGGCGTGCTCGCCGCGGTGCGCAGGATCTCGGGCAAGACGCCAGCCGAGCTCAGTGACGACCAGATCTTCGAATCCTACAAGCGCGGTCGCGACAAGCATTACGAGCGCTCGAGCGAGGTGATGTTCCACGTCTACCGCTATCTCGCCAAGGAGCTCGGGCTGCCGGCCGACGATGCGTCCTGCGACGTGTTCCAGCTCGCCGTGCTGCGCTGGGGGCCGTTCCCGGACTCGGTCGAGGCGCTCAAGCGCCTGCGCACCAAATTCCGGCTGGTCGCGATGACCAATGCCGACCGCGTTGCGCTCTCTTGTTACGCGCATGCACTCGGCAATCCCTTCGACGACACGGTCTGCGCCGACGAGACCGGCGTGGCCAAGCCGAACCCGGAATTCTTCGCCTACAACAAGGGTCGCCAGTCCGCCTTCGGCTACAAGCAGTCCGACATCCTGCACGTCGCGCAGAGCCAGTACCACGACATCGGGATCGCGCGGAAGCTCGGCTACAAGGTGTGCTGGATCGAGCGCCGCCAGGGCATTGCCGGCTTCGGCGGCACGCCGGCGGTGGAGACGCTGACCAAGCCGGACTTCCACTATCCGACGCTGAAGGCGCTCGCCGACGCCGCCATCGGCCCGGCGGCCTGAGTCCGTGAGCGCGGGCATGACACGGGACTGGAGCGCGCTGCCGTCAGCCAACTCGCTGTGGGCCGCCACGGCCGAACCGGCGCGCGAGTTTCCGGTCCTGTCGGGCGAGCGGCAGGCAGATGTGGTGATCATCGGCGCGGGCTACACCGGCCTCTCCGCTGCGCACCACATCGCCAGAAGCGGGCTCGCGCCGGTCGTATTAGAGGCCAACCGCCCCGGCTGGGGCGCGAGCGGCCGCAATGGCGGGGTGATCACCGCAAAATTCCGCCTCTCGTTCCGCGAGATCGATGCCGTGCACGGCCGCGCCATGGCGCGGCGCATGTACGAGATCGCGCATGAATCGACTGACATGGTCGAAGAGCTCGTCTCCGAGTTCGGCATCGCCAGCGCAAACCTCACTCGCACCGGCCAGGTCAAGGCGGCGCATAACGAGACGACGCTCCGGGCCGCGATCGACGAAGCCAACTGGATGACGCGCGAGATGGGTGATGCGGAGGTCCGCATTCTCGACAAGCGCGGCGTGCGCGAGGAGACCGGCTCCGACATCTTTGTCGGCGGCGTGCTCAATCCCGGCTCGGGCGGCATTCATCCGCTGAACTATCTGCGCGGGCTTGCCGACGGCGTCGCGCGCCGCGGCGTTGCCATCTTCCAGGAGTCGCCGGTGCTCAAACTCCGGCGGGAGAACGGCGAGATCGTCGCCGAGACGCCGAAAGGCGCGGTGCGGGCGAAGCAGGCCATCATCGCCACCAACAGCTATTCAGATCTGACCGATGCCACCGCGCAGTTGCAGCGCACGCTGATCCCGTTCCGCAGCGCCATCATCGCCACCGAGAGGCTGCCGCGCAATCTCGCCGGCAAGCTGATGCCGACGGGGCGCACCTATACCGAGACCAAACGCATGATGCGCTGGTTCCGCATGGTCGACAATCGCGTGATCTTCGGCGGCCGCGGCGCCTTCGGCAAGCAGGACTCCGAACCGGCGTTTGATGCGTTGCGCAAGGCGATGGTCGGCATCTTCCCCGATCTCGCCGATATCCCGCTCGCCTACAAATGGTCGGGTCTCGTCGCGATGACGCTGGACCAGGTGCCGCATATCGGCCGGCTCGACGACCGCACGCTGGTCTCGATCGGCTACAATGGAGCCGGTGTCGCAATGTCGAGCCTGATGGGCCGCTATCTCGCCGCCTTCGTGCGCGGCGAGACGCCCGAGGTCGGCCTGCTCGATATCAGGCGCATGAAGGCGATTCCGTTCTACCCGCTGCGCGAGCCCGCCGTGCGCATGGTCGCCGGCTGGTACCAGTTTCTCGATGCGATCGGTCAGTGAGATCTATTTGGAGGAGGTGAGGATGACGACGAAGCAGAAGTTTGGATTTGGCTGCGCATTGCTTGGTGCAATCGGATTTACCACGGCTGCCGGTGCCGCCGAGCAGATCACCTTCGTCTCGCAGGGCGGTGCCTATCAGCAGGCCCAGACGGTGGCGATCCTCGATCCCTCCGCCAAGAAGCTCGGCATCACCATCAACCAGGACTCCATTCCCGACGCCTGGCCCGCGATCAAGACCCAGGTCGGCAGCGGCAAGCCGATCTGGGACGTCGTCGACACCCCGACCGGCTATTGCCTGCGCGGCGGCGAGCAGGGGCTGATCGAAAAGCTCGACTTCTCCAAGATCCCGAACGCAGCGGCGATGCCCGAGGCCTATCGCAGTCCCTATTCGGTGTCTTACGAATTCTATTCCAGCGTGCTGGCCTACAGCCAGAAGACGTTCCCGAAGGATGCGCCGAACAGCTGGGCGGATTTTTGGGACGTCAAGAAATTCCCCGGCCGCCGGGCGCTGCGCAACCACCCGATCGCCACGCTCGAGGCGGCGCTGATGGCGGACGGCGTCGCGCCCGACAAGCTCTATCCGCTCGACGTCGACCGCGCCTTCAAGAAGCTGGAAGAGATCAAGCCGCACATCACGGTATGGTGGACCTCGGGCGCGCAGTCGGCGCAGCTTCTCAACGACGGCGAAGTGGACATGGAGATGGCCTGGAACGGCCGCGTCAGCGCGGTCGCCAAGGAAGGCGCCAAGGTGGCCTTCACCTACAACCAGGGCATCCTGCAGAGCACTTCGCTCTGCATCCTCAAGGGCGCGCCGAATCTCGCTACCGCGGTGAAGTTCCTCAACGAGGCCGTCGATCCCGTGCACCAGGCCAACCTGCCGCTCCACATCGACTACGGCCCCGGTAATCCGAAGGCGTTCGAAACCAGCGTGATCAAGCCCGAGCGCGCCGCGCAATTGCCGAGCGAGCCGGCCAACGCGGCCAAGCAGGCGCTGATGTCCTACGCCTGGTGGTCCTCGCCCGCGGGCGAAGCGGCCGAGAAGCGCTGGGCGTCGTTCATGCAGAAGTGAGCGAGGCGGCCTTGACGACATCCGTGTCCGATCCATCGCAGAAGCATCAGCGCCGCGAGCACGGCCTGATGCTGGCGCTGGTGTCGCCGGCACTGCTGGTGATTTTGGCTCTGATCGTGCTGCCGGTCGGCTGGCTCGCCTGGCAGTCGGTCTACCACGACGGCTTTACGCTGGAGAATTATCGCCGCGTCTTCACCGAGGACGTCTATTGGCGCAGCTTTGCGCTGACCTTCGAGATCAGTCTCGCGGTCACGGGAATCGCGCTGCTGCTCGGCTATCCCGTGGCCTATCTTGCCAACTCGGTGCCGAAAGCGTGGAGCATCCTCATCCTGTCGCTGGTGGTGCTGCCGTTCTGGACCAGCGTGCTGGTCAGGGCCTATGCGTGGCTGGCGCTGCTGCAGCGCACCGGCGTGATCAACCAGTTCCTGCGCTATCTGGACGTGATCTCCGAGCCGCTCGCGTTGGTCCACAACACGTTCGGCACGGTGGTTGCGACGGTGCACATCCTGCTGCCGTTCATGGTGCTGCCGCTCTATGCCACCATGCAGAAGATCCCCGGCGATCTCATGCAGGCCGGCGCCAGCTTAGGGGCGAGCCCATCGCTCACATTTTTCCGCGTGTTCCTGCCGCTGTCGCTGCCGGGCGTGCTCGCTGGCTGCACCATGGTATTCGTGCTCTGCCTCGGCTTCTACATCACGCCGGAGCTGCTCGGCGGCGGCCGCACCGTGATGGTGTCCATGCTGGTGAGCCGCAATGTCGAGCTCTACAACCAGTTCGGGGCGGCCAGCGCGGTCGCCGTGGTGCTGCTCCTGAGCGTGCTCCTGATCTTCTTCGTCGTCAGCCGCTTCATCTCGCTCGATCGTGTGTTGGGGCAGAAATGATGCGCGCCTCGCCCGCACGGATTGCTCTCTACGTGATCAGCGCGCTGGTGCTGGTCTATCTGATCCTTCCCGTGCTGATCATCGCGCCGATCTCGTTCTCGAGCGCGCGGTTCCTGACTTTCCCGCCGCCGTCGTTCTCGCTGCGCTGGTACCAGCAATATTTCGCCAACTCCGCCTGGATGCAGGCGACGCGGGTGACGCTGACGGTCGCGCTGCTGACCGTCGTGATCGCGACCCCGCTCGGCGTGGCAGCCGCCTATGCCATCAGCCAGTCGAAGCTGCGCATCATGCGCATCATCCACATGGCGCTGCTGCTGCCGTTGGTGGTGCCGATCATCATTACCGCGGTCGGCATCTTCTTCGTCTACGCCAAGGTCGGCCTGGTCGCGACCATGCCCGGCCTCGTGCTCGCGAACGTGATGCTGGGATTACCCTATGTCGTCATCTCGGTGCTCGCGGGCCTACAGAGCTTCGACCCCGCGCAGGAGATGGTGGCGCGCAGCCTCGGCATGAACCGCCTGCGCAGCTTCTTCGCGGTGACGCTGCCGCAGATCAAGTCCAGCGTGCTCGCCGGCGGCATCTTCGCCTTCATCTCGGCGATGGACGAGACCATCGTCGCGCTGTTCATCTCCGGCGGCCAGTACCAGCCGCTGACCAAGCGCATGTTCACCGCGCTCCGCGACGAGATCGACCCGACCATCGCCGCGATCTCGACGCTGATGACGGCGGCCTCCTTCATGCTGGTGCTACTGGCAAGCACGCGGCAGAAGAAGGGTGGGTGAGGCGAGTTATTGTCGTCCTGGCGAAAGCCAGGACCCATTACCCCAGGGAGTGTTTTGGCGAAGATTGGTCGTTCGGGACTAGTACCATCCGCAACCGATAGACCTCGCGGTATGGGTCCTGGCCTTCGCCAGGACGACGGCTGAGTTTGCGGCGGGCCACACCCTCACTCCTTCGCCTCCAGCCACGCCAAAATCATCTCCACGATCTGCGTCCGGCTCTTCGCCAGCACCCCGGGTTCGCTGAGGTCGCGGTCGAACAGCGCACCAAAGGTGTCGCGGTTGGCGACGCGGAAGAAGCAGTAGGAGGAGATGGCGAGGTGCAGGTCGATGGCGTCAACGTCGCCGCGGAAGACGCCTTCGTCGCGGCCGCGCTTCAGGATGCCGTCGAGCGTCGCGATCACGCTGGCGTTGAGCTGCCGCAGCTGCGGGTTCTGCTTCAGATGCTTGCCATGGTGGATATTCTCGATGCTGACGAGGCGGATGAAGTCCGGATTGCGCTCGTCATGGTCGAAGGTGGCCTCGATCAGGCGGCGCAATCCCTCGCGGGCGTCGCAGCTTGCGATGTCGAGCTGGTCCTCCAGCGCGCGGATTCTGCGATAGGCCTCTTCGAGCACCGCGAGGTAGAGCTGCTCCTTGCCGCCGAAATAATAGTAGATCATCCGCTTCGACGTGCGCGTCCGGGCGGCGATGGCGTCGACCCGCGCGCCGGAATAGCCCTCGCGGGCGAATTCGGTCATCGCCACTTCGAGGATGTCGCGCTTGGTGCGCTCGGGGTCGTTGATGCGCTTCGATGGGAGCGGCATGCGTTCGAGCATCATCCCATGGCGAAATCGGCCGCCGTCTCGGCATGAATTGCCGTCGTATCGAACGTCTCGACTGACGTGTCGTCCGGGCCGACCAGCATCGTGATCTCGGTACAGCCGAGGATGATGCACTCCGCGCCGGCGGTGACGAGCGCTGCCATCACCTCCTGATAGCGCCGGCGCGAGGGAGCGGTGACAGTTCCAAGGCACAGCTCATCGTAGATGATGCGGTTCACGTCGGCGCGGGCGTCGGCGGGAGGAACCAGGACGTCGAGATCATGCGCGCGCAGCCGGTCGATGTAAAAGTCCTGCTCCATCGTGAATTTCGTGCCGAGCAGCCCGAGCCGCCGGTACCCTTTGGCCCGGATGCGCTGCGCCGTTGCGTCCCCGATATGAATGAATGGAACGGTCAAGCTCGACATGATGTCGGGTGCCAGTTTGTGCATCGTGTTCGTGCACAACACGATCGCACGGGCCCCGGCGCTTTCGAGCCGCCGTGCGACCTCCGCCAGGCTGGCCGCCGCCTCGCTCCAGCGATCGGCGTACTGCATTTCCTTGATCTGTTGAAAATCGTAGGAATACATCAGCAGTGGGGCCGAATGCAGCTTGCCCTTGCGGTCGCGGACCCGCTCATTGATGAGCTTGTAGTAGAGCGCGGTGCTCTCCCAGCTCATGCCTCCAATCAGGCCGATGGTTTGCATTCCGGTCTCCAGACGAGTTGGTCCGGCCGGATCGTAGACGAAGACGTCGAAGCTCGCCATCATGATGGGAAAATGAGACGGGTTGGCGTGTGGCCCATGGCGGACGCCGGGATTGCGTGGACGTGGTCTCAGAGCCCGATCAGTGCAAACGGCAAGGGCGGGCATGACGCCTGCGCAGGCGGCGAGAAGTCTTTCGATCTTGCGCGTCCTGTCGGCCTGTCCTACGCCAATTCCGCACATAATGGCGAGGCGCTCGGGCGCATCGCCAAAGCCTTGAGGGAGCCGTCATGACCATTCGCAACACCCGCACCGGGGGCCAGATCCTGATCGACCAGCTGGTCGCGCAAGGGGTCGAGCGCGTTACCTGCGTGCCGGGCGAGAGCTATCTGGCGGCGCTCGATGCGCTGCATGACAGCCCGATCGACGTCATGATCTGCCGCGCCGAAGGCGGGGCCGCAATGATGGCGGAGGCCTATGGCAAGCTCACGGGCCGTCCGGGCGTCTGCTTCGTCACCCGCGGACCCGGCGCGACCAATGCCAGCCACGGCGTCCACATCGCAATGCAGGACTCAACGCCGATGATCCTGTTCGTCGGCCAGGTCGACACCGGTATGCGCGAGCGCGAGGCGTTCCAGGAGCTCGACTACAAGGCGGTGTTCGGCACCATGGCGAAATGGGCGGTCGAGATCGATCGCCCCGACCGCATTCCGGAGCTGGTGGCGCGCGCCTTCCGCGTCGCCATGCAGGGCCGCCCGGGTCCCGTGGTGATCTCGCTGCCCGAGAACATGCTGACCGAGACCGCGGCGGTTGCCGACGCCATGCGGATCGAGCCCGCGGCGAGCTGGCCGGCGCCGGCCGACATCGAAAAGCTCAGCGTCATGCTCGCCGGCGCCAAGGCGCCGCTCGTCATCCTCGGCGGCTCGCGCTGGACCGATGAAGCCACCAGGAGCATCGCGCGGTTCGCCGAACGGTTCGACCTGCCGGTCGCGACCTCGTTCCGCCGGGCCTCGCTGATCGACGCCGACCATTCGCATTACGCCGGTGATCTCGGCATCGGGCCGAGCCCGGGGGTGAAGGCGCGCATCGAGGGCGCCGACGTCATTCTGCTCATCGGCGGCCGCATGTCGGAGATGCCGTCCTCGTCCTACACGCTGCTCGACATTCCGACCCCGCAGCAGAAGCTGATCCACGTGCATCCGGGCTCCGAGGAGCTCGGCCGCGTCTATCAGCCGGCCCTTGCGATCCAGGCGACGCCCGCCGCATTCGCCGCCGCGGTCGAAACGCTGAAGCCTTCCGGTGCGGTGGCCTGGAAGGGCGAGGCCGCGAAGGCACATGCCGATTATCTCGCCTGGACCGAAAAGGCGCGCGAGCTGCCGGGCAGGTTCCAGTACGGCCAGGTCATGACCTGGCTGCGCGACCGCCTGCCGAAGGACGCGATCGTCTGCAACGGCGCCGGCAATTATGCCGGCTGGATCCATCGTCATCACCGCTTCCACAGCTTTGCCGCGCAGCTTGCGCCGACCTCGGGCTCGATGGGCTATGGCGTGCCGGCGGGCGTGCTGGCAAAACGGCAATACCCGGATCGCGTCGTCGTCGCCTTTGCCGGTGACGGCTGCTTCCTGATGAACGGCCAGGAGTTCGCGACCGCCGTGCAGTATGACGCGCCGCTGATCGTCATCGTCGTCGACAATTCGCAATACGGCACCATCCGCATGCACCAGGAGCGCGACTATCCCGGCCGCGTCGTCGGCACCCAGCTCAAGAACCCCGATTTTGCGATGTACGCGAAGGCGTTCGGCGGCCATGGCGAGCGCGTCGAGCGCACCGAGGAGTTCGCACCCGCGTTCGAGCGCGCGCTCGCCTCGGGCAAGCCGTCCATCCTCCACTGCATTATCGATCCGCGCGCGATCTCGGTCGGCAAGGATTTTGTGCCAGCGGTGAAGGCTTAAGCGATGGCGACCGGCCGCCACGTCGCCATCATCGGCGCCGGCGCAGTCGGCGTGATCAGCGCCATCGAGGCGCTGCGCGAGGGCCATCGCGTCACGCTGATCGATCCCGGCGAGCCCGGTGGCGAGCAGGCGGCGAGCTACGGCAATGCCGGCTGGCTGTCGTCGCATTCGGTGATCCCGCCGGCCGAGCCGGGCGTCTGGAAGAAGGTGCCGGGTTATCTCATGGACCCGCTCGGCCCGCTCGCGATCCGCTGGTCTTATCTGCCGAAAGCGCTGCCCTGGCTGATCAAATATTTGGTCTCGGGCTGGACCGAGGCGCGGATCGAGAAGACGGCGTTCGCGCTGCGCGATCTGTTGAAGGACGCACCACTGCTGCACAAGAAGCTCGCGGAGGAGGCGGGCGTGCCTGAATTGATCGAGCGCAACGGTGTGATGCACGTGTTCCCATCGCGCGGCAATTTCGACAACGATCTCGGCTGGCGCCTGCGCAAGAAGGTCGGTGTCGAATGGCTCGAGCTCAACGCCGATGAGATGCGCCAGCGCGAGCCGGACCTGCATCCGCGCTACACCTTTGGTGTGGTGGTGGAGGAGGCCGGCCGCTGCCGCAATCCCGGCGCCTATGTCGCGGCCCTCGCGCAACATGCGTTGGCAAGCGGTGCGAAGCACGTGCGGGCCAAGGCAACGGGTCTCAAGCTCTCCGGCAACACGCTCATCGCCGTCGTCACCGAGACCGGCGAGATCCCTTGCGATGCCGCCGTGGTTGCGGCGGGCGCCCGCTCGAAGCAATTGACTGCATCGGTCGGTGATCCGCTGCCGCTCGAGACCGAGCGTGGCTATCACGTCATGATCGAGAACCCGGAATCTGGGCCGCGCAGCTCGATGATGGCGTCAGATGCGAAAATGGTGGTGAACTGGACCGACAAGGGCCTGCGCGCCGCCGGCACGGTCGAGATCGCCGGCTTAGAGGCCGCGCCGAACTGGAAGCGTGCCGAGATTCTGCGCAACCACCTCATCAGCATGTTCCCAAAACTGCCGAAGGACATTCCGGCCTCGCGTATCAAAACCTGGTTCGGTCATCGGCCGAGTATGCCGGATGGACGTCCCTGCATCGGCTATGCGCGGGCCTCGCGCGACATCGTCTATGCCTTTGGCCATGGCCATGTCGGCCTGGTCGGCTCGGCGCGTACCGGCCGTCTCGTCGCGCAGCTTCTCAGCGGCAAGCAGCCCGAGATCCCGCTCGCGCCGTTCGCACCCGATCGTTTTCTCTGAGATCGCACCATGACCCATCCAGCCAATTCGTCCTCCCGCATCGCCCGTGGCGGCAAGGCCATCTATGGCGCGCCGCTCGGCATTTTGATGCTGGAAGCGCGCTTTCCTCGCATTCCCGGCGACATGGGCAACGGCACGACCTGGCCGTTCCCCGTGCTGTATCGCGTGGTGAGCGGTGCCTCGCCGGAGAAGGTGGTGCTGAAGGGCGCGGCCGGCCTGCTGCCTGATTTCATCGACGCCGCCAAGGATCTGGTGCGGCTCGGGGCCGAAGCGATCACCACCAATTGCGGCTTCCTGTCGCTGTTCCAGAAGGAGATCGCGGCCGCCGTCGGCGTGCCGGTTGCGACCTCGTCGCTGATGCAGGTGCCGTGGGTGCAGGCGACCTTGCCGCCGGGCAAGCGCGTCGGCCTCGTCACGGTGTCGGGCTCGACGCTCTCGCCCGCCCATCTCGAAGGTGCCGGCGTGCCGCTCGATACGCCGCTGGTCGGCACCGAGAACGGTAAGGAATTCTTCCGCGTCCTGATCAAGGCCGAGAAGGACGACATGGACGTCGCGCAGGCCGAGCGCGACGTTGTCGAGGCCGGCAAGGCGCTCGTCGCTGGGAACCCGGATGTCGGCGCCATCGTGCTCGAATGTACCAACATGCCGCCCTATGCGGCTGCGCTTCAGGCCGAGGTCGGATTGCCGGTTTACGACATCTATTCCATGATCACCTGGTTTCATGCTGGACTGCGCCCGCGCGTCTTTGCGTGAACGCGTTCGTGAGATCGTCACAAGTCCTGGAGTGAGCCCATGAAATTATCCGGCAAGGTCGCCGTCATCACCGGCGCGGCGCGCGGCATCGGCAAGGCCTGCGCGAAGAGATTCTTGGACGACGGCGTCAAGGTGGTCATCTCCGACGTCGACACGGATGCGCTCGAGAAGACGGTCAACGAGCTGGGCAAGCCCAAGGAGCTGTATGCCCTGCCGTGCCACGTCGCGCGGCGCGCGGACGTCGATCGTGCGGTCGCCACAGCAGTCCGGGAGTTTGGCCGGCTCGACATCATGGTCAACAACGCGGGCGTGGCCCGCAATCAGGACATTCTCGACATCTCCGAGCAGGATTTCGACGAGGTCATCGGCATCAATCTGAAGGGTGCCTTCTTTGGCGTGCAGGCCGCCGCGAAGCAGATGATCGCGCAGGGCGGAGGGGGCGTCATCATCAACATGTCCTCGGTGAATGCGCTGCTGGCGATTCCGACGCTTGCGACCTACGCCATCTCCAAGGGTGGCATGAAGCAACTGACGTCGGTGGCCGCCGTCGCGCTCGCGCCGCACAACATCCGCGTCGTCGCGGTCGGGCCGGGCACGATCCTGACCGATATGGTGGCCTCGGCGATCTACACGTCCGAGGATGCGCGCAAGACCGTGCTGTCGCGCACGCCGGCAGGCCGCGGCGGCGAGCCGAGCGAAGTGGCGTCGGTGGTGGCGTTCCTTGCCAGTGACGATGCGTCCTACATCACCGGGCAGACGATCTATCCGGATGGCGGCCGGCTGATCCTGAATTACACGGTGCCGGTGAGGGAGAAGTAGGGCTGGGAAGGTCGTCCCACACTCGCTGTCATCGCCCGGCTTGACCGGGCGATCCAGTACTCCGAGACAGCAGTGATAGAACCGATGGGCCGCGGCGTACTGGATGCCCCGCCTGCGCGGGGCATGACAGCGGTGGTTGTGCAGCCAGCTCGCCCTTCACTCCGCCGCGACCGTCATGCCGTGGCCGAGCCGCTTCGAGATGGCGCCGGCGCAGTCGCGCAGCGCATGGGCGATCGGGCTGTCCCAGCGCGCATCGAAGGTGCCTTCCGGGCCCATCGCGGTGATGACCAGCGCGACATGGCCGGAATGGTCGAACACCGGTGCTGAGAACGCATTGACGCCGGGCAGGGGATCGCCGAGCGCGCGGGCGAGACCGTGCTTGCGGACTTCAGCGAGCATCTCGGCGACCTTCGCGCTTTTCACCGCGCGCTTGGGATTGTAGCCGACGCCGTGGCGGTCGAGGCCGCTTTCGAGCGCGGCATTGATGGTCTTCTCCGGCAGGAAGGCCGCGAAGGCGCGGCCGGTCGCGGTCTCCAGCAGCGCCATCACCGAGCCGGCCCGCATCACGATGTGGACGGGCTGGGCCGGCTCTTCCAGTTGCACCACGGTCGGACCGTGCGTGCCCCAGACCGCGAGCGAGACCGCGTGGCCGATCTGGCTCGCGAGCGCCGCGATCTTGGGACGTGCGATGCGCACGCCGGAGAGACGGCGCAGGCTGATCAGGCCGAGCTCCAGCGCCAGCGCGCCGATCTCGTAGCGGCCGGTGGTCTCGTCCTGCTCGATCAGCCCGATACGGGAGAAGCTGGCGAGATAGGGATGCGCCTTGGCCGGCGTCATACCGGCCTCGCGGGCGAGATCGCGCAGCATCATCGGCTCGCCGCTCCTTGCGAGCGCGCGGAGCAGTTCTCCGCCGACCTCGATCGACTGGATGCCGCGGCTTTCCCTCTTCATGCGCCTCCTGGCGTGCGTCCGCTTAGGCCGCCTTGCGCTTGGCGGCGCTGTCGGCAAGGTGTCGTCCGGCAATGTAGCCGAAGGTCAGCGCCGGCCCAAGCGTGATGCCAGCGCCGGGATAATTGCCGCCCATGATGCTCGCCATGTCGTTGCCGGCGGCATAGAGCCCGGGAATCACACGGCCTTCGGCGTCGAGCGCCCGCGCGTTCTCGTCGGTGACGATGCCCGCATAGGTGCCGAGATCGCCGATCACCATCTTGATGGCGTAGAACGGCCCGTTCTCGATCGGTGCGACGCAGGGGTTCGGGCCGTGCAGGGCGTCGCCCTGATAGCGATTATAGGCCTTCGAGCCCTTGCCGAAGGCGGCATCGTGGCCTTGCGGCGCGGTCGTATTGAATTGCTTGACGGTCTCGGTGAACGCCTTGGCATCGATGCCGGCCTTCGCTGCCAGTGCCTCCAGCGTGTCGCCACGCATGAGGTAGCCGGTCTGCAAGTGATGGCCGAGCGGCATCGGGAACGGCGGCACGCAGCCGAGGCCATATTTGCGCAGCGTCTTGTGATCGCAGACGAGGAAGGCGGCAATCTCCTCGCCGGGCTTGGCGGCCTTCATCATGGCCTGGACGAAGTCGTGATAGGAATTGCCTTCATTGGCAAAACGCCTGCCGTTCCGCATCACCGCGATCACGCCGGGCTTGGCGCGGTCGATGAAATGCGGCATCACGCCCTTCGAGCTGTCCTTGCGCGTGGTCAGCGACACCGGGACCCAGGCGGCCGCGTTCGGCAGGCGATCCTCGACATGCCCTCCGACGCTTTCCGCAAGGCGGAGGCCGTCACCGGTATTGCCAGTCGGTCCCGGCGAATAGTGCTCAGTGCCGGTCGGCGCATGTGGAAACATCTTTCTGCGTCGTTCGACATCGTGGGGGAAGCCGCCGCAGGCGAGCACGACGCCCTGGCGCGCGCGGACGTGCACATCGCGTCCCTCGCGCGAAACGACCGCGCCGGTGACGGCGCCATTCTCGACCGTCAGCTCGCGCACCGGCGAGGACAGCCACATCGGAATCCTCAGATCGAGCGCGGATTTGGCCAGCCGTCCGGCCAGCGCATTGCCGTTGGTCAAGGTCATGCCGCGGCCGTAGCGCAGCACGTCCATGAAATGCCGCGACAGGCGCTTGGCGACATAGACCGCGGAGGCCAGCGACTTCGTGACGCGCATGAAGTGGATGATCTCCTTGCCGGAGCCTAACATCATGCCGAACACGGTCAGCTCGGGCAGCGGCATGCCCAGCGTCTTGATGTGATCGCCGAGCTCGCGGCCGTCGAATGGGCGCGTCACCATGGAGCGGCCGCCTTGCGCGCCGCCGGGTGCCTCGGCGTGGTAGTCGGGAAACACCAGCGGCATGTCGAAGCGGAGCGCGGTCTTGGTGGTGAAGAAATCGACCGCTTCGGGGCCGGCGCTCAGGAATGCGTCGACGCGTGCGGCATCAAAATTGTTGCCGGCCTCATGGCGCAGATAGGTGCGGGCCTGCTCCGGCGCTTCCTCGATGCCATAGGCCTTGGCAAGAGAGGTGCCGGGGATCCAGAGCCAGCCGCCGGAGCGGGCGGTGGTGCCGCCGAAGCGCGGCTCCTTCTCGACGATGAGCACGTCGAGGCCGCGAGAACGCGCCGTGATCGCCGCCGACATGCCGGAGGCGCCCGATCCGGCCACGAGCACATCGCACTCGTAAGTCTCAATTGCGCTGCGCTCGTTACCGGTCATGCGGGCCTCACTTCTTCAAGAGCGGACATTTGGACTCGGAGACCGGGCGGAAGGCGTCCTCGCCCTTCACGGTCTTGACGATGTCCAGATAGTCCCACGGTTCCTTGGACTGCTCGGGCTTTTTCACCTTGGCGAGATACATGTCGCGGATGACGCGGCCGTCCTCGCGCAACTTGCCGCCATGGACGAATGTATCCTCGATCGGCAGCTCGCGCATCTTGGCCATCACCTTGGCGGACTCGTCGGTTCCGGCGGCCTTGATGGCCTTGAGATAATGCAGCACCGAACCGTAGACGCCGGTCTGGATCATGGTCGGCATCACCTTGGTGCGTTCGTAGAATTTCTTCGACCAGGCGCGGGTCGCCTCGTCCATGGCCCAGTAGGAGGCTGTGGTCATGTAGGTGCCCTGCGCGGCCTTGAGGCCGATCGCGTGCACGTCGGTGTCGAACATCAACAGGCCGACCAGCTTCTGGCCGCCCTGCACGAGGCCGAACTCGCCCGACTGCTTGATGGCGTTGTCGGTGTCCTGGCCGGCATTCGCGAAGGCGACCACATCGGATTTCGAGCTCTGGGCCTGGAGCGCGAAGGAGGAGAAATCGGCGGTGTTGGTCGGATGCTTGACGCCGCCGAGCACCTTGCCGCCCATCTCGTTGATGAAGCGGGTTGCGTCCCTCTCGAGCTGCTGGCCGAAGGCGTAGTCGGCGGTGATGAAGTACCAGGATTTGCCGCCCTCCTTGATCACGGCGGAGGCCGTCACCTTCGATAGCGCATAGGTGTCGTAGGTGAAATGCACGGTATTGGGGCTGCACAGCTCGTCGGTCAGCGAGCTCGCGCCGGGGCCCGAGAGCAGGGCGATCTTGCCCCGCTCGCGCACCATGTTGTGGACGGCGATCGCGATGCCGGAATTGGGAATGTCGACGACGGCGTCGACCTTGCCGTTGTCGAACCAGCCGCGCACGATCTGCACGCCGACATCGGTCTTCATCTGGTGGTCGGCGCTGATGATCTCGATCGGCTTGCCGAGCACGGTCGGGCCGAATTCCTCCACCGCCATCTTCGCCGCTTCGACCGAGCCCGGCCCGCTGTTGTCGCGGCCCCAGCTCGATAGATCCGTCAGCACGCCGATCCGCACCACGTTGTCGGAGACTTGCGCGGTGGCCACTGTGGTCATGGCAGCTGAAGTCATGGCCGCGAGCATGGCGCAGGCCAGAAGCCCTTTCATCGTGGTTCCCTCTCTTATCGGCCGCTTGGTGCGGCGGGCTATTCTGGCGATAAATTAGATATTGACGAATGAGTTTGTCAATAGTGAATAATTGGATGAGAGCCGATAGGGGGCGCGGCTGCTTCGGCATCATCATTGCGAGCGAAGCGAAGCAATCCAGAATGTTTCCGCGGAGACAGTCTGGATTGCTTCGTCGCAAGGGCTCCTCGCAATGACGGGTGTGGGAGCAGAGTGCACAAGTCTCGCGCAGTCCTGTGAGAGCGAACATCCCGCAGGTTGCAACGGTCAGCCTGATTGGCCATGATGCCACCCGGGATCTTTGGGGCAGGGTATGCCGGCAGCAACGGGGCTCTCCGCTTCGGCGGAGAAATCGACGACGGCGCATGTGGTGTGGGCGAGCGCGCTCGGCACCGCGATCGAATGGTACGACTTCTTGATCTACGGCACCGCCGCGGCGCTCGTCTTCAACAAGCTGTTCTTCCCGAGCTTCGATCCTTTCGTCGGCACGCTCGCGGCGTTCTCGACCTATGCGGTCGGCTTCGTGGCGCGGCCGATCGGCGGCGCGATCATCGGGCACTACGGCGACCGGCTCGGCCGCAAGACCATGCTGGTCGCGACGATGATCGCGATGGGGCTCGGCACCTTCCTGATCGGCTGCCTGCCGACCTACAGCCAGATCGGCGTCTGGGCGCCGATCCTGCTCGTCGGCCTGCGCTTCGTCCAGGGCATCGGGCTCGGGGGCGAATGGAGCGGCGCGGTGGTGATGGTGATCGAGCATGCCGGCAATCGCCGCGGCTTTTACGGCAGCCTGGTTCAGGTCGGCTTTCCCGTTGGCGTCGCCGCCTCGACCGGTATCTTCGGCCTGATGACGAAGCTGCCCGAGGCCGACTTCCTCAGCTGGGGCTGGCGCGTGCCGTTCCTGATCAGCATTCTGCTCGTCGGTATCGGCTTCATCGTGCGGCTCAAGCTCGCGGAGACGCCGCATTTCAAGGAGGTGGTCGAGCGCAAGGAGGTGCTGGCGCAGCCGGTCCTCGAGGTGCTGCGCCGCGACTGGCGCAGCTTTCTGCTGGCGATCGGCATCACGGTGTCGGAGGTCGGGCTCGCTTATCTCCTCACCGTCTTCACCGTGGTCTATGCCACGACGAAGCTCGGACTGCCGCGGCAGGTGATCCTGGAGGCGGTCGTCTGTGCCGCCATCGTCGAGTTCGCGACGCTGCCGCTCGCGGGATGGCTCTCCGACCTCTTCGGCCGCAAGGCGCTGTATCTCGCCGGCGGCGTGTTCTCGGTGGCGCTGGCGTTCCCGCTGTTCTGGTTCCTCGACACCAGGGAGCCGGCGCTGATCACGCTCGCGCTCGTCGTCACCATGACGCTGACCCATGCGCTGCTGTTCGGGCCGAAGGCCGCGTTCATGCCGGAACTGTTCCGCACCCAGGTGCGCTACAGCGGCGCCTCGCTCGGCGCCAACGTCGCGGCGGCATTGAGCGGCGGCTTCTCGCCGTTGATTGCGGCCGCGCTGCTGGCATGGGCCGGCTCGTACTGGGCGGTGTCGGTCTACATCATCGCGCTGTCGATCATCACGATCATCGCAACGCTGATGGCACCAGAGACGGCGCGCGAGTCACTGAAGTTCTGAGCGTCGCGGCAAGCAGGCGGGATTTGCCGCGTTCGGAATCACCAGGAAGGTGATGGTCGCTGGCGCAAGCCGGATTGCTCCCGCCGGCGTTGCCTGCGCCTCGAGCCTGGGCAGCATGCCATCGGCAGTCAGCGTGAGCGTCTTGCCGTTCAACTGCACGGTCGGGCCTTGGAGCCGCACCGCGTGCAGTGTGTACCGCTCGGCAGAATCCGAGAGCGTCAGCGGGTGCGTTGCGCTGCGCGAGGCGTTGATGGCGAGCAGCGACACCGCGCCCGCCATGGCCGGGTGGCAATGCGCGTAGAGATGAAGATCGGACGAAGCGGCCCTGCCTGCGTCGAGCACGATCGTTCCCATCAGCCCGCGCCAGAGCAGCGCAGCCCAGTAACTCGGCCGCGGCCGGAACGTTGCTTCGTCGAGCAGGCCGTAATCGCTGGCGGCCAGCGTATTGTGCATCACCACCTGGACGCCGGCCTTCGCCAGGCGTCCGAGCTGGTCGAGATAGCGGAAGGTGTCGAGAAAGGTCTGGTCCCATCGGCTGCCGCCGCAGGCCGCATCAGCCGTCTCGGTCAGCCAGATCGGCTTGCCCGGCTCGAAGGCATCGCGCAGGGCTTGGTAGGTCTTGAGTGTCGCATCCGTGCGCGCCAGCCATTCCTCCGAGAGCGCCTGCGCCGGATCATCGTGCCCGCCGCAGCGTGGCGAGATCGTGTTGTAGTGATGATAGGAGAAGCGATCGACGCCGGGTCCGGATGCGGCGAGCAGGTCGCGCGTTGTGATGGCCGCGCCGGATGGCGATGGTGCGTCGCCGGTCGAGCCTGGGCCGAGGATCAGCGTCTCCGGCGCGGCGCGCCGCATCCAGTCGCGGAAGATCTTGAAGTCGCGGCCATAGGCGGCCGCGTCATAGCCGGCCGGTGCACCGTTGGTCGCTGCGAGCGTCGGCTCGTTCATGAATTCGGCGGCGGCGATGCGGCCGCCCAGCGCGTGTGTGGTGTCGACCAGCTGCTGCGCCTGGTCCGGTTTCCACACGCCATCGGTATCGCGGCTGCCGGGACTGATCGCAAAAGAGGTGACGATCTCCGCATCGACCGCGCGCGCGAACTCGACGACGCCGCGCCACTGCGCACGGCTGAGCACGGAGTTGAATCCCGGCGGCGGCTTTCCCGGCGCGTCGGCAAAGAACGTCGCATTGGCCCAGGTTCCGCTGACGCGCAGATAGGCCGGCGACAAGGCGGCGGCGAGCAGGCGCAGGCGTGCATTGGCCAGATCGATCGGCGGTCTTGCGCTGTAACGATCCCGCTGGTCGAAGCCTCGTGCCGTTCGCGGATAGGGCTTCCAGAATCGTCCGCCGGTCACCTCCACCATCTCGATGTTGTAGGACTGAAAGCGCGTATCGATCGTCGCGACCGCCTTCAACTGCGCTGCCGCGAAGGTGCTGTCGTCGGCGCGCGCGGCGCACAACGTTGCGGCCGCGAGCAGCGCAATCGTCATCGCCCCTGCTGCTGCGCAAGCAGTCCGGCGCGTTCGGGAGCCTTGTCGATCATGCATCGTGTTTCTTCATGCCCGCTGCGGGTCCACATGCATAAGGGGCACCCCCTGGCCCTTGCCTAAATCGACATTTCTATCTTCCTTTTACGTCGCCGTCGCCGCCGAGAGCTTCCGGGGCACCCGCGCCGGGGCGCCTGGAGAACCCGTTGCGAGGGCCTGCAGGGACGAGCCCGACAGCCGACGATCAACGCGGGTAGGACGAAAAAATTTCTGGCAGCCCCCTTGAAATCGATATCCGTTTTTCTAAGTCGTTTTTCGCCGCGAGAGCGGTGTGCCGGATGCCAGAATCGGGTCCGGTACGGGCGCCGGGCTGGTCTTTTCGGACCTGTCTGAAATCCCCGCCTTGCGCTCCTTCGTATCCATCTTGCTCTTTGGAGGACTTGGTTATGAGGACCAATTTTGATTTCGCGCCTTTGTGGCGCTCCACCATCGGCTTCGACCACCTGGCCGACCTCGTCGACAGCACGCTGCGCCAGGCGACCGAGGACAACTATCCCCCCTACAACATCGAGCGTTCCGGTGAAGACCACTACCGGATCAGCCTTGCCGTGGCGGGGTTCGGCGTTAATGACATCGCGGTGACGGCCGAACAGAACGCGCTCACCATCGAGGGCAAGAAGCCCGAGACTGCTGCGCGCGAATACCTGTACCAGGGCATTGCCGCCCGCCCCTTCAGGCGCGTGTTCAATCTCGCCGACTATGTTCAGGTGAAGCAGGCCTCGTTCCAGGACGGGCTCCTGATCATCGACCTCGTCCGCGAGGTTCCGGAGGCGATGAAGCCGCGCCGGATCGAGATCGCGAGCTGCACATCTCCTACGTCGCAGATCGAGCAGCAGAAAGCAGCTTAGGCTCGTCCAAAGCGTTGTCTTGGAGCGCGGACGGCATGTGGCCTCCGCGCTCCCGAGACCGTTGAATGAAGGAGAATACCATGGCTATTCGCGATCTTATTCCCTGGTCGAGAAACCAGGAGCTTGTGCAGGCGCGCGGCAACTACGATCCGTTCATGACGCTGCATCGCGAGATGAACCGTCTGTTCGACGATGTGTTCCGGGGCTTCGGCGGACCCGGCCTGTCGCCGCTCATGGAGGGGCGCTTCGGCTGGCCGAAGATCGAGCTCAGCGACACCGACAAGACGCTGACGATCTCGGCGGAGCTGCCCGGGATGACGGAGAAGGACGTCCAGATCGAAATCGCCAGGGGCGTCCTGACGATCCGCGGCGAGAAGAAGGATGAGCGCAAGCACGAAGGCAAATACTTCACCGAGCGCTACTACGGCGCCTTCGAGCGGCAGATTCCGCTTGAGGACGTCGATGAAGACAAGGCAGAGGCATCGTTTAAGGACGGAGTCCTGACCGTATCGCTGCCGAAGTCGGAGAAGGCACGCGAAGGCGTCAAGCGCATCGCAATCAATACGCATTAGCAACCACGGGCGGCGGCGGTGGGCGCCGCCGTCCATCATCAACAAACCCGTCCCTTGGAAAGGAGCATGAGGGGAGGCACGACCGATGACCAACGTGAATACCAATGCCGGCACTCTCAACCCGCTGTTTCATCCCGCTGCCCATTACGACTCACCTGCCGACGTCCTGAATGCTGAGGAGCTCTCCACACCGGAGAAACGGATCATCCTCTCGTCCTGGGCGTCCGACATATACGCGGTCGAATCCTGTCCCGCTCTGCGCGAGATGCCGGGCACGAGCCAGACCGTCCGACTCGCCGATATTCTGACGGCGTTGCGCCGGCTCGACGGCGACAATGACAATGACGACCCGCCGCGCGGCGGCGGCGTCCCGAGGCGGCTGCGGCGGCCCTGGGCCGCCGCGGAGCGGCGAGCAGCATGATGCTCGCGCACACCGTTCTGGCGCTCGTGCTGCTCGGCCCGGCCAAAGGTCGATGTGGCGCAGGTTTGGTCCGCGCGGTGATCCAGTCGCCGCGCCGATCAGTGTTGCTGGCATACCAAATATCGATTATCAGCCAGATCGGCGCGCATGACGCCGCCCAAGAAGGCGAAGGGAGCACCTGAGATGAAGAGGACCTCACCCACGCGACGCGATCTGCTCGCAACCGCCGCGGTCGCGACCGCGGCCACCATGGCGGACGTCGCACCGGCCGCCGCGCAAGCCGGGCCCAAGCCGATCTTCCCGGTGCCGATGGTGACGATCCCGATCGTCGGCGAGACCCAAGTCTTCCAGATCCGCCGCATCTACTGCATCGGGCGCAATTACGCGGCGCACGCGATCGAGCGCGGCTCGGATCCGAACCGCGAGCCGCCGTTCTTCTTCCAGAAGCCGACCGACGCGATCCAGAACGTCGCGATCGGCGAGGTCGCCGATCATCCCTATCCGTCGCTGACCAAGAACTATCATCATGAGGTCGAGCTGGTCGCGGCGCTGAAATCCGGCGGCACCAACATTCCCGTCGAGAAGGCGCTCGACCATGTCTACGGCTATGCGCTCGGTCTCGACATGACCCGGCGCGATCTCCAGAACGGCATGGCCACGGAGAAGAAGCCCTGGGAGATCGGCAAGAGCTTTGATCATGCTGCCGTGCTCGGTCCGATTCATCCGGCAAGCAAGACCGGCCATTTCGAGAAGGGTGCCATCTCGCTGGCGGTGAACGGCACCGTCCGGCAGAACTCCGATCTCAGCAAGATGATCTGGAGCGTGGCCGAGCAGATCGCAAAGCTGTCGGAAGCGTTCGAGCTCAAGGCCGGCGACATCATCTATTCCGGCACGCCGGAGAATGTCGGCCCGGTGGTGAAGGGCGACGTGCTCGTGTGCAAGCTCGAGGGCCTGCCGGACATGTCGATCAAGATCGCGTAGCAGTTGCGCTGAGTGGCCAGCGTGGAACCCCGGTTGACGGCGCAAGCGGTGCGAGCGCCGAGTTCCATGGGTGGTTGCCCTTTGTTGGCCGGCAAGCGAACTTCGTACGGCCATATTTGAGCAGGAGTGATCTCCCGCGAGGGAGGCACTCCGATGAACAAGGCTCTGATCACCGCTATTGCAATGCTGGCTTGCGTGCCCGCGAGCGCAGTTGCGCAGGAGCGCGCAGGCGATGCAGCGCTCGGCGCCTTGTCCGGTGCGGTCGTGCTGGGCCCGGTCGGAGCCGTCGCCGGAGCTTTGGTCGGCTACACGGCTGGACCTTCGATCGCCCGATCCTGGGGCATGAGAGGTTCGCAGTCGGCAAGGCACCGCCAGCCGCCGCGTCGCGCGGCCGCGACCCGCGTCCCACCGCCCGCGCGCGAGGCGATGGCTGCCAACGGCCAGATGAGAACTGCCGGCAATCCGACCCCGCCGGTTCAAGCCGCGCCCGCCGTGCCGCCGCAAACCTCGACGCCGCCCGTTCAGGGATTCGACTGAGGCCGATCGATAGTCCGCGCAATCAGCGCGGCTTGGCGAACGATCATGGCGAGGCCCGCGTCCTGATCTAGACTTGGCCGAGGATCTTCTTCGCGGCGCGAAGATGCGGCTTGTCGATCATCTGGCCGTCGAGCCGCAGCGTGCCGGAATTGGGATTGCTCGCGAACGCGGCGATCACCCTCGTAGCCCATCTGCGTTCGGAGTCGGTCGGCTCGAAGGCCGCGTTGACGACATCGACATGCTTGGGATGGATCAGCGCCTTGGCCGAAAAACCGTCGCGCCGTGCCGCGCGCGTCTTCTGCTCGAGGCCGGCGAGGTTGTCAATGTCGGTATAGACGGTGTCGATCGGCGCGACCTCGGCCGCCGCCGCCGCCATCAGGCAGAGATCGCGCGCGAGCCGATAGGGGCTGTGGAACACGCCGCCCGAGGCTTTCTCGGTGGCGCCGAGCGAGGCCGAGAGGTCTTCCGCGCCCCACATCAGGCCGGCGAGGCGCGGGGAGCATCCCTTGTAGCTGCCGAGGCCGAAGATCGAGCCCGCGGTCTCCGTCGCGACGCAGACGATACGCGTCGTGCCGATCGTGATGCCAGACGCCGCCTCGAACGCTTCGAGCCAGGTCGCCACCTGCCGTACGTCGTCGCCGCCTTGCGATTTCGGCAGCACGATGCCGTCGGGTTTGCCCGGCATCACGGCGGCGAGATCGGCGAGCGTCATGCCGGTGTCGAGCGCGTTGACGCGGACGTAGAGCTGATGCGGGCCGCGAGAGCTCTTCAGCATCGCCAGCGTCAACCCGCGCGCTTCGTCCTTCTTCTCGATGACGACGGAGTCCTCGAGATCGATGATCAGCGCGTCGGCCTTGCCTTCGCTCGCCTTCTCGAATTTGCGCGGGGAATCGCCCGGCACGAACAGCATCGAACGCATCAGACTGGCCTCTTGTGCATCATCGCCATGCGCCGGCATTTGCCGACGACCTCGTCGTTCTGGTTAAGAGCGTGGTGCTCGAACTCGACGATGCCCGCCCTGGGGCGCGATTTCGATTCCCGCAACGAAAGCACCTTCGTCGTTGCCCGTAACGTATCGCCATGGAAGACAGGCTTTGGAAAAGTGACGTCGATCATGCCGAGATTGGCAACGGTAGTCCCCAGGGTCGTATCATAGACCGTCATGCCGATCATGATGCCGAGGGTGTAAAGGCTGTTGAAAATGCGCTGGCCGAATTCGGTCTTTTCGGAGAAATGCGCGTCGATGTGCAGCGGCTGCGGATTGAGCGTGAGCAGGCTGAACATGGTGTTGTCCATCTCCGTGACGGTCCGGGTCAGCGGATGCCTGAACTCCTGGCCCACGGAAAAATCCTCGTAATAAAGTCCGGCCATCGCGGTTTCCCTCCCTGCGAAATAACAGCGCGCTCGCACAGTCGCGCCGCATGACCCTATGCATGGTACACACAGTTGGCAGACAAATTCACGTATCTGTATTCAGTTTTTCCAGCTAAAGAACGCAACCGAGGGAACGTCCGGCGCAGCAATCGGCCATGGCCTTTTGGGTGGGTCACGCGAAGAGAAGAGAGATTGCGCGCGGTCGCGGCTGCCACGGTCATTTTCCAACTCGCCTCAAGATCGGGCCCGTGAGTCGCCGCTGCTCCCAATAAGGAGATCAAGAACATGGATTTCGCGCTCACCGATCAGCAGGAAGCCATTCGCGACGCCATCGCCAAGATCTGCGAAGGCTTCCCCGATGCCTATTGGCTGAAGAAGGACCACGACGGCGGCTTCCCGCACGACTTCCACAAGGCGCTGGCCGATGCCGGCTGGCTCGGCATCTGCGTGCCGGAGGAGTATGGCGGCTCCGGGCTCGGAATCACGGAAGCCGCGATCATGATGCGCACGATCGCCGAATCCGGTGCCGGCATGTCCGGGGCGTCCGCGGTGCACATCAACGTGTTCGGGCTCAATCCCGTCGTCGTATTCGGCACCGAGGAGCAGCGCAAGCGCATGCTGCCGCCGATGGTCGAGGGCCGCGAGAAGGCGTGCTTCGCCGTCACCGAGCCCAACACCGGCCTCAACACCACCCAGCTCAAGACCCGCGCGGTCGCCAAGAACGACCGCTACATCGTCAACGGCCAGAAGGTGTGGATCTCGACCGCGCAGGTCGCGCACAAGATCCTGCTGCTGGCGCGCACCACGCCGCTGGAAGAGGTACGCTCGCCGACCCACGGCCTCAGCCTGTTCTACAC
Organism: Bradyrhizobium sp. BR14999; assembly: GCF_056106085.1. NCBI lineage: Bacteria > Pseudomonadati > Pseudomonadota > Alphaproteobacteria > Hyphomicrobiales > Nitrobacteraceae > Bradyrhizobium > Bradyrhizobium sp. BR14999. Next base: position 2,908,414 of record NZ_CM148536.1, read on the forward strand.
CGATTTCGACCGCAACACGATCAAGGTCCACGAGATCGAGAAGATGGGCCGCAAGATCGTCGATTCCAACGAGCTGTTCTTCGAGGACTTTGAAATTCCGATGGAGGATCGGATCGGCGAGGAAGGCAAAGGCTTCCAGTACATCCTCGAAGGCATGAACCCCGAGCGCATCTTGATCGCCGCGGAAGCCGTGGGCCTCGGCAAGCTCGCGCTGTCGCGCGCGACCGAGTACGCCAAGACGCGCGTGGTGTTCAACCGCCCGATCGGCAAGAACCAGGGCATCCAGCATCCGCTGGCGGTGAACTGGGTCGAGCTCGAGGCGGCCTGGCTGATGGTGATGTCGGCGGCCTGGCAATACGACAAGGGCATGCCCTGCGGCGCCGCCGCCAATGCGGCAAAGTATCTCGCCGGCGAAGCCGGTTTCTCGGCTTGCGAGCAGGCGGTGATGACCCATGGCGGCTTTGGTTACGCCAAGGAATTCCACGTCGAGCGGTACCTGCGCGAGATCCTGATCCCGCGCATCGCGCCGGTCAGCCCGCAGCTTGCGCTCAGCTTCATCGCAGAAAAAGTGCTTGGCCTCGCCAAGTCCTATTGATCTGCGGATTGTCCGGCAGGATCTGCGATGTCTCGGAGAAACCTCGCTGATCGATCCATGCTGACGGCTATCGATGCAGCTGCGCGGCTTCGCGAGATAACTCAATTCATCATCGCAAGCGTCGGGCGCTGGCTCTCGCCGGACCCGATGATCCCAGGCAGATCCGCCGCCTCGCCGGCGATCATGCCCGACATCTGCCAGAACAGATGGGCGAGGCGGGAGAACACCAGCCGCTCGCGCTCGGCAGGAACCGTGCCATCGGGGATGGTCACGGTTTCCAGGCCGACGACCTTCTTGAAATCCGGCCAGATCGTCATCGACTGCGCGATCACGGAGTAGCAGCGTGGATCCTCGTCGCTCTCGTCGGGCGCGGGTGGCAGGCCCGGATATTGCGTCGCCGCGGCGTAGAATTTGTAGGCGCCATAGCCGAGCTGAAGCAGGAATTTTTCAGAGATGGCGGCGTCGGCGGCAAAGGAGACCAGGCGGGCTTCGCTAAGCATGTCCGGGTCGATCGCGTCGAGGTCGGATGCGCGGAGCGCCGAGCAGAAGGCGAGCTCGCGATTGTGTTCGCGGAGCAGATTGGCCAGCGGCTGCTGCTGCTGAACGGTGTCGGTGAGAAGGATGATGGTCTTGAGCATCTGGGATGTTCCTCAGGGGAAGAGGTGGCGTGCGGTCGTGACCGCGTCGTCGGAAGCACAGGTGGCGAAGAAATCGTTGGCGATGCGCTGTCCCGGCGCGATCTCCAGGATGCGGTAACGGGCCAAGCCAGCGGCTTCGCGTACGGCGCCGACGTCCTCCTGCCAGGCGCAGAGCGACAGCTCCAGCCGGCCGTAGCCGCCGCAATCGGCGGCATAAGCGCCCGTCACAGCCTCAACGGTGGCGGCCACCGCGCCGGCATCGCTGGTGGAAATGTCGCGCAGGATCACGGCGATGCCGTTGCCGGCTTCGGGTTTCGAGGTCATGACCATGAAGGCGTCACGCGCGCCGGTGCGGCCGGCGCGGCGGGCCGTGCGCACGATGCCTGCAAAGCCGGGATCGGGGCCGAGCTCGAGTGTCGTCGTCTGCTGGTCGTGCAGGATCGTGGCCCGCATCGCACTGAGGTCGCCGTTCAGCGCGTGATAGGACCGCGGCAGCCATACGGTGTCGAGCGGCACCTGTGACGACGTCAGGCTCCAGGCCTGGTCCAACAGATAGCCCTCCCAGATCGCGGGATAGGAGGCGGCAAGCTGTTGCCATGTGCGAAGCAGCCGCTCCGCATCGGCGGAGCGGCCGAGATAGAGCGTGCGCGCCGACATCTCCCACCGATTCCACTTGTGGAGCGCCACGTCGCAGCCGAGGAAGGAGGGCAGCAGCGGCGCTTCGCGCAAGGCCGCCTCGGCGTCGACGTACAGCAGCGGCTCGCGATATTTGTTCCACATCCGCACAATGAACTCCGCCTTCTCGAAGCAGAGGATGCGGTCATCGAACTCCGTCTCGACCGGCTCGATATGGCAATCGAGGTGCAGGCGTTCGACCGATTGGCGGAGGCGTAGGGGCGCCGCCTCGTCGCTGCCGCGCGGATAGCAGGAGATGATCCGCGGCCGGAGCGTGCAGGCGTCGGCCGTGACGAGGAATTTCGACCAGCCGATGCCGCCCCACCACATCTCGTGCGGGCCGTCCGCGCCGCAGGGGCCGACGGTGCCGAATTCGGTCAGCTTGGACTTGAGGAAATCAAAGCCGGGATTCTCGCTTCGGGGAATGACGACGGCGCAGGCGGGATTGAGCGCGCGGTAGAGCAGCTCGGCTGCCGCGCCGCTCGGAGGCTCCTCGAGGATGATGACGCCGTTGCGCCCGTCCGGGACGCCATCGAGCGTCGGCGCACCGTACTGGCCGACGAGCCAGGCAAGCCGGTCGCGCTGGGGCCGGCCGAGCCGGATGCCGCCGGATTGCAGCAGCCGATCAAGATTCGCGCGTGTCTCGTCCGTCAATTCCGTGCCCCCTCGTAAGCCCTTGGACTTCAACGGTTGGGGCGGCGCGATCAGGCGGACTATTTCGGGCTGGCGCCGAGCGATGTGATCGCAATGGAATAGATCGCGATCTCCTGCGTCATCGGGAGGACCGGGATCAGCAGGCAGCCGTCCTCGGTGTCAGTGCGGTAGTGGCCGCCGTTCTGCTGCACGCCGGCATAGACCAGGACGTCGGCCGCAATGCCGATCACCTCCTGGCTGCCGGCAGCATCGCGAACGTCGTCGCCGTGCTGCACGGTCACGCCATGAAGAAGACCCTCGGGCGCGAATTTTGCCAGCGGCAGCGCGATCACGGCGATTGCCATGGTGCGGGCCAAGGGAACGCGCAGGCGCAGCTCGCCGACCCCGTTGCGATGGATGGTCACGCGCTCCATCGTTGCACTCCCGTCGGCACGGAACAGGCCGACCTGAACCCGCTCGCAGGGCCTTTCCTCGAAGACGTCTGCGGGCAGGCGGTTGGCACCGAACAGCACATAGAGATAGCCGTAGGACGGTGACAGCGCGGCAAAGCTGCCGGCGAGCCACATCGGCGGCGCAGCCGCGGTGCAGGCGGCCGAGAGGCCGCGGGCGGTGATCTGGTCGCGCACGAATTGCCTGTCGAGCAACGGCGCGAGCGCATGGGTGCCGAGATTGACGTCGTGCTTCAACGTGCCGAGCAGCGCCAGCTCGTCATCGTCGGGCAGCAGCAGGAGCCGTGCCAGCGTCGCCGCGCACCAGCGCGCGGCGACGTCGGGTGCAGCGTGAGGATCGAGGCGGTAGTTGCGCGCGATCTCGCCTGCACTCGCCGCGAAAGCCAGCGCGCCGGCCTGGATCTCCGCGGCGAGCGCCACCTGCTCGGCGGGACGTGGATTGATCTCGCGCAGCACCGCGCCGCCGTCGTAGTCGCGCACCGAGCCGTCGGCGGCGCAGCAGGCCTGCTCCAGCAACGCGACGTTGCGGATCAACATGCGTTTGACGTGCGGCGTGACCACGAGATCGGAGATGAAGCCGGCCGCGCTGTCCTCCTCAGTGAGATCGTCGAAGGCGTCGTCGAGCGACATCAGATAGGCGCCGTGGAGGCGGATCTTGATGCCTTCCAGGTCGAAGACGCGGCGCAGCGCCTTTTGCACGCTGCCGGAATAGCCGAGATCGGCGAGGACGAGATCGGTGCAATCGTCGAAGCCGGGGATGGCATGGCGGAGATAGGCGAGCAGCCGGGCGCGCAGGCCCGCGCCGAGCCCGACGATCTCGGCCGGATCCATCAGTCCGGGAAGCGCCTCGGCGAGCTCTTCGCCGGAGGCGATGCCACCGGGACAGCCGGCGAAGAACGCTGCCACCTTCGGCGGCATGATCTTGAGCATGTCGTGGAAGGTCGGCGCGTCGATCTTGAAGACCTTGCCGAGAAGATCGACCAGCGGCTGCATCGTGTCGGCCGACGCGATCAGACTGACTCGGCGGTTTATCTCGAGATAGGAAGCCGTCCCGCCATGCAGATCCTGCCAGATCCGGTGCGACAGGAAGCCGTCGCGGCCGAGAAAGCCGAGCGCGACCTGCCGGCCGTTGCCCGCAAGGTCTTCGCAGCGTCGCGCCACGAAAGCGTCGAATGCCGCCATCACGGGGCCTAGAACGGTCAGACCCAGATGGAAGGCTGGGGACCTCTCGACACTGCGGCCGGCGACCACGCGCCGCAGCGTCCGCGCGCCGTGATCGAGCCGCGATGGCGCGCCCGTGCACAGCAGCTCGAACAGTGCCGTCTCGCGCTGAAACTTCGAAGCCAATTGCGCGGTCGCCTGCGGATAATAGCGGGGGTGGATGCCGTGGCGCTTGGCGCCCTTGATGTCGGCCTTGTCGTTGTCGCCGACATGGAAGGAGGAGGCGGCGTCGATACCCTGCTCGGAGAGATATGTGGCGAACAGTGTTTCGCTCTTGCTGCTGCCATGGTCGCAGGACGCATAGAGGAAGTCCCATGTCAGTTCGGGACGGCAAGCCCGCAGCAAATGGCCCAGCCGCTCGGAATCCCAATACGTGTCGGAGATGAATCCGACGTGATTGCCGGCGCGCTTCATGTCCAGATATTGCCTGATCATGTCGGGATTGGCGCGGCAGAGCTCGAGTTCGGCGGCGAACTCGGCCTCGACCAGATCGTTCAGGTCGCCGCGTGAAAGGCCGAACAGCCTGAACGGAAAATAGGAATAGATCTCGGCGATGTGCACTTCGCTAGCACCGCGCTTCTCCTTCGCCGTTCGGCGCGCGCGCGATTCGGCCTGGATTCGATGCTGAACGAAACTCGTGGAAACATTCGGACGAGATCTTGAAATGTCCAAAAGCTCGTAAGTCCTTTCAAATACGCCATCCGGCGTCGTGCAGGCGCGCAGCAGAAACGTATCGAAAACATCGAATGACCAAGCAGAAACAATTTGCGCACGGCGCTCTGCGCCGGCCGTCGCTAACTTCATGCTGCAATTCCCCGTCCACCAACACGATTAACGTGCGCATGCGTGGAGTCAGGCGCTACGAATGCGAAAAAAATTCACGCGCGATTCAAAATCGCGCTCGTCGCGACTGACAGATTCAAAAAAATCGCTAGGTTCGAAAAAGGTGATTCGGAAAAAATTGCCGAGTGCAGAAGTCGTCGCGCGTTCATTCACACTCGGAAACGATCGCTTCTTCACGCGCTGCGCGCGTGTCGCGTGCGATCACCTAGTGCCGCGTAATGTCAGCGTTTTCTTACCGCTACATCTGTTCAGGATGGATGATCCGCCATGGCGCGAGACGATGTGATGATTGCAGGATTGACGCGCGCACTTCGCGCACAGTCGGCAATTATTGCCCGATACTCGGCAAAAGTGACCTGCTAACATCTTGAAAAACAACAAAAATTCTCCGCCTGGATTGTTTGGGCCCCGCGTTCAACGCCTGGAAGCCGTGTGGCATGTGCGCCGCCGGCATTGCGGGTTGGAGGTTGCGGGATGAGTTACGCTGCTGATGTCATGGCTCCCGCCGAGGCCGAGATCACGGGGCCGGCCGATGCGGTCATGCCGGTGACGCCGTCGGTGCCGCTCGCGCCTGACAGCTCGCCTGATACCGCCGATGTCGTCTTCGACGAGGACAGCGAACTGCTGGATAGGCTAGCGGCCGGCGACGAAGCCGCGTTCCGCATGCTGGTCGAGCGCCATATCGATCGCGCTTACGCGATCGCGCTGCGCATCGTCGGCAACGCTGCGGACGCCGAGGACGTGGTGCAGGACACTATGCTCAAGATCTGGAGCCATCGCGGACGCTGGCAGCACGGCCGCGCCAAATTCTCGACCTGGCTCTACCGAGTCATCTCCAACCGCTGCATCGATCTCCGGCGCAAGCCGCGCAACGAGAATGTCGAGACGGTGCCGGAAGTCGCCGACGCCCAGCCCGGCGCCGTCGAAATCATCGAGCGCAACGAGCTGAATGACATGTTGGAGCTCGCGATGCAGCGCCTGCCCGAGCAGCAGCGCATCGCGGTGATCCTGTCGTATCACGAGAACATGAGCAATGGCGAGATCGCCCAGGTGATGGACACCACGGTGGCTGCGGTGGAGTCGCTGCTCAAGCGCGGCCGCCAGCAGCTCCGACAGCTCCTGCGCAAGCACGAGCGCGACATCCGCACCGCGTTTACCGACTGCTAACCATAAAAATCGCCTCGCGAAAAATTTCGCGCCTGATCTCTTTGCGCTCCGCCGTTTGAGCGAACGGACGGGGCTGCGGTCCGCGTCGTCGTAAGTCGATTTCAACGATGCGGCACGCTTGCCCATCAGCACAGGAGCTTCCAATGCCCGCAATCAACACCAATACCGCCGCCAATGCCGCGGTCCGCTACCTCAACATCAACTCCTCGCAGGAAACCAGCTCGCTCTCGAAGCTGTCGAGCGGTTCGCGCATCACGTCCGCGTCCGACGATGCCGCCGGCCTTGCGATCTCCACCCGCATCTCCTCGGACGTCACCACCTTGCAGCAGGCCGCGACCAACGCCTCGCAGGCCACCGCGATCCTCCAGACCGCGGATGGCGGCGCCTCGAACATCTCCGACATCCTGGCGCGCATGAAGTCGCTGGCTTCCGAATCCGCTTCGGGAACCACGACCGACTCCAGCCGCGCCTATATCAACTCGGAGTTCACGCAGCTCACGAGCGAAATCGATTCGATCGCCTCCGGCACTCGCTACTCCAGCCAGAGCCTGCTCGATGGCTCGAGCGTGTTCGCCTCCGGCGTTTCGGTGCTGGTCGGCTCCTCGGGCTCGGACACCATCACGATCACGCTCACGAGCCTCACGGCCTCTTCGCTCGGCGTGTCCTCGCTCGACGTCAGCACGCTGTCGGATGCGACCTCGGCGTTGACCGCGCTGGATACGGCGATCGACACGGTCTCCGCGGCCCGCGCCAGCATCGGCGCCCAGGAGTCGCGGTTCAACTTCAGCGCGGACTCGATCTCGACCCAGACCCAGAACCTGCAATCCGCGAACTCGGCCATCAAGGACGTCGACATCGCGGCCGAACAATCCAAGCTCTCCTCAGCGGAAGTGAAGACGCAGGCTGCCGTGTCGGCGCTCGCCGCGGCGAACCAGATGCCGCAGTACCTGCTCAAGCTGCTGGGCTGATGAAATCCAGGGCGGGCCGGCATGATGCCGGCCCGCCCTCTATCAGGGACCGCCACGCAAAGTGACCACCGTCAGTTCCAGCACCAGCACAAGCTCCACGAGTTCGGCAGTCTCGGTCACCACGAGCGGGACCACCAATTCGAGCAGCATCGACTGGTCGGCGCTGATCCAGGCCGCCGTCGACGCCAAGACCGCGCAGGCCACGACGATCTCGACCTCGATCACGAACAACGAGGCGAAGATCTCGGCGTATCAGACGCTCCAGAGCGATTTGAAGACGCTGTATTCGGGGCTGGCGTCGCTGGCGACCTCGGTCGTCAACTCGCTTTCCAGCAGCGCATTCGCCACACGCGCGGCAAGTATCGGTTCGACGGGAGACGTGAGCGCCTCCTCGGCGCTCTCGATGACCCTTCAGAGCGGTGCCGCGACGGGCGACCACACGCTGACGATCAGCCAGCTCGCGACCGCGCAGAAGGTGATCGGCACCTCGCAGTCGAGCCAGACCGACGAGCTCGGCTATTCCGGCACGTTTTCGATCGGTCTCGAAGGCGGTGCTACGTCCGACATTACCGTCACCAGCACGATGTCGCTCCAGGACGTCGTCGATGCCATCAATGCCCAGACCTCGACCACCAACGTCCAGGCATCGATCGTGCAGGTCTCCAGCGGCTCATACGAGATGGTGTTGACGGGCACGGAGGATGCCGCCGACATCACCTATTCCAGCACGTCGGGCGACGACATCCTGAACGAGCTCGGCGTGACCGACAGTTCGGGGTATTTCGCCGACGTGCTTCAGGAGGCGCAATCGGCGGAGTTCACGCTCGACGGCATCGCGATGACCCGCGACACCAACGATATCTCCGACGTCCTGAGCGGGGTCACCTTCAGCCTGCTCCAGGCAACGCCCGACGGAACGACGCTGAACATCAGTATCGAGCCCGATACCAGCCAGATCGAATCGGCGATCGAGACCTTCGTCACCAACTACAACGCGTTTCGCGACGAGGTCATCGCCCAGCAGGCGACCGCGACGGACGGAACGGCAGCGTCGAGCGCGGTCCTGTTCGGCGACGGAACCATGCGCAACATCATGGATGCGCTGCAAAATGCCCTGAACAGCACCGTGGGCGGGCTGACCATGGCCGACCTCGGTCTGTCGTTCAACGAGAACAACGAGCTCGAGCTCGACACCAGCACGCTTTCGGACATCCTGACCACCAATCTCAGCGGCGTGACCAAACTGCTGTCGGCGCAGACGACGACGTCGTCCAGCCAGCTCAGCGTCATCAATACCGGGACATCGCCGCAATCCTTCACCCTGGATCTGGCGGTCGATTCCGATGGAAACCTCACCTCGGCCTCGGTCAGTGGCGACTCCTCGCTGTTCACGGTCAGCGGCAACACCATCATCGGCGCCTCCGGCTCGATCTATGCCGGCATGGCCTTCACCTATGGCGGATCGACCTCCCAGTCGATCACGGTGACATCGACCTCGGGCATCGCGACGCAGCTCTATCAGGTCGCGAAGAACTATTCGTCCTCGACTGGCGCGCTGCAAACGCTGATCACCAACCTCACGACGCGCGATGAAGAGCTGCAGCAGAAGGTCGACGACATCAACAGCGCGGCGTCGACCCTGCAGTCGCAGCTGGAGACGCAATACGCGAAATATCAGGCCGCGATCGAGAGCGCCAACAGCACGCTGACATATCTCAAGGCATTGCTGAACAGCTCGTCGAGCGATTGATCGGATCGAGTGAATTGATGATGCATAATCCAACCGCGTACATGGCCAATCAGGCCTATCGGGGCACGGCAACCACCGTACCGCCGCTCAAGGCGGTGTCGATGCTGCTCGGCGGCGCGATCACCTTCCTCCAGAAGGCGCTCGCGGCCCAGGAGGCGCGCCGCTTCGAGGAAGGGCACGAATACGTGATGAAGGCAACCGCGATCCTCCGCGGCCTCAGCCACAATCTCGATTTCGCCAAGGGCGGGGCGGTCGCCGAGCGGCTGTTCCAGACCTACAACGCCCTCATCCTGGCGAGCCTGAAGGCCTACGGCCGGCCGCACGCCCGACAAGCTTTTCAGCGGATCATTGCCGCTTTGGCCGAGCTGCGCGAGGCTTGGGAGTCCGTCGATGCGACCGTGCGGGGCGGCAAGGCCGTACCGACCGGTTCGGTCCGCACGGGCTAGGCCTCGGCTTCCCGATCCAGAGGGCAGGGGAGGCGTCCACCTTCAATTCCGGCCGGCTTCCGTGGTGCTGCGGACGCTTTTGCGCTTCAGTCCGCCGAAATCCGGTTTTCGGCATGCCGGCAATGCTTTATGACGGGCCTGACCGAAGCGGAATCGGCGGGCGATGGACGTCACCGAGTTTGAGGAACTGATCGATCGGCTGGGCGAGGATCTCTCGCTCTGGCCCGATGACCGGCGTTTGCCCGCCGAAGAGCTGCTGACGCAATCGGCCACCGCGCAAGCGCTGCTGGAACAGGCGCGCGCCTTGCGCCATGCGCTCGCCGCACCTCCGGTCCGCGCGCCCAAAGGCCTCGCCGACCGCATCGTCGCTGCGGCAGCGAAAATGAAAGACGAGACTGCCGAGCCGCGCACCGAAGGCGAGACGGCGGAGAGCTGAGCGGCTCTTTCTGACAAATTGTGTCTCTTTCACCTCACCCCGATTGCGGGGAGAGGGAACGCAGCGGCAGCGCGCCGCTAAATCAACCTGACATCATCGCACTTCTAAACGCGCGCACGGCAGATTTTGCCGTGTCGAAAGCTGTTTTTGCGCGGGCGAATCCGCGCCTGAATCCACGCGCCCACGCGTTTCATCAGCACACAGATTTCACGTGCCGCCCGCCGACATCGTCACCGCCGGCCGCACGAGAACCGGAGTGACCGATGACCGTTTCCGCGACGAGCTCCGTCTCGACAGCCACCACGACGACGTCGTCGTCGAGCACATCGTCCAGTTCGACGCTGACCTCCAGCGACTTCCTCAGCCTGCTCGTCAGTGAGCTTCAGAACCAGGATCCGCTGAACGCGACGTCGACCACCGACTTCATCAATCAGCTCACCTCCTACGCCAATTTCACTCAGCAGCAGTCGATCAACTCCAACATGTCGTCGCTGGCGAGTTCGTTCTCGAGCCTCGTGACGCTCAACTCGGTGAACTACATCGGCCACACCGTCGAGGCGAAGACCGACACGTCGACCCTGAGTAACGGCTCGGCGACCTTCGGCTACTCGCTGTCCTCGGCGGCCTCGAACGTATCGATCAGCATCTCGGACTCTTCCGGCAATGTCGTCTACACCGGCGCCGGAACGGGAAATGCGGGCTCGAACAGCTTCACCTGGGACGGCAAGGATTCCAGCGGCAATCAGCTCTCCGATGGCGGCCAGTACACGATCTCGGTGACGGCGACAGATTCCGCCGGCAACTCGGTGCTCAACTACACGACCGTCACCGGCACGGTGACCGGCATCGACACCTCGACCTCCACGCCCTCGCTCACGGTGAACGGTGTCGCCGTCAGCGCCGCCAACATCCTCGGCGTCACGTCCTGATCTGACATCCTGATTTCCTCGGAGTTTCATCATGAGTCTCACCGGTGCATTGTCCTCGGCGATCTCGGCGCTCAGCGCCCAGAGCCAGTCCCTGTCGATGATCAGCGACAACATCGCCAACTCCGATACGACCGGTTACAAGACCACGTCGGCGATGTTCGACGCGCTCGTGACCGCGTCCAGCAATACGACCTCCTACGCCTCGGGCGGCGTCACCGTCTCGGGCCGCGCCAACATCACCCAGCAGGGCCTGCTGGCTGCGACCTCCAATGCCACCGACGTTGCGATCCAGGGGTCCGGATTCTTCGTGGTGACCAATGCCACCACCGGCGGCACCGTCGCCTATACGCGTAACGGCGCCTTCACGATCAACAATGCGGGCTATCTCGAGAACAACGGCTATTATCTCGAGGGGTGGCGCACCGATGCCGACGGCAACGTCGTCGGCAGCGAATCGGCGAGCAATCTCGAGGCCATCAACACCCAGGTCGCCTCGACCAGTGGCAGCGCCACCACCAAGACCACGATCGCGGCGAACCTGCCGTCGGACGCTGCCACCGGCGACACCTATACCAGCTCGATGACGGTCTACGATTCGCTCGGTGCAGCGAACACGATGCAGATCACCTGGACCAAGACCGGGACCAACGCCTGGAGCGCGAGCTTCGCCAATCCAACGTCGGCCTCGGATACCACGACCGCGACGGGCACAGCCTCGGGCATGATCGACATCACCTTCAACAGCGACGGCTCGCTCGCCAGCACCAGCCCGGACCCGGCCACCGTGTCGATCACGGGCTGGACCGACGGTGCGGCCGACAGCACCATCACGATGGACGTCGGCACCGCCGGGGGCACCGATGGTCTGACGCAATACGCCTCCGGCGAGACCACGCCGTCGGTCAACGTCACCAGCATCGATTCGGACGGCCTGTCCTACGGAAAATTATCCAGCATCTCGATCGGCAAGGACGGCGTGGTCGACGCCACCTATTCCAACGGCCAGACCATTGCGATCTACAAGATTGCGGTGGCGACCTTCGCCGATCCCAACGGGCTCGCGGCTTCCAGCGACGGCATCTACTCGGCGACGGTGACGTCGGGCAACGCCGCCTTGCAGGCCTCCGGCGAGAACGGTGCGGGCACGATCTACGGCAGCGAGCTGGAATCGTCGACCACCGACACCTCCAGCCAGTTCTCGAGCATGATCTCGGCGCAGCAGGCCTATTCCGCCGCGTCCCAGGTCATCTCCACCGTCAACAAGATGTACGACACCCTGATCTCGGCGATGAGGTGAGCGATGCCCGGTGAAAAGGCAAGCACGACGGGCGAAGCGCTGCTGCGCCGGTTGCGGCGGCTGGTCGGCCGCGCCGCAACCGTCACAGGCCGCGACCGCAAGCAATTGCTCGCGCTGCTCGACGATTTCGAGACGACCCGCCGCGGCCTGTTGAAGCAGTGCGCGGAGATCGAGGGCGAGATGAGGCAGGCCGCCGTCAGGGCAACCGCGATCGGCACGTATCTGCGCAACTCGCAAGTCCACCGCGGCAAACGGCACAACTAGAAGGCAATGATCATGAGTGTAGCTCAAGCCAAGAGCCAAGCGAGGACGAACGCTGCGAGCGGCGACGCACGGATCAAGTCGCTGATCGTGCTCATCGATGCGCTGACCGCGCTGGTCGTGGAGGAGAACGCCGAGCTTGCCAAGGGCTTGCCGGCCTCGCGCTTGAAGCAGGTCGACGAGAAGAATCAGCTGGCGGAGATCTTCGAACGGACCGTTGCCGAATGTGCGGCGGGCACGACCAGCCTGAACGTGGGGGACCGGATCCTGCGCGAGCAGCTGATGGAGCGGATCCTGAAGCTGCGCGCGGCGATGGACGAGAATCTGGTGCGCCTGCGCGCGGCGATCGAGGCCAGCAACCGCCGGATCGAAGCGGTCATGCAGGCGATCCGCGAGCAGATCGCGACGGTGTCGCCCTACGGGGCCTCGGGCCGTGTCGCCGCGCGCGCGGTCTCCAGCGGCACCTGCCGCAGCGCCTGACGAGCCGAGGAAGCTGCCGTGTCACTCGATATCGCACGATCGATCGCCTTCAGCGGGCTGTCGTCGACGTCCGTGCAGATCAGCGTGACGTCCTCGAACATCTCGAACGCCGACACGACGGGCTACACCCGGAAGACCGCGAACCAGTCCAGCAGCGTCACCAACGGTGTCGGCACCGGCGTCACGGTGACCGGCATCACCTCGACGGTCGACAAGCTGCTGCTGAAGTCGCTGATCGCTGCGACCTCCGAGCTCGGCTCGGCCGACACCGCCAACACCTATCTGACCTCGCTGCAGAAGCTCTACGGATCGACCAGCAGCACCGACGATTCGTCGACCGGGACCTCGCTCGCCAACAGCATTGCCTCGCTCGAATCGGCGCTGTCGTCACTGGCGAGCACACCGAGCAGCGCTTCGCTGCAATCCAACGTCGTCAGCGCACTCGACGACGTCGCGAGCCAGTTGCGGGAGACCTCAAGCGGCATCCAGAAGCTCCGCGCCGATGCCGACCAGGACATTGCGTCCGCGATCGACGATGTCAACGCGGACCTGGAGCAGATCGCGGATCTGAATGCCCAGATCAAGCAGACGGCGGCAGCGGGCCAATCGACCGCGGACCTGGAGGACCAGCGCAACACCGCGCTCCAGTATCTCGCCTCGAAGATGAATATCAGCTATTTCACGGCGTCGAACGGCGATCTCCAGATCTACACCAATTCGGGCCAGGCGCTGGTCGATTCGTCCGCGCACACGATCAGCTATACCGCTGCGGCCAACGTGACGGCATCGACGACCTACACCGCCGGCTCGTCGTCGAACGGCTTCAGCGCGATCACGGTGAACGGGGTCGACATCACCTCCCAGATATCAGGCGGCGGTATCGGCGCGCTCATCACGCTTCGCGACACGACCCTGCCGGCGGCGCAGTCCCAGCTCGACCAGCTCGCGCAACAGCTTGCCTCGGCGATGAACAGCGTCTCGAACGGCGCTTCGTCGGTGCCGGCGCCGACGAGCCTCACCGGCACGACTGTTGTCACCAGCTCTACGGCGCTCTCCGCCACCGGAACGGTGCGCATTGCCGTCACCGATCAGAGCGGCAATCTGGTCTCCTATGGCGATCTCGATTTGTCGTCCTATTCCACCGTCGGGGATCTCGTCACGGCCATCAACGGCATTTCCGGATTATCCGCCTCGGTCGATGCGGACGGCCATCTCTCGATCACGGCGACCGGATCTGGCAATGGCGTCGCCATCAACGAGATGACGAGCTCGGTGGGAGGCTCGGGTGAGGGATTTTCGGAATATTTTGGCCTCAACGATCTCGTGACCGGAACGAGCGCGGCTGATATCGCGGTCAACAGCAAGATCCTGTCGGGCACCAACGAGCTTCAACTCGCGACGTTGGATTCGTCATCGAGTCTGACGGTCGGCAGCTCCGTACTGCCGTCGGGGTCGGCCACCGTGGTCAATGCATTCTACGACGCATTGACGAACTCCCGGACATTTGCCTCCACCGGTGGGCTTGCCGCCACCACCGGCTCGCTGGCCGACTACGCCTCGGCCATCGTTGCCGATGTCGCAAGCAAGGCGTCCCAGGCGTCGACGAGCTACACCGCCAAGGAGACCGCGCAGTCGACCTATGCGAGCTCGCTGGCGTCGCAGTCGGGCGTCAACCTCGACGAGGAATCCGCCAAGCTCAGCACGCTCCAGAACAAATATTCTGCGGCATCAGCGCTGATCCAGGCGATCAACTCGATGTACTCGGCGCTGCTCACCGCCGTGCAGTCGACGTAAGAGGGGAAGGCCATGGTTGCGATGCGGGTTGCAACCTTCGCGCAGTCGGACAAGATGATCGCCGATGCGATGCGCGTCGAGACGGTCATGGCCAACAAGCAGATCCAGGAATCGTCGGGCGTCGTCTCGACCGATTTCGGCGGCTACGGCGCGGATGCGCAGCATATCGTCAATCTCCAGGTCTCGGTGACGCGCGCGCAATCCTATATCGATGCCGCGACGCTGGCCGACAGCAAGGTCCAGGTGATGTATTCGGCCGTGGGCTCGATGACCGACATCCTCACGCAGCTCCGCTCCCAGCTCAGCGCAGCCTCGACCGGCAGCTCGACCGAGACGAATTCGGTGATCACGACCGCCCAGCAGATGCTGGAGCAGATGGGCTCGCTCATGAACACGCAATATGACGGTCAGTATGTGTTCGCCGGCGGCAAGACCGATACGGCGCCGGTCGATCTCACGAGCTTTTCGTCCGGGACCGGCTCCACCACCACGGCGGACACCAGCTATTATTACGGCGATGACGAGATCGCCTCGGTCCGCGTCGCCTCGGATGAGACGGTGTCGTACGGCGTAACCGCCGACAATGCGGCGTTCGAGGAGGTGATGCGGGTGCTGAAGTTCGTCGCCAACAGCACCTCGCTGTCGTCTTCGGATATTGCCAGCGCGCTCGATCTCGCTGGCACGGCGCTCGACGACACCGCGGCCGTGCAGGCAAAGCTGTCCAGCGCGGCGTCGTCGATCGAGAGCGCGAGCGCCCGCCAGAGCGACTACAAGAGCTATGCCGAGACGCTGTCGAACGACCTCACCGGTGTCGACGTGGCCGCCATCACGGCACAGCTTTCGACTTACCAGGCCCAGCTCACCGCGTCCTATTCGGCACTCGCCAAGATCCTCAGCCTCAATCTCGCGAGCTATTTGAAATAGGTCGGCCTATTCGGCGGCGATCCGTTCCATCGCCATGGCACGAAGCCTGGCGCGCTGGATCTTGACGCCATTGGCACTGTCGGTGACGGGAAAGGCGTCCACGACATAGATCCGCGCCGGCACCTTGTAGCCGGCGAGCCGCTCGCGCAGATGGGCAGTCAGCGCGTCCTGTCGCGGTGGCTCTCCAGCAGGGATCACGAAGGCGACGCAGCGTGCCTGGCCCTTGAGATCGACCGCAACCACCTGAGCGTCGGCCACCCCAGCGCACGACTTGAGCTCGTCTTCGATTTCTCCGGGCGCGACCAGGAAACCGCCGAGCCGCATCGCATCGCCCGCGCGGGTCTCGTAGACGAATGAACCATCGCCGCGCAGGTGGCCGATGTCGCCGGTGCGGAAGAATCCGTCGGCGGTGATCGCTTCGCGCGTCGCCTCGGGATTGTTGAAGTAGCCGAGGAAGCGCGACGGCGCGCTGATCTCGATCTCGCCGGAAACGCCCTGGGCCGCAAGCTCGCCGGTCTCGACATCGCGGACGCGGACTTTCGCGTCCGGCGACATCGGCCAGCCGCCGCCTTCGATGCGGTCGGCGAAGGCATCGCTGCCGCGGCCGATCGAGAACAGCGCCTGCACCTCGCTCGAACCATAGAGGCCGAACAGCGGCATGCCGCGCGCCTCGGCCTCCGCGGCCAGCTCGCGCCAGCCTGGCTGGAATGCGGCGAAGCCGCAGATTTCGAGATGCGGAAACGGACGTGGTGCATCGGTGAGCGCGAGGATGCGGCGGAACATCTCATCCGAGCCGAATGAATGCGTGATCCTGCACGCGCTGAGGATCTTCGCCGCCGGCGCCGCTTCGAAGGCGTCGAGCACATGAATGGTCGCGCCCGCTGCGATGAAACCGAGCAGGCTCGTCATGCCAAAAGTGCCGCAGAACGGCAGCATCGCGAGCAGCGAATGGCGCTGTGGATCAAGCTTGAGCGCTTGGACGATGGAGGCGGCGTGCGTCGCCAGCGTCCGCTGCGAATGCGCGACGAGCTTCGGGCCCCTGGTCGTGCCCGATGTCGTGTAGAGCAGGACCGGCAGGCCGATGTCGTCCTGAGCCGGCGGGGCGGGCGGATAGGGCCGCTCGAAGGCATCGAACCGCACACAAGGCCAGTGCGCCGGGATGGCATCCGCGCCGACCACCGCGAGCTGTCGCAGTGCGGGCACCTCGTCCTTGGCGATATCGGCGAGGATGGCGGCAAAGTCGATCGAGCGGAACGCGGCTTCGACCACCATCAGCTTGGCACCGGACACGCGCAGCAGATGCGCGACTTCCGCGCTGCGATAGCGCGTATTGACGGCGGCGACGACCGCGCCCAGGCGGGCCGCGGCGAACAGCAGTGCGAGCCATTCGATCCGGTTGACCAGCCAGGCCGCGACGACGTCGCCTCTGCCGATGCCCTGCGCGGCGAGCCAGGCGGCGGTCTGCTCGATCCTTCCTGATAACTCCGCGCACGAAACCGGCGTGCCGTCGAACACGAAGGCGGGACTGGCGGTCTCGGTCCGGATCAGCGATTGCAGCGAAAATCTGTCGGTCAGCATGGCAATCGGAGTAACCCGATCGCGCGAAGCTGTCTACTTGGTGCCGAACATCCGGTCGCCGGCATCGCCCAGGCCCGGCACGATGTAGCCGTGGTCGTTGAGCCGTTCGTCGATCGCGGCGGTCCAGACCGGGACGTCGGGATGCTCGCTCTGGAACTTCGCGATGCCCTCGGGCGCGGCCAAAAGGCAGACGAAGCGGATGTCGCGGGCGCCGCGCGCCTTGAGCAGCGAGGAGCCGGCGCAGGCCGAATTGCCGGTGGCCAGCATCGGATCCATCAGGATCACGGTGCGATCGGACAGGTCCTGCGGCGCCTTGAAGTAATATTCCACGGCCTGCAATGTCTCGGGGTCGCGGTAGAGCCCGATATGGGCGATGCGCGCCGAGGGCATCAGCGCCAGCATGCCGTCGAGGAAGCCGACGCCCGCGCGCAGGATCGGCGCCAGCGTGAGCTTCTTGCCCGCGATCTTCGGCGCCTGCATCGGTGCGATCGGCGTTTCGATCTCCACCAGCTCCAGCGGCAGGTCGCGCGTCACCTCGTAGCCGAGCAGCATCCCGATCTCGTTCAGGATCTCGCGAAAGCTCTTGGTCGAGCGGTCCTTCTCCCGCATCAAAGAGAGCTTGTGCTGGACCAGGGGGTGGGCGACGACGTTGACGCTGCTTGTGCTCATGAAACCGCTCTACACGGTTCCGTGAAATTGCGCCAGATCGGTCGGGTCTTTTCCGCGGGATATGCCGCCTCAACCGGGCACAGCGACCGCGCTGCGCGCCCGGTTGCTCGCCTCCTAGGCAGCCATGGTCAGTTCGCGGTCGATCGCCATGCGCATGGCGTCCATGGCCGGCTGGCGCAGGCAGCTCTTCGCGGTGACATTCGACGGCTGGTGGATCGTGCGCAAGCCAGGAGCATAAGTGAGGATTAGACCCCCAGCCCGCGCGCGACGAGCGTGATCATGATCGTCAGGATGGCGCCCCAGACCATGCTCAGCGTCATGGTCAGGACGGTTACGGTGACCGCCTGCTCGAGATTTCCCTTGAAGGGCTGCAAGGTCATGATGGTGGCCCCGCTCAGGCGTGGAGATGCCAGACATAGATTGCGGTCCTGAGCGCAATCAGCGCGGTGAGCACGCTGCCCATCGTGAGCAGGGTCAGCGCGCGGAGCGCGACGCGCTTGAGCTGGGCCTCGCGGAACGGCGATAGCCGCATGGTGCTCTCTGCCCAGCCAAGAGGCCGTTCAAATCCATGTGTCAGCATCGACATTTGAAAGTCCTTGTCCGTGGTGCGGTGAATTGGCCGCTCCGATCTCTCTCACATGATCAGCAGCGATGTGTAGGATTGCGAGATGAACGCCGAGGCTTCCGTATAGGAATCTCATAAGCGCGCAGATCTATGCCCTGACGCTGTCGATCAATTCCTCATCGGCGATCGCGGCGAACGCGCGTACCACCTCTCTCTGCGCGACCGCGTCCAGCGGCACGATCGGAAGCCGTGTATCGGCGGACATCAGGCCAAGCACGCTCAATGCGTATTTGAGTTTCACGAGGATATTCCTTCTGAACGGTGCCGGCGTGGGACGCACGTCCTTGCCGGCGTCCTCAGTATCCTCAGTCGCGAATATGATTTCGAGGGCGGGGGCGCGGCGATCTCATAGGAAGGTCATAAAGCCGGACGTTCAGGCCACATCGTCGACGATGTGGGCCAGCGCGAACAGCGCGCCGAAGGCGACGCCTTCGTCCCAATGATTGAGCGCGGCTCCGAACAGCGGCTCGCGCCTGACGAGGCCAGCGAGCGCGCACAGGATGATCGACATCCAGAGCAGGACGGCGAGGCTCCGGCCGAAGCCGATGCTGCCGAATGCGGCAAAGCCAACGAGCAGCGCGAGGCGGACCGCGAAACGTGCGATCACGCGCGACGGGGTCAGCGTGCGCGGCATGTCGGGAGCTTGCGACACGGCATCGATCCGTCAGGCTGCCCTAGCCGAAATTGTCGCAGACGAGTTGCTCGTAAAGCGGATCCGGCGCAGGACGAACCGAAGGAACGCTCGGTCGCCGCACATCCGCGACCAAAGTCCGGACCTCGAGGAAGGCCGACAGCAAAGCCAGCGCGAGGTCGGCATGGCGCCCCTCGACCGCGGCGTCCAGCCAGTCCGGCAGCTCACGCTCGCGCGACAGCGCGCAATGCCACTCGCCGTCGTCATAGGCGATGCGGCGGACCTGCCACATCGGCAGCTCAAGCTGCACCAGCGCCAGTGCCGCATCGGCCCAGGCCTCGACGTCGATCAGGCGCATGATGCGTGTGGTGCGTTCGCTTTGCCCGAGCGAGGAGACGCGCCGGCAGGCGTGCTCGATGATGTCGAGCATCAGCGGCCGTGTCATCGCCGGTACCGCGCGAAGCCGCTGGCTGAGGGAAGGCGGGTCATGGCGTGGGACAGCGGCGGTCATATCAGGCCTCCTGAAATTGGCGTCGGTCAGTCGGCCGGCATTGCCAAGATGGCCGGGAGGGCATTTGAAAGCGAGATGAGGATCGGGCGAGAGATATAGGGATTTCATAAGTGCGGGGGAGGGCGTGCGCTCATGGAAGGCTCGGTCGCTCACATTCTCCGCTGTCGTCCCGGCGAAGGCCGGGACCCATAGCCACGCAAGGTGGTTCGGCGAAGACTCTTGGTTACCGGCTTCGGGGCGCAACTACTTCCTGGGGTTATGGGTCCCGGCCTTCGCCGGGACGACGGCGCAAAGTTGGGCGAGCCTCAGCCCGCTCGCCTTTATGAGATTCCTATAACGTCGCCATAGGGCTCATCTCGAAAACCTATGTGCGCGGTGGCACCTCAGCGCCGTGAAGTTCCCGGCCGGAGAGGCATGCATTGCATTCGCTCCCAGCAAGCCGCCCGCCGGCCTGAGACGGGCTCGCCGGATATCGTCTCGTATTGAGGAGTATCGTCATGATGGACATTCTGATGCTGGCGCTGGGCTTCGTCTTCTTCGCCCTTGCGATCGGCTACACCTATGCCTGCGAACGGCTGTGAGGGAGCGGATCATGATCTTCGATTATGCCCTCGCCGGCGCCGTCTCCCTCGGCCTCCTGGTCTATCTCACCTATGCGCTGCTGCGGCCCGAGCGGTTCTGAGCCGTGCTGCTGCTCGTCGAATTGCTGCTGGCCGACGCCGTGCTCGTCGCCTGTCTGCTGACGGTGCTCCTGCCGCTGTTGCGCCGGCACCAAGCCTGAAGGGTTAATTCCATGACTGTGATCGGTTGGCTCCAGATCATTCTGTTTTGCGCCATTATCGTTGCGCTGACCAAGCCGCTCGGCTGGCACATGACGCGCGTGTTCAACGGCGAGCGGACGTTCCTGTCGCCGGTGTTGCGTCCGATCGAGGCCGGCATCTACTGGATTTCCGGCGTCGACGAGAAGCGCGAGCAGCACTGGCTGACCTACACGGTCGCCATGTTGCTGTTCCATGTCGGCGGCTTCCTCATCATCTACGGCGTGATGCGGCTTCAGGCCGTGCTGCCCTTCAATCCGGCCGGGCAGGGCGCGGTCGCCGAGGATCTCTCCTTCAACACCGCGGTCTCCTTCATCACCAACACCAACTGGCAGAACTACGGCGGCGAGAGCACGCTGTCCTATCTCGTGCAGATGCTCGGCCTGACGCACCAGAACTTTCTGTCGGCCGCGACCGGCATCGCGCTGGCGATGGCCCTGATCCGCGGCTTCTCGCGCGCTTCGATGCGCACGGTCGGCAATTTCTGGGTCGACGTCGTCAGGTGTACGCTCTACGTGCTGCTGCCGATCTGCGTCGTCTATGCGCTGTTCCTGGTCTGGCAGGGCATGCCGCAAACGCTCGGGCCGTATATCGAGGCGACCACGCTCGAAGGCGCCAAGCAGACCATTGCGGTCGGGCCGGTCGCCTCGCAGGTCGCGATCAAGATGCTCGGCACCAATGGCGGCGGTTTCTTCAACGCCAATGCCGCGCACCCCTTCGAAAACCCGACGGCGCTGTCGAACTTCGTGCAGATGCTGTCGATCTTCACGCTTGGCGCGGCCATGACCAATGTGTTCGGCCGCATGGTCGGCAACCAGCGCCAGGGCTGGGCGATCCTCTCCGTGATGGGCGTGCTATTTCTGGCCGGCGCCGCCATCACCTATTGGGCGGAGGCGAACGGCACCTCGACGCTCCATGCGCTGGGTCTGACTGGCGGCAACATGGAGGGCAAGGAGGTCCGTTTCGGCATCGTGGCGTCCTCGCTGTTCGCGGTCGTTACCACCGCCGCCTCCTGCGGCGCGGTCAATGCGATGCATGACAGTTTTACCGCCCTCGGCGGCATGATCCCGCTGATCAACATCGAGCTCGGCGAAATCATCGTCGGCGGCGTCGGTGCCGGCATGTACGGCATGCTGCTGTTCGTCATTCTCGCGATCTTCGTCGCGGGACTCATGGTTGGTCGCACCCCGGAGTATGTCGGCAAGAAGATCGAGGCGCGCGAGGTCAAGATGGCGATGCTGGCCATCCTGGTGCTGCCGCTGATGATCCTCGGCTGGACCGCGGTCGGCGTGGTCTATCCGGCGGCAGTCGCCTCCATGGCGAATTCCGGACCGCACGGCTTCACCGAAGTGCTCTACGCCTTCACATCGGCGGCCGGCAACAACGGCTCGGCTTTCGCCGGGCTCACCGGCAACACGTTCTTCTACAACCTGACGCTGGCAAGCGCGATGTTCGTCGGCCGCTTCTTCATGATCGTCCCGGCCATGGCGATCGCGGGATCGCTTGCGGAGAAGAAGTCGATCCCGCCGTCCATGGGCACGTTCCCGACCACCGGCGCCCTGTTCGTCGGCCTCGTCGTCGGCGTCATCCTGATCATGGGTGGCCTGACCTTCTTCCCGGCGCTCGCGCTCGGCCCGATCGTCGAACATCTGGCGATGAACGCCGGCAACCTGTTCTGATTTTTGGAGTGACCTCCATGGAGACGATGAAACTGCAAAAACGTGCGCCGATGTCGGCAATGCTCGATCCCAGAATCGTGATGCCCGCGATCCGCGCCTCGTTCACCAAGCTCGATCCGCGGCTGATGGTGAGGAACCCTGTCATGTTCGTGGTCGAGGTCGTGGCTGCGCTCACCACGGTGATCTTCCTGCGTGACATCGTCACCGGTGTTGCCAGCCTCGGCTTCACCTTCCAGATCATCGTCTGGCTCTGGTTCACGGTGCTGTTCGCCAATTTCGCCGAAGCGGTGGCCGAAGGCCGCGGCAAGGCGCAGGCCGAATCGCTGCGCAAGACCCGCACCGAAAGCCAGGCCAAGCTCCTGACCGGGTCCGAGCAGCCGTTCAAGCTCGTGCCTGGCACGAGCCTCAAGGTCGGCGACATCGTGCTGGTCGAGGCCGGTGACACCATTCCTTCCGACGGCGAGGTGATCGAGGGCGTCGCCTCCGTCAACGAGGCCGCCATCACCGGCGAATCCGCACCCGTGATCCGCGAATCCGGCGGCGACCGCTCTGCGGTCACCGGTGGCACGCAGGTGCTGTCGGACTGGATCCGCGTCCGCATCACCGCAGCCCAGGGCTCGACTTTCATCGACCGCATGATCAAGCTGGTCGAGGGCGCCGAGCGGCAGAAGACCCCGAACGAGATCGCGCTCAACATCCTGCTCGCCGGTCTCACCATCATCTTCGTGTTCGCGACCGTCACCATCCCGAGCTATGCGGCCTATGCCGGCGGCTCGATCTCAGTGATCGTGCTGGTCGCCCTGTTCGTGACGCTGATCCCGACGACGATCGGCGCGCTGTTGTCGGCGATCGGCATCGCCGGCATGGACCGCCTGGTGCGCTTCAACGTGCTGGCGATGTCCGGCCGCGCCGTCGAGGCTGCCGGTGACGTCGACACGCTGCTGCTGGACAAGACCGGCACCATCACGCTCGGCAACCGGCAGGCGACGGCGTTCCGTCCTGTGCGCGGCGTCACCGAGCAGGAGCTGGCGGACGCGGCCCAACTCGCCTCGCTCGCCGATGAGACACCGGAGGGCCGCTCTATCGTCGTGCTGGCGAAGGAGAAATACGGCATCCGTGGCCGCGACATGGCCGAGCTTGGCGCCACTTTCATCCCGTTCACCGCGCAAACTCGCATGAGCGGCGTCGATGCCGGCGGCTCATCGGTGCGCAAGGGCGCGGTCGATGCCATGCTGAATTATGTCGGCGGCGGCGCGCCGCTGGCCGTTGCCTCCGGCAACGCGGCGCGGGCAATCCAGCCGGCCGCGCTGTCGGATCTCGGTCGCGAGATCCAGGCCATTGCCGATGATATCTCGAAGGCCGGCGGCACCCCGCTGGCGGTCGCCAGGGACGGCAAGCTGCTCGGCGTCATCCAGCTCAAGGACATCGTCAAGGGTGGCATCCGCGAGCGCTTTGCCGAATTGCGCCGCATGGGCATCCGCACCATCATGATCACCGGCGACAATCCGATGACGGCGGCTGCGATCGCCGCGGAAGCCGGCGTCGACGACTTCCTGGCGCAGGCAACCCCCGAGGACAAGCTCAAGCTGATCCGCGACGAGCAGGCCAAGGGCAAGCTGGTCGCGATGTGCGGCGACGGCACCAACGACGCGCCGGCGCTCGCGCAGGCCGACGTCGGGGTCGCCATGAACACCGGCACTCAGGCCGCCCGCGAGGCCGGCAACATGGTCGACCTCGATTCCAATCCGACCAAGCTGATCGAGGTGGTCGAGATCGGCAAGCAGCTCTTGATGACGCGCGGTGCGCTGACCACGTTCTCGATCGCCAACGACGTCGCCAAGTATTTTGCGATCATCCCGGCGATGTTCCTGGCGTTCTACCCCCAACTCAGCGTGCTCAACGTCATGAACCTGTCGAGCCCGCAGAGCGCCATCCTGTCGGCGATCATCTTCAACGCGCTCATCATCATCGCGCTGATCCCGCTGGCGCTGAAGGGCGTTGCCTACCGCGCCGTCGGCGCCGGCGCGCTGCTCCAACGCAATCTCTTGATCTACGGCCTCGGCGGCATCGTCATTCCCTTTATCGGCATCAAGGCGATCGACCTCGTCGTCACCGCCTTGCATTTGGCATAGCCCGTCATTGCGAGGAGCCCTTGCGACGAAGCAATCCAGGCTGCCTCCATGGAAAGACTCTGGATTGCTTCGCTTCGCTCGCAATGGCGGAAGAAATAGGAGACTAACATGCTCAGAGAAATTCGTCCCGCCATCATGCTCTTGCTGGCGCTCACCGCCATCACGGGCCTTGCCTATCCGCTGGCGATGACTGCCATTGCCGGCACGTTGTTTCCCGTGCAGGCGCAGGGCAGCCTGATCGAGAGGGACGGCAAGGTGGTCGGCTCCGCCCTGATCGGGCAGGAGTTCAAGGAGGACAAATACTTTCACGGCCGCCCTTCGGCGACGGTTGCGCCGGACCCTAATGATTCAACCAAAACGGTGCCGGCGCCCTACAACGCCGCCAATTCGGGCGGCTCCAATCTCGGCCCGACCAGCAAGGCGCTGGCCGACCGGCTGAAGGAAGATGTGGACAAGCTGAAGGCAGAGAATCCGAATGCGGCGGTGCCGGTCGATCTGGTCACGACGTCGGCCAGCGGCCTCGATCCTGATATCTCGCCGGAGGCGGCGCAATTCCAGATACCGCGCGTGGCGAAGGCGCGGAAGATGCCGGAGGATCAAGTCGAGCAACTCGTGGCTGCCAACACCGAAGGCCGTCTGCTCGGCCTGATCGGCGAGCCCCGCGTCAACGTGCTGGCGCTGAATCTCGCGCTCGACCGCGCCGCGAAGTAGTCTAGGCTCGGCACACGGGGGTGATTATATTGGCCTGATGGTTCAACAGCGCCGTGATCCCGAACAACGTCCGTCGCCCGAGGCGCTGCTGGAAGCAGCGCGGCGGGAGGAGAGCGCGAGCGGCAGGCTGAAGATCTTCGTCGGCGCCGCCCCCGGCGTCGGCAAGACCTACGAGATGCTGCAAAGCGCTCACGCCAAGCGCAAGGCGGGCGTCGACGTCGTGGTCGGCTTCGTCGAGACCCACGGCCGCGCTGAGACCGAGGTGCTGGTGCGCGGGCTAGAGGTGGTCCCGCGCAAGCGGCTCGATTACCGCGGCCAGGTCGTGGAGGAGATGGACCTCGACGCCGTAATTGCGCGTCGGCCGCAGATTGCGCTGGTCGACGAGCTCGCCCACACCAACGCGGCGGGCAGCCGCCACCCCAAGCGCTATCTCGACGTCGACGAGCTGCTCTCCCACGGCATCGACGTCTATACCGCCGTCAACATCCAGCACATCGAGAGCCTGAACGACGTCGTCGCCCAGATCACCCATGTGCGGGTGCGCGAGACCGTGCCTGATTCGGTGTTCGACCGGGCCGATGCGATCGAGCTGATCGACCTCACGCCTGATGATCTGATCCAGCGGCTTAAGGAGGGCAAGGTCTATGTGCCCAAGCAGGCTGAGCGGGCGCTGGAGCATTATTTCTCGCCGGGCAACCTGACCGCGTTGCGCGAGCTCGCGCTGCGGCGCACGGCCGAGCGGGTCGACGAGCAACTGCTCACCCATATGCAGGCGAACGCCATCGCCGGTCCCTGGGCAGCGGGCGAACGCATCCTCGTCTGCGTCAGCGAGGATCCGCGCGCGGCTGGCCTCGTGCGCTATACCAAGCGGCTGGCCGACCGGCTCCATGCCCCGTTCACCGCGCTCTCGATCGAGACCCGGCGATCCCTGCAATTGTCCGACGATGAGCGCGACCGGCTGGCCGATACGCTGCGGCTTGCCGAATCGCTCGGCGGCGAGGCGCTGACGATTCCCGCCGTCGGCCGCCGCATCGCCGACGACGTCGTCAACTTCGCACAAGGCAACAACGTCACCCAGATCGTGATCGGCAAGTCGACGCGTTCGCGCTGGTTCGAGATGACGCGCGGCTCAGTCGTGCATGACCTGGTGCGCCGCGCCGGCAACATCACCGTCCATGTCATCGCCGGTGACGAGCTGCCCGGCGAGGCCGTGCCCAAGACCGCGGTGCAGACCGCTGCTCGCTCGGAGCCGTTCAACCCGCGGCCCTATCTGAAGGCGCTCGGCATCGTGCTGATCGGCCTCGGCGCCGCCGAGCTGATCCAGCCCTATTTCGGCCTCGAGAACGTCGATCTCGTGCTGCTGACCTCGGTCGTCGCGGTTGCCGTCCGCTATGGTTTGTGGCCGTCCCTGATGGCAACAGTGGCGGCGTCGCTTTGCTACAACTTCTTCTTCATTCCGCCGATCTACACCTTCACGATTACCGACCCGACCAACGTTGCCGCCTTCGTGCTGTTCATGGTGGTGGCGATGATCGTCTCCAATGTCGCGGCGCGCGTGCGCATCCAGGCCGACACCGCGATCGGCCGGATCCGGATGACCGAGCAGCTCCATGCCTTCAGCCGCAAGCTCGCCGGCACCGCCACGCTCGACGATGTGCTGTGGGCAACCGCCTACCAGATCGCGCTGATGCTGAAGGTCCGCGTCGTGTTGCTGCTGCCGGAAGAGGGCCTGCTCACGGTGAAATCCGGCTATCCGCCGGAGGATGAGCTCGATCAGGCCGACCTCGCCGCCGCCAACTGGGCCTGGAGCAACGACCGCCCCGCAGGCCGCGGCTCGGACACGCTGCCGGGTGCGAAACGGCTGTTCCTGCCGATGCGCACCGGGCGCGGGCCAATCGGCGTCATCGGCATCGACAACGACCGCACCGGCCCGCTATTGACCCCGGACCAGCGCCGGCTGCTCGACGCGCTGGTCGACCAAGGCGCACTCGCGATCGAGCGCGTGCTGTTGGTCGAGGACATGGACCGCGTCAAGCGCACCGTCGAATCCGAGCGGCTGCGCTCGGCGCTCCTGACCTCGATCTCGCACGATTTGAAGACGCCGCTGGCCTCGGTGCTCGGCGCGGCCTCCACCATGCGCGATCTCGCCGGCGCACTCTCGGACACCGAGAAGCGCGACCTGCTCGCGACCGTGATCGACGAGTCCGAACGGCTCAACCGCTTCATCGCCAATCTGCTCGACATGACCAAGCTCGAATCCGGCGCCATCGTGCCCAACACGGCGCTGCACGATCTCGGCGAGATCGTCGGTAGCGCGCTGCGGCGGGCGGCCAAGATCCTCGCTGCCCACAAGGTCGAGCTCGTGCTGGCGGCCGATCTGCCGATGCTCGAGCTCGATGCCGTACTGTTCGAGCAAGTGCTGTTCAACCTGCTCGACAACGCCGCAAAATATTCGCCGGCCGACACCACGATTGCGATCCGCAGTCAGCGCGAGCGCGATCAAGTCGTTCTCCAGATCGCCGATGAGGGCGGAGGCATCCCACCCGACGAGCTCGAGAGCGTGTTCGACAAGTTCTATCGCGTGCAGAAGGGGGACCATGTTCGTCCCGGCACCGGGCTCGGCCTTGCCATCTCCCGCGGCTTCGTCGAGGCGATGCGGGGCACGATCTCGGCCGCCAACCGCAGCGACCGGAGCGGCGCGATCCTCACCATCCGTCTGCCCGTCCCAGTGCAGACCCACGCATTGGATACCGCTGCATGAGTGCTGCCCCGATCAAGGTTCTGGTCATCGATGACGAGCCGCCGATCCGTAAACTGCTGCGGATGGGGCTGTCGACGCAGGGCTATGAGATCCTGGAGGCGTCGAACGGCAAGACCGCGCTGGACAAGCTTGCCGAGGAGCCGGCGCTGATCATCCTCGATCTCGGCCTGCCCGACATCCAGGGCCATGAGCTGCTGCGCTCCATCCGCGCCCGCAACGAGGGCGTGCCGATCGTGGTGCTGTCGAGCCGCGGCGACGAGGCCGGCAAGGTGCAAGCGCTCGATCTCGGCGCCGACGATTACCTGACCAAGCCGTTCGGCATGGACGAGCTGCTGGCCCGCTTGCGTGCCGCACTCCGCCACCAGCTTCAGGTCAAGGGCGAGCGCCCTGTGTTCCGCACCGGCGACCTCTCCGTCGATCTCGTTCGCCGCATCGTCAAGGTCGGCGAGCGCGACGTGAAGCTGTCACCGAAGGAATACGATCTTCTTCGCGTGCTGGTGCAGCACGCCGGCAAGGTGCTCACCCACCGCTTCCTGCTCAAGGAGCTCTGGGACGAGCTGACGGATGCGCAATATCTGCGCGTCTATGTCCGTCAGCTCCGCCAGAAGATCGAAGCCGACCCGGAACGGCCGCAATATGTGCTGACGGAGACGGGGATCGGATACAGGTTGAAGGCGGGGGATTAGGCCCGTCCTCTGGTCACGACTGAGTTGTCGCGCGAGCCTGTATCCACATCGTCATTGCGAGCGCAGCGAAGCAATCCAGGGTCCCTCCGCGGGAAGATTCTGGATTGCTTCGCTGCGCTCGCAATGACTGAGTGAATCAACCCGCCTTGCGATGCCGCGCCGGTGAACGGTGCGCCTTCCTGGTGGCTCGGTGCCGCCCCTGCGCACGGCGCGCATGTGACTTCGCCGCAGTCTTTTTCCCTCTTCCGCGTCCCTTCAGGCTCTGCTTCAGCGCATCCATGAGGCTGACGACGTTGCTCGGCCGTTCTTCGGGCTCCGGCAGCTCGATCTTCTTGCCGCTGGCCTTGCGCTTCACCAGCGCCTTCAGCGCGTTCTCGTACTCGTCCTTGAATTCGCTAGGATCGAAATGCGCGGCCTTGGAGTGCAGGATGTGGCCGGCGAGCTCGACCATGTCCTTGGTGATCTTCGGGCTCTTGATGTCCTCGAAGAACTGATCCTCGTCGCGCAGCTCGTAAGGATAGCGCAGCGTGGTGCCGAGCAGGCCCTTGCCGAGCGGCTCGATCGCCATCACGTGCTCGCGGTTGGTGAGCACGATTTTTGCGAGTGCCACGCGGTCCTGATCTTTCATGGCGTCGCGGATCACCGCGAAGGCGTCGACCGCGGCTTTGCCATCGGGGGCGATGTAATAGGGGTGGTTGAGGTAGCGCTGGTCGATTTCCTCGCTCGGCACGAAGCTCTCGATGTCGATGGTGTGGTTGCTCTCGATCTGGACCGCCTCGAGCTCCTCCGGTTCGACCTCGACATATTTGCCCTTGCTCAGCTCGTAGCCGCGCCCCTTCTGGTCGCTCTCGACGACGTCGCCGGTCTCGGAATCGATCATCTGCTGCTTGAGCCGGTTCCCGGTCTCGCGGTTGATGAGATGAAACCGAGTCTTCTCCGCGGCGGTCGCAGCCGGATAGAGCATGACCGGACAGCTGACCAGCGAGAGCTTCAACGTTCCCTTCCAATAGGCACGCGGGGCCATTCCATTCTCCAGCGTTTTCAAGGCGTTTTGGAACCCCAACCCTTCCGTGGGGTTTTGGTTCCGGGTGGGACTTTGGCCGTGATAGGCTTGAATGCCGAAAGAGAAGCGGGACCAGTCGTGCTGCAAAAACTCTCCACTTACCGACAGAAGCGTGATTTCGAAAAGACGCCCGAGCCATCAGGCAAGACCGCTGTCGCGCCCTCGAAGCAGCGGCGCTTCGTGATCCAGAAGCATGATGCCAGTCGGCTGCATTACGACTTCCGGCTCGAGTTGGACGGCGTCTTCAAGTCCTGGACGGTGACGAAGGGGCCCTCGCTCGATCCGCGCGACAAGCGGCTGGCGGTCGAGGTCGAGGACCATCCGCTCGACTATGGTGATTTCGAAGGCACGATTCCCGAAGGGCAGTACGGCGGCGGCACCGTGATGCTGTGGGATCGAGGCACTTGGGAATCGGAAGATCCGGAAGCCGGCTTCAAGAAGGGCGATCTCAAGTTCACCCTGCATGGCGACAAGCTGCATGGAAGCTGGGTGCTGGTGCGCATGCGCAACCGCGGCGGCGAAAAGCGGACCAACTGGCTGCTGATCAAGCACCGCGATGAACATGTCCGCGAAGGTGCCGACAACGACATCCTCGACCAGGACAAGTCCGTCGCCTCCGGCCGAGCGATGGAGCAGATCGCCGAAGGCAAGGGCCGCGCGCCCAAACCTTTCATGCTGGCTAGAGGTCTCAAGGGTCCCAAGGGCAAGGCCAATGCAGTCTGGCAGTCCAACCGCGCCGAGGAGGCGAAAGGGCGCACGGTGAAGCCGGCGCCGCGCACGGCGTTGAAGGCCGGAAGGGCGGCAAGGAAGAAGGCGACGACGGCAGCAAACGCGAAGAAAGTTTCAGAGATACCGGATTTCGTGGCGCCGCAGCTCTGTACGCTGGTCGAGCGGCCGCCGGCCGACCAGGGCTGGTGCCACGAGATCAAGTTCGACGGCTATCGCGTCCAGCTCCGCGTCGAGGACGGCGAGGCGACGCTCAAGACGCGCAAGGGTCTCGACTGGACCGGCAAGTTCGCCTCCATTGCCAAGGATGCGGGCGCGCTGCCGGATGTAATGATCGACGGCGAGATCGTCGCGCTCGATCACAACGGCGCGCCGAACTTCTCCTCGCTTCAGGCTGCGTTGTCCGATGGCAAGACTGACGAGCTGATCTTCTTTGCCTTCGACCTCCTGTTCGCGGAGAACCAGGATTACCGCCGGCTGCCGCTCGGCGAACGCAAGGCCCAGCTGAAGGAGCTCCTGGAATCGCACAAACGGAAGGCGAGCCAGATCCGATATGTCGAGCATTTCGAGAGCGGGGGCGATGCCGTGCTGCAATCGGCCTGCAAGCTCGAGCTCGAGGGGGTGGTGTCGAAGAAGCTGGATGCCCCGTATCGTTCCGGCCGTACCGAGAGCTGGGTCAAGTCGAAATGCCGCGCCGGCCACGAGGTGGTGATCGGCGGCTACAAGACCACGAACGGCAAGTTCCGCTCGCTGATGGGCGGCGTGCAGCGCGGCGATCATCTCGCCTTCGTCGGCATGGTCGGCACCGGCTTTGGCGCGGACAAGGTCAAGCGCATCATGCCGTCACTGAAGGCCATGGAGGCGAAGGAAAGCCCCTTCGGCGGCAAGAATGCGCCGAAGAAGACCCGCGAGGTACACTGGCTGAAGCCGGAGCTCGTCGCCGAGATCGAGTTCGCCGGCTTCACCGCCGACGGCAATGTCCGCCAAGCGGCTTTCAAAGGCCTGCGGCAGGACAAGCCGGCCGAGGAGGTCGAGGCCGAAACGCCAGTCGACACCGAGCTCGCCAAACCCTCGGCCAAAGGAGTGAAGCGCGCAAAAGCGAAGCCAGGCGCGCGATCGGCCCCCAGCGGCAGCAATGCCGAGGTCATGGGTGTCGTCATCTCCAAGCCGGACAAGGAGCTCTGGCCCGATGTCGGCGATGGTGGTGCCATCACCAAGCTGGACCTTGCCCGCTATCTCGAAGCCGTCGGCGAATGGATGATCGTGCACCTGAAGGGCCGGCCTTGCTCGCTGATCCGCGCTCCTGACGGCATCAAGGGTGAATGCTTCTTCCAGCGCCATGCCATGCAGGGCACGTCGAACCTTCTGGAGCTCGCAAGGGTCTCCGGCGACCGCAAGCCGTACCTGCAGATCGATCGGATCGAAGGGCTCGCCGCGGTGGCGCAGGTCGGCGGCGTCGAGCTGCATCCCTGGAATTGCGCGCCTTATGCCTATGACACGCCGGGCCGGCTGGTGTTCGATCTCGACCCTGCGCCTGACGTCGACTTCGCCGACGTCGTCGAGGCGGCCAAGGAGATGCGGCAGCGGCTCGCCGATATCGGCATGGACAGCTTCTGCAAGACCACTGGCGGCAAGGGCATCCATGTGGTGGTGCCGCTGCTCCACGGCGCGCGCGACAAGGTGAGCTGGAAGGAGGCCAAGGCGTTTGCGCAAGGCGTTTGCCAGTGGATGGCCAATGACGATCCCGAACGCTATCTGCTCAACATGTCCAAGAAATTGCGCAAGGGAAAGATCTTCCTGGACTATTTGCGCAACGACCGTATGTCGACGGCGATTGCCCCGCTGTCGCCGCGCGCGCGCGCCGGTGCCACGGTGTCGATGCCGCTGACTTGGGCGCAGGTGAAGAGCGATCTCGATCCGAAGCGCTATACGATGCGCACCGTGCCGGGCCTGCTGGCGCGATCGAAAGCGTGGGAAGGTTATGATGATGCCGCCGCGTCGATCAAGACGGCCATGAAGAAGCTGGCGTCGAAAAAGTAGGGTGGGTTAGCCGAAGGCGTAACCCACCAATTTCGTTCAATATTCGCAGAAGCGTGGTGGGTTACGCTTCGCTAACCCACCCTAGGTGCCTATATCCGTCCCATCAGGAGCAGGATCAGCAGGATGACGATGACGAGTCCGAGGCCGCCGCCGCCGTAATAGCCGGTGCCGTAAAACGGCCCGCCGCCAATGCCGCTGAAGCCGCCGAGCAGGGCGATGACCAAGATGATCAGAATGATCGTGCCGATAGACATGCGAGTCTCCTCCAGCCCTTTGTTGAAAGGGTCGTTGCACCTGTCCCGTCGTGCGGGGGCAACTTGCCGCAGGTTTTAAAGTTCCGGCTTCGCAAATGGGCCCCAACTCCGGCATGCATGGAACTTTTGCCGTTTCATGCGGCATGATCAGGTGAGGGGCAGTCAGCAGGGCCACGGCCATGTCAGAACCGCTCGTCGTTTCAATTCCGCATCGTCTCGGCCGCGATGAGGCGGTGCGCCGGCTCAAGACGGGGCTTGGCCGCGCCGCAGCAAGCATTCCCGTGTTGCAAGTCGAAGAGGAGCGCTGGAGCGGCGACAGCATGAATTTCCGCATCCGCGCGCTCGGGCAGATCGCGACCGGCCAGGTCGACGTCACCGAAGATCACGTCCGGGTCGAGGTGGTGCTGCCCTGGCTGTTGCAGCGCTTTGCCGAGATGGCCCAGGCCGCGATCAGGAAGCGCGGACAGTTGCTGCTGACCAAGGACGGCGGCAAGTAGCCTCAGGCGCGCACGCGCTGCCGCATCGGCTTCGCTGCACTGGCGGTGCGCGCCGCGATGATTGTCGCGGGAAGATCGCGCAGAGCCTGCGCAAGCGGCAGTTCGTTGCTCGCAAGATCCGTCGCGGCATAGCCGGTGATGTCGACGGTGGCACCTAAGCCCTCCAGCGCGGGCCATTCCCGGCCCGCTTGCGTGAACGGCGCGAAGTGACGCCCGACCACGACGATCGCGGCCGCGCGGCCATGGCGGCGGGCGAAGGCGATGACGTGGTCAGCATGCCCGCCGCTTACCTCGAGCGGCTGATAGTCGCCCCGGACGAAGATGTCGGGAAGCCGGTTGCGCAGTTTGAGGAGATGACGCGTCCAGGCCAGCTTGAGCTGGCCGTCCGGCCAGGCCTTGATCAGGCCACGCCAATCCGGCTTGTCCAATGAGCTCAGCGCTGCACGGCAGGCGACAAAGTCCACCGGACGGCGGTTGTCGGGATCGACCAGCGACAGGTCCCAGAATTCTGTGCCTTGGTAGAAGTCTGGCACGCCCGGCAGTGTTGCCTTGAGTGTGAGCTGGCTCAGCGAGTTCAACATGCCGAGCAGTGCGACGCGGCGGGCCAGGGTCTGCAGCGCCTCCAGGAATTCTGCGGACTGAGCGGGGTCGAGGATCCTGCTGATGAAGCTCTTGACGCCGTTTTCATACGCTTCATGCGGATTGAGCCAGCTCGTCTCCTCCTTGCCTTCACGCGCGGCCTTGAGGGCATAGGCCTGGATGCGCTCGATGAAGCCGGCATCCGGTCCCTGGAGCGGCCAGGCCCCCAGCAGGGTCTGGTAGAGCATGTACTCGAAGGTCGCCGACGGCGCGCGGAAACTGCCGTGGTGTGTGAGATGCGGCGCGTTCAACACCTTCCAGCGCGCCACCGCGCTGGTCCATTCGCCGGGAATCTCGCTGAGCGCAGCAATACGCGCGCGGGCATCCTCGCCGCGCTTGGTGTCGTGGGTGGCCGTCGCGGTCATGCCGTGCGGCCATTCCTTGGCGCGCGCCTGCATCGCCTGATGGAAAGCGGGAAGGGTAAGGCCGATGCTTGCGGGGTCGCCGCCGACCTCGTTCAGCGCAAGCAGCCGGTGGAATTGATAGAACGCGGTGTCCTCCAGCGACTTCGCCATCATCGGTCCGGTGAATTGCTGCACCTTCAGCGCGAAGCGGCGCACGCGCGGGGCGCTGTGCGGGGGACGGCCGGGCTTGAGCAGGTCCATGGTCAGGGCGTCGCGCAGGAAGTCGAAGATGCCGTCATCTGCGGCGAACCATTCTGCGCGCGCCCGCGCGATGGTCTCCTCGATCAGCTTGCGATCGTGCGCGGTCGGCGCGCTCGTCGTGAGGTAGGTGCGGTAGACCGGGAAATGCAGCACATAGAGTTCGAGCGCCTGGCGCAGGCTGTCGGCGGAGAAGTCGCGCGTCGAGTAATGCCCGTTGGCGATGCGCGCCAAAAGCCGCGTCAGCACGGTGAACTCGCTCGTGAGCAGCGTCTCCAGCACCCGCCGCTTGGCGTCCTTGACGTAAGGCGCAAGCCGTGGCGGCCGGTTGCTGATCTGCCGCCAGGTCTCGTCCAGCGCCGCCAGCCCCTTGCCGTCGACCAGGACCTGGGTGATGACGTTCATCCATTCATAGCCGGTGGTGCCCTGGACGCCGGCGAAGTGCGGCAGGCGTTCGTGCTCGCACAGGATCTTCTCGATCAGGGTATAAAAGGGCTTCGTCGTACCCTGCGCATCGCGGACCAGCCGGCGCAGTCGCTGGCAATATTGCGCGGGATCGCGCAGGCCGTCGATGTGATCGAGGCGGATGCCTTGCAATCTGCCGTCGGCGATGAGTTGCTTGACCAGCCGGTGCGTGGCGGCAAACGTGCCGGGATCCTCGACGCGCAAGCCCGCAAGCCCGTTGACGTCGAAGAAGCGGCGATAGTTGATGTCACTGGAGGCGAGCCGCCAATGCCCGAGCTTGTAGTGCTGGCGCTCGAGCAGATGATGCAGCGCCAGCGTGTGCGCGGGACGGTCCTTGGCGGCGCGATAGGCGGCAAGACCTCGCGCGATGATGTCGGCAGCACCCGCAATGTTCTTGAGTTCTGCCTTGAAGGCGGGAGCTTCCTTGCGATTGGGACGGCGCAGTCCGGTGTAGCGCGCCGCGAGCGCGAGCAGGCGCTTGCCGGGCTCCGTTTCCGCCGCGTCCGCTTCCTTGACGATCATCCGCAGCACTTCGCCATAGCGCTCCGGCGCAACAGGTAAGCGATGCTCGAAATACCAGGCGGAAAGACTTCCCTCATCCGGATCGTAGCGCAGCTCGATCTCGCCCCGCTCCAGCGCCTCGCCATAGGACACGCCGAGAATCGGCAGCAGCACGCCGCCGCGGGCGCGGAAGGCCAGTTGATCCCAGTCGATGTCGAAGGAGACCGCATGCGGTGAAGCCTGGCCCCACTCCAGCACGTCGAGCCACCAGGGATTGTCGGCGAAATGCACGCCGACATGATTGGGCACGAAGTCAATGATCAGGCCGAGATCGTGCTGCTGAAGCGTCTCGCTCAGCCGTGCGAAGCCGGCCTCGCCGCCGAGTTCGGGACTGAGCTGGCTATGATCGACGGTGTCGTAGCCGTGGGTCGAGCCCTTGCGCGCCTTCATCACCGGCGAGGCGTAGAGATGCGTGATCCCCAGCGCCTTGAGATAGGGCACGACCGCGGCGGCCTTGTCGAAGTCGAAATCCGCGGTGAGCTGGAGCCGGTAGGTCGCGAGCGGAATGGCGGGAGGCATGCTAACCTCCGAGATGCCAAACCACCGACCAGGGCGGAAGCCGCTCGCCGGCCTCGCCGCCCCAGATCGGCGTGCCCGCATTGCTGTTGGAATACGCGACATCCTTGTCCGAGAGATTCGCGGTCAGGTGGAGCGCCGCGCCGTCCCCCATGCGCCAATGTGCCGTGAGCAAGCCGGTATCTGCTGCCTCGGCATCGCCGAACCTCGCTCCTTTCAGCCGCGGCATGATCTCCTTGCGCCGGAGCGCGAGCAGCTCGCGCACCAGCGCAAGCCGCGCGTCCTGCTCGGGCGTGCGGCCGTTCCAGTCGAGCACGGCCAATTGCAGCGTTGCCGGATCGAGCGGATCAGGCACCTCGTCGCCGTATTTCTCATAGGCCCAGGCATATTCCTGCTTGCGCCCCTTGCGCACGGCATCGGCCAATCCGTCGTGGAAGTCGCAGAAGAACGGGAAGGGCACCGTGGAGCCCCATTCCTCGCCCTGAAACAGCATCGGCACCATCGGCGCGAGCAGGGTGACCGCGAGCGCGGCCTCGATCTGCTTGGGTGAAGCCAGGCTCTCGAGCCGGTCGCCGAGTGGGCGGTTGCCGATCTGGTCGTGGTTTTGCAGGAAGTTGACGAAGGTCGACGGCGGCAGCTCGCCGCTCGGCTCGCCGCGCGGCTTCTTGCCCCAGAATTCCGATATCTCGCCCTGGTAGACGAAGCCGGAGGCGAGCGCGCGCGCAAGATCCATGCGCGGCGTCTGGTAGTCCGCGTAGTAGCCGGCGAGCTCGCCGGTCAGCATCACGTGCCAGACGTGGTGATAGTCGTCGTTCCACTGTCCGCGATATTTGCCGTTCGGCGGCTCCTGCGCGGCATCGAGCAGGCTCGCGCGGTTGTCACCGTTCTCGAGCACCAGATGGATGTGCCGTCCCGTGGCTTTGGCGAGCTCGCCGGCAGCGACGCTGAGGTCTTGCAGCATGGACTGCTCGCCGGGCACCGCCATGATGTGGTTGGCGGCATCCAGCCGCAGGCCATCGAAACGGTAGTCGCTGAGCCAGGACAGCGCGTTCTCGACCGCGAACGCGCGCACCTGCGGCACGCGATAGTCGATTGTGCTGCCCCAGGGCGTGTGCGCGTCGGTAAAGAAGGTCGGCGCATAGCGGCCGAGGTAATTCCCCTCGGGGCCGAAGTGATTGTAGACGACGTCGAGGAACACCATGAGCCCGCGCAAATGCGCCTCGTCGATCAGCGTCTT
Organism: Bradyrhizobium sp. BR14999; assembly: GCF_056106085.1. Lineage (NCBI taxonomy): Bacteria > Pseudomonadati > Pseudomonadota > Alphaproteobacteria > Hyphomicrobiales > Nitrobacteraceae > Bradyrhizobium > Bradyrhizobium sp. BR14999. Next base: position 2,945,342 of record NZ_CM148536.1, read on the forward strand.
CAGGTCTTCAGGGCGGCCATAGGCGCTGTCGGGCGCATACCACAGTACGCCGTCATAGCCCCAGCCGCGGCGGCCGGCGAAATCGGCCAGCGGCATCAATTCCAGTGCGGTGATGCCGCTCGCTGTGAGATGATCGAGCTTGTCGATCATGGCGCGGTAGGTGCCCTCTGGCGTGAAGGTGCCGACATGGGTCTCGATCAGCACCGTCTCTTCCCAGGGACGGCCGCGCCAATCGCGCGCGCCCCACACAAAGGCGTCGTGATCGATCACCTCGCTCGGGCCGAACACATCTTCGGGCTGGAATGCCGAGGCCGGATCGGGCACGTCGATCTCGTCGTCGATCCGGAATTTGTAATTGCTACCGGCGCGCAGGCCGGCAATGTCGGCCACGTACCAGCCATCCTGCCGGCGCTGCATCGCGTGCCTTCTGTCGAGCAGGAGATCGACGCGGCGCGCGCCGGGCGCCCACAGCCGGAACGACGCGCCGTCCTTGGTCGGCCTCGCCCCGAAGGATGGCCTCATAGCGCCCCCGCGAAGGCGAGCACGGATCGCGGCGGCGCCTTGCTGTCGCTTCCGGGCAGGAAGTCGATCGAGTTCAGCCTGGCCTCGGTCGTGTTGAGGATCTGCTGCCAGCTCTTGTATTCGGTCATTTTGGGCAATTTGAATGCGATCTCTTCGGGAGCGGCGTTCAGAACGATAAAGATCGCGGCGCTGCCCGGTTCCATCGGCCCCATCACATAGGAGAGAAAGCGCCCTTCCGGGAATTTCCAGTCGTTCTCCGTCATCTCGTCCCCGGCGGGCGTCAGCCACAGCGCGCCGTAGGAGATGCCGTCCTTGGTGCGGCCGTCGAGCCAGCGATGGCTGCGGAGTTGCGAGAATCGGCGGCGGATGTCGGCGAGATGGGCGACGAAATCGACCATGTCGTCGCCCTCCCTGCCGAGATTGTCCCAGCCGACCCAGCCGACCTCGTTGTCCTGGCAATAGGCGTTGTTGTTGCCGGATTGAGAATTGCCGACCTCGTCGCCGGCGAGGATCAGCGGAACGCCTTGCGCCAGTATCAGGCAGGCCAGCACGTTCTTGCGAAGCTGCCGGCGCAGGCTGAGGATTTGGGGATCGTCGGTCGGGCCCTCGACGCCGCAATTGTTGCTGTGGTTGTCGTTGGAGCCGTCGCGATTGTCCTCGCCGTTGGCCTCGTTGTGCTTCTCGTTGTAGCTGAAGAGGTCGGCGAGCGTGAAGCCGTCATGCACGGTGATGTGGTTGATGCCGGCGCGCGGCCGCCTTCCGTCATGGTTGAACAGGTCTGATGACGCCGTCATGCGGCTGGAGATGTCGCCGATCAGGCTGCCTTCGCCGCTCCAGTAGCGGCGCATGGCGCTGCGATAGCGATCGTTCCACTCCGACCATTGCGAGGGGAAGGCGCCGACCTGATAGCCGCCGAGCCCGAGATCCCACGGTTCGGCGACGAGCTTGACGGTCGCCAGCACCGGATCCTGCCGGACCGCGGTCAGGAACGAGATGCCGCGATCAAAGCCGTTCGGGCCGCGCGCCAGGGTGGTGGCGAGGTCGAAACGGAAGCCGTCGACATGGCAGACCTCGACCCAGTAGCGAAGCGAATCCATCACCATCTGGAGCACGCGCGGATGGGTGAGATTCACCGACGAGCCGCAGCCGGTGAAGTCGTCGTAATAGCGCGGGTTCTCGCGGTTCAGCCAGTAATAGGAGGCGTTGTCGATGCCGCGATAGCACAGCGTCGGGCCGAGGTGATTGCCCTCGGCGGTGTGGTTGTAGACAACGTCCAGCATCACCTCGATGCCGGCATCGTGCAGCCGCGCGACCGTGGTACGGAAGGAATCGAGCGCGTTGTCCTGGGCGTAGCGCGGCTCGGGCGCGAAGAAGGACAACGTGTTGTAACCCCAGTAATTGGCGAGCTTCTTTTCCACCAGGATGCGGTCGTCGACGAAGCTGTGGATCGGGAGAAGCTCGATCGTGGTGACGCCGAGCCTCTTCAGATGCTCGATCATCGCCGGCGATGACAGGCCACCATAGGTGCCGCGCAGATTCGGCGGCACGTCGTCGCGCTTCTGCGTCAGGCCCTTGACGTGGGCCTCGTAGATGATGGTGTCTTCCCAGGGGATGTTGGGACGGATCTCGCGCCGGCCCCAGTTGAAGGTTTCGTCGACGACGACGGCCTTGGGCATGCCGCGCGCATTGTCGCGCCGATCGAACGACAGGTCCTCGCGCGGCGAGCCGGTGCGGTAGGCGAAATGCGCATCGCTCCAGACCAGCCGTCCGGCCAGCCGCTTGGCATAGGGATCGAGTAGCAGCTTGTTGGCGTTGAAGCGGTGGCCGTGCTCGGGCTCGTAGGGGCCGTGCACACGATAGCCGTAGAGCTGGCCGGGCGAGACGTCGTTGAGATAGCCATGCCAGACGTCTTCGGTCCGTTCCGGCAACTCGATGCGTTCGAGCTCGCGGCGGCCTTGCGTGTCGAACAGGCAGAGCTCGACCTTCTGTGCGTTGGCGGAGAACAGCGCGAAATTGGTGCCGCGTCCGTCCCAGCTTGCGCCGAGGCGTGCGGGCGATCCAGCAGTCAAGCGCATGTGTCAGCTTTCTGGAACGAGGAAGATCGCGGCAAGTGGCGGAATTGTGAGGCGGAGCTCGCCGCCCTCGGCATGGACTTCGCCGATGTTGCCGACGTTGCTGCCGCCATAGTGGGCGGAATCCGAGTTGAGCACTTCCTTCCACTTGCCGCCAAAGGGCACGCGAACGCGATAGTTCTGGTAGACGTTCGGCGAGAAGTTGATGATCACCAGGCACCGCGCTTGCTCGTCGAAGCCTCTGCGCAGCCAGGCGAACACGTTGCGGTTGGCGTCGTCGGTGACCAGCCATTCGAAGCCGGCCTGGTCGCAATCCATCTGGTGCAGCGCCGGCACGGCGCGATAGAGCCGGTTGAGGTCGCGGATCAGCGCCTGGATGCCGGAATGGTACTTGTATTCGAGCAGGTGCCAGTCGAGCGACTGGTCATGGTTCCATTCGCGGCTCTGCGCGATCTCCGCGCCCATGAACAACAGCTTCTTGCCGGGATGGCCGAACATGAAGCTGTAATAGGCGCGCAAGTTCGCGAATCGTTGCCATTCGTCGCCGGGCATCCGGCCGAGGATCGAGCGCTTGCCATGCACGACCTCGTCATGCGACAGCGGCAGGATGAAGTTTTCCGAGAATGCATAGTGCAGGCCGAACAGGATCTCGCCGTGGTGGTGCTTGCGGTAGATTGGATCCTTGCTGATGTAGCTCAGCGTGTCGTGCATCCAGCCCATGTTCCACTTGTAGCCGAAGCCGAGCCCGCCGAATTCGACCGGGCGTGAGACCTGAGGCCAGGCGGTGGACTCCTCAGCCGCCGTGGTCGCCTGCGGGAAGCGGGCGAAGACTTCCGTGTTGAAGCGGCGCAGGAAGTTGATCGCCTCGATGTTCTCCCGCCCGCCATACTGGTTCGGAATCCACGCGCCGGGCGGCCGGCTGTAATCGAGATAGAGCATCGATGCCACGGCATCGACGCGCAGGCCGTCGATCGCATAGCGCTCCAGCCAGAACAGCGCGTTCGACACCAGGAAGTTCGTCACTTCGGTGCGGCCGTAATTGTAGATCAGCGTGCCCCAGTCGAGGTGGCGGCCCTGGAGCGGGTTGGCGTGCTCGTAGAGCGAGGTGCCGTCGAAATGACCTAGCCCGTGCGGATCGTCCGGGAAGTGGCCGGGCACCCAGTCGAGCAGCACGCCGACGCCTTCGCGGTGGCAGGCATCGACGAGAACGGCAAAATCCTCCGGCGTGCCGAAGCGGCTGGTCGGGCCATAGAGGCCGGTCGGCTGGTAACCCCAGGAGCCGTCGAACGGATGCTCGCTCACCGGGAGAAATTCGAGATGGGTGAAGCCCATGTCGCGGGCATAGGCCGGCAGCTGCTCGGCCAGTTCGCGATAGGTTAGCCATTCATTGCCGTTCTTGCGCCGCCACGAGCCGAGATGGACCTCGTAGATCGACATCGGCGCCGACAGCGCGTTGATGCCGTCGGGCGCCGGCCGCGGCCGCGGCAGGCGCGCCTCGTCGAACACGATCGACGCTGTCTTGGGCCGCACCTCGCTCGCAAAGGCCAGCGGATCGGATTTCAACGGAAGCATATGGCCATGCGGGCCGATGACTTCGAACTTGTAGTGATCGCCAATCTTCGCATGCGGGATGAACAGCTCCCAATAGCCGCTGCCGCGTACCCTCATGGGATGGCGCCGCCCGTCCCAGAAATTGAAATCGCCGACCACGGACACGCGCCGCGCATTCGGCGCCAGCACCACGAAGCCGATGCCGTCGACACCTTCGTGCCGCATCGGATGGGCGCCGAGCTTGTCGTAGAGGCGCTGGTGGGTGCCTTCGCCGAGCAGATAAAGGTCGAAATCGGTCAGGATCGGCGGAAAGCGGTAGGCGTCCTCGAACTCGACGACGTTGCCGCCGAATTTCGCGCGCAGCTGGTAATGCTTCGAGCCGTTGGGCAGGGCCCCGATGAACAGGCCGGAATCGTGCACGCGGTCGAGCGGGGCGACTTCGCCATGCTCGCCGACCGCCTCGACATTCGAGGCTTCGGGGAGAAAGGCGCGCACCACGCTTCTACCGCCCTCGGGATGCAGCCCGAGATAGTGGAAGGGATCGGAGTGGCGGCCTTCGATGATCGCGTAGGCCTCAGCAGGCAGTTTAGGCATGGGCTTCGCTCTCGGCACTGGACAGAATGCGAAGCAGTCCGGTCAGCGGCGCATTGAGCCCCTCAGGCCGGTGGGACAGCTCGTACTCTACTTCGTTGAACGCTTGATCAAGCAGGAAGAAGTTTATCAGGCCTTCCGCGGATTGCGGATCTTGCGGCCAAATCCGCCGATCGGTCATGGTTTCGCGATAGGCGGACAAGAAGGTTGCGGTAGCGCGCTCGCGCCATTCGTCGAGCGCGGCTGCGAGCCGGCCCTGCTCGTCGGAAGCGCCCGTCAGCGCGCGACTGAGGGCCGCGTTGACCGAAACATCAATCGAGTGGATCATGCCCGCGACGTCGCGCGCGGCCGGCGCCTTGCGCCGCTTGTCGGCCAATGGCACACGCGGATCGCCGTCGAAGTCGATGATGAAGATATCGTCCTTCACGATCAGAGTTTGTCCGAGACGGAAGTCGCCATGATGACGGATGTTCAACCCGCCGATCCCGGAAGGCAATAGCGCATTCAGGCGGTCGGGCAGGGTCGCGCGGGCCTCCGTGAGCTGATCGATCAGCGGCCGATCCGCCTCCCGCAGGCCGTCGCGGCTGTTGGCCAGCCGTTCGAAGACCCGCTCGGCGCGCGCCTTGAGGTCGGAGACGAGGCGCGTGATGTACGAGGAGCCGATCGGCTCCGGAGCGAGCTCGTCCGGCTTTGCCGCGGCCAGCGCGACATGCAGCTCGCCGAGCCGCCGGCCGATCTGCGCGATGAAGTGCAGATAAGGCGCCTGCTCCTGGGTTTCGCGGAGCGTTTCGCCCGCCGGCAACACGCGCTGCTCGTCGATATAGCGATCGAGGTAGCCCGTTGTCACAGTCCAGCCGTCGCCCTGGTTCTCGACATAGGCATGCAGCACGCCGAGCGCGCTGCGCTGCTCGCCCTCGACCAGCTCGACGCTACCCAGCAGCGCCGGCGTGTTGGCAAAGCGGGCGATCTCGGTGAGATAGTGGCCGATCTCGATCTCGGGACTGATGCCGGTTTCGAGCCGACGGTAGATCTTGGCGACGTATTGATTGTCGATCAGCGCGGTGCTGTTCGACTGCTCGATCGCGCGGATGCGTTCGGGCTCCTTGATGATGTAATCGGCAAACCGGCTGGTCGCCTTGAATTCCAGCCGCAAATTGTTCTCTTCCACTGCCAGGTTCTGCGACAAATTGCGCAGGAACAGGCCGATGAAGATCTGCTCGGTCGCGACATCGAGCAGCGTGCCTTCGCGCGCGCCCTGACGCACTGCGGCGAGCGCCTTCGGGTTGAAGCGTTCGCGATCGAAGCGCACCCACTCGATCTGCAACGGCAGCACGTAGCGTGTCGTCTCGTTCCCCTGCTTGGTCTCGAAGAACGCGATCCAGGGCCGGTTGTCGCCAATGTCGCAGAACGGCGCCGCCGAGGTCAGCGTGGTCTTGATGTGCTTGGCATTGTGCTCGGGATACCATCGCGTCCGCGACAGGAATCCCGGCAGCACGTCGCGCTCGAACACGCCGCGCTCGCGGGCGAGCGACACCCAATTCGAGTTCACCGGCACCACCAGCGTCTCGAACTCCGGCACCGCGCGCGGCGTCACCGGCTCGGACTTGTCGCGCTCCTGAAGCTGGAACCAGTAGAAACCGTAGGGCCCCAGCGTGATCATGTAGGGCAGCTCGCCGATCGCGGGGAAGCGCGTGCGGCCGAGCATTTCCTGCGGGATGCGGTCCTTCCAAGGCGACAGGTCAAGCTCGGTCGCCTGCGCGGCGCGCGACAAATTGGCCACGCAGAGGATCACCTCGTCGCGGTATTGCCGGACATAAGCCAGCACGGCGCGGTTGGCCGGGCGGATGAAGGTCATGGTGCCGCGGCCGAAGGCAAGCGTCGACTTGCGCACCGAGATCAGCCGCTTGGTGGCGCTGAGCAGCGAGGACAGGCTGCGCGACTGCGCCTCCACGTTCACCGACTCGTAGCCGTAGACCGGATCCATGATCAGCGGCGCGTAAAGGCGGGCCGGGTCGCAGCGTGAGAAGCCGCCGTTGCGGTCCGGGCTCCACTGCATCGGCGTGCGCACGCCGTTGCGGTCGCCGAGATAGATGTTGTCGCCCATGCCAATCTCGTCGCCGTAGTAGACGATCGGCGTGCCGGGGAAGGACAGCAGCAGCGAGTTCATCAGCTCGATCTTGCGGCGGTCATTGTCCATCAGCGGCGCAAGGCGCCGGCGGATGCCGACATTGATGCGCGCGCGCGGGTCGTTGGCGTAGGTGGTCCAGAGATAGTCGCGCTCGACGTCGGTGACCATCTCCAGCGTCAATTCGTCATGATTGCGCAGGAACAGCGCCCATTGGCAGCTCGCCGGGATGTCCGGGGTCTGGCGCAGGATGTCGGTGATCGGGAAACGGTCCTCCTGCGCGATCGCCATGTAGATCCGCGGCATCAGCGGGAAATGATAGGCCATGTGGCACTCGTCGCCACGGCCGAAATATTCTTGCACGTCCTCCGGCCATTGATTGGCCTCGGCCAGCAGCAGCTTGCCCTTGGAGTAGGCGTCGAGCTCCTGGCGCAGGCGCTTGATGATCGCATGCGTCTCGGGCAGGTTCTCGTTCGAGGTGCCTTCGCGCTCGCACAGATAGGGAATGGCATCCAGCCGGAAGCCGTCGACACCGGCATCGAGCCAGCGCTTCATCACCTGGATGAGTGCGCTGACGACGCGTGGATTGTCGAAATTCAGGTCCGGCTGGTGCGAGAAGAAGCGGTGCCAGTAGAAGGCGCCGGCCTCGGGGTCCCAGGTCCAGTTCGACTTCTCCGTGTCGGTGAAGATGATGCGCGTGCCCTGGTATTTCTGATCGGTGTCGCTCCAGACATACCAGTTGCGGGCGCTCGAGCCCGGATGGCTGCGGCGCGCCCGCTTGAACCACTTGTGTTGGTCCGAGGTGTGATTGACGACCAGCTCGGTGATGACGCGCAGGCCCCGCTTCTGCGCCTCCTGGATGAAGCGCTTGAAATCCTTCATCGTCCCGAAATCGGGATTGACCGCGCCGTAATCGGCGATGTCGTAACCGTCGTCGCGGCCGGGCGAGGGGTAGAACGGCAGCAGCCACAGCGCGGTGACGCCGAGTTCCTGGAGATAGGGCAGCTTCTCGGTCAGCCCGGCGAAGTCGCCGATCCCGTCATTGTTGCTGTCGGCAAACGCCTTGACGTGGAGCTGGTAGATGATGGCGTCCTTGTACCAGAGCTCGTCCACGATCTCGGCAGCCTCGGCTTTCTTGGTGTCGACGGAAGACAGAACATTCATGGCGTGAACCCTTACGCCAGGCCGCGGAACAAGAGCGCCGGATCGCGCTCGGGATCGATACGCAGCCTGACCCCGCCCCATTCGATGCGGGACTTTTCGCCGGTGAGGAGGTTTTCGAGTGCCGTCACATGGTGTCGCTGCCCGCCGGCGTCAACGGTGACGTCACCGAGCGGCAGCCAGAATTCGCGCACATGGCGCGACAGCGCGATCACGACGATGACGGTGTTGGCTGTCTCGGCTGCCTCCTTGGCGAAGGCGATGGTTTCGCCGTCCTCGACGCCGAGGAAGCGCAAATTGGCCGTCTGCCGGAGCGCCGCATTCTCGTTGCGGACGCGATTGAGCGCGGTGATGTAGGGCTTGATGTTGCCGGGCTTGTCCCAGTCGCGCTGCTTGATCTGGTATTTCTCGGAATCCAGATATTCTTCACGGCCGGGAATCGCCTCGTGCTCCAAGAGCTCGAATCCGCCAAAGATGCCGTAATTGCCCGACAGCGTCGCGGCCAGCGCGAGGCGCGACTTGAACGCCCAGGCTTCGCCGCTCTGGAGGTGATAGGGCAGCAGGTCGGCCGTGTTGACGAACAGGTTCGGTCGATAGAAGTCGCGTTCGGGATAGCGCGTCAGCTCGCCGAGATATTGCTCCAGCTCCCACCGCGAGGTGCGCCAGGGGAAATAGGTGAAGGACTGCGCAAAGCCGAGCTTGGCGAGGCCCTTCATCAGCTTCGGCCGCGCGAATGTCTTGGAGAACAGGATCACCTCGGGGTGGCGGCGGCGGATGTCGCGGATCAGCCATTCCCAGAACGGAAGCGGCGCGGTGTCGTGATTGTCGATGGCGAAGATGGTCACGCCATGGTCGATCCAGAACAGCAGAGCATCCCGAAACGCGTTCCACAGTCCAGGCCTGTCGACGGAGTTGAAATCTGGGATGACGATGTCCGAATAGGGGCCATCCGCCGTCCGCACCGAGCGATCCGGCCGCCACTTGAACCATTCCGGATGCTGCGTCAGCCAGGGATGGTCCGGCGAGCATTGCACGGCGAAATCGAGCGCGAGCTCGAGGCCGTATTCCAGGCAGGTCGCAACCAATGCGCGGAAATCCTCGATCGTGCCGAGCTCGGGATGCAGCGCATCGTGTCCGCCTTCCGTCGTGCCGATCGCATAGGGCGAGCCTGGATCGCCTGCACTCGCAACCTGCGCATTGTTGTTGCGGCCCTTGCGGCGGGTGTGGCCGATCGGGTGGATCGGCGTGAAGTAGAGCACGTCAAAACCCATCGCGGCGATGTCGGGCACGCGGGCGATGCAATCGCGAAGCGTGCCATGCTGGCCGGGGATCCGGCTCTGGCTGCGCGGCATCATCTGGTACCAGGCGCCGAAGCGTGCCTTGTCGCGGTCGACGATCAGCGGAAAAAGGGCCGAGCGGGTGAGGTCGGGCCGCGACTGGCTCTCGGCCATGGCTTCGCCGAGCTCGGTTGCGAGCAGCGGGCCGACGTCGCCGCTCTGCAGATAGTCCTCGCACTGCCTGATGATGACCACTGCTGCGTCTTGCCGTGCGCCATGCGCCTTGGTCAAGAGGCCGGCGCCCTCGATCGCGTCGAGAGTGACGTCCGCACCGGAGCGTTGCTTGCGTGCGACGCCGTGGGACCAGGTGGCGAACTCGTCGGTCCAGGCTTCGATGGCGTAGATGTATTGACCGGCCGCGGTCGGGACGAAGGCGCCCGACCAGCGGTCATTGCCATGATGGCTCATCGGCTCACGCTGCCATTCGCGGTCCTGCTCGCGGCGCCACAGCAGCGCGGCGCCGATCACGGCATCGCCGTCGCGATAGATGTCGGCCCAGACCTCGACCCGGTCGCCCGCGATCCGCTTCACGGCGAAGCGGCCGCCATCGATCAAGGGATAGACGTCTTCGATGAGGAAAGCGCTGCCGGCTGCGGCACTTTCGACAGTTTGAATTGTCTTGTTCACGGTGATGCCATTGACAAGAAAGCAGGGGCCCGTTTCCCTTGTCGGGAACCTACGCTTGATACCTATATAAAAAGCCGCTTGTGTGTCATTAGTTCCGGCGGGGAACGGCAGGCGCGGTTTGTGAGTTAAGCCCGACTAACGTCTTTCGCTGCCTCGTTAAATCGATGCCCCCCGGCAAAAGGGTGGCTTGCAAGCTGCGTGCCGAATGGATCTCATAACTCAAGCCCGGATCAAGGGCGTCCAGTCCGAATTCATCGATGCCCTGGGTAAGCTGCGGGTCACCGATCCCGTGGCCCTCAAATCCATCCTCGACGCCCTGCCCGAGAAGCGGGTCTACCGCTTCGTCGGCGGGCCGGTCGTGGTGCGCGCCTTGGGGCATCCGCGGACGGAATTGGCGGCCGTCGGTGCGCCGCCGCTGCAATGGAAATTGGCCGCAAACGGCAAGTCGATCGCGCAAGGCGAGACGCGCGAGCCCGTGATCGCCTGGCCGGCCGGCCTGCCGCTCGGCTATCACCGTTTGACGCTGACCGATGCCGAAGGTGTGACGGAAGAGGTGCCGATGATCGTGGCGCCCGAGCGCGCCTTCGGCGGCGAGTTCGACCGCGGCTGGCTGCTCGCCGTGCAGCTGTACAGCGTCCGCTCCAACCGCAATTGGGGTATCGGTGACTTCACGGACTTGGCCGACCTCGTCCGGCTTGCCAAGCAATTGGGGGCCGACGGTGTCGGGCTCAATCCGCTGCATGTGCTGTTCGACGACCACCCCGCCGATTGCAGCCCCTATTCGCCGAACAGCCGGCTGTTTCTCAATCCGCTCTATATCGATGTCGCGGCGATCCCGGAATTTGCGCCCGACCTCGTGCCGGATGCCGCCGCGACCGCAGCACGGCTGCGCGAGGGTGACCGTGTGCCGTACGCGGACATGGCGGCGTTGAAATGGCTGGGGCTGCGCGCTGCCTTCAACAGTTTCGTGACGAGCGCGAGCGAAGCGCGCCGCCGGGAGTTTGACGCCTTCCGCGCTGCCCGCGGCCCGCTGTTGTCCCGCTTTGCCTGCTTCGAAGTGCTGCGTCATCGCTTCACCGCGCCATGGTGGGAATGGCCGGTGGAATGGCAAAAGCCCGACGATGCGAAATGCGCTGCGCTGCGCAATGGGTCCGACAAGCGCGACGTCGAGTTCGTCGAATTCGTGCAATGGACGGCTGACAGCCAGTTGCATGCGGCGAAGGAGCTGGCCAGCCAGCTCGGCATGCCGGTCGGGCTCTATCTCGACGTTGCCGTCGGCGTGCAGTCCAATGGTTTCGATGCCTGGAACGAGCAGATGGCGATTTCGCGCCATCTCGCCGTCGGCGCGCCGCCCGATGTGCTCAATACCGTCGGCCAGGACTGGGGCCTCGCCGGCTTCAACGCCGGCGGCCTGGAGGCCCAATCCTTCGTGCCGTTCGCCGACATGCTCGCGGCCTCGATGCGCCATGCAGGTGCCATCAGGCTCGATCACGTGCTCGGCTTGAAACGGCTTTATCTGGTGCCGCGCGGTTTCAAGCCCGACAACGGTGCCTATGTGCAGATGCCGTTCGAAGCGCTGCTGGCGGCGGTGGCGTGCGAGAGCGCGGCTCATAAATGCATCGTGATCGGCGAGGACCTCGGCACCGTGCCGGAAGGCTTCCGCGAGACGATGCAGGATTTCGGCATCTGGTCCTACCTCGTCATGATGTTCGAGCGCGACGATGCCGGCCACTTCCGCAATGTTGACCACTACCGGCCCAACGCACTCGTCACGCTGAATACGCACGACCTGTCGACCTATGCTGGCTGGCGCTCCTTCAGCGACCTCAAGATGAAGCTTTCGCTCGGGATCGATCCCGGCGAAAGCGAGCAGGCGCGCTGGGACGCGCTCGGCAGGCTCGACGAGATTTTGCGCCAGAACGGCATCAACACCAACGATCTTTATTCCGTGCTCGCCTTTCTGTCGCGCACGCCATCGCGGCTGCTCGCGGTGTCGCTGGAGGATCTGCTCGGCGTGATCGACCAGCCCAACATCCCCGGCACGATCGACGAGCATCCGAACTGGCGCCAGCGGCTTCCTGTTATACTCGACAAGATCGCCACCAAGGTCGATCTCGCGGCTTTGAAGGCCGCGACGCGGGAACGTTCATTGACCGTCGGGAGTTGAACAGCCGGGGCTTCTCAGGCTCGAACGACATTGTCTCAGAGGATCGAGGACTATGCGCTGATAGGCGACTGCGAGACCGCGGCGCTGGTCGGGCGCAACGGCTCGATCGATTGGTTGTGCTGGCCGGCCTTCGATTCCGACGCCTGCTTTGCCGCGATCCTCGGCACGCACAAGAATGGTCGCTGGCTGATCGCACCGAGCGTGGATGTCACCGCTACGTCCCGCCGTTATCTCGGCAATACCCTCATCCTCGAAACCCGCATCGAGACGAAGAGCGGCACCGTCGCGCTGATCGACTTCATGCCGCCACGCGGCAAGGCATCCGACATCGTGCGGCTGGTCCGCGGTATCAGCGGCGCGGTGAAGATGCGGATGCAGCTCGTCATCCGTTTTGGCTTCGGTGCGGCTATCCCATGGGTGCGGCGGATCGACCATTCTCTGATGGCAATCGCCGGCCCGGACATGATTGTGCTGCGCACGCCTGTCGAGACCCGCGGCGAAGATCTGACCACGGTTTCTGACTTCGAGGTGACGTCCGGCCAGACCATACCCTTCGTGCTGACCTACGGGCCCTCGCACATCGAGCCGCCGGCGCCGATCGACCCGGAGATCGCGCTCCAGGAGACCGAAAGATTCTGGCACGACTGGTGCAGCCATTGCACCCGCGACGGCGGCTATCACGATCTCATCGTACGCTCGCTGATCACGCTGAAAGCGCTGACCTTCGCCCCGACCGGCGGCATCGTGGCGGCACCCACCACCTCATTGCCGGAAAAGCTCGGGGGCAGCAGGAACTGGGACTATCGCTTCTGCTGGCTGCGCGACGCGACCTTCACGCTGCTTGCGCTGATGAACTCGGGCTATACCGAGGAAGCCTTGGCCTGGCATAATTGGCTCTTGCGCGCCGCCGCCGGCTCGCCCTCGAACATGCAGATCATGTACGGCATCTGGGGCCATCGGCGGCTCTTGGAATGGGAGGCGGGCTGGCTCGACGGCTATGGGGGCGCCCGGCCGGTGCGCGTCGGCAATGCCGCGCATGCGCAGCTCCAGCTCGACGTCTATGGCGAGCTGATCGATGTATTTCATCAATCGCGCATGGCCAAGCTCAAGCTCGACGACGAGACCTGGGCGCTGGAATGCGCGGTGCTCAATCATCTCGCCGAGGTCTGGGACCGGCCCGATCACGGCATCTGGGAGCGCCGCGGCCAGCCCAAACACTACGTCTTCTCCAAAGTCATGACCTGGGTCGCCTTCGACCGCGGCATCAAGAGTGCGGAGACTTTCGGCTTCAAGGCGCCGCTGCTGCACTGGCGGGCCTTGCGCGAGGCCATTCATCGCGACGTCTGCAACAACGGTTTCGACGCGGACGAAAACACGTTCGTCGAGTCCTACGGCACGAAGCTGCTCGATGCCAGCGTGCTGCTGCTGCCGGCGGTCGGTTTCCTGCCGGCGGCCGATCCGCGCATCTGCGGCACCATCGCTGCTGTCGAGAAATGCCTGATGCGCGACGGCTTCGTGCTGCGACACGATTCGCGCGAGCTGCTTGCCGGTCAGCCGCCGCTCGAAGGCGCGTTCCTGGCATGCACGCTGTGGCTGGCCGATGCCCATGTGCTGTCGGGTAATATCGACAAGGCGCAAGTCTTGTTCGATCGCGTGGTGGGCATCGCGAACGATGTCGGGCTGCTGGCGGAGGAATACGATTCCGTGGCGCGGCGCCAGACCGGCAATTTCCCGCAGGCGCTGACCCACATCGCGCTGATCAACACCGCGCATAATCTGTCGGCGGCCAGGCGGGAGAGCGAGAAGCCGGCCGTGCAGCGGTCGCAGTAGCGGGCACATCAAAATGGCGGCGCGAGTCCTTCACCTCTCCCGTAGGGAGAGGTCGGATCGCATCGAAAGATGCGATCCGGGTGAGGAGTTACAGTCTCACCGAACGCCGCGGCCCCTCACCCGGATTGCACTGGACGATGCTTCGCATCGCCAGGCGCAATCCGACCTCTCCCCGTTGGGGAGAGGTGCACACCGAGCGGCAGGCGATGGCGGTGGCCCATCAAGCTCTAACCAACCCCATTCAGCTTCAAGATCATCTCCATCGCCTCGGCAAAACCATCCTGCTCGTTGGTCGCGGTGACGTGGGTGGCGTGGTCCTTGACGTTGTCGGTGGCATTGCCCATGGCAATCGAGACGCCGCTGACACGGAACATCGCGAGGTCGTTCTGCATGTCGCCGATGGTGGCGACGGCCTCGGTCGCAATGCCCACGCGCTTGGCCATGGCCTGCACGAAGGTGCCTTTGTTGAAGCCGGGCGGGGTGATGTCGAGATAGTAGGTTTGCGAGCGCACCGCGGTGACCTCGTTGCCGAGCGCCTCCTGCATCGCCTTCTCGCAACGCTCGAGGCCGACGGCATCGGCACTGGCGCCGACGATCTTGCAGGCGCTCGCAAGGTACGGCGAAAAATCCGTCACGATGGTCGGATCGGCGCGGATCGTGCGCTGCTCATGCGCGACATAGCTGCCCTCGGGATTGTCGATCAGCCATTTGTCGGTGGTGAAGAGCCACGCGTCGGCGCCGAATTCGCGCAGGATCCGCAACGACCGCTCGGCCGCGCCCGCTGGGATGAGGTGCTGCTCGACCGGCCTCATCTCGGGATCGACGATCGAGGAGCCGTTGAACGGCCCGACCGGCAGCCAGAGCGCCAGCGGCTCGATCAGGAAGCGCATGCCGATCGCGGGGCGGCTGGAGGTGATGGTGAAGCCGATGCCCGCCTGGTGCAGCCGCTGCACGGCAGACCTCGCACGCTCCGTCAGCGTCTTGTCCTTGGTCAGCAGCGTGCCGTCGACGTCGGAGACGACCAGTGAGATCTTCGTCATGGCAGGACCTTAAGGTTCAGGTTTCTTGAAGGTTCAGCTTCTTGGCCTCAGCGCTTCGCCCCGCCCAACCTCAATTGCCGCACCACGCCGTCCACGATCGCCTCGACGGATTCGTCGATCGAGACGGTGATGGCGTGCTCGCCGGCCTCCGGCGGCTCCAGCGTGTTGAACTGGCTGGTCAGCAGCTCGGGCGGCATGAAATGACCCTTGCGGTGCGCGAGCCGCTCGGCGATCAGCTCCTTGGTGCCCTTCAGGAAGACGAAGCGGACGTCGTCGCGACCACGCAGCAGCACGTCACGATAGGCGTGTTTCAGCGCCGAGCAGGCGATGATGACGTGCTCGCCGCGCCCGCAGACCCGTGCGATCTCGTCGGCGATGGCGTTGAGCCAGGGCCAGCGGTCTTCGTCGGTGAGCGGATGGCCCGCCTTCATCTTCTCGACATTGCTGGCGGGATGAAAGCTGTCGCCGTCCTCGAAGCGCCAGCCAAGGCGCTGGCCGAGCGCTTCCGCGATCGTGCTCTTGCCCGAGCCAGACACGCCCATCACGATCAATGCACAAGGTGCTTCAACGCCCGCCACGAATTCCCTCCGGAAGCGCGGCCTGGTCGACCAGCCAGACGGTCTCACCATTCGAGCGCGCGCGTAACGCCGGCAGAGTCTCGCCATTGAGGAGGCGCGTCAAGATCGCCTGCTTGTCGTGCCCGGCAATCTCGAACAGCATTTCGCGGCAGGAGGCCAGAACGGGCAAGGTGAGCGAGACCCGCGGTACGAAAGGCGCGACATTGGCCTTGGGCACCCCGATGACCCAGCGTTCGGTCTCCTCGATTTCGGGATAGCCGGGAAACAGCGAGGCGGTGTGGCCGTCCGGCCCCGCGCCCATCAGGATCATGTCGAACAGCGGCCGCGCCGAATTGAGCCGGTCAGCGCCGTAGAAGGCTTGCAGCTCGTGCGCATAGGCCTCGGCGGCGCGATCGGGATTTTCGGTCGTGGTCGGGATCGGGTGGATATGGCCTGAGGGGGCACTGCGGTCAAGAAATGTCGCGCGGGCCACCGCCATGTTGTTGAGGGAATCGCTTTCCGGCACGAAACGCTCGTCGCCGATGAACCAGTGCACGCGCTCCCACGGAATTTTTTCGCGCCAGGCATCGCTGCCAAGCAGTTGATGGAGCTTCTTCGGGCTGGAGCCGCCGGTGAGGCAGATTGCGATGCGCGAGGGGTTGGCGGCGATCCGCGCCATCACCCGTTCGACCGCGGTCTGCGCCAGCGCCTCGGCGTCGGCCGCGACGATCAGCTTCGGCTGCTCGGCCGCCATCACGAGTACTTCCGCCAGCTTCGTCCGTCGCGCCGGAGCAGCTCGTCCGCGCAGGCCGGGCCATCGCTGCCGGCTTGATAGGTCTCGATGCCGTTGGTGCCCGCACTTTTCCAGGCGTCCAGGAACGGCTGCACCGCCTGCCATCCGGCCTCGATACCGTCGGCGCGCTGGAACAGGATGTTGTCGCCGATCATGCAGTCGTAGAGCAGCGTCTCGTAGCCGGTCGAGGGATCGGCGCGGAAATAGTCACCATAGCGGAACTTCATTTCGACGCCGTCGATGGTGACGCTCGGTCCCGGGATCTTGGCGTTGAACTGGAGCTCGATGGTCTCGGTTGGCGCGATGCCGATGGTGAGGAAGTTCTGCGACAGGCGGTCGACTGTCGTGCCTGAGAACATCGACAGCGGCGCCTGCTTGAACTTGATCGCGACCTCCGTGCGCTTGTGGCCCAGCGCCTTGCCGGTGCGCAAATAGAACGGCACGCCGGCCCAGCGCCAATTGTCGATCATCAGCTTCAGCGCGACAAAGGTCTCGGTGGTGCTGCCGGGCTTGACGTCCGCCGTGGTGCGATAGTCCGGAATCTCCTCGTCGCCGACGCGGCCCGCGAGATACTGCGCGCGCACCGAGCTCTTCAGCGCTTCTTCTTCGCTCGGCCGCTGGATCGCGGTGAGCACTTCGGCCTTCTCGGAGCGGACCGAATGCGCGTCGAAGCGGCTCGGTGGCTCCATCGCCACCAACGACATCAGCTGGAACAGATGGTTCGGCACCATGTCGCGCAGCGCACCGGTGGCATCGTAGAAGCCGCCGCGGTGGCCGACGCCGAGCTTCTCCTCCACCGTGATCTGGACGTGGTCGATATGGTTGCGATTCCAGATCGGCTCGAACATGCCGTTGGCGAAGCGCAGCACCAGGATGTTCTGCACCGTCTCCTTGCCGAGATAATGATCGATCCGGTAGATCTGGTGCTCGTCCATGATCTTCAGCAGTTCGGCATTCAGCGCGCGCGCCGAGGCGAGATCGGTGCCGAACGGCTTCTCGATCACCAGCCGCCGCCAAGCGCCGTTCTGCTTCGTCAAGCCGGTGCGTCCGAGCTCGCGCGCGGTCGGCGCGAAAGCCGCGGGCGGGGTCGCGAGGTAGAACAGCCGGTTGCCGCCGGTGCCTCGCGCGCATTCCAGCGAATCCAGATGCTCGCGCAAGCGATCGAAGGAGGGCGGATCCTTCGCATCGGCCTCGACGAAAGTCACGCATTGCAGCAGCTGTTTTGCGACGTCGTCGTCGACCGGGCGGGTTGCAAACTCGCGCAGGCCCTTCATCAGGCTGTCGCGTAGCTCGCCATCCGATTGAGCCTTGCGGCCAACGCCGACGACGCAGAATTTCTCCGGCAAAAGGTCCTCGGCGGCGAGATTGTAGAGCGATGGCATCACCAGCCGATGGGTCAGGTCGCCGGTCACGCCAAAGATGACGAAGGCGCAATTTTCCGGCTTGCGCTTTGGCTGCGGGTCTTTTGTCACGAATTATCGGCCTTCGCTTGAGTAGGTTTTACTTCGGCTTCGGCGCTCCGGGCTGCTTCGGCTCCTTGTGACCGCCGAACCCTGCGCGCATCGCGGAGAGAATTTTCTCGGCAAAGGTGTGTTCCTTGCGGGAACGGAAACGTGTGTAGAGTGCCGCGGTCAGGACCTCGGCGGGCACCGCCTCGTCGATCGCCGCATTCACGGTCCAGCGTCCTTCGCCGGAATCCTCGACGAAGCCGGAATATTCCGACAATGCCGGGCTGTCGGCGAGCGCCGTCGAGGTGAGGTCGAGCAGCCAGGACGGGATCACGCTGCCGCGCCGCCACACCTCGGCAATGTCGGCGAGATCGAAATCGTAGCGATGGTCCGCCGGCAGCGCCTCGATATTGGCGTTCTTGAGGATGTCAAAACCTTCGGCATAGGCCTGCATCAGGCCGTATTCGATGCCGTTATGGATCATCTTGACGAAATGGCCGGCCCCGACGGGGCCTGCATGGATGTAGCCCTGCTCGATGCGGGGATCGCGGCCCTCGCGCCCCGGCGTGCGCGGAATGTCGCCGCCACCGGGCGCGAGCGCGGCGAAGATCGGATCGAGCCGGTCGACCACCGGTTTCTCGCCGCCGATCATCATGCAATAGCCGCGGTCGAGCCCCCAGACGCCGCCTGACGTGCCGACGTCGACATAGTGGATGCCGCGCTCCTTCAGCGCCTTGCCGCGGCGGACGTCGTCCTGCCAGAAGGTGTTGCCGCCGTCGATGATGACATCGCCAGCCTGCATCACGCCCGCGATCGTGTCGATCGTGGTCTCGGTGATGCGCCCAGCCGGTAGCATCACCCAGGCCGTGCGCGGCCGCTCCAGTTTCGAGATGAAATCCTCAAGCGTCGCGGAACCGACTGCGCCGTCTGCGGCCAGGCCGGCGACGGCCTTGGCGTCCTTGTCGTAGACCACGGTCGAATGGCCGTGACGCATCAGGCGGCGAACGATGTTGCCGCCCATCCGGCCGAGGCCGATCATGCCGAGTTGCATGTGAAAGCTTCCTTTAGTTCAGTGCATCGTTAAGCGCCGCATTGAGCGCCACGAGACCTTTCTTGAGCCCGCCCTTGAGGTGGACGCGCAGCGCGCGCCGGCCGCGTTCGGTAAGCACGTCGAAATCGCCGCGCGCCTGTGCTGCCTTGATCACGCCAAAGCTCGCCTTCTGGCCCGGCACCGGAAGGTCCTTGCCGTCGTCTGCCGTGATCTGGAGGAACACGCCGCTGTCCGGTCCGCCCTTGTAGGCCTGCCCCGTGGAGTGCAAGAAGCGCGGCCCGAACTCGGCGCAGGTCGCGACATGCCGCTTCTCGCGCACTTCGAGCCGCATGGCCTGGAGCGCGTCGATGGTCGCCTTGTCCCGCGCGATGTAGCCGAGCAGGGCGACATAGTCGCCATGACCCGAGCGCGACAGATGCGCCTTCAGCCACGAGGTGAGGTCGCCATTGGCGCCGGCGGCACGCAGCGCCGTGGCGTTGGCCTCATCGGTGTAGAGGTCGGCTTCATCGGTGCTGACCACCGGCTCCTCGGCCGGCAGCGCGCCGGTCTTCTCGAACTCTGAAGTGAGCTCGCGGGTCTTGATCTTGGCCGCTTCCACGTCCGGCTGGTCGAACGGGTTGATGCCGAGAATGCTGCCGGCCACGGCCGTCGCCATCTCGAAGCGGAAGAACTCCTGGCCGAGATGGTCGATCGACTTCATGACGATGCGCGCCACGGGATGGCCGGCCGCCTCGATCGCGGCAAGCTTGGAATCATGGGCGGCGTCCGCCTCACCGTCGATGCGGATGTCGATGAAGAACCGGTCGTTGCCGTAGATTGCGGGTTCGCCCAGCGGCTCGCCTTCGATCGGGATCAGGCCCTTGCCCTCCTTGCCGGTCGATTCCGCGATCAGCTGCTCGGCCCAGGCGCCGAAATCGGCGATCTTCTTCGATGACAAGATCGTCACCTTGTCGCGGCCTTCGAGGCCGGCGAGGCCCATGGCAAGGCCGAGCTGTACGCCCGGGTTCTCGGATGGCGGCACGTCCGGCCCGCAGGAGCGGGCCATCGCGAGCGCATGCTTGACGAAGGTCTTGACGTCGATGCCCGCGGTCGCCGCCGGCACCAGGCCGAACGGCGAGAGCACCGAATAGCGGCCGCCGATCGTGGGCTCGCCATGGAAGATGCGGGCGTAGTTCAGCTTCTTCGCCGCCTTCTCCAGCGACGAGCCGGGATCGGTGACCGCGATGAAGCGATGGCCGGTCTTCACCTTCGGCCCGACCGCCTTGGCAACCTGCTCATGGAAATAGTCCTTCATCGCGTTCGGCTCGGTGGTGCCGCCGGACTTGCTGGAGACGATGAAGACGGTGTTTGCGATGTCGATCTTCGCCTCCATCGCCCGCACCTGCGCCGGATCGGTGGAATCCAGCACATGCAGTTTCGGGAAGCCGGGCTTTTTCCCAAAGGTCTCGGCCAGCACCTCCGGCCCGAGGCTCGATCCGCCCATGCCGAGCACGACGGCGTCCGAGAATTTTTGGCCCTTCACGCGGCCCGCATAGTCCTCATAGTCGGCGATATCGGCCTTGGCGGCGCTGTCGAGCCAGCCGAGCCATTTGTCCTCATCGGTGCCGGTCCAGACCGACTTGTCGCGCTGCCACAGCCTGCGGATTTTGGCGGATGCGCGCCATTCCTCGGTGCTCTTGGCCACGGCCTTGCCGAGCCCGTCACCGAGCGAGAGAAGCTGGCGGTCGAGCGCGGGCCCGAGCACGACGGCGCGCTTATGGGCGACGGCGCCATAGAGCTTGTCGGCGGCGTCGGCGAACAGCTTGACGCCGTCCTTGACGAGTTCCTCGGTGATCGCATCGAGCGAGATGCCGGAGCGCTCCAGTTCCTCCAGCACGCGCCTTGCGTCGTCGACATTCTCCTCCAGGGAGTCGCGCAGCTTGCCATGGTCGCGGAACGCCTCCAGCGTCGCCGGCGGCATCGTATTGATGGTGTCGGGGCCGATCAGCTCCTCGACATAGAGGACGTCGCTATAGTCCTTGTTCTTGGTGCCGGTGGAGGCCCACAGCATGCGCTGCGGCTTGGCGCCCTTGGCGGCGAGCTTCTCCCAGCGCGGGCCGGAGAACAGGCGCTTGTAGTCCTGGTAGGCGAGCTTGGCATTGGCGATCGCGACCCTGCCCTTCAGCGCTGCGAGGCGCTCCTTTTCGCTGGGGTCGTTGGCGCGGGCGATCTTCTCGTCGAGCTGCTTGTCGACCAAGGTGTCGATCCGGCTGACGAAGAAGCTCGCGACGCTCGCCACATGCGACGGATCGCCGCCGCCTGCGACGTATTTTTCCAGACCGGCGAGGTAGGCCTCGGCGACATCAAGATAGACCTCCTTTGAGAACAGCAGCGTGATGTTGATGCTGATGCCCTCGCCAATGAGCTGCTCGATCGCCGGCAGGCCCTCCGGCGTCGCCGGCACCTTCACCATCAGGTTCTTGCGATCGACGTCCTTCCAGAGCCGTCGCGCCTCGGCGACCGTGCCGGCCGTATCCATCGCCAGATAGGGCGAGACCTCCAGGCTGACATAGCCGTCGCGTCCCTCGAGCCGGTTGTAGACCGGGCGCAGCACGTCGGCGGCGTTCTGGATGTCCTCGACCGCGACGGCCTCGAACAGGTCGGCCACGGTCCGGTCGCCGCGTTTCAGCGCCTTGCCGATCGAGGCGTCATATTCGTCCGAGCTGCCGATCGCCTTCTCGAAAATCGAGGGATTGGAGGTGACGCCCTTGACGCCGTCGGTGTCGATCAGTCGCTTCAGGTCGCCCTTGGCGATGAAGCCACGGGCCAGGAAGTCCAGCCAGACGGCTTGTCCGTGCTTTTCCAGTTCTTTGACGGGATTCATGATGTTTATTTATCTCCAAGCCTGCGGGCGAGGGGTTTCCGCGCCGGTCCTGACGCGCTATCCTCTAGCCTACATGCTCCCGGGAGGGAACCAATCAAGAGGATAAGCGTCATACCCTCGGGTGTAACTCCGTCGCGATCATGGCGATCCAGGCGGCCGTAGGTGTGTTGGGTAAAGGGTGTCGGCTGGGCCTCGCCAGTCAGCGGTTGTGTGGCGTGCGATCGACAGATTCCGGGGCGTCGGTGGATTTGTCGCGAACGGCCATGCGGGGGAAGCATGCACGCACATCATGGTGGTGCCCGCTGTCACTGACAGCCTCCGCATCGGCAATGAATTTCTGCCGTCGGATTTGATTGAAGAGATCTCTGCTGAAGAATGTCGCGACCACAAGATGATCGTGCTGACGCCCACGCTGGCCTTGCGGCCGATTTTGTTACACTGATGCGGTCTTGCCGCGACGGTCACGCAGCCGACGGTCCATGCACTGCGTTGCAGCAGGAAGATGAACGCGGCGCTCAAGGCTTCGCCGTACAAGGGTCATAAGATCGCCGCTGGCAGATCGCTATGCTGCAGCGCCGGATGGTCCAATCCCCGGTAATGCCCGGATGTTGCGACCAAGTGACATTTCCTGGAAATGAGCCAATATGGATGTAGATTCGCTCAAATTACAGGCATGTGCCTGTTCGTAACTCAACGAGTGCCTACGTTGTGCATTGCGTCGAGTCGTTACCCGGGTGTCCAATGATCGTCATGTGCTCACGCTGATTCGAAACGGCCTGAGGAACGGTCCGGTAACTGCTTTCGTTTCAGCTTGTAGCGGAACTCACGCGGAGAGGGATCATGTACAACGATTCTCTATTCAACGCTTTCGCTCGGTCGTTCGAGGCGAGAAGCCAGCACGACATGTCGATGGCGGAATATCTGGAATCGTGTCGAAGCGATCCCATGAAATACGCGAATGCGGCCGAACGACTACTAGCGGCGATTGGTGAGCCCCAGACGATTGACACGGCCAAGGACCCACGCCTTGGCCGCATTTTTTTGAACCGCACGATCCGCACCTATCCGGCCTTCGCCGGCTTCTACGGCATGGAAGAAACCATCGAGCGCATCGTCGGCTTCTTCCGTCACGCCGCGCAAGGCCTCGAAGAGCGCAAGCAGATCCTCTATTTGCTCGGCCCTGTCGGCGGCGGCAAATCATCGCTCGCCGAGCGGTTGAAGTCGCTGATGGAAGTGCAGCCCATCTACGTGCTGAAGGCCGGCGACGAGCTCTCGCCCGTGTTCGAGAGCCCGCTCAGCCTGTTCGATCCCGATCAGCTCGGGCCGATGCTGGAGGAGAAGTACGGCATTCCGCGCCGCCGCCTCACCGGCCTGATGAGCCCGTGGTGCTACAAGCGGCTGGAATCCTTCGGCGGCGACATCTCGCAATTCCGCGTTGCCAAGATCCAGCCGTCGCGGCTGCGCCAGATCGCGGTCGCCAAGACCGAGCCCGGTGACGAGAACAACCAGGACATCTCCTCGCTGGTCGGCAAGGTCGACATCCGTAAGCTCGAGACCTACGCGCAGAACGATCCCGACGCCTACAGCTATTCCGGCGGCCTCAACCGCGCCAACCAGGGCATCCTCGAATTCGTCGAGATGTTCAAGGCGCCGATCAAGATGCTGCATCCGCTGCTGACCGCGACGCAGGAAGGCAACTACATCGGCACCGAGAATATCGGCGCGATCCCCTTCACCGGCATCATCCTCGCGCACTCCAATGAAGCCGAGTGGTCGAGCTTCAAGGCCAACAAGAACAACGAGGCGTTCATCGACCGCATCTGCGTCATCAAGGTGCCGTACTGCCTCAGGGTCACCGAAGAGCAGAAGATCTACGAGAAGCTGATCCAGGGTTCCGAGCTCGCCTCGGCTCCTTGTGCGCCTTCGACGCTGGAGACGCTGGCGCGGTTCTCGGTGATGTCGCGCCTGCGCAAGCACGAGAACTCCACCCTGTTCGGCAAGATGCGGGTCTATGACGGCGAGAGCCTGAAAGAGTCCGATCCGAAGGCGCGCAGCGTCCAGGAATATCGCGATGCCGCCGGCGTCGACGAGGGCATGGACGGGGCCTCCACCCGCTTCGCCTTCAAGGTGCTGGCTGCGACCTTCAACCACGACCCGCAGGAGGTCGCCGCCGACGCCGTGCACCTGATGTACGCGCTGGAGCAGGCGATCCGCCGCGAGCAGCTTCCGGAGGAAACCGAGAAACGTTATCTCGAATTCATCAAGGCGGAGCTCGCACCGCGCTATGCCGAGTTCATCGGCAACGAGATCCAGAAGGCCTACCTCGAATCCTACTCCGATTACGGCCAGAATCTGTTCGACCGCTATGTCGACTATGCCGACGCCTGGATCGAGGATCAGGACTTCAAGGATCCCGACACCGGCCAGCTGCTGGATCGCGAGTTGTTGAACCAGGAACTGACGAAAATCGAGAAACCGGCGGGCATTGCCAACCCGAAGGACTTCCGCAACGAGGTCGTCAAATTCTCGTTACGCTCGCGGGCCCAGAACGCTGGCAAGAATCCGACCTGGACCTCCTACGAGAAGATTCGCGACGTGATCGAAAAGCGGATATTCTCCCAGGTCGAGGACCTGCTTCCGGTCATCTCCTTCGGGTCGAAGAAGGACGGCGAGACGGAGAAGAAGCACGGCGAGTTCGTCGCACGCATGGTGGAGCGCGGCTACACCGAGCGTCAGGTTCGCCGGCTCGTCGAATGGTACATGCGCGTGAAGCAGGCCGGTTAAGGCGGATGGGACAGTGGCCATTCACATTATTGACAGGCGCCTGAATCCAGGCGGCAAGAGTCTTGAGAACCGGCAGCGGTTCTTGCGTCGGGCCAAATCCCTGGTGCAGGGCGCCGTCAAGAAGACCTCGCAGGAACGCGACATCAAGGATGTCCTGGAGGGTGGCGAGGTCACGATCCCGCTCGACGGCATGCACGAGCCGCGTTTCCGCCGCGAGGGCGGCACGCGCGACATGGTGCTGCCCGGAAACAAGAAGTTCGTCGAGGGCGACTATCTCCAGCGCTCCGGCCAGGGCAGCGCCAAGGATTCCGGTCCCGGCGAAGGCGACAGCGAGGACGCGTTCCGCTTCGTGCTGAGCCGCGACGAGTTCGTCGACCTCTTCCTCGACGACCTCGAGCTGCCGGATCTTGCCAAGCGCAAGATCGCGCAGACCGAGAGCGAGGGCATCCAGCGCGCCGGCTACACCACCTCGGGCTCGCCCGCCAACATCTCGGTGAGCCGGACGGTGCAGCTCGCGCTCGCCCGCCGCATCGCGCTCCGGCGTCCCCGCAAGAGCGAGATCGATGAGCTGGAAGCCGAGATCGCCGCCTGCACCGACGAGGACGTGCGCGCCGAGCTGCTGGCCAAGCTCGAAAAGCTCAAGGCGAAGTCCAAGCGCATCCCCTTCATCGATCCGCTCGACATCCGCTATCGCCGCTTCGAGACGGTGCCGCGGCCGGTAGCGCAGGCCGTGATGTTCTGCCTGATGGACGTGTCGGGCTCGATGTCCGAGCACATGAAGGATCTGGCCAAGCGCTTCTATATGCTGCTCTACGTGTTCCTGAAGCGCCGCTACAAGCACGTCGAGATCGTCTTCATCCGCCACACCGACCGCGCCGAGGAGGTCGACGAGCAGACCTTCTTCTACGGCCCGGCCTCGGGCGGCACGCTGGTCTCCAGCGCGCTCCAGGCGATGCACGAGATCGTGCGCGAGCGCTTCAATCCGGCGGACTGGAACATCTACGCCGCGCAAGCCTCCGACGGCGACAATTCCTATTCCGACGGCGAGCTCACGGGCCTGCTGCTGACCGACAAGATCCTGCCGGTCTGCCAGTTCTTTGCCTATCTCGAGGTCGGCGAGTCCGGGGGGAGCGCCTTCGATCTCTCTGACTCCTCACTCTGGACCCTCTATGAGCGCCTGCGCGGCAGCGGCGCACCGCTCTCGATGCGCAAGGTGTCGGAACGCAGCGAGATCTTTCCGGTGTTCCACGACCTGTTCCAGCGCCGCGAAACCAGCCAGGAGAAGGCCGCTCCATGACGGAACGCTTGTTCGAAGGCGCGGATTGGGATTTTCGCACCTTGCAGCGCATCACCGATGCCTGCGAGGAGGTCGCGTTGAAGGATCTCGGCCTCGACGTCTATCCGAACCAGATCGAGGTCATCACCGCCGAGCAGATGCTGGATGCGTACTCGTCGGTCGGCATGCCCTTGTTCTACAAGCACTGGTCGTTCGGCAAGCATTTTGCGTTTCACGAGGCCTCCTATCGCAAGGGCCTGATGGGCCTTGCCTATGAGATCGTGATCAACTCCTCGCCCTGCATCTCCTACCTGATGGAGGAGAACACGGCGACGATGCAGACGCTGGTGATCGCGCATGCCGCCTTCGGCCACAACCACTTCTTCAAGAACAACTATCTGTTCAAGCAGTGGACCGATGCCGACGGCATCCTGGATTATCTCGACTTCGCCAAGAATTATGTCGCAAGCTGCGAAGAGCGCTACGGCCGCATCGAGGTCGAGCGCACGCTCGACGCTGCACACGCGCTGATGTCGCACGGCATCGACCGCTATCCCGGCAAGAAGAAGCTCGATTTGCGCGCCGAAGAGAAGCGGGCAGGGCGGCGCCGTCAGCATGAGGAGGAGGTCTTCAACGACCTCTGGCGCACAGTCCCGAAGGGCGCCGCCAAGAGCCGGTCCGCGCTCAGCATCGAACGCCGCCGCAAGCTGCTCGGCCTGCCGCAGGAGAATTTGCTCTATTTCCTGGAGAAGAGCGCACCGCGGCTGGCGCCGTGGCAGCGCGAGCTGCTGCGCATCGTGCGCCACATCGCGCAATATTTCTATCCGCAGAGCCAGACCAAGGTCATGAACGAGGGGACGGCGACCTACGTCCACTACCGCATCATGACCATGCTGCACGAGCGAGGCCGCATCACCGACGGCAACTTCCTCGAATTCCTGGGATCGCACACCAACGTGGTGTTCCAGCCCGAGTTCGACGATCCACGCTTCTCCGGCTTCAATCCCTATGCGCTCGGTTTTGCCGTGATGCAGGACATCGAGCGCATCGTCACCAAACCGGAAGACGAGGACCGTGAATGGTTCCCGGACATCGCCGGCAGGGGCGACGTGATGGGCGTGCTGCGCGACGTCTGGGCCAATTACCGCGATGAAAGTTTTATCGGCCAGTTCCTAAGCCCCAGGCTGATGCGGCACTTCCGCATGTTCCACCTGCATGACGATCCCGAGGAGCGCGCGGGAATCCGGGTCGATGCCATCCACGACGAGCGCGGCTTTCGCCGCGTCCGCCGCGAGCTGGCGCGGCAGCACGACGTCGGCTTCATCGACGCCAATATCGAGGTGGTCGACGTCGATCTCTCCGGCGACCGCCGGCTGATCCTGCATCACCATGTCATCAAGGGCTCGCAGCTCAACGAGACCGACGCCAAGCGCGTGCTTCAGCACCTGGCCGATCTCTGGACCTACGACGTCTCGCTGATCGAGGTCGACGCCAACGACAAGGTCCTGCGCGAATACGTCGTAAGCCCGCGCCCGATCCCGGCGGCGGTAGCCTGAGGCGGCCGTCCACGTGGAGCATAACGCGAGATGCGCGTTAAATGTGCCCTCTCCCCATGTGGGAGAGGGCGGCGAAGCCGGTAGATACAAGCTCAATGGGGTGAGGGGTATCTCTCCACACCTTCCCTGCCGATAGAGCCCCCTCATCCGGCGCCATAGCCGAAGCTTCGCTTCGGCGTTCTCGAGAACGGCGGCCGGCGGCCGCCTATGCCACCTTCTCCCACAAGGGGAGAAGGAAAGACGTTCGTTGCTGCATCGCTATGCGGAGCGTTTCGCCGGCTTCTTCTTCGACGCATTCAACTCCACCGCCGCGCGAATGAGCGCCTTCAACGCCTTCTCGTTGATCTTCTCGCCCTCGCGAATATCGATCGAGCGCCGCACGTTGCCGTCGAGGCTGGAATTGAACAGCCGCGCGGGATCCTCCAGCGCCGCGCCCTTGGCAAAGGTCATCTTCACCACTTCCTTGTAGGTCTCGCCGGTGCAGATGATGCCGTCGTGCTCCCACACGGGAACGCCGCGCCATTTCCATTCCTCGACGATATCAGGGTCGGCTTCCTTGATCAGGCCACGGATCCGCCCCAGCATCTCGCCGCGCCAGTCGCCGAGCTCCTTGATCCTGCCGTCGATCAGCTTGGAGGGGGAAGCCCCATTCGCTTCCTTCGCGCCAGCCTTCTTCGCCGTCACAGTCTTCTTCATCATCTCGCCTCGTTACGCGTTGCTGCGGCTGACATAGGGCCGCGCGAACAGATATAACCCGGTCGCGAGCAACGGAATGAGTGGGACGAGCGCCAGGAAGCCGATCCAGACGGCCTGGATCTGAATGATCATCGCCACGATGTTGGCGATGACGGCGAGCGTGAAAGCCATCGACAGCCAGCGATGAATCTGCCGAATCCACATCTGCGTGCTCATTGGGACCTCCTTCTACATTGATCGGAATGGACGGCCGGCGGAGCTAGCCTGTCCGCGCCAGCAGGTCATCAAGCTTGGCAAAGAACTGCTTCCAGCCGGCATGCGCGCCGCCATAGGCCTGCTTCTGCGTCGGGCTGAAGCCCGCTTGCTCGACGCGCAGATGCGTGCCGGCGCCGGTCGGCGTCAGCGTGAAGGTCACGATGCTTTTCAGGTCGAACGCCGCATCCTCATGCGAGAAATTCCAGGTGTAGGCGAGCGTCTTTTGCGGCTCGATGGTGAGCACCTCGCAGTCGAGCACGCCGCCCCATTCGCCGCGCAGATTGAAGCGATGGCCGACGACCGGCTTGAAGTCGTTCTTCATCAGCCATTCCTCGATCAGATGCGGCTGCGTCAGCGCGCGCCAGAGCCGCTCCGCCGGAAAGGCAAATTCGCGTTCGACGACTACGGAGCGTGTTTCGTTCATTGGTCCATCCTCTTCAGGAGATCGTCGAGCGCGTCGAGCCGGTTCTGCCAGAAGCCGGCCATCTGGCTGGTCCAGTCGATCAGCGGATTGAGAGCACCGGGCTGCGCGCTGTAATGAGTCTGGCGTCCTTCATGGCGGTCGCGCACGAGGCCGGCCTGCTTCAAGGCGCCGAGATGCTTCGAGACCGCCGGCTGGGACACGCCCGACCGCGCCGTCAGTGCCCCGACCGTCTGCTCGCCGTCCCGGCACAGCCGCTCGAAGATCGCCCGCCGGGTCGGATCGGCGAGTGTCCTGAACAGGAGGTCGTGAGTGGCGGACATACGAGATCCATAACCGGTAAGTTATGGATTAACTCATAACTGTGGAGTTATGGATAAGTCAAGTGCGAGGATGTGGCTCTCGCTCGCGCAACGCCGTCATTGCGAGCGTAGCGAAGCAATCCAGAATTCCTCCTCAGAGACAGCCTGGATTGCTTCGTCGCAAGGGCTCCTCGCAATGACGGAAAACGTGGCGGCGCCGCGCAGCCTTACGGCCGCAAATACAAATACCCCTGCGCCTGCAGCTCAGCCAAACGGACCACGCCGCCTTTCTCCGCGCTGACGAAGCCCGGCAACAACTCCTTCAGTGAGACGTTTTGCGCTTTCATCGTGTTGCCGCAGGCGGCGAGCTCGACGCCGTCCTTGGAGAAGTCACCGACACGCTTGCTGACGTCGGGGTTGGCCTGCGCCGCGTGAAACGCCTTCAGCGCCGGTCCGTGGATCACCAGCGCGATCGTGACATGGTCGGGACCACCGACGCCGTCGATGTGGTTCTGGATGTTGCCGAGCACGAAATTGACCTTCTCGGCGTCGCTGAGGTGATAGGCCACCTTGAGCTTGTTGCCCGCGCTTGCCTCAGTGGCGGCTTGTGCACGCGAGGCGCCAAACGCCGCGCCCAAAGCGGAGACGGCGCTCCACAACATGTTCCGGCGATTCATGGCGATCTCCCTCGACCAAGACTTTGCCGGACACATATCATTTGTGACGCAGCGCGGCGAGCTCCTTGCGGTCGGTCACGAGCGAAGCGCACTCGCTGGTGTCGGTGCGGTCGAGGCGGAAGATCTTGTCGTCGGCGCCGGCGACCAGCGATTGCTCCGCCTCGTCATCCGGCTTGTTGTTCTGCCAGACCCTGACCTGTTCGAGCCGGATGATCGCGGACTTGTTGTCCTTGGAGAGCGCCACCTCGATCCCGCCGCCCTCGCAGTCGACGCCGCAGCCCATGCGGACCTCGTCCCCCTGACTGAGAAGCACCGCATGACTGCCGCACGAGCCGCTGGAGTCGAAATCGCCCGAGCGATGGCGATAGCGAAAACCGAGGCGGAAGGAATTGTGCAGCTGCTTGTCCTCCTTGTCGGTTTCCGCCGAGATCAGCAGTTTCATGGAAGCGACTTTCTGCTTGGGATGCCGCGCCAGATGCTCGGCATCGTAGCGGCGGACGAAGCAGGCATAGGCCTTGTCAGCAGGCGCTCCCGCATAGAGCCGCGCATTGAAGGCGTCGGCGGCGACGCTGGTTAGCACAGCCAAAATGAGGGCAGCAAAGATGGAGAGCTTCATGATGACCTCGAGCGCGTGACAACCTTGCCGCAGCAGGACAGAACTCCTGTCTGTTAGACGCAGGCGAGGTGCATCGCGTTCAAGCTTCAGAAGTCGCTTCGTGCGAGCATCGCGGCGCCGACTTGGGCCAGTGGTTTCGCGCCGGGCCTTAGTCATTGATGGGATCAAGAAGGTTCAAGCGGTGCCGCGCCCTGATGCTGCGGAACCCGATGCCGGCGATTGCTGCGACATTGTCTTGGTTCGTCAATGTGATAGCTTTCACAGACGACCGCCTTTGGCAGTCGTAAGCTGGGACTGCCTTGTAAGCTGTGGAGTCCCCCGCATGGGCGAAATTCGCAACTTCAGATCCGGCAACCAGGATGAGCCGCCTCCACACGGCCCCATGCCTCGCCGTCTTGCGGCGATCATCGTCGGTGACATCGCTTCCTACAGCCGCATCATGCAGGCCGACGAGGAGGGGACGCATGTCCGCGTCAAGCGCATCGAGCGCGATATCATCCAGCCCACCATCATCGAGCACCATGGAAGTCTGGTGAAGACGACGGGCGATGGCTTCATCGCCATTTTCGATAGCCCTGTTGAGGCCGTTCGCTGCAGTATCGTCATCCAGCAGAACCTCATCGGCCGCAACGCCTCGCTTCCGAAGCATTCGCGCCTCGAATACCGGATTGGCGTCAATCTCGGCGATGTGATCGTAGAGCCGGACGACGTCTATGGCGACGGCGTCAACATCGCCACGCGCATTGAGGGCATTGCCGAGCCCGGCCAGGTCTATATCTCGGGCGCGATTTACGAGCAGATCAAGCACAAGGTGGTGTGCGGCTATGAATCGCTCGGGGATCGCAAGGTCAAGAACATCACGGATCCGGTGCGGATCTATCGCGTGCTGCCGGATGCCGATGCGGTCGGCAGGACGCGAAGCCGGCGCGAGAGCGTCCTGCTATTTCTTCTGATCACGGCATTGCTGGTGATTGCCGGCTACGTGCTTTGGTACGTGCTGACGCAGCCCGGCAGGATGGGCGAGCAGGCCGCCACGCCAACCGCTTCCCCAGCCGCGACACCGATCCCGCAGCCGTCGCCGCGCGAGGCGGCGACGCAGGCGACACCGCAACCGTCTCCGTCATTGGCTTCTGCCCCTCCGTCGTCGTCACCGGTGCCCAGCCCATCGGCGACGCCACCTCGCGAACCCGAGATGATCGGCATTCGCGGCGGCAGCTTCGCGATGGGAAGCAATGACGATCCGACCGAGCGGCCTGTCCACCAGGTCACGATCAAGCCGTTCTCGATCGGAAAATATCCGGTGACGGTGCAGGAATGGAACGAGTGCGCCGCCGCCAAGGCGTGCGGATTCACCGCCACCGGCAAGGACGATTCCCCCGTCAGCAATGTGAGCTGGACCGACGCGCAGCAATATGCAGCCTGGCTCGCGCAGGCGACGAAGAAGCCCTACCGGCTTCCGAGCGAAGCCGAATGGGAATATGCGGCGCGCAGTGGAACGCAGACCAAATATTGGTGGGGCGACAAGCTTCAGCCGGGCATGGCCGGATGCAAGGATTGCGGTGATCTTGCGGCCGAGCAGCCGGCCAAGGTCGGCAGCTTCAAGCCCAATCCATTCGGACTCTACGACATGGGCGGCGGCATCGATCAGTGGGTCGAGGACTGCTGGCACAGGACCTATCAGGGCGCGCCGAGCGACGGCTCGGCGTGGAGCAGCGCGGACTGCAGCTCTCATGTTCTGCGGTCGGGCTCCTGGAAGAACGATTCAAGATATGTCCGGCCGTCAAACCGCGATGGTTACGACACCAATGTTCGTTACCCCACGCATGGATTCCGTGTCGCGCTCAGTCCATAAGTGCTGGAGTAGATTTGATGAAGATCATTTCCTGTGTCGCGCTCGCGGCCGCGATCGCATTGCTCCCGGGCGCGGCCTACTCGCAGGGCAAGAGCGCGCACAAGGACGCCAAACTCTATTTCATCACGCCGCATGACGGGCAGAAAGTTCGCGGTGGATTCTGGGTCCGGTTCGGCTTACGCAACATGGGCGTGACGCATGCCGGCGATGACTACCAGAACGCCGGTCATCACCATCTACTGGTCGACGTCAACGATCCCATCGATCCCAAGGAGCCGATCCCGCAAGACAAGTCGCACCTGCACTTCGGTGCAGGGCAGACCGAAACCATGCTGGACCTTCCGCCGGGCACCCACACGCTGCAGCTGGTGCTCGGCGACGCCAAGCACTATCCGTTCGTGCCGCCGGTCGTGTCGGAGAAGATTACGATACGCGTCAGGCCGCTTGCTTCAGCGCGGAGTAAATGATCACCGCAGGCTCGCGTTGATCTTGTCCAGCACCGCCGAGCCCGGGCACAGCGCATCCGCCTCCAGCGTGTTGAGCGGCGTCTCGACCGTGTTGAGATGCTCGTGCAGGTCTTCCGCGTCGGGGTCGACATAGAGCAGGCCGGTGACGATCTGCCCCTTGGCGGCGTGCTTTTGCAGGAAGGTCATCGCGCCCAAGCGGTCATGCGGATCGTAGTCGGCGTCGATCTTGCGCAGCGCGACCTTGCTGCCGTCGTGCTGTTCCACCACTTGCACCGTGCCCGGCGCATAGTCCACCGCGATCGGATCGCGGTCGACCAGGACGTCGAGCCGGTTCACCGCGTCATTGTGCTCGCGGACATAGTCGAAGCTCTTGGTCGAGCCGGCATGGTTGTTGAAGGCGATGCAGGGGCTGATGACGTCGATGAACGACGCGCCCTTGTGGCGGATTGCGGCCGCGATCAGCGGCACGAGCTGGGTCTTGTCGCCGGAGAAGCTGCGCGCGACGAAGGTGGCACCGAGTTGCAGCGCGATCGCGACGAGGTCGATGGCGTTGTCGGTGTTGGTGACGCCCTTCTTGCTCTTCGAGCCGCGGTCAGCGGTGGCCGAGAACTGGCCTTTGGTCAGGCCGTAGACGCCGTTGTTCTCGACGATATAGGTCATGTTGACGGCACGCCGGATCGAATGCGCGAACTGGCCGAAGCCGATCGAGGCGGAATCGCCGTCGCCGGAGACGCCGAGATAGATCAAATCGCGGTTGGCGAGGTTGGCGCCTGTCAGCACGCTGGGCATGCGGCCATGCACGGAGTTGAAGCCGTGTGAGTTGCCGAGGAAATAGTCCGGCGTCTTTGACGAGCAGCCGATGCCGGAGATCTTTGCGACCCGATGCGGCTCGATCGAGAGCTCATAGCAGGCCTCGATGATCGACGCCGTGATCGAATCGTGGCCGCAGCCGGCGCACAGCGTCGAGATCTTGCCCTCGTAGTCGCGCCTTGTATAGCCGAGCTCGTTCTTCTTCAGCCCGGGATGATGGAATTTAGGCTTTGCGATGTAGGTCATGACAGTCTCTCTCTGCTCCCTCTCCCCGCTCTTCGCGGGGAGAGGGTTGGGGTGAGGGGCTCTTTCGACGAGTTCGACTCGTGGAGAGTCCCCCTCACCCGGATTGCTGCGCAATCCGACCTCTCCCCGCACGCGGGGAGAGGTGATTGCATCCAATTCCTGCGCTCTATCATCATGACACGGCCTTGCGGAGCGGGGTCACCTTGAGGTGATCCTGATGGTCGCCAATGGCTTTTGCGATGAAGCGGGCGGTGATCGGGGTGCCGTCGTAATGCACGATCGGCACGAGGCGGACGGGATCGATGCCGTTCTCGTTGACGATGAGCTGGCGGAGTTGGCTGTCGCGGTTCTGCTCGACCACGTAGACGAAGTCGTGCTCGGCGAGGAAGCTCGCCACGCTGGAGTGGAACGGGAAGGCGCGAATGCGCAGACGGTCGAGCTGGTGCCCGCGCGCCTCGAGCAGCCCGACCGCCTCGTCCATCGCCGGCGAGGTCGAGCCGAAATAGATCACGCCATATTTGGTCGGCCGTTCCGCATTGGCCTGCAGCGGCCGCGGTACGAGGTCCTGCG
The DNA here is from genome assembly GCF_056106085.1 of Bradyrhizobium sp. BR14999. Classification (NCBI taxonomy): domain Bacteria; kingdom Pseudomonadati; phylum Pseudomonadota; class Alphaproteobacteria; order Hyphomicrobiales; family Nitrobacteraceae; genus Bradyrhizobium; species Bradyrhizobium sp. BR14999. The sequence continues at coordinate 2,979,605 of NZ_CM148536.1, forward strand.
CGGTCTCGAACTTGCGCACCAGGCGCTGCATGTTGTCGGCGTAGACCGTGCCTTCCTCGGAGTAGCGCGCATAGCGGTCGCGCGAGGTGCCGCGGGTGAAGTAGGAGCCCTTGGTCGGATGTGTCCCGGGATAGGTCCGGTAGGGGATGCCGTCGCCATCGACGTCGAGATAGCGGCCGAAGTCGCGGCCTTCCTCCAGCATCTCCGCCGTCATGATCTTGCCGCGGTCATATTGCCGGGCATCGTCCCATTTCAGTGGGCGGCAGAGCCGATGGTTCATGCCGATGTCGAGGTCGAGCATCAGGAAGATGGTGGTCTGCAGCCGTTCGGCGAGGTCGAACGCGGCGGCGGCGAACTCGAACGCTTCGGCGGGATCTTCCGGGAACAGCAGCACATGCTTGGTGTCGCCGTGCGAGGCATAGGCGCAGGCGATGATGTCGCACTGCTGGGTGCGCGTCGGCATGCCCGTCGAGGGGCCGGCGCGCTGGATGTTCATGATCACGGCCGGAATCTCGGCAAAGTATGAGAGGCCGATGAACTCGGTCATCAAGGAGATGCCGGGGCCCGAGGTCGCGGTGAAGGCGCGGGCGCCGTTCCAGGAGGCACCAATGACGATACCGATCGAAGCCAGCTCGTCCTCGCCCTGCACGATCGCGTATTTCGCCTTGCCGGTTTCGGGATCGTGGCGGTACTTCTTGCAGTGGGCGGTGAAGGCCTCCGCCACCGACGAGGACGGCGTGATCGGATACCAGGCGCACACGGTGGCGCCGCCATAGACCGCGCCGAGCGCGGCGGCGCTATTGCCCTCGATGAAGATGCGATCGCCGACCTTGTCGGACTTCTTCACCCTGAGCCCGATCGGGCATTTCAGGTTTTGCAGCGCCCAGTCGCGGCCGAGATGCAGCGCGTGGACGTTGGAGGAGAGCAGCTTCTCTTTGCCCTTGTACTGCTCGCCGATTAGCTGCTCGATCAGCTTCGGATCCATATCGAGCAGCGCACTGAGGCTACCTAGATAAATGATGTTCTTGAACAGCTGGCGCTGGCGCGGATCGGTATAGGTCGAATTGGTGATCGCGGTGAGCGGCACGCCGATCACGGTGATGTCGTCGCGGAACTTGGTCGACGGCATCGGCTTGGTGGAATCGTAGAACAGGTAGCCGCCGGGCTCGATGCCGGCGACGTCCTTGTCCCAGGTCTGCGGATTCATCGCCACCATCATGTCGACGCCGCCGCGGGCGCCGAGATGGCCGTCCTCCGTCACCCGCACCTCGTACCAGGTCGGCAAGCCCTGGATGTTGGAGGGGAAGATGTTGCGTGGGGAGACCGGAACGCCATGGCGCAGGATCGCGCGCGCGAACATCTCGTTGGCGCTGGCCGAGCCCGAGCCGTTGACGTTGGCGAAGCGGACGACGAAGTCGTTTACGCTGCTGAGCGGCTTTTTGTCGGGCATGTCGAACCTGCGTGGGTCATCTCGATGAAATATTTCTGCATGTCCCAGGCGCCGGTGGGACAACGCTCCGCGCACAGCCCGCAATGCAGGCAGACGTCCTCGTCCTTCACCATCACGCGCCCGGTCTTGAGATCCGAAGAGACGTAGAGATCCTGGTCCGGATGCGGTGCGGGCGCCTTCAGGCGATGGCGCAGGTCGTTTTCCTCGCCGTTATCGGTGAAGGTGATGCAATCCATCGGGCAGATGTCGGCGCAAGCATCGCACTCGATGCAGAGCGAGGTCGAGAACACGGTCTGCACGTCGCAGTTCAGGCAGCGATGCGCCTCGCCGAGCGCGAGCTTGACGTCGTAGCCGAGCTCGACCTCGGCGCGGATGTCCTTCAGCGCGACGACCTTGTCGCGATGCGGCACCTTGAAGCGCTTGTCGATCGAGATGTCGTTGTCATAGCTCCATTCGTGGATGCCCATCTTCTGCGAGGAGATTTGCACCTCCGGCAGCGGGCGTTCGCTGACATCCTCGCCCGAGAGCAGTTTGTGGATCGACAGCGCGGCGTCATGGCCGTGCGCGACCGCCCAGATGATGTTCTTGGGGCCGAACGCAGCGTCACCGCCGAAGAACACCTTTGGATTGGTCGAGACGAAGGTCTCCGGATCGACCTTGGGCATATGCCATTTGTCGAACTCGATGCCGCAATCCTGCTCGATCCACGGAAAGGCGTTCTCCTGGCCGACCGCGACCAGCACGTCGTCGCATTCGAAGGTCTGGTCGGGCTCGCCTGATGGAACGAGATTGCGGCGGCCCTTGGCGTCGTATTCGGCCTTCACCTTCTGGAAAGTGATGCCGGTGAGCTTGCCATTGTCGTGGATGAAGGCGACGGGGACGAGGAAGTTGAGGATCGGGATGTCCTCGTGGATCGCGTCTTCCTTTTCCCAGGGCGAGGCCTTCATCTCCTCGAAGCCGGAGCGCACGACGACCTTGACGTCTTCGCCGCCGAGCCGGCGCGCGGTGCGGCAGCAATCCATCGCGGTGTTGCCGCCGCCGAGCACGATCACGCGCTTGCCTATTCTGTCGGTATGGCCGAACGACACCGAGGCCAGCCATTCGATGCCGATATGGATGTTGGCGGCGGCTTCCTTGCGGCCGGGAATGTCGAGCTCGCGGCCGCGCGGCGCGCCGGAGCCGACGAAGATCGCGTCGTATTTCTCCGCGAGCAGCGCCTTCATGCTGTCGATGCGGTGGCCGCCCTTGAAGTCGACGCCGAGACCCAGGATGTAGCCGGTCTCCTCGTCGATCACCGAGTTGGGCAGGCGGAATTTCGGGATCTGCGTCCGCATCATGCCGCCGGCTTCGGGATCGGCGTCGAACACGGTGCAGTGATAGCCGAGCGGCGCGAGATCGCGCGCCACCGTCAGCGAGGCCGGGCCGCCGCCGACCAGCGCAACGCGCTTGCCGTTCTTCGCGGCTGGGCGCGGCAGGCGCTGCCTGATGTCGTCCTTGAAGTCGGCGGCGACGCGCTTGAGGCGGCAGATCGCGACCGGATTGTCCTCGACGCGCCCGCGCCGGCACGCCGGCTCGCACGGACGATCGCAGGTGCGTCCCAAAATTCCAGGGAACACGTTCGATTTCCAATTGATCATGTAGGCGTCGCTGTAGCGGCCTTGGGCGATCAGTCGGATATATTCGGGAACCGGGGTGTGCGCAGGACAGGCCCACTGGCAATCGACCACTTTGTGAAAGTAGTCGGGGGCCGCAATATCGGTCGGTTTCATTCCTACCCTGTCCGCGCAGGCCCCAAAGACCCCGCGGCCTTTTCTTGAGCTTGGCGAGCGCTTAATGCGCTTCGATCTGGTTTCTGAATGACGTCATTGGGTTAGCTTATTAGAACGGCTCCGAAGTACAACGGCAAATTTGCGCGATCACCGCCTTTCATGGGAGCTACGCGCGCACAGCATTAACGGCCGCGCGTGATGTGCGTGCGGTGCAGCATATTGCGATGCCTGTGAGTGTGCTAAAATTGGATGAGAGCCGATGGTTCACCTCTCCCGCAGGGAGAGGTGAAGCCCCGCCAACCGATCGAGTCTCACTTCATCATGCTCTAACCGCGCGGGATGTCGCTCTTGGCCAAATCCCACATCAGGCAATAGGTGCCGACGGAAACGGGAGGCGGCAGGGGCGAGGCGGCGGGGCCGGTGAAGCGCTCGGCGATGACGGCCGAGACGGCGCCGACATGCGTGCCGTCGATCAGCACGAACCAGTCGTGCGCGCCTTCATTGCGCACCGCCGGAATGTCCGCCGTTGCACCCGACAATGCGGGCTCGCTCTCCAGAAGATGCATGGAGATGATGCCGTCGCGCTGGTCCGGCGCCAGCTTGACGTGCAGAGCATCACGCCATCGCGTTGCGTTGTCGGGTGTCGGCCGCAGCCGCACCACGCCGAGCGCGGCGCCACGTCCGGTGCCGTTGCTGATGGTGACGCGCGCGACGACGCGGAGCATATCCTTGAAACGTGCCATGCATTGCCGCGACCAGTCGGTCGGGCTCGCGAGCCGCGCGCGGTAGGCGGGGCTATCGAGCACGTCGAGTGTGGCGGTCGAATACAGGCAGAGATATTTGGGATTGGCGGCATGCGCGACATAGCGCCGCGCCTCCAGGAATCCGTCGATCGCGACGCGTTCTTCCAGATGCTCGCGATCGTACCAGCGGTTGAAATCGGCCTCATCGGCCGCGTCGATGTTCATCGACGTCAGCAGCATGCCTTTCCCGGCGAGCGGCATTCTTCTTATCCTGTTATCGCGCGGTCTTCGACGCGAGGTCCGCGATCGACTTCATGACCGCGTCCCGCACGCCGGCATCATAGAGCGAATGTCCGGCTTCTTTCACGATGCGAAGCTCGGAATTCGGCCAAACCTTCGCGAGTGCCTGCGACGTCTCGGGCGGGCACAACAGATCGTAGCGGCCCTGGACGATGATGCCGGGGATGCCGGCGAGCCGCCCCGCATTGCGCAACAGCTGGCTCTCGGTCATGAAGCTGTCGTTGACGAAATAGTGCGCCTCCATGAACGGCGTCGCGGGCAGCGTGCGCCACACGTTCAACGAGGCCAGGTCCAGCCGCGTCTTGGCGGGCTTGTGCTCGGACAAGGTGCGCTCGGTGTCGTGCCAGGCCCGCGCGGCGGGACCGTGCACGGTGGGATCGGCATCGAGGATGCGGCGCCAATAGGCCTCCACCGGCCGCGCGCGCTCTTCGAGCGGTAGCACGCTGAGAAAATCCTCGTACAGCGCGGGATAGAATTGCGACAGGCGCGAGGTGAACGCCGTCTCGACCTCCGCCCGCGTGCCAAGGAACGTCGCCCGCAGCGCGATGCCACAGACGCGCTCGGGATGCGCCTCTGCATAAGCGAGCGCCAGCGTCGCGCCCCAGGAGCCGCCGACCACCATCCAGCGTTGGAAGCCAAACTTCTCGCGGATCTTCTCCATGTCCGCGATCAGATGCACTGTGGTGTTGTACTCGCGCGATCCCTTCGGACGGCTGCGGCCGCAGCCGCGCTGGTCGAACAACACGGCGCAGAAGCGATCAGGATCGAACAGGCGGCGATGGTCGGGCTGGCAGCCGCTGCCAGGCCCGCCATGCAGATAGATCGCGGGGATGCCGTCGGCGCGGCCGATGCTCTCGACATAGAGCTCAAAGCCGTCGCCGACATCGAGCATGTCGGAGGTCAGCGGCGCAAACGGATCGGCCCGCCTGATCGAGCTGGCCGCGTCGGCGTCAGGTCCCATTCTCGGATTCCAGAGTGCCGCCGGCGAAGTTGCGATAGAGGAAGCGGTTGGTCTCGCCCTCGGCCTCGCGCTCGGCCTGCTTGAAGATGGTCTCGTGCAGCGGCGACAGCGCGCAGGCCGGATCGGTGTTGGCGGCATCGCCCGTCAGCGCGAAGGCCTGGCAGCGGCAGCCGCCGAAATCGATCTCGCGGAATTCGCAAGACTTGCACGGCTCCTTCATCCAGCCGGTGCCGCGATAGCGGTTGAAGGCGTCGGAATTCTGCCAGATCCAGGCGATCGAGTGATTGGAGCGCACGGATTCGAACTCGAGCCCGGTGATGCTCTCGGCGGCGTGACAGGGCAGCACCTTGCCGGCGGGCGAGATGTTGAAGAACTGCCGGCCCCACCCGCCCATGCATTTCTTCGGCCGCAGCGCGTAATAGTCGGGAACGACGTAGTCGATCGCAAGCGTCCCCTTGAGCCGCTCGCGCGCCTCCTCGACGAGGCGGGTGCATTCGTCGAGCTGCGCCACCGTCGGCATCAGCGCGGCCCGGTTCTTCAGCGCCCAGCCGTAATATTGCACGTTGGCGACCTCGAGCCGATCGGCATCGAGATCGACCGCCATCTGGATGATGTCGGGGAGCTGGTGCAGGTTCTGCCGATGCATCACCGCATTCACGGTGAGCGGCAGATCGAGCTCGCGCGTCCATCTGGCGACTTCGAGCTTCTTGCGGTGACCGTTTTTGTAACCGGCGACGCGATCGGCAAGGCCCTCTTCAACGCCCTGGAAACTGATCTGGACGTGGCAGAGCCCGGCATCCGCAAGATCGCTCAGCCGCTCGCGCGTCAGCAGCACGGCCGAGGTGATCAGGTTGGTATAGAGCCCGGCGTCGCTGGCATGCTTGACCAGCTCGACCAGGTCCTTCCGCGCCGTCGGCTCGCCGCCGGAGAAATGCACCTGAAGCACGCCGATTTCGGCGAGCTCGCTCAATACCTTCTTCCATTCCTCTGTCGTCAGCTCCTTGCTCGAGCGGTCGAGCTCGACCGGGTTGGAGCAATAGGGGCATTGCAGCGGGCAGCGATGGGTGATTTCGAGCAGCACGGCGAGCGGAATGCCGAACGTCTCCGCCGTCGAGCGCTGCTTCTCCAGCACCGCGAGGCTGTCGCTAACATCTGGCGGGATGGTGGGATTGCCGAGCACATCGCTCATGACGTCTTCTCCCGGGCCTCCGTGAGAAAGCCCTTGTCGGCGAGATCCTGCAGCATGACGATGACGTCAGTGAGGATCGCCTCGCGCGGCGCGGCGTATTTCGCGGCCAGCTGATCGGCGACGTCGCCGACATTGCGCTGGCCGTCGCAGAGCTGCAAGACCTCGACTGCGATCTCGTCCGGGGCCAACACCCGTTCCGGCGCCAGGATCACCCAGACCTTTCGCGTCTCGTCATACTTCAGCTTGGCATGCCGCGGCAGCACGGGGCGGCTTGCCTCGCTGACGCTGATGTTCCGCGGCCCGGCCATTGCTGCTCCTTTTTAGCCCGCTTTGGGCACGAACGCGCCCGGCGGAATGTGGCCCTCGACATAGGCGTGATAGAGCGCATCCAGTTGCACCCACAGCACGTTGGTCTTGAAGATCAGCGCGTTGCACACCTGCGCGCGTTGCTCCGGGGTCGTGGCATGCGCCTTGACATAGTCGAGCGCAAAGCCGGCATCGCGTGGCGCCTGGGTCAGGCGTCGCTTGAAGTAGCTCATGATGTCGGGGTTGACGAAGTCGTAATGCGCCAGCATGCCGGAGATGCGCTCTTCGTGCAGGTTCGGCGCGAACAATTCGGTGAGCGAGGAGGCGATCGCCTCCAGCGGGCTCTTCTCGCGGCAATAGTGGACATAGGCCTCGACCGCGAAGCGCGTCGCCGGCAGGATGCCCTCGGTCGATTCCACGTAAGCCGTGTCGAGGCCCAGGCCCTCGGTCAGCTTCAGCCAGCGCTCGATGCCGCCCTCGCTGCCGACGTCGCCGTCATGGTCCTCGATGCGGTGGCGCCATTCCAGACGCGTGGCGCGGTCGCGGAAGCGCGAGATGACGACCGCGTCCTTGATCGGGATCGTGCTCTGGTAATAGTAGCGGTTCAGCGCCCAGGCCTGCACCTGACCCTTGTTCAGCTTGCCGCCATGCAGCAGCTTATGGAACGGATGCAGGCTGTGATAGCGCGTCGCCCCGATATGGCGCAGCGTCGCCTCGAGCTCCTCGGCCGAGTTGAGCTTGATGTCCTTGCCGATCGAGAGCGCGGTCATTCCTGTCAGTGACGCGGCATTCACAGCACAATCTCCGTTCCATCCGCGGGTATCTGCCAGCCCGCCTCTTCAGTGGCTTTCCGCTCGGGTGAAGCGGGCAGCAGCGCCGGATTCGAGTTATTGATATGCAGAAAAATCTTCCTGTCGATAGCGAGGTCGGCCAGCCGCGCGATCGCGCCGTCGCCGCCGGACATCGCGACATGGCCCATGCTCTTGCCGGTCTTGTGGCCGAGCCCGGCCCTGATCATCTCGTCGTCGCGCCAGACCGTGCCGTCGAAGAACACCAGCGCGGCGCCGTCGATCTCGGCCTTGAGCGCGTCGGTGACCTCGGCGCACGCGGCGATGAAATAGAAGCACTTGCCGCTGGTCTTGTCGGTAATTTTCAGGCCCAGCGTATCGCCATCGCCGGTCTCCCCGCCCGGATGCGCCTTGCCTTCCAGATACCAGGCGGATTTGCCCGGCACCGCGAACGGCAGCACCTCGATCCCTGAACGCGCGCCATCCGGCAGTCGCGGCTCGAACGGCTCGCCGATGTCGATCGGCTGACGCCGTACGTTCTTCTCGTTCAGCACGTTGAAGATGCTGTTGCTCTCCAGGATCGCCAGCACCTTCTCATGCGCGTAAATCGTGAAGGGCGAGCCCTCGCGCATCGACAGCAGGCCTGCGACCGCGTCCACTTCGCCGTTGGTCAGGATCACGCCGGCAATCGGCGTATGGCGCAACGCGCCCGTCTTCGGGTGCAACTGCGGCGTGGCGTTCAATTGCTGGCGAAGGTCGGGGGAGGCGTTGATCAGGAACCAGTGCTCGCCGTCGCCGCTGAAGGCCACCGACGCCTGGGTTCTCAAGAGGTCATGGCCGCTGGCACGGGCCGCTCGGCAGCCCTCGCAGCCGCAATTCCATTGCGGCACTCCGCCGCCGGCTGCGGCGCCCAGGACGACGACGCGAAGCATGATCCGTCTCCTGGAGGGAACGCTGCGAGGTGGATCTCGGGTCGACACGGAGTGCCGACAAAGATCATGTCTTCCGGCAACCTATTGTGATCGAAAGATCCACCTGCGCTGAACGCAGACCGCCCGCCGCTTACTTGCGGGTGGCGCTCACATACATGTTGATTTCCATGCCGCAGGGCACTTCGACGATCTTCGGGGCTTTCCAGGCCATTTGGCTCTCCATTTTATTTTCGCGAAACCGGACGTATCCGCCCGCGCTTAAGTTAATGCGGGCGGAAAAGTTCGCCAGTGAAATTTTCCCGACCAAGGTAGTAGGCCGGCGGAATTGTTGCACCGCAAAGAGAGCGCATTACGGCCGTAAAGATGAGCGAATGGCATGCGCAAAAACGCCGATAGGTCGTGATCCCTGTCGGGATAAACGAGTTGTGAGTATAGAACGGCTTCCAATCGGCTACAGCGACCCCATTGGATCAGGCATGCCCAGATATTTCTTCAACACCCGTATCGGCGACGAACTGATCGTGGATCCTGACGGCGAGGATCTGCGCAACCCCGATCGCGCCTGGGAGGTCGCGCGCCAGATGATCCTGGAAGTGGTGAAGTCGGAGGGCGCCCAGCCGGCCCTGCTCGAGGCCGTCATCGAGGTGACCGATGACGACGGGGAGATCGTGCTGGAGTTTCCCTTCACCGAGGCGCTCCTGGACATGCCGGACCAGTCCGCAACCAGGCATTAGGGGCCCACGGGTCGGGTAAGGGGCGCGCAACTCCCTCCACCGTCATTGCGAGCGTAGCGAAGCAATCCAGAATCCCTCTGCGGAGGCAGTCTGGATTGCTTCGTCGCATCAGCGCAAAATTGCTGCGCAATTTTGTCGCGAGCTCTTCGCAATGACGGAGAATGAGGCACCACCCGCCGCCAAACCCGCCCTTCGCCCCTGCGAAATCCGCATGGCTTTGCCGCCTTCCCGGCGCTAAAAGACGCCGGTCATACGGAGCAAGCCATGCAAGATCTCTGGCGCCTGTCGGCCGCCGACCTCGCCGCCCTCGTCAAGTCCAAAAAGGTGTCCGCCAGGGAGGCCGCCAAGGCCGGTCTCGCCCGCCTGGACGCCGTCAATCCCGCGCTCAACGCGGTGATCGACCACCGGCCGGACGACGTGTTCAAGCAGGCTGACGCCGTTGATGCCGCCATCGCGCGGGGCGAGGACCCCGGCGTGCTCGCGGGCGTGCCCGTCACCATCAAGGCCAATGTCGACCAGGAAGGCTTTGCCACCACCAACGGGCTGAAACTCCAGCGCGACTTGATCGCGCGCGAGGACAATCCGGTGGTCGCCAATTTCCGCAAAGCCGGCGCCATCCTGCTCGGCCGCACCAATTGTCCGGCCTTTTCCTACCGCTGGTTCACCACCAATCTGATCCATGGCGACACCAAGAACCCCCGCGATGCTTCGCTGACCCCGGGCGGCTCCTCCGGCGGCGCCGGCTCGGCGGTCGCGGCCGGCATCGGCCACATCGCCCACGGCACCGACATTGCCGGCTCGATCCGCTATCCCGCCTATGCCTGCGGCGTGCACGGCCTGCGCCCGACGCTCGGCCGCATTCCTGCTTTCAATCCCGCACTGCCGGAGCGCCCGATCGGGCCGCAGATCATGGCGGTCTCCGGCCCGCTGGCGCGCACCGTCAACGACTTGCGGATTTCACTCGCCGCGATGTCGGCCCGCGACATCCGCGATCCCTGGTTCGTGCCGGTGCCGCTGGAAGGCCCCGCACGGCCGAAGCGTGCCGCGCTCTGTCTCAATCCGGGCGGCCTTGCCACCACGCCGGAGGTGAAGGCGGCGGTGAGCGATGCCGGCAAGCGGCTGGAGCGCGCGGGCTGGACCGTTGACGTCATCGCGGACACGCCGCCCATGCGCGACGCGGTCGAGTGGCAGATCAAGCTGTGGCTCGGCGATGGCTACGAGGCGCAGCTAGAGGCGGCCGAGCGCGAGGGCGATCCCGGTGCGCTGGCCTGCCTGCGCGGTAACCGCAGCAGGGTTACGCCGATGGACCAGGCGAATTACGCGAAGGCGCTGACCCGCCGCGCGACGCTAACCCGCGAATGGATGCTGTTCTTCGAAAAATATGCCGTGCTGCTGACGCCGGTCTCCGGCGAACTGCCGTTCCCCGATCATCTCGACCTCAAGGATGACGAGTCTTTCAAGCGCGTCTGGGAAGCGCAGCTGCCGCAGATCGCGATTCCCTTCATGGGCTTGCCGGGCCTCGTCGTCTCCACCGGTCTCGTCGGCAAGGCGCCCGTCGGCGTGCACATCGTCTCCGGCCGCTACCGCGAGGATCTGTGCCTGCTCGCGGGCGAAGCGATCGAGGCCGGCGGCGTGCCGCCGTCGCCGATCGATCCCGTGGGCTAGCGATGACTGCTATCTACGACTTCAGGGCCAACTCGCTCGCCGGCGAGGAGGTGCCGATGCGCCGTTTCGAGGGACAGGTGCTGCTGATCGTCAACACCGCGAGCAAATGCGGCTTCACGCCGCAATATCGCGGATTGGAGGATCTCTATCGCGATCTGTCGCCGCGCGGCTTCTCGGTGCTCGGCTTTCCCTGCAACCAGTTCGGCGCGCAGGAGCCGGGGCAGGCGGACGAGATCCAGGCGTTCTGTTCGACCAATTACGACGTCACCTTCCCGCTGTTCGAGAAGATCGATGTCAACGGCGCCAACGCACATCCGTTGTACGAGTACCTGAAACGGCAGCAATCCGGGCTTCTCGGCGCCTCCATCAAATGGAATTTCACCAAATTCCTGGTGGACCGTGCCGGCAAGGTGGTCGCGCGCTACGCGCCGACCGCGCGGCCCGAAGGATTGCGCAATCAAATCGAAACACTGCTGTGAGCGAGACAATCATGAGCGACGAATTTCCGGACCGCCTGTCGGTCGATCCGAACAGTCCCTATTACAACGCGGACATCCTGGCGCGCGACGTCGGCATCCGCTTCAAGGGCATCGAGAAGACCAATGTCGAGGAATACTGCATCAGCGAAGGCTGGGTCCGCGTCACCGCCGGCAACGCCAAGGACCGCTACGGCAACCCGCTGACCATCAAGGTGCACGGTTCCGTCGAGCCGTATTTCAGGGATAAGAAGTAGTTCGAGCTGAGCGCGCACCGCTCTCTCCTCGTCATTGCGAGCGAAGCGAAGCAATCCAGAATCTTTCCGCAGTGACGATCTGGATTGCTTCGTCGCATCAGCGCAAAATTGCTACGCAATTTTGTCGCGAGCTCCTCACAATGACGACAACAAGCACCAAAGGCCAAACCCTATGTCCGTCCGCATCGTCGACGTCCGCGAAATTACAAAACCGATCTCCTCGCCGATCCGCAATGCCTATATCGACTTCACCAAGATGACGACGAGCCTGGTTGCCGTCGTCACCGACGTGGTGCGCGACGGCAAGCGCGTCGTCGGCTACGGCTTCAACTCCAACGGGCGCTACGGGCAGGGCGGCCTGATCCGCGAGCGCTTTGCCGCGCGCATTCTCGAATCTGATCCGAACTCGCTGCTCAATGCCGCCGGCGACAATCTCGACCCCGACAAGGTCTGGGCCGCGATGATGACCAACGAGAAGCCGGGCGGCCATGGCGAGCGCTCGGTCGCGGTCGGCACCATCGATATGGCGGTGTGGGACGCGGTGGCGAAGATCGCGGGCAAGCCGCTGTTCCGCCTGCTTGCCGAGCGTCACGGCGTGACCGCCAATCCGCGCGTCTTCGTCTATGCCGCCGGCGGCTATTACTATCCCGGCAAGGACCTCTCGATGCTGCGCGGCGAGATGCGCGGCTATCTCGACCGCGGCTACAACGTCGTGAAGATGAAGATCGGCGGCGCCCCGATCGACGAGGACCGCACCCGCATCGAGGCGGTGCTGAAGGAGATCGGCAAGGACGCCCAGCTCGCCGTCGACGCCAATGGCCGCTTCAACCTCGAGACCGGCATCGCCTACGCAAAAATGCTGCGCGACTATCCCTTGTTCTGGTACGAGGAGGTCGGCGATCCCCTCGATTACGCACTGCAAGCCGCGCTCGCCGAGTTCTATCCCGGCCCGATGGCAACCGGCGAAAACCTGTTCAGCCATCAGGACGCCCGCAACCTGATCCGCTACGGCGGCATGCGCCCCGATCGCGACTGGTTGCAATTCGACTGCGCGCTGTCCTACGGCCTGTGCGAATACCAGCGCACGCTGGAGGTGCTGAAGACCTGCGGCTGGTCGCCCAGCCGCTGCATCCCGCATGGCGGCCACCAGATGTCGCTCAACATTGCAGCCGGCCTCGGCCTCGGCGGCAACGAAAGCTACCCCGACCTGTTCCAGCCCTATGGCGGCTTCCCCGACGGTATCAGCGTCGAGAATGGCCACATCACCATGCCGGAGCTGGCAGGCATCGGGTTCGAAGGCAAGTCGGATCTCTACAAGGAAATGAAGGCGCTGGCGGAGTAGCCGGCCTGCCGCCACACACTCCGTCATTGCGAGCGCAGCGAAGCAATCCAGAGTCGTTCCGCGGAGGCAGTCTGGATTGCTTCGTCGCAAGAGCTCCTCGCAATGACGATGGAAAGATCGAGCGCGATTGCGGACGCCTTGGTCCGCGGCGAACGGCAGGTTGAGATACACGAGCTGCCGCAACACACTTCGTCATTGCGAGCGCAGCGAAGCAATCCAGAGGCTTTCTGCGGAGGCAGTCTGGGTCGCTTCGTCGCATCAGCGCAAAATTGCTGCGCAATTTTGTCGCGAGCTCCTCGCAATGACGGTGGCGCGAGCGAGCGTCCCTTACGACAACCGCATATCCAAGAGCCGCCGTCCTTCGCCCTTCAGCAGCTTCTTCACCGCGCTGGACGCCACGACCTCGCCGTCGTTGGCGTAGGCTTCGTGGTTCTTCTCGATGTCGTCGAGGCGGTAGAGGTAGTTGACCATGACGCCGGCGGACTCGCGCATGCCCTTTGGTGAGAGATCCCCTAGCCAGTTGATGCGCTCGAGCCGGGCGCCGTTGCCGAGATGGAAGCGGGCGACGGAGTCGATCAGCTTGCCCTTCGGCGTACGTGCCTTCAGGAAGAAGTGCGCCGCGAGCGGCTCCAGAATGCTGCGCAGCAGCGCTGTCGTCTCGGGATGCTCGAACCATGTGGGATCGTCGAGACGCTTCAGCGTCTCGCGGTCCTCGTCCGACAGCGGCAGGTCCTTGTCCTGCTTCACCCATTGCATGAAGCCCGGAACCGGCGAGAGCGTCACGAAGGTGTCGAGCTTCGGCAGCTCGCGGCGCAGCTCCTCGACCACCTGCTTGATCAGGAAGCTGCCGAACGAGATGCCGCCAAGGCCACGCTGGGTGTTGGAGATCGAATAGAACACCGCGGTGCGGGCACGTTCGATCGGCAGATGCTGGCGGTCGACCGCGAGCAGCGGCGCGATCGCGCCGGGAATGGTCTCGGTCAGCGCCACCTCGACGAAGATCAGGGGCTCGTCGACCATCGCCGGGTGGAAGAAGGCGTAGCAGCGGCGGTCGACCGGATCGATGCGGCGGCGCAGATCGTCCCAGTCAGAGATCTCATGCACGGCTTCGTAACGGATGATCTTTTCGAGGATGTTGGCCGGGGTCGACCAGTCGATCCTGCGCAGCACGAGAAACCCCCTGTTGAACCACGAAGAGAGAAGATGTGAGACGTCGCGATCGAGCGCGGCGAGATCGGTGTGCCCGTTCATCATGCCGAGCAGATCGGCCCGCATGCTGACGAGGTCGCCGGTGCCGCCCGGCGCGCGGTTGAGGCGGCGGATCAGCTCCTGCCGTCGCGGCTCGGAAGCGAAATGCAGCGAGCTCGCGTCCTCGTCGGTGGGCTTGGCGCGCCATTTCTCGATCGCCTTGGACAGCCGCTCGCGATCGGGGCCGAAATCGCGCACCAGCGCCTCGAAGAAAGCGCGGCGTCCGGCCGCATCCAGCTCCTGGTAGAGATCGAGCACCTCGCGCGCCATGGCGGTGCCCGAGGCTTCGCCCCGGCCCGAGAGCAGCGCGTCGCAAAGCGCCATCAGCCCGGCGGCGTCTGGTTTGGTGTCCGAGCCGTCGCCGCGGCGAAGCAGCGTGCGGCCGCGCTCGGAGATGGTGGCGAGCAGGTCGGAGAAGAAGGCGTTGGCCATCTGGACTTTTCGATTCCGGTTTGTGCGATGCGGAAGCTTACATGGGATTTAGGCGGAAGCCGATCACAATCAAGCAGGGGAATGCGGCATCTTTAGTTGGGCTGTGCCCCTGGGTGGGCTGTCATGCCTCGCGAGGGTTGTGTGACGCCACGCAACGCGCTGTCATGCTCCGGCTTGACCGGGGCATCCAGTACGCCGCGGCTCCTCGGCTCTAGCCGCGCCGCCTCTGGAATACTGGATCGCCCGCCTTCGCGGGCGATGACACTGAGTGTGTGGCAAACTCCGTCGGCGTCCGCCCCGTCACCTGCCGGAACGCCGCCGAGAACGCCGGCACACTGGCATAGCCCAGCTGCGTCGCAAGCTGCTTCACCGACACGTTCGCATCCGTCGATAGCCGCTGGATCGCCGCCGCAATCCTTGCGCGCTGGCACCAGCTCTTGAAGCTCAGCTGCGTTTCCGTCGAGAACAGCCGCGACAGCGTGCGCGCGGAGGTTCCGACCGCGCGCGCCAGCGTGTCGATGTCGTGCAAGCCGGTGGGATCGTCGAGCACGATCATCGCGGCGCGGCGGCAGCGCACTTCGCGCGGCAGCGGCACGAAGGTCGTGGAATCCTCGGCCTGGTGCAATTCCAGCATCACGAGACGAACCAGTAGCTCGGTCCGCGCCTCGGTATTGCCCGCATCGAACAGCGCCAGGATCGCCTGGTGCAGCAGCGGCGACACCCGGACCACGAACTCCTTGGTCAGTCCCTCATATTGCTGCTCGCGCTTCAGCCAGGGCAGGTCGAAATACAGCGTGCGCATCTCGATGTCGGCGAGCAGGTCGATGGCGTGCTCGAGCCCGGCGGGCACCCAGACCGCGCGGTCCGGCGGCACCAGCCAGCGCCCTCCGGGCGTCGTCACCTGCATGGTGCCCTTGGCGGCATAGATCAGCTGCGCCTCGCGGTGCAAGTGCGGGTCGATCCGCAAGCCCTTGGGATAGTCGCGCGCGACCAGGTGCACGCCCGCGGTCGAGCGGTGGTTGCCCCGGACCTCCCGGACGATTGGCGTTTCGACGACAGTCATTGGCAGCATCCCGTCATGCCCAGAACATATAACTCATTTCGGAGCAGGAGAGGATTCGTATGAACAGCCCCAGCCGGGTCATCAGTTTCGTCAATGCCGGCCATTTCATCGACCATTATTCGATGCTGATCTTTGCCGCCGCCGTCATCATCATGGGGCCGGCGCTCGGCATGGCCTATTCGGAACTCTTGCCTTACGCGACGCCGGGCTTCGTCGCCTTCGGCGCGGGCTCGCTGCTCACCGGCTGGCTCGGGGACCGCTGGAGCCGCCGGCATATGATGCTGATCTTCTTCGTCGGCATCGGCGCCTCCATGATTGCGGTCGGCTTCGTGCAGACCCCGGCGCAGCTCGGCGCGGCGCTGCTCGCGATCGGCATGTTTGCCTCGATCTATCATCCCGTCGGCACCGCGATGATCGTGTCCTATGCCGACAAGCTCGGCCGCGAGATGGGGCTCAACGGCGTCTGGGGCAATCTTGGCGTTGCCTCCTCGGCGCTGGTCACCGGCGTGATCGGCCAATATCTCGGCTGGCGGTTTGCTTTCATCGTTCCCGGCATCGTCACCATCCTGATCGGCATCGCGTTTGCGCTGACGGTCGTGCACGAGGACCGCAAAGGCGCCAAGCAGGCGGCGGCGCAGGCGCGCGTCGCCAAGCAGGACATGTGGCGCGTGGTGTTGTCGCTGCTGATCGTCGTGATCGCGATCTCCACCACCTTCAACGCCGTCACCGTGGCGCTGCCAAAGCTGTTCGCAGAGCGGCTCGCGGACCTGACCAAGAGCCCGGCGCTGCTCGGCGTCATCGCGGCCGGTGTCTACGTGTTCGGCGCGATGACGCAGTACACGATCGGGCGGCTACTCGACCGCTATTCGCTGAAGACGGTGGCGCTGCCGCTGTCCTTCATGCTGGCGCCGTTCCTGTATCTGGCCGCAAGCCTGTCCAATCTGCCGCTGATCGTGGTTTCGATCGGCATCGTCATGGGCGCGTTCGGGCAGGTCACGGTGAACGACGCCATGGTCGGCAAATACACCACGGAAGAGTGGCGCTCGCGCGCCTATGCCGTGCGCTATTTCGTCGGCTTCACCGCGGCCGGCGCCTCGGTCGGCCTGGTCGCCTGGCTCTACGAGCAGGGCGGCTTCGTCACCATGCTGCACGCCTTCGCCGCCCTCTGCCTGCTCGCGATCGCCGCCGCGCTGATCCTGCCGCGCGAGATCCGGACGCCGCAGGCGGCGTGAAGCGCCATCGTGAGGCGCGCTGCTCACGCCACACCGTCATTGCGAGCGCAGCGAAGCAATCCAGAATCTTCCGTGGAGGGACTCTGGATTGCTTCGTCGCAAGAGCTCCTCGCAATGACGGGGAACAGTCGCAATGACGGGGGATGTGGCGGCACGTCGCGTGGTGCCGATGATGCCATTCTGCCGGTGTTTTGCCCGACGTGTCAAACGCCGGTTGCCGCCGGAAAACCTCAACGCCAACAACGCCGTTCTACTGTGCATGGGGTTGTTTTCGCACTTATTGTTGAAGCCCCCCAAGGCCCGGCAGCGGAAAGCCGGAACTCCCTCCGCCTCCCGCGGGTTCTACCCCCGTCGCCCCGGCGCTTCGTCGGGCAGATGAAGGGGGAATGACACCCGCATGCAGTGGAGCCTGCTCCGACCGGTCGGCCTTGTCCCCGCGGCGCTTGTCCTCACCACCATTGCGGCGAGTGCTGAGGGCGGCAAATCGGCCGGCCCGTCCGAATTCCTCCTGGTGGCGCAGATCGTCTTGCTGATCGGGGTCGGCCGCGGTCTCGGCGAGATCATGCAGCGCATCGGCCAACCCTCGGTGATGGGCGAACTGCTCGCCGGCATCATCCTGGGGCCGTCGCTGTTCGGCTGGATCTGGCCCGAGGCGCAGCACGCGATCTTCCCGAAGACGCCCGAGCAGAAGGCGATGATCGACGGCATCGCCCAGTTCGGCATTCTGCTGCTGCTGCTGCTGACCGGCATGGAGACCGACCTCAAACTGGTGCGGAAGGTCGGCAAGGCGGCGATCGCGATCTCGATTGCCGGCATCCTCGTGCCCTTCGCCTTCGGCTTTGCGCTCGGCGAGTTCCTGCCGGATGCGCTGCTGCCCGATCCGCACGCGCGCCTCGTGGCCTCGCTGTTCATGGGCACGGCGCTGTCGATCTCCTCGGTGAAGATCGTCGCCGTGGTCGTGCGCGAGATGAACTTCATGCGCCGCAATGTCGGGCAGATCATCGTCGCGACCGCCGTCATCGACGACACCATCGGCTGGATCATCATCGCCGTCATCTTCAGCCTGGCCTCGCACGGCACGCTCGATGTCGCCTCCGTGGCGAAGGCCATGCTGGGAACGTTCGCCTTCCTGGCCGTCAGCTTCACCATTGGCCGTCGCCTGGTGTTCCAGCTGATCCGCTGGGCGAACGACAATCTCGTCAGCGCGGCGGCCGTCATCACGGTGATCCTGCTGCTAATGAGCGTCATGGCTATGATCACGCATCTGATCGGCGTCCACACCGTGCTAGGTGCCTTCGTCGCTGGCATCCTGGTCGGGGAGTCTCCGATCC
This sequence comes from Bradyrhizobium sp. BR14999, assembly GCF_056106085.1. Taxonomy (NCBI): domain Bacteria; kingdom Pseudomonadati; phylum Pseudomonadota; class Alphaproteobacteria; order Hyphomicrobiales; family Nitrobacteraceae; genus Bradyrhizobium; species Bradyrhizobium sp. BR14999. Next base: position 2,997,823 of record NZ_CM148536.1, read on the forward strand.
TGACCCGGCAGATCGACGAGCGCCTGCGCGGCCTGATCTCGAGCTTCTTCATGCCGGTGTTCTTCGGCCTCGCCGGGCTCAGCGCCGACCTTTCGGTGCTCCGCGATCCCAATCTCCTGATGCTCACCGGCCTGCTGGTCGTGATCGCCAGTGTCGGCAAATTCGGCGGCGCGTTCGTCGGCGGCACCCTGGGCGGGCTGAATGCGAGGGAGTCGCTGGCGCTCGCCAGCGGCATGAATGCGCGCGGCTCGACCGAGGTGATCATCGCCACCATCGGCCTCTCCATCGGCGTGCTCAGCCAGAACCTGTTCACGATGATCGTGACCATGGCGATCCTGACCACGATGGCGATGCCGCCGATGCTGCGCGCGGCGCTGGCAAAGCTGCCGGTGAACGAGGAGGAGAAGGAGCGGCTGGAGCGGGAAGAATTCGAGAAGCGCGGCTTCATCGCCAATCTCGAACGTCCCTTGCTCGCAGTGGACGAGAGCGTCAACGCCACCTTCGCCGCGCACGTCGCGGGCGTGATTGCCGGCATGCGCGGCCTGCCGATCACCGTGCTGCACATCGGCGAGCGCGCCAGGGAGCAGGACAAGGGCGAGGGCGACAGCCACGAAGCCGTGGTGAGGAAGGCGGCCGCAACCGTGTCCGCCAATGGTGACGAGGGTACCGGCAGCGTCGATGTTGTCACCCGGACCAGGCGCGCGGAGCTCGGCGAGACCATTGCCGACGAAGCGCGCAAGGGCTTTGACCTTCTCGTCGTCGGCATCGACAAGGTCGCTGCCGCCAAGGATCGCTTCGACCGGAAGATCGAGGACATCGCCGCCGAGTTCGAGGGGCCGCTCGCGATCGTGGTGGCCAAGGGCAGGCACCTGAAGCAGCCGGTGCCCGACGCGCTCAACATCCTCGTTCCGGTCTCCGGCAGCGGCGTCTCCAAGCGCGGCGCCGAGGTCGCGGTGGCGCTGGCGCAGGCCGGCTCAGGCTCGCTCCGGGTGATCTATGTGACGACGACGCGCGACAAGGGCGCGCAGCGCGGCACCTCGCGCGGACTGAGCCAGGAGACGGGCATCCTCAAGGACACCAGCGATCTCGCCGCCCGCTACGACGTCGACATCACCACGACGCTGCGCGTGAACCGGGCGCCGGAGGCGGCGATCCTGCGCGAGATCGATACCACCGACGTCGACCTCGTGGTCATGGGCGTCGACCGGATCCAGGCCGACCATCTTTCCTTCGGCGGCGTCGCCGCCGCTGTGCTGAGGCAGTCGAAGGTCTCGGTGCTGCTGGTCTCGAGCGGCGAGGCTCGTCAGGCGCCGGCGGAGAAGGCTTAGACGACGGTGCGCACTCCGTCATTGGGACGTGGATGCTCGGCTCTCAGGTCTTCACTTCCGCCACCTTCGCCTTCGGCCCCTTCTTCGACGCGCGCCAGTTCTCGAAGCGCTGCACCACCACGAAGAAGGCCGGCACGAACAGCACTGCGAGGCAGGTCGAGGCCAGCATGCCCGAGAACACGGTGATGCCGATCGACTTGCGCGCGCTGGCGCCGGCGCCGGTGGCGAGCACCAGGGGCACCACGCCGAGGATGAAGGCGAACGACGTCATCAGGATCGGACGGAAGCGGGCGCGCGCCGCCTCGATCGCGGAATCCAGGAGCGGCTTGCCGTCGCGGCCGTGCAGCTCGAGCCCGACCTCGACGATCAGGATCGCGTTCTTGGCCGACAGCGCAATGAGCAGGATCAAGCCGATCTGGCAATAGAGGTTGTTGTCGATCTTGAGGCCGCTGAGGATCAGCATCGGCCCGAGCAGCGACAGCGGCACCGCGAGGATCACCGAGATCGGCGCGTACCAGCTCTCATACTGGCCGGCGAGCACGAGATAGACCAGCAGCATGGCGAGGCCGAACACCCAATAGATCTGGTTCGAGACCGCCTTCTCCTGATAGGACATCGCGGTCCATTCATAGCCGGTGCCCGGCGGCAGCGTCTTGTCCGCGATCTCTTCCATCAGCTTCAGCGACTGGCCGGAGGAATAGCCCTGCGCCGGCAGGCCGATGACGGTCGAGGATGGATAGAGGTTGTAGAGGCTGATCAGCGACGGGCCGTTGGCCGGCGTGATCTTGGCGACGGTGCCGATCGGGATCATGTCGCCGTTCGAGTTGCGCACCTGCATGTTGGCGATGTCGTGCTCGGTGACGCGGAACGCCGGATCGGCCTGGGTGTAGACCTGGAACACGCGGCCGAACTTGTTGAACTGGTTGACGTAGGATGAGCCCAGATAAGTCGATAGCGCCGAGAACACCTGATCGGTGGTGACGTGCAGCGTCTGGGTCTTGACGCGATCGATCTCGACGTTGAATTGCGGCACTGACGAGCGGAACGAGGATTGCACGCGCTGCAGCGCGCTCTGGCTCTGGCCGTTACTGACCATCGCCCCGGTGATGGCCTGCAGCTTGGCGAAATCGCTGTTGCCGTCGCGCAGCTCGACCTGCATCGAGAAGCCGGCGGCGTTGCCGATGCCCTGGATCGGCGGCGGCGGCAGCACGATGGTGCGCGCCTCCATGATGGTCGCGAGCTTGTCGTTGAGCCCGTACACCAGCGAGCGCAGATCCTCGCCGGGCCCTTTGCGCGCCTCCCAGTCCTTCAGGATGATGTAGGCGACGCCGGCATTGGCAAGGCTGGCGCTGTTGTCGAGCGCGGAGATGCCGGCGATGGTGATGACCTGCTGGACGCCTGGGGTGTCCTTGATCAGCTCACTCGCTCTGTCGAGCACCGTCTGGGTTCGCTCCAGCGCGGCGCCGTCGGGCAGCTGCACGGCGGCGATCAGATAGCCCTGGTCCTCGATCGGCAGGAAGCCGGTCGGCACCCGCGACAGGCCGTAGCCGCCGATCCCGATCAGGACCAGCGCCACCGCGACCGAGACGGTGGCGTGCCTGACCAGGAAGCCGATCAGGCGGGTGTAACCGCGCTCGAGCCGGTTATAGACGGCGTTGAAGCCGCGGTAGAAGAAATTGCGCTGCTCCGGCGGCACCGCCGGCCGCAGCCAGAGCGCACACTGCGTCGGCTTCAAGGTCGCCGCGTTGATGGCGGAGAGAAGCGCGGTCGCGGCGATCACCAGCGCGAATTGCGAATAGATGCGTCCCGTCAGCCCCGCGAGGAACGAGGCCGGCAGAAACACCGAGATCAGCACCAGGGTGATGCCGACGATCGGCGCGAACAGCTGATCCATCGCCCTGATCGCGGCGTCGTGGCCGTTCATGCCCTGCTCGATGTTGTGAGCGGCGCCCTCGACCACGACGATGGCGTCGTCGACCACGATGCCGATCGCGAGCACGATCGCGAACAGCGTCGACATGTTGATGGTGAAGCCAAGCGCCGCCATGGCGGCGAACGCGCCGATGATGGTCACCGGCACGGTCGTCGCCGGCACCAGCATGGCGCGCCAGTCCTGCAGGAACACAAGGATCACGACCAGCACCAGGAGGCCGGCCTCGATCAGGGTCATGTAGACCTCGTGCACCGAGGCCTGCACGAACTTGGTGGTGTCGAACGGCGTGTCGTATTTGATGCCTTCGGGGAAGCGCTTGGCGAGCTCCGCCATCTTCTTCTCGACCGCCTGCTCGACCTGGAGCGCGTTGGCGCCGGGCGACTGGAATACGCCGATGCCGACGGCCGGCTGCTTGTTGAGCGAGAAGATCTGGCTGTAGGTCTGCGCGCCCAGTTCCACCCAGCCGACGTCGCGCACCCGCGTGACGTCGCCGCTGGTGCCCGATTTGACGATGATGTTCTCGAATTGGCTGGTGTCGTCGAGCCGTCCGTTGACGTTGAGCGTGTACTGGAACGCCTGGCCCGGTGGCGTCGGTGGCGCGCCGACCTGGCCGGCGGAGACCTGCTGGCTCTGCTGCTGGATCGCGTTGATGACGTCCTGCGGCACCAGACCACGGACTTGCAGCTTGTTGGGATCGAGCCAGACCCGCATCGAATATTGGCCGGCGCCGAACACCGTGACGTTGCCGACGCCGGGCAGGCGGGAAAGCTCGTCGCGGATGTTGATGGTGGCGTAGTTGCTCAAATAGAGGCTGTCGTACTTCGCGTCGGGCGAGGTCAGCGTCACGAACAAGAGGATCGAGGTCGACCGCTTCTGCACGGTGACGCCCTGGTTCTGCACCGCCTGCGGTAATTGCGCCAGCGCGCTGGAGACGCGGTTCTGCACCAGCACCTGCGCGAAGTTGAGGTCGGTGCCAATCTTGAAGGTCACGGTCAGCGTATAGGTGCCGTCGGAGCCGCTGTAGGACTGCATGTAGAGCATGTCCTCGACGCCGTTGACCTGCTGCTCGATCGGCAGTGCCACGGTGTCGATCACGGTCTTGGCGCTGGCGCCGGGGTAGCGCGTGGTGACCTGCACGGTCGGCGGCACCACATCGGGATATTGCGCGATCGCGAGATTGAACAGCGCGACGCCGCCGATCAGGATCATCAGCAGCGCGATGACGTTCGAGAGGACCGGCCGCTCGATGAAGAATTTTGAGATCATGGCCGGCGCTCCTACTTGGCAGAGGCCTGCGGCTGCTCGATCTTCGTCACTTGCGGGTCGATCTTCTGGCCCGGGATCACCCGCAGCAATCCTGCGATCACCACGCGGTCGTCCGGCTTCAGGCCGCTCTCGATCACGCGCAGGCCATTGTCGACGGGGCCGATCTGCACCTTGCGCTGCTCGACGAAATTGTCGCTGTTGACCACCAGCAGATAGCGGCCGCCCTGGTCGCTGCCGAGCGCGGTGTCGGGGACGAGCAGGGCGCTCTTCTCCTGGTCGAAGGGCACGCGGACGCGGACGAAGTAGCCGGGCAGCAGCACCCGTTTGTCGTTGGGCACGACGCCGCGCACCGCGAGCGTGCCCGTCGATGTATTGAGGGTCGGCGAGACGTAGTCGAGGTGGCCTTCATGCGGATAGCCGGTCTCGGTCTGGAGGCCCACCTGGATCGGCAACTGTTTGAGGTCGGCGACGGTCAGCCCGCGACGGGCCGCTTCGGCGCGGATGCGCAGCACGTCCTGCTCGTTGACCGTGAAGTTCACCCAGATCGGGTCCAGCGCGACGATCTGCGCGAGCTGGGTCGGAGAGGAGACGCCGACGAGCTCGCCGATCGAGACCAAGTGCGCGCTGACGATGCCGTCGAACGGCGCCGTCACCCTGGTATAGCTGTAATTGACCTCGGCGAGCCTGGTATTGACCTGGGCCTGCTGCAGACTGGCCTGCGCGTTGTCGCGGGTGGATGTCGAGGTGTCGAGCGTGGACTGCGAGACTGCCTGGCGCTGCACGAGCTCGACCTGGCGCTTGTAATCGGCTTCGGCCTGCTTGACCGTGGCCTGCGCGCCGACCTCGGCAGCCTTCGCCTGCTCGACCTTGAGCTTGTAGGTCTCCGGCTCGATGGTGAAGAGCTGAGTGCCCTGCTTGACGAAGGTGCCGTCCTGATAGTCGATCGATTGCAGAAAACCTTGCACGCGCGCGACGAGATCGACGCTCTTGATCGGCGCGGTGTTGCCGGTCGCCTCGACATAGCGCGTCACGGCGCGCTGCATCGGCATCGCCACGTCCACCTTGGGCGGCGGCGGCGCCACGAAGGTGTTCTTGTCCTCGCAGCCGGCGAGCGTGATCACGGCGGTTGCCGTTGCCAAAGCCCGCCCGACATGTCTCCACGCTTCCTTACGTGATGCAGGATTCGCGCGTGTCATTCGGTGGCCCCCGGGGTTGCTGTCAGTCGGTGCGGCAGGCTACCAACAAATGCCCGTCCGTGGAACACCATAGCCATGGCAGTCAGCGGCCTTGCACTGCAAACGGCGGCGTGGCCTTTAATAGGTTTGTCATGACAAATGGCTTTTCACTGAGCGCACGATCGACCAGAATTGTGTCAAAGGCCATGTGACCGACGTGATGCATCGGAAGAAGAAAAGGTGAGGAGACCATGACGTGCCCACGTCGCTCCAGTCGGCCCTTGCCGGCCTCGTTCTCGCAGCGGCGGTCGCCATGCCCGCGCTAGCTGATGGCCTGAAGAACGAGATCGCGCCGGTCGGCAAGCTGCGCGTTGCGATCGCGATCAGCCCGGCGGGCGGTGCGTTCTGGTCGACCAAGGCCGAGGCCGGCTATGCCGGCGTTCCCGTCGATCTCGGCAAGGAGTTGGCGGCACAACTCGGCGTGCCCGTCGAATATGTCGTGCACCAGAATTCCGGCCAGATCACCGACGCCGCGTCGAAAGGCACATGGGACGTCACCCGGCTTCCCAAGGATCCCGATCGCGAGACCAAGATGATGTTCGGCCCGGTCTACGAGGTCGCCGACGCCACCTACATCGTCAAGCCCGGTTCGAACATCACCAACTTCGCCACGCTCGACCAGGTGGGCGTCAAGGTCGCGGCCGTCAACGCCACCACCACCATGCGCGGCGCCATCGCACATCTGAAGAGCGCGAAAGTCACGGGCTATCAGACCTATGACGAGATCTTCGGCCTGCTCAAGAGCGGCGAGATCGATGCCTTCGCGCTGTCGCGCGACCAGCTCAACAAGATGGCGCAGAAGATTCCGGGGACAAAGGTGCTGGACGAGACCTTCAAGAAGACCGTGACCGCTGTCGCCGTCCCGCGCGGCCACAGCCAGGCATTGGCGTTCGTCACCAAATTCATGACGGAGGCCACCACGAACGGCACGCTACGCAAGGCCTACGACAACAACGGGCTGAAGGATTCGCCGATCCGGACGGAGTAGTGTGACCCACGTTGCGGCGCGCCGATCTGTCAGCGCCCCTTGATCTCCGCGTACTTCGCCATCGCGCGCTCGAATTTTCGGTTGAATAGCCACATCCCGGCAAGGATCTCGCGGAAGCTTGCCGAGGTACGGGCCCGGTCGGCCTGCCCGAACGCGAAGATGCTGTTGTTGCGCAAGTGCTTCATGACCGTGGGGCTGGACACCCTGTAGTTCAGGAGATCGCCCGACTTCAGCGCGGACCGCGTCGGGGTGGGCACGATCTGGATCAGCTCGAATAGCTTCATCTGGTCGATGGGATCGGGCAGCGTCTTCACGATTGCGGGGATCTCACGAAACACGTCCGCATGCGCGTTCATCAGGCCGTCGCGCACATTGGTCCAGTGGTTGAAGCGGTGATCGGTGCCGCGGGCGCGCGCCTCCTCCTTGTCGTCGCGCGCGCTCAGTTCGGGATCGATCGCTGCGATCTCGCCCTTGATGGCCTCCCATTTTCTGCGGCCGTTGCGGTCCTCGGACGGGCCGGTCTGGAAGCTGCCCATATAGGTGTTCGAGCGTCCGTTGCGAACATTCTGCTTGCCGTTGGTCTCGGCGAAGAACAGCCCGACGCTGATGCGCCCCGCAGCTTGCGCGTGAGGTGGCGCAAGTCCCTTGGCGCGGGCGATCGCGACGGCGAGATCGACGACGTCCTTGAACGGCGTCGCCGAGTTCTGCGCATTGGCGGGCGGCGCCTCCATGATCTCGAACAGCGCGGCGTATTCGTCGATCAGCGGCTCGATGGCGGCATCGAAATAGGCCGGGGGAATTTCGAACTTGTTGGGCTTTCCGATTCTAGCGGGAAGGGCGTCGGTGAGATCCTTGTAGGTGCTGATGACGGCGACACGCGCCAGATACAGCGCCTGTCCCGGCAGGTTCGGCAGCGGCTGCTTCGCCTCGATCTGGCGCCGCCGCTCGGCCAGGACCGACTTGAAGTCGGCGAGCGCCCGCTCGTAGGCGGCGAGCGCCTCGGATTGTTTTGCCGTGAGCGTGCCCTGCTGTCCGACGGCGGGTGCCGTCACGAGGAGGGCGAGCGCCGTCAAGGCAGCGGCAACAAGGTATCTCGGTCCCATGCGGTTCCCCGGCGGCTGTCGAATCGTCGCCACGGAACGTAAGCATCAGACGCGGAGGCTGGCGAGATGCAATCTCTCCTGAGCCGACGGCTGCCCTCTCCACCTATAGCGCGCGCTTCGAACTTTCCGGGGCGAGCAGGATGCCGATGAAGGCGCAGGCCGCGATCGCCTCGAAATAGAGGATCACAGGGGTGAAGCTGCCGCTCGATCCCATCAGGGCGGTGCCGACCAGGGGCGCGATGCCGCCGCCGAGGATGATGCCGAGCTGCTTGCCGAGCGAGGAGCCGCTGACGCGAACCTCCGTCGGAAACTGCTCCGCCGTGAAGGCTGCTTCCGGTGCAAACATCAGGGCGTGAATGATTCCGATCGAGACGACCAGGCCCATGACGAGCAGTGTCGGGTCCTTTGTCGCGACGAGCTGGAAGTAGATCGGGTACCACGCCGCCGCCAGGAGGATGCCGAGCGCGATGAACGGGCGGCGGCCGAAGCGGTCCGAGTAGGCCGCGATCAGCGGTACCATGCACATTTCCAGCACGTTGGCGACCATGGTCCCGAAGGTGACGCTGGATTGTGCCATGCCGAGCGTCTTGACGGCATAGCCGAGCACGAAGACCGTGCTCATGTACTGGAACGTGCTGTGCGCCATGTTGGCGAGGCAGCCGAACAGCACCGACTTCTTCCACGACCGCGCCACGTCGAGCAGTGGTGCCTTCGGCCGCGCGGCTGAGGCCTGGACCGCCTTGAAAAGGGTCGACTCGTCGACCTGGAGGCGGATGTAGGTGCCGAGCACCACCAGGACGAGGCTGAGCACGAAGGGCACGCGCCAGACCCATTGCGCAAAGTCTTGCGGGGTCGAGACGAAGCCGAGCAAGGCGATGAAACCGGAGGCCAGGATCACGCCGATCGGACCGGACGCGTTGACAAAGGAGGCGAAGAAGCCGCGTCTTGCCGATGGCGCATTCTCCAGCGTCAGCGACACCGCGTTCATGTATTCGCCGCCGAAGGCAAAGCCCTGTACGAAGCGCAAGGCGACCAGCGCGATCGGCGCCAGGAGCCCGATCGAATCGTAGCTCGGCAGGCAGCCGATCAGGAAGCTCGCCACACCCATCAGCACGAAGGTGATCGTCAGCATCGCCTTGCGGCCGAGTTGATCGCCGTAATGGCCGAACACCATGCCGCCGAGCGGGCGGGCGACGAAGCCGACTGCAAACGTCGCGTAAACCGCCAGCATGCTCGCCGTCGAATCCATCTTCGGAAAGAAGAAGCGGTCGAACACGATGGGAGCGGTGAAGGCGTAGATGAAGAAGTCGTAGTGTTCGATCACCGATCCGAGCGAGGATGCGATCACGAGCTTACGGAACGCCGGCGTGATTGGCGCCGCCTCGGCGCGACTGGTCGCCCCGGTTATGACCTCGGCAGTGTTGCTCATACGTTTCCCCTCTCTGCTTTTGCTTATGTCGTCTCTAGGCGCGCCGGCCCTGGCGGCGGAACGAAGCAGGCCTCGCCGCCGCCAGGGAATGGATCGCTCACTGCGCCTCGTCGACGACCGGATTGCGCAGGATTGCGAGCTTCTCGACCTCGACCTCGACGACGTCGCCGGGCTTCATCCAGAGCGGCGGGGTGCGCTTGGCGCCGACACCGCCGGGCGTGCCGCTGACGATGACGTCGCCGGGCTCGAGCCGGGTGAAGGTCGAGCAATATTCGATCTGGCGCGGGATATCGAAGATCATGTGCTTGATCTGCGCTTCCTGCACGACCTGCCCGTTGAGGCGTGTGGTGAGCTTGAGCTCGCCAAGCTCGCCCAGCTCGTCCGGCGTCATCATCCACGGGCCGAACGCGCCGGTATCGGGAAAATTCTTGCCCGGCGTGAACTGGTGGGTGTGGCGCTGGAAATCGCGGATGCTGCCGTCGTTGTAGCAGGCGTAGCCGGCAACGTGACCCATCGCTTCGCTGCGGGAGATGTATCGCCCGCCCTTGCCGATGATGACCGCGAGCTCGCCCTCGAAGTCGAGATGGGTCGAGACGCGTGGCCGGATGATGGGCTTCAGATGCCCGGTCTGACTGTTGGAATAGCGCGAGAAGATGGTGGGGTGCTCGACCTCGGGGCGGCCGGTTTCCTTCCGGTGCGTCTCGTAGTTCAGGCCGACGCACAGGATCTTGTCCGGGTTCGGAACGACCGGCAGCCAGCTGAGCCCCGCGAGCGGCGTGGCGGCCGCCTTGGGCTTCGCGTCCGCGACGCCTGCGAGCGCACCGGCGATGGCGGCCCTCAGATCGGCATAGCGGGTGGCGAGCACGGCGCCGACATCGAGGAAATTGCTGCCCTCGACAAGGCCCCAGGTCGTCCGTCCGTCGATCGCAACGGTCGCGAGTTTCATGCTGTCTTCTCCATTTTGAAATCCGGATCGGGATGGCCGTGCAGGCGCGAAGTGACCTCGTGCAGGAGACTGCCGAGCTCGGCCGCGTTGCGCGCCGCCCCGAACACGTAATGATCGGGCCGTACGATCGCGGCGAGGACGCCGTGGCGGTCGAACCAGCCGGCCAGCACGCCGTCGCTCTCTTGGAGCACGCCGGATGCATCGGCGCCGGCAGGCGCGATTGTCGTTGCGATCAACTGCGGATGCGCGACGCAGAGCGCCATGAGGGAGGGGGCCTCGCTGCGGCGGCCGTCGATGAGCACGCGCAAGCGGGGCCCGGTGATCTTGTCGAGTAGGCAAGGCGCGCCATCGATCAGAACCCGCGGCTGCGGAAACAGGCTGCCGCGCGCGGCTCCATCCTGATCGGCCAGGAAGCCCGTGCGGAGCGGCGGGATGATCTCCTGCCGCGTGATTTCGAGCGGCTTGCCGCCGCCTTCGATCAGGATCTGCGCATCGCGGCGTCGCGCGGCGGCCGGATCGCGCTCGCAGATCGACTGGCCGATCGCCTTGATCTTGCCGGTCAGCTCGATCACGTGCTGCTTGCGCTCGGCCGTGTAGCTGTCGAGCAGGGCGTCGGGCGAGACGCCACTCAGCACGGAATCGAGCTTCCAGACGAGGTTGGTCGCATCGCGCAGTCCCTGGCACATGCCTTGGCCGATGAAGGGCGGCTGTTGATGTGCGGCATCGCCGGCGATGATGATGCGGTCGTTGCGCCAATCGGCGGCCACCAGGGCGTGGAAACGATAGGATGCCGCGCGCCACAATTCGCCATCCTCCGGCGCGAGCCACGGTGCGAGCAGCTTCCACACATTTTCCGGCCGCGCCATCTGCCTGGGTTCTTCGCCCGGCAGCAGCATGATCTCCCAGCGACGATGGTTGTTGGGGCCGATCAGGAAGCTGACGGGCCGCGTCGGATTGCAGAACTGCGCGGAGTTCTGCGGCAGCCTTGCGAGTGCGTCTTGATTGACGCGCACGTCGACCACGAGCCAGGGCTCATCGAAGATCAGGTCTTCGAGCGCGATGCCGGCGATCTGTCGCACCGTGCTCGAGGCACCATCGCAGCCGAGCACGTAACGCGCCGTCACCGTCCGCGATTGTCCTGCCGCATCCTTCAACGTCGCCCCGACGCGGTCTGTCCGCTGCACGAGATCGACCAGCTCGACGCCGAGCTCGGCGCGGACACAGGAAAAGCTCAAGGTGTGACGGCGCAGCTCGGCCTCGACCGGCGGCTGGCTGAACACCATGCTGGGCGTGTAGCCGAGCGGGTAGGGCTTTTCGACCATGTGGACGCGCCGGATCAATTGACCGTCGACGCCAAAATGCTCGGAGGCGGTGAAGGGCTCGACATGGGGCGCGATCGCATCGGCCAATCCCATATTGTCGAAGTGACGAAAGATCTCGTGATCGAGCGCGATCGCCCGTGGCTTGTCGTAGATGTCGGCCAGGCGATCGATGACGAGCGTGTGATGGCCGAGATGGCCGAGCAGCCCGGCCGCGACGGCGCCGGTCGGTCCGAAGCCGACGATAAGCACATCGTAATCCGTGGTGGCGGCGGACATCGTCATGCGCGGCAATCCGTGTCGAAGAGCACGGAGAGTTGCGCGGTCTTGCAGGCTTCACTCTTGGGCGGCGCAATGCCCCATTGGTCGGTGCGTCCCGGCGGCCAGACCCATTCGGCGGGTCCCTTCGCGCGATAGCTGTCGTCGACCTGGAGGACTTCGGCGGTGTATTCGACGACGACCCCGTCCGGATCGACGAAATAGGCGAACACGTTGTCGCCGGGCCCGTGCCGGCCGACGCCCCAGCCGATCGGAAAGCCGTGATCAATCATGCGGCCGGAGCCGCGCATCACCGACTCCAGATCCGGCATCAAAAAGGCGACGTGGTTGAGACCGTTGCTTGGTGCTTCCGCGAGGACGACGGCGTGGTGATCGCTGTTGCAGCACAGGAATGCCATCAGCTTCGAGCGGTCGGTCAGGCGAAAGCCAAGCACCTGCTGGTAGAACGTCGAGAGCTTTTCGATGTCGGCGCTGTTGATGTTGACGTGGGCGAGCCGCTCGGGGCGGTCAGCCACGATGCGCGCCGTCTTGGTGCGATCGCCGTGGACGAACTCCATGCAGCAGCCCTGCGGCTCGCGGATCACGAAGTGCGTGCCGCCCGATGGCGCGTGCGATGGCCCGGCCGGCGTGATGATCTCGCAGTCCGCCTCGCGTGCGCGCGCGAACAAGCGGTCGAGATCGTCGCGCGAGCGGACGCGAAAGGTGATCTTGCACAGCGCAGCTCGTTCGCCTTGCGAGAGTTCGAGAACGTGGAAATCCGCGCCCGTCGCGGCGAGATAGACCGTGCCCTCGGCTTCGGCCGCGACATCGAGGCCCCAGACCTTCGTATAGAAGTCGGCGGAGACGCCAAGGCGCGGCGTCGCAATCTCGACGCTGCGCAACGCGACCACCGGAAAATCGGACATCGGGCTTCCTCGTCAAGGCAGAGGGCCGCACCCGAATAGCCGCGGATCGCCCACCAAGCCGGTTGTTGTTGGCGAACGAGTAATCTATATAAATCTATCCGTAAAGACAAAATTTATAAATTATTGCCGCTTGCGGTCTGATGTACAAAAAATCTCGATGAATCAGTGGGACGCCATGAGCTCAGACCTGTCGAGCCCGAAGACCGATGCGCCGGCGACGCTGGCGACGAGCATCTATGCCCGCCTCAAGGCCGACATCCTGACCACGCGCCTTGCGCCCGGACGCAAGCTCCAGTCGCGCTTTCTGATGGAGCACTACAATGTCGGGCAGACCCCGCTCCGCGAGGCGCTGAACCGTCTCACCACCGAGGAGTTCGTCGTCGGCATGGAGCAGCGCGGCTTCTACGTGAAGCCGGTCAGCAAGGACGAGCTCCGGGAATTGACCAAGACGCGCTGCTGGGTCGAAGGGCTGGCCTTGCGCGAATCCATGCAGAACGCGACGCAAGAATGGGAGGAGGCGCTTCTGGTGACGCATCACCGCCTCGGCCGCACGCCGCGTTCGCTCGATCCGGAAAAGTTCGCGGACAATCCGGACTGGGAGAAGGCGCACCGCGCGTTTCACGCGACGCTGATTGGTCTGTGCGGCTCGCGCCCGCTGCTCGGCTTCTGCGAGCAGCTTGCCGACCGGCTCTATCGTTACCGCATGATGTCGATTGCGAAGGCCTACCCGGTCCGGAAGATCGGGACCGAGCATGCACAGATCCTCCAGGCCGTGCTCGACCGGAAGACCGACGATGCCGTCGCGCTGTTGCAGCAGCACTATCAGCGCACGGCGGATGTGATCGATTCGGATCTCGAGACGGTGCTGCCGAAGTCCGACACGCCTTACGCCGCGCGATAGTCCGGCGCCGTGGCCAGGAACTTGGCATAGGCATCCGCGTCCGGCGGCGAGAAGCGCCCGGCGAGCCCGCCGCGCTTCTGGTTCTTCGCGCCAATGTCGGCCATCAGCTCGTCGAAATGGCGATAGTGATAAGGCGCGACGCACAGGCCGCCATAGACGCCCGCGGCCGGCCGTTCGACGCGCTTGAAGTGCAGCATCATCTCGATGTTGTCGCGCATGGCTTGCGCGGTCGGCTGGTTGGCGAGCTGGCCGTCGGCATAGCGCACCAGCCAGTTGGCGGCGAGATCGGCGCAGAGCACGGTGCAGAACGACGAGTTGAAGCCGACGAAGCCGAGCTCGGGCAGATCAGGATTGGCGATCAGGCGATAGAGCCGGTACTGCCCGTCGGCATCGACCAGCTTTTGCTGGCAGGCCGAGGGCAGGAACGGCACGCCGAGCTTGTAGCCGATCGCGAGCACGGCGATATCGGCACCAATGCGCTCGCCGCCGCTCATCACGATGCTGTCGCCGTCATAATGATCGAACGTGCCGAACACCGCCTTGATGCGGCCGTCGGCGACCATGGGATAGAAGCCCGGCGTTGCGATCGGCACCGAGCAGTTGACGCCGTCCTCGATCCGTTCTTTCGGGACCATGTTGCACCGGTTGAGCTTGAGCTGCGCCTTCAACAGGCTCTCCAGCCCGCGCCAGTTCGCCCAAACCAGCGGCGCGGCGAGGCGGTGCGCGAGCCGGGCCATCGTGCTGATGCCCCAGCCGGGAAACATCTCCTCCTGCGCGCGGATGTAGAGGATGCGCTTGAAGTTCACGAGCCCGCCGATGAAATAGGGGATGCGCCAGACCGGCTCGCGCATCACGATGGTGACCTCGCGCGCGCCCGCCTTGACCGCGTTCACGGCGATGTCGGTCGCGGATTTCGAGCCGCCGAGCACGACGACGCGGCGCCCCTTTGCCTGGGCGGCATCATTGTATTTCGATGAATGCAGGATCTGGCCGCCCTGTGCCAGAAAGCCGTCCTCGCCCGGGCAATGCAGCTCGCGCGGTTCGTTGAACTGACCGGTGCAGACCGCGACGAAATCGAAGTCCTCCTGCGAGGTCGCGCCGTCCTTGCCGCTCAGCGCGAGCGCCCAGCCCGGTTTGCCGTCGGCGCGCCGCGCCATCCCGGCGATCTCGGTGTTGAGGCGCAGCATGCGGTCGAGGCCAAAACTCTTCGCGTAGTCGGCGAGATAGGCGTGGACCTGCGGCCCGGTCGGCCATTCCGGATAGGCGTCCGGCATGGCGCGGTCGGTGTAGCGGTAGAGCTCCTTCGGGCTCTGGGTCTGCACTTCGGGATAGGAGCGCGCCGGCTCCCAGACGCCGCCGAGATCGCCGCTGCGCTCGATGATGGTGACGCGGTGACCGCGGATGGAGAACGCCTTGGCGGCGGCAAGGCCGGAGACGCCGGCGCCGATCACGCAGACATGCTTCGGAGTGATCATGGGTTTGCTCGCAATCAGTGTGTTTCGCGCGTAAGCGGCTACGTTCGGCCGCAAGGGGCGGCCGGCGGAGCTGCAAGCAGATGAAAGTGGACGAGGAGGCTGCCTACTCGTTGGCCTCGGGCGGCAAGAAATCGACCTCGTGCAGCGCCGAGATGCGCACCACTTCGGCCGGGTCGGTCAGGTTGTGGAGCTGATTGAACAGCGCCTCCAGCTTCTGCATCGGCGAGACCCAGAACAGCGCGCGGCACGGCTTGTCGGACTTGTTGAAATAGCCGTGCGGGATGCCGCGCGGCATGCGCACGAGATCGCCGGCATGGGCCTTGACCCATTTGCCGTCGAGCTTGAGGTCGAGCGTGCCCTCCTGCACCAGGATGAACTCGTCCTGGGTCGGATGGATGTGCACCGGCACGAACTGGCCGGGATCGCTGTTGGTCTCGAACGCGAAGGTGGAGTCGGTCACGGCCTTGGGGAAATACACCTGGCCAAGGATGTTCCAGCTCTTGCCCCCATAACCCGTGCCGTTTGCGGTAATGCCCTTTTCGAGTGCAGTCATGCTCGCCTCCTCATGGATTCCGGCGGGGATGGAGCATCGGCCAGTCGTGGCCCGCCTGTCTATCCGCTAAACGAATCCGCAACGGCTGTTGCCATGCAGCACGACGATTTTGTGGATGCGGCCCTTTTCGCTGTCACGGAACTATTATAGGCTTAAAGTAATTCCGTGACGCGAAGCGTGGTCGACGATGTCCGCAGCCGTGCTGGAAATGAGCGCGAGACCAACCGCAGCCGAACGGCTTGCGGATTTCGCCCGCGTCACCACTGACGACGTCGACGAAGCAGCCGAGCAGATCGGACGCATCTTCTGTCCGCACGATCTCAAGCCGACGCGTGCGCGCGCCGCCGGCTTCTCCGCCCGGCACAATTGCGCGGCATTCGCAGGCTTTTCCATCAACTATGTCGCCTATGGCGGATCGGTCAGCATCGATCCCGGCTGCCTCGAACGCTTCTTCCTGGTCCAAGTCCCGCTCACGGGCACCGCCCGCATTCGTGCCGGCGCCTGCGAGCTCGATGCCGTGCCGGACCGGACGGCGTCACTGCTGTCGCCGACGATCCCGACGCGCATGACCTGGGCCGACTGCGCGCAAGCGATCCTGCTGCTCGATCGCAGCATGGTCGAGCAGCGCGCCGCGGCGCTGTCGGGCAGGGCGGCCGGCACGGTCGAGTTCGATCCTGTGATCGACCTGGACGCGCCGTCCGGGCGGGCGTTGCGGGCCAGCCTTGCCGAGTTGATGACGCTCGCCGAACGTCTCGGTCCCGCCGGCAGGCTGTCACCGGTCGCGATGGCCGATTGGCGCGAGGTTCTGCTCGATCACCTGCTCAATGGCCAGGGGCATGACCTGTCGGATGCGATCAGGATGTTTTCGGGCCGGGCTGAGCGTCTGCCGCGCGCGCTCCGCGCCGCGCGGGATCATCTTTCGGACAATGCCGGCGAGCCGCTCGACCTCGCGCAGCTCGCCTGCGCCTCCGGCATCGGCATCCGCGCGCTCCAGCTCGGCTTCCGCCGTCACTTCGGCCTCTCGATCTCCCAGATGCTGCTCGACATGCGCCTTGCCGGCCTGAACGCCCGCCTCGCGCAGGCTTCGCCCGATGCCTCCATCACCGAGATCGCTTTCGATCTCGGCTTCACCCATCTCGGCCGCATGGCGGGTGCCTACCGCGAGAAATTCGGCGAGACGCCCTCGGCGACGTTGCGGCGAAGGATGAGTTAGCCGCGGCGAAGTTAGGCCGGGGCGGCGGTCCGTGTTCACCTCTCCCCAGCGGGGAAAGGTCGGATTGCCTGGCGATGCGAAGCATCGTCCAGTGCAATCCGGGTGAGTGGCCGCGGCACCCAGTGAGACTTGAACCCCTCACCCGGATCGCCTCTTACGATGCGATCCGACCTCTCCCTTCGGGAGAGGTGACGAGTTCTCGGCTCGCACCGGTTCAACAAGAAATCATCCCACTCTAGGCGCGAGGCCTACTTCCGCGGTCGCGTTGGGCCGTTGTCTTCGGCCGC
This sequence comes from Bradyrhizobium sp. BR14999, assembly GCF_056106085.1. Lineage (NCBI taxonomy): Bacteria > Pseudomonadati > Pseudomonadota > Alphaproteobacteria > Hyphomicrobiales > Nitrobacteraceae > Bradyrhizobium > Bradyrhizobium sp. BR14999. The sequence continues at coordinate 3,014,983 of NZ_CM148536.1, forward strand.
CTGCCTGCGCAGAAAAGCCTCGACGTCAGCCTGCACCGAGTAGGGCGTCGGGATCGCATCGCCGGCGGAATCGACTGCGGTGTCGAGACAGCGGCGCAGCACGCGTGCGAGCTCGGCCTTGCGATAGGGCTTTCTCAGCAGCGGCGCGCCCATCGTGGCGCGTCCCTGCGTGTGCAGCGAATCGTAGGCGTATCCGGAGGTGAACAGCACCCGCAGGGACGGCCGCGCGGCCACCATTTGCTCGGCGAGCTCCCGTCCGTTCATGCCGCCGGCCATCACGATGTCGGTGAAGAGCAGGTCGAACGCGGTGCCTTCGGCCGAAACGGCGAGCGCTTCGGCCGCATTGGCGGCGGGGATGACCTTATAGCCGAGGCTCTCGAGCTGGACCGTGACGTAGCGGCGGACGTCGCGGTCGTCTTCGACGCAAAGGATGGTTTCCTTACCCCCGACGATCTTGCGATCGTCATAGCCAGTCGGGCGAAGCGCGCTCGTCTCCGCCTTCGGCAGGTAGATCGTGAAAACCGTGCCGCTTCCTTCTTCGGACGCGACCCTGATGCCGCCGCCGGACTGCTTGACGAAGCCGAACACCATGCTGAGCCCGAGCCCCGTACCCTTGCCGACCTCCTTGGTCGAGAAGAACGGATCGAAGATGCGCTCGAGGATGGCCTGCGGAATGCCGGTGCCGGTGTCGGCGATCTCGATCTCGACATAGTCGCCGGCATAGCCGGCGCCGACCGCCACCGCCTCGCGGACGCCGAACACCACGTTGCGTGTCGTCAGCGTCAGCTTGCCGTCGTCCAGCATCGCATCGCGAGCGTTGATCGCGAGGTTGAGCAACGCCGAGCTCAGTTGGCCGCGGTCGGCATAGGCGAGCCAGACGTTGCCGCCAAGCCTGGTCACGATCTCGATCTTCTTGTCGAAGGTCGCCAGCAGCAGCTTTGCCAGTTCCTCGATGAGCTCGTTGACATCGATCTCGGCCGGCCGGAGCGCCTGCTTGCGGGCAAAGGAGAGCAGGCTCGATGTCAGCGCGGCGCCGCGGTCGGCGGCTTCGCTGATCAGCTTGGTGATGGTCGCAAGCGGCGGGTTGTCCTTGACGGCGTCGTCGAGGATCTCGATCGTGCCGGTGATCACGGTGAGCATGTTGTTGAATTCGTGCGCGATGCCGCCGGTGAGCTGGCCGACCGCCTCCATCTTCTGAGCCTGGATCAGTTGCTCCTCGGCAGCGCGCTTCTGGGTGATGTCCCTGACGAAGGTATTGATGATGGAGCGCTCTCCTATCCGCAACACCGTGCTGGACGCCTCGGTCAGGATGCGGTCGCCGTTCCTGTGGATCAGGCTGACCTCGAAGCGCATGCCGCTTGGTGCGGCCGACAATTCCGGAACGAGTCGCGCCATGCGCTGCCTGAAGGCGGCGCGGAGCGGCTCGGCGACGATGAGGTCGACGACATCGGCGCCAAGAGCCTCCTCGCGCGTCCATCCGGTCAGGGCCTCGGCCTGAAGGCTCCACTCCAGCACGACACCGCTGTCGTCGATCTGAATGAAGGCGTCGAGCGCGGTCCTGATAACGGCTTGCGTCATCTGCGCACTGTCGCTGCGCGCTTGCGACAGTGCGGCCGATTGCGCGGAGACACGTTCTGCCTCTGACGTCTCCATGGCGCGTGTGCAGAGCCGCGCGAGCAGCGCTGCAACGGCGGCGCTCGCCAGCAGGGCAATGAGTTGGGCCGTGCCGAACCCTGCGCTGCCGGTCACGGCATAGGAGGCGAGAAGGGCCGCAGCGGTCACGATGACCTGGGCGGCCATCGCAAGTGTCAGAAGCCCCCTGAGTTTCATGGTCTCACACCAAAGACGCCAACTGCGGACCGCCCGGCCGCTCCGTCGGCTTGATGTGAGCTACAAACTCCGCGTGGCTCCGTCGAGGGGCAATTTACGGTGGTAGCGGGCGGCGGGATCCCTCAGGAGAGGGAGTACCGCGTCATCCCGCCGGCGGATCGGTCTGGCGCAGCGTCGTCACCCAGATCACGCGCGCCACCTGTTGGGTCGGGTTGTCGAACATGTGCGGCACGATGCTTGGAAAGCGAAAGCTGTCGCCGGCCTCCAGCACATGAGCCTGGTTGTCGAGCCACAGCCGCAGGCTGCCCGAGAGGATGTAGCCGGCCTTCTCGCCGGTGTGTTGCAGGAAGTCGGTGCCGGACGAGGCGCCGGGATTGAGCGTGAGCTCGTAGAGCTCGAGCTGGCCCTTGCCGTCAGGCGTGAGCGCTTCCTTGACCACGCCGCTGGCGGTGAGCCGCAGCAACCGCCGGTTATTCTTGCGCACGATGTAGCGCTGCACGTCGGCGGGATCGCTGCTCTCGAAGAAATAGGAGATGGGAACGTCGAGCGCGATGCTGAGCAGGCGCAGCGTGCGGATCGACGGCATGGCGCGCGCGCGTTCGAGCTGGCTGATCATGCCGGTGGAGAGGCCGGTCTTGTTGGCGACGTCCTGGATCGAGAGGCCCGCGCGCTGGCGCAGCAGCCGCACGGTCTCGCCGAGGCGCTGGTCGACCGCATCGTCGGCTTCGATCGCCGGGGCGTCCTTCGGATCCTTCGTATCGCCGCGACCATCCATGTCGCTCTCCCATGCATCATCTCAAGCCCGCACCGCATTGATCCGAGGCTTTAGTCAGAGTGAAAAAGTCGCGCATTCTAGCAATGCGATTGACAGCTGTATTTAGTCGTGATGAAATTTTGTCTGAAAAATTTAGAAGCACTAAAGCCCACTCCTGTCCCTTCGCCGGGGTCTCGGGGGCGCGGGGACGGTGCCGCGTGCGACAACGGAGAGTGGCCATGGCAGACGGCACCGGCAAGTTCGGCGTTGGAGCAGTGCATCTCGGCATTCCGAATCGCCGCCAGTTCTTCCAGCTTGGGGCCGGCGCCGCGGCAGGATGGACCCTTGCAGGCAACGCCTTCGCGCAGGTCGAGCGCCCGACCAATCCGCCAGACAAGCCACGCGGGCAGGTGATCGCAGCGCTGTCGCAGGAGCCGACCGTCTTTCATCCCTTGATGCCTGGCATCGAGGTCGATCAGGGCGTCTGGTGGCAGGTGTTCTCTCTGCTCTGGTTCATCGATCCTGCCGGCAATTTCGTTCCTGACCTCGCGCGCGAGGTTCCGACCATCGAGAATGGCGGCCTGTCGGCCGACGGTCTGACCTGGAAGATCAAGCTGCGCAGCGACGTGAAGTGGCATGATGGCACGCCGTTCACGGCCGATGACGTCAAGTTCTCGCTCGAGCTGATCAACAATCCCGATTTTCGCGCGCGGAGCCGCGTCGGCCATAGCCTGGTCAAGGACATCAAGGTCGTCGCGCCCGACGAGATCCACTGGCGAATGGAAGCGCCCTATTCGCCCTACATGTCGATTCTGGGATCGCTGACCTTCATCGTGCCCAAGCACATTCTTGAGAAGGTATCCGATCCGAACGCCTCGCCGTTTCACAATGCGCCTGTCGGCACCGGGCCGTTCCGCTGGGGCGAGCGCGTGCCCGGCGACCACATCCTGCTCAATGCCCATACCGGCTATCACGGCAAGGGGCCGTACGTCGAACGCGTGGTCTTCAAATACATTCCCGATCTCACCGTTCTCTACACCCAGTTCCGCACCGGCCAGGTCGACTACACCGGCTTGCAGGGCATCCTGCCGAACTTCGTGCAGGAGGCGAAGACGCTGAAGGGGCGCAAGATCGTCGTCTCCTCGACCTCTTCGGTGGAGCATATCGCGCCCAATCTGGAGTTCGGTCCCTTTGCCGACCGCGCGGTGCGCGAGGCGCTCTATCTCGCCATCAACAAGCAGGCGATCATCGACGCGCTCTATTACGGCCTGCCGACACAGACCGAGAGTTTCGTGCCGCAGCAGGCGTGGTCGTTCCAACAGGGGCTGCCGCAACACAAATACGATCCCGCAAAGGCCAACGCGCTGCTCGATGCCGCTGGATGGGTTCGCGGCTCCGGTGGCGTGCGCGAGAAGGGCGGCGTCAAGCTCGAGTTCACCAACTCGACGACGTCAGGCAATGCGGTGCGCGAGCAGACCCAGCAGCTCCTGATCCAGGACTGGCGTGCGATCGGCGCTGCGATGCGCGTCAACAACATGCCGGCCGCCGTGATCTGGGGCGACTTCTGGCAGCAGTCGAAGTTCAACTCGGTGCTGGTGTCCGTGAACTTCATGCTCGGCAGCGATCCCGATGTGACGCCGCGCTTCGGCTCCGGCGCCATTCCGGCCAAGGGCGGCCGTGGCTACAACACCTATCAGTACAGGAGCCCCGAGGCCGATCGTCTGCTCGGCGACGGCGCCAAGCAGTTTGAGATCGCCCAGCGCAAGACGACCTATGGCGACTTGCAAAAGCTGATCCGCAACGATCTCGCCATCCTGCCGCTGTTTCAGGGCTTCATCGCCGAGGGCGTGAAGGAGGGGCTGCAAGGCTTCCGTCCCAACATCAACACCTCCATCAACTGCTGGAACATCCGCGAATGGTACTGGGCCTGATCTATCAGGTGCGCAGGGCAGCCTGAGATGGCCCGTTACGTCGTCAACCGCCTGGCCCAGGCGATCATGCTGCTGGTGATCGTCTCGGCGATCGGCTTTGCCATCCTGCACCTGGCGCCCGGCGGTCCGCTCTCGCAATTCGCGGCCTCCGCGCAGATGACGCAGGAAGACCTCGACCGCGTCACCAAGCAGCTCGGGCTCGATCGCCCGCTGCCGATCCAGTATCTCGACTGGTTCGGTCGCATGGTGCGGGGTGACTGGGGCCGCTCCTATCGCGACGGCGAGGCGGTGCTGTCGGTGATCTCCTCGCATCTCGGCGCCACGCTGGAACTGATGGCGACGGCGACCATCATCGCGGTGCTGCTCGGCTGCTGGATCGGGGTGCTGGGTGCGCTGCGCCGTTATTCGCTGTTCGACACGCTCGCAACCGTCGGCGCCATGATCGCGCTGTCGATCCCGACCTTCTGGTTCGGCCTCGTCACCATCTATGTGTTCTCGGTGAAGCTCGGCTGGCTGCCGGCCGGCAACCGCGAGACCGTCGGCGACGGCTCCTTCTTCGACCTACTGCATCACCTGATTGCGCCGGCGATGGTGCTGGCGCTGGTCGAGACCGCGATGTGGGGCCGCTTCATGCGTTCCTCCATGCTCGAAGTCATCAACCAGGACTACATCCGCACCGCCCGCGCCAAGGGCATGCCGGAATGGCGCATCCTCACCGTGCACGCGCTGCGGAACGCGCTGCTGCCGATGATCACGGTGGCCGGTCTGCAGTTTCCGACGCTGCTCGGCGGCGCGCTGGTGGCCGAGACCGTGTTCACCTGGCCCGGCATGGGCCGCCTGTTCCTCGATTCCATCGGCTATCGTGACTATCCCGTGGTGATGGGCATCTTGATGTTCTCGGCGACCATGGTGCTGATCGGCTCGTTGCTCGCCGACATCTTCTATGCCGTCGTCGATCCGCGCATCCGGGTGGGCTAGGCGATGGCGACCGCGACCCTTTCCACAGTCCAGCCCGCCCCCGGCCAGGCCGCGTGGCGGCGCTTCCGCCGGCATCGCCTCGCGCTCGCGGGCGCCGTGATCATCCTGGTGCTCGTGCTCGGCTCGGCGTTCGGTCCTTATCTGCTGCCGTTCGACGACACCTATATCGACGTCATGAAGCGGTTCGCGCCGCCGCTGTCGGGTGCACACATCCTCGGCACCGACGAGCTCGGCCGCGACGTGCTCGCGCGCTTGATGATGGGCGGCCGCGTCTCGCTCTCGATCGGCATCGTCGCGATGGTGATCGCGATGGCGGTCGGCATCGTCGTCGGCGCCTTCGCCGGCTTCCATGGCGGCGTGGTCGGCGCGGTGCTGATGCGGCTCGTCGACGCCGTGCTGTGCTTCCCGACCATCTTCCTGCTGCTTGCGCTGGCGGCGCTCACCGAGCCCGGCCTCGTCACCACCACCGTGCTGATCGCAGCGACGGCGTGGATGAGCGTCGCCCGCGTCGTCGAGGCGCAGGTGCGCTCGCTGCGGGAGCGTGAGTTTGCGGTCGCCGCGCTCGCCTTCGGCTCGTCGAACCTGCGGATCATGTTCCGCGAGCTCGTGCCCAACGCGATCGCGCCGATCGTGGTCGCGGCGACGCTGAACGTCGCCAAGGCGATCCTGCTCGAATCCTATGTCAGCTATCTCGGCTACGGCATCCAGCCGCCGGCTGCGAGCTGGGGTAACATGCTCAACAACGCCCAGATCTATCTCACTAGCGCGCCATGGCTTGCGATCGCGCCGGGCGTCGCCATCACGCTGGCGGTGACGAGCTTCAACTTCCTCGGTGACGGCCTGCGCGATGCGCTCGATCCGCGAATGAACATCCCATGACGAGCCCAGGTCCGTTCGAACTGAAGTCCAGGAGTGCCCCATGTCCCCGCCGCTCAACCGTATAAACAGCGATGAACGCCTGCCGGCACAGGCGGATGTCGTCGTCATCGGCGGCGGCGTGATCGGCGTGTCCGCGGCCTATCATCTGGCGAAGAAGGGCCTTTCCGTCGCGCTGGTCGAGAAGGGGCATGTCGGCGGCGAACAGTCGAGCCGCAATTGGGGCTGGTGCCGCCAGCAGGGCCGCGCGCGCGAGGAGATTCCGCTGGCACGTGAGGCGCTGCGGCTGTGGGAGGACATGCAGAACGACGCCGGCGTCGATGCCGGCTTCCGCCGCACCGGCGTGCTGTTCCTGACCAAGAGCAAGGACGAGCTTGCGAGCTGGGAACGTTGGGCCGCGGTCGCGCGCGAGCAGCAGGTCCACTCCACCATCCTGACGCCGGCCGAGATCGCCGAACGCATGCGGGGCAATGCCGACAAATGGGTCGGCGGCCTGCACACGCCGAGCGACGGCCGCGCCGAGCCGTCGATGGCCGTGCCGGCGCTCGCCACTGCCGCGCGAAAGCACGGCGTCACCATCCATCAGGGCTGCGCCGCGCGCGGACTGGAGACTCTGGGAGGACGGGTCAGCGCCGTCGTCACCGAGAAGGGCACCATTCGCACGCAGTCCGTGCTGCTGTCGGGCGGCGCATGGTCGTCGCTGTTCTGCCGTCGTCACGGCATCGAGCTGCCGATCGGTCTCGTCAACGCCACGGCATGCCGGACCACCCCAGGGCCGGAGATCACCTCCGGCGCGCTCGGCACCGATTTCTACTGCATCCGCCGCCGTCTCGACGGCGGCTTTACGCTGGCGCTGCGCAACCGCGGCACGGTCGAGCTGTCGCCCGACCTGTTCCGCTACGCCCGCACCTTCTGGCCGACCTATCAGCATCGCAAGAACGGGCTGAAATTGTCGTTCGGCAAGTCGTTCTTCGACCAGCTCATGCGCGGAACCAGCTGGAGCTTTGACAAGCCGTCGCCGTTCGAGGCCGAACGCGTGCGCGATCCATCCCCCGACATGTCGCTGGTCAATGCGGCGCTGGCGTCGCTGATCCGTTCGAATCCGGAATTGAAGGACATCGAGATCGCGGAAGCCTGGGGCGGCACCATCGACTGCACGCCTGATACGATCCCCGTGATCTCGCCGGTCGATGCCTTGCCCGGCTTCTTCCTCGCCACCGGCTTCTCCGGTCACGGCTTCGGCATTGGTCCCGCGGCCGGCAAGCTCGCCGCCGATATCGTGACCGGCTCGACACCACTGGTCGACCCGGTGGCTTACAGCCACAAGCGCATGATCGACGGCCGGCGGCTCGCGCCGGTCAGCCCGTTCTGAGGCGGCATGACGGTTCTCTACAAGGCCAATATGGTTCGCGGCGCCGAGTGGGCGCGCTTCTTTGCGGAGCGCGCGCCCGATCTGCCGTTTCGGCTCTGGCCCGACATCGGCAATCCCGCTGATATCAGGTATCTGGTGGTGTGGGTGCCGCCGGACGATATCGCCACGACGTTCCCGAATCTCGAACTGGTCTTCTCGGTCGGCGCGGGTGTCGATCAATTCGACGCCACAAAGCTTCCCGCGCATATTCCGCTCGTCCGCATGCTGGAGCCCGGCATCGCCGAGACCATGGTCGAATACGTCACGATGGCCGTGCTCGGCCTGCATCGTGATCTCCTCCATTTTATCAATCAGCAGAAGGAGCAGGTCTGGCGCGAGATCCGGATCATGCCGGCAAAGCGGCGGCGCGTCGGCGTGATGGGGCTCGGCCAACTCGGCCAGGCCGTGCTCGATCGGCTCATGGCGTTCGGCTTCCCGCTGCTCGGCTGGAATCGCTCGCGGCGCGAGATCGAGGGCGTGACCTGCTATTCGGGCGCGGGCTCGCTGCCGGACTTTCTGTCGCAGACTGACATCCTCGTCTGCCTGCTGCCGCTGACTGACGAGACCCGCTGTATCTTGAACGCGGACCTGTTCGCGCACCTGCCGCGCGGTGCCTCTCTCGTCAATGTCGGCCGTGGCGCGCATCTCGTCGAAGCCGATTTCCTCGCCGCGCTCGACAGCGGCGCGCTCGCAGGCGCGGTGCTCGACGTCGCCGAGCCCGAGCCGCTGCCCGCGGGCCATCCGTTCTGGAGCCATCCGCGCATCCTGCTGACGCCGCACAATGCCAGCATGACCACGCCGGATACGGCCGTCGATTTCGTGCTCGACGTCATCGCACGCCACCGCCGCGGCGAAAAATTGCCGGGACTCGTTGACCGTAGCCGCGGTTATTGAGGTTGAGATGGTGATGGGAACATCAGCGCAGCCACGAGCTCAGTTCACCTCTCCCGCTCTTGTCCGCCGAAGCCTTGGCGAAGGCGGATGCGGGACAGGTCGGCGCGAAGCGCCGGGTGAGGGGTCTCTCCTCTTGGGGATCCTTCATTGTGGAAGCACCCTCTCCCCAGCCCTCCCCCGCAAGCGGGGGAGGGAGCGCACCTTCCTTGCGGCACGATCCAGTCTCATTTCGCAAAGCTCCTGGTGCTTCGCATGAGCACCGGCGCAAACGCACCTGATCAACTCATTGCCGAAGCGCAGGCGCCTGTGCTGTCGGTTGCCGGCCTCACCACCTCCTTCATGCTCGACCGGCGATGGATTCCCGTCGTCCGCAACCTGTCATTCGAGATCGCCCCCAAAGAAACCGTCGCGATCGTCGGCGAGTCCGGTTCGGGCAAGAGCGTCACCGCGCTCTCGATCATGCGGCTCATTCCAGAGGAGATTGGTCGCGTCGAGGGCCGCATCATGCTGGCCAGCCGCGATCTCCTCTCACTGCCCGAAGCGGGCATGAAGGACATTCGCGGCAACGACGTCGCGATGATCTTCCAGGAGCCGATGACGAGCCTCAATCCGGTGCTCACCATCGGCTTCCAGATTGCGGAAGCGCTGATCCAGCATCGCGGCCTGTCGCGCGCGGCGGCGGAGGCCGAGACCATCCGCCTGCTCGATCGCGTCCGCATTCCCGCGGCGACATCGCGCTTCCACGAGCATCCGCATCGCTTCTCCGGCGGCATGCGCCAGCGCGTGATGATCGCGATGGCGCTGGCCTGCAAGCCGAAGCTTTTGATCGCGGATGAGCCGACCACCGCGCTCGACGTCACCATCCAGGCGCAGATCCTGGAACTGCTGAAGGAGCTTCAGCAGGAGGAGGGGATGTCGATCCTCTTCATCACCCACGACATGGGCGTGGTCGCCGAGATCGCTGATCGTACCGTGGTGATGTATGGCGGGCAGGCGGTCGAAACCGACGCAACGTCGCGCATCTTCGCCGCTCCGTCGCATCCCTACACCCGCGCACTGCTCGCCGCCGTGCCGCGCCTCGGCTCGATGGACGGACGTGAGCGGCCGATGCGTTTTCCCATCGTCGACAAGGTCTCGGGCACTTCGGACGAGCCGGTGGAGACGCCCGACACGGTCTCGACCGCCGAGCGTCCGTTGCTCGAAGTCGCCAATCTCACCACGCGCTTTCCGATCCGCTCGGGCCTGTTCGGAAAGGTCTCGGGCCGTGTCCACGCGGTCGAGAACATCTCCTTCACCTTGCGCGTCGGCGAGACGCTGGCGCTGGTCGGCGAATCCGGTTGCGGCAAGTCGACGACAGGCCGCTCGATTCTCAGGCTGCTCGAGCCGGACAGTGGCACCGTCCTGATCGGCGGCCAGGACGTGCTCGCCATGAACGGCCGAGCTTTACGCGATTTCCGCAAGCACATGCAGATCGTATTCCAGGATCCGTTCGCGAGCCTCAATCCGCGCATGTCGGTGGGAACGGCGATCGCGGCTCCATTGCTCGCCAACGGGCTCGCGTCGGCGTCGCAGGCGCGCGATAAGGTCGCCGATCTGCTCGTGCGCGTTGGCTTGACTGCCGACATGGCCGCGCGCTTCCCGCATGAATTCTCCGGCGGCCAGCGCCAGCGCATCTGCATCGCGCGTGCGCTTGCACTGGGGCCGAAGCTGATCGTCGCGGACGAGGCAGTCTCGGCGCTCGACGTCTCGGTCAAGGCGCAGGTCGTGAACCTGATGCTCGACCTTCAGGCCAGCATGGGCCTTGCCTATCTCTTCATTTCCCACGACATCGCGGTGGTCGAGCGCATGAGCCACCGCGTCGCGGTGATGTATCTCGGCGAGATCGTCGAGATCGGTCCGCGCGCGGCAGTGTTCGGCAATCCGCAGCATCCCTACACGAAGAAGCTGATGGCTGCCGTGCCGGTGCCCGATCCATCGCGCCGCGGCACCAGGCGCGAGGCTTCCAACGACGAGATCAGAAGCCCGGTGCGCGCGCCGGATTACCAGCCGCCTCGCCGGCAATATCGCGAATTGTCGCCCGGCCACGTCGTCCAGGTCTGGGGCGAGGAATGGTTGGCCTGATCGGCCAACTGAGGGCACCTTTCAGCTCCTGCTCCTGCACTGCCGTGCGCGACGATACGGGCTCCTGAAATCGTGACTGGGATGGAGCGACAGGGAACTGCGGCATGTGAACCGTCTCATATTCCATCAGTTTCTTTTCGAGCTATTACTCCCGCAAGAAATTGCCACACCCGGAGCTAACTGACAGACACGGGTGAGATGCAATGCCTGCGAAGCCGGGTGCTCGCAGCTTTGGATTGGCTCTCGTCTTGGTCACGAGCAAGCCAGTCCCAACACTCAGCAGCAGATCTTTCAGAAAATTGGAATCAGGGCATCGCGAAACGTGTTTACGCAGCTTCTGTTCGGGGTCGGCCGGTAGGCTGCTACTTACCAAGGAGCCCCCAATGAAGATCAGCAACGGAGTTTCCAGTGCATTTTCGCCGACAAGACACGCCGGCAATTATCGGATCGCCCGTTCGAGTCTTATCAAGGCGGCCCATCTTCTTGAAAGAATTGGGCTCGCAGCCGTTGGGGCCACTTGCGGCCTCTATGTGGGTGCAACCTTGTTACGTCAGAAAGGCGGACTGTTTGAAAGCGGCTGGATCGTGCTGCTCATGATGATCTACGGAGCTGTCAGCTTCTATATTGGAATTGATTTGTCTCGTACGTTCGCTCGGAAGTCGATTTCGAGCACCTCGGAGGAATACAATGGGTCCGAGGCGGTTGAGATCATGAGTGCGGCCGGAACGTTCAGCGCGGCGATCGCAGCAGCTCTGTCCGTCAGCATCCTTGTCCTTGATCAAAGCCTTCCCAATGGCCTGATCGTCTTTGTTGCCGGCTGTTGGATCGTCGGCTCTTCGCTTCAAGTTGCGGCGGGAGCGATGGCGCGCAGCTACGAAGTGACCATGGACAGGGAGTGAAGACGACTGTCCTCGCGGAAAAAGCGCATGCCGGGCATCTCGGCGTGGGCAAAAGCCCGGGTGCCGGATTCGCCTTCAGATCCGAAGGAGTCATTGACGATCGCAACCTCTGTCGTTCGACGCTACGTGCAGACGATTTTTAGTAGCGCAGACGTTCGCATCGAACGACTTTCCTGATTGGACGCGTATCGGTCCTGCGCAACCTAGATTGTCGCGCAACAAACAAGACGTGCCATCATGGTGGCGTTGGGATATTGTCCCTGCGTGCCGTGGTCCAAAATTCTGCTAACCGCCAACCGCACGATCGGTGGAGCCAATGCAGATTGCGGAGTGGCTCGAGAAGCTGGGGCTTGGGCAATACGCAGAGCGTTTTGTCCAAAATGGGATCGACATGGGTGTCCTTCCCGAACTGATGGATGACGACTTCGACAAGCTCGGAGTCTTGCTTGGCCATCGCCGCAAAATGCTGCGTGCTATTGCCGACCTCGATCCAGCCGCGCTGATCGCATCGCCCGCTCCTCCTCAAGACGCCGAGCGGCGTCACCTCACCGTTATGTTTTGCGATCTGGTCGGCTCGACTGCGCTCTCGGCGCGGCTCGATCCCGAGGATATGTGGGAAGTGATCCGCGCCTACCGCGCCGCCTGCGCGAGCGTCATCGCTGCTTACGACGGCAGGATAGCCAGGTTCGTCGGTGACGGAATACTCGTCTATTTCGGCTATCCTCGCGCCCACGAGGATGATGCGGAGCGGGCCGTGCGAGCGGGCCTCGACATCATCTCTGCGGTCGGGCAACTCAAGACAAGCGCCGACGAACGGGTCGAACTGCGGATCGCGATCGCGACCGGGCTTGTGGTGGTCGGCGATCTCGTCAGCGGAGGTGCGTCAGAGGAGCACGGAACGATCGGCGACACACCAAATCTCGCTGCCCGGCTCCAGAGCCTGGCGGAGCCGGGCGCGGTCGTCGTTGCCTCGTCGACGCGCCGGCTGCTGGGCGATCTCTTCGCGCTTCGCAATCTCGGCCGCCGCGAGGTCAAGGGGATAGCCGAACCCATTGCGGTCTGGGCGGTCGAGGGAACGACCGCATCGGAGAGTCGCTTCGAGGCGGTTCGTGCTGCGCGCTCGATCGGCTTTGTCGGCCGCAAGCAGGAGATCGAATTCGCGCTCTCACGCCAGCAACTGGCATGGCAAGGCCGAGGCCAGATGCTGTTGATTTCCGGCGAAGCGGGCATCGGCAAGTCGCGCATGGTCGCAACGCTGTCCGAAAGTCCCGCGTTGGGGGTGCACCGCCGGGTGCGATATCAGTGTTCGCCCTACCACACCAACAGTGCGCTTCATCCCTTTGTCGCGCAGCTCGAGCGCGCCGCCGGCATCCGCTCGGACGACACGCCCGGGCAAAAGCTCGACAAGCTCGAGGCCATGCTGGCGCTTGGAACGCAGCACGTCGCCCAAGCGACACCGCTCATTGCGGCTCTCCTTTCGATTCCAACCGGCGACCATTGTCCGCCGCTTGGTTTGAGCCCGGCGCAGCAGCGGCGACAGACATTTGCCGCCCTGCTCGATCAGCTCGAGGGGCTGGCGCGAGAGCAGCCGCTGCTGATCATCTGCGAGGATATGCATTGGGCCGATGCCACGACACTTGAACTGCTCGATCTTGCGGTTGATCGGATCAGGGGACTGCCGATACTCGTGCTCACGACATCCCGGCCAGAGTTCGAGCCCTCCTGGTCGGGCCTTGCCAACGTCAGTCTGTTGCGGCTCGACCGACTGGACCCGCAGGACACGCGCGCGCTGGTCGAACAGGTGACCGTCGGCCGCCAGCTGCCACGGGAAATGATGAAGCAGATCATCGACAAGACGGATGGTGTCCCGCTATTTGTCGAGGAACTCACCAAGATGGTGCTGGAATCCGGATTGCTCGTCGAAGACGCCGGGCGTTATCGCCTCGATAGTCCGCTCCCGCCGCTCGCTATTCCCGCGACGCTGCAGGATTCGCTGATGGCGCGGCTCGACCGGCTGGCTCCGGTCAAGGAGGTGGCGCAAATCGGCGCCGCGATCGGCCGCGACTTTTCATACGCGCTGCTGAGATATGTGGCGGGACGCGATGATCTGACGCTGAGCGCCGCGCTAGCGCAGCTCGAAGAGGCGGAACTGCTGGTGCGTCACGGGGCTCCGCCCGAAGCAAACTATAGCTTCAGGCACGCTCTCGTTCAGGAAGCAGCCTACGAGGGCCTGCTCAGGAGCAAACGGCAGGTGCTTCACAAGCGCATCGGTGATGTCCTGCGCGAGAAGTTTCCGATCGTGGCCGAGACTGAGCCGGAAGTTCTGGCACATCACTTCACCGAGGCGGGGCTGAGCGAGGTCGCGCTCGAATGGTGGCGCAAGGCGGGCCAGCAGGCCCTAAAGCGCTCGGCCTATGCCGAGGCGATCGCGCATCTCGGCAAGGCGGTTGCGACGGCGGATCAACTGCCCGATGAGCCCCGCCGGATGATGAGCAGGCTGCATCTTCAAATCGCATATGGCCGTGCATTGCGGGGCAGTCTCGGGCACAGCGCCCCCGAAACGGTCGCCGCATGGACGCGCGCCCGACAGTTCGCCGCCGACATCAATGATCCCGTTGAACTTGCGCCGGTCCATTCGGGCCTCTTCAATGCCTGCCTGACACACGGCGAGCTCGCTCCGATGCGGGAGCTGGCGGATGCCATCAAGAGCGCCGCTGACCGACGGCCGGACTCACCGGTGGTCGCCATCGTTGCCCATTGGACAGGCGGGGTTACCTGCTGGTTCGGTGGTGACTACTTGAAGGCGCGGAGGCATCTCGAGCAAGCACTGGATATCTATGGTGCCGAGCCGGATCCGGCGATGTTCAGGGCTTCGGCGCTGGATCTTCCGTTCGTGATCATGAGGTTTCTCGCCTTGGTACTCTGGCCGCTGGGCAGGATCGGCCGCGCACGCCAGCTCGCCGCCGAAGCGGTGCGTGCTTCCGGAGAACAACGGGCGCTTTCCCAGGCCAATGCGCTTGTTCATCGCGCTGTGTTCGACGGACTGTGCGGGGGCTTGTTGCAGCAAACCGAGACGATCCTGGCGCTCGGTCTCGCGCGCGACCACACGATGCCGCTCTATGTGGCCGCCGGCACCTACCTGAACGGACTGGCCAGATGGCGTGCCGGCGAGCGAATGGCCGGACTGGCAGAAATGCGCCGCGGCTGGACCTTGCTGCACGAGAATGACTGCTACCTCTGTGAACCGTTTTGGGGAATGCATGTCGCCATGGCGGACGCAGAGGTGGGCCAAGTCGAAACCGGGCTCGAAATCTTGAGTGAGCTGATTGCATGGGCGGAGCAATCCGGTCAGCGTTGGCTTGATGCCGAGCTGCACCGCGTCCGCGGCGAGCTTTTGTTGCGCCATGACCCTCCGGACGATTCCGGTGCCGAGAATGCCCTCACGCGAGCGCTGGACATCGCACGAGGCCAGCAGGCGAAGACTTTCGAGCTGCGCAGCGCCCTTGGACTTGCGCGCCTGCACAAGAGGAATGGTCGAGCGGGCGCGGCAATCGAAGTGCTCGTTCCCGTGCTCGCCGAATTCGATGCGGAGCGAAATCTTCCCGAAGTCGAAGAGGCGAAGGAGCTGCTCAATCACGTCCCGTGACCTAGCCGGCGCCTGGGGTCAGGCGATGATGGTCACGAATTGACGTGCACGAAATCCCGCAAGAGCGGATAGATCTCGTTATTCCAGCGCTTGCCCGAGAACACGCCGTAATGGCCGACGCCGGCCTGCATGTGGTGGACGCGGCGATAGGCGCGCACGCCGGTGCAGAGGTCCTGCGCGGCGAGGGTCTGGCCGATCGAGCAGATGTCGTCCTTCTCGCCCTCGACCGTCATCAGCCCCATGCGGCTGACGGCCTTGGTGTTCACCGGGCGTCCCCGATGCATCAGCCTACCCTGCGGCAACAGGTGCTCCTGGAACACGTCGCGCACGGTCTCGATGTAGAACTCCGCCGGCAGGTCCATCACCGCGAAATATTCATCGTAGAAGGTTTTGATGCTGGCGGCCTTGTCCTTCTCGCCCTTGGCGATGTGGTTGGCGAGGTCGAGATGCTGCTTGATGTGGCGCTCGAGATTCATCGAGACGAAGGCGGTGAGCTGCACGAAGCCGGGATAGACTTTGCGCAAGGCGCCGCGGCACTGCATCGGCACGTAATTGATCAGGTTGCGCTCGAACCATTCGATCGGTTTGCTCTTGGCGAAGTCGTTGACCTTGGTCGGCTGGATGCGGGTGTCGATCGGCCCGGCCATCAGCGTCAGCGTCGCCGGCCGCGAGGGGTGGTTGTCCTCGCACATGATCGCGGCGGCCGCGAGCGCGGAGACCGATGGCTGGCAGATCGCCACCATGTGCGGGCGCGGGCCGAGCTGGCCGAGGAAATCGATGAGATGCTCGGTGTAGTCGTCGAGCCCGAAGCGGCCCTCGCTGCGGGGAATGTCCCGCGGATTGTGCCAGTCGGTGATGTAGACGTCGTGGTCCTGGAGCAGCGTTTTCACGGTGCCGCGCAGCAGTGTTGCGAAGTGGCCCGACATCGGCGCCACCAGCAGCATGCGCGGCTGCTCGCCCACGCCGTCCTTGCGAAAGTGCAGCAGCGAGCCAAACGGCGTCGCGTAGGCGATCTCCTCGGTGACGCCGATTTCGCGATTGCCCACCATCACGCTGTCGATGCCGTAGGCCGGGCGATCATAGGTGAGGGTGGAGCGCGAGATCAGCTCCAGCGCCGCCGAGAGCCGGCCGACCACCTGATGCGACACGCCCTGCGGTACCAGGTTGAGGAATTTGAGCGCGGACGAAGCCCCCGCCCGCCATGGCGCGGTCAGGTCCATATGGTTCTGGAAGGCCTGATAATACATCGACATCATACTGAAACGCCCACCTGTCCCCGGGCCATTATGCAATATCGAAGCCAGACGGGAGCGGGACAGCCTCGAAACTGGCACATCGCTTGCTCCTCATCTTGCGGGAAGCACAGCTCATGGGCACGCCCGTGGCGCGAGCGGGTGTCGAGATCAGGCGCAGGGAAGGGCCAAATGGCGAAGGCGACACTGACCATCAGCAGCAAGAACTACTCGTCCTGGTCGCTGCGTGGCTGGCTGCTGACGAAATTTTCCGGGCTCGATTTCGAGGAGATCGTCACCGCGCCAGACGATCCGTCCGCGCGCGCCGAAATCCTCTTGCTGTCGTCCTCGATCCTGGTGCCGTGCCTGCGGCACGAGGGCGCCGTGGTCTGGGATACGCTGGCGATCGCCGAATATCTCAACGAGGTGATGCCGGACGCCGGGCTGCTGCCTGATGACCGCATTCAGCGCGCGCATTGCCGCTCGATCTCGGGCGAAATCCATTCCGGCTTCACCACGCTGCGCGCCTCGCTGCCGGTCAACCTGAAGGGACACTTTCCCGGCTTCAAGATCTGGTCGCGCGCGCAGGCCGACATCGACCGTGTCTGGTTGATCTGGCGCGACTGCCTGGAGAAATCGGGCGGCCCCTTCCTGTTCGGCGAGCGGCGCACCATGGCGGATGCGATGTACGCCCCCGTGGTGACGCGCTTCGTCACCTATGACGTCAAGCTTGCGCCGCCGCTGAAGGCCTATGCCGACACCATTATGGCCATGCCCGAGATGCAGGAATGGATCGCGGCGGCGCGGGAAGAGCCGGCCGAGATCGAGGAGCTCGAGGTCGAATATTAGGCAGGTCTCGCGCAGTCCTGCCCGTTTCGGGGGCTGGGGACCGTCGCCCGGCAGGCACGTGGCATGCCCCGTCATGCCCTTGATGCGGTTAACTTTTGCCGCCAATACGCGGCCCAAATCCAATCCTGCGCTGCGCAGATATTGTGCGCGCGGGCGGCCGGCTGGCGACATCTAGCCGTGAACAGATGCGTACGAAGCCCTACGGCCGATTCGGACGTGATTCGTTCAGGCCGCGTTCCGAAGGTTAAAGCGGGAGCGCGGCCCCGTCGCATTTTGAAACACAGATCGCCGTCAGGCGGCACCGCGCTGCTTCACGCGCGGCAGACGCCAGCCGATGACGGTCGCTTCGACCGCGATGCCGGCTTCGTGGTTGCGCCAGCGTCCCTCCACATAACGGCAGGCGAACGGCAGCTGATACGTTCCGCTGTGGTCCTCACACAACACTTCGACCGCGAGGCCCGGTGGTGGTTCTCCGGTGCCATCGAATTCCGCCAGACGTCTATCGCGCGTTGCCATTCCAAAAATCTCCCCTAAACAAAGCCGCGGAAAGAACGCCCACTTCTTTCCGCGTGCCGATCATCGCTCCCCGTCCCAGGGAACAGGCGCAAGCTCACGCGAGAATGCGGTACGAGTGTGGTAGCCTCACGCGCTTGCGCGCAAAAAGCGCACATTGATGTGATCGATTGACGAGGAACCTTTCATGCTGCTCCGAAGCGCCGGCGTCTGTTTCGCAATGTTGCTGCTCGCAGCGCTGGCGCCGTTACCGCTCCGCGCGCAGGACGTGCCCGGCATCGAGATCTGCACCGTCGAGAAGACCATGGAGCGGCGCACGAGCTGCCTCCAGAGCAATGTCGACTTCCTGCAGAAGACTATCACCAAGCTCACGCTCGATCATCAGCAGAAGCTGGACGCGGCCAATCGTCAGATCGACGCATTGAAGACGAGTCTCGCCGGCTTGCAGAAGACGCTCGCCGATCTCCAGGCCGCCCAAGTGAAGACGGGCGACGATGCGAAGAAGAAGCAGGACGCGCCGGCGGCGGCGAAGGACGCTGCGAAATAGGCGCGGCGATCACGCGACGCGATATCGCTCCATCACGCCGCGATCGGGCTCGTAGCCAAGTCCAGGGCCATTCGGCACTGCGACATGGCCGGTCGCATCGACATCGGCGCGGCCGCCCCAGAGGCAGGCCTCGCGTTTCAAGTAGAACATCTCGACGAGCCCGTCCTCGCGCAGTGACAAGAGATGCAACGTCGCCAGCAGGCCCGGACCGAAATAGGGAGAGTGCGGCACGATCTTGACGCCGAACTGATCGGCCAGCGCCGCGACCTTCAGGAACTCCGTGATGCCGCCGACCTTGATCACCGAGGGCTGGGCATGGCTCACCGCGCCCGCATTCATCATCTGGCGGAATTGATATTCCGTGCAGGCATTCTCCCCGGCGGCGATGTCGAGCCCGCCCTTGCTGCGGACCTCGGCGAGCGCAGCAAAATCTTCCGGCGGCCAGACCGGCTCCTCCAGAAACATCGGACGCGCGTCGTGGCACGTCGCCGCGAACGCAATCGCCTGCTCGGCGGTGAGAGGACAGTTCATGTCGACCATCAGCGGAATGGTTGGCCCGATCGCCTCGCGTGCGGCGAACACCGCCGGTGTCGTGGTCTCGTGCAGCTTGATGGCGCCATAGCCGAGCGCGAGCGTCTTCCTGCATTCGGTGGCGATGCTGTCGGGCGAGCCGATCCGCAGCAGGCTCGCGTAAGCGGGAATGGCCGTGTGCCTGGTCTCGCCGAGCAAGCGGTGGACCGGCACGCCCTCGATCTTCGCGGCAAGGTCCCATAGCGCGATGTCCAGTCCGGAGATCGCGAACATTGTGACGCCGTAGCGGCCGAACAGATGCAGATTGCGCTGGATCTGCTCCATGATCCCTGGGATGCCGGCCGCATCAGGCACCTTCAGCCCACGCGCCTGCGGCGCAATCATCTCCTCGACGGCGCTGCGCGTGGTGTGGGGGCAGACATAGGCGAAGGCATCGCCCCAGCCGGTCAGCCCGGCATCGGTCGTGACCTCGACCAGCACCATGTCGAGCGCGGTAATTGCGGAAGCGCCCTGGCGAAAGCTGGCGACACCGGCGTCATAGGGGATGCGGATATGGTGCGCCCGCACATCTGTAATTTCCATGACGCGGTTCCTCCGTGCTTTCTGGTGAGCGGTTTCAGAGACGCCGGGAGTGTAGCCACGAACGCCCGGATGTTGCCAGTAGCCGTTGCCCGGCTATCCTCATGTCAGGACCGCAATGCCGATCAAGCGGGCCGGCGGCATTGCTGCGCATCATGACCGCGCTTCGAACGAGGACGAACCACCGTGAACCCAGCCCAGCGCGCGCTCTGGTATATCGAGAGCCATCTGGCCGAGCCGATGACGCTCGACGAGATCGCTGCGATCTCAGGCGTGTCGCGGTTCCACATCGTGCGCGCGTTTGCCGCAGCCACCGGTCTTCCGGTGATGCGTTACGTGCGCGCGCGGCGGCTGACGGAAGCCGCGCGCAGTCTTGCGAACGGTGCGCCTGACATCCTGTCACTGGCGCTGGAGGCAGACTACGGCTCGCACGAAGCATTCACCCGCGCGTTCCGCGACCAATTCGGAGTAACGCCCGAAGCCGTGCGGGCCGCGACATGCGTCAGCCACCTCAAGCTTCAGGAGCCGATCCTCATGGACTCCACCATGCTCGACCATCTTGCCCCGCCGCGTTTCGAAATCGCAAAGGCCTTCCTGGTCGCCGGTCCCGCCGAGCGCATCTCCTGCGACAATGGCGCCATGATCCCCGGTCTATGGCACCGCTTTCACCAGGAGGTCGCCGACATTCCCGCGCGCGTCGGCAACGTCGCCTACGGCGTTTGCTGCAACGGCGATGATGCCGGCAATTTCGACTACATCGCCGGCGTCGAGGTCGCCGATTTCTCGGACCTGCCGCGTCGCTTCGGCCGCATCCGCATGCCCGAGCAGCGCTACGCCGTCTTTACCCACACCGATCACGTCGCCGCGATCCGCCGCACCGTCAACACGATCTGGAATCAGTGGCTGCCGGCCTCCGGCCTCAAAGCAGCGGACGCACCGAACTTCGAGCGCTATGACGAGAAGTTCGATCCAGCAACCGGAAATGGCGGCTTCGAGATCTGGATGCCGGTGAGGGAGTAGGGGGCTTCCGCAACGCTGGCATACCGTCCCGCTTGCTTGGCAAGCCCCGGCGACTTTGTCATAACCGCAGGCAAATCTTGCGTGTGGGCCCGTGCCGGACATCCCGTGCAAGTCATAACAAGCAGCCGGGAAGGTCCCAACATGTCCAACGTCCGCGTTCTCGCCACCGACCTCGAATTTCCAGAAGGGCCGGTCGTGATGCCGGACGGCTCGGTCGTGCTGGTGGAGATCCGCGGCCAGCGCCTGACCCGCGTTTATCCCGATGGCCGCAAGGAGATCGTCGCGAAGGTGCCGGGTGGCCCCAATGGCGCCGCGCTCGGGCCCGACGGCAAGATCTACATCTGCAACAATGGCGGCTTCTCCTGGCTTCCGGCCGGCAAGATGATCATGCCGGGCCCGCAACCGGACGATTACCGCGGCGGCTCGATCCAGCGCGTCGATCTGCAATCCGGCAAGGTCGAGACCGTCGTGACCAGATGCGGCGAGCACGATCTGCGCGGCCCGAACGATCTCGTCTTCGACAAGCAGGGCGGCCTCTGGTTCTCCGACCTTGGCAAACGCCGCGCGCGCGAAATGGATGTCGGCGGCATGTACTATCTCAAGCCCGGCATGAAGGAGATCGTCGAAATCGTGCACGGCGTGTTGCCGGCGAACGGCATCGGGCTCTCGCCGGACGAGAACACGGTCTATATCGCAGAGACGCCGACGGGCCGGCTCTGGGCCTATGAGCTCTCCGCGCCGGGCACGCTGAAGCCGCGCGAGGTGATCTATCGCGGCGAGCGGGGCAAGCCGATCTGCGGCCTCGGCGGCTACCAGATGTTCGACTCGCTCGCGGTGGAGGCGAACGGCAATGTCTGCGTCGCCACCCTCGTCTCCGGCTGCATCTCGGTGATCGCGCCCGACGGCACCCTGGTGGAACAGGTGCCGACCGGCGACCGCGTCACCACCAACATCGCCTTCGGCGGTCCCGAGCTGAAGACCGCCTACATCACCCTGTCAGGTAAGGGCGAGCTGATCGCCATGGACTGGCCGCGCGGCGGTTTGCCGTTGAATTTCTTGAATAAGTGAGCCAAGCCGTCATTGCGAGGAGCCGCGACAAAATTGCGAAGCAATTTTGCGCTGGCGACGAAGCAATCCAGGCTGCCTCCGCCGTAAGACTCTGGGTTGCTTCGCTTCGCTCGCAATGACGCAAGGAGAGACTTTCAATGCCCTGGCCCGACCCCATCACCCTGCGCGGACAGCACGCCCGTCTCGAGCCGCTGTCGCATCAGCATCGCGAGGGGCTGGTCGAGGCCGTGAAGGACGGCGAGCTGTCAAAACTCTGGTACACGGCGATCCCGCTGCCGGAGAACATGGGCAAGGAGATCGACCGCCGTCTCGGCCTTCAGGCCGCAGGCTCGATGCTGCCGTTCACCGTGTTCGATGCCGGCGGCAGGATCGTCGGCATGACCACCTACATGAACATCGATGCCGCCAACCGCCGGGTCGAGATCGGCTCGACCTGGTACGGCAAGAGCGCGCAGCGCGGCCCGCTCAACACGCAGTGCAAGCTCCTGCTGCTGCGGCACGCCTTCGAAACCCTGAACTGCATCGCGGTCGAGTTCCGCACGCATTTCTTCAACCACCAGAGCCGCCGCGCCATCGAGCGCCTCGGCGCCAAGCAGGACGGCATTTTGCGCAGCCACCAGGTCGGGCCGAACGGCACGTTGCGCGACACCGTGGTCTACAGCATCACCGCCGCCGAATGGCCGACGGTCCAGGCGCATCTCGAATTTCAACTCAACGACAAGCCGCGCTAGCTATAATGTGCTCCAGATTTGCTGCTCGCTCGGTCACCGCTCCCTCCGGGAGAGGTGAAGAGCGCCCGCTTCTGGCACCAATTCAACTGAGACTCATTGCGCGAAGGACGCTGCCACCATGGACAGATTTGATTATGTGATCGTCGGCGCGGGCTCGGCCGGTTGCGTGCTCGCCAGCCGGCTGAGCGAAGACCCCGCGACCAGCGTCTGCGTGCTGGAGGCGGGCCCTTCCGACTGGCACCCCTACATCCACCTGCCGGCGGGCTTCATCAAGACCTTCCACATGAAGAGCATCAACTGGGCCTACCAGCAAGAGCCCGGACCCTGGACTGGCGGGCGCAGCATCTACGCGCCGCGCGGCAAGACGCTCGGCGGCTCGTCCTCGATCAACGGCCACATCTACAATCGCGGCCAGCGCATGGATTTCGACACCTGGGCGCAGATGGGCAATCGCGGATGGGGCTATGCCGATGTGCTGCCCTATTTCCGTCGGCTGGAGAAACGCGTCGGCGAGGGCGAGGCGCTCTATCGCGGCCGCGAGGGCAGCCTCACCGTCACCACGATGGAGTGGCGCGATCCGCTCTGCGAAGCCTTCATGGAAGGCGCGGTCTCGCTCGGCATCCCCCGCAACCCCGACTACAACGGCAAGACCCAGGAAGGTGTGTCCTACTGCCAGCGCACCATCAACAACGGCCTGCGCGTCTCCGGCGCCACCGCTTTCCTCAGGCCCGCGATGAAGCGTCCCAACGTCCATGTGCACACCCACGCGCATGCGACCGAGATCATTTTTGAAGGCAAGCGCGCCGGCGGCGTGCGCTACATGAAGGGCGGCCGTGGTGGTCATCCTGTCGAGGTGCGCGCCAACAAGGAAGTGATCCTCTCCGGCGGCACCTATAATTCGCCGCAGCTCTTGCAGCTCTCCGGCATCGGCTCGCCCGATCTGTTGCAGGCCCATGGCATCCAGGTGCGCCACGCGCTGCCGGTCGGCGAAGGCCTGCAGGACCATTACGCGCCGCGCACGGTGGCGCGGGTGAAGGACATCAAGACCATCAACGAGCTTCGCCGCGGCTTCTCGCTGTGGATCGAGGCGCTGAAATGGGCGACCGCGCGCCGCGGCCTGCTCTCGCTGTCGCCGACCATGGTCTATTGCTTCTGGCACTCCGGAGAGAGCGCGGAGAGTTCCGACCTGCAGCTCACCTTCACGCCGGCGAGCTACAAGGAAGGCGTGCAGGGCCAGCTCGAGGACGAACCCGGCATGACCGTGGCGTCCTGGCAGCAGCGCCCCGAGAGCCGCGGCTATGTCCGCATCCGCTCCAATGATCCGTTCGCGCCGCCGATCATCCAGACCAATTATCTCGACGCCGAGCTCGACCGCCGCGTCATCGTCGGCGGCATGAAGCTCGCACGGCGCCTGCTGAAATCTGCGCCGCTCTCGCCCTATTACGCCTACGAGGATTTCCCCGGTCCGAACGTCAACACCGACGACGAATTCCTGCACGCCGCGACCCAGCGTGGCACCACCACCTTCCACCCCGGCTGCACCTGCCGCATGGGTCCGGCGGACAGTACCTGGGCGGTGGTCGACGACCAGCTCCGCGTCCACGGGTTGGAGGGCCTCCGCGTCATCGATGCCTCCGTCATGCCGCGCATGATCTCGGCGAACCTGAATGCGTCAACCATGATGATCGCCGACCGCGCCTCCGACCTCATCCGCGGCAAGCAGCCGATGGAATCCGCGCGCATTCCGGACGCGGCGGTGGCGTGAGGGTCGTCGGGTGGGTTAGCCCCGCGACTGCGCGAAGCGCAGTTCGCGCGGCGTAACCCACCACTTCTCTCGATGCGGAGACATAAGCGGTGGGTTACGCTGACGCTAACCCACCCTACGAATTTTGCCCGTTCGATCAACAACCAAAAGTTGCCTCGTGCTCTCCGCGTCTATAGTGTCAACAAGCGGATCGCCCTGTCGGGAACGGATGTGAGCAGGAAAACAGAACTCGAAGCGGGCGTCGAGCCGTTGGACAACATCATTGTTGGTGAATTGCCCAGCGATGTATTTGTTCGTCGTTTCAGCAGTTATTTCTTCTATGATATAGATCTGAATTCTTCGGAGGCGATCATTTCCGCGCTGCGGCAGGTCGCAGTCGTGTGCTCGGGTTTGGATTTCGAGATCGATGTTTATGCGAGTTCGACCCGAAGATTTCTTGCAAGCCTGGACGAGGCTTCGAACTTGCCTTGCGAGATCAAGAAGCTCGGCCGGGCGATGTGCGACGACGGCGATATGGGAGGCATGTCTATCGTCGATCGACGGAAGAGGTGGGCTATATATCAAGAGCGTCCCATTGACCTGGCCGTTCTGGCGGTTGAATGCGACGTAGACCTGAGAGGAATAGCTGCCGTTCGAGACTGCTTCTTCACGATCGGCGATGTCAGGAACTGGCTCTCGATGCGGACCGCTCGCGACAGGGAGCTGGTTGACGTCCTAGGAAGTGGGTTTCTCTCCGCATTGGTCGAGAGCTATTCATCACCACAGGTGGAGGATGATCGTTAGCGATGAGCGAAAGTCCGAGTGATTTTAATGAGGTAGTTCTAGCCATGCGAGTCGTGGACGCAATTCGCGCCCGGCCTGATATGTATGTCGGCGATTTTCCGACCGGCGCCCTGCTAGTGGCACGCCTCGTAGAGAGCTTGATCCTGCTGAATGTCGGGCCTCTGAAGATCGAGCGCACGGGCGCATGGTACTCCATATATGCGGATAGGGATTGGCTAGTGACGGAATCTGGAGCCCTTTCTCTCGACGCATTCCAGCGCTCGATACCGCTGCCGAGCGGTGGCCGGTTCTATGACAGGGCGGAGGTCATACTGACCGCACTCGCCGATGCTGTCGTAACATCTGACGCGACCGGAGTTAGCTGGATCACCGGTGAACCCGGAAAATGGCCTCTGCCCGCGGATTTCGACTTGTCATTGCCTCAAGCGAGGGGGCGGATCGTCGCCTTTCACTACTCGGAGCCCGATCTTTCCTGGGCGCACGGCGTTCAGGCGTGAACCGACCAAATGGTGACTCGTGTCGGATTGTGAGGATCTCGGTGAGCCGACTCGTTCGGTAGTTCGAGAGAAGATACTCGCCCTCATCGGCGATGACGAAGCGCGTCAGGATGTCTCGGATTGGGCCGCACAATGGGTCCGACGACTCGATCCCAACATTGAAGATGCGCAAGTCTGGCTGGCTATCACCAGGCTAGGCGGCGCAGATTTGCGTACCTCTCGAACCGCATATCTTCACGGAGACGAGGATTTTGCTGCATGGCTAGCTGATTTGGGCGACAGCTAGATCGTGCCTTGATTGAGCAGAGCGATGAACTTGGACCATGTGACTTCAGCGATTGTTAACACGGGCGTGCAAGCCGACGTGTTGAGCGAGTAACCCACCACTTCTGTTGACGCGGAAACGAAAAGAGGTGGGTTACGCTGACGCTAACCCACCCTACGAGCTTTGCTGTGTCGCTCGTTCGTCAATCCCTCTTCGCAAAAATATTCCACTTTACCGAAATTCGGAATTGCGGCATAAGTCGAAACAGCCCGGCCTGAGGAAGAGGGGCGGTTCGCGAGGTCGTTCGAAACGCGGGCCGGGTTGCGGTGGACGCGGCAGCGTCGGGCGCGAGGCTAAGGGCAGGGCGGATTGCTCTCCGTGAGCCCCAAGGCTTCGTGTAGACGAACGGCGCTGTCAGGTTCGTCTCGCCAGCAAGTTTCCGGCTCCGTCGACAGGGTTGGAAAAACTGCGGCGTGTAAGCGAACCGTGCGTACGGCAAAACCGTGTGGTCCTGGCCGTCGTTGCTACGGTCAAGCCTTGGCGGATGCGGCATTGGCGTCAACCGGCGCGGTGCCGGCGACTTTCGCTGGGGTGAGGGAGGCCAGAACGAACTCGGCTCCCGGGAGAGCGCGGCATAAGCCGTCCAACCACTGCGCAGGGAAGGCCGTGTGTTGGGCTTCACCTGTATGCTGCTGTGCGGTTTTCTGCGTGTGCTTTTCGCGCAGCGGACCGTGGGTGCCAGCCGGCACCCGGCCTTCCCTGGTGTGCCCGGCATGGGCTTCGACTTGGAGGTGAAAGTCCTTCCGTGAGCTGATCACAGCGAGCGAAGTGAACCGCAGAGTGTCGGACCGCGAGGCCGGCGTGAAGGAAGCGGGGAGCGAAGCTGCGGGCCGACGAACAGAAATCGGATATGAGGCGGAGCCGAGCAGGGCGAGCGGGCCAGGAGCCGCAAAGCCGTTGTGATCAAGGCAGGCGACGTAGATCCGGCGGTCGTGCAGCGAAGGTCGAAGGTCTTACCCGGGGAGATCTCGCTTGCACCTGAAAGGGTGACGAGGGTTGCAAGGCCTTCGGAGCGAGAAGTCAGCAGAGGCCGTAGTAGCGGCTTAAAGCCGTGAAGGGCCGAACGATGGGAAGGGCGAAACGCCCACAAACCTCGGGGGAATTATGCCACAGAAGCCGGAAGCCCCGGACGCACGATCGACCGCTGCGGTGAAGCCGCAGCGGCCGGCCGGGCGCGTGGAAGCGCCCCTGACTGGAAGTGGAGACGAGCGCCCAGGAAGCAGCGATCTGATGGAGAAGGTGTGTGAACGCCAGAACCTTCAGGCCGCACTGAAGCGTGTTCGGCAGAATGCGGGCAGTCCCGGCATCGACGGGATGACGGTGGAGGAGCTACCTAACCATCTGCGCGTGCACTGGCCGCTCCTGCGCGAGAAATTGCTCGCGGGGCAGTACCAGCCGCAGCCAGTGAAGCGGGTGGCGATCCCGAAGCCCGGCGGGGGCGAGCGCGAGCTCGGCATCCC
The DNA here is from genome assembly GCF_056106085.1 of Bradyrhizobium sp. BR14999. Taxonomy (NCBI): domain Bacteria; kingdom Pseudomonadati; phylum Pseudomonadota; class Alphaproteobacteria; order Hyphomicrobiales; family Nitrobacteraceae; genus Bradyrhizobium; species Bradyrhizobium sp. BR14999. The sequence continues at coordinate 3,042,223 of NZ_CM148536.1, forward strand.
CACCGTGCTCGACCGGTTCATCCAGCAGGCCCTGCTGCAGGTTCTGCAACCGCAGTTCGACCCAACCTTCTCGGATGCAAGCTATGGCTTCCGGCCCGGACGGAGTGCGCACGACGCGGTGCGTCGCGCGCAAGCCTATGTGCAGGAAGGCCGCAGCTTCGTGGTGGATATCGACCTGGAGAAGTTCTTCGACCGGGTCAACCACGACATCCTGATGGGAAGGCTGGCCAAACGGATCGCGGACCGTCGGGTGCTGCGGCTGATCCGCCGCTACCTCAATGCGGGCGTGCTCGCAGACGGGGTGGTGATCGAGCGGGGTGAGGGGACGCCGCAAGGCGGTCCGCTGTCTCCGCTATTGGCCAACGTGCTGTTGGACGAAATCGACAAGGAGCTGGAGCGGCGCGGGCATGCCTTCGTCCGCTACGCCGACGATCTGAACGTCTACGTTCGGACGCAGCGTTCGGGCGAGCGGGTGATGACCTCACTGCGCAAGCTGTTCGGGAAGCTGAAGCTCCGCGTCAACGAAACCAAGAGCAAGGTACGACGCGCCACGGCATCGAAGTTCCTCGGCTTCTCCTTTTGGGTGGCTGCGGGACGGACGATCAGGCGGCGCGTCGCACCACAGGCCATCGAACGCATGAAAGAGCGCGTGCGCGACATGACCCGGCGCAGTGCCGGACGCAGTCTCGCACAAATGTGCAAGCCGCTCGGCAAGTATCTGACAGGGTGGAAGGGGTACTTCCGCCTTGCAGAGACGCCCGGCGTCTTTGCCGACATCGACGGGTGGATCCGGCATCGTCTGCGGGCGGTTCAGCTCAAGCACTGGAAGAACGGGCATGTCGTCTACCGCGAATTGATCGCGCGCGGCGTACATCCCGACGAAGCCAGGCGAGTGGCCATCAACAGACGGCGCTGGTGGCGCACCTCGAAGGTGGCGCTCAACAAAGCGTTGCCAAATGAACGCTTCAGACGGCTGGGAGTCCCCTCCCTCGCAAGCTAACCTCAACCCATCGAACCGCCCGGTGCGGACCCGCATGCCGGGTGGTGTGGCAGGGGACGTGGAGCCAAACTCCACGCCTCTATGCCGATCGCCCTCTTTCTTTGGGGGCGATGGAGAGAGCAAAGCTCGGGCGAAATGCGCCGCGAGGATGCGAACGTGTGTCTGCAGTTCAGAACGTGAGCCGGAGAGCGACCCAATGCCCCTTGCTCCGTCATTGCGAGCGTAGCGAAGCAATCCAGACTGCCGCCGCGGGGGGATTCTGGATTGCTTCGCTACGCTCGCAATGACGATGCTGAAGAAGTGTGCCTCAATCTCCGTTGTCATCGCCCGGCTTGATGTTCAGCCCGGGGACATGACCGACGGGTGTTCGGGGACATAGCCGACACGTCATAGTGCACGGATTTGGCAGTGTGGGAGGCCAAGTCCATGCCCTGGCGAGAGGTGTCGGTGATGGATCAGCGGCGAGAGTTCGTTCGGCTTGCGATGCAGGAGGGAGCGAACCGACGAGAACTCTGTCGGCGGTTCAATATCCATCCCGATACGGGCTACAAATGGCTTGCACGATGGCAGGCCGACCAGGACATCGAGGACCGCTCGCGGCGACCGCATGCGAGCCCGGGACAGACCGATTGCGAGCTCGAGGCGCGCATTACCGCGGTACGCGATGCTCATCCGGCCTGGGGAGCTCGCAAGATAGCTCGTTGTCTCGAGCGCGATGGCTTTCGCGCGCCAGCCGTCTCAACAGTCCATCAGATCTTGCGTCGGTCCGGCCGCATCAAGCCTCCGGCCGGCGGCGCGGTGGCCAGCCAGCGTTTCGAGATGCCGGCCCCCAATCTGTTGTGGCAGATGGACTTCAAAGGCTGGGTTCGGCTCGGCAATGATGCCCAATGCCATCCTCTGACGGTCGTGGACGACCACTCGCGCTATGATCTGTGCCTGCAGGCCTGTGCTGATCAACGCACAGATACCGTGCGCAGCCGCCTGGAGAAGACCTTTCGCCTTTACGGCCTCCCGGAGGCCTTCTTCGTCGACAATGGTTCGCCTTGGGGCGATCCTTCGGGCGAACGATGGACGCGGTTCTCGGTATGGCTGCTCAAGCTCGGCATCGCGGTCATCCACAGCCGCCCATATCACCCGCAAAGCCGTGGCAAGAATGAGCGGTTCCACCGCACGCTCGCGGCTGAGGTGTTCGCGCTGCGGCACTTCCGCGATCTCGCAGAGACACAGCGCGCCTTCGACGCCTGGCGGGAAGTCTACAACTTCGAGCGACCGCACGAAGCGCTCGGACAACAGGTCCCGGCCAGTCGATATCGGCCGAGCCAGCGAGCCATGCCCGATCGATTGCCGGAGGTCGAATACGACAGCCACGAGATCGTACGCCGCGTCTCCACGACCAAGGCCTATGTCAGCTTCAAGGGATGTCTTTGGAAGGTCCCCCAGGCCTTCTGCGGCGAGCGCCTTGCCATCCGCCCCTCGGCAAACGCTGCGCAATACGGGGTCTTCTTCGCCGCCCACCAAGTCGCTATCATCGACTTGGCGAGCGGAAAAAGTGTCGGCTATGTCCCCGAACACCCGTCGGTCATGTCCCCGGGCTGAACACTTGACCGGGCGATCCAGTATCCAGAGGCGATTGTGATTGAGCCGAGACGCCTCGGCGTACTGGATTCCCCGCTTTCGCGGGGAATGACGGTGTCATTTGGAAACGATGCCGATGTCCAACACGTCGTCCTGGCGAAAGCCAGGACCCATTACCCCAGGAAGTGGTTTTGCGAATATTGGTAGTTTGGTACGCCGACCATTCGCAATCGATAGATCACGCGGTATGGGTCCCGGCCTTCGCCGGGACGACACCGAGAATGTGTCGGCCGCGTGCCCTACACCTCCCGGCGGCTCAAAAACGCCAGCCGCTCGAACAGGTGCACGTCCTGCTCGTTCTTGAGCAGCGCGCCGTGCAGCGGCGGGATCAGTTTGCGCGGGTCGCGTTCGCGCAGTTGCTCGACGCTCATGTCCTCGTTGAGCAGCAGCTTGAGCCAGTCCAAAAGCTCCGACGTTGATGGCTTCTTCTTCAGGCCGGGCACCTCGCGCACTTCGAAGAAGATGCGCAGCGCCTCCTCGACCAGGCGCTTCTTGATGCCGGGGAAGTGGACGTCGACGATGCGGCCCATGGTGTCGGCATCGGGGAACTTGATGTAGTGGAAGAAGCAGCGGCGCAGGAAAGCGTCCGGCAGCTCCTTCTCGTTGTTGGAGGTGATCATCATGATCGGGCGCTGCTTCGCCTTGATCGTCTCACCGGTTTCGTAGACATGGAATTCCATGCGGTCGAGCTCGAGCAGCAAATCGTTCGGAAACTCGATGTCGGCCTTGTCGATCTCGTCGATCAGCAGCACCGGGCGCTGCTCGCTGGTGAAGGCTTCCCAGAGCTTGCCGCGCTTGATGTAGTTCCTGATGTCGGACACGCGCGCGTCGCCGAGCTGGCTGTCGCGCAGGCGCGACACCGCGTCGTATTCGTACAGGCCCTGCTGCGCCTTGGTGGTGGACTTGATGTGCCAGGTCAAAAGCGGCGCCTTCAGCGCCTTTGCCACTTCCTCCGCCAGCACCGTCTTGCCGGTGCCCGGCTCGCCCTTCACCAGGAGCGGGCGCTCCAGCACGATCGAGGCGTTGACGGCGACCTTGAGATCGTCGGTCGCAACATAGTCCTTGGTGCCCGTAAATTTCATTGCGTGTCCTTGGGTATCGTCGGCGTGAGGCGCAGGCCCCGGTCGCGACAAGGGAACGGCCGCGCGTGGCGGCCGTTCCCGGTTCGGTCAGGCTTTCAGACCCGTCTTATCAGCGAAAGGATGACCAGCACAATCACCGCGCCGATGGTGGCGTCCACGATGGCGCCGACCGTGCCGGTGGCGAGCGCGATATGCAGCTGCGGCAGCACCCAGCTCGCCACCAGCGCGCCGATGATGCCGACGACCATGTTGCCGATCAGCCCAAATCCCGCCCCGTGGACAATCTTGCCCGCCAGCCAGCCGGCGATCGCGCCGATGATCAGCGCTGCGACAATTCCCATTGCAAACGTCCCCCAAAACAGCCCCGTATGGCCACCAATTCTAGAGCAAAAAGCCTCCCGGTCCAGCGCGGAGCAGTGGCCTCCGCCCCTTGACGTTCGCCCCCCGACGGGCAATCTGTCACCCATGTTCCTGCAATTCTTCACCTCTCTGCGCGACGCGCAGGTCCCTGTGACGCTGCGCGAATACCTCACGCTGATGGAGGCGCTCGACGCTGACCTCGCGGACTACACGGTCGAGAATTTCTACTATCTGTCGCGCGCCTCGCTGGTGAAGGACGAGCGCAACCTCGACAAGTTCGATCGCGTCTTCGGCACGGTGTTCAAGGGGCTGGAAAGCCTGCTCGACGCCATGGAGAAGGCGGAGATCCCCGAGGAGTGGCTGAAGAAGCTGGCCGAAAAGTACCTCACCGAGGAAGAGAAGAAACAGATCGAGGCCATGGGCTGGGACAAGCTCATGGAGACCCTGAAGAAGCGGCTCGAGGAGCAGAAGGGGCGGCACCAGGGCGGCTCGAAGTGGATCGGCACCGCCGGCACTTCGCCGTTCGGCGCGCACGGCTACAACCCTGAAGGCGTGCGCATCGGCCAGGAGAAGAACCGCAACAACCGCGCCGTGAAGGTGTGGGACAAGCGCGAGTTCAAGGACTTGGACGGCAATGTCGAGCTCGGCATCCGCAACATCAAGGTGGCGCTGCGCCGCCTGCGCAAGTTCGCGCGCACCGGTGCGCCTGACGAGCTCGATCTCGACACCACGATCCGCGAGACCGCCAATCACGGCTATCTCGACGTGCACATGCGCCCCGAGCGGCGCAATGCGGTGAAGCTGCTGGTGTTCTTCGACATCGGCGGCTCGATGGACGCGCATATCGAGCAGGTCGAGGAACTGTTCTCGGCGGCGAAGAGCGAGTTCAAGCACATGGAGTATTTCTACTTCCACAACTGCCTCTATGAAGGCGTGTGGAAGCAGAACAAGCGCCGCTTCACCGACCGCACGCCGACCTGGGACGTGCTGCACAAATACCCGCACGACTACAAGGTCGTGTTCGTCGGCGACGCCTCGATGAGCCCTTACGAGATCATGGTGCCTGGCGGCTCGGTCGAGCACGTCAACGAGGAGCCCGGCTCGGTCTGGCTCGATCGCATCATCCGCACCTATCCGCATGCAGTGTGGCTGAACCCGGTGCAGCAGAAGCATTGGGACTATTCGGAATCGACCACCATCATCAAACGCATTTTTGCCAACCGCATGTATCCGATCACGATCGAGGGTCTGGAAGGTGCGATGAAGGAGTTGACGCACTGATGCTCGGCGTCGTCATTCCGGGGCGCGCGTAGCGCGAGCTTTGATGCGCAATTGCGCATCAGAGAATCCATCGGGCCGCAGCGTTGGTGACAAATGGATTCCGGGCTCGATGCTGCGCATCGCCCCCGGAATGACGAAGGAGAAGGGAAAAGATATGCCCCAGACCATCACCCGCGGCATCAAGGCGCTGATCGACGAGGCCAATGCCGAGATCGAGACGCTCAGCGCCAAGGACGCCATCGAGATCTCCAAGAACGGCGACGTCGTCATCGTCGACATCCGCGACCCCCGCGAGATCGAGCGCGAGGGCCGCATCCCGGGCGCGTTCGCCTGCACCCGCGGCATGCTCGAATTCTGGATCGATCCGCAGAGCCCGTACGCCAAGCCGATCTTCCAGGAGGACAAGAAGTTCGTCTTCCACTGCGCCGGCGGCCTGCGCTCCGCGCTCGCCGCCAAGACCGCGCAGGACATGGGCCTCAAGCCCGTCGCCCACATCGCCGGCGGCTACGCCGCCTGGCGCGATGCCGGTGGGCCGACGGAGCAATGGGAGCCGAAGAAGAAGGGGTGAGGTGAACACCGTCCTCGCCACACACTCCGTCATGCCCGGGCTTGACCCGGGCATCCACGTCTTGCCGCGACGAAGAACGTGGATGGCCGGGACAAGCCCGGCCATGACGACTAAGGACAACAGCCGGAGCACGTAATGACCACCGACCCCCTCGTCTCCACCGAATGGCTCGCCGCCCATATCAACGACGCCAACGTGAAGGTGCTCGACGCCAGCTTCAAGCTCCCCGGCGTGCTGCCGCTGCCGAAGGACGACTATCTCGCCGCGCATCTGCCCGGCGCCGTGTTCTTCGACGTCGATGCGGTGTCGGATCATTCCAACCCGCTGCCGCACATGTTTCCGAGCGCCGAGCAGTTTGGCCGCGACATCGGCAATCTCGGCATCTCCAATGCCGACACCGTCGTGATCTACGATGCCGGCGGCTGGGTCGCGGCGCCCCGCGCATGGTGGATGTTCCTGTCCTACGGCCACGGCAATGTGCGCATCCTCGATGGCGGGCTGAAGAAGTGGCGCGCTGAGGGCCGCCCCGTCGAGAGCGGCGAGGTGAAGCCGAAGCCCGCGACGTTCAAGGCGAGCTACGATGCAAAGCGCGTGCGCAGCATGCAGCAGCTGATCGCCAACGTCGCAAGCCACGCCGAGCAGGTAATCGACGCACGCGCCGCCGATCGTTTCGAGGGCCGCGCGCCGGAGCCGCGGCCGGGCATCCGCTCCGGCCACATCCCCGGCGCCCGCAACGTGCCCTACAATCTCCTGTTCGATGCCGCGACCGGCACGATGAAGCCGCTCGACGATTTGCGCGCCGCCTTCACCGGCGCCGGCGTCAAGCTAGATGCGCCTATCGTGACGAGCTGCGGCTCGGGCGTCTCGGCCGGCGTGCTGACGCTCGCGCTCTATCGCCTCGGCATCACCGACACCGCGCTCTATGACGGCTCGTGGTCGGAATGGGGCCAGGCCGGCGGCCCGCCGATCGCGACCGGGCCGGCGTAACCTCGTCGCCATGGCGGCGGTGCGCTCCCTCGCCCCGCGCGGAGAGGCGAAGAAGGAGCGTCAGCGCGTGCGCGCGGTCGTTGTTGTCGCGAAGGCCGGCTGCTGCTGTCCGAACGGATTGAGCTGTTGCTGCAATTGCTGAGGCGGCGGACGCCGCACGATGTGGTGCCGCTTCTTCGCCTTCGCCTTGCGCTTGGTCGCCTTGCCGTCCGACGCGCTGCTGTCCGCCTTGATGCCCGCCTTGGCTTTCGCCGGTGTGTCCTTCACGGACGTCGCCGCCGGATCGTTCAGCGCGGCCAGCTTGGCCGCGGCGGCATCGAGCGCCGGGGATGCGAGGGCGGCACCGGGGTCGGCCGGCACCGGCTCGCTGACGGTCGCGGCAGCAGTAGGCTGCGTCTCGGGAATCGATGCCGCGGTGTCGGCCGGGGTGAGCGTGTCGGTGGCCGCTGGCGCTGTGGCGTCCGCCGTCGGCTCGGGTGTGGCCGGTTCGGTGGTCGGAGTCTGGGCTTCAGGCGCGGCTTCAGTGATCTGGGGCTGAACGTCGGTCTCGGTCGTCGGCGTGGCGACTTGCTCTGGCCCATTCGCCGGCAAGCCGATGGTTGGAATCTGGTCACGCAGCGACGGGGTGGGCTCGACGGTCACCTCCGGCTCCGGCTGTAATACCGCGAGCACCGGCTGAGCCGGCTCGGGAGCCTGCGCAAACACCTGCTCCTGCGGGCCGTTCCGCCAGGCGGGGTTGCTGACATACTGCTCATGGCTCGCCCGCAGCAGCGCGGCGGCCCCTAGGCCGAACACCAGGATGGAGGTTGACAGCAGGATCGCGGCAAACAGGAAGCGAAAGCCGGGAAGCATCGGTCGGATTACGAATTTCCGCCCCGGGTTGGGGCCAGGGCCCATGAGCCATCTGAACGCGGTGACGGTACTGATTGCCGCCTTCGCCACGCCGGGATCGGAGCTCAAAGCGATGACGAATCAGGCTGATTCGACCATATCGCAACGCCTCTCCGCCGTTCCCTAAAATTCGGGCCCGAAGACTCCGGCAATTGATGGCGTGATGCGATTTCTCCCCCGTGATGCAATGGGGCAACGGTAGTCTTGCGGATCACAAATCGGCAAATCCGGCGCAAATACGCCTGATATGTCTTGAATGTGCCGCTATCTTCGGTCATCTGGCCGTTAACGGTCCGGTCGGGCTTGGGGACTATACAAGAGCGATGATGATCAAACATTTTCTGACGATATGCGCTGCCGCGACAGTCGCTGCGGCGGGAACCTCGCTCGCGCAGGCTCAGAGCTATCCGGTCCAGCAGGCGCCGAGCTATGGCGCCCCGGCTGAATATCGCCCAGGCGATCGCACGCCGAATTTCGACGCGCTGGACGAAGACGACGACGCGATGCCCCAGACCTCGCTGCCGGCGCCCGGCCCCGCCGACGATCCGCGCTACGGCCGCCCGGCCGGCGCGCCTCCGGTCTATTCGGCGGCCCCGCCGCAGGGGCCGGTGATGTCGCCGGATGATCCGCGTTATGGCCGTCCGGCTGGCGCTCCGGCCTATTCGGCCGCGGCGCCGCAAGGCCCCGTGATGTCGCCCGACGATCCCCGCTACGGCCGTCCCGCCGGTCCGCCCCCGGTGATCTATGCCGATCGTCCGGGGCAGGGCCAGGCACCGGCCAATGACGGCCTGCGTCCGCCTGAGGCCGTCGGTGGTCCCGCCGCGACCGGTACGGTCCAGGCCGGGCAGCCGCCCGTCGGCGCCGACGGCCGGCCGATGACGGTCGCGTCGTTGCCGCCCGAGGAGCAGCCTGATGCTGCGCCGGCGCAGTTGCCGCAGAACCTGCGCCGCCAGGAAGTCGCGTTCCAGACCAAGGAGCCGGCTGGCACGCTCGTGGTCGATACGCCGAACACCTACCTCTATTACGTGCTCGGCAACGGCCGTGCGATCCGCTACGGCGTCCGCGTCGGCCGCGACGGCTTCACCTGGACCGGCGTACAGAAGATCACCCGCAAGGCCGAGTGGCCGGATTGGCATCCGCCGACCGAGATGATCGAGCGCCAGCCCTATCTGCCGCGCTTCATGGCCGGCGGCCCCGGCAACCCGCTCGGCGCCCGCGCGATGTATCTCGGCTCGACCGTCTACCGCATCCACGGCACCAATCAGCCCTCGACGATCGGCAAGTTCGTTTCCTCCGGCTGTATCGGCATGCTGAACGAGGACGTCTCCGACCTGTTCGACCGCGTCAAGGTCGGCACCCGTGTGGTGGTGCTGCCGGGCGGCCCGCAGCCGGGAACGGCGACCGCCTCCGCCGCGCCAACGCCGAGCGCTGCTGGTCCGGCTCCAATGGCCGCCCAGGCTGGCCCGGTCCCGGGCACCCAACCGACCGTCGTGCCGCCGCTGCCCGCGCCGGTCACCGTGCGCTAGGCGCTTCGCGCGCATTCGAATTGCAATGGGCGTGCCTTGGCACGCCCATTGTCGTTTCAGGCCAGTGTCGTTTCAGGCCATCGTCGTTTCAGGCCAGTGCCGTTTCAGGCCAGCTTCCGCGGCAGCTCGCTGCCTTTGGTAAAGGCGTCAATTGCCTCGACCATCTGGCTGTAATGGATGCGCAAGCCGTCCGCGGTGGCGTAGCCCAGATGCGGCGTCAGCACGAGATTGTCGAGCTTGCGGAAGGGATGGTCGACCGGCAGCGGCTCGACCGAGAACACATCCAAGCCTGCACCTGCGATCCTCCTCTGCTGCAGGGCCTCGAGCAGCGCCTGCTCGTCCACGATCGGCCCGCGCGCGGTGTTGACGAGGAAGGCGGTCGGCTTCATCCGCACGAGATCGGCGCGGCCGACCAGCCCGCGCGAGCGCTCGCTCAGCACCACATGGATGGTGATGATATCGGCCTTGGCGAACAGCTCCTCCTTGCTGGCGTAGCCGACGCCGGCCTCCTTGCACTTCTCCTGCGTGAGGTTTGGGCTCCAGGCGATCACGTTCATGCCGAATGCCTTGGCAATCCCCGCCATCTTGCTGCCGAGCTTGCCGAGCCCGACGATGCCGAGCGTCAGTCCTTCGATCTCGACGCCGGCAAAGGTCTGCCAGGGCTCGCCGGCATGCATGCGCGCATTCTCGCGGCCGATGCCGCGGGTCAGCTCCAGGATCAGGCCCATGGTGAGCGGGGCGGTGGGATCGCGCGAATATTGCGTGCCGCCGATGGCGACGCCACGCGCCTTCGCAGCTTCCATGTCGATGGAGGCGTTGCGCATGCCGGAGGTCAAGAGCAGCTTCAGCTTCGGCAGCTTGTCGAACAGGCCCTTGGGGAATGCGGTGCGCTCGCGCATCGCGCAGATGATTTCGAAATCGGCCAGCGCGCTCGCCGCGGCCTGCTCGGAAGCAAATGGGTGGCTGAACACGGTGACGTCGACGCGGTCGGAGAGTTTTGGCCAGTCGGCGACGTCGAGGGCGAGGTTGAAATAGTCGTCGAGAATTGCACAGCGCAGGCGCGTCATCAGCGTTCATCCATGGCGAGAGGTGACGGCGCGAGCGGGGGCGCCCTCGTCGGAACCGGGCCATGGTTGCGCGCAATCAGTCTCGCGCGCAAGCAGCCTGCGTCTTCAAAAATCCGATAGCGGCGGGCTCAGAGGTCGCGGGGCTTCAGACGGAACGGTGCATCCATGCCGTGCTTGGCGCGCCAGGCCGGACCGGGGCCGCGCATGTAGTGCAATTCGGGCCGGTACGGGTTGAAGGCGGTGGCGAAGAAGCGTTTCCAGAAGCTCTGGATCTCGGAGACGAATCCGGAGACGCGGCCGGCTTCTGCCGGAACATGAAAAGAGTTGGTCTCGATCAGAGCCATGATGCGGCCTCGCTGTGCTCCCGTTCGTTCTGAGCGGGTGGCGCTGTTTCCGCGCGAAACCGAGCTTTGGCCTGATTTATTAAAAGATGGTTTCAATTGTCCGGATCTGAGTCCGGATGGTGTCCGAACCGTATTCATCCGTGGTGAACGGACGGAAAACATTGCCCTTTGGGGGCGGGATCGCTACATCGGCGGCAAGCAAATTTCCTCAAATCGAAGGTTTCACGGGACCGATGGCGCGCCAGTTCATCTATTTCATGCAGGGCCTGACCAAGAGCTACCCGACCCGGAAGGTGCTCGATAACATCCATTTGAGCTTCTATCCGGACGCCAAGATCGGCGTGCTCGGCGTCAACGGCTCGGGCAAGTCGACCCTGCTCAAGATCATGGCCGGCCTCGACAAGGAATACACCGGTGAAGCCTGGGTCGCCGAAGGCGCCCGCGTCGGTTATCTCGAGCAGGAGCCGCATCTCGATCCCAAGCTTTCTGTGCGCGAGAACGTCATGCAGGGCGTCGCCAAGCAGAAGGCGATCCTCGACCGCTACAACGAGCTCGCCGTCAACTACTCGGACGAGACTGCCGACGAGATGACCAAGCTGCAGGACGAGATCGAGGCGCAGGGCCTCTGGGATCTCGACAGCAAGGTCGACCAGGCCATGGACGCGCTGCGCTGCCCGCCCGACGATGCCGACGTGACGAAACTCTCGGGCGGTGAGCGCCGCCGCGTCGCACTGTGCCGCCTGCTGCTCGACCAGCCCGAGCTCTTGCTGCTGGACGAGCCGACCAACCATCTCGATGCCGAGTCGGTGTCGTGGCTGGAAGGCCATTTGCGCAACTATCCTGGTGCGATCCTGATCGTCACCCACGACCGCTACTTCCTCGACAATGTCACGGGCTGGATCCTCGAGCTCGATCGCGGCCGCGGCATTCCCTACGAGGGCAACTATTCGTCCTGGCTGGTGCAGAAGCAGAAGCGCCTGGAGCAGGAAGGCCGCGAAGAAGCCGCGCACCAGAAAACGCTGGCCCGCGAGCAGGAATGGGTGGCGTCCTCGCCAAAGGCACGCCAGGCCAAGTCGAAGGCGCGCTACCAGCGCTATGAGGAACTGCTCAAGCAGGCGAGCGAGAAGCAGACCCAGACCGCGCAGATCATCATCCCGGTCGCCGAGCGCCTCGGCGCCAACGTGGTCGATTTCGAAGGCCTCAGCAAAGGCTATGGCGATCGCCTCTTGATCGACGATCTCACCTTCAAGCTGCCGCCCGGCGGCATCGTCGGCGTGATCGGTGCCAACGGCGCCGGCAAGACCACGCTGTTCAAGATGATCACCGAGCAGGAAACGCCGGACAAGGGCACGATCACGGTCGGCGAGACCGTGCATCTCGGCTATGTCGACCAGTCGCGCGATGCGCTCGACGGCAAGAAGACCGTGTGGGAGGAAATCTCCGGCGGCAACGAGCTGATCCTGCTCGGCAAGAAGGAAGTCAATTCGCGCGGCTATTGCTCCTCGTTCAACTTCAAGGGTGCGGACCAGCAGAAGAAGGTCGGTGCGCTCTCCGGCGGTGAACGCAACCGCGTCCATCTCGCCAAGATGCTGAAGTCCGGCGCCAACGTGCTGCTGCTCGACGAACCGACCAACGACCTCGACGTCGACACGCTGCGCGCGCTCGAAGAGGCGCTGGAGGATTTTGCCGGCTGCGCCGTCATCATCAGCCACGATCGCTGGTTCCTTGACCGCATCGCGACCCACATCCTGGCGTTCGAAGGCGACAGCCATGTCGAATGGTTCGAGGGCAACTTCCAGGATTACGAGAAGGACAAGATGCGTCGGCTCGGCCAGGACAGCATCATTCCGCACCGGGTGAAGTACAAGAAGCTGACGCGGTGATCTCGGCATGATGTGGCGGGCGCTCATCGCTGCGGTGATTGCGATCACCTGTGCTCAGTCGCCCGCCCGCGCCGCCGACGCCGCCTTCACGCAATTCATCGTCTCGCTCTGGCCGGAGGCGCAGGCCGAAGGCGTGTCGCGCGCGACGTTCGAGGAGCAGATACGCGGACTCGAGCCTGACTACAAGCTGCCCGATCTGATCCTGCCGGGGCGGCCCGCGACCGGCGCACCGTCGCAGGCCGAGTTCGTGCAGGTGCCCGCCGACTACGTCAAAGAAGCCTCGATCGCGCGGCTTGCAGGTGAGGGGCAGCGACTGCTGCAAAAATATCGCACCGCGCTGACCGAGATCGAGAAGAGCTCAGGCGTTCCTGCGACCGTCATGCTCGCGATCTGGGGCCGCGAGACAGATTATGGCCGCTACACGCTGCCTTACGATCTCGTCCGCGTGTTGGCGACGCAGGCCTATGTCGGACGCCGCAAGGATCAGTACCGCAACGAGTTCATTCTTGCGCTCAAGATCCTCGGCGAGGGTGTGGTCACGCGCAAGGACATGCGCTCGTCCTGGGCCGGCGCGACTGGTCTCACGCAATTCCTGCCTTCCGAATATTACAAGCACGGCGTCGACTTCGACGGCGACGGTCGTATCGACATCTGGCATTCGGTGCCGGATGCGCTGGCGTCCGCTGCGCAGCAGCTCGTCAACAAGGGCTGGCAAAGCGGTGTGCGCTGGGCCTACGAGGTGCAGGCACCGGCCAAGGTCGATTGCACCACCGGCGTGCCCGAGGTGACGAAGCCAATCGGCCAATGGCTGCGCGAAGGTTTTGTGCCGGTGCGTGGGCAGAAGCTCAGCGCGGCCGAACAGGCGCAGCCGGCCTCGCTGCTGCAGCCGGAGGGCATCTACGGTCCGTCGTTCCTGAGCACGAAGAATTACTTCGTCATCAAGGAATACAATTTCTCCGATCTCTACGTGCTGTTCGTCGGCCATCTCAGCGACCGCATGATGAGCCCGCTGCCATTCGCAACGCCCTGGTCGGCTTCGAAGCAGTTGCGCACGAAAGACGTCGAGACCATGCAGCGCGGGCTCACGCGCGCCGGATTCTACAAGGACAAGATCGACGGCAAGGCGGGCATGCAGACCCGCGCCGCGCTCGGTGCCTATCAGAAGTCGGCGGGCCTCAAGGTCGATTGCTGGCCGAGTGAAGAGGTGCTGCGCTCGATCCAGGCTTCGCGATAATTGTTCTCGACTTCGGCCAAAAGAAAAAGCCCGGCCGAGATGCTCGGCCGGGCTTCGATCGCGGCGCGGATGCGCGCGTAGCGATCAGATCAGTAGCAGACGCGAACCGGCCGGCTGACCCAGCCGTAGCCGTCCCAATACCGCTCACGACGCCAGTAGCAGGGCGCCGGCGGCGGGGGCTCGGCCACGTAAACGGGGCCGCCATAGGCGGGGCGGCTCGACGCGATGGCGCCGCCAACGATCGCGCCGCCGATCAGGCCGGCTGCGATGCCGGCGCCGACGCCGTCACCGGCTTTGGCGGGCGGAGTGGCGGTCACCAGCGAACCGGCGACCGTCGCAACCGTGAGGGCGGCAACTAAAGTCTTCTTCATGCTCAGGGCTCTCCTGGGAGATGGGCTCCCCTTGTTAGAGGTGCCCGGGTTTCAAAGGTTCACGCACACTCTGATGGAATTGGCCGTTGGGCTAGGAAGCGCGCAAATGGTCAATCCACGGTAAACGCACACGGAGCTGTGACGAGAAAAAGCGGTCTTTTTCAGGCCCAGAGATGAACGCCGCATCCGTAGTGAACCGGTTCAGGGGCGGCTCAGCCGCAGACTCTGACGCGGCGGACGCGCCAGGCGTAGCCGTCCCAGAAGCGCTGCTTCTGCCAGACGCAGCCGCCGCCGTAATAGTCGTCGGCAACATAGCCCGGGCCGGGGGCGTAGTAGCGGGGCGGATAGTAGCCGGGTTCGTAATAGCCAGGGCCCGGTCCGTAATAATACGGAGAAGCTAACGCGCCACCGACAATGGCGCCGCCGATGATCCCGGCCGCCACGCCTGCGGCGACGCCGCGCTGCGCATGGGCCGGTGTTCCGGCCGTCAGGGCCAGAGTGACGATGGCAGCAATTGCCAGGAGCGACTTCTTCATTGTTGACCTTTCACACAATCACGCGGGAACTCTTTGGAAGCAGAGTTCCATACTTCGCTTGAATGATCAATGAACGGCACCCTTGCCGGGTACGACAGATTGGTATGGACCGCAGCTCCACACAGGACACGATGATGGGCAACGCGATGATCAATGCATTGATTGCTGCCGGGATCGTTTTCGCGATCGGCTACGGCTGGATCACACACCTCCAGAACCGCGGTCGGCGCTCCCGCGCCGCGGCCGGCAGCGATGGAGGGAGTAGCGGCGGTGACAGCTATTCGGGGACGAGCGATGGCTTCTCGCTGGGAAGCTGGTTTTCCAGTGACGATTCGGGGAGCTCGACTGATGGCGGCAGCTGTTCCAGCAGCGATAGCGGCAGCAGCGGCGGGGATTGCGGTGGCGGCGGTGATGGCGGGGGAGGCGGTGGTGGCGACTAGGTCCGCTGCAATCTTGATCCAAAGCAACACCCTATTTTAGAGCCGTTCTAGGATGTTTGCGGGCCAGTTTGGAATAGCTTCAAATACCAGTTTTTCCTTTTGCATCCGGCCGGCCCCTTAAATATCGATGATGGTGCATCACCGAAGGGCCTGCCGCTTCCATGATCGTTTGTTCCTGTAACGTGCTAAGCGATGACGACATCCGCGCCGCCGTCGCCGAGTCCGACGACGCCGTGCGCCATGCCAAGCAAGTTTATGGATGCCTCGGTTGTAGCGCCGAATGCGGCCGCTGTGCCCGGACCATCAAGACCATCATCGAAGAAGCGCTTGGCCCCTGTGCCCAATCCTGCTGTGCCGGCTGTCCGCACAGCCACGCCGTGGCCGCCAACGACGAGACGGCCGAACCGGCCCAGTTCGCGCTCGCGGCCTGCTGAAAACTTCCTCAACGCTGGCTGAGCTTTCCCCCGGCTGCGTCCCCCCAGCCGGTTGCCGTCGTCCGCAAATTCATTTAGAAGCATTCTAAATTCGGTTTGGGGCCGATTTTGATTGCAAGAGCTGGAGTGAACCATGCAGGCCGACCCAAAAGTCATCGACTATCTCAACAAGGCGCTGCGTCACGAGCTGACTGCGATCAACCAGTACTGGCTGCACTACCGTTTCCTCGATAACTGGGGCCTCCTGGACATGGCCAAGGTCTGGCGCAAGGAGTCCATTGAGGAGATGGAGCACGCCGACAAGCTCACCGCGCGCATCCTGTTCCTCGATGGCTTCCCGAACATGCAGGTGCTCGATCCCCTGCGCATCGGCCAGAACGTCAAAGAGATCATCGAATGCGACCTCGCCGCCGAGATGAGCGCGCGGGCGCTCTACCAGGAAGCGGCGACCTACTGCCACGGCGCCAAGGACTACGTCACGCGTGACTTGTTCGAGAAGCTGATGAGCGACGAGGAGCATCACATCGACTTCCTCGAAACCCAGCTCGACCTGATCGGCCGTATCGGCCTCGAGCTCTACACCCAGAAGCACGTCGGCGGTCTCGAAGGCGAGGGGCACTAAGCTCCGGCCCTCCCTCCATTCGTCATGGCCGGGCTTGACCCGGCCATCCACGTGCTACCGCACGACGAAGAGGTGGATGCCCGGGACAAGCCCGGGCATGACGGTCGTTTGCGGAACCACGATCCAACTACAACTGCGTCTTGTAAAGTTCTTCCACGCTCTCCTGACTCTGCGGTTCACCCAAGCCCGTCTGGTCGTGAATGACCTCGATGATGCTCGGCATCACCGAGCGCTGCACCTTCTCGGACGACCATAGCTTCGAGCGCATCAGCGCCTTGCCGCAGTGGAAATAGACCTCGCTGACGGTGACGTTCAGTACCGCGCGAGGCGGCTTGCCGAATTCCACCATCGCGGCGAGCAGATCCGGATCGGCCGACAGCGTGCCGCGTCCGCCGACGCGCAGCGTCTCGTCGATCCCTGGCACGAAGAACAGCAGATGCACGAAGCCAGAGCCTTCGACGACGTTGCGAAAACTGTCGATCCGGTTGTTGCCGGAGCGGTCGGGCATCAACAGCTGGTTGGGACCGGCGACGTGGACGAAGCCGATGCCGCCGCCGCGCGGCGATGCGTCGACGCTGCCGTCCGCTCCCGATGTCGCGAGCACGCAGAACGGCGACATCTCGATGAATTTCTTCGCATGGGCATCGATCGCCGGACGCGCTTTCGCAATGACGCGCGGCGACGGTTTGGCATAGATGGTGGCGAGGTCTTCGGCGCTAAGATCGGTCAACGGCCTGCCTCCGCTTTCGGCTTGGCCTCAAGCTAACCGATCGGGCGCCTGCAGCCAACGAAATCCAGCGCGCTACACCGCATCGGCCGGCACGAAGCAGCTGATGATGATAGCGCCGCGGTGGTGGACGTACCACACCACGGCCTGACCGACCGGATTGCCGCGGTCGCGGATGATGGCGCGCTCGGGCACCTCCATCCATTGTCCTTCGATCGGCACCCAATAGGCGCCGCCGCGTACGTCGTATTCGGTGCGATGGCCATCGGAAATGTCGCAGCAGGGCACGCCGTTCGGCGCGATCACGCTCTTGAACCAGTCGCGGATGTCGGGCGGGACGTGGTCATATTGCCCGTTGTCGAACGCGAGCGCGGCGCTCGTCAGCGCGGCCAGCCAAACGCACAGTGCGAGCCTGTGCATGCGATCCTCCTCATCGCGTGTCGTACCGAAGGCGCGCGATTGTCCCGCGCATCGATTCGTTTCGTTGGCGCGATTAAGCCCGAGCCGTCAGCGCAATGCATGCTCAAATAATATGCGGCGGCGAGCGCTGCATATGATGCGTTGCGAGATGGCGCGCGTGGTGCTCCTACATGGTCCGCTGCGGCGCGGTCTTCAGCAATTGCCGAATCTGCTCGCTGTAGAATTTCGCATTGCCGGTGGTGCCGTGGCCGCGCGTCTCGGCGCTTGCGGGGATCAGGAAGAGGCGGCCGTTCTTGACCCGCTTCATTGCAGCGTCCGTGATGCCGGTCTCGGGCGGATTGCGCTCGTCATCGGCGGAATTGATCAGCAACAGCGACGCTTCGATTTGCTCCAGCTTCTCGCCGGCATTGTAGTCGTGCGAGGATTCCCACTGATAGACGAAGTCATTGGCATCGGCCGTGATCGGCGTCGCGAGCCGACCGTCGACGATCTTGTCGGCCTTCGCTGCCGTCGGCGCCTGCGATTGATAGGCCAGCGTGCCGCCGATGCTGGCGATGCCATAGGCCGTGATGGCGTATTTCATCATGCGCGGCTGGCTGGTGTAATTGCCGCCATTGTAGTCGGGATCGTTGCGGATGGTGTCGAGCATAATCCGCCGCAGCATCCAGTTGCGCGAGGCCATCTCGGTCGGCTGCGAGGCCATCGGGATCAGCGCGTCCATCGCGCTCGGATATTTCTCGCCCCACAGCCAAGTGTGCATGCCGCCCATCGAATTGCCGATGACGAGCCGCAGATGCTTGACGCCGAGGCCTTCGGTCACCAGGCGATATTGCGCTTCGACCATGTCGTCGTAGTCGTATTTCGGGAAGCTCGTCTTCATCCCGTCGGACGGTTTTGACGATTTTCCATGGCCAATGCTGTCGGGAATGATGATGTAATATTTGGAGGCGTCGAGTGGTTGCCCGGCGCCGAACAACTCGCCGGCAAAAGCAGGCGATAGCATGCTCGCGCCCGAGCCGCCTGTTCCGTGCAGCACCAGCACAGCTTGGCCGCTCGGCTCGCCGACGGTGGTGTAGTGCAGCCGCAGTTCCGGCATGGTCTCGCCGGTGTGGAACTTGAAATCCTTGGCGATCCAGTCGCCCTGCTTCGGCGTCGGATAGTCGGCTGCCCATATCGACGTCGAGATGGATAGCAGAACGGCCGACAAGGCTGCGCAAGAAGCTCTCATGATCCTCTCCCCGAGCGGCTCGTATTCGGCGGCCGCGTTGCCGCGGAACCTAACAGAAGTGCGGGGAAGGATGTAGGATTTCGTCGCCGCCGATCGTCCTTGGACATATCCGGAGAGACTGCATGTGCCGTAACATCAAGACGCTGTTCAACTTCGAACCACCGGCGACGGAGGACGAGATCCACGCCAGCGCGCTCCAGTTCGTGCGGAAGCTGTCCGGCTTCAACAAGCCGTCGCAGGCCAATGAGGAGGTGTTCGAGCGTGCAGTGGCGGAAGTGTCGGAGGCCGCGCGGCGGCTGTTGAGCTCGCTGCACACCCATGCGCCGGCGCGCGACCGCGAGGTCGAGGCGGAAAAGGCCAAGGAGCGCTCGCGGCTGAGGTTTGGTTAGCGATCCCAGAGAGCCCATTCCGTGATTTGGCTCACGGAAGAGCGCTACTTACTGCGCGATGATGTCCGCCGGGGTTTCGACAACCCGGAGCATGATCATGAGCCGCCCCCTTCTTCCCTTGAAAGCAGGTGCCGTCACCCTCACGGTGCTGTGGACCGCCTGGATGATGTGGTGGAGCGGCTCCTTCTCGAGCGTGAACACGATCATCCTCGCCCTGTGCGGCGCCGCGGTCGGCTATCTCTGGTATCGGGCCATGCGTTGGCAGTTCGAGCGCATGGGCATGCTCCCGCGACGCGAAAACGGGGAATAGGCTCGTCTGCTAGCCCTTGTTGCCGCGCTTCTTCTTTTTCTTCTTCTTCCCGCGAGTGTCGCCTTCGCCTTCGTCGCTCCCATCATCGGCGATCGGCTCGTCAGTCTCCTGCACGGCGGCCTCCAGCGCCTCGCGCTCGGCGGCTTCACGCTCGCGCTGGCGGCGCCGTTCGTCCCACGCGTCGAACAGCTGCTCGAGCCACGGCAGCACCTGTTCGATCGACGGCAATTGACCGGGTGGCCCGGCCTCGCCGCGCGGGCCTTGCGGCCCTGCGGGCCCCTGCGGTCCGACAGGCCCCTGCGCGCCCGCCGGTCCGCGCGGACCGGCTTCGCCCTGCTTGCCTTGCGGACCGGGCTTGCCTGGCGGTCCGGCCTTTCCGATCGGCCCCGGCTTGCCTTGCGGACCCGGCTTGCCGCGCGCGCCGTCGGGGCCGCGCCGGCCCGGATGACCCTGCGGTCCCGGCCGTCCCGGCTCGCCCTGCCGCCCGCGCGGTCCCTGAAGTCCCTGCCGTCGTCCCTGATCGTCTGCCACGCCACTGCTCCCCTTTCACGGAAGCAAGCTACTTAGCGGCGTTTGACGACAGCAGCAATTCCGCCCGCGTATCGCACGGGATCGGGCAACATCGATCGGCACCGCGCGCTAATCCTGATAGGCGGGCACTTCGATTCCGGAGGCGGCATAGAGCCGGATCTTGTTGCGCAGCGTGCGCACCGACAGGCCGAGCACGCGCGAGGCGCGCGTGCGGTTGCCGTCGCAGCGCGCCAGCGTCTGAAGCACGAGCTCGCGCTCGACCTCGTCGACGGTGGCGCCGATCAGCATCGGAACGATCTGGTTCGGTGCAAGGAATTGCGCGCCCGGTTCGGACGCAGCGACATGAACAGTGGTCATCAATACACTCCCCGATCAACGCCCGCTTCCACCGTTGGAAGCGGATCGAGAACAAACGACCCCCAAGCCGTGAATCTACGGTGGTCCGGTTTGGTTAATGAAAAGTTAACCGCGGGCGATCGCACCAATTGACCTCAGGAATGCCGCGAAGCCGCCGCGATTGGTGCGGGATGCATGGTGATGCGGGCCTATCTTGCGCGACGCAGCTGTCATGCCCCGCGCTGCCACATCCTCCGCTGTCATGCCCCGCGGAGGCGGGGCATCCAGTACGCCGCGGCCCTTCCGTATCCCACAACGGCCTCTGGGATACTGGATCGTCCGCCTGCGCGGACGATGACACTGAGCCAGTGGTAAGAGCTTCCGCGCCCGCTCACACCGTCCGGTATCCGCCGTCCACCATCACGATCGTCCCGGTGACATAGGCCGACAGATCCGAGGCCAGGAAGATCGCGGGTCCGACGATGTCCTCGGGCTTGCCGGTGCGCGCCAGCGGAGTGTGATCGACGAAGGCCTGCACCAGCGCCGGATTGGTCGCGCGCACATGGGCGTTGATGTTGGTCTCGATGAAGCCGGGCCCGATCGCGTTGACGCGCACGCCTTCCTTGCCGAGCTCGACCGCGAGCGCCTTGGTGAAGCCGAGCACGCCGTGCTTCGAGGTCGTATAGGCCGCCGAGCTCGGCGTGCGCAGATGCACGAAGGACTGGATCGAGCCGATATTGACGATGCGGCCCTTGCTCGCGCGGAGGGGCGCGAGGAACGCCTGCGTCATGTTGAAGACGCCGTTGAGATTGAGCGAGATGATGTCGTTCCAGTCCTTCGCCACCGTCTCGGTCTCGGCGGTGAAAGCGTTGCGGCGGGTGATGCCGGCATTGTTGACGAGGATCGAGACCTGCCCGACCTTGTCGGCAACTTGCTTTGCCAGCGCGAAGCAATCGTCACGCCTGGTCACGTCCAGCGCAAAGCTCTCGGCCTTGCCGCCGGCTTTGCGGATCTCCTGGGCGGCCTCCGCCACCGTGTCGGCATTGACGTCGAGCAGCACCACTTGCGCGCCTTCCCGCGCATAGCCGGCCGCGATCGCCCGGCCGATGCCGGAACCGGCGCCGGTGACGACGGCGATGTGGTTTGCAAGCAATGCCATGACAGTTTCCTCCCGATTTCGTTTCGAAGTTTCACGAAAAGCTAACTCGAAATTAAGGGGTCGGAAACGGCGGCCTTGGCATACTGATCTTCATTGCTAAACGTTGCGCGCATGATGGAACGGCTTGAATCCTGGAAACTCGCACTCGAACGCCTGCGGTCGGCGCAGTCGGCCGATTGGGCCGAGGCCGGCCGGCTCGTGGCCGAGATCGCGCGGATGAGCAGCGACGTCACGCTGCGCCAGGCGGCGGAGCAGGCGCTTCCGGTCTTGCGCCAGGCCGTCGACAATGATGATCACAGCGTCACGCTGGCAGCCCAGCGCCGCATCAGTGTGGTGCTCGAGGTCATTCATGATCTGACCGCGCCGCGCTTCGGTCGCCGCAATGCCATGCCGAAGAAGTTGTCGAGCGAGGATCGCGCCCGCAAGGTGCTCGGCCTGCCGCTCGCCGTGCAGCTCACGTGCGAGGATATCAATCAGGCCTATCGCCGCGCCGCCAAGGGCATGCATCCCGACCATGGCGGCAGCGCGCAAGCCTTCATCGACCTCGCCGCCGCGCGCGACATCCTGATCCATCCCGGCGCGCACAAGGACGCGTGAGAGCGCCTGGCGATATCTCGTAGGGTAGGCAAAGGCGCAAAGCGCCGTGCCCACCATTTTCTTCACGGATGGAATTGGTGGGCACGCTTCCGCTTTGCCCACCCTACGATTTCTGCTCACGCAGCTCGAAAAAAAGCGCGGGCAAAGACGCGAGGTCCTTGCCCGGCTTTTTGTCCGCCGATCGAATTGTCACCAGGTGCAGTGGCCGTTCATGAGCGCCTGATCCTTCAACATCAGCGCATCGCCGAAGGTTGGCACGGTCGCGCTGACGCGGGAGTAGTCGGACGGCCACGGCGTGGTCGGGATGCTCTCGTCCCAGATCTGGCAGAAGCCGGTGTCCTGCCAACGGATCAGGTGATAGCTGGCTTCGGCTGGGCTCGCAGCGACGAACGCGGTGACGGCAAGACCGACGGCAGCGCAGAGCACGGAAATACGACGCATGATCAGCTCCTCAAAATGAAAGATGGGATGCGCCTCCCGACAATGATGGGAGGGCCGGTGCGGGACGCTTTTGGGCCTGCGCCCCGGACAAGATGTGAGTAGTTCCGCCGGCCGGTCAGGTTCAAAGCGGGCGCGCGGGAAAATGCGCGATTTTTGGCCGGAAAACGCCAAGGCCGCTGCAAAAGGAAAAGGGCGGATCGCTCGCGCGACCCGCCCTTCAAATTCGATCCGTTGCGTCAGTTCAGAGCGTGCAACGGCGGTCCGACCGCATCTTGATCTGGAGGTCCGACGCTTCCTGGAAAGTCGGGAGCGGCTTGCTGACGACCTTGTAGGTCGACACCCCCCACTGGAACGGCTTGTATTGCAGGTCCTCGTTCCAGACCTGACAGATGCCGGTGTTGTCCCAGCGGATCACGTAATAGCCGACCTTCGCCGAGGCGGGCACGGCGAACACGGACGAAGCGATGCCGGCAACGGCACAGAGCGCAAGTGCGCGACGCATGAAGTATCTCCTTGTGGGGGAAGTGGGATCCGAAAATTCGTGCGGGAAAAGCAGGGCCTTTGCAAGCCGGGGAGCGGCCGTTCACGGACATGTCAGTTGCTGCCGCGCATTTGGTTTGGCCGCGTGCCCGACAAGTCACACGTGCTTAAGCGTTGCTCACTTCGAAAGCGACGCCACCGCCTCGATCTCGATCAGCATCTTCGGATCGGGCAGCGCGTGCACCACGCAAGTTGTGCGCGCGGGGTAGGGCGGCGGGCCGAAGGCGCCGGCATAGAGCGCGTTCATGGCGGCCACGTCCGAGGCGCGGGTCAGGAGCACGTTGACCTTGACGAGGTCGTGCATGCTCGCGCCGGCATCGACCAGCACCCGCTTGATGTTGACGACGACGTTGGCGAACTGCGCCTCGAACCCGTCGGGCAGCGCGCCATTGGCGTCGAAGCCGGGAATGCCGGAGACGAACAGGAGATCGCCAACGCGGGTGGCAAACGACAGCGGCGGCGCCTTGACATGCGGCGGGGGCGCGAAATGCTGGATCGGCATGGCATCACCTCGGGGATGGTCGATAGACGCATGAGCGTAGCGGCAGGCCGGGGCCGCTCAAAACAAAAAATGCAAAAACAACCCCATGCACAGTAGAAAAGACCAAGCTTATCAGCGCCTTCGGTAAATGCGAAATAAAGATTGACCCGTCGGGCAAAACACCGGCAGAATTGCATGATGGCGAGATTGCCTTTCTGGACCAGACCGCGCCGTCATGCCCCGGCTCGACCGGGGCATCCAGTACGCCGCGGCTTCTCCGTAGATAACAGCTGTCTCTGGAATACTGGATCGCCCGGTCGAAGTGTTCAGCCCGGGGACATGACCGACGGGTGTTCGGGGACATAGCCGGGCGATGACAGTTGAATGCGTTGCCGCATTTCACGCCTCACGCCTCGTGCCTCACTCCTCACTTCTCACACACCGCGCCATCATGTTGCCGCCGCGATCGATCGGATAGATTTGTCGCATCTGATTCGAATCCTGCCTTGAAAAATAGCCCCCGGAGATCCCCATGAAGCTCGCATCCACCTTCCGCGCCGCGCTGGTTGCCATCGTCGCCCTGGCCGGCCTCTCGACGGCGGCCCGGGCCGACAGCGGCTTCGTGACGCTGACGATCTACAAGGCGGGCTGGATCATCGGCGGCTCCGGCGGGAGCGGCGTGCTCAATTTCCGCGGCCGCACCTATGGGCTCTCCACCGGCGGCCTCGACTACGGCCTCGTGTTCGGCGGCTCGAAAACCGTGCTGCGCGGCCGCGTCTCCAACATCAACCGCCCCTCGGATGTTGCCGGCGTCTATGGCGCCGCCGGTGCCGGCCTTGCCGTCGGCGCCGGCGCCCGCGCCATCGTGCTGACCAACCAGAAGGGCGCGGTGCTGGAATTGACCGGCCGGCAGGTCGGGTTGATGGCCAATGCGGACCTCAGCGGGCTTGCGATCACGATGCGGTAGGGGGCGCGTCAATCTGTAGCCCGCATGAGCGACAGCGACATGCGGGTCGGCTCTCGGCCCCGGATGTCGCTTCGCTCATCCGGGCTACGCTGCCGTCACCGCCGCATGAATCCGCTCGCAATGCGCGACGAGGTTTGCGTGCGCATCGACGAAGGCCTTCAGCGGTGTCGGGATCGGAAAATAGTGGATGTTGGCGATGAAGCCGTAGATGCCGGCATCGATGCTGGTGGGCGCCGCGCCATGCACGTAGCCGGCAGCCGGCACGATCTCGGCCAGCACCTTGAGATCGGCAAGCCCTCGCGCATAAGCCTGCTCGGGCGTGTAGCGGCCGATGCCCTGGTAATGATAGCGCTGCGCGTTGTAGGCCTTGGCCTTGTCGAAGCCGGCCGCGTCGATCTGCGGATGCTGCGCGATGAAGGCATCGCGGAATGCCGGATAGAAGCGCTCGTCCTTCCAGCGCGAATACGACATCACCCAGTAGAGATCGTCCAGCATGCGCGTGACGAGATGATTGGTGCGCCGCTGTTCCGGTGCGAGCAAGGCATCGATGGTGAGGAGATATTTTGCGATCGCATGCGCGATGATCGTCTCGCTGTCGCCGACGGTCTCGCCGTCGTCGACGATGTAAGGCAGCTGCCCGCGCGGCGCGGCGGAGGCATCGAAGACGTGCTCGTGCACGAACGGCACGCCCGCGAGCTTGAAGAAGGCATAGACCTTGAGGCCGTAGCCGTTGTTGTCGGCGACGCCGAACAGCTCTGGGTAGGAATAGAGGTTCAGCATGGGCGGCGGCTCCTCTGGGTTGGCGGAGCCTAGAATGCAAGTGCGCCGAGATGGACGCAATGGCCCGCGGAAGTCGTCACATCCACGGTGTCGTCCCGGCGCAGGCCGGGACCCATACCGCGTGATCTATGTGTTGTGGGCGGGCGTAGTACCGAACGACGAGTCTTCGCCAAACCTCTCTCTGGGAGTATGGGTCCCGGCCTTCGCCCTAGGGCATGCACATATCTCTGAGGCTCCATCCTGCTGCGACGGCGTGGAAGTATTCGAGGCCGTTCTTGAAGGTGATCGGGCCCGGCGGCTTGGACGATGGGTAGCCGTCCCAGCCGCCGAGGCGACCAATGATCCAGGCGGCCCAAGCGAGGCTATCGGGCGGATGTGGGTTCTTTAATCGCTTGCTCCCGGCTTCGAGTTGACGGTTGAGGGCGGTGAGCACGTTAATTTGGCCGTTGTCGAAGGCAGCGAGAATGGGTTGGCGACTGCCATTGCGGGCCTGCAGAAGTTGGATTGTGATGACGGCCGCCTTAGCGGCAATCGCGACCAGCTTGAGAAGGCGATCGGCGGTTCCGATCTGGCTGTCTTCGAGCTTGAAGCCTTGTGTCTTCAGGATGCGGAAGAACTGCTCGATGATCCAGCGTTGCTTGTACCATTGGACGATGCGCCAGGCGTCCTCGATGCCGGTAACCTCGTGAGAGGTGAGAAGCCGCCAGTGCAGCGGCTCTACCCCGGT
Source organism: Bradyrhizobium sp. BR14999 (assembly GCF_056106085.1). NCBI lineage: Bacteria > Pseudomonadati > Pseudomonadota > Alphaproteobacteria > Hyphomicrobiales > Nitrobacteraceae > Bradyrhizobium > Bradyrhizobium sp. BR14999. The sequence goes on from NZ_CM148536.1 coordinate 3,068,117, forward strand.
TTCGGCATTGATCTCGCGCACATCGACCACCGCCAATGGCAAGCTTTCCGGCAGATGGCGCAGGAACTTACTCTGTGGGCGGGCGAGCTCGATTGCGCCAAAGCGAAGTTCGAGGTGAGCCAGGCGGGCGGGCCGCGCGGCGCGCGCAGGCAATTGGATCGCACGCCGATCCACCGCGGCCATGGCATCGCTGACCTCATACAAGCCGCTGCGGTCGGCAAGCTTGCGATCATGCATGCTGCGCGCGATGACGTGGAAGTGTTGCTCGGCCGAGCTGGCATAAAGGGCAAAAATATCGCTCTCGCGGTCACCCAGCACCGTCACCGCTGTGGCCTTGGTGAGGAGCGGCTTGGCCGCCATGGCAGTGGATATCCAGCGCTGCGATTCCTTGTCCGATAACTCCCGATCGTCGTGCGAGGTCGTGCGGCGACCTGTGCGCGTCCATATCTGCCCGCTCAAAAGTCCAAGACAGTTGCCGTCATCGGCATCCACAGCCAGCAGCGGATGCAGCAGCACGCCGTGGTTATTGCCTTTGCCGATTTCTCCGAGCCCGCGCCGGCGTTGCGGTGTGGTGTTGAAGTGGATCTCGCTGGTGTCCTGGATGGCCAGCACGTGGCGGCCCTCTACCGCAGCGACCGTGCTTTCGCTCCAGCTTTCGATGATCCGCTCCACCGTCACCTTGTCATGGCCAAGAAAGCGGTTGAACCGCACTTCCAGCGCGCGGTTCCCCCTGGAGAGCTGCCGAAGGCAGACAGTTTTGCCCACAACCATGCGTTCGACGAACGCCGCCCCCCTTTATCGAGACGACGATCCCCGAACCGGCCCAGCGTCCAGTCAATCCGTGACAACATCGCGGCACCCCGTCCAAATCATGGAGTGCCGCAATACGAATCACACAGAACTCTGATTCTGGAATCCTCCCAGGCCGATCCGAGTCAATCCGCCGCACCAGATATGTGCATGCCCTAGGGCCTGCGCCGGGACGACGACTGAGTGTGCGGCACCATTCCGAACCTTGCCCCTACGAACGCGATGCGGCGTTGAACACCGCCAGCTGCGCCTCGAACGCCCGCCTGAAAGCCGGCCGCGCCTCGCCGCGAGCGACATAGGCGGCGATCTCAGGATATTCACCCAGCAGGCCCGATGTGTTCAACCTGCGCAGCACCGTCACCATCAGGAGATCGCCGGCGCTGAAGGCGCCGTCGAGCCAGTCGGCATCGCCGAGGTGGCGGGACAGTTCGCCGAGCCTGATACGGACGCGATCTTGAAGCATGGGCAGGCGCTCCGCGTACCAGCTCCTGTCGCGCTCGAACAGCATCGCCATGGCGAGCTCGATGATCGGCGGCTCCAGCGTGCTGAGTGCGGCAAACATCCACGCGATCGCGCGGCTTCTCGCATTCGCCTCGACTGGCAGAAGCCCGTCATGACGCTCGGCGATATGGAGCACGATCGCGCCGGACTCGAACAGGGCGAGATCGCCGTCTTCATAGGTCGGAATCTGCCCGAACGGATGCAGTGCACGATGCGCCGGCTGCTTCATCGCCTCGAACGAGAGGAGGCGGACGTCGTAGGGCTGGCCGACTTCCTCCAGCGCCCAACGGACCCGCATGTCGCGCGCCTGTCCTCGGCCACGGTCGGGGGAGTTTTCGAAGGCGGTGATGGTGGGCATCGGGGGCTCCGGGCGTGATGTATCCAGAGGACGAACGGGTGGGGCGGATTCCGACAGGGTACTTCATAGAACCTGTAGCCCGCATGAGCGAAGCGACATGCGGGTCAACCGCCGACCCCGGATATCGCTTCGCTCATCCGGGCTACGAGTTGCCAGCCAATCAACCGGCGTCGTCCTGGCGAAGGCCAGGACCCATACCGCGGAATCTATCGGGTGCGCACGATCGCAGTACCGGACCGCGAGTCTTCGCCAAACTTTTCCCTGGGGTAATGGGTCCTGGCTTTCGCCAGGACGACGAGTGGGCGTGTGGGGTGAGCTGCCCGCCTCGCAAGCGGTCTCGTAGGGTGGGCAAAGGCGCGTTCCTCGCGCGCCGTGCCCACCGCTCTACCGGATTGCGTGGAGAGATGGTGGGCACGGCGCAAGAGCGCCTTTGCGCACCCTACGACTTGATCCACGCCGCCAACTCCCGCCACGGCTCCAGCGTCCAATGACCCGACGCCGCGCCCGACGGCGACGGCAGCACGAACACTTCCACCGGACATTCGTCCCGCTTCTGCCGCCCCAGCGCAATCACGCGCGACGGCCTGCCGTAAAACAAGCTCGCCGCCTTCTTGCTCGTGAACGCAATCGTCCTCGGCCGATATTTTTCGATCTTCGCCCTGAAGCCGGGCAGGTCGATCGTCTCCGTCGCGATCTGGTGATCCATCCCCGCGCCCGTCTTGGACAGATCGGTGAAGCCGATCCCGAGCTCGATCAGCGAAGCAAACTCACCCGGGTGATAGCGCCGCGGCGTGATGCCGGCCTCATGGATCGCGCGCCAGAAGCGATTGCCGGGATGGGCGTAATAGTGCCCGAGTTCGGCCGAACGCGTCGAGGCAGCCGTGCCGACGAAGACGAGGCGGAGGTCGGGGCGGAGTTGGTCGGGAAGGCGGTGGGATGAGAGACCGGGTAGATCAGGTATCCATCTGTTCGTCTCTCGCGCAGCCATCCCATTGACCTTCTTCGCCCAGCGGAGCACGTTGATGTAGTTTCGACAGCGTGCTATCTGAAGTAGTATTAATCCTTGATTTTCAGCGGGTATTGCGATGACAGCTGCTAGTGAAAGAATGCGCAACGAGACTTTATGGAAACTTACTGACGCTCGCTGCGCACAGCTAACAGATTCGATTTCCAACGCCCGAGCCCCATTCTTCCTGGGATTGGCATGGGCGTTTCTGTGGGCATGGGCGCTCTACAATGTGGATGTCGGCTACCTTAATGTTTTTCAAGCGCGATACGAGCGCTTGTCGGCACTCGCGGCATCTCCGGCGCAACCTGACCATGACGAACTCACAAAGAATTGGTGTCCTAAGGTCGCGCCGGGTCTGTACCAGCGTGTAGCCAACATCCCGATGGACGCTGCGACCCCTCAAGACAAACTTGAGCTTTGTAAGTCAATAATCAAGCTTCGACTTGAATGGGTCTCGAAAGGATATCTCGAATCCACCTTGATTACCTTTCCGGGTGGATTTGCAAGGCTGCACATTTCAGACTTGGGTATCGTCGGCCAAACGGGTCTTCTACTGATTCTTGCCTGGGCCTTTTTTGCTATACGGCGAGAAAATCATGCGTTCAGAGCCATAGTTGATATGACGCCTGATTCAAGAAAAGTGGCAGGTTTGTTTCCAAAACGCTTTGATCTCACGCCGAACGATCCATATTTATCGGCAGAGCATTTGGCATATGCCTATCATGCTGTGGCGCAGCGTTTCGTATTCATATTTGCGCGGTACTCGTCTCCTCTTTTAAGTCTCACGCTTCTGCTGTGTGCATTTCCCGCCTTGGTCGCAGGCTGGAATGCCTACACTGACGTAAGGGATATATTCAAGATTGAGTTCTTTGATCCCTCACTCATCGTGAGGACCCTGATCGAAATTGTGCTCTACCTGATCGTCTGCCTCCTGACCTGTCTTTGCGTGAGATACGTTCTCGATTCCACTGTTCTTCTTAACGGGTGGTACTTGGCAGTCCGCGATGTTTGGATGGAGGAGTGGGACGAAACGAACAATGCGAAAGCAGAGCCGGTTACGATAGACGTATCCGAGCAGAAGGCCTTTCCAGGAAAGTAGAGTTCGCGGCGGCAAGAAACCAAGCCAGGATACGTTGCCGGGATCGCCGTAGCCTCCCTAGTTCGGCAGAGCGCGTCGAGGCGGCGGTGCCGACGAATACGAGGCGCAGGTAGGGACGGAGCTGGTCGGGCAGGCGGTGGGGGACGGAGCGGGCAAATCATTTATTCGCAGAGTTGTAGCCGCATAAGCGTCAGCGACATGCGTGGCCGCTGTCAATCCCGGATGTCGCTTCGCTCATCCGGGCTACGTTGGACGAGCTTCCAAGGCTGCACCCGAACTAGGTGCGGCCGGAATCCTAGTTCGGGATTTCTGGTCTTAACTGATTTCTCAGCTAAAGATTGTATATTTGATCCGCAACGGTTTAAGGCGAATCTCATATATGGGCGCAATCGGAACGCGGGCTAAAAACCAGAGAGATAACTTCTCCGCAGCGGTCGTGCGAGACGTTCGGGATAGGACTGGGAACTTATGTTCACAGCCCGACTGCCGGAAGCCGACCGTCGGAGCGGATAAGTCCACATCTACGGGAGTGAAGATCATCGGTGTCGCCGCTCACATAAGAGCTGCGTCGCGAGGCGGGCCCCGATTCGATGAATCGCAAACTCCAACGGAACGTAGCAGCATCGAAAACGCGATCTGGTTGTGCGCGAGCTGCTCCGTATTGATCGATAAGAACGCTGGGCAGGACTTTTCGGTTGGTAAGCTGGAAGAATGGAAGAGGGGAGCCGAAGCTCGTGCAGCAAAAGCACTGCTATTCGGAGGGTCTTTTCAACGTCCTGATTGGCTAGATCGAATCCATTATGCTCAATTTGTCAATGTGCCGAGACTTGGAGCCATGCTGGGAAAGCCCGATTTGCAGGCATTGCTTGGACTCGATCGAGGATTTCGAGACCAGGGGCTCGAAGTAGGTCGTAAGATGAATTGGGTAGTGTCGGCACTCGTTCGCAGTTCAGTCGAGGCGATTCCGCTCGATGATATCTTACCCCCTGGCGAGGAAATGGTCGGGCAACTCATCTCTTTTGATCATCGTTGCTACACCCGAAACGGTGTTGACGCAGGGACGAAAGTCGAGCCGCGGCTATTGGCTGAATTTGATCCTAATCGTTCGCCGCATTTCTACATCAAGACCGATACTGCAAAGGTTGTCTTTCCGTATGATCCGATATGGGTCACGACCTCGACTGCTTATAGTGATTTCAGAGGAGGACATAGAAGATTCGCGGGAATCGGAGTTGTCAAAGCCATTAGCGATGATGCGGCCGAAGTAACCGTCTCACCGTTGATTGTGGCTTTTCCCAGAAATGAATTCATGCAGGCATTCTACGGGGCAACCTCGTCGTTTGGTGGCTCTGTGTAGGTTGATTGGAGACGTAGGTGTAGGAAGTTGGTGATTGATAGCAATCAGGTGCTCTCGCCTTGACGCAGCTAGCGCCGGGCTTTTGCCCGGCACCTCGTCTGAATTCACACGTCGGAAGCCTGTTGCTCACAACACCCGGTTACTCTCCTTCACCTTCTCCGCATCGAGATACACATTGCTCCCCATCTCCTTGAACTTCTCGCTCATCCTGGCCATGCCGTCTTCGACCGTTCCGGCCATCGACATACCCACGCTGTTCGGATCATTCAGCGTCGCGGCATAGTCCCGCACATCCTGCGTGATCTTCATCGAGCAGAACTTTGGCCCGCACATCGAGCAGAAATGGGCGACCTTGTGGGCTTCCTTCGGCAGGGTCTCGTCGTGGAAGTTCTTGGCGGTATCCGGATCGAGGCCGAGGTTGAACTGGTCGCTCCAGCGGAAGTCGAAGCGGGCGCGCGAGAGCGCGTCGTCGCGCAGTTGCGCCGCCGGGTGGCCCTTGGCGAGATCGGAGGCGTGTGCCGCGATCTTGTAGGTGATGACGCCCACCTTGACGTCGTTGCGGTCGGGCAGGCCGAGATGCTCCTTCGGCGTGACGTAGCAGAGCATGGCGCAGCCGAACCAGCCGATCATGGCGGCACCGATGCCTGACGTGATGTGGTCATAGCCCGGCGCGATGTCGGTGGTCAGCGGCCCAAGCGTGTAGAACGGCGCTTCGCCACACTCCTTGAGCTGCTTGTCCATGTTGATCTTGATCTTGTGCATCGGCACGTGGCCGGGGCCTTCGATCATGACCTGGCAGCCCTTGTCCCAAGCAATCTTGGTGAGCTCGCCGAGCGTTTCCAGTTCCGCGAACTGCGCGCGGTCGTTGGCGTCGGCAATCGAGCCCGGACGCAGGCCGTCGCCGAGCGAGAACGAGACGTCATACTTGCGCATGAGGTCGCAGATCTCGTCGAAATGGGTGTAGAGGAAGCTTTCCTTGTGGTGCGCCAGGCACCACTTCGCCATGATCGAGCCGCCGCGCGAGACGATGCCGGTGACGCGGTTGGCGGTGAGGTGGATGTATTGCAGGCGCACGCCGGCGTGGATGGTGAAATAGTCGACGCCCTGCTCGCACTGCTCGATCAAAGTGTCCTTGTAGAGCTCCCAGGTCAGCGCCACCGGATCGCCGTTGCACTTCTCCAGCGCCTGGTAGATCGGCACGGTGCCGATCGGCACCGGCGAGTTGCGCAAGATCCATTCGCGGGTGGTGTGGATGTTGCGGCCCGTGGAAAGGTCCATGACAGTGTCGGCGCCCCAGCGGATCGCCCACACCATCTTCTCGACCTCTTCCTCGACCGACGACGTCACTGCCGAGTTGCCGATATTGGCGTTGATCTTGGTCAGGAAGTTGCGGCCGATGATCATCGGCTCGAGCTCGGAGTGGTTGATGTTGGAGGGGATGATGGCGCGGCCGCGCGCGATCTCGTCGCGCACGAACTCCGGCGTGATGAAGGCGGGCACCGCGGCGCCAAAGCTTTCGCCATCGGCGAGGGCGGCTTCAGCACGCTCGAGCTGTGCCTTTCGGCCGAGATTTTCGCGGGCGGCGACGTAGATCATCTCCTTGGTGATGATGCCGGCGCGGGCGAATTCGAGCTGGGTCACCTTGTGGCCGTCGAGGCCGCGTAAGGGTTTGTGATAGGCCGAGAAGGCGCGCGCAGCCTTGTCGGTCGAGACGCTGCCGTTGTCTTCCGGCTTGATCTGCCGGCCCTCATATTCCTCGACGCCGCCGCGCTCCAGCACCCATTGCTTGCGATTGCGGGCAAGGCCGGCGTTGACGTCGATGGTGACGCTCGGGTCGGTGTAGGGGCCCGAGGTGTCATAGACCGGCAGGTTCGGTTCGCCGGCACCTTCGGAGAGAATGATCTCGCGCAAGGGCACGCGCAGGTCGGGCGCGGCATCGGGCGATGCGAAGATCTTTCGCGAGGAGGGAAGCGGGCCGGTGGTGACGGCGGGGATGGTCTTGTCGGGGTTGGAGCGGATGTTCATGGGGGCCTCCGTTTAATTCGTATGCGTGTGCGTCTGAGCGACGCTGGCGACGACGTTCTCCGTCATTGCGAGCGCAGCGAAGCAATCCAGAAATGTTTCCGTGGAAGCAGTCTGGATTGCTTCGTCGCAAGGGCTCCTCGCAATGACGGGTGGAGAGAGCGGGACATGCATCACGCAGCCTCCACCGTTAGGCCGAGCCATTGCCGCACGCGGGCATCGGGATCGGCGTTCTGGGTGACGTCGCTGACGACGGCGATGGAATCCGCGCCTGCGGCAAAGATCTCGGCGGCGTGCTCGAACTTGATGCCGCCGATCGCGACCAGCGGAATGTTGCCGATGCTTTGCTTCCACTCCGTGATTTTTGGAATGCCCTGCGGCTCGAAGCGCATCGATTTGAGCGTGGTGAAGAAGATCGGGCCCAGCGCGACGTAATCGGGCTTGGCTTTGAGCGCGGTCGCAAGCTCGTCGTCGTCATGGGTGGAGATGCCGAGCGACAGCCCGGCCTCGCGGATGGCCTTGAGGTCGGCGTCGGCGAGATCCTCCTGGCCGAGATGCAGATATTTTGCGCCGGCAACGACCGCCGCGCGCCAATAGTCGTTCACGACGAGCTTGGTCTGCGTGTCCTTGGTGATCGCCAGTGCGTCGGTGACGATCTGCAGCGCGTCGGCGTCGTTCAGCTCTTTGGCGCGCAGCTGGATGGTGCCGACGCCGAGCTTGGTCAGGCGTTCGACCCATTTAAGGCTGTCGACGACGGGATAGAAACGATCAGGATACGGCATGCCAGAACGGGGTCCCAACGACAGGAGTGGAGGGGGAGGCGAAGTCGCGGGCGTTCATCAGCCCGGCCTCGTAAGCGGTGCGGCCGGCCTCGATGCCGAGGCGGAAGGCGTTGGCCATCGCGACCGGATCGGCGGCCTTGGCGATCGCGGTGTTGAGCAGCACGGCGTCGTAGCCGAGTTCGAGCGCGTGCGCGGCGTGCGAGGGCGCCCCTAAGCCGGCGTCGACCACCAGCGTGATGTCGGGCAGTCGCTCGCGCAGCAGTTTGAGGGCATCGCGATTGATGATCCCCTTGGCGCTGCCGATTGGGGCTGCCCACGGCATCACAACCTTGCAGCCGGCATCAACCAGGCGGTTGGCGACCGAGAGATCCTCGGTGCAATAGGGGAAGACCTCAAAGCCGTCCTTGATCAGGATGCTGGCGGCCTCGACCAGGCCGACGACGTCGGGCTGCAGCGTGTCGTTGTCGGCGATCACTTCGAGCTTGATCCAGCTGGTCCCGAACAATTCGCGGGCGAGCTTGGACGTGGTGACCGCCTCGCGCACGCTGCGGCAGCCGGCGGTGTTCGGCAGCACGGTGACGTCGAGCTCGCGGATCAGCTTCCAGAAGGCATCCCCGGTCTTGCCGCCGGCGGCCTCGCGGCGGAGCGACACCGTGACGATGTTGGAGCCGGAGGCGCGGATCGCGGCCTGCATGATCGCGGGCGAGGGATAGAGCGCGCTGCCGATCAGGAGGCGGGAGGCGAAGGTCTTGCCGTAGAAGGTCACCATGTCGGTGTTTCCTCAAATGCAATTGTCGTCCCGGCGAAGGCCGGGACCCATACCGCGTGATTACGCTTGGGGCAGGCGGGGAGAGATCGGTCGCCACAACGCAAGCCTGTGGTTATGGGTCCCGGCCTTCGCCGGGACGACTCGTGGAGAGAGCGTGCCTTCATCTCCCTCACCCTCCCTGCCGCGGCGTGATGATCTCGATCTCGTCGCCGGCCTTCAGCGGCGTCTCCGCCCAGCGGCTTTTCGGCACGACGTCGTAGTTGAGCGCGATGGCGAAATGGGTGCCCTCGTAGTCGAGCTCGGTGAGCAGCGCATCGACGCTGACTGAAGCCACTTCGCGCTGCTCGCCGTTGACGATCACCCGCACTGCATCACCTCGTTGTCGATCTGGCCGCGCTGAACGTAGGCAAGCGTCAGCTCGGCGAGCGCCGGCGCGAGCAGGAAGCCGTGACGGTAGAGCCCGTTGACACTGATCTTGCCGTCGCGAATGCCGATGCGTGGCAAATTGTCGGGAAAAGCGGGGCGCAGGCCGGAGCCGAATTCGACGATGCGGGCTTCGCCGAAGGCAGGGTGCACGGCATAGGCGGCCCCTAACAGCTCCAGCGCCGAGCGGACGCTGACGCCGGTGTCCTCGGCCTCGATCGAGGTCGCGCCCAACATGAACAGATGGTCCTCGCGCGGGATCACGTAGAGCGGCCAGCGCGGATGGATCAGCCGCACCGGACGCGCAAGCTGCACCTCGCCTGTCTCGATCAGGATCATCTCGCCCTTGACGCCGCGTAAGTCAGGCTGCTCGTCGCGCGCGGAAAGGCCGCGGCAGTCGATCACGATGCCGTCGAGATCTTTGGCTGAAACGTCGCTGGAGAATTTGATGGTGCCGCCGGCGGCGCGGATGCGCTCGTGCAGCTTGGGCAGCACGCGGCGCGGCTCGACATGGCCCTCGCTCGGGAAGAACAGGGCCTCGCGGAAGCGGCCCTCCAGCGACGGCTCCAGCGCGGCGAGGCCGGCGGCATCGAGCCGCTCGTGGCCCTCGGTCATCCGGGCAAAGCGCTCGAAATCGTTGCGCTCGCGGGGATGGGCGACGACGAGCGAGCCGTTGAACGGCGTTTCCGGCAATTCGCGGCGCCAGATGTCGAGGGAGCGCAGGCCGAGGCGGCTGATGATGGGTTCGGCGACCTCCGCCTCGCAATAGGGCGCGAGCATGCCGCCGGCCCAATGGCTGGTGGCGTCGGTCATGGCGGCGTCACCACGCTCGTGTAACGTCACGGCATGGCCGGCCTGCGCGAACAGCAAGGCCTGCCAAGCCCCCGCGATGCCTGCGCCGATGATGGATACCGGTGAATCCGGTCGCTTGGTGGTCTGGTACATCCCTGTCCCTTCGCCGGCATGACCCGGATCAGGTTCAAAGGGTCACCGCGGTCCTGGGCGGTATTGCCCATTTAGCGGTATCTCAGCTCCTCCTCGGAGCACCCCTCGGAACGGCTCTAATGTATGCCAGTGGGAGCTGGTGTCAACGCGCTAGGCGGGAACCGGGCCGTTCGTGGCGCATCGAAGACGCGCGTGATCGCGCTCTTGGCACGCTGCAGCGCGTCCGGGACACGCGGAGTTACTTCAAAGCCTGCGCCCGGGCGTTGCGGACGCGCTGGGCCAGCTTCCTGTGCGGGGCGGTGCCGAACATCGGCTGCGGGTTGCCGTTCGGCTCGAGCCAGGTCTCGCCCATATTGGTCTCGCCCATCGTGGCGACCTGCACGGTCTCCTGCCGCTGCCGCTTTGCAACGTAGTAATAGCCGCCCGCGAAATAACGCACGGCTCGGGCGTGGTCGCCATTGGCGGCGCGATAGGCGCCGGCGAGATATTTGACCGCATAAGTGAGATTGGTGTTGGGATCGCGCAGGCCCGCGGCATCGCCGGTGTAGCCGACCCCGCGGGCGGTCGCGAGCTTGATCTGCATCAGCCCGATGGTGCCGCCGCGACCGACCAGGCCGGGCTGATAGCGGCTCTCGCGCATGATTACGCGGTGCACCAGCGCCTCCGGCACGCCGTTGGCGCGGGCATGGGCCGCGACCATCTCGGCATATTCGGCTTCGCCGGCGAATGCGGCCTGCGGCAATGTCAATCCGGCCGCGAGCAGCGCGGCAATGCGTAAAATCTTCATCGAAATATTCCTTGGCAGAACGGACCTGCACCGGTGCGGGTTAGGCCGTGGGAACACGGCGATGATGTGGCGAAACGCCGCCTCCGGCGATTTTCGTTGGGCCGTCGCTTTTACGACTCAAACCTAGGTTAAGTTTGGAGCTGGTGGGGCGCCTTACGCGACAGCTGGTCTGTCCATTCGTGTCTCCGCCCAAAAATCGCTCGTCAAAACAGCATGCGGGAGGACGTCCATGACCCCGGCAGACATCGACGACATTCCCACACAGAACCCCTGTGCACAGTGCGGCACGCCAATTCCGTTCCCGGACTGGATCGAGCCGGGCGAAGGCCGCGTTTCCTATCTCTGGAGTTGCCACGCCTGCGGCTACCGCTTCGAGGCGGTGGCGATCTTCGAGCGTGAGGCTGTCGAGCACCCGCCGCTCGCGGCTTGATCCGCGCTACGCCGCCAGCCGCGGCTCCTGCCAGATTGGCAATTGCATCCGCACGATCAAGCCATGCGGCTCGCGGTCGTGCAGCGACAGCTCGCCACCATGGGCGAGCGCGATCGCGCGCGCGATCGACAGGCCGAGCCCGAAGCCGGTGGACTCGTCCATGGTGCGCGCATCGTCGCCGCGCACGAACGGCTCAAGCATCTCCTGCTTGCGGGCATCCGAGATGCCGGGGCCATCGTCCTCGACGTCGATGATCAGTGTCGTGCCCGAGACGTCGAGGCGGATCGTCACTTCGGCGCCGAAGCGCACCGCGTTCTCGACGAGGTTGGTGACGCCGCGATGCAGATCGTCGGGCCGCGCGGCGGCGGTCGCGGACGCCGGCCCGTCATAATGCACGGCGTGGCCCATGTCGCCGAACTGGTCGGCGACGAGCTGCAGCGTGCTGGCGATGTCGACCAGCGTCACCGCCTCGATCTTGCGGTCGTTGCGCAGCAGCGACAGCACGGATTCCAGCATCGAGCGCATCTGGTCGAGGTCGATCAGCATGCGCTTGCGGTTGCCTTCGTCCTCGATGAACTCGGCGCGCAGCCTCAGGCGCGTGATCGGCGTGCGCAGATCGTGGCTGATCGCGGCCAGCATCCGCGTGCGATCCGACATCAGCCGCGCGATCCGCTCGTGCATGCGGTTGAGCGCGCGCGCGACCGAACGGATCTCCTCCGGGCCGCGCTCGGGCAGCGGCTCGGCGGTGCCGTCCAGGCTGAAATTCTCCGCGGCCTTGGCGAAGGACGACAGCGGCGCGGCCAGCGCACGCGCCGCCCACAGGCCGAGCACGGTGATACAGATGAAGGCGGTCATCAGCGTCACCAGCCATGGTGCGCCCCAGAACCACGGCCGCGGGCCGCCGTCGACGCGGCCGGCGATCACTGCGCCGTCGGGCAATTCGACGCCGACGCGGTGCGCGCGACCCTCGGCGGCGAGCTGCATCACCTTGTAGCCGCGCCCGAGATGACGGCGCATCCCGAACAGGTGGGCGCCGTCGCCTGACTCGATCACCGACCCGGGGGCGAGCATCTCGATGCCGAGCCTGGGGAAGGCGCGCGCGAGGTCGGCGACGAGGCGCGGTCGCTCGCTGGCATCGGCCGCGCCGAGCAGCAGCGCAGCATCGGTCAATTGATGGGCGCCGTCCGGCGGCGTGTCGGGGCGGTCCGGCCGGCTGATCAGGAAGGCGGTGGTGACGACGAGATGCAGCGCGACGGTCGAAGCCAGCACCAGCGCGGCGATCTGCCCGCCGATCCCATTGAGGTGGAAGAACCCGAACGGCTTCATCGTCGGCGCGCCCTTCAGCTGCTCAGGGGCGCGGTCACCGCTTCCGTCCTCGGCGTGAACAGATAGCCGCCGGAGCGCACCGTCTTGATGATGGTGGGATCGGCCGGATTGGGCTCGATCTTGCGGCGGATGCGGCTGACCAGCACGTCGATGGAGCGCTCGAACGAGCCGGTGTTGCGGCCCTGCGTGAGGTCGAGCAGGCTGTCGCGCGACAGCACGCGGCCGGGCCGCTCGCAGAATGTCCTGAGCAGATCGAATTCGGCACTGGTCACCGCGACGCGCGCGCCTTCCGGATTGCGCAATTCGCGCAGGCGCAGATCGATGCGCCAGCCCTCGAAGGCCAGCGTGGAGGCGCCTTCGATCGTGCTCGCCGCCTGCGCGGCGGCCTGGCGGCGCAGCACCGCGTTGATGCGGGCGAGCAGCTCGCGCGGGTTGAACGGTTTCGGCAGATAATCGTCCGCGCCCATCTCGAGGCCGACGATGCGGTCGACATCCTCGCCGCGCGCGGTCAGCATGATGATCGGCGTCTGCGCCTCCGCGCGCACCTTGCGGCACAGGCTGAGGCCGTCCTCGCCCGGCAGCATGACGTCGAGGATGATCAGGTCGACGCGATGGTCGGCCATGGCGCGCGACATCTCGCGGCCGTCGCTCACGGCGGTGACGTTGCAGGCGTTGTTGCGCAGGTACTTCGCAATCAACGTCCGGGTTTCGCGGTCGTCCTCGACGACCAGGATGTTGGGATTGGGAATGGCCATGCGCTTTGTTTGTCCAAGATTCGGGCCAAATGGCGAAGATTTTTGTTTCAGAGTGTTTCCAGCGGCCCCGTCGCAATGCCGGGACATGACCGGGCAGTGGAGCGGCAAGATCTCGTTAAGGCCGTTAACCATACCGTGGCGCCGTTCGCCACGAAACCCCGCAAGATCCACGGAGCCATCATGACCTCGATTTCGGCGGCCTCCGCCGGCAGCTATCAGTCGCCGCTGCAGCGGCTGCAGCAGGAATTGCAATCGCAAGTCTCCGCCGGCACGATCTCGTCGTCGGACCAGTCCGCGCTGTCAACGGCGCTGACCGACATCGACACCGCACTCCAGCAGAGCCGGTCGAGCGACCAATCGAGCGGCACGCGTCCCTCTAAGGACGAGATGCAGTCGAAGATCGACGACCTCATCTCGAACGAGGTGTCGAACGGGACGCTGACCTCGGATCAGGCCGAGGAGCTGAAGAGCGTGTTTCAGTCCGCGTTCGCCAATGGCCCCGGCGGGGCGGGTGGCCCCGGTGGGGCAGGCGGACCGCCGCCCGGCCCGCCGCCGGATGATGCTAATTCGGATTCGTCGACGACCACGGATGCGGCCAGCAGCACGTCGGCTGACGCGACGACCGCGGAAATCCTCCAGCAATTCCTCCAGGCGCTGCAGCAATCGCAATCATCGGCGTCGTCCTACGGTGCCAATGGCAGCGCGTCGAGCGGCTCGAGCTTCTCCGCGCTCCTGATCGACTACAAGAGCTGACCTGGGCGACGCTGGGTCGGCGCGTTCCCCGCCGCGATCATGCTTCACCCAGGGCGCATGATCGTCGGCGGGGAACCGTGCGCCGCAATATGTTCCTGGATGACGCAGGAGCGTGCCTTGCCGTGATTTTCGGCTTCGCGCATTGCGCAACGAAATTGCCGCCCGCACGGAACCGCGCGTGATCAGCGCTGTTTTCTCCGCACGAGGTTTGTGAAGGAGAGGACAACATGATGAAGTCGATCGTTGCCGGCCTCGCCGGCACAGTACTGCTTGCGACCGCGGCGTTCGCGCAAGCACCGACCGCCACCACCGACAAGGCGCCGACCGCGGCTACCGCCACGACGACGAGCGCGTCCGACCAGTGGCGCGTGTCGAAAATGTCGGGCGTGAAGGTCTATAACGAGGCCAACGAGAACATCGGCTCGATCAACGACCTCTTGATGGACAAGAACGGTAACATCAAGATCGCCGTGATCGGCGTCGGCGGCTTCCTCGGCATGGGCGAGCATCTGGTCGCGGTGCCCTACGAGAAGCTGAAGTTCACCAACGAGGCCATCGCCTACAGCGCCCCGGCCACCAGCCCGCCCGGCCGGCCGGCCTCGACCACGACGACTGGCGCAGCGACCGGAACCGACAAGACCGCGACAACCTCGTCCGCGTCGAAATGGTATCCGGATCATGCCGTGTTCAACGCCAGCAAGGACGAGCTGAAGGGCATGCCCGAGTTCAAGTACTCGGAGTAATGCGGCTCGCGTAACTGCCTAGACGAAGCGCGCCCGGTTTTCACTGGGCGCGCTGTCGTGTCTTTTCGTCCCCGTCATTGCGAGGAGCTCGCGACAAAATTGCGGAGCTCGCAATGACGACGAGCGCAGATCAATGCCCCGTCACCATCGGGCAGCCGCCCTTGTCGAGCGGACGGAACGCCTCGTCGCCGGGCACGGTGGCGATCAGCTTGTAGAGGTCCCAATCGCCCTTGGATTCCTCGGGCTTCTTGACCTCGAACAGATACATGTCGTGGACCATGCGGCCGTCGATGCGGATCTTGCCGTTCCTGGCGAAGAAGTCGTTGATCGGTGTCTTGCGCATCTGTTCCATCGCCTTCGGCGCCTCGTCGGTCTTGATGGCGTCGATCGCCTTCAGGTAGTGCATGGTCGCCGAATAGAGGCCGGCCTGGATCATGGTCGGCATGTGCCCGACCTTCTCGTTGAAGCGCTTCGAAAACGCCCGCGTCTCCTCGTTCATGTCCCAGTAGAAGGCGTCGGTGACGATCAGGCCTTGCGTCGCCTTGATGCCGAGCGAATGCGTATCGGTGATCTCCTGCAACAGCGCGATCATTTTCTGGCCGCCCTGGGTCAGGCCGAACTCGGAAGCCTGCTTCAACGCATTGGTGGTGTCGCCGCCGGCATTCGCCAGCGCGACCACCTTGGCCTTGGAGGCCTGGGCCTGGAGCAGGAAGGAGGAGAAGTCCGACGAGTTGAGCGGATGGCGGACCTCGCCGAGCACCTTGCCGCCGCTCTCCTTGACCACGTTGGCGGCGTCGCGCTGGAGCGCCATGCCGAAAGCGTAGTCGGCGGTGACGAAGAACCAGCTGTCCTCGCCGCGCTTGACCATCGCCTTGCCGGCGACGTTCGACAGCGCATAGGTGTCGTAGGTCCAGTGCACCGTGTTGGGCGAGCAGGCGGTGCCGGTGATGTCGGACGAGCCGCCGCCGGAATTGATGTTGATCCTGTTCTTCTCGCGCGTCAGCGCCGAGACCGGCAGCGCCACCGAGGAGGTCGGAACGTCGAAGATCGCGTCGACTTTGTCGTTGTCGTACCAGTTGCGGGCGATGTTGACGCCGACATCGGGCTTGTTCTGGTGATCGGCGGCGACGACCGCGACCGGCTTGCCCGCGACCTTGCCGCCGTAGTCGGCGACCGCCATCTCGACGGCGGCGAGCGACCCCTTGCCGGTCGCGTCCGCATAGAGGCTCGACATGTCCGTGAGCACGCCGATTTTGACGATGTCGTCGGAAATCTGCGCCTGCGCGGCGCCGGATGTTGCGGCCAGAGCTAGGCCAGCTGCGATCGCGACACTGAGTTTTTGCATGTTGTTTCTCCCTGTGTGTTGTTGTTTGGGTTTTGTTGCGGGAGGAGTTTTAACGGCTATCTGCAGGCGCAGCTAAGCGATCCGCGCCATAGCAGAATGCAAAAAAGAAAGGGCGGGTGGTGTTCCCGGGAGGAGGAATATCGCAACGTCACGATAGCGCATTGCTGTGCCCTCTCCCCTTGCGGGAGAGGGCAGCGACGCTCGCGGGAAAAGGAAGACGAACGTCGCCTAGCCGCTGCTGCCCTTGAGCCGTTCGTTCCGTCGGCGCAAGCCTTCCATGGTCGCGAGCAGGATGATCGATACCGTCGTCAGCATCACCGCCGCGGCCGTGATCGTCGGGCTGATGTTCTCGCGGATGCCGGCGAACATCTCGCGCGGCAGGGTACGCTGCTCGGGACCTGCCATGAACAGCACGATCACCACCTCATCGAAGCTGGTCGCGAAGGCGAACAGCGCACCCGACGCGAGGCCGGGCAGGATCAGCGGCAGAATCACGCGGCGGAACGCGTAGAGCGGCGAGGCGCCGAGTGAGGCGGCGGCGCGCGCCAGATTGGTGTCGAAGCTCTGCAGCGTCGCGCCGACCGTGATCACCACAAAGGGCGTCGCCAGCGCGGTGTGGGCCAGGATCAAGCCGAGATAGCTGCCGGTCAGTCCGATCGGCGCGAAGAAGAAATACAGACCGACCGCGGTGATGACGCCGGGCACGACGACCGGCGACAGCACGAAGGCCAGCACGAGCGGCTTGAACCGGCTCTTCCACTGCGCCAGTCCCAGCGCGGCCAATGTGCCGAGCACCATGGACAGCAGGGTCGAGGCGACGCCTATGATCATGCTGTTCTTCAGCGAATTCATCCAGCGCGGCGAATTGATGAAATCATCGTACCAGCGCAAGGAGAGGCCGGGCAGCGGATAGGTCAGGTAGGAGCCCGAGCTGAAGGACAGCGGCATGATCGCCAGGATTGGCGCGATCAGGAAGATGAACACCAGCGTGGAGACGACGATGGTTGCGGTCCATGCGATACGTTGGCTGGGCGTGCGGAGGGAGGGATCATCGCTCAATTCTTCATCCCTCCCGTGACCTGCTGTCCCTGCACCAGCTTTCCGTAGAGGAGAGCGAGCAGAACAGTGGCGAGCAGCAGCACCGCACCCAAGGCCGAGGCGAGGCCCCAGTTGGCCGTCTCGGTCGTGTAGAGCGCGATGAAGTAGCTGATCATTTGATCGGCGGCGCCGCCGACGAGTGCCGGCGTGATGTAGTAGCCGAGCGCCAGGATGAAGACGAGCAGGCTTCCGGCACCGATACCGGGCAGCGTTTGCGGCAGGTAGATGCGCAGGAAGGCTGTGACCGGCGGCGCACCGAGCGAGGCGGCGGCACGCATGTAAGCAGGCGAGATCGCCTTCATGCTGCTGTAGAGCGGCAGGATCATGAACGGCAGGAGAACGTGGGTCATCGCCACGCAGACACCGAAGCGGTTGTAGATCAGGCGCAACGGCTCGTCGATGATGCCAAGCCAGTGCAGGCTGTCATTCACGACGCCCTTGCTCTGCAACAGCACGATCCAGGCGCAGGTGCGGACCAGAAGCGACGTCCAGAACGGTAGCAGGACGAAGATCATCAGCAGGTTCGACCGGCCGGGCGGCAGCGTCGCCAGCAGGTAGGCGACCGGGAAGCCGAGGATCAGGCAGAGTGCCGTGACGCTGAGGCTGATCATGAAGGTGCGGGTGAATACGTTGCGGTAAATGGCCTGATCCGGCGGGGCCGCGACGATCGCGCCGTCCATGTTCCGGGTGAGGTCGAGCGCCGCGAGCAGGTAGAAGCTGGTCAATGGGCCACTGGCGTCCTTGATCGTGGTCCAGGTAGCGCGTTCGCGCCAGGCGGGATTGATCTTGCCCAGCGTCTCCTTGGCCGCCCCTCGCTCCGGCACCGCCTTCAGATTGCGTGCCGTGCTGGTCAGGATGGTGCGGAAGCCGTTCAGTGCGTAGTTCAGCCGCTTGGCCGCAATGGCCATGGTGCCGGAGGCGCGCGCCGCAAGGATGTCGCTTGCCAGCGCAGCAAAGGCCTTTTCGTCCGGCAGGTCCTCGCCGTCCCAGCTCGCGAGAGCAGCGACTGTTTGCGGCAGAACCTGACGCACCTCCCTGTCATCGACCGAGCGCCACAGCATCCCGGCGATCGGGCCTGCGAAGGTGAAAAGCAGGAAGACGAGAAGCGGCAGCACCAGCGCCAATGCCTTGACCTGGCGCGCGCGCTCTGCACGCCTCAATCGGCGCTTGAGGGGCACCTCGGTCTGGGCATCTGCGCCGATCGCGGGTGTTGCTGTCATGCTGCGAGCCTCTTTGACTGCACATCCTTCGCCGCTTCAGGCCGGGCAATCGCATGTGGCTTTGTCGATCGGCCTGAGCAAGCGCCTCGTCCTTCGAGACGACCGCTTCGCGGTCTCCTCAGGATGAGGCTCATCGACATCGGCGCCTGCTGTGACACTGCTGCCGCACACTCCGTCCTCATCCTGAGGGCCCGCCGTAGGCGGGCGTCTCGAAGGATGCGTCACGGGGGCGTTGTCCGCGACGCACCCTCTACCTGCGCCGCACGCCGGTTCGACAGCACGCTATTTTGCTGCCCATTTGTTGAAGCGCTCGGTCAAGCGGTCGATGTTCTCGAGCCAGAAGCCAACGTTGATCTCGACCGCATTCTTGATGTTATCAGGCGCTGTCGGCAGGTCCTTCAGAACAGCGGGCTGCAGCCGGGCGGCTGCGTCCTTGTTCGAGGTGCCATATGCGATGTTCTCCGACAACTTGGACTGGTTCTCCGCCTTGCCGACGAAGTCCAGGAACTTGTAGGCCGCGTCCTTGTTCGGGCTCCCCTTCAGGATGACCCAACTGTCGAGGGTGAATAGCGCTCCATCCCACACCATGCCAAAGTTCTTCTTCTCGTTCTTGTTCGCGGTGTCGATGCGGCCGTTGTAGACCGAGGTCATCGCCACCTCGCCGGAAGCGAGCAATTGCGGCGGCTGGGCGCCGGCCTTCCACCAGACGATGTCGCCCTTGATGGTGTCCAGCTTCTTGAAGGCGCGATCGATGCCCTCGTCGGTCGCCAGCACCTTGTAGACGTCCTTCGGGGCGACGCCGTCGGCCATGAGAGCGATCTCCAGCGTGGTCTTCGGGCCCTGACGCAGGCCGCGCTTGCCCGGAGTCTTCTTGGTGTCGAAGAAGTCGGGCCAGCCGCCCGGGGCCTGCTTCAGCTTGTCCTTGTCGTAGCCGAGAACGAAATCGTAGAGGATGGCGCCGACGCCGCAGGGATTGACTGACGGCGGGATATAGGCGGCCTCGCCGCCGATTTTGGAATAGTCCATCTTCTCGAACAGGCCTTCCTCGCAGCCGACCGCCAGTTCGTCGCTCTCGACCTGGACGACGTCCCAGGTTGCGGCGCCACCCTGCACCTTGGCGCGCAGCACCCCGACGCCGCCGTCCCAGGACTCGTCGTTCATCGGCATTCCGGCCGCCTTCTTGAACGGCTCGAAATAGACCTTCTTCTGGGCATCCTGATACGCCCCGCCCCACGACACGACGGTGAGGTCACGCGCCTGCGCGACCGTGACCAGCGCAGCGCTGGCGGTGAACGCCGCGGCGAAACCTAGTGCAATCTTGCCAATGTTGCGCTTTAGCATGGTCCTTGTTCCTTCTTCATCTGCGTTGCGTTGAGGTTGATCGATGCCGGTCCACTTGCGCCAAAGACATGCTGCAGGATTGAATCAGACGGGATCAAGGGCCAGGCAGTCCTCGGGGCGGAAGGTGATGAACACGCTGTCGCCATGCCTCAGGCTGTCATGCGCCCCCGGCTGAAGCTTGACCATGAACTCCCCGTTGCCGACGACATCGAGCACGGCAAGCGCGTGGTCGCCGAGATAGATGGTGTTCTGCACCTTGGCCGGCAGGCGGTTCGGTCCCTCGCTGGAGGTGCCATCCAGGACAATGGCGATCCGCTCCGGCCGCACCGACAGGGAAGTCGGCGCGCCGGCGCCTGATACGTTGACCGCCCGTGCGGTCACGGCAGCGCCACCAGCCAGCGCGACACGGCAATAGTCCTTGTCGACCGTTTCGACGGTGCCGGCCAGCACATTGTTCTCGCCGATGAAGTGGGCGACGAAGCTGTTCACCGGATGCTCATACAGCGCGTCGGGTTTGTCGATCTGCTGCACGATGCCGTCGTTGAACACGGCGATGCGGTCCGACATGGTGAGCGCTTCGCTCTGATCGTGGGTGACGTAGACGACGGTGATGCCCATCGTCTCGTGCAGTTGCTTGATCTCCAGTTGCATCTGCTCCCGCAGGCGCTTGTCCAGGGCGCCCAAGGGCTCGTCCATCAGAACGAGTTGCGGGTTGAAAACCAGCGCGCGGGCCAGCGCGACGCGCTGCTGCTGACCGCCGGACAGCTGCCCGGGCCGCCGGTGCGCCAGGGTTTCCATCTTGATCATGCGCAACGCCGCCCTCACGCGCTCCTGCGCTTCCGCCTTGTTGATTTTGCGAACGGATAGCGGGAAGGCGATATTCTCCGCGATCGTCAGGTGCGGAAACAAGGCATAGTTCTGGAACACCATGCCGATGTCGCGCCTGTGTGGCGGCACGTTCTTGATCGGCCGGCCAGCGAGGTAGATCTCGCCATGAGTGGGAACCTCGAAGCCAGCCAGCATCATCAGCGTGGTCGTCTTGCCCGAGCCCGACGGGCCGAGCAGCGTGATGAACTCGCCCTTCCTGATTTCGAGGTCGAGGTTCTTCACCACGAGGTGCTCGCCATCGTAGGTCTTCTGAATGCCGGAAAAGTGCACCAGTGCCGGCGCAGGCGTGACCATGCCGGCTTCCATGTCGTCCTCGCGTTGTCCCCTACAGTGCCGAGATTAGCATCCTCCGACGAGAATGCCAGCGGTGCAAGCGACGAAGGCACGCACGGACCCGGTGAGTGAAGGCGCGCTACATCCCCGACAGCTTCGTCACATACACGTTCAGCGAGCCGCCGGCTTCGGCGACCACGCGCAGGGTCTTGGAATCGAAGGCGATGTCGGCAAGCGTCAGGCTGTCGATCTTGGCTTCGACCTTGAGGCCGTCCTCGCTCTTCTGGTAGTCGGCGATCGCGGCGGCGATCTTCTCGCGGGCGTTGGCGGCGATCGGCTTCAGGTCGAGCGTTGCCCTCTGCAGCAGGGCCTGCTGCATCTGCGGCACCACGGCGCGCGCCGCGGCGCCTAACAGGCCGAACGCGGCCTCGGACTCAACCGCGAGCTGGATGTCGGCGAGCCGCAGCGTCTGCTCCGCCTGGTCGAGCATCGGCCGGCCCCAGATGTGCACGGTCGCCTCGGCGCCGAGGCCGAACCAGCTTTTCTTCTCCTTGGCGCGCACCAGCAGCGAGATCAGCAGGCGGTCACCCGAGGGGATCACGTTGACGGTCTTGACGGTGACGTCGACCGGGCCGGAGCCGTCCTCGGGATAGGTATGGCCGACCATCTGCGCCGCGATCAGCTTGTTGATCTCTGTGAAGGGCACGTCGATCGGCACGCCGATGTTCACGCCGGTGCCGGTCGGCGGCACGATCGAGATCTTGTCGGGAAACGGACACTCCGGCTTGGTCGGGGCCGAGGTCACGCGTGTCTCGGCCTCGAGGCCGAGCAGCAGCGTCACCGCTTGCGCATCGACCCGCGGTTGCGCCGCGATCGCGCGCACCGGCTTCATCTCGAGCCAGAGCGGCGGCAGTGCGGCCGATGAACTCGAGCCTTGCAGCGGGATCGAGCGGCACGCCTTGGCCCATTGCGCTTTCGCGTTCTCCCGCAGCGAAGGATCGTTGCGGATGCGCTCGGAGACGGCGTTGATCTGCTCGCCGACATTCTTGTCGATCAGCGGCTTCACCTGCGCCGGCACGTTGACCTTGGCGCCGGCGACCGAGAGGTTGGTGTCGCCGAGATTGACCTGGGCGCCGAGATTGGGTTCGAGATGCCAGGCGGCCGCGAGCTTCGGGCGAGAGGTGACGACGACGTTGCCCTTGATCTCGGCGCTGGCATTCAGGTTCTTGATGTTGACGGCGCCGATCCGTTTCGCCGCATCACCGCCGAGCACGCTGCCGAGCGCGTCGCCAAGGGCGCCTGTGGCTTTCGAGGACAGCGATCCCGTCACGTTGAGCTTGCCGGTGAGCGGCGTCGACAGCGTCAGCACGTCCTTGTCGCCGTTTGCCGCCATCGGACCGCGGGCTGCGGACCAGCCGATGTCGGCGTTCTCCAGGATCTGCGAGATCGGATTGTCGGCCTTCCCTGCGAAATTGCGCGGCGAGGCCTTCTCGGCCTGCTCGCGGATCGCCGACAGCGCGATCGCGACCGGCGCGATCACGATCGAGCTCTTCGAGACCGGCGGCAGCGGCGGCAGTTGCGCGACCGGCGGCGCCGAATTGGTCGGCTGCGGCGACAGCAAGTCCATCGCCTTCAGGCTGATGAAGAACGACGCCGCGAGCACCACGACGGCGATCAGGATAGTCTTCAGGTTCAGCGTCAGTCCCATCAATCCCCCAGGCAGCCCCGGGCAGAAGTCTATAGGGCAGGCGAGAAGGGCGCTAGAGCGCAAGGATGGGGTGGAATTGGGGCGAACAGGTTAACGGATGCGAACCCCTCGTTGCCGCGCATTCAAACTGTGATCGCGAGGCTAGCTGCGCCGGGGACGACGGACCGCCCTCACATTGCCGCGACCACCGCCGCCGCAGAAGAAGCGATCGCCGCCATCGGACTCCAAACCCGAGACCATCGTCCCGGCGGGCAGGTCGAGCTGCTCGAGCACCTTGCCCGTATCTGGGTCGATCCGCCGCACGTCGCTCTCCTCGTTCTCCCAGGTGCCATGCCAGAGCTCGCCATCGACCCAGGTCACGCCGGTGACGAAGCGCTTGCTCTCGATGGTGCGGAGGACCTTTCCCGTTTCTGGATCGACCTGATGGATCTTGCGCTCGCGATATTGCCCGACCCAGAGCGAGCCTTCGGCCCAGGCCAATCCGGAATCGCCGCCAGCGCCGGGTGAAGGGATCGTGCTGAGCACCTTGCCGGTGGCGGCGTCGATCTTCTGGATGCGATCCTCGGCGATCTGGAACAGGTGCCGGCCGTCGAACGCCGTTCCCGCATGCGCGGCGACATCGATGGAGCGCGCGATCGTGCCGTCGGCCGGATCGACCGCGTTCAGCTTGTCGCCGGATGCGAACCAGACATGCGTGCCGTCATAGGTGACGCCATGCACGGCTTCGACGCCCGCGAAAGGCCCATACTCCCTAATGATCTCGGCGGTTGAACGCTTCATGTGCTCGATCCCTGTGATGTGACCTCACCTTACGTCTTCAGGAGCGGCGTGGGGAGTAACAAGCCTGTCGGGAAACCCGGGACGGGCGGGGTCATCCAGCGCCGCGCCCTTCCGTGTCCGAAGGATTGCACCTTGTGCGATCGCGCGAGCTCTTCGAGCGCGCGCTGCACGGTGCGCGCGCTCATTCCAAGCGCCAGCGCGAGCGCCGAGCTCGACCAGGGCTCGCCGTCGGAGAGGAAGGCGAGCACCGCGGCGTGCTTCTCCTCGACCGGCCGCGCCAGCACAAGAACCTGCCGCGTCTTGCGCGGTGTCAGCGCAAAGCCCTGCTTGGTCGCGCTCACATCGGCAAGAGGCTTGAGCTTGGCGCGGAGCCGGCCGATCTCGACCCGCAGCCGGGCGCGATGCGATTCATCGACGTGCTTCGCCTGAAATGCCGCGGTCATCAGTGCCTCTCGGGACACGTCCGCGGGCCACGCCTGTGCCAGGGGGCGGGCGAGCGCGAACAGCACCGGCCGGGTCCCGAGTGACACGACGATCCCTCCCTTGCGAACGGTGTGATGAAAGGTGTCCACGACGAGCGCTCGGGACGCCGCCAGCGCTTCGACCTGGCCGAGCAACAGCGGATGCTCCTTGCCGCGCGCGATCAGGCGCGCCGCGGGCGTGTCGAGGACGAGGTTCGCACTTTCGACTTCGGCCGTGAGCGCTGGAATCCCGGCTAACCGCGCCGCGTCGGCGGCGCGGTCGAGCGCCGCGCGCGCATGTTTGGTTTTGAGCCGCCGGATTGCGATGCCGGCGACCACGAGTTCGCGGACGACCTGAGATGCAGGCGGGAGTGGCGACGCACCGAGCTCCGCCAGCGTGCGCTCGGCCTCGTCGAGGCGCCCGACCAGAAGAAGGCGACGGGCCTCGATGTGACCGGCATGGGCGGCATTGCCGAGATCGCCATGCTTTGCGAGTGTCGCCCGCG
Source organism: Bradyrhizobium sp. BR14999 (assembly GCF_056106085.1). Taxonomy (NCBI): domain Bacteria; kingdom Pseudomonadati; phylum Pseudomonadota; class Alphaproteobacteria; order Hyphomicrobiales; family Nitrobacteraceae; genus Bradyrhizobium; species Bradyrhizobium sp. BR14999. The sequence goes on from NZ_CM148536.1 coordinate 3,092,606, forward strand.
CGGCCGCGAGCGTCTTCACCGGCCAATTCAAGTCGCGCGAGACGAGCGCGATCTCGGCCTCGGCCACGATGCACCTGGCGCGCGCCACCGCCTCTCTCGGACCGAAGGCACGTGCGGCGCTCCGCAGCAGCGTCTTGGCCTTGGCGAGATCGCCGAGCTGCGCCATCGCGATGCCGCGCAGCGCCAGCGACGGCGCGTCGTTGCGCAAGGCGACGCGGTTCAGTGCACCGAGCGGATCGCCCGCTTCGAGCGCGCGCGCCGCGGCCGTGATCAGCGACTCCATGCAAATCCCGCCACACTTGTTACTCCCACCGCGCAACCGTCCGGTGCCAGAAACAGTTTACGACCGACGATGTGCGGTGAGGGGCGAGCTGTTCCGCGTCTGTCATGACGCGACGCGGAATGACCGCCCAGGCAAGAGGTTTGGAGAGCCATGATGACATCAGTTGAAAACGCAGGGAATACTGGACATTCCGCCATGCAAACACCGCCGGTGGTGTCGCCGCAGGACTGGGAGGCAGCTCGTCTGCAACTGCTCGTGAAGGAAAAGGCGCATACCCGTGCCCGCGATGCCCTGGCCGCCGAGCGGCGGCGTATGCCGTGGATGGCAGTGGACAAAACCTATGCGTTCGAGAGCCCCGGCGGCAAGGTCATTCTGGTCGACCTATTCCAGGGCCGGCGGCAATTGATCGTCTACCGGGCCTTCTTCGAGCCGGGGGTGTTCGGCTGGCCCGATCATGCCTGCCGGGGTTGCTCCATGGTCGCCGACCAGGTCGCCCATGTCGCGCATCTCAACGCCCGCGACACCACCCTCGTCTTCGCTTCGCGCGCGCCTCAGGCCGATATCGCACGGCTGAAGAAGCGGATGGGCTGGACCATGCCCTGGGTCACCATCACCGACAGCTTCGACGCCGATTTCGGCGTCGACGAATGGCACGGGACCAACGTGTTCTACCGTGACGGCGACCGTGTCTTCCGCACCTATTTCGTCAAGAGCCGGGGCGACGAGCAGATGGGCGGTACCTGGAACTATCTCGACATCACGCCGCTCGGCCGGCAGGAGGTCTGGGAGGATTCGCCGAAGGGCTATCCGCAGACGCCGACCTACAAATGGTGGAATTGGCACGACAGCTACACGGAAGGTGCGGCGCCCGACAAGAAGTGGGTCGAGATCTCGGACGCCGGCGAGAAAGCATTTCGCGAGGAGGCCGCGGGAGAAAGGAAATGACCTCTCCCGTCAGCGCGGCCGCCAGCGTCAACCGCGACAGCGTCGCGGCCGCGCGTCACCTCGCCAGATGGCTGGGGCTGGCGGCCACGCCGACCTTCGCGATCATGGCCCTGCTGACCGCCGTGCTCGGCGGCGGTCACGCGGACATGATCTGCTCCGCCGGACAGGGATCGGTGCTCGCCGGCATGGTGCCGATGTATCTGTTGATGAGCGCGTTTCATTCCGCGGCGTGGTTTAGGTTGATTGCGGAGCGAAGGCGCGGGGGCGAGCCATCCTGAAGGAGCCGGCCAACGGCGAGCGTCTCGAAGGATGCGCCACACCAAAATGGCGCGGTGTGTCCGGCCTCTTATTGCGAGCCGCCCGCCGCCTGCAGATAGGCAACCACCTTGGCCGCTTCCTCCGCCGAGATGCCGCCATAGGGCTGCATCTTGTGGCCGGACACGACCTCGTCCGGCTTGACCATGAAGCGGGTGAGCTTGTCCTGGTCCCAGACGAAGCCGGCTTCCTTCATTGACGACGAGTAATTGTAGTTCGGCAGCGAGCCGGCCTTGCGTCCGACGATCTTGTTGAGATTGGGTCCGAGGCGATTGTCGCCCTCTTTCACGGAGTGGCAGGTGCGGCAGGAATTGTTGAAGGCCTGGTGGGCCGCGTCGTCGCTCGCCGGCTGCTGCGCGAACGAGAGGAGGGGTGGTGACAGGAGCAGCGTCAGTGCCCCGGTGCCGATCGCGCGCAGCCAGGCGCTTGACGAACGTTGCAGGCGTGCTTGCATCTGCGCCTCCATCGGGGATCGCGCCACAGCAAGCGCGCTTCGGGATGTCGAGGGCAAACGAAAACGGCCCCGGTGGGTTCCGTGGCCGTTTGCGTCACAATGTCCTGTCGCTCAGCGCGTCGCAGCTCCGAGTTCCGCTCGCCGCTCCGTCATCGGCAGCACGATCACCTTGGTGCCGACGTTGACGCGGGCGTAGAGGTCGGTGACGTCGTCGTTGGTCATGCGGATGCAGCCGGAGGAGACGTGCTTGCCGATGGTCTCGGGCGCGTTGGTGCCGTGGATGCGATAGATGGTGCTGCCGAGATACATGGCGCGGGCTCCCAACGGATTGCCGGGGCCGCCGGCCATGTGGCGCGGCAGATAGGGCTGGCGGGCGATCATTTCCGCCGGCGGAGTCCAGGCCGGCCATTCGGCCTTCCGGCTCACCGACTGGATGCCGGACCAAGTGAAGCCGTCGCGGCCAACGCCGATGCCGTAGCGCAGCGCCTGGCCGTTGCCGAGCACGTAATAAAGATAGGTGTTGGGCGTATCGATGATGATGGTGCCCGGCGCCTCGCGCGTTGCATAGGAAACGGTTTGGCGGCGGAAGCGGGCCGGCATCTCGACCGCGTCCTGATCCTCGGACGGCGCGGCCTGATAAGGCGTCGTCTGGTAGGGCTGATAGGGCTGAAGCGGCTGCGGCGCGGTCATCGGCGGCAGCGGCTGGAAGAAGGGGAAGAGCTGCACCGGCGCGGCGTTGGCTGCACCTGCGAACGCGAATGCGGAGATCGCCACTGCGCCAAAAGCAACGGCGCGCGAATAATTCTTGAACGTGTCCAGATTGAACATTGATCGCCCCTGTTTGCTCGGTGTTTTTGCTCACCGCGGCACCGCTACCGGTGCTCCGTTGGGTAGATCACTTAACGGCAAAACGTTTCGGGACATTTGCGCGGAAAACCGAAAACGGTTTCACGGCGGCAAGGATTGTTTCATGACAGTTTCGTGGCTGCGTGGACCCGTTAACGAACAAAACAGTGGGCCGACACTTCTGTGACGTCATACGCCTGAAATATCCTTCGTTGATGGTCGGAAACCGAGAATCATCAAACTCTCGGGATTTTCCCATGCGGGTATTAATCGCGACCGACGCCTGGCATCCGCAGGTCAACGGTGTGGTGCGGACGCTGACCTCGCTGGCGAACGCGGCCAAGGCTCTCGATGTCGAGATCGACTTTCTGACCCCGGACGGCTTTCCGTCATGGCCGCTGCCGACCTATCCAGGCCTGCGCATCGCGCTGCCTACGGGTAAGGAGATCGCGCGGCGGATCGAGAAGGCCGCGCCGGAAGCGCTGCACATCGCGACCGAGGGCCCGATCGGCTGGGCCGCGCGGGCCTATTGCCGGCGTAACCGGCTCGCCTTCACCACCTCCTATACGACGCGCTTTCCCGAATATGTCTCGGTGCGGACCGGCATCCCCGCGAGTGTCGGTTATGCCGTGCTGCGCCACTTCCACGATGCCGCCGCCATGACCATGGTGGCGACGCCCTCGCTGCGGCAGGAACTGTCCGAACGCGGCTTCAAGCGCCTGGGCTTCTGGACGCGCGGCGTCAACACCGAGCTGTTCCATCCCGACAGCCCGGCAGCTCTCGACCTGCCGCGTCCGATCTTCATGACGATGGGCCGCGTGGCGGTGGAGAAGAATCTCGAAGCCTTCCTTTCGCTCGATCTGCCCGGCACCAAGGTCGTCGTCGGCGACGGCCCGCAGAAGGCCGCGCTGGAAAAGAAATACCCCGGCGCCGTCTTCCTCGGCGAGAAGAAGGGGGCGGATCTCACTGCGCATCTCGCCGCGGCCGACGTCTTCGTGTTTCCGAGCCTGACCGACACTTTCGGCGTGGTGCAACTGGAAGCGCTCGCCTGCGGCACGCCGGTTGCGGCGTTTCCGGTGACGGGACCAAAGGACGTCATCGCCGATCACCCGATCGGCGCGATCGACCATGATCTGCGCAACGCGTGCCTGCGCGCGCTCACGATGTCGCGCGAGACCTGCCGCAACTTCGCGCTGGAGCGCTCCTGGGAGAACAGCGCGCGCCAGTTCGTCGGCAATCTCACCTCACTTCAGCCCAGTCGCGTCTTGCGCGCCTCGCCTCGCATGGCGCGGCGGCCGGTGCGCGGCTGATCTTTTATTTGAACCACAGCGAGAACCTCATCGATGGCTAAGATCATGAACCTTGACGGCACCCAGCAACTCGACCTCACCCGCGGCACGGTCGAGCAGGCCTATGACCGTTGGGCGCCGGTCTACGACCTCGTGTTCGGCGGCGTGTTCGCCAAGGGCCGGCAGGCCGCGATTGCGGCCACCAACAAGATCGGCGGCCGGGTGCTCGAGGTCGGCGTCGGTACCGGCATCTCGCTGCCGCTCTATGCGCCGAACCTGCGCATCTTCGGCACCGACATCTCGGAAGCGATGCTCGACAAGGCGCGCCGCCGCGTGACGGAGCAGAAGCTGAAGAACGTCGAGGGTCTCGCGGTGATGGACGCCGAGAAGCTCGAATTCCCCGACAATTCCTTCGACGTGGTGATGGCGCAATATGTCGTCACCGCCGTGCCGAATCCGGAAAAGGCGCTCGACGAATTCGCCCGCGTGCTGCGCCCGGGCGGCGAGCTGATCATCCTCACTCGCGTCAGCGCCGATACCGGCATGCGCCGCTTCATCGAGCAGAAGCTCCAGCCGGTGGTGCGTCCGCTCGGCTTCCGCACCGCCGAGTTCGCCTGGTCGCGCTACGCGAAATGGCTGGCCGGCGCCCACGGCATCGAGCTCGCCGAGCGCCGTCTGATCCCGCCGCTCGGGCACTTCTCGCTGGTGCGCTTCCGCAAGGTCGACGTCGCCAAGGCGGCGTGAGCTTACGCGTCCGCGTGCGTCATCGCGCCGCTGCACATCGTCACATGACAAAATGATGATGTCACACGGCGTACATCGAATCCCTTTAAATCCTGTACCCGAAAGCATTTTGGGGAAGAGCATGATCAAGAATTATCTCGAGCAGCTGCGCATCCAGCGCTGGGACGACCATCGCTACTATCATCACAGCCGCATCAATCAGAGCCTGCACTTCGTCAGCGCGCTGAGCTTCCTCTTTGCCTATGTCTGGCTGTTCATCGATCCCGTGGTCTCCGGGCTGGTCGGCTGGCTGGTCTCGATGACCTCGCGCCAGGCCGGTCACTTCTTCTTCGAGCCGCACGATTACGACCACATCAACCAGGCGACGCACGAGTACAAGGAAGAGATCAAGGTCGGCTACAACCTTCAGCGCAAGGTGGTGCTGATGGCGATCTGGGCGCTCTCGCCGCTGGTGCTGGTCGCCGATCCCACGCTGTTCGGCCTGTTCACGCCCTGGGCGAGCGCGACCGATTTCATGCGTCAGGTGGCGAAGATCTGGCTCGTGGTCGGCGGCGGCGGCCTCTTGTTCCGCACCGTGCACCTGTTCTTCATCCGTGACATCGAGACCGGCCTCGTCTGGATGACCAAGATCCTGACCGACCCCTTCCACGATTTGATGCTCTATCACAAGGCCCCGCTGGCGCTGATGCGCGGCGAGCTGATGGACCCTGGCCTGCACCTCAACCCCGAGCACACGCTGGGCCTCATCGGCGAGCCCACGCTCGAAGAGCAGCACGCCTGAGCGCGCTGCGCACATCCAATACTCAGATGTCGATTGGTTGCGTCATGCCCGGGCTCGTCCCGGGCATCCACGTCTTGGGGGCTTCTTCGCCTCTCCCCGCGTGCGGGGAGAGGCCGGAGCGCATCGCAGATGCGGTCCGGGTGAGGGGGGCTCTCCACGGGGGCGCTGCGAGCGGGGTGTTCGTCAACTCTCACCGAGCTCGCGGAGACTCCCCCTCACCCCGACGCTCTCCGCGCGAGCGGGTAGAGGGAGCGAGGCAGCGGTGCTTGGCCTCAGCGCCCAAAACGCTTGGCCAGCATCTCTTTCAGGATCTGCCGCTTGATGTTCTTGTTGGTGAGCGCGCCGTCGTGCCACCAGAAGCCGTCGGCCTTCATCTTCTGCGCCGCGCGGACGAAGCGCTCGGCGACCTCGGTGAAGTCGGCGTCGGTGTAGTTGAGGCTGAAGATCAGCCGTCCGGTGCCGACCCAGCTCAGCGCCAGGCCCTCGGCACGCAGGTAGTATTGCAGCATCCAGTTGTAGCGGGACGGCGTGGTGTATTTCACCGTCCAGATCGAGGAGAAGTTGGCGAACCGCACCGGCAGGCCGGCATCGGTCATCATCCGGTTGAGCTTCTGGACGCGGCCGTTCCAGGTCTCCTCCAGCCCATCGTAGATGGCGCGGAAGTTGGGGCTGGCGAGACGGCTCAAGAACTCGTCCATCGCCGTCATGACGTAGGGATGCGAGTTGAAGGTGCCGCGGGCAAAGCAGATGTCGGCGGGGCGATCGTCACGGAAGCGGCGCATCAATTCGCGTTTGCCGCAGACCACGCCGACCGGCAGACCGCCGGCGAGACTCTTGCCATAGGTCACCAGGTCGGCGCGCACGCCGAAATATTCCTGGGCGCCGCCGGCGGCGAGACGGAAGCCGACGAACACCTCGTCGAAGATCAGCGCGATGCCGCGCTCGGTGCAGACCTCGCGCAGCTTCTTCAACCATTCGGTGTAGGCCGCACGATCGAAATTGCCGCCGCGGGAGGAATCGACCAGGGAGGAATCGCCGGGCGCATTCGCGTTCGGATGCAGGCCCTGGAGCGGGTTGACCAGCACGCAGGCGATGTCCTTGCGGGTGCGCAGCACGTGCAGCGTCTTCTCCGACATCTCGGCGAGGGTGTAGGTCTCGTGCGCAGGAATCGGATTGCCGACGCCGGGCTGCACGTCGCCCCACCAGCCATGATAGGCGCCGGCGAAGCGAACGAGATGCGTGCGCTTGGTGTGGTAGCGCGCGAGCCGCACCGCCTGCATCACCGCTTCGGTGCCGGACATGTGGAACGAGACCTCGTCGAGGCCGGAGATCTGGCAGAGCCGCTGCACGTTCTCGAGGATGACGGGATGGTAGGGGCCGAGCACCGGTCCGAGCGCGTGTGCGCGCTTCTCGGCGCCCTCGATGCACTCCTTGTAGAAGTCGTTGCCGAAGATGTTGACGCCGTAGGATCCCGTGAGATCGTAGGACGCGTTGCCGTCGACATCGGTGACGGTGACGCCGCGCGAGGATTCCATGAAGGTCGAGGTGCCCAGATGCTCGCGGACGAGGCGCGAGAACTGGAACGGCACGCGATAGCTCTCGGTGAAGTTCAGGTCGGAGATCGTCTCTGCCGCTTCCTTCGTCATCGCGCGGCCCTTGGGGTAGCGCTCGGCGTAAAGCCTGGCGAGGCGGAAGAAGGCGTCCTTGCGCTGCTTCACCACGTTCGCAGGCGCGCCGTCGCAGCCGAAATAACGGTCACCGCTAAACTCGTAGAACGGGAGCAGCCGCGCCACCCGGCGCGACATCTTGGAGTGCCCGGCGAGCGAGCGGTGCTTGGCGCGGGAGAGCTCGATGCGCGCCTTGAGCTTCGGGAAGGCGGCGGCAGCGGACGCTGCGGCGGCCACGGACATCGAGAGAATCGGGAGTGTCGTTTCCATGACAACAAGCGCTAATACTGCGAGCTGACAGATTCATGACAGTCAAAGCCCTCATCGCCTCTTTCACCCAGCAGGAAGACCTCAACTTCCTGTTGACCAACCGTATCCCGCGTGCGGCCTTGACCCGCTTCATGGGCTGGTTCTCCAAGATCGAGAACCCGCTGGTGCGGGACTTCTCGATCGCGCTGTGGAAGCTGTTCTCCGACCTCGATCTGTCGGAGGCGCGCAAAACCCACTTTCGGAGTTTGCACGACTGCTTCACCCGGGAGCTCAAGCCAGGCCTGCGTCCCTTTGATCCGGACGCTTCCATTGTCGCCAGCCCCTCGGACGGCATTGTCGGCGCCCATGGCCGGATCGCCGACACCGAGCTGTTTCAGGTCAAGGGCGCGCCTTATTCGCTGCTTGACCTCGTCGGCGATTCGGCGCTCGTCGACCAGCACCGCAACGGAAGTTTCGTCACGCTGCGGCTGACCTCGAGCATGTATCACCGTTTCCACGCGCCCTATGACGCGCATATCGAGCGTGTCACGCTGATCCATGGCGACGTCTGGAACGTCAACCCGATCGCCTTGAAGCGGGTCGAGCGGCTGTTCTGCAAGAACGAGCGCGCGGTGATCCGCACGCATTTGTCGACTGGCGAAGCCGTGACGCTGGTGCCGGTGGCGGCGATCCTGGTCGCGAGCATCCGCCTGCACTTTCTCAACATGGTGCTGAACGCGCAGACCCGCGGGCCGGTCAATTTCCCCTGCGACGTCAACGTGACCAAAGGCGAGGAACTCGGCTGGTTCGAGCACGGCTCGACCATCATCATCCTGGCGCCCGGCGATTTCACGTTCTGCGATGGCATCGCGGAGGGCACACGCATTCGCGCAGGCCAAGCGCTGCTGAAAAGAAAGTAGCCTTCAATCCGCCGCGCCCGCCGCCTATATCGTCAGCGGGGCGGTTCGACCGATACGGATTTGGTGATGGCGCGGGCGCCGGTGATGGCGGCGGGTGGTATCGTGCTGCGGTGTGGTTCGACGCCGCTGATTGCAGTCGTGCGCCAGCGCAAGCGCAATGAATGGGTCTTGCCCAAGGGCAAGCTCGACGACGGCGAGACGCCCAAGGAAGCCGCGCACCGCGAGGTGCTGGAGGAGACCGGCCACGATGTCGCCGTACACGAATTTCTGGGCACGCTCGTTTATCAGTCCGGCGGGCGCTCCAAGGTCGTGCATTTCTGGCGGATGGAGGCTGACGGTGGGCCGGTCCGCAAACTGATGAATGACATCAAGGCGGTCGACTGGCTGACGCTGGACGATGCGATCGCCCGCCTCTCGCGCGAGTATGAGCGCGCGTTCCTGACACACGTTGGTCCGATCGCGCTCGCGACTGCGGCGCTGGCGGCCGCTCCCGAGCCGACGCCGCCTGTGCCCGACGGTATCGATGCGGCCCTGCAGACGCTGACGCCAGCCGAAGCCGCCTCGGTCGATGAATTGCGGCATGGTTTGTTGCAGAAGGTGAAGGCATGGCTCCGCGGCGACGCATGAACGCGTGCCGCGTGCTGAGCAAAATGGCACCTGCGAGTTAGTGTGGTTGCGGTAACGCCAGCTCGTTCCAACTCGTCATTGCGAGCGCAGCGAAGCAATCCAGAAACTTTCCGCGGAGGGACTCTGGATTGCTTCGTCGCAAGGGCTCCTCGCAATGACGGGGAGGCGGCGGAGCGGGCTTCTTTCGCACGATTTCCTCAGAACCGCCGCCGCGCTGACGATGCAGCTTCGCGCACACGAAGGGGAGAAGGAAGAGTCACCGCCGCTCCTTCTCCTTCGGCGCCGGTTTGCGCGGCGCTGCGGGGCGTTGCGCGCCAGGGAGGCGCTGCTGGAAGCCGCCTTGGCGCTGAATGCCGCCGGGCTGTTGGGCCGCAGGTGGCTGTGCTGGCTGACCGGGCCGCAGTCCCGTGCGCGGAGCTTGCGGCTGCGTCTGCTGTACGCCACCGGGCTGCATGCCTTGCCCGGTGCGTGGCGCTCCTGGCGGCCGACCCGCGCCTTGCTGCTGGCCTTGATGTTGCGGTCCCTGTTGCTGCTCGCCTTGTCGCTGTTGCCCCTGACCCGCGCGCTGGCCGCCCGGCTGTACCGCGCCGCCCTGGCCCTGCCGCTGCGGTGGCTGCGCGCCTTGCCGGCCCGGTGTGCCCGGTTGCTGCTGACCCGGACGGTTGTTCTGGCCGGGCTGGCCGTTCGGCCTCTGCGGCTGCTGGCTTGGCGGCGTGGTCGGCCGCAATTGCTGCTGTTGCGGCTGGAGCGGTCGCGGAATGCGGCTGAGCGCACCGGGATTGGCGCGGCGGAAGTCGCGCTGCTCGGTGACGATCTGCCGGCCCGTGGTCTGCGCCAGATGCACCTGGCTGACGAAGCCGCGGTCGCGCGCGATCTGCTGCGGCGGAATCGTGATCGGCACCGCGGCAAAGCGCATGACGCCGCCCGCGCCGCCTGCACCCGGCCGGATCGCAAAGCCGCTCGCTGCTTGCGTCAGCGCGCCGAGCCGCGTGCCGCTTGTGCGGTCGTCGACGTCGATGTGCCCGACCCGGCCGTCTGCGTCGGGATAGAGCTTGATGTTGACATTGCTCGACCTGTTCGCCGCCGCGCCTTCCGGCACATCGACGACGCCGGTGGTGCCGCGGATGCCGAGCGTCGCGGTCGGCGTCGTGATCTTCATGTCGCCGGTCTTCGCCACCGCTGCGGCAACGAAAGCCACCGTGCCCTTGCCGACGTCGAAGATCGCGGCGTTCTGCTTGCCGCCGTCCTCATAGACGTAATTGTCGATGGTGATCCTGGCGCTGGCCGAGAGGTTGAACGTGGTGGCGTCGTTGAAGGTGATGCCGAGCGAGGAGTTCGACGAGGTCTGCACGACGTCGTTGAGATAGATGTCGTCGCGCACGCGCAGCGGATACGAGTTCTTGTCGCGGATCACGGTCGCGATCCCCGTCACGGTCGCGACGTTGCCGATCGGCTCGACGGCGGCGGGCTGCGCGTCTGTCGCGGGGCTAGGTGAGGCCGACGGCGTCGGGGAGGGTGCGGGTATCGGCTGTGCTTGCGGCTGCGCCTGCGCAAGCTCCATTGCATCGGATGCGAACGCCACGCCCGCGCCGGCCAGCGGCAAGGCCAGCAGGGCGAGCGCAAACACGAAGCGGCGCCAGGCTGCCAATGAAGTCACGAGGAGATCCCGGTGAGAACGCGAGGTGAGAGCTGCGGATTTCATCCGGGGACAGCTGAATGGCGGATGAACATGTGTGGCAGGGGGGAGCGAATGCTCGAACGTCGTGTCCACAAGACCAGGTCGCGAGCAATGCCAGTGTTATGGGCTCCGGCATCTCCTCACCGTCATGGCCGGGCTTGTCCCGGCCATCCACGTGCTGGCGCGCGGTTCGAAGAACGTGGATGCCCGGGACAAGCCAGGGCATGACGATGACTTGTGCTTGCCTGTCGATGTGACGCCTTCAGCGTCAGCTCACGCGCTTCCAGGTCTGACCGCCACAGAACATGCCGCCGAAGGCGCAGCCCTGCACGCGCATCGCATTCGGGCCCTTCATCGCGATGGTCGAGTCGTAATTGCGGCCGGAGTCGGGATCGTGGATGCGGCCGCTCCATTTCGAGCCTTCGGGCTTCATGTTGATCAGGATACGCGCGTTGGTCTTCTCGGCGTAACCACAGAGATTGGGACCGCACTGCTCGACACGCACATTGCCCTTGTTCTCTTCGGTCGCCCACACGCCGATCGGCGAGTTCGGTGCCGCCACAGGCGCTGCGGCAGCCGGAGCCGGGGCCGGCGCGGGAGCAGCAGCGACGGGAGCGGGCGCGGCAACGGGAGCAGGCGCGGTAACAGGCGTATTGTCGACGCCGACGGACGGAGCGGCGGCAACGCTCGCGGCGGGGGCTGTGGGGGCGGCAATGGCGGGCGCAGCCGCCTGGACCGGCGCCTGCGGCACGGGCTGCTGCTGCACCGGAGTCGGCGCGGGCTGTGCAGTCGTGTTCGCCGGAGCCGGCGTGGTGTCGACGTCATCGTCGTTGGAGCCGCCAAGGCCCTTGAGGTTGATGTTGTTCAGCTTGATCGGCTTGTCCGACAGGCCCGGCGCGACGATGGTCACGCAATTGAGCGAGGCGCAGTTGCGCGGCGTCTCGATGCGGATGTGCTGGCCTTCGATCTGGAACGAGATCGAATTGCCGGCATGCGCGGCGGCGGTCGAAGCGAGGAAGAGCGCCGTGGTGGCGATGGCCAGCTTGTTCATGACAACCTCCGAAAATGGCCTGGTCCCGGTATGGACTGATGTCGCTGGTGACTGAGCGTGGTTCGACCCTACGCCGGGACCGTCCTATCTTCCGTGATGAACGTCACGCCGGCTTGCGGCGGCTTGCGTGAGCCGGCGCACATTCGGCCAACCTTCATCCGGGTAACCTCGCCGCGACACGGAGGGAGGCGTCGATGCAGCGGCTTGCGACTTCGCTTGGCACATTGATCGCCTTGATGGCGGTTGCGCCCGCCGCCCAGGCCGGTTCCTATTCGTTTTCGATCGGCGGCCACCGGTTTCATGTCGAGGCACCGCGCAGTTGCCGATCTGCTTCCTGTGTTTCGATGTCCAGTCGCAGCCTCCGGCCGACAGAAGCCGTCAGCACAGCACCGGTCTCGCAGCCGGCGCCCGCGCCGATGGTCCAGGCACCGCAGCCGGTTTGTCCGGCGGCGTCGGTCCGGCCTGCACAAGCGACTGCGGTCGTGCCGCCACCAGCGCCTCCCGTCCTTGCCGCGACGACGTCGCAGCCCGTTGTGTTGCCGCCGGCGCCAAAACTCGAGGCGTCGGGCCTCAATCCGCCGCGGGTTGATTTGCAGCGCGTAGACCCGCCGAAGACTGTTGCGCTCGATCCGCCGCGCATCGAGCCGCCGGTCATCGTCCCGAGGCCCGACATCAAGCAGACCGCAACACTCGCACAGCGCAGCGACGACGAGGGCTATACGCCGCTCGGCGAATGGGAGAGCGCCGGCGCCAACGGCACCGTCCGCATCGAACGCTGCGGACCGGCACTGTGCGGCTACGCGCTGACCGAAGCCTCAAACCGAGGCGAGAGCGTTCTCGTCAACATGAAGCCGAAATCGCACGACGTCTGGACCGGCAGCATCTATAGCCGCTCCAGCGGCAACACCTATTACGCGACGATGACGCTGAAGAGCTCCGGCAAGCTGCACGTCGAAGCCTGTGCGCTCGGCCGCTTCTTCTGCTCCGGCAACGACTGGACGCGTGTTGAGGAGCGGCAGGAGAAGGTGGTCACGACGTCGCAGCAGTGGGGTACGCGGTCGTAGCTCGTCGAGAGATGCGCATTGTTGTGCCCTCGCCCCTTGTGGGAGAGGGCAGCTCCGCTGGTCGACGCGGGCTCACTGGGGTGAGGGGTCTGTCTCCACCAGAAGCGCGCGAGGATAGAGACCCCTCATCCGGCGCTTCGCGCCACCTTCTCCCACAAGGGGAGAAGGGAAGAGAGACACCGTCTTACGTTTGAGCCGCTAAATCATGCCGAGCACGATGGCGCCGACGAAGGCCATGGCGAGGTACGCGGTGATAATGCTCAATCTGTCGGCGAACGTCATGAGATCGGTCCCGCTGTCGCGCCGCCTTGGGCGCGAGCTTTATGGTTAACAGAAAGTCTCTTGCCGAAAAAGGCAGTCTTGCTGTCGCTCAGCCCTGGCGGCATTTCGGCGCGCGCGGGCCGGCATGGTTAAAGAAGGCTGAAATCGACACGTTGAAGAGTCTTTAAGTAAATTCGCCGAACGTGCGTTCATGACGCGCGGAGTTCGTTTGTATCTCGTCGGCTCCATCGTCCTTGTTTCGCTAGCGGGTTGCGGACGCGGCTTCTTTCAGGCCGAACGCGAACCGTGGCGGGCCGAGGCGGAAGCGGCGTGCCTGAAATCGGGGGCGGTCAAGGAGAGTGCGGACATCGTCCGCATCGACCCGATCTCCGGCCCCGGCCAGTGCGGCGCCGAATTTCCGCTCAAGGTCGCCGCCATCGGCGAAGCCTCCAGCAGCTACGGCTTTGCCGACGAGGAACTGCGTCCGCCGGCGAACATCGGCAACCAGCCGCGCTGGCCGGTGACGCAGCCGCGATCGAACTATCCGCAGAGCCAGAATTATCCGGCCTCCTCCTATCCGCAGCGATCGAATTACCCCGAGAGCGCCGTGCAACAGCCTTCCGGCTATGGCAGCTCAACCGGTCCGATGTCGCTGAACGCGCCCGGCGTGGCGCCGCAGGAAGACGAGATCGACCTGCCTCCCGAGGGCACTGATGCGGCGGGTGCCGCGCGCTACATGAATGCGCCGAGCTATCCGGCGCGGCCGGCCGGTCCGGCACCTTACTCGCAGGCGCCCGCGCAGCAGCCGCTGCCGCGTCTTGGCCCGGCGCAGGGTAATCCCGTCACCGCCGTCGGTCCCGTTGCGATCAAGCCGACTGCGACGCTGGCCTGTCCGATCGTGTCCGAGCTCGACCGCTGGCTCGCCGACACCGTGCAGCCCTCGGCCATGCGCTGGTTCGGCGTCCGCGTCGCCGAGATCAAGCAGATCTCAGCCTATTCCTGCCGCGGCATGAACGGCAACTCGCGCGCCCACATCTCCGAGCACGCCTTCGGCAATGCGCTCGACATATCCGCCTTCGTGCTCGCCGACGGCCGCCGCGTCACGGTGAAGGACGGCTGGCGCGGCATGCCGGAAGAGCAGGGGTTTTTGCGCGACGTGCAGTCCGGTGCCTGCGCGCATTTCACCACGGTGCTCGCACCGGGCTCCAACGTCTATCACTACGATCACATCCACGTCGACCTGATGCGCCGCGCCAGCCGTCGCCTGATCTGCCAGCCCGCCGCCGTCTCCGGCGAAGAGGTCGCCGCGCGTGCGCAGTCACGCAGTCCGTATGCGAACGCGCGTGATCCTTCCGTGACTGGTTCGCTCGGCCGCAAGAGCACCGCGCACAAGCGCGAAGAGGACGACTACGCCGACGATTGAGGCCTGCAGAACCCTGTAGCCCGGATGGAGCGAAGCGCAATCCGGGACAGGTCTCCCCGCATTCTGCTTCGCTCCATGCGGGCTACGATGGGGCCGGACCGACTTAGCAAATCATTTCGACGCCGGCTTCGACGGCACGGGGACCAGCCCCATGCACTGCTGCACCTCGCCGGGGACGTTGTAGGTCCGCATGATATGGCGGCTGTCGCGCAAGCCGGACGCCTCCCGTTGCACCACGAACATCCAGAGCGCCTGGCCGGCTTCCGCGACCAGCCTGCGCCTCGCCGGTTGCAGCGAGGCCGGCGTCTCCGAGAGCGCGTGGGCGGCGTCGAACTCGCGCAGACGCGTCAGCGTCTGTTCGAGCGCGCGACCCATCCGTCCAAGCGCCGAGGCCTGTTCCTGGACGATCTCATAATGGAGGATATCGACCGGCGGGCGAAGATCACGAGACATGGCCGCAATATAGGGCCGCGGCGCCGGCCTGCGCAACGCGCGGCCTGCTTGCCGTTACTTCCGGTACGCCGCCAGGAACATCCGCGTCGCGCTGTCGACCACCTCGGTCATCCGTTGTTCCGATGGCGCAGGCGCGGCCTGGAAGACGAAGGGCAGGAACAGTGAAGCCTTGCAGAGTTCCATGAATTGCGAGGCAGCAAGATCGCAATCGTCGATATCGAGGTCACCGGAGCCGACATGGGCTCTGAGATACTCGGAGAGGCGGTTGATGGTCTTGTCCAGCACCCGCCCATAGTAGCGGCGGCCGACATCGGGCATGCGCTCGGCGATCGCCATCACGGTGCGGATCGCCGATCCGCCGCCGGGGCGGCAGAGCAGATGGATGTAGGCCCGGCCGAACTCCTTCAGCGTGGTTTCGGCATCGCGCGCGGGATCGAAATTGAACACGACCTGGCCGTGCTGGAGCGCCTCCTCTTCGAGGATGGCTTCGAACAGCGCGCATTTGTCGGCGAAGTAGACATAGAGCGTGCCCTTTGAGACCTGCGCGGCGCGCGCGATCTCGCCCATGCTGGCCCCGTCGAAACCGAGCGCCATGAACACCTTGCGGGCACCGTCCAGGATCTGGCGGCGCTTGGAGCTGTCCTCCTCGTGGAGGACGTGCAGATGTTCGCTGGCAGCTACAACCATTGGTTTAGGATCTCGGAAGGTTTTGGATCGGGTCTGACACCATGAAACGCAAATATAAGGATTCGGGCCCGTAGGGTCCCGGACGGGAATATTATGTATATTGACCGAACGGTTCGGTCAATGGTATTTGAGGTGAGCGGGAGGGAACAGGCCGCACGACGGCCTGCCCTTGGTCGCGCTTTTTTGGGGAGGCCTTTATGGCCGTATCGAGAGACCAGGCTGCGCGCGTTCTTCGCCAGGAAGCGGTGGACGAGCAGACGGGCGGTGACGCTGCGACCGAGAAACCCGCCGTCCTGGCCGAGCAATTGCGCGCTCATGTGGCCGAGGAAACCAAGCGCCGCACCGCCGAGGTGGCCGAGAAGCCCGCACCCGACAGGGCGGCCCCGGCTGTACCTGCCGATAGCGCCGCTGCCGGCGCGCCCAGATCCGGCAAGCGCAAATTCGTCCTGATGGGCGTCGGCTTGCTGCTGGCGCTCGCGGTCGCGAGCTATGCCGGCTACTACACGCTGGTCGGTCGCTTCTACATCTCCACCGACGATGCCTATGTCCGCGCCAACAACACCATGCTCGGCGCGCGCGTCGCCGGTCACATCTCCTCGATACTCGCCGGCGATAACACGCCGGTTCGCGCCGGCGACGTCGTCTTCCGCATCGACGACGGCGACTACAAGATCGCGGTCGATGCCGCCGCGACCAAGATCGCGACCCAGCAGGCCACGATCGATCGCATCGGCCGCCAGGTTGCCGCGCTCGACAGCCAGGTCGCGCAGGCCAAGGCGCAGCTCGTCTCGGCTGAGGCGGGCCTCAAGCGCGCCGATCTCGATTATGAGCGTCAGCAGGCGCTGAGCAACAAGGGGTTTGCCTCGCGCGCCGTGTTCGAGAGCTCGGAAGCCGGACGCGATCAGGGCGCCGCCGCGGTCAAGGCTGCGCAGGCCGCCTACGACGTCGCCGTCAGCAATGTCGACGTCGCCAAGGCGCAGCAGGCCGAAGCGCAGGCGCAGCTCGCCGAGCTCAAGACCACGCTCGCCAAGGCCGAGCGCGACCTCAGCTTCACCGCCGTGCGCGCGCCGGTCGACGGCACGTTCTCCAATCGCCTGGTCAGCGCCGGCGACTTCGTTGCGGTCGGCCAGCGCCTCGGCAACATCGTGCCGCTCAACGATGTCTATATCGACGCCAATTTCAAGGAAACGCAGCTCAAGCGCATCCGTCCCGGCCAGCCGGTGACGATCAAGGTCGATGCCTACGGCATGCGCAAGTTCTCGGGCGTGGTCGACAGCATCGCGGCGGGCGCAGGCTCGGTGTTCACGCTGCTGCCGCCTGACAATGCCACCGGCAATTTCACCAAGATCGTGCAGCGCGTGCCGGTGCGCATCCGCGTGCCGAAGTCGGTGGCGAAGCAGAACCTGCTCCGCGCCGGCATGTCGGTCTACGCCACCGTCGACACCAACAAAGGCGCGGCCGACGCCGACAGCGAGGTCGATCTCGACGATCCCACCGCGATCCACCCGCAGTAGGATTGATCACTCATGACTCGCGACACTCTAGCTCCGAGTGCAGCTGCGCTCCCTCTCCCGCTTGCGGGAGAGGGAGGGGGAGAGGGTGCCTCCGCTAGGGAGACTCCCCAAGAGGATAGAGCCCTCACCCGCCGCGCTCTGCGAGCGCGTCGACCTCTCCCGCAAGCGGGAGAGGTGAAGAGAGCTCGCAGCTTGCATCTGAGCTGACACCATGGCCAACGCCACCACCGCTTCACCTGCCATGATCGCGGATCCCGCTTCGGAGCGCATCGCGCCGAAGCGGCTGTTTGCCTTCATCATCATGGTGTTCGGGATGTTCATGTCGATCCTGGACATCCAGATCGTCTCGGCCTCCCTGAGCGAGATCCAGGCCGGCCTGTCGGCGAGCTCCAGCGAAGTGTCCTGGGTGCAGACCGCCTATCTGATCGCCGAAGTCATCGCGATCCCGCTGTCGGGATTTCTGTCGCGCGCTTTCGGTACGCGGCTGTTGTTCGCGATCTCGGCCGCCGGCTTCACCTTCTCGAGCCTGCTCTGCGGCTTCGCCACCACGATCGAGGAGATGATCCTCTGGCGCGCGCTCCAGGGCTTTTTGGGCGCCGGCATGATTCCGACGGTGTTCGCCTCGGCCTATACCGTCTTCCCGCGCACGAAATTCCACATCGTCGGTCCCATCATCGGTCTCGTCGCTACGCTGGCCCCGACCATTGGGCCGACCGTCGGCGGCTACATCACCGACCTGATGTCGTGGAACTGGCTGTTCTTCATCAACGTCGTGCCCGGCATCAGCATCACCTTGGGCGTGCTGGCGCTGGTCGATTTCGACGAGCCGCATTTCGAGCTGCTCGACCGCTTCGACTGGTGGGGCCTGCTGTTCATGGCCGGCTTCCTCGGCACGCTGGAATATGTGCTGGAGGAAGGTCCGCAATATGAATGGCTGCAGGACACCTCGGTGGCGATCTGCGCCTGGATCTGCGCGATCTCGGCGATCGCCTTCTTCTGGCGCGTCTTCACGGCGGCCGAGCCGATCGTCAATTTGCGCACCTTCTCCAACCGCAACTTCGCGATCGGTTGCCTGCTGCAGTTCTGCATCGGTATCGGCCTCTACGGCCTGACCTATATCTATCCGCGCTATCTCGCCGAAGTGCGCGGCTACAGCGCGCTGATGATCGGCGAGACCATGTTCGTCTCCGGCATCACCATGTTCCTGGTCGCGCCGCTGGTCGGCCGTCTCATGGTGAAGTTCGACATGCGCTACATGATCGCGTTCGGCCTCGTCGTGTTCGCGATCGGCTCCTACCAGATGACCTGGATCACCCGCGACTACGATTTCTACGAGCTGCTGGTGCCGCAGATCCTGCGCGGCATCGGCATGATGTTCGCGATGGTGCCGACCAACAACATCGCGCTCGGCACGCTGGCGCCTGACAGGGTGAAGAACGCGAGCGGCCTGTTCAATTTGATGCGCAATCTCGGCGGCGCGGTCGGGCTCGCCATCATCAACACCGTGCTCAACGATCGCACCGATCTGCACATCACGCGCCTGCAGGAGCGCGTGACCTGGGGCAACGCGACCGCGACCGAAACCCTGACCATGTTCATGCAGAAATTCCAGGGGCTCGGCGATTCCACGCTGATGGCGATGAAGCAGCTCTCCCAACTCGTGCACCGCCAGGCCGTGGTGATGAGCTTCGGCGACGCCTTCTTCATGCTGACGCTGTTCTATCTCGGCCTCAGCCTGCTGGTCGGGTTGCTGAACAAGCCGGCCGCGATGACCGGCGGCGGCGACGCGCATTGACGCTATACATACTCGGTGTCATCGTCCGCCTTGTGCGCACTTGCGCACTGGGGCGGACGATCCAGTATCCCAGAGGCCGGCGTTGGAGAGTCCGCTCTCACCACATCCGCCGCGGCGTACTGGATGCCCCGGTCAAGCCGGGGCATGACAGTGGAGATTGAGGCGAGGGACGGTGCGCACCAAAGCGTCGCGGGCCAACGCTCCCGCACCAAATTGCAACACTCATCTGTGATCTCGCGCGAGCCCCGTTGCAAATCGCAAACGACACATCTATAAAGCGCACCTCATTCAATCGAACCGGGGAGAGATTTGCATGATTTCGTCGCATTCGCAGATCGCACGCCCGCGCTCGATGTTCTGGCTCGGTATGTGCTCGGCCTCGTAGGGGCCCTTTCCGCCAGCTTCGATTGGGCCAAGGTTTCGGCCAAGCGCCCCGATCGCTCCGCTTCCCAAGTCAAAGTCAGTTTTGAGTGACGCCGTTTCGGCCCTCGCGGCCGGCCTGCGTCCATCGATGGAGCCGGCAGCCTGCGCGAGCGGCCGGATGATGTCATGACCGCTCTGTCCAAAAAGCCCGCCGCGATCCGCGTGGTGCTGCCCTTCGTGTTCCGGCACTGGCTGAAGCAGCCCGGGCGCGGCCTCATCGTGGCCGGCGGCCTCTTGGGCGCGACCATCGCCGACCTGTTCATGCCGGTGTTCTCCGGGCATCTGGTCGATGCGCTGACGCGCGGCCCGTCGGATCCGGACGCGCGCCACGCGGCGCTCACGGCGTTCGGCGCCATCGTGGCGCTGGGCGCGGCCTCGATGGTGCTGCGGCTCGTCGGCCTCCAGGCGATCGTGCCGTTCACGCTGAAGATCATGTCCGACGTCGCGCACGATGCGTTCACGCGCGTGCAGCGCTTCTCGACCGATTGGCACGCCAACTCCTTTGCAGGCTCCACGGTGCGCAAGATCACGCGCGGCATGTGGGCGCTCGACCTGCTCAACGACACCATTCTGCTGGCGCTGGCGCCCTCGCTGCTGGTGCTGATCGGCTCGATGGTCCTGATCGGCTTGCATTGGGCCTCGCTCGGCCTGGTGATCGCGCTCGGGGCGATCTTCTACGTCACGACCACGGTGGTGTTCTCGACCCGCTATATCGCGCCGGCGGCGCGCGTCTCCAATGCCTGGGACACCAAGGTCGGAGGCACGCTGGCGGACGCGCTGACCTGCAACGCCGTGGTGAAGTCGTTCGGCGCAGAGCTGCGCGAAGATGCACGGCTCGCCCGCGTCATCAGTCGCTGGCGCGTGCGCGTGCGGCGGACCTGGCTGCGCTACAACTACACGGCCATGTCGCAGCTCTCCTTGCTGCTGTGCCTGCGCGCGTCCGTGATCGGCGGATCGGTGCTGCTGTGGATGTCAGGTCACGCCTCGCCCGGCGACGTCACCTATGTGCTGACGAGCTACTATGTCATCCACGCCTACTTGCGCGACGTCGGCATGCATATCAACAACCTCCAGCGCTCGGTCAATGACATGGACGAACTGGTGGCGATCCACGACGAGCCGATCGGCATTGCGGACGCTTCCGATGCGCGGCCGATCGCGATCGAGGGCGGCGAGATCGTGTTCGCCGACGTTACGTTCCATTATGGCGGCCATCGCGCGCCGCTGTATGACGGGCTGTCGCTGACGATCCGCGCCGGCGAACGGGTCGGCCTCGTCGGCCGCTCTGGCTCCGGCAAGACGACCTTCGTCAAGCTGGTGCAGCGGCTTTACGACGTCTCCGGCGGCCGCGTGCTGATCGACGGGCAGGACATCGCGCTCGCGACGCAGCAATCGCTGCGCAGCCAGATCGCGATCGTGCAGCAGGAGCCGATCCTGTTCCACCGCTCGCTCGCCGAGAACATCGCCTATGGCCGGCCGGGCGCCAGCCTGCAGGCGATCGAGCATGCGGCGCGGCTTGCGAATGCGCACGACTTCATCCTGCGCCTGCCCAAGGGCTACGGCACGCTGGTCGGCGAGCGCGGCGTGAAGCTGTCGGGCGGCGAACGGCAGCGCGTCGCGCTGGCGCGCGCCTTCCTGGCGGATGCGCCGGTGCTGATCCTGGACGAGGCGACCTCGAGTCTCGATTCGGAATCGGAGGCGCTGATCCAGCAGGCGATGGAGCGGCTGATGAAGGGCCGCACCTCGATCGTGATCGCGCACCGCCTGTCAACGGTGAAGAGCCTCGATCGCATCCTGGTGTTCGACCGCGGCGAGATCGTCGAGCAGGGCACGCATGCGGTGCTCGCGGCCAAGCCCGGCGGCATCTATCGCGGCCTGTTCGAGCGCCAGGTGGTGGAGCTCGGATACATTGCAGCAGCGGAGTGAGGCGCGCGGCAACGGGCGAACGTCCCGATGTTACGGTGCCAAGGATGGAATGACATGAAGGACCTGACGAACGGCTCCATCGTGAGACACATCCTGGCCATGGCCCCGCCGATCATGGTCGGCATGGTCACGATCATGGTCTGCCAGCTGGTCGATCTCTACTTCGTCTCGGGATTGGGCGATGCGGCGGTCGCGGGCGTCGCCGCGGCCGGCAACGCCGGATTTCTCGTCAACGCGCTGATGCAGGTGCTCGGCGTCGGCACTGTTGCGCTGATCGCACATGCCGTGGGACGCAAGGATCGGCAGGATGCCAATTTGATCTTCAACCAGGCGATCGCACTGTCGGTGCTGTTCGGCTTGCTGACTCTGGTCATGGGAGCAGCATTGTCGCGCCTCTACATGCGTTCGATTGCCGCGGACCAGGCGACGATCGAGGCGGGGACCATCTATCTGTTGTGGTTCATGCCGGCGCTCGCGCTGCAATTCGCCACACAGGTGATGGCGTCTGCGCTGCGCGCGACCGGCATTGTGCGTCCCGCCATGCTGGTGCAGGCGCTCGCGGTCGTCATCAACATTGCGTTGGCGCCGGTGCTGATCGCGGGCTGGGGCACGGGCTACGCACTCGGCGTTGCCGGCGCGGGGCTCGCAAGCTCGATCGCGGTGGTGATCGGCGTTCTGATGCTGCTGGCGTACTTCCGCAAGGTCGAGCGCTACGTCGCGTTCGACGCGGCGCAGTGGCGCCCGCAGCCGCGCCATTTGAAGCGCATCCTCAATGTCGGGCTGCCCGCCGGCGGCGAATTCGCGATGATGTTCATCCTCATGGCGGTGGTCTACTACGTGCTGCGCGATTTCGGCGCGGGGGCGCAGGCGGGATTCGGCATCGGACAGCGCGTGCTCGGCCTGATCCAGATGCCGGCGCTTGCGGTCGCGCTGGCGGCCGGGCCGATCGCCGGCCAGAATGTCGGCGCCGCAAACGGTGCGCGCGTGCGCGAAACCTTCGTCAAGGCGGCGCTGATCACCACCGTCGTGATGATCGGCTTCATGATTCTTGCGCAGCTGAAGCCGGAATTGCTGCTCGCCGGATTCTCGAACGACCGGGAGACCATGGCGATCGCCTTCCTGTTCCTGCGGATCATCTCGCTCAACATGGTGGCGCAGGGCCTGATCTTCACCTGCTCGAGCATGTTCCAGGGGCTCGGCAATACCAAGCCGGTGCTCTTGAGCTCGGCGACACGCGTGTTCACCTATTCCTTGCCGGCGATCTGGCTGTCGACGCGGCCGGGCTTCCGCATGGAGCACGTGTGGTACTTGTCGATCGCTGCGACGACGCTTCAGGCTGCGTTGAGCTTGTGGTTGTTGCGTCGCGAATTCAGGAAGCGACTGGTATTGCCCCGTCCGGAGCACCCCCTGGAGCAGGCGGGGACCGAGCCAGTCGCGCCTCCCGCACGCGTGCCCGCCTAAAGCGCGATGAGATTGGGATGAATCGTCATCGCGCTTTAGGTTGTTGTTTTGAGCATGATCTTTTCGGAAAACCGCTACGCACTTTTCCGGATCATGCTTTAGTGCGTGCCAACACTATTCCAGACGAGGCCGAGGCCCGACAGGAATAGGAGGCCGAGCACGACATCGCCAAAATGCTTGTCGCTCAGGGCGTGATAGACCCGCGCGCCGGCCCATGCGCCGATCAGTGTGCCCGGAAACGCGACCAGCGCGAGCCAGACCACTTTGAGTTCGACAAGGCCCGACGCGGTCTGCAACGCGAGCGCGGTCGCGAGCACCGTGAAATTGAAGAGCTGGAAGATGCCCCGCCGCTCGTGCTTGTTCCAGCCGCGGATGTTGGCCCACAGGATCGGCAGCGGGCCCGACAGTCCGGCGAGGCCGCCAAGAATGCCGCCGGCGAAGCCGATCGCGCCGTCGGCGATCCGGCCGCCGAACTTGATCGCGAGCGGCCTCTTGTTCAGATACAGCGCGCTCGAGAAGATCAGGAGCAGCACGCCGACGCTCAGCTTGAACACTTTTGGATCGGCCGAGGCGACCATCATCGTTCCCAGTGGCACGCCGATCAGTCCGCCGATCAGGAACGGCCAGACCAGCGAGAGGTCAAAACTCTTCCACATCGACGGTAGCGTTGAGGTTTGCGCGATCACCGAGCAGATCAGCACCAGCGGCACCGCAAGCGATGGCGGCAGCACATAGAGCCAGATGCCGAGCGCCATCAGTGCCGTGCCGAAGCCGGCCAGTCCCGAGACGAAGCCGCCGGCCAGCGCGCCGAACAGCAGCAGCGCGTAAGTGGACGTTTCCACCAATCATTTCCTGTCGTTAGCGGCGATGCCGAACGCGATCCCGCTTTTGATCGTCATCTGGCGCATAGCACAGATGCGGCCGCGAAGGTCAATTTCAAAACCGCACGCAAGCGTGATCCCCAGGGGCGGGCGTTCGCGGAAGACGTGCCTACATGACGCTCGTACTTTAATCTTGGGGCCTGCCGGGCGTCACGCCGCACCGTCCCTGATGAGATGATGGAGCATGATCATGACCCGCATGAACATTGCCGTTGCGGCCGCGCTGTTATCGGCCGCCGCCCTGACGCCGACATTGGCGCAGGCGCAGTTTTCCGAGCCTGCAGCCTATCAGGCCGCGCATCCCGACCGCGATGTGCTCAATGGCGGCCAGCTCACGCCCGCGGGGCGCGCAGCCCGCGGCGAGGCGGTGGCCCCGAGCGAGGCCTATGCGGCTTATCCTGCAGCCGTTGCGCCGGTGGTTCGCCCACGCCACCGTCGTCATCATCAATAAAGAGTCTAGACGATCTGCCTGGTGTCGGCGGGCTTTTGCAGTGCGCGGACCAGGATGCGCAGCGCCTCGGTCAATTCCGCCCGGTTGCGCGCTGCGCCCAGCGAGAGGCGCGCCGCATGTGGCGGTGTTCCGTCCACGGTGAAGGCTTCGCCGTCGACTACCGCGAGTCCATTCCGCAAGAGATGCCCCGCGACATCGGACCGGCCCTCCGGCAGCCGCAGCCAGAGATGATGAGCGGCGGGCTTGGCCAAGAACTGAAACCCCTTCAGCGCCCGCTGCGCGAGCTGTTGGCGGCCGACTGCCTCGTTGCGGATGGCGGTGATGATGCGGTCGGCAATGCCGGTCTCGATCCAATGCGTGACCAGCGCGACCATCAGCGGCGCCGGCATCTGCACGGTGGCCTGCAAATGGCTGCGCATCGCCTGCTGCGCGTCGTTGTCGGGTGCCAGCAAATAGGCGACGCGCAGCGCCGGCGCGATGCATTTTGACAGCGTGGTCGCGAGATAAGTCCGCTCCGGGATGAGGTTCGCGATCGGCGATGCCGAGCGATCGAGCAGCCCGTAGGCGTCGTCCTCGATCAGCGTCGTACCGGCATCGCTGATGATCTTTGCGATGGCGTTGCGCCGCTCGGCGGACAATGTCGCCGTGGTCGGATTGTGCAGCGTCGGAATGAGATAGACGGCTTTCGGGCTGTGCGCGCGGCAGGCCTTCGCCAGCGCGTCGGGCAGGATGCCGCCGTCGTCCATGGCGACACCGATGAGCTTGACGCCGAGCCGTGCGGCTGCGGCCTTGATGCCGGGAAAGGTGAGCGTTTCCGTCAGCACGATTTCGCCGGGCCGCGCGAGATGAGCGAGCAGGTTGAACAGGATCGTTTGCGCGCCCGGAAAGATCACCAACCTGTCGGCATGCGCGTGCGGAACGCGCGCGCGCATCCAGCGCGCTGCCACCTCGCGCTCATGCGCGCTGCCGCCGGGCGGTTGATAGTTGAGATGCGCCGTCAGGCCCGATTGCGTGCGGATGGACTCCATTCCGGCGATGATGCGCTCGTCGAGCTGCGCCTCCAGCGGATGCGGCGGCACATTCATCGAGAGATCAATCGCGACGGGATGCGGCAAGTCGACCGCACGGCGCGCGCTGGTCTCCGAGACGAACGAGCCCTGTCCGACCCGGGCCTCCATGATGCCGCGGCGCCGCGCCTCGGTGTAGGCGCGCGTCACCGTGGTGAGATCGATGCCGAGTGCTTTTGCCAGCGCCCGCTGCGTTGGCAATTGCTGGCCGCGCACCAGCCTCCCTGCGGCAATGTCGGCCTCCATGGCCTCGACGATGCGCTGGTAGCGCGGGCCGGAGAGCTCCGAGATTGTAGGGGTCCAATCCATGCAATATAGGCCCGTTTCCTTTGAATGTATGGATGCAAGATATTATTGTATGGACCATTGAAAAGGAAGAGGTGTGGTCATGGCGACGGTCTCTCTGGCAAAGGCGATGTGGCGCGGTTTCAGCGGCAAATGCCCGAATTGCGGGGAAGGGCACCTGTTCGGCCGCTTCCTGAAAGTGGCTGACGCTTGCGATCATTGCGGCGAGGAGCTGTTCCACCAGCGCGCCGATGATTTTCCCGCTTACCTCGTGATGGTCATAGTCGGCCATCTCGTGGTTCCGGCCATCCTCGCGGTCGAGACCGCCTACGCGCCGCCGGAGTGGCTGCAACTCGCGGTGTGGCTGCCGGTGACGCTGTTCGCGTCGCTCGCATTGCTGCAACCGACCAAGGGTGCCATCGTCGGGCTGCAATGGCAGCTTGGCATGCACGGTTTCGAGGCGAGCAAGCTGCGGCGCGAGGCCGGCGAGCTTGCACCCGTCATCGTAAAGGCGAATACGCGCGCGGCCTGACGCGGCCGCAGCGTTTACGTCGCGCGGCCTGCCGCTACATCGTCATTCCAGCGCGTGCGCAGCACGAACCCGGAATCCATTCCTCCACCAACTGTGCCGTCCGATGGATTCCGGGCTCGTGCTGCGCACGCGCTGGAATGACACCGTTTGAATGGCGCGCGCTTGCCCCTAAAATGGTGAGGGGCCCGGCGCATTCACGCCGAACCCCTCGTTGCTTCCTTAGCAAGACGTTTTCTTCACGCGAACCGGAAACCCACTTCGCTCGAAAACGCTTTAGAATATCAGCCGGCCTGTAAGCCGGGTTCTGTAGGGCACCGTCCGCTTGCGCGAACGGTACGTGACGGCCATTCCTCTGGGGTCATGTTTGCACATGGCCTCGAGCAACCTACCCGGACGGCGGGCCTGACATCGCCCCGCGGCGTTATCGCTTGCGCGAACAGCCCGCTGCGCCGTCCCTATTCGGTTTTGCTCCCGGTGGGGTTTACCATGCCGGCTCCGTTGCCGCAGCCGCGGTGCGCTCTTACCGCACCTTTTCACCCTTACCCGCCTATGCAGCTTGCGCTGCTTCGGCGTGGCGAGCCTCGCGGGCTTGTCACGCCATAGCCCCGAAGGGCGAAGGCGGGCGGTTCGTTTTCTGTGGCACTTTCCCTGGGGTTACCCCCGCCGGACGTTATCCGGCACCGCATGTCAAGGGAGCCCGGACTTTCCTCCCCGGCGGCCTTTCGGCCCCTGCCGGAGCGGCCGTCCGGCCGACTGACGGTCTACGCATGGAGCATTTGTGACGGTTCCGTCAAGCCGATATCGCCGTGCACGCTTGGCCCGAAATAATTTATCCTGGAGACGTCGTTTGGAGCGTGCCCCGTTCGACTGGATGTCGGCAACACAGCCGAACAACAGGAGTGAAGCAATGCAGTATCTGCTGATGATCTATCAGAACGAGGTCGAATACGCGAAGAACGATGCGGCGACCAGCCAGAAGATGCTGGCCGAATATCAGGCCTTCACGCAAGGCATCATCCAGAGCGGCAACTTCAAGGCCGGCGACCGCTTGCAGCCGACCACGACGGCGACGACCGTGCGCGTGCGCGACGGCAAGACGCTGACGACCGATGGTCCGTTCGCGGAAACGCGCGAGCAGCTCGGCGGCTACTATCTGATCGAGGCCAAGGATCTCGACGCCGCGATCGAGATTGCGGCGCGGATTCCCAGCGCGCGCATCGGGTCGATCGAGGTGCGGCCGATCTGGGTGTATGAGAAGTGACAACTCTCACCTTCGTCATTCCGGGCTCGCGGCCTTGCCGCGCCCGGGAATGACGGGAGGAGAGTGATCGTGTGACATGACCCCTTCCGAGATCGAAGCCATCTTCCGTGACGAGGCGGGGCGGGCGCTGGCCACGCTGATCCGCCTCGTCGGTGATTTCGATCTCGCCGAGGACGCACTCCAGGACGCCTTCGCCGTCGCGCTGGAGCGCTGGCCGGCCTGCGAGGTCCCCGACAATCCGCGCGCCTGGCTGGTCAATGTCGCGCGCAACAAGGCGATCGACCGCATTCGCCGCCAGGCTATCTTTCGCGGCAAGCAGCAAGCGCTGGTGCACGAGCTCGAGCTGAACGCGCAAGCGCCTGATGAGCCGCCGACCATGCTCGACGACGACATGCTCAGGTTGATCTTCACCTGCTGCCATCCCGCGTTCGCAGCCGAAGTCCAGATCGCGCTGACGCTGCGCACCGTGTGCGGGCTCTCCACCGCGCAGGTGGCGCGCGCCTTTCTCGTCAGCGAGGAGGCGATGGCCCAGCGCCTCGTTCGCGCCAAGCAGAAGATCCGCCTCGCCGGTATTCCTTACGAAGTGCCCGAGCGCGACGCGCTGGCGCCGCGGCTCGACGGCGTGCTCACCGTGATCTATCTCGTCTTCACCGAAGGCTACGTGGCGACCTCGGGTACGGGCCTGATGCGGCCCGATTTCGCCGTCGAGGCCATCCGGCTCGGCCGCCTGCTCGACCGGTTGATGCCCGATCGCGCCGGCATCAAGGGCCTGCTGGCGTTGATGCTGCTGCACGATGCGCGCCGCGGCGGGCGCGAGACACCGGCCGGCGATATCGTGCTGCTAGAGGAACAGGATCGCTCGCTGTGGGATCGCGCGCAGATCGAGGAGGGCCTGCTCCTGGTGGAGAACGCGCTGCGCCTGCCGGGCCGGCCGCAACCCTATGCCGTGCAAGCCGCGATCGCGGCGCTGCATGCACGCGCGACCAGCTTTGACGAGACCGATTGGCCGCAGATTGCGGGGCTCTATGAAGTCCTGCTGCGCATCAGTCCCTCGCCGGTGATCGAGCTGAATCATGCCGCGGCGGTGTCGATGGTCGATGGACCTTCACGTGCGCTCGCTCTTGTCGACGCGATCACCGCGCGCGGCGGGCTTGATGGCTACGAGCTGTTGCCCGCGGTGCGCGCGGATCTGTTGCGGCGGCTCGGCCGCAAGGACGAGGCGCGCGAGGCGTATCGGGCGGCGACGGAGGCGACGCAGCTGGAGCCGTTGCGGCGGCTGTATGCGCGACGGGTGAGGGAGATGGGATAGTCGCCACGAGCTCCGTCATTGCGAGGAGTGAACGAAGCTATCCAGAGTGTTTCCGCGGAGACAGTCTGTATTGCTTCGCTTCGCTCGCAATGACAGAGTATGTGGCCGTCGTCGTCACTTCGACGCGACAGGCGTCCCCTCTTGCGGCAAGCTCGCCAGCAACGCCTGCAATGTCGATAGCGTCGAATGATCGGCGACACCATCCAGACGGGCCGGGCGGAAGTGGCGCTGGAAGGCGGTGATGACTTCCATGGTCGCGGCATCGTATTTGCCGGTCAGCGGCACGCCGTAGCCGTATCTGGCGAGCGCCTGCTGCATGCTCAGCACGGCGTCGCTGATGGTGCCGAGCATCAGGGTCTCGCCGCGCACGACCGGGGCGGGCGTCACCCAGTGGCCGACGCCGGAATTGGCCAGCGAATGCCACGGAAATTTTTCGCCGGGATCCTTCTTGCGCGCGGGCGCGACGTCGGAATGGCCGAGCACCCGGTGCGGCGGCACCTTGCGGCGGAGCATGATGCCGCGGCACAGCGCGATCACGGCGGCGATCTGGCGCAGCGGATACTCCGGATAGCCCCAGTCATGCCCGCGATTGATGATCTCGATGCCGATCGAGCAGGAGTTGATGTCGTCCTCGCCGGCCCAGGACGCGACGCCGGCGTGCCAGGCGCGCCGGGCCTCGGGCACGCATTGCACGATGCGGCCGTCCTCCAGCACGACGTAGTGCGCCGACACGTCGGTCCCCGCCGTGCACAGCCGCGCCAGCGCGCCCTCGACATCGGGCATGCCGGTGTAGTGCAGCACGATCATGTCCGGCTGGCGTCCCTTGGCGCGCTCGCCATGGTTCGGCGAAGGGATGATGTCGGAGACGATCGAGGAATCCGGATCGAACGTCCGCATGCCCGCCGCGGCTTTGGGAACCGGCAGAACGCGTTGACGCTTCGAATCAGATCCAGACGGCGTGGACGAACCGGACGGCATGGACAGCTCGAGTTGGACGAAGAGTGTGGGCCAAGCCCTTCTCTTTACTATTCCTTTACCCTCGGCCGCGCGCAATCGCGCGGCGCGGTTAACGAATGCATTTTGGCGCATGTGTGTGGATGAAGCATCACCACAGCGTCACCATTTCGACTTGTCGCGAGCCGATCAACGCTTTCTTAACGCTAAGGGCCGTTACTGAGAGATGAAGTGCCGACCCGCGTCCGGAGGCGGCCAAAGCGTATTTTGGCTCGAAATCCCATGGCTGCCCGACAAAATTCGCTGGGAACACTGGGCTTGCGGCCCGGGACGACCGGACTCGGTAATCATGTAGGACGAGGGCTTTGTCGTGGAACCGCCGCGACGCAGAATCATTCGAGGCGTCATGGGCTGTTTCGTTCCCGATCTGGCATCGACGTCAGGCTGGGCGTTCGGCAGGCGTGGCGCATGAGCTCGGCTCCGCACATTCCCGTTCTCGGCCGCGAGGCCGTCGACCATCTCGCCCCGCGGGAGGGCGGTATTTACGTCGATGCCACCTTCGGCGCCGGCGGCTACAGCCGCGCCATTCTCGATGTGCCGGGAACTCGGCTCATTGCCATTGACCGCGATCGTACTGCGATCGCTGGCGGTGCCGAGCTCGTCGAACGCTCTGCGGGCCGGCTCATGCTGGTCGAAGACCGCTTCTCCAACCTCGCCGAGGTCTGCGCGGCGCAGGGCGTCGAGGCGATCGATGGCGTCGTGATGGATGTCGGCGTGTCCTCGATGCAGCTCGACCAGGCCGGCCGCGGCTTCTCCTTCCGTCTCGACGGTCCGCTCGACATGCGGATGGGGCAGGCGGGCCCGACCGCGGCGGACGTCGTCGCGCGCGCCTCCGAAGGCGATCTCGCCGACATCATCTATCTCTTCGGCGAGGAGCGGCATTCGCGCCGCATCGCCCGTGCCATCGTTGCAGATCGGCAGGAGACGCCGTTCACGACGACGCGCGCGCTCGCCGATCTCGTCGGCAGGGTCGTGCGCTCGAAGCCCGGGGACATTCACCCGGCGACGCGGACGTTCCAGGCGCTGCGCATCTTCATCAACGAAGAGCTCGAGGAACTCCAGACGGCGCTCGCTGCGGCCGAGCGCGTGCTCAAGCCCGGCGGCCGCCTCGTCGTGGTCTCGTTCCATTCGCTGGAAGACCGCATCGTCAAGAATTTTCTCGCCTCACGTTCCAAGAGCGGCGGCGGCTCGCGGCATCTGCCGGAAGTCGCGCAGGCCGCGCCGAGCTTCCAGCTGCTGACGCGGCGGCCGGTCGTCGCCGGTGAAGACGAAGTGGCGCATAACCCGCGTGCGCGCTCCGCAAAGCTGCGCGCCGCCGAGCGCACCTCGGCGCCCGCGCATGACGATGGCGAGCCATCGTCCTGGCCAAGACTCTCCGACGTCATGAGGGGCGGCTAGCGCATGCGCTTCATCCACCTCCTCGTCATCGGCGCGCTGATCTTCGCGGCGGCCCATGTCTACCGGATCAAGATGGACTCCACCGCGCGCACCGAGAAGGTGCTGCGGCTGCATGCGGAGATCCGGGAGCAGCGCGATGCGATCGCCTCGCTGCGCGCCGAATGGGCCAAGCTCGATGCGCCGCTGCGCCTGCAAGGATTGTCAGACCGGCATCTGTCGCTCAAGCCGGTCAACGGCACGCAATATGACTCGCTGAAGAACCTGCCGGAGCGCCCGCCGCGGATGTTCAGACCGGGTGAGCCCGACCCGATCGGAGCGATGCTCAACACCATCGAAGCCGCCAGCGATCCCGAGACCGTGACGGGCTCCGTGCCTCAGCCGGAGGACAATCAATGAGCGCTCCGATCCCGGCAAAACCCATGGAAAAGCCGACCGAGCCTTGGCGGCAGCGGCTGATCCGCAGCCTGCTCTACGGGCGCAATGTCGATCGCGCGGCGAAGGCGCGCGCGCGTGTTGGCCTCGCAATGCTCGCCTTCGCCTCGGTCTATGCCCTGATCGGCGGCCGCCTCGTGATGTTCGCGATCGGCGCCGACGCCCACGGTGCACGCCGCGCCGCGGCGCAGGAAGTGGTCGCGACCGCGCGGCCCGACATCGTCGACCGCAACGGTGCGATCCTGGCAACCGACGTCAAGGCGGCGAGCCTGTTCGGCGAGCCACGCCGCATCATCGACAAGGACGAGGCGATCGAGCTTCTGACCGCCACCGTGCCCGACCTCGACGAGGCCGAGGTGCGCGAGCGCCTGAAGACGCGCAAGGGCTTCGTTTGGCTCAAGCGCGAGGTCACGTCGAAGCAGCAGCAGGACATCCACAAGCTCGGCATTCCCGGCATCGGCTTCCTGCGCGAGAACAAGCGCGTCTATCCGACCGGCAACGAAGTCGCCCACCTCATCGGTCTCGTCAATATCGACAACCAGGGCATCGCCGGGCTGGAGAAGTGGCTCGACAATCAAGGGCTCGCCGATCTCCATCGCGCCGGCTTTGCCACCGACCGGTTGCAGAAGCCGATCGAGCTCTCGGTCGATCTGCGCGTCGAGCATGCGCTCCGTGACGAGCTGTTGAAGGCCAAGGACAAGTTCCACGCCAAGGCCGCCTCCGGCATCGTCTCCAACGTCAAGACCGGCGAGATCGTGGCGATGGTCTCCCTGCCGGACTTCGATCCCAACAATCCGAAGGAAGCGCACGACCCCGACCGCATCAACCGCCTGACCACCGGCGTCTACGAGATGGGCTCGACCTTCAAGGCGTTCACGCTGGCGATGGCGCTCGATTCCGGCAAGATCAACCTGAACTCGTCGTGGGATGCGCGCGGAAATCTGCACTACGGCAAGTTCACCATCCACGACAGCCACCCGCTCGGGCGTTTCATCAACACCAAGGAAGTGTTCACCTTCTCGTCCAACATCGGCGCGGCGCGGATCGCGCTCAGCCAGGGCGTCGAGGCGCACAAGGCGTTCCTCGCCAAGATGGGCCAGTTGACGCGGCTGCGCACCGAGCTGCCGGAGAGCGCGGCGCCGCTGATCCCGCGCCGCTGGAGCGAGCTGAACACGGTCACGGCAGCCTTCGGCCAGGGCCTCTCGGTGGCGCCGCTCCAGGCGGTGATGGGCATCAACGCATTGGTGAATGGCGGCTATCTGATTCCGCCGACCTTCATGAAGCGCAGCGAAGCGGAAGCGGCGGCGCTGGCCAAGCGCGTGATCAAGCAGGATACCAGCGACAAGATGCGGTATCTGATGCGGCTCAATGCCGAGATCGGTACCGCCAAGACCGCGGACATCAAGGGCTACTACGTCGGCGGCAAGACCGGCACGTCCGAGAAGGTCATCAACGGGCGCTATGCCAAGAAGCGGGTGCTCAACTCCTTCACCGCGGTCATGCCCTGCGACGATCCGAAATATCACATCCTGATCATGCTGGACGAGCCGCAGGCGATTCCTGAAACCAAGGGTTTCATCACGTCGGGCTGGAACGCGGTGCCGACGGGCGGCAAGGTGATCGAGCGAATCGCGCCGCTTCTGGGCGTCGAGCCGCGGTTCGACCTGCCGCCGTCCGACCGCCTTATTCTTGCAGCATCCAGGACAACCCAGTAATCAACCGGGTAGGCCGTTGCCGCTGCTGAGTCGGGGCTTTTCCGAAGATTCGGCTTTCCGGCACGGCGTGTCGACTGGAACACCATGAAGCTGCGCGAACTGCTAGGCAATGATGCCGCAATCGAGCCCGCTGCCACGGCGCTCGATGTGAGCGGCCTTGCGCTCGACAGCCGCCAGGTCAGGCCGGGCGATCTCTTCTTCGCACTTGCGGGCAGCAAGACCGACGGCGCGCGCTTCATCGATGCTGCGGTCGCCGCAGGCGCGGTGGCCGTCGTCGGCGACCATGCACCTGATGGTCGCAAGGTGCCGTTCGTCACGGTCGCCAATCCACGCCGCGCTCTGGCACTGGCGGCGGCAAAATTCTTTCCCGCACAGCCCGCGACGATTGCCGCGGTGACCGGCACCAGCGGCAAGACCTCGGTCGCAGCCTTCACGCGCCAGATATGGGAGCGGCTGGGGCACGCCTCCGCCAGCATCGGCACCATCGGCCTCGTCTCGCCCAAGCGCACCGTCTACGGCTCGCTGACGACGCCGGATCCGATCGCGCTGCACCGGCAGATCGACGAGATCGCGCGCGACGGCGTGACGCATCTCGCCTTCGAGGCGTCCTCGCACGGGCTCGACCAGTACCGCCTCGACGGCGTGCGCGTCTGCGCCGGCGGCTTCACCAATCTCTCGCGCGACCACATGGACTATCATCCGACCGTCGCACATTATCTCGCGGCCAAGCTCCGCCTGTTCCGCGAGCTGGTCGCCCCTGACGGAGCAGCGGTGATCTCGGCCGATCATGATTGTTCAGTGGACGTCATTGACGCGGCGAAGGCGCGCGGCCTGCGCGTGATGGCAGTCGGCCGCAACGGCGGCGGGGCAGGCGAGGGCATTCGTCTCGCCGGAGCCGAGGTTGAGGGCTTTTCGCAAGCGCTCGCGCTCGAGCATCGCGGCAAGCGGTATGAGGTCCGTCTCCCGCTGGTCGGCGAGTTTCAGATCGAGAACGCGCTGGTGTCGGCCGGCCTTGCCATCGGCACCGGCAGCGATGCGGCAAACGTGTTCGCGAGCCTCGAACATCTCGAAGGCGCCAAGGGCCGTCTCGAACGCGTCGGCGAGCGCAACGGCGCGCCGATCTTCGTCGACTACGCGCATAAACCCGATGCGCTGGCGAAGGCTTTGCAGGCGCTGCGTCCCTACGCCAGGCGCAGGCTGGTCGTCGTGTTCGGCGCCGGTGGCGATCGCGATGCCGGCAAGCGGCCGATCATGGGCGAGATCGCGGCCGAGAATGCCGACGGCGTCATCATCACCGACGACAATCCGCGCAGCGAGAAGCCGGAAGCGATCCGCGCGGCGATCCTCGCGACCGCAAAGGGGGCTCGCGAAATCGGCGACCGCACTGCTGCGATCCGCGCGGCGATCGAGGACTTGCAGGAGGGCGATGCGCTCCTCATCGCCGGCAAGGGCCACGAGACCGGGCAGATCGTCGGCGGCGAGATCTTGCCCTTCAGTGATCACGAGGCGGTCGCCGCCGCACTAGCATCGAGGATTGCATGAGCGCGCCGATATGGACGGTTGCCGAGGTGGCGCGCGCGCTGGGCGTCGGTGGATCATTCCCGGATACGCCGATCGATTTCGTCACCCAGGACAGCCGCCTGGTGAAACCGGGCAGCCTGTTCGTCGCGCTGAGCGGCACGCCGAGTGGCGGCTTCGTCTCCGCCTTCGCCAGCGCGCGTGACGGCTGGGAGTTCGCGGACAAGGCGGAAGCCTCCGGGGCGGTCGCGATGATCGTGCCGCATGAGATCGCAGGCATCCGCATTCCTCAGATCGTCGTGAAGGACACACTGATCGACGGCCTGTGGGGCCTTGCGCGCGCCGCACGCGCTCGCTTTGGCGGTCCGGTGATCGGGCTCACCGGCAGCGCCGGCAAGACCAGCACCAAGGAGTTTCTGGCCGCTTACCCCAACGCCTATGCCAGCCCGTCGAGCTTCAACAATTTCTGGGGCGTGCCGCTGACGCTGTGCAACGCCAGGCCGGACGCCAGCCTCTGGGTCGTCGAGATGGGCATGAACCAGCCCGGCGAAATCGCGCGGCTCAGCGAGTTGACGCGGCCGACGGTCGCGCTCGTCGTCAACGTCCAGCCGGTGCATTTGGAAAAGCTCGGCTCGCTCGAAGCGATCAGGCGCGAGAAGGTCTCGATCGCGCTCGGCCTGCCCGAGGACGGCGTGCTGGTGCTGCCCGCCGGGATCAAGGCGCCGGATTGGAAAGGCACGGTGGTGCGCTTCGGCGAGCATGCCGAGGTGCACGAGATCGCGCACGCCCCGCATGGCGAGAGCTGGCAGGTCGTGGCCAAGCTCGGCAAGAAGGAGATCGCCTTCAGCCTCACGCCGGGCGCGCCGCACCGCGTACAGAATGCGCTGGCCGCGCTCGCCGCGATCCGCGCGGCGAACCTCGATGCGGCGACGCTCGCGATCAAACTCGACCGGGTCGGCATCATGACCGGCCGCGGCGTCGAGCAGGCGGTCGGCGGCATCACCGTGATCGACGACAGTTTCAACGGCAACCCGGCCAGCGTCGCTGCTGCGCTGCAAAGCCTGCAGGCGCGCAACATGACTGGCGGGCGCCGCATTGCGGTGCTCGGCGACATGCTGGAGCTGGGTGCTGACGCACCAAGCTACCACACCGGCCTCGCCAAGCATCTCGAAGGCATCGACGGCGTCTATTGTGTCGGGTCCCTGATGCGCCACCTCTTCGACGTGCTGCCGTCAGGCAAGGGCCTCGGCTGGCACGACGATCCCGCCACGCTGAAGCCGGACGAGGTTGCGAGCCTGCTGAAGGCAGGCGACGTCGTGGTTGTCAAGGGCAGCAAGAAGATGTTCTGGGTCAACAAGTTTGTGCCGGGCCTGGTGGCCGCCTTGCAGGCAAAGGCGTAAACTGCTTGGAAGGCGCTGTTCCCGAATCCCCCTTTGCGGTGCGAAGCCGTGCGTTGTCCCTGAGGTCGCGCCCGCCCCGATGATGAAGGCCAGCGAATGCGCGTGAGGCACGTTGAGGCCAAGAACAATGCCAAGGCCGCGCATGCAAAGGCGCCATAGGACCGTCTGAATGTTTTACTGGCTGATCGAGCTCTCCAACACATTTCCGGGCTTCGGTGCATTTCGCACCTTCCTGAACGTCTTCCGCTACATCACCTTCCGCACCGGCGGCGCCGTCGTCACCGGCGCGCTGTTCGTGTTCCTGTTCGGACCATGGATCATCGATCACTTGCGCATCCGCCAGGGCAAGGGCCAGCCGATCCGCACCGACGGTCCGCAATCGCACCTCGCCAAGAAGGGCACGCCCACCATGGGCGGGCTGATGATCCTGTCCGGCCTGACCGTTGGCACGGTGCTGTGGGCCAATCCGCTCAACCCCTATGTCTGGATCGTGCTGGCGGTGACGCTCGGCTTCGGCTTCGTCGGCTTCTATGACGATTACCTCAAGGTCACCAAGCAGACCACGACCGGGTTCGGCAGCAAGCTTCGCCTGCTGATCGAGGCGGCGATCGCGCTGGTCGCCTGCTACGCGCTGGTGCGGCTGAACCGCGATCCCGCGTCGACCGCGCTGACGATTCCGTTCCTGAAGGACACGGTGCTGCATTTCGGCTGGTTCTTCGTCATCTTCGGCGCCTTCGTTATCGTCGGCTCCGGCAACGCGGTGAACCTCACCGACGGTCTCGACGGCCTCGCCATCGTGCCGGTGATGATTGCGACCGCGAGCTTTGCGATGATCGCTTATCTCGCCGGCAACGCCGTGTTCGCCGAATATCTCCAGATCAAATATGTCGCGGGCACCGGCGAACTCGCCGTGCTCTGCGGCGCGCTGCTAGGGGCGGGCCTCGGCTTCCTCTGGTTCAACGCGCCGCCGGCCTCGATCTTCATGGGGGACACCGGCTCGCTCGCGCTTGGCGGAATGCTCGGCGCCATCGCGGTCGCGGTGAAGCACGAGATCGTGCTCGCGGTGATCGGCGGCCTGTTCGTGCTGGAGGCGGTCTCCGTCATCGTGCAGGTGGTGTCGTTCAAGCTCACCGGAAAACGCATCTTCCGGATGGCGCCGATCCATCATCATTTCGAGCAGCTCGGCTGGACCGAGCCGCAGATCGTGATCCGCTTCTGGATCATCTCGGTGATGCTGGCGCTCGCCGGGCTCTCCACCCTGAAGCTGCGCTGACGGTCGCGCGATGATCCCGGTCACATCCTTTGCCGGCAAGACTGTCGCTGTGTTCGGCCTCGGCGGTTCGGGGCTCGCCTCCTGCCATGCGTTGAAAGCCGGTGGTGCCGAGGTGATCGCCGCCGACGACAATGCCGAGAACGTCGCCAAGGCGGCGCAGGCCGGTTTCGTCACCGCGGATTTGCGCAACATCTCCTGGGCGAGTTTCGCCGCGCTCGTGCTGGCGCCCGGCGTGCCGCTGACCCATCCGGTGCCACACTGGAGCGTGCTGAAGGCGCGCGAGGCGGGCGTCGAGGTGATCGGCGACATCGAGCTGTTCTGCCGCGAGCGGCGCCGCCACGCGCCGGAGGCGCCGTTTGTCGCCATCACCGGCACCAACGGCAAGTCGACCACGACGGCGCTGATTGCGCACCTGACGAAAGTCGCCGGCTACGACACCCAGATGGGCGGCAATATCGGCACCGCGATCCTGTCGCTGGAGCCGCCGCGCATGGGCCGCGTCCACGTCATCGAGATGTCGTCCTATCAGATCGATCTCACGCCCTCGCTTGATCCCTCCGTCGGCATCCTACTCAATGTCAGCGAAGACCACATCGACCGCCACGGCACGGTTGCCCATTACGCCGCGGTGAAGGAGCGTCTCGTTGCCGGTGTGCAGGGGGGCGGCACCTCGATCGTTGGCGTCGACGACGGTTTTTGCCGTGACATCGCCGACCGGCTCGACCGCGCGGGTAAGAACGTGGTGCGCATTTCCGTCAAGAATCCGCTGGCGAGCGGCATCCATGTCGAGCATGGGAATATCGTGCGCACCTCGGGCGGCGCCCGCAGCGAGATCGCCGCGCTCGGCGGCATCGGCTCGCTGCGCGGCCAGCACAACGCGCAGAATGCCGCCTGCGCCGCCGCCGCCGCGCTCGCGATGGGCATCAATCTCGATGTGCTCCAGAGCGGCCTGCGCAGCTTTCCGGGCCTTGCCCATCGCATGGAGCAGGTCGGCCGCCGCGGCAACGTGCTGTTCGTCAACGATTCCAAGGGCACCAATGCCGACGCCACCGCGCACGCGCTGTCGTCCTTCGCCGACATCTTCTGGATCGCCGGCGGCAAGCCGAAGGCCGGCGGCATCACCAGCCTGACCGGCTTCTTCCCGCGCATTCGCAAGGCCTATCTGATCGGCGAGGCCGCGCAGGAATTTTCCGGCACGCTGGGCAGCGAGGTTGCGCACGAGATCAGCCAGACGCTGGACGTTGCCGTCGAGCACGCCGCGCGCGACGCAGAAGCCTCAGGGCTCACCGACGCAGTCGTGCTGCTGTCGCCCGCTTGCGCCTCCTTCGACCAGTACCGCAATTTCGAGATCCGCGGCACCAAGTTCCGCGAGCTGGTGCAAGCGCTGCCGGGCGTGAAGCCGGTGGTGTAGGGAACACGTGCGTCACACTCCGCTGTCGTCGGCCGGCTTGACCGGGCGATCCAGTATCCCAGAGACGGTGCTCGAGCCGAGGTGCCGCGGCGTACTGGATGCCCCGCCTTCGCGGGGCATGACAGTGTGTTTTGTGGCGGCAGCGGGGATCATCTCCAAACATCCGCGATTCATTAACCCCCCGGTAACCAACCTCGGCGACCAATGGACGGACCTCTGTCCGAAAGCGGCCGCCCATGCTCTCCCGTGAAGAACGCACCCCCTTTTCCGAGTGGTGGTGGACCGTCGACAAGCCGCTGATGGGCGCCATTTTGGCGCTGATGCTGACCGGCGTGATCCTGTCGCTGGCGGCGAGCCCGCCGGTTGCGACCCGTATCGGGCTCGATCCCTTCCATTTCTTCAGCCGCCACGTGATGTTCCTGGCGCCGTCCTGCCTGGTGCTGCTTGGCGTCTCGTTCCTCTCACCGCGCGCGATCCGCAGGAGCGCGCTGATCATCTTCACGGTCAGCATCATCCTGATCGTGGTGACGCTCGCGATCGGTCCTGAGGTGAAGGGCTCTCGGCGCTGGATCACGCTGCTCGGCATCAACATCCAGGCCTCCGAGATCGCAAAGCCGTCATTCGTCGTCATCGCGGCCTGGCTGTTCGCGGAATCGACCAAGCGGCCGGAGATGCCGGCGACCTCGATGGCGCTGGCGCTGCTCTTGACGCTGGTCGCGCTGCTGGTGATGGAGCCGGACTTCGGCCAGACCATGCTGATCCTGATGGTGTGGGGCTCGCTGTTCTTCATCGCAGGGATGCGCATGATCTGGGTGTTCGGCCTTGCGGGCGCCGCCGCGGCCGGCCTGTTCAGTGCCTACCTTTTTGTTCCCCACGTAGCGGGTCGCATCAGGCGCTTCATGAACCCGGCCTCTGGCGACACCTTCCAGGTCGATACCGCCATGGAAGCCTTCTACAATGGCGGCTGGTTCGGCCTCGGACCGGGCGAGGGCATCGCCAAGCGCAGCCTGCCGGACAGCCACACCGATTTCGTGTTCGCTGTTGCTGCCGAAGAGTTCGGCATCATCCTGTGCCTGGCGATGCTGGCTCTGTTCGCCTTCGTCGTCATCCGCACGCTGTCGCGCGCCTATGCCAATGAGGACATGTTCTCGCGCTTTGCGGCCTCAGGCCTTGCGATCCTGTTCGGCGTGCAGGCGGCGATCAACATGTCGGTGAACCTGCAGCTCATCCCCGCAAAGGGCATGACGCTGCCGTTCATCTCCTATGGCGGCTCCTCGATCGTGTCGCTCGCCTATGGCGTCGGCATGATGCTGGCGCTGACACGGCTACGCCCGCGCACCGAGGTCGAGGCGAGCGGCCGCGCCGAGGCGATGCGGAGTTACGCTTAATTCGTCGTCATTGCGAGGAGCCCGCGACAAAATTGCGTAGCAATTTTGCGCTGGTGCGACGAAGCAATCCAGACTGTCTCCGCGGAGGTAGTCTGGATTGCTTCGCTTCGCTCGCAATAACGAGAAAGACCTTGTAAAACCCTCCGTCATGGACACGTCCCCCCTGATTCTTCTCGCCGCGGGCGGCACCGGCGGTCATCTGTTTCCGGCCGAGGCGCTCGGCGTCGAATTGATCCGGCGCGGCTTTCGCGTCCGCCTCGTCACCGACGAGCGCGCGCTGCGCTATAGCGGGCTGTTCAGCAAGGACATGATCGACGTCGTCTCGAGCGAGACTGCGCGCGGCCGCAATCCGTTCCAGCTTGCCTATGCCGGCCTCACGCTCGCCGTCGGCACGCTCTCTGCCTACGCTCTGATCAAGCGATTGAAGCCTGTCGCTGTCGTCGGCTTCGGCGGCTATCCGACGCTGCCGCCGCTGGTCGCGGCGAAATTCGCCGGCGTGCCCGGGATCATCCACGACGCCAACGCCGTACTCGGCCGCGCCAACCGGTTCCTGTCGAGCCGTGTCCGCGCCATCGCGACGTCCTTGCCCGGCGTGCTCGACCGCGATCCGGCGCTATCGGCTAAGACCACGACCGTCGGCACGCCGATGCGGCCGGCGATCCTCGCGGCCGCTGCGGTAAAATATATCACGCCTGAAGTGAACGGTCCGCTCCGCTTGCTCGTCGTCGGCGGCAGTCAGGGCGCGCGCATCATGGCCGATATCGTGCCGGGCGCGATCGAGCGGCTCGAGCCGGCGCTGTGGAGCCGCCTCGTCCTGACCCAGCAGGTGCGCGAAGAGGACAAGAGCCGCGTGCGCGCGGTCTACGACAAGCTCAAGATCAGAGTCGAGCTCGCACCCTTCTTCACGGATTTGCCGGCACGGCTTGCCTCCAACCATCTGGTGGTGTCGCGCTCCGGCGCGGGCACGGTCGCCGAGCTTGCCGCGATCGGGCGGCCCTCGATCCTGGTGCCGCTGCCGGGCTCGATCGACCAGGATCAGTTCGCCAATGCCGGCGTGCTGGTCAAGGTCGATGGCGCCATCCGCATCCCGCAGACCGAGTTCAGCTCGGACCGCCTTGCCGCCGAAATCTCCACCTTCGCCGCCGAGCCGGCGCGTCTTGCCGCCATGGCCGAAGCCGCCCGCGGCGCCGGCCGGCTCGACGCGGCCGAGCGGCTGGCGGATCTCGTGGTCAAAGTCGCGGGAATCTGACGCGAAAAAGCCCTTGTCATCGCCTTCTAAAGCGGGGCATCCAGTAGGAAAGGCGCGCGGCTGATTTGGCCGTGACCTTCGCCAGATGCCGCCTTCGGGGGCGGCGAGGTCAGGGAACAGAGTATGAGACTGCCGCGCGAGATCGGACCCATCCACTTCGTCGGGATCGGCGGAATCGGCATGAGCGGCATCGCCGAGGTGCTGGTCAATCTCGGCTATGCCGTGCAGGGCTCCGACGCCGCCGACAATTACAATCTCGACCGGCTGCGCAAGAAGGGCGCGAAGGTCTCGGTCGGCCACAAGGCGGAGAACGTCGACGGCGCCGAGGTCGTTGTGGTCTCTACCGCGATCAAGCGCGACAATCCGGAATTAATGGCGGCGCGCGAACGGCGCATTCCCGTGGTGCGTCGCGCCGAGATGCTGGCCGAGCTGATGCGGCTGAAGAGCTGCGTCGCGATCGCCGGCACCCACGGCAAGACCACGACGACCACGATGGTCGCAACGCTGCTCGACGCCGGCGGTCTCGATCCCACCGTGATCAACGGCGGCATCATCAATGCCTACGGCTCCAACGCGCGGCTCGGCGCCGGCGACTGGATGGTGGTGGAAGCCGACGAGAGTGACGGTACGTTCCTGAAGCTGCCGACCGATGTCGCGATCGTCACCAATGTCGACCCCGAGCATCTCGATCATTTCAAGACCTTCGATGCCGTGCAGGATGCGTTCCGCCATTTCGTCGAGAATCTGCCGTTCTACGGCTTCGCCGTGATGTGCATCGATCATCCCGTGGTGCAGAGCCTCGTCGGCAAGATCGAGGATCGTCGCATCATCACTTACGGCGAGAATCCGCAGGCGGACGCGCGGCTGGTCGACCTCACGGCGGGCGGCGGCGGCTCGAAATTCAAGGTCGTCATCCGCGATCGCAAGAGCGGGGCCGTGCACGAGATCGCCGACCTCGCGCTGCCGATGCCGGGCCGGCACAACGCCTCGAACGCGACGGCGGCGATCGCGGTCGCGCACACGCTCGGTGTTTCCGACGACAAGATCCGCGGCGCCATCGCAGGCTTCGGCGGCGTCAAGCGGCGCTTCACCAAGACCGGCGAGTGGAACGGCGTCACCGTGATCGACGATTACGGCCATCATCCCGTGGAGATCGCGGCCGTGCTGAAAGCGGCGCGCGATTCCTACACCGGCAAGGTGATCGCCGTGGTGCAGCCGCATCGCTACACCCGCCTGCAATCGCTGTTCGAGGAATTCTGCACCTGCTTCAACGATGCGGACGCGGTTGTAGTCGCCGAAGTCTATGCCGCCGGCGAAGTGCCGATCGCGGGCGTCGACCGCGATCATTTCGTCGCGGGCCTGCGCGCCCACGGCCATCGCGAGGTGATCCCGCTGCCGGCGGCCTCGGCGCTCGCGGGCATCGTCAAGGGATTGGCGAAGCCAGGCGACCTCGTCGTGTGCCTGGGGGCCGGCAACATCACGCAATGGGCGTATGCGTTGCCGGACGAATTGAAGGCGCTGGGGTAGGGCGGTGAGCTTCCCCGACATCACCCCTTCGCTCAAAGCCGCGATGCCCGATCTTCGCGGTCGGCTGCTCGCCAACCAGTCGCTCGCCGAGCTCACCTGGTTTCGCGTCGGCGGTCCGGCACAGGTGCTGTTCACCCCGGCTGACGAAGACGACCTCGCCTACTTCCTCGCGCATCTCGCGTCCGACATTCCCGTCTATGTCGTCGGCGTCGGCTCCAACCTCATCGTGCGCGACGGCGGCATTGCGGGCGTGGTGATTCGTCTCGCACCGCGCGCCTTCGGCGAGACGAGCGCGAGCGGCGATGTCGTCACCGCGGGCGCGGCGGCGCTCGACAAGCGCGTGGCGGAAGTTGCGGTGTCCGCCAATATCGGCGGGCTCGAGTTCTATTTCGGCATTCCCGGCACGATCGGCGGGGCGCTGCGCATGAATGCGGGCGCCAATGGCGGGGAGACCAAGGACGTCCTGATCGAGGCGAGGGGCGTCGCGCGCGACGGCAGCAAGCACGTGTTCTCCAACGCTGACATGAAGTTCGTCTACCGCAACAGTGGCGTCGATCCCTCCATCATCTTCACCTCCGCGCGCTTTCGCGGCGAGATCAGGGATAGCGATGCGATCCGCGCGCGCATGGCGGAGGTGCAGACCCATCGCGAGACCGCGCAGCCGATCCGCGAGAAGACCGGCGGCTCGACCTTCAAGAACCCGCCCGGCCATTCCGCCTGGAAGCTGATTGATGCTGCCGGCTGCCGCGGCCTGCGCGTCGGCGGTGCGCAGGTCTCGGAGATGCACTGCAATTTCCTGATCAACACGGGCGACGCCACCGCGCACGATATCGAGACGCTGGGCGAGACGGTGCGCGAACGCGTGAAAGCGAATTCCGGAATTGAGCTACACTGGGAAATCAAGCGGATCGGGGTTTCATGATCACCGTCATTCCGGGGCTCGCGAAGCGAGAGCTACGATGCGCAATTGCGCATCGGAGAATCCATCGGGCGGCAGTGTTCGTGGATGAATGGATTCCGGGCTCTCGCTTCGCGAGCCCCAGAATGACGAACTGGAGAGATTGCGGACTATGAACATGCGCATCACCATCCTTTTCGGCGGCTCCAACCGCGAGCGTCTGGTTTCGGTCGCCTCAGCCCAGGCGCTGCATCAGGCGTTGCCCGAGGCCGATCTGTGGTGGTGGGACGTCGAGGACAAGGTGCATGTCGTGCAGTCGAAACAACTGCTCGAACATGCCCGTCCGTTCGAGGACGAGTTCAAGCCCGGCACGCGTGGCATTCCGCTGGCGCAGGCGCTCGACCAGGCCAAGGCGGAAGGCCGCGTGCTGGTGCTCGGCCTGCATGGCGGGCGCGCCGAGAACGGCGAATTGCAGGTGATGTGCGAGGCGCGCGGCGTGGCCTTCACCGGATCGGGCTCGGCCTCCTCGCATCTCGCCTTCGACAAGATCGCGGCCAAGCACTTCGCCGCGCTCGGCGGCGTGACGCCGCCGGCAAACGTCGCGCTCGACAACATTGACGAGGCTTTCGCCGAATATGGTCGGCTGATCGCAAAGCC
This sequence comes from Bradyrhizobium sp. BR14999, assembly GCF_056106085.1. Taxonomy (NCBI): domain Bacteria; kingdom Pseudomonadati; phylum Pseudomonadota; class Alphaproteobacteria; order Hyphomicrobiales; family Nitrobacteraceae; genus Bradyrhizobium; species Bradyrhizobium sp. BR14999. Next base: position 3,137,128 of record NZ_CM148536.1, read on the forward strand.
AGCGCGGGACGGATCAAGCTACGGCCTGATCTTCGTCAACGCCAAGCAGGATCTCGTCGCCGTCCGCAACGCGGCGAAGCACGAGGAGTACGTCATCGAGCCCTACGTCGCCGGCGTCGAGGCGACCTGCGGCGTGCTGGAGCGCACCGATGGCTCGATCATCGCGCTGCCGCCGATCGAGATCATTCCGGGCGAGGGCAATTTCGACTACGCCGCAAAATATCTTTTGAAGTCGACCCAGGAGATCTGCCCCGGCCGTTTCGCACCCGAGATCACCGCCGCGCTGAAGGGGCAGGCGATGGCGGCGCATCGGGCGATGTCCTGTGCCGGCTATTCCCGCTCGGACTTCATCGTCTCGGACAGGGGCCTCGTTTATCTCGAAACCAACACGCTCCCCGGGCTGACGAACTCTTCGCTCTACCCCAAGGCGCTGAAGGCCGAGGGCATAGCGTTCGTCGACTTCCTGCGTGGCCTGATCGAACTCGCCGAGCAGCGGGCCCGGAAATAATTAGGACTGGTTAACGGCCGAAAGGCCGAAACGGTCCGATTTGGGGTCCAAAACCGGTAAAATGCCGGATATCGCGGCATAAATGCCAGATATCGCGGGGCAAAAAGCATCCCGCGTTAACGAATTTTACCTTTTGTTTACCAGGACGTCCGAAGGTTAACGCTGGCGGCGCATATGGCGCTTTGGCTGCCGGCGCGTGAGCTGTTTGCGGTGATGTCACCTCCAGCGAACGCTTTGAAGGGGAGAGGTTTTCTTCTGCTGAAGACCAGCACCCGGCCCGGCAAGTCCGAGACGTCATGTTCGCCAGGACCCGCGCGATGTCGCGGCCAAACTTGTTGACGAGCTCGTGCAATGGATGGTGCAGGAAGCCTCACCCGGTCGTTTCTGAGATCGCTGAGGCCCCAAGCTGACCTGAAGGCGGCCGCTATCGGAGCGGTCGTGCTTCTGCGCGAGTGGGTGCAGGACAAGCGCGCCGAGGCGCGCGCCGCCGCCAAGGACAAGGCCAAGACCAAGGCCAGGGCCATCGTCGAGCGCGAACCGCCGCCGCGCATGGTCGCGCTGGTCGAGCGCTATCTGCCGCACCGGGTCGGGATCAGCATGACCGTGCTGCTCCTGATCGGAAGCTGCGGCTTCGGCATCGTCAAGGGCGGCCATCTCCAGGATTTCATCACCGCGGTCAACGACGCCCGCAACGCGCTGGCCAATTCCGCCGGCTTCCGCATCACCTCCGTCGTGATCAACGGCCGCAAGCAGCTCACCCAGGACGAGATCCTCGCGATCGGCGGCGTCAGCGGCCGCTCTTCGCTGCTGTTCCTCGACGCCGACGCGGTGCGCGACAAGCTCAAGGCCAATCCCTGGATCGCGGACGCAACCGTGCTGAAGCTCTATCCGGGCCAGCTGATGATCGAGCTCACCGAGCGCAAGGCGTTCGCGCTGTGGCAAGAGGCCGGCCGGCTCTCCGTGATCGCCGATGACGGCGCCGTGCTCGAACCCTATGTCTCCCGCCGCTTCCTGTCGTTGCCGCTCGTGGTCGGCAAGGGCGCCGACACCCAGGCTCGCGATTTCCTCGCCCTGCTGGCGCGTTATCCGCAGGTCAATTCGGTGACGAAAGCCGCGATCTTCGTCGGCGAGCGGCGCTGGAACCTGAGGCTCAAGGACGGCCTCGACATCCGCCTGCCCGAGCAGGATGTCGGCAACGCCCTTGCGATGCTGTCCAAGCTCGACAAGGACGATAGGCTGTTCTCCCGCGACATCGTCGCCGTCGACATGCGCCTGCCCGATCGTCTGGTGGTGCAGCTGTCCGACGACGCCGCCAAAGCGCGCGAGGAGCAGTTCAAGGACAAGAAGAAAAAGAAGGCCGGGGATTCCGCATGACCGGTCTCGATCGCACCCAGACGCCGAAGACACGCCCGATGCCGCACAAGCGCGGCGGCATCGTCGCCTGCCTCGATATCGGCACCAGCAAGATCGCCTGCATGATCGCGCGGCTGAAGCCGTCGCCGCCGAGCGACGCGTTGCGCGGCCGCACCCACGCGGTGGAATTGATCGGCTACAGCCAGATCCAGTCGCGCGGCATGAAAGCCGGCGCGGTGATCGATCTTACCGAATGTGAGCAGGCGGTGCGCCAGGCCGTCGGGCTCGCGGAGAAGATGGCCAAGGTGCGGGTCGAGTCCGTGCTGCTGTCCGTGTCCGGTGGCCGGCTCTCCGGCCAGCTGGTCGAAGCCGCCGCCGACATCCGCGGCGGCGCCGTGACTCAGGCCGACGTCAGCCGCGTCACCTCCACCGGCATGCGCCATGCCACCGGCGAAGGCCGCACCGTGCTGCACGCCCTGCCGGTCGGCTACACGCTCGATGGCGTCAAAGGCATCCGCGATCCCCGCGGCATGGTTGCGCACCAGTTCGGCGTCGACATGAACGTCGTCACCTGCGACGCCACCGTGGCACGGAACCTGATGCTGGCGGTGGAACGCTGCCACATCAACGTCGAAGCCATGGCCGCGAGCCCCTATGTGGCCGGCCTGTCGGTGCTGACCGACGACGAGGCCGATCTCGGCGCCGCCGTCGTCGAGATGGGTGCCGGCACCACCACGATCGCGGTCTATTCCGGCGGCCGTTTCGTGCATGCGGCGGGTTTTGCGGTCGGCGGGCAACACATCACGATGGATCTCGCACGCGGACTCTCCGCGACCATTGCCGATGCCGAGCGAATCAAGACTTTATACGGGACCGTCATCACCGGCGGATCGGACTCGCGTGAGCTGATGTCTGTGCCGACAGCCGGTGACGAGCAGGATCTGCCGCAGATCGTCTCCCGCGCCACTATCGCCAACATCGTCAAGCACCGTGCCGAGGAAGTCTTCGAAATGGTTCGGGACAAGCTGAAGGATTCGCCCTTCGCCTCAGAGCCCAACGGCCGCGTCGTGCTCTCGGGCGGCGCTTCGCAGCTGACCGGCCTCGTCGAACTCGGCACCCAGATTCTCGGCCGGCCCGTGCGGGTCGGACGTCCGCTCGGTTTCGGCCGGCTGCCCAACGAGGCGAAGAACGCCGCGTTCGCGGTGCCGGCCGGACTTCTCGTCTACCCGCAATATGTTCACCTCGAACATGTCGAACCGCGGCATACGCGGCAGCAGGTCAAGACAGGGACCGGCGGATATTTTGGAAAGGTCGGACGATGGCTACGCGAGGGCTTCTGATGACCGCTTTCCGCAATTGTCCATTTTCACCAACTCCCGCGGCCGCCGGCCGGGGCGAACCCACGCGCGCGTGATCGAGAGGCAGCAACCATGACCATCAGCATCAATGTTCCTGATATTCACGAACTGAAGCCCCGGATCACCGTGTTCGGCGTCGGCGGCGCCGGCGGCAACGCCGTCAACAACATGATCACCGCGGGCCTCCAGGGCGTCGACTTCGTGGTCGCCAACACCGACGCGCAGGCGCTGACGATGTCGAAGGCGCAGCGCATCGTGCAGATGGGCACCGCGGTCACGCAAGGCCTCGGCGCCGGCTCGCAGCCGAATGTCGGCGCCGCGGCGGCGGAAGAGGTGATCGACGAGCTGCGCGACCATCTCTCCGGCGCCAACATGGTGTTCGTCACCGCCGGCATGGGCGGCGGCACCGGCACCGGCGCTGCCCCCGTCATCGCCAAGACGGCGCGCGACATGGGCATCCTCACCGTCGGCGTCGTCACCAAGCCGTTCCACTTCGAGGGCGGCCGCCGCATGCGCACCGCTGAAGCCGGTATCAACGAGCTTCACAAGGTGGTCGACACCCTCCTGATCATCCCGAACCAGAACCTGTTCCGGGTCGCCAACGAGAAGACCACCTTCGCCGACGCGTTCGCGATGGCCGACCAGGTGCTCTATTCGGGCGTTGCCTGCATCACCGACCTGATGGTCAAGGAAGGCCTGATCAATCTCGACTTCGCCGATGTCCGCGCCGTCATGCGTGAGATGGGCAAGGCGATGATGGGCACCGGCGAAGCCTCCGGCGACAAGCGCGCGCTGACCGCCGCGGAAGCTGCGATCGCCAATCCGCTGATCGACGATAGCTCGATGAAGGGCGCCAAGGGCCTCCTCATTTCCATCACCGGCGGCAAGGACCTCACTTTGTTCGAGGTCGACGAAGCCGCGACCCGCATCCGCGAGGAAGTCGACCAGGACGCCAACATCATCGTCGGCGCGACCTTCGACGAAGCCCTCGACGGCCTGATCCGCGTCTCGGTCGTTGCCACGGGCATCGAGCAGGCCGCGATCGCCCGCAACAGCCAGGCGACCTCCGCTCCCGTCGCGAACCCGGCACCGCAGGCGCAGCAGGCTGCCGCTCCGGCCGCTGCTGCCGAGAGCCGTCTCGCCGACCTGACCGCGCGGCTCCGTGCCGACAATCAGCGTCTGGCCGAACGCGCCCAGAAGCTGGAGGGGCAGGTCCCGGCGGCCGCGCCGGCTCCGGCCGCTGCGGCGCCCCGTCCGAACGTCGAGCGTGCTGCGCTCGCCGCCATCGCCGCCGCCGTCGCGGACGTCCCGCAGGCGCCCGCGCCGATGCAGACCTACGGCGATGTCACCGTGCGCCCGATCGCGCAGAAGCCGACCCTGTTCCCGGAGCCCGAGCAGGCCCCGCTCGCCATGCAGGAGCCGATGACGCCGGAAACCTTCATCCCGCCGCAGGCCGAGCGTGCACCGGTCCGTGCGCCGCGGATGCCACGCATCGAGGAACTGCCGATGCCGGCCCAGGCCGAGCTTCGCCAGGCCCGTGGCGAGGTCGAGGAAGAGACCCCGCAGAAGACCCGCCTGTCGCTGCTCCAGCGTCTCGCCAATGTCGGCCTCGGCCGTCGCGACGAGGAGAGCGAAGCGCCGATCGCCGCTCGCACCGCCGGTCCCGCGATGCCGCCGCTGCCCGATCGCCGGCCGCAGAAGACCGTGGCGCAGCAGATCGCGGCTACGGAGCCGGTATCGGAGTATGCCCGCCGTCCCGCGCCGCAGGGCCTGGACATGCATGGCCGCCCCGCGCCTGTTGCGCCGGCGCCACAGGGAGACGACCATCTTGATATCCCGGCCTTCCTGCGGCGGCAGGCGACCTGAGGATTGTTACAATAAGGCAGGCGAAAAAGGGTCCCGGCAATAAGCTTGCCGGGACCTTTCCTTTGGTCCCGTGCATATCCGGATTGCACAGCCAAGCAACTGATTTTAAATCATTAATTACGCATTCGGTGGTTCAGTAAAACTGCCGATGACGGCCCCAAACCTCGGCGCAATTTGGTTAAGCCTTGGCGCGAATACGGCAGGTTTGGGGTAACAATCGGTAAAAAAGCGTGAGTTGGCGCTGTTTGGGGCAGTGACTATGGTTTGCCGTGACTTGGGGATACGGATTCGCGGGACGTCGGCACTGACCGGCCAGGCGGGTCTCGTATAAGTCGCAGTGGTCGTAGTGGGGCGGTTCCTGATGAAATTTAGCCGGCAAACAACGCTTCATGCGCAAGCCTCCGTGGCAGGCGTAGGCGTTCATTCCGGTCTTCCCGTCACTCTCACGCTTGGGCCTGCGCCTGTCGACGCAGGTTTTATTTTTGTCCGCACTGGACTTGAGGGAAGTGACCGCGAAGTTCAGGCTACCGCCGAGCAGGTGATTGCGACCGACTTCGCCACCGTCCTCGGCGATCGCGACGGCCCGCTGGTCTCCACCGCCGAGCACGTGCTCGCTGCACTGCGGGGCATGGGTGTCGACAACGCCACGATCGAGATCGACGGGCCCGAAGTGCCGATCATGGACGGCAGCGCCGCCGCCTTCATTGCGGCGATCGACCAGGCCGGCATCGTCACCCAATCGGCCCAGCGCCGCTTCATTCAGATTTTGAAGCCGATCTCGGTCAAGATCGGCGATTCCTTCGGCGAGATCAGGCCCTACGCCAACGGGTTCCGCGCTGAGGTCGAAATCGACTTCACCAACCCCGTCATCGGCCAGCAGAGCTACGCTTTCGACCTCAGCGCCGAGCGTTTCCGCCGCGAAGTCGGCCGCGCCCGGACTTTCGGCCTGATGGGCGATGTCGCGCGGCTCTGGAGCGCCGGCTATGCCCTCGGCGCCTCCTTCGACAACACCGTCGTGTTCGACGATGAGCGGCTGCTCAACACTGAGGGCCTGCGCTACGCCGACGAATGTGCCCGCCACAAGGTGCTGGACGTGATCGGCGACCTCGCGCTGGCCGGCCTGCCGCTGCTTGGCGCTTACCGCTCGGTGCGTGGCGGCCACAAGCTCAACCACGCCGTCCTGACCGCGCTGCTGGCCGACCGTACCGCTTGGCGGGTGGTCGAGGGCGAAGCGGCACGCCGCACCACGCGTCCCCAGGGCGAAGTTGGTCGCGGCATCGTCGGCGGCCGGATCGCCGCGGCCTACGGGCCGGACGTGTCCTGACGGACCTGTTGTCGCAGGGTGCGGGTCGCGACTGCCCTCGGGAAATTCCTGGTAACCATGATCGACTAGCATTGCGGCAGTTTCGCCTTAATCCGGGCGAAATGCCTGCCTATCCGGTTCGTTAAAGATCGTTTTTCGGATAGATCGGCGTGGTCGCATGGCAGGCACCACGGTCACATTTCGCGCCCATGACGGGGTTCATGGGCTGGCGGGCACCGCATCACAGGGCGTCAAGGCAAAACTCATGTCGGCACAGCGTATGACGCGCGGATATCTCCCGGTCTCGTCTCGAGCCCGCGGCCTGCTTCACGCCGTCACCTTCATCCTGCTCGCGCTGCCGCTGGCCGGCTGTGGCACCGGCTCGCTCTGGGACAAGTTCACCGCCAAGGACGACACCTTCGTCGAGGAGCCCGCCGACAAGATCTACAATGAGGGCCTGTACCTCATGAACGAGAAGAAGGACATGAAGGCGGCGAACAAGAAATTCGAAGAGGTCGACCGCCAGCATCCTTATTCCGAGTGGGCTCGCAAATCGCTGCTGATGTCCGCTTATGCGTCCTACCAGGGCGGCGACTATGACGGCTGCATCGGCGCTGCCACCCGCTATGTCACGCTGCATCCCGGCAGCCCGGATGCGGCCTATGCGCAATACCTGATCGCCGCCTCGCATTACGACCAGATCCCGGACATCAGCCGCGACCAGGCCCGCACCGAGAAGGCGATCGCCGCGCTGGAAGAGGTGGTGCGCAAATATCCGAACTCGGAATATGCCACCTCGGCCAAGGCCAAGATCGAGGGTGCGCGCGACCAGCTCGCCGGCAAGGAAATGAATGTCGGCCGCTACTACGCGCAGAAGCGCGACTACACGGCGGCGATCAACCGCTACAAGACCGTCGTCACGCAGTACCAGACCACCCGCCATGTCGAGGAGGCGCTGTTCCGGCTCACCGAGGCCTATATGGCGATCGGCATCGTCGGCGAGGCGCAGACCGCGGCGGCCGTGCTCGGGCACAATTTTCCTGACAGCCGCTGGTACAAGGACGCCTATAATCTTGTAAAATCCGGCGGTCTCGAACCGAGCGAGAATCAGGGGTCTTGGATCAGCCGGACCTTCAAGAAAATGGGTCTCGGCTAGGAAATTTGGTTCCATGCTGGCGCGTCTGTCGATCCGTGACATCGTCCTGATCGAACGGCTCGATATCGAATTCGCCACCGGCCTTGCGGTTTTGACCGGCGAGACCGGTGCGGGCAAATCCATCCTGCTCGATGCCTTTGCACTGGCGCTCGGCGGCCGCGGCGACGCCGGCCTCGTGCGCCACGGTGCGGAGCAGGGGCAGGTCACCGCCATGTTCGATGTCCCCAAGAATCACCCCGCGACGAAGATCCTGGCCGAGAACGGCCTGGACGACACCGGTGAGATGATTCTCCGCCGCGTGCAGCTCGCCGACGGCCGCACCCGCGCCTTCATCAACGACCAGTCGATCAGCGTGCAGACGCTGAAGGCGGTCGGTGCCGCCCTGGTCGAGATCCATGGCCAGCACGATGAGCGCGCGCTGGTCGATGCCGCCACCCATCGTCGCCTGCTCGACGCCTTTTCCGGCCTCGAAAAGGACGTCGCCGCCGTGGAAGCGCTCTGGGACGCCCGCCGCACCGCCAATACCGAGCTTGAGGAGCATCGCGCCGGCATGGAGCGCGCCGCGCGTGAGGCCGATTATCTGCGCCACGCCTCCGACGAGCTGAAGCAGCTCGCGCCCAAGGACGGCGAAGAGACCTCGCTGGCTTCGCGCCGCACCACCATGATGCAGGGCGAGAAGATCGCTTCCGATTTGCGCGAGGCGCAGGAGGCGGTTGGCGGCAATCATTCGCCGGTCGCGGCGCTGTCGGCCGCAGTGCGCCGGCTGGAACGGCGCGGCGTCAACTCGCCGGCGCTGGTCGAGCCGGCGGTGAAGGCGATCGACGCCGCGATCAACGCGCTGGAGGAGGCCGACCAGCATCTCCAGGCGGCCTTGGCCGCAACCGATTTCGATCCCGCCGAGCTCGAACGCATCGAGGAGCGGCTTTTTGCTTTGCGTGCGGCGTCACGTAAATATTCGACGCCGGTGGATGGCCTCGCCGCGCTTGCCGCCAAATATGCCGCCGACGTCGTGCTGATCGATGCCGGCGCCTCGCGGCTGAAGAAGCTGGAGCAGGCCGCGATCGAGGCAGATAGCCGCTATGCGGCCGCCGCCAAGAAATTGTCGCTGGCGCGGCAGAAATCGGCGGAGAAGCTCAACAAGGCCGTCAACGCCGAGCTCGCCCCGCTCAAGCTCGAACGCGCAAAATTCATGACCCAGGTCGAGACCGACGAGGCCGCGCCGGGGCCGCAGGGTTTCGATCGCGTCGAGTTCTGGGTGCAGACCAACCCGGGCACCAAGCCGGGGCCCATGATGAAGGTCGCCTCGGGCGGCGAGCTCTCGCGTTTCCTGCTGGCGCTCAAGGTCGTGCTGTCCGACCGCGGCTCGGCGCCGACCCTGGTGTTCGACGAGATCGACACCGGCGTCGGCGGTGCGGTCGCCGATGCCATCGGCGGGCGACTGGCGCGGCTTGCCGGCAAGGTGCAGGTGATGGCCGTGACCCACGCCCCGCAGGTCGCCGCCCGCGCCGACCAGCATCTCTTGATCTCCAAGGACGCCCTCGACAAGGGCAAGCGCGTCGCCACCCGCGTCAATGCACTGGCCGCCGACCACCGCCGCGAGGAGATCGCGCGCATGCTGGCCGGTGCCGAAATCACGGCGGAAGCCAGGGCAGCCGCAGAACGGCTGCTCAAGGCGGCGACGGCTTGACGCTCTCTTGTCCCGGCCGAAGAGCCGGGACCCAGAATGCCGCGCATGGGCCCCGGCTCTGCAGCGCACCGCCGAAGAAGCGCTGCGCTGCGCCCGGGGCACGCAAACGTAACCACCTTTACCCTCCCGCCCGCTCCGTCGTATCCAAGCACCATGGCCAGAGCAGCAAAATCCAAAGCAACACCGCCTCGCGACGTCGCCGATCTCACTCAGGCGCAGGCTAAGGTCGAGCACAAGCGGCTGGCGCTCGAGATCGAGGGGCACAACGAGCGCTACTATCAAGAGGACGCGCCCACCGTTACCGACGCCGAATACGATGCGTTGCGGCAGCGCCTCAACGCCATCGAAAAGCGCTTTCCGGAGTTCGTCAGCGCGGAGTCGCCGTCGCAGAAGGTCGGCGCGGCGCCGTCGGGCCGCTTCAGGAAGGTCCGGCACGCCCTCCCGATGCTGTCGCTCGACAACGCCTTTGCCGAAGAGGACGTGCGCGACTTCGTGGGCCGCATCGCACGCTTCCTGAAGCTCGGCGACGATCAGGTCAATTTCTCCGCCGAACCCAAGATCGACGGCCTGTCGATGTCGCTGCGCTATGAGGGCGGTGAACTCATCACGGCCGCGACGCGCGGCGACGGCGCGGTAGGCGAGGATGTCACCGCCAACATCCGCACGCTCGAAGATGTGCCGCAGAAGCTGAAGGGCCGCAACGTCCCCGATATCTGCGAGGTGCGCGGCGAGGTCTACATGACCAAGAGGGCGTTTCTGGCGCTGAACGAGCGACAGAAAGCCGAAGGCGGCACCATCTTCGCCAATCCGCGCAACTCGGCCGCAGGCTCTTTGCGGCAGAAGGATCCGACCATCACCGCCTCGCGCCCCCTCGGTTTCTTTGCCTATGCCTGGGGCGAGATGAGCGCGATGCCCGAGGGCACGCAGAGCGGCATGATCGGCTGGTTCGAGCGTTGCGGCTTCAAGACCAATCCGCTGACCAAGCTGTGTCACTCGATCGAGGAGCTGCTCGCGTTCCATCACTCGATCGAAGAGCAGCGCGCAAGGCTCGACTACGACATCGATGGCGTCGTCTACAAGGTCGACCGGATCGACTGGCAGGAGCGGCTCGGCTTCGTCTCGCGCACGCCGCGCTGGGGCATCGCGCACAAATTCCCGGCCGAGCGTGCCATGACGGTGCTGCGCGACATCGAAATCCAGGTCGGCCGCACCGGCTCGTTCACGCCGGTCGGCAAGCTCGAACCGGTCGGCGTCGGGGGCGTGATCGTGCAGAACGTCACGCTGCACAATGAGGACTACATCAAGGGCATCGGCAACAAGGGCGAGGTGCTGCGCGAGGGCCGCGACATCCGCATCGGCGACACGGTGGTGATTCAGCGCGCGGGCGACGTCATCCCGCAGGTGGTCGACGTCGTCCTCGACAAGCGGCCGAAGACCGCCAAGGAATTTCACTTTCCGAAGAAGTGCCCGTGTCCACTGCACACCGACGTCACGCGTGAGGAGACGGCGACCGGCGAGGAGGGCTCGCGCGCCCGCTGTACCGGCGAGTTCGCCTGTCCCTATCAGAAGATCGAGCACCTCAAGCTGTTCGTCTCGCGCCGCGCCTTCGACATCGACGGCTTGGGGGAGAAGCAGCTCCAGTATTTCTTCGATGAGGGGTGGGTGAAGGAGCCTGCTGACATCTTCACGCTGGAGGAGCGCAACTCAAAACTCAAGCTCGAACAGATCGAGGGCTACGGCGTAACGTCGGTGCGAAATCTGTTCGGCGCCATCGAGAGCCGGCGCAAAATCGCGCTGGAGCGCTTCGTCTATGCGCTCGGCATGCGCCATGTCGGCGAGACCACGGCGCTGGCGCTGGCGCGCGGCTACGGCTCCTGGGACGCCTTTCACGACGCCTGCCTCAAGGTTGCCAAGGGCGACGAGGAGGCGATGACGGACATGGACGCGCTCGACCAGATCGGCGACACCGTCATCAAGAGCATCGCCGACTATTTCGGCGAGAGCCACAATCGCGGCATCGTCGAGCGGCTGACCAGGGAAGTCGAGATCGTCGACGCCGAGAAGCCGAAGAGCAACTCCGCCGTCGCCGGCAAGACCGTGGTGTTCACCGGCTCGCTGGAGAAGATGACGCGGGACGAGGCCAAGGCAACCGCGGAGCGGCTGGGTGCAAAGGTGTCGGGATCGGTGTCGAAGAAGACCGATCTCGTCGTGGCCGGCCCCGGCGCCGGCTCGAAACTCGCCGAAGCCAACAAGCACGGTGTCAAGGTACTGACCGAGGACGAGTGGCTGAAGCTGATCGGGGAGTGAGGGTTTTTCTTCCTTCTCCCCTTGTGGGAGTAAGCTGGCGCGAAGCGCCGGATGAGGGGTTGCATCCACAAACTCGGCTGAGAGTGATCTGTGTGGAGAGAACCCCTCACCCGTCTCGCCGCTATCGCGGCGAGCCACCCTCTCCCGCAAGGGGAGAGGGGAAGGCCCACCGCGCGCCCCGTCACATCATCCCCGTCTCTTCCTCCTCCGCCTGCTCGATCAGCTTCTCGCTGACCATGACCTCGCGGCGGGGGACGACGAACATCATCGTGCAGGCGCAGAGCAGCGAGATCGCGAGGACCGCCGAGGTCAGCGGCAGCGTGGTCGTGGAGTGGCCGCCGAGATAGGCGCCGAATTGCGACATCAGTGCGCCGATGCCCTGTTGGAGGAAGCCCATTGCGCCGGACGCGGTGCCGGCGGCTTCGGGACGGATGCTGATGGCGCCGGCGGCTGAATTCGCCATCACGAAGGCGTTGCCAGCCATCACGATCATCTGCGTGCCGAACAGCCAGCCGGGCGCTTCGTTCCAGCCGGCGAAGCTCCATATCAGGTTCAGCAGGCTGCCGCAGAGCTGGAGGGCAAGCCCGAACCAGATCAGCTTCTCCAGCGAGTGCCGCGGCGCAAAGCGCACGCAGAGCAGATTGCCGACGAGGAACGCAAAGCCCGAGGTCGCGAACCATGCGCCATATTCGGCGCTGCTGCGGCCCATCTGCGTCACCACGATGTAGGGACCGCCGCCGGCGAAGGTGAAGATGATCTGCGAGGCCAGCACCTGGCACATCACGTAACCGACGAAGGCGCGGTTGCGGATCAGGATGCCGACGTCGCCGCGGAAGCCGCTGCCGGCGGCGCGGCTGCGGCGCGTCTCCGGCAGCTTGACCGCGATGCCGACAGCGACAATGATCGCGGCGATCGTGATGGCGTAGAAGATCGCGCGCCAGCCGAACGCGGTCTCGATCAGGCCGCCGGTGAGCGGGGAGACCATCTGTCCGATCATCAGGGCGGCGACCACGAGGCTGATCATCGAGGCGACGCGATCGCGTTCATAGATGTCGCGGATGATGGCGCGGCTTACCACCATGCCGGCGGCTCCGCCCAGCGCCTGGAAGAAACGCGCGGCGATCAGCTGCGGCAGGTTTTGCGCGAAGATGCAGGCGACGCTGGCCGCGATCATCAGCGCCAGCCCTCCAAGCAGCACCGGGCGCCGGCCGAACCGGTCCGATAGCGGCCCCATGATGAGCTGCGACAGCGCGATGCCGACCATGTAGAGCGACACTGTCATCTGCGCGATCGAGATGTCGCTGCCGAAATTCGTCGCCAGCACCGGCAGTGCCGGAACCAGCATGTAGAGCGAGATCGGCGCGATCCCGGTCATGACCACCAAGAGCAGGAGCACCAAGCGCGACGTCGCGAGGTTTGTCGCCGCTCCCGGCGGCTTGCTGATCATGCCGTGCATGCGTATCCGTCTTTCGAATTCGAATCGACTGTAGCGCGCTCGTGCAAGACCGATATCGGCGTTTCGGAATGCGGCTATACGGATTCCGGGATGGTTACGATGATGGCGCGATGACCGCCCCGGCCTCCGCTGCCATTCCCCGCGAAAGCGCAGGGCTGTCCGGGGAATTCTATGCATAACAGAAGCTGATCTGGTCGGGGGAGCTTCTGTCGCGGGCAGCGGATGGGTTCACCTTGGGAGGTCGGTCGATGTCGGCGATTGGTTTTCGTGCGAACAGCGACGCGGCGACAAGACCTGCGAAGCGGATAGCCGGCATGATTAGACGACTTTCGCGTGCGGCGATCCGCAGCAGCAGATAGGCGATCATGGCGGCGAGGATTTGCAGACGGACCGCGTTCTCGGAGCGGCCGAGAAATTTGCGAAGCTTGAGGTGCTGCTTGATCCAGCGGAACAACAGCTCGATCTGCCAGCGTGTTTTGTAAAGCGCAGCGATTTCGATGGCCGAACGCTTCAGATCGTTGGTGATGAGGGTCAGTTTTGTACCGTCATCGCGTTTGAGGCGTATGCGGCGCATCGGAACAGCAAGTTTGGAGCTGCTGAGGAGCTTTACCTCAGCATCGTCGATGATTTTAAAGCCCTTCCCCTTTTGTTTCCGCAGCTTCCGCCAGCGTGTAGCTCTGAAGCGCAGATTCTTCTTCTGGCGGGTGACGAAGCAGGCGCCCGCGTCGTGAAGCCGTGTCCACCAGGCATAACTGCAATAGGCCTTGTCGAACACATAGGTGGCGCCGGCCTCGATCGGGAATTGCTGGGCTGGTGTGACGTCATTGACCGTCGACGGCGTGATCGCCAGACGGCGCGGATGATCCGAGCCGGGATCGTAAACCACGTGAAGCTTGAGACCACGGGTACGTCCGTTCCAACCGGCCCAGGTGCTGAGTTGATCCAGCGGCACCGGCGTCGCATCGATCAGCCGCAGCATCTCGGCACCCTCCCGCTTCAGCGCTCGGTCGGCATGCCCAGACAATCGCTCAAAGACTTCTGCGAAGATACTGACCGGCCGTCGGGCATTGGCATCCGCAAGCGTCGAGCGCGCCAATTTGCCGACACCAAGATGGTAGTGATGATGCGAATTGGCGTTCCAGATCGCCTCAAGGGCACGCAAGCTGTCGACGCCACTGAGCTGGGAGAATATCAATGCGACAAGATGATCCCAGCTGTCGAACGTCTTGTCGTAGGCATCGCCATCCAAACGATCCACAGTCGTCTGAAACTGCCGCCGATTGATCGGTTCAAGCAGCCTTCCAAAAATGCTATCGCTAAACCGCATGCCCGGCCCCTTTCTGAGTCTCGACAACCAGAAAGTACCTGCTTCAAGCCGGGAAAACCCGGGCATGCTCCGCGACACAGTGAATCATTCCCCGGACAGCCCTGCGCGAAAGCGGGGAATCCAGTATTCCAGAGGCAGATGTCGTATGCGGAGAGGCTACGGCGTACTGGATGCCCGCCTTCGCGGGGGAACGGCTGTAGTGGAGCAGGCAGCGTTGCGCAAATCGCCTAGCGCCATGCGCACCGAACTTACGGCTTCAGCTCCGCCGTTGCCTGATCGAGCCAGGCCTTCGTCGCTTCATCAAGCGCCGGCCGCACCTCGGCCCTGACCCGCACATGATACGCATTGAGCCAGTCGAGCTCATCGCGGCTCAGCATCGTCACATCGATCAGCCGGCGGTCGATCGGTGCCAGCGTCAGCGTCTCGAACGCATTCATCGGCTTCTCGGCACCGTTGATGTCGAGGGCGACCACCAGCTCGAGGTTCTCGATGCGGATGCCGAAGCCATCGGTCTTGTAGTAGCCGGGCTCGTTGGACAGGATCATGCCGCGCTTGAGCGGCGTGGTGCCGAGCTTCGAGATCCGCGCCGGCCCCTCATGCACCGAGAGATAGCTGCCGACGCCGTGGCCGGTGCCGTGCTCGAAATCGACGCCGGCGGCCCAGAGATATTGCCGCGCCAGCGTGTCGAGCTGCGCGCCGGTGGTGCCGTCGGGGAAGACCGCGCGTGCAATCGCGATGTGGCCGCGCAGCACGCGGGTGAAGCGGTCGCGCATCTCCGCCGTCGGCTCGCCCACGGCCATGGTGCGGGTGACGTCGGTGGTGCCGTCTTCATATTGCGCGCCGGAATCGATCAGCAGCAGGTCGCCGGGTGCGATCCGCCGGTTGCTCTTGCGGGTGACGCGGTAGTGCACGATGGCGCCGTTCGGACCGGTGCCCGAGATGGTCGGGAACGAAACGTCCTTCAACGCGCCGGTGTCGCGGCGGAACGTCTCCAGCGCCTCGACCGCGTCGATCTCGGTGAGCTTGCCGCTTCCCGCCTCGCGATCGATCCACGCGAGGAAGCGCGCCAGCGCCACGGCGTCGCGCACATGTGCGGTCTTCGTGCCCTTGATCTCGGTCGCGTTCTTCACCGCCTTGAGCAGCGCAATCGGGTCGCTGCCGCGCACCGGCTTGCCGCCAGCGCCTGCAATCAGCCGGCTGAGCGCGTCGGCCGCCGTGGCATTGTCGAGCGCGATTGCGGCGCCGCTCTTGGCCAGCGCCATCAGCGTCGGCGCCATCGCATCGGGTTCGCGCACGTCGGCGGACTGTTCGAGATGGTCGCGCGTGAGGTTGGAGAGCTTGCGGTGGTCGATGAAGATCGTCGGCCGTCCGTCCTTCGGCACCAGCGCGTAGGACAGCGGCAGCGGCGTATGCGCGACGTCGGCGCCACGGATGTTGAAGGTCCAGGCCGCGGCATGGCTGTCCGACACCACCAGCGCATCGACGCCGAGCTTGGCGATTTCGCCTCTGATCTGTGTCAGCTTGTCGGCTTCAGTGAGGCCGGCATGTTGCATTCCGTGCACGGTCACCGGCGCGAGAGGAGGCTGCGGTCGATCGTGCCAAATCGCGTCGACCGGATTGCTGTCGACCGCAACGAGTTCAGCGCCGGCCTTGGCGCAGGCGGCGGACAAGCGCTCGGCTGCTGAAGAAGTGTGCAGCCACGGATCAAATCCGAGGCGGTCGCCGGGCTTCAAGTGCGCCGACACCCAGTTCTCCGGCGGCGGATCGATCAGCGATTCCACCGCCCAGGCCTTCGCATCCACCTGCTTGGCGGCCTGGAGCGTATAGCGGCCGTCGACGAAGATCGCAGCCTCCTGGGTCAGGACCACCGCCAATCCAGCTGATCCAGTGAAGCCGGTCAGCCAGGCGAGCCGCTCTTCCGACGGCGGCACATACTCATTCTGCTGCTGGTCGGCGCGGGGGATCACGAATCCGGTCAGCTTGCGGCGGGCGAGTTCTTCGCGGAGTGCAGCAAGGCGCGCCGCCAATGCGACGCCGGCCTCGGGCTCCTCGAATGTCTGGAAGTGCGCTTCGAACATGGTGGATCACTTTAGGATCATGAGGATCAGTCCGCAATCTAGACGCATTTGCGTCGCATCTGGCATGGACTGTGCTTGAAATAGTTCCATTCGAATTGAGTGGAGTAAAGGGTGCGGCAGTTGCGCTTCGTCCGGACAACAGGGAAATTCGAGCAAGTGGTTCATCTCAACGGCGAGGGGACACACGATGCCATCGTTCACATTTGAGAAGATTTCGCCGCCGGTGCGCCGCGCCCCGACTGTGGCGACACCGAAGAAGCCGCGCGGCCTCATCAGCCAGATGATCGATCGTTTCGCCGAGCGCCGCGCGAGGCGGACGTTGCGGGATGAGCGCACGAGGCGCAAGGTCGAGAAGCCAGCGGAGTAGCGCGGCGAACGCTGGCCTTCACCTCGCCCCGCTTGCGGGGAGAGGTCGGATCGCATCGGAGATGCGATCCGGGTGAGGGGGACTCTCCGCGAGTCCAACTCTCACCGTCCCCGCGGAGACTCCCCCTCACCCCAACCCTCTCCCCGCAAGCGGGGCGAGGGAGCGCAGCGCCATCGCGGCTGCACTCACCCCATCTTCCGCAGCAACAAACTGCTCCATCCCTCGATCCGCAGATGCCGCAGCGGCACGAGGCCGCGCGCGCGGTAGGCGGCGATCACGGCGGGGGCCTGATGCGTCAACAGGCCGGAGAGGATGAGGCGCCCGCCGGGCGCGAGATGTCGCGCCATCGGGCTCGCCAATTGCCGCAAGGGATTGGCAAGGATGTTGGCCAACACCAGGTCGAACGGACCGCATTTGCCAAAATCCGGTGCGGCGAAGCCGGTGGCACGGATCACCCGCACATGGTTACCAACGTCATTCAGCGCCGCATTCTCGGTCGCCACCCGCACCGAGGGTGGGTCGATGTCGGAGGCAAGCACTGCGCGATGCAACGCCTTGGCCGCGGCGATCGCCAGCACGCCGGTCCCGGTGCCGAGGTCGAGCACGCGCCTCGGCCGCGCGCTTTTCAGGACATGGTCAAGCAGCAGTAAACAGCCGCGGGTGGTGCCGTGGTGGCCGGTGCCGAAGGCAAGCGCCGCCTCGATCTCGATCTTGAGCTTGTTCGCCGCCACCCGGTCGCGGTCATGGCTGCCGTGCACGACGAAACGGCCGGCCGGGACCGGCACGAGGTCTTCCAGGCTCGCTTTGACCCAGTCCTTGGCCTCGACGATATCGAAGGCGAGCGTCTCCGCGATCTCGTTTCCTGCCGAAGTTGCAACGAGTTCGCGCAGCCATGCCTGGTCCGGCGCGGCGGCAAAATGCAGCGTGACGTCCCATTGACCGTCCGGCCGCTCGAAGGCGGCGACCGCCGCATCCCCCTCGAAAAACACCTCGGTGAGCACGTCGACGACACGCCTGGCGGCGGTCTCGCTGCCGATCGAGAAGCTGGCGCGATGGGTAGGGGAGGGCTGCATCCTAGGGTTCCGTCGGGTTCATTTTTGGAACTTTTGTTCCCAATTTTCTTTCAGCATAAGTCGCGGCTGGCAGATTCTGGTCGGACGAGTCCGGTGCAACTGCGATCGAATACGGTCTGATCGCAGCCGGTATCGCGCTCGCGATCATCACCGTGGTGAACAGCCTGGGCAGCCCGATGAACGAGAAGTTCGGTTCGATTAGCACCTCTTTGAAGTAATTTCCGCCTCCCATCTCCCAGCCGGGGCCACTTTTCTTCATAAGCTGTTTTTGACCCAACGCCCGCGAGGGGGTGCCCCCTGGCGGGCGAGGTCATTTTTGCTACGCGTGGTTCTCAAGCGGTCTCCACAGGTTATCCGCAGCTTGTACGGCGGCTATCCACGGACTCTTCCCGCAATTGCCCCTTGGTTCTCCACTGCCTTTCCCCAGGCCTGTCCAGCTCGCCCGTCCGAGAGCATCCTCTTCCTGACCACACAACTCTCGACAGCCTGTCCACAGCTCATCCACAGACCTACCCACGGCTTCCGAACAGCGATCGGTGATCCCTCAGAATCGCCTGTGCGGCGTTGTGGCCCGGAGCACCGGTGACGCCGCCGCCGGGATGGGCGCCGGAGCCGCAATGGTAGAGACCCTTCAGCGGGCCGCGATAGTCGGCATGGCCCAGCATCGGCCGCGCCGAGAACAGCTGGTTCAGCGTCAGCGCGCCGTGGAAGATATCTCCACCCAAAAGGCCGAACTGCCGCTCGAGATCGAGCGGCGAGAGGATCTGGCGGCCGAGCACGCTTGCCACAAATCCCGGGGCATATTTGTCCACCGTCGCGATCATGAGATCGGCGACCTCCTCGCGATGGTCGTCCCACGATTTTCCATCGGGAAGCTCCGGCGCGACGTGCTGGCAGAACAAACTCGCGACGTGTTTGCCTTGGGGCGCCAGCGTGTCGTCGAGCGTCGAGGGGATTAGCATTTCGACGACGGGCTCTCGGCTCCAGCCCTGCGCGCGCGCATCGAGATACGCGCGGTCCATGTAGCCGAGGCTCGGTGCCAGGATGATGCCTGAGGTGAGATGATCGCCTTCATCCGGCAGCGCCGTGAAGGAGGGCAGGCGGTCCAGCGCCACGTTCATGCGGAAGGTGCCGGAGCCGTTCTTCCAGTGCCGGATGCGCGCGAGGAACTCGTGGGGCAGGGCGTCGGCCGCGATCAGCCGCGTATAGAGCAGCTTCGGATTGACGTTGGCTGCGACATATTTGGCGCGGATGGCCGTGCCGTTCTCCAGTACGACGCCGACCGCGCGGTCGCGCTCGACGATGATCTCGCGCACGCCCGCGTCGGTGTCGATCACGACGCCGCGGTGCTGCGCGGTGCGCGCCATGGCCTGCGTGATCGCACCCATGCCGCCGATGGCGTGACCCCAGACGCCCTTCTTGCCGTTCACCTCGCCGAAGGCGTGATGCAGCATCACATAGGCCGAACCCGCCGCGTAGGGGCTGGCATAGTTGCCGACGATGGCATCGAAGCCGAACAGCGCCTTGACCAGATCATGCTCGAAACGCTCGTCCAGCATCTCGCCGGCGGAGCGGGTGAAGAGGTCGAGCAGGCTGCGGCTCTGCTCCAGCGTGAGACCGCGCAGGATGTTGGCCGTCTTTAACGCATTCATGGCCTCACGGATCGCGCGCGTGCCAAAGCCGTCAACCAGGTTCGGCGGCGCGCGCAGCACGAATTGCCTGAGCACGTCGGCGATCTCTTCCAGCTCGCGCGTGAAACCGTCGAGCGCATCGGCGTCATGCGCGCTCAGCCGCGCGACGGAATCTTTCGTCCGCCCCTCGCCGGTGAGGAGATAGCTGCCGTCCGGCGCGGGCAGAAAATTCTGCGCGCGCCGTTCGACGATGCGCAGGCCTTGTTCCGCAAGATTCAAGTCGCGGATCACCTGCGGATTGAGCAGGCTCACGGTGTAGGCTGCGACCGAATTCCGGAATCCGGGGTGAAACTCCTCTGTGACCGCCGCCCCGCCGACCACCTTGCGGCGCTCGACCACGCGCACGCGCAGGCCCGCCATCGCGAGATAGGCTGCGCAGGTGAGGCCGTTATGGCCAGCGCCGATGATGACGACGTCGGTTTCGCTCATGAAGGGTTCAAATTTGTTCCATTGTCATTCCGGGATGGTCCGAAGGACCAGACCCGAAATCTCGAGATTCTCAGGTGCGCCGTGGCGCACCCCAGTTCGCCTCGTCGAGGCGCCCCGGAATGACATCTCTATATCAAGCATTCCTCGCATCACGCGACGCTTTATTGCCCGTTCAGGCGCCTTGTGCTCCATTGCGCCCGTCCGGCGCCCGCCGGGGGCATTGTCCGACGCGTTTTCTCGCGCGAACCGAACCGGTGCCCACTTCGCTGGAAAACGCTTTTGCCGGAGCTCCCATGGATTCGATCGTGCAACCCGCCGCCACGGAGCAATCGTCTGCCTCGCGCAACCGGCTGCTGCTGACGGTCTACACCGCCGCGATCTTCGTCAGTGCGCTCTTGCTGTTCTCGGTGCAGCCGCTGTTCACCAAGATGGTGCTGCCGCGACTCGGCGGCTCGCCGGCGGTGTGGTCGGTGGCGATGGTATTCTTCCAGTCGCTGCTGCTCGCGGGTTACGCCTATGCGCATCTGTTGATGCAGGTCAAAAACCGCATCGTTCCGGTTGCAGTGCATCTGGTGCTGCTGATTGCGGCCTTCGCGACGCTGCCGCTCGGAATCGCCTCCGCCTACGGCGAGCCGCCCGCTTCGGGCTATGCGGTCTGGCTGCTCGGCCTGTTCGTGGTCTCGATCGGATTGCCGTTCTTCGCGCTCGCCGCCAATAATCCGCTGCTGCAGGCCTGGTTCGTCCGCACCGGCCATCCCGCCGGGCACGATCCCTATTTCCTTTATGCCTCCTCCAACATCGGCAGCTTCCTTGCGCTGCTGTCCTATCCGTTCCTGCTGGAGCCGATGTTCACGCTGCACGCGCAGAACCGGTTCTGGACCGCCGGCTATGGCCTCTTGATCCTGCTGATCGCTGCCTGCGGCACGCTGCTGTTGCGCTCGCCGCAGCTGACGGTGGCGGATGCGCGAACGGAGGAGGTGAATGCGCCGGCGCCTGGTCTGGTGACGCGGCTGCGCTGGATCTTCCTGGCCGCGGTGCCGTCGGGCCTGCTCATCGCGGTGACCGCGCACATCTCCACCGACGTCGCGGCGGCGCCGCTTTTGTGGGTGCTGCCGCTGTCGCTGTATCTGCTCACTTGGGTCGTCGTGTTCCAGTCGCGTCCGCTGCTGCCGCACAAATGGATGCTGATGCTCCAGCCGGTTGCGATCGCAGGCGTGGTTGTCCTGCTGGCTTTCGGCGGGGAGCAGAATCTGCTGCTCACACTCGGCGGTCATCAATTGTGCTTCTTCGTCATCGCCATGGCCTGCCACGGCGAACTGGCGCGGACGCGGCCGGCGGCCAAATATCTCACCGGCTTTTATGTCGCGCTGTCGTTCGGCGGCATGGTTGGCGGCCTGTTCGCAGGGCTCGTCGCGCCGTTCACCTTCTCGTGGATCGCCGAATATCCGATCCTGATTGCGCTTGCCGCGCTGTGCCGACCGCCTGCTAACGAGCGCCTCGCCGGCCTCGTTCGATGGTATTGGCTGGCGCTCGCCGCGCTCGCGGCGGCGCTCGTTGTGCCGTCCTATGCGACAGGCGGGCTCTCGATCTGGTTGGAGGACCACCGCGTCTGGATTGCCGGCGCCGTCGGCGTGCTCGCCGCGCTGCTGGCGTTGACGTTCAACGCCGACCGCTGGAAGATTTTTGCGACCGTTGCACTCGCGCTGGCGTTGATCCGGGTTTATCCCGCGGACGAGGGGCGCGTCACCACGGTGCGCAGCTTCTTCGGGGTGCACAAGATCGTGGAGACGCCCGGCGGCTATTTCCACGTACTGATGCACGGCACCACGATCCACGGCGCGGAGCGCTTCCGCAACAATGACGGCACGCCGGTCACCGGCTGGCCCGAGCCGATCACCTACTATCACAAGGACGGCGGCATCGGTCAGGCCGTCAGCGCGATCCGCGAGCGCAAGGGCGCGCCGCTGAAGGTCGCCGCGATCGGTGTCGGCTCGGGCACGCTTGCCTGTGCTGCCGAGCGAGGGGAGAGCTGGAAATTCTTCGAAATCGACCAGTCCATGGTCGACGCGGCGCGTGACCCCAAAAATTTCCGCTACATCTCGAGCTGCCTGCCGGATCTGAATCCGGTGATCGGCGATGCGCGGCTCACCTTTGCCAAGGAGCCCGACGGCGCCTACGACCTCATCATCGTCGATGCCTATTCGTCCGATGCGATCCCGATTCATCTTGCGACCAAGGAGGCGATGAAGATCTACAAGGACAAGCTCGCCCCGCACGGCGCCGTGGTGATGCACGTCTCCAACCGGCATCTCGATCTGGAGACCGTCGTGGTCGGCATTGCGGATGCCAACGATCTCACGAGCTGGGTCTTCAACGAGGATTCCGGGCGCGATTCCGATTACATCTTCTCGACCGACGTCGTCATCTCTGCGCGGGAGGAGGCCGACATCGGCAAGCTTGCCTCCTCGAAGTCATGGGAGCAGACCGAAGCTGACGACAGGGTGCGGGTCTGGAGCGACGACTATTCCAATATTCTGGGCGCGCTGTATCGGCGCCTAAGGGACGGGGAATAGGGACCTTTTCGTAGCCCGGATGGAGCGAAGCGCAATCCGGGGCCGCTTCGGCGTGACGGGCACTGCTCCCGGATTGCGCTCGCTCCATCCGGGCTACAAGGCGGGTCGGTTCTAAGGCTCCACCGGCGTGCCGGCCGGCAACGCAATTCCTTTCTCGCCGGCGATCTGCCGCAACAGGTCCGGCCTATCCGAGATGATGCCGTCGACGCCAAGCTCGATCATGTGCGCCATGTCGTCGGGCTTGTTGACCGTCCACACCACGACGCGCAGTCCAAGTCCGCGGGCCTCCGAGATGAGCGCCGCGGTCACATCGCCAAAATAAGGCGACCAGACCGCGCCGCCCGCGGCCTTGATCGTCCGCGGCAGCGAGCCGCCATGATCGGCCGGATTGAAGCCCGCCGTCCAGTTGGTGGCTTTGTCGAGCGCCACCGTCTGGCCTGAGCCGCGCTGGAGCGTGAGGTACACCGTCGGTATCTTCGGTGCTTGCTGTTGCACGAGCTGCAACGTTCTCCAGTCGAACGACTGGATCATGACACGGTCGGAAAACTTTTCGGCCTCGATCAGGAGGAGGAGCCTGGTGACGAAAGCTTGCGGGTCGAGAGATTGGTCCGGATGGTTCGGATCGATCTTGGTCTCGATGTTGAAGCGCACGCGGGTGTTGCCTGACTTGCGCGCCAGTGCGAACAGCTCACTCAAGGTGGGAATGCGGGTCCCCGGCAGCGCGCGCTGATCGGGAAATTGTCTCGCATAGGCGCTGTCCGGTCGGATCCGGCCGACGTCATAAGTCCTGATCTCGTCGAGCCGCAGTTTCACGAACGGGGTGCCGGGCGCAGTGATGTAGGCCCCGTCGGGGCCGCGCGCCAGATCCGGATTGAGCCCGCGTTCATGCGAGACGACGACTTCGCCGTCCGCGGTCACACCGACGTCGAGCTCCAGCGTGTCCACGCCCATCGACAGCGCATTGGCAAAGGCCGGCAGGGTGTTTTCCGGCAGCAGCGCCCGCCCGCCGCGATGCGCCTCGAGATCGAAGGCCAAATCCGATGCCATGGCCTCTCCCGCCATCAAAACCCAGAGCACAGCTAGTGCGGTCGTGGCACGTGTTGGCATGGTGCCTCGAATAGCAATCTATTGTTCGTGCCGACCGCCGAAGGCGGTGACGAAGACGGCTAGCCTCAGTTCTGGTAGTAATAGCCGCGCGGCTGATAAACCTGCCGGGGCTGTGGCTGATAGTAGGAGCCCTGCTGGCCATAGCCCTGGTCGTAATAGGGGCGCGGCTGCTGCTGCTGATAGACCTGCGCGTCATAGAGCGGGCGGCCGGCTGAGCGCGGCGCCGGATAGCGCGCGCCGGTGTCGCTGCCGTCGGCCGGATAGATGTAATTGTCGTCCTGCGGCATGTAGCGGCGGGCGGGCTGCGCCGGCGGAGTCAGGTTCACGGGATCGCCGGCAGTGCTGTACTGTTCTTCGGCCGGCTGCGGCGCGCGGGCAACCGCATTGGCGTTGCGGCCGCGCGGATTGCGCGCCAGCGCCACCTGCGCCGAGCCGGTCAGCGTCACCGTGGTGTTGAGCACGCCCTGCTGCTGCACCAGCGCATAGAGCGTCGAGGCATTCTGGCGCGACAGCCGCACGCAGCCATGCGATGCCGGCGAGCCGAGCCGGCCGACTGAGTCGGTGCCGTGGATGGCATGCCCGATCTTGGTGAAGAAGATCGCGTGCGGCATCGGCGCGTCGTCGAACTCCTTGGAGTAGTGATCCTCTTCCATGCGGAAGGCGCGGAACGCGCCGTTCGGCGTCTCGCGCGAGGGGATGCCGGTCGACACCGGCCAGTGATAGCGCGCGACCCCATCGACCGCGACGGTCATCTGCTGATTGTCCTTGTCGATGGTGATCTCGACCTTGGCCTGGGCGGCGCCCGCGCTCAAAAACATCAGGGAGGTGAAAGCAATCAAAAACGAACGCATCGGACTTCTGGCCTCCGGCCTGTTCATGCTAGGCGCCGCGGCTCTCCGTCCCCCGTCGTGCACTATGCCTGCAATCCGGCTTTCGTTCCAGCGGCCTAGCCGTCCATCGTTAACGCGATGCAGGGCGTAAGCAAGGCCGCTTTGTGCCGCGTGGCTCGCGGCGGCGCTGACATTTTCGCGAGCCGGATTTGCGTTCACAACACCGACAATTCGTCACAAAGGCGCAACCATTTGGCCGCTCGGTGCGTTGGTCATGGCCATCCTTCACAGGTCAGCGCTCGCTGCCATTCATCCTTTGGGACCGAAGATGAAGAAAGCCCGTATCGCCGCCGCGCAATTGCCGGCCGCTCGACCCGTCCGCCTGCTGTTCGCAGCCGCCGCCATCCTGCTCGCCTTGTTGTCCCTGCCGCAGGCCGGCCACGCCCAGGGCATCGTGCGCGGCGCGCAGGAAGGCTCTTATGAAGGTAACCGGATTGCCGGCCCCGTGGGCGGCGCGGTCGGCGGTGTCGTTGGTGCCGGTGTCGGCGGCGCCGTCGGTGCAGTCGAGGGCGTGCTCGGCATTCCCCACCGTCACTACCGCCACCGCTGCCACGGCTATTATGACGGTTACCACCGCTTCCATTGCTATCGGTGATGTCGTCGTAGCCCGGATGGAGCGCAGCGCAATCCGGGGCTGCTGTCGCATGAAGCTACGACGGTCCCGGATTACGCTGACGCTCCATCCGGGCTACGTATCTCCGTCAATTCTTCAGCCGATACCCCGTGCGGAAAATCCACCAGATCACGACCAGGCAGGCCACCAGGAACGCCAGCGTCATGCCGATGCTGACGGACACGCTGACATCCGCGATCTCATAGAAGCTCCAGCGGAAGCCCGAGATCAGATAGACGACCGGGTTGAGCAGCGCCACCGTGCGCCAGCCGGCCGGCAGCATGTCGATGGAGTAGAAGCTGCCGCCGAGGAAGGTCAGCGGCGTCACCACCAGCATCGGGATCATCTGCAGCTTCTCGAAGCCGTCGGCCCAGATACCGATGATGAAGCCGAACAGGCTAAAGGTCACCGCCGTCAGCACCAGGAAGGCCAGCATCCAGACCGGATGATGGATGTGCAGCGGCACGAACAGCCCGGCGGTGGCGAGGATGATCAGGCCGAGGATGATCGACTTGGTCGCGGCCGCGCCGACATAGCCGAGCACGATCTCGAAATAGGAGATCGGCGCCGACAGGATCTCGTAGATCGTGCCGGTGAATTTCGGGAAATAGATGCCGAACGAGGCATTCGCGATGCTCTGCGTCAGCACCGAGAGCATGATCAGGCCCGGCACGATGAAGGTGCCGTAGCTGACGCCTTCGACCTGGCTGATGCGCGAGCCGATCGCGGCGCCGAACACCACGAAATAGAGCGAGGTCGAAACCACAGGCGAGACGATGCTTTGCAGCAGCGTGCGCCAGGTGCGCGCCATTTCGAACAGATAGATGGCGCGGATGGCGCGGTGATTCATGACGTCCTCACGAGATCGACGAAGATGTCCTCGAGCGACGATTGCGTCGTGTCGAGATCGTTGAAGCGGATGCCGGCGGTGCGGAGATCGCCGAGCAGGCTGGTGATGCCGGTTCGCTCGCCCTTGGTGTCGTAATCGTAGACCAGCGTCGCGCCGCTGTCGCAGAGGTCGAGCTTGTAGTGCTTGAGGTTGTCCGGCAGCGCATCGAGCTTGCCTTGCAGATGCAGCGTCAGGCGCTTCTTGCCGAGCTTCTGCATCAAGGTCGTCTTGTCCTCGACCAGCACGATCTCGCCCTTGTTGATGACGCCGATGCGATCGGCCATCTCCTCGGCTTCCTCGATGTAATGCGTGGTGAGGATGATGGTGACGCCGGACTGCTGGAGGGTGCGCACCACCTCCCACATGCCCTTGCGCAGTTCGACATCGACGCCGGCGGTGGGCTCGTCCAGGAACAGGATCTGCGGTTCGTGCGATAGTGCTTTTGCGATCATCACGCGGCGCTTCATGCCGCCGGACAGCGTGATGATCTTGTTGTCCTTCTTGTCCCAGAGCGAGAGGTCCTTCAGGACCTTCTCGATGTGCGCAGGATTCTTCGGCTTGCCGAACAGGCCGCGGGAGAAGCTCACCGTCGCCCACACGCTCTCGAAGGCGTCGGTGTGCAGCTCCTGCGGCACGAGGCCGATCAGCGAGCGCGCCTTGCGGTAGGAGGTCTGGATGTCTTCGCCGCCGACGAGGACGCGGCCCTCGCTCGGATTGGCGATGCCGCAGATGATGGAGATCAGTGTGGTCTTGCCCGCGCCGTTCGGCCCGAGCAGTGCAAAAATCTCGCCGCGCTTGATGTCGAGATTGACGTTCTTGAGCGCCTTGAAGCCGGACCCATAGGTCTTCGACAGATTGGCGACGGAAATGATGGAGGACATGATGGCCGCAAGGCTAAGAGCAAAGGCTGGGGGAGGGAGGCTGGAACCCGCCGGGAAGGGCGGGTCAGCGGAGCCCTGAGATAGGAACGCCCTTGCCGAGCCGCAATTCCCCGGAGAAAAATGATCTCAAAACCGGCCATTCGGTGGCGGGTTTCAGGCAAGTGTTGCGCGATGGTCACGGAGCGCGGCTAAGATTGTCGCTCACGCGGCTCTTTGTTGCGTCTGCGAGCAGGCCGTGGCTACGATTCCGGCCAATCGCGAAGCGCATTGTCCCCAGGGAAAACACCGATGAGACCGAACGGCCGTCACACCGCTGGCGCTAGCCAGTTGTCCGCCCTCCGTGTGTGGGCGATGGCCCTGCTCCTGCTGTCAGTTGTTGCCATCAGCCCGACCGGCGCCAAGGCCGCGCCGAGCCAGGCCGCGACAGCAACCACGCATGTCTACCTGCTCCGGGGCGTGCTCAACATCTTCTCGCTTGGGCTCGACACGATCGGCGCCCGGCTCCAGGCGCAGGGCATCCCGGTGACCGTCGCCAATTTCGTCTCCTGGTCCTCGCTCGCCGATGAAGCCGCGACCGCCTACAAGGCCGGCCGCCTCAAGACCATCATCCTGGTCGGTCATTCCTCCGGCGCGACCGCGCTGCCGGACATGATCGCCAAGCTCAACCAGCTCGGCGTTCCCGTAAAGCTCGCGATCGGCCTCGACTCCGTGTTCAAGACCAAGCTGTCAACCGGCGCCGAGCGTTACATCAACATCTATATCGGCGACGGTCCCGGCGAGCCGGTGCGGGCTGCCGCTGGCCTGCGCGGCAAGCTCGACAATGTCGACGTGCGCGGCACCGGTGTCGGCCATATCTCGATCGACAAGAACGAGGCGATCCAGCGCCGCGTCATTGCCGAGATCGACGCCGCGATCATGCGCTCGCGCGCCCCGGCAGCTCCAGTCGCCCAACCCGGCACACCCGGGCGGGCGCGCTCGGCGGCCGCAGCGGCTCCGGCGCGGAATTAGCGATTTCTGCCACGGTGCTGGCTCACTGGGACTTGTCCGGCGTGCCGTCCTCGGCACCCGGCGCCTCCGGTCTCAAATAGACGATCAGGCAGCAGCAACACATCGCAAGCCCGGCGACGGGGAAGCGCAGGGCGACCGCGGCCGCGAGCGCGAAGACGCCGAGGGTCACGATCGAGCGGACGCGCATGATCTTGCGCTCCCGCGGCGCGACCTCGCTATCCGGCGCTCCTCCGACGAGATCCCAGATTAGTGCGACATAGGTCGCGTTCACCAGGAAGAACACCGCGGCATAGAACGCGACCGGCTGCGGTGCGAGCTCGCTCACCGCCATCCAGGCGGTGGAGAGCGGCAGCAGCGACACCGAGAACAGATGCGCGAAGTTGAACCACATCAGTCGCGGCGTCGCTTCGCTCGCATAGCGCATCAGATGGTGATGGTTGGCCCAGACGATCGCGATGAAGACGTAACTGACGGCATAAGAGAGCCACGTCGGCCACAGCGCCAGCAACGCCGCAAAGGTCGGGATTTCCGGCGGACGAAGCTCCAGCACGAGCACCGTAATCAGGACCGCGAACACGCCGTCCGAAAATGCGCTGAGCCGTTCCGGAGATCGTCTCGCATGGGCCATGGCGACAGCTTCCGTTATTTCAAGAACGCGCGAATGCTTTCCGCGATCTCCTTCGCATGCGTTTCCAGCGCAAAATGGCCGGTGTCGAAGAATTGCACCACCGCATTGGGGTTGTCGCGCTTGAATGCCTCGGCGCCGGGCGGGATGAAGAACGGATCGTTCTTGCCCCAGGCCGCCAGGAACGGCGGCTTGTGAGTGCGGAAATAGCTTTGGAATGACGGATAGAGCGCGACGTTGCTCTTGTAGTCGCCGAACAGATCGAGCTGCACGTCGTCGGCGCCGGGGCGCGCGAGATAGAAATTGTCGAGGTTCTGGCCGTCCGGCGACACCACGGCCGGATCGGGAACGCCATGCGTGTACTGCCAGCGCGTGGCCTCCGGCGTGAGCAAGGTGCGCAGCGCCTCGCGATTGGCCGGTGAAGGGTCTTGCCAATAGGCCTTGATCGGAGTCCAGCCTTCGCTGAGGCCCTCCTCATAGGCATTGCCGTTCTGCGAGATGATGGCCGTGATCCGCTCGGGATGGCTGAGCGCCAGCCGAAAGCCCGTCGGCGCGCCATAGTCGAACACATAGATTGCGAAACGATCGAAACCGATCACTTCGGTGAAGCGCTCGATCACGCGCGCGACGTTGTCGAAGGTGTAGCGGAAGGTGTCGCGTGCGGGCATGTCGGACTGGCCGAAACCGGGAAGATCCGGCGCCGCGATGTGAAACCGGTCTGCAAGCTGCGGGATGAGGTCGCGGAACATGTGTCCCGCGCTCGGGAAGCCGTGCAGCAGGAGGAGCTTCGGTGCGCCGGGCGCGCCGGCCTCGCGATAGAACACCTTGAAGCCGTCGACGTCTGCGGTGCGGTAGGTGGTCGGGGTCATGGCCGATCTCCATTGCTGTTCGTAACCAGTCAAAGCGATGTTTTTGGGTTATTCACCCTTATCACGTAACTTGTCAACCGACATTTTAGAGGTTACTTAGAGCCCAGCTTTCGGACCGGACAGCGACCGCTCATGGACAGACCGCCCGCCATGTTCATCGCCGACTCGCTCGGCCTTGATTTCCTCAACTCGGTGGCGACACCGGTCGATACGCCGGTCGATTGGCTCGACGATGGCGAGGGTCTGGTCGACTGGCTGGCACAGGCGAAACTGGTGCCGGCGGATGAGCTGGGTGCGCTGAAGGCGCGCGCGATGCCGGGCGAGCTCGACAAGGTCGCGGCTCAGGCCCGTGCCTTGCGCGAGTGGTTTCGCGGTTTCGTTCAGGCGCATGCCGGCCGGCCGCTCACTGCGAAGGCGTTGCATGAGCTTGGCCCACTGAACAGCGTCCTGAAGCGCGATGAGGCGTTCAGGCAGATCGTGCCGCGCAACGGTGAGCAGGGTGACGGTCTTGCGCTGCTCAGGATGCGACGCTGGCGATCACCTGAATCCCTGCTGCTGCCGATCGGGGAAGCCTTGGCGAAATTCGTCTGCGAGGAGGATTTTTCCGACGTGAAGGCATGCGAGGGTCATAACTGCACGATGCTGTTCGCCGACCATACCCGAAGGCGCGCGCGGCGATGGTGCACAATGGCGATCTGCGGCAACCGGGCCAAGCAGGCCGCACACCGCAGCCGGCTCAAGAGCCGGCAGTGATCGACCGCGGCGCTACATGCGACGCAGTCAGGCCGCCGCGATGCGAACCGGCATGCTGGCAAGGCCGCGCAGGGAATTGTTGAGCCTGCGCTTCGGCTCCGCCGTGAGCTCGATGGTCTTCACGCGCCTTGCGAGCTCGCTGAAGATCAATTCGCCTTCCAGACGCGCAATCATCTGGCCGACGCAGGCGTGAATGCCGGCGCCGAAGCCGACGTGGCCGGTCGCGACCCGTTCGACGTCGAACCTATCGGGTCTATCCCAGCGCGCGGGATCGCGGTTGGCGGAGGCCATGAACAGCAGCACCTTGCGATGCGCCGGGATCACGCCGCCGCCGATCTCGACGTCGCGCGAGGTGGTGCGAAAGAACGTCTGCACCGGCGAATCGTAGCGCAGGCCTTCCTCGAAGGCATTGCGCGCCAGCTCCGGTCTGTGGTGAAGCTTGCGATATTCATCCGGATGGGTGGCGAGCGCGAGCAGGGTGTTGCCGATGCCATTGACGGTGGTGTCGATCCCGGCGGTGAGGAACGGCCGCACCAGATGCGTTGCTTCGTGCTCGGTGATCTCACCCTCGTCGGCCGCCTGGTAGATCATCATGCCGAGCCCGTCGGGCCGTAGCGCATCTCGCGCGCAACATTCCATGATCCAGCTCTGGGCCGCGAGACCTGCCTTGCGCGATGCGGCCAGCATCTCGTTGTCAGGGCCAAAGCTGTCGAAGACGAACGTGCTCCAGGCCAGCAGCTTCTCACGGCCGTCCGGCCGGATGCCGATCGCATCCGGAAATACCTTCATGGGATAGGCTTCGGCGAGATCGGTAACGGCATCGAATGAGCCTCTGTCGATCAGCTCCGACACCTTCTTCTCCGCTTCCCGCTGAAACGTCTCGCGCAGCTTCCTTGCGACGCCGGGAGACAGCGTGCGGCCGAGAACCCGCCGGCCCTTGTCGTGATCGGGCGGATCGATCTGGAGCGTGAGCGGCTTTGGCAGCGCCGGGTTCATGCCGTGCAGCCCGACACCCTCGCCACTGATGAACGTCTTCCAGTCCTTCAGGGCCGGCTCGACCTCGGCATAGCCTGCCATGGCCCACACGCCGTAGCGCTCCAGCGCGAACGCAGGCCCGAGCGCGCGCAACGCCTCATAGACGGGATAGGGGTCGATCAGGAAGTCAGGTGCAAACGGGTCAACCGGACTCGATGCAATGCCGCTCATGGTCAGCTCCCAACGGCTATTGTTTCGTCAGCGGGCACTGGCCTTCGCTCTCGGACCGAAACGCGTCCTCGCCCTTGACCGTGGCGACCACCTTCAGCAGATCCCAGGCGGAGGTCGACTCGTCGGGAGCCTTGACCTGCAAAAGGTAGAGCGGATGGATCTTGCGTCCGTCCTTGCGGATGTAGCCCTTGCCGAACAGCGGATCGTCGGTCGGCATCTGCTTCATCGCCGCCACCACCGCCTTGCCGTCCTTGGCGCCGCCAGCCTTGTCGACCGCCTTGAGATAGTGAATGACCGAGGCATAGACGCCGGCCTGCATGTCGTTCGGATAAGCCTTCGAGGGAATGCGTTCGGCGAAGCGTTTCGCGAAAGCACGCGTGCCGTCGTTCAGATCCCAGTAGAACGGGTTCATGATCTGCGCGCCCTGCGCAAATTTCAGTCCGAGCGCGGGCAGGCCGTTCATGCCGAGGATCAATCCGGCCAGCTTGTGGTCCTTGGTCAGCCCGAATTCGGCGGCCTGCTTCATCGACGTGATGGTGTCGTCCCCGGCATTGGCAAAGCCGATGACGTTCGCGCCCGACGCCTGGGCCTGGAGCAGGAAGGAGGCGTAGTCGGCCGTTCCCAGTGGATGCCGCACGCTGCCGAGCACCTCGCCGCCGGATGCTTTCACGGCCTCCGCCGCCTGCTTCTCCAGGTCATGGCCGAAGGCGTAGTCGGCGGTGATGAAGAACCACTTCTTGCCGCCCTGCTGCACGATCGCTTTGCCGAGACCGCGCCCATAGGCATAGGTGTCGTAGGTCCAGTGCACGGTGTTCGGCGTGCATTTCTCGCCGGTCAGGAGCACCGTTCCGGCGCCCGATCCGACGAAGACCTTGTTCTTCTCGGCGCTCATGCCGGCGACAGCGAGCGCGATCGACGAGTTCGGAATGTCGAAGATCGCGTCGACGCCGTCGTTCTCGTACCAGCGCCTGGCGATACCAATGCCGATGTCGGTCTTGTTCTGATGGTCGGCCGCGACGACCTCGACCGGCTTGCCGCCGGCCTTTCCGCCATAGTCCTCGACCGCCATCTTGGCGGCGATGACCGAGCCGATGCCTTGATAGCTCGCGAACGGACCCGATTGGTCGTTCAGGATGCCGATCTTCACAACATCCTGGGCGAATGCCGGTGCGGCCGTCAGCATCGCGGCCAACATGCATAATTTATGCAGGAATTTGCTGTTCATTGTCTCCCTCCCATGTGCGGTCTTGGTGCCGCTGAATAATAGTTATATTTTATAGCTATTTTTGAGAGTGTCAATTCGGCTGGCTTATGGCCGGCCGCGGCGGATTGAGGATCATGAGCTCGAAAGCGTTACGACCCGGAGCGAAGTCCGCTCAGCAATCGGAGACATCGCTGGATCTGCGCGCGCTCCAGCGGACACCGGGCTTCATGCTGCGCCTTGCGCAGCTGAAGTTCTTCGAAGGCTTCTACGAGGAGTTTGCCGCATTGGGCTTGACGCCCGCGACCTATGCGATCTTCGCCGTCATTCGCGACAATCCGGGGGTTCCCCCCAGCAGCCTTGCCAGCGTGCTCCGCCTGCGCCTGCCGAACCTGATCAAGATCCTGAACGAGCTCGAATCGTCCGGCTTCATCAAGCGCAACCGCTCGAAGTCCGATCGCCGTGCCGTCGAGCTGATGCTCACGCCAAAGGGCGCAAAGCTCATTGCCGAGGGGGCAAGGCTGACGCAGCCCTACAATGAAAGGATGCTGGCGCCGCTCAGCGAGGCCGAGCAGCGTACGCTGCTCGACCTGCTGAATCGGATTCTGCCGCTCTAGCCCCTCGCTGGGACGACCCGGGCCGATCGTCGCAAAGCTGTCATCTCCCGCCAAGGCGCGGCAGCTCGACGGGTTTCGGAGGGGCTGCAGCCGGTTCCGTGCCCCAAAATCCACCCAATCGGTGGTCACTAAGCCCCGCGGGGGAGGCCACTGCCTCCCCGTGGCGGGACTGCTGGACGGATGATTCATGTGAGGCGACTAGTCGTGCTGGCAGCGGTTGCGCTGCTCGCCTTGAGCAGCGGCATGGCCGCGGCCTCACCGGCCAAGTCCAAGACCACTGCGGCCGTCCCCGCCGCGCCGCCGCCACCGCCGTTTGAGCCATTGCCGCCGCCGAAGGTTTATCTGTTCCGCGGCGCCATGGGGCCGATCTTCTCGACCGGCATGGACCGGCTCGGCGAGAAGCTGACGCAGGCCGGCTTCTCCGCCGACGTCTACGAATTCACCCTGTGCCGGCTGATCGGCAATCGCGTCATCGCCAGCTACAAGGAGAAGGCGGCGCCGATCGTGCTGATCGGGCATTCCATGGGCGGTCTGTGCTCGATCGTCATCTCCGAGATGGCGGCCAAGGAGAACATCCCGATCAGCCTCGTCATCGCCATCGATCCCGCGCATGCGACCGGCGACGTGCCGCTCAATGTCGAGCGCTTCATCAACATCTTCCTGTCCGACAGCGTGCTCGGCGGCGGCGACGTCGTGGCCGTGCCCGGTTTTCGCGGTCATTATGCCAGCTATGATCTGAAGGAAAATGCGCGCGTCTCGCACATCAACATCGAGAAGTCCGACGACATCCATCGCCAGATCGTCGAGATGGTCACGAAGTTGCCGCGCATCCCACCGCAGACCCAGGCCGATGCCGTGCCGCTGCGCTATCTCGTGCCCGCCGATACGCTGGTCGAATTATGGGACAGCGGCGTTCGGCTGCCGGTTCGTCGCGGCGACACCATGGAGAGCATCGCCGCCGCCAACCGCGTGCCGCTGTGGTCGCTCGCGCAGAGCAATTCGCTTGCAGAGGACGCGCAGCTCACCCCCGGCCAGACCATCATCGTCCCGCGCCATCTGACACCGCCGGAGCCGGCCGCAGCGATGGCGATGCCGCCGCCTGCTCCGGCCACGTCGCGGAAGTAGGGGCTCTTCGCCTCTCCCCGCGTGCGGGGAGAGGCCGGAATTTGCGAGAGCAAATTCCGGGTGAGGGGGGCCTCCGCGAATCCAACTATCACCGTCCCCGGGGAGAGTCCCCCTCACCCCAACCCTCTCCCCGCAAGCGGGCGAGGGGGCGCACCGGCCTCGCGGCACGAACTCGGCTAGATCAGCTACACATTCGACCCGTGGATCGCGTCGATCACGGCGTCGGTTACTTCCTTCGTCGTCGCCTTGCCGCCGACATCGGGCGTCAGCACGCCGGCTGCGCAGACGCGCTCGACGGCTGCCATCAGCCGCGAGGCCGCGTCCTTCTCGCCGAGATGCTCGAGCATCTGCGCGCCGGTCCAGAACGTCGCGACCGGGTTGGCGATGCCCTTTCCGGTGATGTCGAAGGCCGAACCGTGGATCGGCTCGAACATCGATGGGAAGCGGCGCTGCGGATCGATGTTGCCGGTCGGCGCGACGCCGAGGCTCCCGGCGAGCGCGCCGGCGAGATCGGAGAGGATGTCGGCATGGAGATTGGTCGCCACGATCGTGTCGAGGCTCTTCGGATGCAGCGTCATGCGCACCGTCATGGCGTCGACCAGCATCTTGTCCCAGCTGACGTCGGGAAAATCAGCGGCGACCTCGGCGGCGATCTCGTCCCACATCACCATGCCGTGGCGCTGCGCGTTCGACTTGGTCACGACCGTGAGCAGCTTGCGCGGACGCGACTGCGCGAGCTGGAACGCATAGCGCATGATCCGCGTGACGCCGACGCGGGTGAAGATCGCGACCTCGGTGCCGACTTCTTCCGGCAGGCCCTTGTGGGCGCGGCCGCCCATGCCGGCATATTCGCCTTCCGAATTCTCGCGCACGATCACCCAGTCGAGATCGCCGACGCCGACATTGCGCAGCGGCGAGGCGACGCCCGGCAAAATTTTGGTCGGCCGCACGTTGGCGTATTGGTCAAAGCCCTGGCAGATCGGCAGGCGCAGGCCCCACAGCGTGATGTGGTCGGGCACGTCGGGCGCGCCGACCGCGCCGAAATAGATCGCGTCGAATTTCTTCAGCTCGGTGAGCCCATCGGCTGGCATCATCACGCCGTGCTTCTTGTAATAGTCCGAGCCCCAGTCGAACGTTTTGACGTTGAAGGCGAGGTCGCCGCTGCGTTTTGCCAGCGCGTCCAGCACGCGGATTCCGGCCGAGATGACCTCGGGACCGATCCCGTCGGCGGGAATGGCTGCGATCGAATGGGTGCGCATGAGAATGCTCCGTTGAGAGATCAGTGGGATTGCGGGACAGGTTCGACGGGCGCAGGTTGCGCGCGCGACAATAGCAGGGTGAGGGCGGCGGAGAGAACGAGCAGGCCGGCGACGAAGTAAAGCCCGCCGACAAAACTGCCGGTCTGGTTCTTGATCCAGCCGATCATGGCGGGACCGACGAAGCCGCCGAGATTGCCGATCGAGTTGATGGTGGCAATGCCGGCCGCGGCCGCGGGTCCGGACAGGAACAGCGTCGGCATGCTCCAGAGCGGCGGTTTTGCCGAGGAGATGCCGATATTGACCAGCGTCAGCGCGACCAGCACGGCGACGACGCCGGTCGCGAGCCCGGCATAGGCGAGACCCGCGGCGGCGATCAGGCAGGCCCACACGACGTGCCAGGTGCGCTCGCCGGTGCGGTCCGAATGCCGCGCCCACAGGATCATGGCGATGACCGCGGCCGTTGCCGGCAGCGCATTGAGGAAGCCGACCTGAAGCGAGGACAGGCCAAACTGCTTGATGATCTGCGGCGCCCAGACGCCGAGCGTATAGAGGCCGGCCGAAGTGCCGAAATAGATCAGCGACAACGCCAGCACGCGGGGATCGGCGAGCCCGCGCCAGATGCTGTGGCTTGCGGTCGCGGCCTTGCTGGTGGTCTCGACGTTCATGGTCTCGACCAGCCAGCGCCGTTCGTCCTCCGCAAGCCATTTCGCCTTCTCGGGACGGTCCGTCAAAAAGCCCAGCACGACGAAGCCGAGCAGCACGGCCGGCAGCGCCTCGAGCACGAACAGCCATTGCCAGCCCTTGAAGCCGAGCATTCCGTCCATCTCCAGCAGCGCACCTGAGATCGGCGAGCCCAGCACGGTCGAGAGCGGCGCGGCCGCCATGAACAGTGCCGTCACCGCGGCACGCTGGCGCGCCGGAAACCAGTAGGAGAGGTAGAGGATGATGCCGGGAAAGAAGCCGGCTTCGGCGACGCCAAGCAGGAAGCGCAGCACGTAGAAGCTGGTCGGCCCTTGCACGAACGCCATCGCGGCCGAGACCAGGCCCCAGGTGATCATCACCCGCGCGATCCAGATCCGCGCGCCGATCTTGTGCAGGATGATGTTGGAGGGCACCTCGAACAGGAAATAGCCCCAGAAGAAGATGCCGGCACCGAAGCCATAGACCGCGGGCGACAGGCCGATGTCCTTGTTCATCGTCAGCGACGCGAAGCCGATATTGACGCGGTCGATGAAGGCCACGAAGTACAGCAACATGATGAAGGGAACGATGCGCAAGGTGATCTTGCGCAGCACGCGCGTCTGAATCTCGCTCGCCACCCTGGCCTCCTCAGGTTCCGGTTTGTTGTTGTGTGGCGGACCCCAAGGTCCACGCCGGCAGCGAGCCTAGGCGTGGGAAGGAGACGGACTCAATTGGCGCTGGTTTATACAAAAAAATGATATAATCCTCGGGAGGTAACCTATGCGAGGTGAGCGTTAGGCGCGCTGACGCTTCCTCGCCGTCATGGCCGGGCTTGTCCCGGCCATCCACGTCTTGCGGCGCGGTGCAAAGAACGTGGATGCCCGGGACAAGCCCGGGCATGACGATCTCGCGACACGAGAGGATTTGGGATGGAATTGCATCAGCTGCGATGCTTCGTGGCGGCGGCCGAGCAACTGCATTTCGGCCGCGCGGCGCAGCAGCTCCAGATGCTGCCCTCCGCGCTCGGCCGCCAGATCAGGCTGCTGGAGGAGGATCTGGGCACGCGGCTGTTCGCGCGGACGACGCGCGCGGTGTCGCTCACCGAGGACGGCGCGACGCTGCTGCGCGATGCTCGCGCCATCCTCGCCCGCGTCGAGGCGGTCGAGAGCAATTTGCGTAACCGCTCACGCGCAGGCGCGCGGCGGCTCCGCGTCGGCGCCATCGACAGCGCGGCCGCGGGATTGCTGCCGCCGCTGCTGCGCGATTTCCGCGACAAGCATCCTGACATCGCGGTGCAGCTCCTCGAAGACAAGACGATCCGGCTGCTGCCGAAGATCCTGACCGGCGCGCTCGATCTCGCCTTCGTGCGTCCGCCCGACCGCGCCGACAAACGGCTCGAATTTCGCGATCTGCTCCAGGAGACGGCGATCGTGGCGTTCCCGCAGCGGCATTCGCTGGCCAAGAGGACGTCGATCACGCTGGCTGACATCGCCGACGAGGCGATGCTGGTGCCGGACCGCCGCTCGCGGCCGCACAGCCACGACCTCACGATGAAGCTGTTCGAGCAGGCCGGCCTGACACCGCGCATCGTGCAGGTCGCCGATGAGAAGCAGACCATCATCAACCTGGTCGCGACCCGGCTCGGCGTTGCGATCGTGCCGCGCTGGACCGCACGGATGGCGGTGACGGGCGTACGCTTCGTGCCGCTCCGGCCGAAGCAGGTCGGCCCGGTCGGCCGGCTGCCGCTCGCCGCCGCATGGCTGCGCGGCTCGCGCGATCCGGCCCGGGACGCCATGCTGGCGGTGCTGGAGGCGCGCCTGCGCAGCTATGCGCGGGAGGCCTGAGGCGCTATGACGAAAGCTCGGATCAAAGGTGGGTGCGATGGCTGAACGGAGAGCGTCGGGCGAGTTGCGGGTTGCCATTGCGGGATTGGGCTCGATCGGCACCAAGATCGCGACCGCGCTCGACCAGGGCATCGAAGGACTGACACTGTCGGCGGTGGCCATGCGCGATCCCGCCAAGCATCAGGCGTTTCTCGGTGGCCTGCGCCGTTCGCCACGGGTCTTGCCCATCGACCAGCTTGGCGAAGTCGCCGACATAGTGGTGGAGTGTGCGCCGAGCCGGCATCTGCGCGAGATCGTCGAGCCTGCGGTCAGGCGTGGCAAGGCCGCGGTCGTGGTCAGCGTCGGCGGGCTGCTCGACAATTTCGATCTCGTCGATCTCGCCCGTGCCAATGGTGGCCGCATCATCGTGCCGACCGGCGCGCTGATCGGGCTCGATGCCGTCAATGCTGCCGCGATCGGCACCATTCATTCCGTGAAGATGGTGACGCGCAAGCCGATCGACGGCTTGAAGGGCGCGCCGTTCATCGTCGAGAACAACATCGACATCGACAAGCTGCGCGAGCCGCTCAAGCTGTTCGAAGGCACCGCGCGCGAGGCCGCAAAGGGTTTTCCGGCCAATCTCAACGTCGCGGTGGCGTTGTCGCTTGCGGGCGTCGGGCCCGACCGCACGGAGGTGCAGATCTGGGCCGACCCGACCGTAACACGCAACGTTCACCGCATCGAGGTCGAGGCGGATTCCGCGCGGTTCTCGATGTCGATCGAGAACATCCCGTCCGAGAATCCCAAGACCGGATTGATTACGGCCTTTTCCGTGATCGCGCTGCTGCGCAAGCAGCGCGCCACACTCTGCGTCGGAACCTAACGCTTAGGCCCCCGTCACGCGCCAGATCACGTTGCCTACGTCGTCGGCCATCAGCAGCGACTTCTTGTCGGGGCCAATCACGACGCCAACCGGACGGCCGTAGGATTCCTTCTCGTCGGGGGACAGGAAGCCCGACAGGATGTCGCGACCGGGGCCGGACGGCTTGCCGTTTTCGAACGGGATGAACACCAGCTTGTAGCCCGACAGCTTGCTGCGATTCCACGAGCCGTGCTGGCCGATCACCATGCCGTCGGGGAAGCCGGGCAGGGTGCCGGCGGGCATCCAGCACAGGCCGAGCGAAGCGGTGTGGCCGCCGAGTGCGTAGTCCGGTTGAAGCGCCTTGGCGACCATCGCCGGATCCTGCGGCACGCGATCGTCCACCGTCTTGCCCCAGTAGCAATAGGGCCAGCCGTAGAAGCCGCCGTCGCGCACCGAGGTGAGATAGTCCGGCGGCGTCTCGTCGCCGAGGCCGTCGCGCTCATTGACGACAGTCCAGAGCACGTCCGTCGTTGGCTCCCAAGCGAGTCCCACCGGATTGCGCAGGCCGGCGCCAAAAATGCGATGCGTGCCGGCGACGAGGTCGAGCTCGTAGACCGCGGCGCGGCCTTCTTCGACCTCCATGCCCATCTCGGCGATGTTGCTGAGGGAGCCGACACCGGCATAGAGCTTCTTGCCGTCGGGGCTCGCGAGCAGGCTGCGGGTCCAGTGGCCGCCCGGCTTGAACGTCGTGAGCCGCTTGCCCGGCGCAGTGATGCGGTCGGCATTGGCGACGTAGGGGAAGGCCATCACGCCATCGGTGTTGCCGACATAGAAGGTGTCGCCGACCAGCGCCATGCCGAACGGCTGGCTGAGGTTTTCCATGAAGGCGCCGCGAACCTCCGCGACGCCGTCGCCGTCCTTGTCGCGCAGAAGCGTGATGCGGTTGGCGGAAACGCCGAGCGCCGCGGCGCGCCGCATCGTCGCCTGCATCGCATAGTGAAACACGGTGCGCGGGGGACCTGCGACCTGCGTCGCTTCCGCGATCAGCACGTCGCCATTGGGCAGCACCTCGATCCAGCGCGGATGATCGAGCCCGGTCGCGAACGCATTGACCTTGAGCCCGGGGGCGACGGTCGGCTTCTGGCCCTCGCTCCAGCCGCGCGCAGTCGGCATCTTCAGCGTCGGGATCGCGCCTTGCGGCTTCGCCTCGGGGATCGCAGGGGTCTCTCCCCAGGCGGGTGCCGGCTCGGTGCCCGACAGCTTGCGCCATTGCAGCGCGATGCCGCCGAGGAGCGCAACGAACTGCGCAAAGATGCTTGAAAACGTCATGAGAAGCCCCTGTGTGCGCGCGCATCCAACTGGTTGACGGGGCAGACGTCAACCTGTGCGGCATGCCGCCGGGGCCTATTCCCTTGGAATGGCAGCCGATCGAATTTGCATGGGACGAACGCCGACGGGCTGTGCGCGGAGATCAGCGGCCGATTTGCCGCTCGAGCCGCCGTGCCGCGCGAACATCACCGAAGTGATGGATGTTCGGTCTGAGCGCGGCCTCCTTGGACAGGAGGTGATAGACCCGCGCCACCGTGCGCTGCTTCCGCTTCGGCCATCCGGGTGGCAACGCCCGCGCCTTGCGGACGGCAGCAATCGCGTGCTCGCGAAAATAATCGTAGGCATCCGACATGGCTCGATGCTCTGCGGGTGGTGCAGGTTCGAGGCGTAACGGGGGGCAGGGAGCGGCGGTTCCCGGCGAGGCGTACTGCCTCCACAACGTCGTCCTGGCGAAAGCCAGGACCCATACCGCGGAATCTATCGGTTGTGGCGCGGTGGGAGTACCGGACGACGACTCTCCGCCAAACTCCTCCCTGGGGTAATGGGTCCTGGCTTTCGCCAGGACGACGTCGGAGGGTGTGGCGGCCTCTTCGTCACCGCGGCGACAGGAACGGGATGATCATTGGCACGCGGCGGCAATAGGCGCCGTAGGCGTCTTCGCCGAGTTCCTTGGACAAGAACACTTCTTCCATCCGCCCCTTCTGCCACATGCCGAGCGAGATCAGGATGGCACCGAGGATCGCGGTCACGGTGCCGACCGCGATGCCGGTCGCGAGCATGCCCGCGATCAGGCCGGTGTAGATCGGGTGGCGCACGATGCCGTAGGGACCCGTATCGATGACGCGATGGTCTTCCTTGTGGGTGATGGTGTTGGACCAGAATTTGCCGAGATGCAGCCGTCCCCACCAGGTGAAGGAGATGCCGGCGAGCACGATCAGGGCCGTGATGTAGACGCCGGTGTTGCTGAACACCCAGAGCGGCTTCTCGTTCAGCACTTCGGCTGTCCACGGCGTGAACAGGATGCCACCGACCAGGATCGGGATGCGATAGCGGCCGGACTCCAGCGTCATCACCTGCTTCTGGGTGCGGCCCTGCCAGAACGAGGCTCCGACCCAACTGACGAGCCAGGCGAGCCAGATCAGGGCGAGCAGTTGCGTCGGCCAGGTCGTGGTCCAACCACCCCAGGCGACAGAGAGAAGCTTGCTGAAATCGAAGGACATGAAGGTTCTTTGCGTTGGGCGGAGCGCTCAGCTCGCGCGCGAGGAGAGCGCGTGATGCTCGATGGCGCCGGAGGCGGGCAGGCCGCCGCGGGCGAGAAGGTGGGTGATGGTTTCGCGCAGGACCGGCTCGATCGGACGCGGCGAATAGCCGAGCTCGGTGCGGGCCTTGCCGATCGAGAGATCGCTCGCGGCCAGCGCGATGCGCACGCCCTCGGCGGTGCCGTTCGGCGGCCGGCGCGTGACGTGATCAGCGATGTATTCAAGCATGATCGCGGAGAGCTCGGCGATCCTGCCGGGCACGACGACCGGAAACTGCCGGCGGCCGCTCATCGCCGACATCATGCGCAGGATGTTGCCGAGCGGGACGCAGTCGCCGCCGAGAATGTAGCGGTGGCCGATGCGGCCACGCTCCATGGTCAGCACGAGGCCCATGGCGACGTCGCGGACGTCGACGAGGTTGACCAGGAAGTTGAGATGCGGCTGCACCTTCTTCTGGAGGAAGTACCACAGCATCGCGGTCGGCGGCGTCAGATTGTGGTCGGCTGCGCCGATCGGCATGGTCGGCGTGCCGATCACGAGCGGATAGCCGCTAGCCGCGGCCTTCGCGGCGCAATGCTCGGCGAGCGACTTCGAGCGCGTATAGGCGCCGGGCATCGCAGCGGCCGGCTGCAGTGCCTCCTCGGCGGGAACACCGTTGAGCTCGGAATAGGGGAACAGGATCGATTCGGTTGAGCAGTGCAGGAAGCGCGACACGCCGCGCTTCATCGCGGCCGCGAGCACGATCTCGGTGCCGCGGCAATTGACCTCGTGAAAGTCCTGCTTGTTGGCGGCCCACATGCCGGGCAGGCCGGCGAGGTGATAGATCTGATCGACGCCGGCCAGCGCGGCATCGACCGCATCGCGGTCCAGCACCGAGCCATGGGCATATTCAACATCCGCGTTCGCCGCGGCCGGCGCACGAACATCGAGAACACGCACCCGCTGCCCACGGGCGCGGAGCGCTTCTACGAGATGATGTCCGATGAAGCCGCTGCCACCGGTAACCAGTACGAGAGCCATGAAGACGGTTTGCTGTTTCGCTTCTGGAAGTTATCGAGTCGAAAGGGAATTGGTCGGAAGAGGCCCCAGAATCGCGGCAAGGTCGCGACGGAAGCCCAGTGCAATGAATAATTTTGCCATCACGAACATCGGCCCAAGCAAAAGATGCGAAGGAAAAGTGAACAACGAGGCCTCGCGCCCCTCAAAAACCTTGTGGCCGATGGTCTGCGCGGCGAGGCCGAGCACGACCATCGTGGCGAAAATCGCCCACATCGCCACTATGCTGACTTGCGCCGCGATGGCGGTCGCAATCGAAAACAGCACAATGGAGACGGCCAGAATGCCGAGCCCGAGCCCCAGATCGAGCAGCAGCCAGTAAATCAGAACCGGCAGCGCCAGGATCACCGCGAGGCTGACATCGAATCCGAACAGCGGCAGCTTGACCAGTGTCAACGGCATGACAGCGCCGGTGAACAGCAGGAGGATGCCGACCACATGCATCGCCGTGTTCCGGGGATCGCGATGGTACTCGACGTAGACGGCAAGTTGGCGCTGAAAAAAGCCACCCATTTCGGTCTCATGCAGCACGGGGTCGGGGGAAGGGGC
Organism: Bradyrhizobium sp. BR14999; assembly: GCF_056106085.1. Taxonomy (NCBI): domain Bacteria; kingdom Pseudomonadati; phylum Pseudomonadota; class Alphaproteobacteria; order Hyphomicrobiales; family Nitrobacteraceae; genus Bradyrhizobium; species Bradyrhizobium sp. BR14999. The sequence continues at coordinate 3,180,262 of NZ_CM148536.1, forward strand.
GAACAGAGGCTATAGCACCTGATAGGGCGGTGCACAAACTGGCGCTATTGTCGCGCGAGACCGCGCTGTTGCGCTGTGAGACAGATCACAAAATGGCTAGAACTTCAAAGGGTTCCGTCAGCGCGAAGCCGCGTTCGCTCAGCGTTTCTTGGCGGGCTTTTTCGCCGCAGGCGCAGGTGCCGCAGTCGGACGCGCAGGCTCCTCCGGCAGCTTGGCATAGGTCAGGATCTGCAACTGGCCGTTGACGGCCGAAGTCGGCTTGGCCCGGTCGAGAAACTGCTCCTCGCCGAGGCCGATCGGATGCAGCCGCTTGGTCGAGATCTTGAACGTGTTCACCAGCACGTCGCGGATCGCGTCCGCGCGGCGCTGGCTCAGGATCGCATTGGCCTCGCGCGTCTTCGAATTGGATTCGACATGGCCGACGATCAGGAAGGTGTAGGGCAGCAGCGAGGAATGCACCAGCGCATCCGCAATGCGGCCGACGGTCTGGTAGGATGCCGGCTGGATGATCGGCGTGTCTGCGTCGAACTGGATCTGTGCGTTGAAGGCGGGCAGCTTGGCGAGGTCAGGCGCGATCAGCGGCCGATTCACCGGACCGGGATCGTTCTTGATCCTGGCCTTGGCGCGCTCCATCACCTGCTGCTTCAGCGCGGGAAGGTCGACCTCGGCGGCTTCCTCGAAATGGTTGAGCTTGCCGACGATGTCGTCGCGGGTCGGCGCCGCCGTCTGCGCGCGGGCGGCGCCCGCGAGCAGGGCGAAGCCCAGCGCGATGCCTAGTCCGGCGGTGGAGCGCCCCTTCGCGCGCATCAGCGATACCCCGCGTCGTCGACGGCCTTCAGGCAGTTGTTGCTGATGCCCTTGGGCGTCGAGACCAGGCAGGGGATCGATTTGCTGGTCTCCTTGGTCGAGCCGCCGCAGACCTTGACGATTTCGCGCTGGCAGGCGTTCGCCACCGTGACGCGCGCGGCGACGCGCTTCTGGATGGCGTCGAAGACGCCGAGATAGTCGCTCTGGCATTGCGGGGACAGCACGTCGCGGTTGCGCGACAGGCACTCCTTCAGCCGGGTCGAATCCGGATTGACGCCGCGGCAATTGGCGACGATTTCCGCACCGCAGCTCGCCGCCAGCTTTCCGATCGAATCGCCAAAGCTCATGGTCTCCGCCGCCGCAAGCGACGGCATCCCCAATACAAGTACGATCAATGTGATGGAGCCCCGGACCATGGGTTGCATCTGATACGGGGAAGTTCGCGATGGTCAAGGCCTGTTCGGACCAGAACTGTCGAGAGTCCGGCCAGTGCGGCGAACAGTCCTCACTCCGTGGTATCCGCGCGGGCGGGAAATTCGATCCGGGCGACCATGTGGTTCCTGAGATCGTCGGCAAATTCCGGATCGGCCTCGAGCTCAGCCAGCGTTCGCGGCGGAGGAAGCTGCCGGCCGCCCTCGATCAGGTCCTGCGCATAGAGCGCGAGCGCCTCGGGCGCATTCTCCAGGGCCTCGTCGACGTCGTCGCCACCGGAAATACAGCCGGGCAGGTCCGGAAACCAGACGCCGACGGCATCGTCCGGGCCGGCATCCTCGATGATGGCGATGTAGTGAGGCATGGCCTCACGCCCGCTGCACAAAACTGTCCACGACCTTCTTCTCGCCGGCCTTGTCGAAGGCGATGGTGAGCTTGTTGCCGTCGATCTTGGTGACGCGGCCATAGCCGAATTTCTGGTGGAAGACGCGGTCTTCCAGCGAGAATTCCGAGGTCGTGCCGGTCGACTTGGCGACCAGCTCGCCCTCGATGGTGAGGGGACCGCGGCGGCGCGAGGAGAAGCTGCCGAAATCGGGCGAGGACGAAGAGGAGAACGAGGTGGCCTCTTCCTCGAAACCGCCGCGGTTGCGGTTGGCCTGCGCCCGCTGCCAGCCCGGCGTCGAATAGCTGGAGCCGAATGCCTCCATGTCGTCGAAGCGGGAGGCGCCGTAGCCGCCGGTGCCGCCCCAGGCCGAGCCGCCCTTGGATTCCGTGATCTCGACATTGGCCGTCGGCAATTCGTCGAGGAAGCGCGAGGGGATCGTGGTCGACCAGGTGCCATGGATCCGGCGGTTGGTCGCAAAATAGATTTTCGCGCGGCGTCGGGCGCGCGTGAGACCGACATGGCCGAGCCGGCGCTCTTCTTCCAGCCCGGCGCGGCCTTGCTCATCCAGCGTGCGCTGGCTCGGGAACAGGCCTTCCTCCCAGCCCGGCAAGAACACGTTGTCGAATTCGAGTCCCTTGGCCGAATGCAGCGTCATCAGCGACACCGCGTCGTCCTCAGCGCCGCCGTCGCGGTCCATCACCAGCGAGATGTGCTCGAGGAATCCCTGCAGGTTCTCGAACTCCTCCATCGAGCGCACGAGTTCTTTCAGGTTCTCCAGTCGGCCCGCGGCGTCGGCCGAACGGTCCTTCTGCCACATCTCGGTGTATCCGCTCTCGTCGAGCACGATCTGGGCGAGGTCGGTATGCGTGGTGACTTCGCGCTGGGCACGCCAGCGGTCGAACTGCGTGATGAGATCGCGAAGCGACCCGCGCGCCTTCGGCTTCAGCTCGTCGGTCTCGACCACCGCGCGTGCCGCTTCGAACAGCGGGATGCGGCGCTTGCGCGCGTGGTCGTGCAGCATCTGCACGGTGGCGTCGCCAAGGCCGCGCTTGGGCGTGTTGACGATGCGCTCGAAGGCGAGATCGTCGGCGGGTGAATTGATGACGCGCAGATAGGCGAGCGCGTCGCGGATTTCGGCGCGCTCATAGAAGCGCGGGCCGCCGATGACGCGATAGGGCAGGCCGAGCGTGACAAAGCGGTCTTCGAACTCGCGCATCTGGTAGGAGGCGCGCACCAGGATCGCGATCTCGTTGAGCTTCTCGCCCTGGCGCTGGAACTGCTCGATCTCCTCGCCGATGCCGCGCGCTTCCTCTTCGGAATCCCACGAGCCCGTCACCGTGACCTTCTCGCCGTCCTGGTCCTCGGTGCGCAGCGTCTTGCCGAGCCGGCCTTCATTATGCGCGATCAAATGCGAGGCGGCGGCGAGGATGTGGCCGGTCGAGCGGTAATTGCGCTCGAGGCGAATGACCTTGGCACCCGGGAAATCGTGCTCGAAGCGCAGGATGTTGTCGACCTCGGCGCCGCGCCAGCCATAGATCGACTGGTCGTCGTCGCCGACGCAGCAGATGTTTTTGGTTTTCTCCCTCTCCCCGTCCTTCACGGGGAGAGGGCTGGGGTGAGGGGCTCTCTCCGCGAGCGATATCTCTGGTTGGTCCTGTACCCCCTCACCCGGATCGCCTAAAGGTGATCCGACCTCTCCCCGCAAGCGGGGAGAGGTGAAGGAAGACGGCGCCTGCGACAGCAGTCGCAGCCACAGATACTGCGCGACGTTGGTGTCTTGGTACTCGTCGACCAGGATGAATTTGAAGCGCTGCTGGTACTGCCGCAGGATGTCCGGATGCTCGCGGAAGATGCGGATGTTCTCCAGCAGCAGATCGCCGAAATCGGCGGCGTTCAATATCTTCAGCCGCTCCTGGTAGCTCGCATAGAGCTTGCCGCCCTTGCCGTTGGCGAACATCGCGGCCTCGCCCGACGGCACCTGCGACGGCATCAGGCCGCGGTTCTTCCAACCGTCGATCAGCCCGGCCAGCATGCGTGCCGGCCAGCGCTTGTCGTCGATGTTCTCGGCCTGGAGCAACTGCTTGAGCAGCCGGACCTGATCGTCGACGTCGAGCACGGTGAAGTTCGACTTGAGCTGCGCCAGCTCGGCATGGACGCGCAGGATGCGGCCGCCGATGGAGTGGAAGGTGCCGAGCCACGGCATGCCCTCGACGGCATGGCCCAGCATCTGGCCGAGCCGGTGCTTCATCTCGCGCGCGGCCTTGTTGGTGAAGGTCACCGACAGGATCTCGGCGGGGCGGGCGCGGCCCTGGCTCAGGATGTGGGCGATGCGCGTGGTCAGGACGCGCGTCTTGCCGGTGCCGGCGCCGGCCAGCACCAGGACCGGACCGTCCAGCGTCTCCACCGCCTCGCGCTGCTCCGGATTGAGCCCGGAGAGATATTTCGGGCCCACCGAGGCGCGCGCACGCGCGGCGATGCCGCCGGCTGCGGGCTGGTGGTCGGGAACGCCTGTGATCTTGCTCGGCTCGGTCATGCGAATCATTGGCCCCACGATGGCACCGCGGGGTGACGGAAGGGAGCCTTCTTAACAGGGATTGGTCCATATATGGGGCGCCGGTACAGGGTTTTCCACGTGCGCGGCCGCTCGATTTGTTCCTGCGAAGGCAGCGAATTTCGCTCTTGCGTGGGCCGGAACCATCGTTCTCGCGTCGAGATTGTCTGGGCAGGTGGCGCGGCAGCCGCGCTGGACGCAGACAGACATCAAGACGAGGGTTGACCATGCTTGGCTGGGTTGTGACGTTTCTGATTATCGCACTGATCGCCGGTATCCTGGGCTTCGGCGGCATCGCCGGCGCCTCGATCGAGATCGCCAAGATCATCTTCTTCATCGCGGTCGTCCTGTTCCTGGTCTCGGCCGTGGTCGGCTTGGCGCGCGGCCGCAACAGGGTATAGCGGCGACGTTACCTCTCCCGTAGGGAGAGGTCGGATCGCATCGTGAGATGCGATCCGGGTGAGGGGTTGCGCTCTCAGCTATTGCTGCGGCCCCTCACCCGGATTGCTGCGCAATCCGACCTCTCCCCGCTGGGGAGAGGTGAACCACAGCACCTGAACTTATCGCTTCGAGGGCATCGCCACGCTCCTGCCGATGCCCTCGGGTCGGGCTACCGCGCTGTGGGCCTTTGTGACCGCAGCGATGCGCTCGCGGATATCAGGCGGAAACGGCGCAACGCGCCGCGCATTCATGTCCATGTGCAGCGACATGTTCTCGGACGTGGCCGACAGCCAGCCCTCGGTCGCGTGACGCATCTCCTCAAAGGTGTGCAGCCGCTTGTCGTCGGCCTCCAGCAGCCAGACGAAGATCTGCACGGGATCGCCGAGGTGGATCTCGCGCAAATAGCGCACATGGCATTCGGCGGTGAAGCTCGAGCCGCCTCGCTCCTTCATGTAGGCCGGCCCCATCCCGAGCTCGAGCCAGAGCTGGTCGATCGCCCGGTCGAACATCACGTTGTAATAGGCCATGTTGAGATGGCCGTTGTAGTCGATCCATTGCGGCTCGATCTGCATGATCGAGGCGCGGAATGGCTGCGCTTGGGGCGCTGAGGCGGTAGTCTCCGGCATATGTCCTTCCCTAGCCATGCGTCCGGTCCCTTGACTTGACCGGTTTTATGTCCTTTGCCACGGTTCTTCTCTCGGGAGGAATGTCCGTGGGCACGACCATCACCAATAATCCGCCGCGGCCGGAGCCGAAAGCCCTCGCAAGTGCGCTGGAACAGCTTGCCGCACGCTTCGGCAACCGCCTCATCACCTCGCAGGCCGTTCGCGAACAGCACGGCCATACCACGACATGGATCGTCAACCAGCCGCCCGACGGCGTGGTGATGGCGCAGGAGACCGCCGACATCCAGGACGTGGTGCGGATCTGCGCCAAGAATCGCGTGCCCGTCATTCCCTTCGGCACCGGCACCTCGCTCGAGGGCCAGGTCAACGCGCCCGCCGGCGGCATCTCGATCGACCTGCGCGACATGAACAAAGTGCTCGCCGTGCATGCCGAGGATCTCGACTGCGTGATCCAGCCCGGCGTCACCCGCAAGGCGCTCAACGAGCATCTGCGCGACCAGGGCCTGTTCTTCCCGATCGATCCCGGCGCGGACGCTTCGCTCGGCGGCATGGCTTCGACCCGCGCTTCCGGCACCAATGCGGTGCGCTACGGCACCATGCGCGAGAGCGTGCTGGCGCTGAAAGTCGTGCGCGGCGACGGCGAGATCATCACCACAGGCACGCGTGCCAAGAAATCATCCGCCGGCTACGACCTCACCCATCTGTTCGTCGGCGCCGAAGGCACGCTCGGCATCATCTCGGAATTGACCATTCGCCTGCGCGGCATCCCCGAGACCATCGCGGCCGGCGCGGTGTCATTCGAAACCGTGCACGGCGCCTGTCAGGCGGTGATCCTGGCGATCCAGACCGGCATTCCCGTGGCGCGCATCGAGCTGCTCAATGCTGCGCAGGTCAAGGCCTGCAATGCCTATTCCAAGCTGACGCTGCCGGAGACGCCGCTGCTGCTGATGGAATTCCACGGCAGCGAGATCGAGGTCGCCGAACAGTCCAAGGCCTTTGGCGAAATCGCGAAGGAGTGCGGCGGCGGCGATTTCTCCTGGACCACCAAGCCGGAGGACCGCACCAAACTATGGCAGGCTCGGCACGACGCCTATTGGTCGGTCAAGGCGCTACGTCCCGGCGACAGCATCGGCGTGGTCGCAACCGACGTCTGCGTGCCGATCTCGCGTCTCGCCGACTGCGTCAGCGAGACCGAGGAGGATCTCAAGCGCCTCAACCTGTTGTCGCCGATCGTCGGCCATGTCGGCGACGGCAATTTCCACTGCTCGCTGGTCTGCGACGTCAATGATCCCGGCGAGATGGCGCGCGGCGAGGAGTTCATGCATCGCCTGGTCGAGCGTGCGCAGGCGATGGACGGCACCTGCACCGGCGAGCACGGCATCGGCCAGGGCAAGCAGAAATATCTCAAGGCCGAGCTCGGCCCCGAAGCGCTGGATGCGATGCGGGCGCTGAAAAAGGCGCTCGATCCGCTCAATATCTTCAACCCCGGCAAGATCGTGCCGGAGGCCTAGGGCCTGCGCAGCCGGGGACCGGGAACTTTCGGCAGCGTTGCCGGTTCCAATTCCCGCCAAGTTCCGATGCCTCAATGGCAGGGCTTTGCGCGGGAGGGTGTGATGATGCGACCGGTCGTCGGAATTGCCGCGGTGGCGTTTGCCTGCATGCTGGCAGGCTCGGCTCTGGCCAAGGGCGGCGGCGGTCACGGCGGTGGCCATGGAGGCGGGCATGGCGGCGGCCACCACGGCGGCGGCCATTTCCGCGGCCATGGCGGTGGGCACGCGCACGGCGGCGGGCATCATCGCGGGATGCGGTTCACCACCGGCGCCCGGCATGGCGGCCCGAATTTCGGTCAGATTCGCAATGCGGCGCTACGGCCAGCGAACTTCCGCAATGCCCTGAACTCCAGCGCATTCCGGAGCGGCCGGCTGATCAGCAATCCGGCGGCGCGTGCGCAGCTCGCCGCCGCAGCCGCACTCGCGGGCTGGAGCGGCGCAAGCAGCGGATGGTGGCAACATGCGGGTGGCGGCTATGGCTGGGTCGGACCGCTGTTCTGGCCGTTCGCCTACAATGATCTCTACGACTACACGATCTGGGGCGACGGCCTCGGCTTCTGGGGCTACGGCTATCCGGACATCTATGCCGGCATTTTCGGTCCCTACGGTTATGATCGGTTGTCCGCCTATCTGCCGCAGCAACCACAGGGACGACGGCGGGCGCGTAGCGCGCCGCTCGATCAGCTCTGCGGCAGCGACCGCCGTGCAATCGTCGGTCTGCCCATCGATCAGATTGCAGCCGCGGTGCAGCCGAGCGATGCGCAAGGCGCCGATCTTGATGCGCTCGGCAATGCCTCGATTGACGCTGCGGCGCTGATCCGCACATCCTGTCCGACGCAGGCCGCAGCGACGGCGCCCGGCCGGCTCGCGGCGATGCAGCAGCGTGTCGAGGCCATGCAGAAGGCCGTCGATCTGGTCCAGCCTGCGCTCGACAAGTTCTATGGTTCGCTGACCGACGAGCAGAAGGCACGCTTCAACGCGCTGGCTGACGACCAGCGGCGCGCGACCGCATCGAACAATGCGAGCGGATCGTCGGTGCAGAGTTGCAGCGCGTCCGCCGCGTTCGATTGGCCCGGCGCCACGATCGAGGAGAGGATTCATCCGAACGATACCCAGCGTGCGGCGCTCCAGGTGCTCCAGGATACCAGCGCCAAGGTCAGTGCATCGCTCAAGGCGGCCTGCGAGCCCAATGAGGTGATGACACCGCCGGCACGCATGGCCACAATCCGCAAGCGCCTCGACGTGATGCTGGATGGCATCAAGTCGGTGCGTGCGGCGCTCGATGATTTCTACGCGACGCTGAATGACGAACAGAAGGCGCAGTTCGAGGCGATCGGCCCGCGCCGCATGTCGTGAACGCCGCAAGCAATCGAAGACCAGGGGTGGGGCAATGAAGTGGTTCGCAAGGCCGGCACCGGCTGACATCTGGGACGAGCCGATCCAGGGGCCGATCGGCGACATCGAAGCAGCCGACCGAATTCGCAATATCTGCCAGGCTGCGCGGGCGATCGCCGAAGCCGCCGGAGGTTCAGCGCAGACTAGCACGCGTGGGCGCTATGAACGCGCGGCCCGCGTCGCGATGGAAATCGCGATGAAGATCTCCGACGATTTGATGCGCGACGACGCTGTCCGTCGCATTGTCGATCTCTGCATGAAAGCCGACGATATCAAGACTGCGCAGATACTCTCGCGCGCGATCCAGGCTGGCTGGATCCGGGAGGCCGTCCAGCAGGATTATCCGGTGCTGTCGCAGTAGATCCGGCTCGTGCCATTGCCGAGCCGGATTTCTGTTTGTGCCGGACCGGCTTAATATCTGCGGTCGTCGCCGCGATAGTGATCTCCGCCGCGGCCGCCCATTCCCATGCCGATCCCGATTCCGATGCCGATGCCCTGCATCACCGCGCCGGGCGGCGGACCGGGGGGCGGCGCGCGCTCGTAGACCACTTCCTCGGGCGGAGGAGCAGGCCGGCGCTTCGGCGGCGTCTCGACCACCTTGCGCTTCGGCGGCGTGTCGTCGACGCGCTTCTTGATGATGGGCGCGACGCTCGGATTGACCGGCGTTGCCGGTGCCGATGGCGTCGAGCACGGGCAGGTCGGCGCCATCGCGACGGCGACCGGGGCAGGGGACGCTGCGGCGGCAACGGGCAGGCCATAGTTGCGGTTCTGGACGCGGAGCAGCAGCCTGCGCGCGGTCGCGGCGAGATCGCTGTTGTCCCAGTTCGTAAGATAAGCTTCGAACGAGGCGCGGGTGTTGATCGAGACCGCGCGCTCCCAGGCCAGCATCTGCCGCCGCCGCTCCAGCACGGTGCGCAGGCGCGGCGTGCGGGCGTCCTGTGCGTAGAGCTCGATATAGGCCTGATAGGCCGGCACCGTGTCCTCAGTGATCACGAGCTCATAGGCGACCTTGGCAGGCTTGCCCTGCAAATCCTTGTGCCAATCCTCGACGCTGCGCGTGGCACTGGCGAGCGCCATCGAATCTGCGCCTGGAAGGGAGGACGGCTGGCCGCTGCTCTCGCCGAAGAACTTGAAGTCGGTGGTCAGCGACGAGCTTTCCCAGGGGATCTGCCGCCCGTCGGTCGATTGCGCCACCGCGACGCGGATGCGCTTGAACACCTCCTCGATCGGCAGATTGGGCTGCTTGGCGATGGTCAGCGCGGCCGTGGTGTAGGGGCTGTCGATGCCGTTGCCGTCCTCGGCTTCGGCGCCGGGTGAGGTCGAATAGGAGATGAAGGACCCGGGCGCGCCGGCCTTGGTATCGACGATCGCAAGCCCATGGCCGGCGCCGCTGAGCGCGGGGAACGGATTGTTGCGGCAGGCATCGAGCATGAAGATGCGCGCCCGCGTCGGCAGCGCGCCGAGCGTGTTGAGCAGGTCGTTCAGCCGCACGCCCTGGAGCGGAATGTCGGCCTCGCGCTTGGGGTCGAGATCGATGGGCACCAGATAGTTCTCGCCGTCGATCTGCAGGCCATGGCCGGCATAGAACACCAAAGCGACGGTATCGGCACCGCTGGCGCCAACCTTGCCGGCGAAATCCGAGATCGCCGCGCGCATCTCGTTCTGCGCCAGATTGGCCGCCGTGGTGACGGTGAAGCCGGCATTGCCGAGCAGCTCCGTCATGCCCTTGGCGTCGTTGGCGGCGTTGGGCAGTTCCGGCACCGTACGATAGGCGGATTGGCCGATCACGAGCGCGAGCCGCGCTTCGGCGGCGGCGTCGCTCGGCGTCATCACCTGTGCGAGCGCAAGAAAACCGGATGCAAGCAGCAAATTGGAAAAGGCTGGACGGCGCATGGTGTCACCTCCATCGGCAATGCGCACGATGATGGCACCTTTTCTAAGTCCCTGCCATGACACTGTATGTGCGCTGGCTCACGTTGGGCGTGCGACAAATCGGGCAGTGGGTCTGCCGGAGCTGGCGCGTCCGGCCGTGCGCCGTCATGGCAGTCCGCGATCCCAGGGTGTCACAGGCGCAAAGCGCGCGGCGAGAAAGTCGATGAAGGCGCGCACCTTGGCCGGCGGGCGGCGGTCGGGCAGGTAGACCGCATGCACTGCGGAAGTCTGGATCTCCGGCTGGTCGAGCGCGAGTGCGACGAGCGCGCCTGAGCGCAGATCGTCGGCGATGATGAAGGTGGGTTGTCGCGCGAGACCAAGGCCGGCCAGCGTCGCCGCGCGCAGCGCATCGCCGTTGTTGGCACGCAAGGTGCCGCTGACCTGGACGCGAATCTCGCCCTCGACGCCGAACAGCCATTCCGCCGCGCTCGCCTGCTGCGAGAGCGTGTAGCCGAGGCAATTATGTCCGGCGAGGTCGGCGACGGTGCGCGGCGTGCCGTGCTTGGCAAGATAGGAAGGTGCGGCACAGACCACGAGGCGGTTCGGCGCGAGCTTTCGGGCCACCATGCTGGAGTCGCGCAAGCTGCCGATGCGGATCGCGAGGTCCCAACCTTCCTCGGCGAGGTCGACGATGCGGTCGTTGAGACCGAGCTCGACGGTGACCTCGGTATGGGCTGCCGAAAACTCCGCGATCAGCGGCGCAATCTGCCTTGTGCCGAACACGACGGGGACGTTGACGCGCAGCAGCCCGCGCGGCTCGACGCGTTCGCGTGCAATCGCGGCGTCGGCGGCCTCCATGTCGGCGAGAATGCGCTCGGCAAATTCAAGATAGCTCCGTCCGGCCTCGGTGATGGAGAGCCGCCGCGTGGTGCGGTGGAACAGTTTTGTGCCGAGCCGCGCCTCCAGCGAGGCGACATGCTTGGTCGCCATGGTCTGCGACAGGCCCATGGCCCGGGCCGCGCCGGAGAGGCTGCCGACTGCAGCGACCTTGGCGAAGACCTCCAGGCTGGTCAGGCGGTCGAGCAAACCTATCTCACTCTGTTGGTGTGAGGTATATTTCGAAAATAGCAGATTATCATCGATATGAGAATAGATCATGTTGCGCCGCAAAGGAGACCTGCCATGATCGATTCCCGTACCGCCCCTTACGCCGCGCTGGTGCTGCGCGTGACCCTGGGCGCGCTGTTCCTCGCCCATGCCAGCCTGAAGCTTTTTGTGTTCACCCCGGCTGGCACCGCAAAGTTCTTCGGCAGCCTCGGCTTCCCGCCCGAGCTCGCCTATCTCATCATGACCGTGGAAGTCCTCAGCGGCGTCGCGCTGATCCTCGGCGTCTGGACCCGCTATGCGGCGCTGGCCGGAATCCCGATCCTGCTCGGCGCGATCTTCTCGGTGCACGGCGCGGCTGGCTTCTTCTTCACCAATCCGAAGGGCGGCTGGGAATTCCCCGCCTTCTGGGCGATCGCGCTCGCGGCGCAGGCCCTGCTCGGCGACGGCGCCTACGCGCTGCGTCCCTCGCGTGACGTCGAAGCGGCGGGCGGCCAACTCAGCGGCGCGCATTCGCGCTGACATCGGCCATCGTTGAAACGCGGGAGCTGCGGGATCACGATCCCGCAGCTCTTTTTGTTGCGCGGGTTATCTGGGCCGGTTGATGCTATGTCTGCTCGTCATCGCCTTCGTGCCGTGGCTCTCGACCGCGCTGCCGCGCGTTCGGCTATTGAAGGAGTCTTGCCCTTGAAAGTCCTGCTGGCCCACACGCCGGAGATGCGGCGGAACTATTACGGCGATCGCAGCCTGAACGGCCTGCGCGCGGCCGCCGAGGTGATCCTGCACGAGGGCGAGGAGCCGCTGGACGCAGCCGGCCTCGTGCGTGCGGCCAAGGATGCCGACATCATCGTCGCCGACCGCATGACCGAGGGGCGCGGCGAAATCTTTGCGCAGCTGCCGGGCCTGCGGGCCTTCGTCCGCTGCGCCGTCGACATCCGCAACGTGAATGTCGAGGCGGCCTCAGAGGCCGGCGTGCTCGTGACTCGTGCCGGCCCCGGCTTCGTGCAGGCGGTGGCCGAGCTCGCGCTCGGCTTCATGGTCGATCTCTCCCGCGGCGTCTCGCGGACCACGGCCGACTACCAGGCCGGCCGCAAGCCGGAGGCGCGGATGGGCCGCCAGCTCGCCGGCAGCCGGATCGGCATCATCGGCTATGGCAGCATCGGGCGCTACCTCGCCGAGTTGGCGAAGGTGCTGCGCATGGAGGTGCTGGTCGCCGATCCCTTCGCGACCGTCAGCGACGGCGCGATCCGGCAGGTCTCTCTCGACGAACTCCTCGCCGCGTCGGATTATGTCGTCTGCCTTGCGGTCGCCAACGAGCAGACCGAGAACTTGATTGGGGAAGCAGCACTGGCGCGGATGCAGAAGCACGCCGTCTTCATCAATCTCTCGCGCGGCAATCTCGTCGACGAGGCAGCACTCGCTCGGGCATTGCTTGAGCATCGCATCGCCGGCGCGGCCATGGATGTCGGTCGCGCGCCCGACCAAATGCCGACACCGGAGCTCGCAAAGCTGCCGAACGTGATCGCCACGCCGCATGTCGGCGGCTTGACCCCGCAGGCGATCGAATATCAGTCGCTGGAAACGGTGCGTCAGGTCGAGGCGATCGTGAAGGGGGAGATCCCGCAAGGCGCCGTCAACGCCGACCGCTGGACGCGGCGGCCTTGATCCGCGCTAAAGCCGATCCACGGCCTTGAACGACCCGTCCTTCTGAATCACCGTCAAATATACCTTCGGCGGCGCGTCGATCATGCGCGTGCCGACGGTGACGATGCTGCCGCTGATCTCGAAGCGGCCGACGTCGTTGATGGCGCGCAAGAGGCTCGCGCGCGTCGGGTTCGGTCCGGCCGCTTCCAGCGCGGCGGCCGCGAGGCGGCCGGAGAGATAGCCTTCGAGCGACACGAAATCGGGCGTCAGCGCCGGGTCGAATGCTGTCTGGGCCGCCTGGTAGTCGGCGACGAGCCGCAAGGAGCGATCCCAGGGAGATGGCACGACCTGCGAGACGATGACGCCTTCGCCCTCGGGGCCGAGCTCCTTCGCGAGCGCATTGGCGCCGACGAAGGAGATGTTGACGAAGGTCGGACGAGCGCCGCTGCGGTGAGCGAGCTTGATGAACTCGGCACAGGGACCATAGGTCCCGACCATGACAATGGCTTCGGGGTCCGCGCGCTTGATCATGCGCCAGGCCTGAGCAACCGCGCGGGTGTTGCGCTCGAAGGTGCCTTCGGCGGCGAGCTCGAGGCCGCGTCTGGCGAGCGCGCGCTTCACGCCGGTCAGACCGTCACGGCCGAAGGAATCATCCTGATAGAAGATGCCAATGCGGGTGAACTTGCGATCCTCGGTGAGGTGCTTGATCCAGGCTTCGGCTTCCGCGCCGTAGCTCGCGCGGATGTTGACGACGTTTGCAAGTTCGAGATCGCGCAGGAATTCGGCGCCGGTGAACGGGCCGATGAAGGGCACGTTCCTGGCGCTGGTGATGGGAATCGTCGCCATCGCAGTCGGCGTGCCCACCGCGCCGATCAGCGCGAACACCTTGTCGTCCTCGATCAGCCGCAGCGTCTGCGCCACCGAGCGGTCGGGGTCGTAGCCGTCGTCGCGGCTGATCAATTGCAGCTTGCGGCCGTGCACGCCGCCTTTGGCGTTGATCTCGGTGAACGCCGCGACGATGCCTTGCCGCATGCGCTGTCCGAGCGCGGAAGAGGGACCCTCGAGCGCGGCGGCCTGGCCGAACAGGATCGCATCCGCGCTGACGCCGGCCTCGTCGGCTTTGGCCGCGAGCATGGTTGCGGCCAAAAGCGCGATGGTCAGGACGACGCATGGCGCCGATCGAAATCGATACATCGGGGAGGTCTTGCCGGATGAACGGAGAAGCTCCGCGAAGCATTATCCCGGCAGCCTGAATAGCTCGCTAATTGGGCGATGTACCGGCGGACCGTAGTACTCCGGGTAAAACCGGCAAGTTACTTCCACAATGCCGCGCCATTGGCGCACTTCATTAACTAAGCCACGCAATGCACAACGGCTCGGTTCCGAAATTGTGCAGTTCTTAACCGCGTCCTTGTTCCGATAGTGGTTCCGGACCCTCAACCAGAGGTTCGGTGCGTCGCGAAGAGGGGACGGGGCGGTTTCAGGATGGGCGACCGCGATCAGAACGATCAGGATCGGAAACGCATGACCGGACGGTGGCGTGCCGCGCCGCTGCTCGGGCTGTATCGTCCGGCGCTCGTCGCGGTCGGCGTCGGTGTCTTGTTCTCGCTGGTCGGCGCGGCCGCCGTGGCGCGATGGGAGGACCGCGTTAACAAGATCGAGTTCGAGAACGCGGCCGAAACCGAAGCGATCGTCATGCAGAACGGCATGAACGAGTATATCTCCAGGCTCGTCGCGCTGCGCACGCTGTTCGAATCGACCAACGAGGAAATCACCCGCAGCGAATTCGAGACCTTCAGCGCCCGGCTGTTCGAGCGCCATCCCGGCATGCTTCGCATCGCCTGGCTGCCGCGCGTCAACCGCAAGGAGCGCACCGACTACGAGGCTGCGGCGATCACCGACGGCGTGTCCGGCTATCGCATCAAGGCGCTCCAGGACAAAGGCTTTGTGACCGCACCGCAGAGCGACGAGTATTTTCCGGTGTTCTACTCGACCCAGCCGAAGACGTCTTCGGTCTACGGCATGGACTATTCGACGGTGCCGGAGCGCCGCGCAGTCCTGGAACGCGCGCGCGACAACGATCGGTTGGCTGCCATTCGCACCCGCCTCTACGAGCCGAAGGAGGGCGGCCAGCTGCCCGACGTCCTCGTCGCCATTCCCGTCTACGCCAAGGGAACCTCGCGCGAGACCGTCGCGGACCGCCGCCGCAATCTCGCCGGCTTCGTCGTCGGCATCTTCGACCTGCCGCTGCTGATCCAGACCATTCGCGTGACGACCGGAGCAAGCCCCGCCGTCAGCGTGAATGTCTATCCGCCCTTCACGGGGCAGATCGTCAGCCTGGAGCAAACGCAGCCGGATTATTCGTCGGCTGCAAAGGCGCCACGGTCGATTCGCGATGTCGAACGCACCCTGCACTGGTCGGGCACTCTCAAGATCGGCGATACCGATTGGCAGGTGCGCGCCATGCCGTCAGCGGGCGGTTCACTGGAGACGTCCTACGATCGCGCCGCCGCAGTCCTCATCGTCGGCATGCTGTTGACGCTGTCGCTGTCGACCTATCTCATGCTCGCCAGCCGCAATTCACGCCGGCTGTCGCTTGCGAACCGGCGGGTGCTCGAGCTCGCCCAGACCGACATCCTGACCGGCCTGCCGAACCGCGCCTTCTTCCTCGCCCGGCTCGACGAGCTCAATGGCCGGTTGAAGAACGATGGCCCCAACTTCTCCATTCTGATGCTCGACCTCGACCGCTTCAAGAACGTCAACGATTCCCTCGGCCATGGTGCCGGCGATGCGCTGCTGCGCCAGGTGGCGCAGCGGCTGAAATCCGCAGTGCGCGCCAATGACGTGCTGGCGCGGCTCGGCGGCGACGAATTCGCCATCATCCAGGAGCGGTGTCAGGATCAGCGCGCCTGCTCGACCGAATTGGCGGGACGGATCGCCAAGCTGGTGGCCGAACCCTTCCTGCTGCCAGGGCATCGCGTCGAGATCGGCACCAGCATCGGCATCGCGATCGCGCCCGATCACGGCAGCGATCAGGAACAGCTGTTGAAGAAAGCGGACCTCGCGCTCTACCGCTCGAAATCGGCGGGCCGCAACTGCTTTACCATCTATGACGAGGCGATGTCGGCCGAGCTCGAGGCGCGCAACACGCTGGAAGGCGACTTGCGCGACGCCATCGCGCAGTGTCAGCTCGAGGTGCACTACCAGCCGTTCGTCGATGCCCTCAGCGGCGTGCGGCGCGGCTTCGAGGCGCTGGTGCGCTGGCGGCATCCGACGCGCGGACTGATCCCGCCGGACCAGTTCATTTCGCTCGCCGAGGAGACCGGACTGATCGTGCCGCTCGGCGAATTCGTGCTGCGCCGCGCCTGCGCTGACGCCGCCAACTGGCCGCCCGATCTGATGGTTGCCGTCAACCTGTCGCCGATCCAGTTCAAGGAGGCGGAGCTGTTCGAGATGATCTCGGCGGCGCTCGCAGATTCCGGTCTGCCGCCGCAGCGGCTGGAAATCGAGATCACGGAATCCGTGCTGCTGGAGCGCGGCACCGAGAACCACGCCTTCATGGAGCGGCTGAAGCATCTCGGCATCGAGCTCGCGCTCGACGATTTCGGCACCGGCTATTCCTCGCTCAGCTATCTGACTGCGTTCCCGTTCGACAAGATCAAGATCGACAAGTCGTTCATTCGCAACCTCACGAATCAGCCGCGCAGCTCCGCCATCATCTCCTCGATCGTGACGCTGGCGCGCGGGCTGGACATGTCGGTCACCGCGGAAGGCGTCGAGACCCGCGAGGAGTTCGAGCGGCTGAAGGCGCTCGGCGTCAATTTTGCGCAAGGCTATCTGTTCGGCCGTCCGCAGCCGATCGAGCGGATCCTGTTCGACGCGCCCGCCAAGCGCTCACGGCGCGACGCCGCCTGAGCGCGCGCCTCGAAGGATGGACGCAGGGCCGCTCTCAAATGCGACCGCGCTGTCGCTCAGCGGGCATGCATGAAAAGCGCTTGACCCGGATTTCACGAGATGGTCCGAAGGACCGTCCAGGGATGAAATAAAAATAACATGCGGCTTCCATTCTTCTACGGCTGGGTCGTGGTCGCCGTGACCTTCGTCACCATGGCCATTGGCGTCAACGCGCGCACCGCCTTTTCATTGTTCTTTCCGCCCATCATCTCCGAATTCGGCTGGGAGCGCGGCATCACCGCGGGCGCCTTCTCCTTCGGCTTCGTGGCCTCGGGCGTGGTCAGCCCGCTGATCGGCCGCCTGATGGACCGCGCCGGCCCGCGCGCGGTGATGGAGCTCGGTGTGGTGCTGATGGGTGGAGGCCTGCTGCTCGCACCGCTCACGAGCTCGCCCTGGCATCTCTATGTCACCATCGGCGTCATGGTCGGCGCCGGCTCAGTGTGTCTCGGTTATTCCGGCCAGTCGCTGTTCCTGCCGAACTGGTTCATCCGCAAACGCGGCTTCGCCATCGGCATCGCGTTTGCCGGCGTCGGCATCGGCTCGGTGACGTTGCTGCCATGGGTGCAGCACATGATCGAGCAGACCGGCTGGCGCACCGCCTGCACCGCGATGGGACTGCTCGTCGTGATCGTGCTGGCGCCGATCAATCTGCTGCTGCGCAAGCGTCCGCAGGACATCGGCCTTCAGCCGGATGGCGATGCTGCTCCGGCCGCGGGAGCGGCAAAGCCCGTCTCCAACGTCGTCGATCCCGTCTGGGCCCACACCGAATGGACGCTGAAGCGCGCCGTCGCAACTGCACGATTCTGGTGGATCGCGCTCGGCTATTTCTGCGGCCTGTACATCTGGTACGCGGTGCAGGTGCACCAGACCAAGTTCCTGCTCGACATCGGTTTCAGCCCTGGCGTCGCGGTGTGGGCGCTCGGCATCGTCAGCCTGCTCGGTATTCCCGGCCAGATTCTGCTCGGCCATGTCTCCGACCGGATCGGGCGGGAATGGGTGTGGGCGATCAGCTGTGCGGGTTTTGCAATCTGCTTCGCGGCGCTGATGGCGCTGAAGTTCCAGCCGTCATTGTGGCTGGTCTACATCATGGTGTTCACGCAAGGCGCGCTCGGCTACGGCCTCACTTCGATCATGGGCGCGGTGGTGTTCGAAATTTTTCAGGGCAGGCACCAGGGCAGCATTTTTGGCACGATCATGCTGGCCGCGCTGGCGGGCGGTGCCGCCGGTCCGTGGGTGACCGGCTTTCTCTACGATCGCGCCGGCGACTACACGCTCGCCTTCGGAATCGCTATGATCGTGAGCGGATTGTCGGCGCTTTCGATCTGGCAGGCCGCGCCGCGCAAGGTGCGGGCCGTGGCCGGCCGGCTGCACGAGCTTCAGAGCGAAACAGGTGCATGACAGGTTCCTCATGCACCGCATTGCCGTCGTCTCCTTGGCGGAACGTTAAGCACGTCGCGTCTTGGTGGGACGCGACCGGATGCAAAAAAGATATTGCACACTATCGGAGCGCTAGCGTCGGTTGATTGCCGCACCTTGCGATGCCCTCCGGTTCCAACGATGTCTGCCTCCGATTGCCTAGTGACCGAAATGCCGGACGTACTATTGGCTGCGCTCGAACGCGCCGACGATGCCATCATCATCGTCGACAGCGCGCGTCGCATCACGCATTTCAACGCCGGTGCGGAGCGGATCTGGAAGCTTGCGCGCGCTGAGGTGCTCGGCCGCGACGCCGAACTGCTCACTCTCAAATGCCTGCACGCCGACCCGATCGCGGAGTTCCGCGACGAGATCAGCCTCACGCGGCATGACGGCAGCCGGATCAGGACCGCCATCTCGCTTTCGTCCGTTGCAAACGGCGGCGTGACTCATCACGTCGTGTTCGCGCGCGACGTCACCACTGAAGCGGAACGCCGCGCGCGCATCGCGCTGCTCGACACCGTCTCGGATCAGACCAACCGCGCCGTGCTCATTACCGACACCGAGCTCGACATCCGCTACACCAATGCGGCGTTCACGTCGTTGTTCGGCTATTCCGCCGCGGAAGCTGAGGGGCGGCGCGCAACCGACCTGCTGGCCGGCCGTCACACCAACCGCAAGGCGCTGACGAGGATCGGACGGCGCCTCATCAGGGGCGGTCCGGGCGGTGAAGTCGAGGTCCTGATCTACACCAAGGACGGCGAGGAGATCTGGGTGGGCGCCCGGATTGACGCCTTTCGCGACAGGAAGGGCCGGGTCAAGCACATCTTCGCGCTGCTTGAGGACATCACCGAGACCAAGCAGCTGCGCTCGCTCCAGCAACTCATCATGGGCGCGCTCGCCGACGAGGTGCCGATCGGCGAGATCGCCGACCGGCTCTGCCGCCGCGTCGAGCAGATTGCGCCCGACGTCGTCTGTTCGCTGCTTCACGTCGATGCCGCCGGCCTGATCCATCCGCTCGGCGGCCCAAGCCTGCCCGACGATTATTCCCGCGCGCTGGACGGCGTGGCCATCGGCCCCGACGTCGGCTCCTGCGGCACCGCCGCCTTCTATGGCGAACCGGTGCTGGCGACCGATCTCGAGACCGATCCGCGCTGGCAGCCCTACAAGGCGATGCCGCTCGCGATCGGCCTGCGGGCCTGCTGGTCGACCCCGGTGAAGGCCAAGGACGGCCGCGTCATAGCGACCTTCGCCTTCTATTATCGGGAGCCCCGCGCGCCGAGCAACTGGCACCGGCGCATCGTCGAGGCCTGCGTCAATCTCGGCGCCTTCGCGATCGAGCGCAAGGAGGCGCGCGCCGAGATCGCGCGGCTCGCCTATCACGACATCCTCACCGGGCTGCCGAACCGCGCGCAGCTGCGGCACCTGATCACCACCGCGATCGACGCCTGCCCGACCGGCAGCCACGTCGCGCTCGCCTTCCTCGACGTCGATCACTTCAAGGACGTCAACGACACGCTCGGTCATGCCGCCGGCGACGAGCTGCTGGTCCAGCTCGCGCAGCGGCTGCGCGAGCTGATCGGGCCCGAAGACATGCTGGGACGGCTCGGCGGCGACGAATTCGTCATCCTGCTGCCGCAACGCAATGCCGAGAGCGCCGAGCGCGTCGCGGCCGGCATCACCGAAGCGCTCGCCGCGCCCTTAAAGCTTGGATCGAAGCTGATGCCGATGTCGGCCAGCATCGGCATCAGCCTCTATCCCGATCTTGCCACCGACATCGATACTTTGATGCAGCAGGCTGATGCCGCCATGTACATGGCCAAGCAGGCCGGGCGCTCGACCCATCGCATCTTCAGCGCCGAGATGAACCTACTTGCCGAGCAGCGGCTGGCGCTGATCGCAGCGCTGCGCCGCGCCATCGCCGAAGGCGCGCTGAGCCTCAGCTATCAGCCGCAGATCCGCAGCTCCGACGGCTCCATCCACGGCGTCGAGGCGCTGGCGCGCTGGCACGATGCCGTGCTCGGCGACATCTCGCCGGCAAAGTTCATTCCGCTTGCCGAGGAGTGCGGCCTGATCGAGCAGATCGGCCTGTGGTCGGTGCGCGAGGCCTGCCGGCAGCTGGCGAGCTGGCGCCGCGCCGGGCTCAACATTCCCAGTGTGTCGGTGAACCTGTCGCCGATCAATTTCCGCCACGTCACGCTGGCTGCGCGGCTCAAGGACATCCTCGCCGAATACGAGCTGCCGCCAGATGCCTTGATGCTCGAGATCACCGAAGGTGCGTTCATGCAGGACGGCGCTGCCGCGCTGGAGACGATGAATGCGATCCGCGAGCTCGGCGTCGGGCTCGCGGTCGATGATTTCGGCACCGGCTATTCCAGCCTCAGCCGGCTCGTGCATCTGCCGATCCGCGAATTGAAGATCGACCGCAGTTTCATGCGCGACATCGAGAACGACGCTGGCGCGCTCGCCATCGCCACCGCGGTGGTGCGCGTAGGCCAAGGCCTCGGCATGACCGTCGTCGCCGAGGGCGTCGAGACCGAGGGCCAGCGCAGGACGCTGGCCGAACTCGGCTGCGACGTCGTGCAAGGCTTCCTCTACGCCCCCGCGCTCCCCCCCGTCGCCTTCGAGCGCTGGGTTATCGAGCACTGCGCCGAGCAGGCGAGGGCGATGCTCGGCCGATTCGACAGCGCGTCGGCGGACCGCGGCGCGGCGAAGCGGTCGGCGTAGGGCGCTGCTTTGGGCCGGTAATGTCCGGGCTCAGGCATTCGGTTGCAGGAACGTGCCGTATTGCTTGCTCGCGGCGACCGAGGCCGCGGCCTGTCCAATGATGCGCATCGCCGCCATCATGGGCCACGGCCCAAGACTCACCCGCCGAACGCCGACTCGAGCAAGATCCCGGATTTCGGGAACACCTTGCGTCACCATGATATTGACCGGCAAGGGTGTGAGTTGGACGAGCTTCTCGATGTAGGCGAGGTCGGTGAGGCCGGGTACGAAAATCCCGTCAGCGCCGGCCTCGGCATAGACCTTCGCGCGCTTGGCCGCTTCATTCAGGCATTCATCCGGCGATCCTGATTTCAGCAGGAACGGGTCGGTTCTCGCGTTGATGAAGAGATGAATTCCCAATTCTTGCGCCACATCCCGCACCGCCTTGATCTTCGCTGCATGCCGTTCGGGACTGACGAGTTGCCGCTTTCCGCCCGATAGTCCGTCTTCGATGTTGATGCCGACGGCGCCGGCTTTCACCACCTCGCTCGCCGACTTCGCGGCGGCCTCCGGGCTGTCGCCATATCCTGCCTCCAGATCGATCGAGACCGGGACCGACACGGACGCGGTGATCCGCGACACCAGACCGGTGACCACATCGAGCGGGACATTTTCTCCGTCCGCATACCCGAGCGCAGACGCGACCGCCCCGCTGCTGGTCGCTATGGCCGGAGAGGTCTTTGCGATCGCTTTGGCGGTGGCGGCATCCCAGGCGTTGAACAGGACGAGCGGATCGCCCTTCCTGTGAAGCTCGCGAAACGTCTCGGCGTATTGCTGCTGTGTCTTGGCGTCCATCGTGCTCACTCCAATGAAAATGTGCATTCAGTCGGGTGCGTGCGTCCTGAACCAGTCCATGATCAGGCCGGTGACTTCGGCCTCTCGCTCGAGGTGTGGGAAGTGGCCAACATCGGGCAGGACAATCCGCTGGTGCGGCCCCTTGAAGAGCGGCTCCTCCTTCAGCGAGTACCTCGCTGTCGGATCGTTGCTGCCATAGATCGTCAGCGTCGGCGTATGCATCTCGTTGATCGGCAGCCGGCCGGCACGTCCTGCATCGGTCAGGCCCCCGTAATATTTGAGCGCCGCCGCCATGGTGCCGGGAGAGCTGAGCGTCTGCTTGATCGAACGGAGATGCTCGACATCATTGAATGTCGGTGACCACAGCTTCCAGAGGTAATCGACGAAGGGGAGTCCCTCGATGTTCACCGCCGACTCGGCGCCGGGCATCTGGAAGAAATAGACATGAAAGACGGATCGGACGAGGTCCGGATCCCTCCTGATGCTTGAAAATGTGATCGGGTGTGCGGTGTTCATGACCACGGCGGCTTTGATCGCCGACGGCGCCGTGGCCAGTGCCTGAAAGGTCGAAGTGCCGCCCCAATCCATGCCGACGACCCGTGCTTGTCCGTCGTCGCTCAGCGCCGCGATGAGCGCTTCGAGATCCTGACCGAGCGCGATGGGATCGAACACTCCGTCGGCGGGGATCTCGGTCGGCGCATAGCCCCGCAAGAACGGCGAGACGGCCCGATAGCCCGCATCCGCGAAGACCTGCAATTGCTTCCGATAGGACCAGGCGTTGTCGGGAAAGCCATGCATGAACATGACGAGCGGTCCGCTCCCCTGTTCGAGATAGGCGAACCGCAGGCCATTGGCGTGCACGTGTTTCAGGACGGGGTCACTGCCGGTGTTCGGCTTTGCAGCTTCGGTGGCTCGGGCATTCATCGCCATCCTCCATGTCATCGTCTGCGCTTGACCAAATATGTGCGTAGCGCACATGTTTGGTCAAGTTGTTTTTTGTGCGCAGCGCACATATTGTTCGGTTCATGGAAACCGGAATCGCGAATTTACTGGGAGCGCTTTCGCTCGCCGTCATGGATCGTATCGAGCAGGGCGCGCGCGAGGTCATAGGCCGCGGCGGCGAGACGCCCGCGGCACTCGTCGTCATCGGCTACGGCCAGGGCATGACCAACGACAAGCTCCGGCGGATCCTTGGCCTGTCGCATTCCGGAACCGTACGCTTGGTGGACCGTCTGGTTTCGGATCGGCTGGTCGAACGCAGGCCGGGAAAGGACGGCCGCGAGATCGCCCTGTACCTGACGGCCACGGGCGCGGCGGCCCGGAATGATCTGATGGCGTCCCGGATTTCGGCCGTTGCGTCACTCCTAGATGTGTTGTCGCCGGCTGAAACCAAACGGCTGGGAACGCTGATCCATGACCTGCTGGCAAGGCAGGACACCTCCGAGCTGGACCGCTTTACGATCTGCCGCAGGTGCGACGACAGGGTGTGCACCAATTGCCCGTTGCCGACGAACAAGAGCAAGCGCGACCGCTAGCGCAAGGCGCTGCACCTGGCGGCCGCGAGCTGAAGCCTACTTCGCGGGCACCTCGCTGGTGGCAACGATCGTAAATAGTATGATGTATGCAAGATGCTATTTCGCGGCGAGGAATGCAGTCAGCTCTCCGCAATTATCCGCGCTTGATCTCGCCTGATGGCTCTGTTTGGATGAGTTTGGTCGGGGCAGTCGCATTTCGGATAATCATGGTGGATGAAATCAACGGATACCGTCGGTCATTGAATGCTCGTTCGCGGGAAAGCATCGCGACCGTCCACCGCACTGGCACCGGGAATCGGCTGCTGGCGGCGTTGCCGCCTGCGGATCTCGCTCTGCTGACGCCCTACTTCCAGAAGGTCTCGTTCGAAGCCGATGCCGTCCTGGTGCGGTCGGGCGATGAACTCGACCCGGTTTATTTTCCCCATAGCGGCGCAATCGCCTTCATGCTCGACATGCCGGACGGGCAATCGGTCGCAACCACCTTGATGGGACGGGAAGGGGCTTTGGCCTCGTTTTCCGTGCTCGGCCCGGCGCTTTCATCCGTGACCGCGATTGCTCGCATGGCCGGCACGGCGTCGCTGATCTCCGCCGCCAAATTCAGGGCTGCCTATGCACAAAGCGCGGCCATCAGGAATGTCGTGCAGGTCCACGCCCGCGCGCTGTTATTGCAGCTCCAGCACGTCGCCGCTTGCAACGCGCTGCACCGGGTGGATGGCCGCTTGGCACGGTGGCTCCTGCAACTTCACGACCGCGTTCCCGACGACCCTCTTCCGGTGACCCAGGAGGCGCTCGCGCAATTGCTCGGGGTGCGGCGCACGACCGTGACTCTGACGATGAACAAGCTACGCGAGGCCGGCGCCGTCCCATCCGACCGGCGCGGGCTGATCAAAATCGATCGTGCTCGGCTCGAGAAGGTCGCATGCGATTGTTATGCGCTCATGCAGCACAACATCGATCGAATGTATTGCCAGGAATTGTCGGTGCCGCAGCCTGCCCATCCGCCGTTCCGGCAAAGCGCCTTCGTCGCCTCCGACGGAGCGGGTGGTGAATCCAGAGCCGTTTCGCGGGCGGGAAAATAGAGAGCAGGGCCTGGAATCGCGCTTGGCAGTGCTCGACTGCACGCCAGCGACGAATTGGCATTGCAACTCTCCAGCCGCTTTCAGCCCGCCGCCAACCCCGTTCTCCGTCGCAAATCCGTGATCGCGCGCAGAAAGCTGTCGGCCGGCGTCGTCTCGGGATCGATCAGCCGGTGCAGGCGAAAACCGTCTTCGAGCGCGAGCACGACGGAGGCCATCCAGGGCGGGTTCAGACTGTCATTCCGCCCGTTGCTCTTCAACGTCGCCTCGACGATGTCGGCGATCAGCTTGCGCCGCGCGCGGAGGCGTTTTGCAAGTTCCGGGCGGCGCTTCTCGGCGCGGGCGACGAACAGGATCATCTCCATGTGCAGCAGCGGCGAGCGGCCGAGCGGATCCTGTCTGCTGCGGTCCATCGTCTTCAGTGCCGCGATGAAATCGTCGAGATTGTCGTGCTGCGCGAGGATGTCGAGGTTGCGGCGGATCGACTGCTCGACATGGTCCTCGAGCATGGCGATGATCAATTCGTCCTTGCTCCTGAAGTTGGAATAGAACGCGCCGCGGGTGAAGCCCGCCGCGGCCGCGATCGCCTCGATGCTGGCGCCGCCGATGCCGTCTTCCTCGAACACGCGCGCGGCCGCCTCGAACAGCCTGTCGCGCGTATCGTCCCTGGTCGGCCTGGTTCTCACCCTTGACATCCCGGCAGCTTAGGGCAGAATGCAACTCGATACAACAATGTATCGAGTTGAAAATTCCAAGGGATGGTTACGCCGGGCTGTCGGGCAGCCTTGCGTATTCGTGTCATGCGGCAACCGATTGAGGTCACCATGAACGAGCAAGTGCAAGGCGCGAACGGCGATCCGTTGTTCAACCCGCTGTCGCCGGACTTCATCCGCGATCCCTATCCGCATTACGACCGGCTGCGCACGATGGATCCGATCCATGTGACGCCGTTCGGCCAGTTCGTCACCAGCCGCCACGCCGATGTCAGCCTCGTGCTGCGCGACAGGCGTTTCGGCAAGGATTTCGTCGAGCGCTCCAAGCGCCGCTATAGCGAAAAGATCATGGACGAGCCGGTGTTCCGCAGCATGAGCCACTGGATGCTGCAGGCCGATCCGCCCGACCACACCCGCCTGCGCGGCCTGGTCGTGAAAGCCTTCACCGCCCGCCGCGTCGAGGACATGCGGCCGCGCATCCAGGAGATCGTCGACCAGACCATCGACGCCGTGATCGATCGCGGCCACATGGACCTGATCGAGGATTTCGCCTTCCGCCTGCCCGTCACCATCATCTGCGACATGCTCGGCATCCCCGAGGAGCACCGCGAGACCTTCTACAAGAGCTCGCGCGACGGCGGGCGGCTGCTCGACCCGGTGCCGCTCTCGCCCGAGGAGATCAGCCAGGGCAACGCCGGCAACCTGATGGCGCAGATGTATTTCCAGCAGCTGTTCGAGCTGCGCCGCCGCAGTCCCGGCGACGATCTCATCACCCAGCTCGTGCAGGCCGAGGAGGACGGCAACAAGCTCACCAATGAGGAGCTGACCGCCAACATCATCCTCTTGTTCGGCGCCGGCCACGAGACCACCGTCAATCTGATCGGCAACGGCCTCCTGGCGCTCCACCGCAATCCGGACCAGCTTGCGCTGCTGAAGGCGCGGCCCGAGCTGATGGTGGGCGCGATCGAGGAATTTTTGCGCTACGATTCCTCGGTGCAGATGACCGGGCGCGTCGCGCTGGAGGACATCGACGATCTCGGCGGCTTGAAGATCCCCAAGGGCGAGACCGTGCTCTGCCTGCTCGGCTCGGCCAACCGCGATCCGGCGGTCTATCCTGACCGGCCCGACCGGCTGGATGTCACCCGCCAGAATGTGAAGCCGCTGTCGTTCGGCGGCGGCATCCATTTCTGCCTGGGGGCCCAATTGGCGCGCATCGAGGCCGAGATCGCCATCGCGACGCTGCTCCGCCGGCTGCCGGATTTGCGCATCGACGACGTCGTAAACCCGCAGTGGCGGCCGACCTTCGTGCTGCGCGGCCTGACGCGGCTGCCGGCGAGCTGGTGAGGGCGCTCAGCGTTAACCTCCGTGCGCAACAGTCGCTGTGACTTCGCCACACTTCCCCCTATATAAGGGGCTGTTCCGGCCCGCCTGAAGCCTTCCCAGGGCAAGGTCTGGTCCGGGCGCCGTTTTGGCCGAGGGGAGACCCGTGCAGACGACGCTGCTCGGATTGGCGATTGCCTTCATCATTGCGCTTTTGGCCGCGCTGATCGGGCCTTACTTCATCGACTGGAACCAGTTCAGGCCCCAGTTCGAGGCGGAGGCCAGCCGGATCATCGGCGTGCCGGTGCGGGTGGCGGGCGCGCTCGACGCGCGGCTGTTGCCGGCGCCGACGCTGCGGCTGCGTTCGGTCACCTTCGGTGGCAACAACGATCTCGGCCGGCTGCGCGCCGACAAGCTCGACGTCGAGTTCAGCCTGGGCCCCCTCATGCGCGGTGAATGGCGTGCCACCGAGCTTTCGGTCGGCGGCATGGCGGTCGATCTCGGCCTGGACGCGCGCGGGCGGGTCGATTTGCCGTCCACTGCGAGCGGCGCCTTCAATCTCGCATCGCTCGCCATCGAGCGGCTCAATCTCACCGGCCGCATCGCCCTGCACGATGCCGCCAGCCGCTCGACGCTGGAGCTGAGCGACATCGCCTTTTCCGGCGACGTGCGCTCGCTCGCGGGCTCGGTGCGCGGCGACGGCCGTTTCACCGCAAATGGGGTGCGCTACCCATTCCGCATCTCCTCCGGCCCGACCGCCGACGGCAACGCCACGCGTCTCCACCTCAACGTCGATCCCGGCGAGCGTGCCATCCTCGCGGATCTCGAAGGCGTGCTCGCCTTCGACAACCGCTTGCCGAAATTCGACGGCGCGCTGACGTTCGCGGTGCCCGCGACAAAGAAAGCGGGCGAGGCGGGGCCGATGCCCTGGAAGCTCACGACCAAGCTCAAGGCAGATCCGGCCGGCGCCAAATTCGACCAGATCGAGGCCAGCTACGGCACGGACGACGCCGCGCTGAAGCTCGGCGGCGTCGGCGACCTCAAGTTCGGTGCCTCGCCGCTGCTGCGCGCGGTGCTCTCGGCGCGGCAGGTCGATGCCGACAAGCTGACGGCCAAGGATGCTGCCAAGGATGCTGCCAAGGACGATGCCGATCCGCAGCGCGTCCTGCCGGCGCTGCGCGCAGGGCTGGCCGCGATCCCGCAGGCGCCGATCCCGGCGCAGATCGAATTCAACTCCGACCAGATCATGCTCGGCGGCCGTCCGCTCCAGAACATCAGCGCCGAGCTTCAGACCGACGGACGGTCCTGGACCTTCCAGCGGCTCGAGCTGCGTGCGCCGGGCATGACGCAGCTCTCGCTCAACGGCGCAGCTCCCGGCGCCGACAGCTTTAGCGGCCGCCTCAGTGTCGAGTCGTCCGATCCTGACACGCTGGTGGCCTGGCTTCAGGGCCGCAGCGAGGTCAACCGCCGCAGCACGCGGCCGCTGCGCCTTGCGGGCGACGTGACGATTGCCGCCAACCATCTCGCCATCGACAGGCTGAAGGCCGAGATCGAGGGCGGCGCGGTGGAGGGCCGCATTGCCTTCGTCCAGACCGGCGCCAGCAAGGGCTCGCGGATCGACGCCGAGCTCAAGGCCGACCGTCTCGACCTCGACGCCGCCGCAAGTTTTGTGCGCGCGCTTGCCGGGCCGCAGGGCGAATGGCCGGAGGAGGCGAAGCTCTCGCTCGATATCGGCCGCGCCACCTCCGCCGGCCAGGAGCTGCGGCCGTTCGCGGCAAAGCTCGGCTACGGCCCGGCGTCGCTGTCGCTGGAGCAGTTGCGGTTCGGCCAGGCCAGCGGCGTGACCACGGAGGCGAACGGCAGTTTTGATCGCAAGAATGCCACCGGCAAGCTCGCCCTGAAGTCATCAGCGAATTCGCTGCGCGAGCTGACCGCGCTGATCGAGCCATTTGCGCCCGCGGTGCGTGCGCGCTTCGATGCCATCCCGGCATTGCCCGGCGCGACGCGCCTGAAGCTCGACCTCAGCCTCGACAAGAACGCCGAGCATGCCGATCGCAGCAATGCCCGCGTTGTGTTCGATCTCGATGCGCCGCAGCTCAAGGCGACCGCGACGCTGGCCGCGCAGACGCCGGTGGCCGCCGTCAGCGGCATCGACATCGACCGCCTGCGCAACAGCGACTTCACGCTCGATTCGAAAGTATCGACGCCGCAGGCCGGCGCGCTGTTGGCCCTGCTCGGTCTCGATCGCATCGTGGCCGCAGGTGAGGGCGCTTCGCAGTTCGAAGGCAAGCTGACTGGCACCTGGCAGAAGCCGCTGCAATTGAGTGCAAAGCTCAGCGGCGGCGGGCTGGACGCGGATGCGCAAGGCAATTTTGACTGGTCGGCATCCAAGGGCAGTGCGAACCTGCGCGTGCGCAATGCCAATCTGGCGCCGCTGTTCGGAACCAGCTCCGCCGGCAAATCAGCGCAGAGCGTCAGCCTGTCCGCGCGCGTCGGCCTGTCCGGCAATCGGCTGATCTTCGACGATCTCGACAGCACCGTTTCAGGCTCGCATCTGCGCGGTCATCTTGCGGTGACGCTGGATCAGGAAAGGAGTGTCGATGGCGAGGTGGGCCTCGATTCGCTCGATCTTGCGCCGACGCTCGCGATGGCGATCGGAGCGGCCGGACATGATGCCGGCGAGCCGCTGAATGCGGGGCTCATCGGTGGCTGGCGCGGCCGCATCGCCTTCCAGGCGCTGCGCGGAACGCTGCCTGGCGGCATCGAGCTGCGCCCCTTCGCGGGCACGATCCGCGGCGACGGCCAGTCGCTCGCGCTCGATGCGCTCAAGGGCGGCATCGGCGGCGGCGAGATGTCGGCAAGTCTCGATGCGCGCGATGGCGCCAATGGCCTGGCGTTGAATGCGCGCATCGATCTCAGCAATGTCGATGCGGCGACGCTGCGCTA
The DNA here is from genome assembly GCF_056106085.1 of Bradyrhizobium sp. BR14999. Lineage (NCBI taxonomy): Bacteria > Pseudomonadati > Pseudomonadota > Alphaproteobacteria > Hyphomicrobiales > Nitrobacteraceae > Bradyrhizobium > Bradyrhizobium sp. BR14999. The sequence continues at coordinate 3,209,590 of NZ_CM148536.1, forward strand.
CCGCGACCTCGCGCTGCCCAAGGGACGCGCCTCGGTGCAGATGGCGCTGACCAGCCAGGGCCGCAGCGTCTCGGCGCTGACCGGCGCGCTCGCCGGCAACGGCACCGTGACGCTCGACTCCGCCGAGATTGCCGGTCTCAATCCCCGCGCGTTCGAGATCGCCATCCGCGCCAGCGACGGCGGCCAGGTTAGCGACGACAACAGGCTACGGCAGCTGGTCGAGCCCGCGCTGTCGGCAGGCCCGATCGCGGTGGCCTCGGCGCAGATCCCGTTCACGATCCGCGATGGGCGCCTGCGCGTCGGCGCGACGCCGCTGGAAGCGAAGAACGCCCGCGCCATCGTCTCCGGCGGCTACGACATTCCCGCCGACCAGGCCGACATTCGCGCCAGCCTGACGCCGATCATGAACGGGCTCTCCGGTGCCCCGCCTGAGATCCAGCTGTTCGCGGCAGGCCCGCCCGACAAGCTGAGCCGCACCGTCGATCTCGCGCCGCTGTCCTCGTGGCTCGCGGTGCGCACGATCGACCGCGAGACCCGCCGGCTCGACGCGATCGAGCGTGGAGAGCCGCCGCCCGCCACCGCCGCACTGCCGACGCTGGTCTCTCCCGATGCCGCGCCGGAGCAGGCGCCGGCCAATGTGCCGCTGCCGGGGCCGGATCCGCGCCGCGCGCCGGCAAGGTCAAAGGGACCACCGATGCCGAAAGCCCCGCACGCCGCCCCCGCCGCGCCGAGCCCGCCGCTCGCAAGCCAGCAGCTTGCCCCGTTGCCGCCGCCGATCGACGTGAAGCCCGCCCCGGGCCCGCCGCCCGCCAAGCCCAAGCCGAAACCGCCGCTGGTGCTGACGCCGCAGAATCCGTGAGACGATGCTCGCCGCAGGCTCGGTCTTCACCTCTCCCCAGCGGGGAGAGGTCGGATTGCGCCTGGCGATGCGAAGCATCGTCCAGTGCAATCCGGGTGAGGGGCCGCAGCATTCGGTGAGACTATAACCCCTCACCCGGATCGCATCTTTCGATGCGATCCGACCTCTCCCTCCGGGAGAGGTGAAGCGAGACCTTCCGCGCCGGTAAACCGATTCCCGCGCATTTGAATGAATTTTGGTCGGCAAAACTGATTTGCCGATTTTACTGAATTCTCGCGTTTGATCTCTAGCGTCGGTCCTGAGGAATTCGCCGTCCTGCCAGCACTGACAGGACGGATCCGCCAAGAACTGGGGTTATCGAGATGAACGGGGCGAAGACGCTTCTACAGGATCTGGACGACGCGATCGCGCGCGGCACCGACGAAAGCCGGGCGAAGGCATTGTGGCATGCGACCGACATCCTGATCACCGGCCGCTACAGCGATGACGAGATCAGCACGTTCGGCGAGGTCATCGGGCGGCTCGCCGACGAAATCGAGGTCGCCGCGCGGGTGCAGCTCTCGGAGGTGATGTCGGCGTGCGACCACGCCCCGTTCAACGTCATCGCAAAGCTCGCGCTCGACGACGAGATCGAGGTCGCCGGTCCCATTCTGCGCGATTCCACGCGTATCGACGAGAAGATGCTGGTCGAGAGCGCCATGACCAAGGGCCAGGCGCATCTGCTCGCGATCGCCCAGCGCCAGTCGATCGGCGAGGCCGTGACCGACGTGCTGGTCAAGCGCGGCAACCAGGAGGTCGTGACCTCAGTTGCGAAAAACGAGGGCGCGCGCTTCTCCGGCTCAGGCCTGTTGCACATGGTGCGCCGCGCCGAGGGCGACTCGATCCTCGCCGAGCAGCTCGGCCTGCGCAAGGACGTGCCGCGCCACATCTTCCAGCAGCTGATCGCGAAGGCCTCGGAGGACGTTCGCCGCCGCCTCGAGACCGAGCGGCCCGAGATGATGGCGCAGATCCAGAGCTCGGTGACCGAGGTCACCGGCGACCTTCAGTCCAAGTTCGGTCCGTCCTCGCGCAGCTATTTCGTCGCCAAGCGCGTGGTGACGACGCAGTACCGCCAGGGCAACCTCAACCAGGATTCGATCTCGAACTATGCGCGCCAGCACCGCTTCGACGAGGTGCAGATCGGCCTGTCGCTGCTGTCGGCGCTGCCGGTCGACGTGATCGAGCGCGCGCTAATGGACCGCAACCGCGAGATGATCCTGGTGCTGTGCAAGGCGCTCGATTTCTCCTGGGACACGACCATGTCGCTGCTGTTCCTCGGCGCCAAGGATCATCTGATCACGGCGCGCGAGCTCCAGGACAATGAGCGCGAGTACGGCCGCCTCAAGATCGAGACCTCGCGCAGCATCTTGAAGTTCTACCAGTCGCGCAAGAACAGCGCGGGTGCCGATGCGGGCCGTCAGCCCGAGCTCCAAGTTCACTGACAGGTACACTGAGGACAAGGGAGTATCTGCAATGTTGCCTCAATTCGGCACCGCGGTCCGCAAGAAGATCAACAAGGCGCCGGCCGCCGATCTTGGCGGCGGTGCGCCGGACAAGGCGTCGGTCGACGTCGCCTGGCTCGTGCTGGAAGCCGCCAACGACCTCGGCGACCACGCCGCGATCGAAGCCTGCCGCCGCGTCATCGACGCCGAGCTGAACGGCACGGTGGCCGGCAGCGCGGATGTCGATCTCGTGCTGGGCTATTTCAGGTAAGGCTCGACCGTCGCGTCCGTAGCGGCTGCTTCCACGCCGTCATTGCGAGCGCAGCGAAGCAATCCAGAATCTTCCCGCAGCGGCAGTCTGGATTGCTTCGCGGAGCCCGTCATCGGGCCGCGCTGCGCGCGGACCCGTTGGCTCGCAATGCTTGATCCTGGACATGGTCGATCATAGCGGAGCGTAGCAGCCGCTGGATTGCGCCGGGGCCGTCGACCCAATCAAACGCGGCGTTCTGTCGAGTGAGGTGACGGCATCATGTATGTTTCCCGATAGGGAAACGAGACCGGAGGCCGCTTCGTGCCGCCTCCCTTTGATTGTCCTGGCAATCTCTCGACGATGCCATCATGCCGGTGTTTTGCCCCGACGGGTCAACCGGCTCGCAGCCGGTCGCGCGTTAGTCGCCAGGGGGCGACGACGGCGTCCTACACTCCGTTGCCAGGCTGTTTCCGCGGAGATGGTCTTCATTGCTTCGTTGCAAGGACTCCTCGCAATGATGGGTGGAAGCGGCCGTAGCCTAGACCGGGCCGTGCGAGCCGGGTGGGACCATGTAGAGCGTCATCGCGAAGATCGCGTAGATGCAGAGCAGGAGCGCACCGACGAACCAGGCCGATTGTCCGCCGTTGGTGATGAAGCTCGTCACCACGGCGGCGATCATGACCATGGTCACGGCTCCCGGCCAGAATTGAAGGTCCATGGGCTGCGGGCCGACGAAATAGCTCAGCAGCACGAGAACGGGTGCGACGAACAAGGCGATCTGGGATGCGCTTCCGAGCGCGATGCTCACGCTCATGTCGAGCCGGTTCCGGCGTGCCGCGGAAAACGCCACGGCCATTTCGGCCGCAGCGCCGACCAGGGCAACCACGATGAATCCGACGAATGCGGGGGTCATGCCGAGCGTTTCCGCAGCCTTCTGCACCGACTCGACGAAAATCTCGCTCACGAGCGCAACCAGCACCGTGACAATCCCCAGTGTCGGAACGGCGACCGCAACCGGTAGCGCCGGGCCGCCGCTCTCGCCATGGTCGCTGCTCGCAAACAGCTCCTTGTGCGTCTTCAGCGAGAACAGCAGGCTGAGACCGTAGGCCGCAATCAGCAGGACCGCCAAGGCGACGCTCAAGCGCCGCACCGTCGCCTCGTGTCCGGGAAAGTTGAGGTCGGCGACGGCCGAAGGGGATAGCAGGGCGATCGTGGCCATCAGCAGCAGCGCGGAATGAAGCCTGCCGCCCGCCCGGTTGTACTCCTGCACGCGATGCCTCAGTCCGCCCAGAAACAGCGATGCGCCCAGCATGAAGAGCGAGTTGGTCACGATCGCACCCGCGATCGAGGCTTTGACCAGCATGTATTGCCCGGCCTGCAACGCCGTGACGGCGATGATGAGCTCCGTGAGATTGCCAAGCGTGGCATTCAACAACCCGCCGACTGCATCACCGGTCTTCTCGGCCACGGCCTCCGTTGCGTGGCTGAGCAGGCTCGCGAGCGGCACGATGGCAATCACGGCCAGCACGAACAGCAGCGTATGCGCGTCCGGCATGACGTGCTCGAGCGCGATCACCACCGGCACGACGACCAGCATCCACAGAAGCGGGCTGTGCCGGATTTCCTTGAGCAGCGAATGCATGGTCCGTCCTTCGCGGTCAGGCCTCGACGCTGCCGCCGCAGATGGGTCCGGTATTGATCTGGCTCAACGACCTGCGGGCCCTCGAACCAGCGCGAGGTTCGTCGATCCGACGAGCCTCGCACGCGTCTCAATAGCAGGGCGGATAGGGGTAATATCCACAAGCCCGGCGATAGCCATAGGCACCATAGGCTGCAGCTCCGGCCGCTGCTGCACCATAGTAGGCGCGCCGATGGACCCTGCGATTGACGCCAGCAACGCTTCCGGGCGTGAGCGGGCGTCCGACGCGGGCCTCGGCGGTGTCAACGGACACGGCGAGCGCATCCACCGGCGAGGTGCGGAACGACAGAGGCGCTGCCGTGAACAGCGCGGCGGTGACGAACAGTCCGATCAGCTTGGCATGTCCAGTCATGTGCTCTCTCCCTTTGCAGGACGAGGAGAAAGCGTGACAGGCCGATGAGGTGGACCATTGACCGAGATCAATGCGGTCGTAGTTCCGAGGGGATCGCAAGCATCGCGCCGAGGCCGCATCTTGCCTTTCTTTCCACGATGCCATCATGCCGGTGTTTTGCCCGACGGGTCAATCGGCCCGCGCTCGCAGCTGGGATGGAGCGCAAGCGTAATCCGGGAATCCATCCGCGTTGAAGATCCCGGATTGCGCCATTGGGGGCGGCGCGTCGCACCGACCCGTTGGCGCCATTCGGGCTACAATGTCAGAACATCGTCGCCTGCACGTAAGGCGAGGGAACGTCACGCGCGGCGTTCTGCATGACGAACGAGGTGGTCAACAGGACACGGCCCACCACGGCGGGCACTGCACCGCTCGGCTTTCGGGCTCCGACATAAGCGAGGCCGGCCAGCAGCAGGTGATAGAAGATGCCGGCATAGGCGAGATCGCTGAGTGCGACGCTCACGCGCAGCAGGATCGCAGCCGGAGCCAACACTTTCACGACGATCATGAATGGCACGAGATAGGCCGGATAGCCGAGCTCCCCGAGGACCTGCCGGACCCGGACTCCTTTGGTGAGGTACGTGTAGGCAGAAATCAGATACAGCACGCACAGTAGCGCCGTGCTGATCCAGTAGGTGTAAATTGCAGCCATAAGGTCTCGTTGATCGCCGTTGCCGCGGCAATCTCTCCATCGTCTCGTTGGTTTCGCGTGGATGCGCAACCTTCATCGGCGCGCCTGCATCACGTATCGAAAATGCTGAGCAAGACTGAATTTCGCAAGTAGGATGAATAATCCGCAGCAAGTATGGAAAACCAGACCATGGCCGATGAAGCGCTCAACATGCACGAGGAGATGCGGCGCGCATTCGCATTGCTCTCGGGCAAGTGGAAGCTGGAAATCATGTGGCTGCTCAACCGGCGGATTTATCGCTTTGGGGAGCTGCGCAAGGCGATCCCCGGCATCACGCAGCACATGCTGACGGCGCAGCTCCGCGAGCTCGAAGCGGACGGCCTGGTGTCGCGCACCGTGTTCGCGGAAGTGCCGCTCCGGGTCGAATACGAGATCACCGAAAAGGCGCGCGGGCTCGGTCCGACGATGGAGGCGCTGACGGCGTGGTGGACCAAGTATGGAAAGAGCGTGCCGGCAAAGCCGGGCGGGCGCGGGCGCAAAGCCAGGCGCGGTTGAACTGTGCGCGGAGGCGCCGACGCGGGCCGACGATGCCATCATGCCGGTGTTTTGCCCGACGGGTCAACTGATTTTCCGAATTTCGACCAGTTGCCCCATCTACGGTCGGATGATTTTTGCCCGCGCGTAAGCCATTGATTTCACGACCCCCTCTACTGTGCATGGGGTTGTTTTCGCAGTTTTTGTTTTGGGAGGGGCTTTAGCCCGCCCCTAGCGCGACCGAGACATTGTAGGTCACGAGGCTCGCCGCATAGGCCAGCACCAGCATGTAGGTGAAGGTCACGGCCATCCAGGCCCAGCTTCCGGTCTCGCGCCGGATCACCGCCAGCGTCGAGGCGCATTGCGGGGCGAAGATGTACCAGGCCAGCATCGACAGGGCGGTCGCGAGCGACCATTTCGTCGCCAGCACCTGGCCGATCTGCTCGGCCGCCTCCTTGCCGCCCTCGATCGCATAGACGGTGCCGAGCGCTGCGACCGCGACCTCGCGCGCCGCCATGCCGGGGATCAGCGCGACCGCGATCTGCCAGTTGAAGCCGACGGGCGCGAGCAGCGGCGCGAGCGCCTTGCCGATCATCGCCGCCAGGCTGAAGTCGATCGCGGGCTCGGTGGCGCCCACCGGCGGCTGCGGAAACGAGGCCAGGAACCAGATCAGCACCATCATCGAGAAGATCGTGGTGCCGGCGCGCTGCAAGAACATCTTGGCGCGGGTGTAGATGCCGATCGCGATCGATTTCAGCCGCGGCATCTTGTAGTCCGGCAGCTCCAGCATGAACGGCGCCGGCGCATAGTCGCGCAGCATGAAGAATTTGATCAGGAACGAGACCACAAGCGCGCTGGTGATGCCGGCCGCATAGAGGCCGAACATCACGAGGCCTTGCAGGTTGATGAAGCCCCAGACGTCCCTGGCCGGAATGAAGGCGGAGATGATCAGCGTGTAGACCGGAATACGCGCCGAGCAGGTCATCAGCGGCGCGATCAGGATCGTGGTCAGTCGGTCGCGCTTGTTGTCGATGACGCGCGTTGCCATGATGCCGGGAATGGCGCAGGCAAAGCTCGACAACAGCGGAATGAAGGCGCGGCCGTGCAGGCCGGCGCCGCCCATGATGCGGTCCATCAGGAACGCGGCGCGCGCCATGTAACCGAAATCTTCCAAGAGCAGGATGAACAGGAAGATGATGATGATCTGCGGCAGGAACACGATGACGCTGCCGACGCCCGAGATGACGCCGTTCTGAAGGAAGCTCTGGAGCAGGCCGGCGGGGAGGGTGTTGTGCACGAGCTCGCCCAGCGCGTCGAAGCCGGAGTTGAGCAGCTCCATCAGCGGCTGCGCCCAGGCGAACACCGCCTGGAACATCACGAACAGGATCAGCGCGAGCACGATGAGGCCGCCGACGGGATGCAGCACGATCGCGTCGATCCGGGCGGTCCAGGTGTCGGGGCTAGCAGGCAGGCTGACGCAATCGGTAATGATGCGGTCGGCCTCGCGCTGGGTGGCGCGCAACTCGGAGACGCTGAGCGCGCGCCAGTTGTTCTCCTGCGGTTCGGCGGCGAGTTTTGCCGCAATCTCGTCGGTCAGAGCCAGCAGATCGGCCGTGCCGCCCTTGCGCACCGCGATCGAGGTGACCACGGGCACGCCGAGCTCCTTGGCGAGCCGCTCCACGTCCACATCGATGCCGCGACGCGTCGCGATGTCGAACATGTTGAGCACGAGGATCATCGGCCGTCCCGTGCGCTTGAGTTCGAGCAGCAGGCGGATGGTCAGGCGCAGATTGGTCGAGTCGGCCACGCACAGCACGAGATCGGGCACCGTCTCGCCGGAGGCCTTGCCGAGCACGAAGTCGCGGGTGATCTCCTCGTCCGGGCTGCGGCCGCGCAGCGAATAGGTGCCGGGAAGGTCGACCACGGAGACCTGGCGGCCGAGCGGGGTGACGAAGAAGCCTTCCTTGCGCTCGACGGTGACGCCCGGATAGTTCGCGACCTTCTGCCGGCTGCCGGTCAGGGCATTGAACAGCGAGGTCTTGCCGCTGTTTGGCGTGCCCACCAAGGCGAGATGCAGCAGGGGCAATTCCATGGGAGAAAATATCCGGCCGCTATCTAAGCGACGATGATGGCCATGGCTTCGCGACGACGGACCGCGATGGTGATGTTGTCGACCCGCACGGCGATCGGGTCGCGTCCGACAAGCCCCTCATGCAGGACCTCCACCTGGGCGCCCTCGACGAAGCCGAGCTCGATCAGCCGGCTCTCGAGCTCGATGTCCGAGAGCGCCGAGCCGGCCTCGCGGGCGGACAGATGCTGGATGACGCCGGTATAGCCACGCTGGGCCAGACCCAGCGGCATGTGCGGGCGCATGTCATTGGTGTCGGTCATGCCCTGTATTTTCAATGCAGGGCATTGAGGTCAAGCGCGCTCGCCCGCCGAAGCTGCACCTTAGAGTGATTTTAAAGTGCAGATCGCGGGGCGCTCCGGGAAAGCGCTCCGGCGGCTACTGGGCCGGGACCTTTTCCGGCTGGACGGCCATGGCGCGGCTCTTGAAGTAGTCCAGGACGAACAGGCGGATCGCCGAGGACAAATTGCCCTGCTGGCGGGCGCCGTCGATCTCGCCGACGAGCTCGGACAGCGTCATGTTGCGCAGGCCCGAGATCTCCTTCATGCCGTTCCAGAACGCCTCTTCCAGGCTGACGCTGGTCTTGTGGCCGGCGACGACGATCGATCGTTTCACGACGGGCGACTTCATGGCTGCTCCTCGCGATCGATCCGGTGCTGGTCCAGATGCTCCTTCGCCTGGTCCGCCCGCTTCTCCGCCGCCGACCGCTCCGCCTTCGTGCGACCGAACTTCGCCCGGTTGGCGTCCGCCTGCTTCGCCGAGGCTTCCCGCTCGGCGCGCTTCCTGAAACGATTCAGGTTGATGACGTTCCCCATGCCGTGTCTCCATCACCCGATCCTCTCTGCGCCGGATGAAACATTCAGAAACAGGGCGCCGCATTGCGCCCCAAAAGACTTGATCGCCATTAGCTCGTCCTCGTCAATCGGCCCCTCGGGCCATCAAACGATGAATTAGCCCCATCAAGGGCAGAGGGGCTCCGTAACACGCCGCCCCGCCGCAACATTGACGGTAATCAAATCCCGCCCTCAAAGCCCTATATTTCTGCGGTTCGGGCGTCCGTATCACTACGGATGGCTATCGGAATTCGGAATTTTATCCCGGGCTGGTCATCTTCTCGGGGCGTACCAGGCGGTCGAATTCATCCGCCGAGACGAAGCCGAGTCGCAGCGCCTCTTCCTTCAGCGTGGTTCCGTTGGCATGCGCCGTCTTGGCCACCTTGGCCGCATTGTCGTAGCCGATTTTGGGCGCCAGCGCCGTCACCAGCATCAGCGAGCGCTGCATCAGCTCCTTGATGCGCTTCTCGTCGGCGCGGATGCCGCTGACGCAATGTTCGGTGAAGGAGCGCGCAGCGTCCGCCATCAGGCGGATCGAGTGCAGCATGTTGTAGGCCAGCACGGGCTTGAAGACGTTGAGCTCGAAATGGCCCTGGCTGCCGGCGACGGTGATCGCGGTGTGATTGCCGAACACCTGGCAGCAGACCATGGTCATCGCCTCGCACTGGGTCGGATTGACCTTGCCCGGCATGATCGAGGAGCCCGGCTCGTTCTCCGGCAGGATCAGTTCGCCTAGCCCTGAGCGCGGGCCGGATCCGAGCAGGCGGATGTCGTTGGCGATCTTGAACAGGCCCGTCGCCACCGAATTGATGGCGCCATGCGCCAGCACATAGGCATCGTTAGAGGCCAGCGCCTCGAATTTGTTGGCGGCGCTGGTGAAGGGAAGCTTCGTGATCCCGGCAACGTGCTTAGCGAACAGTTTTGCAAAGCGCGGCTTCGAGTTGAGGCCGGTGCCGACGGCGGTGCCGCCCTGCGCCAGCGGATAAAGCTCCTTCACCGCGCCCTTGAGGCGGGTGATGCCGCTCTCGACCTGCGCGGCATAGCCGGAAAACTCCTGGCCGAGCGTCAGCGGCGTCGCGTCCTGGGTGTGGGTGCGGCCGATCTTCACGATTTTGGCGAACTCCTTCTCTTTCTTGCGCAGCGCGCGGAGCAGCTCACCGAGCGCAGGGACGAGATCGGCAGTGATGCGGCTCGCCGCCGCGATGTGCATCGCCGTGGGAAAAGAGTCGTTCGACGACTGGCTCATGTTGACGTGATCGTTGGGATGCACCGGCTTCTTGGTGCCGAGCTCGCCGCCGAGCAGCTCGTTGGCACGGTTGGCGATGACCTCGTTGAGGTTCATGTTGGTCTGGGTGCCCGAGCCGGTCTGCCACACCACCAGCGGGAAATGATCGTCGAGGTTGCCCTCGATCACCTCGCGCGCGGCACGGATGATGGCGTTGGCGCGGCGCTGGTCGAGCAGGCCGAGCTCGCGGTTGGACTGTGCCGCGGCGAGCTTGACGATGCCGAGGGCATGCACGAGCGAGATCGGCATGCGATCCGTCCCGATGCGGAAATTCTGCCGCGAGCGCTCGGTCTGCGCCCCCCAATAGCGGTCGGCGGCGACCTCGATCGGACCAAAACTGTCGGTCTCGGTGCGGGTGGCGGGGCGAGCAGTCTTCGAGCGGGCAGTTTTGGCCATGAGCACATCCATTCCGCCGCGCGAAATGCCGCGCGGGCCTCTTGATATGCTCTTCTATATAGGGAGTCCGGCCGTGTGCGACGGGGGCGGGCCCAACCTAGATCATTTCTTGCGGAAACGATCGAGCCGCACGACTTCGGCGCCGCCCTGGTTCGGGGCCGCCGGCTCCTCCGCGCTTTCCGCCGGCTCAGCGGCAGACGCGGGGACCGCGACGGCCGACGGTGCGGGTGCCGCCGGCAAACTCTCGGGCGCCACCTCGGCGACGTCGGAGGTGTCGAACTGGAGACCGAATTTCACGGACGGATCGAGGAAGCTCTTGATGGCGCTGAAGGGCACCACCAGCCGCTCCGGAATGCCGCCGAAGGACAGGCCGACCTCGAAACGATCCTCGAGCACGGTCAGGTCCCAGAACTGGTGCTGGAGGATGATCGTCATCTCTTCCGGATATTGCGCGAGCAACCGCGACGATAGCTTCACGCCCTCGGCCTTCGACACGAAGGTGATGAAGAAATGGTGCTCACCCGGCAGGCCATGGGCTGCGGCATCGGTCAGCACCTTGCGCAGCACGCCGCGCAGCGCGTCGCGGGCCAGCACATCGTATCGGATATGATCGGTCGCCATGGTGGTCCTGTTGCATCCCCGAAGCCGGACCCTGCCGGTCCGACTCGCCAAGCCGCAATAGTACCGCGCCTGACAGGTCAGCAGGAGTCCCCGCCGTGGAAGAAATCAAAAAGCAAAGTGGAGGCTTCTGTTGCCAGGTGCCTCCGAACCCCGCCTAGCGGAGCTTAACCCGCTAGGACTTTAGAGTGGTCTTTCAAACTGCGTTACGCAGCCTGAGCAACCGGAGCAAAGTTGTCGTTGGCAACTATTGCAGTAGCCCGATAACGGCGGAACAATACCGGGAAAAAGTACGCCCTTTACGCCCTCGTCGATCCTATTTCGCCCCCGCCAAAGCCCGCTCCTAGGGCCAGCCCGTGGGTGGGCTTTGGTGGAGGCGCCGGGTACCGCCCCCGGGTCCGAATGGTTTATTGCGACGACCGTTTATTTCCATAGCCGGCGAACCGGCATCCCCAATATAGGGCGCAAAGCTTTCGAAAAACAGGGGTTTCGAGCGGATTGACTGCGGTTCCCTTTGGATAGGTTCCGGCCCGTCTTGGCCGTGCCGCGACCCTCGTTCCAAGCGCCTGACATGTCCCCGGATTCAGCACCCGAGCCGCGGCGCCGCGGCGGCGGTGCCTAAGATGCACCGCATGGCGGTCGAGTTGCATCACTGGATGAGCGACAAGCCGTTCACTGACGCCTATGCGATCGCGCAGCTCTCGCCCGCTCCGAACGTGCTTATCGTGACGTTAATCGGCTACGGCGGCGAGTGCCCTGCGACCGATGGCACAATTGCTGCACTGCTCCTGACTGTGATGGTTACGGTGATCGCATCGGTTTCGCGCATAATCCACTCTGGTTCCTGCAGGCTGGGGGTTTGTTGGGTTTTGCTGGCATTGTGTGATGAAAATCGCTAGGCAGTGATCCGGGCGGGGGATCCAGTTCCAGCCGATTTAGAACAACAGTGCTCGTGACTTACGGGTCGCGGAGGAGACAGGCATGGCCGACACGATGGGCCACTCAGCGACAGCCACGCGAAACACAAAGCTGGCGCTCGGTTTTTGTCTGCTGGCGATTGCGCCGCAGATTTTCGAATTGATCTGGTCGATCGGGACGATCTTCGGCTGGGGCACCGGCCGCGGCCCGGCAACGGTCGTCACCAGCCACGCGACGGCGCTGCTCGCCGGAGCGCCCAGCGCGATCTTCGGGTCGCTCGGTGGCGGTGCCAAGAAGGTGTCGTCCGAGGTGCTGCTGGCACTGATCTATTCCTATCCGCTGTTTGTGGTGGCGCTCCTCACGCTGTTCATGACGATCCGGTCGGCGCAGGACTATGTCGGCGGCATCGTCCTGATGGCGGTCGCCCTGTTCGCGCTGTGGGCGTCGAGTGATTTGCAGGGCATGCGGGGCTTCTCCTTCGGCGCGGGGACCGCGCCGCGCATGTTCGGCGGCCTGCTGGTCGCCTTGTCCGCCGGCATCGCCCTGACGGGCCTCCTGACGGAGGGAGCCCCGCTTTCCCATTACTCCTGGCGGGGACCGCTGTTTGTGGTGGCGGCGATCCTCTTCTTTGCGCTGGCGATCCGGCCCCTCGGCCTCGTGGTCACAGCCTTCCTAAGCTTCATGATCGCGGCGACCGGATCGAACGAGACGCGCTGGCTTGAAGCGGCGATCGTCGGCGCCTGCCTGACGGTTGGTTGCGCGATCCTGTTTCCATACGTGCTCGGGCTACCGATGCCGATGTTTCCGCGTTTCCTGATTCAGTGAGGGCGTGATGGATATCTTTGCCAACCTCGCTCACGGCTTCGCCGTCGCGTTCTCTCCGATCAACCTCCTGATGTGCCTGATCGGCGCCCTGGTCGGGACGCTGGTCGGCGTGCTCCCGGGCATCGGCACCATCGCAACGGTCGCGATGCTGCTGCCGATCACCTTTGGATTGCCGCCAGTCGGCGCGCTGATCATGCTCGCCGGCATCTATTACGGCGCCCAGTACGGCGGCTCGACCACGTCGATCCTGGTCAACATCCCCGGTGAGGCGACATCGGTCGTCACCGCCATCGACGGCCACCAGATGGCCAGGCAAGGCCGCGCCGGCCCGGCGCTGGCGATCGCCGCGATCGGCTCGTTCTTCGCCGGCTGCGTCGCGACCGTCTTGATCGCCGTCCTCGGCGCGCCGCTCACGAAACTCGCGCTGGCGTTCGGCCCGGCCGAATATTTCTCGCTGATGGTACTCGGCCTGATCTTCGCGGTGGTGCTGGCCAAGGGCTCGGTGCTGAAGGCGATCGCAATGATCGTATTCGGTCTGTTGCTCTCGATGGTCGGCTCGGACATCGAGACCGGCGCCTCGCGCATGGCCTTCAACATTCCGGAACTCGCCGACGGCCTCGGCTTTGCGACGGTGGCGATGGGCGTATTCGGTTTTGCCGAGATCATCCGCAATCTCGATGCCGGCGCCGAGATGAGCCGCGATCTCGTCCAGCAGAAGATCACCGGTCTGATGCCGACCAGGAAGGATCTGGTCGACTCGACGCCCGCGATCCTGCGCGGCACCGTGCTCGGCTCGATCCTCGGCATCCTGCCCGGCGGTGGTGCGACAATCGCATCATTCGGGGCCTATACGCTCGAGAAGAAGCTCGCCAAGAATCCGTCGCGGTTCGGTCGCGGCGCGATCGAAGGCGTGGCCGGGCCGGAGAGCGCCAACAATGCCGCCGCGCAGACCTCCTTCATCCCGCTGCTCACCCTCGGCATCCCGCCGAACGCGGTGATGGCGCTGATGGTGGGCGCGATGACCATTCACGGCATCGTGCCGGGTCCGCAGGTGATGCAGAAGCAGCCGGATCTCGTCTGGGGCATGATCGCCTCGATGTGGATCGGCAATCTGATGCTGATCATCATCAACCTGCCGCTGGTCGGAATCTGGGTGCGGCTGCTGCGCGTGCCGTACCGGCTGATGTTCCCCTCGATCGTGATCTTCTGCGCGATCGGCATCTATTCGGTGAACAACGCGCCGGTCGACGTCATCCTCGCAGGTGTGTTCGGCCTCGTCGGTTACTGGCTGATCAAGCACGATTTCGAGCCGGCGCCGCTGCTGCTCGGCATGGTGCTGGGACCGCTGATGGAAGAGAACCTGCGCCGTGCGCTGCTGATCTCACGCGGCGACTGGAGCGTGTTCCTGACGCGTCCGTTGTCGGCAGCGCTGCTCGCGGTCGCGGCGACCCTTCTTGTCCTTACGGTGCTGCCGGTCTTGCGCGCCAAGCGCGATGAGGTGTTCACCGAGTCCGAGAACTGAGGCGTTGCGCCCTGCGTCGGCGCCGCGCCTGCGTCGGCGCGCCGCATTCGGAAGTCGAATCGACTTGTGTGACGGCTTCGTGAAATGAAAATGCCGGCCTTGTGGCCGGCATTTTTGTTTGTTTCCCGGAGATCGAGATGACTGTCATTCGCGCGCTTGCGGGCGCATGTGCCGCGGCGTTCGCATCGTTGTGCGTCCTTGCCGCACCGACTGAGGCGCAGACCTATCCGACGCGCAGCATCACCATGATCGTGCCGTTTGCGGCCGGCGGACCGACCGACGTCGTCGCGCGCATCGTCACCGCACACATGGCGCAGACGCTGGGGCAGAGCATCATCATCGAGAACGTGGTCGGCGCCGGCGGCACCACCGCCACAACGCGCGCCGCGCGTGCGGCCAATGACGGCTATACGCTCATCACCGGACATATGGGCACGCATGCCGCCTCCGTGCCGCTCTATCCGAAACTCGCCTATCATCCCGAGAAGGACTTCGAGCCGGTCGCGCTGCTCGCGGGCACGCCGATCCTGATCCTGGCGCGCAAGGATTTTCCGCCGAAGGACCTCAAGGAGTTCGTCACCTATGTGAAGGCGAATGTGGAGAAGGTGAATGCCGCGCATGCCGGCGTCGGCTCGGTCTCGCACGCCTCATGCGAGCTTCTGCACTCCATCCTCGACATCAAGCCGGTCGGTGTGCCCTTCAATGGCACGGGTCCCGCGATGAACGCGCTGGTGGCAGGACAGGTCGACTACATGTGCGACCAGATCGTCAACGCCGTGCCGCAGATCAATGCCGGCACCATCAAGGCCTATGCGATCGCAACGGCGGAGCGCAATCCGTCGCTGCCGAACGTGCCGACGACGGCGGAAGCCGGCCTGCCGGCATTCCAGGCCCAGGCCTGGAATGCGATGTTCGCACCGAAGGGAACCTCGCCGGCGATCGTGGCGAGCCTGAACGCCGCCGCCATCAAGGCGCTCGACGACGAGACCGTGCGCAAGCGCCTGCTCGAGCTCGGCAGCGTCATTCCGGGCCCTAAGGACCGTACGCCGGAGGCGCTGGCGGCCCTCGTCAAGAACGAGATCGCGAAGTGGAGCCCGGTGCTCAAGCCGGCAACTTAGCCAGCAGGATCAAGCTGATAGGTGAGGGGCGGAATGCCGAGTTCCGCCCCTTGTCGTTTGCGCCGGGAACGCTCATTTTTCCGGGTATAATCGGTGCGGGCAGCGAATCGCCGCTGTCGCAGCGCAGAGGCGGCCGTTAAGTTTCCCGCTTCCCCAAAGGCTCACGACACATGCACCAGTATCAGGACCTGCTCGAGCGGATTCTTTCAGACGGCGCCGAGAAGACCGATCGGACCGGCACCGGCACGCTGTCGGTGTTCGGCCACCAGATGCGCTTCAATCTGTCCGCCGGCTTTCCGATGCTGACCACCAAGCGGCTGCCGCTGAAGGCGATCGTGCATGAGCTGCTCTGGTTCCTGAAGGGCGACACCAATATCAAATATCTGCGCGACAACGGCGTCACCATCTGGGACGAATGGGCCGATGCCAGTGGCGATCTCGGCCCGGTCTACGGCCATCAGTGGCGCTCCTGGCCCGCGCCTGATGGCCGCAGCATCGACCAGATCGCGAACGTCGTCGACATGATCAAGCGCAATCCGGACTCGCGCCGCCTGATCGTCTCGGCCTGGAATCCGGCCGAGGTCGACAAGATGGCGCTGCCGCCGTGCCACTGCCTGTTCCAGTTCTACGTCGCCAATGGCAGGCTGTCGTGCCAGCTCTATCAGCGCTCGGCCGACGTGTTCCTCGGCGTGCCCTTCAATATCGCCTCCTATTCACTGCTGACCATGATGGTCGCGCAAGTCACTGGGCTGAAGCCGGGCGACTTCGTGCATTCGTTCGGCGATACCCATCTCTATTCCAACCATCTGGAGCAAGCCAAGCTCCAGCTCACCCGCGCGCCGCGCGCGCTGCCGGTGGTGCGGATCAATCCCGAGGTGAAGGACATCTTCTCCTTCCGCTTCGAGGATTTCGAGCTCGTCGGCTATGATCCGCATCCGCACATCAAGGCGGAAGTTGCGGTCTAGCGTCCTATGTCGCTCAACATCCGCCGCGTGCGACCGGGAGAAGCCGGGCTCGTTCTTTCCTTCATCCGCGAGCTCGCCGAATACGAGAAGCTTTCGCACGAGGTCGAGGCGACCGAGGCTGACATCGCGGACGCGCTGTTCGGCGACAGGCCGCAACTCTATTGCGCGATCGCCGAGTGGAACGGCGAGTCGGTCGGTTTTGCGGTGTGGTTTGCGAACTTCTCCACTTTCAGCGGCCGGCACGGCATCTATCTCGAAGACCTCTATGTGCGACCGTCGCATCGGGGCAGGGGCCTCGGCAAGGCGCTGCTGGTCTATCTCGCGAAGGAATGCGTCGATAACGGCTGGTCGCGCCTGCAATGGGCGGTGCTCGACTGGAACGCGCCGTCGATCGCGTTCTACAAATCGCTCGGTGCCGTCATGATGGACGACTGGACGCTGTGTCGCGTCACCGGGCCGGCGCTGACACGGCTTGCCGGGAGCGCGTCCTGATGGAGATCGTCTTCGTTGTCGCGATCGCCGAGAACGGAATCATCGGCGCAGGCAACGCGATCCCGTGGCGCTTGAAATCTGACATGGCGCGCTTCAAGGCGCTCACGATCGGCAAGCCTGTGATCATGGGTCGCAAGACCTTCGAATCCCTGCGCCGTCCGCTGCCGGGCCGCACCAACATCGTGATCACGCGCGATGCGGGTTATCGCGCTATCGGGGCCATCGTCACGACATCGGCGGCGGATGCAAACGAGGTTGCGCGGGGCGACGCCCTGCGGCGTTCGGTCGCCGAGATCGCGGTGATCGGCGGCGCCGAGATCTATCGGCAGTTGCTCGATCGCGCCGATCGGCTCGAAATCACTGAAGTGCATGCGCGGCCTGAAGGCGACACGCATTTCGACATCGACAAGGCGGAGTGGGATGAGGTGGCACGCATCCGTCATCCTGCCGGCCCCGACGACAGCGCCGACTTCTCCTATGTGACATATCGTCGGCGGGCGGGCCATTAACCGCATTCGCCAATGTTTACATTGACTTTTTCGTGCCCGAGCATAGCTCGGAAGACAGTCAGGGCTGCGTTGTAAGGGACCTGCCTGTCCCCTATAAAGCCGGACCGGACAAGCGGGCGGGGGTCATTTCCACCCTGCCGAGGAGAGCGTCGTATGCCGTGGAAGAATCAGGGCGGTGGCCCGTGGGGCTCGGGTCCAAAGGGACCATGGGGCTCAGGCCCGCAACCGGTCGGGCCGAGGCCGCCGGATCTGGAAGACCTTCTGCGACGCGGCCAGGACCGCCTCCAGCAAATTATGCCCGGCGGCTATTTCTCCGGCCTCGGCATCACGCTGATCATCCTGCTCATCGTCGCGTTCTGGCTGCTATCGGGCTTTTTCCGCGTGCAGTCCGAAGAGCTCGGCGTCGTGCTCCGCTTCGGCAAGCACGTCCGCACGGTGCAGCCGGGCCTGAATTACCATCTGCCCTATCCGATCGAGACAGTACTGCTGCCCAAGGCGCTGCGCGTCAACACCATCTCCATCGGCATGACGCTGATCGACGATCCGGCGCGGCGCGGCCGCTCCATACGTGACGTCCCGGAAGAGAGCCTGATGCTGACCGGCGACGAAAACATCGTCGACGTCGACTTCACCGTGCTCTGGCGCATCAAGCCGGATGGCGTCGGCGACTTCCTCTTCAACATCCAGAATCCCGAAGGCACCGTGAAGGCAGTCGCCGAGAGCGCGATGCGCGAGGTGATCGGCCGCTCGCAGATCCAGCCGATCCTGACCGGGGCGCGCAATGTCACCGAACAGGGCGTGCAGGAGCTGATCCAGAAGACCCTCGACAGCTATGGCGCGGGCATTCTCATCACCCAGGTGCAGATGCAGAAGGTCGATCCGCCGGCGCAGGTGATCGACGCCTTCCGCGACGTGCAGGCTGCGCGCGCCAATCTCGAGCAGCTGCAAAACGAGGCGCAGACCTACGCCAACCAGGTGGTCCCGCAGGCGCGCGGACGGGCGGCCAAGATCCTCCAGGACGCCGAAGGCTACAAGGAGCAGGCGGTCGCCGAGGCCAAGGGCCAGAGCGCGCGCTTCCTGAAAGTGTACGACGAATACAAGAAGGCGCCCGACGTGACGCGAGAACGGATTTATCTGGAGACGATGGAGCGCGTGCTCGGCGGCGCCGATAAGCTCGTCTATGACGGTGGCCCCTCGGGCCAAGGCGTCGTGCCCTATCTGCCGCTTCCCGAACTGGCGCCCAAGCGGGCACCTATGACCGGTCCGCAGTCGAGCGGAGGCAGCCGATGAGGTCTCCGGTTACAGGTTTCGTCTCGCTGCTCGGGCTGCTTCTGATCCTGATCGTGGCCTACATGTCGCTGTTCACGGTGCAGCAGACCGAGCAGACCATCGTGCTCCAGTTCGGCAAGCCTGTCGACGTCGTCACCGTGCCCGGCCTGCATTTCAAGGCGCCGTGGAATTCGGTGATCAACATCGACAAGCGGATCCTCGACCTGGAGAACCCGTCGCAGGAAGCGATCGCCTCCGACCAGAAGCGGCTGGTGGTCGACGCCTTCGCGCGCTACCGCATCAAGGACGCGCTGCGCTTCTATCAGAGTGTCGGCTCGATCCAGGCTGCCAACATTCAGCTGACCACGCTCCTGAACGCGGCGCTGCGCCGCGTGCTCGGCGAGGTTAGCTTCATCAACGTGGTGCGCGACGACCGCGAAAAGCTGATGCTGCGTATCCGCGATCAGCTCGACCGCGAGGCCGATGGCTACGGCATTCAGGTCGTCGATGTCCGGATCCGCCGCGCCGACCTGCCCGAGCAGAACAGCCAGGCGGTCTACCAGCGCATGAAAACCGAGCGTGAGCGCGAGGCCGCCGAGTTCCGTGCACAGGGTGGCCAGAAGGCTCAGGAGATCAAGTCCAAGGCAGACCGCGAGGCGACCGTCATCGTCGCAGAAGCCAATTCGCAGGCTGAGCAGACCCGCGGTGCGGGCGATGCAGAGCGCAACCGCCTGTTTGCGGAAGCCTACAGCAAGGACGCCGACTTCTTCGCCTTCTACCGGTCGATGACGGCCTATGAGAACGGGTTGCGTTCGAACGACACCCGCTTCCTGTTGCGGCCGGACTCGGATTTCTTCCGGTACTTCGGTAGCCCGTCCGGCAAGACGGCGACCGAGACGCCGGCAAAGCCGTAAGCTAGACAAGGGCGGCCGGTCTGGCCGCCCTTTGTCCAGACAAGAACAGCATAACGGGAGGTTCCATTCCGATGAGGTCCATTGCGTTCGCCGACTTCCTCATCGGCCTAGGCATCCTGTTCGTGCTCGAAGGCTTGATGTTCGCGGCAAGTCCCAACTGGATGCGCAAGGCCATGAAGAGCGCCATCGCCACGCCGGACAACATCCTGCGGGCGGTCGGGATCGGTTCGGCCGTGGCCGGCCTGATCCTGATCTGGGTAATGCGGCGCCCGGTTTAGGCGTCATGCCAACGTCAAAGTGAAGGCGAACGACTGGTTTTCGCCGTATTATCGGGGTGTTGAGACCCGTTAAGCTCTGCGCTTGCGCCGTCCCCCCGTTCGAGCGCAGTCTGGCGCCGAACCCCCTATTCTCTGGAGATCACAATGACCGCTGCCACCATTGCCCCGTCCCGCTTGCGCCATTGGGTGCGAACTGGGCTGGCCGCGCTCGCCATCGGTGCCTTCGGCGCATTCGGCACGCCGGCTCATGCGCGTGGACCGGACGGCATCGCCGACGTCGCCGAGAAGGTGATCGACGCGGTCGTCAACATCTCCACGTCGCAGACCGTCGATGCCAAGGGCGGCGGCAGCAACACCATGCCGCAACTGCCGCCCGGCTCGCCATTCGAGGAGTTCTTCGACGACTTCTTCAAGAACCGCAGGGGTCCCGGCGGTGGCAGCAAAGGCGGTGACAACAACCCGCCGCGCAAGACCAATTCGCTCGGCTCCGGTTTCATCATCGACACATCAGGCGTGGTCGTCACCAACAACCACGTCATTGCCGATGCCGACGAGATCCACGTCATTCTCAACGATGGAACCAAGATCAAGGCCGAACTGGTCGGCGTCGACAAGAAGACCGACCTCGCCGTGCTCAAGATCAAGCCGCCGAAGCCGTTGGTCGCGGTGAAGTTCGGCGACTCCGACAAGCTGCGCCTCGGCGACTGGGTGGTCGCGATCGGCAACCCCTTCAGTCTCGGTGGCACGGTGACGGCCGGTATCGTCTCGGCCAAGAACCGCGACATCTCCTCAGGGCCATATGACAGCTACATCCAGACCGACGCCTCCATCAACCGCGGCAATTCCGGCGGCCCGCTGTTCAACCTCGACGGTGACGTCATCGGCGTCAACACGCTGATCATCTCGCCCTCCGGCGGCTCCATCGGCATCGGCTTCGCCGTGCCGTCGAAGACCGTCGTGGGCGTCGTCGACCAGCTCCGGCAGTTCGGCGAGCTGCGCCGCGGCTGGTTAGGGGTGCGCATCCAGAGCGTCACCGACGAGATCGCCGAGAGCCTCAGCATCAAGCCCGCGCGTGGCGCGCTGATCGCCGGCGTCGACGACAAGGGCCCGGCCAAGCCCGCCGGCATCGAGCCCGGCGACGTCGTCGTCAAGTTCGACGGCAAGGACGTCAAGGACCCGAAGGACCTGTCCCGCGTCGTCGCCGACACGGCGGTCGGCAAGGAGGTCGACGTGATCATCATCCGCAAGGGTCAGGAGCAGACCAAGAAGGTCACGCTCGGCCGCCTCCAGGATCCCGAGAAGGTTCAGGCCGCGGTGAAGACCGACGAACCCGCGCCCGAGAAGCCGGTAACGCAGAAGGCGCTCGGTCTCGATCTGGCGACGCTGAGCAAGGATCTGCGCACGCGCTACAAGATCAAGGACACCGTCAAGGGCGTGGTCGTCACCAGTGTCGACGCCAATTCCGACGCCGCCGAGAAGCGGCTGTCCGCCGGTGACGTCATCGTCGAGGTGGCGCAGGAGGCGGTGTCGAGCGGCGCCGAGATCCAGAAGCGGGTCGACCAGCTCAAGAAGGACGGCAAGAAGTCAGTGCTGCTGCTCGTCTCCAATGCCGACGGCGAGCTGCGCTTCGTGGCGCTGAGCGTGCAGTAGGAGATGCTTAGTCCCACGCTCACTGTCATGCCCCGCGAAGGCGGGGCATCCAGTACGCCGCGGCCTCTCCGTATCCTCGCATGGTCTCTGGAATACTGGATCACCCGCTTTCGCGGGTGATGACAGCTGAGAGGAGGCTCTAAGCCTCCACGAACTCCTCGCGCCGATATCCCTGCGCATAGAGCAGCGCGGTGAGATCGCCGTGATCGATCCGCGCCGCCGCAGCAGCAGCCACCGCCGGCTTGGCATGATACGCCACGCCCAGCCCGGCCGCCTGGATCATCCCGAGGTCATTGGCGCCGTCGCCGACCACGACCGACTCGAGGTCGTCGAGATCGAACGATTCCATCAGATCCACCAGCGTCGCGAGTTTCGCGGCGCGGCCCAAGATCGGTTGCTTCACCTCGCCGGTGAACTTGCCGTCGCGCACCACGAGCTCGTTGGCGCGGTTTTCCTGGAAGCCGAGCTTGGCGGCGACCGCGGTCGTGAACAGCGTGAACCCGCCCGAGACGAGGCAGGTGTAGGCGCCGTGCGCGCGCATGGTCGCGACCAGCTCACGGCCGCCGGGGGTCAGCGTGATGCGCTTGGCCAGCACCTCGTCGACCGCGCTGGCGGGCAGATCCTTGAGCAGCGCAACGCGCTCGCGCAGCGCCGGCTCGAACTCGATCTCGCCGCGCATCGCGCGTTCGGTGATGGCGGCCACATGCGCCTTCACCCCGACGAAGTCGGCGAGCTCGTCGATGCATTCCTGGCCGATCATGGTGGAATCCATGTCGGCGAGAAAAAGCTTCTTGCGCCGGAAGCCGACTGGCTGCACGACGATGTCGATGGGCAGGTCGCCGCGAAGCTCGCGGAGCCGCTGCTCGATGGCGTGGCGGTCGCCTTCGAGGTTACTGTCGGCGCCGAAGGGAATGTCGACCGCAACCCCGTCGAACAGCCAGTGCGCGGGAGCTGCCTTTGGCAGCACGGCGCGGGCGCCGTCGACGATGGTAGAGTCGAGCGCAGGATTGTCGGGATTGCAGATCAGCGTGGCGACGAGGGACATTTGAGGTTTTCGTGAGCGAGGGGCAAGTCAGCGGAGGGCATGTTGGCAAGGCCGTGCTTATCGCAGGCCCGACCGCCAGCGGCAAGTCGGCGCTGGCGCTCGAGCTTGCGCTCGCCACCGGCGGTGTCGTCATCAACGCCGATTCCATGCAGGTCTACCGCGACCTGCGCATCATCACGGCACGGCCGACAGGGGCGGATGAGGCGCTCGTGCCGCATCGTCTCTACGGCCACGTCGATGCGGCCGTGAATTTCTCGGCTGGTGCCTGGGTGAGCGACGCGGCGAAGGTGCTGGAAGCGGCGACGGCCGATGGCCGCCTGCCGATCTTCATCGGCGGCACCGGGCTCTATTTCAAGGCACTGACGGCGGGCCTTTCCGTGGTGCCGCCAATTCCCGCTGAGGTGCGCGAGGACGTGCGCGCGCGGCTGGAACGGAACGGCGTCGAGGCGCTGCACGCGGAACTCGCACACCGCGATCCGCGCGCGGCCGAACGATTGAATCTGCGCGACCGCACCCGGATCGCGCGCGCGCTCGAAGTGGTCGAGGCGACCGGCCGTTCGCTGCTCGACTGGCACGGCGAGGGCCAGCCGCCGTTGCTGCCGAAGGATAGTTTTCGCGCGGTGTTTCTCGCCCCCGAGCGCGACGAGCTCTATGCCCGCATCGATGCCCGCTTCGATGCCATGCTAGGCGCCGGCGCGCTGAGGGAGGTCGAGCGGCTCGCCGCCAGACACCTCGATCCGCTGCTGCCGGCCATGAAGGCCCATGGCGTGCCGGCGCTGATCCGGCATCTGCGCGGCGAGCTCAGCCTGGACGAAGCAGCCACAATCGGCCGTGCCGACACCCGCCATTACGCCAAGCGCCAGTTCACCTGGTTCCGGCACCAATTGCCCGAGTTCGAATGGGTCAAGCCGGAGGAGGCGAGGGGATGGCTCGCGGCGGCGACTGCGGACGCCGACTGACGTGCTTTTGTGCCCGGTTCCCGAATTTACCTCTCGCCGAACCCTGGGAACCCCGCTACACTGCCAAAATCGCGCGGGAACGGCCGCATTGCCTTGACATCCAGGCTTTGGCCGCTATGTTTCGCGCAACCTTTGGGAAGCCGGGCGCCTGCCATGCGTAACATTATTACCAACCTCCTTATCGCCGTCGTACCCAGGCACACCGCCGGGGGTGGCTAGCTGCCATCCACAAGACAGGCGGTGTGCGTGGGCCCTCTTCGGGGCCTTTTTTATTTCCCGAACCCGACACGAACGAAGCCGCTGACAACAGCGCATCCGGAGCAAGCCAATGACCGACAAGAGCCACGATCCGAACCAGATGACCGGCGCCGCGATGATCGTCCGCGCGCTCATCGATCACGGCGTGACCGACATTTTCGGCTATCCCGGCGGCGCGGTGCTTCCGATCTATGACGAGATCTTCCAGCAGAGCGAGGTCCAGCACATTCTGGTCCGCCATGAGCAGGGCGCGGGCCACGCCGCCGAGGGTTATGCGCGCTCGACCGGTAAGCCGGGCGTCGCCCTGGTGACTTCCGGCCCCGGCGCCACCAACATGGTGACGCCGCTGACCGACGCATTGATGGACTCGATCCCGCTGGTCTGCATCTCCGGCCAGGTGCCGACGCATCTGATCGGCAACGATGCCTTCCAGGAATGCGACACCGTCGGCATCACGCGCCCCTGCACCAAGCACAATTGGCTGGTGCGCGACGTCAACGATCTCGCCAAGGTGCTGCACGAGGCGTTCTACGTCGCGACCTCCGGCCGGCCGGGCCCGGTGCTGGTCGACGTTCCCAAGGACGTGCAGTTCGCGACCGGCACCTATCATCCGCCGCGCAAGTCCGACGTGCATCGTTCCTATGCGCCGCGCGTGAAGGGCGATGCGACGCAGATCCGCAAGGCGGTGGCGCTGCTCGCGAACGCCAAGCGCCCGGTGATCTACAGCGGCGGCGGCGTCATCAATTCCGGTCCCGAGGCGACCAAGCTCTTGCGCGAGCTGGTCGAGGTCACCGGCTTCCCGATCACCTCCACGCTGATGGGCTTGGGTGCATATCCGGCTTCGGGCAAGAACTGGCTCGGCATGCTCGGCATGCACGGCACTTACGAAGCCAACATGACCATGCATGATTGCGACGTCATGCTGTGCGTCGGCGCGCGCTTCGACGACCGCATCACCGGCCGCGTCGACGCGTTCTCGCCAGGCTCGAAGAAGATCCACATCGATATCGACCCGTCCTCGATCAACAAGAACATCCGCGTCGACGTGCCGATCATCGGCGATTGCGGCAACATCCTCGGCGACATCCTCCAGGTGTTCAAGGCGGAGGCGAAGAAGCCCGACATCAAGTCGTGGTGGCAGCAGATCGCGCAGTGGCGTGCCCGCAACTCGCTCTACTACAAGAAGAGCAACGACGTCATCCTGCCGCAGCACGCGATCCAGAGCCTGTTCGAGCTGACGCGTGGCAAGGATACCTACATCACGACCGAGGTCGGCCAGCATCAGATGTGGGCGGCGCAGTTCTACGGCTTCGAGGAGCCGCATCGCTGGATGACGTCGGGCGGTCTCGGCACCATGGGCTACGGCCTGCCGGCGGCGATCGGCGTGCAGGTGGCCCATCCCGACAGCCTCGTCATCGACATCGCGGGTGATGCCTCGGTGCAGATGACGATGCAGGAGATGTCGACGGCAGTGCAGTACGAGCTGCCGATCAAGATCTTCATCCTGAACAACCAGTATATGGGCATGGTGCGGCAGTGGCAGCAGCTGCTGCATGGCAACCGCCTGTCGCATTCCTATTCGGAGGCGCTGCCGGATTTCGTCAAGCTCGCCGAAGCCTATGGCGGCGTCGGCCTCCAGGTGCACAAGCCCGCCGATCTCGAGGGCGCCATCAAGGAGATGATCTCGGTCAAGCGCCCGGTGCTGTTCGACTGCCGCGTCGCCGCGCTGGAAAACTGCTTCCCGATGATCCCCTCCGGCAAGGCGCATAACGAGATGCTGTTGCCTGAGCAGGCCAACGACGAGGCTACCGCGAAGGCATTCGCCGCCGGCAAGGCGCTGGTGTGAGCGCGATGATCACAAGCTCCGCTGTCATCGCCCGGCTCGACCGGGCGATCCAGTACGCCGCGGCCTGCGTGAAAAATCCCGGCCGGTGAACGCTGAATGCCCGCCTTCGCAGGGCGTGACGAGAGACATTTGAGGGGACGACAATGAACCAGCCGGCATCTGCCTACTTCATCGAGGACCGCCACGATCCCAACGAGACGCACACGCTCGCGGTGCTCGTGCAGAACGAGCCGGGCGTGCTCGCGCGCGTCATCGGCCTGTTCTCGGGCCGCGGCTACAACATCGAAAGTCTCACGGTCTCGGAGACCGAGGCCCAGAAGCATCTGTCGCGCATCACCATCGTCACCACCGGCACGCCGATGGTGATCGAGCAGATCAAGCACCAGCTCGATCGCATGATCCCGGTCTACCGCGTCGTCGACATGACCCAGACCAAGCGCTCGATCGAGCGCGAGCTTGCCATGGTGAAGGTGCGCGGGCAGGGCGAGCACCGCGTCGAGGCGCTCAGGCTGGCGGATGCGTTCCGCGCCCGTGTGATCGATGCAACCACCGAGAGCTTTGTGTTCGAGATCACAGGCAACACTGAAAAGATCAACCAATATATCGACCTTATGCGTCCGCTCGGCCTCGTCGAGGTGTCGCGCACCGGCGTTGCCGCGATTGGTCGCGGGCCTGAAGGGATGTGAACCATGCTGGCGCGCGACTGGTACTATAACGAGCGGAACCGGATGGGGATCGAGCCCGCGGTGGCGTCGATCTATGACAACCATGACGATGCCGATCTGCGGGCGCGCGCCGCGCTGAAAATGCTCGGGGTCCAGCGCGGCTGGCGCATCGCCGACATCGGCTGCGGCAACGGCGTGCTCGCGACCGAAGGGGCGCTGATAGGTGCAGAGGTCGATGCCATCGATATCTCGCCCGCGATGCTGGCGCTCGCCGAAATCTATGCACGTGACCGCAAGGCGCCGGTCCGCACCCAGTCGGCCGGCCTGCTGAGCTTCTCCTACCGGCCGGAATCCTACGATTTGATCGTCAGCGAGTTCACGCTGCATCATCTGCCGGACTTCTGGAAGGCAGTGGCGATATCGCGGATCTATCGCGCGCTGAAGCCGGGCGCGAGCTTCTACCTGCGCGACATCGTCTACGCTTCGATGCCGGATGCGATCGAGCGCGATGTCGAGCAATGGGCGGACTTCCAGATCAAGAACCACGACTTTTCGCGCGAAGGCGTCGTCACGCACATGCGCGACGAATATTCCACCTTCGGCTGGGTGATGGAGCGGATGCTGACCGACGTCGGCTTCACGCTGATCTCGGCCGATTATCACGCCCCCATGCACGGCACTTATCTGCTGAGGAAACCGAAAGCCGGCGAGCAAGGCTAGACAGAAAAAGCAACAGGGCTGCACGATAGTGCAGAACCGGGAACAACAATGAAGCCGGCTGACATCCTCATCGCCATCCTGGTGGCGATCATCTGGGGGCTTGCCTTCGTGGCGAGCCGGATCACGCTCGACGAACTGTCACCGGAGTTGATGACGGCGCTACGCTTCACCATCGCTGCGGTCCCATGCCTGTTCATTCGCAAGCCGAAGATTGCCTGGTCGCTCCTGATCGCGATCAGCTTCACGCTGTTTCTCGGCCAGTTCCTGTCCCAGGCCTATGGTATCGCCCATGGCGTGCCGGTGGGGCTGACCAGTGTCGTCGTGCAGAGCCAGGCGCTCTTCACTATCGGCTTTGCCGCGCTCGCATTCGGCGAGCGGCCGACGCCGATGCAGGCACTCGGCACCGGCATTGCTGCGATCGGTCTTCTGATGATCTGCGGCACTGTCGGCTATGATTTCAGCGCCGCTGCGTTTGCGGTGCTGATGATCTCGCCAGTCAGCTTTGCCGTCGGCAATCTCTTGCTGCGTGGCGCCCGCGGCGTGCCCATGTTCGACCTGTTCGCGTGGTTGTGTCTCGCCTCGGCGATACCGTTGTTCGCGCTGGCGCTTATCGCCAACGGCCCGGCGTCGACCTGGATATCGCTGACCCACATCTCGCTGACGTCAGCGTTCTGCATGCTGGCGCTTGGCGGCGCCTCGACAAGCATCGCCTATTGGCTGTGGGGTCGGCTGCTGCGCGACTATCCAGCCGCCCAGGTGGTGCCGTTCGCGCTGCTGGTGCCGTTCGTGGGATCGGCGGCCTCAAGCGTCGTGTTCGGCGAGCGGTTCGGACCCCTAAGGCTCGCCGGCATGCTGACCGTGATCGGCGGTATCGCGGTGATGGTGCTGGCGAAGCGGCCCAAGGCGTTGCCTGAAGAGCCGCTGCCCAAAGTCGCGTGAGGTGAGCATGTCCCAATCGCTGTTCTATGCCTTTCTCATCTTCATGGTCGTGATGTACTTCACGCCCGGGCCGAACAACATCATGCTGCTGTCCTCGGGCCTGACCTACGGCTTCCGGCGCACCATCCCCCACATCGTCGGGATCGTCATCGGCTTTGCCTTCATGGTGGCCGCGGTCGGCCTCGGGCTCGGCACCGTGTTTCTGGCCTATCCGATCCTCCAGACCATCCTGAAATATGCCGGTGCGGCCTACCTGATCTATCTCGCCGCCGCGATCGCCATGTCCGGCCCGACCAAGCCGGACAAGGGGGGCGGCCGCGGCCCGATGACCTTCTGGGGCGCGGCGATGTTCCAATGGATCAACGCGAAAGGCTGGGTGATTGTGATCGGCACCATTACCGCCTACGCGGCGATCGCCCAATTCCCGCTCAACATCGCAATCCAGACCGTGATCAGCCTGCTCGTCGGCGCGGTTTCGACCGTGGTCTGGGCTCTGTTCGGCTCCGCATTGCGGCCGGTCCTGACCTCAGAGCGGCTGGTCCGCGCCTTCAATATCCTGATGGCGGTGCTGCTGCTCGCTTCCCTCTACCCCGTCTTCATGGATGCATGATGCCGCAGATTTCCATGCAGAAACGGGTTTCCCAGGGGCCCTAAAATGCTCTAGACAGCCCCCGAAATCCGTCAATTCACCTTCGAAAGACCTGACCATCGGCCGATTCCGGCCCCGAACGAGGAAACGAACTATGCGTGTTTATTACGATCGCGACGCCGACCTGAACCTGATCAAGGGCAAGAAGGTCGCCATCGTCGGCTATGGCAGCCAGGGCCACGCCCATGCGCTCAACCTGAAGGACTCCGGCGTCAAGGAGGTGGCGATTGCGCTGCGCAAGGGTTCGGCATCGGCCAAGAAGGCGGAGAACGCCGGCTTCAAGGTGATGGAAGTCGCCGAAGCCGCCAAATGGGCCGACCTCGTCATGATGCTGACCCCGGACGAGCTCCAAGGCGACATCTACCGCGAGCACCTGCACGACAACATGAAGAAGGGCGCCGCCCTCGTGTTCGCGCATGGCCTCAACGTCCACTTCAACCTGCTCGACCCGCGCGCCGACCTCGACGTGCTGATGATCGCGCCGAAGGGCCCCGGCCACACCGTGCGCTCGGAGTATCAGCGCGGCGGCGGTGTGCCCTGCCTGATCGCGATCGCCAAGGATGTCTCGGGCAATGCCCACGACCTCGGCCTGTCCTATGCGTCCGCCATCGGCGGCGGCCGTGCCGGCATCATCGAGACCACTTTCAAGGAAGAATGCGAGACCGACCTGTTCGGCGAGCAGGTGGTGCTCTGCGGCGGCCTGGTCGAGCTGATCAAGGGCGGCTACGAGACCCTGGTCGAAGCCGGCTACGCCCCGGAGATGGCCTATTTCGAGTGCCTGCACGAAGTGAAGCTGATCGTCGACCTGATCTATGAAGGCGGCATCGCCAACATGAACTACTCCATCTCCAACACCGCCGAGTACGGCGAGTATGTCACCGGTCCGCGCATCATCACCGACGAGACCAAGAAGGAGATGCGGAAGGTTCTCGCCGACATCCAGGGCGGCAAGTTCGCCCGCGACTGGATGCTCGAGAACAAGGTCAACCAGACCTCGTTCAAGGCGACCCGCGCCAAGCTCGCCGCGCACCCGATCGAGGAAGTCGGCGCGAAGCTGCGCGACATGATGCCCTGGATCAAGAAGGGCGCACTGGTCGATAAGAGCAAGAACTAAGCCGTTGTGCCCCGGACGCAGCGCAGCACCGCGCTGCTGATCCGGGGTCCAATGCGGCTTCTGGGTGACGGCTCTGCGCTTCGCTTCGCTTATCCGGGACACGAGCGAACACAAGCTTCGGTCGCCAAACCAAATCTTAAGCCCTTTGCAATTATCGTCGAGCGAGATCGCGGACAGCGGTCTCGCTCTTTCCTCCTCGCGCGAAGCATTGCTGCTTCATTCAAATTCTTCGCGAGCTGACGCGCTGCTTGAGCGACAAGAACTGACGCTTAAACCACATTCTTGGTCTCGCGTCGTTTTTCAAGGCTTCTTAGAACTTCCTGATCGTCAAAATCGCTGCATCGTCAGAGCCAAGGATTCGGCTCTTCATCCCTCTTTTTAACGCGCCTTCGACTCATGGCGCACCTGCTGCGCGGACTTCCGAGCTGGGCGGCATTGCGCCCCGGCACCTTCCTCCTACATGATTGCGGGAACTCGAGGGGAGGGGACCATGCGATCTGTCGTCGTCACCGGCGCATCCACCGGCATTGGCTGGGCAGTTGCGAAATTTCTGATCGGGCGTGGCTATCGCGTGTTCGGCAGTGTCCGCAAGCAGGCCGACGCCGACCGGCTCAAGAGTGAGTTCGGCACCAATTTCACGCCATTGCTGTTCGACGTCACCGACGAGGCAGCAGTCCTCGCTGCTGCGCGAAAAGTTCGCGAGGCGCTGGGCGGCGAGACGCTGGCGGGGCTCGTCAACAATGCAGGCATCGCGGTCGCCGGCCCCGTGCTCGAATTGTCGCTCGACGATTTCCGCCGCCAGATGGACGTCAACGTCATCGGTCCGGTCATCGCAACACAGGCGTTCGGGCCGCTGCTGGGCGCAGACCCCGCGCTGAAGGGGCCGAAGGGCCGGATCGTGATGATCAGCTCGGTCGCCGGCAAGAACGGCAATCCGCTGGCGGCACCTTACAGCACCTCCAAGCACGCCATCGAGGGCCTGTCGGAGAGCCTGCGCCGCGAGCTGATGCTGTTCGGCATCGACGTCATCATCGTCGCACCCGGCGCGGTGAAGACGCCGATCTGGAGCAAGGCCGAAGAGATCGACCTCTCCGTCTACCAGAACTCGCCCTATCTGCCGGCACTTAACAAGGCGATGGCGTTCATGATGGACATCGGCGCCAAGGGCCTGCCCGCCGAGCGTATCGCCGAAGTGGTGTTCGAGGCGCTGACGGCGGCAAGCCCAAAGGTGCGCTACCAGATCACGCCGGACCCGCTTCGCCATCTGATCGGCGCCCTGCTGCCGAAACGGACGCTGGACCGCATCATCGCCAAGCGCCTCGGGCTGCTGCCGTAGGGGTGACCGACGTTCAGCTCGCCTCGGCCGTCCATCCTATCGCCAAGCCCTGACGTTGCGAGGAGCGGCCTGCCGGGCCTGCGGCCCACGTCTTCCGCTAACAATAAGCGAAAGTCGGATCGCCGGACGCGTTGCCTGTCATTGACTGTTCCATTACAGTTTTATGACACGGCGCAGGCTTCCGGCTGCGCCGGGCGCCGCTAGCCGTCTCGAGGCCGGCGAGACCGCTTTGGCATCACCGCGCCGGACCAGAAGTTGCGTGTCGTCGATGGCGTCCGCGCCCAATCCAGGTCCTTCTGCCACGACCGCCGTGCTGGCGAGCGTCGCCGCGCTCGGCATCTGGCGGTTGCTCGCGGTCACAGCACCCCATTTCGCAGCGATCGCGCTGATGTACGAGACCGAGACCGATTTCGGCTCGCGCCTCTCCTTCGCGCTGGCCTGGGGCATCCTCAATTTCTTCTGGATCACGCTGCTGCGGCGGCCGGCCCTATCGGGCGCGCTGTCGCTGACCATGGTCGTCGTGCTGGTGCTGCTGTCCCGGCTCAAGCACGACGTCGTGCAGATGACGGTCAACTTCATCGACCTGATGATGATCGACCGCGACACCGTCGCATTCCTGTTCACGATCTTCCCGAATTTGCGCTGGTCGGTGATCCTGGCCGGCCTCGTCACGCTGCCGCTGATGTATGCGCTGTGGTGGCTCGATCCGTTCCGCATCCGCCGTCTGCCGGCGTTCACCTGCAAGCTCGCCTGCCTTGCCGCGCTGGTCGGCTATTCGCTCTATCATCCTGATGAAGCCTGGCGCGGCTATTACGACGACGGCTATCTCTCGAAATTCTTCCGCTCCGGCGTCACCGCGGTCGCCGATTTCGTGCAGTACGGTTTCATGGAATCCGCCGCCGCGACCAACGAGCGGCTCAACGTGCCGCTGGTCGATGAGTGCCACCCTGCGGGTCGCCGGCCCAACATCATCATGATCCACGATGAATCGAGCTTCGACATCCGCGCCGCGCAGGGCATCAAGGTGCCGCCGCGCTACGGTGACCACTTCAAGTCCTGGGACGGCAAGCAGCGCACGTTCCTGGCCGAGAGCAATGGCGGGCCGAGCTGGTTCACCGAATACAACGTGCTTGCGGGGCTCTCCTCGCGTTCGTTCGGCCGCTTCGCCTATTTCGTGACGCGCATCGCCTCGAACCGCGTCGAGCGCGGCCTGCCGTTGGCGCTGCGCCGTTGCGGCTACGACACGATGTCGCTGTATCCCGCCCATGGCGGCTTCATGGGCGCGCGCAGCTTCCAGATCACGACCGGCATCGAACGCTTCCTCGACTCGAAGGATCTCGGCGCCAAGGACGTCGAGCCGGACTCCTTCTTCTACGACAAGGCGCTTCAGCTGATGGGGCAACAGCCGCCGAACAAGCCGCTGTTCACCTTCATCTATCTCGGTGCCAATCATTTCCCCTGGGAGACGCGCTTCCGCCCCGATCTGATGCCGAACTGGCGCGCGCCCGGCAACGTGCCGTCGATTGACGAATATCTGCGCCGCCAGGCGATGAGCGCCGAGCAGTACAGGACTTTCGTCGCCGGCCTGAAGAAGAATTTTCCCGGCGAGCCTTTCCTGATCGTGCGCTACGGAGATCACCAGCCGGAATTTGCGCCGAACCTGCTCGAGCCCGGGCTCGACGAGGGCGCTCTCGGCAAGAAGCTCGACGCTTACGATCCGCGTCTCTACGCAACCTATTACGCGATCGACGCCGTCAATTTCGAGCCGGTGAAGAGCGACGCCGTGATGGACACGATCGACGGCCCGTATCTGCCGCTGGTGATCCAGGAGGCCGCCGGCATCCCGCTCGATCCGTCCTTCGCCGAGCAGAAGGCGATCATGCTCCGCTGCAAGGGCATCTTCTACGGCTGCAAGGACGGCGCCGAGGCGCGGCGGCTGAACCGGCTGCTGATCAACGCGGGGATAATCCGGGGCCTGTAGCGCTGATCGCTGGTGGGCAAAGCGAAGCGTGCCCACCATCTTGTCGCGCGTGTCCAAAGACGGTGGGCACGGCGCTTACGCGCCTTTGCCCACCCTACGAAATCCCGTCCTACCGCCCGCCCACCTTCTCCCACAGCCACTTCGCCACCGCATCGGGCGATGAATTCGCATCGTTGCCGCTGGCGCGCAAATTGGCTTCGCGCATGGTCGCGATGTCGATCCTGCCGAGAAGCGGTTTGAGCGCCGCCTGTAGCCGCTCATCGCTGGCGCGCTTCGGCGCGAGCAACAGGATCGCGTCGTAGGGTGGGATCGCGTGCCTGGGATCATCGAGCGCGACGAGATCGTATTTCGCGATCAGGCCGTCGCTGGTGTAGCCGGCGATCACGTCGACCTCGCCGCTGGCGACCGCGGCATACATGAAGTCCGGCTGCATCTGTCGTTGGGCGCGGAAGGAAAGGCCGTAGACCTTTTGCAGCGCGGCCCATTCGGGGCGCGAGAAGAACTCGTAGTCGCCGGCGATCGACATCGTCGATGTGTGCGCGGCGAGATCGGCGATGCTGCGGATGCCAAGCGCCTCGGCGCGCCTTCTCGGCATCACCAACGCATAGGCATTCTCGAATCCGAGCTCGCCGAGCAAGGTGATGTTCTCTTTTGCGAGGGCTGTCTTCAGCTCTGCGAGCAGCTCCGCGCGCGGCTTGATGTCGGTGCGATGCAACTGGTTGGCCCAGAGCGTACCGGAATAGTCGACATAGAGATCGATGTCCCCGGCCTTCAGTGCCTCGAAGATCACGCTGGAGCCGAGGCCGGATCGCGCGGTGGCGGAAAGTCCGGCCGCCTGGAGGCGGTCCCTGAGCAGCGCCGACAGCACATATTGCTCGGCGAAGGTTTTGGCGCCGACCACATAGCTCTGCGACGAGCGTCCCAGCGTCGGCACCAGCGTGGCAGCGACAAGTGCGGCGATCCCGATCGCCCCGAGCCCGGCGCGCATGCGCCTGCGTTGGCGCAGACCGGTCTCGATCAGGCCGAGCAGCTGATCGACGGCAAGCGCGAGCAGGGCCGAGGCCAGGCAGCCGAACAGCACGAACACCCAGTTCTGGGTCTGAAGCCCGGCGAAGATGTAATTGCCGAGGCTGGTCTGCCCGATCGGCGTCGACAGCGTCGCCGTGCCGATCACCCACACCGCGGCGGTGCGGATGCCCGCCATCATCACCGGCAGCGCCAGCGGCAGTTCGACCATGACCAGCGACTGCCGTGCGGTCATTCCGACACCCTTGGCGGCTTCGAGCAGCGCCGGATCGATGCCGTTGAGACCGGTGATGCCATTGCGCAGCACCGGCAACATCGAATAGAGCGCGAGCGCCAGCATCGCCGGGAGGAAGCCGAAAGCGGAGAAGGAGACGCCGAACCAGGCGAGCGTGACGGAAGCCGCCAGCAGCAGCAGCGGATAGAACAGCGCAAGCAGCGCCAGCCCAGGCACGGTCTGCACGATGCTGGCGAACGCGAGCAGCATGCCGCGCGGCGCCGGGCGATTGCGTGTCAGGATGGCCAGTGGCAGGCTGACGGCGAGACCGAGCGCGAGCGCGGCAAGGCTTACCCGCACATGGTTGCCGAGATAGTCGGGCAAATGCGACAGCGCCTCGCCCCAGCGCGGGTCGGTGAAGAAGCTCATGCCCCACCGCCCTGCGGCAACAGCGCATTCAATCGCTCGACCTGGCGCCGGGGCGTGCGCAACAGCTCCAGCACATAGGCGTCGCCACTCTTTGACAGCTCTGCCGGCGTGCCCTGGGCCAGCAGCGTTCCAGCGCGCATCACCGCAATGCGGTCGGCCAGCAAAATCGCCTCTGTCATGTCATGCGTGATCATCACGGTGGTCAGGCCGAGCTTGCGGTGCAGGTCGCGAAAATCCTCGCCGAGCGCATCGCGGGTGAGGGGATCGAGCGCGCCGAACGGCTCATCCATCAGCATGATGTGGGGCTTTGCCGCGAGCGCCCGCGCCACGCCGACGCGCTGGCGCTGGCCACCCGAGAGCTCTTCCGGCAGCCGGTCGCGATGTCCGGCACGGTCGAGCTGCACGAGCTCCAGCAGTTCGTCGACACGCGCGGCGATGTCCGTAGCCGACGCGCCCAGCAGTCTTGGCGTGATCCCGATATTGTCGGCAACGCTCAAATGCGGAAACAGCCCACCGGCCTGGAACACGTAGCCGATCCGCCGCCGCAGCGCGACCGGATCGACATTTCGCACGTCCTCGCCCTCGATCATGATCGTGCCGCCATCCGCCTCGATCAGCCGGTTGGCGAGCCGCAGCAGGGTGGTCTTGCCGGAGCCCGAGCCACCGACGATCGCCACAAATTCGCCTTCGGCGATGTCGAGCGAGACGTCGTCCACGGCCTTGAGCGGGCCGAAGCTCTTGGTGACATGCGCATAGCTGATCATCGGCCGGGAGGGCATCACGGGTGGGCTCGCTTTTCTCTCACCCTCCCCTGGAGGGGGAGGGTCGATCGCGCGCAGCGCGAGCGGGGTGGGGTGATCTCTCCACTCGGGCACTGTTCTTCGCAGAGAGACCTTCACCCCACCCCGTCTCACATTTCGCTGCGCTTATGTGAGCCGACCCTCCCCCTCCAGGGGAGGGTAAGAGCACGGCAAGACCCCATGCGTAGCACGCTTGGCGCCTTGATTGAACTTGGCCGCGCGAGCGGCTAAGGCATCGGTCCAGGTTTGGAGGAAGCACATGACGACGCCCACGGCGGTGGCGCTGGAAGATGCCAAGGTCGCGTTCCGCCTCGGGGACGGCCGGGTCTATACGGCGGTTGAGAAAGCCCATCTCGCGGTGGCGCAGGGCGAGTTCGTCGCCATTGTCGGCCCGACCGGCTGCGGGAAATCCACGCTGCTCAACGTCGCCGCCGGGCTGCTCAAGCCCGCAGCCGGCAGCGTCAGGATATTCGACCAGCCGCTCGCGGGGCTGAACCGGGATGCCGGCTACCTGTTCCAGGCCGACGCGCTGTTCCCGTGGAAGACCGCGCTCGACAATGTCGCCATCGGGCTCGAGATCAAGGGCACGCCGCGCTCCGAAGCGCTGCCGCGGGCGCAGCAATGGCTGACCTCTGTCGGGCTCGGCGCCTTCGCGAACCGCTATCCGCACATGCTCTCCGGCGGCCAGCGCAAGCGCGTGGCGCTGGCGCAGGTGCTGATCCGCGATCCAAAAATCCTGCTGATGGACGAGCCGTTCGGGCCGCTCGATGCGCAGACGCGCCAAGTCATGGGCAACCTGCTGCTCGACCTCTGGAACGCCGACCGCAAGGCGGTGCTGTTCGTCACCCACGACCTCGAAGAGGCAATCGCGCTCGCCGATCGCGTCGTGATCATGTCGGCGGGGCCGTCCTCGCGCATCATCGGCGACTGGCGCGTGAGCTTGCCGCGGCCGCGCGATATTTTCGAGGTGCGGCTCGACAAGGAGTTTCACTCACTGCATCGCGAGATCTGGAGCGTGCTCAAGGACGAGGTGATGAAGGGTTACGAGCAGTCCACTCACGCGAAGGAGGCGGTCTGATGTCGCGCCCGACGCTGCTTGCGCTGCAAGTCCTGGTCGCGGTCGTCTGCATTGTGCTGTGGCAAGTGCTGTCGACCGTCCCCGTGTTCGGCAAGATCCTGCTGCCGCCGTTCTTCTTCTCCAACCCGTTCGACGTGTTCAACCAGATCGTGAAGTGGTTCGCGTCCGGCGTGATCTGGAAGCATCTCGGCATTACGCTCGCGGAATCGATCCTGGCGTTCTTGATCGGATCGCTCGGCGGCGTGCTGGTCGGCTTCTGGTTTGCGCGCCAGCCGCTGGTTGCGGCCGTGTTCGACCCTTACGTCAAAATGGTCAACGCGCTGCCGCGCGTGGTGCTGGCGCCGATCTTCGCGCTGTGGCTCGGCCTCGGCATCTGGTCCAAGGTCGCGCTCGGCGTGACGCTGGTCTTCTTCATCGTCTTCTTCAACGTCTATCAGGGCGTGAAGGAAGTCAGCCGCACCGTGCTCGACAATGGCCGTATGCTGGGTATGAGCGAGCGGCAATTGATGCAGCACGTCTATTGGCCTTCGGCGCTGTCCTGGATGTTCTCCTCCCTGCACACCTCGGTCGGCTTCGCCGTGGTCGGCGCGGTCGTCGGCGAATATCTGGGATCGGCGGCCGGGCTCGGCTATCTCATTCAGCAGGCCGAGGGCATCTTCGACGTCGCCGGCGTGTTCGCCGGCATGTTCGTGCTGTCGGCCTTCGTCATCCTGATCGACTTCGGCGTGACACTGGTGGAGCGCCGTCTCTTAGTGTGGCGGCCGACAGCGTCGGATGGGCGGGGATAGCAGTAGGAAAATTAGCCACATCCAAGGTGCGCTCCCTCCCCCGCCTGCGGGGAAGGGTTGGGGAGAGAGCGTCTCCACTTGCGAGAGCCCCCAAGAGGAGAGAACCCTCACCCGCGCCTTCGGCGCGACCTCTCCCGCAAGCGGGAGAGGTGAAGACAAGCTCAATCCAGCAGCTTGGTGTCGTCGGGCGCCTGCGGTGGCGTCTTGATCGCGATCGCTTTGACCTGGCCGCTGATCGGCTTGGTGCCGCCATGCGGCGTGCCCTTCGGGATGATTACGAGGTCACCGGGCTTCACCGTCACCTCCTTGTCGCCGAGCCAGATCGTCCCGGTGCCATCCAGGATGTACTGGATCTCGTTGGTGTTGGGATGCAGGTGCTTGGGCACGTTGCCGACCTGGATCGAGATGGTGGCACCGTCCGCGCTCGCGAACATTTTGGAGCGGAAGCCGACGGCGTTGGCGGGACCGAGCGCGTCGCCTTCCATCTCGCCGGTATGGATGATCTGCGCGGTGATGTTTTCAGCGGCGAGCGCAGGCCGGAGCAGGTGGGTGGCGCCGCATCCGGCGGCAAAGGCGGCGGCGATCGACAGCCCGGCAGCAAGGCGATTCATGGATGATCCTCCCCATCGAGAATTGTTCTTGTTTGGGCATGCTATTGCGCCGAAAGGCCGATGGCCAGCCCACATAGGCGGTGCTTCTCAAGCCAGCCCCGCTGCTCTATGGTGCCGCCGGCCGAACGGAGGAAACCAATGAAGAACACGATTGCCAGGCTCGCCGGCGCGCTGCTCGCGCTGACGCTCACCACCTCGCTTGCCGCGGCGCAAAGCAAGGTCACCATCGCGGTCGGCGGCGGCTCTTGCCTGTGCTATCTGCCCACCGTGCTGGCCAAGCAGCTCGGCGAGTACGAGAAGGCCGGCGTCAATGTCGAGCTGGTCGACCTCAAGGGCGGCTCGGACGCGCTGAAGGCCGTGCTCGGCGGCAGCGCCGACGTGGTCTCCGGTTATTTCGACCATTGCGTCAATCTCGCTGCCAAGAAGCAGGAGCTTCAGGCCTTCGTGGTCTATGACCGCTATCCCGGCCTCGTTCTGGTGGTCGCGCCATCGCGCACCAACGACATCAAGTCGGTGAAGGACCTTGCCGGCAAGAAGGTCGGCGTGAGTGCGCCCGGCTCCTCGACCGACTTCTTCCTCAAATACATGCTCAAGAAGAACGGCCTCGATCCCGCCGGCACCGCCGTGATCGGCGTCGGCCTCGGCGCCACCGCGGTCGCCGCCATGGAGCAGGGCCAGATCGACGCGGCCGTGATGCTCGATCCTTCCGTCACCGTGCTGCAGGGCAGCCACAAGGATCTGCGCATCCTTTCGGACACCCGCACCCAGAAGGACACGCTCGAGACGTTCGGCGGCGAATATCCGGGCGGCGCGCTGTACTCGACGGCGGCCTGGGTCAACGGCCACGCGAAGGAGACGCAGGCGCTCACCAACGCGATCCTGGCGACGCTGACCTGGATCCACTCGCACTCGCCCGAGGAGATCATGGCGAAGATGCCGGAGGAGGCGGTCGGCAAGAACAAGGACCTCTATCTCGCCGCGCTGAAGAACACGATCCCGATGTTCTCCGAAACCGGCAAGATGGACCCGAAGGGCGCCGACGCCGT
Source organism: Bradyrhizobium sp. BR14999 (assembly GCF_056106085.1). NCBI lineage: Bacteria > Pseudomonadati > Pseudomonadota > Alphaproteobacteria > Hyphomicrobiales > Nitrobacteraceae > Bradyrhizobium > Bradyrhizobium sp. BR14999. Next base: position 3,248,659 of record NZ_CM148536.1, read on the forward strand.
GCTTGCGGTGTTCAGCGTCGGTTCGCCCGAAGTGGCGAACGCCAAGATCGACGTCAGCAAGACCTTTACCAACAAATTCGTCGATCAGGCCAAGAAGACGACGGGGAATGTCAAATAGCTGACGCGAAGGCGAAGTAGTCAGGCGTCATGACGTCACCGGTCATTCATCGCGTTGCGACGCTTGATCTTGCGGTGCGGCCGATCGTGTGGCCGTTCGCGGAGGAGCGCCGCGCCGAGATCGCGGCGCATTTCGCCGAGAAGCAGCGCGAGCGGCCGAAGATCTGGAACGGCCGCGTCCTGCTCGGGCGCGATGCCGTGTTCACGGACGGCCATCTCGCCGCGACTTATTTCGAGACCGATTTCGCCAGCTTCCTCGCCTGGCGCGACTGGGGCTTTCCTGATCCGGCCGTGTTCAACGGCTTTGGCATGGGCGCGCTGCGCACCTCCGACGGCGCCTTCGTGATGGGCGAGATGGCGCACCACACCGCCAATGCCGGCCGCATCTATTTCCCGTCGGGAACGCCCGACCTCGACGACATCAGGGCTGGCGCCCTCGATATACCCGGCAGCGTCGTCCGCGAGATCGCGGAGGAGACCGGCCTCACCGTGGCCGACTATGCCGCGGAGGCAGACTGGCACTGCGTGGTCTCCGGCCGTGCGATTGCGATGATTCAGGTCCTCAACCTGGATATGCCGGGCGAGGTGGCCCGCGCCCGGATCGAAGCCAATCTGGCGCGCGAGGTCGAGCCCGAACTGTCGGCTATCCATCTCGTGCGCGGAATGAGCGATCTCACGCCGACCATGCCGCGATTTGTCACGGCCTTTATTGCGGAGCAGTTCGCCTCTCGCTGACGCGCGAGGCTTGACATCGCTTCGCTCACCCCATGTGATGGGCGAAAAAGCAAGATCAACAAGAATGCGATGCACAATCGTCCAGGGAGGTTTTGATGCGCCTGCGCATGGCTGCCCGTTTGGTACGTGGGCTGTTGGTCGCGATATCAGCGACGGGCTTGGCGGTGTCCGCCCAGGCCCAAGATCAAGCCAAAGAGAAAAAGATCAAGATCGGCGTCGTCTTTGATTTGACCGGACCTCTCGCGGGCGGCGGGTCCGAGCTGAACTATGTCGGCGCAAAGATCATCCTCGATCATTTCGCCAAGACCGGTGTCGAGGGTTACAAGATCGAGGCCGTCTACGCCGACGCGCAAAGCAAGCCTGACATCGCCATCAACGAATCCGTCCGCCTGCTCGAGCAGGAGAAGGTCGACATGGTGCTCGGCTTCTTCTCCTCGGCGCAATGCGTGCCGGTCGCGGCCCGTGTCGAGCAGCTCAAGAAATTCATGTGGATCACGACTTGCATCTCGTCGGCCGTGTTCAACGAGAAGGGCTACAAATATGTGTTCCGCCCGCAAGCGAGCGGCGACCAGTTCGGCATGATGACGATGGATTTCATCGCGCAGAACGCCAAGGAGAAGTTCGGCAAGGAGCCGAAGGACCTGCGCGTCGCCATCATCCACGAGGACGGCGCCTATGGCGTCGACGTCTCCAAGGGCAATGAGGCCGGTGCGAAGAAGGCCGGCTTCAATGTCGTGCTGAAGGAAGGTTACTCGGCGACCGCGCCTGATCTCTCCGCGCTGGTGACCAAGCTGAAGCGCGCCAAGCCCGATGTCATCTTCCACACCGGCTACAACCCCGACATCACGCTGCTGCTGCGCCAGGCCCGCGAGCAGGGATTGAAGTTCGGCGCGCTGATGGGACATGGCGCCGGCTACGGCGTCTACGAGAAGCTGAAGGAAGGCATGGGCGCAGACGCCGCCTACATCTTCAACGCCGATCCGATCTCGATCTGGCTCGCCAACCAGAAGACCATGGATCCGAAGCTGCCGCCCGTCATCAAGACGGTCGGCGAGGAGTTCGACAGGATCAAGCCGGGAGTCGCGATCCGCTCGGCCCATGTCGGCATCGGCGCGTCCAACACGTATTTATTCATGAGCGACGTGCTGCCGCGCGCGATCAAGAAGTATGGCGGTGTCGATCCCGACGCGCTGCGCAAGGCGGCGCTCGACACCGACATTCCCGAGGGCGGCACCATGCTCGGCTTCGGCGTGAAGTTCTACGGTGAGGGCACGCCGATGGCCGGGCAGAACGAACGCTCCTTTCCCGTCGTGATCCAGTACATCGACGACAAGTCCTCTGTGGTATGGCCCAAGAGCCAGGCGCAGCGCGAGGCGGTGCTGCCGCTGCCGAAAGGCACCACCTACAGCAACCAGTAGCGGCGGAGTGCTTCGGTGTTGGAAGTCAGCGGGCTGGTGAAGCGGTTTGGCGGCTTCACGGCCGTCAACAACGTCTCGTTCAGGGTCGACCAGGGCGAGATCCTCGGCCTGATCGGCCCCAACGGTTCGGGCAAGAGCACGATCTTCAACATGCTCTCCGGCACGCTGGTGCCGAGCTCCGGATCGATCCTGTTCGCCGGGCATGAGATCGCAGGTCTTGCGCCGCACCGGATCATCAACCGCGGCATCGGCCGCACCTTCCAGATTCCGCGGCCCTTCCGTCGCCTCACCATCTTCGAGAATGTCGCGCTCGCCGGCTTCTACGGCCAGGGCCGCCACAGTCGCGTCAAGGCCGAGGAAGCGGCCGAGCGGTCGCTGGCGATGGTCGGCCTGCCGACCGATCGCCATGCCAGTGTCGATGGCCTTGGCGCAGCCGGCTTGAAGAAGCTCGAGCTTGCGAAGGCGCTCGCCACCGCGCCGAAGCTGTTGCTGGCGGACGAAAGCCTCGGCGGCCTCGACGAGGCCGAGATGGATCAGGCCGCCGACATGCTGCGCAACATCCGCGACGAGCTCGGTATCACCATCATCTGGGTCGAGCACATCATGGGCGTGCTGATGCGCGTCGTCGATCGCGTCATGGTGCTCGATCACGGCGAGAAGATATCGGAGGGACTGCCCAGCGCGGTTGCCGGAGACCCACGGGTGATCGAGGTCTATCTCGGCACCGATGCCGAGACCACGCAGGCCGCGGCCGCCGAGGCGCGCCGCCGCGCGGGAGGTTAGCCGATGCTGGAGCTCCGCGGCGTCAATGCCGGCTATGGCACGTTCCAGGCGCTGTTCGATGTCAATCTCGACGTCAAGGCCGGCGAGGCCGTCGGCGTCATCGGGCCCAACGGCGCCGGCAAGACCACCTTGATGCGCATCATCTCCGGCCTGATCCGGCCGTCGCGCGGCTCGATCAAAATGGAAAGCATCGACGTCGTGGCGACGCCGGCGCACAAGATCGTCAGCCTCGGCATTGCGCATGTGCCGGAGAACCGCCGGTTGTTTCCGCAGCTTTCGGTCGACGACAATCTCAAGATGGGCGCCTTCATCAAGGAGGCGCGCGCCCACTATGCCGAGCGGCTCGACGTCGTGTTCGACCTGTTTCCGCGCCTGAAGGAGCGACGCCACCAGATGGCCGGCACCATGTCCGGCGGCGAGCAGCAGATGTGCGCGATCGGCCGCGCGATGATGTCCAATCCGAAACTCCTGCTGCTCGACGAGCCGTCGGCAGGCCTCGCGCCGGTCGTGGTGCAGCAGGTGTTCGAGCTGGTGAAGCGGATCCGCGCCAGCGGCCTGACCGTGCTGATCGTCGAGCAGAACGTGCAGCAGGTGCTGAAAGTGGTCGACCGAGCCTATCTGATCGAGGCGGGCACGATCCGCGCCTCCGGCACCTCGGCCGAGATGCTGGCGAGCGACACGGTCAAGGAAGCGTATCTCGGGGTGTGAGGGGGCATGCAGGCATTTCTGGACGTCTTCGATATTTATCTGCTGGAGGCCGTGATCAACGGCATCCTGCTCGGCGGCGTGCTGGCGTTGCTCGCGCTCGGCCTCAACCTGATCTTCGGCGTCATCGACGTGACCTGGATCTGCTATGCCGAGCTCGTGATGATCGGCATGTACGCCATGTATTTCATGGTGCAGTACTACGGGGTCAGCTATTTCATCGCCGCTCCCTTGACCGTCCTGCTGGTCGCGCTCCTCGGGGCGGCGCTGCACTACCTCGTGATCGCGCCGCTGCTCACGGCACCGCCGATCAATCAGTTGCTCGCGACCGGCGGTGTGCTGTTCGTGCTGCAGAGCTTTGCCACCGTCGCCTTCGGCATCGACTTCCGCAACCTCGGCATCCGCCTGCCGGTGCTCGCCTTCGGCGACATGAATTTCAGCTACGCACGGCTGCTGTCGTTCGTGGCGGCACTGGTCGGCATGGTCGCGGTCTATCTGTTCATGACGCGAACCTTCACCGGCACCGCGATCCGCGCCATCTCGCAGGACCGGCAGATCATGGCGCTGATGGGCGTCGACGCCAAGCGGATCTATCTCATCACGTCCGCACTCGGCGGTGCGCTGGCCGGGCTCGCGGCCTGCCTCCTGGTGCTGCAATATGACGTGCATCCCTTCGTCGGCCTCTCCTTCGGGCCGATCACCTTCCTGATCTGCGTGCTCGGCGGCTTAGGCAACTTCATCGGCGGCTTCATCGCCTCGTTCCTGTTCGCCGAGATCATCTCGCTCGGCGGCCTGTTCTCCGACCTGGAATGGGGCTATGTGCTCGCCTTCGCCTTCTTCATCGTCATGATGTTCATCCGGCCCGCGGGCCTCCTGGCGAGGCGCCGATGATGGGGCAGGGGCGGATTGCAGCTTGGGGGATAGGGCTGGCGGCGCTGGTCGCGCTGCCCTTCGTCTATCGCGATCCTTATCATCTGCACATCCTGGTACTGATCCTGATCTGGTCGTTCGCCTACACGTCCTGGTCGATGATGGGGCGGTTCGGCCTGGTCTCGCTCGGGCACGGCGGCTTCATGGGGATCGGCGCCTACGTCACCGCGCTCTTGTGGAATCACCTCGGCCTCTCGCCATGGATCGGCATTCCCGTCAGCATGATCGCGGCCGGGGCGCTGGCGCTGATCGTCGGCTATCCCTGCTTTCGTTTCCGCATCACCGGGCATTATTTCGTGCTCGTGACGCTGGCGCTGTCAGGCATCGTGCTCCAAGTCATCACCGCGACGCGCGACTATACCGGCGGCTCGCTCGGCTACACGCCGAACCGTGCGTCCGGCAACAAGCTGCTGGCGCTGCAATTCGACGACAAGACCACCTGGTATCTGATCGCACTTGCGATTTGGCTTTTCGGCATCGTGGTCTGGCACTGGGTCGACCGCAGCATGGCTCGCCATGCGCTGGAGGCGATCTCGGAGGACGAGGACGCCGCGGCCGCGGCCGGTGTCGACGTCACCGCCGAGAAGCTGAAGATCACGCTGCTCAGCGCGCTGATGACGGCGCTCGCCGGCGCGATCTACTGCCAGTACCAGATGTTCATCACGCCCGACACCGTCAGCGGCATCGCGGTGTCGCTGCAGATGGTGTTCGCGGCCATCGTCGGCGGCCTGTTCGTCTCGCTCGGCCCGACCGTCGGCGCCATCATCACCATCCTGCTCGCGGAGAGCTTGCGCATCGGCTTCGGCACCAAGGCGGTCGGCTGGGACAATCTCGTCTATGGCGTGCTGCTCGTGCTTTTCATCATATTTCTTCCCAAGGGCATTCTTGGTAGCGTGCTCGACAGATTGAAGCCGCAACGCAAGGTGTCCTCGAACTCATGAGCAAGAAGCCGTCCAAGTCGATCGCTGACCAGCTCGACCGTTACATCACGCCGTTCCGTTACGACGGATCCGGCAAGTTTCACCTCAAGGACCACAAGACCGACGAGAAGGGCGATCTCGACAAGGAGACGGCGCAGGAGATCCTCGATGCCAACAAGAAGCGGCTGATCGCGTTTCAGGAGAAGCTCTACGCGCAGGACCGCTGGTCGCTCCTGATCGTACTCCAGGCCATGGACGCCGGCGGCAAGGACAGTGCGATCAAAGCGATCTTCGAGGGCATCAATCCGCAGGGCTGCGAGGTCCGTGCCTTCAAGGCGCCGAACAGCAAGGAGCTCGACCACGACTTCCTCTGGCGCCACGTCGTCGCTCTGCCGGAGCGCGGCCATATCGGCATCTTCAACCGCTCCCATTACGAGGAATGCCTGGTGACGCGGGTGCATCCGGAGATCCTCGCCAAGGAGAAGCTGCCGGCAAAGCTCGTCACGAAGAACATCTGGAAGGAGCGGTTCGAGGACATCTCCGCCTTCGAGCGCTATCTCGGCCGCAACGGCACCGTGGTGCTGAAGTTCTTCCTCAACGTCTCCAGGGAGGAGCAGCGCCTGCGCTTCCTCGACCGGCTGGAAGAGCCGGCCAAGCAGTGGAAGTTCTCGATGGATGACATCAAGGAGCGCGCGCTGTGGCCGCGCTACCAGGCGGTCTATCAGGACATCGTCCGCCACACGTCGACACCTCATGCGCCGTGGTACGTCGTGCCCGCCGACCACAAATGGTTCGCGCGCGTCGTGATCGGCTCCGTGATCAATGCTGCGCTCGAAAAGCTGGACCTGCGCTTTCCGCGTGCCGACAGGGCCTCGCTGCAGGAATTCGAGCAAGTGCGCAAGGCGCTGGAGAAAGAGGGGACGGGAGGCAGGAAGCGGGCAAAGTGACAGCCAACGGGACCGCGAACCGCAAGAACGTCAACTTCGCGCTGCAGGGCGGCGGCGCGCACGGCGCCTTCGTCTGGGGCGTGCTCGATCAGGTGCTCGAGGATGGCAGGCTCGCGATCGAGGCGATCAGCGCCACCAGCGCCGGCGCGATGAATGCGGTGGCGATGGCCTCCGGCATGGCGAACGGAGGCGCGGAGGCGGCGCGGCAGAGCCTGCACGCATTCTGGTACGAAGTGTCGCGCATGGACTTGGCGTACGATTTGCTCTCGCCGCTGAACCAGTGGATCCAGGCCCTGAAGCTGCCGCCGGAATATCATCCGGTCCATGCCTTCATTCACACGCTGACGCACACGCTGCCGCCGAACCTGCTCAATCCCTTCAACTTCAATCCGCTCCGCGCGCTGCTGCAGCGCGTGATCGATTTCGACCGGCTCAATTCCTCGCCCAAGGCGCCGCAGCTGTTTCTCAACGCCACCAACGTCCGCACCGGCAAGATCAAGGTGTTCCAGAGTCCGTTTCTCAGCGCGGAAACCGTGCTCGCCTCGGCGTGCCTGCCGCCCTATTTTCAGGCCGTCGAGATCGACGGCGAGCATTATTGGGATGGCGGCTATCTCGGCAATCCCGCGATCTTTCCGCTGATCTACCGCAAGGGCAGTCACGACGTCATCATCGTGCAGGTCACGGCGATCCGGCGCGACGAGCTGCCGACCAGTGCGGCCGATGTGCTCCACCGCATCAACGAGATCAGCTTCAATTCGTCCTTGATGCGCGAGATGCGCGCGATCGCCTTCGCCACACGGTTGATCGACGACGGCGAACTCGACAGCGACAGGCATAGCCGCATGTACATGCACTGGATCGGCAACGACCAGCTGATGTCGCAGCTCGGTACGGCCACGCAATTCCATCCCGAATGGAGCCTGTTGTGCCGCCTGCGCGACGAGGGCCGCGAGGCGGCGCGAAGCTGGCTGGCGCGAAACTTCGACCGGGTCGGAAAGTCCTCGACGGTCGACCTGACAGACATGTTTCTCTAGGCGGCGCGAGCCGGCCATGGATAATAATTGCGAAAACAACCCCATGCACAGTAGCCGGGGATAGCGGAATCAATGGCTTGCCGGCCACGTCGTGCTTATGCGGATTTTACGAAATTGGTTTGACACGTCGGGCAAAACAGGCGCATAATGTGATCATGCCCCGTCCAGGGAACTCGCGCGTTCAAATGTGATCCTTCAGGTCATCGATCCTGCTTGACAGTTTTGTGTCTCGGGAGGAGCATTGCAAAGGTCGCAAACAAGCGACGCGCAACGTCCACCTCATGAGCAAGGGGAGGTCTATGACACCACCTCCGCAAATCCAGCCGCTAAGTGCGATGGAGCTCGTTCGGACTATCGCATAGCGGCGAAAACCGCGAACGGCACGCCGGGTCAAGGTTTAGCGGGCTGCATCAGTGAGGCAAAGCCCCTACCTTCCCGGCGCTGTAATTTGCATCACGTCGATCATTGGCTGGCCATGCCGAGGCCGCCACGACGAACGCATTAAAGTTCTGCCTTGTCCCTCCTCCCTCCTTGCCGTCATTCCGGGCCGACGCCCGGAATGACGCTGGGCTATCGCTCGTGGCACTTTAGGCGGCCTGCGCGCGCGCCTCGTCCTTCGAGACGCTTGCTCCGCAAGCTCCTCAGGATAAGGCTAAGCGGCAGCGGTGCTCGTTGAAACTGTTGCCGCGCATTCAGTCCACATCCTGAGGAGCCCGCATAAAGCGGGCGTCTCGAAGGATGGCCACAGGGAAACCGCCCTTAAAAGCAACTGCTCTGCGGAACGGCGGGAGCGCGCTCAGCGTTCTCAAGCCGTCTCGCTGCGCTGAGCTGAGCCTATGCCGTCTCCAATCCTGCATGGCCAAATGCCAAGAGAATGTCGCCTCAAAGGCCAACTTCCGACACAGGTCCGAGGCGAATAACGGTCATCCGACATGACGCATGTGCTTCGGTGGTGACGGTCCCGGCACCGCCAGCGCATTCATTTTTTTCAGGGAATCCGCGTGTCGCATAAGCTTGCCCCGGCGCTCCTCGCCGCTCTCTTCCTCGCGATCTCATCTCTCTGCGGCGCCCGCGCCGAGACGCCGGCCGCGAGCAGTGCGGCCGCGCTGTCGCCTGACGAGGCCAAGCGTGCGCTGGAGACGCTTCAGGACGACAGGAAGCGTGCGCAGATGATCGATACGCTGCGCGCGATCGCGAATGCGTCCGGTCAGCAGCAGCCTGCACCCGCCGCGCCCGAGCATAAATCGCCGATCCCGCTCTCGGCCGACGGTCTCGGTGCACAGCTCCTGCTCACGGTGTCGGAGGAGATCGGTGCGATCTCGAGCGAGATCGCCAGCATGGCGCGGACGCTCACGCATTTTCCGGCGTTCTATTACTGGATCATGCGGACCGCGAACGATCCCGCCGCCTACAATCTTCTGATCGAGATCGCCTGGAAGCTGGCGCTGGTGCTCGGTTGCGCCCTTGCGGCTGAATGGGTGATGTTCCGCCTGATCCGGCGTCCAGTCGCGTTCCTGGAAGAACGCGTGCCGCAGACCGCGCGCCTGCCGGCACAGGCGCTGCCGATTGCCGATCCGCCGTCATCGGTGGCCGATGTCACCCCTGCACCCGAACTGAACAAGCGCCACCACAGTCTGGCGCGGGTCTGGCAGGTTCTGCTGCGGCTGCCCTTCGTGCTGGGACGCCTCGTGCTCGAACTGCTGCCGGTGGTCGTCTTGGTGGGCATCGCCACGGCGCTGCTCGGGACCGAGATCGGCGAGCCCACGACAGTTCGCCTCGTGATCCTCGCTGTCATCAACGCCTATGCGTTCTCCCGCGGACTAATCTGCGTGATCCGGGCGCTGGCGGGACCGTTCGGCCTGTTTCCGGTTCGGGCCGAGACCGCAGCCTATATCGAGATCTGGGCGCGCCGCATCGTCGGCGTCGGTGTATCCGGCATCGCCTTTGCCAATGTGGCGCTGCTGCTCGGCCTGCATCGTGCCGGTTACGCTGCGCTGCTGCGCATGGTGATGCTGATCGTGCACCTCTTCATCGTCGTCATCATCTTGCAATGCCGCCGCCAGGTCGCCGAAGCCATCCGCGCGCCGGCCGATCGGCAGGGCATCGCGGCCCGTCTGCGCAACCGCATCGCCGGCGGCTGGCACTATCTTGCCATCGCGCTCGATCTCGCGCTGTGGGCCGTGTGGGCGCTCAACATCCGCAACGGCTATTCGCTGCTCTTGCAGTATTTCGTCGGGACGGTCGTGGTGGCACTGATCACCCGCGTCGCCATCATGCTGACGCTGAGCCTGATCGACCGCGGCTTCCGTATCAAGCCGGAGATCCTCCAGCGCTTTCCCGGTCTCGAGATCCGCGCCAACCGCTATCTGCCGCTGCTGCGCAAGATCGTATCTGGCGTGATCGCCTTCATCGGCTTCGTGGCGGTGCTAGAAGTCTGGGGCGTGGACGCGATCGTCTGGTTCTATGGCGGCCAGATCGGCAGCCGGCTGATCTCGGCCTTGGTGACGATCGGGCTCGCCGTGTTCATCGCGGCCGCGATCTGGGAAGCCAGCAACGCGCTGCTGGACCGCCAGATCAATGCGCTGTCCCGGGACGGCCATTATGCCCGCGCCGCTCGCTTACGCACCTTCCAACCGATGCTGCGGACGGCGCTGCTCTGCCTGATCGCCACCGTCGTCGGCCTCACCGCGCTGAGCGAGATCGGCGTCAATGTCGCCCCGCTGCTCGCGGGCGCCGGCATCGTCGGCATTGCCATCGGCTTCGGTTCGCAGAAGCTGGTGCAGGACCTCATCACGGGTCTGTTCCTGCTCCTGGAGAACACGGTGCAGGTCGGCGACAATGTCAGCGTCTCAGGGTTGTCAGGCGTGGTGGAGAACGTCTCGATCCGCACCATCCGCCTGCGCGCCGGCGATGGCGCCGTGCACATCGTGCCGTTCAGCGCGGTCACGACCATCACCAATGCCAGCCGCGGCGCCGGCAACGCCTCCGTCAGCGTCAACGTCGCCTACAAGGAAGACACCGATCGCGCCGGGCAGATCCTCAAGGACATCGTGGAGGAGATGCGCCGCGAGCCGGAATTCCGTGCATTGATCCGCGGTGACCTCGAGCTCTGGGGCATCGACAAGGTCGATGGCGCAATGGTGTCGATCGTCGGCCAGATCCGCTGCACCGAGGCCGGCCGCTGGCCGGTCCAGCGCGAATTCAACCGCCGCATGAAGCTGCGCTTCCAGCAGAGCGGCATCGAGGTCGCCTCCGCCACCCAGACCATCTTGATGCAGATCGCGCCACCAGCCGACGGCGCCGCGAATCCGACGCCAAGGCGGGCGGCCGGATAGCGGCTCGATCATCTTCCGACTTGCCTCCGCGCGCCCGACAGCGTTCACTCCGGCATCAGCCCGCTGACAATATGCGGGCGACAAAAGGGTGGGGGAGACCGATGCGGGGGCTGTGGGCCGGATTGCGCGGCGGCGCGATCATCGTATGCGCGTTGATTGGATGTGCGGCCTGGCCCGCGCCAGGTAGCGCCCAGCCGTTTCCGTCGCGTCCCATCACCCTCGTAGTGCCATTCGCGGCGGGCGGTCCGACCGATACGCTGGCGCGGATCCTGTCGGAGCGCATCGCCGCTGAACTGCACACGACGATCGTGATCGAGAACGTTGCCGGCGCCTCCGGCAGCATTGCCGGTACCCGCGTTGCCCGCGCGGCACCCGACGGCACCACGATCACCATCGGCCATTGGGGCACGCATGTGCTGAACGGCGAGATCCTCAAGCTGCCCTACGACGTGGTTGGCGACTTCGAGCCGGTCGCGATGATCGCGATGGGAACGCAACTCATTGTCGGCAGGAAGTCGCTCGAGGCGAACAATCTCAAGGAGCTGATCGCGTGGCTGAAGGCCAATCCCGGCAAGGCCGCCGCGGGGACCGCCGGTGCGGGCACGGGCGCCCATGTCGCCGGCGTCTTCTTCAAGGGCAAGACCGGCACCGACTTCCAGTTCGTGCCCTATCGTGGCGCCGGGCCTGCCATGATCGATCTCGTCGCCGGGCAGATCGACATCATGTTCGACCAGGCGTCGAATTCGCTGGCGCATGTCAAGAGCGGTGCGATCAAGGCGTTCGCTGTGACCTCACCGACAAGGCTCGCCTCAGCCCCTGACATCCCGACTGTCGACGAGGCGGGCCTGCCCGGGCTCTATATTTCCTACTGGCACGGCATCTGGGCACCGAAGGCCACGCCGAAGGAAATCGTCACCAAGCTCAATGCGGCCATCGTCACCGTGCTTGCCGACCCCTCCGTCAAGCAGCGCTTTGCCGAACTGGGGCAGGAGATTCCGCCACTGGCGCAGCAGACGCCCGCAGCGCTCGCGGCCTTCCAGAAGGCCGAGACCGAGAAATGGTGGCCGGTCGTGAAGGCCGCGGACATCAAGGTTGAGTAGATTTGAAGCGTTAACTTCTGCTGTTTTTGCGACAATCTCGCTGCGGTGCGAGATCACAATCGATGCCTCAGTCCCAACGTCCTTGATCTCCGGGGAGCGCTGGCCGACAATGACCGCGGTTCAATAAGAAACTCCTTGGGGGAATTCGTGAATAGACCTGCCCGTGTCGCTGCCCAAGCGACATCATCCGATCAATCGCAAGGCATGACGCTGCTGCGCGATCCTCTGCTCAATAAGGGCACCGCCTTCACGGAATCCGAGCGCGAGGCGCTGGGCCTGCGCGGCCTGCTGCCGCCATGCGTGCTGACGATGGAGACGCAAGCTCAGCGCGTGCTGACCAATCTGCGCACGCTGCCGACGGATCTGGAAAAATACGTCGCGCTGAATGCGCTGCATGACCGCAACGAAGCCCTGTTCTTCCGTGTCGTCGTCGACAATATCGACGAGATCCAGCCGATCATCTACACCCCGACTGTCGGGCTCGCCTGCCAGAAATACGGCCTGATCTTCCAGCGGCCGCGCGGCATGTTCATCTCCTCGCGCGATCGCGGCCAGATCGCCGAGATCCTGAAGAACTGGCCGTATCCGGCCAGGCTGATCGTCGTCACCGACGGCGAACGCATCCTCGGCCTTGGCGATCTCGGCGCCAACGGCATGGGGATTCCGGTCGGCAAGCTCTCGCTCTATTCGGCCTGCGCCGGCGTGCATCCCGAACTGTGCCTGCCGATCGTGCTCGACGTTGGCACCAACAACGAAGAGCTCTTGAACGACCCCTATTATCTCGGCCTGCGCGAGCGACGGCTGACCGGCGAGGCCTATGACAGCTTCGTCGACGAATTCATGCAGGCCGCGCGCAAGACCTTTCCGGGCGTCCTGATCCAATTCGAGGATTTCGCCAACCATTCGGCGTTCAAGCTGCTGCACAAATATCGGGATGAGGCCTGCGTCTTCAACGACGACATCCAGGGCACCGCGGCGGTGGCGCTCGCCGGCCTGTTCTCGGCTCTGCGCGTCTCCGGCGGCAAGCTCAGGGATCAGCGCATCCTGTTCCTCGGCGCGGGCGAGGCGGCGACCGGCATCGCCGATCTCGTGGTCTCCGCCATGATGGCGGAGGGGCTGGCGGAGGCCGAAGCGCTGCGGCGCAACTGGCTGGTGGATTCCCGCGGCCTCGTCGTCGGCGGCCGCGATGGCCTGTCCGGCCACAAGCTGCGCTATGCCCATGCCGACCAGGCGCCGATCGCCGATTTCCTCACCGCGATCAAGACGCTGAAACCGACGGCGATCATCGGCGTTGCCGCGGTCGGCGGCGCCTTCACGCCCGAGGTGCTCAAGGCGATGGCCGAGCTCAACGAGCAGCCGATCGTATTCGCGCTCTCCAATCCGACCTCGAAGGCCGAGTGCTCGGCGGAGGATGCCTACCGCTACACCGAGGGCCGCGCGCTGTTCGCCTGCGGCAGTCCGTATGATCCGGTGACGCTCAGCGGCCGCACCTTCGTGCCGCGCCAGGGCAACAATTCCTACATCTTCCCCGGCGTCGGCCTCGGCGTCATTGCCAGCGGCTCGCGGCTGGTGACCGACGAGATGTTCATGGCGGCGGCCCACACGCTCGCCGATTGCGTCGGCAAGGAGGACCTCGCGCAGGGTAGCCTCTATCCGGCGCTGCCACGCATCCGCGAGGTCTCGGTCCGCATCGCCGCCGCCGTCGCAGACGTCGCCTTTCAGCGCGGCCTCGCCGACGGACCGGCGCCCAACGATGTGAGGGCCCTGGTCCAGTCGCAGATGTACGAGCCGCATTACTGAGGTCGCTGCGCGCCTAGAGCGGCGCGGTTGTTGCGCTGACGTCTCAACATCGTCATGGCCGGGCTTGTCCCGGCCATCCACGTGTTGCCCCGCAGAACGAAGAACGTGGATGCCCGGGACAAGCCCGGGCATGACGGTCCAGCGATACCATTTCAGGTGGAATCGCCGTTGCGCGGCGCGGCCGCATATGCGACGATCTGTAGCGTTACAAGAAAACTCTATCCGCAAGGTAGGTGCCATGGACGATCGTTTGCCCGAACTGGGCGACCTCGAGCGCGAGGTCATGCAATTGGTTTGGGCCCATGGTCCCGTCACGGCCGAAATCGTGCGTGAGCGTCTGTCGCGGCGTCTGAAGGAATCCACGGTTCGCACGGTGCTGCGCCGGCTGGAAGAAAAGGGCTATGCCAACCACACCGTGGACGGCCGCACCTACGTCTACCACGCCGCCGAACCACGCGCGCGTGTGGCGGCCAAGGCGGTGCAGCGCATCGTCGACTGGTTCTGCAACGGTTCAATTGAAGAAGTTCTCGTCGGCATGGTGGACAACAAGATGCTCGACCAGCAGCAGCTGCGCACGCTGGCCGACCAGGTGGCCAAGGCGAAGAAGGCGAGGGGAGTGAAGAAAGAATGATCGCAACTCTGGCTGAGGCGGCGCTGCGCTCCTTCGTGCTGGGAGGCGTCGTCTGGTTCGGTCTCAACCTGTTTCGCGTGCGCAATCCGCACGTCCACATGACGGCGTGGGTCGTCGTGCTGCTGGCGTCGCTGGCGATGCCCTTCGTGATGCATTGGCCGACGCTCACGATCACCCGGCCGCCTGTGCCGATGCCGGCGCCGGACGATTTTCTGCCGGCTGACCTTTCGATGCTGGAGCTGCCGCAGCCGTCGCTGCCGGTCGCATCAGGCGCGGCGATCGTTCCGCCGGCCGGAAGCGGGCTCTCGATCAATTGGTGGCTGGTGGCCACCATCATCTATGCCGGCGTCACCGCTTGCCTGCTGTTGCGGCTGATGATCGGCCTCTGCCTGACCTGGCGCATGGCACGGGCGGCGGCGCCGATGAAGGGTACGGAGCTGATCGCTGCCGACGTCCGCATCAGCCGTGACGTCGGCGGTCCCGTCACCTTCGGCTCGACCATTCTGGTGCCGCCGCAATTCGCCGGCTGGGATGCGAAGAAGCGCCTCGCCGTGCTCGCGCATGAAGGCGCGCATGTCGCCAATCGCGATTTCTACGTCCTGTTGCTGGCCTCGCTCAATCGCGCGGTGTTCTGGTTCAGCCCGTTCTCATGGTGGCAGCTTGCGCGTCTCGCCGAGCTCGCCGAGATCATCAGCGACGCCCGGGCGATCGAGGTGATCGACGACCGGCTATCCTATGCGGAGATCCTGCTCGATTTTGCCAGCACCGTAAGACCGCGCTCGGTCGAGCTCGCGATGGCGCGGGCCTCGACGGTGCGCGCCCGCGTCGAGCGCATCATCGCGGCCGCCGCGATGCCGGTGGCTGTCGGCTGGCGCAAGCGATTGTGGATCGCGGCCGCGATCGTCCCCGCCGTGATCGTGTCCGCCGGCATGATCGCCTATCGCACGCCGGACGTCGCGCCGGTCAGCGCCGATCTCGGCGATGTCCCGGCCCAGCATTACCGCCCCTTCGTCAATTTCTACGCCATGGGCCCAGCCTCGGTCTTCGCCATCTTCCGCGAGGGCGACGAGCTCTACGGCCAGCTCACCGGGCAGCGCAGATTGCGTCTGACGATCGGCGGTGATGGCACGGCGTCGTACCCGGCTTCATCCGGCGAGATCACGTTCCCGATCGACGCGGAGCGTCGTTCCTCAGAACTGATGCTGCGCATGAACGGTCGCGACGTGCGCGCGCTTCGCGTCGCGGAGATGCCGGCGGCGGCAACTGGACCCGCGCCGCTCGATCAATATGTCGGCTGGTACAGGGTTGCACCGAACCGCGTTCTCACCGTGCGCCGCGACGGCGATCGGCTTCAGGTGCAGGAAACCGTGCAGGGCCGGGCGGCACTTCTCGCGGAAGGCGCCGATGTCTTCTCGATCCATGGCGACAACCTGCTGATCTTCCTACGCGACGAACAAGCCAGGGTCTCGCGCGTGCTGGTCCAGAATGCGGTGTTTGGTGCCCGTCTCGCGCCGCGGATCGATGCGGCCGTGGCGCAAGCGATCGAGGCCGACTTCGCGCGCCGTGTTGCGGAGGTGCCGGACCGTTTCCGCGAGCAGGTCCCCGTTGCAGGCGGCAAGGAGATGATCCTGCGCGGGATCGAGGACTTACGCCGCGGCACGCCGAACTATGATCGCATGAGCGCGCCGCTGGCTGCGAAGATCCACCGTCAGCTCAATGAGACGCAGGCGACGTTCGTGGCGCTCGGCGCCCTCGAGTCGATCTTCTTCCGCGGCGTCGGCCCCGGCGGCTACGACATCTATGGCGCGAAATTCGAGAACGGCTCGGCGGAATTCCGCCTGCTGCTCGAGCCCGACGGCAGGGTCGGCGACGTGCTGTTCCGGGCCGACGGCAATGACGAGCTCGGCGGTATCGTCTCCTGCGCGGAAGAGGCGAGCGTGCGCGGACGCGCCGGCACCTCGCCGATCAGGATCATGGTCTATAACGAGATGGGCGAGGATATCCAGATCTCCAATCTCGACGCCGACGGCAATCGCAGGACGCAGAGCGTGGTCAGGCCCAATATGTCCTGGGCTTCCACGACCACTGTGAACAATCCCTGGGTGATTGCCGACAAGTCCGGACGATGCCTCGAGATCCTGGTGCCGGGCCGGCAGACGCGCTTCCACAATGTCGAAGCGATGAGCCTCGGTGCGCGTCCGGGGCGCGCTGCGCGCCGCGCCGTTCCGATTGCCAATGGCGAGGAGATGCTGCGCCGCTACATCGAGGGCGTCGGCAAGGGGCAGCCAGACTACGACCGCATGACGTCGGAGGTGGCCGACATCACGCGTCAACAGCTTCCGTTCGATCAGGCGATCCTGGCGCGGCTCGGCGCGCTGCGTGCGGTCTCCTTCCGCGGCGTCACAGCGCTCGACAGCGACATCTATGTCGCCCAGTTCGCCAATGGGTCGGCGGAATGGCGCATCGGCGTCAGGAACGGCACGATCACCAAGATCGCGTTGGGGCCGAATTTCTAGAGACGACAGGAGCTGCCGGTCTGGCAGACCGGCAGCTCCCGATCAAATGACGGCGAGCGTTCAATCTCGGCTTGCGGCCCTCTGCCGTGAATGCTACGATTTGTAGCATTACAAGCCGTAGCCTCGCGCCATGCGCTATAGCGCAGGCTCGAAAGAATTGGGCGTCCGCCATGAGCAATTCTGTAAAGGCAGAGGTCGTTCTGGCGCTCCATCGCTTCGGGATGGGGCCGCGGCCGGGATCGATCGCCGCCGTCGGCACCGACCCGCGCGGTGCGCTGATCGCCGAGCTCGAGCGGCCGCTGGTGCTGAGCGCGGCGGCCAGCCTTCCCACAAGCGCAAAGGCCTATCGCACCGTCGCCGATGCCAATGCGCGGCGAACCGCGCGTGCCAAGCAGGCGCAGCAGCAGGCCAAGAAGCAGCAGATGGCTGCGACGCCTGTCATGTCCGAAGATCAAGCACAGGGACAGCGCCAGGAGAAAGACGCCGCCGAGATGGCGGCGAAGCAGGCGGCCGACGCCATTCCCGATCCGGGCCGTCCGATCTATTTGCAGGAAGCCAAGCTGCGCACGGAAGCTGCGCTTGCCGCCGACATCGGCTTTGCCGAGCGGCTGGTGTGGTTCTGGTCCAACCACTTCTGCGTCTCGGCCAACCGGATCCAGAGCATGTCCGGGGCCTATGAACGCGAAGCCGTTCGCGCGCACGCGCTCGGCCGTTTCGTCGACCTGCTTCAGGCCGTCGAAGGTCATCCGGCAATGTTGTTCTATCTCGACAATCTGGAATCGATGGGCGCCAACTCGACGGCCGGCATCAACCGCAGCCGTGGCCTCAATGAGAATTTTGCGCGCGAGATCATGGAGCTGCATACGCTCGGCGTGCGCACCGGCTATACGCAAGAGGACGTCATCAGCTTCGCCAACGTGCTGACCGGCTGGACGCTGGTGCCGCCGGGCGCCGACCCCCAGCATGGCGGCGAGTTCACCTTCAATCCACGCCTGCACGAGCCCGGCGGCCAGACCGTGCTCGGCAAGCGCTATGAGCAGGACGACGCCGAGCAGGGCCGCGCCGTGCTGCGCGATCTCGCTGCGCATCCGGCAACCGCAACCCATGTCGCGACCAAGTTCGCACGGCATTTCGTCGCCGACGAGCCGCCGCCGGCACTCGTCGAGCTGATGGCGAAAACCTTCCGCGACTCCGAGGGCGACCTCAAGCAGGTCGCGATCGCGATGGTGTCGTCGGACGAGGCGTGGCGCGGGCCGCCGTCAAAACTGAAACGTCCCGGCGAATGGGTGATCGGCATGGTGCGCGCGACCGGCATCACGGTCGTCGATCCGGTGCGCTTCACCGGTGGCCAGGAGCTGATCGGCGAGGCGTTGTGGCGTCCGCCGGCGCCAAAAGGCTATCCGGACGACGAGGCAAGCTGGATCGACGGCGTCGGCCGGCGGCTCGACGTCGCCAACAATTTCGCCGAGCGCATCACCGGCATGGCCGATCCGCAAGCCATCATCGAGGACGTCTTCGCATCGCAGATCGCGCCCGAGGTGAAGCAGGCGGTTGGGCGCGCCGAGAGCCGGCAGCAGGCGCTGGCGCTCTTGTTCATGTCGGCGGACTTTCAGAGGAGGTGAGCATGGGCTTTGTCGATCATTTGCCCACGCGGCGCGAGCTTCTGGTCGGCTCCGGTGCGCTGTTCGCATGGAGCCAGATGCCGCTGATTGCGCGCGCCGAAGGACGCGATCCGCGCCTGCTCGTCATCGTCCTGCGCGGCGCGCTTGATGGCCTCGGTGCCGTCGCGCCGGTCGGCGATCCCGATTGGACCTCCTTGCGCGGCGATCGCGCACTGGTGCTGGACGGCAAGCCGCCGGCGCTGCCGCTCGATTCGTTCTTCGCGCTCAATCCGGCGATGCCGAACCTGCACCGGCTCTATCGAAGCGGCAAGGCCGCGATCGTCCATGCCGCTGCGACGCCCTATCGCGAGCGTTCGCATTTCGACGGCCAGGACGTGCTGGAGAGCGGGCTCGTCAAGCCCGGCATGACCAGCTCGGGATGGCTCAACCGCGCGCTGCTCGCACTGGAGTCAGGCGGCCGCGTCGATCCGCGCGGCAGCCGCGCGC
This sequence comes from Bradyrhizobium sp. BR14999, assembly GCF_056106085.1. NCBI lineage: Bacteria > Pseudomonadati > Pseudomonadota > Alphaproteobacteria > Hyphomicrobiales > Nitrobacteraceae > Bradyrhizobium > Bradyrhizobium sp. BR14999. The sequence goes on from NZ_CM148536.1 coordinate 3,267,738, forward strand.
TCGGCATTGGCTCCGTCACCCCGCTCGTCGTGCGCGGCTCAGCGCCCGTCATGACATGGGTGCCACAGAAGCTGCTGCCGGCGAGCGAGGATACGCAGAACCGCCTGCTCGATCTCTATCAGCACACCGATCCGAAGCTCGCGACCGTGCTCCAGGCGCGGATGAAGCTCGCTTCACTCGGCGGCGCGCCTGGCGCGGGCGATCCGATGTCGGATGATCCGACGCTGGCGCCTCCGGGCATCGCGCGGGTGCGCGCCTACTTCGCCGAAGCCGCCGGCACCGCCGCGCGCTATCTCGCCAAGCCCGACGGCCCGCGTGTCGGCGCCATGGGCTTCGTCGGCTGGGACACGCATATTGCCGAAGGCGCGGCCTCGGGTCAGCTCTACAATCTGCTCGGCGCACTCGACGGCGCGTTCGCGGCGATTGAGAGCAACATGGGTGAGGCGTGGCGAGAGACGGTCGTCGCCGTCGTCACCGAGTTCGGGCGCACAGCCCAGATCAACGGCACGCAGGGGACGGACCACGGCACCGGCACGGTCGCCTTCCTGATCGGCGGCGCGCTCGCCGGTGGCCGCGTGATCGCGGACTGGCCGGGGCTGAAGCCGGCGCAGCTGTTCGAGGATCGCGACCTCAAGCCGACAACGGATCTGCGCGCCGTGCTGAAGGGCCTGCTGAGGGATCACCTGCGCCTCGAGGAGAAGGTTCTCGCCGAGACGGTCTTCCCCGGCAGTGCCGACGTCAAGCCGATGGGAGGCCTTGTGGCCTGAAGCGCGATGTGCACGCTGACGCAATTGGAACTCGACTTTATCGCCGGCCTGAAAACTGGCTGGCGGCGGCTCTATCGGCGTGAGCTGATGCGACTCCTGCAAGGCGACGCCGAGCATGGCGAGGTTCAGCTGGAGGCGCGCCCAATCGGCTGGCGCGTCGTATCGGGCTGAACCGCGAGCCTGTCCCGATTCAGGACAGGCACTGTGGTGGAATCGTCACAGCTGGCGTGAAACGGCCGCGGCCCCAGGCCCGCTTTTGTTCCGACAAGGTTCTGCCCTCATTCCCCACCGAAAATCCGGCCGTTCGGAGGGGCGTACCATGTCTCGCATCACACGTGCCGAAACTGCCCGGATTTCCCTCGCAATCTCGTGCCGCCGGCCGGCCCGGCTGCTGCTTACCATTGCCGGCGCCGCCTCGCTCGCCGCTTGTGCGCAATCGCCGGTCGGCCGCCAGAAGGCCGATCTCGCCGGCACCGGCCGGCAGGCCGCGGTGGAGCGCCCGCACCGGGTGGCGGCGCTGCATCCACGGCCGATCAGCAGGTCGCGCGCCTCTAGCGGTGACGCAAAACAGACAGCTTCGCGCGGCGTTGCCAGCTTCTACTCGGACACGGAGACCGCGAGCGGCGAGAAGTTCGACAAGAACGAATTGACCGCGGCCCATCCCACCCTGCCGTTCGGCACCAAGCTGCGCGTCACCGATACCTCGTCCGGGCGCTTTGTGACCGTCAGGATCAATGATCGCGGGCCCTATGTTCGCGGGCGCGTGGTCGATATCTCGCCTTCCGCGGCCGAGGCGCTCGGCATGGTCGACAAGGGCATCACCAATGTCCGGCTCGACGTCGTGCGATGAGTCTCAAGCCCATCGCAGCGCTTAACCGGCTGTTAGCTGCTCTGTCGCACCATGGTCGTCCAGCAATTCGGGGCTTTGGGGGAGGCGGCGCTTGAACACGATCCAGTATCTCGAAGATCAGGCCGCGCGCGCCGAGCGGCTGGCCAAACGGATCACAGATACGCTGACGATCGAAAAGCTGCTGAGCTTCGCCGGCGAGCGCCGCCGCGAGATCGAGGTCATCGCCGGCAAGCACCGGCGCGCCTAACTCTGGCGAACCACGCGCTAAGCGCATCCGCCCTTGCTTCCCTATCTGCGCAATTGAGACAACGCCCGCTCAGCGGTGGCTCTCGACGAAGTCGCTGAGATAATCGGGCAGCTCTATGCCGTAGATCTCGCAGCGCGCACGAATCTCGCCGGCGACGTCGGTCGAGATGTCCTTCATCCAATGCTCAAGCGTATTGAACGAAATCACCTTGATCGGGTCGTTGAAGCATCCGGCGACAAGCTCGCCGATGGTGGCTTCGAGATCGCTGCGCTCGATGCGGATTTCGGTCGCCTCGTCGCGGCGATCGATCACCACGAAGAGGGTCTCGTCTGCGCCGTAGGGTACGATCGGTGATGATACGTCGGCGTCAAACATCTTGAGGCGCTCACGTCTTTGCTTCCGATCCCTGACAACGAGAAAAACGGGAAGAAGGTTCCTGCTCGCGTGCTTGTGAAGGCCGTCAGAGAAATTCTCTTAAGCGCGATAGCTCGATGACGTGCTCGGGCGAGAGGATTTCGGTGACGAGCGGTGGCTGCGCCACGGTGCGGATCTCGTAGAGGTGCCGGGTTGCCGCCGGCTTCTGCATGAAGGCCGAGATGCACTCGTCGAGCGTACCTTCACTCACTTGATAGGAGTCTCTGTCCGGCCTTCGCTGGTTTGCCAGCGATGGCCATTTATGCAGCACCGCAAGCGCGCCGAAATCGACTTTTGAATCTCCGGCCACGTCCCCCATCATCCTGCCTCACACAAAAAACGACCCCAGCACACGGGTTCGCGTGCCGGGGTCTACACACCTGTCGCTGCATCTCAATGCCACGAACGCTCAACGCGGCAGCCGGGAAAAGGTTCCCGGCGGCGTTGTGCCGCTTCAGCTCGCGGCGGCCGCGATTTTGTGCCCCGGGCTGTCTTGGCCCAGGCTGCTCTCGCTGCGGCTGACCTCAGGAAGCCCGGCGAAGCGCCGCAAGGCCCCGGCCATCTGCGCCCGGCCGGGCACGCCGGTGATCACCACGTCCACCATCGCGAAGGACGAGTGGAAATGGCCGCTCGCCCTGAGCTGCTCGACCGGGACGCCGGCGGCGGCCATCGCCTCGGCATAGGCGACGCCCTCGTCGCGTAACGGATCGAACTCGCAGGTGACGACGAAGGCTGGCGGCAGGCCGGCGACCTTGCCCCGGAGCGGCGAGACGCGCGGGTCGGTGCGGTCCGCCGGCGAGCAATAGAGGTCCCAGAACCAGTACATCAGCGAGCGCGTCAGGAAGTAGCCGGTCGCATTGTCGTTGTAGGACGGACGATCGAAGGTGCAGTCGGCGACCGGGCAGACCAGGAGCTGGCCGGCGATGTCAGGCCCGCCGCGGTCGCGCGCGAGCTGGCAGGTGACGGCGGCGATGTTGCCGCCGGCGCTCCAGCCTGCGACCAGTACCGGGCCCGGCGTGCCGCCGAGCTCGGCGGCGTGCTCGGCGATCCAGCGCGTCGCCGCATAGCCGTCCTCGGCCGCGGTGGGGAAGCGGTGCTCCGGCGCATGGCGATAGCCGACGCTGACGAAGATCATGCCGGTCCGCCGCACCATATCGCGGCAGAGCGGCTCGTCCGACTGTTCGTCGCCGAGCACCCAGCCGCCGCCGTGGAAATAGACCACGATCGGATGCGGTCCTGCTGTTGCGGGCTTGTAGACGCGGTAAGGCAGCGCGCCGTCGGCAACTGGCAGGGTGCCGTCGACGATGTCGCCGATCGGCCGCCCCGCAGGCCGGCCCTTGTTGAACTCGTTGACGAAGGCACGTGCGCCGAGCGCGCCCATCGACTCGATCGGCGGCAAGTTCAGCGACACGAGCAGGTTCAGCACCAGCCGCACGTCCGGCTGCAGGCGCACCACTTCGCCGTCATTGCATTGCGCGGCGGCGTTGGGGCCGGTGAGCCTGAAGCCGAGCATGCCGCGGCTGACCACCTCGTCGCAGATGCTGCGATAGGGGCCGACGCCGCCCGTATAGGGCATCAAGCCTTGGACCTTGCCGGGCACGTTGGCGCCCGTGTACCAGGTGTTGGCGAGCCGATGCAGCGTCAGCATCGAGCAATCGGCCATGTGCCGGCCCCATGCGGCCTGCGCCGTTTCGGTCGGCTCGATCGTGTTGAAACCGGCATCGCGCAGCGCAGCAAGGCGATCGACGACCCAGTCGACATGCTGCTCGATCGATACCGCCATGTTCGACAGCACCGACGGGCTGCCGGGGCCGGTGATCATGAAGAAGTTCGGGAAGCCCTCGACCGTGAGGCCGAGATAGGTCTGCGGTCCCTGCGCCCAGACGTCGGAGAGCGACCGGCCGCCCCGCCCGGTGATCGGATGCACGGCACGGATCGCGCCGGTCATGGCGTCGAAGCCGGTCGCGAACACGATGACGTCGAGATCGAAGCTGCGGCCGTTCGTGGAGATGCCGCTCGCGGTGATCGCCTTGATCGGCTCCTGGCGCAGATTGACCAGCGTGACGTTCGGCCGGTTGTAGGTGGCGTAGTAATTGGTGTCGAGGCAGGGGCGCTTGGCGCCGAACGGATGATCGTGCGGCGTCAGCGCCGCAGCGGTTTCGGGGTCGTTGACGGCGGCGCGGATCTTCTCGCGGATCAGGTCCTGGACGATCTTGTTGCCGTCGACATCGACGGCCTGGTCGGCCCAGAGCTGCGTCAGGATGTGGACGAGGTCGCCGGCTGCCCAGGCGCGTTCGAACCGCTCGCGACGCTCGGCATCGCTCAATTGCCAGCTCACGACGGTCTGCTGCGGGTAGGGGACGCCGGCCATCGACTGGCGCGCCTGCTCGCGATAGGCCGCGCGATCGCCTTGCAGCAGGCTCATGCGGTCTGCTGGCGCCGGACCATTGTGTGCAGGCAGCGCGAAATTCGGCGTGCGCTGGAACACGGTCAGATGCGCGGCCTGCTCGGCGATCAGCGGGATCGACTGGATGGCCGAGGAGCCCGTGCCGATCACGGCGACGCGTTTTCCCGCGAGATTGACGCCGTCATGCGGCCAGCGTCCGGTGAAATAGACCTCCCCTTTGAAGTCCTTGACGCCGTCGATCTCCGGCGGCTTGGGCGTCGAAAGGCAGCCGGTCGCCATGATGTAATGGCGGCAGAAGACCGGTGCGCCGTTGTCGGTGGTGAGCTGCCAGCGCTCGGTCGCCTCGTCCCATTTGGCTTCGGTCACCTTGGTGTTGAAGCGGATGTCGCGCCTGAGGTCATAGCGATCGGCGACGAAGCCGAGATAGCGCAGGATCTCGGGCTGGGTCGCGTATTTCTCCGACCAGGTCCAGGCGGTCTCGAGATCCGGATCGAAGGTGTAGCTGTAATCGATGGTCTGGATGTCGCAGCGCGCGCCGGGATAGCGGTTCCAGTACCAGGTGCCGCCGACGTCGCCGGCCTCATCGAGGGCGACCGCCTTGAAGCCGGCCTTGCGCAGGCGATGCAGGAGATAGAGCCCGGCAAATCCGGCGCCCACCACGGCGACGTCGACCTGCTGGGCTGTTCCGCTCGCCGCTTGGGATTCACGTGCGGCGACCATTGCGTCAGGCATGGCATTCCTCCCGTGTATTTGTTTTGCCGGCAGGCTATCGCTGCAGGTTCGGCTTGTCATCAGGACAAGTGCAATCTTCGGTAGTCGTTTGCGGCGGCATCGTGGCCGCGCGAAGGTTATGGCGATACACGCACCGCGATGCACAATCGCCGGGATTGTCCGGGCTAATCAGACCACATCCTTCTGTGTATGCTTGCGCTTACAAGCCACGCGTACCGACCGGGCGTCATGACAGAGTTGAGTGAGAGAACCAAAGCGAACATGGACGTCGTCCTGGAGGAGACGTGTCGTCAATTGCCACATGGCGGTGATCACGACAGCCGCAGATTCATCGCCGAGCGCCTGATCGAGGCGGCACAGTCGGGGCACTCCACGCTCGGTGAGCTCGGCATCGTCGCGCGCCGCGCGCTGGCGGAGCTCCTCGCCAAGGGTGGTTAGGTCGCAGGCGCGATTCAGCCAAGCGTCCGGCCGCGTCGAGGGCGCGCTCCCTCGCCCCGCGCTTGCCGACAGGGAAGATCCCATAACGGTTTGGCACGGCCGGAGCACGCGCCTCGTCCTTCAAGACGACCGCTCGTTGATACTGCTGCCATGCATTCCGTCCTCATCCTGAGGAGCCCGCCTACAGCGGGCGTCTCGAAGGATGCGCCGCAAGGGAATCGCTCTCAATGAAATTGTCCCCAATAGGCACGACTGCCGCGAGGCTTGCCTCACTGGCGGCCGCGGACGTAACCTGCCGCAACCGTTCCGCGCATCGAGATGCTTCGAAGATGCGATCCGTGCTCGCGCTTGTTGCGGCTTCCATTGTCCTGTGTGGCGCCGGCTTGGCCGCGGCCCAGCCGGTCGGACAGTTTCCATTTGCGCTGACGCGTGAAGGTCAGATGCTTGGCGCCGTCGAAGGCGAGGTGGCCTCCTTCAAGGGGCTGGCTTACGCGGCGGCGCCGGTCGGCGCACTGCGCTGGCGCCCGCCGCAGCCGACGGCCGAGAGTTCGGAGATGCACACCGCCTTCGACTACGGCGCGCCGTGCCTTCAACCGTCGCTGCCTGCCGCGCGCGAGGATTGCCTCACGCTGAACGTGTTTCGTCCCTTCGGGGTCGACGGTCCGCTGCCGGTGATGATGTTCATCCATGGCGGCGCCTTCGTCGCGGGCACCGCGAACGATGCGGTGTTCGACGGCGCCAGGCTTGCACAGGCCGGCCTCATCGTCGTCACCGTGAATTATCGCCTAGGTGTGCTCGGCTGGCTCACTCACCCGGCGCTGTCGGAGGGCGGCTCCGGCAATTACGGCCTGATGGACCAGATCGCGGCGCTGCATTGGGTGCACGACAATATCGCGGCGTTCGGCGGTGATCCAAACAACGTCACCCTGTTCGGCAACGGCGCGGGCGCGACATCGATCGCACTGCTGATGCTGTGCCGGCAGGCGCGCGGTCTATTCCAGAGAGCCATTCTGCAATCAGTGCCCGGCCGCGCAGCTCTACACTCGCCGCAGGAGGCTGAGGTCGTGAGCGCGTATTTCGCCGCGGGACTCGCTTCCGAGCCGGATTTGCGGGCGGTCCCGCCGGCACGATTGCTGGCTGCCGAAGATCGCCTGCTGGCGAAATTCACGCGCGCCTTTGTGCCGGTCATGGATGGGAGCCTGGTGACGGAGGACATCGCTGCGGGATTCACGGCGGGGCACGAGAGCCGCATTCCCCTCATCATCGGCTCGAATGACGACGAGACGCGTTTCGGCGATGAACTCGACGACCAAGACGACCTTGCATCGTCAGGCCGCACGATCGATGGGCTGCGCGAGCTCTATCCCAATCTTTCGAAACCCTCGGAGCTGAAGGCTCGGTTCTATACCGACAAGGTCTTCTCCGAGCCGGTCAGACTGCTGGCCCGTCTTCACGCGGCCACCGGCGCGCCGACCTTTCGCTATCGCTTTGGCTATGTCCCCGAGGCGCGGCGCGCAAATCCCGATCGTGGGCACGGACGCGAGTTGCAGTTCATCTTCGGTGCGGAAGGCGTGCCCGGTGCAGGAATCTTCTCGCGAGGCGATCGCGAGGTCGCAAGCCGCATTCGCGGCTACTGGATCAACTTTGCAAGAAGCGGCGATCCCAATGGCCCCGGTCTGCCCCAGTGGGATACGGCCGCAGAGCGTGATCGCCTGCTGCTGATCACCGACGACCGCACCGCGAGCGGAGACGACCCCTTCGCGGAGCGTCTCGATCGGATGGCAGGTGAGGGCAGGAAATGAGTTGGATTATGCCGCGAGCTCGACGCGCGGCGCCGGGCTCAGCCGGTCTTCTTCCAGATAGTCGATCGCACCGTCCTTCTCGACGGCGTAGAACTGCTGGCCTTCCCGCGACTTGAAGGCGGCGCGAACGACGCCGCGGCGGCCCTTGTCACTGTTGACGACGTCCCCCAGCGCAAACTTCCTCATCTTCCGTCCTCGTCTTCTGGCCGACTGCTTCGGCCACGCCGGGGATTTTGGAAGGCAAATCGTTAACGGCTTGCTAACCATGCCGGTTTGCCTATGCTCGCCGCTGATCGCGCGGGCAGCTCGCACGCGCCTGTTGCCAACGAGACACGAGCCCATGACGCGATTTCCGACCTTGTTCCTGTCGCATGGTGGCGGCCCCTGGCCGTTCATGGAGGACAGGCGGGTGCAGTACGCGAAGACCGCCGCGGAGTTCGGCCGGTTGCCGCAGCTGTTGCCGGAAAGGCCGAAGGCCGTGCTCGTCATCACCGGACATTGGGAGGCCGACGCCTTCACCGTGTCGACCTCGGCGCATCCGCCGATGGTGTACGACTATTACGGTTTCCCCGAGCATACCTATCACCTCAAATATCCGGCGCCGGGCCAGCCCGCGCTTGCCGCAGAGGTGAAGGCGCTGCTCGCGCGCGCCGGCCTCGATTGCCGGGAGGATCCCAATCAAGGCTTTGACCACGGCACCTTCGTGCCGCTCGGCCTGATGTATCCGAATGCGGACATGCCGATCGTGCTGCTATCGCTGAAGTCGAGCTATGACGCGGCCGAGCACATCAGGGTCGGGCAGGCGATCGCACCGCTGCGCGACGAAGGCGTTCTGATCGTCGGCAGCGGGCTCACCTATCACAACATGCGCGGCTTCAATCGACCGGAGTCCAAGCCGGTCTCGTACGACTTCGAGGCCTATCTGAACGAGGCCATCAGCAATCCGGATGCGGCCCGCCGCAACGCGATGCTGGTCGACTGGGAGAACGCACCCAGCGCGCGTCTTGCGCATCCGCGCGAGGACCATCTGCTGCCGCTGATGGTCGCAGCCGGCGCCGCCGGCAGCGATTTCGGCCGTCGCGTCTTCGTCGACGAGGTCGCGGGCGTGGCGATGGCATCGTATGTGTTTGGCGGTTGACTTTATCCCTCTCCCCGCTTGCGGGGAGAGGGTCGGGGTGAGGGAGAATCTCCGCGAGCGAGGTGAGAGTTGGATTCGTGGAGAGTCCCCCTCACCCGGAATCCGCGCTGCGCGCGAATTCCGACCTCTCCCCGCAAGCGGGGAGAGGTGAAGGGCAGCTTACCCGTATTTCAGCTTCATGAACAGGATGCCGCCGGCGAGCAGCATGGTGATGGCGTTGGCGGCGACCAGCGGGGCGTCGCCAGAGAGCAGGCCGTAGAGGAGCCACAGCGCCAAGCCCAGCACCATGACCAGGAACATGCCGAGCGAGATGTCGCGCGCCGAGCGCGTTTTCCAGACCTTGATGAATTGCGGCGCGTAGGCGACGGTGGTGCAGGTGGCGGCGGCAAAGCCGAGCAGCTTGATCACGAAGGGGTCCATGCCCGGCTCTATAGCATGGATTCGATGCCGGTCATGCCTGGAGCCTTTTCCGTTCCGACGAAATCGGAACGGGGCTCTACATTCCAGTTCTGACGCGTTTTCTTCACGCGAACCGGTATCTACTTCGCTCGCTCTATGCCCGGCGGGCCGCCATGAGGTCGCGGTAGAGTGCGGCATAGTCGCCGGCGCGGTTGCGCCAGGAGACGTCGGTCGCAAGGCCGCTTCGTTGCAGCCGCCGCCAGGTCAGCTTGTCGTGGAAGGTGGTGTTGGCCTTGCGCAGCGTGCCGGCGAGGGCGTCTGCTGTCACGGGGCCGAACTTGAAGCCGGTGGCATCGTGGCCGGACGCATCTGCCTCGCCGATGTCGACGATGGTATCCTCGAGGCCGCCGACACGTGACACGATCGGGACGGCGCCATAGCGCAGCGCGCAGAGCTGGGTCAGGCCGCATGGCTCGAAGCGCGACGGCACGATCAGCGCGTCCGAGCCGGCCTGGATCAGATGCGCCAAGATCTCGTCGTAGCCGATCACGACTCCGATCCGGCCGCGATTGGCGCGTGCGGCGGCCTGGTAACCGTCCTGGAGATCGCGATCGCCGCTGCCGAGCAGCGCGAGCTGCATGCCTTGGTCCAAAATGGTCGGAATGGCCTCGAGCAGGAGATCGAGGCCCTTCTGCCAGGACAGGCGGCTGATGACGCCGAGCAATGGCGCCTCGTCCGAGGAATCCAGATTGAACTGCTGCTGAAGTGCCGCCTTGTTCGCGGCCCGGAACGTGAGATCTTCCGCGCCGAAGCGGTAGGCGATGTGCGGATCGGTTTGCGGATTCCACACGGAGATGTCGATGCCGTTGAGGATGCCGCTGAGCACGCCCGCGCGTGCGCGCAGCAAGCCGCCGAGCCCCATGCCGCCTTCGTCGCTTTGAATCTCTTGCGCGTAGGTCGGCGACACCGTGGTGATGCGATCGGCGAATTGCAAGCCGGCTTTCAGGAAGCTGATGCCGCCGAAATATTCGATTTCGTTGACGTTGAGGGAGTGCCAGGGCAGGCCGATCGCACCGATCAGCTCAGGGGCAAACTTGCCCTGATAGGCCATGTTGTGAATGGTCATCACGGTGCCGGGCCGCGGCCGGTTGTCATAGTGCAGATAGGCCGGCGCGAGCCCCGCCTGCCAGTCGTGGGCGTGCACGATGTCGGGCACGAAGGCAGGCACGAGGCCGTGACCGATATCGGCGGCGACGCGCGAGAGCGCGGCGAAGCGCACGCCATTGTCCGGCCAGTCGACGCCATCGCTGGTGACGTAGGGGTTACCGGGCCGCGCGTAGAGATGCGGCACGTCGAGCACGAACAGATCGAGGCCGTCGTGCGAGCCGGCGAGCAGCCGGCCCGGCCCGCCGAAATAGTTTGGCCAGCGCCGGATTTCCTCGGCGCCGGCGAGCATCCGCGTCACGTCGGGATAGCCGGGCATCAGGGTGCGCATCTCGACGCCATGCGCCTTCAGTGCAACCGGCAGCGCGCCGGCGACATCCGCGAGGCCGCCGGTCTTGACGATGGGATAGACTTCAGAAGCGACCGCGAGGACGCGAACAGGCGTCATGTATTGAGCCTGTCGATCATCGGCTGGGTGATCAGCGAGATGCCCTGTTCGGTGGTGCGGAAGCGCTTGGCGTCGAACTCGGGATCTTCGCCGACGACGAGGCCCTCGGGGATGTCGACGCCGCGGTCGATCACGACGTTCTTCAGGCGAGCGCCGCGGCCGACATTGACATAGGGCATGATCACGGCGTTCTCGACATTGGCGTAGGAGTTGACCCGCACGCCGGTGAACAGCAGCGAGCGGCGCAGCGCGGCGCCGGAGATGATGCAGCCGCCCGAGACCAGCGAGCTCACGGCCTGGCCGCGCCGGCTCTCCTCGTCGTGGACGAATTTGGCGGGCGGCGTGATCTCCGCATAGGACCAGATCGGCCACGCGCGGTCAAACAGATCGAGTTCCGGCACGACATCGGTGAGATCGACATTGGCGGACCAATAGGCGTCGACGGTGCCGACGTCGCGCCAATAGGCGCCGTTGTGGCTGCTGGAGCGCACGCAGGAGGTCGAGAACTGGTGTGCGAACGCGCGGCCGTTCTTGACGAGGTACGGAATGATATCCCTGCCGAAATCATGGTTCGAGTTCGGGTCCTCGGCGTCGCGCTTGAGCTGGTCGAACAGGAATTTCGCGTTGAAGACGTAGATGCCCATGCTGGCGAGCGAGACGTCCGGCTTGCCGGGCATCGGCGGCGGATCTTTCGGCTTCTCCAGGAACGAATGGATCCAGCCTTTCTCGTCGATATGCATGATGCCGAAGCCCGACGATTCCGCGCGCGGCATCTCAAGGCAACCCACCGTGACGTCGGCGCCGCTCTCGACGTGCTCGCGCAGCATCACCTCGTAGTCCATCTTATAGATGTGGTCGCCGGCCAGCACCACGATGAAGCGGCAGGCGTGGGATTCGATGATGTCGATGTTCTGGTAGACGGCGTCCGCCGTGCCGACATACCACATGTTCTCGGAGACGCGCTGGCTGGCCGGGAGGATGTCAAAACTCTCGTTTCGTTCCGGGCGGAAGAAGTTCCAGCCCATCTGAAGGTGCCGGATCAGGCTGTGCGCCTTGTATTGGGTCGCGACCGCGATACGGCGGATGCCCGAGTTCACCGCGTTCGACAGCGCGAAGTCGATGATGCGGGACTTGCCGCCAAAATAGACCGCCGGCTTGGCGCGCCGGTCGGTCAGCTCCAAAAGCCGGCTGCCGCGTCCACCAGCGAGGACGAACGCCAGCGCTTGGCGGGCAAGCGGTTCATTACCGACGGCACTCATGTCATCCTCCCACACTCTGGCATGCCGGGGCTTTTTGTCGCGAGAAGCCCCGCGGTCCCGCGCCCATTGGAACCGATAGTAACGGTACGAATAGTAAATCGGGAAGTGGGTTGTTGGTTGCGCGCAACGGGAAGCTTAATGCTTTGCCTTGATGTCTTTGCCGTGGCCGAAGGGCTACAGCGTCGCGCCGCTGTCACATCGGGCGGAGCAGATCGTTGGGCCTTGCGTGCCGGTGGCCATTTCGCAACGAGGCGTGAACGGGACTTGTGCGCCGCACGCAAAGTCCGGGCTTTGACTTGGCGCTTTGACTTGGCGCAAGGATGTCCGATCATGGTGTTGCGATCCTTTTCCAAGCGAAACGTCAGACAGGGAGTAAGACGATGAGGATCTGGACAACGGCAATTGCCTGTTCGCTGGCCGGCGTGGTCATGGCCGGCCAAATCGAACAGGCTGCGGCGGGTCCGATGCCGACCAACGTCGCGACCATGAAGGCCGCGGCCGGTGATGATGTCACGCAGGTGCATTGGCGCGGCGGCGGCTGGGGATGGGGCCTCGGTGGCCTCGCGGCCGGCGCGATCATCGGCGGCGCCATCGCCAGCGGCGCGCCTTACGGCTATGGCTATTATGGCGGCCCGTATTACGGCGGCTATGGATATCCGGGATACGGCTATGGTTATGCGCCGGCCTATTACGGCTACGGGCCGGCCTACGCCTATCCGCGGTACTATGGCTATCGCCGGTACTATCGGCCTTATTATGGCTATCGGCCGTATCCGCGTCCGTACTACCGCGCCTATTGGTGATTTCACGCGGCTAGAGCGAAAGCCACACGATCAGGCTCATGCAGGCCAAATGCGCGAGCACGATCGCGGCGAGATGCAGCGGGCCGGGCTTGAGGCGAAAGCCGCGCATCTCGCCGTTTTCGTTTAGTTCGATCCTGCGGCCGCGGCGGTGAAGCTGCGGTCGACGGCTTTGCCGACGTCGAGCTTCTTCGGCAGGATGCCGTAGCGCGTCGAACGGTCGGAGGCTTCCTGCACCTCCTTCACGACGTTCTCGTCGATCACGATCGGGCTGGTGCGCTGCGCGGTGTAGGCCGACAGCAGCACGTCTTCCGGCAGCTTGGTCAGCTCGGCCGTGTTCTTGGCATATTCGGCCAGGTGATCAAGCGACCATAGCCGTGCCTTGTTCAGCCGCTGCACCAGATCCTGTACCGCCGCGCGCTTGGTAGCGATGGCGTTGTCGGAGGCGACGATCAAGGTGATGGTTGGCGTCAGGCCCTCGCCGTCGGCGATCACGCGGGCCTTGTCCTTCAGCGTCGCGAACGAGACGTAGGGCTCCCACACCGCCCATGCATCGATCGAGCCGGCGAGCAGCGCGATCTTGGCGTCGACCGGCCCGAGCGGCGCGAAGGTCGCATCGTCCAGCTTGATCTCTGCCTTCTCCAGCGTGGCGTCGATCAGGAACTGTCCCCAGCCGCCGCGCGTGCCGGCCAGGCGTTTGCCCTTGAGGTCGGCGGCCGACTTGATCGGCGAATCCTGGCGCACCAGGATGGCCTGCGTCCTCGCGTCCGACCTCGTGCCGCCGATGGCCTTGATCGGCGCATCCGCCGCGTAGACCGACAGGAACGAGAGATCACCGGTATAGCCGACATCCAGCGCACCGGCGTTGAGCGCCTCCAGGATCGGCGCGGCCGCGGGGAATTCCGACCACTCGATCTTGTAGGGCAGGTCTTTCGCGTAACCGGAGATTTCGAGCAGCGAGCGGTTGCCGCCCTTCTGGTCGCCGACGCGCAGCACGACTGGGTCCGCGGCAAAGGCCGCGGCAGTCGTCGACAAGGTGATGGCGGCAGCGAACAGCGATACCGCGAGTCGGCGGGTGATGGAATGGTCGTGGGAGTTAATGCTCATATGGCCTGTCTTGTTGCTTGGCTCACGACGCGTGAGCGAACGATGCAGCGAGACGATCAAGTCTATGACCGCGCGATGCGCCGTCAATGAAATGGCTATCCGTATTGCAGATGCGTCAGGCAATGACGTTTTAGTAGAGCGCTGCTTTCGAGAACGTGCGGTGTGCGCGGCCGAAACTGCGCAGGAATGAAGCAGGAGCGGGACGCGCGGCGCGCTCTGCCAACTGATGCATTCGCGAAAATCCTTTCATCGTTCGCGCGCATGCCGATGGAGAGAATGACTTCGCCTCGCACAACATTCGAAATTCCATTTCATTGACGATGCGGCGCGTGCGCCGCATGATTTGCGCATCGCATCAACGCGGCGCGTGACGCGCCGACGGAAAGATTTTCTCTCAACGCAGCTCCATACGGAACATGCGCAACGTAAGCCGTTGCGCACGTAGCGGAGCCGTGCCAGCGCAGGAGTGGGGTGACTGATGAGCAACGACGACAAGCGCGATGGATCGAGTCTCGATCGGCGCCATCTGCTCCGGGCGGGGTTGGCTGCGGCCTTCGCCGCGCCGCTCGGCGCGCTGGGCGCGCAGGCATTTGCGCCGCGCGGGATTGCGCCCGGCGTCGACTTCTCGGAGTTTCCGTTGTGCCGGACGGCTTCCGATGCGCCTGCGCTCACCGGCGCGCCGCGCAAGCTGAAACTGTCATGGAATGCCGGCGCGGTCTGCCTCGCACCGGTGCCGGTCGCGATCGAGCACGGCTTCTTCCAGAAGCACAATCTCGACGTCGAGCTCGTCAACTATTCCGGCTCGACCGACCAGCTGCTCGAGGCGATCGCGACAGGAAAGAGCGACGCCGGTCTCGGCATGGCGCTGCGCTGGCTGAAGCCGCTGGAGCAGGGGTTTGACGTCAAGATCGCCGCAGGCACCCATGGCGGCTGCATGCGGGTGCTGTCGCGCGGCGATTCCGGCGTTGCCAGGCTCGCCGATCTCAAGGGCAAGATCGTCGCGGTCGGCGATCTCGCCGGCCCTGACAAGAATTTCTTCTCGATCCAGCTCGCCAAGCTCGGCATCGATCCGGTCAAGGACGTCGACTGGCGCGCCTATCCCGGCAATTTGCTCAACGTCGCGGTGGAGAAGGCTGAGGTGCAGGCCTTCCTGTCCTCCGATCCGCTCGCCTATCTCTGGCTCAAGGATACTCAATACAAGGAAGTCGCTTCCAATCTCGACGGCGAGTATCGCGAAAAGAGCTGCTGCATCCTCGGCCTGCGTGGCAGCCTGGTGCGCGAGGAGCCGCAGGTCGCCCGCGCCATCACGCAGGCGCTGCTCGATGCCGCGATGTTCACCGCGCAGAATGCGACGGTTGCGGCAAAATCGTTCCAGCCCTACGCGCCGAAGGCGGCCGCGCTCGCCGACATCGAGGGCATGGTGCGCTACCACACCCACCATCATCATCCGGTCGGCGACGTGCTCAAGCGCGAGCTCAAGGCCTATGCCGACGATCTGAAGAGCGTGCAGGTTTTCAAGCCGACCACCGACACGGCCAAATTCGCGGAGCGCATCTATGTCGACGTATTCGCTGTCTGACGGCCTCGCCTCCGGCGCGCCGCGGCTCTCGCGCGCGCCACTGCTTGCGACCTGGATCAGAGAGTCGGGCGTCGGCGTGCTCGCAAGCATTGCCTGGATCGCCTTCGGCCTGTCCTGCCTGTGGTGGGAGGATGTCGGCGACTGGTCGCGCACGCATTCGCTCGGCATTGCGGCCTTCATCGTCGCCGCGGTCGCCTTGTTCGGAACGGTCGGTGCCGATTATCTCGGCTCCGCAGGGCGGGGTTTGCGCAAGCGCGCGCCCTGGCTCGTGGCGCTCGGCGCCTTCCTGACGATTTGGGAAGTCGCCACTGCAAAGTTCGCCTGGGTGCCGCTGCCGTTCTTTCCGCCGCCGCAGGCGATCATCGAGGTCTATACCGATGATCTGCCAAAACTGCTCGACAGCGTCTTTGCCTCGGTTAAGCTTCAGCTCGGCGGCTATTTGATCGGTGCCACGGTCGGTTTCCTGACCGGTGTCTCGATCGGCTGGTCGCGCGCCGTCGGTTATTGGGTGCATCCGGTGCTGCGCTTCATCGGTCCGTTGCCCGCGACCGCGTGGCTGCCGATCGCCTTCTTCACGTTCCCGTCGAGCTGGAGCGCCTCGACCTTCCTGATCGCGCTGGCGACCGGCTTTCCAGTCACCGTGCTGACCTGGTCGGGCGTCGCGAGCGTCAGCAATGCCTATTACGACGTCGCGCGGACCCTGGGCGCAAAGCCGTCCTTCCTGGTGCTGAAGGTCGCGATCCCGGCGGCACTGCCGCACGTGTTCGTCGGCCTGTTCATGGGGCTCGGCTCGTCCTTCGCGGTGCTGGTCGTCGCCGAGATGATCGGCGTCAAGGCGGGCCTCGGCTGGTACCTGCAATGGGCGCAGGGCTGGGCCGCCTATTCCAACATGTATGCGGCGCTGATCGTGATGTCGCTGCTCTGCTCCGGCGCGATCACGCTGCTGTTTTCGATCCGCGACCGCCTGCTGGTCTGGCAGAAGGGGACCGTGAAATGGTAGCTCTGGCTGAAGCGATCGCGCATCCGGCCGCCGGCGCCGCGCTCGATATCGAGCAGGTCAGCCACGCCTTCGATATCGATGGCGCCGAGCTGCCTGTGCTCAGCGACGTTAGCATCTCTGTCGAGCCCGGCGAATTCGTCGCGCTGCTCGGCCCATCCGGTTGCGGCAAGTCGACCTTGCTGCGGCTGGTCGCCGGTCTCGACAAGCCGAAGGCGGGCAGGTTGCGGGAGGACGAGGATCGCATCAGAAGTCCGCATCCCTCGCGCGTCGTCGTGTTCCAGGATCCGACCCTGTTTCCCTGGCGGTCGGTCTGGGACAACGTCGCCCTGGGCCTCGAGGCCCAGGGCATTTTGAAGAGCCAGCGTCACCGCGTCGACGCCGCGCTCGATCTCGTTGGCCTCTCGTCGTTCCGCAACGCCTATCCGCACCAGCTCTCCGGCGGCATGGCGCAGCGCGTCGCGCTGGCGCGCGCGCTGGTCAACGATCCCAAGATCCTGATCCTCGACGAGCCGCTGGGCAAACTCGACTCGCTGACCCGCATCACCATGCAGGCCGAGCTCGTCTCGCTCTGGCAGCGCAAGGGATTCACCACGCTACTGGTGACGCACGATGCGGAGGAAGCCCTGGTGCTCGCCAACCGCGTCATCGTGTTCAGCGATCGCCCGGCACGGGTCAAGGCCGACATCCGCGTCGACCGACCCTATCCACGCCATCGCGGCGATCCCTATCTGGCTGATCTGCGTCGCCAGATTCTTGGCCTGCTGGGGCTGGATGCCACATGGTGACCTCTATAGCGAAAGGGCGCACGGCCCCTAGCGAGCCCGACTACATCGCGCGCGCCGAGGCGCTGGCGACGAGCTTTGCCACGCGCGCGGCCGAGCATGACCGCAATGGCAGCTTCCCCTTCGAGAATTTCCGCGAGCTCTCCGAGGCGGGCCTGTTGTCGCTGGCGGTGCCGGCAGTACATGGCGGTGCTGGAGCGGGTGCACGATACGCCGCGCGCGTGATCGGCATCATCGGCAAGGCCGATCCGTCGACGGCGCTGGTGCTGTCGATGCACTATATCAATCATCTCGTCATGGCGCGCAGCCCGACCTGGCCGGCGCGGCTGTCGCGCAAGCTCGCGCGCGAGAGCGTCGAAGGCCTTGCGCTCGTCAACGCGCTGCGGGTCGAGCCGGAGCTCGGCTCGCCCGCGCGCGGCGGCCTGCCGGCGACGATCGCGCGGCGCACCGAGACCGGTTGGCACCTCTCCGGCCACAAGATCTATTCGACGGGATCGCCGATCCTGAAATGGTACCTGGTCTGGGCCCGGACGGACGAAGCCGAGCCGCGCGTCGGACAGTTCCTGGTGCCGGCAGGCCTGCCGGGCACGCGCATCGTCGAGACCTGGGACCATCACGGCCTGCGCGCCAGTGGCAGCCACGATGTCGTCTTCGAGGATGTCGTGATCCCGCTCGATGCCGAGGTCGATGTCCGCAAGCCGGCGAACTGGCGTACGCTCGACGTCACGCAGGCGACTGTCCACACGGTCTTCGTTGCTGCGATCTATGACGGCGTTGCCCGCGCCGCGCGCGACTGGCTGATCACGTTCCTGAAACAGCGCGCTCCCGCCAGTCTCGGTGCGCCGCTCGCGACCTTGCCGCGGGCGCAGGAGATCCTCGGGGCCATCGAGACGCGGCTCGCAGTCAATGCGCGGCTGATCGAGTCTTTCGCGCGCGATTTCGATGACGGCGTCGAGCTCTCCGCGAGCGAATCCAATGTCATCAAGCTCACCGTGACCAACAACGCCGTCGCCGTGGTCGAGGACGCGCTGTCGCTGACCGGCAATCACGGCCTATCCCGCACCAATCCGCTGGAGCGGCACTATCGCGATGTCCTGTGCGGGCGCGTGCACACGCCACAAGACGATTCCACGCGCATTGGCCTCGGCCGCGCCGCATTGGGCCTCTAGCCTTTCCGAAAAACAACCAGGGAGACGGTCATGTCGATCGAGTTCATCGGCTTCATCAGCAACAGCAATTCGTCCGAAACCGTCGTCCGCGAGGGGCCGGTGCTCAACCCCACCCACATCGAGACGGTGGCAAAGGCGCATGAGAATGCCGGCTTCGATCGCGCGCTGCTGGCGTTTCATTCGACGACGCCGGATGCGCTCCAGGTCGCGCAGCACGTCCTGAACCACACTGACCGCCTCAACGTCCTGATCGCGCAGCGGCCCGGCTTCACCGCGCCGACGCTGCTGGCGCGGCAGTTCGCGGCGCTCGACCAGTTCTCCCGCGGACGTGTCGCGCTCCACGTCATCACCGGCGGCAACGCCACCGAGCTTCGGCAGGACGGCAACACGCTCGACGACAAGGATGAGCGCTATGCCCGCACCTCCGAATTCCTCGATGTGCTCAAGCTGGAATGGACCAGTGACAAGCCGTTCGCCTACAAGGGCAGGTACTACCAGGTCGAGAACGCCTTCTCGCAGGTGAAGCTGTATCGTCCCGAAGGGATCCGCATCTATTTCGGCGGTGCTTCCGATGCGGCGATCGACGTCGCCGGCAAGCACGCCGACACCTTCGCGCTGTGGGGTGAATCCTATGCGCAGGTGCGCGACGTCACCTCCCGCGTCCACAACGCGGCGGTCCGGCAGGGGCGGCCGACCCCGCGCTTCAGCCTGTCGGTGCGGCCGATCATTGCGCCGACCGAGAAGCAGGCCTGGGAGAAGGCGGAGGACATTCTGGAGCGCGCGACCGCGCTTCAGGACAAGACCGGCTATCGCAAGCCCGCCGACGGCCACGCCACGGCCGGCGCGCGGCGCCTGCTCACGCTCGCCGACCAGGGCAGCCGCATCGACAAGCGGCTCTGGACCGAGATCGCAAAGCTCACCGGCGCCAACAGCAACACCACCGCGCTGGTCGGTACGCCCGAGCAGGTCGCCGAAGTCTTTGGCGACTATTACGACCTCGGCATCACCCATTTCCTGATCCGCGGCTTTGATCCGCTGATCGACACCATTGAATATGGCCGCGAGCTGATCCCGCTGACACGCAAGCTGATCGCCGAGCGTCGGGCGGTTCGCGGCGAGGCCGCGGAATGATCCGTCTGATGTTGGCCGGCGCGCTGCTGTTCGCCTCGTTCGAACTGGCGGCGGCGCAAACCACCTTGCGTGTCGGCGATCAGAAGGGCAATGCGCAGGCCGTGATGGAAGCGGCCGGCGTGCTCAAGGATGTCCCCTACAAGATCGAGTGGAAGGAGTTTCCGGCGGCAGCTCCACTGCTGGAAGCGCTCAGCGCCGGTGCGATCGAGACCGGTCTCGTCGGGGACGCGCCCTTCACCTTCGCCGCGGCCTCCGGCGCGCCGGTGAAGGCGATTGCCGCCATCAGGCAGACGCGCGAGGGGCTCGCGATCCTCGTGCCCGAGAACTCCCCGATCAAGAGCTTTGCCGATCTGCGGGCTAAGAAGATCGCAACCGGTCGCGGCTCGATCGGCCATCAATTGATCCTCGCCGCGCTCGAGAAGAACGGCTGGAGTGCGAGCGACGTGCAGATCGCGTTCCTTGCGCCTTCAGATGCCAAGATCGCCTACATGCAAGGCTCCGTCGACGCTTGGTCGACCTGGGAGCCCTATGTCAGCCAGGAGGAGGTGCTGTTTAGGTCGCGACGCATCATCACCTCGGAAGGTCTGACACCGGGGCTGAGCTTCCAGGTGGCGCGGCCCGATGCCATCCGCGACAAGCGCGCGGAGCTGACCGACTTCATCCGACGCCTCACCGCGGCGCGGGCGTGGTCGCTGAACAACATCGATAGCTATGCCGCGACCTGGGGCAGGTTGATGAACATCCCGACCGCCGTGCCACAGAACTGGCTCTCGCGCGCAAAGATCCGCATCGCGCCGATCGACGATGGCGTGGTCGCGGACGAGCAGAGCACGATCGACCTCTACTTCCGCTGGGGCCTGATCAAGCAGAAGCTGGACGCCGCGGAGATCGTGGACCGTTCGTTCGCCGATGCAATCGCGAAGGCGGGATTGTAGGCGGCTCTACTTGCACGGCCAGTTTACCCTCCCCTGGAGGGGGAGAGTCGGCTCACGTTGAGCGCAGCGAAATGTGAGACGGGGTGGGGTGAAGGTCTCTCCACGTCTAACAGTGTTTCTCGTGGAGGGATCACCCCACCCCGCTCGCGCTGCGCGCGATCGACCCTCCCCCTCCAGGGGAGGGTAAGAGGAAGAAGCTTTCACGAGCGCTTCAAGGACTCGTGAGGAAAGGAGGAGGTTTCCAGCGCAATCGCCTTGCTCGACACATTCCTTCTGCATTTCGCGCCGACGACAACACCCCCATTGCTATTTGCTCCACCTCCCTTGCGCCACTCCGCGTCCCGCCAAAATCAATCCAACGACCACATCGGGAGACCGGCCATGGGCCTGCAAGAAACAAAAATCGAATCGCTTCCCTTCGTCACTGCCGAACTCAACTATCTCGCACCGACATCAGCCAAGCCGCGCACCTACGCCTTCGATCCGCCCCCAGGCGAGCCGAAGAGCACGGCGCTTGCCGAGCCGCATCAGGTCCCGATCTTTGACGCGCGGCTGATTGCGCAGAATTTCTCGCTCGATCGCGAAGGCTTTGCGCTGGTGCGCCATCCGACGCAGGTGAAGGATTTTTACAACGACGAGGAAATTCGCGCCGTCTACTATCCCGCCGTCGAGGCGTTCCTGCGGGCGACGCTGAAGGCCGATCGTGTCGTCATCTTCGATCATACCGTGCGCAAGCGCGTCGAAGGCGCCGCCGACATTCGTGGTGGCGGCCCGCGCCAGCCGGCGACGCGCGTGCATGTCGACCAGACCGCCGTCTCCGGCGCCAATCGCGTGCGCGAGCACCTGCCTGACGAAGCCGAAGAGTTGCTGAAGGGGCGCGTGCAGGTGATCAATCTGTGGCGGCCGATCCGCGGCCCCTTGCGCGATTCACCGCTGGCGATGGCCGACGGCACGACGGTTGCGCCCGACGATCTCGTCGCCTCCGATTTGATTTATCCCAACCGTCGCGGCGAGACCTATTCGGTGAAGTACAATCCGAACCACCGCTGGTTCTATTTCCCCGAGATGACGCCGGACGAGGCGCTGCTGCTCAAGTGTTATGACTCCGCAACCGACGGCCGCACGCGGTTCGGGCCGCACACGGCCTTCGTCGATCCGACCACACCGCGAGATGCCGCCCCGCGCGAGAGCATCGAGGTGCGCACGTTGGTGTTTCACAATCGGTAACAAAGTGTGATGGCACTGACGGGCACCGCCCGGCAGTCTTTTGGGAACCTCAGGGAACAAAGCGACGTTTGCAGCGCCGGGCAGGGTAACCGGGAGGGTGCCGTGCAAGCGCAGACGACGCTATTGATATCTCTTGCCAGCTTTTTGCTTTTTGCCTTTTCCGTTGCCCACGCCGAAAGCGGGCTTGCTTCGTACTACGGATATGGAAAGGCCGGTAAAGGTGGCGATCTGACATGCGCGCACCGGACGCGTCCTTTCGGCACCGTGCTGAGGGTGTCCTACAGCGGACGAACGATTCAGTGCCGCGTCAACGATCGCGGCCCGTTCGTCCGCGGCCGCATCGTCGATCTCTCCGTGCCCGCCGCCCGCGCACTGGGCATGATGAGCGCCGGCGTGGTGCGGGTCTCGGTGGATTAGGCCGGCAAGCGGGCTATAGTGCCACCCAAAGCAAGGGGTGAGGGCGCTATGGCCAGGATCAGAGTGGGACTCGTCGGCTGCGGCTTCGTGTCGGAGCTGCACATGTATGCGTTCCGGCGCGTCTATGGCGTGGACGTCGAGGTTGCGGCGGTGGCTGCGCGCGGCGATGACGTGATCGAGTTCGCGACCCGCCACAACATCCCGCGCGTCTATCGCAGCTTCGCGGAAGTGATCGCGGACCGCGAGCTCGATGTCATCGACATCTGCACCCCACCCAACCTTCATGCCGAGATGATCGTCGCCGGCATGCAGGCGGGCAAGCACGTCATCTGCGAAAAGCCGTTTGCGGGCTATTTCGGCCGCGAGGGCGATGCGCGGCCGATCGGTAAGCATGTGCCGAAGGCGCTGATGTACGAGCGCGTGCTGGAGGAGATGGACGCGACGCGGGCCGCGATCGAGCGTAGCGGAAAATTGTTCATGTATGCCGAGGACTGGATCTACGCGCCCGCGGTGACCAAGACCGCGGAGATCATCAAGGCGACGAAAGACAAGATCCTGTTCATGAAGGGCGAGGAGAGCCATTCCGGCTCGCACGCCGCGCATGCCGCGCAATGGGCGATGACGGGCGGCGGCTCGCTGATCCGCATGGGCTGTCACCCGCTATCCGCCGCGCTTTATCTGAAGCAGGTGGAGGCCAAGACGCGTGGCGAGACCATCCGCGTCGCCAGCGTCACTTGCGATGTCGGCAACGTTACCGCGGGCCTCAAGAGCGAAGAACGCACCTACATCAAGGCCAATCCGGTCGATGTCGAGGATTGGGGCACGCTGACGGCGACCTTCTCCGACGGCACCAAGGCGACCGTGTTCTCCGGCGACATGATCATGGGCGGTGTGCGCAATCTGATCGAGACCTACACGACCGGCGGCTCGCTGTTCGCCAACATCACCCCGAACACGCATCTGATGAGCTATCAGACCAGCGAGGAGAAGCTCGCCAGCGTCTACATCACCGAAAAGGTCGATCGGAAAACCGGCTGGCAATATGTCTGCCTCGAGGAGGAATGGGCGCGCGGATATTTGCAGGAGATCCAGGACTTCATGGAATGCGCCGCGACGGGACGGAAGCCGCTCTCGGACCTCGCGCTGGCGTACGAGACGATCAAGGTGAACTACGCGGGCTACTGGGCGGCGGAAGAGGGGCGCCGCGTGGTGTTGTAGCGATGAGCCCGCTGAACTGGCCGCGCGCATGGCTGAGCAGTGACGCGCAAAAAGAAAGCCCCGAGAGGAAATCCACTTGGGAATCCTTTGGGGGCTATTTTTCGGCGAAGCTCGTATTGATAAAGTGCGAGGTTTCTAGCTGCACACCCGCCCCGATTCTTCTTCTCCGGCTGCTCGATCTGTTGTTATCGCACTCTCAGTCGTCACAGCACCAGCTTCGTCAATTGCCCTGATAGTTACAGGACACGCACATATGGCCAGCGCTATCAAAGTTCTTCTTAGCATCGTAGCCTGAGTCGCGCAGATTTTGCCTATAGAGTGTCGAGGCAGCTCGTTGGTCAATACCACCGCCTGCTGGAACACCAACAGCCATCACAGCTGATCCAGTATGGTGTCTCTTATGGAGTGATGAACGATGACGCTGATCACTACCAGCATTAGCTGATACAACACCAACAGCTAATATAGCTGCAATAAGAAGTGCGGTCTTCATGATACACCTCTCAAATATCAGGCAACGTGGTTGCTGCCAAAGCAAGGCGACTGCTTCTATCACCGGTCTGCGTGTCTGCCGTGTCAACGCTACTCTGACCAGCAGGATCGCAGTCCGCTTGCAAGAGTTCAGGACGTTTGCTCGTGAGCAGAGGCTGTTTCCGCATTTCAGTAAGGCGGGCGCGGCAATATTCGCGATAGAGCAGCTCGAATATGGCGGGCATGGTCACCCCCATCGTTGACTATCACTGTTATCAGTATTCCCAGGCCCCGCTGGATGCGCGCCCGTTCGCCAACTGCGCCAGCCGTGCGAAAAAAGGAGCAGGGCCAATTACCTAAAGGCTACTATAGCAGGCTCGTGTTTCAGCAAAACTTCGTCCGACAACTTGAGAGCGCGGCCGTGCGATCGAAAATCCAACTACAGCGCGAAAAGAATTACCACTGGATGCAAGCACCATCGGCTGCAACGTCGCCAGCGGGGCAGGGGGTTCGTTGCAGCACTGATTGGTTAGCCGCGTGCACGCTGCAGATCCTTCTCCTCTTGTGGGAGAAGGTGGCATAGGCGGCCTTCGGCCGCCGTTCTTAAGAACGCCGAAGCGAAGCTTCGGCGCCGGATGAGGGGCCTCTCTTCGCGACTTCCTATCGAGAGAAGTGTTTGCGGAGACAACCCCTCACCCGGCGCGCCGCTGCGCGGCGAGCCACCCTCTCCCGCAAGGGGAGAGGGTGCACCGCTCGCGCGGCGTCAGCGCGGCGGCTACGCCCCGTAGGTCGAGCCCTTCGGCAGCGGGAAGACCGGCTCCCGCGTCCGGATGTTCGTCGGCCATACCACCGAGATGTGCTCGCCGGCGTTCTGCATCACGACCGGCGTCGAACGCTCGTTCTGGCCGGAGAGCGGCGTGCCCGGCGGGAAGAATTTCACGCCATAGCCCTGGATGGTGCCACCGGCGGGGATGTCGACGTCGAGCGCTGCTTTGCGAACGGCCTCGGGCTCGAAGCTGCCGTACTTCTCCTTGGCGACCGGCAGCACGTTGTTGAGCAGCACCCAGGTCTGGTTAAAACCCATCGAGCAGTGCGGCGGCACGTCGGTGGCGCCGGTCTTGGACTGGTAGCGCGAGACCATGGTCTTGATCAGATCGCCCATACCCGGCGCGAGCTTGGCGGGGTCGAGCAGCTGCGCCGGCACCGGATCGATGTTGCAGAAATTGTCGATGTCGGAGCCGAAAGTCGCACGCAGCTTGTCGAGCTGGCTGTAGCCGGCACCGGCCCCGAACAGCATCTTGAAACGCAAGCCGCTCTCGCGGGCCTGGCGCAGGAACAGCGTGATATCGGGGTTGTAGCCGGCGTGCGAGATCACGTCGGCCTTGGCGCGCTTGATTTTTGTGACCAGCACCGAGAGATCGGGCGCCGAGGCCGAATACCCTTCGCGCAGCACCACCTGGATGCCGGCCTGCTTGGCATAGGCCTCGTCGGCGGAGGCAACGCCGACGCCATAGGGGCCGTCCTCGTGGATCAATGCGACCTTGACCTCCTTCGGGTCGATGCCGAGCTTGGCTTTCGCATGCTCGTTGATAAAGCTTGCAAAGGCTTGTCCGTACTGGTCGGAATGAATCTGCGCGCGGAAGACGTATTGCAGATTCTTGTCTTTGAACACGGCGGTCGAGACCGCGGTCGTGATCCAGAGGATCTTCTTCTGCTGCTCGACCCTGGCGGCGAGCGGCACGGCATGCGAGCTCGCATAGACGCCGTTGAGGATATCGACCTTCTCCTGGTTGATCAGGCGTTCGGCCTCGTTGATCGCGACGTCCGGCTTGCTCTGGGAGTCGGCGGCAACAGGCACGATCTTGGTCTTGCCTCCGATCCCGCCCTTCTCGTTGACGAGATCGATGGCAATCTGCGCACCGATCGAAGAGGCGACCGAACCGCCTGCGGCGAACGGGCCGGTCAGATCGTAGATGACGCCAATTCGCAAATTCTCGGCTTGTGCCTGGGCCCGTGTCCAATCGAGGCTGAGTGCGGCGGCGGCAGCCGCCGATGTCTTCAGCAGCTGCCTGCGTGAAGTCGGCATCCTATCCTCCCTCAAAACCGTCTTATGTTTGGCTGTTATTTTTTTGCGAAGTATTGGGAGCAGGATGGCGAAAGTCAACATCGCCCAAGGTCGATAGGGCAGGCGGCGGCGTAGAACGCATCTGCGAAAGGCAGCAAAAAGCACATCACTCCGCGCGGAGCGATGGGCCTCCTGTCGATGCGACTGGTTACTGCGACAGCTTGACGAAGTTCGGAAACTTCATCTTGCCCTCCGCGATCTTCTCGGGCCAGACCACGACCTGCTTGGAGTCCTGCCACTGGAAGACGAGGCCGGTGACAGCGCCGGGGCCTGACTTGATGCCGTGGGTGAACTCGTCGTTCTTGCCGTGGAACTGGATGCGACCGATCGTGCCCTCGTAATCGGTCTTCTCGAGCTCGGCGACCATCTTGTCGGGATCGGTCGAGCCGGCGCGCTTGATGGCTTCCGTGATGAAGTAGACCTCGTCATAAGAGGTGTAGCCGGTATAGGCCGGCGGCGTGCCGAACTTGGCCTTGAAGGCGGCCGCGAACGGCTTCGTCTTGGGAGTGACGGCGACGTCGGGCGTCGCCACCGCCAGCGACGGTATGCCGTCGGCGGCGCCATTGGTGTCCTTCCAGAAGGTCGGGCTCAGCGCCTGCGCGCTGATGCCGAACATCGGGATCGGCACCTGCTGGTTCTTCCACTGTACCGTCGGCTGCACGCCGACATGGGAGATGCCGGTAACGATCACGTCGGGCTTCTTGCCTTCGATGTTGTTGAAGATCGGCGTGAAGTCGGTGGTATCAGGCGAGAAGCGGACGTGCTCGACGACCTTGAGGCCGGCCTTCGGCAGGCATGCCTCGTAGCCGACATCGAGCGGCTTGGTCCAGGCGGCGTCCTCGCTCATGATCGCGACGGTCTTGAACTTGAGCTTGTCGACGAGGAGGTCCTTGGCGGCGTCGCAGACGAGCTGGGCTTGGGCCGCCGAGGTCAAGTAGCCATGGAAGGTGTACTTGTTCTTCTCGTAGTCGTTGTGGATCGCCTTGGTGATCTCGTTCGAGGCGGCCCCTGGCGTGATCAGCGGCATCTTCAGCCGCGCCGCCCAGGGCTCCAGCGCCAGCACGACCTCACTGATATAGCTCGCAATCACGGCGGAGACCTTGTCCTCGCTGACCGCACGCTGGAAGGCGCGCACGGAATCCGCCGACGAGCTCTTGTTGTCGTAGGTGACGATCTCGATCTTGCGGCCGAGCACGCCGCCCTTGGCGTTGATCTCGTCGGCAGCGATCTGCGCGCCGCCGGGCGTCGCCGCACCGGCGATCGACTGCACCTCGGCGATGACGCCGATCTTGATCGGATCGGTCGACTGCGCGTAGGCGGGTGCCGCGAGGCACAGCGCCAGCGCGGAGGCGAGCAGGCTGCTGTTGAGAACTGATGGTCGCATGGTCGTTTCCTTTTCCATGTTTTTGTTGATGTTGACGGACCTAAAGAAAATCGGCGCCGGCCTCGCTCGCGAAGCGGCCGGGATCGCCCTCCCAGACGATCCTTGCATGCTCCAGCACATAGACGCGGTCGGCATGCGGCAGCGCAAAGGTCACGTTCTGCTCGCCGAGCAATACCGTGATCGACGTAGTCTGCCGCAGCTTGGTCAGCGCCTTGGACAATTGCTCGAGGATGACGGGGGCAAGGCCCAGCGTCGGCTCGTCCAGGATCAGGATCTGCGGTTGCATCATCAGCGCGCGGCCGATGGCGAGCATCTGCTGCTCGCCGCCGGAGAGCGTCTGTGCCAATTGCCCCTGGCGCTCCTTCAGGATCGGGAACAGCTCGAACAGCCAGGCGAGCTGTGCCGCGCGCTTGTCATCGGAAAGGTGCTGGCCACCGAGATCGAGGTTTTCCCGCACGCTCATCTCGCCGAACAGCTCGCGCGATTCCGGGCACTGCACGAGACCGCTGCGCGCGATCCTGGCCGGGCTGGTGCCGCGCAGCTTGTCGCCGCCGCGGACGATCTCACCGCTGTAAGGCAGGAAGCCCGAGATGGTGTTGAATAGCGTGGTCTTGCCGGCGCCGTTGAGGCCGACGACCGAGACGAACTCGCCCTCATGGACGTGGATCGAGACGTTCTCCAGCGCCTGGGCCTTGCCGTAGAACACGCTGACATTCTCGACCTGGAGCAGCGGTACCTTGTCCTTGAAGCTGGTCTCGGGCCGCGCATGGGTCTCGATGGCGCCGCCGAGATAGACCCGGCGCACGGTCTCGTTCTTCATCACGTCGTCGGCCCTGCCGGTGACGATCTCCTCGCCGAGATACATCGCGAGCACGCGGTCGACGAGGGCGGCGACGCTCTTGACGTTGTGGTCGACCAGCATCACCGCGCGGCCCTCGTCGCGAAAGCTGCGGATCAGGTCGGAGAACATTTCGACTTCGGCCCGCGTCAGGCCAGCGAAGGGCTCGTCGACCAGCACGACCTTGGGGTCACGCGCGATCGCCTTGGCAAGCTCGAGCCGGCGCAGATCGGCAAACGGCAGCGTCGGCGGACGGCGGTTCATCACATTGCCGAGCCCGACGCGCTCGGCGATCCATTTGGCGCGCTCGACCAGCGCCTTGTCAGGGAACAGCATGAACAGGCTGTCGGGCAACAGCGCCACCATGATGTTTTCCAGCACCGTTTGCCGGTTCAGCGGCCGCGAGTGCTGGAACACCATGCCAAAGCCTTTGCGCGCGATCTTGTGCGCGGGCAGGCCGGCGACGTCCTCGCCTTCGAAGACGACCTCGCCTGATGTCGGGCGCTCGATGCCCATCACGCTCTTCATCGCGGTCGACTTGCCGGAGCCGTTCGGCCCGATCAGGCCAAAGATCTCACCGGCGTTGACCTCGAAGCCGAGGTTTTTCACCGCAGTCAATCCGCCGAAGCGTTTTGTCAGGCCGCGAACTTCGAGCACGGCCCGGTTTGAAAGCCTCATGTCCATCACGTGCGCGCCTCGCGCGAGAGGGCCGCTCCGAGGAAGCCGCCGGGAAAGAACAGCACGACGAGGAGCGCGACCGCC
The DNA here is from genome assembly GCF_056106085.1 of Bradyrhizobium sp. BR14999. Classification (NCBI taxonomy): domain Bacteria; kingdom Pseudomonadati; phylum Pseudomonadota; class Alphaproteobacteria; order Hyphomicrobiales; family Nitrobacteraceae; genus Bradyrhizobium; species Bradyrhizobium sp. BR14999. The sequence continues at coordinate 3,296,748 of NZ_CM148536.1, forward strand.
GAGACGATGAAGGTCGCGAGCTCACCGGTCGGCCGCAAGAACTCGCCGGCGACGATCAGGAAGATCGCGCCCAACGCCGCGCCAAGCACGGTGCGGCGGCCGCCGAGCACGGCGGAGACGATGACGTTGACGCCGACCGCGACGTCGACGACCGTGCCGACCGAGGCGGTGCCGAAGTAGAACACGAGAAGCGCGCCCGACAGTCCCGAGAAGAACGCGCTGACGATGAAGGCGGCGAGCTTGTGCTTGACGATGTTGAAGCCGAGCGCGCCGGCCTGCACCGGATCCTGACCGCTGGCCTGGAGCACGAGTCCAACAGGCGATTGCGACAGGCCGTAGAGGATCGCCGCCGAGATCGTCATGAAGCCGAGCGCGATCCAGTAATTCGTGCCGGCATTGATGCTGATGACGTCGGGGATGGTGAGCCCGATCTCACCGCCGGTGAGGTCGGCGAACACGACGATGAAGTTCTGCAGCATCAAGACCGCGACCAGCGTGGTCAGGCCGAAATAGGGCCCGCGCACCCGCAAGGCCGGCAGCGCCAGCACGAGGCCGGCGACGACGGAGGCGAGGGCGCCGAGGACGATGCAGAGATAAACTGACCAGCCGAACTGGGCATTGAGGATGCCGGCGGCATAGGCACCGACGCCGATCAGGAACGTGGGGCCAAAGTTCACTTCGCCGGCAAAGCCGAACAAGAGGTCCCAGGCCATCGCGAACACACCGAAATAGAACGCGACGGTGAGCAGCCCGAGCACATAGCCGGAGACGTAGAGCGGCAGCGTTGCCGCGATGATGACGAGCGCGAGCGAGATGAAGAACAGGCGCGAGGTGAAGAAGGTGGACATCTCAGCGCCTCCCCAGAAGGCCCTGGGGCCGGATGTACATCACGAACACGAGCAGCAGCAGCGCCGGGATGGTGCGGTAGGCCGGCGAGAGCAGGTAGGCCGTCAGGGTCTCGAGATAGCCGACCACGAAGGCCGCGATCAGCGAGCCGGAGACGCTGCCGAGGCCGCCGAGCACGACGATCGAGAACGCGCTCGCGGTCAGCGGTCCGACGCTGTAGGAGCTGACCCCTAAGAACATGCCGAGCAGCACGCCGGCAATGCCGGCCAAAATGCCATAGATTGCCCACACCACGATGTAGATGTTGGTGAGCTCGAGCCCGAGCAGCGTGACACCGCGCGGGTTCATCGAGGCCGCCAGCACGGCCTTGCCGGTGCGGGTGCGGTTCACCAGGAGCCACAGCAGCGCGATGACCAGGCAGCAGACGATCGCCGTGAAAATCTCGTTGCGCGGCGTGCGGACGCCGAGGATCTCGACCACGCCGTCGACGATCGGCAGCACGGTCTTGGCGTTGTTGGTGAAGAAATAGGCTATCAGCTCCTGGATCATGATGCCCCACAGCAGGGTGCCGGTGAGGACGAAGATCTCCTTTTCCTCGTTCGGGATGCGCCGCGAATCCTGGATCGGTTTCACCACCGCGAAATAGGTGGCGAAGGCGGTGAGAAGCGCGACGCCGACGCCGATCAGCGCGCCGGCATAGGTGCCGACATTGAGGATGCTGGCAGCAGCCCAGGCCGCCACCGCGGCGGCCACCATGATGGCACCGTGAGAGAGGTTGAGCACGCCGGAGACGCCGAAGATCAGCGTGAAGCCGGTTGCACCGAGAGCGTAGAGAGCGCTGATGGCAAAGCCATCGATCAATATCTGGAATGCTTGCATCTATGGTTGGCCAGGCAGTCTTGGCTGCCTCTTGAGAAAAGGTGCTGCGGAAGCCGCATGTTGAAGCTCCCGGGGAAAGAGCCCGGGAGCTGTTCCGATCAGTTCGTGGTGAGCTTGATGAAGCTCGGGAACTTGACGTCGGTCTTGGCGACGTCCTTCGGCCAGACCGCGGTCTGCTTGCCGTTCTGCCATTGCAGCATCAGTCCGGTGATCAGGCCCTTGCCGTACTTGATCGAGTGCGTGAACGGATCGTCCTTGCCGTAGAACTGGACGCGACCGATCGTGCCTTCCCAGTCGGTCTTCTCGAGCGCCGCGACCAGCTTGTCGGCGTCGGTCGAGCCTGCGCGCTTGGCGGCATCGGCGATGTAGTAGACCTCGTCATAGGCGGTGTAGCCGGCATAGGACGGATAGTTGCCGTACTTCTTCTTGAAGTTCTCCGCGAACGGCACCGACTTCGGCGTCACCGCGACGCCAGGGCCGGAGACGCCCTGGTAGAGCACGCCTTCGGCCGCTTGATTGGTGTCCTTGCCAAAGGTCTCGTTTGTCGCCTGCGAGGCGATGCCGAACATCGGGATCGGCACCTGCTGGTTCTTCCACTGCACCGTCGGCTGCACGCCGACATGCGAGATGCCGGTGATGATCACGTCGGGCTTGGAGCCCTCGATCTTGTTGAAGATCGGCGTGAAGTCGGTGGTATCGGGCGAGAAGCGGATGTGATCGAGCACCTTCAGCCCGACCTTGGGCAGGCATTCCTCGTAGCCGACGTCGAGCGGCTTGGTCCAGGCGGCGTCTTCGCTCATGATCACCGCCGACTTCATATGCATCTTGTCGACGAGCAGATCCTTGGCGGCGTCGCAGACCGAAAGCGCCAGCGCGGCCGAGGTCAGATAGCCATGGAAGGTGTACTTGTTCTTCTCGTAGTCGGCGTGGACGCTCTTGCTGATCTCGTTGGAGGCCGCGCCGGGCGTCACGAACGGCGTCTTCAGACGCGAGGCCCAGGGCTCCAGCGCCAGCACCACCTCGCTGATGTAGCTGGCGATGACCGCGTTGACCTTGTCCTCGTTCACCGCGCGCTGGAACGCGCGCACCGAATCTGCGGAGGAGGAGTGATTGTCGTAGGAGATGATCTCGATCTTGCGGCCGTCGACGCCGCCGCTCGCATTGATCTCGTCGGCTGCGAGCTGCGCCGCCTGCGGGATCGATGCGCCGGCGATCGCCTGCGCCTCCGCGATCACGCCGATCCTGATCGGGTCTACCGCAAGTGCCGCGCTCGACGCGGTCATCAGCGCGCCGAGTGAGGCTGCGCCGAGGACCATCCGCAATGCACCAGAGAGTATGGTTTTCATGTTGTTCTTTCTCCCTTTTAATAAGCCTCTTACGAGCTATTGGGGCGGGACTATAACGGCGATGACATTCTCGGCAAGTGAAACTGCATTCGGGATTGTGAGAGCCGGCTAAAGTCTAGCGCTGCGCAAACAGCTGGTATTGCAGTTGCAAGCGCTGCTTCGGGATCAGGCATGCAGATTTCGTCGATCGCCATGCTGTATGCGCTCGGCCTTGCGATCGTCAGTGTCGACCCGAAACGCCCGCACTGCGAGCAGCCATTGATCATCGCCCGCCACGGGCGTCGATGCGACCGCGAGCGAGCTGCGTTGTCAGTGGTAATGCCGCGCCGCGCGGGAAGGTCTTAAAGCATGGTCCAGCTGGTTGAATGCCGCCTCGTCAACGAGCCGTTCGCCGATCCCGGCCTGCTCGTCGACTTCAGGTTCGGACGCCGTGCGATGCTGTTCGACATCGGCGATCTCTCTGGCTTGTCCAATCGCGAGTTGCTCCGCATCAGCGACGTCTTCGTCAGCCATCTCGAAACGCCGGGACCGGTTGCGCAGCGAAGCGGAGGCCGCGTTCTCCGGCGCGGCTTAGCGCGCCCTTAGCAGCGACGGATCGAGCGGGCGCAGCCGGGCGGGATCGAACGGCGACAGGTCGACATCGCCTGCTGCGCCATGCGCGATCAGCTGCGCCAGCGCTTCGCCGGTCGCGGGCGCATTGAGGATGCCCCAGACATTATGTCCAGTCGCAACGTAGAGGCCCTCACTTCCCGGCACCTTGCCGATCAGCGGCAAGCCGTCCTGCGTGACCGGACGGAAGCAGGCCTGCCGCGCGATGATCCTGTCGGCGCGAAACGCGGGCGACAGCCGTTCGGAGATCGCCTGCAGGCGAGCGATCGCGTCCTCGTCGGGCGTCACCACGGCCGGATCCAGCGGCAGTGGCGCGACGTCGGAGAAGGCAGTGACGTGCGTGCTGCCGTCGGCACGCGGGAAAACCTCGATCGAGACCGCGCTGCCATTCTCATCATATTCCAGGAACAGCGCATCCGCCGGCACATCCGTGCCGGTGTCGTAAACGATGCTCGGGCTGCGCTGGCCGTAGACGGCGGGCAGGCTCATCCATTCTGCGGCGAGCAGCGACCAAGGTCCCATGGCGATCACTACCGCATCCGCCTCAAGGGTGCGGCCGTCAATTTCGACCCCGCGCGCGGTGCCGTTCGCATCGCGAACGATGCCGGTGACGCGTCCGGTTCGAAGCTCGGCGCCTTGCGCGAGGGACGCGTTCATCATGGCGGAGGTGAACTTGCGCGGATGAACGATCGCGGTCGTCTCAGTCGTGCCGAGGCGGTGCGCGATGACGACGCCATTGGAGAGCCAGCCGAGCGCGGCCGGCGCATCACGGTGCGCATCAGCATCGGACACGACGAAGCCGCTATAGGCGCTCATGCGGCGATAGCCCCAATCACCAGCGGTCTCGTCCGGCAACCGCGCATGAAGCGCAAAGCTGCGCCGCGCCAGCGCATCGAGCGGCGTGTCGGCGCACCAGTCGAGCGCCAGGAATCCGCCGGCCTTGCCGGATGCGGCGGCCGCGACCTCGGTCCGTTCGACGACGATGACGTCGATGCCGCGGCGGCCGAGGAAATAAGCGGTGCAGGCGCCGATCACGCCGCCGCCGCAGATGACAACGCGCATGGCTCCTTCCCTGATAGTCCCTCTCGCATCGAGAAGAGTATCAAAACAATTCGGCGCCGGCAGGGCGCGCCGGCGCCGTCTCGTGGACTGCGTCGCGCCGCTTCAGCCCGGCCCAGCGCCTTGTGTCGCCGTGTAGACCGCGTAGAGCGACTGGCTCGCGGCCATGAACAGGCGGTTGCGCTTCGGGCCGCCGAAGCAGACGTTGCCGCACACTTCCGGCAGGCGGATGCGGCCGAGCAGCTTGCCTTCCGGTGACCACACCGTCACGCCGTTGTAGCCGACGGCGCGGCCGGCATTGCTGGAGGCCCAGACATTGCCGTTGACGTCGCAGCGCAGGCCATCGGGCCCGCACTTCACGCCGTCGATCACGCAATCGCTGAACTTCTTGAGGTTAGAGAGCTTGTTGTCGCTGCCGACGTCGAACACGAAGATCTCGCCCTTGCCGCCCGCTCCGGTGTCGCCCGGTCCCTTGCCGGTCGAGGCGATGTAGAGCTTCTTGTAGTCGGGTGAGAAGCAGAGGCCGTTCGGATCTGGCACCTGGTCTTCGGTGACGACGAGGTCGATGCGGCCCGAAGGGTCGATCCGATAGCAGTTGGTCGGCAACTCGCGCTTGCCCGCCACGAAGCCGGCGGGTTGTCCGATCCGCGGATTGAGCTTGCCGCCTGCATTGCTCGGGCCGCCTGCGACGTCGGGCTCGCCTTCGTAGAGCTGGCCACCATAGGGCGGATCGGTGAACCAGTAGCTGCCGTCGGGATGCGCGGCGATGTCGTTCGGCGAGTTCAGCTTCTTGCCCTGATAGGAGTCCGCGAGCACGGTGGCGGTGCCGTCATGCTCATAACGCGTCACCCGACGCGTCAGGTGTTCGCAGGAAAGCTGGCGGCCCTGGAAGTCGAACGAGTTGCCGTTGGAATTGTTGGACGGCGCACGAAACACGCTGACGCGACCGTCGTCCTCGCTCCAGCGCATCTGACGGTTGTTGGGAATGTCGCTCCACAGCAGATAACGTCCTTGCGCGCTCCAGGCCGGGCCCTCGGCCCAGAGCACACCGGTGTAGAGCCGCTTGATCGCGGTGTTGGGCTGCGCGAGATCGTTGAAGGACGGATCGACGGCGATGATGTCGGGGTCCCAGAAATAGGTGGTCGGCGCGCCACTGGGGCCGAAGTCGCGCGGCGGGGTGGTGATCGTCGTCGGCGGTGCGGCGGGGCCGGCCTGCGCCAGCGCGGAGCCGGCTCCAGCCATTGTGGCGGCGGCGCCGAGCGCAAGCCCTTGTACAACTCCTTGGACAAGTGTTCGTCGTGAAAGCGCACCATCGTGGTCACGCTGCTCTCCGTCACGAGCCTCTTGGCGTGTCATCGCGTCCTCCCGATCATGTTCGCTGGCCGGTTGATCCGGCCGAGCGGGGCGGAGGTTAATGCGGTCCGCAGCCGGTTGCGAGGGGTGGAATCGAAACCGCTGCGCGAGGCGGGTCGCAATTTCGTCACCTTCGAATGCGTTTGGGTTGGAGGCTGACGGGGATAAAGCCGGAGCTCATTGTGCAATTTGTCGTCCTGGTCATTCTGCTCGCGATCGCATTTGCGGCCGGCTACTTCACGCGCGACTACGTCTCTCGCAAAAGGCGGGCGGAGGCACGCCGCTGGCGCGAATACACCGAGCCGGATTGGCTCTCCGCCCACGCGCCGGCAAACACCAACGAGATCACGAATGCCGGCGCCGCCGTGGTCACCATCGGCGAGCTTGGCCAGATGCTGAACCGCTGGGAAAGCAGGGCCCGCGCCCGTCGGACCGGAACCGGATAGCCGGCGGTCGCGCGCTAGCCGACAAATTCCCCTCTACTAGGTCAGTTCCCCTGACCATCTTTTGGCGTTGCAGTTGCGGCCGTTTCTCGTCTAGAAACGGGCGTATCGAGCCCCCGGCAACCAACCGTCAACGGTTTTGACCGAGGATTGTGGGCTCAAAAGGGTCTGGCAATGCTGATTCGCGGCCAAATCGATGGGATTTCGGGCGAGGTGGCTGTGGCCGCCGCCGCGATCCCGGCCGCGCTGCCCACCCTCCTTCTTGGCGGGCTTCTTCTTAGCTGCCCCTGAGGGCCGGCTGGGCGCCACGCGCCTGGGCGCTCAGGGGTTGGTCGAGATCACCGGACACCTCAAGCGCCCAGCAGACTGAACGGCGCAAAAGCTCAAAAGGAAATTTGGAATGGCCACCGTGAACAAGTCCGACAAGGACCGCGTCATCATTTTCGACACCACGCTGCGCGACGGCGAGCAGTGCCCCGGCGCCACCATGACCTTCGAGGAGAAGCTCGAGGTCGCCGAGCTCCTGGACGATATGGGCGTCGACGTCATCGAGGCCGGCTTCCCGATCACCTCCGAAGGCGACTTCCAGGCGGTCAGCGAGATCGCCCGCCGCTCCAAGAATTCGGTGATCGCCGGCCTGTCCCGCGCGCATCCGGCCGACATCGACCGCTGCGCCGAGGCGGTGAAGTTCGCCAAGCGCGGCCGCGTTCATACCGTGATCGCGACCTCGCCGCTGCACATGCGGGTGAAACTCAACAAGACCCCGGAGCAGGTGATCGAGACCTCGGTCGCCATGGTCGCGCGCGCTCGCAACCAGATCGACGACGTCGAATGGTCGGCCGAGGACGGCACCCGCAGCGAGATGGACTTTCTGTGCCGTATCGTCGAGGCCGTGATCAAAGCCGGCGCCACCACGGTGAACATCCCCGACACCGTCGGCTATACGGTGCCGGAGGAATACACCCACTTCATGAAGACGCTGATCGAGCGCGTGCCGAACTCGGACAAGGCTGTGTTCTCCGTGCACTGTCATAACGACCTCGGCATGGCGGTGGCGAACTCGCTGGCCGGCGTGGTCGGCGGCGCGCGCCAGGTCGAGTGCACCATCAACGGCATCGGCGAGCGCGCCGGTAACGCGGCGCTCGAAGAGATCGTGATGGCGATCAATGTGCGCAACGACAAATTCCCGTACTGGAACAAGATCGACACCACGCAGCTGACCCGCGCCTCGAAGATGGTATCGGCGGCGACCTCGTTCCCGGTGCAGTACAACAAGGCCATCGTCGGCCGGAACGCGTTCGCGCATGAGAGCGGCATCCACCAGGACGGCGTGCTGAAGGACGCCTCGACCTACGAGATCATGCGCCCGGAGATGGTCGGCCTGAAGCAGTCCTCGCTGGTGCTGGGCAAGCATTCCGGCCGTCATGCCTTCGTGCACAAGCTGGAGGAGATGGGCTACAAGCTCGGCCCGAACCAGCTGGAAGATGCGTTCACGCGGATGAAGGCGCTGGCCGACCGCAAGAAGGACATCTACGACGAGGACATCGAGGCGCTGGTCGACGAGGAGATGGCGGCCTCGCACGACCGCATCAAGCTGACCTCGCTGACCGTGATCGCCGGCACCCATGGCCCGCAGCGCGCGACCATGAAGCTCGACGTCGACGGTCAGATCAAGATCGAAGAGGCCGAGGGCAACGGTCCGGTCGACGCGGTGTTCAACTGCATCAAGCGCCTGGTGCCGCACGAGGCCAAACTCGAGCTGTACCAGGTTCACGCGGTGACCGAAGGCACCGACGCGCAGGCCGAGGTCTCGGTGCGGCTGTCGCAGGACGGCCGTTCGATGACGGCGCGTGCGGCGGACCCGGATACGCTGGTGGCCTCCGCAAAGGCCTATCTCGGCGCGCTCAACAAGATCGTCATGAAGCGCCAGCGCGATACGGTGACGGCGGCAGCGGCGAGTTGACGCAGCTGACTTCGCCTCTCCCGCTGGCGGGAGAGGCCGACGCGCTCGGCAGCGCACTTGCGCGCCGGAGCGAGGCAGGTGAAGGCTCCGTTCTCACAGGGAGCTCTCCCCAACCCTATCCCGCAAGCGGGAGAGGGCGCAGCGATGCTCGCGGCATTCACCATGAATACCTGCCCTGCTAACGGCCAATAGCCGTGCAGGCTGCCGGCCTGTATTGATGCTGTCGGCATGAGGATAGGCCGCTCGGCATGCCGGGCGGCCCAATAACACCAGGGAGAGATTATGCGCACCTTTGCGATCGCGGCCTCCGTCGCGGCTTTGGCCTTGGGCCTTGTCGGCCCCGCCAGCGCTGACCCGATCATCATCAAATTCAGCCACGTCGTCGCCACCGACACGCCGAAGGGCAAGGGGGCGGAGAAATTCAAGGAGCTCGCCGAGAAGTACACCGGCGGCAAGGTCAAGGTCGAAGTCTATCCGAACTCGACGCTCTACAAGGACAAGGAAGAGCTCGAGGCGCTCCAGCTCGGCAGCGTGCAGATGCTGGCGCCGTCCAACTCGAAATTCGGTCCGCTCGGCATCCGCGAGTTCGAGGTGTTCGATCTGCCCTACATCCTTCCCGACCTGAAGACGCTGCGGAAGGTGACGGAAGGCCCGCTCGGCGCAAAGCTGCTCAAGCTCCTGGACGCCAAGGGCATCACGGGACTTGCCTATTGGGATAACGGCTTCAAGCAGATGAGCGCCAACAAGAAGCTGATCTCGCCTGCCGACTATCAGGGCGTCAAATTCCGCATCCAGTCCTCGCGCGTGCTCCAGGCCCAGTTCAAGGCGCTCGGCTCGCTGCCGCAGGTGATGGCGTTCTCGGAAGTCTACCAGGCACTCCAGACCGGCGTCGTCGACGGACAGGAGAACACCTGGTCGAACATCTATACCCAGAAGATGCACGAGGTGCAGAAGTACATCACCGAGACCAATCACGGTTACATCGGCTACGTCGTGATCGTGAACAAGAAGTTCTGGGACGATCTGCCGGCCGACATCCGCGACCAGCTTTCGAAGGCGATGAAGGAGGCAACCGCCTTCAGCAACGCGCAGTCGCAGAAGGAGAACGACGACGCGCTCGCCGAGATCAAGAAGAGCGGCAAGAGCGAGATCATCAAGCTCACGGGCGAGCAGGACGAGGCGATGCGCAAGGCGATGGAGCCGGTCTACAAGGACGCCGCAAGCCGCGTCGGCCAGCCGCTGATCGACGAATTCCTGAAGGAAGCCAAGAGCACGACCAACTGATCTGGAAAGACGATGAAGGGGCTTCCGTGCGAGCTGCACGGAAGCCTTTTGTTGCAAATGATTTCTGATTGTGGCTGGCGGTAAAATCAGGCGTTGCGTCGTCGTAAGAACGCTGCTTCCTGTCCAAGTTGTAAGTTGCGCGTCAGCCGCACCGCGCTCATCCTCAGGGCATCCTTCCAGAGGAGGTCCGTATGAGGAAGTTCACCATCGCTGCCATTGCCGTGCTCAGCATCGCCGGCTCGGGCGTGGTCTATGCTCAATATCATCGCCCGTGGATGGAGCGCTTCCATCACATCCGCATGAACCCCGAGGACCGCGCCGCCTTCGTCGACGCGCGGATCGCCGCCGTCCATGCCGGCCTGAAGCTCAATGCCGATCAGGAGAAGCTGTGGCCGCCGGTCGAGGCCGCCGTGCGCGATTTCGCCAAGCTGCGCATCGACCGCGCCAATGCGCGGATGAATGCCGGCCCGGGCGATACCGACAAGCCGGAGGATCCGATCGCTCGCCTGCGCCGGCGCGCCGAAGACATGGGCGCCAGTTCCGCCGCCCTGAAGAAGATCGCTGATGTCGCCGATCCGCTCTACAAGACGCTGGACGAGGGCCAGAAGCGGCGCCTCGCGGTGCTGACCCGCCACCGCGGCCCATTCGGCGGCGGCGAAGACGGGCCGCCCCGCCACTTCATGGAACGCGGCATGGACCGCATGATGGAGCGCGGCATGGAGCACTTCCATCGTGACCGTTTCGACCGCGACGGCGGTTCGGACCGGGACGGCGAAGGCCGGCTCTGAGGGGGGCCGGACTGTCCCGGGATTAACCCTGGCGAAGCCGCTGGAATCCGGCGGCTTTTCGCTTTTTTGGACGTGTGGACGAAGCCTTGGAAAACTTGCGTCCCATCGCTTGCCATACCCGGATCGCTTTGCTAAACGACCGGCCTCGCAAGGCCTTAACCGCCTTTCGGGCGCATAGCTCAGTTGGTAGAGCAGCTGACTCTTAATCAGCGGGTCCCAGGTTCGAGCCCTGGTGCGCCCACCAAGCCTTTCAATGGCTTGGGTACCCCTCGCGATAGCCATTCCGACAAGCGGTCAGCGGCTGGACGTGGTCCAGTCCGCATTCGGTAGCCGCCAAAATCCTTTCTTTGAGCCTGTTGGCGGACGCTGGGTTGCATGCATTCCCGACGAGCGGAGCCGATCGCTCTGCGTCATCCGAGCCAGCGCTTGCGACGCTTGTAGTGCTTCACGTCGCGGAATGATTTTCGCCTGTCACCGGCAACGCCAAGGTAGAATTCCTTGACGTCCTCATTTGCTGCGAGCGCCCGTGCCTCGCCGTCCATCACCACGCGGCCATTTTCGAGGATATAGCCGTGGCTCGCGTATTTGAGCGCCATATTGGTGTTCTGCTCGGCGAGAAGAAAGGAAACGCCTTCCTTGACGTTGAGATCCTTTACGATCTCGAAGATCTCCTGCACGATCTGCGGCGCAAGGCCCATCGAAGGTTCATCGAGCAGGATCATCTTCGGGCACGACATCAGCGCGCGCCCGATCACGCACATCTGCTGTTCACCGCCTGACGTATAACCGGCGGTGGAACCACGTCGCTCTCTGAGGCGGGGGAAATAGGCATAGACCCGCTCAAGGTCCTGCGTGATCGCCGACTTGCCGTCCTTGCGCGTGAAAGCGCCAGTCAGAAGATTCTCTTCTATCGTGAGGTGAGGGAAGGCACGTCGTCCCTCCATCACCTGAATGCAGCCGCGCCGCACCAGGTCGTTTGGCGACATGGACTGCACCTCGATGCCATCGAATAGAATCGAGCCCTTGGTAACTTCGCCACGCTCTGCATGCAGCAGATTGGAGATCGCTTTCAGCGTCGTGGTCTTGCCGGCACCATTGGCGCCGAGAAGCGCGACTATGCCGCCCCGCGGAACCTCCAGCGATACGCCCTTCAACACGAGGATGACGTGATCGTAGACAACCTCGATATTGTTGACCGACAGAACCGGAGCTGCCGTTTCCGTCGCCGGAGCGACCTTGGGGGTTGACACGGCAGACCTCCAGACAGTTGCACCTTCGGGGATCCGGGAGCAGGCAAACCTGCCTCCCGGATCAGTCAGACTGGTTCAAGTTTCTTTCGCGCAGTCGCGCGGCTGGATCTTCTTCTCCGCGGCATACTTCGCGGACACATCGGCGACGAGCGGTTCAATGAGCGATTCGTCTGCCGTGTACCAGTCGGAGATTACTTTCCAGGCCTTGCCATCCCACTGCTGAACGCGCCCGTAGCGCGCACCCTCGTGATCGGAGCAGGAAATGCTGACCGGCTTCAACATCCCCTCAAATCCGAGTTCCTTGATGCGTGCATCGGTGAGGATGAGGTTCTCCAGCCCCCAACGGACCTGCTCGCCCGTCAGCGGTTTCTTGCCGAACTTTTCCTGCGCCTTCCGGATCGCCTCCACGCCGAGCATGGCGTTGACCATGCCACGGTTGTAGAGAACTTCGCCGACCTTGCCAGTTTCCGTTGAACCTTTGCCTTTCGCGTAGACGTATTTCTCTATGTCAGCATGGACAGGAAACCTGCCAGCACCATGCTGAAGCATCAGTGATTTGTAACCTGTGGCCTGATCGCCTGCCGGCGTCACGTCGGGCTCTGCGCCCGACCACCAAACACCGATCATCTTCTCGCGCGGATAGGCAACGGCTGCCGCTTCCTTGATTGCCGTGCTGTTCATGACGCCCCAGCCCCAGACCAGGACATAGTCCGGTCGATTCTGGCGGATCGCCAGCCATTGCGACTTCTGCTCGACACCGGGGTGCGTGACCGGGATCGAGGTGAACGCAAAGCCGTACTTCTGCGCCAGCACCTGCAGCATCGGAATCGGCTCCTTGCCATAGGGGCTGTCGTGATACAGCAGCGAAATCTTCCTGCCTTTCAGCTTGTCGAAGCCACCGAGTTCCTTGGCGACATGCTGGATCGCGATATCCGCCGCCGACCAGTAAGTGCCGAGCAATGGGAAGTTGTAGGCGAACACCGCGCCGTTCTTGGAATCGGCACGGCCGTACCCCATCGTGATGATCGGGATTTTGTCGGTCGCGGTCTTCTCGGTGAGCGCAAAGGTGATCCCGGTCGATAGCGGGTTGATGAAGGCCGCGCCGGTCGGCCCCTTGCCCTTGAGGCGCTCGTAGCACTCAACGCCCTTGTCGGTCGCGTAACTCGTCTCGCATTCTTCGGTCAGAATCTTGACGCCGTTGATACCGCCGTCACGCTCATTGATCAGGTTGTAATAGTCCACAACGCCGTTTGCGTAGGGCGCTCCGTTCACAGCGTACGGGCCGGTCCGGTAGGACAGAACTGGGATGAACTGCTCGTTTTGCGCTGCGGCCGGTGCACTAAACGCCGCGCCCGACAACGCGGCCGCCAGTATCAGTACATTGCGTGCAATACTTGCCATGTTGATATTCTCCTCCGTTGAGCCCCTCTTTTTCCGTTCGGGGGATTGTTTCCTTCCTCCTTTGTCAACAGCCGCCATCCGCTCGAGGCGCGATCGCAACTTCAATAGGGAAACGGCCAAAGTCTGAGCTTCTCCTTGCCGATTGATATCAGCCGGGCGAACCCATGGGGTTCTTTGATGAGAAGATAGCAGATCAACGACCCAAAGATAATGAACTGCAGGTGAGTGATCGTTTCCGTCGACAGCGGCACGCCGAGCTGGGTTGGAAGGACGTTCAGCATGATCGGCACAATGAGGATAAACGCCGCCCCGACGAACGGGCCCATGATGGATCCCAGCCCACCGATTATCACCATGAACAAGAGCTCGAGCGAACGGTCGATCGAGAACGCGAGCGGCTCCCATGAGCCAAGGTAGACGAACGCCCAGAGTGCGCCCGCCACGCCGATGATAAATGAAGAGACCGCGAAGGCGGTGAGCTTTGCATAGAGTGGCCGGATGCCGATCAGCTCGGCAGCGATATCCATATCGCGAATTGCCATCCATTGTCGGCCAAGGTTGCCGCGGACAAGATTCTTCGCCAAGACCGCGATCACCGTGACGAAGATCAGGCACAGCAGATAGCGTTCGATCGGCGTGCGAACGACCACACCGAAGAAATTCAGTTCCGGCGCATTGACCGACCCTGACGGGGCGTAGTTGGTGAACCACGGCACCCGCAGGAATACCCAGTCGAAGAAGAACTGCGCCGCGAGCGTTGCAACCGCAAGATAGAGGCCCTTGATCCGCAGACTGGGAATCCCGAACAGGATTCCGACACCCGCCGCCATGAACCCGCCAAGCAGAATGGATACCAATACGGGCAAAGGCGGGATCGAAATCGCGAAGCCATGCGAGGTGAGCGGGACATGAACGCCTGTCGCCAGCTTGTAGGCGGAATAGGCGCCAATGGCCATGAACGCACCGCTGCCGAGCGAGATTTGGCCGCAATAGCCGACGAGAATGTTTGTGCCGATGGCAGCGAGTGCGAGGATCAGGAAGGGCAGCAGAATCGCCCACAGCAGATACTCGCTACCAAACGGCCAGATGTGGAAGCTGGCCAGCACCGGCACCCCAATGAAAGCGATGCCGAGCAAGATCGCGAGCGCAATGCGGTCCTGACGGATCGGGAAGATCGCCATATCCTCTGCGTAGGTTGTCTTGAATTGGCCGACCTCACGATAAAGCAAAGCTAGCTCCTGTCTCAGATACGCTCGATGATCCGCTCGCCGAACAGACCCTGCGGCCGCACAAGCAACACTGTTAACGCCAGCACATAGCCAAACCAATATTCGATACCGCCGCCGATAGATGGCCCGAGGTACACCTCTGCAAGCTTCTCACCCGCCCCGACAATGAGCCCGCCGGCGATGGCTCCCGGAATGGAGGTGAGGCCCCCGATGATCAGGACCGGCAGAGCCTTCAGCGCGAGAAAGGTGATGGAAAATTGCACACCAAGCTTGGTGCCCCACACGGTCGCCGCAACCAGCGCGACGAGACCGGCAACGAGCCAGACCACGAACCAGATCCAACTGATTGGAATCCCAACCGAGTGCGCGGCCAAATGGTCATCGGCCACAGCCCTGAGTGCGCGACCGGTCTTGGTACGCTGAAAGAAGATCGCGAGGCCGGCGACCAGGATGCCTGCGATCAATGCACCCCAGACGTCCAGCTTGTTGATCAGAATTCCACCCGGGAAGAGGCCCTCAAACACGAACCAGGCGTCCGTCGGGAATAGCCGCAACGGATAAACATCCGATCCGAAGATCATTTCCGCCGCGCCCTCGAGAACGAATGTCACGCCGATGGTGGACATGAACAGCGTGAGGGCGTCCTGGTTGATGAGGGGTCCGATCACGAACCGCTCGATCAGCCAAGCCGTTGTCGCCATGATCACGGCGGCAAAGCCGATGCCGAGAACGATCGCAACCCAAAGCGGAAAGCCGTTGGCTACGAGGAGATCGAGCGAGCGAACCAGCGCCAATCCCGCGAGCAATACCATTGCACCCTGGGCAAAATTAAAAACGCCGGATGCCTTGAAGATCAGCACGAAGCCGAGGGCGACCAGCGAATAGAGCACGCCGGACATCAATCCGCCGATCAGGACCTCGAGAAACTGACCCAATGCGATCACGAACGCACCTCAGTGTGCGACGCCAAGATAGGCGTCGATGACGGCCTGGTTCTCCCTCATCTCGTCCGGCGTGCCGTCGGCGATCTTTACGCCATGATCGAGCACCGCCACTCTATCCGATAGATCCATGACCACAGCCATGTCGTGCTCGATCAGCACGATCGTTGTGCCGTAATGGCTGTTCACATCGATAATGAACCGCGACATGTCCTCCTTCTCCTCGAGATTCATCCCTGCCATGGGCTCGTCGAGGAGAAGAAGGTCGGGCTCCATGGCGAGAGCGCGACCAAGCTCGACGCGCTTCTGCAAGCCGTATGGCAAGCGCCCGACAGGCACCTTGCGGATCGATTCGATCTCCAGGAAGTCGATAATCTCCTCGACCCGGTGCCGATGCTCGACTTCCTCTGCCAGAGCAGGGCCGTAACGCAGCATCTGCCATAAGAGGCCCCGGCGCACCTTCAACGTGCGGCCAGCCATGATGTTGTCGAGCGCGCTCATTCCCTTGAACAGGGCGACGTTCTGGAAGGTGCGCGCGACGCCGCCGCGGGCGGCCTCGAAAGGCTGCATCCTGGCCCGGGTGCGCCCCTTGAAGGTGATGGTGCCACGATCAGGGTGATAGAAACCGTTGATGACGTTGAGCATCGAGGTCTTGCCGGCGCCGTTGGGGCCGATGATGGCTCGAATTTCGCCTTTTCTCACGTTGAACGAAACGTCCCTCAGCGCCCTGACGCCGCCGAAGGCCAGTGCTACGCCCTCGACTTGAAGCAGGATCTCGTTTGTGTCCGGCGCTCTCATGCTGCCTTCCCCAAAGATTCCGCCGAACCAGTGACCTGCATGTCGCGGATCTTGACACGAGCCGCGATAGTGCCCTTGCGGCCATCCTCAAAAGTGACTTCAGTGGAAATGTCGGCCTCATGCGAGCCGTCGTAGAGTGCGGTGACCAGTGGCGCATAGCGCTCGGCAATGAACCGGCGACGCACCTTCTGCGTGCGGGTCAATTCGCCGTCATCTGCGTCGAGTTCCTTGTGCAAAATGAGAAAGCGACGAATTTGAGCGCCCGCCAGCACCCTTTCCTTGACGAGAGAGTGGTTCACCGCGGCAACGTCTTTCGCTACCATGTCATAGACCAGCGGATGCCCGGCAAGCTCCTGATAGGAGCCATAGGCGATATTGTTGCGCTCCGCCCAATTCGCGATAGCGACCGGGTCGATGTTGATCATGGCGCAAACAAACTCTCTTGAGTCGCCGAAAGTGATCGCTTCCTTGATATTGGGAAAAAACTTCAGTTTGTTCTCAAGGTACTTCGGCGCAACCATCGTGCCGTCAGCCAGCCAGCCGACGTCCTTCGCCCGATCGATGATCTTTAGATGTCCGGTCTTCTCGTCGAAAAAGCCCGCATCGCCGGTCTTGACGTAACCGTCGAATGTCATGGTTTCCGCGGTCTTCGCCTGATCCTTGAAATATCCGACGAACATGCCGGGCGAGCGAAATTGCACTTCGCCCGATTGCGCAATGCGGATGTCGACGTTCGGGGCCGCCGGACCAACCGTATCGGGGTAGATCTCGCCATCAGGCTGGCACGTCACGTACAGGAAGGCTTCGGTCTGGCCGTAGAGCTGCTTCAGATTTAGTCCGATCGAGCGGTAGAATGCGAACAAGTCCGGACCGATGGCTTCGCCTGCAGTGTACGCGACACGCACCCGGGACAGGCCGAGAACATTCTTGAGAGGTTCGTAGACCAGCAAGCGCCCGAGCGCATAGAGCAACCGGCCCCGCAGCGGCACCTGTTTTCCGGTCAACACCTGCTCGCCATACCGGCGCGCCACGTCGAGAAAGTAGTTGAACATTCGACGCTTGACAGGCGCAGCGTCCTCCATGCGGATCATCAGGCGCGTCCGCATGGCCTCGAAACCACGCGGCGGCGCGAAATAGAAGGTCGGTCCGATCTCGCGCCGATCCTGCTCGATCGTTTCACTACTCTCGGGACAGGCCATGCAGAAGCCAGCGACAAGGCCTTGCACATAGTTGAGGTAATGATCGCCCACCCAGGCCAGCGGCAGATATGCGAACACCACGTCGTGGTCGGCCAGTCCGTCGAACCTGGTGGTGTCCGACGCGGCGTCAATGCAGCCTCGCGTCGACAGCACGACGCCCTTCGACGCGCCGGTCGTTCCCGAGGTGTAGAGGATGACCGCGATGTCAGAACCATCACCCTGCCGGACGAATTCATCGATCTGTCCACAGAGCGCCGGATCCGCCGTAAGCGCTGCGCGAGCGTCCTCGATGACATCGTGGATTGCGATCAGCCGGCTGTCCGCGTAGCCATCAAGGCCGCGCGACTCGTCATAGAGAATCTTTTGAAGATGCGGCACTCGCTCGCATACGGACAAGACCTTGTCCACTTGCTCCTGATCCTGTGCTGCAACAAAGCTCACCTCAGCGTGCGCGAGAACAAAAGCAAGCTCTTCAGCCACTGCGTCCGAGTAAACCGGAACCGGAATCGCTTGCAGCGCCTGCGCTGCCATCATGGTCCAGTAGAGCTTCGGTCGGTTGGAACCCACTACCGCGATCTTGTCTCCTGGCTGCAGTCCAAGTCGATGCAAGCCCGCGGCGTAAGCCCGGACGATCGCAGCAACCTGGGCCCACGTCCACGTCTGCCAAATGCCAAGATCCTTGTGTCGAAACGCCGGACGCGTGCCGAACTGCGTCGCATTTCGCAGAATCAACTTGGGGAACGTATCAAACGATCCGCCATCGGCCATGTCGCTCTCGATCCCAAAAACCGACGCGTTGGTTCGCGCCTGCTTATGGTGACGCCGCGCCCTTTATGGGAAGCAGCCATGCGAACGCCGCACGTTCCAACATTACAACGGTTCGAAAGTCCTACAAGTCCCGGTTTGCCCGGCCGAGATTGTCGTGGCCGTCCGCGCGGTGGGTCGTTGAGGGGGGCCGCCTGCCAATAACCGATTGCGGTATTGACGGCTAAGCTCGAGCGTCCAGATTTATGTTGCGTTGCGATATTGAAGCTGCGCTCCATTCCGACAGGGGAAAATCCTATTCTGCGTGGCGCATTGGTCGGCTGCAAAGGCGGTGGAGGGCTGCCTTGCCGCCCTGACCAACCGAGGCTTCGAGGGCCGGATACATGACATCGGCAGCCTTTTTGCGCAAACCGAACGTTTAGCTTCCGCCCTCAATAAACGGTCGACTACGACGGCAAATCGCGTGGCCGTCGTTTCTTTGGCCGGCCGGAACGATGTAGACCCCGTACTTCCTGCTGTTGAAAGAGCTCACCGCACACGTCACGCAGCCATTGGCTTGCCGGGTCGTGATGGAAGCGGGCGTGCCAATATTGCTTCACCGTAAAGCCGGCGATCGCCAGCGGGCAGTCGAGCACGCGCAGTCCGTAATAGTGAGCCAACGTTTCGCCGATGTGCCTTGGAAGGGTGGCGATCAGGTCAGTTGTCCCGACGATTGCGGGTAACCCCAAAAAGCCCGGTAGCTCAAGCGCAACGTCGAGGACTATCCGCTGCTCCTGTAGCGCGGCCGCGAGCAACTGATGTCCAGTGCCGGACCGAATGAGGACGTGCGCCTCGCGCCTGAAATCCTTTGCGGTGATGCGGTCGCGGATCCGGGCATGTTTTGCGTTCGCCAAGCAGACCCAATCCTGCGGAAAGAGTGCCTGTTGGAAGTGCCCAGCGTCGAGGTCCGAGATGTAGCCGAGCGCCAGATCGGCCTCGCCAGACTGCAGCATTCGTGGGGTATCGCCGCCGATCTGCGCCGCCTCGATGCGGATGCCCGGAGCAACACGACGAACGTAGGCGAGGATGGCCGGAAGCAGCGTGATGTGGCTCGCATCCGTCATGCAGATGACGAAGCGGCGCTTTGCAGTCGCCGGATCAAACTCGGGGCGAAGTTCTGCCAGACGACGCAGCATCTCCAACGCCTGTCTGGCCGTGCCGATGAGAGCCTCGGCGCGCGGAGTCGGCAGCATTCCCTCAGCCGACCGGATAAAGAGCGGATCGTCCAGTTCCTTTCGCAGGCGCGCCAGCCAGATCGAAATGGTCGGCTGGCTTTGACCGAGCTTCTCGGCTGCCTTGGTCACGCTACCCGTGGTGAACAATGCATCGAAGAGCCGGAGCAGGCGCGGCTCCAGCAGGTTCGTCTCGGAGAGGTCCCGGTGCTTCATTGCGATATGCAATAATGGATATAAGGATCATAGCATATCCAAATACTGAGCCGACTGCTACCACGCTTCCGACGCCAAAAAGGGCGCGGGAGAAGCGTTCGGATGAGGATCTGCTTTATCGGAGCGGGAGCCCTAGGCTCGACCATCGGTGGCACGCTGGCGCGCGGTGGTGCTGAGGTTTGGTTGATCGATCCGTTCCAGGCTCATGTCGACGCGATCAATGCTGATGGTCTCCGGATGCTCGAAGGCGACGCCGAGACCGTTGTGAAGGTCTCTGCCTGCACTTCCGCGACCCAGGTCGGCATCGTGGCGGACCTCGTCATCGTCCTCGTCAAATCCTATCACACGCGGGATGCGATCCGGGCGGCAGCGCCGATCATCGGGCCGCAGACAGTCGTGATGTCGCTTCAAAACGGTCTTGGTCACGAGGATATTCTTTCGGAGGAAGTTGGTCGTGACCGGGTCATGGCAGGCAAGACCTACGTTGGCGGCGTGCTGCTCGGCCCCGGTCATGTCCGCTCCGGGGTCATCGGCAAGGAAACCATCATCGGCGAGCTCGATGGACGCCTGACGGAACGCGCTCAGCGAATTTCCGAGACGTTCAATCGTGCCGGCATTCTCACGCTGCTCAGCGACAACATCTTGGGCACGATGTGGGACAAGTTGTTCATCAATGTCGCCGGAGGAGGAATTACCGCCGTTACCGGGCTGACGTATGGCGGTCTCTATTCGCTGCCGATCCTGGAAGATTGCGCGCTGGCCGCGATCTCAGAGGGCATCGCGGTCGCGCAGGCGGCCGGCGTGAAGATCTCGATCACCGATCCGCGACGCGCTTGGACGATGGCATCCGCTGGTCTACCGCCCGAGTTCAAGACGTCGATGTTGCAGAGTTTGCAGTCCGGCAACCTGACCGAGGTCGACTACATTCACGGCTCCGTCGTGCGTTGGGGTTCCAGGCTCAACGTCCCAACTCCCGTAAATTCCACCCTCGTCGCGTTAGTCAAGGGCATCGAATACGCCCGCAGCGACTATCCTGGAAGGTCCTGAGACGATGTCGCCGCCCCGTGCCTATGTCGAACACGTCGCCATCCGTGTGCCTGACGTTGATCGTCACGTCGACTTCTTTCGTGAGGTGCTTGGTCTTGCCATTCGCGACGAGCAACCCGCCGATGGCGCGCGCCCACGTCAGGTGTGGGTGCTCGGAAGCGTGCAACTCATCGAAGATCCGAACTTCGTGGGACCGGAGGGGCGTCTCGCCCATCTCGGCATCATGGTCGACGATTACGAAGGTGTGCTCGCCCGTGCGGCCGCGTGGGGCGCCAAGGCGTTGCCTGCCGGGCCGAACTGGCTCGAGCTGCCGGGTGGGCTCAACGTCGAAATCTTGCAAGCCAGTGCAGGCGCCGTGGAAGCTGCCCTGGCGATCAATCCCCGTGCCTAGAGTTAGAGGAAGACGCGACATGACCGGTGAGCGCTACTGGGACGATGCCAGAGTCGGTGACGAATGCATCACCCCCTCGGTGACGGTCACCGAAGCGATGGTGAATGCCTATGCCGAACTGACGGGTGATTTCACGCCGGTCCATGTCGACGAGGAATACGCCAAGACCACACCATTCGGCACGCGCGTCGCGCACGGGCTGTTCGGTCTGTCGCTGGCCGACGGTTTGAAGACCCGTGCCGACTACCGTTTCCTTCCGGGAATGTCGCTGGGCTGGACGTGGGATTTCAAGCTACCGATCAAGCTCGGTGACACCGTGCACGTGAAGTTCCGCGTCGGTTCAATGCGCGCCACGAAGCGTGATGGATGGGGCATCGTGGTGCTGCCGTCAGAGCTGATCAATCAGCGCGGCGACGTGGTGCAGACTGGTGAGCATCGACTGATGATTCCGATGCGCCCGAAGACCAACGCCGCAGGAGAGCAGGCATGACGGCGCAAGATCTGCCGCTCAAAGGCATTCGCGTCATCGACTACAGCCATTTCCTGGCCGGCCCGTTCATGGGCCGTTGCCTCGCTGCGATGGGCGCTGAGGTCATCAAGGTGGAGCGTCCTAGGCAAGGCGATGCGGGCCGAGCCCATGGGTATTTCAAGGACGGACAATCCGGCTACTTCCTGCAGCAGAACATGGGGAAGCAGGGATTGTGTATCGATCTGCGCGACACGCGTGGTCTCGACATGATGATGAAGCTAGTCGACACAGCCGACGTCTTCATCGAGAACTACCGCCCCGGCGCACTCGACCGCCTCGGGCTCGGTTACAAGGCGCTGTCGACGCGGAATCCGGGACTGATCTACTGCTCGGTCTCCGCCTATGGCCACACCGGTCCCTATGCCGACCGTCCGGGCTTCGGCCTGATCGCAGAGGCGATGTCGGGGGCTCTGGCGCAACTGGGCTCTCCCGGTGAAGCGCCGCCGCTGCTGCGGATGCCACTGGCCGACATGTATACCGGCATTCACGGTGTGGCTGCCATCAATGCAGCGCTGGTCGGCCGCGCGTCGTCCGGCCGCGGCCAGCATATCGATCTGGCGCTGTACGACTGCATGGTCTCGATGCACGACTATGCGGTTCAGCGTTACTTCCTCTCCGGCGGTACCGACCTGCCGAAGCAGACCGGCAGCGGACAGCCGGACTCGACCGTTTACGGGGTCTTTCCGGCCAAGGACGGCAATCTTGTCATCGCTGCGCAAGTCGATGATGCGTGGCGACGATTGGCGGCGCTGATCGGAGGAAGCAGCTTGTCATCCGACGAACGCTTCACCACGCCTGCCGCGCGGAACGCCCATTATGCCGAGGCGATGGAAATTGTGCGCAACTGGACGCTTTCGCAGCCGTCTCGGGATGCCTGTCTTGCCGCACTCGAGCAAGCAGGTGTGCCGTCCGCTCCTGTGCAGACCATCGAAGAGGTCGTGAAGGATCCGCAGATCCACGCGCGCGGCATGCTGGTCGAGCAGGAGCATCCTGTTCTCGGCAGGGTGACTTTGCCGAACCTGCCCTTCCGCTTCTCCAGCTGCGACATCACGGTGCGCACTCCGGCACCACTGCTCGGCCAGGACAATCGCCGCATTGCAGAGTCGCTGGGACTGTCGGCCCAAACCATCGACGCGATGGTGCGAGACGGTGTTCTCTACAACGAAACTGCAGTGCAGGAGTAAGCCATGAGCGATCGTTATGCGGTGATTGGCAATCCGATCGGCTTCAGCAAATCACCCCTCATCCATGGCACTTTCGCCAAAATGACGGGACAGGACCTTGTCTATGAGGCGATCGAGGGACCACTCGATGGCTTCAACGAACGGGTTGATCAATTCCGGACGGAGGGCGCCAAGGGGCTGAACATCACAGCCCCGTTCAAGCTCGATGCTTTCGCCTACGCAAATGAGCTTTCAGAGAGCGCCAAACGAGCAGGCGCCGCAAACTGCCTGAAGTTCGAGGGCGATCGGATCATTGCCGAGAATTTCGACGGGATCGGCCTAGTGCGTGACATCACCGTCAATCTCGGCGTCAAAATGGCCGGCCGGCGCGTCCTAATGCTCGGCGCTGGAGGAGCAGCGCGTGGCGCGCTGCTGCCGTTCCTGCGCCAGGAGCCGTCCGAGCTGGTTCTGGTCAACCGAACGCTGTCGAAAGCGGTGGCATTGGCCGAAGAGTTTGCCGGCTGTGGTCCCCTGATTGTCAGCGGCTATGCTGAACTGGCCGATCTTGCCGAGGGCTATGACGTCGTCGTCAACGCGACGTCGGCCAGCCTGCGGGGTGAAATGCCGCCGCTTCCAGGCAATGTCTTCCGCGGTGCGGCGCTGGCGTACGAACTAGCCTATGGCAAAGGGCTGACGCCCTTTCTGCAAGCGGCCCGCGCCGAAGGCGTAACCAAGCTGGCCGACGGCGTCGGCATGCTGGTCGAGCAGGCGGCCGAAGCTTTTTCCTGGTGGCGCGGCGTTCGACCGAGCACGGCTCAGGTCATCGCCGAACTGACCGTCCCATTGAGCTGACGGGCGATACCGAGCATGCATCCGAAGTCCAGTTTTCTCGTCGGCCTGATCGGCAGTGGCATCGCTGCGTCCCGCACCCCGCCCATGCACGAAGCGGCCGCAGACGCCGCTGGCATCCGCTATATCTACAAAAAGATCGATCTGACAGAGTTGAAGCTCGGTGTGGAGGCGTTGCCGGAATTGCTCACGGCCGCAAGGCGGATGGGCTTTGACGGGTTGAACGTGACCCATCCCTGCAAGCAGGCGATCCTTCCACACTTGGACGAGCTTTCGCCTGACGCAGAGGCGCTTGGCGCCGTGAACACCGTGGTCATCAGGAACGGTCGAATGACCGGCCACAACACGGACTGGTTCGGCTTCGCCGAGAACTTTCGCCGCAACATGCAAGGTGCATCGCTCGGTCGCGTCGTCCAGTTCGGCGCGGGCGGCGCAGGCTCGGCGGTCGCTTTCGCGCTCATGAAGCTGGGCGTGCGGGAACTAACCATCATCGACGTCGACGTGGCCAAGGCGCAGAGTTTGGTGGATAGCTTGTCCCCTCGATTTGTAGAGGGGCGCTTGAGGGCCGGCCAGGATGTCGCGGCGGCCGTCGCTGCCGCAGACGGAATTGTCAACGCGACGCCGATCGGCATGGACAAGTATCCGGGCACGCCGCTGCCGACGGCCCTGCTGCGTCCCGATCTGTGGGTCGCCGAGATCGTCTACTTCCCGCTGGAAACCGCGCTGCTGCGCGCGGCGCGTGCCCTCGGCTGCCGCACCGTCGATGGTGGTGGCATGGCGATCTTCCAGGGTACCGAGGCATTCCGCCTGTTCACGGGCATCTCACCTGATCCAGACGTCTTCTTCGCCACTTTTGCATCCCGGGGAGGGTGACACCCGGCCGATGGGCGAGCGGCACGTACAACGCCCGAGAGGAAACGCAAGATGGGCTACACGCTCGATTTCTCGGTGGTTTGGCATGCGATGCCCGCGCTGCTGTGGGGGTGCGTGGGTACGTTGGGCCTGGCGCTTGCCGGCATGACGCTCGCAATGATGATCGGTGTCGCCGGCGTCGCGGCACGCGATTCGAAGGCGGCGTGGTTGCGTGCTCTCGTGATCGGCTTCGTCGAGACCGTGCGCAATACGCCTTTCCTGGTGCAGATCTTCTTTCTGTTCTTCGCCCTGCCGCTCGTCGGATTGAAGCTCAATCCGACAGCCACCGCCGTCATCGCACTCGGTGTCAATGGCGGCGCCTACGCCATCGAGATCATCCGCGGCGGGGTGCAGTCCATTCATAAGGGACAGGTAGAAGCCGGCTACGCGCTCGGACTGCACAAAGGGCAGGTATTCCGGTTCGTTGTGCTCAAGCCAGCGCTTCGCGCGATCTACCCCTCGCTCACGGGTCAGTTCATCATGCTGACGCTGACCTCGTCGATCTGTTCGGCCGTATCGGCCTACGAATTGACGTCGGTTGCGCAGCGCATCGAAAGCGACACATTCCGCAGCTTCGAGGTCTACTTCTTCGTCACTTTCCTCTACCTCGCGATCTCCTGGCTGTTGATGCTGGGCTTCGCGGTCATCTCTCACCGCTTCTTCTCATATCCGACACGCTGAGGGGGAGATGATGGCACCGCATTTTGGCCTCCCTGAGTTCGGTTTCCTGTTGCGTGGGCTGCAATGGACGATGCTGCTGACGCTGGTCGCGTTTGCGGGCGGCTGCACGGCGGGTCTGGCGGTCGCATTGCTGCGCACCTGTGGTCATAAGGGCGTGGAATGGGTCATCCGCATCTACATCGGGATATTCCAAGGCACCCCGCTGCTGCTGCAGCTCTTCGTCGTGTATTACGGATTGGCGCTGACCGGGCTGAAGCTCGACGCCTTCGTCGCGGTGGCGATCGGCTTCACCGTGAATGCCTCCGCCTTCCTTGGTGAGATTTGGCGCGGTGCGATACAGGCCGTGCCGCGTGGCCAGACCGAGGCGGCGATGGCGCTTGGACTGCACTATTCGTCCCGCATGCGCGACATCGTGCTGCCGCAGGCGATCCGCATCTCGCTGCCGGCGACCATCGGCTATCTCGTGCAGCTCATCAAGGGCACTTCGCTCGCTGCCATCGTCGGCTTCATCGAACTCGCCCGCGCCGGTCAAATCGTATCGAACCAGACCTTCCAGCCGTTGCTCGTCTTCGGCGTGGTCGGCGCGATGTATTTCATCCTCTGCTGGCCACTGTCGTGGTGGGGCAGCCGGATGGAGGCCAGGCTCGCCCTGGCCAATCAAAGGTAGGAACGGCCGCAATCTACCCAATCAAACACAGCCATCACCAGCAGGAGGAAACATCAGATGTTATTTTCGATCAATCGTCGCCAGCTCGGCATCGCGCTGCTGATGCTGGGGGCCATCGCTGTCGCAGGTAAATCGCAGGCGGGCATCCTGGAAGACGTGAAGAAGAAGGGCGTCGTCGTCATCGGCATTCAGGGCGATAATCCTCCATGGGGCTATGTCGATAGCTCAGGAAAGCAGGATGGCATCGATGCCGATATGGGGCGCGCCTTCGCTGAATATCTTGGCGTGAAGGCCGAGTTCGTCCCGCTGGCAGTGGCCAATCGTATTCCGGCGCTGACCACAGGCCGCGTGGACATTCTGTTCGCAACCATGGCGATGCTGCCCGAGCGTGCCAAGGCGGTGCAGTATTCCAAGCCGTATGTTGCCAACGAGATCACCCTTGTCGCTGCCCAGGCAACGCCGATCAGCAGCAATGCCGATATGGGCAAGTACGTTATAGGCGTTCCGAGGTCCTCCACGCAGGACACCCAGGTCACCAATAGTGCTCCAGCGGGCACCGAAATCCGCAGATTTGATGATGATGCGGCCACAATCCAGGCGCTGCTCTCGGGTCAGGTGCAGGCCGTCGGCGCAAATAGCTTCTACCCGCAGCGTCTGAACGCCGCAAAGCCGGAATTTGGGTTCGAGCCCAAGCTTCACTTCACTGCCCTGTACAACGGAGCCTGCACCCGCCTGGGGGAGAAGGAGTGGAACGAGACCGCCAACAAGTTCATCGACCAGATCAAGTCTAACGGCAAGTTGGCCGGCTTCTACGCCAAATGGATGAAGGCGCCCGTGCCGACCTTCCCCGACTCGGTCCCCGGCGTTCCGTTCACAGTCCAGTAAATACCGTTAAGCGGCCGACGCGCTGCGCGCGTTGGCCGCTGTCGATGTCGGAGGCCGAATTCATGCAGGACCAGATCCTGATCGAAATGACGGGTGTGCAGAAGTGGTACGGCGGGTACCAAGCTCTCCGCAACGTTGATCTCACTGTGCGCAAGGGTGAAAAAATCGTGCTCTGCGGTCCGTCCGGCTCAGGCAAGTCGACACTGATCCGCTGCATCAACCGCCTCGAGGCGATCCAGCAGGGCAGTATCGTAGTAAACGGTCATCGGCTGGACGACAGCAAGGCAATCGATGTCGTACGTCAGGACGTCGGCATGGTCTTTCAGAGCTTCAACCTCTTTCCGCATATGACGGTGTTGCAGAATTGCATGCTCGCCCCCATTCGCGCGCGCCGCATCAGCAAGACCGAGGCGGAGGCGACCGCGCGAAAATATCTCGAGCGCGTGCGCATCGGTGACCAGGCTAACAAGTATCCGGCTCAGCTTTCGGGCGGTCAGCAACAGCGCGTCGCGATTGCGCGCGCGCTCTGCATGCAGCCTAAGGTGATGCTGTTTGACGAACCGACCTCGGCTCTCGATCCCGAAATGGTCAAGGAGGTGCTCGATACAATGATAGGCCTCGCCAACGACGGCATGACCATGATTTGCGTCACCCACGAGATGGGCTTTGCCCGCCAGGTTGCCGACCGGGTCATCTTCATGGCTGAAGGCCAGATCATCGAAGAAGGCGAGCCCGGCGCTTTCTTCCGCAATCCACAGCACGCCCGCACCAGGCAGTTCCTTGGTGAGATCCTCGCCCATCACTGAACGGAGTACTTCCATGAGTCGTCTTGTCTACGTCCTCAACGGGCCAAATCTCAATTTGCTTGGCAAGCGCCAGCCCCACATCTATGGCCACGAGACGCTTTCGGATGTGGAGCGAGATTGCCGGGCGCTGGCCGGGGAGCTTGGCCTGGAGATTCGCTTTCATCAATCCAACAGAGAATACGAGCTGATCGACTGGATCCACGAGGCGCGCGAGACGGCGGCCGGTATCGTGATGAATCCCGCGGCTTTCACCCATACGTCGGTCGCCATCCTGGATGCTCTAAACACGTTCGAGGGGACAGTGATCGAGGTGCACATTTCCAACGTGCACAAACGCGAGGAATTCCGCCACCACTCGTTTGCGTCCAAACGAGCTGATGGAGTCATCGCAGGCTTCGGGACCCAGGGTTATCTGCTCGGCTTGCGTCGTGTGGCCAAGCTGCTTGATGAGAAGAAGGGGTAGCATCGTATGAGTGCACCCGTCCGTCGTGATGCGCCAACGTCTCATGCCGATCGCTGCGGATGTTTGGTAGTCTGCGCCGGCGTCGGCGGAGGGCAATAGTGGTCGGAACCGCTCGTTTGATCTGGATCAAGTCTCAGGCCCCCGCGGTCTTCAAGCTGTAAGCTGTCTGGCCTCTGAGATCCGGCAAAGCCTTGAAGACACTTCGCCAGCTTCTGTCCACCGACGGTGTTGTCCAGCTTGTGATCCGGCTGGCGCTGCTCGGCCTGCTGATCCTATGGACATTTCTGATCATCCGACCGTTCGTGCCGATCCTGACTTGGAGCGCGGTGCTGGCGGTGGCGTTCTACCCGGTTTTCGCCTGGCTCGCACAACGCCTCGGCGATCGTCCCCGGATCGCCTCGGCCGTTCTCACCCTCGTCACGCTAGGCATCGTCATCGGTCCCGCCGCCTGGCTGGGCCTGAGTGCGGTTGAAGGGCTCCGGGACCTTGCGGGCCAGATCGGCAGCGGGGATCTCGTGCTTCAGGCGGCGCCAGAGCAGATCAGGGATTGGCCCTTGATCGGTCCGCAGCTCTACGCGTTCTGGGATGAGGCCTACACGAATATCCGTGCTGCGCTGCGCGAGGTGGCGCCGTATTTGAAACCGCTCGCCGGGACGATGTTGTCGTTTGCGGGCGACACCGGCATCGGAATGCTCCAATTCCTGCTGTCGGTGGTCGTCACCGGTTTCCTGCTTCCGTACGGGGCGCAGCTTGTTGCCGCGCTCCGGGGCTTCCTGTTGCGCATCGTGCCCGACCAGAGCGAGCACTTCCTGGAGCTCGCCGGGGCCACCATACGCGCGGTCTCACAGGGTGTCATCGGTGTCGCCATCGTGCAGGCCCTGCTGGCGGGCATCGGTTTCAAGCTCGCTGGCCTCCCAAGCGCAGGGCTGCTCGCAATCATCGTGCTCTTGCTATCGATCGTTCAGATCGGCGCGGCTATCGTGCTTCTTCCCGTGGTCGTTTGGATATGGATGGACAAGGACGTGACCGTAGCCCTGCTCTTGACGGTCTATCTCGTCGCCGTCGGTCTTCTTGATAACGTCCTGAAGCCGCTTCTCATGGGGCGAGGCCTGACGACGCCGACGCTCGTGATCCTGATCGGGGTCATCGGTGGTACGCTCGCGCATGGGATCATCGGCCTGTTCATCGGGCCGATCATCCTGTCGGTTGCTTGGGAGTTAGCGGCTGCATGGATCGGGATCGACCGGGCTACGCCGATTCCGGTGGACCAGGCTGCCGTTGCCGCAACGGAAACCGTCGACGCACCGTTGACCTAGATCAATCGTCCCCTTCGTCGATAGGCGCGAGCATGGTCACCATAGATACGATTCTCATCGTCGATCATAACGAATTGGGTCTGCCGAATTGAGGTCGGGTTCGACGCTATGATGCTACAATTCCTTGTCGGCATCCTGGTCAGTGTGATCAATATCGGGCTCCACGCGCTGGTGACGGTGGTCGCGGTCGCCATCGCTCGCAGTGCAGGCCTGCGTCATACCAATCGGCCGAGGTTGCATCTCATGGGCGTCATGATCGCGGCCGCCGTCGTGTTGAAGATCGCCCACATGCTCGAAATCCTGATGTGGGCCGCGACCTACAATGTCGTCCAGGCTGCTGCCGTCGACACGGACTTGCTCTACTTTGCTTTCGTCAACTACACCACGCTGGGCTACGGCGACATCACGCCGGTGCGCGAATGGCGGCTGATCGGCCCGTTGACCGCCATGAATGGTGTTCTGCTGTTCGGCTGGTCCGCCGCCATTCTGTTCGAAGTCTTGCGCAAGACACTCGAACATCTCGGGCTGACGGAAGCGCCCGGCACAAGTTTACCACGGATCCAACGCAGTCGCGTGGACCCATCTTGATGGCCGTGGATTGTGGACCAGCACTCCGCCGGTTCAGGGCTGCAGATCGAGACTGGCGAGCTGGTGCCGGTCGAGCAGCACGATCTGACGCTGAGTGTTGCCGACGAAGCCGAGAACGCCAAGCTCATGCAGCCGCGACAGAGCGCGCGAGACAGTCTCCAGCGTCAGGCCGAGATAGTCGGCGATATCGCGCCGCGACATCGGAAGTGCCATGACGCCGGCGGCCGTCAGGCGCTTGTCCATTTCAAGCAGGAACGCCGCGACCCGCTCCAGGGAGGTCTTGCGGCCGAGAAGCAGCATGTGGTCTTCCGCATGCTGGAGGTTATCTGTCGTCATGCTGAGCAGGTTTCTGGTTACCATGACATCGCTCTCGGCCACGGTTTCGAGACTTTGCCGTCTGATCAGGCGTACCGTGGTGTCGATGATCGCTTCCGTCGTGAACCGGTGCTCGCTGCCGTTCTCGAGCCCGAAGATGTCGCCAACGAGGTGAAATGCGCCGATCTGCCTGCGGCCATCCGACAGCAGCTTGTAACTTCGTACCGCTCCGGACTTGACCTGGTAAACATACTCGGCCGGCTCTTTCTCGCCGTAGATCTCGGATCCTTTTCGGTACGAGAATTCGCTTAAATTGACCAGCGCATTTGAATGATTTGTCATGCCGAGGTCGCGGAGGGTATTGGGACGCAGGGTGGAATCCGTTGTGATGCGAACGAACATGGGCCAACTCCTCAGCTTGTCGCCGAATTGGTCGGTCGGATGAAATATTCTCAGCTGGAAATGCGCCGCGCTATCCCACTCCCGCCACAGTTGATTTTCGGCCAAGGTGGTAGTTCAATCCATTGTCCCAAGGTTCATTGTACCAAAGGACAGTACTGCTGATTGTTGCGCGGGATGAGAAGCTTGCCGCGGTGGAGATGCGACATATTGCGAAGCAGATATTCCGACTTCCAAACGTGAAGATGACTTGAAGAATGAGAGGGACGTCGAGCCGTCCTCATTAAATTGAGCGAGAGGTAAAAAAGTGCCAGGCCTCGTTCACGTTGTTGACGACGACGAGTCCTTTCGGACCGCGATCGAGCGCAGGCTGAAGCTCGCAGGATATGAGGTCGCGACCTATGCCTCAGCACTGGAGCTGCTGGATTCGGCGCCGGATGACGAGCAAGTGGGGTGTATCCTGCTCGACGTACGGATTCCGGGACTGAGCGGTCCCGACCTGCAGACCCGGTTGATCGCGTCTGGTTCGATGCTGCCGATCGTCTTCCTGACCGGCCATGCCGACACGCCAACCACCGTACGCGCGATCAAGGCGGGAGCGGAAGACTTCCTGACCAAACCTATATCCTCCGAGCAGTTGCTCGACGCGATCGAGCGCGCGTTGGCCAGTCAGCAAACGGCGCGCACCCAGCGCAGCAGACTTGATGCTTTTCGTGGTCATCTGGCCACGCTGACGCAGCGCGAGCGACAGGTGTTTGATCTCATTGTGCGCGGCCGGATCAACAAGCAGATCGCGCATGAACTCGGAACCGCCGAACGCACAGTGAAAGCGCACCGTCATCAAGTGATGGAGAAGATGCAGGTTCATTCGCTGGCGGAACTCGTTTCGATCGCAGAGCGGCTCGGAATACTCGATTCGAACGAGCATTAGCCGCATCGTCACAGCGGTACGGTTCTCCCCGCTGTGACTGCCCCAAAGGACAATGCTGAGGCGTGTTGACAGTGCACGGCGAGCCGTGCGCTATAGTGCATTAGATGTCCGCTCGGAAATGCGGAGCAATCGTATCCAGTATCCCACCATCGTAGCAGTTCGTCATCTCCCGGAAAGGCAGATCGCCTTGCCCCTACGCGAGTCCGTTTTCGTCGTCGATGACGATCCGTCCATGCGTGCCAGCATGGACAGACTTCTGCGAGGGTACGGTTTCGACACCACGCTGTTCGACACTGCGAGTGCCTTGCTCGATCATGGCAAGTTCTACACCGCGATTTGCATCATCCTCGACATCAATCTTGGCGCAAAGTCCGGCATCGAGGTACGGCGAAGACTGGCTGAGAACGGCGTCATGGCGCCCGTGATCTATGTAACCGGTAATGATTGCCCCGCGAACCGTACCGCGGCGATCGCGTCGGGCTGCATCGCTTATCTGACAAAGCCATTTTCCGCAGAATCGCTGATCGAATCGGTAACGCGCGCCACTGTCGCATAGGCCGCGAGCGCTCACTCCTCGACATACTGCTCCAGCGTCTTCGCCGGCGCACCGTTGCGCACGGACGCGAACTGAGCCAGCGGAACCGAGGTCGTGAGGGCCAGGAGATTCGAATCGACGAGCTCGAGCGTCAGCGCCTTGCCTGATGCCATCTCCTTGAGGGTCTTTGGCGCCGCCACGTCGGCTGCGATGCAGAGGTTGGTGACACACCAGGTATAGGGCACGCGGAAGGGAGTGCCGTGGTCGACCGTCAATTTGGGGGCTTGTTGCAGGTACATGCCGACAGGCACGAACAATTGCAGCCGGGCTGTGGAAGCGTCCTCGCGCTCGATCAGGTCGATGCGCACGGCCGTCTGACCGGTCGGGAATTTGCCTGTTATCGAAGTCCGGCACAGCATCGGCGCACCGCCGGCCTTGAAGCAGAGTTTCTGCCAAGCGCCATAGCTGATATCCTTTTCTTCGCGCTGGCCGCGCGTTGCGACCTCGGCGGGCTTGTCGGCTTGCGCGGCCTTCGGCGCGGCGACGCCTGAGCCTGTGGCTGTTCCGACGGCTGCAACCATCAAAAGGCCAGAGAGACAATCAAGAGGGCGAGGCATCGTCGCGTCTCCGGGATATGGCAATCACTTCTGCGCATCCAAGAACCTCGTCACCAGCGGCGACCAGAGCGGGATCGCGTCCGGCGAGCCGATGAAGAAATGACCTTCATTGCCGAACGGCGGCATCAGATGATATTCGGCGCGGCCGCCGGCGGTGGTGAAGGCGGCATGCATGCGCTTGGACAGATCGGGTCCGAAGAACGTGTCGTTCTCGATGTAGATCCACAGCATCGGCACGCGCGAGGTGCGGCCGAAATCCGCGGTGGCCTCGACCAGCTTGTCGGGTGCGCAATTGTTGTTGGGCTTGCCGCCGACCCGGCCGCCGCGGCCTGCGGCGAAGGTGATGATCGCTTTCACCTGCGGCGGGTTCACGCTCGACAAGGCGATCGAAGCCCAGCCGCCGGCGGACTGCCCGACCACGATCACGTCCTTCGGGATGATCCGCTTCTCGACGGCGAGGTAGTCGATGATCCAGAGATCGACCTGGGCGACAGCAAGGCCCGCATCATGAAAGTTGGGATTGGTGCACTTACCGACTTTGGAGAAGAACGGGCCAAACAGTGCGCGCTCGGGAATGTCGATCGCCTGTGCGCCATAACCGCTGCCGACCGGCGCCACCACGAGATAGCCGCGCCTGGCGAACCATTTGGCGGCATCACGGAATTCCACCAATGGAAAGAAGCTGCGATCAGTCGGGTTGAGCGAGACGCCATGGTTCATGATCACCAGCGGGAAGGGGCCGTCGCCGACCGGGCGCACCAGATAGGCGAACATCGGCAGCGGCAGCGGGAGTGCCCAGACTTCTTCCTGGATGCGGACCTCGTCCTCGGCGCGCACGGGCGATGCGACGACGAGAAGGACGAGGAGGGTGGTCGCAAGAGCCTGGAGCAATGCAGGCATGCGATGCATCGCGACCTCCCTCATCCCGAAAACGTTGCGGCCACCACGATCGGACCGAGCACCGTCAGCACGACGTTGCCGACCGCGTAGGGCACGGCGACGCCGAGCACCAGGCGGTGATGCCGATCGAGAAGCCGCGAGCCCTGATGCAGCCGAGGATGGTGCCGATCGCAATCGCCAGCAGCAGGAAGATTTCCGGTGCGGCGGTGATGATCCACCTGACGGTTTCCATGGTCGCGTTCCCCCGGCGCGTTGGTGCGATTTGATTGGCGGTGCGGGGACATTGCTTGATCCAGATCAAGGCTCGGCAGAGACGAGGCGATGCCCTATGACCTCATGAAATGTTTGCGACAGCCGCGATGTTCGTCAAGGTCGAGGGCGAGAACATCTTCGCGGTCGCATCCGGGGGCGCGCCGCTGGGGATGTTGCGCCGCTCGCGCTGGGGCCTGCCGGTGGTCGCGCTGTTGATTGTGCTGCCGCGCTGCGAAGCGTCTCGTTCGGAGGAGGGTCGATGAACACACCGTCCGATCCGACGTGGATGCGGTTCTTTCCGCCGGCCGGCTGGCTTGGCGCTTACAAGCGCGAATGGCTGCCATCCGACGCGATCGCCGGCATCACGCTCGCCGCTTATGCCATCCCGGTCTCGCTCGCCTATGCCGCGCTCGCCGGCTTGCCGCCGCAAGTCGGCGTCTATGGCTACATGCTCGGCGGCATCGGCTACGCCTTGTTGGGGTCATCGCGGCAGCTTGCGATCGGCCCGACCTCGGCGATTTCCCTGATGATCGCCGGCACCGTCGGCGCGCTGGCCGGCGGCGATGCACTGCGTTATGCCCAGATCGCGAGCCTCGCAGCCTTTGCGGTGGCCGTGTTGTGCTTCATCGCCTGGCTGTTCAAGCTCAGTGTGCTGGTCCGCCTCGTCAGCGACAGCATTCTGGTCGGCTTCAAGGCCGGCGCCGGGCTCACCATCATCATGAGCCAATTGCCGAGCCTCCTCGGTGTTGCCGGTGGCGGCCATAATTTCTTCGATCGCGCCATCAAGCTGGTCGGTCAGCTGGGCAGCATCGATCCGCTTGTGCTCGCGATCGGCGCCGTCGCGCTGTTATTGCTCCTGCTTGGCGAGCGGCTTTTGCCGGGCAAGCCCGTCGGCATCACCATCGTTGCGCTCGCGATCATTCTGGCAACACTTCTGGGCCTCCCGGCCCTCGGTGTGCCCGTCACCGGGAAGATACCGGAAGGACTGCCGGCGCTGGGGATCCCGACATTCGGCCTGCTGGAGTTCGACGATCTGTTTCCGCTCGCGGCGGGTTGCGTGCTGCTGGCCTATATCGAAGGCGTATCGGCGGCCCGCAGCTTTGCTGCCAAGCACGGCTACCCGCTCGATGTCCGTCAGGAGTTCCTGGGATTGGGCGCGGCGAACCTCGCCGCTGCCTTAGGCCATGTCTATCCCGTCGCCGGCGGCCTGTCGCAATCGGCCGTCAACGACAGTGCCGGCGCGCGGACACCGCTGGCGCTGGTGATCTGCTCGGTGGCGCTCGGGCTGTGCCTATTGTTCTTCACGGGGCTGCTGACCAATCTCCCCAAGGCGGTGCTCGGGGCGATCGTCTTCGCCGCCGTCTACAGGCTGGTCGACGTTCGTGCACTGCTACGAATGTGGCAGGTCAGTCGGATCGATTTCTACGCCGCGGCGATTGCCCTGATCTCCGTGCTGCTGCTCGGCATCCTCCAGGGCATTCTGCTGGCATCGATCGCGTCGATCTTCCTGCTGCTGGCGCGGGCATCGCGGCCAAACGTCGCATTCCTCGGCCGCTTGCCCGGCAGCGGCCGTTACTCGGACAGTGCGAGGCATGAGGGCGTCGAGCCGCTGATTGGAATCATCGCCTTCCGGCCCGAAGCGTCACTGCTCTACATCAATGCCGAGACGATCCTGGAAACCGTTCTGATCGCCCTCCGGGGGTCGCCGGGCGTCCGGCTGGTAGCCTGCGACTTATCGGCGTCGCC
This sequence comes from Bradyrhizobium sp. BR14999, assembly GCF_056106085.1. Taxonomy (NCBI): domain Bacteria; kingdom Pseudomonadati; phylum Pseudomonadota; class Alphaproteobacteria; order Hyphomicrobiales; family Nitrobacteraceae; genus Bradyrhizobium; species Bradyrhizobium sp. BR14999. The sequence continues at coordinate 3,332,320 of NZ_CM148536.1, forward strand.
CTATATCGATCTGGCAGGCGCGCGCATGCTGCACGATCTCCACGACGAACTTGCGTCACGCAGGGTGACCTTCTGCATCGTCGGCGCGCATGCGCAGCTCCGCGACCTCTTGCGCGCCGAAGGACTCGCGGCCAAGACCGACAGCGGCCAGTGGCTGCGGTCGCTCGATAGCCTGCTGAGCGATGATCAGGCGAGCACTGCGCAACGAACGGTCTGACGCCTTCCTATTGCGTTGCGAACGGCATGGCATTGCCGATCAGAATGGACACGACCGTTGACTTGGATCAATGGAGCGACCGGCGCCGCACTCACGATCCCGCATCACCTTCGCCCTCAAGGATCGGGACAGACAGATGTCCAAAGAGCCCAAGGCCGCGCACTGCTCTTGGCGCAGCTCACCGGTCCGCTCGCCCTGAAGATCCTTATCGTTGGTTTCATTGCCTGCACCATCCCGTCGTTCATCGTCTGGGCGATCGGATTCCACGTCTTCAAGATCAATGATCCTGGCGCAATGACCAGAAGAGGGGAAGGAAACATCATGAGGAAAGTTACTATCGGCGCCGTCCTGATTGCATCGATCGCAGCCGCTACCGGTGTCAGCACGCCGTCGCGTGCTGACACCGGCCAGGTTGCCGTCGTGTTCACCAAGGGCGGATTTATCGTCGGTGTCGGGGGCGGCGAAGGCGTCCTGCTATACCGGGGCAAGAAATATCCCTTCACTGTGTCCGGCATGAGCGTCGGCTTGACGGTCGGAGCGTCGACCACGAAGTTCGTCGGCCGAGCCCTCAATCTGAAGGGGCCGGCGTCCATCGAAGGCTCTTATGCCGTGGGGGGAGCGGGTGGGGCAGTCGCCGCAGGCGCTGGTGGCGTTCAGTTGCAGAACAGCAATGGCGTGATCCTCCAGCTCAGCGGCCCGCGGGTCGGCGCGGAAGTATCGGCGGCCGTCGGCGGCGTCACAATCCGCTTGAAGTGATCCGAACACGCAACGGGCTGCGCCACCGCAGCCCGTTCGCGTTTCAATATCGCTCGGCGACGAAATTCATTCCCTTTAGGCTGGCTTGGTCGTTGTAGCGTCCCTTCTCGGAGCGCTTCGGCAGCTTGATCGTGTCCTTCTTGATGCGCTTGTAGGGGATCGCGCCGAGGAGATGCGAGATGCAGTTCAGCCGTGCCTTTCGCTTGTCATCGGAGCGGATGATGTACCACGGCGCTTCCTTGGTGCTGGTCTGCTTGAGCATCAGATCGCGAGCTCGCGAATAGTCGTACCAGCGCCGGTAGGACTCCAGATCCATCGGGCTCAGCTTCCATTGCCGCACGGGATCATCGATGCGCGCATGGAAGCGGCGTTCCTGCTCGTCCATGCCCACTTCGAGCCAGATCTTGATCAAGATGATGCCGCCATCGATGACGTATCTCTCCATCTGCGGGCACAGCGTGAGGAAGCGCTCGTGCTCGGCGGGGGTGCAGAAGCCCATGACGTATTCCACGCCCGCGCGATTGTACCAGCTTCGGTCGAAGATCACGATCTCACCGCCGGCCGGAAATCTCTCCATGTAGCGCTGGAAGAAGAGCTGCGTCTTCTCACGGTCGGATGGCGCGGGCAGGGCAACGACGCGGAACACGCGCGGGCTGACCTTCTCGGTGATGGCCTTGATCGTTCCACCCTTGCCGGCGGCGTCCCGGCCTTCGAACAGGACGATGACCCGCAGCTTGTTCTCCCGCACATAATCCTGAAGGTGGCACAGCTCGACCTGGAGCTTTTCAAGCTCCTTCTCGTAGTCCTTACGCTTCATCCGCTCCGCAGATACGTCCTTGGCCATGCCGATCCTTCCTGTTGCTCGTCAATCGTCCCAGGAAATGGTCACGCCGATATCGCCGGGCACACCGCCAGGGAACTCGATGATCTGATAGGAAATGCGATAGCCGCGTGGTTTCAGGTAGTCGGTCCAGAGCTGGAAGATCTCCTTGGGAATGCCGGTTAGGGTGTTCTCCCAGCCCTTTTCCATCTGATTGATAGCGCGGCCTTTGTCGGTGCAGAGGGAGTTGGGAAAACGATACACCAGCACTTCCGTCAGGCCGTTTCGCACCGCACGCTGGATGATGGTCGAGGCGAGCTTGATCTTCTCCTCCTCGGTCTTGCCGGAAGGTTTGCTCAAGCGCTCGATCAGCGCGCGCTTCTCGGCCTCGGCAGCGGCTGCGAGGCGGACATATTCGTCAGCCTTCTCAGCCTCCTTGAGGGCGGCTTCCTTTCGAATCTGGGCGGCGTTGGGGATGAGATCGTCGAGGCCGGGCATGGCTGCGGCTCCTGATGGTTATCAAATCAGCATCCGAGGAACGCTAAGCCCGGCGGAGGGCGTTCCCTTGATTCAAATCAAGCAAACCGGAAGCCTGTCTGAGCAGAGTGGCACACATGCGCATTTGACTGGGAGAGACGTTTGAGCGACCAGCTTCATCCGATGGCCCCGCACCATCTGCCATTCTATCTCGCGCCGGGCAGCGGGACCGATACGCTGATGGTGGTGATGGGCATATTTCTGATCGGGACTGTGCTCTGGGTCGGCACGCTCTATTGGAAGCTGCACAGCCTGCCGGAGCGGATGGCGCACAAATCGCAAAAATTGCAGTTCGAGTTCGTTGCGGTGCTCGGTCTGATCTCGCTATTTACGCACATGCATATCTTCTGGATTGCGGGGCTCCTGCTGGCTTTGATCGATCTCCCCGATTTCGGCACACCGCTGCGCAGCATTGCCGGGTCGGTCGAGAAGATTGCAGAGGCGACGCCGGCCGGAAATGGCGAGGAAATCCCGACAGACGCTGCGGCTACGCCGCCTCCAGCGGAAAAGCCCGGGTCTGCCAAGGAGAAGGAGCCCAGCCATGCTTGAGCTGCTGATCTGCTCCCTTGTCACGATCCTGCCGGACTACCTCTACCGTCGCTACGCCCAGGGCAAGCGCTTTGGCAAGGAGATCACCTTCTTCTCGATCTGGTACGAGCTGCGCTGGGGCATCACCGCCTGCCTGATGCTGACGGTGTCGCTGATCACGATGATCTTCTATTTCCATCCGTCTACGTCGTCGGCGACGCTCTATTTCCGTACCGTGCCGATCCTGCCCGAAGGCTCGGGCCGCGTGGCTGAGGTCAAGGTCGGCTTCACTGCTCCGGTGAAGAAGGGCGATGTGCTGTTCACGCTGGACGCCTCGAAGCAGCGGGCCGCCTACGAGACGGCGAAGCGAAAGGTCGCGGAGGTCGACGCCGCCATGCAGACGGCGCAGGCCGACGTGGTCAAGGCCGAGGCGCAGATCGGGGAAGCGAAAGCCAACTACCAGCAGGCCAAGGACGAACTCGAGGTCAAGAGCGAACTCCAGCGTCGCAATCCCGGCATCGTCCCGCAACGTGATATCGACAAGCTCCAGGTCCTGGTTGACCAGCGCCAGTCCGGCATCGATGCGGCGACGGCCGCGAAGCAATCGGCATCCTTGCAGGTCTCCATCCTGCTGCCGGCACAGAAGGCCAGTGCGGAGGCCGCGCTCGACCAGGCCCAGGTCGATCTCGACAAGACCCTCGTGCGCGCCGGCGTCGACGGGCGCGTCGAGCAGTTCCTGGTTCGCCCCGGCGACGTTGTCAATCAGCTGATGCGCCCCGCAGGCGTTCTCGTTCCCGAAGGTGCTGGCCGCAAGGCGCTTCAGGCCGGTTTCGGCCAGATCGAGGCGCAGGTGATGAAGGAAGGCATGGTGGCGGAAGCGACCTGCATCTCGAAGCCATGGGTGATCATCCCGATGGTGATCACCACGGTGCAGGACTACATCGCTGCCGGACAGTTCCGATCCGGCGAGCAGCTGATCGATCCACAGAACGCCGTCCGTCCCGGCACCATCCTGGTATTTCTGGAGCCGCTTTACAAAGGCGGCCTGGATGGGGTCACACCCGGCAGCAGCTGCATCGTCAATGCCTACACCAGCAATCACGAGGAAATCTCGGCCAAGGACACTCCGACCAGCCGGAAGATCGCGCTGCACGTCGTGGACGGCGTCGGCCTCGTACACGCGCTGCTGCTGCGTATCCAGGCGCTGTTGCTGCCGATCCAGACACTTGTGCTGAGCGGTCATTGAACGGCCTAGGAAGGAAGACGATATGTGTTCACGGAAGGTGGTCGCGCTCGGCACGGCGTTGCTGGTCCCGCTGCTTGTCATGGGTGGCCGTGCCGTTGCTCTCGACCTCAACGGTGCATGGGTGACCGATTCCGACAATTGCCCCAAGGTGTTCGCGCGCAAGGGGATGCAGCTCGGCTTCACCGACATGTCCGATGTTTATGGCGGCGGCTTCATTGTCGATGGCGAACAGATCATCGGCAAGTTCGCCCGCTGCCGGATCAAGGCGCGGAAGGACGACGGCCCGACCGTCAACCTGGTTGCGGCCTGCGCGACCGACATGATGCTCTCCAGCGTTCAATTCAGCCTGAAAGAGCTGGATGCAAACAGCCTCGTCCGGCTGTTCCCAGGCATGGAGGACATGGAGATTCGCTATCACCGTTGCCCGGCGCCCTAGCGACAAGTTATGCCAGCTTTGAATCAAGTCAAACAAGCGGACCGCCAGCGCATTTCAATGTCCTTCATTCTAGGAGGACTCGCAATGAAACCAATAACAGGCTTTGGAAGGACATTGTTCGCTACCGGCGCAGCGTTGCTGCTTGCTGCGACCTCGCCGGCACGTGCGGATGACCCGGCCAAGATCCTCAAGTCGATGACGGACTATCTCGGCAGCCAGACGACACTGTCCGCCTCATTCGACAGCGATATCGAGATCATCACCCCCGAGCTCCAGAAGATCCAGTTCGCAAGCTCCGGCCAGTTCAAGCTGGGGCGGCCCGACAAGCTGCGCGTCAGGCGCACCGGCGGCTATGCCGATGTCGAGCTGGTCTATGACGGAAAGACCGTCTCGCTCTACGGCAACGACGCCAAATCCTACATGCAGGCCGAGATGGCAGGCACGGTGGATCAGATGATCACTGAGATGCAGACCCATTCCGGACTCGGCATGCCCGGTACCGATTTGCTGCTCACCAACGCATTCGAGGAGCTGATGGCCACGGCCGCCGACGGCAAGCATGTCGGGCAGGGCGTGATCGACGGCGTCGAATGCGAGCATCTCGCATTTCGCACGGCCGACACGGACTGGCAGATCTGGATCGAAACGGGTGCAAAGCCGGTGCCGCGCAAATACGTGATCACCAGCAAAACGGTCACGGGCGCACCGCAATACACGTTGCGGACCAGAGACTGGAAGATCGACGCCTTTGCCGAGGATACGTTTGTATTCAAGGCGCCAGCCGGCACCACCAAGGTCGACATCAACTCGGTCGCGATGGCGGATTTCGACGAACTTCCTCCGGGCACACCGACAGGAGCCAAGAAATGATCATGCTGCGGAAAACCTTGATCGGCGCGGCTGCAATGGTCGCTTTTGCCGCCGGACTGTCCTGGAGCGATGCGCCGCGTATCGACGAGAGCGGCTTTCTTTCGGAGGCGCAGGCGAGGGTGGGACGCCCCCTCACGCCCATGAGCTATGCCGGCGTCGCGCGTCGAACGACGCGCCGGGCGGTTGCGGTTGGCGCCGCGGCGGGAGCCGCCGGGGCCTATTATGCGCCCTCCTGCGCGCAGGTCGTGGACGCTTATGGGCGGGTCGTCACGCGGTGCTGAGGCCCGCCTCGGGGCTGTCCGTGCGGTGCAATCCCCGCTAAAATTGCCTGGAAAGCAGCTGCCGGAAGCTGCGAGGGTGTAGCATGAGCGGGGGCGCGTCCATTAACGGGGTGAGGCCGCGGCTCGTGGCCGCGTTACTCTGTCTCGGCCTGCTCGTTGCCGAGTGCCTGTCGCCCGAGCGGGCCGGGGCCGTCGAGCGAAGTCTGCGCGGCGAGCTCAAGCGCGTGCTGGTGTTGCATTCCTTCGGTCGCGAGTTTCGGCCGTGGAGTGAGTATGCGCGTGACATCAAGGCCGAACTGGAGCGGCAATCGCCCTGGCCGCTCGATATCCAGGAGCACGCGCTGCTCACCGCGCGCTTCAACAATCCTGGTCCCGAGGCGCCTTTCGTCGAGTATCTGCACTCGCTGTACCAGGGCGCGATGCCCGACATCGTGTTGAGCATCGGCGCGCCTGCCGCGCGGTTTGCGCAGAAATACCGCGCCAGACTGTTCCCCCACACGCCGTTGATTCTCTCTGCAGTCGAGCATCGACTGATCAATCGCGCCGATCTCGGCGACAACGATGTCGTCGTGGCGATCCGGAACGATTTCGTGGCGGCCTTCGACAACATCCTTCAGGTTCTGCCGGACACCAGGTCGGTTGCGGTCGTCATCGGTGCCTCGCCGCTCGAGAAGTTTTGGCTAGAGGAGGTGAAGCGGGAGCTGAAATCTTTCGGCGAGCGGGTAGAGCTCGTCTGGTATTCGGATTTGTCGTTCGAGGAAATACTGAAACGCGCATCAAAACTCCCGCCGCACACTGTGCTGTTTTGGGGCCTGATGTCGGTCGATGCGGCTGGGGTCGTCCACGAGAGCGACATCGCCTTGCGCAGCCTGCACGCAGTCGCGAATGCTCCGATCTTCTCCTACCAGGAGCCGTTCTTCGGTAACAGCACGGTCGGTGGGCCGATGCATTTGATTGCGGACACGAGTTCGAGGACCGTCACCGCCGCGCTCGGCGTTCTCGGCGGCGCGAAGCCGGCGAGCATCCATTATGAGCCGATCGGCTTCGCTGCGCCGAGATATGATTGGCGGGAATTGCAGCGCTGGGGCATCAGCGAGAGTCGTTTGCCTCCCGGCAGCGAGATCCTGTTTCGCGAGCCGAACATCTGGGTGCGCTATCGTTGGCAGATGTTGATGATCGCGGCGGTATTTCTGGTACAGGCAGGTCTCATCAGCGGGTTGCTGCACGAGCGTCGCCGCCGCCGCGTCGCCGAAGTGGAATCGCGCCAGCGGCTCACAGAGCTGGCCCACGTCAATCGCTATTCGACTGTCGGCGAGCTCACGACCTCGATTGCCCATGAATTGAACCAGCCGCTCGGCTCCATCCTGACTAATGCCGAGACGGCTGAGCTGATGCTCAAGGCCAGTTCGCCGGACATCAACGAGATTCGTCAGATTCTTGCCGACATCAGACGTGACGATCAACGTGCAAGCGAGGTGATCCGCAGGCTGCGCAGCGTTCTGAGAAAGACGCCGTTTGAGGTCAAGGACATCGAGCTCAACGATACGGTCCGCGAAGCGATCGGCCTTGTGAAGGCCGTCGCCGACGGACGCCGGATCACGCTGATCTACATGCCTGTGCTGGCCGATCTGCGCGTCAAGGGCGATCCGGTCCAGCTTCAGCAGATCATCCTCAACCTGATCATCAATGCGATGGATGCGATCTCCGATGCGGACACCGGAAAGCGCGAGGTCAGCGTTTCAACCCTCCGTGCCGGCAATCAGGCCGAGATCAGGATCGCCGATACCGGACCCGGAATAGCGGCCTCAGATCTCGCAAACGTCTTCGATCCGTTCTTCACGACCAAGCCGCAAGGCATGGGCATGGGACTCGCGATCGCCAGAACCATCATCGAGGCCCATCACGGCGCAATTGTCGCGGCGAACCAGCTCGCTGGCGGAGCCCTGTTCACGATCCGGCTTCCGATCGCCCGCTGACAGGCGGTACTTTGATGATCATGCCTCTGGATCGGTGGGGGAAAGTCGTCCTGGCCTAAAATCTGGGCGGATGATCGTGCGTCCTCGCGCTGCAGCAGCCGCGACGAATTCGTTTCGTTGATCTCGATCAACAAACGCCTGCGCTCCGGCCTGATCTTCCCACATTGGAAGTCTGAGGGAGGATGTGATGTTTCGCTGTGGCAAGACCCTGATGGCGCTTGCGCTCGTAATGGCGACTTCGGTCGCTGCAACGGCGCAGACCACAACGACACCTGCAGCCCCAAATCCGCAGGCGCAATCAGCGAGCCCGCCTGCGGCGACTGCCGAGCTCTTGAAGCCCGAGCAACTTGAGGCCCTCGTCGCGCCGATCGCGCTCTATCCCGACGAGCTGCTGGCCAACGTGCTGGCGGCCTCAACTTATCCGCTGGAGGTGGTGCAAGCCGACCGCTGGCTGAAGGGGCGCAAGCAGCTCAAGGGTGATGCGCTCAAGACGGAGGTCGACAAGCAGAGCTGGGACGACAGCGTCAAGGCGCTGGCCAGCACTGCCGACGTGTTGACTATGATGAGCGACCAGCTCGACTGGACCAAGAAACTCGGCGACGCCTTTCTCGCGCAGCAACCCGATGTGATGGACGCGATCCAGCGTCTGCGCACCAAGGCCTATGACAACAAGAAGCTGGTCACGACCAAGCAGCAGAAGGTCAGTGTCCAGTCCCAGGAAGGCAAGCAGGTTGTCGTGATCCAGCAGGCCGATCCTTCAGCGATGTACGTGCCGTATTACGATCCGGCGACGGTCTACGGCAGCTGGCCCTATGCCGAGTATCCGCCGTACTATTGGGGCTATCCGTCCTATATCGGCGCCGGCATGGTTGCGGCCGGAATCGCCTTCGGCACCGCTTGGGCGATCGGACGCTGGGGCAATTACTGGGGCGGCGGCTGCAACTGGGGCAACCGCAATGTCTACGTCAACCATCGCACCACCAACATCGGCAATGGCTGGCAGCACAATCCGGCGCATCGCCAGGGCGTTCGCTACAACAACACCAACGTTCAGCAGCGCTTCGGCAACAACAATCTGAAGGCCGGCGTGTCGGACCGGATGGATTTCCGCGGTCGTGACGGAAATCAGGTCTTGCGACCCAATCAAGGTGCGGGAGATCGGGCGGGCGACCGTGCCGGTGATCGTGGGGGTCCGGGTGATCGCGCAGGTGACCGTGCGGGCAACCGCGGCGATCGGCCCGGCGGTGGCGATCGCGCTGGGGCCGCGGATCGTGCCAAGGGCGGCGGCGACCGGGCCAAGGGCGCAAACAAGGGCGGCGGAGATCGCGCCAAGGCTGCCAATCGAGCCGGCGGCGGTGCTGCCGCCAATCGTGGCGGTAGCGGCAACCGCGGCGGGGCAATGAACGTTTCCTCCGGCCGATCGGCGGCCGCGGCATCGGCGCGCGGGCGTTCGAGTATGGCAAGCATGCCGCGCGGTGGCGGCGGCGGTGGCTTTGCCGGGCGGGGCGGTGGTGGCGGAATGGCCATGCATGGTGGCGGCGGTTTCCGTGGTGGCGGCGGAGGAGGCGGCTTCCGCGGCGGTGGCGGCGGCCGGCGCTCCGATATCGCGCTGAAGCACGACGTTGTGCTGCTCGGTCAGCTCTCAAACGGCCTCGGCTACTATCGCTTCAGCTACATCGGCAGCGACAAGGCCTATGTCGGCGTGATGGCGCAGGAAGTCGAGCAGGTGATGCCTGCCGCCGTGACCCGTGGCAGCGATGGATATCTGCGTGTCCATTACGAAAAACTCGGGCTGACATTCCGCAGCTATGCTGAATGGCTCGCCGGCGGCGCGAAGATTCCTGCGGAGGTGACGCCATGACGGGCCTGAAATCGTTCCGCCGCGCGGTGTTGCCGGGCATCATGGCGCTGGCGCTTCTTGGCTCTGCGTCACAGGCACAGCAATCCTACAAGACGCCGGAGGACGCGGCGGCTGCGCTTGCGGCCGCAGTCAAGAGCGGACCAAGCGACATTCTGAAGGTGCTTGGGCGCGCTGCCGAAGATATCGTCTCGTCCGGCGACGAGATCGCTGACAACGACATCCGCCAGCGCTTCTCGTCGATGTATGACGCCAAGCACGGCATCAAGGCCGAGGGCAACAAGACTGCGACCCTGATGCTGGGGCCGGACGATTTCCCGTTCCCGATTCCGCTGGTCAACACCAAGAGCGGTTGGGAGTTCGACACCGACGAGGGACGGATCGAGGTGCTGCGCCGTCGCATCGGCCGCAACGAGCTCGACGCAATCCAGACCGCGCTCGCCTTTGTCGACGCGCAGAACGAATATGCCGACAAGGACCGCGGCGAAGGCGCCGGCGTCTATGCGCAGCGCATCGTTTCATCGCCCGGCAAGAAGGACGGCCTGTTCTGGCGCGACGACAGCGACCCGAGCCCGCTCGGCGCGCTGGCGGCCGAAGCCTCGAAGGAGGGCTATCGCGCGGGCGATGTCGGACCTGCGCCCTATCATGGCTACTACTTCCGCATCCTCAAAGGCCAGGGGCGGGACGCACCCGGCGGCGCGCTCAACTACGTCGTCAAGGGCAAGATGATCGGCGGCTTCGCCTTGATCGCCTGGCCGGCGGAGTACGGCAATTCGGGCGTGATGACGTTTCTGGTCAACCATGCCGGCACCGTTTACCAGAAGGATATCGGCAAGCGCACGGCCTTCATCGCCGAGCGGATCACGCTATTCGATCCCGACGAGACCTGGAAGAAGGTCGATGCCCAAAAACCGTGAACGGCGCGCGCACCGGCGCGCATTTCGCCTGATCGCGCTCCTGCTGCTGGCACTCGGGCTGACCATGCCGGCGACGCCATCTTTTGCGCAAGCGGCCGGTCACGTCAGTGCCAAGATCGTCAAGGCCGGTCTCCTCGTCGGCGGTGGCGCCGGCAACGGCGTGCTGACGTACCGCGGTAAGACCTATCCGTTCAAGATCAGCGGCCTGAGTTTCGGCATCACGGTCGGCGCCACGGTCGGCCGTCTCGACGGCTGGGCCTCGGGCATCCGCGAGATCAGTGACTTCGCTGGGACCTACAGCTCCGTCGGTGGCGGTTTTGCGCTGGTCGGCGGCGTCAGCGGCGTTCACCTTCGCAACGAAAAGGGCGTGACGATGGTGCTGCAGGGCCCGAAGGCGGGACTCGAGCTGGCGGCCAATATCAGTCAGATCACGATCGCCTTGAGATGAAGCTCAAGCCGGGCGCGCGGATCCAAGAGTGAGAGTCAGGCGTACTGTCCTCGGATCATCGCTTCTCGCAGGCTTGAAGCCTGACTTCGCGAACACGCCGCGCATGGGCGCGTTGTCGGACAGAACCTCGGCCGTAAGCTCTTGCATCCCATGCTCTTGCGCGATGTCGATGAGGTGCCGCAGCAGCAGGGAGCCGATCCCGCGGCCTTGCCAGGCATCCACCACTACGAAGGCCATCTCGGCCCGTCCGGGATCTGTGACGATATATCGCCCGCCGCCGATGATGGTGAGACGACCCTGTTCTTCGACGAGGGCGGCCAGCGCAACGTGATTGCTGAAATCCACGTCCATGAAGAAGGCGCGTTCCTTCTCCGAGAAGTATCGCTTCATGACGAAGAACCGGCTCTGGAGCGAGCTCGGCCCGGTGCGCTCGATGGCAGCGAGCATATCCGCCTCGTCGCTCGCTCGAAGCGCGCGGATCTGGACCGGAGTTCCGTCCTTCAGTACAGCTTGCGCGCTGTAACTTGCGATTTGTGACATGCCGATGTCGTCCGGCGAAATCAGCTCGTCAAGTGAGCCGTGTCTCATGAACTCGATTGCAGGATAAGAGTCCTTCGAGCGTGCAGATCATCTTGACCTAGATCAACGTTCGTCCTTGCCCGGCGCCGTCAATTGTCGAACCCGACAAAGAGGTCGAAAACATGTCAATAGACAAGGTGCAAATTCCGGGCGGTCCAATGTCGGGGCCGTTCGCCTCGGCGATCGAATATTTGGTCGATGCGGGACAACGCACTGTCCTGTTCCTGGATATCATGCGCCGGCGCGGTGATCAGTACAGGGAACACCTCGCGCAAACGGCGCCGCATGTTCTCCAATATGCGGCCGAACTGATCATGGACGGCCGCAAACTCGTCGAGCCGGTCAATTACGTGCTGGTGCGCATCGTTCCGCCGGACAATGTCGAGATCGACATGAACCGTCGGCCTTTCATTGTGGTCGATCCGCGCGCGGGCCACGGCCCCGGCATCGGCGGCTTCAAGGCGGACAGCGAGATCGGCGTGGCAATGAAAGCAGGCCATCCCTGCTATTTCATCGGATTTCTGCCGGATCCGATGCCCGGTCAGACCATTGAGCGTATCGCGCGTGCAGAAGCCATATTCATCGAAAAGGTCATGAGCCTTCACCCGGATGCCGACGGCAAGCCCTGTGTGATCGGCAATTGCCAGGCCGGATGGGCCGTCATGATCCTGGCCTCGCTGCGTCCAGAACTGTTCGGGCCGCTGATCATCGCCGGTGCGCCGCTCAGCTATTGGGCCGGCGTGCGCGGAAAATATCCAATGCGCTACTCCGGAGGCCTCTTGGGCGGGAGTTGGCTCACGGCGCTCACCAGCGATCTCGGCGCCGGCAAATTCGACGGCGCCTGGCTAGTGCAGAATTTTGAGAGCCAGAACCCGTCAAACACGCTGTGGACCAAGCAGTACAACGTCTATTCGAAGGTCGACACCGAGGCAGAGCGTTATCTCGAATTCGAGCGTTGGTGGGGCGGCCACGTCAATCTGAACGCCGCGGAGATCCAGTTCATCGTCGACGAGCTGTTCGTCGGCAACAATCTTGCGGCAGGCAACATCGAATTGTCCGACGGCCGCAAGGTCGATCTCCGCAACATCAGGTCGCCGATCGTGGTGTTCTGCTCGGAGGGCGACAACATCACGCCACCGCAACAGGCACTGCATTGGATCCTGGATTGCTACGCCGACGTCGACGAGATCAGGGCCTATGGGCAGACCATCGTCTACACCGTGCACAAGAGCATCGGTCATCTCGGTATTTTCGTCTCCGGTGGCGTTGCCAAGAAGGAACATGCCGAGTTTTCCAGCAACATCGACCTGATCGACGTTCTTCCACCCGGGCTCTATGAAGCCACCTTCGAGGCGAAAGGCGAGGACACCGCGAGTTCGGATCTGGTGGTCGGCCAGTGGGTAATGCGCTGCGAGGCGCGGACCCTCGATGATATCCGCGCCATGGGGGGCAACTCGCCCGAGGACGAGCGGCGCTTTGCCACGGCCAAACGCGTCTCGGAGATCAATCTGGCGGCGTACCAGAAATTTCTTCAGCCATGGATCAAGGCCATGGTGACGCCCCAGATGGCCGAATGGGCCCACAACATGCACCCGCTGCGGCTGCAATACGAGCTCTTCAGCAACCGGAATCCCTATATGGCGATGGTGAAATCGTTGGCCGAGAAGGCCGTCGAGGAGCGCAAGCCGGTCGCGAGGGACAATCCATTCCTGGCGTTCCAGGAGCAGATGTCGAAGCAGATCGTGCATGCCCTGGACAGCTGGCGCGATTCACAGGAGGCGCTCAGCGAAGCGATCTTCCTCAGCGTCTACGGGTCGCCGGCGCTGCAGGCCGCAGTCGGAATTGATCCCACTTCCGTGCCATCCCGGCGGCGTGAAATGTCCGTCGAGCATCGCGCCATGCTCGAAAAGCGCATCGACGATCTGAAGTCGCGGATCGGCGAGGGCGGCCTTCGTGAAGCGGCGCTGCGCGCCTTGCTCTATGTCGGCTCGGCGCGGGGGATGGTCGACGAACGAAGTATCGAGGCTTTGCGCCAGATTCGCCGCAAACATGGTGGCGCACGCATGAGCCTTGCCGAATTCAAAATGCTGGTGCGGGAGCAGTTCTTCATGCTGCTGCTCGATCGTGACGGGGCGCTCGGCGCTATTCCGAAGCTGCTGCCTGACGACATGAATCGTCGCCGCGGGGCTTTCGAGGCGATCGAGCAGGTGCTTTCGGCCAGTGAGGATGTCACGGGCGAGCGCGCAATCCGCCTGCGGCAGGTCGCCGGCCTGTTTGGCATCGACACAATGGAAGATGCCGACAAGGCGTCGAACGTTGCCCCTTTCGATCCGAAAGCGAGGGCCTCGTAGCGCGAGTTGCAACGATCGGGAGCGACATCATGCCACTAGATGCGACGGCCACGCACTCTCCCAGCAAGTATGATCGCCTGATCGCCGCGGCCAAGGCGATCCCGCCGGCGCCGACCGTCGTCGTGCATCCCTGCGACGAGACATCGATGCGGGGCGCGGTCGACAGCGCGGCGGCCGGCATCATCCGGCCCCTGCTGGTCGGGCCGGAACGGAAGATCAGGGATACGGCCGCCAGGTTCGCACTGGACATTTCCGGCTATGAAATCGTCGATGCCGCTCACAGCGACGATGCCGCGGCGAAGGGCGTCGAATTGATCCACGCCGCCCGCGGCGAACTGCTGATGAAGGGCAGCCTGCACACCGATGAGTTAATGCGGGCCGTCACCGCGAAGGCCGGAGGCTTGCGGACGGATCGGCGTATAAGCCACGTTTTCGTCATGGACGTGCCGGCCTATGCCGAGACCATCTTTGTCACTGACGCCGCCATCAACATCTTTCCCGATCTGGATGCCAAGCGGGACATCATCCAGAATGCGATCGACCTCTACAACCAGGCCGGCTTCGGCCAGTCGCCGCGGGTCGCCATCCTCTCTGCGGTCGAAACAGTCACATCGAAAATCCCATCCACGATCGAGGCCGCGGCGCTCTGCAAGATGGCGGACCGCGGACAGATCACCGGCGGCGTGCTCGACGGGCCGCTGGCGTTCGACAATGCGATCGACCTGGAGTCCGCGCGGATCAAGGGCATCAAATCCGAGGTCGCCGGCCGGGCACAGATCCTGGTCGTGCCTGACCTTGAATCGGGCAACATGCTCGCTAAGAATCTCGCCTATTTCGCCAAGGCCGACGGCGCCGGCATTGTGCTCGGCGCGCGCGTGCCGGTTGTCCTGACCTCGCGTGCGGACAGTCCGCGGGCGCGGATGGCGTCCTGTGCGGTCGCGGCACTTTATGCTCACGCCCGGCGCCAGAAGGCGCCGACCATTGCGGCGTGACCGCCATGGACAGCATCCTCGTCGTCAACGCCGGCTCCTCGAGCGTCAAGTTCCAGGTCTTCGTGATCGAGGGGGAAGGCACGCTTCGCCGGTTGATCAAGGGGCAGGTGGACGGCATCGGCAGCCGCCCGCGCCTGCGGGCGAGCGGCGCGGGCAGCGATCCCATGGCCGACCGGGCCTATCCGATCGAGGCCATTCCGGACGTTCCGGCGGCGATGAACCTGGCAGGCGAATGGCTGCGGAACGAAGTTCGTATCCATCCCATGGCGGTCGGGCATCGCGTAGTGCACGGTGGACCGGACTATGAGCGGCCGGTTCTGGTCGATCATGGCGTGGTGGCGCGACTGGAGCGCTTCGTCGCCCTGGCGCCGCTGCACCAGCCATACAATCTGGCGCCGATCCGCTCGATCCTGGACAATTTCCCGACCGTGCCGCAGGTCGCCTGCTTCGATACCGCGTTTCACCGCACGCACGGCCCGCTGGCCGATCATTACGCCATTCCGCACCAGCTCCACGCCGAAGGCGTGCGGCGCTATGGCTTCCACGGGCTTTCCTATGAATACATATCCAGAACGCTACCCCAGACTGCACCGGAGATCGCAGAACGGCGCGTGATCGTCGCCCATCTCGGCAGCGGCGCATCGATGTGCGCCATAAAGGGCGGACAAAGCGTCGAGAGCACCATGGGATTCACCGCGCTTGATGGGCTGCCGATGGGCACGCGCCCCGGCCAGCTCGATCCGGGCGTCGTGCTGTATCTAATGTCCGAGAAGGGCATGACAGCCTCGAAGGTGCAGGATTTCCTCTATCGCGATTGCGGATTGAAAGGTCTGTCCGGCGTCAGCAACGACATGCGCGAGCTGGAGGCAAGCACCGATCCGCAAGCGAAGCTGGCAGTCGATTATTTCGTCTATCGCATTGGCCTCAACGCCGGGATGCTCGCCGCTGCGCTGCAAGGTGTTGACGCGTTCGTCTTTACCGCCGGCATCGGAGAGAACTCGAGCGGCATTCGGGCCCGCGTTGCGGCACACCTCGGCTGGCTTGGCGCCACGCTTGATGCAGCCGCGAATGCCCGCCACGCACGGCTGATATCGACGAAGAACAGTCGCATACCGGTCTACGTCATCCCGACCGACGAGGAGCTGATGATCGCGCGGCATACGTTGTCGCTGCTGATGAACGGCCAATCGCCCAACCCCAGACATGAGAGGGTGTCATGATTCCAGTATATCCGGACAGCAAAGTCGCCCTGAAGGGGAAGAAAGGCCTCGTCGTCGGCATCGCCAACGACCAGTCGATCGCCTGGGGCTGCGCCAAGGCGTTTCGCGCACTCGGCGCCGATCTCGCCGTCACTTATCTGAACGACCGCGCCAAGAAGCACGTCGAGCCGCTCGCGCAGGCACTGGGGACGCCGATCTTCCTGCCGCTCGACGTCATGGTTGAAGGCCAGACTGAAGCGGTGTTCGAGCGGATCAAATCGGAGTGGGGGCAGCTCGATTTCCTGCTTCATTCCATCGCCTTCTCGCCGAAGGAGGCGCTGCACGGCCGCGTCGTTGATGTCGGCCGTGATGGCTTCCTGAAGACCATGGACGTCTCCTGCTGGTCATTCCTGCGAATGGCACATCTTGCCGAACCCTTGATGAAGAACGGCGGCACGATGTTCACCATGACCTATTACGGCAGCCAGATGGTGGTGGAGAACTACAACATCATGGGCGTCGCGAAGGCAGCCCTCGAAGCCTCTGTCCGTTACGCTGCCGCCGAATTAGGCCCGAAAGGCATCCGGGTCCACGCGATCTCGCCAGGACCGCTCGCCACGCGCGCAGCGTCAGGCATTCCCGAATTCGACGAGCTGATGGACAAAGCGCAGTCGAAAGCTCCCTCGCGCAGCCTCGTCAGCATCGATGATGTCGGCAATGCCACAGCGTTCCTGGCGCTCGACGGCGCCAAGCTGATCACCGGTGGTGTGCTTTACATCGACGGCGGCTATCACATCATCGATTGATCGCGCCGCCGCGTTGCCAAGCCGGGCATGGCAGTCTGAGCCATGGGCTGACGATGGCATATTGCCACTGTGTTGCCCGACGGGTCAACTTCTTTCGTAAAATAAGAAATCGTAATGCCGTCAACCTCATGGCTACTGTGCATGGGTTGTTTTTCGACTTTTTTATTCAGCGATAGTGCAGCGCGATCAACTCGGCGACGCAAGCAGGCTTCTTGCCGCCCTCGATCTCGATCACGAGGTGATAGTTGACGCGCAGCCCGTCCGGCGGCACGTCCTCGGCTTCGGCAATCGTGACGCGGCCGCGCAGTTTCGAGGCCGCCGGCACCGGCGCAAGATACCTGATCCGGTCGGCGCCGTAGTTGAGCGTGTTGCGCAGGCCCGTCAGGCCGATGACCGAACGGATGAAGAGTGGGGCCAGTGCCAGTGACAGCAGGCCGTGGGCGATGGTCTTGCCGCCGGGCATCTCTTGCTTCGCGCGCTCCTGGTCGACATGGATCCATTGCTCGTCGCAGGTCGCCTCGGCGAATTGGTTGATGCGGTCCTGCGTGATCTCGATCCAGTCGCTGGCACCGATCTCGGAGCCGACGGCAGATTTGATCTCGTCGAAGTCGCTGAATATCCGCATGAGTTAACCTGCTCAGAGTCTCATTTCCGGAACACTGTCGGGGATGGCGAGCTCGGCCTCCGTTAGCGCCAAGACCTCGCCGACGCTCATGCCGGGCGCGGTTTCGAGCAACGTGGCCTTGCCATCGGGGAAACCAATCACGGCCATGTCGGTCACGACCAAACTCACAGGACGCGCCGAGGTCAGCGGCAAGGAGCATTTTGCCACGATCTTGGACTTGCCCTTCGCCGCGTGCTGCATGGCGACGATCACGCGTTTGGCGCCGCTGACGAGGTCCATTGCGCCACCCATGCCTGGCACCATCTTGCCAGGGATCATCCAATTGGCCAGATGGCCTTGTGCATCGACCTGAAGGCCACCGAGCACGGTGACATCGACGTGGCCGCCGCGGATCAATCCGAACGACATTGCGCTATCGAAGGTGGAGGCGCCCGGCAGCGCACTGATCGGGCGCCCGCCGGCATCGGTCAGTGTTGGATGGGCCATGCCCTGCTCTGGAATCGGCCCGGTGCCGATCAATCCATTCTCCGACTGGAAGAAGACTTTCAGATCGGACGGCACGTAGTTCGCGACCAGCGTCGGAATGCCGATACCGAGATTGACGAGATTGCCGCTCCTCAACTCCTTGGCGACGCGCCGGGCGATGATGATCTGGGGATCCATGATGTCACCCGTTGGTGATGAGATAGTCGACGAGCGGTGCGGGGGTGACGACGTGATCGGGCGCAATCACGCCAACGGGCACAATGTGCTCGGCCGTCACGATGACGGTGTCCGCCGCCATCGCCATGACCGGGTTGAAATTGCGCGAAGTGAGCGCGTAGGCGAGGTTGCCGAGATAATCGGCGAGGAAGGCGTGCACCAATGCGAATTGCGCCCGCAGCGCCGTTTCCAGCAGGAATGGCTTGCCGTCGACTTCGATCTGACGCTTGCCTTCGGCAACCAGCGTTCCGACGCCCGTGGGCGTCAGCACGCCGCCGAGGCCGCATCCGCCGGCCCGGATGCGTTCGACGAACGTGCCTTGCGGAACGAGATCGACGGCGATCTGGTTGGCCAGCATTTGCTGCTGCGCCTTCGGATTGAGGCCGATATGCGTTGCCGTCAGCTTTGATACCAACGCCTGATCGAACAGCTTGCCGACGCCCTTGCCGGGCGTCGCCGCGTCGTTCGAGATCAAAGTCAGGCCTGCCTTCTTCTGGCGAACGACTTCGTCGAGCAGCCGCTCCGGAGTCCCGACTCCCATGAATCCGCCAATCATGACGCTGGCGCCCGCCGGGATCATCGCAACGGCTTCTTCGACGGAAACGGCCTTCATGATTGAAACTCCCGGTCGGCCGACGATGGGTAGAAGGGCGGCAATGCGCGGATGTTGGAGCTCGACGATTGCTCTCCCTTGATCTGCATCAAGGCTTCCAATCATTCGATTCGGGGTGCGTGGATGCCGATGCTTCCGAGTATTTCGTGCCAAAGCTTGCGAACGCCGGCGTGACGCTGTTCGAGGGCCGCACTCACCGCATTTCGATGCGGCGCCAGGTCCGCACCCGCTCCGCCAGCCGATAAGTAGCGAAATTGTGCTTGTTAACCACGCACATCATCGCGATCAATCTGCCCCAATATTACGCGAGCCAGTTCCGACGGATTCTCAACAGCTGAGAAGTGGCCGGTATTCTTGAGCGCCACCATCTGCGCAGCAGGGATCAGCGACCGCGTGCGTTCGCGCTCATTCGGCCGAGACCAGTCGCTGTCGCCATAAATGAGCGTCACCGGAGCCGAGATCTGCCGATAGTAGTCGCGGGCCTTGCTCCAGGATCGCCAACCAGCCAGCACCTTGCGTGCGATCCGCTTGTATCCCGGACGGTGGGCGACTTCGTCGAACTCGGCGAGCAGATCGGCCGGCAGCCTGCGGGGATCGTGATATCCCCCGCCCATGATCTTGCCGAGGATCATCTTGTTTTCGAGCGACGCATTCACCGCGCCGAGCACCGGGATCTGCAAACTTCCGATGATGAAATTCGCGAGCCAGTTGCCGCGTCGAATCCCGTCCCCGTAGCGGGTCTCGTAGTCGTAAGGGTTGATCGCATAGACCCGCTTCACGCGCTGTGGAAGCGACGCCGCCACCGTGAGGGCCAGTGCCCCGCCGATCGACTCGCCCACGATCGTGACGTTCGAGAGATCGAGCTCGCCGATGAAGCCAATGACAGCCCGCCTGAAGTAGGGTTCGTCAAAGCTCGCAGTTGAATCTATTGGTGAGTGTCCATGGCCTGGAAGGTCAATGGCGTACACCGTGTGCGATCCGGCGAGAAGGGGGGCAAGACTGCGGAAATATTCGAGCTGCGTCCGGATCGTATGTATGAGGAGCAGCGGAGGCCCGTTGCCGGTCTTTTGAAAACGTACGCTCAGCGTGTCGGATATCTTGAGCAGACTTGGCTTGATGTCACTCGGGCTAAGCATTCGATCTCTCTGTGCTTTAAGGGGTGATCTTTCAAACGGCAGCGGCGTCGCGAACCTGTTCGACCGCTGCATCCAAAAGCGCCTGAGCCAGATCAGGGTCGTTGACGACGCGCGATAGCATCACCGCGCCGACCATGGTTGAGAGAATGGCCATGGCCTTGCCGCGGGACGCCTCGCCGCCGGTCTCGGCAATGAAGCGGCCGAGCACGTCGAGATGCGCCTTGATTCCCGCTTCGAAGGCCGCCTTCACGTCGGGGCCCTGTCGGGCAGCATCTGAGCCGAGCGCCACGATCGGGCAGCCGTCCATCCTTTCTTCGCGATGGTCGCCGCTGAGGTAGAACGCAATCACCGCGCCAAGCGGATCGTCCGGATTCTGCTCGGCCGCGTCCGACCATCGATGGGACGCACTTTCCAACGCGCGCCTGGACGCTTCTATCGCCAAATCCTCTTTTGACGCGAATTGCTTGTAGAAGGCGCCCTGGGTTAGCCCGGCCGCCTCCATCAGATCCTTGAGCCCGATGCCATCAAAGCCGCGCTCCCTGAAGAGGCGGCTTGCCACATTGATCACGGTTTGGCGGTTCTCCGCAGCCTGAACGCGACTTACTCGCATCAGCATCCTCCATTTTTAGATTACATTCGAACTCTAATATGTCAGATAGAAGCCGAGCGCAATCTATCAAGGGCCCCAAGTGCGCTCTTTTGGGGGGAGACCGCCCTCCAATCTCGCTTGAGGCCTGAAATCACACTTTCGTTGCTCCTCCGTTTTAGATTGCAAACGACATCTAAATGGAATATAGAGTTCGAACGAAATCTAAATCTGGGAGACGGACATGAAGATGCGGGGTTTTGCGGTCTTGGCCGGTATTTTGATCCCGGCGGGGGTGGCCACATTCGTTGCTCTCGCCATTCCAGCTAAAGAAGCCTCTGCCGTGGGCGACCCGAGGCAGGAGCCGCCGATGGTCAGGCTGATCACGGCCGCGCGGGTGGGCGGATCCGAGCGCGGGTTCACTGGTACCATCGGCGCGAAGGTGGAAAGCAACCTCGGCTTTCGCGTCGCCGGTAAGATTGTCGAACGGCTCGTGAATGTCGGTGAGCAGGTCAAGTCCGGGCAGCCGCTGATGCGGATTGACGAAACGGACCTGCGCCTTGCGCTTACGGCGAAGCGCAACGCAGTCGCCGCAGCGCGCGCGACGGTCGTTCAGACGGATGCGGATGAGCGGCGATACGCCAACCTCGTCAACGACGGGTGGACGTCCCGGCAGCGATACGAGCAGGCGAAGGCCGCGTCGGATACAGCCAAAGCGCAGCTCGCATCGGCGGAAGCCGAAGCAGGGGTCGCCGAGAACCAAGCAACTTACTCCGTCCTGGTGGCGGATGCGGACGGAACGGTCACCCAAACGCTTGGCGAGCCCGGACAAGTGGTCTCCGCCGGCCAGACCGTGGTTCGGCTTGCACAGGCCGGTCCTCGCGAAGCCGTGGTGACGCTTCCCGAAACGATCCGGCCGGCGATCGGCTCGCTCGCCGAGGCAAGCCTGTATGGGAACGATGGGCGACGCTATGCGGCGCATCTCCGGCAGTTGTCCGATTCCGCCGACGCCCAAACCCGCACCTACGAGGCCCGCTATGTGCTCGACGGTGAAGCTGCGGCCGCACCGCTTGGGGCGACGGTCACTATTCGGCTTGCGAGCCAGGAGGCTAAGCCGGAGGTCCAGGTCCCGCTGGGAGCCGTGCTCGATAACGGCAGAATGACAGGCGTCTGGGTGTTCGACAGCGCCAGCTCGACCGTACGCTTTCAGTCCATCAAGCTCCTGCGAGTGACCAGCGAAACAGCCGTTATTTCTGGATCGAATTCCGGTGACCAAATTGTTTCCCTCGGTGCTCACCTCCTGCACGAGGGCGCGCGCGTCAGGACTGCCTCTGAAAGCAGGAGCAACTGATGAGCTTCAATCTTTCCGCGCTGGCCGTCCGCGAGCGGGCCGTAACCCTCTTCTTCATCCTCCTGCTGGCGGCCGCGGGCGCCTACGCCTTCGTCATGCTCGGGCGGGCCGAGGACCCGTCCTTCACCATCAAGACGCTGACGGTGACCACGGTATGGCCGGGCGCGACGGCACGCGAGATGCAGGATCAGGTCGCCGAACCCCTGGAGAAGCGGATTCAGGAGCTCACCTGGTACGACCGGGTGGAGACGACCACGCGGCCCGGTTATGCGTACATGACGGTGACGTTGAAGGACAGCACGCCGCCATCGAGCGTGCAGGAGGAGTTTTATCAGGCCCGCAAGAAGCTAGGCGATGAAGCCCGCAAGCTGCCCTCTGGCGTGCTCGGCCCCTTCGTCAACGACGAATATTCGGACGTGAGCTTCGCCCTTTATGCCCTCGAGGCCAAGGGCATGCCGATGCGCGAGCTCGCAAGGCAAGCCGAGACCATTCGTCAGGATCTCCTGCACGTGCCCGGCGTGAAGAAGATCAATATCCTCGGTGAGCGTCCCGAACAGATATTCATCGAGTTTTCCTATGCCAAACTGACGACCCTCGGCGTATCGGCACAAGATATTGTTGCCGCCTTGCAGCGGCAGAACACGGTCACACCGGCAGGCTCGATCGACACCAAGGGTCCGCAGGTCTTCATCCGGGTCGATGGCGCTTATGATAGCGTTCAGGCGATCGCCGACACCCCGATCGTCGCTGCGGGGCGGACGCTGAAACTCTCCGACATCGCGGAAGTCCGCCGCGGTTACGAGGATCCTCCCACCTACCTGATCCGACACCAAGGCGAGCCCGCTGTGATGCTCGCTGCGGTCATGCAAGAGGGTTGGGATGGCCTCGCGCTCGGCAAGGCGCTGGAAGCGAGGTCCGCAGCTATCTCTCGCACGCTCCCACTCGGGATGACGCTGGCCAAGGTCAGCGACCAGGCCGTCAACATCACCTCGGCCGTTGACGAATTCATGATGAAGTTCGCGATGGCGCTCGGCGTGGTGCTGCTGGTGAGCCTGCTCAGCCTTGGCTGGCGCGTTGGCATCGTTGTCGCGGCTGCCGTCCCTTTGACGCTTGCCGTCGTGTTTCTCATCATGTTGGAGACCGGTCGGTTCTTCGACCGGATCACGCTCGGCGCTCTCATCCTGGCGCTCGGCCTTCTCGTCGACGATGCCATCATCGCCATCGAGGTGATGGTGGTGAAAATGGAAGAGGGCATGGATCGCCTATCGGCGGCGGCTTATGCGTGGAGTCACACGGCGGCGCCGATGCTGTCCGGAACACTCGTAACGGTCGCCGGGTTTCTGCCGGTGGGCTTCGCCCGCTCGACGGCTGGCGAATACGCCGGCAACATCTTCTGGGTGGTGGGCTTTGCCCTCATCGTCTCCTGGATCGTCGCGGTGGTCTTCACGCCCTATCTTGGCGTCAGGATGCTGCCCGCGATTAAGCCCGTCGCAGGCGGTCACCAAGCGATCTACGACACACCGAACTATCGGCGCCTGCGAGCGCTCATCACCCTCGCGGTACGCCATAAGTTCGTGACCAGCGCCATCGTCGCGGTCGCTTTCGCGCTTGCCGGGGCCGGCATGGGCGCCGTCAAACAGCAGTTCTTCCCGACCTCCGACCGCCCGGAAGTGCTGGTGGAGGTCCGTCTGCCGGAAGGTACCAGCATCGAGACGACGACGGCCACGGTCGAGAAGCTCGAACACTGGCTTGACCACCAGTCGGAGGCCAAGATCGTCACGAGCTATGTCGGTCAGGGAGCGCCGCGCTTCTTCTTCGCGATGGCGCCGGAGCTGCCCGATCCAGCCTTTGCCAAGATCGTCGTACTGACACCGGACGCAGAGGCCCGTGAGGCTTTGAAGCACCGGCTCCGAGAAGCGGTTTCACAGGGCCTTGCAGCTGAGGCCAATGTGCGCGTCACCCAGCTCGTTTTCGGACCATATACGCCTTTCCCGGTGGAGTTTCGGGTGATGGGGCCTGATCCGGCGCAATTGTACGATATTTCTCAAAAGGCCCTCGGTGTCATGCGTGGCGTTCCCGACGTACGGCAGGCCAATCGCGACTGGGGCAATCGCACGCCCGTGCTCCGCTTCATCCCGGATCAGGATCGACTGAATCTCATCGGTCTTTCGCCAGCTGAGGTGGGCCGGCAGCTCCAGTTCCTGCTCACGGGCATCACGGTTACGCAGGTCCGCGAGGATATCCGCAATGTCCCCATCGTGGCGCGCAGCGCCGGCGGCGAGCGGCTGGATCCGGCGCGTCTGGCGGATTTCTCGTTGATGAGCCGGGACGGCCGCTCGATCCCGCTCGACCAGGTCGGCCACTCGGAAGTCCGACTTGAAGAGCCGATTCTCAAGCGCCGTGATCGCACACCAGTCGTCACGATCCGCTCGGACATCAATGAGGCGACCCAACCCCCGGAGGTCTCCAAGGAGATCAAGACGGCCCTTCAACCGCTGATCGCATCCCTTCCGGCCGGTTATCGTATCGAGTTGGGCGGATCGATCGAGGAGGCAACTAAGGCCAATGACGCGCTGGCGACGATCTTTCCCGCCATGATAGCCGCCATGTTGATCGTCGTCATGCTCCAGGTGCGATCGTTCTCGACGATGGCGATGGTCATGCTGACGGCCCCGCTGGGCTTGGTCGGCGTCGTGCCGATGTTGCTCACCTTCAATCAGCCGTTCGGATTCAACGCGATTCTGGGCCTGATAGGACTGGCCGGCATCCTGATGCGCAATACTCTGATCCTGACCGAACAAATCAAGGAGAACCGCGCTGCCGGCCTTGATGACTATCACGCCGTCATCGAGGCCACGGTGCAACGTACGAGGCCGGTGATCCTGACCGCGCTTGCTGCGGTGCTGGCCTTCATCCCTCTAACGCACTCAGTCTTCTGGGGATCGATGGCCTATACGCTGATCGGCGGCACGGCGGTCGGAACGGTCCTGATTCTGCTGTTCCTTCCTGCGCTTTATGCCGCCTGGTTTCGGATCAAGCCGACCGCAGATGACATCCACGAGGTTTCGCGGGAGAAGCCGGAATTGCGACCAGCATTGGCGGCCGAGTAGGGCTCCGTCAGATCCATGAATCGTCCGATCCGAACGGGGAATGATTCAGACGAGGCGCGCGCGCGCATTCTGGAGGTGGCCGAGGAGCGCTTTCGCAGCGTCGGTTACCACAGGACGTCAGTGGCCGACATCGCCGCCAAACTCGGCATGAGCCCGGCGAATGTCTACCGTTTCTTTCCTTCCAGGAATGCGATCAACGAGTCCATCTGCGGCCGGCTTGTGAACGAGATCGCCGAAATTGCCTTTGCGATCGCCCGCACGAACGGGCCCGCCACGGAGAAACTCGACCAACTCCTGACCGCCATTCACAGCCATACCAAGATGACGCTGGTCAAGGAAAGGTACATGCATGACCTGATTGCTACTGCCACGCGGGAGAACTGGGCGATCGCCAAAGCGCATATTGAGCGGATGGTAGCGATCGTGGAGGCGATCATACGCGAGGGCATCGAATCCGGTGAATTCCAGGTCGAAGACGCCGCGGAAGCGGCACGAGCGGTCAGGTTGGCGTTCATGCCATTCTTCCATCCGATTCTGATCGAGCATTGTGTTCAACAACGCGGAGACACGGAGGCAGACATGCGCGGCCAGATTCGTTTTATCCTGAAGGCGCTCGGCAAGTCTGACCAAGCAGCCTGCCGTATTCCGGCATGATGCACCCACGCGCCGGCCGCGAGGTGGGACGCTCTTCCCCCCGGAATAAACGTTCTGATCCAAGAGTTCATCCTGACCCGTCGGCGATCGTAGATTGAGGATGCCGTTCTGGAACAAAGTCCCGCCTGGGCGTTGTTTTGGTATGGTTCGTGAAGGCCCAGCAGAGCCGCCCCCTCCGCCCAAGGAACCCTATCCGGCAGAGAAGGCAAGGGGCGGAGAGATCATTCTTCGCACGCCGGCGAGAAGAGCGATCTTCTTGGCCGGGCTCATCGGTGCCCTGGTGCTGGCGGCATTCTTCTTCGCTTTGGCCCGCTAGGCGCCGAGATCGGGCGGAGAGTAGCGGATGGCGCAGTCCCGAAAGGCTGGTGGCGGCTCGCCCGCGTTTCTCTTCGTGATGACGACGGGTGTTGTCAACCTGTTTGGGGACATCACCTACGAAGGCGGCGCCAGCATTAACGGGCCCTTCATGGCGACGCTGGGTGCGAGTGCAGCCGTCGTCAGCGTCACGGCCGGGCTGGGTGAGTTTCTCGGTTATGCCTTGCGTCTGCCCGCCGGCTACGCAGCGGACCGCACTGGCCGCTATTGGCTGATCACCTTCGTCGGCTACGTGATCAACCTCCTCGCGGTGCCGGCAATGGCGCTCGCCGGGAGCTGGCAGTTGGCCGCCGCTCTGGTTCTCGCCGAGCGGATAGGGCGGGCGCTGCGGAAGCCGACGATCGAAGCCATGCTCTCCTACACGACGGGTGAGCTCGGCAAAGGCTGGGTCTACGCGCTGAACACCGCGCTCGACGAGATCGGCGCGACCTTAGGGCCGCTTATCGTTGCGCTGGTGCTTCTGCTGAAGGGCGATTTCAGGACGGGGTACGCCTTTCTGACGATCTCGGCGGCGGCGGCGCTCATCACGCTGGTGGTCGCCCGGGTGAACTTCCCGACACCGTCGCATCTGGAACAGGGCCGCACGGCACCGGCTAGAGACTTCTCCAAAGCCTATTGGCTGCACATGCTGGCCGGCGCGCTGTTTGCGTCCGGGTTGATGAGCTTCGAACTGATCTCCTACCATCTAGCCAAGGCGAAGATTGCCTCCGAGCAGTGGATCCCCGTGATGCTTGCGATCTCGACGGCATTCGGCGTTCTTGCGAACCTGGCCTTCGGAAAGATCTACGATCGCATCGGGCTTCCCATCGTGATCGTCGCGGTGTGCATCGCGGCCGCGTTCTCGCCCTTCGTGTTCTTGGGTGGCTTCTGGCTGGTGCTGTTCGGCATGCTGCTCTGGGGCGCCGGCTATGCGATTCAGGACACGCTGCTCAAGGCGCTCGTTGCCGAGGTGCTTCCCGAAGGAAAGCGAAACTTCGCGTTCGGGCTGTACTATGCGGGCTACGGCGTTGGGTGGCTCGTCGGCAGTATCGCGACCGGCCTGCTGTACGAAAACTCCCGAGCCGGATTGATCACGTTCTCGATCGTGATGCAGCTCGCCTCTGTACCGGTGTTTATAGTGGCGGAACGGCAGGGGCGCCCCAACTGATGCTTCTCCGAAAGGGCTCGTGTTCCGTTATCGAGGGTGTCTCCTAGGCGGTGCTGCTTCCGTAGACGATGTTCTTGATCGCATCCACGGACGCCTTCGGTGCTTCGCGAGGGACGAAGTGACCCACACCAGGAAGCAAGTGACGCTCCTGGTGCTGTCCGCGACGTCCGAGATCGGACGAATTCACGGTTCGCAAAGCGTCGCCGATCGCTATCAGCAACACTATGGGCCGATCGGCAACTACGCACTCAATTCCTTCGATGCGACGCGCATGCTGCTCTCCGCAATCGAGTGGAGCGCAGGGGAGGTGGCGGAGTTTCCTCGTTCAGGCTGCTGACGACCTTTGCGTCGGCCACAATGATCGGATCTCCTCGGGCAGCGAGTGTCGCACCTTCTCTATCTGATTGGGATCGACATGGTGACTTAGCACGCGGAACACTGCACGCGCCGCTTCGACGGTATCGACCGGTTTCACCGACTTCATCTGTGCCGATACGAGCGCAATAAATTCATCCGCCGACCTCCAGGTCTGTGGCGTGTCGCTCGGACGCCACTGTTCGAAATAACTGCCGCGCACCAAGAGCGGTAGTTGCGCGCCAAGGTGAACGGCGAGGTTGAGCGGAACGCGATCGCGCACGGTCCGTAGTACCGCCCCCAAGGCGTGCCACGCCAATTGCCTGTCGCGCGGCAGTGTCGTCATGATCTCATCCAGCCAGACGTTCGTCAGGTGGATCGTTCTGTCGAATACATCGAGACCTGTGGCGCTCATGGGATCACTCCATCGCTGGTTTGCGAAGGCAATGGAGCGTCCGCGGATACGTTCCAAAAAGGCTCAGCCAGAGTCGAAGATGTGAAGCCTGCGGTTCTTCGCAAGGTTCTGACGGGCCATGCCAACCCGTCGTCAAGCCGCCCGTGGCGCAATGGACGATCCTTGCGACCCGCTGCCCGTCAAACCAATCTTGACACGTACCACCTGATCTCGATCCTGCAATTCGGGCAGGTCGGTGGCTCCAAAATGGGTCAGCGAGCTCCTGAGGCGATGCACGACGCCAGAGTGTGCCCACGCGTCAAGCGCGTTTCTCTTCATTCGGGAATGGTTCGAACGTTCAGCGGCCCAGAAATGTGTCCGGGATGGGTCGACGCAGCACCTCGGCGGCTTGCCTAGCCATTTCGTGCATGCGAGCGAGCTGTTCGGCATCCCCGCGCTTCGAATGGTCGAAGCGATAAATCCGTGTGGCATGCTTCATGATTGGCTCCGCCTATCAGGATCTTCTCCGCCAACACCACCACTCCAGGATGGTTCGCAAGGGAACAGCCATTCAGCGATTCACATTTGGTTGTGCTGTGCTTCGAACGCATCTCGCGAGCTATCCTTCCGGCGGGGCTAGATGGGGGCTGCAAGGAATATTTTCTGAATGTGCGGACGCGCCTGCTGAAGTGACATGCCGGACTCATCCGGTTCGGTCCTCGTCGAGTCACCGCTCGATCGTTCCGGTTCGCCGAATCTTCTTCTGAAGGAGCACGAGTCCGTAGAGCAGGGCTTCAGCCGTCGGAGGGCAGCCGGGCACATAGATGTCAACGGGCACGATACGGTCGCAGCCGCGCACGACCGAGTACGAATAGTGATAGTAGCCGCCCCCGTTGGCGCACGATCCCATCGAGATGACGTAGCGCGGCTCCGGCATCTGGTCATAGACCTTGCGCAGGGCTGGCGCCATTTTGTTGCAGAGCGTGCCCGAGACGATCATGACGTCAGACTGCCTTGGCGATGCGCGCGGAGCGGCACCAAATCGTTCAATGTCGTACCGCGGCATCGATACCTGCATCTGCTCGATCGCACAGCACGCAAGCCCAAATGTCATCCACATCAGAGAACCCGATCGCGCCCATGTGATGAGGTCGTCGAGCGGAGCCACGAAGTAGCCACGGTCACCGAGATGGTCCTGGACATTGTCGAAGGGAACGTTTTCGAGATAGTTCATGGCGATATCGCCTCGCAAGCCCCGCCCGATGCTGCAAGCGCTGCTCCGTCTCGGTGTTCCTAATTCTCCTCCGTCCTAATCGACTTCAAGCTCAAATGTTCTTGGCAGTTCGGCCGGAGGAACAGTCTGGCGGATGCGCTTGCGAAGAGGGAAGTCAACTCCGACGCTCTTGCGGCCTGACTGGAACAGTCGCTTCGGTCGCTGCATTTCGCCCGGGAGCCGCCGATCAAAAAAAGACCCCGCCGGTTACCGAAGTAACCTGACGGGGCTTGTGAACGAATCTTTGGTTTGGTCTATCCGTAGCTTTCGCTCTGGTCTCGCCATTCCATCGATCGCTCACCGAATTACCAACTGATGACTTCCGTGGACGTTCCGGACGGCGGCTATTTTTAATGTTTCAGGTTCCTGCATTGGCGTGAGACTGGCCAAGGCTCAGCGGCTGTAGGTGCCAACGAGCTCGGCCTGTCCGAGCAGGTGCGTCTGGGCTGCCTTCCAGATATCGCCGACCGCGAGCTTGGGTGCCGGCGAGAGCGCTTCGACATCGAGCGCCGCAAGCTTGAAATGATAGTGATGCGTCCCGTGACCTCTGGGCGGTGCAGGTCCCTGGTAGTTTGGCTCGCCGAAATCGTTGATACCCTTGCCGATGTTTTTGCCGATGTCCTCCATTTTCGCCCTACCGCCGCCAACACCTTCCGGCAGGACGGTACGCTCGCCCATGATGTTATAGAGTCCCCAATGGCGGAAAGTACCCGACGGTGCATCCGGATCTTCGACGACGAGTGCGAAGCTCTTGGTGCCCGGCGGTGGATCTGACCATTGCAGGGGCGGAGAGAAGTTCTCGCCATCCGCAGTATATCTGGCCGGTATGCGTTCGCCGTCGCGGAACGCAGGGCTCGTCAAGCTGAATGCCATTGCGGCCTCCTGCTTTGCTAGTTGCTGTGCATCTGGCGACGTTCCTGGTCGGTCGCCTCCGAGATACCTTGCAGAGCATCCCGTGCGGCGCCAACTTCGCAGCGGCCGAGATCGGCAAGTGCGACCACTCCGACCAGCCGCTTGTCGCGATTGAGGACAGGAAGCCGCCTCACCTGGTGCTTTGCCATGATTTGCGCGGCAGCTTGGGCGTCATCATCTTCGAAGCAGTAGCTGATTCCCTCCGACATCACCTCGCGCACTGCGATGTTCCCGGGCGCACGATCGGTTGCGACGCCGCGCATGACGATGTCACGGTCCGTCACCATCCCGATCAGGCGATCATGCTCGCCGACCGGCAATGAACCAATGTTGTCGGCGCGCATCCGGCGTGCGATGTCTCGAACCGTCATGTTGGGATCTGCGATTGCTACGTTTCGCTGCATGATCTGCTGGACTTGCATGGGCGTTCTCCTGAACAAGGGATTGCCGTCTTCTGCCCAACGACAGGTCAAGGCAAAGGTTTCTGCCGTTCCGGTAGACCGATCCGCGAAAACTCCGCATCGGCGTGGGTGTTTCCGCTCAGGTTCCGGCCCAGAAGGTGGCGTTGAAGAAATTCGACCTCGTCAGCGACCACCGCCTCGTGAGGCGGCCCATCGTAAATATCGAAATGATCGATGCCCGGATAAATGCGGAGCTCACCTTTCGGGGCCCCGCGCGCCGCCTCGATTGCAGGCCCCGGCTTGGCAACCTGATCGTCTGCGGCGACGCAAACCAGCCAGGGGCAATGAAGCGAGGCGCTGTGTTGGATCGGCCTATATGGTGGACCCAGCAGCCACGCCGCCGAGACGCGGTTCCGCCATCGGGATTCGTCGCCGATTGCAACGACACGACGCCAGCCGACCTCGGCTCCCGGCGCGTAAATCAGTGCCGCCTCATTGGGCTGACCAACGGCAGGCAAATAGCGCCCTTCGGCCGCCGCTGCCTTTATCGCCTCAAGGACGTGCTGAGGTCTGATGTAGGATTGGGTTTCTCTGTCGAGCATCGGGACCTGACTGATGGCCGCGGCTATCTTGCGATCCGCCGCTGCCGCGGCAAGCGCGTGACCCCCGCCGGACGAGGAGCCGAGCGTCGCCACGCGTTCGGCATCGACACCGGGCAGAGAACGGGCAAATGCGATGGCAGCGCGCCAGTCGTCCAATTGACGAGAAGGTTCGTATAGGTCCGGCTCACCCGTGCTGTCGCCAAAGCCGCGGTAGTCAAAGACGAGCGCCGCAATACCTGCGGCCGCGAACCGGTCCGCGAACGCGCCGAGACGGTCTCGGCGTGTACCGGTCAGTCCGTGAGCCATCACGATGATTGGCCTTGCACCCTCGTCAACGGCGGCCGGGTATAGCCAGGCTGCGCATGTATCGCTGCTGGAGGAAAACGTTAGTTCTTTGCGCCTCATGCTCATTAGGTATATCCCTCGGATGGGCCGCCGATTTCATGCGCGCAAGCTCGTTCCGTTTGGAATACCTGAGTGGCTATGATGCTCGACGCGGCATTCGTTGTGAACCTCGACTGCCGCAGCCGGTTCCTCGTCACATGATCTGCCAACGAGGTGAGTCTTTCGCCTCCGAAGACACGATGTTGGACTACTTCGCCTTGCCTGACTGGGACTGCTGAGGCTCATGCGGGAGCTGACCCAGCGTCACGTTCAATGAGCTTTGGTTCCCGGCGCGAACCATCGCGAGCTGAATTGTAGAGCCGGGCGCCATCGCGTGAACTTTCTTCGTCAATTCAGTGGCGCTCTTGATCGACTCTCCGTCCACGGACGTAACTACGTCGCCGCTTCGCAAACCGGCCTTCGCCGCGGGACCATTCTGTTGAACGTTGGCGATGATCGCACCATGAAGGTTGTCGGCACCGAGACTATCGGCAATCTCGGGAGTCACTGATTGGACTTCGGCACCCATCGACCCCCGCGTTACGGTGCCTTTTTCCCTCAATTGGGGGATCACTGATCGGACGGTGTCGGCAGGGATCGCGAAGGCAACCCCGGACCATCCACCGGACAGCGAAAAGATCATGCTGTTCACACCGATGACATCGCCGTTGGTGTTAAGGCTTGGTCCGCCGGAATCTCCGCTGTTGATCGGTGCATCGATCTGAATGAAACCCTCGCTCGGACCATTTTCGATTTCGCGGTCGCGAGCCGAGACAATCCCCGCCGTGACCGTACCTCCAAGCCCGAATGGATTGCCAACGGTGAGTACCCAGTCGCCGACGCGTGGCGATTGTTCCGCCATTTTCACGTAGCCAAAGTCCGTTCGTCCGTCGACCTTGATCAAGGCAAGGTCGCTGAGTGAATCCCGTCCTACCACCTTTGCTGGGTAGGTCTTCTTGTCGCTCGTGAGGATCGCAGCCGTGTCGTTGTCCCCCACGACGTGGCTGTTGGTCACGGCGTAACCGTCCGGAGAGATGAAAAATCCTGATCCCATCGCGATCGATTGGCGCGCATTCGAGCCATTTCTCGGGTCCAGGCCATTCGGTCCAGGAGATCCCTTGCCGGGATGGTCTTCGGGAGCGTCCTCGTCGGGTACATCGTCGAACGGTGGGCCTGGCATCAGTTGCTTGGATCCGGCAGATCGAGAGATGACGCCGATAACAGCGGGTTGAACTCTCTCAGCGACGTCGGCAAGGCTATTTGGCCCATTGGGCGTTGCGGCATCTCGAATTAAGTGAAGCGCGCCCTCGGGGCTGACTGCGGGATTGGAGCCTTGGTGCGTGGAGATCGGCTGGGCAACGGCCGCGCTGATTGTCGCTAGTGCCGCCACGGCTGCGCCGCAATTGGCCGATGCTCGATGGTAACGCAAGGTCAGTGCTCGAAACGCTATTTCGATTTTCATTCGTGTTCCCATTGTGTGTTGCACCTGTCTCGCCGGCCGCGCTTCGAACCTTGCCACTAGGATGCTGGCGCGGGCGAACGTCCAAATGTCGAGGGGCCACAGCCCGGCCAGCGGCTTGTCGCGATCGAGGACGGCAGAACGTCGCAAGAGGTGCTTGGTCATGATCTGCGCTGCAGCTTGAGCGTCTTCAAGCAAAAGCCAGCCCCTTCCGACATGACCACGCGAACCGTCGTATCCCCAACAAAAGGTCGGCGCAAAGGTTTCCATGGACCGTTGGGAACAGTCCATCGCGGCCCGAGTTTCCGCTGGACCGAGCGGCTCGCCGTCGTCTTTGCCTGCGGTATGCGATCCACATCGACGATGTGGCCAGCCACCCAATGGAGGGATTCCCATGGCCCTCTCGCGCGAAGCCGAGCGCGTTCACCATGAGTTCAATCGCGAACTCATCTCCCGGTTGCGCGATGCCGGCGAGCACTTGCCCCCGCCGGAGCGCGATGAATTCGGCGCCTTCTTTGCGCGCTTCGCCGACTCCAAGATCGTGTTGCTAGGCGAATCCACCCACGGGACGTCGGAATTTTATCAGGCGCGCGCGACCATCACGCGGCACTTGATCGAGCGGCACGGTTTCAACATCGTGGCGGTCGAGGCCGACTGGCCCGACGCAGCCGCGATCGACCGTCACGTCCGTCAGTTACCCGCCGCGCCCGATGCCGAGCTCCCATTCCAGCGCTTTCCGACCTGGATGTGGCGCAACGTCGAGGTGCGCGAATTCGCCAATTATCTGCATGTGCATAATCAAGCGAGTGCACCGGACAAGCGGGTCGAGTTCCGCGGGCTCGACGTCTACAGTCTCGGTCGGTCCATCTCCGCCGTGATCGATTATCTTGAGAAGGTCGATCCTGAACGCGCCCGCGCGGCGCGGCAACGCTACGGCTGTTTGACTCCCTGGCAGTCCGACCCGGCCGCCTACGGGGCCGCCGTTCTCGCCGGTCGCGACGATTGCGAGAATGCCGTTGCCGAGCAGTTGCGCGAGCTCCTGGAGAAGCGGCTTGCCCATGGTGCAGGGGAAGGGGAGGCATTCTTCAATGCGACGCAGAATGCACGCATCGTACGCGCGGCGGAGCGTTACTATCGCATCATGTACCGTGGCTCGACGGAGTCGTGGAATTTGCGTGATCGGCACATGTTCGACACGCTGCAATATGTGATGCAGCGGCGTGGGTGCGGCGCCAAGGCGGTGGTGTGGGCGCACAACTCCCATGTCGGTAATGCGTCGGCCACCGCGATGGGCTGGGCGGGCGAGTTCAACATTGGAGAGCTCGTGCGCAACGCCCATGGCGAAGACGCGGCCCTGATCGGTTTCGGAACCGATCGCGGGACCGTTGCCGCTGCCAGCGACTGGGGCGGGGCGATGGAGATCAAATCAGTGCGGCCGGCGCGTGAGGATTCCTACGAGTATCTGTTTCGGCACACCGGCGTTGCGCGCTCCCTGACTGACCTCCGACCGGGCACCCGACGCGGCCTGCGGGAAGCACTGACCGGACCGCGCCTAGAACGAGCCATCGGCGTGGTCTACCGGCCGGAGACCGAGCTGTTCAGTCACTATTTTGAGGCGGCACTGCCGGACCAGTTCGATGCCATGGTCTGGTTCGAAGAGACGCACGCTGTGACGCCGCTAGAAGCCCCAGTATCGGGAGCCGCCGCGGATACTTATCCCTTCGGTCTGTGAGCGGGATCTCCATCGCGTCAATTGGGCGAAGCTGCCGGACGGCCGGCAGCTTACCGACGTCGCCTCCGTCGCGGCCGATAGCAAGGACCAGATCTACGCCTTCAATCGCGGCGCCCATCCGATGGTGGTGGTGGTCCAGCGTGAACAACTCCGACTCGGCGTCGACTTTCTGGCGCATCTGCCGCGCGACTTTTCCATGTCAGCCGTCGTCATTCCCCTCCCAGCAGCGAAAGCCTGAGTTGGCACCGTAAGAGGCGGAATTCACAGATATCCACTCCGCGCCAACTCGCGGTTAGTTGCCACCTCGCACGGAGTAGGCCCAGCTTATATGGAACGTGATTCGGGAACATGATGAATCTGGAGCAGTTCAAGGACATGTCCATTGATGAACTGTGGGACCTCCACAGCGTCGTCGAAGCCATTCTTGCGGCGAGGCTCATTGCCAAGAAGGACGAACTTGAAAAGCGTTTGGGACTGCTCCACACGAAATCCCCGATCGGCCGTCAGTCAGAGCATTGATCTGCCGAAGGCTGCAAGATCGGTTTAGATCGGCGCCTCGACAACGGCGCCGCGCTCGTCGGAAGTTTCGCACCGTAGCATGGTCGACATGAAAATCGCCGAATCCGAACGGAGGCGGCGAAAATTAAACAATTAAATGCTCAATAAAACTAAAATTAATATAGAATAAACATTTAATTTGGGTTACGATAAGCCAATTGTGCCGGACGGACGCACAAGGACCTCGGAAGAGACGACTCCAGCATCCCGCTTAAGCCCCAGGATGCAGGAGCCGTTTCTCCGAGTACTCGCCTGAGGAGTATTGGATTGAGCGTGCCTCAGGCGCTGGACAAGTTGCGAAGACAAGATTCTTTGGAAGCTGGTGAACACTGAGCGTCACCGGGCTTTATCGCCCAGACTTTGAACCTAACTGGAAAAGAGGCGAGGCTATCTCCTCGATTGCCGCTGGCCATGCAGAAGCAGATCGCAATTGCCCTTTGGTCGTTGGCCGCCGCATGCGTGCTGGCTTTCATATTTGCGGCGATCGTCTCAGGCCGCGAATTCCGTAGCGCCCATAGACGTGCGAGCACGGAAACAATCCAAGTTTCAAGTTCGCTCAGCGGTGGCCTACTGAGGGCAAACGCAACGACCTTCAGTTGTTGGGCTTAGTTCTCCAGCCGTATTCCTGATGCTGGATCGTTGTGGCGATATCGACATCTTTGCCGGCCGACAGGCGCCAGGCTGCCACCCCGAAGCACAAGGTCAGGGTCAGGGCGAGGGCGAGCAGAAGCATGGAGAGGAAATGGCTCACGCGCGTGTACCCGCAAGGTCTGAAACTAACAGCAAGAACGAGCACAGAGGCGCGATTCGGAAAATGCAGGCGATCTGACCCATCGGCCGTTTTCCCCCATCCCGACACCAGCTAAGAGCGCTCACGATCGCGATCGTGATTGGGGCGTGCGCAATGACTGTCCGCCAAGCGGGTAAGTTGGGACGATAGAACTAGTATGAAGATACCCCATGCCCCGAGCGCCCCCTGAGATAGCCTAGGAGCTGCTTTTTGGATCTGACCCACAAAAACAACGAAAGATCGATTGCACAGAACAACTGTTGGCGGCACATGCCGCCCGCCGACGAGGCAGAAACCAGAGGCCCGCGGCTTCACGTTGGAGAGCATCGCTTTATGGAAGACAGGCGACGATCGCGAGAACTACATCGGCGGCGAGGTCACCCGAATACATCGACAAGAGCAACTCGGCGCCAAGCACAACTGCAATTGCTTTGAGCGTGATCATTTTGAAACTCCCTCGCCAACAGAGAGGGAGCTAGACCCGCACGGTTTCCGGACTGCTTCGGGGGAGGCGGTAAATGATTTCGTTCACCAATCCGTTATCTGCGAAGGTATCGGGAGGTTGGCGATGGGAGCACCAGCGAGCCTTCAATCCAAAACACCGGGCGTTGTCTGTCCCACGGCCGTCCCAGAGGGACGTTCGGGGACATTTTTTGATAAGGATCTGCTGATCGCGCAGTGTGAAATAGGTTATTTCCACAACCACAAAATGAGGCTAATGTGGCGGCATTAATTGGTAAAGTCATGTTGTTATTGTATATTATGAGGGGCCAATGGATGCTTATAGTGCGCGTCTCCAGCGTGTTTCTTCGGAAGGCCAAAAGCTGAAAGATATAATGCTGGAGATCCAGCGGCTACGCAGGCTTGTCAGCCTGGCAGAGGCCGAAGTGAGAAGCAGACAGCAGAACGGCCGGCCCACAAAAAGGAACAACCTCAGGCTCGTCATGGATACGAGCGTCGCAACGAGCGTCAATTCTCACTGACCTCTTTTCGAGGGGGATTCCGATGAGGCTAGCTCTGCCTTATACCGGCCTTGCAGTTTGTCTCGCAGTCGCGGCCTGGCTCACCTTCGTTCACATTTTATAGGACGATCAAAGCCAGGTGCTCAGTCGATGAGGGCCGATCGCAGATTCACCTTGCGGCTTTCATCGGTGTAGCCCTGACAGGAGGCGAGCAGGTCACGCACGCCGGTTCGCGCATCTCACCCAACCTTATCTTCACGGGGCGGCCGCGAGGACGCAACGGAAGGTCGGGCTCTCTCATGCTCGAGCGACTCTTGGAGTATTTGCAGCGCTCAAGAACGGGCGCAGCCGAGTTCGAAGGCAGCAAAGCGGGAAGATGCCGGCAACGTAGAGATCAGCGGAGCACTACGCAGTGATGGGCGCGCTCGATCCTGCGGTATTCGGATTATCTCCGATTGGCGGGAGCGAGGAGCCGGCCGTGCATTGTTCGACATGCTGGCGAAGGGTGTCATTAGCCAAGTGCTCCCAGAACTCAGCCTCGGCGAGAAGCTTCCAGCTTCGGTCAGGATAATGTGCAGAAGTCTGTCGGCACAGCAACGCCATCGCGCGCAAGCGGCGTACGGTCTCCATCCACTCCTCCCATTAGTTTTCCCCACCTTATTTTCCGTTTTGCTTAGGAGCAATTATTATTATGCCGAATAATCAATTTTAACTTTCAAGGCGGTGCGATTCGGAGGCAAGCAACTTACGCTTTGCTTTCGAATTGCCTCTCGAGCGTGCAACGGCCGGACTCAGTTGAATCGACGCCGCAATAAAAACGAGATAGGCAGATATCAGAAGGGATAAGTGCAGGTGGAGCACATGATCGGCGGCGGTGCGTCGCCGGCGGTCGTGGTGGCTCGGTCGAGCAAAGCCACTTGGAAGCTCTCGCTAGGATTGGAGCCGCATGCGGTAACTCGTCCCAGACCGGGGCCGTCGCATCCGCGACGCCGAGCCCGATCTCCGTCTTTCTCCGGAGCTTCGCGCTTCCGCCCTTCGTACTTTCTCTCGAAGCCTCTCCAATTGAGCAAGCATGCTAGCGAGTGCGATGGCCGTATGTCGCAGAACGGCCAAGCGGCTGCAAACCCCACTACTCACTACAGTACCCCCAAACACGTCTTTGCTGGATCAGCGACGGGACCTTTTGATGACGTGCCAGCGTGACGTCTAGCCGAGGGATCGTCAGATCATCAGTTCGCTTTATGACAATGCGTCGAAATATTTCGAACGTCTCTTCAAAAACGTTCTTCAATATAAGAACTTGATGAATGCATGCGACATGACGCGGGTGAAGATTGAGCGCTCGATGGTCAAGAATCTCCTGAAGCCCGGCTCCCAGTTGAGCCGGTGCATGCCGGCGGCAACGCCGCTCCAGCTGAATTCAGTAAGCGTGGTGCGAGATGAGACCGTCCGCCCGAATTGGCGGGATGCCACATAGTTCGGCTCTGCGTCCGAGTCGAAACACGCTACGCGTCGGCACAACGCGCGGCACCGAACATTTCCACGGGCCGGACGACCGGCTCCTCGACCCAGGCCTCGCGAGCGAACCAGTTGTGATTGGTACGACAGTCCGGGCAATGAGTATTGCCATAAAACACAACGCTCCGCAGGAAAGTCTCACGGTCGGACTTGATACCAGTTGGAATCACACGACCAGTTTGCGGGCATTTGACCATGACCATACCCATGTGAGCCTCCCTTGGAAATTTATTCGTTGTTGAAGCGAAGAGGACCGGCCGGATGGAGAGCGTCGTCATCAGTGCGGGTTACTTGGGGGGCATCGCGCACTGGGGGTCGTTTGTTCGAGCAAAGGGCGGCGTGCTCGTGACGGTGCTTCTCCAACCGGCCGGATCGCTGCTTGAGCGATTCCTTGGATGCTGCCGGAATCTGGCTCGGCAGCGCGTGAGTATCGATTATGCGGCCGCGCCCGAGAACTCCTTGGGCGCCATTGAAAACTGGCCTAGCTGAGCGGATGCGGAATTGTGTCTCGCGACGAAAAGGATCATGTCGCCCGTGATGGGCCAATCGGCTAACTCGATCACTGGCTTCGCTCCCACGCTCGTCTACCAGGCAAATATTTGTTGTCGGATTTTAATGTGCAAACTAAAAGTGGCGCTGTCGGTCTGGTTTGCGACTCTTGTTCAGATTTATTTTGTGCCGTTGTTCGTGCGGCGAGGAAGGCAACTGAAGTCGTCAGGCTCAACAGCGCCGGGCCCTTGATCGACGGCTTCCGTCCCCTCTATCGCTTCGATGCAATGTGCTTCTTTGTCTTTGAATGGTCGCGTCCGGTTCGAAGATGAAACAAATTTTTATTATATGGTAAAGATATAATTGCGTTGTTAATTGCCGCCAATGGCGTAAGCTGATTTCTTCAGATTTTTCGGTTGGAGGTGACGATGTGGGAATCAATTCATAAGCACGATTCCGCCTCGGCTGCGCAGCAATTGGCCCAAATGCGCGAGGAATTAGCGAGCATCGGCGAAAAGGAGCGCGTTCTAAGAGAGCGGAGTGCTGCTCGAGAAGTTTACCGGTATTTGCTGGAAGCTCACCGGTTGATCGCGCGGACGAGCTTTCTCGAAGAACAAGTGTTGAATATTCCTCCACCTGCGGCGGGCGAGGGCAGTCAGCTGGCGGCATGACTGGGGTCACATTGTCATTTTGAAACGAAGCGCAGCCGGGGACGGGCCCCGCGCCGGATGAGGACTTGTATCGCGTCGTGGTCTGGCTGAATTTTCTGGGCAACAGCAGTTCGTTTGATCGCGGTGAATAATGCATCTCAAGAAGTTGTCGCCGCCGCGTCGAGACCACGGCGAGACAGATATCGTTGATATTGGTTGGAGCCGTGCTGGAAAGATCATCGGTAGAGATGGCGTTGAGGCCGGCCGCGGGTGCAGTCTTCGCGCTGCTGGACGGTCGATCAGTGCTTTTCAGCGAGATAAGTCAAACGATCTATGAGCTGGACCAGGCGGGGGCATTCATTTGGTGCAAGTTGGCACAAGGCGCTTCTTTGGAAGACGTCCATCGGGAACTCGGCCAGCTGGGCATTGATGATCACGCCGCGCGCCAGTTCACGCGGCAGGCCATGAACATCTGGATCGATCGAGGGTTGCTCGACATCGACTGGCGAATGCCCGCCAATTGTGCCTTCTCAGCGGATCTGGGGCGGCGCAGGATCAGTTTCCGGGCCGCAAATTGGGACCTCTTGCAAAGGTTGATTCCGCTATTTTGCGCTCTGGACGACGGCGGCGGCGAAGATGATATCGTGATCGAGGCAATGGCGCTCGACGATCAGGTATTCTTCCGTGGGAATGAGGCCAGGGTCCACAGGTGTGAAGCCGGTGCCCTGGCACCTACAATCAAGGCTCACATCACCGAGCGACTGATCCGAAGCGATCGTTGGGTTTTCGCGCTCCATGCCGCTTCTCTTGCGAAGGGCGGTGCGGGGTTGCTGCTGTGCGGCCAACCGGGAGCCGGAAAATCAACTCTTACACTGCGGCTGGCGAACGCTGGATTTCAGTATGCCGGTGATGATGTTGCGCTGATCGGGACTGACGGAACGATCTGCGGAATCCCATTTGCCCTCACCCTCAAGGAGGGGTCGTGGGAGGTGCTGTCGCGACTATATGGCGATTGGAACGACGTGACGCATTGCCGGCCCGATGGCGCTCAGGTGCGGTATTTGCCAATTCCGGATGCGCACAAGGGATGCCTTTCCGCCAGCTGGATCGTCTTTCTGAACCGGATTGCAAGCGGCCCCGTCGAGCTGACCCCGCTGGATCAGCTCGGTTCGATGAAGCGGCTCATTGAGGGTGCATTTGCCGCGGACGGGAGACTGTCGCAGGCCGGCTTTTTCGCTTTGAAGCGTATTGTTGCGGGCGCGCGATCGTTCCAACTTACCTATTCCGAGTCCGCGGAGGCTCGGGGGCTGCTGATGGACTTGTGCAATGGCACGGCATAGTGCGGCGCTGACGACCCTTTGCAATTGCTTACGGGGCATGCCTCCCGTTGATGTGGAGTGGACGTCCGTAATCGGGCTCGCAAATCAGACGTTGACGACGCCGGCGCTTATCGACTTCGTCGACCAATTTGCATCGGAGTTGCCGGAAGACGTCTGCACCTATATCCGCCAGATCCATCGTCGAAACTCGCTTCGCAACGATCGGTTGGCCGGTCAATTGGAAGAGGCCATCATTGCGATGAACGGCCAGGGAGTTACGCCGGTATTGCTCAAGGGGGCAGCAACGCTAGCCACCGCGCCTGATGAGCGGCGAGGAGTTCGGCTGATGTCTGATCTGGACATTATGGTTATGCCGGGCGAGGCTGAAAGGGCGATCGCTGCTCTGGGCGCAATTGGTTATGAAATTTATGAGCAGGCGTCCCCCGAAAGCTCAAGATGGTATGTCGAGCTAAATCGGCCGCAGGACGTCGGAACCATCGATCTGCAGCAGGCCGCTCCAGGCCCTGCGTACCTCTACCCTGGCAACGGACATACTCTGAACCACTGCGCCCCCGTGCTGTTGGGGCGGGGAAGCGTGTACGTTCCGACGCCCACCTATCGAGCGCTCCAGTTGATCATGCATGATCAGTTTGAGGACTACGGTTATTGGCTTGGCGACCTCGATCTGCGGCATCTTGTTGAGTTGCGCGACCTGAACAATTCCGTCGAGGGCCTGGACTGGAAGGAGCTTGCTTCTCATGTCTCAAGCGAATTGATGAAGAACGCAGTCGAAACCCAGCTGCTCGCTCTCGCTGCGCTGCTCGGGGTCGAAGTTCCGCACTCGATGCGCTCCCGACTGATTCCTCGTCTGCAGTTCATGCGACAGTTGATGCAAGCACGCTTCCCGTCCACACGTGTGCCCTTCCTCGCAATGACGTTCCTGGACCTCAGAAATTACCGGAGGGAGGCGGTGACCCGCTATACGCAAACCAGCGTGCGCCGGCCTGGATTGTGGTCCATGCCAAGAGCGGACACCTTACAGTTTCTGCTGAGGGAGGCCATCGCAGTTCGTGTGGGAAAGGTCTAAACCAGCGACGGTCACACGAGCGCTTTCGAGGGATTGCGGTAGATTCCTGCTTCAAGGATCA
This sequence comes from Bradyrhizobium sp. BR14999, assembly GCF_056106085.1. NCBI lineage: Bacteria > Pseudomonadati > Pseudomonadota > Alphaproteobacteria > Hyphomicrobiales > Nitrobacteraceae > Bradyrhizobium > Bradyrhizobium sp. BR14999. The sequence continues at coordinate 3,374,381 of NZ_CM148536.1, forward strand.
GCTGCGGTCCGGAAACGCAGAGCCCAATACTTCAGGCAACCGATATCTCTGCAGCTCCATAGAGCTAGGAATGCCCTCGACCACCAGCATTCCGATCGGACAATTCGCCGTTCTCGCGAATCCTGAACTCTTCGAGCGTGTGCCCTGATTGGAGCGCCGCAACCAGCCAACGAGGCTGTTTACCGCGTCCCGACCAAGTCTCCGTCGGCTGGAGTGGATTGAAGTATTTAGGCACGACCTTCGGGTATTTGCGGCGCGGCGGCTGGCCCGTTCCCATCTCGGCGGCGCCGCTTTCAGCTGCGGCGAACTGCTCCGGCTGGTTGAGCTGTGCAAGGCGCTTTTCGAGTTCCCGCTTCTCGGCCGTGATCTTTTCGGCAAGTATCTTTGTTAGCTCCTCGTGGAGGAGCCAAAGTTCTTCAAAGTCCATGGCTTCGAGATCTTGCCGATGCAGCATTCTCGTCACCGTTTGCCTGACCCCTGGTCCATCATCCTCACCTTTCGAGTATCGTTGTCCGCGCGGCGAATGAAACGATGGACCAAAGTCAGCGCTTCAATTGACGCGACAATAAATAAATAGTATATTATTTAATAATTATTGCGAGGATTATTTTATTAAATTGGCTCGACAAGTGAGCAAAAAGTGACTGCAGGCACAAGGGCAAAATGGATATTGTCGATTACCCTCTCAGACGTCTCGAGAGTTCGATCAGCCGGTTTATCGTTCCCTCGGCTGCATTGACGGACGTCCAGGCTCTGAAAGAGCAAATTGAGCTTCGACGGCGTGCGCTCAGCGACATCGCGGCTATTCGCCTCCAGTTGCAACTAACGGAAGGGCGCATCACAAGAAGTTTCCCCAGAAGGGGGAGAGGCCGCCTCGCCCGCCGAGCACATTCGCTGAGAGTGCGGCGTGGCAGATTGGTCTTGCGGCCCGCCTAATTTATTCCTTCATTTTTAGAATCGTCGCTTTGCCTGCGGATGCGGCTACACGCACGGCTAGGCGATGTTCGCTTCCCCGCAATTAAATTCTGCGGATAGCTTATTTTTCTGCCTTGATTAGCGCCGATTACTTAGTTAAGTGGAACGCGAATTTCGGTTCGGTTCCATACATTTTTTGTTGGAAAGCTGACACTCGGACTTGATTAATCAACCGGGGCGGTATCAAATGGGCGCAACTACAGGATGCTCACATGACGACTAAGAAGCTTGAACTAGAAGCAATGTCCCTCGACGATCTTTGGTCGCTTCATGAGGAAATTAGCGGGATTTTATCAGCCCGGATTAAGGCTGAAAAGCAGGAACTAGAGAAGCGGCTGGCGGTGCTCGGGGGCGGTATGGGCACTTTTGCCAATCACTCGGCGGGACCCGAAATTTCACCTGCCGGAAAGCCCAGACGCAAATATCCCCGAGTGCTCCCGAAATACCGCAATCCTCAGACGTCCGAAACCTGGTCGGGTCGGGGAAAGCGGCCACGATGGCTGGTTGCAGCTATAAAGTCGGGCCGCAAAATTGAGGAGTTCAGGTTGGGCGAAACAAATTCGAGGGTCCGGCAGCGGGCGTGATTTGATCCGATCGCAGCATCCAGTTTCGCGCGGCTGAAAAGTGATTTGCCGGGTGGGCCGCCAAGAGCAATGCAACTCAACAAGCATTGCGACCCCGCAAAACCTCAAGAGGAGTCCGAAGCAGGATTTCGAGATCAAGCCGAAGACTCCAATTGTCGACGTACCAGAGATCGTACTCCACACGTCTCTCAACCATGGTCGCTGTAGGCGTTGGTCCACGGCAGCCATGGATTTGAGCCCACCCAGTCAATCCGGGTCTCACTCGGCGCCGCAAGGCGTACTTCCGGACGAGCTTATCGAACTGTCCGTCGTGGGCGACGGCATGGGGGCGTGGGCCTACCAATGACATGCTGCCGTCGAGGACATTCAACAACTGCGGCAGCTCGTCGAAGCTCGTTCGCCGCAGCCATCTGCCGACCCTGGTGATGCGAGGGTCAAGAGGCGTTGCCTGAACGACGACGGACCCATTCTCAAGCACATGCATCGTCCGAAACTTTCGGATGGAAAATATTCGGCCATTGAAGCCGCATCTTTGTTGCTTGAAGAGGATCGGACCGGGAGAATCTAGTCTGATCGCGACCGCAGCTATCGCGAGCAATGGTGCAAAGACTGTCAAAGCAAGTCCCGCACCGATAATATCAACTATTCGCTTGCTGGCGCACTCGATTGCGGTGAGGGGGCCGGGCTGGATCTCTACGCAAGCGGCACTTCCCAAGCTCCTCGTCGGATGTCGAAGCAGTTCGGATGCAGCGCCAACCGGGACGAACACGATAGGGAAAGGTAGCACCCTCAGGTCGGAGATAAAGGCACGAAGATCGGCCCATCGTTCGGGATTGGCCTCCAGCACGATTTTATCGACTTCGGAATTGCGAATATGTTCGATCACGCGGGAGCTGAGCCGTTTTCTGGAATCAGGGTCCGAGCCCATCGTGGGCAAACCAAAGCGGCCCTTAACGCGATAGCCGAGGACCGCGAGAGTCTCCGACAGGCCAGCATGAGCCGAGGGCGGCTGATCGGTGATCAGGACGAGATTCGTCCGAGCGAACCGCCTGCCACTGAAGCATTTTATCAGCAGTATTCTGGCAACGCACCGTTGCGCAATCAAAGATGCCAGGCCGAGTGCCGCAAACAGGAGGCCGGCACCTCGAAAGAACTGTGGATTGTCATCGAGCATCTCCACAGCGGCGGCCAGGACATGCAACAAGATCCACGTGAGGCAAATGGCGCGAACTTGACTTCGGAGTACGAGGAGTTCGGTTGGCCGATACAGTCCCCTGCCGTTCAGAATGTAGACAAAAGAGACTGATGCTGCGGCCGCGTAGGCGCATGCCTGGGCGAGGCCGGCTGGTGCCGGGCTGCCGGGTGAAAGAAGCGCGGAAAGGAAGCCGGCGAATAGAATGGTCGCGATATCGGCGCAGATCGCTACAAATTCGACAGCGTCGTACCGGACGGGCCATTTGCCTTCATCAGCAATGGACGATTGTGAGCTGAGGAGAGTTAGATCGCTCTCATGATCGCCGATATGCCGGTTGATAAAATTCATGGCTAATCAACAAGGAACGCAGGCGGTTAATAATTAATATACTATAAATTTAAATAAATTAATCAACAGAATTCGTCGCGGGTGCGATAAATTTAATCTGAGCACGTTAAACGCGTCGCGATATCAATCAGGACCGATCTGGGTGCGATCGGGGCATACTGCTAAAAAAGGCTATGGGCCTCGCGAGCGCAACTTCTGAACGTAGCCTGGGTCGAGCTCCGAAATAGAGCTCTCGGCAAACGCCCTGCCGTCTGCTGATGCCGACTGGTATGCGGTGGCGATGGCTGGCCGGAGTGCGGTCCGGCCGGTCATGGCAACTTTAAGGTCGCGTCGGATAAGATCTCGAAGCTCAGGCTCCTTGATCGCAGCATCAGTACCGAGAGCGACGGAAAGCCGTAGTGGAATAAGATCCAGCGCGTTTGGTGCAGTATAGTAGGACATCTTAAGTAGGCTTGCCGTGTCATAAGTCGCCGCGTGCTGCTTTGAAAGCGCCGCAAGCATGAGCCAAACGTCGCCTCGAAGGGGTGAGTATTCCAGCACTGCGGAAAAGGAATTCAAGTCCGCGGACCGCCCGGTGTTCTGCGGGTCCGCAGCCTTGTCAGACCTAAGGCCCACAGTTGCAGAGAACCCTGAGATCGTCGCGGCATTCTCGCGCGTGGATTGGAGCGCTGACGCCCAGGCTTCGTTCGAACCGGCAACCGCTGAAACTGAGAGGCGATCACCAAAAGGCCAGATTTGCGAGACCATCCACGCTGCTTGCGCAGCTAACAGCAATCCGATCACTGTCAGAGCAACGCGTGTCAGAGGCCATGGGGAAGCCATGGCGGTTGTAGGAATTCGTCGCGCTGCCGTGGTTCGGTCGCCGGCTTCCTGCGTGAGCTGCCGCAACTCGATGGAATCCACGTCGCGGGCTGTACTGGACAGGCTTTGAGCAAAAGCTAGGCCGTAAACCGCCGCCACCAACAATGATGCCCATAAATCGAAAAGGCTATTTTCTGCAAATGCCAGTATTGTCAACGATACGGAAGCGCCTGCGCCGATCGCCGGGTATAGGTAAGCGTGATTGCGAGACAGGGCGCGCCCGAACAAGATGCAGGCGCTGATGAGGGCGACTATCAACAGGCCGCAGAGGAACGTACGTCCCATCTCGACCGCGACCGCGGCGGCAGCGGTCGGCCGTTCGCGCATTGCGACCACGCCAACGTCCCCATAAATCGGCAGAAGCGCAACAAACGTGCCTGCGCCGGTTCCGATCGGGTGAGTGTCCTGTAGCATCCGCTCGGTTGCGGCCCGAGTTTGTGTCGATAAGGAAATCGTCAGGTCGGCATTTCGATTGATCGGAATGAAAGTGAAGGCGGCGACGAACAACATGGCGGCGGTCGCGAGAACGCCAGCTCTGCCCCACATGCCAAAGAACAATTTGCGAATAGCGACCACCGTGAGGATGGTTGTCGCTCCGAGCAGAACGGCAATCAGCGCGGTCCAGCCGCTGCAAAGCGCGACTGCCGATAGGGAGACGATCAATGATAGAATTGCGCAGCTAAGCATGGCGAGCGGTCCTGTCGGCGCGCGAGGGGACCGTCTAGGCCGCCGCAGCTGGTCGACCGCGCGGATAGCCATTGCAGTGGAGAGAAGGACACCAAGTGCCGCCTCGGTCGAGCCCGTCCAGACTTGTTCGCCGGGCACGGAACCACTCGGGTTGCTTCTTCTCCATATCGAAAATATGCAGATGACAGCAGTGACCGATACAAGGACACTGAGGACCTGCGCCGCCCGCTGCTTGTCCAGGGTAACGACGGCGGTGACGAGGGCCACGGCGAGAACAAGGCTGTAATGTGATAGCGCCAGTATCGTCTCGCGTACATCAACTGAGAACCTGTCCGCGAGAGGTTGGTGTAGGGCTGCCGACGCCGTCGCCCAGATCTGATTTCCGAGGCCGCGGAACGGGATCGGAACAACTTGCAATGCGATCCAAAGCACGGGTGCGACAAGAGCCAGAATGAAGAGGGGCCGCAGAAGCTTCGCGAAGGAGGCGAGGGTTGACGACGTGGAGAAGAGGCCGACGCCCAGTATGGCGGCCGCAAGAAAGCCAGATAGCACCCCTGGACCCAGTAGGCTCTCGACCACAGTAAAAGCCGGCGCAATGGCCGCAGGCACAGCGAGCATTGTAGACTGGACAACCATTTTACACCATCTCTGACTCTGACCCGCTCACAGCGGAGAGCATGTTGCAGAAGGCGCTGACTCCATCGTTTGGTCCGACGCATCTCAGAGGGGCATCCTAAGAGTCCGACAAGCCATATCTGACGTAGTGGCTGTCATCGTAGTAATCACTCCGGTGAGCGTCGTACCGTGCCATTGCCCTTATATCGGTCTTGTTAAGGACGACGCCGATCAAGGAATCGGAGATGGTCGGCGCAGTATGCAGGGCATGCTGAACCACATCGATTTTCGTCCGTCCCCATTCGACGACGAGAACGTAGCAGTCGACCAACGGCGCAGTGACGCGCACATCTACCAGAGGCGAGAGTGGCGGGAAATCCACTATGACGTAGTCATAGGCCTGCCGCAAACGATCGAATAGTTTGCTTACGTTTTCGGCGGACAGGATCTCGCTCGTGTGAAGCAGGGGCCCGCGGCGGACGGCTGGCAAGAATGCGAGATTAGTTCGGGCATCGTGCCAGAGCGCTTCTTCGAGGGAACGCTTTCCGTTTGCCACCTCGAGCAATCCGAATTCAGCTTTCGGAGCCATAGCTGTGGAAAGTGAAGGGTTTCTAAGATCGCAATCGACGACAATAGCCCGCTTGCCGCTATGTGCGATGAGGTGAGCTAGAGAGGCTGCAATCGTCGTCTTGCCCTCATTTGGCAGTGCCGACGTGAGTCCTATCACCTGGTTGGAGGCCTTCACTGGGGTGTGGTCTATAGCAAGCTTGATCGAACGGATGGCTTCCGTGAAGCGGGAGAGCGGCATTCCGATGACGGCTCGGTGAAGCGTCGGCACGTTTGACATCGTGTGTGATCGCAGATCTTCATCCGATTGCTGAGATCGGACGGTCGACTTCTGCGCCTTCGGAGCCGACAGCAAAGGGACCAACGACAAGCACGGTAGCTCCAGTGCGGCCTCTATCTGTGACGACGTGCGAAAAACTCTGTCCATAACATCTCGCAGAAGAGCCAAGCCGATCCCGAGCGCCAGCCCGGCGGCTAGGCCTAAACCCAGCACAAAATTTGCCTTCGGCTTGCTCTTGCGCTCTGGCGGGGAGGCGGGAAAGATCACCCGTGTTTCCGAAATCGGAAATGTCTCCTGCTGAGTTGCCCCCATGGAGTGCTGCAGAAACGCCTCATGCATGGCGCGCAGACTTTTCGCTCGGCTCTCCAGCTCCCGTATGGTTAGTTCTGCGGAGTTCGTCAGGCGCGATTGCGAGACGGCTCGCGCAAGCTGCTTCTCGAGCTCCTGCTGCCGCTGCTGAGCAGCTTCCAATTCGTTCTTGCTGGTTTCGGCGAGCCTCTTAACTTCCTCAAGGATGGAAGTGCGAATGTCGCGTATCCGCGTCCGCAGGTTGACAACTGCCAAATGGTCGCGGCCGAATCGGGCTGACCAATCGGCTTCGCGACGCGACAACTCGAGATATTGCTGCCGAAGCGTATTGATAATCGCGCTCTGGAGGACATCTGCGCTCGCCGCGTCAGGAGCGCTGATCGTGGAGGAGCCAGCTGCATTGGCACGCAGGACCGCGTCGTACCGATTGAACTTGACCTGTGCATCGGAGGTCTGAGTTCGGGCGGCCACCAATCGCGCGTTAAGATCGTTGACGGGTTGTTCGTCAATCGGTTTCCCGCCGGTCGAGACGATGTTGTTCTGAGACTTATATGCGCTCACGGCGCGTTCGGCCGTCAGTGCTTGCTCATTGAGGTTTTGGAGACGTTCCTGCAACCAACTGGCTGCGGTTCGCGTGGCCTCGAATTTCGCATTCATCTGGTCGTTAATGTACGCGTTAGCTACGGCATTAGCGATCTCCGCCGCGCGCTCTGCGCTGCTCGAACTGTAGCTGACCTCGATGATTTTGCTATATCCGATCCTGTACGCGGAAAGCCTATCCAACAACGCGGCGATGGCGCCTTCCCTAGGCGTATCAGCCTTCGAATCGTGCTCCGGCTGCTGACCGCGGTTTCGAATACGCTGCAGTAACGAGCTGAAGGACCACCGTGAACCCGTAAAGTCTGGATCGTTGGCTAGATCCAGCTGCGTTATGACTGCCGCTGCAATTCCCCGCGACCTTATCATCTGCAGTTGCGTTTCGATTTGGGCCGCATCGACGACGGGCTCCGGAAGAAGTGACTGTTGCTGAACGAATTGAGCTCGAGGATTGGACAGCAGGATTTGTACTTGAGCTGTGTAGGTGGGGGGAGCAAACCGCAGGTAGAGCATCGCGGCTGCAAATACGAGAGCTGCGGTGACGATGATCATAAGATATCGACGTTTTAGAAAAACAACCGCGAACTTGACGAGATCGCCGATTCCCCCGCCGTCGATTTGGTTCGACTGGGCCTGCTCGCCCAGAGACACGCGCGTTCTGTCGGTCTGTAGAAGATTGCTCTGAAGCATGAGGTACCTGTCTGGGTCGGGAGCGCGTCGGTTCGGCCGCCCGCATGCGAGCGTCTGGTATGATTTATTAAATGAATATAACTCGGAAAAATATGATTGCCAAATTAAATATTATTCGGGTATTAATTGGACGACAGCCATGGGAAGCGGCCTCTTGGCCAAGTGCGGCGTCGCTCTTGCGCGCTCGACGATAATCGGCGGGCGGAATTAAATGAGATTTGAATTCTGGTGGTTAAAGGGTAGCCCGGCGGGACTGATCGTGAAGGTAAGAAGCGTGTCGGGCCTCCCCGATCATTCAACGACAGTTGAACGCCTTGAATGGTCCGCGTGTTTGCTGGCACGGCGAGGCGAAGCGAGCCGGCTCAAGGCCTCGAATTCCTCCCGCGCTGCAGACGCGTGGCATGTGCGAGCGCCCATCATGACGGCTCGAATGACAGCGGCGAGAGCGGTTTCGACGAGAGCAATTTCGATCGGTGCTTTGAAGACCTCGTTGCGCCTTCTGGCGGGACTGAGCACCACGTACCGGAGGACGTTTTCATGCTGGAAGTACGGTGTTTAGAGATCCCAGATATTAAGATCATTCAAACGGATCGAGTATCCGACGCGCGGGGGTATTTCTGTGAGACGTTTCAGCGATCGGCCTTCGCTGAGAAAGGGATTCATGTCGATTTCGTTCAGGACAATCAATCCAGCTCAGACAAGATTGGAACGGTCCGGGGCTTGCATTTCCAGCGACCGCCGTTCGCCCAGGCCAAGCTCATACGAGTGCTAAGCGGCGCTATTCTGGATGTCGTGGTCGATCTTCGGCGTTCATCGGCGACCTTCGGAAAGCATATAGCTGTCAAGCTGGATAGCAAAACGGGTGAGCAACTGCTTGTCCCGAAAGGCTTTGCGCACGGTTTCTGCACGCTGCAACCTGAGACCATCGTGTTCTACAAGGTCGACCAGGTCTACGCTCCAAGCCATGACGGAGGGCTCTATTGGGCCGATCCGGCACTGGCGATCGAGTGGCCGGTGACAACAGTCGAGGCCCAAGTGTCGCCAAAAGACAGGTCCCTGCCCAGGCTGGACCAGCTTACGGCCATTTTCGAGTGACGGAGAGCGGTCAGATGCGCGTTTTGGTGACCGGGGGAGCGGGATTTATCGGGTCTGCAGTGTGCCGTAGCTTGGTGCTGCAGAAGGACGCCGCAGTGATCAATGTCGATAAGCTGACCTATGCGGCCAACTCAGCCTCGTTGGCGCCTATCGAGGGGTTAAAGTCATACTTGTTCGAGCAGCAGGATATCTGCGACCGCGAGGCCATGGATTTCGTGTTTAGCAGCTACCAGCCTGACGCGATTGTTCACCTCGCAGCCGAGAGTCACGTCGACCGCTCGATCACAGGCTCGGCCGCTTTCATTGCCACGAATATCGTGGGCACGTACACGTTATTGGAAGCAGCCAGAAAATACTATGAGGGCCTCTCGGTGCCACGACGAAAGCGGTTTCGCTTCGTTCACGTCTCGACAGACGAGGTCTACGGCTCACTCGGACTTGCCGACTACTTCCGGGAGGAAACGCCTTACCGGCCGAGCTCGCCCTATTCGGCGAGCAAGGCGGCCTCGGATCATCTCGCGCTTGCGTGGTTCAAGACCTATGGCCTACCGGTCATTGTGTCGAATTGCTCGAACAACTACGGGCCGTTCCAATTTCCAGAAAAACTCATCCCTTTGACGATTCTCAATGCGATCGAGCGCAAGCCGCTGCCAGTGTATGGCGACGGCCGAAACGTACGCGACTGGCTGCATGTTGAGGATCATGCGGCAGGTTTGATCACGCTTCTGTCGGAAGGCAAGCCCGGCGAGAAGTACAATTTCGGCGGCGATAGCGAACGGTCCAACCTCGACGTGGTCACCCAGATCTGCGACGTCGTCGACGGACTGTATCCCGGTCCGGCAACGAGACGATCGATGATTACCTTTGTGCCGGATCGTCCGGGACACGATGTCCGCTACGCGATTGACGCATCGAAAGCTCGCCGTGAGCTCGGCTGGCGGCCCACAAGGACGTTCGAGCAGGGGCTGACCGAAACAGTCGCATGGTATCTCAAGAGCCGCGCATGGTGGGAGCGTGCCCGCAGCGGGGTTTATGACGGCTCGCGTCTAGGGCTCTTGGCTACACAACATTGAGGCTGCGAATGACGGAAAGGCCCATTTTGATTGCTGGTCGCAACGGTCAGTTGGCAAGGTGTCTTCATGACCTCGCGGTGCTGCACAGCATGCCCGTGGTCTCCCTTGGACGCAGCGAATTCAATCTGGAGGCCCATGGGGAGCTCTGTCGAGCGATCGATCCATTCGCACCGTCCATGATCATCAACGCTGCCGCTTACACGGCGGTGGACCTAGCAGAATCGGAAGTAGCAAGAGCATTCAGCATTAATCGCGACGCAGCGGCCGCGTTGGCCGATGTCGCATGGCAAATGAATATACCGTTCATCCACATCTCAACCGACTATGTCTTTGACGGCACAAAGCTGGATGCTTACGAGGAAAGCGATGTTCCTGCGCCAATGAATGTGTACGGCGCATCGAAGCTCGCTGGCGAAGCTGCCGTACTAGCAGCTCACCCCCTGGCAACGGTAATTCGCACTTCATGGCTATATAGTCCCTATGGCAACAACTTTGTTCGGACGATGCTGCGGCTCTGTGAATCGCAACCGGTCGTCAGAGTCGTTCAGGACCAATGTGGAAATCCAACTTCCGCGCTCGACCTTGCGTCGGCGATCCTTCAGCTCTCGGCGCGACTGCTAACCCACGATCGTAGAGCCATGGCCGGCATCTTTCATCTTGCCGGACAAGGTGAGACGACTTGGCATGGGTTTGCCCAAGCGATTTTCGACTTGCTCGCTCATCGCGGAATCCGAGTGCCGCAGCTTGAGGCGATCACGAGCGAACAGTACCAGACGGCCGCGCGACGGCCGCGGAATTCGCGTCTCGATTCATCCAAGGCCGAACGCGTCTTAGGCATTCGATTGCCGTTATGGCCTTGTTCTCTCGAAACTTGTCTCGACCAACTCGCGGAAGGTAGAATCGATGCTGAAAGGAATTGTGCTGGCCGGGGGCAGCGGAACTCGACTGTATCCAATCACGAGAGCGATCAGCAAGCAACTACTGCCCATCTATGACAAGCCGATGATCTACTATCCCTTGTCAACGCTGATGCTGGCAGGCGTGCGCGAGGTTCTTATCATAACCACGCCATCAGATCGGTGTCAGTTCGAGCGTTTACTGGGGGACGGCAGTCAATGGGGAGTTAGGCTCAGCTACGCGGAGCAGCCCCGACCCGCCGGTCTGGCGGATGCGTTCATTATTGGCGCCGACTTCATCGGGAGCGATCGCGTTGCGATGGTGCTTGGAGATAACATCTTCTTTGGCGACGGCCTGAGCGAAATGCTCGCAAGGGCTGCCGAGCGTGAGGAAGGTGCAACCGTTTTCGCTTATCATGTACGAGACCCGGAGAGGTATGGCGTCGTTACGTTCGATGAGGGCGATCGCCCGCTGCGAATCGAGGAGAAGCCGAAGCAGCCGAGCTCGAACTGGGCGATCACAGGTCTCTATTTCTTCGACAACAACGTCGTGCGCTACGCACGACGCGTCGAGCCGTCATCGCGCGGCGAACTCGAGATCACGGATCTGCAGATGCGCTATCTTTCGGCCAAGAAGCTCCATGTAGAGCGGATGGGTCGAGGTTTCGCCTGGCTCGATACAGGCACGGTGGAATCGCTGATCGATGCGGCGATGTTCGTGCAGACGCTCGAAAAGCGACAGGGGATGAAGGTTGCCTGTCTGGAGGAAATTGCCCTGAGGCAGGGCTTTATCGATCGCGATCAAGTCGCCGCGCTCGCCGGGCCCCTGGAGAAAAGCGGCTACGGCAAGTATCTGAACGAAGTCTCGCATTTCATTCGATAAAACCAGTCTACCGTTCGGAGCCGGCCGCAGATTGGTGGCGCAAACTTTGCGCTGTCCAAATGTTCTCTACGGGCCAGTTTCCAATGGCCGGCTTTCGGGTTATTTAACCCGGTTTCGCGGTATGTGTGCCGCTTGAAAATGTATGGTCGGCGTTTCGTTAATTGCGATTTTATTGTTGTTATTTATTATTTGATTTAAATAGAAAGATGCGATTAAATTGGTTTGGGTTGTTCGACAGCGAGCATGGTAACCGATTTGATACCCTTCTTGGACTTGAAAGCACAAGCTCGCACGGTCGGATCGCAAATCGACGTTGCGATCGCGCGTGCCATTCGAGACGAACGGTCTAGATGGAGACGTGAAGCGGGCGCTTTCGAGAAACGCTTCGCGGATTACTGCAACGTCGCTTGCTGCAGCGCCGTTAACAGTGGCACATCGGCGCTCCGTCTCGCATTGCTGGCCGCTGGCGTGGAGCCGGGCAATGAGGTGATCACGGTCTCGATGAATTTCGTCGCGGCGACGGCTGCCATTATCAGCTGCGGTGCAACACCTGTCTTTGTGGACGTTGATCCAGTCACCTGGACGATGAACCCTGCTCTACTCGAGGCTGCGATTACGAACAAAACGAGGGCGATCCTGCCGGCCCATCTGCATGGGCTCATGGCGGACATGGATCCAATCATGTCGATTGCCCGCCGCCATGGTCTGTTTGTAATCGAGGACGCTGCGCAGGCGCATGGTGCTGTGTACAAGAGCAGGCGTGCCGGCTCGATCGGAGATTTCGGCTGCTTCAGCTTCTATCCCGACAAGAATCTCGGAGCCCATGGCGAGGCCGGAGCAGTTGTTACCGATCAGCCGGAACTTGCGCGACGCGTGTCCTTGCTCCTCGATCGAACGCCGGAGGACGAGCGAAATCATATTTTCGCAAGATACGATGGCCGAATGGACGAAGTTCACGCGGCAATACTGAACGTGAAGATGGACCACATCGAAGCCTGGACCGAGGCTCGTCGATCGATCGCCACGAAGTATGATCAGGAGCTGTCCGATCTGGCACTTGCGCGTCCGCGGCCACCCAGCCACAGCCGGCATGTCTATCATATCTACGCCCTTAGGCTTCTGCATCGCGATCAGGCTCTTGCCATGCTGGGCCGCGCGGGAATTGGCGTTGGCATTCATTACCCCGTTCCGGTCCATTTACAACAGAGCTACGTAGAACTTGGATATCGTGTCGGCGATCTGCCTGTAAGTGAGAGGCTTGCGCGTGAGTTTCTATCGCTTCCCATTTATCCCGAGCTGTTGCCGGAGCAACCGGGCATTGTTGCCGCCGAAGTGAGAAAGGTCGCGACACGAGAGACGCGAATATTTCGAAGCAACTGGGCATTTCAGGACAAAATGCCTCGATATGGCCGATTAGCCTAGAACCAGGAGAGCGGTCAGGATGGATCTCAAGGGCAAGCGCGTTCTCGTTACCGGAGGCGCCGGATTCATCGGTTCGCATATCGTAGATTTGTTGTGCGACGAAGGTTGCGTCGAGATCGTCGCGCTCGACAATATGACGACCGGCCGACCGGAGAATCTTAGGAAGTCGCTTAATCGAGGACCCGTGCGATTGGTCCGCGGCGATTTGCGCGACACCAAGTTGGTGGAAGCGCTTGTAAAAGGAGCCAACATCATCTTTCACCACGCTGCACCATGCAGCGCCCATTGCATGGCCGAACCGCGTCTTGCCATGGAGGTCATGGTGAACGGTACCTTCGACCTGCTTGAACTTTGCGTCAGGTATGACGTCGAGAAGCTCATAGCCGCGTCTTCCGCTTCGGTGTACGGTGCGGCGGAGGAATTTCCGACGACGGAGCATCAGAACCCGTATGGAAACCGTACGGTCTGTGGAACAGCGAAGGTCTGCAATGAAGGCCTGCTCCGCGCTTATAACGATATGCACGGTCTCGACTATATCGCTTTGCGATATTTTGACGTGTATGGCAGCCGAATGGACGTGCACGGTCGATACGCCGAGATGCTGATCCGCTGGATGGAGGAAATGGAGGCTGGAACGCCGCCGGTGATAGTTGGGCACGACCAGGAGACCTTGGACCTAGTGCATGTCCGTGACGCAGCACGCGCAACCATCCTTGCGGCGAGGGCAAAGGTCAGCGACGAGGTGTTCAACGTGGGGAGCGGCATCGAAACAAGCCTGGTGCAGCTCGCTTCGGCCTTGGCTTCCGTTATGGGCCATGACGGCGTGCTCCCGCAAATCGCACCCGAGCACTCGATCAATCCTGTACCGCGCCGCGTGGCGTCGACAGGCAAAATGGAACGTCTGCTAGGCTTCCAAGCTACGGTGCCGCTCGAACTCGGACTGACGGAGTTTGTGAAGTGGTGGCGCTCCGAACGAGGACTTGCGACCGCGCGGCAACGGCAGGCTCTGGCTTCATGAGTCCTCTTGCTGTGTCACAACATCCCTTGAAGAAGCCGTGCGTGCAGCCATCCTGGCACTGCACTTTGTGTGCTCGAGACGATCTTCCCGATAGGAGGGCCGGCGCTTGACAGGGCGCAAGCCGAAACACGAAAGCCGGGCAGAATTTCATTCATAAAATTGAGTGCGATGGAGAATGGCAATGCGAGTTCTTGTAACAGGTCATCTTGGCTACATCGGCACGGTCTTGACGCCAATGCTGGTCGGCGCCGGTCACGAGGTGGCTGGAATGGACAGTGACATCTACTCCCGGTGTACATACGCCGCCGGCGGTAGCATTCTCGAGGTCCCGACGATTTGGAAGGACGTCAGAGACGCGGAGGTTGCGGATCTCGTTGGCTTCGACGCTGTGCTGCATCTAGCCGCGCTCTCCAACGATCCGCTCGGTAATCTGAGGCCTGAGCTGACTGACCAGATCAATCATCGCGCAAGCGTTCGCATGGCCGAGATTGCGAAACATGCCGGCGTACGTCGTTTCGTGTTCGCCTCATCCTGCAGCAACTATGGAAAAGCCGGCGAGGAAATGATCGATGAGACCGCCGCGCTCAATCCGGTGACGGCCTACGGAGAATCCAAGGTAGCCTCCGAACGTGATATTTCGGCGTTGGCCGGCGACGGGTTTTGCCCGGTGTATCTGAGGCCAGCGACAGCGTACGGAGTCTCGCCGCGACTGCGCTTCGATATTGTCCTGAATAACCTTGTTGCATGGGCGTTTACGACAGGAAGAATTCACCTGAAATCGGACGGCTCGCCCTGGCGGCCGATCGTCCACATCGAGGATATTTCTCGAGCTTTCATAGCCGCATTGGAGGCGCCTGCCGAATCCGTTTTCAATGAGGCATTCAATGTCGGTCAGACCGCTCACAATTATCGAATTCGGGATCTAGCCGAGATCGTCGCGAGTGTGGTGCCGAATTCTACGGTGGAGTTTGCGGAGGATGCGAGTCCAGATGAGCGGTCCTACCGAGTGAGCTTCGAAAAGATCCGCTGCAACTTGCCAGGATTCCAGCCGCGCTGGGACGCTCGAATGGGCGCCGAACAGCTGTACAGGGTCTATCGCTCGTCAAACTTGACTTTGGAGGAATTCGAAGGGCCGCGATATCAACGCATCGGCCATATTCGGAAGCTGCTGGCGGAGCAGGTCCTTAATGGCGACCTGCGCCAATCGAAGCTGCTTCAAGCTGTATCGTGAAAGATCAGCTTTCGGTCGGCGAAAGGCTAGCGACCGGGAATCCGGGCGAGGATATATTTGCCTTTGCGGCCGAGATATACCCGATCTGCCGCAGCATTACGGGTAATGGGGTACGGAAGACGTTGCGCGCGATCGGCATGCACATCGACCTCAAGATCCACGAAGTGCCGACCGGGACAGAGGTCTTCGACTGGACCATTCCCCGCGAATGGAATATTCGCGATGCGTATATAAAGAATGAGCGAGGCGAGAAGATACTCGACTTCGCTCACTCAAATCTGCACGTCATGAGCTATAGCCTGCCGGTGCGAAAGCGCATCTCGCTAGCTGAGTTGAAGCAGCACGTCTACACGTTGCCGGATCAACCCGACCGGATCCCTTATCGAACATCATATTACGCGGAGAATTGGGCATTCTGCATGCCCCACCGCTTGTTTGAGGGGCTCAGGGACGAGACCTACGAGGTTGTCATCGACTCGACTCTCGAGGACGGATACCTGACTTACGGTGAATATCTGCACCAGGGCGAATCCGAGGATGAATTTCTGCTTTCGGCCCACGTGTGCCACCCCTCGCTCGCCAACGACAATTGTTCCGGTGTCGCGCTGCTTACACACCTCGCGAAGCGGATGGCGGGCCTGCAGACGCGATACACTTACCGGTTTCTGTTTGCGCCGGGCACGATCGGTGCGATCACATGGCTAGCGCGTAATGAGGATCGCTGCCAACGCATCAAGCACGGGCTTGTCGTTTCGATGGTTGGAGATGGCGGCGGCCCCACCTACAAGAAGAGCCGGCGTGGTCATAGCGAGATTGACCGGGCAGTTGTCCATGCGATGCATCATTCCGGGCTGGCGCCGACGATTCTTGAATTTTCTCCATACGGATATGACGAACGGCAGTATTGCTCACCCGGATTCAACTTGCCGGTAGGGCTCTTCCAGCGCAGCAAGTTCGGCGAAATTCCTGAGTATCACACGTCGGGCGACAATCTCGAGTTCATCGCACCCAACCACTTGTCCCAGTCGTACGGGCTCATTGCTGAGACAATCGATATTGTGGAAAACAACGAGGTGTATTGCAACACAATGCCGAAATGCGAGCCCCAACTGGGGCGGCGCGGACTTTATGGACCAGTCGGCGGAGATAAGGGCGCCGCAGCTGCCAACATGGCTATGCTGTGGATCCTGAACCTTTCTGATGGAATGCACTCGCTGCTCGATATTGCCGAGCGTGGCAATTTGCCATTTTCGGTAATCCGAGACACAGCGCGACAACTGTATCGGAGCGGGCTTTTGAGGCCAGTGTTCGCTGCCAACCAAAATAGATGATTGCGCACGATGCCAGCCCCTTCCAAAAGTGCGCCAATCGGGACGGACGTGCAGCGTCAATCTGGATGAGAGGTGCGCCGTGGACGTCGCTGCCCAACACGTCGCGTCATCCCCCAAGTTTATATCGCAAATGCGGAGGTGGCCGAAGATTTCGACGCGGACGGCGGAGCGGAGCATCATCGAACGCTGACCGCAGGGCAAGGTCAAGCCGCCGGCCCCACTGCAAAGGCGGAGATGGCCGAAAATCCCAAGTCAAGGAAAGAGGGGCGGTAGGCAGGCCGTAAGGGTGGAGTCGAGGGCAGCGGCAAGGTCATTGAGTGATGTGCTGTCAGTTACGATGCCGACATGGGTGCCAGCTATAGACTGGCATTCGATGTCAGCAGCCATTCCCTGCCAGACCTCGGCCGGGCTACAACCGTATGCATCGTGATTGTCGGCCTCGAACGAAGTGATCTTACCCGCATAGTACTTTGGACGGTATTCGGCCATCACCGCTCTGCAGTGTTGCTCGGTTGCGCTCATCGTGTCTGCTGTTGTCGTCGAGGTGGGTCGAGAGACAGGCATTTTTCGTCTCAGCAAACGATAGAGGAGTCGCCGAGAGCGATGGAAGAACGTCGGAGCAATTTGGTTCAGTGGAAGTCCGACAAGGATCGCCAGATGTCGGTAGATCACGTGCACCTGTGAGCGGAGAAAGATATGTGTCGGCCAGAAGCGTTGGTCGAACCGAGTATCGATAAGTCCTACCAGTCCAATCTCCTCGTTCGACTGTTGAAGCAAGCGCGCAACCTCGATCGCGACCAGGCCTCCAAACGAATAGCCAACAAGGTGATAGGGCCCGCGAGGCTGCAGCGCGCGGATTGCAGAGCAGCTGCGATCCGCCATGATTTCGACGGTCGAAGGTAACTCACCATGACTGTCGCCTCGGCAAAAATCGATGCCAATCAACGCTCTGGAGTTGTGCATGCGCGATGTCAGTGCGGAGAGACCGCGGGGGTTGCCGTCGCCTCCGAAGAAGAGAAAAAGAGGCGCATCCGCTGCACCTGTTCTCAACTGGACCAGAGAGCCAGCATTGGCGTTGAGCTGGAGAATGGCCGCCATAAACCACCATTTGATTCAGGAAGTTGCGTTGCAGTGCCGGCAAGAGACGCTTAGCCGAACAAGACTCGAGCGCTCTATTGAGAAAAATCAGGCCAATGCAAATCCTTCTCGGAAATTTCCGTAATCGATTCCGGCCAATTCAGCCCGAACGCCGGATCGTCGTAGCGAATGCCGCGGGCGGATTCACGCTGGTATGGCGTGGAAATCAGGTAGCTCACCTCGACGTCATCGCAAAGCGTCTGGAATCCGTGCGCGAACCCTTTCGGAATGTAGAGTTGGTCGCCGCTCGCGCTCGAAAGCTCAAATCCCTGGGAATTCCGATAGGTCGGTGAGTCCGGCCTGATGTCGATAATAACGTCCAGGATCGCGCCTCGGCTGCAGCGGACCAATTTTGCCTCGCTGTACGGGGCGTCCTGGTAGTGCATGCCGCGCAGAGTTCCCTTGCGGGCAGAAAACGAGATGCTGTGCTGCGGATAATGAGCTTCAAGTCCATGGGTCCTGAATTCTTCGATACAGAAGCTGCGAGCGAAGAAGCCGCGTCTGTCGTGCACCGGCTCAAGTCGTACGAGATAGGCTCCATGGAGTTCTGTAGGGCAAAATTCCATCTGAATGACTGCCTCCGGATTTCCAAAGTTGCCGTCCGCAGCCTTTGTTTTGGCGAGAGCTGGCGGAAGGAGGTTCGTTTGGCCATTTAATTAACGAAAATATAGCATTTATTATTTCAAAACTATATTTAAATTTAAATCTGGGTGTGTATTATGTCGGCAGTTGTTCATTTCCGGCCTAGGGTTGAGGGCCGGCGTTAGGGCAGGGCGTGCGCATAGCAATGTTTAGCAGTCAAGCAAAATCGATCCAGGTGGCGACACGCCAGACCGCCAAAGTGAGCACCGAGACGTCTCCGCGCGGGTGTTGCCGTCTTTGCGGCGCAAAGCTCGCGACGACGTTCGTCGACCTTGGAATGTCACCACTGTGCGAAAGCTTTTTGCGTGGCGATCAACTCGATCAGATGGAACCTTATTTTCCGCTACACGTGCTGGTGTGCGACGGCTGCTTCCTGGTGCAGTTGCAGGAGTACGTCAAACCGGCGCACATATTTACGGAGTATGCGTATTTCTCTTCATATTCCACCTCCTGGGTTCAGCATGCGCGTCGGTATTGCGAAACGGTCGCGACGCGGTTTGCGCTCGGGCCCAAGAGCAAGGTCGTTGAGCTTGCGAGCAACGACGGATATCTGCTTCAACACTTTCTGCCGATGGGGATTCCCGTTCTCGGAATCGAGCCAGCCGCGAACGTGGCCGAGGCTGCCCGGGCAAAGAATGTTCCAACATTGGTTGAGTTCTTTGGGCTGAATCTTGCCCGGCGCCTTGCATCGGAAGGCGGCACGGCCGATCTCATCGTCGGTAACAATGTGCTGGCGCAGGTGCCCGATCTCAACGACTTCACGGCCGGAATGGCTTGTCTTCTGGCTCCAGATGGAGTGGTCACACTTGAATTCCCACATCTCGAGCGCTTGATCGAGGAAAACCAGTTCGACACCATTTACCATGAGCACTTCTCGTATTTTTCGCTCGTCACCATTGATCGTCTCGCGAGTAGGCACGGCCTGAAAATATTTGATGTCGAACAACTTGCAACACACGGAGGATCGCTGCGTGTGTATCTCTGCCATCTGGACAGCAGGCACGCGATAGCTCCGCAAGTCGATAGCTTGCTGGCTCACGAGCGAGAAATTGGATTCGAGGACATTGGGAGTTACACCAGGTTCGCTGCAAATGTTCATCGCACCAAGCGCCAACTCGTGTCATTCCTCATTGAATGCAAGCAGAAGGGTGCAAAGGTCTGCGGGTATGGGGCCCCTGGCAAAGGCAACACGTTGCTCAACTACTGCGGGATCGGCACTGATTTTCTCGATTTTGCCGTCGACCGCAATCCTTACAAGCACGGGCGCTACACGCCCGGAATGCACATTCCGATTCATCCGGTCTCCGCGATCGACGAGGCGCGACCGGACTATATCCTGATTTTGCCGTGGAATCTGAAGAGCGAAATCGTCGGACAGATGCGTCACGTGAGCTCTTGGGGCTGCAAGATGGTGGTGCCCATTCCGAATGTAGAGGTTATCGATCCGCGAGAGTTTGCGCCATGAAGGTAGTTCTGTTCTGCGGGGGACTTGGTACCCGGATCCGCGAGTATTCGGAGAGCATCCCGAAGCCGATGATACCGATCGGTCATCAGCCAATCCTCTGGCATGTCATGCAATACTACAGCCAGTATGAGCATCGGGATTTCATCCTGTGCCTTGGGTACAAGGCAAACGTGGTGAAAGACTATTTTCTCAACTACAAGCAGGCGGCAAATAGTGACTGCGTAATCTCTCATTTTGGCAAGAAAGTCGAATTGCTGGGTGCGCGACCTGCAGATTGGCGCGTGTCACTCGTGGACACGGGAATATGGCGCAATATTGGTCAGCGTCTGCTTGCGGTCCGTCATCTGGTCGAGGATGAGGAGATGTTTCTTGCCAATTACAGCGATGGACTGACCGACGCACCGCTCCCGCACATGATCGAGCGCTTCCGGCAGAGCGGCAAGATTGGTTGCTTCATAGCCATACATCCGCCAATTACCTTTCACCTTGCTGAATTTGATGAGAGTGGCACCGTGCAGCAGATACGCGAGAGCCAGGAATCGGAGATCTGGATCAATGGCGGGTATTTCATCTTCCGCAAGGAGATATTCGACCACATCCGGGAAGGAGACGAGTTGGTGGTTCAGCCATTCAAGCGCCTCATCGAGCGCGGCGACCTGATGGCATACAGATATGAAGGATTTTGGCGCGCCATGGATACGCTCAGGGACAGGCAGGTCCTCGAGGAGATGATCGAACGTGGCGATACGCCGTGGCAGCTCAGCAACCAGGTTGCCGTCGCGGTGAATTCGTGAAGACGCTTCGGATCGTAGGACCGGGTGATCGGCTATCGGTGCTATGCCTGGGGGCGCACTCTGACGATATCGAGATTGGTGCAGGAGCAACACTGCTTAGCTGGCTGGATCAGGGGATTCGCCTCGACGTTCATTGGTGCGTGCTCAGTGGTGCCGGCGAGCGCGAACAGGAAGCGAGAGCGTCCGCGAACGATTTTCTGCGGGAAGCTGCGAGCAGCAACATCGAAGTCATGGCCTTTCGAGACGGTTTCTTCCCTGAGCAGGGTGAGAAAATCAAGGTCTGGTTCGAGGAATTGAAAGACCGCGTTGATCCCGATGTAGTCCTCACGCACCGCGGCGACGATGCACATCAAGACCATCGTCAGCTCGCTCGCCTTGCCTGGAATACGTTCCGAGACCATCTCATCCTTGAGTACGAGATACCGAAGTGGGATGGCGATATGGCAAGACCGAATTTCTATATGCCGGTGTCAGCATCTGCAATGCAGCGCAAAGTAGATTTGCTCGTCAGGCATTTCGGCAGCCAACGCTCGAAGCAGTGGTTCGATGCCGAAACCTTTCTCGGCCTGGCACGGCTGAGGGGGATGGAATGCCGGGCGCAGGAACGCTATGCGGAGGCGTTTTTCGCGCGCAAAGTCTCGCTGGCTTGATCGGTTGGCGCCCAGGCAAACGAGCAAAGGTGAAGTCCGATCTGATGCACCACAGCAGCTTTTGCCATGTGGTGGGGATGACTTTGCTTCAACTCGTGGACGCGCTCAATCTTTCGTCCGAACATGATCTTTTCGGGAGCCTGTTCTACTTTCGGGATTAGGCTCCAGGGTGCAGCTATGGAAAAGGTACTGGTAACTGGCGCGCGAGGTTTCATCGGGGCGCAGCTGTGCAGGAGGCTAGCGGTTTCCGGGGTAGAGTTGCACGCGGTCTCGCGTCAGCCGCCCATTGATGTGGTGGCTTGGTGGCGATCTATCGGTGGAGATATGAGCGATGCTCCATGCGCCGCTGCGATCCGTTGGTGGAACGTCGATCTGATCGACCTGCGGGCAACGCAAGAACTGATCCGGGCCGTTCTGCCTGACAAGACTTATCATCTCGCTAGTCTGGTGACGGGGTCGCGCAGCCTCGACGTCGTGCTGCCGATCATGCAAAGCAACTTCCTTACCGCATTCAATCTTCTTTTTGCCGCTGCTGAGAGCGGTGCGGGTCGAATCGTCTTCGCAGGCTCACTCGAGGAGCCGGATGAGGCGGATTCCGTGCCTTGCTCGCCATATGCCGCTGCAAAAGGAGCCGCGGCGGCTTACGCGCGAATGTTCGAGGCGCTGTACCGGACCGAGGTCGTCATGACGAAGATCTCGATGGTTTACGGGCCGGGGCAGACCGACCTCACGAAGCTGGTCCCCTATGTCACCACCGCCTTTCTGCGCGGCGATCGCCCCAAGCTGAGCAGCGGCTTTCGGCTGGTTGACTGGATCAGCGTCGATGACGTCGTCGACGGCCTTGTCGCATGCGCGTGCGCATCTGGTGCCAATGGTCGCACGGTTGATATCGGGTCGGGCCAGGTATGCTCGATCCGGGAACTCGTTCAGGAGCTGAGACAATTGATTCCAGGCGCACCCGAACCGCTGTTCGGCGCCGTTCCGGATCGACCTCTCGAGCGGCCAATGGCGGTCGATCTGGTTGCTACCTACAAGTCGATCGGCTGGAGCCCGTCGACAATACTGCACGAGGGCCTGCGCCGCACGGTCGATTGGTATAGATCAAACCTCGCTGCACCGCCGGACAAAGCGGGTGCGTGCGACCAACTCCTTGGCTAGACATTCTCCCGTTTCAGCGGCGACATCGGTCGGGCTTTCCCAGGCGAGTTGACGAACCTTCGTGCCACACGAGATTTGACCCGCCGTATCGGCTTGGCCTGTAATGCCACACCGAAAATGCCGCGGGTGCGAAACCTATCTTGACCGCGATTTTCAATCGACCGACCAGGCAGGCACTGCCGGTTTTAGAGCGATCAGAATCGCTGCATCAGAGTCTATGAAGCCCGACTTTTGGCGCCGACCGTCTTCGGCGCGTAGATCAGCTCTCCGCCAGCCTCGGTGCCGTCATCATGGAGTGCAGTGACGTCCTCGGGCATTCGCGACAGATCTGTGCACCGAAGATAGTCTCGCATAACGGTTCCAGTGGATGCGGAATCGATATTCGGCGCACCTCGCTTTGCCGTAGCGTCGTCCAAATGGACGGTCCGGAAGTCAATACTGAAGCGGGTTACGCCCGATGTGTTCGGTACACTTGAGTGCATTTGCGCCGCGGAGAACAGCAGGACGCCGCCCACAGGGCAAATGAGGCGAATCTGCGGGTCAAGCTCCATCGGTTCGGTCGCGCGTGGCAGCGGACGCGGGTCACTCTTGATCATCTTCGCGATGCTTTCCCCGCGATGCATCTTGTTCCAAACATAATAGTTATAGTCGGACGAGCTGTTCTTGACGGGCTTCGTCCAATAACGCGGGTGGAATGCCATGGCGTTGTTCGATTCGATGTCGTAGATCGGCAGCCACCAGTTGATCTGGCAAAGGGGAGCCGAATACCAGGTATCCCGGTGAGCGTGCCAGGCGAATGCAATACCGGTCGTGAGATAGTTGTCGCTCGTGGAGCTGCGCATTCTGGGCACGTCGAAAAAGGTCTTCTCTGGATCGCAGCCAAAATCTTCCAAAACCGCCTTGAGGTGACGCTTCGATTCCGGATGGTGTATGAAGGCTGGTTTCAATCTTCCGAGAATGTCCGCGTAACGCTCGACTTCCATGTTCCTTTGTGCGGTTCTTGGATCGAGCCCGCCAAACGCGTCTTCGATCATCGACCGCGCAAAGTTGGTTAGAGCAAGGACACTCGGCCGGACGCCGTAAACGAAGAGTTGCCCATCATACAGTTGCCGACGTCGGACATCATCTGAAACGTTCGAGTCGAAGAAAACGGTGTTATTCATGGAGCGTCCCATCGAGTTCCGATTTAAATAGATTTGCGATTAAGGCGCCATAAATCAATATTTAAATAAATAATTAAGTTAATTCATTCGCAGTTTATGTTAATCAGAGCCGGACGCGGGTCTTTCGGCTTATCAGACAAATTGATCTTGTTCTTATTGAGTATTTTCCAGTCGCGTGAGTTCGACCCTCGGCTGGACTTGCGGCGCCGCGCGGCGCTGGCGACGGCACGGGCATCACAATTGATGTTGTCATGGAATAATAAATATAATAAGGCTAGATTAATTGACCAATTTATTTACAAGGCACACACCATGTCATCTGCAGATAAGCGTCCGTTGCGCCCAGGCGATGTTGTTGAGGTCCGGTCCGCGGCGGAGATTCTCGCGACGTTGGACGGTGATGCCGCTCTTGAGAAGTTGCCGTTCATGCCAGAGATGGCCCGTTATGCGGGGCGACGCTTCACGGTAACTCGACGTGTGGACAGGATCTGTGACACGATCACGGCAACTGGAAGCCGTCGCATGTCCGGCACGGTCTATCTCGACAGTCCCCGTTGCGACGGGGCAGGTCACGACGGCTGTCAGGCCGGCTGCTTGCTTTATTGGAAGGACGCTTGGCTTCGTCGCGTTGACGATAAGTCAGGTGTGGGCGATGAGAGCCACGAGGCCGCCGCCGAGCTTGATCGTCTTGCGCAGGCGGGAACGCGGACTGTGCGCGAGATCGAAGGCCAACGATCTGAGGTTTGGCGCTGCCAGGCAACCGATGCCCTCAAGGCCACCACGGAGCTGAAAAAGTCTAATCTTGCACAGTATTGGCGTGAATTGACGAACGGCAATTTTGGTTTTCTGTATTTCATCCGCCTTTTGGTGCGGGGGCTTATCTTGGAGCTCGCACGTCGTGCTGGCCTGCGGCGGCCGCTACCGTTGCGAGGCCCGGGAAATTGTACCAGGGGGGGAGCGTCAAGTGATCTTCAGCCCGGTGATCTCGTGCAAGTGCGGTCGCCGACCGAGATTGCGGCCACACTAGACGACAGCGGTCTGAATCTCGGGCTTTCCTTCGACCGTGAGATGCTTCCCTATTGCGGCCAAAACTTGCGCATTAGGGACAAGGTGCGACGTATCGTGGATGACAAGACCGGTCGCATGCTCAAGATCAAGGACTGCCTCATCCTTGAGGGCGCCGTCTGTTCTGGCGAGCGCACCCCTGGCTGTTGGTTCTGCCCACGTCAGATCTATCCCTTTTGGCGCGAGGCATGGGTCCGCCGAGTCCCGGAGCCCAACCGCCGGTGAATGCAGAACGACGCCTAGCTGCAATGGCTCAACTGCGCGATGCGCTGCAGTGGCGTCGCCGGCGAGGTAAGCTCAGTAAGCTGACAAAGACGTTCTCGGATCCGTGCCGAACGCCATGGACAAGATCAACAGACGCGTGCTGACGACCGGTCTCCTCTCCGGCGCTATGTCGTTTGCCACGGCTGGGATAGCACAATCTCCCGTGCCAGCCCCTGCGACGCAGTTTGCCGGCTTTCCCGATGAAACCAACACGGGCCCGGTCGCTCACACGATATTTCAGGACTACACGGGGAATTACGAGGTTCGCACAGACAACGCTGTGGTCAGCGGGCTCCGTGTGACCGGGGCGATTGTGGTCCACGCCAATAACGTTACGGTCCAGAATTGCATCGTCAACGGCTCTGGCCAGCTTTGGTGTGTTGGTGTGCCGGGCGAGCTTGGCAACAAGAATCTCAAGGTTCTGAATTGCAGGCTCTATGGCGTGCCTGTTAAGGATAATCATGACGCTTCCCACTTGCTGGATGGTGTATACAACGCCATCGAAGTCGGGTTCTGCGAAATCTACGGCTGCGAAAACGGAGTTGATGGCGGCGGTTCACTCTACATGCACGACAACTACATCCACGACTTTGCCGATTGGGGCGAAGATCACGACGACGGCCTGCAAACGTATGGCTGGGATCATACGGGCGGCCTCCGAGTGATCCATAATACCATTGTCGGCATTGAGACGGGCGGCGCCTTCTCGCCTACTCACTGGCGAGGATCTAGCTCATGCCTCGCCTTGTCCGAGGGCCAATTCGACATGACCATTGACGGCAATCTGTTCTTCGGTGGCAGTTATACCCTATATGGCCCCTCGCAGCACGGCGCGTCTCCCGTCAACGTCCACGTCACCAACAATCGCTTCTCGAGACGATATTATCCGAGATGTGGAGCTTATGGAACGCACTCCGGGTTCAACCGCAACGGGCCGGGTTTCCTATGGTCCGGAAATGTTTGGCATGAGACTGGAGCGATAATACCGCCGTGACGTTCGGCGTGTGGCAAAGACGGCGCGGAGCTCGGGTTGGATTTCCGTGGCCCGGGGCCGCCATTGTAAGCTCGAGGCTAAATCAAGCTTTCCTCATCGTGGCCTGCCAATCGTTTCCACGCCACGCTTCACAACCCTTTTGGCGATTTCACCCTTTAGTTTGAGCCCGCCGGCCGTACATCGCCCGGATGGCGCTCGTTAGCCATTCAGCGTCGTAATATTCGATGCCGTGTTTCGGAGATTCCCGAGCGCGCCAGGCGGATCTGCTCTTTGATCCAGAAGCGCCGAAGCGCGGACCTGCAACGTCGCAGCTGCGCATCGGAGAGATCCGCCGATACGGCAAGGGCATACAATTCGCGGCACAGGCGGAGTGGGTTGGTCCTCAGTTGCTCTGCCAGTACGGGATCGAGACGACGCCTGAAGGCCACTTGATCGACGCCACGGGGGTACTCGCGTGTGCGGTTTGCAAGCCGCTCCTGCACATGGATGACAGGGCCAAGGAGCGCCAGTTCGGCGCTAATCAGCCAGTCGGTCCGCTCCGAGGGATGCGGAAAGCGTGTTCGAATGAGGCGATCCCGCCGATAGACGCCATACACCGGATCGTATTTCGCGTCTCCGGCGTGCAAGAACCACAACATACGCTCGAAACGCTGAGCCGGGTCCGGCGAATCAGGGACGTCGCCCCGATACTCTTCGTATCGGGGCGGCCGACCGGGCGTGTGTATCGTGAACCACGTGGTTACTCCGGTCGCGTCGGGGCGGCTCTCAAGCGCACGAACGCAAGTGGAAAGGTAACTCGGTTCCAGCCAATCATCGGCGCTGATCCAGCGAAAGAAGGTCCCTCGGGACAGGTCGAGGGCGCGCCGCATGTTCTCGTGCAAACCGATGTTGGTCTGATTGACGTTGATCCTAAGACGCGGGTCGGCGCACCCGTATTCCTCGAGCATTCGCCTCGTTCCGTCATCCGAGGCGTTGTCGCTGATGACAAGTTCAAAATCGGTGAAGTCCTGAGACAGGATCGATTCGATGCAGCGTCCGACAGAGTGTCGGCCATTGCGCACAGCGAGCCCGACCGAAAATTTGGGAGAGTCCTTGGTCACCGGAGTTCCTCTGGGTCACAACACTGGCGGATTGACGCGCGCTAGGTGCATAGATTTTTTTCGGTTGTTTCGGAGTCCACGAAAGCAGTCCCAGCTGGAGTTTTGGCCGAAGTAGAGCCTTTCAATCCCCTCAGAAGGTCGGAGTAGAGCGTCTTTTGCCCCAAGACGAACAAGAAAATCACAAGATAGACAATAAGCATGACAACGCTTGTCATCAGAAGCCGCAAGAAAGGCGACTGCAAGTAGCCTGGGTTAATCATATAGAATTCAACGCCAAGGGCAAAAGCCGCGGCCACGACGCTCGCAAGAAACGGCCGGCATGTCGCTAGTAGCACGTCCCAAGGGGAAACGACTGTGTTGTGAAGCGACCAGAAAACATGTGGTACCAGCCACACCGCCATCGCAACCGAAAAGGCGAACGCGACGCCATTGGGACCATAAGGTAGTCCAACCAGATATGCGGTCATGACGAGCGGAGCGATGACAAAGGCAATTCTTAAACTTCGTACCTGCAGCCCAACGGATTGGATGAGCCAGCCCGTAGGATTGATAACGCCGAGCACGAAGATGGTCGGAGTCAACAAGCGAAACATCGTTGTCGCATCCGTCCACTTCGGTCCAAGAGCAACAAGAACTATGTCGTTAGCAAAAAAGGCTCCGAAAACGGAAACGGGCACGGTTAACGAGGAGACAAGCGAGTAGCCCTTCAGAAAGTAGTTCCTAAGACGTACTGGATCATCGTGGAGCCGCGATATTGCAGAAAACACGACACCACCGACTGCCGCGTTGAGATTGCTCGTTGGTACATTGATGAGTTGGTACGCTCTTCCATAGAGTCCGAGCGCATCGGCGCCCCAGAAGCGGCCCAAAAGCAGCTTGTCTAGATTATAGGCGAAATACATCACCAGGTTGTTCAGAGTGATTGTGCCACCAAAACGTAGCATCTGGTAGATCCCCGCGTTGCGGCGCGGCATGCCCGGCATCCACCCAGTGATCGCCCACGTCAAGGCGGTGTTGATGGCCGGCGCGGCAATCGTCGAAACAACGAGAGCCCAATATCCGAATGCACCGAACGCCATGATTAATCCAAGCGCGAAGCTTACCAGTAGGGAAAGTGTTTCAACTATGGCAAGGGCGACGTAACGCAATTGGCGTTGGAGCAGCGCAGAATGCTGCACTCCGCCCGCGCTGAATACAAAGCCTGCACTCAGGATCACGGTAACCCAGAAAAGGCGGGGCTCGTGATAGAAGGAAACGAGAACCGGAGCGGTCGCTGAGCACAAAAGACAAAGTACCGTCCCGACAAGAATATTGATCCAGAACAGTGTCGAAATCTGTTCGCCGGTGATGCTGGCCTTTTGGATCGTGGCTGACGAAAGGCCGGCGGTTCTGAAGATTTCGAAGAACCCGGTTAAGACGGTCGCCATAGTCACCAATCCGAACTCCTCCGGATCCAGCAATCGCGCCATGATCATCATGAAGCTAAGGCGAAGGAATAGATTTGCTGCTTGGCCGCAGAGCCTGGCCAAGCCGCCGCGAACCACTCTTTCCTTGAGATCTTTCATCCCAATCTCCAGAGAGATCCAACATTGGGCGACTGCACTAGGGCGGTGAGAATTGTTGTTGTCCTGTCTCTCAGTTCGTTGTCATGGCCGAACTGATCACAACCAAGAAATCGGCTGGCACGGCGATGTAACTTCATGCGAACTCGTTCGGCTTGGCTTCACTACGGTCCCTCCCGATCGCGTCGCTCAGCACGTTCTCTGGCGGTAAGCGCATCGTGGATTGCCGCTATAATGGTCTAGGCTGGCCCAGTTATCTAGCGTTTGATATTTAAATTTATTTTATCTCTTAGTATATTGCTATTCCGATGGCGGCAGGAATTGAATGGAGCTGTCAGAGCAAAGGCCGCCGTATGGCTCTGAAAAATCGCCACAAATGCCCGCCCAACGCGACCAGGTTTCAGTCGGCGGGAAAAATAATCGGACCACTCGGTTAATTAATCTCCTTGCTTCGTCGAGTGGATGTATTTAATGTGTTTAATATTAACGTCATTATTTGTCTATGTTGATCGCCGGCCTCCGAGGAACTCCGCTCGATCCGAATGGTCAATTTGAGAAATTTGAAATGACCTCAACTTCGGCAACGCTTCAGCACTGGGCGACCGATATTGAAATGGCTGGGTACGCTCCAGCGCCGATCGTCGATCGAGTGGGAGAGGTACGCTCTTGACCATCCAGGACAGATTGGTTTTGACCTCTTCCAGAGGGCCTGGCTTCGATCACGTGCGGCTTGTCGCTGCAATCATCGTGCTCCTGCACCACAGCCGCGGGCTTCAATATCCCGATGTCCGAGACGATCCGTTATTGCACTATAGCGGGGGGTACATGGATTTCGGCCGCTTCGCTGTGGTCATCTTTTTCGCCATCAGCGGCTTCCTGGTGACGCCCGGCTTGCTGCGCACGGCGAACGTTGTGTACTACGCACTGCATCGGAGCCTCCGCATATTTCCTGGTCTGATCGTCAACGTCGTGCTGACGGTGCTGGTACTTGGTCCAGTGCTGACAACGCATTCCCTGGCGTCCTACTTCAGGGATCCTCAGACGTACCTTTACGCCAAGAACATATTGACCCTGATGGTGAACTATTTACCGGGCGTGGTCGCGAGCGACGGAAACCCCGTGAGCGTCAATGGCGCGCTTTGGACACTGCATTTCGAAGTTCTTTGCTACATCTTGCTTGGCCTGTTCGGCGTCCTGGGCCTGTTGAACCGACGCAAGCTCGTTTTGGTGTTTTGGTGCGCGTTCTATGCAGTCTCCATCGCGATCGCGCTCAGTCCCTCCTTCGCCGCCGCCTTAGGCGGCCGTTTTTCGACGTTCGTGAGCTTGTTTGTCTATTTCGGATGCGGCATCGTGCTGTACTTGTTTCGCGCGCGCATTCCGTTCTCCATCGTCTTGGCGTGTACCTTGTTTGTGGTGCTTCTCGGGGCATTGCCTCTCGGCGGAGGACCCTTCGTCATGCCCATCTGCCTGCCGTATCTGATGATGTTTTGCGGACTTTCGGCTCTGCCCGGGAAGGTCCCGCTAAAGCATGACCTCTCCTATGGCGTGTATTTGATTCATGCACCGGTTCTGCTTGCCTTCAGTCTCACATTTCCGAGTATGCATATTTGGTGGATTGGCGCTGCGGTAGTCTTTCTCGTCACCCTGGTGCTGGCCTACGCCTCATGGATTTTTGTCGAGGGTCCGGCGTTGAGCAAGAAGAAGGTGGCGTCGAAGTGGGCTGAGCGATGCATTGAATCGCTTAAGCCACATCTTGGGTCGCGTACTCGGGCCCGGACGGCTGCTGAGAGGATTGGAAACCTGCAAAGCTGAACGTCTGCGTTCTATGCACGTTTCGACGAGGATTTCCCGGCGCGGATGACGTGTGATTTCTCGGACTATTCAGCCGGTGCCCCGTAACGTACCTTCCGTGCAGGCGAACGCGAGCTGGCTCTCTCCGAGGTCTCTGCGTCTACGTCGAGCACCCAGGCTCCGCTTCCCAGTAGAAATAGAAAAGCAACATACGCAGTGTCCCAGAAATGGACGGTCCAACCGACCAGGTAAATCCCTGCCATGGCGATCAGAAAAGCCGTTCGATACGCCGTTATCTTCCCGTCGAGACCCTTCTTGGAACCTACGGTAAGGAAGATCAACAAAATGGCCAGATGCAGGAGAACAGGTGCCGGCAAGCCGGAGCGCATTGCCAAGACGAGCCAGAAATTGTCAATGCTTGGCCCCATCCAATTGGGGCGTTCCCAATCGCTCAGGCCGATGCCGAAAACGGGATGATCCAGGGCTACCGCGGACCCATAGTCCCATATCAGCAGCCGAAAATAGTATGACTGAGGATCGAATGTGAGATAGCCGGAGACAATTGACGGCAAGGATCGGTTGGCCACGGCTTCGATCAAAGTGACGACTACGGCCAAAAGCCCGATCAAAATTTTCCATCGGGCCTTGACGCCCCTTAACAGCGAGTCCCATGACAGAAGGAGCCCTTGAGCGACGATCGCCATTAAGGGCCCGGCGGACAACGACATGCTCGCGGTAGCCGCCACGGCCGCAGTCATGAGGTTGCGCCGAAGCAAACTCATCTTGTGGCCGAGAACCAAGTAAACCGGGGCAAGCGCACTGGCTGCGAACACGCCGAAGAGAATTGGATGATCAAAAACC
Source organism: Bradyrhizobium sp. BR14999 (assembly GCF_056106085.1). Taxonomy (NCBI): domain Bacteria; kingdom Pseudomonadati; phylum Pseudomonadota; class Alphaproteobacteria; order Hyphomicrobiales; family Nitrobacteraceae; genus Bradyrhizobium; species Bradyrhizobium sp. BR14999. Next base: position 3,405,684 of record NZ_CM148536.1, read on the forward strand.
GACTGGACCCGAGTTAACCCAGATCGTTGCTCCGGGCTGAACAAGGGCGTTGGGCAGATCATCGCAAACAATTCGCGCAAAATGTTGTGCCCAGAGACAAGCTCGATAATGGCGAACGGCAACAGGACGAGCACGATCCTGAACAGTAGCTGGATCATGTTGTAGAAGTCGTCCGCGTCACGGATGAAGCATCGCGCCAAAAGATAGGGGCCGATGGTTTCGATCCACTCAATTCCGAACGTTTGGCTGGACGATTCTATTCCATCAACAACGATTAAGCCGAGGACGCGCCAGAATGAAAACAGCAGCACTGCAACATCGGAAATCTTGATTCCCACTCTCCCGGCAGCAAACTTGCTCAAGCAAGGCAGGATCATCACGAGAAGGACGATTCGGTAGAGCGACAGTCGCAGTGACCCGACATAAAGTTGGCACGGCCAGAGGAGGGCAAGAAAGAACAGAAGTACGGGCCAACTTAATTGTTTCCGTCCGGCCTGATATGAACCGGCCAGCCCTTGCTCCTTGTGCAACGGACTGACGACCTGAAAAGCGGGGATATGACGACGCCGGAGTTTACCGGAACCTATTGAATATCTGGGCATCTGATCGGCTCCGATAGACAATCCTATCTGGACTATAACGTCCGCCTGTTCGGAACGCCGGAGCGTCGAGTCAGCAGAGATCCGGTGGCGTCATCAGCATTACTTGTGAATGTTGGCGCGCAGATCCCGTCGAACCTAGTACATCCGCAAGTACGTTCGGCAATGCGATTATTGGCGATCCTGATGTTGGTCATCGGGTTTGGCCACGTCCATCACGACGCGCGGTGTAGCCACCGCCGGTGGGGCGATTATCCTCCAGTCGGACATCGTCTACCGGACCTTCGCTATTCTCAATCGTAAACGAGGAATTAGTGGTGCTGTCGTAGATAGCGGTGTTGTGTTTCACGACGTCCCTTTGGGCGCAAACGCCATCTTGCACTTTGTGAACATTGCAATGCCGGACAGTCCATCCGAGGTTCCATCGAACCCCACATCCTTGCTGCCACCGGTCGCGAAGGTGCTGAACATGTCACTATCCCCGATCAGAACTCCGCCACCCTTGCCGGTTATGATAATCCGTCCCAGGCCGTGGCATTGACGCGCATGTTTCTTATCGGCACACTGGGGCATTGATGTAGAGAGATAGCCTTCAATATCTAACCCGCTGATTACGGCTTGACCTCGGCGGGTATTATCGCATTTAATAATTTACACTTCAATGCATTTTGAATCCCCGACGCTTTAAGCGTGGAGAGATCATAGATAAAGATCTGTTCGGTTTGGTTTTTTAATGGAAGATTATTTCCAATAAGTTGCGGCGAGCTTAGGGAAATGTATCATTTTCTTTCGAGTTTACCATCTGCCGTATTTGTGGATTTAACATTGGCAGTCCTAATGCCGCCGCCGCCGAGAGGCCGCGGCAAAACAACTCGTTCACGATTCAGGCGGTATCTATTGAGGAGCTCAACCCACGGGTGTGCGCCTGGGGCACTGCATCCGGCGTGGACGCGCCTGACAGTGGAATTCCGGTGGCCTCCGACTTCTTCCCGATCGCCGCTTGGTTGCAGGGTACGGTGCGTGATCCGATGCGGCTAGCGCAAAATTGGGGGCAACATTCTGCGGGTCTTCCCTACATCGACAGGGTGGTGAGCGCCCGATGAACCGAACAACGCATAATCCAACGGAAGGGGGCGGTTACCTTCCCATCGAGCCAAGCGCGCTCCACGAGGCCTGCAGACAGCACGCGACCTGTTTTCCTCGGTCTTGGACGAGGCGTCGCGTATGATGGTTGGGAACTCCGCTCGGCGCCGCACTATTGGGAGACTCAAATGGCTGTGGTCTCCGGGGGCGACCGCGCTTTCTTGTCACGTCGCTTTGCGGAGTTATTTGAGATAAGCTGGATTTAAATATTTTAAGAGGGTATGAGCTACAGGCTCAGGCAAAGCATATGAGCAACGTAGACGAGCTTTCCGGCGGCTGCGACCCAAAGCGCCGGAATTTTGCAGGCGAGCGGCTGGCCCAAAGAGATCGGCCCGCGCGAGCACGCGAAATGCTTGGCGCATGTAGTGAGTAGCTACGCGTGATGAGAAACATCTCCATTTGGGCAAGCACCAAGCGGATTGCAAAGCTAGCAATTAGCCTGCTCTACTATATCGCAGGGAGATTTTCGCGATCCGTACTTCAATTGGTGGGTCGTTCGCCGGATCGCAGCTTGGTTATCCTGTACTATCATGGGATACCACACGCGTACCGAGCCAATTTCGTGCGCCAAATGGAATCGATCCAGCGCAGAGCTCGAGTATTGCCAGCGTCTCATCGTGGAACCCTGCCTGGCGGCAAGCCGAACGTCGCAATCACGTTTGATGACGCTTATGTCAGCGTGGCCGAGCACGCCTTGCCGGAGCTTCACGCTCGCGGATTTCATTCTACTATTTTTGTTCCGGTGGGGGCCTTGGGGCGTCGTCCAACCTGGCCCGTCGAACCCGGTAGCCTTGATGCCGATGAGACGGTGATGTCCGCGGACCAGCTCACCCCACTGCGTTCCACGCTCGTAACGCTTGGATCTCACACCAACACGCATCCGCGTCTCTCCCAAATAGATGCACGTCTTGCCCAGGAAGAAATCGAAGACTCACGCCTGAAGCTTCAGGAATTGACGGCGCGGCAGGTTCGGCTATTGGCCTTTCCATATGGAGATCATGACGCCTCGACGATCGAATTGTGCAGGGCTGCGGGCTACGACTATGTTTTCAGCGTGGTGCCTAATGCTGTCGATACGACAAGTTCCAGCTTCGTCAGAGGGCGCGTGAAAGTCGATCCCTTCGATTGGCCACTAGAATTTTTTCTAAAGTATCACGGAGCCTATGCCTGGTTCTCACAGGTGTCTCTGCTGAAGCAGAAGCTGAGCGATCGGCGTCGAGAGGTTCGGCGCCATCTTACGGACACCCAGGCCAAATCGGCCCATTCTTTGTAGTGCAATTGTGATGAGGATTGCGGTCGGACCGAACACGAACCTCGGGTGACGAGTGACGAAATAGAACAGCAGGTCACCGCCGTTGCACGCAAAGCTCAGCGACTTTGGAAATAGCGACGAACCATACTAACTCAGCAACCTGTTGCGCGCGGCCTCCAAGAAGTGCAACACGCCGCTCTGCAGACTACCGGGGCTGCACTCGTAGGGGCCGACGTCGGTGACGGCGCGGCCGTTCAACCCCTGTTTGAAACGAAAAACGCCTGGATTCCGCTGCTGATCGATACCGCCCAGATCGTAGTAGGAGTTGCCGGTCCTTTGCGCATATTCGATCACAGTCCAATGCAAGAGGTATGAAGCGCGCAGATCGCGCCCCTTGGAATTAGCCGCGCCGAGCAGATAGATGGCCGTGTCGCCTACGAAGCTGCCGAGATGCCCTGCAACAAGCTCCTGCCCATGCCAAGCAAGGTGCAAAACGAGTTTCTGATCGGCAGGAATCTCAGGCTGAATGTTCTTGAAGAAGAGCACGTCCTGGTTCGTCTTGAAATCCTTCTGCTTGGTGAGTTCGAGGAATATGGGCTCGAACTGGTCAAAATCATCCGGCTCGAACGACCGAGTTATCCGGATGTCCGCCTTCTCGGCTTTGGCCAGGTTGCGACGCCAATGGAGATCAGCATCCTTTCGTATGGCGGAAAGCGGTCTAGCCAGATCGAGAATGAACGTTCCTCGCGGCCTCTGCCGCGTGCAAGGCCGGAACCCGCTGGCCTCCAGCATCGCTATCTGTAGCTCCTGGAATTGGCCGCCGACGAGCGCCGGGACAACGCGTAGAACTAACCGCCGACGCTCGACGTACTCTCGACGAAGTGCCTCGACACAGCGCCCGAACTTTTCCGGGGAGAAGCTGCTGTCGTTCCTGGTGACGGGAGCGTGACTCAAATAGCCAATTCCGAAGGGCGTCAGCGGAACGGTCTTAACGCGAACGTCAGCGAGGCCGACCAGAGTCTGATCCTCATACAATCCGTTCAGTTCGGAAGTTGCGCCGACCCGGCGCGCCGCGGCATCGGCATAGCCGCTGAGTTGGCGATAGGAAGTATCACGAAACATGGGCGTCAGCGCATCCCACGTTTCCTTCGACAGTCGCTTGACGGTGATCATTTGGATGAAGCTGCGGATTGCGCGATGCGAGAAGTATTGTCCCGCTCCCAGGCGGAACCTCTAGTCCAGCAACGAATGCTAGCCCTGCATCGAGCTAGCATATTGACAAAGCAATAAATCAACAATCCGGACCATATGCGAGGTTCCTTGAACAGTGCGATGAGCGTCCGGTGATTTGCTTCGCCTTTATTTGCGTGGAGCTCAGAAAAATCGCGAGCGAGCTCGAATATCCCGGCATAGGCACGAGTTCTGACCGCAATCAACTGTGAGATCGTGCGTGGGGGAAATACCGTGGACTTAGCGGAGGGGAGGGTCTCTCGTTCTTTCGGCGTGAACTGAAGCCGAACGTAAATGTCATCGGCAATGAGATCTGGAAATCGGGTAAAGCGCTTGTGTCCTTCCGCAGACAATGCATAGACGCCGGACCCACCGATTCCCTCGCGGGACGACGGCAATCTGGATCGAATGCCATAGTATTTGCGGACTGGCCAGGAGCAGCCGGTTAGATCGATCTCGGGCGTTGGTGCCACGGCCAACACGTCGCCCCGCTCGAGACGGCTCGCCAAAACCCGAATGGCATCGTCCGTAATGACGATATCGGCATCAACATAAATACGCGGGAAGGCGCAGGCGATCTGATCGCCGAGGTTTAGGGCGTGAGTCTTGCTCGCGACCTCGGACTCGATAACACGTGCCGTTGGACTGAAATGCCGCGCGATGTCCGCCGTGTTGTCAGTGCATCCATTGCAAACGACGACGACGTCCATCTCGTCTGAACCCGAGTTGCTAACCCAAGCACCTAACGTTCGCGCTATTACCGAGCTCTCGTTGTGTGCGGGGACGACAATCGAAATCATGGCTTCCTCAGGCACGAGCAACGGCAGCAACTGCTCGGAAGGGGCTCGCGCGACGACCCACCACAGCCGCGGGTCTGGCGCCGCCCGGACCGCCACTGCAGCAGTGCGACCCTCGTCCGGTCAACTGAGCGGATTCTGATAAACATAAACTGGGCGGCTCCGGTGACATTAAATTCCTATTGTTTATCTTCGAGTTTAAATTATAATCAATTTAAACGGCCTAAATTTAAATTGCAATATTTTTTCATGTCGTCGGAGGCATTGAATATGGAAGGCTTAATCTCCAGCCCGGTCAAGATCGCGCAGGACATCGCAGACCTTGCCAGTCCTCAGGAAAAGATTCTTTCGAATCGTCCAGCCAAGCTCAAAATCAGCGTCTTCGGCATTGGTTACGTCGGGACAGTATCTGCAGCGTGCCTTGCACGCGACGGGCATGAAGTGGTGGCGGTTGATGTCAACCAAGAGAAGGTCGATATCCTGAACGAAGGTCTGTCGCCAATCGTCGAGCCATGGCTCTGTGAAAACATCGATGCCGCTGTCCGCGCTGGTCGATTGAAGGCAACGACCGACCCTTTGGCGGCCGTTTCGTCAACCGACGTCTCGTTGATCTGCGTCGGAACCCCTTCGCAAGAAAATGGATCACTCGAAACGGCGTTCGTGAGCCGAGTGGCGCAGGAAATTGGAGAAGGTCTCCGCAAGAGCACGAACTTTCATTCGGTTGTAATGCGCTCGACGATGCTGCCGGGCACGATGGAAGAATTGATCATACCCATGCTGGAGCGCTCGTCGGGTAAGCAAGCTGGTCGAGACTTCGGAGTTGCCTATTTTCCCGAATTCTTGCGAGAAGGAACAGCCATAGGCGACTATGACAATCCGGGAGCGATCGTGTTCGGCGTCGAAGATGACCCGCAAACGCTTCGGCGGCTCATGGACATCCATGAAAAATTTTCTGTAGCGCCCCAGATCATGTCAATTCGCGCCGCCGAGGCAGTCAAGTATGCAAATAATGCCTGGCATGCGACGAAGATCAGCTTTGCAAATGAGTTGGGATTGCTTTGCAAAGCGATGGGTGTCGACAGCCACGAAGTAATGAAGGCTCTGGTTAGCGACACGAAACTCAATATCTCTCCGGCGTACCTCAAGCCCGGATTCGCGTTCGGCGGTTCTTGCTTGCCAAAGGACGTCAGCGCTTTGCGCCATGCCGGAAGAATGGTCGACATTGACACGCCCTTACTTGATGCCGTTCTGCAAGCGAACGAGAACCAAATTCGAAGTGCCTTTCGACTCGTCGCCGCGACCGGAAAGCGGCGTATTGGCCTCGTCGGCCTGAGCTTCAAGCCGGACACGGACGATCTGCGTTACAGTCCAATGCTGGAGATTGCAGAAAGATTGATCGGCCGTGGCTATGAACTCGCGATCTATGACTCGAACATTCGTTTGTCGCGGCTCACAGGGGCCAACAGAGATGAGCTGATCAGGCGCCTGCCGCATATCGCCTGCCTGCTGCGAGAGACAATGACCGAACTCGCCGACTTTGCCGAGGTTCTGGTAGTCGGAAACCGCGAAGAGTTTCAGAAGAATTCGTCCCCCTTGATCGGTCACAAGAAGATAATCATCGATCTTGTACGCATTAGGCCGGACGGGCAAACCGGAATTAATTATCGCGGCATCTGTTGGTAAATCGCTGGTCTGGCGATCATGACGCTAGTATCTGGTGTTGAGGGGACACGTAGCATCCGACCGCGGAGAATTCTGATCATTGTCGAAAACCTTCCGGTCCCATTCGATCGCCGGGTCTGGGCGGAGGCGCAATCGCTGCGCAGGTCCGGCTACGAGGTATCAGTGATCTGTCCCCGTGGTCCGCTCGCGGAGACTCCTTTCGAGCTGATCGACGGGATCGAAATCCACCGCCACCCGCTGCCGATCCAAGCCAAGGGCAAGCTCGCCTATCTCGCCGAATACAGCAGCGCCCTATTTTGGGAGTTTGCCTACTCGCTCAAGGTGCTCGGGCGGAATGGCTTTGATGTGATTCACGCCTGCAATCCACCGGATCTTATTTTCCTAATCGGAGCCTTCTATAAGTATCTGTTCGGCAAGAAGTTCGTGTTCGATCATCACGATCTGAATCCAGAGTTATTCGAAGCAAAATTCGGACATCGTGGGCTGATTTGGAAAGCGCTAGTCCTTCTCGAACGAGCGACGTTCAGGGTGGCCGACATCTCCATCGCTACCAATCTGTCCTATGCCCGCGTCGCTGTCCAGCGTGGCAAAATGAGGCCGGATCGGGTGTTTGTCGTCCGGTCGGGACCGAATCTCGCGCGGGTGCGCGAGTTGGCTCCCGACAACACGTGGCGCAATGGCCGGTCGCATCTCGTCGGCTATGTCGGCGTCATCGGGGAGCAGGAAGGCATCGATCTCCTGCTTGAGGCAATCAATCACATAACGTTCACGCGGCAACGAACTGATGTCCAGTTCGTCATTATGGGAGCGGGACCAAACCTGGAGTCGCTAAAGCAGGCTTGTGCGCAGATGGGCATTTCAGAATTTGTGACCTTCACCGGCAGGGTGGACGACGCTACCCTGTTCACGGTGCTTTCGACCGCGGACGTCTGCGTCAACCCGGATCGCCCAAATGCGATGAATGACATGTCTACGATGAACAAGATCATGGAGTACATGGCGCTAGGCAAGCCGATCGTGCAGTTCGATCTATCGGAAGGACGAGTGTCGGCGCAATCGGCCTCTCTCTACGCCCGCAACACTGATACGGTCGATTTCGGAAACAAGATCCTAGAACTCATCGATGATCCAGATCGTCGTCGAGAGATGGGCATGCACGGACGCCAGCGCGCACGCGACGAGCTCTCGTGGGAGCATGAAGGGCCGAAACTGATTGCAGCTTACGAGGCGCTTTTCAAATGAGGCTGCAGCAGCCGAGGCTTTCCTTGCTGGAGCCGGTCGTCTGGGTGCAGCAATTGGTGGCGACGTCCAGCCCCGAGTGTGCGTGGGCGCCTCCAAATGCTGCCAGGATCATGAGCCGAAGCGGATATGTTTCCCAGAACCGTTCTATTGATAGGGTGCAGAATGGTCGGCCCGAGTTTGTTGACGGGTGTGGCCAACGCCTGATGCTCCCCGATGTGCACCGAACCGCCAACTCTGAGACCATGACGGCAGTATCGGTAGATTTGGCGCGTGGATCAATCTGTGGCGCCATACCTGCTTAACGGGCCCTCATTCCAGCAGACCAAGCAAAGGGAGGTCCTCACTCAAGGCTTTGATCGATTATCCTTGCGCGTTCGATAGAAGTTCCGCTTCCGATGGATCAACCCAGGCTCGGTGTCCGGCGAAGGCGGCGCGCCGAGCCGCCAGCGGGGTGCGGGACTTCGCTGATATCATGACGGCAATATCGGTACGTTTGGCGCGTCGGATGAAGTCTATGGCGCCCTGGCTGCTCAGCGGGCCCTCATTCCAGTAGGCCAAGCAAAGCGGGTCCTCTGAGGCGAATGAGTTGGCGGGTGCACCCAGCGCTTCATCCACGAACACGCCGTAGAGCGTCCACTCGGAGAAATGGAGTTGCCCGGCAATAGCGGTGGCCCATGGGCGGCCTGTAATGGTCGCCACTCTTGCGAGCATTTGCCGAACGATCGCCGGATCCCAGGCTAGGAGCGACGAGATGTAATCGGCATGCGGCGGCGGAGGCAGCTTCAACCCGAGCAGCGCGCGGGCGACCTGGTGCCAAATCACGTGCTTCGGCAGTCTTTGGTCGATCTCGTTCGGTTTTCTGTAAAAGCGGACCGTTTCATTGTGGATGAACGTCTCTACACCGAACGCACGGATGAGCTCAATGTCGGAATCAACGAGCAGCACCACGTCATCTTCACTTGCGGCGACGGCGGCCAGCTTGACCACTTGTTGCAGGATCCAGCCACGGACCGGCGGGATCGGCTGTCGCAGATTGACCGTGAACTTGGTCAAAGGCATGGGTACAAATGAACTGGGCAGGAATTCGGCTTCGCAGCGGATATGCGTGCGGGGACCGGCGAGACGCTGGAAGAGCGAGATGTCTGATCGCGGCACAATGATGTGATGGTGGACCGATTCAGGCGCGTACTCGAGAATCGACCGGTGCAGGTCTTTGCACAACTCGAAATCGGGTGCGAAGCTCGGTGTAATTACGGACATACGCTTCATGACCATTCTCCTGGCGGCCCGCATCACCTGTGTCTACACGAATCCAAACGTAAAATAGTCAACCTAAGAAATGGTCAAGGAAATCGCCCGCGCCAAAAAAGATCGTGAATGTCGCTCACTTCCGAGTGCGGACGTCGATGGGCTCTATTTGCTGGATCTCCGAAGGGACGAGCCGCCGCGATGATCTGAGCAGGCCGTTGGTACTCGGTACTCAGGCGGCAACGTCCAGGGCATGAACGCTGCTCGCACGGCGGCTCTGTGGCCGCTCGGTCCATGAAGCGCACGGATGCCTTGGCCTAGAATGACACTTAACCAAAATGCAGCCGTAGATAACGCACCGTGATGCCTGCGATGGTACCGAATTCGATTGGCTGACAACAGGGCCGAAAGCCGGGGATTTTCGCCGTACTCTCCCCCAATGTGGATCGCTTTCGCCTCTGGCACATACATCACGGAAAATCCGCACTCCCGCACTCTTCGCATGTAGTCGACTTCTTCCATGTACAGAAAGAACGACTCGTCCCAATCGCCGACAATCCCACGTGCCCTCGCCGAAACCGCAAGAATGGCTCCGGTTGCCCAATCGATCGGGCTTTCCCGATCATACACCGCGGGATCGCCGACCATCTCACCCGTGCCGATCCGGGCAGCCAATGTTCCGCCAAGAATGGCGTCCGTCCATGCGGTCACAACGGACGGCTCCCGGCGAATTGACCAACAAGTCGTTCCATCCTCGGCTAAATTTCGCGGCACCACTACACCAACGGACGAATCTATCAACCGATCAAGTAGCAAACTCGCCACGCCGGGGGTGAGACGGACGTCGGGATTGAGAATCAACAGATTTGCACCGGGGCTAACAGTGGCTGCCCCTGCATTGATGGCCGCGGCATAGCCGGCGTTTCGGCCCATTCTGATTACTCTCGGTCGTACAGGATGAGCGGCTGCGATGTCGACACTACTATCACGTGAGTCGTTATCGACGACGATTGTTTCGAACTGCTTCACCCCCTCCAGTCCGGCCGGCAAGGAATCCAGCAGACCTGGCAGAACACGCGCGCTGTTGTAGGTCACAATGATGATTGACAGTCGAGATTCGGTGTCGGGCCTGTCATCAGCTAAGCGCTGTGAATTCGCGTTTCCTTCGTTGCCGCACGGCTGTTGCCGGCCACTGCTCCTTCGGGTAATGATGGTCCTACCTCCGCGTCCCAGCTCAGTAAATTATTTATATTTAATGTGGCGCATTTAATATAAAACACAATTAAATTGACCTGCAAGGGATTTTTGGGGGCGCCGAGGTCAACCTTTACACGCGGATCGCAATCTCGGCCGGCGTCGCGCCCTGAGGCTGGATCGCCGGCGGACCTCCGAGCAAAAGCTCAAACTCGAACCGGCACATCAACGGCGCTCGGACATTATCTCTCGCAACGCGTCTCCACGGCAGCCTAATCGGATGAACCTGCTAAGGAACTGTCGGCTTGCCCAGATTTGTCTGCAGTACATTTAATATAGCCACGTCGCCGGTATAGCCCGTGGATCGCACGGTGTGGGGATCGAAAACCATAATTCCCTCGGATTCAGCGTGCGAATAGGAAATATATCCGCCCCCCTGATTGGCTGCCGGAGAAAGTTTAAAGAGAATATCCTTCGTGCCGATCAAAAACCGGTTGATGATATCGTCCATGTGTCTCTGGCCGTCAGACGCGGTTGTCGTAACCACAGTTTGTAGGCTCGATGAATTTAAACCTCCAAACATTTGCATAGCAGCGCGCGAGTTGAGAAGAGGATACCAGGAGTCCCAAGAGTAGCCCGCGGAACTGCGTTGACCTTCGGCATCGAAAGCGTCGAATTCGAAGAGCATTCCCTGTGCGCCCGAATTCGGCAGGAGATCACAATTGCGCACGACCTTTGCCGCACCACCGATTCCTGCGCCGCCGTACAAGCCGCATGCGACGGTTTTCGAGAACGTTCGGTCCGCAATGTAGCCGAAAAGCTGAAGAAGATCGCGCTCGGTGATTCCGTGGAACGAGTAGATGTGGCCGTCCACAATCTGTCTTAGACCGGCCTGAATAATCGCTCCCGACGGCCGATTGGGATTTGTGTACGTCCACAGTAGATTGGTCATACCGTATTGTTTCAGTTTCGCGATAAAGACCGCGTCGTCGTAGGCTGCGAGTTTCGCTTCGAACTGATCGGCTCCCCAGTACAGTGTGGTCATGATGATCATCCCGATCATTCCGTTCTGGATATTCGGATTGTAATCGCGATTATTGGGATCGCCGGCCATGTTATCCACGATGTTGGCGTGGACCACGTCCTTCGTCGTTAGCACGGAGCTGTACAGGAACGCTTCCATGTTGATGCCAATCAAATCGTGTTCAGCCGCCGTCAGCTGATTCCAAATGCGCGGCGTGTTCTTCGCTAGGAGGAACATCATCGCGGCGCCCATTTGCTTTTGATCTTGATAGCCGCCGGTTGCCGTTGGCCCCCGATTCGGTGCCAGAACGTACCGGATTTGTTGGAGGAGTGCGGCGTCAGTTCTAGTGTCGCCACAGAAGGAGTTTATCGCCTTCATCACTTCAGCGTTGTTAAACACGTGTTGATGCGCTCCTCCCGAGAGGCTGGGGTCGTACCACACCTTTCTTGCACCGAGGGCGTACTTTACAGCGGCTTCTGAGAGGCAGAAGGACGCTGCGGCCGTTGAGGACGCCGTGCCCTCGGCGTTGTCGGCCTCGATCGAAATATTTGTAGCCGACGTTTTGGCCGCATTACCGGCTCGGGCCGAGAGTGTGTATGTGGCATCGGCCAAGTTGGCCGTTTCGGGCGAAGCTTCAGAAGCTCCGTTTAGCCTTTCGGCACCAAGAATCGCGCCGTCCAAAAGAAGCGGCACTCCCGCCGCGCCCTTGTTCTCCGTCGTGCCCGAAACCGTCGCGCCATTGGCGGATGAGGCGAGAGTGACAGGGGGGACAACAGTGTCCGTTGCGGCAGGCGCGGTCGCTGAGGAGCCAAAAACAACCGGAGCTGGGGTGAAGCTTTTGGCACAACTCAAATAAATGAAACAAAGTATTGATAAAAACGCGACGCCCTTGGCGGACATGGATCACCCCTATTCCCACTCAAGCAGTTCAGCCGCGAGCTTCGGGACTATCCGCCTCTACGATCATGTCGAAATGAGTTTCGAGACTCCTGAAGAAAGTTGAAAGCGAAGCGACGCCGGCGTTCTGCGTTGATTGTTCTCGCTCCAGAGCGGCAGGCTGCGTCACCCCTCCAGGCGCGATGACGCAATAGCAAGAAGCACTAAATCGACCGGGCCCGGTCCGGGGCCGCGTCAATCATCTTGCTTTATAAACCCGCTTATCTATCGAGTCGCTTTTTCGTCGATATGCAGGTTTGCATCAAACCAGCCCATGGGTCGGTTGAGAAGGCCGGTTCGAAGATGCAGTCCACGAAAACGCAGTGGACGAACCGCGGTCGTCCCCCCTTCAGGACAAAGCGACATTCGCGAAACAACTCTTCGCGGAATTCGTGGTCGGCGGCGAACTCAAATGTTACGTGGTCTATCTCTTTGCCCAACACACACCTCGCGATCGATAATAAATAATGTGCCAAAGGATGCGTTTGGTTTACTTAGCATATTAATAGTTATTTAAAAGCATTTTCGATTTGACTATTACATTTAATGTATGAAAATGGCCGAGCGAGGTCTTAGAATCGCGTAGACCCTGCCTGCGTTCCGCTACAGCTCGCCGAGCGGGAGGGATTTCATGTTGGACGCCCGGAACCAAATCTTTGAGCGTCTCAATAATTTCCGTTGGGAAGCTCAGCTCAATATATCGACAAGGGGAATTGCGGAAGTCGACAAGCCCGACGCCGGGCACTACGCCACAATCCACTATTCGGCGGTTTACAGGGTTCTTCGTCATCTTTCGCTGCAGCCTTCAGATACCTTCGTCGATGTCGGTTGCGGCAAGGGAAGGATATTGTGCTGTGCGGCGCGGCGCCCATGCAGGAAGGTGGTGGGTATCGATTATTGCGAGGAGTTCTGCAAGGAAGCGCAGACGAATGCGGCGCGAATGCGCGGACGCAGGGTACCCGTGGTGGTGCATAACGGCGCCGCCGAGGAGTTTGATTACACCGAAGCGACTGCTCTGTTCTTCTTCAGTCCCTTCGGCGCCTCGACGCTGGCCGCCGTACTTCAAAAGATGGACCACGACAGCCAGCACCGTCGCATCCGGTTGGCGTTTGTGAACTGCAACGAGGAGCAAGACAAGGTATTTGCCAGGCAGTCTTGGCTCGAACTATACGGCTATTGGCGAGCCGCGGGCCGACGCGCGCATTCGGTACATTTTTACAGGCGGACAGGAGCAGAGATCGACTGAAGATCTGGGCGACCTAACTGCCTCCCGCCTCGATGTCGGAGGTACCGCTCAACGACCTGCTCATCGAGATCGACCAGCTTGTAGTGACGGCCCGTGATCCAACTCAGGAGCCCGCCAACCACGTTGAGGCAACGCCACGCGCCGCGCCGAACGAGCCTCTCTTCGACGAGACGAGCGGCGTAGCGCTCGATGAGCTGTCCGTGCGGCGCGCTTCTGAGACGCCGGTACAGACGGCTTTTGCCCGAGTGCTCTTCTACTTCCATCTTCCTGTTCTCCGCTGTTGAAAGCGGGGGCACAGAACGAACTATGCCGAACCGACCAAACGCCGGCCAGCGAGAAATCTGGGGAAAACGACCCGACTCGGCATAGTTCGGCGGGCGGCATAAACCGCCCTATGCCGAACTCGGCATAGGGCGGAGGCGATCAGGGTGTAGATCTCAGCCTCACGCCGGCCGCCCTCATCGGAGCCGGCGAAGGTCCAATTTCTTCGGCCCACGGCGACCGCCCGTAGCTCGCGCTCGGCAACATTGTTCGACATGCAAAGTCGTCCGTCAAAGGAAGCGGGTAAATGCGTCCCAGCGGCTGAGGCAGTAGTTGATCGCCTTGGTCGTCTCGTTGTTTTTGGAGAGCTTGGCGCGCTGCTCGCGCAACCACCCCTGCAGTTCGACGATCAGAGGGCGGCTGCGCTCCCGGCGCACGCGCAGGCGGTCCTGCGGCGCAAGACCGTTGATCTCGCGTTCAATGGCGAACAGAACATCAATGCGCTTGACCGCCTCGGCCGCGATCGGCGCCTTGGTGAGCCGCGTGAGATCAAAGAACTTGCGCCTGCCGTGCGCCCAGCACGCGGCCTCGATGACCGGCCCGCCCTTGCGATTGGCCTCGTAGAGCCTGCCAAAGCCGGCATAGGCGTCGGCCTGCATCAGTCCAGCATAGCCCGCCAGATGCTGCTCCGGATGCTCACCGCCACGGTCCGGCGAGTAGAAGAACACGGCCGCTGGCGGATCTGGCCCAGCAAACGGGCGGTCATCGCGCACATAGGTCCAGAGCCGGCCGATCCGGGTCTTGCCCCTGGCCAGGACCGGCGCCGTGGTGCCATCCGCGTGAATGAGCTCGGCTGCGAAGACGTGGCTCCGGATCGCGTCGACCAGCGGCATCAGGGTTGCGGCGGAGGCACCTACCCAGTCCGCGGCGTCGAGACGTCAAGCTCAATGCCTTCACGCTGGTAGACCTCGCTCTGACGATTGAGTGGCAGGTGCAGGCCGTACTTGGTGAACAGGACATGGGCCAGCAACTTCGGCCCTGCACGCCCGCGCGCAATCGGATGCGAGGGGCCGGCGGCTGGGTGATCGCTTCGCAGCCCTGGCAGACGAGCTTCTCGCGCACGTGCTGGATCATCTTCCACTGCCGCGGAATGAGCTCCCGCGTCTCAATCACGTCCTCGCCGATGGACCGCATCTGGCGTTGGATGGACAACGTGCTCATCGAGGGGCTGTGGCGGTCCCTCAAGACCTGAAGACGCCGACGGGCGTGAGGCGCGGCAATGCGGAATCGATGGACTTTTACAACGAGTGGCGCGTTCACTAGGCGCTGGGCTATCGCGCGCCGGCAAGACTGGCGCGAGCAAATTGTGCGGGCCCGAGCGGTGGACATGATGGACAATGCATGCGCGCGGCCCATGCCTACAGCGGCAGCAGACACAGCCTTTGGCTGCATGATAGGCGGAAGAACGAGTGGCCGAGTTTCCAACTAAGGACCAGGATCAAGTGGGTCCCGCTTCGCGGGTTCATTTTACATTTCTCGGATGCAAATTCGGGCAAAATTGAGAACAATGGTATCGCTCGTTGTGCCGAGTAACGTGTCTTGGCATTCGCGGTGGCTCGGAGCCAATTCGAGTAATCTAGATTTCGGGTTATTTGATTTTCAATTCAGGATTTAAAAGCGTCAAAAGGTTGTCTTATTGGCTATGCTTGCGACTCAAAGCAGTAGGGTGGCATGGCGGGGCTTTTCATGAGCCGTGAACGCCAAATTGGAGTGTTGCCTTCAAGCGCGAGACGCTCGTCGCCTGTAAGCGCGATCGCTGTGCTTCTAGTTCATCGAAGGCAGCATATTTGACATTTCGCCCTTCAGGTTGCGATCATGAGTGCGCTTCGTTTCGCGAACATGATCAAAGATGGCAGCCTCTGCTGGGCTTCTGATGGTTGCCTTCAGAACACTTTCACGTCTTTTTCAATTTGAACGCGTTTCCACTGTAAGCAGGGTCAGATGACCTCTGGCTAGGTTGATTTTTCCCACGCACCAAAATGAATTTGTGGGGTAAAATTCAATTGTGATTCGCGATTTAAGGGGCGGTTCGGTTGCTTCTTACGCGGATCAATTTGGACTTCGAAAAAGTCAAAGAATGGTCGCAGAAAAGAGAGGAATGGTCTTAAAAAAGACCAGAGCGAAGGGCCAATGGAAGTCGGATGGGTGCGGGGCAGAGTAATAAGCGTTGAGTGCGAGTGCGTAGTCTGAGTAACGGCGAGGGCTTTGATCTCAACGCGCGACACACATGGAGACAGATTTGACTACGATCACCAAGTTCACGACTGACAGTGGCATCATCGGCGACGGCATCACAGATGACAGCGCGCTCCTGCTGAGCGGCACGGCGACGGCGAACAGCACGGTGAAAGTGTATGACGGGACGACGCTCCTCGGCAGCGCGACGGCTAATTCCAGCGGGGCGTGGGGCTACACAACCGGCACGTTGTCGGATGGTGCGCATAGTTTCACGGCGGCGACCGATACGGGTGGCAGCACGGGCGCTCCATCTACCACGTTCCCGGATGCATCAACAACAGGTGTGCGTGATGGCGTGACGCTCAAGCCATCGGGCGACATCACGATCACTACAGCCGGGGCTGTTGTCAGCGGCCTTGATATCACCGGCAATGTCGTCATTGCCGCCCCGAATGTGACGCTTGTCGACTGTAAAGTTACTGGAAACGTTTCTCTAGAATCTACCGGTGCTGTTGTCGAGCATTGTACGGTGGTTGGAAAAAATACGTTGGACAGCATCGACATCAATCCAAATGGTGTCGCTGGTCAGGGAGCCAGTACGACTATTAAAAATTGCGATATCAGCGGTTCTGAAAATGGAATTTGGCTGGAAGCAAATGGAGCCGTGATCGAAAACAATTACATTCACAATCTGTTTAGCAATAACGGTAACCCAGATCCTCACATTGATGGGATCCAGGTACCCGGTAGCAACATTGGGTCTGCGACGAGCGAGAATGCCATCATCAGGGGCAACAACATCGACTTAGATAACAGTACGGCTAATGCCTGCATCACGACTATGGATGCGGTCAACTTTGATATCAGCAATAATCGCTTCAACGGTGGCTCGTATGTCCTCTATTTTGAGGGCACCGCTACAGGCTCCCAAGTAGTCAACAACGTTTTCGCCCAGTATACGTATGGCTACTCTTCCGGTCAGTCAGAGACGTCACAGACCTACAGTGGCAACGTCACCGACAAGGGCGTTCCGCTTGTGCAGTCGAATAGTGTGCAGGATTTGGTCCCCACTCCCGGCGCCGCCTCGGCAACAACGACCAGCAGCGTCACTACAGATACTTCGGCGCCGTTGTCGGTCACCATCGACACGAAAGCGCCCGATGCGCCGACGATTGCCAGCGATGTGGTCAACAGCGCCAATCAGGTGGTGTTGTCGGGGAACGCCGAAGCGAACAGCGCGATCAAGGTGTATGACGGAACGACGCAGGTCGGGACGGCGACAACCAACTCGAGCGGCGCGTGGAGCGTCACGACGTCTGCGTTGTCGGCCGGTTCACATGCGCTGACGGCGAAGGCCGCTGACGTTGCGGGCAATGTCAGCGCTGCGTCGACGGCCGTGGATCCGATCATTGGTTCTGGATCGTCGGGCTCCACCGGCTCGGGCACGTCCGGTTCGGGCACCTCGGGTACGGGCACGTCCGGTTCAGGCACCTCTGGTACTGGCACCTCGGGCTCGGGCATCACAGCGCCGGCCGCGCCGAAGATCGCCTCTTTCTCGACAGACAGCGGTGTCGCCGGTGATCACATCACCAACGACAAGACGCTGACCCTGGCGGGGACCGCGGCTGCCAACAGCACGGTCAAAGTGTTCGACGGCACGACCCAGCTCGGCACCGCGACCGCGGACGCCAATGGAGCCTGGCACTATACGAGTGTCGCGTTGCCCGATGGCAAGCACAGCCTCACCGCGACGGACACGGTCTCTGGCGTCACCAGCAAGGCATCGGCTGTGCTGGATGTCACGCTGGATACCGCTGCCCCTGATGCTCCGGTTCTGCTCAGCGATGTGACCAGTCATCATCGTGCGACGGTGACCGGAACGGCCGAGGCGGGCAGCACCATCAAGGTCTACGAGGGGACGACCCTGCTTGGCACGGCGGCGGCAGGCGCCGATGGACATTTCAGCGTGACGACCTCTGGCCTCAAAACCGGATCTCACACGTTCGTCGCCTCGGCCACCGACGCAGCCGGCAACACCAGCGCGTTGTCGCAGCCGATCGATCCGCCAATTGGCTCGCACGGCGGCAACGGCACCTCGACGGTGGAAGTCACCAACGTGCGTCCGCACTGGGATCACACCGCGACGATCAAGGGCACTGCCGATCCCAACAGCCAGATCAAGCTGTTTGACGGCACGACCTCGGTCGGTTCGGTCACGGCGGGCGACAACGGCAAGTGGAGCTTCCACACCTCTGATTTGGCGGGCAAGACCCACGCCTTTACCGCGGAGCAGGTCGACACGACCGGCCACGTGGTCGGGACCAGCTCGGGCGAGGCGATCATCGGCACGGGCCGCAGCAATACGCTGACCGGCACCACGGGCAATGACATCATGGTCGGCAAAAGGGGGGCGGATACCTTCGAGTTTGCGTCGAACTTCGGCCACGACGTCATCAAGGACTTCGCTGCCCGCGGACCTGCTCACGACACGATCGAGTTCAGCAAGGGCGTGTTCGACAGCTTTGCGAGCGTTCTCTCCCATGCGGCCCAGTCGGGTCACGACGTCGTCATCGCGACGGGGAGCGACACGCTCACGCTAAAGAACACGCAGCTCGACAAGCTGAACAGCCATGACTTCCATTTCGCGTAGTCACGCGTTCAGCGACACGGTGTAGCCACCAATCTGCGGTGCAGATCATGGAAGGCGGGGGGTGGTCCCCCGCCTTCTTTTTATTCTGGCTGCCTCTGCTGATCTGCGCGTGAGCGGCTTCGCGGCGTTCGCGGGATACAGCGCCGACTGTCTGGCTCGGTCCCCATCGCATTAAGACAGCGAGTACGTGGAAATAAATAGAATTAAATATGGTGTAAGAGTCGGCCTCGTACTCGGATGGGCTCGCCGAGCGTTTAAGCAAACGATTTCTGTGGGCTGAGGCCGTGCCACAATACAAGCGTGTTGAGTCTCACTGTCTGGCATGACATCAGAGAAATTCGCGACGGTTTTTAATGGAGGAAAACCGCGCGATTATTGCAGTACCGTGAGTTGACGTGCTGGTTAAAAAACCTCAGCCCGGCCCCCATCTGGTCCCAAAAAAGCCCATGGCGACCGGCACGTGAGGCCAAGCTGATTAACCATGAGGTGGTGGATACAGATCGCCACGACATCGCGCTCTGCGAACGACTTCGTAGTGGAGTACGTGTCGAAGAGGCTGGGAGAGCAGATTAAATGGCGGGATGGCCATTATGTCACGCTGGTACCGGCAGGCGACACGCTCAAGTTGGCCAGGCTCGGTGCGCAAAATCGATCTGACTTCTACTTCGCGTAAACAGTAGCTCGACGACAGGGAAATCAAACTCAGGACTGCCTTGGTGATCTTCTTGGGGATCGTCACATCAGGCACGTTTTCAAGGGCGGGAGTCATGACAAACTTCGAACGGTGGGGGGTGATCCCCCTGCCAGCAGGACGTTATCGGATCCAACTTTCGCAGTTGACGAGACTTGGGGCCGTCGCACGACAGTGGGCGGAAGATGCCGAACTGCGGACGCAAGGACCGATCATCTGGGCAAAGCACCTCGTCGAAGTCTTGCGTCGACGACTGTTCTCCGGTCTTCCGCGGCCGGCTAGCGACTATGATGAGTCGCAGTCGGAGCTGTCGGCTTTCTTGCGGTCCTGCCGCCGGATATTCTGGGCTCTCGCGGCCTTCAGCGGGATGAGCAATCTCCTCATGCTCACCGGCTCGTTTTTCATGCTGCAAGTCTACGATCGGGTGCTGCCCGGGCGCAGCATACCGACGCTGATCGCCTTGATGGTTCTGGCCACCGTGCTTTACCTGTTTCAGGGCGGCCTCGACCTCGTCAGGAGCAGGATCAGCGCCCGGGCCGGCCGGTATTTCGATGAAAGGCTCGGCGTTCGCATATTCGATGCGCTTGTTCGCCTGCCTTTGAAGACCAGAGCCGATGGCGACGGCTTGCAGCCGGTGCGGGACCTTGATCAGGTCCGCAGCTTCCTGTCGAGCGGAGGGCCGACGGCGCTGTTCGATCTGCCATGGATGCCGATCTATCTAGGCGTCTGCTTCCTCTTTCACTTCTGGATTGGCGTCACTGCGCTGGCCGGCGCGCTGGTGCTGGTCGGGATTACGATGCTCACGGAAACACACACGCGAGGCCCGGCAAAGGCAAGCTCGCGTCTGGCCGTTTCGCGAACCGCACTGGCGCTCGAGGGGCGGCGAAACGCCGAAGTTCTGCAGGCCATGGGCATGCGGCAACAGGCGGCCTTGCGTTGGCGGGATGTGAACGCGAAGTATCTCGCGGCCCATGAGCGGGCCAGCGATGTCGCAAACGGACTCGGTGGTGCCTCCAAGATCTTTCGAGCGATCCTGCAATCGCTGGTTCTTGCGGTTGGCGCCGTCCTCGTCATCAACCAGGAATCGACGGCCGGCATCATCATTGCTGGATCGATCCTCACCGCGCGGGCACTGGCGCCCGTCGAAATGGCCATTGCGAACTGGAAAGGATTCGTCGCCGCGCGGCAATCGGGGCAACGGCTCGACCAGTTGCTCAAGCTTCTGCCCACGGAAGAGGAGCGCTTGGCCTTGCCGGCTCCCGTCGAAACACTCACGGTCGAGCAGCTCTATGTCGGCGCGCCGAATGCGGAGAGACCCACCCTCGGTGACGTGTCATTTCGGCTTCGGAGCGGGCAGGCCGTCGGAATCATCGGTCCGAGCGGATCAGGCAAGTCGACCCTGGCACGGGCCCTGGTTGGGGTGTGGCCAAGCGTTCGGGGCAGGATCAGGCTCGACAAGGCGGCGCTCGATCACTGGTCTTCCGACGCACTCGGCAAGCACATCGGCTACCTGCCTCAGGACGTTGAACTCTTCGACGGCAGCATAGCAATGAATATTGCGCGGTTCGACCCGCAAGCCACGGCTGCCGCTGTTCTGGAGGCCTCTCACGCGGCGGGCGCGCACGATCTCATTCTCTCCTTTCCGGATGGCTACAGCACCAAGATCGGCGAGGGGGGGGCGGCGCTATCGGCAGGTCAGCGACAGCGCATCGGTCTTGCGCGCGCCTTCTACGGCAAACCGTTCCTGGTGGTGCTCGATGAGCCATCTTCGAACCTCGACTCGGAGGGCGAGGAGGCACTGACCGAGGCGATCATGAACGTGCGCCGGCGCGGCGGGATCGTCGTCGTTGTGGCGCATCGTCCGAAGGCGCTGGAAGGCGTGGACCACGTCTTGTGCCTCGGGGACGGTCGAGTCCAGTCATTTGGCCAGAAAGAGGAGGTTCTCAGGCGGGTCTTGCGGAATCCTGTGCCGCTCAAGGTGGTTGCGGATGGTCATGGGGGCACCCGATGACCAACCAAATCACGCTCGATGTCGCGCCCGCCATGCAATCCATCCAACGCTACATGATCGTTGGCATGATCATGTTCGGCTTCGTCGCGTTTGGCATCGGTGGCTGGGCAACAACGACCCAACTGTCCGGTGCCGTGATCGCCCAGGGTGTCATCGTGGTGGATTCTAGCGTGAAGAAGGTTCAGCACGCGACGGGCGGGATCGTCGGAGAGCTGCGCGTAAGGGAGGGCGATCGGGTCAATGCCGGCGACGTCTTGATCCGTCTCGACGAGACCCAGACGCTGGCAAACGCGACAATCGTCACCAAGGGTCTCGACGAGTTGCTCGCGCGCCAGGCCCGTCTAGAGGCCGAGCGCGACGGCGCCGATCAATTGGCCTTTCCCAAGGCGCTGCTCGACCGGACCAAAGAGATCAGTTCCGATGCAAACCGTGCGACCGCGGCAGAGCGTACTCTCTTCGAACTCCGTCGCCAGGCGAGGAGCGGTCAAAAGGCGCAGCTCCAGGAGAAAAAAGAGCAGCTGGAAAACGAGATCAAAGGCTATAGCGGTCAGGTCGAGGCCAAGCAGAAGGAGGTCGATCTCATTCGGCAGGAGCTGGAGGGCGTGCGATCGCTTTGGCAGAAGAATCTGGTGCCGATCACGCGGCTCAATTCTCTTGAGCGTGATGCCGCCCGTCTCGAGGGTGAGCGGAGCCAACTGGCGGGTATGATCGCCCAGTCGAAGGGCAAGATCGCTGAAATTGGCCTCCAGATCATCCAGATCGACCAGGACCTGCGGACGGAAGTCGGCAAGGATCTGATCGAAACACGCTCGAAACTCTCGGAGCTTTCCGAACGCAAGATTGCGGCAGTTGACCAGCTGAATCGGGTCGACATCCGGGCACCGCAGTCCGGCCGCGTCCACGAGCTCAGCGTTCATACCGTCGGAGGTGTGATCTCTCCCGGCGAGCAAATCATGCTGATCGTGCCGGATGCGGACTCGCTTGCGGTTGAAGTCAAGATCGCGCCGCGCGACATCGACCAGGTCTATGTGGGGCAAACCGCGACGATGCGCTTCGCGGCTTTCAACCAGAAGACCACGCCGGAAATCGATGGCGAGGTCAGCATGGTCTCCGCGGATATCACACAGGACCAGCGTACCGGGACGAGCTACTACACCGGTCGTGTCCTGCTGAGGCCGGAGGAACTGACCAAGCTTGGGTCGGCGAAAGTGTTGCCGGGCATGCCGGTCGAAGTCTTCATCAAGACGCCTGGTCGGACTGCGCTGTCCTACCTGCTCAAGCCGCTGCAGGATCAGGCCGGGCGCGCATTCAAGGAGCGCTGATGCTTGATCGGTATCAGTCCGCTCATGCGTGCGGGAGGTGACTTCGTTTCGGTTTCAGCCCATCGGTCGAGCCTTGGAGGCTCGGCCGATGTCATTCTTGCGGAAGACGCACCTGCAATCGAGACCCGTAGCAGGGGAGACAAAAGCCCTGTTCTCCTTGGGCTTGAATGCCTCCCGATCCCTGTGATTGACCGGCGCGAGGCCTAGCTCTGATATTCAATAGCCGGAGGTTTAATCAGAGCCCCCGGGCCGCCGTGGGATAGCGCACATGCAATAATCCACCAGCAGGATTATTCGACCATCCGCGCTCGCAGCGTGGAAACGATCACATCGACGCCTAGTCCAGTTTGCGCCGACGCCGCTTGATCATCCAGTAGGCGCCATAGGCAACTGCGGCGAAGGATAGCCCTGCGCCTGCGAGGGGGCCTGGGGCGCCGTTGGCTGTCCCCTGGCCGACATAAGTGTAGGTCTGGTCAGGGGGAAAGAACAGCGTAGCCGTGAAATAGACGCCGGCCGGCACTGCTGCGGCCATTGCAAGGAAAATCGCAAGGACCCATCCAGGTATGGTCATATTTTCTTCCTTTCGACTTGCGGTCGCCATCTGGCCAGATAAATAGAAATAAGCTTGTCGATTTAATAATCTCTAGAATTAATTATCTTGTCAATATCAATCTTAGGTATCTCTCATCGGAAATTTACCCGTGACGAGATGACGCGCCGGGCGCGGCCCCGACGTCTGACCGCCGCTCTCGTGGGTTTTCGAAATTCAGTGTCGTATCAGGCCGGACGATCTTAAAAGTTCAGTCCATGGGAGCCATTCTGCATTGCAAGACAAGTTCTCCGCCACGTCGATGACGGGAGTGATCTGTCTAATCAATCCAAGCTCACGAAGAAATCTGGACCATAGATAATGGAGCACTGTCCAGGGTATTGGTTGTTGCGCGTACACTTCGCCGCGAAACACGACAAACGAACGATCCGTGCCTATCGCAAGATGTCGAACGAGATTCCGGTTCGATCCATCCGGAATTAGCTTTGCGACCTGCAGTTGGCATGACGCTCGGGTGGCCCGGATGATCGGCATGTCGGCCGCCGCCATTTCGTCGGCTACCACGACATTGAAGTGATTTCGTTCGAGAAACCTAACAAGATCCTCCTTTAAATAGTTGGGATCTTCGAACGGTACCGCAATCTTCCACCCAATGGCGAGCAAGAGCAGGGTCGCGATGCACCACCTAAATGCGCTGTAAGAGCTCACGCCTCACCCCTAGCACGGAAAAGCCAAGTATCAGGCCCAGTATGCTCGTGTTCGCAACCGCATCGCCCCAAGAGCTGTGGAACATCGCGTAGTGCCATTGGCTCAATCCCATGAAGCTTATACGAGTGACATTAACCGCCACGACGCAAAGGCAGGCCATAAGGGGCCAGAATAGATCGTAGGTAGATTTCTTGTGGCTGACCAACTGGCTCACGGTAACCCAGCATAGAAGTGCAAGCGACACGTTTGCTAGTGAGGAACATGCTGGCAGAATAACCAGAACGCCGGAGCCGTCGGCGAAGTCAACAATGTCCCCGTTTCGATGCGTGCTCAAGATCCAACCAACGAGCGATGCGTCGATCCGCAAAATTCGCTCGGCAAAAAACTGAAAGAGCACCCGGCTCCAAAGCATCGGCACGGTAGAAGCGAGCAATATGAAAGCGCCGCGCCGCGACGAGGAGACATCGGCGGTGTTGATGACATAGAGGCTGAGCGCAGTTACTGCCAGCCAGCTAAGGGGGCCGATTGGTAGAAGGACGAGCAGGACAAAGATTGCTCCCAGGACGAGTTCTGAAGAACGAATTCCAACCGTTCGATCTTGAAGAACGAGAGAGACCCCGGCGGCACACGATATCCAGACGATTACACTGATCCCAAAGGTGCCGAGAACGGCCTCTACCCATCCATGCCGGTGCACCGATTGAATGACGTGAGATACAAGGCCACTTACACAACCGAGAGCGAACAGGCCTGCAAAGAATTCACCGCGCGCTAGCTCCTTCGCTACATGCGATACGGAATCGCGAGCAATCGATTTTTCCGAATCCGTCATGATTTAATGCCCCGAGTCGCCTCAATCATGCGGAAAGGCCCGGAGGACGACGGGAGCAAATCGCGAGGTCGTTTTCAAGATATCCTGGCTCCGGAATTAAATAAATTTGGTGGTTGCATTAATCGCTAGATTTAATAATATAACCTTAGAAGTAATATTTGAATAGATATATCGAGAAAAAATGGGGCGTGTCCGCAAGATCGAGTTCGTCGGCGAAGTCGAATGGGATGGCAAGGCGCTCTTGATCCTGGCGGTGACCGAATTTGGACACGTGCTCTGTAGAATCCCTCGCGAGACGATTCACGCGCTTTGGCTCTATTCGGACGCCATCGAACGCGAGATCCGTTTGGAGCGGCACCTGATCCTGGAACGGCTCGCCCCCGCACTGTGCGCAAAAATCTCTGCTCTGAGGGCAAATGAGCCGGTGGACCTATGGCCGTCGGATGTCAACGACACGCGCTCTCAGGCGCTCGTCATCGCGCCATCCATCGATCAAGCACTGGAGGGGCGCATGCAGGACGAGACTGAAAAGCAGCAACCATCGTGAGCGTGAGCTGCCGCTCGGGTTCGTCGAATTGAGCTATGTGCGGTGAATTGGTCTGTGGATTCGAATGGCCGGTGGTGAGCGCAATGGACACTGACGTGGCAATTATCGGTGCTGGTCCATACGGCCTGGGGCTCGCAGCCCATCTGCGCGCCGCGGGCGTCGATCATGCAATTTTTGGGCGTCCCATGGAGCTGTGGCGGCGCCACATGCCTGAAGGCATGCTGCTGAAGTCTGACGGCTTCGCTTCCAATCTCTACGATCCACATAACGAACTGCCGCTGTCGCGATTCTGTCGGGAGCACTCAATCGAGTACAGCGACGATCGAATCCCTGTACAGTTGAGGACCTTCATCGACTACGGGATGGCGTTCGCCAAGCGATTCGCTCCGAACCTGGAGGAGACAACGGTCAGCTCGGTTCGACAGCATGGCAATGGGTTCGCATTCGACTGCGAGAATGGCGCGATGGTGCGGGCCCGGCGCATCGTGGTGGCAACAGGCGTCGGTCCCTTCCGCTATATGCCGCCCCCCCTTGACGCGTTTCCGTCAGAGATTGTTTCGCACAGCCATGATCATCGCGATCTCGGCCGTTTTGCGGGCAGCCGCGTTGTCGTGATCGGTGGAGGTGCATCGGCGATCGATCTTTCGGCACTGCTAAAGGCGCGTGGTTGCGACGTAACATTGATCTGCCGGCGTCGAAACCTGATATTCGCGACCCCTCCGTCCGCCACAGGTCGTTCGTTGTGGCAACGCATCAGGCATCCCCGCTCTGGCATAGGCCCGGGTCTGAGGTCGCGGATGTGCACCGATGCACCGCTACTTTTTCATGTCATGCCCGACAATTTCCGCCGGGGAGTAGTTCGTCGCCATCTGGGACCGGCGGCGGGATGGCCTATGAAGGACATGTTTGTCGGTCGCGTTCCTGTGCTGAGCGGTCACGAGCTGGTGCATGCATCCATTTCTCACGGAAGCGTCCATCTGGAGTTGCGCGATGAGTCTGGCGAGACGGCCCGCGTAGAGACAGACCACGTGATCGCCGCAACGGGTTATCGCGTCGACATCCGGCGCCTCGACTATTTCGATGGCTCACTGCTGTCGCGCTTATCGCACACGGGGCAGGCCCCGTTGCTGTCCTCGCGTTTTGAATCGTCGATTGAGGGGCTCTTCTTCGCCGGGCCGGTCGCCGCAAACAGCTTCGGGCCGTTGTTACGCTTTGCCTTCGGTGCAGGATTTGCCTCGCGCCGTCTGGTGCCGATCCTGAGTCGGGAGCCGCGCCTGCAATCGCGCAGTTACGCGATACCGCAATTTGATGCGTGGGCGGAGAAATGAGTGCAAGAGTCCTTCTCGCGCACAGCATGTTGTGGCCCAATGTCGCGCGGTTAGCGATTGCATTTCGAAAAGCAGGTTCTGCGGTAGACGTCGTTGCACCCTCTGGGCACCCGGTTCATCGGATGCATTCGCCGAATCGAACGTTCGAATATCGGAGGACTGCGGCCTATGATTCGATCAAGGCCGCGATCGCTGCATCCCAGCCGGATCTGATTGTGCCGTGCGACGATCGAGTTGTCGCCCACCTTCACAGATTGCATGACGAGGTGTCAGCCCTCTCCAGTGAGGCTGGCATGCGGTGCATTGCTTCGCTCATTAGAGCATCGTTGGGATCGCCGCTTTCTTACCCTTTGGTTGTCCGACGTTCCTTCCTGTCCGATCTTTCGCGCTTGCCCGACGTTCACATTCCGCACACGGCGGCCATCGATGGTGTTACGGACCTGTTCGATTGGGTTCGCCAACATGGGCTTCCGGCTGTCCTGAAGCTCGACGGAAGTTCGGGTGGCAAAGACGTCATTGCGATTCGCAGGGTGAGCGAAATCGTACCTTGTTTTCTCAGGATGCGTCTCCAGAAGAGCTGGGTGCGTCGGCTAAAGTCGTTTTTGGTGAACGGTGATGGCGAGGCCCTGCTGGCGGCCAACAAGTTTTCGACAGCTCAGATTTGCGTACAATCGTACGTTACAGGGCGCCTCGCAAATTGCACCGTGGCTTGCTGGCATGGCGATGTTCGCGCTTCTGCGGCCGTCGAGGTCTTGCAGCGTACGAGCGACTTCGGAGTAGCAAGTGTGGTTCGTCGAGTGAAAGGCGAGGGGATGATTGCTAGCGCGCGGTCAATCGTGCGGCATCTCGACCTCTCGGGAATCTTTGGATTCGACTTCGTGTTGGAAGATGGCACCCAGCAGGCGAAGCTGATAGAGATCAACCCTCGGGCTACTCAAATCGATCATTTTCCGGGTTTCGACGGTCCCGATTTGCCATCGGCGCTGCTTAGCGTCATCTCGAACGAGCCTATTGTCAACGCGGTAGATCATCAAATCGCGAACGAAGTAGCTCTGTTCCCGCAGGAATGGCAGCGCGACCCGGCGAGTAGATGGTTCGCAAGGGCCTACCACGACGTTCCGTTCGAAGAGCCGGAGTTTCTACGGTACTTTGGATCTCGTGGCAGAAAGAGCATCCCGCCGCTCGTTGCTCGGACTGACCGAGCCGCCGCGGTCGACGGCCCTGGCGACATCGACCCGCGTCCTCGCCCACCACTTTAAATCCTGCGCGTAGTCGCACATCGCTCGACGCGACGCCTGTTGCTGAAGAGCTGCTAAAATGGGGGGTCGGTGATGCGGCTGCATCCTTCGTGGTCCAGAGTGGCCATGCTGGTTGGACTGCTACCATAACAGGCTTGGTGCGAGGCCAAGCGGATCGCGACCAAGGCCGGTTGTCGACACGCCAGACTGGCGTTCGCTGGAGAAGCGTCCGCTCAGGATGTTCAAGTTTCCCGCAATCTCACGAATCGGAGTGGCTGAACCAATATGTCTCGCAAAACGAACTCAGTCTGTGTGTTCGACGGGAGGGCCGAGATCCCAGAGTAGACCGACGGTTCTGACCATCCCGTTTCAAGCCGCGCTTGGACCTCGCGCCCGGCGGTGCTTGTGGATTTCCCTCAGCAAGAATACCCGCCGCGTTCCAGCGCCGTGCAACAGGTTCTCAAAGAGGAGAAAGATTTCGCGCGCTTGCACGTGGCCTCCATGCTGATCGAGTGCTGATCGAAGCCGCACGAGGCAAGCCGGGCCTCGATCTAGGCGCCGGCCTATCAACTCGCCAGCTCAGAGCGTTTTGCATCTTGTAAAACTCGGCTTCACATTTGAAATCGGGTGCGATGCCAACCAAGTCGACGCGGCGAAGTTGCCCGCCGCCGGTGATGATTGAGAGCACCGAGCTTCGCGCGGCCGTGACCCACATGTTATGCTATAGCTCGGCCATGTGTTTCTCGGCTGCTGCTTCCTCAGTGAAGGCCCACGGCAGCATGAACTTGGCCTCAAACACGGCGCCGGTTTGCTCGACGATGCCGTCAAGGGTAGCTGCCATCCATTTGTGTACGGGATGGCGGACGCGTTATTGGATGTTCCTGATGGTTTGCCCCGACGACCGTTGAATCAAGCGCGATTCACGGTTCCGAGCTGAATGATCAGATTGTCTGAGAGGTGGATCTGGTTGGAAAGCGCGGCAGTGATTCGGAACCAGCTGCGTCCGCGCTGCGACAAGCGTGCGGTCAGCATGCTGTCGAATCCCTTCACACGCACCTCACGAAAGCACCCGACTTCCGCGAGTTGCGCTAGGCCATCAGCGTCGTTTGCGTCCGTCTTATTCGCCGCCATATCGAGTGCCGCTTTAGCATAGCGCGCATCGATGCAGATCGCCGGCAACCCTTCGGTGCGCAGCGAATGATAGAACCATACCGACAGCGGTCCGGTCTCGAATACGACGCGTTTCACGGACGGCGCCCGCTTGCGGATGAGCTCTGCGATAATGCTGAGATCAGATGGGCACTTGCCGCGTCAGATCCGTTCACCTGTTTGGCGGATCGAGACTGCCGTCTCTTTCATCGACACGTCGAGACCAATAAATTCTCCCATGGCTGTTCTCCATTCGATGCTTGGGCCCGGCGTCAGGTCGTGAGCCCGTCTCTCCATCTTATCGGGGAACAGCCACTCATTCAGGGGCAACTCGCTCCCGCGATTACCCCATGTGGCTTGGCCACGCCGTCACTCTGTACGCTGCGCCAAGAACAGCGGCGCTCCTCGCCGCACTGCCTGAAGCCCCGCGTCTGCGAGGTGAGATACCGGCCCCCGCCTTCGAGCTCCGGCCGACTCAATAAACGCTCCGATTGCGCAGGAATTCCAGTCCTATCTGCAGCAGTCCTATTGCTCATGTCGCATCTCCGTCTGTGCCACGAGCGGCGGCCGGGGCGCCTCTAATGAAAAAGGCGACAAATCGAAGCTAGCGGGACCAACGACGAAGCAGCAGTACGGCCTTAGAGCTCGGAGCGACCCCCAAGGGTTCACCTTCTCCGCCCCGCGGCGCGATCAGCCTCTGCCGCTAACCCTCGTTGTCCGGTGAGCAGCCATCGATAGTCGTTCAATCACTCGGCCTGTATCCGTTGCATTCAGGGCAGGTCGCGAGATAGCTGGCGCCAAGTTTATCGTTACGCGCCGCCGCCCGACGACCTCGCTTGATGCTGTTGAAGAACCGCACAACCCGATTGCGGGCGCGATATAGGCAAGGACCAAAACAGATTAGTTCGCCGCGATTCCTTTTGGGCGGGATGTTGGTCCATGCGCCTTTCTTCATGGCAGCTCGGCGTCGTAGCCACGATCAGCAAGCCGCATCGATTCGGGCATCAAGCGAGACAGAAGTCTTCCAGCAAGCCGATTATCGTGAGCCTCGAGGGGGGCCTCATTGTGCCTTGCTGTTTGTTCGCTATCCGGATTATTGTTTAGTATGGTCACGCCCACTCTTCGCCTCACGATCATTGTCGCCGCGGCTTCCATCGTGCCGGCGTGGACAACGAACCATAATGTTCGAGCCGATGAAACGGTGGTCAGAATTGTCGCGCTCGGGGATTCTCTCACTGCCGGGTACGGTGTCCCCGCTGGCTCCGCCTTTCCGAAGAAACTAGAAGCTGCATTGAGAGCCAGAGGTCAACCAGCCGCGGTTGCAAATGCAGGTGTGTCTGGTGACACAGCTGCAAGGGGTCTTGCTAGATTGAACCGATCGATCAGTGACGATACTGACGCGGTAATCTTGGAACTCGGTGCGAATGACATGCTTAGGGGATTCGAACCAAATGTCACTCGCGCGGCGCTCGGGGAGATACTACGCAATCTCGAAGCTCGGCGGATTGTCGTGCTTCTTTGCGGGGTGCGGACCCAACCCAGCCGTGGAGATGAATACAAGCGTGCCTTTGCGGCGATGTTCTCTGATCTTGCCAGAGAGCACAATGTGTTGTTCTATCCGGCTTTCGACGATGCGTTTGTGGACGATACTCAGCTCAAACTGCCGGACGGCCTACACCCGACCGCGGCCGGAATCGAAGCGGTCGTCACGCGCATATTGCCAAAGGTCGAGGTCCTCATCGACCGCGCGCGTCATAGGGGTCGTTGATCCCTTCCAGGTTGCGCCGAATGGCGCCCATTTCATTGTCCCCGACGAGGCGATGAATAGCGCCGGGCCGCTTCCGCTTATGGGCCTATCGGCGACATCGGGATGTCCGTCCTGTGCTGCGTCGCATTCTCGCATTCGGCAGATCCGCCATGACATACTTGTTGCGTTGATGGAATGCCCAAGCCCGAAGCTAGCGAAGCGTCTTACTGGATTGGAGCGCTATGAGAGGCCGGTTCGGGCCGCGCAACGGCGCGTCCTGAAGCGCTGGCTGAAGGAGGGACAACAACAAGAGCGAAGGCAAGGCGCCGGAGCCATTGCGTTTGGAGAGCTTGCCGATCCCATGCCCTGTCAATCGCGTGGGGCCACCATCCCTCCAAAAAAGAGTGCGTCGATCATCGCGAGAGCTTGAAGCGGTTGATTCTGGCAACATCGAAGTGCGGTTAGTCAGTTTCAGAAAGAAGATTTCACTTGAATTAAATGTCTTATTAAATAATCTAGATAAATGGAGCCTATTTATTGGATATGGGATTTTTGATATGACGCGGAGCTCTGTCGGAGACATCGAGTTCGTTGGCGAGGTCGAGTGGGATGGCAAGGCCATCGTGGTCGGGGTAGCGACCCCATTTGGGCACGTGTCGTGTAGAATCCCTCGTGAGACAATCCACGCGCTCCCGATCTATTCGGATGCCCTCGAACGCGAGATCCGTTTGGAGCGGCACCTGATTCTGGAGCGGCTCGCCCCCGCCCTACGCGCAAAAATTTCTATTTCGGGAACGGGCGAACCAGTGGATTTGTGGCCTTGGGAGATCAGTCGCGCACGCCCTGCGGCTGTCGCGAGCGCACTACCCGCTGATCAAGAGACCGCCGGTGGATTGCCGGAGGCGATCGAAAAGGTGCAGCCGTCATGATCGGTCAATGGGTTCAAATCGGCTAGCTTGACGAACAACGTCGGCATAGCTGGACTTGAACGTCCAATCCGCGCGTTCGGATCGCCGCCGATTCCAAGGCTCCATCGCAGGCTTCTGTCAGGCGGCGTCCTGTGCGAGAAGCAATGGTGCTGGCGATTTCGACTCGCGTCCCCGCCCTGCACACAAAATCCGGTGCATAACCGCGGACCGAGTGCGGCGTTTGCGTGTTGCAAAAATATGTCTGCTCATTGCAGCCATTCGCTTGGCGAGCGAAGTCACCGCTACGATTGCCGCCTGAATTATGAGGGGACGAAGTTGGAGGCAGCGCGCCTTCGGCGCCGTCCGCCCGATAACAGCGCGACGCTCGCGACGCGAATGCCACCGTCGCTGACAGACGGCAGCCGCGTAAGGGCAGCAGCGCTCTCGGAGAGAAGCAACCGACGCGCATTTGAACCTGCTTGTCCACTGGCAGGCTCAGCTTTTTTCGTCCGAAGCTGGATTATTTAATCTCGAATGTTATTTTGGTTGATAATTAGATAAAATTTAATACATTTAAATATGACAATTAATCGCGCGGTTCTGGCCATGGCCTCGCTGCGGCTGGATCTGAGCCTCAGTGGTGTTCGCAAGGGGATCGGCAGATGTATCGAGTCTCCGGCTCCGTGTTGGTTGTAGCGGTCGCCATGATGGTCGGAGGTACTCCATGGGCGGACGCAGGACGCCTGGCGATGCCCATGACTTCTCAAGCAGCACTAGGGCGCATCGAACTCGGGCGGCCCACGCTTCCGCCTTTGACGTACACGATGTTCTGCCTGCGCTATGAGGCCGAATGCCGCTCGCGGCGTGGCTTCCGGGGCGGCCCGGTCCGGCTGACCGAGGAGCGGTGGGCGGATCTCTTGGAGGTCAACCGTGCGGTCAATCTGGCCATTATGCCGGTGCCCAACAACCTCGGCTTGGCCGGCGAGGCGTGGAGCGTCAATCCCGATCGCGGGGACTGCAACGACTACGCTGTAAGCAAACGTCACGAACTCCTTCGGCGTGGCTGGCCGGCGCGGGCCTTGCTACTGAGCGAGGTCATCGTCAGTTCCGGAGAACATCATTTGGTGCTGCTCGTCCGCACCCGGAGCGGCGATCTCGTGCTCGACAATCTCGCCCCAGAGATCAAGCTCTGGTCGCGAGTCCCCTATCGTTGGCTTCGCGTGCAAATGCCGAGCAGTCACCAGCTGTGGGCGACGATCGACGGGAAAGGGGCGTAATCGTTACCGGGCGAGCGCGATGCGGATCGCCATTTCCTTTCCCTTGGCGCCGCGCTCCCGTGGATCGGGCCTACTGCTCATCGGTGGACCGGCAGCGGCGAGATCCGAAAGCTGCCCACCATGGCCGTCGTTGCCGGCCCCGTGCAGTTCGGCATTGCGGTCAATGGGCTGCGGCCTCCTGGCGGCAAGGACGGCCCGAACCGCGGAGTAAGCCGCCCGCGGCAAAGGGCATCGTCTCGGCGCGCGGCGTCGGGATACGGCCGTGGCGCTCAGCCCGTCCGGCGGCGGCTTTGTCCGGATGGGCGGTTGATCAGTAGATCGGTCAGCTTCTTGCCGGCTCGAAGCTGCGCTTTCAGCCATCGGGGCTGCTTACCGCGACCGGACCAGGTTTCGGATGGGTCCTTCGGGTTCCGGTACTTCGGCAGCACTGGGGGGTAGGGACGGCGCGCACGCTCCGCGTTCGGGGCCCCGGCAGTTCCCTCAATCCTGCGAAGTCGTTCTTCGAGCTTGGCTTTTTCCGCGATCATTCTCCGACTGAGAACAGTCGTCACCTCATCGTAAAGCCGCCACAGCTCGGCTGTGGTCGCGGATGCCCAGTCGTCCTTCTCCATGGAAGCCGTCCCCACTACTTCCGATTTGAAATAGGAGGGGGACTTATCAGGTCGAACCCGGGTCGGGCAAGCACGATCACCTCGCGCACAGCCCGGTCTGCAACGCGGTTCTTCTTGATGCTACCGGCCGGGTCCGTGCCTCCGACCGACCGGCCGCCTCTCGGCCGCTCTCCGCCGACGGCCCCTTCGCATTGGACCAAGCAAGCGCTGCTCGGCCATCAACACGCGACTACGTAAATTCTGCAATTCAGTGAATTGAACGATCAGCGCCTCATGCGTTTGACGCAAAATAGCCGAAGAATACATGTGACCACCTACTCATGACCAGCGATGAACCCGTGACTGCAGATTGGAAGTTGCGGGTTGACGAAATGCCGCCCCAACTTTGCTGACAAGTTTTCATCGGTGCTACTACTGAAGCAGTACAGTTATCGTTCGAGATCCCTGATCAATGGTTGGAAATAAATTCGTGCCCCTCATTTGAGCCTCCCGGCTGGCACACGACTGAGATCGGAATGATTCCAGCCGCTGTCACGCTCGATGACCAGTCCTCGCATTATCTTAAGGAATAGTATTACTTTTTTGCGCCTCCTCTTTCTCGACCTTCCTGTCTGGGGCGAGGCTTTTCAGATTGCCTCGCTCCGGTGAAACTTTGTCGAATGTTAGATTTGAATCGTGAATGTCCCTATATATCGTTCGTAATAAGTGGCCGGTGACGAGTTAGATGATGTTAACCAACACTGACGAAGCGGCCAAATTACTGCATCAATACATTCTTTGGGAGGGCTTTCATGTTGCTACAACCCTTAATTGCAGTAGAAATCGCGGTTTAGTCGATGAATATGCGGTTTCGGATTTCCTTGAGGAGACCCGCATTCTTACGGTGCTGCATGCATTCTCTAAGCGAGTTACGTTGATGCGGCCATCAAGCGTTGCCGATACGTGCCGTGGCGAAGTTGGCAGTGCGACGTTTTGGCAGAACGGATCGGTTATGCCTCCTGCGCGTCTCTATAGAGGGAATGGTGGATTAAACGGCTGCATGCGGAGCTATTAGCGATAGGCAAGGGAAGCATGCGCCGCATCAGAGTCGTCATCGCGGATCGGCACCCGATCGTTTTGCAGGGCATCAGCAGCGTCCTTGCGGCGCAGCACGATTTTGCGATCGTGGCCTCCTGCGGCGATGCTGCGAACTGCATCGAGGCGATTCGACTCCTCGTGCCGGACATTGTGCTGGTCGATAACGCAATGCCCAACGTCAGCCGGCCGGATCTTCTTGCTCTGGCAAACACCGCTGGCCGAGGAGCCCGGGTCATTTTCTTCGCTGGTAAGGCTGGCGATCGCGAGTTGCAAAGGCTGGCCGCAGACGGCGCGTGCGTCGTTCTCACGAAGGATGCCAAGCCGGAGATGCTGGTCGCGACCCTGCGGGAAGTTGCACAGAACCAAGGACTTGCGTCGGGGTCGACGGGCCCCGGTGGGGAGATCAGTGCGGAGCCTCGCGCAGGTGAGGAGAAGTCCCTGACACAACTGACCGACCGGGAGCGGCAGATCATGAGGCTCGTATCGGAGGGGTTGTCGAACAAGGAGATTGGGCGCCGCCTGAACATTGCCGACGGTACGATCAAGGTCCACCTTCACCACATCTTCCAGAAGCTGGATATCAGCAATCGTACAGTTCTCGCGGCATTGGCGATTTCGCAAAACGAGCAGCATGCAGCTCCGCGTGAGTTCGCCTCCTCCGGGCTGCTCCAGCCGGATCCGGTGGTTCGAGATGACGAGGACGCCAAGTGCAACGGTGTCCTTCCGGAACGTACGCGTTAGCTGCAAATCGCACTTGACTGGATATTGTTCCGTTAACCTCGCTGCAGCTTCGGTGTAGGCCTTTGCTGTCGCGGCCGTGCCACGGGGCCGGTGCACGCAAGCAGGACAGGAGCCGGCGGCGCTCTCAGAGACCTGCGAACAATCGTCGATTGTTTTCGGGCATCCTGTCCGAGATGCGTTGTTCATTACGTTAAGTGGGGAGGTCGGTTGTCGCAGCCAGATGCTCAGCCATGTTGCGGCAGGCCCCCTCGGCCTCGGCCAGCGTTCGGAAGGGTGAGCCGCTGATCTTGACCGCGCCGTTGTTCTGGTAGAGCGGTCGCCAACTCGCCAGGTAGCCGGAACGTCCGTGAAAGCCTGGACCCGTGGGGCTTCCAAAGCTGATCACAAACGAGAAGCCATCGCTGCTCGCGCTCCATATCTCCATCCGCTCAAGGGATCGATGAAACTGCAGTGGCATGGCAAATCCTGCGGTGTCTTGGTGGTCGCTCGATTAATATAAATCAGAAATAAATACATTAAATCCTCAATTTGCAAGCCCGAAATTCGACGGCCGCCGCCGCGGAGAACCGCAAGTTCAAGAGGATGCGGAAAATGGCGAAGAGCTGCCGGCTCGACACACGCTTAACAGCTGCCCATTTTCAAACAAAAGTCTTGGTTGAATGCGGATTTAATATATAATATGGGGAATAAATATTTAACTCGAGGAGAGCGCATTGTGTCCCGTGACTGCACTGAAGACGACGATCGGCGGGCATTCCTCAAAACCTGCGGAAGATTCGCGGCCGTGACACCCCCCGTCATGACGCTGCTTCTGTCGACCTCCCTGACCTCGACCGCGATCGCACGTTCGGGCGGACAGACCGGTGTAACCCGAGACGACGACGGGGGCAGGTCATTCTTCGACGACGATCGTCCGTCCGGGGCAGGGTCGAGAGCCTCTGGCAGCGGGTCAGCTGGAGGTGGTGGAGCATCAGGCGGTGGCGGCGGCGGTGGTGGGGCCCCCGGAGGTGGCGGAGCATCTGGCGGTCGCCGTGGTGCGTCATCAAGTGCCGGAGGGACCTCCGGCGGTGGCGGATCCGGTGGAGGGGGAGCCGGTGGTAAAGGGCCGTTCGCGACCGGTGGGAGCTCCGAAAACCCGATCGCAGCTGGCGGCGTCGATTGTGCAGATGAAGATGACGAGGCGCGGAGACGCAATCCCGATTGCGAGCGACCCGCCACTCGAGTTTCGACTGCAACGGGATCTGAGCATTAGTGCATGCAGCTTGGTCTATCGAGCAGGAGACCTGCCATGCCTATCCGCGCTCGGCGGACGACCCTGCTGCCGTTCTTCGCCAGCGTCTCGAAGCGCTTGCCTCCGAACTCGCAGAACTTGAGAGTCTCAGAGGCCGGGTAGATCGGGCAGAGCGCCGTCAGCGCCACCTGCGCAACCGGGCTGTCCTGGGAAAGCGAGCGAGCTCAGAAGGCAAGCAAGCAGTCGTTGCAACCTGGCAGATTTAAATTTCATCCCTGCGCCGCCTGGTCGCAATTCGTCGAATTATTGCAACGAGTGTCCGAAAGCGAACGGATGGTTCGGCTTTGATCGATCATAGTTGGCTTCGGCCGGGGGGAGGCAGTTCATTCGCAGCAGCATCCCACCATGCCGAGAATAGGGGCGCTAGTCTTCTGGCGCAGCACGTGCCGGGCGCTTTGGGGTCTTCAATCCATACCTAGTTTCGCTTGAAAGGATGAATGCTCGTGAATGATGCCAATGTGAAAGTCGAAACGCATGCCGCGAATGAGAGCTCGAACGGAGCAAAGCCAAGGTTCGAGTTGCCGCTTTTAAATTTCCAGGAACTCTTCCGCGGCTTTGCCGAGCAGGGCGCCGCGCAGGCGAGGAAAAATATTGAGAGCATGAAATCCACTTCCGAGGAGATCAGCGACGTTCTCCGTGAAGCCTGTTCTATGAACGTCAAGGGAACCATTGACTACGGCGCCAGGGTGATCGAGATCTCCAAAAACAATACCAGTGCCACCCTGGAATTTTTTTCCCGGCTCGCTGAGACCAGATCGCTGCTGGATATCGTACATCTTTCGACCGCCCAAAGCCGCGAGGCTTTCGAAGCCGCTTCCGCACAGAACCGGGAGCTTTGGGCGCTCGCGCAGAAAGTCGCGATCGATACGACCGAGCCCATCAAGACTGGCTTCAACCGGGTATTGCAAAGGACCGTCGCATAAGACCGTCTGAATCGAGGCTACCGGCCGCGC
Organism: Bradyrhizobium sp. BR14999; assembly: GCF_056106085.1. Lineage (NCBI taxonomy): Bacteria > Pseudomonadati > Pseudomonadota > Alphaproteobacteria > Hyphomicrobiales > Nitrobacteraceae > Bradyrhizobium > Bradyrhizobium sp. BR14999. The sequence goes on from NZ_CM148536.1 coordinate 3,443,408, forward strand.
GGATCGGCTGGACAAGCCTCTCCCCGACAAGGAGAGGCGCGGTCCAGCCGATGGCGGGCGAGTGTGCTCAGAGCCGGCAATAGATTGCAGGAAATCAAGATGGGTATAGTAATGATTAAGTGCCCGGAAACGGGGAGCGCCATTTCGACGGGGATCGAGACCGATCGCGAAAGATTCCGGTGCAGCGCAGTATTCTTCTCGCGCACCTATTGCCGGATTTGCGCCGCCACACACGAGTGGTTCGCGAGGGAGGCCTGGGTCTACGAACCTGCCTTGGATAGTCGGTTACCGGTCGGCTGGCAGGCTCGCGCCGGAGCGGCGTGAAGAACCTCGGCTGCGCCCTGCGAAACGATCCGATCGATCCTGCGGCTCATCACCTTGTAGCACTCGCATGCCACGGCTTCGAGCCGCGGCCGATCAATCTCGAGCTGACCGCGCCGGTTCGATTTCAACGCTCTTGACGCGCGCAACGCGCTCACGACGTGCGTGACGGTGGTGCGGCGGACTCCCAGTAACTCCGACATGGTCTCTTGCGTCAAAGGGAGGAGATTGCCGGCATCCGCCCGGTCGTGAATGTGAAGCAGCCAGCGCGCCATCCGGGCCTCGACGGAGTGCAGGGCATTGCAAGCCGCGACGTACTGGAATTGCGTCAACAGCGATCTCGTGAAAATCTGCACCATGGATGTGATCGCAGGGCTGCGACGCAGAGCCGGCATGAATTGCGCCGCCGGAATCTGCAGCACTGACCCTGGGACGCGGACGACCGCCGTCACGGGTGAGCGGGATGCGCCAAGCGCCGACGTCAGACCGACGGCACCCTCATGACCGATTACCCCCGTGGCGGCCGTCTGCCCGTTCGGCAAGTCCACGATAAAGGCGATCGCGCCGCCGCAGGGGAAGTGAAGGTGTTCGATCCGATCGCCTGATCGGACCAGTACGGCGTCGCGCTCGAGCGCGACTTTCCGCAAATGAGGTGCAAGCAAAGCAAAATCCGCCGGCGGCAACGCTGCTAACAAACGATTACCAACTCTGGTCGCGTGGTCCATCACGGGATTCACCCCCGACGGATAACCGGCGCTGGGACTCGTGCCGGTCGTGCCGAGCTGCTCTGCAGAGTGACAGCTCAACAGCAAGCCAACCGGCCACCTCAGATATGGTTCCAGCGATGAATGGGCATGCCGGACAGCCGCCCCCTGCGGCCGAGATCCTGTCGCGGCTCCAGTGGCGTCCGGCAGCGCCGCCGCACAACTGATCGCATCAACCTTGTGCTCACCAGGCCTACGCGGGAGCCGAAAGAGGGTTGTGCCAGCGACCACTCTCCGAACAAGCACGTCGGCCGCGATCAGTGACGCGCAAGGTGCGGACTGCAAGCGCGCTCTGAGATTATTCGGGGTCGAACTAATTCCCGCAAGAATGTTCTGACCCGGACCAACACTGGTGCAATGACGAGAGCGCCGAATTGAATCGTATGATCTACTCAGGGCGAGGGAGAGGGAGGTCAACGATCCGCTTCATCAAATCGCGCAGATCGGCGGCTTCCTGTTCGCCCATGGCCTCTTCAAAGGCTGTCTGCGCGAGCCGCCATGCAGCCAGGGCTCGCCCATGCGTCTTATGACCCTGCCTTGTGATCGTAACGATACGCTCCCGTCGGTCATTCTTGCCGACTGAAATCTCGACGAAGCCGTCACGCACGAGCGGCCTCAGGTTATGCCCCGTGGTCGCACGATCCATGGACATCAGCTTGGCGAGCTGGGCCATGGTCATCGGCCCTGACGTTACGAGATAACCCAACAAACTGTATTGCGTCGATTTGAGCCCGCTCGAGGCTAGCGCGAGGTCATAGTACCGGGAGAGACGTCTGGCTGCGCGGCGGACTTGATTGCAGTTACAGCGCGCCGGGTCATCGACCAGATTGGATGCTTTTGCTGCTGCTCTCGGCATCAATACCCCTCTCAGCGTCCAACATATCACACGGCTCCTATTTGTTGTCGATAGTTCCAGAACCGCACGCGCGCGCGAGAGCGTTGCGCGCTGACGCTTCCTGCTGTATATCCAAATATAGTTTGATATGCCCCTATTTTGACGGCGATCGGACTCTCAGCGCGTTCGCTCGGCGCGCCGGGCGCAGCCGGAGGAGGAAGACATGGAATCTCCAGTCTTGATCACGGGTGGCGCAGGAACCGTTGGTCATTTACGACGTCGTCCTGCGATAGGCCGATGTGTACACGGCTAGAAACCAGGGCTACCCGCTATGAAGCGCATCGTGTGGTCACTGGCCCTCATCATGCTGGCAACGTCTGCGCCGGCGCGTGACGATGGTCGCTACGCCAATTCACCGCTGAAGGAATGGTTCGAGAGCCTGTCCAGCGAGCTCGGACCATGTTGCTCGGACGCCGATGGATATTTTGTCGCCGATATCGATTGGGAATCCGATCACGGCCACTACCGGGTGCGCATCGATGGCGAATGGGTGATGGTGCCGGACGGCGCCGTGGTCGCACAGCCAAACAAGACTGGGCGGACTATGGTCTGGAAATACTATATTGACGGTCATCCGCGGGTCCGCTGCTTCATGCGGGGCACGATGATCTGACATGGGAGATCTGGCTTCAGCATGAGCGTGATTGTTCGCTCTCCCATGACTGCGCCCCGCGATACCTGGCGTTGTCCGACTCGAGGGCCCGATAGAGCCGCGCAGCAAGATCGCAAGCGTGCCCAAATAAGTACAATAATAGAACTGATGATCTCGACGACGAGGCGCTCCGTTTCCCCACGCGGCATTCCGATTGAAGGCGCTTCGCTGCTTAGTCTATTTGCGTGGAGACTGGCACGTCTCACCGGACGCAGCATGTGCGGTCCGTCCCAAAGCGATGGTCATCAAATCGCTTGACGAGTTCAAAAAAAGAACTGTAGATTTTGTGACAAGATGGCCGAGCTGAACGGCCGCAGGGCCTACCGCGCTGGCCAACCACGCTTGGACGGCGAGGCGCGCAATTCGCTCGGCGCGGTGCCGGGCGGGCGGTCAGCAAAACACAATGGCGTGCCCGGATGGGTGCGCATCAGGGAGGACGGGTCATGTTGGCGAAATGGAAGAGTCTTGCGGCTCTGGCTTTGCTTTTGAGCAGTCCAGCCTTCGCAGCCGACGAGCCGGGAGTTACCGCGACCGAGATCAAGATTGGCGGGGTGTTTCCGTTCAGCGGACCTGCGTCATCGATCGGTCTCGTGGGCAAGGGCCTCATCGCCTACGTTCAATCGGTGAATGACCGCGGCGGCATCAATGGCCGCAAGATCAACTACATCGCATATGACGACGCCTACAGTCCTCCGAAAGCGGTGGAGCACGTCCGCAAGCTCGTCGAGAGCGATGAAGTGGCGTTCATGTTCGGCCAGCTCGGCACGCCCGGCCTTTCGGCCACAGCAAAATACCTGAGGGCGAAAGCGGTGCCCAGCATCGCAATCATCAGCGGCTCGTCGAAATTCACGGACGTTGGCAGTTATCCGCTGACGACGACAGGCCTTGTCAGCTACGACACCGAAGGAAAAATCTACGCCAAATATCTGATCAGGACGCTGCCGAACGCCAAATACGCCATCCTCTATCAGAACGACGATCTCGGCAAAGATTACGTCAATGCCTTCAAGAGCTTTCTCGGCAAGGACTACGACCGAAAGGTCGTCAGCGCGTCCTATGAGGTCACGGAGCCGACCGTCGATTCGCAGATCACAACCCTGAAAAGCTCTGGTGCCGACGCCCTGATGATCGCGGGAACGCCGAAATTCGCAGCGCAGGCGATCCGGCAAGCTTCTGTGATCGGCTGGAAAGCAACCGTGATCATCAACTTTCCGTCCGGTTCGGTCGGAGGCACGCTCGCGCCGGCTGGCCTCGACAAATCAGTCGGTGTGATCGTCGGGACGATCAACAAGGACGTCGTGGATCCGACATGGAAAGACGATCCCGCCATGCAGGCTTATCGGGCGTTTCTCGACAAGTACCTGGCCGGCGTCGATATCACCAACGGCAGCTACCTGACCGGCTATCAGCAAGGCATCCTGCTCGAGCAGATCCTGAAGCAATGCGGCAATGACCTGTCCCGCAAGAACATTCTGGCGCAGGCCAAGAACCTCAGGGATTTCGTCGTCCCGACCGCGCTGCCCGGGATCAAGGTGAACACCAGCGAATCCGAGAACATGATCTGGACGCAGATGCGTTTGCAACGATGGACCGGATCGACCTGGGAAGCCTTCGGCGAGGTGTTGGACGCCAGGTCCGAATGATTTCGCCCCAGCCAGAGTGACGGACGCGGCATCAGTTGCGTCCGAGCTTGCTCTGCGCCGGCAGGCCGCCGCTGGGCAAGACAGGACTGCACCGCCTGCGGTCGCCTTTCAGCAATTCGGGAGATCATTTTCGATGTCGACGACCGCACTGACGTTTGCACCCCGCGAGGTTTCCATCGAGCGTCGAACCGACGGCACGCTTATCTTGAGCTCACCACTCGAATGGACGCCGTGCGACTGGCGCATCACAGATTTTCTGCCGCGCTGGGCCAATGCCGTTCCGGATCGGGTTTTCCTTGCGCAGCGCAATGCCAAGGGAGGATGGGACGAGATCACCTATGGTGAGGCATGGTCGCAGGTTCAGGCGGTCGGCCAAGGCCTGATCGATTTGGGCGCTAAGCCTGCCGACAAGCTTGCGGTGCTTTCCGGAAACTCCATCGAGAACGCGGTGATCTCGTTTGCGGCGATGTCGATCGGGGTCATCTTGGCGCCGATCTCGCCGAACTACACGCTGATGCCGGGGGGCCTCGCACGCCTCAAGGACATCGCGGAAGTGCTGCGCCCAAGCTTCGTATTCGTTCAAAGCGGACGCGACTTTTCCGCCAGCCGCGCGATTCCCGAATTGGCGGCCGCGACCTGGTTCAGCGTCGATGGCGCGCCGGATACGGTGCCTTTTCAGGCTCTGGCGGCTCGAACCGGGAGCGAAGGATTCGATCGCGCATCGCGTGAGGTGCCTTGCGACGCCGTCGCAAAGATTCTCTTCACGTCAGGTTCGACCGGCTTCCCCAAAGGGGTGCTCAACACCCATCGCATGATGGCAAGCTCCCTGCAAATGGGCAGCCTGCTCGTGTCACCTCCGGCCGTGCCGGTGCAGGTTGAATGGCTGCCCTGGCACCATACGATGGGCAGCAATGTCATCCTTCACGGCATCCTGAAGAATGGCGGGACGCTCTATATCGATGATGGCCGGCCGCTGCCGCAGCTCTTTCACAAGACGGTCGCCAATCTCAGGGAGATTTCACCAACCGCCATGTTCAACGTGCCTGCCGGCTATAACCTCTTATGTGATGCGATCGAGAACGACCTCGACCTTGGCGCCACCGTGTTCAAGCGGATGGACCGATTGAGTTATGCCGGCGCCGCAATTTCACAGGGCACCCTGGAAAAACTCTATCGATTGACATTCGCGGTCACCGGCCGACGAATTCCTGTCATGTCGGGCTATGGCACGACCGAAACGGCGCCGACAATCAGTTCGACGCATTGGGCAACGGACCAGCCCGGAGAGATCGGTCTTCCCGCGCCGGGGCTGCAGCTCAAGCTCATCCCGGTCTCCGATACCTACGAGGCCAGGGTCAAGGGCCCTAACGTCACGCCCGGCTATCTCGAAAGGCCGGATTTGACGGAAAGGGCCTTCGATGAGGAAGGATTCTACCGCATCGGCGACACTGTCTCGTTTCTGGATCCAGAGAAGCCGGAGCTTGGGCTGCGCTTTACGGGAAGAATTTCCGAGAACTTCAAGCTTGCGAATGGCACCTGGGTCTCGATCGGAAACATGCGCGCGGCAATCCTGGCCGCGACGCGCGGCGTCTTGCTCGACATCGTCGTTGCGGGCGAAAATCGCGAGGCGTGCGCGCTGCTCTGCTGGTTGAATCCGACCGAAGCGACGCGAGTTTCAACGAACCCAGCCGCAGATCTGACCTGCGATCCCTTCGTGATTCAATTTCTAAGGGATTGTTTTCAGAAATATAACGAGACCGTCGGAAGCAGCGAAAGAGTCTGTTCCTTCTCTCTGCTGAAGGATCCGCCATCAATGGCTGCCGGAGAGATCACGGACAAGGCCTATGTCAACCAACGCGCCGTGCTGAAGGTTCGCTCCGAACAGGTTGAACGCCTCTATACCAGCGAACCGGGCCGCGATGTGGTCCGAGTGTAAGGGCGAGTTGAGCGACATCGCGTGTCGGCCTGACGGCGCCCGCATGCGCTCCCTTGCGTTGCTATCCGATGCGCGGACCCTCGAGCAGCATTCCGTGGGCGGCCATCTCAAGCGGCGCGCGAGCGCGTCTTTGTCTTCCGGACCTCCGGCGCCGCCGTCGCGGGGGTGCCGCGGGCACCTGGTCCCGGATGAGTATGAACCTCCTTGGCCGACAGCGGCTCGCCGCATTCAGAGCACACCATGACCGGATCGAAGTCCTTTCCGCACTTGCGGTGCTGATGCAGCAACGGTCGGCCGCGCTCGTCGACCATGTGGGTATCGCCCCAATGCACGATCGCCATCATGATCGGATAGAGGTCGAGGCCCTTCTGGGTCAGGATATATTCGTGACGCTTGGGGGATTCCTGGTAGGGAATACGGCGCAGGATGCCCTGCCGAACCAGCTTTTTCAGCCGTTCGGCGAGCAAGTGTCGTGTGATTCCGAGCGCCGACTGAAATCCCTCGAAGCGGCGCGTGCGCAGGAAGCATTCACGCAGGATCAGAAGAGTCCAGCGATCGCCGATCACGCCGATGGTTCGGGCCATCGAACATGGCTCTTCCTCGAGTTCTTTCCACTTCATTCACCCACTCCAATCGTCCCGGCACAGGCCGTCTCCAATCGTCGCGGAGATCGGCACCGACTCTTGCATTCTAGATAGGTACTAGATTTCAAACAATACCCTTCCCAATAGGCCAAAATCAGCGGATTACAGGCGCATTGACAGTTCTATTTTAGAACTATATGGTTGCCGAAAGTCGCGCTGGCGATCGGATTGCCAGTGACCTCCATTCGCTCTCCGGGAGAAGGCCGAGATGACCCTGAAGGTTGAATTCCAGTTCGATTTCGGTAGCCCGAACGCCTACCTGGCGGAAGTGGCCATCCCTGGCATTGAGCAGCGGACCGGGGTGAAATTCGCGTACGTCCCGGTTCTGCTCGGCGGCATCTACAAGGCGACCGGCAACATGTCGCCGTTCGACTCGCTTCGCGGCATCAAGAACAAGCCGGAATATCAGGCGCTGGAGACCCAGCGGTTTATCCGACGCCACAACATCACGAAATTTCGCCAGAATCCCTTCTTTCCCGTCAACACGCTGACGCTGATGCGCGGTGCTGTCGCTGCCCAGTTCGAGGGCATGTTCGAGCCCTATTTCCGCGCCGCCTATCATCATATGTGGGAAGAGCCGAAGAAAATGGACGACCTCGAAATCTTCCGTCGCGCGTTTGTCTCCTCGGGTCTCGATGTCGATCGGCTGTTGGCGCGTGCGCAGCAGGATGACGTCAAGAAGAGGCTGATTGATCTGACCAACGACGCCGTCAGCCGGGGAGCATTCGGCTCTCCGACCTTTTTCGTCGGAAAGGAAATGTTCTTCGGCAAGGACCAGATCCGTGACGTCGAGGAATCGATCGTCGAGCAGATCAGGCAACCTGTTCCCAAGACGGCCTGACGGCGGCGACTGTCCGGGCTGCGTGGCGAAGCCGCTCTCGGACCCAAAGCAAACGTAAATTCAGGGAGAATGCCCATGCCCGGCCCACTTCACGGCGTTCGAGTGCTCGATTTGACCGGCGTGGTGTCGGGCCCGTTCGCGACCATGTTTCTGGCGGATCAGGGCGCCGACGTGCTGAAGATCGAGCCGATCGGCGGCGACATTACCCGCCGCAGCCGCGCCACCATCGACAAGGAGGGCGAGTTCTCCGCGCTATTCATCTCTTCAAACCGCGGCAAGCGCTCGCTGTCGATCGACGTCAAGAGTATGTCGGGATGCGAGGTGCTCACCCGGCTGGTCGCGCAGGCCGATGTCCTGGTGCAGAATTTCCGGCCAGGCACCATGGAACGTCTCGGTCTCGGCGTTGAGGAATTGCGCCAGCGCCATCCGCGCCTGATCTACGTCTCAATCAGCGGGGTCGGCGATACCGGACCCTATGTAAAGAAGCGCGTCTATGATCCGATCGTTCAGGGATTGTCGGGCTTCGCCGATATCCAGTCGCAGCCGGTCACGAACCGGCCGCAGATGATCCGCACCATCGTATGTGACAAGACCACCGCGGTGTTCACCGCTCAGGCGGTGGCGGCGGCGCTCTATGCGCGTGAGAAGACGGGGCAGGGCGACCACATCCAAGTGGCGATGCTGGATGCGATGATCTCCTACCTCTGGCCGGAAGGCATGATGCAGTACACGGTGGTCGGTGCCGAGGCGGCCACTGTCGATCCGAATGATCGGCCGGACCTGGTGTTCAAGACCAGCGACGGCTACATCACCGCCGGCACCATCTCCGACTCCGAATGGCAGGGCTTTTGCCACGCCTCCGGCGATCCCGAGCTCGCCAAGGATCCCCGCTTCGCGACTCCCGCGGCGCGCTCGGTCAATGCCACCGCGCGGATCAACAAGATGGCGGAATACATCAGTCAGCATACGACCGCCGAATGGCTGGAGCGCCTCGACGCCGCGGATGTGCCCTGCGCACCAATCCTGCGCCGGAGTGAGATCATTCATAACGAACAGGTGGTAGCGCGCGGCATCATCGCTGAATTCGATCAGCCGAAAGTCGGCCGTGTCCGGCAGCCGAAACCGGCAGCCCGCTTCGAGATCAACCAGGCTGCGATCGGCGGGCCGGCCCCCCGGGTCGGCGAGCATTCGCGCGAGGTGCTGCGCGATCTCGGATACGACGACGGCGCCATCGACAAAATGATTGCCGAGCGCGCCCTGCGCGTGGCTGTGTAGGCAGAAGCGTTAGCGCTGCCGGCGATCGCTTGGAGCTTTGCCGGCCCTACCGCAACGGGGCCACAGGAACATTAGCCGCGACCGCTCGCTGATAGGCCTCCCGTCGCTGGATGCGTTCGAGGTAGGGCAGCGCATTCTCGCAAATGCCGACGCCATAAGCGATGGCCCAGTCAAGGCACGTCGTAAGGAGGATATCTGCGCTGCTGAAGCGCTCGCCCATGAGAAACGGCCGGCCGTCAGCCAAGGCGACTTCAACGTGGCGCAGCTGGCCGCGAAAGTACTCCGCGGCTTGAGCGACGACTTCAGGTGCGACGCCATAGATGTGTCCCAGCGCGTCCGCCCGGTGGCGGCGCATGACGTAAAGGCTCGTGGAATCGAGCTCGGCCACGACAAAGAAGCACCATTCGAGCCACGCGGCATAGTCGTGGGTGGACTCCGGAATCAGCGAGCGTTCCGGCGTCGAATACATGCGCGACAAATAGGCAACGATCGCGGCGCTCTCGCCGATGCAGAAGTCGCCATCCTGCAACAGTGGGATCTTCTGGCGGGGATTGAGCCTGGTATATTCAGCGGTTTTGGTTTCGCCTGTCCGAGGTCCGATCGGCTTGACCTTATAGGATAGGCCAAGTTCGTGCATCGCCCAGTGTGCACGAATGGTGCGGCTTGTGCCGGCGCCCCACAGCGTGAGATCGGGTGTCGCGTTCATCACCACTTCTCCACCGACGGACGAAGATCGAGTTCATGGGTCCAGCCGTCGCGGCTCTGCTGGTGCGTGAACCAATAGGCTTCTGCGATAGAGGAGGTCTTCGTCAGGCTGTCCGGCGGGATCGCGCCTGCCTCGATCCCCTTTGCCGCTTTCATGCGCTGGTGGATGGCTTCGCTATCGACGCCGGCATCGATGATGAGATGGACGACATGGATATTCTTCGGCCCAAGCTCGCGCGCCATGGCCTGGGCCACCGCGCGAAGGCCGAATTTTGCCGACGAGAACGCGGCAAAGCCCTGGCCGCCGCGAAGGCTGGCGGTCGCTCCGGTAAAGAAAATGGTGCCGCGACCGCGCGGCAACATGACGCGCGCAGCTTCGCGGCCCACGAGGAATCCGGCGTAGCACGCCAGCTCCCAGGCCTTGAAGAAGAGCCTCTCCGTGGTGTCCACGAGCGGCTTGTTGACGTTCGATCCGGCATTGAAAAGGCAGACCTCGATCGGTCCGATATCGCGTTCAACGTCGGAAAAGAGGTTCTGCACCTCGGCTTCTTGCCGCGCATCGACACTGAAGGCGTGGATACGACAGCCGGCAGCCGTCAGCTCGTCCACGAGCCCCTGGGATTTGGTGGCGTCACGCCGGCAGATACAAACCGTGTAGCCGCCTTTGGCAAAACGTCGGGCGACGGCGGCTCCGATCGCATCGCCCGCGCCCACCAGGATTGCTACGCCGGGACCTTCGACCATGATCACTCCTCCCCATAAGTTCTTATTTGATACTTAAGGCTAGCCGTTCGCCGCAATGTTGTAAACGATGTTCTGCAAGGGCTACGCAAAGCGACAGCTATTCTGTCACTCTGGCGTTAAGTCGCCAAATGGTCATTTAGCGATTGACGAGTTCTAAAAAAGAACGTTAACTCCAATTCGAATGGGCTTGGGCCAAGGACCGGGCTCAGCGTTTCGGGAGGTTGGCAGTGGCGGGGTTTTTCAGGCGCGGCCGATATCGCAGGCGACCGGGTGATCACGGTGCGCGAACAGCGTATTGGGCTGGACGCTCCGGCACGGCAGAACAGCTTCAACAGGTCTAATTTAACCGGGAGACGACCCTTGCAAAAGAGAAACGCAACCGTGGCCGTGATCGGTGCCGGCGACTATATCGGCGGCGAGATCGCAAAGAAGTTTGCCTCGGAGGGCTTCACGGTGTTTGCCGGGCGCCGCAACGGCGCCAAGCTCGAGCCGCTCGTCAAGGAGATCGAGGCGGCCGGCGGCGAGATTCACGCGCGCACGCTCGATGCGCGCAAGGAAGAGGAGATCATCTCCTTCCTGGAAGACGCCGACAAGCACGCGCCGCTCGAGGTCTGCATTTTCAACATCGGCGCCAACGTCAATTTCCCGATTCTGGAAACGACCGAGCGCGTCTTCCGCAAGGTCTGGGAGATGGCCTGCTATTCCGGCTTTCTCGCTGGCCGCGAGGCCGCGCGGCTGATGCTGCCTCGCGGCAAGGGCAACATCTTCTTCACCGGTGCAACGGCGAGCCTGCGCGGCGGAATTGGCTATGCAGCCTTCGCCAGTGCCAAGTTCGGTCTGCGGGCCGTTGCCCAGGCCGCGGCGCGCGAGCTGGGGCCGAAGAACATTCACGTGGCGCATCTCATCATCGACTCCGGGGTCGACACCGAATGGGTGCGCCAACGACGGATCGAGGCGCTCGGTCCGAATGCCCTCGATAATCCTGATCTCTTGATGCCGCCGTCGTCCGTCGCGGAATCCTATTGGCTGCTGTATCAGCAGCCGCGCAGCGCCTGGACCTTCGAGCTGGAGATCCGCCCCTTCGGTGAGAAGTGGTAGCGGAGACTGTTGCGATGGAGCTCAATCTTTCCAGCGAGGATGCTGCCTTTCGTGACGAGGTTCGCACATTCATTGCGGAAAACTATCCGCAGGAAATGCGCGTTCCAAATCCCGAGACCGATTTGACCAAGGAGCAATCGCTGCTCTGGCATCGAATTCTCTACAAGAAGGGCTGGATCGCGCCGCTCTGGCCCAAGGAGTACGGCGGTCCGGGCTGGTCGATCACGCAACGCTTCATCTTTGAGCAGGAAACCTCTCGGGCCGGAACGCTGCCGCCGCTCGCGTTCAGCGTGACCATGGTCGGGCCGGTGATCTACACGTTTGGCAACGAGGCGCAGAAGAAGAAGCTTCTGCCGCGGATTCTATCCGGCGAAGATTGGTGGTGCCAAGGCTATTCGGAGCCGGGCTCCGGCTCGGACCTCGCGACCGTCAGAACCAAGGCGGTGCGCGAGGGTGACCACTACATCGTCAACGGGCACAAGACCTGGACCACGCTGGCGCAGCACGCCGACTGGATTTTCTGCCTGGTGCGGACGGATCCGAGCGCGAAGCCGCAATCCGGGATCTCCTTCCTGCTGATCGACATGAAGTCGCCCGGGGTGACGGCGCGGCCGATCATCACGATCGACGGCAGCCATGAAGTCAACGACGTCTTCCTCGAGAACGTCCGCGTGCCGTTGGAGAACCTTGTCGGCGAGGAGAACAAGGGCTGGACTTACGCCAAGTTCCTGCTCGGCAACGAGCGGACCAGCATGGCGGGCATCGGCCGGTCGACCCGTTACATCGGGAAGCTGAAGCAGATCGTGAAGGCCGAGATACCGGCGGACGATCCGGCACATCTCGAGTTTCTGCGGGACATTGCCCGCATTGAGCTCGACGTGCTGGCTCTGGAGGCGACCGAACTGCGCGTCGTCGCCCAGATGGCGCGCTGCATCGATCCGGGGCCGGCGGCGTCGCTGTTCAAGATCCGCGGCACCGAGATCTTCCAGAGCATCACCGAACTTACTCACCGCGCGATGGGCAATTACGGCCTTGCGATCCGCGAGCATCCGGCCAGTGCCAACCATTTCATGCCAGGTCCCGACTACGGACATACCGCGTCGGAGAAATACCTGAATGCGCGCAAGCTCAGCATCTACGGCGGATCGAACGAGATCCAGCGCAACATCATCGCCAAAGCAGTGCTCGGCCTTTAGGCGCGGGCGCATCGGGAGGATCGGATGGACATCCAGTTCACGGAAGAGCAGGACATGCTGCGATCCAGCGTCCAGCGTCTGCTGCGCGATCAATACGATTTCGACACGCGCCGAAAGATCGTGGCGAGCGAGCAAGGCTTCAGCCGGAAGCAGTGGGAGGCTTTCGCGGAGCTCGGCCTGCTCGCTGCGCCGTTCTCCGAGGACGCTGGCGGTCTCGGCGGCGGCGCGCTGTCGACCATGATCATCATGCAGGAGTTCGGCCGGCACCTCGTCGTTGAGCCTTTCGTCGAGACGGTCGTGCTGGCCGGGGGGCTGATCGAGCAGGCGGGCACGTCGGAGCAGAAGCAGGGCTTCCTTCCCGGCATCATCGACGGCAGCAAGATCTGGGCGTTGGCCTGGACGGAGAAGGCATCCCGGTTCGATTTCGCTAACGTCGCGACCAGGGCGCGGCGTGAGGGGAACGACTACGTTCTGAGCGGTCGGAAGACCATGGTGATCGCCGCGCCCTGGGCGGATCATCTGATCGTCTCGGGGCGGACCTCCGGCGACGACCGCGACGGCGGCGGCGTCAGCCTGTTCGTGGTCGACCGCCGCGCCGCCGGCGTCGATCTTCAGAGCTTCAAGACGATCGACGGGCGCCGGGCCGCCGAGGTCGACCTGCGTGAGGTCCACGCGCAATTGCTGGGGAGGGAAGGCGAGGGCGTCGCCGCGCTGGAGGCTTGCCGCGAGCGTGCGATCGGCGCCCTCTGCGCGGAGGCCGTCGGCGCCATCGGCGAGCTGAATTCCGCCACACTGGAATATTCCAAGACCCGCAAGCAGTTCGGCACCACCATTGGCTCCTTCCAGGTGCTGCAACATCGGATGGTCGACATGTTCATCGCGCATCAGGAGGCGCTCTCCCTGATGCAGCATCTCAACCTCAGCCTCGCGGCGGGCGATGCGGGACTTCCGCGGCTCGCCTCGGGCGCCAAGTCGAAGATTGGTTATGCCGGCAAGTTCGTCGCCGACCAAGCGGTGCAGCTTCATGGCGGCATGGGAATGACCGACGAGCTCAACGTCGGACACTATTTCAAGCGAATCTCCTCCATCAACATCCAGTTCGGCGATCCCGCGTTCCACCTGCTGCGCTACGCGCAGCTGGATGCGGCCGCGTAAAGAGAAGAGGCCAGCATGACGACTGAAGCAGTCATCGTTTCCACCGCAAGGACCGCCGTCGGCAAGGCCTATCGCGGCGCGCTCAACAACACGGACGGCCCGACCATGGCCGGGCACGTGATGGCCGAAGCCGTGAAGCGGGCCGGCGTCGCGCCCGGCGAAGTCGAGGACGTGGTGATGGGCTGCGCGATGCAGCAAGGCACCATGGTGATGAACGTCGCGCGCAAGGGCGCGATCCGCGCTGGCTTGCCGGTCACCGTCGCCGGCACCACCATCGACCGCCAATGTGCCTCCGGCCTGCAGGCCATCGCCGTTGCCGCGCGCTCGGTGATATCGGATGGGGTCGAGGTCGCGATCGGCGGGGGCATCGAGTCGATCAGCCTCGTGCAGAACGACCACATGAACCGGTTTCATGCCGTCGACGATGAGTTGATGGCGATGAAGCCGGAAATGTACATGTCGATGCTCGAGACGGCCGAGATCGTCGCCGAACGCTACAAGATCGGTCGCGACAAGCAGGACGAATACAGTCTCGAATGCCAACGCCGCGTCGGCGCTGCCATGCAGGCCGGCCACTTCAACGACGAGATCGTGCCATTCACCACCAGGATGGCGCTCGTCAACAAGGACACGAAGGAGGTGACCTACGAGCAGGTGACGCTGACAAAGGACGAAGGCCCGCGCCCGGAAACGACCGCCGAAGTCCTGGCCAGGATCAAGCCGGTGTTCGAGGGCAAGACGATCAGCGCGGGCAATGCCAGCCAGCTTTCCGACGGTGCTTCGGCCTGTGTGATCATGAGCGATAAGATTGCAGCCAGGAAGGGCCTCAAGCCGCTCGGCATCTTCCGCGGCTTCGTCGCTGCCGGCGTCGAACCCGACGAGATGGGCGTCGGTCCGGTCGCCGCGATCCCGCGGCTGCTCAAGCGCCATGGCCTGAAGATCGACGACATCGATCTCTGGGAGCTGAACGAGGCCTACGCGGTCCAGGTGATCTATTGCCGCGATAAGCTCAGCATTGACCCGGACAAGCTCAACGTCAATGGCGGCTCGATTGCGATCGGTCATCCCTACGGCATGACCGGGGCGCGGCTCACCGGTCACCTCCTGATCGAGGGGCGGCGGCGCAAGGCGAAATACGGCGTGGTGACCATGTGCATCGGTGGTGGCATGGGCGCGGCGGGATTGTTTGAAATCATCCACTGAGCGGAAACGCGGGAGATCATTCGTGAAGACAGCGATCACTGAACTGTTCGGCATCGAGCATCCGATCATCCAGGGTGGGATGCACTATGTGGGGTTCGCCGAACTCGCCGCCGCGGTGTCGAATGCCGGCGGCCTGGGGATCATCACGGGCCTGACGCAGCGGACGCCGGAACTGCTGGCCAAGGAGATCGCGCGCTGCCGCGACATGACGGATAAACCATTCGGGGTGAACCTGACCTTTCTGCCCACCTTCAGCGCGCCACCCTATCCGGAGTACATCGCAGCGATCAGAGAGGGCGGCGTCAAGGTCGTCGAAACCGCCGGGCGCAGCCCCGAGCAGTACATGCCGGCTCTGAAGGCCGGCGACATCAAGGTGATCCACAAATGCACCTCCGTCCGGCATTCGCTGAAGGCCGAGCAGATCGGCTGCGATGCCGTCAGCGTCGACGGATTTGAATGCGGCGGCCATCCGGGCGAGGATGACATGCCAAACATGATCCTGTTGCCGCGTGCGGCCGAGGAACTGAAGATCCCGTTTGTTGCATCCGGCGGCATGGCAGATGCGCGCAGCCTGGTTGCGGCGCTGGCGATGGGGGCCGCCGGCATGAACATGGGCACGCGCTTTATCGCCACCAAGGAGGCACCGGTGCATGAGAACGTCAAGAATGCGCTGGTCCAGGCCTCGGAGCTCGATACCCGGCTCGTCATGCGCGCGCTCCGCAACACCGAGCGGGTCCTCAACAACAAGGGCGTCGAAGACTTGCTGGAGATCGAGCGAGAGAAAGGTAAAAGCCTCAAGATTGACGACATCCATGACCAGGTGGCGGGCGTCTATCCGAAGGTGATGATCGACGGCGATATGGACGCGGGCGCTTGGAGCTGCGGCATGGTCGTCGAACTCATCCGCGACATTCCGACCGTGAAGGAACTGGTCGACCGCATCATGGCGGACGCCGAGCGACTGATCAGGGGCAGGCTTACGGGATTCCTGGACGCCGACAGCACGGCCGCCCTGAAGGTCGCATGAAGCGACGGCGAGCGGATTGGCACCTCGTAGGACTTGCCAAGCGCGAAATGCATCCCTCCAAAGCGGTTGCAAGACCCAGGAGAACGCCGGTCGTCCGCTTCACCTGATTGCTAGAGCGCCGGTTGCGACGGCGCGTTCACGTCAGCTGCTGGAGCTTCTTCAGCGGATTGAGTTCGCTCGGCTGGCCCTGTTCCTCGCGGCCGCGCTCCGCCTCGGCCTTGCCGTCCTCGTGGAGCTCCTGATCCCCGACGATCTCGCCGACGGCCTGTTTCGCCTTGCCGGCGATCCGCCGCTTAAGACCTTTCACCTTGCCCATGGCAGCCTCCAAGCTCACGCCGCTGCCCCGGCGCCAAACGGGGGAATAAGCGCCGGGGCCTGCGGTTTCGTCCAAAGTGCGTCCGACAGCAGGGGGCAGATGCCGGAGGCGTGGGGCAGACTCCTTGGCGCGCCGATGGTTCCTCCGATCATCGCCGTGCGAGCTCGATGATCACGCCTTCATTGCCCCGAAGCAGGATCGATGCGTCCGGCAATGGCTCGCGCGGCCGGTCCAGATGTGTTGACATCAGCAGGCGGCCACGGCCGTGCCAGTGCCATCTCCGCGGCTCGGCGACGATGTTGAGGGCGACCAGCACTTCGCCCGCGTCTGTCACGCGCTTGAAGGCGAGGACGTCGTTTTGCGATCGCAGCGGCGCGTGGCTGCCTTCGCGAAGACAGGCATGCTCGCGCCGCAGCGCGATCAGCGCGCGAAACAACGCCAGGATGGAATGTTCGTCCCGCCTCTGCTGCGCCACGTTGGGCGCATCGCGCGGCCCCAGCGGTAGCCATGGGCTGCCTGTGGTGAATCCACCGCTCTCGCTGTCATCCCAGCGCATCGGCGCGCGCTCGGGATCGCGGCAAAGTTCATATCCCGGCACAAGCTTCTCGAAGAGATCGCGAACGCGATCGGCTGGAATAGGGACCCGTTTGCGGCCGATCTCGTCGCCCATGAAGAAAAACGGCGTTCCCCGCAGCGTCATCAACAGCATCGCGAGCACGCGCATCTGCGCGGCACCGATCTTGCTCGCGATCCGCTGCTTGTCGTGCCCGCCGATCACCCACACCGGCCAAGCGTCCTTGGGAATGGCGTTGAGATAGGCGTCGATAGTCGCCTGGAGCGACAGCGCGTCCCATCGCGAGTCCAGCAGCGCGAAATTCAGCGGCAGGTGCAGGCGCGGTCGATCGTTGCCGTAGAAGTGCCCGATCCGGTCGGTCTTGCCCTGAACTTCGCCGCACAATAGCCGGTCCGGATAGCCATCGATCACCTCACGGATGAATTCGATGCACGACATCGTCTCCGGCCGGTCGTCGGTAAACACGGACGTATGGCGTTGCGGCGGCGGCTTGTCCTTGGCTTGCGGGTTTGGTGGATTGTCGCGCAACAGATCGTCCTTGATCAGCACGGCGCTGGCATCGACGCGAAAGCCGTCGACGCCGCGGTCGAGCCAGAAATGCATGACCTCGGCGATCGCAGCCCTCACGTCCGGATTGCGCCAGTTCAGGTCGGGCTGCTCGACCAGGAAGGAGTGGTAGTAATATTGCCGCCGCGCGTCACACCACTCCCAGGCGCTACCGCCGAAACGACTCAGCCAGTTGTTCGGCGGTCCGCCATTCTCGGCCGGATCGGCCCAGATGTACCAATCGGACTTTGCGCTGTGGCGCGAACTGCTGCTCTCGACGAACCAGGCGTGGTCGTCGGCAGTGTGATTGGGGACGAGGTCGAGAATGAGCCGGATCCCTTCTGTGTGCAGGGCGCTGACGAGGCGATCGAATTCGTCGAGCGTGCCGAAGCCCGGGTCGATTGAACAATAATCGGAGATATCATAGCCGAGATCGCGAAAGGGACTGCGGTAGATCGGCGTGAGCCACACCGCATCGATGCCGAGCCATCTCAAATAGTCTAGCCGCGACATCAAGCCGGCGAGGTCGCCTTTGCCGTCGCCATTGGAATCCTGGAACGAGATCGGCGCGATTTCATAGATGACCGCGGATTGCCACCACGCGCGTTCGTCACGGGATTTGGTCATTGCCTCGATTTCACCTCGTTGCAGGTGGCCTCTCGATCAAGCTCTGTAAACGGACAGCGATGGCGCAGCTCGTGAGCTTGATGATGGCGTCGCGCGGGTCCTGGATTTCCGGGTCGGTGACGGTGTCGCACCGGATGTCCGCCTTGCCATGCCAAACCAGCGCCTTGATCTCGGTCCTCCGCCATCAATCATGTGGCATCTAAGTTCAGGCATGAACGATGGTTGCTATGCAACGCGCAAATTCTTCGCACTGCACCGGACCGTGCGGGAATAGGAACAGCTGGCCGGTCGAGCGATTGGGCATCATCATCCCAACCCGCGAGGATACGCCCTATGGCCGCCAATCAACTCGCCGTCGTCACCGGCGCCTCAACCGGTATCGGCCTGGAACTTGCCAGGTGCTGCGCCCAAGCAGGTTTCAATCTTGTCATCGCCGCGGACGAGGCCGCGATCGAGGGGGTGGCCGTCGACCTGCGTAGGTTCGGCGGCAGTGTGGAGCCGGTCGAGACCGATCTCGCCACCATTGAGGGCGTCGACAAGCTCTGCGCGGCGGTCGCCGACCGGCCGGTCGACGCGCTGCTGGCTAATGCCGGCATCGGCCTCGGCAAGGCCTTCCTTGACCAGGATTTCCAACGCATCAGGCACGTCATCGATACCAACATCACCGGCACGCTCTACCTGATCCATCACGCCGGCAATGCGATGGTGCGACGCAACTCCGGGCGCATTCTCATCACGGGCTCGATCGCCGGCTTCATGCCCGGCAGCTTCGAGGCGGTGTACAACGCCTCCAAAGCTTTTCTCGACTCGTTCTCCTTCGCTCTGCGCGAAGAGCTGCGCGATAGCGGCGTCACCGTCACTTGCCTGATGCCTGGCGCCACCGACACCGAATTCTTCCGCCGCGCCGACATGATGGACACCAAGGTTGGCACCGAGCAGAAGGATGGCGCCTACGAGGTCGCCAAGGCCGGCTTCGATGCAATGCTGCGCGGTGAGGCCGACGTCGTCACCGGTCTGAAGAACAAGATCCAGGCGACGGTCGCCGCCATCACGCCGAACGAGATGCTGGCCAAGCAGCATCGGAAGTTGGCCGAGCCCGGCACGGCGAAATCGTAGCGCGAGAGTGCACCAACTCTCGCGGCACGCCGTAGATACGGCGTCTGCTGTGATGGCGCTGACCTTCTGTGCGTAACGGCGGGCCCGCCGACCGCAGAGGAGGACTGACCTTGGTGAACATGGCCGCTGCTTCGTCATCGAAGACCACGGTCTATGCCGCACTTGCCGGCAATGTGCTCGTCGCGGTCACCAAGATCGGCGCCGCCATCTGGACGGGAAGCTCGGCGATGACGAGCGAGGCCGTGCACTCGGTGGTCGACACCTCCAACGAGGTGCTGCTGCTCTATGGCTACCATCGTGCCAGCCGCCCAGCGGACGAATCCCATCCACTCGGCTACGGGCGCGAGCTGTATTTCTGGAGCTTCATCGTCGCCCTGGTGATCTTTGCGCTCGGTTCGGGCGTCTCGCTCTATCAGGGCCTCGTGCATGTTGCCGCCCCTGAGCGGATCGAAGATCCCATCGTCAGCTTCATCGTGCTCGGGCTGTCGTTCCTGTTCGAGGGCGCATCGTGGCTGGTCGCCTTGCGACGTTTCCGCTTCGACGCGGCGCGGTTCGGCTACTATCAGGCCTTTGTCCGCAGCAAGGACCCGCCTGCATTCATGGTGCTGCTCGAGGACAGTGCGGCGCTGGTCGGTATCGTCATTGCGGCCGGGGCAACGGCGGCGGCGGTGTGGCTGGAGCAACCGGTGTGGGACGGCGTCGGCTCGATCCTGATCGGGATTCTGCTGGGGGTCACGTCCGTCGGGCTCGCCCGCGAGAGCAAGAGTCTGCTGATCGGCGAGCCGGCGCACCCTGAGCTTGCGCGATCGATCCTCGAGATCGCCCGGCGTTCGCCGGGGGTGCTGCAGGCCAACGGGCTCCTGACGGTCCAACTATCCCCGGACGAGATTGTCGCCGCCCTCAGCGTCGAGTTCGCCGACGAGAAGCGCGCCGACGATATCGAGCAATGCGTGATCTCGCTCGAAGGTGAAATCCGCAAGCATCATCCGAGCGTCGCAGCCCTGTTCATCAAGCCGCAGACGAACGCGCGCTTTCACGCCGTTCGGGCGAAACGCAGGCGTGGAAGCTCCAGAGCCATCAATGACCCGAGAGGCGCTCCCCCCAGTGCCAAAAAGCCATGGCAAGCTCCGGGTCGATGTCGCGCTGTGGCGGACCGCCTGCGTGAGACCGATTTCATGCCGACTGTGATGTCGCCCGCTGCCTTTGCTGCCCATCTTCAATCGGAAGCGGATCGTTGGAGCGCGATCGCACACCAGTCAAAGGTCAGAATTGAGTGAGCGGTCGACGCTTTCCGCGAGCATCACGAAGCAGTCGAAGAGGAGCGGCACATTGGTTGGCTCAGCCGGTGAGGATCGGTTTCAAAGCGTCCGCTTCCGATGCGACAAAGTCAAAGAAGGCTCCGACCCGCGGGAGATGTCGGGCATCGGGATAGGTGAGGAGGCGCCAGGCCCGGGTCAACTCGGGCACAGGCTCGAGAACACGTACGAGATCGACTTCGGCATCCCCGAGCGCGATCGGTAGCGTCGCAATCCCGACCCCCGCCTTCGCTGAGGACACCAGGCCAAGCACGCTGATACTTCGTGCAGCATAGTGAGCATCGGGTGCGACTTCACGTAGCCAGGTCGACAACCGGTGGCCGGCGAGGCTTTCGTCGAAGGCGATCAGCGGATGGTTTTTTAGCGCGTCAATCGATCCTGGTGCGCCGTTGCGCTCGAGATAGGCGTGACTGGCGTAGACGGCCCAGATGGAGTCGGCGATCTTTCTGCCGATCATATCCCCTGTGGTATCGCCGGAGCGGAACGCGACGTCAGCCTCACCCTTCGACAAGTCGATGTAACGATCCGCGAGGACGAACTGGACACGAATGCCGGGATGTTTGGCGTGGAAGCGGTCGATGAAACCCGATTGTGCGAGGCGGATCGCGATGGGTTCGGGGCAGGTCAGACGCAGAATGCTGGCATGGGCGGCTTCGGCGGCCTTGAGCCGGAACGCTTCGATGCTGGCAGCCACGTCCTCGGCCAATGGGAAGACCAGCGCGCCCGCAGTGGTGAGGCTGTAGCCGCTAGGCGATCGCTCGACCAATCGTAGCCCAAGGCGTCCTTCCGGTTCGGTCAGGCGCCGCTGGACGGTGAACTGGTTCACTCCCAGATGGCGTGCGGCCGCGAGCGTGCTGCCGTGATGGGCCACCGCCAGCAGGTACTTGAGATCATTCCAGTCGAACATCACAGATCCCCAACGCGCGCAGCCATTCTGCATCCTTGCGGCTCCCTTCCGCAATCGTCTTGACTGCCGCGGTTCGCGCTCGACCCTCACGGTGTAGCGCAAAGGATCTACATCATTCGCCTTCGAGCGCATTCCTGAGGGAATCGGATGAGCTTTGCGTGCTCTGTGCGGGGCAACCATATGACTGCTCGCCGACCAAGGCAGTTGGCGGGAATATGCTGTCGTATATTGCGCGAGCTTCCCGAATGAGACGAATTCGCTCGAGCTCGGATTTCGGGACAAATCGAATGACGTCGCCCATGTGCGCTCCCGCTAGGCTGCTTCGTGCGCGCGCCGCCAAATCGGAAACGGGTCTGCGAGCTTTGCCCATTCCGCGACGTCCATGGCAGGTTTTCCCCTCACGAGACATCCGTCCAGGCGGGCGCAGATCGAGTCTTCGTCCATGCCGGCCCCGATGAACACGATTTCCTGACGGCGATCGCCGTAGATGCTGCTCCAGTTTTGTCGAAGTTTCTTGCGCCAGAAAGGATCATCCGGCCATCGTTCTGCCGGCACGCCGGCCCACCAGAAACCAAGGGCCTGGGTGCGAATGATCGAACCCGCCTGGCTGAGTTCACCGAGCCATTGCGGCCGTGTCGCGAGCCAGAAGTGCCCCTTGGCGCGAATGACGCCTGGCCAAGGCTCCTTGATGAACCTGTCGAACTTGGCGGGGTCGAACGGACGGCGCGCGCGGTAGACGAAGTTCCTCACGCCGTATTCTTCCGTTTCCGGCACGTGATCGGCAAAGCCGTAGAGCTCCTTGTACCAGAGGGGATGCTGCTGAGCCTTTTCGAAGTCGAACCGGCCGGTGTCGAGAATGCGATCGAAAGCGACCCGGCTGTGGTTGGCTTCGATCAGGTCCGCTTCTGGATTGAGCGCACGAATGATCTTTCGCGCCGCTTCGCGCTGCTCGGGCGAGGCGTCATCAACCTTGTTCAAGACGATCACATCGGCAAATTCGATCTGCTCGACGAGGAGATCGACCAACGTGCGCTTGTCGTTCTCGAGCGCTTCGCCGCGTTGCTCCAGAAAATCCGTCGACGAATAGTCCTTGAGCAGGTTCTCGGCGTCGACCACGGTGACCATGGTGTCGAGACGCGCCACGTCGGAGAGGCTTTCGCCGTCTTCGGAGCGAAAGTCGAAGGTCGCCGCGACCGGCAGCGGCTCGGAGATGCCCGTCGATTCGATCAGCAAATAATCGAAGCGACCGTGTTCGGCGAGTGCGCGGACCTCCTTCAAGAGATCGTCGCGCAGCGTGCAGCAGATGC
Organism: Bradyrhizobium sp. BR14999; assembly: GCF_056106085.1. Lineage (NCBI taxonomy): Bacteria > Pseudomonadati > Pseudomonadota > Alphaproteobacteria > Hyphomicrobiales > Nitrobacteraceae > Bradyrhizobium > Bradyrhizobium sp. BR14999. Next base: position 3,466,216 of record NZ_CM148536.1, read on the forward strand.
AGCCGTTCGTCATCTCGACGAGCTTCTCATCGGTCCGGGATAGATTCGCACCGTCATCGCGAACCAAATCCGCATCGATGTTCACCTCGCTCATATCGTTGACGATCACCGCCACCTTCAGGCCGTGCCGGTTGTTCAGGACATTGTTCAGCAAAGTGGTCTTTCCAGCCCCGAGGAAGCCGGACAAGACGGTGACGGGGAGTTTCTGCATGGAGATCGAAGAGCCTTTTCAAGGGGAGAGGGCGGCGCTTGGGACAGGGCATTTCGGCTGACGCGATGTAATGTTATAACATTACATCTTCGAAGCTTGGCCATCTGTCAAGGCGCTTTGGGTCACCGCACGATCGGAACCACCTTGAACGCGCTGGTGCGGTCCGGGTTTAGCATCGAACTCGTCGACGCGTTCGCCCTGTCGATTGAGCAGATCAGGGAGAGTCAGGCGCTCACGGAAGAGCTGGAGCGGCCGATGATGCTGCTCGTGTCGTCGAGGCGATCGGATGCCGATCTCGCCATTCGATCTGCATGATGGCGGCAGACTCGAGGCTCCGCGCTCGCTCTGCGGAGCGGACCGTTCAAGCCGTCCGTATCAACTCCCCTGGCCGGCCTTGGCCGAATAGAGCTCTGCAAAGCGCTCCCGCAGCAGGTTTTTCTGTACCTTGCCCATCGTGTTGCGCGGAAGCGTCTCGACGAAGATGATGCCCTTGGGCTGCTTGAATTTCGCCAGCCGTCCGGACAGCGCCGCGAGAATGGTGCGTTCGTCCAAGGACGAGCCCGGCGACCGGACGACGGCAGCCGTGACGCCCTCGCCGAAATCGGCATGCGGCACGCCGACGACGGCACTTTCTGAGACCCCCGGGATGGCGTCGATCTCCGTCTCGATCTCCTTCGGATAGACGTTGAAGCCGCCGGTGATGATGAGATCCTTGCCGCGGCCGACGATGTGCAGATAGCCATTTGCATCGAGCTTGCCGAGGTCGCCGGTGATGAAGAAGCCGTCGCTGCGGAATTCGGCCGCGGTCTTGTCCGGCATGTTCCAGTAGCCCGCAAACACGTTCGGCCCCTTCACTTCGATCATGCCAACCTCGTTCGTGGGCAGCGCCGCACCGCTCTCGGGATCGGCGATCCGAACTTCGACCGCGGGCAGGGGGCGACCCACGGAGCCCGGAATGCGCTGGCCGTCGTAGGGATTGGAGGCGATCATGCCGGTTTCGGTCATGCCGTAGCGCTCCAGGATCGCGTGTCCGGTCCTCGCCTGCCAGGCGCGGTGAGTCTCGGCAAGGAGCGGCGCCGAGCCGGCGACGAACAGCCTCATGTTGGCGGTCGTGCGCTCGTTCAGGTTCGTGCTCTCGAGCAGGCGTACATAGAAGGTCGGCACGCCCATCAGCACGGTGCTGCGCGCCATCGTCGCCAGAATGCGCTCGGCGTCGAACTTTTGCATGAACAGGATGCGCCCGCGCGCGGCGAACGTGACGTTGCAGGCCACGAAGAGCCCGTGAACGTGGTAGATCGGCAGCGCGTGGATCAGCACGTCCTTCCTGGAATAGCGCCACTCTTCAACCAGCGTCAGGGCGTTCGAGGCCAGATTGCCGTGCGTCAGCATGGCGCCCTTCGAGCGGCCGGTCGTGCCGGAGGTGTAGAGAATGGCGGCGAGGTCGTCATTCCCCCTGGCCACGGTGTCGAATGCAATCGGGAAGTCCGCCGCGGCATCGGCGAGCGAGCCCTTGCCGTGGTGATCGAGCGTCTCGACCCGGCCGCCCGCTTTGGCAGCAATGGCGCGCAGGTCGGCTTCTTCCTTCGGATTGCACACGATCAATGTCGGCTGCGCGTCGCGGACGAAGTACTCGGTTTCGGCCGGCGTATAGGCAGTGTTCAGCGGCAGATAGACGGCACCGGAGCGGAGCGTTGCGAGATAGAGGGCGATGGCCTCGACGGATTTCTCGACCTTGGCAGCGACACGGTGGTTCGGGCCGATGCCAATCCTGGCGAGCAAGTTCGCAAACTTGCCGCTCAGCGCAGCGAGTTCGGCGTAGCTCAACGTCGCGCCGTCCTCCTTCTCAATGCAGATGGACTGATCGGACTCCGCAGAGCCAAGCAGGCGGTCGTACAGGTTCCAGGTCATGACGAGATCTTCCGTTGAGAGTTGGATTGGGGACTCGGAACGAGGTCGCGCGATGACAATTTCGCGCGAAGGGCCTTCTTCACCTTGTCGGACGCCACTACGGTGCCGGCTTCCGCAAACGCTTCGTGGTTCGCCTCGATGTGCTCGAGCGCGTAAAGATAGTTCACCATCAGTCCGTAGGACTGCTTCATGCCCTTGGGCGAAGCATCCCCCAGGAAATTCAGCCGCTCCAGGCGCGCGCCGTTGCCGAGATGGAAGCGGGCGACCGGATCGACCGGCTTGCCTGACGGCAGCTTCGCCTTCAGGAAGTAGTAGGCCGCAAGCGCGGTGACGGCCTCTTTCGCCTGCGCGATGTCGCCGCCGTCATCGAGAGCGGCCAGCGCGCGTCGTGTCTCCTCATCGATCGCGCCGGAGGCCTCTGTCTTGAGCTCGCGCCGCACCCAACCGGCAAAGCCGGGAATGGGCGACAGCGTGACGAAGGTCTTCAGGTTCGGCAGCTCGCGGGCGAGATCCTGCACCACCTGCTTGATCAGGAAATTGCCGAACGAGACGCCGGCCAGGCCCTTCTGCGTATTCGAGATCGAGTAGAACACGGCAGTGGTCGCCTCACGCGCGGCAATCGCCTGGCGCGATTTGTCGAGCAATGGGCCGATCGCGCCGGGAATCTCCTTGGTTAGCGCGACCTCGACGAAGATCAGCGGCTCGTCGACCAGCTGCGGATGAAAGAACGCGTAGCAGCGGCGATCCGGCGGCTCGAGCCGGTTGCGCAAGTCCTCCCAGTCCTGGATGGCATGGACGGCCTCATACTTGATGATCTTCTCGAGGATGTTGGCAGACGTCGTCCAATCGATCGGCCGCAGCACGAGGAAGCCCCTGTTGAACCACGACGAGAACAGATGGACGAAATCGTCGTCGACCGGCTGGAGCTCGGGATGCTCGCGCAGCAGCGAGAGCAGCACCTCCCGCATGCGAACCAGCGACGAAGTGCCGCCGGGCGCCAGATTGAGGCGCCGGATCAATTCCTGCCGGCGCGGCTCGGCGACGGCATGGAGCGCCTCGAGCTTGCTGCCGTCGCCGCCCTCCTTGCGTTGGTAGGCCGCGATCGCGAGCTCGATCGCGCGACGGTCGGGCCCGAACCGGTCCGCGAGCGAGGCGAGGAATTTCAGCCGCTGCGGCTCGCCGGCCTGCTCGAAAGCCGCAAGCAGCGATTGCGCGATCGCAACGCCGGAGGCTTCGCCGCGCCTGGAGAGCAGCGCTTCACCCAGAAGGGCGAGATCGCGATCCTCGCCTGGCTCGCGATCAGGCTTGATGCCCAGAACCGCGCGACCACGTTGCGTCAAGGTATCGATGAGCCCTTGCAGGAATTCGGGCGCCGTGATGCGTCCGGATCTTGTGTCGTTCAGCATCGTTCATGCCTCCTCGGTTAACGCGACGGGGCGCCCATCACCAGGTTGGGCAGAAAGGTGGAGATCGAGGGCGCCAGGCAAAGCAGGACGACCGCGAACGCCATCAGGAGCACGAAGGGCAGCGTCCCCCAGATCACGTCCCGCAACGGGATGTCCGGCGCGATGTTCCTGATGACGAAGATGTTGAGTCCAACCGGCGGATGAATGAGGCCCATCTCCATCACGATCGTCATCACCACGCCGAACCAGATCAGGTCGAAGCCTGCGTCCTTGAGCGGCGGCAGGATGATCGGCGCAGTCATCAGGATGATGGAGACCGGCGGCAGGAAGAAGCCGAGCACGACCACCAGCACCAGGATCGCTGCCAGCAGCACCCAGCGCGAGAGCTGCATCGCGACGATCGCTTGCGCCGCCGCCTGACTGATGTGGAGATAGCTCATCACGTAGGAGTAGAGCAGCGACATGCCGATGATCAGCATCAGCATGGTCGATTCCTTCAGCGTCGATTCCAGGATCGGGCCGAGATCCCGCGGGCGCCACACGCCATAGATCGAGGCGATCAGGACTAGCGCCAGGATGCCGCCGAGGCCTGCGGTTTCCGACGGCGTCGCATAGCCGCCATAGAGTGCGATCATGACGCCGCTGAGCAGCACGACGAAGGGGAGCACCCGCGGCAGCGCACCGAACCGCATCGCCATGGTGAAGCGCTCATTCGAAAGGATCGGGTGCTGCGCAGGGTCCGCGGCATAAGCGCGCTCTGCCGCGGCGTATTCGGACTTGAATCTCAACACCGCATACGTCGCAAACAGTAGCACCAGGAGAAGGCCCGGGCCGATGCCGGCGAGGAAGAGACGACCGAGCGACTGCTCCGCCGCGACCGCGTACAGGATCATGGTGATCGAGGGCGGCAGCAGGATGCCCAGCGTGCCGCCGGCTGCGATGACGCCCGCAGCAAAGCCGCCGGAGTAGCCGCGCTTGCGCATTTCGGGAATGCCGGCCGAACCGATGGCCGAGCACGTCGCCGGAGATGATCCGGCCATTGCAGCGAACAGCGCGCAGGCGAACACATTGGCGATGCCGAGCCCACCCGGGATCCGGCCCATCCAGACATGCAACGCGCTGTAGAGGTCTTGTCCCGCCTTCGACTTGCCAATCGCGGCGCCCTTCAGGATGAAGAGCGGGATCGCCAGCAGCGTGATCGAGGCCATCTCCTCGTACACGTTCTGCGTCACCGTATCGAGCGATGCAGCGGGCATGAAGAAATACATGAAGATGACGGCGACGGCACCGAGCGCCAGCGCGATCGGCATGCCCGAGGCCATGACGGCGAGCGTGGCCCCGCCATACATCAGTCCGACGGCAAACGTGCTCATTTGCTCCTCCATCCGTCGACGCGCGAGGCGAGCTGAAGCGCGATTTGAACCGTCATCAGCGTCATCCCGAGCGACATCATGCTGTAGGGAATCCATAGCGGCGGGGCCCAGGTCGATCCGGACACCTGTCCGTCGACCCATGCCTCGTGGAACAGCGTCCAGGATTTCCAGGCGAAGAAGCAGCAGAACAGCAGGCTCGCGGTGTCGACCACGAGCATGCGGATCGCATTGCCGCGCTTCGACAGATAGCCGGTGAGAGCCTCGATGCCGATGTGGCCGCGTCCGGCTTGCACGAACGCGGTCGACAGGAACGTGGCGCCGACCAGCAGGAACACCGCGGCCTCGTCCTGCCAATAGGTTGCCGCGTTGAAGAAGTAGCGCGCGGCCACGCTGTAGCTCAGGATCGTGCTCGCGACGATAAGTGCGACCGAGCAGAGGACGACGATCGTCCTGTTGAGCAGGATCATCGCGCGATTGATCCGTCCCACCGTGGAGCCGGGTCGCGCTGCCGTCATGACGACGGAGTGGCCGAGATCGACGCCGTGCGCGCTCATGATCCGGCCTCCATGGCGAGCTTGATCAGGCGGGCGCAGTTCTCGTTCTTTTTGGCGTAATCCTTCCAGGCCGTGTCGCGCGCAAGCTCCCGCCACGCCTGAACCGTCTTGTCGTCGAGATCATGCACGGTCGCGCCGGCGGCCTGGTAGACCTTGGCCACGCGGACGTCGTCTTCCATCGCCGCGGTGCGGCCGAACGCTTCCAGCTCGGCGCCGACCGAGACGATGATGTCGCGCTCCTCGCTCGAAAGCCGATCGAACACCGCCTTCGACATCACGAGCGGCTCGAGCATGAACCAGTAGCTCTTGGCCCGGCCGGTCGTCAGATGCTTGGCGAGCTCTTCCAGGCGGAACGAGGTCAGGCTGGTGGACGAGGTGAGGGCGGCATCGCAGGCGCCGGTCTGCATCGCCGCATAGAGTTCGTTGGAGGGAAGCGACAGCACCGAGGCGCCGGCGGCCTGGAGCACGAGATCCATCTCGCGCGAGCCGCCGCGGATCTTCATGCCCTTGGCATCGCCGACCTCGACGAGCGGACGCGCACGGCTGGCGACGCCGCCCGCCTGCCAGATCCAGGTGACAATGACGATGCCTTTGGCGGCGAGAAATTTGCTGAACTCCTGGCCGATCGGCTTGTTCTTCCAGCCGAGACCCTCGTCGTAACCGGTGACGAGACCCGGCATCAGGCCGATGTTCAGTTCGGGAAGATCGCCGCCGGCGTAGGAGATCGGAATGAGGCTCATGTCGAGCGCACCTTTGCGCATCGCCGAGACCTGCGCGTTGGTCTTCATCAGCGACGAGCCGGGATAGATCTCGGCGGTCATCGCGCCCTTGCTGCGCTCCTGGATCAGGGCTGCGAAACGCCGGCAGAGCCGGTCGCGGAAATCACCCTCGGTCGCCGTGCCACCCGGAAACTGGTGCGAGATCTTCAGGGCCGTGGCCGCGCGCGCTTCCCCGAACCGGAGCAGCGCCGGGGCTGCGATTCCCAAGGCCAGGGCTTGGCGTCTTGAAATCCTCATTCCATACCTCCCGTTGCCAGATTGCATTTTTTATTTCTAATCTTGCATACAATTAATATATGAACTGCATGCTGTTTGTTTTGTCAAGTATATGGTATGGAATTGTGGGATCAGGTGTATGCAATGAGCCAGGCCTTCAGACTTAAGCAGTCGATCGAAGACGCTGTGATTGCAGGAGAATTCCTGCCGGGTGATCGCCTGGACGAGGCCTCGCTGGCGGAGCGATTCGGGGTGTCGCGCACCCCCATCCGGGAGGCGCTGCTCCAGCTCGGCGCCGAGGGCTTCATCGATGTTCGCCCCCGCCGCGGCGCGATCGTCAGCGTCCCGTCACCGACCCGGCTGTTCGAGATGTTCGAAACGATGGCGGAGATCGAAAGCGCCTGCGGACGCCTGGCGGCACGTCGGCTGACGCCGGAGAACGATGCCGCAATGGAGACGGCTCATCGCGCCTGCGAGATTGCCGCGCGCGAAGGCGACAGCGAGCAGTACTACGCCGACAACCGCAATTTTCACGAAGCGATCTACCGCGCGAGCCGCAACAGTTTTCTCGCTGATCAAGCCTTTGCTCTGCATAAGCGGCTGAGCGCCTATCGCCGTATCCAGCTACGTGCGCGCAACCGCCTGCTGCAATCGCTCCAGGAGCACGCCGGGATTCTCGAAGCGATCCGCGCCGGCGATGAGCAACTCGCGGCAACGCGACTTCACGATCATGTTCTGGTCCAGGGTGAGCGGTTCTCGGACATGGTGCTTGGCCTTGCCGCGGATCGACGATCCGACGCGACCGGAAGCAAGAGCGGAACGGCGAAGTAGAGGCTGCGTCAGCGCCGGCTAGAGCATGATCCGGAAAAGTGTGCAGCGGTTTTCCGAAAAGATCATGCTAAAACAATAACCTAAAGCGCGATGACGATTCATCCCAATCTCATCGCGCTTTAGCGTTGAGTCTCGCCGTAGCCATTCGTCACTCCATTCAGGGTGTCCGCGCTGTGCTGCCGGTCGTGCCGCCAGTGAAGAATGCCACCCAACCCAATCTGGCCCCAACTGAGCTCGGCTTCGATGGTTCCGAGGAAGCCCGAATGCTGCTTCGCCGGAGCTCTCCGCTTCAGATACTCCTTATCAGCGGATGTCGGCGGCACGACGCTCGCTAGTTGCTCTTCGCATGTAGGCGTGCGGACTGGATCCCATTTCCGTCCGGAATGCGTAGACGAACGCGGATGCGGATCCGTAGCCCAGTTGCAACGCAGTCTCCGTGACTCCCGTGCCTCTGCTCAACAGCTCGATAGCGCGCAGCAGCCGTACCCGCCGCCGCCATGATCGCAGGCTCGAACCCATTTCCGCTTCGAACTGGCGCGTCAGCGTGCGCGACGACATGCCGAGCGCCTTGGCCCAATCATCCGAAGTTCGGGAATCGGCCGGATCTACGTAGAGCGCTTCGCAAAGGCGCAGCAGGCGTTCGCCGCGCGGCCACGGCAATCCCGCCCTCAGCGCGCGGGCCCTGCCGAGCTGATCGAGAATGAGTGTCGCGACGCGATCGGGGTAGCCGTCGGTATCCTGGCTTCCTTCGATGGCTGCGGCCTCGACGATCAACTCCTTCAGCAGGGGAGACACGGCGAGCACTGTCGGAGCCGATGGCAGATTGCTCCCGGCGTCGACGGCAATCCACAGGCTGCGAAACTCGGCGCCGAGAAGGGAGCCCACCCGATGGCGAACGCCGCGCGGCAGCCAGACGGCTTGTTCGGGCGAGATGACGAAGGAACGGTTCTCCGCGGTCACCATCAGCACGCCGTCGATGGCGTAGACCACCTGGTGCCAGTCGTGCGCGTGCTCCAGGAATTCGTGCCGCGCCGGGATCGACTGGGCGCGCATGGTGATCGGGCGCGGCGGCAAGGCATCCGGCGGAGCCGATAGTGGGGTCCAGGTCATGTCGTTTCCGATTGGCCGATATTCTATATAAATTGGCAAAACGTCGAAAGACAGCCGCTTTTCGCTCTGTTAGCGCTCCAGTTCAAGGCCGGCCACACCACGGACTTCGTTGGCCGGACCGTCTCGTCCCTCGTAGCAGGAGCGGAGCATGGCCGAGTGCGACAGCCGGGGCCTGCCGATTTCGACAGATTCACCGAAAGCCGCCGGTCAATATCGCGCCGGCATCGATCTGCTTCTTTCGGCGTGGCCGGGTGCAGATGAGGCGCTGCGGCAGGCCGTGGAGCACGATCCGCATTTCGCGCTGGCGCACGCCGCCCTCGCACGTCTGCACGCGATCAAGGCCGAGCCTGCGGACGCGCGCGCAAGGATCGCGACTGCGCAGGAAATCGTCGCGCGAAACGGCTCGCCGCGTGAGATCAGCCATGTGGCGGTCCTCGCGCTCGCGGTGACCGGCCAGTCCACCCGGGCGTTGGAGAGCGCGCTCGCGCATCTGGACGCGTGGCCGCGCGACGTCCTGATCCTCTCTCTGCCGCTCGGTGCGTTCGGCCTGTTCGCGTTCTCGGGGATGATCGGGCACGACCAGGCGCGCGTGGATCTCTGCGAACGCGTCGCGGGTCGCTACGACGCGGATGACTGGTGGTTCCTGACCTATCGCGGCTGGTCACATGCCGAGAACGGATCGGTCTCGAGAGGTCGCGACCTCGCGCAACGTGGTCTCGAACGGCGCCGCGCCAACGCGAACGCCGCGCATGCGGTCGCGCATGCGATGTTCGAGCAGGGCGCCAAGGACGAAGCCGAAACGCTGCTCGAAGGCTGGTTGCCTGATTATGATCGGGCAGGGATGCTTCACGGTCATCTGGCCTGGCACGCGGCGCTCTCGGCGCTGGAGCGCGACGATCCGCAACACGCCCTGGCGATCTACTCCAAATACGTTCGACCTTCGGCCTCGCTCGGTCTGCCGATCAACGTCGTGAGCGACACGGTTTCCTTGTTGTGGAGGCTTCAGGCGTATGGCCATGAGGTGCCGTCCGGCATGTGGGGCGAGGTCGAGAGCTACGCCGGATCCCGCTATCCGAGTCCCGGTCTGGCATTCGTCGAAGTGCACATGGCCTTGTTGGCCGCCGCGACCGGAAAACACGCCACGGCCGTCGACCGCATCAAGGCGAATGCGCAACGTGTCGCGGACGGCGCGCTGCCGGCTGGTCCCGTCGTGCCGGCCATCGGGCGGGCGGCGCTCGCGTTCGCGAACGCCGACTACGCCGAATGCATGCGGATTCTCGAGCCCGTGGCCGCAGACGTCGCCCGGGTCGGCGGCAGCGGCGCCCAGAGGGAAATCATCGAAGACATGTTGTTGCTCGCTTTCATGCGAAGCGGCGATTCCGCCAAGGCACGCGATCTGCTCGATCGCCGCCTTCACCGCCGTCCGTCGCAGCGCGATGCGCGCTGGCGCGGCCAAATCGAGGTCTGAATGTCAGAAGTTGCCGTGCAAGGGCGGATGGAGGCTCCGCCCGCGTTCCGTTTCGAGCGCAACAATATCGCAAGGCTCGCCGTCGCGCAGGCACTGGCCGGCGCGAATTCGGCGATCGTCTACGCCACCGGCGCCGTGATCGGCGACATGCTGGCGCCCAGCAAGGCGCTGGCAACTCTCCCAATCTCGATCTTCGTGGTCGGGATGGCGGCCTGCACCTTGCCCGCCGGAGCGGTCGCGCAACGTTACGGGCGACGCGCGACCTTCATGATCGGCACCGGCTGCGGTGTCCTCTCCGGCCTGATCGGATCGCTCGCGATTCTACACGCCTCGTTCGGCTTGTTCTGTGCGGCAACGTTTCTCGGCGGTGTCTACGCCGCGGTGGTGCTGTCCTTTCGCTTCGCTGCCGCCGATTGTGCGGCGCCGGAGCGGCGGCCGCGCGCGCTATCGGCGGTGATGGCAGGCGGTGTCTTTGCCGGCGTGATCGGGCCGCAACTCGTCACGTATACGATGGGTCTGTGGCCATCCCATCTGTTCGCGGCCACCTATCTGGCACAAGGCGCGGTCGCCGCGATCTCGTTATCGGTTCTCGCCGGGGTCCGTCTGCCGATGCCGATCGCGGCCGACAGGGGCAGAGGCCGTCCTCTTTCCGTGATCGCGCGCCAGCCGCGTTTCATTGCTGCGGTGGTCTGCGGTGTCGTCTCCTATCTGCTGATGAACTTCCTGATGACGGCGGCGCCGCTCGCGATGAAGTTCTGCAATCTGTCGCAGGAGTTTGCCAATCTTGGTCTGCAATGGCATGTGATCGCCATGTACGGCCCGAGCTTCTGGACCGGCAGGCTGATCACCCGGTTCGGCGCATCGAGGGTGGTGGCGACCGGGCTGCTGCTCACCGCCGCCTCTTCGGCAGTCGGTCTGTTCGGCATTCAGGTCGGGCACTTCTGGGCGACGCTGATCCTGCTCGGCGTCGGCTGGAATTTTGGCTTCGTCGGAGCATCTGCGATGGTCCTGGAGTGTCATCGCGCGGAGGAGAAGGCGCGCGTCCAGTCGCTGAACGACTTCATCGTGTTCGGGACGATGACCTTCGGCTCGTTCCTGTCGGGTGGACTGCTCTCCGCCTACGGCTGGAATACGGTCCTGTGGGTTTCGTTTCCGCCTCTGTTCCTGGCCGTCGCCGCGCTGGCGCTGGCATCACCACGATCGCGCCGCGGCGATACGGCGTCGTGATGTGCTGGAGCGCGCCGCGGAGGCCGTCGCACGGATGCGGTCCGGCCAGGCCAATTTCAGAATGGTGTTGACCATGAGGGAGAAGAGCCATGCGCATCAATGATAACTTGACGGTTCCGGTGATCGTCCAGGCTGGGCAGCTGCCGTGGACCCAAAGCCCGGCGGCCGGTGTCGACCGGCGCATGCTGTTCCGCATCGGTGACGAGGTCGCGCGCGCCACCTCGATCGTGCGGTACGCGCCGCACAGCGCGTTTCCGCGCCATACGCATGGCGGCGGCGAAGAGATCGTCGTTCTCGATGGCGTCTTTCAGGACGAGCATGGCGATTACCCCGCGGGCAGCTACTTCCGCAATCCGCCCGGGACCTCGCACGTTCCCGCATCGGAGGCTGGCTGCACGATCTTCGTGCGCCTTTGGCAGTTCCGGGATGGCGATCGCGACCAGATCGTACGACGGCCCGCGGAAGGTCGTCAGCGCGAGCCGCGATCCGGGGCGGCGAGCGCGCTCGAACTGTTCGACGATGGATTTGAGAACGTGCGTTTCGAGAGCTGGATGCCGGGCAGTTCCGTCGCGGTCGAGAATGCACGCGGGCTCGAAATGCTCATTCTCGCCGGGAGCCTGTCGATTGGTGATCAGACGCTGCTCCCGCAAGGCTGGGTCCGCTTGCCCGCCGGACAGCCCCTGCGCGCCGTCTGCGGTGCGGACGGCGCGAACGTCTGGCTGAAGGACGCTCCTCTGCTGCATCCGGACGTCTGTCAGATGCCGTGAGCGCGAGGCGATCCGCACGTCCTGGAAGGTCCGATCGACAGACGCCGGGCCTCGATGACGACGCGGGATTGATTTTGCAAGACGATCGGTCTAATAAATCGCCATGAAAGCGATTTCGCCGTCAGCCGAACCACGTCGCCGTGGCCGTCCGCCTAAGGACCAGACACGGCCAGACGCGCCGCGCGCACGGCTGCTGCGCACCGGCGTAGCGATCCTGACCGAGAAGGGCTTCAGTGCCGTGGGCGTCGAGGAGATCCTTGACACCGCGGAGGTGCCAAAAGGCTCATTTTACCATTACTTCGACAGCAAGGAGGCCTTTGGTCTCGCACTGATCGATGCCTATGCGGACTATTTCGCGCGCAAGCTGGACCGATGGTTCGACGACACCGAGCGTGCTCCGCTCGACCGTCTGCGTGATTTCATCGCGGACGCTCGCTCGGGCATGGCGAGACATCGTTACCGGCGCGGCTGCCTCGTCGGCAATCTCGGACAGGAGATGGGTGTTCTGCCCGAACCGTTCCGGAAGCGCCTCGCTGCTGTGTTCCGGGATTGGGAAGCGCGGACGTCCCGTTGCCTGCGGTCGGCGCAAGAGGCGGGCGAGATGTCCAGCGAGCTCGACTGCGAGGATCTCGCGCAGTACTTCTGGATCGGCTGGGAGGGCGCGGTGCTACGCGCCAAGCTCGAACGGCGCCCGGACGCGCTCGACGTCTTCGCCGAAGGTTTTCTTGTGATGATCCGGGCGAAAGGTGAGGGGCGATGACTGTCGTGCCAATCTTCAACGAGGAGCCAAGCTCATGACCGAAACACGCGCCGTCAGCCGCTTCCCTGTCCCCGATCTCGCCGATATGCCGGACGATATCCGCAGCCGCATCCTGGCCGTGCAGGAGAAGTCCGGCTTCATTCCGAATGTCTTTCTCGTGCTCGCCCACCGGCCGGAGGAGTTTCGCGCGTTCTTTGCCTATCACGACGCGCTGATGGATAAGCCCGGCAATCTGACCAAGGCGGAGCGCGAGATGATCGTCGTTGCGACCAGCAACCTCAATCAGTGCCAGTATTGCGTAGTGGCGCATGGCGCGATCTTGCGGATCCGCGCCAAGGACCCGCTGATTGCCGATCAGGTCGCCGTCAACTACCGCAAGGCCGACATCACCGATCGTCAGAAGGCGATGCTGGATTTCGCTGTTCGGGTCTCGACCGAGGCGCACAAGACGTCTGAAAGCGACTTCGCCACGCTGAAGGCGCACGGATTCACCGAAGAGGACATCTGGGACATCGCGGCGATCTCGGCCTTTTTCGGCCTGTCGAACCGGCTCGCGAACGTGACGAGCATGCGTCCGAATGCCGAATTCTATGCCATGGGCCGCTGAGAAGGAGCGGCGCCATGGAGCTGTCATCCCGTCAATTGGCTTTGAAGGAAAGAGCCGCCGCCTTCTCGAACGGGCTGCTGCGCAAGCGCGGCGCCGAGATCGATCAATCGCGCGAGTATCCCTTCGACGTTGTCGAGGCACTGAAAGCCGAGCGCTTCATGGGCATGACCATCCCGAAGGAATATGGCGGGCAGGGCCAGAGCTTCCTCGACACGGTGCTGGTGATCGAGGAGATGGCGCGCGCGTGCACGGTCTCGGCGCGTATCGTCGTCGAGGCCAATATGGGCGCGATCTCCACCGTCATGGCCTACGGCACCGATGCACAGCGCAGGCGCGCTGCTGATCTCGTCCTGGCAGGCGACAAGCCGGCCATCTGCATCACGGAGCCCGAGGCGGGCAGCGACGCGAGCGGCATGAAGACCCGGGCCGACAAGCGCGGCAATCGCTTCGTGCTCAACGGCAGCAAGCATTGGATCACCGGTGCCGGCGTGTCGCGCCTGCACCTGATCTTCGCGCGGGTCTTCGATGAGAGCGGTGAGGAGCTTGGCGTCGGCGGCTTCCTGGCCGTGCGCGGCGAGGCCGAAGGGCTGCGCATCGGCAAGCGCGAAACGACGATGGGACTGTGCGGCATGCCCGAGGGCGAGCTCGTGTTCGAGGATCTGGAGATCACGCCGGACATGGTGCTGCTGCCTCCGTCGGGCTTCAAGCGCGGCTTTGCCGACCTCATCAATGCCTATAACAGCCAGCGTGTCGGCGCAGGCACTGTCGCGATGGGGATCGCAGCAGGTGCGCTGGAGCACGCCGTCGAATGGGTCAAGACGCGCGAGCAGTTCGGGCGCCCGATCGGCGAATTCCAGGGGCTGCAATGGATGCTCGCCGACATGCAAACGCAGCTCACCGCATCCCGCCTGATGCTGCATGCAGCCGCCGCGTCGCGAGGCCCGGGCGGCAGCGCATTTCCCGATCCGACCCTCGCGGCGCAGGCGAAGATCTTCGCGTCCGAGGCGGCGATCAAGATCGTCAACGATGCACTTCAGATGTTCGGGGCCCGCGGTTATTCGCGCGACTTCCCGCTCGAGCGCATGGCGCGCGACGTGCGCATGTTCACGATCGGCGGTGGCACGGCGCAGGTGCTGCGCACGCTCGTCGCGAGCAAGGTTCTGGGCTGGAAGCTGCCGCAGACCCGTCATTGAGCGGGGGTCATCCAGACTGCTTCAGCCAGTTTTGGGCTCGGCTCGCGGTCGGCTTGCGTCTGCGATCACTAGCTCGTGTCATCATGGCCGCTTCAGCGGCCCTGACGCGCCGACGCAGCTCTAACAATTCGCAATATGCGGCACGAAGCGGATCGTCAGAATCGAGCGTCGGCGATTGCTTTGAAGAATTCGTCGTGCCGTAGGATGAGTATCTGATCATCTTGAACACGCTGCGTTTGATATACGCAGAGCGTATCAGGGCATTCTCTTCGCGCAACGAAAGTCGCTCGTTAACATTGATGTCGGCGCAAAAAGTTAAGACCGGTACAAGGATATGCTCTCCCAACCGCTATTGTCGCGCAGCGATCGCGGTCATCTCGAGCTTGATGCCCGGACCGAGATCGGCGACGCCGATTGCGGCGCGCGCTGGCAGATGAGCTTCCGCAAAGTGCGCCTTCCAGGCGGCGTTGAACGCGGCCTTCTCCTTGAGGTCCGTCATGTAGATGGTCACCTGCAAGACATTCGCCAAATCGGATCCGAGGGTCTTCAGCAGCTGCGCCAGCTGCCGGAGGACGTCGTTAGCCTGACCCGACATGTCGAGGCTCGTGTCTTCAGGGACGATTCCACCGATGTAAAGCACGCCATTATGCTCGACCACTTCGTGGAGCAGACCTTCGTAGGGCAAGACGCGCTTGATCATGATGAGACCGATGTTGCTGATGAGGGGAGGGATGCGTATCGCACATCTGCACCATCAATACGAGGCCCTGTGACGTACCGAGTGGCACCGTCGACATCGGCTTGAGTCTTGACCTCGCTATTCGGCGGCGTCGGGTGCAACAGAGTGCACGGGAGCCCAGCGTAGACGTCAGCCCTGATCTCGATGACATCGCAGTGTGGATCGGTATACTGCCACCACGTGCTGGAACAAGGATCAGGCGATGGACGATACGATTGGCTTTCCCGACCCCGGCCTCGACCTGTCCGACGGCTTCAAGCCGCACACCTCGCATTGGGGCGTGTTCTCGGCGCGCCAAGGCGCGGCCGGGCTCGAGGTGAGAGCGTATGCAGGGGATCCCGATCCCAACGGCATCATCGACAATTTCCCCGGCGCGCTGCGCCATCAGGCGCGCATCGCCCAGCCGGCGATCCGCCGCGGCTGGCTCGAGCGCGGTCCCGGTCCGGACGATCGCCGCGGCCGCGACGAATTCGTCTCCGTGAGCTGGGAGAAGGCGCTCGACCTGCTCGGCGACGAACTGGCGCGCATCCGCGACACGCGTGGTCCCGGCGCCGTGTTCGGCGGCTCCTATGGCTGGTCGAGTGCGGGCCGCTTTCATCACGCACAGAGCCAGGTGCATCGCTTCCTCAACATCGCAATGGGCGGCTATGTGCGTTCGGTCAACACCTATTCTTCCGGCGCGTCCTCGGTGCTGCTGCCGCAGATCCTGGCGGGATACGAGGACATCACCAAGCGCAACGTCACCTGGGAGCAGATCGCGGCTGATACCGAGATCGTGCTGGCGTTCGGCGGCATGGCGCTGAAGAACTCCATGGTCGCCGGCGGCTCTATCAGCAAGCATGTCGAGCGCGGTGCCATGGCGGCGGCGCGCCGGCGCGGCTGCGAGTTCGTCCTGGTCAGCCCGCTGCGCGACGATCTGCCGGTCGAAGCTGGCGCCGAATGGATGAGCTGCGTGCCCGGCACCGACACCGCGCTGATGCTCGGCATCGTCCACACGCTGGTGAGCGAAGGTCTGCACGACCAGGCCTTCCTCGATCGCTACACGGAAGGCTGGCCCGTCTTCCTGCGCTATCTCACCGGCGAGAGCGATGGGCAAGCAAAGCATGCCGGATGGGCCGCCGCGATCTCAGGCGTCGACGCGGACACGATCCGCGCTCTGGCGCGTCGCCTCGCCGGAAAACGCGCGCTCATCACCGTCTCGCATTCGCTCCAGCGCGCCGAGCATGGTGAGCAGCCGGTGTGGATGGGCCTGGTATTGGCGGCAGCGCTCGGCCAGATCGGTCTTCCCGGCGGCGGTTACGCCTATTCGCTGGGTGCGATCGGCTATTACGGCCGCCGCGTCAACGACGTGCCGGGGCCGACGCTGGGGCAGGGCCGCAACGGCGTTGCCGATTTCATTCCGGTGGCACGCATCGCCGACATGCTGCTCAACCCCGGCAGCACCTATCGCTACAATGGCGAGACGCGCACCTATCCGGACATTCGCCTCGTCTACTGGGCCGGCGGCAATCCCTTCCATCATCACCAGGACATCAACCGCCTGCGCAAGGCGTTCGCGAAAGTCGACACGCTGGTCGTGCACGAGCTCGGCTGGACCGCGACGGCCCGGCACGCCGACATCGTGCTGCCCGCGACCATGACGCTGGAGCGCGAGGACATCGGCTATTCCACCAACGATCCCCTGATGGTCGCGATGCACCGGATCGCCGAGCCGTTCGGGCTCGCGCGCGACGACTATGATATCTTCGCCGATCTCGCCGAGCGTCTTGGCGCGCGCGAACCCTTTACGGAAGGTCGCACCTCCCGGGAGTGGCTCGAACATCTGTATGAGCCAACCCGCGCCTCGCTCGCCAAGCGTGGCCTGGAAGCGCCCAGCTTCGACGAATTCTGGCAGCGCGGCAGCCTGGTCGTGCCGCAGCAGCCCGATGACGGCGGCCGGCTGCGCCGATTCCGTGAGGATCCCGCAGGTCACGCCCTGCCGACGCCGAGCGGCCGCATCGAGATTTTCTCGGCGAAGATCGCGGGCCATGGCGATGCGGATTGTCCGGGCCATCCGGTTTGGCTCGACAAGACCGATATGCCGAGGCCTGGCGCGCCGTGCTTCCTCGTCGCCAACCAGCCGGTGACGCGGCTGCACAGCCAGCTCGATTTCGGCGGCCATTCGCTTGCCGCAAAACATCGCGGCCGCGAGGTCGCGCGCATGAACCCGCGCGATGCGGCCGCGCGCGGCATCAAGGATGGCGACATCATCCGCCTGTTCAACGACCGCGGCGCCTGCCTCGCTGCGGTCCACGTCACCGACGGCATCGCGCCCGGCGTCGTGCAGCTTCCGACCGGAGCGTGGTATGACCCGATGGATCCCGAGGACGACGCGCCGCTCTGCGTGCACGGCAATCCGAACGTGCTCACCCGAGACATCGGCACCTCATCCCTGGCGCAAGGCTGCACGGGGCAGCTGACGACGGTCGAGGTGGAGAAGTTCACGGGCAATCTGCCACCGATCCGGGCGTTCGATCCGGTGTAGGGCTTTTATCGTAGCCCGGATGGAGCGTAGCGCAATCCGGGACCGCTCTCTTCATCGGCACCTTCCCGGATTACGCTTTCGCTCCATCCGGGCTACGGCATCTCGCAATGATGAAGTAGAGACCGTGTGCGCCTCGCTACGCGGCCACGCTGGCGATCCAGTCCCTCTCCAGAGCGGCACGCCGCTGCGGAGGCGCTTCTGCCTCAGCTCGCTCACCCTTGCTGGCGAGGCGCCAGCGTGCCGGAGACTGGCCGCTGATGCGCTTGAAGACGGTGGAAAAATGCGCCTGCGTGCTGAAGCCGACGGCAAGCGCGATCTCCGCCAAGGGCCGCTCGGTGGTGATGAGCAGCGCCTTCGCACGTTCGATCCGGTGATTGAGAAGATATTCGCGGGGACGGTAACCGGTCGCGGCGCGGAATTGGGCCGCAAAGTGCATTCTGGACAAGCCGGCGACATGGGCGAGCTCGGCCAGGCTGATGCAGCGGTCGAAATGATCGGCGATGTATTGTTCGACCCGCCGCAGCCGCCATTTCGGCAAGGCATTGACCCTGACGCGCGGCGGCTCCAACCGGGCGAGATGCATCGCGAGGGTCTGGCCGAGGCAGCGCATGAACTGGTGGTCCGCGGCGTGACCACGTTCGATCAGCGCCTTGGCAAGCTCCGCAGCGAGCGGGTCCCGCAACAGGACGAGGTCATTCAGTCCTTCGGTCGCGGGGAATTGCGCCGGAAAATGATCCGTGGAGATATGAAAGTGCAGGAAAGCGCACGGCGATTCGAATTGCGCGCGGAGAGGCTTCGACGGTGCGGTGACATAGAGCGTGCCTGCAGGCATGGCGCCGTCGAAAACGATCTGACGGTCCCGGCTCAGTCTTGCGCGCGTGGTCTTCAGGGCGATGCCGACGAAATAGCGATCCTCGGGCGTCGTCGTTTCGTGCGACGAAGCGCCACGGCAATCTTCCCATCGCGAGATCGTGATGTCCTCGCTGGACGTCTCCGCGCTGCGATCGATCTGACGCCATCGGCTTTCCCGGGCGAATGCCTGTGTCGCTCGAATGGCTTCGCGATTCCGGTTGACGGCTCGAAGATCGGCCCAGGCGTGCGCCTGCATGTCGGTGAACATCGTTCGTCCTCTCGTCTCAGCGGCGGCTTGCGAATGCGCAAGTTCGCTATGGTCCGAGAGTACGCGTGTGCGCGCCAGGACGCCCGTTAGTGGTGATTAGGAGTTGTTAGTTGTTGTGTGAGTGCGAGCGCTGTGACAGCTCGCCGCAGGGGGGCTCTATGAACGTCCCAATTCGTCGCATCGGTTGGCAATCGTCGGCGCAGTCCAGGCCTGGTTCGAGCACGTGACGTCGTTTGCGCGCTCATGCGCCGCTACTCGAAGACGGCGTCGAAGATCTCGACGTCCATCAGCACGGGCTTGACGATCACGGTTCCATCGGGCCGCAGCGTTTGCGCCCGTCGAAGCGTCGGCACCACGATGCCGCCGAAACTGTCATGAGCCCAGGAAGAATGTGCGACCTTCATCCCGAAGAGATCGTGATCTGTCCGTCGTTGCAGGGCGCTCTCGTCGAAATAGAAGATCTGCTCGGGAGCGAGCGTGACCAGGCGCGGGGGGAATTGCGCCCGCAGCCGCCGCCAAGTCTGGGTGCTCTCGCGCCACGGCGTCAGCTCTTCCACCACGACATCGGGGTCGGCGAGCAGGAATGGAGTCGTCAGGTAATTCCAGATCGCCACGCCGCAGAAGAAGACGAGGTGCAGTTCGTCCGCGAGCGCAGCAGAGCCAGCCTCGGCAGACGCGAAGCTCGGGTTGCGCCAGGTCCGCAGGACCTCACCATCCAGGCTCTCGATCGTGATCGCGTCCGGTTGAAACGACCCGGAATGTTCGCCCCCGGTGATGCCGGTGAAGCGGATCGATTGCGTCCGGGTCGAGCCTTCTGCGGTCACGTCCTTGAATTCCCGGGCGTGCCCGGCGCTGGAGAACAGCGTCCCGCCGACGGAGAGGTGGAGCGTGAACCCCTTCAAGCTGTTCCAACGGGCCATACCGCCGTTGGCATCGATTACGTCGTCAAGAAGCGCCATGTCCCGCCATATCCACCGTGAAGTGCCTCCACCATGGCGGGGTGTGTGCGGCTTGGCGTGTTAGAAGTTGTTAGGACTTGCGAGCGCGCGGGATGGCGGTATCTCGTTGAAGATGCTCTCAATTCAGGGCGGCAAGGAGGCCTCTTGCGGCAACCAGATCGCGGGTCTGGAGGCCCTCCTGATACTGCGCGACGAGTGGGGTGAGCAGGTCGCGCGCGTCGGCGGCCTTGCCGGTGCGCTCCCAGATGCGGCCAAGGCTGATCGCGCCGCGGAGTTCCCAGCCGACCGCGAATTGGCGCCGCGACAGATCGAGCGATCTGCGCAAGACGCTCTCGGCCTCCGCAACGTTGCCAGACCGTACGAGGATGTCGCCCTTGACCCTGAGCATCTCCGGCATGTCGAACGACTCGCCATGATCGGGGATTTCCGCGATGGCCTCATCGATGGTCCGCAGGGCCTCGTCGGGCTGGTTCTGGGCCAAGAGTCCCTCCGCGAGCGCCGTCGCAAACACCGTCGTCATGATCCGGTGCCGCGTTGCGAACAGCGTGGCCTGGCTGCGGCGAAGATGCTCCATGCCGGCGGCGACGTCGCCGCGGCGCAGCAGCAGCTCGCCTTTCTGGCCGATGCCGACCGCATGATAGGGGCCGAGGAAGTGGCGCGCGGAATGTTCGATCAGCCGCTCGATCAGGATTTCCGCATTGGCCCAGTCGCCGACCCAGAGGAACACATAGATCGTCCAGATCAAGGAAATACCGAGGGTCAGCGGCTGCTCCAGCAACTCGGCCTCGCGAACGGTGTACCTGGCCGCCTCAATTGCACGATCGGGCCGGCCGGTGAGCCAAAGCCCGCGCGCCAGTGCCACCAGCGCCACGATGCGGTCGTCATAACCGAGATGCCCGATGTTCAGCCGCTGCGAGCCGGGATTGTGCGCCATTGCGCTCTGGCAAAACTGCACGGCCTTGTCCTGATTGCCGATCAGATGATGCGCAACGCCCAGCATCCATTCCACGTTCAGCGCGGCGGCGGGATCGTTCAGCCTGCGCGCAACGCTTTCGCCCTGTTCGCCCGTGCCGAGCGCGCCGTGAAAATCGCCAACCCTGGTGAGATAGATGTGCAATCCGCGCAACAGCCAGAGCTGCCAGTGCAGATCCTTCAGCTCCCGTGCAAGCTGGAGACTGCGCGTGAACGCCGTCCGGACCGCTTCCGTATTGCCCTGCGTGAACATCACGGAGACGCCGAGCGCCGCCTGCAACGTCATCTCCTGGCGGCTGTCGATCGAACCCGTGTCGAGCGAGGCCAGCGCCTGCCGGGTCCAACGGTAGCATTCCGTCAGCAATGTCAGCTCGAGGAAGAACTGGGCTGCCGAGGCCGCCAGATCCACGCCGATTGTCCGGTCGCCGCCGTCCGAAAAGCTCCAGGTCAGCGCGGCCCTGACGTTGGGCAGGTAGTCGGCATAAGGAAGGAAGCCGCCGGCGCTCTGCATGCCCGCTGATTTGACAGCAACGTCGCGCAGGACATCGCGGAAATATTCGGCGTGAGCGCGCGCAGCGCGGGCCGCTTCCCCGTTCTCGACGAGCTTGTCCGCGACGAAGGCGCGGGTCGTGTCGAGCAGGCGATAGCGCAGCCGCCGCTCCGCGGGCGACGTTGCGATCAGCGATTTGGAGAGCAGGTTCGAGATCGTCTCGACCGCTTCGGATTCGCTGATGCCCTGGCTGGACGCGACAGCAATTGCGGCTTCCAGCGTGAACGGGCCGACGAACACCGACAGTGCGCGCAGCGTCGCGCTTTCGGCCGGCGGCAGCAGGTCGTAACTCCAGGCGAGTGCCGCGCTCAGGGTCTGGTGTCGCGGAATCGCAGTACGTCGTCCTCGCCACAACAGCGAGAAGCGGCTATCCAGCAGCGAGGCGGTCCCGGCAATGCCATAGGCGTTCACACGTCCGGCGGCGAGCTCGATCGCAAGCGCAATGCCGTCGAGACGCCGGCAGATCTCGGCGACGAGCGGGGCATCCTCCTCGCTGAGCTCGAACTCGCTCAGGCTCTCGGCGATGCGTTCCACGAAGAGTTGGCTTGCGGGATAGGCAAGGATGTCGGCGATGCTGAGACCGTCGCGCTGCGGTGGGCAATCCAGTGGAAACAGCCGGTGGACGCGCTCGCCTTCGGTGCGAAAGGATTCGCGGCTGGTGGCGAGAATGTGCAGCTCTGGCGCCTCCTGGACGATGCGTTCGGCTAAGGGGGCGAGCTCATCGAGAATATGTTCGCAACTGTCGAACACCAGCAGCATCCGCTGGCTGTGCAGGAACGTCAGTAGGCCCGGCATGGGATCGTCGGAGTTGACGGTCAGGCCAAGCGCGGCCGCAATCGTTCCGGGCACGAGGCGGGCATCCGTCAGCGCACCGAAATCGACGAAGCTCACCCGACCGTCGAAGGCCCCGAGCTCGCGGTGCGCGACGGCGAGCGCAACCGAGGTCTTGCCGATCCCGCCGGGCCCGACGATGGTGACGAAGTGGTGCTGAGTCAGCTCTGCGGAGATCCTCTCGACCTCATCGTCGCGCCCTATCATCCTCGCAAGCGGCGAGGGAAGCGCGTGGGGCGAAGCGGCAGGCAGGCTGGTGCGGTCCTCGAACAGTGCTGTCCGGAGCAGCGGGGCGGCGAAGCAATAGCCACGTCCGGGGACGTTGACGACGTAGCGGGAGCCTTCGCCAGCATCGCCCAAGGTTTTGCGCAGATTCGTGATGTGGAAGCGCAGGCTGCCTTCGTCGACATTCACGTCGGCCCAGACGCGCCGCATCAGCTCCCGTTTGTCCACGACCTCGCCGGCGCGCTCGGCGAGAAAGATGAGGATGTCGAGCGCGCGGCCACCGAGGTGAAGCGGCGCGCCGTCCTTCTCAATCAGCCGCGACTTGGGAAACAGCCGGAACGGCCCGAAAGCAATGGCCGAATTCTGGTCGTTAGTGTCCGGCACGAGCAATGGTCCGCTGAAAAGGCTGATGTCTGCACGTTGATCTATCAGAACGAGACGTTCAGTAAACTGGCCGAAAGTGGCGAAATCGCGTGGCGATCATCGAATGCAGGGGAATAGCCGTCACAAATTTTGCTTAAAGGCGAGCGATTTACGACGATGACTGCGACAATTCGTCAGCATGCTTGACCGTCGAGGTCGCGCTGTCCGCCGCCAGATTGCGATGCCGCCGATCATAACAGAATCTTGCAACGTCTAACGCGCAAAACGCGAGCGATGCATTCAGTATGGCCTTCGGGTTAAATCGTACTCCAACGGGGAGGTTATCATGGCCACTATCGAAATCGACCGTGACGTCGCGACCAAGCCTTCGACATCGCGTAGCCTTGATCTGAAGCTCGAAGTCGTCGTCATCCCCGTCTCCGATGTCGACCGCGCCAAGGCGTTCTACACGCGTCTCGGCTGGCGACTGGACGCCGACTTCGTGTCGGGCAGCGAGTGGCGCGTGATCCAGTTCACGCCGCCGGGCTCGGCCTGTTCGGTGATTTTCGGCAGGAACGTCACGGCGGCCGCGCCTGGTTCGGCGCGCGGCCTCTACCTGATCGTCTCCGATCTGGAGGCTGCACGACAATATCTGCTCGACCGCGGCATCGCCGTCAGCGAACCCTTCCACGGTGCCGGCGATGTTCACGCCGGTCCGGACGAGCCGTACCTGTTCGGCAGCGTCCGGGTCAGCGGTGCTGACCCGGAGCGCGGCAGCTACAGCTCGTTTGCCTCGTTCAGCGATCCCGACGGCAATGGCTGGCTGTTCCAGGAAGTCACGACACGATTGCCCGGACGCATCACGGCAGACGGCACGACGTTCGCCTCGCAGAGCGATCTGGCGGCGGCGTTGCGCCGTGCATCGGTTGCGCATGGTGAGCACGAGACGCGGATCGGCGGACACGACGAGAATTGGGCGGATTGGTACGCCGACTACATCGTGCGCGAGCAAGCCGGTCTACCACTGCCGTCCTGAGTTGAAGGCAGTCTTCCATCTTGCGCCAGTCATCGGACAAATCGGACGGAACCTCGGCGCCGCGTGACCGGTTGGAGAGGCGGCAGGCGCGAGGCCGCCGCCGTCTTCCACCGGCACGAGGTGCCGGGATCGGGCTGAACGATCCACAAACAAACAAGGAGAACCAGGATGATCCGCAAGGCAAAAGCAGTATGGAAGGGCACTGGTCGTGATGGCACGGGCCATCTCTCAGGTGAATCTGGCGTGCTCGCTGAGACGCCCTATTCGTTCAAGACCCGCTTCGAGAACGAGAAGGGGACCAATCCCGAGGAGTTGATCGCGGCGGCCCATGCCGGCTGTTTTACGATGGCGTTGGCCTTCGGCCTTCAAATGGCAGGCTTCACGCCGGAGGAGCTCTCGACCGAGGCAGCCGTCACGCTCGAGCCCGAAGGCAAAGGCTTCAAGATCAGCAAGTCAGCGCTCACCTTGCGCGCGAAGGTGCCGAACCTCGATGAAGCAGGTTTCGCGCGCCTCGCCGGCGAGGCCGAGAAGAACTGTCCGGTGTCCAAGGTGCTCAACGCCGCGATCACGCTCGACGCCAAGTTGGGCTAGCGGCGAGCTTTCAATTCGTGTCCATCCGGTTCTGGTTGGGAAACTGAAGCTGTCGACGCTTTGGGCCCATGAGAGGACCGGGTGGACAAATACCTGCCTTTCGGCCAGGCAGCCGAAAGCATATGATACGACAGGCGCAGAACGGACAGAGCGATCAATTGGGAGCGGACAGATGACGACAGAGCGCGCAGTTTTGGCCGGAGGCTGCTTCTGGGGCATGCAGGATCTGATCCGCAAGCAGCCAGGCGTGGTCTCCACACGCGTCGGCTACACCGGCGGCCAGGTGAAGAATGCCACCTATCGCAATCACGAGGGCCACGCCGAAGCGATCGAGATCATCTTCGATCCCGCAAAGACCAGCTTCCGGACCATGCTGGAGTTCTTCTTCCAGATCCACGATCCCACCACGCTCAATCGCCAAGGCAATGATCGGGGCACGAGCTATCGCTCCGCGATCTTCTATACCAGCGAGGCGCAGAAGCGCATTGCCGAGGATACGATCGCGGACGTCGAGGCGTCGCGCCTGTGGCCCGGCAAGGTGGTGACCGAGATCGCGCCGGCCGGCGAGTTCTGGGAAGCCGAGCCCGAGCACCAGGATTATCTCGAACGCTATCCGGACGGCTACACCTGCCACTTCATCCGGCCGGGCTGGAAGCTGCCGCAGCGCGCGGCTGCTGCCGGAGGCTAGAGCGTTATCGAGCGAAGTGGATACCGGTTCGCGTGAAGAAAACGCGTCAAAACAAGAATCTAGAGCTTCGGTTCTGATTCACCAGAACCGATCATGCTCTAGGCCGTCGCGGCGTCAGCGCGCGCGGTCAGGCGCGCAATTGCGCGATCAGATCGCGGGCAGTGCGTATATCGGCGATGTCTGCGCCCTCGGCGAACCTCCCGCAGACAGGGTCGAGAACCGCCAGTGCTTCTGCGCTTCGGCCGGCCCTGAACATGTATCGCGCGAGGCTGATAGCGCAACGCAGCTCCCAGAAGCGGGCGCCTTGCTGAACGGCCAGGTCCATGGCCTCGCGCAAACGTTCTTCGGCGTCGCCCGGGTGCCGCACACTCCTGAGCATCAATTCTGCCTTGATGCGGGTCAGTTCAGGCAGATACCAGAGCTCCTGCCGGTCGTTGCAGCGGGTCAGGACGTCGTCGATCACGTCGAGGCCGCGGTCGATCTGGTCGGTCTCCAGGAAGGCCGCCGCGAGTTCGCCGAGCAAGGGAAGAAATCGCGGCAGGAAGCGCGCATCGCCGGCGCGATTGAGCTCTTCGCGCAGCAGCGGCAGGCCCGTCGCGACGTCGCCTCGCTTGGCAATGACCGCTGCGTTGAAGGCTTTTGCCCACAAGCCCCACAGCCGGATCGCATGGCGCTCGGTGTGCTCGAGCAACTCGGTGCCGTGGCGCTCGGCGGCGTTGAAATCGCCGGCCCAGAACGCGATCGGGCAGGCGGCCTGTCCCAGCACGCTACAGAAGGTCAGGGCGTGGCCGTTGGCGCGGCCTTCCTCGATGTTCCTGGCGGCGAGCGCCTTGGCCTGATCGGCCAGGCCTTGCAGCCACAGGATGCGGGCGCGGAAATATTGCGTCGATATCCTGAGGTCGAGCGGGAAGATTTTCGGCTTCTCCGCCAGCACATGCAGCGACATGTTGACCCGATCGATGCGCACGCGCGCCTCGTCCTGGTCGCCGAGATAGTGCAGCGCGACGGCCATCAGCCGGTCGCCCAGCATGACATCGGTCTTGTCGGGTGAGTTCGCTGCCGCGTCGGCAAAGCGCTCGGCAAGCGTGCGGGCCTTGCCGAACTGCCCGTTGTTGAACTGGTCGATGCACAAACCCCACAGCGCGCGCAGCCGGAAATCCTTGTCATCGAGCCTGTCGGCCAGCTCAAGGGTCGTCTCCAGGATCGGACGCGCCTCGCGCGCGCGGCCTTCGCCATACATCAGCGACCAGCCAAGTGCCGACAGCAGCTGCATGCGGACACGGTCGTTGTCGCCGGCGTTGCCGAGCGCGGCGAGGGCCGTTCTGGTGCGCTCGCGGCATTCGGCGAACAAGGAAAGGCGCACCCACAGTGAGACCGCAACTGCGGTCAGGGCGATTCCCAGTGCAGCGTCGCCGTCGGGCGCGAAGGCCCAATCCAGCGCCGCGCGCACATTGTCCAGCTCTGCGCCGTAGATGTTCAGCCATTCGGGCAGCGGCGTTGTCGTGTCGGCCTCCGCGCGCTCGAAGAAATCGCGAAAATGCTCCGCATGGCGCCGCGCGAACTGCCTGTTTTCGCCGAGCTCGTGCAGCTTCGCGAGCGCGTAGGTGCGCGTTGTGTCGAGCAGGCGATAGCGCAGCGTTCGCGAACCGGACGGCGAGATCAGCGATTTGGTGACCAGGCTGTCGATCGCCTCCAGCGTCTCCGATTCGCTGAGGCCGTCGCCGGCCGCAACCGCGGCGGCCGCCTCCGGCGCAAAGGGCCCGGCGAAGACGGACAGCCGTCGCAAGGTGGCGCTCTCCGCCGCGGGCAGCAGATCGTAGCTCCAGTCGAGCGCGGCGGCGAGGGTCTGGTGTCGCGGCACGGCGGTGCGGCGCCCCCGCCATTGCAGCGAGAAGCGGCTGTCGAGCAGGGACGCGGTGCCGGCAATGCCGTACGCGTTGACGC
Organism: Bradyrhizobium sp. BR14999; assembly: GCF_056106085.1. Taxonomy (NCBI): domain Bacteria; kingdom Pseudomonadati; phylum Pseudomonadota; class Alphaproteobacteria; order Hyphomicrobiales; family Nitrobacteraceae; genus Bradyrhizobium; species Bradyrhizobium sp. BR14999. Next base: position 3,493,168 of record NZ_CM148536.1, read on the forward strand.
GGCCTGCCGCGAGCTCGATCGCCAGCGCAATGCCGTCGAGGCGCCGGCAGATGCTGGCGACAAGCGGCGCCTCTTCGGCGCTGAGCTGGAACGGACCCGAGCTCTGCGCGATGCGCTCGACGAAGAGCTGAGCGGCGGGGTAGGCAAGGACATCGGCGACATCAAGGTCCTCGCGCTCCGGCGGACAATCCAGCGGGAAGAGCCTGAATATCCGCTCGCCTTCGCTGCGGAACGACTCGCGGCTGGTCGCGAGAACGCGAAGCTGCGGTGCTTCGCGAACGATGTGCTCGACCAGCGGCGCGAGCGCATCCAGCACGTGTTCGCAACTGTCGAAGATCAGCAAGGCCGGGCCGGTCTTCAGGAATGTCAGCAGGGCCGGCGTCGGATCCTCCGAGCTGATGGTCAGGCCGAGCGCCGAAGCAATGGTGGTCGCGATGTGGCTGGCGTCCCGCAACGGACTGAAGTCGACAAAGAAGACGCGCCCACCGAAATCCTGGGATCGGCGATGCCCGACGGTGACGGCGACGGCGGTCTTGCCGATGCCGCCCGGGCCGACCACGGTCATGAAGCGATGCAGCGAAAGTCCATTGGAGATCTTCTCGATGACTTCCTCTCGTCCGATCATCTTCGCGAGCTGAGCGGGCAGGGAGCGAGGAAGCGCGGTTTTGGCGGAGGGTGGGGCGATCTGCGGCGCCGCTTGCGCGAACGAGGCGACGAAGCAATAGCCGCGGCCGGGTACATTGACGACATAACGGGCCGACTTGCCGGTATCGCCGAGCACCTTGCGCAGCGCTGCGACATGAAAGCGCAGACTGCCTTCGTCGACATTGACGTCGGCCCAGATGCGCTTGACAAGCTCGCGCTTGTCGATGACTTCGCCGGGACGCTCGGCCAGGAAGATCAGAATGTCGAGCGCGCGGCCGCCGACGTGAAGCGGCGCGCCCTCCTTCTCCAAGAGCCGGGACTTGGGAAACAGCCGAAATGGCCCAAATGAAATGGCTGAGTCTTGGTTACTATGTGCTGGCACGCGCCATTGCCCCCTCGCGGGAGTCAAAAGGTATTTCGTTCTGGTCTAGCAGAACGAGGCGCCGAGTAAACTGGCCGAAAGCCGCATGACTGGCAGACCTGCGCAGATGGCTTGGGTCGGCCTCGGCTGATTGAAATAATTCTTGAAAAGGAATGGGTTAGACCAGCATGCCACGGCGGTGATGCTGCCGCTCGATCGGACCGGAGCATTGACGGCGGTCGCGGATTGCTGCGATGGGATGACGGGGAGCCGGTCCTGCCTCGACAGTAACTCCCGCTTCCGGAATTCGAACATGCCTTCCTTCTCGCGGCGACGGTTCGTCTCTGCGCTATCGGGCGCAGCGGCGCTGGCGACCATCCCACGCAGCGGACAAGCCGCCGACTATCCGTCCCGTCCCATTCGACTGGTGATTCCCTACGGGGCTGGCGGATCGGGTGACCAGATCGGGCGCCCATGGGTCGACAAGATGTCAGCGCTGCTCGGGCCGACCTTCGTCGACTATATCGGCGGCGCAGGCGGCGCGATCGGGACTGCCGCGGTTGCGCGCGAGGAGCCCGATGGCTATTCGCTGCTGCTTGGAAACGGCAGCACGCAGGTCATCATTCCCTTGACCTCGGCAAATCACGGCTATTCCGTCGGCGATTTCCGCGCCATCTACCGCCTGATCAACAGCGCACTGGTTTTCGCCGTCCATCCTTCCGTACCCGCGGCCAATCTGCGCGAGTTGATCGCCTATGCGAAGGACAATCCGGGAAAGCTGTCCTACGGGACGCCCGGCGTCGCCACCGGAAATCACCTGGTCGGCGAATCCTTCAAGCAGCAGGCCGGCGCGCTCGACATCGTCCACGTGCCCTATCGGGGCATCGCGCAGGCGACCAATGATCTCGTCAGCGGCCAGATCTCGCTCGTCATTGCCGTCATGTCGGTCCAATTGCAGCAGCTGAGCCAAGCCGGCAAGATCCGGTTGCTCGCGGTCACCACCGAAAGGCGGCTGAGCGGCGCGCCTGATATCCCGACGGCCGTCGAATCCGGCATGCCGGATCTCAGATATGAGGGCTGGTTCGGACTGTTCGCGCCCAAGCGCACTGATGATGCGATCATCGATCGGATCGCCCAGGCTACGCGGTTGGCCATGGCCGATGCCGCGCTCCAGGCAAGCTACCGTGCTCAAGGCATGGAGCCGGACGCCGATTCAAGCCCCGAAAAATTCCAGCGCATCGTCGAGGCGACAACGGCAAGCCTGGCGCCCGTGATCAAATCGATTGGACTGAATCAGTTGTGAGGCCGCTCACGCGCTGACGCGCGATGTCCGGCGTTGCTCCTTCGTGACGACGCCTGCCGACAGCGTGACGAGACCCATCAGCGCGGCCAGCAGCCAGAACGCCGTTGGCAGCCCACTGACGCGAGCAACGAAGCCGACGCCGGCGGGGCCGATGAGGATGCCGGCATAGCCGGCGGTCGTGATCGCCGCGACTGCGAGGCCCGTGGGCATGGCGGTCTGCTTGGCCGCCCGGCGGAACAGCACCGGCACCAGGTTCGATGCGCCGAGGCCGATGAGCAGGAAGCCGGCTATGGCCACCGCCGCGATCGGAGCCGTGAGCAGGACCACGAAGCCCGCGATGGCGATGAGGCTTCCCCACAACAGCGTCGTGCGGTCGCCGATGCGCGCGACGACAGCGTCGCCGCCGAGCCGCCCCACCGTCATCGCGATCGAGAACACGATATAGCCGGCGCCGCCTTGTGCCTCCGAGACGAGGCCCGCGCCGATGACGAGCAGCGCTCCCCAATCGAGCATCGCGCCTTCGACGAGAAAGGTGATGGCGCCGAGCAGCGCGAGCAGCAGCACGGAGCCGTGCGGCAGCACGAACAGCGGACCCTCCTGCACCTGCGCCGAACGCAGCAGACGCGGCCAGGTCACCAGCATGGCAAACAGCATGAGGATCGAGCAGATCAGCGTGCAAGTGAGCGCGCCGAGTTGCAGCGAGAGCAGTGCCGTCATCAGCGCGGACCCGGCGAAGCCGCCGATGCTGAACAAAGCGTGGAAGCCGGACATAAGCGGGCGCTTCGCGGCGCGCTCCACCTCCACCGCGTGGATGTTCATCGCGACGTCGATCGAGCCGAGCGCGGCGCCGAACGCAAAGAGCGCCAGCGCCAGCGCTGCTGGCGAGCTCGCGATCGCGAGCAGCGGCAGGACCAGGGCGAGACCGAGCCCGCCCGCAATGATGATCGGCCTGCTGCCGTAGCGCGCACTCAGGATTCCGGTGAGAAGCATGGCGAGGACCGAGCCGATGCCGAGGCTGAGCAGCAGCAGCCCGAGGACGCCATCATCGACGCCGAGCCGCGTCTTCGCGAACGGCACCAGCGGCGCCCAGCACGCGATGCCGAAGCCCGCGACGAGGAAAGCGAGCCGAGTCGCAAGGCGCGTCGACGGCCGGTCGGCAGAATGCATGGGAACTCCGGGGAAGCAGTCGGGGTAGGGTGCTCCAGAAGCCCCAGAATTGCCGCGCCTTTATGTCCGAGGCTTGCCCGAATTGTCGCAGGCAGCGCTCGAAAGCTGTAAGCGGACGCGCAGGCCCCTGGGCTTATTGTCGAGCAGTTGAAGCGTTCCATCATGTGCGATCACGATCGCCTGCGCGATCGAAAGCCCGAGGCCGAATCCGGCCCTCTCGTCCATGTTGCGGGCGTCCTCTCCGCGTACGAAGGGCTCCAGCATCGCCACCTTCCTCTCATCGGGAATGCCGGGTCCGTCGTCGGAGACGTCGATGACGATCTCGTTTCCGGGCGTCGACAGCTCGACGCGGACGTCGGTTCCGAATCGCGTTGCGTTCTCGACCAGATTGGTGACCGCGCGAATGATCTCGTCCGGCCGCATGACGAACGCGGCACGGTCGGGGCCGGAATAAGTCACGGCGTGTCCGCAATCCGAGAACTGCTCGCAGACCATTTGAAGGAGCGCGGCAACGTCCACCAGGGTCGGCTTGACAGAGCTTTCGTTGCGCAGCAACGAGAGCACCGATTCGAGCATCGATTGCATCTGGTCGAGGTCGCGCACGGTCTGCATGCGCTGCGCCGCATCCTCGATATATTCCGAGCGCAACCGCAGCCGCGTGATCGGCGTGCGCAGGTCATGGCTGATGGCTGCGAGCATGCGGGTTCTGTCGTTCATCAGCGTGGTGATGCGCTCGCGCATCCGGTTGAGCGCTCTTGCCGCGGACCTGATCTCCTCTGGACCGTTTTCGGGTAGCGGCGCAGACGATCCGTTCAAGCTGAAGTCCTCTGCCGCGCGCGCGAAGGCCGACAAGGGCGAGGAGAGCGCGCGACCGGCCCAGACGCCGAGCAGCGTCACGCTCGCCACCAGGAACAGCAACGTAGAGGTCCAGAGGCCGCTGACGAAGGCCGGCATTTTGGGCGATCCGATCGTAGCCTCGAGCACGTCGTCCTTTGAGAGGTGAAACCACACACGATCGTGTTCTGACGTGCTGCCGCGAATGAGGTCGACCTCACCGTCGAGCGGCGACGGGACGTTCAATGTCCGCTCCGGCAATGGCACGGTGGAGGCGGAAACGCCTTCCAGCAATTGAAGCTTCAACGCGGGAAAGGTTCGGCTGACGTTCTCGAGAACAAGAGCTCGCTCGGCTTGTGGCGTGTTGGCGATGATCCGAACGATCAGCGCAAACTGCTCGAGCGGCCTGTCAGCTAGAATTTTCGGACGGTTGAGCAGGAAATAGCCGGCGATCAGGACATGGATCAGGACCAGCGATACCAGCACCAGGGCCGCGATCTGGCCGCTGATCCGCCTGAAGCTGAACAGCGTGACGATGTCGGCGGCGCGGCTCATGCTTCCTCCACCACCGGCGTGAAGATGTAGCCGCCGGTGCGGACGGTCTTGATCACGGACGTCCCTTCCGTGCGGTCGAGCTTGCGGCGCAGGCGGCTGACCAGCACGTCGATGCTGCGGCCAAAGCTTGCGCCGGCACGTCCGCGCGTCATGCTGAGCAGGCTGTCACGGGTCAGGATGCGGCCGGCCCGTTCGCAGAAGGCTTGCAGCAGGTCGAACTCGGCGCTGGTCAGCGGCACCTGCGCGCCCTCGGGATCGCGCAATTCCCGCAAGCGCAGATCGATCGTCCAGCCCTGGAATTTCAGCCGGCTCGCCGTCGCGCTGGCCGCAAGGCCGCTCGATTGCCGGCGCAGGACGGCGTTGATCCTGGCGAGGAGTTCGCGCGGGTTGAAGGGTTTCGGCAGATAGTCATCGGCTCCCATCTCGAGGCCGAGGATCCGGTCGAGATCCTCGCCCCTCGCGGTGAGGATGATGATCGGGGTCGTGGAGTCCATGCGTAGGCGACGGCAGAGGCTCAAGCCGTCCTCGCCCGGTAGCATCAGGTCGAGCACGATTAGATCGACGCGGTTCTGCGCCAGGTGACGGTCCATCTCTTTGCCGTTCGTGACGGCGTCGACCGAGAATTTGTGATCGCGCAGATAGCGCGCGATGAGGTCGCGAGTCTGCTGATCGTCTTCGACGATCAGGATGCTCTGCGTGCCGTTTGTCATGATTGAGATCGCATCGGGGCTGCCGATCGTTGGTCGATGTGCGGACGATTGTCTCGTCCGAAGAACTACGGTCATGGGGCAATCCTACGGTCAGTCACGGCTCAACGCCACCACGGGGTCGAGGAAGGCGGCCCGCCGGGCCGGGAAGAAGCCGAAGGCGATCCCGATCCCCGTCGAGGTCAGGAACGCCGCGCCGATCGAGAACGGCGAATAGCTGACCTGGAATCCCGGGATCGCGATGTTGATCACGGTCCCGAGCAGGATCGCGACGACAATGCCGGCGATGCCGCCGATGGACGAGATCAAGGTCGCCTCCACCAGGAACTGCTGGAGGATGTCGGTGCGCCTGGCGCCGACCGCCATGCGTACGCCGATCTCGCTGATCCGCTCCGAAACGGACACCAGCATGATGTTCATCACGCCGATGCCGCCGACGATCAGCGAGATCACCGCGATCGCCGCCACGAGGAAGGCCAGGGTCTGCGTGGTGCGGCGGATGTCGTCGGTGTTGAGGATGACGAAATCCTTGACGTTGTGCCGCCGTGTTAGCAGCGTGGTGACCGCATCCTGCGCCAGCGCGGTCGAGATCTCGTCGCTGATCCGGAGCAGGATGCTGCGGAGCGAGCGGTCGCCCGTGAACTGCGCCTGCACGGTGGTGTAGGGAAGATAGACCGAGAGGTTCTGGTTCGAACCGAAGCCGCCCTGCTGCTGGGCGATGACGCCGACGATGCGGCAGGGCACCTTGCCGAGCCAGATGACGCGGCCGATGCCTGAGGTCTGGTCGTCCGCGAAGAAGGTCTTGCGGGTATTGTCGTCGATGACGGCCTGCCGCTCGATATTGCGGACCGCATCGGTGTCGAACAGGCGTCCTTTCGCCAGCTTGGCGCCCTTGACCTGGAAATAGCTCTCGCCGACGCCGTTCACCAGCACGTTGGATTCGTTGCCGCGGTACCGAACGGTGGTGCTGGTGGAGACCGTCGGCGTGACCCCGGCAATGAAGCTCTGGCGGTCAAGCGCGCGGGCATCGTCGAGCACCAGCGTCTTGATCTTGCCGGCACGGGCATCACCAAAGTCCTTGCCCGGAAAAACCTCGATCGTGTTGGTGCCGAGGCTTGCGATATCGGACAGCACCTTGCGCTGCGAGGCGTTGCCGAGCGCGACGACAGACGATACCGCCGCGATGCCGATGATGATGCCGAGCATCGTCAGGAAGGCGCGCAGCCGGTGCGCGGCCATCGCCACCAGCGCCATCCGCGATGCTTCGCGCAGCCGTCGCCACGCACCGGACCAGCCGGAGTCGCCGTCCCAGGACGTCCGGACAATCGGAGCGGACGGCTCCGCGATGACGGCGGTCGCGGCGCGGCGGTCGGCGGCGATCCTGCCGTCGCGCAGCTCGATGATGCGCTCGGCCCGCGCGGCGACCTCGGAATCGTGGGTGACGATGATGATCGTTCGCCCCTCGCGGTGCAGCTCGCCGAGGATACGCAGGATTTCCTCGCCGCTACGTCGGTCGAGCGCGCCGGTGGGCTCGTCCGCCAGGATGACCTCGGCCCCGTTGATCAGTGCGCGCGCGATCGAGACGCGCTGCTGCTGGCCCCCCGAAAGTTGGTTCGGGCGATGGCCGCGCCGGTCGTTCACGCCCAGTCTTGCGAGCAGCTTCTCTGCGCGCGTGCGGCGCTCCCGGGCCTTCATTCCGGCATAGACGGCGGGGATCTCGACGTTCGCGCCAGCCGAGAGGTCGCCGAGCAAATGATAGCGCTGGAAGATGAAGCCGAAATGCTCGCGGCGCAGCGCCGCCAGCGCATCGGCATCGAGCTCGGAGACGTTCTTGCCGGCGACCCGATAGGTGCCGGAGGTCGGACGGTCGAGGCAGCCGAGGATGTTGAGCAGGGTCGATTTGCCCGATCCGGACGAGCCGATGATCGCGACCATCTCGCCGGGCTGGATGCTGAGCGAGAAGTCGTCGAGTGCGATCACACTTGTGTCGCCGGCTGCGAACTCACGCCGGACGTTCTGAAGCGCGATGATCAGATCGGTCATGTCACGGACCTCCCGGCGGGCCGCCCGGCATGCCGTGCGATGCGGTCTGCTCGTTCGCTTCTCCGGTGACGACCCGTTCGCCCTCGTCGAGACCGGACCTGATCTCGACCGTGGTGCGGTCGTTGAGGCCGGTCTTGACCTCGCGCTTGCGAACGTCACCCGACGCGTCGAGGGTGCGGACGGTGCTGCGGCCGTCGGATTTGCGTGTCAACGCAAGCGCGGGGATGACCTTCACGCGTTTGGCCTCGCCGGTGACGATATGCACCTCGGCGGTCATGTAGGTTCGTAGCGCAAGGTCCTTGTTCGGGACGTTGAAGACACCGATGTAGTAGATCGCCGTGCTGGTCGAGCTCGACGAACTCGTGCTCGAGGTCGAATTGGTGGTGGTCGAAGAGAAGCTGGCGTCGCTCTTGATCGATTCGGGCGCCGGCTCGATCTGCTCCAGCCGCGCCTCGTAGCGATGGTCCTGGTCGCCGAGAATGGTGAAGTAGAGCGATTGCCCGGGCCTGACCTTGACGATGTCAGCCTCGGAGATCTCCGCCCGCACGGTCATCGTCTCGAGCTGGCCGAGCACGACGATGGTCGGCGCTGACTGCACCGCGTTGACGGTCTGTCCCTCCTGCACCACGGTGGCGAGCACGGTGCCGTCGATCGGTGCGGTGATGCGGGTGTATTCGAGGTTCACCCGCGCCGTCTCGACGCTGGCCTCGGCACCCACGATCAGCGCCTCCAGGGCCGCGATCTGGGCCCGGGTCTGGCGCACGGTCGAATCCGCGCTGTCGAAATCGCTGCGCGACGTCGCACGCTGCGCCAATGTCGCTTGCTGGCGCGCAAGGTTGGCCTCGGCCAGCACGAGCGCAGCCTCTTTCTCGACCTTCTGTGCACGGTAGTTCTTCAGCGACGCCTCCGCGCTGCGCAAATCGTTCTGCTTGGTGACGGGATCGATCTGGGCGATAACGTCCCCGGCCTTGACGCTGTCGCCGACGCGCACGTTGAGCGCGGTGATCCGGCCCGACACTTGCGCGCCAACAGCGGTCAGTCGCGCCGGCTTCAGCGTGCCGCTCGCGAGCACCTCCTCGCGCAAATCGCTGACGGTGACGGGCGCGGTGATGTAGGATTGCGCCTTGCTCGGTGTTCCCGGAAAGCGCGTCGCCGCGACGACGCCGGTGACTACGGCGACAATGAGCGCGGCAGTGATCTTCAGCCGCCTGGCGGTGATGATGGCAGTCACTTGACCGTCTCCCGCCAGTGAGGTCCCGTGCCCGCGTCGACGATAATCGGCGTCGATACATCGATTGGATCGGTCCAGCCGCCGCCAAGCGCCTTTGCCAGCGCGATGTAGTCCTTGGCCGCCGACACCTTGCTCTGGATCAGTGAATCTTCGGCTGAATAGAGCGAACGCTCGGCGTCCAGCACGTCGATGAAGCTGGCGCTGCCGGTCTCGAACAGCGATCGCGACAGGCGCGCAGCCTCGCGATAGTTCTTGGCTGCTTCGGACAGCTTGGTGGCGCGTATCCGTTCGCGCGACAGCGAAACCAGCGCGTTCTCGACATCCTCGAGCGCGGTGAGCAGGGTCGAATGGAAGGTGGCGAAGGCCTGGTCGCGTTGCGCTTCGGCGATCCTGACCGCCGCCTGTCGCTTGCCGGCGTCGAACACCGGCACGGTGACCGAGGGGCCGACCGACCAGCTCACGCTGGAATATTTGGCGAGATCGCCGGCCCGCAGCGCCGACGTGCCAACCGAGCCGGTCAGCGACACCGCCGGGTAGCGGTCGGCTTCGGCTTGCCCGATCTTGGCGGTCGCCTGCGCCAGCTTGCGCTCGGCACTTGCCACGTCGGGACGGCAGGTCAGGAGATCGACGTCCAGGTCGTGGCCGCGCTCACCGAATACGATCCGGAGAAGAAGGGCTTTCTCGTTACCTTCAAGATCGAGGAAGGACAGCAATATCGGGTCGGAGCGGTGAATTTCCGCTCCAGCATTCCCGATTTCGATGCAGGCTCGCTGCGTACCTATTCGCGCGTCAATGTCGGCTCGCTCTACAACGTCGAATCGGTCGAGAAGTCGACCGAGGAGATGCAGATCGAGGCCTCGCGCCGCGGTTACGCCTTCGCCGTGGTCCGTCCCGGCGGCGACCGCAATTTCGAGGCCCACACCGTCTCGGTCGTGTTCAACATCGACGAGGGACCGCGCACCTATATCGAGCGCATCAATTTGCGCGGCAACACCCGCACGCGCGACTACGTGATCCGCCGCGAATTCGACCTCTCGGAAGGAGATGCCTACAACCGCGCCCTGGTTGACCGCGCCGAGCGGCGGCTGAAGAACCTCGACTACTTCAAGAGTGTCAAGATCGTCACCGAGCCCGGCTCCTCCAGCGACCGCGTCATCCTGATCGTCGACATGGAAGAGAAATCGACCGGCGATTTCTCGATCTCGGGCGGTTACTCCACGGCGGATGGCGCACTGGCCGAGGTCTCGGTCTCCGAGCGTAACCTGCTCGGCAAGGGACTCTACGCCAAGGCGTCCGTCAGCTATGGCCAGTACTCGCGTGGCATATCTTTATCCTTTGTCGAGCCCTACCTGCTCGACTATAGGCTGGCGCTCGGATTCGACACCTACTGGCGCCAGCAATTGTCGAACAGCTATACGAGCTATGGCGTGACGACGCTGGGCTTCTCTCCGCGCCTGGGCTTTGCGTTGCGCGAAGATCTCTCACTCCAGCTCCGCTACTCGCTCTATCAGCAGAGCATCACGCTCGCCAGCGCGTACAATAATTGCAACAACAACGCATCGAACACGTCACTGGCCTTTAACCCGACGCCGGCCTACATCAGAAATGTTCTGGGCGGCGTCGACCCGACCAATTCCACGGATTCGGGTGTTTACGGTTACGGCTGCTACGGCGACGGCGAGTCGAGCCTGCCGGTCCGGAAAGAACTGGCGAACGGCGCGACCTGGACGTCGGCGCTCGGCTACACCTTGAACTACAACACGCTCGACAACACCAAGAACCCCACCGACGGGTTGCTGATCGACTTCCGGCAGGATTTCGCCGGGGTCGGCGGCGATGTGACTTATCTGAAGACTGCGATTGACACGAAGTATTACACGCCGCTCGTGTCCGAGATCGTCAGCGTGATCCACCTTCAGGGTGGCATCCTCAACAAGATCGGCGACCAGGATCTGCGCATGCTCGACCATTTCCAGATGGGACCGAACCTCGTGCGCGGATTCGCTTCGAACGGCATCGGTCCGCGTGACATCACTTACTGGAGCCTCGGCGCGAGCGGCGATGCGCTCGGCGGCACGAAATACTGGGGCGCGTCGATGGAGTTGCAGATGCCGTTCTGGTTCCTGCCCAAGGAGGTCGGCCTGAAGGGTGCGATCTACGCCGATGCCGGCTCGCTCTGGGGCTATCAGGGGCCAACGTCATGGACGGCCACCGGCGAAATCAACACGGCGGCCTGTCCGACCTGCGGATTGCAATATGACGACGGCAATGTGGTGCGATCGTCGGTCGGCGTCGGCCTGATCTGGGCCTCGCCGTTCGGGCCGCTGCGCTTCGACTATGCCGTGCCGATCACCAAGGGCAAATACGACATCGTCCAGGAGTTCAGGTTCGGCGGCGGCACGTCGTTCTAGCGATGCGGCGCCGGCACCGCGATTCTCGTGTCGCGTGACGCGCGTTCGCCATTTGATCGTGCGTTTGTGAAAACGTGTGAAGCTCGCCTCGTGCGCGCACGTGGACAGTCGCTTGCGGATGTTGGATAATGCGCGACTGAAATTGCAGGACACTGTGGCCTGCACTCGGCTTCCACAGAAAGGCAAATCCGATGACGCAAGCAGGCGCCTATGGACAGAGGCTCGGGCAGTTCCTGCGTCTGAAGGAGGCGCCGCCGGCCCTGGTCACGCGCTCGCTGCGCAGCGCCGAGCTCGCGGTCACCGAAACCCGGAATGATCACCCGGTGCCCGGCCTGTCCGGTTCGCTGACCGCCGAAGATGCCTTTCTCGTCAGCCTGAAGCTTCACGACTACCCGGATTGCGAGCTCTGGGAGCGTGGCAAGTGTATCATGAAGGCGGACGTCCACGCCGGTACGACTTATCTCTACGACCTCAAGCGCGATCCGCGCTATGTGATCGACAAGCCGTTCCACTCGCTGTTTTTCTACATTCCGCGTTCGGCACTCGACAGCATCTCCGAGCAGTGCAATGCGTCGCGGATCGACGAACTCGACTGTCAGATCGGCGTCGGCCATGACGACGGAATCATCCGCCACATCGGCGCGTCGCTGCAGCAAGGCCTGCGCAGGCCGGACGAGGCCAACCAGCTTTTCATCGACCACATGATGCTCGGGCTGACCGCCCATGTCGCCCAGACTTATGGCGGGCTCCAGCGCACGGCCGGACCCACCCGCGGCGGGCTCGCTCCGTGGCAGGCGAAGCGTGCCTGCGAGAGACTGGAATCCGACCTCGGCGGCAAGCTCTCGCTGCAGAAGATCGCGACCGAGCTTGACCTCTCGGTCAGCCATTTCTCCCGCGCATTTCGAATTTCCGTCGGCATGCCGCCGCACCAATGGCTGCTTCATCAGCGGGTGAAGGCCGCCAAGCAGTTGATGACCGTTCGCGACCTGCCGCTGACGGAGATCGCGATCTCGGCCGGGTTCGCCAACCAGAGTCACTTCACGCGCGTGTTTTCCTCGATTGCCGGCGTCAGCCCGGCGGTGTGGCGCCGCGAGGCGCTCGGCGTCTTGCGCGCCGGGACGTGACCCCGCTGATCTGGGGCGCCAGTGCCCTCAACGGCGTTTCGCCAGTGAAATGGCGTAGGCGGTGCGCCGCGCCGCAAAGATCTCGTCCGGCGGATGACCGATGCCATCGGCGAGATCGGCCGGATTGAAGATGGAGGCGTCGCAAGCCCGGTTCGGCTCGAACCCCGTGATCACGATCGTACCCAGACGCACCTCTTCGCGGCTGTCCTCGTCCGGCCAGCGTATGGTCACGTCCATGACGGGGTCGCCGGGACGGTCGAGCAGCGCCATCACGTTGAAGCGGACATCGCCGGTAGCGATCCGCGTGTTCAGGTCGTCGTGCAGGAAGTGGGCCGGCTTCGTCTCGGCTTCCTGCTCGGTCAGCGTGATGTCGTCGCCGACCGGGGCGACCTTGAACTTGATGAACCGCGTCTCGCCTCGCGCGCTGGTCGCAGGAAAGGCGTGCACGCCCCAATAGGTCGTGCCGGCAAAACTCCCGGGCAGCCGGCGCGCGGCGACGTAGTTCGCCTGATTGAGCGTTTCGGGATTAGCCGCCGAGAAAGCTGCGACCTTCGCCTCATCTGGCCTGCCGTCCGGCCCGGGGATGCGCGCCTCGAGGAAGGCCAGCATCTGGTCGGGCGTCCTTGCAAAATGCACGGGAGCGCTTTCCGTGAGGATGTCGGATCGATGATCCCCGTCGCCCAGTCTGAAGCTGAAGCCGCGCAGCACGTGGTTGTCGGTATCAGCGACGTTAGGATTGCCGCCGCCCACCGAGAAGCGTGCCAGCACGCGCGATGGTCTCGTGAAGCTCCGCGATCTCGTGACGTCCCCCGCGCGGTCCGACGGGGTGTAGGTGCCGCGAACACACCGGCCCTTCGCGAAGCTCGCACGCACTTTCGGCGGATTGCCGGCGACCGCCTTCAGGGCGCCGACGATGGAGGCGGGTGTTGCGACGCCGTTCGGGCTCTCTGACAAGGCGGACCTCTCGCATGCGAGCCCCGCTTCTAGGCACGCTTCGGGTCATGAGTTTTTCCCAAAGCGGGCACGATTTGCCCGATCCCGCCACGATCGATGCTCGATCGATCGGGCAGCGACGACCCGTATGCTCAGCCGCCGAGAATGCGGCGGCAGGCGTCGACGAACACCTCTGCGCCGGTGACGATGTCGGCATCGGTGGTGTTCTCGGTCCAGTGATGGCTGATGCCGCCGATCGATGGCACGAACAGCATCGCCGCGGGCATGATCGTTGCCAGCATCTGCGCATCGTGGCCGGCGCCGCTGGGCATGCGGACCGACCGGCCACCGGCCAGGGCCTTGCTCGCCGCTTCGATGGCATCCTGAAAGCCAGCGTTCATCATGGCCGGCGCGCCGGTGCGTAGTTTCTCCACCGTGACGGTGCAGGGGCCCTTCGCGTTGACCTCGTCCGCCATGGTCTGCAGCAACTGCTCGAGCCGCGCGATGATCGCCGGGTCGTCGTCGCGGATCTGGAACAGCATTTCTGCTCCACCCGGAATGATGCTGGGTGCGCCGGGATCGAGCGTGATGCGACCGGTGGTCCACACCGTGCGCGGGCCGCAGGCATCGGGCAAACGTTCGTCGACCGCGACACAGAATTTGGCCAGCGCCAGGCCGGCATCCTTTCGCACGGCCATGCGGGTGGTGCCGGCGTGGTTCTGCTCGCCGACGAAGTTGATCCGGTATTGCCAGATCCCGACGATGGAGGTCACGACGCCGATCGCGAGGCGGCCGCTTTCGAGCGTGTCGCCCTGTTCGATATGCGCCTCCAGATATCCGACGTGCCGGCCTGGCGGGGCGGTGATGCGCGGGCGCCCCGAGAGCCCCATCTCGGCGAGTGCATCGCGCATGGTGCGGCCGCTGGTGCGGTCGCGGGCAGCATCGACGTCGGCCTCGGTCACCTGGCCGACATAGGAGCGCGAGCCGAGGAAATGCCCAAAATGTCCTTCCTCGTCGCACCAGGCGGCGACCTCGACCGCGCCCTTGAACGAGGGATCGGCATTGAGCACGCGTGCGGCTTCGAGCGCATAGACGACGCCGAGCGGACCGTCGAGCCAGCCGGCGTAATTCTGGCTTTCCAGATGCGATCCCGCCAGCAGCTTCGGCCCGGGCTTTGCGCTGGTACCGAAGACATTGCCAATGCCGTCGATCGTGGCGGAGAGGCCGGCGTCGGGCAGCTTTCGCACCAGCCAGTCCAGCGAAAGCCTGTGCGGCTCGGAGAAGGTCGGCTTGTGCACGCCGGTCTTATAGGCGCCGATTGCGCGCAGCGCATTGAGGTCGGCGAGGACGCGCTTCCCGTCGGCGCGGGGCTGGGTGTCAGGCATGTTCGGCAACTTTCAGCGCCTCGGTGCGGATCTCCTCGACCAGCCGCTCCTTGAGCTGGACGAATTCCGGCGTGGTCTTGATCTTGTAGGAACGCGGATGCGGCAGGTCCACATGGATCTCGGCCTTGATGCGGCCGGGGCGCGCGCTCATGACGATAACGCGGCTGCCGAGGAAGATCGCCTCCTCGATGTCGTGGGTCACGAACAACACGGTCTTCTGGTCGCGCTCCCAGATCCCGAGCAGCATCTCCTGCATCAAGGCGCGGGTCTGGTTATCCAGCGCGCCGAAGGGCTCGTCGAGCAGCAGGATTTTCGGATCGTTGGCGAGCGCGCGGGCGATCGCCGTGCGCTGCTGCATGCCGCCGGAGAGCTGCTTGGGCCAGTGGTTCTCGAAGCCGGATAATCCGACCTGGCGGATGAAAGCGTCGGCGATCCTGTTCCGCTCGTCTTGCGACACGCCGCGCTCGCGCAGGCCGAAGGCGATGTTCTCGCGTACGGTCAGCCAGGGGAACAGCGTGTAGGACTGGAACACCATGCCGCGATCGGCGCCTGGGCCGGTCCCCTCGCGCCCGTCAAGCGTGACACGCCCGCTGGTGGGGCGATCGAGGCCAGCGACGATGCGGAGCAGCGTGGACTTGCCGCAGCCGGACGGGCCGAGGATGGTGACGAAGTCGTTGTTGCCGATGACGAGATCGGTCGGCTCCAGCGCCCTGGTCGGCGCATTGCCGTGGCGCGCAGGAAAGGTGCGCGAGACCTGCTCGATCTTGAGGATCGTCATGCGAGCCTCCACGGAAACAGCCAGGCGTTGAACGCCTTGAACATGAAGTCCGAGAGGAGGCCGATCAATCCGATCACGATGATGCCGAAGATGATCTGGCCGGTGTTGAGCAGCGCCTGGCTGTCGGTGATCATGTGGCCGATGCCCGAGGACGAGCCGATCAGCTCGGCGACGATGACATAGGTCCAGGCCCAGCCCAGCACCAGTCGCAAAATTTCTGCGATCTCCGGCGCGGAGGAGGGCAGCAGCACGCGGCGGATGATGCCGCGGTCGCTGGCCCCGAGCGTATAGGCCGCCTCGACCAGATCACGCCGCGTCGCTCCGACCGTCACGGCGACCATCAGGATGACCTGGAACACCGAGCCGATGAAGATGACGAGCAGCTTCTGCAATTCCCCGATGCCGGCCCAGAGGATCAGGAGCGGAATGAAGGCGGACGCAGGCAGATAGCGCGCGAAGGAGACGAACGGCTCCAGGAACGCTTCGACCGGCTTGTAGGCCCCCATCAGCACGCCGAGCGGCACAGCGATGATTGCCGCGAGTGCAAAGCCGCCGACGACGCGCCAGACCGTCATGCCGATGTCGTACACGAAGCCCTGCTTGGCTAGCAGATCATAACCTTCCTGCACCATGGTCAGCGGGTTCGCGAGGAACGTCTTCGACACATGGCCGCCGAGCGTCGCCCAGGACCAGAGGGCAACGAACAGCACGAAGAATGCAAGGCCGTACGCCATACGTTGCTTCGATGTCACGGGATCCAGGGGACGCATCAAACTGTCTATCCGAATAGTCGATCATGTGCCGGCTCCGCCTCTTGGCGGAACCGGTCACTTGCAGAAGTTACTTGATGTAGCTCGCGTCGAAGAGGTCTTCGACCTTCGGCGCGGTCTTGATGATGCCGATCTCGAGTAGGAGCTCGGCGGCCTCCTTGTTGAAGGTCAGGAAATCGCCGGCGAAGAACTTCTGGTTCGCCGCCTTGTCCTGCCAGCGCAGATATTTCGCCGAGTTGCCGAACTGCTCGCCGGACTGCTTCACGTCGGCGCCCATGATCTCGTAGGCCTTTGCCTGATCCTTGGCGATCATGTCGAGCGCCTCGAAATAGCTGTCGGCGAGCGCCTTGGCGGCCTTCGGGTTCTCGGTGAGGAACTTTGGCGTGCAGCCGAACGTGTCCATGACCATCGGGTAGTCGAGCGTGGTCGCGATGATCTTGCCCTTGTCGGGCGCGGCGCGAACCGTCGAAAGATACGGTTCATACGTCATCGCGGCATCGTTCTGCCCGGAGACGAAGGCCTGCGCAGCCGCAGCCGGCTCGAGGTTGACGACGGTGACGTCCTTCACCGACAGACCGTTCTTCTTGAGCATCCAGGCCAGCGCGAAATAAGGCGAGGTGCCGGGCGCGGAGGCCGCGACGGTCTTGCCCTTCAGATCCTTGATCGAAGCCAGATCGTTTCGCACGGCCATGCCGTCGGCGCCGTAGCTCTTGTCGAGCTGGAAGATCTGCTTGGTCGCAACGCCGTTGGCGTTCCAGGAGATCCAGGTCTCGACGGTCGTTGCCGCGCACTGGACGTCGCCGGAGGCGATCGCGAGGTGACGGTCCTTCTGCGGGATCTTCTTGATGGTGACGTCGAGGCCGTTCTTCTTGAAGATGCCGGCCTCCTTCGCCAACGTCAGAGGCGCGAAGCCGGTCCATCCGGAGATGCCGATGCCGACCTTGACGTCGTCGGCGAGCACCGGAGTGGCGGTCGCGAGGGCAATGATTGTCACAAATACTTTCGAACTACGCATGATTGTCGTCCTCTTGCCGATCGATGGATTGACGTCCTGTTGATCCTTGTCGGTCCATTTGGACCGTTGCCCGAAGCATTGCACGAACTGTGCCGACATTATTCTCTCAGCCTCCCTTGAATCGGGCGACAAGGCGGTGAGAGTCACCGGGATAAAGCAGGCGCACCGCGGTGATCGTGCGCGCGCTGCGCCAGGTGTAGCGATCGATCACGAGGCAGGGCGCGCCGATTGCGATGTCGAGCGCCTTCGCCGCGCGATCGTCCGCAACGATGGCGCTGATGGTATGCTCGGCCTCCGTCCACGGCACATGGTGGAGCAGCCACGAGCCCGGCGGCTCGCGCGAGAAGTCTGCCGTCGCAGCATTCGGCACGGACGACAGATCGATCAGTCTGTCCTCGACGGCGAAGGGCACGTTGTCGGCGCTGTGCCGGCAGGCGATCGCGACCACCTTGCCGGCCTTCTTGACGCCGAGGCGGTCGCGGTCAGCGGCGGTCGCCGTGCGCAGCTTGCGGCCGATCAGCTCGTAGCCGTAAGCGCGGCCGAGCGCGATGATTTCGGCGCGGATGTCGGCGATCTTGAGCACGGCGGACTGATGCTGCGGCCGGCGCACGAAGGAGCCGGCGCGCCGCCGTCGCTCGATCAGGTCGGCCTGCGCCAGCTCCGACAGCGCCTTGTTCACCGTCATGCGCGAGCAGCCGTAGCGTGCGACCAGCTCGTGCTCGAAGGGGATGCGATGCCCGGGCGGCCATTCGCCGGTCAAAATGCGCTTTTCAATATCGGCGCGGATTCGCTTGTAGAGCGTCGGCTTGTCGGTCGCACCGGTCGCGAGGCTCATGCGACGAGCCTCCGGATGGAGGCGTTGAAGCGCTCGCGTGCGGCTTGGCGCAGCTTGTGCCGGCCATTCTCGACGACCTTGGCGCCGCCGGCCCAAACGCAATCGATCGCGCCGCCGCCGGCCGCGAAGATCCAGCCGTCGATGATGGCGTCGCGTGCGCGCCCCGCCAGCGACGGATGTGCCGTGTCGAGCGTGACGATGTCAGCGCGCGCACCCGGCGCGAGGCCGACGGTCGTCTGTGCCATCGCCTGCGCGCCGCCCGCGAGCGCATGATCGAACAGCGTGCGTCCCGTCGAGCGCCCCGCACCGCTGGAGAGTACGTTACGCTGACGATGCTTCAGACGCTGACCGTATTCGAGCTGGCGCAACTCGTCGGCGACGCCGACCAGCACGTTGGAATCGGTGCCGACACCGAACGCGCCGCCGGCCGCGAGAAATTCGCGCGCCGGAAAGATGCCGTCGCCGAGGCTCGCTTCCGTGATGGGGCAGAGACCCGCGACCGCGCCGGTCTTGGCGAATGCGGTGACTTCCGCATCCGTCGTGTGGGTGGCGTGGATGAGGCACCAGCGTTGATCGACGGGCGCGTGCTCCAGCAGCCATTGCACCGGCCGCTGGCTCGACCATGCCAGGCAATCCTCGACTTCCTTCACCTGTTCGGCGGCATGAATGTGCACCGGTCCGCCATCGGCCAGCGGAATGATCGCTGTGAGTTCGTCCGGCGTCACCGCGCGCAAGCTGTGCGGCGCGATGCCGATATTGGCGCCCGGCAATGTTGCGATGGCCGTGCGTGATGCAGTCATCAGGGCGGCGAACTGATCGACCGAGCAGATGAAGCGGCGCTGGCCGCCATGCGGCGCTGCGCCGCCGAAGGAGCCATGCGCATAAAAACTTGGCAGCAGTGTCAGCGCAATGCCTGACGCTTCGGCAGCCTGTGCGATGCGCGCGGCCATCTCGCCGAGATCAGCGTAGGGCGAGCCATCGCGATCATGATGGAGATAGTGGAATTCGCCGACGCGGGTAAAACCCTGCTCCAACATCTCGACATAGAGCAGCGTCGCGACCGCCACGACGTCATCCGGCGTCATCGCCAGCGCGAAGCGATACATCGTCTCGCGCCAGGTCCAGAAGGTATCGGTGCTGTCGCCGCGCAACTCGGCGAGGCCCGCCATGCCGCGCTGGAACGCGTGGCTGTGCAGGCTCGCCAATCCCGGAAGCGCGATGGCGTGGCGCTCGTCGCCGGCCGCCGGCGCCACATTCGGCGTCACCGCCGCGATCGCGCCGGCGGTGATGACCACCTGCACGTCATTGGCCCAGCCCGAGGGCAGGAGCGCGGAGGCGAAATGCAGTCGGGTCATGATTACACGCCGGCTGGACAGAACCGCCTCACGATTATATGTCTAGACATATAAGTCAAGCATCCCACGAAGGGGCCGTTGCATGGCAGAGCGCTTCGACCGGATCTGGCACAATGCCCGGCTCGCCACGATGCGGGCTGACCGTCCTGACCTTGGCGAGATCGAGCGGGGCGTAATCGCCACGCGCGGCGGCCGTATCGTCTATGCGGATGCGCAGACCGATTTTCCGTCGGATGCCGATGCGGCCGAGAGGATCGATTGCGAGGGACGCTGGATCACGCCCGGCCTCGTCGATTGCCATACCCATCTGGTCTATGGGGGCAACCGCGCGCACGAGTTCGAGCTGCGCCTGAAGGGGGCGAGCTACGAGGAGATCGCGCGCGCCGGCGGCGGCATCGTCTCGACGGTGGCTGCGACGCGGAAGGCGAGCGAGGCCGAGCTCGTCGCAGGCGCGCTGCCGCGGCTCGATGCATTGATCGCCGAGGGCGCAACCACGGTCGAGATCAAGTCCGGCTACGGCCTCGATACCGAAACCGAGATGCGTCAGCTTGCCGCTGCGCGCAGCCTCGGTGGCCAGCGGCCGGTTGCGATCCGCACCTCCTTCCTTGGCGCGCATGCACTGCCGCCGGAGGCGGAGGGCAACAAGGATCGTTACATCGATCTCGTGTGCAAGGAGATGCTGCCCGCGGTCGCTAAGGCAGGCCTTGCCGATGCCGTCGATGCCTTCATGGAGGGCATCGCGTTCTCCGCCGAGCAGACCGCGCGGGTGTTCGAGACGGCGAGGGGGCTTGGACTTCCAGTCAAGCTCCATGCCGACCAGCTCTCGAATCTCGGCGGTGCCGCGCTTGCCGCGAAATTCTCGGCGCTCTCGGCCGATCATCTCGAGCACACCGACGAAGCCGGCGCTGCCGCGATGGCGAAGGCCGGAACGGTGGCGGTGCTGCTGCCCGGCGCCTTCTACTTCATCCGCGAGACGCAAAAGCCGCCGGTCGAGACGTTTCGCAGGCTTGGCGTCCACATGGCGCTGGCGACCGACTGCAATCCGGGCAGCTCGCCGCTGACCTCGCTGCTGCTCGTGATGAACATGGGGGCGACCCTGTTCCGGATGACAGTGACCGAATGCCTTGCCGGCGTGACGCGCGAGGGGGCGCGGGCGCTTGATGTGCTGGATGAGACCGGCACGTTGGAGGCCGGCAAATGGTGCGACCTCGCGATCTGGGACATCGAGCGGCCGGCCGAGCTGGTCTACCGCATCGGCTTCAATCCGCTGCACGAGCGGATATGGAGGGGGCAGTGACGGAGCAGGACACAGCGATCGTCGTCAGACCGGGGACGGTCAGTCTCGATGATCTCGCCTGCGTGCTCGATGGTGCGCCCGTCGTGCTCGATCCCTCATTCTGGCCGCGCGTCGAAGCCGCGGCGGAGATCGTCGCAAGAGCCGCGCGCGCGGATGTCCCGGTCTATGGCATCAACACCGGCTTCGGGAAGCTTGCGTCGAAGCGCATTCCGCCGGACCAGACCGCGCTGCTCCAGCGCAACCTGATCGTCTCGCACTGCTGCGGCGTCGGCCCGGCGACACCCGAATCGATCGTGCGGCTGATGATGGCGCTGAAGATCGTCTCGCTCGGCCGCGGCGCCTCCGGCGTGCGCAGCGAGGTGATCGAGCAACTGCAGGCAATGCTGGCGCGGGGTGTCTATCCGCTGGTGCCGCAGCAAGGCTCCGTGGGCGCCTCCGGCGATCTTGCACCGCTTGCGCATATGACGGCAGTGATGATCGGCGAAGGGCAGGCCATCATTGACGGGAAAACTGTATCCGGCGTTGAGGCACTAAAGGCCGCCGGCCTTGCGCCGCTGACGCTCGGGCCCAAGGAAGGCCTCGCGCTGATCAACGGCACGCAATTGTCGACGGCCTACGCGATCTCCGGCGTGCTGCGTGCGTTTCGCCTGGCCCGCGCAGCGCTCGTGACCGGCGCATTGTCGGTGGATGCCGCGATGGCCTCGACGGCACCGTTCCGCCCTGAAATCCAGGCGCTACGCGGTCATGCCGGGCAGATCGCCGCGGCGGCGACGTTGACGGCGCTGCTCGACGGCAGCGACATCCGCCTGTCGCATCTCGAAGGCGACGAGCGCGTGCAGGACCCTTATTGCCTGCGTTGCCAACCGCAGGTCGCGGGCGCGGCGCTCGACCTGATCACGCAGGCGGCGCGCACGCTGATCATCGAGGCCAACGCCGTCACCGACAATCCGCTGGTGCTGGTCGAGACCGGCGAGATCGTCTCCGGCGGCAATTTCCACGCCGAGCCGGTGGCCTTTGCCGCCGACGCGATTGCGCTCGCGCTATCGGAGATCGGCGCGATCAGCGAGCGGCGCATCGCGACGCTGGTCGACCCCGCGCTCAATTTCGGTTTGCCGCCGTTCCTGACGCCCGACCCCGGCCTCAATTCCGGCTTCATGATCGCCGAGGTCACGGCGGCCGCGCTCTATGCCGAGAACAAGCAGCGCGCGCTCGCCTGCTCGATCGATTCGACGCCGACCAGCGCCAACCAGGAAGATCACGTCTCGATGGCCGCGCATGCCGCGCGGCGCCTGTCCGACATGGCCGACAATCTCACCGCCATTCTCGGCATCGAGCTCCTGGTTGCCGCCCAAGGCATCACGCTGCGCGCGCCGCATGCGACCAGCGCGCCGCTCGTTGCCGTCATTGCCGCGCTTCGTGAACAAGTGCCCGCACTCGGTGCCGACCGCTACATGGCAGGCGATCTCGCCAAGGCAGCTGCGCTGATCGAGGCCGACGCGCTGCCGGCGATCGCGATCACCGCACTTCCATCCGATCCGTTTCCGAGACTTGACTAAGAGGTCCGCATGAACCGCCGACTGGACAATGACCGTACCATCCGCGCGCCCCGCGGCAGCGAGATCAGCGCCAAGAGCTGGCTGACGGAAGCGCCCTTGCGCATGCTGATGAACAATCTCGATCCCGATGTGGCGGAGCGGCCGAGCGAGCTCGTCGTCTATGGCGGCATCGGCCGCGCCGCGCGCGACTGGGAGAGCTTCGACCGGATCACGGCGGCCTTGCGCAAGCTCGAAAACGACCAGACCTTGCTGATCCAATCCGGAAAACCGGTCGGTGTCTTCCGCACCCATGCCGACGCGCCGCGTGTCTTGATCGCGAACTCCAACATCGTGCCGCACTGGGCGACGCTCGATCATTTCAACGAGCTCGATCGGAAGGGCCTGATGATGTACGGCCAGATGACTGCAGGCTCCTGGATCTATATCGGCAGCCAGGGCATCGTGCAGGGCACCTACGAAACCTTCGTCGAGGTCGGTCGTCGCCATTATGGCGGCAGCCTCGCCGGCAAATGGATTCTCACCGCCGGCCTCGGCGGCATGGGCGGCGCGCAGCCGCTGGCTGCGACCATGGCCGGTGCTTCGATGCTCGCGGTCGAATGCCAGCCGAGCCGCATCGAGATGCGCTTACGCACCGGCTATCTCGATCGGCAGGCCGCAACCCTCGACGAAGCGCTCGCCATCATGGAAGAGGCCGCGAAGACGAAGAAGGCGGTCTCGGTCGGCCTGCTCGGCAATGCCGCCGAGATCTTCCCGGAGCTGGTGCGCCGCGGCGTGAAGCCCGACATCGTCACCGACCAGACCAGCGCGCACGATCCGATCAACGGTTATCTGCCCAAGGGCTGGACGCTGGCCGAATGGGAAGCCAAGCGCGCATCCGACCCGAAGTCGGTCGAGCGTGCCTCGAAGACGTCGATGGTCGAGCACGTGAAGGCTATGCTGGATTTCCACGCGCAGGGCATTCCGACGCTCGACTACGGCAACAACATCCGCCAGATGGCGCAGGATATGGGCCTGAAGAACGCCTTCGATTTCCCAGGCTTCGTTCCGGCCTATATTCGTCCGCTGTTCTGCCGCGGCGTCGGGCCGTTCCGCTGGGCCGCGCTCTCGGGCGATCCCGAGGACATCTTCAAGACCGACGCCAAGGTCAAGGAGCTGATGCCTGACGACAAGCATCTGCACAATTGGCTCGACATGGCCAAGGCGCGCATCAAGTTCCAGGGCCTGCCGGCGCGGATCTGCTGGGTCGGCCTCGGCGATCGCCATCGGCTCGGCCTTGCCTTCAATGAGATGGTGGCGCGCGGCGAATTGAAAGCGCCGATCGTCATCGGCCGCGATCATCTCGACAGCGGCTCGGTGGCAAGCCCCAACCGCGAGACCGAGGCGATGAAGGATGGATCGGACGCGGTATCCGACTGGCCCTTGCTCAACGCGCTGCTCAATTGCGCCAGCGGTGCGACCTGGGTCTCGCTACACCATGGCGGTGGCGTCGGCATCGGCTATTCGCAGCACGCCGGCATGGTGATCGTCGCCGATGGCACGCCGGAAGCCGCAAAGCGCATCGAGCGCGTGCTCTGGAACGATCCCGCCAGCGGCGTGATGCGCCATGCCGACGCGGGTTATGACATTGCGATCGACTGCGCCCGTGACAAGGGTCTCGATCTGCCGAGCTTGGCGAAGTAGCCGCGCCTCAGGCCACGACCTTGGCGCCGGCGCCGTCGAGGCGCAGCTGTTCCTTGGCGAGATAGTCGCCGATCGCGTCGGCCGGCATGGGCTTTGCGAAATAATAACCCTGGCGGCGCAGGGTGTCGAGCTGAGCACGAGTCTCGACGCCCTCGGCGACGCAGGCGATCTCCATGTCGTCGCACAGGCCCGTGAGCGACTTGATGATCTTGTAGCTCACAGGATTGTCGTTGATGTCGGCGACGAAGCTGCGGTCGACCTTGATCTTGTCGAGCGGCAGCCGGTGCACGTGGCTGAGTGAGGAATAGCCGGTGCCGAAATCATCCAGCGAAATGCCGCAGCCCATTGCCTTCAGCGTCGCGATCGACTGCTGCGCGCGCACGAAGTCGAAAGTGACGGCGGTCTCGGTGATCTCGAAATCGATCCGGTGCGGCGGCAGCCCGCTCTTCTCGATGATGGCGATCAGCGGCAGGATGCCTTCGGCCGCGCAGACGTCGTGGGCAGAGAGGTTGAACGACAGGCGGATGTGATCAGGCCAGGTCCTGGCGGTCGCGAGCGCGCGAACCAGCAGCGCCTGCGTCAGCGGCCGGATCAGGCCGATGCGCTCGGCGGCGGGAATGAAATCGGCCGGGGAAACCAGGCCAAGGCGGGAGCTGTGCCAACGCGCCAGGACTTCGAAGCCGGCGGTGTGCTCGCTCATGGCGTCCACGATCGGCTGGAACACCAGGTCCATCTCGGTGCTGAAATCCGCACTGCGGAGCAAATTCTCGATGACGCCGCGGCTGCGGATCTCTGCCTCCAGCTCGCTCGAGAAGATCACGGTGCGGCCGCGCAGATGGCGCTTGGCGTGATACAGCGAGTAGTCGGCGCATTCATAGAGCGCTTCCGACGTCGTCGCCGAGGTCGGGAACAGCGCAAAACCAATCGAGCAGGACAGCCCGGTATGGGCGGTGTCGAGCTGGTAGGGCAGCTTGACCTGGCTGCCGATGCGCTCGCCGAGCCGCATCAGATCGGCATCATCGGGATCGCCGCACACGACGAGGCCAAACTCGTCGCCGCCGAGCCTTGCGAATTCCACGCGCTGCGGGCCAAAGCCCTCGCAGACTTCGCGGATGCGGCGGCCCGCCTCGATCAGGACGCGGTCGCCGACAGTATGGCCGTAATTGTCGTTGATCGGCTTGAAACCGTCGAGGTCGATGATCCCGACCGCGACGCGAACGCTCCTGCGCTCGGCATCGGTAAAGGCGCTCGACAGCTCGGCGAAGAAGCGGCGGCGGTTCGGCAGCTCGGTGAGGGAATCGAGATTGGCAAGGCGGAAGTTCTCGTCCGAGAGCGCCTGTGTCGCCGCCTGCTGCGCAAGCAGCGACTTGCGGCTCGCGACGAGATCGGCGAAGTCGCGGTAGTAGATGAACAGCACCGTCACCATCGCGCCCGAGACCAGCAAATTGTTGACGGCGATCGCCTTCAGCGTCGGCTCGCCCGTAGTGAAGAAGAACAACACATAGGGCACGTCGACGATCAGCGTCACGATCAGCGCCGCCGAGCGTAGATGCATCAGCGAGAAGATGCAGCCGATCACGGTGACCGCCATGTAGAAGGCGACTTGGCTCTTGGCGAACGGATCGCCGTAGGGGTAGAGCGCGAATGACCAGACGGTGAAGCCGGCACCGATCGGCAGTGTCAGCCAGTTGGTGGCGCGCAGATTGCGCAGGATGTCGGCATCGCTGCGCACGATGTGGCGCTGACGCAGCCACCAGAACGTACGGAGCGCCGCGAGCACGGTCAGCACAGAAGGCACGATCATCGTGAGCCAGTCCGGCGCCACGTTCACATAGGTGTAGGCGACCGCGATCGAGTTGCTCATAAGCAGGAAGTAGAGGAGCGGGACCTGTTTGGAGAAGGCGTCGAACTGCGCGCGTGTCAGATCCGGGTTGTCGGCCGGCACGCGAAACAGCCGCATCGCGGCGGCGAGATGAGACTTCAAATCGGCAACAGGCATTGCAATACGCGCCCCGGGTCCTTCAAAACCGGGCGATCTTGCATGGCGCGGGTAAAGGTCGCGTTAGGTGGGTTCCACGGGAAAAGCCAGCGCAGGTTGCACGTGACTGCGGCATTTTCCGTCGGCGTGCATTGGTGAGGGTCTGTTAAGGATGTTGCGGCGGCAGAGCCGGGCGCTTCGCCGCCGGTCAAAGCCGTGCGGCTACGTTCTGCTAACCATGTGCGGCGGCATAACGTATGCCGCACCACGTGTCCATTCGGGCGACGGTGTGGTGCGGCGTCTGATAGCCGCTATTTTTTCTCCAGCGCGGCCGTCTGCTTGGCGAGTTGCTTGTCGAACTCCTCCGACAGGCCGGTGACGTAGGTTGCAAGCTCCCCGGGGGTGACGAACGGGTTCGGCGCGCCGTCCTTCATCTGCGCGCGCTTGGCCTGCATGCCATAGACCTCCGGATGCGGCCCGAGCAGCACGTCGATCTTCATCGCCTTGGCCTTGGCGAATGTCGCGCGATAGTCGCCGACGATGCCGGGATAGGTCGGCTGACCGACCAGCCTGTTCAGCGCAACCGTGCCGCTACAGAAGAACAACACCTCGCGGTTCTGATCGCCGTCCTTGACGCTCATCTCCCAGCTCGTGCAGCCCGGCGAGTGGCCGGGCGTTGCATGCGCCGTCAGCGTGACGTCGCCGAGCGTGACCTTGTCGCCTTCCTTCACCGTGCGGTCGACCTTCACCGCGGGGAAGGCGAGGTCCTCGTTCTTCTCGTCGCCGGGATAATAGCCGCCTTCGAGCAGCGGCTTGTCGCGCTCGCCGGCCACGAGCTGCGCGCCGGTCTCCTTCTTGATCTCGGCAAAACCGCCAGTGTGGTCGAGATGCGCATGCGTGTTGAGGATGATCTTGATGTCGGCGACCTTGAAGCCGAGTTTCGCGATATTGTCCTTGATCATGCCGGTCGACTGGGGCATCGCGGTATCCATCAGGATCAGACCCTGCGACGTCTTGATGACATAGACGGCGATGCCGCCGGTTCCGACATAGTAGATGTTGCCGATGAGCTGGAACGGCTCGAACGGCGCTGTCCACTTCTGCATGGCCGTCGCCAGGAAATCCTTGATGGTCTGCGCCTGCGCGCCCGTTGCGAACAATGCCAGCGCGCACAGCGCGGCCGCGAGCTTCGTCATAGTTTGCCTCCCACAGTGTTCTTGTCGTTTTGATCGGGCGCGGACGTCGTGTGGCTCGACCGGTGCGCAAGCTACGTCGTGGCCGGCGTTGCGGGCAACTGCTTCGTGCCTGGAAATATGGATGTGCTCGGGCGGGAACAACGCCGGTCGGCCGAAAGCGGTGCGAGACGCCTAGCGCCCGATCGTCACGCCGGCGGTCGAGCGCATGGCGTCCCGGAGGCTCGTCGCATTCATGTCGTCGAGGACCTGCCGCGTCAGCACGGTGGTCTGGCCGGGCGTGTTGAGGATCGTCTCGCCGTGCGAGGAAGAGAGCCGATCGGCCTTGTAAGGCGCGGCCGGATCGGTGGCAGGAGTAGCCGCATGACGTGGCCGTTTGCCCGCGGCCCAAGCGGGCTGCGAGATGCAGAAGGCGGCGATCAGGATCAGAGACAATGACCTTGCGCGCATATGCGATCTCCCATGTCGGGACATCAACCTAGCACATCGCACCGGTGTGCCGCAGAAGAAAGGATCAGGCGAGCGCGGCCTGGCGCTCCCGCGCCGGCTCGCGGGCGCGGTCGTTTTTCCCAGGCTCGGCGAGCCGGGTGAAACTGCGCTGGCTCGCATGCGCAGGCGCCTCGACGATGACGCCCTCGCAGACGATCTGCCCGCCGAGCATCCTGAATTCCAGCTTGTCGTAGCGCGGCATCGTCTCGCCGGGCGCCGGCGGCAGCAGTCCGACACTGCCCTGGATGTTGAGAGTGGCATCGCCGGTGCCGTGCAGGCGCGGATTCCACATCCTGATCCCGGTCTCGGCCCAGCGCTGCCGGATCAACGCGGCGCGGTCGGTGGGCTCTGCGACCTTTGGCCGAGGCTTCCGCGTGCTGGGTGTCTTCGCAGCGGGAGACTCGAGGATCGGCTCCGGCGCGACATCCGTGAGGACGATCGGTGTGTTGGCGGAAGCGTCCGCTGCGACGATCGTTGCGACAAGCGCGGAATCGCCGGCGAAGCCGGGCTCGATCTCTACGGCGACACTGGGAGACGCAGCCCTGTCGATGCTGCTCTCGGCAATATCCTCCGCCGAGACTTGGCTATCGGCAAGCGCGACACGCGAGTCGTCCACGACGGCCAGCTCAACATCCCCTGGGAGGCCGGCGGAAGTGTCATCGTTGACGATGAGAACGGGTGTGTCAGCCGAGGCAATCGCGACCTCGCCGGCCGCGACCGGCACCTCCTCCGCGACGTTGGCCCGGAGTTCGCAAGCTGGATTGCTGCTGATGATGGGCTCGGGAACATCGACCGGCTCGACCTCGACGGTGGCGGTTGCGACCGCTGCCTCGTCCACGACGGCGGGGTCAACGTTCGCCGGGAGGTCTGCGGGCGGATCGTTGCTGATGACTTCAGGAACATCAACCGGGTCGCTCTCGGCCGACGAGGCCGCAACCTCTGCGATGACGACCGGTTCGACGTCTGCCGGCGTCTCCAGGGTTGGATGGTCGCTGACGTCGACATCGATTGGCGCTGCCGACGAGCTTTCCGCGATGACGGTATCATTCCCTGCGACCGGAGTCGCGACCGCGATCTCGGCATCGCTGCAGCACGGAGCGGTGCTGAGACCGGTGTCGAGAGGCGGAGCTGCTTCTGCAATTTCGGAGGTGACGCCGGGTGAGTCGCTTGCGGCACTCGGTGCGACGTCGACACTGCCGCTGTGCGGCAGGGGCCGAAGCCGGGTGAACGCCCATTTCACCGCAGGGATGCGGCGCAGCAACGATATCAGTCTCGAAAGCACTGGGAGTTGTCCAGGAGGTACTCGGCGTGAGGCAATCGCTGATTCGTCAGCAATGTGAAAAACTGCCCCGGCCGTCACACCGATGTCAATCTAGGTGGGACCAATTGCAGAACATCCGCGCGCCATCGTGCGCGTTGCGCGATCGTCTGGTGACGGCCCAGCTCAACTGGAAGAGCGAATTCCGAAGCGGACGCCAAACGTGCGAATAGCGGTGGTTAGCGATCGGCATGAGTGGGGGGCTCGTGCTTGGCAGCGAACCCCCAATGAAGCTGCAACGTCCTCTCTCGCGCTATTTCCCGCCGGAACCGGAGCCTGCACCGCTGCCAGAACCCGCGCCGCCGCCGGCCTGGCTGCCCATGTTATTCGTATTGGTGCCACCTGCGGATGGCGACTGTGCGCCCTTGCTGTCGCTGGCCTCGTTCTGCATGTTCGATGCGCGGCCCGTCGTCATGCCTTTGGTCGCGGGCCCCCGCGAAGAGGGACCAACCTCGCCCTGACTGGATGCGCCTGGAGCAGGTTGTGTCTGCGCGAAGGCGCTACCGGTCGCCAGCGCCATGATGCACGCGGATGCCAGAATGATCTTCTTCATTGGATTCTCCTTGACTTGGCATCCCGGACAATCCGCCTCCGCCAACGACGTTCCTGCCGATCTATCACCACCGCTTCAACTCTTTGCGGCCTAACGTCGGGGTTCCCGTCTTCATCGCCAGCGGCTATTCAGGACCCTCATCATTCGTTTAGGGAGGACGTATGAGAAAGATTGCTGCCATCGGAGCGGTTCTGCTCTGGTCCACCATCGCTTTCGCGCAGGATCGCACCATCACCGTGGCCTCGACAACGTCGACGGAACAGTCGGGGCTGTTCGGCTATCTGCTGCCGCTGTTCTCGAAGGCCGAGGGCATCGAGGTGAAGGTCGTTGCCGTCGGCACCGGCCAGGCTCTTGACATCGGGCGGCGCGGCGATGCCGACGTGGTGTTCGTTCATGATAGGGCTGCCGAGGACAAGTTCATGTCCGAAGGCCAGGGCGTGAAGCGCTTCGACGTCATGTACAACGACTTCGTCATCGTCGGTCCAAAGAGCGATCCCGCGAAGATCGCCGGCGGCAAGGAGGTCACTGATGCGCTGCGCAAGATTGCGGCTGCGAAAGCGCCGTTCATCTCGCGCGGCGACAAATCCGGCACCCATGCGGCCGAGCTGCGATTGTGGAAGGAAGCGGGTGTCGACATCGGAGCCGGCAAGGACGGCTGGTATCGGGAGATCGGCCAGGGCATGGGACCGGCGCTCAACATGGCCTCGTCGTCGAATGCCTATCTTCTGTCGGACCGCGGCACCTGGCTCTCGTTCAAGAACAGGGGCGAACTTGCCATCCTGACCGAGGGCGACAAGCGACTGTTCAACCAGTATGGCGTCATGCTGGTGAATCCGGCAAAGCATCCGAACGTCAAGGCGAAGGACGGGCAGGCCTTCATCGACTGGCTCATCTCATCGAATGGGCAGGATGCGATCGCAGGCTACAAGGTGGGCGGCGAGCAGCTATTTTTCCCCAACGCGTCCCACTAGCAAGAATGCGATGGTCGACACCGCGACGCTGAGCGCGAGCAGGATCAGCCCGAGCCCCAACGCCAGCGGCAGGTCGCCCTTGCTGGTCTCCAGCGCGATCGCCGTTGTCATCGTGCGGGTGAAGCCCCGTATGTTGCCGCCGACGATGATGATGGCGCCGACTTCCGCGATGGCGCGGCCGAAAGCCGCGAGAAAAGCCGTCAGCAGCGAGGTCCGGCCGAGTGCAAACAGCAGTGCCATGCTGCGCAGAGCAGACAGTCCGTCGATCCGCGCCAGATCGCCATACTCCGCCCACAGCAGGCTAGCCGGACGGTGCACCAGTGCCACCACGATCGGCGTCGCGAGCAGCGTCTGTGCGATCACCATGGCGGTCGGTGTGAACAATAGTCCTCCCGCCCCGAGCGGGCCGGACCGCGACAGCAGGAGGTAGAGCGCGAGCCCGACCACGACCGGCGGCAGGCCGAGCAAGGCATTGGTCAGGATGATGATGACCTGACGTCCGCGGAAGCGCGTGATCGCAAGCAGGGCCCCGAATGGTGCACCGATCAGCAGCGCGACGATGCTCGCGGTCAAGCTGACGCGCACCGACAAGGCGACGATGCCGAGCAGTTCGGCGTCGGCTTCGCCGATCAGCGTGAAGGCCGCACCGGTGGATCGTGCGAAATCGTTCATCCGGCCGGACGCTTTCGCGTCGGGCAGGATGCGTCGGGATCGTCGATATCGCGCAATCGCATCACGGATTGGTCTCTGCGAGTCTTTTGACATCGACAGAATACTCGGGCGAGACGATTTGGACAGGCGATTTAGCGGAAAATAACCGTCAAGTGCCGCGTTATGCAGGCTTTCCCGACGCGATCGGGGTGGCGTTCGGTTTTACAGAGGCTGGGCTCCAAAGCCAGCGCGCCAGCACAACGGCAAGAACTGCCCCGACGAATTGAGCGGCGATGAAGCCTGGCACGTCTCGCGGGGCGATACCCGCGAACGTATCAGACAGCGCGCGGGCGATGGTGACCGCGGGATTGGCGAACGACGTGGATGACGTGAACCAGTAAGCCGAAGTAATGTAGAGGCCGACGGCATAAGGAACCGCGGCGGGTGTCCGATACCGGACGCCAAGGATCGTCGACAGCAGGCCGAAGGTCGCCACTGCCTCGGCCAGCCATTGTCCGGCGCCGGCGCGTTCCGTGAGCGAACGCTGGAGAACTGGAAGCTCGAACATCAGATGTGCGATCTCAACACCGGCGATGCCGCCGCCCACCTGAGCGACAAGATAGATCGCGGCGTCCGTCCATGACGTTTCGCCGCGCAAAGCCAGGGCCAGCGTCACCGCTGGATTAAAATGCGCTCCCGAGATCGGAGCGAGCATCAGGATCAGCACGACGAGGATTGCGCCCGTGGCAATCGTATTGCACAGCAGTGCCAGCGCGACGTTTCCGCCGGCGAGCTTTTGCGCCATGATCCCCGAGCCGACGACGGCGGCGAGCAGAAACGCCGTCCCTAGCGATTCGGCGAAGGCACGCTGTCCCAGGCCCGGCATCAGGCGCCGCGATCGAGCCTGACGCGCTCGCCATCTTCCTTGACGAATTCGCCTTGTTGCGCCGGCAGCAGATCGAGCACCCGTTCGGAGGGGCGGCAGAGCCTGACGCCGTTCGGCGTCACCACGATCGGCCTGTTGATCAGGATTGGATGCGCCATCATGGCGTCGAGCAGCTGATCGTCGGTCAGCGCCGCGTTGTCGAGCCCGAGCTCCGCATAGGGCGCCGCCTTCTCGCGAACCGCCTCGCGCACCGAAATTCCCATGCGCGCGATGAGCTGCTGCAACAGCGTGCGCGATGGCGGCGTCTTCAGGTATTCGATCACGTGCGGCTCGATGCCGGCGTTCCGGATCATCGCCAGTGTGTTGCGCGAGGTGCCGCAATCGGGATTGTGATAGATGATCGCATCCATGGTGGAATCCTCGTGCTCAGCAGCACGCCTGCGACGCTGTGGGCGCTGCCTGCGGCGCGCAGCAGGCCGATTGCTGCTCCTGCTTCTCGTGAGCGACGCGCGCCCGGTTCTCGCCGCTGCCGTCGCCGTAATCGGTGCTCTCGCCCGTGGTGTAGAAGGTTTCCCAGGCGATGCCGGCTGGATCATCAATCCAGGATTTCTCCGACTTGGCATAGCAGCAGGTGATCTGCCCTTGCTCGACCACGTTGCCGCCGGCCCGGCGCAGCCGCGCATAGACTTCCTGGAGTTCCTCGCCGGTCTCGACCTGGATGCCGAGATGGTCAAGGCCAGCCGCGCGGCCACGCGTCGAGATCGCAAAATTCACGCGGGGGTCTTCCAGCATCCATTTGGCATAGTCGGATTTCACGACCGAGGGCTCGCTGGCGAACAAGGCGGAGTAGAACCCGATCGAGTGGGAGAGATCCTCGACGGATACGTGAACGTGCAGGCGCTTCATGGTCGGTCCTTTCAGGCTGGCACTTTGCTGCGCTTTCGCGCGGGTTTCGAAGGCGTCGCCGGAGCGCACGACACGCCGCCGCAGCAGTTCTCGGTCAGGAAACCGACGAGCG
Source organism: Bradyrhizobium sp. BR14999 (assembly GCF_056106085.1). NCBI lineage: Bacteria > Pseudomonadati > Pseudomonadota > Alphaproteobacteria > Hyphomicrobiales > Nitrobacteraceae > Bradyrhizobium > Bradyrhizobium sp. BR14999. Next base: position 3,526,210 of record NZ_CM148536.1, read on the forward strand.
CGTTCATGGTCTCGAACCGCGCCGCATAGATCATCGAGCGTCCCTCGCGCCGGACGGTCACGAGTCGGGCCGTCCGCAGCCGGTCGAAATGGAAGGTCAGTGTGTTGGGGGCGAGATCCAGCGTTTCGGCGACCGCGCCGGCAGTCATGCCGTCGGGGCCGGCCTGCACCAGCAGGCGGAAGACCTCAAGACGGTTGTCCTGTGCAAGCGCGGCGAGCGCCGCGACGGCATCGTTCATTTCCATATTTCAACGATTATGGAAATAACGAGCGGCTGTCAATCGAGATTGTGGTGGGTCTAGCCCAATCTCGATTTGACGGTCGGTCGCCGCCGTTCAGCGCTTGGCGCTTTATTCCCGCCTCGGATGCTTTATGGAAGGGGCACGATCAGGTCGCACCCGCCCGGTGGGGGTGCTAGACCCTGGTGCAGGAACAACAGGGCTGGGCCGTCCTGGCCCCCCAAGAATGAAGGATGTGAGGCAATGATCCAAACCGTTGGCATCATCGGGGCAGGGACCATGGGGAACGGCATCGCGCAGGTCTGCGCGGCGGCCGGGCTTTCGGTCGTGATGGTCGACATTTCCGATGCTGCGGTGAACCGCGGACTTTCGACCGTCGGTGGCAGTCTCGAGCGGCTGGTCAAGAAGGAGAAGATGTCGGCTGCCGATCGCGAGGCGACGCTCAAGCGCATCACCGGCACGACCGACCGGTCGAAGCTGTCGGATTGCGACCTCGTCATCGAGGCGGCGACCGAAAACGAGGAGCTCAAGGTCAAGATCCTGAAGGATCTTTGCGCGACGCTGTCGCCGCGCACACTGGTGGCGACCAACACCTCCTCGATCTCGATCACCAAGCTCGCCGCGGCAACCGATCGTCCCGACCGGTTCATCGGCATGCACTTCTTCAACCCCGTGCCGGTAATGGCCCTGCTCGAGCTCATCCGCGGCCTGCAGACCTCCAACGACACCCACGCCAAGGCGCTGGATTTCGCCAAGCGCGTCGGCAAGGTGGCGATCACGGCCAAGAACAGCCCGGGCTTCGCCGTCAACCGCATCCTCTGTCCGATGATCAACGAGGCGATCTTCGCGCTCCAGGAAGGCATCGCGACGGCGGAAGAGATCGACGCCGGCATGAAGCTCGGCTGCAACCATCCGATCGGGCCGCTTGCGCTGGCCGATCTCGTCGGCCTCGACACCATGCTTTCGGTGATGGAGGTCTTTTACAAAGGCTTCAACGACCCCAAATACCGTGCAGCCCCCTTGCTCAAGGAAATGGTCGATGCCGGCCATCTCGGCCGCAAGACCGGGCAGGGCTTCTACATCTATAGCGCCTGAAGAAAGGCATCGGCGGCGGGCACTCAGCGTCCGCCGCCAGATTCCGCAATTTGCGCTGCGACAAAGACGCCGCGCGCAATTGGCCCGACAATGTCGAATGGGCGGATCGCGGGAACATCGGAACGGATAACGAAGGACATGTCGGATCGACTGAAGGCCGAGCGCGAGGCGGCGGCTGCGCGGCGGAACCTGCTCACCCAGGATGCGATCGAGCGCACCGGGATCACCGAGGAGATGATCGGGGAACTCGTCACCCGCTTCTACGGACGCGTGCGCGAGGACGCACTGCTCGGTCCGGTCTTTGCGATCGTCCTGAACTGGGATGAGCATCTCGTCAAGCTCAGGGATTTCTGGTCGTCGGTCGTCCTGATGAGCGGCTGCTATCATGGCTCGCCGATGCGGGCGCATTTGCCGCTGAGCCTGGTTGGCGATCATTTCGATCGCTGGCTCGACCTGTTCGAGCAGACTGCGCGCGAGGTCTGCCCGCCGGCGGCGGCCGCGCTCTTCATCGACAAGGCACGGCGCATCGCCGACAGTTTCGAAATGGCGTCGGCGACAGTCGCAGGCCGTATCGCGTCTCCGCGTCACGTGCTCCGGTCCTGACGACTGATCGGCCTGTCTGCAAAATACGCAGCTCCTTTGCTTCGCTTTTGCGTTGCGACTGAGATCGCGGTGCACCAATTCCAACAGCATCGGCCTGATCTGCAAAATCATCATGCCAATCGCGTGGCATGACGTTGAAATTGCGAAAACGCGCTTGAATGCGTTCACCCTCGCTCAATCAAAGCGAGCAAAGCCATATTGATGCACTGCGGCGCCAACTCTTCGCCTTGTTTTCGGCAGAGTTCCAGCGCCTGCTAGCGTGCATGTCGCGCTCATCGTTCACTCCCAATTCTGCATCCTCCGAGAATTCCACGGAACCCGAAGTCGACGCGGGCATCGAGCAGACGCGGCGAACGCTGCTGCTCGGCGCGCTTGCGAGCACCGCTTGCCTCGGCTGTTCGCCACCGGCGCGCGCGGGTGAAGATCCGCCCGGCTCCGACGAACGACCCCAAAAGGGTGACGTGCTGGTCTTCTCCGAAGGCGACAAGGAGGGGAAACTCATTACTGCGGCCGATGTGCCGGCCGGCGGGCCGCCGATCCATGCCTGGCCGAAGGATCCCAACACGTCAGTGGTGCGCAGCGCCTCGCGCCTCAACGAGATCCTGATCATCAAGCTCGATCCCGCCGAGCTCGACGAGAAGACCCGTGCGCGTGCCGTCGACGGCATCATCGCCTATTCGGCGATCTGCTCGCACGCGGGCTGTCCCGTCACCGCTTGGGTGAAGAGCGATGTCGGCGACCAGGAGGTGTTCAAGTGCATGTGCCACAATTCCGAATACGATCCCCGCGCGGGCGCGCAGGTCGTGTTCGGGCCAGCGCCGCGACGGCTTGCGGCGCTGCCGCTGGCACTCGCTGACGGTTCGCTCAGCGTCGCCGGCAATTTCATCGGAAAGGTAGGTGGCGCGCAGCCAGGATGACGGACGGTGCGGGCCGTGCCCGCGTCACGAGAGGCCGCATCCGCCGATGGGCGGACGGGACGAACGACAAGAATTCACAACAAGAATTCAAACGGATGAAAAGGGGAACGTCCATGTCCAGGAAGCAATGGTTACTGTCCGGCTTCGTCGCCTTCACGTGTCTTGCCTCGACCGCCGCCATATCAGGCCCGATCGAGAATTATTCTCCGGTCACCACGCAACGGCTGGAAAATCCGGAACCCGGCAACTGGATGCTCTACCGGCGCACGTATGACGGGCAAGGCTACAGTCCGCTCGACCAGATCAACGCCTCGAACGTGAAAAACCTCACGCCGGCTTGGACCTTCGCTACGGGCGTCGTCGAAGGCCACGAGGCGCCGCCGATCGTCAATAACGGCGTAATGTTCGTGGCGACCCCGATGGGGCAGGTGATCGCGCTGAACGCGAAGACCGGCGACGAATACTGGCGCTACAAGCGGCAGCTCCCCGACGATCTGTTCCAGCTGCATCCGACCAGCCGCGGCGTCGGCCTGTGGGAAGACAAGCTCTATCTCGCCACCACCGACGACCACGTCGTCGCGCTCGACGCCAAGACCGGCAAGGTGGTGTGGGACACCAAGGTGCAGGACTACAAGAAGGGCCAGTACATGACCCTGATGCCGCTGATCGTCGACGGCAAGGTCATTGTCGGCGGCTCCGGCGGCGAATTCGGCGTGCGCGGCTATGTCGCCGCCTACGATGCCAAGGACGGCAAGGAGTTGTGGCGGACCTTCACCATCCCCGGCGAAGGCGAGCCCGGTCACGACACCTGGCAGGGAGAGGACTGGAAGAACGGCGGCGGCTCGGCCTGGATGACGGGCAATTACGATAAGGAGACCAAGACGATCTACTGGGGTGTCGGCAACGCCGCGCCATGGCCCGGCGAAACCCATCCCGGCGACAATCTCTACACCTCCTCGGTGCTCGCGCTCGATCCCAATACCGGCAAGATCAAGACCCATCATCAGTACCACCAGAACGATTCCTGGGACTGGGATGAGGTCGATGCGCCGATGCTGATCGACCTGCAGCGCGACGGTCGCAACATCAAGAGCCTGGTCCATCCGGGACGCGACGCCATCTTCTGGGTGCTCGAGCGCACGCCGACCAAGATCAACTATGTCGCCGGCTGGCCGTTCGTCTCCACGGACGTCTGGAAAGGCATCGAACCGGAGAGCGGCAAGCCGATCGTCGATCCCGCGCACAAGCCGGTGATCGGCAAGCGCGTGGAGTTTTGCCCCTCACTCTGGGGCGGCAAGGATTGGCCGTCGGCGGCCTACAGCCAGAGGACTGGCCTCGTCTACGTGCCCGCCAACGAGAATTTCTGCGGTGGGTTCACCGGCGAGAAAGTCGCGCTGAAGCCTGGCGAACTCTGGCTCGGCACCAAGCCGGAGGATATCGGTCTCAAGGCGAAGCCCGGCGCGGATCATTTCGGCGAGCTCCAGGCCTGGGATCCCGCAACGGGCAAGAAGGTCTGGCAGCACAATTTCCCGAAGTCGCAACTGTTCGGATCGGTGACGGCGACCGCAGGCGATCTCGTCTTCGTCGGCGGCACCAACGACCGCAACTTCCGCGCCTTCAACGCCAAGACCGGCGAATTGTTGTGGGAGCAGAAGACCAACTCCGGCATCATGGGCATGCCGGTGTCCTATGAGATCGACGGCACGCAGTACGTCGCGATCCAGTCGGGATGGGGTGTGGACGCACAGCGCATCCAGGATGCACTTGCGACCAACAACATTGGCATCGAAGCCAACGTCCCGCAGGGCGGCGTCATCTGGGTGTTCGCGCTGAAGAAATAGCTCCGCAGGCGGATCGAAAGAGGCGGAGCAGCCGGGGGGTGGCGAATGCGGCGGACGGTAACGTCCGTCGCATTCTTGCTAAAGTGATGACGCCCTTGCTGCGCAATCTCGTCATGCCCGGGCTTGTCCCGGGCATCCACGTTCTTCGTGTTGAGACAAAGGTCGTGGATGGCCGGGACCAGCCCGGCCATGACGGCGTGGCAACATCAGTGCACCAAACTCGGAGCGCTACTTGCCCTGGCGCTCGACCTTGTCCTTTTCCTTCTGGTTCATATCCCGAACCTTCGGATCAGGGTTGCGTTGCCCGGTGGTCTGGCTGGTCGAGGCGGGCGGGGCGTTGGCGTTGGGCAGGGAGTTCTGGTCCGGCGCTGTGGGGCGCGTCGCCGTGGTCGGCGGGGCGGTGTTGCTCTGGGCGAACGCGCTGGCGGTCGTCAAAAGAAAGGCGCCCGACAGCGAGACTGCGAGCGCCTTTAAGATGTCGGTCATCGATCCGCTCCTGTCAGATCGATCGAAACGGCCCGAGGCCGCTTGTGTTCCGACTCACGCTTCCAATTGCTTGCCGATCGGAAGCGAGCGGATGCGTTTTCCCGTCGCCGCGAAGATCGCATTGATCAGCGCCGGCGCGAACGGCGGAACGCCGGGCTCGCCGACGCCGCTCGGCGGCGTGTCTGATGCGGGCGGCACGATGTAGACGTTGGTCACCACAGGAGATTCATCGATCCTGACGACCTGGAAGTCGTCAAAATTCTTCTGCTGGACCTTGCCGTCCTTGAAGGTGATCTCGCCATATTTGGCGATGCTGAGCCCCATGATCGCCGCGCCCTCGATCTGCGAGGCAATGCGCTCGGGGTTGACATAGGTGCCGCAATCGATCGCCGTGTCGACCCTTGGCACGGTCAGCTTGCCCTTGTCGTCGACCGCGACCTCGACGATGGTCGCGATGTAGCTGACGAAGCTGCGGTGCACGGCGATGCCGAGGCCGTGGCCCTTCGGGACCTGACGGCCCCATTCGCCCTTTTCGGCGACCAGCTCGACCACCTTGCGCAGACGCGCGGTGTCGATCGGGTAGCTGTCCTGGGGCTCGCCGTAGTTCCAGAGGTCCTTCACCGCAGGCTTGACGATCCGCGGGCTGCCGATCAGCGCGAGCAGGGTCTCCTTCTGGTCGCGGCCGGTCGCCTGCGCGATCTCGCCGACCATCGATTGCACCGCGAAGGCACGCGGGATGTTCGAGACCGACCGGAACCAGCCGATGCGGGTATGTGCGGCCGCCTCCGGATTTTCGCAGGAGATGTTGGCGATCTCGAACGGCATGTCGACGAGTCCCATGCCGATCTCGAACGGCGCCTGGTGCACGGTGCCGGCGGCAAACGTCGAGGCGATGCTGGGCGCCACGCTGCGGTGACGCCAGGCGATCACCTTGCCGCTCTTGTCGAGGCCGGCCTCGATCCGTTCGACCGAGACGGTGTGTAGGAAGCCGTTATGGATGTCGTCCTCGCGCGTCCACTGCACCTTGACCGGCGCGCCGAGCTCCTTGGAGAGCAGCGCGGCTTCGAGCGCGAAGTCGCATTTCGATTTGCGTCCGAACCCGCCGCCGAGCAGTGTGACGTTGACGGTGACGTTGCCTTCGGGAATGCCGAGCGTCTTGGCGACGTCCTCGCGGGTGCCGCCGGGGCTCTGCACCGGCGCCCAGATCTCCGCCTTGTCCCCCTTGACGTCGGCGACCGCCACCGGCGGCTCCATGCTGACATGGGCGAGATGCGGGATGTAGTACTCGCCGACAATGACCTTGTCGGCGCTCTTCAAGGCCGCGTCCGCATCGCCCTCCTGACGCAGGACGAGGCCGGGCTTGCGCGAGGCCTCCTCGAGCTCCTTGCGGTAGGCGACGGAGTCGTATTTGCCGTTGGGGCCGTCGTCCCACACGAGCTTAAGCGCGTCGCGGCCCTTGATCGCAGCACCAGTGTTGCGCGCGATCACGGCGACGCCGCCGAGCGGCTGGAATTTCGACGGCCATGGCCAGCCGCGCACTTGCATCACCTTCTCGACGCCGTCGATCTTCAGCGCCGCGTCCGGATCGAACGAGACCAGCTTGCCGCCGGTCACCGGCGGCCGCGCGATCACGGCATATTTCATGCCGGGCAGTCGCACGTCGGCGCCGTAGCGCGCCTTGCCGGTGGTGATGTCGTGGAGATCGACGATGCCGATCTGGCCCTTGGTGAGATAGCGGAAGTCCTTGGGGTTCTTCAGCTTGAGGCCTTCGATAGCAGGCACCGATTCCTTGGCGGCATCGGCGGCGAGCTCGCCGAAGCCGAGCTTGCGTCCGCTGGAGCCGTGGACGATATCGTGATTGACCGCCTTGACCTCGGTCGCCGGCACGCCCCAGCGCTTGGCCGCGGCCTGCTCGAGCATGGTGCGGGCCGAGGCGCCGATCTGGCGCATCGGCATCAGATAGTGCCGCGTGCTGCGCGAGCCGTCGGTGTCCTGGTTGCCGAACTTGACCTCGTCGCCATGGGCCTGCTGCACCTTGACCCTGGACCAGTCGGCTTCCATCTCCTCGGCCACGATCAGCGGCAGGCTGGTGCGCACGCCGGTGCCCATTTCCGAACGATGCCCGACGATGGTGACGATGCCGTCCGGGGCGACCGAAACGAACACCCGCGGATCGATCACGACGCCGTGCGGCATCTTTCCCGCGCCTGTTTCATAGGCGAATGCCTGGCGCGACATCACGGGTGCTGCAAGCACGAAGCCGCCGGTGACGCCGAGCCCCTTCAGGATGCTCCGGCGCGAGACTTTCTCGACCCTGATGTGCTTTTCGAAGCCGCGAAGCTTGCGGGGATTGTCGATGAAATTCATGTCACACTCCAGTCGATGCGAGATGGACGGCGTTCTCGATGCGCTGGTAGCAGCCGCAGCGGCAGATGTTGCCGGACATCGCCTCGCGAATCTGGTCGTGCGAGGGCTTTGGGTTGTCCATCAAGAGTGCTGCGCCCTGCATGATCTGGCCGGCCTGGCAGAAGCCGCATTGGGGCACGTTGAGCTCGCGCCAGGCCTTCTGCACCGGGTGATCGCCGGTAGGGTGCAGTCCCTCAATCGTCGTGACCTCGCGTCCGGCAACGTCGTTCACCGACGTGATGCAGGCGCGCACGGCCTGCTTGTCGACGATGACGGTGCAGGCGCCGCACAGGGCCTGGCCGCAACCGAATTTGGTGCCGGTCAGTCCGGCCTCGTCACGCAGGAACCAGAGTAGCGGGAGATCCGGGTCGCCGTCCCAGCTCTGTTCCTGGCCGTTGATCTTCACCTTGATCATGATCGTCCCTCGCTCTTCATAAGCCTGTTCAATTCAAAACTAACGACGCCGACCGGGCGTATGCCGGTTGCGTCGTGTCGCCGCATTCCGGCCGCATTATCCCGCGCGGGCAGATCCCGGCGGGCGGCAGGAATACAAATCGCAATGTCCGGATGTGCTCGATACCTCCCGTTTTGTTCTTAATTGTTTGCATTTCGCGCGGCATCGTGACGGCGCGACCGTAGCAGAGATCGCGCCGGACCGGCGTTCACAGCCGAGTGTTCTCACCCGGAAAGATTGCATCGATGGTTTGTCAAAAGCAGGGCGCGGCTTGATGCCGCGCTGCTTATGAGACGGGCGCAACCAAAAAAGCTTCGTCCGCCAGGAAGAGACTGCGCGGACGAAGCAGGATGCCTCAGTCGAGGGAGGGAGAACGCAGCACCGCGAACTTCAAGCCGGAAGCCGGCGGCCCTGCGCAGTCATTCAGAGACCAGGACTGAGGAGCTGATGGCCCTCACATACGCGTGGTGCAGAAGCGCGGCATCGCCGCGACGGTCCCGGACAGGGACCGATTCGGTTCGCTGGCGGTGGTCGGCACCAGCGAACCGATAGGGCTTGAGAGGGCTCGGCGGCCCTCGCTCGGGCGGCCTTCTTAGGCGGCCTTGGATTTCGCCACGTGGGTCGCGATCGCGTCCATCAGCGCCGGCGACAGGCAGTCATAGGGCTCCAGCCCGATCTCCTTCAGTCGCGCACGGATGCCCGCCATTTGCTCCGGCTTCACGCCCGATTCGATCACAGAGGAGACGAAGGCGGCGAATTGCGGCGCCTGCGAGCCCTGCTCCTGGAACAGCTCGGGATGGATGAAGTCGAGGCCGTAGAACGGATGGCCCTTGTTCTCGATGCGGCCGTACATGTGCGTGCCGCAGGCCTTGCAGGCGTAGCGCTGGATCACCGCGGCGGGATCGACGATCTGGAGCTTGTCGCCGTTCTCGAGCACGGTGACGTTCTGGCGCGGCACCACGGCGACGACCGAGAAGGTCGCGCCCGGCGGCTTCCAGCACTTGGTGCAGCCGCAGGCGTGGTTGTGCGCGACGTCGCCCTTGATGCCGACCTTCACCGGATGGTCCTTGCATTTGCAGACCAGCGTGCCGCCGGCGAAGCTGCCGCTGCCTTGTTTGATGCCGTTGTCGATCGATGGATGGAGTGCAACAGTCATGGGTCGATCCTCCTGGGTGTGATGGCAGTGAGCTAGAACACGACGACGGAACGGATGGATTTGCCCTCGTGCATGAGGTCAAAACCCTTGTTGATCTCTTCGAGCTTGAGCGTGTGGGTGATCATCGGATCGATCTGGATCTTTCCGTTCATGTACCAGTCGACGATCTTCGGCACGTCGGTGCGGCCGCGCGCGCCGCCGAACGCGGTGCCACGCCAATTGCGTCCCGTAACGAGCTGGAACGGCCGCGTGGCAATCTCCTTGCCGGCTTCGGCGACGCCGATGATGATCGAGGTGCCCCAGCCGCGATGGCAGGCTTCCAGTGCCTGGCGCATCACCGTCGTGTTGCCGGTGCAGTCGAAGGTGTAATCGGCGCCACCGTCGGTGAGGCCGACGAGGTGCTGGACGACGTCGCCGGTGACCTTCTTCGGGTTGACGAAGTGAGTCATGCCGAAGCGGCGGCCCCAATCTTCCTTGGAATCGTTGATGTCGACACCGACGATCTTGTCGGCGCCGGCCATCTTGGCGCCCTGGATCACGTTGAGGCCGATACCGCCGAGGCCGAACACGACGACGTTAGAGCCCGGCTCGACCTTCGCAGTGTTGACGACGGCGCCGACGCCGGTGGTCACGCCGCAGCCGATGTAGCAGCTCTTGTCGAACGGCGCGTCCTCGCGGATCTTGGCGACAGCGATCTCCGGCAGCACGGTGAAGTTCGAGAAGGTCGAGCAGCCCATGTAATGGTAGATCGGCTTGCCTTTGTAGGAGAAGCGGCTGGTGCCGTCGGGCATCACGCCCTTGCCCTGCGTCGCGCGGATCGCGGTGCAGAGATTGGTCTTCTGGCTGAGGCAGCTTTTGCACTGCCGGCATTCCGGCGTGTAGAGCGGAATGACGTGGTCGCCCGGTTTCACCGAGGTCACGCCGGGACCGATCTCGCGGATGATGCCGGCGCCCTCATGGCCCAGGATCGACGGGAAGATTCCTTCGCTGTCGAAGCCGTCGAGCGTATAGGCGTCGGTATGGCAGATGCCCGTGGCCTTGATCTCGACCAGGACTTCGCCGGCCTTCGGTCCTTCCAGGTCGACCTCGACGATCTCGAGCGGCTTCTTGGCTTCGAAAGCAACGGCTGCACGTGTCTTCATCGTAAACTCCTCAAATCTTCGTAGGACGCCAGGACGTCGTCGCGGCGATCCTGGCAACGTTCATTTCTTGCCCATGCAGGCGTCTTCCGCCTTGGTGTAGGCTTCTGTCTTCTCCTCCTTTTTGGAGGGACGCTGCCGGCCCCACGCGTCGGTGGAGCGGGCGCGCAGATAGACATAGAGATCGTCCATGTAGCAGGCGACGTTCGGGTTGTCGCCGAAGGCCGGCATGACGTTCTCCTGCGCGGTCGAGATGTTCTTGCGACCGGAGGCGATCACGCCGATAAAGTCGCCATAGCTCATCGATTTGACGGAATCCTTCAGCGCCGGTGCGTAGGTCGATCCCATGCCGTCGGGGCCATGGCACACATGGCAGTCTGAGTGATAGCGGCGGTATCCGGAATAGGTGAACCAGTCCACGGTGCCGTCGGCCGAAATCTTGTAGGTCGGGTTTCCTTCCTTATCGAGCCACTTCCCGTCGTCTTCCTTCTTCACCGCGGTCGGGTCTCCCGGACCGTCCGCGACCGCAACTCCTCCGGACGCAACGAAGATTATCACAGCAATGGCAGAGCAGATTTTACGCAAGAGATTTTCCTCGAAGGCGTTCGGTGGAGACGAGCCGGCGCGTGGAGTTGATCCACGCGCCGGAGCGATGCTGAGCGGGGCCTAGTTCGGCAGCGAGAACACGGTCAGCGTACCGCCGAGCGCCGTGTAGTTGCTGAGGGCCGCGTAGCCACCGACGGCGCCGAGACCGGCGGTCGGATCGGTCAGACCTGCTGCCAGACCGATGCCGGCCCAGCCACCCACGCCGGAGAGCACGGCAACGTACTGCTTGCCATTGTTCTCATAGGTGGTGACGTTGCCGATGATGCCGGAGGGAGTCTTGAACTTGTAGAGCTCCTTGCCGGACTTGGCATCGACTGCCTTCAGGTAGCCTTCGAGCGTGCCGTAGAACACCACGCCGCCGGCGGTTGCGAGCGCACCCGACCAGACCGAGAACTGCTCCTTGTTCGACCAGACGATCTTGCCGGTCTTGCCGTCCCAGGCGATGAAGTTGCCCATGTGGCTTTCACCCTGCGGCGGATACATCGAGAGCGTCGCACCCACATAGGGCTGGCCCGCGGTGTAGCTCACCTTGAACGGTTCGTAGTCCATGCAGACGTGGTTGGTCGGAACGTAGAACAGCTGCGTGTCGGGCGAGTAGGCTGCCGGCTGCTCGTCCTTGGTGCCGAGCGCGGCCGGGCAGATGCCCTTCACGTTGACGTCCTCGCCCGCCTTGTCGGTCGAAGCTGCGTCAAGCACCTTCGGACGGCCGTAGGTCGGCGAGCTCTTGTTCATGTCGACGCCGGAGGTCCAGTTCACCTTCGGATCGTACTTTTCGGCGACCAGGAGTTCGCCGTTCTCACGGTCCAGGGTGTAGCCGAGGCCGTTGCGGTCGAAATGGGTCAGGAGCTTGCGAGGCTGCCCATTGATCTGCTGATCCGTGAGGATCATCTCGTTGACGCCGTCATAGTCCCACTCGTCATGGGGCGTCATCTGGTAGACCCACTTGGCCATGCCGGTGTCCGCGTCGCGCGCGAAAATGGTCATCGACCATTTGTTATCACCGGGACGTTGCTTCGGATTCCAGGTCGAGGGGTTGCCCGACCCGTAATAGACCATGTTCAGAGCGGGATCGTAGGAGATCCAGCCCCAGGTGCAGCCGCCGCCGATCTTCCACTGATCGCCCTGCCAGGTCTTCAAGCTGGAGTCAGCTCCGACCGGCTTGCCGAGCGACGTCGTCTTGGCCGGATCGAGCTTGATCTGATCATCCGGACCTTCGGAATAGGCGCGCCAGACCTGCTTGCCGCTCTTGAGGTCGTAAGCGGTGACGTGGCACTGCACGCCGAATTCGCCGCCGGAGATGCCGACCAGGACCTTGTCCTTGACGACCAGCGCGGCCGACGTACCGGTCTCGCCCTTCGCAGGATTGCCGTTGGTCGCCGACCAGGCCACTTGGCCGGTCTTGGCGTCGAGCGCGACGAGGTTGGTGTCGGCCTGATGCAGGATGATCTTGCCGTCGCCGTAAGACAGGCCGCGGTTGACCGTGTCGCAGCACATCACCGGGATGACGTTCGGATCCTGCTTCGGCTCGTACTTCCAGATGATCTTGTTCTCGTTGGAAAGGTCAATAGCATAGACCTTGTTCGGGAACGGCGTGTGGACGTACATCACGTTGCCGATGATCAGCGGGCCGCCTTCGTGCCCACGCAGCACGCCGGTCGAGAAGGTCCAGGCGACCTGGAGCTTGCCGACGTTCTGTGCATTGATCTGGTTCAGCTTGGAATAGCGGGTATTGGCATAGTCGCCCGCCGGCATCACCCAGTCTTTCGGGTTCTGCGACATCTTGATCAGCTCGTCATTAGCTGAGGCGCTGCCGACGGCGAGAGCCGCCGCGGAGCCAAGATAGGTCGCCAGTAGCACCTTGCGCATAGTTAATTCCTCCGTTGGTCGTTTATTGTTTCCGAAGCATTGCTTAATCACCGGGCTTCTCGTCCGGCGTCTGCTCGTGCAGGGCGGTCACGATCGAGACCAGAAACGATGCTGTGCTGTTTCCTCCTCCTGATGAGAGCCACGGGTCCGTGTGTGCAGGAGCGGCCCGTTCTTGTTGTTCCTGCCGCAATCCCTAACGACTTCGTCAACGGGAAACTTGCCCAAGAGAGAAGCCGGTTTGCTCGACAGCGCACGGGCGCGAAGATTTTGATTTTGCAGTAGCGAATTCAGCGGTTTCCGCGCCGGCTTGCGCGGCCGTCCGCGCCCATGTTCCCCTTGACGGCGGTGCAACTAAGGCGGAGGATTAAGTTTCAAGGGTGGCAATGGAACGGAGGCGCAAGTTCCAAAAGATCGCCTAAGTTTGAGGTAAACGTCACGCAATCACGGCTGAGGGCTCCAGCAGCGCTGGTCGCGATTCGCGTCGAATCTCCGGATCAAACCAGTGGCTGGATCAATGTCCGACACAATTCACACGCTCTCGACGACCGGGCTGACGCCGAAGCGGCAGATCCAGAGCTGGATCGATGGTCTGACGAGCCTGTGCGGCTATTTCGACGTCGATCCGCTGGAGGCCTCCTCGCTCGAAGGTCGCATCGACTACACCACCGTTTCGCGCCTGAAGCTCTGCCAGATCGAGGTCAGCCAGCACCGCATCGCGCACACGATGGCGCGCGCCAAGGCAAACGAACATCCCTACATCAAGATTCACTTCCAGACCTACGGCGTGTCCTATTTCGAACAAGAGGGCCGCCACATCGAACTCAACCCTGGTGACATCATCGCCTATGACGTCTCCTGCCCGCATTCGATCATCAGCCCCGCCTTCACCCGCCACGACGTGGTGATCGTGCCGAAGGCGCTGCTGCGCGACCGCGGCTTCCCCTCGCAGCGGATGCCGGCGTGCAAATTGTCGGCGAAGACCGGGACGGGGCGGATCGCCCATGATTTCGTCCACGCCACCTTCGACGAGGCGGCGAAGCTGTCGGCGAACAGCGCGGTCGGCGTGGCCGATTCGCTGATCGACCTCTTGCTGCTGCCGCTGCGCGAGGCCGACACGATGTTCGACCGTGTCGGACCGGAAGCGATGTATGTGCGCGCGCAGTTCTTCATCCGCGAGCATCTGCGCGATCCGGATCTGTGCATCGATCAGATCTCGACCGAGCTCGGCTGCTCCAAACGCTATCTGCACATGCTGTTCTCGGAGCGCGGCACGACGGTGAGCGACTACATCTGGCAGGCGCGCCTGCAGAACTGCCGCCAGGAGCTCGAGGCCCACGCCGGCAAGACCATCACCGACGTCGCGTTCTCCTGGGGCTTCTCCAGCTCATCGCATTTCAGCCGCGTATTCCGGAAATATTTCGGCGTGGTGCCGTCCTCGATCCACAAGGCGCAGCAGGGCACCGCGAGCTCGAACGAGCATTAGAGCATGATCCGGAAAAGTGTGCAGCGGTTTTCCGAAAAGATCATGCTCAAACAATAACCTCAAGCGCGACAACGACTCGTCCTAATCCCATCTCGCTTTAGGCTCGTCGCGCTGCGGCCGGTCACCGACAATGTTGTGCCGGCCGCGTAGCGTCGGCCGCGACGCCTGTCACGCCGACATGGCGATATAGGGAAGGCTGGCCAGGAGAGCGGCAAGCAAGCGCGACCGCGCCTTCTCCTGGTTCAAGCCGGCTCGAGGCCGAGCGACTTCGCGCTCTCGATCCAGACCGGCAATTCGCGCTGATACAGCGCATTGGTTTCCTTGGTACTGCATCAAGCCGTCACTGCCATGGCCGACAGGCGAGACAGATTGGCGCATTGGAGGGAGGTTGTCCTGTTCGGCTCATCCGGGCGGCCGCGCTTTCCGCACGTCGGGAGCCTCCTAAGCCAGCGAGCCGATTTTGACGCGCATTCGCCGCACGCTCGCTGTCATGCCCCGCGAAGGCGGGGCATCCAGTACGCTGCGGCCTTTCGGTTCAATCGCAACCGCCTCTGGGATACTGGATCGCCCGCCTTCGCGGGCGATGACAATGGAGCGCGTGGCGGCGCCATCGCTCTTCGCGACCAACTCTCACCGCTGAATGATCTTCATCCAGACGTCGCCGAGGATCGCAGGCTCGCGCGGCGGCAGATAGGTGAGGCCGGCCTGCTTGCCGAATTCGGCGATCTTGCCTTCGGCGGCAAGCTGGCCAAGCGCCGTGTTGACGGCCTCGATCAGCGCGGGATCGCTGGCAAGCCCGACATAGCCGCGATTGGCGCCGATCGGATAGTAGTAGCCGGACGCGGTGATCGCCGTATCGGGGTGCGCGGCGCGATGGGCGTCGAAGCGCGCAAGATCGACCAACGTCGCGTCATGGTCGCCGCGTTGGAGCGCGCCGAGGAGGTCGTCGCGGCCGGGCACGAGATGGGTGATGTTGTCGATCAGGCGGCCCTTGTCGAAGGTCATCAGGATGGCATCGCCGAGCGAGCCGCTTTCGATGACGAGGCGAAGGCCGGCGAGATCGCCAATGTCGCCGATCTTGCGGCCCTTCGCCTTCGGCCCGAGCACCACCGTCATCGGCGAATAGACGTAGGGCTGGCTCGGCGTGAGCACGCCGAGCGCGACGCGGCGCCGCCGGTCCTCGCGCGTGGCGCCAGCGAAATCCGGCAGGCGCGCCGTCTTCATGCCGGGCTTGACGAGAGAATCCGTCGTCAGCGCGTAGCCGCCGACCAGCGCGCAGCGTCCGTCCGAGAGCAGCGCATTGGCCTCGAGCTGTGGGCTGGAATCCTCATCGAGCTTGCTCTCGAACCACTGGATCGTCAGGGGCCGTCGCAGGCGCTCGGCGACCGCCTGCGCCAGCAGCACGTCGAAGCCCGCATCCGGCTTGCCCTTTTGATGCACCGAGAGCGGCGGCCGGCCTTCATCAAGACAGATCCTCAGCGGGTCATCCGCCGCGCGTGCAACCGTAGGCGCCGCCGCGAGGATCGCGGCAACGCTCCACGCGGCGAGCCAACGCCTCATGGCTTCCTCCGGCTGGAGATGAAGGCCCAGAGGTCCCCGATCTGGTCGTCGTTGAGGATGTCGCCCCAGGGCGGCATCTTGTTGTTCTTGCCGTTCTTCACCGTGGTGACGAAGCGCGTCTTGTCGTCAGGGATCGCGCGCAGGTCCGGCGTGATGGTGCCGGAGTTCATCAGGTTGGGGCCGTGGCAGTGCGAGCACTTTTCGGCATAGGTCGATTTGCCGTGGTCGATCTGTGCCTGCAGAGGATTGCCGGTTGCGTCGTCCGCGGCACGAACGGTCGCCACAAACGCGACCGCCAGCACCGCGACGGCGGCGAAGATCGCCGCCGTCTTGTGAGATATCTCCTTCAGCATCGTGCCTGTGGTCACTGCTTGACTGCAAAGACCCACAGCGAGCCGCCGGGCGGCACATTGGCCAGTCGTTCGTCACCGGAGAACAGCGAGTAGACGCCGCCATAGCCGCTCGTCACTGCGACATATTGCTCGCCGTCCTGCTGCCAGGTGACCGGCTGTCCCTCGATGCCGGAGCCGGTCTGGAACTGCCAGAGCTTCTTGCCGCTGTCGGCATCGAAGGCCTCGAACTCGCCGGTCAGCGCGCCCGTGAACACGACGCCGCCTGCGGTCGACAGCACGCCGGAGAAGCGCGGGATGTCGACGGGGGCCTCCCACTTCGCCTTGCCAGTCAGGGGATCGATCGCCTTGAGATGGCCGCGCGGGCCGTCTCCGTACTCCCAGAGGTCGGTCAGGTCCATGCCGAGATACCATTCGCCCTGCTTGAAGGTGACGGGCTCGGTCTTGTACCTGCCGCCGAAGGCGAGCGTGTTGGCATAGGCCAATCCGGTCTGCGGATTGAACGACATCGGCTCCCAGTTCTTGCCGCCGAGGATCGACGGATAGACGGTGACCTTCTTGCCTTCGCGCGCGTCCTTCGAAACGTCGGTCTCGATCGGACGTCCGGTCTTCATGTCGATGCCGGTCGCCCAGTTGACCTTCACGTATGGGTTGGCCGCGAGCAGCTTGCCGTTGGTGCGGTCGAGCACGTAGAAGAAGCCGTTGCGGTTGGCGTCCATCAGCACCTTGGTCGGCTTGCCCTCGACGTTCATGTCGGCGAGCACCATCTCGGCCACGCTGTCATAGTCGAACGGATTGTTCGGCGAGAACTGGTAGTGCCACTTGATCTTGCCGGTCTTGGGATCCATTGCCAGCACGGAGCAGGTGTAGAGATTGTCGCCGGGTCGCACTGCTGAGTTGAACGGGCCGGGATTGCCGATGCCCCAATAGACCGTGTTCAGCTCGGGATCGTAGGACCCGGTGATCCAGGTCGAGCCGCCGCCGAGCTTCCACGTATCGCCCTTCCAGGTGTCGCCGCCGGGCTCGTCCGGTGAGGGGATCGAGTGGGTGCGCCAGAGATGCTTGCCGGTCGCCGGATCCCAGCCGTCGATGAAGCCGCGCGTGCCGAACTCGGCGCCGGAGATGCCGGTGATGACGACGCCGTCGGCGACCAGCGGGGCCACCGTCATCGAATAGCCTTCCTTGATGTCGGCGGCCTTCTGCCGCCACAGCTCCTTGCCGGTCTTGGCATCCAGCGCGATCACATTCGCATCCAGCGTGGTGCGGTATACCTTGCCGTCGTAGAGCGCGGCGCCGCGATTGATGATGCCGCAGCAGACGATGCGCGGCGTCTCGGCGGGATACTCGACCTTGGTTTTCCAGATCTGCTTGCCGGTCTTGGCGTCCACCGCCATGGTCGCATTGTGCGAGGTCACGTAGATCACGCCCTGGTACACCAGCGGCTGCGATTCCTCGCTGCGATCGTCGTTGAAAGAGTAGTTCCAGACCGGGACGAGGTTCTTGACGGTGTCCTTGTTGATCTGGTTCAGCGTCGAGAAACGCTGGAGATTGTAGCCCATCCCGTAATTGAGAACGTTCGATGTATCGGTCGCGCCCTTGACCAGTTGCTCGCTGGTCTGTGCGCTTGCACACGTCGATGCAAGCATGACGAGGCTCGCGGCCATCGCAAAGCGTTTCATCCGTTCCTCCCAATATGCGCGTCTTTTGACGCTGCGGGAACAACACTCCGCCCGAATGCAAAACGCGTCAATACGAAAGTCGCGAGTGCGACGCCAACATGTTGAATGCCGGAGGGCCAGTCACCTGACGGAAACCTGACAGCCCGCTCTCACTTGTGCGCAGATGCTGGAGAAATTCCGCGACGCGAAGCGGTCCGACGGAGGCGACTAGGCTGACGCCGCGGGGTTCCGTAAGTCTGGCGCGCGCAGGTTGTAATTTTCGACTTGAACCGGGGCTTGATTGTGGACTTATGTCAGTCTCGTGCTCGCTCAAATCGAGGTTGGCAGGAGGTTTCAATGAGGTCACGTCGCTCAATTACGCTTGCGCTCACGGTTGCATTGCTGTCCGGTCCGGCCCTTGCGGCATCCGGCAATGCGGTCAAGATGTTCGACACCGACAATGACGGCACGCTCGATCTCGCCGAGGTGAAGAAGGCGGCCAGCGCATTGTTCGCCAAGCTCGACCCCGATCATGACGGCACGCTCGATGCACGCGAGTTGCGCGGGCGGTTGTCGGCGAAAGAGCTCGCCGCCGCCGATCCCGATCGTGACGGGACTCTTACGCTCGACGAATACCTGTCCGTGGTGGAGAAGCGCTTCAATGCGGCCAATCCGGACAAGGATGGCACGCTCGATGCAAAAGAGCTGAACTCGCGGGCCGGCCGCGCGCTGCTGCGGCTGCTGCGCTGAGCGCGTACCCCTGGAACGGACGTGGCGGCGGCGGCATTGCGATTAATTCCGCCCCGACACTCGGAACATCGGGCTGCCGGGCCTGTTCTCCCCGAAATGGCCTGCCTGGCGCGTTGGGGCTGCGCGGCGGGAGGAGAGGAGATCATGCAGATGAACACCAAACGATCCGTTCTTGCTGCCTGCGCGATCCTGACGTTGAGCGCCGGTGTCGCCGTCGCGGGCCCCTGCAAAACCGGCAGTGCAGCCACTGACAAGGATGCCGGGTCTGGCCCGGTCACCGTGGGCTCGGCGCAATCCCATCCATCGAGTTCGGCGAGCGACACCAGTCAGCATCCGCCGACCAGCACGATGAATCGTGCGAGCGGCGAAACGCCGGCTTCATCCGAGGATGCGCAGCGGCAGATGCAGAGTGAACCGACGGCTGCTCAGCAGGCCGAAGGCGCCAAGCCGAATCCGGCAATGGCCGACAAGGACTGCTGACGACGTGGCGCTGGTCGTGTCGATTCGAGGCGCGGTGTGTCGCGCAAGGTGATGTCCTCCAGGTCTGTGCTTGACCAAGAGGGAACTGGCTTTGCCTGAGAGAGAAATGCGGCCGCGAAGAATCGACACAGACGCGTTCGGCATTCGAATCGGCGCTTGAACTATAGGGGACCGAGCCCTAGGTTTTGCCCCGCGCGATATCGCGCTCAATACCTTGGGAGACCCCGAATGGCTTGGAAAGCTCCGAAGATCGTGGAAGTGCCGGTCGGCATGGAAATCAACATGTACGCCTGCGCTTCGCGCAAGTAAGACTGACGACCTGCCGCGGCTTCGATGGCAAACGCCGTCGAAGCCGTGGCAGTGTCGGGCCGCCATTCTCGCGGCTTTCTGCTTATTCAGCGCAATTCAATGCGCTCCTCCTCTTCATGAGAGTTCATCAAGGCCGCCGCGGTGGACGTCGGGCCACAGTGACGGTCGGGGACGCTGCTTGGTCAGTGTTGTTTCCGCTTTCGCAGCGAACGTGATCTAGACCGTCACGCGCCTTGCGTGCGCTCGGAGCGCGTCTTGAAACGTGCATATCGAAGCGCAAGGGTGGGCAGAACCAGCAGACTAAGTGCCATCGAGGTCATGAGCCCCCCGAGGATGACGATCGCCATCGGGCCCTCTATTTCACGCCCCGGTTCTCCTGCGCCGAGTGCGAGTGGCAGCAATCCCAGACCAGTCACAAGAGACGTCATCAGGATCGGGACGAGACGGTCGGCAGCGCCCTCGTTCGCGGTATCGGGTCCCCACACGCGACCGTCGACGAGGACGAGGTGCTCGTAATGCGAGATCATAAGGATGGAATTGCGCAGCGTGATTCCGAACAACGTGACGAAGCCGACCATCGATCCGAGCGAAAGCAGACCACCGGTTACCGCTAGTGCGAACACGCCACCGACAAACGCAAACGGCAGGTTGATCATCACCAGCAACAGATTTCGCAAATGGCCGGTCACCATCGCGAGCAGCGCGAAAATACCCGTCGCAGCCAGCAAGGAGTTGACGATGAGATCGCGGCGCGACCGGGCTTGTGCCTCGGCCGCTCCTGCAAATTCGACATGCGCACCGGGCGGCAGTGCGACCTCGCGGGCCAGCTTGCGCTTGGCGGCGGCCACGAAAGATTCGAGATCGCGCCCGCTTACGTTCGCCGTTACGGTCTGAACCCGCTGTGCATTCTGATGCTGGATCTGATAGCGGCCCGAGGTTTCGTAGACGTCGGCGATTTGCTTCAGCAGAATGTAAGCCCCGCTCGGCGTGCGCACCGGCAGGTCACCGATCTGAGTGAGCCGGGCGCGGGCATGCTGGTCGAGGATAACGACAACGTTGAAGACGGCATTGCCTTCGTATCCCTGGCCGACGATGTCGCCCTGATAGCCGGTGCGGATCAGCTCGAGCACTTCGACGGCATCGAGGCCCCAACGCTGCAGATCGGTCGGGCGGAGCGTCACATTAAGCTGCGGCATCCCTGGCGGGGATCGTTGCTGCACATCGATCGCACCCGCGACTTCGTCGAGCTCTCGGGCGACGTCGCGCGCAGCGCTCTCAAGTGAATCGAGATCGGGCCCGTAGATGTTGATGACCACCGCCGCGGTGAAGCCGGAGACGGTCTCCTCCACGCGCTCCGTCAAGTAGGTCTTGCTCGAGAAAGAAACTCCGGGGAAGTCGGCCAAAGCGGCCCTGATGTGCGCTTCTGTCGCCGATTGCTCTTGACCCGAGAGCCCCGGCTGCAGGTCGACTTCGAACTCGCTGGAATGCGGACCCACCGTGTCGATGCCGGCCTCAGCTCGGCCTGCATGCTGCGCCACCCTGCGTACGCCTGGGATACGTCGGAGCGTGTCCGTCATCAGTTTCCCGATGCGAAGCGATTCGTCGAGCGAGGTGCCGGGGATCGCAGAGACGTGCAGAATCAGATGGCCTTCCCGCAGATCCGGAAGGAAGGTCCCGCCGAAGAAAGGCAGCATCGCGGCACCGGCGATCGTCAGAACCGCGGCCGCCGTCATCACGAGTTTCGGGAAACGGCCGATATGACGTAGCAAGGCTTGATAATGGCGACGGGACCACCGCACCGTAGGCGGTTCTTGCAGGCGTTGTCCGCCGGTCGTCCCGACGAGTAGCAGCATAGAGAGCGCGGGGGTCACCGTAAGGGCGACCGCGAGCGAGGCTAGCACCGCGAGGATGTAGGCGATAGCCAAGGGGCCGAACAGACGGCCGGCAATGCCGGAGAGCGCCAGGATCGGAAAGAAGACCAGCAGCACCGCAAAGGTCGCATAGGCTACAGCGGTGCGTACCTCAAGGAAGGCTTCGAGCACGACGCGAGTTTCGGATCTGGGCGCGGTTGCCCGGCGATTTTCGCGCAATCGGCGTACGACGTTTTCAACGCCGATCACGGCGTCATCGACGACCTCGCCGATGGCGATCGCAAGGCCGCCCAGCGTCATCGTGTTGAGGGTTTCGCCCATCCATTGGAGGGCGAGCACGGCCGCTATCAACGATAGGGGGATAGCGGTGCAACTGATGATCGAGGTGCGCCAGTCGAACAAAAATAGGAACAGAACGACGATCACGAGCACCCCGCCTATCAACAGGGCGTACAGCACGTTCTCCGTCGCCGTGTCGATGAAGTTGGCAGGGCGAAATATGTCCGCATGGAGCTGAACCCCATCGGCTTCGAGTCCCGGTCGCAGTCCTTGCAGCGCGGCTTCTGCTCGCGTGGTGACCTCTCGCGTGTTCGCTCCGTATTGCTGGCTGACCATGAGCATGATGCCGGGGACACCGTCGATGAGGGCGGCCCCGATTGGCGGCTCGGGAGCGGTCACGACCGTGGCAACGTCGCCGAGAACCACGCTCGCGCCGCCTTCGTGCAGGAGAACGGTGCGGGCAAGCTGGTCGGGCGTCAAAGATTGCCCATGGGTTTGCAGCGTGATGCGCTGATTGGTCGTATCGATAAAGCCGGCGCCCCGTATGCCGGTCGCCTTGCGCGCTGCGGCCAAGACGTCATTCAGGCCGACCCGGAATCGGATCAAGTCGTCCGGACGGACTTGCACCTGCAGAGATCTGACGTCTTTGCCGTAAGTGGATACTTGCGCCACGCCCGGTACGGCCAGGAGCCGTCTCGCCACGGTCCAGTCCGCGATGGTGCGCAAATCCATCAGCGAGCGTTGGTCGGAGGTCAGGCCGATGACCAGCACCGTACCGGCTAGCGGGGTCAATGGTGTCATCGACGGCGGCTGCACGCCTTGCGGCAGCCGCGCGGCCACGGCCGCGAGACGTTCCGTCACCAATTGGCGCGCCCGGTAGATGTCGCTGCCCGGCTGGAAGATGACCGTCACCACGGAGAGGCCCTGGATCGACGACGATCGCAAACTTTCGACGCCGGCCAAGCCGTTGATCGACATTTCGATCGGTTGGGTGACCAGAATTTCGACCTGCTCCGGACTGAGCCCGGGAGCTTCCGTCTGGATCGTGATCTGTGGCGGCGCGAATTCAGGGAAGACCCCGTATTTGGCTTCGCCGAGGGCGAACAGGCCATAGCCCAGCAGCGCACACGCAAGAGCGAGCACGATGCCGCGGAAGCGGATGGCGAACGCGACAAGAGCGGCTTGCGGCCCAGGCCTGTTGGAGCCGATGCCGTCAGTCATTGTCACCGCCGCCCCGAAGCTCGCTCCTGGCCTCCTCGGACAACAGGACCTGCGCGCCCCGGACCACGATTTCGGAACCCGATGGGATGTCTCGGACGACGTAGTCGTCATCCGAGACGGGTTGATCCGTGCTGATCGGATGACGTCGGAAGCTATCGGAGTTCACGCGCAGATAGACCCATGATCGACCCTGCCATCGGACGATCGCGGTATCTTCAACGAAGACTCCCTCGTAAGTATTGCCTGACGGCACGTAAACGATGGTGTTCATGCCGGGCAGCAGACCGCTGTCGCCAGGCGCGGAGAAGAAATAGCTCAATCCCTGGATACGGGGATCTGTGCGCGTTGCCGGGGAGATATACTGGAGATCGATGTTCGCGTTTCGCGTCGGGGCCTGCGCGAGAGCCGTTCCCGGAGTCCCAATGGCAGTCATGCCGGACGGCAGCGTCACCTGAACGAGAAACTGATCGCGTTCGATCAGCCTGACAACTCCGGGCGAGCGCTCGATGATTCCCCGGCCGATCACCGGCCCCCATTCCTGCTGCGCCGTGGCCGCGAGAGTCCTGAGCTGCGACTCCGCAGCGGCGAGCGCGGCCTTATCGGTCCGCAACGTTCCCTCTGCGGTCTCGGCCTCCTTCTTCGGGAGCGCTGCGGATTCGACGAGATTCTTCGTTCGCTCGAATGCGCTCTTGGCGACTTCGAGCTTGGCCTGCGCCGTCTGGAGTTGAGCCTGAGCATTGGCGTAGCTGTTCGTGAGCTCCGTAATGCGGGAGATATCCAGCACCGCACCATATGCGCGGAATTGCTCAGGATGCGGAGCAGTTTCGGCAACTGCGGTTTCGAGTCCGATCTGTCCCTGTTGGCTGCGCGTAAGCTTGACTACCGCCTGATCGCTGTTTGCGGTGCGGGAGGGCTCGGTACGGCCCGAATTCGCGCCGTCCGGCTGCGCCGGCTCCGCAACGGCTCGTCGGCCTTGACCAGAGATGGCCAAGGTGCCGGTGCTGAACGCCAGCAGGCACAGAGTTACCGCGACGCCGCGCCAAGAGGTTTCCGTGAAAGCCATCAGCCTGTTAGCAATTGTGGGGAACCAGCTTATTGACGAAATCAAGTGGCGACAAGGCGCCGTTTGACCTTAGCCAGCATAGGCAAAGGTCGGGGCACTTTTACGAGAGGCCGCAATTGCCAGGTTCCCGGTTCTACTCGCACGGAATTGAAACTTCCGTCTGCTGTGGACGTAGCCTTTGTGCTACTTCTTGATCGCGGAGGCGAGAGGATCCCGGCATGAACCCGATCGACCTGGTGGTGACTGTGTGTGCGGTGCTCTCGCCTGCGACCTGCGAGGAGCAGCATCTGGTGTTCAACTATTCCGGGTCGCCGCGGCAATGCGCGATGGCCGCGCCGCCCTATATCGCGCAATGGGTGGGCGAGCATCCGAAGTGGCAGGCGGTGCGGTGGCGCTGCGAATACCCGCACACGCATGACAAGGCGTGAGCGGCGGCGCTACTTGGTGCAATCCTTCAAATCCTTATCGGCGATTGAGAACACCGCGTCGGCCCTGATCTCGATGCCGCGGACGATGCACTGCCGGCCATTGGGATAGCTCACCCTGGCGTCGTAATGGCCCGGCTCGATGCCGGTGATGCGCAGCCGCTCGTCGTGGTCGACCTCCTTGTCCTTGTCGTTCAAGCATTGGTTCGGACCCCAGTCGGTCCTGCCGGCGGGAGCGAGCTGGAAGCCGGAGATCGTCTCAGTCGTCAGATTCCAGAGCCGGATGCCCTTGCCCTGCGCGGCGGCTTCGCCGGCAAGCGTCAACAACGCGATCAAAGCTAGAACCCAACGCATCAGCCAGTCCTCCCAAAGGCGGGCCGTCATTCCCTGATCAGGCGCTCGCGGTTCTTTGCCTTGTCGAAATTTTTGGCGCGGTCAAGGCCGTTCGGTGCGATCAGCTTCGCCGAGACGAGATCGGCGCCGTCGAAATCGGCGTCGATGACGATGGCGCCGGTCAGATCGGCTCCGCCGAGTTCGGCGTTTTTCAGTGATGCGCCGCTCAGGTCGGCGCCCCTGAGGGCCGCGAATTGGAGGTCGACGCGCGACAAATCGGCGTTGCGCGCGTTCAGCCGTTCCAGGTTGGCGGATCTGAGCACCGCGCGCATCAGCCCCATCGACTGGTTGCGCATATCGGCGCCAAGCTTCGCGTCCGCGATCGAGGCGCCGACCATGCTTGCGCCGGTGAGATCCGCAGCGATGCGCGCTCCCGACAGGTTCGCGCTGTCGAGACGCGCGCGGGCCATTTGCGATGCGAACAGATTGGCGCCCTTCAGGCTTGCGCCGGTAAGATCCGCATCCAGCAGCCATGCCTGATCGAGGATAGCACGGTCAAGCTTGGCGTCTCGGAGTATTGTCTTGTTGAGCCGCGCGGCGCGCAGAACCGCGTTGGACAGGTCCAGCCCCGAGAGATCGAGGCCCGACAGGCGTTTGCCGGTGAAATCGGCAGGCTGCGCGGCGCTCGCTTTGGCCAGCACGGCTTCGACCTCTGGCCTGGTCATTTCGGCCGAGACCATCGCGGGGGAGGTGAGGTCGACACCACGCATCATGTCCTGCGCGCCCGCCGTCATCGTGACGAGTGCAAGACCAAGCGTTGCAAGCGTTGAGAGGGCGACCGTCCGCGTCATCATCAACTCCGCCGCCGGCCTATCTAGCACATCCGCCAGCTGGCCGGCTATGAGATATCTCGCTCGGCGCGGTCGCCTTGAGTTCGTTGGGCGAGGCCGGCCTTGATCGCCGCAATCTCGGCTTCGCCGCGAGTGTCGCGTGGGATGTCGATAGGTACCTCTGCCACGATCCGCGTTGGCCGGGCCGACAGGAAGAACAGCCGATCGCCCAGGTGCACTGCATCGTCCAGGCTGTGTGTCACCAAAAGCGTCATCATTGGCCGGCTCGCGACGAGCGTCGCAATCTCATCCCGCAGGCGTCCAGCGAGAGCGTCGTCGAGCGATGCCAGTGGCTCGTCAAGCACCAAAATATCCGGCTCGACGGCAAAGGCGCGGGCCAGCGCGACGCGCCGGGCAAGCCCCAGCGACAATTCGCCGGGGAAATGGCTGCGATGTGCCTCCAGCTCCAGGATTTTGAACAGCTCCGACAGCCTGGCATCGGTGACATCGGGTGCAGCGAGCCGCACATTCTGCTCGACCGAACGCCACGGCAGCAGCCGCGGCTCCTGGAATACCATGCCGATCCGCGCCTGCGGCGGCCGTTCGATCCGCCCCTGAAACTCGTGATCGAGCCCCAGGATGATGCGCAGCATCGTGCTCTTGCCGCAGCCGGAGGGGCCGATCAGCACGCCGACCTCGCCGGATTCAAGCGTGAACTTGACCGGCGCCAGCACCTCGTGCGTTCCGCCGGCGGCACTTTTGAACGTCTTGCCTGTGATCTCGACCTCAAGCCGCACGGGGCCGCCACCGTGTTGCGCGGGCTTCGAACGGCTGCACCAGCAAGGTTTCGATGACGAGCACGACGGCGGCAAAGGTCAGCGAATAGGCGAGCAGCCGCGGCGTGTCGAACAGCTGGAAGGCGACGCCGATCTCGAAGCCGACGCCGTTCGGACGGCCCAACAGCTCGGCAACCAGCACGATCTTCCATACCAGCGACAATCCGGAGCGCGCGGAGGCTGCGATATAAGGCGCAAGCTGCGGCAGCACGACGTGGCGGAAAGCGCGCCAGCGCGGCATCGCGAATACACTCGCCATCTCGTCGAGCGAGCGGTCGAGCGCGCGGGCGCCCTCGCGCAAGGTGACGATGGCGGTCGGCAGCTTGTTGATGGCGATTGCCGCGATCGCGGCGGCCTCGGTGAGGCCAGCCCAGATATAGGCCAGCACGATCACGACCAAGGCGGGCAAATTGAGCAGCAGGATCAGCCAGGGATCGCCGAGCCGGTCGGCAAGCTTCACCCGTCCCATCAGATAGCCGATGGCGCTGCCGAGCGACATCGCCAGCACGAAGGCGAGGGTGACGCGCGCCAGCGTGGCGCCGAGATGCAGGAACAACGCGCCGCTCGCGGCCTCCGCGATCATCACCTGGAGCACGGCGGGCGGGGAGGGCAGCTTTGCGCCGCCGGCGAACAGCGCGGCGATCCACCAGATTGCGAGGAACAGGGCAAACGACAGAAGACGCAGCACCTCAGTCTCCGGGGACCGCGTGATAAAAGGTGCCGGGATCGAGCTCGGCCGCCGGCCCGACGAGGTCGCGGCCACCGATCTCGGCGAGCACGCGGTAGAGCACGCGCGCATCCGCCTCCTCGTCGCCGATGCTCCGCCGCGGGATACCGTCGCGATAGCGGTCGCGATAGGTCTTGAGCATGGCCGGATCGGTGGTGCCGGTAAGCGGTGCGATCTTGTCCCAGGCCGCGTCCGAGGTCACCAGCAGCTCTTTGGCCTTCCGGGTCATCGCGATGAATCGCGCCACGGCGTCACGATGGCTTGCCGCCCAGCTCTCGTCGAAGACATAGCCGACCGCGGCGACCGCGCCCTTGGCGCCGAGTTTTGGCAGGATGTCCTCGATGCCGGCGAGGCGGCGAAAGCCCTTGGCCTCGAGCTGCGCGCAGAAATTCCAGAAGTTGAGGCTCGCATCCATCTCGCCGTCGAGCGCCTTGGCGGCGATCAGGGGCGGGGCGCCATAGACGATGGTCGCCGCAGACTTCAGGTCGATGCCGTCCTGCTTCATGCGGGCCTGGAGCAGCAGCCAGCTCTTGTCGATTGCTCCGCCGGCGACGGCGAGCTTGCGTCCCCTGAGGTCTGCGAGCGTCTTGATTGGCGAAGCCGCCGGCACCATCACCGCGCCGAGCGCGCTGGAATAGGGATAGAAGGTGAGCTTGGCGCCGAGCGCGCGCTCGCGCGACACCCACAGCCAGTCCGACAGGATGATGTCGGCGCTGCCTGCGCGCATCGCGATCTTGCCGGCCTCGGTACTCGCGAGCTCGCTGACTTCCAGCGACAAATCGGCCTCCTTGTCCAGACCGTTCGCGCGGATCGCGGCCAGCTCCCAGGAGAATGTTCCGGTTTTCTGCACCGCAAGGCGGATGGTCTCCGCGGCGCGGGCGGGTGCGGCTAGGGTCAACGCCAGCGTCACCGCGAGCGCCAATGTTCGACCAAATACCTTTATCGCACCAAGTGCTCTCATCACCTTGTGAGCCGTTTCCTCTGACGGAGTGCTTTTCAGGACAATAGGCATAGCATAGCTTTGGTCGCAACCATCGGGAGGATGCGCATGAAACTGGCGGGACGGCTACGACCGATTGTCGCCGCATTGGCGGTATTGGCGGCGACCGCATGCGGGGCGCGGGCCGAGGACGCCAATGATTATCCGACGTCGGCACGCGCTGAGTACGTCTATGGCTGCATGAAGGCCAATGGCGAGACGCGGTCTACGATCGAGCAATGTTCCTGCTCGATCGACGTGGTCGCCTCGATAATGCCCTATGCGCGCTACGTCACCGCGGAGACCGCGCTCAGCATGTCCCAGGTGCGCGGTAATCTCGGCGTCCAGTTCCGCACCTCGGAGCAGGCAAATTCGGCGGTGAATGATTTGAGGCGCGCACAGGCCGAAGCCGAGGTGCGGTGTTTCTAGTGTAGCGGCACAGACGGTGTCATCCTTCTCCCCTTGTGGGAGAAGGTGGCGCGAAGCGCCGGATGAGGGGTATCTCTGCTCTTGCTCAGACGTTGAAAGTTGCGCTCGCGGAGAGAGACCCCTCACCCGCCTCGCTTCGCGAGGCACCCTCTCCCACAGGGGGAGAGGGTAAGAAATCTTCACGTCCCCGGCTTCTCCACGTCCCACTCATTGCGGAACACGTGCCCATCAGTGTCCTTCGCCTCGGCGCGAAAGCGCTTGGCGCCGTTGGAGACATAGGTGAAGCGCAGATTGGGATCTTCCGAGATCGAGATGCCGCCTTCCATCGACAGCACGGGGCTGTCGTCCTGCGTCAGCTTGAGCTGGTTGATGAAGAAGGCCGGGATATAGAGCTGCGTGACCTGGTCCATCTGGAGGCCGGAATTGTTGGGATGGCCGATCATGATCTGCGCCTCGCGCACGCGGCTCGCCGGCGCCTCCTCGCGTGCGAATTGCCGGTAGCGCATCTGGCCGAGCCGGTTCCTGGCTTCCTCGATGTTCTTGCCCGCCGGCGCCGAGCAGCCGCCGGAGGCCTTCACATAGACCTTCGAGACATAGAGCTGGCCGTCGCTGAGCTCGGCCACCGCATGCACGTCGGTGTAGTTGTTGACGCGCACGCGCGTCGAGATTTCCGTGACATTGGCATCCGGCCCGAGCTCGAATTTGGCGGCCATCGGCGCCGGGTTGCGGTCGATCACCAGCGTGATCGAACGGATGCGGCGCGCATCGCCGGGCGACAGTTTGCTGCGCAGGGTCACCGGCACGATGGCTG
Organism: Bradyrhizobium sp. BR14999; assembly: GCF_056106085.1. Taxonomy (NCBI): domain Bacteria; kingdom Pseudomonadati; phylum Pseudomonadota; class Alphaproteobacteria; order Hyphomicrobiales; family Nitrobacteraceae; genus Bradyrhizobium; species Bradyrhizobium sp. BR14999. The sequence goes on from NZ_CM148536.1 coordinate 3,555,411, forward strand.
CGTCCTCGGCGCGATAGGGCATCTCGATGCCGATGACGGTGCTGCCGTCGTTCATCGGACGGCTATTGAAGATGTCCTGCACCAGGCCCGGCCAGGGATCATAGGCCTCTTCCGCCTGCGCCGGCACGGCGAAGGCGATGCCGAGCAGTACGGCGGTCAAGGTCAGGCGGCGAGTGCATGCCATCATGGTCACGGTCCTGCGGGCGTTTCGCCCATCGTAGCGCGCCCGCTACTCCCATTCAATTTCCGAGAATGCTGCGGTCGCGTTGCGGGCGTTGTAGTCCTCGAACAATTCCCAGCGCGGACGTTCCGACGCAGCGGCCTTGTCGGCGGCGGTTCGGATCGGTTCGCCCTTCTTGTTCAGAGCGCGGACATCGGACAGCAGCGTCGACAGGTAGCGTCGCTCATCGGTCAGTGCAGCAGGCCAGTCGCTCACGGGGCCGTGACCAGGAACGACGCGCAGCGCCGGCATGGCCTCCAATCCCTTCAGCGTGTCGAGCCAGCCGCGGATGCTGCCGTCCATGACCGGAATGTGGCGGAGAAAGACGAGGTCGCCCGCGAACAGGGTTTTGCTCGTCTCGTCGAACACGGTCAAATCAGCGTCGCTGTGCCCGGCTGGCCAGGCGCGCAGAGCCAGTCGGCGCGACCCGAGATCGAGTGTCGTCATGTCCGAAACGAGCAGGGTAGGGGCAATGATCTTCACGGGATCAATCAGCTCGCTACCCATGATGCGGCGGAAATTGTCGAGATAGAAAGGCCCACGCGCCGCGAGCGCCTGCGGAAGCTTGCTATGGCCGACGAAGGTGGTGGTTCCGGCGGCGAAGGCGGCATTGCCGAAAACATGATCGGGATGGCCGTGGGTGTTGATGACGTAGCGGATCGGCTTGGGCGTCTTCGCCCGCACGGCGGCCAGCAGCGCCTCGCCTTCGCGGTAGCTGCCGCCGGTATCGATCACAGCCACCGCGTCATCGCCCACGATGAAGCCGACATTGGCGATGTCGCCCTCGTTCGCGCGGGTCATCAGGGCGATGGTCCCGGAGTGTACGAAGATTCCCGGCGCGACTTCGCTCACAGGCAATTCGGATGCCCCGGCGCGTGCTAACGTGACGATCCCCGCCAGGGATAGGGCTGCGATCATTGAAGCGACGTAAGACACTTTTCCGCCTCAGTTCAGAGGGTTTGCTGCATTGCGCTGCAGCAAAGCAAAGCCAACACCAAGCTGGCAAAAGTTGGCGCGTCATGCGTTGCATGGATAGCATTCAAACAAAACGAGGAGGAAGCGCGATGACGGAGGCCGGACGACATCGTCGCTGGTTGTTTTCACTGTGGGTCCTGATGGCATCCTGCGCGTTCGGCGATGCTGCGATCGCGCAGACCAACGACACCGGCGACCTCTCCTTCGAATTGGTGGACCCGAAGGTGCTGCGCGTCTGCGCCGATCCGCGCAATCTGCCGTTCTCCAACGAGAAGGGCGAGGGGTTCGAGAACAAGCTCGCCGAGTTCTTGGCGGACAAGCTCCAGAAGAAGCTCGACTACGTGTTCTTCCCGCAGGCCACCGGCTTCGTGCGCATGACGCTGGGTGCGCATCGCTGCGACGTCATCATGGGCTTCCCGCAAGGCGACGACCTCGTGCAGGGCACCAATCCCTATTACCGCACGACCTATGCGCTGGTCGCCAAAGCCGGCAGCGGGCTTGAGGACGTCGATACGCTGGAAGACGCGCGCCTGAAAGGCAAGCATGTCGGCATCGTCGCTGGCACGCCGCCGGCGACCAACATGGCGATCGCCGGTCTGATGGGCGATGCAAAGCCCTATCCGCTGATGATCGACACCCGCTTCGACAATTCGGCGCAGGCCATGATCGACGATCTTGCCGCCGGCAAGATCGACGCCGGCGTGCTGTGGGGCCCGATGGCTGGCTACTATGCGAAGAAGGCCGGCTCTTCGCTCCACGTTACGCCACTGGTGAAGGAGACCACCGGGCCGAAGCTGGTCTATCGCATCGGCATGGGCGTGCGTTCCGCCGACCAGAACTGGAAGCGGCAGCTGAACAAGTTGATCCAGGAGAACCAGGGCGAGATCAACAAGATCCTGCTCGACTTCGGCGTTCCGCTACTCGACGAGAGCGATCGGCCGCTCGGCGCGGAGACGGTCAAGAAGACGCCATGAAGCGGCATCTTGCCGTTGCGCTGCTCGCCGCTGTTCTGGCAGGGCAGGCATTGGCGCAGCAGCAGGAGCCGTTCGAGCCCGAGGGATATCGCACCGACAATTACCGCGCGCCGGTGCCAGCGACGCTTGTGGGCGCGCGTGTGTTGACGACGGCGGAAGCCGAGGCGATCTGGCGCGCGAAGAGCGGTGCGTTCGTCGACGTGATGCCGCGCCCGCCGAAACCGAAGAACCTTCCTGCCGGCACCGTGTGGCGCGATGCGCCGCGCAGGAACATTCCGGGGAGCCTGTGGCTGCCGGACACCGGCTACGGCGCGTTGCCGCCCGCCATGGACGATTATCTCCAGCGCGGCCTCGCGCTTGCATCGCACGGCGACAAGGCCGCGCTGCTCGTGATCTATTGCCTGGCCGATTGCTGGATGTCCTGGAACACCGCCAAGCGCGCGCTGGCCTACGGCTATTCCAACATCGCCTGGTACCCTGACGGCACCGACGGCTGGGAGAGCGCAAAGCTCCCGACCGAGGAAGCGCAGCCCGAGCCGCGCCCAGAGCAGTAACGATTGGCCGAGGTGCGCTGCCTCGCCGCGCTTAGGTTAGCGTGAGGGGAGCCTCCGCGATCACGCTGTCAGCAATAGACACAGCGCTCCCCCTTCGTCATTGCGAGCCAACGGGTCCGCGCGAAGCGCGGCCCGATGACAGGCTCCGCGAAGCAATCCAGAATCATTCCGCGGAGGAACTCTGGATTGCTTCGCTTCGCTCGCAATGACGATCTGGACCAGTGCTACGGCTTCTGCTTCTCCAACTTCGTCAGCGTGCCCGTGCCGTTCGTCTCGGTGGCTGCATAACTGACCCTGTCGCCGGCATGGACCGCCTCCAGCATTGCCGCGTCCTTCGCCTTGTACTCCTGGAGCGCGCCGGCGTTGCCTGAGCTGGCGCCGACCGTGCCTTTCTGCGTCTGCTGGATCGAGATCGTGCCATTGAGCCGATCGATCCGCGTGACCATTCCGGTCATGTCGTCGGCAAAGGCGCTGGATGCGAGCATGGTGATGACCGCAGCGCCCGCGAAGCTGAATTTTGTAGTTCCCATCGAGGCCTCCCGATGTCCTGATCGGATGTCTTGGATTGACTTCGACAAGACATCCTGGAGCGATTTGGTTCCGCCAGATAGCGCGGCGAAAGGTTAACGATCGCGCTGATATCACGGGAACTTTGGTGAGCCGTCAGCGAGCCTGACGCTATTCCATTTCCTGCTGGATCACGCGCCCGAGCGCGAACAGGCGCTGGTCGATCGTGGTCGGAACCTCGCAGACGAATCGCACCACTTTGTGACGATCCTCGAAAATGCGGGTCTTCCAGATCAGTTCGTTGCTGAGCGCCTCGACCTTGGCATCTTCGCGCGGCGTTGCGCCCTGGAGCGCCTGGAGCGCCAGCGTCTCCTCACGGATCTTGTCGGCGGCCTCGCGCTGCTTGCGGCTGACGCGTTCGAGCCCGTTCATCACCTGGGAGCGCTGGGCGTTGAGCGTGTCGAACAGGCCGGCAAACAGCAGTTTGGCATTCGCGGTCTTGTCGGACGCGGAGGCGGCCAGAAACTCCTTCACCGACTTCTCGGCCTCGTCGAGCGGCGTCTTGCGCGCCGACAGCTTTGCGACCAGCGCGCTGATCTTGGCATCGTCCTTCCATTTGTTCTGGACGTCGTCGAGCGGCGGGCCGGCCCAGACAGCCGCCAGCGAAATCTCCGGCACCTTGGCCTGGGTGCAGGGCCAGTCCGGATAGCGCGAATCGGCCGCGCGCGCGGCCGTGCTCGACAGCGCAATTGCCATGGCAGCCAGGACCAGAACCTTCATCCTTCGCCTCCCGCAGGCCCGCGTCGCGCCAGCCCGCGCGACGGATCATAGGCGAAAATCGCACCGATCATGAAGACGATTGTGCAGATCGCGACCACCGCCAGCGAAATCCAGTTGATCTGTCCGTACAACGCGAATCGTATCAGCTCGACCGCATGGGTGAACGGATTGGCCTCGCAGAGGTAATACAGATAAGGGCTGCCCTCCTGGACCCGCCAGAGCGGATAGAGCGCGGAGGAGGCGAAGAACATCGGGAAAATGACAAAATTCATCACGCCGGCGAAGTTTTCCAGCTGCTTGATGCCGGAGGAGATCAGCATCCCCAGCGAGCCCAGCATCAGCCCGGACAGGATCAACGCCGGCAGCACGGTGAGATAGCCCGATGGCGGCGGGGTGATGTCCCAGAACCAGGCGATCAAGAGGAATGCATAGACCTGAAGCAGCGACACCGCGGTGCCCGCGAGCAGCTTGCAGAACAGCAGGAACCCGCGCGGCAGCGGGCTCACCAGCAGCGTGCGCATATTGCCCATCTCGCGGTCATAGACCATCGACAGCGAGGACTGCATGCCGTTGAAGAGCTGGATCATCGCCATCAAGCCAGGCGCGATATAGACCTCGTAGAGGATGTAGGTCTCGTAGGGCGGGATGATGGAAATGCCGAGCACCTGGCGGAAGCCGGCGGCGAAGATGAACAGCCACACCAAGGGCCGCACCAAAGCCGAGACGAAGCGCTCGCGCTGATGCAGGAAGCGCAGGCCCTCGCGCCAGACGATGCCGGTGAGGCAGGTCATGTACTCGGCGAACGAGAAGCCGCGCGGCGCCTCGCGGGTGGTGATGCTGCTCATGCGCCGCCTCCCGGCATGGTTTGTGCGCCGGTCAGGCGCATGAAGGCGGTGTTGACGTCCTGCGCGCCGGCTTCGGTGACGACGCGGCTCATCGGGCCCTGCGCCAGCACCTTGCCCTGGTGCAGCACCACGAGATCGTCACCGGGCATGATCTCGTCGAACAGGTGCGTGGCCCAGAGCACGCCGATGCCTTGCTCGGTCACGAGCTGGCGAACATGGCCGATGATGTCGGCGCGCGCCTTGACATCGAGGCCGACGGTCGGCTCGTCCAGCAACAGCAGCCGCGGCCGGTGCAGCAGTGCCCGTGCGATCTCGAGCCGCCGCATCTGCCCGCCCGAGAGATCGCGCACCTTGCTGCCGGCGCGCTCTTCGAGCCCGATGCGGCCGAGCAGCTCGGCGCTACGTGCAGCCGCCTCGCGCCGGCTGATGCCGTGCAGCGCGGCGTGATAGAGCAGGTTCTGCGTCAGCGAGAGGTCGAGATCGAGCGTACGCGGCTGGAACACGACACCGAGCAGCCGCAGCGCCTCGCCAGGGCTCTTGCTGATGTCGTGACCGAAGATGGAGACACGACCAGCCTGGATGCCGAACAGGCGCGTGATCAGTGAAAATAGCGTGCTCTTGCCGGCGCCGTTGAGGCCGAGCAACGCCGTGAAGCTCGCCGGCTGCACGTTGAAGGAGACATCGGTCAGCGCCCGTCGCGGCCCGTAAGAATGGCTGACGCCGTCGATCGACAGCGCCGGCACCGCGGCCGCTTCCGGCCTCGAGGTCTCGCGCGGCTCACCGATGGGGGCAGGGCTGGTCATGGCGCGATCGCGACGCCCCACGGCAGTTCGCCCACTTGAATTGTCTTGATCACTTTTTGCGCGGCGACGTCGATGACGGACACGTCGTTGGACACGCCATTGGTGGTGAGCAGGTATTTTTCATCCGGCGTGAACGCCATGTGCCAGACCCGCTGTCCGACCAGCAGATATTTCGTCACCTTGCGCGTCGCGACGTCGACAACGGCGATGCGGTTGGCGGGGCCGAGCGCGATGAAGGCGGTCTTGTCGTCCTTGGTCATGCCGATGCCGACCGGCTGGATCGCCTCTTTCCGCAGGCCCGGAATCTCGAAGGTGACCTTGCCGATCACCTCGTGCTTCCCGGGATCGATGATCGAGACGGTGCCGCCAATCTCCGAAGACACCCACAATTCCGAACTGTCATGCTTGAACTCGGCAAAGCGCGGCCGCGCATCGACCAACACATTGGCAACGATCTGGCGCGAGGATGTGTCGATGAAATGCGCCATGTTGGTCGTCTCGGACGTGTTGATCAGCATCTTGCCGTCGGGGCTGATGGTCATGCCCTCGGGCTCGACGCCGACCTGGATGTCGCTGAGCCGGGCGCGCTTCTCGAGATCGATCACGGTCACCGTGTTGTCGTTCTCGTTGGCGACGTAGAGGACCTTTCCGGCGGCATCCTGGGCGAACAATTCAGGGTCGGGGCCGGAGGGCAGGCTGTCCACCACGCTTTGCGTCTTGGCGTCGATCACCTGGATGGTGTCGTCGTCGCCGACCGCGACCATCACGAACTTGCCGTCGCGTGTGAAATCGATGCCACGCGGGCGCTGGCCGACCTTGATGGTCTTGGTCACGGTCCAGCTGTCGGTATCGATCACCGACACCGTGTTGCTCTTCTCGTTCGAGACATAGGCGATGAACGCATGCGCGGGCGCTACCGCCAGCGTCAGTCCGGACAAGAGCCCCACACGCCACATGCGCAACATCTGCGTCCTCATTTCAACTTGCATTTGCTCTCCGGGCGGTCATAGCCGAGCGTGTCGAGCTCGGAGACCTGGTGCAGGAATCCCTCCTGTGGCGACACCGTTACCACCATGCGGCCGTCGACCAGCAGGATCGGCTGGCGCAGCTGGAGATTCCAGTCGCGCAGGGTGAGCCGCGTGCCCTTGAAGGCGGCGACCGAGAAATCCGGGCCCTTGATGAAGTCGGTGACTTTCTTGACGTCGCCGGAATTGGTGCGCGAGGTGGCTTCGCCGATCATGCGCACCGCGGTCCAGGCCTGCATGTCGAGCGCGGTCATGCGCCGCGAATTCAGCTTGACGAAGCGGTTCTGCATCTGGATCGCGCCCCACTGGTCCTGCGCGGCATCCCAGCTGCGCGGCACGAGGCCGGCCGAGCCCGCGACGGGGCGCGGATCCCAGGTGCGATAGGGCAGATACGCGCCGAACACCTCGCTCTCGTCGGCGACAACGAGCACGTCGTACGCCGGGGCCTGCTGCGTGAACACCGGCATCTGGCGCTGGATCAGCGTCACGCCGGAGTCAGTCCGGCGCGCGCCGCCTTTGTCCTCGAAGGTGCGCTCCTGCACGATCTTGGCGCCGAACCGCGTTGCGGTGCGCCGGAGTGCATCGGCGAACAGCTTGTCCTCGTCATGCGAGCCGACCACCAGCAGCCAGCGTTTCCACAGCTTCCACACCAGATATTGCCCGAGCGCATCCGCCAGCATCGCGCGCGTCGGCGCGGTGTGGATGACGTTGGTGCGGCAATCGGCCTCGCGCAGCCGCTCGTCGATTGCGCCGACGTTGAACAGCAGGGTGCCGCGATCGCGCAAGGCGTCCGAGACCTTCAGCAGCGCATCGGCCGGCAGGTCGGCGATGATGAAGCCGTTCTTCTCGGCGAGCGCAGTCGCGGCCTGGACTGGATCCTCACCTTCCTTGATGCGGCGCTCCTCCAGCGTAAAGCGCTGGCCCAGGAATTTTCCGGTGGTGTTGTTGTCTTCGATGGCGAGACGGGCGCCGGCGACACCGTCATTCTCCGCGGGCTGCTCGACCAGCGACAGCGTCGATCTGGTGCCGGCGACGCCGAGATAGCCGACGCCGATCGCAACAGGGTCCGCCGCGAGCGCGCTCGTCGCGGCAACACCCAAGCCGATCAGGCCGACCAACCATCGGATCATGTTTCCTCCGGACGATCTCTCCGGCTTGACCGCCGTTGGAGAATTGTCTCTGCTAAAGCATGACCAATTTGTCAGGGCATGCAACCCCGCATTTCGTCCTCGCGCGCATGGGGACTGGAATCACGATCGTGCGAGCACTGATACGTCTGGCCGCTTTGCTGTTGACCGGATCGGTCGCGCTCGCCGACCCGCCGAAACTGGCGGTGTTCGATTTCGAGCTGATCGACACCAGCCTGCCTGGCGAGTTCTACGGCTCGAGGCCCGAGCTGGCGCGGCTGGAGCGCATCAGCGAGCAGCTGCGCAAGGAGCTGGCTGATTCAGGCAGGTTCCAGGTGCTCGACATCGCCCCAATCAGGGATGCCGCCCGTCACGCGAACCTGCAAGCCTGCGGCGGCTGCGACCTCAAGCTCGCCGGGCAGCTCGGCGCCGAGCTGGAGATCACCGGGCTCGTGCAGAAGGTCTCGAACCTGATCATCAACCTGAACATCTATCTGCGCGACGTGAAATCCGGCAACATGATCACGGTCGCCAGCGCCGACATGCGCGGCAACAGCGATGAATCCTGGACGCGAACGATGAGCTATCTGATCCGCAACCGCTTGCTGGCGCCGAATTACGGGCGGCCGTGAGGTCTTCGCCTCTCCCCGCCTGCGGGGAGAGGCCGGAATTTGCGAAAGCAAATTCCGGGTGAGGGGGAGTCTCCGCGACTCCAACTGTTACCGTTTTTGCGGAGGCGGCCCCTCACCCCAACCCTCTCCCCGTAAGAACGGGGAGAGGGAGAGGAGAAAGCTCACCCCTTCAATCTCTCCGCATGCCAGTGCAGATGATCGCTCATGAAGGTCGAGATGAAATAGTAGCTGTGGTCGTAGCCCGCCTGGCGCCGCAGCGTCAACGCGATGCTCGCCTTGGTGCAGGCGGCTTCAAGCAGCTCCGGCTTGAGCTGTTCTTTCAGGAAGTTGTCGGCCTCACCCACGTCGATCAGGAAGCCGGAGAATTTCGCGCCGTCCTCGATCAGTGCCACCGTGTCGTGGCTGCGCCAGGCGTCCTTGTTCGGCCCGAGATAACCGGTCAGCGCCTTGATGCCCCAGGGCACGAGCGAGGGCGCCACGATCGGGGCGAAGGCGCTTGCCGCGCGGTAGCGGTGCGGATTGCGCAGCGCCACCGTCAGCGCGCCGTGGCCGCCCATCGAATGCCCCATCACCGATTGCCGCTTGGCGTCGACTGGAAAATTCTCCGTCACCAGCTTCGGCAGCTCGTCGGTGACGTAGCTCCACATGCGATAGTTGCGTGCAAACGGCTCTTGCGTCGCGTCGACGTAGAAGCCGGCGCCCAGGCCGAAATCATAGGCGTTGTTGGCATCACCAGGCACGTCGGGCCCGCGCGGTGAGGTGTCGGGCGCGACGAAGATCAGGCCGAGCTCGGCGCAGGCTTTGCGGAATTCGCCCTTCTCGGTGACGTTGGCATGCGTGCAGGTGAGCCCGGAGAGGTACCAGACCACGGGCAGCTTGGCGCCGTCGGCATGCGGGGGGACATAGACCGAGAACACCATGTCGGTTCCGGTCGCCTGGCTCGCGTGGCGGTATACGCCCTGCACGCCGCCATAGGATTTGTTCGTCGAGACAGTCTGAATCGTCATGCCCAAAAGCTCCGTGGCATCTCACCACATCAAGATTGCAACGCTTGTATGACCGAAATTTGTGGCGATGTCAGGCAACGCCGCTGTCGATCGCCAGACGCACCAGCTCGACCGAGGTCTTCACCCCGAGCTTCTGTCGCATGATCGAGGAGGTGTTGGCCACCGTCTTGTAGGACGATTGCACCAGCCAGGCGATCTCGGACAGGCTTTTTCCGGCGCTGAGCAGCCGCAGGATCTCCATCTCGCGCGCGTTCAGCTTCGACAGCGGGCTTTGCGCCAGCATCGGTCCCGCAAAGGCAATGCTGCGCGCGATCGCGCTCGGCAGGTAGGTGCCGCCGCCGCCGACGGCGCGGATCGCCTCGACGAGGTCGTCGGGGTCGCCGGTCTTGGAAACGTAGCCCTTGGCGCCGCATTCGATCGCGCGCGCGGCGAAGGCCGGATCGTCGTTCATGCTGAACATGATGATGCGGGCCTCGGGCGCGCGCTCGAGGATGCGGCGCGCGAGCTCGAAACCGGAGACGGTCGGCAGGTTGATGTCGATGATGCAGAGGTCGGGGCGCTCGACGATGAAGACGCACTCGCCGTCTTCGGCATCGGCAGCCTCCAAAATCTCGATCTCGCCCTCGTCGGCCAGCACGGCACGGCAGCCGGAGGCGACGATGGGATGATCGTCGACGATCAGAATGCGCATAGGCGTTCCCCGCGACAGCCTCGGCCTGTTCTGCGCCGCATGAGGGCCGACCAGGCAAGACGCGCGCGTCTCACGTCGCCTCATGCAACCCGGCCGGGATTGCTGTACGCTTCCGATTAGATATCCGCCGCTTCGCCTCTGTCAACGTCATCGGACAGGCGCGGGCAAAACCTTCGCGGGGCACGAGCGATACCAATGTGGCAAAATCTATCCTTGCGCGGGCGCATCAACCTGTTGCTGGCGCTGCTGCTGGCACTCGGGCTCGCCGTCAATATCGGCCGCCAGGTTGCGGAGGCGGGGCCGCGCGTGCAGGCCGAGGACCAGAGCGTGATCCGACTCGCGCGCGAGTTCATCGAGATGATCGTTGCCGATCTCAACGAGGCGCCCGATCCGGATGCGAGATTGAACCAGATCGCGCGCGATCTCAGCCGTCTGCGCCATGTCAGCATCGCGCTTCGGGACGCCGGCGGCCATCCGCTGACGCCGCCCCGGCCTGATGCCGACGCCGAGACGCGCGGGCCGCCGGCCTGGTTCGTCAGCCTGGTTCATCCTGAGCAGACCGCGGTCAGCGTGCCCGTCTCGATCCATGGCAAGCCCGGCTCGCTCGTGATCACCTCGCATCCGAACGACGAAATGGCCGAAATCTGGGACAGCATCGTGACCCAGCTCGAGGTCGGCTCGGTTATCGCGGTCGTGCTGTTCCTGGTGATGATGAATGTGGTCGGCCGGGCGCTGGTGCCGCTCCAGTCGTTGGCCGAGACCATGGCCGAGATCGAGGGCGGTCATTATGACGCTCGGGTCACGCCGGGCGGCGCGCCCGAACTCGCCGCGATCTGCGGCAAGCTCAATCATCTCGCGGCAGCGCTCGGCGAGGCGGTCGAGGACAAGCGGCGCCTTGCCGAGCGTGCGGTGTCGCTCCAGGACGTCGAGCGCAAGGAGATCGCGCGCGAGCTGCATGACGAGTTCGGGCCGTATCTGTTCTCGCTGCGCGCTCATGCCAGCGCGCTGGCGAAGCTGGCGGACGGACGTGCGCCGAGTGCGGAGGCCGTCCGAAAGCACGGCAGCGCCTTGCTGGAGCAGATCAATGCGCTCCAGCAGTTCACCCGCCGCGTGCTGGAGCGGCTCCGGCCCGTCGGCCTCGCCGAGCTTGGCCTGCGCCAGGCGCTCGAATCGCTGTCGCGGCTATGGCGGGAGTCGCATCCCGAGGTCACGATCGAGACCTCGATTTCGCCCGCGCTGGGCGCGACCGGCGAGACCGCCGACCTCACCATCTACCGCATCGTGCAGGAGGCGCTCACCAACGTGTTCCGCCATGCCGGCGCAACCTCGGTCAACGTCGTCATTGAACCGGCGGAGCAGGCGACCCGTGATGGTCGCGTCTGCGCCCGGGTGAGGGTCAGCGACAATGGCCGCGGCATGGAGCCGGGGCACAAGCTCGGCTTCGGCCTCGTCGGCATGCGCGAGCGGATCCTGGCGCTGGGCGGCACGCTCAATGTCGTCTCTGGCGAGAGCGGTTTGACCGTCGAGGCGCTGGTTCCGACGGCGGCGGCCTGATCGCGCCCGACATCATCGGGAAGAATTCCCGATTTGGTCGGGAAAACGGGTGCGGATATCTCCCGACCTTTTGTGGCTGGCGCACCCACTGCCGCTGATTACACTTGTCTCGACCAAACGGCGAAAATCAAAACAGCCGGTGGTCACGGATTGGAAGGCGGGGATGGGCAAGGGTCTTTCGTTCAAGCGTCGTTTGTTGATGGCCTCGGTGTCGACGGGGCTGATGTCGGGATTGGTCTTTGCAGGCCCTGCCGCGGCGGCGCAGGACGATGAGACCAACGTTCAGAACCTGCCGCCGGTCGAGGTGACCGCACCACCGCCATCGACGGCGAGGCGCACTGCGCCATCGCGACCGGTCGCCCGCGTAGGCGCGCCGTCGTCCGCGAGCCCCAGGACACGCATTTACGTCTATCCGACCGCACCGGGCACCGGCCGAGGTCTCGACGTCGACAAGGTCCCGTCGTCGATCAATGCCGTCGATGCAAGCCAGATCAAGCGCACCGGCTCGCTGAACGTCACCGATGCACTGCGCGACAACATCGCCGGCGTCAACATCAGCGAAGTCACCGGCAATCCGTTTCAGCCGGATGTCGAGTTCCGCGGCTTTGTCGCCTCGCCCGTGACGGGCACGCCGCAAGGCCTCGCCGTGTACCAAAACGGCGTCCGCATCAACGAAGCCTTCTCGGACGCCGTCAATTGGGACCTGATCCCCACCGCCGCGATCAGGTCGGTGACGCTGGTGACCAACAATCCCGCCTTCGGCCTCAACGCGCTGGGCGGCGCCATCAACCTGCAAATGAAGGACGGTTTCACCTATCAGGATGCGGAGCTCGATGTCATGGGCGGCTCGTTCGGCCGCATCCAGGGCTCAGCGCAATGGGGCAAGCAGGTCGACAAGAATTTTGGCGTCTATGCCGCGCTCGAAGGCCTGCACGACAACGGTTTCCGCAATTTCTCCCGATCGGACGTGCGGCGCTTCTACGGCGATGTCGGCTACAAGGCCGGCGACAGTGAATTCCACGCCAGCATGGGCGTCGCCAAGAACGATTTCGGCGCCAGCGCCACCGTTCCGGCCGAGCTGCTCGACAAATATTGGGGCGCGACCTACACCACACCGCAGACCACGAGCAATCGCGTCGGCTATCTCAACCTCACCGGCAAGGTCGATGCGACGCCGACCTGGACGCTCGAAGGCACCGCCCATGTGCGCCGCTACGAGCAGAAGCTCGTCGACGGCAATCCGACCGATGTGCAGGAATGTGCCATTGCAGGGCTGCTGTGCTTCGGCGACGATACGACGCCGGCGAACGGCACGAACGGTCTTCAGCTCGCCAATCCCTTTGCCTCGGGCACCATCCTCGGCGAGATCGACCGGAGCACGATAAGGTCGACCACTCTCGGCGTGTCGGGGCAGGCCACCAACACCGATCAACTGTTAGGCCACGACAACCGCTTCGTGATGGGCGCCACCTATGACGCCAGTGTCACGCGCTATAATGCGACCGCCGAGATCGGCTCGATCGGAGAAAACTACGTCGTCAGCGGCAGCGGCGTCTTCTTGGGAGCGACCGGCACGCCGGATCCGGTTGCCGGTCCTATCTCGTTGCGGACCGTCAATCAGTATAACGGCATCTACGCGATGGATACGTTCAACGTCACGGACGCCTTCGCCGTCACCGGCGGGGGCCGCTTCAACGTGGCGCGCATCACGCTGGAAGATCAGCTCGGGACCGACCTCAACGGCGATCACACCTTCACCCGGTTCAATCCGGTGGTTGGCGGCACCTACAAGATCACGCCCGAGCTGACCGCTTATGCCGGCTATTCCGAGGCCAACCGCGTGCCGACGCCGCTCGAGCTCGGTTGTGCCGATCCAGCCCGTCCCTGCCTGCTTGCGGCGTTTCTCGTCTCCGACCCGCCGCTGAAGCAGGTCGTGTCGAAGACCGTGGAAGCGGGCCTGCGCGGCAGCAAGGAGCTGAACATCGGCACGCTCGGATGGAAGATCGGCGGCTTCCGAGCCACCAACTATGACGACATTGTTGCGGTACCCGCCGTCGGGCGCACCGGCTTCGGCTATTTTTCCAATGTCGGCCGGACGCGCCGGCAGGGATTCGAAGCCGAAGTCAACATCAAGTCTCCCACGCTCCAGTTTCAGGCGAGCTACGCCTTCCTCGACGCGCGCTTCCTTGACCCGCTGGAACTCGGCTCCGAGAGCCCGTTCAGGGATCCTGTCACCGAGACCATCCACGTCTCGCCCGGCAACCAAATCCCCGCGATCCCGCGCCATCGCGTCAAGATCGGCGTCGACTACGCCGTGACCGACGTCTGGAAGGTTGGCGGCAACGCGCTGTTCGTCTCCAGCCAGCATCTGGTCGGCGACGAGTCGAATCAGTTCGCGAGGCTACCGTCCTACACGGTGTTCAATCTCCACACCTCCTACCAGGTCACGAAGAACGTCCAGCTCTACGGCCGCGTCGACAACGTCTTCGACAAGCGTTACGCGACCTACGGCCAGTTCTTCGACCGCGAAGCCTTGCCCAACTTCACCAATGGCGGCGCAGAGTTCATCGACCCGCGCTCGCTCAGCCCGGCACGGCCAAGGGCGTTCTATGCGGGCATGCGGGTGACGTTCTGAGTGTGCTCGATGCACTACCTGCACCGGCGCTGCGCCATGTCTGCTTTGATCCGAAGCAGACGCGTGAGCTTCGGCAAACTAAATCGGACGCGTTCGGATATCAGTGCTAAACACTGGGATGATGGAATTCCTTATGGTTGCGCTGGTCACCACATTTCCGGTCCTCGCTCAAGTCAGTTCCACTCAAAAGCCGCCGCTTACCGATCGCGAACAGGTTAAGGTTGACCGCGCGAAAGCGGCCGAGGCCGAGAAGAGTGCGCCCACAGCGCGGCCTTGGGATCGTGACGCGGACGGCAAGCGCCCCTGGGATCAAAAGCCCTCGAAGCCCTGACAGAACAATGTCGCGCCCGCGCCATGCGCTCGAACTCCGTTCGATGCTTCTGGAGATAGCTGAAGGCCTGCTTCTGCGTGTTGAATGTCGTCGCGAGCCGGCACGTCTGCCGATTTGCGCCGGACGCGAGCAAGAAAGTGATGATCCCGCAGTCTGGCTTGATTCTAGGCACGACCTGCACTTTCCGGCATGTGATCGGCCCCTTTAAGTTTCGTCGGTGGCGTTGAAGGCGATTATCGCGCCGGCGTCTTGAACGCTTCTTGGGCGCTGGCAAAGCTATTCGAGGCGCCTCGCGCGCCTCTGTCGACATGCAAGCAAGACGTTATCGATTGACAGTACTGCACGAGAGTGGTCACGTGGATGCTACCAAGCTGCATCGCTGTGACAAGCAGATCGGCTCAGCCGCGACGAATGTCGCCGCCACTATCCTCAAAAGTCGCAATGAAACTCCTGCGCAATTGGCTGCCAGCAGGACGTGTCGCATCCGCAGCCCTGAGCGAGGAGAATCAATTGCACGTACTTGTCAGAGACAACAACGTCGAGCAGGCACTTCGTGTTCTCAAGAAGAAGATGCAACGCGAGGGCGTCTTCCGGGAAATGAAGCAGAGGCGTTCCTACGAAAAGCCGTCCGAGAGAAAGACCCGCGAGAAATCTGAAGCCATTCGCCGGGCCCGCAAGCTCGCTCGGAAGCAGGCGATCCGAGAGGGCTTGCTGCCCGCGCCGCCGAAAAAGAAACCGTTTGAGCGCAAGCCACCCTTGCCCGAGATCAAGGCACGGGCGGAATAGAGAGCGCCGTCATTGGGAAGCATGCCGTCGGGCTATGGTCTGAAATCGATGCCTCGCAGCACGATGCCCGGTGGCGTGCCTTCGAACTCTGTCGCGCGATATTTGCTGGCCGCTCGAGCTTCGATGCGATCCCGCAGGCGCGTGAACTGGGCTTCCCGCTGCTCGGGTCGGACTTGCGGCCCGCGCTCGAGA
This sequence comes from Bradyrhizobium sp. BR14999, assembly GCF_056106085.1. Classification (NCBI taxonomy): domain Bacteria; kingdom Pseudomonadati; phylum Pseudomonadota; class Alphaproteobacteria; order Hyphomicrobiales; family Nitrobacteraceae; genus Bradyrhizobium; species Bradyrhizobium sp. BR14999. Next base: position 3,571,049 of record NZ_CM148536.1, read on the forward strand.
TAGTCCATCGCGGAGGTGGAGATCGCGCAAGGAATCTCCCTGGCACCGTCATGCATCGAGAACCGGACGATCATCCGGTCGTATTCGTGGCTGATAAAGCGGCCGCTGGTCAATGTCATGGCTTGCTCCGGTACCTGATTGCGACCCGGCACGATCGTGCCTCCAATCATCTCCCGCGCCCGCTTCCCGGTCGCCCGAGCATGGCACGCGTCGCGAATGCAGGCGGCCGGCGTTCGCCTCAGCCCTCCCCCGATAGCCGGGCGAAATCGTCGAACAGTGCTGCCACCAGCGCGCGATGGCGCGTATCCTCGGCAGGCAGACTCGCAGCATAGAGGTTGAGCAGATGACGCGCCTTCACTGCCGCCTCCGGCCAGGACGCGGCAGGCACCGTCATCATGCGGTTTTCGAGATCGGCTTCGCGCTCGCGCAGCTCGCGGAGATTGGCCTCGACGTCAGCCAACGCGCGGCGCAGGTCGGTTGCTTTCTGCGCGGCCATGCCGCGATGCTTGTCGAGATCGACCGGCTGGTCAGTCATAGGCGATGCTCGCGTCCGCAGCTTGCGCGTTCGCAAGATCGATCGAGGCGATCGACAGCATCTCCGTGGCGCCGCAAGCGCCTTCGGCGCGCATGGTGATCATCGTGGCAATGCGGCGATAGGCCGAGAAGGTCAGGCCCACGATCGTCTCCTCGTCGGTGACGACCTCATAGGTGCCGGCCGGCAAGACGCGCTCGATGCCGCGGATGCGGAACGGATGCTTGAAGTTGACGGTTTGTCGCCGCGAGCGGATGGTCATGCACGCCTGCCTTTCGCAAGTGAAGGCCCAACCGATGCTGGCTGTCGCGACCATGCGCCCTTCGCGCAGCAATAGCCAGCACTATCGTGACCCGCCGGCAAACGAAGATGTCACAGCGGAGCCGTCCCCCGCGCCGCATTTAACGCTCGCTATTGGCTCGGCACGGGCGTAGGCTCGCCGCCATCACCGCACGTCTCAACGGCTTCGACCGGTGACTGAGGGTCACGTGTGCTCCCGCCGAAGGCCTCGCAGGAGCATTCGATGTCTCGTGTTCGCATCTCGGAATGGATCGTGCCGCCGGTGATCGTTCCGTTGTTTTTGCTGCTTCTCGTGTGTGGAACTGCCATCCTCAATGGCTAGGGCAACCCGCGTGCCGTATCTGGTCAGTGGGACCAAGGAGTACGGAAGCTCCAATGTCGGCCGCGGCAGTGCAACGGTCGCGCTGCGGCTCGCGCGCAAACTGCTGCGCGAGGGCTACATGGACGTCAGGGTCTGCACTCCGCGTGGACGGGTGCTGCAGTCGAACGAACTCGACGAACTCAAACCACCAAAGGAGAGCGACATGGCGAAGGGCCAGCAACGCGGCAATCGCGAAGCTAAGAAGCCGAAGAAGGAAAAAGCCAAGGTGATCGCCGCGGCGCCGAGCCGCAAGGAAGCCGCTTGGCAGCCGGATTTCGGGGCGGTGAAAAAGAAGTAGCGAGGAACGAAGCCGAGCGTTCGAGGCGCGCCCGAATTGATTCTCCCAACCGGCAGCTTTGATGTCGCCTGTTCGTCCGTAGCGGACGCGCGTCGGCGTTCCACGTCCGCTTTTCCAAGCGACATGGCTTGATTGATCGAGAGCGGCCTCCGCGATCGGGCGGATGGCACGAGATCGGCTGCACCCTGAATTCCTCGCCGCCGCATTGCTCGTTTAACCAAACAGAAACCATCGCAAATGATCCGAAAATTTTAACGAAACTCTCCGGCCGTCTGCGCGTCGGTTCGCCGGAGGGCCGCCTGATGACAGAGCACCAGTTGAAAGAGCAGGAATTCCAGATCGCGCGTTACAGGCGCCTGGAGCGGGAAGTGACAGATCCGCTCGCCGCGTGTCTGCTTCACAGCATCATCGAAGAGCTTGAAGCCGAGCTGCGCAAGGACAGACCGGATTGGCACGGGCCGCGCGATTAACGCTTTCTTAGCGCTAATGATGCGGACTATCCGCTTGGGAATACCAGGGGAGACGGCTCCCATGCTGAAGGACGGCACCTACGCGGCTTGGTACAAGACGCCGCTCGACCAGGGTACCGGCATCGTCCATGTCGCAGACGGACAGATCTGGGGCCGCGACAGCCTGATGACGTATCATGGCTCCTGTCAGGTCGATGGAGATCGCTTCACCGCCACTGTATCGACGAAGCGTCATACCGATGGACGCGCAACGGTGTTCGGCAACGACGATGAACTGACGCTGACCATCGAAGGAAACTGCCCCGGCAAGATCGCGACCTACACGGCGACCGCCGTACAAGTCCCAGGAATGATCCTCCAGGGCACGCTCATCCTGACGGAACAGCAGCCACCGGCACCTGAACGATCCGAGCAGATGCCGGCGTTCAATCCCGACAAGCTGCCGAAGTTGCCGAAGCGCTCGCGCTGAGCGAGGAGAGGCATCGCGCTGGCCTCCGATACCTGGGCTGATAGCGGCAAAACGGCAGCTGGACAACCTTGAGGGCGTGAAGCCACTTTACAGATCTTCGAGGACGAGAGCGACAGACATGCGCAATACCGCTGCTCGGTCATTGCGCACTTCGACTGCTATCCGCCCCGCTGCACTTCCGTTGACATTATGCAAATCAATCATCGCGAATTGACGAGGCTTAGACTTGCCGCGTCGTCTGTCGATGCTCGCTGTTGGTTGTGAGCGTCCTGCATCGGCGGAGGAGACGCTCGCTGTGGCTGGAGCCTGTACCAAGCCACTTGACCGGGCTCGAATTGGGCGCGGTCATGTCTCGACCAGAACGGCGGCGCATGGTCGCCGACCACCAGGATGTCGGCCGGCGCCACGGCTGGGTCGCGAGCTATCTTTGCGACGACGGCGAATACGTCGTGCCAAAGTTCGGCCATCCTGCAAACCTTGGGTCGACCGAAGACGCCGCCGTCGGTCTCGCAATGAAAATCCGTCAGAGCTTGACCAGGCGCGACCGGAATATGGGTATTCAGTGTGAGCCAATAGATGAACCGTGGCTTGCCTTGCTTTCCCGCTTCGCGGGAGGCCGCCGAAATCACGGGCGCGAGATCTGCATCGCACGCGCCGGCGAAGGCGCTGCCGCATACGCGGCGGGTCGTTCTGACCAGCTCGTCGCGGAAGAGTTCCTGGTCGAAGCCGATTGTCGGATACCACTGCTCACGCTCGAACATACCTCCAGCGAAGCCGTGCACGGCGATGTTGCTATAACCTCGTGCGGCCAGCAGATCCGGCAGGCAGGTGTTGGTGTCATTCTGAACGTACTCTGTGTAGAATGTGCGCGTATTACATAGTTCCCGCATCTCGCCCGATGTCGTCGAACCGAAATAGACCGTTTTTCCGGAGGTGATGGTGTAGTCCCTGGTCAGACTTTGATCATACAGGGGTTCTGCTATGCGCGTTCGGGCGTTCTGGTCCTTCAGGTAGCCCAAGCTCTCGACGATCACCAGGACGACGTTGTTTCCGTCGGCCCCTGCTGCCTGCCTAAAACCCGACACCTCCGCAGCGGATTGGATCGGCTCGTGGCGTCCCATCGTGGAGCCGAAATGGTAGTGTGGCGACGCGTTGCTGACATAGTCCATCACGCCGAACGCCTGTGCCAAGAAGAAGAGAACCGGTATGTTCGCATTCATAAGCATGGCGCGCGGCCTTAAGCATGCCAGGCTTACGCCCGTCGTCATGACGAGTGTGACGATCAAAGCGAAATAAAGCGGTGAGGCGAAGAAATTGATGCGCCTCGCGTGGTCGACAGCTGCCATTAGATCACTCAGCCCGATGCCGAACATGAGAGACAACGTTTGCACAATGTCGAAGGTGAGCACGGCAAGAAACAGCGCGACCGTGAGCATGAAGGGAATACGCCGCGCCAGGATGGCAATGCTGGCATAGAGAGCGATGGCGATGGTCCGCGGCGGCAAGCCGATATCGACCAATGAAGCCATCGTTGCCAGCGAGATTAGGTTTGGTATCAGCAGCCCGCCCGCGAGGAGCCGCACGTTGGGCGAATCGAGCGTGCCAAAGAACGTGGACCACTTTTCGCGACCTTGCGCGGCCCGCCGCGGATTGGCGGCAATTGACGACGGAGGCATTTTCGCAACCAAAAAGGGACTGTTTTTTCTGAGTGCAGCCTATAGGCGAGACCTGAAGCTTAGATTAATTGCGCTGCGGAAAACGCGTTGAATGAGTTAACTATGGGGAGGAGGCCCCAGCTTGCCGACTTTCCAGGACGTCGAAGCCGGACATAATGCCTGAGCGTCCGCGCCGAAGCGTCGGGCGTCTGGCCCAAACCATCTCAGGAGGCAGCATCAATGTCGGACAAGGTCTCGCGTCGCCAATTCGCGAAAATCGCGGGGCTGTCCGCAGCCGGAATGGCAAATCCCGTTGGGGCCGTCGAGGTCAACCCGGCACCGCCGCCGCGCGCCGGCACCGGCTTTCCGGCGGGCTTTGTCTGGGGCACGGCGACCTCGTCCTATCAGGTCGAGGGCGCGGTCAACGAGGATGGGCGAGGGGCTTCGATCTGGGACAAGTTCGTGCGCATCCCCGGCAAGATCGAGGACGGCACTACCGGCGACCGCGCCAATGAGCATTATCGCCGCTACAAGGAGGATATCGCGCTCATCAAGGAGCTCGGCTGCAAGGCCTATCGCTTTTCGGTCGCCTGGCCGCGGGTGTTTCCGGATGGCGATGGCAAGCCGAACCCGAAAGGGCTCGACTTCTACAACCGGCTCGTCGACGAGCTCCTCAAGAACGGCATCGAGCCGTGGCTGACGCTCTATCATTGGGATCTGCCGCAATCGCTCCAGGATCGCTTCGGCGGCTGGCGCTCGACCGAGACCTGCAAGATCTTCGGCGACTACGCGGCCTATGTCGCCGCGCATCTGACCGACCGGGTCAAGAACGTGTTCACGCTGAACGAGAGCGGCCGCTTCGTTTATTTCGGTTACGGCATTGGCATCGACGCGCCGGGCCTGACGCTGCCGCAGGCCGAGCTCAACCAGATCAGGCACAACAGCGCGGTCGCGCACGGACTCGCGGTGCAGGCCGTGCGCGCCCATGGCCGCCACGGCACCAGGGTTGGACCGGCCGAGAACATCGATGCCTGCGCGCCCGCGATCGACACGCCGGAGAACGTCCGCGCCGCTGAGATCGCGCTACGCGAGATGAATGGCGGCTATCTCAACGTCATCATGACGGGCCAGTATACCGACGCCTTCCTGAAATTCGCGGGGGCCAACGCGCCGAAATACACCGATGCGGAGCTGAAGATCATCTCCTCGCCGGTTGATTTCCTCGGCCTCAACATCTACGCGCCGCAGAACTACGTGGTTGCTTCCGACCAGGGGGCCGGCTTCATGCCGCTGCCGATCCCGAAATCGTTCCCGCACATGAATTCGGACTGGCTGCGCGTCGGACCCGAGACGATCTATTGGGTGCCGAAGCTGGCTGCCAAGATCTGGAAGACGGACGCGATCTATATCAGCGAGAACGGCACGTCCGGCGATGACGTGGTGAGGCCCGATGGCAAGATCTACGACACCGACCGCATCATGTATCTGCGCAACTATCTCGCCCAGCTCCAGCGTGCCACCAGTGAGGGCGTGCCGGTGCGCGGCTACTTCCTCTGGAGCCTGATGGATAATTTCGAATGGGTGTACGGGCTGAACAAGCGCTTCGGCCTTTACCACGTCAATTTCGACACCCAGGTCCGCACCCCAAAGCTCAGCGCCAGCTTCTATCGCAACGTGATCGCGACCAACGCGGCGGGGGTGTGATCTCTTCGCCTCTCCCCGCCTGCGGGGAGAGGCCGGAATTTGCGACAGCAAATTCCGGGTGAGGGGGGACTCTCCGCGAGTCCATCTGCTACCGTCCTTGCTGAAGCTCCCCCTCACCCGGATTTTCCGCTGCGCGTAAAATCCAGGCTCTCCCCGCACGCGGGGAGAGGCGAGGCGAGCCACCACGCATTGACTCACCTGTCCCCCTGATTCACAACGCCTCTCAACACCCATAACAAGGGGACAACGCCAATGGCTGACGCGCTGATCATCGATGCCTGCCGGACCCCGCGGGGCATCGGCAAGGCCGGCAAGGGAGCCCTCTCGGGCATTCATCCGCAGCAGCTCGGCGCAACTGTGCTGCGCGCGCTCGCCGACCGCACCGGCATCGACACCGCCGATGTCGAGGACATCGTCTGGGGCTGCAGCGCGCAGGTCGCAACGCAAAGCGGCGATCTCGGCCGGATGTCGGCGCTCGATGCCGGCTATGACGTGCGCGCTAGCGCCGTGACGCTCGACCGCTTCTGCGGCTCCGGCATCACCAGCGTCAGCATGGCCGCAAGCTCGATCATGGCAGGCGCGGAAGACCTCGTCATCGCCGGCGGCTGCGAGATGATGTCGATGGAGGGACGCCGTGGCGGCGGTCCGATGATGATGGATGGCGGCAATCTGCGCCTGCGCGCGCGGCACCCGCAGTCGCATCAGGGCGTCTGTGCGGACGCGATCGCGACGCTGGAAGGCATCACGCGGCAGGACGTCGACGCGCTCGGGCTGGAGAGCCAGAAACGTGCCGCGCATGCGATCGCGAACGGCCACTTCAAGAAGAGCCTCGTGCCCGTCCACCGCGAGGACGGCAGCCTTGCGCTCGACCATGACGAATATCCGCGCCCGCAGACCACGATGGAGGGCCTGAGCAGCCTGAAGCCGGCGTTTCCGGCGATCGCCGACTACGCGCTCGACGACAAGGGCACGACCTATCGCGGCCTGATCCTGCAAAAATATCCGGACCTGAAAATCGACTTCGTGCACCACGCCGGCAACTCGTCCGGCGTCGTCGACGGCGCCGCCGCGATCCTGCTGGCCTCGCCGGCTTACGCCAAGGCGCATGGCCTCAAGCCGCGCGCCCGCGTGGTGGCGATGGCCAACATGGGGAACTCGCCGACCCTGATGCTGAATGCGCCGGTACCGGCGACGCGCAAGGTGCTGGCGAAGGCGGGGCTGACCGTCGACGACATCGACCTGTTCGAGATCAACGAGGCCTTTGCGGTGGTTGCGGAAAAATACATCCGTGATCTCAAGCTCGACCGCGCCAAGGTCAACGTCAATGGCGGCTCGATCGCGCTCGGCCATCCCATCGGCGCGACCGGCGCGATCCTGATCGGCACCGTGCTCGACGAGCTCGAACGGCGCGACCTCAAGCGCGGTCTCGTCACCATGTGCGCGGCCGGCGGCATGGCGCCGGCGGTCATCATCGAGCGCATCTAACCCTTATTTTTCAGGGTGAATCGCGACCGGCCTCCGGCAAAGAGGCCGGTCGTCGCTTGTCGAAAGCATCGAATCAGCTTTAGCAAGGTGGCTTGCGGGCCTTTGAAACAAGGCAAAAACCGCTGCCTGAGGCTCCTTTCGCTCCGGAAGCAGCTAAAATGCAGGGTTTTTTGTCACAGAGGGCCAAAAAAGCCCGTAAAAACGCGATAAAGCTGTGCAGAAGGCTATAGGCCTTCGCCGCTTGGTCTAATATGCAACCGGCAACGAATCAGAGGAGACACGATGCCAACCCAAATGTCCAAATCGCAGCTGATCGAAAAGATTGCGACCGCCACCGAGCTTTCCAAGCGTGACGTCAAGAGCGTCATGGAGACGCTGACCGACGTCGGTCACAAGGAGCTCAAGAAGAACGGCCTGTTCCTGGTGCCGGGCTTCGCCAAGTTCGTGGTCATCAAGAAGCCCGCCACCAAGGCGCGCAAGGGCACCAACCCGTTCACGGGTGAAGAGATGATGTTCAAGGCCAAGCCGGCCCGGAAGATCGTCCGCGCCCGCCCGGTCAAGGCTGCCAAGGACGCCGTGGCCTGACAACGCAAAGGCCCCCTCGGGTAGGAGGGGGCCTTTTATTTGGGGCTGCCGCGAGGGCTTGAGACGGAGGGCTCAACCCTTGCGGCGCTTCACCCGGACCGGGACCGGCTGAAGCCGCGGTCCTGGCGCCGCCAGCGCATCGCGAACCCGGTCGATGGCGCGATCGAGCAGCTGGCGCAGCCGCTGCGTTTTCCGTGATCGCTTCGCTCTTTCCAGCAATCCGCTCATCGCATTCACTCCGCTGCCTCAACCTTGGCATCAGCCGGCTCGAGCGTCGCGGCGATGGCTTCGTCCACGCGCTCCAGCCAGATGAATTCGAGGTTGTCCCGCGCGCTCTTCGGGATGTCGTCGTAATCCCGCTTGTTGCGCGCCGGCAGCATCACCCGCTTCAATCCGGCCGCGGCCGCAGCCACCACCTTCTCCTTGATGCCGCCGACCGGCAGCACCAGGCCGCGCAGCGAGATCTCGCCGGTCATCGCGGTGTCGCTGCGCACCGTGCGATTGGTGAGTAGCGACGTCAGCGCCGTGAACATCGCAACGCCCGCGCTCGGCCCGTCCTTCGGGGTCGCACCCGCGGGAACGTGAACGTGGATGTCGCTCTTCTCGAACAGCTGCGGATCGATGCCGAGCTGGGTGGCTCGGCTCTTCACCAGCGTCAGCGCAGCTTGCACGCTCTCGCGCATGACGTCGCCGAGCTGACCGGTCAGGATCAGCCCGCCCTTGCCGGGGACGCGCGTCGCCTCGATGAACAGAATGTCGCCGCCGACCGGCGTCCAGGCGAGGCCGGTGGCAACGCCGGGAACGCTGGTGCGTAGCGCGATCTCGCCCTCGAAGCGCGGCTGGCCGAGCACGGTGGCGATGTCCTTCGTCCTCACCACGACCTTCGCGGCCGTGCCCTCGGCGACCTGCACCGCGGCATGCCGGAACACCTTACCGATCTCGCGCTCGAGGTTACGCACGCCGGCCTCGCGGGTGTAGCCCTTGACGATCAGCTTCAGTGCCTCCGGCTCGATCTCGGCCTGTTCGGCCGAGAGGCCGTTGGCCTCCAGCTGGCGCCGCACCAGGTAGCGCCGCGCGATCTCCAGCTTCTCGTCCTCGGTGTAGCCGGCGAGGCTGATCAGCTCCATGCGGTCGAGCAGCGGACCCGGGATCTGGTCCAGCATGTTGGCGGTCGCGATGAACACCACGCGCGACAGGTCGAAGGGCACGCCCAGGTAATTGTCCCGGAACGTCCCGTTCTGTTCGGGGTCGAGCACCTCCAGCATCGCGGCGGAAGGATCGCCCTGCACACCGCGGCCCATCTTGTCGATCTCGTCTAGCATCATCACGCAGTTGCGGGCGCCCGCCTTCTTGATGCCCTGGATGATGTTGCCGGGCAGCGCGCCGATATAGGTGCGCCGGTGGCCGCGGATCTCCGCCTCGTCATGCACGCCGCCGAGGCTGACGCGTACGAAGGGGCGATCCATCGCGCGTGCGATGGATTGGCCGAGCGAGGTCTTGCCGACGCCGGGCGGGCCGACGAAGCACAGGATCGGCGCCTTGCCCTGCGGAGCGAGCTTGCGCACCGCCAGATATTCGATGATCCGGCTCTTGATCTTCTCCAGGCCGAAATGGTCGTCATCGAGGATGCGGCGCGCCTCCTGGATGTCGATCGGCTTCTCCGCGGGCAGCGCCCAGGGCAGCTCGATCAGCCAGTCGAGATAGCTGCGGACCATGCCGGCTTCGCCGGCGGCCTCCGGCATGCGCTCGTAGCGACGCAGCTCTTTCTTGGCGTGCGCGTCCGCCTCGGGCGGCATGTTGGCCTTGGCGATGGCAGCCGTCAGCTCGGCGACCTCGGCCGCCTTGCCGTCGCCTTCGCCGAGCTGGCGCTGGATGGTCGCCATCTGCTCGCGCAGGATCGCCTCGCGCTGCCGCTCGTCGAAGCTGGCGCGGGTCTTCTGGCCGATTTCGTTACTGATGCGCAGCACCTCCAACCGTTCGGCGAGGTGCTTCGACACCTTCTCGACGCGCAAGGCGAGGTCGATGGTCTCCAGCACCTCCTGCTTGTCCTGCGGCTTGATGTCCATGAACGAGGTCGCCAGGTCCGCCAGCGCGCCGGGCGCGCTGGTGCCCTGGAACATCGCGGCTAGCTCGGGCGGGGCCTGCGGCAGCAGCTCGATCGCCTCGATGGCCAGGCGCTGCAGGTTCAGCGCGCGCGCCTCGATCTCGGGCGAGGTCGTGGTCGGCTCGGGGATCTGCTGGATGCGCGCAGCCGGGAACGGCGTGCCCGGCAGGAAGTCGAGGATACGCGCGCGCTGCACGCCCTGGCAGACGATGTGGTGGGTGCCGTCGGGCGCGGTGATGTAGCGCACGATATTGGCGATGGTCGCGACCCGGTAGAGGTCGTCCGGGCCGGGCTCCTCGATCTCGGGGCTGCGTTGCAGGACGATGCCGACCGGCCGCTGCTCGCGCAGCGCCTGCTGTGCGGCGGCGATGGACTTTGCCCGGCCGATCGAAATCGGCGCGATCGCGCCGGGGAACAGCACCATCTCGCGCACGGGGATGATGATCAGCGCGTCTTCGGGGACCTTCACGTCGGAGTTGTTTTGGGAATTGGTCTGGACGTTATTCATCTGTTCGGTGGCCATGATCGACCTCAGGATTTGGCGAGACGCAGCGCAACGCAGCCGTCCATCACGAAGCGGCTGATGGCGTAGCGGCCAAGGGGGAGCGCGATGCGCCGCTCGAAGCGGCCCTGCGGTAGCTCGAGCCGGTGGATGCGGGCGTTGCGAAGCTCCGGCGGAAGGGTGCGCTGGCCGGAGATGACGAGCGTGCCGTCATGGATCATCGTCTCGACATTGTCCGGATTGACGCCGGGAAGCGCGACCAGGATCAGGAGCTCATGCTCGGTTTCGAGCACGTCGATCGGCGGCTCCCAGCAGGCTTCCTGGCGGCCGAACTGCTGGCGCAGCCGTTCGGCGCGGGTCAGCGAGTCCAGGGCTTCGGACAGCATCCAGTCGAGGGGATTTTTGGGTTGCATGATGCGGACTCGGCGGTGGGAAAGGCTGCATATGGGGCCGGTTCCGCGGAAATCCAGCCCGACGACGCGGGCGTGCCATGCGCCATCGTGTGATCCCGAACAGGCAAACGCCGCGGCCGGGACCGCGGCGTCTTTTCTTGCGCGCGTGCGGCTCAGGCCGCCGCGCGGTACTCGTCTTCCGCTTCGAGGTTGATCACGGACGTCGCTAGCTCGGTCAGCGTGTGGTCGGTCGCCTCTTCCTCGTCCAACGTCTCCTGGAGCAGCCTCGCCGCATCCTGCATGCCCAGCTCCTCGGCCCAGGTCCGCAGCGTGCCGTAGCGGGAGATTTCGTAGTGCTCCACGGCTTGCGCCGCCGCGAGCAGACCGGCGTCGAGGGCAGGGGCGTTCTTGAACGCCTTCATGATCTCGGCGCCCTCGTCGGTGATGCCGTTGATGGCCTCGCAAGTCTTGCCACGTGCGGGCTTGCCCAGCATCTTGAAGACTTGGTCGAGACGCTTGACCTGGCCCTGGGTCTCGCGCAGATGCTTGTTGAAGGCCGCCGCAAGATCTTTCGAATGCGCAGCCTTGGCCATCTTCGGCAGCGTCTTGATGATCTTGTTCTCCGCGAAATAGATGTCCTTCAGCGTCTCCAGGAACAGGTCGCTGAGCATCTTCGGCGCCTGACGCGGTCGGCGCGCGGCGGTCTTCTTGGTTGTGCGTTTCTTCGCTCGTTTAGCCATACGTCCTCCTCTTGAGGTCACATGGGAAGGCGTCGCCTCCCTCAATCCTCAGGCGATCAAAGCCCCTTGAAAAACGAAAGTTCCAAACTGCAACCGGCGCTCACGGCGATCTCTCAGGTTGGATGCTTGTAGGGATCCTCCTGCCGTTGCCGGGCCTCGGTGTTGCGGTCGAGCTGCGCGCGTTCGCTGCGCCGCAGGCGTCCGGCCTTCATCACGCCGTAGACGAGGACCGCGCCGAGCAGGAAGGCTCCGATGAACCAGAGCCAGAGCAGGTTGGCCGAGAGATGGCCGAGCAGCATTCCGATTCCACTGTCGCTCATTGATCGCCTCCAGTGATTTCCAAAATGGTTCTGCCGGGCTAAGTCAGTCCGCCTGCCATCGTTCCTTCCGCGGAGCCCCCGAGACATGATCGATTTCGCCCTGTCGGCCTTCGTGACGCTGCTGCTGGTGGTCGACCCCGTCGGCCTTGCGCCGGCCTTCCTGGCCGCCACCGCCGGCATGCCCGACAAGATCAAGCGAACGGTCGCGTTGCGGGCGCCGCTGATCGCTGCCTCGATCCTGGTCGTGATCGCGCTGGTCGGAAACGGCCTGCTCCGCCAGCTCGGGATCGGCATTCCCGCCTTCCAGATCGCCGGCGGGCTGCTGCTGTTCGGCGTCTCGTATCAGATGATCTTCGGTGACCGTCCGCATCGCGAGGCCCGGGAGGCCGACAAGGCGACATCCGAGCATGCCTCCGATGTCGCGGTGTTTCCGCTCGCCATTCCCATGATGGCCGGCCCCGGCGCGATCGCGACCACGCTGCTGCTGGCGGGCGATGCCGGCTATGGAGCGAGGCTCGCGATCATCATCGCCGTGGTGCTCTCGGTCTGCCTGCTCTGCATGCTGTGCTTCGTCTCCGCGAGCCTGATCGCCCGCACCCTCGGGCGCACCGGAAATGCCGTGCTCTCGCGCGTGCTGGGCATGTTGCTCGCCGCCTATTCGGTGCAGTTCGTCATCAACGGCATTGCAGCCGTTCGGGCGAGCCTGTCGTAGGGGGGCGGCAATCTGCTAATTTGTTGATTTTACGGTTCATTTCGAGGAGCCGCGGATCCGTCGGTAAGATGGCGCCCGATCAGGTCGCTTTCGCTTGCACTGCGACATTGCTTTGCCGTACTTCCCCTCTGACGTTCATCGCCAAGAAGCCGAGAAGAATCGAGATGTCGATGACAGCGGACGAGCTCGACAAGAGACAGGCCATCATCGACGCCTGCCGCCGCATGAATGCGCTCGGCATCCACCAGGGCACCTCTGGCAATATCAGCGTCCGCATGGCCGACTACGGCCGGTCGGAAGGGTAGGGCGGGCAGAAGGTGTTCGTTCGAATCAAACATCTGATCGATAGCAAGAGGACGAACCGCACCATGGTTCGGCTGCGTGCCCTGCTACGCAGCAACGAGTTCTACCTGATCCCGCTCGCGCTCGCGATCGGCACGCTGGCGGGCGCGATCGTGACGCTGATGGCCGAGATCGCCCAGATCGCGCACGTCGTGATCTATGGCATTCCCATCGATGTCCGCCTCTCGTCCAATGCGAGCGTCAGTCCCTGGGCGGCGCTGATCGCGCCGGCGCTCGGCGGGCTCTCGCTCGGCATCATGGAATGGTCGCGGCGGCGCATGAAGATCTCGAACGCGGTCGACCCGATCGAGGCCAACGCGCTGCGCGGCGGCAATCTCTCGATGCGCGACAGCCTGGTGGTGTCGAGCCAGACCTTGATCTCCAACGGCTGCGGCGCTTCGGTCGGCCTCGAAGCCGGCTATACCCAGATCGGCTCGGGTATCGCCGCGCTGCTCGGCAAGTTTTTCAATCTCCGCCGCAACGATATGCGCCTGATGGTCGGCTGCGGCGCTGCCGCCGCGATCGCGGCGGCGTTCGGCGCGCCGATCACCGGCGCCTTCTACGCCTGCGAGCTGATCGTCGGCGTCTATTCGGTCGGCAGTGCCGCCCCGATCCTGGCGGCCTCGCTCGCGGGCGCCCTGACCGCGCAATGGCTGGGCGGCGCGCCGTACTCGCTGGAGATACCGAAGGTCAGCGCCGTCGGTGTCGAGCAGTACCTGGCCCTGATCGGGCTTGCCCTTGTCACCAGCGGCGTCGGCATCGCCGTGATGCGCTCCTCGCCGACGTTCGAGCGCCTATTCGCCTGGATGCCGGTCTGGCTGCGTCCGGTGATCGGCGGCCTCATCGTCGGCGGCTTCGCGATTGTCACGCCGCAGGTGCTGGCCGCCGGCCACGGCGCCATGGTGCTCGATCTCTTTCATGACATGACGATCGGCCTGATCGCGCTGGTCATCGCCCTGAAGGTGACGGCCTGCCTGGTCTCGCTCGCCTCGGGCTTCCGTGGCGGCCTGTTCTTCGCCTCGCTGTTCGTCGGCAGCCTGATCGGCAAGTTCTTTGCCGCGCTGCTGCTCTTGATCAGCCCGAACTTCGTGATCGATCCGCTGGTCGCGATGCTGACTGGCATGGCGACGCTCGGCGTCGCCATCGTCGGCGGCCCCTTGACCATGTCGTTCCTCGTGCTCGAGATGACGCGCAATGTCGACGTCACCGCCGTGGTGCTGGCCGGCTGCATCGTTACCTCGATCTGCGTCCGCTTCATGTTCGGCCACTCCTTCTCGACCTGGCGCCTGCACCTGCGCGGCGAGACCATCCGCAGCGCCAACGACGTCGGCTGGCTGCGTAATCTCACCGTCGAGCGGCTGATGCGCTCGGACGTCGGCAAGGTGCCGTCGACCACGACGATCGCGGCCGTGCGCCGCGAATTCGCGCTGGGCTCGCGGCCTGGTATCGTCATCGTCAATAATGCGGACGAATATGTCGGCCTCGTCCTGCTGCCCGACCTGTTCTCCAGCGATCTCGACACTATCGCCGACGAAATCCAGGTGATCGAGCTCGCCCGCCTGATCGACATCGTGCTGATCCCGGAAATGAACGTGAAGTCGGCGATGGCGGTGTTCGACGAGGCCGAAGCCGAGATGCTGGCGGTGGTCGATTCCACCGACAGCCGCAAGGTGGTCGGCTTCCTCACCGAGAACTTCGCGCGCCGCCGCTATGTCGAGGAGATCGACAAGGCGACGCGCGGCGTGCTGGGGGCGCTGTCGTAGGGGCGCTCCGGCTATTGGCCTGGTTGAGGTGGGGCGGCGACGAGGCAGGCCACGATCCGGCGGACCAGCGGCAGCACCACGAGCAGCGTCGGGAAAGCGACGAGCCATGACAGCCCCCAGGCGCCGGGCCAGGTTGCCAGGAAGGCCGGCGTTGCGCCGAGGCTTCGCAGCGTCGAAATGACTGACACCACCGCCGTCATGAGGATGGACAGCACGAATGGCATCACGATCGGCGCATAGCGCGCCGGCAGTTTACGAACCGCAATCATCTGATTTCTTTCGAGGAAAAGGACGCGTCGATCACGTTGAACCTTCGAAAATGGCATCGATTCCGACGGCGTCGGTTGATGCGTTGGTTCACGTGACACGCTTACGGCGACTGAAAAACGACGCGGCTGTTCATTATCCGCTCAGGTTGGATGGTTCAAGCTGGATCTGATCGTTCGGTTTACAATCGTTCAAGGCGTGGCAGATCGCCGCGATCAGGAAACCATTTCAGTGGTTTGCGAGTTACGTGTCGTTGCTTATGTCGCTTTGGCGAGAACAGAGGCGAGAAAATAGAGGAAGGTCAAAATGAGCGAAGGACCGATGATTCCCGCAGCCCGCCGCAACATGGTCCTGGCCGCGTTCGCAAGCCTGGCAATGGTCGCAGCCCCCGTATCGCCCTCGGCAGCGGCGTCCTCAGCACCGGCCACGGCGGTGTCCGCAAAGAGTGTCACGGCAGGGCAGGGCTCCTCCGACGTTACTGATTTCAGCGCCGCCCGACGCCGCCATTACTATCGACGCGGGCCGAACGCCGCAGGTCTCGCCTTCATGGGCATGGCGGCGGGTCTGATCGGAGGCGCGATCGCCGAGAGTCAGCGCCGCGAGTACTATGAGAACCGCTATTATTATGGCCCGGGTCCTTACTACGGCGGCCCGGGCTATTACGGCGGCGGTCCTTATTACGGTCCGCGCTACTATTACCAGCCATATTAAACGATCGTTTTCGTCTTAAGCGGTCGTTTTCGCCCAAAAGGGGTGGTGCTTTGCACCGCCCCTTATTGCTGTGTCGCCCCTCAGTCAATCCCAGCTCGCAAAAATATTCACATTTACCGAAATTCGGATTTGTCGTATGTGTCGCCCATCCCGGCTCACCCTTGAGGGGCGATCATGTGTCGTGATGATCGTAGAGTCGGGCTTGCGGTGGACGCGGCAGCGTCGGGCGCGAGGCTAAGGGCAGGGCGGATTGCTCTCCGTGAGCCCTAAAGTTTCGCGCGGACGGACGGCGCTGTCAGGTTCGTCGCGCCAGCATTTCGATGGCAACGTGCACAACGCCGTCGAACCCTGTGGCGCAGGCGAACCGCGCGTACGGCAAAACCGTGTGGTCCTTGCTGCAAGCGCTATCTTTGGCCGCGCGAAATTGGCTTAAATTGAATGATTCTCAATAACCTAGAGAGCATTTGCCTACTGAAGTCACTCAGGAGACTTCTGCCGAGGTGCTAACAGGCCTCGGCAAGGCAAAGGCCAATCAGAGAAGGCATTGGAGATCAGTAGGCAAATTGAAGCTGTCAGCAAGGCATTTGCAGCTTGCAAACCCGCTATAGAATACGCTTGGACGACCACAACATCCGAAGAAAATGCCAAGGCAGCTGAGAAGCTACGCGCCGCGGGGCAACTCCTTCTCATCGGGATCCAGGAAGCCGGTCCCCTTGTGCGATGAATGTCGCATGGTCGACTTCGTTGTTAAGAACGATTGACGCATCGACTTCACTGCCACGCATGCTTTTGCGCGTTGGTGCGTTTCCGCACCGGCGTTTAGGACCACTTGCCGTCGGCGATATTGCACGCGGCTTGATCGGCTTCCTTTTGTTGGTTTCTCGCCTGCAAGCAGCTTCTTAAGTTGCGAGCATAGCAGCTGCTGCGGCCGGCACTGGAGTGGTTTAGTTCTATGAAGGCCGCTAAAAGGATTTGGCCGCGTCGCGGCTGTTGCTGCCTCTTCGATCACCCGCGCGGTCGCGTTATTTCTGTCGGAACGATTGATTGAATGACATTGCGAGCGGCCCGACGATGTACTCGAACGCGGTTCGTTGAATGGTCGGGATCATAACAGTCGCCGGCATCCCAGGATACAAGCGAATGTTCGGCATGCCCGTCAGTTCAGCCTGGTTAATCCGGACAAAGGCCGTGTAGTACGACGCATTCGTCTTTGGATCAGTGAGGCGGTCGGCCGAGACCTGAATGACGTCGCCATGAATGATTGGGACAATGCGCTGCTTGTAGGCGGTGAGATGGACTTCAGCCCGCATATCGGGATGCACGTCGCTGATGTCCTCGACGGCAATTTGTGCTTCGATGGTGAGTGCGTCCTCAGCCGGCACGATATCGAGGATCCTATCGCCGCGCTGGATGACGCCTCCGACGGCGAATACGCTCAATCCCACCACCCGGCCGGTATAGGGCGCCCGAATTTCCATGCGACCAAGTACCGATTTTGCACTCAGCGCCTTCGGAATGACCTCGAGCAATCTGGCCTGCGTGTCGCGCAGATCCTTGGTGACATCTGTCATCCGATCATTGTCGAGTTGGGCGATCTGCTGCTCCTGTTCGGCGATCGCCTGGCGCGCCTTCGCGATGCTGGCTTTTGTGTCGGCGATCTGGCCTTCCAAACCGTACGCCGTTCGCTCCAGCTGGAGAATTCGCGGGCGGGCAATCAGGCCTCGTTCAACAAGCGGGGCTATATCCTGTGCCTCGTTGCGGACAGAGTTTATCTGGTCGGTGAAAGCCTTGACCTGAGCCTCCGCGCCCACGATCTGCGACCCAAGCTGGTTGATCTTCTCGCGAATGACGCTTCGTTGCCCCTCGAGTGACGCTCGCCGACTTTCGAACTGATTATGCTGACCGCTCCAAACGCTTTTGAAATAGGGGTCATCAGAGCGCGCTCTCAAGTCGTTCGGCATAGCCAGCTCGGATTCATGATCGAGCTCCGTCAGGAGCCGCACTTCCGTCGCACGAAGCACGGCGTATTGTTGCGTGAGTACCTCGTACTCAGCACGAGCCTGCGTATCGTCCAGGACGATCAGGACATCACCCGCCAGCACCCGTTCCCCTTCCCGAACGTGCAATTCCTTGACAATGCCGCCGTCGAGGTGCTGGACGCTCTTGCGGTTGCCATCGACCTTGATGACCGCATTGGCAACCACGGCGCCGTTAAGCGGCGCCGTGGCCGCCCAAGTGCCGATACCGCCAAAAAAGATGACGATGATCAGCCATCCCGTGAGCGCCACGCCACGAATGGAGTCGTTCGGCGCATTCTCCCTCGACCGCTCGCTCGTCCAGTCCGGCGCCGCAGCGAGTTGTTTCGATCGGCTTGCAAATTCCAACAGGGCCATGGCCACGTCCTAACCCGCCGTTTCACGGACCGTGTGGACCGGTACAGGCCGCGTCAGGCGGGCCAGGATCTCGGCACGTGGTCCGAACATCTCGACGACGCCTTCGCGGAGCACCAGAATCTTGTCGGCCACGCCGATGGTGGCCGGCCGATGGGAAATAATCACCACTGTCGTTCCGCGCTTCTTGAGTTGCATGATGCAATCGGCGAGAGCGGCATCGCCGTCCGAGTCCAGATTCGAGCTCGGCTCGTCAAGCACAACAAGGCTGGGATTGCCGTATACCGCCCGTGCAAGACCAATACGCTGACGATAGCCTCCGGACAGGACCGCGCCGCCTTCCCCAACATGGCTGTCATAGCCTTGGGGAAGTCGCAAGATCATGTCGTGAACCCCGGCCATACGCGCCGCCAAGATGATCTGTTGATCTGCCCCGGCATTGAACCGGCAGATATTTGCCGCAACGGTGTCGGCAAACAGTTCGACGTCCTGCGGCAGGTAGCCGAGATGGCCGCCGAGCGAGGTCTTGATCCAGGTCGAAACATTGGCTCCGTCGATGCGAATCGTGCCCGCCGATGGGGCCTGCACGCCCACGATGTGGCGCGCGAGTGTGGATTTACCGGCGCCGGACGGGCCGATGATTCCGAGCACTTCGCCTGGTTCGATCTGAAAGGTGACGCCCCGGAGGATCGGCTTCGCAACACCTGATGCGACGCAGGACACCGATTCGAGAGACAGGCGGCCCTCCGGTCTCGGCAGCGTGAGCAGGGCTTCCTGCGCGTGATGAGCCGCCAACAGCTCGCGCAGACGCAAGAATGCACCGCGCGCCGAGATCAGTCCGCGCCATGATCCAACGATCTGCTCCACCGGCTGCAAGGCGCGGCCAAGCAGGATGCTTGCGGCAAACATCGCCCCGGCGGTCGTCAGCCGCTCGATCACGAGGTAGGCGCCGAGACCAAGGATCAAGGATTGCATTGCAAGTCGCAGAAAGCGGATCAGGCTCTGCATTGTGGCCGCGCGATCGCTTGCGACCGCCTGGCGCTCGAGCATTCGGTTGCGATCGCGGCTCCAGCGCTTCAAAAGCCCTGCCGTCATGCCCATCGCGCGCACCACTTCAGTGTTGCGCAGGCTCATCTCCGTGAAATTGTAGTTTCGGCTTGCCGCCTCATTCGACTCCGACAACGGCGACTTGACGATCCATTCGTTGAGGACGGCCATCAGGATCAGGATAATCGAACATGCCAGCGCAAACATGCCCAGCGCGGAATGCAAACCAAAGATCACCACGATATAGATCGGCGTCCAGGGCAGATCGAGGATGGCATGAACTCCGGTGCCAGTGATGAACTGGCGGAAGGTGTCGAAATCGCGCAGCAGATGGCTGCGCGCACCGCCGGTAGCGCGATCGATGATGGCGGTCATGACATTGGGCGCGATGTCGCGGTCGAGACGGAGGCTGGTGCGCGTCAGCACCCGAGCGCGTACCGTGTCAAGGCCTGCGAGGGTCGCGAGTGCCAGCAACAGCGCAATCGTGAGCATGACCAGGGTAATTTCGCTGGCGCTCGAGATGACCCGGTCATAAATCTGCAGCATGTACAATGGCCCGGCCAGATAGAGCAGATTGATCGCCAGGCTGAATAGAGCTGCGGTGACGAAGGGCCCCTGAGAGGGCTTCAGCAGGCGCCGCAGCTGATCATGTGTTTGGGACGGGGTCATCAAATCCGGTACCTCAAAAGCGCAGAATGAAATCGTCGCAGCGCGCATCGCCCGGAACGCCGGCAGCTGGCACTTGCATGCTGCTCAGGCGACGTGGTGCGGGTCATAGACGATCGTGGTTCCACTCGTTGCGTCTCCTTTCGTGGTGAAACCTGTCGGATCATATTGGCCGAGCAGCACGATGTTCGCGGTGTGAGCGCCATCCGACACTGTCAGGGTGCCGCCGGTGCCCGCCTGGTTCCCGACGAAGCTCAGGGTCGTCTCAGCACCAAAGCTGACATCCTTGAGATCAATATCATCGTCAGCTGTCAGTCCGCTCACCGTTCCCGTGAAATGGAAGGCATCGTCCAGGACCAAGTGGCCGGTGGCATCTGCATCCAAGATGACATCGACGCTGGAAGCCGCTCCAAACTCGATCGTGCCGGTGCCGCTGATCTCCGCGTCACCGGAGCCGCTGACCTCGCCGAGCGCCGTAACGCTGGCACCGTTCGCCCATAACAGACCCGTATTGGCGACCGCGCTGTTGATCAAGAGACCGCCGCTGCCGGTGGCCTCCAACGTCCCGGCGTTCGCGATCACGTTGGTCCCGGTGTCGATCACCAGCGCATGGCTCCCATTGGCGAGGATAGTGCCCTCGTTGCTGAGCGTCAGGCTGCATTGCCCCAGCTGGCCGGCTCCAGAGATCGTGTTGTCGACGTTGTCGAGGATCACGTCCGACGCCGTACCGGCGATGATGTTGTGGTCATCATCCGACAGAATGACATGTCCGGCGCCCTCCAGCTTGAGACCGGTCTGGATGAGTTGCAGCAGCGTGTCGTTGCCGCATGCCTGCAACTCGATGGTGCCGGTATTGTCGACGATGCCGGAGAGCGGCAGCATCGCGCCATCGCCGACGGTCATCGCGCCCGGGTTCTGGACGGTCGGGCTGACATCGAATTCGAAGTTCGCCTCCGTCAGGTCCGCCGTATGCACGCCATCCAATATAATCGTCTGGCCGTCGCCCAGCGTGATGACGGCATTGCCGTTGGCGTCATCGGCGCTGTGGGCCTGAACATCGCTGAAGCTCTGCCAGCCGTAGCTGATCAGGTCGACGACGTCGGACGAGACGTCAAAGCTGTAGACCTTGTCGTTCCCGATCGGTTGCGAGAACACCAGGGTGTCATGGCCGCTTGATGCGGTCAGCGTATCGTCGCCCGACCAGGCGAAGATGGGCGAGCCTGGGGCGTAGGCTTCCAGATTGTCCAGGATCGTCGCTGTCCCGATGCTGCCATCCGCATTGGTCCATTGCTCTGCCACGTTCAGCACGAAGGCCCCGACGTAGTCTGCGGCGGTCGTGACGGTCAGCGAGCTGAGATTGCTCGTTGTGATCGACCACGAGCCATCTGGGTTGTGGGTAGTCCCACTGATCGAGCACCCCTCCAGCATCCCGGTGATGGTCAGCGTCACCTCTGCCATTCCTCCAGTCGGGTCACTCAAGCCGAGGTTGATGGGCGATCCAGCGACACCGGCCGGAGCCGAGAATTTTGTGCTCCCGCCGCTTCCACCATTAGTGTTGAAGGTCACGGCATCAAATACAGTGGTCGAAAGGTTGGCATTGTCCGTCACGACCGCGCTGATCTTATGCGTGTCGTTGTTGATGGTCGCAAACGGAGCCAGTCCATCTGTAAACGTATGAACATAGTTGCCGTTCACGATATCAGCCGCGGTGAACGTATAGATCAGGACTGGCTGGTTTGCAGTGCCACTCCCAGAAGGTGTTATCGTGTCAAACAGCTGAACCGTCTTGATGCCGCTCGCATCGGACGCCGCCACCGTGAAGGTGGAGGTCTGATGGCTCTGGCTCAATGCATGAGATACCGAGGCGGTCGGCGGCGTTGTATCCGGTTGCGTCACGGCAACGCTGAAGGTCTGCTGACTGCTCAGCGTGCCATCGGATGCCTGCACGGTTACGGAGTAGCTGTGAGATGATCCGCTGCCGGCATAACTTATCTTGCTCGGATCGGCGACGGTCACCACGCCGGTGGTCGCATTGATGGCAAACCCGCCATTGGAGGTGTCGCCCACCAGGCTGTAGCTCACCGCCGGCCCGTTGACATCAGTTGCCGACGCGGTGAGGCCGACGCTCGTTCCCGCCGCGGCGCCCTCGGCCACCGTGTTGGTGGCCGCATTGCCATCGACCGGCGTTGACGGCGCCACGTCCGTCACGGCGATGCTGAAGGTCTGCTGGCTGTTCAGCGTGCCATCCGAGGTCTGCACCGTCACAGAATAAGCGTGACTCGCCGCGCTCTCGTAATTGATCTTGCTCGGATCGGCGACAGTGACTACGCCGGTGGTCGAGTTGATGGTGAAGCCTCCGCCTGAGGTGTCGCTGGCCAGCGCGTAGGTCACCAAGGGTCCGTCGACATCTGTCGCCGACGCGGTGATGCCCACCGTCGTGCCGGCCGCGGCTCCTTCAGCCACGGAGTTGGCCGCCGCATTGCTGTCGGTAGCCGTTAATGGCGCATCGTTGATGCCGGTGATCGTCACCGTCACGGTGCCTGTGGCGGTGCCGTCCTGGCTCGTCACCGTGAACTGGTCCTGCACCTCTTGGCCGGCGGTGAGCTCGTTGTGCGCGCCGTTGCCGGTGTAGCTCCAGGCGCCGTTGGCATCGATGCTGAAGTCGCCATAGGCTCCTTGCACGTTGGTCTGCGCCACGACGTGGGCTTCGCCGCTGTCGGGATCCACAATCGTCAGCTGCCCGGAGGCGTTCAACGCGGCGGCGGTGTCGCCCTCGGTGACGGACTTCGAGTCCGAGCTCACGGTGGCAGCATCGTTGGTGCCGGTGATGGTCACCGTGACGGTGCCGCTGGCGGTGCCGTCCTGGCTGGTGACCGTGAACTGGTCCTGCACCTGCTGTCCGGCGGTGAGCTCGTTGTGGGCGCCGTTGCCGGTGTAGCTCCAGGCGCCGTTGGCATCGATGCTGAAGTCGCCATAGGCTCCTTGCACGTTGGTCTGCGCCACGACGTGGGCTTCGCCGCTGTCGGGATCCACAATCGTCAGCTGCCCGGAGGCGTTCAACGCGGCGGCGGTGTCGCCCTCGGTGACGGACTTCGAGTCCGAGCTCACGGTGGCAGCATCGTTGGTGCCGGTGATGGTCACCGTGACGGTGCCGCTGGCGGTGCCGTCCTGGCTCGTCACCGTGAACTGGTCCTGCACCTCTTGGCCGGCGGTGAGCTCGTTGTGCGCGCCGTTGCCGGTGTAGCTCCAGACGCCGTTGGCATCGATGCTGAAGTCGCCATAGGCTCCTTGCACGTTGGTCTGCGCCACGACGTGGGCTTCGCCGCTGTCGGGATCCACAATCGTCAGCTGCCCGGAGGCGTTCAACGCGGCGGCGGTGTCGCCCTCGGTGACGGACTTCGAGTCCGAGCTCACGGTGGCAGCATCGTTGGTGCCGGTGATGGTCACCGTGACGGTGCCGCTGGCGGTGCCGTCCTGGCTCGTCACCGTGAACTGGTCCTGCACCTGCTGGCCGGCGGTGAGCTCGTTGTGGGCGCCGTTGCCGGTGTAGCTCCAGGCGCCGTTGGCATCGATGCTGAAGTCGCCATAGGCTCCTTGCACGTTGGTCTGCGCCACGACGTGGGCTTCGCCGCTGTCGGGATCCACAATCGTCAGCTGCCCGGAGGCGTTCAACGCGGCGGCGGTGTCGCCCTCGGTGACGGACTTCGAGTCCGAGCTCACGGTGGCGGCGTCGTTGGTGCCGGTGATGGTCACCGTGACGGTGCCGCTGGCGGTGCCGTCCTGGCTCGTCACCGTGAACTGGTCCTGCACCTCTTGGCCGGCGGTGAGCTCGTTGTGGGCGCCATTGCCGGTGTAGCTCCAGGCGCCGTTGGCATCGATGCTGAAGTCGCCATAGCTGCCGTGGACATTACTCTGCGCGACGACATGGGCTTCGCCCGTGTCCGGGTCGGTGATGGTGAGCTGGCCGCTGGTGTTGAGCGCCGCTGCGGCATCGCTCTCGGTGACGGACTTGGAATCCGAAGAGACGGTTGCCGTATCGTTAGTGCCGGTGATGGTCACCGTCACCGTCTGGGTAGCCGTCGAGCCGTGGCCGTCGTTGATCGTCACCACGAAGCTTTCGGTAACGTTCTGGCCCGCGGCTAGATACTGAGCAGCCGAATCGTTAAGCGCATAGTGCCATTGCACCGAGCCGCTGGCGGCATTGGCCGGCTCGTTGACAGGATCGAGCGAGAAGGTGCCGAGCGAAGTGGTATTGAAAGAGGCTGCCGCGAACGAGGCCGAATGCGTGTCGCTGAGATCGGCGTCGTTGAAGCTGATGGTGCCGGCCGCGCTCTGCGAATCCGAGAGATCCGGCGTGGCGTTCGCGTCTTCTACCGCCGAGCCGCTCTGCGGACTCGATGTGATGAAGACCGAGTCGTTTGCGCCATTGAACTGAAGTGTCACGGTCGCCCAACTGAGCGTGCCATTACCCAGCTGGATAGCGTAGGTGAATGTGTCACTCAGCGTTTGCCCGGTCGCCAGCGCCTGAAGCTGAACGTTGATGTCGCCCTTGTCGTAATGAACGGTGCCGTCCGTTTCGATCCAGATGCGTGCACCGAGGGCGCTGCGGTCACCGGTTGCGGCCATTCCGGCGGCATCACCGCTGTACGCCACATCTTTGACCAGCAGGTCTGTCGGTGCGTAGTTCTTAGTGGACGAGGAGGCGCTCGTTCCATCGTCCAGGGAGAACAGCGTCTTTGCCGCGCCCCCAAGATCATTTGCCAGCACATTCAAGATGAGAATGTTGCTGGCGTCTTCCGTAAACGAGAAAATGTCGGTGTTGGCTTGCGGAGTATTTCCGAAAGAAACCGTGCTGCCGCCGTCCGTTGTCGCCATAGCTAAATCCTTTGGGTGATACGTCCGCGTTCACGGACCTGGACAAACTGCACAATTGCGCGGTGATGGTCGGCCACTGCCTTCCCTGCACTGCTGAAGTAAAGTTCTGCGCTGTCGAGCATGACTGTCGTCGTGCTCAGGGCTGCGAAAATGTGCAAGAAAAGCATGTGAAGACCTCAAGCTTGTTTGGAGCTAGCGTCGCTCCGAACGCGCAATAGGGTGTCGCGAGCCAGTGTCGCGGCCTGACAGAAGCAAAAGCTGGTCTCAAGCGCCGAACCGTACGCGACAGCTGACGGACCGTGCGCAAACGGCACGCTGAGCTCGATTGGAGGATCGTACGCTGACGGAGACGAATTCGAAATCGCCTGAAGACCGGCTTCAATTCGAGCCCGGCTGAATATTGTCTGGAACTCCCACACAAAACGTGCGCGCTTCATTCATAGCCCTCGCTGCAGAGTAGAGAGCGTCAGCGCAAAATCAATTCACGCAACGGCGTTCGCTGGGACGAATGACTTGTCCGCCCATGAGCGACGATCTGGCCAACTGCCGCCGAGTTACGGGAAAAGATTTAGAACTGTATCCCCTGCCCATTCGGGGGCGGTCCTGGTCCGCCCACGTTTGCAATTATCGATTTGCAGTATTCCTCCGCTCCAGGAGCGATTTCCGTGATCAGGAGCGATCACGATCATTCGACTCCGGATTAAATTTAAAGCTAAATTAAACCATTGTACTCGTCCATTTGTTTATTTGCGCGTTCGCATTTAATGATTAATGCATCAAAATCAACAGCAAGGGGCCTCTTGCGCCACCCGTGCCGGACCATACCGGTATCTTACGGAGCTCAGCGATATTATTCCGGGGCTCGAATCCTGCTCGGATTAAAATCGTCGGCTTCCGACCTATGGACGCTATTATTTGATTCGCGATCCCCACTGGGGCATGCCAAAGACTATGCGACCGCATCGTCGTGCCTCGATCCGCGATCGATGACCACCCATCAGTCTGCATTTGCCTATGTAAATCATTCGGGTGGCGCATCGCGGGCGCCGATTGGTTCGCTGCCCGTCGGACGACGCACGAACGCAACAGTCGCGCAACACCTTGCACCAACCACGACTGTTAATTTGCGTGCTCGACGCGATTCAGGCTTCCTGCGGCGAAAGCCACCAGATGAGGAAACGACCAGAATGATCGTCCGTGTTCTCGGCGGTGCTGTCGTATTGCTGGTGTCCCTGAGCTCCGAAGCGTTTGCAGTGCGCGATCACAGCTCGGCCTTTCTCTTTTCGTCGACTTCTTAGTTCAAGTCATTTTCTGAGGCACCTGATGTCCAGTACGCGTGAGATTTATGCTTGTGCTGTTCTGAGTAAACGACACCAAGCGCTTGTGGCGGAGCTTAGAGCAGTGGAGACGCTTCTAAGTAAGACTCCGGCATGTAGAAGCGAGAACACTCGGCAAAAGGCGGCGTGCCAAAGCGAGCAGCAGAGCAAGAGCCGTGAACTAATTTAACTCGGCGGCGAGATCGGCCGTCTATTCAGGACAAAGCGGTCGCACGGATTTCCGTTCGACGTTG
Source organism: Bradyrhizobium sp. BR14999 (assembly GCF_056106085.1). Taxonomy (NCBI): domain Bacteria; kingdom Pseudomonadati; phylum Pseudomonadota; class Alphaproteobacteria; order Hyphomicrobiales; family Nitrobacteraceae; genus Bradyrhizobium; species Bradyrhizobium sp. BR14999. The sequence goes on from NZ_CM148536.1 coordinate 3,597,309, forward strand.
CACCTTGAAAAACGGCAACAAGCCGATCGCCTTCCCAAAGCTCGACGTCGTGCTCGCCATACATTTGCTCGGCTCGACGTCTCGCCGCCTGCTCGTCAATGCAGTCAAGCTTCGCGGCGCAGATCACTCGCCGGCTGCTGTCGACCACGAACACTTTGTACCGCATGATGGCCGTCCCAACCAAAAGGGGGACCGTCATCGTAATCGAATGTCCGTCTCAGGCAGTGCCAAACTGGTCTAGGTCCAGACGCCGCGCGGAACCTTTGTACGTGTGGCAATTCGGCTCTACCAGCGTTAGAGCTCATCGATCGCGTGGCGGCGCGTCAGGTACCCTGCCTAGTGTATCGCGCTACCTCAGGGGCCCTAATCTTACCGCTTGCCGAAGCGTGCGGCTCGAGCTTAAGACGGAGAGGCTCCCCAGCGTCATCAGCAGCACGCCTAACCAAGTTGCCGTCCAGCTCCGCGCCTCGTCGCGCGCCTCCCCAATCCGCAAGCCGATCACCATAGCCGGTGGATCGGGCGAAGGCACCGCATCGTTGGCCACCGGCGCGACCGCGAGAAGCTGCTCAACATCGACTTGGCTAGGCATGGAGTGTTCGGGCGTGAGAAGGCGGCTGTGAAGCTCCGGGATGGGCGCCGCCGACGTCGGGGCGGGGACCGTACCGAGTTCGGAAGCGCCATCAGCTACCTTGATTTCGGGTAGAGGCGGCTGAGACCCCTCGGCCGGTGCGGAGCGCAGCAACTCCGCGCGCGCATCAACGACCGCGCTCCGGCTGCGCCGTACCGTTTCGTCGTCCAAACTGGCAACTTGATCTTTGGCCGCGCGGCGACGAATTGGCTTCTTCACCGTCGCGAGCCCCTCGGCCAGAGACCAGCATTTGCGGTGACCGTCCATTCGATAGACCCAATGCTGGCCGTCGGGGGGCGAGTTGCCGGGGCGCCCCAAGCATTCCGGTTGCGCCGGAGAGGTTGGAGCGGGTTCGCGGGGGGTGATATTGAACAACTCGGCAAAAGGGTTCGAGAACGCAGGTGTCCCTGAAAGAACTCCAACAAGGACCAAACTGGCGAAGTAAAATCGCAAATGACCGGACATAGAAAACTCCCGGTGTTGCGCCCCCATCCGGCACGAGCCTTGGCGGCGACATGGGCCCCCATGCGGCTTAAATCTGGCTGCGTGATGAATTAATTGTGCGCTGGCCATCCGAATTAATAAGCCCGCCAGCACTCCTGGGTTGCCAACACGCGGCAGCGCGCTCAATTAAATCGAGCCACCTGCGTTTCGCCGCGCATCGATCCCGCTCGCGCTCCGCGACGCAGGCGTCCGTTCGATCGCCGTCGCTGCGGCAATGTTTGCGCTCATCTCCGCGCCGGCAAGGCAATGCGAAAGCGCAACTGGTCGGGCGGTAAGCTTGTGGATGTCACGATACCGGTCTGCGGGCCCCTCAGCGAGGATTGCCCCTCCGCACCAAATTAAATGCTCCGCCATGATATTACCGCCGTCGTGCCTTTCTCGCCGCTACCTCCCGCATTTAAATGTGGATTGCACGACCAATGTTTAACTGACGTCTTGCCTGCTCCGTCATTCCCGACTTGTCTGCCAGGGCCTTCTCCCAAGAATTCGGATCAAGCCATGAACACCGAGCACTTCAATTCGCTCTCCCTTGACGAGCTCTGGACACTTCACCAACAGGTCGCCACCAGCCTCACTCAGAAACTCCTAGTACAAAAAGCACGCTTGGAGGAACGGCTCCACAAGATTGGACTGGCCAACGAGGCCACACGGTTCGATCGTAAGCGCCGCCCATACCCGCCCGTTCGTCCCAAATATCGCAACCCGAAGAACCCGGCGGAGACATGGTCGGGTCGCGGCAGGCTGCCTCGGTGGCTGCGGCCGCAGCTTCGAGGCGGCGGGAAGTTGGACGACTTCCTAATCGACCAGGCTTCGGTTCAAAAGCGGCAGACAAATTGAGCGCTGCGGTCGCGATCGCGTTGGGAACAAGGCCAACGCACATCCTTTCCTTGTCTGTCATCCGCTTGGCTTATCGATCGACTGAAAGAACACGGGCCAGCGCGGCAGCATCGAACGGGCCGATCCGGCGATCTTCACTCATCCACGGCTTGCGTGGCGGTGGAACGTCTTGCTCAAACGCCGCGTGCGAGCCTATCAGGATTTGCCTTCTGAGATCGTCGCCACGTGAGGTGACCATTCTCAATGGGTTTGCATCGTCCCACCGCTGCCTACAACGTAGTTGAGACGATTTAAGCAGGCATCAATAATCAATTTCTACGCGACAGATCTAGGCCCAGAATTCGGTCAACCAGGGCGGAGCGTGCGATCTACTTGAACTGCGCCAAGAGCCCGGCCCATGATCGTGTCCCCGGGCGTGGTGTAGCTGGCGGTGGGACACCGCGTTCACCGGCGGGAGCCGGGCAGGTCAGCTGGCGATTGCCGGGAAGCTGACGGCGGGATCATCGCTCAATGGGGCGATGGTTTCCAGCGTCATGTAGCGGGCGCGCTGGACGGCCCACTCATCGTTCTGCTCAAGCAGGATCGCGCCGACGAGGCGGACGATGGCATCCTCATTGGGGAAGATGCCGACCACCTCGGTGCGCCGCTTGATCTCGCCGTTGAGGCGCTCGATCGGGTTGGTCGAGTGCAGCTTGGTCCGATGCTGGGGCGGGAAGGTCATGTAGGCGAGTACATCAGTCTCTGCTTCGTCGAGGAAGGCGGCAAGCTTGGGGAGCTTGGGGCGGAGCTGGTCGGCGACCTTGCGCCACTGCGCTCGTGCGGCCTCGGCATCATCCTGGGCGAACGCGGTGGCGATGAAGGCGGAGACGACGCGCCGGCCGCTCTTGCCGGCAAGCGCGAGCGCGTTGCGCATGAAGTGCACACGGCAGCGCTGCCAACTGGCATTGAGCACCTTGGCGACAGTGGCCTTGATGCCCTCGTGGGCGTCGGACACGACCGGCTTGACACCACGCAGGCGACGGCGGGCAAGCTTGCGCAGGAATGCCGTCCAGAACGTCTCGGCTTCGGAGGGACCAATATCCATTCCGAGAACTTCGCGCCGGCCGTCACTGTTGACGCCGACCGCGACAATCACCGCGACCGACACGATGCGGCCCTGCTGGCGTACCTTCACGTAGGTGGCGTCGATCCACAGATACGGCCAGTCGCCCTCGATCGGACGGGCGAGGAACGCCTTCACCTTGTCGTCGATCTCACCGCACAGCCGGCTCACCTGGCTGTTGGAGATGCCGCTCATGCCCATGGCCTGCACGAGATCGTCAACCGAACGGGTCGAGACGCCCTGCACATAGGCTTCCTGCACCACGGCGGTGAGCGCCTTCTCGGCCATGCGGCGGGGCTCCAGGAAGCCGGGGAAGTAGGAGCCTTTGCGCAGCTTGGGGATGCGCAGTTCGACCGTCCCGGCGCGGGTCTCCCAGGTCCGGTCGCGGTAGCCGTTGCGCTGGGCCAGGCGTTCGGGGCTCTTCTCGCCATAGGCGGCCCCGGTCTGGCCTTCGACTTCCAGCTCCATCAGGCGCTGGGCGGCAAAGCCGATCATCTCGCGCAGCAGATCCGCATCAGGGGTCTTCTCCACGAGCGTCCGCAGGTTCATCATCTCGTCGGTCATCGGTGGTTCCTCGAATCAGGTTGGTGTCAGCAACCCGAATCGCCGGTGACCACCGCAAAGCCGCCCGTCCGCTACGGCGCTATTGGAGGGCGCTCGTACGGACGGCTTTGCTCTACCGAGCTACACCATCACAGGGGACACGACCCCGGCCCATTATTTTTCACCAGGTTATGGGAACGATCGCATCGACGATCTCTTCCCCCGACGTTGCCTAAATCGACGACCTTTTAGGCCCAGCGACGCAATGATCGCGCGCTCGGTCTCGACATTCTGCCGCGAAGTGTCGACATCCCCGCTAGATAGCTCGCCAGCCTCCAATCGCAGGATGCGGTCCTGCGCCATATCGATTATCTTTCGGGGCTGCGCCGCGCGCCCTGGAAAATTCCCATCTGACAGCTGGATCGGGGCGCATACAGGTGAATTCCCCTCCATTCGGCCTGCCTTCCGTCCTGTTCCTCGGTCGCCCTTGACGAGTTTCTAAATCAGCGGAGGTGGCGCCGTGAGTGTGAACCTCGTCAAAGAGAGATATCTGGCCGGCGAGCCGTTGAATTCCTCGGACGTCATGGGCGAGCGTCTGTGTGCCTCGCGCATCCATGCGGTGGCGAGACAGTCCGCTTGCACGTCCAAGACGTCCACGCCTTCCTACCGGCCCCCGCCCGGTACGGACTGTCGGCCTGCATCGCGACGATTCGAGCTCCTGAGGCACACCTGGTCGAAGATCTCGGCACCGTCACCTTCAAGACGGCGGATTCTCAACGCGGCCGGGGCATCGTTTGCTTCATCATGGGATCAGCGAGGATCAATACGCACCGTGGATGCCGAATGTCCAGGCGTTGGGGGCGTCCTCGTACTGGTCGCTGACCATCCCGCTCTCCGACGGCTCGATCAGGCCGGCGTCCAGATAGACCCGGTAGCGCAGCCGCCAGTCTTGCGTCGATCGTCGAGGCCGTGAAAGCGATAGCCGGTGCTTCGCCAAAGGCACGCGCGAACTTTGCCAAGGGCTGCTCCCGGGGAAACCTACAACCCCTCGAATCGGGCCGACGAGGTCACGAAGTCCCGGAGCTTTCACCATCACGTGTGCTGGCGCGCAGTCGGCATCGCCGCGACCTTCCTGATCGGGCTCGGCACCGCGCGGCGTTCAAAGTTTCCGCAAAGCATGGCATTGACCTGAGCCGAACGTTGCTGGCCTAACTCTATCGCGCAGCGTGCTCCAGCGCGTGGCGGCCGATCTCGGTAGAGACATCTGCCTTCGCGGAGAACGGGCTCTCGTTTTCGCTCTCCGTATCCGCTTTCTCAGGCCGCCGGCATTGGCCGGCGTATTCAGCGGAAATGGTCTCGTCTCGCTCTAGAGGCAGGCTGAATTGAAAGACCGCGCCTCGAGTTTCATGCGCGCTCGCCCAAATCCGTCCCCCGTGCGCTTCGACGATCGAACGGCAAATTGATAATCCCATGCCCATGCCACTGGGCTTGGTCGTGTAGAATGGGTCGAAGACTTGCTCAAGGCTCGCCGGATCCAGCCCCGGCCCCGAATCTCGCAAGCTGACGAGCACGCCATTCAGGGCATCTCTGCCAGTGCTGATCAGCAACTCACGCGGCTCCTCGCGGACGGCGCTCATCGCTTCGACGGCGTTGATGATCAAGTTGAGGACCACTTGTTGCAGTTGGACCCGATCTACTCGAATGAGCGGCAAGCCGTCCGCGAGGTGCGTCCGCACCGAGACGCCGTTCTTCACCACTTCACCATGGGTCAGAGCTATGACCTCAAGCACTGCCGCGTTGATCTCTATTTCCTCTCGCCGCGGAGGCGCCTTCTTGATAAGCCCCTGGATCCGACCAATGATCTCGCCGGCTCGCAGGCCATCATTTATTATCCAACCAAGCGTCTGTCGGACCCGATTCAGTTCTGGCGGCTGAGCATCAAGCCAGTTCAACCCGGCCTCTGCGTTGGCGACAACCGCCCCGATCGGCTGCTTCATTTCATGTGAAATCGAAGCCGTCAGTTGGCCCATTGTCGTGACGCGATTGACGTGCGCGAGCTCCATCAGCGCTTCGCGGTAGCGCCGCTCGTTTTCGCGGGCTTCCGCTTCCGCCCGCTTGCGCTCGGTCAGATCGAGCACGAACGCGACGCCTTGGTCTCGCTGTTCATCGAACGCCGCCGAGCCGATCAGCACGGGCACGCGGCTGCCGTCCTTGCGAAGGTACTCCTTCTCAAAGGGTTGCACCGCGCCAGTTCTCTTTAATTCTTCCTGGGCGCGTGCGGTGCGATCGCGCCATTCCAGCGGCGTGAGGTCCGTCCAACGCACAAGACCCGAGATGAGATCCTCGCGATCGTATCCCACCAGACGGAGAAACGTATCATTGGCCTCAAGGAGCCGACCATCGAGCTCCCAGATGTAGATCCCGATGATGTTGGCGTCGACCAGACGCCGGATTTTCGTCTCCCGTTCTTCGAGCTGTCTGTGCTGCGCCGCTAACCTTTGCAAATCAATCTGCACCGCGTCGCGCAACTGATGCAGCAGTCTGAGGTAGGGCTTGCTGTACTCGTTCCTTTTGTTGTCGAGAACGCAAATCGTTCCGAATACCTCGCCATCGGGCCAACTGATCGGTACGCCAAGGTAGGAAATCATCCCCAGCTTGATGTCAGGGTTTGATTTCCAAACTTCGTCGCGAAGGGCGTCTGGAACGAGCAGAGGTTGGCACGTCTTCATCACGGTTTCGCAATAAAGCCCCGTGTTAAGGGGTGCGAGCTCGTCCGGTTCGTAGGGGTTCCCTTTGGACTCGCTGGATACGAAAACTTTGATGTTGGGCGGCTCTACTCGCATGATCAAAGCAGAAGGAACGTGCATGATCTCGGCAAGCACGTCCACGACCTCTTGCCATTTATGGATGATTTCAGAAGGTACTTGGATAGAGTTGTAGAGCAACGATTGACCTCACCGAGTGGTCCGCCGCGGACAACGCGGCCAGGATAGCCTTTCGCTTGCCATCGGCGCGCCCAAGCATTTCGGGCAGAAGTCTTGCTCGACATGCCCGCTGGACCTGGAAGCCACTATCGCCATCAGCGCCGAACCGAAAAGACGGACAAATTGCTGGACTCCGCCGTCAGGCAAAGCCGCTGAGAGGGACGCCGATCTTCGTCCGGCCAAGGCGCGCCGAAACCAGCTTATCATAGCTTCGAACAGGATGTCCCGCGAGAAAGGGCGTGCAGGCTGGTTCAGCTTGCGGGCTTTGATCCTGAGCAGGTTCCAATGCTCAACGTCGAGACCCGTCTTGAGAAGCTCGGCGGAACGGGACGCCCCGTTATTCCGAGGTCATCGCGCGCGACGTTGAACCCAACCCCCACAGCCTGATTCTCCGAGCCGTCACCGAAAATGCGGTGACGACCCTGACCCATGCAGGCGCGTCTGCACTTGGGCCCTTCTGAGACGCACGGGTCAAAGCGATCAGTTGCTCGGTCGCATTCCTCTCGGCGCGAAACAACTGTCGCCATCGGAGCAGCAACGAGCGCGAAATGCCATATCGTCGCGCGGTCGCCGTAATCTGGCGTGGGGCTTGCAAGCTCTCCAGAACGATCTTGATGTTCTCGTCCTCGGACCAGCGTCGATGCCGACCCCTCTCAACCACATCGAGCCGACCGACTTGGGTGCTGAACTTATCACCGTCCAAAAGGACAGTTCTCAATACCGCGCCTCATTCGGCAAGGTGGTCTCCGGCGGACGGATACGGCGAGGTCGAGGCGTTGTCCGTCCGTTGTCGTCATGCCCGCCGTAGGACTTCGGGGACGATCGGCAATTTGCGGAGCCGCTTGCCACTCGCCGCGAAGATTGCGTTGGCGACGGCGGGAGCGATGCCGAACGTGCCGGGCTCACCGATGCCGCCAGGCTCTTCGTTACTCTGGATGATGTGAACCTCGACGGCCGGTGCCTCGTCGATGCGCAGCATCTGGTAACTGTCGAAATTGCTCTGCTCCACCCGTCGAAACGCTTCGCAATCAGATAAGATTCCCGGATCGCCACACGTGGTCGCCCGATTGCCTAGCGAAGATGTGATGCCCGCCTAAGCCGCCACCAAGGACCGGCCGGGCTGACGTACCCTAGGGCAACAAACGGATCGTGGTTCGGCACGCATTCGCGGCATCGGCTCGATCGTTCTTGTGCTCCGGACAAGTCACCCAACTCCGGCTCACGGTGGGCGCGTTGCAGGCGAGTACAGCGGTGTAGTGCGTGCCCATCACCCATTTGATCGAGCAGCCATTCGCTCTTGATGAAGTCAGGGAGTTTCTGCTGCAGGCCGCTCGCCGTTGTCTATTGGGTCTTCACTGGTGCACCCGGAAGCACGGCTACCACACCTTCCGGATTGATGTTGAAGACCAGGAATGTCAACGGCTCATCGCCTGGGTTTCCCCATTGGTGCACGAGGTCGTGCGGTTCATAGATCAAGGACCCCGGTCCCCTTGCTTCTGTTTTGCCGTCGACCGTGTTGGCCCCGGTGCCTGAGAGTATGAAGTATAGAGCTGCGCCTGACCGATGGTGGGGCGGGTTGGAAGGCATCTGCGCCGGAAATGTGACCCGCGTGAGATTGAGATCATAATTACCTGGGTTCAGGTTGGGGATCGGGCTCGCCGTGCGGTACAATTCTCTTACGACGGCAGGTGCCGTCTCGGCAGGCCGACCCAATTCTCCAGCGGGGACGAGAAAGAAGTGGAGAAATATTGACGGCGTCCCACTGCCTGCCGTCAGCGCGGCGGCCTTTCCGTCGGCGATGAACAGCCCTTCTCCGGCATTGAGCATTTTGACCTCGCCACCGAGCACGATCTCGGTCGATCCTGACATCTGATAGAGGATGCCGCTGGCCGCCGCGACGCTACTCCCCTCGTCCGGCTGCAGGGTGACGCTCACCGCCTTGAAATGGACCGGCAGGTTGGTGACGATCGGCAGTTTGGTTGCTGCGATCACTGTTCGTGTTATTGCCGGAGGAGCGGCGGGGGTTTGTGCGGTCCCGGAGGCGGGAAGCGCCATCGCGCCCAGCAACAATAGTCCGGTTGTCCTGAACTGCATGATTGCCTCCCAGGTTCAGCGGATCATCGGAGCATGATACGCTCTCCCAGCGCCACTTGGAATGGCAGGGCACTTGGCGGGAGACAGCGAGCAACGCCGAGCGAAATTCGTGCGGTCGGGGTGAAGTGGAGGAAACTGCAGCGGGCAGTCTTAGAAGATGGACTTTGCCTCTATCTCGAGCTCTCTGATTCGTTTGATCCAGGTCCATGGACCCTGGATCATTTCCGTGGTCGTTGCGCTAGAAAGCGCTGGCGTGCCCCTCCCCGGCGAGACTATCCTTGTTGCGGCCGCTCTCCTGGCCGCCGCTACCAATCAGATCGACATCGTTGTCGTGGTCGCCGCGGCCGCTGCAGGCGCAATCATCGGAGACGGAATCGGATACACGGTCGGGCGCCGCTTCGGAATGCCGCTTTTTCGCAAATACGGGCGATACATTCGTCTGGATGAAAACCGGTTGCTGATCGGTCGATACCTGTTCTTTCGCTATGGCAGCGCAGTCGTGTTTTTTGGTCGCTTTGTCGCGGTGCTGCGCATGTTTGCGGCTTTGCTTGCCGGCGCAAATGGCATGCCGGCGGGTCGCTTTTTCCTCTTCAACGTCACCGGGGGCATCTGCTGGGCGTGTGTCTTCGGCTTCGGTGCCCACGCTGTCGGAACCGAAATCTACAAGATTTCTGAGACGCTGAGCCTCGTGTCACTGGGATTGTTTATTGGCGCGGGATCTGCGCTTTCGATCATCGTGCGGCGATATGAAATTGTGATTCTTCGTCAGGCTCAGCGCGCACTGCCGGATGGCTAGTGCACAAATCGAAACGGACATCCTTTGTTGGTGGCTGAGTGGACATGATCAATTTGTCGGTGCGCGCCCCAGCGCTGGTTGGATCGGCAGGCGATTTAGGCAAGTCGCACGCTTGTGTCGAAACAGCCGAACGCGATCGAGCTGTACCTCCGTTCCGTACCACTTGATGATCCGGTGCGGTTCCTTTGGCGCAGCCCTAAACTACGGCATCCTCTCGCCTTGGCGCGTGACGATGCCTATGTTGTGGAGGACCTGCAGCGCCCCCAAAGCGACAATGGGAGGTATGCTTATGGACGCGCCTAGCAAGGAATTTGCGCTGGCGGGCAGCCTTGAGGAGCTGAAGATCAAGGGGCGGCTCGTTGTGCACGGTGGCCATCGTCCGATCCTCGTCATCTACGACCGCGGGCGTGTCTTCGCCCTCGACAATCGGTGCCCGCACATGGGCTTTCCCCTCGAGCGCGGCAGCATCGAGGACGGCATCCTGACCTGTCACTGGCACCACGCTCGCTTCGATCTCGAAAGCGGCTGCACCTTCGACCTATGGGCGGACGACGTGCCGATCTGCCCGGTGGAGGTGCGCAATGGTGACGTCTGGGTGAAGACCACGTTCACTCAGGCCGATCCCGCCGGGCACTGGCGTCAGCGGCTTGCGGACGGCCTCGCCCACGACCTCGGCCTCGTCATCGCCAAGGCCGTGCATGGTCAGCTCGCCGCCGGCGTATCGCAGGCCGAAATCGTCCGGCAGGTGGCGCTGTTCGGGGCGCAAAACCGCGACGGCTGGGGCGTCGGTCTTACGATCCTTACGGCACTCGCCAATCTCCTGCCTGTGCTGCCGGAGGAGGACGCCTATCTCGCGCTATTTCACGGCGCGCGCCGCGTGGCGGCGGACTGCGACGGCGAGGCACCGCGGCGGGAACGCGCGCCGCTGGACAGCCGGCCGGATCCGGCCGCGCTCAAGCGCTGGCTGCGGCGTTGGACAAACGTGCGCCATCGTGAGGCCGCCGAGCGCACGTTGCTCACGGCGATTGCGGCCGGCTTCTCCCCGGCTGAACTCGCCGAGGCCCTGCTCGCCGCTGCGACCGACCGGGCGTTCGCCGACACCGGGCACTCGCTTGACTTCATCAACAAGGCATTCGAATGCCTCGACCTGATCGGTTGGCAACACGCGGCGGCTCTGCTGCCGGCAGTCGTCGGTCAGATGGTGGCGGCCCGTGGCGCCGAGGAATCCACGGCCTGGCGCCAGCCCGTTGACCTTGTTCTGTTGTGTGAGGAATCCACCAGCGAACTTGCGGACCTGTTCGCTGCCGGACGCGGTGCGCGTGCCTGGTCGGGCCACGCCGCACTGGCCCAAGAGCTCCTCGGTGACGATCCGGCCAGGATCGTTGACGCGCTCAAGGGGGCGATCCGCGCCGGTGCCGGTCCTGCTGACCTTGGCCAATCCCTCGCGTATGCGGCAGCGCTCAGGGTGGCGCGCTTTGGCAATGCCAACGAGCACGCCGATTGGGAGACGGCGCATCACGTCTTCACCTACGCCAACGCGGTCCACCAGATGCTGACGCGCATCGGGACCACCAACATCGACGCGCACGGCGCGGCCGTCCGGAGCGTATTGCACGGGGCGATGGCGCTCTACCTTGCTCGCTATCTCAATGTGCCGCCGGCCCGCATCCCGAGCGACGGCGGCGAGCAGCTCGATGAACTGCCCGCGGAGCCAGAGACGATCCGCGCCACCTTGCTCGACGCCTTCGACCGGCAGCGACAGGTCGATCTTGCCGCACGCCTGGTGGCACGGCATCTCACGCTCGGTCATTCGCCGCGGGCGCTGATCGCCACGCTCGCGCATGCGGTGCTGCGCGAAGATGCCGGCTTTCATGCGTATCAGATTGCTGGAGGCGGGAGTCCGGCAATTCGGCGCGTGGGGCGACACAGACGCGGGGCGGCACATCCTCATCGCGGTTGCCCGCTATCTCGCGGCGCATTCGCCGACCGAACGCGCGTCCCTGCAGACAGCCGAAATCGCCCGCCGCTTGATGCGAGGTGGCGAGCTGCATGAAGAGGCTGGATCGTTCTGAATACGCGCTGAGGGCGATCTGAAGCGACAAAGGCCTGCGTCCGACACGCGCTTCCAATTACCATTTTTGCGCTGGCCCTGCTTTGCAAGTAAGTATGACGCCCGGATCAGGTCTCGGACAGAATCGCGACAGCACGGCTCAGTTGGGGGTCTTCCGACCCGGCGGAGGCTCCGCCTGCCTGGACCTCGATCGTCGGCGTCACGCCCACGCCTTCCAGGCGCTCGCCATCGACCCGGACATCTTCGACTGCGAGCAGCAGCAAGCCGCTTCCGATGAGAAACGCGGTGGCGGCAAGGACCGCGCCCTCTGTCCGGGTGCCGAATGAGCTCGCCCGACCGGTACTTTTTGAAGCCATAGGCAAGGACCTCCTTGCCGCTGCGCGTACCGCCGTGGATGATGAGCATCGCAACGGGCTTGCGCCACTTCACATTCACGAATTCGCTAGTACCGCTTCGGTCGGTGACCTGCATTGTTGGCCCCCGGGCGTTGAACAGGTCGAGATATTCGGGTTGCGCGCCGCCCCAGCCATCGCGCAAATCCCAGATCAACGCATCCGCGTCTTTTAGCGCGCCTTGAGACAGCAGGCGTTCAAGGGCGCGTTGATAGACGTAGCCGGCATAGCACCAAACATGGACATAGCCGATGCGCCGTCCGTTGGACTCGATGACGCGAGCACTGGACTCCAACCCATGCAAGAACATTTTCGTGGGCTCGAGGTCGACCGGCCTGACCGGGATTTGCACCACCGAAGCACCCCGATGCACCTCCAAGATAACCGGTTTGCCCACCTTCCCACGGAATGACGCGACCGGCTCAAATGCCATGCCGTCAGCCGCAGTTATTTCGTCACCCGCGCGGAGGCCCGCCTGCTGAGCCGGAGTTCCATCGATCACGCCAATGATCGTGTTACAACCAGTCGCCTCGGAACGTGAAATGATACCGATGCCAGGGTACGAAATGCGGCCGTCCGGAAACGCACGCTGCAGTCCCCGGCGTCGCAGTGCGCCGGAAAAAATATCTGCAAGTTGATAATATTCCGGGTCATCCGGAGTATAGAAACGCGTGTGCGAAGCGTGCAACTCAGACAGCATCGTATTGATGACGCGCGCCAGGGAGCTTTGGGAGGTTGCCCGCCGAACGTCGGGGAGATACCTCTCCCGAACCGCGGGCCAGTCCAGTCCGCTGTGATGCGGATCGTAAAAGCGATCACGCACGGTCTGCCAAACGTTTTCGAATGTCGAGACGCCGTCAGCGGGAACATAGGAATTGTCCGCCCCTTCCTTTAGAGCCTCCGCGGCCTTCGGGGGCTTCGCAACCACGGCAGATGCCGTAACCATGGCTGCCATCGCAACACTTGGCGACGCGACGGCTCGTCTGATCTCGCGGTGAAGCGCCTGTCGGGCGCATTCGCCGGCCATGCGATGCCGGCTCAGGCGGTCATTGAGGTCAGGACATACCCACGATAGCAATCCCTGCCACTGTGAGGCTACTTGCCGGACTTTTCGCCTATCGAGCCCCGCACGCGTACAGCCTTATTAGCCCTAGCTCATGAATGAGAGGCTGCCCTTGCAGAGACGCGAGGCGCGGGGCCGCCTCCGCCATCGCAGCAGGGTTTGCCGCGTTCCGGAAATTGGAACTCATGTGGCCGCGCCTACGGTGTTACCCATGCGCATTTTGCAATTGTGCCTTCGTAGCGCACTTCCCATCTAAGCCCCGATGATGTTGCAAGAAAATCCGCTTCGTGGCTGCGAGCGATTTGAGCGCAATTGTTGAAGCCGTCTGCAAATGAACTGGATCTCGGTGCAAGTAGAGAAGGCAGATTCGAACAGATGTTGAGGCCACCGGTCTGCGCCGCTCGGAGTGGAGAAGGCGGCCGATGCCTCACCCTGCAGTGACGCGTCCCGGCGGAAGTGGTAACCGGCTTCTAGCAGCACTGCTGCCACCGGACTTCGCTCTGCTGGCGCCCGAGCTAGAAGCGGTCGCGCTCGATCAGGACGCGGTGCTCGCGCGAGCGGGTGACGAGGTCGAGCATGTCTTCTTCCCTCATAGCGGCGCCATCTCGCTGATGATCGACATGGCGAACGGGCAGACGGTTGCCACCGCGGCAATCGGGTGTGAGGGAGCAGTCGGCATCCTCTCCGCGCTAGGGCCCTCACCTTCGGCCATTACCGCCATCGTGCACGCGGCAGGGACCGCCTCGCAGATCCCCGCCTCCCGATTTCGCGCCGCTTTCAACCGCAGCCCCGCGCTCCGGCACGCGCTCCAGGCCCACCTCAGCGCGATGCTGACGCAGTTCCAGCTCGGCGCGGCCTGCAATGCGCTGCATCCGGTCCAAGTTCGCATGGCACGCTGGCTGCTCTATTTAAGCGACCACATCGACCACGACATCCTCCCGCTCACCCAAGAAGCGCTGTCGCAAATACTCGGCGTGCGACGAACGACGGTGACGCTCCTGATGCGCAATCTGCGCGCGTCCGGCGCGACCAGATCTGATCGACGGGGCCAGATCGAGATCGACCGATCGCGCCTCGCGGCGGTGGCGTGCGAATGCCGCGAGACCATGCGTCTCGAAGTTGACGGATCTACCCCGACGAATACGGCCCGATCTCGCTTTCTGGATGTTGAAGATGATGAGCGCGTCTCACTGGGGGCATTGGTTGCTCGTTCCGGGAAGGACTACTCAGTGACCGCGCACCCGACCAGCGTTGGGAATAGGCTCTTGGCGGCGTTGCCGCCGGCGGATCTCGACCTGCTCACGCCCCACTTCCAGAAAATCTCGTTCGAACCCGACGCCGTGTTGGTGCGGGCGGGCGATGAGCTCGATCAGGTTTATTTTCCCCATAGCGGCGCCATCGCCTTCATGGTCGACATGCCCGACGGGCAAACGGTCGCGACCACGTTGATGGGGCGGGAAGGCGCATTGGCCTCGCTCTCGATGCTCGGCCCATCGCGGTCGTCCGTGACCGCGATGGCTCGCGTGGCCGGCACCGCATCGCGGATTTCCGCCGCGAAATTCCGGCTCGCCTATGCGCGAAGCGCAGCCATCCGGCACGTGGTGCAGGTCCACGCCCGCACGCTGTTGTTGCAGCTCCAGCACGTGGCCGCCTGCAACGCGCTGCATCGGGTGGAAGGCCGCATGGCGCGGTGGCTGCTGCAGATTCACGACCGCGTTCCCGACGACGTGCTTCCGCTGACGCAGGAGGCACTTGCACAATTGCTCGGGGTGCGGCGGACGACGGTGACGCTGACGATGAGCAAGCTTCGCGCAGCGGGGGCCATCAGGTCCGACCGGCGCGGCTTCGTCGAGGTCGACCGGGCGCGGCTCGACGGCATGGCGTGCGAATGCTACGCGCTGATGCAGCGCAGGATCGATCACATGTCCTGCCAGGACTTGTCCGCGCCGCGACTTGCCCTTGCGCGGTTCCAGGAAAGCTCCTTCGTCACCTCCAGTGAAGCCGGCGAAGACCGTGCTGAAATCAAGGCCGCTTCGCCGGTGAGGTAGTAGCGGGTCCCTCCGTCCAGGCTCTCTTCGGCCGATCAAAGTGTCGCCCCGGCCTTCCTAGCACCCCACCCCAGCCTACGGGTTGGCTCCAGGCTACGAAACCCTGGCCCCCGGATCGCGACGGTTTGTGAGGCAGTTCCCGCCGTGAAACAGATGTCGGGAACCGCCGCATTCAATAGTCGTTTCAGATCAGTCCTGGAACTGCATCTCGGAAAATCGGGGGGACGAGGCGCGCCGCGGGCGCCACAACTGATGGTCAACGGCAATGAAAAGCGCCGTTCCTTCCAAAAGCCAGAGCTCCCGAATGCTTCGACGCATGGCCATCATGCTGCTCGCTGTCGGGCTGGTTCTGGGGTCGGTGTTCGGGTTTGAAGCTTTTCGGGCCAGGATGATTCAGAAGTCGATCGCCGGACTGCGCAACCCACCGCAGACGGTTTCCACGATCACGGTCGGCACGCAGCGGTGGCAGGACCGCCTGGAGGCCGTAGGCAGCACCCGGGCGGAAAAGGGGGCCGACCTCAGTCCGCAGGTCGCCGGTACCGTCAAAGCCATCCACTTCCAGTCCGGCGAAGCAGTCGAGCAGGGAACATTGCTCGTCGAGCTGGAAGACGCCGATGACGTCGCGCATTTGCACGCTCTGGAGGCGACGACGGCGCTGGCGCAGCTCAACTACGATCGCGACGTCAGGTTGCTCAAGAGCCAGTCCGTGAGCCAGCAGACTGCTGATACGGACCTGGCAGCGCTCAAGAACAACCAGGCGCAGGTTGCGCAACAACAGGCGCTTGTCGGCTACAAGTCGATCCGAGCACCTTTTTCCGGCCGATTAGGCATCCGTCAGGTCGACCTCGGCCAGTATATCGCGCCGGGGACGCCGATCGTGACGTTGCAGAAGCTCGATCCGATCTTCGTGGATTTCTACCTGCCGCAGCAGGACCTGGCAAAGATCAGAGTCGGCCAACCCGTCATTGCGAAGGTCGACACCTATCCTGATGAGACATTCACCGGCACGATCATGGCGATCAACTCCCTCGTCAATGCGGCGACCCGGAATGTCCAGGTCCGGGCGACATTCAAGAATCCCGACGAGAAGCTGCTGCCGGGAATGTTTGCGACCGTCGATATCGATGTGGGGACGCAGAAGGATTACGTGACGCTGCCGAAGACGGCGATCTACTACAACGCGTATGGAGATATTGCCTATCTGATCGAAGATGCCGGCAGGGACGAGAGCGGGCAGGAGCAGAAGATTGCGCACCAGGTCTTCGTGAAAACCGGCCAGACCCGCGGTGACCAGGTCGCGGTGCTGGATGGAATCAAGCCCGGCGATGTCGTGGTCACGGCCGGGCAGAACAAGCTGCACAACGGATCGCCGGTCCAGATCAATAATGAAGTCACCACGCCTTTCAGCGCGAACCCGCAGGTCTCCGAACAATGAGAGGCCTGCCATGAACTTCACCGACCTCTTCATTCGCCGACCCGTTCTTGCCACTGTGGTCAATCTGATGATCCTCGCGCTCGGCCTACGCGCCATGACCTCGCTGCCTGTGCTGCAATATCCGCGCACGCAGAATGCGGTCGTCACCGTTACTACCACCTATTACGGCGCTGCCCCCGATGTGATCGCCGGCTTCATTACAACGCCGCTCGAGAACGCGATCGCCCAGGCGAACGGCATCGATTACATGAGCTCGAATAGCGCAAGCGGCGCCAGCACGATCACCATCAACCTCCGCCTCAACTACGATGCCGACAAGGCACTGACGGAAATCAACACCAAGGTCAGCTCGGTGCTCAACCAGCTTCCCTTGGGGTCGCAGCAACCGGTGCTGAAGGTGCAGATTGGTCAGACGATCGACGCCATGTATCTCGGCTTCGACAGCGACGTGCTGGGACGGAATCAAGTCACCGATTATCTCATCCGTGCCGTTCAGCCGAAGCTGCAGGCCGTACCGGGCGTTCAGACTGCGGAAATTCTCGGCGGACAGAACTTTGCCCTGCGGGCGTGGCTCAACCCGAAAAAGCTGGCTGCTTATGGCCTCAGCGCCGCAGATGTAGCGGCTGCGTTGACGCAGAACAATTTTATCTCCGGGCTCGGCACCACCAAGGGACAGATGGTGGAGGTCAATCTCACAGCATCGACCGGCCTACATTCGGAGAGCGAATTCGCCAACTTGATTGTCAAGCAAGCGGGTGGCGCGATCGTGCGGTTGAAGGATGTCGCAAACGTCTCGCTCGGCGCCGACGACTACGACACACAGGTCGCATTCGACGGCAAGCCGGCGGTCTATATCGGCATCCAGGTAGCGCCGACTGCCAACCTGCTCGACGTGATCGCGGGCGTACACCGGATCTTCCCGGACATACAACAACAGCTGCCCAACGGACTGCGCGGCCAGATCGTTTACGATTCCACCAAATTCGTGCGCGCGGCGATCTATGACGTCGTGCAGACGCTCGCCGAGGCTCTGCTGATCGTCAATCTCGTCGTGTTCCTGTTCCTGGGGTCGGGGCGTTCCGTCCTGATCCCGATGGTCGCGATCCCGCTGTCGCTGGTGGGCGCCTTCACCATGATGCTGGCGGTCGGTTTCTCGATCAATCTCTTGACGCTGCTGGCGCTGGTGCTTGCGATCGGGCTCGTGGTCGATGATGCCATCATCGTCGTCGAAAACATCAATCGTCACCTTGAGGCCGGCAAGGCGCCGGTCGTTGCGGCGATCGAGGCGGCGCGAGAACTCGGCCGCCCGATCATCGCCATGACGGTTGTCCTTGTCGCGGTCTATGTCCCGATCGCGTTCCAGGGCGGTCTGACCGGCGCGCTGTTCACGGAATTCGCATTCACCCTGGTCGGCACGGTGACGATATCGGCCGTTGCCGCGCTGACGCTGTCGCCGATGATGAGCTCCCGTCTGCTCAAGCCGCACGGCGCAACGCGCGGTTGGCAGGCACGATTCACCGCCCTCATTGATCGCCGTTTTGAGGCGCTACGTCGTCTCTATCTGAGCTGGCTGCACGGCAGCCTCGACTATGTACCTGTAACAGGCGTCTTCGCACTGCTCGTGCTGTCTAGCATCTATTTCCTTTATGCAGGCGCCAAGAGCGAACTTGCTCCCCAGGAAGACCAGGGGGTGGTGATTGCGACGTCCACGTTGGCGCCAGACGCGACCTTACAGCAAAAGGTCCTGTATGCGCGGCAGGTCTTCCAGATCATGAAGAAATATCCGGAGACCGATCACGTCTTCCAGATCAACTCGCCTGCGCGCGTGGTCTCGGGCATGGTGCTGACGCCGTGGGACGAGCGCACAAGGACGAGCAACCAGCTGCAGCCGATCGTCCAGAAGCATCTCGACCAGGTTGCCGGGGCGCGGATCGCCGCCTTTCAGCTGGCTCCGCTACCGGGCAGCCAGGGGCTGCCGATACAGTTCGTGATTAAGACAACCGATTCGTTCGACAAGCTCGACGATGCCGCCCAGCAGTTCCTGAAAGCTGCGATCGACAGCGGGATGTTCATCTTCCTCGACACGGATCTGAAGATCGACAATCCCGAAGCAGTCGTCGAGATCGATCGCGACAAGGCTGCGCAACTTGGGCTCAAGATGAGCGATGTCGGCAACGCGATGGGGGCGATGCTGGGCGGTGGGTATGTGAACTATTTCAGCCTCGACCAGCGTTCCTACAAGGTAATCCCGCAAGTCCAGCGACGGTTTCGTCTGAATGCCGATCAGCTGCTCAATTATTACGTGGCCAACGTTTCGGGCATTCCCGTGCCGCTGTCGACGATCGCGCACATCGCGACCAAAACGGTCCCGGAGACGCTCAATCATTTCCAGCAGCTTAACAGCGCCACCATTCAGGGCGTTGCGGCGCCCGGCGTAGCGCAGTCCGACGCCCTGGACTTCCTCAGCAATCTTGCTGCCAAGACGTTACCCCGAGGCTACACCGTCGACTACAGCGGCTTGTCCCGGCAATATATCCAGGAATCCTCCGGCTTTGTCGCCACGTTCGGATTTGCGCTGGTGATCATTTTCCTGTCGCTTGCAGCGCTGTTCGAAAGCTTCCGCGATCCATGCATCATATTGGTATCGGTGCCGATGTCGATCGCCGGCGCGTTGATCTTCGTGAGCCTCGGCATCGGCGGCGCATCGCTGAACATATACACCGATGTCGGCTTGGTGACGTTGATGGGCCTGATCAGCAAGCACGGCATTCTGATTGTCGAATTCGCAAACGAGCTGCAGCGCGGCGGCGTCCTCAAGCGCGAAGCCATCGAGCAGGCGGCTGGAATCAGATTGCGGCCAATCCTCATGACCACGGCAGCAATGGTCTTTGGCGTGGTTCCGCTGATCCTCGCAAGCGGCGCCGGAGCGGCTTCGCGTTTCAACATGGGACTTGTCATCGCAAGCGGACTTTCGATCGGTACGCTGTTCACCCTTTTCGTGGTACCGGCCATTTATCTCCTGATCGCGACCGATCATTCCCGCCAAGTGGCGCAGGACGCATCACAGCTTGCGCCGTCAGGTGACGAGGCGAGGACAGTTTGACCTGGCAATCCGTCTCACCAGCGCGGCCCGCAGAGTCTGCAGTCGGCTTCACCCCGTACGCTCGAACGGTACAGGCAACACATTTGTCTGTCAGACCAAAACCGTGCCACTTCCACTAGGAACTAGAGGTAGCCTCGGCCTAATGTTATTGTCGCTACATATTCTGATCGATATGCTTCTCGCCCGCGGAGAACGCGCCGGCGTTCAGGTGCTGATGAGCACGCTCACGGCAGATCCGCCTTTTGCATCGTCATCGCAGCTATCGTAACCTGGGTTGCGCATTCACGGCCTAGCGCTGGTTGAATCGACAGGCGATTTCGGCAACTCGCTGGGGGTGCGACGATGGATAGTCACGCGGTTTGACATCGCTGACCAGCAGCCCACCAGACCGATTTGATTCTCGCCATTCCGGTATAGCGCTCAGAAGTCAGTTGGTGCGGGCTGATCTCGAGGGAGAATGTGGCGCGGTTTGCAGCGCCCACGTACGCGGCACAGCCATCGGACTACACCGGCTAGGCAATACCGCTAAAGATCGGCGCGAAGCCGCGCGTGTGTACCGATGTCGAAGCGTCGGTAGAACTGAGTGAAGTAGGCGACGTCGATGCTAGTCAGCACCACGCCGGCGAAACTGCCGTCGGGATGATTGAAGCGGCGCGACGCGGTGATGATCCACTGTCCGCCGGACCGGCTCTTGACCGGCCGATCGATCAGGGTCCCGCGATCGGCCGAGGCGCGATGGCGCTGAAAGTAGTCGCGGTCGCTGTTGTTGAGGCTCACGAAGTCGACATCTTCGGTCGTGGCGAGCCAGCGGCCGGTTTCGTCGTAGACGAAGATGCCGCGGATGCGATGCCTATTGTACTTGCGGGCTTGCAGGAAGCTCTGGATTTTCGCGACCGCGGCCGGACTCGTTCCGCCGACCTCCATCCGGTCGACCATTCCGGCGAGGATGGTGTCCGCGAGCTCGAACGTGTCTTCGGCGTGCTGCGACAGCGACTGGGCAAGATTGGCCATGTCGACTTCGGCGTTGCGCAGCTCGACCTGGCGCGACTCCCATTCGCGCCATCCGCTCAGCGCCAGAATGGCGACGCAGGCCAGCGCCACGAAAGCCGCCGCCCACAACGGGAAGCGAGCCTTCTCGACCTCGCGGCGGGTGCTTGGCATCGGACGGCGGCTCCTTTTCGCGCAGGGTCCCACGCAGCCCTTAATGGCTGGTTTCTCGATAGCTTACTACCGATCGGCTAAGCGCCGTCCATTGTCCTATCGCGCACTTTTCTGGTTGCAGTAATCGCACGTTATCCGCGATGCCCACGCAGCTCGGACAAGAGATTGATCTCCGCTTCGCGACAAGGGGCAGAGCGAGGTCAAATTGTGGAACTCTCCGTTTCTTCCGTGCTGTGGCGCTCAGGTGACAGGAGTATCGGAAAGCAATGATAGGTTGAGGACCTGGGGGCCGCAGTCGATTCGACACTGGGGTCAAAAATGAAAATAGTCCTGCTCGGCACGGTAGCCCTCATCGCGCTGGCCGCCTGCCTCTGCCGCTGATCTGGCCGCGCGGCCCTATACCAAGCCGCCGCCGATGGTCCCGCCGATCTACATTGGAGCGGCCTCTACCTCGGCCTCAATGGCGGCGGCGGTTCAGCCCATAAATGCTTGGATGTGATCAATGCCGGCGGCGTGGTCGTCGCTCCGCCTCTTGCCATGGGGTGTCACGATGCGACCGGAGGCACGGCTGGCGGTCAGATCGGCTACCGCTGGCAGACGGCGAATTGGGTGTTCGGTGTGGAGGCGCAGGGCAACTGGGCCGATTTCAAGGGCTCGAACATCAATCTCGTCTTCGCCGGCGTCCAGGATGAAACCAAGATTGATGCGTTCGGTCTGTTCACAGGCCAGGTGGGCTACGCCTGGAACAACGTGCTGCTCTACGTGAAGGGTGGCGCTGCGGTCGTTCGCGACAAATACCGAATTGTCGATGTTGCGACTGGGCTCACCATCAACGACGCCAATGAAACCCGCTGGGGCGGCACGGTAGGGGCGGGCCTCGAATTTGGCTTTGCTCCGAACTGGTCCATCGGCGTTGAATACCTGTTCATGGGACACCGGGACGTGGACTTCTTCTCAACCGGAGTTGTGGGTGCTCCGGCGGGCGCTTTTGCAGGAACCGCCCGTAGTGGTCAGGACGTCGATATCGGTTTGGTCCGTGTGAACTACCGTTGGGGTGGCGCGGTCGCCGCGAAATATTGAACTTCGCCAGAACGGCCCATTCCGTAGTCCTCCGGCAACCAATCTTATCCGGTCTTTAATGACGCGGTCTCACGCTCGGCAGAGACCGCTCCCAGACGGTCTCTGTAACGACGGCCGTGGGCGGGTTCACCTCCAGCCTGCGCCCGTCTTGCAAGGAGAGATGCCATGGACCATAGCTCGCAATTCCTCGAATCGATCTTGAGGAAGCTGCGTCTCCATGAATGCGACGCTCAAATCGAGCAAGTTCGCGAACCGGACATCACACGTCCCCGCGTTCCTTCACGGGTGCGGGAGCCGGCCAGGCAGCCGGACCCTTCACGACGCTGACGCGACATTCAACGATCGAATTCGTCATTGCCGCTGCTCGACCTTGGGGAGACCTGACGCTGAGCGTATTGCCCACGCGCCTCGCCGCGCTCGCGTGCCGCTTGCCGCTCGGACGGATCGCGACCGACCTTCGCCTGCAGCTCCGCTAGATCGATGAAGACGTCGGCCTGACGGCGCAGCTCATCGGCGACCATCGGCGGCTGTGTGGCGATGGTTGATACCACTGCGACACGGACGCCTCGCCGCTGCACCGCAGCGACCAGAGGCCGAAAATCACCGTCGCCGGAAAACAGGATCATCTCGTCGATCAGTCCGGCGAGCTCCATGGCATCGACGGCGAGCTCGATATCCATGTTGCCTTTGACCTTGCGGCGTCCGGCGGCGTCGACGAATTCCTTGGTCGCCTTGGTCACGACGGTATAGCCGTTGTAGTCGAGCCAATCGACCAGAGGACGGATCGAAGAGAACTCCTGATCCTCGATGACGGCCGTATAGTAGAAAGCGCGAAGTAACGTGCCCCGTCCCTGAAACTCCTTCAGAAGGCGCTTGTAATCGATATCGAAGCCGAGCGTCTTGGTCGTGGCGTAAAGGTTGGCGCCGTCGATGAAGAGGGCGATTCTGCTGGGTGCCGGAGACATCCTGACCCTCGAATGCGGAAAGTGCGCTCCGCACGCGGCCCCATTGACCCATCTATCCGGAGCCGGAGGTGGAGCGGCTTGGGGGCCGCTCTTTAGGTCGCTGCACCCGAGCTCGGTCGCCAGAGGCTATCTTCGATCTTTTGCTGTTTCAAAACTTTTTTCATGAACTCTTGAACCCTGCGACACGCATCGAGGATGACGGAAGTATATTGCCGACAAGAAGGTCATGCCCAATCACCTGCCGCTCTTCGAAATCCATCTGAGGCAGCGTCGCCGGACGTTCAGGTGGTATCTCTCCACGTCCGACGGCCGACCGCTCATGCACGGATCGGAGACCAGCAGAGCGGCCGCCAGATGCCAGGCGAGTCGCGCACTGTTCCTGATGCTGCTGGGGTCGGCCTGTGGTTTCACTGCGACCTGCGAGCACACCGATCGTCTTGCGCGCCGGAGTCGCTCCGCGGCGAAATAGGCGAAAGCGTCGGGTTGGCGGCGGCCGGGCACGCGGGATGCGCCAAGTGCGGCGACGGTGAGGACGGACGGCTGCGACGCTCGGCTTCCGTCGAGCGCCTCCCGCAGCAGCCGCATGCGGACGCCGCCTAACCGATGAAAATCCGCTCGCACTCGCAGAGCCACATCGTCGAACTGGATGAGGGCTCGAAGTGGGAAATCTTCACTGGGGATCTGGATTTGACGCTTGACTGGAAACCGGAGACCGAGCTGACGGTCATCGAAAGCGGCGGCGAGGTCTCGTCCCACGAACTGATTGGCGGCGGCGCGAAGGTACGCGCGAGGGCCGCCGGCGAGAGCTGGCCGGTGAAGCAGGTCAAGGACGCGCTGAAGGACGGTTGAGCCGCACTGCGGCTGCTACCACCTCGCTGTACCGGTTCTAGCCAAGCGGGTTGATGGCCATCGAAAGTCAATGGCCATAGAAGACGAGAAGACCCGATTGCTCGCGGAAGCCCAAAGGTGTCGACGCCTGGCGGCAGCGATCAACGATCCGGATGCCGCCGCCCGGCTCAACGCGCTCGCTGAGGAATACGAGCGGCGCGCCCCATGCCTCGCAAGCCGCCAGGGACGAGGAGGGAGGAAGCTCACAGCCAAGCCTCCTCCCGGGTGTCACTCCTGTGCAGCGGAGTACAGAGGAAATGTCGCCCAACTCAGTTGAAGGTCTGCAGCCTCAGCTTCAGCGAGCCGTCCGCCTGGCGCTCGAATACGTGCGTTGCGAGGCCACCGAGAGGCGAAGGCTTGCCCTCCTTGTCCTTGCCGGTCGCACTCCACTTGGCTGTCCCGAACACGACCTTGTCGTCTCCGCCGGCGTCGATCATCTCCAGCTTGTGCCCTGTCACGCCCCCTGCGAAGAGCCCGGCAAAGAACTTTTCAATCTCCGCCGGACCCGACGCGACCTGGTGCGTCGGCGGCAGCAGCTTGGCGCTTGTGACATAGGCGGCACCGATAGCTTTCTCGTCGTGCTTGTTGAACGCAGCATCCCAAGCGGCGTATGCCTTCTCGACGTCGGCCTTGGCGTCCGCCGCCAGCGACACCCCCGGAGCGGCGACCAGACAAAATATGAGTGCCGATGCTTGAATAATGCGCATGGTATCCTCCTCTCTAAAGTCGGCGCATAAGAAAACCGTTTTCCAATTTGCGAGCCTCTCGATAAACAAGCCCTCAAACGAAGAAGAAATCATTTGCGTGCAGTTGCGAGGGCGCAATGCCCGGTAAGGTGATCGTGTCGTTCGCGTCGTAAGTGATCACCGTATTGCCGTGGCCGTCATTGGTCGCATGGGCCTGCACGGCAGCAAAATTGGCAAACAGCGCGTCATCGATCTGGATGTGGTCAGCGTTTGGCTTGAAGTCGGTAATCACATCCTTCCCGAACTTGGGATTGAAGACGAACGTGTCCGAATCCTTGCCGCCGGTAAGCGTGTCGTTTCCCCATTCACCAAGCAGAGCGCGACCGTACTCGTCACTACCCAGTATGCCGACTAGATCGCGACATGCGCCGAGTAGCATTCCAGCCGCGTGATCTTTTCGGACCTCCTCTCGCCCTTTGTCCTGAGCGGAGTGAAACGATCGCGCAGTATGGCCAATCCGGCTTGATGCAAATGTACTATGCGCGCCAAATTCTCCCGTAGTGCCAGCATGCTAGGGGCGAACGACCGACTATCCAGCTACTACGCCGAGTGTACTGACGATCAGTGTCACGAGTTCGGCCTGACGGTGTACCGCAGTCTTCTCGAGCACTGACGCGAGTTGGTTTCGTGCCGTGTTACGTGAGAGGCCGCTCTCGCGTGCATATTCCGCGAGGGTCCGGCCGGCGACCAGCGCGCTCGCGAGCCGCGCCTCGGCGGCCGATAATTTGAATACTGCCTGGATGGCTTGCGGAACGATAGAGTGGCTGCGCTCCGCTACGGCCACCAGCACGAGAATGGCTTTCCTCGCGGTTAGGTCCGGCACACATTGCGAGCGATGACTCGGCTCTTCTTGTTGCGTCGACTGCATGGGCAATGCCCAGGCGACATATGGCTGCCCGGATGCTCGCGAGGTCAACCGCACGGACTGCACGGTGCGTTGTGTCGGCGGACACGCTGCCTGCGCCAATGCACCGGCAAATGCCCTGTCTTCGCTCGGATGGGCGGCGCTCAAATGCTTGGAGTGGCTGACGCACAGCACCCGTTCGCGCCGCAACAGTTCCTCGGCCTTGCGATTGGTCAGCGTGAGGCTTCCCGTCCCGTCGACCACGAATGCAGCCAACCCGAGCGCGTCAAGACTCGTCTGGAGCGCGCTTTCGATCAGGCTCCTACGCGCCGTCGCGTGTTCAATCTCAAGGGCGCGCCTCAGGTGGGGAACGAGCAGTGACAGCCGATGCTGAGCGGAGGCCTTCTGTTCGCGATACACCGACGCATGTGGCGCGATGCTAAGGACGGTGACGCTGTCCTCGTCTTTCCGGCACGATACCGCGAGATGATCGGCGGTGATGCCTTGCGGCCTCATCCAGTCATGAAAGAACTCGGTGCGCTCGACGGTTTCCGGGTCCAGAAAGTAGGTCGCATCGACCACCCTTCCGACGGGTAAGTTTTGGAAGCCGATTGGCGCATAGGGATTGATGCTGGCGAAATGCTCACCGTATGAAGCGGTATATGCCGGATCGACGCCGAAGCCGTGGAACGCACTTATGGCCGATGTTGATACATCGATCCTTTGAAGGATACCGCAAGCTCCATCAAAAGAGCTCGGTAACGCGTCGAGGAAGGGAGTCCACCGCCCCGGATCGAGCGCAGCGTCGTAGAGCAAATCGAGAAGCTTTGGGAGTTCATTCTCTTCAAAAGTCGGCATGGGGGCATCCCGATGACGGAAAGCTCAGTCTATCGCTGTGCTTGCACGCCGTGACACCGCTCAGGTGGCCGATCTCACATGCGCCTGGCTTCAACCATCGTTGCTACATCTGCGGCGGGTCCCTGATGGGCGTCCCGCCCGACCCTCCGAGGTTGCCAAAAAATTGCATCAAAGTATTGCTGGAACAGCAACCCCCCGGAACTACTGTGAACGATGTTGACCGATCTAAAGGGCTAGAGCGGCGCCGCGTGATCCGGGGTGAAGCTCGGAACCGTGGCTTCGTTGGAAGCGCAGCTCGTCGCCGTCAAATCGTGACGTTTCACCGCGCCCCTCAACACGCACTTTTCAGGTAGTCTTGCGCTCTGAGGATCCAGGAGAAAGCCTATGGACATCGCGGCGTGGCTGCGTGGTCTGGGGCTGGGACAATATGAGGAGGCGTTCCGCGCGAACGACGTGGACGCCGAGGTCCTCATGGACCTCACGGCCGAGGATCTGGTCGGGCTCGGCGTCGTCTCGATCGGCCATCGCCGCAAGCTGCTTGCCGCCATTGCTGTACTGCGCGCCGGCTCAATGTCGGCGACCACCCCCGTTACGGCCGCACCCACCGTCACCTCCGGCAGCGCTGCGCTTGCACCGGAGGCCGAGCGCCGCCAGCTCACCGTGATGTTTGTCGACCTGGTCGACTCGACCGCGCTCGCGGCGCGGCTCGATCCGGAGGAAATGGCGCAAGTCCTGCGGTCCTATCAGAGTGCAGTGGCGGGTGCGATCGCGCGGTTCGAAGGGCACGTGGCGAAGTACATGGGCGATGGCGTGCTGGCCTATTTCGGCTATCCGCGCGCCCATGAGGATGAGGCCGAACGCGCGGTGCGCGCCGGCCTCGCGGCGGTCGCGGCGGTGCACAGCCTGGGATTGGCGCACGGCGAGACGCTGGCGGCCCGTGTCGGCATTGCGACCGGTCCGGTGGTTGTCGGCGAGTTGATCGGCGAAGGCGCGGCGCGCGAGGAGACCGTGGTCGGCGACACCCCAAACCTCGCGGCGCGGCTGCAGACCTTGGCCGCGCCCGGCACAGCGGTGATCTCCGCCCGCACCCGGGAGCTCATCGGCGGGCTGTTCGAGCTCGCGGAGCTCGGCCCACAGATCTTGAAGGGATTTCCCGTTCCGGTACGCCCGTGGCGCGTGGTCGGGGAAGGCACTGCCGAGAGTCGGTTCGAGGCGTTGCACGGGGCTGGCCTGACGCCGCTGGTCGGTCGCGACCATGAGATCGGCCTCCTGCTCGAGCACTGGGAGCGCGCCAAGGACGGGGAGGGCCAGGTGGTACTGCTCGGGGGCGAGCCTGGCATCGGCAAATCGCGCCTACTGCGGGCGCTGCGCGGGCGACTCGAGAATGAGCCGCATACGGCCCTGAGCCACTACTGCTCGCCGCACCATCAGACCAGCCCGCTCTATCCTGTGATCGGGCACCTGGAGCGGGCGGCGGGCTTCGCTGCGGACGATCCCGCTGCAACGCGGCTCGACAAGCTCGAGGCGCTGCTCGCGCTATCGACCGAACATGTCGCCGCGGTGGCTCCGCTGCTCGCGGCATTGCTGTCGCTGGAGACGGATGCACGCTACCCGCCGCTCGACATGAGCCCGCATCGGCAGAAGGAGCGGACGCTCGAGGCGTTGGTCGATCAGGTCCTGGGGCTTGCGACGCGCCGGCCCGTCCTCGCCTTGTTTGAGGATGTGCACTGGGCAGATCCGACCTCGCTCGAGCTGCTCGATCTCCTGGTCGACCGGGTGCAAGATGCCCCCGTGCTCGTTCTCATCACCTTCCGGCCCGAGTTCGAGCCGCCCTGGACGCACTATGCCCATGTCACCGCGCTGACCCTCAGCCGGTTGAGTCGCCGCCAGGGCGCGGCCATGGTCGCGCGGCTGAGCGGCGGCAAGGCGCTGCCGCCTGCGGTGCTCGACCAGATCGTCGCGAAGACCGACGGCGTGCCGCTGTTCGTCGAGGAACTGACGCGGACTGTGCTGGAGACCAATCTACTCCGCGATGAGGGCGACCATTACGCGCTCGCGGGGCCGCTGCCGCCCATGGCAATCCCGACCACACTCCAGGAATCGCTGTTGGCCCGGCTCGACCGGCTGGCCCCCGCTCGTGAGGTGGCCCAGGTCGCGGCCGCGATCGGCCGGGAATTCTCTCATGAACTGCTCGCGAGGACGGCGCAGTTGCCGGAGAGCGACCTGCAGGCGGGGTTGGATGACCTCGTCGGCTCGGGCCTGGTCTTTCGGCGCGGGACGCCGCCGCAGGCAACCTACAGCTTCAAGCATGCGCTCGTGCAGGACGCCGCCTATGCAACCCTGGTGCGCGTCAAGCGACAGCGCCTGCACGCCCGCACCGCTGCTGCGATCGAGCAGCATTTTCCGGAGACTATGCAGGCGCAGCCCGAACTTGTGGCCCACCACTACACAGAGGGAGGACTGATCGAGCCGGCGACCGAGTATTGGTTGAAGGCAGGACAACGAGCCATCGCCCGATCGGCTATGGCTGAAGCGCTTGCGCAGTTACGGAACGGATTGAATCTTGTCGCGGGGTTGCCCGAGGCCGATCGAAGGCGGCGCGAACTTGACCTGCAGGTTGCGTTGGGCGTCGCGCTGATGGCCACGCAAGGCTGGGCGTCGCCGGAAGCTGGACGGGCCAACGCCCGTGCCCGTGAGCTCTGCGAGCAGATCGGGGCCACCGCCCAGCTCTGGCCCGTGCTCTATGGTCAATGGGTGTTTCACGGCGTGCGCGCCGAGCACAACGCGGCGCGCGAGGTGGCAGACGAGTTTTTGCGCCGGGCGCAGGATCATCAGGAAACTTCCGCAACCATAGTTGCCCACCGCGTCAGCGGGACCGGTGCCCTGTGGCGCGGCGAGATCGCCGCTGCCCGCCTCCATCTGGAGCGGACGCTCGCGCTCTATGACCCAGAGCGGCATCGCTCGCTCGCCTTTTTCTACGTGCAGGATCCTCGGGTGGCGGCGCTGTCGGCGCTGTCATGGACGTTGTTGGCGCTGGGCTATCCGGAACAGGCATTGGCACGGAGCCGCGAAGCGCTCGATGCCGCCAACGATCTCAATCACCTCAACACGCTGGCGTACGCTCTCTTGTTCGCGTGTCTCTTCGAGCAGTATCGCCGGGCGGCGCGCGAAGCCCGGGATCGAGCCGAGGCGCTGGTTGAGCTCTCGACCGAGCAGGGTTTTCCGCATTTCCTCGCGCCTGCCACCGTGATCCGTGGATGGGCTCTGACCGAGTCAGATGAGTTAGAGACAGGGCTGGCGCAGCTTCGGCAGGGCCTGCCGGCTTGGCGTGCCACCGGGGCAAATGTCTATGAGCCGCATTTCCTCGGCCTCCAGGCCGAGGCGCTTGGCCGCTCCGGTGCAGTGGAGGAAGGCTTGGGTTTGATTGCAAAGGCGCTCGACCGCGTGGAAGAAACCCGCGAGCGGTGGTTCGAGGCCGAACTCCATCGGATGATGGGCGAGCTGATGCTGCGGCTGCCGAGGCCCGATCCGATCGCCGCGGAAGCACGGCTCTGCCATGCCGCTGCAACCGCGCGCCGGCAAGGCGCCAAGCTCTGGGAACTGCGCGCAGCGACATCGCTCGCGCGACTTTGGATAGAACAGCGCCGGCGCAGCGAAGCTCACGATCTACTCAGTCCGCTCTATGGCCAGTTCACTGAGGGCTTTGAGACAGTGGATCTGCAGGCTGCCAGAGCAATACTTCGAGACATCACTGCCAGCTCCGAGGCGAAGACGGGTCCCAAATACCGACAGTGATGCTGCATACTTGAGCTCTCCCGCTAAGCCACCAAACGAGAATCTCGCCGGTCTTGAGTCGTGATTTGAAGTCGGCCGACTGAGGCGGCGGCTGAGGGCACCGGCGGCGGTCGACTGCGAGGTGCGCCGAAGTACGGTAGCGAGAGCAGTTGGAACTGCTCGCTGCGATGGCCCGCTCGGCCGACACCATTACGGCGGCATACCGGATTACGGCGGCATATCGGCTCCGTGAGCTAGGTCGCAAGTAGCTCCGCGACGACCCGCGCGCGGTATCCGGTACTGGCGCTGTTCGTGCGGGTCGATTGAACTGCATGATACAAGATCACGGCCAGTCGGCAGCAACAAGTCAGCGGCCAAGT
This sequence comes from Bradyrhizobium sp. BR14999, assembly GCF_056106085.1. NCBI lineage: Bacteria > Pseudomonadati > Pseudomonadota > Alphaproteobacteria > Hyphomicrobiales > Nitrobacteraceae > Bradyrhizobium > Bradyrhizobium sp. BR14999. Next base: position 3,627,605 of record NZ_CM148536.1, read on the forward strand.
CACCGCCGAAACATAGAGCCGAGCTCGCACTTAGGCTAGAGGTAGTGCTTGCCTGAGCGTGCTTACTGGAAACTGTCGGGAGCGAACCTCCGGGCTGCGCACCTCACCGCGATCTTCTGGGCGACCATGATTTTCCCACGTCTGCATCTACTTCTTCACCGGCTTACCGCGCGCGGTTGCTTTCGAGTTGGGTCAGCCTACCGGACCGGTGAGACATGGACATCACGCGTCTTATAGACGCATTGGAAATTCACACACAGAGGTCTTTGCTCGGCACCGTTTAATCCGCAACCATCTGGGAGGAAACCATGAGGTATCATCTCAATTCATCGTGGATGTGCGGTTGTGTTGTGCTCGCTTTGGCAGTCCCGGCGGCCGCTGTTCCGGCCTTCGCAGAAGAAGCGGGCCAATGGTTCGGTCGAGCCGTTCTGGTCACCCTGTCCAGCAAGAGCGTGAAGCTCGAAGACAGGGCTGACCATACGGTCTCGGTCACGGAATACGACGGCGCCGTGTTCAATGCCGATGGCAAGCCCTTCCTCGACAAAGCTCGCTATCAGGTTGTTGATCTGACGGATGCTGGCACTTCCAGTGGCGGCCATAAGACCTTCACAGAGGCCGACGGATCCAAGGTCTTTGCCAGGTACGTCTTGAAAGACACCAAGCCGAAGGAGTTCCGCGGCACCTTCGAGTTCACTGGCGGCACGGGAAAATATGCAGGGATCACGGGTCGCGGTGAGTACCACGTCGTGCTGGTCAGCGACACGGCCTTGTGGGATGAACTCCGCGGCGAGTACAAAATTCCGGCTACCGTCGGAAGTTCGCGACCTGAACCGACTAGATGAGCAGCGAATCGCGCCCGCGTTCATCGTGAGCTGCTCAAATTGCGTAGGGATGTCGGTCGGCGGCACTTCGTACGCGTCTGTTTCGCAGTAAAGCAGACGCTTCGATCTTAAAGCCGAGGCGACGATTCTATTAGTAGAACCTGGTAGCTCCGCCGCGCGGTACGCTCGGAGAAGGCTTCACGAATGTTGGCGCGCGCCACAATGGACAGCTCCGGAGGCTCCACGATCCGGCTTTAAGCAATGGCCGAGCTGAACCCGAGCTGGTCTCGCGCGCCGGAGCCGTGCCACGTTCTGCACCAGATCGCGTGCAGTAATCGACGACATCAATGATCGTAAGGCACGGCGGATGTAACCGGCCTGATGATCTTGAAGGGCCCCGACGTGTAATGGCGTCGGGGCCTTTGACATGATCCATATCGGAGCCCCGATTTCCGGACGATGCGAATATCGACGACAAGACGGAAAAAGACCGCCCGAAGGCGGTCTTTTTAGTGCAATGCCGGGCCACAATAGATCGAGATCAAACGGTACTTGGCCCAGACTGACTACAGCTAACCATCGTCCAACGCGCGCTGCTTCACAAATTTCGTTGCAGTATTGAAATGGAGCGGAGTGCGCTTGCGGCTTGAGAACTTACGCGCGTTGTAGCGCAGCATGGCTGATTTCGCGAACAAAGAAAAACGGCTCCAGTTGTGGGACTGGAGCCGTGACCTTCCTAAAAGAGCGCCTCGACTTTGGGGGCTTGGAGGGCTCGGAAGAGACCGTCGTCAACGCTCAGAAGCCAAACGCCAAAAGTAAGACGATTGCGCTGTCATCAATTTGACCGTCAGACTCCGGACTATCGCTCGCAATGTCAATCTGCGAGAATTTGCCCTCGACACATGAGAGTAATAGGCTTGCGAAAAACAAGCCGAAGGGAGGGTCCTCAGTGGAGAAGGTGAGACGCTTGCGCGCGATGGGTTCGCTCTGCCGTCAAAATGCCGCGTACAACAGCATGAACAAGTGGAAGCTCCTCGCGGAAGCAGAATACTGGGAGCATCTAGCTGAGCTTGAGCTGTCGTCCTATTTCGAAGAATGTAATGCCGTCAGCCCGACCAGTTCGCATGATCTGGCCGCGTGAGAAAATCTGCAATCCGGCGGACGAAATCACTCTGAAGACCAAAGTTTGGCCGACTCTTTCAAAAGTCAGGGGGCGTGCAGTGAGTAACCGCAATCGGGTGTACGACCGCCTTGTTCTGTGCCAGCGCGCTCAGGCGCTCATTTTTCAGCTTGCCGAACTGGAGATTCTTCGAGGCCGAGTGCAAGAGGCCGAGGAGAATACGCTTCTCTGTCGAGCGGCAGCCCCGGTGAGGTCAACCATTCACTAATGGGCGGCATCCTGCAGGCTGATTGCCGGGGGCGTTTTTCTATGGTGCAGCTCAGTGTTCGGGACTCGAAATGACGTGTGCGACGCTTGCGCCGATGAGCAGCATTTTAGCGATCAGTCTGGAGGTGCATAAGCATCGGCCTGCGCGAATGTATCGAAGGGCGAGCCGCCGATCTTGGTCGCGCCTTTGCTCACATGGAGTGGACGCCATGAAGCCATATAGCCTGCGCGTCCGTGAAACTCGGGACCGTTAGGGCTCTGGTAAGTGATCACGAAAGAAAAGCCGTTGCTGCTTGCGCTCCATACTTCCAGATGCTCGACGGCACGGTGGAATTGAAGGGCCATCAGGTGACTACTCGGCAGGCCCACCGCTTCGACGGTCTGAATGCAGATTTGTGCCGGGTCTTTGAGGCCGGTCTGGCCGATCTTGATGATCTTCTTGGCGATCAGTTCGGTCAGCGGGAATTCCGATCTTCTACGCCAATGGTACGCAGAGCCTGCTCGTAGGCAGACGAAAGTCGGGCGATCTCTTCCGGCCCGAGAGGCAAGCTTTGTATGTAGCCGAACAATCTGTTTTCAGCTCCTGAGGTTATGAGGCCGGGGCCCTAGGCGCTCGGGCCTCGCCTTGTTGCGCATCGGTCCCCAATACAGCCGCGGCGCGACGTGATTGTTAGTCAATCTGCTCGTTCGAACTTAGTGCACCCGCTTCTGCGGCGGATGACGACATAGCTGATCGCCGACTTCTGCACTCATCAGCAGAAGTCTCTGCTCCAACTGCTCATTGACAAGCATCAAAGCCCTAAGGGCGCTCCACAGATCGCCGTCGCAATGGGCGACGAGTTCATCCACAGCTTGCCCGTATTGGTCAAGAATGAAGTTGGTGCCAACGTGTGACATGCGAACAACCTCCAAGAAGTGTTCGTGCAGTAGAACACCCCTGTCCAAATGTGGAAATCCGGGGCTCTACGGTTAGCCGAGCCAACGGCGCAAGATCCGCCATGGCTGACCAAGCCTTCGCGCACAACGTATGAGGTTAGCGTTCCTTCGCCGGACGTTTGAATATTGTCGAGCCGAGATGCGGGATATTCGATCAAGCGATCAATCCAATACGCGCGTCGCCCCTCCGGCCCGGTGATGGTTTTCATGCCGCCGCAGCCGCGCCAAATGACGGCGTCTTCAGCATACCTTCTCAAGATCCTTTCAATGTCGGCTTTGCGGTAGGCATCAAGCCAATCGACCGCTGCGGCCATCGGTCAATAAGCCATGCGCTCATGCGCCGCGCCCTCTCGTGTTGGAACCTCATTAATATTAATTGATTTAATTTGGGCGCCGTATTTAAATCCGGCAGCTGGGGATTGAACACCATGAATAGCTCGGAAGAGGATGACCGCCGCGAATTTCTAAAGACGTGCGGAAGGTTCGCCGCCGTGACGCCTCCGGCAATGACGCTTCTGCTAGCGACCTCTCTCACGTCGGATGCAATTGCTAGGTCGGGCGCGGGATCGGCCGGTGGCAACAACGGCAAGGGCAACGGCGGCCGTGACGGCAGCCCCAACGGCAAAGAGGACAAAACACGCTGTGCCAGGCACCGCAGCTTCCGGAACGAGACAAAATGCAGTCCAGGCGCCGCGACGTAGATTGGCAACTTCGCCTCCTTTATTGTTCTTTATTGTTTCGCTGATCTGGCTACCAGCTCACGCCAACCTGTCTTCAGCAAAGGAAGAGGCGGTTGGTTCGCTCACCGATGCAAGACGGACTAGCATCGGGAACCAAAATGGCACTAGCTAAGTTGATTCTTCCCGATCACGCCTCGACAACGTGATGCCGACACAAGGGCCTCAGCTTGGCGTTAGTCCCGTAGCTGAGGTTCTTTTTTTCGCTAGTGTACATTTTTGCGCAAAGCACCGGAACGCAATCCAGGTTCCTGACTCATCCCACGGGGACTTCGATCGGGATGTACAGACGTGCCGCGCTACACCTCCTTTGCCCGCGAGGCCGCAGCAACGCTGCTGCGAATGGCCAAAACAACAAAAGATCCGCAGGTTGCGTCCGGCTTGATCCAGCGTGCAGCCGATTTGAAGGACCGCGAACTGCCCCCGGTTGATATTGAGGCGGTCACCGAGGAGCCAAAGAAGCCTCTAACGAAGAACTGAGGCTGCCGTTGGCGGCCTCCTTCATTTCGGAACTCATGTGATCAAAAATGGCCCCGGGGCAATGGGCGGCGAAGCTGGGGCCAATCGGGGTCGCCCTTGGGGAAGGGCGTCGGGAAAACTTGGTAATCGGCAAAGCGTTCCCGCGCCCCGGGCTATCAACGGTCCTCAGGTTTGGAAGAATATGAATGAGGTTCATACTTGGAATTCAATTTTGCGTTTCTCTGCTCGTTTGCCGCTAACGCCCAAGACTCGCCGTTCCGGAAAAGAATTGAAGAGAGCAGGCGACAAGCCGCCGCCTAAGTAAGGTGTAGGAGAAGGCGCTCCTTGGTCCTTGATTAGCGCGCGCCTTACACTCGCGAGGCGGTCAACTAGACGTTTTCGTCTAGAACTGTCGCTCTCGTGGCACCATCGAACAGCACTGTGAACCAGGAAGAATTGGCTAGTGGTGATGCTGTAGAGGTTGCAGAGAGAGACCCCCCGGCCGCCGAGCCACGCGGACTAAATCATCCCCTTCTTGGTGACCCGCAAGCTGCGAACGTAATAGCCCTGTCTCTGAACGGCTGACTTGATCTCGTCGCTGACTTTGAGAACTCTTTTTCTGCTCTTACGCCACTTACTCCGAGAGCAAACGACGGGTATTGCGGAGCCATTGCTTAGAACAAGCAAGTCGCGCTTGTCATTGCGATAGACATCAAACATTTTGCGTCCCCGCCGATCGTATCGAAGTAAACACGAAATATGTTTCAATCATTTCTGATCGATCAGCTTACTATCTCGAATGGCTGTGCGGGTTGTAAATGTGCAACGCTCCGCGACTTCTGCTTCACGGTGCCACACCAGCACAGCTTGGATCGCACACCTCGGGTGCCACGCCCCCCTGATAAGTAGCCACCGAGGACCGATACACTTTTTTGGTCAATTTTATTGCCGCATAAGAGATCCACCTCAGCCGATCGGCTTTGCTTCAATAGCGCTCATTCGGAACGCTGAAATTGCGTCATCCAGATTGAAGGAGCACGTTATGGATCGCGAGCACGTGAAGGGTGTCGCCGACAAGGCCAAGGGCACGATTAAGGAAGGGGCCGGCAAGCTGAGTGGCGATAAGGACCTGCAAAGGGAAGGCAAAGCCGACAAGGCCAAGGGCTCGGTGCACAGTGCCGCGGGTGATGTTAAGGATGCGGCGAGGGACGCAGCAGGCGCCATGAAGAAGTGAGTTCACTCACAAGCAGATCTAGCACTCGCCGCTCTTTCGGAGCGGCGTTTGTTTGCGCCGCTCGTGACAGCCCGAGCTTGCATGAACAGGTTCGCGGTCCCGGCTGCGGGCATTGATAAACAAATCGACGGGCAAGCTGATCAGCGAGGTCGTCGAGACTTCTCGACTCTTTGCCCCGGTAAATGGGGTAGGAGCCGTTTACCGGGCTTTACGCAAACCGGGGCTGTCTCCCTAGCCCGCGCCGGGAAAGCCCATCAGCGATCCCTTACGGCCGAGCCGTTCGAGGTCCGTCTCGCTCACCGACAGGTCCGTTAGCTCGATACCCGGCCGCGTGCGGCATGGCCGTTCTTCCGCGCCATCGCTGCACGCTGCCGGTCCCGCGCATTTTGTTCGCGGAACAGCCCGAGAAACTGCGCCTTCTCAGTCCGCGAAAGCGCCTTCCATGCTCGCCAGGTCAGTTCCAAGGTCATCGCACCGCCTATCCATATGGTTTTGCCGTACTATGCCTTGAAGTAAAGCGAGAAAACGCCGACGCCAAATACGCGGAGACCGGGCCGTCGCGCGTCCCCCCGGTCCTCGCTGCAATCGGTAGGACCCGATGAAATGGCGCAGATCGCATGCTGCATCGCAGGGCCAGTTGACACTTAACGTTTTTTGTTCTGGCGCTGCTCAGTTTCCGGGCGCACACTATGCTGTCGCCGCGCGAAGCCTTGGCAGTTATCGGTGATGAGAACGCCGGTTGCGCTCCCGCCAGTGCTCGAAGGGAGGGAGCAAATGCCAGAGCCTCATCGTTTGACACCAACAAGTCCGCTTGACGAACGCCTTGCAGAGCAAGCACGACGGCTGCGCAAGCAGGCTCAAGGCACCCCGCCGGGCATTGACCGCGAGCGCCTTGTCCGCAGGGCCCGCCAAGCCGAGACAGGATCCCACATATTTGAGTGGCTGAACTCACGCGGGCTACAACCACCAAAATGAGTTCGGTTGGCAATGGCGGTTCCCGCTTGAACCGCTCCGGCGGCTTGTTCGTTAACGGGCATCACCGGCAAACTAACTTGGCCGCCGGTGGCTGAGAGATCAACCGTTCTCCCGCCGAACGTTACAGAGGCGAGAGCGATGCATTGCAAACGCTCTATCCCACACACGTTTCGTGAACTCCTGTCCGCTGAAAAAGCTCGCCTCGAAGTGCAACTGGAAAATACGAGCCAACGAGAACAGCGCGAATTGATCGAGCGGAGACTGCGCCAGATCGAAACGGCGTCTCGGATGGACAAATGGATGGCGTCGGCTGAATTGCAGCCGCCCCGTTAAGGCGCTATCGCACGTCCTTCACCGATGGCACTGCTCGTTCGCGTTGGCCATCGCCTGCATCTCAACGGCGAGGTTTTGTCCCACGCTCGGCCCCAGGAACGATTGACGGTGAGCGCTCCTCTAGTTTCCGGAGCCGTTCGATCTGCGTTTTTAGCCTCTCCGGTTGGTCCGGCTCAGGCTTTAGCGTCCCGCGCAGGTGGTCGCCGATTTCCTTAGCAATTGCCCGGCTGTGTTTGTCGTCTATGTCGATGCGGCGGGGCACAACGAACCTCCATGCCTACCCCTTCCCGCAGCTTCTCCGCCTGCGAGTACGGCTGCCCTAATCAAGGAACCGGAGACCGTCGCTTTTGGCTATCTACGCGAGCGCTTGCACTGAGCATAGCGGGTCGGTGGCCGCGACCTTTGGCTATCCCGCGATCTGCGCCGTGTTAGGACCGGCGAGCGACGGCCTCGTGTTCTGCCAAAGCCTTGACGGGCGCTTTCGTTCCTTTGGGATCGCGGCGCAGGGTTCATCGAACGAGGAAACGAACAGCTCCCGGAACCATTTCTAAGAGCGCCCGGTTAATTCCTGGCTATGAAGGGAGGGACAAGATGAGAACCGAATATCTCGCCGCGATTGTGATAGCTGTTCTTGCCGCTTGTACCGGGCTGGCCATGAATTCTCTCGGCTCGCTACCTCTCGAAAAGCAGTCCATGCCAGCCGCCACGCAAATTGCGGACCGATTAGCTGTGTCCGTGGATCCATTTTTGATGCGGTCTAGTGGCTAACAGCCCGCGTAACTCAAACGCATTGATACGCGCCTAGAATGGGCGAGGTGAATGCGGGCGGGCCGCTCATATTACCGCGCCAGGCGCGCCTCCGGGCCATCGCGTTCTGAGTACCTCCGTGAGACCACAGCGATCACATAGATCGGCTTCTCGCCGTTGAACACTCGCAGGGTCCAGTTGTCGCCCGGTTGCATTCCGTTTTCGGTGTGCCTCAGCATCCTGACCGCCTGCGCCCAAGCCACCCCATCGTCGGCAAGCTCCTTGCCCACCTCATCGTGGTGGGGCTTCTCGCCTTCGATGTGGAAGAAATATCGGGGCATGCTCAGCAACGTTGAAGGACGGGTCGCAACCCCTAACGGCTGTTCTATGTGTCATGACGCCACCTCTTCTTCTCTCGCCTCCGCCGTTTATTGCCGTTCCTGCCACTCAGCCGAGACGCGAGCCGCCCGAGTTTTGAGTTCTGTTGCGCCTACGGATCGCGCGCGTCGGTGATCTCGCGCGCCGCCAAGCTCAACTCAAGCTCGGTCAGCCGCTCGATCAACCGCTCGACGATCTCCTCGCAGTCGTATGGCGTCAGTGAACTCACGCCTCGCCGGGTCAATTCGTCTGTGAGGATCGTCACCATGAGGGCTTTGACGGTCACTTCCGCCTCCCTCTGAAAAATTTGATCGTGATCTAAATGCAATGCAATCGAGGCGGGTAATAGACGCCAAGCCGCAACCACGGGCAATGGCGTGCACCGCGCGTCAGTATAACTACGCGGCGGCTGTCTGATCGGTCAGTGCCGCCAGCCCCTTCATCGGCTGTGGGCGCTCAAGCAGCAGCGCAAGTAAGTTCGACCGCTAACAGCACTTCCTGTTCTGCTGGACCGGCGGACACGGCACCGAGCCGTATGAGCAGAACACACAGCAATCGCCGGGTTTAGGCCTTAGCCGCTGGCCGCAGCCCTTGCAGTCATAGAAAAACTGGCAGGCGTCCATCGGCATGGCCTCGGTACTGGAGTGCCGACAGGACGGACAGACGAGAGTTGATAGCAGTTGCATGACGCAAATCAGGTCCAACCCCGATCGACCGAAAATCTCCCTCGATCAGGCGAGCGGCTCAGGCTGTATGTCGATTGGAATTTTCATGATGCTTGAAGAAGAGATCAAGCTTCACAGGTTTGCCGGTGTCTCGCCAGAACAGTCTTTTACCCATGCTGCCCGCCACCGCGAGGCGATGGTGGCCGCCGATTAAAGTATGATCATCCGTTGCTATGGCGATGATCTCGCCGGTTTCATCAACGATGACTTTCATGCGCCGCCTCCAATGCAACGCGCCGGTCAGCGCAGCCGCGATGGTACGCAATTCATCTAACCTCGTGCCGCCCCCCACGTTCCAACCCGTGAAGATCAAGCCTTCCGTACTCGACATGCGCCACATCACGCACGGCCATTTTTGTACTGATCCGCACTACACGGCGGCGGGTGAGGGCGGGCATGCGCGCATCAAAGCGCACGCCGGATCGCGCCGCAAATTATCATGCTGTTGTGGTGGGGACTGCGCCCGGACTACTGCCGGTCGCGGGTGTGGAAAATCCGGTCGAACTTCGACCAACTCGCCGCGCAGCTAGCGGGAGCGCTTTGGTAACTTGGGAAGCTTCGCCGGATCGAACTGTGGTCTCGGCTTGGTCGCTTCTGGCACGAGGGTCTGCTGCTCGCTCAGAATGAGCATTCCCTCAAGCACCACTCCCGGCACCTGATCCGCCGTGCCAATGTAACGAGCTATCTTGCCGGGGCACGTTCCCTCAAGCCGAAGCGTGAGGTCATCTGCGCCGAACACCGTGGCATGTCCTTCGGTGTGCCTCTTGATCGTGATGATCGCGGTGAACCGATCACCGTCAGTCTGGCAAGACCCGCTGTATGTCATGATGCTATCACAGCCCCAGATTTGCCCGTCCGCGACGTGAGCGATACCGGTTCCTTGGCTGAGCGGGGTCTTGAACCACGCCGCATAGGTGCCGTTCTTTAGCATGGGAGAAACCACTCTATAGTTGTGGTTGACCGGTCGCGATGATCCGGCGACGAGCACTAATGCTTGGTAAATGCCGCGACCCGTTCAATTCCGGTGGCGGGGGCTAATCGTCGCGCGCTTGCGGCTTCCTTCGTGTTCGACTTCGCGGGGCCGCGCGTTGTTCCACGAGCCGCAGGAGGTTCTTGCACTTGGGACATCGATAGGTTCGGATTTCCCATACCGATGTCTCCGGTTCCGAATGGACGAGCCTCCTCTCGACATTGCAGGTGGAGCACATTTGCTGGCTCACAATCGGACCTCGCAAAATCCTTGCGAAAGTGAGTTGCCGCTCGATCGGCGAAGCCGTCAATTGGGAAATTTCCCAATGGGTAAACTACGGAGAACAAATGCTTGCGCTCGCCCGGCTTTGAGCAGCGGCCGGTTTTTCTGCGCACTCGAAGTGTGCCGCTGCCCGTTACCGGTGCACTACCATTGGCCGCCGCAGGCCAGCGCTTGCGGCCTCAAACGGGCATCCATTTTGTTCGAGACTATTCTTATCCGGGAAACTACGGTCCGGTGGATACACCGGATATCCGCTTGATGACAGCAGATTTGGAACCCCTAAGGAAGATGCTGCCACCTACGGGCAGGAACGGTCGGTGTTCGCTCTCGTTTACACCGGTCCAACCCCAAGGGAGCACTCGCATATGTTGAAGATCGCTCTTGTTTTGGCCGCAACCGCAGCGGCGCTGACAACTACCCCGATTGCCACCCCGGCAAGCGCCCAAGGCGTCAAGATGGCACAAGGCGTTGATGTTCAGATCGGACGGGATCGCGAGGATCGCTACTATAGGGACCGTGACCGGTACGACCGCGACACCACAGTTGGCGTCGGTCCAGGAGGCGTTACCGTCGGCCCAAGACAGCGCTGCCGCACAGAGACCGTCACGGTCGAACGTGATGGCCGCATGGTTACGCGCAGGGAGCGCCGTTGCGACTAATTCCGTCCGGGGTGAAGGCGGAATTAATCCGGGCAACACCATGGTGCACGCCGCAAGAAAGCGCGCGAGCTTGCCGCTCAACGCTTATGTTGGCGGCCACGCGCCGATTTGAAAGCTCAATGCGGCACTGAGATGCTGACACTGAAAGAAAGAACCGACGCGCACCGCCGGTTCACCTGATCCGGCTGACAGAGACACGCGGGATCGCGCGTTACATTGGAACGTGGCTACCGGCAAGTTCGTTGGCTTTCCGTCCCATTTTGAACAATGGACGCCAGGCTGGCCCCGACCCAGCTTCCCCCATTGCCCTTGGTGTCGGGGCCAGCCCATATGGAGAGAGACCTTGGACGGTAGGAGCACGGCCCGGATCGTCGGTTTCAGCATCGCGGGTATATACTTCGTTTGCATGGTGCTCGCGGCGATCAGTATGAGTTGACTACCTCCGGGCCTCACCGGAGCGATCAGGCCGCGAGCCGCAGCTTGGGGTCGACTGCCTTCACAGGAGGCTCCCCGATGATCCGCCGTAGTTCTGCCGCCCACGCCTGCAAGACTTCCCGCTTCTCTTTCACCTCGCGATCCTCGGCGTGGACGTAGTGCTTGCCGGTGAGGGGTGGCAGCTTGACGCCGTCCTCCGTCGTCACGCGATGATCCAAGCAAAGCGCAATCTTCGCCATCGGCTGACCGATCCGACGCGCCCAACTCGCCGCCGTCCGCCGCAGATCGTGTGGCGTGAACGGCTTCAACCCGAGCAACTGGCAGATGCCGGGCGTCCTCACCTTGCCCTTGCGCTTGTCGCCACGCAGCGCGTCGGCCATTGCTTTGCGGTGCATCGGCTTGTTGTCGAGCGGGCTGGCGAATACGAAATCCTTGTTGTTCCCCTTCAAGGCTTCCCTGACGATCTCCACCGCGAGGCTCGGCAGCGGCTGTTGGATCATTCGCCGTTTCTTGACCCGCTTCAAGGGAACGTCGAGGCGCGGCTGCTCGCCGTCGAGGTCGATCAGTTCGCTGCGGTGCGCGCCGAGCAGTTCGGCCGAGCGCAGCATGGTCGCCAGTTCGAACTTGAGCGCGAGCCGGGTCCTCCGGTCCCATGACGTCATCAGGTCGTCGCGGTCGAGGCCGTGCCAGAAAATCCTGATCTCGTCCTCGGTGAGGACGCGGGTGCGCGGATGCTCCGGGTCGAGCGGCTCCAGATCACTGCAAGGGTTGGCGGTGATGTACTCGCGCCGCAATGCCCACCGGAACATACCCGATGCCGCCTTGCGCATGTGACGCGCGTTGCTGACCGACGGCTTGCCGCCGTGCCGACCCGCCACGATGTCGTCCGACAACGCCTGAATGTCGCCTCGGGTGACGTCGGCCGCGATCTTCCGGCCCAGCTTCGCGCCGATGAAGCGGCGCAGATGGCTCGCGGTGTTCTCCCAGCTTTCCAGCCGGGGCCGCATCTCGCCGTCCGCCTTCCGGACTGGCGTCTTCATCCAGTCGATCCGTTCCTCGATGATCTCATTGACGGTCTTGCCTCGCTTCGCCTGCCGCTCTTTCCGGTCGTGGAAGGTTTCAGCGATCGCCGCAGCACCTGTGCCCCGCAGGCCATAAACCTTGCTCCGGGCATCATCGACGGTGAACGTCTCGGGGTTATACACGCCGAGCCAGCCGGTGCGCTGCTTGCCAGTCTCTAGATCGGTGAACTTAAACGAGAAGGTCGCCACGCCCGCCGTGGTGATGCTGACATAGAGGCCGGGGCATTTGCGATCGTAGAACTTGACCCGTTTGGGCACCCGCCTTTCGCAAAGGCGATTGGTCAGGATGACGCTGCCGGTGCGGGTGCGCTTGCCAGCGGGGTCGGCGGTGATGGTAGTATCCATTTCGGTTTCGGCTCCTAAGGCTTGGGACCAAAGGGCTCGGCTTTGGGTCTTTCAGTTTTGTCGTGCGGACGCTGAAAGGCTTAGGGCCGGGCCCTAGATTTGACGAAACCCGCCGAAGCGCCCCGAAACAGGCTAGTCGAAAAAGACTTGTTTTAAAGGGTTTTTGTAGTTTCGGCGTGTTTCACCGAATGCCAAAATATAGACGTGTGGTCCTGGCCGTCGTTGCTACGGTCAAGCCCTGGCGGATGCGGCATTGGCGTCAACCGGCGCGGTGTCCGTGACTTTCGCTGCGGTGAGGGAGGCCAGAAGGAATTCGGCTCCCGGGAGAGCGCGGCATAAGCCGTCCAACCACTGCGCAGGGAAGGCCGTGTGTTGGGCTTCACCTGTATGCTGCTGTGCGGTCTTCTCTGCGCGTGCTTTTCGCGCAGCGGACCGCGGGTGCCAGCCGGCACCCGGCCTTCCCTGGTGTGCCCGGCATGGGCTTCGACTTGGAGGTGAAAGTCCTTCCGTGAGCTGATCACAGCGAGCGAAGTGAACCGCAGAGTGTCGGACCGCGAGGCCGGCGTGAAGGAAGCGGGGAGCGAAGCTGCGGGCCGACGAACAGAAATCGGATATGAGGCGGAGCCGAGCAGGGCGAGCGGGCCAGGAGCCGCAAAGCCGTTGTGATCAAGGCAGGCGACGTAGATCCGGCGGTCGTGCAGCGAAGGTCGAAGGTCGAAGGTCTTACCCGGGGAGATCTCGCTTGCACCTGAAAGGGTGACGAGGGTTGCAAGGCCCTCGGAGCGAGAAGTCAGCAGAGGCCGTAGTAGCGGCTTAAAGCCGTGAAGGGCCGAACGATGGGAAGGGCGAAACGCCCACAAACCTCGGGGGAATTATGCCACAGAAGCCGGAAGCCCCGGACGCACGATCGACCGCTGCGGTGAAGCTGCAGCGGCCGGCCGGGCGCGTGGAAGCGCCCCTGACTGGAAGTGGAGACGAGCGCCCAGGAAGCAGCGATCTGATGGAGAAGGTGTGTGAACGCCAGAACCTTCAGGCCGCACTGAAGCGTGTTCGGCAGAATGCGGGCAGTCCCGGCATCGACGGGATGACGGTGGAGGAGCTACCTAACCATCTGCGCGTGCACTGGCCGCTCCTGCGCGAGAAATTGCTCGCGGGGCAGTACCAGCCGCAGCCAGTGAAGCGGGTGGCGATCCCGAAGCCCGGCGGGGGCGAGCGCGAGCTCGGCATCCCCACCGTGCTCGACCGGTTCATCCAGCAGGCCCTGCTGCAGGTTCTGCAACCGCAGTTCGACCCAACCTTCTCGGATGCAAGCTATGGCTTCCGGCCCGGACGGAGTGCGCACGACGCGGTGCGTCGCGCGCAAGCCTATGTGCAGGAAGGCCGCAGCTTCGTGGTGGATATCGACCTGGAGAAGTTCTTCGACCGGGTCAACCACGACATCCTGATGGGAAGGCTGGCCAAACGGATCGCGGACCGTCGGGTGCTGCGGCTGATCCGCCGCTACCTCAATGCGGGCGTGCTCGCAGACGGGGTGGTGATCGAGCGGGGTGAGGGGACGCCGCAAGGCGGTCCGCTGTCTCCGCTATTGGCCAACGTGCTGTTGGACGAAATCGACAAGGAGCTGGAGCGGCGCGGGCATGCCTTCGTCCGCTACGCCGACGATCTGAACGTCTACGTTCGGACGCAGCGTTCGGGCGAGCGGGTGATGACCTCACTGCGCAAGCTGTTCGGGAAGCTGAAGCTCCGCGTCAACGAAACCAAGAGCAAGGTACGACGCGCCACGGCATCGAAGTTCCTCGGCTTCTCCTTTTGGGTGGCTGCGGGACGGACGATCAGGCGGCGCGTCGCACCACAGGCCATCGAACGCATGAAAGAGCGCGTGCGCGACATGACCCGGCGCAGTGCCGGACGCAGTCTCGCACAAATGTGCAAGCCGCTCGGCAAGTATCTGACAGGGTGGAAGGGGTACTTCCGCCTTGCAGAGACGCCCGGCGTCTTTGCCGACATCGACGGGTGGATGGCCTGGTGCCGCCCAGAGTGTTAGGCGGCACGCCGGCTAAATATTCGGCAATCGTGCCCGCGGCGCCGATGGACTTGACCGCTGCAATCCGGTTCAATGGGGCCAATCGAGTTTCCAGGCGACAATGATGTCGAGATATCTGCTGGTCCTGCTGCTGATCGCCTCACCGGCGGCGGCGCAAGTGAAAATGACGCAGAAGACCACGGCGGCGCATCCCGACCCCTGTGCCCCGATCGGGCGTACCGCGGACGGCAAGCTGGTCTACTCCATAAAATGCGAGACCCTGCCGGCGCCGCCCCCGCCGCCGCAGGCGGAACTGAAGGAGGTGCCTCCGACGGCGACCGCGGAGCCGGAGCCGGAGGTCCGGCGGAGCGGCATTTTCGGCTGGTCCTACGACCGTAGGTGAGGGCCGCGCCTCTTGCGCGAAGCCCGATGGAATGCTCTTTGCCGAGGAATCCACCGTGGGGCCCATCACCCCCGACCCAGAGAGATGAGATGAGCAAACTCGTTATCCGCGCCGGCGATTTCACCTTCGATGCCCGCTTCGAGGAGCAGCTGGCGCCCAAGACGGTCGCCGCGTTCCGCAAGGCGCTGCCGTTCGAAAGCCACATCATCCATGTGCGCTGGAGCGGCGAGGGGGTGTGGATGCCGCTCGGCGACCTCGATTTCGGCGTCGGCTACGAGAACCACACGAGCTATCCCGCGCCCGGCCAGATCATCCTCTATCCCGGCGGCATCAGCGAGACCGAGATCCTGCTCGCCTATGGCGGCGTGCACTTCGCGAGCAAGATGGGCCAGCTCGCCGGCAACCATTTCATCACGCTGACCTCGGGGCTGGAGAATCTGGCAACGCTGGGCAAGAGCGTGCTGTGGAAGGGCGCGCTCCCGATCCGCTTCGAGGAAGTCTGAGTGACTGAGACCCGCTACCCGCGCGATCTCCGCGGCTACGGCCGCAACCCGCCGCATCCCGAGTGGCCCGGCAATGCGCGGGTCGCTGTGCAGTTCGTCGTCAATTTCGAGGAAGGCGGCGAGAACAACATTCTGCACGGCGACCGCGCCTCGGAAGCCTTCCTGTCCGATGTGCTCGGCGCGCAGCCCTGGCCGGGCCAGCGCCACGCCAACATCGAATCGATGTTCGAATATGGCTCGCGCGCCGGATTCTGGCGGCTATGGCGCATGTTCACCGCGCGCAACTGGCCGACCACCGTGTTCGGTGTCGCGACCGCGCTGAAGCGCAATCCGGAAATCGTAGCTGCGATGAAGGAGGCGGGCTGGGACATCGCGAGCCACAGCCTGAAGTGGATCGAGCACAAGGACATGACCGAGGCGCAGGAGCGCGCTGAGATCGCGGAAGCCATCCGTGTCCATACCGCGGCGACCGGATCGCGGCCGCTCGGCTGGTACACCGGACGCTCCTCGATCAACACCAACCGTCTCCTGATGGAGGAGGGCGGCTTCCTCTATCTCTGCGATTCCTATGCCGACGATCTGCCCTATTGGGTGAAGGGCGCGAACGGCAAGCAGCTCATCATTCCCTATACGTTAGACGCCAACGACATGCGCTTTATCAACCCGCAGGGGTTTGCCGAAGGCGAGCAGTTTTTCACCTATCTGAAGGATGCCTTCGACGTGCTCTATGCTGAAGGGCAGACCGCGCCGAAGATGATGTCGGTCGGCTTGCACTGCCGCCTCGCCGGCCGGCCCGGCCGCGCTGCGGGGCTGATGCGCTTCTTGGATTACATCGGCAAGCACGAGCGCGTCTGGGTGCCGACGCGATTGCAGATCGCGCAGCACTGGCACGACAAGCACGCGCACCTTGCGGCCGATGCATTCGAGATCGGGTGAGAGAGCGATGTCGCAGATCTCGCTGGCCGATCTCAACGCTGCAAGCAAAACCGATTTCGTCGCGGCGCTCGCCAACGTCGTCGAATATTCACCGTGGATCGCCGAGCAGCTCGCCGGAAGGCGACCGTTCGTCGGCATCAACCAGCTGCACGCCGCGCTGATGGCGGCGATCCAGAGCGCCGAACCGGACGTGCAGTTGGCATTGATCCGAGCGCATCCCGATCTCGCCAACAAGACGCAGCGCGCCGCCGGCCTTACGGCAGAATCGACCAACGAGCAGAACAGAGCCGGTCTCGACCGGCTGTCGGACGCCGAATACGCCGCGTTCGAGCACGTCAACACCGCCTATCGCGATAAGTTCGGCTTCCCCTATATCGTCTGCGTGCGCCGCCACACCAGGGATTCCATCCTGCGTGACTTCGAGACGCGGCTGCTCAACATCGTCAAGACCGAGATAAGGCACGCGATCGAGGAGATCGGCCGCATCTCCGCGCTGCGGCTGGATCAGCTCGTCATTGCCGACGACAAGCTGAAGGTGCACGGCCGGCTGTCGACGCATGTGCTCGACAATCACGCGGGCAAGCCTGCGCGGGGCATCCCGGTTGAGCTGGTCGAGCTCGCGAGCCTCGGCGAGAGCCGCGTCATTGCGCGTACTGTCACCAACGCGGACGGCCGCACGGATCAGCCACTGATCGGCGGTCGCCCGATGCCGATCGGCCGCTACGAGCTCAGGTTCAGCGTTGCCAGATATTACGCCGAGCGTAACGTGCCGTTATCCGACCCGCCGTTCCTCGACGAGATCCCGCTACGTTTCGCCATCAGCGAGCCGGAGGGACACTATCACGTGCCGCTCCTGGTCACGCCATGGAGCTATTCGACCTATCGCGGCAGTTAGAGCATGTAGGTTCGGCGGGCTGTCCGTGGTTCACCTCTCCCCAAAGGGGAGAGGTCGGATTGCTGTGGCGCGCAATTGCGCGCCTGAGCAATCCGGGTGAGGGGCTGCGGCGCTCAGTGAAACCTAAACCCCTCACCCGGACCGCATCTTCGATGCGCTCCGACCTCTCCCTACGGGAGAGTGAACCGAACCATCCCGCTCTAGCCACCGAACTTGTCGAGCAGCGCCGGAAACAGCCGGTCCGGCTTGAAGGGCGGCGCGGTGAAGCGGATGCCGGTGGCATCGGCAATGGCGTTGCCGAGCGCGGCGGCGACGGGGTTGTACGGACTCTCGCTCATCGACTTCGCGCCCAGGGGGCCGATCGTGTCGGACGTCTCGGCGAAGAACACCTCGGTGCGGGGCACGTCGGCGAAGGAGGGCAGGTGGTAGTCGCGGAACTTCGGGTTGGTGACCCGGCCGTCTGCGTCGATCACCATCTCCTCGTAGAGCGCGGCGCCGAGTGCCTGCGCGACGCCGCCCTCGACCTGTCCGCGGCATTGCATGGGATTGGCGACGACGCCGGCGTCCGCCGCCTGCACGCTCCTGAGAATCCTGAGCTCGCCGGTGCCCTTGTTCACGGCGACGCGAAGGCCCTGCACGTTGAAGCCGACCGAGCGCGGCGTGCCGGTGGAATTGCCGGTGCTTGCGAATGGCTGTCCGCGGTCGCGCGCGAGCTTTGCCAGCTCTACAAAGGACATGCGCCGCACGCCGCTGACGACGGCGTCAGCTTCGAGCGCGCAGCTCCCGGCATCGGAGAGCCACGCCTCCGCAGCCGCTGCCTTCAGCTCGGTCGCAAGCTGGATGGCCGCCGCATGCGTCGCCTTGCCCGCGACGAACATGCCCGCGCTGCCATAGGCGCCGGTGTCGTGGCCGCCAAGGGCGGTGTCGGACTGGCGCAGGTGGATCCTGTCGACGGTGGTCGCAAGCGTCGTCGCCGCGATCTGCCGGTGCACCGTGCTGGTGCCGTTGCCGAACTCGGCGGTGCCGACGGTGAGATCGAAACCGCCGTCATCGCGCAGCGCGATCATGGCGTCGGCGAGGTGGCCCGCCGGTGGCGCCGTGTCGATCATGGTCAGCGCGATGCCGTCTCCGATCAGCCATTCAGGCGACAAGTCGGACTGCGGCCCATCGGCCTGCATCGCGCGCTCGACAAGGTCGAGGCACTGGTCGAGCCCGTAGGAGCCATAGTCGACGTCGTGAAATTCGGACGGTGGCGGCGACAGCATGGGATCGCCGGGCCTGACGATGTTGCGCCGGCGCATCTCGTAGGGGCTGATGCCGAGCTGCTTCGCCAGCTCGTCGATCGCGGCCTCCACCGCGATCAGCGCCTGCGGCAGGCCATAGCCGCGAAACGCCCCCGCCGGCACCGTGTTGGTGTAGACGGCGGCGCCGTCGACCCGCTTGTTCGGGCAATTATAGACGCTGATGGACTCAGCCAGCGCGTGGAACATCACGGGCCCAGCGTGATTGCCGTAGGCGCCGGTGTTGGAGAGCACGTCGAGCTGGAGCGCGGTGAGCTCGCCGTCGGCATCGGCGCCGGCCTTGACGTGGACCCGCATCGGGTGGCGCGTCGAGGTCGCGATGAACTGCTCCTCGCGGGTCACCTCCAGCTTCACCGGCCGCCCCGTCTTGAGCGCGGCAAGCACCAGAATGTCCTCGACGAACATCTCCTGCTTGCCGCCAAAGCCGCCGCCGACGCGCTCGCAGAATACGCGGACTTTGTCCATGGGAAGCTTGAAGATATCGGACAGCGCGCGCCGGGTCAGGAACGGCACCTGCGTCGAGGTGCGGACATTGAGCACGCCGGCGTCATCGAGCCAGGCGAGGCCGCCATGGGTCTCCAATGCGGCATGCTGCACACGATGACTGTGGAAGGTGCCCTCGTAGCTGACGGCAGAGGTGGCGAGCGCAGCCGCGACGTCGCCGAATTCGCCATGCGTCTCCGCGACGAGGTTGCGCTGAGCATCAGTGACCCGGTTCGCGGTGGTGCGATCAGGATGAATGACGGGCGCGCCCGGCGCCATCGCCTGCTCCGGATCGATCAGCGCAGGCAGGATCTCGTAATCGACCTTCAGCCGGCGGCACGCCTCCTCGGCGGCGGCTTCGCTCTCGGCGACGACGGCCGCAACCTTCTGGCCGATGAAGCGGACGACGTTATCGAGAATGCGGGTGTCCTCGGGATCCATCCAGTCCTTCTCGTGCCGCGCGGTCGACATCAGGACGGGCGGCGCATCCTCATGCGTCAGCACGGCGTGCACGCCGGCGACGCGAAGGGCTTCCGACTTGTCGATCGCCACGATCCTGGCGTGAGCATGCGGGGAGCGGAGCAGCTTGATGTGCAGCAGTCCGTCGATGGCGGTATCGAAGGTGTAACGCGCCCTGCCGCGCACGATGTCGGGACCTGCGGGGGCCGGCAGGCTGCGGCCGAATGCGGCGCCGGCCTCGATGCTTGCCTCGACATTGGTGTTGCCGAGGATCGCGTCCTCGATCGAACGATAACCGGTGCAGCGGCAGATATTGCCCTTCAACGCCGTGCCGAGATCGGTGCGCTGCGCCTGGTTCAGCGAGGCGCAGGTCAGGATCATGCCGGCGGTGCAGAAGCCGCATTGAAAGCCTTGCGCATCGAGGAAGGCCTGCTGCATCGGATGGGCGCCGTGGTCGCCACCAAGGCCTTCGATCGTGGTGACGCTGCGTCCCTCGGCGCGGAACGCCGGGATCAGGCAGCTATGGACCGGCTCGCCATCCAACAGCACGGTGCAGGCGCCGCAATCACCGGCATCGCAACCCTTCTTCACGCCGAAATGGCCGAGTTCGCGCAGGAACGTGCGCAGGCACTGGCCGGCACGCGGCCCTTGCGAAAACGCCTTGCCGTTGATCTCGAAGCTCATGATGGCACTCCGCCCAGGAGTTCGCCGCGGATCTCCTCGGCGAGCCGCAGCGTCATGTGCTTGCGCCAGAGCGGCTTGCCATGGATGTCGGTATGGTACAGGTCGTCCGTGATCTGCTGCGCGATGTCATCGCGAAGCGCACTCGCGTCGGGGGCCTTGCGAAAGGTCAGCTGGATCGGCCGCACCGTCGATGCGGTAACCGTTAGCGTCAGCGTGCCGTCCGGATCGAGACTGCCGATCAGAAGCGCCGCAGAGCGGCCGACGGGCGCCAGCGAGATCTGGCGAAAGGCGGTGCGGCGCCTCAATGCGGCAATGGGGATATCGATCTGCCGGATCAGGTCGCCTGGCGTCAGGCGGTTGCGCTGGTTGCCGGTGACGAAGTCGGCGACGGAAATCCTCTGTTCACCGCCGCCGGCCTTCCAGATTATGCAGGCGCCGTCGAGCGCCGAGGTGAGCGAGATCATTGGTCCCGCCGGCAGCGACATGCAGAGATTGCCGCCGACCGTTGCCGTCTTCCAGATCTTGAACGAAGCAAGAAAGGCCCGACAGCACTGGCCGATCAGCGGTGCCGCGAGCCAGTCGGACGGGCAGGCGAGACCATCGAGCTCCGCGATGGTGCAGGTGGCGGCGATGCTGAGATGGCTCGCGGTGATCGTCAGCGCCGGCCATTTCAGGTCGGTGAGATCGATCAGCCGCCTCAGATGCGTTTGCGGCTCCGAGAACAGCCAAGTGCCGCCCGCGAGCCAAGCATCACCTGCCGTCCAGGCAGGGAGTTGCGCGCGTGTTTGCGGATGGGCGACTGCTGTGATGGTATTCAAATCCATGGCTGCGCCAACGCTTCCGCCGGGTGAATCGGACAAGAGAAAGTCTTGCAAGACCGGAGCCAAGTCGCAACAACAAGTCGCAGCCAAGAACGCGATCGGACCGGCCTCCGCCTTGCAGGCCTGCCGTCAGCGGAGGTGAGGAGAAGCAGGATCATGACCGACGCAAGTCCGATCTGGATCAGGGATCCCCTGGCCATCCTCGCCGATGGGGCCGAGCGCGGGGTCGTGGTGAAGGATCGCCGGATCGTCGAGCTGGTGCCGGCCGGCGGGACGCCCGCGACTGCAAATATCGCGGTGTTCGATGCAGGCGACCACGTCGTGCTGCCTGGCCTGATCAACACGCACCATCACTTCTACCAGACACTGACGCGGGCCCTGCCGGCGGCGATGGATCGCGAGCTGTTTCCCTGGCTCCAGGCGCTCTATCCGGTGTGGGCGAAGCTGACGCCGGAGGCGCTGGAACTCGGCGTCACCGTGGCGATGTCCGAGCTGCTGCTGTCAGGGTGCACCACGACGACCGATCATCACTACGTCTTCCCGGCAGGACTCGAGGACGCCGTGGATATCGAAGTGGCGGTGGCGCAGCGGCTCGGTGTGCGCGTGCTGCTGACGCGCGGCTCGATGAACCTGTCGCAACGCGACGGCGGCCTGCCGCCTGATAGCGTCGTGCAGGACGAGGATACCATCCTCGCCGACAGCGCGCGCGTGGTCGCCAAGCATCACCAGCGTAGCGCAGATGCGATGGTGCAGATTGCGCTCGCGCCGTGCTCGCCCTTCTCCGTGACGACCTCGCTGATGCGCGCCACCGCCGAACTCGCCGAAAAGCTCGACGTGCGCCTGCACACCCATCTCGCCGAGACCGAGGATGAGAACAAATTCTGTGAGCAGATGTATGGCTGCCGCCCGCTCGATTATCTCGAACAATGCGGCTGGCTCAATGCACGGACCTGGCTCGCTCACGGAATCTTCTTCAACGCCGAGGAGATGAAGCGGCTCGGCAAGGCCAGGACGACCATCAGCCATTGCGCGTGCAGCAACCAGCTGCTGGCCTCCGGCTGCTGTCCCGTCTGCGAGATGGAGGAGGCCGGGGTCGGCATCGGTATCGGCGTCGACGGCTCGGCCTCCAACGACGGCTCGAACCTGATGCAGGAAGTGCGTGCCGCCTTCCTGCTACAACGAGCCCGCTACGGCGTGACGAAGGTCAGCCACAAGGACGCTTTGCGCTGGGCCACCAGAGGCTCGGCGGCGTGCGTCGGCCGGCCCGAGCTCGGCGAGATCGCCGTCGGTAAGGCCGCCGATCTCGCGTTGTTCAAGCTGGACGAGCTGCGCTTCTCCGGCCATGGCGATCCCCTGGCCGCATTGGTGCTGTGCGGCGCGCATCGGGCCGATCGAGTGATGGTGGCGGGAAAATGGGCCGTGGTCGACGGCGCGATCCCGGGCCTCGATGTGGCGGACCTCATCCGCCGCCACAGTTCGACGGCGCGGAGCATGCAACTGGGATAAAAGAGGGGGCAGCCACAAGTGCCGGGTGCTTCTGGCCACCCCCTCCGAACCTCCTCCGGGAGGAGCAGGTGATCTGGTCAAGCAAGAAGCGTGCTACTTGCCCGGCAGCTTGTCGTCGATGCCCTTGACGTAGAAATTCATGCCGAGGACCTGGCCGTCATCGAGGTGATCGCCGCCCTTGCACTCGACCGGCTTGCCATCCTGCCCAACGATCGGGCATTTGAACGGATGCAGCTTGCCTGCTGTGATCGCGGCCTGGGCATCCTCGGCCATTTTCTTCACGTCGTCAGGCATGTTGGTATAGGGCGCCATCGCGAACATGTGGCTGTCGAGGCCGCCCCAGGTGTCCTCGGACTTCCAGGTGCCGGCGAGCTCGGCCTTGACGCGCTCGATGTAGTAGGGGCCCCAGGTGTCAAGGATCGAGGTCAGCTGGGTCTTGGGACCGAACTTGATCATCTCGGAGTCCTGGCCGAAGGCGAGCTTGCCGCGTTCACTGGCGATCTGCATCGCGGCTGGCGAATCCGTGTGCTGCATGATCACGTCGGCGCCCTGGTCGATCAGCGCCTTGGCGGCGTCGGCCTCCTTGCCCGGGTCGAACCAGGTGTTGGCCCAGATGATCTTGACCTTGATGTTGGGGTTGATGGTCTGCGCCGCCAGCATCGTCGCGTTGATGCCGGAGACGACCTCGGGAATCGGGAACGAGCCGATATAGCCGAGCACGCCGGACTTCGACATCTTGGCCGCGATCAGGCCTTGAATGTAGCGGCCTTGATACCATTTGGCCGAATAGGTCGACATGTTCGAGTTGCGCTTGTAGCCGGTGGCGTGTTCGAAATGCACGTTCGGATACTTCTTGGCGACCTTCAGCGTCGGATCCATGTAGCCGAAGGAGGTCGTGAAGATCAGCTTGTTGCCGGCGCGAACGAGCTGCTCGATGGAGCGTTCGGCGTCGGGACCTTCGGGCACGTTCTCGAGATAGGTGGTCTCGATCTTGTCGCCCAATTCCTTCACCAGCGCCTGCCGCGCGAGATCGTGCTGATAGGTCCAGCCGAGGTCTCCGATCGGACCCAGATAGATGAAGCCGACCTTCAACTTGTCGGCGGCGGAGGCTGCACCGACGCTCCCGGCAAGCAAAAGCCCGGCAGCCAGCGCAAGAAGTGATTTCCTCATCATCAATCTCCAAACATCAGGGGAAAGCCACGATCCGCAACGCGCGCGCCCCATCGCGCACGCTGCGGAAATGAAAAACTCAGCGGTCAGGCACGAACACGCTGCCGAGCGCGGCCGGCGCGGTCGAGCCGCCAGTGCGCGCACGGGAGAGCAGGACCAGGACGATGACGGTTGCAAGGTACGGCAGCGCCGACATGAACTGCGAGGGGATGCCGACGCCCCAGCCCTGCGCATGCAGTTGCAGGATCGTCACCGCGCCGAAGAGGTAAGCGCCGACGACGAGCCGGCCCGGCCGCCAGGACGAGAACACCACCAGCGCCAGCGCGATCCAGCCGCGGCCTGCGGTCATGCCGGGAATGAAGAACGGCGTATAGGCGAGCGGCAGATAAGCGCCCGCCAGCCCTGCGCAGGCGCCGCCGAACATCACGGCGAAGGTGCGGATGCGCAGCACGGGATAGCCGAGTGCATGCGCGGAGACATGATTGTCGCCGCAGGCGCGCAGGATCAATCCCGCGCGCGAGCGGTACAGGAACCACCAGACGCCAACGATGAGTGCGACCGAGAAATAGACAAAGGCGTCCTCGCCGAACAGCACCCGGCCGATCAGGGGGACATCCGTAAGGCCGGGAATGGTGAGGTGCACTGCCGGCGTGATGCGCTCGCCGACGAAGCCGGCGCCGATCAGGCCGGAGAGTCCGACGCCGAGGATGGTCAGCGCGAGACCCGTTGCGACTTGGTTGACGGCGAGCCCGAGCGTCATCAGCGCGAAGATGAGCGACATCAACGTGCCCGCCACAATGCCGAACAGCGCTCCAATGAAGATCGAGCCGGTCAACCAGGCGCCGGCAAAGCCGCAGGCCGCGCCAACGATCATCATGCCCTCGACGCCGAGATTGAGCACGCCGGAACGCTCGGTCACGAGCTCGCCGGTCGCCGCGATCAGCAGCGGCGTCGACGCGGCGAGCACCGCCAGGATGATGGCCTCAACCAGCTCCACGGGTCACCTGTCGGTTCGCGAAGATCAGCTTGAAGCGGTAGAGGATGAGGGAATCGCAGGCGAGCACGTAGAACAACAAAATGCCCTGGAAGACCTTGGTGACGTCCAATGGGATCTTCATTGCGATCTGTGCCTGCTCGCCGCCGATAAAGGTCAATGCGAGGAAAAGGCCTGCAATTAATATTCCAAGCGGGTTCAGCCGGCCAAGGAAGGCCACAATGATCGCGGTGAAGCCGTAACCCGGCGAGATGCCGGGCTGGAGATGCCCAACGGGTCCTGCGACCTCGATGATGCCGGCGAGGCCCGCCAGCGCACCAGAGATCGCGAAGGTCAGGATGATGAGCTGGTCGGCATTGAAGCCGCCGAACCGGGCGGCACGCGGCGCGGCTCCAACCACGCGGATCTCAAAGCCCTTGATGGTGCGTGCGAGCAGGATCGCGGCTGCAGCGACGACGAGCAGGGAGATGATCGAGCCGAGATGCAGCCGGCCGCCCTCGATCAGCAGCGGCACCGTCGCCACCGGATCGAACTCGGCCGTGGTCGGGAAGTTGAATCCGTGCGGATCGCGCCAGGGGCCGCGCACGAGATAGTCGAGGAAAAGGTCGGCGACATAGACCAGCATCAGGCTGGTCAGGATCTCGCTGGCGCCGAACTTCACCTTGCAGATCGCTGGGATGAGCGCATAGAGGGCGCCTGCGGCCGCGGCGAGCACGAGCATGGCCGGCAGCACCCAGCCGCCGGCATCGGTGCCCTGCGTCTTCACCGCAATCCAGCTTCCGGCGACCGCGCCGATCAGGAATTGTCCCTCGGCGCCGATGTTCCAGGCATTGGCGAGATAGCAGAGCGACAGCCCGATCGCGATCATCACCAGCGGCGTGGCCTTCACCGCGATCTCCTGAAGCGAATAGCCGTCGGTTAGCGGCGCGATGAAATAGGCATGCAAAGCGAGCAGCGGATTCTTGCCGAGGATCGCGAACAGAATGACCATGGTCACGATGGTGAGGCCGATCGCGATCAGTGGCGAGATCAGCGCGATCGTATTGGAGCGTTCGGCGCGCTTCTCAAGCACCAACTGCATGCGTGACCTCCTTCGGCTCCAGGCTGCTGCCGCCCATCAGAAGGCCGAGCTTTTCGCGGCTCGCTTCGCTGGCGGCAAGCGGAGCCGACAGCCGGCCGTGAAACATCACGGCGATGCGGTCGGCGATCTCCGTGAGCTCGTCGAGATCCTGGCTGGTCACGAGCACGGCGGCGCCAGCGGTTGCGAGATCAAGCAGCGCCTGGCGGATCACGGCGGCAGCGCCGGCATCGACGCCCCAGGTCGGCTGGCTCACCACCAGCACCGCCGGATTGCGCAGGATCTCGCGTCCGACGATGAATTTCTGCAGATTGCCGCCGGAAAGGGATGCTGCTTCCGGATCGCGTCTGGCCTTGCGGACGTCAAACGTTTCGGTCGCGCGGTCGACCGTCTTCAGCGTTGCCGCGGTGTCGATGAAGCCGTGACGGACCATACCGCTGGCGGCATGCCCGGTGAGCAGCGCGTTCTCCGACAGCTTCATGCGCGGCGCGGTGCCGTGGCCGAGACGCTCCTCGGGCACGAAGGCGGCGCCGAGCTTGCGCCGCTGCGTGATCGAGAGGTGGCCGGCGGCGATGCCCTCGATCACGACGGTGCCGGGGTCCTTCGACAGGCGCTCGCCGGAGAGTGCGGCGAACAGCTCGTCCTGGCCGTTGCCGGCGACGCCGGCGATGCCCAAGATCTCGCCACCCTTCAGCTCGAACGAAATGTGCTCGAGACGTACGCCATGCGCTTCGCTTGGAGAGAGCGAGAGATCGTTGACGACGAGCCGCGGCACGGTGGTCTTGCGGCCGGATGCGGCCTTCACTTGCTTGATCTCAGCCCCGACCATCATGCGCGCGAGCGAGGCGGCGGTCTCGCGCCGGGGATTGCAGGTTTCGACCTTCCTGCCGCCGCGCAGGATCGTTGCTGTGTCGCAGAGCCGCTTCACTTCCTCTAACTTGTGGCTGATGTAGAGGATGGCGCGACCTTCGGCCTTGAGCCGCTCCAGCACGATGAAAAGCTGGTCGGCTTCCTGAGGCGTCAGCACTGCGGTGGGTTCGTCCAGGATCAGGAATTTCGGATCCTGCATCAGCGCGCGGACGATCTCGATCCGTTGGCGCTCGCCGACCGACAATTGCCAGACCTCGCGCCGGGGATCGAGCGGCAGTCCGTAGGTCTTCGAGACCCGCTCCAGTCGCGCCGACATGTCCTTGAAGGATTCCTGCCCGTCGAGGCCGAGCGCGACGTTCTCGGCGACGGTGAGATTGTCGAACAGCGAGAAATGCTGGAACACCATGCCGATGCCGCACCTGCGCGCGTCCGAGGGACCGGACAGCACTAGTCGTTCGCCCTGCCAGCGAATCTCGCCGGCGCTGGGCTGGATCAATCCGTAGACCGCCTTGACCAGTGTCGACTTGCCGGCGCCGTTCTCGCCGAGCAGCGCGTGGATTTCCCTCGGCCGGATCTCGATGTCGATGGCCTCGTTGGCGAGGAAATCACCATAGCGCTTGGTGAGCCCGATCGCCTGAAGCAGAGGGGGCTCGCCGGAATGCAGGCCGTTAGGCGTCTGATCTAACATTCGCTGATGCGCTGGCATGGATGAAGTGCCTCAATTGTGAGCTAGTTTGAGCCGCCGCGTAAGATGTGAAAAAGCGTCATCCCTTGCTCAACGCTGCGGCAGGTGCGGCGGTGCCGGTTGAGTCGTTCCACGCTTTCGTGCGCAAACACGGACAGCGGAGGCAATCGCTGCATCGAGTCGCGCCTGTTGCAAATTTGTGACGGTTCAAACCAAATCGGAACCCGCTGTGCAGGCTTGACGCCATGTTGAGCAATCATGCGCCGGTCCGTCCTTCGCTTGCAGCGCAGCGATCGCGACGGCCGCTCCAACTCGGCGTCGCATCGGGGCGTGATCAGAAAATCCGAATAAAAACAATCGGGAATGTTCGGCAATAGCGATCCCTTGCCTCTCGTGCTCACTGCGCGCGGGCACTGTGCAATCTCCTCCATGACTCGTCGCGTGCTGCCGAAACAAGCGGCACGCCGTGTGAAAAGTTGAGGCTTCTCACTCCGGAAGATCGGCGCAAGTGTCGCACCCAGGGGACGTTCATTTTTACGTGTCCAAACTTGGGGGTATTCAGGATGTCGTTTCGTTACACGGCAATGGCAGCAGCGGCGCTGTCACTTGCTACGCTGGCCACCGGTGGCCTGGCTCAAGCGGCGGATCTGCCGGTCAAGGCGGTCAAGAAGGCGCCGGACCTTCCGTTCTTCCTGGTCATCGATAACCGCGTCACCTTCTCGTACATCTTCAACGCTTCGCAGCCGGGTGCGTGGTCATTCCGGCCGGATGGATCGATCAACAGCAAGACCACCAAGCAGGTCTATTCGTTCACCCATTTCGACCTCTGGGCATACGGCACGAACTTCTTCACCATCTCCATGTTCAAGTCGGATCACAATGACCCGGCGGGACCCTGCACCAACGCGGGCACGATCTTCGGCGCGCCGGCATCCTGCGCCGGAGCGACCGAAATCTATGGCCTATTCCGCTCGACCTTCGGCTGGAACGAGCTCTTCAACACCAAGGCTTTCACCGCGGGGCCGCTGCACAACATCTCGTTTGAAGTCGGCATGGATGCCAATACGGAGAACAGGTATTTCGGCGCCGCCAAGCGCGACGTCGTCGGCGGCCTGCAGTTTGCGTTCGACCTGCCCTACAAGGGCTACATCAACGTCGCGCCGCTGGTCTATTGGGAGTTCGCCAACCACAATTCCTTCAGCCAGTGCGGCCTGTTCGGTCCGGGCGTTCCCGGCGTGACGTGTCTCACGGACGGGAACACGTCGTTCAAGCCAACCTGGGCTGTCGAAGTCAACTACTACATGGATCTCGGCTTCCTGCCGCCGAACATGCAGTATTTCTCGATCAGCGGCCGTGCCGGCTGGTACGGCAAGAAGGGCACCGACACCGAGCCGCTTCCCTACAGCCCGGCGAATGGCGTCTACAACACGGCGGTCGAGTTGAATTCGGAACCCATCCGTCTGACCTTCGATGCCTCGAAGGCGGCCTGGGGTGACAAGTACTCCCACTTCGTGGACGTCTGGGTGGCCTACCGCTACTGGCAGAACAAGTTCGGCCTCGATCACAACCTTGCCGTCGGCTGTACCACGGCCGTCGGTGGCCGGACGGTGAGCACCGGCTCCTGCACCGAGTCCTCGCTCTATTCCGGTATCACCGTGAAGTTCTAACCACCTGACCTTCTGCAGGTGAAAGACGATGGCGCCGCGTCAAACCTCCGCGGCGTCATCACCTTTTGGATGTGCTGCTACTTCGTCCACGCGCCCTGGTGCAACGCTTCGGCCTCATCCTCCAGCAACGGCCCGACCACTTCGGTCGGCCGCTGCCCGCTGGCAAAGACCTCGCGGCAGGGCAGGTCGAGCGTCGGATTCTCCGGATGGTTGCCGGTAACGCCGCGCAGGCGGTGCTCGCTGAGACCATAGACCACGCGGCCGATGCCGGCCCAGTAGATCGCGCCGGCGCACATCGCGCAGGGCTCGGCGGAGGAATAAAGCGTCGCCTTCGCCAGCACCTCGCGACTGAGCGTGCGGCAGGCCTGCGTGGCCGCGAGGCGCTCGGCATGCGCGGTGCCGTCGTGATCCGGCATGTAGCCGTTCTCGGTCTCGATCAGCACGTTGCTATCCGCATCGACGACGATGCAGCCGAACGGGTGATTGCCATGGGTGAGGGAGCGGCGGGCGATCGCGAAGGACAGACGCAGGAAGTGCTCGTCCCGCTCGGATGCGCCGCTCATCGCTGCTCCCTGGTCAGTGCCCCGCCATGTGCCGGCCGACCACGGTGAGGTCGGCCTCGCTGGTCCGTGCTTCATACACGAATTCGCCGTGGAACATCACCACCAGCCGATCGGACAGTTCGAGCAATTCGTCGAGATCCTCGCTGACGAGCAGCACGGCGGCGCCGCGGTTGCGGGCGGCCATGATCTCGGCGTGGATCTGCGCCACCGCTGCGAAGTCGAGGCCGAAACAGGGATTGGCCGCGATCAGCACCTCGACGTCGCCGGCAAGCTCGCGGGCGAGCACGGCACGTTGCACGTTGCCGCCGGACAGCGCCGAGATCGGCGTATCCGGCGTGCGGGTCTTGATCTTGTATTGCGCAATCTTCGTCCTGGCGTCGTCTCGAAAGGCGCCGCGATTGAGCCACCAGCCGCCACGGGCGAAGGGCGCACGGTCGAATTCGCGGAAGGCGATGTTGTCGGCGACGCTCATGCCGCCGACGCAGGCGTTCTTCAACGGCTCCTCGGGCAGGAGCGACATCTTGTGGCGCCGCATCTCCTCGCGGCTGGCGCGGTAGGGATCGCCGGCAACACGGATCTCGCCGCTTTCGGCCTCGCGCTGGCCGGCCAGCACCTCGACCAGCTGGCGCTGGCCGTTGCCGGAGACACCGGCGATGCCGACGATCTCGCCAGCCCGCACAGTGAGCGAAACGTCATGCACGGCGACTGCGCCGGCATCGTCGATCGCACGGAGCTTTTGCAGCTCGAGCCTGGCTTGGCCAGCCTTACCGGTGCGCGGCGGCTGCACCGTCAATTCCTCGGCGCCGATCATGGTGCGAGCCATCGCGTCCGGCGTGAGCTCGGCCACGTTGCCATGACCCGCCAGCTTGCCGCGGCGCAGGATCGTGACGTCGTCGGCGAACGCCATGACCTCGCGGAACTTGTGCGTGATCATCAGGATCGTCAGCTCACCCCTGACGACCATATCGCGGAGCATGCCGAGCACCTCGTCGGCTTCCGCCGGCGTCAGCACCGAGGTCGGCTCGTCCAGGATCAGGAAGCGACGCTTCAGGTAGAGCTGCTTGAGGATCTCGCACTTTTGGCGTTCGCCGGCAGAGATGTCCGAGACTTTGGCGCCGAGCGGCACCTTGAAGGGCATGCGGCTCAGAAACGCCTCGAGCTCCTTCATCTCCTTCGGCCAGTTCACCACCGCCGGCACATCGTCGCGGGCCAGCACGAGGTTTTCCGCGACCGTCATCGCCGGCACCAGCGTAAAATGCTGGTAGACCATGCCGAGCCCGAGCGCGTGAGCGTCCTTCGGATTGCCGATCGCCTGCTCGCGCCCGCCGACGAGGATGTCGCCTTCGGTCGCGTGGTAATAGCCCATGATGCATTTGACGAGGGTCGATTTGCCGGCGCCGTTCTCGCCGAGCAGCGCGTGGAACGAGCCCGGCCGCACCTTCAGCTCGACATTGTCCAGCGCCAGGAAATCGCCGAAGCGCATGGTCATGGCGACGGCATCGACGCCGAAGGCGCCGGAGGGCGGTGGCGTTTCGCCGATGATCACGAAATCGCTCCGATGAAGGCGTCCGACGTCGAGACCGCGCCGAACACGCCGCCCTGCATCTTGATCATCTTTAGCGCGTGGTCGTGGTTGCTCTTGTCGGTCGCGCCACAGCAATCGTGCAGCAACACGCATTCGAAGCCACGGTCGTTGGCCTCGCGCATGGTGGTGTGAACGCAGACGTCGGTGGTGATGCCCGTGAGCACGATGTTCTCGATGCCGCGCACCCGCAGGATCAGCTCCAGGTCGGTGGCGCAGAACGAGCCCTTGCCCGGCTTGTCGATAATCGGCTCGCCCGGCAGCGGCGCCAGCTCCGGGATGATGTCCCAGCCGGGCTCGCCGCGCACCAGGATGCGGCCGCAGGGGCCGGGATCGCCGATGCCGGCGCCGATCTGGCGCGAGCGCCAGCGCTTGTTGGCGGGAAGATCGGAGAGATCGGGGCGGTGGCCTTCACGGGTATGGATGATATGGAAGCCTTGGCTGCGCATCATTGCGAGCAGCTTCCTGATCGGCTCGATCGGTGCCCGCGTCAGCGAGAGGTCGTAGCCCATCTTGTCGACATAGCCGCCGACGCCGCAGAAATCGGTCTGCATGTCTATGATGATGAGCGCGGTGTTTTCGGGACGGAGGTCGCCATTATAGGGCCAGGCATAGGGCTCGGACTTGATGTGGCGCTCAGGCATGATCTTGCTCTCTAGCGGGTGATCGACAATTCGGCCGGGGCTCCGGTCAGTGTGCGTTTGGGCGAGCAGGTGATGATCATGATCGCCAGCGTCAGGATGTAGGGCGCGGCGTTGAAAAGATGATAGCCGGAGGTGACGCCGACCGATTGCAGCGCCGGCCCCAGCGCCGCGGCGCCGCCGAAGGCGAGCGAGGCCCATAAGCAGAGCAGGGGATCCCAGCGCGCGAAGATCACGAGCGCCACCGCCGTGATGCCCTGGCCCGAGGACAATCCTTCATTCCAGCTGCCGGGATAGAACAGCGACAGGAACGAGCCGCCGATGCCGGCGAGGAAGCCGCCGACCATGGTGGCGCGCAGGCGGATCAGTAGCACCGAGTGGCCCATCGCGCGCGCGGCATCCGAGCTCTCGCCAGCGGTTCGGATGAGCAAGCCCCAGCGCGTGGTGCGGAAAGCCCAGTACAGGATCGGTGCGAGTGCGACGCCGATCAGGAACAGGACGTTGACGCGCAGCGCAGCGCGGACCTGCGGGACGTCGCTCCACCAGCCGAAATCGATCGCCGGCAGGCGCGGCGCAGTGGGCTCGATGAGCGGCTTGCCGAGATAGAAGGCAAGGCCGGTACCGAACAGCATCAGCGCGATGCCGACGGCGACGTCGCTGACGCGCGGCAGCGAGCAGATGCCAGCGTGCAGCGCGCCCAGCAGTGCGCCGGTGATGCCGGCTGCGAGCACGCCCAGCCACGGAGAGCCCGAAAGATACGAGACACCGTAGGCGCTCATCGCGCCCATCACCAGCGTGCCTTCGAGGCCGAGATTGATCCGGCCGGAGCGCTCGGTGATGCATTCCCCCAGGCTCACGAACAGGAACGGCGTGGAGACACGAATGGCGCCGCCGAGCACAGCGAGCGGGACGGTCCAGAGTCCGATCGATCCGTCTGCCATCTCAGGATTTTCCCTTCAGGAATCCGATGCGGCCGTAGAGCGCATCGCTGGCCAGCACGAAGACGAAGATGATGCCCTGGAGCACCAGCACGGACGCATCCGGAAGTCCGAGGCGCCTCTGCAGCAGGCCGCCGCTGGCGCTGATGCCGCCGAGGAGGATCGCTACGGGGATGATGGCGAGCGGATTTTGCCGCGCGAGGAAGGCGACGAGAATGCCGGTGAAGCCGTAGCCCGCAGCAAGATTGGCATTGGTGCGTCCCTGCACGGCGGCGACCTCGACCATGCCGGCAAGGCCTGCGGCGCCGCCGGCGAGAAAGCAAATGGTCAGGATCAGCTTGTCGACGCCGAGGCCGACGATCTTCGCGGCGCGGATGTTGCCGCCGGCAACCCGCGCCGCGAAGCCGAACACGGTGTGATAGATCAGGATGTAGGCAGCAATGGTGGCGATCAGACCGAACACCAAGCCCCAATGCACGTCGGTGCCGGGAATGGTGCCTATCATGTTGGCGGCGCCGATCTCGCGCGTCGAAGGCTTGTTGAGGCTCGCGGGATCGCGCATAGCGCCTTCGACGAGATGGTTGAGGATTGCAAGCGCGATGTAGACGAGCAGCAGGCTCGATATGGTCTCGTTGACGCCGCGATACTGTCGCAAGCCGCCCGACAGCATGATCCACACGCCTCCGCCGGTCACGCCGGCGATGACCATGACAATTTGCACGGCGAGCGGCGGCATGCCTTGAAGCGCCAGTGCGGCGCTGGTTGCCGATAGCGCACCGATCAGGAGCGCGCCTTCGCCGCCGATGATGACCATGCCGAGTTGTGCGGGCAAGGCGGTGCAGAGTGCGGTGAGGATCAGCGGCGCCGCACGTGTCAGGGTGTTCTGCCAGGAGAACCAGGTGCCGAACGCGCCGTAGTACATGTAGAAATAGAGGTCGAGCGGATTCTTGCCGAACATCGCGACGAAGATACCGAACACCACGAGCGCGCCGACGAGCGCGGCGCCCGGGATAAGAATGTATTCAATCGTTGCGCCATGGCGCTGGAGAAAGCCGGGATCGGCGGCCGGGGCAATCGTCCCGGCCGCATCAGTGGAATCCACAGCTTCCGTCGTCACGAAGTCGCTCCGATCACGCCTTCGACGAGGTAGTCCATCTTCTCCAGCTCGGGATCCTTCTGGCCGCGATCGGTGCCGGCCGCGATCACCGTCTTGCCCTTGTTGTCGACCAGCCCGCCCTTGAAGATGGCGTAGCCTTCAGCCGAGAGGAATTTGGCCTTGACGTCGTCGGCATGCTTGCGGGCTTCTGCGGAAACCGCTTCGCCATAGGGCGATGTCTTGACGATCTCCTCCTTGAGGCCGCCGCGATAGAAGTTCGGGATGCTCTCGCCGGCGGCGATCATCTTCACGAACTTCGGATAGAGCGCTTCCCAATTCCACTCCGCGCCGGTGAGATACGCCTTCGGGGCGAGCGGCGACTGGTTGGTATGATAGCCGCAGACGAAAGCGCCGCGGCGCGCCGCGTTCTCGACCATGGTCTTGGGGCCGTCGACATGGCAGGTGAGCACGTCAACGCCCTGGTCGATCAAGCTGTTGGTGGCTTCGGCTTCCTTGACCGGCATCGACCAGTCACCGGTGAAGATGACTTGCGTGGTCGCCTTCGGATTGGCGAGCCTGGCCCCGAGCGTGAAGGCGTTGATGTTGCGCAGCACCTGCGGGATGGGCTTGGCCGCAACGAAGCCGAGCTTGCCGCTCTTGGAAGTGTAACCGGCGACGATGCCGGAGATGTATTGAGCTTCGTCGATATAGCCGAAATAGCTGCCGGCGTTCTTCGGGTCCTTGTCGCTCCACAGGCCGCCGCAATGCTCGAAGCGCAGCTTCGGGTACTTGTTGGCCATCTTGACCATGTGCGGATTGTAGTAGCCGAACGATGTCGGGAAGAGCAGGCTGGCGCCGTCGAGATTGATCATGGATTCGATCGTCTTCTCGACCGCGTCGGTCTCCGGCACCTTCTCTTCCTCGACGACCTTGAGGCCGGGAATCTTCTTCAGTGCCGCTGCGCCCTGCGCATGCGCCTGGTTGTAACCGTAGTCGTCACGCGAGCCGACATAGATGAAGCCGATCGTCGTCTCGGCTGCGAAGGCCGGTCGGACGCCAGCCGCGGCGCCGAGGGTCAGGGCCGCGCCGCTTTGCAACAAATGCCGTCGTGAAATCCTGCCAAAATCCATTGCTTGCTCCCCTTGGCGGATGCCCCGCCTCAATCTCGCGGCTACCGCCGGTCTGGCGGAGCTTGGAACAAGTGTCGCAAGCTTCGTGCCACAGGCTGCGGAGCGTTCATTTGAGTGCAAGTTATTGAAAATAGTGGAATTTGTGGGTTGCCTGAATCCTGATCAGGGAATCGACGGATTAATTTATGGGCAGTAGCTCCCAATTGTATGCAATGGAGTTAAGCAGCCTTAACCGGTTCGCGCGTGTGCATGAGGGGAGCGGGACGGTCGGCCGGCCACTCGCATTCATGCTAACCACGTGCGGATTAGGACGGCGCCGGATGCGTGATTTTCGCTGGCACCGAACTTGTATCGATCGTCATCAGAACCGCCGCTGCTGCGGTCCGCGAGAGATGGAAAGCCCGCCGAGATGGTTGCTGGGAACGCCGTTCAGACGACATCGCTCGGCGAAGAGATCGGGCGCCGCATCAACGAGCTCGGCGCGATTTCGGAAGAGGTTGGCAAGCTCACCCGCATCTATCTCAGCAAGGAGCTGCGCGAGGCTGCGGACCTCATCTTGGGTTGGATGCGCGAGGCCGGCATGAGCGCGCATCTCGATGCGATCGGCAATGTCTGTGGCCGCTACGAAGGCGAGCGGCCGGGTGCGCCCTGCCTGATGCTCGGCTCGCACTACGACACGGTGCGCGATGCCGGCAAGTGGGACGGGCCGCTCGGCGTGATCACCGCGATCGCCTGCGTCGCAGACCTCAACCGCCGCGGCAAGCGCCTGCCGTTCGCGATCGAGGTCGTCGGCTTTGCCGATGAAGAGGGGGTACGTTTCGCCTCGACGCTCCTCGGCAGCCGCGCGGTGGCCGGCACATTCGAGGAGAGCGTCCTGAACACGCGCGACCGTGACGGCTTGTCGATGCGCGATGCGCTCATCACGTTCGGCCTCGACCCCGATCATATCGGCGCGGCTGCGCGGGCGCGGCGCGAACTGCTTGCCTATCTCGAGCTGCACATCGAGCAGGGGCCGGTGCTGGAAGCGCAGAACCTGCCCGTCGGCGTCGTCACCGCGATCGCAGGGGCCACGCGCCTTGCCGCGCGGCTGACCGGCATGGCCGGTCACGCCGGCACGGTGCCGATGGCGCTTCGGCGCGACGCACTTGCCGGCGCCGCCGAATGCATCGGCGCGATCGAGCAGTTTTGCCGGACCGACGAGGGCGGGCTGGTCGGCACCGTCGGATACATCCAGGCAAGGCCCGGCGCGACCAACGTCATCCCGGGCGAGGTGTCCTTCACCATCGACATGCGCGCACCGACCGACATGCATCGCAAGCGTGCAGTCGCCGACATCGTCCGCCAGATCGAGGCGATTGCCAAGCGCCGGCAATTGGTGCTTCAGCTCGATGTCACGCACGAGAACCGCACTGCACCTTGTGCGCCCTGGCTCAAGGAGCAGATCGCCAAGGCGATCGGAGCGGAAGGTTTTTCCGTATTCGAGCTGCCGAGCGGGGCAGGGCACGACGGTATGGCGATGATCGACATTGCCGATGTCGGCATGATCTTCGTCCGCTGCCGCGGCGGGATCAGCCATCATCCTGACGAGCATGTCGAGCTCGCCGATGCCGACACCGGCGCGCGGGTGCTGCTGCGGGTGATCGAGAATTTCAGGCCGCGGGACGGTCAGTTGAGCCCGCAAGTCACCGGATAGAGACACGAATCAGACACGCCTAAAATAGTGACGGCCTTCCGCCGGGACCACGAGGCACAATTCGACGAGACATATGAACAGCAACATTTCTTTTCCGCGCCATCGTGAAAGCCGGTTCTATCAGGGCGTGACCGCAACCTTTGTCGCCAACGCGCTTCAGGCGGTGAATTTTCTCGGCGATCGATTCCTGAGGCAATCGCATCATCCGTTCACTGCCATTGCGGACCTTTACCGGCACTCGATGGACAGCGCCTTTTCGGTGACCGAGGCATTCCTCGTCACGGGGGCGCCGCACGCTTCCGCGTACTATCCGCGCGACTTCGCCTGGTTCTATCCCGACGTTCTCGATCCTGAAACCATCATGGATTCGCAGGACGCGGTGCGACGGGCCCGTCTGCTCGAAAAGAGCGTGCGTCTGTTGCTGGAGGCGGTTCGCGCTGGCGTCGTCACCACGACCATCGTGCCGGCGGGACGCGGTCGGTATCTCGGCGTGAACTATTTCTCGCGTCCTTCGGATACGCTGCTCGGTATCCTTGCCGGTCTCCAGCAGATGATGTCCGCCGAAGACAGGGCGTCGTCCTTTCTGGCAATGTCGCAATGCGCGCATGCTGGCCGCCTACTGCTGGCCGAATATGGCGCCGACCTGAAGGGGGCGATCCTGCAGCTCGCAAGCGAGCTGGAGCCGTTCGAGGCTGATGGCACTAGATATTTTCTGTGCGATGCCCGCGCCCCGCGCTCTGCGGCAACCGACACCCGCGCCGAGCGCCGACGCTTCGTGACCAATGCCTGCGTCTACACGACGTTCGTGTGGGGCGTGCAGCTCGGAATCGTCGACGAAAACGAGCTGAAACGGCTGCTCGGGCGCGACCTTGCGCAGCACAAGAGAGACCTGCTCCGGCTGTTCGGCAAGGACGGCTACATCAGACATTCCCTGGACAGCCTGGCGGCTACGCCAGCGTCCTCGGTTGCGCTGGATTTCGTCAGCGTGCATCGCGGCTTCTGGGATCTGAACGAGGAAAGCGAGCGCGCGGTGTTCGCGGCCACGGCGGATTTGATCATTGCGGAGCCGCGCTTCCGCATTCCCAGCACGTTCCACTTCCTGGTGTCGGCGGATAATCCGCGGACCAAGATGATCCACAAGATCGCGGCTCCCGCCTACCAGGGACGCTCATCCTGGCCGACATTCAATGTCGAGTTTGCGGATCGCATGCTGGACTTCGACGAATTCTCGGGGAGCGGCACCTACCGGGCCTGCGCCCAGGGAATATTGGATGCCATTCGGGCTGCAACAGAGGTCCATGGCGGCTATCAGGAACTGATCTCGGAGCAGGGCCTGAAATATCGCACCTGGGCTTATAAGGGCGCCGTGGCTCATTCCTGGTTTCCCCGCTTCCTCTCTGTCTGGAGGAGGGCATATGGAACGCCGCTCCTCCGGTGGGATGACTGATCCACAACGTCGGTTAATCAGTCGGCGAGGCCCCCTCGAGCACTTTTGCTGCCAGGGTCATCTAGTTCCGATTTCGGCGAGAACTAATATTCGGGCGAGGGGGCCGCCGTCCTCGCACTACGCCACGAGATCCAGCAGCCGGCATGATCCGCGCACCAGCACCTTGCGTCCGGTGGGCGTCATCTCAGGCAAGCCGTCATTGACGACAACGAGGCCGAGCTTGACGAGACTTTCGAGGAGGTAGGCCTTCGAGGGGCGACCGTTTGATGCCGGATTGCGAAGTGTGCGTAGCGCTTCCCATTGTTCCGGCGAAAGATCGAAGTCGACGTCGTTGCTCATGTTGCCTCAAGCGATAGTACCGTTCGCGCGCCTCTGTTAGCGACGCTGCATGAAAACCATGCGACGACAATGAGTCGGGAATTCGGTGAGCTGTTTGGAACGTCTCTTCATAAATTGCCGCACTTCGTTGCGCCACAAGAGTTAAGATCGCTCCGCCGCGAATATCGTTCCGGACCTCGATCACTTATTGATGATGTTGGCTTGATGTTGCGCTGCGAACTGCCGCGCTGCACGGGAAGTGCTGCTGTCTCATTTCGCGTCGCAATATGCACAGAAACAATGAGACGGAGCGTTCCGGACTCTGTTAGCCTCGTTGGCAGGGAATGGCTTCACAGGCCGGAGTGGAGTGCATGAAGAGGCTGGTCGAAATCCGCAGTCAGGAATCCCTGTGCCGAGAGCGGGCCGCGCTCGATTTCGAGCGCCGCGTTTTCTGGCTCGCGCAGGCGGAAGAGTGGAAGCAGCGCGCTGTCGACGAAATCGCGCATCACTTTCGCGAGTGCAATCTTGCTCACGCCGAGCTGACCGCCGCCTGACGATAGAGGCGGGTGCGATCGCCGCTTATTGATAACTGGCCACGATATCGGATACCGCGCGCTCGAGTTGCTGCGCGGTTGCGCATTGCCGTACGACGCTGCAAAAGGTCGCATAGCGTGACATCTCGGAATCGCCAAAGCCCCAGGCGAGCCGTCCTTCCGGATTGAGCCAGACCAGTCGCTTCGATCGTTCGGAGATGCGGCGCAGAATGTCGGCGCGCGGGTCGAGATTGTTGCTGCGGGCATCGCCGAGCACGATCACCGTGGTCTGCGGCGTCAGCGTGCTCATGAACTCTTTCTCGAAATCGACCAGCGAGGAGCCATAGTCGGACGAGCCGAAGCCGACCTTGGACATGATCTCGGCCATCGCCTCTTCCGGCGAGTTGTTCTCCAGGATCTCGCTGACTTCGATCAGATGCGAGGAGAAGGCAAACGAGCGGACGTCGTCGACCACCTCGTGCAGCGAGTGGATCAGCAGCAGGAAGAAGTCGGAGACCTGCGCGACCGAGCCGGAGACGTCGCAGAGCGCCACGATCTTGGGCCGGTCACGATGCTTGCGCTTCCATGCGGTGAGGAACGGTACGCCGCCCCAGGCCGCGTTGCGGCGGAGCGTGCGGCGAACGTCGAGATGGCCGCGGCGCTGGCGCTTGCGCGGCTTCGAGTAGCGCTCGCGCAGCCGTCGTGCGATCTGGCGGATGAGAGCGCGCATCTCGGCGACCTGGCGCCGCTCGATGCGCGCGAGCGGCGCGTTGCGCAGGATCTCGTTGCGGAGGTTTTCGGCCTCCTCGCGGGCGTAGAGCGCGAGCCCCTGCGAGACCGTGTCGCGCACCGCTTCGCGCAAGGCATCGAGCGCGGCGCGCAGACGCTCGGCCAGCGACGGGTTGGTCGCGGTCAGTTGGTCCAAATCGTCCCGCAGGCGCTGGAGGCCCATGGCGTCGAGGATGCGGCTGGAGAAGATGCCGCGCTGGGTGGAATAGCGGATGTCGGACAGCGAGGCAGCACCGGAGGCACTGGCGATCGCCGCTGCGATCGCATTGCGATCCTGCGACAGCAGCATCTGCGCAAGAGGGCCGAGTTCCTGGGCGGGCTGACTTTCACCAGCTTCGCCGGCCGCCTCCGATGAGGACGACTGATCTGAATCCTGCGAAGCGTCGTCGCTGCCCGCCTCGGGCTGATCCTGCCGCGGCTCGGGCTGGCTGAAGAAGAGATCAAAACAGTCGCCGAGTGCGAGTTTTTCGTCCTGCGACTTGGCGAGCGTCAGCAGCAGGGCGTCGCGCAAGATGGCGCGGTCGGAGAAACCGACCTGCTTCACCGCGCGCATCGCATCGATGCTTTCGGCGGGCGAGACATGAACGCCGGCGCCGCGCGCCGCCCGAAAGAAACGATGGAGGTTCTCGCGCATCGGCGTCAACCGAAGACGTTGGACCGTGCCGCCTTGGCAATGAAGGTCGTAACTTGCGGCACTGCTGCCTCGATGTCGGCTTCGTATTTCAGCAGCACGTTGAGCGTGTCCTTGACGATCTCGGTGTCGAGTTCCGAAGCCTGGAGCAGCACCAGCACGCGCGCCCAGTCGATGGTCTCGCTGACTGAGGGCAGCTTTTTCAGATCCAATGAGCGGATCTCGTGGATGAAGCCGACCATCTGCCGGCGCAGCGTCTGCGAGATGCCGGGCACGCGGCTCTCGACGATGCGTTCCTCCAGCCGCTGCTCGGGGAAGCCGATGTGCAGATGCAGGCAGCGCCGCTTCAGGGCATCGCCAAGATCGCGCTCGCTGTTGGAGGTGAGGATCACGGTCGGCGGCGTGATCGCGGAGACGGTGCCGAGCTCGGGGATCGTGACCTGGAAGTCGGACAGGATCTCCAGCAGCAGCGATTCGAACTCCGCGTCCGACTTGTCGATCTCGTCGATCAGGAGCACGCAGCCGCCCCGCTGCTCCAGCGCCTGGAGCAGAGGGCGCGGCTCGACGAATTCCTTGGAGAAGAACACGTCACCGAAATCATGCAGCTGGTCGAGCGCGGCATGCAGTGTCTGCGCACCGCTCAGGACTTCGCCGAGCTTGTCCTTCAGGATCTGGGTATAGAGAAGCTGCTTGGCGTATTTCCATTCATAGAGCGCCTTGGCCTCGTCGAGTCCTTCATAGCATTGCAGGCGGATCATCTTCATGCCGCGCCATGCGGCAATCGCCTTGGCAAGCTCGGTCTTGCCGACGCCTGCGGGGCCCTCGACCAGGATCGGCTTCTCGATCTGTTGCGACAGATAGACGGCGGTCGCGATCTGCCGGCTCGCGATATAGCCTTGCGCGGCGAGGCCGCTCTCCACTGCCTCGATCGAGGTCGAGGCCTTCTGATCAGCCACGAAAGGGCGCTCCCAAAGGTCTTGCTTGAGGCTTGTTCTGCCTGCGTTCCGGGCAAAGAACAAGCCTCGTTTGGAAGACATCAGACCCGCGCGAACTGCGTTTTTTCCGCTTAACGCAAATAGTTGAGCGGTGGGCGGGCCCCGCGATCAGTGCCGCAGCTGCTCCGGCTTGCGGATGGTTTGTCTGACCTCGGCGCCGCAATCGGCGCATTCATAGACAAAGTCGATCTTGGCAAGGCTCCAATGCGGTTCGACCTCGCGCACATACATCGGCAGGAACCCCATGCAGGTGGGGCAATTCACTGGCGCGATTTCGACATCCTGATGATGCTGAACATAAGCTGGCATCTCGGCTCTCCTTCGCAGGCGACTACCAAACCCCGCGTGAAGGCTACTGCCACTCGCCCCAGGCCCGTCATCAACTCTTCCGAACAGAGACGGAACGGCAGGCGTTTGTCGTCCGTTGTGACATTCTTGTTACGGGTCTGTACTGTAACGGCCGGACCAAATGCCTATTTCACGGGACGATCAGGTGCTCTGAACTTCACTGCAACGATAAGGGAGTAACGCCCATGACGCATGCCATTCGCTTTCACAAGACCGGCGGCCCGGAAGTCCTGGTCTGGGAGGAGGTCAGCGTCGGCAAGCCCGGACCGGGCGAGGCGCGCATCCGCCACACCGCCGTCGGTCTCAATTTCGTCGACATCTACAACCGCTCGGGCCTGTATCCGGCGCAACTGCCGAGTGGGCTCGGCAGCGAGGCGGCCGGCGTTGTCGAGGAGGTCGGCCCGGGTGTCACCGATCTGAAGCCGGGCGATCGTGTTGCCTATGGCGCCTCGCCGCTCGGCGCCTATTCCGAGGCCCGGCTGATTCCCGCCGACCGCTTGTTGAAGCTGCCTGACGGCGTCGATGACAAGACCGCGGCGGCCATGATGCTGAAGGGGCTGACGACGCAGTATCTGATCCGGCAGACCTATCGGGTGAAGGCCGGCGACACCATCCTGCTCCACGCCGCAGCCGGCGGCGTCGGTCTGATCCTGAGCCAGTGGGCCAAGCATCTCGGCGCGACCGTGATCGGCACCGTCAGCAACGACGAGAAGGCGAAGCTTGCCAAGGCGCATGGCTGCGACCATGTCATCATCTACACGCGCGAGGATTTCGTGAAGCGCGTCGACGAAATCACCGGCGGCAAGAAGGTGCCGGTCGTCTATGATTCCGTCGGCAAGGACACGTTCCTGAAATCGCTGGACTGTCTCGCGCCGCTCGGCGTCGCCGCGCTGTTCGGCCAGTCCTCCGGCGCGGTGGAGCCGCTCAATCTCGGCCTGTTGGCTCAGAAGGGCTCGCTCTACGTCACGCGGCCGACGCTGTTCACTTATGCCGCCAAGCGTGAAAGTCTGGTCGCGATGGCAGGCGAGCTGTTCGACGTCGTCAAGTCCGGCGCAGTCAAGATCGAGGTGCACCAAACCTATCCACTGAAGGATGCCGCCAAGGCGCATGCCGATCTCGCGGCGCGCAAGACCACGGGATCGACCGTGCTCATGGTGTGATGTTCACCCGAGACGGTAGGGCAGAGGCTGCCGGCTTCCGTCACGTCCGCTCGTGCTTGCGCAGATCGCGGGCGTGATCGAGGCGCTTTGCCTGGAGGTCGATGTCTTCGGGCGGGATCTGGGGCAGCGCAGCCTCGGCCAGGATGGCCTCGGTTACGTCCTCGACCGAATTCTCGGCGATTTCGTGGATGAACGAGACGTTCTGGTATTCGCCCGAAACGATGCGCGAGATGACCTCGCGCCTTGTGATTTCGGGATCGACGACCGCCTCGCGACCGCGCCGCCCGTAGTCGATCATCACGACGAAATATTGCATGGAATGAACCTGCCGCACCCCGAGTCGGGAGTGCAGCAGAGTATTTCCGAAAATCAGAAATCAGTCAAGGGTTGATTTCCAAATCCCGGAAATCCGGGCCCTATTTGCCCTTCTTGCGGGGGCGGGCCGACTTGGCGCGCAGCCGCTCGAGCTGTCCCTTGGGCATGGAAAGGCAGATCTCTCCGACCCAGTCGAGCTTCACGCCGACGATCGGCTTGGCGTTGAAGCTGGTGAGATTGACGACGGACGGGCTCTTCCCGCGCTCGATGGTCTTCAAATAGCGCTCGCCGGTCTTGAGCCGGACCACGGCCTCTTCGCCGTAGAAGCTCGACAGCGGATGGCGCTGGTCCTTGTAGACCACGATCACGTCGCCGCTCTCGTACTTGGGCAGCATCGAATCGCCCACGATCTCGAAGGCGACCGTCTCTTCCATGATCGGGAAGGGCAGCGTGATGTCGCCGAGTCCCTCCGGCGGAACCTGTTCATAATCGGGCTCGATCACGGCGCCGGCGCCGACGCGGCCCATGATCGGCGCGAGGTTGAGCTCGAGATATTCCATGATCGGAATGATCTCAGAGGCCTTCACAAGGCGCTCGCCGCCGAGAATCTCCGAGACCGCGCCGGGCCGCACGCCCATGGCCGCCGCCAGGCCGCCCTTGCTCTTGCCCGTCTTTTCCAGGCCCCGCTCGATCATTGCAACGTCCAACATGGTGATTCCCTCGATTGCGCACCGTCTTGCCTCTTATAATCCGAAATTCGGAATTGATGCAATTATGAATATCAGAATTATGCTTGACTTTCGATTCGGAATACCGGAATGTGCCTTCCCGCCACCCGATCGTGCGATCGGAGCAGGCGCATCACAGGACAGCAGCATGGAACCGGGTCATTGGCCGTCGGAGCACTCCGACGCGCTTCGCGACTATTTTCTCAAAGGAATGTCTTACGCGGCAATCGCAACGGAGATTAACGCAAGGTTTGGAACGGCTTACACGCGCAACGCGGTGGCTGGCCGCGCGAAGCGGCTGGGAGTCGCCACATTGGCGCGGATGACGAGCCCGCCGATCGTGCCGTCTTTGCCGGGCGAGGTCTGTCTGCCTTCGCCGTGCCGTCCGGCATTACCGAGCCTGAGCCTGCCGCCAAAATGCGCGACGAAACCTGCGGCGCGCGTGAAGTTGCGCTGTGTCGGCGTCCAGCCGCGCCTGATCCCGCTGCTCGAACTGGCGCGAGGCGACTGTCGCTATCCCTATGGCGGCGACAAGGACGGGGAGGAGATCACGTTCTGCGGCCATCCGCGTCAGCCCGGCTCCAGCTATTGCGCGCCGCATGCAGGTCTGACGCGGCCATCCGGGGTTGCGTCGGCCCGTGTCGTCGGTCCCGTCGTGTTGCGGCTGGTCTCGGCCGGCTGAGGAGGCGGCCACCCCGTTCGACTATCGATTTTGCCATCGCCAACTTTGCAAGGAGTATCCGAGTGGCACGTGCCCGACGCAATAAATCT
Source organism: Bradyrhizobium sp. BR14999 (assembly GCF_056106085.1). Lineage (NCBI taxonomy): Bacteria > Pseudomonadati > Pseudomonadota > Alphaproteobacteria > Hyphomicrobiales > Nitrobacteraceae > Bradyrhizobium > Bradyrhizobium sp. BR14999. Next base: position 3,672,266 of record NZ_CM148536.1, read on the forward strand.
TACAAATTGGCTGGAATCTACGACCGGCGGTCCCGCGACGTGCCGTTCAATGCCGATGTGGCGGAAGTCGAGGTCGACAATCCGCTGGCGCTCGATGCCGGCGAGAAGATCGTGGCCGTCCGGTCCGTCCGTAGTGACCCGCTCGGCCGGCTTCACGCGCACCATCAAATCGACGAAGCACAATATCGCGGCGGGCGCGCCTTCCAGAGCGATTGGGAGAGAGCGGAGAGGGGCCCTCAGGCGATGGATCCGACCCGCGAATATGTCGATGGCGCGCGTACGCGCGAGCCGGTCACCGAAAGCCAGCGCCAGGCGGTGTTGCGGCTGAACCGAGTCGAACGCGAACTCGGCACCGACGGCGCAGCATTGGTGCACGACGTGCTCGTGCTGGGCTTGACCATGGATCAGATCGGGCAGCGGCGCGCCGTTCGTACGCAGCGCTGGAACGACTATTTTGCGCGGCGTTTTCGTGAATGCCTGGACCGGCTGGCGCTGATCTACGGTTTTGCGACGGAAACGGGGACACCACGGGCAGAGCAGCGCAAATGACGACGGCACGCCCGCGGGCATGCCGTCTGCTGCTTACGGATGCGGTACGATCTGGTAAGGCGTGGAATACGGCTCGACACAGAGAGAAGCGTTGGCCAAAAGCCCGATCTTGGCGCTCGGCGCCTGCTGCAATTCGCCGTTCGGGCCGCGGTGCACGCTGTACTGCCAGACGGTGAGGTCGCCTTTCTGCGCCAGCGCATGCGCAAGCGCGCTGGCGTCATTGCCGCCGAGCGCCTGAAGCTCCTCCGCCGACAATCCGACGATGATTTCGTCCTTGATGGTGACGATCTTGAACAGGTTCATCCTGGTCTCCTGCGCCCATGCGCCTTGTATCGAGAGGGTAAGAAGCGCGACCGCGGCGCCCTTGATCAGATCGCAGCGAGAAAGCATGCCGTCGTCCTTTGGTGGTGACACGCGCCCAAATCATGAGTTTATCAGCCATAGCGCCGTCGTCCGCGTGGCCGTTCCGCAACCGCTTTGTCGTTCGCTCCTGAACAACGGTTCACGGCCGGAAAACATATCGGAACCGATGAGGCTCGCTGGGAAAAGCGCCAGCGGGGCGCATTCCGACGAGATGAGGAAGGCGACCGATCCCAAGGCGCTTGCCGCGTTGGTCGGCTTCACCGGCGCCCCAATCGGAGCATTGAAGACCTGGCGTTCATGTCGCTGACGATACAACCGCTGGGACGCTACAACCGCTGGGACGCTACTCAACAATTACGTGTATATGCTGCCGAGGCGCCAGTTCGTCTCTGCAAATGTCTGTTCACATCGGAAACAAGGCGAAACGCAGCGCCGATTGGCCGCGATCTCGGCTGTATGCGTGATTGATGCCGCTTCTTGACGCAGGTGGGTGACGGCGCTCGATATTCCTGTTATCCGGAATTGCCGTGGCGTGATGCGGGCGAAGCATCGCTAGGCCGGGCTGTTGGGCTTGCCGGATCGGTTGTTCCTTGGCATAATTGCAACCTGTTCGGTTGGGACCATCCGTTCGGCTAATGGAATTCGGCCTGCTAGCCCGCCGGGACCTGCCGGCCGGAGGCCTGATTGTCGCCATTGTATTGGGTTGCGACGTTCGCTCCTCGAGTGCGACTTCGACGCAAGAACTGAAGGCCGATGCTTGTCATAGGTGCGGGATGAAGAACCTCGATTTCGCGGCTGAACTGCACCTCAAGCTTGGCGCGCCTGCGAGCGACACCGTCGAAAGCCTGCGCCTGCTCCGTGCGTTCCTGAAGCTCGAGGCTCGGCAGCGTTTCGAGGTCATCAAGCTCGTCGAAGACCTCGCCACCGAAGAAACTCTTCCCGAACACCCCCTGTCCTGAGTCTGGCCGCGCCGGCCCTACACCTCGTCCCTCGTTTCCTGCCAGATCCGGCCCACCGGGCAACCTTTGCCCCGGGGCTGGCCGCTGGAAGGCGATCCGGCAAGTGTGGTATTCAGTCAGAAAAAGGGAGGAATGCGATCATGATCGAACCGAAACTCGAAGTTCCGGCCGAACTGCGCGACTTGGCCGAAAAGACGATTGACCAGGCGGAAAAAGCATTCGGCATGTTTTTCGAAGCCGCCACCAAATCGATGTCGTCCGTCCCGGGCGCGGGGACGGACGTGTCGAAGCAGGCGCTCGCTTTCACCGAACAGAACATGAGGTCGGCGTTCGAGCACGCGCGCAAGCTCGTTCACGCCACAGACCTTCAGGAAGCAATGCGAATTCAGTCCGACTTCCTGCGCAGTCAATTCACCAGCGCCGGGGACCATATGCGCCAGATGACCGGCAGTTTCATGCAACCGGGCAAGGACAAGTCCTGATTCTGTCGGTGCCGTGCGGCATGCCCACAAATTGATCTTGCGCGGCGGCGAGATGCGTATTCTGATCCTGGTGCAGGTCCATGATGGGCCACCGAATGGATCCCCATTTGCCGTCCATCATCCTTTCTGCTGATCCCTGTCGGTCTTCCGGCAGGGATTTGCAGTTTTTAGCAGGCTCGCGATTGACCGGGGTTCTATTGGCGCAGCGATCCGATATAGGCCGCGATGTCGCCAGCTTCGGTCCGGCTCAAGGGAAAGTTCGGCATCTTCGGGTGCGGATCGAGCAGGAAGAAAGCGAGCCGCTCCGGACTGAAGTCTGGCCTGCGCGCAACGGATGCGAAGGAGGGGACGTCGGCGCTAGCCTGCGTCTGGCCGCTCGCCACCACGTGGCAACTCGCACACCAGCGCTTGGCGAGATCGGCGCCGTGCTCGGCATCGGCGGCGAGGGCAGGCGACATGCCGAAGCCCGCAATGGCGCCGGCAAGCAACAGGAAAATTCGTCTCAAACATCGGTGCATCGGGCAACCTTCATGCATGCGCTTGCGGCCGACGTGCTCACCCGCAACACGATCCCGGAAATTGCGAGAGATCGATGCGGGCGATGATCGACCGCAGCAGCCTGCGGGTCGAACGATAAAAGTGCCGTACGAACGCCGGCGTCCTTGCCGCGGGCAATCCAAGGCTCTTCGTATCAAGGCTCTTCGTATCAAGACTTTCGGTATAGTGCGACACGTGCCTCTCCGAGATGGCAAGGCCCTTCCTATCGTGGCCGGCTCGGAGCTGCCTTGATCTGCCGCAAAGGGTTTCCGGCTAATAGTCGCCAGGGTTCATGATCATCGGGCTATTCGTATCGGCCGGCGCGAGCGCGCTGCTGGCGCTGTCACGCAGGAAGCGGTCGAGCGTCGCCTGGATCTTCTCCTTGACCGCGTCGGGACCGCGATCGCTCATCTCGGTGTGCTGTGCACCAGTATGGACGATGTCGATGCCGCGAGCCCTGGCCTCCTCCGGCGTCGGCAGTACGCCGGGATCGGTCACGAAATGCGGATCCTTCGAGCGGAACGACAGGATCTTCATATGGTCGCTGAGCACGAAGGGCACCCGCAGATTGTCGAGCGTGATCACCTTCGATACCAGCTCCGGGTGCTGATGGGCGACATACATCGAGACATCGCCGCCGTTGGAATGGCCGACGAGGGTGATGTGGTCGTAGTCGGCGTTCTCCTGCCGCCTCTTCAACTCGCCCAGCACGAACAGAATATTGGCCTCGCAGCGAATGTAGACTTCACGCCGGCCGACGTATTTCTGGCCGGCATGGGTCATCAGCGGCGGATCGCTCGGAAGATCTTGTTGGATGCTGGCAACCAGATAGCCGCGTGCGGCGAGCACGTTGGCCAGGAAGGAATATTCGGTCGCCTTGACGGTGTTGCCGTTGCTGATGATGGCGAGCGGGAGCTTCCAGAGGCCGAGATTGGCCTTGGTCTCGTAATCACGCCGCACCGCGATGTCGACCGAGATCGGCCGCTGGCGCGAGGCGTCGAACATGCTCAAAGTCTCGTGGTGGATCGCGAACCGGCTGACGATGAAATACTGGCCGACGGCGAGGACGCAGAGGAACGCCAGGACTGCAAACACCCTCTTCATGGCTTCGTCTCAAATCACCTTTGGCTGAACATGGTCATTGGGAACTCGCGGATCGAGCGATCGTGAGCAAGTTACGGGATTAAATTTAGGCAAGTCTGTGAGCAAGCCGCAAAAGCGCCGCATGCAGGTTTGTGGGGCGAAGCGCAAGGCCTAGAGACAGCCGGCCTTGCCTCGTTCAGGGCAGAGCCGCAGCGCGCTCGACAGTGTGAGCAGGAAGCGCGGGCTGCGGCGCTCGTTGTCCGGCGCCCTGTAGCTCAAGGGAACGGCTACGCCGAGATCGACCTGGAGATCGTCCGGCAGGAAGAACCGCACGCCTACCCCGGCCGAGGTCAGCGCGAGGCCGTCGCTCAGGCGGTAACCGTCGTTCCAGACCGCGCCGGCGTCGCCGAAGGCGTAGAGTTGATAGCCGGTCCAGTAGCGAAAATTGAGCTTCTGGTCGAAGCGCAGTTCGAGCGAGCCGGCAAGACCGTTGTCGCCACTGATCTCGGCCGCGCCATAGCCCCGGCCGAAGGCGGCGCCGCCGAGATAGAATTGCTGCGAGGTGAACAATGGCCGCGATGTCGTCTGGCTCGCCGCCGAGAGCTTGAGTGACCAGGCGTCGTTGAGTGTCTGATAGCGCGTGAACCAGAGGTTCAGCACCGAGAAGTTCGATGACGCGCCGACGCGCGACAACAGATCATCGTCGAAATGCGAAGCGCCGAAGATGTCGAGGCCCTGCCGGTAGCTCAGCGTAGCGAAATTGGTGCCGCCGAAGCGATCCTGGAGCCTGTAGTCGGCGGTCAGGCTCGCCGTCCTGATGTGGTCGTTATACCAGGGGCCGTAGAGGTCGTGCTCAGATACATCGCTGAAGGTCGTCGCTGCAGTCAGGGTCAGCGAGGAGGACAGCGACTGCAATGGGACGACGCTGGCACGCAGTTCGAACGCCTCGGTGGTGGTGATGTCGCTGTCGAGACGACGAGCATCGCCAGGCCGGACTGCGCTGTACAGGATCGAAGCGCCAAGGCGCACGCCATCGACACCGACCGGTGCGTCATAGGACATCCGCGCGAAACCGAGCTCGCGCGGATCATTGGCAATGGTCGACAGGTTGACCGCGAGCGTGTCGCCGGGCGTGAGGTAGGAGTTGAACGCGCCGGTCGCGTAGGTCTGCCACGGACCGACTGAGGAAGATCCGAGATTGTCCATGCCGAACGATGAGAAGACGTGCCAGGTCTTCAAATAGACGATCAGGCGGAAGCGGCCGGTCGCTCCGCCAATCTCTTCCAGCGCGGTGTGGGTGATCCGGACGCCCGGCCTGCCGTTGATGAGGAACAGCTGGCGTTCGAGCGTTGCCAGGCGCGACGGCTGCTCGGCCAGAATCGGCCCGAGCATCGGCCTTACGCCGAACTGTTCGGCGCCGTCGCCTTTCAGCTCGGCCTGCACGATGGCGCCTTCGATCACCTGGATCCGAACGCGGCCGTCGGCGATATCCTGCGGTGGCACGATCGCGCGGCTCAAGTGGAATCCGGCTTCGCGATAGAGATCGCTGATCGCGCCGGCAATCGCGGCGAGATCCGCTTGCGAGACCTTCTTTCCAAGATAGGATTGATAGGCTGTAGCGATGCGATCGGGGGAGACGGCGTGGGCGCCGATGACGTCGATTCCGCGCAGCACGAATTGCGGCTTGGTATCACCGCCGGTGTTGGGTTGGCCGACCGTCGGTAGCCTGACCGGGGGGCGGTTCAGCGTTTCCCGCTCGGTTTGGTTTTCAAAGTACTTCTCGGGCTGGCGCGGATCAAAGCCTGGCTGGTTCGCCTGCTGCGCGAAGGACTGCGGAATTCCCGCAAAAATCGTTGCCAGCAGTACCGATGTAGTAAGGAAGTGTCGCTTCTCAATACGCGGAGTGAACGCGTCTCCGTAGTTTGACGGGGATTTGCCCATAAGGCGGTAAGGGTTCGTTAGCCGCATGATTTTCCATAGTTTTTCATGGTCAATGATTGGTTAATGCGGCTTCTCGGCTCGCCACTTCGCGCTAATTTTCTCTTGAGTGATTTCGGATACGCCTCAGATCTGGCTGTAACGCGGACTGAGGATTGTCATGTTCGGTAGAGTTGGAGTGTGGCGCGCCTTGCTGGCAGCGCTGATCCTTGGAACCGCATCCGGTGCATTTGGCGCGGAGAATGGCGCCTGGTCGGTCAGCAAGGCCACCGGCGAGGTCTGGGTCGCCACCAACGGCGCGCAGCAGGTGTCGTTGAATCAGGAGGAGGCGCTCAAGCCTGGCGACACCATTCGCACCGGCCGCAACGGCCGCGTGCTGCTCGTCCGCGGCGAGGAAACGATCCTGATCTCTCCCAACTCGGTCGTCGGCTTGCCTGCGGAGAAGAAGGAGGGACTCTCGACCACCATCATCCAGCAGGCGGGTTCGATCCTGCTCGAGGTCGAGAAGCGCAACGTCAAGCATTTCGAGGTCGAGACGCCTTACCTCGCCGCCGTCGTCAAGGGAACGCAGTTCAGCGTCACGGTGGGGGCGGGCAGCACCAAGGTCAGCGTGCTCCGTGGTCAAGTTGAAGTTTCCGACTTCAAGACGGGACAGATCGCCCAGGTCATGCCGGGGCAAGTGGCCGCCGTCTTCGAACATGGCAAGCCTGGCCTCAGCCTGAGCGGTGCGGGGACGTTCAATCCGATCGAGCAGGGTAAGCCCCGCGCCTCCACCATCGAGCGCATTCCCGTGCCGAAATCGGGATTATCCGCACCGCGCAATGCCGCGAATGGTCATGCGATCCATGCGCTCCGTCCGATCGACAAGGGGATCAAGATGGTCGGTGCGTCGATGCGGTCGCATCAGGCGACTGGCGGGCAAGCCCCCAAGGCCGGCGTCGTGCGCATCTCGAGCTCGCTCGGCGAGGTCAAGCTGAATTTCCAAAATGTGACGCGCGGGCTCGCCCATGGCGCGGTTGTCCCCGGGCAGGTGCGCAGCGCGAATGCCAGCACCGCTACCGAGACGGTCTGGAGCGATGGCAAGGCCAGCACGCAAGTATCCAACAGTGCCGTCCAAACCGCGGCAACGACTAGTGCTGCCGCAACAGCTGGCAGCAGTGCCTCGTCGGGCGCAAGCGCAGCGATAGCCGCAACTAATAACGGAAACTCCGGTGGCAATGGCAATTCCGGTAATGGCAGCAATAATAATGGCAACGCCAACAATGGCGCCACCGGTAACGGCAGGGGCAACAATGGCGATGGGCGTGGCGGCGGTAACGGCAGCAACGGCCACGGCTACAACAGACACTAAGGCGATTTCCTAGGGGATGAGGGGCGCTCGCAGGTTGAAGCGGGCGCGGGGGAGGATCAGGTGAAACGCTATCGGCCGCATATTCTGGTCGTGATCGCGCTTGCGGTCGTGCTGTCCACGGGGTGGCATGGCGCGCTCCGCAATGCGCTCGCCGACCTGCGGTTCGCCTGGCAATCGCGTGCTGCCAGCGGCAATGTCGTCGTCGTGGCCATCGACGCGCCCTCGATCGACCAGATCGGGGTGTGGCCCTGGCCTCGCCGGCTGCACGCGGAGCTTCTGCATAGGCTTGAAGCCGCCGGCGCGCAGGATGTGGCCTTCGACGTCGATTTCAGCACGCCGTCGGATCCGGCCTCTGACGAGGCTTTCGTCAAGGCGCTTCGGGACGTCGGCGGCTCGACGGTTCTGCCATCCTTCAAGCAGCCGGCGCCGAATGGCGGCGCGGCTTACATCAATCATCCCATGAAGCCGTTCAGCAACCAGTCTTGGCCGGCCGTCGTCAATGTCGCGGTCGAATCCGACGGACTCGTGCGGCGTTATCCGTTCGGCGAGAAGCTCGGTGACGCCTTATTGCCGTCGATGGCCGTCGTGCTGGTTGGGCAGGACGCCAATCGCCGGCCACCCTTCCTGATCGACTTCAGTATTCAGGCGGCTTCGATCCCAAGTGTCTCCTATGTCGACGTGCTGCGCGGCGATGCCGCGACCCTGGACAAGGTGAGAGGCAAGAAGATCATCGTTGGTGCGACGGCGCTCGAACTGGGCGACCGGTTCAGCGTTCCGAATGGCCGCATCGTCTCTGGACCCGTCCTTCAGGCGCTCGCGGCAGAATCGATCCTCCAGAACCGGATGCTGCGCTGGACCTCCGATGCCGGCATGATGCTCGGCCTCGGCCTGATCTGCCTCTTGATGATCACTTCGTGGCGCCGCTTCGCACCGGGACTTCGCGTCGCAATCCTGATCGCAGCCGGCGCTGCCATCGAACTGGTTGCGACCTTTGTGCAGGCGAGATGGCCCTTCGTCATCGATACGTCGCTGTTCCACATCGCGATCATCGCTTATCTGACGGCGATTGCGCTGGACGAGATCGATTTCCGCAGTCTCCTGGGTCGCATCGCCGAGAGCCGCTTCCACCGTATCGCGATGTCGCTGGGCGATGGTCTCGTCTGCACCGACGAGGATCATCGGATCACGGTTTGGAATCCCGGCGCCAGCGCGATTTTTGGCTACATGCCGGCCGAGATGATCGGTCGCCCGTTCGAAACGCTGTGCGCCGTGCCTGCGGACGGCGACGCGAGGCCGTCCATGCACGATGCCGCGCGCCAGTCGCTCCTGGTTCCCGGTGGCGCCGTCGTCGTCGAGTTCGAAGGGCGACGCAAGAACGGCGAGACATTCCCGGTCGAGGCAAGCTTCTCAGGCTGGCAGGGAACGGACGGCTTCCAGTATGGAGCGATCCTGCGCGACATCTCGGTGCGCAAGCGCGAGGCCGAGCGCGTCAGGTATCTCGCCGAACATGATGCGCTGACAGGTCTTGCCAACCGCAACATGCTACATGCGTCGCTCGCCAGTCTGATCACCGCGGCAGAGCATCGGTCTTCCAACGTCGCACTGCTCGTGCTCGGGCTCGACGGCTTCCAGCAAATCAACGACATGTTCGGGCATGCCGCGGGCGACCTCGTACTGCGGGCGGTCGCCGAGCGCCTAACGGCCGAGGCCGGCGCCGAGGCGATCGTCGCGCGCCTCAGCGGCGACGAGTATGCCGTCGCACTAGATTGCGCGGACGCCAGCGAGCCGATTGCCGAATTCGCCGAGCGAATCGCGCGCGCGTTCGAAACGCCGCTCGCAATGGGCACAAGGCAGTACCGGGTCAGAATCAGCATCGGCGTGGCCGTCCATCCCGACGGCGGGCGCAACGCCGATGATCTCCTCGGTAACGGCCACCTCGCACTTACGAAGGCGAAGCTGACGCGGCGCGGCAGCCACGTGATCTTCGAGAGTGCGATCAGGCAGGAGCTGGAGAACCGGCTGACGCTCGAGAGCGAATTGGCGCTTGCCGCGGATCGCGGCGAATTCGAACTGTTCTATCAGCCCCAGGTTCGTCTGGTCGACGGCAGCCTGGTCGGAGCCGAAGCGCTCATCCGTTGGCGGCACCCCGTGCGCGGCTACGTCTCGCCTGCGGAGTTCATGCCGGTGGTCAACACGTCGGCTCTGTCCGAGCGGATCGCGAACTGGGTGATGGAGACCGCCTGCCGCCAGGCGCGCGCCTGGGAAATATCCGGCAACGAGGTCCGCGTGGCGATCAACCTGTCGCCGTCCCAGCTTGATTCCGGCGACCTCGCGCATTCGGTTGCCGAATTGCTCGATGCGACGGGGCTGGCCCCCTCGCTGCTCGAACTCGAAGTCACCGAGGACATCCTATTACATGACGAGGCCCGCGTGCTCGACATGTTCAAGCGGATCCAGGAGCTGGGCGTCCGCGTCCTGTTCGACGATTTCGGCACCGGCTATGCGAGCCTGAGTTATCTGAAGAAATTTCCGCTCGATGGGCTCAAGATCGACAGGTCGTTCGTGCTCGACCTGCTCACCGATTCCGACGATGCCGCGATCGTCGGCTCCACCATCGGTCTCAGCAGGCAGCTTGGACTCACGGTCGTAGCTGAGGGCATCGAGAACCGCGCCACGGCCGACTTCCTGATCAGCATGGGATGCGCGGAAGGGCAGGGCTACTTCTTCGGCCGTCCTATGCCTTCCGAGGCGTTCGAACGGCAGTTCCTTACGATCGAGCGCGCCATCGTCAGCGCCGCCTAGACGGGTGCGTATCCGGTAAGGTCGCTAACGCCGGCGCGCCACCGCGACGCCGAACAGGAAGGCAACGAACAGGCTGGTGAGCGGCGCTTCGCGTGTAATCGCCGCAACCGTCGAGAGCGGACGGCCCGGCTTTCGCGCTTCCTCGATCGCGGAGGTAAGACGGTCGACCGCTGCATGCAGGCCTCCGGCGACTTCACCGATCGTGCGGGATACATCTGTCGCTGCATCGATGGCGCGTTCGGCCATGCCAGGTTGGGGATTGGACTGCGGTATCTCCGTGCTCAAGCGTGCGATCTCCAGGCCCGATGATGGAGGCCGGCACCTTTGGCTATCCGCGCGAGCGCTCGTTTTGAACAGCGGGTCTGACGACCTTTGGCTATCCGCGACAGGCGCCGTGGTTTACGTTTACGGCGGGTGCCGGCCTTGGATGGCAATTCGGCGCGGGGGATTTTGTTCCGGGAGGATACGCCCACGGCGGACCTCCCCGGGAAACGACGGGTGCGAATCTCTGTTAGGCTGGCGGTAGCCTTGCTGACATCAGGAGATTGCCGTGACCGATCGGACCGTGACGGATCGAACCCGGCGGATCGCCTTGCTCGGCGCTCCCATCGACATGGGAGCTTCGCAGCGCGGTACCTTGATGGGCCCTGCTGCGCTCCGCACCGCGGGCCTTGCGACACTGCTCGAGAGCCTCGATTTTGAGGTCGTCGACTACGGCGATCTTTCCGTGGCCGAGGTCCGGGACCTCGCCGACAAGCCGCCCGAGAAAGCCAATCACTACCGCGAGATCCAGCGCTGGACGCGCGTGCTGAGTCACAGAGGCTATGAGATCGCGAAAACCGGCGCACTGCCGATCTTCCTCGGCGGCGATCACACGCTGTCCATGGGGTCGGTCAATGCGATGGCGCGTCATTGGAAGGAACGCGGCCGCGAGCTGTTCGTGCTCTGGCTCGATGCCCATACCGATTACAACACGCCGGAAACGACGATCACGGCCAATATGCACGGCATGTCGGCCGCGTTCCTGTGCGGGGAGCCTGGCCTCGACGGATTATTGGGCGATGATCCGCGCGCCTCGATCGACCCCGATAGGCTCGATCTGTTCGGCGCGCGTTCGGTTGACAAGCTCGAGAAAGAGTTGATGCGCGCACGCCGGATCAGGGTCATCGACATGCGCCAGATCGACGAGTTCGGCGTCGCCGTGCTGATCCGGCGCGTCATCGAGCGCGTGAAGGCGAGCGGTGGCGTGCTGCATGTCAGCTTCGACGTCGATTTTCTCGACCCGTGCGTGGCTCCGGGCGTTGGCACCACGGTGCCCGGTGGCGCGACCTATCGCGAGGCGCATCTGATCATGGAGCTGCTGCACGATTCAGGGCTCGTGGGGTCGGTGGACATTGTCGAGCTCAATCCGTTCCTCGACGAGCGCGGCCGGACCGCGCGTACCGCGGTCGAGCTGATCGGTAGCCTGTTCGGTCAGCAGATCACCGACCGGCCGACGCCGAGCAATGCCATCGCGCCGGGCGAGTGAAACCGGTTTTGAACCATGCAAGGAGGGTGTGTTCCCCGGCCTTGGCCGGGAACTTACCGGAGCCAGGACGGGAACCGGAGGGACGCAATTGAATTAACCTGCGATAGGATAATTGCGGACCCTTCTGATGATGACGGCTGATCGTTTCGCGGATTCCATCTCTACGGCGCTTCGTCATCCCGGCGTGATCGCACTGATCGTGGCGGGCGTGACGATTGCAGCGATGCTGATCGTCGACCACGGCCCTTGGAGCCGCGCCAAGACCCAGCCGGCCCATATCGCGATGTACGCGACCACCGGGGAAGCTGCGCGCGCCGCGGGCGCTGCTGTGCTTCCGACCGAACCGAAGTCGCCGGTCGAGCCGGCACGGCCGGGGCCGAAGACGTCGTCGACCGTCAATCCCGTGACACCGTAGCCTTATCGACGTTGATCTCGCGCTCTTCCGGTTCTCCTTCGTCCCTCTCATCAGCCGATCACGGACGAGCCGAGCAGGGCGAGGACGGCGAGCGCCATCAGTGCGGTGCCGAGCCAGCCGAGCGCGATCAGCCATGAGCGGGCCTTGAAGCGGCCCATGATCGTACTGCTCGAGACGATCAGCATCATCATCGCCATGATCGGGACGGCGACGATGCCGTTGAGCACCGCGCTCCACACCAGCATGTGTATCGAGTCGATCCCGGTGAAGCCGAGGCCGAAACCGATGATGGTTGCGGCCGCGATGATCGTATAGAAGCCGACTGCCTTCTCGGGCTTCGCCTCCAGCGTGGCGCGCCAGCCGAAGATCTCGGCGACGCCGTAAGCCGCCGAGCCCGCCAGCACCGGGATCGCCAGGAGGCCCGTGCCGATGATGCCGAGCGCGAACAGCGCGAACGTGAAGTCGCCGGCGAGCGGCCGCAGCGCTTCGGCGGCCTCCGTCGCCGAATGGATCTTGGTCACGCCGTTGGCATTCAGCACCGCTGCGGTGGTCAGGATGATGAAGAAGGCGATGCCGTTGGACAGCAGCATGCCGGAGATGGTGTCGGCCCGGATGCGCGCGAGCACGGGATCGCCGCCGCTCGGCAGATCGCGCAGCGGCCTGTCGTGCTTGCCCTGGTTCATCTCCTCGACCTCCTGCGAGGCCTGCCAGAAGAACAGATAAGGGCTGATGGTGGTGCCGAGTACGGCGACGACCATCAGAAAATAGTCGGCGCTGACATTCGCCTTGGGCCACACCGCGGCGAGCAGCGCCGTGCTCCACGGGATCTGCACGGTGAAGGCGGTGGCGACATAGGCAAACAGCGCCAGCGTGAGGAATTTCAGCACCGGCGAATAGCGGCGATAGGGCAGGAAGACCTCAAGCAGGGTCGAGCCTGCCGCGAAGATCAGCGCGTGTTCGTGGTGGAGCCCGCCGATCACGAGCGCGAGCGCCTCCGCCATCGCCGCGATATCGGCCGCGATGTTGAACGTGTTGGCGACGACGAGCATGGACACGAGCGCGAGCACCGCCCAGCGCGGCGCCAGCTGCATGACGTTGGCGGCAAGCCCCTTGCCGGTGACCCGGCCGATCCGGGCGCTAACGAGTTGAATCGCGATCATGAACGGCGTGGTCAGAAACACCGTCCACAGCAGCCCGTAGCCGAATTGCGCGCCGGCCTGCGAATAGGTGGCGATGCCCGATGGATCGTCGTCGGCCGCGCCGGTGATCAGGCCCGGCCCCAGTCTTTTCAGCAGCACCGGCACGGACTTGGTCGAGGCGTCGACGCTGCCATGCTTGGCGGGGCGGTGTTTTGATCGGGTCGACAGGGGCAGGCCTTCCGCAATTTCGAAATCAACGATTAAGCCCGATTATAGCCGGAAAGTTCCCGCAGAGGGGGGCGTGTGGATTTGATTCTGATAATACGAATTTCGTTTGACCCGTCGGGCAAAACAGGTGTAGAGTGTCATCATCGCAGAAATAGCCGATGTGCGCGCCGTCCCCGGCCGCGGGCTTTCTGTTGCGGCGCGATGTCTTGTGTTCGCCTGGCCCGCTCGCAGGTCCGGAAGCCAAGTCGTGGCCGGGTGCTATTTGATGCTGACGAACATGCCCCAGGCGGCGGCCAGCGCTGCGCCCGCGAAGACGAGCACCGGATTGTCGCAGAACGCGCTGCCATAGCGGCACACGTCTGCGCCGAACTGGCCGAGCTCGTGACGGCCCGCGGAGTAGAACAGTCCCGACAGCCCCAGCAATGCAGCGGCGACGTAGTACATCGGTGGTCTCTCCGAATCTGTCCCGATTGCGTCCTTCGCAACCGGAGCAAAGCGACATGTCCCAGCATGGCGCGAAGAGCTTTCATTCCGCCAAATCCGATGTGGTGGATTTAGATAAAGTTTGACGGTTAGTGCCAATTTTTCCCGACGCGGCTTGGGACATCGACTCATTCGCGCAGGCAATGGGACGCTATCCGCCCAAAACCAGACCTACTATGCTCACCTTGAGTTTTGCCGAATTTGACTGATTCTGTTGAAAAAGGCCGGCAGTATTTCGTTGTAGTAGCTCCGTCGCAACGTCGCCGAACTGCTCTACCGACCTATGCGAGGCTCGGGGTGGGCATCCGGATCAGCTTGGCCATCTTTCGAAGGTTTTGGGCGGTGGCTGCGAGGATGAACTCGTCACGCGCGCCGGGACCTCGTAAACGCAAACGGTCGAGCTTGAGAATGCGCGTAACGGTGGCGGTGCGCTTTGAGAGATGCCTACCATGGGATGCAGCCAAGGCAAACCCGTCCTTAAGCGTGAGGGCGGCCGCCGGCGAGATGGAGATCGCCGCAAGTAGACGCGACCTGCATAGCGCCATCGCATGTGCAGGGTCCGAACGCGACGGCCTGGCTCCGCCGAGCAAGCTCGCTGAGGGCATGGGAAGGATCTCGATGCGCAAGCGTCGGGATTTCTCGCCTATGTCCTCTGCTCTAACCTTCACCACCAAGCAAGGCCGGGAGAGATCGAGAGGAAGTAAGTAGAGAGCTTGGAATGAACAGAAGGTGGGGGTACCAAAAAGTCTATAACCTTCTCTCCGGGACCGGTCTTCCTGGTTCGTGCGCAAAATTCCGGAATTAAATACAAAAAGCCACCGGCCTGGGACGCAGGTGCGGCGAGCTATGACCCAAAGCGACATTGAGCTCATAGCGAAGTTCCACACGCACAATAGAAGTTGCAACGTCCAGCAGGTTTATAAGAAAAAGCCGGAAGATCTTCCTGGATTTTGTGCTGCCAAGCAGCCAGCCGAAAGGAATATCCTGAAGAGTTGGCAAGTCCTGGTGCTCCCATGGGAGGTTGAGCCGATTCGGAGGAATTCGTTCCATGGACGAAGATATCCTACACAAATTGGAGGGGCGCCTCGGACCGCTCCATGCGAGACAGCGATTGGCTATCGAGACGGTTCATGAGGCGCAGATCTTCGGCCACGGCCTTCTCTCCTTTCACATAGAGAACTGGTATCCGTTCCACTCTGTCGTCCGAAATGCACTCAAGCTGACTGGTCTCTACTGGCGCGGACGCCGAAATACAGAAAGCATTCTCGTCAAACGGAATGATGTTGTGTTCAAGGAGCTGCCACAGCTTTTCGACGGCTTCACCATACTCCACCTTAGCGACATGCACGTGGATATGAATGAAGCTGCCATGCAGCGCCTTATCGAACTCGTCGGCGACATGCGCTACGATCTATGTGTCCTAACCGGGGACTATCGGGGGAAGAATCTTGGACCGTTTGAGGCTACCTTGAACGGCGTTGCACGAGTGCGAGCTCATCTAAAGGAGCCCGTTTACGGGGTTCTAGGCGACCACGATACCATCCAAATGGTTCCGGGGCTGGAAGCCATGGGAATACATATACTGCTTAACGAGAGCGAGGTGATCGTGCGCGGCGATCAGCAAATCTATCTAGCCGGAATCGATGACGCTCATTGCTTGAAGGCCGACGATATCGAAAAGGCTGCGTTGCAGATACCGTTTGGCGAGTTCTCCATCTTACTGTCACACACACCGGAGGTTTATCATCCGGCGGCTCATGCCGGTTTTAATTTGTTGCTGAGCGGGCATACGCACGGCGGGCAGATCTGTCTGCCAGGATCTATTCCGATCATACTTGATGCAGTATTGCCTCGACAGATGGGGGCAGGAGCTTGGCGGTATCATGACATGGCCGGCTACACCTCTGTCGGTGCTGGATCGAGCGTCGTTCCTGTTCGCCTCAACTGTCCACCAGAAATCACCCTGCACTGCCTTCGTTCGGGCTAACGGCGGGCTAATATGGTTCGTCACGCAGGTGGACCCGGAATAGAAAACGAGACAGAATTACCGCGCCAATAAAAAAGATCCCGACGCCAAGCGCGACGTCTGCGATCGTCAATGAAAGTGCGCCGCGGCATGCCAGCATCGGAAATACGGATTCGGGAATCTGATCGAGCCCGAGTGCCTGGCTGCTGGGCGGAGAGTTTAGGCGGCGCTTCACGAAGCTGGAGAACAAATCGCCCGCCATAGCCGCAACCGCTACGATTGCACCAATCGTCAGATCCAGACCGATAACAGGGGCGCTTGCTGTCGTCACGAGGAATGAAATCAAGATACCGCGGATGGTCTTCGATGGTCCAAACAACGGCCGGCCATCAAAAAATGTGGTGCCGGCATCCAGCGGAAAGGAAAAACGTGAGCCAAAAATCTTCTTCGCAACGATCGGTGTGCCGTTCGCCAACGTCATTAAAACCAACAATTGCAGAATATGCACAAGTTGCATTTCTTCAGCTTAGCTTATAGTTGCATCCGCCAGGGTCGGGCTGATTCTGGCCTCATGGGAATACGCTATATCTACCTGAAGGCCGATCAAGGGGGCTAGCTGGTGGACGAAGACATTCTGCGCAAACTCGAGATCCGTCTCGGACCGCTCCACGCCCGCCAGCGATTGGGAATTGAGCGAGATCATGAAGCTCAGGTGTTTGGCCAGGGCCTCACATTCTTTCACCTCGAAAACTCATCCTGGGCCGAGTGGATCATTCGAAATGTTCTGCGGGCAACGGGGCTTTATTGGCGTGCACGCCAGAATGCAGAACGCATTCTTGTCAGGCGGAATGACTTGAGGTTCGAGAAATTACCGGTCCTCTTTGAGGGCTTCACCATTCTCCACATTAGCGACCTTCACGTGGATATGAATGAAGTTGCCATGAACAGACTCATCGAGCTCGTTAGCAGCATGCAGTACGATGTGTGTGTCCTGACTGGCGATTATCGGGGGCGAACTTTTGGGCCCTTCCAGCCCGCGCTGGATGGTGTAGCGCGATTGGGAAATCATCTGAAACAGCCAATCTACGCCGTGCTCGGCAACCACGATACGATTCAGATGGTTCCGGGGCTCGAAGCCATGGGCATTCGCGTGCTGCTCAATGAATGCGAAACAATCGTTCGTAGGGACCAACGGATCTATCTGGCGGGAATCGACGATGCACATTTCTACAGAGTGGATAACATCGAAAAAGCCGCTCTCGCGATACCCCGCGGTCAATTCTCGATCTTGTTGTCTCACACGCCGGAGGTTTATCGCCAGGCTGCCCATGCCAATTTTGATCTCATGCTGAGCGGACACACCCACGGCGGTCAGATTTGTCTCCCAGGATCCATTCCAATCAAGCTCGAGGCGGTGCTGCCAAGACGGATGGGGGCGGGGCCTTGGCAATACGGCGATATGGCCGGCTATACTTCCGTTGGTGCGGGCTCGAGCGTAGTCCCCGTGCGCCTCAATTGCCCGCCGGAAATAACCTTGCACCATTTACGTCGCACCTGACGCTCACCTAAGACGGTTCATCACGTACATGAGCCTGAAACAAGAGTCGGGGAGAGAAGTAGCTCGCCGAAGCGAAAACACCTCAACACCCGAGGCAGCTTTCGGCAACCGACTTTCCTTCTAAAGTCGCCGATGGCATCGGTGAGAGAGGAAAGCGAACTGCCCTCGAGTCTCAAAAGGCGGATGCAGAAATTGCGCGAGCTGGACGAGTCGCCGTCCATTGTTCCCAGCGGAAACGAGCGGTTCTCGTAACCAACACGCGACTGCTCGCACAGATCAGCTAAAATGGAAGTGAGTATTACCTCGCCAGCAAGCGCGATTGTGATCGATGCGCACTGAAGTCCCCGTGTTGCCCCAAGCAGCCTTCGCCGAGGGTGCCGCGCTCAATCTATGTGAGCGCTCGGGACATGGTGCGCCGGATCGCAAGGTCGTGGGAAGGAGGCACCTCGCGACAAGTGAAGGTCTCGGCCTAACACCGCTTGGAACTGAAACATTCCCGAGATCGGGGGGTTGGCTATTGGGCTTCGGGGCTTCGCAACGTGCGAGGCGCGCCATGACCCCTCTTCCGGTGGGTGATGTGTTTCTCACGGTCGCAATCATGGCCGTGACCTTCGCGGCCGAGATCGGCCTTTTCATCTTGATCGGGATGTTCTGAATGGAGCACTCATCCCTTGATAGGACACCTCGCGCCGGAAAGGACGCCTTAATTCCGGCTCAAATTTCTCAAAGTCCCCGGCAACCATCGGCCCCGTTCGGCGTCATGCTCAATTGCGGAGCGCGCGATGGACGACAATGAGCAACAGCAAGAGCTTCAAGACCAGATCAGGGGCTACCGCATGATGGAGCGTGACATCACTGATCCGCTCGCACTTGGCCTCCTGCACGACATCGTCGCAGAATTAGAAGCCGCGCTGCGGTCTGCCAACGAATAGCGAACCCCCGCGATGTGCATCTTCCTGAAACGTTGTCGCAGCCGTTTACTGCTAGATCGCCCGGCAGTGCGCCTTGGCTCTAAAAGCAGGGCTGCGGGGGGCGCTTAGTTATGAGGGTGGGCGATGGCGGAGGACAAAAGCATGCAGTTGCCCGAGCAAACGACGCACGACGCGCAACGCCGATGCCCCGCTTGTGCAGTTATTCCGACATTGCTCCACTCAATCGCCGATCCGCACAGCGGTCGGATGATCCGCGTGTTCCGGTGCCGATGTGGCGAGCTCATCTGGGACGATTAGCTGCCACGAGCTCGATTGGGACCCCTAAGGCGACCACCCTCGAAATGGGAAAGGCAGCGCGCGCCGCTGATGTCGAAGGTCAATTCTCAACAAGCTTGATAGTCGAGAGTGGCCATCTTCCATAATGACCTTTGATCGAAATGCGAAGCCCATGCAGTTCATCTCGCCAAACGTTCTCGACGGTGCGTGCCTTTCCATCGGTAAGGACGACGGCTTTGTCGATCAATTCGGCTTGCGCCCACCGTACTCATTCAAAATTCTTGGCGCACAGCGTTTCACCGATGGCATTGCTCGTCCACGTTCGGCGACCCATCTGCGGCTCAACGGCGAGATTTGTTCCCATGCTCGCTCCCGGGGACGATTGACGGTGAGCGCTCCTCCGATCTGCGTTTGAGCCTCTCCGGTTGGTCCGGCTCAGGCTTTAACGCCGCACGCAATTTCTCGCCGATTTCTTTGGCAATTGCTCGGCTGTGTTTGTGGTCTATGTCGATGCGGCGGGGCACAACGGACCTCCGTGCCTACCCCTTTCTCGCAGCTTCTCCGCCTGCGAGCACGGCTGCCCTCCACTAGTGGAACCGGAGACCGCCGTTTTTGCCTATCTGCGCGAGCGCTTGCATTTAGAACAGCGGGCCGGTGGCCCCGACCTTTGGCTATCCCGCGACATGCGCCGAGCTAGAATCGGCGAGCGACGGTCTCGTGTTCTTCCAAAGCCTTGGCAGGCGCTTCGTTCCTTTGGGATCGCGACGCCGGGCCTCCATTCGAACGAGGAAACGAACAGCACTCGGAACGATTTCTAAGAGCACCCGGTTAGTTCTTGGCTATGAAGGGAGGGACAAGATGAGAATCGAATATCTCGCTGCGGTTGCAATAGCTGTTCTTGTCGCCTGTGCCGGGCTGGCTGTCAATTCTCTCGGCCCGCTGCCTTCCGAAAAGCAGTCCGCGCCGAACATGCAAGTGGGCAGACCGACTGGCTGCCTCGGTCGATCCATTCTTGCTTCGGTCTGGTGGCTAACAGACGACGTTGCAGCCAACGGTGCTTGCATCCACTGGTAAGTTGTTTCGCGCTGTAGTTGGATATTTATTCGCGGAGCAGCGCTCTTAAGTTGTTTGACGAAATTCTGCTGAAACAGAAGGCTGCTATAATCTCTTTTAGGTAATCGGCCCTGTTCCTTTTTGCACCGACAAGCCAGCCAATCGCTCTTTGAGTTTTTGAATTGGCTCAGCCTGTAAATGGGCTCACATCGGACAGCCATCGCCGGGGCCACGATTATCCGAAATCCGTGCTGGAAATTATCTCTAGTGATACTCAAACGATGGGGGTATCCATGCCCGCCATATTCGACCTGCTCTATCACGAATATTGCCGCGCCCGCCTTGCCGAAATGCGGAAACAGCTTCTGATCGCGCGTGAAACTCCGCAAGTCTCACAATCGGATTATGATCCTGCTGATCACAGTAGCGTTGGTAGGACGGACACGCAGCACGAATTCAGCTACGGCGCGCCGAATTGAAGCGGTCGCGAGACGTGGGCTCTTCGCCGCAGTAACTAACCAAGCGGCGATGGCTCGGGATACCCATTTGCGTGCGGACTAAGATTGTAACTGCGCAGTACTTCATCTCGGTTGTGAGGGCTCAACTCATGACGAAACACTTTTCGAAGCGCATTATGATCGATGTGCTTGTAGTCGCCATATCTTTGATGACAATCACGATTGCAGCGGCATCGTTGGGCGAGCCCATTGTTGCAGGGATTGCTGCTTCTATTCCGGGCCCATTCCATCTTGCGACGGAATGGACACTTGCAGGTGCCGGGCCGAGCAAACCGACGCTCGCCCGCGCGCCAACGGGTTGTCGGCTTCGATCTGCTCCTCTGCAATGGAAGGTGGACTGGCTTTTCGGGCCGCCTGTGGCTCCCTTACGATGAATCCCCGCCCAGGGCCGCCGACCGCTGCCCTTGAGGCTTAACGGAAAGGGTAAGCCGACGATTTGCTCGCGTTCGCCGCGCCGTCGTCCTCGGCTATGTCGAAGATCTTGACTGCCTGTGAAGTAGCTTACATCCCTTCGCTCGCGGCGCGCGCTAATGTGAAGAAAGGTTCTTACCTTGACGGAGACCTCCAATGCTTGCAGCAATCAAATGGAACTCCCGACATAGTGCTCGCGAATGGGTAATGATGGCTGTGGCGCTTGTCGTCCGCACACAGGCAAACCGGCAGAACGGCGAAAGGAAGCAAAAGCAGCCACTCTGGAAGCAGTTCGACGACACCCATCATTGGGACTCAACCGCGGAGGAATGGGTCCCCAACCCAGACCGACCGACTTCCTAAATACCTGCGAACGACGGGGGTGTCGGACAGGGCGATGGAATTTCTGTCAGCAAGACTGGCGGGATATCCAATCGGCGAGTCCAACGATTGGGGACCGACTGCTTGCCAGTCTGATCGGACGAGTGGCTTACCCCATCCACGCGTGCATTGCATGGTCGGTCCCGACGAATCCTTTGGCTTGGCCTCCCAGCAATTGCTTTGAGCCTGGCTGCAGTTCCCGTCGCGTTCTGCAGTGGCGTTACCCTGTCTTGCCAACATGATCCACGAACGGTTGATGTCGGATAATGGCCCCGTGGCCGCTCAATCGGACGCAGCGATGTCTGCCTCTGGGAGATGAGCCGACCGTCTCCGGTAAGCTCCCGAGGGCGGCCTTTGACCCTGGCTGTTCTCTAATTCCGGGCGTGAGGTCAAGCTCTCCTTGAACATCCTTGCCGGGTCCATGGTTCTCTCCGCGGTAGGGGCGTGCCCTCCGCATGATGGCGTAAGGTGACGTTAGCGGATCAATGTGTGAAGCGCGCTTTGCCCTTTCGAGCACCGCAAAGCCAGGGGCGATCTCACCAACGCCAGCGTCCCGGCAGGGACGTTCGCTCCCGCTGTTCGGCGGGAACTCGTTATCCTTTATGCAGGCTGATCAGCAGCATCCTTTGATGACCATTTAAATTCGGTACCATCGATCCACATCCGATGCAGAATGACAGCAAGTTTTCGGGCAACCGCAACCTTGGCTTTGCGTAGCCCGCTTCGTTTCGCAAGCCGAATGCCCCACGCTTTGAGTGCTGACCATTTTGCTGCGCGTGTGAGCAGCACATTGGCCGCCTCGTAGAGGTAACTTCGTAGCATCTTATCGCCGCATTTCGAGATTCGGCCCGTCCAGTCAATCTCGCCGGATGCGTATCGGCGGGTCGTTAGCCCTGCGTAGGCTCCGACGCTTCGTGATCTCTTGAAGCGAGCGGGGTCATCGACCGTCGCAAGGTAGCAAAGGGCCGTGACCGGGCCGATGCCAGGAGCCGTCATGAACCGTCGCACCTGAGCGTTGTTGCGAGCCAGCCGCAGCACCTTGCGGTCAAGGTCCACAATCTGTTGCTCGACGGCCTCGCGTGCCTTCAGCAATGGATCTACAGCGGCAAAAAGCTCTGACCGATCCCCCGCCAACTGCGCGGCACGCACAGCAAACATATTCATCTTTGCTCGTCCGATGACAAGCCCAAGATTCTTGAGGAGCCCCCGGATTTGATTTTCGATATCCCGCTTGATCCTGACGAGCAGAGCTCGACTGACAAGAAGGGCTTTGGTCGCATGACTATCGAGATCCTTGACGCAAACCTCCTTGTACCAACCACATTGCATGATACGCGCTATGCCAGCAGCGTCATTTCGGTCGCTCTTGTTGATCTGCATCTTCAGAACCGCCTTCGCATGCCTGGCGTCAATGCAGATAACGGGTAACCCGATCTTATTCAGCTCGGTCCACAGCCATGTCGACGTTGCTCCGGTCTCGAGTCCAATCCGAACGACGTGTGGCGCGTGCAATTTGATGAACGTCGCGATCGCCTCCGGGTCAGACGTAACCACCCCTTCGCGCTCGACCTTTCCTGTCCGATCGACGATGCAGATCGAAGTTAGTTTCAGTGACACGTCTAATCCGACATAGTGCTCCATTACCTCTCTCCGTCATTGCAAGGCCCTGAGGTAGGCCTCGTCGAGTCCTGGAGAGCTGATTCCCAGAGCCTGAGTATGGCTCCGAGCCCGGAATTACCCCATGTGTGAAAACGCTGCGCTTGATGTGATTCGCGCGATATGATTCCCGCACGATTTGCGGGGGGCTGGAATGAAGCGCTTCGTTGCGGAGGCGGATCGTGGGCAATCGACGCTATTGCCCGAGTGCCTCGATGATTTCATTGACGAGAGCAACCCTGTTCGCGTGATCGACGTGTTTGTCGATGCGCTCGATTTGGCCGAGCTAAGCTTCGAGGGGGTGAAGCCGGCGGCGACCGGTCGGCCGTCATACCATCCCTCGGTTCTCCTGAAGCTTTACATCTACGGCTATCTGAACCGGGTGCAGTCGAGCCGGCGGCTCGAACGAGAGGCCGGACGCAATGTCGAGACCATGTGGCTGCTGGGCCGGCTCGCACCTGATCACAAGACGATCGCGGACTTCCGCAAAGACAATGGCCTGGCGCTCCGCAAGGTATGCGCACGCTTCGTCGAACTCTGCCGTGAAATGGGTCTCCTCGCGACGTCGAGCGTCGCCATCGATGGCAGCAAGTTCAAAGCTGTGAACAACCGGGACAAGAACTTCACACGCGCGAAGGTGGAGCGGCGGCGCGCGCAGCTGGAGGAGAGCGTCGCGCGCTATCTGAGCCAACTGGACACGGCCGACCGGCAGGAGCCGAGCGAGGCGTTGGCCGCCAAGGTGACGAGGCTAACCGAGAAGCTGACGAAGCTGAGGGAGGAAATGGGCAAGCTTGCCGTCTACGAGAAGCAGATGCTTGCGTCACCCGATCAGCAAATCTCGTTGACCGATCCCGACAGCCGTTCGATGGCGACAAGCGGCCGGGGCTCCGGCACCGTTGGCTACAACGTGCAGGTCGCCGTCGACACCGAGCACCATCTGATCGTAGCGCACGAGGTGACGAACAGCGGCTCAGATCGGGCACAACTCGCCAATATGGCCAGGCAGGCGAAGGCTGTTCTCGAGACCGAGACGCTCGAAGCTGTAGCCGATCGCGGCTACTTCAACAGCCCGGAGATCCTCGCGTGCCACGAGGCCGGCATCACCGTAACTCTGCCCAAGCCGCTGACGTCGGGTGCCAAATCGGAGGGGCGCTTCGGTAAGCAGGACTTTGCCTATTTGCCAGAGGAGGACGCCTATCGCTGTCCGGCTGGGGAGCGATTGCCGTATCGCTACACAAACGAAGAAGACGGCAAGATGCTGCGGCGCTACTGGACCACTGCCTGTCAAAGTTGTTCGCTCAAATCGCAGTGCACGACAGGACCAGAGCGGCGAATTACACGCTGGGAGCACGAGCATCTGCTTGAGGCTGTGCAGCAGCGCCTTGACGCAAACCCAGAAGCCATGCGTCAGCGTCGGGAGACGGTCGAGCATCCGTTCGGCACGATGAAGGCCCGCATGGGAGCGACACACCTCCTCACCAAAACGCTCCCAAAAGTAGCGGCCGAGATGGCACTCTCGGTCTTGGCCTATAATCTTACACGGGTCATGAACATCGTCGGGGCCAAGCCACTGATCACTGCGATCGCGGCCTGAGACAGGCGCGGTTCCTAGCTTCCGGACCGATGCCCTTTGAAGCCGTTTTCACACGGGTGCGCCGGGAGACCGGCAAGGAGTAGGTGGTGCAAGTCCACTACGATGAAGGAATAGCGAACCGCATCGACCCCGAGCCGTGCGCAGGTATCCGCGAGGATGTCGGCGAAGCGTCGGTAGGGGGACGTGCAGGCCAACCATTGAGCCGCGATAGAAAAGTGATCCCGGGTGCCGACGCTGTCTGTGTAGCGGAAGGCAACATGCTCAAGAGCGTCATCGCAAGCGCTTGGGTAACCCGGCGTGGTCGAAGAACTTGGCATGCACGCACGCTCCCTGCACGGGAACCGGGAGGTCTCCGGGTTGGCCGAAAGCCCCTCTGGGTAGACGGTCCGCGACGGGAAGGCGAGGAGCCGTAGCCGTCGATGCACGATCCGGAGAAGTCTGACTCTGCCGTAGTAGCTGGGAAGTCGCCGAACAAAGCCGGGCCACCGGCGGCGGAGGCGGCGGAGCAAAGGGCAGGGACCAAGGGGAATGCGGATCAGCAAAGCACGCACCGGACGCAGACCCGGGCGCGCGTGACCCAGGCGCTGAGCCGCGTACGGCAAGCCGCAAGGCAAAGGAAGAAGGAGCGGTTCACCGCGCTTCTCCATCAGGTCAACGTCGACACGCTCCAGGTGGCATTCTACGCGCTCAAACGCAAAGCTGCCGCTGGAGTCGATGGGGTGACCTGGCAGGACTACGAAGTGAACCTTGAGCGCAATCTCGAGGATCTCCACGGAAGAGTCCACCGAGGAGCGTATCGGCCTCATCCATCGCGTCGGACATACATACCGAAGGCGGATGGCCGACAACGGCCGCTGGCGATCGCGGCCCTGGAGGACAAGATCGTCCAGGGCGCTTGCGCCATGGTGCTCAACGCCATCTACGAGGAGGATTTCCTCGGGTTCTCGTACGGGTTCCGACCTGGACGAGGGCCGCACGATGCGCTGGACGCCTTGGCGGTGGCGGTCACCAGCCGGAAGGTGAACCACATACTTGACGCCGACATCCGGGACTTCTTTGGCAGCGTCAACCATGACTGGTTGATCCGCTTCCTGGAGCACCGCATCGGCGACAAGCGCATCATCCGTCTGATCCGTAAATGGCTCAAGGCGGGCATCCTCGAAGACGGGATCGTATCCGTAGCTGACAGTGGGACTGGCCAAGGTTCGGTGATCTCACCACTCCTCGCCAACATCTACCTGCACTACGTGTTCGACCTGTGGGCCGATCGCTGGCGACGGCAAGAGGCCCGCGGCGGCATGATCGTCGTGCGCTATGCAGATGATCTGGTCGCAGGCTTCGAGCATGAGGACGACTCCCGTCGATTCCTTGATGCACTGCGTGAGCGGTTCGGGGCATTCTCGCTGTCGCTCCATCCGGGCAAGACCCGCTTGATTGAGTTCGGACGCCATGCGGCAGTCGAGCGCAAGAAGCGTGGCATCAGTAGACCGGAGACCTTCGCGTTCTTGGGCTTCACCTTCATCTGCGGGAAATCTCGACGGGGTGCCTTCCAACTACAGCGGAAGACCCGGCGCGACCGCATGCGGGCGAAGCTGCAGGAAATCAAGGCGGAGCTGCGGCAAAGAATGCATCAGCCTATCCCGTCTCAGGGACACTGGCTGAGGCAAGTCGTTACAGGCCACTTCGCCTATTATGCCGTGCCCACAAATAGTCGGGCGCTCTCAGCGTTCCGGCATTACGTGGCCGACCTCTGGCGCCGCACGCTTCGGCGGCGCAGCCAGAAAGACGGCTTCACGTGGGAGCGAATGACGAAGTTGGTCGCCGACTGGCTTCCCGCGCCGCGCATCCTTCATCCATGGCCCGACCGGCGCTTCGCCGTTAAACACCCGAGGTAAGAGCCGGATGCTCGAATCGGGCTTGTCCGGATTCTGTGCGGGGGGTGTCCAGCAATGGGCATCCCTACCGCGATCCAGGGTCATTAGCGTTGTTTTGAAGGTCGGCTTGTTATTTCCGATCTGTCGTCAACTTCAGACATGTCGCTGCGCTGGCCGACGTTATGTGCCAACAACTGACCTTCGTTTTGATTTGCGTTAGCTTACGCAAGTCCCGCGATGATCTTGTCAACGTCCGCTTCCGCGAACACCTTGACCGAAGTCGTTCGTACGTTACCGATGGCGACCAGCGACAAGAGAAACTTGGCCATGGCCTCATCGTCGGTGGCCTCGGCGTGGATGATGAGGTCATATGTTCCCATGGCGAGATAGCCGGCCTTGATGTCAACGCCAAACTTTTTGCCCAACTCCCTGGCGGCCGCTCGACGCTGCGGCATGTCCTTGATGGTCCGAACACCTTGCTCGGTGAAATTGCAGAGAAGCATGTACGTGGACATGGCGATTCTCCTTTGACAAAGAAGCAATGGACTTAACGGGTCCACGTCGTGGATTATGCCACACTGCCTGACCCCGCCCAACCACCAAGATCCCCTCAGGGTCGCTCGAAGCGGCTAGGGGTCATTTTCGACCGAATTGGGCTATCCGCGTGGCGTCCGGTTTAGCGCCGTTAGCAGCCAAAGTGCGGACTACCCTCAACTTCGGAAATATTCAGGCGTCGCGCAAACCGTCGCTAAGGGTCGATTCCGTTGAAAAAGTCCCATGTGGCGCGCACGCCTATTTTCTAAGGTGCTACCGGTGCGGTCGACGCCGTTAGACACGGGGGACCACGTCAATCTACACTGGATCGCTCTGCGGTCTTCCTAGCTTTGCCGTGAAGGCTTTTCTTTCGGAGTTCGCCCTGAGCTGATTTCAGCAAGATTTTTGCGCTGGTACTATTTTCGACTTTTTCAACAGTATCGGCCCGAACGCGAAGTCCGGGCCAAGCCGCTCCTCGTCGGCTCATCAGGGTGGACAAGGCCACGGCCGACAGCTCTGACCTTCGGCACCACGCACTTTCCTTCATCCGCCTTGAGTGGTCTTGATTCTGCCGGTGGCGATGGGGCGGGCTTGAAAAACGCTGTCAGCGGCGGCAATCTCGGCCTGATTGAGGCTTCGATCTGACGAATCTCGGCTTATGCCGACCGATACGAGGATCGACGATGAAGCAGCGGCCGACAGTGTGGCTTGCCGTTGTTGCGGGCGTGGTCCTGGTGCTTGCTGTCGCCTGGGCCGCCATCCTCTGGACGCGCCCAGAGCCTATTCGCATCGCATTCGCCAATTCGCTCTCTGGCCCGTCCGCCCCGGCCGGGGCGGAAAGCCTGGTCGCGACGCAGCTTGCAATCGACGAGGTGAATGCCAAGGGGGGTGTCAACGGACGGCTGATTGAGCTCGTTCTGTTCGACGACGCAAGCAATCCAGCCGTGGCGCGCGCGAATGCGCAGGCGATTGCCGACAGCCCGTGCGTCGCTGTGCTCGGACATTATCTCAGCTCCGCGTCGCTCGCGGCGGCGCCGATATATAAGGATGCGCGGATACCGGCACTCACGGGAAGCTCGGCTGCCGACGATCTGACAAACAACAGTGAATATTATTTTCGCGCGCTGTCGCCGGTCTCCGTGCAGGCGCGCTCGATCGCGGAACATCTGCGCGCCGTGATGAGGGAGCCAAAAGTCCGTCTCGTTCACACGCGCGATTCCTACGGCAAGAGTTTTGAGCGTGGATTTGCGACGGCCTATCCGGCGGAGCAGTTGCGTGTGTTCGGACTGGACGTCGCAGCCGGTCAGATCGGATCGACGGATGAGGCGCTGGACGCTGCCGCGCAGGAGCCCGGGCCCGGTGTTATTGTCGTCGGCGCGGCGACCGATTTTAGCGCAGACATCGTCAAGGCGCTCCGCCGCCGCGGCATCAAGGGAATGATCATTGCATCCCAAGCCGCGGCCCGCGAAAGCTATTTGCAGAATTTCGCCAATGAGCCCGAGGAAAACGCGCAGCCGGGTTTCTTCAGCGAGAATCTGTATGCTGCTTCCTCGCTGATGTTCGACAGTGCCGGCGTGGCAGCGCAGGTCTTTGCCGCCGACTACAAAGCGAAAGCGGGAACCTTGCCAAGCTGGGTTGCCGGCGGCTCGTATGACGCTGCGCGCCTGATGATCGATGCGCTAAAACGAGCTGCCGTACATCCCCGGTTTATGGGGCAGGGGATTCAGAAACGATCCGACAGCAAGGTTGCAGATCGCGACCGTCTGCGCGTCGCGCTCGCCGCGATCGACGATCCGAAATCGGCGGTCGTCGGGCTGACTGGGCGGCTCTATTTCAACGGGAACCGCGACATTCCGCGCCCGATTCGACTGGGTTTCTTCCGTTACGGTTTGTTCGTCACTGCGCCGCTGCAACTCGTGCGCATCGATCAGCCCAAAGGAATCGATCTCGCCGCGGAACGAGAGGAGGGCCATGTCGTCACGTTCGGCGACCGACACTACTGGATACAGCGCGTCGTTTATACCGGCATCGACATTATTCGCGTCAATCGGATCGACGTGAAACTGAATTCGTTCAGTGTCGACTTCTATCTTTGGATGCGGTTCGCCGGCGACGATGAGGCGCAGACGCATGTCGAATTTCCGGCCTTGGCGGATCGCGGGGCGTTCGATCCGGCTCGGCCAATTCAGGCTGGACGAGAAGACGGCCTGAGCTATCGGCTCTATCGCATCAGCGGCGATTTCAAGGCTCGTTTCGATCTCCATGATTATCCATTCGACACGCAGCAACTGCGCCTGCATCTCCAGAATACGGAACAGCGTCGCGAACTCATCACCTACGTCATCGATCGGTTCGGCTTGCGCCTCGCCGATGATGGAAGCTCGCGGGCCGAGGACGGGGCCTATTCCGGACTTCAGCTCTGGCGATTTCTCGGACTGAACTATTTTGCCGAATCTCAGTCCAGCGGATCGACGCTCGGAAAGGCGTCTTTGTTTGGTGCCGAGGCAATGACGGAATTCGCAGGCTTCGATGCGACCATCATGCTGCGCCGCAGCTCCGCCATCTACATGCTGAAGAACCTGCTGCCGCTGTTTCTGCTCGTGCTCGTCGTGTTCGCGACGCTGTTCTTTCCCGAAACCATGTTTCGTGAACGCGTGACGATTCCAGTGACCTCGATCCTGGCGAGCGCGGTGCTGCTCGTGACGGTCGCCAGTCAGGTCGGCGATGTCGGATACACGGTGGTAGTCGAAGAGATGTTCTACATTTTCTTCATACTATGCCTGATGACGATATTGGCGGGCTACAAACATGAAAAACTTCGAGACGCCGGCCGAAAGCGCGCCGCTATTATTTTGGATCACGCAGCGCGGGTCATTTATGCCGGGACGGCACTCGCTGTAATCGTCGTGCTCTACCGGCGTTATGCCGTGTGAGGCAAGCGTGGATACCTCGCCGGTCCGCCACACCTTCTTGAAGTTCGCAGCATGGGTCCGGATCTGGCCCTTCGCGACCAATCGCGCGGCACGGGGAAAAGTCCGAAGTCGAGGTGAGACCAGAAGTCACCCGCTAACGCTCAAACCGACGCTCATGCCCCGATCCGGAAGTTGGCGTCAGGGCAACGACAGGCCCGGCGTCTCCAATGCCAGCCATCCACCGTTATCAGTTGTGGGGTCATCCTGCGGATCGGACGCCTCGTGGATCGACATCTCGGTTCGCGGCGACGCAGTCGATCTCGCCGCGCGAGATACCGATATCGTGGAGCGCCATGTCGCCCAGGCGGACAAGTTGGCCTTTAGCCATCGGCGTTCGTGCCTTTCGCGAAGGGCGGCGCGGTAATTGGCGAGCAGGTTCAGCCCAAGTCGAACCGGCGCGAGGGTTTGTCTCGATGCGGACAGGCAGAGCCTGAAGATAGAAATCATAGGCCGTAAGGTTGTTCGGCCGCCGTCGCGTCGCCAACGCAATTTCCGTTTGAAGCAATTTCGGCTCAATGGCCGAGACGACAGCAACGGCGACTTCGTCCTAGAGGGCGAACACGTCCGTTAGGTCGCGCTCCTGTCGGCCCAGATGTGCGCGCCTGTCACCGCATCGATTCTAATAACCCACCTCGCCCCGCAAAGGGGCGAGGTGCTGAGGCTCAGGAGCCCTCGAACTTGAACGATACGTTGAGCTTGGCGCGATAGGCCTCAACCTTTCCTTTGTCATCCAGTTGCATATCGAGCTTGACGACCTCTGCGATGCGAAGATCCCGGAGAGATTTTGCAGCTTGCTCGACCGCATTGGCGGCCGCCTTCTCCCATGAGTCGCTGCTGGTACCGGGGAGGTTGAGACACGCAGCGCATCGGAGGGGCAGCGCCGGGCCGATTGGCGGAAGGCCGAGCTGGCGGCCGAGCGCTTTCGTGCCGCATGTGATCACGCTGATGCCTTCGCCGTGCCACGTTCTGCACCAGATCGCGAGCGTTAATCGAGGTACCAAAGATCATAAGGCACGGCGGATGTAACCGGCCTGATGATCTAGAAGGGCCCCGACGTGCCAGCGTCGGGGCCCTTTCGAGTCTCGTGGAGGCGGTCATCCAGAGTTCCGTCAGCCTAGGCCAACTCAATTAAAGGTCTGAAGCCTTAGTTTCAGCGCGCCATCCGCTTGGCGCTCGAATACGTGCACGGCCATGCCGCTCAAGGGTGTCGGCTTACCCTCCTTGTCCTTGCCCGTGGCGCTCCATTTAGCCGAGGCAAAGATAACCTTGTCGTCTCCCCCAGCGTCGATGACCTCCAGCTTATGGCCTGTCACGCCCGCGGCGAAGAGGCCGTCCCAGAACTTCTCGATCTCCGCTGGACCGGACGAGACTTGGTGTGTAGGCGGCAGCAGCTTAGCGGTCGAGACATAGTCCGCAGCAAGTGCCTTCGCATCTTTCTTGTTGAAAGCGGCATCCCATGCCGCGTACGCTTTCTCTACATCGCTCTTAGCATCGGCGGCGAACGATATTGCCGGCGCGGTGAGCATACAAATGACCAATACTGATGCTTGGATAAGACGCATAAAAATCTCCTCTGTTTAAGTCGGCGAACAAACGAGAGACCTACCCGTTACTTTGGGATCCACATCACTCTTATCACCTCACTTTCACGCCGCCTCGCTATGCCAAAAGCTATGGACCTCTCGCGATAAGCTAAGGGATCGCGCGCCCAAAATCGCGACATATCGGTCAGAGCAAAACCATTCCAACCTAGTCGCGCTTACGTCCGCACAACTGTCTGATCTCCCGGATCAGCTCAGACGGCTCGACGGGCTTTTCCAACCACCGCACGCTTCGAAAGCGGTCGGTCAACACCTCGGGGCCGTAGCCGGTCGCAAAGACAAAGGGGATGCTCTCCGCGCAGATCGACATCAAGAACAGCAACGTCAATGCCGCCATTTGCAACTTGATCGTTCGCCTCTGAGAGTTCGGCAATAGGGCCGACTACTATCGCGCCGTGCGCCTTCAAGTCCTCGGCCAAATCACTAGCCAAAAAGTATTCATCTTCGACAACCAGAACCCGGTAACCAGCCAGCTTATCGATCGCGGGATGCGTGAGCCCTTCCGGCCCTACATCGGCGGCCTCAGTCCCGGCGATGCGAGCCATTTGTCAATCTCCGGACCCGGTACGGCCTGTTCGGCTTTCGCATGCGTGCGTGCATTTCGCGAAAACAGCAGCCGTGCGGCACGGCAGCCCCTGTCGGCGATGTCCAGTAGCACCGCTCTCATTGTCGGCTTCCGCCGTCGCATGGACTTGCTCCTCAGACCTTCGAAACAAGACGCTACGCTTGGGGGAACATGGCGATGTCACTATTGATGGCCGGAGCCAGCTTTTCGCGCCGGTAGCATTCGAAAGCGGTAGGTTCTCGTTCCGTCGCGGGAACATTACAAATCCATCCCGCCGCCCCGTGTAACACTACGTTCCGGCCAGCCGGACTATCATGCTGGCCGCGTGGCGCATGCCACGGCGCCCGCCCATCGGACCGCCGGCCACATTCCCTCTCCGCTACGAAGGCCGGTTGGCCCGAGGGGGCACGCTTCGCCTAGGCTGGCCATGTAGCCGAACGACCTCTTGTCAGGCTGCTGAGGTTATGAGGCCCGGGCACTACTCCGGACCTCGCCTGGCGCATCGGACTCTCGTTCTGGGCGTTACGATCTCTACTCGGCTGCTTTACAATTCCCGCTTCATCGCTGGGTGACTACGGTTCTTCACTTTGACCCAGTACTTACTCCGTCCGGCCTGATACGGGCGGTCCCGCCGCTTCGACACCAGCCCTTCAAGTCCCAGTTTGCAGGCAGCTCGAAACAGGTCAGGCCCAAGCTCGCCACGTTCGAAGGGACTGACGAAGACGCCTTCAGGACGGCGCGCCAGCAGGCGCTCCAAGTTCGCCTTTCGCATCGACAGCGGGAGCATGCGGAGGTCGTCACGCCCTTCGGCGAGGATATCGAAGGCGCAGAACTGCACTTCGTGATCGTGCTTGCGCGAGTGGAGCGCATTAAAATCTGAGATGCCATCGACGCCCAGTACGACCGCCTCGCCATCGAGCACGAAGTGCTTCTGGCGAACCTTGCGGGCGGCCTCGACTATCCAGGGGTAGCGGCTGGTCCAATTTGTAGCCGCCGCGCGTGATCAGGCGCGCACGGTCGCCATCACGCTCCAGGCGGAGGCGATACCCATCGTATTTCACTTCATGAAGCCAATCGGCCGTCCGGGACCGTTATGCCCCTGGTCGGCAGGCAAAATTCAAATAAAAGCATGCGGGAAAAATAGGCATTTGCCGCCTGAATACGAGATGGAGCTTGGGCAACCGGCCACAAGCTGGCGGCCTGCTCTACGGCCTTGGCGGCAGATCAGGGGTAATTTCGCTACCGGCGCTCTCTCCGATAGCTTGCTCCACTGCCTATAGCGCGACAATCAGGATGAGAGCGGAGTCTCACCCTGATCGCCGCCGCGCAACTGCCGATGTGCCGATGCGAGCACAGCAAGGTGTTCGGCCAATCTGGCAAACAACTCACGCTTTTTGGGGTCGGTTGCCAAATCTCGAATAAGGGCGCACTCAGCGGCGTCTCGCCGACGCTTCTCTAGCTGGGCCTGCATGTCTTTCATTTGCGGCCTCATGTTCCCTTGTGGGAACGTTACAAATACTTGTTCCAGGTCACAAGTGAACAAGCGAAATCGCCGAAGTGGACTAGCGTCCAATTGCATGGCGCACCTCCTCACGCGCCAGCCGTCGGACCGCCTGCCCCCTGTTGCCCCTCCAGCCCCTAAGGAGGGCAGGCTGGTCCGAGGGGGCTTTGCGCAGCATCAAAGCGAGATCCTGGTCCCCGGATAGGCTGGACACGTAGCCGAACAGCCTGTTGTCGGGCTGCTGAGGTTATGAGGCCCCGGGGCTCCGAGGCACGCCTGGCCTCGTTTTCATGCTCTTACCGACTGCTTGGGCGAGATCATTGGAGGCTCGACATGTGCACCAAAGATTGTGCCGACCATCTCAACGCAACCGTGCGCTATGCCCTAGAAACAACCCGTGCAATCGCAGTCTGCCCGTTCCATGCTGATGTCATCGTCCGCGTATGCGACGATGCAGTCGACAGCCACGCCTTTGAGCGTGCCAAGAGGATCGTCAAGAGCGACGGCACGCACTGGGAGACGCAAGACCTCAGGGAAGAAATCGCCCGGCAGCTGAACATAGCGGCAGATGGTGAGTGTCCTCTTTGCGCTTCACATTGAACTTACGCAACGGCGCAGAGACAAGCGAAACAGTTCGTTAGCTTTCTTGTGACTAGCTAAGCGCGTGCCGATTACCGCCGATTGCGGCACATTGGAATGGGAATGCCGGCCCCGGCTGTTTAACCCCATCCTGCGGCTGGGGCCGTTTTTGAACTTTCGCAGCATTGTTCAACCCGGTCACAACCATGTTTAGAGGCATCGCTATCGCGCTATTTGGAATGGGCATCTTTTCTCAGCTTGATCGCGCGCTTTTCTATGGCCGCAATACCGACGCGGCACTCAGGCTGATGCACGAGATTGGCCGAGGCTTTGGGCTGTAGGTCTCAGGCGTTGCTCGGCATTTCCCTGGTCTAGCCATGCCGCACCTTCCGAACCCCAAGCCCGTTCGTCCCGGTCCTGGTCCTGAACAGCGACTGCGTGAATTGCAGCGTGCGGTATCGGCGCGCCATGATCGTACTACTAAGCTGCGGTGGGCTATGATGGCATTGATCGCAATCGCTGCCATTTTGGTTGCCTATCCGGCTATTTGGCTCCTTGTTTCGAGTTCTTGGCCGATCACGACAACGCTCAGACATATTGCGTCCGCCCCCAACTGTGAGTTTGCCCGCTTAGTCGGCTTGGCACCCGCGAGGCGGGGGGAGCCCGGCTATTGGAAACACCACGACCGCGACGGGGATGGAATTGCTTGCGAGCCATGGCCGTCACGGCGGGGAGCTGCTTCGCCGGTATTTTCGACTAACAACGGCTAGACCAAAAGGCTCAACGGCCCAGTCGTTTTCGGCGCTCCCAACGGCTACTTCTTCAACAGTACTCCGATGGTTCGCGCCATTCGCCTAACCGATCCGGCGTGGCGGCCCAGTTCGGCGGCTATTCTCGATGCGCCAACTCCCTGCCGCGCGAGCCTAATTAATCGGCGGACCTCCTGCTCGGCCCATTGCTTTGGCTTTGGCGTTTTCATGGTGCGGCGCTCGATCCGCACCAGTTAACCAGCGAGCGTAATGACAGACACTTGGGAAATTTACGGGTGGGCTCCCTGCCTGAGGCCGGCCCTCGCCGTTGAACGGCGAGCTCGATGCTTGTCGGATCTCGGCCGTAAACCGGGCGTAGCGCTGCGCTTGCGACGAGCGCTGCTTGTGACCCCGCAGGTGACTTCCCCGTGTCTATCAAACGGTCTGCTGCTGAGGGTGAACCGGAAGCAGCTTGCAACTGGATCAACCGCCGTTTTTGATCCTAATCAGACAAAGCTCTGGTTCGTGTTGAGATGTCGCTGACCAGATAGTTCCAGTTGGATGATCGGTGTGCACGTCGTAGGTTTTCGAATGCGGCGAGCTGGGACTACCGTCGTTTAGGCGTGACAAAGGTGACGCCCAGGGGATTTCCCTTGGCGATAGCGGCGGGCGCGCCTAGGGCGCTATGCCCCACGGCGTACCGCACCGCGCCCGAACTGTCGGTGGCGTCAGAGCACTGGAGACGTACTGAGGACACGCACAGATATGTTGTCGGGTCATCATTCTCGGTCCGGCACAGTTTTGAATCTTCGATCCTCCAACGGTTGATGAAGATTGCACCTGCGGTTTCGGCTGAAGGAAGTTGGAGATCCGCGCCCTGTACGTGCGTCGGGATTGTGATCACGACGACACGACCATCTGGGCTGAAAAACTCGCCTGAGCGACCGTCGGCTTCACCCTTGCTGTCAAGGTGCACCGATCAGCCGCGCAGTTGCTTCCGCATCTGTCAATGTCGTCCCACAATAATGTGTTTCTGCCGCGTGTTGCCCGACATCCGGCTGAAGGAGTTGGGGCTGTGAGGCGGGATCAAATGTCGGAAAGATTGTGTTACCTTGGACCAGATCGAACTCGTTCGTCCTAGAATCGAGCGGGTTAGGATCGAGCTTGGCCCTGCCAAGGATCTGGCCGTCTCTCGCCGACGCCGAACTGGAGCGCGGGGTAAAGATCAGAGAAAATGAGCGATCTGCACACTGCTCGTACTGAGCGCTTTGGCAGAGCCGACTTTCTTTGATGGACACGAGCAAAAGGTCACACCCCGCAGCCTCGGCTAAGCGCGTTCGGTCTTTGGGAGGCACTTCGGAGGGATTCCACCCCCGACAATAGTACTCGACGGTTTCGGTTAGAAAGTAGCGGCGATCAGGAGCCGATTTCCCATTTCCGACTGATCTCAGAGTCTTCCCGACGAGAAACTTGAGTGCCTCAGCGCCGTTCAGCATTACTTCATCGCCAGAAGCCGATCGCGCAGGGCTTGTGATATTGGTCGCAATCAACAGTAAGCCGACACCGCCCCACTTTCGCGGACCTTTTGCTGGTACAATCTTTGGCAACGAAACACCGTCAAGCCTAACCCACTTAGAAGCTAAAGCAGCTAAACACGATTGCAAGCTGAGATTGTTCGAAACTGCAACTGCACTGCTTGGTTCAGTGCCGCGAGAGTCGCCTCCTGGCCCATCTGTGACCTCGGAGAATGTCCGCTCTTCGTCCGATGTCGGGGGGTGACGGGACATCGGTCTGCCGCTCGCTCAATGAGTACATGACTTGGTCGGTTCGATCCTCCAATATCAAAAAAGGCCCCGCATCGCGGGGCCTTTGTCTTGTTGGGTCCGACCCGGCCTATCGCCGCGTGCCTACTCCGTATAGCTCGCGCTCGCGGCGGATGTCGTCGGGAGCGAGCGGCGGGCTTGCGGCGTCGAAGTCGGTCCAGCCGGCCTTCTGCCAGGCCGAGCTGCGGTCTCGAAGGTTCACGGACATCTCATCGAGCAGCGCATCGAGGCGGGCGCGATCCTGCTCGGGCACTTTCACGGCTCGCGAAACACGGCTGAAACAATCCTGAAACCCGATTGTCCTGAACTCCTCAGCCGCGGGCCCCGACCAACGGATCGAAAAGGAGAGACAATCATGATTCAGATCGGTTCGAAGGAAGAAGTCGCGTTGCTTTTGGCGCTGTTCGGCACCCACACTCAGCCGGTCAGGAAGCCGAAGCCGAAATCCTCGCGCGGGTGAGGCGCGAATCGCATGTCGGGTTTGGCCGATTGCCAGAGCCTCCTGCGTCTTTTGATCGCGAGGGGAGATCCCCAGGCGATCCCGCTCGCCGAAAATGCCATCGATCAGTATCTGGCCATCACGCCGGCCAGCGCGCGTGGGCGCGGCCTGTGCGAGCTCCAGCGCGACGCACGCGACCAGCACGGGGCCGCGGTCGGCGTGCAGCGCTCGTTCGCGGAGACGGTGGACGCCTACATTGCACGAAAGCTGACGGAGGAATGAGCGGGCCTTGGAGGGGCAGGCAGACGAGGCGATCGACCTGCGCGACGACGGCGGTCCCGTGATGCAGGTGACATTCTGGTTTGAGATCGAGAATCTCAAGACGCGATCGCGCGCGCGATCATTGAGGCGTGAGCAAGTTCGGCGGCGGCTGCTCGGGCTCCAGCACGGCGATCTTGCGGCCGAGCTGCCAGACCTCGACCTTGCCGTGGCGGGTGAACTGCCGTGCGAAGGTGAGGGCGGAGGCGTCGGACGCCGCCTCGAACGCCTCGGCGGAGCGGAAGACGCCATCATCGCCGACGAGGTAAGCGCGATATTGATGGCAGTGATCGCTCATGTCGGAGTCCTCAGCCCCGGCGAATGCAGCCAGGCGTCGATCTGCATGGCGGTCTCATCCTGCCGCGCCTTGCGCAGCAGCAGTTCGCGGCGGCGTCCCGGCGCCAACACGCGGGCTTCGTCGCGACAGCGCGCGGCCTCGTCTGCCAGCCGTTCGGAAAGTGTCTTGGTTTGTTTGAAGCGTCGCCGCTTCAGCATGGCGCATCTCCCTTTGTCTAAGTGGGGCGGGAGCGCAATCAGGGCGTTCTCATCACCGATAAATGCCACGGACCGTGCGGTGATAGGTTAACCCTACGCCTCCATCTGCGGAGAGTCTGTATCTTTTGATATGCTGCGAGAGCTAATTTTCGGGTGCAATTTCAGCCGTTTGTGCCACTTACTCATCTTGAGTGCAGGCAATTTGTAATGTCCAGTTTTGAACAAAGGCAGCCTCAGGTCGTTGACCCTCATCACCGGCCAAGGCTTTGTCCGTGGGCGTCGGTGGCTGAGAGACCGAGCGCGCTCCCGCCTGCAAAGCAAGGGAGCACGGCCGTGCCGGACAACGACAATCATACGCGCCGCATTCACGACGAGGCTGCCGCTATCGCGAGGCAGAGTGCATACATTCGCGACCTCGTCGCGCGATCGTGCGAGATCCTGAAGCAGCCGGTGCCGGACACGTTTCTGGGCCGCAGGACCCACGAGCCTTTCCCCGGCGAGCCCAGCTCTTCGCCGGAGGACGAGCGCTGACCGTCGTCGCGATCGCGACTGTCGGCAGCAGGCCGGTTTGCAGCGCGCGGATTTGCCTGGCATGGGCGCAAATGGCCCGGTCGGCTTCGAGGAGGGCGGCATCGGCGCGCGCCAACAAGGGATCGCGCATTGATCCGCGCACGGCGATGCAACGCGGCATCTTGCCGCTCGTTCCCGGCAGCGGTGGCGCCGGGCGCCGACGAGGTCGTGAAGACGCAGCTGTAACGGACCGGACGCCGCACGTATATCACCGGCAATCTGCGAGAGGCGGGGAGCAGCCAGGGGAAGTAGGCGGCGTTCGTAAGTCCTGTCTGCGCTCGCACGAGCGACGGATCAATCTCTCCCGTTGGCGAAGCCAAACCAGGCGAATGGGAGCGTTGCGGCGCAGAGGGCTGCCATGGGAAAGAACGCGGCTCCGGCCCACGAGACGTAGAGTGCACCAGACGCGAAGGTGAGTACCGCCGTGACCACGCCCGAGCCAAATGCATAAAGAGCGTGTGCAGTTGCGGCGACACTTGGTGCGACCAAGGTTGTCATCATCCGCATGCAAGCGAGGTGAAGCAAAGCGAATGTCAACCCGTGTAACGGCTGTATTAGTGAGAGCAGCAACACCGAGGTGGTTGCGCCGGCTACAGACCAGCGAATGACTCCCGCCGTAGCCGCCAAAACGGCCGCACTACGCACCCCAAGCCGATCGAGGAGCTCTCAACCGGCGAGCATGAACACCAACACCTCAGCAAGTACCGCCTCCGACCAAAGGAAGCTAATCGCGGAAGTGCTAATGTCGGCTTGGCTCCGCCTGATCACAGCAAACGCATCGTGCACAGCATGGCTGCCATAGACAAAAGCTGTGACGACAAGAACGATTCGAAACCGCGAGATCCTGAGTAGAGCTTGCAGCTCTGACGCAGGAAAGAATGGCGCGGTTTGCAATGCGGCTTGACCAGCCCGGGGCACCAGTGCTGTGGCGCCAGCGGCGGCGATCAGGAAGACAGCATTCATCCAGATAATCGGCGAGAGATCCGTGGGGCTTATCAGCTGTCCAGCAGTCAATGTCCCCAATACGAATGCCGCGGCGGCGGAACCGCGGATCCACCCATACTCGAATTGTCTTCAGGGCCTCGCCGTATTGACCGACAACGCACCAGCTATCGAGGTGGTAGGGGCGAGAGCGGCAGCCTGAATGAGGGTAACAACCAGCAACAACCAGAACGCTTCAGCGCCAAACAGTGCGACGGCTGCCGAAGCCGCCAAGGCAGCGCGGCCTGCGAGCACGAGGCGCAATGACCCGAGCAAATCCGCCAGCATTGCAACGAGCGGTCCAGAAACAAGCCGCATTATCATTGCGACAGCGAGGGGAAACCGATCTGCTAGTGGTGCACGAATACGCACAGGGGGCGACCCATGGTTTGCTGTGTTGCGTCACACGAAGTGTGACGCCTTAGATCCGAGCGTGCTCTCGGCTTGCATCGCGATCGGGGCCCCACAGACAGGCGGTCCGATTGCGGTATTCGTTGCGATAGCGCGATGACTGCGAGCGTCCAGCGGGGCTCGAGATTTCCGGGATGGTTGACATAGCTGAGCAGGCGCGATTGCCCGTGATTCAGCTGATTTATCCAAGCCCGATCACGTTCGCAGCTCAACCCAGAAGGCGATTCCGCCGGAACATAAAACCAGTCGGAACGAATTTTCTGGAGACCTCAAGGGCGCGGCTTTCGCAGCTTTCCAGCGCAATCTTCTGGGAGAGCATGACGTCTCCGATTGGCAGTTCGCCCCGCGGCAGGAAACACAGCCCGACCGTCGGACCTCCCCTTTCGTCGACCTCGCAGACATTCGCCCCTCTGCCCGCGTAGATCCTGTACTGCTTGCCGGTGTCCCCGCCGATCACCTCGAAATAGCCTTGTGCCGCGAACTGCGCCGATTGCGCCGGCGATAGCCACTCGCGCAAGAGCCGCAGCGAGCGGCCCTCCGGCGTTCTTTCGGCGCCCAATCGGATGAAGAGCGCGCGGATAGCTCTCTTGCGCGAGCGTTCACGCGGGCGAGATGGGCTGAAGCCCAACATAGCGCGGGGTGATCAACCCCCGACCAGTCTAGGGAAGAAGACGGTTTCCTCAGCGGTCGGATCGAATGAGCGGATCTGCGTGACCTGACCCGGGCCCGTCCGGACCGCCGCCGTGAAACCGCCATCTGTGAGCGCGTAGAAGCGCCGCTGCGCGTTCGCCAGCTCTCGTGCGTCGTCAGGATTGAATGGGTGATGGCTGTCGCCGGTACGGTCCATCACGATCTGGATTGCCATGATCTTCCTCCTCGGAATGCTGAGGGCCAGGGACCTGACTAAGTATCCGACTGATGCTGTGGTGGTTCAAGAGGAGAAGTTGCGGTCGCGAACTTTCGGACATAAGGCCCCGAGCTGATCTTGGCCGGATAATAAGAAAGACGCAGAACCATTGTCGCGCGTTGCCGAGTCACGGCGCCAGGCAGGAGCACCTCGACGCTGACCTTGCGATAATAGTAAATGATCCTGGCGCGCACCTATGAAGCAGCGCGGCGATGTGGACATACCCCCGTTTGCATTTGCGAAACGCCCAGGCTGTGCGCTGCCTGCTATGTCGAGGGGCGTGATGGCCGGCGCCGACCGTTTCCCGTGCTGCCTTCGCGGTCTGTTTGCTTGAGCGCCGTTCGTTGGCCTTTTTCGAGTAAACAGATGAACTTTCCTGATTGCCCGCTGGACGTGTGGTCAGATCGCGCCGAGGCCCCGCCATCGCATCTGCCGATGCGGCAACCGGCACCAGGCTTAGTGCGGCGGGGGAAGGCAAAGGGAGCAAGAGGCGGCCCACCTGTGTTCATTGACGGCTTGCAGGAACGAACGCCAGCCGCAGCATCGCAAGTACTTTGGTGGACGGTCGCCTTCGGGCGGCCTTTTTCTATTGGTATCCGCACAAACGACCTCGGTTTGGGGTCCGAGGTCGCCAACCTTGGGGAAGGTTTGCTCCCGACGGGGGCTTTTGACTTGGGGACTGGTCGGGAGCTTAGATTCGACTCGGCATCGGGAAAGTCGTTCCGCTTGCCGACTAAATAAAACGGCCCCGGCGTCGTTCGCTGGGGCCGTTGCATTTCCGGATGCCGTTCCGATCGCTTGCAGCTTCTCGGGTCACTCCGAGAGGTGCCGGTTCACATTTGCGGGCCCGCTGTAGTCCCTCGGGAGGCGCTCGCCCAGGAACGTTTAGCCCCGCCCGGCGTCGAATGGCGACGAAACCCGCGGTTCGCCTATGAACAGAGAGGTTGCTTATGCGATCTCGATATTCATCGTCCTCTTCGGCGTCTGGATCATTGCTGCCGGCCTGTCCTCCGGCTCACCTGTCCTATGGATCGTCGTCGGGCTTGTCCCCATAGTGATCGGGCTTGTAAGCGCTTTCGGTCCCACCTGATGGGTTCGTCCCCTTCCTGAAGCGGAACGGCACTATGCCCGTAGAGTTGTTCCTAGAGAAGCGAACGTGGATCTAATCGAGATCGAGCGCGCGTTCTTAAAGCAGCTGTCTTCCGAACCGTGGATCAGCACTCCAATGTTCGTCACGAACTCGTCGCGCGGCTGGTGGAGTTAGGTCTGGTTGATGCAGCCCCCAAACATCGCTTTGAGCGGATACAGGTGCCACTTACGAGCTATCTGCGCTCTATAGCGCGACAATCAGGATGAGAGCGCGTCTCACCCTGATCGCCGCCGCGCATGCGCTCCTTCTCTCAAAAGCTTGGGGCCAAATCCCGCGTCAGTTTTTATGGATGGAGGCGGTCGCCGGCCGGTAGCCCTTGCGCTCGTCCTCCGGCGCTCTCTGGCATGAAATTCCGGGTGCACTCCGCTGGCACGGTCCTTGCCAATCCAGCGTATCTTCCGTCGATCCTGGCAGGGAGCCGTTTCGCGATGAAACAGAAATCTCGAGTCCCAACGCCGCGCAAGCCCACTCTGACACACATGGTCTCCGATCTGGTGAGATTGCTTAAAGCAATGGACGACCTTGAGGGGCTGAGAGAGAAGGTCCGGCTTCCTGAGAACAACCAGAGACCGCATTAGCCCGAAACGGATTGTCACGAGACCGCCTATCGCAATCAGGCTGGGAAATGCGTCGGCTTGGAAGCTCTCGCCTCCCAATGTGGAAATCCTCCGATTGAAGTAGCTCAAGGCGCCGACAAAGCTGGTGCAGTCAACGGGGCAGCGATCCACTTGTTGATGGATCGGGCTCAAGAGGCGTGTGTGAAACGGCCAAAGCGATGTTGTTGCGAAGATCTGCGAATCGACAGTCCTCGCGCGCGATTCTGGTCTCGTCAGAGCATACAGGTGATTGCCGGCCTCCTTCTCGTCGCACCGGCGATGACCTTGCCGATCCAAGCCGCCATCGATCCGGCGACAGGACCTCGGTACATG
The DNA here is from genome assembly GCF_056106085.1 of Bradyrhizobium sp. BR14999. Lineage (NCBI taxonomy): Bacteria > Pseudomonadati > Pseudomonadota > Alphaproteobacteria > Hyphomicrobiales > Nitrobacteraceae > Bradyrhizobium > Bradyrhizobium sp. BR14999. The sequence continues at coordinate 3,714,866 of NZ_CM148536.1, forward strand.
GGTCACGCTTCAGCAGATCGCGATCAATGGCAGAGGATCGATTTCCGATCGGAGCGGCTGTCCGTCCGAACAGCGCAGCACATCAATGTTGCCATCCAGACCCGAGGACCGGCCATGCAGGGCCTCATCCGTATTCCGGGCTGTCCGGTTCACCGCCGGCTCCGCACACCCTCAAAGCTCATCAGCCAAATCGAGTGCCTCGACAAACGCGTCGATCACGCGAACGGGGTTGCTCTCGTCAATGAAATCATAGAGGCATTCGGGCAACAGCGTCCGCTGCCCCACGATCCGCCTCTTCAACGAAGCGCCTCATAGCAGCCAGCGTTTTCAAACAGACAGGGTCACAAGCCGCCGATCATGCTCGATTCGGGGTAAGTTCCGCTTTGCCTTTGGAAGGACGTCTATGACACACGTTAGACCGCGCGCATCGCCGTTTGCGCTTGAGGTGACTGCGGCCATGGGCAGTGTTGGTCCCCTACAAGTCGGTCCCCTAATCGCTTCAAAGTAGGTAGTGCCGTAGAGCTCAGACCGCGCCGGCGACGGCCGGGTTCTTTGTTTTGCGCAACTATGGAGGGGCAGTTGCGCAAGACGCGACATCGCAGAGTTTCAACAGACAATCCGCGATTTCGGGCACAGTAGATGATCAAGAAACCCGCCGGAGCGCGTGATTTCTTCTCGGCTCCTCAATTTCCGGCCGCTACGGCTGACCTTGGCCCGCTGGTAAACTGTTCAGTGCGCCGGCTCAGTGAACGGCGAGAGGTCCGGATGGGTGAAGAAAAGCACAGGCGCGTGATCAAGATCATCACGCAAGAAGCGCGATACTCCGATGATCGCGGCGGTCAGCCGCTTCCTTGAGTTGTTGGTGACCGCGGACCGGATTTCCCGAGAGTAAACTTGACCATCGGGGTGTTCCTGAGCGGAGATATTTTCCCGATTGGGAAATTCCATTGCCAGGAAACCGTTTCTGACCATTGATTTTCCCGCTCGGGAAATTAACTTGCTTTTGGGGTACTTTTCAGGTTAACATTCCCGTTCGGGAAAATCGACATGGCCATCACGACCACCTCAGAGCTCGGCGCGACGATTCGGAACCGGCGGACCTCCTTAGGTCTTCGGCAGCAGGATCTTGCCTTGGCGGCAAACGTCGGCGTCCGCTTTATCGTCGACGTCGAGAATGGCAAGGAGACAAGCCAGCTCGGTTTGGTCCTCCGCCTGCTGCAGGCGCTCGGCATCCGGCTGACGGCGGAAATGAGCCCAGTGCCAGCGGCTCGGCCGGCCAGCGAGGAATCCCAAACTTTCGACCCCGACAACTTCACGCCGTCGCCATGACCAGCAAGTCAAAAGCCGGCGGCACTGGCGAGACCCTGGAAGTCCGGTACGGCAACAAGCTCGTCGGGCTGCTGCGCCGGCGTTCAGAAGAGATCCAGGACATCGAGTTCGTCTACGATGAAGCGTGGGCGAAGGACCCCCACGCGTTCGCCGTCTCGACCCGCATGCCGCTCGCGCAAGGCGTTCACGAGCCGGACGTCGTGTACCGATGGTTTTTGAACCTGCTGCCAGAAGGCCGGATGCTGCGGACGGTGGGCACCATTCTCAAGATTCCGGAGGCGAACGTGTTCGCGCTCCTCGAGGAGTTGGGAGAGGACCTTCCGGGCGCGCTCGAAGTCCATCGCCCCGCGGACCAGCGGCCGAAGCGCACGCCGCGCTATAAGCGACTGACGGAAGCCGAACTCGCCGCGGCCATCCTTCGTCTTCCGGAGAAGCCACTTCTCGTTGGCGAGGAGGGCATCCACATGTCTGTGGCCGGCGCGCAGGACAAGCTTCCTGTGGTTCAGTATCCGGACGGCGACATCGGCCTCGCGCTCGACGGCGCGCCGACGACGCATATCCTCAAGCCGGCCAACAAGCACTTCTGCAACGCCGTCGAGAACGAGGCCTTCTGCCTTCGCTTGGCGGCCAAGGTGAAGCTGCCCGTCGCCGAATGCACGATCGGAAATGCGGAGGGTCTCGATTACCTGCTGGTGAAGCGCTACGACCGCGAGCCCCACGGGCGTAGCCTCCGCAGAATTCATCAGGAGGATTTCTGCCAGGCCACGGGGCACATCCCGTCGACGAAATACGAATCCAATCCGGCGACCAAGCTGCGTGGGCCGACCCTGAAAGACTGCTTCGACGTCCTGCGGAACACCCAGGCAGGTGCCTTCAACGCCGCCCGCTTCGTCGATTTCTTTGTCTTCAACGTTCTCTGCGGAAACGTCGATGCGCACTCGAAGAACTATTCGCTGCTGCTGCAGTCGGGCGGCGCCGTCTTCATGGCACCGCTCTACGACGTCATGACCGGCGACATCTATCCGGACGTCACGCGAAACCTGGCGATGAAGATCGCTGGCAAGAACCGCGGTCACTACATCTACGCCCGACATTGGGATCGGATGGCGGAGGAAAACCAGCTTTCCGGCGCGCAGGTAAGGCGCCGCGTCGCCGAATTGTCTCAGGCTGTCCTCGATGCGCTGCCGTCCGTCGTCGAAGAGTTGAACGCGTTGAAGACGTCGCCGGTCTACCAGAAAATCTCGGACTACATCGCCGGCTATTGCCGCGACATGCTGCGGAATCTGAAAAGCGACGCCAGGGACGAGCCCGAAGAGGACCCGGACCACGAGGCCGCCACGCGTCCACCGGGGTTCGCCTGAACATTTGAACTGCATCGCGACGGTGCAGTTAGTCTGAAATACGTAAAGCCCCGCCAGCGATGGCGGGGCTTTACGTATTTCAAATTGTCCGTCCAAGGACGAGCGTCGATCGATCGGACTTTTGTCCGCTTTACCTCAAAGAGCCGGCATCCAGGATGGCGATAGGATCGTCAGCTACGGGCCCAGGCCGTGTGAAAATCCGGCAACTTGGGGAGCTCCGGTGCATTGCGGCCGCCGAGCTTCTATTCGGTGGAATCGACCTCCTGTCATCTCGGTGGCAACCAGGAGCTTCGTGCAGGCGCTGATTTGGTCGTGCAGAGGCCGGCCTCACGCCTGCATCGCCTCCAGCAATCCGCCTACGCGCACGAGCATCATCACGCGCTTCATGTTGTAGGCGAGCACGTTGAGCGCCATCTCGGGGGCCACCTTTGGCAGCTTTTTCGTGAGAAAGTGCGTTGCTCCCATCCAACACTTCATCGTGCCGAACGGATGCTCCGCTGTCTGACGGCGGACACCCATTGCATTGGGGTTGTGGTCGAGCCGATCCTGAACTTTTTCCAGAACGGCCTCATGCTCCCAGCGTGAGATGCGGCGCTCGGGACCTGTCGTGCACTGAGCTCTTAGCGCGCAGGTCTTGCAGGTGCTTGTCCAATATCGGCGCAGTGTCTTTCCGTCCTCTACGTTCGTATAGTGATAAGTTAGCCGCTCGCCGGCGGGACAGCGATAAACATCATTGGCGGCGACATAGACGAAGTCCTGTTTGCCGAAGCGGCCAGCAGCCCGAAGTCATCGGCTTCGGCAACGTCACCGTGATGTCGGCTTCCTCGTAGGCCCTGATCTCCTCGCCATCGTAATAGCCGCGATCTGCCACGACTTCGAGAGTCTCGACAGCCATCTCGTCGCGAGCCTGCCTGGCCATGTTGGCGAGTTGGTGTCGATCGCTGCCCACGTTGGTCACCTCGTGAGCCACAATGAGATGATGCTGCGTATCAACTGCAATCTGCACGTTGTAGCCAACGATCCCGGTGTCCCTGCCACTTGTCGCCATCGAGCGCGCGTCAGGATCGGTCAGCGAGATCTGCTTGTCCTCACTCATTATCATCTCCGCGTTGATCGTGTTGAGCCGGATGATCTACTCCTTGAGCTTCTCGATCTTGCCCTTTAACCGCTCAACCTTCGCCTCCGGCACCGCGTCGCCATGCCGATCAGCGGTCTCGAGCTGCGATGCTCTCATCGATCCGCTCAAGACGCCGCTTCATCTTGGCCTCGGTAAAGTTCTTGTCCCGCGCATTGACAGCCTCGAACTTTGACCCGTCAATGGCGACGCTTGCTGCACTGAACAGATCAAGCTTGCGGCACAGTGCGACGAACTCGCGACAGACCTCACGAATGGCCTTGCCATTGTCCTTGCGGAAGTCCGCAAATGGTCTTGAAGTCCGGCGCCAGCTGCCCGGTCAACCAGATCATCTCGATATTGCGCTGGCATTCCCGCTCCAGCCGTCGGCTCGACGGCACGCGATTGAGGTAGCCGTAGATGTAGAGCTTGAGCATAACAGCGGGGTGATAGCTGGGTCGGCCGATATCGAGTGGCTGGACGCCAACGAAGCCGAGCTTATCCAGATCGAGACCGTCGACGAATATGTCGACCGCTCGGACCGGATTATCCCCGCTCACATAGTCATCGAGCGACGACGGAAACAGCGTGCTCTGCCCCCGATCCAACCCTTCAACAAAGCGCTTCATCAGATGCCCCGCAAAATCGTGCGGGAATCTTATCGCCCGAATCACAGCAAACAGAGCCTTTTCACACAGGTGCGCCGGGAGACCGGCAAGGAGTAGGTGGTGCAAGTCCACTACGATGAAGGAATAGCGAACCGCATCGACCCCGAGCCGTGCGCAGGTATCCGCGAGGATGTCGGCGAAGCGTCGGTAGGGGGACGTGCAGGCCAACCATTGAGCCGCGATAGAAAAGTGATCCCGGGTGCCGACGCTGTCTGTGTAGCGGAAGGCAACATGCTCAAGAGCGTCATCGCAAGCGCTTGGGTAACCCGGCGTGGTCGAAGAACTTGGCATGCACGCACGCTCCCTGCACGGGAACCGGGAGGTCTCCGGGTTGGCCGAAAGCCCCTCTGGGTAGACGGTCCGCGACGGGAAGGCGAGGAGCCGTAGCCGTCGATGCACGATCCGGAGAAGTCTGACTCTGCCGTAGTAGCTGGGAAGTCGCCGAACAAAGCCGGGCCACCGGCGGCGGAGGCGGCGGAGCAAAGGGCAGGGACCAAGTGGAATGCGGATCAGCAAAGCACGCACCGGACGCAGACCCGGGCGCGCGTGACCCAGGCGCTGAGCCGCGTACGGCAAGCCGCAAGGCAAAGGAAGAAGGAGCGGTTCACCGCGCTTCTCCATCAGGTCAACGTCGACACGCTCCAGGTGGCATTCTACGCGCTCAAACGCAAAGCTGCCGCTGGAGTCGATGGGGTGACCTGGCAGGACTACGAAGTGAACCTTGAGCGCAATCTCGAGGATCTCCACGGAAGAGTCCACCGAGGAGCGTATCGGCCTCATCCATCGCGTCGGACATACATACCGAAGGCGGATGGCCGACAACGGCCGCTGGCGATCGCGGCCCTGGAGGACAAGATCGTCCAGGGCGCTTGCGCCATGGTGCTCAACGCCATCTACGAGGAGGATTTCCTCGGGTTCTCGTACGGGTTCCGACCTGGACGAGGGCCGCACGATGCGCTGGACGCCTTGGCGGTGGCGGTCACCAGCCGGAAGGTGAACCACATACTTGACGCCGACATCCGGGACTTCTTTGGCAGCGTCAACCATGACTGGTTGATCCGCTTCCTGGAGCACCGCATCGGCGACAAGCGCATCATCCGTCTGATCCGTAAATGGCTCAAGGCGGGCATCCTCGAAGACGGGATCGTATCCGTAGCTGACAGTGGGACTGGCCAAGGTTCGGTGATCTCACCACTCCTCGCCAACATCTACCTGCACTACGTGTTCGACCTGTGGGCCGATCGCTGGCGACGGCAAGAGGCCCGCGGCGGCATGATCGTCGTGCGCTATGCAGATGATCTGGTCGCAGGCTTCGAGCATGAGGACGACTCCCGTCGATTCCTTGATGCACTGCGTGAGCGGTTCGGGGCATTCTCGCTGTCGCTCCATCCGGGCAAGACCCGCTTGATTGAGTTCGGACGCCATGCGGCAGTCGAGCGCAAGAAGCGTGGCATCAGTAGACCGGAGACCTTCGCGTTCTTGGGCTTCACCTTCATCTGCGGGAAATCTCGACGGGGTGCCTTCCAACTACAGCGGAAGACCCGGCGCGACCGCATGCGGGCGAAGCTGCAGGAAATCAAGGCGGAGCTGCGGCAAAGAATGCATCAGCCTATCCCGTCTCAGGGACACTGGCTGAGGCAAGTCGTTACAGGTCACTTCGCCTATTATGCCGTGCCCACAAATAGTCGGGCGCTCTCAGCGTTCCGGCATTACGTGGCCGACCTCTGGCGCCGCACGCTTCGGCGGCGCAGCCAGAAAGACGGCTTCACGTGGGAGCGAATGACGAAGTTGGTCGCCGACTGGCTTCCCGCGCCGCGCATCCTTCATCCATGGCCCGACCGGCGCTTCGCCGTTAAACACCCGAGGTAAGAGCCGGATGCTCGAATCGGGCTTGTCCGGATTCTGTGCGGGGGGTGTCCAGCAATGGGCATCCCTACCGCGATCCTGGACCAAGACCCGACGAATGCATCGCAGCAAACGGCCACCTCAATCAACCACTCGTCAAATCCGTTCTGAAGTCAGTTGGCGGGTTTGAAGATGTCGACTGCTATCAAAGTGACGGGCTCCTTACCGTCGTTATGATGCCAATGAGTAGTGTCTTTTGTAGCAGAAGACGTATCTCCCGGACCAAAGGTCTTCGACGTGCCGTCCGCAAGGGAGACCGTATCGTGCCCCTTGAGGAAGTAAACTACGGCGGGCCTGTCCTTGTGACTGTGCAATCCGATATGACCTCCCGGTTCAATAGTGAGCAATCGCAGTCGTAGTTGTCGCCCCGTCATTCCCTCAATTTCAGGACCCAGGTCAACAACGGTTGTCTTGCTCGCCGTAAATCCCTTGTTGTCCTGAGGAGCATCCTCGGAAGAGGCAACAATTGGGCATCCAAGGACAATTGCCAATGATAGCAAAGCAAAAACGATGTTGCCTGATTTCATGACGTCCTCCCTTCGAACAAAGAAGCCCGCCCGCACGGATTATTGCAAAAAGGCAATTAGCAAAGTACTTGCACAATAGTCGTCCAGAATTGAGGAGTGAACAAGCGAGGCCCGTCCTAATCCTTCGCACATGTGACCCGACGCAGCGGCACCGTTTCATTCCGGTGGGTCATTCCCTTTCGGCTCTTGTAAGAACTTCGGCAGGCGGCCCCGCGGCTCGCGATCACGCGGGGCGGGGCGTTCGGACGGGTCGCGGCCGAGCTTGGATTGCAGCTCGACGAGGTCGGTGAAGACGTCGGCCTGGCGGCGCAGCTCGTCGGCGATCATCGGTGGCTGGCTGGCCATGGTGGAGACCACGGTGACCCGCACGCCGCGGCGCTGGACGGCCTCGACCAGGGAGCGGAAGTCGCCGTCACCCGAGAACAGCACCATCTGGTCGATATGCTCGGCGAGCTCCATGGCGTCGACGGCAAGCTCGATGTCCATGTTGCCCTTGACCTTGCGGCGGCCGGAGGCGTCGATGAATTCCTTGGTCGCCTTGGTGACGACGGTGTAGCCGTTGTAGTCCAGCCAGTCGATCAGCGGGCGAATCGAGGAGTATTCCTGATCCTCGATGATGGCGGTGTAGTAGAACGCCCGAAGCAGCGTTCCGCGGCTCTGAAACTCCTTCAGCAGGCGCTTGTAATCGATGTCGAAGCCCAGAGTTTTCGCCGTCGCGTAGAGATTGGCGCCGTCGATGAAGAGCGCGATCTTGTCGGAAGGAGAGGGCATTTGTGCCGTTTGCAGAAGCTAAATGAAGGATTGAACGTGTAAGGATTTATCCGCCGAGCGCGAACAGGCGGACGCTTTATACAGATAGTCACCGGGGATACTGTGCGCCAAATGGGGTCGGCTCAAGGCGCTCGAGATCATGCCTCGGAACTCGTGCTGTAGACGAAAGTTGTTCTGTCAAATTTGTCATTTTTGCTGTCCGTTCTAGAAGCTTTTTTGAGGCTAGTCGCGTCATGACGTCTGGCGAATTTGCTCTCTTCGAATTCTCCATCAGAAGGCGCGGCCGTACTTGGCGGTGGTCTGTCTCAGATCAATGCGGGAATCTTCTGTTGGCAGGAAATGAGCGCAGCCGGCATCGGGCGCAATACATGGCTGCCCGAGCCATTTTCCAGTTTTTGTTGACAGCCCCTTATCGCAATCGACGAGATCTAAGGCAGCGCCGTCGGCGCCCTCCCATCCACACGAATGTCAGGATGCATTTCAATCCACGGTAACAGGCCGAGGAGGAGATCACAGCTTTCGGCGGTAGCCCAATCCCCGAGAGCTTCCAGGTCGTCCCGTCGAGATGCATGCTGACGCTATTTGCGTCCTGACACTCGCCAGGGCAAATGATCGTCGAAGCCAAACGCACAGAAAACGCGAGGCCAGCGCCTGATAACGCGCCGCCGGCGGCTAAGGCGGTGAAAACGAGGCCCGCCGTTTTACACTAGCGGCTGTGTCACTAGTCTCAGAATAGAACGCTGCCGGGCTCGAAATACAGGTCCCGGCAGCGTTTTCTTCTCAAACTGAGTGCTGAAATCCCAGTTGGTCTCGATTGTGCAACGGCCATGCCACAGGTGTGTGACACGTGACCGCCGGTTCACGCTGGCGGGCCTTCTATGCTAGCAAAATGACGTGCCCCGCCGATCGTGCGGAACGTCGTGGCACCGGCCGCAGGGGCTGTTCCAGATCCGCGCCTGCGGCTTTCGTTTGGCACCTTCTTCAAGCGGGCGGATTATTCGGCAATGCGACGTCGCCGCGAGATACTTCCGTCAAGCGAAGGACTGCCTCGATGAGGCAGAGAAGGCCACAAGCCCGGTCGATAAGGAGGCTTGGCTAAAGCTGGGGGAAGAGTGGCTGGCGATGGCGGAGAAAGCTCAAAGATCGCGGTCCCAGTCCCCGAAGTGAATAATCCCATGGTGACGCGACTCTAGATCGGCTCCAAGATAGTTCCGGCTTCGGAACGGCTGTTTTGGGGCAAAATCAAGGGCGTATATCGAGCTTACATAATTGGTGCGGATCGACACATAGAACTGCGGATTGACCTCGATGTGCACGACGAGGCAGCCGCAAGGGAAAGAGCCAAGCAGCTTGTTGACGGGCACGCTGTAGAGCTCTGGGAAGGCGCGACCAAAATCGAGACGTTCGACCCCGAGTAGGGCCGCCTAGTTGGGCGGCCTGTCCTGGTTCAAGCTGCCGGGCGCCTTGTTCTCGCTTCAGGAAATGTTCTCACGCATCGTCCGTAAGCGCTTAGCCGGAGCCCTTGCTTCGGGGTCGGGATAGCTGTGCGAAGAAGCCTCCGGCTGGACGGAGGTTTAGATGGGATTAGACAGCAAAAAGGACGTCCATTTGGACGGCTCATCGGCGGGCTCGGTGAGCCGGCTGGAGGTTCTTGAAGGACCATCGGGGCGCCGCGTACGTTCGGAAGCTGAGAGAGCTCGGATCGTCGCTGAGAGTCTGTTACCCGGTGCCCAGGTGGCCGAGGTGGCGCGCCAGCACGGAGCGACGCGCTGGCAGATCTACGATTGGCGACGGCGATTTCGACAGCGAGGCATGTTGCCGCCGTGCGAGGCGTCGCAGCCGACATTCGCGCCGCTGGTCGTGGAAGGTGCGTTGGAGGAGCGTCAGTTGCCGGCGATCAAGCTTGAGATCGCGATCGGCGATGTCGTGCTGCGGACGGATATGGCCATTGATGCCGAGCAGCTGTCCCGAGTGATCCGCGCGGTGCGAGCGTCACGATGATCGCGGCTGGTGCGGATCTGAAGATTTACGTTGCAACGCGGCCGATCGACTTCCGCTGTGGCCACGATGGGCTTGCGGCGAAGGTGCAGGAGATGCTTCGTCTCGACCCGTTCAGCGGCGCGGCCTTCGTGTTCCGATCGAAACGAGCTGACCGGATCAAGATTTTGGTCTGGGACCGAACGGGCCTGGTGTTGGTGCACAAGCGCCTCGAAGGTTGCAAGTTCGTTTGGCCAACGATCGCGGACGGCGTGATGCGGATGTCGCCGGCGATGTTCGCGGCCTTGTTCGAGGGGCTGGATTGGAGGTTGGTCCGTCCGGAAGAAGCACGGCGCCCGCAGGTCGCTGGATAACTGCGGCAGAATGACTCGGAAGCTATTTTGAACGTGGCACGCGCGGCGGCGATGTGCTCGAAATGGAGCATGAGCATCGCGGCGCTGCGCGACGAAAATGCACGCCTGAAGGCGCTTTTGGCGCAAACGCAGGTGGCCTTGAGCGAGCATCAGGGGGCGCTGGCGGCGTCGGAGGAAGCCCGACGCCGGCTGGAGGTCATTCTCGGCGAATTGCGACGCGACAAGTTCGGCGCGAAATCCGAGAAGCTGCGACCAGATCAGTATCATTTGCCGCTCGAAGACGTGGAGATCGCGCAGGGCATCCTGGAGGCCGCGCAGGAGAGAGCCGAGAAGGTCATCCAGGGCCGATCGCGAAACGCGGCGGATCAAAGCTCTCATCGCAATCGCGGCTGCTTGCCTGCCCATTTGCCGCGGGTGGAGCGGATCATCGAGCCTGCGAGCACGCTCTGCCCGTGCGGTTGCGGCGCCATGACGATGATCGGCGAGGACGTCAGCAAGCGCCTCGACGTGATCCCGGCGCAATGGCGGGTGCTGGTCACGCGCCGCCCGAAATACATCTGCCGCCGCTGCTCCGGCCCTGTCGTGCAGGCGCACGCGCCGGAGCACGTCGTACCCAGCGGGCTGCCGACCGAAGCGGCCATTGCGCACGTGATCGTCTCCAAGTTTGGTGACCATACGCCGTTTTACCGCCAGTCCGAGATCTATGCGCGCCAGGGCATCCGGCTTGATCGGGCAACGCTGGGCAACTGGTCCGGTCGCGCCTGCTTCCATCTTCAACCCATCGCGGACCACATGCGCCGCCACCTGGCCATGGCGGATCGTCTGTTCATGGACGAAACCACGGCGCCGGTACTCGATCCCGGGCGCGGCCAAACGAAGAAAGGCTACTTCTGGGCGATCGCCTCCGACGACCGCGGCCACAGCGGCCCAAGTCCGCCGATCGTGCTGTTCCGATATGCCCCCGGTCGCAGCGGTGCCTTTGCGGAGCAGTTCCTGGATGGCTTTGGCGGACGCTTCCTGCAATGCGATGCCTATGACGGTTATGACCGGCTGACCGAAGTCGCTCGACCGCAAGGGCCGTGGACGCTCGTGCATTGCTGGAGCCATTTGCGCCGGCGCTTCGTCAAATTGGCCCGCAACAGCAAATCGCCGATCGCCGAGGCCGCCGTTCGGCACATCGCACAGCTTTACGCCATCGAGGCCATGGTGCGCGGCTCATCGCCGGACATCCGGCTCGCCGCGCGAAAGGAGCATTCGTTGGCTCTCGTCGCCACTTTGAAAACGTGGTTCGAGAAGCAGCTGTCGATGATCTCCAGCGGCTCGACACTTGCCGAAGACATCCGCTATGCGCTGAATCACTGGCAGGGGCTGACCCGCTTCCTCGAAGACGGGCGCCTCGAGCTCGACACCAACCCGGTCGAGAACGCCATCCGGCCAGTTTGCCTGACCAGGAAAAATGCGCTCTTCGCCGGTCATGAAATCGGGGCAGAAAACTGGGCCTTGCTCGCGTCGCTCGTCGCCACCTGCAAGCTCAACGACGTCAACCCGGCTGCCTACATCGCTGAAACACTCGAGGCGATCATCGACGGCCATCCCCATAGCAGGATCGAAGACCTCATGCCGTGGCGATTCCGCAAAACGTCAAGCCAGCCTCAATAGGGTCCCGGCTAAGCGCTTACCATCGTCCAAGTACCGTCCGTGTTTAAGTCCCGGTGACCTAAGTTGAATTTGAAAAGCGCTCTAATTTCCCGAAGGAACGAATGTTCTCTTTGACACTTAAGGGGCTGGTAGCTGAAGACGGTGCAGCCGTTGCTGAGGCTATGGGCCCGGCCTCCTAGGCACACCGGGCCCGCTTTGCTCAAGACCGCCTCAGTTGGGGCGCCGTTCTCTTGATCTAGCTCAAGCGATGCTTCCCTCTGCGACAGTCCATCAGGCCATGCCTGACCCCGAAAAACAGACCGAGTGGAAGGAAGACAAGCCGTCGCCCCTGGACGAGGCGCGTCGGGTTATTGAAGAGTACGCTGCTAACCTGCGCGAGATCATCAGACGGCTACGCCAGATGATGAACTAAGGCTGTCTTAGCTTTTCGCGTTGGCGGGTCGCACGCGCGAAACCGGTGCTCTCCGGAAGAGTACTGACAATGTCCGGAAACGAACATAACGGCGCTTTGACTGTGAGTAAGCTCGGAGGTGCTTGATCCTCCCCAAGGTCCAAGCACCCCAACGGCCCCGGCCTCCCACACCCACCCCATGGCCGGGGCCGTCATCGTCAGAGTTCGCGTGCCATCGCGGGATGGCCTCGGCTCTTCACCTTAATCCAGTGCTTCTGCCGACGACCTCGGTACCGATCGCGATGCTTGGAAACCAGTCCCTCAAGTCGCATCCGGCAGGTGGCCCGGAACAGGTCCAGCCCGTTCTCGCGTCGCTCGAAAGGGGCCACGCTGATCCCGTCCGGCCGGCGCGCCAATAGCTGCTCCAAGTTTGCTTTGCGCATGTGGAGGGACCGCAAATCATCGCCCATGATGAGGATGGGCTCGTTCTCGCTGGGCTTTGCTAGCGTGAGGACCAGGCAACCTCCAGCGGCCCCGGCCTCACGACATTCCTCTCTACCCGGTCCGGGGCCGTCCAACCGCCATCATTGTCCCATCGCTGCCGACGCGCACGATGGCGCCGCGCTGGCCACACGCCTGACAGATGAACCGCGGCTCGAGTTACGACAATCGGATATCGTCCGGCCACTCGTCAACCACCATGGCCGAAAGCTTCACCCTGTGGCCACAGCGATAGTCCTGACCGAAGGCGAACAAGTCGCGCACGCCGGTCGATCGCAACTCGCCGAGCTTCTTTCTTCCTGACACAAGGGGGCAAGATCCTTCCTCAGCTGACCGAGCTGCTTCTCAATGCCGCTTGCGTATTCGTGCCAGTGCACCACCATGGTCGCTCGTCCGACCATGGCAATCAAACGGCGACGCAACCGAAGGGCGAGCGCAAGCACCTCGGTGGGCCAATTGCCAAGCCACCGCTTTGATCACCAGGATGAGAAGGTAGATCGCGGTGCGGCGGCCGATGCGGTTCATCGTTTCTTGCGGGAGGGCAAGGGATGAGGCTGGAAGGTGGGCAGATTATTTTTTCAGAATAAGCCACATTGCGCGCGCCATTCGCCTCACGGATCCGGTGTGCCGAGCGAGCGCCGCCGCTATCTCCGCCACGACACGACGACGCGCCAGCCAGGCAAGCCGCTTCCGCTCAGCCTCAGGCCATTCCTTTGGCTTCGACGATCTCATTTCGAAATGATCGAATGAGCTCGATGCGAGCGATATTGGGAAATTTACGGGTGGAGGTGCCGAACCACCCTGAGAACGCGCCCCAAGCCCGCCAACCTTAGTGCAATACGCGAGCGAGCTCGGCGAGCCGGACCTCTCTCAGGCTCTCAAGGTGCTCCATTGCTTCAAGCAATTTCACCAGATCGGAGATCATATATGCCAGGGCTTGCGCGGTTTTCGGGAAGAGCGACCGCCAGCGCCTCCCGCCGGCGGGTAGGGCGGTGAAACCGGTGAAACCGGGGCCCGCCGGTTCACGCGCGTTGTCCGTACCTCCCATTTCGATACGTTCGGTCCCGGGCGCATTTGTTTTGCGATCGCGGTGGCTGGTGGCGCATTATTAATCGCTATCACGAGCTTTTACTTCATGGAATAACGCGCTCGGAATCGGGGCAAATCGCCAGAATGCTCCGGTCCCTAGCCGCCGCCTGCCTGGCCGCATTCAGTGTCGCCGCGCGAGTGTCCCCGCATTAGACAGTAAGCCGCTTCAGTTAGCGGACTCAGGTGATAGTCGCAGGGCAGCTGGAGCTGCAGAGCGACTGTTTGATACCAAGGATCTGGAGAGACGGCCCCAGCCTCCAGGGGGCTGTTGAGGGGTGGGCCGGGGCCGCTCCGCCAGCTCGGGCTGCGAGCCGGCACGACTTAAACGTTCGCCAGCGCTTGTGTTCCTTTGAAAACGGTCAAACCGAGGATTCTAAGGCAGATTTCGTCTTGTAATAACGATTAGCTACAATGTAAGGTTCGGATTTTCAGTCCTGTTATTTGAGGTAGTAATGAGTACATCTGATCGGACTGCCCATACCGCCACCGTTTTGCACCAAACTATCGCACGTCTCGAAAGTCAGATTGCCGAATTGAGCGTACTGCGAAATCGATTGGCGCAAGCTGAGTTGCGCCGCTCTCGGTCGAGATCGGTTCAGTCAGCTTCCCGAAAAATAGGACGAGACGCTAGGTGTAGATAACCTTCCACGGTCAACCCACGTCTCGTTTGCCGGCCGCGTCTGGTAGCTCCAAGCTTCCTGCGTGAGTCGGGGGATTCAAGGAACGGGAGCGGTTGCAGAGCATGTCTTTGGAGGAGCTGTGGCAACTCCACAGGCTAGTCAATGACATTCTCGCGCTGAGGCTCTTAGTGAAGAAAGAAGAGCTTGCGACACCTGGAGGCTTAGCCGAGGCGACAACGCTCCTGTGACGAGGTTTGACCCGGAGGAGTGAGGTTGCCTGGTTGCCTAGAACTGTTGGCTCGCTAGATTAACAGTCGATTCTCGCGCGCCATGGAAAACTGCCCCCTCGGCGTCACGAGGAATTGCCCCCTCCTTGGATAGCCTACCTGAGGTCGGCAATCCATGGCTATCTGGACAACAGAGTGCGGCAGCGCGGTTGAGCGTGCAGAAGGGACAGTGTGTTAAACTCCGGTGCGCAACACGTGCCGGATGCAGGATACGACAGCAGAGCCCGAGAAAATTGGGGCGCGCCGCGCAGTTGGTGTTCGGCGCGGACACAAATCCCCTCAGCCCCCTGATATCTAGGCGATAGTCTTTAAATAGAGGCTCGGGTCAAAGTATTTGCTCGCCGGCGTGAAGTCCTTGATGCCTGCGTTGGCCATGAAGAAATCTGTCGATTGTTGTAGCCAGTTGGTGACGGTCCCATCCGAGTACATGCGTTTCCAGTCCTTGGACGTGAACATCTTCTGAGCCTTGAACGACTCATTGATGTCGGCCATCGGCGTCTGGCTGTAGTGACCCTTCTGGAGCTTCTCCATCGCCTCCGCGCTGTTGGCGATGATGAAGTCGTTCGCCTCGGCCCAGCCCTTGATGAGCTTTGCCAGTGTTTCCTTGTTTGGCTCGTAGTAATCGTTAGCCGCCGCCCAGCCGCCGATGATCGCTGCCTTTGGATAATAGGCTGACGCATCCGCGAGCTTGACTGCGCCGGGCACCTTGTCGCGAACTGTCACGTTGAAGGGCACCCAGAGCGCGACGGCAGGCACTGCGCCGGAAATGAAGGCGGTCACGGCGGCCGGCATGGTCTGGTTGACCAGTTCGACCTCCTTGGGATCGACCTTGTTGGCACGAAGCGCTGTATCCAGGAATACGTGCGCCGTTGTGCCGGTCGCGGTCGCGATGCGCTTGCCCTTCAGATCCTCGAACGATTTGATGCCCTGATCACCGCGAACCCAGAGTTGCGCCGTCGCTACCTCGATGTCGTTGATGAGGAAGACCTTGCCTTGGCCACGGGCCGGGAAGTTCGAGAGCACGGCGCCGGTTGCCAGCACGTCGAGGCTGCCGCCGATCAGCGCCTGGAAGATTTCCAGGCCGGTGTTGAACTGTCGCAGCTCGAGATCGAGGCCCTGCTTTTCGAAGGAGCCGCGGTCCATGCCGGTCCAGATCTGGCCGTCAACGGCGACAGTGTGAAGATAGCCGACGCGGACCTTTGTTTTCGCCTGCGCGATCGCAGGCGCCGTGGCCGTGAAGGTCCCCAGTGCAAGGCCTGCCGTCATGGTCAAAAATTGTCGCCGATCCATAGGTCGCTCCTCCGCTTTATGATTATTCCGAGAATGAGACCGGACGCATCTGCGCCTGCTGGGCGCGATATTCGTCCATCACGAGTTGCCTGATTTGGCTTCGCAGTTCGGCGAATTCCGGACGCTCCTGTATCGACTCGTCGCGCGGATAGGCGAACGGCACGTCGATGATCTCCCGGATCCGCGCCGGCCGCGCGGTCACCACCACGATGCGGGATGCGAGGTAGATCGCCTCTTCCACGGAATGGGTAATCAGCATGACCGTCTTGCCTTCGGTCTCCAGTACCTTGAGCAGCAGGTTCTGCATGTTGGAGCGGGTCTGGGCGTCGAGCGCCCCGAACGGCTCGTCCATCAGGAGGAATTGCGGCTTCACCGCATAGGCCCGCGCGATCGCAAGCCGTTGCCGCATGCCGCCGGACAGATGTTTCGGATAGGAATTGGCGAAGTCGGACAGGCCCATCAGAGCAAGATAGTGATCGCAGATCGCGTCGCGCTCGGCGGTTGCGACATGGTTGGCGTTGAGCGTCAGGCCGAAGGCGATGTTTTGCTTCACGGTCAACCAGGGGAATACGCCGTACTCCTGGAAGATGACGCCGCGTTCGGGGCCGGGGCCGGCGACGGGACGGCCATCGAACAGGACCTTGCCCGTCGTCGGCTTCTGGAAGCCGGCGAGCATGCTCATCATCGTGGTCTTGCCGCAGCCGGACGGCCCGATCACCGCGATGAAGTCGCCGTCGTTGATGTCGTAACTGACGTCCTCGACGACGTTGAGACGGCCCTTCGGCGTCTCGAAGGAGAGCGAAACCTTGTCGAACTGCGCGCGTTTGGTCATGCGATCGCCCGGTCCTGCCAGACCAGCAGCCGCGCCGTGATCTTGCGCAGGATCATGTCCATGATCAGCGCGATCAGGCCGATGCAGATGATGCCGACATAGATGACGTCGAGCAGGAAATATGTCGAGGCATTCTGGATCATGGCGCCGAGCCCGCGCTGGGCCGCGATCAGCTCGGATGCGACCAGCGTCGCCCAGGCCACCCCGAGCGCGACGCGCAGCGCAGTGAGGATGTGCGGGACGGTGAGGGGAATGATCACCTTGCGAAAAATCTCGCTCTGGTTGGCACCGAGCGTCTGCGCCACGCGGATGTAGAGCGGCGTGATCTGCGAGACGCCCTCATACATCACGATCACGCCGGAGAAGAACGAGGCGTAGAACAGGATGACGAGTTTTGCGACCTCGTCGACGCCGAAATAGACGATCACCAGTGGGATCAGCGCGATCGGCGGCAGCGCGCGGAAGAAGTTGATCATGGGGTCGGCGAAGGTGCGGGCCGGCCGGTACCATCCCAGCAGGAAGCCGACCGGCACCGCGGCGAGGATTCCGAGCGCGACACCGAGAAAGACGCGCCTGGTCGAGGCGAAGACGTCGATCAGCAGACCTTCCCTGGTGAGAAGCTCAAAGAATTTTGCGGCGACCTGGTGCGGCGCGGGGATTAGCGAGACGTTGACGAAGCCGCTCCAACGCACGGCGTACCAGAGCAGGATCGCACCGATCCACGGGATCAATCCGAGACCAAAGCGTCTCACGCCAGCTCCGTCCATTCGACGCGTCCACCCGGATTGCAGTTGATGTTTTCCAAGGTCATATTATAAATAGGATGACCATACAAGTGGCGCCTTTGGTCGTAGGCGTCGCAGGCTTTCCCGCATGACAACTTCCCCTTTCACCATCCAAAGCGTCCAGGCCTTCGGCTATCGCTATCCGCTGACGGCGCCAGTCATCACGTCCTTCGGGCGGATGAAGGATCGGCCCGCCGTTTTCGTCCGCGTTGAAGACGCCGATGGACATGTTGGTTGGGGCGAAGTGTGGTGCAATTTTCCTGCACCAGGTGCCGAACATCGTGCTCGGCTCGTCAACGAGGTGCTTGCGCCGGCCCTTGTCGGATTCACTGTGCCCGAGCCGTCCGCCGCGTTCGAGCGTCTGACGCAGGGAACCTCGGTCCTCGCGCTACAATCAGGCGAAGCCGGCCCGTTTGCGCAGTCGATCGCCGGCATCGATATCGCCGTCTGGGATCTCCACGCGCGCCGCCAGAACCTCGCGCTGTGGAGGCTGCTCGGCGGGGCGAGGCGCAAGATCAAGGTCTACGCCAGCGGCATCAATCCGGTCGGTTCCGAGCGGATGGCCGAAGCGGCCCTGGGCCGCGGCTACCGCGCGTTGAAGCTGAAGATCGGTTTCGATCCGGCAGGTGACTGCGCCAACCTCGAAGCGCTGCGCCACCTTGTGGGCAAAGGCCTGCTTGCTGCCGACGTCAACCAGGGCTGGACCATTGCCCAGGCGCTGGAGCTTGCACCGCAACTCGAGCGCTTCGGCCTCGTATGGCTCGAGGAGCCGATTCGTGCGGACCGCCCCCGGCAGGAATGGAAGCAGTTGCACGAGACCGTCCACTTTCCGCTCGCAGCCGGCGAGAACATCGCGAGCCTCGCCGGGTTTGCCGAGGTGCTGCGTGAGCCGGTTCTCGATGTCGTCCAGCCCGACATCGCCAAATGGGGCGGGCTGTCGGCTTGCGCAAACATTGCCCGCGACATCCTGACTTCGGGAAAGATGTTTTGCCCGCACTATCTCGGCGCCGGCATCGGTCTTCTGGCGTCGGCGCATCTTCTCGCCGGTGTCGGCGGCGACGGGCTGCTCGAAGTCGATTGCAACGAAAACCCGCTGCGCGATCGCTTCTGCGGTCCCGTGCTTGAAGTCCGCGACGGTATGATCGAGCTCGGCGACGAAGCGGGCCTCGGCATCACGCCCGATCTTGCCTCCATCGCACAATACCGGATGGTCTGATGTCAGCTCGTGGTTACGACTACATCATCGTCGGGGCGGGCTCCGCCGGCTGCGTGGTTGCGAACCGGTTGTCGGCGGATCCGTCCTGTCGCGTGCTGTTGCTCGAGGCCGGCGGATCGGATCGGAATTTTTGGCTGAAGCTTCCGGTCGGTTACTACCGGACCATCTACAACGAGCGATACTCGCGCCTGTTCAGGACCGAGCCGTCGGAAGGGAGCGGCGGTCGTGCCATCGTCTGGCCGCGTGGCCGCGTGCTCGGCGGCTCTTCTTCGATCAACGGGCTGATCTTCATCCGGGGCCAACACGAGGACTTTGACGATTGGGAGCGCCTTGGCGCCGATGGCTGGAACTATCGCGAACTCCTGCCGTACTTTCGGCGCTACGAACGCTACCGCGGCGGCGAGAGCCAGTTTCACGGCGGGCTCGGGGAATTCGAGGTCTCCGATCTGCGCAACGACAATCCGGCATCGAAGGCCTGGGTCGACGCGGGCGTGCAGTTCGGCCTGCCGCGCAATCCCGACTTCAACGGCGCCACGACGCTGGGGGTCGGCACCTACCAGCTCGGCATCGGGCGGCACTGGCGGACCAGTTCCGCCTCTGCTTTTCTGCGTCCCATAGCCGGCCGTCCCAACCTCACCATCATCACCCATGCTCAGGTCAGCAGGGTCGTTTTCAACGGTCGCATCGCGACCGGCGTCGAGTGGATCAGCAAGGGTCATGTCCACAGTGCGGCGGCTGACCGTGAGATCATCTTGTCCGGCGGCGCGCTGCAGTCGCCGCAGATCCTTCAGCTTTCCGGCGTCGGTCCGGCCGACCTGCTGCGCAAGCTCGGCATTCCCATCGTTGCCGATTCTCCGGAAGTCGGCGCCAATCTTCAGGACCACTATCAGGCCCGGCTGATCGTCCGCCTGAAGGAGCGAATTTCGCTCAACGATCAGGTTCGCAATCCCGTCGACCTTGCGAAGATGGGCTTGCAGTGGATGCTTGCGGGCAGCGGCCCGTTGACGGTCGGTGCAGGGCAGGTGGGCGGCGCAGCCTGCACGGAATACGCCGTCGGCGGTCGGCCGGACGTGCAGTTCAATGTGATGCCGCTCTCGGTCGACAAGCCTGGCGAGCCCTTGCACAGCTATTCCGGTTTTACAGCTTCGGTCTGGCAGTGCCACGGAAAGTCGCACGGACAGCTTGCCATCAGCTCAACCGATCCGTTCGAGCAGCCGCGGATCGTACCGAACTATTTCGCCGAGGAGGTCGACCGCAAGACCATCGTCGCGGGTCTGAAGATTCTGCGCGAGATCTATCAGCAGAAGGCGTTTCGCGCGCTCTGGGATATCGAGATGATGCCGGGCGAGGCAACAAGGGATGATGTCGGGTTGTGGGATTTTGCGCGCAACACGGGTGGCACGGTGTTTCACTGTGTCGGGACCTGTCGCATGGGCAGGGACGCGCAGGCCGTCCTCGATCCGCAGCTGCGTGTGCGCGGCGTCGAGCGGCTGCGCGTGATCGACGCCTCGGTGATGCCGCAGATCACCTCGGCCAACACGAATGCGACCAGCCTGATGATCGGCGAACGCGGTGCCGCGCTGGTCATGGCTTGATCGCGTGACCTGAATTCTGGAGGGCGAGATGGAATTGAGTTCCGATAGTCACGTCCCCAAATACGCGCAGATTGCCGACATCTTCCGGCAGCGGATCGCGCGCGGCGTCTGGACCCAGGGTTTTCGCCTGCCGGCCAACGAGGAACTGGCCGCCGAGTTCGGTGTGTCGCGCGTCACGATCAGGCAGGCGGTGGAGCTGCTCGCCCGCGACGGTGTGATCGAGGCGCAGCAGGGCCGTGGCACCTTCGTCACGGGGACCGTGCGGCAGGACCGGTGGCTCAAGGTCGAGACAACGCTATCCGATCTCGCCGACATGTACCGCGACACCTCGCCCGAGATCATCAATATCTCGGAAAGCCGCAGCGATGCACCGCTGCTTCCCGGGGACGGCAAGCCGGCCGAAAAGTACGTCTTCATGCGTCGGCTGCATTCGCGGGAGAAGCAGCCCTACTGCGTCATTTCCATCTATCTCGACGAGGAGATCTTTCGTAGGTCTCCGAAGCGATTTCGCAACGAGACCGTGATTCCGATCCTCAACGATCTCAGGAATCCCGCTATCGCGAGTGCGCGCCAGACCTTGACGATCGGTACCGCGGATATCGAGGCGGCGCGGCTGCTGCGCGTGCCCCTGAACTCGCCAGTGGCCGAAGTCCGCCGCATCTTCACGACGCAGGACCGCACCGTGATCTATCTCGGCGAGGTCACCTATCGCGGCGACTTCGTGCGGATCGATATGGATCTGCGGCCCTAGCGCCTTCAACGCGAAAACAGTTCCTGGTTCCGACGCTCGAGTTCTTCCCCGTAAGTACGCAGCACATGAGCTTCGCTCAAGGTGCCGATCGCGGCGCGATGGTCGGCGCGGTCGACAACCGCGAGCACGTCGGCTTCGCTGCGTTCAAAGGCCTTGAGGATCTCGCGAACCGGCGTGCTCGGGAGCAGGCATTCATCCTTTTGCTGCGCCAGTGACCCGATCAGCTCGTTGTCCTGATTAGCGACGGAATGTAGCGTCGCGGCGGAGACGATGCCCGCATAGATGCCGTTAGGATCGCGCAGCACGATCTGGCGGACCTGCACCGGCGAGAACAGCTTTTGCGCCTCGCCAATCGGCATCGTCGTCAGGGCATTCTCGAAATCGGTGCGCATCAGGGATGCCGCACTCATCTGCCGGACCCAGCCGATGTCCTGCGGTCCGCGGATCACCTCGCCGCGCAGATGAAAACGCCATGTCGCAAAGCTGTAGCCGAACAGCTCGCGGACGATCAGCGCGCAGACCGACGATGCGACCACCGCTCCAACGGTGACGGAGAAATCGCCGGTGATCTCGAGCGCGAGACAGACCATGCTGAACGGCGCTCCGAGCACGCCGGTTCCGAGCGCGGCGAGTGCTGCAATGGCTGCCGTGCCGGGCTGTAGCGCCAGGGTGGGAAGAAGACCCATCAGCACGATGCTGTAGAGCTGGCCGATCAGCGCGCCGAGCAGTAGCGAGGCGAAGAACAGGCCGCCGCGAAAACCGGCTCCGAGCGAGATGGCGGAGGCCAGGATTTTGAACACAATGGTGGTTGTGAGCAGGAGCCAGGTCGGATTGCTAACCAGCAGAATCTGCATTGCGCCATGTCCGGCGCCGAGCACGGTCGGCGTCAGCAAGGCAAGGCTGCCGAGGAGGAAGCCGCCGAGAATCGGTCTCACGACTCCCTTGAAAACCGTGACGCGCTGAAAGCAGCGCTCGGAGAATGCGACCGCAAGCATGACCAGGATGCTGGCGAAAGCGCAGATAATGCCGATCAGCACCGTCTGCCCGATCATTTCGACGGACACCGGCGATGGGAAGCCAGGCACCATCAGGAAGGATTGGTGCGTCAATTGCCGCGCGACGAGCCACGCGGTGACGGCGCTCGCGATGACCGGTACGAGACCGGCCGACGTATAGGCACCGAGCACGACTTCGAAGGCGTAGAATGCGCCGGCAAGTGGTGCTGAAAACGCGGCGCTGATCGCACCCGCGGCGCCGCAAGCCACCAGCAGCCGCATGTCGTTGCGCCGGGCGGCCAGGCGCTGGCCGACATGAGAGCCGAACATTGAGCAGATCTGGGTGTAGCCGGCCTCTAGCCCGACCGACCCGCCGAACCCGTTGGACAGCAATGTCTGGATCGAGATCAGCAAGCTGCCGCGAAAGGACACCCGGCCGCCATAGAGCGCATTGGCCTCGATCGCGTCGGCGAGCTGCTGTCCCCTGACGCGCCGGGCGAAGTACAGCCCGATCAGCGCAAGCACCAGGCCACCGAGCATCGGGATCAGCAGCGTGCGCTGCCACGAGATCACGCCGGTGGCACTGAGGTGTGCGTCGAAAGGAATGTCGAACAGCAGTGCGTGAGAGAACTGGCTGAGGCTCGAGATCGCAGCCACGAGCACGCCGTTGAGCAGTCCGACGACGATGGCGACCAGCACGAGGCCAGTCTCGCGATTGCGCACGAAATTGCGCAGGAACAGGGGCAGCAGTCGGATGCCGGGGGCAGCGGCCGGCCTCGCAGGATGTGGTGCCGGCTCCATCCTATGAAGGATCCCGCAGCGGCTCAGTGCGCACGACACGAAAGCCGATATTGCTGGACGAGGAGTCAGGCGTATTGGAGCTTCGCGCCGCGACGCGGTAGCGATTGCAGTAGGATTCGTGGCAGAGGAAGGATCCGCCACGCATCGATCGGTTGGGAGCTGGCTCGCGGTTCAAGGGGTCTCGCGATGGCGTGAGGCGGTGATAGCTCGGCGAAAAATAGTCCTCGCACCATTCCCAGACATTTCCGCAGACATTGTGCAGGCCATATCCGTTGCGCGGAAAAGCATGAACGGGCGCGGTACCGAAATAGCCATCTTCCACGGTATTGCGATCGGGAAAGTTGCCCTGCCAGATGTTGCAGCGATGCTCGCCATCCGGCTGCAGCTCGTTGCCCCAGGGATAGGTGGCCTGGTCCAACCCGCCGCGCGCGGCCATCTCCCATTCAGCTTCGGTCGGAAGACGCGTGCCGGACCATTCGCAGTAAGCCTGTGCGTCGTTCCAGGAAACGTGGACGACGGGATGATCGAGCCTGTCGAGGATGCTGCTCGTCGGTCCCTCCGGTTGCGCCCAGTAGGCGCGCGTCACCGGGACCCACCATGGTGTTTCCTGAACGCACATTGTGCGCGCGGTGCGCGTCTCTTCGGGCAGGAGCCCGTCGAAGACAAAACTCCAGCCGTAGCGCTCGGCTTCCGTCGTGTAGCCCGTGGCACGGACGAAGTTGCCGAATTGCAGGTTGCTCACGGCGTGGCAGGCAATAGCAAAGGGCGACAACGTAACCAGCCGAACCGGGCCTTCGCCGTCTTCGACAAAGCCGATGTCGGCAGATCCCATGTGGAAGGTTCCGTCGATCAGTGCGCTCCAGCTGCGCAGGATCGGAGTTGGACTGGGGGGGATCGCTGCTTGCGCATCGTTGCCCGTCGCCGGTCCGTTGCCGGCGACGCGCTGGATGCAGCAGTGTGAACGATCCTTCGTCATGTCCTATTTCTGCTTCTCTTCCTCCCAGAAGGCTGTGCCCCCTTCCGCCTTCATCAGCTCGAGAATCTTCTCGCGCGGGATCACGCCGCAACGGTTCGCCCATTGCTGGTATTGAGCCGTCATCTCGCGGACGCGATCCGGATGCTGCGCAGCCAGATCATTCATCTCGGTGCGGTCCGTCTCCATGTCGTAGAGCTCCCAGGGTCCCGGGTAGTTCCGAACCAACTTCCACTTGCCGACGCGCACGGCTGCATTTCCCTCGTGCTCCCAGAACAGCGGGCCACGGTTGCCATAGGCCGACGCGAATGACGGCACGAGGCTCTCACCCTCGCAAGGCAGGATGGCGTTGCCGTTGTACTCCTTGGGATAGGTGGCGCCGGTGACGTCGAGAATGGTCGCCATCACGTCTGTGAGCTGGCTGGGGTTGTGCCGCAAGCCGCCTTTTTCAGAGATGCCGCGCGGCCAGTGTATGATGAGGGGCGTGGCGATGCCGCCTTCGTGTATCCAGTGTTTGTAGAGACGGAACGGTGTATTGGAGAGATTGGCCCAGGCGGTGCCGTAGCTCTGGTAGGTGTCCTCGCCACCGGGCATCAAGGTCGGATCGTTACCGAAGCGCACCGGCCTGCCGTCGCGCGTTCTGGCCTTGGCGATCATGAGCTGGTCCACCAGCTCCTTCGCGGTGACCCCTTCCGGAATGTCCTCGGCGCATGCGCCGTTGTCGGACAGGAAAATGATCAGCGTATTGTCCATCTGGCCGGTTTCCTCCAGCGCCTTCAGGATGCGGCCGATGCCCTGGTCCATGCGATCGATCTGGGCCGCATAGACCTCCATGCAGCGCAGCGTCCATTCGCGTTGCTCCGCGTCGGTCCACGACGGCTGGGTCGGATCGCGATCGGTCAGGCGCCAGTTCGGATGGATGATGCCGTCATCGACGAGGCGCTTGAGGCGCTCTTCGCGTAGCCTGTCCCAGCCCGCATCGAAGCGGCCCTTGTACTTGGCGATGTCTTCGTCATGGGCATGGAGCGGCCAGTGCGGCGCCGTGTAGGCGACATACTCGAAGAACGGGGCGTCGGGCTTCTCTGCATTGTGCTGGCGGATGAAAGCCGCTGCCTGGTCGCTGATCGCGTCGGTGTAGAAGAACGACGGATCCTTCTCGGCCTCGTGCTCGATATTGTCGTTGCCGCGCGTCAGCGTGTTCGGGTGATAGAAGCTGCCGGCGCCGATGATGGTGCCGTAGAAATGGTCGAAGCCGCGCTGCATCGGCCAGGCGTCGGTCGGCTCCGTCAGGCTGCTGGCGATGTGCCATTTGCCGCTGAGATAGGACGTGTAGTTCCGGCTCTTCAGGGCCTCGGCGATCGTCACGCAGCTCTTGTTCAAATTGCCGGCATAGCCCTCGGGGCCGTTGCTGTAGGTGAGGATACCGATGCCGGTCTGGTGCGGATGCAGGCCGGTCAGGAGCGAGGCGCGCGAGGGACTGCAGCGGGCGGTGTTGTAGAACTGCGAATAACGCAGCCCGTTGGCCGCGAGGCGGTCGAGGTTCGGGGTCTGGATCTCGCCGCCGTAGCAGCCGATGTCCGAAAAGCCCATGTCGTCGTTGAGGATAAGCAGGATATTGGGGCTATCAGTAGTCTTTGCGCCATTCGGCATGTTTGTGTCCTCGTTATTGACGTGTGGCGTTGTCAGTGGCGGCGCGTCAGGCTGATGCTGAGGCGGAAATATTTCGGCAGGTAGACGGCACGCAAAAGCTCCAGCGCCCGCCTGTCCTTGCCGAAGGTGACGCGCTCGATAGAGAGCAGGGGCGAGCCGACCTTCACGCCGAGCAATTTTGCGCTGCCGGCGTCGGCGAGGTCGGCGCTGATGGTCTGCTGTGCGTCCTTGATGGCGAGTCCAAGCTCGTCCTCGAAGACGCGGTACATGATGATCGAGAGGAGGTCGCGCTTCTCGAGCTCGAGACCGATGTCCGGCGGATAGAAGGCGTGCTCGATGGCGATCGGTGTATCGTCTGCGAGCCGCAAGCGCCGAAGCTGCCAGACGGCGCGCTCGCGAAGCTGCTCGCGCACGGCAGTGTCGTGCCGGTTGGTCATGCCCTGCTGTAGGATCTTTGCACCAGCCTGGTAGCCGGCGTCGCGGATGGTTTCCGAAAATCCCATGAGATGGCCGACCCAGTTCTCAGGCTGGTTCGAGCGCAGGAAGGTGCCGCGGCCGCGTGAGCGGTCGAACATGCCTTCGTTCACCAGAGGTGCGATGGCGTTGCGGATGGTGATGCGGCTGACACCAAAATGTCGGCCGAGTTCGGCCTCGGTCATCAGGCGGCCGGTCTCGTCGATGAACTTGCCGTCGCGCACCTGGCTGCGAATGGATTCGCGGATCTGGATATGCAGGGGCGTCGAGCCTTCCGCGACCACATCGCTGCCGAGCGGTGCGGGTTTCTTCTTGCGCGTTTGAACAGCCATGGTGTCAGAGCCGCATGCGTGTTGCTGGATCGAACAGGTGAATGTCTTGCGGACGAGCCGTGATCGAGATCGTGTCGCCTTCGCCGGGAATGTTGCCGCCGGAAACGCGCATGCGGATCGTGGTGCCGGCGCAATCGAGATCGAGCACGGCGGTATCGCCGAGATCCTCGATCAGGTCGACACGCGCGCCAAGGCCGCCGTCCGTCATGCGCAGGGCGCCGGGGCGAAGGCCGACCACCACATCGCGCTCGCCGGCTGTCGTGGTCGTCGTCTTCACACGATGGCCGGCGATGATCACGTCGCCGTCCACGTAACGGGCGAGAACTAGGTTCATCGGGGGATTGCCGATGAAGCCAGCGATGTCGATCGAGTTCGGACGGGCGAACACTTCTGCGGGCGTGCCGACCTGCTGAATCTCGCCTGACATGAATACCGCCATGCGATCGGCGAGCGTCATCGCCTCTTCCTGGTCGTGCGTGACGTAGACCGCGGTGACGCCCAGCGAGCGCTGCAGCTTCTTCAGCTCGGCGCGGGTCTCCAGCCGCAGCTTCGCGTCGAGGTTCGACAGCGGCTCGTCGAGCAGGAACAGGCGCGCCTTGCGCACGATGGCGCGGGCCAGCGCGCAGCGCTGCTGCTGGCCCCCCGAGAGCTGACCCGGCTTGCGGTCGAGCAGATGGTCGATCTTCACCTTGCGCGCGGCGTCCTTGACGGCGGGCGCGATCTCGGATTTCGGCAGCTTGGCCATCTCCAGGGGGAAGGCGATGTTCTCTGCCACCGTCATGTGCGGGTAGAGCGCGTAGCTCTGGAACACCATGGCGATGTCGCGGTCACGCGCATCGGTCGAGGTGACGTCTTTGTCGTCGATCAGCACGCGGCCGGCGGTCGGCGCGTCGAGGCCGGCGAGGATGCGCAGCGTTGTGCTCTTGCCCGAACCCGATGGCCCGAGCAGCGCAAAGAACTCACCCGGCTTGATGTCGAAATTCACGCCCTTGAGCGCGGCGAACTCGCCGTGCATCTTGACGATGTTGCGAAAACTGACCTGACCTTGGCCGCTCATCGGCGTCCTCCGCCCTTGACTGCACCGACCGTCAGGCCCTTCACGATATGCTTCTGCGCGACCACGCCGAGCACGACGACAGGCAGCATGGCGAGGACCGAGACCGCCGCGAGCTTGGCCCACAGCGTCTGCTCGACGGAGACGAAGTTGAACATGGCGACCGTGACCGGTCGCACCGTGTTGCCGCTGAGCACAACGGCGAATAGGAATTCGTTCCACGCGTTGAGGAACACGAACACGACTGTCACGGCAATGCCGCCGCGGACCTGCGGAATGATGATGCGCCACAGTGTTTTCAGTCGACTCGCGCCGTCGAGATAGGCGGCTTCCTCCATCTCGAAGGGAATATCCTCGAAATAGGAGACCAGCAGCCAGATCGCGAAGGGCAGTGAGAACGACAGGTAGATCAGGATGATGCCCTGATAGGTGTCGATCCAGCCAATGTTCCGCAGCACTAGGAAGTAGGGAATGATGATGCCGACGGGAGGCAGCATCTGCGTTGCCAGCACATAGAATCCCGCGAACTTCTTGCCGCGAAAGCGCAGTCGCGCCAGCGCGTAGGCCGCCGGCACCGCCATCAGCATGGTGAGGATGGTGGTGCCGACCGAAATGATGATGCTGGAGACGAGGTTCGGCAGGATCGAGCCCGAACCGAAAAGCACGTCACGATAGGCTTCCAGCGTCGGTGTGAACACCAGCTTGGGCGGATAGGCCAGCACGTCGGAATCGGTCTTGAGCGAGTTCAGCACGCTCCAGATGATCGGAAATGCCCAGGCCAGCAGGAAGACCATGGAAATCGCGAGCAGGGCGAAGACGCGAAGGCGCTTTGCAGTCATTTCGCCCTCCGCATCGCGAACAGGATGCCGGAAATGATGATGGTCACGATCAGCAGTGCGACTGCGAGTGCCGAACCATAGCCGATCGACAGCTCGGTGAAGGACTTCCGGTAAGCATAGAGATTGAGGATCTCGGTCGCGGTGCCGGGGCCGCCGGCGGTGACGGTGAAGATCGCTGCGAATGCGGTCAGGGCCACCATGGTCCGCATGATGATGACCATCACGATCGCGGGACGCAGCAAAGGCAGGGTGATGCGGCGGAAGCGCTGCCAGGCGGAGGCTCGGTCGAGCCGCGCGGCTTCGTAGATGTCTTCGGGCAGGGAGGCCAGCGAAGCGAGCAGCACCATGAACGCGAACGGCGTCCACTGCCAGGTGTGGATCGCGATCACCGAGACCATCGCGAGCGTGGGATCGCCGAGCCAGTTTTTGCTGCCCAGCCCTGCATTGATCGCAAGGAAGTCGACGATGCCGAATTCCGGTGCCAGCATGAAAGTGCGCCAGATCATACCGACCACGGCCGGCGACAGGACCACGGGCAGGATGGCGATGATCCTGAACCAGCCCTGGCCACGCTTCATGTCCATGACCAGCAAAGCGAGCGCCAGGCCGATGATGACCTGCAGCGCGACGGTCGAGCCGGTATAGACGAGGCTCACCAGCAGCGAGGTCCAGAAGCGCTCGTCGGAGAGAAGCACCTGGTAGTTCTCAAATCCGACGAAGCCGTTGGTGAACGGCATCGCCAGATCCATCCGGAATGCGCTGGTGTAGGCCAGGAAGAGCAGCGGAAACGTCGTCGTGGCGAGCAGCGCAAGAAACGCCGGTGCAAGCAGGGCCGCTGCAAACCGGCGCTCGCGCTGCGCCAATACGCGTCCGAAATCGCTGCGAGGCGCCTCGCTCGCGATCTCGGCCGATGTCACCGCTGTCGTCGCCATGGCTCAGCCGCGCATCATCGGTTCGATGCGGCGCTGCGCGTCGTCCAATGCGGCCTTGATCGTGGCCTGGCCGGAGAGGGCCGACTGAATCGCGGTCGCCATGGTGTCGCCGATCGCCGGCCACTGCGGCACGCGCGGACGCCAGTCGACGTCGGTGTCCTCCTCCAGGGCGCCCATCGTGGCCTCGACGAAGTTCTCGCCAAAGCCGTTCATGAGCTTGATGTAGTCGGGATCCTTCCAGATCGAGGTGCGGTTGACGCCCGAGCGTTTGGTGGGACCGGCGAACTTATGCGCGGTGCGCGCCTGGGTCTCGGCGCTCGCGGCCCACTGGATGAACAGCCAGGTTGCCTTGCGCTTCTTCTCCGGCAGTGCGGAATTGATCGGAAAGCCCCAGTTCCAGATCGATGTGGTGCGCTTGCCCGACGGCCCCTTGGGCCAGCGGGCATAGGCGACTTTGCCGATCACCTTGGACTTTTCCGGATTGTTGATGACCGAGGCCGACGAGTGCGCGTCGATGTAGCTGGCGACGGTGCCTTGCGAGAAAGCGTCGGCGATATCCGGCCAGTTCCAGTTCGCCGCCGCCGTCGGCGCGTACTTCTTCATGATGTCGACGTACCAGGCGAGCGCCGCCTCGGCCTCGGGGCCGTTGACGGTGAGTTTGCCGCCCTTCATCCAGTCGCCGCCGAACTCACGGAAAATCGACGGATAGATGTACATATTCTGGCCGGCACCGGCGACGCCGCGCAGTGCTGCGCCCCAGACGCGATCGTTCGGCGTGTTCAACGCCCCGGCATTGGACATGTAGGCTTCGAGCGTGTCTGCCGGCTTCAGGCCCTTCGCGTCATAGAGGTCCTTGCGATAGACCTGAATGGTGACTTCGCCGTCATAGGGCATGCCGTAAAGCTTGCCGTCGATGCCGTTGGCGCTCCGCCAGGCCGGAATGATGTCGTCGAGCTTGAACCAGGCCTGATCGGTCAGCGCCTTGTCGTTCAGATAGGTGCCGAGCGGCTCGACCCATTTGTTCGCGGCATAGAGCGCGTAATACATCGGGTCGGCGGCGTGGGTCGCGTAGGTGCCGGTCTTCGAGGTCAAGTCGATGACGCTTTTCTGCCGGATCTGCGCCGGCGGAATCTTCTCGAAGCGGACGTCGATGCCGGTGAGCGCCTTGAACTGCGGCGCGAGCGTGATGAGGTTTTCGAAATAGCTCGCCGGGATCACGGCGACCGTGATGGTCTCGCCGGAGACTTGCTGCCAGTCGATCTGAGCGGATTTGTAAGGCGCGAGGTCGGCGTCCTGCGCGGCGGCTTGCCGTAGAAGTGCCGGACCAAGCGTCGCGAAAGCGGCGGCTGCGGTTCCGGTCTTGAGTAGCGTTCGTCGCGTCGGCTTGAATGATGGCATGCGGTCCTCCCGAAAATCCGGATTTATATTTCCGGTTAGTTAGGACATTTGCTCAAATGTTATAACAAGTCAACCGCGACAAAATGGATCGTCATCCGGCCGTTCCGCGCGGAGCGTGAATCGATCTCGGACCTCGCCCGGCGGGCGATTGGGCTGAGCAGCGATGATGTGCAGTTGTCGACTAGGTGTTGCCAAGGCGCTCGAAATCTGCGCGAGCGTCGCGGGCGGTATGGATTTGACCGCTGTACCTGTGCGCGATCAGCTCGAACGCTGCCGGCAATCGGTCATCGATGACAAGATGGTGGCACTCGTCGAGGTGGCCACCCCGAACCGTCGCATTGCGCCCGAACTTGGTGATGTCGGCCACGAGCACGGACGTTCGTGAATTGGCAGCGATGG
Source organism: Bradyrhizobium sp. BR14999 (assembly GCF_056106085.1). Classification (NCBI taxonomy): domain Bacteria; kingdom Pseudomonadati; phylum Pseudomonadota; class Alphaproteobacteria; order Hyphomicrobiales; family Nitrobacteraceae; genus Bradyrhizobium; species Bradyrhizobium sp. BR14999. Next base: position 3,745,755 of record NZ_CM148536.1, read on the forward strand.
ATTGGCGTGCCTTGACTTCATCGACATGGAAGTCGAGCAGCGTGCCGTCCTGATCAACGCCGCCGACGCCGAATATCCCGAAATCAGCGCGAAAATTCGAGAAGAAACGCGCAGCGGCTTCGCCAATGATATCGCGGTCGAGCGGCCGCAGCGTGCCGCCCGCGATGCTGATTTCCACATCGGGATTCTGCGCGAACGCTGTGGCGACGTTCAGGCTGTTGGTGATCACCCGCAGATCCCGTCGGCGGGAGAGTGCCTGCGCGACATATTCGGGCGTCGTGCCGAGCCCGATCATCAGCGACGTCCCGTCGGGAATGAGTTTGGCGGCCGCGTGCGCTATCCGCCGCTTGGCGTCGGCGTTCAACCTATGTCTGCTGCCGTAGGCGAGGTTCTGGTTCTGGACGGGGAGGCTGACCCCGCCATGCACCCTCCGAAGCAGCCCTTGGTCGCAGAGCGCATTCACAAGGCGGCGAATGGTCTGCTGCGTCACGTCGAAACGTGCCGCAAGCTGCTCGATGGAGGCGAAGCCTTGCTCGCGCACGATCTCCAGGATGTGGGACTGACGTGTCGTGGCGGCCCTGAGCATCGGATCTCCGTTCCCAACGAAAGTATCATTTGAACGTCGAAGACGCAATTTTCTGTTTCATATGGTGTCACGCTATGTTCATATGAACATAATAGTCGCTACGCCGATGAATGCGCGCGGCTCAAAGGGAGGGGCGCATGGACCGGTCTGCCTGTCGTGACCGGCCTTGCGTTGCTCTGTTGGAGCGAGCCGCCGCCAGCGTGCGTAGCTGCATCATGCTGAGAGCGAACCGGCCATGTCGGCGATTACGCTGAGTCATGTCTCCAAGTCCTGGGGCGCGATGCGCGCCGTCGATGACGTCAGTCTTACGGCGGACGAGGGCTCGCTGCTGGTGCTTTTGGGACCGTCCGGCTGCGGCAAGTCGACCACGTTGCGGCTGATCGCCGGCCTCGAGGACGCCGACGGCGGCACGATTGCCATCGGCGGCGCCGACGTGACTCACCTGACGCCGGCGCAACGGAAGATCTCCATGGTCTTCCAGTCCTACGCGTTGTTTCCGCATTTGAGCGTCGCCGAGAACATCATCTTCGGTCTGCGCGTCCGTCGCGTGGCGCGTGCCGAGCGGGACGCGCGGCTCCGTCGCGTGGCCGACATCGTCGGTCTCGGCCATCTGCTCGAGCGCAAGCCGTCGCAGCTGTCCGGTGGCCAGCGCCAGCGCGTTGCGCTGGGACGCGCCATCATCGCGGAGGCGCGGGTCTGTCTCATGGATGAGCCGCTGTCCAACCTGGACGCCAAGCTGCGGCACGAGATGCGGACTGAGATCCGCGCGTTGCAGCAGCGTCTTGGCATGACGATGGTCTACGTGACCCACGATCAGACCGAAGCCATGACGATGGCGGACCGCGTCGTGCTGATGCGCGACGGCCGTATCGAGCAGAACGGTTCGCCGGAAGAGCTCTACAACCGGCCGGCAACGGCCTTCACGGCGCGGTTCATTGGCACTCCCCCGATGAATCTCGTGCGACGGAGCGATCATCTCATCGGCATCCGGCCGGAGCACATCCGCATCGTGTCGGACGGCGATCATGGGGCGCGCGTCAAGGCCGTCGAGCATCTCGGGGCCGACAGCATCGTGCTGTGCGAGATCGATGGTCAGCCAATCTCGGTGCGATCCGATGGTTTCAGCAAGGTTAAGCCCGGCGAGGATGTCCGGCTGGCGTGGGACCCCGCGAACGAGCATCAGTTCGATCCGACGTCGGAATGCCGGGTGGAGAGTTCGGTCAGGGAGTGCCTGCTGGCTGCATCCGGTCGGTAGCAGCGGCGGTCAAGGGATAACGAGGGAGAGCGAAAGATGTTTGCGCGACGAACGATGTTGATGGCAGCTGCATTCGCGGTCTTTTCCATGGGCGCGCGTCCCGCCGCCGCGGTGGACCTGACGATGTATTATCCGGTGGCGGTCGGCGGCCCCGTCACCAGGATCGTCGACGATATGGTCTCGCGCTTCGAGAAGGACAATCAGGATATCAAGGTGACGGCGGTCTATGCCGGCAACTACACAGACACGATGACCAAGGCGATGACCGCAATGAAAGGCGGGCAGCCGCCGCAACTGTCGGTGCTGCTGTCGACCGACGTGTTCACGCTGATGGACGAGAACGCCATCGTGCCGTTTGACGGCCTCGTCAGTGACAAGGCGTGGTTCAAGGACTTCTATCCAGCATTCATGGCCAACGGACAGATCGACGGCAAGACCTGGAGCATACCGTTCCAGCGCTCGACCATCGTACTGTATTGGAACAAGGACGCCTTCAAGGAAGCTGGCCTCGATCCCGAGAAGGCGCCGGCCTCCTGGGACGAAATGGTCGAGATGTCGAAGAAGCTCGTCAAGAAGGACGGCGGCAACACCACGCGTTGGGGCGTCGAGATTCCCTCGACCGGCTACGGTTACTGGATGCTGCAGGCGCTGGCGATCGAGAACGGCCAGAAAATGATGAACGAGGCCGGCACCGAGGTCTATCTGACCGCGCCGAAGACGGTGGGCGCGCTCGATTACTGGGTCGACCTGTCGCGCAAGCACAGTGTCATGCCGTCCGGCAGCGTCGACTGGGCGACGCTCCGCACCGACTTCCTCGAAGGCAAGACCGCGATGATGTGGCACACCACGGGTAACCTCACGGCCGTCAAGGACGCCGCGAAATTCCCGTTTGGTGTCGCTATGCTCCCGGCCAAGGAGCGGCGGGGCTCGCCGACCGGTGGCGGCAGCTTCTACATCTTCAAGAGCGCGTCGCCCGAGCAGCAGAAGGCCGCCGTGAAGTTCATTCAATGGATGACGGCGCCCGAGCGCGCGGCGGAATGGAGCATGAAGACCGGCTATGTTGCCGTGTCGCCGGCCGCTTACAAGACAAAGGCGATGGAAGAGTATGCCAAGGGCTTCCCGCAGGCGACCGTCGCGCGCGATCAGCTCGAGCATGCGGTGCCGGAGCTCTCGGTCCACGAGAACGGCCGCATCTACAAGTTCGTCAACGACGCGATTCAGGCCGCGGTCACGGGGGCGCAGAAGCCGCAGGAGGCGCTGGCTGCCGCACAAGCCCAGTCCGATCGCGTGCTGCGCGCCTCGAAGTAAGGGAAATTGCGGGATGGCGGTACGCCGCCGTCCCGCTTCCTCGGAAATGTCCGACGCCGCGGCCGCATCGCTAGTTTCTGAACGCCGCGCTGGATCGCAGGCGTGGTGGAATGCCGTGAACGCCTGGCTGCTGCTGTTGCCGGCAGCCGTCCTGCTGATAGCGTTCACCCATTACCCGATCCTGGCGACGATCCGGCATTCGCTGTTCATCACCAAACGCAACGGCACCGAGGTCTTCGTCGGCCTCGACAGTTATCAGGGGATGGTCGCCGATCCGATCTTCTGGAAGGCGCTGGTCAACAATTTCTGGTTCGCGCTCGGCACGATTCCGACTTCGATCGCGCTCGCGCTCGTGATGGCGATCTGGGTCAATCGCAACATGCGCGGCCGCGGCTTTCTGCGTCTCGCCTACTTCACGCCGACCGTGCTGCCGATGATCGCGGTCGCCAACATCTGGCTGTTCTTCTACACGCCGGATTACGGCCTGCTGGATCAGTTGCGCGGCGTTTTCGGTCTCGCCGGCTGGAACTGGCTTGGCGATCCCTCGACGGTCATGGAGTGTCTGATCGTCATGGTGATCTGGAAGGAGGCCGGCTTCTTCATGATCTTCTATCTGGCGGCGCTGCAGCAACTGTCGCCGGATCTCGAAGAAGCCGCCTCCATCGAAGGCGCAAGCCGATGGTATACGTTCCGCCGGATCACGTTTCCGTTGTTGATGCCGACCACACTGTTCGTGGCGATCAACGCGGTCATCAACTCGTTCAAGCTGGTGGACCACCTCGTCATCATGACCAAGGGCGGGCCGAACAACGCCAGCACGCTGCTACTCTACTACATCTATGAAGTCGCCTTCACCTTCCAGGACTCCTCTTACGCCGCAACGCTGACGGCAGTGCTTCTGGTGATCCTGAGCGCGGTCGCGCTGATCAAGTTCGGCTATCTCGATCGCAGGATCCACTACCAATGAGAGGCCGAACACATCCCGTCGAGGCCGTCGCGGCCTGGGTGCTCGCTCTGATCTGGCTTGCGCCGTTGGCCTATGCCTTCTGGAGTGCGCTGCATCCGGCCGCCTATGCGACCTCGTTCAGCCTATCCGCGCCCTGGACGCTGGAGAATTTTGGACGGGCCTGGCGGCAGGCGCCGTTTGCCCGCTATTATCTGAACACGGTCGTCCTGGTGACGTTGATCCTGGTCGGGCAGCTCATCTTGTCAACGCTGGCGGCTTACGCCTTTGCGCGCTTCAAATTCAGGGGCAGCGGCATCGCCTTCGCGCTCGTTCTGCTCCAGCTGATGATTATGCCCGACGTTCTCATCGTCGAGAACTATCGCGCGATCTCGCGGCTTGGCCTGCTGGATACGATCCCTGCGATCGCGTTGCCCTATCTGGCGAGCGCCTTCGGCATCTTCCTGCTCCGCCAGACCTTCAAGAGTGTGCCCCAGGAACTGGTCGAGGCCGCTCGTGTCGAGGGAGCAGGGCCGCTGGCAATCCTGTGGCGAGTTTACGTCCCGCTGGCCCGTCCGACCTACGTCGCGTTTGGCCTCGTCTCGGTCAGCTATCACTGGAACAACTTCCTGTGGCCGCTGATCGTCACGAATTCGGTGGAAGCACGGCCGCTCACGGTAGGTCTTGCCGTGTTCGGCGCGCCTGAAACCGGCGTGGATTGGTCGGTGATCACGGCGGCAACCGTGATGACGATGGCGCCGCTGCTGATCGCGTTTCTGCTGTTCCAGCGCCAGTTCGTTCAGTCATTCATGCGTGCAGGTATCCGGTAATGCGGCTTCTCACCTGGAACATCCAGTGCGGAAAAGGTTGCGACGGGGTGACCGATCTGGCGCGGATCGTCGCCGTCGCAAGGCAGACGCTCGATGCGGACGTGTTCTGCTTCCAGGAGGTGAGCGCCAATTTTTCGAGATTCGGCGATGGTGCGGATCAGAGTGCGCAGCTCGCAGCCCTGCTGCCCGGCTACTCCGCAATATTCCGGCCGGCGATCGAGACGGTCGATGGTGATGGCAACCTCCACCGCTTCGGCAACATGACGCTCTCGCGATTGCCGGTGCTACAAATCGCCAATCACCTGCTGCCGTGGCCAGGCGCGGCCAAAGTGCGCAGCATGCGCCGTCACGCCCTGGAGGTGACGGTGCAGGCCTCATTCGGCGCGATTCGCATCGTCAACACGCATCTCGAGTTTCATTCAACCGACCAGCGCGAAGCGCAGGTCGCGAGGCTGCTGGATTTGCAGGAGGAGGCGTCGGTGAATCCCAGGCAGGCCGGTTCCCGGTACGATGAGCCGTATGGAAGCCAGACCGTCGCTGCCTCGAGCTTGATGTGCGGCGATTTCAATTTCGACGTCAGCGACCCCCAGCATGCCTTGATCGACCGGTCCAGCCGGCCCGGTCTGACCTATCGGGATGCATGGACCGCTAGTCGTGCCGACCGCCCGCGCGCACCGACTTGCGGAATCTACGACCGCGCGCAATGGGTCGATGGCCCGGACTGTCGCGACTTCATTTTCGTGACCGAAGATCTGATCAGTCAGGTTCGCAGAATCGACGTCAACGAAGCGACCGATGCTTCCGATCACCAACCTGTTGCGATCGAACTGGCGGAATAGAGAATGGCGAAGTCATCAAAACTTGTGGTCGCGCGGAAGGGCAGGGTACTCCTGGTCAGACGTCGACGCGACAAGCATTGGATGTTTCCGGGCGGCCGCAGGCGAGCCGGCGAGAGTGAGAGAAAGTGTCTCCGTCGCGAGATTACCGAAGAGCTACCCAAGCTCAGGCTTGGTGAGCTGAGGCTGTGGAAGGAAGTCAATGGCAAGAATCGCCTCACCGGCCGAAAGATGAGCGACGCGATCTTCCTGACCAAGAAGGTTTCAGGTCCATTAAAGATCGGGGACAAGAGGGAGATCGACAGGGCGGCATGGCGAAAACCGCGCGGACTCAAACTGACGCCAACCTCGCGATACATTCGCGACAAGCTGTTTCCAGAATGAGCCTTCCGTTTGGTCCCTCACTATGCGGAGCATGACCGACGCCGACAGGTCACCAAAACCTTCTAGGCGTACCTGCCGCTCTTAGATAGCTTCATACTGCGCTGAGCTCTCCGCTTCCTTTTCACAGCCGGGGTCGGAGCTTGGTGGCCCCAAACCTGAGTTGGGGAGGCGTTCTTGGCACAAACCGGACGTTCGGCCAGCCCAGCATGTCTCAGGAGCGCCAGAAGCGGACTGCCTCGCAGGCCGCGAGCGACCTGGTACACGACCGCGCAGTCCTTCCCTTCGGTTGCGTTCAGGCAAGCAGCGGGGTTTCCCGAAATTCCTCATCGATGCATCCACGCCCTCGAAATCGAAAGCAGTGTGTGACCAATGACGCTGAGGAGCGCCGCGATGCCCCATATAGTGAACATGTTCTCTTTGTAGCTTGCAGAAAAGCCAGCGCCTTCGGCGATCACATCGCCGATATACTTCCACCAGCCGGTGAGAGTGCCCGGCAACCCGCCAGTTGCATCAGCAATCGCAAGCGTTACTCCCGAGATTACGGGAAGATAGAAGACGAGAACTACGGATGCGGCGAGAACACGGAGAATGAATCGCATGAGACCCTCCAATGTATGCAATGATGGCCGCGAACTCACCGAGCCGTTGTTTCTACGTGAGTCCCTTTGAGGACAGCACCTCGAAACAATCCGCTTCGCTTACACTCATGACTGCGCACGCGCCCCTGCAAAAAAAACTGCTGCTCCCGCGCGCGCGTTTGTCGCCGAGAGCGGAATCATTTTCGGCGCGACCGCGGCGCTCTATGGCGAGATCACGGTCAAGAATGGTCGGGTCGAGCAGGCCAACTTCGACACTGCGCATTAACGAAACGCCCAATATCGAGGTCCATAGCGTCAAAGAGCTCGGAGCCACGGGCTTCGCCGTGGCAGCCCGCCTCAAACCTGAATCAAGGCGTAGGGTCGACCGCTGGGCTTCTTGATTGACCGCGCCACGTTGTAAACCCGCGCGCCTCCGGGCGTGCGGCCTTCATAGCGGCCCTGATGAGCATGGCCGTGAACGACCGCACTCACCGTAAATCGATCGATCGTTTCGCCGAGGCGTGACGAGCCGAGGAACGGAAGAATCTCCAGCGGCTCGCCTTCAACCGTATCGAGAATCGGCGCATAGTGAAGGACGACAACAGCCTGCTTGCTCGCCACCGCGCGCATCGCATTTTCGAGGCGCGTCGCTTCGTTGACGGCCTCGGCGACCAGGCTCTTGACGACGGCCTCGCCGAACGAAGCGAGCATGCGGCGGCCGAACCCACCGATGAAGCCCTTCACGCCGACGAAGGCGACGCCATCGATTTCGTACGACTGCCCGTTGAGCAGGTGCATTCCGGCGCCCTTCAAAATGCTCTTTACGTCTTCAGTCTGCCCGGACTCGTAGTCGTGGTTTCCGAGCACGCCGACAACGGGAATGGAGCAGGCGCGCAAATCCTCCGCCAGAAGTTCCGCTTCGGACGGCTTGCCGAGGTCAGTGAGGTCGCCGCAAAGGACGAGCACCCGGGCCTTGGTCGAGAGCTCGGCAAAGAGTTCCCGGAAGGACAACGTGCGGTCCTCCTTCACGTGGAGATCGCCAATGGCAGCGAAGGTGAGCGTGTCGGGTTTTTCGGACATCGCGCTACTCGCTATCCTGGTCTGCGTCGGCAAAGCCCCATTCCTCAACGGCCGGGGCATAATCGACCTGCGAAAACAGGCGCCCCCGACATATCTTCACGCGCGGAGGAGGAAGTTCGAACTGGGTCTTCAGGCGGGCGACCAGTTCGTCCATCAGCCAGCGCGGCAGGCAATCGCGCTCGCTCGGATAGGCCCAGCGGAAGTTGAGTAGATGTGCCAGAAGCACCTCCCAATGCAGCTCCATGTAGGCAAGCAGACGCCGCCAGTCGATCTGATCGTGCTGCTTGAGAATGAGATGCGCGATATCCGGGCCATCGTAACGGTGCCGCAGCTGGACGAAGGCCTTGGACCAGATCAACTCCGTCGGGGCGATGATGCGCATCGGCGTACCGAACACCTCGATGCGCGGCGCGGATTCGAACCATTGGTCGGTCACGGGAGCCATGCCATGCCAGAAAGCGAAGATCACATCGAAAAAGTGCTCGTCCTGGAAGACCTTGCCGAGCCAGCGTTCGTCCTCGATTGCGACGGTGTACCCGAGGTTGCGGAAGTGGTTGAGAACACGTGGATAGTCAGTCGGCTTGCACACGATATCGAGATCTTTGGTAGCGCGCACCACGCCGGTATAGGCGCTGAGCGCATACGTGCCGGCCAAAAGAAACGGCAGATCCAGCTTCGCGAGCTCGCGCAAGGCCTGAGTGTAAAACACCTCGGCGCGGGCCGATGGCACGATCGGCTCGGCGGCCGCAGCGATCGTCTCTATCGATCCAGTGGTCTCCTTGGCCATAATAGTTCACTCGAAGCTCATCGGCTTCGGCCATGAGGGTCCCTGTTCGACAATCGAATAGACCATGCAAAGTTCCGCGCGCCCTAGGTCCCACCGGCAACAAACCGGTTCGCAATGGTCGATGGACTTCGCTTTCAGCGTGCCTTGGCGACGTTGAGGAATTGATTCGTCTTCAAATTCGATAAGTCTTCAGCGAGCCAGAGAAGCGCGTCAAACATCTGCGCACGGCGGTCGACAACATGGGCGTATGCGGTGAGGTCCGCTATACCCCTGATAGCGGCGCGATAGCCCACCCCACCAGAGGTCCGAGGCGGGCCAAAATCCGACATGGAACGAGCCGTCGGAATGTCCCGCCTTTGGGCGAAAATGAGAGCCGCCGACTAGCGGCGTGTGCTAAATAGTAAAAGCTTCAATTCCGATCGCATCAGGCGGAATGATTAGTGATGCTTCCCGAAACCCGATACGCCAGAAGCGGCGAGGTCCATATCGCTTATCAGGTCATTGGCAACGGTCCATTCGATCTTGTCTGGGTACCGGGATTTATCTCGCATGTCGATCACGTTTGGGATGAACCTCGCTGGGCCGGCTTCATGGAACGGCTCGCCTCGTTCGCTCGCTTGATCTGCTTTGATAAGCGAGGAACCGGGTTATCAGATCAGGTTACGGCAATTCCTACGCTTGAGGAGCGAATGGATGACGCGCGTGCGGTGATGGACGCGGTCGGTTCGAAGCGCGCAGCATTCCTCGGCATTTCCGAGGGCGGTCCGATGTCACTGCTGTTCGCTGCCACACATCCTGGCCGCACCCTTGCTCTCGTACTCTATGGCTCTTACGGGCTATTTTCGACGGCCGTGATGTCGCCAGAAAAACTTGCCAGTTTCTTGGAAGAGGTTGAACAGTCGTGGGGGAGCGGAGCGCTTGTTCCCGGGTTTGCACCGAGCCTTGCTCAAGACAGGGCGTTTCGCAACTGGTGGGCTCGCTTCGAGCGGCTCGGCGCCAGCCCGTCGGCCGTGAAGACACTCATGCGGATGAACAGCGAAATTGACATCCGCGGCGTCTTACCCGTCATTCACGTACCCACGTTGATAATGCACAGAACAGATGACCCGCGCGTGAATGTCGCGGCGAGTCGTTATCTGGCCGCACACATTGCCGGTGCGCGCTACGTCGAGTTATTAGGCAATGATCACCTGTTCTGTGCAGGCGACTCACAACGGATTCTCGACGAAATAGAAGAATTCTTGACCGGGTCGCGCTCTCATTACGAAATGGAACGTTGTTTGGCGACAGTATTGATCACCGATATTGTTGGTTCGACAGAGCGCGCATGCTCGCTTGGCGACCGCGAATGGCGCCACCTTTTGGTGAGGCATGACGCGAGCGTGCGTCGCGAGTTCGCTCGATTTCGTGGCAAGGAAATCAGGACGACCGGCGATGGGTTTGTTGCAACGTTCGACGGTCCCGCCCGTGCAGTACGTTGCGCCGAGGCTGTCCGTGAAGCCGTACGCGACCTGGGCCTGGAAGTTCGGGCCGGTCTGCACACCGGGGAGATAGAGATTTTGCCGAATGATATTGGCGGGATTGCCGTACACGTCGCAGCTCGGGTTGCTCAACTGGCTGCCCCGGGGGAGATCCTAACGTCGAGTGTACTCAGGGATCTGGTTGCGGGTTCTGGTCTCCACTTCGAGGATCGTGGCGTTCATGCGCTCAAGGGACTGGTCGAAGGGGTGAGGATCTTCGCTGCGCGGTCAGCTTCAATCGTGCAGCCAACGTGATGTCCGCTCCGGGGTCATTCGCGTCGGTTTGGCCACGTGATTACCACGTCCGGTCCGGCCCCGGCTGCTGACGTGCCGGCCGCAATCGCGATCTTCGTCTTTGGGCCACATCGGGACTCTCCGCAAGGGGCGACCTCCAATTGGCTTGCGGTCGCTCGTGGATGGCTAAAAGGACCTACTAACAACACGCTTTCAAATTCTTACGCATTAACGACTGGACCGTGTCGGCATGGATGGGTCTCGATCGTCCTTGGATGGACTTCCCGGATGTGTCGTTACCTCGAGCCGTTGAAATTGAACTGGAGCAATACCGATGAGAATCACCGTCAAAGCCAATGTAGCAGCCCCGATCGATCAGGTCTGGCGTGCGTATACGACGCCGGCCGACATCGTGAAGTGGAACGCAGCGTCGGACGACTGGCATACGACCAAGGCTACGGTCGACTTGCGGGATGGCGGCGCCTTCTCGTCCCGCATGGAGGCCAAGGACGGCAGCATGGGCTTCGACTTCGCCGGTACCTATACGAAGATCGCTGAACACGAGCGGATCGAATATGCGTTCGGCGATCGAAAGGCCGAAGTCGAGTTCCTGCCCGGCCCGAAGGGCGTTCTCGTCCGCGTTGTCTTCGATAGCGAACCGACCCACTCAGTCGAGCAGCAGCAGGGCGGTTGGCAGGCAATCCTCGACAACTTCGCGCGATACGTGGAGGTGAAGGAGAAGACGTGAAGGTGTGCGAGGGCTGGAGATGGTGGTCGCTGACGGGCGTCTTCGGTTTCCGCGGAGCAACTGACAAAAACTGAATAGTGAACGGTCGGCTTAGGATCACGGCCGGATATACTCGAACTGATCACAAGATTTGGCCGACATCGATTCTATGAGCCTAGACGCTTGTTGCTGGATGTGGCAGCTTGACCGGTGCGCCGCTGTTTTCAAGTCGAAGACCAAGCCTTGGGACCGGGTGGGGTCTCCTACTACCGACGCACACCCGTAAAAGAACCGAGTGCCCCGCTAAGCGCTTTGAATAGATAGCTTTCCAGACTAGGCCGACATTGCTGCGGGCTGAGGAAGCAATGCCATTCGTATGTTTGAGACAGAAAACCTGTCCGATTTGCGATAGGCCGATGGAAGCTGCGCCGTCAGTGTCGGAGGAGGTGGAGTATCGCTGCGCCACTTGCGACGAAAGCGATCCGATGAAATTTGCCATCGTTCGCGGCTGATCGAAAGTCCTCTGAAGCCACCCGAGAGATAGCATCCCAGCATTGATCTGCGTCATCATCGCCGCGAGCGAATGATCGATGATGTGGCAATGACCGCGATTATGTTCCGCTGTCCCTCTACGCATCAATTCGTGCAGCACTGGGTTGATGATGACCCAAGTGCGGCGCGGGACTCGTTCGTGATGGTGAAATGCCCGGCCTGCGGATCCATTTCATCTGTCGGGCGACGCAACAAGCGGTCGGGGCACGAGAACGAATCCTGAGGCTTTGCGGCATTGCACTCTCTTCGACGAATCAAAACAGAACGTGTGCGGAGACGGAACCAAACCGAACCTCGCTAACTTTGTGAAACGGAAGGCACGCAAAGGAGCGGCCATGGTGGTCGATTTTTTCTCTCCGGAAGTCAATCCGGCGGACGATCGGCGATATCCCCCGTCCGCTCCGGCTCCTCCAAACTCTCCTTCATACTGCACACCGCAAGACCGTCCACGTCCTCGAGCGCGGGCTTGCACAAGGTTGGTCTGGGACGATTAGGGCAGGTTAGCGCAAGGAGTAGCGCCATGAGTAAGGCTATCCGCAATGCGACCGCCGATCCCCCGATCATTACTGTGGGCGATCTCATCGATGAACTCTGCCGATTGCCAGATACAGCGCTCGTTAGTTTCCACTGCCCAATGCTCGAACATGAACTTGCATTTTACCACCTTCGACGGCGATCGAAGGACGTCGTTGAAATCGAAGTGAACGCATATCCGCAAAGTCGCCCGGCCAACGCCGCATGAGAATTGGCATTTGGTGTACAACCGGGAACGATCATCCCGTCGCGGCATTAACACATGAGACGGTCGCCCGCTGTTCCCACAAACAGCGCATGTCGCGGGGATACCGCTGTTTAGGAAACCAGCGCCCGCGCAGATTGCCAAAGGCAACGGTCTCCGCCTCTCCTTCCAGAAACGGAAGTATTGGATCGTGGCAGGGCTTGGAAGGCCCGAGTAATCGTTTTGACCAGGCTCACGGGACCGAACGAGCATGCCCAACATCAGCATTGACCAGACACACGGCCGCGCAATCGCTCATGAGATTGGAGAGCGTCTGCGTGGATTGCTGCGAGAGGAAGTCGAGTTGCCCTCAAGCCTCAAAAGGCAGATGCAGCGACTTCGCGAGCTGGACATCGAGGCGCCCTCGATCGTTCCCACGACGAAGAGAACTCCATTGGTCGGAATCCACCGCGACTTAGGTCGTGGTGGCGAAGACAAGGCTGATTCAGATTACCCCGAGTGCGATGAAACGCCCGATCTCGATCAGGAGAGCAACGCTTGTGAAAGTAAGAAACACATCGCTCTGGGTCATGGCTCGACTCATTCCACTGCGAGCCCCGTCGCTTAAACTCCACATTGAGTAAGAAGGTTTCGGTTCCACGCGAGGGCAGATGCAGCGAAAGAATCGGGGGAATTCAGGGGTCTGCTCAAGTCGTGGCCAGGGATGCCTATGTTGCGGTGGTTTCCCGGAATGGACCCTTGCCACGAGTCCGATCAGAACGACCCTCAAGGAGGGGTTGATTATGAGTGAATTGATCGCACACAAGCAAATCTGGATGCCGTACTAAGGCCTGTTTACAGTCGCTAGTTTGCGAGGAAAGCCGCGACGAGATTGAGGAGGCCGGCAAAGCAGGCGTCTGTCTTTTCGTAGCGAGTTGCGATGCGGCGGAATGCCTTGAGCTGGCAGAAGAAGTTCTCGACCAGGTGGCGCCATTTGTACATTTCGGCGTCGTGCGGGATGCGCCCGGCGCGGTCGGCCTTGGACGGGATGACCGCTGCGGCGCCGCGTTGGTTCAGATTGGCGCGCAGCCAGTTATTATCGAAGGCCTTGTCGCCGATCAGCGCTTCAAAATCGAGGCCAGTGATCAAAGGCTCGACGCCAATGCTGTCGTGACGCTGGCCGGGCAGCAGGACGAAGCGAATGAGATTGCCGAGTGCGTCGACCAGAGCCATGATTTTGGTAGTCAGGCCACCACGCGAGCGGCCTATGGCCTGATTTTGAGTCCCCCTTTTGCCCCGGTGCCATGTTGGTGGACCCGGACGAGTGTGCCGTCGATCAGGACATATTCGAAATCGGGATCGTCACAGAGAGCTTTGAAGACCCGCTCCCAGACCCCCTTCTGCGCCCAGCGCCAGAAGCGCGTATACACTGTGAACCACTTGCCGAACGCTTCCGGCAGATCTCGCCACGGCGAGCCCGTGCGCGCAATCCAAAGAACTGCTTCGATAAAGAGCCGGTTGTTACGCCCGGTGCCGCCGGGATCACCGGCTTTGCCAGACAATTCCGGCGCAATCCGCTCCCACTGCGCATCGCTCAACATCAATCGAATCAAGGCTGATCTCCAATTTTCAGCCTTGAATCAATTTTCTACTGATTTGGGAATCCTGTCTGTAAACAGGCCTTAGAAGAAATCTGCTGCGAGTTACCTCCTCACCACGGCTACCACGAAACCCGCAAATAAATTGCAGAACAACTGATTGCCGCTGCGCGGTCCGGCAAGATCACGTTGGCAGATCTTCGGGCAGTGGCACGTCACGCTCGCTGACATTGATTGGCCGGAAATCGGGGTAGGGCACGCACTCGTAAATCGCGATCGGCGCGTGGATGTCTGCTGCGCCCCTGATAGCTACGCGATAGCTGACCTTACCAGAGGTCCGAGTTGGGCCATGTGTGGACGGCTCCGGGTTGGCAAGGAGAATCTTTACTTTGCGGCGTTGGTCGGAGCGGCCATGTGTTCGGCCTGTTTGCGCGGTTCACGTGACCGCTGGCCATAATGCCCTCCGCGGATCAGGTCCCGATCAAAAGCACGCATTTCGGAGATGCCATGGCCCGTGTGGGTTGTCCTGATCGCCGGATCGACCGGCGCTGCATTAAGTGCTGTTCGCCCTTCCAACCGTTACGTCACACGCATGTCCGGCGTAATCTCATTTACGGCGGGTTCCTTGTAGCGTTCGTTCCTCGCCATCATCGCCCAGGCTATCCTGGCGAGTTTGTTGGCGAGCGCGATGGCAGCGACCTTAGTTGCTCGCCGCGCCAGCAATGCGGAGAGCCAGGGTCGAGGCCCCGTTCCATGGATCTTGGCATAGCGGATCACGGCGAGTGCGCCGGCCGTGAACAGGCTGCGCAAATAGCGATCGCCCTGCTTGCTGATACTGCCAAGCTTGTCCTTGCCTCCGCTCGAGTTCTGCTTCGGCACGAGCCCAACCCAGGCCGAGAAGTCTCGACCCGATCGGAACGCCTTGGCATCAGCAACGCGCGCGACCAGCGCCGGACCGACACCAGGGATCGCGTCCAGTCGCTTGCTCGTCGCGCTCGATCGATGCCAGGCGACAATGCGCCTGTCGAACTCCAGGATTTGCACCTTCAGCGCCCGCAATTGACTGCCGAGAGCAGCAAGACATGCGCGGGCCACCTCCGGGAGCCGGCGGTCAGCTGTATCGGCGACGACTTCCAGCAACTGATCGACGCCCCGGCGCCCGACCGGGGCGACAATCCCGAACTCGGCAAGATAGGCGCGGATTGAAGTTGATGACGGCAGTCTGCTGGCGGATGAAGAGGTGGCGCGCTCGATGAAGCATCAGACAGCTCTGTTGCTCGACCGTTTTGGTCGGCACAAGAAGGACAGCACGAAACGGCGCTTGAGTTGACGCCGTATGACCACTTGCCCGGCCATGCACTTGAAAGACCGACTTCGCAATATCCAGACCGATCGTCGAAATTGACTGCATAGGCTGCTCCTCCGAATCGTGGGAGCCTCAAAAACGGTGCCCATACCTTGGCACTCTCGTGCCGGTGGAGGAGCCGTCCACATGGGGTAATCGCGGGAGCGAGTCGCCCCTGAATCAGTCCCAACCGACAATGGAAGCTGGTGGCTGTTCCCCGATAGGATGGAAATACGGGCTCACGACTGGACGCCGGGCCCAAGCATCGAATGGAGAACAGCCATGGAAGAGTATATTGGTCTCGACGTGTCGATGAAAGAGACGGCAGTCTCGATCCGCCGAGCAGGTGAACGGATCTGGCGCGGCAAGTGCGCTTCTGATCCCAGCATTGTCGCCGAGCTTATCCGCAAGCGGGCGCCATCCGTGAAACGCGTGGTATTCGAGACCGGACCGCTGTCGGTATGGTTCTATCATTCTCTGCGCACCGAAGGGTTGCCGGCGATCTGCATCGATGCGCGCCATGCTAAAGCGGCGCTCGATATGGCAACGAATAAGACGGACGCGAACGACGCCGATGGTCTGGCGCAGCTCGCGGAAGTCGGGTTCTTTCGTGAGGTGCGTGTGAAGGGCTTCGACAGCATGCTGACCCGCACGCTTGTCGCAGCGCGGACGCGGCTGGTCCGAATCACTACCGAGCTTTCCAACCAGATCCGCGGTGTCATGAAAACCTTCGGTCTGCTCGTTCCCGCCGGAAAGGGAAGCACCTTCGAGAAGAATGTGCGGAGCCTTCTTGCCGACCAGGACGGACTTGCATCCATCGTGCTGCCGATGCTGGAAGCCTGGCGCGGCATTCGCCTCCGCGCCGCCGAACTCGGACGCCAATTGGTGCGGGACGCGCGCCAGAGTCAGGCTTGCCGCATCCTCATATCGATTCCTGGCATCGGTGCGATCACCGCAACCTCCTTTACCACAGCAATTGAGGAGCCTGACAACTTCAGGAAGTCCCGATCTGTCGGTGCGTGGATCGGGCTAACAACGCGCCGCTACCAATCCGGAGAAGTCGATTATCACGGCCATATATCCCGACGTGAACCACAATTTGCGAGGGCTTCTCTACGAAGCGGCGGCGGTCATTCTGACGCGCAGCTCAACCCACAGCACGCTGCGCACGTGGGGTCTGCAGCTCCGGCAGAGGATCGGCTTCAAAAGAGCTGCCGTGGCTGTGGCCGCAAACTGGCGGTAATAATGCATACGATGCTTAAGACCGGCGAGCTGTTTAACCCGAATGCCGGAGCCGCCGCATAAGTCCAGATCGCGTTCGGAACCCGAACGCCTAAGGCGTCCCTGCCGGGACGTGAGCCGAGCCATTCCGCTGATGCTGTTGCATTGCTGACTCAGCAAAGTGCGTCGTCCACATTGAAGGCTCGTCCCGCGAAGCTCCATCATGCGGCGGCTGATGCCGACCGCGAAGACAACCATGCACCCGGCAGTGTCTCCTCAGGGATTATATGCTTGACGCCCCGGCAGCGATTAGACAACAGCATCAAGAGCGGAAGTCGCGAAGCTGCGGACGCGGGGGGATCTCACATCGGCGGCCTATGTTGGCGGCAGCCTGCTCAACATCACGCTCTCGCTGCCGCGCTCCTGCCCATCTCGGTCAATGACGATGGAACGCTTCAAATCAGCAGGTCATGTGGCGCAGGTCCAATGGCGTGATGCGGACCATTATTGCCGTGGTTGGCCGCCTGTTCGCCCGGTGCATTGAGGACCATTTTGATGATCATCTCGAGGTCCTCTGGCTGACCGGGCGGAACGCGCAGATCGAGCGGATCATTAAGTTCCTTAAGCTCGACTCTCGCGATGACAGTAGAAGGAGCTGCGGCGCTATCGAAGTGGAACACCGGTTCTCGATCTGCGCCGCCCGTCTCGAACGCAGCTTTGGCCGGCTGTGTCGATGCGATTGCAGCAGATTGCGCAGCATGCTGCGAGTTTCCGCGTCCGGCGTCACCGCCGGTTGCGACACTCGGATCTATGATGTCGGCTGCTTGCTGTGCGTTTGCAGAGGCTGAGTCTAAATCGTGTCTCAAGTCACCGTGTTCCACGGCGACCGGTTCTGCCGTCTTCACTGCCACTGACGCCCCAGCAGCGTCCGAAGCCGGAGCGTGATGCTCCGCGCCATTCCCGACGCCATTGTCCGGTTTGACACCAGCTTCAGTCGATTCGCTCGCTGCCGCCTTTGTAGAGGCTGGCCCTGAAGCGTGCTGCGAATCGCCGTGGCCCGCGCTAACGGCCGTTGCGACGCTTGATTTGACGTTCTCGGTTGTTTCCGGCGCGTTTGCCGCGGTTGAGTGCCCGGATTTGCCGTGTTCCGCGCCGCCTGGTTCTGCCGTCTTCGCTGACGCCCCCGCAGCGTCCATAGCCAGAGCGTGCTGCTCCACGCCATTCCCCGGTTTGGATTCAGCTTCAGTCGATTCCGTGGCTGCCGCCTTTGCAGACTCTGATTCCGAAGCGTGCTGCGAGTTACCGCGGTCCGCGCTGTCGGCCACTGCGACGCTCGAGTCGACGTTCTCGGCTGTTTCCGGCGCGTTTGCCGCGGTTGAGTGCCCGGATTTGCCGTGTTCCGCGCCGCCTGGTTCTGCCGTCTTCGCTGACGCCCCCGCAGCGTCCGTAGCCGGAGTGTCATTCCTGACGCCATCGCCCGGTTTGGATTCAGCTTCAGTCGATTCCGTGGCTGCCGCTCTTGCAAACCCTGACTCCAAAGCGTGCTGCGAGTTACCGCGGTCCGCGCTGTCGGCCACTGCGACGCTCGGTTGGACGATCACCAGCTCAGTCGACGAAACGCCGGCATCCGCATTGATCGAAGCACTCTTCGATGTGACATTTGCGACTGCCGTTGCCGTCGCGCTTTGAGCAGGCTCGATCGATGATAAGCGAACCGACTCGCCAGACGCAGCGCTCTCTTCCGTTGATGGCGCCGAATCGCTGGTGAGGGTTCTGAACCTTGCCGCTCCCCCCAAGTTCCGGGTCTGCCCGAACTGGAACCCCAAGCCGTGGTCGGCCAGAATGGCCGCCGTCCCGGGCGTGCTCTCGCTCGCGTCGATGCTGACCTGGACACTGTCCTGACTCAGAACAGTCTCACCGAGAGGCCTCGCCGATGCCAGCGCTTGTTCGAGCTTCTCCAAGGTGACGGCGGCAGCTGCGCCTTCTCGGTGGTCGGCGAAATCCGCTTCCGCGAGAGATACGATCCCCTGCAGATGGATTTCCAGCAGGGCGCGATCTCCGATACCGAGAACACGATCGGTCGGATTCACATAGACGATCGTTTCATTGGTTGCGGAGTTGTAGATCCAGGCAAGGGTATGTGGCGGTATGGACTTGCTTGCTGCTGTCTTATGCAACCATGCAAGCGCTCCGAAAGCCGCAAGATTGATCCTGCTCGACCCCGATCCGAAATCGAAGGCAGAGTGGGAAGAGGTAGAATTGGAATCGATCGGGGAGCGATGAACATCGTTTTCACCAACTTTGCCGCCCAACAGCTGATCGTGGCTGTCTCCGCCAATACTGGCATCGTGACCGGCCTCCACTAAGCGAACAGGTTTTTGGAGTATGTTGCCCTCGGCGCCATGAATCATTTGGCTCCGAGCGTCTTCTCCCGCGACGCTTTCGTTTCCCCTGGTCACATCTCCGGAAGGCAGGTGGGAATCGAGCGAATGGAAACCCGGGGCTGAGTTGTCTACACGATTGGCATTGGCATGAGCGATCGCGGCCGGGCTTGTGGCCATATTCTCTTCGGCGACGACCACGAGGCTGTCGATCAACGCCTTACCCGGGTCATGCGGCTGCACGGCGAGATGAGGGTCGTGCAGTGCGTAGATCAACGCGCCTGCGAGAGTGGCGAAGGTGCCATATCCTCCGTGAAGCGACATCGGATGGTCCGGAGTCGGTTCACCTCCAATCTGTGTGCCGCTGGTTTCTCGCCGTCGAGGCGCAGGAAGATTGGGTGTGCTCGATCCAACAGGACCGTAGTCTTTCCACGGTTTCGAGCCTGCAGATTGCTCAACTGGGCGCAGCGCTTCCATGGCCGCCGCCGGGCCCGTGACTTGGCTCAGCTTGGCAAAAACGTCACTCTGGGTAAGTGGGGACATCTCGGCGGATTCCCAGGCGGTGAGGTGCCGGAGAATAGCTTTCTTCCAGGGGTCATATTCGGCGTGCTCTCCCGCCTGGCTGATGCTGTCGTCATTCGGAAGCATGTCGCTCGCTTCCGACGCCTTGAGTTCGTCCGCAATGGCGATCGCCAGAAAGGCCAGCGCGAGCGTGCCGAAGCCGGAGGAATGTTTTAACAACGCGAGGGTAGCGAGCACAGTCCTGTTGGTGATCTCAAGCTTCTGAAATATATTGTACAGGTGTACTTTGACTGTCCCTGGTGAAACGTTTAACTGGCGCGCGATCGCCTTGTTCGACATTCCTTCTGACACCAGTTGCACGATTTGACGTTCCCGGTGTGTCAAAACCTCCAGTCTCTTTTCAATTTTGCCGGGACCGTCAGCTTCCTTCCCGGTTGGCGAGAGATCTAACTGCTCGGGCCGCTGCGTCAACGCTCGCAGCAGTCGCAACATGGTGTCGGGGGAGGCGCACTTCGAAATTGCGCTGCAGGCGCCGGCAGCAATCGCCGCGGTTAGATCGTGGTCGGATTCGGATTCGGTAAAGAACACCAAATGCGTGGAAAGATTCTCCGCTTTCGCAATGGCGAGTATCCCAGATACCGTCAGGTCCGGCAGCGTGTCGGCAATAAGCGCGACGTCGGGTATCAAAATCCGAATTGCTTCGAGGCAACTTGTCCCGTCGCTGCATGACGCGACAACGTCGAAGTCCTGCTGGACTCCGAGTATCGATTTCAGCCCCTGTAGAACGATCGGTTGTCGATCTACGATCATAAGCCGGGTGCGCTGGAATATCCCCTGCTTCGCAGACACGTTTAACATGCACGCTGCCTCGGCCCGGCCATCTATGTGCTTTGGCATATGGCCGAGGCCGGGTGAGGCATTAAAATACAATTAATAATTGAATGAAGAAAGAGGTTTGGCGGCGTTGACGGGACATGGAACCGCGAGCTTTCTGGGCATTTTGGGTGAGAAAATATGTCATTTGACCCGATGGCGGTTGCGATTGACTGGCTCGATGCCTACCGCGCGGGCGATATCGAGGCGATCTTAGAAATGTATGCCGAAGATGCCGTGGTTCACTGCGGCTGCGGTGGCGACGTCAAAACCATTAACAGCCGGGAGGCACTTCGAGCCTATTGGGTCGATCGCCTCCGAGAGCATCCGGCCGGCAAGTTGTACGATCTCAATCCCTCGCAAAATGACGGGACCGTTATCTCGTACATCACCGATACTGGTGTGATGAGCGCCCTTTTCGCGTTTGACACCGCCGGGAGGATCAAGGAGCTAAACTGCAATCCCTCACACGCGGCGTGATCCAAGCCGCAGTGGGTCACGTGCTGGACTTGCGGCGCGAGGGTGCCAACGTCCGCCCTGGGTGTGCGCCGTGAGAAGGCGGCGCTTTCCAGTGGGTGCAAACCCCACCCGGCAAACGCTCCAGCCGGAAGCATTCGGAGCAGTCATGGAGGTAACGAAGTGGCTGAAGCCTTCGATTAGCGTGTCACGAATTGGTGATAGCGCGAGTGTGCAGGCCGTAACGCGAGTGAACGCCGAGCAAGCCTCGAAAAGGACGATGCGCAGGCCGACCCGACAACCCTTTCGGGGAAGGCTGATACGGCTGGGATAACGAGCGAAATCCACCCAGCCGCTGCGCCGGGGTAGTGGCGACAGCATGTACACAAGGAAAGCGTACGCAACACGGGAGGCCCTACGACGTGGTCAGGGATGATCAACCGGACGCCCGCGAGGGACAGGCCGGACGCCGTGGGGATGCGGAGGGGTTCATAGTACTGGTGAAGCCGGGTAACGCCGGTGGAGGGAAGGGACCTCAGTTCAAGACGAACGCAAGACGTAGTGAGGGACCTGGGGATTGGGCAGCCTATCAACTCCGAAGAGTGTTCAGAAACTGCAGACCGCGTTGCACGCGAAAGCGAAGGCAGAAGCTGGCTACCGCTTCTACGCCCTGTACGACAAGATCAGCCGGGAAGACATCTTGGCCCATGCCTATGCCCAATGCCGCTCCAACAAGGGCGCACCGGGCGTGGACGGTCAGGACTTCGCGGACATCGAGGCGTACGGGGTGCAGCGGTGGCTTGGCGAACTGGCGCTTGCGCTCAGGCAGGAGACGTATCGACCGGACCCTATCAGGAGAGTGTACATACCGAAGGCCAATGGCAAACTCAGGCCATTGGGCATCTCGACCTTGCGCGATCGAATCTGCATGACGGCAGCGATGCTGGTGCTAGAACCGATCTTCGAAGCCGGCCTTCCACCCGAACAGTACGCGTACCGTCCCGGGCGAAATGCCCAACAGGCGGTGGTCGAGGTGGAAGAGCAGCTGTTCCGCGGCCACCCGGAAGTCGTAGACGCCGACCTCGCGGACTACTTCGGGAGCATTCCACATGCCGAACTTCTAAAGTCGGTAGCGCGTCGGATTGTTGATCGGCGCGTGCTGCATCTGATCAAGATGTGGCTGGAATGTCCCGTGGAAGAAACCGATGATCGAGGAAGGAAGAAACGGACGACCGAGGCACGGGACAAGCGGCGCGGCATCCCGCAAGGCTCACCCATCTCACCATTGCTGGCGAATCTTTACATGCGCCGGTTTGTGCTGGGATGGAAGATGCTCGGTCTCGAGCAAAGCCTCGGCTCTCGCATCGTGACCTATGCCGACGACCTCGTAATCTTGTGTAAACGGGGCAAGGCTGAAGAAGCCTTGCGTCAATTGCGCATGATCATGGGAAAGCTGAAGCTGATGGTCAACGAGGAAAAGACACGAATCTGTAAGGTCCCGGAAGAGGAGTTCGACTTCTTGGGCTATTCGTTCGGGCGGATGTACTCAGAGAGAACCGGCCAGGCACGCCTGGGGTACCGGCCATCGAAGAAGAGCATCAAGCGTATGGTCGAGCAAATCCATGCGCTGACGGTCCGAACGGGGACATGGCAAGAAACCACAGAGCTGGTGGGTAAGTTGAACCGGGGAGCGGCAGCTTGCGGCGCAAGAGGCGCTGATTATTGAATTGAGGCGGCAGGGTCTGAATACGGACAACGCTGAAAAAGAACTCGAAATATTGCGCGAGAACCAGCGTCGGCGCCATCAAGACCGACAACGCCTCCTCTCGCTGCTACAGCCCTGATCAAAAGTCCGCCTCGGATCCAAAAGTGGCGGTAGACGTGGACGAGGACCAATGTCCGATCTACTGCGAATAGCCGAGGTGGAAGCGAAGCAATGGTCGGCTCAGACGCAAATTCAGAAGTCTTCGTGTGCAAGACCGCTGGTTATTATCCGAGGAACCACTGCGTGACTCTTTCGTTGTGCTGGTCTTCCGGACAGCAAAGGAACACGATGATGGATCGAGAACATGTGAAGGGCGCAGCCGACGAGGCAAAAGGCGCCATCAAACAAGGTGCGGGTAAGCTCAGTGGCGATAGGGACATGGAAACCGAAGGCAAGATCGACAAGGCCAAGGGATTCGCCCACAACGCCGCGGGAGATGTGAAGGATGCAGCGCGGGACGCTGCTGACGCCCTCAAAAAATAAGCAAGAGGGAAGTCCAAGACTAGCCGCCTCGGGCTGCCTTTTCTTTGCCACTGAGCGCTCTGGCTGAGTGTGCCCGTTCGGGGCCAGAACGTCGCACGAGGTCCGCGTCGCTCTCCTTACCGGACGTGTTAGCCCAGGCCAACTCGCATATCGCGGCGGACTACTCAATCACCACCAATTTAACGAAGCTTACAATTGAGAAACTAAAAGTGTAACGCACGCGATCAGTGTCGCCGTGCTGAGGGTCACCACGACGAGAGCTTGTTCGCTGCGAGCTTGCAGATTGTCATCGTCCATTGACCTCAACGCGAAGAACACGCATCGTTTCCATCCACAGGGAAAGACCGTCTGGCTGTTTCGGCTCTCGAACTTGAGGGTCATGAGCGCCGGCTGGTGGCTCCGCTTGTTTGTTTCGCTCTTTTTCGATGAGCGGACAACAGGCACGCCGCCCGGACCAGCGCCTTTGGGCCAGAAGCGGGCATCGGAGACGGCGGGTTGGGACGCGGCTGGAATTTGTCAAGTGAGGGCGCGTCATAGGAACTCTCGAATGGAGCCAATCCAGCCGCCCGCGTGAGAAGCTGCTCCTAACGTTCTGACCTCATGTAAGGCACTCCGCTGACGCGCCAAATATCTGGCTCCTCGCCTACGCCTGCTTGCGGTGTCTTGCGGATCCCACGCGTTGTGCGGTGCTCTACGTAGAGGTGGAGTGACTAGGAGCACGGCGCAAAAATGCTCCTGCCAGCATTGCTGTTGCCAATTCCGGATGCTTGTTCATCAAATCCTCCCGCAGTGACTTCCTAAAAAATCTTCGGGGTGCGTGTGGGACGTTCCAGGAGCGCGCCGGGGAACTGCTGACTTTAAGTGCGGTGTAGGCACCATGCGGTGCAGCTACGAAACAACGTTACATCGCGGAACGAAACCGGTAGCCAATCTTTCTCTGTCTTTGGAGGATGCCTATGACTTCTCAGGCCATAGAAGGTGCGTGTGCGTTCGCTTGGCGGAACTACCTGCTGTTCCACAGCGGCATCAGCGAGAACGATAATAGGCGTTCTGCCCTCTATCGCTACGTCGCCAATCTTCCTGATACTGGTGGAGATAATTTCGATCTATTGCAAATAGCGGCCGTCGCTTACTTAAAAAAACTGGACGAATTGCACGACGAAAGATGTGCGAGGCTTGCGGCAGATCAGGTCTTGGCTGAGTGCTTTAGAAGCACGCAGGGCACAACCCACCACGAAGCTTAAGGCCACAACACCAAAAAGAGGGAGCGAACCGCATGGCAGACAAGACCGCTAACGCAAACCGTTTCGCGCGCGACCCAAAAATCCCGTCACCGCAACGACTGCAATCGGTATGAATGCGTTGAATCCGATTATGCACTTTCAAGTGTCAGTCCTGAGCATGTGGGCCGATAGTATTGAGAGGTTCGCGGGCAACTACGAAAAAGGGCTAGAAGAAACGACGACCGTCGTCGAGGAACAGTCAGACAAGGGACGCGCCGCATAAATTAACGCGAATGGTGTAAGTCGGAGTCCGCCTCGCGTCATTCGCGTCGATTTGGCGCTGTCCCGGCATTTTCCGGTGTCAATCGGCTTCCAAATTTTGGACGCCGATCGCGACACTAGTCAGCCCTCTATTCCACAGGTACGTACGCGCACTTTGGCTTCGCAGGGACTCTCGCAAACTGTCAACCATACCGTCGATTGACTGGGACCTCATTTTCGTGACGCAAAGAGGACTTTGCGATGCGACTCTCCGGCCTTGGTCTTCTGACACGATGGCACAGTAGAGTCGCCAAACCCGAAATTGCTTCGGAGCTGCAGTTGATCGCGCTTACGGTAAAAGTTCCAGGTGTCTACACCCAAAGATCTTGCAGCAGTGCCTTGCTTTCCTTCAAGTCGCGAATGTCGAAGCCCTCGTTGAACCAACCGTAGACCGGCGCGAGAAGACCGCGTGCTTCATCAGCCTTGTCCTGATCACGCCAGAGCCGGGCGAGATTGACGGCAGAGCGAAGTTCCCAGAGTTTCGCCTCCTGCTGACGCGCAATCGCAATGGCGTGGCGAAACTCAGTCTCCGCCTCGGCCGCGGCGCCCGGCCGAGCCATTAGCATCAACTCGCCTCGTCGCCGGTGCAGCTCGGCCTCGAACCATCGCACCCCCAATTTCTGGGTTAGTGCTAAGGCGTCGGATAGTTGACCGAGCCCGGTTTCAAATCGTGCTGCGTTTGCCTCGGCCGCCGCGAGCTGCGCGAGGTAGAACGGAAGAGTCCACGCTGCGCCGGACGCCTGGAATCCCTCGATACCGCGCCGCAGTAAGTCCACCCCGGCTTCGGCGTCGCCGGCCTCGGCCAGCGACCAGCCGCGATATGCCGTCCCCATCGCGAGAAAGAAGGCAAAGCCCTGCTCGGTGGTGAGCGCAACTAGCTCCTCCGCCCGTCGCCCAACCATATCCGCATCATCGAGCACGAAATGCAATCGGCATGCGACGCTCAGCGCGAACGCGAGGCTGATCGGGTGGGACGAATCGCGCGCCTCTGCCAGGGCGTCATTGCTCTGCACGCGCGCCTGATCGGCGAAGCCAAGGAGGCCACACGTCAGCGACAGGAACGAAAGCATCGCTACGCGGGCGTTTTCTGCGAACAGGGCCGTCAGAGAGCGCTGCAGCTCCGGATCGTACATGGCGAGCCCCCGCTCAAGATGGGCACGCGCCAGGGCCAATTGTCCGCGATGAAGCCAGCTATCGCCGACTGCCCGATGACCGGCGACAAGAATAGCGGCGTCGTTTTGTCGTCCAGCCAAATCGAGCAGGTCCTCGGCGATGCGATGGGATCGGTCCGTTTCACCACGCACGTGATAATGCACGAACTCGCCCCAGAGCGCCTTGAGCAGGTTCGGCGTGTCGTTCAGTGACTCGCAGAGGCAACGCGCCCGGGCGTAGGCCCTGCCGGTCTCTTCGGCCGCATGGCCCTTTGCGGCGATCAGTGCGCCGCCGAGCGCGAGTTGAAGGTCAGTTTCGGTGCCCTGGCGCCCGGGGGTATCCGGGAGATGGGATAGCAGATCGAGCGCCCTTCGCATCTGCACGATTGCTTCTGTCATGGCCGATCGAGCCTTGGAACGCTCACCAGCCTGCTGCCAATAGGAAACCGCCTTTTCGATCAAACCCGCATGCCCGCAATGGTGGGCGAGGATCTCCGGTTGCTCTTGGATGCCCCTAGCGAGCCTCTCCTCGAGCGTGCCAGCGATCCGCGCGTGCAGCTCGCGGCGTTGGCTGCGCAACAGTGTGCCGTATGCCGCGTCCTGGACCAGTGCGTGTTTGAACAAGAAATTGGCGTCGGGCGGTTCGCCACGCCCAAAAATGAGCCCGGCGTTGATCAGCCGGTCGATCGCCGCTTGCAGCTCGTGATCGCACCGCTGCACGATCGCGGCAAGCAGATCGTAGGAGAACTCGCGGCCAATGGCCGCGCCGACTTGCGCCACCTCCTTAGCTATCGGACCGATTCGGTCGAGCCGCGCCATCAACGAAGCATGCAACGTGGCCGGCACAGCAAGTCCGGGCAGGGGCGCGAAAGAGATGGCTCGCGCGATCCCCTCGGGGCTTGTTTCGAGCACCGCTTTGGTCAACTCCTCGACGAACAGCGGTACGCCATCCGTTCGTTCAGCAATCTCATTGACGATTTCGGTCGGCAGCGTCCGGGTGCCAGCCACGCTCCGGATCAGCGCGGCGCCCGCGCTCTGGTCAAGCCGGTTCAGCACGAGCAAGCTGACGTGCGGCTTTCCGGTCCATACCAACGGGAACTCGGGGCGGCAGGTGATCAGGACCAAAACTGGTAGGCTTGCTACTCGATCGACCGTCCGGTCCAGCAGCTCGCGCGAGCTCGGATCGATCCATTGCATGTCCTCGAACACGACCATAATTGGATATCTTTGTGCGAGAGTTTCAAGCTGGCGAACCAGAGCGGCGAAGCTTCTCTCCTTCTTTTGTTGCGGCGTAACGGTAACCGGCAGATACAGATCACCGTCCGGGATCGACAGCAACTCGGCCAGGATCGCCACGTCCTCGTCGGACGGCAATGCCGGGGATAGTAGGACTCGGAGTTTATCGAGCTTCGCCCTCGGTGTGTCCTCACGATCGAAACCAGCCGCTCGCTGGAGTTGTGCGGTGAAGGGATAGAGCGCACTTTCCTGATGACGTGGCGAGCAGAAATAGCGCAAGCAGGTGTGCGGCTCGCGTTCGATACGCTCCTGCAGAGCCGCAACGAGGCGCGACTTGCCGATCCCCGCCTCGCCCACGAGCAGTGTTACTTGACCGGTACCGACCCGCGCACGGCGCCAGCTCCGTTCCAGCTGCGCGAGTTCTTCCTCGCGCCCAACCAGCGGGGCGAGGACCGCAGGATGCAACGCCTCGAAGCGGCTTTCCGCTGTTCCCTCATGCAGCACCCGCCAGGCTTGCACCGGCATGGCGAAGCCCTTCAGCGTCACCGCGCCGAGATTCTCGTAGTCAAAGAGCCCGCCGATGAGCCGCCGCGTGTCCTCAGCGATTACCACCCCATCCGGTTCGGCGAGCGCTTGCAGTCGAGCGGCAAGGTTTGGCGTCTCGCCAAGCACCGCCTGTGCCTCCGCAGCTTCGCTGCCGATAAGGTCACCTACGATGACGAGACCAGTCGCGAGCCCAAGGCGAACCCGGAGCTCGAACTCGGGTGGGGCTCTCGGCGCGCGCCTGAGCGCGGCGATCTCAAGCGCAGCGCGCACCGCGCGTTCGGCATCGTCCTCATGCGCTGAAGGATGGCCGAACAGGATGAGCATGCCATCGCCGATGTAGCGGCTGATAGTGCCACCGTACTTGCGGACGACCGCCGCTACGCTATCGCGGTACTCGGCGATTATGTCTCGTAGATCTTCTGGATCGAGCCTTGTCGCAAGTGCCGTCGAGCCGACGAGGTCGCAAAACATCACTGTGAGCTGGCGACGCTCGGCGGAAGAACTTGGCGCGGGTGACAAGCTCGAGCGCTCCGTGGCCCGCGCTACGATGGACGTCGAGGCGCCGGCCCCTGCTGTTACTTGCGGCGGTACTGTCGGCGTGAGCGCGGCACCGCAGTCGCCACAGAAGTTCTTGTCTGGCGGATTGTCGGCCCCGCACGCAGGGCAGCGAAGGAATAGCGGCGCGCCGCAATCGCCACAGACCTTCTTTCCCTCTGGGTTGACTCTGCCGCAACTCGGACAATTCATGCCGCACCCGATCGAATTCCGACCGACGTGAGGTCGCGTCGGTCTATGGGCGAATCTTCAGAGCGCGCTCTTTGAAGATTCTCTTCGTCAGCTGCCTACCAAGCGCCAAGGATGATCAAGCTCACGATGGTCAGGAAGCAGATACAGGCGATAGTCGCAGGGAAAATAAGCCAGCCGGGTGTCATCGTTGCCTCCCGAGCGGTTGTCTCGACGAGCTTAAGCCGGCAGGCTCAACAAGCATTATGAAGTGGCTAACACTCTGCAACTCAAGCCTATATTCAATCTAAGAAGGCTGACCACACCCTAAGACGACCCAAACGCGAAATTGGTGGTGATCAGCAAATGCCTGCAACCCATGGGCAATCCACTAACTACCGCCGGCCGAGTCGATGAAAGGTCCTCGCACTCGTCAGCAACCGAGCGCTTTGGGCAAATGCGAATTTGCGGGAACGGCAGCTCTTGGGCGCAAAGCGGATCGGCCCTCTCGGTATGTCTCAGAGGGCTCCGGACAGTCCTCAGGGTCGCAGTTTCCCTGCCTCGAACCGCCTGACAATCCTATCGTGCAACCTATCTGTTTCCCGGATCTGTCTGCAGGCGTAGAATGTCGCTGCCCTTGAAGCGGGATGTGCCGAAATCACCGTCGAGGGCGAACGAGCAGCGCTGGTGCTATCGGCAGGCAGGATCTCTTAGCGACCGATCCTTTTTTCGGTTTCGTACCACCTTAGCCACAAACTTTGCGCGCCGCTTTGCAGCGGTCGTTAGGTTATGTTGGGAGAAAAGCGATGACCAAGATCGATCGAAGGTCAGCACTGGGAATCGGGCTGGCAGCGGCTTCGGCTGCCATAGTGAAGCCAGCCGCCGCTCAAACCACAGGCTACAAGGATACGACGCCTTGGGCAGGTGTTGTAGTGCGTGAATATGAAGGCGAGACACCATCCCTGATCCCAGGTTTTAAGGCCGTCTCAATGCGCGATATCATTATGCAGCCGGGATCGAAGACCATGGGACCCCCGATGATGAATGCCATGGTCTGCCATATCACCGAAGGCGAGCTTCGGCTCGAGCAGGACGGAAAGACCTTTACGGGCAAAAAGAATTTTGTCTGGACTTGCAACAGGGATACAAAAGAACAGGCGTTCAACGATGGCAATGTGGTCGCGATTATGCGGATCACGGACCTGAAGGCGTAAGGCTGGCTCCTCGTAAGAGACCGATCGTAGGAGCGGATGGCGCGCGCTACGACGCGCCATCCACGCCGAGCCAATTACCTGGTCCGATGTATAAAAGCTTGCATCTCCTCCAGGGTAAGCTTGCCATCCTTATTGCTGTCCATCGCCTTGAAAATTCGTTCGTGAGCTGCCTGAAACTCTTGCAGTGAGATGGTCCCATCGCCATCGGCGTCCATCAGAGCGAACATCATACGCATCATAAAAGGAGGTCCCATGGCGCTCCCACCCATCATGCCACGCCCCATCATATGTCCTCCCATCATGTCGTTCATGCCACCTTGCCCTATCGTGCTCGGGCTTTCCCGGCCCATGGAATGAGATTGCATTTGTTGCTGATCTGGCTGGGGTGTCATTCGGTCCTGTGCGATCGCGCCCGCATTGCAATACGCCAGAATGAGGGTAGATATCGTGAGTCCCAGAACGCGCGAGTACATTCGAACCTCCTCGGAGATGTGTGGCCCGTCCCATTAATTCCGCGCGAGTGATATTGATCCTCCTGCTCGGCTTTCCCCCAACGCAGCCGCCATTCTGATCGACTACTAAGATCGTAGGCTTCAGCTGGAAGAGCCAGACGGAGACCGCATGCACTACAACCGCATGCAGGACCGTTTCGGGTTAAAGGCGGGCCTCGGACTGATCGGCGCGACGGTCCGCAAAAAAGGCCGATTCCCTTGAAAAGGCGCAGTTGCGGCGCGAGATGCTTGCCCACCCGAGCGGCGTCTTGCGCGTTTCTCTGCCTGTGGATCTCGCCACGACTTATCTTGCGTCCCAATTGGCGGAGTTCTCCCGGCGCTATCCCGAGATCAGCTTCGAGT
Organism: Bradyrhizobium sp. BR14999; assembly: GCF_056106085.1. Classification (NCBI taxonomy): domain Bacteria; kingdom Pseudomonadati; phylum Pseudomonadota; class Alphaproteobacteria; order Hyphomicrobiales; family Nitrobacteraceae; genus Bradyrhizobium; species Bradyrhizobium sp. BR14999. Next base: position 3,776,005 of record NZ_CM148536.1, read on the forward strand.
TCGATCTTACGCTGCGGCGTGTCGATCTGGTGGCCGAGCCGTTCGATGTGGCGATTCGCATGGGCGAGTTACGCCGTTTGCGGGTTGGAGCGGCGGCTCCCGGCTGAACCTGCCGTCTGTCACGGGCCGCGGCCGTTTCGAATTTGAAGCGACGGGCAAAAGACTTGGCAGAATGGCATCAGTGAAGGAGTTCGGATCAGGCGTGGGGGATGCCGCGGGCTTTGTTTGTCTCGGCGGCGAGTGAGACGTTCGTAACACTACGCAGCAGGCGGCCCGAACCAGGTCGTCAGCGCCTCCGCAAGTCCGCGTTGGCTATCGTCTTCCACCCAGGCCACATGTCCATCGGGCCGCACGAGCACGGCCTTGGGCGCGGCGATCTGTCCGATGGCCGGAAGCTCCCATGTGCCGTCGTAGGCAGCATCGACCGCTTCGACGCGCCCCGCCCATGGCGTGATGTCGAGAACATCTGCCTTCTCAAAATTGAGCAGCAGGCCCCGCGCGCCGTGCAGTAGCGTGAACAGTCTTAGTGGCTGCCTTTCGACCGTCAGATCGAGATCCGGCATACGCCGTCCGAGCAGCGCATGCCCTTCGCCGAGATCATAGCGGATGTCGAGCCCGCTCATCATTGCGCCAACGCGCTGGCGCGGCTGGTCCATGGCGAGCAGCTCGGAGACGACGTCGCGCGCGGCCTTGAGGCCATCGTCGCCGCGGCGGAGCAGGGCGATTTGCGCCATGGTGTTTTGCAGGACGCGTGCCGCGACGGGATGGCGCTCGGAATGGTAGGTATCGAGCAGGCTGTCCGGCGAGATGCGATTTACCACCTGCGCCAGCTTCCAGCCGAGATTGACGGCGTCCTGCACGCCGGTGTTGAGACCTTGTCCGCCGACGGAGTGATGGATATGCGCGGCATCGCCGGCGAGCAACACGCTCCCCTTGCGATAGGACACGGCCTGCCGTGCCGCATCGGTGAAGCGGGAGATCCAGGCGGGATTGTTGAGGCCGAAGTCGGTGCCGTAGACCGCGATGAGGGCGTCGCTGAGATCGCGCAATGTGGGCTCGCCGGTGCGCTCGAGCGTTGCTTCCGTCACGACGACCAGCACGCGTCCGCGCTCGGTCTTGCTGAGGCCGTGAAAGCCGATTGCGTCGTGACGCAGGCCGAAAGCGGGCGCCTCGCGCATCTCGACCTCGGCCATGAGATTGCTGAGCGTCGGATCGGAACCGGCGAACTCGATGCCGGCGGCTTTGCGCACTAGGCTGCGACCGCCGTCGCAGCCAACGAGATAGTTTGCGCGTAGCGTCTCGCCGCCGGACAACGCGATATCGATGCCGGTCTCATCCTGCGCAAAAGCCGTTACCTCGGCATTGCGATAGATCGGAACTGCGAGTTCCTCGACCCAGCCGGCCAGGATGCGCTCGATGTGGCTCTGCCGCAGCGCAAGGCCGTAAGCGTGCCGGGTGGGGAGGTCGCTGATGTCGAGCCGCGTCCACGCGAAGCCGGCGAGCTGGGTAATCTGGCCCTCGCGCAGAAAGCGGTCGGCGACGCCGCGCTGATCGAAGATCTCGAGGGTGCGGGCGTGCAATCCGCCGGCGCGGGTCTCAACCAGCTCCTGGTTCGCGCGCCGCTCGACCACAGCGACGTTGACATGGGCGAGTGCGAGCTCCGCAGCCAGCATCAAGCCGGTCGGGCCAGCGCCGGCGATCACCGCGGCATGATCAGTCATCGCCGCGGTCCTCGCGCCGGCGCGATGCGCCTGCTGCTGGGAACGGGACCTTGGAAGCAATACAGGCATGGCGTGACCCCTCGATGTGTTGGCTGGGCCACGGGTTCTACGGCAGGGACGGGGACTTGAAGCAAGCCCCTCGCACACCACATATCTAGCTGGGAGGAAGGGCTTGCCGCTCCGCGTTTGCCGCGTTGACACGTCGGGCAAAACACTGGCAGAATGGCATCATCGAAAGAGTTTGGTTCAGCCCGCGCGGGAGCAATCCGCTGCGGGTTTTCTTTTGGGCATGATGGTCAGCAAATGCCGGCGGTCCGCTGCATGATGTCGGCGAGTTCCTCGAACGAGAACGGCTTCCTGATCATCGGAAGGCCGCCGCGCCGGGGTTCGCGACCGGACAGCTGAAGCACCTTCAACTCGGGGCGGACTCGTTTGGCTAACTCGGCCAGTTCATGGCCATCCATGTCCGGCATATTGATGTCCGTGATCAGGATGGAGATGTCCTGGTTCTCGTTGAGCTGATCGAGCGCATTCGGACCGTTTTGGGCACTGATCACCTGGCAGCCAAGATCTTCCAGCATGCCGACGATCACGTCGAGGACGGCGGGGTCGTCGTCAACAACCAGGACAGTGTAACTCATCGAACGAACGTTCCTTCCAAGAAGGACTAAACGCGCCTCTCGTCAGGTAGGTTCCCGGCAAGCTCTGGTCGCATTTTCAGACGTTTGACACGACGGGCAAAACCCCGGGCGCATGTGCCGCCCGTCCGCACAGTAGCCGGCCTTGGACGCGCGAACGTGCTGGCCCGCGCGGCGCTGCGCTCCTTGCTCACGCCGCTGCGATCTCCAGCAGCCGAGATCGGGCACTCGTAAAAGCCGGACAAGCTGATGGTCTATCGCGCGGCACTACATCTTGCAAAACTCCTGGTCTGGGACAAAGTCCTCGGCTTTGGCATCCACGGATGCTCTGGCAGGAATCACGGCCAATCTCGTGGTCCCCTACCTCGTCAAACGCGGCTTCGAGAACGCTGCAAGGATCATCAAGCGGTGAAGATGGTGGACGAGGAAATCAAGGCCATTGTTGCCGAGACGCTGGCTGAGCAGCACAGACTCCAGCAAGAGAGCATCGATGCGATCGTATCGAAGGCAGTGGCGTCGGCGCTGGCTTCTTTTGGAATCGAGGATGACGATCGGAAAGAGCTCAGGGCGGACTTCCAACACCTGCGGCGATGGCGGAAAAGCGTGGACCAGGCGCAGCGGTATACGTTGAAGGCTGTCATCACGGTAATCGCCACCGGCCTGATGGGGGCCGTCTTGTTAGGCGTCCAGGTCGTGTTGGGTAAGTGAGGATTCCTCGGCGGCAACGTCGCCGTACGACGGATCGAGGTTGAGCCCGAGATGCCCTGGGCCTGGCCGCATACGCTTTACTGGCGAAAGTGGCTGAGATGGGCGGTGAGCGGCGTTTCCCGTGATGCGGAATGCGGCCTGTAACGTCGAATAGTCCGATGTGGCGCAGCCTATATGTGCAGTATGTCGAGAGGCCCGGCAGCCCGATGGCCGCCAGGCCTTTTTTGCGTTCTCAGGCCGAGCAGGTGAAACACTTGCGAAGTCGGTGGCGCCGGGCTTTAAGTTCGATCTTGCAGGAAATTCGGCGGCTATAAGCCGATGTAAAGGAGCGCTATCAATGCCTACCAAGCCTCAGTTGCCGGAACGTGCGTCGCGGGCGAGGGGAGGGCCAACTGCACTCGATGGTCTGCTGGTCGTCGATTTTACGCGTGTCGTCGCTGGGCCGGCCTGCACACAGACGCTTGCTGATTTCGGCGCGCAAGTCATCAAGATTGAAAACCCTGACGGCGGCGACGACACACGAGCCTATGAGCACGCCGAAATCGGTGGAGAGAGTGCCGCCTATCTCAGCCTTAACCGCAACAAGCGCGGCATCGTGCTCGACCTTACCGTGCCGGAGGCTCGCGAGATCGCGCTCGACCTGATCCGCAATGCAGACGTTGTCGTCGAAAATTTTTCCAGCGGGGTCATGAAGAAATTCGGCCTCGATTATGAGTTTGTCGCTTCGCTAAATCCACGGCTGGTCTATTGCTCGATCTCCGCCTATGGGCGCACCGGACCGTTCGCTGCGCGTCCAGGCTTCGATCCCATCACGCAGGCGGAAAGCGGCTTCATGTCGCTCAACGGGTTTGCCGACGGCCCGGCGGTCCGTACCGGTCCGCCGATCGTGGATATGGCCACGGGAATGTCTGCCTGCAACGCCATCCTGCTGGCATTACTGGCGCGGGACCGGCTCGGTCGCGGGCAGCATGTCGAGGTCGCTCTGTTCGACATTGCGATGGGGATGACCGGTTTCTACGGCATGGCCTATCTGATCAACGGCGAGAATCCCGGCCGGTTTGGCAATTCGCCGAGCGGATCTCCCACCGTGGGCGTCTACGAGGCGTCCGATGGGCCGCTGTACATGGCTTGCGCCAACGACCGGCTTTATCGCCGGCTCGTGGTCGAGGTGCTCGACCAGCCCGATCTGATCACCGATCCGAAATTTGCGACGCGGAAAGCGCGCTCCGAGAACAAGGAGCTCCTGCGGGCAGCTATCGCCGAGGTCTTTGCAAGCGATACCCTCGAGAACTGGATGGCAAAGATGAAGCTGGCCAATATCCCGGTCGGCTATCTCCGGACGGTGGAGGAGGGGTTCAATGCGCCGGAAGCGCGCGAGCGCCACCGCTTGAGCCGGATTCCGCATCGTACAGCAGAATGGGTCCCCAACATCGAGCCGCCAATTGCGATGAGCCTGACTGGGGCCATTGATCCCGTGGCTGCTCCGCTGCTGGGTGAGCATACGAAGCAAGTCCTGCACGATACGCTCGGCTACGACGAACGTCGCATCGCGGAGTTCGCCGAAAAGGGCGCCTTTGGATCGGCCAAGCCTTCGGCCGATTTGAGCTAGGCAGGTACCACGCGACCGCACTGCGACCGTGGCCTCGACTTGATTTGGCGAAGGTCCGGCCGCATAACTGTGCAAAAGCGAGGGATACGAATGGCGCCTGGTCGAGAGCCGAGCATGAGCGAGCCCGCTGGACTGGAAGCCGGTGAACGCGCCTATGCGGCAATGATCGCGAAGGCCCGGGCGCTCCTCCCACGGCTGCGAGAGCGGGCGGCGCGGACGGAGGAGCTACGGCATCTTCCGCCGGAGACTGAAAAGGATCTTCACGACGCCGGCCTGTTCCGGATGCTCCAACCGAGACGGATAGGCGGCGCGGAGCTTGACTATGTTGCCCTGATCGACTGCGCAGAACTGCTTGGATCGGCGGATGCCTCGGTGGCTTGGAACCTCGCCAACCTGGCGAGCCATCATTGGATGCTCGGCATGTTCGAGCAGAAGGCGCAGGACCTGGTCTGGGATGGCGATCCGGACGTGTTGATTGCGTCCTCGTTCATTTTTCCGGCCGGACGCGCCACGAGGGTCGCGGGTGGATATCGGCTGCATGGTAGCTGGCCGTTCTCCTCGGGCGTCGCCTCCTGCGAATGGAATATGCTTGCAAGCGTTGTTTACTCCGACGACGAAGCCGACGGCATCGCGTATCGGATCTTTTTGCTGCCGAAAGGCGACTATAATGTCCTCGACACCTGGAATGTCGCGGGATTGCGCGGGACGGGATCTTGCGACGTGGAGGTCAGGGACGCCTTTGTGCCTGATTATATGACGGTCGCCGTCGGCGATCTCGCCGGGGGCCCAACGCCGGGAAGCAAGGTCAATCCGAATCCGCTATATGCGCTCCCTGTGTTCTCGCTGTTTCCTTACGTCCTCTCCGGAGTCGCGCTGGGAAACGCGCAGGCGTGCCTCGACGATTATACCGAGGTCGCGCGTCATCGCATCTCGACCTACAACCGTGCCAAGCTGAGCGACTTTCAAAGCACGCAGATCAAGATCGCGGAGGCCTCGGCGAAGATCGATGCGGCGCGCCTGATCATGCGCTCAGCCTGCCTGGATGCGATGGAGAACGCTCGGTGCGGTCGTATTCCCGATATGGCGACCAAAACCAGATATCGGCGCGATGGAGCCTTTTCGGTGAATCTGTGCACCGAAGCGGTCTCCATGCTGTTTGCCGCGAGCGGAGCGCGCGGCCTGTTCACGACGGGCGTGCTGCAGCGGCAGTTCCGCGATGCGCACGCGATCAACTCGCATCTCGCGTTCAATTTCGACGCGGCGGGGACCAATTATGGACGCGTGGCGCTGGGCCTGCCGTCCGAGAATCTCACGCTGTGAGGCCGGCCGATGAATGATCTGCCGAAGCAGCCGGCCGTTCCCGATCCAGCCAACGAATTCGCGAGCGACAGCTCGTCGATCGATCCTCGCGATTTCCGCAACGCGCTCGGCACCTACGCAACGGGCGTAACGATCATCACGGCCGCGGCTCCTGATGGCAAGCCGTATGGTCTGACGTGCAATTCGTTCGCCTCGGTCTCGCTGAATCCTCCGCTGGTTCTGTGGAGCCTCGTTGTCTATTCCTCCAGTCTGACCGTATTCCAGAACGCCAGTCATTTCACGGTCAACGTGCTTGGCGTTTCGCAACAGGCACTCGCGAACAAATTCGCAAAACCGTCCGACGACAAGTTCACCGGCGTCGATTGGGCGCCGGGGCTTGGCGGTGCGCCGGTGCTGGCAGACAGCGTCGCCAATTTCCAATGCCGCTCCGTCAATCGCTACTATGGCGGCGACCACGTGATCTTTCTCGGCGCAGTCGAGGCTTATACCTACAATGTGAAGGAGCCGCTGCTCTTCGCGCACGGGACGTTCGGTCGCTTTCTGGCCGACGATGAGCGCAACAAGGCGCCGTAACTCGCTGCCATCCTAGACAGCTTGACGCTCCGACGCTGAAAGCTTGTAGATCTCCAGCGCGTCGGCTTCCGCGCCTCGCGCTAACTTGGCCAGCCTGAAAAGTTGCCCCGCAAGCGAGGCCATCGGCACCGGCGTGGACGTCGCCTGTGCGACATCGGCGACCGTATCGAGGTCCTTGAGCATTGTGGCGATGTGCCCGAGCGGCGGGGTGTGAATGCCCTGAACCATCCGCGGCACGAAGAGCTGGAGTGGGATGGAATCCGCGAAGCCGCCGGCGAGTGCTTCGGGCAATCGGTTGGCGTCAATTCCGGCGTTCACGGCAAGACGTGTTGCTTCCGCGAGGACGGCCATCGCGCATCCGACGATCACCTGATTGCAGAGCTTTGTGGTCTGGCCGGCGCCGATCGGGCCCATTTGAGTGAACCTGCGCGCCATGGCCAGCACATAGGGCCGTACCCTCTCGATATCGGCCGCTTCTCCGCCAGCCATGATCGCAAGGGTGCCTTCCTCAGCGCCCTTCGTGCCCCCGGACACTGGCGCATCGATCCAGCCGGTACCGTTCGCGTCTTTCAGTCGCGTTGCAAGGTTGCGTGCGGCGTCAGGATGAATCGACGAGAAGTCGACGACAAGTTTCCCGGCGCCCGGAGCCGACGAAAGACCTTCGCGTCCGAAGATCACCTCTTCGACGGCGGCGGCGTCCGTCACGCACATGAAGACGATCTCCGAGCTCGCCATCACGTCGCGGGGTGTGGCTGCGCGGCTTGCGCCGGCCTCGACCAGCGGAGCCATCTTGTCCTGCGATCGGTTCCAAATGGTGACCTGATGGCCGGCTTTGAGCAGACGCCGGGTCATGGGCGCCCCCATGAGTCCAAGGCCGATATAGCCGAGCCTCTCGACCCTCTGCGGGTTTGTCCTGCTTGCATCAGCCATAGGTTGCCTCCGTCTGTCGCAGCGCAACGCCGTGCGACTGCGAGCTTACCTTACATGGCGCTTCGCTCAGTGACACCGTGGCGCATGCATGGCTTGCCTGATTGTTTGAACCATGAAACATTTGGACCGGTCGGGTTGGGTGGCGCCCGTCGGGCGCCGGAGCAGCGGAGTGGGCAAGATGCGAACCGTTTCGAGGTGGATCCTGGCATTGAGCGCGGTTGCGGCCGTGATCGCGGGCTCAGGCCCGTTGCGGGCGCAGCAGACCATCCGCGTCGGTTGGACGATCCCGGCCGAAGAATCCAAGTACTGGATGATGCGCCGCCCGGCTGAGTTTCCCAACCTCGGCAAGGCCTACAACATCGAATGGACCCAGTTTCAGGGCACCGCGCCGATGACGCAGGCACTTGCAGCCGGGGCGCTGGATTGCGCGACACAGGCGCCGCTGTCGCTCGCCAATGGCGTGGTCGGCGGCAATCTCAAGGCCTATATCGTGGCGCAGCACGTCTTCGAGAAGCCCGGCGGCTTCTCGGTCTATTGGGCTGTCATGAGTGACTCGCCGATCAAGACGATCGCCGATCTCAAGGGCAAGACGGTCGGCATTTCCGTGATCGGCGGCGGCACGCAGGGGCCATTCAACCTGCTCCTGAAGCAGAATGGCGTCGATCCGGCCAAGGACATCAAGCTGGTCGAGGTCGGCTTTGCCGTCTCCGAAGACGCGCTCCGGCAGGGCCGCGTCGATGCGGTCAACATGAATCAGCCCTTTGCCGCGCGCGCAGAAGCAAAGGGTGGCACCCGAAAGCTGTTCTCGCTGTCGCAGGCCATGCCGAATATCGTGCACATCCTCGAAGCCTGCCGCGCCGATTTCGTCGACAAGAACCCGGAACTGGTCAAGGCCTATGTCCGCGACATCACGTCGGGCATGAAGAAGGCGCTGGCAAACCGCGAAGAGACCCTGAAGGTCGTGTCCGAGGTGCTGAAAGCGCCCGTTCCAGTGCTCGAAACATATCTGCTCAAGGACAACGATTTCGGCCGCGATCCAGGTGCGGCACCGAACTTCCCCGCGATCCAGAAGATGCTGGACATCTATGCAGAGACAGGAATGCTGCCGAAACTGGATGTCGCACAGTTCAAGCATCCGACGATCGTCGCTCCGCTGCAATAAGCGAGCGGGCGAATTGTCCGAAGAGGGGGATCGTGGCGTCCCGGATCATCCGGGACGCAGCATGAAGAAGATGCACGTATGAAGAAGTTGCGATCACGGGTCACCACAGACGGTCTCGATCGAGCCCCGCATCGTGCGTTCATGCGCGCAATGGGTCTCGACGACGCCGCGATCGCCAAGCCGATGGTCGGCGTCGTCAGCATGAAGGGCGAGCAGACGCCCTGCAATATGACCCACGACTTTCAGGTCGCCGCGGCCAAGACCGGAATCGAGGAGGCCGGTGGCACACCGCGGGAATTCTCCACAGTGTCGGTTTCCGACGGCATCAGCATGAATCATGAGGGGATGAAGTTCTCCCTGTTTTCGCGCGAGCTGATCGCCGACTCCATCGAAGCGGTCGTCCATGGTCTGGCTTACGATGCCCTGATCGGATATGGCGGGTGCGACAAGACGCTTCCCGGCGTGATCATGGGCATGGTTCGCTGCAACGTGCCATCCATTTTCATCTACGGCGGCAGCTCGCTGCCGGGCCGCGTGGACGGGCGGACCCTGACGGTGCTCGACTCCTATGAGGCTGTCGGCAGCTTCATGACCGGTGAGATCGACGGCACCACGCTCGAGCGGATCGAGCGTGCCTGCCTGCCGACGATCGGTGCGTGCGCCGGCCAGTTCACTGCGAATACGATGGGCATGGTGTCGGAGGCGATGGGCCTCACCATCCCCAACGTCTCGATGGTGCCCGGTGTCTACGCCGAGCGCGCGCAGATCTCGCGACGCGCTGGACGCCTGATCATGGAGATGCTGGAACGCGGCGGGCCACTGCCGCGCGACATCGTGACGCGAAAGTCCCTGGAGAATGGCGCCGCGCTTGTCGCTGCGACGGGCGGTTCGACCAATGCCGCTCTGCATCTGCCGGCGATCGCGAACGAGGCGGGCATCGCGTTCACCATCGATGACGTCGGCGAGATCTTTTCCAGGACACCGCTGATCGGGAATCTGCGGCCCGGAGGCAAATACACGGCGAAGGATGTCTACGATATCGGCGGCGCCGCCGTGGTGATCCGCGAACTGATCCAGAGCGGGCATATCGATGGCAGCTGCATCACCATCACGGGCCGCACGCTTGCCGAAGAATATGGTGCAGCCAACGCGCCCGATGGTGAGGTCGTTTACGCGGCCCGCGCGCCGATCATGCCCGATGGCGGCGTGGCGGTGCTGAAAGGCAATCTTTGTCCCGACGGCGCGGTGATCAAGGTTGCGGGATTAAAGAACCAATTCTTCGAGGGCCTGGCGCGTGTTTTTGAAGACGAGGAGGCTTGCGTCAAAGCGGTTCGTGACCGCAGTTACAAGGCGGGCGAGGTGCTGGTGATCCGCAATGAAGGGCCGGTTGGTGGCCCCGGCATGCGCGAGATGCTTGGGGTCACCGCGCTGATCTACGGGCAAGGCATGGGCGAGAAAGTGGCCCTGATCACCGACGGACGGTTTTCTGGCGCGACCCGGGGCATGTGCATCGGCTACGTCTCTCCTGAGGCGTTTGTTGGCGGTCCCCTGGCGCTTGTTCGTGACGGCGATAGGATCCGGATTGATGCCGCAAACCGGCGGATGGATCTGCTGGTCGACGAGCAGGAACTTGCGGCGCGCCGACGCGATTGGAAGCCTCGGCCGCCGCGTCATCGAGCCGGCGCGCTGGCGAAATATGCGCGGTTGGTCGGCCAGGCACCGGGTGGAGCTGTCACGCATGAAGGGCCGGCGGAATGGCCCTGGTTCGAATGACGCACAGCCGGGTGCGAAAACGATCTCTGTCTGGCAGGTTTCTTGCTAAGCTCGTGCCGCTGAAGGTGAACGTTCGGCAGGTTCGTCGAGTAATGTTTACGCGCAAGTGAGGCGAGCGACGGGATGACGGCGGTGCCTTCGAGATCGAGTGAATGGGTGAAACCGGTGATGTCACAAAACCGGGCTTCTGCGATCATTCAGATCGACCGCGTCTCGCAGGTTTTTCAAACCTCGGCGCGGAAGGATCATGTGGCGTTATCGAGCATCTCGCTCACGATCGACGAGGGCGCATTTGTCTCAATCCTCGGTCCCTCCGGCTGTGGCAAGTCGACACTGCTCTACATCGTCGGGGGCTTCGTCAGCCCGACCAGCGGCGCGGCGAAGATGAAGGGACAGGCGATCACGGGGCCTGGTCCAGATCGCGGACCCGTGTTTCAGGAGTTTGCCCTGTTTCCGTGGAAAACGGTACTCGGCAATGTGATGTATGGTCCGCGCCAGCAAGGCGTGCGCGCCGCCGAGGCTGAAGCGCAGAGCCGGGCCTTGATCGAAATGGTGGGCCTCAAGGGCTACGAGAACTTCTATCCCAAGGAGCTGTCGGGTGGCATGAAGCAGCGCGTCGCGCTGGCGCGAACGCTCGCCTACCATCCCGAAGTTCTATTGATGGACGAGCCGTTCGGTGCGCTCGACGCGCATACCCGGACCCGCTTGCAGAACGATCTCTTGAACATCTGGGAGCGTGATCGCAAGACGGTGCTATTCGTCACCCACTCGGTCGACGAAGCTGTCTTCCTCTCCGACAAGGTCGTCATGATGTCGAAATCGCCCGGCCGCATCCGGCAGGTCATCGACATTGAACTGCCGCGGCCGCGCCGTCGCAACGAGCTGTTGCTCGATCCACGGTACCAGAAATACGTCGTCGATATCGAGCACATGTTCGATGAGAGCGACGCAGCCGGCGCGCCCGCATGATGTCGTCGGCTGCCATAGTCAAGCGCGCTGCCCCGGTGCTCGCCTGTATCGGATTGCTGGTGGTGTGGCAGGTGGCGTCACTCGCGCTGAAGAACGACAGCTTTCCGACGGCGATCGAGGCGATGCGGGCGATCCCGGATATTCTTGGCGATAAGGAATCCCTGATCAACATTCTGGCCTCGCTCCGGCGCATGGCGATCGGGTTTGGCGTGGCGGTGCTTGTTTCGATTCCACTCGGTCTCTTAATGGGGCGTAGCGCCGCGGTCGCGGCCTTCTTCAATCCGCTTCTGATGGTGATCTACCCGGTGCCGAAGGCGGCGTTGATGCCGATCATCATGCTGTGGCTGGGCGTTGGCGACATCACGAAGACGTTGGTGATCTTCCTCGGCGTCAGCCTGCCCGTGATTTATCACAGCTTCGAAGGCGCCAAAGCGGTCGAAGAGAAGATGGTATGGTCAGGCGCCGCGATGGGGCTCTCGCCGGCGCAACGCCTGGTGCGCATCGTGTTACCCGCGGCACTGCCGGAAATTCTGACGGGCTGCCGCACGGGATTGGTGTTGGCACTGATCACGATGATCACAAGCGAGATGATCGCCCGTCAGTCCGGCGCCGGGAACATCCTGTTCAACGCACTCGACATGGGCCAATATGACACCGTCTTTGCGATGATCATCATCGTGGGGGCAATGGGAATCTGCCTCGACGCGATTTTCGAAAGGGTTCGTGCCCGCCTTGTGCGCTGGTCCGAGCCTCAGTTCGACCTGCCGCTGAGCTTCTCATGATGTCGCGCCTTCTCTCCCCAAACGTCGTTCTCGGGCTTGCACCAATCGTGCTGGTGATCGCAGTTTGGCAAGGCCTCGTGTCAACAGGCCTTGCACCTGTGACGCTGCTGCCGCCGCCGGGCTATGTCTTCAGCCGGCTGTTCCAGCAGCTCGTGACGTGGACGTTTCAGCAGGAGATCACGGCCACCCTGACCCGGCTGTTTGCCGGGTTCGCGATTGCGGTCGTACTGGGTGTCAGTATCGGCATCGCTGCCGCCGCCAATCCCGCGATCAACGCCGTGGTTCGGCCGATCGTGCGCGTATTGGCGCCGTTGCCCAAGGTCGCCCTCTATCCAGCATTGCTGCTGCTGCTCGGCTTTGGCCACGGGTCGAAGATCACATTGGTGGCTGCCGATGCTCTCTTCCCAATTCTGTTGTCCACCTACTACGGTGCGTCGACCGTGGAGCAGAAGCTGATCTGGTCGGCCATGGCGGCGGGAACGCCGCGCTATGAAATCCTCTTCAAGGTCGTGCTGCCGGCGGCCCTGCCGTCGATCCTGACCGGCTGCCGGATCGGTCTTGTCATTTCCTGCATCGTGGTGTTTCTGGCCGAGATGATCACCTCGACGGACGGATTGGGTCATGCGCTCGTGACGGCGGCCCGAACCTTTCAGGCTGTGGACATGTTCGTCCCGTTGATCACGATCTCGCTGCTGGGTTTGATCCTGAACGGCTTGCTTGGAGCCGTGCGATCGTATCTGCTCCGGGGCTTCCCCGAAGCGTAACAGACAAATAAGAATTCTGAAGACAGGGAGTGAACCATGCTGGCTGATCGCATCGAGGCAAAATGGATCGACGCATTTTGCGAGATCTTTGAGCGATGCGCCGTCAAGACCGGCGATACGGCGGCGATCCTCTCGGAAACCCAGTCACGTGCGTTGAACGTGCATCTGGCGGAGCTCGCGCTTCTGCGGATGGGAGCACGGCCGTTTCATGTGGTGATGCCGACATCGCGTAACCGTCATGTCGTTCCGGTTCGCTCGACCGGGGCAAGCGAGGCGATCCATCGGCTGGGGCCGGTGATCAGCGCGCTTCAGCAGGCCGGCTTTGTAGTGGATTGCACCATCGAGGGCCTGATGCATGCGGTGGAGACACCGGAAATTCTCAAGGCTGGCGCGCGTATTCTGGTGATTTCAAACGAGCATCCCGAGGCGCTGGAGCGGATGGTGCCAGATCCCGCGCTCGAGAAGCGCGTTCGTGCCGCGGCAAAAATGCTGCGCGGGACCAAGCGGATGCGGGTCACCTCAAAAGCAGGAACGGCTCTTGATGTTGATATGATCGGAGCCTCCACGGTCGGCGTATGGGGCTGGACCGACAAACCCGGTACGCTGGCGCATTGGCCCGGCGGAATCGTCGTCAGCTTTCCCAAAAGCGGGACCATCAACGGCACGCTGGTAATGGCGCCCGGCGACATCAATCTCACCTTCAAGCGTTATCTGACGTCGCCGGTTAAGATGACGCTGAAGGACGATTATGTCGTCGAGCTGGAAGGCGAAGGTACGGATGCCGCGATGATGCGCAGCTATCTCGCCGCCTGGGGCGATCGCGAAGCCTATGCGGTCTCGCATGTCGGTTTTGGCATGAATCCCGGCGCGCGGTACGAGGCGCTCTCGATGTACGACCAGCGCGATACCAACGGCACGGAGCTTCGCGCTGTGTCCGGCAATTTCCTGTTCTCGACCGGTGCGAACGAGTTCGCAGGCCGCTACACGTCGGGTCATTTCGATCTGCCAATGATGGGAACCACCATCGAACTCGACGGCGTTGCCGTCGTCCGTGACGGTGTGCTCCAGGACGTCTTCGGCTAGCCGCGATCGACCACCGGCGGCCGCGCCAGGCCAAAGTGGCGGAGCAGGTCGACCATGGCTTTGAGTCGCTCCACACGATAGGCATCGACATCGAGCCCGGAATAGTCGAGGAAGCCCGCGCCCGTCCGCAGGCCGATCCGGCCCTCGCTCATGTTGCGCGAAATCACCTCTGGCGCCCGATAGCGGTCGCTGCCGAGTGCGCCCTCGAGATAGCGGCTGGCGTAGTAGAGGATGTCGCCGCCGCCCCAGTCGATGAATTCAAGCAGGCCGAGCACGGCGTAGCGGAAGCCGAAGCCGTAGCGGATCGCCTTGTCGATTTCCTCCGCGCTGGCGACACCCTCCTCGACCATACGAGCGGCCTCGTTCATCGCCAGCGCCTGGATGCGCGGGACGATGAAGCCCGGCGTCGCTGCGCAGACCACCGGTACTTTGCCAATGCCTTCAAGCAGCGCCTTGACCTCGTCGATGATGGCGGGATCGGTGGCCTTGCCAGGCGAAACCTCGACCAGCGGGATCAGATAGGCCGGGTTGAGCCAGTGCACGTTGAGGAAACGGCGAGGGTTCACGATCGCGCCGGAGAGATCGTCGACGAGGATGGTCGACGTCGTCGATGCAATGATCGTGTCTGGGCCCACTTGTCTTGAGGCGGTCGCCAGCACCTCCCGCTTGAGCTCGACAACCTCAGGAACGCCCTCGAAGACCATACCGGCCTCGGACAGCGCTGTACCGCTTTCGCCGGCCGCCACCACCGAGACCCGCGCGATGAGCGGATCGACGTCCGCTTCGGTCAATAGTCCCAGCTTCGACAGGCTGGCAAAGGTCTTCCTGACTTCGTCGAGCGCGTCCGCCTCCAGCTTGGCGAAATCGTCCGCGGAGCGCGCCTTGATGTCGATCATCGTGACCCTGTGCCCCGCATAGGCGAATGCGACGGCGATACCGCGTCCCATGCGGCCGGCCCCGAGACAGGCAATGTTGACGCGATTGGTCATCGATCAGAATCCATTGCGAAGCAGCGTCTGCAATTCAGCCTTGCTGAGATCGCCGAGCCCCAGGG
Organism: Bradyrhizobium sp. BR14999; assembly: GCF_056106085.1. Classification (NCBI taxonomy): domain Bacteria; kingdom Pseudomonadati; phylum Pseudomonadota; class Alphaproteobacteria; order Hyphomicrobiales; family Nitrobacteraceae; genus Bradyrhizobium; species Bradyrhizobium sp. BR14999. The sequence goes on from NZ_CM148536.1 coordinate 3,791,091, forward strand.
TCTCGAGGGTTCGGCCACTTCGCGAAAAATCCTCGCCGCAGACCGCGCCGCCGATCGCCAGGAACGCTTTGGCCAGCGGCGCGGCGACGCCTACCAAGTCTGCGATGGAGACCAGCAACGACAGCCCGAGCCGCAGATCCTCGCGCATGTAGCGGTGCTCGGTCAGCACGATCCGTTCGCGCCAGTCGCCGGAATCGGTCAGCCGGTCGTGCGAGCCACGGCCATACATCCAGATCTCACCTTCCTTCGCGTAGTGATGAGCGAGCGGGAAATGCGGCGCGCCGTAACCGAGCGCCTCGCGCACCGCGATGCGTTCCGCGTCGAGGGCGTCGGTGACCCGGCGGATCGCGGCTTGCGTGCCTTCCTTGTGGATGTCCCAGCGCTCGAAATGTTCGATCGGGCCGGCGTTCATCACGATCAACGGCGGATGGATGATGGGTCCTGCATTCATCAGCGCACCAGACAGCGCATCTCCGCACGGTTCGATCGCGTCCGGGAAGGCGCGTCCAATGACTTCGAGCGCATGCGCGGCCTGATCGAGCGGGAATACGCCGACCGGAAGTCGCTTGGCGCGGATGGTGATCGCGACCTCGAACGGTCCGTGCTTGCGGGTCAGCCAGGGCAACGTTCCTGTCTCGGCAAAGCCGGCCTTGGCATGGTTGCCGGCATCTCGGGCCGCCTGGGCGAAGATCATCGAGCCGAATGTCGCCGGCGGTAGAAAAACGACCTGGCCGTCCCGCAGATGCGGGGCGAGCAGACCGGCAATATCCGGCTGTGCGAAGGCGGGCGCGGGGCAGAGGATCAGCTCGACGTCGTTGACGGCTTCGGCGATGTCGGCCGTGATCAGTGCGAGCTTCACGTCGTGGCGGCCGTTATGATCCTTGACCAGGATGCGCGAGCCGGCAGCGCGATGCGCCGCGACCTGATCCGCGTGGCGGCGCCACAGCCGGACCTCATGCCCCGACAGCGCAAAATCGCCCGCGGCCGCGAAAGAACCGTTTCCCCCACCCAGAACCGCAATCTTCAAGATGTTTCTCCTTGCGCGCGCGATTGCGCATCGAGCTGCTTCAGCAGGAAATGCTGCACCTTGCCCAGCGCCGTGCGCGGCAAGTCGGTGACGAAGACGATCTCGCGGGGAACCTTGAATCGCGCGAGCTGCGCCTGGATGTGCGTTCTGAGCTCATCCGCTTCGAGATGCGAGCCGGATCGCCGGATCACATAAGCGATGGGGACTTCGTCCCAGCGCGGGTCGGGCCGGCCGATCACGGCGCATTCGCTGACATCGGGATGTTCGAGCAGGACGCGCTCGACCTCCGCTGGGTAGACATTCTCGCCGCCGGAAATGATCAGGTTCTTCTTGCGGTCGCGCACCCAGAAATAGCCGTCCGCATCGCACAGGCCGATATCTCCGGTGCGATACCAGCCGTCCTGCAATGCATCGCGCGTGGCGTCCGCATTGCCCCAATATTCGAAAAACACGTTGGCGCCGCGCACCGCGATTTCGCCCGGTGTGCCAGCCGGCATCTCGGCACCGGCCTGATCGACCACTTTTGCCTCACAACACAAGCCGGCGAGTCCAGTCGATCCCACACGCGACAGATCGCCGCCGAGGCGGGTGTAGATTGCGATAGGGCAGGTTTCAGTGGAGCCGTAGACCTGAAGCACGGGAACGCCCCGCGCGGTGAAGCGGTCGATCAAGTGCGGCGGTACGATGGTCGAGCCTGTGGCGACGGCCTTGAGCGACGAGAGATCGGCCGTCGCCCAGGCGGGATGCTCGCTCACGGCCTGGATGATCGCCGGCACCATCACGGTCAGCGTCGGCCGCTCGCGTTCGATCGCCGCGAGCGCCGTATCCGGCGTGAAGCGGGCGTGGATCGTGACGGTTGCACCCAACTGCAGCGCGGGCGTGGTCTGGATATTGAGGCCGCCGACATGGAAGAGCGGCAACACGGTCAGCACGTGGTCGTCTGACGTCATGTTGTGCATGTGCTGGCTCATGACGCCGTTCCAGAACAGCGCCTCCTGCCGCAGCACCGCGCCCTTCGGCCGTCCCGTCGTTCCTGACGTGTAGACGATGAGGAGCGGGCAGGAGAGATCGGTGTGCGGATTGCGGCCGCTGCCCTGGCCGCGAGCCAGCAGACCTTCGAATGTCGTGCCGCCAGGCGGCGCGAAGTCGAGGCCGACGACAGATGTCCCCGGCGCAGCCCGCCCAAGCTCGGCAAGCACTCCCTCAAATGCCTGCTCGAGCACAAGGACCTTGGCGCCGGCATCGCTCAGAATGAACAGCTGCTCGGCGACCGCCAGCCGCCAGTTCAGCGGCACCAGCATCGCCCCGAGCCGCGCACAAGCGTAGAGCAGAACGAGGTAGTCCGGCCGGTTCAGGCTCAGGATCGCGATCCGGTCGCCGCGACCGACGCCGAGTTCCTGCTTCAAGGCGGTCGCGGTCCGTTCGATGCGTGCGGCGAACGCGCCATAGCTCAGCCGTTCCCCTTCGAAGGCAATGGCCGTCTTGTCTGGCGCGAACGCTGCGTTGCGGTCGATCAGGCTACAGAGGTCCACCGTCAGTCGTCCGTCTCGCCGGCCTCGTACAGCGCCTCGCGTCCGATCCGGTCGAGGCAGAGCTCGGCGGTCCAGGGCAGCATCAGCGAGCCGCAGCGGCTGTCGCGGTAGATCCGCTCCAGCGGCAGCGACCGCAGCATGGCCTGACCGCCGCAGGTGCGGATCGCGAGCGCGGCGAGCTCATTGGCGCCCTCCATCACCGAGTATTGTGCGGCGTAGGCGCGCAGAACCTGTTCCTTGCTCGGATTGGCGCGGGCTTCGGTCACAGCCTGGAACCAGATCGCTTTGATCTGCTCGAGCTTGATTTGCATCTGCGCGACCGCGATCTGCTTGGTCGGGTACATCCGGCGCTTGACCGGCGGCATGCCCGGCACCTCGCCGCGCAAATAACGCACGGTGAAATCGTAAGCGGCTTGCGCGAGGCCCATATAGGTCGGCGACAGCGTCAGGAACATGTGCGGCCAGCGCATTGCGGCCTGGAAATAGACGCCGCGCGGCATCAGCGCGGAATCCTCCGGCGCGAACACGTCCTTGAACAGCAGCGTCCGCGAGACGGTGCCGCGCATGCCGAGCGGATCCCAGTCGCCGACGACCGAGACACCTTGCGATTTGGCGGGAATGGCCAAATAAAGGGTGTTGCGGCGCGAAGCCTTCCCGCCTTCCTCGATCTCGGTGCAGAGCACGCCGTAATAATCGGCATGACCGGAGAGCGATGCAAAGATCTTCTTGCCGTTGACGATCCAGCCGCCCTCGACCGGCCTTGCTTCCGTGCCGAAAGCGACGCCGCCCGCAGCCGCCGCGCCGCCTTCGGAGAAGGGCTGCGAATAGATCGCGCCGTCCTCGACGATGCGCTTGTAGTGGGCCGCGCGCCGCCGCTCATGCGTGGCACGGGTGTCCGCGTCCATGTCGAGATCGTCAGCCAGCGGGCCCGACCACAGCGTCGAGCACACATGCATGTTCCAGGTCAGCGCGGTCGCGCCGCAATAGCGGCCGATCTCGGCCGCCGCCAGGGCATAGGTCTGGTAGTTCGCGCCAAGACCGCCGTGCTTCTTGGGGATGGCAATGCCGAGCAGGCCGGTGCGGTGCAGATCGCGATAATTCTCGGTCGGGAAGGTCGCCTCGCGATCGTAGGTCGCGGCGCGGCCGGCGAACACGCTTTGGCCGATCTCGCGGGCGCGCGCAATGATGCCGGCCTGCTCGTCACCCAGGCGGTATGCGACGGGATCGAAGATCGGCGCGTCGAGCACAGCCTTGTCGCTTGCGCCGATATTCTTGCCGACTTGCATGGTCATGGCGCAATCACCTTAGGCTTTGGTCGCGAGAGAGTTCAGGAACCGGCCGAGCGCTTCGTCGAAGGCATCGGGGCGTTCGAGATTGGCGAGATGGCCCACGCCAGCGAGCTCGACATATTCAGCTCCCGGAATAAAGGTCGCCGTCTTCGCCATCATCGGTGCGGGCGCGTTGTTGTCCTTCGAGCCGGACAGCAGCAGTGTCGGGACGGAAATATCCCTGAGCGTGCTGCGCTGATCGAAGCCGATGAGAGCCAGCATCATGGCGCGATAGCTGGCCTCAGGCACGCTTGCCATGCAATCACGTGCCATTTCCATCCCGTTCGGATCAGGGTCGTCGCCGACCAGCTCCTTCACCAGCGAAGGCGCCAGCGACGTCATTGTGTCCCCGCGGTCGAGCGGCCCGAGTCGCGCCGCGATGAAGGATCTCTGCCAATCGCCGTCGGCCTTGCCGAAGGCCGGGCTGGTCTGCGCCAGGACGACGGCGCGTGCCAGTTTAGGTGACTGCACCAGCCATTTCTGGACGATCATGCCGCCGATCGAATGGCCGACCAGAACAGGCCTGCTTGCGCCGAGCTGCTCGATGAACTGCTGGAGCGCATCTGCGAGGGCAACGATGCTCACGCTGGGGAGCGGCGCCGATCCGCCATAACCCGGCATGTCCCATGCGATCGCGCGGAAGCGGTTGCCGAATGTGGCGAGCTGGCGCCGCCAGGCTCGCGCCGCGCCGCCAATGCCGTGCAGGAAAATCAAAGGTGTCGCGCCCGGATCGCCCGCGGCTTCGTAGGCGAAGCGTCCGTCCTTTGTTATCATTGGCGCAGGCTGCGACACGCGACAATCCTTTTGCTTTGCCCTGTGATGCTAACAGGCCCGCGGGCGATGGGAAGGGATAATTTTATACTTAAAGCAATTTTCGGGCCGGTCGCCATGCGGCCGTTCCCCATATCGATCGGCGCTTTCGTTGCAAAAATTTGAAGGTTAAAATATATCGAGGGAACGATCAGGAGCTGAGGGAGCAAGCGCATGTCCGGATTGCCGCATTCGCCGCACGCGCTGGTGACCGGTGGTGGTCGCGGCATCGGCCGCGCCATCGCGGCTTCGCTTGTCGGTGCTGGCGCGACCGTGACGGTGCTCGGTCGGAATGCGGCGCCTCTTGCAGAGGCCGTCAACGCAGGCGCCGCGCATTTCGCGGCCGTTGCCGACGTCTCTGATGAGGCGTCGTTGAAGGCGGCCATCCTTGAAGCGAGTGCGCGCAAGCCGATCGACATCCTGATTGCCAACGCAGGCAGCGCTGAATCGGCGCCATTTGCGAAATCGGACAGTGCCCTCTTCAGCCGCATGATGGATGTCAATTTCATGGGCGTGGTCCATGCGATCCGCGCTGTGTTGCCGGGCATGAAAGACCGTCCCTATGGCCGCATTGTCGCAGTCGCGTCCACTGCCGGGCTCAAGGGCTATGCCTATGTCAGCGCCTACGCTGCGGCCAAGCACGCCGTGGTCGGTCTCGTGCGTTCGCTCGCTCTCGAGATGGCCGGGAGCAATGTGACGGTGAATGCAGTGTGTCCCGGCTTCACCGACACCGATCTGGTCGCCGGCAGCATCGAAAACATCATGACGAAGACCGGCCGAACCCGCGAGCAGGCGATCGCCGAGCTCGCGAAACATAATCCGCAAGGAAGACTGATCATGCCTCAAGAGGTGGCCGATGCCGTGCTGTGGCTATGCGGTGAGGGCGCTGGCGCGATCACCGGACAGGCGATCGCGGTTGCCGGCGGTGAAATCTAGCGTGTGTGGTGCAGGCGCGGAACAAGGAAGCTAAGGAGATCGCATGAGCAGACCAGCCAATCCCGTCACCATACCGCTTGCAGATTACTCGCCACAGCACTTCCTGCTGGCCGTCGTCGACGGTGTCGCGACGGTTACGCTCAATCGCCCCGACCGAAAGAATCCGCTCACCTTCGAAAGCTACCGGGAACTGACTGATTTCTTCCGCGCCTGCGCGTTCGATGATGCGGTCAAATCCATCGTCGTCACCGGAGCCGGCGGCAATTTCTCGTCCGGCGGCGACGTGTTCGAGATCATCGGCCCGCTCGTGAAGATGGATACCAAGGGGCTGACCGCCTTCACACGCATGACCGGCGACCTCGTCAAGGCGATGCGGGCCTGCCCGCAGCCGATCGTGGCGGCGGTCGAGGGCATCTGCGCCGGCGCCGGGGCGATCATCGCCATGGCGTCGGATATGCGCCTCGCGGCAAGCGGGACAAAAGTGGCGTTCCTGTTCAACAAGGTTGGCCTTGCCGGCTGCGACATGGGCGCCTGTGCGATCCTGCCGCGGATCATCGGTCAGTCACGCGCCTCCGAATTGCTCTACACCGGCCGGTTCATGACCGCGGAGGAGGGCGAGCGCTGGGGCTTCTTCAGCCGCCTCGTCACGCCCGAGCAGGTGCTGCCCCAGGCGCAATTGCTGGCCAAGCAGGTCGCGGAAGGACCGAACTTCGCCAACACCATGACCAAGCGGATGCTGGCGATGGAATGGGCGATGTCGGTGGAGGAGGCGATCGAGGCCGAGGCCGTTGCCCAGGCGCTGTGCATGACGACGGCGGATTTCGAGCGCGCCTTCGAGGCGTTCGCCAACAAGGTCAAGCCGGTCTTCAGGGGCGACTAGGACGATCGTCTTTAGGGGGCACATCCGCAACGGGGGACTTGCGCAAAATTATTTTAGGCTTAAAATAGTTTTCGTGACCAGGTGAATTGGCGAGGCTCCCATGAAAGTCGCGATCATCGGTGGCGGACCTGCGGGTCTCTACGCTGCGATCCTGCTCAAGAAGCAGCGCCCGGGTGCCGAAGTCACCGTGTATGAGCGCAATCGGGCCGATGACACGTTCGGCTTCGGCGTGGTGTTCTCCGACGCCACGCTGGACAATTTCGAGAAGCACGATCTTCCGAGCTACCGCCGCATCACTCAGGAATTCGCCTATTGGGACGATATTGCTGTGCATTTCCGCGGCACGGTGCACCGGGTCGGTGGCAACGGCTTTTGCGGCTGCTCACGGCAGAAGCTGCTGCTGATCCTTCAGGAGCGGGCACGCGAGCTCGGCGTCTCCCTGCATTTCGAAGTGGATATCGACGACGAATCCCGCTTCGCCGACGCCGACCTCATCCTGCTTGCGGACGGTATCAACAGCCGCTTCCGCGAGAAATACATCGATCATTTCCAGCCCGAGGTCGACGTTCGCTCCAACAAGTTCGCCTGGATGGGCTCGACCAGGCCGCTCGATGCCTTCACCTTCATCTTCCAGGAAACCGAGTGGGGGCCCTTCATCGCCCATGCCTATCAGTATGAGGCCGGGCATTCGACCTGGATTTTCGAGACCGACCCTGAAACGTTCGCGCGGGCGGGGCTGACGGGGCTGGACGAGGCTCAGTCCGCCGCACGGATGGCGGACATCTTCGGCTGGTTCCTCGATGGGCATAAGCTGTTGACCAACCGCTCGATGTGGCGCAACTTCCCCATGGTCCGCAGCAAGCGCTGGGTCAAGGACAACATGGTCCTGCTCGGCGATGCCAAGGCGAGCGCGCACTTCTCCATCGGCTCCGGCACCAAGCTCGCGATGGAAGACGCCATCGCGCTGGCCGAGGCGATGGAGAAGGCGCCCAGCATCGAGGCGGCGCTGGAGGTCTATGAGAACGGCCGCCGCGAGGAGGTCGAGAAGACGCAGCATGCCGCCGACGTCTCGCTGGTCTGGTTCGAGCACGTCGACCGCTTCTGGGATTTTGACCCCGTGCAGTTCGCCTTCGGCGTCATGACGCGCTCGAAGGCGATCACCTACGACAATCTCAAGCTCCGCGCGCCGGATTTCGTGGCCGAGGTCGACAAGTCGTTCGCCAAACAGGTGCGCAGCGGCGGCTTCGATGTCGACACCGACCGGCCGATGGTGCCGCTGTTCCAGCCGTTCCGCTTGCGAGAGATGGAGCTGGCCAATCGCGCGGTGATGTCGCCGATGTGCATGTATTCGGCGCGGGAGGGTGTGCCGACAGACTTCCACCTGGTGCATTACGGCTCGCGTGCGATCGGCGGCGCCGGGCTGATCTTCACCGAGATGGCCTGCGTCAGCCGCGATGCCCGGATCACGCCCGGCTGCGCCGGTCTCTGGACCGACGATCAGGAAGCCGCGTGGCGGCGCATCGTGAATTTCGTCCACGGCAATTCAGCCGCGAAAATCTGCCTGCAACTGGGCCACGCCGGCCGCAAGGGCGCGACCAAATTGATGTGGGACGGCATGGACCGGCCGCTGGAGCAGGGCGGTTGGGAGGTCTTTTCGGCATCGCCGCTGCCCTATTTCCCCGATAGCCAGGTGCCGCGCGAGCTCGATCGCGCCGGCATGAACGCGGTGAGGGACGCTTTCGTCGCGGCGGCCGAGCGCGGCGAGCGCTGCGGCTTCGACATGCTCGAATTGCACTGCGCCCACGGCTATCTGCTCGCGAGCTTCATCTCGCCGCTCACCAACACCCGCGCGGACGAGTATGGCGGTTCGCTCGAAAACCGGCTGCGGTTTCCGCTCGAGATCTTCGAGGCATTGCGGGCGGTGTGGCCGTCGCACAAGCCGATGTCGGTGCGTATCTCTGCGACTGACTGGGTGGAGGGCGGCATCACCGGCGATGACGCCGTCGCCGTCGCGCGCGCCTTTGCCGAGGCGGGTGTCGATCTCGTCGATGTTTCGACCGGGCAGACCGTGCGCGATGCGCAGCCGGTGTACGGGCGCATGTTCCAGACGCCGTTCTCCGACCAGGTCCGCAACGAGGCGCGGGTGGCCACCATGTGCGTCGGCAACATCACGACGGCGGACCAGGCCAACACCATCTTGGCCGCCGGCCGGGCGGATCTCGTCGCGCTCGGCCGTCCGCATCTGGTCGACCCGTTCTTCACCATGAAGGCGGCGGCCTGGTACGGGGCAAACGACGCTTTCTGCCCGCCGCAATATCTGCCCGGAAAGGATCAGATTTTCCGTAACAGCGTCCGCGACCGGCAGGACTTCGAGGAGCTGAGAATTAAGGCTAAGCCCAAGACCCGGGCCGAGCTCAAGGCGGAGGCGACAAAGCCGCTTGCGGCGGAGTGACCGCCCGTGCGACCTTGACCCATTGCCTGTGTTTCGAGTGGAGTAAGGGCGATGAAGGCGATTATCGTCGGTGGCGGTATCGGTGGTCTCACCACGGCATTGATGTTGCGCTCGCGCGGCCTGGATTGTGAGATCTTCGAGCAGGCCGACACCATTCGCGAGCTCGGCGTCGGGATCAACACGCTGCCGCATGCCATGCGCGAGCTGGCGGGGCTTGGGCTGTTGCAGAAGCTCGACGAGGTCGCGATCCGCACTGATCAGCTCTATTACCTTAATCGCCACGGCCAGGAGGTCTGGCGCGAAGCTCGCGGCATCGACGCCGGCCACGACGTGCCGCAATTCTCGATCCATCGTGGGCGCCTTCAGGGCGTCATCCATCGCGCCGTCGAGGAGCGGCTCGGGCAGCAAGCTATTCAGACCGGCTGCCGGCTGGGTGCGTTCACGCAAGACGAGGGCGGCGTCACGGCCTATTTCTTCGATCGCGTCGGCGCGCATGTCCACACCGCGCGCGGCGATATCCTGATCGGCGCCGACGGCATCCATTCGCGCGTCCGCGAGACGCTGTTCCCGAACGAGGGGCCGCCGTGCTGGAATGGCCTGATGCTGTGGCGCGGCGCCCGCGATTGGCCGCTGTTCCTCACCGGCAAATCGATGATCGTGGCCGGCGGTCTCAATGCCAAGGTGGTGATCTATCCGATCGCGGAGGGATCGAGCCCGGCGAGCCGTCTGACCAATTGGGCGGTGCTCGTCAAAGTGGGCGAAGGCAATGCACCCCCACCGCGGAAAGAAGATTGGTCGCGGCCGGGCCGCCGCGAGGAGCTGATGCCGCATGTCGCGCGCTTCTCGGTGCCCTATATCGACGTGAAGAGCCTGATCTCGGCGACGCCCGAATTCTACGAATATCCGACCTGCGACCGCGATCCCTTGCCCTATTGGTCGTCGGGGCGCGTCACGCTGCTCGGCGACGCCGCGCATCCGATGTATCCGGTCGGCTCCAATGGCGCCTCGCAGGCGATCCTCGATGCGCGCTGCCTTGCCGACGTGCTGGTGCGCGCCGAGCACCCGCGTCAGGCGCTGGTCGAATACGAGAAGAAGCGTCTGCCGATGACGGCCGACATCGTCCGCGCCAACCGGCGCGGCGGCCCCGAGGGCGTCATCGACGCCGTCGAGCAGCTCGCGCCTGATGGTTTCGACAATGTCGACAACATCCTGAGCTATTCTCAGCGCGAAGCGATCGTGCGCGGCTATGCCACCAAGGCAGGCTTCGCCGCAGTGCCCGGACTTGCGGCGGTGCGCGCTGAAGTCGGCGGTAGAGCGGGATGAGATTGAGGAGTCGGCGCTAGCCCGGGACTCAGATCACCTTTCCCCGCTGGGAGAGGTGGAGCCCGAGCCACCGAACGAGCCTAACTTCATCCCACTTTAGCTAGCCGCCGGGCGGCGGCGGCAGGAAGTGGATGTTGAACTCGGCGGCCATCGCCACCACGTCCTCGGGCTTCTGCTCCTTCATGTTGTGAAGGCCCCAGAACAGGTCGAACAGCTTGCGGCTCGGCGACACCCAGAACAGCACCTTTGCGGTCTGCTCCGACTTGTTGAAGATGCCGTGCGGCACGCCCATGCCGAGGCGGATCAGGTCGCCCGCGGTCGCCTGCGCCTCCGAATTGCCGAGCATGAAATCGAGCTTGCCCTCCAGCATGTAGAGATATTCATCCTGGTCAGGGTGAATATGCGGCGGCACGAACGTGCCTGGCGGCAGTGTCGCATGCCAGGAGAAGCTGTTCTCGGCGTAGCTCTTCGGCACATAGGTCTGGCCGAGGATGTTCCAGGAGATGCCCTGGATGCCCTCATTGGCCCGGGTGATGCCGGTGATTTCGCTCTTCATTGCAGTCCTCCCGTAACGCGATACACGGCCTTAGTTCGCCGCCTTGCAGTCCTTGGCATAGCGGTCGCCGTAATTCTCGAAAACCTTCTGCACGATTTCGGTCTGGAACTTGCCGTCTGGACGCTTGGCGACCTTGGTCAGGTAGAAATTCTGGATCGGATAGCCGTTGGTGTTGAACTTGAAGGCGCCGCGCAGCGAGGTGAAGTCCGCCTTCTTCAAAGCGGCGGCGACCGCGTCCTTGTTGGAGAGATTGCCCTTGACGGCCTTGACCGCGCTGTCGATCAGCATCGCGGCGTCATAGGCCTGGAAGGCGTAGGTGCCGGGCACGCTGTTATAGGTGGCCTCATAGGCGGCAACGAACTTCTTGTTCTGCGGATTATCCAGGTTGGGCGCCCAGTTGGCGCCACCGAACATGCCGACGGCCGCGTCCTGCTGCGCCGGCAAAGTCGATTCATCCACCGTGAACGCCGAGAGCACCGGAATGCTATCGGCCAGCCCTGCCTGCCGGTATTGCTTGACGAGATTGACGCCGAGGCCGCCCGGCATGAACGTGAACAGCGCATCGGGTTTCTGCGACGAGATCTTGGAAAGCTCCGGCTGGAAGTCCAGCGTGTTCAGCGGCATGTAGGATTCCTCGACGATCTCGCCCTTGTAGTCGAGCTTGAAGCCCGCCACCGAATCCTTGCCGGCCTGATAGTTCGGGACCATCAGATACATGCGCTTGTAGCCGCGATCCTGCGCGACCTTGCCGAGGATCTCGTGCACCTGATCGTTCTGGTAGGAGGTCACATAGAAGAACGGGTTGCAGTCCTTGCCGGCAAACGTCGACGGGCCGGCATTGGGGCTGATCAGGAAGGTTTTCGATTCTGTGATGGGCCGGTGGATCGCCTGGAGGATGTTGGAGAAGATCGGGCCGACCACGAAGTCGACCTTGTCGCGCTCGAGCAAGCCCTTGACCTTCGTCACCGCCGCATCCGGCTTCAATTCGTCATCCGCGACGATCACCTCGACATCGCGGCCGCCCATCTTGCCGCCGAGATCCTTCACCGCGAGCGCAAAGCCGTCGCGGACTTGCTGGCCCAACGCAGCGGCAGGTCCCGACAGGGTCACGACCACGCCCAGCTTGATTTTCTCCTGGGCGAGGGCAGGGCTCATCGCGGTGCCGAGCAGCATGGCGGCTGCGGCCAAGGTCATTTGCGTCTTCATGATCTGTCCCTCGTGACGATCGGCTTGCGCTGCAAGCCGCGTACTCCAATCCAAGCTTATGCCGATGATGGCCGCCGCGGCAAGCCGAGCTCGAGGCGTCGCATCCGGCGGGCAGCGGCGCATGCAAGCGGCGCGCCAATTATTTGAAGCCTAAAGAAATTGACGTGCGGTCGATTGTTGCAGCTTTGGACTTGCAGCCGGCCCCGATTTATTTGAAGCTCAAAACGTTAGGGAATCCGTGCCGGCGCCAATGCCGGCCGTGAGTGACTGCATCAACATGCTCGATTCCGAGACCAAGGCCGTCGAAACACCGGAGGACCATGCCGAAGAGCTTCGGCTGTGGCTGCGGCTCTTGACCTGCACGACCCTGATCGAAGGGGAAGTCCGCGGCCGGCTGCGGCAGCGGTTCGACGTCACTTTGCCCCGGTTTGACCTGATGGCGCAGCTCGACAAGGCGCCGGACGGCATGACCCTGTCCGATGTCTCCAAGCGCATGATGGTGTCGAACGGCAACGTCACCGGCCTCGTCGAGCGGCTGGTGGAATCCGGTCACCTCGACCGGCGTACCTCGGAGACGGACCGCCGCGTCCAGGTGATCCGCCTCACTAAGCTCGGTCGTGCCGAGTTTCGCAGGATGGCTGCGGAACACGAAACCTGGATTGCCGACCTCTTCGCCGATCTGACGCCGAAGGACGTGCGCGAATTGATGCGGCTCCTGGCCAGGACCAAGGCGTCGGCGCAGAAATCGGCCGCGCGCCGCCGGCCGTAAGCAGGCGGGCGGGCCGCCGAACCCATTTGCCGCAGGAAAAAGCAAGGAGTGCCCAAAATCCGCTATTGCGCCAAATTGTTTTAAGCCTAAAATGTTTTCCAGATCGTGCTGCCGGGTGCAATCCATGCTGAAAGGAGCGTGCGATGGCCAACGCCGCCAAGGTTCAAGTGTCGGGCTCGTGTGACGGCAATACTGCGACGGCCCATGTCGATACGTTCGCGCGGCAACATCTGCCGCCGCGCGAGCTCTGGCCCGAATTCATCTTCACGCGGCCGGAGCTGCGCTACCCAGCGCGATTGAACTGCGTCAGCTATTTCCTCGATCGCTGGGTCGAGCAAGGCCACGGCGATGCGCCTTGCGTCATCAGTCCTGCGGTCAGCTACACCTATCGCGAGCTGCAGGCCCTCGTGAACCGCATCGCAAACGTGCTGGTCGGCAAGCTGGGTCTCGTGACCGGCGGGCGCGTGCTGCTGCGCTCGGCCAACAATCCGATGATGGTCGCGACCTATCTCGCGGTCATCAAGGCCGGCGGCATCGTCGTGGCGACCATGCCGCTCTTGCGGGCCAAGGAGCTGTCATATCCGATCCAGAAGGCTGAGATCACGCTCGCGCTGTGTGACGGAAAGCTCTCCGAGGAGATGGAGAAGGCGAAAGCCGCGGCGCCGGGCTTCAAGCACGTGGTCTATTGGGGCAATGGCGCCTCCGATTCGCTCGAAGCGCTGATCGCGGATGCGAGCCCGGAGTTCAGGGCTGTCGATACCGCGTCCGACGACGTCTGCCTGATCGCCTTCACGTCGGGCACGACAGGCGATCCCAAGGGCACCATGCATTTCCATCGGGACATGCTGGCGGTGTGCGACAGCTATGCGCGCAACATCTTGCGGGCCGAGCAGAAGGATCGCTTCGTCGGTTCGGCCCCGCTCGCCTTCACCTTCGGCTTCGGCGGCGTGCTGTTTCCGATGCATATTGGCGCCTCCTTCGTGGTGCTGGAGAAGACGACGCCGGACGACATTCTGAACGCGGTCGAGCAGTACAAGACCACGGTCTGCTTCACGGCGCCGACCGCATACCGGGCCATGCTCGGCAAGCTCGCGGGCCGTGACATCTCCTCGCTTCGCAAATGCGTCTCCGCGGGCGAGACGCTGCCCAAGCCGACATTCGAGGCCTGGCTGAAGGCCACCGGCATCAAGCTGATGGACGGCATCGGTTCGACCGAACTGCTGCACATCTTCATCAGCGCGACCGAGGACGAGATCCGTCCCGGCGCAACCGGCAAGCCGGTGCCGGGCTATGAGGCCAAGATCGTCGACGATGCCGGCAACGACGTGCCGCCGGGCACGATGGGCCGACTAGCGGTACGGGGGCCGACCGGCTGCCGCTATCTCGCCGACGAGCGGCAACGGAAATACGTCCAGAACGGCTGGAACATCACCGGCGACACCTATCTGATGGATAGCGACGGTTATTTCTGGTACCAGTCGCGCTCCGACGACATGATCGTCTCGGCCGGCTACAACATCGCAGGCACGGATGTCGAGGCAGCGCTGCTCACGCATCCGTCCGTCGTCGAATGCGGGGTCGTCGGTGCGCCGGACGAGGCACGCGGCATGATCGTGAAGGCCTATGTCGTCGCCGCGCCCGGTGTGACGCCCGACGCGCAGCTCGTGGCCGAGTTGCAGGAACATGTCAAACGCGAGATCGCGCCGTACAAATATCCGCGCGCGATCGAATTCGTGACGCAATTGCCGAAGACCGAGACCGGCAAGTTGAAGCGTTTTGCCCTGCGTCAGCTGGCGCAGGCTGCAGCGACGTCCTCAGGCGTCGCTGCGGAATGAGAGAAGGATAGAGAAGTGTCCGTGACGACGCCAAAAGGCCCGCAGCTCGCGGTGCTGCCGACAGCAGCCGAGCACGAAACCCGCCCCAAGGCGCAGATCCTCCAGCCGTCCGGCTGGCCGATGCCGAAGGGTTATGCCAACGGCATGGCTGCCGAAGGGCGGATCGTCGTCACCGGCGGGGTGATCGGCTGGGATGCCGAAGAGCGTCTCGCGGACGGCTTCGTCGCGCAGGTGCGCCAGACCCTGAGCAACATCGCCGAAATCCTGGCCGAAGCGGGCGCCCGGCCCGAACACCTCGTGCGCCTGACCTGGTATGTCGTCGACATGGACGAGTACCTGGCCAATCTGAGGGAGCTGGGCAGGGTCTACCGCGACGTCTTCGGAGCGCACTATCCTGCGATGGCGCTGGTCCAGGTGGTCCGGCTCGTCGAGAAGGCGGCGCGCGTCGAAATCGAGGCCACCGCCGTCATTCCTCGCTGAGCCCGGCCGCGATTAGCTCGCCTTGATCAGCTCGCCTTGGCGAGCTCATCGTCCTCGGGCGAGTTCAGATAGACGCCGGACATGGTGTCGACCCAGCAAAGATGGTCGTGCACCGTCTTCACGCCTTCGACGTTCTCCGCCGCGACGATGGCCGCCTGCCGTGCGCGTTCTTCGGTGATGACGCCACTGAGGTGAACGATGCCGTCACGGACGATGACGTTCAGCCCGAATGGGCACCAGTCGTTCTTCTCCATGATGTCGATGATGCGGCTGCGAATGTGATCGTCGTCCGCCGTCGGATCCGGCACTTCGCGAGCGAGCCCCGCCACCGCCTGTAGCAAATTGGCGCGGGATACGATTCCGACGACCTTGTCGCCGCGCACCACCGGCAGCCGCTTCACGTTGTTCCGTTCCATGAGATCGACGATCTCCGCGAGCGCGGTATCCTCGGTGATGGTCACGACCGAGGCTGTCATCACCTCCGAGACCTTGCGGCCATGCTCGTGGACGAAGTCGCTGGCCGATTTGCCCGGACCGAGGACGAATCTCAGCCAGCGCCCCCGCTTGCGTCCGGTGCCGATTTCGCTGCGGCGGATGAAATCTCCTTCCGAGACGACGCCGACCAGCTTGCCGGTATCGTCGACGACCGTGAGGCCGCTGACATGCCGCTTTAGCATGATGTTCGCCGCCTCGACGATGCTGATGTCGGGGGTAACCGAGATGACCGACCGGGTCATGATCTGGTGGGCGCGCATGATGAACTCCGCTGGCTTGCCGAATGTCGATGCGCAAAACCTTAGCGGGGACGTCGAGATGCGGTTTGACCCAGGTCAAGTGGACGAGGCCGCTTGGTCCTGGTTCAGCGATTGTGATCTGTGCCGGATTTGATGCAGCTCAACGCGCATCCGAAGCGTCGCCATATCCTCGTCCTGACGTAGACCGGAAGCCGGCAGGGAACATTCAGCCATGAGCGTCGTCCAGATATTTCCACGGGTCGACGAGCCGGCGGCGCACGCTCTCGTCAATTCCATTGCCGGCCCTCGAGCCGCTGCGGCGAGCCCCGAAAAGCCGGCAGGGAAGCCGGCCGCCGCAGATCTGCCGCCCGCATCGGAGCCATATCCTCTCGACCGCGCGTTTCATGCCATGCTGGCACGGTTCACGGGCGGGATTTCGCCAATGGCCTTGTCGCTCGCCTGGCTCGATTGGAGCTCGCATCTCGCCGCAGGCCCACAGCGCCAGATGGAGATTTCCCGCAACGTTCTTCGCGACACCGGCCGGCTGCTGGAAGCTGTCGCGCACGCGACGTCGCAAAAGCCGTGGTCCGTCATTCAGCCGCAGGAACGCGATCGCCGCTTCAGGCAACCGCAATGGGAGGTCCCGCCGTTCAATCTGCTGGCGCAGGCGTTTCTGCTCGCAGAGCGCTGGTGGCACGATGCCACGACCGGCGTGCGCGGCGTGTCGCATGCAAATGAAGCCATCGTTGAGTTCTCGGTGCGCCAGATGCTCGACATGCTGGCGCCGTCGAATTTCGCGGCGACCAATCCGCAGGTGCTGGAGAAGGCGTTCCAGAGCGGCGGGGAAAATTTCGTCTTCGGCTGGCAGAACTGGTGCAGCGATCTGATGCGTCTGCTTTCGGTGTCGAAACCGGCGGGCCACGCGCAATTTGTCGTCGGCAAGACGGTGGCGGCTTCGCCCGGCAAGGTCGTCTATCGCAACGAGCTGATCGAGCTGATCCAGTACCATCCGGCGACTGCGCAAGTGCGACCCGAGCCGATCCTGATCGTGCCGGCCTGGATCATGAAATACTATATCCTCGATCTGTCGCCGCAGAATTCACTGGTCAAGTATCTGACCGCTCAAGGCTTCACTGTGTTCGCGATCTCCTGGCGCAATCCGGATGCCAACGACCGCGATGTCGCCTTCGATGACTATCGCAAGCTGGGCGTCATGGCCGCGCTGGACACGATCGACCGGATCATGCCGGGCCGGAGGACCCATGCGTTGGGCTACTGTCTGGGCGGGACGTTGCTGTCGATTGCTGCCGCCGCAATGGCACGCGACGGCGACAGGCGGCTCGGCACGATCACGCTCCTTGCCGCCCAGACCGACTTCACCGAGGCCGGCGAGCTGACGCTCTTCATCAACGAGAGCCAGGTCGCTTTCCTCGAAGACATGATGTGGCAGCGTGGCTATCTCGACACGACGCAGATGGCCGGTGCGTTCCAGCTGCTGCGCTCCAACGAATTGATCTGGTCGCGGCTGTCTCATGACTATCTGATGGGCGAAAGCAGTCCGCCAAGCGACCTGATGGCCTGGAATGCCGATGCGACGCGGCTGCCTTATCGCATGCACTCGGAGTATTTGCGCCAACTGTTCCTCAACAATGAGCTGGCCGAAGGCCGCTATCGCGTCGAAGGCAGGAGCATTTCGCTCTCGGACATCCATGCGCCGATGTTCGTGGTCGGCACGCTGGCCGATCACGTGGCGCCGTGGCGGTCGGTCTACAAGATTCACTATCAGGTCGATGCCGACGTGACGTTCCTGTTGACCAGCGGTGGCCACAATGCCGGTGTCGTCGCTCCGCCTGACGACCCTGGGCACAGCTATCAGGTCATGACCAAGGCTGCGGACGCGCCCTATGTCGGTGCAGATGAGTGGCTGAAGCTGGCTCCGCGAGTTGAGGGCTCCTGGTGGCCGGAATGGGCCGGATGGCTGGCGGCGCGCTCCGGGGGGCCCTGTGATCCGCCGCAGATCGGGCTTGGCGATGCCCCTTCAGGCCTGCCCGAAGCGCCGGGAGACTACGTCCGCACCTAGTCCTCAGGCTCTGCATTTGGCGCGAGGTCCGAGGAGCGGAAGGGCTTGGCCTTGTCCAGTTTGCGGTAAGCCGCCGCGGCGGTTCGCAACAGCTTCTTTTCCCGTTTGCGGTCGAGGAAGCGAGTGCCGGCCTCGAAGCCGACACCGTTCAACGACGCCGCCAGCGTTTGCCCTCGCGCATCGTCGTTCAATTGCCCGAGAGATCTTTGCGCCTTGCGCAATTGCTTGAGGATGGACTTCTGCTTCGTCGCTGATCCGTCGGCGAACAGGTCCGCCAGCGATTCGACCGAATAGGTCATCCGCTTATTGAGGAGGCGCAGCTTGTGCCGTTTCTCGACGTCGAGCTTGCTCAGCTTCCGGGCCTTCTTGAGCAGTGTCGTCTCCCACTCGGTCAACCGCGCTGTCGCGTGGTCGGCGAGCGAGCAGCGACGCAATCTGATGGCTTCCTTGCTGCGCCGGGTCGACCAGGGGCCGCTCTCGATCCAGACCGAGGTCTGCTCGACCAGGCGGCGATAGCGCGCGGATTGCAGCGCGCGCGCCAGCAGGCGGTGGCTCTCGGCGCGCTTCTCGTCCCAGTGCTGGAGTTCGGCGATCACGGCGAGCTCGTTGCCACTTTCGGCGACGATCCGCTCGATCGCCACGTCGAGGTCCCGCACCATGCCGAGCTGGCTGTTGAGCCATTTCAGCTCGGCCCAGACATTCGGCCGCAGCGCGTCGTCGACCATCGGCGCGAAGAAGCGGATGGCGGTGCGCAGATGCGTCAGCGCGATCCGGATCTGGTGCAGGGCGTCGGGATCGCCGCGGCAGGTGCCGTCGTGCTGGGCGAGGACGGCATCGAGGTGACGGCGCGCGATGATCCGGAACGCCGTGTCGCAGGCCATGCCGGAGCTGAGGCGGCCGGGCAGCGCATTGCGCCGCGTTGCCGGCATTGCGCGGGCGGCCGTCGAGGTCGTGCTGGGTCGCGCCATCCTTGCCCGCGTCAATCAGATTGCCTTATTTGCCCTCGGCGATTGCGTCCCGGCAGCTCTGGAGCGTCTGCTCTGGTGTCCCGGATGCATCGATGGTCGCCCAACCGACATGACCGATATTATAGCGCTCCTGCTGCGCGGCAACCTCTTGCGTGGCGTCGGACGCATCTCCCCGGCGGCTTCCGATTCGCGCCTGCCGGGTCGCGAGGTCGGCGACGAGGAACAGGCCGTTCAGCGGCACGTTGCGCTCGCGCGCCAGTGTGGCGATCGCGTCTCGTTCGCCCTCGGCGGCGAATACGCCGTCGACGATCGCCGAATGGCCTTGCGCCAGCACGCGCCGGGCGTAACGAGCCAATGTCCCGTAAACGCGGGCCGTGACCTCTGGCGTGTATGCGAATGGCGGCAGTCGCTGCGTGTCCTCGATCCCGAACATCTGCTTGCGGACGATGTCGCTGCGCAGCACGATCGCCCCCGGCTGTGGCGCGACGACCGGCGCGAGCGCGCGCGCCAAAACCGTCTTTCCGGTGCCGGACAGTCCCCCGACGGCAATCAGCCGCGGGGCTGGGGGGTGGATCAGCGCTCGAGCGAGGCCGAAATAGCGCCGTGCATCGTTAAGGATGCCGACATCATCAGAACGCGGCGGCTTTAGCCGTGCCAGCGCCACCTGAGCGCGGATCGCCGCCCGGATCGACATGAACAGCGGCAGCACCGAGAGCGCGTCGAGATTGTCGGATGGCGTCGCAGCGAGATATCGGTTCAGGACGATGTTGGCCGCGAGCGGTTGATCGTGGTGCAACAGGTCCATCAATGTGAATGCGAGATCGTAGAGCACGTCGACAGTTGCCATCTGGGCATCGAACTCGATGGCGTCGAACAGGACTGGCCGCCCGCCGATCAACACGATGTTCGCAAGATGCAGGTCGCCGTGGCAGCGCCGCACAAAACCCTGCTGGCCGCGCTCTTCGAGCAAAGGCCGGAGCCGCAGAAACATCGCCTGCGAGGCTCTGCCGAGCAGCGCGATTTCTTCAGCTTCAAAATGATTGCCTTTTCCCAGGCCATTGCAGTTGCCGTCGATGAGGCCGGGGATGGAGGAAATCCACGCCTTGCCGTCGGAGCGGCCCGCCGCCGCATGTGAAGCCACGATCGCGTCGGCGGCAGCCGAAGCTAGATTCTCATCGAGCGGGCCGGCCTTGGCCAGATGATCCAGCGTCTGGCTTTCGTCGAAGCGCGACATGTCGACCGCATACTCGATCGGCCGGCCGGGCCCGTCGATCTTCACCGACCCATCCGGCTCCTCCGTGATCGCCACGACGCGATGATAGATCTGCGGCGCCAGCGGCCGGTTGATCCTGATCTCCTCCTCGCAGGCCGCCTTGCGCTTGTCGAGCGTCGAATAGTCGAGGAACGGAAATTGCACAGCCCGCTTGATCTTCAGCGCGCGGTCGCCGTCGAGAAACACCGAAGCCGCGTGGGTATCGATCCGTCTCACGCCGGGACGTCCAGTCAGGAACTGGAATATCCGGTCCTGGGCCTCCGTCTCATCTCTGATCGACTTTGGCATCTGCGTCACCGTCAGGGCGTCAGGACGGCCGCGCCGAGAATCTGGCCATTCCGCAGCATTCTCAGAACTTCGTTGGCCCGGTCGAGCGGAAATGCTGTGGTCTCGGTGCGTATGCCAGCTTGCGGGACGATCCTGAGAAAATCGAGGCCATCCTGCCGGGTCAGATTGGCCACCGAGACCAGCTGCCGTTCCTCCCAGAGCAGCTCATATGGAAAGCTTGGAATGTCCGACATGTGGATTCCGGCGCACACGACGCGGCCGCCCTTGCGTACGGCGCGCAGCGCGGCCGGGACGAGTTCGCCAGCTGGTGCGTAGATGATGGCAGCGTCGAGCGGCTCGTCCGGTGTTTCGTCAGAGGCCCCTGCCCAGACGGCGCCGATACGACGTGCAAGGCCTTGCGCAGCGGCATCGCCACGCCGCGTGAATGCATAGACGGATCGTCCCTGCCAGACCGCAACTTGCGCGATGATGTGGCCGGCCGCGCCAAAACCATAGAGGCCGAGCTTGCTGGCAGAGCCGGCCATTACCAGCGAGCGCCAGCCGATCAGCCCTGCGCACAGCAGAGGGGCAATCTCCACGTCATTGCCGTTTTCGCCGAGTGGAAACGCGTAGCGCGCGTCAGCGATCGTGTGCGTTGCGTAGCCGCCGTCGCGCGTGTAGCCGGTGAAGAGGGGGGCGTCACACAGGTTTTCCATGCCGTCCCGGCAGAACCGACACTTGCCGCAGGTAAAACCAAGCCAGGGAATGCCAACCCGATCGCCGGGCGCATGCGTTGCAACATTCGGACCCACGAGATCGACCCGGCCGACGATCTCGTGGCCAGGCACGATCGGATAGCGAATATCGGGCAGCTCGGCGTCGACGACATGCAGATCGGTGCGGCATACTCCGCAGGCGCTGACCTTCACTCGGATCTGGCCTTCGCCGGGAATAGGATCGGGCCGCTCCTCCATCTGGAGCTGCGCTCGTGAGGCCGGCAACACCATCGCACGCATGAACCTCTCCGGGGCGAACCGCTCGGACTGACTTATTCATAGAATGGCCGAGCGGCCAGTCCTTGATGTTGGTCAACGGGCCGTCGCCAACCGACCGGACGGAGTTCCCCGGGCTTGACGAGGATCAAGCGTCCCGACGAAACCCGGCCTATGCTGGCGGCCAAGGAGAATCCCGATGGCCATCAAGGACGTCTTTCTGCCGCTTGTCGGCCAGCCGCGCCGGCCGCTTCTAGCCGCGATCGAGAAATGCGTGGCTGTCGCCGCCGATCTCGGCGCCAGGATCACCGCACTTGCGCTCGAGGAAGATGTTTTCGTGCGGCCGAAAGTGCTGCTGCCGGACGATCCCGCTGCGGCCGAGGCAACGGGGTTGCTTGGGGCGGGCGATATGCAGCTGCTCCTGAATGCCTTTGCTGATGTATCGTCCCGCGCCGACATTCGCGCCCATGGCCGATCGGCCAAGGTGCCGGCAGACCAGATCGCTTCGATCCTGGCCGAGCATGCGCGCTTCAGCGATCTCACGTTGCTCCCGGTGAAGCCGCACGACAGCCGAACGGAACACATCATCGAGACGCTCCTGTTCGAATCCGGGCGGCCGCTCCTGCTCTGCCCGGAACAGCACGTCGACGAGCTGCGACCGGAATTCGAGAACGTCATGATCGCGTGGGATCACTCTGCGCGTGCGGCGCGTGCGGTCGGCGATGCGCTGCCGGTCCTTCAGGCGGCCGCATCGGTCCGCGTGGTGACCGTGGTGGACGAGAAGACCGACGCGATCGTGCAATCCGGAACGGCACTCGTCGACCACCTCAGGGAACACGGCGTTCACGCCTCGTTCGAAACGACGAAATGCGGCGGCAGTTCGATCGGAAAGGTGCTCGGAAGCTGGGCGAATTCCCATGCGATCGATGCGATCGTGATGGGCGCCTATCATCATTCGCGCCTGAACGAGATCGTTTGGGGCGGTGTGACAAAGACCGTCATTGGCCAGCCACCGTGCTGGGTTATGATCTCGCACTAGGCACGCAGTTTCCAGCCTGATCTTCCATCCTCGGAACCGCCAGCGACCGGGCGCATTTGCTTTCATGTCCACCTACCGCCTGAAGAATCTGCTGTCACCGCGTTCGGTCGCGCTGGTCGGCGCGAGTGCCCGCCCGGTCTCGGTGGGACGCGCCGTCCTGGAGAACATCCGCGGCGCCGAGTTCAAAGGACAGTTTGGCCTCGTCAATCCGCGCCATGCCGAGATCGGCGGCATCGCCGCGGTGAAGAGTCTGGACAGGTTGGACTTCGTCCCCGAGCTCGTGGTCATCACCGCGCCGGCGCGGGAGGTTCCCGGCATCATCGATCAGGCCGGACGTCGCGGCTCGGCGGGCGCGCTGATCGTCTCGGCCGGGCTCGGCCACGGACCGGGATCCCTGCACGAGGCTGCAATCGCCGCGGCCCGCAAGCACGGCATGCGGCTGATCGGTCCGAACTGTCTCGGCATCATGATGCCCGCCGTAAGCCTCAATGCCAGCTTCGCCGCGCACATGCCAGGCGCGGGAAATCTCGCGCTGATCTCGCAATCGGGCGCGATCGCGGCCAGCATGGTCGATTGGGCGGCGCAGCGCGGCGTTGGCTTCTCCGGCATCGTCTCGATCGGCGATCAGATCGACGTCGACCTTGCCGATCTGCTCGACTATTTCGCGATGGATCACAAGACCCGCGCGATCCTGCTCTATATCGAGGCGATCAAGGACGCCCGCAAGTTCATGTCGGCGGCGCGCGCCGCCGCGCGCGTGAAGCCGGTCGTCGTGGTGAAGTCCGGCCGGATGGCGCAGGGAGCGAAGGCCGCGGCCACGCACACCGGGGCGCTCGCCGGCACTGATGTCGTCTATGACGCGGCGTTCCGCCGCGCGGGCGTGCTGCGGGTCTCCGATCTGCGCGAGCTGTTCGATTGCGCCGAGACGCTTGGCCGCGTCGAATCGCCGGCGGGAAAGCGCCTCGCCATCCTGACCAATGGTGGTGGCATCGGCGTCCTCGCCATCGATCGATTGGTCGAGCTTGGCGGAATTCCGGCATCGATCTCGGCGGACGCGCGCAAGAAACTCGATGACGTGCTGCCGCCGACCTGGTCCGGTGCTAATCCCGTCGACATCGTGGGTGACGCCGACGCCGCGCGCTACGCAGCGGCGCTGGGGGTGTTGCTCGCCGATCCCGACAATGACGCCGTCCTCGTCCTCAACGTGCAGACGGCGATCGCCTCGGCGGCCGACATCGCCACGACCATGACGGAGCTCGTCGGCAAATATCGCGAGCAGCATCGCCGCTGGGCAAAGCCCGTCCTTGCCGCCTGGGTCGGAGCCGACCAGAACATCATTCAGACGCTCTCCGGCGCGGGCATTCCGAATTACCCGACCGAGGATGATGCCGTGCGCGGCTTCATGCATCTGGTCCGGCACCGCGAAGTGGTTGAAGAATTGAGCCAGGTTCCGCCCGCGATGCCCGACACGTTCGTGCCGGACGCCAAGGCGGCGAGGCAGATCGTCACGGCCGCGATTGCCGACGGCCGTCAATGGCTCGAGCCTGTCGAGATCAAGCACCTGCTCGAAGCCTACGACATTGCGATGGTGCCGACCTATGCCGCAACCGATGTCGAGCAGGCGGTGGCCTATGCGAACGACATGTTCGCGAAAGGCGCGACCGTCGTGCTGAAGATCATGTCGCGTGACATCGTTCACAAGTCAGATGTCGGCGGCGTCATCCTCAATCTGACCACGCCGGATGCGGTGCGCGCGGCTGCCACCGACATTCTCGACCGGGCGAGGAAGCTGCGACCCGAAGCCCGCATCGGCGGTGTCATCGTCCAAGCGATGGTGGTCAAGGCGAAGGCGCGCGAGCTGATCCTCGGTCTCGCCGATGATCCCACCTTCGGCACCGTCGTCGTCTTCGGCCGGGGCGGGACGGCCGTGGAGATCATCAATGATAAGGCGCTTGCGCTGCCGCCGCTCGATCTGCAGCTCGCCCGCGACCTGATCGACCGCACGCGCGTGTCACGGCTGCTTCGCGCCTACCGGGACGTGCCGGCAGTGAAGCCGGATGCGGTCGCCATGGTGCTGGTCAAGCTGGCGCAGATGGCCGCCGACATTCCCGAAATCCGCGAATTCGACATCAACCCGCTGCTCGCGGACGAAACCGGCGTGACCGCGGTCGATGCCCGCGTCGCCGTGGGCCCGCCGCAGCGAAAGTTTGCAGGCTCCGGGCCGGCCAATTTTGCCGTTCGGGCCTATCCGTCGCAATGGGAACGCCGCCTGGAGCTGAAGGACGGCTGGCGCATCTTCGTGCGGCCCATGCGCCCTGAGGACGAGCCGACCATCCACGAATTCCTGCGTCACGTCACGCCGCACGACCTCCGTCTGCGCTTCTTCGCGCCGATGAAGGAGTTCACCCACGAGTTCATCGCGCGCCTGACCCAGCTCGATTATGCACGCGCGATGGCCTTCATCGCGTTCGACGGGGAGACCGGCGAAATGGTCGGCGTCGTCCGGCTCCATTCGGATTCGATCTACGAGAGCGGCGAATATGCCATTCTGCTGCGGTCCGATCTCAAGGGCAGGGGACTCGGATGGGCTCTGATGCAGCTGATCATCGACTATGCGAAGTCGGAAGGGCTGAAGACCATATCGGGCGACGTGCTTCAGGAGAACATCGTGATGCTCGAGATGTGCCGGCAGCTCGGCTTCGAGGTCAAGCCGGATCCCGCCGAGCCTGATATCTGCGACGTCAGGCTGAAGCTCTGAGCGCGCGCTTTAGGAGTGCGCTTCAGCCGACGTTGCGGTGGATTTCTTGGCCGTCGTTCGCAAATTCTTGACGATGATCGCAATCAGCGGCACCAGCACCGGCACGACGGTGCTGAGCGGATGATGCACGGCGCCTGACACCTGGACCTGGAGCGCGCGCGCCTCGAGCTGAAGGGCTTCGATGGATGCGTCATGAATTTCGTTCGCAAATTCGATGTCACGCCCTGACGGAGCGCGGCCGGCGACCATGAACAGAGCTGCCGCGATGACGAAGTTGACGGCGCCGAGGATGGCGGCCGCAGTAATCGCACTCCAGATCTGCACCAGCGCGAAATAGGCCGAGAGCTCCAGCATCAGGAGTCCGAAGGCCGCGATCAGCGCTGCGAAGGCGCGAAGGCCAAGCCCCATCAACAGATGGCGCAGCCTGATGTCCGCGATGATCCGATCGGTGCGCCACAGCACGCGCAGATGTTTGACGACATTCTCGGTATTCACCTAGTGCCTCCTCAGCATGAAGCCGACCATCACGCCGAGCGCGAAGACGGAGGCGAGCGATGTGATCGGCCGCTCCGCAATGAGGCCCTGAAGCTGCTCCTGCTCTTCGTCGACGGTCTCGCCAAGCTCGGTGAGCGCAGCCCTGATCTGATCGGCCAGCGCCTCGGCCCGATCTTTCGAACTGTCGTAGATCTCCTCGCCGGCGGTGCTCAAAAGGCGCGTGACGTCAACCTTCAGCGCTCGCAGTTCGTCGCTCATCTTGTCGCTGTCGAACATGGTTTGATACCCCCCATTGATCGCCAACGAATCTAGGATCCTCGGGCGCAACCGTACTTGATATGCGTCAAGGAGGTGCGGTGTTGCCCTGGTCTTGAGACAGGTCAACCCGGCCGCCACATGCTGGCCTAGAAATCCCGGCTGAATGGGCGCCAATCATCCCGATGAGGTGGAAGCGTGAACCCCGAACCGCTGTTGCTGGCGACGCCGTCCGGCGATGTGCTGAAATTGCGCCCGGAAGGGCCGTGGACCGCAGCGAATGTGGTGACGCTCGAATCGCTGTCCCGGTCGGTCGGGGCGGACGTCGATCGATCCAGAGCCGTGACCCTGGACATGTCGGGCGTCAGCGCGCTCGACACGCTCGGCGCCTGGGTCCTGGAGAAGCTGTCGCGCCGGGCTGCATCATCCGGCAGATCGGCTGAATTCGTTGGTGTCGCCGATCATTTCAGTGGGCTGATGGACGAGGTGCGCCAGGTCAACCGCGACGCGCCGACACCCATAGCCACGTCAAATCCCCTCCTGCTCAGGCTCGGCGATCTCGGCAAGGCCACGATTGCTGCGCGGGAAGACGTCGCGATCTTTCTTCAAATGCTTGGCGCGTTATTCATGGCTATGATCGGCGTGCTGCGCCGGCCGCGATCGCTGCGGCTGACCTCGCTGGTCTATCAGCTTTACCGCATCGGATGGCAGGCGATTCCCATCATCGTGCTGATCACCTTCCTGATCGGCGCCATCATCGCCCAGCAGGGATTCTTCCATTTCCGCAGGTTCGGCGCGGAGTCCTACACAGTCGACATGGTCGGCATCCTGGTGCTGCGCGAGCTCGGCGTGCTGATCGTCGCCATCATGGTCGCCGGACGGTCGGGAAGCGCCTATACCGCCGAGCTTGGCTCGATGAAGATGCGCGAGGAGATCGACGCGCTCTCGACCATGGGCCTCGACCCCGTCGACGTCCTGATCCTGCCGCGCGTTGCCGCGCTCGTCATCGCGCTGCCGATCCTCGCCTTCATCGGATCGATTGCCGCGCTCTATGGCGGCGGGCTGGTCGCACAGTTCTACGGCGACATGGGACCGGCGATCTACATCGCACGGCTGCATGACGCCATTTCCATTACCCATTTCGAGGTGGGGATCCTGAAGGCGCCGTTCATGGCGCTGGTGATCGGGATCGTCGCCTGTAGCGAAGGATTGCGCGTCAAGGGCAGCGCCGAGTCGCTGGGACGGCAGACCACGACATCGGTGGTGAAATCGATCTTCCTGGTGATCGTGCTCGACGGCCTGTTCGCGATCTTCTTCGCTTCGATTGGAATGTGACGATGGAGGAATCGCAGGAAGAGTTCGCGATCCGCGTCCGCGATCTCGTGGTCGGCTTCGGCCGCCAGATCGTGCTCGACCATCTGTCGCTCGACGTCCGACGGGGTGAGATCCTCGGGCTGGTCGGAGCGTCCGGCGGCGGCAAGTCGGTGCTGATGCGCACTATCATCGGCCTCATCCCGCGCCGAAGCGGCAGCATCGAAGTCATGGGACAGCCAGTCGGCGGCCGCGCTCAAGGCACGGCCACGACTTGGGGCATCCTTTTTCAGCAGGGCGCGCTGTTCTCATCGCTGACGGTGAGACAGAACGTCCAGTTTCCACTGCGGGAAAATCTCGTCCTGTCGCAGGAGCTGATGGACGAGATCGCGATTGCCAAGCTAGAGATGGTCGGGCTGCGGGCGCAGGATGCGGACAAATTTCCGGCGGAGCTGTCGGGCGGCATGACCAAGCGCGTGGCGCTGGCGCGCGCGCTCGCGCTCGATCCGACGATCCTGTTCCTGGACGAGCCGACGTCCGGCCTCGACCCGATCGCCGCCGGCGATTTCGACGCGCTGATCAAGACGCTGCAAAAGACCCTGGGCCTCACCGTGTTCATGGTCACCCACGACCTTGCGAGCCTGACGACGGTCTGCGACCGCGTGGCCGCCCTGGCCGACGGCAGGATCGTCGCGATCGGCCCGATGCGCGAACTGCTGCAATCCGAGCATCCCTGGGTGCGGGCCTATTTCCACGGCAAGCGCTCGCAGATGCTGCAACACGAAATGAGATGACACATGGAAACCCGCGCTCCTTACGTGCTGATCGGCACCTTCGTGCTGGCTGCGATCCTCGCGGTGTTCGGCTTCGTCTATTGGCTGAACAACACCGGCGGCATCGGGCCGCGCACGAACTACCACGTCCAATTCCAGGGACCGGTGCCGGGTCTGCTGGTTGGCGCCGGCGTGCTGTTCAACGGCATCCGCGTCGGTGAGGTGACCGAGCTCGGGCTCGCGCCGGATAACCCGCGCTTCGTCAATGCGACGATCTCGGTGGCGGCGGCGACGCCAGTGCGTGCCGACACCAAGGTCGGGCTCGATTTCCAGGGCTTGACCGGTGTGCCGGTGGTGACGCTGGAGGGCGGCATGATCGTCGCCAAGTCGGGCGCCCAGTCCGATGCCAAGTCCGACGCCAAGTCCGAAGCCAAGTCCGAAGCCAAGTCCGGCGAGCCGCTGACCTTGATCGCCGAGGCCGGGGCAGGCCAGAGCATGACGCAGGCGGCGCGCGATGCGCTGCGGAAGGTCGACACGGTGCTGGAGGACAATTCCGGCCCGCTGAAGGACACCATCGCCAATTTGAAGACGTTCTCCGACGGGCTCGCGCGCAACACCGGCAAGATCGACGGCATTCTGGCAGGCCTCGAGAAGATGACCGGTGGCGGAGCGCCCGCGCAGAAGGTCACCTATGACCTGCGCACGCCGAAGAATCTGGGGCCGGCCGGAAAGACGCTGTCTGCGTCACTGGCCATTCCCGAGCCGACCGCAGTCGCGATGCTCCAGACCCAGCGCATGCTGTTCTCGCCGGTCGGCGACAATCCGGGCTTTGCCGATTTCCTCTGGGCCGACAGCATTCCAAAACTGGTGCAGGCACGCCTGATCGACAGTTTCGAGAATTACGACATTGCCCACGCCCCGCTACGCACGACCGATCTCGGTCAGGCGGACTACCAGCTCCTGATCGACATCAGACGCTTTCGGATCGCGACAGACGGGGAGGCGAAAGTCGAGATCGGACTGTCGGCGCGGATCGTCGACAAGAACGGCAAGGTGATTGCCTCGCGCCTCGTTGAGACCACCGAGAAGCTCGACAAGGTCGAGCCGGCCGCTTCAGTCGCAGCGTTCGATGCCGCCTTTGCCCGGATCGCAAAGGAGCTGATCGGCTGGACCGTGCAGGCGGTATGATGCCTGCTATTCCAGAGTCTTCAGGTAGGACAGGAGGTCGTGGATCTGGTCCGGATTGAGCTCGAAGGCGGGCATGTCGGCATGGCCGGTGTAGATACCTTCGGCCAGTGCCTCTCCAAGGGTCTCGATCGGATAACGCCGATGCAGGGTGCGCAGCGCTGGCGCGCTCTTGAGCGGACTTTCGGAGACAAGGTCGATCGCATGGCAGCGAGCGCAATTTGCCCGTGCAAAGGCCTTGCCGCGCTGCTCGGCGGTCGTGGCTGCTTGCGCAGGCGTGATCAGGAGCAGCCCAATCAGGCCGTGACGCAGCGCGCTTTGCAGCATGGAAAGTGATCCCCGTCGAACTCTGGAACGACAGAATAAGGCGGGGACCTCGGCCAAAATTGATCTGAGTCAATCGGCTTTGTCACAGCGCAGTAAAATGCAGATGCGTGGCAACTCGGCCCGGGGGCAGAGCTGGGCCGACGCTTGGAGCGGTGGATGAAGCCTTCCGTGGTCACGATTGAGCCGAACGGGCATTTCTGCAGCGATTGTGCCGTACGTGCATCGGCGGTTTGCTCGTCACTGGATGCAGCCGAACTCAGGGAATTCGAACATCTGGGGCGCCGTGTCCATTTTGGCTCAGGCGAGACCGTGTTTTCCGAAGAGGACATCACGACCTCGTTCTACAATGTTATCGAAGGCGTCATGCGGCTGTACAAGTTGCTGCCTGACGGTCGGCGGCAGATCGTGGGCTTTGCTTTGCCGGGCGATTTCCTGGGGATAAACCTTTCCGGCCGCCACAATTTTTCGGCCGACGCGATCGGCGCTGTGACCGTGTGCCAGTTCGCCAAAGCAGCTTTCGGCCGTTTCATCGAGAGCCGGCCGCAGCTGCTCAGGCGGATCAACGAGCTGGCCATTCGCGAGCTGAGCCAGGCCCGCGACCACATGGTCCTGCTCGGCCGCCGCTCGGCGGACGAGAAGGTCGCAACGTTTCTGCTCGGCTGGCGCC
Organism: Bradyrhizobium sp. BR14999; assembly: GCF_056106085.1. Classification (NCBI taxonomy): domain Bacteria; kingdom Pseudomonadati; phylum Pseudomonadota; class Alphaproteobacteria; order Hyphomicrobiales; family Nitrobacteraceae; genus Bradyrhizobium; species Bradyrhizobium sp. BR14999. The sequence continues at coordinate 3,821,349 of NZ_CM148536.1, forward strand.
AGCGTCTGTTGGCGCTTGGGGGATCGCTGGACACCGTTCCGCTTCCGATGAGCCGTCAGGACATCGCCGACTATCTCGGCCTGACCATCGAAACCGTCAGCCGCACCTTCACCAAGCTCGAGCGTCACGGTGCAATCGAGATCCTTCATGGCGGTATCGGCCTGCGCGACCCCGCGCGCGTCGAGGCGCTGGCCGCGGCCTGACATTCTGTCTGTCCGCAACGCTCGCGGATTTTTGATCCCGATCAATGACGCCGGCCATCCGTCGCAAAATAATGCCTCAGACAATCCGGGAGAAGCATGATGCCCGCTGACGCGTTGCTGGTGACTGTCGTCGTCGTCGCGATCTTCGTCGCTTTCGCCGCAGCCTTGGCTTGGGCGGACCGGCAGACCAGCGCAGGCCGGCTCGACCCGGATTCCAAGCGCTGAAGCTCCTGAGATCGTCGTCCGATCTGACGCCGACCGCCGACGCTCGTCCGGAGCTCTGGCCGTGCGGCAGCGCCTCAACGCAATCACGACTTGCGCGATCTGCAACTCTGAATCGATCCAAATGCATCGGCACATCCTTCGGATGTTGCCCTCCGCCTAACCACGGCGTTTTCGCGGCATTTGCCTAAAACGGCGCCCGTGCTTTCCGGTTGAAAAGCCTGATAACGTTGACTACGCAGGAACCCCAATGCCTCGCAGTCTTAGGAGCCCAGCGGCGTGCCTCAGGACAAGACCGGCGACCCCCGACAGTCAGCGGGCAACAAACTATCGGTGCTGCGTAAGCACCCGATCTTCGCGGATCTGGAGCCGGAGGCGCTCGATCAACTCTGCCGCTATGCCAAGCACACCACCGTGAAGCGTGGCGCGACGATCGCCGCCAAGGGCGATCCCGGTAACAATCTATTCGCGGTGGTTTCGGGGACGGTGAAGATCTCCTCTTCGTCGCCGGATGGGCGGAATGCCATTCTCAATCTGATCGGTCCCGGAGAAATTTTTGGCGAGATCGCGGTGCTCGACGGCGCGCCCAGGTCGGCCGATGCCACCGCGAACACCAATTGCGAGCTCTACATCATCGATCGCCGGGACTTCCTGCCATTCGTGAGGAGCCAGCCGGCGCTGGCGATGAAATTCATCGAGCTGCTCTGCGCGCGCCTGCGCTGGACCAGCCAGCAGGTCGAGCAGGTGATCCTCCAGAACCTGCCGGGCCGGCTCGCCAGCGCACTGCTCGGTCTCACCGAGGAGCGCAAGCTCGACTCCGGCAGCGGCACGCTCGCCATCACCCAGCAGGAGATCAGCGAGATGGTCGGGATGACGCGCGAGAGCATCAACAAGCAATTGCGCGCATGGTCCGGCCGCAACTGGGTTCGTCTCGAGCATGGCGCGATCGTCGTGCTGGATACAGATGCACTGCGCGAACTCGCCGAGAGCGGTCTCTCCGGCGATTGAGAGCGTAGAGCGTGCTCTACATTATTGAGCATCTAGCCATCGATGATGGCGATCGCGCGGGTCCAGCCTGCGGAGGCGCGTTCGATCTTGACCGGAAAGCATGAGACCATGAATCCGGTCGCGGGCAATTGATCGAGATTGTGCAGCTTCTCAAGATGGCAATAGCCGATGTGCCGTCCCGCCTTGTGGCCTTCCCAGATCAGGCTGGCATCCCTTGTTTCGGCGTATCTCTTCGCGGTGTAGACGAACGGCGCATCCCAGCTCCAGCCGTCGGTGCCGGTCAGGCGGACGCCGCGTTCGAGCAGGTACATGGTGGCTTCATAGCCCATGCCGCAGCCGGAATTGACGTAGTCGGCTTGGCCGAATTTCGCGCCGGCGCTGGTGTTAACGACGACGATCTCCAGCGGCGACAGCGTGTGTCCGATGCGTTTCAGCTCCTTCTCGACATCATCGGCGCTCGCCACGTAGCCGTCGGGCAGATGCCGGAAGTCGAGCTTCACGCCCGGTTGAAAGCACCATTCCAGCGGCACCTCGTCGATCGTCCATGACCGTTCGCCGCGGTTCATGGTCGGATGGAAGTGCCAGGGCGCATCGAGATGCGTCCCGTTGTGGGTCGACAGCGAGACCTGCTCGACGGCCCAGCCCTGGCCGTCCGGCAAATCCTGCGCCTTGAGGCCGTCGAAGAACTGCAGCATGCGCGGCAGGCCCTGCTGGTGATCGATATACTGGATCGTCGGATGGTTGCCGGGCGGATCGGACGTCACGTCGTTTCGGAGCGGCACTGAGATATCGATCAGCTTCCGCGGCATGGGCATTCCCTCGAGATGGTCCACTGTTTCGAACATGTTGAGGGGGCTCCGTAGGGGGCGTCAAGTCACGTGCGGGCGACGTCGAGCCAGCCCGCCGTACCCCACCCTAATGCGAATTGCGCCAGAAATTGATCGATGCAACTCTTGCATTGATCAATGCTGGATTTGGCTTGGACAGAGAATGCCGCTCGCCCTAGGGACGACATTGGCGCTTGACTTCACACCTGAAGTGGAGCGACCCAAGGCGGCCTGCAGCCGGCCCGACAACAACATAATCAACCCAGTCGACCAGGAGGAAAGCCCAGATGAAGACACTCACCGGTATCATCACAGCCGTTGCACTGGCGGTCTCAGCGCCCCTGGCGACCGCACGCGATTTCCGCTCCGCCGACGTCCACCCCGCCGATTATCCGACCGTCGAGGCCGTCAAGTTCATGGGCAAGCAGCTCGCGGCGGCGAGCGGCGGCAAGCTCGGCGTGAAGGTGTTTCCCAACGGAGCCCTGGGATCCGAGAAGGACACCATCGAGCAGCTCAAGATCGGCGCGCTCGACATGATGCGGATCAACGCATCGCCGCTGAACAACTTCGTGCCGGAAACCATCGCGTTGTGCCTGCCTTTCGTCTTCCGGGATACGCAGCACATGCGCACGGTCCTCGATGGACCCATCGGCGATGAGATCCTGGCGGCGATGGAGCCCGCGGGATTGGTCGGCCTTGCCTATTACGACAGCGGCGCCCGGTCCATCTACACCGTCAAGGCACCGGTCAAGTCGCTCGCCGACCTCAAGGGCCTGAAGATCCGCGTCCAGCAATCCGACCTGTGGGTCGGCATGATTCAGAGCCTCGGGGCCAACCCGACGCCGATGCCCTATGGCGAGGTCTATACCGCGCTCAAGACCGGCCTCGTGGACGCTGCCGAGAACAACTGGCCGTCTTACGAGTCCTCGCGCCATTTCGAAGCCGCCAAGTTCTACAACGTCACCGAGCACTCGCTGGCGCCGGAAGTTCTCGTGATGTCGAAGAAGGTCTGGGACACGCTGAGCAAGGACGATCAGGCGATGATCCGCAAGGCGGCCAAGGAATCGGTGCCCGTCATGCGCAAGCTCTGGGACGAGCGCGAGCAAGCCGCCCGCAAGACCGTCGAGGCCGCCGGCGTTCAGGTCGTGACCATCGCCAACAAGGCGGAATTCGTCGACGCGATGAAGCCGGTGTACACGAAGTTCGCCGGTGACGAGAAGCTCCAGAGCCTCGTCAAGCGCATCCAGGACACGAAGTAAACATAGCAGTGTCGGGTCCGGAGTCGCCCAGTTGCGGCACCGGACCCTCGGGAGGAGGGAGGCGCGGGATGACAGACCCACACGTCGCAAGCCACGAGCACGAGGCGGTCACTGGTCGCCCGTCCACCGGATTGCTGTCGCGGATCAATGCTCCCGTCGCGCGCGCGGGCATGTATCTGTCCGTGGCCGGCCTGCTCGTCATCGTCGTCATCGTTTTCTACCAAGTGTTCGGACGTTACGTGCTCAATTCCAGCCCGACCTGGACGGAGAACCTCGCGCTGGTCCTGATCCTGTATGTCACCTTGATCGGCGCCGCCGTCGGCGTGCGCGATGCCGGACACATCGGCATGGACAGTCTCTTGGTGATGCTTCCGGATCACATGCGGGAGAAGATCGAGCTCGTGATCCACGTCCTGGTGGCCGTGTTCGGCATTGCGATGGCCTACAATGGCTGGATCCTCGGGGCGTCGGTCGGAACGGTGAAGATCCCCAATCTCGGCCTGCCTGAGGTGATCCGCTACGTGCCGCTGATCGCCTCCGGCATCCTGATCATCTCCTTTTCAATCGAGCACATCATTGCTCTCTTGCGCGGCGAAGAGGTCGTCCCCTCATGGAACTGATCATCCTCGGCGCCACCTTCTTCGGCTTCCTGATCCTCGGCGTCCCCGTCGCCTTCGCGATCGGCCTCTCCGCGATCTGCACCATCCTCTACGAAGGCCTGCCGGTCGCCGTCATCTTCCAGCAGATGATGTCGGGGATGAACATCTTCTCCTTCCTCGCCATTCCGTTCTTTGTCTTCAGCGGTGAGCTGATGCTGCATGGCGGCGTCGCCGACAAGATCGTGCAGCTCGCCAAGAATCTCGTCGGGCACATCCGCGGCGGGCTCGGCATGTCGAACGTGGTCGCCTGCACCCTGTTCGGCGGCGTCTCCGGCTCGCCCGTCGCCGACGTGTCGGCGATGGGCGCAGTCATGATCCCGATGATGAAGAAAGAGGGTTTCGACACCGACTACGCCGTCAACGTCACCACCCATGCCTCGCTGGTCGGAGCCTTGATGCCGACCAGTCACAACATGATCATCTATGCCCTTGCCGCGGGCGGCAAGGTCTCGATCGGTGCGCTGATCGCCGCCGGCCTCCTGCCGGCGCTCGTGCTGATGGTCTGCATGCTGGTCGCTGCTTACGCGGTCGCGGTGAAGCGCGGCTATCCGGCCGGCAAGTTTCCGGGCTGGGCCGAGGTTTTCCGCTCGTTCGCGGCCGCGCTGCCCGGCCTTCTGATCGTCGGCATCATCCTGGCGGGCATCCTGTCCGGCGTCTTCACGGCAACCGAATCCGCAGCCGTCGCGGTCACCTACACGATCCTGCTGACCTTCTTCATCTACCGCACCATGACCTGGGGCAACTTCCTGCGCGCCGCCTCCAAGGCGGTGAAGACGACGGGCGTGGTGCTGCTGCTGATCGGCGTCTCAACCATGTTCCAGTATCTGATGGGACTCTACGAGGTCGCCGACCTCGCCGGCGAGATGATGAGCAAGGTCTCCACGCAGCCCTGGATGATCTTCCTGCTCATCAACGTCATCCTGTTTGTGCTCGGCACGTTCATGGATATGGCCGCGACCATCCTGATCTGCACCCCGATCTTCCTGCCGATCGCGATGAAGGCGGGCATGGATCCGGTGCAGTTCGGCATGCTGATGCTGATCAATTGCGCCCTGGGGCTGAACACGCCGCCGGTCGGAACGACGCAATTCGTGGGCTGCGCCATCGGCGGCATCTCGGTCGGCGCCGTGATGCGCACCATCCTGCCGTTCTATGCCGCGCTGATCGCAGCCTTGATGTTCGTGACCTACGTCCCTGCATTCTCGCTGTGGCTGCCCCGCCTGCTGATGGGCTACAAGGGCTAGCAGCACCAGGGAGAAGCCATCAGTGACGGACTATCGCAAGCTCTTCGATCTCACCGGCAAGACCGCAGTCGTCCTCGGCGCCGCTTCCGGCATCGGCAAGTCGTCGGCCGAGGCGCTGGCCGGGCTCGGCGCCCGCGTCGTCTGCGCCGATCGCGCGCTCGACGCCGCGGAAGCGACCGCCGCCGGCATTCGCGACAAGGGTGGCTGGGCGGAAGCGGCTAGCTGCGACGCCGCAAGCGCTGCGGACGTCAACGCGCTGGCCAAAATCGTGATGCAGAAGTTTCCGCGGCTCGACATCGCCGTGACGACGCCCGGTCTCAACATCCGCAAGACCATCCTCGACTACACCGAGGAGGATCTCGATCGCGTCCTGAACCTCAACGTCAAGGGCACGGTCTGGTTCTTCCAGGCTTTTGGCCGCATCATGGTCGAGCAGAAGGGCGGCAGCATCATCGCCTGCTCCTCGGTGCGCGCGGTCACCATCGAGCCGGGCCTCGGCGTCTACGGCTCGACCAAGGCGGCTATCGGCCTTTTGGTGAAGGGCTTTGCCTCGGAGGTCGGCCATGCCGGCGTGCGCGTCAACGCGATCGCGCCGAGCATCGCCGAGACCGCGCTGACCGGCCCGTTCAAGCAGCGCCCCGACATCTACAATCTCTACGCCGGCCACACCGTGTTCAACCGCTGGAGCAGCGCCGACGAGGTCGCCACCGCCGTGGCCTATCTCGCTTCGGACGCCGCGAGCTATGTCAGCGGCAGCACGCTGTTCGTCGATGGCGGCTGGACTGCCGTCGATGGCCCGCCGACCGGGCTTACCCAACTGCACAAATAGGGACGGTCATCGGCTCTAGTCGGTGAAGCCTGCCCGTTGGCGCAGCTCCTTCCGGTCTGCGCTGGTCAGCAGCGCGATCAGCGCGGCCGCCTCCCTTGGGTGTGCGGCCCGCGCGGTCACGCCGGCCGTGTACATCGTCACGAGTTCGCAGCCGGGCGGCAGCGACCCTGACAGCGCGATGCCGTCGGTCGCGATGATCTCGGTCGCCTGCGTGCAGCCGATCGGTCTTTGCGCGGGGGACGCCGCAAGCTCCCGCATCGCGGTTGCGCCGTTCGGAAAGATCTTCAGACGCGAGGCGACCTCATAGGCGATGCCGAGCTGATCCAGCACTTTTGCGACGTGCTGTCCCGCCGTGGACGCCTTCGTGTCCGGAACGTAGATGGCATCTGCGGAGCGCAAGACCTCACGCAAATCGGCTTCGGTCCTCACCGTCACCCTGGGATCGCGGTTGCGGACGGCCAGCGCAGTCTCGACGGGGCCGACATCGGCGATCGAGGAGGCGGTGACGAGCTTCTCCTGGGCGAGCTTGGCAAGAAGCACTTGGGTCAGGATCACGAGATCCGCGAGCGCTCCCGCGCGCAGCTTGTCGGCCATGATACCGACCGCGCCGAACTCGCCGTCGATACTGAGGCCGGTCTGCGCCTTGAAGGCGTCGGTAAGGCCGCGGACAAGGCCTTGCGCTGCGCCGCCACTCAAAATGTTCACTGTCGTCACGATGCAAGCTCCGCAGCTGCAATGATCCTGTCGCGCGTGATCGGCAGGTCGCGCACGCGCACGCCGAGGCAGTCGTAAACCGCGTTGGCGATCGCTGCCGTCACCGGGCCGTGCGCGGCCTCACCGGCGCCGACCGGCTCGATCTCCGGCCGCTGGATGATTTCGACATCCACCGCCGGCACCTCGCTGAACCTCAGGATCGGATAGTCGGTCCAGGACGTCGAGGTGATGCGCGTCCGATCGAAGCGGACACGCTCCTTCAGCACCCAGCTCGTCGCCTGGATCGCGCCGCCCTCGATCTGGTTGATGACACCCTCCGGATTGATCGCCTCGCCGACGTCGACAGCAAGCGTCAGCCGCTTCACGCGGATGTCGTCGGTGCCTTCGATCTCGGCAATCGCGGCGCAGTAGGCTCCCATGTTCTTGTAGCGCGCAAACCCGACGCCGTGACCGATGCCGGTTCGCTTCTGCGGCTTCCACGCGGCACGTCGCGCGGCAGCGCGGATGACGTCCTTGGCGCGCTCATCGCGCAGATGGCGCAAGCGGAATGCAATCTGGTCCTCGCCGCGCAGGACGGCGATCTCGTCGAGCAGGGATTCGATGGCGAACACGTTGCCTTGCGCGCCGAGGGTCCGCAGCGCTGAGGTGCGCACCGGCATCGTCAGCAGCCGGTGGCTCGTGATCGTCCAGGCTGGGAGATCATAGAGTGGAACGGAGTTGCGATCAGCGCCGCCGCCATTCGCAGCCGGCGGGTTGGACGAGATCATGCGCGGGTAGGGATTTGCGATCTCGGTTGCGGCAAGCAGCGCAGGCTGCGCCGCGCGCCCCGGCCGCGCCGCATGGCCATTGCTCCAGATCGCATGGCGCCAGCCGGTGATCTCGTTGTCGGCATCGAGATCGGCCTCGATCTCGATGGCCATGGCCGCGCCGAACGGCGCATGGGTCATCTCGTCGTGGCGAGACCATTGCACCCGCACCGGACGGCCGCCGGCAGCCTTTGCCAGCAGCACGGCATCGAGCGCGACGTCGTCGGCTGCATTATGTCCGTAGCAGCCGGCGCCCTCCATGTGCTCGACGACGATATTCTCGGCCGGCAGCTTGAGCACGATCGCGAGATCGGCGCGCAGCAGATAGACGCCCTGGCTGTGGGTCCAGACATGGACGCGATCGCCGTCACATTGCGCCATGGCGCAGGATGGCGCGATCGAGCCGTGTGCGATGTAGGGGCGGGTGTATTGCCGGCGCAGAGTTTGGACCGGCTTGTTCGTCGCTGCCGTCCTGGTGTCGATGACATCAGTCTCGACCGGCTGGCTCTTCAGAAAGCCCGCCAGATCGTCTTCGTCGGGCAGCGGATCGCCGGCCGACCATGTCGCGCCCTTGCCCAGGGCTTTCACCGCGGCTTCCGCCGCGGCCTCGCCATCGGCAACGACGCCGGCAAAATCGCCGTCGCGGACGATCGCGATGAGGCCAGGGACAGCGCGCGCAGCCTCCTCATTGAACGCAATCAATCTGGCCCCTGAAACCTCCGGCCGCAGCACGCGTCCGTGCAAAAGGCCCGGCAGCGAACAATCGTGGATGAAGCGCGGCCGCGCGAACACCTTGTCGGGAATGTCGACGCGCTGGACCGAATGCCCGGCGAGCGCGCGGTCGGCGGCGCTCTTCGCTGTCGCGCTCGCGGTCGCGTCGTGATCAAGAGAAACCTCACCAGCCAGCTCCCAATAGCTGGTGCTGACATTGCCCGGTCCCGAGATCGTGCCGTCATCGACACCGAGCAGCGCCGCCTCGACGCCCAGGCGCTCCGATGCAGCGGTGAGGAAGCGCTGGCGCACCTCGGCACAGGCCTGGCGCAGCGCGCGGCCGGATTGCTGAATCGACAGGCTGCCCGAGGTGACGCCTTCGTTCGGGCTCGTCGCCGTCGAGGCGCGGATCATCTCGATGCGGCCGATATCAACATCGAGCTCGTCCGCCGCAATTTGCGCCAGCGCCGTGACGATGCCCTGGCCGATCTCGACCTTGCCGGGCGAGATCGCCACACGGCCTTCGCCGGTGAATCGTACCCAGGACGACAGTCTTGGATTGGCCGCCAGACTGACCGGCAGTTTCGGGGCGGGGACCGTCATAGGGCTGCCATCTCCGCCGCCGCCCGCATCACCGCACGGACCATGCGGTTATGCGATCCGCAGCGGCACAGATTGCGGTCCAGCGCCGCTCTGACCTCGGCCTCCGTCGGTAACGGATTGCGCTTCAGCAGGGCTGCTGCACTGATCAGGATCCCTGAGACGCAATAGCCGCATTGCATCGCCTGCTCGAAGATGAAGGCGCGTTGCAGCGGGTGCGGTTGCTCGACCGTGCCAAGGCCTTCCACCGTGACGACGTCCTTGCCCGCAACCGACCACATCGGCATATCGCATGAAGCCATCGCGCGGCCATCGACCATGACATAACAGGCGCCGCACTCACCGGCGCCACAGCCGAAATGCGCACCGGTGACAGCGAGCCAGCTGCGCAGCACGTCGAGCAGCGTCTGGTCAGGATCAGCATCCACGGCCATCGCTGCGCCGTTGAGCTGGAATTGAATGGCAGGCATTCTCGCTCTACGATCTCACGACTTGTCGAACTTCTTGACGACGTCGGCCCATTTCTCGATGTCACCGCGCAGGAATTTTTCGAACTGTTCCGGCGTCATCGACATGGGCATGGCGCCCTGTTCTGTCCAGAGCTTGACGATGTCAGGCCGCTTCACCATTGCGTTGACGGCCGCATTGAGCTTGTCGATCACAGGCTTCGGCGTGCCCGCGGGAGCCATGAGGCCGAGCCAGATCGTCGCCTCGTAGCCGGGCACACCGGCCTCGATCGCGGTCGGCACGTTCGGCAGCACGGCCGAGCGCTGCTTGCCGGTGGTGGCGAGCGCGCGGACCTGGTTCTCGCCGATGTTCGGCGCCATTGCCGGCACCGCGTCGATCATCATCTGCACCTGTCCGCCGATCACGCCGCTGCGCGCCTCGCCGCTGTTGCGATAGGGCACGTGGACGATTTCGACGCCGGCCATGGTTTTGAACAGCTCGCCGGCCATGTGATAGGGCGTGCCCTGGCCGGAGGAGGCGTAGTTCAATTTGCCCGGCTGTGCCTTGGCGAGCGCGATGAACTCTTGCAGCGTCTTCGCTGCGACTTGCGGGTTCACCACGATGACGAGATCGGAATAGTTCACCGGCGCGATTGGCGCGAGGTCGCGCATCAGCTCGTATTTGCGCTTGTCCGGGGTCAGCAGCGATTCGTTCGCGGTCTGGGTGTTGGACATCATCAGCAGCGTGTAGCCGTCGGGCGGCGACTTCGCCGCTTCGACCGTGCCGATGACGCCGCCCGCGCCGGTGCGGTTCTCGATCACGAAGGGCTGGCCAAAGCTCTCCTGGAGCACGTTGCCGATCAGCCGGGCCGCGACATCCGCCGGCCCGCCGGCCCCAAAGGGCACCACGATCCGGACTGCGCGGGTGGGATAATCCTGCGCCAATGAGGGGGCTGCGGAGAAGGCGCCGAGCAGGCCGACGGCGACCACCAGCACGAATCTTCGGGCTTTCATACCCACCTCCCTGATGTCGTTCTTGTTTGGTCGGCACTGTAGCGGCAGGGGATGTGGACTGTCGACGGCTCACAAAGCCGATCGTGCCGGGAATATCGGGACGGTGTCGGTGTGGCTGCGCCGCTCTTCGCAGTCGCGGCAGGAACCGGCAGCGCACGTGATCTGAGCAAATCGCATGGGCATTGCCGGATAAATGCCCTCGGCTGACAGGTATTTTGGTGTTACGAAATTGGCCATGAACCAGCACGCCAAGATCGAAATCCGCCACTCGACCTGCCCGCATGATTGCCCCTCGGCTTGCGCCCTCGACGTCGAGGTGGTCGAAGGCCGCAGCATCGGCCGCGTCCGCGGTTCGAAGCAGCAGACCTATACGGCCGGCGTCGTCTGCGCCAAGGTCGCCCGTTATGCCGAGCGCATCCATCACCCCGAGCGGGTGACGTTTCCGATGCGCCGCATTGGGCCAAAGGGCTCCGGGCAATTCGCGCGGATTTCCTGGGACGAGGCGCTCGACGAGATCGGGCATCGCTTCAATCAAGCCGAGCGCGAGTTCGGCGCGGAATCGATCTGGCCCTATTACTACGCCGGCACGATGGGCCTGGTGATGCGCGACGGCCTCAATCGCCTCACCCATGTGAAGAAATATTCGCGCTTCTATCAGACGATCTGCGCCAATGTCGCGCGCATCGGGTTTGCGATCGGCACCGGCAAGATCGCCGGCGTCGACCCGCGCGAGATGGCGCTGTCCGACCTCGTCGTGATCTGGGGCACCAATCCGGTCAACACCCAGGTCAACGTGATGACGCACGCCTCGCGCGCGCGCAAGGAGCGCGGCGCGAAGATCGCTGCGGTCGACATCTACGACAACGAGACCATGAAGCAGGCTGACATCAAGATCATCCTGCGGCCCGGCACCGACGGCGCGTTTGCCTGCGGCGTGATGCATGTCCTGTTCCGCGACGGCTATGCCGACCGCGCCTATATGGACAAATACACCGACTGCCCGGATGAGCTCCAGGCGCATCTGAAGACGCGCACACCGGAATGGGCATCCGCCATTTGTGGCGTGCCGGTGTCGGAGATCGAGGCCTTCGCGAAAGCGGTTGGCGAGACCAAGCGCACCTTCTTCCGCTTCGGCTACGGCTTTACGCGCAGCCGCAATGGTGCCACGCAGATGCACGCGGCAAATTGCATTCCGGCCGTGACGGGCGCCTGGCAATATGAAGGGGGCGGCGCCTTCTTCAACAATTACGCGCTGTGGCATTTCAACGAATCCATCATCGAAGGCCACGACGCGATCGACAAGACTACGCGTGCGCTCGACCAGTCGCAGATCGGCCGCATCCTCACCGGCGATGCCGAAGCCCTGCAGGGCAAGGGCCCTGTCAAGGCGGTGCTGATTCAGAACACCAACCCGATGACGGTCGCGCCGGAGCAGGCGCTGGTTCGGCAGGGTTTTGTGCGCGAGGATCTGTTCGTCGTGGTGCACGAGCAGTTCATGACCGAGACTGCCGAGATGGCCGATATCGTGCTGCCGGCGACCATGTTCATGGAGCATGACGATCTCTATTACGGCGGTGGCCACCAGCACATCTCGGTCGGCCCCAAGCTGATCGACCCGCCCGGCGAATGCCGCTCCAACCACGAGGTGTTGCAGGCACTGGCGCCGCGGCTCGGCGCCAAGCATCCGGGTTTCGAGATGACGCCCCGCGAATTGATCGACGCGACCTTGAGGCTCAGCAATCACGGCGACATCGCCGGCCTTGAAGCTGATATCTGGCGCGATCTGCAGCCGGATTTCCGTACCTCGCACTATCTCGACGGCTTTGCCCATGCCGACAGGAAATTCCATTTCAAAGCCGACTGGGCGCATCCGCCGTTCGGTCAGACCATGGGCGATTTCGACAAGATGCCGTCGCTGCCGGACCATTGGGCGGTGATTGAGCACACGGATCAGGCCCATCCATTCCGGCTCGCGACCAGCCCGTCGCGCAGCTTCCTCAACACCACCTTCAACGAGACGCCGTCCTCGCAGGCGCGAGAGGGCCGGGCCAGCGTCATGATCCATCCGCTGGATGCAGCCGCGCTCGGCATCGCCGACGGCGATGCGGTGACGCTCGGCAACAGTCGCGGCGATACCACGCTGGTCGCAACGCTGTTCGACGGCGTGCAGCGCGGCGTTCTGATCGCCGAATCCGTACACCCGAACAAAGGCCATATCGGAGGCCGCGGCATCAACATGCTGACGGGCGCGGACACCATCGCGCCGATCGGCGGGGCTGCATTCCACGACAACAAGGTCTGGATCAGGAAGGCGGCCGCGGGCTGAAGCACGCTGTCGCTTCGATTGCTCTATAAATTTGTGTCGAGGCGCTAAAGCGGCGCCTCGCCGCAGATTGCGCTTGCACCTGGCGCCCGAGCTGCCGCAAATGACAGCAAAACGGAGCCAAGGAAGCGAGCGTGCCATGAGCGACACCACAGCCGTCATTACCGAGAAGCGCGGGCAGGCGTTCTGGATCACCATCAACCGGCCGGAGAAACGCAACGCCCTGAACGGCGACGTTATCGCCGGCATCACCAAAGGCTATCGAGACGCGCATGACAACAAGGATGTCCGCGTCATCGTGCTGACGGGCGCGGGCGACAAGGCGTTTTGCGCGGGCGCCGACCTGCAGAATTCCGGTGCGGCTTTCGCGATGGATCTTTCCAAACCAAATGTCGACTATGCCGACCTGTTACGTTTGTCACAGAACGCCACCAAGCCTGCGATTGCGCGCCTCAGCGGCGTCTGCATGGCCGGCGGCATGGGCCTTTTGTGCATGACCGACATGGCGGTTGCGGCCGATCACGCCATCTTCGGCCTGCCCGAGGTGAAGGTCGGCGTGTTCCCAATGCAGGTCCTGAGCCTGCTGCAGAGGATCGCGCCGCCGCGGCTCGTCAACGAATGGGCGCTCACGGGTGAGCCGTTCGACGCCAAGGCCGCGCAGGCCGCAGGCCTTCTGAATTACGTCGTGCCCACGGCCCAGCTCGACGCCAAGGTCGACTGGCTGATCGGCCGCATCGTCGACAAATCCCCGACCGCGATCCGTCGCGGCAAATACGCCATGCGCGCGATCGCCTCGATGTCGTTCGACGAGAGCATCGCCTACACCGAAAGCCAGATCGCGCTGCTCGCGATGACCGAGGATGCCAAGGAGGGCTTGAAGGCGTTCAGCGAGAAGCGCTCGCCATCGTGGACGGGAAAATAGGCGATCATTTCAGGGCAAGATTGGATGCTGTGGTCGTTCAATGCACCGCTATTCCGCGGAATAATCGGCGTTTAGTCGAACAAGAAGTGATCTTGTCCGCTCCTCGCGACGCTTCTTTGTGGCCGTGATCAACTGCTTGCCGGTGCGCTTGGCGTAGGTTGGCAGTTGGCGGCTTGATCTATGACGGCCTGCGGCGCGCAACTCTGCGTCCGTGAGATCGCTGTCGGCACCTTCGGTGAAGCCTCCGTGCCGGAAGGAAGTAAAGGACAGTTCCTGACGAAGGCCGGCCTCCGCAATGATCTGCTTTACCACGCTGCGCAAATAACGCAGGTCCTTGCGTGGCGTAATCCATGGAAGCGGGGTTGCCGACCGACGATGGGCATGGTCACGCCGGAATACCAGGCCCGGGAGCGAGGTCTTTTTAATCTCGTCGAGCTCGTCCATAAGTTCAGGAAAGAGAGGGGCGCCCGTTTCATCTAATAATGGCCACCAGGCTTCCTCTCCATTCTTTGGGTGCACGATCCTGACGCTGTTTGGCCGTTCGCTAGGACGGTAGTGCGACATGTCGAAGGAGCCAAACACGTGCTGCTCCCGCTGCAGCCATTCCCATGACAACAAAGCAGCAGTTGCGATCGAGCGATAGTCGAGCCTTTTCGCGGCAGCCCTGAACGCGACCAGTTCATCCCAAGTTGCGGTTGGTGTGGGCCGTATCGGCTGGCCGGGTGCACGTGATCTTAATCCCATCCGTGAAAACGGATTGCTCGCTGGTACCACTTTTTCTTGGGCGCGCTGGCCAACGAACCAGGCGCGTCGGCAGCTCGCCATGGCCACATTTGCATAGCGACGACGCTCGCGGACGACGACCTCTCCATTGTTACTCACTTTTGTTACGACTAGCAGCTTTCCATAAACTGCGTCGACAAAGGCCTTGGTAAAATCGGACAATTGCTTCGACCCAACGCGGCTTCCATCTTTCAGCTCGTGATTGGCAAAGAGCGCGAGACTCTTTTTGTACTGACGCTGAGTGGTGCTTTCAATTTCGCCCCACTTCTGGTGAGCTTGGAAGATGCCGATTAGCCAATCGAACGTGCCGGGTGCGGGAGAGACCGGCATCATGTCACTTAGACCCCGTGAGCGCCAACTCTCGAATGCGGGCAAGAGGACTTTCTCTACCCGTTCGACGGCACTGGCATAATCGCTCCCTAAAGCTTCAGGGCTCAAATCGCAGCCCTGCCGACGAGCCCAGGTTGGCGGTGCAAAATAATAAGCCACCCTATTGTTCGCCAACAGCTTTCGTTGACAATATCGAGGAAGCTTTGGTGCCGTATCAACTGAGATCATACCAGACATAAGAGATCCTCCGGCTCTCTGGCGTCACTTCTTCCAATGGGTGCGGCGAAGTGGTCCATGGTCGCCTTCGACCAGACTGGCTGCCGCAGCCGTCCTGTTCCACGACAGCTGTCCGGTGGCGGTGCGTCTCCACGGCGGATCGCGCGCGCAAGTTCGCCTGTGTCTTTAAAGTCCAGGTAGGCGGCCGCCATATCCGCTCTCATCATCGCTGGCCAAGTGGCAGCAGGTGGGTAGCGAGCAGGCAGCGCTGTGTGTCGTGAGGATGGGCGGTCTGATCTCACTGATGGGGCCTGCTTAGGTCCAACAAGAGCTGAATTCGCTGAACAATGACGTCCGATCTGGAAGATCTAGATGATCTCTACTCATGGTCGGTGGAGCGAGAGTCGCGGTGGGTCATAAAATGAACTTTTACGATCAAACATTTTTTCGCTCTACTGCGCAGTGCAACCTGGCGGGAATAGGCCAAGTTAGCGCGCGAAAAGGAGACCTCGGCGTACAGTCCTCGAGCAGAACCAATTCTGACCGGCAGGATCCCCAAAAGTGGAAATAGTCAGTATCGCCGTTGGCGTCGTCGGGGGCCGCTAGCAGGCAGTCAACGGCTTGAGATGCATCATCAATGGTTTTTCCGACAGATTCGCCGGTGGACTTGCCTTAAGTATATTGGAGCGTCGTCCGGTGTCAGAATTTGGATGTGCGCGATGCACCAGACCGGCTCTTGTCGAAGCATGGCAAATTCGAGCACGTGTTGGGCCGCTCATTTTTCGGTCCACCCGGTCATTCCCGACCAACTCATTGCATAAGCCAGCCGAAAATTGACGGCCCGTAGCGACACGCTTGAAGCAGCCGGTCGATTCAAAGCCGAATTGCAACCAGAGACGACACCGGTTCAGGTGAGAAGAACTAAAGAACATGTTCCCTCTCCAGATCAGGATCTCTGGAACGCAGAGCAGTGCTCGTTAGGAAATTTCGTCCTCCGACTGGCGGATTTTCTCGCTTGCGCGCGTGCGGCTGCCGCCGCACCGGGCTCTCGTGAACCGAGCCGCTTTGCGTCTCGGCCTGCGGCGTCGATCCCTCGCGCAAAGACTAGACTAGCGGTGCTCCTCGCCGGGGGCACTCGGGAAAGGGGCTCGCCTGCGGCGATCGCTATCACTGCCCCGTTCCCGGGTGCCGCTATTGAACCGGTCTCGTCGCCGCACTCGGACCCGCGTGCCCCTTCGGGTCGCTATGCTCACGCTCTCCGGGTGCCATTTTTTGGTTGAGGCGACGTGCCGTTGGCGCGCGCCTGGCCACGCCTGCAGCCCAAGGCACTTCAATCCCATCAAGAATCGGACGCTAGCGGTCTGCGTCGCAGAGTTAGCATTCTCTGATACAGACGCCGATCTTGCCGTGGCGGGTTATACGGCTGCAATCGCGCGATTGTGAGAACTTCTTCACAAGCCAGCAAGCTCATGAACTAGCTCGTTGGAGTCTTGCCGGAGCCCGCGGTCGACATGATGACCGCGAGCGGAGCGGGAGGCGGGAGGAGAGTGAAAGGGGTGCGGCGGTTTTCGCGATGGGTTGGAGGCCGAGAGAGTGGCTCCCGGCCGCCCGTCGTGGAGAACCGAGATGACGGAGGCTGTCCAAAAGATCACCCTGTCGCCTTCGCGCGACATCCCCTTCAACAAACTGGTCCTCAGACAATCGAAGGTTCGGCTTCTCAAGGCCGGAATTTCGGTCGAGCAATTCGCCAAAAATATCACGCGCCGTTCGCTGCTGCAGAGCCTCAACGTATGGCCGATTGTGGAGGCGGTAGGCAATAAGACTGGCATGCTTGAGGTCCCTCGCTACCGCGCGCTCGGACTTCTCACGAAGCAGAAGCGAATGGCGAAGGCGCAAGCCGTTCCTTTTGTCGAGCACGAGGGAGGCATCGGTGGAGACGAGATCATCTCCTGGAAGCTGCGCATGTTCGTCCCCACGGGCGCAAGCGGCATCGAGATTCGCTCGAAAGTGCTCGACAGTTATCCGCTTGCAGCCATCGGCGAGCGGGAGGCTGCGTGATGTCCCGCCAGCCTTGCGAACTGGCACGCCGCCTCGCGCGCGAGGCGGAGGCGGTGTGCCGACACTATCTCTCCAATGGCAAGCGGTCGGGTCGGTACTGGGTCGTCGGTGACGTCCACAACACGCCCGGGCGCTCGCTGTTCGTGCGCCTCCAGGAATCACCTAAAGGTCCAGCTGGCAAGTGGATTGATGCTGCGACCGCGGCGCATGGCGATCTGCTCGACATCATCCGGGAAAGTCTGGCTTTGCGGAGTTTCCGCGAGGTCGCCGAGGAGGCGAGGCGCTTTCTGAAGCTACCTCGTTCTGAGCGGCAATCTAGTCCGAAACTCATTCGTCCAACGGTGCTGGCAGGATCGCAGAAAGCCGCCCGCCGGCTCTTTGCGATGTCCAACCCGATTGGGGGGACGGCGGTCGAAATGTATTTGCACCGTCGTGGGATAGCCCATATCCACGATGGTGGCAGCCTGCGCTTCCACCCTCGGTGCTACTATCGCGCCGACGAGCATTCCCCGACCGAGACCTGGCCAGCGATGATCGCCCGCGTCACGGACCTCGATGGACGGATCACCGGTGTGCACCGCACCTGGCTCGATCCAGATGGGTTTGATCGGAAGCGACTTGGCAAGGCTCCGCTTGACACACCACGACGGGCCATGGGCAACCTGCTCGGCAATGCCGTTCGCTTCGGCGCGGTGGACGATGTGCTCGCTGCCGGTGAGGGTATCGAGACCATGCTGTCGCTGCGCCACGTGTTGCCGACGTTGCCGATGGCAGCCGCACTTTCGGCCAACCACCTCGCAGCTATGTTGCTGCCGACCGGCCTGCGTCGGCTCTATATCGCACGCGACGCCGATGCCGCCGGAGATGCCGCACAGGCTATTCTCACCCAGCGCGCGGAAGCCGTCAGCATTGAGGTGATCCCGCTATCGCCGCGTTTGGGCGACTTCAACGAAGATCTGCAAATCTTCGGCTCCGATGCCGTCCGAGAAGCGATGCGGCGTCAACTCGTCCCAGAGGACGTCGTCCGTTTCCTGCATTGGTCGACGGCCGGTGAATAATACCGGTGCTCCGATCGGCATCGACAGGTCGATCATCGCGAAGCCCGTTTTCGGAAGAGCACGCGTCCTCGGCCTTCTAGAGGGCGATCGGACGGCAAGCGGCCCAGGCCGGCAATGGCTACGTCCGGCTATTTTCCGCCGCGCGCTGGCGATGGGCGGACACATCAACCTCAGACCGGCGCGCTTTGCATCGCGAAGCAAAATAGCCGGCCTCCGCCATCCTCCGCTGCCGCTCTGGCCCGTTCGGGTTCTGGCCCGTTCCGCCGGCCGCCTGAGTGATCGCCACGAAGGCCGCGATGGGCGCGGCCAATCCGGCAAAGGACCTTTTCCATGACCGATCACGACGACATCGAACCTCCGCACGCTCCTTCTCCAACGGACTATGTCTTCACCGAGCTAAAGCTCTTCGGCTATCGTCCCTTCGACGACCAGCCCGATCCACGGCCGCTTCCCGAGGCCAAGATGATCGCCGGCGCCACTTCCGAAATCTTCGACGCGCTGGTCGTGACGTTGAGCGACACGCGGCTTGAGCCGGACCTCAATGATTTGCTCTGGTCGACCGTCAACCTATTCCATCGGGCCGTCGACCGCATCGGACGTCAACTCGACGACAACGAACAGGCGCAACAAAAGAACCAGCGCGAGCAGAACGGCTCCGAAGTCAGATCGGTCGAACTCGAACGCCTGACGGCGGAAGGCATCACATTGATTGAGCGCCGTAACTGCCTGGAGCTCTTCCGCGATCAGGCCATCGAACGCTTTGAGGCTCACACCGGCTCATCCTGGCGCCCTCGGTCGGGATCACTGGTGAATCACCGCGCATTGACCGCAGCGATGATCGACTCCCGCGACTTCATCGCGGCCAAGCGTCGTGCCGAAACCGAGGTCATGTTGCCGCCGGGCCCGAAGATCGCACTTACTGGCGGACTCGACTTCAACGACTACCACCTCATCTGGGATCGCCTCGACAAGGTTCATACCAGGCATCCCGACATGGTCCTGCTCCATGGTGGCTCTCCCAAAGGGGCCGAACTGATTGCCTCCAAATGGGCGACTAACCGGAAGGTGCCTCAAATTGCCTTCAAGCCCGACTGGACGAAGCACGCCAAGGCAGCACCGTTCAAGCGCAACGACGCCATGCTCGAACTCTTGCCGATCGGCGTCATGCAATTCCCGGGTACGGGAATTCAGGACAATCTCGCCGACAAGGCGAAGCGGCTCGGCATCCCTGTCTGGAGGTTCGACGGCGCGTGAGCGCCGCCTTCTCCACTCCAAGACAGCGCAACTCCGTCTATTCTATATCTGAAGCTGCGCGGTGGTGGTGGAAGGCGCGACTGGTACATCTTTGTACATGAAGCGGGCACCATGCTCGCCCTTGGCCGAAGGTCGAGCGCGTGCTGCAAATGATCGATGCCGTCGAGGCCCTCGGCATCGATCCCGCTGACGTCGCTCCCGATCATTGGCATCACGTTCACAACCGTCTGTCCGTCAACGAGAACCCGCGACTGTATACGAGAGCGCGCCACCAGGCCTGGCTTCACCGTCAGCGGGTGATGCGATGACGGGCCGCCTGAAGACGCTGGCCGCGAGTTTTGGGGCCGCTGCTGCGCTCGTCGCAACGATCGCCCTGGAGCCACTTCCGCTCTACATCTGGAATGCATCCGCAAGCGTGCCGATCGGTCTCTATCGCCTGCGGCAGGCGGAACACTTCCATGTCACTGAGTTGGTGGCCGTGCAGCCGCCGGAGCCGCTCGCGACCTTCCTCGATCTTAACGGCTATCTGCCCATTGGCGTGCCGATGCTTAAGCGCGTGCTGGCGCTGCCCGGGCAGACGGTCTGCAGAAGCGAGCTCATCATTTCGGTCGATAACATTGCAATGGGTGAAGCGCGGGATCGCGACGGACGCGGCCGGCGGCTGCCGAAATGGCAGGGCTGCCGCGTCGTCGGCGACGGTGAGCTCTTTCTCATGAATTGGCAGTCGGACGACTCTTTTGATGGCCGGTATTTTGGGTCTCTTCCGGCGTCCGCCGTGATCGGCCGTGCCATCCCGCTATGGACGTGGGAGGAGTGATCGTGCCTTTTCCACGTGTTCACCTCGCCATTCCTCTGTTCGATCGATTGCGGGATCATTCCTCCGTGCCGATCGATGTCTGCAAGGCCGGCGCGCGCAGCGGCGGTCCAGGGCGGCCGAATGGCCGGCGCGAAGCAGCTTTACCCTGGACGGGCGCGAGCGCGACGGCATGCTTGGCTCGGTCGGACGCGCGTGTTTGGGCAAGGAAAGCAACCGCGCTCCCTCCGGCCAGCACTTTTCGTGACAACCGCGTCACGCGCGGATGCTCCGCTCTTAATCGGAAACTCCTCGCCCCATCGTCTTGTGTGTGCGGCGGATTCGCTTGCTCGTTTCCATTTGGGGAGTTCATGACGACGGCCTCCCGTCGGTCCTGACGATCCTAACCTTCTGCTGATGTTCACCCCCGAGCCGCAGTTCGGCGGCTGCGAACAGCCGATCGACGATCAGCACGTTCCCATAGGCGCGATAGTTGACGAGTTCGGTCTTACCGCCTGGGCCGATGACAAAGAGGGGTGGCATCTCACCTTGCACGATGCCTCGCGGGAACTCGACATAGACTTTGCGGCCATCGTCATATGCGGCGACGGGTCGCCAAGAAGGGCTATCGCCCTCGATGGCGTAGCGAGAGATGCGCTGTGCCGGATCCGGAAGAACAGGCTTCAGGGCGACCGAACGCGATCGTTCGCGCACTGTTTCCGGATAATACCAGGCAACAGAAGGCATGTATGGCCGTTCGCGGGAGCGGAGTTCGATCAGGTAGGTACGCCGGTCGGTATTGACCACCAAATTGGTCTCGATCGAAGCTCGGGTCGGCTTGACCAGGATATGGACGCGCCTTGTGTCGCCGCTCCCGCTTTCGGTATCGCCCACGACCCAGCGTACGGTATCTCCAGCCGCGATCGGCCCTGATCCCGTCAACTGTTCTCCCTCCTCGAGCGCGATATCCGTGATCTGCCCCGGTGCGGCGTAAATCTGATAGAGGGCCCCTGGACTATACGCGTAGATCTGCGCCGCGTTGAAATACCCGCGCTTGCGCGGTTCGACTCGAGCTGCGCTGTTTGCCGTTTCAACCCGGCTCACGGGTTCAGGCTCTTCCTTCCCTCCTGACTTGCCGCCGAGAGCCGGCTTCCAGAGCGGCGGAACGTGAAGCGGTCGCGGTCTGTCGTCGAGAGTCGCAGGAGATGGCGGCAATGGAGGCACTTCCCGGTCATAGCTGATTTCCGGCGGAATGTAGGTCGCGCACCCACTAAGTATCGAGGAATAAAGCAGGAGAGCATGCAACCTTGCTCGCTTCGCAGTCATGAACTTGGCCCGGGCCGAATTGCGCCTGCTCCGGGAAATAGTCCACTTCAAGTGGACGTTAGACGGCGTCTTGGTCACTGACCCAACTCCTTCGACCAGTTGATGGCGCGGACGTAGACGCCAAGGGGATTCTTGCGCAGACGCTCGGCATCGCGCGGCGTCTCGATCACGATCGTGAGAATTGCAGTCCAGCGCTCCGTCGAGCTCAGCGAACCGTTGTCGTAGGTGCGCTGGGTCCACGCGACCCGAAAGCTTTCTGAAGACGCGCGAATGACGCTCGAAACGTCCACGGAAATTTGCGCCTTGCCCAATTTGGCAAAGGGGTCATTGTTGCGCGCATAGTCGTTGAGCGCAGCCGCGCCGCGGTCGGTCGTAAAGTCATAAGCCCGGAGCCATTTTTGACGCAGCACGATGCCGTCCGCCGGCAGGCCTCTGACATCCTCGATGAAGCGAGCCAAGTGATAGGCGATCTGAGCGTCTGTGGGTTGATAGTCGAAATTGGCCGGCGCGACTCTCTGGGCCTGGCCGAGATGATCGACTTCAACCACCCATGGCGTAATCGAGCCTTGGCTCGATTGCCAGACAAGTCCGCTCGCGAGACCGGCGGACAGCATCAAGCAGCCGAACGCCATCAGGCGCCAGTTTTTAGCTTGCACGCGGGCAGATCCAATGCGTTGGTCCCAAACCTGCGCGGCCTTTTGATAAGGCGTAACCGGCTCGGGCATGCGCCCGTAATGAACTGATGATCGTTTGAACATCGATAGTTGCCCCTAAATCAGGTTCTCGGTTCCAAGTCGTGCGGTGTGCGGGTTTGACGCGTCGGCGCGCGGCGTGTGGCTAGCGCATGGGATTGCGCTTCAGCGTTCTCCTTCGGACAAATCGACGGAAGAACCGCTGCCACCGTGATCTCCTGAGCGGACCGCGTGGCCGGCTGCCGATGCACCATGCCGGACGGTCTGGGCCCGCTTCATGCGCCGCGCCCAATCGGGCTGCCCTTCCGCCGAAGTGCTCGCGGCCTGCTCGCCGGTTTGTCCACCTCCGGCCAACGCAGCCGCTGCGCGACGCAACGGGCTCATAGCAGCCGAGGCACCAGCCTCAGCGACGCCAACGAGGCCGCCGCTTCGATAGGCGGCGGATGCTCCGCTTAGGACGGCGCTGCCGCCGCGCGCTGCGCCAGCAATCGCGCCGCCTGCGAAGCCGGCACCGCCGGCGGCCAGGCCCGCGCCGGCAGCAACGACACCGCCAGCGGCGAGTCCCGTGCCGACTGCGGCGCCAGCGCCGAGTTGCGGTCCGCCGGACACCAGACCATTTGCGATTCCGGGACCGAAGGTACCGAGGCCCAACAGCGAGAGAGCCGCAAGGACCAGCGTCATCGCGTCTTCAATGGTCGGCTGTGCGCCGCCGAACCCTGCGGTGAACTGCGAGAACAGGGTCGATCCAATGCCAACGATGACGGCCAGGACCAAGATCTTGATTCCAGAGGATATGACGTTGCCTAGGACCCGCTCTGCCGCGAAGGCGGTCTTGCCAAACAAGCCAAAGGGAATGAGCACGAAACCAGCCAGCGTCGTGAGCTTGAACTCGATCAGGGTGACGAAGAGCTGGATCGCCAGAATGAAGAAGGCGAGCAGCACCACGACCCAGGCGAACAAGAGAACGACGATCTGGACGAAATTCTCGAAGAAGCTTATGTAGCCCATCAGGTTGGAGATCGAATCGAGCAACGGCCGACCGGCATCAAGGCCGACTTGAGCGATCTTTCCCGGTCGGAGGAAATCTGACGCGGAGAGGCTTGCGCCGGATGCTTTCAGCCCGAGACCGGCAAAGCTCTCGAAGACGATGCGCGCCAAGCTGTTCCAGTTGCCGATGAGGTAGGCAAAGACGCCGACGAAGAGCGTCTTCTTGACGAGGCGCGCGATGATGTCCTCATCCGGTCCCCAACTCCAGAACAACGCGGCGAGCGTGATGTCGATCGTCGCAAGGGTCGTGGCGAGATATCCGACGTCGCCACCCAGCAGCCCGAAGCCGTTGTCGATATAGCGCGTGAACGTTTCCAGGAACTGGTCGATGATTCCGGTGCCGGTCATGGCTTGCTCGCCTCAGGTGCGGCCACAGGCGGATATCCTTGCGGGATTCGGCTCTGATCCTTTGGGGCGGGCGCCAAGCCTGCGGCGGAGTCATCATGACCAGGAACTGCGGGGCCGTGTGTCTTGCCAAAGAAGCGACGCCGGTTTTCGTCCCAAACCCGCTTGCAATGTTGATAGCTGGCCGCATCCTCCGAAGTGACGGTGTGGCAGCGTGCGAGGTCTGAGCTCGTTGCACCTGTCGTCTGCTCTGCCTTCGGCGGCGGAGACTCCTCTCCACCACGAAGCTGAATCGTGCAGGCGGCGACGGCGAATACGCCGATTGTCGTAAGCAGCGACAACGCCTTGAGTGCCCTTACATCGGTCATCAGTGGAACATCCGCACGTCTTGGGATTGATAGCCCTGCCCCGGTGTCAAAAACCGTCGGAGCTGTTCTCGGCCCTGGTCTTGGGCCGCGGCGCGTTGCGCCGTTTCAAGGCTCTGCGCCCTGCGAATGCGCCCGGGCCGAATACGCAGATCGCTGTCGCCCACGGTCATGGCCGGCCCTCGAAAACCGTAACGACGCCTACAGTGCCGAAAACATGATTGAATCTTCTGACGAAAATCTTGGGCGCGGCACGCGCCCCGACCGACCGGCACGCCAGAACCCAACCCATGTCAATGGCTTGCAATTCGACCGGCGAGCCCCTTTTATCTCGCCATCCTGCCGTCGTGCTCTCCCGGTCGCTGCTTCCGAGCCAACAGACTCTCGGTACTCGCGGCGATTTGCGACAAAATGCAGTTCGGGTCATTGCGGTGGATCCTCCAACAGCGCCTGCCCGAACACGTCGGCTGGTGACCGATTCATTGCGAAAGAGCCGCCGCGACTTGGCAGTTGAGTTGCGAAGCCGCACTGTTTCCGAGCGATGCGATAGCGATCGTTACCCGAAGGGCCGAGACACCCGTAGGGTGGCTCGGTGAGGAGCGAAGCGACGAGTAGAGCGCGGGCCGAAGGCATCGCCCGCATGCCATCAGCATGCAAACGTGCCCACCTGGTCATTGCGATGCTCCCGAATCCGATCGACAGACGAACACGCCAATAGGACGGGGGACCATCTGCGAGATTGCATGCACTGAGATTGCAGCCGTGGTGCCGCTCGAAGGCACGAGCACCGGCGACCGATCGCATGCTTTCATCAGATCGGATCGCGCTACGAATAGCATCGCAGCTGATGATGACTGTCCGCTGGGCGTCCACTTAGGCGGCAGTTCGATGGCAAGCATATTCACGAGCTTTGCGACATATGCTCGCGTCTCGTCTGGCAAAGAGCCACCTGCGAGATACTCTTCATAGCGAGATGGTCCCGCGTTGTACGCGGCAAACACGCCAGGCGAGCCATAGCGATCGAGCAGTTCGCGCAGATATGCCGTGCCGGCCAGAATGTTGTCGTGCGGGTCGTAGGGGTCGTTTCCGAGGTTGTAGCGCTCGCGGAGTCCCTCGTTGGTTTGCGGCAAAGGTCAACGCTGCAACAGGCCCATGCCCGTCATGAATAGGGACGGTAAAGCCATAACGGATATCAAACTGAGATGCTTCGTCAAACAGCTGTTGCTGTGCCGGCGAATATTTCGATAGCAAACCTATCCCCCAAGGGAACGGCTCGGGGTCTTGAAGTGCTTGCACGATGACGGGATCAATCCGTTGGTAGTTGCATCTTAGGTAGTGCGAAGTCCATTCCTTAGGATACGTCGAGATCAAGCGTGGCTCTCTGTTTGAGCTGCGCGGGAGGGCCAAATACGCGAAGCAGGACAAGTTCAGTGATGCCGCAGTGGTAGCCATAGCGTTAGAAAAGTCGGCAGGAGCTTCTGCACGCGAGAGCAGATCAATGAAAGTCTGGAAAATGCGGTGCATAGAGGACTAGCCGGAACGAGTGGTAGAACTCAGGGTTACTGACGATTCCCCTGGGTGGCACTGACACAAGATGTTGACGACCAAAACGAATCGATCGGGTCATCGAAAGAGAAAGATCGAGAGTGCTGGACGCGAATTGAACGAACTTGCCGCCGGAAGACGTCGTTGCTGTTCTGACGTATGATCTCCTTGACTTGTAACGATCGCTATGGGCTCACCAACGATTTGCGGCCGCGCTCGCCCCGTCGATGACGGGCCGAGCGCTACCTCTCTGTCGGCTACCAGTCTGTCGATTGGCCTCAGGAGGAGAGTAAACTTGACAGCAGGTCACAACCAATGGGTTGGAGCTTTACCAGCTGGCAGGACATGCATCAGCATGCGACGCGCGCGTTACGCTCGCTCAAGCCGCTTGTCATGCTCAAATTCGCCGCGCAGCTCCAGAAATAGCCCTGACAAAAATGCAATGAGCGCGGGTGCCAGGGCAATCGTAAAGCCGTGCTCGGGCGCCCCAAGAAAGGTGATGAGGGCACCTGCGACGATTGGCGTGATGATCGCGCCGGCTCGCCCGACTCCGGCAGCAAATCCCGATGCGGTTGCTCGGATGGCGCTGGGATAGAACTCGGCAACGACCGCATTGAGGGAGAATTGAGATCCGACCACCGAGACACCGGCCACCACCAAGGTCAGGTAAAAGATCGTGTCCGCACCGCCGCGCAACGTTAGAACGGTCGTAGCAGCGACCGCGACGGCGTAGGCGGTCGTTAGCAGGCGAATGGCGCCGACCCGCCGAAGCAGTAAGGACATAGCCAATCCACCGGCGGCGCCGCTCATGCTGAACACAGACGTTGCGCGGATAGCCGCTTCGGCATTCAAGCTGCCGCTGGCAATCAGCGACGGTAACCAGGTGAAGTAGAAATATGCGAGCGCGACACTCCCAAAGTTCATGAGCCAGAGCAGAATCGTCGCTTGCCGCCTATCGGGGGCTATCAGGGCGCGGACGCGCTCGCCGAAGGATGAAGAGTTATTTACTCTGGCCCGGAGGGCGTCCGGCGCAATTGAGCGGGCCGGTGAGGATAAACGGCCGAGCCGGGCAAGAATGGCCTGCAGTTCGGCTGATCGTTTCGGGTCGCGTACCAGGACTGAGGGCGACTCAGGCAGCGCAAGGAGAGAGAGCAAAATAACGAACACGGTCGCAGTCGCGCCCACAAGGAATATTGCCGAATGCGCAAGCGTGGGGATTAGAGAAGAGGCCAGGGCCGATCCGACTGCGGCGCCGAATGGATAGCCGCAACTGACGAGCACTACGGCGAAAGCTCGCATCCCGAATGGTACGAGCTCTAAGGCCAGCGCCAGCACGTTGGGCAGGGCGCATCCAAGGCCGATTCCGGCAAGCAGACGCGTTGTCGCAAGCGAAGGCACTGAGGGTGCCACTGCGCCAGCTCCCGTGCCGATGGCGGCTAGGATGAGACCGAGCAGAATAGCTTTGCGGCGACCGATACTGTCGCCCAAGGGAGACAGGAGAAAGCTCCCGAGAACCAAACCGATGGCCGACACGGACAGCAGCAGTCCAATCTCGGAGAAGCCGAGCTTCCAAGCCGTACGGATGAGCGGCGCCGCGAGGGCCATGGCCTGCACATCATAGCCCTCGGTCATCCCGATCAAAACACAAAGCGCGAGCATAGCCGCGCTGTACGTAGTCAGCGGACCGCTCGCGCTGAGCCCGGCGTCAGAGTTGTTGTCGAGACTTGAATTATTAGCCGCCATACCTTGTTTCCTCTCCGTTGTTCTTAACTTGGACAGCTTGATGCGTCCCGCCGAGCCCCAGCTCCACTCCACGCTTTGCGCCGGGCCCCAAGGTCTCCAACAATCCTCCGACCGCGTTTGCGCGTAGGTCGAGCCAACGTTCGCGAGCGCGCGCCGCCGTCGCGCGTCTCCCTGATCGCGAGCGATCGCGGGCAAATCTACCGATCCGTCGATCGCTCCACCCCCTTTGTACCGAACAAAATATCATAAATCGATAATAAATTGAGGTTGACGCGATCAAATTATCAAAATATGCCAATAACGAATAGTAGATTGGAGGTTGCTCGACATGTCTCTCACTGCCGTTCGCGCTGGCGCGTACCTGCACCATGTTGCCTTCGAGAGCTCAGATGCGGAGCGCTTGGCGCGGTTCTACGCCGTCGCAATGAATATGGAGCTTGCCAAAGTCGGTGACGACTGGATCTGCGAGGGGCCGCAGCGCCGCTATGTCGTGCGCGCGGGCGAAGATCGCAAGCTGGCCTATGCTGGTCTCGCCTGCCGCGACCAAGGGGGCGTCGATGAACTTAAGGGACGGGCCCAATCCCATGGGCTTGAGATACTGCCAGCTCCATTGCATTTTTTTGAAGCCGGGGCCTTTGCAGTACGGGATCCCGACGGACACCTGATCACGTTTGGCTGCGCCAAGCCTCAAGCGAAAACGTTCAAGGGTATCCGTGGCCCCACTCAGCATCTCACATTTGCTTCGCTCAACGTCGAGGCGTTCAGCGATTTCTACCATGGTAAGCTCGGCTTTGCCGTATCGGATCGCGTGCTGCACAAGGATGGCACACTCGCAACCTGCTTTACCCGCTCAAATCACGAACATCACACGATCGCCTGCTTCAAGTCCGATCGTATTGGCGTCGATCATCACTCTTACGAAGCGGGTGAATGGGATACGATCCGCGATTGGTGTGATCACTTAGCTGCCCACGATGTTCCGGTCATGTGGGGGCCCGGGCGTCACGGTCCTGGCAACAATCTGTTTATCTTCATTGAGGATCCGGACAGAAACTGGATCGAGATATCCGCAGAGCTTGAAGTCATTCACGACCGCCCTGCGAAGGTGTGGCCGCACGAGGCTCGTACGTTGAACCTGTGGGGCAGGGCAATCCTTCGCTCATGATTGGTTTTGTTCTGAGGTGAAGAGAATGCAATTCGTCAGTTATACGAGGCTTGGTCGTATTGGGTACGGTGCGCGGGTAGAAGGAGGGATCGTTGATCTCACACGAAAACTGCGTGCAGATGTGGTCACGCTTAAGGGGGCCATCGAGGCGGGCATTTTGGGTTCGGCTCACGCTTACATCGCTGGTCACCGGGCTGAGTTCACAGAGGCGGACATCGCTCTGCTGCCGGTGATCCCCGATCCGGAAAAGATCCTCTGCATCGGGCTCAACTACGAGAGTCATCGGGCTGAAACGAAGCGCCCCGACGCCAAATACCCGACCCTCTTCACCCGCTTCGCGGACACGCAGATTGCACATCGCCAGCCGATCCTGAAGCCGCGGGTCTCGGAGCGCCTCGACTACGAAGCGGAGCTTGCGATCGTGATAGGCCGCGGTGGGCGCTACATTCCGGAAGAGGCGGCGCTCGAATATGTAGCCGGCTATGCCTGCTACAACGATGCTACCGTACGCGACTGGCAGCGCCACACCTTTCAGTTTACGCCGGGCAAGAACTTCCCCTCGACCGGCGCCTTCGGGCCTCAGCTCGTCACGCCCGAGGAGATCGGCGACTATCGCAATCTGCATATCACCGGCCGGCTGAACGGTGAAGTGATGCAAGATGCTGCGCTTGCTGATTTGATTTTCCCAATTGCAACGCTGATTTCCTATTGCTCGTCGTTCACGCCGTTGCGGCCAGGTGACGTTATCGCCACTGGCACTCCTGGTGGAGTGGGGGACCGCCGCGAGCCACCCATCTTCATGAAGCCAGGTGATGTGTTCGAAGTGAGCATCCCTGGCGTTGGTCTTCTGATCAGTCCGATAGCCGCGGAAACCTGATTTCCCTGTTGGCGCGCGTTTCTCCAGCCCGGCGAGGTCTCCGGGGCGGGAAGAATATATGACGAAACGATCAGGATGAGG
Organism: Bradyrhizobium sp. BR14999; assembly: GCF_056106085.1. Lineage (NCBI taxonomy): Bacteria > Pseudomonadati > Pseudomonadota > Alphaproteobacteria > Hyphomicrobiales > Nitrobacteraceae > Bradyrhizobium > Bradyrhizobium sp. BR14999. Next base: position 3,850,814 of record NZ_CM148536.1, read on the forward strand.
GCCATGGAAACGTCTGCATTGAACGCGGAAGTGGTGATAGTGGGAGGGGGGCCAACAGGCCTGACGCTGGCGAATCTTTTGGGCGGAATGGGGGTGTCCGTCGTTCTCATTGAGCGCAACCTGACCACTGTGCAGGAACCGCGGGCAGTGTCCATCGACGACGAATCCATGCGGACCATGCAGGCGATCGGCCTTTCCGATGCGGTCGAGGCGATCATGGCGCGTGGCTACGGCTCACGTTATTTGTCTCCATCGGGGCAGGTATTCCTCACCGTGGAGCCGACATCGCAAGACTATGGCTTCGATAAGCGCAATGCCTTTCAGCAGCCGGAGCTTGAGCGCGTGCTAAAGAATGGCCTTATGCGCTATCCGCACGTCCGGCAGATGTTCGGCTGGGAGATGACGTGCTTCACCCAAGACGAGTGTTCTGTCACGATCGAGGTCCACGACGCGAACGGGGCGACGCGCATTGTGACAGGAAATTTCCTGGTCGCTTGCGACGGCGGACGTTCGCCGACACGCACCAAGCTTGGCATCGAACTGGTTGGCTCGACCTTTGCGCAGCGTTGGCTGATCGTCGATCTTGTGCGAACCGAGAACCGCTTTCGTCACACTGAGGTTCGTTGCGACCCTGCGCAGCCCTGCATCTCGTTGCCTGGGCCGGACAATATCCGCCGTTATGAATTCATGCTGCATCCCGGAGTGGATGGTGAGGCGGCGACGAACGAACGGTTGGTGCGCGAATTGCTGACGCGTGTCGGTCCCGATCGCAATGCGGAACTGCGCCGAACTCGGGTCTATACTTTCCATGCACGCATCGCGGCTCGCTGGCGCGAGGGCCGCATCTTTCTGGCGGGCGATGCCGCACATTTGACGCCACCTTTTGCGGGGCAAGGGATGAATAGCGGCCTACGCGATGCACAGAATCTCGGTTGGAAGCTGGCCGAGGCCGTCCGCGGCGGCGTGGACGCGAACTTCCTCGAAAGCTACGAGATCGAGCGTAGACCACACGCGTCGGAAATGATTGCGCTCGCATTGAGGATGGGGCAGGTGATGATGCCGGAAAGTGCGTTCAAGGCAATGCTGACGCGGGCGGCATTTCGGATGCTTGGGCTCTATCCGTTGGCGCGCGACTATTTTGCGCAGATGCGCTACAAGCCCAAGCCACGGTTCCGCGCGGGCTTGATGTGGCCGGACGGCCGCTCAGAGAGAGCGACGATGGTCGGGCGGCTCATACCTCAGCCAATTGTAGAGGACGCGCGGCGAAATCGCAGTCTGCTCGACCAGGTATTGCCCGATCGCTCAGTCGTGCTGGTGTTCGACGAGTATCCGGATCGGACGATGTCGCCCGAGGTCGCGAGTGCTCTTGAAGTCGCTGGAGCGATGATAGTCGGTTTGACGCCCGAATGGGTCAATCCAGTGGATGGTGCTTTTCCCGTCTATCGTGACGTGAGTCGGCTCTTCAGCGCGCCAGCCCTGAGGGCGTATCTCGGTCACGCGTTGTTGCTGCGACGCGATCGTTATGTTGCGGCCGCGCTACCGATTGCGCGGGCAGAAGGTCTCGCCGATATGGTCCTGTCACTTCGGCCGACTCAACGCGTGGCCCAAACGAATGAATCTGTCCTCGTGGCGTTGTAGCCCATCTTATTGGGGGCAACCTCAACCTGCGCCTCAAAGTTATCCTTGAACGCGATCTCAAGGCCATTATCCCAGATTGACCAAGTTCAGTCACGGATGGCAATTAGATCAGTCTCGATGGATGTTGATGCGGGTTTTTTGAGGATTCCGATGGCAGGGCTCGATCGGTTTTTTGATGTTTTGAGATTATTCGACGAGCGTAGTCCAGTCTGGACGATCCAGGAAATCGCCGACGCGACCAATGTGCCGGCAAGCACGGTCTATCGCACGGTGAGAGTCTTGGTCGCGCAAGGCTTCTTGGATCCTGCAACTGAAGCCAAGTACCGTCTCGGCGCAGCCTTTATCGAATTTGATCGTCGCCTGCGGATCGCGGATCCACTTATCCGAGAGGGCGAGCCAATGTTGCGCGACCTCCTCGGAACTGTGCAAATTCCCTGTGCGGCAGTCCTCGCTCGCCTCTATCGCGATCAAGTGATTTGCGTCGCCGACAACCGCACGTCGACCTCTCCGATCGCAACGAGCTACGAACGAGGCAGGCCAATGCCGCTCTTTCGCGGCGCAACCTCCAAAGCCATCTTGGCGCAATTGTCGCGAGCGAAGCTGAACAAGATCGTGCGAGGCGCGGCGGACGAGGACATCTCCATCGAGGATGTCACCTCTGAACTGTCAGCCATTCGAAGGCGGGGCTACATAATCACCCGCGGAGAGGTTGACGCGGGCCTCGTCGGTATTGCTGCGCCGGTATCCTGTTCGAGTGTAGCGATCAACGCCAGCATGAGCCTCATTCTGCGAGCGAGTGACCTCGATGAAGCACTCGAACGCCGCCTGGTTATGGCGTTGGTGCCTGCTGCCTCCATGCTCGCCGAGACTCTCTCTAAGGACCACTAGAAGGCTAAGGACATTAGACAATCAGGGTATTTCTTAACTTTTATCATTTTTTGCCTAACGGACCATATCTATGTCACGTAATTATCAAAAAATGATATTTACATTTGACGATGAAGCTTGGTTTATTCTATATCTGAGATAGGACGGCACCGAGGGATTTTGCTCGGCATTGGGAGGGCCTATGACCGGTTCCAGCATCGCGATTGTTCGCGAAAACGGAAAAATGGCAGCTTATCTGGCGCGGCCAGGGCGTCCGAACGGTGGTGCGTTGGTCGTGTTGCAGGAAATCTTCGGTGTTAACGCGAATATCCGTGCAATTGCGGATAGGTTCGCGGCTGAGGGCTATCTCGCGGTGGCGCCCGACCTCTTTTGGCGACAGGAGCCGGGCGTACAAATCAATCCTTCCTCCGAGGGTGCTTATGAGCGCGCCATGAGTCTTATGAAGGGGCTCGACCATCATCGGGCCCTTGAGGACGCTCACGCTGCGGTTCGCTGGTTGCGTGCCCAGGCAGAGGTGACGGGTAAGATTGCGGTTGTCGGCTTCTGTCTGGGCGGGAAGCTGGCGTTTCAGCTCGCTGACCGTCCCGACGTGAATGTCATCGTGACATACTACGGTACTGGGCTTCATACGGTCCTCGACACGGCGATTGATTTTGAGGGGGAGGCGCTCATCCATGTCGCCGAGAAGGATCATTTGTGTCCGCCTGATGCGCAAGTGGCCATCCGGCGCGCATTTGCGGGGAATAACCGAATAACGGTGCTCTCCCATCCTGAGGCTGGTCATGCCTTTGCCCGCGTCGGCGGCGACCACTACGATCCAACGGCGGCCGCAAAGGCCAATGAGGCAACCTTCGCGTTTCTTGCGGCGCGGCTGCCGAGTGAAACGGTATGACCGCTCGACTCAACGAGATCGTCGCGGCCAATCGGATTCTGTACGCCCAGGGCGTCCTGGATGCCTTCGGCCACGTCAGCATGCGCGACGCCGAGGCCGGGCATGGCTTCTGGATGTCGCGCAGCATGGCGCCGGCTCTTGTCACTGCCAAGGATATCTTTCTCCACGATGAAAATGGCGACCTTTGCGATGGCGGCCAGGCGAAACCGTTCCTTGAGCGCTTCATTCATTCAGAGATTTATCGCGCCAGACCTGATGTTGCGGCGATTGTGCATAGCCATGCGCCTTCTGTCCTGCCGTTCACCGTCGTTGCTGATGTTCCCTTGCGGCCGATTTGCCACATGTGCGGTTTTCTCGAGGGTACACCCTCGCCTCATGACGTTGCCGAAATTGCCGGTACCGAAACCGATCTACTGATCAGTAAACCAACTTTCGGAGCCTCCCTTGCTCGGCATCTGGGGGCGGCCAATACAGTGCTTATGCGCGGTCACGGCTTCACCGTTGTGGGACAGTCCCTGCGGGAGGCGGTATTTCGTGCCGTGTGGACCGAGCGCTGCGCGAGACTGCAGCATTCGGCGATGCTTCTTGGCAGACCACGCTATCTTTCGGCGGAGGAAGCCCAGGCCTGTGATGCGACGACGCGCAGCCAGATCGGTCGCGCTTGGGACCTTTGGATAACCGAACTCCGAGATCAAGAAGACAGATAGGAGTCTGGCAGCAGCAGGCCGGATTCCTGATAGGAGGAAATTCGATGGCGATTATAACTGAAGTCTTCGACTCTCTGCCAAACGACGCGCCTGCGCTCATGTTGGAGCGAGATGAGGATCTGCTTCTCAGCATTCCCAATCACCCGATGGCAGGTAAATGGGGCGCGAATAGTCCACTGCCGGTCTACCATTTCCCTGCCGAATACGAGCCCATGAAATTCGCCGCTCCGCGCGGCGTGTTCGAAGGTCCATATCTGCGGCTAGAATGGCAAAATATGAACGCCCGCCAGCCATTCTATCACCGCAATACCGACGTCGACGAGATATCGTTTCAGGTCTGCGGCGAGCGCACGCTCATGACCGAGCAGGGTACCGTTGAATTGGCAGCGGGTGATCTCGTATCGCTTCCGACGGGTGTTGCGCATGACAATTTCGGTCGTAAGGACATCCATCTGTTGTTCTACGTTCACGGTCCCGCGCAGCTTAGCGTCAAGCCGGATAGAGTAGGACGTTACCTCATTCCCCCATTTGACGGTTGGGAGGCGAGACCTTGCATCGAAGCAACGACCTTCTGCTTAGGCGGGCCGCACTGTGACGTTGCTGCCTCGATGGTCGACGAGTTATTGCTGCTGAGGGCCGCGGAGCGGAGCGCTGACCGGTTAGCTGTCGTTCGTCCATCTGCCGCAGTCAACGAAACGCAGTGGATCTACCGTGCTCCGAAAGTGTGGATCGGAAGCACGACCCTAAACAACGCCGCGCCGAGCTTGTATCAAAGACACCGCTGTGCCGATGAAATTCAATATCAGGTTTACGGTACCAGAACATTGGTGACGCAGCGCGGAGCCGTGAAGTTAAGCGCCGGTGATTTTGTCTCGATTCCCTTTGGCTGTGCGTTCGCCTCGTTTGCGGAGGAAGAAACCCAATACCTATCGATTCTGACGACTGAGCGCACGCCGGCCGTCGCGGAGCCGGTGCGTGTCGCGGATATGACCTCGAAAATTCGGCTTCCGGCGAAAAGCGGCGCTTGAAGAATCGACTCCAGAAAGGAGAAAGCATGGCTAAGATGCTCGCGCTTCGCGCAAATCGTGGAGAGACGGTCACGCGTCTTGAGCGTATCGAAATTCCGGAGGTTGGGCCTCAGGACGTACTTATCAAGGTTCACTCTGCGGGTCTTGCGCCGGGCATGTTTACGTTGCTCAAGCGCGGGCTATTACACCAATTGCCGACGACGTTAGGACATGAGGCCGCTGGATTCATAGCCGCTACGGGCGGCGATGTACGAGAATTCCGCGAGGGAGATCGGGTACGTCTTCATCCAACGATGACGTGCGGTCGATGCCGCTTCTGCGTCTCTGACCGCGAGCAGATGTGCGCCGGTGCCGCGATGATTGGGTTTGTCGCGCACGGGAACGAACCAGTACCAGAGTATCAGCGGTATCACGAGGGTGCGCTCGCGGAATATATCCGTGTGCCGGCTCGCTACGTGGATTTGCTGCCTGATAATGTCAGCTTCGATGTCGGCGCAAAGGTGCACGATCTTGCCAACGCTATCCGTTGTTTCAAGAGCGCTGACCTTGGACCTGGTGCCACCGTCATGATTCTCGCCGCATCGGGGACTATGGGAACCGCTGCGATCAAGCTTGCTCCGTTCTTCGGAGTGGCACGCCTCGTGCTAGTTGGACGATCGCATGCGCGCCTGGAGCCACTTCGGGCGCTTACCACTCTCCCAACTGATTTGTTGGCTGTCGACGATTTGCTTGATGATGGCAAATTGGAGGCGGCGTTCGCGGCCCGCCTTAGCGAGGTTCTTCCTGATGGAGCCAATGCGATTCTCGATTTCGCACCGAATGGATCAGGCCTTTGGCCGGCGGTGAGCGGTCTCGCCTCAGGAGGTTCTTTTGTCCATATGGGTGGTAGCGTGGAGGTCTTCCCGATCCCCTTGGCGACCATGTTGCGCAGGTGCTGGCGCGTCGTTGCCACTCGGAATCATACACGATCCGATACGCACCTTGCGCTAGATCTCCTGAGAAGTGGGACTTTAAAGATCGACGAGTTGATCAGTCATCGCTTTCCACTCAAAGATGTTGATCGAGCGGTCGAAGCACTGACGACCCGCTCCATGCCGATCTGGATGGGTGTCGTCAATCCTCACGAGTGAAACTGATGGCTGAGCAAACACGTGAAAATCCTGGAGTTACCCGATCCATTTCGCTCGATCTGGTCGGCGATTGGGGGCAGGCAAACTTCCATCGGATTCTGTCTTGGCTAACCCAAGAATTTTGTGACCGAGCAGGGCCTCGCAGCCGAACACGTATTGCGAGCGTTCGCGGTGGCGGGATCGAGGCGATTTGGGAGGTGAATGACGGAGAGGCTGATCTCTGCATCGTGACGCCCCATCGGCTCATGAGTAAGGCCCTGACTGGCGAAGCGATCTTTTCTGCGCGCGAACCGATGCCGCGCCTGCGCGCGCTGGCGGTCCTACCGCAGAACGATTGCATGATGTTCGCAGTAAAACCCAAATACGGCATTGGCTCTTTTGACGACTTACGCCGCCTGCGGCCGCCGCTGCGCATCGCGACCTCGAGGGAAGACGAGGGGAACTTCATCGGATATGTCGCTCAGCGCTTCATGGAAGCCCACGGTATAACACGCGAAGTTCTTGAGACATGGGGTGGGCGTTATGTGACCGCGCATCGTCCGGAGCAGTGTCTCGATTTCGTTCGCAACGGCGAGGCAGATGCTGCGCTCCAAGAGGCCATCATGGCGCCCTGGTGGCGTGCTTTGATCGAAGGCGGAACTCTCTCTCCTATCTCCGCAGAGGCGACTGCGTTGGAGCGGCTTGACGGACAGCTCGGGCTACCGCGCCGGACAATACCTTCGGGATACTGGGACGGCCAGTCTACGCAGATCGATACTCTGGATTTTGCCGATTTCGTTATCGTCGTGCGCGACGATATGCCTGACGATGTTGCCTACTTGTTAACGTGGTGTCTGATCGAGACGCGGTTCAAGATTGAACGTCAGTATCAGCATATTGCGCCAGAGCGGAGTCCACTAAGCTATCCGTTGGAGCCCACGAAAATGACCCGCACAGGTCTTCCGCTGCACGCCGGCGCTCGTCGATACTTCGTTGAGGCGGGCTTGATGCGCTGAACTGTCTGCATTTCGCCAGCCCGAACTAAGCAAAAATAGGAAACAGGCACCGCGTGGTTGCGAGGGCACCGTGCATGCGCGTGGCATCGGGAGGCGACCGGGGCCTAACATGTGGACGCTCCTTGCAGGGAAGAAGATATGAAGGCTGTCTGGCTGTTCGAGCATGGCGGGCGCGAGAAGCTGCGATACGATGACTATCCCGAACCCGAGGTAGGCCTGGGCGATGTGCTGGTGAAGGTACTCGCCACCGGCGTGTCGGCCTGGGATGTCAAGTACCGCGTCGGCGATCTGCCAGTGCTGCCCGGACGCAAGCCTTTCCCGCTGCCGATGCAACTGGGCCGCGATGCCGCAGGCGTCGTCGAATCGGTGGGACCGCAGGTGACGGCGTTCAAGCCGGGCGACCGCGTGGTCGGACTGGTCCATCCGGCCAATCCTGCGTCGCCGCTCACCATTCGCGGGTTCGGCAACCTCTCGACCGACATCGAATATCCCGGCCACACGCTCTTCGGCGGCAATGCGCAATACGTCTCGCGGCCCGAACATTATTGGATGCATCTGCCCGATGCTGTCGAGCCTAGCTCCGCGGCGGCGGCGCTGTGGTCTTACGCCACATCGCATCGCGTGCTCAGTAACCGGCTCGGCCTTGATCTCGGCGACACCTTGCTGCTGATCGGCGCGTCGGGCGGCATGGGCACCGCCACGCTCGATCTCGCCCGCGCGATGGGTCTACGCGTGCTCGCCGTCACCCGATCCCAGACAAAGGCAGGCTTTCTTCGCGAGCGCGGCGCTGCGGACGTCGTGGTGCTGACGGGCGAGGGTGATGCGGGCCGTGTCCGCGAGGTTGCACCCGCGCTCGGGATTGATGGGGCGGTAGATTACAGCGGCGATCCGGCGATGCTGAAACTCTGCATCGATACGCTGAGGCCCGGAGGCACGCTTGTCGTCGCTGCGGTGGAGGGAGGTGGCGCGCCGATTCCAGTCAGCACGCGAGATTGCCTGCGGCTGGAGCTCAACCTGCGCGGCGCGAGAGCATCGACCCTCGATGACCAACGGGCCGTGCTCGATCTGCTCGGGCAAGGTAAAATCAACCCCGCGATCGATGCCGTCTTGCCGCTATCCGAGATACGCGGGGCTCATGAGTTGCTTGAACAGGGAAATGTGCGGGGACGCATTCTACTCTCACCTTGGCCATAACTGCATTGTCGATCGGCAGGTAACACTTGCCTGCCGATGACTGTAATTTTCCCATAGATCGTTATCGTTGCTCTAGTCTGCTTCGTAATTGTGCACAAAGTCCTCGGGAACCTCGGGGCCCCAAGCATAGAAAGAGTTCTCCGGTGAGAAATCTCCCGTCGGCCAATCGCAGTCGGCGGGGACGTAGTCGATGTCAGCGGAGTATTCGCTGAAACTGCCCCACGGGTCCTGTACATAGTGGAAGTAGTTGGAGCCGAGCACGTGCCGGCCTAGACCCCAGCCTTTCACGAAGCCCTTCTCGAGCATGTGCATAGCGCCGACGCCGATATCGTCGACGGAGCCGACGTCCCAGCTGAAATGGTGGTGCCCTGGCGCGTTTGAGTGCGCGAATGCGACCATGTGATGATCGCTACCGTGGATGCCGTGAAGGAAGGCGATGCCATCGCCCGAGTGGTCCGAGAGCCGCATACCGAGGACGCGGGTGTAGAACTCGATCGCCTTACGGACATTGGGAGTGAACATCAGGATGTGGGCGAGGCGGCGCGGCCTGGTTCGCGCGATCTCGCTGCGGAACGGCGCTCCGCGTTCGCCGGGCCGCGACGACGTGAACGTGAACTTTGACTTCTCGGCGGGCGAGGACTTTGCGGCGACTTTGATTTCGATCAGGTTGCCGTCATGATCGTGAAACCACAGGCCGTTCGATTCGACGCCCGGTGGAGGATCTAGACGACGGATTGCCATGTCCTGAAGGCGCCGAGCAAAAGCCTCAATGTCGCTGTCGAAGGCGCCGAACGAAATGTACCCATGTTTCTTGCGCGGCCCTTCGCCGATCGTTCCCCACAGATGCGGATGACCAAAGGTCCCGAGCGTGATGAGATTTCTGGTCTCTCCTACATCGAGGCCAAACTCGGCGTAGAAGATCCGGGCCGCACTGAGGTTGGGGACAGCGAAATGGAAGCGATCGAGTGAGTGGATTCCAAGCTCGCCGGGTCGACGGCTCGGTTTGATGAAGCCATGGATTTCCGTCATTGTCACTTCTCCCGTTGGGTCCGCGAGCTCGCGATCGACCGCCGTGGTGACGGTTCGCGCTTCGCAGCGACGTTTTCGTTACGTCGCCACGAGTTCGTCCTCATCGACGATCGGATTCGACAAGACGCCAATCCGTTCGATCTCTACTTCGACCATGTCGCCAGGTTTCATGTAAAGCGGAGGCTTGCGCGATAGGCCGACGCCGGACGGCGTTCCCGTGACAATCACGTCATTGCAGGTGAGGGTCATCGCTTCGCTGATTACAGAGACAAGGGTCGCGACGTCGAAGACCATGTCACTGATCGATGCACTCTGTACTACTTCACCGTTCAGACGGGTCAGGAGCTGTAGACCCTTGCAACCGGCTGGGAGTTCGTCCGCCGTGACGAACACCGGTCCAAACGCGCCGGTGCTGTCGAAGTTCTTGCCAACAGTCCATTGCGGGGTCTTGAACTGATAGTCTCGGATCGAGGCATCGTTGAAGATAGAATAGCCGATTACGTGATTGAGGGCGTCGGAGCGGGCAATGTTTCGGCCACCCTTCCCGATTACAGCGACGAGTTCGCCCTCATAGTCCAACTGTGCGGACTGAAGAGGCCTAACGATTGGTACGCCATTGCCGATCAGGCTCGAATTGAAGCGGCCGAAGAGCGTCGGGTAGGTCGGCTGTTCGAAGCCGGATTCGGTCGAATGATCGCGGTAGTTCAAGCCGACACAAATGACCTTCTCCGGGGCGCGAAGGGGCGGCAGAAGTTTCACCGCCGTGATGACGACGTCATCGCCCGCCTCGAGCGCTTTGCGGGCGGCTTCCAACGCGGGGGTCCCGCTGCGGATCAGAGCGTCGAGGTCGCCGGGATATCTCGGGTGCGTCGAGAGCAGGCCGCGTGTACGCCCGTCAGTTTGTATGGCGAGGCCTTCGGTCGGCCCGATCTGATAACGCAGGAAACGCAAGGGATCCTCTCTTCGCTGGTCGCTGCTAATTGGCCGGACCATCCTCCTAGAAAATATATTTGTCAATTAGAAATAAATGATACTTGCAAATGTCTATTTCTTGACGAATAATTTTGTTATGAACACGAGTGCTTCGTCCACAAGCAGCCTGACAAAAGCTGACGCTGCCTACCGAGCTCTCTACGACGAGATCATGGGCTGCAAGCTGGCGCCCGGCTCGAAGATCAACATCAACGAGGTGGCGCTCCGGCTCGGCCTCAGTCCTGGCGCAGTTCGCGAGGCCCTGTCACGACTGACCGCCGAGAAGCTGACGGTGGCAACTGCGCAGAAAGGCTTTTCGGTCGCCGATGTTTCTGCCGACGAACTGCGCGATCTCACGCGCACGCGCGCCACGATCGAGCAACTCTGCTTACGTGGCTCAATCGAGAAGGGCGACGTTGAGTGGGAGACGGCGGCAGTTGCGGCGTATCATCGCCTGCATCGGATTCCAGTCCAACTCGGCGATCCTCCAAGGCTGAATCCTGCCTGGGCCGAAGCGCACACTATGTTCCATTCGGCGCTTGCTGCCGGATGCGGCAGCCGTTGGCTGCTCACGCTCAGGGAAACGCTGTACGCACAGGCCGAAAGATACCGTCATCTCTCGGTCGCCTTGGGGAGAGGGCCGCGCGACGTGGATGCGGAGCACAGGGCTATTCTGGATGCCGTTCTCGCGCGCAATGCTGAAGCTGCGTGTCGGCTCTTGGATCAACACCTAGAGCTCACGTTGGCGATCATTCTGGAATCGCCTCTTCTCAACCTCCGGCCAAGTACTTGACGGCGATCGGTCCGGGGCGGCAGGAGAGCCCTACTGGATTGATGAGACAACGCCGTCGCATACCGATCAGTGGGACAGGACGTTAAGTCAACCGGGGATTTGCGAATGCCTGATGTGGAGAGCATCGAGATCGCGCAGGACCGCAGCACCGAGGCCAACCGCGAAGTGGTATTCTCGATTGTCGGTCTCGTTGAAGCCATGAACCGCAATGTCGGCTACGCGCGCGGCGCGCTCCGCTCGGCGATGGATTCCTGTTCCGATCTCGAAAAGAGTTCTCTCTCCGCGGCCGAGGCATCACAGACGGTGCGAGTCTCGATAGCCGATATCTCGAGTCAGGCGAAGTCGGCCTCCGAAACGATCGGCCAGATTGCCTATAATGTCGATCTTGCGCAGGAAAACTCCGGAGCCCTGGAGAAAAGCGTCGAGCGCACCGCCTCGGTGGTCGACCTGATTAACAAGATCGCAAGGCAGACCAACTTGCTATCTCTCAACGCGGCCATCGAGGCGGCGCGTGTCGGCGATGTTGGCCGGGGATTCGCCGTCGTGGCCAACGAGGTCAAGGAACTCGCGAACCAGACGTCGCGCGCGACCGAGGACATTGCCTCTCAGGTGAGGCAGATCCAATTATCCTCGCGTGAGACCATCCAGTTGGTCCGCATTATCAGTGCCGACATCAAAGGTATGGCGGAGCGGTTAGCTGCAATAGCCAAATCGGTTGGACATCAGGAAAGCTCTATCGCCGAGACCGCGACGGCTCTGGAGACGTGCACTGAGGCATTGCGCGCACTGCGCGGCGCGCTCGGTAACATCCAGGAAGGCGCCAACATTAACTTCGAGCGAACGACTGCCATGGACGTCTTGTTGCAGAAACTTGATTTCTAACCAATCGCCTAGTCCAGTGTGGTCACCGCCTGGACGGTTTGCCTCGACGAGCGACCGAGGAGGCGGAAGGAATGCCCCTGCACAGCAGATCGACAAGATGCGTGGCAGCGGGCGTGAGTGGCACGCCCGAGCGCCTGATTAGCACGATCGGCGGAGCGGGCAGCACTTCCTTAACGGCGATGGTGCTAAGCACATCCGCCGTCGGCGCGAACTCGACCCACTGTTTTGGCACCATCGCGAGCAGATCGCTGTAGGCGAGCGACACGATGAGCGACAACGCAGATTGGCTTCGTAACATCAGCTTGGGCGGTGGAAGCCTCAGATTCTCGAACAACTCGCTCAACTCTTCTGCGGCCCGCAGCGTGATGGATGTCGTCGCCCATTCTGCGCCGGCAAGCTCCTTCATCGACCGTGCGCCGGCCAGCGGATGCCCTTTGCGACAAAGGACCGTGCGCGTATTCCGAAAAAGTTCCTGCTGTACGAATTCTGGCAGCACTGGCGTATCAGGTTTCGGGCCGATGTAGAAATCAATCGACCCGTTACGCAAGCCGCTTTCCAGCGTGGGATAGAACCCTTCGATGATGTGAAGGTGCGTTGTCGGAAATCGGGCCTTGAACGGGCCAATGGCCTTCGGAAGCATCGCAATATGAGCCGCGATTGAGAGGCCGGCAACGACGCCGCCTCCTTCGCTCTTGCGCAACTGGTCGACCTCCTCTCGCGCGCGGCGGACGTCGTTCAGCACCGACGTCGCCCGGTTGATGAAAGTTTGACCGATCGGAGTGAGCACCATGCCGCGGGATTGCCGTTCGAACAGCGCCGCTCCGAGTTCGCGTTCCAACTCACCAAGACTGCGCGTCAACGCTGGCTGGGCCAGAGCAAGATGGCGCGCCGCGGCGCGCAGACTCCCCTGTTCGGCAATCGCCACAATATTTCGAAGCTGATGGAGTTTCATCGCCTGATACCGATTGGTTATCGCTGCGATCAACCTGCCATCTTCTTGGGATCGATGTCGAGTCGTATCTACAGCGATCAAGGTGCGTTGTGCGGCCCGTGCGGTGCGAGAAGACGACGCCGACTGAGGGAGGGGAAGCCGGTTACATGAAGCGAGCAATGTCTGACTGCGAGAGCTTCGACGTAATCGTCGTGGGAGCAGGCCCCGTTGGGCTCTCTTGTGCCATCGAGCTTGGGCAGCGCGGCATTCGCTGTTTGGTAGTCGAGAAGAACGATCGAGTCGGCTACAGCCCGCGCGCGAAAACGACTAATGTGAGGACAAGAGAGCACCTCCGCCGCTGGGGGATCGCCAATACCTTGCGCGAGGCTTCACCCATCCCTCCAGACTATCCGCCAAGCGTCGTTTTCGCCACGCGAATGAACGGCCCGCAACTCGCACGGTTCGAAAATGCTTTCAACGGGGCCCGGGAAAGGAACAATCTTTATTCCGAGGAGGCCCAGTGGGTCCCACAGTATGTCCTCGAAGAAGTTCTCCGTCGGCATGCGAAGTCCCTAGGTTGCGTCGACCTGTTGTTCGAGACACAGCTCATCGATTTCGCGCAATCTGAAGGCGGTGTTCGCGCGCGCTTCCGCCACATGACATCAAACGAAGAGTGGGAGACTCAAGGCGCCTACCTAGTCGGCGCTGATGGGGCACGCAGCAGCGTGCGCGAAGCGATTGGCGCGAAGATGATTGGAGACGGTGCCGCGTCGCGGAATTATAGCATCATCTTCCGCGCTCCGTTGCTCGCCAGCCATCATCGGCATGGGCCGGCGATCATGTACTGGATGATCAATCAAGACGTGCCGTCGCTGTTGGGGCCGATGGATCAAGCCGGCCTCTGGTTCTTCATGGCAACCAAGCTTGCCGAAGGTCCAGATGTCGCTGCGATTGATCCTGTCGAGCTAATCCGAAGGGGGACGGGTCTTGCCGATCTCGAGATCGAGATCGTTGGCACTGACGCATGGATGGCACATCAACTCGTCGCCGACCGATACGTACGAGGGCGCGTCTTCCTCGCTGGAGATGCCTGCCACCTGCACCCCCCGTTCGGTGGGTTTGGCATGAACATGGGAATCGGTGACGCCGTCGATCTGGGATGGAAACTCGCGGCGACTCTGCGCGGCTGGGCTGGACCAGACCTGCTCAAATCATACGAACAGGAGCGACGCCCGGTTCACCTGCGCACGATCGCTGAAGCCACAGTCAACTACGGGACCGTAGGCAATCAACTAATTCGTCCCTTCCTCGAGGAGGTTGGCTCGATCGGGGATGCTACGCGGCACGAAGTTAGCGAAATGATTATGGCTACGAAAGTTCGCGAGTTCAAAACGCTTGGGCTCGTGTTGGGAGCCCGATACGCGAACTCAAGCGTCATTGTTGCAGATGGCAGTGAGCCGCCTGAAGAGCATTTCATGCTCTATGTTCCCTCGGCGCATCCTGGTTGTCTCGCGCCTCATCTTTGGCTGGCCGATGGCTCGTCGCTCTACGACCATTTCGGTGTCGGATTTACTCTTTTGGTCGCCGACGGTGACGAAGGCGAGACTACTCGTCTCGCCGCCGAGGCTGAGGTGCGCAAAGTGCCGCTGAAGATTATCGCGCCGTCCGATGCACGCCTTCGCGAGCGGTATCGCGCCCGCTTCGCGCTGATACGTCCGGATCAGTACGTCGCTTGGCGCGGTGATGCTATCCCGGCCGACGTTGCCGGTCTCCTGCTTCATGTCACTGGCGGCCTCGCGCCGACAGCTGACCGAACAAGCGTCGCCGACGCTGCATAAGGACAGAGATAGAAAATGGAACGAAATAGTAGAGATGGTGGACGTTCTCAGCCTCGATCTTGGCGTGACGTTGAAGACGTCAATCGAGCTAGGGACGCAATTCGATCAAGTTGAAATCCGCCTTTCTATTTCTCGAATTCGATTTCGGAGGCGAGATCGGACGCCAGAGTAGCGACGCGACTGAACTAAACGACTCGGAGGGGGAAATGAAACTTAGACGAATTTTGACCTTGGCCGCGATGCTGTTAGCATCAGTCGCCTCAAGCAGTGCGAGAGCTTACGAACTCGGCTACGCGGGCTGGGCGCAAAAACCTGGGCTAACGCTCGGGGCAGGAACGGCAGGCACGCCACCGCCCGGCATTTACATGTTTGATCAGTTCGTGTCGTACTCGGCCCATCTTGTCGGTCCGACTGCGCCCCAGGTCAACGGAGCCCCAACGCAGCTCCGCACGGAGGGGGCGGGCGTAGGTTTTATCATCGCCCCTGGGTGGGAATTTCTGGGGGCGAAGTACAATGCCGTCATTGTGCAGCCTGCCGCCTCCACTTCTTTGTCTGCGCCAATCAATCAACAATTGGTCGGCATGCACAACACCTATATTGTTCCGGGCGAACTAAGCTGGAAGCTTGGCGATAGCGGCTTCTTTGTGAAAACAGGCTTGGGCATGTGGGTGCCCGACGGTACGATCTCCGGACCAAACGGTATACGGAGCATTGGAAATCCGTGGTGGACCTTCCAGCCAGAGTTTGTCGTGTCCTATCTGAAGGGTGGCTGGAATTTCACGGCTTGGGTTTTCGGAGAAATCAATACTCGAAACAGCCTCACAGATTATCGAAGCGGCGATCTTCTCCATGCCGAGTTCACCGCTGCAAAGAGTTTCGACAAATGGACCTTGGGTGCTGTTGGTTACTACGTCGGTCAGGTGACGAGTGATGAATCAAGTGCGTTCTACAAGAACGCCATTAACACCCGGTCATATGACATCTGGGCTGTTGGAGGGCGGGTGAGCTACGACTTCGGACCCGTAGTACTGAACGTATGGGGTTTGAAGGAGATCAGTACCCACGTCGTTGGCGCCACACCCTCCGTCGGAACGGCACAGCAGGGCACGACAGTATATGCGTCCCTCAGCTACAAGATCTGGTCCTTTGATACGCCGCAGGTGCCGAAGGCTCCCCTGATCCATAAATAGAAGAAGCTGCTCAAATATGGTCGAGGTTGGATGACCTCGACGAAGGTCATTTCGCTCTGGTTTCCAAGTTGCCGGAGTGGAAGGAGCGATACCGGATGACCCTGTTATCGCAGCCCGCACGGGCTCCTCCCAGACTGGTCCTTCGTGGACCGAGGCTTGCGGTTGAACAATCGCAAGCCTTCTTTCTTTTGACGCGCCGCTAAAGATTTACCAACGGTAAGCTCAACCGCGAAACGTTGAAGTTCGTCAAAAAGCTGTAGCGACTAGTTCCCTGATGTCACCGGTGATCAGCGAACAAACCGTAGCGTCAGAACGTAGTAGGGTGGAGAGGGACTTCACGACGAGAAAGCGCGCGCAAAGCTCAAGCCGGTCGATATCCGACGCGAAAAGGAGTGAACTTTGATTAGAATAACAACCTAACGCTTCCTGTTTGACCGTGCATCTCCGGGCCTCTGGCGAGTCTTTTGCGGGGAGTGGTCGACGCGTCCGAGTATCGGATCTCCTTACATCTCAGAGCGGTTCGCGGTGATTGAGACGCGCCGCATCCACGGGGATCTGGTCCAGACATCGGTGAACCCGATCAGGATAGGGTTATTGTTCCGTCCATGGTTGCATCGAGCATCTCTAGGCATGCGGGTTGTCCCGGGGAAGAGCCGCGAAACCGCAGCTGAAGGTATTGCGTTCACTTGTCCAGCAGGCACAGATGTAGGAGACGTGAGAGCGGCTAATACTCAGCCGCGCACGTACGCCATGTTATGCCAGCGCGCTAGACAGCCTGCCGCATGCGTTTGATTCTGGGGGTTATATAGTTTCCAAGGCGCTGCTGATCGTGTCGCGCATCAGATCAGTCTACACAGCCGCCAAATCGTGAGGAGTTCGGCAGCGCTACAGTTCGATGCGGTCCATGGTCCTCTCGATCTGCTGTCGACGAAATCAAAGTGCTCGCGTGATACGCCATTCATTCCTTTGGCGACTGCGGTTGTAGAGTATATGATTGCTTCGGCGGACCGCGCTCCGTTGCCCGCTGCGTTTCATTGCCCGGGGGTGTAATCCAGCTTTCGGTCGGCCGCCAGCAATCAGTCACCTGTCAGAACGTCTCGGTAATCTTGCTCAGGCGAGGGGGATGATCCGGGTCAAACCCGCAGGCGCGAGCCGTCTGCTCGATCATCCGATAGGCCGGAACTAGCATGGTGATCGGGTCAGTCGCGGGGTCATCCTCCGCCAACCAGGTCAGCGACCCATGTGGTCCACCGCAGAGATGAAGCGCGATCTTTTGCTCGCGCATTTCTGCTGCCAGCGCGTCCACCATGGCCGCCGTTTCATCCATGAGGCGCATCATGACAACCGGCGTGCGCGACGATAGCGCGGCGCGCGGCCCATGCAGCAGCTCTGCGGCGCTTAGACCAATCGAAGGCAGGCGCAGGATTTCCGAAAGTTTGAGCGCGATCTCCTTCGCCGAGCCCAGGCCAAGGCCCCGCGCCGCCACAAACACGGCTGACGCCTTGGCGAGATCGGCGGCAATCTCGGACCAGTCGAGCGCCAGCGCGCGATGCAGGCGCTCGGGCAGCCTCTCGAGAGCCGACCGCAGCGCCTGATCTTCGGCCAGCTCGGCAACGAGTCCGGCACTGGCAGCCATCGAGCCGATCACGGTCTTCGTCGCAGCTACGGAATGCTCCTGGCCGGCTTCGATCGGAACGACGAACTCCGCTTCGTCAGCCACCGGCGACGACGTTGCATTGACGATGGCAATGGTGCGGGCGCCCGCGGCGCGCGCCGACCTTGTCGCCGCGACCAGATCCGGGCTGCGCCCGGACTGCGAGATCACGATGAACAGCGCATGGCGCAGCATCAAGGGCGTGCGAAATGCCGTGACCACCGAAGGAGCGCTTGCTGAAACGGGAAGGCGAAGCCGCGTCTCGACAAGATATCTCAAGAAAACCCCGGCATGCCCAGAGCTTCCCCGGCCGCACACGACGCACAAGGGGGCGGAGCCAATCCCAATTCGCTGTGTGATGTCGCGTGCGGCGGGGCGACTGCGAACGATGTTGGCGACAACATCCGCGCTTTCTCCGATTTCGCTCGCCATCGCGGATGTCGTCACGGGTCAACCGCTCCGCTTCGATTGCGCGCCGCTCGGGTGGGATGCTGGTCACGATTCCTGGCGAGCTCGGCAAATACGCGCCGAAGGTTGCCGTCACATTTTTTGAGAACGGTCTCAGCGTCAACCCTATCGACACCCAACGCCAGAAGGACAGCCGTCTTGATGTCTCCCTCGGCCTGCTCAAGCGATCGTGCGGCGAGCGACGGATCGCAGTGCGCGATTTGTGCGACCATGGCTTCCGCGCGCCGCTTCAGCTTGGCATTGGTCGGCGGCATGTTCACCATCATGCCGCGATACACCCGGCCAAGGCGGAGCATGATTCCCGAGGAGATCAGGTTGAGAACGACCTTCTGTGCGGTGCCGGCCTTCATCCGCGTGGAACCGGCGATCAGCTCGCGGCCGGTCTCGATCAAGATCGGAAATTTTGCTGACTCCAGCAGTGCGGTGCCGCGATTGTTGGCGACACCGATCGTCACTGCACCAAAGGAGCCTGCCTGCTGCAGTGCCGCGACTGTGAATGGCGTTGTCCCGCTGGCGGCTACCGCAATCACCACGTCGCGCGGCGTGAGCCGCGCGGCATTGATCTGCGTGACCGCATCATCGACAGCATCCTCAGCGCCCTCGATGCTGGTGATGAACGCGCTGTCTCCGCCGGCGACGATGAAGCGGACGCGCTCGCGGGGCCAGGCGAAGGTCGGCGTCAGCTCGGCGCCGTCCTGCACCGCTACGCGGCCTGAGGTGCCGGCGCCGACATATACGATGCGACCGCGATCGCCCAGCGCCGCCTTGGCCGCTTCAGTCGCCGCAGTGATCGCGGGAAGGGCATGGCCGATCGCGGCGACTGCCGCAAGCTGGCCCTCCCACATCGCTTCCATCGCCGAGGTCAGCGGCCAAGCATCAAGGTCGGCAAAACGGGGATCGACTTCTTCGGTAGCCATATTGTTGATCCAAGCGCCATCAAACGCGGAACTTCGAAGCCTGTTCATGCTCAGTTTCTCTCTTGGGCAGGTCAAGCCGTCCTCGTGCCACCAGTAAGGCGCCGGCCGCTGCATCGGCGTCAGGACGCCTCAGGCGGGCGCGCAGATCAGGCGTCAGCCATGGCGTAATGGGATCCGCGAGCCCGCCCACCAGCGAGAGCCGGTCAATTCCTCTCGCCAGGAACAAATCGAGCAGATCGCCAATTGCATCGGCCGCGCGTTCGACGATGCGACGGCCGACCGGATCGCCCTGATTGGCGTGACGCATTACGATCGGCGCGAACGCGGCGTAGTCCGTGGCCTTGGCTTCTTCAGACCAGGCCACCGCTTGATAAGGATCATGATCGAATGCGCCCAGCACCTCTGAAAGCAATGGGGTCAGCTCGCTGCGGCGATCCGCGGCCCGCAGCGCCAGTCGAACAACCTGCAGGCCGATGTCGGCGCCGCTGCCTTCGTCCGACACGGGAAAGCCGTAGCCGGCGAGACGGATTTCGCGCCCGTCGAGCAGGCCGACACCCGCCGAGCCTGTACCAGCGACCACGATGGCCCCATCCGCGCCGCTGTGGGCGCCGAGACAGGCCGCGAGGCCGTCACTGATGAAGATGACGGACGCAAAGGGATGCGCGATGTTCTTGAGCGCCGCTTCCGCGCCCCGGCGGCCAAGTCCGGCAAGGCCAATTCCGGCGTGCATCCGCGCGAAATCCTCTTGCGTCAGGCCGGACTGGGCTGCCGCCACTTCGGTCGCTTCAACGATGGAACGCCAGGCCTTTTCGACGCCGATCCGCGTCGTCGCAGATCCCGAGCTGGCTTCGCCGAGCACTCTGCCGTTTTCGTCCTCGATCCGGGCACGGCAACGGGTTCCACCGCCATCAATGCCGAGATACGTGGTACCTTTTGTTCCCATGGAAATTTAACGCAAGGGGGTCTGCTCCGGGTCCCCGAGGCTCCTGGTACATATAAGGTCCTGAAGGGGACGGGACTCACCTCACGAGCCCGTGACTGCTATTCTTGGATCAATGCTGATGGGCCACGCTGGGTCTTCCGTCTCTCTCTCGATTGCCGCGCAGCACATCTTTGATGGTGCCGAGATGCGCGGGCCGGGGTCGGTCAGGATCACGCAGGGGCGGATTGAAAACATCACCTTCGGCGAGGCGGACGGGCTCGCCTCAATCCACCTTCCGACAGAAGCGATCCTTGCGCCTGGATTCATCGACATCCAGATGAATGGAGGAGGGGGTGTTCTTCTCAACGACCAGCCAACGGAGGCGGGCATTCGACGCATCGTCGCAGCGCACCGCAAGGCAGGAACCACAGGCTGCTTGCCGACCCTCATTACCGACCGCATCGAGGTCCTCGAGCGGTTGGCCGCAGCCGCCGAGGCTTGTCTGATGGTTCCCGGCGTGCTCGGTTTTCATCTGGAGGGGCCGGCCCTCAACAGGTCTCGCAAGGGTATTCATCCGGAAGCCGAGATACGCGTGCCCGATCGGCGCGATCTCGCCGCGATTAAAAGTTTCGGGGACCGCGGCCGCTCTATTGTGACCTTGGCCCCGGAATGCGTGCCCGCGTCCATGATCGATGAATTGATCGGCGCCGGATTGCGTATCGCGGCCGGCCATAGCGACGCCACCGCAGCCGACATCGGGTCGGCGGTCGATCGCGGTATCTTAGGGGTGACTCATCTGTTCAACGCCATGTCGCAGTTGAGCGCCCGGGAGCCGGGCTTGGTGGGCGCCGCGCTAGCGGATGATCGGCTCTTTGCGGGGATTGTCTGCGACGGCATCCACGTTGACCGCGCCGGTTTGCGTGTTGCCTCCCGCTGCAAGGGACGCGATCGATTGATGCTGGTCACCGATGCCATGCCATTGGTGGGCACGAACGACTTGCAATTCTTGCTGCAAGGAAGGCAGATCGCGTTGCACGAAAATCGCCTGACCGGCCCTGATGGTACACTCGCGGGCGCTCATCTCACCATGATCGAGGCGGTGCGCAACGCCGTTGAGCTGATCGGAATCTCCCTTGTCGACGCCCTCATCATGGCTTCCCGGACGCCTGCGGCATTTCTAGGCCTTGAGTCCGAGCTTGGACGGATCGCGCCCGGCTACCGCGCGGACTTTGTCGCCTTTAATCCGAACTTCGAAGTCGTCGGAACATGGATAGCTGGTGCCGGCTCGGGCGAGGCGAGCGAGGTCTCTCACCGAGGTTAGATGCGCAACCATCCCATCATCGTGCAGAAATATGGCGGTGTCTGTCTTGAAACGCCGGCGAAGATTCGCGCGGTTGCGCGCAGTCTCGCCGACCTGCACGGCCGTGGTCATCGTGTCGTGGCGATCGTCTCCGCGATGGGCACGACCACCGACCAATTGATCCAGATGGCTTATCAGGTGAGCCCTGCTCCCAATCGCCGTGAACTCGACATGCTGCTGACGACTGGTGAGCGCATCAGCATGTCCCTGATGAGCATGGCGCTTTCCGATCTCGGAGTGCCCGCGATCAGCTTCACCGGCAGCCAGGCCGGTGTGTTGACCGATGACTTTCATTCCTCGGCGCGCATTCTGGATGTACGCCCAATTCGCGTGCGTGAGGAACTCGATCGCGGGCGCGTTGTGGTGCTGGCAGGATTTCAGGGCGTGAACCCGCCGACCAGGGAAATCACAACGCTCGGCCGGGGCGGCAGCGACACCACTGCCGTTGCAATGGCTGCGGCGCTGAAGGCCAAGCGCTGTGAAATCATCAAAGAAGTCGATGGAATTTGTTCTGCCGATCCGCGAATCGTGCCGGATGCAAAGCCGCTGCGGCGAGTGGACTTCGCATCCTTGTCCGAAATGTGCTTCTGGGGTGCAAAAATCCTGCATTTTCGCAGCGTAGAGCTGGCGCAAAGTCAGGATGTGCCTCTGATTCTCAAGCAGTGGGGTGGCGTTGAACACGGCACGCAAGTGATGAAAGAGGTTGCAGGCATGGAAAATGGAAAGGTTCTAGCCGTCAACTCGATAGCTCGCATTGAGCATGTGGAAATCGATTCCAAGGATCTCAATCAGGGTTTCGAGAAATTCGCACAGCATCTCAAGGAAAACAGTCTGTCCTGGCCACAACTCCTCGCCTCGAGCTTCACCATGGGAAAAACCAGTATGTCCGTGGCCTGTGATTCAGAGTGGCTCGACGCGCTGTTGCGCACGCTGGAGCGAAGCAAAAACCTGCGCAAGCAGCGCGAGGCTTCAAGCTCGGTGAGTCTCACCTGCTTCGGCGGCGTTTCGTCAGAATTGCCGTTCAGAGCACTGCAGATTCTCGGACATCACGGGATTGTCCCCGACAAGTACGTGTTGTCGCCGCATTCGGTCAGCCTGTTTGTCCCTGTGGATGACCGGGAGGCCGCGGTTAAGACGTTGCATTCTCTCGTCCAGCAAACATAGCGGTGGGCGAGATGCGGCAACTATGTCTCCGCGAGACCCCGGTCGGCGGATGCTGGCGAGCAATCTCGAAAGCGCTATCACGAGCGTGCGGACCAGTGCGGTCCCCGCATCCAACCGTGCTCTTCGCATTCGCAGATGGAGCCAGCTTCCAACAACACCGACCGAGCCCAGCCTTCCAGGCTACGGTAAGTAGGACGTCGCCCCCGGAACATCAACATCGCACACTCCACTGACGCGGAAGGAATCGCCATCCAAGTCCGTCGTTCCGACGCTCGGCGGCCGAGATGGAGTGCGAACTCGAGCCATCGGGCCAAGCCACGAACCGAGAGCAAGCGAAAGTACCCACTGGTAAACCTGAAGCCAGCAAAAGGAACTAGAGCCAATTGGCACAGTTATGTTGGGGGGCGATGGAGGTCCATCACCATGAGGACCGAATATCTCGTCGCGATTGCAGTAACCGCTGCTGCCGGAATGGTCGGCTCGACGGTGTATTCTGTCACAACCTCGGACAACTGCCCTAAACCCTCCGCTGCCTCGGTGACTACGCTGTTTGCGCCGTGCCAAGCGTTCGCCGCTGCTACGGGCCCAGGGATCACAATCGAGGAAGTCATGGATGTGGGCCCACTCCCGCCGAGTCCTGGGCCGACGTCAGCCCCGGCTCGAGCACCGACGCCGACCCCGGCACAACTGGCGGATGAACACGCAACGGTTGGCGTCGCGACGTCCAAGCGGCAGCATTAGGGGACAGTCTGCTAGGTATTGACAGTCGTGGTATGGAAAAGCCGATCGCACAGAAAGCGCAATCGGAAGGTTGGCTGCGCGAGCCGGCTCGAATGACGGCTTGAGGGTCAAGGCCCTGCGCTGATCTCTTTGAGGAACTCTCCGAATAATTCGCGGGCCTTTTGTTCGTCTAGGTGATGGTTGAGGTAATTTGCAGTTTCGGCGGTGTAGTTTCCGCTGGTCTCACACTTTCGATACAGATCCGTCAGGTCGTCTGCGAACCAGCGTGCGATGCGCAAATTCGCATTCGTTCAGCCATTCGCCCGGGCGAGGCAACGCTTGATCTAAATCTTCTTTGAGGTTGTACAAGTTAAGTCTCAGAATGCGGTGCTGCCCTTGCGCACGCTTTTCATACGCGCTAACGCCCGTTGAATGACTGTCCCTTGCGTCTTCAACGTCCTCCTGCTTGGTCGATCTGGCCCGCTCAACCAAAGCCGAATAGCGCACTCCGAGTATTTCCGGAGCGTGCTCGTGGAGATGTTGAAAAGATCGATTCCGATCACTAACAACTGGCTGAGTTATCAGAGCGCGCTCTTCAGCAGCTACTTGGAGGTCTGATAACTGGCGATCGATTTCGTCTAGAACGGCTTTCTTCTCCTTTGCCGGCGGCGTCCTCATCCAGTTGCCTCACGCAATGGTCAGTAGTAGCTCTGGCGTTCATCTCGGCGAGCCGCTGCAAGCGCTTCATGATCTCGTCGGCCCGATCGAACGTTCTTACGAGGCGAGCCTCGATGCCCCAGGCCTTCAGAATTTCGATCTGAGGAAGGAACACAATGAGTGTGCAGACCAGAAAAATTTGCAGCCAGGAGGCTCGCGGAGGCAATCTCTTTTTGAGCCGCTTGATAGACAGCCAAGGTCAACGAAAATATCGCAAAAGCTCCAGCTAGCAGGAGCACAACCTCTCTCAACTTATCTTCCAGTGTCCTGCTTCGCTTGCGGTAGCATGACGCGCTGAGCGCGCGTTGCCGGCTGAGTTCGCGCTTATCCCGCCTATTCATAGCGCGGCAAACATGGGCGCCGCGCGAACGCAAGGGGTAAGCTTCAGTCCTAGTGGGCGGTGTCCGGCTTAGGATTGCCGCTCTTTGGTCTCGCTGCTTCTTTCGCCCTGGCCGCCATCCACGCATCGTATTCGGGCGTACCTGCACGCGGCGGCGCATCGGCAGGCAAGCCACCCATCCAATGCGGTAGGTCCGCCAGCCGCTGCCCGATAGTGGCGTTCACGCCATTGGGATCAGGCACAGTGTAGAAATTGCTCGCGGTGGTGCAGCCAGCTAGCGATAGGCAGGCAAGGAATACGAATAAAGCACGCTTCATGCCGATCTATTTGGCTGCTGATTGTGGCCTAGGCAGGGTGAGGAGGGCGAGCGCAAGGGATGAGGCTAGAAGGTGGGCAAGATTATTTTTTTAGAGTAAGGCCCATTGCGCGCGCCATTCGCCTCACCGATCCGGTGTGCCGACCGAGCGCCACCGCTATCTCCGACACGACACGACGGCGCGCCAGCCACGCAAGCCGCTTCCGCTCAGCCTCAGTCCATTCCTTCGGTTTCGACGATCTCATGTCGAAATGATCGAATGAGCTCGATGCGAGCGATATTGGGAAATTTACGGGTGACGGCGAGCGACTAAAGCGACCCGAAGTGCCGCTGGGATGGATTTCAACTGATGGCGATCACTGCCGCTGCCGCCGCCCAGCGTTCACCCGTCCGATCCTTTGAAGCTCCCCGATCATTGTGTCGATGTTATCGAGAATATTGATCAGAGATGCCCAAAGCCACAGCCCAGCGGCAAGCAATGAAACCGCAACGCCGAGGAACGCCGCCATTTTCCATTTCAGCCCCAATATCGACTCGTATGTTTTTTGCGACCGGAAAGCGAGCGCAAGAGGAGACGGCCCCAATAATCGGTGGATCGACAATGCCGCCACGCCGCGATCAAAAGTGCTTCATGATTAGCGGTGCGAGATGCTCGCGGGCGTGCCAAAGGGATGCATGCGGTCTGAGGTGCACGGTGTCTGCCGTAATGAGCCCTTCGCGCCGGTTGTCGCCCAAAAAGGCTAGGCATCCTTGCGCGTTGCAGAAGGCCTGCATCTCGTCGATGAACTCGAATGGCTCGTCTTCTCGCAGCTGCGATTGGAATTTCCAGGTCAGCGACATCGCTGGAATGTCCAGATGTCCCGGGATGTAGCGCGGGGTCGATGCCCAGAAATGGTCGAGGACAGTGCGTGGAAGCGAAAATTTCCAATGCGGACGCATGCCGAGCACAAGCACATGCTTGACGCCGTAGCCTTTCACGCGCGTGGCGAACTGGCGGATGTAATCGATGTCGTAGGAGTTGTTGGAGGAGAGCAGTAGCACGTCCGGTGGATCAATCTTAATCCGCTCCAGGGCGAAATGGTTCGCCATGTTGCAGTGATGTGTGTTGATGATGTGCTCGACCACGACGCTGACCTGACAGCCCGAACTGTAGATCATTAAGAGCGAGATCTCCTTCGGAAGCGTGGCTTTGAGGCCGTAGTAGAGGTCAGCGGCGTTTGAATCCCCAAGAATCATGAGGCTCTTGTCCGAATGCCTGATGTAGCAACTTGGGTCGATGGCGCCGCGCGGAACAAGAGTGGGGATCGGGCTATCTACGTTATAAAAGTTACACTGATCCTGCCCGACGTCTCTATGTTCGGTCTGCATAATCGGAGAGGCATTGCCGAAATACGTGACGTAATCGCGCTTGTCGGCAGACAGTCGCCCGGGAAGTCCGTCGCCCACGAGGGTGATAATTCCAATCGAGCCGATGAGGACGACTGCGGATGCGAGTGCCGGCGCGATCCAGCGCTGACGGCATCCGAACCTGATCGGCTTCTCCACGTAGTGATAGGTGAGCCAGGCGAGGCCGATTGCGGCGACGACCAACGTCGCACGAAGGATCGGCGGTGCGGCCTCGCCATCGAAAAACAAACGCGCAAATGCCAGCAAGGGCCAGTGCCAGAGATAAAGCGGATAGCTGATCAGGCCGGACCAAACCAGGAGCCTGTTCGAGAGCGCGTACCGATTGAGCCAGGCGTGAGGGCCCGCGGCGATCGTGAGATAGGTCCCGAGCACGGGCAGAAGCGCTGCCCAGCCGGGAAACTCGTTGCGCTTAGTGATGACGTAGATCGACGAGAGGATCATCGCCATTCCAAGCGTCGACAGGACATGGCGATAGAATTTGTCGGGATCGATACCGCAGTCGCGTTCAAAAAAGACGGTTCTAAGAGCGGCCGCGATGATCCGCTCAATCCATACGGCCCACGGGGGGGATGTGACGATGACCAGCGCAAGGACGCTGCCGGCGGTAAGCTCCCAAAAGCGACCGATCGGCGAATAGAACGCGGCCACTGGGTTCGGTCCGACCGTCTTGATTCCGTAGACAAACGAGGCGGTAAAGATAGCGGCAAACAATAGGACGCGCCGCAACTTGGCGCGCCACGCTAGCCACAGAAGAGCTGGCCAGATGAGGTAAAATTGCTCCTCGATGCCTAGTGACCAGAGATGGAGCAGAACTTTCGAGTCGGAGGCGACATCGAAATAATTGGCTTCCTGCCAGAGCGCTACGTTCGCGACGAAACCGGCGCTGGCCGCCGTGTGTTTGCCCAACCGGCTGAAATCGTCGGGCCAGTACAGGACGGCGCCCGCCAGCAGGCATGCGAGCAGGACGATGATCAGCGCCGGGAAGATTCGCTTGATGCGCCGAAAGTAAAACGACGTGAAGCTGAAACGTTGCTCGATCGTCTCATGGAGGATGATCGAGGTGATCAGATAACCGGAGATCACGAAGAAGATATCGACGCCAACGAATCCGCTTCGGACTACACTGGGAAAAGCATGAAAAGCGACCACCGAGAGAACGGCAATCGCCCTCAGTCCGTCGATATCTGGCCTGTACTTTGTGCCGATCTCCGAACTGATTTGCGGTCCCCGCAATGGCGTGTGCATACGCTCGTTCCCCGACTAACCCGCTGAGGAGCTTTACCTTGCACGCATTGCGTGAGCAACCGATGCGAGAGCATTTATAAGCTTCGACTAAAGATGGGTGGTCCCATTCTACCGGTTAGCTACATATCACCCGGGGGCTGATAACCCGGACTGAGATATATCCGCGCAATGCCTGGTCAGCATGCATCCCGATTGGCGTCGGGATAACGTCGGCTGAACGTGATAGCGCATTGGCCTGCGCTTGACTTGGCCATTATGGCCGGCGGGGGCCGCGCTATGTCCAGAGGGGAAACTCTTAAAAGCGCCCCGCCACTCTCTCGGGTGTTTTCCAACTCCCGGCTGCCGGTCCGTCACCGGTAACGGCCTTGGATAGCCGACGACCATGGACCGCATGAAGGAACTCTGGCGCTGCCGAACTCCTCAGCCCATACGCGGGCTGCAACGGTAAGCGCCGGCGCCGATCTCATAGGAAATGCAACCGTCTGGCGGCACATGCCAGACGGCTAAGGCGATGAATAAGGGGGCGCCAGCTTGGCAGGCTTCTCTATTGCGGCTCTCTCAGGCGACCAGTTTAATTGTCTCGATCAGTGGGAGGATCGCGAATGCAAAAAAATGATTACGGTCGTCGCAATGACCGCCGCCCTCGGGCTAGTTGGTTGCGGAAGAGAGCCTGGACCAAAGGGCGATCCGGGACCGCAAGGCCCGGCGGGCCCGCAAGGCGCTCAACGAATTCAGGGCGTACCCGGTCCACAGGGACCTGCCGGCGCGCAAGGGCCGCAGGGACCAAAAGACGATAAGGGGGACAAGGGTGATCCGGTGCTCGTCAACATCCGCGCCGTGCAAGCGGATGGCGCAGTCAATTGCGATAATAACGAAGCACTGGTATCCGTATTCTGTCCTAGTGGAGGAGCCGCAGACGGCGCGAAATGTGGGTCCTCGCCGACAGTCGGTCTCTGCATGAAGAAGTGAAGACAAATGGCCCGCCGGTTCACGCTGGCGGGCCCTAAGCTCTCGCTGGTCTTGCAGGTCAGGCGCCAAGAAGGCATGGTTGGAGGTGAGCCAAAATTGGTTTCTAGCCCTTCATTTCGGGCTGATGGCGGTAGCCTGCTTTCTGGCTGCCATATTGGCTGACAGCGTCACCCGCAGAATCGGGGGCGTCGATCTCGCTCCGCCGGTTCAGGCCGGCCGGCCACGCTGCTACAGCCTTTTAGCGACCGGCAACCGAGGTCGTAATCTACAGTCCAAACTCCCGCCGGCTCACAAGGTCGGCGGGGTTTTTCTTTGCCAAGCGAATCACGTAGCCTCCGCGTTTTCATAAGAGGCCCTCTGATGTCAATTTCAGATCGTGGGCGCCAGCGTCGGACGGCAGTTCATTGAGGGGCAGCCCGATCGCTTTACTTGGCGTTTCAGCTATGAGCGCGACGGCGGCGGACTTTTCCACTATGAGGTCGACGGCCGAAGAGCACAATCCTCGATGGACACCGTTGAAATCGCCCGGCGCGGACTCGGCGCAGACTAGGCTGTGACGATACCAGCCGCGGGGCTTTGGTCCCACGCTCACTACTTGCGGCCAGTAAGCAATGAAACAATGATAGGCTTGTCCTCAGGGCTTTCTTGGTAGACCAGGACGCTGATAACGAACCAAGCCGCCACGATGCCCAGCGTGATCGCGAGTGGCCGGAGCCAGGAACCGTGTTGGTAATCCATGGCGAGTGCTTCTCTCGCCACGCAACGCCCACCGCTCCGAAAAGTTCTTCAGCCGAGCGCATCCATCACGCGATACATTGCCGGATACGTGCGGTTCTTCACCTTGATCCAGTGTTTCTGGCGGCCACCACGATATGGCCGATCGCGGTGCTTGGACACTAGACCCTCTAGGCCCATGCGGCACGCCGCCCGAATTGGTCAGGGCCGATCTCGCCGCGCTCGAAGGGCGCCACTGTGACCCCGTCCGGCCGGCGAGCCACCAACCGCTCGAGGTTCGCCTTGCGCATGTGGATGGGCAGGGACCGCAGGTCGTCGCCACCAATGGCGAGGGTATTGAACGGGTAGAGTTGCACCTCATGGTCGTGCTTGCGGCAGTGCAGCGCGTTGAAATCGGAGACGCCGTCGACGCCCAGGATCACCGCTTCGTCGTCGATGACGAATTGCTTCTGCCAGTTCTTCAGCGCCGTCTCGGCAATCCAGGGATAGCGCTTGGTCTAGTCGGTGCCATTGCGGGATAGCAGGCGCACGCGTTTGTCCTTCCGAATGACCAGCATCCGGTAGCCGTCGTGCTTTACTTCGTGGATCCAGTCCGGCCCGTCCGGGACCTGCTTGCAGGCGGTCGCCAGGTACAGCTCGTACGCCATCTGCATGGAGGGAAGATAGGCACTGGCCGCGATTTACGAATCCTACCCATGCAGCCTCTTCCTATCCGGAAGAGTACTGCCAATGTTCGGAAACGAACAGAACGGCCCTTCGAGCTGTGAGTAAGCTCGCAATCGCTTGAACTTCCCCAAGGTCCAAGCACCCCAAATGGCCCCGGCCACACCCACCCCTAGAAGCCCACTGGCCGGGGCCGTCTTTTGCCCACTATCGATATCCCATGGCGGGACGGGCAGGCCGTCCCAATTGAAGTCCGGCCGGACCTCAGCGCCGCGCCTTCCGCAGGCTCGACACACAAAACGCGGTTCGATGCCCTCATCCGTCCAGCGATCAGCGCTCAGAGCGATATGGTGGCTACAACGGTAGTCGGCGCACACTAGATCAGGAGACTGCGCACGCCTGTCGCGCCCATCTCGCCAGCGTGATCCTTACCGGGCGTCCATCAGGGCAGGACGCCGTTTGTCGTCGGGCAGGGCAAGCCATGCCGCGCCATCAAAGCGGCCTCCGCGTGCTCGCAAATTATCAATCCCTTCGGGATCGCGAGTGCGAGAGGCCCTGTACGTCGCGGGCATGGAAAAGCCGATCGCACAGGAGGCGCAACCGGCAACTGGGTCGCTGCGCTTAGATACGCTCGTCAATCAGATCGATCTGGCTTAGGATGCGAGCCGAGGTTCGTCGCGGCGTACCGGCCTGAGCCGGTGCTGGCGCGGCTGGCCGACGGGACGGCCGAGCTCGCTCTTTGTTTCAACCTTCCGATCCCGCCGCAAGATTCGAGCGGCAATCTTGAATATGGCACCGCGTTGCAAGCCGTCGCGCGAAAGATGAGGCTACCAGAACCGTATGTCGCGGGGCTAACCCGCTGAGGGGGCGACCGCGGCCCGCCGGTTACGGTGGCGGGCCAGCTTCTTCAGAGCCCAAGTCCCTTGTACCGCGTTGACGCCGGCATTCTCGAACGGACTCAAATTTGGTGCCGGCTGACGAAGGGGACATGGAGGGCTCCAGTTCTGCGGTCGGCCTCACGGACCGCTTTGTCAGCATCTTCGCCAGCCTGCTTGGCCCGAATTGCGGCGCCCATGATCTTGATCGCCCCAGATTTCTTCTCGCGACTTTGGTGCCCACGGCACATAGGCTCCGCGGGCGAGCCGGAGGCAAGCCGCTACAACGTGCGGCGCCAAGCTTGGTAATACCCCTGCCGCCGCGTCTGAACGATTGGCGACCTAATCCACGACATAAGCCACTCTTGACGCATACGCATGATCACTCTAACCGCCCGTGACCACGTCGAAGGAGCATGAAGTGGCAAAGAAGACGAAGAGCAAGCGCAAAGAGTATACGAAGGACGACGTCAAGCTACTCAAGGAACATTCCAAAGCTCGCACTCCAGTGGCCAAGCTTTCTAAGCTGATGAAACGATCCGAGGGCTCATTGAGGCAAAAGGCGCGTAGCCTTGGAGTTGGCTTGGGCCATCAGCGCTAACCTGCACACAAAGAGATGGCCCGCCAAGTATGATCCGGCGGGCCCGATTTTGCTACCGATCCGATCGGCTTTCATCAAAGCCACTCAGAGACCGTATCAACCAGCCGTGTGCTGGTGTCTTGCCCGATTGGCGCGCGAAGGACCATCATGGGGGCTGATGTCACCATATGCTTTGATCGGGTTATCGCGATAATAGTCAGCGATGAACTCTTTGATGCGCGTCGGCGCGCCTTGGTAATTGCGAAGGGATGCAGTTCAACGAACCGGCGAGACCATCATGACTTTCCACGAGCGTCGCGACTCGAGGTGGCCCGAAAGCATCCGAAATAGTGGGTTTCGCGATGTAGCGGAGCTTGGGAATCGAACGGACGACAGATCCGCCAAGTTGCCGCCTATGTGGTTCGTGTCGACGATAGTTTGGCGGCCGCGCCAGGGGGGCAAAGCCTGTTCGGCAGCTCTCCTTCGCCGGAGCCACTCAATCAGCTGCTGCTGGTGCTTATCGTTTACACTAGGACAGTGAACAGCATCCGCACTGACCTACTGACTTCCTTAGCCATTCGGCGGACGAATCTTAGCCCACATTCGCCTTCAACCCTGCGGCCTGGATGCCCGCGACCGCGCAGGCCTCGTCATTGTCGGAGGTGTCACCGGAGACGCCGACGGCGCCGAGCAGCGTCGTGCCGTCCATGATCAGCACGCCGCCGGGTACCGGCACCAGTGCGCCCTTGGCCATGGTGTTCACGGCATCGATGAAAAAGGCCTGCTCCTGCGCGCGCTGGAAGAGAGCGCGCGAGCCCATGCCCATCGCAAGTGCGCCATAGGCCTTGCCGTGCGCGATCTCGGCGCGCATCAGGCTGGTGCCGTCCTGCGCGGCGGCGAGCTTGAGCACGCCGCGCGTGTCCAGAATGGTGACGACCAGCGGCTTCAGCTTGAGCTCGCCGGCCTTCGCGAAGGCGGCGTCGAGGATCTTGCGAGCATTGTCGAGCGTGAGGTCAGCCATGGCTGGTTTCCTTTGCAGCTGGAGAATTGGTTTCGGCGCGATCGAGACTCATCGCCAGCACGCGCGCGACGTGAAGGGCCTCGCGTTCGGTGCCGTCGTGGATCTGGTGCCGGCAGGAGGTGCCATCGGCAACGACCAGTGTCGTCTGGTCCGCGCGCCGCACGGCGGGCAGCAGCGACAGCTCGGCCATCTCGATTGAGGCATCGTAGGTGTCGGCGCCATAGCCGAAGGCGCCGGCCATGCCGCAGCAGCTCGATTCGATGGTCTCGACCTTGAGGCCAGGGACGAGGCGCAGCACCTGCTCGACCGGCTTGAACGCGCCGAAGGATTTTTGATGGCAATGGCCGTGCACAATGGCTTTGTCGGCGACGGTAGCGAGCGGCAATTGCAGCCGGCCGGCCTCGGCCTCGCGCACCAGAAATTCCTCGAAGGTCAGCGCGTGGGCACCGACCGCCTTGGCATCGTTGTCCTTGCGCAGCGAGGCGAGCTCGTCGCGCAGCGTCAAGAGGCAGCTCGGCTCGAGACCTATGATCGGCACGCCGCGCGCGGCGAAGGGCGCGAAGGTAGCCACGAGACGATCGAGCTCGGCCTTGGCTTCGTCGACGAGGCCGGCTGACAGGAACGTGCGACCGCAGCAGAGCGGGCGGCGGCCGCTCTCAGGCTTCAGCAGATGGACGCGATAGCCACCGGCTGCGAGCACGCGCAGCGCTGCGTCGAGATTTTCGCGCTCATAGATGCGGTTGAAAGTGTCAGCGAAGAGAACGACCTCGCGGCCACTCTCCGGTCCCACGCTGTCAGCCGGCGCCACGAAGACATCGTTGCGGAAGGCGGGCAGGGCACGGCGCGCGCTGATGCCGGCAAAGCGCTCGAACAGCTTTCGCAATAGCGGGCTGCGGTTGCGCAAATTCGCCAGCGGCGCGAAGCGCGAGGCAAGACCTGCGTAGCGCGGGAGGTAGCCGACCAGGCGGTCGCGCAACGTGAGGCCATGGGACTCTGCGCGCGCAGCCAGCACTTCGATCTTCATCTTGGCCATGTCGACGCCGGTCGGGCACTCGTGGCGGCATGCCTTGCAGGAGACGCAGAGCTTCAGCGTCTCCATCATCTCGTCGGAGGCGAGCGCGTCAGGGCCGAGCTGGCCAGAGATCGCGAGCCGCAGCGTGTTGGCACGGCCTCGCGTGACATCCTTCTCATTGCGCGTCGCGCGGTAGGACGGGCACATCACGCCGCCTTCGAGCTTGCGGCAGGCGCCGTTGTTGTTGCACATCTCGACTGCGCCCTGGAAGCCGCCGCCGGCGCCGGGATAAGCAGACCAGTCGAGCCTGGTCTTCAGCCCGGTGACGCGATAGCCGGGCCGGTAACGGAACAGCGAGCGGTCGTCCATCCTGGGCGCATCGACGATCTTGCCGGGATTGAGAACGCCGTCGGGATCGAAGCGCTGCTTCACTTGCTTGAAGTCGGCGACGAGGCGTTCACCGAACATGGTTTCGTGGAATTCGGAGCGCACCAGGCCATCGCCATGCTCGCCGGAATGCGAGCCCTTGTACTCGCGCACCAGCGCAAACGCCTCTTCGGCGATGGCGCGCATCGCCTTCACGTCCTTCTCCAGCTTGAGGTTCAGCACGGGCCGCACGTGCAGGCAGCCTTCGGATGCATGCGCATACATGGTGCCGCTGGTGCCGTGCTTGGCAAACACCTCGTTGAGCCGCGCGGTGTAGTCGGCGAGGTGCGGCAGCGGCACGGCGCAGTCCTCGACGAAGGAGACAGGCTTGCCCTCCTGTTTCATCGACATCATGACGTTGAGGCCGGCGGCGCGGAAATCGGCGATGCCGCTCTGAAGCGCCGGCTCAGTGATCTCGACCACGCCGCCCCATTTGCGCTTGTCGTTGTTCCAGCCGAAGCCGAGATCGCCCATCAGCTGGCCGAGCTGCTTGAGCCGCGCCAGATTGTCGGCCTGGTCTTCCTCGGCGAACTCGACCACCAGCACGGCGTCTGGATCGCCCTTGATCGAGGTCGAGATGATCGGGCGAAACATCGCGATATCGCGGCCGAGCGCGATCATGGTGCGGTCGACCAGCTCGACGGCAATCGGCTTGAGCTTGACCAGATGCTGGGCCGCGTCCATCGCCTCATAGAAGCTGCCGAAATGGCAGACGCCGAGCGCCTTGTTGCGGATCACTGGCCACAGCTTCAGCTCGACCTTGGTGGTGAAGGCGAGCGTGCCTTCCGAGCCGACCAGGAGATACGCCATGTTGTTCGGCGCATTGCGCGGCACCAGCGCATCGAGATTGTAGCCGCCGACGCGGCGCTGCACTTTTGGAAAGCGCGCGGCGATCTCGTCGGCCTCGCGCGTGCCGAGATCGAGCATGTCGCGGAAGAGGGCGCGGGTGCTGTCGCCGGCCTCAACATCGGAGAGATCGCAGGAGACCTCGCCGAAGCGGCTCAGCGTGCCGTCGGCGAGCGATGCCTCCATCGACAGCGTGTTGTCCCGCATGGTGCCGTAGCGCAAGCTACGGCCGCCGCAGGAATTGTTGCCGGCCATGCCGCCGATGGTGGCGCGCGAGGCCGTGGAGACGTCGACCGGAAACCACAGGCCGTGCTTCCTGAGCTGGCGGTTGAGGTCGTCCAGCACGATGCCGGGCTCGACCACGCACGTCCGGCCCTCGACGTCGAGCGACAGGATCCGGTTCAGGTGTTTTGAGAGATCGACCACGAGCCCGTCATTGACGGTCTGGCCGCATTGCGAGGTGCCGCCGCCGCGCGGGGTGACCTTCAGCCCCTCGTCGCGGGCGATGGCGAGCGACAGCAAGGCCTCGTTCATGCTCTTGGGCACGACCACGCCGGCCGGCACGATCTGATAGAACGAGGCGTCGGTGGCGTAGCGACCGCGGCTAAAACCGTCGAACAGGACGTCGCCGGTTATTTCCGCGCGCAACCGCCGTTCGAGCGAAGAGGCGTTTGTCATCCCTGATCCCGGACCGATCCAGCGAGGTGGTCCAGCCTTGCTGAGTTATTCACTATGTTTCGCGTTCGATTATATTATGAATTCAAAATGAGCAAGCCGGCCGCCCTCAGGACGAGGCTGCTGCGTCCTCTTGGGGCTCGCTGAGGTGCTCGATCGCGGCCGTCCGCTTGTTGCGCAGGTGCTGGAACAGGATGTCGCTGAGCTCGCTTGCGGCGCGGCGGCGCAGCGCATCGAGGATGGCCTCGTGCTCGCGCATCGCCTCCGCCCAGCGCTGCCGCTTGCGGGCGAAATTGGCGGAGTAGCGGACGCGGCGGATCCGGCCGGCGAAGTTGGCGTAAGCCGTCTTCAGCGTCTCGTTGCGCGCGGCCGCGACGATGCTTTCATGGATGCGCTGGTTGGCCTGGAAATAGCCGTGCATGTCGCGATGCAGGTAGCGACCGTACATCTCGTAATGCAACTGCTCGATCGCGGTGATTTCCGCGTCGGTAATGGCCTCGCAGGCGAGGCGCCCGGCGAGGCTCTCCAGTCCCGCCATCACGTCGAACAGCTCCTCGAGGTCGCGCTGGCTGAGCTGGCGCACCCGCGCGCCGCGGTTCGGTAGAAGTTCGATCAATCCCTCGGCAGCGAGCACCTTCAAAGCTTCGCGCAGGGGCGTTCGCGAGATTCCGAGCATCGCGCAGAGCTGCCGCTCGGGAACGCGTCCGCCTTCCGGAATGTTGCCCTCGACCACGTAGTCGCGCAGCCGCAGCAGGATCTCGCCATGAAGCGAGGCCTCCTGGCGGTCGCCGCCATTTGCGGCGGGCGGGGCAATCGGAACCCCGGTGTCGGGAATCGTGGATTTCATTTGCAGCACAGTAATTTGCTCATTCGGTCGCGTCGACGGCCACAATCGAATACCAAATTTCGATTGAAAGGACAAAAAATGAATGCAAAATAGCGACAAGGCCGGCCAGAATCCCACCGAGAGGGAGGTTTTCATGCATCAGGGACGCCATTTCCTCCAGATTCCGGGCCCGAGCCCGGTCCCCGAGCGTATCCTGCGCGCCATGGACATGCCGGTTATCGACCACCGCAGTCCGGAATTCGCCGAGCTCGGCCGAACCGTGCTGGAAGGCAGCCAGAAGATTTTCCAGACCAAAGCTCCCGTCGTGATCTTCCCCTCGTCGGGGACCGGCGCCTGGGAGGCCGCGATCGTCAACACGCTGTCGCCGGGCGACAAGGTGCTGATGGTCGAGACCGGCCATTTCGCCACGCTGTGGCGGCAGATGGCCGGGCGCTTCGGCATCGAGGTCGATTTCGTTCCGGGCGACTGGCGCCGCGGCGCCGATCCCGCCGTGATCGAGCCCAGGCTCACCGATGACACCGCGCGCGCGATCAAGGCTGTCATGGTCGTGCACAACGAGACCTCGACCGGTGCGACCAGCCGCATCGCCGACATCCGCGCCGCGATCGATCGTGCCTCGCATCCGGCCCTCTTGATGGTCGACACCATCTCCTCGCTCGGCTCGGTCGATTACCGCCACGACGAATGGAAGGTCGACGTCAGCGTCAGCTGCTCGCAGAAGGGGTTCATGCTGCCGCCCGGACTCGGCTTCAACGCAATCTCGGACAAGGCCCGCGCCGCATCGAAGACCAACAGGATGCCGCGGTCCTATTTCGACTGGGAGGAGATGCTCAAGCCCAACGCAAAAGGCTTCTTCCCCTACACGCCCGCGACCAATCTGCTCTACGGCCTGCGCGAGGCGATCGCGATGCTGCTGGAAGAGGGCCTCGACAACGTCTTTGCCAGGCACCAACGGCTCGCGGCCGCGACGCGTGCTGCCGTCAACCATTGGGGCCTCGAGGTCCTCTGCCAGGAGCCGGCCGAGTTCTCGCCGGTGCTCACAGCGGTGCTGATGCCGCCGGGGTATGACGCCGACGAGTTCCGGAAAGTGGTGCTCGACAATTACAACATGTCGCTCGGCTCGGGCCTGTCGAAGGTCGCCGGAAGGGTCTTCCGCATCGGCCATCTCGGCGAATGCAACGCGCTGACGCTGCTCGGCGCGCTGACCGGCGTCGAGATGGGCCTGTCGGTCGCCGGCGTGCCGCATCGCGCCGGCGGCGTCGATGTCGCGATGAAGCTGTTGGAGCAGCGTCTGCCGGGCAATGCATCGCCGCATCTGAAGGTCGTCGGCACGTAAGGGTGGGCGCGATGGAGGGGGACGGCAGCCGAGGGCAGGCCGGCCGGTTATGCACGGACGGGCCCTCTTGGAGGAGGGGACAAGCCGGTCAAATGGTGCTATTCGGCGCCCACCAAACCAAGGCTAGACCGGGAAGGACGCCGATGACCGTGCATACTGGAAGGCATTTCTTACAGATTCCAGGACCGACCAATGTGCCCGACCGGGTGCTGCGGGCGATGGACATGCCGGCGCTGGACCATCGCGGTCCGGAGTTCGCCGAGCTCGGTTTTGCCGTCCTCGCCTCGATGCAGCGGATGTTCCGCACCAAGCAGCCCGTGATCATCTTCCCCTCGTCCGGCACCGGCGCCTGGGAAGCGGCGATGGTCAACGTGTTCGCACCCGGCGACAAGGTTTTGATGTGCGAGACCGGCCAGTTCGCCGTGCTCTGGCGCGGCATCGCCGACAAGTTCAAGCTCGACGTCGACTTCATCCCGAGCGACTGGCGCCATGGCGCCGACCTCGCCGAGATCGAGAAGCGCCTTGCCGCCGACGAGCAGCACGCGATCAAGGCGGTCTGCGTCGTCCACAACGAGACCTCGACCGGCTGCGTGACGCCGCCGCTGGAGGTGCGCAAGATCCTCGACCGCACAAAACATCCGGCGCTGCTGATGGTCGACACCATCTCCGGCCTCGGCTCGATGGAATACGAGCACGATGCCTGGGGCATCGACGTCTCGGTCGCAGGCTCCCAGAAGGGCCTGATGCTGCCGCCGGGGCTCGGCTTCAACGCCGTCTCGGAGAAGGCGCTCGCGGTGGCGAAGGCCAACCCCGGCATGCGCTCCTACTGGGACTGGCAGGAGGTCATCAGCTTCAACAAGCTCGGCACCTTCCCTTATACGCCGGCGACCAACCTGCTCTACGGCCTG
This sequence comes from Bradyrhizobium sp. BR14999, assembly GCF_056106085.1. Classification (NCBI taxonomy): domain Bacteria; kingdom Pseudomonadati; phylum Pseudomonadota; class Alphaproteobacteria; order Hyphomicrobiales; family Nitrobacteraceae; genus Bradyrhizobium; species Bradyrhizobium sp. BR14999. The sequence continues at coordinate 3,889,044 of NZ_CM148536.1, forward strand.
CGCGAAGCGGTCAAGATGCTGGAAGAGGAGGGGCTGGAGAACGTCTGGTCCCGCCACAAGCGCCACAGCGCGGCGACACGTGCCGCGGTCAAGGTCTGGGGCCTAGAGACGCAGTGCGCCGACCCGGCCGCGCATTCGCCGGCGCTGACCGGCGTGCGCGTGCCTGATGGTCACGACGCCGACTCCTTCCGCAAGGTGGTGCTGGAAAGCTTCGACATGTCGCTCGGCACCGGCCTGAACAAGGTCAAGGGCAAGGTGTTCCGCATCGGTCATATCGGCCATTTCAACGATCTGATGCTGATGGGCACGCTCGCCGGCGTCGAGATGGGCCTCGATCTTGCAAAGATCCCGCACCGGAGCGGCGGCGTGTTGGCGGCCATGGACGTCCTGAAGGGGCGCGAAATGATGCCGATGGCGAAGGCCCAGGTGGCTTGAACTAACTCCAAGAAGAAGTGAGCGCGCGATGAACGCACCGACTGCCAACGAAGACCTGCTCTACTCCGTCCAGGACGGCATCGCGCGGATCACCTTCAACCGCCCGCAGGCGCGCAACGCAATGACCTTCGCCATGTATGACCGCATGGCGGAGATCTGCCAGGAGATCAACGCCGATCGCTCGATCAAGGCGCTGATCCTGACCGGCGCCGGCGACAAGGCATTCGCCTCCGGCACCGACATCTCGCAGTTCCGCGCCTTCAAGTCCGCGCAGGACGCGCTCGATTACGAGGCCCGCATCGACCGCGTGCTCGGCACGCTCGAGCAGTGCCGCGTGCCCGTGATCGCGGCCATCGCCGGCGCCTGCACCGGCGGCGGCGCCGGCATCGCGGCCTGCTGCGACCTCCGCATCGGCACCGAGACGACGCGGATGGGCTTTCCGATCGCGCGCACACTCGGCAACTGCCTGTCGATGTCGAACATCAGCCGCGTCGTCGCGCTGGTGGGTCCCGCCCGCACCAAGGATTTGATCTTCAGGGCGCGCCTGGTCGAGGCGCCGGAAGCCCTCGCGCTCGGCCTGCTCAACGAGGTCGTGCCCGACGTCGAGACGTTGCAGCGCCGTGCCGACGAGACCGCAAAGCTCGTCGCCAGCCACGCGCCGCTGACGCTGGAAGCGACCAAGGAAGCGGTGCGCCGTATCCGCCGCACGCTGTCGCGCGAAGAGGGCGAGGACCTGATCCTGAAGGCCTATATGAGCGAGGATTTCCGCGAGGGCATGGACGCCTTCCTCAACAAGCGCACGCCGAACTGGAAGGGCAGGTAAAGTCTCATGAGCTTTCGGCTTCGTCAGTCGAAAGTCATATGCGCCGAATTGCCCGTCTGCTTGAACTCGTCAGTATTAGTCCGCACAATGCAGGGATAGAATTTTCCGCACTACAACTCAAAAAAACATCAGGGGATGAAACTCGTGCGAATTCCAGTAAAAGCCGTCGGCGCTGCGACGGCGCTGTTGTTGAGCACGCCGGCCTTCGCCGGCTGGGAACCGGCAAAGCCCGTCGAGATCGTGGTGGCGGCGGGCGCGGGTGGCGCCTCCGACCAGATGGCGCGGATGATGCAGGCCGCGATCCAGAAGAACAATCTGATGAAGCAGCCGATGGTCGTCTCGCTCAAGGGCGGCGCTTCGGGCGCGGAAGCGCTGATGTACATGAAATCCAGCGAGGGCGATCCGAACAAGGTGCTGATCGCCTATTCGCTGATCTACATGCTGCCGCTGTCGGCGAAGATCCCGTTCAACTGGCGCGAGCTGACCCCGGTCTCGGTGATCGCACTCGACCAGTTCGTGCTGTGGGACAACAGCGCAGGTCCCAAGACAGTGAAGGAGTTCGTCGCGGCCGCGAAGGCGGCGAGCTCGCCCTTCAAGATGGGTGGCACCGGCTCCAAACGAGAGGATCACGTGCTGACCGTTTTCCTGGAGCAGAAGACCGGCGCGAAATTCTCCTATCTGCCGTACAAGTCCGGCGGCGAGGCCGCGACCCAGCTGGTCGGCAACCACACTGAAGCCAACGTCAACAACCCATCCGAAAATCTCGAAGTCTGGCGCGCGGGCCAGGTCCGTCCGCTCTGCGTGTTCGACAAGGAGCGCATCGCCTACACCAGCAAGGTGACGGAGACGCAGTCCTGGGCCGACATCCCGACCTGCAAGGAGGAGGGCGTCGACGTCCAGTACCTGATGCTCCGCGCGATGTTCCTGCCCGGCAAGGTCACGCCGGAGCAGCAGGCGTTCTATGTCGATCTCTTCCACAAGGTGACGCAGACCGCCGAGTACAAGGACTACATGGAGAAGCAGGCATTGAAGCCGATCTTCCTCACCGGCAAGGACATGGTGCAGTTCCTCGAGGAGGACGACGCCATCAACAAGTCGCTGATGACGGAAGCCGGATTCGTCGCGAAGTAGCTGCTCGTCACCTCGCCCCGCTTGCGGGGAGAGGTCGGATTACATCGAAGATGCGATCCGGGTGAGGGGGACTCTCCGCGAGTCCAACTCTCACCGGCCTCGCGGAGACTCCCCTTACCCCGACCCTCTCCCCGCAAGCGGGGAGAGGGGGAATTGAACGCACTCCGTCCCTGACAACTAATGTCCCAAACCGATCTTGAAATCGTCGTCGACGATCCGACCGCGCCCGAGGAGGACTCTCCCTCCGTCGTGTCCTCCGGCACGATCGAGATCGTCGTCTGCCTCCTGCTGCTGGCCCTTGCCGTCACGCTCGGCTACGACAATTGGCGCACCGGTGCGTCCTGGGATGCGACGGGGCCAGAGCCCGGCTATTTCCCGTTCTACCTCTGCGTCATTCTCGGCGGCGGCAGCCTCTACGGCCTGATCGTGGCGCTCCTCGCGCACCGCGCGGCGCGCGAGACCTTCGTGACACGGGCGCAAGCGCGCCGCGTGATGGCGGTGTTCGTGCCGACGCTGTTGTTCTGCCTGGTGACCCAGTTCCTCGGCCTCTATGTCGCGAGTTTCCTCCTGATCTCTGGTTTCATGCGCCTCGTCGGCAGGATCGCGCTGTGGAAGTCGCTGCTCACCGCTTTCGTGTTCACAGCGATCATGTTCGTCACCTTCGATATCGCCTTCGACGTCATCATGCCGAAAGGGCCGCTCGAAGCGGCCCTCGGGCGCTAGGACGGATCGCGATGGAAGCGTTTGGTCTCCTGATTCACGGCTTCGCGGTCCTGCTGACGTGGAAGACGCTCGTGCTGATGATGGTCGGGCTGGTGCTCGGCATCTTCGTCGGCGTGCTGCCGGGGCTCGGCGGCCCCAACGGCGTTGCGATCCTGTTGCCGCTCACCTTCACGATGGATCCGACCTCGGCGATCGTGATGCTGTCCTGCATCTATTGGGGCGCGCTGTTCGGCGGCGCAATCACCTCGATCCTGTTCAACATTCCCGGCGAAGCCTGGTCGGTCGCGACCACGTTCGACGGTTATCCGATGGCGCAGCAAGGCAGGGCGGCGGAGGCGCTGACGGCGGCGTTCACCTCCTCCTTCATCGGCTCGCTGGTCGCGGTGATGCTGATCACCTTCCTTGCGCCGATGATCTCGTCCTTTGCCCTGAAGTTCGGCCCGCCCGAGTTCTTCGCGGTGTATCTATTGACCTTCTGCTCCTTCGTCGGCCTCGGCCGCGAGGCCAAGCACAAGACCGTCATCTCGATGTCGCTGGGTCTCCTGCTCGCCGGCGTCGGCATGGACACGGTGTCAGGCCAGTTGCGCATGACCTTCGGCTCGGCCGAGCTTTTGCGCGGCATCAACTTCCTGGTCGCGGTGATCGGCCTGTTCGGCATCAGCGAGATCCTGCTGACGATGGAGGAGCGACTTGCGCTGCGCGGACATGCGGCGAGCATCTCGCTGCGCGTCGTGCTCAGCGTCTGGAAGGACCTGCCGAAATATTGGGTGACGCTGCTGCGCTCGTCCTTCATCGGTTGCTGGCTCGGCATCACCCCGGGCGGCGCGATCGCGGCGTCCTTCATGGGCTACAATCTGGCCAAGCGCTTCGCCAAGGAGCCCGAGAGCTTCGGCAAGGGCCGCATCGAGGGCGTGTTCGCACCCGAGACGGCAGCGCATGCCTCCGGCACCTCGGCGCTGTTGCCGATGCTGGCGCTCGGCATTCCCGGCTCGGGCACCGCGGCGATCCTGCTGGGCGGCCTGATGGTATGGGGGCTCAATCCGGGGCCGCTGCTGTTCGTCGAGCACAAGGATTTCGTCTGGGGCCTGATTGCCTCGATGTATCTCGGCAACGTCGTCGGTCTCGCGCTGGTGCTGACGACGGTGCCGATCTTCGCCTCGATCCTGCGCGTGCCGTTTGCGGCAGTGGCGCCGATGATCGTGGTGTCCTGCGCGATCGGTGCCTATGCGATCCAGAACGCGATGTTCGACATCTGGCTGATGCTCGGCTTCGGAATCGTCGGCTACGTCTTCAAGAAGATCGGCATTCCCCTGGCGCCGTTCACGCTCGCGCTCGTGCTCGGCAACCGCGCCGAGGATGCCTTCCGCCTGTCCATGATCGGCTCCGGCGGGACCCTGAAGGTGTTCTGGTCGAACGGGCTGGTCGGCTCGATCACGACACTGGCGATCGTGCTGCTGTTTTGGCCCTTGATCGATGGTTTGCTCGGCCGTGTCGGTTGGAGGCAGCGGGCAAAACCGCGCGATGAAAAAGTTAACTAGATCAGTATCTTAATTTTATTGTGTCGCCATAGTCCTATCCGGGAGCCTATTCATTGATTCCAAATGTTGCCGTTGCGCGACAGCCCCGGCCGGGCCTTGGCGCGTATGTTCCTCGTGGAACTTTTTATTTTTCACGAGGGAATTGCAATGAAGCGGGTTGTGATGGGAATTGTGGCAGCGTCGCTGGTCGCGAGCAACGCACTGGCCGCTGATCTGGCGTCCAAGCCCTACGTGAAGGCGCCGGTCGTCGTCGATCCGGCCTGGAGTTGGACAGGCTTTTATGCCGGATTGAACGCTGGGTACAGCTGGGGACGGGCGAACACCACCGTGGCGCCGATCGCGCTGCCATTCCCGGCCATACAATTCGGTTCGTTTGGTCAAAATGTCGATGGTTGGCTGGCCGGCGGTCAGCTGGGCTACAACTGGCAGGTCGATCCCAAATGGGTCGTTGGCCTGGAGGGCGACATTCAGGCGACCGGCGAGCGGTCGTCGCGGACGGTGACCACGACGAGCGCGCGTTACGGTTCGAATCTCATCGGTCTCCCTATCGGCACCGACTTCAACTCCATTGCGACGCTTACCGCAAATCTGTCCTACGACCTGCAGTGGTTCGCGACATTCCGCGGACGCGTCGGCGTCCTGTCGGATCCGCAGACTCTCTGGTATGCGACCGGTGGTCTCGCTGTTGGCGAGTTCAAGTATTCGTCAGCGACCACCCTTGGAATCCAGGTCTTCGGGCCGGGTCTCGGCGGCACGACTCCACTCGGCGCGTTCAGCTTTCCGATCGGTGCGGGGGTGAGCAGCACAGATACCCGAGTCGGCTGGACGGTGGGCGCCGGCGTCGAACGCAAGTTCACCCGGAATTGGTCGGCGAAGCTCGAATACCTTTACATGGATTTCGGAAGTAAGACTTACTTTGTCGGAACCGCTAATCGGGCGGACGTCAGCTTCCACGATCATATTCTGCGTGCCGGCTTCAACTATGCGTTCACGCCAACGCCGGTCGTTGCAAAATACTGAGCTGCGCAGCGCGAACTCGCTTCGATGCCCGGCAATCTTGCCGGGCATCGTCGTTTCTGACCTGGCTCACACCACCTTGGCGTCCCTGAGCTTGGCAATCTCTTCGGCGCCGAAGCCGAACTCCTTCAGCACCTCGTCGGTCTGCTCGCCGAATTCCGGCGGCCGCGCCACCATCTTGCTCGGCGTGCGCGACAGCGTCACGGGCTGGCCGACCAGGCGGATGTGGCGGTCCTCGTCGTTCGGCACGTCCTGCGCGATGCCGAGATGCTTGACCTGCGCGTCTTCGAACATCTGGTCGATGGCATAGATTGGCCCGCAGGGCACGCCGGCCTCGTTGAGCTCACGGACCCAGGTCTCGGTCGACTTAGTCACGGTGCGCTTCTCGATCGCGGCGTTGAGCGCGTCGCGGTTCTTGGAGCGGGCAGGGGCCGTCGCGTAATCGGGATGGCCAAGGAGCTCGGGCGCGCCGATCGCCTGGGCGCAGCGCTCCCAGATCCGCCCGCCCGTGGTGGCGATGTTGATGTAGCCGTCCGAGGTCCTGAACACGCCGGTCGGGATGCTGGTCGGGTGGTTGTTGCCGGCCTGCTTGGCCACCTCCTTCTCCATCAGCCAGCGTGCGGCCTGGAAGTCGAGCATGAAGATCTGGGCCTGGAGCAGCGAGGTCTGCACCCATTGGCCCTTGCCGGAGACCTCGCGCTCGAGCAGCGCGGTGAGAATGCCCATGGCGCAGAACAGGCCCGCCGTGAGGTCGGCGACGGGAATGCCGACCCGCATCGGTCCTCCGCCCGGCGCGCCGGTGATCGACATCAGCCCGCCCATGCCCTGCGCGATCTGATCGAAGCCCGGGCGCTTGTGATAGGGGCCGTCCTGGCCGAAGCCGGAGATGCTGCCATAGACGATGCGCGGGTTGATCGCGGCGAGGCTCTCATAGTCGATGCCGAGCTTTTTCTTCACGTCGGGGCGGAAATTCTCGACCACGACGTCGGCCCTGGCGGCAAGGCGCTTGAACACGGCGAGCCCGCGCTCATCTTTCAGGTTGAGCGTCATGGCCCGCTTGTTGCGGTGCAAATTCTGGAAGTCGGAACCCCGCCTGGGTCCGCCCGGCTGCTCGCCCCCGGCGTCCTCGGTCAGTGCATCGATCTTGATGACATTGGCGCCCCAATCCGCGAGCTGCCGCACGCAGGTTGGCCCGGAGCGGACCCGGGTCAGATCGAGCACGGTGAAGCGCGACAGGGCTTCCGAGGCATGCGGAAAGGGCATCGTGAATGGCTCCGGGAAAGATTGCCGGCCCACCATAGTGCCGAAAGGCCCTGCCACAAGTCTGGGCCGGCGCGGATGCCGCCTGCCGAAATGCAATGGCTGGCGCGGTTTGCCGCGCGGCGTGAAGGAATCAGCGCGAGAGGCGCTTCAGTTCCGCGCGCGCCTTCTCGGCCAACGGGTCATCGCCGTGCCGCGCAATGAAGAGCTCAAACGCCTCCCGCGTTCCTTTCCGGCGGGCGGCTTCGTATTCCTCGGCCACCGCAACGGCAGGATCGCGGGCCATCGGCATGGTGGGCGAGCGTCCCGCCTTGCCGTTGTCATCCGCGTTGGCCTTCTCCACCATGACGGGCAGTCCTCCGAAGGGCGTATGATCGACTCCGGCGAGCGCCGCAAGAGCGCCAAACAGGCCGGCCGAGAGTGCACGTTGTTTCATGGAACCCCTGCAAATTACGGGTGCCGCTGGAACCGAAGCTGTTGCTCGTGCCTAGTATGACTACGGTATTTGATGGCTAACACCGCATTATGGCAGAGGTCCGGGCGGTCTCGCCCCATTTAAACCAAACGTTTAACTCTCTAGCTAGAATCATCTGTTAACGCCTCGTTTGGACGGGGCTTGCTGCTTCGGAGTTTCGCCTTTGGCTACCGCTGTCACGGTCACCAAGACCAACAATGCCGACGTCGACGGCCTGCTGTCGGGCTACAAGTGGTCGGGCGCGATCACCTACAGTTTCCCGGATTCATCTAGCGACTACGCCAATCCGTACACCGGCGGCAGCAGCGAGCCGACCACGTCGGGCTTCGCCTCGGCGCCAACTCAGATGCAGGCGGCGATCAACTACGCGATCGGATTGATCAACGGCTACACCAACGCAAATATCCAATACGCGGGCACGAACGGCGCCGATATCATGATTGCGCAGTCGCCCTCCGCCAATCCGACCTCCTACGCCTACTACCCCGGCAATTATGCGTCCGGCGGCGACATCTGGTTCGGGACTCAATACAACTACTCGCTCGCCAAGCTCGGCAATTATTATTTCACGACCGCGCTCCACGAGCTTGGCCATGGCATTGGCCTCAAGCACAGCCAGGAGACCGGTGGTCCGGCCAACGTCGCAGTGCCGACCGCGCACGACGACAGCGAATATACCGTCATGAGCTATCGCAGCTATGTCGGCGCTTCGACCACGAGCGGATACACCAATGAGGCCTACGGATATCCGCAGACCTACATGGCCAACGACATCCTCGCACTGCAGACGATGTACGGCGCGAACTTCACGACCCAGAGCAGCAACACGGTCTACACCTGGAATCCGAGCACGGGACAGGAGTTCATCAATGGCATCGGGCAGCTCGCGCCGGGCGGCGGCGTCGGCGGCTCGGCCAACCGAATCTACGAGACGATCTGGGACGGCGGCGGCGTCGATACTTACGACCTGTCGAACTACACGACGAACCTGAGCATCAATCTCAATCCCGGCGCGTCGTCGGTGCTCTCCTCCGTTCAACTGGCCTATCTCGGCGACGGCCATTACGCATCGGGCAACGTCTACAACGCCTACCTCTACAACAACGACGCGCGCTCCTATATCGACAACGCGAACGGTGGTTCCGGCAACGATATGATCATCGGCAACGCCATCGCGAATGTCCTGAACGGAGGCGGCGGCAACGACACGATCACTGGCGGCGGTGGCAACGACACCATCAATGGAAGTTTCAGCACCGATACGGCGGTGTATTCCGGCAATGAAGCCAATTATGCGATCTCGTACAATTCGAATACTCAGACCTTCACAATCGCCGATCAGCGCGCCGGCTCACCCGACGGCGCAGACACAGTGACGGGGGTCGAGTATTTCCAGTTCGCCGACGGCACGGTCACGAGTGCCACGCTCATTGCTCTGATCACGCCAACCACAATCGAGGCGTTCGGCTCAACGACTCTGCTGCGGTCAGGTGGCAACTACTACCTCAATCCGACTGCCGGCGGCAATGGCCCAGCGCTGAAGTATGGTGGGTCAGCAGTCGTATCTGGGCAGTTTAATCCGTGGACCCCGATTGCAGCGGAGCAGACCGCAACGGGGTATGAGATTGCCTGGCAGCAACCCGGGACCAACTATTTTCTGATCTGGAACACGGATAGTTCCGGCAACTATTTAAGCACTCCGACCGGCCTGGTGCTCGGAAGCAGCACTGCCCTCGAATCCACGGAGACGAGCTTCCATCAGGACCTGAACGGAGATGGAGTCTTCGGAATACCTGCAACAGTCATTGAATCGTTGGGTTCGACCAGCTTGGTACAAGAGAACAACAATTACGTTCTCAATCCGACTATCGGCGGCGCTGGCCCGACGCTGAATTATGGTGGGTCAGCGGTTGTATCTGGGCAGTTTAATCCGTGGATCCCGATTGCGGCGGAGCAGACCGCAACGGGGTATGAGATTGCCTGGCAGCAACCCGGGACCAACTATTTTCTGATCTGGAACACGGATAGTTCCGGCAATTATTTAAACACTCCGACCGGCCTGGTGCTGGGAAGCAGCACCGCCCTCGAATCCACGGAGACGAGCTTCCATCAGGACCTGAACGGAGATGGAGTGATCGGAATTCCTTCCGGCGCAGTCACGGTCATTGAAGCGCTGGGCTCGACCACCTTTGTACAAGAGAACAACAATTACGTCCTCAATCCAACAGTCGGCGGCAGCACTGGCCCAGCGCTGAAATACGGTGGGTCAGCAGTTGTATCTGGGCAGTTTAATCCGTGGACCCCGATTGCAGCGGAGCAGACCGCAACGGGGTATGAGATTGCCTGGCAGCAACCCGGGACCAACTATTTTCTGATCTGGAACACGGATAGTTCCGGCAACTATTTAAACACTCCGACCGGCTTGGTGTTGGGAAGCAGCGCCGCTCTCGAATCCATGGAGACGAGCTTCCATCAGGACCTGAACACAGATGGAGTGATCGGAGTACCTGCAGCTGCTGCGGGAACAGTCATTGAATCGCTGGGTTCGACCAGCTTTGTACAAAACAACAACTGTTACTCCCTCGATCCTGTTGGCGGTGGCACCGGTCCGATCCTGAAATATAGTGGGTCAGCAGTTGTCTCGGGGCAGTTTAGTCCGTGGACCCCGATTGCGGTGGAGCAGACCGCAACGGGGTACGAGATTGCCTGGCAGCAGCCCGGCACGGGCAATTTCACAGTCTGGAACACTGATGCCGCTGGCAATTATCTGAATAATCCAACCGGCATTGTGCTCGGGACCAGTACGGCGCTCAGGAATCTTGAGCCGAGTTTTCAGCAAGATCTGAACGGAGATGGTGTCATCGGGGGAGTCGCGGCTTTAGAGAGCGCAAGCTCCAACTATGATAACTTCGCTTTCGCTCCTGATAAGCTAGTGAGTACCGCGCGAGTGCTAGTTGAGGATGCGGCGATGCCAAGACCGGATCCGAACACGACTCCAGCAGTTTGGACCGATGGTCTGCTGCATGATCAGCTCCGGATTTCGAGCGACACGCTCTCATTGCTCAATGCGCAACGCGACCTCTGGAGCCACGCTGTTGGCGATCTGCCCAAGATCCATTTCGCGGATGATTTACATCTCGGTGATTTCATCATTCGATGATCTCTCCCGCTTCAAAGGGCTTTGCGACGTCAGCAGGCACATGAGATGGGTTTCTTCCTAATCTCGGACGCTTCCTTCCTCAATTCCGATGCATCTTCGCCATCGGTCGCCGTGCCGTGACGACACCTGTTGAAGAGGCGATCGCGCCGCCTCCGAACCCATCCAGGCAGTTCTGCCACCAGTGCTAAATCGATGCGGTGGTGAGTGAGGGCGACACCATTGTTGATTATGCTGGCCGGAACGATCAGAAAGTTATTCTCAAGAGCCGGTCATTCAGTATGCGTGCTGTCGGCGGGATCAGTGGCATCCTACAGCGAGTGATTTGAACGGGATGCGGAATTTGAGTTGCCGCGCTTGTACTCCGCTAGGAGCGGGAACAATTGCTCGGCAAGCCCATCCCGTCGGCCACCGTACGACCGGTGATTAAGCTGGCCAGAGCAATCCGCTTACCCGCGGCCAGGGTCAGGTTGAAGCGTCTACATCGACCACACCCTGGATTCCTTCAGCAACGTCATGAAGGACGAGCGGCAGGAAGCAAGGCCGAGAGCTCAGCCAGATCCAACTCCATGCTTACCACACTTCACGACAACGAACCCGAACTGCCGCGATCGCTTCATCGCTACAATAGGAGAGCAGTGTGTCGGCTAAAAGGCGTCACTATCGTGTTTATTCGAACCGAAAATCGCTTCTGAAGCTGCACGGCGCGAGTTCATCATGACATCGTCATAGAGTTGAACAATAGCGTTCCCGATAATGGTCGACGAAAATCTCTCCTCGACCAATTCTCGCGCGGCTTCACCATATTGAGTACGCAAATGCGGAGCCTTACCTAGTCGCAAAATGGCCTGCGCGAGCGCTTGTGGGTCTTCAAGTGGGACCAGCAAACCCGTCTTGTCGTTCAGCACAATTTCCCGACAACCCGGGACATCGGTTGCTACGAGCGGGCGTCCACAGGCTGCCGCCTCCAGCAGACTCATTGGCAGCCCCTCTCGATGCGAGGGAAGTACCGCGACATGGCAGCGACGCCAAAGCATGGTGATGTCGTCGATTTGACCGAGCAACGTAATCCTTGGTTTCCGGATCCATTGCGCTACCTCGTCCGCCGAGATGGAGGCAGGATTGGCAGGATCGGGATCGCCGGCAATGACCAAATTGAAGTCATGCCCCTCCTGCTGCAGCAGATCATGGGCGGCAACGAGTGCTCGGATGCCTTTGTCAATGAGGAGTCGTCCGGCAAAGCCGATTGTGAGGGGGGCGTTCGGTTCGGGCAGCGGCTGAAACCGATTTGTGTCGACGCCTGATCCCGGGATTAGCGTGACCTTTTCCTGCCTTATGCCAAGGGCGAGCAAGGCAGCTCGATCGTCTGGGTTCTGAACGAGCACGCGGCTTGATTGCATATTCATGAGCCAGGGAAGGAGTCGCATCATGCCCTGTTTCAGCAAGCGTGAGCGCCATGTGTCCGATGTGAAGATGTAGCCGAGGCCCGTCATAGCATTAATCACCGGCGTGTCGGTGCCGATTGCAGCTAGGGAGCCCAGTACGCTAGATTGGAGGCCGGAGTGGTGCACGATATCAGGTTTAATGGTGGTTTTGAGTGCGCGGATCGCCTGCACCACGCGCAGTGCGACCGATGGTGACAGTTCGCCCCGCCGGAATGGGATCGGATGCAGGATGAAACCTTCGGCTGCAATGGCCTCGGCGCCCTTGTTCACATTCGTTGCGACATGAACCTCAAATCCAGCCCGGCGCGAAGCGCGGGCCATCGGCAGGCGATGCATCAAGAAAGCGTAATCCTCGTTCGCGACGTAGAGTAGACGGCGCGGCGGGAAGGGCGGTTGGGCGGCAGGCATTGGGTTCACGATCGGAAGAGGCAGACGAGCCGTATAGAATAAATCGGTGCTTTCGGGGAGATTTTATCCACGAAACTGGGTCGATCGGTCACACTAGGGTCTCTCCTGGGTATCGTAGCTCGCTCTTTGAAGCCTTAAGAGGTGCAATTGGCTAAAATGATCGAGCCTCTCTCTGGTCGCAAGTGCTGAGGTCTGATTGCATGGGTAACCCACCGCGTTGCCGTTGTGCCAGTTATGGATCGCCGCAGCAGTCGCCTCTTAGCTTCCAAGGGATATTGCTGAATGCGAACCTGTCCATTGTGAGAACGAAGCTAGGATACTCACTTGCCCGAAACTCGGCTCAGGCGCGAAGGGATCCGAGCGGAGCGGCCCGATTGAAAATAGGCCTCACATGGGTGGTCGTAGAAATTCCGGTCGTATTCTGCAGTTGAGATCCTGGTGGAAGCTCGTTCCCAACGATTCAGTAACGCCCATCGCGGCTGACGCTGCTGTCGACTTCCAAGTCGTTTGGAGATCGGTGTCCGCGATCAGCCGCTGCGCCGCGATCGGGATTCAGAACGGGACTGGCGCTAAATTGAGCTGTGTTTCGATGGCCCGTCGTCGCATGGATTCAGAAGATGAGGTTGAGCCCAAGTGCATCAGGCTGGTCGAGCCTAGCGCTTCGAGCGTCACGGGTATAACCGAGGTCAAGTGTAATCGGGCGCGTGCAACTGCTCCAAATTGGTCGCAGCAAGCATTCCGGTTGGGTGATAGCCAAAGAGTTAACGACCGGTCTTGCCGTGGTCAAACGGGAGTAAGGCACCTCCTGGAGATCTATAGCCGGCCTCGGCAAGCAGCTCCGGAAACCGCTCCAAAAAGGAAGGGACCGGTAGCGCAGCTCCGAAATTGTACGGATTGTCTGCCAACGCCGTCCGATAGGCATCAAGCAAGGCACCTCCGGCCCGGAGGTGGCGGGTCTTTCCCTCAAGGGAGTCGAGCTTGTAGCACACCCCCGCGACAATGTCCTCAGGTTGATTGGCATGGATCTCAAGACCGTGCCGTGCGAGCACTCCGGCATCAATTAATAATGCTTGCAGCGGCTGGCGATAAGTTTCCCGCAGCGAGAGATAGCGACGCTCCCGACGATCATAAACCAGCCGTAGCATGAAATCGGTCTTTTCATGCCAGAACTGGCAATCGTTGGAAATGCAGTTGACGAGCAGCATCGGGGTGCCGAGTGCCTGTACTGCGGTCGTGAGGCCCGATGTGGTTCCGACAAAAAGGCGTGCCTCCGCGCAGAGAAAAAGATCCATCTCTGGCGATTTGATGTCGCTATGGGCGTAGTCGAATACGCCGGGCATGTCGCGCAGAGGCGTCATGCTGCGGTCGCCGAGCCGTACCACCGCGCCGCCTCGCGAGGTGACATGAGCGATGGCTTTGAGATAGTCGCTCACATTGGCCGAGCGATGTTGCCGTGTCGTGCCCGGCCCATCGCCGTGATATCCGCCCTCGCGAATATGGATCGCGACGAACCAGTCGGCGCTGACACCCGCACTGCGCAACCTGGCGCGACCTTGCTCGCGCAACTGCGTTGGGATTGCCACGATCGGGCCGCGGCTCTGGTCGGCCCAAGCGACTTGCGCCCGTGCGGCCGCATGAGCCCAGGGTTCGGCCAAAGGTCCGTCGCCGCGCACCGCAATAAACTGATCGCCGACCAGACGCTGGTATGGGAGTAGGTCATCGACTAGCCTCGGATCTTCGAGGATCGTCGCATGTGGTGCGAGCAGTTTCAGAAAAGCTTGGTTGACGACCTTAGTGCGGGGCGCGAGCACCACATAATTAGCGCGTGGCAACAGGCCAAGTTCCGCCATACGGAGGTGGCAATCGATAAAGCCGATATGGCCGATCAGGGTCACCCACTCATAGCCGAGCAGCCGCACCGGAAGCTCCGCTTTGAAGTTGCTGTTGGCGGCAGCGATGCGCTGCATGAGCGCAGCGGGGACCGACCATTTTCGCGATAGCGCATCTTGGTGATTGAGCGCAGCTTGATAGCAACGGAAGGTGTCGTCGTAGCGACCCTGGTGATAGAAGTTCTCGCCAAGCTGGATCAGATTGTCATAGATCAGAAGCTCGCCGGCGTGTTCGAGCTCCCAGGCACTCGGCTTGTACGCCAACGGATCGTAGCCTCCCGCATAGTTCTGGTGCGCCATCACCGAGCGCGGGTCGAACTTCACCGAGGCCTGGAAGCATTCCGCGGCCTGCGCATAATCATTCATCAAGGCGTAAACGGAGCCGAGCTTGCGCAGTGCGTTGCTGTCTCCTGAAGCCGCTGCCGCTCTGAGGAAGTGCAGTGCGACAGAATAGTTGCCGCCATACGTATGGGCGATGCCCACGGCGAAATTAATCGCGAAGCTGTCGACTTGCTCAGGCTCTGACACTTCGCGGACGATCCGGTCGTAGGTGCTGGAGAGCGCCAGGGTAGTGAAGTAGGCCGATGCGCCCGCGCCGCGACGTGCGCGCACCTGGGCGCGAAAGATCAGGTTCAAGAGCCGCACTGCGCGCAGCGCGCTCGGCTTGCGGCTGGCAGCGAGATGAACCTGGGCGGCGGCTGCGAGTGTGATGACGATCAAGCGGGCGGCGATCGTGCCGACCGACGCCCGACGCGCCAGCTGTCGATCAGCAATGCGCAGCAGTGCTGCACCAGCAGGTGCATCGATCAGCCTGCGGTCGACGAAGCCGGCCGCGCGCGTCGTTAACGGCAGTAGCTGCCGGCGGTGAGCGCTGAGGAAGCTGTAGAGGCGGAAGGCGAGGCCGGTCAGCCAGGCGTTGGCCAATCGGGGACTCTCACTGGGTGAAGAGACCGCGCGAGGCGCGGGCACGACGAGGGAGTTCGCCCAGAGCTTGTTCAGGCGATGCCGCAGGGCGGCGATGGGTGCGCGCGTAGTCATGGTGCACGATACGCAGGCGTTGCCGCAATGATTGCCCGTCGCGCGCCACTTTGTGCGAGTAGGCGTGTCAACGACATTGGCCGCATGCGCAGCGTTGTCCAGGCGAGCGCGGCAAGGCGGCCGATTGATCCTAATCTCAGCAGGAGCTGTAGCAGGCATGCGTCGAACGCAGCGCCGCCGAGAAGGGCGGCCGCGCGTGCGGCCTTGGACGATGCCGGTCCGTTTGCTCCGAGCACCATCCGCACTGCGCCAAAGCGGTTGCGCCGAGCAAACAGAGCATCATAGCCAGTTGGAAACAGATCGCTGTCGGCGATCAATGTCCTGATCTCCGCGAGCCTGGCATCGAGCGCATGGGGGTCAGTCGCCGTGGTGGTTGAGTAGTTCTGGCCGTGAATGCGCCAGTAGCCCAGGATCTCTGCAAGGAAATAGAAGCCGTGGGTGAGCGCGAGACGGCGCGCGAGGAAAGCGTCGGAGAACGAGCCAAGCTTGACGTCGAAACCGCCGAGGGCCTGCAGAGCGCTGCGACGGTAGAGCGAAACGGTTCCTGAGAAGTAGTTGTCGCCGGCCCGCAGGATGCGGCGGACACCATCCGGTCGCATCATCGTCGAAGCCGATGCAGGTAGCATCATCGGCCGTAACATACGTCCTTTGGACGGTCCTGTCGGGCCAATAATCTCACAGCAGGCGCAGATGAGTCCGGCATCGGGAAAGCGCGTCGCTTGCGCCAGTGCCTTTTCCAGATAGATCGGATGCAGTGCGTCGTCGGCGCCTAGAAAGCCGATCCAATCGGTGTCGGCGATCGCGAGCGCTTCGTTCTGACCGCGGACCACGCCAACATTCGTCTTGTGACGAACGAGCTGCCAGTTGGGATGAGAGGCCACGAAACGCGATATCACCGTGATGCTATCGTCCGTGGAGGCATCGTCGATGATGAGGACCCGGTCCGGCTTCCGCGTCTGGGCCGCGATGCTACCGAGCGATTCTGGGAGATAGTGCGCGTGATTATAGTTCGGGACGACCAGCGTGACGTTCGGCCGAGATGACGATGAAGGCTGGGTGCTCATCGGGTCAGACAACATCCTGGCGCGTGTCCTCTCTTGTTGCGGACCGCTCAGGCGGTCGGCAGCTCCTTCAGGACGTCATCTAGCGGGCCGAATGCGCGGACCCGTCCGCCATCGAGGTAAAGGCCCAGATTGCATGTGTCGCGCAACAGGCCGGGATCGTGCGAGGCAAGCACGACGATGCCGGAGCTCATGGTGATGTCCTGCAGGCGATCGTGGGTTTTCTTGCGGAAGTGTGCGTCGCCGACCGCGATCCACTCGTCCATCAGAATGATTTCGCCGTGGATAGAAGCGGCGATCGAGAATACCAGGCGAAGCAGCATGCCGGACGAATAGGTCCGGATCGGTAGCTCTAGGTAGTCGCCGAGCTCCGCGAACTCCGCAATCTCCGTCACCCGTTCCTCGATCTCCTCGGGCGTCAGGCCGAGAATGAGGCCGCGGATCCTGATGTTCTCGTAACCGGAGGCCTCTTCGTCCATACCGAGCCCGATGTCGAACATTGGCACATTGCGTCCCACCGTGCGCAGTGATCCGCGGGTTGGTTCGTAGATGCCGGCAAGAACGCGGATCAGCGTGGTCTTGCCGGCACCGTTATGCCCGACGAGGCCAAGCCGATCGCCACGGCGCAAGGTGAAGCTTACGTCATCAAGAGCCTGGACGAACCGGAACGAACCTTCGTTCTTTAGAACCTTGCCGCCGACACGCGAGGCCGTGCGCAGAGCCAGATGCCGGAACGACCGCGCGTTCGGCGGCGCGACCGGGAATTCGATGCCGATATTGCGGGCTTCAATCAGAGCCATGATGCGTCCATGGTGACAGGCTAACTACCATCAGGCCCAGTAGACCACCCGCGAGCGATAGCGCGTATAGACGTAGATCATTGCCGCCGTCAAAAGCGAAACCGCGCCCAGCGCGCCCATCCAGTTCGTCAGACCGGTCGGATTTCCCATGACAGGATCGCGCGTAATCGACAGCAGGTAGGCAATCGGATTCAGCTGAACAATGATCTCACCTCCGCGGATATGCGATGGCAGCCAGATGATCGGTGAGATAAAAAACAACAGCTGAAGTAGCGCGGCGACGACCGGCGAAACGTCGCGATAGCGTACGCAGATCATCGAGATGATGACCGACGCGCTGACCACAAAGACATAGACGATCACAAGGCCGGGCAGGCAGAGCAGGGTCTGCAAACCGATGTGCCAAGGAAAGATCAGCCAAATGATCGGGACGATTGCCATGTTATGTAGCAATATGATCAGGTTGCGCTGAACCATCCGCATCACATGAATCAGGATCGGCATGTCGACCGCCTTGATCATCCCGCCAGCGTTGATCATCGTGTGGCAGGACTCGCCGAGTGAGGAGGCGATGAAATTCCAGATGGTAATGCTCACCATAAAGTTCGGCAGATAGGTCGCAGTATCGGCGCCAAGAAACCGGCCGGCGACCAGGCCCATGATCACGGCGGTCAGGCCGTTGGTCGCCGTGATCCACCAGGGGCCGAGAAAGGTGCGACGGTATTTCGATCGAATGTCGCCTGCGGCAAGCGCTCGCCAGGTCACATGGCGCGTCACGAAAGGAGCGATGTCGGCGCGGCAGCGAGCCCAGGTAAAGGGCCGCCCGTCCGCAACTATGAAATGCTCTTCTTGCTCAGGGGCCAGGGACGTCATGCGCGCAGTCTCGTGAAGGCTTATAATCCGGCATTGGATACCGAAAAAGGCTCCAAACGGCATTCCATGCCGCTCTTCGGTGCCTGCTGGACCACTTTAGCGGGCCCCTGTCAACCAGTTCGGAGCTACACATCGGGCGGCCCCGAAAAGACCCAAAACCGTTGCTTTTTGCATAGGCGGCGGAGGGGCACCAGACCCGCCCCACGGGCGGTTCGCCTAGAGGGGCGTCGAGCCGGTTGCGTCCACGATCCGCGGCTCCGGCAGCGGCACTAGCAATTTGCCGCCAGCCCGGATGTAAGCCTCGTTCCTCGTCAGGATTGTCTCGGCATAGATCCAGGCCAAGATAACGACAATGTCGGGCCTCTTGGTTGCAAGTGCCGCAGACGGCAGCACCGGGATATGGGCGCCTGGGCTAAAAGTACCCTGCTTGAGCGGATTGTCGTCGACGATGAATTTGACCCGGTCTTCCAGTTCGAAATGATAGAGCAGGGTCGTGGTGGTGGTCGACGCGCCATACGCGGCAATGAACTTGCCGTCTGCGCGTGCCTTGTCAAGATAGGCGAGGACGGCACGCTTGCGAGTCTCGATCGCGTCGAACCAGTCGCGATAGATCTTCGGCTTGGTGATGCCGCGGCGTTCCTCCTCGGCCACAAGCTTGAGATACTCCTCCGAACGCGGCCGCTTGCCAGTGGATTTGGGTTGGGCGAAGGCTCGGATCGAGCCGCCCTTGGTCAAGGTTCGCTCGACATGGAACAGGCTCATGTCGTGCTTGTTCAGGAAGGTCTCGAGCGGAATCAGCGCATGATGGGAGACGTGCTCGTGATAGATGGTGTCAAACACCATGTTGTCGATCATGTCGACGATATAAGAGACCTCGAACACGAACGCGCCGTCGTCCGCGAGTAACAGTCGAATTCCCTTTACGACATCGGCCATGTTGTCGATATGGGCGAATACGTTGTTGGCGCAGAACAGAGCCGCGCTGCCCTGGTCGGCCCGGATCTTCTCGGCCAGCTTGCTGGTGAAGAAGTCCGGGATGGTGGGCACGCCGTCTTCGGTCGCTGCGGCTGCGATGTTGCGTGCTGGATCGATACCTTGCACCCGCATGCCCTCGTTCTTGAAGGCCTTCAAAAGTGAGCCGTCATTGCTGCCCATCTCGGCAACGAGGCTACCCTTGGGAATCTGCAGGCCTTTGACCACCGAATGGGCGTAACGCTTGAAGTGCTCGACCAAGCCGAGAGAGACCGAGGTCCGATATGTATAGTCGCGGAACAGCACGTTGGGATCGACGACGTCGAGGTTCTGCAGATGGCCGCAATCAAGGCACAGATAGCAGTCAAGCGGATAAAGATCCTGCGGCTCGTGCTTGCGCTCGGCCGTGACGAAGGCATCGCCGATCGCCGATGGTTTGATCGGCAGGACATGCTCGAGCGACGAAGATCCGCACAGGCGGCAATCGGTCTTGTGCTTCACGTGCTTCTGCATGTTCAATGATCCTAGCGGCCCTCTGGCGATTGAATGGCTCTATTAGGCAATTGCCGGGCAGATTCATAGCCCGGAAAAGTTCTTGGCAACCTCTTCCTGCCAGACCACGGAGACGCCGCCGTCCAGGAACAGGGATTGGCCGTTGATAAACGAGGCGCGCTCGCTGCACAGAAAATCGATTGCATTGGCCGACTCCTCGGCTGTGCCGAGGCGGCCGAGCGGTACCAGGCGCTTGTAGATATCCATCAGTTTTTCATTGCTCTCGTAGAAGGCGCGCGATTCCGGCTTCAGGTAGGTCAACGGCATGATGGCGTTGACACGGATTCCCTTGCGCCCGAGCGTAGCTGCGTAGTGCCGGACCATGGCGTTGAGGCCGCCTTTGACGACGTGATAGCCGACCGGCTGGGAGCTGCCGACGAACTCGGCATAGACTGAGCTGATCACGCCGATGGCGCGGTCGCCGTGGTCGGCGAAATGCGCCGTAAACCCCTCGACCAAGTCGCGTGAGGCAGTCAAGCCGACCTGGATCTCGCCGACCCAGGGATCACCTTGCCCACGGAAGCGCTGGCTCAGCACGAGATAATTGACAGATCCGAGCGCCTCTCGGATTTGCGCCGGTAGGCTAGCGAGGCTCTCCGCTTTTTCAAGATCGGCCGTGAAGTGCCGCAACCGCGGACCTTCTGCAAACTCGGCGATCTTGGTCCGCGACACGACGCTGACCGCGCATCCGCGCGCACGAAAGTTCTCGACGATGATCCGCCCAAGGCCCTTGGTGCCGCCGATGACGACAGCGTGCTGGTCGCTCATACGGCTGTTCCCTGCAGCGCGGCCACCCGCCGGACGAGGTCGGCCTGGTAGGCTTCAGCCTTCTCTGTGTCGGAATCCTCGGGCGCAAAATCGGCGAAGATGGTCCCCTGCGGCCGGAACGGGCCGTTAGTGATTTCGTGGACGATCAGGACGTCGCTGCGGATAATCAGGGTATGAAAGAATGGCCTCGACATCCGGTAGTAGAACGATCGTCCGCTACCGGCTGCTCCGAGTGGAACGATCTGATCGATCTCGCCATCATCCTTGAAGACGACGATATCGACTTCGCCCTCGACGATATGAAAGGCCTCGCTCTTGCCGGGATGTTTGTGGGGACGGATATACGAGCTGGGATCGATTGCGATAATCATCTCATGCAGCGCGTCGTCGCCGTTGGGATGGGTGTTGATGCGGGCGCGCCGCTTGGCGCTCGCCTTCACCGCGGCCTTCAGTGTGTCGAGCTCGCTACTGCCGACCGCCGAGATCGGGCCCTCGGCCAGGAACACTTCCGGAGATTTCTGAACCAGAGCCATCACGCAAGATCCTTCATGATCGAATCCTCGAGCGCCGCATAAACCGACTTGAATTCCACCCCGCCTGCTGCGCGTGGCGCAAGCTTGGCCTGCACCTTCGCCTGGATATGAGGCGCTACGGCGAACAGGCAGGTCGTTATCCGCTCGTCCTCCAGCAGCGCCTGCGAGCTTACCACGGGGACCTTGAAACCTGGGGGAAAAAAGCCGGCCTTGTCGGGATCGTCGTCGACCGCAAGCGCGATGTCGTCGCTGAGGCCGAACGCATTGACGAACATGATCGCATGGTGACCGATCCCGAACAGGGCGACCCGATCCTTGGCGGGGCCGGCGGCGCGGGCGAGTCTTTTGTGCAGACGCTCCCGCGTTGCCGCAAATTGTTCGCGATAAGCTGTAAAGAGCAGCGAGGGGCCTTGGGGGGAAAGCTGCGGTGGAGGGGCTTTTGCGACCTCTAAGACGGCAATCAGCGCATCCTCCAGGGCCCCCGGATAGCGCAGCACCGACAGCACATGAAAGCCGGCGGCTTTCGCAAGCCGCGCGAGCGTGTCTTCGACGAAGTAGCAGCTGTGCTCTTCCCACAGGAAGCAATAATCGCGCGCGGCGAGAAATTTGCTGCTGTCGGGAACCTCGACCAGCAGCAATCCACCAGGGTTGAGCAGGCATTTTAGCGCATGGAGCGCATCGATTGGCGCTGACGAATGCTCGATGATGTAGCGGGAGGAAACAATGTCGAAGGTTCCGCGCCGCGCGGCAATGTCTGCAAGCCTCGGCTGATTGAGACTGGCCTGCCAGCTTTCAAGATAGGGGTAGTTATTGCCGGTAGGAACCGTGCCAAGCTCCAGCTCCGTAGTCAAAAGACCGCGCGCTCCAAGGCGCGACAAGAGCGGCTGCTCAAACGGCCCGGTGCCGAGCGTGGAGCGTGCTTGGGGACGAAAAGCGAGTACGGCCTCAACCAGCGCATCGAGATGGCCCTCTGGCTCGCGATAGCGGATCCAGGGCAACTGTGGTGTGAGGGCGTCGACGGGGGGGGCGTCGCGCAACTGTATCAGCTGGCAGGTCTCGCATTCCACGACGTCGAGATTTAGCAAAGTGTCGACTTGCGCTGCTCTGGCAAACCTGTTGCAAACGGGAAGCTGCCCAAGCGGCAACGCGGGCGTACCGATGGTTTGCCGGCAAAGGCCGCATTGAAATAATAATGAGCCTGGGCGCATGACTTGGATGGGCGAACTCGTTCAGTTTGATGAAGGACGGAGCATAATCGAAAATAAGCCGGTCGAAGCACTTGGCATTAAGGCATTTTTGCCACGTGTTCCAGCCCGGCAAATTGGTTTGACGTCCTCTATTATTCGGTGCCATAAGCGGTTGTCCACAACCTATAACTTTTGTTACGGCTTTTGAGGATAATCATGCGGCATAAGGTCGTGGCCGGCCCAGAGATCGTGCTCGGTCAAGTCGGATCGGCGAGCCGCGATCTATCTCACTCAACCTGACGGTTTCTGCAGCCGGTCTGATAATCGCCACGTTGGCTTTGATACTTCAGATTTCGTGGTTATGAGGTGGGTCGAACTTCAGGCGCGGCGAAGGGCGGCGCATGACTTCATCTAAATCATCTATCGACTGTTCGACGACGGGGATAACAAGGGGCGCTGATGTTGGACTCACCCACTTCCGTGGCTAGTATAGTCGACCGCGCGCTTGCTCTCCCCAACTCCCGGAAAAGTCGTGTGCTTGCAAGAATTGCAAGCCCTGTGTTCCGCATCCTCAGGCGAAGCCA
Source organism: Bradyrhizobium sp. BR14999 (assembly GCF_056106085.1). Classification (NCBI taxonomy): domain Bacteria; kingdom Pseudomonadati; phylum Pseudomonadota; class Alphaproteobacteria; order Hyphomicrobiales; family Nitrobacteraceae; genus Bradyrhizobium; species Bradyrhizobium sp. BR14999. The sequence goes on from NZ_CM148536.1 coordinate 3,911,713, forward strand.
GCTCAAGCATTTTGTGCGAGACCTCGTTTTTGTCCTTCTCTCCTTCAAAATGCGCTTCCGCCTCACCATGTGGTTCCGGCACAATTTCCAGCACGGAGGGCTGGACCGCCACTTCGTTTTTTTTTGCGGTCCGTTTCTAGGGAAGCATCTCAAGTGGATTTTAGATAGCTCGTTTTCGGCGCAATACCCAAACGAGATTGCCTTCTATTTGCTCAAGAGCGGCTATCGGAGGGAAGCTCTCACACTCTTCCGCAGACTCGATTGGACGGTCGACAATCCCCTGTTCAACATGGCGCTACAGGAAGCGGGCGCCGTTGGGGACGGATATTCGATGGATCTGCTGACTCAGATTCACGGATTGGACTGGACCAACATCGTCGCAAAGTCGTGGGAGCTCCGCGTTCTCTTGCGGATGATGCTCGAACACAGGAACTTCCAGTACGAAGAACGGGCTTTTCGCGGGCACATCAATTTGGATGGTGTACCGCACGATGTTCCAGCTGAGCAATACATCCCGTATTTCTTCAGGGACAGGGAGGTCGTCGAACGCTTGTTGCGCGAGCTCGACCTCTCGGATTTGACTGGTGTTATACCAGCTCTGGACACTGCCGGTCGTTACTGGGAGCACTTCCCTACTTACCAGCCCGAGCGGTCGCTCTCTCTGGATATCTATGTCTGGTACGCTTACCGGGATCTGTTGCTTAGAACCTATCATAACGGCGAGGGCAATCTCGTTCCGCCGGTCTATCACCGTTACATGGAGACGCAGCGGCGACTACGTCGATCATTGCCCAAACCTTCGCGCGCATTGAAGCGAGTGCTGGACGGCATCGGGGTGGAACTCTCCGATGTGAGGCTGCTCTCGCCGGACTGGAGTGCCTTGATCGGACATAACGGCCATCTCAATGTGCATCTGTTAATGCGAAAGATGGGATGGTGGAAGGGCTCGCCTGTTCTATTGGGGTATAAGGAGAGAATCGCAAACAGGACCTTCTTGTCCCTGTTCGAGGAGCTGTGTCCAACTCTGATCCTTGGCGAGGACGTGCCTGAGGGAGCCTGGTTCGAATTGGCCAGTCTCACGCCATTCATCGGCGATTCCCACCAGGCTTTTGAATTCCAGGATGGTCGGACCATGTACTGGAATGACGCCGGCGCCATGGCCTTGCAGCAATGGGAGCGTGAGGGCGGGGGGTTCCCCCTGCGCGACGTATATGACGAGAAGATGCGGTCGGACGATCGGACCGAGACGCTCTACCAGTCGCTGCGGCGGAAATGGGGAATGGGCCCCGGCGATTGGCACGTCTGCTTGCATATGCGGGATGCCGAGGCGCGCGGCGAGACGCTTGGCTTCGGCGAGTCTATCCGCAGCGCTGCGATAGGCAATTATCTAGAGACTGTCCGCCATATCACTGCGATGGGCGGATGGGTTGTCCGAATGGGCGGGCGCAAGGCGCCGCCGATGCCCGAAATGCCGCGGGTCATAGACTATGCGCGCAGTCCCGATCAGGTGCCGGAGATGGATATCCATTTGGTGCGCCGCGCGCGGGCCTTCATCGGCACGACGTCAGGGTTCGCCTATGTCGCCTCGAGCTTCGGCATCCCGACCTCTATGGTAAACGCACTCAGCTCCGTCGGGCTGTTGTGGTCTAAGGATACCCGCTTCACGCTAAAACCGGTCCACACAACGGACGGGCGAATGCTGTCGCTGAGCGATGTGACATCGGAGCAATGGCGTTGGGCATTCCCGACCTATGAGACTGTGAAGAGCGCCGGCCTTGTAGTGGGCGAAAGCAGCGCCGATGAAATTCTCGAGACCACCAAGGAGGTCCTGGATCTGTCCAGCTGCAGCAAGCCGACGATCCCGCCGGTCGATGATAGTTGGGAGAGATGCGTGAAAACTCCCGGCTTCTTCGGCAACTCGAGACCCAGCCGCTATTTCCTGGAGAAATATTCCACCTCCCTTTTGGCTGATACGCAAAGCTGAAGCCGGCACCGATGAACATCGCGCAGTCCAATCTCACCTTCGAACCGGTCCACGCAACGTCGCTGCGCTATCGTGAGGATATCGACGGTCTTCGCGCGGTGGCCGTCCTGTCGGTGCTGCTCTATCACGCTTTTCCTACGCGTGTTTCGGGTGGGTTCATCGGCGTCGATATTTTCTTCGTTATCTCCGGCTTTTTGATCACAGGCATCATCCACCAGCAGATGATGCGCGGAAGGTTTAGCATCACGGACTTCTACGCCCGACGTATCAGGCGCATTTTTCCGGCCCTGATTGCCGTCGTCCTCGCCACATTCCTGATCGCGTGGTTTGCACTGCCGCCGCGGGACCTGAAATCGCTGGGCACGAATATCGCCGGTGGCGCCATCTTCGCGCAAAATTTCGTTCTGCTTGGCCAAGTCAGCTATTTCGATCTCGCGGCCGACAAGAAGCCGCTTTTGCATCTATGGTCGCTCGGTATCGAGGAACAGTATTATATCGTCTGGCCGCTGCTGCTCTTGCTGATCAGCCGGTGGCGCCTACGAACCCTCGCCATGACCGCGGCATTGGCTCTGGCCTCGCTTGTGGCCTGCGTCATCGTTCAGGCTCGCGCGCCTGAACATGCGTTCTATCTTCCGCTGACACGGGCATGGGAATTGCTGGTCGGATCGGGTCTGGCGTTGTCGCTCAATAGCAGCCGTGCACCGGTGGTGGCCGCTGGGACGACGTTTCGAGCCTTCCGCGAGATCGTCGCTCTCTGTGCTTTGCTGGCGATTGCGGTGGCGCTCTGGCGCTTCAACCCCAAGACGCCTTTTCCCAGCTACGCCACGCTGGTGCCTGTGTTCGCCGCTGCCGCGCTCATTGGGACAAGCAACACGCTCGTTCACCGCTACGTGCTGGCGAGCCGGCCCGCCGTGTTCGTGGGGCTGATCAGCTATCCGCTCTATCTGTGGCACTATCCGCTGATGGCATATGCGCGCATCCATTTTGCGGATGCGGTGCCGGTGTCATGGATGCTCTGCGTTCTGGTCGCCAGTTTCCTTCTGTCCTGGCTGACCTACCAGTTTATCGAGCGTCCGATCCGTTTCGGGAAACAGCATGTGGGCTACAAGATCGGGGCATTGGTTGGTGGAATGGTTGCGCTGGGCGCGGTCGGGCTTGTCGCTGACCAGACTAATGGATTGCCGATGCGCATTCCCGAGAGCCTGCGGGGCTTCATGCTCGATGGTAGCGAGACGGCGCGGTACTGGCGCGCCGACAAGTGCCTGCTGAGGCCGGATCAGAGCGCATCGCATTTCTCGCCGGAATGCGCCGGCAGCGGCCGCCATCCGCTCGTTGTGGTTTGGGGCGACTCTTATGGCGCATCGCTGTATCCAGGACTGGCTCATTTCGGCGCCGAGCGCGGCTTTGATGTCGCTGAATACACAGCATCGGCCTGCCCACCGCTGAAGGATTTCGTGCATCCGGAGCGGCGGTTCTGCAAGGGCGCCAATGATTTCGTCCTTGAGCGCCTGGCCGAGCTGAAGCCGGAGGCGGTCATATTCTACTCGACCTGGAGCTATGGCCCCAACGATCTCCACACGGGCCTAGAAAAGACCGTTGCGCGGTTGAGAGCATTCAAGATCCCCCGGATCGTGTTGCTGGGGCCGCCGGCTACATGGCTTGGCGAAGGCCTGCCGGCAAATGTGCTCGATTACTATTATCAACACCGTACGTTATTGCCGGAGCGCACAAAGTACCGCTCGAATGATGCCTGGACGCAAGCGCTGGACCAATTCCTGGAAGATCAGGCCAAGAGCCTGGGAATCGAATATGTCTCCGCGCGGCGTATCATGTGCAACGACGACGGCTGTCTGGCCCGAATAGGACCGAACGGGGCGGACCTCACTGCCTATGATAGCGGCCATCTCACTCATGCCGGCTCGCTCATGATCGCCGAGCAGGTTTTGAAGGTGATGCCGGGTTTTGACCAATAGGGGACGGCGCGCTGAGCGACGGATATCGCCATCGATAAATCGTTCAACCAGACAGCTACGCTGGTGAGGCCTTTATCCCGCGATCAAACGGCCGAAATTGGCCGGGGCAGCCGACTCTACGTGGCGTTTCTTGCCGGCATAATCATAACGAGCCTCGCACTGTCCTGTCTTTTTTTTGGTCGAGTGCAGGGCGACCACTTCGCCGCCATAGCGTCGGCCGGGAAGACCTCCTGGTATGAAGACCTCGCAGGCGACTATGTGACCGAAATCCAGGATCAGGATCTATTCTTTCACAATATCGGCCGCTCGATCGATCATGTGCGGAGCGCCGATGTCGTGATACTCGGATCGTCGCTCGTAGCCTTTGCACTGAATGAAGATGTGATTCGCGATCGTCTCGAAAAGCGGTATGGCCTGAAGTTCTTTAACATGTCGTTCGTCGGCATTGCCAGCGGCGAGTTCTCGCGGCAGATCATCGAGAAATATCATCTGCATCCGAGACTCTGGATCATCAACGCCGACGACGGTGGCGGGGGCGGAAACTTTTTCAGCCGCAATATCACCCGCGCCTTCGGTGCGGACGTGAGGCCCATTCCTGCCACACAACATGGGCGCGCGAAAGCGTATTACGACGTGGTACGGCGGAACTTGCGGTGGAGGCTCGAAGACGTCACCGCCGGGATACGCAACGGGCTACTGCCTTCCAGTAAGACCGTCATTCCGCGGTTTTTCCGTAACGATGAAACCGGAGCAAGCGATATGAGCGGCTTTCCGAGCTTCCTCGCGGAAGAGAATTCGCCGGTGAAGATGACGCGCGATCCGAACTGTCACACCACGCCTGAGGTTATCGCCAACGCACGCGAGTTCGTCCGCAGCCTTGGCGCACCGGTGGTGCTGACGCTGGTTCCCAATTTCCACGGCTGCATGACTCAGCTGCGCGAGATCGCGGACGCCGTTGGTATCGAAACGGCGCTGCCGGCAAGGACAGACTATTCGAGCTGGGACAAAGGCGGGCATCTCGACAGGAACGGCGGCATCGAATTCACGCGCGACCTCGTCAGCGCATTGGAAAACACAGCGGCGTTTCAGGCTTTGAACAGCAAAGATGCACGTTAGCGGTGGAGCGGGCCGCTCTTGGGTAAGAGCGCGCGTATGATTGGCACGGACTTACCGCGCCTTCCCCGATATCGCCCCGAGATCGATGGGCTGCCGGCCATGCTTGCCTATCACTCGTTTCCATGGATGGTTCCAGGCGGATTCGCCGGCGTGGATATCTTCTTCGTTATTTCCGGATATCTGATTACCGGGATCATCCACTAGGGAGATGCTGGAGAAGCGCTTCAGCTCACTCATTTCTACGCTTATCGGATTCTGAGAATATTTCCGGCGTTAATTGTCGTCGTTCTCGCGACTTTCATGTTGGGTTGGCTCGCGTTGCCCGCGGGGGCGATGGAAGCACTGGGAGCCAACGTCAAGGGCGCGGCCGATTTCATAGAGAATTTTGTCCTTCACGAGCAGATCGTCGGCTATTTCGATCCCGGCGCGGAGCGTCTTCCGCTGCTACATCTGTGGTCACTCGGGATCAATGAGCAGTATTAGATCTTTTGGCCGGCAGTACTCTGGCTGATCTTGGGCTGGCCCGCGCGAGCCGTTACAATAGTGGCGGCGCTTGCGCTCGGCTCCATTTCGGTCTGCGTGCTGACGTCCGCTCGAGTCATCATGGGCGTTCTATTCGCCGATGACTAGAGGTTGGGAGCTTCTTGCGGGAGCTGTGCTCGCGCTGTGTCCAGCTAAGGGCAAGCTCATCGGTTCCCGGTTCGACGCTGTGCTCGCCTTATGAAGTACTGGTTGGCATCGCCTGCGCGTTCTGGGCGATCAGGGGCCGCCCGCCTTGGCCAGGCTTTCTGACATTGGTTCCTGTGCTGGCAGCGATGGCCTTGATCGCAACTGCGAGGACGTCTGTTCTTCGTCGCCTGTTGTCTGCACGTCCGATGGTTTTCATCGGGCTGATCAGCTATCCGCTGTATCTCTGGCATTTTCCGCTCATTGCGTTCGCCAAGCTGAACGGCGGCGGATCTATCGCCGCACTGATGATGTGCGGTCTCCTCGCTCTCACTTTTCTGCTTGCGTGGTTGACCCATCACTTCGTCGAGCGGCCCGTCAGGTCTGATAAATCCGCGCTCAGCCTGAGGGTCACGCCTCTCATAGCTGCGATGGCCGGCACCTGGTTCATCGGAATGGCCGCGGTCAATACGCGCGGCCTGCCGGCGCGTTTCCCGCCATCAATTCGGGGATTCATGCTGTCGGGTAGTGAAATCTCGATGCACTGGCGACGTGGCACGTGTCTGTTGCTACTGCAGCCGGCGTCGGAGTTCGCTCCCGAATGCGCCGGTCACGGCGGCCGTCCGCTGCTATTGATCTGGGAGATTCGTACGGCGGCGCCCTCTATCCCGGACTGCTCCACTTTGCAGCCGAGAGCTGGCATGACATCGCCCAGTACATGGCCCGCCTGTCCCCTTGATCGGCTACACGCTCGCGGAACGACCGTTCTGCAAGAGCATCAATGACGATGTCGTCGCCCGTTTGGGCGAACTGCATCCTGATGTTGTCATTCTCTACGCGACTTGGGGACAAGCCGAGCCCACTTGCGCAAGGATCTGCGACGCACGGTGTCACAGCTTCGAGCCGCCAGTGTTGCGCGGATCGTTCTCATGGGCCCTCCGCCGAGCTGGCAAGGTGCGGGGTTGTCCGAGAACGTCCTGGACTACTACCGACAAACGGGGACAGTGCTGCCGGCGCGGACTTTCTATCGCTCGAACGACGAATGGACGCGAGGCCGAGATGCTTTGCTCGCGCTCTGTCGGGCGAACTCGGCATCAATTACATCTCGATGCGCAATGTCTTCTGCAACGATGATGGCTGCCTGACCCGGACCGGGCCGAACGGACAGGAGTTGACCGCGTTCGACCCCGGCCATCTCACCGTGCCAGGCTCGATCTTCCCGGTTGGCCGGACAATCGACGGCATGCGCAATTCTGGCGCTTTGCCCCCTACTCAGGGTCGGCAGGGATGCCGTGATAGGAATGGATGATGAACCTCGTTCCACCGACTGAGTAATCTCCCCCGTTGCTGGCTTCGATGTGGAACTTCTCCACCAGTTCCTTCCAGGCCTGCCGTTCACCGGTGGTCGGAAGCGCGCGATTGGCATTCCAGTCGTCGAAACAGAGGATGGCCCCAGTGGAGATCATCCCTCGTGCGAACAGCGGTTCGAGCGCATCGATCGTAGATTGATACAGATCGCCATCGAAGTGGATCATCGCAAATCGTGTTTCGGGCGGAAGCGTCTTAACGGTGTCAGCAAACCAGCCCTCATAGAGTTCGAAGCGATGCGGAGGGAGGACTTTCCCGATCAACTTGCGCAGCTCCGGCGCCGCAAGCACCTTGCAACCTCCCTTGGCCCACGCACCGGACACGACGTGAGGCGAGATCTGGTCGATCGGCGATGTTATTTCCGGCAGGCCCTCGAAGCTGTCAAACAGCCGCAGCTTACGGAACGGGTTCTCGCCGGAAGCGCTCTTGCCGAGCGGCTGTCGCTGGAAATCGAAGACCATGGAAAGGGCGATCGTCCTCGCGCTGAAGCCGCCCATCGTGCCAAATTCGGCGATGTCACCGTTGACGTGAGAACCGTTGATGTACTGTACGCAGAGCGTCAGTGCTTTCGCGATCTCCCGCGCCGGCAGGATGAGAACATCTTCATAGCCATAAAACCACGCCGGTGAAGCAATCTGTCGGGCCTTGTATTTCTCGAGCGCGATGTCCTGGATCGTTCGTCCATCATCGACGTCCGGCTGAGAAATCGACTTTGCAGGCGTCGTCGCCGGTCCGTAGGGCCAGGGCAGTGGTGGCTCCGACATGATGGCCCGTTTCACGGAACGCAACCAATATAGCGCCGACGATGAGAGCGAATTCGCCAGCGCCGACTTCAATTGGGTGAGCATTCAATATCTCCGACGCGGTACCGTTCAGTTGCTGAGGCGACGCTTGACGAAGAGTGCCTAAGGCACTGCTATCGATCAATCCGCTTAACGTTCCTGAGGGGGCTGTGCAAGGGGGAAGCTCTGTCGCTGGCGGATCAAGACAGGTTGGCAATCTTATCTAAGCACGGTCATGGCCTTTCCGACGGTCACTGGTTTGGCGGTTGGAGGAGGATGTCCAACCGGTCGTGGACCATCGCTTCGTTGAGCGCCAATGGCATAAAGTCCAGATCAAATGCAAAGCGCGTCTCGGGCGGGATGAGGGAGCCCCACCAAGTGCCTGTTGCAAGGCAGCTAAACCTTAAGTCGTGCCGTCACTATCCAGCGAATCCCGGCTTTCCCTCATTTGCTACCACTTGCATCCAATTTGCAGATTGCATCTCCAGATAGCGACGTGATTTATTGCCACTTGCGCGATTGGGGCGGCTCGTGGGACAGTAGGGCTCGGATTGCCACAAGCGACGCTGTACAAACCGTATTTCGGGACACGCAGATGGGATTGATCTAGTCCGGCAAGACCATCACTAATCAGATGTTGCGTTCGCTCGGCTTACAGTTGGTGCGAACGGACACCCTCGATCGATTGACTGCGAGGGGACACGAAATCCCATTGACGGGGGAGCAGGCGAAGCACCGCAATCCTATTTTAGCAACGGTTACGCAGCTTGCAATTGATCCTTTCGCCAAGCAGGTGGAGGACGCGTTCCAGGGCAGCGTCGAGACCAACAGGTTTCATATGACGCCCCGCGATGGCGACCCATCTGAAACAGTGAGCAAGGCATACCTGACCACATTGCAACGTGAGTCGGCAGCACTTCGTGCCCAGGGTGACGAATTGGTGCGGTTGCGGCGGACGGTCGAGATTTTGTCAGCCGGCGCGCCGACCGCTCGGCAATCTTCTCAACCCACTAGCGCTGAGGCCCACCTTGCCGATGACGGCTTATACGTGCCGATTTACGATTTTGATGGGCTGCGAACCGATCCATTTATTATTCACAATCACGATTTCATGCGGAACCGAAGGTTCGTTGCCGCCTATAAACGTGCAATTCAGGCGACGGTCATCGATCATCACTACTATTGGCGCGTACACGTTGCCTTGTGGTGCGCCAGTTTGGCTCTCAAGCTGAACGGTTCCTTTGTCGAATGCGGTGTTTGGAAGGGGTTGTTAAGTACCGCTATCGCGTCCTATTTCGGTTGGAATGATATCGGCAGAAAGTTTTTTCTGTTCGACACGTTCCGCGGTGTTGATGAAACTCAATTGTCGGACGAAGAACTTATCAACGTCCCGCATTTCCGTGTCGGTTTTGGGGAAGACATCTATGACCATGTGCTCAGGAATTTCGCCGAATTCAAAGACATCGTGATTATCCGCGGCAGCGTTCCTGATACGCTGCCAAGCGCCAACATCGACAAAGTTGCCTATCTCTCAATCGATATGAACAACGCGGCGCCCGAGATCGCCGCGGCGAACTATTTCTGGGACCGGTTGTCGCCCGGCGCGCCCATTTTGCTGGATGACTATGGTTTCGTCCGCTACGAACTACAGAAGCAGGCGTTCGATGCCTTCGCCGCACAGCGCGGAGTGGAGGTATTGGCGCTGCCGACAGGGCAAGGCTTGATCATCAAGCCCGGCTCCTAAGCATAAGATTGGGTATGTCCATCAGCTGGGGCGGGCCCGCATCTCTGGACTCGTCGCAGTGGGGCGACGATCGGCAGGCATCATTCGAAGAAAATAAACTCGTGATCGCCGGTGTAGCCGGATTTCTTGAATTCGAAATCCCATTCTTTCGGGGTGTGGAAGATGCGGCAGGTCAGCTGCCAGTACATCAGGTTTACCTTCTCACGCTCGTTGCGATAGCCCTCGACGCAGAGATATTTGGCGCCGCGGCCGACACGCTCCATCTCGCGCAGTGCCGAGTCGAGGTCATAGTTGTAGAGATTGTGAAGTGTATTGATCGAGATGACGAGGTCAAAATGGTTGTCGGGCCAGGGCAGCTTCGACGCGCTGCCAACCTGGCAGAACGGCTTCACGCTCTCCATCGTATGCGCGACGCCATAGGAAGAGATGTCGATGCCGGCGACCTCGAGTTCCGGAATAGCCTCGCGGAAATCGTGCAGGATAAAACCCTTGCCGGAGCCGACATCGAGCACGCGCATGCCCGGCTTGATGCCGTAAGTTTCGATCATGGCATCCGCAACCTTGCGCCAGCGACCGTCATATTTATAGCCGCCATAGCCGGTCTCGCGGCTGCCGTCCCAATAGTCATAGTCGAACTTGATCGCCATTTCCGCGACATCGCCCTTGTCGCGTTGGGTGACGCGCGCGATGTAATCGCGCTTGGTCGATTTGTGGACGAGACTGACGAACTCGCGATAGGCCATGAGGTTCTCCGGATGTGAGGATGTCGTTTACGATGTCTAGGCGGGGATCAGGGCGAGCTTCGCTTCGGCTTTCGCGAGCTGCGCCGCGCAGCGCTCCTCCCACGCGCCAGTGTCGGCAAAAGCCCGCCGGGCTGCGCCGAGCGGCAGGAAGTCGTTGAGGATGATGCAGGTCCATTTGACCTGGTAGGCGTCGAGAAGCAGGCGGCAACGGACGACGCTGGCGGCATCGAGGCCGAGGCCCACTGCCATGCGATCGATGAAATGACCATGCAATGACAACGGCACTGGCACTTCCGGCTGGCAGAAGAAGTCGGAGACCAGCTTGGCCACATCGTCGCGGCCGGCATATTCGAAATCGAGGAAGGTCAGTTTGCCGTTATCGTCTATCAACGCATTGTGGAAGCCGAAATCGGACGGTGACAGGCAGCTCTCGTCTGCGCCGAGTGCCTGACCGACCGAGAATCCGGCCGCGCCGGCCGCAATCTTCGCCTTCACGGCGTCCCACGCCGGCTGCAGTCTGGTCGCAATGAAGTGGCGCGCTCTCGCGACGTAGGGGACGTCATCATCAAGCTTGGCAAGCCGGCCGACCCGGCGCTCGATCGTGCCGATATGATCGGTCAGCGAGAAGCAGGCTTCCGAGCCCGGCGCCAAAGCAGGGCGGGGCTGTTCGTTGACCGCGAGCACGAAATCGATTGCCGCGTCGACATGCGCTTCCGTCAATTCGGATGCGGTGAGTTTGCGCCCCTGCACGAAGCTGTAGAGGCCCGCCCGTTCGGTGCGGTCACAGGCCAGCGGCTCAGGCACGACGTGACTGCCGCGCGTCCATGCGTGCGTGATGAAACTCCATTCCGCACCGAGCCGGTCGCGGGTGTCGCGCGCGTCGGTGAAATAGCGCTTCAGCACCAGGGGACCGTCGTCGGTTTCGAGCCGGTAGACTAGGTTGTTGCGGCCGCCGGCCAGCCGCGCCAGTCCGCGCGGTGTGCTCCGATCGACCTCCGCAGTCAAGCGCTGGGCGAGCGCCAGCAACGCGGCGTCGGTCTCGGGGAGGGCGTCAGGCGCATTCACGGACGAAATCCGCCGCGATCTCCGCCCAGGACGCGCGGCGATCGAATTGGGCTGCCTTGCCCGCGAACTGGTTCTCGGGGTCGAACAGGATCTTTCGGGTCCCCTCGGCGAAGCCGGCCATGCCGAGGATTTCCGGCAGGTCGTCGATAAAGACCTCGCAGGCGAGGGTCCCGGCGCGGGCGACCTTCTCTTCCTTCGTCAGCTCGAAGAAGACCCGTTCGGGCGCGATCTGGTCTGTGCCCAATCCCATAAGGCCGCGGTCAGTCAGGAAGCCGCGCGCAGCGGCATGCATGTCATGCTTTGGCCCGAGGATCGGGTGCCTAGTCTTGTGGCTGACGATGAAGAGGTCGTGGCCGGCCTTGCGGGCGGCAGTGACGAATTCGGCTAGGCCGGGGTAGGGCGACACCAGATCCATCCGGGCGCCGTAGACATAGCCCTGAAGTTCGGTGAAATCGTCCTTGCGTCCGGAGCCGTTGAGATGGTCACGAACGCTGTTCTTGTCGCGGCCGAGCTCAGCCGGGATCAGGCCGCGCTCCAGCGCCGCCGCATGAAACACGCCGTCATAGCACGCGATCGTGTTGTCGAAGTCGATCCCGATCCGCATCACTTCACCTGACGATCAGCGCAGCGACATGTCGATGAGCGGGCGGCCGACCTTGCCTGCCGCCAAATCCTGCAGCGCCTGATCAGCCTGGGCGAGGCTGTAGGGCTTGGAAAGCAGGTCTCGCACCGGGAACCGGCCGGAGCTCAGCAGCCGCCCGTATCGTCCGTAATCGCGATCCGGCACGCTGTCGCCGCCCCAGGTGCCGAGCAGGCTCTTGCCCTGGTTGAAGACGCCTGGATTGAGCGGTAGCACCGCGCCATGCTTGGCATTGCCAATCACGACGGCGCGGCCCCCCTGCTGCCGGGTGGAATTAATGGCCTGTTCCATCACAGCCGGGATGCCGGACGATTCGACAGCCAGATCAACGCCTTGTGGCACGAGCTTCTTGATCTCGGCCAGCACGTCGCCAGTGGCGTCGATCACATGGGTCGCGCCATAGATCTTGGCCAGCGCCCGGCGTGTCGGATTTGGGTCGATGCCAATCACCGGCATGGCGCCGGCGAGCGCCGCTGCCATCAACGCGTTGAGACCAATGCCGCCGGTACCGAACACGGCGACCGCATCGCCCGGCTGGACCTTGAGCACGTTGTAGACTGCGCCCATGCCGGTCGGCGCGGCGCAGCCGAGCAGCACGGCAACATCCATCGGCAGGTCTGATGGCAGCAGGGTCAGGCGGTTCTCGCTGACCACAGAATGGCGCTGGAAGGTTGTGACGCCGCCGGCATTGACCTTTTTGCCATCCCAGTCATAGACGGCACCGCCTGCCTCGATGCCCGTGCCCTTGATCCAGGACAGCACGACCTTGTCGCCGGCCTTGACCTTGGTGACGGCGCTGCCGACCTCCAATACTATGCCGGTGCCTTCGTGGCCGAGGCAATGCGGTACCCATTTGTCCTCGCCCTTGTCGCCGCGCCATTCCATCACCTGCGTGCCGCAGGCGCCGGAATAGGCGATCTCGACGAGCACCTGCCCAGGCTTCAAGGCCGGCGTCTCAATGTCGGCCAGCACGAGCGGTTGGCCGGTCTGGATCAGGAGGGCAGCTTGGGTTTTCATTAGCTAAAATCTCAGCTCAATGCGTGGACGATCTTGTCCGCGATCTGGTGGCCGGTGAGTCCCAGCACTTCGCGGGCATATTCCTGTTCACCAGACTTCTTGAAGAAGGCGTCGGGCGTGCCAAATCGGATGAACTTCTTCGCCTGGGTCTCGGTGTCGACCAGCCATTCGGAGACGGCGGCGCCGAAGCCGCCGATCAGCGAATGCTCCTCGATGGTCGCGACCAGCTTGAAGCGGGCAAAGGTCTGCTTCAGGTTGTCCTCATCGAGCGGCTTCACGGTGTGGAAGCTCACGACCTCCGCCGAGATATCCTTATTCTTCAGCACACGCGCGGCCTCGATCGCCTCGGGCAGCATGTTGCCGGTCGAGAGCAGGCAGACGTCGCTGCCTTCCTCGATCGTGATGGCCTTGCCGATCTTGAAGTCGGCGATCGGGCCCTTGTGCACGACTGGCTCGCCCTTTTTGCCCATGCGAATGTAGACCGGACGGTCCTGCTCCATGGCAGCGCGCAGCGCGCCGCGCACCTCGAAGGCGTCGCCCGGGCAGATCACGACCATGTTCGGGATCGAGCGCAGGAATGAGATGTCCTCGCAGGCATGGTGGGTCGGACCGAGGCCGGAATAGGCCAGCCCGGCGCCGACCGCGACGATGGTCACTGGCGCCTCGTGATAGCAGACGTCGGTGCGGATCTGCTCCAGGCAGCGTGTCGTCACGAACGGGGTGATGGTGTAGGCCACCGGCCGCAGGCCGTTCATCGCCATGCCCGCGGCGACACCCATCATGTTGGCTTCGGCCACGCCGCAGTTGAAAAAGCGGCTGGGGTGCTTGTCCTTGAACTTGTCGAACAAGCGGTTACCGATGTCGCCCGAGAGCATGACAACGCGGGAATCCTCGTTGCCGAGCTTGGTCAGTTCGTCGGCGAATGCGTTTCTCATGACAGGCCAAGCTCCTTGTGCGCCTTGAAGACTTCCTCTGTGGTCGGCGCGCGATAGTGCCAGTTGTTGTCGTCCTCCATGAACGACACGCCTTTCCCCTTCACGGTGTGCGCGATCAGCGCGACCGGCTTGCCCGAGCCGTTCGGAATGCGCTGCATGGCCTCTGCCAGCGCACCAACGTCGTGACCGTCGATTTCATGGGCATCCCAGCCGAACGTGGCCCATTTGTCGCGGAGCGGCGCCAGCATCAGCGTTTCGTTGGAGCGCGCGGTCGCCTGCCACTTGTTGTAGTCTACGACGACGCAGACGTTTTCGAGCTTCTGGGCCGCGGCAAACATCGCAGCCTCCCACACCGAGCCTTCGTTGTTCTCGCCATCGGAGAGGAGTGCAAAGACGCGGAAAGTTTGGCCCTTGATGCGTCCCGACAGCGCCATGCCGCAGCCGAGCGGCAGGCCATGCCCGAGCGAGCCGGTCGCGGCCTCGACACCGGGCAACAGATTTGCAGGCGGGTGCTCGGCGAGCCGCCCGCCATCCTTGCAATAGGTGTCGAGCTCTTCGAACGGGAAATAGCCCTTCATCGCGAGTGTCGCATAGAGCGCCGCCGCAGCATGGCCCTTAGACAGGATGAAGCGATCACGGAATGGATCCGTCGGCTTCTTCGGATCGACGTTGAGGACATGCCAGTAGGCTGCGGTCATCACGTCCGCGCAGGATAGCGAGGACGCCAGATGAGCAGCTTGGGCTGCATGCGACATCTCGATGATCTTGCCGCGAAGCCGCGCTGCCTGCAGCTTCAGCGCGCCAGCATCGACTGGCGCAGTGGTTGTCCGGACTGCAACGTTCATCGTGCTCTCCAGTCCCGCACCTCCAAGTGCGCGGTCTTCAAGGTTTGTGTTCGTACTTGGTAGGCAGCTTCGGAAGATCGGCGCGGAAGCGCTCGGCCCAGGCGATCACATCGTCGATGCCCTGCTGCAGCGAGAAGGCGTCGCGCCAGCCAAGTTCGGTGCGCAGTTTGAAACTGTCGAGCTTATAGGCGGTGTCCTTGCCGGGACGCTCGGGGCCGATCTCAACGCATTCTTCGAAGGATTTGCCGAGCCGCTTCAAGATCATCTCGACCAGCGCGCGGATCGAGACCAGCTCATAACCAGAAATGTGATAGGTCTCGCCGAGCGCGCCGCCCTGCGCGATCTTGAGCGTCGCATCCGACACGTCGGTCATGTGGATGAAGACGCGCACCGACTTGCCGCCGCCGTCAAGCCGCAGCTTCTGGCCGCCGATGGCGGCGACGATAGTGCGCGGCACGATCCGATAGAGCTGCTGGCCGGGGCCATAGACATTGGCCGCGCGGGTGAAGACCACGGGGAACTGATAGTTCGCAAAATAGGTGCGCAGGCTCATGTCGCCGGCTGCGCGCGACACCGCATAGGGCGTCGACGGATTGAAGGGAGCGTCTTCCTTCACCCAGCCTTCGGTCGAGCCATAGACCTCGGGCGTCGTCACGTGGACATAGCGCTCCAGCCCATCATAGTTGCGCAGGATGTCGTGCAGCCGCACCGCGGAGACGACGTTGGTCATCATCCAGTGGTCCGGATAGATCCAGCTCTCGCCTACCATGCTTTGCGCGGCGAAGTTGACCACATGGGTCGGACGCTCGGCTGAAAGCAGCGACTTCAGCGTGTCGAGATCGTTGTTGAGATCGACCCGCTTGAAACGAACCTTGCCCAGTCGCTTCTGCCACTTGTAGGGCAGGAACGCGTCATGCGGCTCGTCCGACCGACTGGTGACCAGCACGTCATAGCCTTTAGCCGCGAGATAATCGGCAAAGGTCGCACCCGAAAATGAGTTCGAGCCCAGGATCA
This sequence comes from Bradyrhizobium sp. BR14999, assembly GCF_056106085.1. Classification (NCBI taxonomy): domain Bacteria; kingdom Pseudomonadati; phylum Pseudomonadota; class Alphaproteobacteria; order Hyphomicrobiales; family Nitrobacteraceae; genus Bradyrhizobium; species Bradyrhizobium sp. BR14999. The sequence goes on from NZ_CM148536.1 coordinate 3,927,605, forward strand.
GAAACTTTTCTTGCCCCACCATCGCAATCCGCTTGTCAGCTTGGGTTCCGCACGATTTCGCCGCGCTGGCGGTACAGCCACTGCATCAGCATGTGGCCGATTATCGTCTGGGCGTCTTCGGAAATCTGCATGTCGTCGATCGCGAAATGGATCGGCACGTCGGCCAGCGCCTTCGACTTGCCGCCGGAATAGCCGAGCACGGCATAGCTCGTCATGCCGATCTTCTGGGCCTCTTCCAGCGCCTTTACGATGTTCGGTGAATTGCCCGAGCCGGAGAAGGCGATCAGCACGTCGCCCTTGCGCGCCAGTACCGCAAGCTGGAGCGCGAATACCTGATCATAGCCCTCGTCATTGGCAAGGGAGGTGATGACGGACGGATTGGCCGAGAGCGAGTGCACGCGCAGGCCCGAGCCCGGCGTCTTCGACAGCGCGTAGAGGAAATCGTTGGCGAGGTGATTGGCGTTGCCGCCGCTGCCGCCATTGCCGCAGAAGAACACCTGCCGACCCGTTTGCCAGCAATCGCGCAGATCGTAGGCGAGGCGCTCGACAGGGCTCCAGTCGAAGTTTTCGAGAAGAGCGGAAAGCCTTTTGGAATAGTCGCTGAACAATTTGTTCGGCGTCGAGAAGGCAGGCGCGTTCATGACACGACCTCCCTTTCCATCCACTTCAGATTGTACCACCGATCGTCGTCCTTGAGCTGTCCCTGGGAATACATGCCGATCAGCTCCTTGATCGCGTCTTCCACGGTCTTCTTCGGCCGAAAGCCGGTCGCCAGCAGACGGTCGGAATTGACGCGGTAGCTGCGCGGGTCATTGGACGGTGTCACCACGACCTCAGCCTTGACGTGCTTGGTCACGAGCTTGGCGATATCGAGGATCGATATGTTCTCGAAGCCAGCATTGAAGACGCCGGTGTGTTCGGGGTGATCGAGCAGGAACAGATAGAGGTCGGTGATGTCGTCGATATGGATGTTGGGGCGGGTCTGGTCGCCGCCGAACACGGTGATGCGGCCGTTCATCAGCGCCTGCATGGTCAGCATGTTCACGGAAACGTCGAGCCGCTGGCGGGGGGAGTAGCCGCAGACGGTCGCTGGCCGCACGATCTGCACCACCATGTCGTCCTTGTAGGACAACACAATGCGCTCGCCGCACATCTTCGTCTTGTTGTATTCGGAGATCGGCAGCAGCTCGAGGTCTTCCGTGACCTGCTCCTCTTCCTTTACGCCATAGACGCTGCCGGAGGATGCATAGATGAGGCGCTTAATGCCGTGGCGGTACGCGCGGTCGGCAAGCTGCATCGTCGCGAGGCAGGAGATCTCCCAGGTCAGCTTCGGATCGAGATCGCCGCAGGGATCGTTGGCGACGCTGGACAGATGGATGATGGCATCGACGCCGGTGAGATCGATCGCGTCCGGGTTGCGCACGTCGCCCTTGACGACGGTGAGATCCGAATGCGACTCGAGGAAATTGCCGAACCACATGACGTCAAACGCCACCACCTTGTGGCCGGCCTTGAGCAGCTTGGGAACGAGGACGCTACCCTTGTAGCCACACGCGCCGGTCACAAAAATCTTCATCGTCTTGTCGCTCCTAGAATTTTGCCCCGCGCCCCGTCAACCCAATTTGCCGTCTCCGGCAGGACGGAGGCCGAGACCGGCGATCATGATCGCTCAGTGACAACCCGCTCATGGCGCGGCTTTTGCTTAAACTCAGAATGAGCTCGGCGCAAGCTTTCTGGATTGCCGATGTCCCGATGATAACCTGCTGTCTCCACACATAGAATTCGTCCCATATAGTTCGGGATGATTTCGGTGGACAGATCGACTACAGCTTTTCCAAGTCTCGCGATGTCCGAGATCACCTCGGGCTCGAAAATGTAGACCGCGCCGTTGGCGAGGTTCCCCGGCGGGTTTGTAGCTTTCTCGTGGAAGGCGAGCACCGTGTTTTGCCGGTCGAGCTCGAGAATTCCGCAAGAAGGCGGGTCGTCGGTGCGGAATCCAAGCATGGTCATGACATGGCCCGCTGGGCGATTGCGGTGAGCCGTGATGAAGCTTGGCACGTCGAAATCGGTCAAATTGTCGGCGTGCGCCACCAGGAAAGTATCACTCTGGAACCAGTCGCGATTGGCGAGCACGGTGCCGCCGGTCCCGAGCAGTTCGTCTTCGTGCACAAGGTCAATCCGGGAGCGCCAGCGTGAAGCCGCCACGTGCTCCCGCACCTGGACGGCAAGCCAATGCGTGTTCAGAAGCGCACGCTCGATCCCGCCCTCGAAGACGAGGTCGAGCCAGTAGTCCAGCAGCGGACGATCGTGCACCCGCACCAGGCATTTGGGCGTGGTGTTGGTCAGCGGTCGCAGCCGGCTTCCGATTCCCGCCGCAAGCAGCAGCGCGCGCATGGGGATATCCGTTACTCGTGCGTGAAACCGGACTCGTCGATCTCGGTAACGAGTTCGGTGGTGGTGAGCGGGAGGTTGCCGACGCGGGAAACCTGCAGTGCCGCCGCCAGCGAGCCGAGATATGAAGCCTCCCAGATGTCGGCGCCGGCCCGCAGCGCCATCGAAGAGGCCATGAACAGGCTGTCCCCAGCACCAGAGACGTCCTTCGGCGACGGGTTGAAGGCTGGCAGGCGGTCGGAGTTGTGTACGCCATCGCTCATGGTGTTGACCAGCACGCCTTCCGCGCCAAGCGTGATGACGAGGTTCTTCGTCCGCGCCTTTTCGATAAGGCGCTCGCTAATGACCGCTAAGCCCGAAGCGAAATCGTTGAGCGCCACACGCGCTTCGCGCTCGGTCGGAGTGAGAAGTGTCATGTCCTTGAAGCGGGAGACGTCGCCGGTCTGCGAGGAGACCTGGCTGTCGGCGCCCATCATGACGCCCCTCGCGCGGGCCCGGTCGGCGATGGCGTCGACCAAGTCTTGCGGCAGGCAGCCATAGTTGAAGCAAGAAAACAACAAAAGGTCGCTAGTCTTGAGCGCGGCCTCCACCGCGCTCAGCATCTGGCGCTGGATGTCGGTATTGGTTGCATGTTGCCGAAGATGATTGACGCGCAGCAGCGTCTTGTTCAGTGCGCGGAATCGCTGCTTGCGCGTTGTCGGTCGGCTTTCGTCCACAAAGGTCTCGCAGACGACGCCATGGTGCTCGAGCATGTCGCGGGCAAAGCTCGCCGCCTCGTCATTGCCGACCAGGGTGAAGAACTGGACGTCGGCCCCGAGGCCATGCGCATGGGAGGCAACCGCGCCAGCGCCGCCGACAAAGGTGCGCGTCAACAAGGGGGTGACCACGATGGTCGGATCTTCCTGCGACATGCCCACCGCATCGCAGGTCACATATTCGTCGACGATCAGATCGCCGATGACGGCAACCCGCATGCCCGACAGCTTGCCGAGTAGCCGCTTCAAGCCCGAGATTTCAAAACCATGGCGCGTGGGGAACTCGATCGGCTTACGGACGGTGGAGATGTCGACATTGGCGTCGCGTTCCAACAGAGCGAGTGAAGCGAATCGTAGTTCTCCAGAGGAGAAGATCAACCTGCCGCCATAGCTTTCGACGACTTCCTGTTCGGGATTGGAGCGGTCTTCGAACTCCTTGCCCTTGACCACGATGGAGGGTTTCAGCCGCGCGATGAACTCGGGGGCGGATTGTTCAAGCCGCACCACGTGTTGGACGAAGGCGATCGAGCGCACGTTCTCGAGCCGCATCTCCTGGGCGACCGTCACGCCCTTCGTGGAATCGGGATTGACTCCGACGACAAGAAGATCGGCCTGTTCCGCCGCAAACTTCAAAAGCCGCAAATGCCCGGGATGGACGACATTGAAGTTGCCGGAGACGAACGCAATGGTCTGGTCCGCGCGGCAGGACGCGCGAATTTCCTGGCAGACGACATCGGCGTGCGAAGTATCGATCAACTGGTGCAAGGATCCCCCTTTTACCCCATCCCCGTCGCTTCAAAGCCCTCAAAGGATTGACGAGAAGTCGAACGAATAGCCCAACTCACCCACAGAGAGAAGCAAATCGTAACTCGTTCTTGCTGAGTTTTGTGACAGTTTCGAGGCCGCCTTGAAAAGGCTGGGCTTTTTTGCTTTCCGGGTTCAAGTTCCGCCGAGGGGGACTTAGCGCGCAAGTTTGCTTTGGGAGAACTTTCCGTTGGCGGCTGCAAGTAATTTGAGCATGACGTGGGAAGGCTTGGAGTGGGATTGCCCTAAGAGGGCGGTGTTGGAGATGGGGGCTGTTCGGGTGAAAGAAAGTTACCGCTTCATCGGGTCGTTGACTGGGCTCAGATATATCGCGGCCGTGACCGTCGCGGTCGGCCACGGCGCGCTGGCGCTGCGCCACGACTGGGTTGCGCAACTGGTGGCGCAGATCAGCAGTATCGGGATGACGTTGTTCTTTGTGCTGAGCGGCTTTGTACTCTGGCTGAATTATGCGGCGAGTTTTGGAGCGAAGCCATTCCCGGAAGCCATGCGCAGCTTTGCGATCGCGCGATTCGCGCGGCTCTATCCGATGTATGCCGTCGTGATCTTGGGCATCATGGCCTTGAAGGGTGGCGATTCGCATGCCCTTGGCTTTGTACTGACGATGACGCAGTCTTGGTTCCCGGCTCTCGATGGCAAAATGTTGGTGGCGGCGATCCCTTCGATCCAACATTTGTGGTCGATTAGCGTCGAGCTTTTCTTCTATCTGCTGTTTCCGCTCATCTGCATTGGGTTTGCTCGTGTGCGACGTCTGGCAACGGTAATGTTGCTTGCGCTCCTGAATCTGCTTGCGTTCACTCTCACAATCTTCGTGTTCTTCCGCTATGGAGAAGTCTTTCTGCAGGCGGTGGCCCCGCGGCTCGCGGGCAGTGGAATGCAGTGGCTGACCTATTACGGGCCATATCTGCACGTCGCGCAGTTTCTGGCCGGCTGTCTGGTAGCGATGATCTATCTTGAGCGAGCTGGGAAGCCTGTTGGCCGCACCGAGGGGAAGCTGGTTGCGATCCTGTTCTGGTTGTCGGTAGCGGGGCTAGCGCTGCTTCCGGTATTGCTTTTCTTTCAGCCGAGTCTGCCGGATGACTACCTCGCAATCGAGCTTGCCGTTCGCATCGGTGAAGTCGCCTTCTTCTCGGTCATCATGCTAGGCGCGAGCCGGTACGGGCTGGCTCGATTTCTGTCATGGCGCGCAATGATCATCGGCGGCGAATGCAGCTACTCGGTTTATCTGCTGCATCCGTTTCTAATGCGGATCGCGATGATCGGGGCACGGGATGTCGTGTCGGTTCCCGAATTCGTGCTTCGGCTTTGCCTGTTCGTAGCAGTGACGACCGTGATTGCACGGGGCGCCTATTCGCTGATCGAAGCGCCGTCGCGCGCATGGCTGAGAAGGGCGCTGGGCACCGCCCCGCGGGACACCCTGCGTACCACATAAAGACTTCATCAAGGCATTGCAGTCGATGTCCGACTTGGATTAACAAGCCTAAAAGTTACCAAGCACCGGAAATCTCGTCCAATCGATTGAGGTCGCCTTTAGGAAATGCAAGACGCAGCTATCTCAGCTTCCAAAGACGAACTCGACGTGATGCCGGCTTGCGGCGTCATGCGCCGCTACTTGCTCACAGTAGTCATTGCGATCCTGCTTGGTCTATCGCTGATGCTCGCGGCGTTCGCTCTTGTCTGCAATGACGGAGGCGCAAGGCACGACTTCTTTTCGCAAATCATGAAGGACGGCGATGCCAACTGGTATCGCAATTACGGCGGGCGTCACATTTCTCAAATCCAGGACCAGGATATTTTCTACAGCAATGTCGGGCACTCCGTCGAATCCGCCAAAGCCGCCGATATCGTGTTTCTCGGCCCGTCTTTTATCAGCTATGCGGTCGATCGCGAGTCTCTGCAGACCTCCGCACAGCTCGGTGGGCTGAAGATCTACAACATGGCCTTCGTCGGCATTCGCGGCGGTGAGTTTTCCCGCCTCCTCATCAAGCGCTGGGGGATCCGGCCCCCTTTGTGGATCGTCAATGTCGATGACCAGTTCGTGCATTTCTTCAGCGACGATCTGAACCTAACGCTCGGTCCTGAAAAGATGCCGATCGCTGCGGTTCAGCGTAGCCAGATGCGTGGCTGGCTCACGGTGATTGGCCGGGATCTCAGGTGGCGCATCGAGGACATCGATGCCGCCTTCCAGCAGGGAAGTTATTCGCTCACGCCTCCCTTCTTCGGTTTGTACCGCAGTGTCGCCAACGGCGACATGCTGCTTGATGCGAATCCCGCGTACGTCGCCAGCGGCAACAAGCCGATGCGCCTTGCGCGGGACGAGAACTGCCATATCAACGCCGCGGTAGTCGAATATGCTCGCAAGTTCCTCGATGAGGTCGGCGGCAACGTGATTCTGACGCTTGTACCGCACAGCCAGTCCTGCCTTCAGCAGGCCAGAGAATTGGCTGAAGCGTTGAATGTGGACTTGATCGCGCCTCCCTTCGATGGAATGACGACCGTCGACGGGGGAGGGCATCTCGACAAGAATGGCGCGAAAATATTCACAAGCTATCTCGCCCGTGAACTCGTGAAGACGGCCGCCTTCAAGCGCGCCTTTCCCGGCGGCGCGAGCGATCCGAAATAGAGCGCTTCGCCTGAGCAGCCTCAGTGGTAGAGGTCGAACAACTCGCCGCTTTTCAGATTCTTCTGAAGATCATATTCCAATGCGGCCTTGTCGATCTGAGGAAACAGTTCCTGAAAATCCTTACGATCCAACAGATCGATGAGCGTGCGCAGCACGCCGCGTTCTGTTGGGTGGGCGGGATCGAAGAAGTTGCTGGCATCCGCGTTCAAAGGATCGCGGCTCATGTCGAAGAATCGGATGCCGAGCCGCGCAAAGCGCTCGGCGGTCACCTCGCTTCGCAGTTCACGCCAAAGCCCCGCGTAGGGCCAATAGGATTGATTCGTATCCATAAAGTCGGTGGCGGTTTTCAGGATCGGGAATTGGATAGCGACCACCGTAAAGCCACGATCGCTAGCCAGCTGCGAGAGCTGCTCGACATATCCGAATTGCCTGTTACTCAGATGCTGTGCGCCAGGAAAAGCGCCCGTGACATTCTCGACGCCTTTGGCTAGCTGCTCGGCGGCGATCCTCCGATAGGCAGGAGCGACGAAAATCGATCCGTCGCTTCGAAATCCGAATTGCCCGCGGGTCGCCTCGGTTCCGAGCAGGCGATTGTGGTCGATCGGCTCGAATTGATCGCGCTCCATCGATGCCAGGAATTCGTCGAGTTTCCAATGGGTCCTATTCGCGAAATCGACGACATCGTGCAGCTTCCTGCGGTGGGAGTCCAGTCCCTGGCGGAAATCCATGGTGCGCTCTTTGCGCCAGGCATCGGCTAGGAAGTCGCCGAACAGGAAGTAATCGAGCGCCACGATCACGACCCGCGGCTTAGCCAAGCGCGTCGCACGGTCGACGAAATCGACGACATGTTCGAGCGGCCAAGCCGTCAGACAGGCATTATACATCGTATAAGGCCGAAACATCTGCGCACGGGCTTGTCCGCAGCGCGAGCTGCCAACCAGCAGCACGTCCGGCTGGACCAGCTTCACCCGCTCGAGCTTATAAGGCGCATAATCCTTGAAGGCGCCGAGCCAAAGCGCCTTGTCCGTCCCTTGCTGTTTGCGCGCGATGGCTGACAGTGGAGCGGTCGCCCCGAGCAGCCAGCCCGCCCATTCGATGGCACTCACGAGCGGCAGGGCCATCATCACGAACAAAAGACCGACAATCGTCAGATACTTCCGCAGCGCCAAGCTTATCCCGACTTGCAGGGGCTGTGAAGACGAAACCACTTCCGATCTCGTGTCCATCGGTTGGACCTCTGACGTGCGGAGCCGCGTGCCGCCGGGGCGGAGCATTGCCGGCTAGAACTGGAAATAAAGGAACTGCGAGCTGTCGCCGGCCACAAGATTGATCACGACCGCAACAAACAGGGCAATTGATGTCGTAATCGCCCAGGCAACCGATGGTCGCCATGTGAGATGGAGAATGCTCCAAGGACGCTCGTTCTTGTAGGTCTCAAGCCCAACGTTCCAGCGCGCAAACATCGCATTCACATTGGGCAAGATGAGGCACGCGATGTAGCCGAGAACGATCGATGCGCCTCCGTAAATGTCAACGATGCGGGCGCCCACCCGGTGCTGGTCGGCGAAGCCTGCCATCGACTGGATCACCCGGACGGCATCATAGAAATCGTCGGCGCGAAAGAAGATCCAGGCAAAGACGACCGCGATCTGGGTCAGGCCGAGCGCGGCGATCGGATACCACCAGGTCCTCGTCATTCTGAAGAGCGCGGGCTGCTTCTTGGTGCGTTCGGTCCAGCGGTGATTGATTGTGAGGAATAATCCGTGCAGCGCGCCCCATATCACGAAGGTCCAGCCGGCGCCGTGCCACAGACCGCCGAGCACCATCGTGGTGGCGAGGTTGATATTGCGACGTCGGTCGCCATGCCGGTTTCCGCCGAGCGGAATGTAGAGATAGTCCCGGAGAAAGCGTGACAGAGAAATATGCCAGCGGCGCCAGAACTCCACGATGCTCCGCGATTTATAGGGCGCATCGAAATTGAACGGCAGCCTGATGCCGAACAGCAGTGACAGCCCGATCGCCATGTCCGAATAGCCGGAGAAATCGAAATAGATCTGCAGCGAATAGGCGAACGCGCCGGCCCACGCGTCCAGAACGTGGAGATGCGCCGTTTTGGCGGTCTGGAACACAGGGGTGGCGATCAGCGCAAAGCCGTCCGCGATGAACGACTTCTTGAATAGGCCGATGGCGAGGATGGTGAGCCCGATCGCTACGTTTTCCGCCGAAATGATCCGGCTGGCCTTGGATCCGAATTGCGGAATCATCTCGCGATGATGAAGGATGGGGCCGGCGATCAAGTGCGGGAAGTAGGTGACGAAAAGTGCGTATTTGGTGAAACTCTTCTCGTTAGGATAGCCGCCATAAACGTCGGCAAGGTAGGCGATCTGCGTGAAGGTGAAGAAGGAGATGCCGAGCGGCAGCACGATCGCCAGCGATGGGTATTTCGAGCGCGTGATCGCATCGAAGATCTGAATGGCGAAGTTGGTGTATTTGAAAAAGCCGAGCGCCAAGAGATTTGCGCTCACCGCGGCGGCGAACACCCATCTCCTGGGTGTACGGTCCGATTGACGTGCGATGAGCAAACCCATCAGGTAGTTGAACAGGATTGATACGAGGATGATGAGAACAAAGCGCACGTCCCAATAGCTGTAAAATACCAGCGATGCCGCAGCGAGCCAGCCCAAGCGCGCGGTCGGCACGTCGACGAGGCGGGCGATAAGGAAATATCCTGCAAAAGTTACTGGTAGGAACAAGAATAGGAATTCAAATTGGGTGAAGAGCATTTGACACCGTCGCGTTCGTCGCCCTAGTCACGGAAGCTGGAACGAACTTTCAGGGAGGCGGAGGCCGCCTTATCGCCCGCTTTTGCTTGCCTGCCAAGTCCTGGCTTCAAGTCCCGGCCAACACGCTGATCACTCTTGCGCATCAAGGCTCCGTTCCCTTGCGGTGCAAGGAAGAGAGAATTTTGAATCTGTCACGAAATCAGCCCGAAACTGCGATACAAGGGATGACGATGTCAGCGAGCAAAATCGATGTCAGTCGTAACGGAACTTCCGCCTCATCCTTCAGAATGAGAAGAGTGGCAAGCTTCGCCACCCTTCTGAGCAGAACGTTATTCCATTTTGAAACAAGGCCCGGTCCGGTTCAGCTAGGCTAGCCGCGCGCCACCATGAGTTCAACTATCTATCGAACCTCAAGCCCTAGCATATTGGACGTGAAGAATCGGTTGCCCATCGGCCAATGATCGTTGTGGCTTTGTCGTACCGTCAACAAGATGGAGCCACGACATTCTGTCTGATGACAAACCGAGTGGCCTAGTACTTGTACTTGCTCGCTTCGGATTTCTCGTGGTAGAGCCTAGCACCTCAGCGGTCCAGCGGGTGTTCAGTTGGTCTTTGGGGGCTGTTGGTCGCATCGGATTGGAACTCTGCGTTACCGGCGCCGGAATAGAGACGAGTTTTGCTGATCTCTATCGGGATCTGAGGGCGTTTCCTCACGGGGTCTGTTAGGGGCCTGAAACGAAAACGGCCAGATGAAGTCAGGAACGACAACCAAGCCGGAGTTACCCTGGTTGCAGCGGCGGCGACTTATCCATCTGTGCTTCATCTTTACCGGCGCAGCTCTCAATCTCTTACCTCGACGGCTGGCTTTTCTCCTGCTCGTGGTTTGTGAACGGATGCGAATTCCAGGTAGGCGACGTCTGGCCGTTGCCTACCAGCCTCACGCGGTCGCTTTTTTGGCAAACCATCCTTCCTGGAGATTCGGTGGGAGATTGACGGGCTGGTTTTCTGAGTCGTCGATCCAGGTTCTGTTTGGGATCGGCGCTTATCAAGAGGCTGCCGCTGGGACTCTTGATGATTTGGCGCTCCGTTCGGCCGAGGTGGCGATCCCGATGGCTCGTGCACAATTTGAGTTGGGACATCTCAAGGAGGCACGCGAACTGGTTTTAGCGTGCCTTTCGCGTGTGAATCTGAAAGAGACGCCGGATGTCTTCTTTTTTAAAAGCGTGCTCGATATCATTGATGGGGATGAGACGGCGGCGCTCGCAAGCATATCCATGGCTTGCCGTGGTGACTTGCGTTTCTTTCGGCCGCATCAGAATCTCGCGGCGCGGCCCACCCCAGACTATGTTCCGAACTATCTGGACGTGCTAGGCGGAGCACCCGCGAGGCTGTACGATCTCTGCAATTTCGCAGGCCAGCGGACCACCCATGTCGGCCGTGGCGACATCGGTGTTCGCCTCTACGCACGCGCGCTTGCAGCGCAGGCGCAGTTGCGTAGCTCGCCGCCCCCGGCCTTGTCGGCGGAGCTTGCACAGCTGCTTGGCGACCTCGAAATCCCGTTTAGCGAGTTGCGCATCATTCCGGAAGAATGGACGACCCAGATCGGCCATCTCGGCATGCTCGATATTCTCTTTCGGATGCGCGAGCTCGGTTGGTGGTCAGGAAGGCCGCTTGTAGTGATCCGTCCCGGGCAGATCGCCAACCAGGCGTTCTTCCGCCTGTTCAAACGCTTTGGCAAGGTTCTGGTGATTGGCAATGACCTCTCCGACCTGCTCGCCGAGGAGCTTTTGTCGCTGCAGCGTTGGTGCGGCATGAATTTCAATGCCTTCCGATTGCCGAACGGCGAGGTCGTGGCATGGCAGGAGGCGGGCGCACTTGCCATTGCGCAGTGGGAGCGCGAGGACCGGGGCCATCCGCTGCGTGATGAGTACGATCGCGTCTATGGTTCGTCGGCGGGAGCCACCGGGGAGATGCAGCGCTTCCGCGATAACTTCGGGATGAAGCCCGACGATTGGTATGTCTGCCTGCATACGCGCGATGCTTCTCACTATTTCGAGCTTGCCGGTACCGGTCAGACGCATCGAAATTCGCCGATCGAGTCGTATTTTGATGCCATTCGCTCCATCACCGACCGGGGTGGTTGGGTGATCAAGCTTGGCGGGCCGAATTCGCCGAAGCTTCCCGCTCTCGAACGTGCCATCGATTACGCGCAGAGCGATTTCAGGTCTGAGTTGATGGATATCAGCCTGATCCGGAATGCCAAGGCGTTCATCGGCACGACCTCGGGGCTGACGAACGTGGCCATCAGCTTCGGCATTCCCAGCGCAATCGTGAACTGTATTACGACGGATGCCCAACTCTGGAACAGCAATGTGCGTTTCGCATTGAAACCGGTGCGGCTCGCTGACGGAAGGATGCTGACGCAGTCCCGGCTGACGTCGCCCCCCTGGCGCTGGCGTGTCTTTGACGCCGCAGTCCTCAGTCGCAGTGGCGCACATCCGGATGTCAATACATCCGACGAGATCGTCGCCACCTTCGAAGAGGTGGATGCCTTGGCGAGTAGACGGTCGGCGGAGTTCGAGCGCGAATTCGACACCAGGATCCTTTTATCGCGCTGGACTCGGCAGCTTTCGCTGCCGCATTTTTACGGCACCAGCAGACCCAGCCTCCATTATCTCAAGAAGTATGAATCCGAGTTCCTGGCAGATCCGGATGGTCTGATCAGCCGAGAAGCAGTCGACCAAGGCGATAACGCGCGGCCGCGCGTAATCAATGGTTAGCGCATGTGCGGCATAGTGGGCTTGTTCCGGCCGGGCGGAGCTGACGATGGCCGGCTATCCGGTCTTACCAAACGCATGTCGGAGGTGCTGTCGCATCGCGGACCCGATGGGAGTGGCATTTGGACCCATCCTGCCGCGGGTATTGGCTTCGGCCACCGGCGTCTGGCCATCATAGAGCTATCGGAGGCCGGCGCGCAGCCGATGCGCAGCGATTGTGGACGGCTTGCGATCACTTACAACGGCGAGATCTACAACCACCTCGACATTCGCGCCGAGCTCGAGGCCCAAGGCGCGGCGCCGAACTGGCGCGGGCATTCGGACACCGAAACGCTTATCTACGCCATCCGGCAGTGGGGCGTGGCCGCGGCGCTTGAACGCGTCGTCGGCATGTTCGTCTTTGCGCTGTGGGACGAAGAGGCGCGGACGCTGACGCTCGCCCGCGACCGCTTCGGCGAGAAGCCGCTCTACTACGGATGGAGCGGCGGCGATCTCGTGTTCGGCTCCGAGCTGAAGGCGCTCGCCGTGCATCCAGCATGGTCAGGATCGCTAGACCGCGCTGCGCTGACCTCGTTCATGCGTTATTCTTATGTGCCGGCGCCATTCTCGATTTGGAGTGGCATCAACAAGCTGCCGCCGGCATGCTTCGCAACCTTTGAGGCCGGTACCGCGCCGGGCACCATGCCAGAGCCTGCGGCCTATTGGTCCATGCGCGAGCAGGCCGTCGCCGCGCAGACGAGGCGTATCACTGATGAGCGCGAGGCGACCTCCGAATTGCAACGGCTGCTGTCGATCGCGATCAAGCGCCAATGCCTTTCCGATGTGCCGCTCGGTGCTTTCCTGTCGGGCGGAATCGATTCTTCAACCGTCGTGGCTCTGATGCAGGCGCAGGCGAGTCAGCCGATCCGCACTTTCTCCATCGGCTTTCGTGAGAGCGCCTTTGATGAGGCCGAGGACGCGAGCAAAGTCGCGGCCCATCTCGGCACCGCGCATACCGAGCTCTACGTCGAGCCCAAGACGGCGATGGACGTCATTCCGCTGCTTCCGCGGATGTTTGACGAGCCGTTTGCGGATTCCTCGCAAATTCCGACCCATCTTGTCGCGTCGCTGGCGCGTCAGCATGTCACCGTGGCCTTGTCGGGCGACGGCGGCGATGAGCTGTTCGGAGGCTATAACCGCCACGTCTGGGGCGGGGGACTCGAGGGGCGTCTTGCTGGAATGCCGGCGCCGCTGAGGCAGGCGATGAGTGCGATTCTGGGTGCGATCTCGCCGGAGCCGGCGGATACCATCATGCGCTTGCTGCAGCCCTTGCTGCCGGCGCGCTTCAACATCCGCCGCGCTGGCAATCAGGTGGCAAAGCTTGCCCGCATACTGGGCGCAGCTTCGGGAGACGAGCTCTATCGGCTGCTTTGCTCGATCGATGACGATCCGTCGCAAGCGATCCTGCAGGGCGAGGAGAGGGCAGGCTGGTCGAATGAGCAGATGGCGAAGCTTTCGAGGCCGCTCGATCCGCTCGACCGGATGACGCTTGCCGATTCTTTGAGTTACCTGACCGACGACATCCTTCAAAAGGTCGATCGCGCTGCGATGGCGGTTGCGCTCGAGACCCGGGTGCCATTTCTCGATAAGGATGTCGTGGAATTTGCCGCAAGGATTCCGCCGGCGATGAAGGTACGCGGCGGCCGCGGCAAATGGCTAGTCAGGCAGGTGCTCTATCGCCACGTACCGCAAAGCCTAATCGACCGGCCGAAAACCGGCTTTTCCGTGCCGCTCGACGTCTGGTTGCGCGGGCCGCTGAAATCGTGGATGCTAGATCTTTTGTCGCCTGCAAGGCTGCAGCTGCAATATCTCTTCAACGTCAAGCTCGTCGAACAGAAAGTGCGCGAGCACATGGGCGGCACCCGCAACCACGGCGACTGGCTCTGGAACGTCCTGATGGTTCAGGCCTGGCATGATCTCTGGTGCGCGGGACGTCAGAACGTGCCTTCTGGCGCGATGACGCGATCGGTCAGGACTGAATAGGACGCCTGTGCAGGTGGGTTCGATTTGCGAAAGCCAAAGCGTGTCACCCCCCGATCGGTGGCGGTATTAAAGAAGCTGCCAATCGTGTTGTAGCGGAACGTTCAGATGGCAGGGCGCATCGAAATGATCGGAGAATCTCGCGCCAGAGCAGCATAGGGATGGAGTTCTGGAAAGATTTGCCTTCAGAAACGTGCGTGCGATCCACAGGAGTCTTGATCTGGATCTGGCTTACCCCTGACCGATAGGCAGCCGCATCCACCCCTTGCGGTATCCATCATCAGCTGGCTAAACAGTTGTCAGAGTGACGTCAACGGCGTCTCGAAAGTCTGGAATGGACATTTATGTCGCACGGCCGGAAGATTGCCGTCATTGGGCTCGGTTATGTGGGCTTGCCTGTCGCCGCGGCGTTCGCGCGTGGCGGCAGCCCAGTCATAGGCTTTGACATCGATGCGGGGCGCGTTAGGGAACTGCAGGCGGGTGAGGATCGCACCCGCGAGGTCGATGTTTCTGATCTGAGGCTTACGACGCTGAGTTTTACCAGCGACAGGGCAAGCCTTGAGCCTGCCGATTTCTTTATCGTGACGGTTCCGACCCCGATCGATAATGCGAACAGGCCCGATTTGAGCGCTATGTTCGAGGCTTCGCGCTTGGTCGGCGCCGCGCTTAAGAAGGGCGATATTGTGGTCTATGAATCGACGGTCTATCCTGGCGCCGTCGAAGAGGACTGCGTGCCGATCCTGGAGCGCGCCTCCGGCCTGAAGGCGAGTGCGGATTTCGATGTCGGCTATTCGCCCGAACGCATCAATCCCGGCGACAAGAGCCATCGCTTCGAGACCATTACCAAGGTCGTCTCCGCACAGAATGCGAAGACGCTCGAGATTGTCGCGAATGTCTATGGCTCGGTGGTGACCGCCGGCATTCATCGCGCGCCCTCGATCAAGGTCGCGGAGGCGGCCAAGGTAATCGAGAACACCCAGCGGGACCTCAACATCGCCTTCATGAACGAGCTATCGCTGATTTTCCAGGCACTCGGGATTGACACCGGCGATGTGCTGGCAGCAGCCGCCACCAAGTGGAACTTTCTTCCCTTTCAACCCGGGCTCGTCGGCGGTCACTGCATCGGCGTCGATCCCTACTACCTGACCTATCGTGCCGAAAAAGCGGGCTATCATCCCGAGGTCATTCTCGCCGGCCGCCGGATCAATGACGAAATGGGACAGCAGATTGCACGCGAATGCATTCGCGGCCTGCTGCGGCTGAAGGGAAGAGGCGGCGTGGTGACCATCCTGGGCGTTACATTCAAGGAGAACGTACCCGACATCCGCAATTCCCGCGTTATCGACGTTATGCGGGAGCTGCAATCCTTCGGCGTCAAAGTGCAGATAGCGGATCCTCTCGCGAATCCGCGGGCGGTCAAGGAGGAATATGGCCTTGCTCTCTCCGACATAAAAACTCTCGAGCCGGCCGATGCTCTTATCCTGGCGGTTGCACATGACGCTTATGTGGAGGGCGGCTGGGAATTGGTGCAGCAACTACTGCGCGAGGGGACGGGACTCGTTTTCGACGTGAAGATGCAGCTCGATCGCAACTCGAAACCATCGGAGGTTCAGCTGTGGCGGCTTTAAGCACCGCAACAAGCATGTCGAAACAAGCGGTCCTGGTCACCGGAGCGGCCGGGTTCATCGGGTTTCATGTGACGCGACGGCTGCTCGCGCACGGCCGCCAGGTTATCGGCGTCGACAACGTGAATCACTACTACGATCCCGTGCTGAAGGAGGCAAGGCTCGCGCTACTTGCGCGCGAACCCAGATTCAGCTTCGTCAAGCTCGATCTCGCCGATCGCGTGGCAACGGAAAAGCTGTTCGCGCAAGGTGGCTTTGCCGAGGTTGTTCATCTCGCCGCGCAAGCGGGCGTCCGATATTCGCTGCAGCATCCCCACGCCTATGTCGATGCCAACCTGCAGGGCTTTCTCAACGTGCTGGAGGGCTGCCGATATAATGGCTGCAAGCATCTCTTGTTTGCGTCCTCATCGTCCGTCTACGGTGCCAACACCAAATTGCCGTTCTCGGTGCACGACAATGTCGATCATCCTGTGAGCCTTTATGCTGCATCGAAGAAGGCGAACGAACTGATGGCGCATTCCTACAGCCATCTCTATGGGCTACCGGCTACTGGCTTGCGTTTCTTCACTGTCTATGGGCCGTGGGGTCGGCCTGATATGGCGATGTTCATCTTCGCCAAGGCCATCCTGGCGGGCGAACCCATCAAGCTGTTCAACCACGGCAAGATGCGACGCGATTTCACGTATATCGATGATGTTGTCGAAGCCATCGTTCGCCTGGTCAGCCGCCCTCCGAGGGGAGAGCCTGCATGGGACGGCAGTAAGCCGGATCCGGCCTCTAGCAAGGCGCCGTGGAAGGTTCATAACATTGGCAACAATCATCCCCACGAGCTGACGTACGTGATCGCGCTGCTTGAGAAGGAATTCGGAAAAACAGCCCTGAAGGAGATGTTGCCGATGCAGTCCGGGGACGTAGAGGCAACCTATGCCGACGTCGCAGCCCTGGAGCGCGAGATCGATTTCCGCCCCGCAACCCAGATCGAAGATGGTGTTGCTCAGTTTGCTAAGTGGTATCGCGAGTTTCACAACCTATAAGGCTCGGTTATGGATAAGCCGAGTGTTTCGCTCGCAGTTCTAGGGAATTCGAACTAGGTGGGAGGCACTGAGTAGGTAGCCGTGTTGAAAGAGAATGTCCGTCGTCCAGCCATTTTTTTTGATCGTGATGGTGTGCTCAACCACGATGAAGGCTATGTCTTCAAAATCGAGAAGTTTAGATGGATCGAGGGAGCCAAAGAGGCGGTGAAGGCCGTCAATGATGCAGGTCTTCTCGCATTTGTTGTTACAAACCAGTCTGGGATCGCAAGGGGCTACTATGAGGAGAACGATGTTCAGATACTGCACCGATGGATGAGCGACGATCTGGCAACCATTGGCGCCCATATCGATGCGTTCGAGTACTGTCCGTTCCACCCGGACGGGATCATAGAGCGGTACAGATCTGCGAGCGACAGAAGAAAGCCAGCCCCGGGAATGATCAACGATCTGTTGAGGCGCTTTTCTGTGGATGCTGTCAATAGCCTGCTAATTGGCGACAAGTTGAGCGACATCCAAGCCGCTGAAGCAGCAGGTCTAAAAAGTATCTTATTCTCGGGAGGAAGCTTGAAAACAGTCGTAGACGCCTGGCTCGCCAACGACGGTTCTCCGCGACTCAGTTCTCGTTAGTCGTCCGTGAAGAACCTGAACTTCAGTTCGGAACGAGCTGAAGTCGGAGGATGAGCTGGACGAGGATTTGGCGCAACAAGAGCTGCAGCCAGCGGAGGAGGCGCCGGAAGTTGTAGCCGGCGGCGGAGAGGACGGCATTGGTGGCATCTCCTTCGCGGTGCCAAAGATAGTTCCGGCCCATCCGATGTTCGGATTTGAGATGGCCGATGACCGGCTCGACGGCGGAGCGGCGGCGCAGCTCGCGTTTGATCTGCGGGATTACCCGCCGCTTTTGGCCTGACGTGAACACCCTGAACTTGTATTCGGGCGCGGCATTGTGGCCGCGGTAGCCCTTGTCAGCGAGGATGCGCTCGATGGTGTTGCCGACGAGTGCCTCCATGTCCGGGATCACGGTCTTGAGCGTATGGCTATCATAGGGGTTGCCGGGCAGCGCCTTCACATGGGCGACGAACTGGCCGCCTTTGGCGTGCGCCAGCGTGGTGGCAACGGAGACCTTGACCCCGAACTCGTACGGCCGGTGCGCCTTGCCCTTGCCGATGCACTCCACCTCCGGCGCGTGCAGCGAATAGACCTTTGGGCCACGTTGGTGCTGCTTCTGGTCAAGCACCCGTCGCGCCAGTATCAGCATACGGTCGAGAGCGATCTGATGGAGCAAGTCGACATTGCCTTCGAGCTTGCGACCAATGTCGCGGATGACGCGTCCGAGATAGGTTCTAAGCGTCCTCAAGGCTCGATTGGCGCGCTTGAACTGCTTGGCGTGGGCATAGCGCTGGTGCTTGATCAGCGCGAACTTGCCGATCCGCCCATAGGATTGACGCAGCTTGATGCCGGCTCCCTTTGCGAGCCGCACCAGGATCTCGCGGGCGCGGTTCAGAAGCCGCGCGTCGGTCGGGAACATCACGTTCTTGGGCTGCACCGTGGTGTCGACGATGACGCGATTGAGGTCACTTGGCTTGATCGCCTTGGTCTTGGTGGCAACCGAGAGGCTCTCCTGCAGCAGCGCCTGCAGCTTCTCCTCGCCCATGCGCTGGCGCCAGCGCGTCAGCGAGGAGCGGTCGAACACCAGGCGGTGCTGGAAGAACTCCTCGCCGCAGAAGAACTGGTAATAGGGGTTCTCCACCCAGCGCTCGCACAGCACTTCGTCGGACAGGTCGTAGGTGTGCTTGAGGATGGCCAATCCCGCCATCAGCCGCGTCGGCAGCGGCGGCCGGCCCGGCTTGTCCTCGTAGACCGCGCCGAACCGTTCCGCGAGGAACGACCAGTCGATCGTCCGCGAAAGCTTCACCAGCGCATGGTTCATGTCGATGATCGCGTCCAGCCGTGAGCGCAGGAGATCGGCCTGTCCGCTGTCCCGTCGTTCCTTCGGTCGCATCGTCCCCTCCGATGCGACCCACGGAATCACGACCCGCGATTCGAGGAAATCGCAAAGAATGAAATTGCAGGCTTTCCGGCCTTCAAACCCAAAAAGCTGGCAATCTCAAACCTCGCTCCGTTCCCAAAATCGACTCCCGCCCAATGGCTTGGCAGGTTCTTCACGGCCGACTCGTTAAGTGCGCTCGTCGGCAATAACCTTGCCATCATTGGGCAATGATCCAAGAGGCAGGAGTTCGACCTTGCCTGCGAGCTTCGTCACAGTGCGCAAGGTGCTAGCGATCTCTTCGCGTAGCTCGTCGCTCGTTTCAGGACTTTCCACTTTCAGTGTCATCGCATCTGTCTCACCTTCGCGCGTGACGACAAGGCGCAGGCGGCCGAGCGCGGGGTGGCGCCTGCCGATGTCGGCGATCTGCTCAGGGCGGACGAACATGCCTTTGACCTTGGTGGTCTGATCGGCGCGACCCATCCAGCCCTTGATGCGCATGTTGGTGCGTCCGCACGGGCTGATGCCCGGCAGTGTCGCGGTGAGGTCGCCGAGCGCGAGCCGGATCCAGGGATGGTGCGGGTCGAGCGAGGTGACGACGATCTCGCCGACATCGCCCGGCGCAACCGGGTCCCCGGTGCCGGGCTTGACGATCTCCATGATCAGGTCCTCGTTCACGACCATGCCCTCACGGGCCTCGGTCTCGAAGGCGATCAGGCCGAGATCGGCGGTGCCGAACGCCTGGTAGGCGTCGATGCCGCGCGCCTTGATCTCGGCCTGGAGCGAGGGCGGAAACGCCGCGCCCGAGACCAGGGCGCGCTTGATCGAGGAGACGTCACGGCCGGCGCTTGCTGCGGCATCGAGCAGGATCTTCAGGAAATCCGGCGTGCCGCTGTAGCCGACCGGCCGGTAAGCCTCGATCAGCTCGAACTGCTGTTCGGTATTGCCGGGACCCGCCGGGATCACGGCGCAACCGAGCGCGCGTGCCGATGCATCGAAGATGAAGCCGCCCGGGGTAAGGTGGTAGCTGAAGGTGTTGAGCACGATGTCATCGGGGCGGAACCCAGCTGCGAACAGCGCCCGTGCGCCGCGCCAGGGGTCGGCCTGGCGTCCCTCCGGCTCGAAAATGGGCCCAGGGGAGGTGAAGAGGCGGGCGAACGACCCCGGCGCGGCCGCCACGAAGCCGCCGAAGGGCGTGGAGGCCTTGTGCAGGGCCGGCAATTCCGACTTGCGCAGCACCGGCAGGCCCGCCAGTGCCTCTCTCGACCGCACTGAGGCGGGGTCGAGGCCCCTCAGCCGCTCGGCATAGGCTGGAGCGGCCATCGCGCCGCGCAGGACCTCCGGCAGCCGGGAAAACAGCTCGGCCTCGCGCGCGCCCTGGTCGCGCGTCTCGAGGGCGTCGTAATGGGCGGTCATGGCTGATCTTTCCGGGTTGGCATGGTCCGTTGCACGCCGCCGCCGGCATCGGTATCAGACGGCCATTGGCGAGGCTTGAAGGGGACCCGATGGCGGACGAAGGAATTATTGCGGCGAACGAGGCGGCGGACGTCGTCGGGCGCCTGAAACGCCGCATGATCGAGGAGGCGCTGCCGCTGTGGTCGACCGTCGGCTGGGATCACGCCACGGGCGGTTTCATCGACCGGCTGCACCGTGACGGCACGGCTGACGTGGCCGCGCCGCGGCGCGTGTTCGTGCAGGCGCGCCAAATCTACTGCTACGCCAAGGCCGCGCAGATGGGCTGGTACCCCGAGGGGGGCGCCATCGCGCTGAAGGGGTTGGAGCATCTGCTGGCCAGAGCGAAGGCGCCCGACGGCCGGCCCGGCTATGTGCACCGGCTGACGCCGGAGGGGGCGGTGCTGGATGCGCGGCGCGATGCGTACGATCACGCCTTCATCCTGTTTGCGCTCGCGACGGTCTACGCGCTCGACCAGGATGCGCAGGTCCGCGCCGAGATGGACGCGCTGCTCGCCTTCCTCGACGGCCATCTGCGCTCGCCGCATGGTGGCGTTCACGAAGCCCTTCCGGTCTCGCTGCCGCGCCGACAGAACCCGCACATGCATCTGTTCGAGGCGATGGTCGCGTGCTTTGAGACGACCCACGATCTGTCGTTCCAGAATCGCGCCGGCGAATTCTTTGCGCTGTTCCTCGCCAATCTCTATGACAAGCGGAAGTGCGTGCTCGGCGAGTATTTCGAGGAGGACTGGTCGAAGATCGAGCCGATCAGCGTCGAGCCGGGTCACCAGGCGGAATGGGTCTGGCTTCTGAAGGGTTTCGAGCGCATCACGGGATGCCCGACAGGGCAGCGGCGCGCCGAACTGCTGACGACCTCGCTGCGCTACCGCGACGAGGCCACGGGCTGCCTGATCGACGAGGGCGATGACGCCGGCAACATCCGCCGCAGCACGCGTCGGCTGTGGCCGCAGACTGAGATCGCGAAGGCGTGGATCGCGCAAGCCGAGTCCGGCGAGGCGGGCGCGGCGGATGAGGCGCGCGCAGCGCTGGTGAGGCTCGAACGGCATTATCTCAGCCATCCCGTGAAGGGCGGCTGGTACGATCAGTTCGACCGCGACGGCAAATCGCTGATCGACACCATTCCTGCGTCGTCGTTCTATCATGTTCTCTGCGCAGTCACGGAAGCGGAACAGGTGCTCGGCTAGGCTCGTTGCGGATCACAGCCAGCGCTTGCGCCGCTTGAAGCTCTTCAGGTTCTTGAAGCTCTTGCGCTGGTCTCCGGCGCCGCCGAGGTAGAATTCCTTGACGTCCTCGTTGTCGCGCAATTCGTCCGCGGTGCCGTCGAGCACGACCTTGCCCTGCTCCATGATGTAACCGTGGCTCGCCACCGAGAGTGCGGCGCGCGCGTTCTGCTCGACCAGCAGGATGGTGACGCCGAGGTCACGGTTGATCTTCTGGATGATCGAGAACACTTCCTTCACCAGCAGTGGCGACAGCCCCATCGACGGCTCGTCCATCAAGATCATCTTCGGACGCGCCATCAGTGCGCGGCCGATCGCAAGCATCTGCTGCTCGCCGCCGGAGAGATAACCGGCAAGGCCGGTGCGTTCCTTCAGGCGCGGGAAGTAGTTGAAGACCATGTCGAGGTCGGCATCGACCTCGCGGTCCCTGCGGGTGAAGGCGCCGAGCCTGAGGTTCTCCAGCGAGGTCATGTCGGCGACGATGCGCCGGCCCTCCATCACCTGGAAGATGCCGCGGCGCACGATCTTGTCGGGATCGATGCCGTTGATGCGGTCGCCCTCGAACAGGATCTCGCCACGCGTGACCTCGCCGTCCTCGGTCTTGAGCAGCCCCGAGATCGCCTTCAGCGTCGTCGATTTGCCGGCGCCGTTGGCGCCTAACAGCGCCACGATCGCGCCCTTGGGCACATCGAGGCTGAGCCCGCGCAGCACCAGGATGACGTCGTCATAGACGACTTCGATGTTGCGCACGCTAAGGAGGGGCGGGGCGGGCACGACACTTGGATTCGGAGTCGCGCGAACAGCTTCAGCGGTCTGGGTCATGCTTCATAACTCTCCACTGCCGTCGCCCGGCTTGACCGGGCGACCCAGTATTCCAGAGACGCCGAAGTTTCACGGATATGCTGCGGCGTACTGGATCCCCCGCCTTCGCGGGGGATGACGATGGTGCGTGAGGCGAGCCGCCGGCTCACCACCCCAGCAATTCCGGCTTGCGCGGTAGTTCGACGGTCTTGACCTTCTCGAGCTTGATCGTGCCCTTGGCCATGAGGTCGTTGAGGTCGCCGTCGGTCGCACCTGAGACCTTGGTGCGATAGAGATCGACCTTCAGCGTGCCGCGGTGATCCTTGTCGGTCCAGGTCGAGGGATTGCAGACGCCGTCCATCCCGGCCGGCACCCAGTCCTTCTTCTGGTAGAAGCCCTTGGCGACGTTCTCCCCGGTGGCGCCGCCGTTCTTGGCGGCCCAATCGAGCGCCTCTTTCATGTACAGCGCCGAGCAGACGGCCGCGACGTAGTGCACGGGGCGATAGACCTTGCCGGTGGGATCGGACATCTTGGAGATCTCCATCAGGGTCTTCATGCCGGGCGCATCGCCGCCCCAGCTCACAGCGGTGCGCAGCGGGAAGATCACGCCGTTCGCAGCATCGCCCGCGGTCTTGGCGGCGTTCTCGTCCATGCCCCAGACATTGCCGAGGAACTGGACCTCGACGCCCGCGGTCTTGCAGGCCTTCATCACCGAGATGTTGGAGGCCGCGGTGTTGCCGAGATAGGCGTAGTTGGCACCCGAAGATTTCAGGCTAAGGCACTGCGCGCTGTAGTCACCCGGCGAGAGCGCGAACACCAGCGGAGGCAGCACCTCGAAGCCGAGCTCCTGTGCCATGGCTTCGCCGGCGGCCTTCGGCGCGTTTGGATAGGGATGGTTGGCGCCCATGTGCACGAATTTCGGCTTGCCGGACTTGCCCTTGGCCTTCCAGTCCTCGGCCGCCCACATCAGCATCGCGCGCAGCGAGTCCGAATAGCTCGGGCCGTAGAAGAAATTGTAGGGAGCGGGCTTGGCCTTGCCGCTGACGCCTTCGGGATCGGTCAGCGCGGCGGCATAGGAGCCGGACATGTCGGGAATCTTGTCCTGTGCGAGGAAGCCGGTCAGTGCCTCGGTGTCCGCGGTGCCCCAACCCATGATCGCAGCGACTTTCGAGTCCGGCGCCGACCACTTCTTGTAGAGCGCGATCGCCCGCGGCACCTGGTAGCCATAGTCGTTGGTGTCGACGTTGAGCTGCTTGCCACCGACGCCGCCGTTCTTGTTGACCCAGGCGAAGGTGTCGGCGACCGCCTGTCCATAGGGCGTGCCGACATCGGAGGTGCCGCCGGAATAATCGGCGAGATGTCCGAGCGCGATCTGCGCCTGCGCGCTTGCCGAGAATGCGGCGATCGCAAGCGCGAGCGATGCGGTGCTCAAAAGGGACTTCATCGTCATGGGTCGGTTCCTCCTGTTATTGTTTAAGTGAAGTTTCCGCGCTCAATGCGAGAACGGGTAGAGTTTCCAATAAGCCTTGATCTGCCGCCAGCGATGCGCGAGCCCATCGGGCTCGAACATCAGGAACGCGATGATGATCACCCCGATCGCGATCTCGCGCAGGAAGGTGATGTTAGTGTTAAGCGAGAGCGCCTTGTCGATCGCGCCGCCCTTCAAATGCAGACTGAGGAATTCCATCGATTCCGGCAACAGCACCACGAAGGCGGTCCCCATCAGCGTGCCCATGATCGAGCCGGTGCCGCCGATGATGATCATGGCCAGGAACAGGATCGAGCGCTCGATGCCGAAACCTTCCTGGGAGACCACGAGCTGGTAATGCGCATAGAGCGCACCGGCGATGCCGGCGAAGAAAGCGGCGAGGCCGAACGACAGCGTGCGGTACTTGGTGAGGTTGATGCCCATGATCTCCGCGGAGAGATAATGGTCGCGGATCGCCACCAGCGCGCGGCCGTCCCGTGTGCGCATCAGATTGGTGACGAGGATGTAGCTCGCCAGCACATAGGCCAGCACCACGTAGAAATACTGCCTGTCGCCGCGCAGCGTGTAGCCCAGAATCGAGAACGGCTCGGCGCTCGCCGGCACCGATCCGCCCGAGAACCATTCGGCGCGCGAGAAGAAGTCGAGCAGGATGTATTGCGCGGCCAGCGTCGCGATGACGAGATATAGCCCCTTCAACCGCGCCGCCGGAATACCGAAGATCAGCCCGACCAGCGCGGTGACGATGCCGGCGAGCGGGATTGCGAAGAACACCGGAATCGGCGCGTTGTTGGAGATATAGGCCGAGGTGAAGGCGCCGAGCAGGAAGAACGCGGCGTGGCCGATCGAGATCTGGCCGGTGAAGCCGACCAGGATATTGAGGCCCAACGCCGCGATCGAGAAGATGCCGATCTGGATCAAAATGCTGAGCCAGTAGCCGCTGAAGAATTGCGGTGCGAGGCACAGCAGCAGCACGCCGGCGATCGCAAAATTGCGGCTGGTCGTGGTCGGGAAGATCGTGGTGTCCGCGGCGTAAGTGGTGCGGAAATCACCAGCGGGGATGAGGGCAGGGCCGGCCATGGGTCAGATCCGCTCGATGTCGTGGGTGCCGAACAGGCCGTATGGCTTGATCATCAGCACGATGATGAGGACGTAGAACGGCGCGATCTCGTAGAGATTGCCCCAGTGCAGGTACTCGCTGTCGACATATTGCGCGATGTTTTCGAGTAGCCCGATGATGATGCCGCCGAGCACGGCGCCGCCGACGGAATCGAGCCCGCCGAGGATCGCCGCCGGAAACACTTTTATGCCGTAGGCCGCAAGGCCCGAGGATACGCCGTTCACGACTGCAACGACGACGCCGGCGACGGCCGACACCGTCGCCGAGATTGCCCAGGCCATCGCGAACACGCTTTTCACGGAAATGCCGAGCGACTGCGCGACCTGCTG
Source organism: Bradyrhizobium sp. BR14999 (assembly GCF_056106085.1). Lineage (NCBI taxonomy): Bacteria > Pseudomonadati > Pseudomonadota > Alphaproteobacteria > Hyphomicrobiales > Nitrobacteraceae > Bradyrhizobium > Bradyrhizobium sp. BR14999. Next base: position 3,952,847 of record NZ_CM148536.1, read on the forward strand.
GTTGAATGCGGTGGCCCGCATCGCAAGGCCATATTTGGAGGCGCGGAAGAACCATGCCATGCCGATCATCATCGCGACCGACACCACGAGGCTCATGACATAGACGGTCTGGATCTGGAGGCCGAACAGGCTGACCGACTGGCTCTCGAACACGCGCGGGAACGGCTGCGGATTGACGCCGAACATCCATTTCAGCGTCGCCTGGAGCACGGTGGAGAGGCCGATCGTCACCATGATGACCGAGATGATGGGCTCGCCGATCATCGGCCGCAGGATCAGGACCTGGACCGCGATACCGAACACGAACATGAACACCAGCGTGATCGGCATGCCGATCCAGAACGGCACCTGGTATTTTGCCAGCAGCGCCCAGCACACCCAGGCGCCAACCAGCAGCAGCTCGCCTTGCGCGAAATTGACGACCTGCGTCGCCTTATAGATCAGCACGAATGACATCGCGACCACGCCATAGAGCGTACCGACCACGAGGCCGTTGACCAGGAGCTGGAAGAGGAAGGCGGTGTTCATGTGATATGCTGTCCTTCGCCTCTCCCCGCAAGCGGCAGGGCAAACGCATATGATCTCTTGGAGCGGCCTGAGCAAGCGCCTCGTCCTTCGAGACGACCGCTCCGCGGTCTCCTCAGGATCAGGCCAATTGGCATCGGGCCCGTTGAAACAGCTGCGGCACACTCCGCCCTCATCCTGAGGAGCCCGCCAAAGCGGGCGTCTCGAAGGATGGGCCGCAGGGAATCCGCTTCCATATGCGATTGCCCTGCCGCAAGCGGGGAGAGGCGAAGGGCAACAGCCTGCGCATCGGTAGACCGTTTCACTCCGCAGCCTCCGCCATGTGCCCATGCGCGCCCAGATCCACCACACGCAGCGTCGTGCGGACGCGCTGCGTGGTGCCGTCCTGGAAGCGGATCACGGTGTCGACGGGGATGTCGGCATCGCCGCGGTAGATGGCGTCGATGATCCCTGCGTATTTCTCGTTGATGACGCCGCGGCGCACCTTGCGGGTGCGGGTGAGCTCGCCGTCGTCGGCATCCAGCTCCTTGTAGAGCAGCAGGAAGCGTGAGATGCGCTGGGCAGGCGGCAGCGTGGCGTTGACGGTCTCGACCTCCTTCTGAAGCAGCGCGTAGACCTCAGGCCGCGAGGCGAGGTCGCTGTAGGTCGTGAACGAGAGTCGGTTCTTCTCCGCCCATTTCGAGATGATGGAGTAGCGGATGCAGATCATGGCGGCGAGCGCGTCGCGGCCGGCGCCCAGCACCACGGCCTCCGCGATATAGGGCGAGAACTTCAGCTTGTTCTCGATGAACTGCGGAGAGAAGCGCTCGCCGCGCGAGGTCTCGGCGAGATCCTTGATGCGGTCGATGACGACGAGCTGCCTGTTCTCGTTGAAATAGCCGGCATCGCCGGAACACATCCAGCCGTCCTTGATGTCAGCGACGCTGGCCTCGGGGTTCTTGTAATAGCCGAGGAACATGTTGGGGTGCCGCACCACGATCTCGCCGACGCCATGAACGTCGGCACTGTCGATCCGGATCTCGACGCTGTCGGCCATCGGTACGCCTGTCGTGTCAGGATCGACCTTGCCCTCGGGGTGCAGCGTATAGGCCCCTAACAGCTCGGTCTGGCCGTAGAGCGTGCGTAGCGGCACACCCATCGCCTGGAAGAACTTGAAGGTATCAGGGCCGAGCGCCGCGCCGCCGGTCGCCGCCGAGCGCAGGCGAGTGAAACCGAGCCGGTCGCGCAGCGCGCGGAACAGGATCGCATCGGCAAAACCCGAGCGCTTGCCCTGCGCGAGTGCGGCCAGTCCCGATTTCATTCCGACGTCGAACAGGCGCTGCTTCAACGGCGTAGCGTCCATCACCTTGGCGCGGACATCAGCGGCGATCGATTCCCAGACGCGCGGCGCGAACAGTACGAACGTCGGCGCGATCTCGCGCAGATCGTTCATCATCGTATCGGGCTCTTCGACGAAGTTGATCTTCATCCGGCACAACAGGCCTTTGCCGAGCACGTAAACCTGTTCCATGATCCAGGGCAGCGGCAGCACGGAGACGTACTCGTCGTCAGGTCCCTTCGGGTCGAAGGCGAGATAGGTCGCGCAATGGCCGAGCACGCGGCCGGCGGCGAGCATCGCGAGCTTCGGGTGCGAGGTGGTGCCCGACGTCGTGCAAAGGATCGCGACGTCCTCACCCTTGGTCGCATCCACGAGCCGGTCGTAAAGCTCCGGCTCCCGAGCGGCCCGCGCGCGGCCGAGTTCGGCGAATTTTTCCGCCGACATCAGCTTGGAATCGTCATATTTCCGCATGCCGCGCGGATCGGAATAGATGATGTGCTTCAGCTTCGGCACGCGCTCGGCAAGCGCGAGCAGCTTGTCGACCTGCTCCTCGTCCTCGGCGAAGACGAGCCGTGCCTCGCCATAGGTCAGGAGATAGGCGGCCTCCTCGTCCAGCACGTCGCGATAGAGCCCAAGGCTCAGCCCGCCAATGGCATGGGTCGCGACTTCTGCCGCGACCCAGTCCGGCCGGTTGTCGCCGATGATGCCGATGACGTCGCCGCGGCCGAGGCCGAGCTCGACGAGCCCGAGCGCGAAGTCGCGCACCCGCATCTGGTAATCGTTCCAGGTGAACAGGCGCCAGAGCCCGAGATCCTTCTCGCGCAGCGCGATCTCGTTGCCATGCTCCTTCGCGTTGAGCCGGAGCATCTTGGGATAGGTGTCGGCCTGCGCGACGCGTCCTGCATAATCCATCATGCCGCGCTCTCCTGCGCCGGCGGGGCGTCGTCCGGATCGACCAGCACCTCGTCTTCCTCACCAAGGTAGGCGCGCTTGACGTGGGCATCGGCGAGGACCGCCGCGGGATCGCCCTCGGCGATCTTCTTGCCGAAATCCAGCACCATGACGCGGTGGGAGATGTCCATCACCACGCCCATGTCGTGCTCGATCATCACCACCGTCATCCCGAACTCCTCGTTGAGATCGACGATGTAGCGGGCCATGTCTTCCTTCTCCTCGAAGTTCATGCCGGCCATGGGCTCGTCGAGGAGGATGAGGCGCGGCTCCAGCGCCATGGCGCGGGCGAGCTCCACGCGCTTGCGCAGGCCATAGGAAAGGGTGCCGGCGGTGGCTTTTCGCACCGATTGGAGATCGAGGAAGTCGATGATCCCCTCGACCTTGCGGCGGTGCTCGAGCTCCTCCTTGCGCGCGCCGGTGAGCCAGTACAGCGAACCCGTGAGGAAATTGTTCTTCAGGAGGTGATGGCGGCCGACCATGATGTTGTCGAGCACGCTCATGTGGTGGAACAGCGCCAGATTCTGGAAGGTGCGGCCGATGCCGAGCGAGGCGCGGGCAGTCGGCGTCAAATCGGTGATGTCGCGGCCCTGGTAGAAGAGCTGACCTTCGGTCGGCTTGTAGCGACCGGAAATACAGTTCACGATCGAGGTCTTGCCGGCGCCGTTGGGGCCGATGATCGAGAACAGCTCGCCTTCCCTGATGGCGAAGCTGACATCGGTCAGCGCACGGACGCCACCGAATCGCAAGGACACGCCGCGCACTTCGAGACTAGCCACTAACAAATCCCTCCCGGTGATGGCGCATTCAGTGGCGCTCTTCATCCGTTGTTTTCGAGCGATCCTAGTACGGTCGTCCCGGTGAGGCCATGCAGCCATTGGTCTCGACCGGACCCCGCGCCGCCTTCGTTCCCATCAGGGATCAAAAGCCGCATCGCCCAAGGTGGCTCTCAATACGGGAAAGCGCTATTTTGAAATGTCTTCGGCCTGACAATTCGGTGACAAAGTTTTTCGGGCGGGTGCGGCGTTCATCTTTCGTCGGATGGCCGCCGAGGTGATCATGTTGCAATGCAACAGAAGCGGAGTGACGAAACGGTGCGGCTGGCCTCTCCATCATGATTTCAGAGGATCATCTGAAGCGCATCGCCGCCTGGTCGCGCGAACTCACGGAGGCCGAGATTGAGGTCGCACGCGCCGGAGTCAGCGAGCGGTCCTACGGCACCGGCGAGACCGTGTTCATGCGCGGCGATACCTTCGACTATTGGGCCGGCATGGTCTTTGGCCTCGCCCGGATGGGCGGAGTGTCGCGCGACGGCAAGGAGACCAGTCTTGCCGGGCTGACGGCAGGCGCCTGGTTCGGCGAAGGCAGCGTGCTCAAGAACGAGCCGCGACGCTACGACGTGGTCGCGCTGCGCGAAAGCCGGGTCGCGCTGATGGAACGCAGCGCCTTCATGTGGTTGTTCGAGAACAGCGTCGGCTTCAACCGCTTCCTGGTCCGCCAGCTCAACGAGCGGCTCGGCCAGTTCATCGGCATGCTCGAGGTCAACCGCACGCTTGACGCCAACGCCCGCCTTGCCCGCAGCATCGCCTCGCTGTTCAACCCGATCCTCTATCCCGAATCGACTGCGCATCTGGAGATCACCCAGGAGGAGATCGGCGCGCTCTCCGGCATGTCCCGCCAGAACGCCAACCGCGCGCTGAACCGGCTGGAGAAAGAGGGGCTGCTGCGGCTGGAATATGGCGGTGTCACCATCCTCGCTATCGAGCGGCTGCGCAGCTACGGGGATTAGCGCGCATTGGCGGGGGCGTGCACCGGCCAGAGGTCGGCGCGCCAGCGGATCGCGATCGCCAGCATCGCGATGATCCCTGAGGCGGCATAGAGCGATCCCGTCGCTGAATAGCCGATGACATCGATCAGGCTGCCGGCTGCGAGCAGTCCGAGCGGCAGGCCGTAGATCACCATCATGCGGACGCCCATGACGCGACCGCGTAGATGTGCGCTGGCCGTCCGCATCAGGATCACGGCTGCCGAGATCATCGACATGCTCTGCGCAATACCGGCGAGGACGAGGCAGGCCATCGCCACCGGCATGGTCCTGATCTCGACGAACACCAGCAGCATGGCGTACCAGGCCAGCGTCGCGCCGATCAGGAGCCGGGCAATGCGCAATCCGCTGACCAGGCTCAGCGTGATAGAGCCGGTCAGCGAGCCGACGGCGAAGCTCGCCGAGAGATAGCCGAGGCCGGTCTGGTCGGTCTGAAAGATCTCCCGCGCGATGTAGGGCAGCAATCCTCCGGTGAAAGGAAACGCGGTGAGATTGGCCAGGAAGGCGACGCACAGCGCGGCGCGCATTCCCGGGCCGTTCCAGGCGTAGACGATCCCCTCCTTGAGGTCGCCAAATAAGCGAGAAAAGGCGTGGCTGTTGGCCGGGAGATCGCTCGTGGTGAGGATCCTTTTCGGCCGGGTCAGGCAGAGCATGAGCAGCGCAGCCACGAGGTAGAGGCAGGCGATCGCCACATAAACGAGGCCGATGCCGAGGACGGCGAACAGGCCGGCGCCCGTCAATGCTCCGGCGATGCGGGCGCTGTCCTGGGTGGTGCGCGCAACGCTGATGGCGCCGACGAGTTGCTCCGCCGGCATGATCTCGGCAAGCAGCGCCCCCCGGACGCCGAGGTCGGAGGGGCGAATCAGGCCCATGATCGCGACGATGATCATGACGCTCAGCGGCGACAAATGACCGGTCAACGCCAGAACCATGATGGTCGACGAGAGCACCGTGTAGGCGAGACGCATCGCGACCAGCAGGTCGCGATGACCAATGCGGTCGCCGATCATACCGAAGACCGGCGCGACCAGTGTGCCGACGAACTGGAGCGATGCAAGCACGGTGAGCAGCAGCACCGAGCCGGTCTCGACCAGGATGTACCAGCCGAGCACCAGCGTCTCGACCTCGAACGACCAGGAGGTGAGCAGGTCGGACGGCCACTGGAAGCGATAGTTGCGGATGCGGAATGGCGCGAGTGCCGAAGGTCGCGCGGATGTGCTCAAGATGCGATGACGGGTTTCACGGTGATTCCCTGCCCTCTTTTATTTGTTCTTCTGTTTGGAAGGGTAGCCCCGGCGATGCCCCTGTCAATTGACGCTACCGCATGCCGCCATGCTTTGCCGACGTCCTGCGGTGCGCCAGCGCGCCCGCAGCATTGCTTCGTCGCCCATGCTGAGGGGTAGGCTAGCGCCGCTTGCTCTTCCGGCGCGCAGGGCCCATTCTGGTCTGCATCCTGGGACCCATTCGCTAGGGGGCCAGCAGATTGAACCATCGCGGCTTCCGCGAGGTCTTGAGCCATGAACTGCTCGGGTTGTGGTTTCGAGGTTCAGAGCGGCTTTGCCTTCTGCCCGAAGTGCGGCACGAAGCAGCCGAGCGCGTGCCCCGGCTGCGGCTTTCCATGTGCACCGGATTTTGTCTACTGCCCGAAATGCGGCTCCCTCATCAGCGGGGCCACCAAAGACGGCGGACAGGCATCGGCGCAGACGAGCCCGGCGACACTCCCAATCCGATCGTCTTCGCCACCGCTCCTGCAGACGGCTCAACACGCATTTCGACCGCAGTCGGACAACGTCGATAGCGAAGCAAACCGCCGCACCATAACCGTGCTGTTTGCCGACCTCAGCGGCTTCACTGCGATGAGCGAGCGGCTCGACCCAGAGGTCATGCAGACGCTTCAGAACCAGTTGTTCGAGGAGTTGACGGCCGCGGTGCAGAGCTTTGGCGGTTTCGTGGACAAGTTCATCGGCGATGCGCTGCTCGCGCTGTTTGGTGCGCCGACTGCGCACGAGGACGACCCCGAGCGGGCGGTCCGCGCTGCCCTCGACATGATCAGCCGGACGGCGCGCCTCAGCGAGCGCGCGAAGGCCTATGCCGGTTCACCGTTGCAGCTCCATGTCGGCATCAACACCGGCCACGTCGTCGCGGGTGGGTTAGGCGTGGGCGTTGCCAAATCCTATTCGGTGACCGGCGATACCGTGAATACGGCGCAACGATTGCAGTCGATGGCATCTCCGGACGAGGTGCTGGTCGGGCCGTTGACCCACCGTCTGACGCGGCATGCGTTCTCCTATGATTCGCTCGGCGAGATCTCGCTCAAGGGCAAGATGGGCAGCGTTCTGGTCCATCGTCTGAAGGGACCGCTCGATACGCCGCGGGCGGCACGCGGCCTCGATACGCTGGGCCTCGATGCGCCACTGATCGGGCGCGACGCCGAGCTTGCGCGCGTGATCGGCAGCCTTGATCGCGCGTGCGGCGGCGCGGCTCAACTGGTGCGGCTGCTTGGCGAAGCGGGCATTGGGAAAACGCGGCTGGTGAACGAATTCGTCGCCCGCATCCGCGATGAGGATCGCTTCGCAGGCGTGGCGATCCGACGGGCGGTCTGCTCGCCGCTTGGCGAACAGTCCTACGGAGCACTCGCCGCCGTGCTGCGTAGCGCCTATGGCATCGCACAGAAGGCCGGCGCCGCGGAGGCAGAGACGAAAGTTGCGGAAGCGCTGTCGGAGCTCGGCCTCGCGGCCGAGGAGGCCGACCGCCTGATGCCTCTCTACTTGCACGTTCTTGGCCTTGGCGATCCCAACGCCTTGCTCAGGCACGTCGAACCGGAACAGCTCCGGCGGCAGATCTTTTTCGCGATCCGTACCGTCTTCGAACGCCGCCTCGCCTTGTCGCCGCTTCTGATCATCGTCGAGGATCTGCATTGGGCCGACGCGGTGTCGCTTGAAGCGTTGCGGTTCCTGATGGACCGGCTGGAGCGGACGCGGCTGATGCTGTTGTTTACCCATCGGCCAGCACTGGTGGATCAGTTCGGTTCGAGCAGGATCAGTCACACGACCATTCGGCTGCCTCCGCTTGGCGATGCTGACGGACGAAGGCTGCTCGCGGCGTATTTCAGTCACGGGTGGCGGGAACCGCCGGGACATTTGTTCACCCGAATCCTCGATCGCGCAGGCGGAAACCCGCTTTTCCTCGAGGAGATCATCCGTGGCCTCATCGAAGGCGGGGCCCTGGAGCGTGACGGTGCGCAGTGGCGGATGAAATCGGATGAAGCCGCCGCCGATATTCCAGCAAGCATTCAGGCGTTGTTGCTGGCGCGCCTCGACCGGTTGCCGCATCAGGTGCGCCATGTGGCCCAGGAGGCCGCGGTGATCGGTCCGCGCTTTGATGCGGCTGTTCTCGGTGCGGCAGCAACCGAGCCGGCAAGGGTCGAAGCAGCGCTCGAACTTCTGTGCGACGCCGAGCTCATCGAGGAGGTCGCAGGCTCGAGCTCGATGTCGCTGCGGACCTATCGCTTCATGCAGACCATGCTTCAGGACGTGATCTATCAAAATCTGCTTTTGCAGCGTCGGGTCGAGCTCCATGGACGCATTGGTGCCGCGCTGGAGCGGCTCTATGGCAAAGAGCCCGAGCAGCTCGAAGATCTCATATTGCTCGGACACCACTTCAGTCTGAGCGCGAGCAAGTCGAGAGGCGCGCGCTATTTGCGCGCGGCCGGCGATCGCGCACGTGCGAGCTATGCCAACGACGATGCCCTCCGTTTCTATCAGCAATCCCTCGCCGTGCTGTCGACCGCCGGCGAACGGGAGCCGGAACGCCTGATCCTGTACGAGCGCGTCGCGGACCTCTGTTGCGTGGCTGGCCGCCGAAGCGCTGCCGAGGAGCACTACCAGAGTGCGCTGGAGGGGCACCGCACGGCAGGGGACCGTATCGGCGAGGCGCGCATTCTTCGCAAGCTTGGTCGATTGTTGTGGGACGCTGGCAAGCGCGTCAGGGCAGAGACGCATTATGCCGAGGCGGCTGAACGGCTTGGCGGGACCGACGCGCCGATCGAGTGGGCGCACCTCTTGGAGTGGGCTCATCTCCAGCAAGAGCGCGGCCGTCTTGCGTTTCGCGTGGGCGATCACGTCGCCGCCGCGCGGTGGGCGGACGAAGCGCTCGGCTACGCGCGGTCGGTGCCGACCGATGCGGGCGAGCAAGCCGGGTTCGAGGCGGCGCGAGCCACTGCGGAGGCGCTCAACACCAAGGCGGTTGCGCTGGCGCGGCTTGGGCGACACCAGGAGGCGGTGAAGGAGGTGGAGCAAAGTGTCGCGGCAGCCGAGGCCGCCGGCCTCCTCAACGTGGCGTGCCGCGGCTACACCAACCTAGGCGTGCTCTATACGATCGTCGACCCAGCGCAAGCCATGGCGGTTTGCCGGCGCGGCCTCGATGTCGCGAATCGTATCGGCGATCTCGGCTTCCAGGCGCGCCTTCTGGCCAACCTTGCCGTCGCCTGTTGCACCTTCACGGACAGATGTACCGAGGAGGGGGTGCCGGCTGCCGAAAAGGCGATCGAGATCGACCGCGCGCTCGATCAGCGCGAGCATCTCCCGGTACCCCTCATCGTGCTCGGGCAGATCCATCAGTGCCACTTCCGCCCCGACATGGCCGCGCGCTGCTACAACGAGGCCATCGCGGTGGCGAGCGAGACCGGCGAGCCGCAGCAGCTGTTTCCATGCTATGATGGTCTTGCGACACTGAACCTTGATCGAGGCGACATGCCCGAGGCCGAGCGGTATTTCGCGCTGGCCCATGATGTCTGCGCCCGGCACGGGCTCGATCCCGCAGGGCTGATCGTACTGCCGTTCCTTGACTAGCCAATGTGAGGGAGTTCAACCATGTCAGACCGTCATGTAGATGGAACACTTCAGCCGGGCGATCGCGCACCGAACATCGTCCTGGACGCCATCACACGCGAAGGAAAGATCGCGCTCGAGGATTATCGCGGGCATAGTCCCATACTGGTGGGCCTGTTTCGTGGCCTGCACTGCCCGTTTTGCCGGCGCCATATCGCGGCGCAGGCGCAGCTTGATGGCGCGCTGCGCGGGAAGGGGATCGAAAGTCTCACGGTCGTCAACACGCCGATCGACCGGGCGCGGCTCTATTTCCGCTACCATCCATTGCCCAATCTGCTCGCCGCGTCCGACCCCGATCGGGTCTCGCACCGCGCATTCGGCCTGCCCAATATCGAGTTCACGGAGAACGAAACCGAGTGGCCACGCAAGGTGGGCATGGACGCGGTCATGAGCATGCAAGTGGATATGCCCGGCGAATTGCCCGGCCCGATGAACCGGCCGGCAGCCGCGGAGTACCTCAACAACAAGGACGGCTACGAGATGACCGACGCCGACCAGCGTATGGCCGCAACAGGCACGGGTCAGCTGTTTGGCCAGTTCCTGCTCGACCGGGAAGGGATCGTGCGCTGGACGTTCACCGAGGTTCCCGGCGGCGGCCAGCGCATGTTCGGAGCGCCGAGCCCACAGGAGCTGATGTCGGCCGCCTCGCAGGTGGCAGGCTAAAGCATGATCCGGAAAAGTGCGCAGCGGTTTTCCGAAAAGATCATGCTCAAACAATAGCCTAAAGCGCGATGACGATTCATCCTAATCTCATCGCGCTTTAGGCATCTTGGCGATTAACCCGCCACCCTCGATCGTTTCTCGGCGATTGCTGCCGCCATCGCCGAGATCAGCGGGCGCATGAAATAATGATCTTCCACCGGCGAGACGTCAGTGCGCAATCCGTGCGCGGCGAGCTCGCCCGAGACCGCCGGGCCGACTGAAGCAATCAGCGTCCGTTCGAGCCCAGCGCGAAGGCGCGCCTCGCTGCCATGCGCCTTCGCGGCCTCGAACAGTCGGCGGACCTGGCCGAGATTGGTCAGCGCAATGGAATCGATCCGCCCCTCGGCCATGGCGTCGATCGCGGCGACGATATTGGCATCTGCCGCCTTGGAATCGTAGACATAGGGCAGCACGGTATCGACCTCGGCGCCCTGCGCGGCGAGCGCGCCGGTCAGCGCGCTGTGGTCCTTGTCCGGATAGAGCTGGAGACCGAGACGGCGGCCCTTCAGGTCGAGCCTGCCCAGCATCTCGATCACGCCCTCGGTGGTCGGCTTCTCCGTGGTCTGCTGCGCATCGAGGCCAACCTCGCGCAGCGCCTTGCCGGGCTTCGGGCCGCGGGTGAACTTTCGCGATTTGGCAAGCGCTGCCACGAGGGACTGATCGAGCCCGCGAGCGCCGGCGAGCTTCATGATCCGGCGCAGGCCCTCGCCGGTCATCAGCACGAGGTCGTCGAACGGCTTGTCGATGGCGCGGCGGATCCAGGCCTCGACCGGCGCCGGGTCCGGCGCGTCGTGAATGGTGAACATCGGGCACTGCACGACCTCGGCGCCTTGCTCGGCCAGAAGCTTCGAAAACTGCGCCTCCTCACGCGTTTCCAGGATCAGGATGCGGGTGCCGTTCAAGCGGTCGGCCATGGGCGTGCTCCGGTCAAAATCGCAATGGTACGTTCATCCTGACTCTGTGCCCGGGATTGGCGCAAGAGTGGGTCAGTGCTAGAGCGGGGCGCAAATCGCGGGTCGTTCCGCTTCATTTGCCCAAACCTTCATCAAGAGCCATGCCCTATCATCAATATGTGCTGACCCTGTCCTGTCCGGATCGCCCCGGCATCGTCTCGGCGGTGTCGACGTTCCTGGCCCACAACGGGCAGAACATTCTCGACGCCCAGCAGTTCGACGACGTCGAAACCAAGAAATTCTTCATGCGCGTGGTGTTCACCGCGGCTGATCTCGCCGTGGAACTGTCGGCGCTCCAGACCGGCTTTGCGGCAATCGCCGAACGTTTCAGCATGGAATGGCAGATGCGCGACCGTGCCGCGCATCGCAAGGTGATGTTGCTGGTGTCGAAGTCCGACCACTGCCTGGTCGACATCCTCTATCGCTGGCGCACCGGCGAATTGCCGATGATCCCCACCGCGATCGTTTCCAACCATCCACGCGAGGTTTATGCCGGGCTCGATTTCGGCGGCATCCCGTTCCACCACCTGCCTGTGACCAAGGAGACCAAGCGCGAGCAGGAAGCGCAGATCCTCGATCTCGTCGCCAGCACGGGCACCGATCTGGTCGTGCTCGCCCGCTACATGCAGATCCTGTCGGACGATCTGTCGGCGAAGCTTTCCGGCCGCTGCATCAACATCCACCATTCATTCCTGCCGGGCTTCAAGGGCGCAAGGCCGTATCACCAGGCCCATGAGCGCGGCGTCAAGCTGATCGGCGCCACCGCGCATTACGTCACGCGCGATCTCGACGAGGGCCCGATCATCGACCAGGACGTCGAGCGCATCAGCCATCGCGATACGCCGGAGGATCTGGTCCGCAAGGGCCGCGACATCGAGCGCCGCGTGCTCGCCCGCGCGATCCGCTACCATCTTAACGACCGCGTCATCCTCAACGGCCGCAAGACCGTGGTGTTCGTGGATTGAGTTGTTCACCTCTCCCCGCGTGCGGCAGGGCAATCGCATATGGGACCGATTTCGCCTGTGGCCATCCTTCGAGACGCCCGCCGTTGGCGGGCGCTCAGGATGAGGACCAAGTGCGCGGTACTCGTTTCAATAAGCGCCGATGCTGCTTAGCCTCATCCTGAGGAGACCGCCACCGGGGTCCGCGCAAAGCGCGGCCCGATGACAGGCTCCGCGGTCGTTTCGAGCGCTCAGGTCGCGCAAAGCTCCATATACGATTGCCCTGCCGCGTGCGGGGAGAGGGGGCGCACAATCTTAACGCACCGCGCTGCCCGACGAAGATCCCGTCGCGCCCTTCTGCGCCTGCTCTTCCTTTTCGCGATCGGCTGCCGGCAGCAGCCGCTTGCATTCGCGCTCCTTCATGTAGGCGTCGTATTGCGGCGTGCCCGGGCGCGGCGGGGAATCGGCCGGCAGGCCACCGCCCCATTGCGGGACGTAGTCGCCATGCCGGCGGAGAGCTTTTCGTTGACCATGCCGCAGGCAAGGTTCGAAGCCAGCAGAGCGACGACGGCAGCGATCGAAAGCGAACGGAAACGCATGAGCATCTTCTACTTCGTGCCCGATCGGGCACGGGTGATGGGACGCCGAACGGGCGCGAGCGACTTGTATACACGAAGGTATTATAATAGGCTTATATTGTCCTTGAGAGGGCCATCCTAGCTGGTATGGTATACATAGCGTATTCACTAGCCAGGGGATCGGCCGGCATAACCGTGAGGGCTCAACGGCAAAAGCATTCGGGGATGTTCAAATTCTGCAAATGAGAGGCGGAATTCTCCATCCACGCTGCGGTGGCGCCTCTTAGAGTGCCGCATCAAATTCGCGGCAATCTGGCTTGAGCAACGAAGGGCTTTTTCGTTGACAAGACCATTTTATTTGTACAATCGTACAAATCTCCGTGCTGTCGTAGACGGGACCGCGCGCTTGCGCCGAATGGTCGCCCAACGTCCGATTGACAACGGGGTTGCAGAGGACGCCATGTGGCCGCACGGCATGGCTTGTCCGCGAGTTAAAGTGCGGCAAGGACCGGGCACTCGGTTCAGGGCACAAAAGTCAGGAATTAAGGGGAGGGAGATCTGATGTTCGTACGCAAACCATTTTCTTGGGCCGCCGCGGTGGCTGCCATCTCGGGCCTTGCTGCCGTCGCGCCTGCGAAGGCGCAGGACACCGTCAAGGTCGGTCTGATCCTGCCGATGACCGGCGGCCAAGCCTCGACCGGCAAGCAGATCGAGAGCGCGATCAAGCTCTACATGCAGCAGAAGGGCGACACCGTCGCCGGCAAGAAGATCGAGATCATCCTCAAGGACGACGCCGCGATTCCCGACAAGACCAAGACCGCCGCGCAGGAGCTGATCGTCAACGACAAGGTCAACTTCATCGCCGGCTTCGGCGTGACGCCCGCCGCGCTCGCGGCCGCGCCGCTCGCAACGCAAGCCAAGATTCCGGAAGTCGTCATGGCGGCCGGCACCTCCATCATTACCGAGCGTTCACCCTACATCGTGCGCACCAGCTTCACGCTGGCGCAGTCCTCCACCATCATCGGCGACTGGGCGGTCAAGAACGGCATCAAGAAGGTGGCGACGTTGACCTCGGACTACGCGCCGGGCAATGACGCGCTGAACTTCTTCAAGCAGCACTTCACCGCCGGTGGCGGCGAGGTGGTCGAAGAGGTCAAGGTGCCCTTGCAAAACCCTGATTTCGCGCCGTTCCTGCAGCGCATGAAGGACGCCAAGCCCGATGCGATCTTCGTGTTCGTGCCGGCGGGGCAGGGCGGCAACTTCATGAAGCAGTATGCCGAGCGTGGTCTCGACAAGGCCGGCATCAAGGTGATCGGACCCGGTGACGTCACCGACGACGACCTTCTCAACAACATGGGCGACGCCGTGCTCGGCACGGTCACCGCGCATCTCTACTCGGCGGCGCATCCCTCGCAGATGAACAAGGATTTTGTCGCCGCCTACAAGAAGGCCTTCGGCAACCGTCCGGGCTTCATGGCGGTGAGCGGCTATGACGGCATGCACCTGATCTACGAAGCGCTGAAGAAGACCGGTGGCGACACCAACGGCGACAAGCTGATCGAAGCCATGAAGGGGCAGAAGTGGGAGAGCCCGCGCGGCCCGATCTCGATCGACCCCGAGACCCGCGACATCGTGCAGAACATCTACATCCGCAAGGTCGAGAAGGTCGACGGCGAGCTCTACAATGTCGAGTTCGCGACCTTCGACGCCGTCAAGGATCTCGGCAAGACCAAGAAGTGACGCGCGAAAACGCGTCATTCTCGAGGCTCACCTCTCCCGTTTGCGGGAGAGGTCGGCGCAGAGCGCCGGGTGAGGGTTCTCTCCTCGTCGGGAGTCTCTCAGTGGAAAGACCCTCTCCCCAACCCTCTCACGCAAGCGGGAGAGGGAGCGCAGCACGGCCCTTGGCCACACTTGAGATGACTTTCGACCCCCGATGACCGCAATCCTCACCAATCTGTTCGATGGCGTTGCCTACGGCATGCTGCTGTTCGTGCTCGCTTGCGGGCTCGCGGTCACGCTCGGCCTGATGAACTTCGTCAACCTCGCTCATGGTGCCTTCGCCATGGCCGGCGGCTATGTCTGCATGGTGCTGGTCAACCGGATGGGCTGGCCGTTCTTCGCCGCCCTGCCGCTCGCCTTCGTCTCCGCAGCCGCGATCGGCATTGCGCTCGAACGCACGCTCTACCGCCACCTCTATGCGCGCAGCCATCTCGACCAGGTGCTGTTCACCATCGGCCTGACTTTCATGTCAGTGGCGACGGTGGACTACATTCAGGGTTCTTCGCGCGTCTTCATCAATCTGCCCGCTGCGCTCCAGGGCCAGTTCGACGTGTTCGGCGTCGGCATCGGCCGCTACCGGCTGATGATCATCGTGATCTGCGGCCTGCTCACCATCGGCCTGCAGATGGTGCTGGCCAAGACGCGCTTCGGCAGCCGTCTCCGCGCCGCGGTCGATGATCCCCGCGCCGCGAGCGGCCTCGGCATCAACGTGCCGCAGGTGTTCGCCTTCACGTTCGCTTTTGGCTGCGGGCTCGCCGGCCTCGGCGGCGCGCTGAGCGCCGAGATCCTCGGCCTCGATCCGTACTTTCCGCTGAAATTCATGATCTACTTCCTGATCGTGGTCACCGTCGGCGGCTCCTCCTCGATCACCGGGCCGTTCCTGGCCTCACTCCTGCTCGGCATCGGCGACGTCGCCGGAAAGTATTACGTGCCGAAGATGGGCCCCTTCGTGATCTACACCATGATGATCGTGATCCTGATCTGGCGCCCGAACGGCCTGTTCGGCCGCACGGCCGCGCGTTGAGTTCGCCGATGAGCGCTTCCTCCGACGTCGGCTATCACGCCCAGCGCCAGGCGCGCTGGCATTATGGCGAAGTCGCCTTCTGGCTCATCGTATTGGCCTGCGGCTTCGCCTTTCCCACGCGCTATCTGATCATGACCGACATCCTGCGGCTGGCGCTGTTCACGATGTCGCTCGATCTCATCCTCGGCTATGCCGGCATCGTCTCGCTCGGCCATGCCGCCTTCTTCGGTGTCGGCGCCTATGCGGCGGGACTTCTCGCGCTGCACGGTATCGTCAAAGAGCCCGTGCTGGCGCTGATCGTCGCCGGCCTTGCGGCGATGGTGCTCGGCTTTGCCACCAGCTTCCTGGTGATCCGCGGCGTCGACCTGACCCGGCTGATGGTGACGCTCGGCATCGCCCTGCTGCTGGAAGCGCTGGCCGAACGCTTCTCCAACATCACCGGTGGCACCGACGGCCTGCAAGGCATCGAGATGCAGCCGATCTTCGGCGAGATCCCGTTCGACATGTTCGGCAAGGCCGGCTTCTTCTATTCGCTGGCCGTGCTGTTCCTCCTCTTCCTGCTTGCCCGCCGCGTCGTGCATTCGCCGTTCGGCCTGTCGCTGCGCGCGATCAAGAACAATCCGCTGCGGGCCGCAGCCATCGGCATCCCCGTCAGCCGTCGCCTGATCGCGATCTACACGCTGGCGGCATTCTATGCCGGCATTGCGGGGGCGCTGTTCACCCAGACCACCGCGATCGCCTCGCTCGACGTGTTTGCGTTCGAGCGCTCCGCTGATTTGATGCTGGTGCTGGTCATCGGCGGCACCGGCTATCTCTATGGCGGGCTGATCGGCGCGGTAGTGTTCCGTATGCTCCAGGAATTGTTCTCCACCATCACTCCGCAATACTGGCAGTTCTGGATCGGCCTCGTGCTGGTCGTGATCGTGCTGGTCGGCCGCCAACGCCTGCACGGCTGGGTGCTCTATGTGCCGAACCTGGTCATCAAGCAGGTGGCCGGGCGCAAGGCCGTCGTCGCCGTGCCGGAGAGCGACGCATGACCATCGCGCTCGAAACGAAGAATCTCGAGAAGCAGTTCGGCGGCCTGCGCGTCACCCGCGACCTGTCCTTGAAGATCGAGCAGGGCGCCCGCCATGCCCTGATCGGCCCGAACGGCGCCGGCAAGACCACGGTCATCAACCAGCTCACCGGCGTCCTCAAGCCGAACTCGGGGCGGATCCTGCTCGAAGGCCAGGACATCACGGATCTGCCCGTGCACAAGCGCGTGCTGCGCGGCCTGTCGCGCACGTTCCAGATCAACCAGCTCTACCCCGACCTGACCCCGCACGAGACCATCGGCCTCGCCGTCTCCGAGCGCCTCGGCCATGGCGGCGACTGGTGGCGGCGGATGGGGACGCGGAGTGACGTCAATGGTGAGGTCGCCGATCTACTCACGCGCTTCCATCTGCTCGACGTCATGAACGAGCAGACCGTGACGCTGCCTTACGGCAAGCAGCGTCTGCTCGAGATCGCGGTGGCGATCGCGGCCAAGCCGCGTGTGCTGCTGCTGGACGAGCCCGCCGCCGGCGTGCCCGAGAGCGAGCGCCACGACATTCTCGCGGTCGTCGGCGCACTGCCGAGCGACGTCACCGTGCTGCTGATCGAGCACGACATGGATCTCGTCTTCTCCTTTGCCGATCGCATCTCGGTGCTGGTCTCGGGCGCGCTGCTCACGGAGGGGCCGCCCGAGCAGGTCGCGCGCGATCCGCAGGTCAAGGCGGTCTATCTCGGCGAGGACGCGGTCAATGTCTGACCTGCTCGCGATCGACTCCCTTCGCGCCGGCTATGGCGAGGCGGTGGTGCTGCCCAACATGTCCTTGCGCCTCGCCGAAGGGCAGGTGCTGGCGCTGCTCGGCCGCAACGGCACCGGCAAGACCACGCTGATCAATTCCATCGTCGGCGTCACCCGCCGCTTCTCGGGGTCGGTCGCGCTTGCCGGCGCGGATGTCACCTCGCTCCGGCCTGACCAGCGCGCGCGTGCCGGCATCGGCTGGGTGCCGCAGGAGCGTAACATCTTCCGCTCGCTCACGGTGGAAGAGAACATGACCGCGGTGGCGCAGCCCGGCCCCTGGACGGTCGAGAAGGTCTACGAGATGTTCCCGCGGCTGAAGGAGCGGCGGAGCAATTTTGGCAACCAGCTCTCCGGCGGCGAGCAGCAGATGCTGGCGATCGGCCGCGCGCTGACCCTCAATCCGAAAGTCCTGCTGCTGGACGAACCGACTGAGGGCCTCGCCCCAATCATCGTCGAGGAGCTTCTCAAGGCGATCGGCACCATCACCCGGGCGGGCGGCATCTGCTCGATCATCGTCGAGCAGAATGCCCAAAAGATTCTGGGGCTGGCCGACCGCGTCGTGATATTGGAGCGCGGAACGATCGTCCACGACGCCCCGAGCGCCGCGCTGAAGGCCGACCCATCGGTCCTGGAGCGCCACCTCGGCGTCGCCGGGGCGGCGGCCCACTGATCATCGCCTCTCCCCGCAGGCGGGGAGAGGGAGTACAATTTGCGCCACTGAAAGTTCGGGAGAGATAACAATGCAGCGAACCAAAGCCCCCTTCCGCGCCGACGAGGTCGGCAGCCTTCTGCGTCCCGCCAAGATCAAGGAAGCCCGCAGTCGTCTGGAGAAGGGCGAGATCTCGGCCGACGATCTGCGCAAGATCGAGGACATGGAGATCGAGAAGGTCGTGCACAAGCAGGCCTCGATCGGGCTGAAGCTTGCGACCGACGGCGAATTCCGTCGCTCCTGGTGGCATTTCGACTTCCTGGCCAAGCTCACCGGCTGCGAGCTGTTCCACCCGGACACCGGCATCCAGTTCGCGGGCGTGCAGACCCGTCACGACGCAGTGCGCGTGATCGGCAAGCTCGACTTCCCCGACAACCACCCGATGCTGGATCACTTCCGCTTCCTGACGAAGTATGCCGACCAGGCCCACGTCACCGCCAAGATGACGATCCCGTCGCCGGCGGTGCTGCACTTCCGCGGCGGTCGCAAGTCGATCTCCAAGGACGTCTATCCCGATCTCGACGCCTTCTACGAGGACCTCGGCAAGACCTATCGCAAGGCCGTGAAGGAGTTCTACGACGCCGGCTGCCGCTATCTCCAGTTCGACGACACCGTCTGGGCCTATCTCTGCTCGCAGGACGAACTGCAGAAGGCGCGCGAGCGCGGCGACAATCCGGAGGGCCTGCAGCAGATCTATGCCCGCATCATCAACTACGCGCTGGCCGAGAAGCCCGCCGACATGGTGGTGACGACGCATGTCTGCCGCGGCAATTTCCGCTCGACCTGGATCTCCTCGGGCGGCTACGAGCCGGTCGCCGAGACCCTGCTCGCCGGCACCAATTACGACGGCTATTTCCTCGAATACGACAGCGATCGCGCTGGCGGGTTCGAGCCGCTGCGCTTCCTGCCCAAGGGCAACAAGGTCGTCGTGGTCGGCGTCATCACCTCGAAGTTCGGCGAGCTCGAGAAGAAGGACGACATCAAGCGCCGCCTGGAAGAAGCCGCCAAGTTCGCCCCGCTGGAGCAGCTCGCGCTGTCGCCGCAATGCGGCTTCGCTTCGACGGAAGAGGGCAACATCCTCTCCGAGGAAGAGCAATGGGCCAAACTCAGCCTTGCGGTGGAGATCGCGAAGGAAGTGTGGGGCAACTAGGCCCTGTCAAGCAGCGCAAACAACATGATGGCCGGGCTTGTCCCGGCCATTTACGTCGCTTGGCTTGGTCGAAGCGGAAAATTACATTCACCTCACGATGAACTTGTCTAGCGACGAGGCTGCTCCCCGTAGCATTTGGCCTGTGCTTGGTGGTTTGCGTTTCGGCTTTGCCTCCTGGGTGCTGGCCGCGCACACATACAATTTCGGGCTGGAATCGCGAGCGCTTCCGGTCCCATCCCGTTCTGGATTGATGGCCGTCATCTGTTTCTTTGCCATCTCCGGCTTCAGCATTCATCACTCCATCGCCAAGCAGCCTGATGGTTATTTGCGCAGGCGGGCATTGCGGATCCTACCCACTCACTTCTTCACCGTCGCCGCGGCGCTCTGCACTTATTTCGTGCTTGGCCCGACTTTGCTGGGCCTGCACGAAATACCTTACCCAATGCCGCCCCTGCTTAAGTGGCTCGGCTACGCACTGCTTCTGAATGTATTCTTCGCTCCAAACTTCATCATGATGTTGTTTCCGCTTTGGTCTCTTTCGATCGAGGCGATCTACTACGTCTGCGCGCCTGCGATCGCGCGCGTCCATCATGCAATCCTACTCGGCGCGATCGTCGTGTCAGGCATCCTGATGATGATCTGGCCCCGCTTTGCAGGCACCGACTACACGCTCACACCGTACGGCACAGAGATCATTACCTTTGCATGGGCCTGGCTCACCGGCTGGTTTGCCTATAACCATCCAAGGAACAAGGTAGCCTTTGCGATCTGTGCGTTGATTGGTTGCGGGGTATGCCTCACGCATCCAACCGACCTTTGGATGGTCAATTGGCGAGTCAAGGCATTGACCCACGCGAGTTGGATCGCAACTATTGCAGTACTTTTCTTTCCGCCGAACGTTGCGATGACTGACAAGGTGCGCCATACACTCCTATATTTGGGTGATCTCAGCTTCCCGCTCTATGTCACCCACTACCCCATACTGTTCATCATGACGACCGTGGTCTGGCATTCGCATCCGGAGCTCAATCACGGCATGATTCATGCGGTGCTAGCGCTTCTTGTCGCTCACCTAGTGCTAGTGCTAATCGATCGACCCATGAGGCTCAGCCGCTCGTCTGGCGGCGTACATTTGCCAGCAACAACAACGACGCAGAGCTAAACGTCGCGATACGATCGGCTCCTGAATCGCAGCGGGTCAAAGGACTCAAGGAGGTCGCTCGGCGCCGTAAGGAATTTTAGAGCGGTAAAGCCCGGAGCTATTCACAGGTCTGGCAGGCTCTGGGGCCCAAGGAATTGATAATTTGCCGATTTGCCCAGTGTTGCTTTGGTCGCGGCGCGCGGCCTCAAAAGATCACGTTCGGAGATGTGCGAAACTGGCGTACGCGGCGTCCTGGTTCATTGCTCTGACTAACACTGCAGCCACTCCGTGGCCCTCAGGCTGGCCGGATGGTGTCAGGCTGTCGAGTGGCAGATTTTAACCGGCAAGCCGCCGGGCCCAATGGGTATCGGAGCACTAGATGATCAAGGGGGCGGGCCTTTGATGATCCGATGCCGGCCGCGTGCTGCTAACGCGGCTTAGAGGTCGCCACGCCGGCCGTTGCATTCTCCTGCGGCGCAAGTTGTGTAGCGGGGGGCGACAGTTACTCATCCCAGCAAACCCATCTGCACCGCCTCGTGCTTCGTGACCGAGTGGCCCATAGCAGCGCCAAATGACTGGCCAGGGCGCAAAAAGCGTTGCGACAGATGAGGCTGACGGTTGTGGACAATAGTCACTGGATTTGACGGAATACACTATCCAGCCAGCGCCAGAGACAACGGCGGTTATCGCGATTGCGGCGAGATATTCGGTTGTCATGGCGATGGCCCTCCACCACCTGCCTGCAAAACAATTGTTATTGCCTGTTGGGGTTCCACCGTATTGACGACTGGATGCCGCTCGGGCATCGCTTTGGGAACGAAGTTGACCGAGTTCGCTTAATGCCGATTTCCGAATACCTCCGTACGGTCCGCCAAAAAGTCGGCCACGATCTCGTTGCGTTGACTGCGGTTTCGATCTCGATTTTCGATCAGCAGCAGCGCCTTCTTTTGGGCAAAGACGCCGAGACCAGGCTTTGGACGCTTCCCGGTGGGGGCGTTGATCCGAACGAGCAGCCAGCCGACGCTGCCGTTCGTGAGTGTTTCGAGGAGACTGGCCTCTACGTCACGCTGACCGGAATAATCGGAGTCTTCGGCGGGCCCGAGTTTCTTGTGCAGTATCCGAATGGCGATGTAGCGTACTACACGACGATTGCATTCCGCGGCATTGTGACTGGTGGGGTGTGCAAACCGTCGGACGGGGAGATGTCTGAGCTGAACTATTTCAGCGAAGCTGGCTGTGGGTCTTTGCCAATGTCGCCTTCCAGTCGGGTGATAGCAGAACAGGCATTCACTCGAGCCGGCTATCCGTATTTCCGTCCCGCCTCCTGGGCTCCCGGAAAAGGCATCTAGGTTGGATCCTCTCGCAGCAAGCTTGATGCTCGTTGCCGGGCTACTTCACGCGTCATGGCATGCCATGGTGAAAGGCGGCAACGGACTGCCTATTCTGGCCGGTATGGGGGTCGTTAGCTCTGTCGTCACCCTTCCGCTTCTGCCCTTTGTCCCAGTGCCATCAGGATCTGTGCTGGTGATTTTGGCCCTGTCTGTCGGCCTACATGGGCATATAAGGTCAGTCTCTGGCAGGCTTACGTATCAAGCGAGTTCAGCAAGGTGTACCCGATAGCGCGCGGTTTTGTTCCGCTCTTCGCGGCCGCGCTCGCATATCTAATGCTGGATGAGTTCCCTGACGCCCGACAATTTGTTGCCGTGGGTTTGATCGTATGCGGCACCCTCTGGCTTATGCTTGACCGGATCTCTTCCATGATGCCTGCACGTTCCTTGCTGTCGGCTCTAGCAGCGAGTTCTGATGGTAGCAGCGTACTCCGTTGCAGATGCGTGGGGGGCTCGTGCAGGTGCGGGCTGGGCCTCGTTTAC
Organism: Bradyrhizobium sp. BR14999; assembly: GCF_056106085.1. Lineage (NCBI taxonomy): Bacteria > Pseudomonadati > Pseudomonadota > Alphaproteobacteria > Hyphomicrobiales > Nitrobacteraceae > Bradyrhizobium > Bradyrhizobium sp. BR14999. Next base: position 3,975,031 of record NZ_CM148536.1, read on the forward strand.
TGCGTGGCTCATCGTGATCGACAGCATTTCTTTTGTGGCGCTGACTCGTTTAGTTCGAGGACCGAAGCTTTGGTCCGAATGTATAGCTGCCAAGATCGAAATAATCGTCGCTGGCGTTCTTGGCGTTGTTGCCTTTGCCGTTTTCGTTTGGGCGCTCAGCTACAATCCGGTCGGAAACGTCGCCGCGTTTCGAGAATGCAGCGTGTTGTTCGGGGCTATCATCGGAATGCTCTTCCTCCGAGAAGGCACACAGCTGCAAAGCTAGTGTCCGTCTGTCTGATCACAGTTGGCTTAGTCGCCATAGCCGCGCTGAAATAGCTGCCGCACCGTACCCGATGCTGCATTGATGGTGATGCGGCGACAAATTACGCGTTGAACCTAAATCTAGGCGCGACTGATCGACTGATCGTCGGTCAGTACACATCGAGTTGCCGCTCGAGCTTCCTGCCGCATTGCCGAGTATCGTCGTAGTTGGCGATCCGGTGCCGGTCGTGATGAGCGACAAATGTGTTGCATATGCCGAGTGCCGTCACACCGCCGGAACCGGACCAAGTGGCGTTCGTTTATGCTTCCAAAGCGCGTGGAGGAAAGGATCTCGGCCTAAACGCCTTTTTCGGGAGGCCAGGGAGGCCGGACCGGAAATACGGATAGGCCGCCTCATCGTTGGCGTCTGCGTTCAGCCCGAGCATCGAAATAGATGAGCGCCGCGAATGTGGCGCCTACCGCCAAGACGCCAACGCAGCCAGTAATGACCAACACCGCCACCATACCCGAATCAGTATCAATACGACGCTCGGATACAGGCAATTCACGAATCATTAACGTTTGGAATAATCGGGCGCTGATGGCCCAACCTCTTAACGCCTGCCTGCGCCAGTCGAGATCCATGGCGAACGAAAGCGGCACTCCAGCCACCGCCTCCAGCATCGAGAATGATCACTTCTTCGAGCTCGAGAGAGATGGCTCCGGCCGCTTTTGTTGGTGTTCAAACGCGCTGTTGAAGGGGCCGCTTGGTCGCGGGAATTCGGGCGTCGGTCAATTCGATCTCCTTTATTGTCAAAGAGGGGCCAAGCCGGCTCTTTGCCACTCCTGAAGTGCAATGCGAATACCATCCCGATAAGGGCGCGGTACCACACCAAAGCGCCGCACCATCTCATCAGTCGCGATGTTCACGTCTTCGGCAAAGCGACGCAGCATGCTAGGGTCAAGCTTCGTGAGCCCGGCCCGCTTCAACAGCTCCATGGTGGCAATACTCTGCCGCAACGGAACCGGCACTATGGGACGTCGCAGGTTCAACGCTCGTGCCGTCTCCGCAACCATCTCACGCCACCTCAGCGGAGGTCCCGCAATCGGCACGACGGATGAAGTCTGCCAGGTGGCGACTGCGGCAACATGAAGGCAGCGCGCGACATCATCGATGAAGATTGGCTGTACGACGTGTTTTCCGCCGCCTGGGGCCGGCACGATAGGAAATCTGCTAAGCGCGCTTACAATGCGCCTGACATTATATTCATGTGAGCCGCCATAGATCATGGTCGGGTGGATCATCACCCCCGGGACGCCACTTGCAAGAAATTGTGCTTCAGCCTCAAGAAGTTCTTGCCCCGCTCCAGGATTAGGGTTGCGAAGATACCGCCAGGCCGATCCCGTCAAAACAACCGCCTGACCTGGATGGCAATTCTGAAGGATTTTCGACGTAAACTTGGCATGCGCGCACGAGACAATCGTGGAGGCTGCGGCGATCGCCTCGGCAACTCCGTGCCCAGTCTCGAGATCAGCCACGCGATCAGCGTGCGCGTCGCGGGATACTGTGCATACTCGCACGTTTGACGCTCGCAACGAGCTGGCCAGCCGGTTCCCGAGATCGGAGCTGCTTCCAAAGATGACAATCACGCGAGGCACCAACAATCACTGTGGGGGATGGTTCAATCGATCGCCGTTTGTCACTGCCGTCAACCAGTAGGTTTTCGTCGATCGCCAATTTGCGATTGACATAGCAACTGGGACGGCCAGACGATCACGACGACGTCCCCGCCAACCATAGTGCACGCGAGGGCAACCAGCAAAGCCTCTCCGTCAGCGTGGGTAGAAATAGAAAATCTCCGAATTGTCGAAAACATTCGCAATTTGAGCGGACTCCCTCAAGCAGGGTTGCCACCGCAGGCTACGGTTTGATTGGTGAAGGCGATTTGCGCAATATCGATTACGAATGGCATGAGAACTGCCACGCGCGACAGAAAAGCCGTTGTCAGCGTTGATGAATCCACCGCTCGTGGCCTCCACTGAGCTCCACTCGCGCAACCAATGACCCATATTGCCCTCGAAGCTTACCATGCCCCTGTCATGCAGCTCGACATACAGGCTCACTATAGACGCCGATCCAGCGATCACCACATTCTGTAGATTGGGAAAGTTGCCGCGAATGACGATTGAGGCGCGGGCCCTTAAAGCAACAGGTATGCAGGTTTCAATTTCAGCGCATCCGGGCAGAAGAGAGGTCGATGCCGTCGCCCATACTCATTGATTGCGAGCGCGGCGAAGCAATCCAACTGCGGGACTCTGGATTGCTTCGTTGCGCTCGTTGTGCGCTGTCTCCCAATGTCGTCTTGGCTTTCGCCGGGATGGCACCGAGAGGGTGGTGGCAATGCTCCTTCTCCCAATGCCACATTTCTCGGCTTCGAACATGTGCTTCCCCCGGTGGGCAGAATTTGCTAGGACGCAGGACCCAATCCGTCTGCCCACCGCGTCCCACCGATGAAAAACGACGAAATCCTGAGCCAGATCACCGAGTTCTGCCGCAAGGCGGACATGGCGGAATCGACCTTCGGTCGGCGCGCGGTGAACGATGGGAAGCTGGTGCATCGCCTGCGCGAGGGAAAGCGCATCACCATCGATACGCTGGAGCGGATCCAGGCCTATATGGCCGCATCGATGGCCGGCGGCGTGCCGCCGCCGCGAGGACTGCAGGTGCCGCCGGAAAAGCGCGACCCGCGCGGCAATTTCCGCTTCTTCGAGAACCGCCAGAAATACCTGCTGTTCGTCCACACCTGCAGCGAGAAGCGGGTGATCGCAGATAGGGTCGCCTTGGAGCTAAGCTCCATCCATCCGCGCCCGCCGGCGCTACGCCTGTTCGACGCGGGCGTGGGCGACGGCACAGTGCTTGCGCGGGTGCTGCGCGCAACGCACCAGCGCTTTCCCAACATGCCGTTCTATGTCGCCGGTAAGGAGCTCAGTCTCGAGGACCTGCGCCTGACGCTGGAGAAGGTGCCGGATCGCATTTTCGAGCATCCGGCGTCGGTGTTTGTCTTCACCAACATGTTCTACGCGGAGGCGCCCTGGCTGACGCCGGCATCGCCTGCGGCGGCGGCGGCCACCGTCTGGCATGAGGTGCCGCTGCGCGGCGCTTCATCGGGCGAGTTCGAGCAGCAGATCGCGGAACTGCGGCCGTTCTTGGAGCAGAACTGGCGCGCCGCGATCAGCCCACGCACTGCCATGCCGCTCTACGAGCGGCCTGTCGTCCTCGTGCTCTATCGCGAGGACCACAGGTTTCTCTTGGATTCGACCATTCCGCGACCGGGCCAGACCGAGGCCAATTTCGACCTCGTCATCGCATCCCAGCCCTACCGGGCCCTGTCCTCGGTCAATTTCCGGGCCAAGCGCATCATTGCACCCTTGGCGCGGGCGCTCCGGCCTGGCGGCAGGCTGATCGGAATCCACTCCCATGGCCAGGATCCGGGCATGGAAATGATCCAGGCGATCTGGCCTGGAGAAAACCCTTTCTCAGTCAGCCGTCATGAGCTACTGCGTGCGGTTAAGTATGAACTAGGATCGGTGGGCCGCGACCTAAATTTTAATGCTTACGCGGACAACCGTTCGATCTTCAGGTATGATATGGAAGCGCTGCCCAACGAGGTCACCGGCACCATTGGTACCTCGACGGCCTTTGCAGCGTGGAATGCGGCGGTGTATGTCGCTCAGATTGAGGACGACCGGTTGACAGAAATGACTCAAAACGGCCGCACTCTGGATGCCGCCAGGGACGTGCTGCGAAAGTACAACGGGCTCTGGTTTCTCGACGAATCCTACGTCATCTCGCGTCGGCGTGATTGACATCATCAAAAGTAAACATCGCAAACGCCCGCCGGCTAATGGCGGAACAAGGGGTTACTGATGCGCGCGTCCTATCTCTTCACCAGCGAATCCGTGTCCGAGGGCCATCCGGACAAGGTCTGTGACCGGATCTCCGATGAGATCGTCGATCTGTTCTATCGTGAAGGGCCGAAGGCGGGCATCGATCCCTGGGCCATCCGCGCCGCCTGCGAAACGCTGGCCACCACCAACAAGGTGGTGATCGCTGGTGAGACCCGCGGTCCGAAATCAGTGACCAACGAGCAGATCGAAAGCGTCGTCCGCGGCGCGATCAAGGACATCGGCTACGAGCAGGAAGGCTTCCACTGGAAGACCTGCGACATCGAGATCCTGCTGCATCCGCAGTCGGCCGACATTGCGCAGGGCGTCGATGCGCTGCAGCCGGGCGAGGTCAAGGAAGAAGGCGCGGGCGACCAGGGCATTATGTTCGGTTACGCCACCAACGAGACGCCCGACCTGATGCCGGCGCCGATCTTCTACGCCCACAAGATCCTCCGCCTCATCTCCGAAGCGCGCCACTCCGGCCGCGAGAAGGTGCTGGGCCCGGATTCCAAGAGCCAGGTCACCGTGCAATACGAGAACGGCAAGCCGGTCGGCGTGCGCGAGATCGTGGTCTCGCACCAGCATCTGATCGAGGACCTCACCTCCAAGCAGGTGCGCGACATCGTCGAACCCTATGTGCGCGAGGCGCTGCCGAAGGACTGGATCACGCCGAAGACGATCTGGCACATCAACCCGACCGGCAAGTTCTACATCGGTGGCCCAGACGGCGACTCCGGCCTGACCGGCCGCAAGATCATCGTCGACACCTATGGCGGCGCGGCCCCGCATGGTGGCGGCGCGTTCTCCGGCAAGGATCCGACCAAGGTCGACCGTTCGGCGGCTTACGCGGCGCGCTACGTCGCCAAGAACGTCGTTGCCGCCGGTCTCGCCGACCGCTGCACGCTCCAGCTCGCTTATGCCATTGGCGTCGCGCGGCCGCTGTCGATCTACATCGACACCCATGGCACCGGTAAGGTGTCGGAGGACCAGCTCGAGAAGGCCGTCGCCAAGGCGATGGATCTCACGCCGCGCGGCATCCGCACCCATCTCGACCTCAACCGCCCGATCTACGCGCGCACCTCGGCCTATGGCCATTTCGGCCGCACGCCGGACAATGAGGGTGGCTTCTCCTGGGAGAAGACCGACCTCGTCGAGCCGCTCAAGCGCGCGCTCTAGTTTTACGCATCATCCCGGGGCGCACGCGGTACGCGAGCGAACCCGGGATCCTTATCCGTCACATCGAGATTCCCGGTTCGCCTCTATTGGGCGACCCGGAATGACGAGTTCAACAACAGGACACTCGCAATGAACGCGAAGCCCGGCTTCACCGATTACATCGTCAAGGACATTTCGCTCGCCGATTTCGGACGCAAGGAGATCTCGCTCGCCGAGACCGAGATGCCCGGCCTGATGGCCACACGCGAGGAGTACGGCCCGAAGCAGCCGCTCAAGGGCGCGCGGATCGCCGGCTCGCTGCATATGACGATCCAGACCGCGGTGCTGATCGAGACGCTGGCCGCCCTCGGGGCCGACATCCGCTGGGTCTCCTGCAACATCTATTCGACGCAGGATCACGCAGCGGCCGCGATCGCCGCCGCCGGCATTCCCGTCTTCGCCGTCAAGGGCGAGACGCTGACCGAATATTGGGACTACACCGCAAACCTGTTCGACTGGCACGGCGGCGGCACGCCGAACATGATCCTCGATGACGGCGGCGATGCCACCATGCTGGTGCATGCCGGTGTCCGTGCCGAGAACGGCGATACTGCCTTCCTCGACAAGCCTAGCTCGGAGGAGGAGGAGATCTTCTACGCGCTGGTCAAGCGCCTTCTGAAGGAGAAGCCGAAAGGCTACTTCGGCGAGATCGCCAAGAACATCAAAGGCGTCTCGGAAGAGACCACCACGGGCGTGCATCGCCTCTACGAGATGGCCAACAAGGGCACGCTGCTGTTCCCAGCGATCAACGTCAACGACAGCGTCACCAAGTCGAAGTTCGACAACCTCTACGGCTGCCGTGAATCACTGGTCGACGGCATCCGCCGCGGCACCGACGTGATGCTGTCGGGCAAGGTGGCGATGGTCGCCGGCTTCGGCGACGTCGGCAAGGGCTCGGCGGCCTCGCTGCGCCAGGCCGGCTGCCGCGTCATGGTGTCGGAAGTCGATCCGATCTGCGCGCTCCAGGCCGCAATGGAAGGCTACGAGGTCGTGACCATGGAAGACGCCGCGCCTCGCGCCGACATCTTCGTCACCGCGACCGGCAACAAGGACATCATCACCATCGAGCACATGCGCGCGATGAAGGATCGCGCCATCGTCTGCAACATCGGCCACTTCGACAACGAGATCCAGATCGCCGCTCTGCGCAATCTGAAGTGGACCAACATCAAGCCGCAGGTCGACGAGATCGAATTTCCCGACAAGCACCGCATCATCATGCTGTCGGAAGGCCGCCTCGTGAACCTCGGCAACGCCATGGGCCATCCGTCCTTCGTGATGTCGGCGTCCTTCACCAACCAGACGCTGGCGCAGATCGAGCTGTTCGCCAACAACAAGGACGGCAAGTACGAGAAGAAGGTCTACGTGCTGCCCAAGTCCCTCGACGAGAAGGTCGCCCGCCTGCACCTCGCCAAGATCGGCGTCAAGCTCACCGAACTGCGCAAGGACCAGGCCGACTACATCGGCGTGAAGCAGGAAGGTCCGTACAAGTCGGATCACTATCGGTACTGATCGCTTTCAGTTGCGACACAAGGCCCTGGAGCGATCCGGGGCCTTTTTTTGTTGGTCCGCCATGTGATACGCTTTCAGGTGGAGCCGCAACAAGCCCGCCACCTTTTGCAGCGGGCGGCCTTTTTTTCACGTTCATTGTCAGAATGCATATGGAGGAATGCGATGTCGAGCGAAGCCAACGTTCAGCTGTTGAAGGAAGCCTATCGCCAGTGGAACGACAGCAAGGGGCAAAGCGTCGATCACTGGTTCGACAACGTCATCGGCCCGCAGATCAAGTTCGATTCGATTCCGCGGGGAGCCGAGCAAGTACCTTTCGCCAAGTATTATGACGACCGCACCGAGTTGCGCGGCTATTTCGATGGCCTGCTGGCAGAGTGGAGCATGCAGTACTACACGATGAACGAATTTGTTGCCCAGGGCGATGCCGTGGTCGCGCGCGGCGAATGCGCATGGACGAACAAGAAAACCGGAAAGGTCGCGAAGACGCCCAAGGTGGATTTCTGGCGCTTCAAGGACGGTAAGGCGATCGAATTTCACGAGTATTTCGACACTGCCTGTGTCTACGGTGCCACCATCCCCTGACCGTTGCAATTTGGCGTAGCGCTGCCATCCTGTGATCAGGAGAAGCGCCATGGCCGAAGCCAATGAACATTTCGACGTGCTGATCGTCGGTGCCGGCCTGTCCGGCATCGGCGCGGGCTATCATTTGCAGACGAAGTGCCCGACCAAGAGCTACGTCATCCTGGAGGGACGCGATTGCATCGGCGGCACCTGGGACCTGTTCCGCTATCCCGGTATCCGCTCCGACAGCGACATGTTCACGCTCGGCTATTCGTTCAAGCCGTGGACCGACCCGAAGGCGATCGCCGACGGGCCGCAGATATTGAACTATGTGCGCGAGGCCGCAGCCGAGAACGGCATCGAGCAGCGCATCCGCTTCCGTCGTCGCGTCAAGCGCGCATCGTGGTCGACGCCGGAGGCGCGTTGGACCGTGGAGGCCGAGCGCATTGCGGGCGAGGGCGCAACCGAACTCGTGCGCTTCACCTGCAATTTCCTGTTCATGTGCTCGGGCTATTACAAATACGAGGCGGGCTACACGCCGGAATTCAAGGGCACGGCGGATTTCCAGGGCCGCATCGTGCATCCGCAGAAATGGACCGAGGACATCGACTATTCAGGCAAGCGTATCGTCGTGATCGGCTCGGGCGCGACCGCAGTGACCCTGGTGCCGGAGCTCGCCAAGAAAGCGGCGCAGGTCACTATGCTCCAGCGCTCGCCAACCTACGTGGTGTCGCGCCCCGCTCAGGATCCCGTTGCCAACAAGCTGCGCCGCAATTTGCCGACGCAGCTTGCTTATCACCTGATCCGCTGGCGCAATGTGATGTGGGGGGTGTTCTTCTTTCAGCTCAGCCGGCGCCGGCCGGCGAAGGTGAAGGATCTCATCCTCAAGGGCGTCAGAATCGCACTCGGCCCCGACTACGATGTCGCGACCCATTTCACGCCGCGCTACAATCCCTGGGACCAGCGGCTCTGTCTCGTGCCTGACGGCGATCTGTTCAAGGCGATCCGCGAGCAGCGCGCCGCCGTCGTCACGAGCCAGATCGACACGTTTACGTGCGACGGTATTCGCCTGAAGGACGGCAGCGAGCTTGCCGCCGACATCATCGTGACGGCGACGGGCTTGGTGCTCCAGGTCGTCGGCGGGCTCGAGATCAGCGTCGATGGCCGAGCCGTCGATTTCGCCAACACGCTGACCTACAAGGGCATGATGTATGCCGACGTGCCGAACATGGCTTCCGCCTTCGGCTACACCAACGCGTCGTGGACGCTGAAATGCGATCTCACCTGCGAATATGTCTGCCGGCTCATCAACTACATGGACCGGCACAATTTCCGTCAGTGCATGCCGCACAATGACGATGCCACGATCACCGCGCAGCCCTCGCTCGATTTCACCTCGGGTTATGTGCAGCGCTCGATCGCCAAGATGCCGAAGCAGGGCTCGAAGCGGCCGTGGCGCCTCTATCAGAACTACGCGCTCGACATCGTCTCCTTGCGCTTCGGCCGGATTGACGACGGCGTGATGAAGTATTCCTGATCTCCGTATGTTGCCGGAGGAACCGGTCGATCGCTTGAGGCGAGCCGCGACTTGAAGTAGTATTGTTGCGTTGCATGCAATTTAGTTCCGACAGCGCCTGAGTTCCGCGTCGCTGGCATTGATGGGAGCGCGGGACGTGCACGTGCTTGCTCTGGTCACGCAGAAAGGCGGAAGCGGTAAGAGTACGCTGGCCGTTGGGCTTGCAGTGGCCGCGATGGAACGCGAAGAGCGCGTCGCTCTCATTGAGGCGGACGCGCAGGGCACCATCTCGAAATGGAAACAGCGTCGCGAGAACTCCTTTCCTCGTGTCGAGTGCGTTGCGGATCCGGCAGAGATCGAGCCGGTGCTGTCTCGGCTCCAGGCTGAAGGGATTGGGCTCGCAATCATCGACACGGCCGCCACGAACAACGCCTTGGCGCTGCGCGCCATCACCAATGCCGACCTCTGTCTCATTCCGGCGCGTCCGAGCCCGGCCGATATCGAAGCTGCCATCCCTACACTGTTGGCCATTCGTAGGGGTAACCGCCGGTTTGCCTTCATCCTCAATCAGACGCCCACACGGGGGTGCCGACTGAGTGAAGCTGCCACGTCGCTCAACTCGCTTGGGGTGCTTGCGCTTCCCTTTATTGGACAGCGCAACGATCATCAGGATGCGCTCGGGGTAGGCTTGGGCGTCACCGAGTTTGCGCCGGACGGAAAAGCCTCGGACGAGATCGTTGGGCTGTGGCGCTGGATTTCGGAGTACATCTTCGCGGAGTCGAATCATCATGGGCAAGGCACGGTCGAGACAGCCTGCTGATGGCGCACGCGCCAGACGTCGGTCGCTGGTGGATCTGACTGCGGCGGTGAGCCGTAGCATCGACGAGAGCCTCTTGGAGACGCCGCCTGATCCGGTCGCCGTCCCACGGGGCGATGGACTCCGGAGCGAGCGGGCAGCCAAGAGGCCTGCTCGAAAGACGCCTGCTCGAAAGGTGCCTGCGGAGACGACCATTCCCGCGGCAATCGACAACGTCGCGACGTGCCCGTCTACGAAGGTGGAGTTGCGTTCAACGCAATTCCAAAGTGCCAGCAACACCTCCGCTCTCGCCGTGGAGATCGCCAAAGAGATGCAGACGCATGCCCTCGAGGCAATGAAGTTAGGCGTGCATACTGCGTTCGAATATACGAAGGATATTGCCAGCCCGGAAAGCGACGTCCTGGACGGAGCTGCCGCTGAGTGCCACGCGGTCGTGCTCGAATTGATGAAAGTGAATGCAGGCGCGACCCTGCAGTATACGCGCGAGTTGAGCCGCGTGAGAACGCTCTCGCAGTGGGTCGAGTTGTCGAGCTCACATGCGCGAAAGCAGTATGAGTTGGTGCGACAGCAAGCCGAATTGCTGAAATCATTGACACGCAATGCGAGAACGTCCGGCGCCGACTAGCGCGCATCGGAATCAGGATATCGCCGAGGCCCGGGCGGGGCGGCCCGCCCGCCGATGTTGTTTGCGTATTCGGGCGCCCGTCTGAATCGGCCATCCTGCCCAACGGTTAACGCCGGATTAACGGATGGGTCCTAGCCTGTCTCGGCCGGGGTGACTCGCAAGGCCGAGGTGAGCCCAATGGAAGCCCAGAGAATCGCGGTCGACGCCGTCGTCGCGCTGACCGATTGCGACCGCGACGCCGTCATCGCCTTCATCCGCCGTCTTTACCTCGCTGGCGTCACCGATCCCAAGCGCCTGACGTTCAAGGGCCTCCAGGCGCTGTCGCGGGCCTGATTTGGGCGGTTTCGGCCCCAAGTTCCGCTCGAGGGCTCTCCCCAGCGTGATTGCAACCCGGCGGTGAATATCTTGCCGCTCGGGCCCCGTCGGGCTACACGACACACCGGCTGGGTCACTTGGGATTGGGGAAATGCTGAAACAGCTTTTTGCGCCGCAACTTGTCATTCTTTATGTGCTGGCGGCTTCGACGATTTACGTTCACTTCCGCGGCAAGCAGCGGCTGCGCTTCGCGCGCCAGCTCGGCGATCACTCGACTTATCTCGCACCCTACAACGTGCTGATGTATGCCGGCTCGGCCGTGCCCAACAAGCCGGTGATCTCGGTCGATCAATTTCCCGAGCTGAAGCCCCTGAGCGAGAACTGGGAGACCATCCGCGACGAAGCGGTGCGGCTGTTCGACGAGGGTTTTATCCGCGCCGCTGCCAAGAACAACGACTGGGGCTTCTATTCCTTCTTCAAGAGCGGCTGGAAGCGGTTTTACCTGAAATGGTACGATGACTTCCTGCCTTCGGCGCGCACGCTCTGCCCGAAGACGGTGGAGCTGCTGAACTCGATCCCAAGCGTGCACGGCGCGATGTTCGCGATGCTGCCGCCGGGCGGCAAGCTCGGCGCCCATCGCGATCCCTTCGCGGGTTCGCTGCGCTATCACCTCGGCCTCGTTACGCCGAACTCGAACAAATGCCGGATTCTCGTCGACGGCGTCGAATGCGTCTGGCGCGACGGCGAAGCCTTCATGTTCGACGAGACCTTCATCCACAGCGCCGAGAATGCGACCGACGTCAACCGCATCATCCTGTTCTGCGACGTCGAGCGCCCGATGAAGTTCGGCTTCATGACCGCGATCAACCGCTGGGTCAGCCATCACATCGTCAAGGCGTCGGCGACCCAGAACGTCGACGGCGAGAATGTCGGCGTGCTCAACAAGGTGTTCGGCAAGCTCTACGAGATCCATCTCGGCAGCCGCAAGGTCAAGGAGTGGAACCGCAACGTCTACTACACGCTGAAATATTCGCTGACGGCGCTGATCCTCGGCCTCATCGTGCTGTCGGCGTTGCGGTGATCGGCGCCTCGCGATGAGCCCCTTGCCGGTCGCGAATACGGAGATCGTGCGGTTCTTCCGCCAGTGGCTGGATACCTTCGCGGGCTATGTCCGCGAAGTCGACTACGCCTCGGCCAGACCGCTCTTCCATCCGGATGTGCTCGCCTTCGGCACGCATAACGATGTCATCCCCGGCCTCGACCAATGGGTCTCGACGCAATGGGATAACGTCTGGCCGAAGACGACCGATTTTCGTTTCGTGCTCGATCAGACCTCGATCCTGGCATCGTCCGACGGCACGATGGCGACCGTGATCGCGCCGTGGACAAGCACGGGCTATCATTCCGATGGCAGCCCGTTTCCACGCCCCGGCCGGGCAACGATGGTGTTCTCCAAGACCGCCAACGGCTGGCTGTGTGTGCATTCCCACATGTCGCTCAACCGAGGAGTGCCCCAGGCGAGCCACGCCAATCGGCCGGTGAAAGCCTGGTAGAGCCAAGCCATCGGCCAGCGTGCGCCGCCGGCTTTATTGGCCGACTAAAGTTTTACACTCTCGTTCCAGTTCGGCCGGAACCCTCGGAACCTGATCTCGTTTGTTCTTCAACGTACAATCGGTGAAAAATGCGCAACCGGGGGGCTGTCCAAGGGAAACGCTCCCATGGCAACACTCGATCTTGATGCCACCCGACTTACTGCATCCGAGCATCAGCGCCAGCTTCGTCGCGCGGTGATCGCGTCCACGGTAGGGACCGCGATCGAATGGTATGATTTCTTCCTCTACAGCACTGTCACCGGTCTGGTTTTCGCAAAGCTGTTCTTTCCGCAGTCCGACCCCTGGGTTGGCACGCTGGAGGCGTTTGCGATCTACGCGGTCGGCTTCATCGCGCGCCCGATCGGCGCGGCAATCTTTGGACACTATGGCGACCGAATCGGACGCAAGTCGACGCTGATTGCGACGCTGCTTTTGATGGGACTGGCGACCGCCGCAGTGGCCGTGGTGCCGACCTATGCGAGCATCGGCATCTGGGGCGCGGTGATCCTGACCGTGCTGCGATTCATTCAGGGTGTCGGCGTTGGCGGCGAGTGGGGCGGCTCAGTGCTGATGTCGATGGAATGGGCCCGCAGCGACCGATCCCGAGGATTGATCGCGTCATGGCCGCAATTCGGCGTGCCCTGCGGCCTGTTCCTCGCAAATCTCGCCGTGCTGGCGTTCAGCCAGATGGCGGGCGATCAGTTCCTGGCGTGGGGCTGGCGCATTCCGTTCGCGCTCAGCATCATCCTGGTCGGCGTCGGGCTTTATATCCGGCTCGGCATTCTCGAAACGCCGGTGTTCTCAAAGCTCGTGGCCGAACGTCAGGTCGACCGCACGCCGATGCTGACGGTGATCCGGGAATACCCGAAGGAGATCCTGCTGTCGGCCTTCGCGCGCATGTCGGAGCAGGCGCCGTTCTACATCTTCACCGCCTTCGTCTTCTCCTATGGCATCGGCACCCTGCACGTTTCGCGCGACTTCCTGCTGACCGCGGTGCTCTCGGCCTCGGTCCTGTCGTTCGTCTCGATCCCGCTGTGCGGACATATCTCCGATCAGATCGGCCGCAAGAACATGTACATGATCGGCGCTGCCGTGACAGGCATCTTCGGCTTCGTCTATTTCGCGCTGCTCAACACCGGATCGCCAACCATCATCTTCCTTGCGATCATCCTGTCGTTGATTCCGCACGACATGCAGTACGGTCCGCAAGCCGCCTTGATCGCCGAGAGCTTTACCGGACGCCTGCGATACAGCGGATCCTCGCTCGGCTATCAACTTGCATCCGTGATCGCCGGCGGCCCGGCGCCGCTGATCGCAACCTGGCTGTTCGGCACGTTCCACTCAGCGACCGCAATCGCGGTCTACATCGCGATTTGCGCTGTCATGACGCTGGTCGCAACCGCGATGATGACCGACTACACCGGGAAGGACATCAACGCGGCGGGCGCGCATGAGCGGTGAACTTGAGGCCGCAAAAAAGCCCCGGACGTGACGTCCGAGGCTTTTGCTTTTTCATTGATTTGAGGTCTGCCTATTCCGGCTGGCCGATCGCGACCTTCAGCGTGCCGATGCCGTCGACGCCGCATTCGAGCTTGTCGCCCACCTGGAGCTGCGACACGCCGGCCGGCGTGCCCGTCATGATGATGTCGCCGGCGGCGAGTTTCACCTGCTGCGAGAGCTGCCAGATGATCTCCGGCACGTTCCAGATCAGCTCGGTGAGGTCGCCCTTCTGCGCTTCCTTGCCATTGACCGTGAGCCAGATCTTGCCCTTCGAGGGATGGCCGATTTTCGAGGCCGGCTGCACCGCGGAGCAGGGGGCGGAGCCGTCGAACGACTTGCCGATCTCCCAGGGACGCTCCTTCTTGCGCGAGGCGATCTGGAGATCGCGGCGGGTGAGGTCGATGCCGACGGCGTAACCGTAGACGTGGTCGAGCGCCTTGTCGGCGGGGATGTTCAGCCCGCCGCTCTTCATCGCGACGACCAGCTCGACCTCGTGATGCAGATCCTTGGTCAGCGGCGGATAGGGGATGGTTGCGCCGTCGGGCACCAGCATGTCGGCGTGCTTGGCGAAGAAGAACGGCGGGGCGCGCTCGTCATTGCCCATCTCGCGGATGTGCTCGAGATAGTTGCGGCCGACGCACCAGATGCGGCGCACCGGATAGCGGCCGCTTTCGCCGACGACGGGAAGCGAAGCCTGGGGCGGAAGCGGAATGACGTAGGAGGCGGCGTTCATGAAGCGGTCTCGCGGCTCTTGGGGTTGATAAGGAACTCTATGCGGTTGCACTGATCGGCGCCAGTGCGCCGGCATCGTGATGTTGCAGGCGGAAGAACGAGGCGTAACGGCCGGAGCGGCGCAAGAGCTCGTCATGCCGGCCGTGCTCGACGATCTCGCCGCCCTCGACCACCAGGATGCTATCTGCGTGCATGATGGTGTGCAGGCGGTGCGCGATCACGAGGGTGGTGCGGTTCTGGCAGAGATGCTCGATCGCCTCCTGCACCTGACGCTCGGACTCCGAATCCAGCGCGGCGGTGGCTTCGTCCAGGAGGATGATCGGCGCGTTCTTGATCAGCGCGCGCGCCACCGCGATGCGCTGGCGCTGGCCGCCGGAGAGCTGCGTGCCGTGCTCGCCCACCGGGGTGTCGTAGCCGAGCGGGAAGCCCATGATGAAATCATGCGCGCAGGCCGCCTTCGCCGCCTCGATGATCTCGTCCTCGCTGGCGCCCGGCCGGCCGAAGGCGATGTTGTTGCGGATAGTGTCGCGGAACAAATAGACGTCCTGGCCGACATAGGCGGTCTGCGCCCGCAGCGATTTGCGCGAGACCGAGTTGATCGACTGGCCGTCGATCACGATCGCGCCTTGCGTCACCTCGTAGAAGCGCAAGAGCAGCGCCAGCACGGTCGACTTGCCGCCGCCGGACGGGCCGACCAGCGCGGTGACCTTGCCGGGCTCGGCGATGAAGCTCATGCGGTTCAGCACGGTCTCGCCTGAGCGATAGGAGAAGCTGACGTCGCGCAGCTCGATGCGGGCATCTGACAGCTTCAGCGCCGGCTTGTCGTCGTCGGACTGCTCGCTCGCCGGGCTGTCGACGACCTCGAGCAGCATGCGCGCGCCGACCAGCTGGCTGTTGAGGTCGATATTGAGCCGCGCCAGCCGCTTGGCCGGCTCGGTCGCCATCAGGAACGCAGTCATGAAGGAGAAGAACGCGCCGGGCGTCGCATTGAGCGCGACCACGGCGTAGCCGCCGTACATCAGGCAGCCGGCGACCGCGAAGCCGCCGAGCATCTCCATCAGCGGATTGGAGCGGTTGGCGACGCGGGCCATCTTGTTGGCGTTGCGCTCGACGACCGCGATGTTCTCGTCGATGCGGTTCTGCATGGTGTCTTCGAGCGTGAACGCCTTGACCGTGCGGATGCCTTGCAGCGATTCCTGCATCGTCTCCAGGATGTCGGCGGTGCCGGTGAACTGGTTATGCGCAAGGCCCTTGATGCGCTTGACCAGCTTGCGCAGCACCAGCATCGCCGGCGGCACCGCGACGAGGCCGATGAACGACATCAGCGGGTCCTGCCACACCATCACGCCGATCATGGCGAGCAGCATCAACAGGTCGCGCCCGATGGCGTTGACCAGCATGTTGAGCACGTCGGTGATGGACTTGGCGCCGGCGGTCAGCCGCGCCAGGAATTCAGACGAATGCCGCTCGGAGAAGAAGCCGACGCTTTCGCGCATCAGCTTGGCGAACAGCTGGCGCTGGTTGGTGGCGAGGATGGCGTTACTGATCTTGGTCAGGATCACCATGTGGCCGTAGGTCGCCACGCCCTTGATGAACAGCAGCACCACCGTGATGGCCGAGAACATCGCGATGCCCGGGATGTTCTTGTCGACATAGGCCTGGTTGATGACCTGGCCAAGCACATAGGTCGCGCATGCGGTTGAGCCTGCGGCGAGCGCCATCAGCGCAAAGGCGACGAGGTAGCGCCGCCAGTAGACGACCCCTTGTTCCATGACCAGGCGGCGAACCAGGACCGCTGCCGCATAGGGATCGTCGGTGATTTTCTTTGGAAACTGGGCCATCCGGTGTCCATTGACGGCGCAGGACAAAGCCTGCCCGCGCGTCAGGGATCGATGGGCCTCTGTGCCCGCTCAAGCGGGGTTTTTCAAGCCCAATTAAGGGCTTGCGCTCGGGATGATTCTAGGCCGAGACGGCGTGGCGAAGCTCGCCGTGGCGCTCGCGGAACAGCTTGTCCTCCCAGGCCAGCGCATGCGCGGCGATGGTCTCGAGATCCTCGTATTGCGGCTTCCAGTCGAGCAGGCCGCGGATGCGGCTGGTGTCGGCGACCATGGTCATGATGTCGCCAGGCCGGCGCGGGGCGTATTGCACGGCGAAGCTGCGGCCCGAAACCCGGCGCACCGCGTCGATTGTCTCCAGCACCGAATAGCCGCGGCCATAGCCGCAATTGAGCGTCGTCGAGGCGCCGCCATTGCGCAAGTACGCCAGCGCGGAGCGATGCGCCTGCGAGAGGTCCGTGACGTGGATGAAGTCGCGGATGCAGCTGCCGTCCGGGGTCGGATAGTCGGTGCCGAACACGTCGATCTTGGCGCGCTGACCGGTGGCGGCTTCCACCGCGATCTTGAGCAGATGCGTGGCGCCGACGGTGGCAAGACCGATGCGCGCCTGCGGATCGGCGCCGGCGACGTTGAAGTAGCGCAAGGTCACATATTGCATACCGAAGGCAGCGGCGACGTCGTGCAGCATGATCTCCGTCATCAGCTTCGACGAGCCGTAAGGCGACAGCGGCCGCGTCGGCGCGTGCTCGGGCACCGGCACCTGGTCCGGATTGCCGTAGACGGCGGCGGTCGAGGAGAAGATGAAGCGGCCGATGCCGCGCTTGACCGCGACGTTGAGCAGATTGCGCGCGGTCGTGAAATTGTTGCGGTAGTAGCCGAGCGGATCGCGCATCGAATCCGGCACGACGACCGAGCCCGCGAAATGGATGATGCTCTCGATGTCGTGCTGCGCGATCACGCCTTCGAGCAGGTTCTCGTCGCCGGCATCGCCAATGAACAGCGGCACGCCTTCCGGCAGATAGGTGGAGAAACCTGTGGAGAGATCGTCGATCACGACGACGTCCTCGCCGGCTTCCGCCAGCGCCAGGACCGTGTGACTTCCGATATAGCCGGCGCCGCCGGTGACTAGCACAGTCATGATCTCACCCGTCTTCGATCAACGCGCAAAACTAGCGCTGGCGTGGTGAAGAGGGGGTATCGGCGCGGCTGAACTGGTCACTATGCTTAATGTTGCGTATAGGGGACCTGCTAAACGGAGTATGACGTGGCGAATTTCCCCGGCGATCTCGAAGTGATCGTGCCAAATCTGCACAGGCGCTATTCCGGGGTCACCGCGACCAATCGGATGGTGGCGCCGCGGCTGGCGAAACTGTATCGCGCGGCGTGGTTCGGCTCCGATGCGCCGGAGGGGATTGCGCGCCTGAGCGCTGCGGATTTCCTGAAACTATGGCGCCGCAAGGCGCCGCTGATCTGGCATGCGCGCCGCAACAACGAGATGATCGCCGGCGTCGCGTTGCGCGCGCTGGGCTGGCCACTGAAACTCGTGTTCACCTCGGCGGCGCAGCGGCATCACAGCTGGATCACGCGCTGGCTGATCCGGCGCATGGATGCGATCATCGCAACGAGCGACATCTCGGCATCGTTCCTGAAAGTGAAGGCAACCGTGATTCCGCATGGCGTCGACACCGACGTCTACGCACCGCCGACAGATCGCGCCGCTGCCTTCGCGGAAGCGGCGCTGCCGGGCCGCTACGCGATCGGCTGCTTCGGCCGCGTGCGCGCGCAGAAGGGCACCGACGTGTTCGTCGATGCGATGTGCCGGCTGTTGCCGCGCTACCCCGATTTCACCGCTGTGATCGTCGGCCAGGTCACGCCCGAGCAGACGCCCTTTGCCAACGACTTGAAGCAGCGCATCGCGGCCGCCGGCCTGCAATCGCGCATCGTCATCACCGGCGAGTTGCCGATCGAAGCGGTGCAGCGCTGGTATCAGCGATTGACGATCTACGCTTTCACCTCACGCAACGAAGGTTTTGGCCTGACGCTGATCGAGGCGATGGCGGCCGGCAGCGCCCTCGTCGCCGCACGCGCCGGTGCGGCCGAGCTCGTGGTCGAGGACGGTGTGACCGGCGTGCTGGTTCCGCCGGGCGATGTCGATGCGCTGGTCGCCGCGTCGGAGCCGCTGATGCGCGATGTAACCGCAGCGACCGCGATGGGCGTGCGCGGACGGGCAAGGGTGCTCGAACGCTTCAGCCTGGATGCGGAGGCGGCGCGGATCGGCGAGGTCTATCGGCCGCTGCTCTGAGCGTTGCTTTCGTGGGTGCAAACAAAAAGTGCGAAAACAACCCCATGCACAGTAGCCGCGGTCAGCAAAATCAATGGCTTGGCGGTTCATGTTGTCGCTTGCGGATTTTTCGAATTCCGTTTGACTTGTCGGGCAAAACACTGGCAGGATGTCATCATTGGCGCTGCCCGCCCCGCTCACGTCGTCGCCCGCGCCCCCACTTCACCCAGCACCCGCTGCGCGATCGCCACCACCTCGCTCGCCGCGATGTCGCGCATGCAGCGGTGATCGTTCATCTTGCAGATCGTGCTCTGGCAGGGCTGGCAGGACAGCACGCTCTTGTCCTGCACGACGGTCGCGGCGAGGCCGTTGAGGGGGGCCCAGAGGTAGGGGCTGGTCGGGCCGAAGATGCCCATGGTGGGCGTGCCCAGGGCGGCTGCGATGTGCATCAGGCCGGAATCGTTGGAGATGGCGATGCCGGCCGCGGCCATGGCCAGCACGCCATTGCGCAAATCGTTGCCGGTGAGGTCCCGCACGCCCGCGCCACCGGCAGCGACGATTTCCTGGGCGAGGCCCTTTTCCGCGGGGCCGCCGACCACCCAGACCTCCAGGCCGCGCTCGACCAGCAACCGGGCGGCCTCGGGATAGTAGGTCCAGCGTTTTGACACCCCGACCGAGCCGGGGGCCAGCGCCACGGCTGCGCCGGAACTGAGGCCATTGGCTTGCCGCCAGCGGACGATCTCCTCGGCGGGGACGCGCAATTGCGGCACCGGCCATTCCGAAGGCAGCGGCGCGCCGTCGGGCTGGGCGAGGGCGGCGTTCTTGTCGATGAAACGGGGCAATTTCTTCTCGCCCCAGCGCCAGTGATTGATCAGGCCGAAGCGGAACTCGCCGACGAAGCCGACCCGTTCAGGAACGCCCGCCAGCGCGGGCGCGATGGCCGCCTTCCAAGTCCGAGGCAGCACCAGGGCGGTGCCGTAGTTCCGCTCGCGCAGGAGTTTTGCCAGACTGAACTGGCGACTCACGGCGAGTCGGCCGCGCGGCAGGTCCCAGACGATCCCAGCGCGCACGCCGGGCATGTAATCGACCAGCGGGGCGCACAGGGAGGTGGTCAGGAGATCGACCGGCCGGTTGGGCCAGCGCTCTTTCAGGACCCCCACGACGGTGTGATTCCGGACGAAATCGCCGATCCACATGTAGGGAATGATCAGGATCGGGCTTGTGTTGTCCCGGTCTGGATGTCCACTAAGTTGCGAATCTATATTCATTTGTTAATTGGGCCGAAGGCGAGCTGTATGTCCGTTCGGTTAGCCGCTCCGGGCCGGCAGGTAAAGCCGGCTGAGGACCGATCCCAAAACCGCTTACACTTTGCCGGATCATGCGCTACGGCAGGACCGGGCTTTCAGAAATCGGGCAGGTAGGTGGAATGTTGCTGGTGACCGGCGGGGCCGGTTTTATCGGATCGAATGTCGTCGCCGCGCTCAACGAGGCCGGCCGCAGCGACGTCGTGGTCTGTGATCTCCTCGGTTCTGACGGCAAATGGCGCAACCTCGCCAAGCGGCAGCTTGTGGATATCGTCCCGCCAGCCGAGCTGGGGGACTGGCTGAAGGGCCGCAAGCTCGACGCCATGATCCATCTCGGGGCGATTTCCGAGACCACTGCGATCGACGGCGATCTCGTGATCGAGACCAATTTCCGCCTGTCGATGCGCCTCTTGGACTGGTGCACGGCGAATGCGGTGCCGTTCATCTATGCCTCATCGGCGGCGACTTACGGCGATGGCGCGGACGGCTTTGACGACGACGCCTCGCTGCCGGCGCTGAAGAAGCTGCGGCCGATGAATCTCTACGGCTGGAGCAAGCACCTGTTCGACCTCACTGTTGCCCAGCGCGTCGCGAACGGCGATCGGCTGCCGCCGCAATGGGCGGGCCTGAAATTCTTCAATGTGTTCGGCCCCAACGAATACCACAAGGGCTCGATGATGAGCGTGCTGGCGCGCCGCTTCGACGACGTGAAAGCGGGCCGCGTCGTGCAGCTGTTCAAGTCGCATCGTGAAGGCATCGAAGACGGCGACCAGCGCCGCGATTTCATCTATGTCGACGACGTCGTGCGCGTCGTCATGTGGCTGCTCGCGACTCCGTCGGTCTCCGGCCTGTTCAATGTCGGGACCGGAAAGGCACGCAGCTTCAAGGACCTGATGCTGGCAGCCTATGCCGCGCTCGGCAAAAGGCCCAACATCGAATACATCGACATGCCCGAGGCGATCCGGGGCAGCTATCAATACTTCACCCAGAGCAAGGTCGATCGTCTCCACCGCGCCGGCTATAACGGCGGCTTCACGACGCTCGAGGACGCGGTCAAGGCCTATGTCGGGGATTATCTCGACCGGCCCGACCGCTTCCGCTGAGGCCCCTCGATCATGCCGACACCCATTCTCGATTTCGATGCCCTCGCACAAGCCATCGGCGGCCGCACGGTGCTGTGCATCGGCGACATCATGCTGGACGAGTTCGTCTATGGCGAGGTGTCGCGGATCTCGCCGGAAGCGCCCGCGCCGGTGATCTCGGCACAGCGCAGCGAGATCCATATCGGCGGCGCCGGCAACGTCGCGCGCAACGTCGCCTCCCTCGGCGCGCGCTGCATCTTCGTCGGCCTCGTCGGCGAGGACGATGCGGGCAGGCGGCTCGCCTCGGCGCTGGCGGAGTACGCCGGCATCGACAGCGTTCTGGTGACCGACTCCTCGCGCCCGACCACGCGAAAAGTCCGCTTCGTCTCCGAGCATTTTTCCACGCACTTGCTGCGTGCGGATTGGGAGCAGGCGGGGCCTGCCTCCGATGCCACCGAGACGAAACTGATCGAGGCGATCCTGCCGCAGATCGCGCGCGCCGACATCGTGCTGCTGTCCGACTACGCCAAGGGTGTGCTGACGGCACGCGTGATCCGCCACACCATCGACGCTGCGCGAAAGCTCGGCAAGCCCGTCATCGTCGATCCCAAGAGCCTGAACTGGGCGATCTATCGCGGCGCGACGCTGCTCACGCCCAACCGCAAGGAATTTTCGGAGGCGACGCGGAGCCGCGCCGACACCACGCAGAGCATCGTCGATGCCAGCGAGGATGTGATGCGACTCGCCGATTGCGAGGCGATCCTGGTCACGCTGGGCGAGCACGGCATGACGCTGGTGCCGCGCAGCGGCGAGGCCGTCCATGTTCCGGCTTTTCCGGTGAAGGTGCGCGACGTCTCTGGCGCCGGCGACACCGTCGCCGCCGCGCTTGCGGGGTCGCTCGCAGCGGGCGCGGACTGGGACACGGCGCTGCGCATGGCCAATGCTGCCGCCGCCGTTGCCGTCGGCAAACAGGGCACCGCCACCGTGAGCGCGGCCGAGCTGCGGCGAAAGATCCTGCCCCACGCCTATCTCGCTGCCGAGGAGAAAATCGTGCTCGAGCTGGGCGCGCTGGACGCGCAACTCACCGAATGGAAGAGACAGGGCCAGCGCGTCGGTTTCACTAATGGCTGTTTCGACATCCTCCACCCCGGCCACGTCAAGGTGCTGACCGCGGCGCGCGCCGCCTGTGACCGCCTGATCGTGGGTCTCAACAGCGACGCTTCGGTGCGGCGGCTGAAGGGCGCCGATCGCCCGGTCCAGGACGAGCGCGCGCGTGCCGAGGTGCTAGCTGCGTTGGAGGCCGTCGATCTCGTCTTCATCTTCGAGGAGGACACGCCGATCGAGCTGATCACCAAGATCAAGCCCAGCGTGCTGGTGAAGGGCGGCGACTATACCCGCGAGCAAGTCGTCGGTCACGAGGTCGTCGAGGCCGCGGGCGGGACGGTCGTGCTGGTCGATATCCTCCAGGGCTTCAGCACCACCGCGCTGGTACATCGCGCGCGGGGAGGGGACAAGTGACGGCGCTCGCCCGCGAGACGGCGGGCCAGATGCTCGGGCGGCGCCTGCGCAGCCCGGTGGCCTGGCGCGAGACGGTCGACATTCTCGCGGTGCTGACCGCGGCTTCGCTGCCATGGTCGACGTCGCTTGCGGGCATCTTCAACGCCCTGATGCTGCTCTGCATGGTGCCGTTTCTCGACCTCCGCGCGTTCCTGCAATCGCTGAAGCGTCCGATCTGCGCGGCGCCGATCGCACTAGTCATTCTCGCGCTACTCGGGACGCTTTGGTCGGATGCGGCCTGGGGCGCGCGCCTGTATGCAGTCAATCCGACCGTCAAGTTGCTCGTGCTGCCCGTCCTGCTCTACCATTTCGAGCGCTCGCAGCGCGGCCATTGGGTGCTCGTCGCCTTTCTGGCATCCTGTGCGCTGTTGTCGGTGATGTCTTGGCTGGTCGCCTTCTATCCCAACCTCGCGCTCAAGACCGATCCGCGCGAACGCGGCATCTTCGTGAAGAATTACATCGACCAAAGCCAGGAATTCGCGCTCTGCGCAGTTGCGCTCGCCTATCCGGTCGTGACGCTGCTGCGTGAGAAGCGTTACTGGCTGGCCGGGCTGCTCACCGCGCTGGCGCTCAGCTTCCTCGTCAACATGGCCTTCGTGGTGGTGTCGCGCACGGCGCTCGTCACCATTCCGATCATGTTAGGCGTGTTCGCGTTGCTTCACCTCAAATGGCGCAGTATCGCGATCATCTCCGCCGCTATTCTCGCCTGCGCAGCTCTCGCCTGGCAGGCCTCGCCGCATTTGCGCCAGACCGCTGAGAGGTTTTCAAGCGAGTACACTGGCTATGTGGAAAGGGGCGAGCCGACCTCAATGGGCTTGCGGCTCGAATTCTGGCGGAAATCCGTCGGCTTCTTCGCGGAGGCACCGTTCAAGGGACATGGCACCGGCTCGACGCGCGGACTGTTCGAACAGGTGGCGACTGGCAGCGGTTACAAGGCCTCGGCCGAGGTGATAGGCAACCCGCATAACCAGACGCTGAACGTCGCAGTGCAATGGGGCGTTATCGGCGTCGCTGTTCTCTACGCGATCTGGATCCTGCATCTGCTGTTGTTTCGCGGCGGTGGGCTCGCTAACTGGATCGGGCTCTTGGTGGTGGTGCAGAATGTCTTCACCTCGCTGTTCAACTCACACTTGTTCGACTTTCACGAGGGCTGGATGTACGTCATAGGCGTCGGCGTTGCCGGCGGCATGGTACTCCGGACCCAACAGGCTGAGGCGAGGGTGGAGAAGGCCGATGCCTGAATGGCAAGGCGGCTGGCAAGTCTGGTCGATATGGGCTATCAGCGCGGTCAGGTTGCACCTAACTGGATTTTCATCGGCCGGCGGATGACGCGTCTCTCGCATCTTACCTCGCGCAATTTCCTGATCGCGCTGCACGACGTGCTTGCGACGACGGCGGCTCTTTTTGTCGCCTTCTATCTGCGGTTCGAAGGTGGTGACGGCTTTTTCGCGCGCCTGCCGCTCCTGTTCCAGATCCTGCCTTACTTTGTCGCGTTCAGCGTAGTCGTATTCTTCCTCTTCAATCTGACCACGACGAAGTGGCGCTTCATCTCTTTGCCGGACGCGCTGAATATCATCCGCGCCGCGACCGTGCTGACCGTGGCCCTGCTCGTGCTGGACTACATCTTCGTGGCGCCGAACGTCCGTGGCAGCTTCTTCGTCGGCAAGGTGACCATCGTCCTCTACTGGTTCCTCGAGATCGCCTTTCTCAGCGCGCTGCGGATGACCTACCGCTACTTCCGCTACACGCGAGTGCGGCGACATGCCCGCACCGACGACGCTGCGCCGACGCTCCTGATCGGGCGGACTGCGGATGCCGAGGTGCTGTTGCGCGGCATCGAGAGCGGAGCGATCAAGCGGATCTGGCCGGTCGGCATATTGTCGCCCTCGCGCGCCGATCTGGGCCAGCTCATCCGCAACGTGCCGGTGCTGGGCGGCATCGATGACGTCGAGGAAGTCATTAGCGATTTTGCCAAGCGCAACAAGGCGATCGCCCGTCTCGTGATGGCGCCGTCGGCGTTCGAGCCGGAAGCCCATCCAGAATCGATCCTGATGCGGGCACGCAAGTTAGGCTTGATCGTGAGCCGCATGCCCTCGCTGGAGAGCGGCGAGGCGCCGCGGCTCACCGCGGTCGCGGTCGAGGACCTCCTGTTGCGGCCGAGCGAGAAGATTGACTATGCGCGCCTGGAAGCGCTGATCAAGGGCAAGACGGTGATCGTCACCGGCGGCGGCGGGTCGATCGGCTCCGAGATCTGCGAGCGCGTAGTCGCTTTCGGCGCCGCGCGTCTTTTGATCCTGGAAAATTCCGAGCCGGCGCTCTACGCAGTCACGGAAGCACTCGCCGCGCATGGCCTGCCGGCCCAGATTGAAGGGCGGATTGCCGACATCCGCGACCGCGAGCGCATCATGCGCCTGATGGCGGAGTTCAAGCCGGCCATTGTGTTCCACGCCGCGGCGCTCAAGCACGTTCCAATCCTCGAGCGCGACTGGAGCGAGGGGGTCAAGACCAACATCTTCGGCTCCATCAACGTGGCGGACGCAGCGCTCACCGCCGGCGCCGAGGCCATGGTGATGATCTCGACCGACAAGGCAATCGAGCCGGTGTCGATGCTCGGCCTGACCAAACGCTTTGCGGAGATGTACTGTCAGGCACTGGACCACGACCTCGCAGCGGGGGCGCGCGGGGCCAAGCCGCCGATGCGGCTGATCTCGGTCCGGTTCGGCAACGTGCTGGCCTCGAACGGCTCGGTGGTGCCGAAATTCAAGGCCCAGATCGAGGCCGGCGGTCCCGTGACCGTGACGCATCCCGACATGGTCCGCTATTTCATGACCATGCGCGAGGCCTGCGATCTCGTCATCACGGCGGCAACGCATGCGCTCGGCAGTGCGCATTCGGACGTGTCGGTCTACGTGCTCAACATGGGCCAGCCGGTGAAGATCGTCGATCTCGCCGAGCGCATGATCCGCTTGTCCGGCCTGCAACCCGGCTACGACATTGAGATCGTGTTCACGGGCATGCGGCCGGGCGAGCGTCTGCATGAGATCCTGTTTGCGTCCGAGGAGCCGACCCGCGAGATCGGCGTCGCCGGCATCATGGCCGCGCAGCCGAACGAGCCCCCGATGCAGACGCTGCGCAAATGGATTGCGGCGCTCGAGCAGGCGATCGCGCTGGATGATCGGACGACCATCACCGCCATCCTCAAGGATGCAGTTCCGGAATTCGGCTCGAGACCGCCGCCTGACATCCTTCAGGACGCCTGAGCGCGGGAGAAACGCCGCAGCACGATAGCGACCGCGACCGCACCTGCGAACAACGAGACGATCGTGATCGTCATCGATCCGGCGCGAACGGTGGCAATGGCGAGCAACGCCAGCAGGAAATTGAGCGCGAATGCCTCGCCGACCACCCGCTTCACCGTGAACCCATTGTCGATTGCACGCTGGTAGAAATGCGTGCGGTGCGCCGACCAGAACGGCTCGCGGCGTGCGATCCGTCGAAACAGCGTGATAGTGGAATCCGCAAGATAATAGGCCGGCAACAGCAGCGCCGCGGCCGGCTGCCCGCGAAAGGCGAGCTCCAGCAGGCACCAGCCGAGCAAAAGGCCGATCGGCAGGCTGCCGACATCGCCCAGGAAGACTTTTGCGACCGGGCGGTTGAACGGCGCGAAGCCGAGCATGGCGCCGAACAGCGCCGTCGCGATCAGCGCGGCCGGCCACGGTAGCTCGCCGAGCCATCCCAGCAGCAGCAGCGCCGCGGTGACCGGCACCACTTCTGCTGCCGTCATCAGGTCGAGCCCGTCCATGAAGTTGACGAGGTTCACGAACCAGACTCCTGCGAGCAGGATGAGACCGCGCTCCAGCGCAAGCGGCAGCGCCGGAACGATGCGCGAAGTCTCGGGCGCAGTGAATACCACGGCGCCGACGGCTGCCGCCTGCAGCACCAGCCGCAACAGCACCGGCAGCGACACGATGTCGTCGGCGAATCCGACCAGCGCGATCAAGACCGTCGCACCAACCAGCGCCGGCGGGATCGCGACGTTCGCGACAATCGCAAAGAGCGAGGCGACGATCAGCGTCGCGGCGATCACGGCGATGCCCGCACCCTGTGGGGTCGGGATGCGATGCGAGGACCGCGCGTTCGGCCGCGCCAGTGCGTAGCGCTGGAGCAGGGGACGGCTGGTCCAGGTGATGAGCGCCGACATCAGCGCGGCGATTGCGACGGCAAGCAGCGAGGGCAGGGCGGTGAGGGCGTCGGCGGCCGGGCTCACTCGGGCACCCCGATCGGCGCCGACCCTTGCGCGGCCTTCTCCGCGCTGAGGATCCAGACCAGGCCGCCGATCGCCCCGACGATGAAGAACACGGCGCCGAACAGCAGCGAGACGTTGACGCCCTCGTTTGCTGCGAGTCCGGCGAAGCCGAACGCGAGGCCCATCGTGGCTTCACGTACGCCCCAGCCTGCGATCGAGATCGGCATCATGGTGATCAGCATCACCGGCGGGACGAGCAGAAATATCTGGCCGAAGCTGATCGGCGCCGCGATCGACTGCACCACGCACCAGGCGATGAGGACGGCGAGCACGTGAACGAGGATCGACAGGATCGCGACGATCGGTCCGCGGCTGCGGCTGAAGATCACGCGATTGGCGACCACGGCACAGGCGTGGATGTGATGCGTCGCCCACCAGGTCTTCAGCCAGCGCCATTTCAAGGCGCCGAAGATCAGGAAACCGAGGCCGCCCGCGAGCGCCGCGAAGTCGAGGAGCAGCAGCGCCGAGCGCCCATTCGGATCAGTGATGAGGGTGTAGCTCCAGGGCAGGCTCGCGACGATCAGAACCGCGAGCGCGATCAAGCCGATCGCGCGATCGACGAAGATCGAGTAGGTCGCCGCGCGCCAGCCGGCACCGGCACGCGCGACCAGCCACAGCCGGACCGCATCGCCGCCGATCGCCGACGGCAGGGTCTGGTTGAAGAAGGCACCGATCACGTTGTAGCGCATGGCCCGGCCGAGCTCGAGCGGCGCGCCGCATTCGGCGCTGATCTCGCGCCAGCGCAGCACGCCGACGAAGATTTGCAGGAACGTGACCCCGATCGCCACACCGATCCAGACCAGGCTGGTCACCGTGAAGCGCGAGAACAGTTCGGACAGGTCCACCTTGCGCAGCGCCAGATAGAGCAGCGCCGCGGAAATCAGGATCTTGGCCGCAGAAAGCAGGATTCGGCGCATCTCGCCCGCTTGAATAGGGTTTGCGAAGGTTGGAGGCAACCCGACGCGAGGCGCCGAATTCGGCCGCTTTCGTATGGTTTTGGCGCCAATCTTGCAATAGTCGTGTGTAGTCAGCCGTGTGTAAGCCGTGGTGCAGCGGCGTCTTGAAGGGCCCTCATGAGGAGCAGCAGGCCTATTGCGACCTCCACGATGCGGCGGCTAAACAGGTTCTGCGGGCAAGGGATCTCTGGGGAACAGGATGACGGATCAGGCGATTTTGGTCACGGGCGCTGCCGGCTTCATCGGCTTTCACGTCGCCCGGCAGCTCTTGGCCGAAGGCCGGTCCGTCGTCGGGCTCGACAATCTCAACAGCTATTACGATCCCGCGCTGAAGCGAGCACGCCTTGCACTGCTCAAGAACGAGTCCGGCTTCTCCTTCGTCGAGGCCGACCTCGCCGACCGTGAGACGATCGCGGCGCTGTTTGCGCGACATCAATTTGCCAAGGTCGTGCATCTCGCGGCCCAGGCCGGCGTGCGCTACTCGATCGAGCAGCCGCACGCCTACGCCGATTCCAATCTCCAGGGCTTTCTCAACGTGCTTGAAGGCTGCCGGAACAATGGCTGCCGCCATCTCGTCTACGCCTCGTCATCGTCCGTTTATGGCGCCAACACAAAGATGCCATTTGCCGTGCAGGATCGCACCGACCACCCCGTGAGCTTCTACGCCGCGACCAAGAAGGCGAACGAATTGATGGCGCAGTCCTATAGCCATCTCTACCGGCTCCCGGTCACGGGCTTGCGCTTCTTTACCATTTACGGCCCCTGGGGACGGCCTGATATGGCCATGTTTCTCTTTGTAGATGCCATCATGGCGGGCAGGCCGATCCGGCTCTTTAACCATGGCAGGATGCGCCGCGACTTTACCTATATTGATGACGTGACGCGTGTAGTATCCAAGCTGATCGATCGTGTGCCTGCGGACGATCCGGCGGCCGCAAATGCGCCGTCAAAGCTCTACAATGTCGGCAATCACCATCCGGAGGAACTGATGCACGTCGTCGGGCTTCTGGAGCGGGAGCTGGGCCGGACGGCGATCAAAGAATTGCTGCCGATGCAGCCGGGAGATGTGCTGGAAACGTTCGCGGATGTCGAGGATCTGATGCGCGACACCGGCTTTGCGCCGTCAACGCCGATCGAGCATGGGGTCCGTAACTTTGTCACCTGGTATCGGGACTATTTCAAGGTTTGAGATGACGATGGACAAACGCATAATCCCCCTGATCATGTGCGGCGGTGCCGGCACGCGGCTGTGGCCAGCTTCGCGCGAGGTGCGGCCCAAGCAGTTCCTGCCGCTGTTCGGCACGCGCTCGACCTTCCAGGACACGCTGCTGCGCGTCTCCGATCCCTCGCTGTTCGATCGACCGATCGTCATCACCAATGCGGCCTATCGCTTCATGGTGCTGGAGCAGCTCGCCGAGATCGCGATCGAGGCCGATGTGATCCTCGAGCCGATGCGGCGCGATTCCGGACCTGCGATCGCCGCGGGTGCGGTATTCGCGCAGAACCGCGCCAATGAGGCGATCGTGCTCGCGCTCGCCGCCGACCACGTGGTGCGGGACAATGCCGCCTTCGTCGCCGCGTGCCGCGAAGGCCTTGCGGCCGCGAATGCCGGGCGCATCGTCACCTTCGGCGTCAAGCCGGAGCGGCCGGCGACCGAATACGGCTATATCAACCCGGGCGAGGTGATCACCGGCGAGGTGCACGCCGTCGCGCGTTTCGTCGAAAAGCCGGATGCGGTGCAAGCATCGGACTACGTCAATTCCGGCTATCTCTGGAACAGCGGCAACTTCATGTTTCCGGCCAGTGTGCTGCTCGATGAATATCGCAGGGTGGACGCAGCGAGCATCGAGGCGATCTCCAATGCAGTCGCCAACGCCGGCCGCGATCTCGGCTTCGTCACGCTGGAGCCTCAGGCGTTCGGCGCGGCGAAGGCGATCTCGATCGATTATGCGGTGATGGAAAAGACCTCGCGCGCCGCGGTCGTGCCGGTGTCGTGCGGCTGGTCCGACGTCGGCTCCTGGCACGCGGTGTGGGAGCTCTCGGAGAAGGACGCGCTGGGCAACGCCGCGCACGGAAAGGCGGTGTTCGAAGACTCCCGCAACTGCAACGTCACTACCGATTCCGCGCTGGTCGCGCTCGAAGGCGTCGACGATCTCGTGGTGGTCGCCACAGCGGATGCGGTGCTGGTCTCGCGCCAGAAGGATGCCAACGGCTTGAAGCGTCTCGTGACCAAGCTCAAGGCGGTCGCGCCCAAGGTCACCGAGGAACATCTTAAAGTGCACCGGCCCTGGGGCAGCTATCAATCCGTCGACAATGGCGAGCGGCACCAGGTCAAGCGCATCGTGGTCAAGCCGGGCGGCCGCTTGTCGCTTCAGAAGCATCACCATCGTGCCGAGCACTGGATCGTGGTGCGGGGCACGGCACAGGTCACCGTCAACGAGACCGTGAAGGCGGTGCACGAGAACGAGTCGATCTACATCCCGATGGGCGCCGTCCACCGGATGGAGAATCCCGGCAAAATTCAGCTGGAACTAATCGAGGTCCAGACTGGAAGCTATCTCGGGGAAGACGACATCATCCGGATTGAAGACGACTATCAAAGGTCGTAACCAGCAAACTCCGAATCACGCGATCCGGGCCGAAAGAGCGGTATCTTTTCCGGCTTAAGGCCCCGGGAACGTGTAATTTTTTGAATCAAATCGTGTCCGGACCGCTAGCGCGTCATTCGCCACAAATGTGGCGCCCGTGCTAGAAGCGGCGCCGGGGATTTGGGTTGAATCGGGGTTCCATCAGATGAGTTCCAAAGGATCTGCACCGGCAAAGGCCGGCCTGCGCGTCGGCGTCATTGGCGCCGGCGTGATGGGCAGCAACCACGCGCGCGTACTCGCGGGTCTTCCCGGCGTCAGCCTCGTCGGCATCGTCGATCCTTCGCCGACGCACCGCACCCGCACCACCGAGCTTGCGAGCTGCCAGGGTTTCGAGACGCTCGACCAGCTCTTCGCCGAGGGTGTCGATGCCGTCACCATCGCAGCGCCCACCCATCTGCATCACGAGGTCGCGCTCGCCTGCATCGCCAAGAACATCCACGTCCTGGTCGAGAAGCCGATCGCGTCCACGGTCGAAGAGGGCCGCGAGATCGTCGCCGCCGCGCAAAAGGCCGGCGTCACGCTGATGATCGGTCATGTCGAGCGCTTCAATCCGGCTGTCGC
The DNA here is from genome assembly GCF_056106085.1 of Bradyrhizobium sp. BR14999. Taxonomy (NCBI): domain Bacteria; kingdom Pseudomonadati; phylum Pseudomonadota; class Alphaproteobacteria; order Hyphomicrobiales; family Nitrobacteraceae; genus Bradyrhizobium; species Bradyrhizobium sp. BR14999. The sequence continues at coordinate 4,006,137 of NZ_CM148536.1, forward strand.
CGCGGTCAAGCAGGCGATCGCGGGCGAGGACATCTTGTCGATCGCGATCACCCGCGTCGGCCCGTTCCCGCCGCGCATGTCCAATGTCGGCGTCGTCATCGACCTCGCCGTGCACGATATCGATTTGATCCGCTGGTTCACCGAATCCGACATCGTCGAGGTGCAGCCGCAACTGTCGAGCGCGGTCGCCGAGCGCGAGGACATCGCGCTGTTGCAGTTCCGCACCGCTAACGGCGTGCTCGCCCACATCAACACCAACTGGCTGACGCCGTTCAAGGCGCGCAGCGTCACGGTCGCGACGCGCGACAAATACGTGATGGGCGATCTGTTGACGCGCCAGGTCACCGAATGCTTCGGCTTCAAGCCCGATGGCAGCTATTCGATGCGGCATCTACCGGTCGGCCATGACGAGCCTCTGCGCGCCGAGCTGATCGCGTTCCTCAATGCGGTCCGCCACGGCGAGACCCCTGCAGTGACCGGCGACGAGGGCGTCGCCAGTCTCGAGATCGCGACACAGTGCCTGGAAACGCCGTCGCGCCCCGCCGCCACGGCGCCCGCCCGCAAGGGCCCGCGTCGTGTCGCCGGCTGATTCCTTTCCATGTCGGCTTCTCAAACTTCGCGAGAAAATCAGCAAAGCGCCATGAACCAGCATCTGCGTTCCGATCCCATTCCCTTCATCGATGTCGGCGCGCAGCGCCGCCGGCTCGGCGCCTCGCTCGATGCAGCCGTGAAGCGGGTTCTCGACCATTGCCAGTTCGTCAACGGCCCGGAGGTCTTCGAGCTGGAGAAGCAGCTTGCGGCCTACAGCGGTGCCAAGCACGTCATCGGCTGCGCTAGTGGCACCGACGCGATCCTGATGACGATGATGGCGAAGAAGGTCGGACCCGGCGATGCCGTGCTGTGTCCGTCCTTCACCTTCATCGCGACCGCCTCGCCAGTGGCGCGGACCGGCGCGACGCCGGTTTATGTCGACGTGGACGAGGCGACCTTCAACATGAGCCCGGAGTCGCTGAAGCGCGGCATCGCGACCGCCCGCAAGGCCGGGCTCAAGCCGGTTGCTATCATTCCGGTCGACCTGTTTGGCCAGCCTGCCGATCACGACGCCATCGCCGAGATCGCCAAGGCCGAAGGTCTGTTCGTGCTCGACGATGCCGCGCAGGGCTTTGGTGCGAGTTACAAGGGCCGCAAGCTCGGCACGCTCGGGCACGCCACTGCGACCAGCTTCTTTCCCGCCAAACCGCTCGGCTGCTTCGGCGACGGCGGCGCGATCTTCACCGACGATGACGAACTTGCAGCCACGCTGCGCAGCATCCGCGTGCACGGGCAGGGCGTCGACAAATACGACAACGTCCGGCTCGGCCTGACCGGCCGGCTCGACACCATGCAGGCCGCGATCCTGCTCGAGAAGCTGAAGATTTTTGACGACGAGATCGCCGCCCGCAACAAGGTCGCAGAGCGCTACGCACGTGGCCTGTCCAACGTCGTCACCGTGCCGCGTCTTAGCCCCGGCAACACGTCGGTCTGGGCGCAGTACACCATCCGCCTGCCCAAAGGCACAGACCGCGACGGCTTTGCCGCCGCGCTGAAGGCCCAGGGCGTGCCGACCGCGATCTATTACGGCAAGTCGATGCATCAGCAGACCGCCTACAAGCACTATCCGGTCGCAGAAGGCGGCTTGCCGGGATGTGAAAGCCTGTCGCAGGACGTCATCAGCCTGCCGATGCATGCTTATCTGACCGAAGCCGACCAGGAGCGCGTCATCGCCGCCGTGCGCGGCGCGGTTTCAGCGTGATTGCGCCGCGGCTTCTTCACGTCTCCTGCTTGCGGGAGAGGGCGGCCGAAGCGCCGGGTGAGGGTTCTGTCCTCTGGGGGAGTCTTCGTTCTTGAGACACCCTCTCCCCAACTCTCCCCCGCAGGCGCGGGAGGGGGCGGACCTTCCTCCCGGCTAGCACCTAGACCTAATCCTGCCATGCTCTAAAACAGACGCATGCTCGGACGCATCTTCACGGTTGGCGGATATACGCTGCTCTCACGGGTGACGGGATTTGCCCGCGACATCATGCTCGCGGCGATTCTCGGCGCCGGCCCCGTGGCCGACGCCTTTTTCGTGGCGCTGCGACTGCCCAATCATTTCCGCGCGATCTTCGCCGAGGGCGCCTTCAACGCGGCCTGGGTGCCAGCCTACGCGCATGTCCATGGCGAGAAGGGTGAGGGGGCGGCGAGACTGTTCGCCGATCGCATCTTCACGCTGCTGCTGGCCTCGCAAATCGTGCTGCTGATCGTCGCCTGGCTGTTCATGCCGCAGGCCATGAGCATTTTGGCGCCCGGCTTTTCCGAGGACGCCGAGCAGCGCAAGCTCGCGATCGAGCTCACGCGAATCACCTTTCCTTATCTGCTGCTGATCACGCTAGTGACGCTCTACGGCGGCATGCTCAACGTGATGCAGCGCTTCGCCAGTGCCGCGGCCGCCTCGATCTTCCTCAACGTCGCGATGATGATGACGCTGGCGCTGGCCGCCTGGTTTCCAACCGCGGGCCACGCCGCGGCCTGGGGCGTGCTGATTTCCGGCTTCCTGCAATATTTCCTGCTCGCCGGCGATCTGGCGCGTCATGGCGGCCTGCCGCGCTTTGCGCCCTTGAGGCTCGATGAAGACGTCCGCGGCTTCTTTAAGGCGTTGGGGCCAGCGACGCTGGGCTCGATGGGTACCCAGGTCGCGCTGTTCGCCGACACCATCATTGCGACGTTCCTGCCTGCCGGTGCTCTGTCGGCGCTCTATTACGCCGACCGCCTCAACCAGCTCCCGATCGGCGTCATCGGCATCGCCATTGGCACGGTGCTGCTGCCGGAGATGTCGCGGCGAATCACAGCCAACGACCATGACGGTGCGATGAAGGCACAACGACGTGCCTTCGATTTCACGCTGCTGTTCTCGGTGCCGTTCGTCGCGGCCTTCATCACCGTGCCCGAGGCGATCATGCGCGCGCTGTTCGCCCGCGGCGCATTCTCGAAGGCCGATGCCGCCGCCGCCGGCGCCACGCTCGCAGCTTATGCCATCGGCCTGATCCCCTTCGTGTTGATCCGCAGCGCGGTCGCGACCTTCTATGCGCGCAAGGATACGGCAACGCCGGTCCGCGCTTCGCTGACCGGCATCGCCGTCAACGTCGCCCTGAAAGTCGCGTTGATGGGATCGCTCGCCCAGATCGGCCTCGCGCTCGCAACAGCCGTCGGTGTCTGGACCAACCTCTTGCTGGTGCTCTTCTTCGCCGCGCGGCGAGGCTTTCTCGTGCCGGACCGCGGCTGGCTGATGTCGCTGGCCAAATTCCTGCTGACCGGATTGGTCCTGTCTGCCGCGTTCTGGCTGATCGCGCACTTCAGCGCGGCCATTTTGGCCTCCATGCAGGCCTTCCGGGACGAACTGACGCTGGCCCTCTTGGCCATCGGGGGCACGATCGTCTACGCGCTCGCGATCCTCATCCTGTTCGGCCGCAACTGGCTGATCTCGCTGATGCGCAGCTAGGCGTTACCCGGCGATCACCGCGCCGTGTCCGATCAGGTCCTTGCCCACTGCGGCCGGATGCGCCTGATGCGGCCCGTCGCCGATGCGGATGAAGTGATTTTCGATGAAAATGCCGTGCGGATGAGCCGCTTGTTAGCGTCCGAGGCACCAGGCGTTTACAGCGCGATGCCTCGCCGGGGCCTTTCATGCGGTTCCCCGATCGTGATACGATCTTTGGATATTCAGGTGACGTCCTCAGGCAACAAGGCGATGAGGCAGTGACCATGCCATTCCGCTCTCCCTGGCCCACATCTCAAATTGACAAGTTCGCCACCGGCAATGCCGACCTGCTGATCCTGATCGGCCGCATCCTGCTTGCATGGGTCTTCGTCGGAAGCGCGTACGGAGCGCTTACGAATTTCAGCGGCTCAGTGGGCTATTTCCGGTCGCTGAACCTTCCAATGCCCCAGCTGTTCACGACAATAACCGTCCTGCTGGAAATAGTGATATCGGTTGGTTTGATACTCGGCCTTGGAACGCGCTACTGCGCAATTTTGGTTTTGCTATTTGTGGTCGCGGCTACTGCAATCGCACATCGTTACTGGGAATATCCCGCCGGTCCGCAACAGATTGGGCAGTACAATAATTTCTTGAAAAACATCTCGATATTGGGAGGCGCTCTGTTGATCCTGGTCACCGGAGGGGGGCGGTTCTCCCTCGATCGGAGGCTGACAGGCTAGCAGCGTTGCCCGTTCTAACTGCCTGGAGGCGCAAGCATCGTCGCTCCCTCGCAGAGCTGAGAGAGTGCGGCCGCACGATGTGGGCGCTTTGGTTCGTTCGCCCTTGCATCATCAAGGGGACGCACAGCCCTGCCAGTTTGGCAGCTGCCAAGCCGCGCCTTAAGGCCATTATTGCGTCACTTCGCCCTAGGCCTGAACGTAACCTCGAGTAGATGGCTGAGGTGTTTTGAGAGAGGCTTCAAGCGCTCGGCAGTGATTCCGAAGAAAAGCATCAACCACGTCGCCAGCGCTGCACACCACAATAGGCTTTCCAATGTTTCGGGCATGAGGACACCCTTTCAAACAAGTACTTGAAATGCGAGCAGTCTTGCCCAACGAAACCCGCGTGGCAAGTCCTCCAATAAGTGGCAAGACGCCGAAATACCCGGAACAGCGTTAGCTTACCCTGACATTCGCCAAAGCACTGCATCTCGGTGTGCGCCGAGGAAGCAAAACCAATCTGCTGCTGGTGCTCCTCTTCGCGGTGCGGCCAGGCGAATTTCCAGAGACGACTGCGCCGGAGCAAATGGCTCGCTTCTAGGATGCAGCAGACATTGGCACATCCCTTGATTTTACGCGATTGTTGTGGTACGAGCGTCTCATGATCAAATCCATGCGCACCGTCAACTTCATGCACATGACCCGCTTCGGCTGGGCCGTGGGAGGAGTCGCGCGCTAGGATTTCGACGACGACATCTTTTCCACCAGGCCCCGCCGGCATCGGACGGGGCCTTTTGTTTGGCCATGCTCCCTGCCGGCCCAACAGCAGGAGCGTCCGATGCCACCCCAACAGACGATCATCACATCCGAGGCCGAGCGCGATGCCGCTGCGCTCCGCCTCGACCTTCCCATTGCACTGGAAAAGGATACTGCTGGACCAGCGGCCACTTCTTCGGCGCAAAGCGTCTTAAGCCTGCTCAAGCAGTGTTGGCGTGCGTTTCAGCGGCGGCGCGAACGCCAGGGCTTAAGGGTCACTTTGCAGGAGCTGAGTGACAGGGAGCTGATGGACATCGGCTTGACGCGTAGCGAGATCGACTACATCACATCTCAACGAGCCATCGATACGCTTAGAGATAGGGCGACGCATCTATCGAGCCGTGGTGTCATGTGACCTGATCGGCATCAGACGCGGACATGCGCTTTGCGAACAAGCGGCGGACAGCACGGCCGCTTGTTCATGGGATTGCGCTTGCGGGTTAGTTCGGCAACTATCATGCCAATAACCGCATCGATCCTCACAGGGAAATGACCGAGCTGCGACCTTTCGCGCCCGTCCCGCTCTGACAGGCGAGGGCAGCGAACAAGTTTCGCGGACGCTGCATGCCTAAACCCGTTTGCCTTGACTCTCTTTCCACGGCAATATGCCGACAAAACAACCATGAGAACGGGAAGACAAAATGGCGGCTCCCATCAAGTTCGGCGTTGGCCAAAGCGTGCTGCGCAAGGAGGATGACGCACTCATCCGCGGCAAGGGCCGCTATACCGACGATTACACGCCGCAGGCCGCGCTCCGCTGCCTGGTGCTGCGCTCGCCGCACGCGCATGCCAAATACACCATCGATGTGAACCGTGCCCGCGGCTTACCCGGCGTTGCGCTGATCCTGACTGCCGATGACGTCAAGGATCTCGGCAATCTGCCGTGCCTGTTCAATCTCGAGACCGATCCGTTCACCGGCCCCCCTTACCCGATCCTCGCCAAGGATGAGGTACGCCATGTCGGCGATGCCGTCGCCTTCGTGGTCGCCGAGACCATCGATCAAGCCCGTGACGCGATCGAGGCGATCGACGTCAAATGGAGCCCGCTGCCGGCGGTGACCGGCGTCGTCAACGCTGTGAAGCCCGGGGCCCCGCAGGTCTGGCCGGACAAGCCGGGTAACGTGCTGTTCGACGTCTCGATCGGCGACAAGCAAGCGACGGAAGCTGCCTTTGCCAAGGCGCATGCGGTCGCCGAAATCTCCATCGTCAATCCGCGCGTGGTCGCGAGCTTCATGGAGACGCGCGCAGCCGTCTGCGAATACGACGCCAAGCGCGACCATCTGACGCTGACCGTCGGCAGCCAGGGCAGTCATCGCCTGCGCGACATCCTCTGCCAGAACGTGCTCAATATCCCGAGCGACAAGATGCGGGTGATCTGCCCCGACGTCGGCGGCGGTTTCGGCACAAAACTGTTTCCGTACCGGGAATACGCCTTGATGGCGGTCGCGGCGCGACAGCTGAAGAAGGCGGTGAAGTGGGCGGCCGACCGCTCCGAGCATTTCATGGGCGACGCGCAGGGCCGCGACAACGTCACCACCGCCAAGATGGCGCTGGCCGAGGACGGCAAGTTCCTCGCGATGGATTGCGATCTGATGGGCGACATGGGCGCGTATCTGTCGACCTTCGGGCCCTATATCCCGCACGGCGGCGCCGGCATGCTGCCAGGTCTTTACGACATCCAGGCCTTCCATTGCCGGGTGCGCACCATCTTCACCCACAGCGTGCCGGTCGATGCCTATCGCGGCGCGGGGCGGCCGGAGGCGGCCTACGTCATCGAACGCCTCGTGGATGCCTGCGCGCGGAAACTCGAGATGACGCCGGATGCCATCCGCCGCAAGAATTTCATTCCGCCGAAGGCGCTGCCTTACAAGACCGCGACTGGCAAGGTCTACGATTCCGGCGACTTCGCCGCGCATCTGAAGCGCGCGATGGAGATCGCGGAATGGAAGGAGTTTGGAAAGCGCGCCAAGGCGGCCAAGAAGCATGGCCTAATCCGCGGCATCGGCCTTGCGAGCTATGTCGAGATTTGCGGCGTGATGGGTGAGGAGACGGCCAATGTCCGTCTCGATCCCAGTGGCGACATCACCGTCCTGATCGGCACGCAATCGAGCGGGCAGGGTCATCAGACCGCCTATGCGCAGATCGTCGCCGAACAGTTCGGCCTGCCGCCGGAGCGCGTGCATATCCACCAGGGCGACACCGACGAGATCGCGACGGGCCTCGGCACCGGCGGTTCGGCCTCGATTCCCACTGGCGGCGTCTGCGTGGAGCGTGCTGCGGGCGATCTCGGCAAGAAGCTGAAGGAGTTCGCAGCGCAGGCGCTGGAAGCGAGCGCGGGCGACCTCGAGATCACCGACGGCGTGATCCGGATCGCCGGCACCGACCGCTCGATCTCCTTCGCCGACCTCGCCAAGCGGCCCGGCGCCGATCCGTCGAAGCTGAACGGCAGCGCCACCTTCGCCAGCGCCGATGGCACCTATCCCAACGGCACGCATCTGGCGGAAGTCGAGCTCGATCCGGCCACGGGCATCATCAAGATCGTCAACTATGTGATCGTCGACGATTTCGGCAAGACGCTCAATCCGCTGCTGCTGGCGGGGCAGGTGCATGGCGGCGCCATGCAGGGCATCGGCCAGGCCTTGATGGAGCAGGTGGTCTATGGCGCGAGCGACGGCCAGCTCATCACCGCGACCTACATGGACTACGCGCTGCCGCGCGCGGCGGACGGGCCGGCCTTCGTGTTCGAGACCAACAACGTTCCCTGCAAGACCAATCCGCTGGGCGTGAAGGGGGCTGGTGAGGCCGGCGCGATCGGCTCCTGTCCGGCCGTCGTCAACGCCATCGTCGATGCGCTCTGGCGCGAATACAAGATCGACCACATCGACATGCCGGCAACGCCCGAGCGGGTGTGGATTGCGATCAACGAGCATCACCGCCGTCACAGCCTCTGAAGTCCAGATAACCCCGCGCGGGAATAAACGCCTGGCGCGGGGTTCTAGTCATGGACGACCTCTCCCGAAAAACTCTGCGAGCCGGAGACACGAGCCAATGAAACGAACGTTGATCGTCGCGGGCGCCCTGCTGCTGGGCGCGGGCGCCGTCATGGCGCAGCAGGAGATTGCCGTTCAGCAGGACAATCTGATGCGCTCGCAGGCGAAGAGTCTTTACACTGTCATTCAGAAGATGACGAAGGGCGACATTCCCTACAATCAGAAGGCGGTCGACGAGGCAATCGCGCATCTGGAGGCGGATGTCGCCAAGATCGCCAAGACCTTCGAGGTCAATCCCAAGCAGGACGTGGTGAACGCGACCTATGGCGCCTCGCAAAAGGTCTGGCAGAACAAGGCCGATTTCGACTCCAAGATCCCTCCGGTGCAGAAGGCGATCGCCGACGTCAAAGGCAAGATCACCAATGTCGCGAGCCTGAAAGCGGCCTATACCGCGATCAACGATCGCTGCACCGACTGCCACGAGACGTATCGGGTGAAGTTGAAATAACAGGGCACAGTTCTAGGTCCGTAGCCGGGATGGAGTGAAGAGAAATCCGGGCTACCAGAATTGAAAAATGGCAGTTGCGAAAGCAGCCGCACTTTTTGCGCGACCATGGTCCGCGAGTCGCAGCGCAGCACGAAATTCCGTCCGCAAGGCCTGACGGATCGCTGTGAGAGCGGCTATCTTTGCTTCAGCCGCCGCGGCATTGATGTGAGCTGTTGGATGCCGGCGCATCTCGCGCCTGACTGCCTCATGATAGCAGGAGTTCCAACGCCCGGCGAGGAACTGAATCAACAGCGAGATAGGCCATGGCAAAACCGTTCCCGTCGAAGACCCACATCGGCAACCATATGCTGCATCCGGAAACCTTGATGCTGACCTATGGCTATGACCCGCAACTGTCGGAAGGCGCTATCAAACCGCCGGTGTTCCTGACCTCGACCTTCGTGTTCAAGACGGCCGACGACGGCCAGGACTTCTTCGACTACGTCGCCGGCCGGCGCGAGCCGCCGGAGGGGATGGGCGCAGGCCTGGTCTATTCGCGCTTCAATCATCCCAACAGCGAGATCGTCGAGGATCGGCTCTCGATCTACGAGCGCACCGAGAGCTGCGCTCTGTTCTCGTCCGGCATGGCGGCCATCGCAACCACGATCCTGGCTTTCGTGCGCCCCGGCGACGTCATTCTGCACTCCCAGCCGCTCTATGGCGGGACGGAAACCCTGCTGACGAACACGCTAGCGCGCCTGTCGATCGGCGCCGTCGGCTTCGCCGATGGCATCGACGAGGCGGCAGTCAAGCAGGCCGCGGAGGAGGCCATGCGCAAGGGCCGGGTGTCGATGATCCTGATCGAAACTCCCGCCAACCCGACCAACGGGCTGGTCGACATTGCGATGATGCGCCGTGTCGCCGAGGCCGTCGAAAAGGCTCAGGGACACACACCGATCATCGCGTGCGACAATACGCTGCTCGGACCGGTGTTTCAGCGACCGATCGAGCACGGCGCAGATATTTCCTTGTACTCGCTCACGAAATATGTCGGCGGTCATTCCGACCTGATCGCGGGCGCCGCGCTCGGCTCGAAGGCGCTCATGAAGGGGATCAAGGCGCTGCGCGGCGCCATCGGCACCCAGCTCGATCCGCATTCCTGCTGGATGATCAATCGGTCGCTCGAGACGCTGAGCCTGCGCATGGAAAAGGCCGATGTGAATGCGCGCCTCGTCGCGGACTATTTGCGCGATCACCCCAAGGTGGCGAAAGTCCACTATCTCGGTCATCACGAGGACGCATCGCCAGCCGGACGGGTGTTCGCGGAGCAATGCTCAGGCGCCGGCTCCACATTCTCGTTCGATATTGTCGGCGGCAAGGAAGCGGCCGTCAAATTCCTCAACGCGCTCCAGATCTTCAAGCTCGCCGTGAGTCTCGGCGGAACGGAATCGCTGGCGAGCCTGCCGGCGACGATGACCCATTCCGGCGTTCCCGCCGACATCCGCCGGAAAATCGGTGTCCTCGATTCCACGATCCGGCTGTCGATCGGAATCGAAAATCCGTCTGACCTGATCGCCGACCTCGCGCAGGCGCTGAATGCGGCTTGAGCGTGGCGAGAATCGAAAAGGCCGGACGCCCTCCTGCGTCCGGCCTTCGCGCAACGAAGTCGCGTTTGCGCTTACTTCGTCACTTGGCCGCGGATCTCGCCGCCCGGGTTCGCCGCCGTGTGGATGTTGATGTAGTACTTGCCGCCGAGCAGATCGGCGGCCTGCGCGTCGGTGAGCGTCGCTTCGCCCTTGACCGGGCTCGCGGCCGCGTTCGGGATCGCGACCGCAACGCCGGCGTTCTTGCCCGCCTCGGCCGGGCCATGGAAATGAGCCGCGGTGGCAGGGCCAGAGAGCCCGGAATAGTTGACAGTCCAGGACAATTTCTTGCTGGCGGCATCGTAGTTCAGATCGGCCGTTCCGCTGCCGCTGCTGGTCGTTGCGGGCACCTCGGACTTGGCGTCGAGCGTTGCTTTCAGCTTTTCGGCGCAGGCCGGGCCTGCAAAAGCGATGGCACCGAGCGCGCACATGGCGATGACGGTCTTGTTCATGACATTCTCCCTGCAAAACCCGTTCGGGCTGGCTAACTTTCAACAGTCGGCATTTCAGTTTATTCCCGTTTCCGGCCAGGGCGGGCTAAATTCTTTGTGGTTGGAGCCGCACGGAGATCGGTCATAGGTTCGCCGCAACGAATGAATGGATCAGCATGTTGCAACGAACAATTTTCGTGGCGCTGCTCGTCGCGATCGCCGCTACGGGCATCTATTGGTGGCTCAGCGCGCCGGTGGTGGCGGCTGCGAGCACCACGCCGCCACCCCATGCGCCTGATCTTGCCAATGGCGAGGTGATGTTCAACGCCGGCGGCTGCGCGTCCTGCCACGCCGTTCCCAATCAGCCCGATCGTCTCAGGCTTGGTGGCGGCGTCGTGATCAAGTCGCCGTTCGGAACGTTCTACGCGCCGAACATCTCGCCCGATCCGGCCGACGGCATCGGCAAATGGACGGACGCCGATTTCGTCAATGCGGTGATGCACGGGGTCTCGCCGTCCGGGCAGCATTACTTTCCGGCGTTTCCCTACACCTCCTATCAGCACGCCAGGCGCGAGGACGTGCTCGATCTCTTTGCGTATCTGAAAACGCTGCCAGCCGTTGCAGGCAAAGTGCGTGACCACGACGTCGGCTTTCCCTTCGACATCCGGCGCAACATCGGCATCTGGAAGTTCTTATTTCTGGACGACAAGCCCTTCGTCGCCGACGCCGCGAAGTCGCCGGAATTCAATCGCGGCGCCTATCTCGTGAACAGTTTCGGCCATTGCGCCGAATGCCACAGCCCGCGCAACGCGCTTGGCGGCATCATCTCCGGTGAGCGGTTTGCCGGCGGGCCCAATCCGGAAGGCGAGGGGTGGATCCCCAACATCACCCAGAAGCGCCTCGGTGACTGGAGCGCGAAGGATATCGCCTATTTCCTCAAGACCGGCGAATTGCCCGACGGCGACAGCGCCGGCGGCGCGATGACGCGCGTCATCAAGAACACCTCGCAATTGCCGGATGCCGATCTCGCGGCGATGGCGGACTACGTCAAATCGCTGCCGCCGGTGGACGGGCCGACGCCGCCCAAGCGCAAGCAGGGGAGCTAGTGTAGCAGCATTAGCCCGTGCCGAACGCCTTGAACGTGATGATGGTAAGGGTGTCCTGGATGCCGGGCAGCACCTGCACCTTCTCGTTCACGAAGTGGCCGATGTCGGTGTCCTTGTCGACGTAGAACTTCACCAGGAGGTCGTATTGACCGGCGGTGGAGTAGATCTCGGAGGCGATCTCGGCTTCGGCGAGCGCATTGGCGACCACATAGGACTGGCCGAGCTTGCATTTGATCTGGACGAAAAAAGGAACCATCGCGGTCACTCCGAAAGCACATCTGGCCGGCTAATAGGCCAAAACCGGCTGCATTTAGCAAGCGAACTTGCCGGCCGCCAGTTGCCGGTCCGGCGCTCAGGAGGCGACGGCCGCCGCGGCGAATGCATCCCTGAGCCGCTGCGCGAGTTCGACCTTGCGATAGGGCTTGGTCAGCACGATGGCTTGCGCATGCGCGCGGCCCTGCTCCACCAGGGTCTCCAGCGCGTAGCCCGAGGTGAACAGGACCGGCAGGCCCGGGCGAATCCGCCGTGCCTGATCGGCAAGCTCCCAGCCGCTCATGCCGCCGGGCATCACGATGTCGGTGAACAGCATGTCGATGCTGGGGTCGGTGCGCAGCTGCTGCAGGGCCTCCTTGCCGTTGACCGCGGCGACGACGCGGTATCCGAGAGCTTCCACCCTGCGAATCGCGGAGGAGCGAACGAACGGATCGTCCTCGGCGATCAGAATGGTCTCGTATCCTCTGGGTGCTGTGTCCTCGCCGTCGACGAGGTCGGCCTGTGTTTGCCCTGCATCGGCGCGCGGCAGGTAGATCCGGACCGTCGTCCCAAGGCCCGCCTCGCTGTAGATCGAGACATGGCCATTGGATTGCTTGGCAAAGCCATAGACCATGCTGAGGCCGAGCCCGGAGCCCTTGCCGACCTCCTTGGTGGTGAAGAACGGCTCGAAGGCGCGCGCGGTGACATCAGGCGTCATGCCTTCGCCGTCGTCGGTGACCGAGATCAACGCGTATGTGCCGGATGCGACTTCCGGGTGAAGGACACGATAGTCGTCGTCGATCGCAACCAGCTCCGTGCTCAGCGTCAGATGTCCTCCGGATGGCATGGCATCCTGTGCGTTGAGCGCAAGGTTCAGCACCGCGGATTCGAGCTGGGTGCGGTCTGCAAAGGCCATGATCGTGCCGGGCCCGGAGCTCGTCCTGATCTCGACATTTTCGCGCAAGGTGCGCTTGAGCAGCTTGAACATGGAATCAAGCAGGCCGCGGCAATCGATCATCTGAGGCTGGAGCAATTGGCGGCGGCTGAACGCGAGCAGGCGCTGCGTCAGCTCGGCGCCCCGTTCGCCCGATTGGCAGATGTCGTCGGCAAACCGCTTGAGGTCGGGCCTCGCCTTGAGCTGCTCGCTGAGGTGCTCGGCATTGCCGATCATGACGGTCAGCAGATTGTTGAAATCATGCGCGATGCCGCCGGAGAGCTGGCCGACCGTCTCCATCTTCTGCGCCTGCTGGAGCTGCTGCTCGGTCAGGTTGCGCGCGGTCAGGTCGTGGATGATGCCGACGAAGATCAATTCACCGTCCTGCCGCGCCTGACCCACCGACAGGTTCATCGGAAAGGTCGATCCATCCTTGCGCAGGCCGAGGGCCTCGCCGCCGGTCGCGAAATGCCCCGTGCGGCTGTCGGACGCAGCAGCTGCCTCGGGCATCAGCATGCCGATATTCCGGCCCATCACCTCGTCGGCCCGGTAGCCGAACAAGCGCTCGCAGGCCGGATTGAACAGCAGGATGCGGTCCTGCGCATCGAACAGGATGACCCCGTCGACCGCGGTCTCGACGATTGCGGTGAGGCGCGCCACGCTCTCGCGCATCGCGCGCTGGGCTTCCCCGACTTGCTGGAGCAGGAGCGTCGCGTCCCGGGTCTTGATTTCCTCCTCCTCGAGCGCGGCCTGAACCTGCCGAAGCTCGAACGGAGAGGGAATCGTCAGGATCTTCGGTAGCAGCGGCCAAAGCGCGCCGGCCGTGACCACGGAGGCCACCGCGGTCAGCGCCTTGACGATGCCCTCGATGCCATAGATCGGGACCCAGAGCGTGTAGATCGACAGCACATGGGTCAGGCCGCACGCCATGATGAAGATCGCGAACGCCCAATAGACCCAGCCGAATTTGAGGTCGCGCCGCTTGGTGACGAGGATCGCGAGCGCGAACGGGATCGAAAAATAGGCGGCGGCGATGCCACCGTCCGAAACGACATGGAGCCAGATCAGTTCGGGTTCCCACAACAGGCAGATGCCATGCGGCGACAGCATCGAGGAGTCGAGGAGACGTTCAAAATAGGCCCACATAGTTCCACCCCCGGGAAGACGTGCGAGCCGGGGACGGCTCGCGCGATTAGTGTCGCTGGGCGATTCCACCACCTAACGTCTCACTCATCAGTGTGCACGCCAAGGGCGAGCTATCAAGGCTATGGCGAGGCTCGATTTTTCAAGCCCGTCCGACTGCGGGGGCATGCCGCGCCGGTTGCGGGCGCGACGGGCCGCCGCGAATCATGGCGGCGGGCCGTCGCGCTTGCTGGGGTTCCACGATCGCGCTAGGACAGGGCCATGGCGGTGTCCTCAAGCAAATGCATCCCGCGATGACGACCCCGGTCGCACTTACCATCGCCGGCTCCGATTCGAGCGGCGGCGCCGGCATCCAGGCGGACCTGAAGACTTTTGCCTCGCTCGGCGTCTATGGCGCCTCCGCCATCACGGCGCTGACGGCGCAGAACACGCGCAGCGTCACCGGCATTCACGCGGTGCCGGCGGAGTTCGTCACGGCACAGATCGATGCGGTGTTTTCCGATCTCGACGTTGGTGCTGTGAAGATCGGCATGGTGGCCCAGGCCGCCAGCATCGAGGCGATCACGGTCGCGCTGTCGCGCTGGGCGCCCCGGCACGTGGTGCTCGATCCCGTGATGGTGGCAACATCAGGCGACCGACTGCTGGCCTCCGAGGCCGTGGAAGCGTTGCGCACGAGACTGATACCGCTGGCCTCGGTGATCACGCCGAACCTGCCCGAGGCCGCCGCGCTGCTCGAGGAGCCAATGGCGGCCAGTGAGGCCGAGATCGAAAGCCAGGGGCGCCGCCTGCTGGCGCTCGGCTGCCGTGCGGTCCTGGTCAAGGGCGGGCACGGCGAGGGCGCGGAGAGCATCGACTATCTGGTCAATGCCGACAACACCATCGCGCTCGCTGCGCCGCGCCTCGCCACCAAGAACACCCATGGCACCGGCTGCTCGCTGTCCTCGGCGGTCGCGGCGGGTCTCGCCAGGGGTGAGGAGCTCGAGCAAGCGGTGCGCAACGCCAAGGCCTGGATCAGCGCCGCGATCGGAGCCGCCGACCGCTTCAGCGTGGGCCAAGGACACGGCCCGATCCACCATTTCCACAAATTTTACTGACGCGGGCTCGCTCAACCTCTCCCGCTTGCGGGAGAGGTCGCGCCGAAAGGTGCGGGTGAGGGCTCTCCCCACTCGGGGATCATCGCTTGAGGAGGCATCCTCACCCCTCTCCCGCAAGCGGGAGAGGCAGCGCACTTGCCTCGTGTGCCTCGTGGGTTCCAGCGGATCTGGTCTTGGGCGAGGTGCCGCTGCGGCGCCATGTCGCCTGATTGTCGCATGCCACTGATATTCGCGGGGAAGGGCGAGGCAAGGCGTGATTCGTATTTGAAGGTGCCTCAAAGGTTCAATCGGTCATCCCCCTGTCACGGGACATTGTTACAGGCTGGCGCATGGGAAGCTACGATGTGAGTGACGAGAGCCCGGAGCGGCGCTTTCGCACGTTGTTCATCTCCGACGTCCATCTCGGAGCCCGCGGTTCTCAAGCCGATCTTCTGCTCGACTTCCTGCGCTATCACGATGCCGACACCATCTATCTCGTCGGCGACATCGTCGACGGCTGGGCGCTGAAATCGAGCTGGCACTGGCCGCAATCACACAACGACCTGGTCCAGAAGCTGCTGCGCAAGGCGCGCAAGGGCGCCAAGATCATCTACATTCCCGGCAATCACGACGAGTTCCTGCGCAACTATTACGGCACGCATTTCGGCGGCATCGACGTGGTCGAGAACACCGTCCATACCGGCGTCGACGGCAAGCGCTATCTCGTCATCCACGGCGACATCTTCGATCTCGTGGTGCAGAATGCGCGCTGGCTCGCCCATCTCGGAGACAAGGCCTACGACTTCGCGATCCAGATGAATCGCTTGGTCAATTTCTTCCGCCGCCTGTTCGGCGTGCCCTATTGGTCGCTGTCGCAATGGGCCAAGCAGAAGGTCAAGAACGCCGTCAACTATATCGGCGCGTTCGAGCAGGCGCTCGCCGCCGAAGCGCGGCGCCATGAGGCCGACGGCGTGATCTGCGGCCACATCCACTATGCCGTGATCCGCGACGAGGCCGGCATCCGCTACATGAATTGCGGCGACTGGGTCGAGAGCTGCACGGCCCTCGTCGAGCACGACGACGGCCATTTCGAGATCATCACCTGGGCGGATCATTTGCAGAAGCCCGCACAAGTCCCGCAGGTCGCGGCAAGAGCTGCCTGATGAGAGCTGCCTGATGCGCATCCTGGTCGCGACCGACGCCTGGCACCCGCAAGTCAACGGTGTGGTTCGGACGCTGACCAAGCTCGCTGACGGCGCCGAGGGGCTCGGCGTCGCGTTCACGTTCCTGACGCCGCAATCGTTCCGCACCTTCGCGATGCCGAGCTATCGCGACGTGCGCCTCGCCATGCCGCGTCCGGCGCGAATTGCAAAGCTGATCGAGGAGGCGCGCCCGGACAGCATCCACATTGCGACGGAGGGACCGATCGGCCTGATGGTCCGCCGCTATTGCCGCCAGCGCAAGCTGCCGTTCACGACCAGCTTCCACACCCGCTTTCCCGAATATGTCCGTGCCCGCGTGCCGGTGCCGGGCTCGCTGATCTGGCGCGCGCTGCGCCGCTTCCATGCGCCCAGCCGTGCCGTGATGGCGGCAACGCCTGCGCTCGCCCGCGAGCTCGGCGAGCGCGGCTTCGACAATGTCGTGCTGTGGCCGCGCGGCGTCGACACCCATTTGTTCCACCCGCGCGCGATCGACCTCTGTCTGCCGGCGCCGGTGTTCCTGTCGGTCGGCCGGGTTGCGGTGGAGAAGAATCTCGAGGCCTTTCTCGATCTCGATCTGCCCGGTACCAAGGTGATCGTCGGTGACGGTCCGGCGCGCGCCTCGCTCGAAGAGGCCTATCCCGATGCGATCTTCCTTGGCGAGAAGCACGGCGAGGCGCTGGCGGAAATCTATGCTGCGGCCGACGTCTTCGTGTTCCCGAGCAAGACCGACACGTTCGGCCTGGTCCTACTGGAAGCGCTCGCGAGCGGCCTGCCGGTGGCGGCCTTCCCGGTGAAGGGTCCCCGCGACGTTATCGGCAATGCGCCGGTCGGCGTTCTCGATCACGATCTGCGCAAAGCCTGCTTCGCCGCGCTCGATATCTCCCGGCAGGACTGCGTCGCGTTCGCCGCGAATTACACCTGGGAGGCTTCGGCCCGGGCTTTCGTGGCCAGCATCGAGGCAGTCGGCGCGGTGCTGCCCGGCCGGAACGGGGCGGAACAGCCACGCTTCGTCGCCTGACGGGGAAAATCCTCGCGGGGAGGTGTCTTGCCCGCGGCTCGCCGGCCGCGATAAAGTCGGCCATGACCGAACAGCTCCTCCCGGTCGGCCCCGCCGACATCGACGCCGCAGCGCGCGTGATCGCGCCTTACGCCATCCGCACCCCGCTGTTGTCTTTTCCCGTGCTCAACGAGCGCGTCGGCGCAAAGGTCTTCCTGAAGCCGGAAATGCTCCAGCGCACCGGCTCCTTCAAGTTCCGCGGCGCCTTCAACAAGGTGTTCTCGATTCCGCAGGACAAGCGCGCCGGCGGCGTCGTCGCGTTCTCCTCGGGCAACCACGCCCAGGGCGTGGCGGCCGCGGCAAAAATCCTCGACATGCAGGCGACGATCGTGATGCCGGCGGATGCGCCGCTGTCCAAGCGCGAGCGCACCAAATCCTACGGCGCAGAGGTCGTGCTGTACGATCGCGATCGCGACGACCGCGAGGCGATCTCGCGCGGCATCGCCGAGAAGCGCGGTGCGACGCTGGTCAAGCCATATGACGATCCCTTCGTGATTGCGGGGCAGGGCACTGCCGGCCGTGAGATCGCGGAGGACATGGCGGGCCTCGGCCTTGCCCCCGATATCGTGGTGGCGCCGGCCTCCGGCGGCGGCCTGATCGCGGGCGTCGCCACGGCGGTGAAGGCGCGCTATCCGCTAGCCGAAATCGTGGTCGCTGAGCCCGAGGCTTTCGACGATCACGGCATTTCGCTTACCGCCGGCCATCGTGAGCCGCATCCGCCGGCGGGCCGCACCATCTGCGATGCGCTGATGGCCCTGATGCCAGGCGAGATGACCTTTGCGATCAACAGCAAGCTGCTCGCGCGCGGCGTCACGGCGTCGGACGCCGAGGTCGGCGCGGCCGTGGCGTTCGCCTATCGCGAGCTGAAGCTCGTGGTGGAGCCGGGCGGCGCCGTCGGCCTTGCCGCGCTGCTCGCGGGTCGGCTTGATGTGGCCGGCAAGAACGTCGTCATCGTGCTCTCCGGCGGCAATGTTGATGCGGAGTTGTTCGCCGAGCTGGTGGCTTAGGCGTCATTCCGGGGCGCGCGCGAGCGCGAACCTGGAATCCATTTCCCCACCGACCCTGCTGCACAATGGACTCCGGGCCTGCGCCTCTCGGCGCATCCGGAATGACAATGTTCAAGAGCTGACATGAAGAAAGGGGCAGAGCGTTGCCGCTCTGCCCTGTGTCGTGTGCGCTTCTTGCGCGAATCAGTGCATGAAGCTCCGGCGATTGTTGCCGCCGCCCGTGCTCGGCGCCTGGTTCATCGACTGCCGGAAGTTGTTGCTGCTGTTGACCATACGGTTCGGCATCGTGTTGAGCTGCGGACGATTGGTCTGCACGTTGTTCTGCAACTGCACCTTGTTCACCGGATTGTTGTTGAGCTTCACGATACCGGTGTTGCCGTTGTTGATGCGGATCGGGTGGTTCTGGGTCTGAACGGGCTTCACATCGACATTCGAGTCGCCCTTGCCGGCACCCGGCATGCTCACGATCTTGCCCGGCTTGCCGTTGGCGTTGCTGGCATTCGGCTTGGTGTTGGTCACGGGCAGCGTCACGATCTTGCCGGTGCCGCCAGTGTTGTTGCTCGTGTTGGTCGGCGCGGGCAGGGTGACGATCTTGCCCGGGGTCGGCGACGGCGTGCCGTTCGGCTGGTTGTTGCCTGAGGGCAGGTTGATGATCTGGCCACCATTGCCGAGCTTGCCGATGACGTTGCCGTCGATCGGCTTCTGCACGACCGGCAGATTGCCGTTCACTTGCGCGCCGCCATTGCCCTGCTGCATCAGCGGCATGTATTTGGGCTGGCCGAGATTGCCGATCTTCAGCGTCGGGGCGATGTTCTGTGGCGCCAGGAACTTGGTCGCTTGCATCAACGGGATCTGCTTCGGCTGCGCCTGCAGTTTCAGCGCGACTTGCGCATAGGGGCTGTTGCCGTAGCTGTCATAGAAGCTCTTGTAGCCCACAGGCGAATTCGCGAGCACAGCCTTGTGCCAGGCCTGCGAGATCAGGAGATTGTTGAGCAGCCAGCGGATGTGGTCGCACAACGGGTCGTGCGGGTACATCTGGATGAACTCCTGATAATATTCCGGCCGGCCCTCGGACACCACGTAGTCATAGGCCTGGCGGGTCGAGCGGCTCGGCAGGTTGGAGGCCATCTGCACCACCGGCGCTTTTACCGGCGGCCGATTGGCGGCAACGGCGGTGTCGCCGAAGAAGGTGAAGTCGCTCGTCAACGACGAGCTCTCCCACGGAATCTGCGCGCCGCTGGTGGTCTGGTTCACCTGCAGGCGCACGCGCTTGAACAGCTGCTCGATCGGCACGTTGGGCTCGCGCGCGACGTTCAGGAACGCCTGGGTGTAGGGGCTGTGGCCGCTGGTGCCGTCGAGCGCTTCGGCGCCCGGCGCGGTCGAGTAGCCGACGATCGAGCCGTTCGGCGCATCGACAATGGCTAGGCCCCGGCCGGCATCGTTGACTTGAGGGAACGGGTTGTTGCGGCAGGCATCGAGGATGACGATGCGCATGCGGCTCGGGATCGTCTCCAGCGTCGACATCACGTCGACCAGACGCACCGAGTTGTTGACGAGCTCGGTCGGGCTCGACACCTTGGCGTCGACGGGAACGAGATAGTTCTCGCCGGCGAGCTGCACGCCGTGACCGGCGTAATAGACCATCGCCACCGTGTTCGGACCGCGCGAAGCGACCTTGGCGGAAAAGTCCTGCACCACGCGCAGCATGTCGTTCTGGGTGAGGTCGGTCGCGGCGACCACTTCGAAACCGGCCGAGTTCAGGAACTGCGCCATCGATTGCGCGTCATCGTCGGGGTTCGCAAGTTGCGGCGCGTTCTGGTAGTTCGCATTGCCGATCACCAGCGCCACCCGCTGCTCCGGGCCTTGCAGCGCGGTGGGAGCCGGCTGGGCCGGGGCGACTTGCGCGGAAACGGGCCCGCAAGCGAAGCCGAACAGGCTTCCCAGGAGGCCGGCAGTCATCAGGAAAGGCTTTAGGCGGAACATGGCGTGCTCCTTTGCCACTTATCTCGATGCGAGATTGGTTGCGAGCAAGCCTGGCCACGTTCGAGTCCGGCGTCCGTGATCCCTATCACGATGGTAAGTTGCGTGATCTGAATCACGCTTGGAACCTGCTATGATTGGGGATCGATTGGGAGGATGGCCTCCGCGCAATCGATCGACTATTGTCGATTCATGTCGCGCCTTATGTGTCTATTCGTTGCTGTCATCCTGTCTCTGCTGCCCGCAGTCGCGCCCGCCGAGCCCGTTCAGAAGCGTCCCAAGCCGGTCTGGCGTGGCTACGGCTTCCTGCCGGGCTATCGCCAGCCGCTAAGCAACAGCATTCCGCTCTACAAGCAGAAGGACGCGATGCGTCGCCTGTCGCGCGCCGACCGGCGCCACTGGTACATCGACCCGGTCCCTCAGTATTACCGCTGGGATGGCGAGTGGCACTATTTCGGCCGCCCCGGCTTCGGCGGCGGCCGCTACAATGGCGGCAGTTTCGGTCCATGCTGGACGCGGACGCCGATCGGGCCGGTCTGGAATTGCGGGTGACGAGGGGGCGCGCGACTAGTCCGTCATTGCTTCGCTGCGCTCGCAATTGACGATGTGGTGAGAGCGCGCGCGCTCTCACGAGAAGAACGCGATCTTCTCGGCCTGGGTCATGCGGCGGATCGGCGCGAGCGGGTCGTTGGCGGCGGCGCGGGGCTTTTGAAGGATGCCGCTGGCGAGGATGGTGGCGCCGAGCGAGGACTCGGGCAAGGACGTGGATAAGGGCGAGGGCATCGGCAGCGTCGCGCTTGGTGCCGCGGCGAATGTTGCTGTGGCCGCCATGGTCGGGGCCGGCTGCTCCATCACTTCGGCAGCGGCTTCCGCAATGGCGTCGGTGAGGCGCGCGAGCGAGTCCATCGCGATCTGCGCGTTTGCGGCGGGCTCTTCCGCGACCGCTGCGACGACCGGCTCCGGTCCGATCGGCTCCGGGATCTCGGCGGCAATCGGAGCTGCGATCTCCGCGGCCATCGGTTCCGGCGCGGCGGCGGCCAATTCCACCGGCTCGATGATCTCGTCGAACTCGGGATCGGGCGCGGCCATCTCCAGCGCGATGGCCTCGAGGATGGCTTCGTCCTCGGCTTCCGCGGCGGCATCGAGTGCGAACTCGTCGTTCGCCTCCGCGAGCGCGGCGGGCTCGGCGGCCGGCTCTTCGAAAGCGATGTCCGCATGCGCCGCTTCTTCAAGTGCCGCCTGGCTTTCGGCGACGATCTCGGGCGCGAGGGCGGCGTCCATTGCCTGCTCGGCAACGTCGGCGGAAGTATCAGTGACGCCGGTTGCCTCGACGGCTGCTTCGGCCTCCGGCGCTGCGGCGATGTCGTGCGGCGTCTCCGCAAAAGCCACGGGGGCTTCGCTCGCGATCGCGCCAGGTGCCACCTCCGCAGGCGCCACGTCCGCCGCGGACGACGGTGCCTCCTGCCTGGGAGCCGGCGCGGCCTGCGGCGTTGCGTCGCCGTCAAGCTGCTCGAGGCGATCCTTCAGCAGATCGAAGGCGGCCTTGAGCTCGACGCGGGGGTCGATGGTCGAAATCTGTCCGCAGGCGGCCTCGATGGAAGCGAGCTGCGAATCAATGAGGTCGCAGATTCGGCCGTCGGCGCCGATTTCGCGCCAGCGCCAGGAGATCTCCTTGATGATGCGCACCCCGAGCGGGATCGGCGCCAGGCTCGCCTCGATCGCCGCGGGATCGAACGCCGCGATCGCGATCGTCTCGGCCTCGCGGATGGCGCGGCGGATCTCGATCAGCGCCTCGGGCAGGCGGTCCTCGACGACGGGTTGTCGCTGTGCCGCAAGGGTTTCTTCGATCTTGGCGACCGCATCGAGCACCATGCGCGTGTCGGCGTTGCGGTTGCGCTTGGCATATTCGCCGAGGAACCAGCGGCCGCGCGCGGTCTCCATGAAGGCTTCGCGGATCGCGTCGTAATCCTGCTCGTTCGGCTGGGCCGCGCGGGCAGACATGGGCGAGAGGGCGAATGCTTCGTTGGCCATGACAATCTCGTCGCGCAAATCACCGCGCGTTACTGTAACGATCACCACGATATCGACCGAATCGCAATTGGTTTGATGCAGTCCGAATCACAAATCCCCATCGCGGCAGCGAAGAAGCGGCGATTCGCCGTGAGTCTTGCCCTGTTCTATTCGGCTGTGTTCGCGGTCTCGGGCACGCATCTGCCGTTCTTCCCGGTGTGGCTGAAGGCGATCGGCATCGACGCCGCCTGGATCGGGCTCATCAACGCGCTGCCGGCGATCACGCGCTTCACCACGCTGCCGCAAGTGACCGCGTTTGCCGAAAAGCGCCAGGCCATTCGCACCGCCATGATGGTGTCGGTGCTGGCGACGGCGATCGGCTTTACTGCGGTCGGCTTGCAGCAGCAGCCGTTGGCTCTATTCCTGATCTATGCGCTGACCTGCGTGATGTGGACGCCGACGATGCCGCTGACGGACGCCTATGCGCTGCGCGGTGTCGCCCGTTACGGCCTCGATTACGGACCCCTGCGGCTGTGGGGCTCGGCAGCCTTCGCAGCGGGCTCGATCGCCTGCGGCTATCTCGTCGACAGCATCGCACCGCGCGATCTGATCTGGGTTATCGTCGCGTGGGCCGTCGTTGCGGTTCTCGCCAGCCTGCTGCTTCAGCGGCTCGACGATGTCAGGCGCAAGACTACCGAGACGCATGGTGGCAAGGCGCTGCTGCGCGATGTCGGCTTCTGGGCGATCATCGCCTCAGCCGCGCTGATCCAGGGCAGCCACGTCGCCTATTATACGTTCTCGGCCATCAACTGGCAGCTCCATGGGATCAGTGGGCTGACGATCGCGGGGCTGTGGACGCTGGGCGTGATCGCCGAGATCGTCGTGTTCGCGCTGTCGCCGCGCTTCTTGCTGCATCCGTCCACGATGATGGCGATCGGCGGGCTAAGCGCGGTGGTGCGCTGGATCGTCACCGCCAACGAGCCGCCGCTGACGCTGCTCGCGATCGTGCAGCTCGGCCACGGTCTCAGCTTCGGCATGACCATCGTCGGCACCATGAATCTCCTGGTGCAGCGCGTGCCGCCGCACAAGATCGCGCGGGGGCAGGGCTACTACGCCGCGTGCAACGGTCTATTGGGCGCAACGACCTCGATCGCGTCAGGCGCGATCTACGCCCATATCGGCGACGACCTGTATTACGTCATGGCCGCGATGGCCGCTGCCGGTGCACTCGTGATCTGGTCGGCGCGGCACCGGCTCAAGCCTCATCCCCACAGCGAGGCGTCCGGCGGATAGACCAGACTGTCGTCGTAACGCAGGGCGTGATCGCGATCGCGCGCCAGCAGCAGCGGGCCGTCGAGATCGACGAAGCGCGCCTGTGGCGTCACCAGCATCGCAGGCGCCATCGACAGCGAGGTTGCGACCATGCAGCCGATCATGATCTCGAAGCCTAGCGTCTGCGCGGCATCGGCCATGGCAAGGGCCTCGGTGAGGCCGCCGGTCTTGTCGAGCTTGATGTTCACGGCGTCGTAGCGCTCGCGCAGCGGCGCGAGCGACGATCGGTCGTGCACGCTCTCGTCGGCGCAGACAGCGAGCGGTCGCTTGATCCGTGCCAGCGCCTCGTCCTTGCCTGATGGCAGCGGCTGCTCCACGAGGGTGACGCCAGCCTCAGCGCAGGCGGCAAGATTGTGCTCCAGATTGGCCTCGGTCCAGGCCTCGTTGGCGTCGACGACCAGCTCGGACGTGGGGGCGGCCTTGCGGACGGCCGCGATCCGCATCCCATCGCCTTCGCCGCCGAGCTTGATCTTGAGCAGCGGCCGGTGCGCTGCCTTGGCGGTCGCCGCGGCCATGGTCTCGGGGGTGCCGAGCGAGATGGTGTAGGCGGTGGTGCGCTCGCGGGGCGTCGGGCGGTTCAGCAGGTTCCAGGCCCGCAGGCCCCCAGCCTTGGCCTCGAGGTCAATCAGGGCGCAATCCAGCGCGTTGCGGGCCGCACCGGGCGGCATGGCGGCCTGGAGGGCCTCCCGGGTCAGCCCAGCGGCCACCGCGTCCTGCATGGCCTCGATGGCGGCTAGCGTCGCCTCGGGCGTCTCGCCATAGCGGGGATAGGGCACGCACTCGCCGCGGCCGGTCAGCCCACCCTGGCTGACCTCCGCCACGACCGTCACGGCCTCGGTCTTGGCCCCCCGGCTGATGGTAAAGCTGCCGGCGATGGGGAAGCGCTCGATTCGCGCCGCCAGGGAGGCAAATTTCATGGAAGTCATTTTGAACTCTGGCGAAATCTGAACCTGCTAGTTACCTGTAGCAACTAACAATGGGCAGTTGGGGATACCTTCTCTAGGTAAGGGCGCGTGCGCAACCATCCGATTCTATCCGTTTCCTGCGCCTCGGCACGGGAGCGGACATCTTGAGTGGCGATCCGAAGCTGGAACGGATTGCCAAGGGCAACGCGCTGGCACTCTGCGCCACCGGAACCTGGACCGCGAGTTTCGCGCCGGTCCTGGAGCGGATGGTGGCGGACGCCGAGAAGCTCGCCGGCGGTCCACAAAGCATCTTCATCGACGTCTCCGAGGTCGCCAAGCTCGATACCTTCGGCGCCTGGCTGATCGAGCGGCTGCGCCGCAGCCTGACCCAAGGCGCCGTCGAGGCCCAGATCGCCGGGCTCTCCGCCAATTATTCCAGCCTCGTCGAAGAGGTGGGGCGGGTGCGGGCGACCCCCGTGATCGACAGCAGCCCGATCACCATCACCGGCATGCTGGAGCAGATCGGCCGGACCGTGGCCGGTGTTGCCGGCACCATGGCGGGCCTCGTCGACATGCTCGGCGCGGTGCTCGCGGCAGGCTTTCGCGTCTTGATCCATCCGCGCTCGCTGCGCCTGACCTCGACCGTGCACCACCTGGAGCAGGTCTGCTGGCGCGCGGTGCCGATCATCGTACTCATCACCTTCCTGATCGGCTGCATCATCGCGCAGCAGGGCATCTTCCATTTCCGAAGATTCGGCGCCGACATCTTCGTCGTCGACATGCTCGGCGTGCTGGTGCTGCGCGAGATCGGCGTGCTCTTGGTCGCCATCATGGTCGCGGGCCGCTCGGGCAGCGCCTACACCGCCGAGCTCGGCTCGATGAAGATGCGCGAGGAGATCGACGCGCTGCGCACCATGGGGTTCGACCCGATCGAGGTCCTGGTGCTGCCTCGCATGATGGCGCTCGTGATTGCGCTGCCGATTCTCGCTTTCCTCGGCGCGATGGCCGCACTTTATGGCGGCGGGCTCGTCGCCTGGCTCTATGGCGGCGTCGAGCCGGAGGCCTTCCTGTTGCGGCTCCGCGACGCCATCTCGATCGATCATTTCATCGTCGGTATCGTCAAGGCGCCGGTGATGGCCGCCGTGATCGGCATCGTCGCCTGCGTCGAGGGGCTCGCCGTGCAAGGCAGCGCGGAATCGCTGGGTCAACACACCACGGCATCGGTGGTGAAGGGCATCTTCTTCGTCATCGTGATGGACGGCGTGTTCGCCATCTTCTTCGCCTCGATCGGGATGTGACGATGGCAGCCGAGATCCAAAATCCCATCATCCGCGTCCGCGACATCACCGTGCAGTTCGGCTCAACGCGCGTGCTCGACGGGCTCAACCTCGACGTCAAGCGCGGCGAGATCCTCGGCTTTGTCGGCCCATCCGGCGCCGGCAAATCGGTGCTGACGCGCACCATCATCGGCCTCGTGCCGAAGATCGCAGGCTCCATCGAGGTGTTCGGCGTCGACCTCGATTCCTCCAGCACGTCGCAGCGGCGAAATGTGGAGCGGCGCTGGGGTGTGCTGTTTCAGCAGGGCGCACTGTTCTCATCGCTGACTGTGAGGCAGAACATCCAGTTTCCGATGCGCGAATATCTGCGCGTCTCGCAGCGGCTGATGGACGAGATCACCATGGCCAAGCTGACCATGGTCGGTCTCAAGCCGGAAGTTGCCGAGCGCTTCCCGTCCGAGCTCTCCGGCGGCATGATCAAGCGCGTGGCACTCGCCCGCGCGCTGTCGCTCGATCCGGATCTCGTCTTCCTGGACGAGCCAACCTCGGGCCTCGATCCGATCGGCGCCGGCGATTTCGACGAGCTGGTCCGGACGCTCCAGCGCACTTTGGGCCTGACCGTTTTCATGGTAACCCACGACCTCGACAGCCTTTACACAGCATGTGATCGCATCGCCGTTTTAGGGAACGGTAAGATCATTGCGGCAGGGTCGATCGCCGACATGCAGGCCTCGCAGCATCCCTGGCTGAGGCAGTATTTTCATGGCAAGCGCGCCCGCGCGGTCATGGGTTAAGAGCTGGGTTGAGTAGCCGGAGCAGCTGATGGAAACGCGGGCGAATTACGTATTGATCGGGTCGTTCACACTGGCGGTGATCGCCGCCGCGATCGGCTTCGTGCTGTGGTTTCAGTCGCTGCACACCACCAAGCAGCGCATCCCCCTGCGCGTCGTGTTCGAGGGCCCGGCGGCGGGCCTGCGCAATGGCGGCAGCGTCAACTTCAACGGTATCCGGGTGGGTGAGGTTGTCTCGGTGAAGCTGGACAACCCGCGGCGGGTTGTCGCACTCGCCATGATCGAGAACAACGCCCCGATCCGCAAGGACACGCTGGTCGGCCTCGAATTCCAGGGCCTCACGGGGGTCGCCGCAATCTCGCTCAAGGGCGGCGACGAGGCCGCAGCCGCACCGCCGCTCGACCAGGACGGCATCCCGACGCTGACGGCGGACCCCAACAAGCTCCAGGACGTCACCGAGGCGATCCGCGGCACGCTGCAGAACATCAACAAGATCGTCGCCGACAATCAGGAATCGGTGAAGAACTCGCTGAAGAATCTGGAGACCTTCACCAATTCGCTCGCCCGCAATTCCGAGAAGATCGACGGCATGATGGCCAAGGTCGACGGCGTCATGCTCAAGGCCGATAGTCTCATGCTCGGCCTCAACACGCTCGCCGGCGGCAAGGACGGCGGCGAGCTGTTCCAGGCGGTCAAGTCGATCCGCGAACTGGCCGAGGACTTCGACAAGCGCTCCGGCGCGCTGATGAGCGACGGCCGTCGTACTCTCGGCGACATCAGCCGCGCCGTGAACAATTTTGACCGCAACCCGACCCGCGTGCTGTTCGGCGCCAGCAACTCATCGCAAGCAGCCCCGCCGCCCGAGCCGCCGAAGCCGGCGGCGGCCGAGCGCAGGCGGTAGGAGGACGAGCAGTCATTGCGAGCGACTTGTCCGCTGTAGCTCGAAGAGCGAAAGCGGAAGCGAAGCAATCCAGACTGTCTCCGCGGAGGCAGTCTGGATTGCTTCGTCGCAAGAGCTCCTCGCAATGACGGTGCTTGTTGGGGCCGCGCAGTTCCTACCGCGCGGTAAATTGCTGGTGCAATGACAAGCCCAAACAAAAACGGAGGCCGTGAGGCCTCCGTTCTCATTCGCAATTCGCTGTTGCTATTGGCGTCTCACCCCAGCCGTCCCGCTGCGTGGGCCAGCAGCGTGTAGACCAGCCCCGTCTCCGAGATCAGGTGGCTGCGCAGCTCCTGCGGGCCGCGGCCGTCGCGGGCGACTTCGTCGAGCAGGCGTTCGAACTCCGCGACATAGCGGTCGACCGTGCCCTTGAAGTTGCGGTCGGCGCGATACTTGCGGGCGACCTCGTCGAAGGCCTTCTGGCCGGCGGGCGTGTAGAGGCGCTTGGTGAAGGCCTTATTCTCGCCGCGCTGGTAGCGGTCCCACATCTCGGCGGCGAGGTTGCGGTCCATCAGCCGGCCGATGTCGAGCGACAGCGATTCCAGCGGATTGCCACCACCTTGCGGCGCCTGCGGCTGCGGGGCGGGTGCCGCACGGCCGCGGGGAGCCTCACGGCCGTTCGGAGTGGCAGGACCGGTGTCGGCGCGGTTGAGCAGGTCCGACAGCCAGCCGTCGCGGCCCTGGTCGTTGCCGGCAGGCGCGACTGACGGCGCTTCGGTGCGGCGCGCAGCCGGCATGCCGAGGTCCGGCGGCGGCAGCGTCGAGGCGCTGCCGGTGTCGCGCATGCGGGTCTCGGTGGCGCGGCCGCCGACGGCTGCCAGCACCGCCGGCTCGTCCTGGCGCTGCACGCTGGCGCGGTTCGTCGTGGTGACGTCGAGACCGCGGCCATGCTGGGCCACGATGCGGTTGAGCTCGGCGAGTGCTTCGATCTGGTCGACGATCACCTTGCGCATCTGCGCCGTGCTCTCGGCGGCCTCCTGCGGCATCTCGAGCACGCCGCGGCGCAGCTCGTTGCGGGTGGCCTCGAGCTCGTTGTGCATCTCGAGCGCCATCTGCTTCATGCTGGAGACGAGGTTCGAGAACTTCTCGGTCGACTGCTTGAACATCACATCCGCTTCGTCCGTGGTCTGGCGGTAGATGTCGTGCATGGCATCGATGGTCTGCCGGTGCTCCTCCTCAGACGCCGCGCGCACCGCCTCGAACTGGCGGGTGATCGCAGCCGAGCCTGCGCCGGCGGTCTCGGCGACGACGCGGGCGATGTCGCGGGCACGCTCTTCGGCTGCGGCCAGCGATTCATCGAGCAGGCCGGTGAAGCGCGAGAGGCGCTGGTCGAGATCGGCCGTGCGGAGGTCGATCGTGGTGACGAGCGATTCCAGCGCCTGCTTGCGCTCGGCGAGCGAGGCGGTGGTGTTCTTGTTGCTCTGCTCGACGACCTGCGCGGCCTCGACGAGCGCCTTGCCATGCTTGTCGAACTGGGTCGACAGCTCGCCGAGATCCTGGAGCGCCTTCGTGGTCTTGCTGTTGAAGACGTTGAGCTGGTCTTCCAGGTTCTGCGTCGCAGCGCCGTTGCGTGAGGTGACGTCGTTCATCGCCGAGACGAAGTCGGCGACGCGCGTCACCAGCGCCCGCTCGAGCGAGTTGAGGTTGTCGTGCGCACCGGTCAGCACCTCCTGGAGCAGGATGTTGCCTTCGCGTAGCCGCTCGAACAGCGCCACCGTGTCGGTACGCAGGATCTTGCTGGTCTCCTGCATCTCGGTGACGGCCGCGATCGAGACCTGGCGCGACTGGTCGATCGCCGAGCGCGAGGCCTGCTCGAGGTCCTTGAGCGACTTGCCGACCGCGCCGGTGGCGATCTCGCTCGCGGTATTGATGGCGCGGGCGACTTCCGAGCCGTTGCCCATCATGGTCTGCGAGAAGGCCTGGCCGCGCGTCTCGATCGACTTCAGGGCGTCGGAGGTGACGCGGTCGATGTCGAGCGTGAGCTGGCTGGTCTTGGAGCCGATCGCGTCGACCAGAGCGCCGCGCTTGGCGTCGATCATGTTCGACAGACGGTCGGCCTGCTGCTGCACATAGGTGACGATCTCGTCGGTCTTGCCGGTCATGGCCTGGCCGAAGCTGCTGCTGGCGGCGAGCACCGAGCGCTCGACGTCGGCCGAACTCGACTTGACCCGCGAGCTCGCCTCGTTGGAGGCAGATATCAGCGCGTTCTGGGCGTTCAGCGCGCTGGTTTGGATGTCGTTGGTCGCATTCGCGGTGGCTGCGCTCAGCGTACGCTCGATCTCGGTCGAGATCGTGCGGATCTGGCTCGCGGCATCCGCCGAGGTCGAGGTCAGCGAGGTCTGTGCCTCACGCGCGCTGTTGAGGATCGTCGAGGCGGTGTCGGCGCCGACCGCGGTCAGCGTGCGCTCGATGTCGGTGGTCAGCGATTTGATCTGGCTCGCCGCGTCGGTCGAGGCGGAGATCAGCGTGCCCTGCGCCTCGCGGATACCGCCGGTGAGCGCCTCGATGGTGGCACCGCCGGCGGTCGCCAGCGCGCGCTGCATCTCGGCCGCGAGCGAACGGACCTGGCTGGTCTGCTCGGCCGAAACCGCGAGCAGGGTGCTCTGGGCGTCGCGGGCGCTGGTGGTGATCGTCTCGGCGGTCGACACGCCGACCTGCGAGAGCGAACGATGCACTTCGGCCGCGAGCGACTTGACCTGGCTCGCCGCATCCGAAGACGCCGTGACCAATGTGCTCTGAGCCTCGCGGGCGCCGCTCATGATGGTCTCGGCGGTCGAGGTGCCCGCCATCGAGAGCGAACGCTGCACGTCGGAAGACAGCGACTTGATCTGGTTGGCAGTCTCGGTCGAGGCCGCGATTAGCGCGCCTTGCGCATCGCGGGCGCCGGCGACGATCAACTCCGCCGTGCTGGTGCCGGCCAGCGACAGCGAGCGCTGCACGTCGGCGGTGAGCGTCTTGACGTGGTTGGTCGCATCCGAAGAGGCGGTGACGAGCGTGGTCTGCACTTCGCGGGCGCCGGCCAGGATCGAGGCGGCGGTGGCCGAGCCCGCCGCGGACAGCGTGCGTTCGACGTCGGTCGCGAGCCCCTTGAGCTGGTTCGACGCCTCGCCCGATGCGGCGACCAGGGTCGACTGCGCCTCGCGGGCACTGGTCAGGATCGAATTCGCAGCACCGGTGCCGACCGCGGTCAGCGCACGCTCGACCTCGGTGGAGGTCATCTTGAGCTGGGCATTGACGTCGGAGGAGACCGTCATCAGCGACTGCTGAGCGGTGCGCGCGCCGGTCTGGATGGTCTCGCTGGTGTTGACGACGAGGTTGGTGAGCGAACGCTCGGCGTCCTCGACATGCGAGCGGATCGCGGTCGAGATCATCTCGGCGCGGGACATCATGTCCTCGCTGGCCTGGCGTCCGCTGCTCTCGATGCGGCCGGCGACGGCCTCGACGCGCGAGCCGAGTAGATCCTCGAACTGCGCCACGCGCACGTCGATGTCGTTGGCGACCGAGCCGACCTTGGTCTCGATGGCCTGGTGGATCTCCTGGAAGCGCGCCGTGACTGTGTCGGCCAGATGCGTGCTGCGGCCGTCCATGATCTCGGTGACGCCGGTGATGCGGCGGTCGACCGCCTCGATCGCCTGCGCGGTGCCATCGGTGAGGGTCGAGGTCAGCAGTGTGAGCCGCGTGTCGATCGACTGCACGGCCTGCGAGGCGCCATTCGTCACCGCCGTGGTCAGGTAGGTGAGGCGGGAGTCGATGGACTCGAGCGCCTGCGATGCGCCGCCGGTCAGCGTCGTCGTGAGATGCGTCAGCCTCGTGTCGATCGACTGGAGGGTCTGCGATGCGCCGTCGGTCAGTGAGGTGGTGAGGTGGTTGAGGCGCGTATCGATCGTTTCGATGGCCTCTGATGCGCCGTCGGTCAGCGAGGTGGTGAGGTGGTTGAGCCGCGCATCGATCTTTTCGATGGCCTGCGATGCGCCGCCGGTCAGCGACGTCGTGAGATGGGTGAGGCGGCCATCGATCGACTGGATAGCCTGCGCGGCACCGTCGCTCAGCGACATCGCCAATGTATTGATGCGTCCGTCGATGGTTTCGGTCATGGACCTGGCGCGGCTGTCGAACGACTGTTCGAGCGCGGCGACGCGGCCGATGAGCTGTTCGTCGAAGGTCTTGATGTGGCCTTCGATCGTGCCGTCGAGGCTGGCGAACTTGCCGTTCAGGGAGGCGTCGAAGTTGCTGACGCGCTCGCCGATCGTGGTCTCGAATTGCAAGAGGCGCTGGTCGAGCACGGCCGTGATCGCGCCGCCATTGGACGTGAAGCGGGTGTCGAAATTGTCGACATAGGTCTTCAGCGTCTCGGCGATGTCCTGCGTGCGCTGGCCCATGCGATCCACGATCTCGCCGCCGAAGGTCTTCACGGTGCGGTCGAACTCGGAGATGTGACGCGTGATCAGCGCGCCCAGCGTGCCGGAGTCGCGGGCGAACTTCTCAACTAGCTCGGTGCCCTGGTTCCTCACGAGCTCGTCGAAGGCGCTCATCTGGAGCGACAGCGAATCGTGCGCGGTCTCGGTCTGGCTGACGACTTTGGCGACCAGGGTGTTGACGGTGGCGTCGAGCGCCTCGCTCGCCTTGTCGCCGCTCGTCATGATCTGGCCTGCGAGCCGGTTGCCGGCGTCGTCGATCTTGGCGGAGATGTCGTTGGAACGCAGCTCGAGCTCGAGCAGCAGCGAATCCGACGAATTCTTCAGGGAATCGTGCACCTGCTCGGTGCGCTCCGAGATGCCGTCGACGATCGCGGCGGAGCGCTGCTCGAACTCGCCGGTGATGCGGTCGATGCGCTCGTTCAACATCTCATGGACGCGGTCGGCGAGGTCGACGAACTCGTCGTGGACGTGGCCGGTCTTGAAGTTGAGGCTGGTGGTCAGCCGCTCGCTGGCGTCGAGCACCGCGCGCGTAGTCTCGTTGCTGGCCTCCTCGAGGCGGTCGAGCAGGTCGCCGCCGCGCTCGCCGAGCGCCAGGATCATGTTGTCGCCGGCGTTACTCAAGGCGCTGGTGATGTGGGCGCCGCGCTCTTCCAGCGCGCCGGTGATGGACTTGGCGACCTCGTCGACGCGCGAGGCAATCGCGTCCGAGATCAGCGCGATGTCGTGGCGCAGGTCGATCTGCACCCCGGAGATGGCGCTGCGGACCTGCTCGGCCTGGCCGACCAGATTGTCGCGCTGATGCGCGATGTCCTGGAGCAGGGCGCGGATGCGCACCTCGTTGTCGGAATAGGCGCGCTCGAGCGCCGCGACCTCGTTGGCGACCAGCGTCTCGAGCTCGCCGGCGCGCGCGATCGCGCGCTCGATGCCGTCGCCCATCGCCGCGACCTCGCGGCGAATGGCCTGGCCGACGGTGACCATGGAATCGGAGGCCGAGCCTTCCGGCTCGGAGAAGCGGATCGCGACCTGCGCCATCGCCTGCGCGATCATGCGCATTTCCTGGCCGCGCCAGACGAGGCTCGCCAGGAAGTAGAACAGCATGATGGGCGCGAAGAACATCGCGATCAGGCCGGCAATGACGAGCACGCCGCCGCTCTGGCCCATGGCGGCCTGGATCGAGGGCAGGAAACCGAACGTCAGCGCGGCGCAGGCGGCGAGCCAGACGCCGGCAAAGATGGTGGCGAAGTTGTAGACGCTGCGGGCAGGGCGGCCCTTCTGAAGCGCCTGGAGCAGCTGGCCGATTGTCTCGCGGTCGTCATTGGCGGCGCGGCGCGAGGTGCGCGGCTCTTCGATCGGGTCGAACGCGGTTGCTCGTTCGTTGGCGGCGGGGCGCGGCTCGAAGCTCGGCTCGTCGAAGATCGGTGGCTCGGGCGGCGCCACCGGAGGCGGCGTTTCGTTGCGCATCGCGGCGTTGCGGCTCGTATCCGCAGCGGTGTCACTGATGTTGAGGGCTTCCTGGATCGCAGAAAGCGCAACTTCTGTGGGGTCTTTGACCTTTTTCGGAGTGTTCGCCATGTCAGTCGGAGCCCTCGTTACTTGTACGCGTCCCCCCGCGAGCCCTGCGCGTTACGCAAGCCCACAGACCGGATCATGCCGCTTGCGCGGATCTCCGAGCCGTCCCCACCCGGACGGCTTGTCCGCCAATTTCTGCAACATCCTATTGGCAGAGCGTCTCGAATGAAATGCCCGCGATTAAGACAATCTTAATCATCGTTAACAGGATCAGGCCGTAACGCCTTAGCAATAAATGCAATTCTCCACCGAACTTGGCAGATTACGGCAACTTTTAGTCAACAAACCGGCGGATCTGCGTCAAACAGCCCAAACATTTCGTTAACCATTTTCATGCTTGGGTGGGAGGAACCTGACCGCCGAACCGGCGGGACATCGCGAATGCCGGGGCCTGCGTCATGACGCCTGAACTGCAACGGATGGACTGGATGCCCTCGCCCCCGCTTGCACCCACCGACAGCCCGCTCGACCTCGATCACCTCTCGCGCATGACGCTCGGCGATGCCCAGCTGGAACGGGAAGTGCTGGCGATGTTCGCCGAGCAGGCGGCCCGCCTGATTGCGGCGATGATGGCGCTGCCGGCCGAGGCCGGCGCACTTGCCCACAAGCTCAAGGGTTCGGCTCGCGGGATCGGCGCCTTTGCGGTGGCCGATGCCGCAGCCAGCCTGGAGACCGCGATCCGGACCGGCCATGGCCGGCCCCACGCCCTTGCTGCCTTGAAAGAGGCGGTAACCGAGGCCCGCACCGCCATCGAGGCGATGCTGAAGTCTTAAGCGCGGACTGTCAGAACCCGGTTCTACTCTTTTGTTTTGACGCGTTTTCTTGCCGCGAAGCGGGATCCACGTCGCGCGAAAACGCTATGGCGCCGGGCGGACCGACCCGTTATAGGACAGCCGGGACCCATCACCTTCATTCCAAGCACCGCGGCAGCACGAGCACACATGGCCAAGATTCACTTTGTCGACCACAAGGGCGAAACCCGCACGGTGGAAATCGAGAACGGCGCAACCGTGATGGAAGCCGCCATCCGCAACAGCATTCCCGGCATCGAGGCCGAATGCGGCGGCGCCTGTGCCTGCGCGACCTGCCATGTCTATGTCGACGAAGCCTGGCGCGAGAAGGTCGGCAGCCCGACGCCGATGGAAGAGGACATGCTCGACTTCGGTTTCGACGTGCGCCCGAACTCGCGCCTGTCCTGCCAGATCAAGGTCTCCGACGACCTCGACGGGCTCGTCGTCGGGACGCCGGAACGCCAGGCCTGATCTTCCCTTCAATAGGGCAGATCTTTAATAGGGCAGATCTTTCCGGAAAACCGCTGCACGCTTGGCAGCTAGCGCGGCCCTTCGGGTCCGGATCATCGATTAGTCGCGCGGCGGCGCGACCTCGATGCCGCGCTTGTGCCAGGGGCTTAGCTTCGCGACCACTTCTGCAGTGAGCGGCGTTGGCCGCCGTGACGCTTCGTCGATCATCACGCCGACCGAATTCGCCGACGCGATGCACTTTCCTTGCGAGAATACGACCTGCTCGAAGGTCACCGACGTTCGTCCGAGCTTCACCACGCCAAGGCCGAGCTCGATCGTGTTCGGCCAGTGCAGCTCGGCGCGGAAATGGATGTCGAGCCGCACCATGATCCAGGCAAGACCCGGCGGCGTCAGCCCATATTCCGGGAGCTTCATCAGCGTGACACGGCCGGTCTCGAAATAGGTGGCGTAGACGGCGTTGTTGACGTGCTGGTTGGGATCGAGATCGCCGAAGCGAACGTTGTCGCTGAGGCGATAAGGGTAGTCTTCCAGGCGCGGCGTCGTATCGAGGCGGCTTGGTGCGTTCACCGATTGATCTCCGTCATATCCTTCCTCGTTACAACCCAGTTATTTTGACCCGGCAAGTGGGTGCGGCGGCCGGGTGCTCCCGCTTTTATGCCTTCCCTGTTCCATCCCCGTTGGCTAGACAGGCGGGGTCACCTCGGCCCAAAGGGCGCCGTCCAACCGATAACGACCGATAAAGAGACGACATGAGCGACGTGATCAAAACCGATGTGCTGATTATTGGCGCCGGCCCCTGCGGTCTGTTCGCCGCCTTCGAGCTTGGCCTTCTCGACATGAAGGCGCATTTCGTCGACATCCTCGACAAGGTCGGCGGCCAGTGCGCCGAGCTCTATCCGGAAAAGCCGATTTACGACATTCCCGGCATTCCGCAGGTCTCGGGCCAGGGGCTGACCGACGCGCTGATGGAACAGATCAAGCCGTTTCATCCGACCTTCCATCTCGGCGAGATGATCGAGACCGTGGAGAAGATCGGCGATCCCGCCTTTCGCTGCACCACCGACGCCGGCAAGGTGTTCGAATGCAAGGTGGTGGTGATCGCGGCCGGCGGCGGCTCGTTCCAGCCCAAGCGCCCGCCGGTGCCGGGCATCGAGGCCTACGAAGGCACTTCTGTGCACTACGCCGTGCGCAAGATGGAGACGTTCCGCGACAAGAACGTGCTGATCGTCGGCGGCGGCGATTCCGCGCTCGACTGGACGCTCAATCTGCATCCGATTGCCAAGCGCATCACGCTGCTGCATCGGCGCGACGAGTTTCGCGCCGCGCCCCACAGCGTCGAGCAGATGCGCGCGCTGGTCGCAGGCGGCAAGATGGATCTGAGGCTCGGGCAGGTCACGGCGCTCTCCGGCGCTGATGGCAAGCTCTCCGGCGCCACCATCAAGGGCAACGACAACGCCATGACCGAAATTGCCTGCGACACCATGCTGCCGTTCTTCGGACTGACCATGAAGCTCGGCCCGGTCGCGAACTGGGGCATTGCGCTGGAGAACAATCTGGTGCCGGTCGAGACATCGGCGTTCGAGACCAACGTATCAGGCATCTTCGCCATCGGCGACATCAACACCTATCCCGGCAAGATCAAGCTGATCCTGTGCGGCTTCCACGAGGGCGCGCTGATGTCGCAAAAAGCCCATCGCTACGTCTATCCGGAGAAGCGGCTGGTGTTCCAGTACACGACCTCATCCTCCAGCCTGCAAAAGAAGCTCGGTGTCAACTGACGGCGCTGAGCAGGGGGCCGATGCCCCATGTTTCTGGTGCTGGAACCGTTCGCGAAATCGCCGTAGTCTGCGGCCATTCCAGTCGTGGAATAGCAAGGTGATCTAATGCGGAATTTCCTGTCCAGCTCTCGGCTGCTTCCCTTCCTCGCGCTCGCGTTGTCGCTCCTTGCGGTGACACCGTCTGCGGCACAGACCGCCGAGCCTACCGCGGCGGGCCTCTGGCAGAAGGTCGAAGACGGCAAGACAGTCGGATGGTTCCTCTTCGTCGACCACAACGGCATCTTTGAAGGCGTGATCGCAAAAACCTTCCCGCGGCCAACCGACGATCCGAACGAGGTTTGCTCCAAGTGCACCGACGATCGCAAGAACGCGCCGGTGCTCGGCATCTCCTTCGTCCGCAACATGAAGCGCGAAGGCTTGAAGTACGAAGGCGGCAACGTGCTCAATCCGCGCGACGGCCAGATCTGGAAGGCCAACATGAAGGTCAGTCCTGATGGCCAGACCCTGACGCTGCGCGGCTATCTCGGCATCGCGTTGCTCGGCAAGGACGAGACCTGGACGCGCCTGCCGGATGCCTACATGGCCCAGGTCGATCCTGCCATCGTGGCAAAATATCTCCCTGCGCAGGCCGCTGCCACGAAGCCGGCGGCACCCGCGACGAAAAAGGGCGGCGCGATGATGGCGCCGGCGCCCAAGCAGTAAGGGCGTCCCTCGCGCACTGTGCCGCCTGGTCGGCAGCAGCTCCACACATCATCATCATTCCTCGTACTGGCGGGGAAGACGGAAAGTCGCCGGCGGTCATATCCGCCGAAAGACGAACGCGCCGCGGGATCGTTCCAGTAGTTGCCCGGAATGCAAGCTGGCGCCGGATTTGCATAGCTATCCGCAAAGCTGCTGGGGGAACGAGTCGCTGCCTTCACGCCTTTCGCCGAGCCGCGGAAGGCGGTCGGCGCGCGTTGTCCCCCCGCGGCGATCATGTCGATCCGCGGAGACGATATGCGACTTGCAAGATTGTGTGCGGTGCCATTGCTGGCCCTGACAGCGCTCTTGGCGACATCGGCGCTGGCGCGCGATGACGGGCGTTACGCCAACTCGCCGCTAAAACCCTGGTTCGAAAGCCTGCACAGCGAATTCGGACAGTGCTGCTCCGACGCCGACGGCTACGTCATTGCCGACGTCGACTGGGAGTCCGATCGCGGCCGTTACCGCGTCCGCATCGACGACGAATGGGTGTTGGTGCCCGACGGTGCGGTGATCACTGTGCCGAACAAGATCGGCCGCACCATGGTGTGGAAGCACTATATCGATGGCCATCCGCGCGTGCGCTGCTTCATGCCGGGCAGCATGACGTAGACCCGCGTGTCATTCCGGTCGGCGCGGAGCGCCGAACCCGGAATGACAAAGCGAAGCTTAGTGCGACCGGTTTTCCGAACCCGCGCTCGCGAGCCGCTTGACGCGCGGGGTCAGCACTGAAACCTGCGCGGGCGAAGCGGGCATGCCGGCGACGATCATCGCGGGCGCGGCGGACTGCTCCTCGACGCCGGCGCCGCCGAGCACCTGCACTTGCGTCGCCGAGATCGGAAACGAGGTCACTTCGTAAGAGGGAAGCTCGCTGGCAAAGGCACCGGCCGAGCTTGCAATCATGGCGCCGGCAACGGCAATCATCGAGAGAATACGCATTGGAAAAATCTCCGTGGAAGATGTCAATCGGAGGTTTGGTCGCGTCGGTGCCGGAACAGGTTCGCTCGCGCGCGAACATTCCCATCGCCGTCGACGAAAATGTGGTTGCGTGATGCGAAAGGACGAAACGCGCACGAAGTTTTTCGCGGCAATGTTTCCGGACGGTTTCGCGGAAAGAGCCGACGCGCCTCGCTTAGTGCTCTTGCAGATCAAGCTGCGGAGCTTTTGCCGGCGCGCTAGCCGCGGAAAAGCGCAGGCTCATCGTCGTGCCGCAGCCGGAGACTGAGGAGATGACCAGCTCGCCGCCGTGGGCGGCCATGATCTCGCGGACGATCGACAGGCCAAGGCCCGCGCCATCGCCCGTGGTGTTGCCGGTCTGAAACGGCTCGATCAGCTTTTGTTCGGCGCCATCGGGCAGGCCGGCGCCGTCATCGTCGATCGAGATGCCATCGCGGCTGAGCGTGGCGACGATGCGTCGCGCGCCATGGGCATGGATGAGCGAATTGCCGACGAGATTGGCAAGCGCACTGCGAACCGCAGCGTCCACACCTTGCACCAGGAACGGACCTTCGCCGTCCTGCTCCCGCGCAAGCTCGATACCGGCGTCCAGCGCCGAGGGGCTGAAATCGGCCAGCACCTCCAGCGTGATTTGGGCAAGATCGATCGGCCGCTTCTCGATCGCATGATTTTGCAGCCGCGCCAGGTCGAGCATGGCGGAGACAAGCGAGGTCAGGCGGCGGACGTCGCGCACCAATTCGGTCCGGAGGGCCGGCTCGGGCACGTCCTCGATCTTCGCACGCAGCGTCAGTGGTGGGTCCGGAGCGACGTCAACCCACAGGGGCTGGATGCCTACATCGTCATACACGAGCAAAATCGAAACTTGGAAACGGCCGGGCCGTCGAGGGTGTAGGATTCGCGGAATACCGGACGCTGCTGCCTGATCCACGCGCTGTACGAGGTCCGCGTGATCGAGGGCAAGTCGTTCGACGTGATCGAGAAGAGGGCGGCCGCGCCGCTCGACAACACCGGGACCATGAGGATCGCCGGTCCGAGCGGCGCGATCGACGACACGTTTGACGGTCCGGCGTCAAGCGAACGGTTGCGCGCAGCGATCGCCGATCTCATCACGCGCAGCCTGCCCGTCACGCTGGGCGACATGCACCTGATCGACAGTCAGTGAGGCCGGCTCGCCAGCCTCAGGTCACCGGCGCCGGATTGAACAGCGTGAGGTCGTTGTGGATGCCCCAGCGGTCCGACCACGGCTTTGTGCGGCCGCTGGCGACGTCGAGGATCAGGCGGAACAGGTCCCAGCCGGTTTCCTCGATGGTCTTCTCGCCGGTGGCGATGCGGCCCGCGTCGAAGTCGATCAGGTCCTTCCAGCGGCGGGCGAGCTCGCTGCGGGTGGCGACCTTAATCACGGGCGCGGCCGCAAGGCCGTACGGCGTGCCGCGGCCGGTGGTGAAGACTTGCAGCGTCATGCCGGAGGCGAGCTGGAGCGTGCCGCAGATGAAGTCGGACGCGGGTGTCGCCGCGAACAGCATGCCCTTCTGCGTCGCCTTCTCGCCGGGCGAGAGCACGCCGGTGATGGCAGACGATCCGGACTTGACGATCGAGCCCAGCGACTTCTCGACGATGTTGGCAAGGCCGCCCTTCTTGTTGCCGGGCGTGGTGTTGGCGCTGCGATCGGCACCGCCGCGGGCGAGATAGGAATCGTACCAGGCCATCTCGCGCACCAGCGCGCGGCCGACGTCCTCGTTGATCGCGCGCCGCGTGAGGAGCTGGATGGCGTCGCGCACCTCGGTGACTTCCGAGAACATCACGGTTGCACCGGCGCGCACCAGGAGGTCCGCGGCAAAACCGACGGCGGGGTTCGCGGTGACGCCGGAGAAGGCGTCGCTGCCGCCGCATTGCAGGCCGATGACGAGATCAGAGGCCGGACAGGTCTCGCGCTTGCGGGTGTTGAGCACCTTCAGCCGTGCCTTGGCTTGAGTCATGATGGCATCGACGATGGCGCCAAAGCCGTCGAAGGCTTCGTCCTGCATGCGCACGATGGCATCGTTGACGCCTTCCGGCACCAGCCGCTCGGGCGCGAGCTTCTCGCAGCCGAGGCCGACGACCAGAATCTCGCCGCCGAAATTCGGGTTGAGCGCGATGTTCTGCAGCGTGCGGATCGGCACCACAGCGTCGGGCGCGGTGATGGCGACGCCGCAGCCATAGGCGTGCGTCAGCGGCACGACGTCGTCGACATTCGGGTACTTCGGCAAGAGCTCGGCGCGGATGCGCTTCACCGCATACTCCATCGTGCCCTTGACGCATTGCACGGAGGAGGAGATGCCGAGGATGTTCTTGGTGCCGACCGAGCCGTCGGGATTGCGATAGCCCTCGAAGGTGAATCCTTCGAGCGGCGGCAGCGGCGCCGGGACGGCGGTCGAGATTTCGAGCTTGTCGAGGGCAGGGGCCTCCGGCATGCGAATGCGGGCTTCGTCCACCCATTCGCCGGCCAGGATCGGCGAAAGCGCGTAGCCGATCACCTCGCCATAGCGGATGATCGGCGCGTCTTGTGCGATGTCGACCAGCGCCGTCTTGTGCCCCTGCGGCACGAAGGCGCGCAGCGTCAGCCCGCAGGCGAAGCGGGAGCCGGCGGGAAGCCCGAAATCATTGACGACGATCGCGACATTATCGCGCTCGTTGAGCTTGATGTAGCGGGGCTGCTCTTTCGCTGCGACTGACTGGTCCATCTGCTCTTGCCTCAGAGACTGAATCGTAGGGTGGGCAAAGGCGCAACGCGCCGTGCCCACCATGCTTCACACCGAAGATAAGCGGTGGGCACGCTTCGCTTTGCCCACCCTACGATATCTACGATGTCGGCCCATCAACCCGGATTGGTATAGGCCGTCTTCACCGCAGTGTAGAACTCGCGGGCATAGGAGCCCTGCTCGCGGGCGCCGTAGCTCGAGCCCTTCCGGCCGCCGAACGGCACGTGATAGTCGACGCCGGCGGTCGGCAGATTGACCATCACCATGCCGGACTCGCTGTTGCGCTTGTAGTGCGAGGCGTATTTCAGGCTGGTGGTGCAGATGCCGGAGGCGAGGCCGAACTCGGTGTCGTTGGAGATCGCCAGCGCCTCCTCGTAATTCTTGGCGCGGATCACGGCGGCGACGGGGCCGAAGATCTCCTCGCGGGCGATGCGCATGTTGTTGTTGGCTTCGGTGAACAGCGCCGGCTGGAGGTAGTGGCCGGGCGTTTCGCGCTTGAGCAACTCGCCGCCCCACGCAAGCTTGGCGCCCTCGTCCTGGCCGATCTTGATGTAGCGCAGGTCCTGGTCGAGCTGGCTCTGGTCGACCACCGGGCCGATATGCACGCCGGCCTTGAGTGCGTCGTCAACCGACAGGCCCTTCAGGCGTTCGGCCATCGCCGCGACGAAGCGGTCATGGATGCCTTCGGTAACGATCAGGCGCGACGAGGCGGTGCATCGCTGTCCCGTCGAGAAATAGGCTCCGTTGACGGCGACCTCGACGGCGGTCTTGAGGTCGGCGTCGTCGAGCACGACCAGCGGATTCTTGCCGCCCATCTCGAGCTGGAACTTTTTCATCGGGTTCGACAGCACGCAGGCCTGCGCGATCTTGCGGCCGGTCTGCACCGAACCGGTGAAGGAGATCGCCGCCACATCCGGGTGGTCGAGCAGGGTCTGGCCGACCACGGAGCCGGAGCCGACCACGAGGTTGAACACGCCGGCGGGAATACCGGAGCGGGTGATGAT
Organism: Bradyrhizobium sp. BR14999; assembly: GCF_056106085.1. Lineage (NCBI taxonomy): Bacteria > Pseudomonadati > Pseudomonadota > Alphaproteobacteria > Hyphomicrobiales > Nitrobacteraceae > Bradyrhizobium > Bradyrhizobium sp. BR14999. Next base: position 4,048,195 of record NZ_CM148536.1, read on the forward strand.
CTCGGCGAGCGCATGGCCAGAGCCGGGCACCAGCTCAGCCGGCTTGAATACCACGGTGTTGCCGTAGCAAAGCGCGGGCGCGATCTTCCAAGCGGGGATTGCGATCGGGAAATTCCAGGGCGTGATCATGCCGACAACGCCCACCGGCTCACGGGTGAGCTCGACGTCGAGGCCGGGACGCACCGAGGCGCCTTTCTCGCCGATCAGGCGCAGCGCTTCGCCGGCGAAGAACGCGAAGATCTGGCCGGCGCGGGCGACCTCGCCGATGCCTTCCGGCAGCGTCTTGCCTTCCTCGCGGGCGAGCAGGCGGCCGAGCTCTTCCTTGCGCGCGAGGATTTCGAGAGAAACCTTGTTCAGCGCGTCATAGCGCTCCTGCGGCGTCGAGCGCGCCCAGGCGGGGAAGGCGGCCTTGGCGGCAGCGATCGCCTTCTCGGTCTGCGCCTTGTCGGCCTTGGCATATTCGCCGACGAGGTCGTTGGTGTTGGAGGGGTTGATGTTCCTGGTGACGCCGGAGCCGTCGACCCATTCGCCGCCGATGAAGTTCTTCAGGATTGCCGTCATCTCGTTCCTCCAAGTCATCTAAGGGGCATGATCCCTCTCGGAAAACCGGTACCCACTTTTCCGGGATCATGCCTGAAGTTTCTTAACGCACGAGGCAGGGACGCTTGTCGTCGAAGGTCCAGCCGGGGATCAGATCCTGCATGGCAATAGCGTCATCGCGTGCGCCAAGTCCATGCTGCTTGTAGAGGTCATGCGCGGCGTCGATGGCCGCTCTGTCGATTTCGATACCCAGGCCCGGCCTGTCGGGCACGGCAATCTTGCCACCCCTGATCTGGAGCGGCTCTTTGGTCAGCGCCTGGCCATCCTGCCAGATCCAGTGAGTATCGATGGCGGTGACCTTGCCGGGAGCGGCGGCGCCGACATGGGTGAACATGGCGAGCGAGATGTCGAAATGGTTGTTGGAGTGCGAGCCCCAGGTCAGGCCGTTGTCGCGGCAGGTCTGGGCGACGCGGACCGAGCCTTGCATGGTCCAGAAATGGGGATCGGCGAGCGGAATGTCCACCGCACCGAGACGCAGCGCATGGGAAAGCTGCCGCCAGTCGGTGGCGATCATGTTGGTCGCGGTTGGCAAGCCCGTGGCGCGGCGGAACTCGGCCATGATCTCACGGCCGGAGAAGCCGGCCTCGGCGCCGCAGGGGTCCTCGGCGTAAGCGAGGATGCCATGCATGTCCTTGCAGAGGCTGATCGCTTCGTCGAGCGACCAGGCGCCGTTCGGGTCGAGCGTCACGCGCGCGTTGGGAAAGCGCTTGGCAATCGCGGTGACGGCCTCGATCTCCTGCTCGCCGCGGAGCACACCGCCCTTGAGCTTGAAATCGGCGAAGCCGTAATGGTCGTGGGTGGCTTCCGCGAGCCGCACCACGGTCTCGGGCGTCATCGCCTCCTGATGGCGGAGGTTGAACCACTCGATCTTGCCGGTCTCGCCGTTGACATAGTCGAGCTTGGATTTACGGCGGTCTCCAACGAAGAAGAGATAGCCGAGCGTCTCGACGCTCTTGCGCTGCTGGCCTTCGCCGAGCAGCGCCGCGACCGGCAGGTTGAGATGTTGGCCGAGCAAATCGAGCAGCGCGGATTCGATCGCCGTGACCGCGTGGATCATGACGCGCAGGTCAAACGTCTGCTTGCCGCGGCCGCCGGCATCGCGGTCGGCGAAGGCGGTGCGGATATCGGCGAGGATGTTGCTCATCGCGCCGACGGTCTTGCCGATCACGAGATCGCGGGCGTCCTGCAGCGTCTGCCAGATCTTTTGTCCGCCCGGCACCTCACCGACGCCGGTGTGACCGGAATTGTCGGTGAGGATGACGATGTTGCGGGTGAAGAACGGCGCATGCGCGCCGCTCAAATTGAGGAGCATGCTGTCGCGGCCCGCGACCGGGATCACCTGCATCGCCGTGACGACCGGTGCGCCGGCGACTGGCGCGCCGAAGATCTCAGTCTGGGCCATCGCACGCTCCTCCTGTTGTCGTCCGTTATTCTGCCGCCTGTTGTGTCGAACGGATGGCGGGCAGATTCTTCACCAGCGCGGTCAGTTCCGCCATCTCCTGCTCGGTGAGATCGGTGAGCGGCGGACGGACCGGACCGGAATCGCGGCCGATCACCTTCATGCCGGCCTTGATGATCGAGACCGCATAGCCCTTCTTGCGGTTGCGGATCGCGATCAGCGGCAAGATGAAGTTCTTTAGGCCGGCATGGATCGTCTCATGGTCGCGCTTGCGCACGGCGGCGTAGAAATTGGTGGCGAATTCCGGCACGAAGTTGAACACGGCCGAGGAATAGGTCGTCACGCCCATGTCGAGATAAGGCAGCGCGAAGGTCTCCGCGGTCGGCAGGCCGCCGATATAGGTCAGGCGGTCGCCGAGCTTGGTGTAGACGCGCGTCATCAGCTCGATGTCGCCGATGCCGTCCTTGTAGCCGACGAGGTTCGGGCAGCGCTCGGCGAGACGCGCGAGCGTGTCGGGTTGGAGGATGGCGTTGTCGCGGTTGTAGACGATGACGCCGATCTTCACGGCGGCGCAGACCGCCTCGACATGGGCGGCGAGGCCCTCCTGCTCGGAATGGGTGAGATAGGGCGGCAGCAGCAGCAGGCCATCGGCGCCGGCCTTCTCGGCACCAACGGCGATCTCGCGGGCGATCGCGGTGCCGTAACCGGTGCCGGCGAGCACGGGCACGCGGCCCTTGGTTTCCTCGACGGCGATCTTGACGATTTGCGGAACCTCGGTCGGCGTCAGCGAGAAGAACTCGCCGGTGCCGCCGGCGGCGAACAGGCCGGCGACGTCATAGCCGCATAGCCAGTCCATGTTGGCGCGGTAGGTCGCCTCGTCGAAGGAGTAGTCAGCCCTGAACGGCGTGACGGGGAAGGACAGGAGGCCCGATCCGATCTTCTGGGCCATTTCCTGCGGGGTCATCTTGCTCATGGGCGCGGCTCCCTTCTTGCGTGTTGTGGAGGACGCAAGCCTGCGCGTCCATGCGCCGGTGTTTAGGAGACCGTTCGATGCGCGTCCAAGCCAAAGCCTATATCGACTGATGCAGATTGAGTATTAATCCTCCGCCACATCCACGGAGGACAATTCACCGGCGATTTTGATGAGGGCCGACAGCAGCGGATTTTCGTCGTCGCGGCGCCAGACCATGAAGAGCTCGACGGGAACGCGGGTACGCAGCTTCAGCGGCCGCAGCCGCACATCGGCGATCTTCAGGCTTGCCGCCGCCGCCGGCACGATGGCAAGGCCGAGGCCGGCACGCACCATGGCGAGGATCGAGTGGATCTGGCTCAGATGCTGGACATAGCGCGGCAGCACGTCGGCGCGGGTGAACAGCGCCACCAGCAGATCGTGAAAATAGCGGCTCTCATAGGGCGAATACATCACGAAGGGCTGGTCGTCGAAATCCTTGATGGTGATGCTCTCCGCATTCGCCAGTGGATGCTTCTTCGGGATCGCCGCGAGCAGGGGCTCGGCGACGACGCGGCGGCTGGCAAGCTCGGGACGCGCAATCGGCGGCCTGAGCAGGCCGGCGTCGATCTGGCCCGATGTCAGCGCCTCGAACTGGTCGCCGGACACCATCTCCTTCAGCGAGAAGTCCACCTCCGGCAGCTTGGCGCGGCAGGCGGCAACGAGCTCAGGCAGGAAGCCGTAAGCCGCGGCGGCCGTGAAGCCGATCTTCAGCGAGCCGGTCTTGCCGAGCGCGATGCGGCGGGCGACTTGCGAGGCGCTTTCCGCGAGCTTGAGGATGCGCCGCGCCTCCGGCAGGAAGCTGCGCCCTGCGGGCGTCAGGCGCACCGAGCGGCTGGTGCGCTCCAGAAGCGGCGCATCGATGATGTGCTCGAGCACCTGGATCTGCCGGGACAGCGGCGGCTGGGTCATGTTCAGCCGCGCGGCGGCGCGGCCGAAATGCAGTTCCTCCGCCACCGTGACGAAACAGCGGAGCTGGTTGAGGTCGAACATCGATACATGCCTTAGATGGATAAGGCGTTTCCCCGGCACTTCTAGCATCGATCACCCCCAAAACAAAGACGGCGGCTGGGAAGCCGCCGTTGAGTTGCCTGGTCAAGCTCCCATGGGAGCCCTCAGGAGGAATGTTTGAGCGTCACCCGCTCGATCTTTCCGACGACCACGAGATAGGCGAACGCCGCCACCAGCGCGTTGAGGCCGACGAACACCAGCGCGCCGTTGAACGAGCCGGTCGCGGCCAGGATGTAACCGATCACGATCGGCGTGGTGATCGAGGAGAGGTTGCCGAAGGTGTTGAACAGGCCGCCGGAGACGCCGCCGGCTTCCTTCGGCGAGGTGTCGGAGACGACCGCCCAGCCGAGCGCGCCGATGCCCTTGCCGAAGAAGGCGAGCGCCATGAAGCCGACCACGAGCGCCTGTCCGTCGACATAGTTGCAGGCGATGATCGACATCGATAGCAGCATGCCGCCGACGATCGGGATCTTGCGCGCCATGGTCAGCGAGCCCGTCCTGCGCAGGATGGCGTCGGAGATGATGCCGCCGAGCACGCCGCCGATGAAGCCGCACAGCGCAGGCAGCGTCGCGACGAAGCCGGCTTGCAGGATCGACAGGCCACGCTCCTTGACGAGGTAGACCGGAAACCAGGTCAGGAAGAAATAGGTCAGCGTGTTGATGCAGTACTGGCCGAGATAGACGCCGAGCATCATGCGGTTGGAGAGCAACTGGCGGATGTGATCCCAGCCGGAGCCGGCCCCGGGGGCACGCTCGCGCAGCAGATCGTCCTTGGGCGCGTCGAGATCGACCAGCGCGCCGCCTTCCTTGATGTAGTCGAACTCGGCGTCGTTGATCGAAGGATGCTCCTTCGGGCCGTAGATGCTCTTGATCCAGACCAGGCCCATGACGATGCCGAGCGCGCCCATCACGAAGAACACGAAGCGCCAGCCATAGACGTGCGCGATCCAGCCCATCAGCGGCGCGAAGATCACAGTCGCGAAATACTGTCCCGAGTTGAAGAAAGCGGACGCGGTGCCGCGCTCATTGCCGGGAAACCAAGCGGCGACGATGCGGGCGTTGGCGGGGAAGGAGGGCGCTTCGGCGATGCCGACCAGGAAGCGAAGTGCGAACAGCACGAGGACGGCGGTGCCGGCACTGAAGAAGTCGACCCAGCCCTGCATCATCGTGAAGATCGACCAGACGATGATGCTGAAGGCATAGACGAGACGCGAGCCGTAGCGGTCGAGCAGCCAGCCGCCCGGCACCTGCGCGATCACGTAGGACCAGCCGAACGCCGAGAAGATGTAGCCCATGGCGACGGGATCGAGATGCAGCTCCTTGGAGAGCGCGGAGCCTGCGATCGACAGCGTGGCGCGGTCGGCATAATTGACGGTGGTGACCAGGAACAACATGGTCACGATGAACAGCCTGACGCGAGACCTCTTCACGTCCGCTGCGGACACCACTGCGCTCATCACGCGCCTCCTTAGAACTCGAACATTTCCTCAAGGCGACTCCTAGAGGCGCGCGCGGCAAAGTGTCCAAGTTCAAGGCAGTATCGATCGATGCCGTTTTTGGATTGATGGAACGGCAGGTGAGGGGGGAACGATCGTGAGGGTGGCGAGATGCTAACTCCAAGCTCGTCATTGCGAGCGCAGCGAAGCAATCCAGAATCTTTTCGCGGAGGGCCTCTGGATTGCTTCGCTGCGCTCGCAATGACGGCGAGGAGAGAGTTGATCTTCGCTTCTACTGCCGCGCACTCGGTAGCAGCTGCGGCAGAAATCCGCGCGTCACATCCGGCGGAGCGGCGTCGAGGCCGAGCACGGCGCTTGCGGCGGGCAGTGCGGCATCCGCCATCGCGGCGTGGCCCTCGGCGCTTGGATGCACGGCGCCGCCATAGACGGCGGAGAGCACGCCCCAGGTCGCGTCGTGGATGTCCGTCGGCTGGCTCGCGGCCGGCAATCCTTGCGGATAGGTCATCGCGGCAAAATAGCTGTCGTTGGCGTCGCGGATCCAGCGGGCGCGCGGCAGGTAGGCGCGGTATTCCGAAGCGCCGCGCCCGCACAGCATCGGCTGGCTCGCCGCGGTCACGATGTCGGGATTGAAGCTCTGGCCGTTCTCGGCAAAGCAGGTGCGGTCGAATTCGGGATCGTTGCCCGAATGAGCGCAGAAGCCGTGATCGGCGAACGCCGCCTGATGCGTGTCGACGAAGGTCATGCGATCGGCTTCGGGATCGCGGCAGAGCGCGCCGCGGGTGCAGGTGGCGAGCCCTTTCAGCTGCGGCAGGAATTCGGTGTCGACGAAGGTCGAGACGCGGGCCAGGCGCTGCGGATCGGCGTTGAAGGACGGATGGATGTCGAAGCCGGCGCGGCCACCGCGGCAGGGCACGCCGCCATCGGCGAGTGCAGGGTTGGCGTAGGAGACGTAGACCACATGCGAGAGGTCGCCGCCGACCAGCGGCTTCAGCGCCTCGCGCAGCTTGACGAAATTCTGCGGCAACTCGCGCGCCAGCGCGTCACGGGAATCGTCGACGCTTGCCATCACGCCGGAGCGGCGGAACAGCGCGCGCTCGGTCGCGGTGTCGACGATGACGTCGGCGACGAGACCGGAAAAATAGACGTCGTTGGCGCCGACCGACAACAGCACGAGATCGAGCGTGCGGTCGGGCTGGCGCTTCTTCGCCGCGGTGAGCGCTTCGCGCAGCTCGGCGACCTGCGCGTTCACGCTGGTGTTGCAGACGCCGGTCTTGCCGGGCGGGCATTCGCGGGCGCGCTGCGAGCCGAGCAGGCCGTCGCCGATGCTGGCGCCGGTGCAGGCGAGCGGCAGGAAGGTCACGGCGATGTGGGTGTAACGCACCGCGAGCGCCAGCGCGGTGCGGGCCTGATAGCTGTAGAGCGAGCGGTGGCAGGGTGCGTTGAACCAGAGCGCGCTGTAGCGTTGCCAGTTGGCGAGCGTATCGGGCGCCTCGCAGGCGCGGCCACCCTTGAAGCCGTGGCGGCTCGGCCGGTAGTACTGCGCGCCGGCGGTACCGAGATAGGAGCGGAAGCAAAAACCTTCGTCCGACAGCGCCAGCGGCCGGTCCGGATTGCCTTCGCCGGAGGCGATGCTGTCTCCTAAGCCGGCGATGAAAATGTCGCGGACCTGAATCTCGGCCTGGACCCGCTGGGTCGGATCCGAGCCGGAGGAGACATCGACGGTCGCGACCGTCTGCTTGCCGTAGCGGACGCGCAAATTGACCGGCTCGGCGCAGTCGAAGGTCGAGGTTTGCGGCCCGTCGCCATCGTCGAACGACCAGGCGCAGGTGGCGCCGACCGGCACTGCGCCGGCGAGGCGCACGGTGACGGGATGGTCGATCGGGGTGAGGTAGTTCTCCTTGACGTTGTCGCGGGTGCAGGGCTGGTTGACCCGGCCCTGGAGGTCGATGCAGAGCCGGTTGACCATGTTGCGGGCCCAGCCGCGGCCCTCGCTCTGGAGCTCCAGCGACTGCTCGGCGGCCAGGATGCTGCGGTTACGCGCATTCTCGACATGGAGCAGGAAATCGCGCTCCTCGCGGAACAGGCGGAAGCGGTTGCGCACCTCCCAACTGATCTGCATGGCGCCGGCGTCCTGCGCGGCGGCGCGCTCGAGCGGCAAGGCGGACAGAATCGCGGCAAGCAGCAGGGCGCCTGCACGGAGGGTGCGAAAGGGGAGAGGGATCATGGTCCGCGTGTTCAACGGCAAAGTTGGGGCGGAAATAAGAGAGGATTGTTGCCCCGCCCGCAACCTTAGTCTGACGCTCCTGCTGACCCGCCTATCGCTTGCCGGCCTGCCGCAGCGTCCGCTCGCGCTCCATCGCGGCCACCTGCTGGGGCAGGTTGGCCTGGGCGCAGGCCTCCGCCAACCGTCGCCGCTCCTGCCACGGCGCGACCACGTTCATCCAGAGTTCGCGCGTGCCCATGATGGAGATGGCGAGGCCGAACGGGATCACGAAATAGAGAAGGCGGAACACCAGCAGCGTCGCCAGAAGCTGCTCGCGGCCGAATTCGGGCAGCGCTAACAGCATGGCGGCATCGAACACGCCAATCGAGCCGGGTGCGTGGCTGGCAAAGCCGAGCAGCGTCGCCAGGATGAACACCACGGCGAGCGACATGAAGTCGATTGGCGGATTGGCCGGCATCAGCAGGTACATCGCCGTGGCGCAGAAGCCGAGATCGACCACGCCGATCAGGATCTGCACCAGCGTCAGCGGCGTCGAGGGCAGCACCACCTTCCAACCCTTCTGGCCGAGCTCGCGCCGCTTTTCGCCCATGCAAAGCCAGACCAAATAAGAACCGATCGAGGCGAGGCCGCCGAGCGCGATCAGCCGGTTGATCGATGACGGCAGCTGATCCATCGCGGACGCCGCATCCGGATGGATGGCCATGCCGATCGAGAGCACGAAGATGTTACCGAGCCAGAAGGTCAGGCCCGACAGGAAGCAGATTTTCGCGACGTCGATCGCGTTCAGGCCGTAATCCGAATAGATCCGGAAACGGATCGCGCCGCCGGTGAAGACGGTGGCGCCGATGTTGTGGCCGATCGAATAGGACGTGAAGCTGGAGAGCGCCGCGATGCGATAGGGAACGTGCTTCTTGCCGATCGTTCGCAGTGCAAAAAAGTCGTAGAAGGTCAGGGTGCAGAACGCGAAGAAGACGCAGATCGCCGCCAGCCCGATACTTCCGCGGGGAATCTCGGTCAACGCCGTCAGGATGACCCCGGTATCGATGCCCTTGAGGGTCCGCACCAGTGTGGTGACCGCGAAGGCGATGATGCAGACGCTCGCGGCAATGCCGAGCCGTCGCCAGCCGATCCATCTATTGAAGCCGCGTCTCAGCGCGGGCAGCAGTCCGTGCATTCATCCTCCCGGCAGGGGGCAAGACCGATCCAGCCAGGTATTGGCAAGTCGGGTACGATGACGGCCAAAGGCGGGCGTCGATCGGTTGGCATGATCCAGCTCATTTAAGGCAAAAACAGCGGCTTGTGCAGCCCTTGACAACAATAGGTTCTGCGTTGGACCAGCCACTTTTGTCATATGTGGTTCACATCTGACGCGCGTTAAGCATATGAGTCGCGAAACGCGGCTCGGACGGCGCATTCATGTTTAAGAGGATGGTTTCAAATCCTGCCGCCATCCGCATTGTTCCAGCGCAAAGCGATGGGCGTTTTGGAACGTCGATACCGCGTGCTCGTTGAGCCCGATCAGCAGCCGAACATGGCGGAATAATGGGCCTTTCGTGCAGGCCGATACCGCCGTGTTCCCGAAACCGAGAGGACCGGAACGATGGGACTGTTCACAAAAGACATCAAAACCATGAACGACCTGTTCGTGCACCAGCTCCAGGACATCTATTACGCCGAGCAGCAGCTCACCAAGGCGCTGCCGAAGATGGCAAGCAAGGCTACCGATCCGCAGCTGAAACAGGGCTTTTTGATGCACCTCGATGAAACCAAGCAGCATGTCACGCGTCTCGAGGAGGTGTTCAAGATGCACGGCGTCGCCGTGAAGGCAGTCGACTGCCCGGCCATCGACGGCATCATCGAGGAAGCCGACGAGACGGCTGGTGAGGTTGCCGACAAGGCCGTGCTCGATGCTGCGTTGATCAATGCGGCCCAAGCCGCTGAGCATTACGAGATCGTCCGCTACGGCAGCCTGATCGCCTGGGCTAAGCAGCTCGGCCGCAATGAGTGCGCGGCGGTACTTGCCAAGACGCTTGAGGAAGAGAAGGCAACCGACAGGAAGCTGACCACACTCGCCGAGAGCAAGGTGAATCTGCGCGCGGCGAGCTAGCGCGAAGGTGGCGAGATAAGATGCCGCGTGGTGCTGCCGCCCCATAGACTATGTCATCGCCCGGCTTGACCGGGCGATCCAGTATTCCAGAGAAATTAGTGGATACGGAGAAGCCGCGGCGTACTGGATGCCCCGCCTGCCGCCTACGCTAAAGCTTCGGCGCGCCCGAGACCGAAACCTCGGCGAAGCCTTGGCGTAGCCGGGTCGCGGGGCATGACACTGTCTGTGGGGCAAGCACGATCGCTACACACCATCATTCGGTCATTGTCGAATCATGACGGTCTGCCACTAGCGTATATTTCGCATGGGGCTGCAATCGAGGTGGCAGCATGCGAGCAAGCACCATCAAATATCAAACCTTGGACAACGCGCGCGCCGGCTCGCACCTTGCAACCTCCCTCACGCTTGCCGCGATGAGCCTCGGCTACGGCGTGGTGCAGCTCGACGTCACCATCGTCAACACCGCGCTCGATGCCATGGGCAGGGCGCTCGGCGGCGGCGTTGCCGAGCTGCAATGGGTGGTCAGCGCCTACACCATCGCGTTTGCCGCTTTCATCCTGACGGCCGGCGCGCTGGGCGACCGGATCGGCGCCAAGCGCGTCTTCATGGCGGGGTTCGCCATCTTCACCGCGGCCTCGCTCGCCTGCGCGGCGTCGCCCAATGCGGTCGTGCTGATCGCAGCACGGCTGGTTCAGGGCCTGGCGGCGGCGATCCTGGTGCCGAATTCTCTTGCGCTGCTCAATCATGCCTATGCGGACGACCGCGAGCGTGGTCGCGCCGTCGCGGTCTGGGCCGCAGGAGCAAGCCTTGCGCTCACCGCCGGCCCCTTTGTCGGCGGCGCGCTGATCACGCGGGTCGGCTGGCGCGCGATCTTCCTGGTCAATCTGCCGATCGGGCTCGCCGGCCTGTGGCTGAGCTGGCGTTACGCCAGCGAGACCACGCGGGCGCGCTCGCGCGAGATCGATCTGCCCGGCCAGCTGGCCGCGATCGGTGCGCTGGGCGCGCTCGCCGGCGCAATCATCGAAGGCGGAGCGCTCGGCTGGGACCATCCAGCCGTGATCGCAGCCTTTGTCGGAGCCGCCGTTCTCGCCGTGCTCTTTGTCTGGCGCGAGAGTCGCGCGGCGCAGCCGATGCTGCCGCTGTCGTTGTTCGGCCACCGGCTGTTCACGCTGACCTCGCTCGTGGGGCTGCTGGTGAACATCGCGATCTACGGCCTGATCTTCGTGCTCAGCCTGTATTTCCAGCGGATCAATGGGCTGTCGGCGTGGTGGACCGGTCTTGCCTTCGTCCCGATGATGGCGGCGGTGCTGCCGGTCAATCTGTTGGCGCCGCGCCTTTCAGAGCGCATCGGCTCGTGCCCGACCATCGTCGTCGGCGCCTGCATCTCGGCCCTCGGCTGTCTCGGCCTGCTCTCGATCGAAGCCGGGACCAGCTATTGGGCGATCTGCGCGCAGACGATCGCGATCAGCGGCGGGCTCGGCCTCCTGGTGCCTCCTCTGACGTCGACGCTGCTCGGCAGCGTCGAGAAGGCGCGTTCCGGCATTGCGGCCGGCGTCCTGAACGCGACGCGGCAGACCGGCAGCGTGCTCGGCGTCGCTCTGTTCGGTTCCCTGGTGGCGTCGGACCGTGCGTTCATGACGGGGCTGCATTTGTCGCTCGTCATTTCGGCGGCCGTCTTGCTGATCGCCGCCAGCGTGATTGGCGTCGGCGCGCCGGCGCGAGGATCAACAATGTGAGCGAACGCACACATCTCCTATTCACCATTCCCCGAACAGGTTTGTAGCCAGTTACCGATCGTCCATCTCTGTCGGGTCAAGTGCCGGTTGATAGGGGCCGGCAATGTATCAAGTTCTCTTCTGTCTCACCGACGAGCACGATTGGCGACTGGTCGCGCTTGGCGGCGCGGTGTGTCTGCTCGCCAGCGCGGCGGCAATCAGCCTGTTCCAGCGCGCACGCGTGACGCACGGCCCCGGGCGTCTGGCCTGGATCGCCCTGGATGCCGCCGTCAGCGGATGCGGCATCTGGGCGACGCATTTCATCGCGATGCTCGCCTACGGGCCGGGCGGCGCCGGCGCCTACAACATCCCGGTAACGCTCCTCTCCTTGATCCTTGCGATCTCCGTGACCTTCGTGGGGCTGAGCATCGCGGTATCGTCCTCGCGCCCGGTGTGGATCGCCCTCGGCGGCGCGATCGTCGGCACTGGTGTCGCGGCGATGCATTACACTGGCATGGCGGCGCTGGAGATACCGGCACGGGTGGACTGGATCGGAAGCACGGTCGCCGCCTCGGTGCTGTTCGGAATCGTCTTTGCCGCCTTCGCACTGTTCATCGCCGCGCGGCGCGACGACCTCTCCCATGCGCTGACGGCGACCACCCTGCTGACGGTTGCCATCGTCGCGCATCATTTCACCGCGATGGGCGCGGTGCTGCTGACGCCGGACCCGACGCGCGCGATCAGCGGGCTTTCCATCCCGCCGGCCTCGCTGTCCTTCCTCACCGCCAGCGCCGCGGTCGCGATCATCGCGATTGCGCTCGTGGCCGCGCTGCTCGACCGCCGCGCCAAGGGCGCCTTGGGGCGCCAGCAGATCGTGTTGGACAGCGCGCTCGAGAACATGTCGCAGGGACTGTGCATGTTCGACGCGGACGGCAAGATCATCCTGTTCAACGAGCGCTACGCCGCGATGCTCCGTCGCACCGACATCCTGCTCACCGGCCGCCTTCTGGTCGACGTGCTCAGAGAAGAGCAGGCCAAGGGCCAGTGGCAGGGCGACGCGGATGAATTCTTCGCTCGCCTCGTCGCCGACGCGCGCGAGGGCCGCACCACGACCGACATCGTCAACCGGTTCGGCCGCTCCATCCGCGTCGTCAACCAGCCGATGCAGGGCGGCGGCTGGGTCGCGACCTTCGAGGACATCACCGAATGGCTGGAGGCGCAGGCCAAGATCTCGCACATGGCGCGCCATGACGCACTGACCAGCCTGCCGAACCGCGTGCTGTTCCACGAACAGCTCGAGCAGGGACTGCGCCGGACCAATTCGGGCGACCAGCTCGCGCTGCTTTGCCTCGATCTCGATCACTTCAAGGACATCAACGACTCGCTCGGCCACCCCATCGGCGACGCGCTGCTCAAGGAGGTCGGCCGCAGGCTGAAGACGACCGTCGGCGAACACGACACCGTTGCGCGGCTCGGCGGCGACGAGTTCGCGGTGGTCCAGATCGGACGTTCCGAGGAAACCGCTGCGAGGTCCCTTGCTGGGCGCCTCGTCGAGGTGATCTCGGCGCCTTACGAGGTCGACGACCATCAGATCGTGATCGGCGTCTCGATCGGCATCGCGCTGGCGCCGCAGGACGGCAACAATCCGGACGAACTCCTGAAGAACGCGGACCTCGCGCTCTACCGCGCCAAGGCGGACGGCCGCGGCACCTATCGCTTCTTCGAGACCGGCATGGATGCCCGCGCGCAGGCGCGGCGCCTGTTGGAAATGGATCTGCGCGCGGCGCTGCAACGTGACGAGTTCGAGGTGTATTATCAGCCGATCCGTGACGTCGCGAGCGGCCGTGTCGTCGCCTTCGAGGCGCTGTTGCGTTGGAACCACCCGCAGCGCGGGCTGATCGCACCCATCAGCTTCATCCCGCTGGCCGAGGAGACCGGACTCATCGTTCAGCTCGGCGAGTTCGTGCTGCGCTCCGCCTGCACCGACGCGGCCACCTGGCCCGACGATGTCGACGTCGCCGTCAATCTCTCGCCGGTGCAGTTCAAGAGTCCGAACCTGATCGCATCGGTGACTGAGGCGCTGGCCGCCTCGGGACTCGATGCGCGCCGCCTCGAGCTCGAGATCACCGAATCGGTGCTGCTCCAGAACAGCGAGGCGACGCTGACGACCCTGCACGAGCTGCGCGCGATGGGCGTGCGGATCTCGCTCGACGATTTCGGCACCGGCTATTCGTCGCTGAGCTATCTGCGCAGCTTCCCGTTCGACAAGATCAAGATCGACCGCTCGTTCGTGTCGGAGCTGGCGACGCGCGAGGATTCCATGGCGATCATCCGCGCCGTGACCGGCCTCGGCCGCAGCCTAGGCATCGTCACCACCGCGGAAGGCGTCGAGAACGACGCGCAGCTCGAGCTGCTCCGGCGCGAAGGCTGCACCCAGGCGCAGGGCTATCTGTTCAGCAAGCCGCGGCCTGCTTCCGATGTGGCGATGATGCTGGACGGCCCGCGGCTGCGCGTGTCGGCTTGATGGTCTAGCCGCGGCGCAGTGCGAAATGCGCGCCGCAAAATGCCATCACGGCGCCGAGACACAGCGCAGCGAGCCCGGCCAGCACGCTCGAGACGGTCGGGATCGGGCTCGGTGCCGAGGCCACCTGGCCCGCGCCCGCAAGCAGCAGCACGCCGAGCGCGATCAGGAATTGCCGCATCCGTTGCGGGATCTGCCCGGAAATCGCGCTCTGCATCATGGTCGCGGTGAAATAGCCGCCGGAAAAGCCGACGGTCGCAATCAGCCACCAGGCGATCGCCGCGCCGGCCGGGATGAACTCATGCGTGTCGGAGCGCCAGAGGCCGCCGAGGTCGAGCCCGTAGCGCGCGCCCAGCATGTGCACCGCGAGCGCGAGCAGCACGCCGGAGATCATTGCGGCGCCGAGAATCAGGCGGCGCGGAAAAAAGGTCGTCTCAGCCATGCCCCGCTTGTAGGATGGGCGAGGGCGGTCGCGCAAGCGGATCGCATACGGGATCGCGCGGACGGGATTGATTGTCGAGATGCAGGTTTCGGATGCTGATGAGGCAGTCACGAGCTATGCCTACAAGGCGTCGTTGATCGGCTCGGCGCATCGCTTCGAGCTGACGGAGCAGGGGCTTTCCTGGCACATCGCCGGGCACTCCGCGTTGTGGCGCTATGACGAGATCAGCGGGATCCGGCTCTCGTTCCGCCCGGTGTCGATGCAGCAGCACCGTTTTCGCGCCGACGTCAGCCACGCCAGCGGTGGGCGCATCGCGATCCTGTCGACGAGCTGGCAGACCGCGGCGCTGATGGCGCCGCAGGACAGCGGCTTTCGCGCTTTTCTCGTCGCGCTGCATGCACGGATGGCGAAAGCGGGGAGCCGGGCGACGCTGAGCGCGGGCCTCGGCCGCAAGACCTATGCGGCGGTGTTGGCCTTCCTGGCGGTGCTGACGGTGGCGATGGCGGGTCTGTTGATCCGCGCGCTGATGATCGACGAGTTCGCCGGCGCGCTGTTCATCCTCGGCTTTGCCGCACTGTTCGCCTGGCAGGTCGGCGGCTTCGTGTGGCGCAACCAGCCACGGAGCTACAGCTTCGATCAGTTGCCCCGATCCTTGCTGCCATAGACCGATCGTTACTCCGTCGAGTCGAAATCCTCTTCCTTGGTGCCGAGCAGCGACACGATGGTGCGCAGGCCGGAATCGAGCTGCTCGGGCGAGGGCGGGGCAAGCGCGAGCCGCACCGCATTCGGTGCATGGCCATGGGCGATCGCGAAGGTCGAGGACGGCGTCAGCGCGATGCCGCGCCGGGCCGCCGCCGCGACGAAAGTCTGCGAACGCCAATGCGGCGGCAACGTCAGCCAGAGATGATAGGAGCGCGGGTCGGCGGCGAGCTGGTAGCCGGCCAGCAGCCTTGCCGCGGTCTGCTGGCGGCGCGCGGCGTCGATGCGTTTCAGCCTTGTCAGCTCGGCGACGGTGCCGTCGGCCATCAGCCGCTGCCCGGATGCGAGCGCGTGGCCGGAGGCGATCCAGCCGCCGGTGCGGACCGCGCTCATCATGCTTTCGCGTAAGTGAGGCGGTGCGACGAGGATGCCGAGCGCGAGGCCCGGCGCGACCTTCTTGGACAGGCTGTCGATCACGATGCAGCGGTCCGAACCGAGTGCGGCGAGCGGCGTGTCGTCGGCGAGGAAGCCGTAGACGGTGTCCTCGATGATGGTGAGATCGAGCTTTTCGGCAACCCGCATGATGTCGGCGCGCCGCGTCGCATTCATGGTGACGCCGAGCGGGTTCTGGATGATGGGCTGGAGATACAGCGCCGACAGATGCGCCTCGCG
This sequence comes from Bradyrhizobium sp. BR14999, assembly GCF_056106085.1. NCBI lineage: Bacteria > Pseudomonadati > Pseudomonadota > Alphaproteobacteria > Hyphomicrobiales > Nitrobacteraceae > Bradyrhizobium > Bradyrhizobium sp. BR14999. Next base: position 4,064,051 of record NZ_CM148536.1, read on the forward strand.
ATGCGCCTTCTGGATGGCGTCGGGGCGCGCGCCGTGCTCGTCCATGGGAAGCGGGACCAGCGTCACGCCGAGCCGCGCGGCGATGCTCTTGACGTAAGGATAAGTCAGCGCCTCGACGCCGCAGCGCCCGCCGGTGGGAACGAGTGCCGCGAGCGCGGCCGCGAGTGATTGCTTGCCATTAGCGGTGAAGACGATCTGCTCGGCCTGCGGCGTAAAATCCTTGCGCGAGAGATAGGCGGCGGCAGCATTGCGCGCGCTCTTGGTGCCGGTGCTGGTCGAGACGCGCAGCGCGGATTCGAGCGCGTCGACGCGCTCGAGCCCCGCAAGGCTCTTGGCGATCATCGCCCATTGCTGCGGCAGCAGCGGGTAATTGACCTCGAAGTTGATGCGCGCGTCGGCCGGCTCGCTGATCGTCTCGACCTCGCGCCTGATGTCGCCGGAGATGAAGGTGCCGCGGCCGACCTCCCCGATCACGAGCCCGCGGCGGAGCAATTCGGTGTAAACCCGGCTCGCGGTCGAGACCGCGATACCGCGGTCATAGGCAAAATTGCGCTGCGGCGGCAGCCGGTCGCCGGGCCTTAACGTGCCGTTAGAGATATCGACGGCAATGGCATCGGCAAGCTTCACGTACTCGAACTTGGACATTATTGCACCGAGAGCAATGTTTTCCTTGCTCCGAGCAATGTACTGGAGCATTTAGGTTCCATCAAGTTCCGCGATTGAGCCGAGGAGAGCGAGAGCAATCCGACGGCAAATGAGGTGCAAGCGCTCGAAGCGTCTGCGCCAACGGCATCGGCTTCGCCGCGCGGGACGATAGGGCCGGAGAAGAACAATGACCACGATCTCGCAAACTGCCGGGCAGAGTTTACGCCCATCCTCATCGAGCGGATTTTTCAGCACGCTCGCTGGCGCCGTCTACGCGCTGTTCGACCGCCTGGAGCGCCGCTCCGCCGTCAAGACGCTGAACGAGCTCGACGACCGCGCCCTGCGCGACATCGGGATCACGCGCAGCCAGATCGAGGACGCGGTCTACGGCCAGTTCAAGGCCGAGCTGACGCGGTATTTGTGAGCCGCTTCTATCGCTACGCCCGGCAAGTCCGGGCGTGGTGATGGACGTAAAGTGCTTCCCCATCGTCATTGCGAGCGTAGCGAAGCAATCCAGAATCCCTCCGCGGAAATACTCTGGATTGCTTCGTCGCAAGAGCTCCTCGCAATGACGGAGTATGGGGCGACTCCGTCGCTTCATCATTCGCATCTTCATTCCAGACGCACGATCGCATCCTCGCGGCTCATCTCGCCCGAGCTTTGCTTCGGTGCCTTGCCCTCAATGAAAGAGGGCGCAGGGAAGACCGAGCGCCGGCCGGGCACCCACGGTCCACTGTGCGAAAGATGGCAACAAGAATCTGCACAGCGGCATACAGGTGAAGCCTAGCAACCGGCCTTCCCTGCGCAGTGGTTTTACGGCTTATGTCGTGCTCTCCCCGGGGAGCGATGCACTATTGCCCCCGTCGTCTTGCGGATGGCTGATGCGCGCGTCCGGTTGGACGACACACATCACCGCAAGATTTGGCGCACAGACCCCGGGCGCCAGGACGACACGATTTTGCCGTACGCGAACCGCACCTGTCGTTGGCGTGACGCTTTCGCTCACGGTTGCCCGCCCTGCGAAGCCTTTCGCGCCGGTGTGGCCCACGTCCACCGCCGCCCGGCCCGCGTTCGTGACGATCGCGATACGCCCCTCTTCCTCGGGCCGGGTTGCGCGACACATACGTCATTTCCGAATTTCGGTAAAGCGGAATATTTTGGATGGCGCGCGTTGACCGACAGTTGGTGTGTTTTGCCCGACAGGCAACGCAAGGTCTTGTAGCCCGAGCAATAGGCGGACAGTGCTTCAACGCCGTCAATTGCGAGCGCAGCGAAGCAATCCAGAGTCTTTCCGCGGCAGCAGTCTGGATTGCTTCGTCGCAAGGGCTCCTCGCAATGACGGCGTGGTGAGAGATCAGTGCCTGACCACCAGCACCGAGCACTTCGCGTAGCGCACGACGTGTCCGGCGTTGGAGCCGAGGAAATAGGTGCGCATCGCCGGTCGGTGCGAGGTCATCACGATCAAGTCGGCTTTCATGTGCGCCGCTTCTTCCAGGATCTCGTGATAGATGCCGCCCTGGCGCACCACGCTGGAGATGCGGGAGGGCTCAATCCCGGACTCGCGCGCGACGATGGCGAGGGCCTCCTCCGAGGTCTGGCGCTGCTGCTCGTCGAAATCGGCCGGCACGTATTCGGCCAGCATCACCGGCGTCATCGGCAGCACGTTGAGCAGGCGTACCGTGCCGCTCCAGGTCTGAGACAACGTCGCCGCGGTTGCGATCGCCGGCTTGGCGAGATCGGTATCGGCGAGGTCGATGGGCACGAGGATGGACTTGAACATCTGCGCCTCCAGTCTTCCAGTCAGCACCTCCTGGGACTGAATCAACCGGTCGAGACCGCGCCCGCGCGTCTCATCCCGATCGAAGCAGCTTGGGGCTGACGAACAGCACCAGTTTGCCGCGGCGGTAGGCCACGTCACCCCAATCCTTGACGTCAAAGTCGAAGATCGCAAGCCCCGCTGTGGGCAGGTTGTGGCCGAGCGCCCTGGCTCCGGCCCGGTCGCCGCTGCCCGTCAGCATCAGCGCGACCTCGTGCATGCCGGGATTGTGGCCGATCAGCAGCAATCGCTTCGGGTTGGCCGGCGCGGTTGCAGTGCGAATGGCTTCCAGGATCTGCGCGGGATCGGCGCCATAGAGTTCCGGCAGGACCTCGACCTGCGGCGCCGCGACGCGGTCCCTCATTGCCTTCCAGGCGATGTCCCAGGTCTGTCGGGCCCGGACGGCATGCGACACCAGCACGGTATCGGGGAAGGGCGGATGGGCGGCGATCCAGTCGCCCATCTGCGCAGCATCCCTGTGGCCACGGTCGTCGAGGCGGCGATCCTGGTCACGGCCGCTCGGCGCGTCGGTCTCGGTCTTGGCGTGACGCAGCAGCATCAAACGGCGCATGGCATTCTCGAATCGTTACGCATCCAGGATAATCTACAGGCGCGGGTTGAGGACAAGGTGACAAGCGCCCGATCGGTCCTTTAAGAAAACGACATGAATGAGACCTTCCCAAGCGTGCCCCAGGACGAAGCCGGCTTTCACGAGCGGGAGCGGCTGTCGTTCGATCTCGATGCCGACATTTGCGTGATCGGGGCGGGGCTTGCCGGCCTTTCCATCGCGCTGGAGGCGGCCCGGTTCGGGGCCAGCGTCGCGGTGCTCGAGGGCCGCCATGTCGGCTGGAATGCCTCTGGCAATCAGCTTGGCACCGTGATGCCGGGCTTTGCACTGCCGCTCACCGACCTGATCGAGCGCATCGGCTCCGAGGATGCGCGCGAATTGTGGACGCTGTCGAAGGAGGGCGCCGAGTTCGTCCGCGCCAACGCCACGGAAGAGAATATGCCGGGGATCGGCCTCAGCGAGGGCGTGCTGGAAGTCTCCAATGTCGATGTCGGCGACCGGCTGATCAGCCGGTTGCAGATGCTGAACGAGGATTTCGACACCGAGGTCGAGGGCTGGCAGATCGATCGCGTCCGCGCGGTGCTTAGGACCGACCGCTATTTCCACGGCATCCATTATCCCCGCGCGTTCCAGGTCGACGGCCGCAAATATGTGCATGGCCTCGCGGCGCTGGCGCGGCGGGCAGGCGCCCGCATCTTCGAGGATACGCCGGTCGTCAGCATCGATCATTCCGGCATCCGCAAGCGTATCGTCACGCCCTCGGCGCGGCTGCGCGCGACGCATATCGTGCTCGCGGGCAACATCCATCTCGGCGCGCCCTTGCGGCGCCTGTCGGAGACGCTGCTTCCGGTCTGGCGTTATGCCGGGATCACCGCGCCGCTCGGCGAGCGTGTGCATGAGATCATCGCCTTCAAGGGGTCGGTGCTGGATTCCGACGGCATCGACCATTTCCGTATCGTCGACGGCGACCGGCTGATGTGGGCGAGCCCGGAAACCACCTGGGCGGCACGTCCGCAGCGCTTCGCCGGCGCCATCAAGCGGCGGATCCGCACGATCTTTCCCCAGTTCGGCAATGTCGAGATCACCGATACGTTCGGCGGCGCCACCGGGCAGACCGTGCACGGCATGCCGCAGATCGGCCAGCTGCGCAAAGGCCTGTGGGTGGCGAGCGGGTTCGGCCGCCAGGGCATGAACATTTCGGCCATGGCCGGACAGATGATTGCGCGCAGCATCCTCCGGGGCGACGAGCGCTGGCGCCTGTTTTCGCCGTTCGAGCTGGTCTGGGCGGGAGGCACGACCGGACGGGTCGCGGGCCAGCTGGTCGGGATCTGGGGCAGGGCGAGCTCCGCCGCCGCCGGCTCGCTCGCCCGCTACCGCGAGCGGGCGCGGGTCAAGGACAGGGAACGCGAGGCCCGCCTTGCCGAAGCCAACCGGGCGGCCGGCACCGGTCCGCGCCGTCCGCCGCCCGGTGTCCGGCCACGGCCGGCCCCGCCGCCACGAGCTGCGGCCCAGGACGCGGAACCGGCCTCGCACGAGGACATTGTCTCGCAATAGACCCGAGAAAAATTCCGCCCGGAAGTGTAACGTCGGCCGTTAGAGCCCGTATCTCAGGGCGTGGACACGCTCCCGCACGGAGAATGAGATGTTTGATCGCCGCATCCTGCTATCGACTGCCGCCGGCCTGTTCGGCCTTTCGGCCTTCCGCTGGCTGAGGGCATCCCCGGCGGAGGCTGGTGAGAAGACCGCGGAAAAGTTCGAAATCACGAAGACGGAGGCCGAATGGCGTGCCCAGCTCACGCCGCAGCAGTATGAAATCCTACGCAATCACGGCACCGAGCGGCCCGGCTCCAGCCCGCTGCTGAAGGAGCACCGCAAGGGCATCTTCGCCTGCGCCGGCTGCGACCTGCCGCTGTTTGCGTCCGAGACCAAGTTCGAGAGCGGCACCGGCTGGCCGAGCTTCTACCAGCCGATCGAGGGCAATGTCGGCAAGACCGAGGACCGTGCCTACGGCATGGTTCGCACCGAAGTGCATTGCCGCCGCTGCGGCGGCCATCTCGGCCACGTCTTCGACGACGGTCCGAAACCGACCGGCTTGCGCTACTGCATCGACGGCTTCGGGCTGGTTTTCCATCCCGCGGCGGCGTCGGCGACGTGAGGCTCTTTATTTGACGCGTCTTCTTCAGCCGAGCTGGTGACGCGTCGCTCGAAAACGTCATGACGTCCCGGCAATTGTTGCCGGCCCGGCAATTGTGCCCCGGTCATCCGACCGGGGCATGTCAATTTAAGTCGTTGATTTCCTGAAAATACCCGCATTGGCATGGCCTTTGCGACTGTCTCTCCCGATTGCGGCCACGGGTCGGCGCCGCCGAGATCGGATTTGGAGACAAAGTTATGGGTATCTTCGATGCAATGAACACCTCGGTGGGTGGCTTGCAGGCGCAGTCCTTCGCGCTTCAGAACATTTCCGGCAACATCGCGAACTCGTCCACCACCGGTTACAAGGGCATCGGCACCAGCTTCGTCGATCTCATTCCCGACTCATCCGTGCCGAGCAAGCAGGTCGCAGGCGGCGTGACGGCCAACGCGAAGGCCACCATCACGACGCAGGGCACGATCTCATCGTCCACCGTCGCCACCAACATGGCGATCACAGGCGACGGTTTCTTCTCGATCCAGAAAGCGAGCGGCGTCGTCGACAACGTGCCGGTGTTCACCGGGGTCACCTACTACACCAGGCGTGGCGACTTCCAGCTCAATGCCAACGGCAATCTGGTCAATGGCGCCGGCTATTACCTGATGGGCGTCACGGTCGACCCGAAGACGGGCAATCCGCAGGGCAACGTGGCGACCGTCCTGCAATTCCAGAACAATTTCATTCCGGCGCAGGCGACCACCTCGATCCAATACGCCGCGAACCTGCCGACGCAGCCGAACACGGTGGCGAGCACGACCGCGGCGACCGGCACGCTGCTGGCGGCTGGTGGACTAAACCCGTCCGATTTCGCCGCCAACCCGCTGCCGGTCGGCACACCGCCCGCACCCTATACCAACGCAAAGGTGTCCGGTGCGGCGGCGACCGGCAACGTCCGCTCGGCCTACACGTCGACGACGGCGACGGGCACGGTTGCGCTGCAGAACAATTCGTCCGCGGTCGCCTCGACCACCACGTCCCTCGACAACACGGTCGGCACGCATCTCGCCTCCAGCATTCTCACCGCGTTGAGCGGCCAGACGCTGACCATCAACGGCAACACGATCACCTTCAATGCCGGCACCACGGTCTCGACGGTCGGCAGCAACACCACGATCGGTCTCGGTGCGGGCACGACGGCCACGGTGGCCGACATCCTGAACGCGATCCAGACTGCCGGCGGTGCCGGCGTCACGGCGTCGCTCTCCGCCAGCGGCAACATCATGATCTCCAGCGGTACCGGCACCGACGTGGCGGTGGGCAGCGGCACGGCAGCCACCGCGCTCGGCATCAGCAGCGTGACGCGCGGCGGAAACGTGCTGTCCTCGCCCGCGATCTCGGGCGCGACGGTGCTGAGCGGCACGGCGACCGCCGGCGGCGCCCAAGTGCTCTCGTCGGGTTTTTCGGCAGGCCCGCCCGCCGACACGATCACCGTCAACGGCCAGACGCTGACCTTCGTCGCCTCGGGTGCCTCGGGCCCGAACCAGATCAACATCACAGACAACATCACGACGCTGCTCGGCAAGATCGACGCGCTCTCCGGCGGATCGGGGTCGTCGGTGAGCAGCGGTGGCGTGATCACGCTGAACACCGGCACCGTCTCCAACCTCACGGTGTCGAGTTCGAACAGCGCTGCCTTCGCCGCGCTCGGCTTCACCTCGACCATCACCAAGAATCGCGACGGTGGCGGCACCGCCGGTACCGGCGGTGTGATCGGCAACGATATCGCCACCTTCACCAAGGAATCGATCAGCGGCGGTGCGGTGACCGCCTACAACGCCGCGGGCACGCCGGTGAACCTGCAATTGCGCTGGGCCAAGACCGACAGCGCCTCGCTGGGTGCGGGCCATTCCGATACCTGGAACCTGTTCTACCAGACCGACCCGAATGCGACTGGTACGACGGTCGGCTGGGTCAACACCGGCCAGGCCTTCACTTTTGCCGCCGACGGCTCGCTGACCTCGCCGAGCGGCTCGGGCATCACCATCAACAATGTCAGCGTGAGCGGTCAATCGCTCGGCTCCGTCGCCTTCAACATCTCCTCGGGCGGGCTGACGCAATATGCCAGCACGAGCGGCGCGGTGACCATCAACACCATCACCCAGAACGGCTATGCCGCCGGTCAGCTCCGCTCGGTTGCCGTCAACAACAATGGCATCGTGGTCGGCACCTTCTCCAATGGCCAGAACCTCAACCTCGCTCAGGTGCAGCTGTCGCATTTCAACGGCACCAACTATCTGAAGGCGCTCGATGGCGGCGCCTATGCCGCGACTGAACAGTCGGGAGACGCCATCGACGGCGCTTCGGGCACCATCAGCGGCTCGTCGCTGGAGGGATCCAACACCGACATCGCCGACGAATTCACCAAGCTGATCGTGACCCAGCAGGCCTATTCGGCCAACACCAAGGTGATCACGACCGCGAATTCGATGGTGCAGGACCTCTTGAACGTGTTGCGCTGATCGGCGCGTAACGTAACCAAAGGCGGGTCAGTGATATGGGTTTGAGTTCAGCCCTCGCCAGCGCGATGAGCGGTCTGCGTGCCAACCAGGCCGCGCTGTCGATCGTCTCCTCGAACGTCGCAAATTCGCAGACGCCGGGTTACGTCGTCCAGACGCCGAACCAGATCGAGGTCACCACCGGCGATTTCGGCTCGACGGCGATGACCACCGGTGTCAGCCGCGAGCTCGACAGCTACGTGCTGAACCAGCTGCGGACCGAGACCGGCGGCAGCGGTTACGCCGACCAGATGGCCAACATCCTGAAGCAGCTTCAGAATGTCTATGGTACGCCGGGCAATGACGGCACGCTCGAAAGCGCGCTCAACAAATTCACCACGGCGCTCCAGGCGTTGTCGACCAGCTCGGGCGCTTCGTCGGCCCAGACCGTTGCGCTGGGCGCGGCACAGGCACTGGCACAGCAGCTCAACGTCACCACCAAGGGCATCCAGTCGCTGCGCTCCAACGTCGAGCAGGATCTCGGCACTTCGGCACAGCAGGCCAACGCGGCGATGCAGAAGGTCGCCGATATCAACACCAAGCTCCAGGGCCTGTCGGCCAACGATCCCTCGGCGGCCACGCTGATGGACCAGCGCGACCAGGCCATCAACACGCTGTCGAAATATGTTGACGTCCGCGTCACCACCGACGGCTCGAACCAGGCCAACATCTACACCACGACAGGTATTCAGCTCGTCGGCGCCGGGCTTGCCTCGCAATTCTCTTTTGCGTCCACCGGCGCGCTCTCGGCAACTTCGCTCTATAACATCGATCCGGCCAAGTCCGGTGTCGGCGCGCTCACGATCAAGCTGCCGAATGGCTCGCAGCTCGACGTCGTCGCCAACAACGTAGTTTCTTCCGGCCAGATCGCGGCCGATCTGAAGCTGCGCGACCAGACCCTGGTGCAGGCGCAGACCCAGCTCGATCAACTCGCTGCGACGATGTCGAGCGCGCTGTCCGACAAGACCACGGCCGGCAGCACGGTCTCGGGCCCACCGGCCGGATTCGATCTCGACCTTGCCGGTGCGCAGCCGGGCAATACCGTCAACATCACCTACACGGACACGGCGACCAACACCCAGCGCCAGATCACGCTGGTCAACGTGACCGATCCGGCGGCGCTGCCGCTGCAGAACGCGACGAATGCCAACCCGATGCGGATCGGTGTCAACTTCTCCGGCGGCATGGGAGCGATCGCCTCTGCGCTCAACACCGCGCTATCGGGCACGCATCTGTCGTTCGCCGCCGCCCCGTCGCCGGCGACAGCCACGACCCTGCGGGTGACCGATGACAACACCGGTCTTGCCAAGATCAATTCGGCCTCGACCACCAAGACGATCTCGTCGCTGACGTCGGGCAATCCGCAACTGCCGCTGTTCACCGACGGCGGGCAGGCGCTCTACACCGGTGCGATCACCGCGTCGGGCTCGCAGATGACCGGCCTTGCCGGGCGCATCGCCGTGAACACGCAGCTGGTTTCCGATCCGACCCGGCTGTCGGTCTACAACACCTCGCCGGTGACGCCCGCGGGCGACACCACGCGTTCGGACTATCTCTATTCGCAGCTCACCAATGCGGTGTTCTCCTATTCGCCGCAGACCGGCCTCGGCTCGGCGAACCAGCCCTTCACCGGCAGCGTTTCGAACTACCTCCAGCAGTTCCTGAGCATCCAGGCCAACGCCGCGACCCAGGCGACCCAGCTCCAGCAGGGCCAAAGCGTGGTGGTCTCGACGCTCCAGGCGAAGTTCGACTCGACCTCCAAAGTCAATCTGGATTCGGAGATGTCGAACCTGATCCAGCTCCAGAATGCCTATGCCGCCAACGCTCACGTGATGTCGGTGGTGCAGAGCATGATGAACACGTTGCTCCAGGCTCAAGGGTAAGAAGTAACAGGGCTCTGAAAGATGTCGATCAGCAGCATCAACTACTCGTCGTCGGTTCTGGGCTCGCAGATCCGCAACATCAATCAGCAGCTCACCGACCTGTCGACGCAGCTCTCGACCGGCAAGCTGTCGCAGAACTATTCCGGCATGGGCACCAACGAGGGCTTTGCGATCGCCGGGCGCGCGCAGCTCTCCAACATCGCCGCCTATACCGACACGATCACCAACGTCAATGTCAGCATCAACCTCGCCAATACCGCGCTGCAGTCGCTGACGAAGATCCGCAACACGGTGCAGACGGGCTCGGCCAGCACCGCGCAAGACCTCAACGTCAACGGCCAGACGGTCGCGCAGAACACCGCCGCCGCCCAGTTCGGCTCGATGGTCGGCGTTCTCAACACGCAGACGGGCAGCCGCTATCTATTCTCCGGAACGGCCGTCAACACCCAGTCGGTTGCGGATGCCGGCGACATCATCAACGGCACCACGACGCAGGCGGGGTTCAAGACCGTCATGGCCGAGCGCCAGGCCGCCGACCTCGGCGCCAACGGCATGGGCCGCCTGGTGCAGACGCAGCCGACGCCGAGCTCGGTGCAGGTGTCGGAGGACGCCGCGGGATCGCCGTTCGGGCTCAAGATCAAGGCGGTCTCTTCGACGCTGACCGGTGCGACTATCACCGGCCCGAGCGGCTCGCCGGTGTCGTTCTCGGTCAATCTCAACGGCGTCAACCCGAACAATGGCGACAAGCTGAGCGTCCAGTTCACGCTGCCGGACGGCACGACCGAGCAGATCGACCTGACCGCGTCGACGGTGACGCCGACCCCGCTCGGCAGCTTCGCGATCGATGCGAGCGTCCCCGTCAACCCGAACAACACCGCCGCGAACCTCAACACGGCGCTGAACACGGCGATCACCAAGCTCGCCAACACCTCGCTGGTGGCGGCATCCGCGGTCGTCGCCGGCGACAATTTCTTCAACACGGCGAGCTCTGCGATCGGCACGCCCGTCAACAGCCAGGCTGCGCCGCCGGCGCCCGTCACCGGCGCGACGGCACTGTCCGGCGCGAGCCCCTCGGACTCGATCTCGCCGGGCTTCGTCGCCGGCGACACCATCACCATCAACGGCACCACGCTGACCTTCGTCAGCTCGGGCGCGACCGGCAACCAGATGAACGTCACCGACGGCATCCAGACCCTGCTGAGCAAGATCGACCAGATCACGGGGACGTCGAAGCCCTCGACGGTCCATGGCGGTTCGATCACGATCAACACCGACGATGCGGCGAGCCTCAACATCACGAGCTCGAATACGGGGGCGCTGAGCTCGCTCGGTTTCAGTTCGACGCCTGTGACCGCCACGCAACCGCCGCTGCGCGTCGGCTCGTCGCCGGCGAGCTCGGCAACCACGCTGGTGAACGGCTCGGCCAATACGGTGAAATGGTATTTGGGCAATGACGGGCCGGGCTCGCCGCGCTCGACGGCGATGGCGCGGGTCGACGATGCCGTCACGGTGCAGTATGGCGCCCAGGCGAATGAAGATGCGATCCGCCGGCAATTGCAGGCGATCGCAGTGTTCGGGACTTTCTCGACCTCGCCGACCGGGCAGTATTCGGGCGGGCAGGTTTCCGCGCTGAGCCTGCGCGTGACGCAGGCGCTGACCCAGCAGCCCGGGCAGCAGCGCATCGAGGACATCCAGACCGACATCGCGATGGCCCAGAACACGATGAAGGACGCGACCACGCGCCAGACCCAGGCCAAGGCGCAGCTCCAGACCATCATCGACCAGGCGGAATCGGCCTCGCCGGACCAGGTCGCGAGCGAGATCCTGGCGCTCCAGAACGCGCTCCAGGCGTCCTACCAGGTGACTTCGAACCTGGCGCAGCTCTCGCTCGTCAAGTTCTTGTAGGGTCGCGTTAAGGCGCCGTTAACCATGCCTCTTTACCTCTTGGTGAGGATTGGAGCGGGGCGGGGCTGCCGATGTCGGACAAGATGCAATTGGTGGTGGCAACGCCATGCTTCGGCGGGCAGGTGTCGAGCATCTATGCGAGCTCGATCTTCGCGCTCCAGCGCGCCGTGCACGGAATGTCCAATCTCGAGCTCAAGGTGCACTTGCGCGACGGCGACGCGCTGATCACGCGCGCGCGGGCCAATCTGGTCGCGATGTTCCTAGACGATCCCAAGGCGACGCATTTCCTGTTCATCGATGCCGACATCGGCTTCAGGCCGGAGCAGGTGTTCCGGCTGATCGAATGCGGCGCCGACGTCGTCGCCGGCTGCTATCCGATCAAGCGGGTCAACTGGGACAAGGCGAAGCGCGCGGTCGAGGCCGGCCGCGCCGATGTGCCGGCGGCCTCGCTCGACTACGTGCTGGAGATCGAGGATCCCGACCGCATCGTGGTCGTCAACGGCTTCACCCGTGTGCGCTATGCCGGCACCGGCTTCCTGATGATCCGGCGCCACGTGCTGGACGCGATGTGCCGTCACCCGAATTATGCAGCTCTGCAATTCGTCCGCGAGCATTCGCACGATATGCTGGCGGCGAGCCCGAACCGGTTCGCGCTGTTCGAATGCATGATCGATCCGGCGACCGGCACATATCTTTCCGAGGACTTCGCCTTCTGCAAGCGCTGGACCGACATCGGCGGCGAGATCTGGGCCGACATCCAGAGCTCGCTCGATCACGTCGGACCGTCGGTGTTCCACGGCGACATCGCCTCGCAATTCGCGCCCGCGCCCGCAGCGGCGGCGGCCGATGCGGCGTGAGCCTTTCGGGATGAGCGCTGGCGCATCCCGTCTGTCAGCACCGGAACGCGCATCCGAGGACGGCCCGCGCTACCGCCTGCGCGATCTCTTCACACCGCTGGACACGCTGCTCGTCTCCGGCGGAGATCCGCGGCTGGCGCTCGACGCCAGGGATCGCGTCAACGCCTATGGCTGCGCGGCCTCGCCGGAGCCGGGGATCTGGAATTTCGCCTCCTCGACCGCATCGACGATCTCGCAAGCGGCTTATGATCGCGCCGCGCTCGCGCGCGAAGAGCTGATGCACAAGTGCCTGTTCGACGAGGTCGAGATCGCCTTCGATGCGCGCTGTGAAGGCATGCGCGAGGAGTTGCGCGGCCATTTCCAGCTCTCGCCGCGCGTCGATGTGGTGTTCTCGCCGTCCGGCACGGATTCCCAGCTCCACGCCCTGTTCGTGGCGCGCGCGGTGCTCGGCGCGCCGCCGGTGACGATCGTGGTCGGCGCCGACCAGACCGGAAGCGGGACGATCCATACCGCGCGTGGACACCATTTCAGCTCCATGACGGCGAGCGGCTTTGCGGTCCGCAAGGACGGCGCGGTTGCGGGGCTGGCCGGCGCCAGTATCGCGCTGCCATTGCGCGAAGCGGGGCCTGGGATCGCGATGCGCGCGGACGCGGATGCTGCGGTGCTGCGCGCGATCGAGGCCACGATCGCGCAGGGCGCGCCGGTGCTGCTTCAGATTATGGATGCCTCGAAACTCGGCTGGCGCGCGCCGAGCGCGGCCTGCCTCGACGAGATCGCGCGGCGCTGGCCGCGCAAGGTTCAGATTGTCGTCGATGCCTGTCAGGCCCGGCTCGGCCGCCGCCGGCTGCGCTCCTATCTCGACCGCGGTTACCTCGTGCTGATCACCGGCTCGAAATTCTTCGGCGGACCGGCCTTCAGCGGCGCGCTGCTCGTCCCGAAAGGCTTTTCGCGGTCGCTCGACCGGGTCGAGGCGATCGCGCCTGGCTTTTTCGATTATGCCGGCCGTTGCGACTGGCCGATGGCCTGGACGATCCTGCGTTCGCGCTTCGAGCGCCGGCCGAATTTCGGCCAATGGTTGCGCTGGGAGGGGGCGCTGGCCGAGATCGGCAGCTACTATGCAGTGCCAGGTGCATTTCGCGCCAGGGCACTGGTCGAGCTCGCGGCCGGCATCGACAGCATGATCGCGCTGTCGCCGTCGCTTCGCTCCGTTCCAGCCGGAATCGGGAAGGTTGGTGTCGACGACGAGGAGTTCGCGCAAACTACGATCTTTCCGTTTCTGCTGCTGCGCGACGGCAAGCCGATCTCGATCGCGGAGACCGGCGCCGTTCATCAGGCGCTGGCGCGTGACATGAACGAAGAGATCGGCGGCAGCACGGCGGACCGGCAGGTCGCCGCGCAGCGCTGCCTGGTCGGCCAGCCGGTCCGGCTGGAGCGCCAGGACGAGGCCCCGCTGGCCGCATTGCGCCTCTGCGTCGGCGCACGGCTCGTGACCGAGATCTGGTCCCCGGACATGGTGCAGGCGCGACGCAATTTGCAGCACGTGCTCGATCGCGTCGCCGTCGTCCTGGTGAAGATCGAGCTGTTGCTTGATCGTGGCGCGGCGGCGCCCGTGCCGGCAAAGTCCGCGTTCGAGGTGTGAGATGCAGCAGCCGGTTTCCGTAGCCAACTTTGCCGACCGTATCGGCTTTGCGCAGTTGACGCGCCAGGCCTTCGAAGGTGTCGATTTGCAGCCGTTGCGCGACCAACTCGTCGTCCGGATCACGGAGGGGACGGCGCAGGCGGGCGAAGGCCTGGATTTGTCGCTGATCGTCCAGCTCCTTGGCGACAAGGCGGCGGGGCTTGCGATCCAATCGGAGGTGCTGACCTTCCATCAGTTGTTTCGTACGCCTAGCGCGGCTCCGAAGCCGGGCTTGCGCGTGCTCGCGCTTGCAGCCGACATCGACATGGGCGGCAACACGCCGATCGATTTCCTGCTCGAAGGCTCCGACATCGAGCTGTTGACGCTCTACGTGGTCAAGGGCGTCGGTCTGCCCGAGAACTTGCCCGAGCACGACGTCGCCATCGTGATTGCATCCGATTCCGAGGAATGCCGGGACGCGCTCGCGCTGATCGAGAAGGCCGCGCCACACTGGCCGCGGCCGCTGCTCAATCGCCCCGATCTCATCGGCAACCTCGATCGCGACAAGCTCTATCGGCTGCTGACCGGTGTGCCCGGCCTCGACATTCCCGCGACCGTCCACGCCACGCGTGCGCAATTGTCGGATCTCGCGCAGGGGCGGATCGCATGCGCGGCCATCGCGGACGAATTGCACTTTCCGATGATCGCGCGGCCGCGCGGATCGCATGCCGGTGTCGGGCTCGCGAAGCTCATTGATGCGGCGGCGCTCGTGGCCTATCTCGCCGAACGGAAAGAGCAGGACTTCTTCGTCGCGCGCTTCGTCGACTATGTCAGCCCCGACGGGCTCTACCGCAAATATCGCCTCGCCATGGTCGACGGCAAGCCTTACGCCTGCCACATGGCGATCGCCGATCGCTGGGACATCTGGTATCTCAACGCCTACATGGCGTTCAGCGAAGAGAAGCGGGCCGAGGAAGCCGTCTTCATGCTCGACTTCGACCACGCCTTTGCGGCGCGCCACAAGAGCGCGCTCGAGCAGATGAGCAGGCGCGTCGGCCTCGACTATTTCATCGTCGACTGCGCCGAGAACCAGAACGGCGAGCTCCTGGTGTTCGAAGCCGACAATACCGCCGTCGTGCACAACATGGATTCGCCGGTCGTGTTTCCGTACAAGCCGCCGCAGATGCGCAAGATATTTGCGGCGTTCACGGCGATGCTGTCGCGGCATGCGCGAGCGGGCAAGGGAAGTGCAACATGAACGAGATCATCCGCAGCACGCCAAGCTCCGTCACCCACAGCTCGCTCGATCCGCAGGACTGGAGCGAATTTCGCGCGCTGGCCCATCGCATGCTGGACGAGGCGATCGATGGCATCGCCAACGTTCGGGCGCGTCCGGTGTGGCAGCCGATCCCCGATGAGGTCCGCGCGGCATTCAAGGCCGACGTGCCGCGCGAGGCGAGCGACCTTGCCGATGTCTATCGTGAATTTGCCGAGCATGTCGCGCCCTATGCGACCGGCAACGTCCACCCGGGCTTCATGGGCTGGGTCCATGGCGGCGGCACTGCAGTCGGCATGCTCGCGGAGATGCTGGCAGCCGGCCTCAATGCCAATCTCGGCGGACGCGACCACATGCCGATCGAGGTCGAGCGCCAGATCGTGGCGTGGATGCGCCGCCTGTTCGCATTTCCGGAAGACGCGAGCGGCATCTTCGTCACGGGCACGTCGATGGCCAATCTGATGGCGGTGCTGGTGGCACGTACGAATGCACTCGGCACGCTGGCGCGCCAGCACGGCATCGGCAATGACGGCGCACTGCTTACGGCCTATACGTCGCACGCTGCACATGGCTGCATCTCGAGGGCGATGGACATTGCCGGGCTCGGCATGGACGCGCTACGCAAGATCGGTGTCGATGCCGATCATCGCATCGATGTTGCCGCGCTTCGTGCGCAGATCGCGGTCGATCGCGAGGTCGGCTTCAAGCCGTTCCTGGTGGTGGCATCGGCCGGCACGGTGGATGTCGGCGCGATCGACGATCTCAGGACAATCGCGGAGCTGTGCCGCGAGGAAGGGATCTGGTTTCACGTCGACGGCGCTTTCGGTGCGCTCGCCATCCTGTCATCCGAGCTCGCGCCGTTGCTGGGCGGCATCGAGCTTGCGGATTCCATTGCGCTCGACTTCCACAAATGGGGACAGGTGCCCTACGATGCCGGCTTCCTGCTGGTGCGCGACGGCGAGCAGCATCGGCAGGCCTTTGCGCAGCCTGCGGCCTATCTGCGCCGCGAGGCGAGGGGACTTGCGGCGGACGCGGTCTGGCCCTGCGATCTCGGCCCGGATCTGTCGCGCGGCTTCCGTGCGCTGAAGACCTGGTTCACGTTGAAGACGTTCGGCACCGATCGGCTTGGTGCGGTGATCGCGCGAAGCTGCGCGCTGGCAAAATATCTGGAGGCGCGCATTCTGGCCGAGCCACGGCTGGAATCGCTGGCGCCGGTCAATCTCAACATCGTCTGCTTCCGCTACCGCGCCGATGATGCGGTCAACCGTGAGATCGTCGCCGACATTCAGGAGTCGGGCGTCGCGGCCCCATCGAGCACGACGCTGGACGGCAAGTTCGCGATCCGCGCCGCGATCGTCAATCACCGCACCGACGAGACCGACATCGATGCGCTCGTCGCGGCCGTGCTGGAGTTCGGCGGACGCCGGAGCGGCGGCGTGATCGAGGTCGAGGCGCCCCCACTCGCGGCGCAGTGAGCCGCAGGCGCAGATCAAAACGGCAACGGCCCCGGAGATGATCCGGGGCCGTTGTCGTTCGGAGGGTTTGGATGGGCGCGGTCAGGCGGCCGAGCTGACGTCGCTCTTGGGATGTGTGGCCTCGTACTGGTCGCGCAGCTTCTCTTCATAGGCGATTAGTTTGCGGGCCTCTTTCAGCGCCCGGTAGAGGTCGCCGCTCATGATGTTGTTGTTGATGCCCTCGATGATCGGCCAGGAGCTCGGCACCGCGGTGACAATGTCGCGCACGAGGTTGAAATACGTGCCGTGCTGTGTCTGCGGATCCGGCGAGATATACATGAGTTGAACCGCCAGATAGACTAGCTTGGCAGGAGTGTTGGCAGTCTCCGGCGTTAGGATGTCGCGCTCGCGCAGGATCGGCACGTTCTCGCCGTCGATCAGAAGGCGGGCGCGCTGGTCCGTGTTGGTGATCACGGAGTTTCCGACGATGATGCGCTCGTGCGGTTTGAGTTCGACCTTGAGAGCCATGCCTGTTCTCCATCAACCCTTTTCTAACGAGTGGCGCGCTCGCCAGTGAACGGCGATTGCCGACTCTGATTTGGGTCTGATCCTTGCTGAATGTGGTTAACGGCTCGTAAACATCCGCGCTCATGCTCAAAACGACAATGATGTCAACGTATTGCAGAGATGAGATGCCCGGAGCCTGGAGTCAGGGATAGGCGCTTGGAGCGCGACGCGGAGAAACCGGCGGTTTCATTTCACGGATTGTTAGAGGCTTGGACGCACCGTCCGCCGGTCGTTTGATCAATCTCGGTCAAACAGGACGCGTAGCTACCAGAAAGGTAACAGTATGTCCGGTATCGTTCTCTCCGCATCGGTTCGTCAGAACCTGCTCTCCCTCCAGTCCACCGCCGACCTCCTCGCCACCACCCAGTCCCGTCTGTCGACCGGCAAGAAGGTGAACTCGGCGCTGGACAACCCCACCAACTTCTTCACTGCTCAGTCGCTCGACAACCGCGCCAGCGACATCAACAATCTGCTCGATGGCATCGCCAACGGCGTGCAGGTGCTGCAGGCCGCCAACACCGGCATCACCTCGCTGCAGAAGCTGCTCGACAGCGCCAAGTCGATCGCGAACCAGGCGCTGCAGACCACGGTCGGTTACTCGACCAAGTCCAACGTCTCGACCACGATCGCGGGTGCGACGGCTTCCGACCTGCGCGGCACCACGACCTATTCGAGCGCAACCGCGCTCTCCAACGTGCTGTTCTCCGGCACTGCCGGCGGCACCACGGCTGCGACCTCGGCCACCACGCTGGGCAGCGCGGCCATCGCCACGGTCACGGGCACCGCGATCAACGCGGCGACCACGGCGGCCAAACTCCTGAACGGCGCGGGTGTGGGCGACGCCAACGCCGGCGTGGCTGCGGGCGATACCCTCACCGTCGACGGCAAGACGATTACCTTCGCGTCTGGCGACGCGCCGGGCACGGCGCCCACCGGCTTCACGAAGGTCGCCGCGATCGCCAACACGACCACCGGCAACGTCTATACCGACGCGAATGGCAACTCGATCGTCTATCTCGGCTCCACGACGCAGGCTTCAATCGGCGACGTGCTGACCGCGGTCGATATCGCAAGCGGTGTCCAGCGCAACGTCTCTGGCACCTTGACGGCGAACACCGGCCAGACCGCCTCGAGCGTCAACGGCAGCGGCCAGCTGGTCCTCAACAGCTCGACGGGCGCTGATCTGAGCATCACGGGCAAGGCTGACACCCTGAAGGCGTTGGGTCTGACTACCGCGACCGGCACGGGCAGTGCCACGATCTCGGCGGCCCGTCTCACCTCAGGAACCAGCCTCGGCACCTTCGTGCAGGACGGCTCGACCCTGAATGTCAACGGCAAGACCATCACCTTCAAGAACGGCGGCACGCCGGGTGCGTCGGAAGTTGCGAGCGGCTCGGGCGTGTCCGGTAACCTCGTGACCGACGGCAACGGCAACTCGACGGTCTACCTCAACAAGGCAACGATCGCCGACGTGCTGAAAGCGGTCGATCTTGCGACCGGCGTGCAGACGGCATCCAACTCTGGTGGTACGGCGACGGTCACCACGGCGACGGGTCAGACCGCGTCCTCGTTGGTTGCTGGTGCCCTCCACATCTCGACCGGAGCGAACTCGGATCTGTCGATCACCGGCACGGGCAACGCGTTGTCGGTGTTCGGCCTGAACGGTTCGACCGGCACCGGCACCGCCTTCACCGCCAGCCGCACCGCGGCTTCCGGCGGTGTCTCGGGCAAGACCTTGACCTTCACCTCCTTCAATGGCGGCACGGCGGTCAACGTCACCTTCGGCGACGGCACCGGCGGCACGGTCAAGACGCTCGATCAGCTCAACACGCAGCTTCAGGCAAACAACCTGACGGCCACGATTGATGCCAACGGCCTGCTCACGGTCTCGGCGACGAACGACTATGCATCCTCGACGATCGGATCAGCCGTCGCTGGTGGTACGATCGGCGGCACGATCACTTCGACCTTGACCTGGTCGAACGCGACCGCGCCGGTTGCTGACGCTGTTGCCCAGGCCACCCGTTCCAACCTGGTGTCTCAGTACAACAACATCATGACGCAGATCGACACGACCTCGCTGGACGCTTCGTTCAACGGCGTGAACCTGCTCAACGGTGATCAGCTCAAGCTGGTGTTCGACGAGACCGGAAAGTCGAGCCTGAACATCACCGGCGTGACCTTCAACTCGAAGGGTCTGGGTCTGGCCGGGCTGGTGCAGGGCACCGACTTCATCGACAATTCGGCCACCAACAAGGTGCTGGCCAAACTGAACACGGCGTCGAGTACGCTGCGTTCGGAAGCCTCCACCCTGGGTTCGAACCTCTCCGTCGTGCAGGTGCGTCAGGACTTCAACAAGAACCTGATCAATGTGCTGCAGACCGGTTCGTCCAACCTGACGCTGGCCGACACCAACGAGGAAGCGGCCAACAGCCAGGCGCTGTCGACCCGCCAGTCGATCGCGGTCTCGGCGCTGTCGCTGGCCAACCAGTCGCAGCAGAGCGTGCTCCAGCTGCTCCGCTAAATAGCGGCCGACATCGCAAACCCAATACGGCGGCGGGGCTTCGGCCCCGCCGTTTTTTTGTCGCTCGCACGTTGTCGAGAGGCGGTTGCATGAGCCGTGAAGCGGTAACTGTTCGTTATGGTTAATGGACAGATAACGGGCCAAAAACATCAACGATCTCAGCTTGATTGTTGCTTCTGACGGAGCGTCTCCGTGAGCTCATTGTGAACCGCCGCTTACGGACACAAGTCCGGTTTCACCCTTTGTTAGCCATGTCGACGCACCCTGCCTGCGTCACTCGATCCAACAGCGATCGAACGAAGACGCGTTAGCTACCAGAAAGGTAACAGTATGTCCGGTATCGTTCTCTCCGCATCGGTTCGTCAGAACCTGCTCTCCCTCCAGTCCACCGCCGACCTCCTCGCCACCACCCAGTCCCGTCTGTCGACCGGCAAGAAGGTGAACTCGGCGCTGGACAACCCCACCAACTTCTTCACTGCTCAGTCGCTCGACAACCGCGCCAGCGACATCAACAACCTGCTCGATGGCATCGCCAACGGCGTGCAGGTGCTGCAGGCCGCCAACACCGGCATCACCTCGCTGTCGAAGCTGCTCGACAGCGCCAAGTCGATCGCGAACCAGGCGCTGCAGACCACGGTCGGTTACTCGACCAAGTCCAACGTCTCGACCACGATCGCGGGTGCGACGGCTTCCGACCTGCGCGGCACCACGACCTATTCGAGCGCAACCGCGCTCTCCAACGTGCTGTTCTCCGGCACTGCCGGCGGCACCACGGCTGCGACCTCGGCCACCACGCTGGGCAGCGCGGCCATCGCCACGGTCACGGGCACCGCGATCAACGCGGCGACCACGGCGGCCAAACTCCTGAACGGCGCGGGTGTGGGCGACGCCAACGCCGGCGTGGCTGCGGGCGATACCCTCACCGTCGACGGCAAGACGATTACCTTCGCGTCTGGCGACGCGCCGGGCACGGCGCCCACCGGCTTCACGAAGGTCGCCGCGATCGCCAACACGACCACCGGCAACGTCTATACCGACGCGAATGGCAACTCGATCGTCTATCTCGGCTCCACGACGCAGGCTTCAATCGGCGACGTGCTGACCGCGGTCGATATCGCAAGCGGTGTCCAGCGCAACGTCTCTGGCACCTTGACGGCGAACACCGGCCAGACCGCCTCGAGCGTCAACGGCAGCGGCCAGCTGGTCCTCAACAGCTCGACGGGCGCTGATCTGAGCATCACGGGCAAGGCTGACACCCTGAAGGCGTTGGGTCTGACTACCGCGACCGGCACGGGCAGTGCCACGATCTCGGCGGCCCGTCTCACCTCAGGAACCAGCCTCGGCACCTTCGTGCAGGACGGCTCGACCCTGAATGTCAACGGCAAGACCATCACCTTCAAGAACGGCGGCACGCCGGGTGCGTCGGAAGTTGCGAGCGGCTCGGGCGTGTCCGGTAACCTCGTGACCGACGGCAACGGCAACTCGACGGTCTACCTCAACAAGGCAACGATCGCCGACGTGCTGAAAGCGGTCGATCTTGCGACCGGCGTGCAGACGGCATCCAACTCCGGCGGTACGGCGACGGTCACCACGGCGACGGGTCAGACCGCGTCCTCGCTGGTTGCTGGTGCCCTCCACATCTCGACCGGAGCGAACTCGGATCTGTCGATCACCGGTTCGGGTAATGCGTTGTCCGCGCTCGGCCTGAACGGTTCGACCGGCACCGGCACCGCCTTCACCGCCAGCCGCACCGCGGCTTCCGGCGGTGTCTCGGGCAAGACCTTGACCTTCAGCTCCTTCAATGGCGGCACGGCGGTCAACGTCACCTTCGGCGACGGCACCAACGGCACGGTCAAGACTCTGGACCAGCTCAACACTCAGCTCCAGGCGAATAACCTGTCGGCCACGATCGACGCCAACGGACTGCTCACGATCTCGGCGACCAACGACTACGCGTCGTCGACGATCGGATCAGCCGTCGCTGGCGGCGCGATTGGCGGCACGATCACGACGTCCCTGACCTGGTCGAATGCGACTTCGCCGACGGTTGATCCGGTTGCCCAGGCCACCCGTTCCAACCTGGTGTCTCAGTACAACAACATCATGACGCAGATCGACACGACGTCAGTCGACTCGTCCTTCAACGGCGTGAACCTGCTCAACGGTGATCAGCTCAAGCTGGTGTTCGACGAGACCGGCAAGTCGAGCCTGAACATCACCGGCGTGACCTTCAACTCGAAGGGTCTGGGTCTTGCCGGGCTGGTGCAGGGTGTCGATTTTATCGACAACGCCGCGACGAACAGGGTGCTCACCAATCTGAATGCGGCCTCGAGCACGCTGCGTTCGGAAGCCTCCACGCTGGGTTCGAACCTGTCGGTGGTGCAGGTGCGTCAGGACTTCAACAAGAACCTGATCAACGTGCTGCAGACCGGCTCGTCCAACCTGACCCTGGCCGACACCAACGAGGAAGCGGCCAACAGCCAGGCGCTGTCGACCCGCCAGTCGATCGCGGTCTCCGCGCTGTCGCTGGCCAACACGTCGCAGCAGAGCGTGCTCCAGTTGCTCCGTTAATAAGTAGCTGAACTTCCAAGACAAAAGAGAGCGGCGGGGCTTCGGCCCCGCAGCTTTTTTGTTGCCGTTAACACCTCGCAGATTCCGCGTTCTTCGGCGGGGAGGGGCGCTAACCCGGCATTAACCCTATCCCTTAAGTCGCCGTTAACCATACTTTAAAGGACAGCCCCTAAAACTGGACCAAAGCCCGCTTTCCAGATCGGCGAGCCCGATTCGTATCCGGTTCAAAAGGAAGATCCGCCAATGTCCAACATCGTTCTCTCGGCGTCAGTTCGCCAGAACCTGTTGTCGCTGCAATCGACGGCCGACCTGCTGGCCACGACGCAGCAGCGCCTGGCGACCGGCAAGAAGGTCAACACGGCGCTGGACAACCCGACCAACTTCTTCACCGCGCAAGGGTTGGACAACCGGGCGAGCGACATCAGCAACCTGCTCGATGGCATCAATAACGGTGTGCAGGTGCTGCAGGCGGCCAACACCGGCATCACCTCGCTGCAAAAGCTGATCGATAGCGCCAAGTCGATCGCCAACCAGGCGCTGCAGACCACCGTGGGCTATTCGACCAAGTCGAACATCTCGACCACGATTCCCGGCGCGACGCCGGCGGACCTGCGCGGCACCACGAGTTACACGAGCGCATCGGCGACCGGCAATGTCGTCACCAACGGTACCGCTGGTGGTACGACGCCGATTACTGCCGCGACCACGCTCGGCGGCATTTCGCAATCCCTGACTGGTAACGCCGCTCCCGACGGCGCCGGCACTGCGGCAAGCCTCGCTGTGGGCCTCACCCTTCTTGGCACGCCGAGCAACACCACCATCGCGGCGAATGGTGCTCCGTCGGACGGCGATGTGCTCATCGTCGACGGCAAGACCATCACGTTCAGGGCCGGCGCTGCGCCGGCAGTGGCCAACGTTCCCGCCGGCTCCGGCAAGAACAACAACGTCGTCACCGATGGCAATGGCAACTCGACCGTTTACCTCGGCACCAATGCCGCCCCGGCCGCAACTGTTCAGGACGTGATGGATGCGATCGACCTCGCGAGCGGCGTGCAAAAGGCCGCAATCACGGGCGGCACTGCGACGCTGTCGAATTCGTCAGGCGCCAACGCCTCCATCGCCGGCGGTCAGCTCACCCTCACCACGGGCACGGGCGCCGACCTCAGCATCACCGGCAAGGCCGACTTCCTCAAGGCGCTCGGTCTGACGACCGCAACCGGCTCCGGCAACGTCACTGCTACGAAGGCGCGTCTGACGGCCCCAGCGACGCTGGGCACGCTTGTTCAGGACGGCTCCACGCTCAACGTGGACGGCAAGACGATCACGTTCAAGAACGCGGCCGTCCCTACCGCTGCTCCATCGGGTTCCACCAAGGTCGGCAACATCGTGACGGATAGCAGCGGCAATTCCGTCGTCTATCTCCAGGGCGCGAACGTTCAGGATTCGCTGAACGCGATCGATCTGGCGACGGGCGCCGGCATCATCAGCGGCGGCGTCGTGGTCGCAGCGAGCGGTTCGTCCCTTTCCTCGGTCGTCAACGGCGCTCTCAAGCTCAGCACCGGCACCGGTGCGGATCTGTCGATCACCGGGACGGGCAACGCGCTGTCCTCGTTCGGGCTGACCGGTCCCACCGGCACCGGCACCGCCTTCACCGCGAGTCGCGCACCGGGAACGGGCAGCATCTCGGGCAAGACGCTGACCTTCACCTCCTTCAACGGCGGCACGCCGGTCAACGTCACCTTCGGTGACGGGACCAACGGCACGGTCAAGACGCTTGATCAGCTGAACTCCCAGCTGCAGGCGAACCATCTGACGGCGACGATCGACGCCAATGGCGTGCTCACGATCTCCACCGTCAACGAGTACGCCTCCTCGACGCTCGGCTCCACAACTGCCGGCGGCGCAGTTGGCGGTACGATCACGGGCGTGGTGGCCTTCACGACCGCCCAGCCGCCGATTCAGGATCCGGTCGCGCAGACTGCGCGCTCGAATCTGGTCAACCAGTTCAACAACATCCTGGCGCAGATCGATACGACGTCGCAGGACGCCTCCTTCAACGGCGTCAACCTGCTCAACGGCGATACGCTGAAGCTCATCTTCAACGAAACCGGCAGCTCGACGCTCGCCATCAACGGTGTGGTGTTCAATGCGGCGGGCCTCGGCCTCAGCAACCTCGTCAACGGCGTGGACTTCATCGACAACGGTGCCACCAACAGGGTGCTGACCAGCCTGAACGCCGCCTCGAGCACACTGCGGTCGGAAGGCTCGGCGCTCGGTTCGAATCTCTCGATCGTGCAGGTGCGCCAGGACTTCTCCAAGAACCTGATCAACGTGCTGCAGACCGGCTCGTCCAACCTGACGCTTGCCGACACCAACGAGGAAGCGGCCAACAGCCAGGCGCTGTCGACCCGCCAGTCGATCGCGGTCTCCGCGCTGTCGCTCGCCAACCAGTCGCAGCAGAGCGTGCTCCAGCTGCTCCGCTAAGCGCGACGCTGACGATCGCAATGAATGGAAGCGCGGCGAGGCTGATGCCTCGCCGTTCTTTTGAGAGAGATCGCTAACTCGATTAGCTGAAACCGGCGCATGATGGACGCAAGCGTTTACAGTGCACGCACGCGTGTTTAGCTTTGAAGTGAGAAGACTCCGCGACCCGTAATTGTCCGGAGTCCTTCCGTACTCTCACGTAAGCAAATCTTAAGCGCTGCTGCCTAGGGTTGGGAAAGAAATCCTTAAGCTCGTTCAACGGGCTAGGTAAACCTCCAAGGTGTGATTGATGTCGAATTCTGCTGCCTCGGCCTACGCGCGCGTTGCAACGACCACCGCATCTCCTCGCGACATTGAGGCGCAGACCCTGCTCAAGGCCGCGAACAAGCTGCAGGATGCGGTCAACAGCGCCGATCCGCTCAGCGAGCAGACGATGCAGGCCCTGATGTTCAACCGCAAGCTCTGGACCATCTTCCTCAGCGAAGCGATGCGCGACACCAATCCGCAGCCGCTCGACGTCCGGCAGAAGATCGCCAACATCAGCGTGTTCGTGCTGAGCCAGACCGCGGCGCTGCAGATGAGCCCGCAGTTCGATCACTTCCGTCCGCTGATCGAGATCAACAGGAACATCGCTGCCGGTCTGTCCGGCCGTCCCTGATGGACGGCTCAACCTATCTCGAAACGGCGCAGGCTACCCGCGACACCTGAGCGTCAGGCGCTGAGATCGGTATTGAGCGGACGCGAGGGCTCGGATTTCAGATCCATTGCGTGGAAATAAGCACGCCGGCGCAGCATTGCCTCGTCGGGGAACTGGTTGACCACCGCGTCAGTCTTGTCGTTGACCACCTGGAAGACGAAAGATGCGGCCGCCTGGTCGAACACGACCTGGCGCGAGATGTTCTCGCTATTCTGCAAATCGTTGCGCACGGCCGCGCTGGTATCGCTCGCGGCCACCGTCTGGCTCACGGGCAGATCGGTTTGCACGGCATCGTTCGCCGCCGCGTTCGACGTCGTTACGATTGGCGCGGGGGCCGGTATCCCCACCGGCCGGATGCTGAAATCTGTACTCATGGCAGCCTCCTGGTTGCCTTACTTGAGTCAAATCCCAACCCCTCTAATCGCGCAAGCATGGAGCATCAGGATTGAAGGTCCGGTTAGGAAACGTGCCTAACCGCGCGACGACATCGCCGCGCGGTTTTTTGTAAAATTGTCTCTTGTTCTTGCGGGCGCTCAGAGCGAGCGGCTGACCGCAAGCGGTGTGATGTGGCGCGGGCCGGGAGCTGCGCGACGACCCGCGGCGGTATAGGTGTTCGGTACGTTGCGCTTCTGGATCTCGGCATTGACGCCGCGCACGACGCTCTCGGACACGGCGTGTGCGGTGGCGAGCACGGTGAGATTGACCTGAAGCATCGCCCGGAACGCATCGTGGTGGCGATGCAGCGTCGAGAGCAGCTCGGGCGCGGATTTCGTGAGCTGGGCCTGGTTCGCCTTCAGCTGGCTGACGGCACCGACATAATTTCGCGACAGCTCCTGCTTCTTGCCCTCGAGCGTCATCGCCTCGCGGACGTTGCCGGCGCGAACCAGCTCGGTCTCGCGCTCGATCAGTCCGAGCAGGGCGCTCATCGCATCCATCAGGTTCTCGGCGAGCTTGCGGGCCTCGGCGCTGCCGGGCGCGGTGTTCGTACGCTGCGCTTGCATCGGCTGACGTGAGGCGTTGAAATGGTTCATCTCGATTCACCTTATGCCGTGCGGATCGTTTTCGCCTGCTGCATGATCAGGGTGCGGTAGACTTCGTTGGCGATGCCGACGCCGCCGGCCTTGGCGAAGTTCTTGGAATATTGCTCCGTCAGCATCGAGCGCCACACCCCGGTGCCGGGCGTGTCGCCGAACGGGCCTTCGCCCTTCAGGCCGGAGGTCATCTGCGAGAACATGCTGTTGAGGAACATCGCCTCGAAATCGGTGGCGGTCTTCTGTGCCTTGGCCTGCTGTTGCGGCGAGACCTTTTGCAGGGCGCTCGCGAGCTCGAAATCCGGCCGGCCGTTGCGACTCTCGACCGAAAAGGCCGAGGAGTTGGCGACGCGCGGGGTGTTGATCGCGCCGGTCTGCATCACATCACCTCGATGTCGGCTTCGATCGCACCGGCGGCCTTGATCGCCTGGAGGATGCTGATCATGTCGCGGGGCCCGATGCCGAGGCCGTTGAGGCCGTCGACGAGCTGCTGGAGCGACACGCCGTCCTTGACCACGGCCAGCTTCTTGCCGTCCTCGGTGACGGTGACGGCGCTGCGTGGCGCGACCACGGTCCGCCCTCGCGACAACGGGTTGGGCTGGCTCACCTGCGGGCTCTCGGAGATCGTGACGGTGAGGTTGCCTTGCGCAACCGCGACCGTGGCGACGCGGACGTCGCGGCCCATCACGATGATGCCGCTCCGCTCGTCGATGATGATCTTGGCGGCGAGATCGGGATCGACCTGGAGCTGCTCGATCTCGGTGAGAAAGGCGACGACGTTGCCCTTGAACTCCGGCGGGATCGACAGCTGCACCGTCGAGGGATCGATCGGCTCGGCGGTCTTGACGCCGAGATAGTCGTTGACGGCGGCCGCGATGCGCTTGGCGGTGGTGAAGTCGGCGTTGCGCAGCGCCAGGCGCACGTTTGGCAGGCGATTGAGCGCGAATTCGATCTCGCGCTCGATGATGGCGCCGTTGGCAATGCGCCCCACGGTCGGCACGCCGCGCACGATCTTCGCCGCTTCGCCCTCGGCCTGGAAGCCGGAGATCGCGAGCGAGCCTTGCGCGACCGCATAGACGTTGCCGTCGGCACCCAACAGGGGCGTCACGAGCAGGGTCCCGCCCTGGAGGTTCTTGGCGTCGCCGAGCGCGGAGACGGTGACGTCCATGCGCGTGCCCTGGGTGGCGAACGCCGGCAGGTTGCCCGTCACCATCACGGCGGCGACGTTGCCGGTGCGGATGGTGGCGCCTCGGATGTTGACGCCCATGCGCTCGAGCATCGCTTGCAGCGACTGCTTGGTGAAGGGGATGTTGTTGAGCGTGTCGCCGGTGCCGTTGAGGCCGACGACGAGGCCGTAGCCGATGAGCTGGTTCTGCCGCACGCCCTCGATGTTGGCGAGGTCCTTGATGCGCGATGTCGCGCTTGCAGGCGTGACCGAGAGCGCCAGCGCTGACAGCGCGGCACAGGCCACCCCAACAATCCTCACCCAACGAACGCCTGGCATCCTCTGCTCCCCAAGGCTCCTAAAAAGGCTCCTAAAAAGGCTCCTCAAATCGAAAGACCGGCTGCGACACTCCCATGACGAGCTGGTCCGGCGCTTTCCTTGCGAGCGCCGTGCCAACCCCGAGCAGCGAGGGTAGGTGGCTGAATAGGTTGAATAAATCTGTTTCGACCGGTGTCAGCCGGCGTTCGCCCTGAGGAGCGAAACTGCCGCCTGTCGGCAGATTTTGCCGAGCCGTTTACGCGCCGTTAACCATAAAACGGCGAAGGTGCGGCATCGATCACCCGGATTGCTGCGATGCGCATCTACGGACCGAACGGCACCACGCTTGGAGCGCCGGCCAGCCAGGCGAGGCGGACCGGCTCCGGCACCTTCGTCCTGCCCGACACCTCGTCGGCGCAGGAGACGCGGAGTGCTGCCGCGCCGAAAGCCACCGCCAACATTGATGCGTTGCTTGCACTGCAAGGCGTCGAGGAGGATCCGGTCGAGCGCCGCAAGCGCTCCGTCGCCCGCGGCAGGACCGCGCTCGACGTGCTCGACGATCTCAAGATGGGGCTCCTGTCCGGCAATCTCGACGCGTCGACCGTGATGCGGCTGCGCGACGCTGCGGCGAATTTGAAATCGTCTTCGGGTGATGCCGGTCTCGATGCGGTGCTGTCCGAGATCGAGCTGCGCGTCGAGGTCGAACTGGCGAAGGCCGGGCGGACGTAGTCAGGCATCGCGCGCTGTCATCGCCCGCGAAGGCGGGCGATCCAGTATTCCAGAGACTGTCCTTGTTGAATCGAGAGGCCGCGGCGTACTGGATGCCCCGGTCAAGCCAGGTCAAGCCGGGGCATGACAGCGGAGTTTGGAGTGGGCGCGCAGCGCACTTCCGGCAGAGCGCCTATGCCGCTTCCTCCTTCTGCTGTGCGTCGTAGCGGCGCTGGGCGGCGAGCACGTCCTTCAAGTTCTGCTCGGCCCAATCGCGCAGGGGATCGACCGCCGCCGCCAGCGTCAGCCCGAGCTGCGTGATCGAATATTCCACCGTGACAGGTACAGTCGCGATGGCGCGGCGCCTGATCAGGCCGTCGCGTTCGAGCGATTTGAGAACCTGACTCAGCATCTTCTGTGAAATGCCTTCGATCGTGCGGCGCAATTGATTGAAGCGCATCGGCTCCTCGCGCAGCAGCAAGAGGATCAGCACCGCCCATTTGTCGCCGACGCGATCGAGGATCTGGCGCGTCGGACAGTTCGCTGCATAGACGTCGGGTTTCATCTTGGGGTCCTCGGATTCCGTTCTGGTCGTCTGCGAATAGGCATGCCGGTTACTCCAGCGTTATCAGGTAAGCACAAAGTGCTCTCTTAACACCAGCATTCTTTGCGATATCTAGTAACTACTAGTTACTATAGAAGCAAAGGAGCCTTCCATGAAAATCGCAGTCGCCGGCGCCTCGGGCCGGGCCGGGTCGGAAATCACCAAGGAACTATCCCGTCGCGGCCATAGCGTCACCGCCATTGCCCGCAATCCGGAAAAGATCGCGGCCCTGCCGAACGTCACGCCCACCAAGGGCGACGTGCTCGATCAGGCCGGCCTCGCCAAGCTGTGGGCCGGGCACGACGTCGCCGTGAGTTCCGTGCACTTCCTGGCCAGCGATCCGCGCAAGCTGATCGGCGCGGCGAAAGACTCCAAGGTGAGCCGTTACCTCGTCGTCGGCGGCGCTGGCAGCCTCGAGGTCGCTCCGGGCGTGAAGCTGGTCACGACTCCCGGATTTCCCGCCCAGTACAAGGCCGAGGCCGAGAAGGGTTCCGCCTTCCTGGACCTGTTGCGACAGGAAAAGGACCTGAACTGGACCTTCATTTCCCCGTCGGCGCTGTTCGTCGAGGGCGAGCGGACGGGCAAGTTCCGGATCGGGACCGACCAGCTTCTCGCAGATGCGAACGGCAAGAGCTGGATCACCTTCGCCGACTACGCCATTGCGCTCGCCGACGAGATCGAGCGGCCGGCCCATCTGAGGCAGCGTTTCACGGTCGGTTACTGAGCCGGCAGCCACCCCCGGGTCTTTGCGGATAAACGTTCTTGTGCAAGGACTTGGGGGTGGCCCCCGAGCGATCAGGGAAATATTGTCTGTCATAGGAGGCCGCTATATAAGGCCCCGCTCAACGGACCCCGTTCCGTTTGCGAGTCGTTGCTTAGACAGATAGGCCGCCCTTGGAAAAGTTGAAAAACTACCGACCGACCGACAAAGAGCCTTTCATGAACGACCGGCAGAAGGAGTACTTCCGTCTGAAGCTCCTTGCCTGGAAGGATGAGATCCTCAAAGAGTCCAAGCTCACCCTGCAAGCCCTGCAGGAGGAGAACGTGAACCACCCCGATCTCGCCGATCGGGCTTCGTCCGAAACCGACCGTGCCATCGAACTCCGCGCCCGCGACCGCCAGCGCAAGTTGATCGCCAAGATCGACGCCGCGCTTCAGCGCATCGAGGACAACACCTATGGCTATTGCGAGGAAACCGGCGAGCCGATCTCGTTGAAGCGGCTCGAGGCCCGGCCCATCGCGACGCTCTCGGTGGAAGCGCAGGAGCGCCACGAGAAGCGCGAGAAGGTCTATCGCGACGAATAGAGCCCGAGCCGCAGAGTTGCGGCTCTTTGTTTTTGGAGGCAAGGCGCCTTTGGGCGTCGGGGTCGGCGTTTTGCCTGTCGCATGAAAGCCGCGCGCTTCAATGCGCGGGTGCAATCGCGAAAAGTGAATCGCGATCAACGCTCTAGACTCGATTCCTCGGGGCTCACGTGAGTTCGGATGAGAAACAGCCTTCACTTCAGGTGCGGGAGGTTTTGCGAGTCGCATCAACGAGATCGACTCGGATGTTGAGGCGTTGATCCAGCAGCATCAAGCATCGCTGTAATCACGCTTTGAGCGCCGGTCGCGGGACCGCATGGCGCGCGCCCCATAAGGCCCAGACCAATTCAATATTTCCTTAAACGCGGGCGAGGGGCCGTAGTCTGCCCGCCGCCCGCGCTTGTCAGGCCGGAGCGGGGATGCTGAAGTGTCGCCCTCGAATGCGTAGCGTGGGAGGCGGCGCCGATGGACAGGATTCTCGAAGCCGCAAAGGCGATCGCGCTGGCGCGCCGCAACCATGCGCCGCTCGCGCCGCTGAAGCGTCCTCCGGCCGATGAAGCCGAGGGCTATCAGGTCCAGCGTGCCCTGCACGATCTCCTGCTGCCCCATGTCGGGCCACTCGTCGGCTACAAGATCGGTTGCACCAGCCAGGTGATGCAGGACTACATCGGAATCCCGCATCCCTGTGGCGGCGGCGTGTTCCAGAACGGCGTCCATGAGAGCGGCGCGAAGCTCGCCGCCTCCAACTATGTCCGCGTCGGCGTCGAATGCGAGATCGCGGTGCGGCTGAAGCGCGACCTTGCCGCCGGCGAGGCGCCGTTCACGGCCGAATGGGTCGGCGAGGCCGTCGAAGCCTACCATCCCGCGATCGAGATCGTCGACGATCGCTACGTGAAGTGGGAGACGATGGGCGCGCCGACCCTGATCGCCGACGATTTCTTCGCCGCCGGTTGCGTGCTGGGCCCCCTGGTTCCACGCTCGTCCGTGCCGGATCTGATGGCAGTGAAAGGCCGCGCCATCGTCAACGACGAGGAGGTGAGCCAAGGCACCGGCGCCGACGTGCTCGGTCACCCCCACAACGCACTCGCCTGGCTCGCCAACCACCTCGCCGCCGAAGGCAAGAGCCTGCACGCGGGGCAACTCGTGCTCACCGGCAGCCTGGTGAAGACGCTCTGGCTGAAAGCCGGCGACAAGGTGCGGATGGAGCTGGACGGGCTCGGGACGGTGGAGGCGGAGTTTACGTGAGGCGTTGCGGCACCCTCCGCGGTCGTTCCCCGCTTGCGCGCAGGGCTGTCCGGGGAATGATTCACTGTGTCGCGGAGCATGCCCGGGTTTTCCCGGCTTGAAGCAGGTACTTTCTGGTTGTCGAGACTCAGAAAGGGGCCGGGCATGCGGTTTAGCGATAGCATTTTTGGAAGGCTGCTTGAACCGATCAATCGGCGGCAGTTTCAGACGACTGTGGATCGTTTGGATGGCGACGCCTACGACAAGACGTTCGACAGCTGGGATCATCTTGTCGCATTGATATTCTCCCAGCTCAGTGGCGTCGACAGCTTGCGTGCCCTTGAGGCGATCTGGAACGCCAATTCGCATCATCACTACCATCTTGGTGTCGGCAAATTGGCGCGCTCGACGCTTGCGGATGCCAATGCCCGACGGCCGGTCAGTATCTTCGCAGAAGTCTTTGAGCGATTGTCTGGGCATGCCGACCGAGCGCTGAAGCGGGAGGGTGCCGAGATGCTGCGGCTGATCGATGCGACGCCGGTTCCGCTGGATCAACTCAGCACCTGGGCCGGTTGGAACGGACGTACCCGTGGTCTCAAGCTTCACGTGGTTTACGATCCCGGCTCGGATCATCCGCGCCGTCTGGCGATCACGCCGTCGACGGTCAATGACGTCACACCAGCCCAGCAATTCCCGATCGAGGCCGGCGCCACCTATGTGTTCGACAAGGCCTATTGCAGTTATGCCTGGTGGACACGGCTTCACGACGCGGGCGCCTGCTTCGTCACCCGCCAGAAGAAGAATCTGCGCTTCAGAGCTACACGCTGGCGGAAGCTGCGGAAACAAAAGGGGAAGGGCTTTAAAATCATCGACGATGCTGAGGTAAAGCTCCTCAGCAGCTCCAAACTTGCTGTTC
This sequence comes from Bradyrhizobium sp. BR14999, assembly GCF_056106085.1. Taxonomy (NCBI): domain Bacteria; kingdom Pseudomonadati; phylum Pseudomonadota; class Alphaproteobacteria; order Hyphomicrobiales; family Nitrobacteraceae; genus Bradyrhizobium; species Bradyrhizobium sp. BR14999. The sequence goes on from NZ_CM148536.1 coordinate 4,096,873, forward strand.
CGATGCGCCGCATACGCCTCAAACGCGATGACGGTACAAAACTGACCCTCATCACCAACGATCTGAAGCGTTCGGCCATCGAAATCGCTGCGCTTTACAAAACACGCTGGCAGATCGAGCTGTTGTTCCGCTGGATCAAGCAGCACCTCAAGCTTCGCAAATTTCCCGGCCGCTCCGAGAACGCGGTCCGTCTGCAAATCCTCGCCGCCATGATCGCCTATCTGCTGCTGCGGATCGCCGCACGCGAAAGTCATCTAATCATGCCGGCTATCCGCTTCGCAGGTCTTGTCGCCGCGTCGCTGTTCGCACGAAAACCAATCGCCGACATCGACCGACCTCCCAAGGTGAACCCATCCGCTGCCCGCGACAGAAGCTCCCCCGACCAGATCAGCTTCTGTTATGCATAGAATTCCCCGGACAGCCCTGCGCGAGGGCGGGGAATCCATTAGGCGGAGGTTTTTGGGTTCATCACTGATGTCTCGGAATACTGCATCGCCCGCCTTCGCGGGCGATGACAGTTGAGAGGTCAGATTGCGCTCGGCCAAGCTCGTCATTGCGAGGAGCCCTTGCGACGAAGCAATCCAGAGTCTCTCCGTGGAGGCAGTCTGGATTGCTTCGCTTCGCTCGCAATGACGGAGTTTGGGGCCGCGGTACTGCATGAATTGTTAGCTGCGAGTCGTGGCGGCTTTTGAGGGGAAGCTCTCTCAGCCGTCATTGCGAGGAGCTCTTGCGACGAAGCAATCCAGAATCGTTCCGCAGAGGCAGCCTGGATTGCTTCGCTGCGCTCGCAATGACGGAGTGTGGGCAGACGGTGTCGCTGCAACTGCGCGAACCTGAGCCGCAGTTCGCAGCCGCCTTTCGCAAAATACATGCGGCCCTCGCCAGGGGAGCTAGCGAGGGCCGCGTCGTACATCGTCGTTCGCGCCTAGGTTCGCGGACACGATGTGGGAGCTCTTAAACAGGCTTAGAAGGGCAGCAGCACGTCCATGACCTGTTGGCCGTAGCGCGGCTGTTGCACGTCCATGATCTGGCCGCGGCCGCCATAGGCGATGCGGGCCTGCGCGATCTTGCTGGAATCGATGGTGTTGTCGCTCTGGATGTCTTCGGGGCGAACGATGCCTGCGACCACGAGCTCGCGGATCTCGTAGTTGACACGGATCTCCTGCTTGCCCTCGACCACGAGGTTGCCGTTCGGCAGCACCTGCGTCACAACCGCGGCGACGTTGGTCTGCAACGCTTCCTGGCGGTTGACCGAGCCCTTGCCGTCGGCCGAGGACGTCGAGTCAGTAGTGAGGAGACGTCCGGGGAGAACCTTGAGCGGCTGCGTGACTGTCTGGCTGCCGATGAAGTCCGTAATCCCTGAATCTTCCTTGCTGGTCCGGCTACGTTGGGTCTCGTTGGAGAGGTTGGCCTTGTCCGTGATGTTCACGGTCACGGTCAGGAGGTCGCCGACCTGGCGGGCGCGCTGGTCCTTGAAGAAGGCGCGGCTGCCGTTACGCCACAGCGAGTTCGGATTGTAGGAGGCGACTTCCGGCTTCGGCATCGGCATCTGCACCGGCTTGTAGCCGGGCTGCGTCGTCGGATTGTCGATCGCCGACAATTTCGGTTGCTCGCCGATCTGCGACAGGCGGTCGATCGAGGAGCAGCCGGTTGCCAGCGCGCAAGTCGCCAGCAGCAGGGCAGAGATCGCGATGCGACGAAGACGGGAAGCCGAACTGAACGGAGACATGACTTACTCTGACTTGGCTGGAGCTTGCGAGACGCGAACTTGCGGAATTTGGGCTTGTGCGATCTGGGCGGGAGCCGGCGCCTGGATCAGGCTCTGCGCGAGGGCTGCGGCCGCCGGCACATCGTCACGCTTGAGCGACGAGGTCTGCTCGACCGCGGGCGCCATCGGTGCGGACTGGCTTGCGCCCTGGACCGTGACCTGGCCGCGGCCGGTGACGACGCCGGTCAGCGTGCGCTTGGATTGCGGATTGAGCACGCTGACGGTGTCGCCCTCGGCACCGCTCTCGATCGCCTTGCCGCGCGTGGTGAGATAGAGACCGGGCACCTGGTAGATGATGGTGACGGTCTGATCGCGCACCACGAAGTCAGGCTTGACGATGTCGGCGACACGGATCGGCACGCCCGCGCGCATCGGCCGGCGCAGCTGCATGCCGACGGTACGATCGCGCGAAGCGGGCTCGCCGGTGACCTCGGCCTTCGGCCGCCGCTCCAGCGAGACGTCGGAGGATTTCAGGAGCTCGGTGCGGTCGATGTCGCGCGTCAGCACGGCCACTTCTACCGTCTCGATCGCGGTGCCGGTGAAGCGGAGCTTGGTCGGCGCCGGATTGTTGTCGTTGTTGATCTCGAAGGCGACGTCGAAACGGCCGCTCCGGGCGTCATAGCGGGTTGAGACCGGCTGGAGCGCACCAGTGTTGGAGGCGTCGAGCCGCATATCGGAGATGCCGCGGTCGAACGTGACCGTGATGTTGGCGGCGTCGCCAAGGCCGAAGCGGCGCTCGAGCGTCGAGGCGACCGCGTTTTCGAGGTCCTTGCTGGCGAGCGTGCGGGCGAGGCGGGTGACCTGGACCTCCTTGATGTCGCCGGTCATCACGCCGATCACTTGTTTGGCGCGGAGCACCGACAGCACCTGCGCGACCGTCAGCGTGCCGGTGGTGCCGAGATCGGGCGAGCGGTAGACCGGGATCAGCGCGGCCGATCCTGCGTTGTCGATGAGATCGCCGACCCGCACCACGTCCGAGGTGACGGTGACGCTCGCGCGCAGCGTCGGCGCTGCGATGAAATCGTCGGCCGCCGCTGCCGGCAGCGCCAGCGCGAGAAGAGCGGAGATCGTGGCGAGGGTGGTCCGGATCATCGTCATCACCTCAGCGGAACAGCGCCGTGGTCGATTGCATCATCTGGTCGGCGGCGCTGATCACCTTGGCGTTCATCTCGTAGGCGCGCTGGGCCGCGATCAGGTCGCTCATCTCCGAGACGACGTCGACATTGGCCTGCTCGAGGCTTCCTTGCGTGATGTTGCCGTAACCTTCGGCCGTCGCGGTGCCGTCCTGGGGCGGGCCGGAGGAGGGCGTCTCGGTGAACTGATTGCTGCCGACGGGCTGGAGGCCCGCCTTGTTGATGAAGCGGGTCAGGCCGATCTGGCCGAGGATGGTCGAGGTCGACGAGCCCGGCAGCGTCACCGAGACCTGGCCCTGGACGTTGACGGTCAGGCCCGAGGCGTTGTTCGGGATCGTGATCGTCGGCTGCACCGGATTGCCCTGCGCGGTGACGATGCGGCCCTGATTGTCCATCTGGAAGGTGCCGTCGCGGGTGTACTGGTAGGTGCCGTCGGGCATCAGGATCTTGAAAAAGCCTTCGCCCGAGACCGCGAGGTCGAGATCGTTGCCGGTCTGCGACAGCGTGCCCTGCGTCATGCTGCGCGGCGTGCCGACGGTCTTGACGCCGCCGCCGATGTCGACGCCCACCGGCAGGATCGTGCCCTGGTCGGACGACTGCGCGCCGACGCGGCGGACGTGCTCGTAGATCAGGTCCTGGAACGCCGCGGTTTGCTTCTTGAAGCCGGTGGTGCGCAGGTTGGCGATGTTGTTGGAGATCACCTGAACGTTGAGTTCCTGTGCCGCCATTCCGGTCGCTGCGGTGTGAAGCGCCTGCATGTCAGTTCTCCCTCAATCAGGCCGGAACGTCGGCGAGCTTCTCGATCGCCGATTTGTGGAGGTCGCTCTGCTGCTGGAGCAGGTTGGCGATGGCGGTGTAGCTGCGCATGACTTCGACCATGCGGCTCATCTCGCCGACCGCATTGACGTTCGACTTCTCGACGTAGCCCTGGCGCACGCTGGACTTGGTGTCGGCCTGCGGGGCGGCAGAGCCCACGTCATAGAGGTTGGCGCCGAGCTTGGTCAGCTTGGTCGGATCGTCGAACGAGGCCATCCGGATCTTGCCGCGGATCGAGTCGGTCTTCGCCGTGCCCTCGAGCACCGTGATGGTGCCGTCGGGTGCGACGTTGATGTCGTGGTCGGTCGGCTGGAAGGTGATCGGGCCGGCGGTGCCGAGCACGAGGTTGCCGTCGGAGGTGACGAGCTGGCCGGTGCTGTTGAGCGAGAATTTGCCGTCGCGGGTGTAGCGCTCGCCGCCATTGGCCTGCACCGCGAAATAGGCGTTGCCATCGATCGCCATGTCGAGCGGGTTGTTGGTCGGCTCCGTCGGCCCCTGGCCGACGTCGCGGAAGGTGCCGCGGTCCTGCACATAGGAGACCCGGCGGTCCGCGCCGATGAAATTGTCCTCGCGCGCGTTCGAGTTGAGGAACTCCTCGAACAGCGAATGGTCGGCCTTGAAGCCGTTGGTATTGGCATTGGCGACGTTGTTGGCGATGACATCCATCTGCCGTTCCAACGTCATCTGCCGTGACAAGCCGATCAGAAGCGCGTTCTGCATCGGAAATCTCCCCTGAGTGAGATCTGCCAGCTCGCTCTCCCAAGCGCCTTGGCGGACCCCGTGAACGAGACCGTCTGGTTCTCCCAAACCGTTCGGTCTCGGCCCTTTCTCAGCGAAAGCCGTGCCAACTCGAAAAAATGTGTAATTTCAATTGTTTGACAAATTTTGAGGGACGCGGGAGGGCGGCAGAAAGGTTCTGTTAGCCATGTTTGCCCGGCAGATTTTTCCTAGCGGAGGCCCAATCGAAAGATTCCGTTAACCATTATTACCGTAGCGTTTGCCATGAAGAGGAGCGCATTTGCGCCGGGGGCATTTGTATCGCGTCACTGTCTGAGGCTTCGCTCTATCGACCCCTTTGAGAGATCCGGGCGCGGCGACCATGGCAGAGAACGAAGCGGAAGGCGGTGCAGCCGCCGAGGGCGCGGAAGCCGCTCCGCCGAAGAACAAGCTCAAGCTCATCATCATGGCCATCGGCCTGCTCGCCGTCCTCGGCGGCGGTGCTGCGACCTGGTTCTTCTTCTTCCGTCACGGCGATGACGAGCACCACGCCGAGGCGGCGCCGCCGCCGAAGCCGCCGGCTTTCGTCGACGTCCCCGATATGATGGTCAACCTCGCCGGCGCGCCCGGCGAGCGGGTGCAATATCTGCGGCTGAAGATCGTGCTGGAGCTGAAGGAAGAGAAGCAGATCGAGGCGATCAAGCCGACGATGCCGCGCGTCACCGACCTCTTCCAGACCTATGTGCGCGAACTGCGCCCCTCCGACCTCAACGGTTCCGCCGGCATCTTCCGCCTCAAGGAGGAGTTGACCAAGCGCGTCAACGCGGCGGTCGCCCCGATCCAGGTCAGCGCGGTGCTGTTCAAGGAAGTCGTGGTGCAGTGAGGGTAATGAGCTAGCACCATGGCCGGCAACGAGCAGATGGACCAGGATGCGATTGCCGCCCAATGGGAGGCTTCGCTCGATTCCGAGGATCCCGCGGAGGCCGCGAAGGCTGCCGCCGAAAACGAATTATCCGAGACCATGGCCCTGCAATGGGCGGCCATGGTCGAGGACGGCAGCCGCGATCTCGGCACCGGCAAGAACTCCGGCGAGCGGGTGCTGTCGCAGGAGGAGATCGACAATCTCCTCGGCTTCACCGTCGGCGACGTCACGCTCGACGACCATTCCGGCATTCGCGCGATCATCGATTCGGCGATGGTCTCCTACGAGCGTCTGCCGATGCTCGAAATCGTCTTCGACCGCCTGGTACGGCTGTTGACGACGAGCTTGCGCAATTTCACCTCCGACAACGTCGAAGTCTCGCTCGACCGCATCACCTCGGTCCGCTTCGGCGACTACATGAACTCGATCCCGCTGCCGGCCGTGCTCTCGGTGTTCAAGGCCGAGGAGTGGGAAAACTTCGGCATGGCGACGGTCGATTCCAACCTGATCTATTCGATGATCGACGTGCTGCTCGGCGGCCGCCGCGGCACCAGCCAGCTCCGCATCGAGGGGCGGCCCTACACCACGATCGAGACCGAGCTGGTCAAGCGGCTGGTGGAGGTGGTGCTGGCCGACGCCGAGCAGGCGTTCCGGCCGCTGTCCCCGGTGACCTTCACGATCGACCGGCTCGAGACCAATCCGCGTTTCGCCGCGATCAGCCGGCCCGCCAACGCCGCGATCCTGGTGCGCCTGCGCATCGATATGGAAGACCGGGGCGGCAACATCGAACTGCTGCTGCCTTATGCGACCATCGAACCGATCCGGGGCGTCCTGCTCCAGATGTTCATGGGCGAAAAGTTCGGCCGCGACCCGGTCTGGGAGGGGCATTTCGCCACCGAGATCGTGCAGGCCGAGATCGCCGTCGATGCCGTGCTCTACGAGGCCGACATTCCGCTCAAGCAGCTGATGCGGCTCAAGGTCGGCGACACGCTGCCGCTCGAGATGCGCGCGGATGCCAACGTGTCGGTGCGCTGTGGCAGCGTCACGCTGACCGAAGGGCGGATGGGCCGGGTCGGCGACCGGGTCGCGATCCGCGTGACGAAACCCCTGCGCAAGCCAAGTACGACACTTGCGATGTTCGAGAAGGTGGACGAGCAGAACAAGATGATGGAGGCCCCATGAACCACTCCCTGGGAATGGCGATCGAGTCACTGGTGGCTATCCTGCTGATGCTGACGATCGTCTATTGCGTCATGCTCAACAAGCGCCTGACGCGACTGAAGGCGGACGAGCATTCGCTGAAGGCGGTGATCGGCGAGCTGATCACCGCGACCGAGATCGCCGAGCGCGCGATCGGCGGGCTGAAGCTCGCCGTGCGCGACGTCAACGAGAACCTCGGCAGCCAGCTTGCGGCGGCAACCCAGATGTCCGACCAGCTCTACAAGCAGCTCGGCGAAGCCGACAACGTGGTGCGGCGCCTGTCCAAGATCGCGATCGCCGCGCGCCCCGTGACCAATCCGGAAATGGTTGCCGCGCCCGCAGCCAAGCCTTCGTCGGCGAAGGCGGTGGCGGCGGCGGCCGAAGCTTTCTCCGAGCGCCGACGATCCAACGGCATTGCCGCATGAAGTCAGGGTATGAAGTCCTTTCGTAACATCCGCGTCATCCCGGTCGTCCTGGTCGCCGTAGCAGGTCTCGCCACGCTGAAGGTGGCGGGCCTCGTGATCAATGGCGGCTATGTGTTCGACTACAAGCCGAACCAGGCCAAGAAATCCTGGGCGCAGGAGAATCTGAACTTCCCGACCGGTCGCGAGGACCCCGACATCACCGGATCGACCCATGGCGCGCCGAAGGAGGCGCCGAAGCTGGCTGCTCCCGAGACCAAGCCGGAAGGCACCGTGGTCAAGATGGACGAGGCTCAGCCGCAGGTCTCGGCCTCCGAGCGCGCGATCCTCGAGCGGTTGCAGGCACGCCGCCAGGAGATCGAGGCCCGCCAGCGCGAGATCGACATCCGCGAGAGCCTGCTCAAATCGGCCGAGAAGCGCATCGAGAACAAGGTCGAGGAGATGAAGGCGGTGGAAACCCGCATCTCCGCGACCCAGGCTGAGCAGAAGGCCGCCGAAGCCCAGCGCATGAAGGGCCTCGTCACCATGTATGAGGGTATGAAGCCGAAGGACGCCGCACGGGTGTTCGACCGGCTCGAGATGGGCGTGCTGATCGAGATCGCCTCGGCCATCGCGCCGCGGAAGATGTCGGACATCCTCGGGCTGATGTCGCCCGAGGCCGCCGAGCGGCTCACGGTCGAGATGGCCCGCCGGGCTAATGGCGGCGGCGATCAGTCCGCCTTGGCCGGCGATCTGCCCAAGATCGACGGCAAGCCGACGCAAAAGCCGAATTGAGACGCCTTGCGTGTCTAGTTCGCGAACGCCTGTTGCGCCCTGCGAACAGGTGGGCGCAATTGCTTCTCAACGCGAGGAAGAGTTTTGAGCTGCTGCTTGATCAGCGCGGCCTTTGTGACCCGAGTCACGAGCTGCAGCGTGCTATGGCAACAGGAGCATTCATATACTTTCAGGGCATATCCTCTGGCGATCGGAACGATCGCTACGACCGCTCTTGCCCTGCTACACACAATGCAACCGGCTTCTCCGCTCATTGATTACCCCCAGAGCTAACCAATCGATTCGTATCGCCGAGATCACATCTGAGTCAGAGTCGCGTGCGAAGCGCAACGCCTCGAAGGTTGTGAGTGCGCGTGCTCAGCAACTCGTCAAGGCAGCACATCAAGCTCCCGTTGCGGGTGCAGCTGCGGCAGGCGGCATCTTCTGAGACTGCGGTGACTTGACGCGCGCAGGTGTGAAGTGGCGGACAGTGACGCCCAAGGCGCCGTCGTAGGCTTCGGCCATTCGCAATGAGCAGCGCAGGAGGAGGAGGCCATGAACTGCTCGTCCGCAGCAGATCGCGTAATCGAGGCCGTCAACCGGCTGCTCCTAGCGGCGATGACGTCCGCCTGGACATCCGCGCTAAGCCATCAGCATGCGGCGCCGCCCGAGGGCGACGACGGCAACGATGATGAATCTTCTCTCGGTCAAGAGAGCTCCTCCGCGCCGGATGGCGCCGGCAATCGACACTGAAGACGCCACCGGCTTGCGGGCGTCACACGATCAGATCGTGTAGCACATGGCCCTGAACTGTACCTGCTCCGTAAGCTGGATCAACATCAGGTGGGGATGTTTCAGGCACGGACGCCAGTTCGGACCCGTGGAATGTCCCAGCGTGGTCGTGATGACCGGCGAGGTCTGAGAGATGATCCAGCCCCGCGCCGTGCTGTGAACCCTGCGAAGCGTCATCCTTGAACTGGAACGAATCGCCGAGCTGCTGCGGATTGGCGGGCTTTAGCCCGGACGCTCCATGGGGCGGGTCGTGCTGCTCGGCCGCCTCGCTCGAGGGCGAATGGTTGGCGCCAGCCATCGATGACTTCAGAAGGCCGGGGTTGAGCGTTGTCTTTGCCGTGTCATCGCTGGGATGACCAGCCGCCTGGGCGGCGTTTCCCGGGGGCGAGACGCCGTGATTCCCGGCATCGCTCCCCAGCGCAAGCTCGCGCCCGGCGTGCAGTTCGGCGGCGTTGTGGGCAAAATTCAGCGCGTCGATGGCGATGTCAGGCATCTGGCCGCTTCCGGAAATCGCGCCATCTTTGCCAGCCGTCGTGTCGGGCGCCGCCAAGTGGTTGAAGACAAAGCTGACCTCCGTCGGTGCGGCCATGTGCTGCAAGATCGTAGACGGTCCGCTGGCTGAGGGAGCTACCGCAGTTTCGGTCGCGTACGTTTGCACGTCGTCTGAACTGGAGAGGCTGGAATATTCGGTCCCTTCGGTCTGGTCCCAGCTCCAATTCAGGCTGTAGGTCGCCTCGCTTGACTGGATTGTGGAACTCCCATCGGCGGAGATCGTGCTGTCGCCGCTCCCGGAATCGGAGGAGACCTCGGAAGTGGTCGTCGTCACGGCGGTCGCGTCACTCTGCGCGGTTACGGTGAGGTCGAGCAGTTCGCTGGCGGCCGCCATCACAGGTGCCGCAGCCGGCGCCAGGATGAAGTCCGACGCGTCGATGGTTGCAATTCCCTGCAAATGGACTTCGAGCAGACCGGAATCGCCGATGTGCAAGGTCTGGTCCGTTGGATTGACGTACACGATGGTTTCATTCGCCGCGCTGTCATAGAGCCAGGCGATCGTATGTGCCGGCACGGCCGTGCTGGTTGAGCTCAAGGCCAAGATGACGAACCCAAGCGCGCCAAGAGCGGTCAAGTCGATCTTGTCGGCCCCCGAGGCGAAGTCGGTGATCGTGTCGAACTGGCTTGCGTTGGAATCGGCTACGAACAAATAAGTGAAGCGGTCGTTGCCATTGCTGCCGGTGAGTTGGTCCGCACCAAATCCACCGATTATGGTGTCGCTGCCGTTGTTGCCGTTGATCGTATCGTTGCCCGAGCCCCCGTAGATGACGTCATCCCCATCGTTGCCTTTGATCGTGTCATTGCCGGAGCCGCCGTAGAGAACGTCCGCTTTGCCGGTGCCATTGACGGTATCACTGCCGGCCCCCGCGTAGATGATCTGACCTGTGTCGCCGCCGCCCGCGATGGTTTCGCTCCCCGGCGTTCCATACACGTTGGGGGGATCGGAGATCACGACGGATCCGGTGGCCAGATTATCAAAATCGTTGGGGTCAGCGTCACTGGCGCCATGGATGGCGATGGTCACCGCCTGGGTCGTGCCATCGATGGCAGTTACCGTGAAAGTGTCGGTCAACGTGTCGCCGACATCGAGCGCTTGAACCACGCTATTGTTGTTGTCGAGTGTGTAAGTCCATACGCCGGCTGCCGTCATGGTGAAGGTGCCGTATCCGTCGTCGCTCGCAGTAGGCGAAGAGACCGCGGTGAAAGTGTTCGGCGCGTTGTCGACGTCTGTATCGGTGAGCGTGCCGGTCGCGACGGGGGCGCCGGGCGAGGAAGTTCCTGCCTCGGTCACTGAGCCGGTTGTCGTGCCGGAAATCATGGCCGCGTCGTTGGTGCCGTTGATGGTGATCGTCACCACCTGCGGCGTGCCGTCGAGGGTTGTGACAGTGAAACTGTCAGTGAGCGTGCCGCCAACATTGAGCGCCTGCACCGCGCCGTTGGCGTTGTCGAGCGTGTAGGTCCACACGCCGGCGGCGGTTATTGTAAAGGTGCCATAGCCACTCGTGCTTGCCTTGGGCGAACTCACAGTTGTGAAGGTATTGGACGCATTGTCGACGTCGGCGGCAACCAGCGTGCCCGTTGCGCTCGGCGCGCCTGGTGTCGCATTGGCAACGCCTCCGGCCTCGGTCACCGAGCCGGCCGTGGTGCCGGAAATGACGGCAGCATCGTTGCTGCCATGGATGGTGACCGTCACCACTTGAGCGGTTCCGTCCAGCGTGGTCACCGTGAACGTATCGGTCAGTGTCTGGCCGGCGATGAGCGCCTGCACTGCAGCGTTGGCGTTGTCGAGCGTGTAGGTCCACACGCCCGCTGCCGTCATGGTGAAGGTGCCGTAGCCGGCGGCGCTTGCCGTTGGCGAGCCGACCGCCGTGAAAGCATTTGCGGTCGTGTCGACATCGGTGTCGGTGAGCGTGCCGGTCGCGGTGGGCGTGCCGGGGTTTGCATTGGCGATGCCGCCAGCCTCGATCACTGCGCCGGTCGTCGCGCCGGAGATGACCGCCGCGTCACTGGCTCCGTGGATGGTGATCGTCACCACCTGGGCGGTGCCTCCGATCGTGGTCACCGTAAAGCTGTCGATGAGTGTGTCGCCGGCATTGAGCGCCTGCACAGCGGCGCTGCCGTTGTCCAAGGTGTAGGTCCACACGCCGGCCGCCGTCATCGTGAAGGTGCCATAGCCACCGGCGCTCGTTGTTGGCGAGCTCACCGTCGTGAACGTATTAGGCGGATCGTCGACGTCGGTGTCGGTGAGGGTGCCGGTCGCAATTGGCGTGCCTGGCGTTCCATTGGCGATGCCGCCAGCCTCGATCGTCGATCCGGTCGTGGTGCCGGAGATGATTGCGGCGTCGTTGACACCGTTGATGGTGATCGTGAAGGTCTGATTGACGGTGGTGTCTCCATCGGAGACCGTGATAACAAAACCGTCGGTCGTGGGCGCCTTCAGCGCGTTGATAGCGGCGTCATCAGGCACGAACGTATAGGCGCCGCTCGTGCTGTTGACGTAGAGTGTCCCGTAGGGGCTTGTCTTCGACAGATCGTAGGTCACTCCATTCAGGACCGTATTGCCGGCGCTCGCCCCGATAACGCCGAAGATCAGCTGGCCGCTGCCGTTGGTGCTACTGGCACTGAAAGTCCCTGTCGTCGCAGTGAAGGTGTCAAACACCACCGTGTCGAGTTCAGCGGGCCCGGCTCCGGTGCTGAGCGTCGGCGGTAGACGTCCCAGAGGCTCGATAATGGCGAATGGCAACACAGTCGGCAACGTCTGCAGCTCCGGCGCGTCAGGCGGAACGAAGTTGATCGGCTGCAGCAGCTGGGATTTGACGAAGGGAGGCGTACTCGAGCCATGCGGCCCTTGCCCTTGTGCTAGATTGGCGAGCACGTCCTGTTGCTCGGCACGCAACTCGTCCATCCGAGCGGCAGTGTTCGTGACCTGGTTGACACTGATGCTGGATCCTACTTTTTTGAGGATGATCGTCTCACCAGGATCTTCGACGATGATGTGTCGTGGGATCGGTTCCTTGGTCACGAGCTCAAATGCGCCGTGCGCAAGATCCTTGTAGGTGATGGAGTCGTCATCCAGGACCGTGACATCCGGATCCGCGGCCTCGGCATTTTGCGCGGCCGAGAAAGTCAGTGCTGCAAGCGTCAGCATCCCGAAACCGCCCGCATGGCCTCGGGTGCGAATGCCTGCAATCGGCGTATTCAGCCGGAGAGACCCGGCTTCTGCCAGCCGGCCCAGTACGAAACTGAAGCTCCCTCGGGTCACGTCGAACAACGCTGCATGTGACATGCCTTCGACTTCGAAGACGAAGTCGCTCAGCGCGACGTGAGTGCCGCAGGAGATGTTGAAAAGAGTACCGTCGATGAAGCGAAGTGTGATCTGTCCGTCGGCATCGGTTTCGATCACGTCGGCCCTGTAAACAGGCGCACCAGCTACGGCCTGTGTGGCGACGCCGCTCGCTCGCGTGAGCGTACCGCAACCGATCACTGTATGAATGTGGCCGATGATCTGGACGGGCAGGGACGTAGCGGCCCCGTTACCAACCTGGATGTCGGACGCAACTGACATGGTTCGACCTCGCCTGGGTGATCGATTCAGGCTCGGCGTGCTGCCAGGGTCTTGCTCGGGGCGCCCTCGCCAATGGACAAAATATCCTGGGCGCTGGCAGCCCGAAGGCTTGCCCGCCGAAACAATCAAGTCTGCTTTAGAGAGAGACGCATTGCGCGGGGTACAGCGACGCGTACCGCCATTCCCGCCGTGTCCCCTCCCGCCAATGTGATTAAATTGACAAACGAGACGTATTTAATATGTGGCGTTTACTTAACGTTGAGGATAAATTAGGCCGGTCGAGCAAATTAAACAACAATTATATTTATTGCAGCTGCGCTTCGCGGTTCAAAAATGGGCCAACGATAGCGACAGATCCTTCTCAGAAAGGGGGGATCATGTGCAGACCTACGACAGCCGCATTGGTGACCAGCTTCGTTTTGGCGCTTGCCAGTTTCTTGCCGAGCGCGGCTCGAGCGCAAATCGATTCCGCCAAGCCCGCCGTCGCTGACTCGTCATCCAAACCCATTGGCAAGGTGGTGGCGGCCACAGGCTCGGTCACGATTGAACATGCGGGCGCAGTGATCGTTCAGGCGAATGTGTCGGGTGAGCCCGGTCGGGCCAACGCGGGTGATCCCGTATACCTTGGTGACGTGGTGCGGACTGGAGCCGACGGCCGAGTCGGCATCAACTTTACCGACGGCACCTCGTTCAATCTATCGAGCAACGCCCGCATGGTGTTGGATCACTATGTGTATGAGCCGGACGGCAAGTCCAATGCGACCCTGTTCAATCTCGCCAAGGGAACGTTCACTTTTGTCGCTGGCAGTGTCGCAAAGACCGGCGACATGAAGGTCGGGACCCCGGTCGCCACGCTAGGGATTCGAGGCACGACGCCGCATATCGAGATTTCGGATGATGGGTCGGTCAAGTTTTCGACCCTGATCGAAGAGGGCAGCAAAAGTAAGCTCGTGAAGAAGTCGCCGTCGTCGGCGCAGCCCGAGTCCGATCGAAGCAGCAACCGCAGGCTCAACATCTGTCGGGGATGCTGAAAACTTTGTTGGCCTGAAGTCGCCGTGATGCCGGCTGCAACGCAGCCGGGCAGAGAAGACTGGGGTTAGCGCTTCGTTCGCTCTCGGAGTTGGACGCCTGCTGTGAAAATGACCGCGAGAACCAGTGTCATCAAGGCCGTGATGCTCATTCTCATCGTCGTGCTGTCCAGCTCGTCGGCCTTGGCGCAGAAGCCGGAGAAGGGCAGCTCCCTCAAGAATGTTGAACTGTGTAACGGCTCAGATCGCGTGTCGCCCGAAGCTCGGATCGATGGCTGCACGGCGTTTATCGATGCGGGCGAAGGGACTGCGAACGGCTTCGCTATCGCCCACAACAACAGGGGCAATGCCTATAGCGCCAAAACCGACTACGAACGCGCGATCAAGGACTTCGTCGAAGCGACCAGGCTCAATCCAAATTATGCCAAAGCCTTCAACAACCTGGGCGTGGCCTATCTGAGGAAAGATGCGCACGAACAGGCCCTTGGCGCTTTTCAGGAGGCGCTCAAGCTCAACCCGAACTATGGGGCTGCTTTTGCCAACCGAGCGGCAGCCTACCTGAAGAGGAATGCGTACGAGCGCGCAGCGCAGGACTATGACGAGGCAATTCGCCTTGATCCGAATCTGGAGGCGGTGTGGAGCGGACGCTGTTGGGCCCGAGCCGTCCTCGGCGCTTTGCAGGCTGCGCTGGACGACTGCGACAGGGCGCTTCGATCGGAAGCAAACAACGCCGCAACATACGATTCGCGAGCTCTGATAAATCTGAAGATGGGGCAACTCTCCGCGGCTATCGATGACTACAACTCAGCGCTGCGGTTCGCGCCCAAGCTTGCGAGCGCGCTCTACGGCCGCGGGGTTGCCAGGCTCAAGCTCGGCGACAGAGCCGGCGGCGATAGCGATATTTCGGCGGCAAGACGAATCGACGCTGGAATCCGCGAGGACTTTGCCCGCTATGGAGTGCCGTCGAACGATTGACCAATCGCGGCAGCGCTATTGTGCAGGTGTTAACAACTCCTTAACCGTCTGCCTCTCAAATCCAAAGCTGGCGGACCTGCCCACGCTCGATCCGGCACCGCGTGCTGCCCCCCAGAGCAAATCAAGATGTAGCATTAACAAGTCCTTAATTGGCGAGACCTACAGTCGACGGCACCGGCCGGCGCCATTGCCGGCATGGATTGTCGGACCGGAAGAAATGCCGCCAATGGCGCGAGAGGCTGCCGCTGGATTGTTGACGCGAGCCCGCGCCCTGGCGCGGCAATTGTCGCGTCATGTCCGCAAGGTGCCCGTGCTCGCGGCCTGCCTGCTGATCGGCTTCGCTGCGCCTGCCCGGGCGGTCGATCCTGTCAGGGGCGAGGCGAGCTTTTCCGCGGGCGGCGGTTTTGCCCGTCTCGTGATCAAGCTCGGCGAGGACGTTCCCTCCGAGGTGACCACGGCCGGCTCCATTCTCGTGATCCGTTTCGACCGGCCCGTCGACGTACCCGTCGATCGCGTTCCGGAAGGTGCGCCCGACTATGTCAATTCCGCCCGGCGCGATCCCGATGGCGGCGCCATCCGCCTGTCGCTGGCGCGCCGGGTCACCGTCAACACCATGAATGCCGGCGAGCGCACCTTCATCGACCTCTTGCCCGAGGGGTGGAAGGGGCCGCCGCCGAGCCTGCCGATGGAAGTAGTCAAGGAACTGGCCGAGCGCGCCCGGGTCGCCGAGCGCGCGCTGCGCGCGCAGCGCGCCGCGGCCGAGGCCAAGAAGCGTCCGCAGATCCGCGTGCACGCCTCGGTGCAGCCGACCTTCGTCCGCTTCGTGTTCGAGATGCCCGACGGCGTCGGCGTGTCCTCCGTGCTCAATGAGCAGAAGCTCACGCTCGCGTTCAACGCCAACCTCAATTTCGATCTGGCGGACGCGGTCGTCGCCGCGCCGCCGAACGTCGCCTCGATCAAGCAGAAGGCCGACATCGACCAGACCAGTGTCGAGATCGCGCTGATCGGCGATTCCGACGTGCATTCGTTCCGCGACGAGAAGAACTACGTCGTCGACATCGCCTTCCAGCCGGACAGGGGCAGGGCGGCGGCGACGCCGGAGGCGGCGATCGCGCAGCTCAAGCCCGCAGGTCACGGGCCTGCGCCTGAAAAGCCGGCGGCCGAGAGTCCGAAGGACGCTCATCGCGAGATCGCGGCGCCGACGTCCGAGACAATCGCGCGCGAAGCCAGGATAGAGGTGAAGCCCGACGTCAAGCCCGAGGTGAAGCCGGAAGCGCCCGCCGCGATGCCGGCCGTCGAAGCGCCGAAGCCGGCGACTGAGGCTGCGCACGCTCCAGCAGCGCCCATGGAAGCCTCCAAGCCGGCGCCGCCCGTTGCCGAAGCCGCCCCTGAAGCACCGCAAGAGGCCGTGAAGGAAGCTGCGAAAGAGCCGGTCAAGGAAGCTGCCAAGGAAGTTCCCAAGACTGCTCCTGCGTCGGTGCCGGCGGCGGTGCAGTCCGGTGTTGCCAGCGTCGATGCGCGCCGCGACAGCGACGGCCTGCGCGTGACGTTCCCGCTTCAGGTCGCAACGCCTGCGGCGGCGTTCCGCCGCGGCGACACGGTCTGGCTGGTGTTCGATACGCCAAAGCCGATCGATGTCGAGGCGATCCGCACCAAGGGCGGCGCGATGATCGGCGAGGTCGGTCGCTTGCCGCTCGACAAGGGGCAGGCGGTTCGCATCCGCCTCACCCGTCCGCTGGTCTACTCGCTGACGAGCGAGGAAGTCGGCAAGGAGACCAACTGGCTGCTGACGCTCGCCGACAAGATCCAGGCGACGCCGCTGCCGCTGATGATGTCGCGCAACATCACCGATCCTGCGCTCGCCAACATCGCGATCCCCTTCGCCAATCCGGGCCTTCTGCACAAGCTCACCGATCCCGATGCCGGTGACACGCTCTATGTCGTCACCGCGCAGCGGCCGGTGCGCGGCTTCATCAAGCGGCAGGACCTCGTCGATCTCTCGCTGCTGGAATCCGCGCACGGCATCGCGATCCGGCCGAACTCCGACGAGGTCGGCGTCGAAGTCGGCGCCGACAAGGTCATTCTCGGCAAGAAGGGCGGGCTGACGCTGTCGCCGGTCGACATCTCGGCCGAGCGCGCCCCGACCGCGGTGCGCCCGGTCTTCAGCCCCGAAGGCTGGCGCAAGGGCCAGTCGGAGAATTTCTGGATGCGCCAGAGCGATCTGATGACAGCGATCTCGGCCGTCGACCCCGCGCTGCGTTCGCTGCCGCGGCTCGACCTCGCGCAGTTCTACATGTCGCGCGCCATGTATCACGAGGCAAAGGCCGTAACGGACGTGATGCTGAGCGACCCTCTCAACAAGGAGGAGAGCGGCGCGCTGATCATGCATGCGATCGCGAACATCCTGATCGGCCGGCCGGCGCAGGGCCTGAAGGACCTCGCTAATCCCGTGATCGGCAACAGCCACGATTCCCAGCTCTGGAAGGCGCTCGCCTATGCGCGCCAGGGCAAATGGGCGGACGCGCGCGAGAAATTCAAGAACGTCGAGTTCGCCATCGCCTCGCTGCCGCTCGACATCCAGCGCATCGTGACGATGGACGCGATGCGCGCCTCCCTCGAGGTGAAGGACTATGCCGGCGCCTCCAAGCGCCGCAGCGAGCTCGAGGTCGTCGGCGTCTCGCCCGAGGCTGCGCCCGGCTTCGCCGTGCTGCGCGGCCGGCTCGCCGAGGCGCTCGGCCACGACAAGGATGCGCTCGACGACTACAAATTCGCGGTCGCCTCAAGCGACCGGCCAGCTGCGGCCGAGGCCAAGCAGCTCGAGGTCGCGCTACGTCAGAAGCGCGACGAGATCGGCAAGGAAGAAGCGCTGCGCGAGCTCGAGACGCTGTCGATGACCTGGCGCGGCGATGCGATCGAGGTCAAGACGCTCCAGATGCTGTCGCAGCTCTATGCCGAGAACGGCCGCTACCGGGACGCGCTCACGGCGGCGCGCACCGCGACGAAGCTGCAACCGAACGCAGAAGCCTCGCGCCAGGCGCAGGATCTCGCCTCCGACCTGTTCACGCAGATCTTCCTAGGGCCCAAGGGCGACGATATGCCGCCGGTCGAGGCGCTCGGGACGTTCTACGAGTTCCGCGAGCTGACGCCGATCGGCCGCCGCGGCGACGAGCTGATCCGTCGTCTCGCCGACCGTCTCGCCTCGATCGATCTGCTCGACCAGGCCGCCGAGCTCCTGCAATACCAGGTCGATCACCGCCTCGAAGGCGCCGCCCGCGCCCAGGTCGCCGCGCGCCTTGCCATGATCTATCTGGCCAACCGTAAGCCCGACATGGCGATCACCGCGCTGCGCGCGAGCCGCATCAGCGACCTCTCCGGGGAGCTCAGGCAGCAGCGCCTGCTCCTGGAAGGGCGGGCGCAGAGCGACGTCGGCCGTCACGATCTCGCGCTCGACATCGTTTCCAACGTCTCCGGGCGCGAGGTGCTCCGCCTGCGCTCCGACATCTTCTGGGCGGCGCGGCGCTGGCGCGAATCCGCCGAGCAGATCGAGCTCTATTACGGCGAGCGCTTCCGCGACTTCAAGCCGCTCAATGCGGTCGAGAAGAGCGACATCATCCGCGCCGCAGTCGGCTACGCGCTCGCCGACGATTCGATCGGCCTGTCACGCTTCCGCGAGAAATACACGCCGCTGATGAGCGAGAGCGCCGACCGTCTCGCCTTCGACATCGCGAGCAAGCCGGCCGCGGCCTCCAGCGCCGAATTCGCCGAGATCGCCAAGCTGGCTGCCAGCGTCGATACGCTCGACGGCTTCCTGCGCGAGATGAAGCAGCGTTTCCCCGACGCCACCGCCCGCGCCCCTAGCGCGCCGCAGGCCAAGGACGAGTCCGATCACACCGGCTCGCTGCCCACGATCCCGGTCGTGCGGCAGATCAAGATGACGCGGTAGGATCCCTGCTGCCGCGCGAAGTGCGGCCCGGGACAGCGCCGCAGTCTACGTCATCGCGAGCGCTGTTGTGTCGGAAGGTCGCCACCCCATTCTCGTCATTGCGAGCGCAGCGAAGCAATCCAGAGTCTTTTCCGCAGCGGCAGCCTGGATTGCTTCGTCGCAAGGGCTCCTCGCAATGACGGGGAGGGGTCGGAGGCTATCGCTGGGAGCGGAGAGGATGCCCCTTCGCGGGGCATGACTGCGGATGCATTGGCCTCACCCCCCGTAGCTCTGCACCAGGCTTCCCGCCACTAGCGACCAGCCGTCGACCAGGACGAAGAAGATCAGCTTGAACGGCAGCGAGATCGTTGCAGGTGGCAGCATCATCATGCCCATCGACATCAGCACGGAAGCGACGACGAGGTCGATGATCAGGAAGGGGAGGAACAACAGGAAGCCGATCTCGAAGGCGCGCTTCAGCTCGGAGATCATGAAGGCGGGGACGAGGATGCGCAGTGCGAGATCGTCGGGTGTCGCCGGCGGCTGTTCGCCGGAGAGATCCAGGAACAGCTTGAGGTCCTTCTCGCGCACGTTCTTCTGCATGAAGCCGCGCAACGGCACCGAGGCGCGCTGGAGTGCGTCCTCGACACTGACCTGGTTGGCAACGAGCGGGCGGATGCCCTCGTCGTAGGATTTCTGCAGGACCGGACCCATCACGAAGAAGGTGAGGAACATCGCGAGCGCAATGATCACCGAATTCGGCGGCGCGGTCGCTGTGCCCATCGCTGTGCGCAGCAGCGACAGCACGACCACGATGCGCGTGAACGACGTCATCATGATCAGGATCGACGGCGCGATCGACAGGATCGTGAGCAGGGCGATGAGCTGGATCGCGCGCTCGGTAACGCCGCCACCGCCAGCGCCGCCGCCGAGATTGATGCTGATGTCCTGCGCATGCGCAAGGCTCGCGAGCGAGGCCGCGCCGACCAGGACAGAAAGGAAAAGAACTCTACGCGGGAGGGCCGGCAGCCTCACGAAGACGGCTTCGGACGGCCGAGCAGCGAGGCCATCTCGTCTTCGAGATTTTCAAAGCTGGTCTTTTCCGCGGCGGGCTTTGCAGGCGGGGCCGGTGGCGCCGGCGGCTCGCTGCGTGCCGCGCGCGGGGGAGCGGCCGGCGGCTCCGGCGCAACCGGAGGCGCGACCGTTTCGCCGGCCGGGCGGCGCAGGGCAGCTTCGAGCCGCTGGGCCATTTCGGCGAGATTCTGCTCGGCGCTCGAGGGGATAGCGGCCGGCGCCGGTGGCGGAACCGACGGAGCCTGCGGAATGGGGGGAGGCGGCGGCGCGGCTGCGCGCTCGGCGCGCACCGGCGGCATCTTCGGCGGCTCGCTCTGGCGCGGCGGGCGCGGCATCAGCGGCGGCTCGTTGCGGGCGATGCGCGGCGGCAACGGCTCGGGCCGTGGCTCACGCTCGGGTCGCGGCGCGATCGGTTCGGGCGGAAAGCCGGCGAGCGGCGGCTCGCTGCGGCGTTCGGCCAAAGCGGGCGCAGGCCGGCGCACTTCATCGGCGAAGGACGGGCGCGCGGGCCGCGGCGGCGGCTCGGGCATGTGTGGCTCGGGATGATCCAGCAGCTCGGGTCGCGGCGCTTCGTCGGCCCACCCGCCGGAATCGGGCATGGGGGCGAGGCGCGGCGGTTCCGCGGCGCTGGGACGCGGCGGAAGCTGGTCGCGGCCGGACGCGGCGCGAACGATGTTGGGCTCGACGACGATGTCCGTCGGGCCGCCGATCATGAGGAGATGCTCGACATTGTCACGCCGGACCAGCACCAGGCGGCGCCGGCCGTCGACGGCGGCGGCATCGATCACGGCGAGCCGAGGCATCCTGCCGCGCTGGGTGTTGGCGCCCAGCCGGCTGCCGGCGAATCGGCGAACCAGCCATGCAGCGACGCCGATCAACGCCAGAACGACGATGAACGCGACGATGAAGGTGATAGGGCTGCCTTGCATACTTGTCCCCGACAAATGGCGCTTTTCTCGTGCCCGTGGTCAGACGCGCCAACCACCGGCCTACGATGCCCCAAACTGCGATCTCTTAATGTTCCACGGCAAGTTTTGCCGTCCCCAACTCTTAATAACCTATGAATCGCTCGATCCAAAACGACTTCTTGGCCTGTATACGCGCCGCCAAACGGTTGGGTTAATGCCACTTTTGGCAGCGTCGAATCACAACGCGCGCATATCGTGTCCCATCGGGGAACAAGTGCCCGTGACATCTTTAACCAGCTGTTAACCATACAGGCGGCAAATTCTGCCTAGCTTCGGACCTCAAGGTCCGGAAGGGGCGGAAGGAGCCGCAACGATGTCCATCAACGACCTCCCGGTGCTGTCGGCGCTTCGGACCAAGATGCAGTGGCACCAGGAGCGCCAGCGCGTGCTGTCCGAGAACGTCTCCAACTCCGATACCCCCAAGTTCCGGCCGCGCGACCTGGTCGAGCCGAAGCTCGACAAGACCGGCGCCGTCACGGGCTCGATGGGGCCTCTCGCCCTTGTCCGCACCAGCGCCTCCCACATAACGCCGTCAGGCGCGGCCTCCGCATTCGACCAGAACAAGAATGCGGGTTTTGAGACCCGTCCTGCGGGCAACGCCGTCAATCTCGAAGAGGAGATGATGAAGGCCGCCAGCAACCAGATGGACTACGCGGCGGCGACCTCGCTCTATTCGAAGAGCCTGCATCTGCTCAAGACCGCGATCGGCAAGGGCTAGACCTAGAGGAGCCCCATCATGGCGAATGACAGCAGCGACTTTGCCCGCTCGATGGCGATCGCGACCTCCGGCCTGCGGGCCCAGGCCGGGCGCATGCGGGTGATCTCGGAGAACATCGCGAACGCGGATTCGACCTCGCAGACATCAGGCGGCGATCCCTATCGGCGCAAGGTGCCGACCTTTTCTTCCGCGCTCGACCGCACGCTCGAGGCGCAGGTCGTCACGCTCGGCAGGATCAAGCCCGACCAGTCCAGCTTCCGCGTCAAATACGAGCCGAACAATCCGGCCGCGGATGCGAGCGGCAACGTCAAATATCCCAACGTGAATTCTGTGGTCGAGATGACCGACATGCGCGACGCGCAGCGGTCCTACGAGGCCAATCTCAACATCATCAGTGCGACGCGCCGGATGATCCAGCGCACGCTCGACATCCTCAAGAGCTGAACAGGACATCTGAGCCATGGCATCACCGACAATCGCCGCCAATGCTTATGCCAGTCTCGCCCGCGTGCTGGAGAGCGGCGGCGCGGGAAAGGGCAGCGAGCCCAGCGGACAATCCTTCGCTTCGCTGCTGAAAGACGCTGTCGGCAGCGTCATGGAGTCCGGCCGCAAGTCCGACGCGCAGACGGTGGCGATGGCCGCCGGTAAGGCTAACGTGATGGACGTGGTGACGGCGGTCGCCGACACCGACGTTGCGGTGTCCACGCTGGTCTCGGTCCGCGATCGCGTGATCGCGGCCTATGAAGACATCATGAAGATGCCGATCTGATGAGGGAATGGCGCTCGCCCCAATCGTCATTGCGAGCGCAGCGAAGCAATCCAGAATCTTTCCGCAGGCGCCAGTCTGGATTGCTTCGCTGCGCTCGCAATGACGGAGATAGGTCTTCGCACCGCTTCAAGCGCGTGAGGAGGCGAGGAACGAATAAAGGAAGTTTGCAATGACCGGACCCGAAACCCTCGACGTCGCGCGCGATGCGATCTGGACCATCGTGATCGTGTCGTCGCCGCTGATGGTGGTCGGCCTCGTGGTCGGCGTCATCGTGTCGCTGTTCCAGGCGCTGACTCAGATTCAGGAGCAGACGCTGATCTACGTGCCGAAGATCCTGGCCATCTTCGCCACGATGCTATTGGCGCTGCCGTTCATGGCCGACTCGCTCCACGCCCACATGCTGCGGATCTCGTCGCGAATCATCGGCGGCTGAGGCAAGATGCGTAAACTATGCGCATCGACGTCTCGCTGCTGCCGGCGCTCGCCGCCTCCTTCATGCTCGCCTTCGCCCGGGTCGGTGCGATGGTGATGCTGCTGCCGGGCCTCGGTGAGACCAACATCCCGACGCGGATCAAGCTGTCGATCGCGCTGCTGCTCACGCTGATCATCCTGCCCCTGCATCGCAATGCCTATCAGGTCGACATGGGCTCGCTCGCGCCGCTCCTGGTCCTGATGCTGCATGAGATCGCGATCGGAATCGTGCTGGGCGCGACCGCCCGTGTGACGCTCTCGGCCCTGCAAGTCGCCGGCTCCGTGATCGCGCAGCAGATGGGGCTCGGCTTCGTCACCTCGGTCGATCCGACGCAGGGACAGCAGGGCGTGCTGGTCGGCAATTTCCTGACCATGCTGGGCGTGACCTTGTTGTTTGCCACCGACAGCCACCATCTGGTGATCGCGGCGCTGAACGACAGCTACAAGATCTTCTCGCCGGGCGAGACCGTCTCGAGCGGCGATATTGCCTCGCTGGCAACGCGGGCCTTCGCAGCCGCGTTCCGCCTGGGCTTGCAACTCTCCGGACCGTTTCTGGTGTTCGGCCTCGTCTTCAACATCGGGTTAGGTGTGCTGGCGCGGCTGATGCCGCAGATGCAGGTCTATTTCGTCGGCGTGCCGCTCTCGATCTTCGCGGGCTTTTTGGTCCTCGCCGTGGTGCTCACGGCGATGATGGGTACGTTTCTCGACTATTTCATCGGTGTCATGCACCAGATGATGCCGCTCAAATAGGTGATCGATGGCGGAAGACAACGATCCCGAGAGTCAAACAGAAGACCCGACGCAAAAGCGCCTCGACGATGCGCTCGAACGCGGCGACGTCGCCAAGAGCCAGGAGATCAACACCTGGTTCATGATGGCGGGCGGCACGCTCGTGGTTTCAACCTTCTCGGGCTCGGTCGGCAGCGGGCTGCTGACGCCGATGCGCAACTTGCTCGCCAATTCCTGGATGATCAAGACCGATGGCAAGGCTCTGCTCGCGCTGATGCAGCAGATCGAGTTCGCCGTGCTTGCGGCAATCGGCGTGCCCCTCTTGATGCTGGTGCTGGCGGCGATTGCCGGCAACATGCTCCAGCACCGCCTGGTGTGGTCGGCCGAATCCCTGAAACCCAAATTCAGCAAAATTTCGCCCGGCGCCGGCTTCAAGCGCATCTTCGGCAAGCAGGCGGCGGCGAACTTCCTGAAAGGCCTCGGCAAGCTGATCGCGCTCAGCGTGGTCATGACCATGATCCTGTGGCCGGAGCGGCATCGCATGGAGGCGATGGTCAAGCTCGATCCGGCCGCGATGCTGGGTGCCACCACCAGCATGACCATCCATCTGCTCGGCGCGGTGGTGGCGGCGCTCGCGATCGTCGCCATCGCCGACTATTTCTTCCAGTACCGCAGCTGGTTCCAGCGGCAGAAGATGTCACTCCAGGAGATCAAGGAAGAGTTCAAGCAGTCCGAAGGCGATCCGCACATCAAGGGCAAGATCAGGCAACTCCGGCAGCAGCGCGCTAAGAAGCGCATGATGGCGGCGGTTCCCAAGGCCTCCGTGATCATCACCAACCCGACCCACTATTCGGTGGCGCTGTCCTACGAGCGCGGCATGTCGGCGCCGATCTGCGTCGCCAAAGGTGTCGACAACCTCGCCTTCAAGATCCGGGAGATCGCGCGCGAGCACGACATCCCGATCGTCGAGAACGTGCCGCTCGCCCGCGCGCTCTACGCCACCGTCGACATCGACCAGGAAATCCCGACCGAGCACTACCATGCGGTCGCCGAAGTCATCGGTTACGTCATGCGGCTGAAGCGCGGATTCGGCGCCGGGCGGGGATAAAATGCCGGAAAAGTACCGGAAATGGCCGTAATCTGGGAATCAGCGTACCTTTCGCTCCTGCTGCCCTTGCACCTTTGGGTCCGATTCAGGCAGGGAGGACCCCGTGCGCCCCGGAGCGCGTTGATTCTCTGCCGACAGGCTGCGCCAGCGTGAAATGACTGCTGAGACCGACCACGACCTCACACGCGAGCCCGTTGCGGCGCACGAGCCGTCGCCGCGCTCGGGCAGCATCGCGCTGGTGTTGCTGGTGGCCGCCGGCCTCGTCGCGGTCGCCGTCGGATTGATGACGCTCGGGCGCGCGCAGGCGCAGCCCTATATCCTCGGCATCCTCGCCGTGCTGGCGATGGTCGGCTTGTTCAACCTGTTTGCCTTCGCCGCCGGCATCATCCGCTTCGCCGATCGTAATCTCGACGATCCCATCATTGCCCGCATCTCCGATCACTCGTTCGACGGGCTCGCGGTCACCGATGCGCGCGGGCATGTGGTCTATTCCAACGCGGCCTATCTGACGCTGACCGGCGCCACCGGTCCCCAGGACGTGCGCCCCGTCGAGCGCGTCTTCATCGGCAACCCTGACGTCTCCGAAGCCGTGTTCCGCCTGCTCAAAGCCGCCCGCGAAGGCAAGCGGCAGCAGGAGGAGGTACGCATCTCCGGCCAGGATGGCAACCAGGGCCGCTGGCTGCGCATGCGGGTGCGCCCGCTCGGCACCGGCAAGCGCGAGGCGAAATATGCGGTGTGGTCGATCGCCGACATCACCCGCGACCGCGAGCGCCAGGAGGACGTGTTCCAGGAGCTCCAGCACGCGATCGAATATCTCGATCACGCGCCTTGCGGCTTCTTCTCGGTCAATCCGGCCGGCGAGCTCGCCTATGTCAACGCGACGCTGGCGAACTGGCTGGACTACGACCTCGCCGAGATCGGCTCGGGCGGGTTGAAGCTCACCGACATCGTTTCCGGCGACGGCGCCTCGCTGCTGACCTCGATCGTGGCGGTGCCGGGCGAGGTGAAGACCGAGGTCTTCGACATCGACCTGCGCATGCGCACGGGCAAGACCATGCCGGTGCGGCTCTATCACAAGCTCGCCTTCGGCGCCGACGGCGCGCCGGGGCCGTCGCGCACGCTCGTGATCAGCCGCGCCCGCGACGAGCGCAGCGATCCCGACCGCGCCGCCGAGGTGCGCTTCATGCGCTTCTTCGACCACACGCCAATGGCGATCGCGACCGTGGATCGCGGCGGCAATGTCGTGCGCGCGAATGCGCGCTATGCCAAGCTCGGACAGGCGCTCGGGCTCGACAGCGCCTCCAAGTCGATCTTCCGCGCGGTCAATTCCCGCGACCGGCACCTGTTGATCGCGGCCATCAACCAGGCCGCCGAAGGCCAGGCCGACATCGCGCCGGTCGAGGTGGCGCTGGAGGGGACCAAGGAGCGCTGGGGCCAGTTCTTCGTCACGCCGGTCGATGCGGCCGAGAACGAGGCGGAAGCCGCCATCGTGCACATGCTCGAGACCACCGAGCGGCGCGCGCTGGAGAACCAGATCAACCAGTCGCAGAAGATGGAGACGGTCGGCCAGCTCGCCGGCGGCATCGCCCACGACTTCAACAACGTGCTCTCCGCCATCATGATGGCGAACGACTTCCTGCTGAACGCGCACAAGCCGACCGATCCGTCGTTCCAGGACATCATGCAGATCAAGCAGAACGCGACGCGCGCCGCGACGCTGGTGCGGCAGCTGCTGGCGTTCTCGCGGCGGCAGACGCTGCGGCCGCAGGTGCTCGATCTCGGCGATGCCTTGAGCGATCTCACCATGCTGCTGCGCCGGCTGATCGGCGAGAAGGTCAAGCTCGACCTCGTCCACGGCCGCGATCTCTGGCCGGTGAAGGTCGACGTCTCCCAGTTCGAGCAGGTGATCGTCAATCTCGCCGTGAACGCGCGCGACGCCATGCCTGACGGTGGCAAGCTGATCATCCGCACTGCAAACGTCAGCACCGAAGACGCGGGCAAGCTCGCTTACAAGGGCATGCCGGCCGCCGACTATGTCCGGATCGAGGTCGCCGACACCGGCACCGGCATCCCCGCCGACATCCGCGACAAGATCTTCGAGCCGTTCTTCTCGACGAAAGAGGTGGGCAAGGGTACCGGGCTCGGGCTTTCCACCGTCTACGGCATCGTCAAGCAGACCGGCGGTTTCATCTATGTCGATTCCGAACCGGGGCAGGGCACCTCGTTCCATATCTTCCTGCCGCGCCATCATGCCGAGCAGGAGGTGCAGGTCGAGCAGCCCGCAGCTTTGGTCAGCGCGGCCAATGGCGCCGCGAAGGAAGCCGCACCGGCGGCGGAAGCCAAGCCGCGCACCGATCTCACCGGGCAGGGCACCATCCTCTTGGTCGAGGACGAGGAGGGCCTGCGCGCCCTGAACGCGCGTGGCCTGCGCTCGCGCGGCTACACCGTGGTCGAGGCCGAGAACGGCGTCGAGGCCATGGAGGTGCTGGAGGAGGAGAGCGGCGCGATCGATCTCGTCGTCTCAGACGTGGTGATGCCGGAGATGGACGGCCCGACGCTGCTGAAGGCGATGCGGGAGAAGAACCCGGACATCAAATTCATCTTCGTTTCCGGCTACGCCGAGGATGCATTCGAGAAGAGCCTCCCCGAGGGCCAGCAGTTCGACTTCCTGCCAAAACCGTTTACGCTGAGCCAGCTCGTGGCGGCGGTGAAGGAAACGATGACGAAGGCTGGGTGAGCGTTGTGCCCGAGAGATTGCATTGACGCGCGACAACCTCCGCCGTCGTCCTGGCGAAAGCCAGGACCCATACCGCGTGATCTCTCGGTTGCGCACGCTGCCAATCCCGAACGACCAGCCTTCGCCAAATTGCCTCTCGGGGTAATGGGTCCTGGCTTTCGCCAGGACGACATCGGGAGTGTATGCGCGCGACTGCTTCAACACCGTCATTGCGAGCCACCGGGTCCGCGCAAAGCGCGGCCCGATGACAGGCTCTGCGAAGCAATCCAGGCCGTCTCCGCGGAAAGATTCTGGATTGCTTCGTCGCAAGGGCTCCTCGCAATGGGAGCTGCGCTCGCAATGGCGAGGAAAAAGCGGAAATCCCGTCGCAAAAGCGCCGGTATCCCGCGACCTCGGTTCCCCGCCCGGCCAAACCCCCGCCAAATGCGGCCAAACCCCCGCCAGATGCGGCCAAACCCCCGCCAAATATGGGCTTTTGCCACATCCCCGCGACTGAGGGCCGCAGCTTTAGGTTCCGAAACCGGCTTCACTTTTCGGGAAGTCTGCCCATCTTAAGGCGCACGTCCCCATGCCGGGGATTTGGGAAACGCACATGACTTTCTCGCATCGCTCCCGCAGTCTCTTCAAGACCATTGCCGTCGTGCTGGCGCTTGCGCTGCCGACCGCACTGGCGATCTCCTCCGCTGACGCCCGCGTCGGCGGCGGCTTCTCGTCGGGTTCGCGCGGCTCGCGCACCTATTCGGCGCCGCCGTCGACCACGACTGCGCCGGGCTCCACCTCGCAGTTCAACCGCACCTACACCCAGCCGGGCGCAGGCATGAATTCGGCCGCGACCGCGCCGGCGCGCGGCGGCCTGTTCGGCCGCGGCGGCGGCTTCCTGGGCGGCCTTGCGGCCGGCTTCCTCGGCGCCGGCCTGCTCGGCATGCTGTTCGGCGGCGGCCTGTTCGGCGGCCTTGGCGGACTGTCCTCGATCCTGGGCCTGATCATCCAGATCGCGCTGGTGGTGCTCGTGGTGCGGCTGGCGATGTCCTGGTGGCAGCGCCGCCACACGTCGCAGCCGGCCTATGCCAATGCTAATGCGGGCGCCGGTCAAGGACCGCAGCCGAACTATCGCAGCGGTCTTGGTGGCTTCGGCTTCGGAGCCAACAGCGCGCCGCTCGAGATCAAGCCGGACGACTATGAGGCGTTCGAGCGCCTGCTCGGCGAAATCCAGACCGCCTGGTCGAACGAGGACGTGGCCAAGCTGCACACGCTCGCGACGCCTGAGATGGTCTCCTATTTCGAGCAGGATCTCGCCCAGAACCGTTCGCGCAACGTCGTCAACAAGGTGACCAACGTCAAGCTGTTGCAGGGCGACCTCGCGGAAGCCTGGCGTGAAGGCGAGACCGACTACGCCACGGTGGCGCTGCGCTTCGGGCTCATCGACAAAACGGTCGACCGCAACACCGGCGCCGTGGTTGCCGGTAGCGAGCAGCCGGGCGAGGCGACCGAGATCTGGACGTTCGCCCGCCGGCCGAGCACCGGCTGGGAATTGTCGGCGATCCAGCAGACCAACTGATCGCTCGCGACACGAGGAACCAAGGCGTCGTGCTCCCGCACGGCGCCTTTTTCTTTGTGCGCCCAGCATGGGCGCACTCTTATGGGTGAAAGTCCCATCGTAAGCTGATCATGGCGAGCGAAGTGAAGCGCAACTGCATGAGGGCGACCGAATGTGGGGAGGAAGCGTGGATCGAAGCTGCGGGCCGATGGACAAGAACCGGATAGAAGGCGCTGCCGACCAGGGCGAGCGGGCAAAGGACCGCGAAGCTCTCATGATCAAAGGGAAGCGGCGTAGATCCGGCGGTCGTGCAGTGAAGGAGTGCGTTCTTACCTGGGGAGACCTTGCCTCACGTCCGAAAGGGCGACGGTGTCGAGCCGGAGCGAGGGGGCAGCAGAGGTCGTAGTAGCCGGGGGTACGGCGAGGAGCCCGCATCCCGGCGAAGGACCGAACGAGGAGGAGTGTTAGGCACCATGCCGATGTGGGGAGCACCGCGTCAGATGCCTGCGCAAGCAGGGCGGCTCGAGGAAGGACGCGGTGAAGCCGCGTGGGCCTCGGGCAGTGACGAAGCTCGCCGCCCGCGGCCTGCAAAGCAAAGCACGGGGTCGGCGCTGCTATTGGCGGCGCTGACGAGAGAGAACCTGCAACGGGCGTTGCAACGGGTGCGGGCCAACAAAGGCGCAGCCGGTGTCGATGGTCTGGATGTTGATCAGACTGCCGAACATCTGCGTACGGCGTGGCCCGTCATCCGGGAACAGCTGTTGCAGGGGACGTACCGGCCCAGTCCGGTACGTCGGGTGACCATTCCCAAGCCTGAGGGTGGCGAGCGCGAGCTTGGCATCCCCACGGTGACGGATCGGTTGATCCAGCAGGCGCTGCTGCAAGTGCTGCAGCCCATCCTTGATCCCACCTTCAGCAAGCATAGCTACGGCTTCCGCCCGGGTCGAAGCGCACATGAGGCCGTCCTTGCGGCGCAGTCATATGTGCAATCGGGGCGCCGGATCGTGGTGGACGTCGACCTGGAGAAGTTCTTCGACCGGGTCAACCACGACATCCTCATGGACCGTCTTCAGCAACGGATCGCAGACCCCGGAGTGATCCGGCTGATCCGGGCGTATCTGAACAGCGGGATCATGAGCGATGGCCTGGTTCAGCAGC
This sequence comes from Bradyrhizobium sp. BR14999, assembly GCF_056106085.1. Taxonomy (NCBI): domain Bacteria; kingdom Pseudomonadati; phylum Pseudomonadota; class Alphaproteobacteria; order Hyphomicrobiales; family Nitrobacteraceae; genus Bradyrhizobium; species Bradyrhizobium sp. BR14999. Next base: position 4,126,707 of record NZ_CM148536.1, read on the forward strand.
GGATGATGGGCACGCCGCAAGGCGGGCCGCTATCGCCGCTGCTGGCGAATGTCCTGTTGGATGAAGTGGACAGGGAGCTGGAACGTCGAGGCCATTGCTTCGTGCGCTATGCCGACGATGCGAACGTTTACGTCCGCAGCCGCCGGGCTGGTGAGCGGGTGATGGCGCTGCTTCGGCGGCTCTACGGCAAGCTGCGTCTGACGGTCAACGAGACCAAGAGCGCAGTGGATTACGTGTTTGGTCGCAAGTTCCTGGGCTACAGCTTTTGGGTGGGCCCCGGCGGCGTGATCAAGCGCAAGGTCGCCGTCAAACCGCTGATGACGTTCAAGCAACGTATCCGGCAACTGACCAGCCGCAGTGGCGGGCGCAGTCTGCCGGACGTGATGGACCGCCTGCGGTCCTACGTTTTGGGCTGGCGGGCTTACTTCCGGCTGGCGCAAACGCCAAAGGTCTGGCGCGAGCTGGACAAGTGGCTGCGCCATCGGGTGCGTGCAATCCAGCTCAAACAATGGAAACGCGGCAAGACCATGTACAGGGAACTGATGGCGCTTGGGGCCAAACCGGATGTGGCGCGGCAGGTGGCGGCGAACAGCCGGCGCTGGTGGCGCAACAGCGGCATGCTCCTCAACGCCGCGCTGACCCTCGACTGGTCCAACCGGCTCGGACTACCCCGACTCTCATGACCTCAACTTCTCGAACCGCCCGGTGCGGACCCGCATGCCGGGTGGTGTGGCAGGGGAGCGACCATACAAGGTCGCCCCCTATGCCGATTGGGCGCCCCGCATCGGAATAAGCGGGCGTGCGCCGGGTTGAAATCAGGCGGCCAACGACAAGCACAACCGGAGGACAACATGATCCGCACCGAGAGATCCGTGACGATTTCTGCCCTCGCGCTCGCAATGGCCTTCCTCGCGGCGCCGTCGGCGCAGGCGCAATCGGCCGACATGACGTTCTTCGTGACGTCCAACGGCCCCGGCAAGGGTGCCGATCTCGGCGGCCTCGAGGGAGCCGACACGCAATGCCAGAAGCTTGCACAAGCCGCCGGCGCCGGCACCAAGACCTGGCGCGCCTATCTCTCGACACAGGCCGCCGACGGCAAGCCGGCCATCAACGCCCGGGACCGCATCGGCAAGGGACCGTGGCAGAACGCCAAGGGCGCGGTGATCGCCAAGGACGTTGCCGACCTGCACGGCGCGGCCAACAACCTCACCAAGCAGACCGCGCTCAGCGAGAAGGGCGAGGGGATCAATGGTGTTGGCGACCAGCCAAACCGGCATGACGTGCTCACGGGATCGCAACCAGACGGCACCGCGTTTGCCGGTCCGGACGATCGCACCTGCAAGAACTGGACATCGAGCACACAGGGCGTCGCGATGGTCGGCCATCTCGATCGACGGGGTCTGCGCGACGACGAGCCCTCGAAATCTTGGAACAGCTCTCACCCCTCGCGCGGTCCCGACGGCGGCTGCTCGCAGGCCGATCTGAAGAGCACCGGCGGCGACGGCCTGCTGTATTGTTTCGCGGCGAATTGAGACGCGAGCTGTCTCTTCCGTCATTGCGAGGAGCGTAGCGACAAAATTGCGAAGCAATTTTGCGCTGAAGCGACGAAGGAATCCAGAGTCTGTCCGCGGCGGCAGTCTGGATTGCTTCGCTGCGCTCGCAATGACGGAGTGTGCTGCGAGAGCGTTCCGTCCCGCACTGACGGAACCTTCTGCCGCATGCTACATTGGTCCGGTCGCCCGCAACGCTCACGGACTCCTCCCATGAAATACGAGCTCTATTACTGGCCCGAGATCCAGGGCCGCGGCGAATATGTGCGCCTGGCGCTGGAGGAAGCGGGCGCCGCCTACGTCGATGTCGCGCGCGGACCGCGCGGGACAGCTGCGATGATGAAGATGATGGACGCGAATGGGGGCACGCCGCCCTTCGCCCCGCCATTCCTGAAGGCGGGCAAGCTCGTCATCGGCCAGACCGCCAACATCCTGCTCTATCTCGGCGCCCGCCATGGCCTTGCGCCGAAGACCGAAGGCGGCAGGCTCTGGGTGCACCAGCTTCAGCTCACCATCACCGACCTCGTCGTCGAGATCCACGACACCCATCATCCGCTCGGGCCCTCGCTCTACTACGAAGATCAGAAGCCGCCGGCGAAGAAGCGCACCGCCGATTTCTGGAGCGAGCGCGTGCCGAAATATCTCGGCTATTTCGAGCAGCTTCTCACCGAGAGTGGCGGCACCTATGTCACCGGCCGCAGACTGACCTATGTCGATCTCTCGCTGTTCCAGATCGTCGCGGGGCTGCGCTATGCGTTCCCCAAGCGCATGAAGGCGTTCGAGACAGATATCCCAGGCCTCCTCGGCCTGCACGACCGCATCGCCGCACGGCCCAACATCAAGGCCTATCTCGACAGCGACCGCCGCATTGCCTTCAACGAGCAGGGCATCTTCCGCCGCTATCGCGAACTGGATGCTTAGCCAGTCCGGACGGCAGAGTGATCTGCCCTCACCAAACGCCCGGCACCAGGCGGTAGCGCACCCGCGCCGCATAGTCGGCATAGCCCGGCAGGCCTTCGCGCAAGGTGCGCTCCTCGATAGGGATACGGACCGCGAACAAGGCGATGAAGAGCGGTATCATCGCAAGTCCCCACAACGACCCAAGCAACAACGGCACACCGGTGAAGAACAGCACCATGCCGCTGTACATGGGATGCCGGACATAGGCGTAGGGACCGGTCGAGATCACGTGCTGTGCGCGCTCAGCCTGGAGCTTCACCACGGGCGCGGCAAACGAGTTCTCGCGGAAGACCCACATCGTGAACAGTGTCGAGGCCAGGAACAGCACGAGGCCGAGGACCTGGAATGCAATCGGCATCTCGGAGGATTGAATGCGCCGGTCGAGGCCCATCGCGACCAGCCAGGCCAGCATCGCCACGACAAAGACCGTCATGAACATTTTGTCGGCGGCGGGCTGATCCCGTTGCAGGACCGGCCGCAGACGTTCGGCGAGCAGAGCCGGATCGATCCGGTAGAGCCACCAGCCGCAGAGCGGACCGAGCAGGGCGGAGCTGGCGAGGAGCACCCAGGCCGAAGGCCAGTGCAGCGTTCCGGCGGATACGAACAGCAACGCGCCCATGCCGACGACGAAGATCGTGTTCTGCAACAGGAGGCGTGCGATCATGCGCAGGGTCCCGGGATGACCGCGCATGATAGTGGTCCTGCTATCCGGCAAAGATGCGGCCGGATGCGCAAAAGGCCCGATCGACCGGATCGGGCGCTTCAGCTTTGGCAAGCCTGATCAGGCGAGCTGATCGATCCGCGTGCCCTGACCCGGCGGCAGCGGCGCGGGCGGCTGCGGCTTGTAGGTCGGATCGTCGTCGTTGACCTTGGCCTGATCGTCCTGCTGCTTGGTCGTGTCATAGCTCGGAACCACGATCGCGATCGGTGGCGGCGCAACGGTGGAAACCTTCATCCGCAAATCCTCACACATGGAAACAATTGAGCCTGCCTCGCGAGGAGCGAAGTTTCCTTCAAGGCAATCGTTAAAATGCGAGGAAATTGGCTTGGTGGGATTGGGCTGCCTTTAGCTTCTGCGCGTGCAAGTCTTAAGAGAATCGCGGCTCTCTCCACCGTCATTGCGAGGAGCTCGCGACAAAATTGCGTAGCAATTTTGCGCTGATGCGACGAAGCAATCCAGTCTGTCTCCGCGGAAAGATCCTGGATTGCTTCGCTGCGCTCGCAATGACGGAATTCGTGGTGGGCGGCATCGCGACACGCGCGCCGTCACCCTGCGGAAAGCGGGGAGCCCCGCGTCTATTCGTCCTTGCCGCGCGTGATCGCGATGGACGCGTCCGACCTGGTGCGGCTGCATTCCATGTTGAGCCGCCGGTAACGCATGTTGATCTTGTCGCCGCGCAAAAGCCCCATCCGCTTCAGGCAACGTGTCGCGCCCGACGTGGTGTCGTCCTTCGTCACGGTGAAGACGATCGCGGCCATCGACCCCACCAGCGCATAGAACTCGGGCTTGGGCTTGCGATCGCCCTTGGCATAGAGCTCGATGGAATATTTGTCGCCGCGGCAGCCGACGGACAACTCCTTGGCCGCCGGGTGCGTCAAATAGACGATGTTGGCGGCCCGGAAATTCACCTTGAGCCGATCGATCTGGTTCGCCAGCTCCTTGGCGCTGTCGTCGCAGCGGTCGGCGCGCGCGGGGGAGGTGAGGGCCACAAGGCCGGTGATGGCGGCGGCGACCAGGATCGCGCCGCGGACGTTCGAGTTCAATGTCATGATGAAAAGCCCCTTAGGGCGCGCATTCAAGCGTCGGCGGACACGAAGCGCAAGGGTGAGCGCGGGCCTTTCCACGTGCTGTGCCAATGCCTTCCCGAGCCCTAGCCACCTCTCCCATGCGCACCGGTCCCTTTCTTTTCTGCCGGAAATGGGCTTAGAACGCTTCTACGCCGAGGGCCCGCGCGAGGCCCCAAAACCCGAGATCGACCCCATGAACGCTCCCACCGCCTTCCCCGACCAGTCAAAGCCCGTTCCGCCCTACAAGCACACTCCGTTGTTCCCGCTGGGCAAGGACGAGACGCCCTACAAGAAGATTTCGTCCGAGGGCGTCAGGGTCGAGAAGGTCCTGGGCAAGGACATGCTGGTGGTGTCGCGCGAGGCGCTACGGGCGCTGTCGGAGGCGGCTTTCGGCGACATCAATCATTACCTGCGACCGGGCCATCTGAAGCAGCTCCGTTCGATCCTCGAGGACGGCGAGGCGAGCCCGAACGACAAGTTCGTTGCGCTCGACTTTTTGAAGAACGCCAACATCGCCGCCGGCGGCGTGTTGCCGATGTGTCAGGACACCGGCACCGCGATCATCATGGGCAAGAAGGGCTGCAACGTCATCACCGATGGTGACGACGAGGCGGCGCTGTCGGAGGGCGCGCGCGATGCCTATCTGCGCCGCAATCTGCGCTACTCGCAGGTCGCGCCGCTCTCGATGTACGAGGAGAAGAACACCGCCAACAACATGCCGGCGCAGTGCGAGATCTACGCCGAGGGCGACGACGCCTACAAGTTCATGTTCATGGCGAAGGGCGGCGGCTCCGCCAACAAGAGCTTTCTGTTCCAGGCGACGCCTTCCGTCCTCACCAAGGACCGTCTGCTCGCCTTCCTCAAGGAGAAGATCCTCACCCTCGGCACCGCGGCGTGCCCGCCTTATCACCTCGCCATCGTGATCGGCGGCACCTCGGCCGAGCTGTGCATGAAGACAGTGAAGCTCGCCTCCGCCCGCTACCTCGATGCGCTGCCGACGCACGGCTCGCCCGACGGCAACGCCTTCCGCGACGTCGAGATGGAGAAGGAAATCCACAAGATGACGCAGTCGCTCGGTGTCGGCGCGCAGTTCGGCGGAAAGTATTTCTGCCACGACGTGCGCGTGATCCGGATGCCGCGCCATGGCGCTTCGCTCCCGATCGGGCTTGGCGTGTCCTGCTCGGCCGACCGCCAGGTGCTCGGCAAGGTCACCAAAGACGGCATTTATCTCGAGGAGCTCGAGCACAACCCGGCGCAATATCTGCCGCAGGTCGAGCAGTCGCTCGGCGGTGAGGTCGTCAAGATCGACCTCAACCAGCCGATGAAGGACATTCTGGCCACCTTCTCGAAATATCCGATCAAGACCCGGGTCTCGATGACCGGCACCATGATCGTCGCGCGCGATAGCGCACATGCCAAGCTGCGCGAGCGGCTGGAGAGGGGCGAGCCGCTGCCGGACTATTTCAAGAACCATCCGGTCTATTACGCCGGCCCGGCCAAGACGCCCGACGGCTACGCCTCCGGCGCGTTCGGCCCGACCACCGCGGGCCGCATGGATTCCTTCGTCGACCAGTTTCAGGCCGCCGGCGGCTCGATGGTGATGGTCGCCAAGGGCAACCGGGCGCCTGCCGTGCGCGAGGCCTGCAAGAAGTATGGCGGCTTCTATCTCGGCTCGATCGGCGGCGCTGCGGCGAATCTCGCCGAGCACTGCATCAAGAAGGTCGAGGTGCTCGAATATCCCGAGCTCGGCATGGAAGCGATCTGGCGCATCGAAGTCGTCGACTTCCCGGCGTTCATCATTATCGACGACAAGGGCAATGATTTCTTCAAGGAGTTGAATCTGGGCTAGCTGCTTCATCCGCACTTGCGTGCGGGTGATCGCACCTGTGCTTTACGAAAGATCGTCATGCCCGGGCTTGTCCCGGGCATCCACGTTCTTGGTACGGCGAACAAGATGTGGATGGCCGGGACGAGGCCATGACGATGCGGAAGCTTCAACTACAATTCGTGACCTGGTTGGAGCAGAGCGAACGCCACCAGCCGCGCACACCGTCGTGGCTCTCGACGAGACCCCAATATCCGCTGCAGGCGAGCAGGCGCTTCGGGCCGCCGTCACCATCGATCGGGCCGCCGAGCTCGCGCTGCGCCGCCATCCATTTGGCGTCGACGAAGGGGGCCTGGAACAGCCCGCCCGCGCGCGTGTAGCCGTTGGCGAAATTCGCGCCGACCTTGTTGGAGGCGACCCAGCCGCGTCCGGCATAGGGCTTTGGCGCATTGCGCGGATATTTTTTCTCGTCCTCGTAATCCTTGCCCGGCGGCTTCGCGCCTTCGATCAGAAACCAACCGTCCTTGAAACCGACGATGCGGAATTCGGTGAGCCAGCCGCCCTCGGGCGTGTTCTCGCTGCCGCCAAGCTTTAATCGATACGGCGGCGGCAGGGTGCCGAGCACGCGCGCCTTCACCGATGGCTCGGTCCGCACGTTGAGTCCGTTCGGATCCTTGTCGATGGACCAGGCGCCGAGATTGCAGGGCTCGGTGCCCTCGGGCAGGGTTGCGCGCTTGCCCGCCAGCTCGGCGTGGAGCTTTGCATAATCGCCGTCGTCATCGACCGCATCGGCCTCGACGCGCGGCTTCAATTCGGCCGATACCGCGAGCTTCTCGTCCGGCGTCAGCGCGACCACGAGGGTCTGGCGCGCACCGAACACGCTGGCCGGCGACTTCGGGTCATTCGACGTCGCCGGATAGACGGCGAGGTAACCGGTCGAGGCTTCGGTGCGGTACGCCGTGCCGGCGACATAACCCGCCGGCACCAGGGCGAGCGCGCTTGCGCGCCACGCCGGTTCGGTGTCGTCCGCGCGCGCTGCTTGTGTCGCGACACACAGGATCGTCGCCGCGATGAGATGGAGCAGGCGCATGATTGCTGCGCGGCCTTATGCCCGCGCGCCCGTGAACGGGAAGCTGCCCATCGGGCCGATGCCCATCTCGCCGCTGATGCTGTCGCCGGAGACGGTGCCGGTGAATTCGAGCGTGAGCGGCATCGGGTTGGTGATCGAGACTTTCCAGGAGACGTTGTCGCCAGAGACAGTGCCGTCGAAAATCTCGGCGGTATTACCTTCGGCGCCTTGCGTGCCCGTGAGCGCGCCGCCCGCGGCCTTCAGGCTCAGCGTCGCCTGGCGCTCGCCCATCGGCGTCGTCATGGTCAGATTCCAGTTGCCGTCAACGGCCATTCCTGTCTCCCAAAATCCCGGCGGGTCGCGACGATCCGCGGCCAGTCCTGGGCGAGCCTATAACCCAACTCGCAGCTCCTGCCTAACGCTGCATTGGAGGCATAGAAGCATGATCCGGAAAAGTGTGTAGCGGTTTTCCGAAAAGATCATGCTCAAACAACAACCTAAAGCGCGGTCACATCGCGCTTTAGGCGCGGGCAGCGGCGCGCCGGCGGCTGGTGACGATGAGGCGCAGAACGACGTACTGCGCGGCAAAGGCCAAGATCTTGGCGCCGCCTGCGACCACTGTGAGGTATAACGCCCACAGCTTCAGATCGCCGGTCGATGCGACGGCGATCACGCCGACGCCGATCACGAACATCAGCACCGCCCAGGCATAGCCCGCAGCCGTCACATATTCCGGAACGGTCTCGACGACGATCGGCGGCATGTAGCGCAGCATCCAGCCGCGCTTGAGCATGATGAGTCCGATCGCGAAATGCGCGATCGCGGGCTTTGCCAGCATAAAGCGGGGATCATTGGTCAAGAGCGTGATCGCGCCCAGCACGACCACGAGCGCGAGGCTCGCATAGGTCATGTAGTTGAGCTCTCGTCCCTTGACGCGGGCATAGATCACCTGCGCGATTGCACCGGCAATCGCCACCGACGTCGCCAGGACGACGTTGTCGGTGATGAGGTAGATGACCAGGAAGACGATGGCGGAAAGGAAGTCGGAGGCGAGGCGGGCGAATACGCTCTTCATCGTCGATCCTGTTCAGCGAGCGTTGGGCAATGCGCGGGCGGGCGCACCGTACTTGATCTCGCGATACTCGGGATACCACTTTGTGAAGTACATCGCGCTGTTGCGGGCCGCGAAGGCAACCGCAAGGCTCGACCAGAGCGGCAGCCCGGGGACGTAGAGTAGCACGAGATTGGCGGCTGCCATCAACAGCGCGGCTGCGGTCCAGGCGCCGGTGATGACATAATTGGCGCGGAGGAAGCCGGGCATCGCCGCGGTTTCGGCCGGGACCGATTCAAGCGCATATTGCAGCGTGAAGGGACGACGGACCAGCATCGAGCCGAGTGAGATGATGAAGATGCCGAGATCGACCGACAGCTTGACGCCGAGCGTGCCGAGCGCGGGATCGAGCAGCGCGAGATAGAGGCCGATTGCGGCGAACACGATCGCCGAGCCCGTGGCCAGGATCTTCACCGAGCGGCCGCGCACGGCGTCGATTGCGACCGTGGCGAGGCAGATTGCAGCGGCCGCAAACACGCTGATCGTGGCGGAGGTCACCAGCATCAGCAACGCGAAGGCGCCGTAGGGCGCGAGGATCAGGAAAATCGCCATGAGCCGCCTCGGTCGGGTCAAATCTTTACAATGTCAAGATAAGTAAGCCGGGCGCGGTCTCGGGTCAAGCGAAATCTTTACAGTGTCAAAATGACGTAAGCGACCTCTAAAAGATGAAGTGCTGCAATGGCTTGGTCGGAGGCCTCGTCAGCCAATTCCGCCCAGGGCAGGCGCGACAGGATCGGCAGCGCGGAGGCGATCAAAAGGCCGATGGTGAGCAAGATGCCGCCGTTGAAGAAGGTAATGCTGCTTCGGCGCAGCCGGATGGTTTGGAATGCGAGTGCGGCGCAGGCCAGGGCTAGGACGGCGAGGCAGTCCGCGGTGATCGAGGGCATGTGCATGTGGAATCTCTTTGGTGACACATCCGCGCTGTCATTCCGGGGCGACGCGAAGCGTCGGAATCCATTGAGCGGCAGAACACGCGGCGAAATGGATTCCGGGCTCGCGCTAACGCGCGCCCGGAATGACGAGGTGAGAGCTACGCCCCCACCCAATTGCCGTGAAAGCCGTCGGGCACGCGGTGGCCGAGCTGTACCAGCGCGACGGGACCGGCCTCGACATCGGTGGCGTTGAACACGGCGAGGTCGCTGCGGTTCTCCCGCGCGCGCCAGACCACCGCGAGCAGCCAACCGTCGCCCTCGGCGGCATCGTTCGACCTCTCGACGAACAGCGGCTCGGAGATGGTGTCGCCGGCCGGCAGCAGATAATGGCCGAGCCGTTTGCCGTTGCCGTCGACATGGACGACGCCCGAGAGCGCGCCGAACATCGGCAGCCTCGGATTGGCGCAGGCGTACCAGCCGTGACGGCTCTTCAGCCCGGCGCGGCGATCGTCGATGCGGGGGAATTCGCCGGTGAGATCGTCGAGATAAGTCTGCTGGAAGCGATCGGTATTGCCCGAGAGATCGAACGTCCAGCGGCAGTGGCGGGCGCGCGACTTCTCCGGATCCGTCGGTCGGCCGTCGGGATGCGGAAACAGCGGCGCCTCCTCGAACTGCATGACGTCGGCGATGATGCGGTGATCGTCTTCCCACGCATTCATGACGTGGAAGACGTAGCAGGCCTCAGCTCGAAACCAGACGACGTCCTTTGCCGTGTCGTTGCGCTTCATCACGCCGACATAGGCGCCTTTGTCCGGCTCCCAGGCATAGGGCGACCGTCCACTCATCGCGCGCTCCATGCTGCCGGTGATGGGAAGGATCGGAAACAGCACATGGTTCGCGGTGACGATGAAGTCATGCACCATGCTGGCATAGGGCGCCTCGAAACGCTCGAAGCGCGTCACCTTTCCGGACGCATCGATCGATCCGTAGGAAAGGGCAGGCGTCAACGGTCCGGCGGCATTGTAGCCGAAGAACACCAGTTCGCCTGTGATGGGATCGATCTTCGGATGCGCGGTAAAGCTGCCGGCGATGCGGCCCTGGTAGTTGTGATAGCCGCGCGTTGCCAGCGTGCCAGGCTCGATCTCGGTCGGCAGATGTGCTTCTTCCAGCGCCAGCAGCTTGCCGGCATGGAAGATGATGTTGGTGTTGGCGACGCCGCCATCGGTGAGATCAGCCGGGGCATCGGGCAGCTTGCGGCCGAAGCCGCCGAACAAGGCGCGGCCGGCGTCGTGCTCGGCCAGCCATTTCGGGGTGCGGACCCAGCGATTGCGGTAGCTGGCGCGTCCGTTCTCGAGGTGGAAGGCGTGCAGCATGCCGTCGCCCACGAACCAATGCGCGCCGGGCGAAGAGAACTGCGGATTGGGGCCGTTGCGGTAGAGCGTGCCGTTCAGCTCGCGCGGCAGTTCGCCGATGATGTTGAGGAATGGCGCATCGGCCTCGAACGGGATCGGCGCGATGTTGTTGCGGCGCTCAGTGACGGCGTCCTGCTGCACGGCGTATCCTTCCCTATCTTTACATCGTAAAGATTGGATAACGCTAATTGCCGTTCCGGTCAAGCGAAATCTTTACACTGTCAATATTGCGCCCTATAGCTTGTCCATGGGCAAGAGCGAAACCAGGAACGCGCGCGGCGTGCGCCCCCCGAAGAAGTCACCATCGGCCTCGCGTTCCCCGCGGCGCCCGGCGGTTGCGAAGACCGAGACACCCTATCATCACGGCGCCCTGCGCGAGGCGTTGCTCCAGGCTGCGGAACGGGTGCTGGAGCGTGACGGGCTTGCCGGCCTGACATTGCGGGCGGTGGCGCGCGAGGCGGGCGTCTCGCATGCCGCGCCGACCCATCATTTCGGCGATCTCACCGGGCTGCTCAGCGAGCTTGCGGCCGTGGGCTTCCGCCAGTTCAACGCCGCGATGGCCTCGTCCTGCGATGCTGCCACCACGCCGCTCGAGCGCGCGCTGGCGCGGCCGAAGGCCTATGTTGCCTATGCGCAGGCCCATCCCGGCATGTACGGCATCATGTTCCGCACCGAACGGCTCGATTATTCGAGGCCCTCGCTGCATGAGGCGGCCGAGGCCTCCTTCGCCGGGCTTGCCAATGCGATCGGCATGATGCGGCAGGAGCAGATCAGCGAAGACGCGCTGACGTTGAACCAGGGCGCGGCGATCGCCCGCGCCTGGTCGATGGTGCACGGCTTCACCACGCTGCTGCTCGACGGGCGGCTCAAGGATATTTTGGAGCGGCTGCCCGAGGGCACGACGGCCGAACGGCTGCTCGAGGCGATGCTGACGGCGCCCGTGACCACCAAACTTCCGGTGTAGCGGGCTGTTGAGCCGGAGAAGAGCCTAAATCGCGATGAGATTAGGATGAATCGTCATCGCGGTGAGGATGGGATCATGATGGCGGCTCGATGCAGCTGGAACTTCGTAGCATCAGACGCCTTGATTGTGGGCAAGGCTCAAAAGCGCCATCAGGCACCTGACAGCGGCGCGGAATCGTTCTAGAAGAGCGGCTTCGCTTGGGTCATCCAGCCTCGTTCGCGTCTTTTTTCTCTTGATCATGCCAGCCATCTCTTCGAACAAACCTTATCGCGTCGGCCGCTCCAAGACCGGGCTCGGCCTTTTCGCCACCAAGCCGATCAAGAAGGGAACCCGGATCATCCGCTATTTCGGGCCGATCCTGGACTCGCGGATTCCGGCGCACGACGAGATCGAGAACAAATATCTGTTCGAGCTCAACGGCCGCTGGACCATCGACGGATCGGTGCGCAAGAACTTCGCCCGCTACATCAATCATTCCTGCCGGCCCAACGCCGAGTCCGACGTTCGCCCGCGCGAGCGCAAGGTCTTCATCCGCGCCATCAAGAACATCGAGCCGGGCGACGAGATCAACTACGACTACGGCACCGACTATTTCAAAGCCTATCTGAAGCCGATCGGCTGCAAGTGCGATTCCTGCGAGAGAAAGCGCAAGAAGCTGCGCGCCGAGGCGCGGGCCGAACGCGCCAAGGTGAAGGCGCGAGCCGAGCGCAAGGCCACGAAGGCGGGCGCCAAGAGTCCGAAAAGCAAGGCCGCCAAAAAGAAGAAGCTCAACGGCCACGCCATCGGCAAAGCGAACGGCCGCGCGCGGGCCTGAGCTTGGGCCTTTAACTCAGCTGTCATGCCCCGGCTTGCCGCCTTCGCTAAAGCTTCGGCGGCCGAGCACCCTTGTGGCCCCGGCGTAGCCTTGGCGGAGCCGGGACCGGGGCATCCAGTACGCCGCGGCGTCTCAGCTCAAGCACAACTGCCTCTGGAATACTGGGCGCCCCGTCAAGCCGGGCGACGACAGCGTGTGGATGTGCGTCTCACGCCGCCACCGCACTCGCGCTCCTCCGCAGCCCCACATATTGCAGCTCGGCGAACACGCCGGTCGCAATTGCCTGCGCCACGACCATCAGCTCGCCCGCGAGGTTCGGCGATACCGCCCCTGAAAGCAGCAGCGCGATGCTGCCGGCTGTCCAGGCCGCGTTACCGATCACGACCAGCAGCACGAGCGCCTTGGACACGGATGCACGCGCGGCGAGCCAGCCGACCAGCGTGGTGTAGGCGATCAGGAACAGGCCGGTCTCACGCAGCAGCGCTTCCGGCAGATTGAACAGCGAGGCGAACGCGCCTGCGCCGAAAGTGAAGCCGAGCGCGGCGACGCCGCTGAAGAGGGCATCGGCGAGCAATGCACTGCGCAGGAAAGTGGATGCTTCGATCATCGTGGTTCTCCTTGGTTGAGGTTGGGGGAAATCACCGCAATCCGCGCCACCAGGCGCGGACGATGCGGGCGAGGCGGAACGGGCACAGGCTCCTGCCGATGCCGTGCTCGAAAGCGATGACCTGCGCGACGACATAGTCGCCGGTCGAATGCATCAGCGGCTCCGGCATGTTGAGGCTGCGCGCCAGCATCCGGGTTGCGAAGGCCATGGCCCAGGGCAAGACGTGGTCTGCGAGGGTTCCGTAGAGCAGCAGCGCGATCATGGTCATCTCCTGTTGCGACCGAAGATGCGCGCGTGCGCGCCCCAATTCGATTACCTCGCGGGTAATGGAAGGGCCGAAATCCGCATGCTAGGTTTTCGATCATGAACGCACATGCATCCACGGCACGCGCCGAACGCAGCCAGCCGGTCCATATCGGCGACCATTTGCGCGAATGGCGGCAGCGCCGTCGCATGAGCCAGCTCGATCTCGCGGGCGAAGCCGAGATATCCGCGCGGCACTTGAGCTTCGTCGAGACCGGCCGCGCCGCGCCCTCGCGCGACATGGTGCTCAGGCTCGCCGAGCGTCTCGACGTGCCCTTGCGTGAACGCAACGTGCTGCTGGTCGCGGCCGGCTATGCGCCGGCCTTCCCGCAGCGCCCGCTGGAGGATCCCGCCTTGAAATCAGCCCGCCAGGCGATCGACCTCGTCCTCAGTGCGCATGAGCCCAATCCGGCCCTGGCGGTGGACCGGCATTGGAACCTGGTCTCGGCCAATCGCATGGTGGCGCCGCTGCTCGACGGCATCCCGCAGCACCTGCTCGGCCAGCCCTTCAACGTGCTGCGTCTCGCGTTCCATCCCGAGGCGCTGGCGCCGCGCACGGTCAATCTCGCGGAATGGTGCGGGCATCTGCTCGAGCGGCTGCACCGGCAATGCGAGGCGACGGCCGACCCTGAATTGATCAAGCTCTATAATGACCTGAAGGGCTATCCTATCCCTGCGCGCGCGGCCCCGCTGTCGAGCGATAATGTCGCCATTCCCTTCAAGCTGCGTCATGATGGAGAGATACTAAGTTTCTTCTCTACCACCATGGTGTTCGGCACGCCCGTGGACATTACGTTGTCGGAGCTGGCGCTGGAGACGTTCTTCCCGGCCGATGAGCGTACCGCGGAGCGGCTGAAGCAGATGGCGGCAGCTATGACGTAGGGCCCTTGCCTCGGGGCGGCTTCGGCTTATGTTTGGGCCAACGTTTGTCGTCAAGGAGGCGCCGCCCATGAGCACGCTGAAACCGCTCCAGATCGATGTCGTCTCCGACGTGGTGTGCCCCTGGTGCTATATCGGCAAGCACCGGATCGAGAGCGCGTTGGCGCTCGTGCCCGATGTTCCGGTCAAGCTCAATTTTCGCCCGTTCTTCCTCAATCCCTGGGTGCCGCGCGAGGGCATCAGCCGTGAGGATTATCTCACCAGGAAATTCGGCTCGGTCGAGGCCTACAAGGGCATTGCCGGGCGCGTCGTCGCAGCTGCGAGTGAGGAGGGCCTCGTCTACCGGCCCGAGATGGTCGCGCGTCAGCCCAACACGACCGACTGTCATCGCCTGATCCTCTGGGCCGAGGCGATCGGCAAGGCGCCTGAGATGAAGCAGCGCCTGATGGAGCTCTATTTCCGCGACGGCGGCGATCTCACCGACGTGAACGTGCTGGTGCAGGCAGCGGCCGATGTCGGCCTCGATGCCGACGACGTGCGCAAGCGCCTCGCCACCGACGAGGACGTCGCGCGCGTGTCGGCGGACGCACAGGAGGCCGCCGAGAAAGGCATCTCCGGCGTGCCGACCTATGTGTTCGCACAGAAATACGCCGTCTCCGGCGCGCAGGATCCGAACTTGCTCGCCCGCGCGATCCGCCAGGTCTCGGCGGAGATCAACGCGCAGGCGGCGGAGTAGTCTTTCGCTTATTTGCGGAGCCGATGGACCACGCGTCGCGCGGCCTGATGCGCGACGTTGAGGCCGGTCAGCGCAGCATGAATGAGCGCGACGACCGGATCATTCCGCCGCAGCGGGATCAGCACGTCACCGATAGCGAAGCGTCCCCGCCAGATCGGATTGATCATGGGGTGATCGGCACTCGCCATCGAATCCGCGCTGGCTATGGCGGGATCGGCGCAGAGGTGGCGGGTGAGGTCGAGCGTGAGCTGCACGCCCGGCGAATATTTCGCAAAGCGCTCGTCGATGCCGAGCTTGAAGAAGAAGGCGCGGTCCTGGTGCCGCAGCACGATTCCGGCGGCGACCTGCGTCATGCCGGCACGAAGCGTGATGATCTCGCATTGCGCGGTTTCCGCCAGCGCCGCGACAGCGCGGCGGATGAAGGTCGCATCGCCCGCATGCTGGATCAGCGCGGTGCCGCGCTCGCCCTTCCAGCCGCTGGCCTCGAGTTGCAGGAATGTTTCGAGCGCGGGCCCAATCTCGTCGCGCCCTCGCGCGACCTCGAACACGACGGGGCCATTTTCTTCGAGCCGATGGCGCTGGCGCCGCAGCTCCTTGAGCTTCCTGGCGCCGAGCGCCTCGCGCAAGAGCGTCTCGCCATCTTGCGTCGCATCGAGGCTGGCGCGGATGTAGGAGCTGAGCAGGCGCGGCTTCAGGCCATCACGATTCAGAACCTGGTTGAGGGCAGTCATCGCAGCGCCGTCGAGCGCGACGTCATTCAGCACGAGCGCATGGGCTCCGGCCTCGCGCGCCTGCTGCAACAGACGCGTGGCGGCCTCGATCGGGGCGTCAAGGTCGATCAGCGGGCTGCACAGCGTGCCATAGGGATGCGCGCTCACCAGCGCGGGCAGGGGAATCTTCCAGGCGCGCCAGAGCGAGATCACCGGCATCAGCCCGATCAGGCGCGTCGAAGATGCGTCGAATGCGGCAAGCGCTGAGGCCCCGGTGCGGCCGCGCGCGGTCGCGCTGACGGCGAGCTCCCAGCCGGGCAGGTAATAGCCGTTCGGCTCGATCGTGCGTTGCGCGAGCGCACGCCATTGACCGGGGTCGATGGAGGTGAGCGGAACGCGCGCGCGCGCGGCATCCCTTGCCGATGCCGGATTGACCGCTGCCTGCTGCGCGATGTCGACCACGTCCCGTCCCCGTTCACGCGGGCCAGGGCCGCGTTACGGCCCATGCTTAGCGCAAAGATTGGAAAATACCGTTGGGACGCTGCCTCAATTCGAACGGTAGTGTTAACGTCTCGTTGAGCATCTAAGCGGTGGCGAGCCGTCGGGTGCGTTGCCGGAGGCTTGCTACTGGTCACCCGGGACGAAATGGTCGCGGGCGCTTGCCCGTCCGCCCCCGGCAGTGTCCGTGATCGTGATGTCGATGTCGCGGGATGTCTGCGGCAAATGTGCCGGACCGACCTGCACGGATAAGCGCACCTCCCGGGTTTGATCCTGCCCGACCGCGACGACCGGCTTGCCGTCCGGCCCGGCCTCGATGCCGGCGACGCGAGGGGTCGCGCCGGGCAGTCCCGAGGTCTCGAGCACAAACGATCGTTCTGCGCCCTTGTTGAGGATGCGCACGATATAGTCGTTGCGCACCCCGCCATCCGAGAGCTGGACGAAGAGGGGATTGCGCTCGTGCAGCACGTTGACGTCCATGGTCGCGCGCGTCGCGAGTGCGTAGAGCATGATGCTGCCGACGATTGCGATTGCTGCCGCGTAGATCAGCGTGCGCGGGCGGATGATGCGATAGATCGGCGGCTTGCCGTCGCGCCGGCGCTGCATGTTGATGTCGGTGTCGTAGCCGATCAGGCCGGCGGGCCGACCGATCTCGCGCATGACGTTGTCGCAGGCATCGATGCACAGGCCGCACTGGATGCAGCCGAGCTGGATTCCATGGCGGATATCCACGCCTGTCGGGCAGACATTGATGCACTGGTGGCAGTCAACACAGTCGCCGGCGACGTCGCCATGGGCGCGGGCGACTTCCGCCTTCTTCACCGACATGCGCGGCTCGCCGCGGTCGCGGCGATAGGTGACATTCAGCGCCCATTCGTCGGTCAGCGCCGCCTGGATGCGGGGCCACGGGCACATGTAGATGCACATCTGCTCGCGAGCGTGGCCTGCGAAGAGGTAGGTCGTGGCAGTCAGGATGCCGATCCAGAGATAGGCGATGAATGGCGCCTGGAACGTCGCGAGCTCCTTCACCAGCGTCGGCGCATCGGCGAAATAGAGCACCCAGGCGCCGCCGGTCCACCAGGCGATCATGATCCAGAGGAAGTGCTTCAGGGCAACTTTTCGGATGTGATCGAATGTCCAGCCGCGCTTGTCGCCCTGCATGCGCTCGCGCCGGTCGCCCTCGACCCAGCGCTCCACTGCGTAGAACAAGTCGGTCCACACCGTCTGCGGACACATGTAGCCGCACCACAGCCGGCCTGCGACCGCGTTCATCAGGAACAGCGTCATCGCCGCGATGATCAGCAGACCGGTGAAATAGTAGACTTCCTGCGGCCACAGCTCGATGAAGAAAAAATAGAAGCGGCGATGCGGGAAGTCGATCAGCACGGCCTGATCCGGCAGACCCGGGCCGCGATTCCAGCGTACGAACGGCAGCAGATAATAGGTGCCGAGCGTGACGCAGAGGATCGCCCATTTGATGCGGCGGAAGGGCCCGCGGACCGACTGCGGATAGACCTTCTTGCGCTTCTCGTAGAGAGGTCCCTCGATGAAAGTATCGTCGGTCATGCCAAATTCCCCCGCATCACAGGCTGCATTGGCGCGCGTTCAGGAGAACGCGCAGCCGCTGCTCAGGCCCAGCTTCCTGAACACGATCGCTGCCGGGCAGAAGCCCGTGAACGAGGCCTGCAACATGTTCAGCCCGGCGAATGCCGTCAGCAGGTACCAATACGCATTCACATAGGTGCCCAGTGCGAGACCGAGCAGGACGACGCATCCCGCAAAGGCGAGGACGGCTTTATCGACATTCATGGCAGGCTCCTTCTTCTTACGAACGGGTCAGGTTGGCTTCGGTCCAGGCGACGATGCTGCGCGCATCCATCGCGCCGGAATGGCGGGCGATCTCGCGGCCGCCGCGCATCAGCAGCAGCGTCGGAATGCCGCTGATGCTCAGTCGCGACGACAATGCGGGTGCGTTGTCCGAATTCAGCTTCAACAGCCGCACACCGGGCTCGAGCTGTTGCGCCGCGCGCTCGAACATCGGAGCCATGGCGCGGCAGGGCCCGCACCATGGCGCCCAGACGTCGATCAGCACGGGAATGTCGCTGCTGGCGACATGGCGGTCGAAGTCCTTCTCGTCCACCTCGATCGGCTGGCCGGTGAACATCGGCTGATGACAGGCGCCGCAGCGCGCACCTTGCGGTGCACGTTCGGCCGGCAGCCGGTTGATGCGCCCGCAACTGCCACAGACGATCTGGCGTGTCGTGCTCATGTGCCGGTTCGGACCTCCTTGAGCTTGGCGATGTTCAGCTTGTCGAGAACGAAGCGCTCGTAGAAGGGCTCGCTCTCGCCGCGCCGCATCTTGCGCAGGAAGTATTTCTCGAAGGCGACCTTGGCGAGGTGCACCCACTCGCCCTTGGAGGACCAATTGACGTTGCGCGGCGGGATCTGCGGCTGCGCCAGGAAGGCGACGCCGGAATCGCCGAAGTCGGCGAGGCAGATCGCGTTCCAGGTCGGCTGTGCCGTGGGCGCTTTGCCGCGAAGCAGGGCGCCGATGTTCATCGCGGTCGCCGTCACCATGGATTCGATCATGAAGCCGGTCTTGGGGACGCCGACCGGCACCGGTGTCGCGCCGACCGGTGCGATCGCGACGCAGACGCCGACTGCAAAGACATTGGAGAAGGTGGGGTTCTGCTGATGCTTGTCGACGATGACGAAGCCGCGCGGATTGGTCAGTTTCTCGATGCCACGCACCGCCTCGACGCCGCGAAAGGCAGGCAGCATCATCGAATAGACGAATGGCAGCTCATGAGCCTTGCGGGACGTGCCGTTGTCGGAAAACTCCTCCACCGTCATCAAGCCGGGGGTGATTTTGTCGACGCGGGCGTTGGTGATCCACTTGATGTGCTTCTCCCGCATCTCGCTTTCCAGCAGACCCTTGGTGTCCCCGACGCCGTCGAGGCCGAGATGGCCGATATAGGACTCCGAGGTGACGAACGTCATTGGGACCCGATCGCGCAGCTTTCGCCGGCGCAGCTCCGTTTCCAGTATGAAGAGGAATTCGTAAGCCGGGCCGAAACAAGAAGCGCCCTGCACGGCGCCGATGACGACCGGGCCGGGGTTCGCCGCGAGCTTCTCGAAGGCCTCACGGGCATGCGCAGCGTGATCGACGTGGCAGATCGACTGGGTATAGCCTTGCGGCCCGAGACCCGGAATCTCGTCGAACGCCAGTTCGGGGCCGGTCGCGACGACCAGATAGTCATAGTCGATCGACGTGCCGTCGCCGAGCTCGACGCGGTTCTCGGCCGGGTGGACGCGCCTTGCGCCCTGCGTCAGCAGCCGCACGCCCTTGCGTTTCATCACGTCGGCAAGGTCGATCTCGATCTCTTCGCGCTTGCGCCAGCCGACCGCGACCCAAGGGTTCGATGGGACGAAATGATAGACGGCGCCTTGTGAAATGACACTGAGGCGATCGTCCTTCCTCAACTGGGGCAGCAATTCGTAGGCCATCAGCGTTCCGCTCAGACCGGCTCCGATTACGGCTACTTCCGCCATGGGTACCTCCGTTGGACCAAGCCGCTCCGCCGGTTCAGTTCCGGCCGTCGTGCAGCGCTTGACGATATATTCGTAATTGCGTATATACGCAAGTATGAAAATAGATAGCGAGATCATGGAGCGGGCGGCAGATCAGGCAAGCGAGCTGCTCAAGGCGCTCTCGAACCGCCACCGTCTTCTCATCATCTGCCAGTTGATCGACGGCGAGCGGTCGGTCGGCGAGCTGGCCGAGTTTCTGAGCCTGCGGGACTCCACGGTCTCCCAGCATCTTGCGCTCCTTCGCAAGGATGGCCTGGTCGCCGCCAGGCGCGATGCGCAGACGATCTTCTATTCGATCGCCAGCGAGCCGGCGCGCGAAGTCCTGAAGACGCTTTATCAGGTGTTTTGCGCGCCGAAGTCCGCAAGGACGAGGTGAAGCCTAGGCAAGGGCGGGCGGGTGCGCCTTGCGCGAGATCAACGCGCCTTCGCCCGATGTCGATGAAATGAGAGGAACACCGCGGCGCGGTGTGATGAACCCGATGACGACACGGATGTGTCCCTTGCAATATTTGGCACGCCTGGGATTTCTGGCCGCGTGGGCGGCGATCGGAGTACCGGCGGGGTCCGCTGCCGCCGCGGCAACGCTCACCGTTGCGCAGCAGCCGGTCACCGACGAAAAGGCCGTCTTCGCGACCGTCGAGAGCATCAGCGTGGTCCCCGCACGCGGCCGCATCGGCGGCACCGTCGTTCAGCTCAAGGTGCGGGAAGGCGATCGCGTCACCGCAGGTCAGGTCATCGCGGCCATCGGCGACGAGAAGCTCGTCCTGCAGATGAAATCGCTCGACGCGCAGATCGAGGCGCTGCAGGCCCAGGCCAGGCAGGCGCAGCTCGACTTCACCCGGACCGAAGGGCTGGTCGAGCGCGGCATCCTGCCGCGCGTCAAGCTCGACGAGCAGCGCACGGCGCTCAACGTCGCCGACAACGGCCTGCGCGCCAGGACCGCGGAGCGCGCCGTCATCAACGAGCAGCTCAACCAGGGACAGGTGCTCGCGCCGACGGACGGGCGCGTGTTGAAGCGGTTGATCACCGTCGGATCCGTCGTGCTCGCCGGCGACCCGATCGTCACGGTCGCCGAGCAGAACTTCAAGCTGCGGCTGCGCGTGCCGGAGCGCCACGCGCGCTCTTTGAAGGCCGGCGACAAGGTCCGCGTCGATGGCGCGGAGCTGGCGGGAGAGGCCTCGAAATGGGGCGTGATCGACCTCGTCTATCCCCAGATCGAGGAGGGGCGCGTCATTGCGGACGCGACCGTCGAGGGGCTCGGCGAATATTTCGTCGGCGATCGCTTGCGGGTCTGGATCGCCGGCGGCGCGCGGCCGGCCTTTGTCATTCCTTCGAGCTATGTGACGACCCGGTTCGGCATCGACTACGTCCAGCTCCGCAAAGGCGATGAGACGATCGACGTGCCGGTGCAGCGCGGCCGCGACATGCCGACGCCTTCGCTTCCCGACGGGCTCGAAATCCTGTCGGGCATCCGGACCGGTGACCAATTGGTGCGGCCGTGAATCTCGGGCTGTCAGGACGGTTGACCAGGTCGACCATCGCATCGCCGCTCACGCCGCTATTCCTGCTCGGGGCCCTCGTCGTAGGGCTGATCGCCGTCGTGGTGATTCCGCGCGAGGAGGAGCCGCAGATCAGCGTTCCCATGGTGGATATCCGCGTCAATGCCGACGGCCTGCGCGCGCCCGACGCGGTGGAGCTGGTGAGCAAGCCGCTGGAATCGATCGTCAAGGGCATCGACGGCGTCGAGCACGTCTATAGCCAGACCGAGGACGACCGCGTGATGGTCACCGCGCGCTTCCTGGTCGGCACCAAGTTCGAGGATGCCATCCTGCGCGTGCACGAGAAGATTCGCGCCAATCTGGACCGCATTCCCGTCGGCATCCCGGAGCCGCTGATCGTCGGCCGGGGCATCAACGACGTTGCGGTGACGGTGTTGACGCTGTCACCGAAGCCGGAAGCCGCCAGCCGCTGGACCGACGAGGATCTCTACGAGCTCGCCGACAAGCTGCGCGCGGAGCTGATGAAGGTCGACGACATCGGCCTCACCTACATATCCGGCGGCGCGGCGCAACAGATCCGGGTCGAGCCAGATCCGGAGAAACTGTCGCTGTTCGGTGTCACGCTGCAGCAGCTCGTGGCCAAGGTGAAGGACGCCAATCGCTCGTTCCTGGCGGGGCAGGTCCGCGACGCCGGCATCGTCCGAGGCGTCGCGGCGGGGCAGACGCTGTCCGGCATTCCCGACATGGGACTGCTGCTCATCACGAGCCGCGACGGCCGGCCGGTCTATGTCAAGGACGTCGCCTCCGTCTTCGTCGGCCCGAGCACCGTCGAGCATCGCGTCTGGACGGATTCGCGCGGGCCCGCTGGGCAGTGGGCGCGCACGCCCGCCGTCAGCCTGGCGCTGGCCAAGCGGGCCGGTGCCAACGCGGTCGTCGTGTCCGAGAACATCGCCAAACGCCTCGAAGGATTGAAGTCGCGCCTGATCCCTGGGGATCTCCAGGTGACGGTGACGCGCGACTACGGCGAGACCGCCAACGAGAAGGCCAACGAACTGCTGTTCCACCTCGGCCTCGCGACCGTCTCGATTGTCGTCCTGATCGCGATCGCGATCGGCTGGCGCGAGGCGTTGGTGACCTTCGTCGTGATTCCCACGACGATCCTGCTCACGATGTTCGCCGCCAATCTGATGGGCTACACCATCAACCGCGTCAGCCTGTTCGCGCTGATCTTTTCCATCGGCATTCTCGTCGACGACGCCATCGTCGTCGTCGAGAACATCGCGCGGCATTGGAGCATGCGCGACGGCCGGCCGCGCCTGCAGGCGACCATCGAAGCGGTGGCGGAGGTCGGCAACCCCACCATCGTCGCGACGCTGACCGTGATCGCCGCGCTGCTGCCCATGCTGTTCGTGTCGGGCCTGATGGGCCCCTATATGGCGCCGATCCCGGCCAATGCGTCGGCTGCCATGCTGTTCTCATTCTTCGTTGCGATGGTGGTCGCGCCCTGGTTGATGATCAAGCTCGCGCCGAGGGGCGAGGTTACCTCGACGCATCCGGAGCACGATGAAGGTCGGCTCGGCCGTCTCTACCGGCGCTTCGCCACGCCGATCGTGCGGAGCAAGCGGTCGGCCTGGATCTTCCTGCTCGGCGTCGGCATCGCGACGCTGCTGTCGATGACGCTGTTTGCGACCAAGTCGGTGACGGTCAAGCTTCTGCCGTTCGACAACAAGTCCGAGATCGCCGTGGTCGTCGACCTGCCGGAAGGGGCGAGCCTGGAGGCGACCGAGCGCACGCTGTTCGGCGCGGCCGAGATCGCGCGGCAATTGCCGGAGGTCACCTCGCTGCAATCCTATGCCGGCACGCCCGCTCCCTTCAATTTCAACGGCCTGGTGCGGCACTACTATTTGCGCCAGAGGCCCGAGCTCGGCGAAGTTCAGGTCAACCTGGCGGCGCGCGGCGAGCGCAAGCGCGCGAGCCATGAGATCGCGCTCGAGCTGCGCGAGAAGCTGAAGGCGCTCGATCCGCCCGCGGGCACCAGCATCAAGGTGGTCGAAGTGCCGCCCGGGCCACCGGTGCTTTCGACGCTGCTCGCCGAGGTCTACGGTCCCGATGCGGCCGCGCGCCGTGCGGTTACGGCCGAGCTCAAGAAGGTGTTCGCGGAAGTGCCGTTCATCGTCGACATCGACGATTCCGTCGGCGAGAAGCGGCCACGGCTGCGGCTCTCGATCGACCAGGACCGGCTCGAATTCTTCGGCGTCGAGCAGCGCGACGTCTACGACACCATCCAGGCGCTGTTCGGCGGCATTTCGATCGGCTATTCGCATCGCGGCGAGGACCGCAACCCGATCGAGATCGCGGTGCATCTCGGAAAGCGCGATCTGGTCTGGGACGAGGCGTTGGCCTCGACGCCGGTGCCGGCCAACACGTTGCCCGGCAGCAAGACGGTGGTCGAACTCGGTCAGGTCGTGAAGGCGACCATGGAGGAGGGCTCGCTGACGATCTTCCGCCGCGACGGCCGCTTCGCCGACATGGTGATGGCCGAGCTCGCCGGCCGCTTCGAGGCGCCGCTTTACGGCATGCTCGCGGTTGCCGATCGTGTGGAGGCCCATGACTGGGGCACGCTGCCGAAGCCCGCGATCAGCCTGCACGGCCAGCCATCGGACGAGTCGCGGCCCACGCTGTTGTGGGACGGCGAATGGGAGATCACCTGGGTGACCTTCCGCGACATGGGCGCCGCCTTCGGTGCGGCCATCCTCGGCATTTACGTGCTGGTCGTCGCCCAGTTCCGGAGTTTTCGCCTGCCGCTCGTCATCCTGACGCCGATTCCGCTGACGCTGATCGGCATCCTGATCGGGCACTGGCTCCTGGGGGCGCCGTTCACCGCGACCTCCATGATCGGCTTCATCGCGCTGGCCGGCATCATCGTGCGTAACTCGATCCTGCTGGTCGATTTCATCAGGCACAGCGGCGCAGATGGCAAGTCGCTTCGCGAGGTGGTGCTGGAGGCCGGCGCGGTCCGCTTCAAGCCGATCCTGCTCACCGCGCTCGCGGCCATGATCGGCGCCGCGACCATCCTGCTCGACCCGATCTTTCAGGGACTGGCGATCTCGCTCCTGTTCGGGCTTGCCTCGTCGACGCTGCTCACCGTGCTGGTGATTCCCGCGATCTATATCGCCTTGCGCGCGCCGCGCGAGGCTATTTCGACCACAGCCAAATCCAGGCCATGAGGATCCGATGGACAAGAACTACGTCGACATCACCAGGAACATCTCCGCCAACCTGAAGAAGCTGCGCAGCGACATTCCCGACACCATGAAGGGATTTGCCGCACTTGCCCAGGCGGCGACGCACGACGGCGCGCTCGACAAGAAGACGAAGGAGCTGATCGCGCTGGCGCTTGGCGTCGCTGCGCATTGCGACGGCTGCATCGGCTTTCACACCGAAGCGCTCGTCAAGCTCGGCGCGACGCGCCAGGAGGTCGAGGAGACGCTCGGCATGGCGGTCTATATGGGC
This sequence comes from Bradyrhizobium sp. BR14999, assembly GCF_056106085.1. Lineage (NCBI taxonomy): Bacteria > Pseudomonadati > Pseudomonadota > Alphaproteobacteria > Hyphomicrobiales > Nitrobacteraceae > Bradyrhizobium > Bradyrhizobium sp. BR14999. The sequence goes on from NZ_CM148536.1 coordinate 4,151,408, forward strand.
GGCGGCCCGTCGTTGATGTATGCTGCGGACGCGATCGCGGCCTACGAGCAGTTTCAGCAACAATCGGTAGTCGCCTAGTTGCGGTCATTCGATACGATCATACCAACGGGACCGGGCGAGTTGTCTCGTCCGGTCCCGGCCATCAAGACTTCATCGATTACCAGCGATCGTCGACACCGACGCCAACGCTGACGCCGGGTGCGCGAATGCCGACGCCGGCGCGCGGGCCGTCATCCCAATCGCGATGGTAGGTCCGACGTTCATAATAGCGTTCGCGCGGCATGTAGTTATAGGAATCTCGCACGATCACACGCGAACCGCTGCGCGTGCGATAGCAGCGGCCGGCGTCGTCGCAGACAAGTCGTACCTGCTGGACGAGATCCGGATTGGTGTACTCGCTGCTCGTGTAGATGTCGGAAGCCTTCGCACTCGATGCGGCTGCCAAAGCACCGACGCCCGCCAACAGCGCAACAGTCAACGTCCTCATCATGTCCTCCTCGAAACTGCCCTCGGCGGTAACAAGAAAGGGAGGCGGTGTTCGTTCCCGTCGGCGATGCTGGTTTTTCCCCGGAACCGCAGCTTCGTTAGAGCGATTTGTTCCTAAATCGGCTGGTAAGTCTCGGTCCCGCAGATGTCGTCGGCTTCCGCACGCCGGCGGTCGACGACCCTTCCACCGGTGATGGTCACGATGTAGGTCTGGGCGCCCAGCGACGTACCGGTCGCGGAGGTGAGCTGTGCGCGGACGCAGGCCGTCCAGCCCGGTCCTCGCACCTCGCGATGGGGCGGGGCTACGTGCACCTCACGCGGATAGGACGTGTTCAGGAAGACCACGTCGATCTGCTCGCGCACCACGCGCTTGACGTCGGGGGCCGGCTCGGGTGGCGGTTGCTCGGCTTCCTTCATGCGCATGAACTCGGGCACCGGCGCGCGGCTGTCGGCAAAGCCGCAGGCACCGAGTGCGAGCGCGCCGGCGAGAAGCGCCGCATGAGCAATGATCCGCAACATACTTGAAGGTCCCCCCTGCGGGCCAACACATAGGCACGAATGCGATCGGGCGAAGTCCCGCCCGATCAAGATTTGCTGAAGTCTTGGAACCCGCGGCATTTGCTATTACGGGATTGCAGGCTAGTTTGTACCCCAGGCGAGGGGGGTTGCATTCATGAGGATTCTGGTGATAGCGGCCGCGGTGCTGGCGCTGGCGGGAAGCGTGGCTCAGGCGCAGATGGGCGCCGGCAGCAAGCGCCATGGCAACGACGCCAAGGCGGACAACAAGCCCAAGGTCGACGAAAAGGCCTACAAGGCCGCGCTCGAGCGCATTCCCGAGCCCAAGGAAAAGTACGATCCGTGGGGCGGGGCCCGCCCCAGCGAACCTGCCAAGAAGTCGAAATAGAACGAGGCGGGCGTTGCGGATCCACCTGCGCGTTGCTGCCGCATTCGTTACGCTCCTGTCGTTTGCCGTGCCGCCGTGCTTCGCCTGGGAGAGCTGGGGCGGCGATCCCGGCGGTTCGCGCTTCTCGCCATTGCGGGAGATCTCGCCGGGCAATGTCGGCCAACTCGTCCGCGCCTTCGAATATCACACCGGCGATCTCACAGCACGCTCGCCCGAGCTGATGCGGCGAACCAAATTCCAGGCGACGCCGCTGTTCGTCGAAGGCAGCCTGATCTTCTGCACGCCCTTCAACGAGGTCATCGCGCTCGATCCCGGCACGGGCGCGCAGAAATGGCGCTATGATCCGAAGATCGCGATCAACCAGCGCCCCGCCAATCGCTATGTCTGCCGCGGCGTCACCTATTGGATCGACGACACGGCGCCGCCGGATGCCGCCTGCCGCGCGCGCATCTTCATGGGAACGAACGACGTCCGCCTGATCGCGCTCGATGCGAAGACAGGCATTCCCTGTGCCGGTTTTGGCAATGGCGGGGAGATCAAGCTCGATATCGGAATGCCCCTGGAATGGCCGGGCGAATTCCAGATCACCTCGCCGCCGGCGGTCGGCCGCGGTGTCGTCGTGGTCGGATCTGCGATCGGCGACAACCGCCGCGTCGACGCGCCGAGCGGCGTGGTGCGAGCGTTCGATGCGCGCAGCGGCCAGCCACGCTGGACCTTCGAGCCGCTCGAGCGCGAAGGCATCGAAGCCGGTCACGCCAATGTCTGGGCGCCGATGTCGGTCGATGACGCGCGCGGACTCGTATTCCTGCCGACGTCGTCGCCCTCGCCGGATTTCTGGGGCGGCAAGCGGCCGGGCAACAACGAGCACGCCAATTCGGTGGTCGCGCTGCACATCGAGACCGGCGAACTCGTATGGGCCTTTCAGATCGTGCATCACGACGTCTGGGACTACGATCTGGCGGCGCAACCGACGCTGGCGCGCCTCGACACGGGTGAGGGCCAGCGCGATGTCGTGATCCAGCCGACCAAGCAGGGGTTTGTCTTCGTGCTCGATCGCGACACCGGCAAGCCGGTGTGGCCCGTCGAGGAGCGCGCCGTGCCGCAGGACGGCGCGGAAGGGGAAAGATTGTCGCCGACCCAGCCGTTCCCGACGCACGTGCCCGCGCTGACGTCACAGACGATCTCGACCGAAGATGCGCTCGCGCTATTGCCTGCGCTGCGTCGCTCGTCCTGCGAGCGACAATTCGCGGAGGCGCACAATGAGGGCCTGTTCACGCCGCCTTCGAGGCAGGGCACGCTGTTGTTTCCATTCACCGGTGGCGGGGTGAACTGGGGCAGTGCGGCCTTCGATCCGGTCAGCCAGATCCTCTACGCCAACACCAGCCGCGCCGTGCATCGCGTGAAGCTGATCCCGCGGGCGGAAGCTGTCGGGTTCAATCCGCCGCCCGGTCATGATTTCGGCCAGCAGCGTGGTACGCCGTTCGCGATGACACGCGCAGTGGTCATGTCGCCGCTCGGCTTGCTCTGCAACAAGCCGCCCTGGGGCGAGATGGTTGCGGTCGATCTGAAGGCCGGAAAAATCCTGTGGCGTTCGACGGTCGGCACCACCGAGGATCTTGCACCGCTCGGCGTGCCGCTGCCGTGGGGCGCGCCGCTCGTCAACGGGCTCGCGGTCACCGCAGGCGGGCTCGTCTTCACCGGAGCGATGGACGCCTATTTGCGCGCCTTCGATGCGCGGAGCGGCAGGGAGCTGTGGCAGGGCCGGTTGCCGGTCCCGGGCGTCGCCAATCCCATGACCTATCTCTGGCAGGGCGAGCAATATGTCGCGATCGGCGCCGGCGGCCACTCCGAGGCAGGCACTTCGATCGGCGACAGCGTCGTTGCGTTTCGCCTAGCGCGGCCGGGCGAGGCGCCCTCGCTATGGTCGCGCACCATCGATCGTCCCGGTGGACGTTTTCTTGCGGCGTCCTCAGTGATCGCGCTCGCGGTCGTCGCGTTCGCGATTGCAAGCCTGCGCTGGCGTCGCCGCCGTCGTATCGCGCGATCATGATCGTGTTGTGGATGCGATGCGAACGATCGTTCACATCGCGCGCGCTATTGCACGAAAGCAAGGCCGACGCGTTTGTCGCTGCGCCACACGGGGCGGCAAGTCCGCACGAAATTGTCGCACGAAATCGATAACTTGAAGCTCTGCGGCAGCGTTGTGGGCCCGTCGAGATCGACGGCAGCGCCGCCGGTCGATATGTTTCTCACCGTGCATGCGATTCCGCTATTTTCAAAGGTGATCCTGCCCCCCTTGAAAACACGGTGACGCTGCGTTTCACGCCTCTCAATCATTCGCGTTCATCCACAATGACCATTGTGAAATAGCGCATAGAAATTACCTTGAACTCAACTCAATACTGGCGCTACTTGCGCTCCGCTTCAGACTTCGTTTACCACGTTGACGCGGACAATCTCTCCGCCGACTTTCCTGACAAGCCCTTTATGGCGTTCGCGCCGATGGAGATACTGATGAAGACCATGGTTTCGATTCTGTTCGCTGCAGCGCTCTCGCTGTCGTCCATGCCCGCCCACGCCGTCAAATGGGACCTCTCGACCATGAGCTGCAAGCAATTCCTGGAGAGCGGCGAAGACAACATCCGAGTCGTTCTGACCTGGATGGACGGCTGGTACAAGGGCGACGCGGACAACGCGATCATCGACACCGACGTGTTCATCGAGAACGCCAAGAAGTTCGGCGCCTATTGCGGAAAAAATCCGAACGTCGGCATCGTGACCGCAGCCGACGAGGTGCTCGGCAAGTAGCGTTTTCTGTCTCGACATGGGATTCGTCGAGAGCCGCGGCGCGCCTGGCGCTTCCGCGGCTCTCTTCTTTTCGAAGCACGCTCAGCCCGGCAGCATCGCGAACGCGCTCGACACCATCGCAATCGGCTTGTTGTCGGAGGCCGAGAGCAGCGTGACGCGGCCAAAGCTCATGGTACGCCCGAGCCGCACCACGCGGGCATCCGCCAGCACGTCCGAGGAGGAGGCTGCGCGCATGAAATGCGTGGTCTGGTCGACCGTGGTCATCGGACGATAGCCGCGGTTGGCGGCGAGGATCGCGATCACCATCGCGGTGTCGGCGAGCGCCATCAGCGCCTGGCCGCAGACCACGCCGCCGTTCCGGCACAATCGTTCAGAAAACGGCATGCGCAGCAGGGCACCCGGCTGCCAGTCCGGCGCATCCGCCGGCTGTGCGTGCTCGATGCGCTCGACCGAGAGGTCGAGATCCTGGACCCAGGGCGCAAAGACCTCGCCGAGGATGCGTTTGGCGTCAGTGATGCCGAACTCGGCGTCTGGCTGCGTTTGCATTGCAGTCGTTCCCTCCATTGTTGCCGGATGTTTCGCCTCATTCTGCGCGCATCGGCGCGGCAAAGTCACCCGGTCTGGCGCCGGTCTCTTCGGCTTGAAAATGCCCGACTTCGCCCGATATGATGGCTCGCTTGGGTACGGGTGGATGATGTTGCGTCGATGTGTCCTGGTCTTTTGTCTGGCTGCGCTCGGCCTTGCGCTGAACGGGTGCACCAAATGCGGCCCGATCTGGGACGACTGGCTGCATGCGCCGAAATCGTGCAGATCGGACCGGCTCTAGCGGCCCTGAGGTCGCGGTCGGCCGCGACAAGGATGACAAAGCGCGGGCGATCCGTGCTTCATGGATGATCAAGGAGTGGATGATGAAGCTTTTCCGTTTGGCCGCGGTGCTGGCCGTGCTGGCGGGACCGGCCTATGCGCAAATGCCCAATCTCAATTTGCTGCAGGAAGGCCCGGGCAAGACCCCCGAGGAGAAGGCCGCGGACGCCGAGCGTGAAAAGGCCTACAAGGAAACGCTGAAGAAGATTCCGGACTCCAAGGCGTCCAACGATCCCTGGGGCGGCATGCGCGCCGATCCGCCGAAGCAGTCGGCGGCGCCGAAGGCCTCGGCCGCGACCAGCGCGCCGAAGAAGAAATCCGGCACGGCCGCCAATTAACCTGCCGCCGCTCGGGGGTGGTTGACGCCTCCGGGTGGGACTCCTCTTTGCCCTGCCGGCCTCCTACATCTCGCAAGAGAGTAGAGTATTGCGTAGAGGAGGACGGGACATGGCCGATCGTCCGCGGGATCTCGCCGAACGGATGGCACGCCGGCGCAAGATGGGCGGCAAGCCGGGCCATCCGGCCGGCGACGGCTATCTGCGCGAGACCTTCACGCTGCCGCGCGCAGCGGCACGGGCAAGGGCGGAGGCCTTCTTCGCCCGCTACCCCAAGGCCGGCTATATGAGCGCGGTCGAGACCTGGCGCGAATTGCCCGGCGGCGACATCGAATTCACCATGCGGCGGCTGCCCAGCGCGGATTAGAGCATGATCCGGAAAAGTGTGCAGCGGTTTTCCGGAAAGATCATGCTCAAACAAGAGCGTAAAGCGCGATGGCGATTCATCCTAGTCGCATCGCGCTTTAGGGGCTCACCTTTTCGATCGTCTCTGCGACGATGCGGATCCGGAATACGGGCTCTTTCGCCTCGTCCAGCAGCTCCATGTGCCATTCGGAATTTTGCTGGAGCTTGCGGGCGATGCCGGCGGCCATGTCAGCGCAGACGCTGGTCATCTCCTTCCAGGCCGAATCGCGATCGGCAAATTCGCTCGCCTGGTCCGCGCAGCCGGAATAACGGCCGTTCCGGATTCGAAAGAAGTAGAGCGGCATGGCTGGCACCGATCAACGCGTGACGGCCCAACCCCAAGGCCACGGGCGCGCAGTGCAATCCCAAACCCCGGTCAGATCAATTCCGGGCGGCTACGGGATATACCCTGCGGGGCGCCGCGCCGGCCGCTGATCTCACCCAGACCGGCCGGTTCAGGCCGTCTTGCTCAGGCCGTCTTGCGCTCGATGGCCTTCAGTTCTCGGTCGATGCGCAACTGCACCCGCCGGATTGCCAACAGGTCGATCTTCGTCTCGGTCCTGCCGGTCTTGATTTGGTCGCCGATTCGGAACTGCCACTGCCAGATTCCGGGAACTGCCGTCTTGGCGACGGTGAATTCGACGCCCCTGTGATTCATGGTCACCTCCCACGATTCACCTTCCATGCCCGTAACATGTTGGGCGTCATCATATGCTCGCGACAAGTGAAATCTGTCGATAAGTCGCGGACCGTTGACGGAAACCGCGAGGGCGCGCACTCCGAAGCAAACGAGGTCGGATTCGGCGCCGCTTGCGCGCCGCCCCGGAACTCTGTTCATGGTCGGAGAACCACGGAGCAATCCGCGCGCGACGGCATGGGCCTTGCTTGGCCCGATGACGGCAAGCAACCATGGGCGCCTCATGCTCGGCATTCCCCGCCGCTATTCTCATTTCGTCTTCGGTATCATCCAGTCCGGACTGACCTCGCTGATCGCGGCAGGCATCGCCAGCCTTCCCGCAGGCAGCGCGAGGGTCTTCCTCGGGCACTGGATGGTGTCGTGGCTGATCGCATGGGCCGCGATGCTGCCGATCGTGCTGCTGGCTGCGCCCGCGATCCGCGCCGTCTCGCTGCGGCTGACGCGGGAGGAGCGGGAAGCTGCGAACCAGCAAGCAGCCATGAAAAAACCCCGCCTGGGGAGAGCCAAGCGGGGCAAAGAGTTGTTGGAGGCTGAGGTGCTGGGCTGCAACACCATAGCCAAGAGACCCTAACTGGTTCGACTTACGTCAGCCTGACAGGCGGCCAAAGCGGAGCGGGGGCCGGCGTCACGTTCGTCGCGCCGCTTTCGTCCATGCCCGCAAACAGAAAACCCCGCTCGCGGGGAGCGGGGTCGTCGGCTGGGTATGGAGACCCGGTGTTGGTCCACCGGGCACGTCGAGACTAGGCGATCAGGCTTACACGCGCCTGACGGTGTCAGTGGGGAAGCCGCGATCGCGCGGGCCGCAGACTGGCCTCGCGCCCGTCCCAATTTCGACATCCGTCCGCACAACTGGCGACACACGGGTCGGCAAGATTCCACACCGTCCGGCGCAGCCATGGGGGAAACGTGGCGCGGCGGCAACGGGGTGGCATCATGGATAACGTAGAGCGGTCTTTCGCCGCCGCGACGGCGGCTGGCTTCGTCGTGCTGGTGATCGGCCTCGTGCTGCTGGCGTTGCTGTAGCAAGGCGTCAGCGCAGGTATGGGGAGGCGGCCGGGGTCCGCGCCGGCGCGCTTCGTCGATGGTGAATGGGCACCAATCTTTCAAAAAGGTGGAAAACAACCCCATGCACAGTAGGCTGTGGGGTGATTTCGTCTTTCCATCAATGGCTTACTGGAAGTATTTGGATACCATAACCACGCGGGATGCTCAGCCAAGCGCATCCCGGCGCGCGATGCTGGATTCCCGCGAGGTCAACGGCAGCCGCTCGCGGCGGTCAGGTTCTGCAACGCGTGCCCAGGCGCTGCCGCTCGCCGTCGTGGGCCTTAGTGAACCTTGATCTCGCCGAGAGGCAACCGCAGCTCGGCGGCGCGCTCGTCACGGTCCTTCTTGCGAAACTCGTTCTCCTTGCGCTCGAACTTGATCATCTCCTCCTGCGCGGCCTCCAGGAGGTGGTTGCGCCTGATGGCGCCGTGGTGTGTGTCTTCAGTCATGACAGGGGTCCCCAGAGTTGCGGTCCCATCCCGAAGAAGGCCACAGACCGCGAAAAGGTTCGGTGCCTCAGGATTAAGGATTTATGACGGCGCCAAGGCCCGCGCGTCTTTGATGCGCGTCAGTTTCGGACGAGGATCCCATTAGCGCAAAGTGTGCAGCGGTTTTTCCTCGCGACAAACGCCGAACGCGTTTGCGCGGAGATCATGCTCAAACAATAGACTAAAGCGCGATGACGATTCTTCGTCATCGCGCTTTAGTGGCAGGGCTTACCAAGCATCTGCGCGCGCCGGCTGTGGCAGCCGTCGTGCAATTGCGATTTCTTCGTAATTTTTGCACCGACTTTCGGAGCGCCCGATGAGATCGGAGTGTTCGATGTCTGCGCTTGCGTCGAGGCCGAGCCGACGAAGATGGCCAGCGCTACAACGATCTTGAGAACCGATTTCATCACGCCTCCTGAATTCAAGGGTCCGAAAGATAACGCTACATATATTAGCGTTACATAGCGTAGCATTCAAGCGCAAGAGATCCAGCGAAACGCAAATTAGGACAGTGCTACGAACAGTAGTTGCCCGGAATCCACTTGGCATCTGGACACCGGTACGGTGCCTCCCGCCGGGGCTGGAATTTCATCCCGAAACGAGATTGCAACCGGCAAAGGGGTCGCTGAAGGGCGGCCCCTTTTCGATTCAGGCACGAGCAGGGGATTGGGACAGCCGCAAAGAACATATTGCGAACCTAGAACAAATAGGGTACATTACTTTTATCGCCGGCCCGCCCTCTCAATCGTTTGTCCCCCTAGCGAATCCTCGCCATAAGGAGCACGACCCAATGTCCGCCACTGCCCTGCGTATCGTCGAAGGATCTTCCATGGACAAGAGTAAAGCCCTGGCTGCCGCGCTCTCTCAGATCGAGCGCCAGTTCGGCAAGGGATCGGTGATGAAGCTCGGCAAGAGCGACCGCTCCATGGACATCGAGGCGGTGTCCTCCGGCTCGCTCGGGCTCGATATCGCGCTCGGCATCGGCGGCCTGCCCAAGGGACGCATCGTCGAGATCTACGGGCCGGAATCGTCGGGCAAGACCACGCTGGCGCTGCATACGGTGGCGGAAGCGCAGAAGAAGGGCGGCATCTGCGCCTTCATTGACGCCGAGCACGCGCTCGACCCGGTCTATGCCCGCAAGCTCGGCGTCAACATCGACGAGCTGCTGATCTCGCAGCCCGACACCGGCGAGCAGGCGCTGGAGATTTGCGACACCTTGGTGCGCTCCGGCGCGGTGGACGTGCTGGTGGTCGATTCGGTTGCGGCGCTGGTGCCGAAGGCCGAGCTCGAGGGCGAGATGGGCGATGCGCTGCCGGGTCTGCAAGCCCGTCTGATGAGCCAGGCGCTGCGCAAGCTCACGGCCTCCATCAACAAGTCCAACACCATGGTGATCTTCATCAACCAGATCCGCATGAAGATCGGTGTGATGTACGGCTCGCCCGAGACCACCACCGGCGGCAACGCGCTGAAATTCTACGCCTCCGTCCGCCTCGACATCCGCCGCATCGGCGCGATCAAAGAGCGCGACGAGGTCGTCGGCAACACTACGCGCGTGAAGGTGGTGAAGAACAAGCTGGCGCCGCCCTTCAAGCAGGTCGAGTTCGATATCATGTATGGCGAGGGCGTCTCCAAGATGGGCGAGATCCTCGATCTCGGCGTCAAGGCCGGCATCGTCGAGAAGTCCGGCGCCTGGTTCTCCTATGACAGCCAGCGCCTCGGCCAGGGCCGCGAGAACTCGAAAGCCTTCCTGAAGGCCAACCCCGACATCACCGCCAAGATCGAGACCTCGATCCGCCAGAACTCCGGCCTGATCGCCGAGCAGATTCTCGCCGGCACACCGGAGCGCGACGCCGACGGCGAGGAGCCGGCGGAGTAAGCCTTAAAGCAGTAGAGTTTTCGCGAGGAGCGGGCGCTGAGGACGTTGAGTTGCCGACGTCTTCGGTGCCCGTTTCGTTTTGGGGTGGGGTGGGGCGCCGGGGCTATGAAGCGTGTGATCTTGACCAGTTCGTCCGGCGTTGGTCTCACCTATGCCGGTCGTGCTGACATGGTCGTCCCCTTGATCTTTCGGTTCGTTTGGGGGCCTCTGCCTACGTCGCATCACCTCGAGGATTACCTCACGGGCGGCTATTACAGGGGGGATCCGGAGGTGCGGTGGTCCGATCTTGTGGGCCGGTTGCCTCAGACCGGTCTCGCGCACAAGGAGACTGGCCTGGTTTGGTTTTGCGAGACCTATGGCGTCGATCTTATCGAGCTGTGGTTCGACCCTGAGCCTAACAGTCAATTGCAATTGATCTGGATCCTCGACTATTTGCGGTCCCATCCATCGATCACCGATCGTCTGAGATTGCGACGTGTCAATTTCGATTTACGCGAAGCGGACGGCCCGCAGCTTCGCGATCGTACGGTGCTGGAATCGGAGGTCGCGGACGGCGACTTCGAGATAGCCAATATGGCCTGGGAGGCCTATCGGGCGCCGACGCCTGAACTTTGCTTCGGGCTACTGGGGAGGGATTTGCCTAGGCTGCCCTTCCTGAAGCCGGCCCTGGAAGCATTGCTGGCAGAACTGCCGGCGCCGACGACGGGGCTGGGAGCGACGGAAGCGCGGCTTCTCGAACGCATCGCGGCAGGACACAATCGGACCGATGAGCTGTTTCGGCCGGGCGCGCTGGGGACACGCGTGTTCGATCAGTGGGAGTTGGGCCCATTGCTCGAAGGGCTCGCATTCGGCCCGGCACCCGCGGTCACTGGGCTGGATGGCAAGCTGGCGACACTCGATCCGGACAATGCGAGAAGCCGCAACGCCGCCTTTCGCCGGAGCCGGCTGTCGCTGACGGAGTTCGGCCAAGCCGTGCTTGAAGGCCGGGAGGATTTCCGCCGTCACAATCCGATTCGGCGCTGGTGGGGCGGTACGCTTCTCACCAATGAACGATTGTGGCGCTGGGATACGCGGAGCCGCTTGTTGGTTGCGCCGGTGTAACGCGTGCGTGTTGCTCAAAAGTGCCCCTGTATTACGTATCAATTTAAGAGGCGATCGTGTCACATCTGATCCTGGCCACGAATGATCTTGCGACACACACGCTTCGCCAATCGGGTGCGGCGAACATCGCGCTCGGATTCTGTCTACGCTTCGTCTCGGGGAAATTACCCTCCGAGGAGCAACTTTTGATGGGACTGGAGCGGCGATCGGCAAAGCACTGTAATCCAGGCGATCATTGGCTCGACGACGTTTGTCGCGGCTCGCTGGAAGGTTTCGGCACGCGCGATATCGGTTTCTTCGAGCTGTGCGAGAAGTTCGACTCGATTGAAATATGGGTTGATCCTCGGCCCAATGATCAGCTTGTGCTCGTCTGGCTGCTCGACCTTCTTCGCCCCTACAAGGAGATCACGACGAAGCTGAGCTTGGTGCATACGGATGACATTGTTGCGAACTATGCTCCGCAATCGGTCGCAAAATGGAAGCTGCCGGCCTTCAAGGTGGTCGACAATCATTTGATGACGGCAAGCCGCGCCTGGCGGGCCTATTGGCCGTCGACGCCAGAACCCTGTTTCGATCTGCTGATGACGGATCTGATGATCCTGCCGAGACTGCGATCGGCGCTGATTGCGGTGCTTGAAGAGCTTCCTGACAGCGTGACGGGACTCGGTGCAACTGAAATGGATCTGCTGGATTTTGTGAACGAAGGGCACACCGACCCGAGGCGCGTCTGCGATGCCAGGTGGCTTCGCGATGTATTCGACGGAAACGACGCGCGCTATGCCTTGCTCGAACTGGCGGAACATTCGGCGCCGCCGGTCTTGTTGGGCGATCCGGCGTTCGACAACGAGGCCCGCTATTTCGGCAAGAGTGAGTGGAAGGTCACGCTGACTGAACTCGGGCGTTCACTTCTCGCGCGCGAAGACGACATGTGGCGTCACAACACGATCAAACGTTGGTGGGGCGGTACCGAACTGACCAACGAACGTCTCTGGCGTTGGGATCGCGAAAGCCGATTGTTGGTTGGGCCTTAGAGGCGCGTTCAGTGCCGTAGGGTGGGCAAAGGCGCGCAAGCGCCGTGCCCACTATATTTCAATAAAGGCAAGATGGTGGGCACGCCTCCGCCTTCGCTCTTCGAGCTACGGCGGACAAGCCGCTTTGCCCACCCTACGAAACCTCCGTCGCGTCTTACTCCGCCGCTTCCGCGTAATCGCTCACCGGCGGGCAGGAGCACACCAGGTTGCGGTCGCCGTAGACATTATCGACGCGCCCGACCGGGCTCCAATATTTGTCGGTGCGCGAGGTGCCGTCCGGGAAGCAGCCCTCGGCGCGGGTGTAAGCGCGCTTCCAATCGTCATCCGCGATGTCGTGCACGGTGTGCGGAGCGTGGCGCAAGGGCGAGGCCTCGATCTTGAAGCGGCCGGCTTCGACCTCGGCGATTTCTTTCCGGATCGCGATCATGGCGTCGCAGAACCGGTCCAACTCGGCCTTCGATTCCGACTCGGTCGGCTCGATCATCAGCGTGCCCGGCACCGGGAAGCTCATGGTCGGCGCGTGGAAGCCGTAGTCGATCAGGCGCTTGGCGATGTCATCAACGGTGACGCCGCTCGTCGTCTTCAGCGGACGGGGATCGACGATGCACTCATGGGCGACACGGCCCTTGGCGTTCTTGTAGAGCACCGGGAAATGCGGATCGAGGCGTGCTGCGATGTAATTGGCGTTGAGGATCGCGATCTCGGTCGCACGCTTCAACCCCTCGCCGCCCATCATCAAGATGTAGATGTAGGAGATGGTGAGGATCGAGGCCGAGCCGAACGGCGCCGCCGACACCGGGCCGACCGGGGCGTCCGCCTTTGTTGCGGGATGACCGGGCAGGAACGGCGCGAGATGCGCTCTGACGCCGATCGGGCCCATGCCGGGGCCGCCGCCGCCATGCGGGATGCAGAAGGTCTTGTGCAGGTTGAGGTGGCTGACGTCGGCGCCATAATCGCCGGGCCTGCTAAGGCCGACCTGTGCGTTGAGGTTAGCGCCGTCGAGGTACACTTGGCCGCCATGGCCGTGCACGATGTCGCAGATCTCGCGGATGTGCTCCTCGAACACGCCGTGGGTCGAGGGATAGGTGATCATCACCGCGGCGAGATCGTTGGAATGCTTCTCCGCCTTGGCGCGGAGATCATTGACGTCGACGTCGCCATTCTTCTCGCAGGCGACCACCACCACGTCCATCCCGACCATCGCGGCCGAAGCCGGATTGGTGCCATGGGCGGAGGAGGGGATCAGGCAGATCTTGCGCTGGCTCTGTCCGCGCGACGCGTGATAGCCACGGATTGCGAGCAGCCCGGCGTATTCGCCCTGCGCGCCAGAGTTCGGCTGCAGCGAGATCGCGTCATAGCCGGTGATGTCGCACAGCCACTTTTCAAGCCGCGCGAACAGCGCGTGATAGCCGGCGGCCTGCTCGCGCGGAGCGAACGGATGCAGCGTCGCAAACTCCGGCCAGGTCAGCGGCATCATCTCGGTGGTCGCGTTCAGCTTCATGGTGCAGGAGCCGAGCGGAATCATGGCGCGGTCGAGCGCGAGGTCGCGATCACTGAGCTTGCGCATGTAGCGCAGCATCTCGGTCTCCGAGCGATGCGCGTGGAACACCGGATGGGTGAGGAACGCGGTGGTGCGCTTCAACTCGTCCGGCAGCGCCTCGCGCGTCTCGGCGTCGATCTCGGCATAGGCGAGTGTGCCGCCGAAGGCGCGCCAGACCGCTTCCACCGTCGCGGGCGTCGTGGTCTCGTCGAGCGCGATGCGCAAGCCGCTATCACCGATTCCAAGATTGATCTTCTCGGCATCGGCGCGTGCGACGATCTCGACGCGCTTGGCGCCGGCATCGACGCTGAGCGTGTCGAAGAAGCTATCCGACCGCGGCGCAAAGCCGAGCTTGCGCAGGCCCGCGGCGAGCACCGCGGTGCGGCGGTGGACGTTGCGTGCGATCTGCATCAAGCCTTCGGGGCCATGATAGACCGCATACATCGAGGCGATCACGGCGAGCAGCACCTGCGCGGTGCAGATGTTCGAGGTCGCCTTCTCGCGGCGGATGTGCTGCTCGCGGGTCTGCAGCGCCAGGCGATAGGCCGGTGCACCGCGCGAATCCACGGAGAGGCCGACGATGCGGCCGGGCAGCGAGCGCTTCAGCGCATCGCGCACCGCCATATAGGCCGCGTGCGGTCCGCCATAGCCCATCGGCACGCCAAAGCGCTGCGCCGAGCCGATCGCGATGTCGGCACCTAACTCGCCGGGCGAGGCCAGCAGCGTCAGTGCCAGCAGATCAGCGGCAACGATCGCCAGTGCGCCCTTGGCGTTCAGCGCCGCGATCGCGGGCCGCAAGTTCCGCACCGCGCCCGATGAGCCCGGATATTGCAGCAGCGCACCAAGCACGTCGGCTTTGTCGAGATCGGTGAGGGGATCGCCGACGATCAGGCTCCAGCCGAGCGGCTCGGCGCGGGTGCGCATCACCGCGAGCGTCTGCGGATGCACGTCCTTGTCGACGAAGAAGGCCTTTGCCTTCACCTGCGAGTGCCGTTCGGCAAGCGCCATGGCTTCGGCCGCCGCCGTCGCCTCATCCAGCAGCGAAGCGTTGGCGACGTCGAGACCGGTGAGATCGCAGATTATGGTCTGGAAGTTGAGCAGCGCTTCCAGGCGGCCCTGGCTGATCTCGGGCTGATAGGGCGTATACGCCGTGTACCAGGCCGGATTTTCGAGGATGTTGCGCTGGATCACAGCGGGCAGGATCGTGCCGGAATAGCCTTGGCCGATCAGCGAGGTGAAGACCTGGTTCTGCCGCGCCAGCTCGGCCATATGCGCAATCGCCTCGGTTTCACTCAGCGGCTTGCCGAGATCGAGCGGGGCGGCCTGCCGGATCGAGGCCGGCAGCGTCTCCGCCATCAGCGCGTCGACGCTTTTCGCGCTGACGGCCTCGAGCATCGCGGTGACGTCGCCTGCCGAGGGGCCGATGTGGCGGCGAACGAAGCTGGCGGCGGCCTCGCCATTGGATTTGCGGTGCGCGGTCATCATTGGGTCCTCGCTCTAAATCATCTGACGCCGTCATGCCCCGCGAAGGCGGGGCATCCAGTAAACGCGGCCGTTCGTGCTTGACCCGAGAAGCCGCGGCGTACTGGATCGTCCGCCTTCGCGGACGATGACATCGAGAATGAGGTTACAGTTCGCTTCATCTCACGCCGTATGTGCCTTGTACGCAGCTTCATCCATGAGGCCGCCGAGCTCGCTTTTGTCGGCGATCTTGATCTTGAAGAACCAGGCGGCGCCTTGCGCATCCGAGTTCACCAGCGCTGGCTCGGCGGCGAGTGCGGGATTGATCTCGAGCACTTCGCCCGAGACCGGGGCATAGACGTCGGAGGCGGCCTTGACGGATTCCACGACGGCGGCAGCTTCCGCCTTCTTCAGCACGCGGCCGAGCTTGGGCAGTTCGACGAACACGACATCGCCGAGCTGCTGCTGCGCGTAGTCGGTAATGCCGACGGTCGCGACATCGCCCTCGATGGCGAGCCATTCATGGTCGGAGGTGTACAGCGTCGTGGTCATTGTCGAATCCTCAGCGTTTGTAGGTATTCTTGACGAAGGGCATGGCGGCGACCTGCAGGGGCAGTCGCTGGCCGCGCACCTCGGCGAACAGCTTGGTGCCGAGCGCGCTCCGGCTCGTGGGCACGTAGCCCATCGCCACCGGCGCGTTCAGGCTCGGGCCGAAGCCGCCCGATGTAACTTTGCCGATCGGCTCGCCCACCGTCGCATCCGCAAACAGCAGCGCGCCTTCGCGCACCGGCGCGCGTCCCTCGGCACGCAGGCCGACGCGGCGGCGGCTGGCGCCTTTATCGAAATGAGCGAGAATCTTCTCGGCGCCGGGGAAGCCGCCGGCGCGCGCGCCGCCAGTGCGGCGGCTCTTCTGCACCGACCATTCCAGCGCGGCTTCGACCGGCGTGGTGATGGTGTCGATGTCGTGGCCGTAGAGGCAGAGGCCGGCCTCGAGCCGCAGGCTGTCGCGGGCGCCAAGGCCGATCGGCATCACGTCGGGGTTTTCGAGCAGCGTCTTGGCGAGACGCTCGGCATCGCCAGCGGGAACGGAAATCTCGAACCCGTCCTCGCCGGTGTAGCCCGAGCGCGAGACGAAACAGGGGAGGCCGGCGACCTCGTGAGGACCGGCGTCCATGAATGTCATGGAGGGCGCCACTGCACACATTTTCGCCAGCGCCGATTCCGCCTTCGGGCCCTGGAGCGCGATCAGCGCGCGGTCGGCAAGCGAATCGATGACGCAGTCGCCGGAGAGATGCGCGCGCAGATGCGCCTCGTCCGCGTCCTTGCAGGCTGCATTGACGACCAGGAACAGGTGATCGCCGAAATTGGCGACCATCAGATCGTCGAGGATGCCGCCATCCGCATTGGTGAACTGGGCGTAGCGCTGCCGTCCTGGTGCAATCGCCACGATATCCTGCGGCACCAGCCGCTCCAGCGCGCGGGCGGCGTCCTCGACCCTGCCGGACTTCGGCCGAAGTGCGATCTGGCCCATGTGGGAGACGTCGAACAGGCCGGCAGAGGCGCGGGTATGGAGATGTTCCTTCAGGACGCCCGCGGGGTATTGCACGGGCATGTCATAGCCCGCGAACGGCACCATCTTGCCGCCAAGCGACACATGAAGGTCGTAAAGGGGCGTTCGTCTGAGGGGGGCGTGGTCGTCGGGTGGAAGCATCACAGGGGCCCTCGGCGGTTCCCCGGGGACGATTCCCCGGGAGCAACCAGTCGAAGCCCCATCTGTCGCTGTGCCTGAGAGTATTATCCCGTCGGCGGACGCTGGTCCGGGCCACCCCCTTTTAAAAGGTAATTGCCCGTCGGCGCCTCTTTCCAGATGTCGTCAAAGCCACGCGGTCCTTTTGCCTGAGAGTTTCCGGGGCGGTTGCTCCTTCGGCGCCGGCACCAGTGCCGGTCTCTCCCGACGTGGCCGTACGATATAGATAGGTAAAGACCACAGGGCGGCCAAGCCTGTCAACGCGGCGGCTTCGCCTTTCAACCGGGATTGCTACGGGATTGCGCGCCTGCGGCAACCCACTGATCTGCTTGCACAGTTTCTGGACAGCGAAGCTGGCCTTGTCTAAAAGCGCTTTGGCCCGCAGATATCAGCCTTAACGTCCGGTTTTTATGGCGAGAAGCGCGGGTCCAAGCACACCCGATTGGATGAACATGAGCGGCGTCAACGAGATCAGGTCGACCTTTCTGAACTTCTTTGCCGAGAACGGCCACGAGATCGTGCCGTCCTCGCCACTGGTGCCGCGCAACGACCCGACCCTGATGTTCACCAATGCCGGCATGGTGCAGTTCAAGAACGTCTTCACCGGCGTCGAGAAGCGGCTCTATCAGCGCGCCACCACGTCGCAGAAATGCGTGCGCGCCGGCGGCAAGCACAACGATCTCGACAATGTCGGCTACACCGCGCGCCATCTCACCTTCTTCGAGATGCTCGGCAACTTCTCGTTCGGCGACTATTTCAAGGAGCGCGCGATCGAGCTCGCCTGGAAGCTGATCACTGCCGAGTTCGGGCTGAAGAAGGACAAGCTGCTCGTCACCGTCTATCACACCGACGACGAGGCGGCCGGCCTGTGGAAGAAGATCGCCGGCTTCTCCGACGACCGCATCATCCGGATTCCGACCTCGGACAATTTCTGGGCGATGGGCGACACCGGCCCGTGCGGCCCGTGCTCGGAGATCTTCATCGACCGCGGCGAGCACATCTGGGGCGGGCCTCCGGGCTCGCCGGAGGAGGACGGCGATCGCTTCCTCGAATTCTGGAATCTCGTGTTCATGCAGTACGAGCAGGTGACGAAGGAGGAGCGCGTTGGCTTGCCGCGTCCCTCGATCGACACCGGCATGGGCCTGGAGCGCATGGCCTGCATCCTCCAGGGCGTCGAGAGCGTGTTCGAGACCGACCTGTTCCGCAACCTGATCGATGCGACGGCCTCGGCGCTCGGCACCGGGCCGAGCGAGCAGACAGTGGCGTCGTTCCGCGTCATCGCCGACCATTTGCGCTCCTCCGCCTTCCTCGTCTCCGACGGCGTGCTGCCCTCGAACGAGGGCCGCGGCTATGTGCTGCGCCGGATCATGCGCCGCGCGATGCGCCATGCGCAGCTGCTGGGCGCGAAAGAGCCGCTGATGCATCGGCTGGTCTGGGCGCTGGTGCGCGAGATGGGCCAGGCCTACCCAGAGCTGATGCGCGCGGAGAATCTGATCGAGGAAACGCTGCGTCTGGAAGAGACCCGCTTCCGCAAGACTCTCGCGCGCGGCCTTGCCATCCTCGACGAAAAGAGTGCGGGCCTGAAGAAGGGCGACATGTTCGACGGCGACGTCGCCTTCACGCTCTACGACACCTACGGCTTCCCGCTGGACCTGACGCAGGACGCGCTGAAGTCGCGCGGCATCGGCGTCGACCAGGCGGCCTTCTCCGATGCGATGGAGCGCCAAAAGGCCAAGGCGCGCGAGTCGTGGAAGGGCTCGGGCGAAGCGGCTTCCGAGGCGATCTGGTTCCCGCTGCGCGAGAAGCTGGGTGCGACCGAATTCCTGGGCTACGAGACCGAAAGCGCCGAAGGTGTGGTTTCCGCACTGGTAAAGGACGGCAAGGAGGCGGACAGCCTCAAGGCCGGCGAGACAGGGGCGCTGGTGCTGAACCAGACGCCGTTCTACGCGGAATCCGGCGGCCAGGTCGGCGACACCGGCGTGCTGCTCGGGGAGGGCGGCATCAAGGTCCGCATCACCGACACGCAGAAGAAGCTCGGCGATCTCTTCGTCCACATCGGCACGGTCGAGAGCGGCGAAGTGAAGCTCGGCACCGCGCTGCAGCTCGAGGTCGATCATGGGCGTCGTTCTTCGATCCGCGCCCATCACTCGGCGACGCATCTCATCCACGAGGCGCTGCGTCAGGTGCTCGGCGATCACATCGCGCAGCGCGGCTCGCTGGTCGCGCCCGACCGCCTGCGCTTCGACTTCGTGCATCCGAAGCCGATCACGGCGGAGGAGCTGTCCCGCATCGAGGACATCGCCAACGACGTGGTGCTGGAGAACGACGAGGTCACGACGCGTATCATGGGTGTCGATGAAGCCCGTGAGGCCGGGGCGCGCGCCCTGTTCGGCGAGAAATATGGCGATGAGGTCCGCGTCGTTTCCATGGGCAGGACCGCGCGCGAGCGCGGCGCCAACGCGCTCGGCTGGTCGGTCGAGCTCTGCGGCGGCACCCATGTGAGGCGCACCGGCGACATCGGCCTGATCACGCTCACGAGCGAGAGCGCGGTCGCCTCCGGCGTGCGCCGCATCGAGGCGCTCACCGGCAATTATGCGCGCAAGCACGCCAATGACACCATGGCGCTGGCCAAGACCGCGGCCAACGAGCTGCGCACGTCCATCGACGACGTGCCGGCGCGCATCACCGCGCTGATGGAGGAGCGCAAGAAGCTCGAGCGCGAGCTGTCCGACGCGCGCAAGAAGCTGGCAATGGGCGGCGGTGCGTCGTCGAGCAACGGCGCGGCGGCAGGCGTGCGCGAAGCCGGCGGCGTCAAGCTGATGGCGCGCGCGGTCGAGGGCATCGAGATGAAGGATCTCAAGAGCCTCGCCGACGACGGCAAGAAGCAGATCGGCTCCGGCGTCGTCGCCATCGTCGGCGTCACCGAGGACGGCAAGGCCGGCGTCGTGGTCGGCGTCACGCAGGATCTCACCGCGCGCTTCAACGCCGTGAATTTGGTGCGCATCGCCTCCGAAGCGCTCGGCGGCAAGGGGGGCGGCGGCCGACCCGACATGGCCCAGGCCGGCGGCCCTGACGGCGCCAATGCGGCCGCGGCGCTCTCGGCGATCGAAAAAGCGATGGCAGGCGCTTAAAGCCCTATGTCCCCCGTTCCGCGAGGACGTGGGCTTCGCGATCCCGATTTGAGGGATCGCCTCTTCGAATTGCTGGAGCACGATCCGCTGGCCTATTCGGTCGGGTCGCGCTTCATCCAGGTGATCATCGGCGTCATCGTGATCAACGTGGCGGCGATGATCCTCGCCTCGGTGCCTGAGCTGGACGCGCAATTCGGCACGCTGTTCGCAGGCATCACCATCCTGTCCGTGATCGTGTTCGCGCTGGAATATGCGGCGCGGCTGTGGACCGTGGCCGGCCACACGCAGCGGAAGGCGTCCGCGCTGTCCGACCGGCTCGGCTACGCCTTCTCCGCGCTCGGCATCATCGACCTCATGGCCTTCCTGCCTGCGGGAACCGTGCTGGCCACGGGCCGACATGCGACGCTGGCAGCTCTCGGCGTACTGCCGTTCTTCAAGCTGATCCGCTATTCGCCGGCGATGCGCTCGCTGCTTGCGGCCGTGCATGCCGAGCGGCGCGCGCTGATCGGCTGCATCGTCATCCTGGTCGGCGTGGTCTTGACCTTTGCTTCGCTGCTCTACGCCATCGAGCGCGACGTGCAGCCGGACAAGCTCGGCACCATCCCGCAGGCGATGTGGTGGGCGATCGTGACGCTCGGCACCGTCGGCTATGGCGATGTCGTGCCGGTGACGCCGCTCGGCAAGTTCATCTCCACCTTCGCCATCATCAGCGGCTTTGCCATGATCGCGCTGCCGGTCGCGATCATCTCCACCGCCTTTGCCGAAGAGGTGAAGCGGCGCGATTTCGTCGTCACCTGGGGCATGCTGGCGCGGGTGCCGCTATTCTCGCATTTGTCGGCCGCCGAGATCGCCGACATCATGCGGCTGCTCAGGGCACGCACCATCGAGCAGGGCGAGATCCTGGTGCGGCGGGGCGATGTCGCCTCCTCGATGTATTTCATCACCGCCGGCGAGGTCGAGATCGCGCTGCCGAGCCAGCAGGTGCGGCTTGCGGACGGCACCTTCTTTGGCGAGATCGCGCTCTTGCACAAAACAAAACGCAGCGGCACGGTGACGGCGACGCGCAAGACCCGGCTGCTCGTGCTCGACGCCCAGGATTTCCACGCGCTGATCGCGCGCATGCCGACGCTGGCCGCCCACGTCCACAACACTGCGAAAGCGAGGCTCGCCGACACCGGCGATCTCGCTGCGGCGGAGCTGGCGCAGGCGGAGAAGGAAGATGGGGGCAAGGCGCGCTGACGAGGTCCGCGGGTTAGCCCTTCTTCAGGAAAACATACTCGGCGGAGTAGGGCACGCTCCTGAACTCGCCAGCCCTGTCGCAAGCGCCGTCGAGCTTGCCGCCATGGGTGTTGATGCGCTGGACCGTGGTCACGGGCGTCAGCACGCCGCTGCCGCGGTGAGCGGTCACTTCCAGCTTCAGCCAGGGGATATCGCTCGCCGTTGCGCCCGGCGCATTGCCGATGGCCTTGCCGACCAGGGCGCTGCCGTCGGCATGCTCCCAGTTCGGGCCGGCATAGTGGCGGCCGATGGTCTTGCCGTCCGAGAGAAGCGTCGCGATCGGCTCGCGGAAGGTCCAGGCGAGCTTACCGTCGGTGCCGGCCTTGCACTCATAGACCTGCGCGCCCTCGGCGTGCACGCTGAGCGCGACGCTCTCGCCCGGCGCGGCGATGGCCTCGGGAAGCGGATCGGCAGCGAATGCGGGCGTGCTGGCCAGCGCGAAGGCCGCGAATGCAAGGCTCTTCGATGTCGGCATGGCGCTTCCCCGGATAAGAACTCTCGTCATTACGAGGAGCTCGCGACAAAATTGCA
Source organism: Bradyrhizobium sp. BR14999 (assembly GCF_056106085.1). Classification (NCBI taxonomy): domain Bacteria; kingdom Pseudomonadati; phylum Pseudomonadota; class Alphaproteobacteria; order Hyphomicrobiales; family Nitrobacteraceae; genus Bradyrhizobium; species Bradyrhizobium sp. BR14999. The sequence continues at coordinate 4,173,135 of NZ_CM148536.1, forward strand.
GAGCAATTTTGCGCTGATGCGACGAAGCAATCCAGACTGTTTCCCCGGAGGGATTCTGGATTGCTTCGCTACGCTCGCAATGACGGCGTGGCTGGCAGCTTACGCCGCCAGCGCCTTCGTCAGGTTCTCGGCGACCTTGTCCAGGAAGCCGGTGGTCGAGAGCCAGCGCTGGTCGGCGCCGACCAGGAGCGCGAGGTCCTTGGTCATGTAGCCGGCCTCGACGGTGTCGACGCAGACCTTCTCCAGCGTGTTTGCGAACTTGGCGAGCTCGGCATTGTTGTCGAGCTTGGCGCGATGCGACAGGCCACGGGTCCAGGCGAAGATCGACGCGATCGAGTTGGTCGAGGTCTCCTTGCCCTTCTGGTGCTCGCGGTAGTGGCGGGTCACCGTGCCGTGGGCAGCCTCGGCTTCGACCGTCTTGCCGTCCGGGGTGAGCAGCACCGAAGTCATCAGGCCGAGCGAGCCGTAGCCCTGCGCGACCGTATCGGACTGCACGTCGCCGTCGTAGTTCTTACAGGCCCAGACATAGCCGCCGGACCATTTCAGCGCCGAGGCCACCATGTCGTCGATCAGGCGGTGTTCGTAGGTCAGGCCCTTGGCGTCGAACTCCTTCTTGAACTCGCGGTCGAAGATGTCCTGGAAGATGTCCTTGAAGCGGCCGTCATAGACCTTCAGGATCGTGTTCTTGGTCGACAGATAGACCGGATAGCCGCGCAGCAGGCCGTAATTGAAGGAGGCGCGGGCGAAGTCGATGATGGAGTCGTCGAGATTGTACATCTCCATGGCGACGCCGGCGCCCGGGGCCTTGAACACTTCCTTCTCGATCACGGTGCCGTCCTCGCCGACGAACTTCAGCGAGAGGGTGCCCTTGCCCGGGAACTTGATGTCGGTGGCGCGGTACTGGTCGCCATAGGCGTGGCGGCCGATGATGATCGGCTTGGTCCAGCCGGGAACGAGGCGCGGCACGTTCTTGCAGATGATCGGCTCGCGGAAGATGCAGCCGCCTAGGATGTTGCGGATGGTGCCGTTCGGCGACTTCCACATCTGCTTGAGGTTGAACTCCTTCACCCGGGCCTCGTCCGGGGTGATGGTGGCGCACTTGACGCCGACGCCGACCTTCTTGATGGCCTCGGCGGCGTCGATGGTGATCTGATCGTTGGTGTGGTCGCGGTGCTCCATGCCCAGGTCGAAATAGAGCAGCTCGACATCCAGGAACGGGTTGATCAGCTTGTCCTTGATGTACTGCCAGATGATCCGGGTCATCTCGTCGCCATCGAGTTCGACGACGGGATTGGATACCTTGATTTTTGCCATGATCGGGGAAGCCTCTTGGGAACGGCGCTTGTGGTGCGCCATGGGAATATCCGGCGCCTCTTAGCACCGCCGCGCGGCGGGCGAAAGCCAAGGGATTATGCACTTTTAGCTCATCCAGCTTCCGCAGACGGGCAGCGGCAGCCCGCCCTCGGCCGGACCCGGGTCATGTTCCAGGCGAGATTCAAAAGTCGAATCCAACCCGTTATTTCCCTTGAGAATTTTGTCAGGACAGGCAAACGACAGGCGGACGGGGCGGCCCGCCCGGTGGGCCGGCTTGAATCAACTCCTGAAGTGGCCTCTGCAAGGCCTTGAGAGACAGCGTGAAAGCGAAGCGAGATGTCGGGGACTGACAAGAGCAAGGCGGGGCTTTCTCTCGATGGTCCCATCGTGATCCTGGTCGAGCCGCAGCTCGGGGAAAACATCGGCATGGCCGCGCGCGCCATGGGCAATTTTGCCCTGAGCCGGCTTCGCATCGTCAATCCCCGCGACGGCTGGCCCAACATCGCGGCCCAGCGCGCCGCCGCCGGCGCCGATCAGATTCTGGAAAAGGTCGAATTGTTCGAGACGGTCGAGCAGGCGGTCGCCGATCTCGACCTGTTGTTCGCCGCCACCGCCCGCGCGCACGACCAGGCCAAGCCGGTGGTCGGGCCGGAAGCCGCCGTCGCCGAGATCTCGGGGCACATCGCCACCGGGGGCAAGGCCGGTATCCTGTTCGGCCGCGAGCGCTGGGGCCTGACCAACGAGGAGGTCGGGCTCTCCAACCGTATCATCACCTTCCCGGTCAATCCGGGCTTTGCCTCGCTCAACCTCGCGCAGGCCGTGCTGCTGGTCGGCTATGAATGGTTCAAACGAGCCACATCCGGCGAGCTGCCGCACGCCATGCCGGAGCGGTCCGAGCGCGCTTCGCAGCACCAGATGCAGGCCTTCTTCGACAACCTCGTGCGCGAGCTCGACAAGGTCGAATTCCTGCGCCCCGCCGAGAAGCGCGACACCATGCTGGTCAACCTGCGCAACATCTTCAGCCGGATGGAGCCGACCAAGCAGGATATGCACACGCTCCACGGCGTGGTGATGGCGATCGCGGAAGGGCGCAAGGGCCCGGCCAAGGGCGGCGTGCTCGACGGCGAGCAGGCCACGCGCCTGCGCGCGCTCTTGGCTGAGCACGGGCAGGGCGGCGGCGTGCCCGACAGCGGCTCGACCGTGCGCGGCCTCGCCCGCCTGCTCCGCCGCAACCCGACCGATGCCGAGCGCCTGCTCTGGCATGCGCTGACTCGCGACCGGCGCTTCGCCGGCCAGTTCAAGCGCCAGACCCCCGTGGGGCGGCATATCCCGGATTTCGTCTCATTCCCGCACCGGATCGCGATCGAGCTGGTCAACCCGGGCGAGGGCGAGACCATCGCCGCCGACCGTGCGTCGCGGCGTGTGTGGCTCGAAGCGCGGGATTATCGTGTGCTGGAGATCCGGGCGGCGGACGTCGAGCGCGATCTGGAGGCGGAGCTGGTGCGGCTTGCCGGGATGATGGCGCAGAGCGCGTAGGTCTCGTCGCGCATCGGTCTTGTAGGGTGGCAAAGTGTAGCGTGCCCACCATGTCGATCGGCAATGTTGAGACAGGTGTCGTGGGCACGGCGCTGCGCGCCTTTGCCCGCCCTACGGATTCGGACCTACACTGCCTCTAGCTGGTCCGCCGCGCGCTTCTTTTTCGTCTTCGACTGGCTGAGCAGGGGACTTGCCGCGAGCGCGGCCGTATCCGCGACGCCCGGATCGCGCGAGACCATCGCCGCGACGATGGCGCCGTCGATGATGAGGCCGAGCTGGTGCGCGAGCACGGTGGGCTCGCTGGAGCCGAGCTCGCCGGCGAGCTTCTCGATGTGGCCGAGCACGATTTTCTTGTGCCTCAACGCGATGTTGCGGAACAGCTTCTGATCCTTGTCGTGCTCGCCGACGGCGTTGATGAAGGGGCAGCCGTAGAAGCGTTCTTCGGCGAACCAGCTCTTCAGCGCGGGGAAGATGCGCGTCAGTTTCGCCTGCGCGTCGCCGCCGCCTTGCTCCATCGCGCCAATGAACCATTCGCGCCACTGCTTGCCTTCGCTCTCCAGCACCGCGTTGACGAGGTTGGTCTTGGAGCCGAACAATTTATAGAGCGTGGTCTTCGCGGTGCCGGCTTCCTCGATGATCGCATCGATGCCGGTGGCATTGATGCCGTTCTTGCAGAACAGATGGGTCGCGGCGCTCAGCAAACGTCCGCGCGCGGACTCGTCGTCGCCTGCGCCAGCACCGGCGTGCGGCGAATTCGTTTTTTTCTTCGATGACGTCTTAGCCATGGACTCGAACTTACCCGCAGCTGCGCCGCATCAGCAAGCCGCATCTGTTCGGCGCCGAAAAGATTCGCATGCGCAAGCGCATCTGCTTCGCCTTTAAGCAAGCTGCGGCTGATCAATCCGCAGGCAGGGACACCTAAGCGGCTCCAATGCTTCGCGTTTTGTTTTCGGCTTGCTGTGGCACGCTCCATGCAAGGAAACAGACCGTTCGGTATCCTGCCGATTTTCACTTCTGCCAGGGAGAAGACTGATGACTGCCGTCGTTCAGAAGACAGTGCTGACGGGGTGCCTCGCGCCCATCGATAAGAATGGCCTCGAGCAACTGATCGCGAGCGGCAAGGCCAATCCGAAGGTCGTCAAGACCTTGAAGTGCAAGACGGTCGCGGAGGGAAAATTCCGCCACGCCAACTACATCCGCAATTTGCCGCCCTACATCGTCGACGAGCCCCCGGGGCTTCTGGGCGACGATACCGCGCCCAATCCGTCGGAAGCCTCGCTCGCCGCGCTCGGCTCCTGCCTCGCCGTCGGTCTGCACGCCAACGCCGTGCATCGCGGCTGGATCGTCAACAAGCTCGAGCTGGAGCTCGAGGGCGACCTCAACATCACTGCGGTCTGGGGCACCGGCGACACCTCCGACAAGCCGGTCGGCTTCACTGACGTCCGCGTCAAGGTCGACATGGAGTGCGAGGGCATCGCGCCGGACGAGATCAACGCGCTGGTCGCCCATGTGAAGAAATGGTCGCCGGTCGCCAACACCTTCACCCGTCCGGTCAATCTCGAGGTTGGCATTTAGAAGACAGCAATCAGCAACTGGGGTGCGGGAGACGATCATGGGTTCACTGGCTTTATCGCGGGTCGACGTTTTGGATCATCCCGCACCGTCCATTGCAGGAGAGGTGGCGCGGATCGCGCGGGAGCAGCTCGCGCCGCTCGCTGCCGGCGTCGACGCCGGCACGGTCTATCCGGCCGAGGTGCTGCGCAAGTTCGGCGCGGTCGGCGCCTGGGGCAGTCACGTCCCGCACGAAGGCCCCGCGGATCTGCGCTGCGCGATCCAGGCGATGGCTGTTATCGGCGAGGTCTGCGGCGCCACCGCCTTCATGGCCTGGTGCCAGAACACGCTGGTCTGGTACGCCGCGAACTCAACAAATCTGAAGCTGGCAAAGCGCTTCGGCGACGCCTTCTCGACCGGGCGGGTGCTCGGCGGCACCGGCCTCTCCAACCCGATGAAGAGCTTCTTCGGCATCGAGAGGCTCAAGCTGAAGGGGCGCAAGGTCGACGGCGGCTACATCGTGCGCGGCGCGCTGCCCTGGGTCTCCAATCTCGGTCCTGACCATTACTTCGGCACGATCTTCGAACGCGAGGACGATAAGGGCATCGCAAAAGGCGAGCCTGGCACGGTGATGTTTCTGGCCGACTGCTCCGATCCCGCGATCACGCTGACGCCGTGCAAGCCGTTCCTCGCCATGGACGGCACCGGCACTTATGGCGTCCAGTTCCGCGACGTCTTCGTGCCGGACGAACTGATCCTGGCCGATCCCGCGGGTCCCTTCGTGAAGAAGATCCGCGCCGGCTTCATCCTGCTCCAGGCCGGGATGGCGCTCGGCGTGATCAGGGACTGCATCAACATCATGGACGAAGTCGACAGCCCCCTTGGCCATATCAACCGCTATCTGCCGCAGCAGCCGGTGCATTTTCGCGATCTCGCCGCCGAGCTCGAGACCGAAACGATGGCGCTGGCGCGTGATCCCTACAACGAGGAGGAGACCTACTGGCGCAAGGTGATCGCACTCAGGCTTCGTGCCGGCGAAGTCAGCGTCGCGGCGGCGCATGCGGCGATGCTGCATTGTGGTGCACGCGGTTATCTCAAAAGCCACCGCGCTCAGCGGCGACTGCGCGAGGCCTATTTCGTCGCGATCGTCACGCCTGCCACCAAGCAATTACACAAGATGCTCGCCGATTCCTGATCTTCACGAGTCCACCCGAAGACCACTGCCAAGACGACTGTTAAGACCACCACCAACCTCAACGGAGAGGCTGCCAATGACGGACGTTCTGATCTCTGCCAGCGAACTTGCCGATCTCTTGAAGACCGAGCCCTGTGTCGTCATCGACACCCGCAATCCCGACGCCTACGGCGCCGGGCACCTCCCCAATGCCGTGAATGTGCACGACATCTTCACCTATCTTGCGACCTCGACGCCCGAGGGCATCAACGAGCTCAAGTCCAAATTTGCCGACGCCTTTGGTGCCGCGGGTCTCTCCGGAACGGAGACAGCGGTGGTCTATGAGCAGTCGATGAACTCCGGCTTCGGCCAGTCCTGCCGCGGCTACTATCTCCTCACCATGCTCGGCTATCCCAAGGTCAAGGTGTTGCATGGCGGTTTCGATGCCTGGGCAGCAGCCGGATTGCCGGTCACCAAGGACGTGCCCACGGCGGCGAAGGCCTCGTTCACGATCGTACCTGAGGCGGGCGAAATCCTGATCGACGCCAAGACCATGCTCGGGGCCGTCGGCAAGCCCGGCATCGCCATCCTCGATGTGCGCGACGTTGATGAGTGGATCGGCGACAGCTCGTCCCCATACGGCAAGGATTTCTGCCCGCGCAAGGGCCGCATCCCCGGCGCGGTGTGGCTGGAATGGTACCGCATGATGAAACCGACCGCCGAGGGCCCGCGCTTCAAGTCCAAGGACGAGATTCTGGCCGAATGCGCCACTGTCGGCATCTCGCAGACGACGCCCGTCTATCTCTACTGCTTCAAGGGCGCGCGGGCCTCGAACACGTTCCTGGCGCTGAAGAATGCCGGCGTGAAGGACGTGCGGATGTACTTTGGCTCCTGGAACGAATGGTCGCGCGATCCGTCGCTGCCGATCGAGCAGGGATTGCCGGTTGTGTCGGGGGTCACGACCAAGGCGGCGTGATTGCGTGCCGCTGCTATAGGGCTCGGTCCACCTCTCCCCGACGGGGAGAGGTCGGATTGCGCAGCAATCCGGGTGAGGGGGCGTTGCGTTTGGTGAGACCGTAAGCCCTCACCCGCATCTCTCGATGCGATCCGACCTCTCCCTACGGGAGAGGTGAACCGAGGCGCGCGACCGTGCTTCGCCAAATTCTAGCCGTTGAGACCCGCCCGTGGACGAGGCGCGATTCCCAGCGCCTTGATCCGCGAGGCCAATGTGGTCGGCTTGATATCGAGCATCTCGGCCGCGCCGCCGGGGCCGAAGACTTTCCCTGCGCAGGCTTCGAGCGCCGCCAAAATGTTGGCGCGCTCGTGATCGCGCATTTCCGATGACGTCATGACCGCGGGGCACACATCGGCTTTCGGGCGTGCAGTGCCGCTCGGAGCTTGCGTGCCGGAGGGGTCGGGCAGATCGATGCGCAGCCGCCCGTTCTGAGACAGAATTGCGGCGCGCTCGATCACGTTCTGCAATTCGCGGACATTGCCGGGCCAATCGTAGCGGGTCAGCCGCCGCGCATCGCCTTCCGACAGGCGCAGGTTCGACTTCAACGCCTTGCTCTCGCGCGTCAGGAAATGCTGGGCGAGCAGCGGAATGTCCTCGCGTCGCTCGCGCAAGGGGACGGTCTCGATCGGAAATACGTTGAGACGGAAATAGAGGTCCTCGCGAAACCGACCGCGTTGCACCTCCTGCTTGAGATCGCGATTGGTCGCGGCAATGACGCGCACGTCGACTGCGCGCGTGCGCTCCTGGCCGACGCGTTCGAAATTGCCTTCCTGCAAGACGCGCAGCAGCTTGCCCTGGAGTTCGAGCGGGATCTCGCCGACCTCGTCCAGAAACAACGTGCCGCCGTCGGCAAGCTCGAACCGGCCGATGCGGTCGCGCGTTGCGCCGGTGAAGGCGCCGCGGACGTGACCGAAGAACTCGCTCTCGAACAATTCGCGCGGGATCGCGGCGCAGTTGACGCGGATCAACGGCCGGTCGCTGCGACCTGAGGCTTCGTGGATGGCGCGCGCGATCAGCTCCTTGCCGGTGCCTGATGCCCCGGTGATCATCACCGCCGCGGTGGTCGGGGCCACCAGCTTGACCTGGCGCAGCGTCTTCTGGATCGCCTCGCTCTGACCGATGATGCCGCGGGGATTGGTCTCGATGCGGATTTCTTCCTGGAGATAGGCGTTTTCGAGCTCGAGACGCTCGCGCAGGCGGTCGACCTCGGCAAGCGCGGCATGCAGCTTCTCGTCGGCCTCGCGGCGCTGGCTGACATCGCGAAACACCACGACCGCGCCGACCACCACGCCGCGGTCGCGGATCGGAGTGGAGGTGTATTCGACCCAGGCCGGCGAGCCGTCCTTGCGCCAAAACACCTCGCCGTCGACCTGATGCACGGCACCGTCGCGGAACGCCGCATAGATCGGGCAGTCGTGGTTGTGATAGTGCCGGCCATCATGGTGGGTATGGTGCACGATGGGATGGATTTCCTTGCCGACCAGCTCCTCGGCGGTCCAGCCGAGCATCCGCTCCGCCGCCGGGTTGACGAAGGTGGTCTTGCCCTCGGCGTTGACGCCATAGATGCCTTCGCCGGCCGCGCGCAGGATCAGCTGGTTCTCGCGCTCGATGTCCTGGAATACGCGTTCGACCCGCTGCCAGGTCGAGATGCCGCCGCGCATGTGGTCTTCGGCAGCAGCGTCGACGTTGCGCCGGCGGCGCGCTTCGAGATCGGTGAGGGTGAGCAGCACCAGCGTGCGGCCGTCATGGGGCAGGATGCAGCCGGCATATTCGAGCCTGAGATTTTGCCCGGCGGCATGGCGCGGGGTGAGCGCCGTGGTCCAGTAGGCGCCCTTGTGCAGCACGGCCTGGGTGAACACGGTCAGCGCCGGGAGCTGGCCGGCATGAAGGGTGCTGGCCCTGGTCTGCCGCAACAGCGTGCGGTCGTAGCCGAGCAGGGTGCAGGCCGCCGGATTGGCGTCGATGATCTGATCGCGGGAGGGATCGACCAGCAGCGTCGCCTCTACTGAGGACTCAAACGCCGCGGTGCGCGGATCGATGGTGTCGGCCGCATCGTCGCGGCCGGGCATTGGCGTCATTGCCATTACGAAATCTCGTCATTTGACTACGAGTTTTCGTTTATCACGACTTTTCGTAGCGACCAAACGCTACGGAAAGTGCTGCGTCATCAACGCACTGCCTCGCGATCCGACGATGGCATGCTCCTTGCGTAATTCCTTCTGCAATGACGCGCAGGAGGTCCGATGTCCACATTCGACAATCCGTTTGATCCCGAGCGAAACCTTCGAGCCGGTTGTGTCTGTGGCCAGCACCGATCGGCGGCGGAGCACGAGCAGGCGAGCGCGGCCCTGCGCTGCGACCCGTCGGACAGCGAGGAGACGCGTTACGCGGGCGTTGTCGCCTCCGCGGTGATGCGCGCGATGTTTCCGCAAGATATGGCGCGGCGCGCGTTTCTGAAATCGGTTGGGGCCTCGACGGCGCTGGCCGCGCTGTCGCAGTTCTTCCCGCTTCAGACCGCAACCGAGGTGTTTGCCGAGACTGGCGCGCCCGAGAAGAAGGACCTCAAGGTCGGCTTCATCCCGATCACCTGCGCGACGCCGATCATCATGGCGGCCCCGCTCGGTTTCTATGCCAAGCACGGCCTCAACGTCGAAGTGGTCAAGACCGCCGGCTGGGCAGTGATCCGCGACAAGACGATCAACAAGGAATACGACGCGGCACACATGCTGGCGCCGATGCCGATCGCGATCTCGCTGGGGCTCGGTGCGAACGCCATTCCCTTTGCCGTGCCGGCGATCGAGAACATCAACGGGCAGGGCATCGTGCTGGCGGCCAAGCACAAGGACAAGCGCGATCCCAAGGACTGGAAGGGCCTGAAGTTCGCCATTCCCTTCGACTATTCCATGCACAACTATTTGCTGCGCTATTATCTCGCGGAAGCCGGTCTCGACCCCGATACCGACGTGCAGTTGCGCTCGGTACCGCCGCCGGAGATGGTCGCGAACCTGCGCGCCGACAACATCGACGGCTTCCTCGCGCCCGACAACATCTGCCAGCGCGCGATCTATGACGGCGTCGGTTTCATGCATCTCTTGTCCAAGGAGATCTGGGATGGCCATCCCTGCTGCAGCTTTGCTGCGAGCCGCGAGTTCATCACGACGGCGCCGAACAGCTTTGCCGCACTGACGCGGGCCATCGTCGATGCGACGGCCTATGCGTCGAAGGCGGAGAACCGCAAGCAGATCGCGGAGGCGATCGCGCCGGCGAACTACATCAACGCGCCGGTCACGGTGCTGGAGCAGGTTTTGACCGGCACCTACGCCGACGGCCTCGGTGGCGTGAAGACCGACGCCAAGCGGGTCGATTTCGATCCGTTCCCCTGGCAGTCCTTTGCGGTGTGGATGCTGACGCAGATGAAGCGCTGGGGCCAGATCAAGGGCGACGTCGACTACAAGACGGTCGCCGAGCAGGTGTACCTGGCGACCGATACGAAGAAGCTGATGACCGAGATGGGGCTGTCGCCGCCCGCGAGCAGCTACAAGTCGTTCGCGGTGATGGGCAAGACGTTCGATCCGGCCAAGCCGGAGGATTATTTGGCCAGCTTCAAGATCAGGAAGGCATCGTGAGTAAACTTCTCTCGCTACCGTCGTCCCGGCGAAGGCCGGGACCCATAACCCCAGGGAGATGTTTGGCGAAGACTCATCGTTCGGTGCTGCTACCGATCGCGATCGATAGATTCCGCGGTATGGGTCCCGGCCTTCGCCGGGACGACAGGTGGAGAGGTCTCGCGCAATGAACTCCTCCCTCCGCCTCCGCGCCGGCCTCGTCTCCATCGCACTACTCGCCGCATTCCTCGGCATCTGGCATCTCGCCACGCGCTCGACCGGCGCAACGACAACGATGAGCCCGGAATACGCCAAGCTGATGGGCCTGACCGCGACGCAGGGCAAATCCGCGATGCCCGGGCCGCTCGATGTCGGCGCAAAGCTCTGGGAGCACCTGAGGCAGCCGTTCTATGACAACGGGCCGAACGACAAGGGGCTCGGCATCCAGCTTGCCTATTCGATCGCGCGCGTCGGCACCGGCTATCTGCTGGCGGTGCTGGTCGCCATCCCGCTCGGCTTCCTCATCGGCATGTCGCCGCTGCTCAGCAAGGCGCTCGATCCCTTCATCCAGGTGCTCAAGCCGATCTCACCGCTGGCCTGGATGCCGCTCGCGCTCTACACCATCAAGGATTCCTCGGTCTCGGCGATCTTCGTCATCTTCATCTGCTCGATCTGGCCGATGCTGCTCAACACCGTCTTCGGCGTTGCCGGCGTGCGTAGGGAGTGGATCAACGTCGCGCGCACGCTGGAGGTCGGCACCGTCAGGCGCGCCTTCACCGTGATCCTGCCGGCGGCAGCGCCGACGATCTTGACCGGGATGCGCATCTCGATCGGCATTGCCTGGCTCGTGATCGTCGCCGCCGAAATGCTCGTCGGTGGCACCGGCATCGGCTATTTCGTCTGGAACGAGTGGAACAACTTGTCGATCACCAATGTCATCATCGCGATCCTCCTGATCGGGATCGTCGGCATGCTGCTCGACCAGATCCTGGCGCGATTCACGCGCATGGTTACGTTTCCGGAGTAGGGCAGTGACCGATAAATTCATCTCCATCGAAGACATCGCGAAGCGCTATCCGGGCGCGGGCGGCGCCACCACGACCGTGTTCGAGAATCTCTGGCTGTCGATGGCCCGCGGCGAGTTCTGTTGCGTGATCGGTCATTCCGGCTGCGGCAAAACCACAGTGCTCAACATCCTTGCCGGCCTCGATGCGCCGAGCGAAGGTGCCGTCATCGTCGACGGGCAGGCGATTTCCGGCACCAGCCTCGACCGCGCCGTGATCTTCCAGAGCCACGCGCTTTTGCCCTGGCGCACCGTGCTCGGCAACGTCGCCTATGCCGTCAGCTCGAAATGGCGGAGCTGGGATCGCGCCAAGGTCAGGGCGCACGCGCAGAGTTTCATCGATCTCGTCGGGCTCACCGGCTCCGAGCACAAGCGTCCCTCCGAGCTCTCGGGCGGCATGAAGCAGCGCGTCGGCATCGCCCGCGCGCTCTCGATCACGCCGAAGATGATGCTGATGGACGAGCCGTTCTCCGCGCTCGACGCGCTGACACGCGGCACGCTCCAGGACGAGGTGCGGCGGATTTGCCTCGAGACTGGGCAGACCGCGTTCATGATCACCCATGACGTGGACGAGGCGATCTACCTCGCCGACAAGATTTTTCTGATGACCAACGGTCCGGGCGCGGTGCTCGCTGAAGTCGTCGAGAACCCGCTGCCGAGGGATCGCGGCCGCACCGATCTGCACCGCCATCCGCTGTACTACGCCTTGCGCAACCACATCATCGATTTCCTGGTGACGCGCAGCAAGACCTTTGCCGCCGAGACGCCCGGTCACGATCCGCGCAACGTGCCGGTGGTTCAGATCGGCAAGCCCGGACTGACGATCGCGTCGAATGGCGAAGAGCAACGACAGCCATGGATACCCGGGCCCAGCCCCGGACTCACTGCGTGATTTTATAGACGCATGATCTACGGAAAACCGCTTCACACTTTTCCGGATCATGCTTTTGAAGAGGAGACCCTGACATGAAACGCGAAGACCTCACCGAGAAGCTGCTCGACATCAAGCGCGAGAAGGGCTGGAGCTGGAAGCACATCTGCGACAAGATCGGCGGCTATTCCGAGGTGCTGATCGTTGGCGCGATCCTCGGTCAGATGAAATTGACCAAGCCGCAGGCCGCCAATGCCGGCGAGCTGTTCGGCCTGTCGAAGGCGGAAGTTGCCATGCTGAACGAAGTGCCGATGCGCGGCACCGGCACGCCGATGCCGCCGACCGATCCGCTGATCTACCGCTTCTACGAGATGGTGATGGTGAACGGCCCGGCCTGGAAGGCGCTGATCGAGGAAGAGTTCGGCGACGGCATCATGTCTGCGATCGACTTCGACATGGGCATCGAGCGCGTCGCCAATCCGAAGGGCGACCGCGTCAAGATCACCATGACCGGCAAGTTCCTGCCGTACAAATATTACGGCGCCAGCGGCAACGTGCCGGAGTACGGCTTCAGGGAGGAGTGACCGCGGCGAAGGCGGCGCGCAACTCGCCGACCGGCGCCATGTCGCGAACATAGGTGAAGGATCCCTTGTCCTTCATCTCGCGTGCGCAGTTCAGGAACGCGGCGAGCGCGTAGCGTGACATGGCCCCGCCGACGCTGATGCGCTTGACGCCGGCGGCGGACAATTGCCCGGCCGTCAGCGTCGGGTCGGCAAAGCCCATCACGTGGTTGAACGGCTTTCCGAGCGAGGCGACGACGGTCCGGATCGTGGCGAGATCGTATAGGCCCGGCGCATAAAGGACATCGGCGCCCGCGGCCTCGAAGGCCTGCAGGCGGCGAATTGTGTCGTCGATGTCCTTGCGGCCGTGCAGGAAGTTCTCGGCCCGCGCGGTCAAGGTGAACGGAATTGGCAGCGCGCGCGCCACTTCGACCGCGGCCTGGACGCGCTCGACGGCGTGGGAGAAGTCGTAGATGGGACGATCACGGTCGCCGCTGAAATCCTCGATCGAACCTCCGACCGCGCCAGCCTCGGCGGCGCGCTGAAGCGCTTGGGCGGCACGCTTCGGGTCATCTGCGCCGCAATTCTCGAGGTCCACGCTGACCGGCAGTTCGGTAGCTTCGACGATCGCGCGCGCGTTGGCGAGGATGACGTCGAGGCTGACGCCGCCGCTGCCGAGCATGTTGGCCACCCCGAGGCTCGTGGTCGCCAGGGCCTCGAAGCCCATCGCCGCGAGCAGCTTGGCCGTACCGGCGTCCCATGGATTGGGAATGATGAAGGCTCCGGGCCGCTCGTGCAGTGCGCGAAACGCCGTCGCCTTGTCCAGCTGGCTCGTCATGGCTCGTCTCCGTGTTGTTCGTGCAAGCAGCCTTAGGAGCGTTTCCGTCATCCGCCAAATTTGTTATTCCTTCAGTGATCATCAGTTTCTTGCATGAGGTCGCGATGGACAGTGATGCCCTCAACACCTTCCTGGCGGTGCATCGCAGGGGCGGGATCTCGAATGCCGCGAAATTCCTGCACCGTTCGCAGCCGGCGATTTCGCGCCGTATCGCCCTCTTGGAGCAGGAGCTCGGCGTGCCCCTGTTCGACCGGGTGGCAGGCCGCACCCGGCTCAGCGATGCCGGGCGCGTGCTGATCCCCTATGCCGAGCGCGCGGTTGCCGCGGCGCAGGACGCCGAACAGGCCCGCACGTTGACCAAGCAGAATTCGGGGCCGGTCTCACTGGCCGTGACCGGTACGCTTGCCGACGGCCGCCTCTCGACCATCATGAAGCGGTTTGCGAGGGAAAATCCCGCCGTCACGCTGGCGCTGCAGACAGCGACCAGCGCGGAGGTCAGCGATCTCATCCGGCGCGGCGAGGCCACGATCGGCCTGCGCTACAACACCGACCGCTCCGGCGATCTCGCCTGCGAGCAGGTGCTGAGCGAGGCGTTGCAGGTCGTCTGTGCGCCCGACCATCCTCTGGCCGGAAAGCGCGTGAAGCGCCTCGCCGAGCTGCGCGGCGAGCGCTGGATCGCATTCCCGGAGACTCGCGGGCGTCGCGAGATCGCCGCGGCTCACGTGTTCGCGTTGTTTCTGACGCAAGGGCTTGGCGAAGTCGCGTGGACGGCCGTGGACAGCCTCACCGCGCAGAAGCGGCTCGTGGAATCGGGCTTTGGCCTAGCACTCCTGGCGAGAAGCCACGTGGAGGAGGAGCTGCGTGCGGCCTCGATCGCGACGATCGCCGTGGGCGATCTTGCCGCGAACCAGGACATCGTCCTTGTCACGCGTCGTGGCGGCTTTCTGAGCGCGGCCGCCGATCGCCTGCTCGAGACCATCCGCCGCAACTATGCCGGGCCGGATGTCTCGACCACGCGGGACGCCAGAAAGCGGTCGCCGGCGCGCAAGGGAATTGCGCGCCGGCGACTCGCCTGAACCAGTTACTTCCCGGCCTTCACCTCGGCGGCCGCCACCGCGATCAGCTCGCTCATCTTGGCGCGAATCGCCTGCTCGGTGACGGCGACCTTCTTGGCGGCGAAATCGGCCATGACCTTGCGCAGGACGTCGCCATCGCCGGCCTCCTCGAAATCGGCCGCGACCACCTCCTTGGCATAGGCGGTGGCGGCGTCACCGGTGATGCCGAGCTGTTCGGCCGCCCACAGGCCGAGCAGCCGGTTGCGGCGGGCCTCCGCCTTGAATTTCTGCTCCTCGTCGAGGGCGAACTTCTTCTCGAAACCTTCCTCGCGCTTGTCGAACTCGCTCATGCTTTGTTCCAAATTCCTCTGAATGGAGTGGGAGCCTTCCGTTGCGGCGACCCGGCTGCATGCCTACATAGAGAGCAGAAATAGGCAAAACAACGGGCCGTTAAGCCGCAGGCAAGACGGTATAAGTTGGTGCCGGACGGCCGGATCGATTGTGCTTGGACAGCCAATCGGATAGGTTGCCTAAGGCTTGGTTCCCGTTCTGTTTCCAAAGATTCGAGACGGGTTCCGAGCCGTTCACGGCAGCTCCGCTGTGGGTCCTAATCCTAGTCAACCGGAGCACACCAAATTCATGGATTTCAACAAAACACGGTACATCCCAATGAGCCGTCGGCGTCGCATTTATGAAGGCAAGGCAAAGGTTCTCTATGAAGGCCCGGAGCCCGGTACCCTGATCCAGCACTTCAAGGACGACGCCACCGCATTCAATGCGAAAAAGCATCAGGTGATCGAGGGCAAGGGTGTCCTCAACAACCGGATCTCGGAGTACCTGTTTCAGCACCTCAACGACATCGGGGTGCCGACCCATTTCATCCGCCGCCTCAACATGCGCGAGCAGTTGATTCGCGAGGTCGAGATCGTGCCGCTGGAGGTGGTGGTGCGGAACGTTGCCGCCGGCTCGCTGTCGCAGCGCCTCGGCATCGAGGAGGGCACCCAGCTGCCCCGTTCGATCATCGAATTCTACTACAAGAACGACCAGCTCAACGACCCCATGGTGTCGGAAGAGCACATCACCGCCTTCGGCTGGGCGACGCCGCAGGAGATCGATGACATCATGGCGCTCGCCATCCGCGTCAACGACTTCCTCACCGGCCTCTTCCTCGGCATCGGCATCCGTCTCGTCGATTTCAAGATGGAGTGCGGCCGCCTGTTCGAGAACGAGATGATGCGGATCATCGTCGCCGACGAGATCTCGCCGGACTCCTGCCGTCTGTGGGACATCAAGTCGAACGAGAAGCTCGACAAGGACCGCTTCCGCAGGGATCTCGGTGGCCTGCTCGAGGCCTATACCGAAGTCGCAAAGCGCCTCGGCATCCTCATGGAGAACGAGCGTCCGCAGGGCTCCGGCCCGGTGCTGGTGAAGAGCTGAGAGAGGATCTTTGACGTGAAGGCACGTGTCACCGTTACCCTGAAGACGGGCATCCTCGATCCGCAAGGCAAGGCCATCGAAGGCGCGCTGAAGTCGCTCGGCGTCGACGGCGTCGCCAGCGTCCGCCAGGGCAAGGTGTTCGACATCGAGCTCGCCGGTGCCGACAAGACCAAGGCGGAAGCCGTGCTGAAGGAAGCCGCCGACAAGCTGCTGGCGAATACCGTGATCGAGAATTATCGGGTCGAGATCGTCTAACGCGCGGGCGGCTTACAGCCACCCTGCACGACGGAATCGCCAGTACAGCGCGCCGCACGCCGTCAGCATCACGCCGAGCAGCATGTAATAGCCGTACTCCCATTCCAGCTCCGGCATGTGCTTGAAGTTCATGCCATAGATGCCGGCGAGCGCGGTCGGGATCGCGATGATCGCGAGCCAGGAAGCGAGCTTCTTGGAGACCGCGGTCTCCTGGGCCTGGCCGACCAGCAGGCTCGCCTCGAAGGCGAAGGCCAGCACCTCGCGCATGGAATCGATCCGCTCCTGGATGTTGCGGACGTGGTCGGTGACGTCGCGGAACAGTGGCTGCATGGCCTGCCGCACCATCGACAGTTCGTCATGCTCCAGCCGGCGGCAGACCTCCACCAGCGGTCCGATTGCGTTGCGGAGCCGCAGGAGGTCACGGCGCAGCATATAGAGCCGCTCGATCTGCGCCTTGGTGATCGCGTGCGCGAGCACGTCGTCCTCGATCTCCTCGATCTCCTCGTGAATGCTCTCCAGCACGGGCGAGTAATTGTCGACGATGAAATCGAGAATGGCGTAGAGGATGTAGTCCTCGCCGCGGGCGAGCGCCCGCGGGCAGCTTTCGCAGCGTTCGCGCACCGGTGTGTAGGAGGTCGAAGCACCGTGGCGCACCGAGACCAGATAGCCATCGCCAACGAAAATGTGCGTCTCGCCGAAGGCGATCCGGCCTTCGACCAGTTGCGCGGTGCGCGCGACGATGAACAGAGCCTCGCCGTACTGCTCTATCTTGGGCCGCTGATGGGCGTGGTTGGCGTCCTCGATCGCGAGATCGTGCAAATCGAACTGCTTCTGCACCGCGCGGAGCAGCGCCATGTCCGGCTCGTGCAGGCCGATCGAGACCACATGGCCGGGCTTGGCCCGCCAGCTCGAGGCCTCGCTGATGGCGATATTGGCGACGCGCCGGCCGTCGACATAAGCGCCGGCAGCGACGACGCCCTCGGTGGGCACCGGCTCGGAGGGGGATGCGGGCAGCGACGGGATATTCATGGCTTCAATCCCGGGCAAATCGAGCGGTCAGACTGCGTGCGACCAGAGCCTGTGTACAAGGCCCTTTGCCGAGGCTAGCACTGGTAAAATCCCCGTCAAATGGTTATGTCTCTTGGCGAATTGGCCCCTCCGTGCCACCCCGATTCCAGCCACCGTCGGAACTTAAGCCATGAAAGCCGCCATCCTCGTCTTTCCCGGAATCAATCGCGAGCGCGACATGGCGCGTGCCTTGAGGCTGATCTCCGGCAGCGAGCCCGCAATGGTGTGGCACGCCGAGACCTCGCTGCCTGCGGGCACCGACCTCGTGGTGGTGCCGGGCGGCTTCTCCTACGGCGATTACTTGCGCTGTGGCGCGATTGCGGCACGGGCGCCCGTGATGGACGCGGTGCGCGACTATGCGGCCAAGGGCGGCCTCGTGCTCGGCGTCTGCAACGGTTTCCAGATCCTCTGCGAGTCCGGCCTGTTGCCGGGCGTCCTGATGCGCAATGCGCGGCTGAAATTCATCTGCCACGACGTGCATCTGCGGGTCGAGCGTTCCGACACGCCGTTCACCCGCGGCTACAATGCCGGGCAGGTGATCCGCGTGCCGGTCGCCCACGGCGAGGGCAATTACGAGGCGGACGAAGAGACCATCAAGCGGCTCGAAGGTGAGGGGCGGGTGCTCTATCGCTACTGCTCGGCCGACGGTGTCGTTGACGATAACAGCAACATCAACGGCGCGGCGCATTCCATCGCCGGCATCGTCAACGACAAGGGCAACGTGCTCGGCATGATGCCGCATCCGGAAAACCACGTCGAAGACATCATGGGCTGCACCGACGGCCGCGGCCTGTTCGCCGGCCTCGTCCGGCATCTGGAAAAAGCCGCGTGATTTCGTTCGTGCTGAAGCGGTCGCTCGCCGCGCTCGCGGCGCTGTCGTTCGCGACCGCTGCGTTCGCGCAGGATTATCCCAAACGTCCTGTTACCATGATCGTGCCGTTCGCGGCCGGCGGCACCTCGGACGTGATCGCGCGAACCGTCGCCGAGCAGATGGGTATCGCGCTCGGCCAGACCATCGTGATCGAGAACGTCGCCGGCGCCGGCGGCTCGACCGCGCTGGCACGCGCCTCTCGTGCCGAGCCTGACGGCTACACCATCGCGATCGGCAATGCCGGCACCAATGCCGCGACCTACACGATCTATCCAAAACTGCCGTTCACGCCGGACTCGTTCGTGCCGATCGCCATGGTGGCGAAGACGTTCGGCATCATCGCCGTGCGCAAGGATTTTCCGGCGAAGGACCTGAAGGAGTTCATCGCCTACGCCAAGGCCAACCCGGGCAAGATCAATCTCGGCCATGCCGGCGTCGGCTCGTCGAACTATTTGATCTGCAAGAGCTTCGTCACCGCCGCCGGGGTCGACGCGACGCTGGTCGGCTATCGCGGCGCCGCCCCCGCGCTGACCGATGCGGTCGGCAGTCAGATCGACGGCGTCTGCGATGCGGCGGCGTCAGTCTCGCAGGCGATCAACGAGAAGCTGGTGAAGGGCGTCGTGGTCGGCTCCACCGTGCGGCTCGCGACGCTGCCGGATCTGCCGACGTCTGCCGAAGCCGGCCTGCCTGAATTCGAGGCGCAGGGCTGGAACGGCCTGTTTGCGCCCAAGGGCACCCCGCCGGCGGTGATCGCCAAGCTCAATGCCGCCGCGCGCACGGCAGTCGAGACCGATGCCGTGAAGAAGCGCTTCGCCGACCTCTCGACCGTTGCGCCCGACCCCGACGAGCACACGCCCGAGGTGCTGCAAAAGCTCGTGACGCGTGACGTCGAAAAATATCGGAAAATGCTCGCGGACGACGCCAAGCAATAGCTGCATTCGGCTGCGATTTCATGAACCTGCATCGCGTCTGAGACGACTGACCCGTCGTCGCGACGCCGGACGATCTCCAGAAGCAATGGCCGGACTTGCTGCAGATGGTCGGCCGCACGGCCGAAGCGCGCATGGTCTTCAACGAACTCCTGATCCAGATGCGGCGCGCGCCGAAATATCTGCGCAAGGCGCAGGCCGAATGGCTGTTCGATCGCCGAGAAGCAGCTTTCGACCTGAAGGGGGCGTGCCAATCTCATAGAAACGTTAGGGATATCCAGGGTACGAAGGTGATCAGCAACAGGCCCAGGAACAGCCAGGCGAGATAGATCCAGATCCGGCGCATGCCGGCATCCGGCGGAACGTTGCCGATGATGCAGGCGGCGTAGTAGCAAAGGCCGAACGGCGGCGCGAACAGGCCGAGGCCCATGGCGAGGATCACCACCATCGCATAGTGCACCTCGTGGATGCCGAACTGCGCCGCCACCGGAAAAAGCAGGGGGCCGAACAGCACGATGGCCGGGATGCCCTCCAGCACGCTGCCGAGCACGATGAAAGCCAGCACCGAGATCAGCAGGAAGCCGTAGGCGCCGCCGGGCACGCCCGCCATGCGCGCGGCGAGATCATGCGAGAAGCCGGATTGCGCCAACGCCCAGGCCATCGCGCTCGCGGCGCCCACGATGAACAAGATCGAGCCGGACAGCGATGCGGTCTGGACCAGCATCGGCAGCACATTCTTCCACGTAAGACTGCCGCGATAGATGATCAGGCCGAGCACGAGGCAGTAGGCGATGCCGATCGTCGAGACTTCGGTCGCGGTCGCAACGCCCTCGACCACGGCGCTGCGGATCAGGAATGGCAGGGCGAGCGCCGGCAGCGCCACCCAGAACGTTCTTGCGACCACGGATAGCGGCGCGCGAGCGACCTTGGCCGCGCCATTCTCCTCCGCGCCCGCCCGGTAGCGCGCAACGAAAGCAAGCACGATCGCCAGCACGATCCCCGGCAGGATGCCGGCGGTGAAGAGAGCCGCGATCGACACGCCGGTGACGGAGGCGATCGCGATCAGCGCGATCGATGGCGGAATGGTCTCGCTCATCGCGCCCGATGCCGCGAGCAACGACACCAGTTCACCATCCTTCATGCCGCGCTTGCGCATCTCGGGGAACAGCACCGGTGCGATCGCCGCCATGTCGGCGGTCTTGGAGCCGGAGATGCCCGAGACCAGTAGCATGGCGCCGAGCATCACATAGGACAGCCCGCCTCGGACATGGCCGAGCACTGAGGCGAGGAAGGCGACCATGACCCGCGCCATGCCGGTCTGCTCGACCAATTGGCCCAGCAGCACGAACAGCGGCACTGCGAGCAGGATCAGCGAGCTCATGCCTTCGTCGATCCGCCCGACCACGACCAGCAATGGGGTGCGCGTCGTGGTCAGGAGGAAAGCGACGGTCGCAAGGCAAAAGGAAAAGGCGATCGGCACGCCCGCCATCACGGCGCAGCCGAGCAGCCCGACGAAGAAGATCAGCAGGTTCCAGTTGCCGAGCGACTTCAGCCAAGGCCCGGCGAAATAGAGTGCTCCGGCGATCGCGGCAAACAGCATTCCAACGGCCAACAGGTCCTTCGCCGATCGCTTGACCAGCGTGAGGCAGATGCTGGCCAGCGCGACGATGCAGCCGACCGGAATCGCCGCGGCGCGAACCACGCCCGACCAGCCGAGCGCCGGCGTCTCCACGAACGCCTGATCTTCCACATAGTCCAGCGCCGGATGCAGGATGATCGCCAGGAACAGCGCGACGGAGCCGGCTGCGAGCGTCGAGGCCCAGGCCTCCGCGCGTGGCGACAAATGGGAGGTGAAGAAAGTCAGGCGCATATGCGCCGAGCGCTGCACCGCGATGGCGCTGCCGAGCATGGCGAGCCAGAGGAACAGGATCGAGGCGAGCTCGTCCGACCAGACGATCGGCCGATGGAAGACCCCGCGTGCGACGATGCCGGCGAACAGGATGATCACCTCGGCGACCACGGCGATCGCCGCCGGGATCTCCACCAGCCAGCGCAGCACCTGCTCCGGCCAGCGTCCCCGGATCGCCCGCGCGTCACCGAGCGTTACCGCCTCGGGCATGTCGACGACCGCGCTCATGCGAGCGCCCCGACGGCGGCCTCGAGCGTTTTCCAGTTGTCCTCACCGAACTTGCCGCGCCATTCCTTGTAGAAGCCGGCGCTCGACAATCCCTTGCGGAAGGCCTCCTTATCGGACCCCTCGAAGCTGATGCCCTTAGCGACCAGTTGATCCTTCAGGGTCGTGTTGAGCTTCGCGGTATCGGCGCGCTGCT
Organism: Bradyrhizobium sp. BR14999; assembly: GCF_056106085.1. Lineage (NCBI taxonomy): Bacteria > Pseudomonadati > Pseudomonadota > Alphaproteobacteria > Hyphomicrobiales > Nitrobacteraceae > Bradyrhizobium > Bradyrhizobium sp. BR14999. The sequence continues at coordinate 4,194,607 of NZ_CM148536.1, forward strand.
CCATCGCGGCCTGGTCGAATTCTTTGCGGACGATCACCTGCAGTTCGTCGGGCAGCGCCTTCACCGAACGGCGGTTGCCGAGGATGAAGAACGGATCCCAGATGTGATTGGTCTCGGAGATGTACTTCTGCACCTCATAGATCTTGCCTGCCTCGATGGTGACGAGGCCGTTCTCCTGCCCATCGACCAGATGCGTCTGCAGCGCCGTGTACAATTCGTTGAAGTTGATCGAAGTCGGGTTGGCACCCAGCGACTTGAACAGGGAGGTGAAGATCGGCGAAACAGGCACGCGGATCCGGTAGCCGGCGAGATCGCCCGGGGTCTTGATCGGCTTGGTAAACGACGAGATCTGCCGAAACGTGTTGTCGGCCGGCTTGGCCATCACAAGCGCGCCGGTCTTCTCGATCTGGGTTGCGATCAGCCTGCCGAGATCGCCATCCATCGCATTCCAGACCTGGCTGTAGTCGGAGAAGGCAAAGCCGACATTGGCGATTCCGGCCACAGGCGATACGGTCGACAGCACGGAGCCGGCGATGTTGAGGAAGTCGACGCCGCCGCTGCGGATCTGGGTCAACAGATCGGTGTCCGAGCCGAGCTGCGAGGCCGGAAAGAACTTGATCTCGAGGCGCCCGCCGCTCGCCTCCTTGATCCGCTTCACGGCTTGGTCGAGCCGGGTGTTGATCGGTTGCGTCAGCGATTGGCCGGTGGCGAGCTTGTACTCGAACTCGGCCGCTTGCGCCGGCCTGGTGCGAATGGCGACCAGAGGTACAGCCGCGGCAGCGGCAGCCATGAAATTGCGGCGTGAGATGGTGTGGCGCTGACCCGACATCGTTCGTCCTCCCCTGATGCGTTTGTGCCGCGCCTTGTCTTGTCGGCGCACGTGTTCGTTGCCGCGCGCAAACCCTGCGCCGGTGATCTCAAAATCGCTTGTCTGGTGAAAGGGCTTTGCCTTGCGTCCTTCCCCCCGCGCGAACCGGCGCTCCGCGCCGTCCTGTTTCCTCGATCAGCACCCGTCTGCTGCGGGTTGCCTTGAGCCTGAAGCCTAGATCGCTGGCCATGGGCGACAATTGAATTATATTCGCCGTCACTTTAGCTGGCCTAAAAGGTTTCCTGATGCAGATACCGTTTCGCGCCATCATCGTCTTCCACGCGGTGGCGCGCGCGGGCAGCATTTCCCGTGCGGCGGATGAATTGCGGGTCACGCCGTCGGCCGTCAGCCAGCAGATCCAGGCGCTGGAGCTGCATCTCGGCACGGCGCTGACCTCTCGGGTGGGGCGTAACATTACCCTGACCGAGGCCGGCGAACGCTATTTCGAGATGATCAGCCGCGAGATCGAGCACGTCACCGACGTCACGCAGCATGTCCGCGGCATCCGCTCCGCCACCACATTGACGGTGCGCGCCGCGCCGAGCGTATCGAGCAAATGGCTGCTGCCGCGACTGGCAAGCTTCGTCAACGCCAATCCGGACATCGAATTGCGGCTCGACGGCACCAATGAGCCGACCGATTTCCGCAAGGAGAATGTCGACCTCGAGATTCGCCATGGCGAAGGCAGCTGGCCAGGTCTGTTCGTGGAAAGTCTCGGCAAGGAGCGCTTCTTTCCGCTGTGTTCGCCTTCCTCGTTTGCTGCGGGGAGCCTCGTAGCCCAAGACCTGCTCAAGCACCGGCTGATCCATTCGGTGAAATCACAGATGCAATGGCCGCGCTGGTTCATGGAGGCCGGTATCGAGCCTGCGGAACGCTGGAAGCGCGTACTGTTCGACCGCAGCCACATGGCGATCGACGCTGCCGTCGACGGCCTCGGCATTGGGCTGGAAAGCGAACTGCTGGCCTGGCGCGAATTGCGCGACGGCCGCCTGGTTTGCCCCGTGAAGAACCCGCCGCAGGTCGCGCTGACCACGCAGTGGATCGTCTGTCCGCACGGCCATCTGCGCCACCGCAAGACCCGCACCTTCCTCGACTGGTTGCGCGGGGAACGCGACGCCTGGAGCGGGCAGCAGGCCGTGTCGATTGTTTAGCGTGCCTACATCGTCGCGGCAGATAATCTGAATTGCCCCCGGATTCGCCGCTGCCTAACGTTTCCGTGCAAGGCGAGCGCGGCCGGACCTCACGGCTGCAACAACGCCGTCATCCGAGGAACGCTTAAGGAAATCCAGATGAATCTCCATCGCATGCTGCTGGAGCGCAAGGCGGCCGGCAAACCTGTTACCATCGGCCTCATCGGGGCCGGAAAATTCGGCCTGATGTTCCTGTCGCAGGTGCGCCAGACCGACGGCATGCATCTCGTCGGCGTCGCCGACCTGAACACCGCCCGTGCCCATGCGCAGCTCAAGCTCGGTTGCTGGCCGGAGGAGCAATATGCGGCAACCTCGATCGACGACGCGCTCAAGCATGGCCGCACCGTCGTCACCGACAATGCGGACGCGCTGATCAGGCACCCGGCCATTGAGGTGATCATCGAGGCGACCGGCGATCCCGGCGCTGGCATCCGCTTCGCGATGAAGGCGATCGAGAACGGCAAGCACATCGTGATGGTCAATGTCGAGGCGGACGCAGTCGCAGGCCCGATCCTGGCGCGCAAGGCGAAGCAGGCCGGCGTCGTCTATTCACTCGCTTGGGGCGACCAGCCGGCGCTGATCGCCGATCACGTCGACTGGGCGCGTGCCGCCGGCTTCAAGGTCGTCGCCGCCGGCAAGGGCACCCGCTATCACCCGACCTATCACCAGTCGACGCCTGATACGGTGTGGGACATTCTCGACAAGTACATGAAGATCAAGGATCGCAACTCGATCAACCCGAAGATGTTCAACTCCTTCGTCGACGGCACCAAGTCCGGCATCGAGATGACGGCGGTATGTAATGCGACCGGGCTGCATGCGCAAAGCGAGGGCCTGTCGTTCCCGCCGGCGACGCGTTTCGAGCACGCCGAAATCTGCAAGCCGAAATCCGACGGCGGCATGCTGGAGAAGTCAGGCGTCACCGAGGTCACGTCCTCGGTCTATCGTGACGGCACCGATGTGCCGCAGAGCCTCGTGATGGGCACCTATGTCGTGTTCGAGACCGACAGCGCCTATTCCGAGGAATGCTTCCGCGAATACAGCATGCTGCCGGACAAGACCGGCAAATATGCCTCGCTGTACCGCCCGATCCACATGATCGGACTCGAGCTCGGCATCTCCGTTGCCTCCGCGGCGCTGCGCAAGGAGCCGACCGGCGCGCCGATCGTGTTCAACTCCGATGTGGTCGCGACCGCCAAGCGCAAGCTGAAGGCCGGCGAGATGCTCGACGGCGAAGGCGGCTTCTGCGTCTGGGGCAAGCAGACCCCAGCCGACGCTTCACTGAAGCAGGGCTACTTGCCGCTCGGCCTCGCCCACCGTGTCAAGCTCAAGACCGATATCGAGCCAGGTCAGCGCCTGAGATGGCAGGACGTCGAATACGATCCCAATAGTCTCGCCGTGCGGGTGCGCCGCGAGATGGAAGCGGCCTTCCGGCAGCCGAACGTGGCTGCTTGATTGACGCTCGCAAAAAGCGCTTCACGCTATCGTAGCTTCAGCCGCTCCGCCGGCACCGTCATGGCCGCAACGCCGGCCATGACCAGCAGCAGGCCCAGCGCGAGGTTCGATGGCACGCTCTCGCCGAGCAGCAACACGGACAGACCCACGCCGATCGGGATGCGCAAATAGCCTTGCGCGTTGGTGGTCAGCGTGCCGAGCCGGCCGAGGCAGACGTAGAACAGCATCAAGCCCAATGCGCTCGACACGATGCCCATGACGATGGTGGCGATGATCGCGGTCGGCGTCGGGTGCAGCGTCCAGGGCTGATCGATGACAAGCGAGGGCGGCAGCAGGATGATGCCGCCGAACAGCAACGAGCCGGCCGCCACCACCATCGGGTCGTACTCGGACAGCCTGAGGCCGAAGATCGTGGCGCAGGCAAAGGAGATGGTGGCGACGAGGATCGCGATCTCGGCGACGATCTCGCTACTGAGCCCGCGCAGCGCATCGAGGCCGACGATGAGAATCGTGCCGGCAAGACCGAGGATCGCGCCGGCGAGCTTGAGCAGCGTTGCCGGCTCATGCCGCGTGATCAGCGAGGTGATCAGGAAGGCGAAGATCGGCGTCGTGGAGGCCAGCACCACCGTGTTCGACGCCGGCACATATTGCTGCGACCAGGTGATGATCAGGAACGGGAAGGTCGAGTTGATCAATTGCTGGGTCGCGAACAGCTTCCAGGCCTTGGCGTCGGTCGGGATCGTGACGCCGCGCATCCACAGGATCGCGAACAGGAACGCGGCCGCGATCAGCGAGCGCGCCGAGATGAAGGTGATGGGTGGAATCGTGTCCAGCGCGAGCTTCGCCAGCGGATAGGTCGAGCTCCAGCAGCAGGCGAGCGCGAACAGCAGCGCATAGTCGTGCCAGCTGCGTGCGCCGGTGGCGGCCATGGACGGCGACGGCGTTGATGCGGACGCCATCGCGCGACCCGCCTCAGATGTGCTCTGCGGCACCTTGTTCCTGCTCCCCGGCGTACAAGCGCACACCCGACTGTGGGCGAGGGGATCCAAAAAGGGAAGCCGTCGAGCTATGCGTTTGGCTGGGGCTGCGGCTTCCGCTTCATCCGCTTGATCGTGCCGGAAAAGGTGAGCAGCAGTCGCTCGCCGGACATCATCTTGCCGCGCAGGAAGATCAGCGAGCCGCCGGCGCGGCTGACCTCGCCGGTGCATTCGATCAGCTCGCCCTCCCGTGCCGCGTCGAGGAATTCGCAGGCAAAGTTGGTCGTCACCGCCCGGCTGTCCAGGACGTGGGTGGCGATCGCGAACAGGGAGTAGTCGGCAAAGGCCATGTAGCAGCCGCCATGGACGTTGCCGGAGCCGTTGAGGTGCTTCTTTTCGACCCGGAAGGCGCTGCGGACACTGCCGTCCGCCTCGATCCGGTGCCAGAACGGGCCGACATGGGACTCAAAACTGTCCCGAATCCAGGTCCGCCAGCCCTTAAATTCTCCCTCGGTGGCAACATGGAGGTCGGGGCGGCGGGGAGCGGGCGCTTTGGTCAATTCGTGCAAGGAAATGGGCCTTCAATTGCGGGTCTTTAGCCCTTAAATCCGATCCGTCCGCGCCGTGCAATTCCTGTTCCCGCGGGGCCCCCGCCGCAAAACGTGGGACAGCGGGAAAATGCGCCATAAAGGGCTTTTCCAAGCCCTCCGATGTTCCTAAGAACGGCCAAAGCCCGCCGAAAGCCCCGAATCCATGAAGAATGAACCCAAGATCACCCCCGAACTGGTTGCCGCCCACGGGCTCAAGCCCGACGAGTATGAGCGCATCCTCAAGCTGATCGGGCGGGAGCCGAGCTTCACCGAGCTCGGCATCTTCTCGGCGATGTGGAACGAGCATTGCTCGTACAAATCGTCGCGTATCCATCTGCGCGGCCTGCCGACCAAGGCGCCCTGGGTGATCCAGGGCCCGGGCGAGAATGCCGGCGTGATCGATATCGGTGACGGCCAGGCCGTGGTCTTCAAGATGGAGAGCCACAACCATCCGAGCTACATCGAGCCCTATCAGGGCGCGACCACCGGCGTCGGCGGCATTTTGCGCGACGTCTTCACCATGGGCGCGCGCCCGATCGCCTGCCTCAATGCGCTGAGCTTCGGTGCGCCGGAACATCCCAAGACCAGGCATCTCGTCTCCGGCGTCGTTGCCGGCGTCGGTGGCTATGGCAATTCCTTCGGCGTGCCGACGGTCGGTGGCCAGGTGCGCTTCCACACCCGCTATGACGGCAACATCCTCGTCAACGCGATGGCCGTCGGCCTCGCCGATGCCGACAAGATCTTCTATGCGGCCGCCTCCGGCGTGAACATGCCGATCGTCTATCTGGGCTCCAAGACGGGGCGCGACGGCATTCACGGCGCCTCGATGGCGTCGGCCGAGTTCGACGACAAGTCCGAGGAGAAGCGCCCGACCGTGCAGGTCGGCGATCCCTTCGCCGAGAAGCTGCTGCTGGAAGCCTGCCTCGAGATCATGGAGAAGGGCTGCGTCATCGCGATCCAGGACATGGGCGCGGCGGGCCTGACCTGCTCGGCGGTGGAGATGGGCGCCAAGGGCGATCTCGGCGTCGACCTCGATCTCGATGCGGTGCCGACCCGCGAGACCGGCATGAGCGCCTACGAGATGATGCTCTCGGAGAGCCAGGAGCGCATGCTCATGGTGCTCAAGCCCGAGAAGGAAAAGGAAGCCGAGGCCATCTTCACGAAGTGGGGGCTCGATTTCGCCGTGGTCGGCTACACCACGCCGAGCAAGCGTTTCGTGGTCAAGCACGGCGGCGACGTCATGGCCGACCTGCCGATCAAGGAGCTCGGTGACGAAGCGCCGGTCTATGACCGCCCGCATGTCCCCTCCGCCGCGCTGTCGATCGTACATGCGCGTGACGTTGCGGCGCCGATAGGCCTCGGCGCGGCGCTGGAGAAGCTGATCGGCACGCCCGACATGTGCAGCAAGCGGTGGGTGTGGGAGCAGTACGACCACGTCATCCTCGGCAACACCATGCAGCGCCCCGGCGGCGATGCCGCCGTGGTGCGCGTGCAGGACGGACCGAAGGGCCTGGCGCTGACGGTCGACGTCACGCCGCGCTATTGTGAGGCCGATCCGTTTGAGGGTGGCAAGCAGGCGGTGGCGGAAGCCTGGCGCAACATCACCGCGGTCGGCGGCAAGCCGCTGGCGATCACCGACAACCTCAATTTCGGCAACCCTGAAAGGCCCGAGATCATGGGGCAGTTCGTCGGCTGCCTGAAGGGCATCTCGGAAGCCTGCCGCACGCTCGACTTCCCGGTCGTCTCCGGCAACGTCTCGCTCTACAACGAGACCAACGGCCGCGCGATCCTGCCGACGCCCTCGATCGGCGGCGTCGGCCTGCTCGACGATTTCACCAAATCCGCTTCGCTCGCCTTCAAGGCCGAGGGCGAGGCGATTCTGCTCGTCGGCGAGACCCATGGCTGGCTCGGCCAGTCGGTTTACTTGCGCGACATCTGCGGCCGCGAAGAGGGCGCGCCGCCGCCGGTCGATCTCGCCGCCGAAAAGCGCAACGGCGATTGCGTGCGCGGCATGATCCATGCGGGTACCGCGACGGCCGTGCACGACCTCTCCGACGGCGGCCTCTTGATCGCGCTCGCCGAGATGGCGATGGCGAGCGGCATCGGCGCCAAATTGCTCGCGGCGCCGACCGCGCTTGTGTCGCAGGCCTATTGGTTCGGCGAGGACCAGGCACGCTATCTCGTCACTGTGCCGGAAACTGAGGCCGGCCGCGTGCTCGCCAAGATGCGCGGATGCGAGGTGCCCTGCGTGCGGATCGGCACCACCGGTGGTGACGCGATTGCCATCGTGGGCGAGGCGCCGATTGCGATCGACACGCTGCGCAAATCGTTCGAGCACTGGCTGCCGGAGTATATGGGCGGGAAGGCGGCGTAAGCCGTTCCCGCGCTCTCCGTCATTGCGAGGAGCAAAGCGACGAAGCAATCCAGACGGTTTCCGCGGAGGGACTCTGGATTGCTTCGTCGCAAGGGGCTCCTCGCAATGACGAGTTGAGAGACCTTGGCCTCACGATAAGTCCCGTGGCCCGGATGGAGCGTGCGCTCCATCCGGGCCACTGGGTCACAGCACCTTCGTTGCCCCGGGGATCTGGCGCAAGGCGCGCGTTAGCGCCCAACTGAACGCGACTGTCAGCACGAACCCGATCGTCGCCTTGACGATCGCTGGCAGCTCATAATCAAACAGCCAGTATTGCAGCCAAAGCGCGATCGGGTAGTGCACCAAAAACATGCCGTAGGCGTCCGCCTGCATCGGATCGAGTAGCTTGGCTGAGCCTGATTGTCTGAACCTCTGGAAAAAGGCGAGGATTAGAAACATGATAGCCACGCTGAAGACAGCGAAGCAGATGGCATAGAGCCCCTCATACCAGTTCGGCAGCGGCGACGGATTTCCCAGTATTTCGCGCTTGATGAAGATCAGTCCCCAGAGCAGGCAATACGGAACGATCGTCAAGACCATCCAGTCCCAGCTGACCTTCGCCATCCGGCCGTCTGCCGCGAGCAGGCCGCGATCCATATTCGCGACGCCAATGCCGGCACCGAAAAAGAAGTAGCTCGCATAGAGCATCACACGCCCGTGCTGCACCGAGAAGGGCCCGAACTCGAACCAGTTGCCTGGTCCATAATACATCAGCCCGGGAACATAGAACGCTGCGGTGACGGCAAGCATGACCGCGAAGAACACGGCGGGCCGACGGCGACCGTGCAGCGAGAGGCGGTTGATCGGATCGAGCAGGGTGGGTGACAGCCGATGCAATATGCAGGCGACCACGTCGAATCCGAGCAGGACCCAAAGGAACCAGATCGGCCCGCTCGGCCACGGGCCCACCGTGACCATATTCCACCAATATTCCGAAAAGCCGATCGCGGGATGGTGTCTGAGCGAGATGGCGTAATAGGCGAGCGGAATGATCGTGAATGCGCAGATCACGAACGGCAGGCCAAGCCGAAGCAGGCGATCTGCCAAATAGTTCAGCGGTCCCTTGCGGGCAATGCCCGACCACGCAAACAAGCCCGACAGGAAGAAGAACATCGCCATGAAGAAGCTGTCGGTGGCTAGCACGATCATGTCGAAGCCGAAGAAGAACTTCGGGTCGGTATGGCCGAAGTAAGTATAGGGGATGACTGCATGGTGCAGCAGCACCACCAGCGTCAGGAAGGTACGGGCACGATCGAGCGACAAATTGCGCGTCTTGGCCTTGCGTGCGGCGTGTGCCTCTGCGCCGATCGTCGCCGAATGTGACATCGTCATCATGATTGCCCCGCGCTCCCGCCCCGGCTGGACTGTGCCGCCGGGAACCTGATTCAGCAAGGGCCGTTTGGGTCGCTCTTCAGTCCCCGGATCCCCTTAGGAACCAGTTCCGCGTAACGAAGTTAGGGTTCGCGAAAAGGGCGTGAGGCCGCGAGGGGCGGCACCAATTCGGAGCTGGCGATGACGATCCTGAAGTGGGCGCTGATCTTCTTACTTGTCTCGATCGTGGCCGGTGTGCTCGGCTTCACCGGCATTTCGGCCGCCTCCGCCGATATCGCCCGCTTCCTGTTCTACGTCTTCGTCGTGATCTTCCTGGTGCTGCTGATCCTGGGGCTCACGATCTTCAGGGCGTAGCCGGGGGCCGGCTCGAATCGGGACGCCGCGCCGGCCATCAATGGCCTGCGAACGGTCTCACGTGGGTGACCAGGTCCGCCAGGAACTCGTCGGGACGATCGAATGGAATGAAATGACTTCCGCCGCGCACCCAGACAAATTCCTTATGCGGGGCAGTGATCTGATTGAAGAGTTGTTCGGCCGGCCCACTCGGTGTGTTGTAGTCCGCATCGCCCTCGATGAAGATCACGGGGATCGGAAACGCGAGGCCCAGCGAGGCGACATCGCGCTTGAACATGGGGCCCTCTCGTCCGCGCAGATATTTTGCGGAGAAGGCCATGCCTTTGCGCCAATTGTACCAGTCCAGCAGCGAGAAATCCGGCATGAACGGGGGCGGGACGGGACCCGCCAACTGGAAGCTCTCGATGGAGGGGAGCCCCAGCGCCTTGCTCCACTTGTCCGCAACCAGTCGATTTTGTGGAGTAATCAGAGGTCGCGCGACGACTGGCGCCAATTCCGCCAGGGCCTCGCTATTGCCAGCGGACTGCGCCAATGCTTGCAGATGCGCGATCGTGATCTCGAATTGCTGCTCGAAGGTCGCCCTGCCGACCACTTGTCCCGTGCCGACATAAGCATAGAACAGATCAGGGCGCTGCTTGACGATGTGTATGCCCAGGAACGAGCCCCACGAATGCCCGACGAGGACAATTCTGTCCTTGTGCAGATGGGTTCGCAGATACTCGGCCAGCTCGATGCCATCCTGCGTCATCCGCTCGAGTGTCATCGTTGGAGCGAGCGCGTCTCCAGCCGCGCCGTAAGTGCGGCCGGTGCCGCGCTGGTCCCACTGCACCACGGTGAAATGCTTTTCCCAGGGGCGCCAGCCCGATGAGATCGGTAAAGTCGATCCTCCGGGGCCGCCGTGGACGAACAGGAGAACCGGATTATCCCGATCCTCGCCGCGGATTTGAATCCATTGCTGGATGCCGCCGATATCGACAAACCTTCCTTCCTCCACCCCTTTGGGGGAACGGATGGCGAGAGTATCCGCGGCAAGATGTTGGCGATAGGCGCGAAACCCGAGCCCGGCAGCGGTCATGGCAATGACGATGCCGGCTGCTCCGAGCAACGAGACCCCAATCAGTCTTGCGGCCTTGCGCGGCATCGCGTGCCTTGTATCGGAGGGGAGGGCGATCCGCGATCGCCCGGCGTCGGCGTCCCGTGAGCCTACCCCACTTCCTCGATCTTCACCTTGTCCGGATAGAAGGCAAGATGGCCGGAAATCTCCGTCATCGCGGGGAAGGGCGTCTCGTAGGTCCAGATCGCGTTGTCCAGCGTCTTGCCGTCGGCTTTGACGCTGTAATAGTTCGCGTCGCCCTTGTACGGACAATGGGTGACGCGGTCGGTGCGCTCGAGCAGGGCCATATTGGTGTCCTCCCGCGGCACATATTGCACCGCCGGATATTTGGCCTCCTTCAAGGTCAGCGCCTTGCTGGTCTCGGCGATCACGATGTCGCCGGCCGTGACGCGGACGCGCCGGGGATTTTGGGTGATGGTGATGGGGTGGTCGGGCCCTGGAAGCTTCATGATGTCACGCCTTTTCGATCAACCTGCCGCGCGCGGCACTTTGTCGTGCCTTCCTGTTGGGATCAGGGATATAGTGCCTGAGTGCGTGACGGTGAAGGCCGTTCACGCTAAGTTTGGCCGTGCCGGTGAGGGGACCCCGGCAAGCGATTCGAGACCAGAAGGAGCGAGACCAGAATGCCCATGGACGCCCACGATATCGAGGCGATGATCAAGGCAGCAATCCCCGATGCCGAAGTGACCATCCGAGACCTCGCCGGCGATGGCGACCACTATGCTGCGACCGTGATCTCTGAATCCTTCCGCGGCAAATCCCGCGTCCAGCAGCACCAGATCGTCTATCAGTCCCTGCGCGGCCAGATGGGCGGCGTGCTGCATGCGCTGGCGCTGCAAACCGGAGTACCCGGCGGGCCGGGCACTTGATCTGACGGGCACCTGATCCAAGCGCGACGGGGACGAAGATGGCTGCGGAGAACCCGCGCGGCGCGATGTTTCGCGTCATCGGTCCGAACCAGCACAGCCGTGTCACCAATGCCGAGCTGTTCTTCGACCTCGTCTTCGTCTTTGCCGTCACACAAGTTTCGCACACGCTGCTGCACCATTTTACGCCGCTCGGCGCGGTGCATGTCGCGGTGCTGTTTCTCGCGGTATGGTGGGTGTGGGTCTACACCGCCTGGGTCACCAACTGGCTCAATCCCGAGCTGACGCCGGTCCGCATCCTGCTTTTTGCGATGATGCTGGGCGGCCTCGTGCTGTCGACGACGATTCCGACCGCCTTCGAGGGGCGAGGCCTGTGGTTTGCGATCGCCTATGCGACCATGCAGGTGGGGCGTACCGCATTCTGGCTGTTCGCGACCCCGCATCACCGCACCGCGGTGCGGCACAACGCGATTCGGATCCTGACCTGGCTCTCGATCTCCGCGGTGCTGTGGATCGCTGGCGGCCTGTCTGAGGGTGATACGCGGCTATGGCTGTGGATCGCGGCGGTGACCTGGGAGTACATCTCGCCGGCGGCGCGCTTCTGGGTCCCGAAGCTGGGCTTCTCGTCGGTCGAGGCCTGGGCCGTCGAAGGCGCGCACATGGCCGAGCGCTGCTCTCTGTTCGTCATCATCGCGCTCGGCGAGGCCATCGTCGTCAACGGTGCCACTTTTGCCGAGCTGACGTGGACCGCGGACAACATCCTCGCCTTCGTCTCGGCGCTGGTCGGCGCCATCGCGATGTGGTGGGTCTATTTCCACAAGGGGGCCGAGGCCGGCTCCGAGCGCATCTCGAAGTCCACCGAATCCGGCCGGCTGGCGCGGCTCGCCTACACCTATCTGCACATGCCGATCGTCGCCGGCATCATCCTGACCGCGGTCTCGGACGAACTGGTGCTGAAGCATCCCACCGGCCATTCCGACCTGCGGACCATCGTGAGCACGATCGGCGGTCCCTTGGTGTTCCTGGTCGGCACCATCCTGTTCAAGCACGCCATCCGCGGCTTCCTCCAGCTCTCCCACGGCATCGGCATCATCCTGCTGCTGGTGCTGAGCTGGTTCGCGTCGGAGCTATCGCCGCTCTGGCTTTCGGTCGCAACGACGGTGATCATGATCGTCGTCGCGGTGTGGGAGTCGGTGTCGCTGGGGGCGGCAACCGAGGAGTAGGCGCGGAGGCCTACTCGGCCACCTCCAGCGCGTGCACCGAGAACATCTTCGCCGCATCCGTCCAGCTTTCGCGCACACGCCAGCCCGCGCCATGTGCCAGTGATGCGAAACGCTCGATGCTGTATTTGTAGCTGTTCTCGGTGTGGATGCTCTCGCCCGGGCGGAACGAGAAGCTGGTGCCGAGCAGACGCACCGTCTGGCTCTTCCTGCTGATCAGGTGCATCTCGATCCGGTGCCGCTCGCGGTTGTAGATCGCACGATGGGTGAAGGCGGAGAGGTCGAAATTGCCGCCGAGCTCGCGGTTGATGCGCACCAGCACATTGAGATTGAAGCGCGCGGTGACGCCGGCGGCATCGTTGTAGGCGTCGTGCAGTACCCGCTCATCCTTCTCGAGATCGGCGCCGATGATCATCTGCGCGCCCTTACCGAGGATCTTGCGGGCGCTCTTCAAAAAGGCCTGCGCTTCCTGCGGCTCGAAATTGCCGATGGTCGAGCCCGGGAAGAAGCCGACCTTGGGCATGGTTGCGACCGCCCTGGGCAGTTCGAACGGTGTGGTGAAGTCGGCGGCGACCGGATAGATGCCGAGCGTCGGGAAGTCCCGCTTCAGGCCGTTTGCCTGCGCCTTCAGGAAGTCGCCGGAGATGTCGACGGGCACATAGGCCGCGAACTTGCAATGGCCCAGGAGCAGGCGCACCTTGGTGGTCGCGCCGGCGCCGAACTCGACCAGCGCCGCATGCTCCGGGATGATCTTCGCGATCTCGCTGCCGCGCTCCCTCAGGATCGCAAGCTCAGTGCGCGTCGGATAATATTCCGGCAGGCGCGTGATCGCCTCGAACAGCTCTGACCCCGTCGCATCGTAGAAATATTTCGGCGACAGCTTTTTCGGCTGCTGCGAGAGGTCCTCGATCGCCTCGCGGGCGAAGGCAGTCGTCTGCTCGTCGGGGAGATGGGCTTCGGCCAAAGCGCTGGCGTGCACATTCATGATACTCTCCTGAACGCGCTGTCCGGCGCGCATTTGTCGTCGGAATGTTTAGTCGTAGTCGGCGAGCCGCAGCCCCGTGAACTGCCAGCGGTGGTGCGGATAGAAGAAGTTGCGATAGGTAATACGGCTGTGGCCTTCAGGGGTTGCAAGCGAGGAGCCGCGCAGCACCAGCTGGTTGACCATGAATTTGCCGTTGTATTCGCCAAGCGCGCCTTCGACGGCGCGGTAGCCCGGATACGGCGCGTACGAAGAGCGGGTCCACTGCCAGACGATGCCGAAGGCATCGTTGAGCTGGCCGGTGCGCGCCGCGACCTCCCATTCCATCTCGGTCGGCAGGTGTTTTCCGATCCAGCGGGCGAACGCGTCCGCCTCGTAATAGCTGACGTGGCAGACCGGCGCGTTCGGATCGATCGGCTTGAGGCCGGCAAGCGTCATCACGTGCCACGTGCCATCGACCTCGCGCCAGTGGCCCGGAGCCTCCCAGCCCTCGTTGCTCACCGTGGCAAAGCCGTCCATCAGCCACAGCGTTGCAGTCCGGTAGCCGCCGTCGCGCATGAAGGCGAGCCATTCACCGTTGGTGACGAGATGGCGGGCGATCTTGACCGGGCCAACGAGGGCGCGATGCGCCGGCTTCTCGTTGTCGAAATGGAAGCTGTCGTCGACATGGCCAACGGTGTGGATGCCTTCGTTCAGAGACAGCCAATCCTCGCCGGCACGGGTCGCGCCCGGGAAGCGCCAGTCCGGATCATAGGCCGGGGAGACCGGATTCTGTGCGAAGGCGTGCAGGATGTCGGTGAACATCAATTCCTGATGCTGCTGCTCGTGATTGAGCCCGACCTCGACCAGCGGCGCGATCTCACGCAGCTTGGCCGCGTCCGCTTCTTGGAAGAATTTGACGACGGCCGCATCGACATATCTGCGATAGGCGCCGACCTGGTCGGCGCTGGGACGGGTGATGTCGCCGCGGCGATGCCGAGCATGACGCGGGCCGGCGCTGACGTAATAGGAATTGAACAGGAATGCGAAATCGGGGTGGAAGGGCCGGTAGCCCGGACAGTGCTCGCCGAGCAGGAATTGCTCCCAGAACCAGGTGGTATGCGCCCGGTGCCATTTGATCGGGCTCGCATCCGGCATGGACTGGGTCTGCTGGTCCTCTGGCGAGAGTGGCGCCGCCCGGCGTTCGGTCTCGTTGCGGACGGTGAGAAACGCGTCTGCCAGCCGCTGGGCGAGCTTGCCCGGGTCGGAGGACGGTGACGAAAGCGGGGCGGCGGCCGTAGCGGAGGCTTGTTTCGTCACGTTTTTCTCCAGACAGGACAAGAGAACGTTGTTGGCGCTACCCGGTTCCAAAACCAAGGTTCGTCCTAGATAGGGGCTCCGTTACGGTATGAAAGTCCTCTCCGGCGATGATATTGATGTCATCAGCCTATGGACCGGCGGGGCTCAGACCGGCCGCCCAAGTCCAGGACGAGGGCCCTTCGCCGCCATTTTACTTTGGATGCACAACGGTTTGGGCTACATATATGGGTAGATGTCGGGTTAGATCGGCTGAGCTGGCCCGAGACAATTGGTGGGGGCTCCGCCCCGGAAGGACATGGAAATGAGCATCGAGGAATTCATCGCCAACGAAGTGAAGTCGAACGACGTGGTTCTGTTCATGAAGGGCACGCCGCAATTTCCGCAGTGCGGGTTCTCCGGCCAGGTCGTCCAGATCCTCGACCATATCGGCGTCGGCTATAAGGGCCTCAACGTCCTGGAATCCGCCGAGCTGCGCAACGGCATCAAGGAATATTCGAACTGGCCGACCATCCCGCAGCTCTATGTGAAGGGCGAGTTCGTCGGCGGCTGCGACATCGTCCGCGAGATGTTCCAGGCCGGCGAATTGCAGCAGCTCTTCTCCGAGAAGGGCGTCGTCGTCGCGGCTTGATGCATGGCCCAGCTGACGCGCCGGGTCAGTGGCGCCGAGCTCGAGGTCATCGTTGCCGACATCACCACGCTCGGCGTTGACGCCATCGTCAACGCCGCAAATTCGTCTCTCCTTGGCGGAGGCGGCGTCGACGGGGCGATCCACGACGCTGCCGGTCCCGAGCTTCTCGCCGAGTGCCGGACGCTCGGAGGATGCCCGACCGGCGATGCCAAGATCACCAACGGCTACCTTCTGCCCGCGCGCCATGTGATCCATGCGGTCGGCCCCGTCTGGCATGGCGGCAGCCACGGCGAGGCGGAGGCGCTGCGCTCGTGCTATCGTCGCGCGCTCGAGCTCTGTCAGGCCAATGGGCTGACCTCGCTGGCCTTCTCCGCGATCTCCACTGGCGTTTATCGTTTCCCGGCCGGCCAGGCCGCGAAGATTGCGGTTCATACGACCATCGACACGCTGCCGGCCGCGCCCTCGGTCAGCCGCGTCATATTCTGTTGTTTCTCGGAGCGAAGCGCCGCCCTTCACATGGACGTGTTGACGCGGTACGGCAGCCCTTGTGCGTGACGACGCGGTCAGTACACTCCGCCGGACCATGTTCCGGGGAGGGGGTATGATTTCACAGTCTGGACTGCGTGCGCTGGTCTGCGGCGCGGTGGTGTCGCTTGGCGCGATGTCGTCCGCGCACGCGGAGGGCACCTACGAGATTCCGGCCGGCGCGCATTTCAACCAGGACAAGCTCGCGAAGGTCAGCGAGTTCTTCAAGAACGAGGTCGTCACCGGCAAGATCGCCGGCGCCACCGTGCTGATCAAGCAGCACGGCAAGCCGGTCTACCACGAAGCCTTCGGCGTGCAGGACGTGGTCAGCAAGGCGCCGATCACCGACAAGACGATCTTCCGCCTGTTCTCGATGACCAAGGCGATCACCTCGGTGGTCGCGATGCGATTGATCGAGGATGGCAAGGTCAAGCTCGACGATCCCGTCTCGAAATACATCCCGTCCTTCGCCAATGTGAAGGTCGGCGTCGAGAAGAAGGCGGAGGACGGCAGCAAGTCGCTCGAACTGGTGCCGCCCAACCGGCCGATGACCGTGCTCGACCTGATGCGCCACACCTCGGGCATCACCTATGGATTCTATGGCGACAGTCTGGTGCGCAAAGCCTATCGCGAGGCCAATATCTATGCCGGCGATTTCGACCTTGCCGAGTTCGCCGAGCGGATCGCAAAACTGCCGTTGCACAACCAGCCGGGTGCGCTTTGGCAATATGGCCATTCCACCGACGTGCTGGCGCGTGTGATGGAGATCGCGGCCGGCAAGCCGCTGATCGACATCATGCGGGAAAAGCTGCTCGACCCGCTCGGCATGGTCGATACCGGTTTCTTCGTTACGGCCCCCGAGAAGCAGAAGCTCCTGGCGCAGCCGGTGCCGAACGACAGCGATTTCCGGGTCGGCCGGATCAACGATCCGACCACCGTCAAGAAAATCCAATTCGCCAGCGGCGGCATGGTGACGACCATGGCCGACTATGAGCGCTTTGCGCAGATGCTGCTCAACGGCGGCAGCCTCGACGGCAAGACCATCCTCAAGCCCGAGACATTCAAGCTGATGGTGACCGATCAGGTCGGCCCGAAATCGGGAGTCGACCGTGACTATTTCTACTTCCCCGGTGACGGTTTTGGCTTCGGCCTCGGCCTCGCCGTCCGCACCGATCCCGGCAATGCCAAGCCGCCGCCACCCGGCGATCTCGGCGAATTGAAGTGGGACGGCGCCTCCGGCTGCTATTTCGTGATCGACCCCAAGCAGGACATGTTCTTCGTCCTCCTGGAGCAGACTCCTACTGAGCGCCAGCGCGTACAACGGACATTGAAGCAGTTGGTCTATGAATCCATGGAGAAGTGATGTGCGCGGGCGCCGCGCGCTGATCGCGGCGCTCATTGTTCTGTTTGGCGTGGTCGGTGCGCGTGCAGGCTCCGAGCGCGCCGCGCACAAATTCTCGCCTGAAGGCCTCGCAAAGGTCTCCGACTACATCCGGAACGAGATCGCCACCGGCAAGATTCCCGGCGCCATCCTGCTGCTCCAGCAGCATGGCAAGCCGGTCTATTACGAGAATTTCGGCGTCCGTGACGTCGCGACCGAGATCTCGATGAGCGCGGACACGATCTTCCGCCTCTATTCGATGTCGAAGCCGATCACCTCGGTCATGGCGATGATGCTGGTCGAGGAGGGCAAACTCTCGCTCGACGATCCCGTCTCGAAATACATTCCGGCCTTCGCCAAGATGAAGGTCGGCGTCGAGACGAAGGCCGAGGACGGCAAGGTCGCGCTGGTGCTGGAAGCGCCGAATCGTCCCGTCACGATCAAGGACCTGCTGCGCCACAGCTCGGGTCTGCCGTATGGCTATCATGGTGGCGGCATGGTGCGCGAGCTCTATGCCGAGGCCAATCTGTTCCAAAGCAATCTGAGCAATGCCGACTTCGTCGCGAAGATCACCACGCTGCCGCTGGTCGAGCAGCCGGGCACCGCGTGGGATTACGGCTTTTCCACCGACGTGCTCGGCCGCGTCATCGAGGTCGCTTCCGGCAAGACGCTGCTCCAGTTCGAGAAGGAGCGGCTGCTCGATCCGCTCGGCATGACCGAGACCGCGTTCTTCGTCGCCGATCCCGCCAAATTCCCGCGCGTTGCCGAGCCGATGCCGGAGGACCGCAACATCAACCCGACCACGCCGGTTCGCGACATCAGGCGGCCGTCGAAGTGGGAATCGGGCGGCGGCGGCATGGTCGGCACGATCGGCGACTACGCCCGTTTTGCGCAGATGCTGCTGAATGGCGGCATCTACGAGGGACGGCGTTATCTCAAGCCCGAGACCATCGCGCTGATGGCATCCGATCACATCGGACCTGAGACGAAGATCGCGCGCGACCAGAACTATTACCCGGGCGACAGCTCCGGCTTCGGCCTCGGCTTTGCCGTACGCACCTCGGTGCCGCCGGGGACTTCCTGGCCGCTTGGCGAGTATCGCTGGGACGGCGTCGGCGGCACGTTCTTCTTCATCGATCCCGAAGACGATCTGTTCGGGATCTTCATGGTGCAGACCCCCTCACAGCGCGGCCGGATCCAGCTGGCGCTGAAGACGCTGATCTATCAGGCGATGGGGCGGTAAGCTCGACCATTACGCCCCTCGGGCCACCTGACTTACGCTCCGCGCACGATCTCCCTGACGTATCCGATCGTCTCCTCGATCTGGCTCGCATTGACGTCGAGATGGGTGCAGGCGCGGATGCGGCCGTCCATCATCGCAAGCGTCACGCCGCGCTGGCGCAGCGCTGCGACCATCTTGTCGCCAGCAACGCCGGCGCCGTCCGGCTTGAAGAACACCAGATTGGTCTCAGGCTCCTGCACCTCGATGCCAGAAATCTGCGAGAGCCCGCGAGCCAGTGCCCGCGCATTGGCGTGGTCGTCGGCAAGGCGATCGACGTGATGGTCGAGAGCGTAGATGCAGGCAGCGGCGCAGATGCCGGCCTGCCGCATCGAGCCGCCGAGGCGCTGCTTCCATTGCCACACCGCGTCGATGAAGGCGCGTGAGCCTGCGAGCACGCCGCCGATCGGCGCCCCGAGGCCCTTGGAGAAGTCGATCCAGGCCGAATCCCATCCGGCGGTCATGTCGCGCGGCGAGATTCCGCTCGCCACGGTGGCGTTGAGCAGGCGCGCGCCGTCCATGTGCGTGATGAGGCCGTGCTGCTTGGCGATCGCGACGATCTCGTCGAGCGCGGCCTTCTTCCAGATCGTGCCGCCGCCGATATTGGCGGTCTGCTCGACGCTGACGACGGTCTGCGGCGGCTGGTAGCGCGTCCGCGGATGCAGCGCCCTGCGCAATGTGTCGGGTGTGAACTGGCCGTCGGCGCCCTTCAGCTGCGTGACCTGGAAGCCGCCGATCGCCGCATGCGCGCCGCCTTCGCGGGCGATGATGTGCGCGGTCTCGTGCGCGAGGATCTCGTCGCCGGGACGGCAATGCACCAGCGTCGCGGTGACGTTGCACATCGTGCCCGACGGCATGTATACCGCGGCTTCCTTGCCGAGCAGATCGGCTACGCGCTCGCACAGCGCGTTTACCGTCGGGTCATCGCCGACCTGCTCGTCGCCGACCTCCGCCCGCGCCATAGCCTCGCGCATCGCAGCGGTTGGCTTCGTCTGCGTGTCCGAGAGCAGGTTGATGCGCACCGGGGGCGCCTTGGGATCGACGGGGGGAGGGGTGTAGAGCATCAACTTGCTCCCTGAGGGATTGGCATTCGCTCGCGGTCAGCGAGTTCTAGGTGGACGCCGGGCGGCGTGACGAAACCGCATAATAACGATTTCTGTCTCGGTCACACGATAATCGATCAGATAAGGATAAGGGTTGACTGGCAAGCGGCGGACGTATGCACGAGTGGTCTGCCGCCCTGCATAAGGATGGTCCTGAAGCAGCGCGATAAGCGCGACAATGCGGTCGCGGACGTGGCCTGCTCCTGGGGCGAGCGCGCTTCGATATACGTCGATCTGGGCAAGCGCCCGCTTCGTGTAACGGACCTTCACAGCCCGTGCTTGGCCCACATCGCGCGAACTTCATCGGCGCTAGCCAGCTCACCGCGGGCGATTTCAGCTTCGGCCTCGGCGAGATCCGCCTCTTCCGCCGCCGTCAGCTGGATCGGAGGTTGATCGACTCCGGCGAGTTCAAGCAGCGCTCGCGCCAACTCATCCTGCTCTGAATCGGACAGGCCGGAAACCTTGCTAAAGGCCTCTTCCAGACGCGTCATGATGAACTCCGTTAGTGCAAGCATAACACGGATGGGATGAGACAGGGGAGTGGCGGCCTGAAACGAAAAAGGCCCCGGAAACCGGGGCCTTTGAACGTCGATCTGCCGAAACGATCAGCGCGAATAGAATTCGACGACCAGATGCGGCTCCATCTGCACCGGGAACGGCACGTCGGAGAGGCCGGGGATGCGCGCGTACTTCGCAATCATCTTGCCATGGTCGACTTCGAGATAGTCGGGAACATCGCGCTCGGGGAGCTGGCTGGCTTCGAGCACGTGAGCGAGCTGCTTGGAGGCTTCCTTGACCTCGATCACGTCGCCGACCTTGAGCTGGTAGCTCGAGATGTTGACCTTGCGGCCGTTCACCTTGATGTGGCCGTGGTTGATGAACTGGCGCGCGGCGAAGATGGTGGAGACGAACTTGGCGCGGTACACGACCGCGTCGAGACGGCGCTCGAGCAGGCCGATCAGGTTCTCGCCGGTGTCACCCTTGAGGCGGCTGGCTTCCACGTAGATGCCGTGGAACTGCCGCTCGCTGATATTGGCGTAGTAGCCCTTCAGCTTCTGCTTGGCACGGAGCTGCACGCCGAAATCGGAGAGCTTGCCCTTGCGGCGCTGGCCGTGCTGGCCCGGGCCGTATTCCCTGCGGTTCACGGGGCTCTTCGGGCGGCCCCAGATGTTCTGGCCCATACGGCGATCGATCTTGTACTTCGCCTCACTGCGCTTAGTCATCGCGTCCTCTTCGGTTGCATGGTTTGAGGAAACGCGCCCTCCTGTGTGACGGGCCAGGCCCGGCACCGACAGGTCCGATCCCCAAAGCTTAAGGGACAGGACCACGGGTCGCGAAACGCTTCGCGGGCCGAAATCGGCCCGCGAGCAGGCGGCTTTTAGGGGAGTTTGGGGTTCGCTGTCAATGCGAATGCCCCCGGAATCAGGTCCTTACTGCCCGGATGGGCTTGGGGCCGGCTGCCCGCAATTCGGCAGCGATTTCAGTGTTGAGGACCTGTTCCAGCCGGGTCAGGACCCGGGCGATCGGGGCGGCATCCGTCACCCGGTGGTCCCAGCGGATCACGACATGGATGGTCTGGTCTGCCTCGACCACCCCATAGCTGATGACGAAGGGGCCCGGCGTGATGGGGTGGAGCTCGCCGCCGCCATAGGCGGCCACCGAGCTTACCGCGAAGCTGCCGAACCAGTTGCCGCGCTGCCGGCCGAAATTCAGCCCCACCGCCCAGGACAGGCGCCGCAGCGGCAGGGGCAGGCGGGTCGCCCGCATGATCTTGCGGAACATCGGGACGTCCTCGACCGGCGCCGTCTTGGCGCGTCGGATCTCGGCGTCGATCTGGCCCAATGGCAGGGCTTCCGGGCCCGATATCCGCTGCGGCAGCACGCATTCCTCGCCCCGTTCGACCCGGGCGATGGCGACCAGCGCGACGCTCTTCGGCAGCTCGTAGAGCGATGGCCAGGGCCATTTGGCATAGACGGTCCGCAGGATCGGCTCGTCCTTGGCGACCAGGGCGAAGGCCTTCACGAACATGGCCGCCCAGCCGGCAGGCGCCATCGCGCCAGCGCGGGATTCGAGCAGGGGGCGGATATCAAGCGAACGGGAGAGCGAGACGAAGGGCACGCCCATCGAGGCGCGCATGAGGTCGCAAATCAGGCGGCGTCGCAGCGAGATGGTCTTGGGCGTCCCGCGCATTGGTCTCCGGTTCCCGCAGATTAAAATATGTGCAGCGAGCGGGTCATCCGCTCGCCGCGTGATCTAGCACGAACCAACCCGCTTGGGCTCGGTCGGTTCGTCGCATCAGGGCGCCGGCGAGGCCAGGGGCTTGGTCTTGTCGGTGACGTAAATTTCAAACAATTTCAACGACTTGTTACCAAGGGTATTGGCGTCGCGCACGGCGCCTGCCGGAATCTGGTAGGAATCGCCGGCCTTCAGATGTTTGTGGAACGACCCTAGCAGTGCCCGGTTTCCGGCAAGGCCGAGATCGGCTTGTTCAGCGCCTGATCCCTTCGAACGCGGCCATGATGCCGCGCTGGAACAGCGACCAGTCGAAGCCGAGCGCGATGGCGCGGTAGCCACGGTCGATCAGGGCGTTGGCCTGGTCGGCGGTGCGCGCCACGCCCCCGATCGGTACGCCGCTTCTGAGGATGCCCGCCTCCGCGCGGGCGACCAGCTCGAGCAGCTCCGGATCGTCCATCTGCCCGCGCTTGTTGATGGACGTCGCGAGATCGCCGGGACCGATCACCGCGACGTCGATTCCCGGCGTTGCCATGATCTCGTCGATGCGATTGACGGCGTCGACATGCTCGATGGTGATCATGCAGATCATCTCGTCGTCGGCGCTGGCCATGTAGTCCGGCATCGACTGGCCCCAGCGGAACGGCGCGTGGAAGGGACCCCAGAGACGATCGCCGCGCGGCGGATAGCGCACGCTGCGCACCGCTTTCTCGGCGTCGTCGCGGTTGGTGATCATCGGGAAGTTGATGCCGAAGGCACCGATGTCCATCGGTGCTTTCGCAAGCCATGGCTCGTTCGCGGCGATCCGAACCAGTGGCGTGCATGGCGTGCCCGTGGTCGCGGCGATCATCGCATGTGCTTCGGTCAATCCAATCGGGCCATGTTCGAGATCGACGATGATCCAGTCGAGCGAGCGCGCCATGATCTGCACCATCTGC
This sequence comes from Bradyrhizobium sp. BR14999, assembly GCF_056106085.1. NCBI lineage: Bacteria > Pseudomonadati > Pseudomonadota > Alphaproteobacteria > Hyphomicrobiales > Nitrobacteraceae > Bradyrhizobium > Bradyrhizobium sp. BR14999. The sequence continues at coordinate 4,217,353 of NZ_CM148536.1, forward strand.
ACGCTCGGGATCGTCGCGATCGCGCCGAAGGCGGGGCGCCCCTCGCGCCAGAGCTGGCGGAGACGGTTGAGTGGTGTGGAGGGGACCGACATGGGAAGGCCTGCGGCAAGGTGACGACGGCAAAGCCTAGCAGCGCGCCGTTGCCGCGCAAAGTCAGGCCAGGGCGCGGCCGCCGAAGAACGGCGTGAGCATCGCCGAAAGGCCATGCACGCGGTTCGAGGTGAAGATCATCTCGGCGCCGGACTGTACGATGCCGCCGATCCGCGGGCCAAGCAAATCCGAGACGCGGCGGGCGATCGCGGGCGCAGGGTCGATCCACTCGACCGGCCAGGGCGCCAGCCGTTTCAGCCGGTCGAGCAGCAGCGGATAATGCGTGCAGGCGAGCACCACCGTGTCGGTGCGCGATGTCGCATCCCCGGCGTCGCCGACGAAACAGGGAGCGAGTTCGGCGAGGATGGCCTCGTCGCTGATCGGAGCGCCGCTGAGCTCGGCTTCAGCCAGCGAGGCAAGCTCGGGTGAGCCGACCAGAGTCACCTCGCATCCTTGCGCGAAATCGCGGATCAGAGCTTTGGTATATTCCCGCTTCACCGTGCCCTTGGTGCCAAGCACCGAGACGCGGCGGGTCTTCGACTGCGCGCAGGCCGGCTTGATCGCCGGCACCGTGCCGACGAAGGGTACGGAATAAGCGGCGCGCAAGTGAGACAGGACCAGGGTGGATGCCGTATTGCAGGCGATGACGATGAGGTCGGGATCATGCGTACCGATCAATTCACCCATCAACGGTACCACGCGGGCGATGATCTCGTCCTCGCCATGGTGGCCGTAAGGGAAGAAGGCGTCGTCGGCGACATAGACGTAATGCGCGTCCGGGCGTGCGGCGACGACCTCACGGAGCACCGTGAGTCCGCCAAGGCCGGAATCGAACACCAGGATGGTCGGGGAGTTGGTCACGTCATTACCTTAAGGCGCCATGGTTACCATTCGGTTTTTAGGGCGGTTTTGCGGCGGGACCGCCCCAGCGCCAATCTGGACGGGTCGAATGCGCTGCGGACGCGGACATATCCGCAAAATTCCGGGGAGCCATCGTGTCCCAGGCGGGCCGCAACGTCTTTGGCGTTGCGGCGTAGAGCCGGGGCGGTCACGCGATCCTGTTCGTGGTGGCCGCCCGCTCCGTGGCGAGCTGCTTCTGCAGGCGATCGATGTTTTGTAGGAGGCGCTGGCTGGTCAGCACCAGGAAGTAATAACCGAACTGCGGATCCTGGAAATAAATCTCGAGCAGCCGGTCATAGGTGATCGTCAGCACCTGTCCGTCTTCGATGCACTCGATCGTTCCGGTGCGCCGGTTGTCCGGCGTGAGAAAGCCGAGCTCTCCCATGAGAGTTCCCGGCCCGATCTCGACATTGATCTCCTTGACCAGGAATTTTCCGGTGACCGTGAGGAGCATCTCGTTGGCGGGGTCGCCCAGCCTGAACAGCGTATCGCCATGGCGATATTTGCGCTCGGTCATGAACGGCTTGAGCCACTCGATCGACATGTCGCCCTCGGCGGCATGGCGCGCCTTCTTGACCAGCTTGAGCATCTGCCGCAGCCGCAGGGCGTTGATCGGCAGCAACAGAAGATACAGGAGGAACGTCGAGACGTTGGCGGAGAGCGCGCCGAAAACGGCGAACAACGCGCAGCCGATCATGTTGGCGACGCGCAGCGGCACCATCGTCCGCATCAACAGGGTGGCGACGAAGAAGACGGCGCCGACCGCGGCGAACAGATTGGCCAGCGTGATGTTGTGGACGAAGATCTCCAGCAGCCGGTTGAAGATCGCGTCGTAGGTGACGTTGTTTGGATCGAGGCCCATCTGGACCAGGATCTTCGCGATCCTGAGGTTGTCCGTTGCCGCATCGAGAATGCGGTCGAGGATCGAGGAAACGTCTGCGCTGCCGGACGGCATGGTACTAACCCCGCGTAAGGCCTTCAGTCCTGGTCGGTATGCTCGACACGTATAGCCGAAATCGAATGACGGCCGCCTGAAATGAAGCCTTTGGCCGTCACGCCGCAAGAGGCAAATTTTAGCTTGATCGGGCGTTTCGGCAATTGCCCCTTTGGTTGTGCGTCGGCCCGCAACGCGGCCGTGATTCGGGGCGGCTTCGGCGGCGCGGATGGGCCTGGGACGCCCGACGCCGCGGGGCCCGATCTTCGCCTTATGGCTTGGCCGCGGGTTGTACGACCTGCTGCTCGACGAGGCCAAGACGTCCTGGCAGCGAGCCGGCGCGCAGCCGCATGGCGACGCTGTTGGCCTCTTCCAGGGTGAAGTTGCCGGAGATCTGGCCCGAGCCGCCGGTGATGGGCTCGCGGATCACGGGAGCCGCGATCACCCTGTCGTCGAGCACGATGGCGAAGGGCCTTCCGATGTTCTCTGCGGTGATGTGGGCGAAGCGCCGCGTGCCGCGGCCGTTGAAGCGGAACGAGGCGATCGGCTCCTTCGTGTCGCTCGTAAATCCCGGTCCCGCATAGCTGATGTCGTCGCCCTCAAGCGCGCTGTCCTTGGCAACGAGATAGGGAAGCTTGTCCTTGAAGCCGAGCAGGATTTCCGTGCCAGTGGGCGGCGTGCCCGATCGCGCCTGCTCCGGCGGCATCGAGAGATCGATCAGGCGGAAGCTGACCCGCACCTTCTTCGCGAAGATCGTGGTGATGCGCTCGGGCTCCATCGCGCCCGGCAGGAAGATGCGGATGCGGTCCGTTCCCTCGGGCTGGACGCTGGCGAGCGTGATGCCGGCGTCCTTGAGGCGCTGCTCGATCATGGCGATGGAATCTTCGACGAGATCGTGCAGCCGTGCGGCGGATGCGGCGTCGGTCGGCGCAAGCCTGATCAGTCCGTCGCCGGCGTCGGTCACGGTGAGCGCGTGCGTGGGCAACCCCTCCGCCGCCGAGGCGAGCTTGCGCGTGAGCTGTTCGCGACCTTTGGCGTCCGCGATCTTCACTTCGACGCCGCCGTCGCGGATCGCAAGGCCGGAGAAGGCGATCCGTCCCTCGCGCAGGATCTTGTAGGCGTCATCGCGCAGATCCGTGACGACCGCCTCCCGCAAGCCATCAGTGTCCACCTTGTAGATGATGCGGGATCCGCCCAGCTTCTCCATCTTGTCGACGACGAAAGCCGCGACCTTGGCGCGCATCTTGTCGAATTGAGTGTCGGCCAACGCCACGCGAGGCAGCACGATCGCCATGGCGAGTCCGACGAGCAGCCTTGTGATGGGGTTCCGCAGATGCGTAGGCATGATCACCTCAAGTCTTGCGGCAGGACGCTGGCGGGGGAGGCCGGCGCCAGTTTCTTGGTCCCCGGATCGGGCGCGGAGGTTCAATTTCGGTCTGGATCGAGGGCGACCGCCGCAGCCGGTAGGCAATAGACGAACGCCAAATCATCCATCATTGTGTTCCCGCTCGACCGGCAAATCGGTCGAGGCCTCGCCAACCAAAATGTCAAAAGACAGGGGCGGGGACATGCATCTGAGGGAGGACGAAATTCCATGGCGGGCATTCATGCGCTCGATCGGCTCATCGGCAACGACTATCCGGATTTCTTGACGGACGCGGACGTCCGGGCCTTCGAGCAGATTCCTTATGCCGATCGCGTCGCGGCCGAGAGCACCTATGACGCGATCAGGCTGGGTGCAGCGCGCAACCCCGACGGCGCGGCGATCCAGTTCCTGCAAAACGCCGATCCCGCCGACACGCCGGTCGTGGTCACGTATCGCGATTTCATCGCGCGCGTCACGCAGGCCGCAAACATGTTTCACGCACTGGGAGCGGAGAAGGGCGACGTCATCAGCTTCATGCTGCCGCTCGTGCCGGATGCCTTCGTGACGCTGTTCGGCGCCGAAGCCGCGGGCATCGCCAATCCCGTCAACCCGCTGCTCGAGCCGCACCAGATCGCGGAGATCCTGGAGGCCGCGAACACGAAAATCCTGGTGGCGCTTGGGCCGATGCCCGGCACCGACATCTGGCAGAAGGTCGAGCAGATCCGCCCGCAACTGAAGCATCTCAAGGCCATCGTGCAGGTGTTCGGCGGCGGCGATCCCGCCAACGGCATCTTCGCCTTCGGCGACCTGATCAAGCAGCAGCCGTCGGACCGGCTTGTCAGCGGGCGCAAGATTTCGGGTGCCGACATCGCCGCCTATTTCCACACCGGCGGCACCACCGGCACGCCGAAGCTGGTGCGGCACACCCATGCCAACCAGGTCTATCAGGCCTGGGCGCTCAATCTGCTGCTGAAGGCGAAGCCTGGCTCCAATCTACTGTTCGGAATGCCGCTGTTTCACGTCGGCGGATCGTTGACGCAGGTGCTGCTGACGCTGTCGAGTGGCGGCTCGCTGGTCGTGCTGTCGCCGAGCGGCTGGCGCAATCCGAATGCGGTGAAGAACATCTGGCAGCTCGTCGAGCGCTACAGGCCCGACGCGCTGTCGAGCGTGCCGACGGTGCTTGCCGCTACGCTGGCGGTGCCAGCGGGTGATGCAGATATTTCCAGCTTGAAATATGCCGCCGGCGGCGGCTCGGCGATTCCCGTCGCCGTGGGCTCGGCGATCCAGGACAAGCTCAAGCTGCCGGTGATCGAGGTCTACGGCATGACCGAGACCTCGAGTGTGCACACCCTGGCCTATCCGTCGCGGCCGATCCGGCTCGGCTCGGTCGGCCTTCCCATGCCTTACGCGCGCGTGCGCATCGTGCAACTCGATGCCGATGGCCGCCTGATCGGCGACTGTGCGCCCGACGAGATCGGCGTCGTCATCATGGCCGGGCCCGGCGTGTTCGGCGGCTATCTCAACGACGAGCACAACAAGGGCGCCTTCGTCGACGAGGTCTGGGTCAATTCCGGCGATCTCGGCCGGCTCGATGCCGACGGCTATCTCTGGATCACCGGCCGCGCCAAGGACCTCGTGATCCGCGGCGGTCACAACATCGATCCGGCGCCGATCGAGGAGATCATGTTCAGACATCCCGCCGTCGGCTTCGCTGCGGTGGTCGGCCAGCCCGACGCCTATGCCGGCGAGTTGCCGGTGGGCTACGTGCAGTTGAAGCCGGGTGCGAGCGTCGAGCCGGGCGAGCTCGAAGCGTGGGTGCGCGACCGCACGCCGGAGCGCGCCGCCGTTCCGGTGCAGGTGATTCCGATCAATCCGATGCCGGTGACGGGCGTCGGCAAGGTGTTCAAGCCGCAGCTGCGCTGGGACGCGGCGGAGCGCGTGTTCACCAAGGTACTGGCGCCGCTGGTCGAGCGCGGCATCGATTGCAAGGTCAGGGTTGGTGCCCATGGCAGTCACGGCTCGATCGCCACTGTGACGCTTGCGGGCCTGCCACCGGATCAGCGCGAGGTAGTCGCGAACGAGGTGCATGCGCTGCTTGCACCGTTCGTGATGCGCCACGAGGTGGTGCAGATGTAGCGACCCCGATAGACGGCTTCGGCGTCTGTCCGAAAGCAGGGCGACGCTGCGCCGCATTATCCATATCCCCATTAGGGCGTCCTATGTGATGGGCATCACATAGGAAGAATTAGCAATCGGCGATGCTTCCGAATAGTCTCGTGGAATTGCATCCGGGGGGACGCAAGTGATTCCGTTTCGGCTATTTGCTTTGTTGATATTTGCGATGGGCCTTACCTGCGGATCGGCGCATGCCGACCGGCGGGTGGCGCTCGTGATCGGCAATTCCGCCTACAAGAGCGCGCCGAAGCTCGGCAATCCCGTCAACGATGCCACCCTGGTCGGCGGCATGTTCAAGAAGGCCGGCTTCGATTCCGTGGACGTCAGGCTGGATCTCAGCGCCAGCGAGATGCGGCGCATGCTGCGCGAATTCGCCGGCAGGTCGCGCGATGCAGACATGGCGGTGATCTATTACGCCGGTCACGGCATCGAGCTCGACGGCAACAACTATCTCATTCCGACCGATGCCACGCTGGAGACGGACGGCGACGTTCTCGACGAGACCATCCCGGTCGAGCGGGCACTGTTCGCAGTCGAGCCGGCCAAACAGCTGCGCCTGATCATTCTCGACGCCTGCCGCGACAATCCGTTCGCGAAGACTATGAAGCGCACACTGGCCTCGCGCGCAATCGGACGCGGCCTCGCCAAGGTCGAGCCGACCAGCCCGAACACGATGATTGCCTTCGCGGCCAAGGCAGGCTCGACCGCGTCCGACGGCGATGCCAGAAACAGCCCGTTCGCTACGGCACTGGTCGAGCACCTGCCGAAGCCGGGACTTGACCTGCGCAAGGCCTTCGGCTTCGTCCGCGACGATGTGCTCAAGGCGACCAGCTACAAGCAGGAGCCTTATGTCTACGGCTCGCTCGGCGGCGACGACGTGCCCCTCGTCGCGAAGCAAGCCGCAACCGGTCCGCAGGCAAACCCGCAGGATGCCATTCGCAGGGATTACGAACTTGCGCTCCAGCTTGCCACGCGCGACGGCTGGGAGGCGTTTCTAGCGGCGTATCCCGATGGCTTCTACGCCAATCTGGCCAAGGGCCAGTTGAACAAGATCGCGGCCGAAGAGACGCGCGCTTCCGCTGAACAAAGGGCCAAGGCGGCCGAGCAGGAAAAGGCAAGGCTCATCGCCGAGCGTGCCCAGAAGGCCGAGCAGGCGAAGGCGGCCGCGGCGGCCAAGGCGGCCGAAGAGGCGCGCATCGCCGCGGAGAAGCAGAAACAGATCGAGCAGGCGAGGGCCGAGGCGGCCGAGCAGCAGCGCAAGATTGCCGAGGCGGCAGCAGCGAAGGCCTTGGCCGAGAAGCAGGCGGCGGAGAAGGCTAAGGCCGAGCTCGCTGCCAAGCAGGCGGCAGAGAAAGCGGAGCAGGCCGCAAAGCCGGCTGCCGATCGGCAGATGCCCGAAGTCGAAAACCAGAAAGTCGCTGCGCTCTCGCCGGCGCCGACGTCAACATTATCCGCGGCTGATCTGACAAAATCCGTGCAGAGCGAACTACGCCGCGTCGGCTGTCTTACGTCGGCTGCAGAGGGCGAGTGGACATCCGCCGCGCAGCGCTCGCTGACGCTGTTCAACAAATATGCCGGCACCCAGTTCGACGTGAAGCTCGCCAGCGTCGACGCGCTCGATGCGCTGAAGGCGAAGCCGGGACGGGTCTGCCCGCTGGTTTGCAATTTCGGCTTCAAGGCCGACGGCGATCAATGCGTCAAGATCACCTGCCGCGCCGGCTATCGCGTTGGCGATGACAACGAATGCGAGAAGGTGCCGGAGAAGAAGCCGGTCGCGACGCGCGAGGATTCGGGGAGGCGGGACACAGACCGAAAACAGACTGAAACCGCGCCGGCAGCACCGCAAGCCTCGGGACAAGTGATCTGCAATGCCGCCGGATGCAGGCCGATTGCCAAGGGGTGCCGGCTTGGAACGGCCAATCATCCTGCCACTCCTACGGTGAAGATACCGGCCGAAATATGCAACTGATGATGAAGCGCACCTTTCGGACTTGCTCCTTCGCACTGACGGCCCTTGCTTTTTTTGTTCTTGCAGACTGTCTCGATTGCAGCCCAGCACTCGCCGACAAGCGCGTCGCGCACGTCATCGGCAATTCCGCGTACAAGAGCGTGCCGAAGCTTGCCAATCCGGTGAACGACGCTGGCTTGATCGGCGCCATGCTGAGGAAAGCCGGCTTCGACACGGTCGACGTCAGGCAGGACTTGAATGCTTCTGAAATGCGCAAGGCGCTGCGCGAGTTCGGCGTGCGGACGCGAGATGCCAATGTCGCGGTCATCTACTATGCGGGCCACGGCATGGAGCTGGACGGCACCAACTATCTGATCCCGACCGATGCCGCTCTCGAGACCGACACCGACGTCTACGACGAGGCGTTGCCGATCGATCGCGTGCTGGTGAGCATCGAGCCTGCCAAACAGCTTCGGCTCGTCATCCTCGACGCCTGCCGTGACAATCCGTTCGCGAAGTCGATGAAGCGTACGGTGGCCTCGCGCGCCATCGGGCGCGGGCTTGCCAAGGTCGAGCCGACCAGCCCCAACACGATGATCGCGTTTGCAGCCAAGGCAGGCTCAACCGCCTCGGATGGCGATTCCCGGAACAGCCCGTTTGCGGTGGCATTGTCGGATCATCTGCCGAAGCCCGGGCTCGATCTGCGCAAGGCGTTCGGCTTCGTGCGGGACGACGTCCTGAAGAACACCGGCAACAGGCAGGAGCCCTATGTCTACGGCTCGCTCGGCGGCGACGACGTGGCGTTGGTCCCGACCAAGCCTGCTGCGCCCGGCCCGCAGGCCAATCCGCAGGACAGCGTCCGCAGAGACTACGAGCTTGCACTCCAGGCCGGGTTGCGGGACGCCTGGGAAGCATTCCTGCAGACCTATCCGGACGGCTTTTATGCAAACCTCGCCCGCGTGCAGCTAAAGAAGATTGCCGCCGAGGAGGAGCGCACGGCGGCGACGGAGAAGGCGCGGCTGGCCGAGCAGGAAAAGGTGAAGCTCGCCGCAGAACGTGCTCGGAAGGCGGAGCTGGAAAAAGCTGCCGCCGCCGCGAAAGCCGCCGAAGATGCGCGGATCGCTGCGGAGAAGCAAAAGCAGATCGAGCAGGCAAAGGCTGGAGCGGCCGAACGCGAGCGCAAGGCCGCGGAGGCCGCGGCCGCCAAGTCGCTCGCGGAGAAGCAGGCAGTCGAAAAGGCCGCGGCTGAGACCGCGGCGAAGCAGGCCGCGGATGCCGAAATCGGGAAGGTTGCTGCGCTGTCGCCCCCGTCCAATTCTCCGCCGCCCGGCGATCTCGCGAAATCGGTCCAACTCGAACTGCGCCGCGTCGGCTGCATGAAGGCTGAGACGAATACCGATTGGAGCGAGACCGCGCAACGCTCACTCATACTATTCAACAAATACGCCGGCACGAAATTCGATGCGAAGCTTGCGAATGATGATGTGCTCGATGCCTTGAAGGCCAAGTCGGGACGCATCTGTCCGCTGGTCTGCGACCATGGCTTCAGGGCCGACGGCGACGCCTGCACCAAGATCGTCTGTCGCCCGGGCTACCGCGTCAGCGACGACAATGAGTGCGAGAAGATCCAGGAGAAGAAGCCGGTCGCGACGCGCGAAGATTCGAAGAAGCGCGACGTTGAGCGCAAACGAACCGAGTCCACACCGCCAAAGACCCAATCCTCAGAACAGGTGCTATGCAACCAGGCGGGCTGCCGACCTGCAGCAAGAGGGTGTCGGATAGTGATTGGTACGGGTCAATCACAGGGGAGCGGCGGCATTGGACAGCAGAGAGAGGTTTGCAACTGATCTGAAGCGACAGCCTCGCGGTGGCATGGCTGGCAAGGCCGCGCCAATCCGGCAGGACTATCTGTATTGTGGTTTGGCGTAGACGCCACGGGCCTCGATAGGGGGGTGCTCTTCGCTGAGTTACCCCGCCGGCATCCGCGTCTCGATCAGGCGCACCCAGTACGATGCGCCGTGGCCGAGGATGTTGTCGTTGAAGACGTAGGCCGGGTGATGGCACTCGTTGCCGTCGCCCATGCCGACCAGGATCATCGCGCCGGGGCGCGCTTCCAGCATGAACGAAAAATCCTCGGCGCCCATCATCGGGATGAGCTTGTCGTTGACGCGATCGGTGCCGACGATGTCGCGGGCGACCTCGGCGGCGATGCCGGCCTCGCGCGCATGGTTCATCGTCACCGGATACATCCGCGTGTATTTCGTCTCGGCCGAGCCGCCATAGGCTCGCGCGACGCTGTCGGCGACTTCGCCGATGCGGCGCTCGACGAGATCGCGCACCTCAGGGTCGAGCGTGCGCACGGTGCCGGCGAGCTCGGCGATTTCGGGGATGATGTTGAAGGCTGTGCCGGAGTGGAATTGCGTAATCGAGATGACGGCGGACTTCAGCGGATCGACATTGCGCGCCACGATCGATTGCAGCGCGCCCACTATCTGCGAGCCGATCAGCACGCTGTCGACGGATTTATGCGGTCCGGCGCCGGCGTGGCCGCCCTTGCCGCGGACCGTGATCTGGATGTTGTCGGAGGAGGCGAGCATCGCGCCGGGGGTGGTTGCGAAATGGCCTTCGGGCAGGCCCGGCATGTTATGCATGCCGTAGACCTCCTGGATGTTCCAGCGCGTCATCAGCCCGTCCTCGACCATGGCCTTGCCACCGCCGCCGCCTTCCTCGGCGGGCTGGAAGATCATGATCGCCGTACCGTCGAAATTGCGCGTCTCGGCGAGATATTTGGCAGCGCCGAGCAGCATAGCGGTGTGACCGTCATGGCCGCAGGCGTGCATCTTGCCGGGGACTTTTGAGGCGTAGGGCACGCCTGACGTTTCCATGATCGGCAGCGCGTCCATGTCGGCGCGCAGGCCAATGGTCTTGTCGGAGGTCGATTTGCGGCCGCGGATCACGCCGACCACGCCGGTGCGGCCGATGCCCGTCACCACCTCGTCGCAGCCGAACTCGCGCAGCTTGTCGGCGACGATGCCGGCGGTGCGGTGGACTTCGTAGAGCAGCTCGGGGTTCTCGTGGAAGTCATGGCGCCAGGCGGCCATTTCGTCGGACAGGGCGGCGATGCGGTTGACGATGGGCATGAGGCGGGGATCCGTTTTTCTTTGGGAGTTGGCGTTCGTTAGGCGGGTGAAGTCGATCTAATCTTCGATGAAATTCCCATTGATGTCGCGCGTGCGAATCTCCAAGTCGTGTGACGTGAACCCGTGAGAGTTCTTTCTTTGTGAAACAGAACTCTGCAAGTTCAGTCATCAGCTCTCGCCAAACACGCGCTTGAAGATCTTATCGACGTGCTTGAGGTGATAGCCGAGATCGAACTGCTCCTCGATCTCGGCGTCGGTGAGATACTTCTTCACCTCAGTGTCCTTCTTCAGGAGCTGGAGGAAGTCGCCTTCGCCGCGCCAGACCGGCATCGCGTTGCGCTGCACGAGCTTGTAGGCGTCCTCGCGGCTGGCGCCCTTCTGCGTCAACGCCAGCAGCACGCGCTGGGAGTGCACGAGGCCGCCGAGGCGGTCGAGGTTCTTCTGCATGTTGGCGGGGTACACCAGCAGTTTGTCGATCAGGCCGGCGAGGCGCACCAGCGCGAAGTCGAGGGTCACCGTGGCATCCGGGCCCATCATGCGCTCGGCGGAAGAGTGCGAGATGTCGCGTTCGTGCCAGAGCACGACGTTCTCCAGCGCCGGCGTCACATAGGCTCGCACTATGCGGGAGAGGCCGGTGAGGTTTTCCGACAGCACCGGATTGCGCTTGTGCGGCATTGCCGAAGAGCCCTTCTGTCCCTCCGAAAAGAATTCTTCGGCCTCCAGCACCTCGGTGCGCTGCATGTGGCGGATCTCCACCGCGATGCGTTCGATCGAGGAGGCGATCACGCCAAGTGTCGAGAAATACATCGCGTGGCGATCGCGCGGGATCACCTGCGTCGAGATCGGCTCCGGCACGAGGCCCATGGCCTTGGCGACGTGCGCTTCGACGCGCGGGTCGATCTGCGCGAATGTGCCGACGGCGCCGGAGATGGCGCAGGTCGCGACCTCCTTGCGCGCCGCGATCAGGCGTTCCTTGGCGCGCGAGAATTCGGCATAGGCATAAGCGAGCTTGAGGCCGAAGGTGACGGGCTCGGCATGGATGCCGTGGCTGCGGCCGATGGTCGGCGTCATCTTGTGCTCGAAGGCACGCTTCTTCAGGGCAGCCAGCACCTTGTCGAGGTCGGCGAGCAGCAGGTCAGCGGCGCGGGTGAGTTGGACGTTGAGGCAGGTGTCGAGCACGTCGGAGGAGGTCATGCCCTGGTGCACGAAGCGCGCCTCGGGACCGACGATCTCGGCAAGATGGGTGAGGAAGGCGATGACGTCGTGCTTGGTCTCGCGCTCGATCTCGTCGATGCGGGCGACGTCGAACGTGGCGTCCTTGGCCTTGGCCCAGACGGTCTTGGCGGCCTCCTTGGGGATGGTGCCAAGCTCGGCGAGCGCGTCCGCCGCATGCGCCTCGATCTCGAACCAGATCTTGAACCGGGTCTGCGGCTCCCAGATCGAGGCCATTTCCGGGCGGGTATAGCGGGGGATCATCTGACGGCTCCAAGAGGTGGGCGGGATACCCCTTGCGACGCTAGGGGCGTGGGCTCCGGCCAAAATGCTTTTTACGCCGCGATTTAGCAGAGCGGGGAGGGCGAAACAAACGATCCGGCCCAAGGAGCGGGGTACGGGGGCAACTATCCACCGGTCGGGCGCGGCGAGCCCGCGCCGGAGCAAAAATTGGCTATCAATCACGGATCATTGACTGACAGATATTGAAATCTGTCAGCGAGACGTGTATATCCGTACTCCGACGCTCCGATTGGGCGTCCCGCGACAAGCCCCGGGGAGCCCGACATCCGAAACAAGCTCGGATCGGAGGGCGGATTGAAGAACGGGGACCGCGGACGAATGGAGACTTAAGACAATGACGACCGAAATCCTCAATTTCACCGGCGTGATTGGGCATTGGCTCAATTTGCTGGTGGCGCGCCAGATCGCGGCGCAGGCTGCAAAACTGCCTCATTAAGGCATAGGCTTTCCGAACGACCGGCCAGGGCGCTTCGGAAGCGGTCCTACTGCCGGGTAACTGAGCCCTGAACGGGAACATGGTGCTGGCATGAATGAAGCTATTGTCTTGACGCCGGAGCGGATCCTCGAAGTCACCGAGGACGTGCTCAGGCGCTTCGGACTTGCCAAGGCCACGGTGGTCGACGTTGCCCGTGCGCTCGATGTGAGCCACGGCAGCGTCTATCGCCATTTCCCGAGCAAGGCTTCGCTGCGCGAGGCCGTTGCCAAACGCTGGCTCGACCGCATCGACGCTCCGTTGCGCGCGATCGCCGAGGAGCAGGGCCCCGCACCTGTCAGGCTCGACCGCTGGCTGCGCATGCTGTTCGCCGCCAAGCGTTCGCGTGTGCTCGACGACCCCGAGATGTTCCAGACCTATCTGACGCTGGCGCGCGAGGCCTGTGCGGCCGTCAAGTGTCACAAGGACACCATGATCGACCAGATCGCGGCGATCCTGACCGACGGCGTTAAGCAGGGCGTATTCGAGGTGGAGGACGTCAAGACCACCGCGCGCGCCATCTTCGATGCCACCGTCCGCTTCCACCATCCGGCCCATGCCGACGAGTGGAAGGATGCCGATCTCTCCGCGCGCGTCGATGCGACGCTGGCGCTGCTGCTGCGTGGGCTGAAGGCGGCCTAAAGCCGCAGGATCCCTTCAAAAGCGGTGCGGCTCATCAACCTCTAGCCTTGTGGAGCAGGGGGCCGTCGCCAAGCGAGGGCGAGGAAGCCTGGTGTCTTCGCGTGTGGAAAGCAGGGTCGGACGAGGGCACGACCGGCGGACTCTCCGGATATGCATTGACCGCGATTTCGACGACGTCCTTCGATCGCTTTCGAAGGCGGTAGAATGTGAGTTCCTGATCGAGCATTGGGCAGCGGAAGTGGACGACGGCGGTGTCCGGCAGGCGGCAAAGCTCGTCAATGAGTTCGCCTACTGTGATGATCGGGGGATGGTCGACTGTTTTGTGATGACCCTTACTCATGATCGTTACTCCTTCACTCCGTTGCTAACCGAAACTGAACGGTCTCCGTTCCATTCCGCTCGGCACATTGAGAAGGTTCACGGGACTGAAGCGATGCGGCAGCTCTGCTGCTAGATCCTCGTCAACCCGCACGACGCCGCAAGCCGCACGAGCTGCGCGTCCGTGCGCGCGCCTGTCTTCGACTTGATCAGATAGTGATAGTTCTGCACCGTCTTCACACTGAGGTTGAGATGCGCTGCGATCTGCTCGGTGGTGGCGCCGCCGGCGAACTGCCGCAGGATCTCGATCTCACGCTCGCCCAGTTGATCCAGCGCCGAACCGGTCGGCGACAGGCTGTCCTCGGCTAAAATATGCGCGATGTCGTCGCTCATGGCGCGCTCGCCGCGCGCCACGCTGCGGATCGCATTCACGACTGCCGACGGCTCGCTGCTCTTGGTGACGAAGCCAGAGGCGCCGGCGCCGAAGGCGGCTTTCACCAGCACTGCTTCGTTGTGCATGGTGAAGACGAGAATGCGCGCCCGCGGGCTGCGCGCGCGGATGTTGCGGATTGCCTCCAGCCCACTCGCGCCGGGCATCGAGATATCAAGCACGACGACATCGGGATCGTGCGCTTTGAAGGCGCCATAGGCGTCCGCGGCGTTGTCGGCTTCCGCCACGACGCGAAGATCGCCCTGGCTTTCCAGCACGCGCCGGTAGCCTTGCCGCACGATCGGGTGGTCGTCGACCAGCAGCACGGAGATTCCTGTTGCCGCGACCTCGCTCATCTCGGCCTCACGCGGCGAGCGGGATGGTGGCGGCCACGCTGAGGCCGCGGGTCGCTGGCAGGATTGACAGCGATCCACCGGCGGCCGCAACACGTTCGCGGATGCCGGTGAGGCCGAAGCCGGCCGATTGCGCGACGCGCTCCGCATCGCCGCCGCCGTCGTCCTCGACACGGATCAGGAGCGCGTCGTCCTCGCCGGCTTGGCGCTCGATGCGCAACGAGATCTCGCGCGCCGAGCCGTGACGCAGGGCATTGGTCAGGCATTCCTGCGCCACGCGATAGGCGGTGGTGGCCGCCGGACCGCTGATGTCGGTGAGATCGCCCCTGAGATCGAGCTGGATCGTCGGCCGCGCCGCGCTCTGCGAACGCCAGCTGTCGACGAGATTGACGAGACTGGCCTCTAGCCCAAGCTCCTCGGGCAGGGGATTGCGCAGCCGCTTCAGCGCATCGCGCAGCGACGCCATCAGGTGATGGGTGGCCTGCGAGATCATGCGCGCATCCTGCGCGATGCCATTGTCTTTGCTTTCCTTCGCGCTCGCCGTCTCGATGGTGTTGGCGAAGGCGAGGATGGCGGAGAGATTTTGCCCGAATTCGTCGTGGAGCTCGCGGGCGAGCGCGCGGCGTTCGTCGTCGCGGATCTCGATCAGCCGCCGTGTCAGCGCTGCGCGCTGCTCGGTGGCCTCCTCCAGCCGGCCGCCGAGCGCATCGACGGCGCTGCCGATCATCGCAAGCTCCATCGAACGGAAGCGCGGCAGCTTCGTGCGATACTGGCCGCGCGCCATGCGCTGCAAGGCGGTGACGATGGTGCGTGCCGGCGCCAGCGCGTGCGCGATCGCGAGCGAAGCCAGCAGAGCGATTGCCGCCGCCATCAGCAGAGCAACGTCGATCACGTTGAGGATGTACTCCCAGGCGAGCGAGATTGCGGCGGCGGCGTCCGGCGTCGCAACCACCGTGCCGGCGGCTGCCGCGCGGGGACTGACAGGCCGCACCACCTCGGCGTGGCTGCCGAGGAAGGTCGGCACGATCGATGCGAACCAGCGCGGTGGTGTCTTGCCGATGCCTTGGCTCTGGCCGCAGAGCGGCTTCTCGAACGCCGCGGCTGGCTGGAACTCGACGCAGACGCCGGGCGAGATCAGCTTCATCGTCTCCAGCGTGCGCCAATCTGGAACCGGCAAGAGATGCTCGCGGGCTCTGCTGCTGCGCAACAAAAGCTCACGCCAATATAGCGCCTGAAGCGCCTGCGCGACCCGCTGCGCGGAGGCCGCCGTCGCCCGGTCGACACTGCGGTAGGCGTCGAACGTGGCCCACACCGTCGCCGCTCCCAGGCAAAGCGCCACAATGAGCAGCAGACGGGCGACGAGCTGAAGCACGAGGCGCATGCGATCACCCCCAACGTTTGGTAAGCTCAGCCTAACAACGCCGCCGCGCCTTGCCAATTGCGGGGAACGGCAGGATGGCAGCTCGGGCAAATTTCCCAAGCCGGATTGGGCATGGGTCTTTGGACCTGGCGCGGCGGCTTTGATCTAATCGGGCAAGAATCTTTCTCGGCCAATCGTCGCAAGCCAATCGGCGCAAGTCAGGAGCAGTGCAGCATGAGTTCTATGACGATTGGACCGATCGCAGGGACCGCGACCGACCCCTCCGAGCGCAGCGCGCTGCTGTTCTGGATGATTTTTACCGGGCTCTCGGTCTTCGCCGTCGTGCTGTTGTGGCGCTTCGGCCTGATCCACCTGATGCTGACCTCCGACCGCACCTACATTTCGAGCGTGATCGCGGTGCTTTATGTCGTCACCTGCGGCCACTGCTTCCTGCGGACGCGGGCGATCGCGCGGGAGGGCGCCGCGGCACGGCGCTGCCGGGCGGTGCTGTCGGCCGTCGGCGGCAGCAAGGCGCTGGATGCGGGGGCGACGGCGCTGCCGCGCGGCCTCGTGCGCGATCACATCGAGAGCCTCGTGACCAAGGCCGCCGCGCAAGGCTACCGGCCGGTCGACCAGACGCTGCTGCTGCGGACGCTCGCCGACCGCCTGCGTGGCTCCAACGGCTTCGGCGCCTTCGTCTCGGATACGCTGATGAAGCTCGGCCTGCTCGGCACCATCATCGGCTTCATCATCATGCTGGCGCCGATCGCGGGCCTGGATGCCGCCGACAAGACCGCGATGCGCTCCTCGATGGGGCTGATGAGCGACGGCATGGCGGTGGCGATGTACACCACGCTGGCGGGCCTCGTCGGCTCGATCCTGGTCCGCATCCAGTACTACATGCTGGATGCGGCGACCCAGCGGGTGTTCTCGGATGCGGTGGTGCTGACCGAGACCTATGTGACCCCGGTCCTGGAGCGCAGGGGATCTGGGACGCCGTCATGATGGATGATTTCGGTCTCTATCCGCGCGAGGAGGCGTTCGATCCGCTCGGCGTGATGCTGTTCAAGGCGCTCCAGGTGATCGCGTTCCTGTTCTTTCTGGCATTGCTTGCGGTCTCGCCGGATGCCAAGGACGGCAAGATCGATTCCAAGGCCGAGTTCATGATCACGCTGGACTGGCCGGACAATCACCCCGACGATCTCGACCTGTTCGTGCAGGACCCTGCCGGCAACATCGCCTGGTATCGCCACCGCGAGGCCGGCTTCCTCACGCTCGACCGCGACGATCGCGGCGGCGCCAATGACTTCATCATCGTCGCCGGCAAGAAGATCGCCTCGCCGATCCGCGAGGAGATCGTCACCGTGCGTGGTATCCTCGCCGGCGAATACACCGTCAACGTCTCGCATTTCGTCGCGACGACCGGCGAGCCCGTGACGGCCAATGTGAAGGTGCAGAAGCTCAATCCGACCGCGCAGGTGATCTTCGACAATAAGTTTACGCTCGACCACACCGGCGACGAGAAGACCGCGGTTCGGTTCCGGCTCGATGCCGAGGGCAAGGTGGTCAATGTGGATCAGCGGCCGAAGTCGCTGCTGGAGACGTTTCGCAGCAGTTGGCGCAACGGCGGCGATGTCGATCCCAAGACCGGTGTGAGCAAGAACGCTGTGAGGGTGCGCCGTGATTAGCCTGCAGACGGTCATCCTCTCGCTGTCGGTCGCCTACGCCGTCGTAGGCGCGCTGCTGCTGGTCGTTCTGGTCTATGCGAGGCTGCACTGGTCACTGAAGGCGGTCGCGGTGGTCGTGACCAGCGCCTTCTATGTCGTCAGCTTCACCGAGATGCGCGGGCTACTCGGCTGGGCCAGCTCCGACCGGATGCCGGCCGCCTTCAAGCTGCTCCAGGCCCGCATCGTCGAGCCGCATTCGCTGGAGGGCGACCCCGGCTCGATCTATCTGTGGGTCGAGGCGCTGGACGAAGACAATCGCCCGAGCGGCATTCCGCGGGCGTTCCGGGTGCCCTACGACGACAGGCTGGCCGACAAGACCCATGCGGCGCAGAACGAGATCGCGGCCGGGCATCCGCAGGGCGGGCGCGCCGCCGATTTCGGCGGCGGTGACGGCAGCCTGATCGACATGGTGCGGGAATATGTGACGCCGAAGACGATCCTGGAGACCAGTGGCGGCGATTCCTCGACCGGCGAGTTCAACGCCCCGCCGGCCGGCGCGCAAAGCGCCGTATTCACGCCGCTGCCGCCGCCCCGAATGCCACCAAAGGACGAGCAATAGGCCCTTCACCATCGCGGCAGCGACCCGCTGGAAAACCGACCCGCTCCGGCGCATGTTCTTGACGTCCCTCAATTTGGCCTTATCGGCTTCCGATAAGATTTGAGGGTGGAGGGTGCGTGCTCCTAGCTGTCTTCTCGGATATCCACGGCAACCGGCAGGCGTTCGAGGCGTGCCTGAAGATCGCCCGTGCGAAGGGCGCGGAGCGCTTCGTCCTGCTCGGTGATTTCGTCGGCTATGGCGCCGATCCGGAATGGGTCGTGGACACAGCGATGGAGCTCGTCGCCGGCGGCGCCATTGCCGTGCGCGGCAATCACGACCAAGCGGTCAATTCCTCGGCCGAGACCATGAATGTCGAGGCGCAGGTCGCGATCGAATGGACCCGCGGCCGGCTCGATAGCGCGCAGCGGCGGTTCCTGGCCGAATTGCCGATGCTGGTGGAGGACGACGGCCGTCTGTTCGTGCATTCGGAAGCCTCCAGCCCACAGCGCTGGCACTATGTCCGATCAACGGCCGATGCCGCCAAGAGCCTGATATCGACGCCCGCCCACGTCACCTTCTGCGGCCACATCCACCGTCCGGCGCTCTATTCGATGTCGGTGACGGCGAAGATGACGAGCTTTGTGCCGAAGACCGACGTGTCCGTGCAGCTCTTACGCGGGCGGCAATGGCTTGCCGTGCTCGGTTCGGTCGGCCAGCCCCGCGACGGCGATCCATCCGCGGCCTTCGTGCTGTTCGACACGGTCTCGTGCCAGATCACCTATTGCCGCGCGCCCTACGATATCGAGACGGCCGCAAACCGGATCCGCGAGAACGGCCTGCCGCATTGGCTGGCCGACCGCCTCTCGCAGGGGCGCTGACGGCGATGCCGAAACCGCTGGTCAAATCTGGCGCTGTGATCGACGGCTTCACCATCGGCGAGTGCGTGCATGCTGGCGGAATGGCGACGCTGTGGACCGTCACCCATCCCGGCATCGATGTGCCCTCGCTGATGAAGATCCCGCGGGTGTCGGAGGGCGAGGATCCCGCCGCGATCGTCTCCTTCGAGATGGAGATGATGATCCTGCCGCGGCTCGCAGGGCCGCACGTGCCGGCCTGTTTCGGCACCGGGGATTTCGCGCACCAGGCCTATGTCGTGATCGAGCGCATCGTCGGCACGACGCTCTACAAGCGGCTGCCGGACCTGCCGCTGCCTTATGACGAGGCGCGGCAACTCGTGGCGAAGATCGCGACAGGCCTCGCCGACCTGCACCGGCAGAACGTGATCCATCACGACATCAAGCCAAGCAGCATCATGTTCCGCGAGAGCGGCGAGGCCGTGCTGATCGATTACGGCCTGTCGCACCACAACCATCTACCGGACCTGCTGCAGGAAGAATTTCGCCTGCCTTACGGGACCGCGCCTTACATGGCCCCCGAGCGGCTGCTTGGTGTTCGTGACGATCCGCGCAGTGACCTGTTCTCGCTCGGCGTGCTGCTGTATTTCTTCACCACGGGCGAGCGTCCCTTCGGCGAGGGTGAGACGTTGCGCGCGATGCGGCGCCGGCTGTGGCGCGATCCCTATCCGCCGCGCGCATTGCGCGCCGACTATCCGCCCTGGCTCCAGGAGGTGGTGCTGCGCTGCCTCGAGATCGAGCCGGTGTGGCGCTATCCGACGGCATCCCAGCTCGCCTTCGACCTCACCCATCCGGATCAGGTCAAGCTCACCGCGCGCGCGGAGCGGCTGAAGCGTGATTCCCTGGGCATCGCGTGGCGGCGCCGCTTCAATCAGGGCGTCATGCAGCCACGGGCCAAATCGGATGTCGCGGCGCAGATCGCGTCGGGCCCAATTCTTGCGGTGGCGCTCGACACGGTGGAGGGCGCACCGGAGCTGAACGAGGCGCTGCGCGTGACGACCGAGCGCATCCTTGCCACGCTGCCCTCGGCGCGACTTGCCTGCCTCAACGTGCTCAAGCTCAACCGCATCGCGATCGACCGGACGCTCGACGAGCAGGGCTCCAACAAGCATATCGATCGCCTGGTCGCGCTCCGGCATTGGGCGACGCCGCTCAAGCTGGATGAGAGCCGGCTGTCGGTTCATGTGCTGGAAGCCGTCGATCCCGCCGCTGCGATCCTTGAGTTCGCCGCGGTCAATCAGGTCGACCACGTCATCATCGGGGCACGGCAGAGCTCGTTCCGCCGTACGCTGCTCGGCAGCGTCTCGGCCAAGGTGGCCTCGGAAGCAGCCTGCACCGTCACCGTGGTGCGGCCGCCGCGAATGGCGGGGGATGCAGCCGAAGCGGATGCCGGCGAGGCGGCCGGATAGGGCTGCGCCTCCGAACGGCGGATCAGGCCGCGTGGACGGTGTGAGCCGCGCGCTTACGGCGGATGGGCCAGGAGAATTGCGGGCCGGGCTCGCCGTGATCCGCACTGCCGCCAAAATACTGGATGATCTCGCGGCAGGGCTCGCAGTTGAACAGGTTGCGCGACGCGGACGCCTTGGTCATTTCCTTCAGGCAGTTCGGGCAGTGCGGCTTCATGGGAGGCGGTCCGGAAAAGGAAATCTCAGTGTCGGCGCTGCGAGGAGAACGAATGGTCGAGGTCCGAATTGTCGGGCCAGGCATCGTTATCCAGCGTGCCGTCGGCGCGTTCGAGGCGGCCGAAGAAATCATCGAGGCTCGGATGCGGGCGACGCGGGATCCGGCACCTGCGCTTCGGCTGGCGCTTCACGAGTGCGATCTGCATCGCGCTCAGTCCCGGTGACGATGAAGCGGGATGATGCGGGCCGAAGTTGGGGCCTTCACCGGTCGTGCCACGTAGAGGCTGCGAGCTGCAATCGCCGCATTGAATCCGAACCACAACGCTACGCCAGTCCAAACCAGGGTCGTCGTCATGATTTGCTCCCGTCAAAAGCAGGCAGGAGTCACTTGCGGTGATTTGCACGAATCAGTGAAGTCCGGATGAGTACGGATCAAGGTTGCAGTTTTAGGCATTGCGCGCTGCAACACCGGTACGAGCCGCAGGTTTGCGGGCTCCCGATCCAGCTCAAATCGCTTCGCCGCGCGCCCCTAGCGCCGCATTGCGGATGGCCGCGATGTTGGTCTTGTAGGCCTCCTGCGTGCCGCCTCTGAACACGGAAGTGCCTGCGACGAAGGCGTTGGCGCCGGCCGCCGCGAGCGCGCCGGCAACGTCGGGACCGACACCCCCGTCGACCTCGATGTCGATCGGGCGTCCCGCAGTCATCGCGCGGATGTCATGGATCTTGCCGATCGCAGAGGGGATGAAGGCCTGGCCGCCGAAGCCGGGATTGACCGACATCACCAGCACGAGGTCGACCAGATCGAGCACGTATTCGAGCGCGCTGATCGGCGTGCCCGGGTTGAGCGAGACGCCTGCCTTCTTGCCGAGCGCGCGGATGGCCTGGAGCGAACGGTGCAGATGGGGACCAGCCTCCGCATGCACAGTGATGTGGTCGCAGCCGGCTTTCGCGAAGGCCTCGAGATAGGGGTCGCAGGGCGAGATCATCAGATGCGCGTCGAAGATCTTCTTCGTGTGCGGGCGCATCGCCTTGATGACATCAGGGCCGTAGGAGATGTTGGGCACGAAGTGCCCATCCATCACGTCGAGATGGATCCAGTCTGCGCCGGCGGCATCCACCGCGCGCACCTCCTCGCCGAGCTTGGAGAAATCCGAGGCCAGGATCGAGGGTGCGATGGCCAGGGGGCGAGGGGCGAAGGCTTGGGTCATGACGCGGTTTCCGGTGGCGGCCGAAACAAGAACGGCCTCGCCTAACATGGGCCTCCGCGGCAGGCAATGCAGGGGGAAGCTGCTTCCTGTGGGCGGAAATTTCTGCCGCGACCGGCACGAATTGCCGGTGTTCCCGAACCGTGCAAGGCGCAGCGAAGGCGGATTTCATTGAGCTTTTCACGCTGGCACGACGCTTGCTGACGTCTCCTTCTGACGTCGTCTCTTGCTGAGCCGTCTTCGGAACATTGGCCGCGGCATGCCGCACCGGTTGGAGTTGTGCAATGTTGTTCGCCCTAGGCGCGGTATCGAGTGCGCTCGACGCGATCCAGTCGCTGACGAACTCGAAATCGTCATCGGCAACGCAGAAGACGGGATCTTCCCAAGGTGCAACCAATCCGTTCGCGATCGACAGCGGCAACAGCAGCACGACCAGCGGCGCGACCTCGTCGGTTAATTCGGGCAGGTATCCGCCGATATCGCCCGAAACGATGAATGCGTTGTTCGCGGCGCAAAGCCAGTCGGCCGACGGCGCGAGCGGCGCGACCAGCGCGACCTCGTCGAGTTCGGCGTCCTCGACCTCGAAGGACCGGGAGTCGGCGCTGGAGGATCTGTTCTCGCAGATCGATGCGGATGGCGACGGCAAGATCACCAAGTCCGAGTTCGAGGATGCGCTGGGCGCCGGCGGCACCAATCTGGCGCAGGCCGACGACGTGTTCTCGAAGATGGATGCGAACTCGGATGACAGCATCAGCCTGGATGAGATGTCGAAGGCGCTGAAGAGCGGTCACCGCGGCCACCACGCCCATGGCGCGAACGGCGCGGGCGACGCCTCCAGCGGCTCGGATTCCTCGTCGTCGAGCGGTGGGTCGACCTCGACCACGACGACCAACGCCGACGGCTCGACCACCACCACCGTCACCTATGCCGACGGCTTTAAGATGTCGACCACGGTGCCGGGCGCCTCCAGCAGTTCCGGTAACTCGGCCTACGATCTGTTCGCGCAGTTGATGCAGCGGCAAGGCGGGCAGGGGCAAGGCGCGTCAGCAACTGCCGGTTCGTCCATGTCGATGAGCGTCTAAGCACCACGCGCGCTCTCCACAACTAACGCTGTCATGCCCCGGCTTGCCGCCTTCGCTAAAGCTTCGGCGGCCGAGCACCCTTGTGGCCCCGGCGTAGCCTTGGCGGAGCCGGGACCGGGGCATCCAGTACGCCGCGACCTCTCGGTCCAATCAATCCTGTCTCTGGAATACTGGATCGCCCGGTCTTCGCCGGGCGATGACGCGCGACGTGGTGAGAGATGTGTGCCCCTTACGTCCCAAACCGATCCCTCCACGCCGGCTGCGCACCGGGGAACGGCAAGGCCGTCGCGCTGTACACACCACGCGCGATCGCGCGTGCGACGACGTTGGCAGCGATCGTGCCAAGCTCGGTGAGGCCGACCAGCGGCTCGATCGGCTTCGCGCACGTCGCTGCGGCGAACAGCACGTCGCCGTCGGTCGGCGCATGCACCGGATAGATCGCGCGGGCAAAGCCGGTATGCGCGATCATCGCCAGCCGCTTGGCCTGGGGTTTGGTCAGCACCGCGTCGGTGACGACGGCGCCGATAGTGGTGTTTTCGCGCGCGCTCGCCGCGGGACCGCCCTTGATGCGCATGCGGAGCATGTCGTCGGTGAATTTGTCTGGCAGCCCGCGTCCGCCGAATTCGCCGTCCACCTCGAACGGCGCCGCCCAGAACCACGGTCCGTCGCCGACGGTGACGCTGCCCACCGCGTTGACGGCGACGATCGCCGCGACCTTGACGCCATCGGGCGTCACCGCCGAGGCCGAGCCGAGCCCGCCCTTGAACGTCGCGGTGGTGGCACCGAGGCCGGCGCCGACGCTGCCGAGCGCGAAGTCCGTGCCGGCGGCGGCTGCCGCGGCGTAGCCGAGGTCGCGATAGGGCGAGAAGCGTCCCCAGGCCTTGTCGCCACCGTTGAGGAGGTCGAACAGGATCGCGCCCGGCACGATCGGGATCAGCGCTTCGCGAACCCGGAAGCCGCGGCCCTGCTCGGCGAGCCAGGCCTGCACGCCGCCGCCGGTATCGAGGCCAAAGGCGGAGCCGCCCGACAGCGCGATGGCGTCGACGCGCTCGACGGTGTTGGCAAGATCGAGCAATGCGTCCTCGCGCGTGCCGGGTCCGCCGCCGCGAACGTCGATGGCGGCGACCGCCGGAGAATCGAAGATAACCGCGGTCGCGCCCGAGCCGGCTTTTGCGTCTTCGGCATGGCCGACGCGGACGCCGGCGATGTCGGTGAAGAGATTTTTCAAACTGGCCTCGTAACCTGAGAGGAGTTCGCACCTGCGATAGCGCAGAGACGTTGCAGGCTCAACTGGCGAGGGCCGTCCTGAGCATCTTGGCGAGCTCGGACTTGCGGTAGGGCTTGGCCAGCAGCAGCACGCCGGAATCCAGCCGGCCGTGATGGACGATGGCGTTCTCGGTGTAGCCCGAGGTGAACAGCGTCTTCAGGTCGGGGCGGCGCTTGTGCGCTTCGTCTGCAAGCTGGCGGCCGTTCATGTTGCCGGGCATGATGATGTCGGTGAAGAGTAGGTCAATGGTCTTGTCGCTATCGATGATGGTGAGGGCCTCGGCGCCGTTAGCGGCCTCGAGCGCGGTATAGCCGAGGCTCTTGACCTGCGTCACAACATATTGCCGCACCAGCGCGTCATCCTCGACGATCAGAATCTTCTCGTTGCCGCCGGTGATGGGCGCATTCTGGAGCGCTTCGAACTCGGTCTCCTGCACCCCGGTCGAGCGCGGCAGGTAGATCTTCACGCTCGTGCCGTGGCCTTCCTCGCTGTAGATCTTGATGTGGCCGCCAGACTGTTTGACGAAGCCGAACACCATGCTCAAGCCGAGGCCGGTGCCCTTGCCGACCTCCTTGGTGGTGAAGAAGGGATCGAACACACGGTCGATCAGGTCCGCCGGAATTCCGCTGCCGGTGTCGCTGACCGCGATCATCACGTAGCTGCCGGCGACCATGTCAGGGTTCATGCTGGCATAGCCATCGTCGAGGAAGATGTTGCGCGTCTCCAGCACCAAGGTGCCGCCGTCGGGCATGGCGTCGCGCGCGTTCAAGGCCAGATTGAGGATCGCGGTGGAGAGCTGGCCCGGGTCGACCAGTGTCGGCCAGGCATCCTCGGTGAGCTGCGGCACGATCGTGATCTGCTCGCCGAGCGTGGGATGCAACAGCTTGGCGGCTTCTAGCACCAGTGCGTTGACGTCGATCTCGCGCGGCTGCAGCGGCTGCTTGCGCGCGAAGGCAAGCAGGTGCTTGGTCAGCTGCGCGCCCCGCTCGGCGGCATCGTCGATCAACTTTGTGATGGCGGCAAGTTCGGGCCGGTCGGCGACGGCGTCGCTGAGAATGCCGATCGTGCCCGTGATGACGGTCAGCACGTTGTTGAAGTCGTGGGCGACGCCGCCGGTCAACTGGCCGATGGAGTCCATCTTCTGGACCTGCCGGAGCTGGGCCTCGGCGGCCTGCTTGTCGGTGAGGTCGCGGCCGATGAAGAAGTGGCGCTTCACCGGCTCCGACCAGGTGCCCATCCAGTTCAGCGTGACCTCGTGACCGTCGTAGTGGTAGTAGCGCGCCTCGAAACTGCGCTTGACCGCGCCGCGCCGGGCCGCGCGCATCTCGCTCCGCGTGTTCTCGAGATCGTCGGGATGGATGAACTCGGTCGCGCTGTGCCCGACCATGTCCTCGGGGCTGTAGCCGAGGATGTTCTTCACGCTCGGGCTGATCTGGACGAAATTGCCATAGCCGTCAGTGACCAGGATCAGGTCCTGCGATGTCTCGAAGATGCGCTGGCGTTCTTCGGTCTCGCGGCGCAGCTTCTCTCTCGCTTGCTTCTCTTCGGTAATGTCATGCGCGATCTTGGAGGCGCCGATGATCTCGCCATGATCTGTGCGCAAAGGGGAGACATTCAGGACGACGTCGAGCGGGCGTCCGTCTTTTCGGATGCGGATCGTCTCGTGCTGGGCGATCGACTCGTTGCTGGCGATCCGGTTGAGGATGCTCCTGACTTCGCCCTTGAGATCCGGCGGCACGATGATGTCGATCGGCTTGCCGATCGCCTCTGCAGCGGAATAGCCGAACAGATGTTCGGCGGCCTTGTTCCAGCCGGTGATGATGCCGTCGAGCGTTTTCGTGATGATGGCGTCGTTGGAGGATTCGACCACCGCGCCGTACAGGGCGAGGCGTTTGCCGTAATAGTCGCGTTCCGAAGCCGATTGCTGGCGCAACCTGCCGACGAGGCCCACCGTATGCGCCTGAAGGCGGACATTCTCGATGAGGAGCACCGCGAGCACGAACGTCGCCGCGCCGAGGCCATAGAGCCGGCCGGCATAGAAGCCCAGATCGAAGCGTGCGACGTTGACGATCGCCGACAGTGCGATGTCGAACAGCCAGGCGCACATGACGACCATGAGCCAGACGTCGATCACCGAATGCGGCCTGCGGAACCAGAGCGAGACGAGCGCGGCAAAGCTCAGCGACCACACGAAGGACACGACGCCGATCATGGTCGGCGTGTAGCGGCCGTCGCGCAGCAGGACCGGCAACAGATCGTGCTGCACGGTGACGACCCAGGTGAAGACGGCCATCGCGACGATGACGCCGAGCACGCTGGCGCAGATCGCCCTGCTCGTCACAGTCCGAACCCGCGGGCCCCCGTCCTTTTCCTTCAGCCAGGCATAGCCCAGCACGCATAGCGGGAAGACGCCGTGCCAGATCATGTAAAGCCAGACCGTGGTCTGCCGGCCCGCGCCGAAGAGCCCGGTCGGTGTGAACAGGCCGGGGAAGGTGAGGGCATGGACCAGTGCCGCTGCGGCGGTGAAGAGATAACCGGTCGCAAGCCACAGCAACGCACGGGTCCGTAAGACTGCAAATTGTGACAGCAGCAGCACTGCCGTGACGATGTCGCTCACGGCGAGCGCCGATTGATAACTCGCGACGAAGGCGGGGACGGGCAGGAGCGGGGTACCCGCGAAGGGCACGGCCGCCGCGAACAGGATCGAGGACACGCCGACAATCGTCAATGCCGCGCTGCGGTCGGTCGAGGTGGCCGGCAGGGTCGAAAGAAATGTGCTTCGGTCGATCGGTGCAGGCACGTCCACCTCTCGCGGGTCGGTCTTGAGCAGGTCAGCTTTGAGCAGGGTTTTGAGCATCTCCGCTTCGTCTCATTCGGCCGTTAGCCCCCTTCATGCTAGCCGGTTCTGGCGCGGATCGTGAACGGAACCGGTGACGACTTAACCGAAGGTTACAGATTACTTAATTTCGATGAGAACGCGGAATAGGGACGGGGTAAGATGCGCTTTACTGGGTGGTGTCATAATGCCCCTCCGTCCCGGCGGGTTCCAGGTTTGAATCAGCGAATTTGATCTCAATATCGGAAGTTGTCCCCATGCCTCGCGTCCTGATCATCGACGACCAGAAGGACGTCCGCGCGATGGTCGCGATCGTGCTTCGGGTCAATCGTTTCGAGGTCGTGGAGGCCGAAAGCGGTGCGGCCGGGCTGAAAGCCTTCGCGGAAAGCTCGTTTGACGCGGCGATCGTCGACATCTTCCTCGGTGATACCAGCGGCGTCGACGTCATCGCGACCCTGCGTGAGCGCGCGCCTGCGCTGCCCGTCGTTGCGGTATCCGGGGTGACGACGCTCGATTTCATGGAATCGCCCCACCTCGCCGACGTGGTCTGCCTGCAAAAGCCGTTTCGGCCGAATGATCTCCTGCAAGCCCTGCGACAGGCCCAGGCCGCCGTGGGCGGCGAGCTGCCGGCAGCGGTCTGACCTCACGCAAGAAGAAACGCCCCGGACAAGCCGGGGCGTGATGATGATTTGTCGGTCTGAGGCCACGCCAGCGGGCTAGGTGCCTTGGCCGGCGATCTCGGTATAGCCGCCCTTGGCGTCCCATTTGTAGACGACGTAGTCGATCTGCTTGATGTCGCCCTTGGCGTCATACTCGATCGGGCCGATCACGGTGTCCCACTTGCCGGCCTTCATCGCCGCCATGACCTTCTTGGGGTCGGTGGTGCCGGCCTTCTTGGCGGCCTGCGACCAGACCTGCATCGCCGCGTAGGTGTAGAGCGTGTAGCCCTCGGGATCGATGCCCTTGGCCTTGAAGGCCTCGACGATCTTCTTCGCCGTCGGCTTGTTGCGCGGATCGGGGCCGAAGGTGAACAGCGTGCCTTCGCCGGCCGGACCGGTGATCGAGGCGTACTCCTTGTCGGCGAGCGCGTCGCCGGCCATCAGCACGGTCTTGAGGCCCTGATCGCGCATCTGACGCAGGATCAGGCCGCTCTCCTGATGATAGCCGCCGACGTAGACGAGGTCGATGTTGTCGCGCTTCAGGCGCGAGACGATCGCGTTGAAGTCCTTGTCGCCCTTGTTATAGGACTCGTACATCTTCTCGGTGATGCCGGCCTTGTTGAGCGCCTTCTTGGTCTCGTCGGCAAGACCCTTGCCGTAGGTGGTCTTGTCGTTGAGGATCGCGATGTTCTTGCCCTTGAAGTTCTTGGCGATGTACTGCGCGGCGATCAGGCCCTGCTGGTCGTCGCGGCCGCAGACGCGCGCCACGTTCCAGAGCTTGCGTTCGGTGAACAGCGGGTTGGTCGAGGCGGGCGTGATCTCAAGCACGTTGCCATCGGCATAGGCTTCAGAGGCGGGGATCGACGACGACGAGCAATAATGCCCGGCCACGAACGGGATTTTCGCGCCGGCGATCTTCTCGGCGATCGAGCGCGCCTGCTTCGGATCGCAAGCGTCGTCCTCGACGGATAGCGCGAGCTTCTTGCCGTTGACGCCGCCGGCGGCGTTGATGTCGGCCACGGCCATCTCGGCGCCGTTCTTCATCTGGCGGCCGAAGGCGGACTCGCCGCCGGTCATCGGGCCAGCGACTGCGACGGTGACGTCCTGCGCGAATGCCGCGCTCGATAGCGCGAGCGATGCGCCGAATGCCAGACCGATGAGCTTCAGTGATTTCATGAGATACCTCGCGGGTGGTCGCCTGTGGAAGTTGCCGGGCTTGCCCGGTCCAAACCGGTCCCATTCTCGAATGAAATTGCCGAGAAGTCACCGGCAAAATACGGGCGTAGGCGGAGATATCTCGCAACATTCGGCCGCGCGTGGTTCGCCCTTAGTCGCCCTTGGGGGGCGTCAGCCGTGCCGGCCGCCTTCGAGATAGGCGGCGCGAATCTCGGGGCGCTGCAACAACTCGGCGCCGGTCCCGGCCAGCGTGATCAGGCCATTGACCATGACATAGCCGCGATGGGCGAGCTTGAGCGCATGGTTGGCGTTCTGCTCGACGATCAAAACGGTCAGGCCGTCCTGCCGGTTCAGGGCGCGGATCGCATCGAAAATCTGGCGGGCGATCAGCGGGGCCAGCCCAAGCGAGGGCTCGTCGAGCAGGAGCAGGCGGGGGCGGCTCATCAGGGCACGGCCAATTGCCAGCATCTGCTGCTCGCCGCCGGACAGGGTTCCACCGCGCTGGGCAAAGCGTTCCTTCAGCCGCGGAAACAGCGTGAACACGCGCTGGAGCGTCGCCTCACGCTCCGCGTCGGTGCATCCGGTGGCATCCGCCCCCATTTGGAGGTTTTCCGCAACGCTCATACGAGGGAAGATGCGGCGGCCTTCCGGCGATTGCGCGATGCGCAAATGCGCGATCTCGTGGGTGGGAACGTCGGTGATGTCGCGACCTTCGTACAGGATCTGGCCGGCGCGGGCGCGCGGCTTGCCGAAGATCGTCATCATCAGCGTCGACTTGCCGGCGCCGTTGGCGCCGATCAGGGCAACGATCTCGCCGGCATTGATCTCGACATCGACGCCCTTCAGCGCCTCGATCTTGCCGTAGGCGGCACGAAGACCGTGGATCGCGAGCAGGGGAGTGGGGGCCGACGTCACGTCCCGCTCTCCATCACGGCCACGGCCTCGTCCTCGTCGGCGCCGAGATAGGCGGCGATTACCTTGGGATCGTCACGGACTTCGCGCGGGGATCCTTCCGCGATCTTGACGCCATGGTCCATCACCACGATGTGGTCGGAGATCTGCATGACGACCGACATGTCGTGCTCGATCAGCAGGATCGATGTGCCGAGCTCGTCGCGGATCGAGAGCAGGAGCTCGCTCAAGGCCGCGCTCTCGCGTGCGTTGAGGCCGGCCGCGGGTTCGTCCAGGCACAACAGCGCGGGCTCGGTGCACATGGCGCGCGCGATCTCGAGCCGGCGCTGATCGCCATAGGCGAAATTGCCGGCAGCGTCGTCGGCGCGGTCGAGCAGATTGACCCGCCTGAGCCAGTCGGTGGCGAGATCGATCGCGCGCTTTTCGGCATCGCGGTAGGCGGGGACACCGAGGAGACCGAGGAGAGTGAAGCCGGAGGCGCGCATCAATGGGTTGTGCTGCGCCACCATCAGGTTCTCCAGCGCGGTCATGCCGGGAAACAGGCGGATGTTCTGGAACGTGCGCGCGACCTTGGCCTGCTTGGCGATGCGGAAATCGTTCAGCCGCTCCAGCGCGGTGACCTTGCCGTCGTCATGCTTCAGGCGAATGGTGCCGCCGCTCGGCTTGTAGAAACCGGTGATGCAGTTGAAGACGGTGGTCTTGCCGGCGCCGTTCGGTCCGATCAGTGCGGTGATCTTCTTCCGCTCAGCCGAGAGCGACAGGTCCTGCACGGCGACGATGCCGCCGAAGCGCATGGTGAGCCGGTCGACGCTGAGAATCTTGTCGCCGCTCATCCGTGCCCTTCCTTGACGAGGTCGGAGGAGATCGCCTGCGCCTTGGTCAGATACACGGTGGGGGAGCGGTGGCCGATCAGGCCGCGCGGCCGCCAGATCATGATCAGCACCATCGCCATGCCGAACACCAGCATGCGGTAGGTTTCGAGGCCGCGGAACAGCTCGAAGCCGCCGATCATGGCGAGCGCTGCAAGCGCGACGCCGAGCTGCGAGCCCATGCCGCCGAGCACGACGATGGCGAGCACCAGCGCCGACTCCTGGAAGGTGAAGGATTCCGGGCTGATGAAGCCCTGGCGCGTGGCGAAGAACGCGCCGGCGAAGCCGCCGAACATGGCGCCCGTCGCAAACGCCGTGAGCTTGGTGGTCGTGGTGTTGATGCCGAGCGCGCGGCAGGCGACCTCGTCCTCGCGCAAGGCCTCCCAGGCTCGTCCGATCGGCAGGCGGCGCAGGCGGATCGTCACCCAGTTGGTGAGGAGCGCAAGCGCCAGGATCAGGTAGAACAGGAAGATGATGCGGTGGGTCGCCGAATACTCGATGCCGAGCCTGGCGGCGAGCCCCTCATCGCTGTTGTCGAGCGGGATGCCGAAGAAGGTGGGACGCGGAATGCCGCTGACGCCGTTGGGACCGCCGGTGAGCTGCTGCCAGTTGATGATGACGAGGCGGATGATCTCGCCGAAGGCGAGCGTCACGATGGCGAGATAGTCGCCGCGCAGACGCAGCACGGGGAAGCCGAGCAGCACGCCCCAGAACGCGGCGAGGATGCCGGCGAGCGGCAGGCAGACCCAGAACGACCAGCCGAAATTGGTGGCGAGCAGCCCGTAGGAATAGGCCCCGACGGCATAGAAGGCGACGTAGCCGAGATCGAGCAGGCCGGCGAGGCCGACCACGACGTTCAATCCCCAGCCCAGCATGACATAGGTGAGCACGAGGATCGCGAGGTCGAGGATGTAGCGCTGGTCATAGAAGATCACAGGTACCAGCAGCGTGAAGATCAGGAGCGCCGGCGCGAGGTAGCGGCCGATGAAGGACACACCGCTCTGCACCGCAGGCGGCACCAGCTTCTCGCCGCCATTGGGACCGATCCATTGCCGCAGCAGCTCGATCAAGATCGAGCCGCCGAACACGATGGCGACGAGGGAGGCGAGCTCGCCGAAGCGCGTCCAGTAGGTGAGCTGGCCGGAAGAGCCCGCCTCGGTGCGGATGCCGACCATCAGCGAGAACAGCACCAGCGCGACCAGCGCGTTGATGACTGCCGTCTTCAGGAGGGAGAGGATGCCCGTTGCGGATCTGGCCGTCATGGTCGAGGGAGCTGTCACGCGGCGTCAGACTTTTTCGACTTCGGGACGGCCGAGCAGGCCGGTCGGCATGAAGATCAGCACGACAATCAGGATCGAGAACGCCGCGACGTCCTTGTACTCGACCGAGAAATAGGCCGACCAGAACGTCTCGATCAGACCGATCGCAAGCCCGCCGAGCATGGCGCCCGGCAGCGAGCCGATGCCGCCGAGCACGGCTGCGGTGAAGGCCTTGATCCCGGCGACGAAGCCCATGAAGAAATCGACCAGGCCATAATAGAGCAGGTACATCAGGCCCGCGACCGCGGCGAGCGCGGCGCCGATCACGAAGGTCATGGAGATGGTGCGGTCGACGTTGACGCCGAGCAGCGCCGCCATGGTCTGGTCCTGTTCGCAGGCGCGCATGTCGCGCCCGAGCCGGGTGCGCGACACCAGCCAGGTGAAGATCGCCAGCAGCACAATGGTGGTAATGACCACCATGATCTGGATGTTGGAAAGCTGGATCACGAAGCCGTCCGGGCTCTCATGCAGCGTGTAGCCGCCGGTGATGAAGGGCGGGATCGGCTTGACGCGGGCGCCTTGCGCCACTTGCGAGTAGTTGGTCAGCACGAACGACATTCCGATCGCCGACAGCATCGGGGCAAGGCGGAAGGAATGGCGCAGCGGCCGGTAAGCGATACGCTCGATGGTCCAGCCATAGAGCGCGGTGATCGCCATCGAAACCAAGAGAACCACGAGCAGGATCACCGGGATTGCGGTGAGGCCGAACGAGATCAGGATCAGGAAGGTGATCAGCGCAATGAAGCCGCCGATCATGAAGATGTCACCATGGGCGAAGTTGATCATGCCGACGATGCCGTAGACCATCGTGTAGCCGATCGCGATCAGGCCGTAGATCGAGCCCAGGACGAGACCGTTGATGAGCTGCTGGGCGAAATAATCCATGCGCTGCCGTTTACCAAACCTGACGCGGCTCAAAGGGAGAGAGAGTTCTCAAGTTTCTTCTCGGGCCCCGGCAGCCCTTGAGCGTTCTTCCGGTTTTTGTAACAGGAGGGAACTGGCGGCTGCAACTGGCCAGATCTCGACATCAAGGCTTGTACAGAGGTCATTTTCGCCTTCGGTTCCCACGAACAGTGAGGAACCGGGTTCCTGGGCAACCAAAATGGAGGGCGGCCGTTGTCTCGCCTCTGTCGTCCAACAAGGGAGTTCCCCGAATGACGAAGCAGCAGAACCAGAATCCGGGTCAGCAGAGTCAGAACCCCGGCCAGCGCACCCCTCAGCAGCAGCAGGGCGGCGGGCAGAAACCCGGACAGCAACAGCAGGATCCGATGCGCCAGGGCGACCGGCCCGGTCAGCAACAGGGTCAGGACAAGTAAGTTTGGGAGCCCAGGCGTGAGAAGAGGGGCCCTGCCGTAAGGCGGGGCCTTTTTATTGGGCGCCCCGTTATTGGGGGCGCCCCGGTCCACCGGGCAGTTAAGGTAAACAAAGGGTTTAAATTGCCGCCACAGTCTGATGCGAGTTAGCTCCGGCAAAGCCGCTGCCTTCCGTTGAGGGCCTTCGGCAAACCAAGCGGGAAGCGGCATGTTCAGGAATTGGCGGATCGGCTCGGTCAACGGCGCGCTGCTGGCGGCCTATTTCACCCCGGCCTGGACCCTCGTCGCCTTCAGCATCATGGTGGCACCGGTGCACGGCCTCTATGAGCGGCCGAGCGTCGCGGTCGCGCTGTTCCTCAGCGACCATCTCGAGATGACGGGCATGAGCACCGTGCGGGCCGCCTGGCTACTGGCCCTGGGCCGGCTGACCGTCGTGGCGTTCTTCGTGATCTATCTCGCGCTGCTCTGTATCCGCCGCACGCGGAAGAATGGCGGCAGCGACGAGGCGCTCGGCATTGCCCTGGCGATCGGCAGCCTGATCTCGTTTGCCAGCATGGTGATGGCCTCGAAGGTCGGCGAGATGGCCGCGCTCCGGCTGCACGCCACCGAGCTCCTGCTCTTGCTCGGTGCCGCCATCGTGGTGGTGATCGAGAAGCCGGCGACGGCGCCAAAGACCGTCGAGACCGCCGCGCCGCTAAGTCTTGAGCAGGCCGAGCTCCTGCACAATCGCTGAGGCTTCCTTCACGGCGTGGTTCGCCGCCGGGACGCCGCAATAGATCGCCTGCTGCAGCAGGATCTCCTTGATGTCGTCGGGCGTGAAGCCGCCCTCGGCAAGCGCCGCGCGCACATGCAGGCGGAATTCGTCCCATTGCCCGAGCGCGACCATGGTGCCGATCACCAGCACCCGCCGCGTGCGCTCGTCGAAATGCGGCCGCGTCCAGATCTCGCCCCAGGCATAGCGGGTGATCAGGTCCTGGAAGTCGGTGTTGAAGGCGTTGCGGCCCGCGATCGACTTGTCGACCCAGGCATTGCCCAGCACCTTTCGGCGTACATTCATGCCGGCATCGCGGCGGTTCTGGTCGTCCATTGTGTCCTCCTCTCCGTCATTGCGAGCGTAGCGAAGCAATCCAGAAATGCGTCCGCGGAGACAGTCTGGATTGCTTCGTCGCTACGCTCCTCGCAATGACGCGTTGTGAGATCAGCGCTGCGTCAAGAACCCCACCACCGCGTCCGTAAATGCGTGCGGCTGTTCGACGTTGGAAATGTGGGCGGCGTCGATGATGGTCATGCTAGCGCCGGGAATGTTCGAGCGGATCAGTTCGGCTGCCGAGATCGGCGTCGCCATGTCGTGGCGGCCGGCGATCACCAGCGTCGGGCTCTTGATCTTGGGAAGCAGCGCGCGCTGGTCCAGCGTCGACAGCGCCTCGCAGCAGGCGAGATAGCCCTCGACGGGGGAGGCGAGCAGCATCGACTTCATTCTGGCGGTGATCTCGGGCTCGCGCTCGCGGAAGTCCTGGGTCAGCCAGCCCGCGATCACGGCATCGGCGACCGTCGCGATGCCGCCCTTCTTCACGGCATCGATGCGCTCCAGCCATTTGGTCGGCTCGGCATAATAGCAGGAGGTGTTGGCGAGGACGATCTTGCCGAAGCGCTCCGGCGCGTTGGCGCCCAGCCATTGTCCGACCATGCCACCCATCGACAGGCCGCACCAATGCACCTTCTCGATGTTGAGATCGTCGAGGATCGCGAGCACGTCGCGGCCGAAGCGCTCCATCGTGTAGGGACCGGGCGGCACGTTCGATTTGCCGTGGCCGCGGCGGTCGTAACGGATGACGCGGAACACCTGCGTCAGCGCCTTCATCTGCGGCTCCCACATTTGCAGCGTGCAGCCGAGCGAGTTGGAGAGCATCAAGGTCGGTCCGCCGTCGCGGCCCTCGACGGAGACGTTGAGCAGGCATCCGTCGGCATCGATCATGGGCATGCGGCGTCTCCGTCGAATTTGGTCGTAATTGCGGTTCTTATTCGCGGTCCAGGCTGTCGAGCAGCCGGTCGATCAGGGCTTGGGAAGCTCCTTGATAGGCCATCGGCTCGAACAATGCCGCAATTTTTTCCGGCGGCAGATGAGCAGTGATTAGCGAATCAGCCGACAGTACCTCGCGCAGATGCTTCTTCTCGGCGACCGCGCGCTTGCTGGCGGCCTCGACGAGATGATGCGCATCGCTCTTGCCGATCTTCTCGGCCAGCGCAAAGGTGACCGCTTCCGCCATGATCAGGCCGTGCGTCGCATCGAGATTGCTGCGCATGCGCGCGGCGTCGACGTCGAGGCCTTCGGCGATGTCGACGATTGCGGCAAGCGCCCCCGAGGTGACCAGCATCAATTGCGGCAGCGTCGGCCATTCCGCGTGCCAGGGGCCGGCACTGCGCTCATGATCCTGCACCTGCGCGGTAAAAATCGTCGCGGCGAGCTGCGGGGCCATGGTCGCAGCACCGAGCGCGCTGGCGGCGGCAACCGGGTTGCGCTTGTGCGGCATGGTCGAGGAGCCGCCGCGGCCTTCGCCGGCGGGCTCGAACGCTTCGGCGACGTCGGTCTGCATCATCAGCGAGACGTCGCGCGCGATCTTGCCGCAGCTGCCGGCGAGAATTGCAAAGCAGGAGGCGGCTTCCGCGATGCGGTCGCGATGGGTGTGCCAGGGCGCCTCAGGCAGCGGCAGGTTCAGCTCCTGCGCCAGCCGCTCGGCGACCACGAGTCCCTTGTCGCCGAGGGCTGCGAGGGTGCCGGCGGCGCCGCCGAATTGCAGCGCGAGGCCCTCGCGGGAGAGCCGCCTGAGGCGGCAACGGGCGCGGCCAAGGCTTGCGGCGTATTCGGCGGCCTTCAGGCCGAACGGCATCGGCAGCGCGTGCTGGAGCCAGGTCCGCGCTACCATCGCGGTGGCGCGATGGGCTCGCGCGAGCGCGGCAAAACCCTTGATCGCGCGGCTGAGGTCGGCGTCCAGCGCATCGATGCCGGCGCGAAGCGCGAGCATGGTTGCGGTATCGATGACGTCCTGGCTGGTCGCGCCCCAATGCACGTAACGCGCGGCCTCCGCATCGGCCTTGCCGACATTGGCGGTCAGCGCCTTGACCAGGGGAATCGCGAGATTGCCTGATCGCGTTGCCGCCTCGGCCAGGGCTGCCATATCAAAGGCATCAGCCTTGCAGGCAGACGCGATCGGCCCCAGCGCGGATGCGGGAATCACAGCTGTGGCAGCCTCGGCCTGTGCCAGAGCTGCCTCGAAATCGAGCATGTTCTGAAGGGTCGACCGGTCGTCGCAGACCGCGCGCATGGCTGCGCTCGACAGCATCGGCGCGAGCAGGGGGGAGAGGGATGTGCTCATATTGTGCAGGACCTAACCACCATGACCCGCCTGTGCCAATCCCAAACCATCGGCGCAAGCTTTTTGCAGTTGCGAATATGCATTGCACGTGACCGGGGCCCGCCCTTTCCTTTATGGCCTTCGTGCGTTACTTGAACAGCATTATAGTTGTGCGATCCGGGAGGCACCCATGGCCATGACGATGAACGGCGAAGTCCAGCTTGCGGCATCGCGCGAGGCCGTGTGGGACAAGCTCAACGATCCCGAGGTGCTGAAGGCCTGCATTCCCGGCTGCGAGGAGCTGGAGAAAACTGAAGACGGCGGCTTTCGCGCAACGGCGAAAATGAAGGTCGGCCCGGTATCCGCGCGTTTCAGGGGCAAGGTCATGCTGTCCGATCTCGACCCGCCCAATGGCTACAAAATCTCCGGTGAGGGTGAGGGCGGGGTGGCCGGCTTCGCCAAAGGCGGCGCGGCCGTCAAGCTCGCGGAGAAGGACGGCGGCACGCTGCTCTCCTACGACGTCGAGGCGCAGATCGGCGGCAAGTTGGCGCAGCTCGGCCAGCGCCTGATCAACGGCGCTGCCAAGAAGCTGGCCGACGAATTTTTCGCGAACTTCGCCAAGGCGGTACAGGGCTGAAGGCTATCGCCTTTCGGCATGGCGCCTTGCGTCCGGGGCGATGTTGCCCCCGGGCATAATGGCCCATATGATGGGTTGGAATAATTATAAGAACCGCTTCGATGGGACCCGTCGGGGCGCTGATAGAGAGTGCTTATGGCAAAAATCTCCCTCATCGTGAACGGCAATCCAGTCACGGCCAACGTCGATCCCCGCACCCTCCTGGTGCAGTTCCTGCGCGAGAATCTGCGGCTGACCGGGACGCATGTCGGCTGCGACACCTCGCAGTGCGGCGCCTGCGTCGTGCATCTCGACGGCAAGGCTGTGAAGTCCTGCACCACACTGGCGGTGATGGCCGACGGCCACGAGGTCAAGACGATCGAGGGACTGGCCGCCGACGGTGCACCGCTGCATCCGATGCAGGAGGCCTTCCGCGAGCATCATGGGCTCCAGTGCGGCTTCTGCACGCCCGGCATGATCATGACCGCGATCGACATCGTGCATCGCAAGGGCCATGAGCTCGACGACAACACCATCCGCGAAGAGCTGGAAGGCAATCTCTGCCGCTGCACCGGCTATCAGAACATCGTGGCCTCGATCTCCGCCGGCGCGAAGGCGATGGCCAAATCCGATCTCGCGTAAACCGCGCGCGCATTCCGCGATCAGGACACACCCATGTACGAATTCAAATATCATCGCCCTGGGACCGTTCGCCAGGCGGCCAACCTCCTGGTGAAGAACGAAGACGCCAAGGTGATCGCCGGCGGCCACACGCTGATCCCCGTCATGAAGCAGCGCCTCGCCAGCCCGCCGCATCTGGTCGACCTCTCTCACATCGAGGGGCTCGACACGATCGAGATGAAGGGCCGCTCGCTGGTGATCGGCGCCACCGCCAAGCACGCCGAGGTCGCGACCTCCGCTGTCGTCGGCGAGGCGATCCCGGCGCTCGCCAGCCTTGCCGGCGGAATCGGCGATCCCGCCGTACGTCACAAGGGCACGATCGGCGGCTCGCTCGCCAACAACGATCCGACCGCGGATTATCCGGCCGCGGTGCTCGCGTTAGGGGCCACCATTGTCACCAACAAGCGTCGCCTCAAGGCCGAGGAGTATTTCCAGGGCCTGTTCTCGACGGCGCTGGAGGCCGACGAGATCATCACCAAGGTGATGTTCCCGCTCCCGAAGAAGGCGGCCTACATCAAATTCCGCAACCAGGCCTCGCGCTACGCGCTGGTCGGCGTGTTCGTGGCGCGGCGTCCGTCGGATGTACGCGTCGCCGTCACCGGTGCGGGCTCCGAAGGCGTGTTCCGCGTTACCGCGTTCGAGGAAGCCCTGAAGAAGCGCTTCTCGGCGAAGGCGCTTGACGGCATTGCGGTGCCGGCGGAAGGCCTCAACAGCGACATCCACGGCAGCGCCGAATACCGCGCGCATCTCATCGGCGTGCTGACGCGTCGCGCCGTCGATGCCGCCAATGCCAAGGGATGAGCTGACCTCATTCCTCGGCCCAAATCTGTCCCCGGTGAGGGCGTAGCGAGACTGGCTTTTTCATGACTTCAGCGGCCAATTCTTCCGGTGCTTTGCCGGCATCGGTCGATGCGATGCTCGAACTCCTGACGTCGCGCGGCTACCTCGCCGAGCGAGCGCTGGCCACGGTGACCTACCTGTCGCTGCGCATGGGCCGGCCGCTGTTCCTGGAAGGCGAAGCCGGCGTCGGTAAGACCGAGATCGCAAAGGTGCTGTCGGCAGCGCTTGGGCGGAAGCTGATCCGCCTCCAGTGCTACGAGGGCCTCGACGTCTCCTCCGCGGTCTATGAGTGGAACAGTGCCGCGCAGATGATCGCGATCCGGATGGCGGAAGCCGCCGGCGACACCGATCGCGACCAGCTCTCGAGCGACATCTTCGCCGACCGCTACATGATCAAGCGGCCGCTGCTTCAGGCGCTGGAGCCCGACGTTGCCGGTCCCCCGGTGCTGCTGATCGACGAGCTCGACCGCGCC
The DNA here is from genome assembly GCF_056106085.1 of Bradyrhizobium sp. BR14999. NCBI lineage: Bacteria > Pseudomonadati > Pseudomonadota > Alphaproteobacteria > Hyphomicrobiales > Nitrobacteraceae > Bradyrhizobium > Bradyrhizobium sp. BR14999. The sequence continues at coordinate 4,256,398 of NZ_CM148536.1, forward strand.
GACGAGGCGTTCGAGGCGTTCCTGCTCGAAATCCTCAGCGACTTCCAGGTGACGATCCCCGAATTCGGCACCGTGAAGGCGCCGCACCCGCCGATCGTCATCATCACCTCCAACCGCACCCGCGAGATCCACGACGCGCTGAAGCGGCGCTGTCTCTATCACTGGGTGGACTATCCCGCCGCCGAGCGCGAGCTCGCGATCGTCAAGACGCGCGTGCCCGGCATCTCGGCAAAACTCTCGCAGCAGGTGGTGCGCTTCGTCCAGGCGCTGCGCAACCAGGACTTCTACAAGTCGCCGGGCGTCGCCGAGACCATCGACTGGGCCACCGCTTTGTCGGAGCTCGACGCCCGCTCGCTGACCCCGCAAGTGGTCGGCGATACGCTGGGCGCACTGCTCAAATACCAGGACGACATCACGCGGATGCAGGGCGATGCCTTGCAGAAGATACTGAAGGACGCGACGAGCGAGAATTGACGCGCGTGCGTCATAACTAACTCGTCATTCCGGGGCGCGTAGCCGAACCCGGAATCCATCGTGCAGCGGCGACGGGGGAGGAATGGATTCCGGGTTCGCGACTGCGTCGCGCCCCGGAATGACCACTGAGAGCGTTGAACCATGGCCATCAATCACCTTGCCCCGGAGCAAACCGAGCAGTTCGCCGACAACATTGTCGGCTTTGCCCGCGCGCTGCGTGCAGCTGGCATGCCGGTCGGGCCGGGTGCGGTCATCGACGCCATGAGCGCGCTTCAGGTGATCGACATCGGCAGTCGCACTGATGTCTTCACCACGCTTGAGGCGATCTTCGTCAAGCGCCACGAGCATGCGCTGATCTTCAAGCAGGCTTTCAACCTGTTCTTCCGCGCCTCGGAAGAATGGAAGCATATGCTGGATTCGGTGCCGCTGCCGGAGCAGGCCAGGAAGAAGCCGCAGGCAGGCTCCCGCCGCGTGCAGGAGGCGATGTCGCAGCCGCGGATGACGGATACGCCGCAGCACCAGGAGCAGGATCTGCGCCTGTCGGTCTCTGACAAGGAGATCCTGCAGAAGAAGGACTTTGCGCAGATGAGCGCCGCCGAGATCGCCGAGGCGCTCCGCGCCGTCGAGCGGATGCACTTGCCGCAGGCCGAGCTCCTGACGCGCCGGCAACGACCCGATCCGCGCGGCCTGCGGCTCGATCTGCGCCGCACGCTGCGCGCTTCCTTGCGCACTGGCGGCGACATCATCGACATCCATCGCCTGGGACGCATCGAGAAGCCCGCGCCGATCGTCGCGCTACTCGATATCTCGGGCTCGATGAGCGAATACACCCGCCTGTTCCTCCACTTCCTCCACGCCATCACCGATGCACGCAAGCGCGTCTCGGTGTTCCTGTTCGGCACCCGGCTGACCAATGTCACCCGCGCCCTGCGCCAGCGCGACCCCGACGAGGCACTGGCAAGCTGCTCGGCCTCGGTCGAGGACTGGGCCGGCGGCACGCGGATCTCGGCCTCGCTGCACAACTTCAACAAATTGTGGGCACGGCGCGTGCTGAGCCAGGGCGCCATCGTGCTGCTGATCTCCGACGGGCTGGAGCGGGAGGCCGATTCCAAGCTGGCCTTCGAGATGGACCGGCTGCACCGCTCCTGCCGGCGGCTGATCTGGCTGAACCCGCTGCTCCGGTTCGGCGGCTTCGAGGCCAAGGCGCAGGGCATCAAAATGATGCTGCCCCACGTTGACGAATTCCGCCCGGTACATAATTTGAGCTCGATCCAGGAGCTGATCACCACGCTCTCCCGGCCGCTGCCGCCGCATCACCGCAGCCTGATCCGCTCCGCAGCTTGAGAGGCACACCATGCTCGATCGCGACGAGGATATTCTGAAGGCGGCGGAGGACTGGCAAAAGGCCGGCCGTGGCGTTGCGCTCGCCACCGTGGTGGAGACCTGGGGCTCGGCGCCGCGCCCGGCGGGCTCGAGCCTCGTCATCAACGACGAGGGCACGTTCTTGGGCTCCGTCTCCGGCGGCTGCGTCGAGGGCGCCGTGGTCACCGAGGCCATGGACGTGATCGAGAGCGGCAAGCCAAAGATGCTGGAGTTCGGCGTTGCCGACGAGACCGCCTGGAATGTCGGGCTGTCCTGCGGCGGCACCATCCGCGTCTTCGTCGAGAAGGTGGGGTAGCCGTGAAGCTCGCGATCCTGCACGAACTCAACGCCGAGCGCGCCGCGCGCCGGCCGGTGATTCTGGTGACGGACACCGAGAGCGGCGAGCAGCGCTTGGTGAAAGCCAAGGACTTTGCCAAAGATCCGCTGCACGCAGAACTCGACAAGCAGCTTCGCATGGGCAAGAGCGCCAATGTCGAGGCCGGCGGCAAGAAGCTGTTCCTCAACGTATACGCGCCGACCGCAAAACTCGTCATCGTCGGCGCGGTGCATATCAGCCAGGCCCTGGCGCCGCTGGCGCGCTCGCTCGGCTACGACGTCACGGTCATCGATCCCCGCACGGCCTTTGCGAGCCCCGAGCGCTTCCCCGACGTTCCGCTGATCGCCGAATGGCCTGACACGGCGCTGCCGCCGCTCAATGTCGATGCTTACACCGCCTTCGTCGCAGTGACGCACGATCCGAAGATCGACGATCCCGCGCTGCTGCACGCCTTCGAGCGCAACTGCTTCTACATCGGCGCGCTCGGCTCGCGGAAGACACACGCTAAGCGCGGCGACCGGCTGCGGGCGCAGGGCGCCAAGGAGAGCGACATCGCGCGCATCCACGCGCCCATTGGCCTTGCGATCGGCGCGGTCTCGCCGTCCGAGATCGCGGTCGCGATCATGGCCGAGATCACGGCGGTGCTGCGGCTGCCTCCAAAACAAAAAGAAGAAGCGGCATGAAGTTCGGCCCGGCGAGCCCCAAGGATGCGATCGGCGGGGTGACCGTCCACACCCTGCGGCAGGGACCGCTGGTGCTCAAGAAAGGCACCAAGATCGGCCCCGCCGAGGTCGAGGCGCTGGAGCGCGCTGGGATCAAAGACATCGTGGTGGTGCGCATGGAGGCTGGCGACGTCTCCGAGGACGTTGCGGCCGCCAGCATCGCGCTTGCCGTCGGCGGCGAGGGCATCCATGTCGAGCGCGCCTTCACCGGCCGCGCCAACCTGTTCGCCGCGCGCGCGGGCGTGCTGGTGATCGACCGCGCCGCAGTCGACCGCATCAACAATGTCGACGAGGCCATCACCTTTGCCACGCTCGCCGCCTACAAGCCGGTGGTCGAGGGCGAGATGGTCGGCACCGTCAAGATCATCCCGTTCGGCGTTGACGAGAGTTTGCGCGATGCCGCGGTCAAGGCGGCCGGCAAGGACGTGCTCAGAATCGCGCCCTATGTGATCCAGCGCGTCGGGGTGGTTTCGACGCTGCTGCCGGGCCTGTCATCCAAGGTCATCGACAAGACGCTGCGTGTTACCGCCGAGCGGCTCGCGCCGGCCGGCGCCAGCATCATCGCCGAGCGGCGGGTTCCGCATGAGGAGCAGGCGCTGTCGGCTGCGATCAAGGAGTTGCTGGGTCTTGGCGCCGAACTCGTGATCGTGTTCGGCGCATCCGCCATCGCCGACCGCCGCGACGTGATCCCGGCGGCCGTCACCGGCATCGGTGGTGAGATCGAGCATTTCGGCATGCCTGTCGATCCGGGCAATCTGCTGCTGATTGCCCGTGCCGGCGAGGTGCCGGTGCTGGGTGCGCCGGGCTGCGCGCGTTCGCCGGTCGAGAACGGTTTCGACTGGGTGCTGATGCGGCTGCTCGCCGGCATCAAGGTGACGCGGTCCGAGCTGATGGGCATGGGTGTCGGCGGCCTCCTGATGGAGATCGTGACGCGGCCGCAGCCGCGCGCAACACCCGAGACCGAGGGCAACAGCCAGGTCGCCGCCATCGTTCTGGCGGCCGGCCGCTCCACGCGGATGGGTGGATCGAACAAGCTGCTCGCGGAGTTCAACGGCAAGAAGCTGGTGCGAATTGCCACCGAACAGGCATTGGCTTCCAGGGCATCCGAGGTGATCGTCGTCACCGGCCACCAGGCCGAGCTGGTCGAGCAGGCGCTGCAAGGCTTGAGGGTCAAGTTCGTCCGCAACCCGGATTTCGCCGGCGGCATCGCAAGCTCGGTCAAGGCCGGCATCGCCGCCGTGCCCGAGACCTGCGACGGCGCCCTGGTGTGCCTCGGCGACATGCCGCTGATCGACGCCGGTCTGATCGACCGCCTCATCGACGGCTTTGCACCCGACCGCGGCAACCTCATCGTCGTGCCCGTCAGCGAAGGCCGCCGCGGCAACCCCGTGCTGTGGTCGCGCCGCTTCTTCAAGGAGTTGTTGACCCTCGACGGCGACATCGGCGCGCGGCATCTGATCGCCAAGCACACGGAGGCCGTGGCCGAGGTGCCCGTCGATGGCGAGAGCGCCTTCCTCGACATCGACACCCCGCAGGCGCTGGAAACGGCAAGACGCGGATGACGCTTCCGTAAACGCTGCCGTAGGGTGGGCAAAGCGAAGCGTGCCCACCAATTTGCGGGTAGTTGTGAGGACAGATTGGTAGGCACGGCGCTGCGCCTTTGCCCACCCTTCGGCATCTCTCACCCCTCCGATTTCAACCACCCGTTCACCATCTGGAAACGACCCCCGCTTAGAGTCCCCTCCACCTGCCTTGGGGGGAGGGGTTTTTCCATGGCTTCGAACGTCGTCGCGCGCCGTTGCGCGACGTTTTTCTTTGCGTTGTCGGTTTGTGTCTCCGGCGCCCGTTACATCACCGAAGCCCACGCAGCGGGCGCTATTGCGGTCGGCAAGTGCGGCGCGTATGGCCAGGCCTATGATTACGGCGCCGAGCACGAGGCGAGCGCCGCGGCACAGAAACAATGCAAGGGCGATTGCACGACCGTGACGATGAAGCGCGCCTGCGCTGCGATGTCGGTCGATCTCGCCAATCCCTGCGGCGCTTATGGCTTTGCCGTCAAGCCGAAGATTTCGGACTCGCTCAATGCCGCCACGCGCGAATGCTACAAATATGGCGGCAAGGAATGCGTGATCCGCGCCTGGGCCTGCGACGCCAAGGGTTGATCCTTCGAGCGCTGATTCCTCTTGCTGTCATTCGGGGGCGATGCAACGGTACCGTGCGGTGCGCGGACCTGAGCATCGAGCCCGGAATCCATTCCTCCGCCGACTTTGCGACCCGATGGATTCTCGATGCGCAATGCGCATCAGAGCTCGCGCCAAGTGGCGCGCCCGGAATGACATCTAGGAATACACATGCAGTTCGACACCAAGATCGCTGTCGTGATCCGCACCGATCTTCAGGCTTGGCAGAAGCTCAACGTCGCGTCTTTCCTGACGAGCGGCATTGCCGCGGCCTTTCCGGAATGCATCGGCGAAGCCTATGAGGACGCCTCGGGCACGAAATATCATGCGCTGATCGGCCAGCCGATCCTGATCTATGGCGCCGATGGTCCGGCATTATCGCGCGCGCTCGACCGGGCGCTGACGCGCAACGTCAAGCCGGCGGTCTATACTGAAGACATGTTCAAGACGACGCATGACGCCGCCAATCGCGAAGTGGTGAGGGCGGTGATGCGCACTGACCTCAATCTCGTCGGTATCGCGATGCGCGCCGAGCGCAAGGTAATCGACAAGATCATCGACGGCCTCAAGTTCCATAGCTGAGCCCGCAGGCGCGTCACGTCGTGCCGTCATCGGGATGTCGTGATGGCGATCGGGTTGCGCAAAGTTTGTGCTGTTTGACGCCCATCAAAGGAGGACCGCTCGGTATCGCTAGTCTGCGTCTGTAATGCAAAGGAGCAGACCGATGCCGACCATGAAAGCCGCAATTGTCAGACAATTCGGCAAGCCGCTGGTGATCGAGGACGTGCCGGTGCCGCAGCCCGGTCCGGGCGAGGTTCTGGTCAAGGTGAAGGCCTGTGGCGTCTGTCACACCGATCTGCACGCCGCGACCGGCGACTGGCCGGTGAAGCCGGTGCCGCCCTTCATTCCGGGCCATGAAGCAGCCGGCATCGTCGCCGCGGTCGGGTCCGGCGTGAAGAACCTGAAGGTCGGCGATGCCGTGGGCGTGGCCTGGCTGCACGATGCATGCATGTCTTGCGAATATTGCGAGACCGGCTGGGAGACGCTGTGCGAGCACCAGCACAACACCGGCTACAGCGTGAACGGCGGCTTCGCCGAATATGTCATCGCCTCGGCTGCCTTCGCCGCAAAGCTGCCGGCGAGCGTCGATTTCGCGGCCATTGCGCCGATCCTCTGCGCCGGTGTCACCACCTACAAGGGATTGAAGGAGACCGAGGCGCGACCCGGCGAGTGGGTCGTGATCTCAGGCGTTGGCGGGCTCGGCCATGTCGCAATTCAGTACGCCAAGGCGATGGGGCTCAAGGTCGCGGCGGTCGATATCGCCGAGGACAAGCTCGCGCTCGCACGTGAGGCCGGCGCCGATCTCGCGGTCAACGCACTCGCGGCAGGGGCCGTGGACAATGTTCTTGCGGCATCAGGGGGCGGGGCGCACGGCGTGCTGGTGACGGCGGTGTCGACTGCTGCATTCGCCCAGGCACTGAAGATGGTGCGCCGGAAGGGCACCGTCAGCCTCGTCGGCCTGCCGCCGGGCGAATTCCCGACGCCGATCTTCGATGTCGTGCTCAAGCGCATCACCGTGCGCGGCTCGATCGTCGGCACACGGCGCGATCTCGACGAAGCCATCGCGTTTGCCGCGGACGGCAAGGTCAAGGCCGAGGTGACGAAGGTGCCGCTCACGCAAATCAACGACGTCTTCGACCGCATGAAGGCCGGCAAGATCGACGGTCGCATGGTGCTGGATTTTGGCTAAAGCATGATCCGGAAAAGTGCGAAGCGGTTTTCCGAAAAGATCATGCTCAAACAATAACCTAAGGCGCGATGACGATTCATCCAATCTCATCGCGCTTTCGCATCTCACCCCGGCGGCATACCTTCGAACTTTATCAGGCTGGGATCAAGGCGATCCCAGTCATGGCCGCGCGCGGCGAAAGTGACCGCCTGCGGCTTGTAGCGGGCGGGCTCGTCGAGGGTTGCGGCGCGGATCGTGAAGACGTCGGGCTGTGCCGCGAAGGTCATGTACACAGGCACGCCGCATTGTGTGCAGAAGCCGCGTGTCTTCACGTTGCCGCTGTCGGCGACCATGTCCCAATGCTTCGCTTCGCCGGTCAGCGTGACGCCGGCGCGCGCGAACGTTGCGTACGAGCCATGGCCGCTGCCGCTTTCCCGCTGGCAGTCCCGGCATTGACAGTGATTGCTGAACAGCGGCTCACCGGCGATCGAGTAGCGGATCGCGCCACAGGCGCAGCCGCCGAAATAGGGCTTGTCCATCGCGATATCTCCTCACTTCTCGCCGCTGATCTCATCGAGCTGTCTGACGACCTTCTTCCACCCGCCGCTCATCACGTTGTAGGCCGACTCGTTCCTGGGCATCACGAAGCCCGCATGGACCAGGCGGATCCGCGTGCCGGCTTCGACCGGGGTGAGGGACCACGTCACGACAGTGTCGAGCGGCGCGCCGTAACCGGTGTTGCGCTCATCGCCGCCTTTCCAGGCGTAGACGAGGCGCCTGTTGGCCACGACCTCGAGAACCCGGCAATGAATGACGCCGTCCCAGGCGCCGCCCGGGGTGGTTTGGAATGTGAAGGTGTTGCCTTCAATCGCCTCGAAGCCGGTCGGCTGCATCAGCCAGCGCGCGATCAACTGGGCACTGGTCAGCGCCTTCCAGATCGTCTCCGGCGCATGAGGGAGCACTTCGTCAATGACGATGTCCCGGATGTTGTCTTGGGTCTCGGCTTTCAACTCGGCTGCACTCACGGATCGATCTCCTTCAAGAGGTCACGCAGGTTCTGGAAGCGCTCGCGCCAGAACACGCCGTAATGGTCCATCCAGGTGACCAGCGGCTCGAGGCCTTGCGGCGCGGCGCGGTAGTAGACATTGCGGCCCTCGGCGCGCTCGGCGACGAGGCCCGCCTGCTTGAGGGATTTCAGGTGCTGCGAGATCGCGCCCTGGGTCACGCCGCTGCCGCGCGTCAGCTCGGCGACGCTGATCTCCCTGCTGTCGAAGACGCGTTCGAACACAGCGCGGCGCGTCGGGTCGGCAAGGGCGCGCATCACGGCGGTTACGGGGTTGGGGGTGACTTCCATCATGAGAAACGCATTAGCATTCGCTAATTCATTAGTAAACACTAAATTGTCGTGCCTGCCTCAATTCCTTCGTTGATTGACAATGACTGACTAGTCAGTCATAAACGACAAATGACGAAGAAGCCCGCCAGAACAGCGATTGCATCCGTGGCCCGAGCCGGGAGCCACGCACCCGAAGCCGGAGCTGAAGCCGAGGCCCGCGTTTCAAATCGCGCGGCTCGGGCCGCGGAGCGGCGTGCGGCGATCGTGGAGGCGGCGATGGACGAGTTCATCACGCGCGGCTTTGCCGCGACGCGGCTCGACGACATCGCCAAGCGCGCCGGTGTCGCCAAGGGCACGATCTACCTGCACTTCAAGGACAAGGAATCGATGTTCGAGGAGCTGGTGCGCATTGTCATCGTGCCAGTGGTCACGCGCCTCACGGCGCTGCCGCCGCCGGTGGGCTCGGTGCGCGACCTGATAGAGGCCTTCGCCGGCAACTTCCTGAAGGAGGTCATCGGCACCAGGCGCGGCGACCTCGTCCGCCTGATCGTGGCGGAGGGGCCGCGCTTTCCATCCGTTGCCGATTTCTACTACCGCGAAGTGGTCTCGCGCGGGATTGCCGCCATGCGCGCGCTGATCGAGCTCGGCATCGCCCGCGGCGAGATTCGGGAGAAGGATCTCGCGCGCTATCCACAGATCCTGGTCGCGCCCGCGATGATCGCGGTGATCTGGCAGAGCCTTTTTGTGCGGCATGCGCCGCTCGATGCGCAGGACATGCTGCGCGTTCATCTCGATTTGATTTTTGGCGAACGGAGGACGACATGAGGTCGTCACGAGCGATTTTTAGATTTGCATTGGCCGTCGTGCTCGCAACCGCGCTTGCAGCCTGCAACGAGAAGCGCGATCCCGGCTTCCAGGGCTGGGTCGAGGCCGACATGATCTTCGTCAGCCCGGACGAAGCCGGCCGGGTGACCAAGCTCAATGTCCGCGAGGGGGACGAAGTCAAGGTCGGCGATCACCTCTATTCCGTCGACGACGATCTCCAGCTTGCCGATCTCAACCAGAACAAGGCGACGCTGGCGAATGCGCAGCAAACCTATGACCGGGCGGCGTCGCTGAACAAGACCGGCTCGGGCACGCAGGCCAATCTGGACTCCGCCGTGTCCGCCTTGCGCGTCGCACAAGCGCGGGTGGCGACGTCGGAGACGCGGATGGCGCGGCGCAAGGGCTTTGCGCCGGTCGCGGGCACCATCCAGCAGATCTATTTCCGGGAGGGCGAGATGGTGGCGGCGCAGCGGCCGGTGCTCTCGATCATGCCGCCCGGCAACATGAAGCTGCGCTTCTTCGTGCCGGAGGCCGAGCTGCCGAAGCTCGCCATCGGCGACACGGTGCGCATCGCCTGCGACAATTGTGCAGCCGATCTCACGGCGAAGATCTATTTCATCGCAACCTCGGCCGAATACACCCCGCCCGTCATCTACAGCCTCGATGAGCGCAACAAGCTCGTCTATCTGATCCAGGCGCGGCCCTCGCGGCCCGACGCCTTGCGCGTCGGACAGCCGATCGATGTCCATCTCAATCCGAAGACACCGGTGGCGGACAAGCGATGAGCGGCGGCAACGGCATCGCGATCGACGTCAAGGGCCTGACCAAGTCGTTCGGGGGCCGCGAGGTCGTGCACGATCTGTCGATGCAGGTGAAGCGCGGCTCGATCTACGGCTTCCTCGGGCCGAACGGCTCGGGCAAGACCACCACCATCCGCATCCTCTGCGGCCTGCTCACGCCCGACAGTGGCGAGGGCACTTGCCTCGGCTACGACATCCGCCGCGATGCCGAAAAGATCAAGCGCCAGGTCGGCTACATGACTCAGCGCTTCAGCCTGTACCAGGACCTCTCGGTGCGCGAGAATCTCGAATTCGTCGCCCGGCTCTATGGCCTCACTGACGCCCGTGGCGCTGCGCGCGACATGATCAGGCGACTCGGGCTCTCCGGCCGCGAGGAGCAGCTCGCCGGCGAGCTCTCTGGCGGCTGGAAGCAGCGCCTGGCGCTAGGGGCCTGCACGCTGCCCAATCCGCAACTCCTGCTGCTCGACGAGCCGACCGCCGGCGTCGATCCCAAGGCGCGGCGCGACTTCTGGAACGAGATCCATGCGCTCGCCGCCGACGGCCTCACCGTGCTGGTCTCGACCCACTACATGGACGAGGCCGAGCGTTGTCACGAGATCGCCTATATCGCCTATGGCCATCTCCTGACGCATGGCACGGTGGAGCAGGTGATCGCCAAATCCGCGCTCACCACCTACACTGTCACAGGCGAAGACCTGAATGGGCTCGCGGCCGAGCTCACCGGCAAGCCCGGCATCGACATGGTGGCGCCGTTCGGCACCTCGCTGCACGTTTCGGGGCGCGACGTCGCCGCGCTCGAAGCCAGCATCGGGCCGTGGCGCGAGAAGAGTGGCCTGGACTGGCGGAAATCGTCGCCTTCGCTCGAAGACGTGTTCATCGAGCTAATGAGCCGCTCCAAGGACAATTTCCAGTAAGGACAATTTCCAATGAGCGCTGTTGATCATCCCGCACCACAGCACGAAATCCGGGAACGCTTCGGCTTCTGGAAACGCTCCTATGCGATGCTGGTCAAGGAGTTCATCCAACTGAGGCGAGATCGCGTCTCGTTCGCGATGATCGTGATGCTGCCGGTGATGCAGCTCATGCTGTTCGGCTACGCCATCAATACCACGCCCCATAATCTGCCGAGCGCGGTGCTGCTCCAGGAGGATTCTGATCTCGCCCGCTCGATCCTGAAGGCGCTGGAGAACACCGCCTATTTCCGCTTCCTCTATGAAGTGCACGACGTCGAAGATTTCGACAATCTGCTGAAATCCGGCAAGGTGCTGTTCGGCGTCGAGATCCCGCGCGGCTTCGAGCGGGCGGTGCGGCGCGGCGACAGGCCGGCGCTGCTGGTCGCGGCCGACGCCACAGATCCCGTTGCGGCGAGCTCGGCGATCGGTTCGCTCGGCATGGTGGTGCAGACCGCGCTCAAGCACGATCTCTACATCGGCGATCCCCCGGAGATGCCGTTCGAGATCCGCGCGCATGCCCGTTACAATCCGGCCGCGGCCTCCAGCCTCAACATCGTGCCGGGCCTGGTCGGCACCATCCTCACCATGACCATGCTGATCTTCACCGCGCTGTCGGTCACGCGCGAGGTCGAGCGCGGCACCATGGAGAGCCTGTTGTCGATGCCGATCAAGCCGGTCGAGGTGATGTTCGGCAAGATCGTGCCTTACGTGCTGGTCGGCTTCGTGCAGGCCTTCCTCATCATCGGCATCGGCGTCGGCCTGTTCGGCGTGCCCGTGCTCGGCAATCTGTTCCTGCTGGCGCTGCTCTCGACGCTGTTCATCACCACCAATCTGTCGATCGGCTACACCATCTCGACGCTGGTGCAGAACCAGCTCCAGGCCATGCAGATGTCGATGATGTTCTTCCTGCCCAGCATCCTGCTCTCCGGCTTCATGTTCCCGTTCGCGGGCATGCCGGCCTGGGCGCAATATGTCGGCGAGGCCCTGCCGCTGACCCATTACCTGCGCATCGTCCGCGCCATCATGCTGAAGGGCGCGACCATGCAGAACCTGCGCTTCGACACGCTGGCGCTGGCGGCCCTGATGCTGCTCGCCATGACCATCGCCGTCACGCGCTTCCGCCGCACGCTGGATTGAGGCACAATGCCCTGGAATCGAGGGGTCAAATGGTCCGGTTTGCAAGCAGGAAAGCCCGGCAGCATGCCGTGCTATCGGAGGATTTCGAGCGCGAGCTGACGCGGGAGGTGCTGCGCACCGAGCTGTTGCGGGTGCGCGCGCTGATCATGACGGGCTGCGTCATGATGTTGTTCCTCACCACAATCTACCTGATCGATCCTGCTGTCGTGAACCGGGTCTGGCGCGGAACGGAAGGGCTTATCGAGATCTACGGCCTTCTGGTCGGCTTCATCCTGTTCGAGGTCTGGGTCCACACCCAGATCAGGAAGAACCTCCGCCTCGATCGCGACCTGCCGGTGATCAGGCGCTATCTCGGCACGCTGATCGAGACGTCGCTGCCCACGGTGATCCTCATCCTTCAGATCCGGACCATGGGCGCGAGCCAGGCGCTCGGTTTCGCCGTGCCGCTGATGTACTTCATCTTCGTCATTCTCTCGACCCTGCGGCTCGATTTCTGGCTCTCCACCTTCACGGGTTTCGTGGCTGCAGCCGGGCTTCTAGCAATCGCGCTATATTACAATTCGGCTGGTGAGGCCGACGAACCCCTGATTTATTTCCACGCCGTGCGGAGCATCATCATCCTGATCTGCGGCGTGCTGGCGGGCGCCGTCGGCGCGCAGCTGCGGCGGCAATTTGCCGCGAGCATTGCGGCGACCACCGCGCGGGACCGGGTGACTAATCTGTTCGGCCAGCACGTCTCCCCGCAGGTGGTGGAGCGGCTGATGGCGGCGGGAACGACTGCAAGCGGCGACCTCCGCCGCGTCGCGGTGATGTTCGTCGATTTCCGCGGCTTCACGGCCGGTGCGCAGTCGCGCACGCCTCAGGAGGTGGTCGACCGGCTCGACGGCGCCTTCGCCGTATTGGTCGATATCCTCGACCGCCACGGCGGCATCGTGAACAAGTTCTTGGGCGACGGCTTTCTCGCGCTGTTCGGCGCGCCATTGGAGGCCTCCGACGCTGCGCACCGCGCGGTCGCTGCGGGCCGCGAGATGCTGACGGCGATGGACCGCATCAACGCGCAGACGAGCTGGCCGCTGCGGATCGGCATCGGCATCCATTTCGGTGAGGTCGTCGCCGGCAACATCGGCTCGCCCCGGCGCAAGGAATACACGGTCATCGGCGACACCGTGAACTTCGCCTCGCGCCTGGAGGCGCTGAACAAGGAGCTCGGCTCCCAGCTCCTGATCTCTGAGTCCGTGCGCGAGGTGCTGGGAGACGACGGCAGCGATGCTGTCGCGCTCGGCGAGGTCGAGGTGCGCGGCTATGAGCGGCCGGTCGCGGTGTTTCAATTGGGGTGAGCGCTGTCTAGAGCGGGGCGTAGGCAAGGCGCGCCCGCAACGTTGCTTCCGCGAATGCTCCGATTGCTCCGAATTTTGGGGCATGACGGGCGATGTCGCCGGCCCGTAGACTTGCCGGCGATGCGGCCGGTTGCGGCCGCGACTTGCATGGGGAAGTGAAAGATGCAGCGCCGCTACATCACCGTCGATGTGTTCACCGACCGCGCCTTCGGCGGCAATCAGCTCGCCGTGGTGCTCGATGCCGGCGGGCTGTCCACTCAGCAGATGCAGTCGATCGCCACCGAGTTCAATTATTCCGAGACGACCTTCGTGCTGCCGCCGCGTGACAAGGCGAATGATGCCGAGGTGCGCATCTTCACCCCGGTCAGGGAGATGCCGTTCGCGGGTCACCCGAATGTCGGCACGGCCTTCGTGCTGGCGACGATCGCCAAGGAGCCGAAGCCGCGCTTGCTGTTCGAAGAGAAGGCCGGGCTCGTGCCGGTCGACATTCGGCGGGAGCAGGGCCGGGTGGTGAGCACCGAGCTCACCGCGCCGCAGCCGCTGGCGCGGTTGTCGCAACTGTCTGCCGCGGATGCCGCGAGCTGCATCTCGCTCAGCTCGGAGGATATCAGGGTCGACCGTCACGCGCCGCAGGTCGTCGGTGTTGGAACGCCATTTTTGGTGATCGAGCTGCATTCGCGCGATGCGCTCAAGCGGGCGAGGTCCGACGCGGCGGCCTTCGGCAGGATATTTCCGCGCGACGGCGCAGTCTCGGCCTGGTTCTATACGCGCGATGTGCCCGCGGCGGAGGCGCCCTGCGAGCTCCAAGCGCGGATGTTCATGCGCGGTGCTGGCGGTCTCGCCGAGGATCCTGCCACCGGCAGCGCCACGGTCGCGGCCGCCGCGCTGTTCGCCGACCTCGATCCCGCGCGCGACGGCGAATTGAAGCTCACGGTCGGCCAAGGTTTTGACATGGGTCGGCCGAGCCTGCTGCTGACGCGGGTGCGCAAGCAGGACGGCAAGATCATCTCGGCCCATGTCGGCGGCAGCTGCGTGCAGATAATGGAAGGGACTTTTCGCTTGGCGGGAGAGGGCTAGGGCGCTCTCAGCTCGTCATTCCGGGGCCGCGCGAAGCGCTGAGCCCGGAATCCATTCATCCACCAACTCCTTGGCTTAATGGATTCCGGGTTCGCGCTGCGCGCGCCCCGGAATGACGTGTGGCTAGACCTGCCGCGTGGCTACACCTGCCGTCCCGCCAAATTCTTCACCGCCACGCCATCGCGCTCCTCGATGATCTCCGCAATCATCTGGCGGTGGCAGTGGGTGTGGTCGCGCTCGTAGCAGAGCAGGCACACGGGGCCGGCCGTCTTCACCAGCGCCGAGAGCTCGTCCATCTCTTCTCGCGCCTGCGGCGTCTTCAGGTGCTTTGAATAGATTTTTTCCAGCACGTCGTATTGGCCGCTGCGGGCGGCGAGGCGGCCTTCCTTCGGCGTGCCGAGCGCGGCGAGATGGATATAGGCGATACCGCGTTCGTCGAGTCCCGCGGAGAGCTGCTTCTTGGAGAAGCCCGGCCGTCGCGAGGACGTCACCGCGCGCACGTCGACCACGAGCTTGACGCCGGCCTGTTCCAGCTCGTCCAGCACGGCCTTGGGCGGCGTCTGCTCATAACCGATGGTGAAGAGCTTTTTCGCCTTTGCCATGGGAGACCTCAGCTCACCCGGGCGATCAGTTCCATGGCGCCGTGCGGCGCGCGCACCTTGCCCTCGTGGATGACGTAGGCGAACACGTCGCGCGGCTCCTTCGTCGGCTTGGCCTTGTCGACTTTCGGGAGGTCGTCGGGTTCGCTTCCCGACGCCCAGGCCTGAAAGCGCTCAGCCCAGGCATCGAGCTGCTTCGGCGGATAGCAGGTCTTGATCTCGTCATTGCCCTTCTGAAGCCGCGCATAGACGAAATCGCCGGCGACGTCGGCAATCGCCGGATATTTGCCGTGCTCGGCGAACACCACCGGCGTCTCGAATTCGCGGATCAGCGCGACGAAGTCAGGCGCGCAGAAGCTGTCATGGCGCACTTCCACGACATGGCGCAGCGCGCGCCCCTCGAGTTTGCGCGGCAGCAGCTCGAGGAACTTGCCGAAATCGGCGCCGTCGAATTTTTTGGTCGGCGCGAACTGCCAGAGCACAGGCCCGAGATGGTCGCCGAGCTCCAGCACGCCGGAATCGTAGAACCGCTTGATGGAATCGCCGGCCTCGGCGAGCACACGGCGGTTGGTGGCGAAGCGTGGGCCCTTTACCGAGAACACGAATCCCTCGGGCACTTCGCTTGCCCATTTGCGAAAGCTCTCCGGCTTCTGCGAGCCGTAATAGGTGCCGTTGATCTCGATCGAGGTCAGCTTCGAGGCCGCGTAGGACAACTCCTTGGCCTGCGTCAGCTTCTCCGGATAGAACACGCCGCGCCAGGGCTCGAAGGTCCAGCCGCCGATGCCGATGAAGATGTTGCCGGATTTTTTGGACGCGGTTTTTGCTTTGGCCACGGAAGGATCTCGCATCGACGGGGAGGGACCTCATCCTAATCAAACCAGTTGTGATTGGCCAGTTGGCCCGTCCCGTCTAAGCTCGCGACCCGCGAAGCAGGAGAACAAGAATGCGGATGCTGTTGCTGGGAGCCGCGCTCGTCATGATGACATCTGCTGCCATGGCGGATGACGACGACGCGAAAAGCGCACAGAAGCTCGCCCAGCAGGGCCGCGACGATTACTGGCATTGCCTGGCTCGGGAATATTCCCGCGATTCAAATCAGGGCCTGTCGGAACAGGATTTTGGCCGTTCGGTCGCGGGCGCCTGTCCGTCGGAGCGGCAATATTACCGGGTGGTGCTGCTCGACTATCTCACCACGCAATATCCCAACATCGATGCCGGCGCCCATCTCGCCACCGCGAACAGGGCGGTGGAGTCGGCGCAGAAGGACATCGTGACGGCCTTCGTCAAGCACCGGCCGCCGCAGAAATAGCTCCATTGACCGTTGCGGCCCGGCGGCCCTTCCGGCTCCGCGCTCATCCATGGTATCACTGGGCGCATCTGGAACAGGGATGGGTCCATGTCGTCTGTGTCGGTGGGGGGCATTCTGGGCGCGATCGTCGCGGCGATCGTGCTTGCGGTCGCCGTCGTGTTCGGACCGATTGGCCAGTACGGGAAGCCGCCCAAGCCGGCAAATATCGAGCAGGCCCCTACTGCGGCACCCGCAGCCCCGGCCGCTCCGGCGCCGCGAGGGCCGGTGATTCGGGAAGTACCCAACCAATAGGGCGCCAAAATCGGGTTTTGGTCCTCTTGCGAAGCGGGTTCGTCGTTCCTATTTACCTTTCAACGGCGACGTTGAGCGAAAACTCCGTCGCTGGGACGACCTTGGAATAGCTTGGGCTCGCGCCGGATGTACGCGCGGTCCGCCGTTCCGGGGTCGTTGGCATTTTAGGGCCTCTTTTGGGCCGTTCCCCTTGGAAAACCCCGGCTTGGCAGCGCATGACGCGGCGGATATACGCTGCCGTCATGAATGAAGTGATCAGACCGGGCGTCGACAACCTGCCGCAGGCTCAAGAAGGGCCGGAACTGTCGGTCATCGTCCCGACCTTCAACGAGCGTGACAACGTCACGGTGCTGTACCGGCGGCTGGAGGCGACACTCACCAACGTCGCCTGGGAGGTCGTGTTCGTCGACGACAATTCGCCCGACGGCACCTGGGACGTCGTGCGCGCGCTGGCGCAGCGCGACAGCCGCGTGCGCTGCGTGCGCCGCATCGGCCGCCGCGGCCTGTCGGGCGCCTGCATCGAGGGTATCCTCGCTTCGAGCGCACCCTTTGTGGCCGTGATCGACGCCGACCTCCAGCACGACGAGACGCAACTGCCGAAGATGCTGTTGCTGCTCGCGAGCGACGAGGCCGATCTCGTGGTCGGCAGCCGCTACATCGAGGGCTACAAGAGCGAGGGCTTCAACAAGCAGCGCGCCGGCGCCAGTGCGCTCGCAACCGAGGTCGCCAGGAAGATGCTGCGGGTCGAGATCGCCGATCCCATGAGCGGCTTCTTCATGATTCGCCGCGATCGTTTCGAGCAGCTCGCGCCAAAGCTTTCGGTGCACGGTTTCAAGATCCTGCTCGACCTCGTCGCGACCGCGCATGGCGGCTTGCGGGCGGTCGAGATTCCTTACACTTTCGGTGCCCGCCAGCACGGCGAGAGCAAGCTCGATTCCATGGTTGCGCTGGACTTCCTCGGCCTCGTTCTGGCCAAGCTGAGCAACGACATCGTCTCGCTGCGATTCATCCTGTTCGCCATGATCGGCGGCATCGGCCTCGTGGTGCACTTGACCACGCTGTTCATCGCGCTTCAGCTGTTCAAGGTGCCATTCCCGGAGGCGCAGGCCGCCGGCGCTATCGTCGCCATGACCAGCAATTTCATCCTCAACAACTTCCTCACCTATCGCGACCAGCGGCTGAAGGGTCTTGCGCTGCTGCGCGGCCTGATCGCCTTCTACATCGTGTGTAGCGTCGGCCTGCTCGCCAATGTCGGCGTCGCCTTCTCGGTCTACGACCAGGAGCCGATCTGGTGGCTGGCCGGCATGGCCGGAGCGCTGATGGGCGTGGTGTGGAATTACGCGATGTCCGGACTGTTCGTCTGGCGCAAGAAATAGAGCGATATGGGCGGAGCTGACGCGGGGATCGCCCGCAACACCGCGCTGGCAATTCTTGCGCTGATCGGCTTGCGACTGGTCGCCGCCGCGTTCACGCCGATCACCTTCGACGAAGCCTATTACTGGATGTGGTCGAACAATCTGGCGGGCGGTTACTACGACCACCCGCCGATGGTAGCCTATGTCATCCGCGCCGGCACCATGATCGCCGGCGACACCGAGCTCGGCGTTCGCCTCGTCTCGATTCTGCTGGCGCTGCCAATGAGCTATGCGGTCTATCGCTCCGCCGCGATCCTGTTCGGCGGCGCGCGCGTGGCCGCGAACAGCGCCATCCTGCTCAACGTGACGATGATGGCGTCGGTCGGCACGTTGATCGTGACGCCCGATGCGCCGCTGCTGGTCGCCTCCAGCTTCGTGCTGTTCTTCCTCGCAAAGGTGCTGGAGACCGGCCGCGGCGTTTGGTGGCTCGCGGTCGGCGCAGCCGTTGGCGCGGCGCTGCTGTCGAAATATACGGCAATGTTCTTCGGGCTAGCGATCCTAATCTGGCTCGCGGCCGTGCCGAAGCTCAGGCCCTGGTTCCTCTCGCCGTGGCCCTATCTCGGTGGTCTCGTTGCTCTTGCGCTGTTCTCGCCGGTGATCCTCTGGAATGCGGACCATCAATGGGTCTCGTTCGCAAAGCAGCTTGGCCGCGCCAGAATCGAGGACTTTCGCCCCGTCTTCATCGCCGAGCTGATCCCGACCCAGATCGCGTTCGCGACCCCGCTCGTCTTCATCCTGGGCGCGATGGGGCTGCATGCGCTGACCTGGCATCGGGCCGGTGCATTGGCCTCGCGCGTGCTGATCGAGGCGATGTTCTGGACCATCGTCGCCTATTTCGTCTGGCATTCCCTGCATGCCCGCGTCGAGGCCAACTGGTTCGCGCCGGTCTATCCGCCCTTCGTCGTCGCCGCGGCCGCTGCCGCCAACCTCGTGCAGTGGAAGCCGCGCCAGCGGCGCCTGGTCGATTTCTGCCTGCGCTGGGCCGCGCCAACAGGCGTCGTGATGTTTGCAGCCCTGATCGTGCAGGCCAATACCGGCTGGCTGTCCGGATATCGCCGCGATGCCACCGTGCGCAGCGTCGGCGTCGGTTGGCGCGAGCTTGCCGCCGAGATCGAAGCAGTACGCGTGCGCACTGGCGCGACCTGTGTGCTCGCGCAGGACTATGGCACCACGGGCTGGCTCGCCTTTTATCTGCCGCGCGGCACCTGCGTGGCGCAGCAGAGCCAGCGCATCCGCTGGGTTAACATGCCCGAGCCCGATCCCAAGCTGCTCGCCGGCAAGCTGCTCTATGTCGACGAGCTGCGCAGCGATGGTCATCCCGTCCTCAACGACCTCTTTGCGACGGTGACGCAGATTGCGCAATTGCAGCGCAAGCGCGGGCCGCTGGTGGTCGAGACCTACGGCATCGATCTCTTGGAAGGCGCCAAGGCCGACGTGCTCGACCGCTCCCCGCCGCCGGAAGCGCGCTAGCGGCCTCCTTCGCCGGGACGACGGCGAAGTATTCAATCCATCACCTCGGCCTCAGCCACAGCCTGCCTCGGCCCATCCCGGTCCCGCCAGAACCAGACGGTCACGACGCCGGAGCGGCCGCGGACCTGGGTGAGCAGGGGGCCCGACAGGACGCCGTCGGGAGCGCCGTGGAAGTCGGCGGTATTCAGCAGCGTATCGCTCAGCGCGAGCCGCGCGTCGTGCTGGGCGGCGATCTCCATCAGCCGGCTCGCGACGTTGACGGTGTCGCCGGTCGCCGTGATGTGCTGGTGGCTTTCGCCGAGGCGGGAGGCGACGATCTCGCCGAAATGCGCGCCGATCTTGAAGCCGAGCTGATCTCCGATCGCTGGCGGCAGCGAAGCGATCCAGTGCTCGACGCCGCGATGCAAGTCGATCGCGCATTTCAGCGCGCGCGCCGCGTCATCGGGCATGGCGCGCGGCAGGCCGAACAGGATCATGGCGCCGTCGCCGAGAAAGCCGGTGATCAAGCCGCCGCAATCGACTGCGGTCTTGTCCACTAGCGCGTGAAACGCCTTCAGCATGTCCTGGAGCGCGTCTGGATCGGTCCGTTCGCTCAGCGCCGTGAAGCCGGAGAGATCGATGAAGACCACGGCTGCGTCCTGGCGGACGGGCTTGGACAGGAAATTCGGATCACGTGCCAGCCAGTCCTGCACGGCCGGCGCCTGGAATTGCGCCAGCGACCTGCTCTTGGCGGCGAGATACTGTGTACGGCGGCCTCCCGCCCACAACTGCACGCCGGCAAAGACCGCAACCGGCGGCACCGTGGCCGCGAGCGTGGTCGCGGCGTTCAGCCAGACCCCATGCGTGAACGCGAACACGTTGAGCCCGGCCCAGGCGATCATCACCGCGGCCGCCGCCACGATGCCGGGCGCACTGCGCCGCCAGGCGAGCAGGCCGACCAGCAGCATCGGCAAGAGCATCGCGGCGAGTGCGTCGGCGATATGGACCCTGCGGTCGCGCACGATGCTATCGCCGGCGACGAGATGGGTGATTGCGGTCGAGACCACCTCGACACCCGGCATCAGCGAGTCGAACGGTGTCGGGTAGAAGTCGCCACCGCCCGCGACCGCGGCGCCGATCACGACGATCCGGTTTTCGATCGCCGCGCGGCTGAGCGTGCCGTCGAAGATGCTCTGCGCGCTCACGGTGCGGATGGTGCGGCGCGGGCCGTAATAGGTTATCGGCAGTGCGAAGTCGCTGTCGGTCGGCACCGTGCGGTCGCCGAGCCTGAGATGATCCGGCGCGATCGTCAGTGGCTTGTCCAGCGCGCGGGCCGCCACGCGCAAGGGAAACGACAGCTCGACCTTGTCGGCCGTCCGGAACAGCATCGGCACCGAGAGCGGCGAGCCCGACTGTCCCGTCGCGACGTTGACGACGCCGACCTCGGCATGGTCGGCGAATGCAGGCAGCGGTAGCAGGAAGCGCTCGGCCTGCGGCAGGACGGCGAGGGGACCTTCGCTGCTCGGCGCCACGGTCTCGCTGGCGGACGGGAAGATCGCCGCGGCGGCGAGCACCATGGGACCGGTGGCAAGTGTATTTGCCAGCGTCGCATCTCCGATCGCGGCGCTGCGGTCGACCAGCAGCAAGTCGATCGCGACGACCTTCGGCTTGAATTGCACGATGGTGTCGACGACACGCGCGAGATCGGCACGCGGCAGCGGATAGCTGCCGCCGCGCTTCACCACGGTATCGTCGATCGCGACGATGGTGACGAGATCAGGCGGACGCTGCACGCCGCGAACCTGGGTCCGCCAATCCGTCACCGTCGCCTCGAGGCGGTCGAGAAAGCGCAGATGGCCGTTGGCGTGCGCGCCATAGACGACCGCGCCCCACAGCGCTGTGAGGACGAGCGCCACCACGATCTGAACGCGTCGGCTACGCATGCGGTCGGTTTGCAATCTTCTGTTGTCCAAATCTCATTGGCCGAGCGTTGTTGACCCAGCCTTATTGTCTTGACTCAGCCTTATTGTCCAAGCCTCGCCATCAGCGCGTCGACGCGCGGCTGGCCCCATGTCTTGACGGTCAACGGGCCGGTTGGCTCGACATCGACGCCTTCACCCGGTCCGAGCACGACACCGCGTCCACGGGCCCTGCGGCTCACGCCGACACGGCCGTCGGCGACGAACACGGAGGTCTTGGTGTCAGCAACATCGACCGCCCATTTCGTGCCCCGCACCGCGGCGATCGCCTGCGGCGTCAGCACCTTGAAGGGATTGCCGCCGGGCTTCTTGGGCACCTCGATCAGCAGGGCTTTGCTGCTCAACTCCACGGAGTCTATATGTCCGTCGCGGTTGGCGTCCTTTAGTTCAAATCTGGCGCCGTTTTCGGCAATGATCGTGATGCCGTTGTCGCAGCGCCAGACTTGCGTGCCCGCGACCGACGGTGATGCCGTGCAGCCCGCATTGGTCGCAGGCTGTGCACTTGCAAACCCAATCAACGATAATGACCACGCCAGGGCGTAAAACCCGGCGCGCGAAAAGCCTCTCATGCCAGCCTCCGTTTCGCGTGCTCGGCACAGTTCAAGGCGATGTTGATACGCCACCGTATCACCCGCAGAGGCTGCTGAAAAGTGCCGAGGTGGGAGCTATTTTCTCGTGGCGACGATTGCCAGACCGGCGCGATCAACTTTCAGTCACGGCGCCGGTGCCGCATGAGCGCTTCTCCGCGGTGTGAGATGCGCGTGAGTTGTTGCCGCGGTCAGCCGGCTCGGGGCAGGGCTGCTGGAAGCGGCGTCCACCAGCCTCGCGCAATGCTCCGCCGCTACCGTGAGGCAGTATTGAAGACCACGAAAATGACTTGGTTGGATGCGTTTAGAAAGGCGGCCGAGGAGGGTCGCTGACCGCACCGATCCGGCCGAGAATTATAGTTAATAATCTCGCCTAAGTCCGTAGTTCTGCGGGCTTTTTTCTCGAAATGGGACAGCATTAACGAGTTGCCCCACATCCGCCTGAACTTAATCCGCATTTAACTAAAAGTCGCCTTAATGACGCTCCGACCCTCTGCGAGATGCTGTTCCCGGATCGTGACCAGCGGCGCTTCGAAGGGGGACTGAGTGACACCGTCCTGGACGCAAGGCGAATGAGTACGAGTATCGCTGCGCAGAGTAACGCGGCACGGAAGTCCAAGAAATTCTCGAAGAATTATTCGCGGAAATCTTCCCGGAAAATGACCACCCACAATTGGCTTGGCGCCGCGGCGATCGGCTGCGTCGTGATCGGCGCCGGCTGGACCATCTACACCGACATCCTCGGCGCCAGCGTCTATCCAACCGTCGGTAACAGCGGCTACGACGAGCCGGTGATCAAGCGTGCGCCCAAGGTCGCGCTGCGCGAGGCGGGTGAGGCGGTCAAGGAAGCCTTCGCGCTCTTGCCCGACCGGTTGCAGGTGGCCGCGCCGATCTCGCGCGAGATGTTCAATGAGCGCTTTGCCGCGGCTGCGACCCAAGGTGTGGCCTCGAACGCGGCCAGCGCCGCGCCTGCCGCGCCCGCAACCAGGGTTGCCGAGGCCAAGGACACCAAGGATACCGCGAAGCCGAGCATGATCGCGAAGGTCGCGGAGGTGCAGAAGCCGCAAGCGCCTGCCAAATCCGGGGACGCCGGCAAGGCCAAGCGCGCTGACGCAGGCGTGCAGCTGGCCTCGGCCGATCCGGCCGAGATCGTGCCGGCGCCCGAGGCAAAGCCAAAATCCTTCGCCGATCGCGCCAAGGCCGCGGTGATGTCGATCACCGGTCCGCGCCAGTCGATGATCGAAAAACTCTGGGGCAAGCGTGAGCCGTCCGGCGGGCTGCTCGCCTATGCCTCGGCCGATGCCAGCATTACCGCGTCCATCGCGCCGAAGGAGCAGAACCCGATGCTTGGCGGCGCGCCGCCCTATGAACGCGACACCGCGGTCTACGACATCACCGCCAAGACGGTCTATCTGCCCGATGGCACCAAGCTCGAGGCGCATTCCGGCCTCGGCTCCAATCTCGACGACCCGCGCTCGTCGAAAATCCGCATGCGCGGCGTGACGCCGCCGCACATCTACACGCTGAAGCCGCGCGAGGCGCTGTTCCACGGGGTGCCGGCGCTGCGCCTGACCCCGGTCGGCGGCGAGAGTGCGATCTACGGCCGCGACGGCTTGCTGGCGCACACCTTCATGCTGGGGCCGAACGGCGATTCCAACGGCTGTGTGTCGTTCAAGGATTATTACGCATTCCTCGACGCCTACCGCAACAAGGGTATCCGCAAGCTCGCGGTGCTGGCGCGGGTGGAATGACGTCGGCAAAGCCCGCCGATGTCTGCCCGTCTAAAGCGCGATGAGATGAGGATGAATCGTCATCGCGCTTTTGGGCCGACTTCAATGCCCCCTTTCGGAGGAACGTCCAGATTCAGCCGGCACTCACGCCAGCGCATCGCCGCGCGCGATGATCGCGAAGCGGTCTGACAGCTCGGCCAGCGCGACCTCGTGGATGGTCCGGGCGTCCAGCGTGCCGCCGCGGCCGTCGGGCAGATCACGCGTGGCGCAGGAATCGGCATCGATGGTCGTGCGAAAGCCGAGATCGAGCGCGGCACGGGCGGTGGAGCTGACGCACATGTGCGTCATGAAGCCGGCCAGCACGATGTTCTTGCGTCCACTCGCGGCGAGCTGCGCCTGCAAGTCGGTGCCGGCGAATGCGTTCGGCAACTCCTTCTCGATCACGAGCTCGTCCGCGCGCGGCGCGAGCTCGGCGACGATGGCGCCGCGATCGGCGGAGCGATCGAACAGGCCGCCGGATTTGCCGCGATGGGCGATATGGATGATCGCAGATCCGCGCTCACGCGCCCGTGCCAGCAGGCCGGCCGCCCGCGCAATCGCAGGCTTGGCATCGGGCAGGGCGAGGGGACCTGCGAGATATTCATTCTGGATGTCGATCAGCACCAGCGCGGCGTCGCCAAGACGCGGCGGGGTGAGGTCGGCACCGGCGAGCTGCAGCAGGGTCTTTGCGGGCGTCATGATCTTCAGAATCTCCAAGGCGGAACGTTGACCTAGCATAGCTCGTCGGGTTCCTGCTGATATGCAGGGATATTGCAGCCGATGGCTGCGATATTGCAGGTCAATGCCGGCCGATATAGGCTTGAAGCCATGAATTGGGACGATCTTCGCATCATCGCCGCAGTCAGGGACGAGGGCACCTATGCCGGCGCCAGCGCGCGGCTGCGCATCGACGAGACCACGGTCGGACGCCGGCTGTCGCGCATCGAGCGAGCGCTCGGCCTGCGCCTGTTCGAGGCTGCGGACGGTCTCCGCAAGCCGACCCGTCAGTGCGAGGCGGTGCTGGCGCACGTCCAGGCCATGGCGGTGCATGCCGCCGAGATCGGCCGCATCAGCGAGAGCCTGCCGGGCCCGGTGGGACGACTGCGCATCGCCACGACCAATGCGGTCGCCGAGGAGGTGCTGGCGCCGCGCGCGAGCGACTTCCTGCGCGCCAATCCCGGCCTGACGCTGCAATTCCTGACCTCGAGCGAGAACGTCAAATTCTCGCGCTGGGAAGCCGATCTCGCGATCCGTCTGCGCAAGCCCGACAAGGGAGACTTCTCGATCTCCAAACTCGGCGACATCCGCATCTACTATTTCGAACCGGTCGCGACTGAAGGCGAGCCGATGCTGTGTGCCTATCCGGACGAGCTCGGCACCATTCCCGAGATGCAATTCCTGCGGACGAAGAAAATCCGGCCGCGCTGCGTCACCGACAATGTCCGCGTCATCCGCACGCTGATCCACTCGCACCAGGCCTCGGGCGTGCTGCCGGAGCACAGCTGCACCGACTTGCTCGGCGACCGCCGCCTGCGCGCCACGCTGCTGCCGAAACGGCGCGACGTCTGGCTACTCGTGCAAAACCATCTCAAGCGCGACGCCGCGACGCGCGTGACGATCGACTGGGTGCGGGCCTGTTTCAGCGAGCTTGCGCGGGGTTAACCCCGAGAGCGCGTGAACCCGAAGGGGCCGCTCATTGGCGGCCCCCCGCATATCCGTTGTGTCGCCCTGCGATGAACGCGTGGCCGCGCCTGTGCGACCAAGATCGCGGAGCCGGGATTGCATGCGCGCAAAAGTTGCGTAATCTCGCGACGACTACGGACTTGATCAGGGCAGGTGCATGACCATTCTTCAGGAAACGATCCGGCCGCGGTCGTCGGCGCAGTCGCGGGAATGGAAGGCGATTGTCATCTTGATTCTGCTGATCCCGGTGCTGTGGTCGCCGCCGTTCCTGTTTCGCTTTTTCCTATATCAGCCGTTCAACATCCCTTCTGGTTCGATGGCGCCGACGCTGATGGTCGGCGACTACGTCTTTGCCGCAAAATATGCCTATGGCTACGGTCGCTATTCCTTCCCGTTCGCGCAGTCCTGGATCTCGGGCCGTGTCTTTGCCGCCGAGCCGGAGTATGGGGACATCGTCGTATTCCGGACGCCGAAGGATACCTCGGTCGACTACGTCAAGCGTGTGGTCGGGCTGCCCGGCGACCGCATCCAGATGCGGCAGGGCCAGCTCATCCTCAACGACCGTCCGGTGACGCGCGTCGCCCTCAAGTACGGCCTCGCCGGCACAGCCTGCGGTGTGGACGGCGGCGTCAAGGTCAGGCGCTGGCGCGAGACGCTGCCGAGCGGGGCGTCCTATGTGACCTATGACTGCATCGACAACGGCTTCCTGGACAATACCAACGTCTTCACAGTGCCGCCGGGCCACTTCTTCGTGCTCGGCGACAACCGCGACAATTCCACCGACAGCCGCATGATGTCGACATTCGGTTTCGTGCCGATGGACAATCTCGTCGGGAAGGTGACGCGGATCTTCTGGTCGCTCGACGAAGACGGCGAGCCGCACATGGAGCGGTTGGGGAAGGTGGAGTGAGGCCCCCGTCATTCCGGGCTCGCGCCCAAGAGGGGCGCGCCCCGGAATGACGAGTGGGGAGATTCTGCCCCAAAAACAAAAACCCCGGCATCGCTGCCGGGGTTTCGTAGTCGTTGAGGTGGCCGGACCTTAGAAGTCCATGCCGCCCATGCCGCCACCGGGGGGCATCGCCGGACCGGCGCCGCCCTTCTTGGGCAGTTCGGCGACCATCGCTTCCGTGGTGATCAGGAGCGCGGCCACCGAGGCTGCGTTCTGGATCGCGGTACGGACCACCTTGGTCGGGTCGATGATGCCCTTCTTGACGAGGTCCGCATATTCGCCGGTCTGGGAGTCGAAGCCGTAATTGTAGGCCTTGTTCTCCAGGATCTTGCCGACGATCACCGAGCCGTCTTCACCGGCGTTGATCGCGATCTGGCGAGCGGGAGCCGACAGAGCCTTGCGCACGATCTCGACGCCGGTCTTCTGGTCGTCGTTCTTGGTGCGCAGGCCCTTGAGCTGCTCGGAAGCACGGAGCAGGGCGACGCCGCCGCCCGGGACGATGCCTTCTTCCACGGCCGCGCGGGTCGCATGCATCGCGTCATCAACGCGATCCTTGCGCTCCTTCACCTCGACCTCGGTCGCGCCGCCGACGCGGATCACCGCGACGCCGCCGGCGAGCTTGGCCAGACGCTCCTGGAGCTTCTCACGGTCGTAGTCCGAGGTGGTCTCCTCGATCTGCGCCTTGATCTGGGCCACGCGCGCCTCGATGTCGGCCTTCTTGCCGGCGCCGTTGACGATCGTGGTGTTCTCCTTGTCGATCATCACCTTCTTGGCGCGACCGAGCATGTTGAGCGTGACGTTCTCGAGCTTGATGCCGAGATCTTCCGAGATCGCCTGGCCGCCGGTCAGGATCGCGATGTCCTGCAGCATGGCCTTGCGGCGATCGCCGAAGCCCGGAGCCTTGACGGCCGCGACCTTCAGGCCGCCGCGCAGGCGGTTCACGACCAGGGTCGCGAGGGCTTCGCCTTCGACGTCCTCGGCGACGATGACCAGCGGCTTGCCAGTCTGCACCACGGCCTCGAGCAGCGGCAGCAGCTCATTCAGCGAGGAGAGCTTCTTCTCGTTAATGAGGATGTAGGCGTCGTCCATCTCAACGCGCATCTTGTCGGCGTTGGTGACGAAGTAGGGCGAGATGTAGCCGCGGTCGAACTGCATGCCCTCGACGACGTCGAGCTCGGTCTCGAGCGACTTGGCTTCCTCGACGGTGATGACACCCTCGTTGCCGACCTTCTTCATGGCGTCGGAGAGGAACTTGCCGATCTCGGCGTCGCCGTTGGCGGAGATGGTGCCGACCTGGGCGATCTCGTCGTTCGAGGTGACCTTCTTGGAGTTCTTCTGGAGGTCCGCAACCACGGCCTCGACCGCGAGGTCGATACCGCGCTTGAGGTCCATCGGGTTCATGCCGGCGGCCACCGACTTGGCGCCTTCCTTCACGATTGCCGCCGCAAGCACGGTCGCGGTGGTGGTGCCGTCGCCGGCCGCGTCAGCGGACTTGGAGGCGACTTCGCGCACCATCTGGGCGCCCATGTTCTCGAACTTGTCATCGAGCTCGATCTCCTTGGCGACGGTGACGCCGTCCTTGGTGATGCGCGGAGCGCCGAACGACTTGTCGAGCACGACGTTGCGGCCCTTCGGGCCGAGGGTGACTTTCACCGCATTGGCGAGGATGTCGACGCCGCGTAGCATTTTGTCGCGCGCTTCAACCGAGAATTTGACTTCTTTGGCTGCCATCTGGAATTTTCCTTGAGGTGTTTGACTGGAGGGAAAGAGAGGCTCTTAGGCCGCCTTCTTCTTGGAAGCGGGGACGTCGAGGACGCCCATGATGTCGCTTTCCTTCATGATCAGCAGGTCTTCGCCGTCGATCTTGACTTCGGTGCCGGACCACTTGCCGAACAGCACGCGGTCGCCGATCTTGAGGTCGATCGGGATCAGCTTGCCGGCTTCGTCGCGGCCACCGGGGCCGACGGCGATGACTTCGCCCTGGGAGGGCTTTTCCTTGGCAGTGTCGGGAATGATGATGCCGCCAGCGGTCTTCTCTTCTGCGTCGATGCGCTTGACCACGACGCGGTCGTGAAGCGGACGGAATTTCATGCAGTCCTCCTAAGCAATTGCACGAGTTGAGGATTTTTAGATGGTTAGCAGTCGTTGCCCGCGAGTGCTAGCACGGGCGAGGCAGAAATAGGACGGGAATTTTGCGGGGGCAAGGGCTTTTAGCAGAAAAATTAGCACCCGGAAGCGCGGACTGCCAGAATCTCTTTTCCATCGTTAACGGCGCGCCGGGCCCGTATTAGCACGGAGTCGTGTCTGCTGCTAACGCATTGAATTTCAACAGCTTGTTAAACTTTTGGGCTTGAGATGAATTGTCAGTTTGCGTCACATTTCTCACATGTGAGCGCATCAGTACCGGGTGGCTCGTCAAGTACACACCGACCAGGCCGCCCCCTTCAATGCGCTCCTGCAAAGGAGGTTGGCATGGGACTGCGGAGTGGGGGCGTTTCCGAGGATTTCCGGAAACAGATGCTGGGTTACGGGCTGACGACGGCGCAAATTCTCTACCGGATGCCGGATCATCCCTCGCTGCTCCAGACGTATGTCTGGCAGAACTACGACATGTTTCCGAAATTTCCGGCACTGAAGGATTTCCTCGCCTTCTGGCAGGAAAAGCTCGACGGGCCCTTGTTCTCGGTGACGGTGGCGCATTCCAAGCTGATCAAGCCGGCCGAGCTGCGCGCCGTAGATGGCGTGTTCCGGCTGCATTGAGGAGAGATCAGACGCCGCCGCTGCAATAGCGTTTCCACATCGCGCGATAGGCGTCGTCCACCGCTCGCGCGTATGAGGCAGGATTGCCGGCGGCAGCAGCGTCGATCTGTCCGGGCAGTTCGCGGCGCAGCTTGTCGAGGTCGCTGATCTGCGCCGCACCGCCAGCTGCGATTTCGATATAGGCCTCATCGCCATCCGCGACCCAGTTCGGCAGGCCAAGCGCGGTGAGGATGGCGCCGCCGGCACGGCTGGGCAGACTGGTCCCGAGCTTCGCCACCACGGGCACCCCCATCTGCAAGGCTTCCAATGTGCTGACGCCGCCATTCTGCGGGAAGGTGTCGAGCGCAATGTCGACGCGATTGAACGATGCCAGATGTTCGCTTCGCAAGGTGGCTCCGAGCAGATCGACGCGTTCGGCCGGCAATCGGCAAGCCGCAAACCGCGCCAGCAGATTGTCGCGGACCAGTTGATCGTCCCGTGCAACATCCTTGATCAGAAGTCGCGAACCCGGCACCCGCTCGAGAATCCTGGACCAGACTTCCACCGCCTCATCCGAAATCTTGCTGATGCGGTTGAAGACACCGAATGTGACGAAGCCGTTCGAGAGCGCCGGCATTGGCGCGCGAGCAATCCCGGCCGGCAGTGGTGCCAGCGTCACGAAGCACGGCAGGTCGACAATGGTCTCCGCAAACAGATGCCGAACCGCGAAAGGAATCGCGACGGGGTCCGAGAACAAATAATCGATCGTTGGCAGCCCCGT
The DNA here is from genome assembly GCF_056106085.1 of Bradyrhizobium sp. BR14999. Taxonomy (NCBI): domain Bacteria; kingdom Pseudomonadati; phylum Pseudomonadota; class Alphaproteobacteria; order Hyphomicrobiales; family Nitrobacteraceae; genus Bradyrhizobium; species Bradyrhizobium sp. BR14999. The sequence goes on from NZ_CM148536.1 coordinate 4,286,217, forward strand.
GCCAGTGCCGTGGCCCCAACCATGCACCTGGATCGGTGCCGGCTTGCGCGCGAACACGCCGAGCCGGTTTCCTCTGGTATGGCCGGACAGATCGATCAGGATATCGACGCCATCGGCGCGGATTTGAGCGGCGAGGCGATCGTCGGTCCATTGCGAGGCGTCGCGCCAGCGATCGGCGAACCCTTGAAATTCGCCGGTCGTCGCATCCACCTTTGACGAACAAGAGTAGCACACGATCTCGAACTGCGCCCGGTCATGGTGTTGCAGGACTGGCTTGAAAACGAACGCGGCCGAATGCGCGTTAAAATCCGACGAGACATAGCCAAGCACCAGACGGCGATCCAGATCGCGGCCATTGTCATGTCGGTCCCGCCGCTTCTGAAGCGATTTTCGCGCCGATCCGCTCCCACCATACTCGCCGCGCTTGCTGATGCTGCTCAACGCTGGCGTCCGGCATAAAATCGAGCGTGAATATCTTGTTGGAAATCGCGCTCTGGAGGTCAGGCTGGATGTCAAGGGCTCTGTCGAAGCTGGCGAGGGCTTCCTCGACCCGGCCAAGCCCGGCGAGACAAAGGCCGAGCACCGAGTAAGCTTGAATGGAATCGGGAGCGATCGCGAGGGCCTTCTCGCAATCGTGCGATGCCTGGGCAACTTGCTGGATCTGAAGCAGGACACCGGCCCGCGCGAGCCACCCATTCGCGTCGTCGGGTGCCAGCGCGATTGCCCGATCGCCGTCTGCCAGGGCTTCATCAAAATCGCTGAAGTTCTCGCAACGCGATGGCGCGGTTCGCGAGCGCTGAGGCATAGTCAGGCTTGATCGACAGCGCGCGGTTCAGGCTTGCGACGGCCTCGTCATAGTTGCGCTGACGGCAGAGCGCCCAACCCCGACCGTTGTGGGCTTCGGCAAGGTTGGCGTTAATCGCGAGCGCCTTGTCGTAGCTCTCGAGCGCTTCCTCGACTAGATCACGCTCGCGTTGCCGAGATTGGACAGGGCCAGGGCGTAGTTGGGTCGCAAGGCGAGGGCCTTTCGATAGCTCTCGCGTGCCTCATCGTGACGTCGTAGCCCGTTTCGCGCAACGCCTAGGCTCATATGAGCCTCGGCAGATCGCGGATCCACGGCAACCGCTCGGCTTAGCAGAATTTCGGCTTGCTGGTAGTTTTTGGCATCAGACTCCAAAGTGCCGAGCATATGCAGCGCGATGAATTGATTGGGTGCGAGCTGCAGGAGTTGGCGATAGGCAGTCTGGGCCTCGGGGAGAAGCCCCATCTTGTGCAGCTGGAGTGCGTGCCCCAGCAATGGCAACACTTCGGCCTTTTGCCGTTTCTGAAGCCGGGCATTTTGAAATGCACGCTGACCTACGCTGTTGCCCATGAATCAATTTCCCCAGAATCTCCCGGCGAGACTAATTCAGCGTGAGAACGAATACGAGACGATAGCCGCTCGCCACGACAGCTTGGGACAAGCTACGACCGATTGGGTCGTCGAGTGACTGGCCTTAAGCCCGGCAATTGCTGCCTCGTCCAAGACTGGATAATCTGCCTTTCGGGTTGTACCCGTCCGGCGGGGCGCGGCTCAGATCAGGGAGGCAGACAATGGCCAAGCAAAAGGCATCAAGACCCGCAACGAAGAGCGCGGTGAAGAAGCGGAGCGGCGCCAAGGCAGCGGCGCGATCCTCGGCACGCAAGGCGGTGAAGGCGAAGGCCCGCACTGCCGCACCCAAGAAGCTCGCACGTCCTAAGCAGCGCATCGCGATCAGCCATCACCGGGAGGAAGACTTCAAAGCCGACGGCCTGCGCGCCTACGCAAAATACCGCGACCTCGGCATCGCAGAGGCGACCCACGGCCTCGCGCAAGCGCATGTGATCCGCCTGCAAGGCCCCTGCAATCCGGCCGAGGTGTCGAAGCTGCATTTCCACGACGTCGACTTCCAGATGGTCTATGTGCTCAAGGGCTGGGTGAAGACCTACATGGATGGCCAGGGCGAGACCTTGATGAAAGAAGGCAGTGCCTGGACCCAGCCGCCGAAGATCAAGCACATGATTCTGGATTATTCGGACGACGTCGAATTGCTCGAGGTGATCCTGCCGGCGGAGTTCAAGACGGTGGAGTTGAAGGCGTAGGCGCTATCAGGAACAGCGCACAACTCTCTCCACTCGTCATTGCGAGGAGCTCGCGACAAAATTGCGAAGCAATTTTGCGCTGATGCGACGAAGCAATCCAGATTATGTCCGCGGACACATTTCTGGATTGCTTCGCTTCGCTCGCAATGACGGTGAGATGGCCTAGCTCAACACCCCCACCACCGCGCCCATCAGGCACGTCGTCAGCGTCCCCGACACGATCGACTTCAATCCGAGCGCGTTGATCTCCTCACGTCGCTCCGGCGCCATGACGCCGAGGCCGCCGATCATGATGCCGAGGCTGGCGAAATTGGCGAAGCCGCACATCGCGTAGAGCATGATCAGGCGCGAGCGCGGATCGAGCGTATCGGGTGGCAGCTTCGAGAAGTCGACATAGGCGATCAGCTCGTTGAGCACGGTTTTCGTGCCCATCAGGCTGCCGGCGGTGACCGCCTGGTCCCATGGCAGCCCCATCAGCCAGCATACCGGCGCCATCACCAGACCCAGCAACCGTTGCAGCGAGATCGGGGCGCCGTCGATATCAGGCAGCAGGCCGAGGAGGGCGTTGACGAGATAGACCAGCGCCACCAGCACCAGCAGCATCGCAACGATGTTGATCAGCAGCTCGATCCCCGCACTCGTCCCTTTCACGATCGCGTCCATCGTCCCGGAGACCTCCATCTCGGGATTTTCCAGCGCGCCGCCGGTGCGCCTGTCTGAGGTCTCGGGCACCATGATCAGGCTGACGAGGATCGCGGCCGGCGCGCCCAGCACGGAGGCGATGACGAAGTGCGCGGCAGCGTCGGGGATGAGGGGAGCAAGGAGCGTCGCATAGAGCACCAGCACCGTGCCGGCGATGCCGGCCATGCCGCCGGTCATCACCAGGAACAATTCGCTGCGCGTCATCTGTTTCAGATATGGCCGCACGAACAGCGGTGCCTCGACCATGCCGAGGAAGATGTTGGCGGCGGTGGACAGCCCGACCGCGCCGCCGACGCCTAACGTGCGCTCCAGCAGCCAAGCCATGCCCCGCACGATCGGCGGCAGCACCCGCCAGTAGAACAGCAGCGTCGTCAGCACGCTCATCACCAGCACGATCGGGAGCGCCTGGAACGCCAGGATGAAATCGGCGCCCGGCACCTTCACGTCAAAGGGCAGGGGGCCACCACCGACATAGCCGAACACGAACGAGGAGCCGGCGCGCGAGGCCGCGGAGATGGCACCGACCGCGTCGTTGATGGCGCCGAAGGCGCGCGCGGCCACGGGTAATTTCAGGAGGACGATGGCGGTGACGAACGTAGTGACGAGGCCGATCGCCGCCTGTCGCAGCGAGACCGAGCGGCGATTCTCTGCCAACGCGAAGGCGATCAGCAGCAATGCGAAAATGCCGAGTGCCGATTGCAAGCGCAGCATGATGTCCCCAAAGCCCCCATGATTATGGCCGCGCCTGCGGTGCAAAGGCAATGCCGGCACAAGCGGGAGGCGTCCCGCTGTTGACAAGCAGGTCCGCCTCAGTCACGCGGGGCACGTCGAGATCAGGGGGCGGACGGTCCGAGGGTGACCCAAAAGACGATCCAAGAGGCGATGCCAGAGCAGCCGATACCAGCCAGTCCGCCGGTCAGTGCCCGCGCGCTCCTCGCCCACCGCGCCTTCCTGTTCTTCCTGCTCTCGCGCAGCCTGTCGCGCTTTTCCGGCCAGATCGCGGCGGTCGCGATCGGCTGGCAGATCTACGATCTCACCGGCTCGGCCTTCGACCTCGGCATGGTCGGCCTCGTCCAGTTCCTGCCGACCGCGCTGCTCGTGTTCGTCGCTGGACACGCCGCCGATCGCTACGAGCGCAAGCGCGTCGTCCAGCTCTGCCAGCTCGTGGAAGCGGCGACCGCGCTCTATCTGGCCCTCATCACCTATCTTGGCGCCGTCGGCGAGGTGCAGATCTTCATCGCGACCTTCGTGCTCGGCATCGCCGGCGCCTTCGAGAGCCCGACTACGGCGGCGCTGTTACCGCTGATCGCACCGCAAGGGTCGCTCCAGCGCGCCACCGCGGTCTCCAGTGGCGCGGCGCAGGTTGCGACCATCACGGGGCCGGCGCTCGGCGGCTTTGCCTATGCAATCGCGCCGCATCTTGCCTATGCCGTGATGGTGCTGTTCTGGATCCTTGGGATGATCCTGACCGGCTTCATCCGCCCGCGCCCGCAGGCGGTCGCCAAGGAGGGGACGAGCTCGGACAATGTCTTTGCGGGCGTCCGCTTCATCCGCGGCAATCCGGCGATCCTCGGCACCATCTCGCTCGATCTGTTCGCGGTGCTGTTCGGCGGCGTCACCGCGCTGTTGCCGATCTATGCCCGCGACATCCTCCAGACCGGCCCGGTCGGGCTCGGCGTGCTGCGTGCGGCACCTGCGGTTGGCGCGCTCTTGATGACCATGGTGCTGGCGCGTCACGCCATTTCGCGGCATGTGGGCCTGCGCATGTTCCAGGCCGTGATCGTGTTCGGCGTCGCCACGATCGTGTTCGCGCTCTCGTCCTGGATGTGGTTGTCGGTGCTCGCGCTCGCCGTTCTCGGCGCGGCCGACACGATCAGCGTCGTGATCCGTTTCTCGCTGGTGCAGCTCTCAACGCCCGACGAGATGCGCGGCCGGGTCGGCGCGGTGAACTTCCTCTTCATCAACGCCTCGAACCAGCTCGGCCAGTTCGAGAGCGGGCTCACCGCCGCCCTGTTCGGCGCCATGCCCGCCGCCGTGCTCGGCGGCGTCTGTACGGTTGCGGTCGCGCTGTTGTGGATGAAGCTGTTCCCGAGCCTGCGGCAGGTGGAGAGCTTGGAGTAGGTCCTTCTTCGCCTCTCCCCGCTTGCGGGGAGAGGCCGGAATTCGCGCGTAGCGCGGATTCCGGGTGAGGGGGACTCTCCGCGAGTCCAACTGTCTCCGTCCTCGCGGAGACTCCCCCTCACCCCAACCCTCTCCCCGCAGGCGGGGAGAGGGGGAGGAGAAATCTCACCCCCGCCCCACGAATGGCATCTTGGTCGCCATCACCGTCATGGTCAGCACGTTGGCGTCGAGCGGCAGGCTCGCCATGTAGGCGACGGCATCGCCGACCGCTTTCGCATCCATGCGCGGCTCGTGCTTGGTGGTGCCGTCGGGCTGGAGCACGCCGGGGCCGTTGACCATGCGGTCGGTCATCGGCGTCGCCGCATTGCCGATATCGACCTGGCCGACCGCGATGTCGTACATGCGGCCGTCGAGATTGGACGCCTTGGTGAGGCCCGTGATGGCGTGCTTGGTCGAGGTGTAGGCCGCCGAGAACGGTCGCGGCGCGTGCGCCGAGATCGAGCCGTTATTGATGATGCGGCCGCCGCGCGGGGTCTGGTCCTTCATGATGCGGAAGGCGTGTTGCGTGCACAGGAACGGGCCGGTGAGGTTGGTGTTCACCACCGCCTGCCACTGTTCGAGGCTGAGATCCTCGAAGTTCACCGCCGGCGCGCCCATGCCGGCATTGTTGAAGAGCACGTCGAGGCGGCCATAGGTGGCCTTCACCTTGTCGAACAGCGCGGCGATCGAGTCCGGCTTGGTCATGTCGGCGATGACGCACAGGCTCTTTCCCGCGGGGCCGAGCTTCGCGGTCTCCTCGAGCATGTCGAGCCGGCGCCCTGTGAGCACCACGGTGAAGCCGGCGTTCATCAGCGCCAGCGACGCCGCACGCCCGACACCGGTGCCGGCGCCCGTCACCACTGCGATCTTCTTTGTTTCACTCATTGTTTCCTGCCTTTTCTTTCGCTGTCAGGTTTTGGGTTCTTTTTCGTTCTTGTAGGGCGGGCGCGGAATGTTCTGATGCGCGGCGCGCAGCGCTGCCGACCAACGCGAGCGCAGATCGTGGAAATAGGGCTCGCCCGCCTCGATGCGGTGATTGAGATCGGCCTCGCAGGCTTCGTTGCGCACCACCAGCACGTCGATCGGCAGGCCGACGCCGAGATTGGAGCGCATGGTCGAGTCCATCGATATCAGGCCGGTCTTCAGCGCCTCGTATAGCTCGACGTCGTAGTGCATGGCGCGGTCGAGCACCGGCTTGCCGTATTTGTGCTCGCCGATCTGCAAGTACGGCGTGTCGGTGGTGCACTCGATGAAATTGCCGGCGGTGTAGATCATGAACAGGCGCATCCGGGAGCCCTTGATCTGGCCGCCGAACAGGAAGGAGACGTCGAAGGAGACATCCTCGGATTTCAGCGCCGGTCCTTCGGTCGCGTGCACGGACCGGATCGCCCGGCCGATGCGCTGGGCCGCCTGGAACATGGTCGGCGCGTTCATCAAGGTCTCGATCTCGCCCGTGTCGGGGTCCTCCAGGCCTTCGGTCAGCGTCGACAGCACCGACTGGCTGATGGCGAGGTTGCCGGCGCTGGCGATCGCCATGATGCGCTCGCCGGGCTTGGAGAAGATGTGCAGCTTGCGGAAGGTCGAGACGTTGTCGAGGCCGGCATTGGTGCGGGTATCGGCGATCATCACCAGACCGTCCCGAACCAGGATTCCGCAACAATAGGTCATTTCCAGTCCCCGAACGCGCGTTTGCGCGAAATTACTAGCCAATTTCGAGGGCCGCTCCAACCCCCGATTCCCGGGGACACGTCATTCCGGGGCGCGCCCAGCGCGAACCCGGAATCCATTTATCCACTAGCTCTGCGGCCCGATGGATTCTCAGATGCGGAATTGCGTACCGTAGCTCGCGACGTTGTCGCTCCCCGGAATGACGATCTAACTCTGCCACTGCGATTGCGATTGCGATTGCCCGCCGCGGCCGGCCTGCTCGACCTTGACCGCCACCGTCAGCGTCTCCGTGCCACCGCCATAGCGGGTGCCGCGCACGGGGGCTGCGCCGAGATAGTCGAGCCCGATCGCGACGCGGACATGGGCGTCGGTGGCGCAGATGCTGTTGGCGGGATCGAAGCCGACCCAGCCGAGATCGGGCACATAGGCTTCCGCCCAGGCGTGGCCGGCCTCCTGGTGCACGGTGCCGTCGGAGCGCAGGAAGTGCCCGGAGACGAAGCGTGCCGGCACGCCGCCGCTGCGCGCGCAGGCGATGAAGATGTGCGCGTAGTCCTGGCACACGCCGCGCTTGAGCGCGAAGGCTTCGGCCGCCGAGGTGCCGCTGTTGGTCGGATCCTCGTCGAACGTCATGTGATCGCTGATCTCAGTCATCAACGTGTGCAGGAAGCCCAGCGTGTCGCTCTCGGCCTCGCTGCGCAACTGGCGCGCAACCGCCATCATCGCCGGATTGACGCTGGTGAGGTCGGTTGCGCGCAGAAACATGCCGGCCGGAAAGCGCTCGTCCGTGCCGCGTAGAACCCCGCCGGTATCGTGGGTCTCGATCAGGCCTTCGGCGGTGATCTTGATGTCACTGAGGGGCCCGCAGGACAGCACATGGGTGACGTTGCCGAACGCGTCCTCGTGGGTGTCGAGCTTGGTGTCGGTCGAGACGTCGATCTGCCATTCCGCCACATATTGCCCGTCATGGCTGTCGGGCGTCATGCGCAGGATCTGGATCACGCTGCTGGCCGGCGGCTCGTAGCGATACGTCGTGGTGTGCTGGATTCGCAGGCGCATGGTGGACCGTTATTCTGGCGTCGTCATTCCGGGGCGGCTCGAAGAGCCGAACTCCGGTGCGCAATTGCGCACCTGAGAATCTCGAGATTCCGGGTCTGGTCCTTCGGACCATTCCGGAATGACTGCGTGTATCAGATCAAATACTGCTTCGTGATGATTTCGCCCAGCCTGGAATTGTCCGCGATGAATTCCTGAATGAATTCATGCACACCGTGCTGGAAAATGTCGTTCATGTTGCTGTGTTCCAGCCGGTTGCGGATGCCGCGGGCGTGGCGCTGGGCCGGGCCCTGGCGGCCATAGGCGACGCCGATCTGGTCGAGGTTGCGCACGAGATTGCCGTAGCAGCTTGCCAGCGAGCGCGGCAGCGTGTCGTTGAGGATCAAGAGGTCTGCAATCAGCCACGGTTTCAGCGTCTCGCGATAGACCCAGTGATAGGCCGTCAGCGCCGAGACCGAGCGCAGGATCGAGCTCCACTGATAGAAGTCGAGCGGGCCGCCGACATGCTCCTCCTCGGGCAATAGCACGTGATACTTCACATCGAGGATGCGCGCGGTGTTGTCGGCGCGTTCGAGATGCACGCCCATCCGCGAGAACCAGTAGGCATCGTTGCGCAGCATGGTCCGATAGGCCGAGCCGTCGAAGCGCAGCGAGGTCTCCTGCACGAAGCGCAGGAATTTGGCGAGATCCTCGCGCGTGGAGGTGCCCTTACTCCAGACCGCCTGGAGCTCGATCCAGGCCGAGTTGATGGTGTCCCACATCTCGCTGGTCAGCGCCGTCCGCACCGAGCGCGAGTTCAGTCGCGCCGCCTCGATGCAGTTCCTGATCGAGGACGGGTTGTCCGCCGAGAACGAGAGATAGTCGACGACGTTGTGCTCGTTGGCTTCCTCATATTGCTGATAGAAGCTGGCGGCGACGCCGGCGGTGAGCAGCGCCGAGTCCCATTCATTGGTCTTGCCGATATAGGCGGCGGGAAGCGCGGTGACGCGCAAGGTCGCATCGATGGTGCGCGCGAGATACTCGGCCCGTTCGACGTAGCGGGCGAGCCAGTAGAGATTTTCGGCGGTACGCGACAGCATCTGACTACTCGTCCAAAATCCAGGTGTCTTTGGTGCCGCCGCCCTGGCTGGAATTGACCACCAGGGAGCCTTCCTTCAGCGCAACGCGTGTCAGACCGCCCGGCACGATCGTGGTGCGCTTGCTCCCTGTGAGCACGAACGGCCGCAGGTCGACATGGCGCGGGGCGAGGCCTGACGCCGTGCAGGTCGGGCAGGTCGAGAGCGCCAGCGTCGGCTGTGCGATGAAGCCTTCCGGCTCGCGCTTCAGCTTCTCGCGGAAGGCTTCGATCGTCGCCTTGGTCGCAGCGGGGCCGATCAGCATGCCGTAGCCACCGGAGCCATGGACTTCCTTGACGACGAGCTCGCCGAGATTGTCCAGCACATAGGCGAGATCCTTCGGCTCGCGGCAGCGCCAGGTCGGCACGTTCTTCAGGATCGGCTCCTCGCCGAGATAGAATTTTACGATATCGGGCATGTAGGAGTAGATCGCCTTGTCGTCGGCGATGCCGGTGCCGACGGCATTGGCGAGCGTGATGTTGCCGGCCGCATAGGCCGACATCAGGCCGGGCACGCCGAGCACGGAATCGGGGCGGAAGGTGAGAGGATCGAGGAAGTCGTCGTCGACACGGCGATAGATCACGTCGACCCGCTTCAAGCCTTCCGTCGTCCGCATGAACACTTCGTTGTTCTTGACGATGAGGTCGCGCCCCTCGACCAGCTCGATGCCGAGCTTATCGGCGAGGAAGGAATGCTCGTAATAGGCCGAGTTGTAGACGCCGGGGGTGAGCAGCGCGACGGTCGGCTCGCCCGAGGCGCTCTGCGGCGCGACCGAGCGCAGCGCAGCGAGCAGCTCGTCCGGATAGCGCTCGACCGGCGCCACCTTGTGGCGGGCGAACAGATCCGGAAACAGCCGCATCATGATCTCGCGGTTTTCCAGCATGTAGGACACGCCCGAGGGCGTCCGCGCGTTGTCCTCCAGCACGATGAAATTCTCGGCGTCGACACGGACGATGTCGATGCCGGCGATGTGCACGTAGACGTCGTGCGGCACCTGCTGGCCGTTCATCTCGGGCCGGAACACCGGGTTCTGGAAGATCAGATCGTCGGGCACGATCTCGGCGCGAAGGATGTCGCGGCCGTGATAGATGTCGCGCAAGAACATGTTGAGCGCGCGCACGCGCTGCTTCAGGCCCTTCTCCAGCAGCGCCCATTCCTTGCCGGACATGATCCGCGGGATCACGTCGAACGGGATCAGGCGCTCGGTCGCCTCGGCTTCGCCATAGACCGCAAAGGTGATGCCGATGCGGCGGAACAGGAGCTCCGCCTCCTGGCGGCGATATTCGAGCGCCTCGGGAGGCGTCTCCTTGAGCCAGCGCGCCAGCTCCTGATAGGCAGGGCGAAGGTCCCCGCCGGGAATATTCATTTCATCAAACGCGACTGCCATAGATCCCGACTTGTTTCCGTGGCCATGCGGCAAGAGTGCATGACTTTCATGTGGTAGCAAGGGGCGGGCCAGCGCGATAAGCATGGAGGATGGGCATTTGCCGGGGATGCCCGGCGGCTTGCCTGAAAAAATGGCTGAGGACTGCTTATTTCGGCAGCAAAACCGCGTGACTTGAACGCGTTACCTCGGCAAAGTCGGCGCCACAGGTGAGGGACAGTTTTATGAGCGAGATCGTCACGGCGGGCATTCTGGTCATTGGGGACGAAATCCTGTCCGGCCGGACCAAGGACAAGAACATTGGCTTCATCGCCGAATACCTGACCAATATCGGCATCGACCTGAAGGAAGTGCGGATCGTCTCCGACGAGGAGGACGACATCATCGCCGCGTTGAATGCACTGCGGCAACGCTACACCTATGTCTTCACCACTGGCGGCATTGGCCCGACCCATGACGACATCACTGCCGACAGCGTCGCCAAGGCCTTCGGTGTCGGCATCGATCATCACCCGGAGGTGGTCGCCCGCTTCCGCGAGCGCTGGAGCGAGCAGGATCTCAATGAGGCCCGCTTGCGCATGGCCCGCATCCCCGATGGTGCCGAGCTGATCCAGAGCGCCACCATCCTCGCCCCCGGCTTCAAGATCGGCAATGTCATCGTGATGGCCGGCGTGCCCTCGATTATGCAGGCGATGATGGACATCGTTTCGCCCAAGCTGAAATCCGGCGTGCGCATGCTCTCCGAATCGGTCCGCGCCAATGCGCGCGAGGGCGACATCGGCAGTCCGCTGCGGGCCATCGCCGCCGCCCATCCCGACACCATCATCGGCAGCTATCCCTTCATGGACGAAGAGCAGAGGCCCAACACCAATCTCGTGGTGCGCTCGCGCGATGCGGACAAGCTCGCGGCGGCGATGGCGGCGGTGAAGGAAATGCTGGCGGGATTGAACATCACTCGCTAAAGCGCCCAGCTTGCTGGACGTTTGACGAAGCAGGAGACGACAATGGCTGGTGAAGCACCGGAACTGAGCGCGCAGGAGCGGGCGGGCAAGGCCTTCCCGGTCTCGTGGGACCAGTTCCACCGCGATTGCCGGGCGCTGACCTGGCGGCTCAACGAGGTCGGCCCGTTCCATGCGGTGATCGCGATCACTCGCGGCGGCCTGGTGCCGGCCGCGATCGTGGCGCGCGAGCTTGGCGTGCGCGTCATCGACACGGTCTGCATCGCCAGCTACGATCACAACAAGCAGGGCGAGCTCCAGGTCCTCAAGGGTATTTCCGAGGCGGCGATGAAGCTCGGCGGCGGCACCGGCAAAGGGCTGTTGATCGTCGACGACCTCGTCGACACCGGCAAGCTGGTGCGCGAGATGCTGCCCGATGCGCATTTCGCCACCGTTTACGCCAAGCCGATGGGCCGTCCGCTGGTCGATACCTTCATCACGGAAGTGTCGCAGGACACCTGGATCTTCTTCCCCTGGGACACTGCGCTGTCCTACCACCCGCCGCTGCGAGATGGGGCGGCGTGACTGTCGCCGTCATTGCGAGCCAACGGGTCCGCGCGAAGCGCGGCCCGATGACAGGCTCTGCGAAGCAATCCAGAAATGTATCCGCGGAAATAGTCTGGATTGCTTCGTCGCTACGCTCCTCGCAATGACGGGCGGAGGGAGCTATGCCCCTGCAAAACCGCGTCACGCCGACAGGCGACATCATCGCCACCCCGCATCGCGGCCTGTTCACCGGCAACCGCGGCATCATCCATGATCCCGCGACGAAGACGCTGCTGAAGAAGCGCTGGTCGTCGCCGGCCTGGCTCACCTGCACTTGCGAATTCCGCGGCCGGCGCCGCGAGGTGATGGCACAGCAAAGCTGGACCGAACTGTTCTTCCTGGACGAGGCCACTGCGCTCGCGGCCGGCCATCGCCCCTGCTTCTATTGCCGCCGCGACGATGCCAATCGCTTCCGAGCCGCATGGGAGAAGGGCAATCGCGTGCACGGCGTCCGTATGCACGACATCGACACGGTGCTGCATCACGAGCGGCTCGATCACGGCAGGAAACGACTGCACGCACTGCTGGTGCCGCTGGACCAGCTTCCCGCCGGTGCGATGGTTCAGCAGGGTGCGGAGAGCTTTCTGGTGACGCAGGGCACGGCCCTACTGTGGTCACCGGCGGGCTATAGCGCGGTCGAGCGTCAGCTTGGCGAAGCGGCGTTGCTGACGCCGCCCTCAACGCTGCGCGCATTGAACGCCGGCTACCTGCCAGTGTTGCATCCGACGGCGCTGCCTTAGCGCAGCGCCCGGCCTTGCCACTACCCGAGTTTCTCGCGCGCCAGCGCAGCGCCGGCTCCGAGTGCCATCAGCTTGGCTTCCGCGATCTCCCGCCGCATCGGCGCCATGCCGCAATTGGTGGTGGCGACGATGTTGCTCTTGGGGACGAATTTCGACACCGCCTCGATCACCTTCACGACGTCGTCGGCGCTCTCCACCGTGTCGCTGGCGACGTCGATCACGCCGGCCTGCACGACCTTGGTCTTGAGCAGCGCCAGCAGGTCGAGCGGCACCTTCGAATTGCGGCACTCGATCGCGACCTGCTGGATCGGGCTGGCGTCGATCGCCGGGAAGATCTGCTCATATTGCCGCCATTGGCTGCCGAGCGTCTCCTTCCAGTCGGTGTTGGCCTTGATGCCGTAACCGTAGCAGATGTGCACGGCGGTGGCGCAGGAGAGGCCCTGCGCCGCGCGTTCCAGCGCCTTGATGCCCCAGTCGTTGACCTCGTCCATATAGACATTGAAGGCGGGTTCGTCGAACTGCACGAGATCGACGCCGTCGGCCTGGAGCGCCTTGGCTTCCTCGTTCAGGAGCTCGGCGAAGGCGAACGCCATCTTCACGCGGTCGCCGTAATAACGGTCCGCAATCGTGTCGATGATGGTCATCGGGCCGGGCAGGGTGAATTTCAGCTTCTTCTTCGTGTGCGAGCGCGCAACGCGCGCCTCGTCGGCATGAACGCGGCCCTTGAGCCGGAGCGGGGCGACCACCTGCGGCACCATCGCCTTGTAGCGGTCCTTGCGGATACCCATCTCGACCTTGTGGGCGAAGTCGATGCCTTCGAACTTCTCCAGGAAGCCGTGCACGAAATGCTGGCGGGCCTGCTCGCCCTCGGTGACGATGTCGATGCCAGCGTCCTCCTGGATCTTCAGCCAGATCAGTGTCGCGTCGCGCTTGGCGCGCAAGAGCTCTTCGCCCTGCGACTTCCAGGGCGCCCAGAGCATGTTGGGCTCGGCGAGCCATTCCGGCTTCGGCAAGGAGCCGGCGATCGTGGTTGGAAACAGCATGGCGGCCTCCCGGCGGGTTGTGTTGCGCCCCTTCCTGCCATGTCTTAACGTCGAGGTACAGAACGACAAAAGTCGTCAAACCCGCGACGCCGGACCGGAAACGCCATGATCGAATTCTTCTTCGACTGTTCCAGCCCCTGGACCTATCTCGCCTTCCACAACATCCAGCCGCTGGCGAAAGAGCTCGGCGCGGAGATCATCTGGCGGCCGATCCTGGTGGGCGGCATCTTCAACACCGTCAACCCGAGTGTCTATGCGCAGCGTGAGAAGCCGGTGCCGCTGAAGGCGCGCTACATGAAAAAGGACCTCGCCGACTGGGCCCGCTCGGCAGGTCTTTCGATCAAGATGCCGCCGACGGTGTTTCCGGTGAACAGCGTCAAGGCGATGCGCGGCTGCGTCTGGCTCGCCAACGACATGGTGCCGTTCGCCACCGCCGTGTTCGAGGCCTATTGGGGCGAGGACAAGGACATCTCGCAGGACGCGGTGCTGGCCGAGATCTGCAAGAAGGTGGGTATCGACGAACAGAAATTCTTCGCCGGCATCGCAGAGCAGGGCATCAAGGACCAGCTCAAGGCGAATACGGAGGAGGTCGTCGCGCGTGGCGGTTTCGGCTCGCCGACCATCTTCGTCGGCAAGACCGACATGTATTTCGGCAACGACCGTCTGCCGCTGATCCGCGAGGCGCTGCAGCGTCAAAGGGCGAGTGCGGCCTGATGGTGCGCGCTGTCATTTGCCGCGAACTTGGGCCGCCCGAGACGTTGCGGCTGGAGGAGTTTCCTTCGCCGCCGCTTGGGCACGGCGAGGTGCGCGTCGCGATCCGCGCTGCCGGTCTGAACTTTCCCGACGTGCTGATGGCGGCGGGCGAATATCAGCTCAAGCCGGAGCTGCCGTTCACGCCCGGCATGGAAGCTGCCGGGGATGTCATCGAAGTGGGGGCGGAGGCGAGGGGCGTTGCCGTCGGGGACAAGGTCATCGTGAAGATGCGCCACGGCGCCTTCACGGATGAGGCGGTGGTGACGCCGTCGCAGCTCACCCCCAAGCCGTCCACGTTCGACTATGCGGAGGCTGCGACCTATCTCGCCGGCCACGGCACGGCCTATCATGCACTGATCGATCGCGGCCGGGTCGCGCCGGGCGAGGTGCTGCTGGTGCACGGCGCCGGCGGTGGCGTCGGCCTTGCCGCCGTCGAGATCGGCAAGATGCTGGGCGCGACCGTGATCGCGACCGCCTCCAGCGACGAGAAGCTTGCGATCGCAAAGGCGCGCGGCGCCGATCATCTCGTCCGCTATGATCGCGAGCCGTTTCGCGATGCCGTCAAGCGCATCACCGACGATCGCGGCGCGGATGTCGTGTTCGATCCCGTCGGCGGCCAGGTTTTCGAGGATTCGATGCGCTGCATCGCCTGGGGCGCGCGGCTTCTGGTGATCGGCTTCACCGGCGGCATCGGTTCGGCAAAGACCAATCTGCTGCTGATCAAGGGCGCCAGCGTGTTAGGGGTGCGCGCCGGCGAGGCGGTTCGAAGGAACCCCGCACTCGGCGAAGTGCGCCTGAAGGCGCTGCTGCAATGGGCGGAGGAAGGCAAGCTGCGCCCGAACGTCTCGCACCGCCTGCCGCTGGAAGACTATGCGAAGGCGATGCGGCTCTTGATCGAGCGCAAGGCGATCGGGCGCGTCGCGCTGGTGATGAACTGACGGTGTTGATGGTGGGCACGGCGCAAGAGCGGCTTTGCCCACCCTACGAGAGCCTCACTTGTACTCCCGCTCGGTCCACCACGGGAAATAGTCCGGCATATCGCTGGACACCTTGTTCTTGAACTGGGCCGGACGCTTCTCCAGGAACGACACCACGCCTTCCTTCACGTCCTCCGAGCGGCCGCGGGCATAGATGCCGCGGCTGTCGACCCTATGGGCCTCCATCGGATCGTCTGCGCCCATCATGCGCCACATCATCTGGCGGATCAGGGCGATCGAGACCGGCGCGGTTTTGGCGGCAAATTCCTTGGCAAGTGCGCGTGCGGTTGGCAGGAGATCATCCGGGGCGACGACCTTGCTGACGAGACGGCCGGCGAGCGCCTCTTGCGCCGGGAAGACGCGGCCCGAATAGCACCATTCCAGCGCCTGCGAGATGCCGACGATGCGCGGCAGGAACCAGCTCGAGGCGGCCTCCGGCACGATGCCGCGCTGGGAGAACACGAATCCGAAGCGCGCGGCATCCGAGGCGATGCGGATGTCCATCGCCAGCTGCATGGTGACGCCAATGCCGACCGCGGGGCCGTTCACGGCGGCAATCACCGGCTTCAGGCATTTGAAGATGCGTAGCGTGACCTGGCCGCCGCCGTCGCGCACCTGCGGATCGCTGTAATCGACCTTGCCGTCGGCGAAGCGCTTCACCGGCCCGCGGCGCGCGTCGCGGTCGAAGGTGTCAGCGCCGGACGAAAGATCGGCGCCCGCGCAAAAGCCGCGGCCCGCGCCGGTGACGATGATGGCGCGGACATTGTCGTCCTTGTCGGCGGCGTCGAACGCGTCGATCAGCTCTGCTTGCATCTGCGCGTTGAAGGCGTTGAGCTTGTCGGGCCGGTTCAGCGTAATGGTGAGGATCTGCTCGGCGACCTCGTATTTGATCGTCTCATACGCCATGGTGGTTTCCTTCCGTTGTTCTTTTCGCTGCGCAGATGGCAGAGGGCTTGAGTTTTTTTACCCTCCCCTGGAGGGGGAGGGTCGATCGCGCGTAGCGCGAGCGGGGTGGGGTGATCTCTCCTCTCGGGCACTGCCGGACGCAGAGAGACCGTCACCCCACCCCGTCTCACATGTCGCTTCGCTCAATGTGAGCCGACCCTCCCCCTCCAGGGGAGGGTAAGCAAGAGAGGCTCCGCATGCTGCCCGTCCCAAGTCATTCGGGCTTGCGCCTAATGGGCGCGCTTCCCGGGATGAGAAGAGCGTCTTACCGCCCCGGCGGTTTCGGCCAGGGCCGCTGCGGGCCGCGCAGACCTTCGAAGGCCTTGGCCATGCCGAGCACGCCAATATCGTCGAAGCGGCGGCCGACGATCTGCACGCCGATGGGAAAACCCTTGGCATTGAAGCCGCCGTTGACGGAGATCGCAGGGTTCTCCGACATATTCCACGGCACGGTATAGGCGATGTGCTCGAACGGCTTCATGGGATCGTTGGTCGGCGAGGCCCATTCCACCGGATAGTTCACGTTCGGGGCGGTCGGCGAGATCACATAATCGAGCTCGCAGAACAGTTTTCCTGCGGCCGCGCGGATCGCCATGGTCTGGTTGAAGCCGCGGATGACGTCGACGCCCGACAGCTTGGCGCCGGACTCGCCCCACTTGAAGATGTAGGGCAGCACCTTGGCCTGCTCGGCCGGCGTCAGCTTGGCCAGATCGTCCCACATCCGCGCGCGCCAGAAATTGTCGAGGCCGTCGAGCATCTCGCGGGTGAGGATGCCGTCGACCTCGGTGACGACGGCGCCGGCGGATTCGAACGCCTTGGCCGCTTTCACGGCGACCTCGCGCACCGGCTTGTCCAGCGGCATGCCGACACCGGGATCGAGCATCAAGCCGATGCGCAGTTTGCGCGGAGACTTCTCCAGCCCCTTCCAGTTGAGCGGCTCGGCCGGCAGGCTCATGCCGTCGCGCCGGTCGGGCTTTGCAATCGCGCTCATCATCAGCGCGCAATCATCGACCGTGCGGGTCATCGGTCCGGCAACGCGGCCGACATAGGTGGGGTCGATCGGCACGCGGCCGAAGCTCGGCTTCAGCCCGACAAGGCCACACCAGCCCGCGGGCAGGCGCACCGAGCCGCCGATATCGGTGCCGAGATGCAAGGGACCATAGCCGGCCGCCGCGGCAGCACCGGCGCCCGCGCTCGAGCCGCCGGGGTTCTTGGAGAGGTCCCAGGGATTGCGCGCGAGCGCGTGGAAGCTGGAGAGACCGGAGGACAGCATGCCGTAATCGGGCATGGTGGTCTTGGCGAAGATGATCGCACCGGCCTCGCGCAGCCGCGCGGCGGGAGGCGCGTCCTTCTCGGCCGGCACCAGCTTGACGCTGGCAGCGCCCAGCGGCACCGGCACGCCCTTGGTCGCGATATTGTCCTTCACCGTGACAGGCACGCCGTCGAGCGCGCCGGACGGCTCGCCGCCGGTCCAGCGCGCGGTCGAAGCCTTCGCGGCCTCGCGCGCGGCCTCGGGGTCGAATGCATAGAGCGCTTTCAGATGCGGTTCCCACGCCGCGACGTGCGCAAGCACGTCCTCCAGCACCTCGCTTGGCGAGAACTGCTTGGCGCGATAGCCCGCGATCAGATCGACCGCGGACAGATCATGCAGCGAGGTGACCGTCTCTTCGGCGCTCTTTTTATGCATGGCTACCCACCGGCATGCGGGTCTCGATGATGCGGGCGAACATGCTGGCGCCGATCGGCAGGATCTTGTCGTCGAGCACGAAGCCGGGATTGTGCACGGGCACCGAGCCGTCGTGGCCAACCCAGAAATAGGCGCCGGGAATGGTCTGCAGCATGTCGGCAAAATCCTCGCTGCCCATCTTCGGCTGGGCGCGGGTGATCACGTTGGCGGGATCGACCACCGTGCGCGCGACCTCCTCGACCACCTTGGACTGCTCGACCTGGTTGATCAGGACGCCAAAAGTGTCGCGGATGTCGGCTTCGATCGTGCACTGAAACGCAGCTGCGATGCCGGCACAGATCGTGCGGATGCGCTCGCTGATCAGGGCGCGAACTTCATCCGAGAAGGTGCGGATGGTGCCGCAGAGATGCGCTTCGCCGGGGATGACGTTGTAGGCGGAGCCGGCATGGATCTGGGTGATCGAAATGACGGCGGACTGCAGCGGCTCGACGTTGCGGCTGACGATGGTTTGGATCGCCTGCGCCAGCGTGGTCGCGATGATCACCGCGTCCTTGGAGCGCTCGGGCATCGCGCCATGCGCGCCGTAGCCGGTGATGCGGAGGTCGAAGAAGTCGGCGCTGGCCATCGCCGGGCCCGGCAGGATCGCGATCTCGCCATGGTTGAGATCGGGCGCGTTGTGTAGGCCGTAGAGCTCGTCGCAGGGGAATTTCTCGAACAGGCCGTCCTTGATCATCGCGCGGGCGCCGCCGAGGCCTTCCTCGGCCGGCTGGAAGATCAGGTGCACGGTGCCGTCGAAATTCCTGGTCTCGGCGAGGTACCGCGCGGTGCCGAGCAGCATGGTGGTGTGGCCGTCATGACCGCAGCCGTGGAAGCGGCCGGGAATCTTCGAGCTCCATTTCAGATTGGTGTTCTCCTCCATCGGCAGCGCGTCCATGTCGGCGCGCAGGCCGATGCGCTTGCCGCTCGTCCCCTTGCCTTTGATGACGCCGATCACGCCGGTGCCGCCGAGACCGCGATGCACCTCGATGCCCCAGCTCTTCAGCTTGTCGGCGACGATGCCGGAGGTGCGCACTTCCTCGAACCCGATCTCGGGATGGGCGTGGAGGTCGCGCCTGATAGCAGTGAGTTCGTCGGCATAGCCGTCGATGCGGTCGATCGTGGGCATGTGTCCTGTCCGGTTAGCGTGATGGGGGATGGAAGGCGGGGCCGTTCGGCTTGATGCGGATGCCCGGCCGCAGGCGCGTCCACGGCAGGGAGGCGGTGTCGGCCGGCATCGCGCCGGGCGCGGCGCAGATCAGCAGCTTTTCCGCGATCGGCTCGAAATCGGCGCGGAAGTGCACCGAGCTCTTGTTGACCAGGATCTTCTGCGCGGTCGGCTCGATGCCGACATAGCGGTACATCGCCTGGTCGGCGAGTTGCGCCTTGTGCGAGGAGACGACGACGCGGACGTCACCGATGCGCAAGGCTGCGGAGGGGCCCATCTCCATCTCGCGGCCGCCATAATAAGGACCGGGCGCGATGAAGCGGCCGTCGGAGAGCTTTTCGACGACGAAGGTCTCGCGATAGGGCTCGTCGCCGGGGATGCCGGATTTGCCGCCGAGCGACAGCGTCACGGTAGCGCCGACGCCGGCTGCATGCGCGGCCCTGGCCGAGACCGGATCGTAGATCGCCCCCGTCGCGGCACTCGCGTTGTTGCGCACCAGCGCGCGCAGCATGCCTGTGGTGTCGGAATCGCCGCCGGCGCCTGGATTGTCCTGGGTGTCGGCGATGATGATCGGCTTGCTTGCGCTCTTGGAAAGCTCCATCGCGTGGCGCACGCATTCGTCGGGCGACCAGATCTTGCCGTCGAAATCGTCTTCGTGGCTTTCGATCAGCTTGAGAAGCGCATCCGCCGCGCGATCGGCGTCGGCTTGCGTCTTGCCATAGGCAAACACGCTCGGCCCGCAATCGCGGAAATCGGCCGCGGGGAAGCCCGGTGCGAAGGACAGCGTCGGAACCGCATCGCTCTCCAGCGCGGCGAGCCTCTCGTAGATACCTTGGGTGGGCTGGTCGTTGGTACACTGCCAGCTGATCGGGATCAGGAACGGCAATTGCCGGAACGCCTTTGCGAAGCGCTGCTTGGTCTTCAGCAGCAGCGCTAGATGTCTTGCGCAGGCGCGGCCGGTTGCGGCCATGTCGACATGCGGATAGGTGCGGTAGGCGATCAGCGCGTCGGCATGCTCGATCATCTCGGGCGTGACGTTGGCGTGCAGGTCGAGGCTGGTGACGAGTGGAACATCCTTGCCGATGACGCGGCGCACGCGCGCCAAAATCTCGCCTTCGCCGTCGTCGAGATGCTCGGTCACCATCGCCCCGTGCAGGTCGAGATAGACGGCATCGAGCGGACCGGCGGCTGCGATGCCGTCGACCATCACCTTCACGATGCGCTCGAAAGCATCCTTGGTGACATGCGCCGACGGGCTCGCACCGCAGGCGATCGTTGGAATGAGTTCCCAATCGTTCACTTCAGCGCTATCGACGAAGCCGGCGAGACCGACATTGATGCGCCGCATCACCTTCAGCACGTCGGCGCCTTGCGTCATCGCCGGCCAGCCGCCGCCGTGCTGGAAGTCCGCGAACGTCGCCTTCGTCGGAGCGAAGGTGTTGGTCTCGTGCAGGAAGCCGCCGACGGCGATACGTGTCATCAATTCCAGTCCAGTCGATCAGGAGTGCGCGACGTTAGCCTTGGCTTTGCGAGGAGAGCAAGGCGGGAAGCAATCGCGCCGTGCATAGGGTCAAGACGTTTTGGGAATGCTACTACGCTGTCATTCCGGGGCGCGCCACTTGGCGCGAGCCCGGAATCCATTGCGCTGCGGAGTCTGCCGTTGGATGGATTCCGGGCTCATCGCTTCGCGATGCCCCGGAATGACAGCGGGCAGACTACACGGTGGCCGCCACACCCTCTGCCACCGGCCGGAAGTTCGCAAAGTCCCAGTCGCGCCCCGGAGCCGCATCCAGCAGCGCCTTGGTGTAGGCCTCCTTCGGATGCGTCAGCACTTCGGCGGCGGGGCCCTGTTCGACGACGCGGCCGTGCTGCATCACCACGACCTCGTCGCAGATTTGCGCGGCGACGCGCAAATCATGGGTGATGAACAGGATGGCAATGCCGAGCCGCTTCTGGATCTCGTCGAGCAGTTCCAGCACCTGCGCCTGCACGGAGACGTCGAGGGCGGAGACCGCCTCGTCCGCGACCAGCACGTCCGGATCGAGCGCGAGCGCACGGGCAATGGCGATGCGCTGGCGCTGGCCGCCGGAGAACTGGTGCGGATAGCGCGACACCGCATCGGCGGGCAGGCCGACCAGCTCGAGCAGCTCGCGCGCTCGCTTCATGGCATCGGCGTGTGCGACACCGTAATTGATCGGGCCTTCCGCGATGCTCTCGCCGACGGTGACGCGCGGATTGAGCGAGCGATAGGGATCCTGGAACACGATCTGGATCTTCTGCCGGTGCGGCTGGAGCAGGCGGCGCGAGATGTCGGCGATCTCGCGGCCGGCGAGGCGCACGCCGCCGGAGGTCGGATCGATCAGGCGGACGATGCAGCGCGCGACCGTCGACTTGCCCGAGCCGCTCTCGCCGACGATGCCGAGCGTGCGGCCCTTGCGCAGCGTCAGCGTCACCTTGTCGGCGGCGACGACCTCGCGGCCTTTGCCGAAGAAGGCGCGCTCCTTGTAGACCTTGCTGAGGTCGTTGGCCTCCAGCACCACCGGCTCACGGGTCTCCTCGCGGGGCGACCGCGGCACCAGGCTCGGCACCGAGGCGAGCAGGTTCCGGGTGTACTCCATGGTTGGATTGCGCAGCACGGTCTCGAGCGGACCGGTCTCGACCAGGCGGCCCTGCCGCATCACCGCGACGCGGTCGGCGATCTCCGCGACCACGCCCATGTCGTGAGTGATGAACAGCACCGCCGTGCCGTGATCGCGCTGGAGATCGCGGATCAGGGTCAAAATCTGCTTCTGCGTGGTGACGTCGAGCGCGGTGGTCGGCTCGTCCGCGATCAGGAGCTTTGGTTCGAGCACCAGGGCCATCGCTATCATGATGCGCTGGCGCTGGCCGCCGGAGAGGCGGTGCGGGTAGGAGGCGAAGATGCGCTCGACCTGCGGCAGGCGCACCTGCTCCATCATATCGAGGATGCGCTTCTTCCGTGTTTTGGCGTCGAGATTGGTATGGGCGCGCAGGACTTCGTCGATCTGGCGGCCGACCGGCACGACCGGATTGAGCGCGGTCATCGGCTCCTGGAAGATCATCGCCATCTGCGTGGCGCGGAGCTGGCGCAGGCGGCGGTCGGTCGCGGTGAGCAGCTCCTCGCCGACCAGCTTGACGCTGCCGCCGGTCGGCACCAGCGTGCCCTTGGGCAACAGGCCCATCGTGGTGAGGGAGGTCACCGACTTGCCCGAGCCGCTTTCGCCGACGAGGCACAGCGTCTCGCGCTCGCGCACCTGGATCGAGATGCCGTCAATGATCTTCGGCCCGCCCGGCTTCTTGCCGACGGAGACGACGAGGTTGTTGATGTCGAGGATGGTGTTGGTCATGCAGGGGCTTTCGTCATTCCGTGGCGCGCGCAGCGCGAACTACGGTGCGCAATTGCGCACCTGAGAATCCATCGGGCGTCAGTCCAAGCGGTGAAATGGATTCCGGGCTCGCGCCAAAAGGCGCGCCCCGGAATGACCGTGGTACTCGCATCACTTCCCCTCCCGCTGCTTCATGCGCGGATCGAGGGCGTCGCGGGCGGCATCGCCGATCAAATTGATGCTGAGGATGGCGATCGAGAGCAGCAGGCCCGGCCAGAAGATCAGCGACGGCTTGAGCTGGAAGTACTGGCGGCCCTCGGCCATGATGTTGCCCCAGGTCGGCGTCTCCGGCGAGATGCCGGCGCCGAGGAAGGAGAGAATGGCCTCGGTCAGGATCGCGGAGGCGCAGACATAGGTGCCCTGGACGATCAGCGGCGCGATCGTGTTCGGCATCAGGTGCCGCCACATGATCTTCGGCAGGCTGGAGCCGACCGAGATCGCAGCCTCGACGTAAGGCTCCTCGCGCGCCGACAGCACCACCGAGCGCACCAGGCGTGCCACGCGCGGGATCTCCGGAATGGTAATCGCGATCAGCACGGTCCAGAGGCTCGCACCGGAAAGCGACACCACGGCGATCGCGAGCAGGATGCTCGGCATCGCCATCAGGCCGTCCATGATCCGCATCATCACGGCATCGACCAGCTTGAAGAAGCCGGAGACGAGACCGATGGCAAGGCCAATGGCGACGGAGAGAATCGCCGAACCGATGCCGATCAGGAGCGAGATGCGGCCGCCATAGATGACACGCGACAAGAGATCGCGTCCGTAGGCGTCGGTGCCGAGCAGGAACTGCGCCGACGACGGCTTGAGCCGCTGCGACGGCGCGAGCTGGATCGGATCATGCGGCGCGATCAGCGGCGCCACGATCGAGATCACCACGACCAGCGCGAGGCAGACCGTGGCCGTCGCGATGATCGGCGTCGAGGTGAGGAATCCGAACCGCGGCCGCAGCGGCGACGTGATCGGAATGGACGACTGGGGGAGGCTATCAACCGACATTCTTGTTCTTACCCTTGCCTCAGTACCGGATCCGGGGATCGAGCAGCGTATAGGCGACGTCGATCAGGAGATTGACGACGACATAGATCAGCGACGTCAGCAGGATCATCGCCTGGATCACCGGATAGTCGCGCGCCAGCACCGCGTCCACGGTGAGGCGGCCGATGCCGGGAATGTTGAACACGCTCTCGGTGACGACGACGCCGGAGATCAGCAGCGCAAATCCGGTGCCGATGACGGTGATCACGGGCACCGCCGCGTTGCGCAGCGCATGCCGCATCATCACGGCGACCTCGTTGATGCCCTTAGCGCGTGCGGTGCGGACGTAATCTTCGCCGAGCACGTCGAGCATCGCCGCGCGCGTCATGCGCGCGATCAGCGCGATGTAGATGAAGGAGAGCGCGCAGGTCGGCAGGATGATGCGCTCGAAGAACGGGCCGAAACCATTCGAGATGCTCTTGAAGCCCTGCACCGGCACCCAGCGCAAATCGATCGCGAAGATTTCGATCAGGACATAGCCGACCACGAACACCGGCACGGAGAAGCCGAGCACCGACAGGCCCATCACGAAGCGGTCGATCCAGGTCCCGTGCTTCCACGCCGCGATCACGCCGAGCGGGACGGCGACGATGACGGCGAGGATGATCGTCGACAGCGCAATCGAGATCGACGGCTCGACGCGCTGGCCGATCATCTTCATCACCGGCAGGTTGGAGATCAGCGAGGTCCCGAGGTCGCCGTGCAGCAGCTTGTTCACCCAGGTGACGAACTGCACGATCAGCGGCTCGTTGAGGCCGAGCGAGGTGCGGATGCGCTCCAGCCGTTCCGGCGTCGCATTGTCGCCGGCGAGAATGGCGGCGGGATCGCCGGGGGTGAGGCGAAGCAGCAGGAAGACGAACAGCGCGACGACGCCCATCACGGGCACGGCGGCGAAGATTCGGCGAACGAGATATCCGAGCAAGTTGGATCCGTCAGATTAGAGTCAAATCGTGGCAGGGTCTTTGACAAGCCTGCCATCAACCTAACATTTCAGCAATTCCCGTGCCATCCGGGCCACAGGTTTTGCAGTGCGGCCAGTCGTTTCGAGCGCCCCTTTCACCTCAGGCGTCATTCCTGGTTCGGTCCTTTGGACCGCCCCGGAATGACGGGCTCAAAAATCACTCCAGCGTTGCCAGCAGCCCCGCCATCAGCCGGCCGCGTTCGGCCAGGCTTTCGACCTCGATATACTCTTCGAGCGTGTGGCCGTTGCCACCACGCACGCCTAGGCCGTCGAGAGTCGGGATCCCCATTGCGCCGGTGAAGTTGCCGTCGGAGCCGCCGCCGGCACTCGCATGCGGCAGTTCGGCGCCGAGCGACTTGGCGATGCCGCGGGCCTTTTCATATAACGCCATGGTGCCGGCGTCCGGTTCCCACACCGGGCGCGTCACGCCGCGGGTGACCTTGAAGGTGACATCATTGGTTGTGCCTGACAGCGCCAGCATCCTCTCGACGCCGCGATCGAGATCGGCCTGGCGCTTGGCCATCGACAGCGCCTCGCCTGTGGTGGTCGTGGCGACGCAATTGACCCATTGTCCGCCATGCACGACGCCGACCGAGAAGGTGCAGTCCTCCGTGGTCATCGCGTCGATCGCGAGGATCTGCCGGGCCATCTCGCGGATCGCCGAGCGTCCCGCCGACAGCGTCGCGCCGGCGTGGCTCGGCCGTCCCGTCGCCTCGAGATTGAAACGCGCGATTGCGTAACGTCCGGTGGTGACGCCATTGTCGGCGCGGCCGGGCTCGGGCACCAGTACGTATTTGTTGCGCGCGGCCTCCGCCTCGATGATGTCGCGGGTCGAGGGCGTGCCGACTTCCTCGTCGGGCGTGAACAGCACCGTGATCGGCAGCGGCGTTGTGAAGGCGGCGCGCGCCAGCTGCCGGATCGCTTCCAGCGAGAGGTAGTTGCCGCCCTTCATGTCGTAGATGCCGGGGCCGTAGCACTTGTTGCCCTCGCGCCGCCATTTCAGCTTCTCGATGGTGCCGACCGGATGGACGGTGTCCATGTGCCCGGCGATCAGGATGCCGGGCTCGCCCTGCTTCGGATGGGGAAAGCGCGCGCGGATCACGTCGCCAAAGCCCTGGCGGCCGGCGATGCGTTCGATGGTCGCACCCATGATCGCCATATCCCGCGCTGCGAAATCGAGCATGCGATTCACGGCGCCCGCGTCCCAGGTCGGACTCTCGCATTCCACCCAGCCGCGCAGGCCCTGGAGCATCGCCTCGGAATCGAAGGGAAGATTGGCTGGATTCATCTCAATGTCTCTCAAGCTTCGAAAGATGGAACGCGCATTGCATCGGCGCGGGGCGGGACAGGCAGAGAGTGTTGTAGAGCCAAACCGATCCTTGTGGAGCCCGTGCACACGCCGCAAGGGCTTGCAGCGAAACCGGATTGACGCGCTCGGCACGGTCTGCAAGTCTCGAAAAGATAAAGGCATTGCATGAGGTTAGTTCGCCCAAAGAACGAACCGGATGCTCAACCAATAATCTGCCTTTGAACAGTTTCACGTCAGGAGAAACTTTCCATGTTCAACTTCATGCGCCGGGGGTCTCGCGCGTTTGCCTCCAAACTTGCGCTGTCGGTCGTCGCGCTGTCCACGGCGATGGCCTCGCCGGTGTTTGCCGCCGGCAAGACCATCACGGCGGTGATGCATTCGGATCTGCGTATCATCGACCCGATCTTCACCACGGCCTACATCACGCGTGACCATGGCTACATGGTCTACGACACGCTGGTGGCCACCGATTCGAACTTCAAGATCCAGCCGCAGATGGCGGACTGGAAGATCTCCGACGACAAGCTCACCTACACCTTCACGCTGCGCGACGGCCTGAAGTGGCATGACGGTGCGCCGGTTACGGCGGAGGATTGCGTCGCCTCGCTGAAGCGTTGGGCCGCGGTCGACGGCATGGGCCAGAAGCTCATGGACTTCACCGCGAGCATCGAGGCGACGGACGCCAAGACCATCACGTTGAAGCTGAAGGAGCCCTACGGCCTCGTGCTCGATTCGATCGGCAAGCCGTCCTCGCGCGTCGCCTTCATGATGCCGAAGCGCCTCGCCGAAACGCCGCCGGACAAGCAGATCCCCGAGCAGATCGGCTCGGGTCCCTTCAAGTTCGTGCAGTCGGAATTCCAGCCGGGCGTGAAGGCGGTCTACGTCAAGAACACCGATTACGTGCCGCGCAAGGAGCCGGCGAGTTGGACCTCCGGCGGCAAGGTGGTGAAGGTCGACCGTGTCGAATGGATCACCATGCCGGACTCGCAGACCGCGGTGAACGCGTTGCAGTCGGGCGACATCGATTTCATGGAAAATCTGCCCTACGACATGCTGCCGATACTGGAGGCGAACAAGGAGCTCACGCTCGAGGTCTCGAACAAGTTCGGCTTTCAGACGCTCGGCCGGATGAACTTCCTTCATCCGCCGTTCGACAACGTGAAGGTGCGCCGGGCTGCCTTGCTGGCGATAAACCAGAAGGACGTGCTCGACGCGCTGGTCGGAAACCCGAAGTACCAGAAGATCTGTGGCGCCTTCTTCGTGTGCGATACGCCGCTCGCGACGGAGGTCGGCGGGGAAACCCTGGTGAAGGGCAATGGCATGGCGGAAGCCAAGAAGGCGCTCGCCGAGTCCGGCTATGACGGCACCCCGGTCGTGATCATGGCCCCTGGCGATGTCACGACGCTGAAGGCGCAGCCGATCGTTGCGGCCCAGCTGCTGCGCGAGGCCGGCTTCAAGGTCGATTTGCAAGCGACCGACTGGCAGACCGTGGTGAGCCGCCGTGCCAGCCAGAAGCCGCCGAAGGAGGGCGGCTGGAACATGTTCTTCACCAACTGGGTCGCGGCCGACGTCTCCAACCCGATCGCCAATCTCTCGATCGGCGGCCAGGGCAAGAAGGGCGGCTGGTTCGGCTGGGCGGAAGACGCCAAGATCGAGCAGCTCAAGGACGCCTTCGTCCGCGCGTCCTCGCTCGACGAGCAGAAGAAGATCGCCGCCGACATCCAGAAGGAAGCCTATGAGCAGGTGATCTACATTCCGCTCGGACAATATCTCCTGCCGAGCGGCTGGCGCAAATCGCTGAGCGGCGTGCTCGACGGCCCGGCGACCCCGCTGTTCTGGAACATTGACAAGTCGGAGTAGGCGGCACGCCTTCCTGTGAAAAGCGAACGGCGCCGCGTCTTTCCGCGGCGCCGTTTTTTATGAAGCGATCCCTGCTCGGTTTGTTCTAACAGTGGCTGTCGCGCACCTGCTCGAGCCCTTCACTTGCGAAGGGCAGGCTGCTGTCCTGCCGCTCTTCGGATGACTGTTGCCGTGGCGTGGGCTGTTCGGTCTCCCACGCGGACTGATCCGGTCTGCGCTCTTGTTCCATCTCGTCATCCTCTCGAATTGCTGCAGGACAACATTGAGGGGGACGGGAAGTTCCTCACGCGATGGGGCGATGATGCGGCTTGAACAGCCGTCCCTTTTCCACCACCAGCACGATCGCGAGCGCTGCGAGCGTCGACAGGAAGAAGCCGATCGAGAACGGCAGCAGCGTGCCGTCGAAGCTTTGGCCGATCAGGGAGTCATGCATGCAAGCGAGGTACTTTTTGCGCCGTGGGGAATGACCAACGATTGACCTTCAATTGCTTTCGCGAAGGCAATCGCAAGAGCTGCAACGGCTACACCAGCGAAGATGTCCACAAAGTAGTGTCCACCCCACAAGGGCGTTGCTACCAGCATTGCAACGCACATCATTAAAGCCCATGGACGCATCCACCACACGCCCCACCACGCCCACAGCGCGAGCAGAGCCGCGGCAGCATGGAAGCTGGGAAAGGTCACGATGCCGCCGATCTGCGAGATGTTCAGAACCTGTAGGCTACTGCTTCTCACCACGGGCAGGCGATCGAGCTGGATGAGATAGCCGCTAGCCTTGAAGGTCGCGAACTCGGTTGGCAAATTGTATTGCTGATAGGTGCCGATGGCCGGTATCAGCGCAGAAATCAAAGCCACAGCACAAAGGGTGAGCAACGTCGCCATCGTGAACTGTTGCAATCGAACGTGGTTGTTCGTCAGTCCGAGAACGATGGGAACCGCGATCGGCGGCAAACCGATTGCACCATAGGACAAGCATGCATACGGCAGCAGCGCAGGCCAGGCTGTCATGAGCCGGTAATAGACAGTCCAATCCAGTCCGAAGAACTTGTCCCAGGAGTCGAGCATGGCATCCTGCAATGGCAAATTTGCAGATGCTGCGACGTAGGTCAGGACGGCCCCGAGCATGGACACAAGGCCCAACTGGGCGATGGAACTAAGAACGTGCGCAATGCGCACGGCGCGTACTCGTGACAACAAGACGTGACCCGCCGCCGTGAGACCTGCAACCGTCGCCATGCCTCCCAACAACTCGCCTTCGAGGGCCATCGAGAGTTTCAACAAGGCAAGGGATACACCGACGAATCGCGCCAGAATTGCAATAGTGATCCAGTTCAGCAGGTAGAGACCATAGGCCTCCACGCTTGCTTCTGAACTCGTTTGCGCTCCGGCGGATTGGGCGGGACTGTTTCTCACGTAAGCACGAACGGTCATGCGCCGCCATTTTCCTGCATTTTCCGGGAAATATATGGCAACACAACCTTTAATATATCAACAACCTGCCGACGTCGTTAGGCGATGGAACAACCCTCATTCCTAATCGAATCTCTACGACAGCAGGATCCATTCCGGCAAAATTGAAATAAAGACATCGCATAACCTCAAAATTAGAGATGTCTGCACGAGCGACGACTTCTACTAGGAAGGCGTCAGGGTGCTCTTGTGGCGCCGACCGTTACGTTAAAGTGTATAGTGGCGATCGATAGAAGGCGCTCAGCAGAGCGCGCCCGACCCGAACGTCTGAACGAGCTTCCTCACGCGATAGGGCGATGATGCGGCTTGAACAGCCGTCCCTTTTCCACCACCAGCACGATCGCGAGCGCTGCGAGCGTCGACAGGAAGAAGCCGATCGAGAACGGCAGCAGCGTGCCGTCGAAGCTTTGCCCGATCGCCATGCCGACCACGATTCCGATCAATGTTGTGATCGAGCCATAGAGCGAGGAGGCGGTGCCGGCGATGTGGCCCTGCGGCTCCATCGCGAGGGCGGTGAAGTTGGCGACCATCATGCCGAACGAGAACATCATCAGGGCGGAGAGCACCATGAACAAGGATAGCGGCAGCACGCCGAGGCTTTCGGTCAGCAGCATCACGCCGGCCACTGCGGTGTAGAGCGTCAGTGCCCCATGCGAGATCACGCGCATGCCTAGCCTGCCGACCAGCCTCGCGTTGAGGAAGCCGGCGACGGCGGTGCCGGCCGCGATCGCCGCGAAGGCGAGCGGGAAGTAACGGCCGAGGTGATAGATGCCGGTGAAGACCTGCTGGGCGCAGAAGACGTAGGCAAACAGCGCGCCGATGACGCTGCCGGCGGCCGTGGCGTAGCCGATGGTCTGGCGATGGGTCACGGTCTGCCGGAAGGCCGAGAGCACGTCGGCGGGTGCCAGCGACCTGCGCTCGGACTCGGGAAGGGTTTCGGGCAGCCGCAGCACGCACCATGCGAGCGCGAGCAGGCCGTACAGCATCAGCATCACGAAGATGCCGCGCCATGCCGTCACCAGCAGCACCGCCTGTCCGAACGAGGGAGCGATCACGGGCACCGCGATGAACACCATCATCGCGAGCGACATCACGCTTGCCATGCGGCGGCCGACATAGCAGTCGCGCACGATCGAGGTCGCGATCACGCGCGTCGCCGAAGTGCCGAGCCCTTGCAGCGCGCGCGCCAGCAGCAGCGTCTCGAACGAGGGCGCGGCGACCGCCAGCACGCTCGCCACCGCATAGACCGCCATGCCGCCGAGCAGCACCGGGCGGCGGCCGAAGCGGTCCGACAACGGGCCCATGACGAACTGGCCGGCGCCGAAGCCGACCAGGAAGGTCGACAGCACCAGTTGAAGATGGTTGGCGACGGGAATCTTGAAGGCGCTGCCGATGTTGGGCAGGGCCGGCAGCATCATGTCCATCGCAAGCGGATTCAACGCCATGATGGACGCGATCACGATGACGAATTCGGGAAAACCCATGGGACGGTGTCCGGAGGACACCCAATCGTCGGCATTGACGTCGGACAAGGAAGCTCACCTCTGAAATTGAGGGCGTTATCCATTCCGATGCTGCAGTGCACAACCCCCGTTTCGGGATGGCTGTCAGGCAGGGCCGGAGTGGACAAGAATTGGTGAGATGGCCGCCTTTCCTTGCCTGCCGGATTCCCCAGATCGCGCAACCCCCGGTGGCCGGAAACCAGTGATTCACCATCCCTTCCTAAAGATCGGCATCCCGCGCGGCCGCGCCCGTCCGGCAGGATGAAACCGAAACGCATTCTGCCCACAGTGCGGCCGAGATGAGGAGGCGCCGCAGCGGCGCCCAGAGAAACAAGCCAAACAAGGTATCCGCCTGTGTCCGAGATGTCCGGTGCAGCACGATGGTTGGAGCCCGCAGCCGACACGGCTGCGAGGCGGAACATCTGGCTTGCCTGTCTGATTGCGGTGACTGCGCTGCTGGTGCTCGGCAATCTCGTCAACGACGCCAGGCTCGATGTGAAATATGGCTGGGACGTCCGGGTCAATTGCGCGGCAGTCGATGCGCATGCCGACGGGCTCGATCCCTACTTCGTCAAGAACCTGAAGGGCACCAAGCTCTCTTATCCCTATCTGCCGGTGACGCTGGACGTCTTCCGCCCCCTGTGCGCGGGCGGCCTTGTCGATCATTACAGAAGCATCTTTCTCGTCCTCGCCGTGCTCTGCGGCCTGCTCTTGCCCGGGCTCGGCCGAACGGGCACGAGCGCGCGCGATGCTGCGCTCAAGGTGCTGTGCGCGCTGGGCGCGTTCGTCGGTTTCGAATGGGTGCAGGCGTCGGGGAATTTCGCGATTCTAAGCGGCCTGCTGACCGCGATCGCACTGTCGCTCCTGCTTCGCCCGCCTCCGTCCGGAGAAGATTCGAGCTTTCCCTTGCGCCTTGCCGGCGCTGCACTGCTCGGCCTCGTGACCTCGTTCAAGCTGGTGTTCTGTCCCGTGCTGGCTGCGCTCTATTTCCTGCCGCTGCCGCGCCGTCGCAAGCTGGCGCTGATCGCGATGGCGGCGTTCGGCTTCGCATTGCCGGTCCTGATGTCGAGGCTGCTGTATCCCGATCTGTTCGCGAGCTGGCTGCTTGCGATTGCGGGTCAGATCCCGAACCAGCATGCCGTCGATCTCGTGGAGATCAATCCGTCGCTGCTGCTGCTGGCGCGGGACCTCATGGTCCACGCCGGCCTCGGTGACAGCAAGCCAGCGATGTTCGCGACCTATGCGCTCGCGACCCTCGCGCTGGTGCTGGTGCCGTTCGCCCTGTCCGTCCTGCGCGTGGCCGCGAGCAAGCCGGCGCGGGAAGGGGGATCGCTTCTGATGCGGCTGGATCGCTGGCTGATGGATCATCCCCGCACGGCCATGCGCGTCACGGTGCTTGCCATGTTTGCGCTCTATCTGAGCTCGCCGCGGCTCAAGGAATATGCCTTCTTCGAGCTCGCGCTCTATGCCGCCATCCTCATTGTCGATCTTCCGGCCATGGCGCTCGCCGCATGCATCTCGGTCGGTCTTTTCATTCCCGCACTGATCTCGCTTCTGGGAGCAGCATTCGAGGGCAGCTTCATTCTCCTCACGGTCGCGCTGATGTGCTTCTGGATCCTGCTGCTCGACTTCCGGGCCGAGCCGAAACGCCTCGAGCCGCGAACAGTGGATTCACGTTGAAGGGGCTCATGATCGCGCTGAATCGCTTCTGCGCGAATCCATCTCACATTCATGAAGGCATTGCAGGAACCGGATCGAGCCCGAAGTCGGTCATCGATCTCGACCAACGCTGGTGTGGTTGAGGAGATAGACGGCGCCTAAGCAAAGTTCCGTCCGCGGGATCAACCGCGCGGTATCCGCGTCGATCTCGTGGACGCCGGTCGCGTTCCGAACACCGCCATGACCGCAATTAGTCGTCCAAGCGGGGGCGAGGATGGAGCTTTGCCAAGGCGCAAAGGATCACGCCCACCCGGCTGAGGTTGTCTTGATCAAATCTACACGCGCTCGTTGTCAAACTATTAAAGGTTGTATTGCCATACATGTCTCCGGAATTGCTGGGAATGACAAATGGCGGTTCAGGCATGCTCGGTCGGCGGTCTTCCTCGTTCGACCGGTACTCTATCAACCCCAGGGGCAAGCGCGGAACTCGCGGTTTGTTTTAACCTTTTCCAGCTCAACTGGGTTCTCATCGCAGTCACGCTGGCCGTCTTCGTCGTTGGGATGCGTCTAGCCGGTTTTCAATTGCGGGTAAGCAGCTATCTGATCTATTTCGGAATTGCCGGCGTGTACGGAGTGGTCGGTTATCTAAATCTGAAATCAAAACTCAGACGGAGCCCCCGCGTCTACGCCGCCCTGTTCTTCATTGCTCAAATCCTTCTTCAGCTTCTTCTTCTGGTGTCGATCGGCTATCTCGCGGCGACAGCCAACTTTCCAATGCAGGACACGAATCTGCTGGCCATGGATCGGGCCCTAGGCCTGGATTTTCGTGCTTATCTGGCGTTGGTCAACCGGCCCGGTCTGATCGATGCTCTTGCAGTGACCTACGACTCCATTCGATGGCAACTGGTTCTGATCGTGGTTGTCGTTCCACTGCTCGGTCACTACAGGCGCGCTGCGGAGTTCTCGCTCGGATTTGGCCTGACGTTGGCTATCACGACCCTCATCTCCACGCTGTTCCCAGCGACCGGCGTCTATGAAACCGTAGGACTACACTCAGCGGACCATCCCAATTTCGAACCCTCCGTCTACAACGCGACGCTGCGCGAGCTCCCCCTGGTGCGCGACGGCACAGTGAGACTGCTCGATGCGTTTCAACTGGGGCCGCTTCTGACCTTTCCAAGCTTCCACGCGATCTCGGCAGTCTTGTACATGTGGGTGCTCTGGCCGATCCGCTGGGTCCGGGGGATCGGCGTGCTATGGAACGCGGTCATGCTGGCCGCGACCCCGATCGGAGGAGGACACTATTTTGTCGACGTGTTCGCCGGGGTGGCCGTCGCCATCGCATCGATCTGGGCCATCAAACGCATCGGCGCACGTCTTGCGCCCGAGCAGGATCGGGAGAGATCCATCTCGCAGATCTCCACCGTCGACCCATTGGCGATGGTCGAGCCCTGCGGAGATCTGAGCCCGCAATCGTCGTAGTGCTGCGGTGGAAATATGGTTGAAGTCGCGCATGACCGGTGTCGACCAAGCCGAAATCCATCTGGTTGCTGCCTTCATTTTTATGCGGCGTTAATTGCCGCCGCGTAGAAATGAATGTCCTGATTGTGCCGCTTCTGCCGCTCGACGGCAGGCTACTACCGGGCTTTGCAGCCGGTGCAGAGATGATCAGCATGACAATTGCCGCAGGTTAACTTGGACAGTTGACTTCGCATGCGGTGATCGCCGGCGATGGAAGGAGAGCTCGGATGCCGAAGCCTGGATCCCACAACCTCGCTCTGAAGTTTCAGCAGGTTGTTGATTCTTCGCCAGCGGCCGCAGCCGTGCTTTGCCAAGGTCAGTGTTATGATTTTCGGACGCTGAATGCGTTGGCGAACCGTTTCGCCCGGTGGCTTGCAGCACAAGGGGTGACCCAGGGCAACATCGTATGCCTCGAGCTGCCGAAGCTGGTCGAAACTTATGCGCTGGCGGTGGCCTGTCTGAAGATCGGCGCACCCTACAGCTTCCTCGATCCGGCGGCGCCGATCGACCGGGCACGGTTGATGATCGACCGGTGCCAACCCACGATCATCATCAGCACGCGTGATGGCGCGGGAAATCGCGTCGTCCTCGCCAGCGACGCTGATCGCCGGAATCTCCTGGAGGCAATCGAAGCGTTCGATGACGCCAACTTGCGGGAAACCGAGCAGATCACCGGGGCCGATCCCGCCTATGTCATGTTCACGTCCGGATCGACCGGAGAGCCCAAGGGCGCGGTGATCCCCCATCAAGGCGTACTTCATCTGGTCGAATGGGCGGCCGACGATCTGGGCATCGGTCCTGGGGATCGCCTGACCAACGTCAATCCGATTTTCTTCGACAATTCGGTGTTCGATATCTATGCGTCGCTGCTCAATGGTGCCTCGGTGGTTGCGCTCGACGCTCTGAAAGGACGCCCACCAGCCGAACTGATCGCCGAAATCACGGCAAACGAGTGCACGTTCTTCTTCGCCGTGCCGACACTCTTCATGTTCCTTGACTCCATGAACTTGCTGCGGCCCGACAAGCTGCCAAGCGTGCGCCGGTTCATGTTCGGCGGTGAGGGCTTTCCGCTCGCCAGGCTTCGCCGTTTTCACGAGGCCTTTTCGGGAAGAGCGGAGCTCATCAACTGCTACGGTCCGACCGAGACGAGTTGCATTTGCAGCAGCCTGGTGATCACCGGCTCGACGCTGGAGACCGCCGAAGGCTTCGTTTCGCTCGGGCGGCTCAATCCCGGATTCAGTCACCGGGTTCTGAACGAAGATCTGCAACCTGTCGCGATCGGCGACGTCGGCGAGTTGTGGCTCGGCGGACCATGTGTCGGACTTGGCTATCTCAACAACCCCGAAGAAACGACACGGCGGTTCCGCCAGGATCCGCTCGTCAAAGGCTACCGATCTACGCTTTATCGCACCGGCGACCTCGTGGTGCAGGATCCGCGCACCGGTCAGTTTCGATTTCGCGGCAGGGCCGACAATCAGGTCAAGCTACGCGGATATCGCGTCGAGCTCGAGGAGATCGATCACGCCCTGGAGTCGATGCCGGGCGTGGTGCGTGCACTGGCCGTCGTGATTCATGATGCCAACGGCTCGAGCCGCCTGCTGGCAGCATACGCGGGCAGCAGACTTGAAGACGTCGATTTGCTCGCGCACTGCAACAAGCATCTTCCAGCCTACATGGTGCCAGGCCGGTTCGTGTGGCTGGACAACATCCCCACGAACGCCAACGGCAAGGCAGACCGGCGCGCGGTTGCGGCCTTGCTCGAACAGTCCCAGACAATGGCCCGCTCGCCTCGGTCCGCGGGTAAGCCTGTGGCGGCCTAGACGCATTGAATCGTTGATCGGACGACGCGGATGATAAAGACCGACAGTGGCGCTTCGCTCGGTATGACGCAGGGATACACGACCGCCGTCGATCGTCATCTTGCTTTGCTGTACGCGCCGTCCGCAAAGAACGCATGGCGGCTCATTCCGCAGATTGATAAGCATCCAGGGCTGGTCGCCTACGTGCAGGGCTTACCAGGACGCCTCGTTCTGTTTGCCGTCGTTACAGCACTTGCCGCGCCAGCCGGCCTGTTCGAGATTGACCTTACGGTGGCGCCGCTGGCGATGGCCTGCGGTTACGCGCAAAAGCTTCGCCGCTATCTCATTCCATTGGCGACGCTGCTGGTGCTCTGCCGGAACGGCTTCTGGATCGACCGCGATCTCGTGCAGCGTGTCGCAGACCAGGAAGGGCTTGGCGATCACGTCACCGTGTCGCTGTTGTGCTTCGCGTCACTGGTGCTGGTTATCATCCTGTGCTCCTGCCTGCTGGCGCTTTGGCAAAGAGTTGTCGCCATTCAGCTGTTTCGCCGTTCAACGCTGTGCCTGATCTCGAGCTTCATTGGCCTGGTGGTCGTGGCGGAGTCCTCCATGATCGCAGGCATGCCGCGGATCCTGCTCTGGTCGTTCCTCGTGGCCTTGCATCCGTATCTCTGGTTTCTGGCGTATGCGCTTGCCGATGCAGCCGCGCCGGGTCGGGCGCCGTTCTGGCAATATCTCGGCGTCTTCCATCCGTTTTGGGGATCGACTCTCACGCCGTTCGGCAAGGGTCTGTCCTATCTCGCAAAATTCGAAGCGAAGACATCCGAGGAGCTCGCCTTAACCCAGCTCAAGGGGCTGAAGCTCGCGGTTTGGACGCTGCTGCTCGCCGTCTGCTTGAATGGTCTGCGGACGCTGGTCCATGGCCAGCTCGGGCTGCCATCGTTCGACGAGACCTTCCTTGCACATGTCGGCGGGGCGAACTATCCGCGATATCTCTGCTGGGCAAGCCTCGTGACATACTTCTTCGAGGACGTGCTCGCGATGACGACATGGGGAGGGGCCATCATCGCTTGCGCGCGGATGGCGGGCTTTCGCCTGTTGCGCAACACCTGGCGGCCGCTAGAGGCGACGACGCTCGTCGAGTTCTGGAACAGGTACTATTTCTATTACAAGGAATTGCTGGTCGATCATTTCTTCTATCCGGTCTTTCTGCGGTACTTTCGCACGAACCGAAAGCTGCGGATGTTCTTTGCGACCTTTATGGCAGCATGTCTCGGCAACCTGCTGTTTCATTTCATACGGGATATCAGGTTCGTCGTGGAGCTCGGCTGGTGGAAGGCCCTGACCGGCGAAGCGTCACATGCGTTTTATACCCTTCTTCTCGCCGTGGGCGTCGGTGTGTCGCAGATGCAAACCCAGGGACGCGCGCGAGCCGACCACGGACGGTCAGCCCGCGCATTGGGAATGATTTGGGTCATCCTCTTCTTCTGTCTCCTGCATGTCTTCGACGCTCCACTCGACCGTGTCCACACGATCTGGCAGCGCGCCGATTTTCTCGCATACCTCTTTGGAGTTGATACATGGATCTGAACGTCCGCTCGAAAATGCGCGACTATGTCATCCAGCGGCTCAGCCTGCGCGGAGATCATTCTCCGGTCGAGGAGGATGAGCTCTTGTTCACTAGCGGCCGGCTCGATTCGCTGGATGCGGTCGAAATCATCATGTCGCTGGAGATGGACTACGGGATCGATTTTGCGCGGATCAATTTCGATCTGACGCAGCTGGATTCGATCAACGCCATCTCCGATCTGGTGGATGCGGTCAACGCGTGACCAGTCCAAATGGCTCTTTAGCCATTCGTCCGTGTGAGATGTCACGGACGCTTCGCACGTTGTTCTCATCTGGTGCGGGCGGCCGGACTCGAACCGGCACAGGCCTTGCGGCCCCACGGATTTTCATACCACTTCGGCTTTCGCCGCCGCCCTTTCGGCGTTCGTGGTCTGGACTATCCCTTCACCCTGGCGCTTGTCCGCTGTAGGTGCTGCCCGTCTAGTCTCTACACCTTCCCCCTGGCGGGGGCTTGGCTCGGGATTGCCAGTGAAGGTTTCCCCGACTTTGAGCAGTTCTGCTCCTGAAGTTTCCTCCAGGGCACTCAATGGCTTAAGTCCGATGCGTCTACCAATTCCGCCACGCCCGCATCGGCCCATCTATACGGCGCAATTGCCCGACGGGCAAAGAGAATACAGCCGATTCCGCGCACGATTTGAGCCGCTTACCTCAGGGGCTTCAGCTCGGATTCCGTCACGTCCTCGGCCCTCTGGCATTGCTGCTTTGTTGGCTCTATAGGCGGTTCTTCCTTAAGCGAGCGGGGCGCACGAGGCAAAGCCTCAATCCGGACATCTGTTGTTGCTTTAGGCATTCTCAATCCACGGGGACTATTCATCCGGCATGGCTGCTTCGTTTTCCTCTTCCCTGCGCTCATGCAGCGGGCTTCTCGTGCTGCTCGCGGCCGGTGCTGCGCTGTCCGGCTGTGCCGGCATGAGTGAGACGGTCGCGCCGGCCTTCGCCGATCCCGGCAAATACGAATTGTATGACTGCAAGCAGCTCGAGACCGAGCGCAAGGCGCTCGCGAGCCGCACTGCCGATTTGCAGAGGCTGATGGACAAGGCCCAGACCGGCGCTGGTGGCGCGGTGGTGTCCGAGCTTGCCTATCGCAACGACTACATCGCGGTGCGGGGCCAGGCGCAACTTGCCGATGAGGCCTGGCGCCGCAACAGGTGCCGGGAGACACCGCCCGAGCCGACACCGCCCGCCGCGCCGCCGTCATCCGCGGCCGCTGCCAAGCCGGCGTCGAAATCCGGAAAAGCGATCCGCTGAGGCACTGGCGGCGCCTGGCCTCAAGGCCGCCAGTTGTAGATCCAGTCCTGCCGCGCCAGCATGCGGTCCGGGCCGAGCGCGCGGATCGCAAGATCGCGCGCGATCGCGAGCGGACCGCTGAAATGATAGATGCGGCCCTGCTGCCGCGCGGTCCGCTGCACCCGCCGCACGCGTGCCTGGCGCGAACGGCTATATTGCGTCAGCGCAGCCGTGATGCCCGCGGTGCTCTCGGCCGCCTCGACGCTCAAATGCCGGGCGAGCACGGCGGCATCCTCGATCGCCATACCGGCGCCCTGGGCTGCGAACGGCAGCATCGCATGCACGGCATCGCCGAGCAGCCCGATCGGGCCCTTGCTCCAGGGGCAGCCGTCAGGCACCCCGAACAGCGCCCATTTCCGCCAAGCGTCGACCGGGGCGAGCATCATCCGCGCCGACGGCGGCCAGCGCGGCGCGGCGAAAGCCTCCATCACCTCGAGAGGATCGCCGGGCGTGCTCCAGCCGGGCCTGTTCCAGGTGCCCGGCAGCACCGCGACCACGTTGATCTGGCGTCCGCCCGCGATCGGATAGGCCACGAGATGGGCGTTCGGGCCCATCCAGAGCTGCACCCGGCGCGCGGTGTAGTCCTTCGGCAGTTGCGTCGCATCGAGCGTGCCGCGCCAGGCGATCAGGCCGGAAAAGCGCGGCTGCACTTCGGGGAACAGGTGCTGGCGGACCGTCGACCAGATGCCGTCGGCGCCGATCAATGCGCTGGCGAGATCGCTGCGGCGGATCGTGCCGCTGCGATGGACCACCGTCAGCCCCTTGGCGTGAGGCGCGACGTCCTCGAAGGTCGCGCCCAGCTTCAGGTCGATGTCGGGATGGTCGGCAACGGCGCCCGCCAGCGCCGATTGCAGATCGGCGCGGTGTACCACCCAGTAGGGGGCGCCGGCGCGCGCGGAAGCTGCCTCGCCGAGCGGCATGCGCAGCAGTTCGCCGCCGGCCCGGGCGCTCATGATCGAGACCGCTTCCGGGGTCACGGCGCGCAGCTTGAGGCGTTCGGTGAGGCCGAGCTCGACCAGCACGCGGCTGGCATTGGGGGAGAGTTGCAGGCCGGCGCCGACTTCCTCGAGGCGCTCGGCCTTCTCCAGCACGACGATGCGGAAGCCGCGGGCCGCGAGCGCAAGCGCGGCCGTCAGTCCACCGATGCCGGCACCGGCAATGACAATCGTTCGGGAGAGCGCCACCCCTGACCGATGAGACCGGTCAGGCCACCTTGTCCTTCAGCACGCATTCTGGCGGACGGGCTTCGCCCGCCTTCAGGTCGGCCGCGAAGCGGTACAGCGTCGAGCAGTAGGGGCAGATGATCTCGTTGTCGTTGCCGAGGTCGAGGAAGACGTGCGGATGATCGAACGGAGGGTTGGCGCCCACGCACATGAACTCTTGCGAGCCGATCTCGATGACGGGAACTCCGGCATCGTTGTGGAAGTGCGGGACGACATGGTCGGACATCGTAGTTCATCCTGGAGTGGCAATGGCGACAGACACAATCGAAAACTGACGCGGCATCTTTAAGGCGCCGGACCATACTGGTGGGTTCAGATGATTGCTAGTCCAGCGGAACCAAAAGGTTCGCAATTGCCCCATGCTCATTTGCTCATGCAAATTCGACACAATCTTGAGGCCTGAGAGAAGCCCTTCTTTCGTCGGTGGCGTTGTGTCGCAATTTTGGCATACTATGTCTGTGGACGAGCATAATTGCGACGAAAGACGAATCGTCAGGCGTCTGCGATTTTAGGACCGTCCAGGCTTTCCGCATGAAATGGCTGCGAATCAGCACAGCGTTGGCCGGTGTCGCGGCATGCAGCTTCATGCTCGCGCAGGTAGCACCGCAGGCCCGCGAGGCCGGCGCGATCCTTGCCGCCCAGGACGATCCCGCCGTGCTCTCCGAGCTCAAGCTCGATGCGCTGCTGCGGCAGAACGAGCGCCTGGTTCAGGACAACATCGAGGCTGCGCTCGCCGCGGGCGACGCCGATCTCGCCGACAGCTTCGTCGCGCTCGCGCGTGACCGCAACATTGCGCTGCCGAACGACCTCCTGAGCCGCGTCAACGATGCGGTCAAAGCCGAGAATTCCACCTCCCATTTTGCCAAACGATTTGCCACCGGTCTCGTCACCGGCAATGCCGACGACGTCGCGAGCCTCTCGGGAACGGTGGCCGGCGATCTCTTCGTGATCGGCGACATCAGGGACGTCGTCCGGGAAGGCAAGCACCTCGCCATGGGCGAGGACACCGACCGGCTCGTGCTGGGGCTTGCGGCGGCGGGCCTTGCGGTGACGGCGGCAACCTACATCTCCGTCGGTGGTGCCGCACCGGTGCGCGCCGGGCTGACACTGGTGAAGGACGCGCGCAAGGTGGGACGGCTCGGTGAGGGGCTTGCCGCATGGGCCGGCCGGTCGGCGCGCGAGATCGTCGACACGCCGATGCTTCAGAACGCGGTCGCCAAGGGCTCGGTGCTGCGGCCCGGTGAGACCGTGAGCGCGATCAAGGCCGCGTTCCGCGCCCAAAAGGCCGGCGCGCTGGTTCGGCTCGGCAAGGACGTGACGCGCGTCGCCGAAAAGACCGGCACGCAAGGGGCGATGGACACGTTGCGGATCGCCGAAGGCCCGAAAGATGTTGCGCGCGCGGCCCGGCTTGCGGAGGCGCAGGGCGGCAAGACCCGCGCCATCATGAAACTGCTTGGCCGCGGCGCGCTGCTCCTCATCGGCAGTGCGTTCGATCTGACGCTCTGGCTGTTCGGCGCGGCACTGACGCTGTTTGGGCTGTTGTCCTCGATCA
Organism: Bradyrhizobium sp. BR14999; assembly: GCF_056106085.1. NCBI lineage: Bacteria > Pseudomonadati > Pseudomonadota > Alphaproteobacteria > Hyphomicrobiales > Nitrobacteraceae > Bradyrhizobium > Bradyrhizobium sp. BR14999. The sequence continues at coordinate 4,327,527 of NZ_CM148536.1, forward strand.
AGGCGACCACCGAGCGCCTGACCCAGGCCTGGTGTGATCGCAAGCGCGCGCGGCGGCTCCGCCGGGCGCAGATGGCCGCCGAGGCCGCTCTGGCGGATGCAGCCCTTAGGGCCTAAAGCGCGATGAGATTGAGGTAATTCGTAGCCGCGCTTGAGGCTATTGTTTGAGCATGATCTCCGCGCAAACGCGTTCCGCGTTTGCGGAGCGGAAAAACCGCTGCACACTTGTCCGGATCGTGCTCTAAGATCGACTTTTCCCCCTCCAGACCTGCGGAACTGATGATGCCGAGCTTCCACAACGGCGCCGTTGAAATTGCCTATCTCGACGAAGGCGAGGGCGACCCGATCATTCTCCTGCACGGCTTTGCCTCGAGCAAGAACGTGAACTGGGTCTATCCGACCTGGGTCTCGGAACTGCGCAAGAACGGCCGCCGTGTCGTCGCGCTGGACAATCGCGGCCACGGCGAGAGTGCGAAGCTCTACGAGCCTGCGCAGTACTCGATCCCGGTCATGGCCGGCGACGTGCTGGCGTTGATGGATCATCTCGCCATCCCGCAGGCCGATATCATGGGCTATTCGATGGGCGGACGGATGGCGGCGTGGCTCGCGCTCAACGAGCCGCAGCGCCTGCGCTCGGCGATCCTCGGCGGCATCGGCATCGGCGGCCTGATCGAGGGCACCGGCCCCGGCGAGAACGTCGCAAAGGCGCTGGAGGCACCCTCGCTCGATGACGTCACCGATCCCGTGGGTCGTACCTTCCGCGCCTTTGCCGATCAGACCCGCTCGGACCGCCGGGCGCTCGCCGCCTGCCTGCGCGGCACGCGGGAGCTCATGACGAGAGCGCAAGCCGCGCGCATCGAGGTGTCCGTGCTGATTGCGGTCGGCACCGCCGACGACGTCGCGGGCTCTGCCGGCGCACTCGGCGCGATCATCCCGGGCGCGCAAGTGCTCGATATCCCGGGCCGCGATCACATGCGGGCGGTCGGCGACAAAGTCTACAAGACCGGCGTGCTCGATTTCCTCTCACGCCGTAGCTGAGTCTCGTCCGTCGGCGCCTCGTCGCCGAACGCGCGAAACAGCGCGGTCAGCACCACGAAGGTCGCAATCCACACCATCCGCGCGCCATAGCGGTCGTGCGGACCGGAGATCACGCCGCAGATGAAGGCGTTGCCGAGCAGCGCCAGTGTCACGGTCGCTGCCAGCAGCGTCAGATCGTCGAGCCGGCGTCTCGCGAGCGCATGCACCAGCAGCCCGACGAGCGCTGCCATCGAGGCCAGCGCGACGGGGATATGCAGCCAGTTGACGTCGTCGAAATTGACGGCCCAGTGCTGCTGCCGCGCCGCACGCATCGGCGCGACTTGCGCGGGTATGTAGCGCTCGATGATGCCGTAGGTGTGCGGGATCCAGCCGTTGGTGCCTTCGCCGGTTGCGACATGCAGCAATTGCTGGCCCATTGCCCGCAGCGCCGCGCCGGCCTGCCAGGCCGGATAGTCCGCGAGCGAATGCACGACGATGTAGCCCATCTCCTCGTTCATGCCTTCGAAGCGGCCGAGTGTGTTGAACATGCTCTTGCCCCACAGAAACTCGTCGGCGGTCGCCGGCAGCTCGTTGCGATAGGGGCAGAGCTTGTAGCGTTCGCGCGGGCAATGATCGTTGAGATAGCGCGCAACGATGCCGTCCTGCATCATGCGGCCGAAGGCGACGCCATAGCCGCCGGGCGTCCAGGTCCATTTGCCCGACAGCGCATAATTCGCCGACATCAGCATCAGGCCGCCCGCGACGATGGTGAGGCTCGCCAGCGCCAATCCCGCGAGCGGAAGGCGAACTCTAAGGAGCGGCCGCGCCATCCAGCCGGCGGCGCACAGACCGAGCAGCACGCCGAGCGTCGCGCTGTGGGTCGCTGCGGCAAAGGCGGTGAAGACGAACAGCGGGATTTTTTCGAGCCGCGAGGTACGGTGTGCTCCGATGACCAGCAGGAACAGCGACAGCACCGACAGTCCCGCGAAGATGTCGGTGAGCAGCATGCTCGCCAGCCAGGGCAGGGCGGTCGACAGGATCAGGAGCAGGCTGATCGCGACGAAGCGGAAGGTCTGCATCAGCCCGAGCACGCGCAAGCTGAGCTGCAATAGCCACAGCGTCGCCAGCGACTGGACCGCGACGTTGATCCAGAAACCAAAACTCTCGCCATAGTGCAGATAGAGGCCGAACACGGTGGAGCGGCTCGGGACGAGGTAGCCCTCGTACCAGCGCGCCAGATAGCCGCCGGTATCCCATTGCAACAATGGATAGCCGTTCCAGAACGCCGGCGCGATCATCAGCAGGGGCAGGGTCATTGCGGCCAGCCGCAGCCATAACGAGCCCGCGGCGCGCGCGCGCAATTGGTCGGTGGTGATGCTCAAAACTGTTCCGTCCTCGGGTCGACCATGCCCGCAATAACGGTTGGGGGAGAATTCACCAATAGTTTGATGCGGCCCGGCTTGAATTTGGCAAAACTCTGACCACTTTGAGCCGACCTTGCCGCTTGGGGGCGTCAGAAGAAAGTCTTGTGTTTCAATGTCTTGGCGCGCTTTCGCAAGGCAAGGCACTGTTCACTCTCAGGCAAGCCGGCCAGGACTTTGTCGCCTAGACTGTGCTATAGAGCCAACAAAACCAGCCCATTCGAAAGAGCAATTCCCATGGCAGTGCATCAGGTCAATCCGGGAGGAAAGCTCGCATCGCTCGATCCGATCTGGGACCGGATCCGGAGCGAGGCGGAGGACATCGTCCATCGCGAGCCCGAGCTTGCGACCTTCATCTATTCGACGGTGCTGCATCACAGCCGCCTCGAAAATTCCGTGATTCACCGTCTCGCCGACCGGCTTGATCACTCCGCGCTGTCGGGCGATCTCGTACGCCAGACCTATGACGAGGCGCTGCGCGACGATCCCGATCTCGGCAACGCCTTTCGCGCCGATCTCGTCGCCGTCTACGACCGCGATCCCGCGACCTCGCGCTTCATCGATCCCTTGCTCTACTTCAAGGGCTTTCATGCAATCCAGACCCATCGCCTGGCACACTGGCTCTATCTGAAGGGCCGCAAGGATTTCGCGTACTACCTCCAGAGCCGTTCGTCCGCGGTGTTCCAGACCGACATCAACCCCGCCGCGCGCATCGGCCGCGGCATCTTCCTGGACCACGCCACCGGCTTCGTCTGCGGTGAGACGGCGGTGATCGAGGACGACGTCTCGATCCTGCACGGCGTCACGCTCGGCGGCACCGGCAAGGAGAACGAGGACCGTCATCCGAAGATCCGCCATGGCGTGTTGATCGGTGCCGGCGCAAAGATCCTCGGCAACATCGAGATCGGCCATTGCGCACGCATCGCCGCCGGCTCGGTCGTGGTCAAGCCGGTGCCGCACAACGTCACGGTTGCGGGCGTACCCGCCAAGATCGTCGGCGAAGCCGGCTGCGCCGAGCCGTCGCGCACCATGGATCAGATGATCAACGCGATGGGACTTTGATCTCCGTTTGATCGGAACGGGACCGGATTTTCCGGCCCTTTCCGTCCCAAAATTCTTTGGCAATTCATGCTGGCGGTTCGTCGCGTCTCGTCGTAAACCCCGCCAACCAGATTTCGATTGGAGACTTGCCGTGGACGTCAAGGAAGTGAGAAAGCTCGACGCGTATCTGAAGCGCGTGTTCGGCAATCCCAAGATTCGCGTCGTGCCGCGGCCGAAGAAGGACGATTCCGCCGAGGTCTATATCGGCGAGGAGTTCATCGGCGTGCTCTTCGTCGACGACGAGGACGACGACCGCTCGTTCCAGTTCCAGATGGCGATCCTCGAGGACGACCTAGTCGACCAGGAGTAGGCGTAGCGCCTCGGAGTCACGCATCCACCGCGGCGAGCATCTCGGGGATCGTGACAAACTTCTCCCGGGGCTTGCCGAGCACGGCTCCCCTGCGCTTCTCGGCCGCGTCGATCGTGCCCCAATCCGGATAGCTCACGATGCGTGCGACGCGGCCGGTCAGGCGCGCAAGCAGTGCGTCAGGCGTATCCGAGCGCGGCCGTCGATGGGCGATATCCGCCAGGACGGCCTCTGCGGTGGCAATCCCGCAGCCGCGATTGGTGCCGATCGTGCCGTTCGGCCCGCGCTTGCTCCATCCGCAGACATAGAGGCCCTCGATCACCGAACCGTCGACTGCGACACGTCCGTCGACGTTCGCATGCACGCCGCGATGCGCGTCATAGGGAACCCCGGCCACAGGCGTGGTCTTCCGGCCGACGCTGCTGAACGAGAGGCCGCATGCGATCTCCTCGATTGCGTCCGATCCTTGCTTGAACGCGATGGCCTCCAGGCGGCCCCGTCCTCGGAGCGCGACGGGAGACAAACCAAATCGAAAAACGCAGCGCCGTGGCTTCGTCACGGCCGCCCGCGAGAACGTGCGCAGCAACGACAATTTTTCGGTCAGCTCCGGATCATCGGGACGCCGCGGCTCGAATTCATCGGAGGCGACGTTGCGCATGTCGACGCATGTGTCGCATGCGCCGAGTTCGAGAAAGTCACGCAATTCCTTTGCGGTGAACCTGGCCTGCACCGGTCCGCCGCGGCCGATGACGTGGATTTCGCGGATCCGGCTCTCTGCCAGGACGTCGAGCGCGTGGCGTGCGATGTCGGTCCGGCGCAGCTCGTCCGCGGTCTTGGCGAGGATGCGCGCCACGTCGAGAGCGACGTTGCCATGGCCGATGACGATCGCGGTCTCATGATGAAGATCGAATCGTAGATCTGCAAACTGCGGATGCCCGTTGTACCACGCGACGAAATCGCCCGCCGTGTGGCTGCCCGGCAGTGCTTCGCCGGGGATGTCGAGCGCCCGGCTCAGTTCCGCGCCCGTCGCGAGTACAACGGCGTCATAGGCCTCGCGCAGCTCGTCGATCGTGAGGTCGTCTCCGATCGTGACGCCGCCTATGAAGCGAAACCCGGGCATGGCGGCGATCCGGTCGAAGGCCAATGTGACCTGCTTGAGCTTCGGGTGGTCGGGGGCAACGCCGAACCGCACCAGCCCGTACGGCACCGGGAGCCGTTCGAACATGTCGACAGTCACGGGCACGCCCGAGCGCAACAGGGCCTCGGCGGTGTAGAAGCCACTCGGTCCGCTGCCGACGACGGCGATTCGAACTTCGTTTGCAGCAGACCCCGTCATCGGCCCAGCGCCTGCCTGCGTTCATCGGCTCCCGGCAGAGCCGGCAGGCGCGCACTGATCACGGGAGTCTCAGTCGCGCGCTTGCGGTTGACGTCGATCCAGTACTTCTTGTCCGCGGCGAGGCGATAGTCGGGCTCGATCGCGCCGACCGGGCATGCCGGCGCGCAGCCACCGCAATCGATGCAGTTTTCCGGATCGATGTAGGTCATGGTGTCGTCGACGTGGAAACACTCCACGGGACAGACGGTAACGCATTCGGTGTATCGGCAGCCGCGGCAATTGTCGGTGAACACATATGTCATCGTCAGGCCCCGCTGACCTGAACGAGGATGTCCGAGAATGTCGGGGCGCGGCCGAGGTCGGCAAAGGCGGGAGGCGTCAGCACGTGAACCGTCGCGCCCTTGCGATTGGACCGCTGCCAGTAGCCGGACGGCGCCACCACCACACCCGGCATGACGTCGGCCGAAACGGTCGCGAAAGCCTCGAACGCGCCACGGTCGTTGAACACGCGAATGGGCGCGCCCGCGACGATGCCACGCTGTGCCGCATCGTCCGGATTGAGGAGCACCGCCTGTTCCTCGCCCGCCTGCGCGGTCTGTGCCGGCAGGTTGCCGTAGTTCGAATTCAGGAAGGCGTGGCTCTTCGGCGAGATCAGGCTGAGCGGATAGCGCTTTGCGAGCATGGGCGCCGTGCGCGGGTTCTCGTTCGGCGGGATGTAGTGGGGCAGGGGATCGACCGGCGCGGCGTCCTGATCGCCATTGTAGCCCTGACGGAACAGCGGCACCACGAAGTTGCCGCCCCCGGCGATGGTCGAGCTGAACTCGCACTTCCCCGATGCGGTCGGAAAATTGCCCTCGCGGTGCGGCGCCCAGTCGGCCGGCGCGGGCATGTTCAGGCGGGCATAGCCCTTGGCCTTGACGTCATCGAGCGTGATCCCGGCGAGCACCGGGCTGGTCCAGTCGAGGGAGGCTTCGATGATCTCGTCGTCGCTCCGGAAGAAGGCCGGGTCGGTGATGCCCATCGCGCGCGCGAGCCGGCGGAACAGCTCGGTGTTGGACACGGCTTCGCCGAGCGGCGCGATCGCCTGGTTGTTGTAGGACAGATAGAGATGCCCCCAGGAGAACATGATGTCCTTCTGCTCGAGCTGCGTGGTCGCGGGCAGAACGATGTCGGCGTATTTGGCGGTGTCGGTCAGGAAGTGCTCGCTGACGACGGTGAAGAGATCCTCGCGTTCTAATCCCTTTTCGAGCTTGCCCTGTTCGGTCACCATCGCCATTGGATTGGCGTTGTAGACGAACAGCGCCTTGATCGGCGGATCCAAGCCGAGCTCGCCCGTCAGCGCCGCTCCAAGGCGCCAGGAATTGAGCACGCGCATCTTCTCCGGCTGGAGATCGGGACGCATGAGCACGTCCCATCTGACCGGGAACGCCCAGATCGGGAGCTGGAGCAGCCCGCCGCCGACATGCTTCCAGGCGCCGATCAGTCCCGGAAGACAGGCGATCGCGCGCACGGTCTGACCGCCGCCGGCATGCCGCTCGACCGCGACGCCTATGCGCACGACGGCCGGAGGTGTCGTCGCAAATTCCCGCGCCAGCTTGACGATGTCGTCGACGGGAATGCCGGTTTCCTGCGAGGCGAATTCGGGTGTGTAGTTGGACGCCCGCTCGGCCAGCTCGTCGTAGCCCACGGTGTATTTGTCGACATAGTCGCGATCGACCAGATTCTCCTTGATGATGACGTGGATCATCGCGAGCCCCAGCGCAGCATCGGTGCCGGGACGGATCGGAATGTGCCAGTCGGCGAGGCGTGCGGTGCGGGTGCGGACGGGATCGATCACCACGAGCTTGGCACCGGCCTTCTTCGCCTGCTCGATGAACGGCCAGTGATGCGAGTTCGTGCTCAGTGTGTTGCAGGCCCACAGGATGATGTACTTCGAGTGCACGAAGCTTTCGGGGTCGACGCCCGGCGTGTGCCCGATCGTCATCATGTACGCGGTGCATGAGGCGGAATCGCAGAAGGTACGCTCGAGAACCGTCGCGCCGAGCTTGTTGAAGAGCGGATCGCCGACGTTCAGCCCATTGATGATGCCCTGCGTGCCCAGATAGCTGTAGGGCAGGATCGCCTGCGCACCGTGCTCGGCGATGACGGATGTCCAGCGCGAGGTGATGGTCGCGAGCGCTTCCTCCCAGGAGATTCGCTGGAACTGCCTGGAGCCCTTCGGGCCGACCCGCTTCAGGGGATGGAGCACGCGCTTGTCGCTGTAGACGCGCTCCTCATAGTTGTTGACCTTCACGCAGAGCCGCCCGCGCGTGAAGGGGTGATCGGGATTGCCCCGGACGGCGATGGCCTTGCCATCCTCGACCGTGGTCAGGATGGAGCAGGTGTCCGGGCAGTCGTGGGGGCACGCGCCTATTACCGTGGTCCGGGCCATGGGTCTCTCCGCTTCCCGATTCAAGTCGGTCAAGGATGCGGCCGGCGGGCAAGGCCTGGCTTTTCAAAATGTGCGGTCTTGTTGTCTCGGACTGCTCTCGGCCCGTGGACGGCCGGCCGGATGTCTGGCATGCTAATTGCTGGACCCGGCAATACCTTTCTACCCACACATCGCGTGATCTGGCGGAGATTTCCGATGGGTATGCTTGGCAATTCTGTCGATAAATATGTTACCGGCAGAATGCTTCAGACGTCCAACGACCGGCGGTGGGGACACCTCTTGGCCGAGCGATGGAGCCATGAGCCAGGCGATCTTCCCCCGCAATTGCCGCGCGACACCGAGATCGCAATCCTGCTGCGCGGCAGCTCGGTCGTGGATCGCGAAGGCGCAGGCATGCGGCAGCGCACCTTCGGCCGAAAGGGCACCGTCTGGCTTTGCCCGGCCGGCATCCGCGAAGACTTCATCCGTGTCGAGAACCAGATGCAGGAATGCCTGCATCTCTTTCTTCCCGGCAAGCCGTTCGACGATACCATGCTCCGGGATCTGGACATCGATCCCTCGGGTATCTCGATCCGCTACGAGACCATCGATCAGGACATGTTCATCGAGCACGTTGCTGACCGGATCCTGAAGGAGCTCGAACAGGAGACCTCCACCGGCCGGCTCCTGATCGAAAGTCTCGGGCGCGCGTTGTCAGCCCATCTCGTGCATACCTACGCGGCAACTGCAGTCAGGCTCCGGCAAATCAACGCCGGTCAGCGGCCACTCGACGCCAAGCGGTTGTTGCGTGTGACGGAGTTCATCGATGCATCCGTCGAGCGCGAGTTCACGGTCAAGGATCTGGCATCGGTGGCGTGCATGAGCCCGGCGCATTTCTCCCGCAGCTTCAAGGCGGCGACAGGTAGCGCGCCGCATGAATATGTCAGCCGTCAGCGTCTCGATCTGGCCAAGCGGCTCCTGTCCACCAGCGATCGCCCGCTGGTCGACATCGCCTATGCCGCGGGATTTTCATCGCAGGCCAATTTCAACCGCGCCTTCCGCAAGGCGGTCGGGACAACGCCGAGCCTGTATCGGGCGAAGGGCCGGGACTGAGGCTTCCATCAGAGGACGCGTCAGGGGCAAGCGGATCAGCGCGATCTGGCCGGTCTCGTCAAACCCCAACCCCTCGCGCCCAAGCAATTGGGCGCCGGGAGGTTGGCGCGTCATTCAAATCCGCCACCGCCATGATGCCATCATGCCCCTGTTTTGCCCGACGGGTCAAGGTGGATTTCGTAAAATACGAAAATGCTCCATGCGGCAGATGCTTGGCTACTGTGCATGGGGTTGTTTTCGAGATTTTTTGTCGGGAGGCTCCAGCCCGCAAGCTGCGATGACTGTCAGCTCCGCGGCCCGCGCAGCTGCGCCGTCAGCTTCTCCATTGCCTCCGCCACGTCACGCCACTGCGACAGCCAGCTCCGCGGAAAGCGGAAGGTGAGGTCGGCGCCGCCGACGCGGCGCTCGGAGAGGCACATGCCGGGCGTGGCCGCATCGCGGGTGCAGCGCGCGGTCAGCGCGGGGCTTGCGGCGGAATAGAGGTCCTCGGTGCCGTAAGGGGTCTCGGCGCGGAACATCCGCATCGTCAGGCCTTCCTCGGGCTGGGTTGCGGCCTGGTCGAGATAGCGCGGATAGATCGTGGCTGTTCGCTGCTCCGGCGCGAGCGCATCGTGATGGGCCGCGATCGACAGGAAGATGCGGTCGATCGATTGCACCGTCGCCTCCACCGTGTCGGCGGTGACGTGCTTCGGTGCGCCGGGCGGCTCCAGCGAGGGATAGAGGAAGTCGAGATCGATGCGCTCCTGCGGCCCGGTGTGGCGCTGGATCTTCATCCGGATCGCCGAGGTCGGCAGGTTGAACAGCGTGCCGCCGACGCTCACCGGCAGCTTGTCCGGGGCGTTCGCACCGCGCGTGCCCCAGGTCGGCCACAGCAAATAGGCGACCAGCGCCACCGCGCATGCCGCAGCCGCGCCGCTGAGCACGATCGGGACGACGTGCGCGCGGGTGTGCGTGCGGGGAGAGCGAGGGGAGGCTGCCGAAAACACCGTCATGAGCTAACGCAAGGTAAGCCGAAGTCGGCCGCTGGCCGACGAATCAGCGGCGAATATGCCATGTGGCGGCGATTTCGCGCAGCGTTCCCGGCTGCGGGGAAGGGGGAGAGCCCTGCGTCTGACGGGAGGCGGTGTTAACCTTCTCTTAAGGATAATGTAGCGTTAACCGGCACTATTTGTCACAGGAAGACGCTGGCGTTGCGTAAGGGCGGACCGTTCCGATGACACCTGAAGCTCTCAATACCTTCTTCTCGATCTGCATCGGTTTCGCGCTCGCGGGCGCGCTCGTGAACGGATACCAGGCGGTCGCGCAGCGTCCCGCCGGCTTCGGCCTGTTGCAGGACGGCGTGGCGCCGAAGACCTTCGCAGCGGTGCCGTTCCTGGTCTTCGCGGCGCCCTTCATCATCATGCGCAACACGCTGCGTGGCATGCGCGTGGAAAGCCGCCGCGCCGAATTCGTGATGATGGCGACCCTCATCGCCGGCTTCTGGAGCATGATGAGCGGCACCTTCTTCCTGATGACGCTGCGCGCGGCCGGCGTGCTGGGCTGACGCCTCCGACTTTCCCTGGGACGCCTGCGTTCTCCGGGATGTCGTTCCCAAGCTGCCTGACGCGCGGCCCTTTGCATCAAGGCCGCCGTTTCGCTATGCCAGGATCATCCTGACAGGAGACCTCCATGGCGATCTACGAGCTCGACGGGCAGGCGCCCGACCTTCCCGCCGACGGCAATTATTTCATCGCGGAGACCGCCACCGTGATCGGTCGGGTGCGCCTGAAGCCGGGCGCGAGCGTCTGGTTCGGCGCGGTGCTGCGCGGCGACAATGAGTGGATCGAGATCGGCGAGGGCGCCAACGTGCAGGACGGCTCGACCTGCCACACCGATCTCGGCTTTCCGCTTGTCATCGGCAGGAACTGCACGGTCGGCCACAACGTCATCCTGCACGGCTGCACCATCGAGGAGGGCGCGCTCGTCGGCATGGGCGCGATCGTGATGAACGGCGCGAAGATCGGCCGCAACAGCATTGTCGGTGCTGGCTCCGTCATCACCGAGGGCAAGGAGTTCCCCGAGCGCTCGCTGATCATCGGCTCGCCGGCGCGCGTGATCCGCACGCTCGATGACGCCCAGGTCCAGAAGATGGGAAGTGCCGCCAGGTTCTACGTGGCCAACGGTCCACGCTTCAAGAAGGGCTTGAAGCGGATCGGCTGAGATGCCCGCCGGCTGTGCCTGGCCCCCACGGCAATGGTTCCGTACCGTAAAAAAACAGGCGGGCCCTTTAATTCTCCGCTAGCGCGATCACGCTTCCTATCGCCACATGCGTGCGTCCTCGGCTGCGGCGGCGATCAACGTCGGTCGCATCAATGCGCTGATCTATGCGATCGTCATGGAGTAGCGCGGCTTCTACATGACGGCCGATCGCGGCAAGATGAAGCAGTTCGCGGACGGCCTCTTGCGGCGCAACGGTGAGCTTGCCGAGGCCGTGAAGAGCGTGGAGAAGAACATCGGCGACGACGACGCCGAACTGTTCGCGAGCTTCCGGCAGCGGATCACGCAGTTCATCGACTTCCGTCAGGAGCTGGTGCGGCGCGGAGTGGAGATCAGCTCGGCCGCGGCGCGCGAGTGGGGCGACAACGACGCCAACCGGACAGTGCGCAGTAAGCTCAACAGCGATACCGAGGCGCTCGAGCGCATCTACCATCAGCGCGCCCGCGAGGCGGACGAGCTCGCCAACGAGAACCGCTATGCGGCCGCCTATCTGTTCGCGCTCGGGCTGGCGGCGCTCATTCTTGCGGGACTGAACGTGATCGTCATGCGCAGTCGATCGTCGGCGCGCTGGCCGAGATCACGCAGGCGACCGACCGGATCGCGCAGGGCGACGTCAAGAGCGTAGCGCCGCATCTGCGCCGTCACGACGAGATCGGGCACCTTGCGCGCGCGGTGCAGAATTTCCGCGACGCGGTGGCGCGCATCTTCGAGCTCGAGGAGCTCGAGCTCGGCGCCGCCCAGGCGCGCGACGCGGCCATGACCGAGCGCGACAAGTTCAACGACAAGTACCAGGCCAAGAAGTGGCAGCTCTCCGCCGCGATCGAGGACCGGACCGAGAAGATGGTGGCGGCCGCATAGTGACCGGCTCGCGCCATCCGCAAGGGGGGGAGCGTCAGCGTCCCTTGGATTCGCGCGCTTCGGTCGCGCATGCCACCTTCTCGTGGCCGGCGGCCCATAGCGCATGCTCGTCGCTACCGTCCAGGTAAGGATTGGCTTCGGCGGGGATGCTTTCGCGCGCGGCGCGCTCGCCTTCAGCAAAAGGATCGCGATCGGTCATCGTGATTTGGCCTCCTCGCCTTCAAGCTGACGTGACGGCATTTGTTCCGGAACAGGTGTTCGCCGCAGCGGTTGACCGGCAAAGGGAGAATTTCCGATGTCTGCCAGATCGTCCGCAACCAAGACCATGATGGTGATCCTCGCGCTCACGGCGATGCCGGCCACCTCGTTCGCGCAGGCGACCGGTGGCTCGGCCGGATCAACCGGAGGCTCTGCGGGTTCGACCGGAAGCTCTGCGGGACCGACGGGGGGCGTCGCCAACTCGCCAGCTCCGCCGCCTGGGACCAACAGCCTGGGGACGGCTCAATCATCCGGCCCGGGTGCCGGGATCACCACCGGCACCGGCTCGGGCGCCGCGGACGCCACCGTCAATGCCGAGAACCGGCTGCTCGACAAGAAGATGAAGAGCATCTGCCGCGGCTGCTGATGCTCGCGCGGAATTGAGACAGCGTGGCTGTCAGGAATGCCCAAGTGACATTAGCTTGGTCCTGCTTTGAAGCGTGGAGCGTGTCCACGCGAAGGATCGAGTGATGTTACGCAAGATGATCATGACGACGCTGGCCGTCGCGGCGGTCGGGCTGTCGGCGCCGCAAGTGGCCCAGGCGCGCGGTTTCGGCCACGGTGGCTGGGGCGGTGGCGGATGGAGCCATGGCGGGCACGGCCATTGGCATGGCGGCGGCTTCTGGCCGGGCGTTGCGATCGGCGCGGGCCTTGCCGGCGCCGGCTACTACGGCGCTTATTATGGTTATGGCTATCCCTTTTACGGCAGCCCCTATTATTATGGCGCCGGCTACGACGACGGTTATGGCGGCTGCTACGTCGTTCGGAAGCGGATCATGACGCCAGCTGGATGGCGATACCGCCGCGTGGATGTCTGCGAATAGCATCCTTGGCGAATAGCTGGGCCCATCAAAGAACAAGGCCGTTGACGCAGTATACCGTCAACGACCTTGCCAGCCCCGGACATTGAAATCGGCTCACGCCATCCGGTAATGGCGAGCATGGCGCGGAATCATACGGGAGAATGTGATCCAGTTCACAAGTGGCGAAAATAAAGTTCCAATCGCGCTGGGGGATCGGCTCAGCCGCGCGAACGCTTGCGCGCGCTGGCGTGGACGCGTTGCCGCGCCGGTTTCCTGCGGGTAACCGAGGGTGTTTCAGCCTCGGTGGCCCGGGCGCTGGCAAAAGACTGCCGCAAGCCATCGACGGACTCGTTCAGCGTCGCGACCTGCTCGGACAGGCGCTTGGTGTCGGCCTGCTGCGCCGCCATCAGCCGCTTCATGGTCTGGAGCTGGTCCTGCACGACCTGGAGCTGGTCGATCGATTCCTGCTGAGTCGCCTCCAGCCCCTTGGTCTTCTCGACCAGCTGCTCGGACACCTGTGCCGTGCGGGCCTGGAGCAGCCGCGATGCCACCACCCGATCGGTTTCCGGTGCCGCGCCGGTATAGGCGCGCCAGACCGCAATCGAGGTCACGCCGGCGATGAGCAGGAGAAGGGCGGCGGCGGTCAGCGCGATCGGTTGGCCACCGAGGCGAAGCAGGGGGTTGGACGGTGTGTCCTGTGCGAGATCGATCATCGCGAACAAAGCCCAAACTGAAACTTGGTGCGTGGCGAAGGCCGGCAACCAGAGGTCGCCGGGGCGTCCCGAAAGCCTTACGTTTCGGCAAGGAATGGGACCAAAAAGAGGCTAAGGACAAAAAAACCAGCAATCAGGGGACCTTAGGGCCTCCGAAGGCCTCTCAGGGGCACGGATCAGGGCTGAAACGGCGAAAACGTCCCGGAATAGGTCTTCGACCGAGGCCTCGCATAGGGGCCGAGCCGGGACGTCGTCAGTCCCAGCCGCACCACTGATTCCGCCAGCGTCACGGCGGCGGCGACGCCGTCGACGACGGGCAGGCCGTGCGTGGCGGCGAGCTCGCTGGCGAGATCGGCCATGCCGGCGCAGCCGAGCACGATCGCCTCCGCGCGGTCGTCGCGGATCGCGGCCGAGATCTCGGCGGAGATCTTGCCGATGGCATCGGCGTTGCGCTCCTCCAGTGCGAGCACGGGGACCTCGGCGGCGCGGACGCCGGCGCAGCGCTCGGCGAGGCCGTATTTCCGCAAGTTGTGTTCGATCGGCACGATGGAGACACCGAGGGTCGTCACCACGGCAAAACGCGCCGCGATCAGGCTCGCCATGTGGAAGCCGGCTTCGCCGATGCCGACCACCGGTGCCTTGGCGGCGGCACGCGCTGCGTCGAGGCCGGTGTCGTCGAAGCAGGCGATGATGTGCGCATCCGCGCCGTCGCGATCAGCCTCGCGGATGCAGCCGAGCACGCCGGGCACGGCGAAGGCCTCGTCGTAAAAACCCTCGATCGAGACCGGGCCCATCGCCGGCTGGCGCGCATCGATCGCGGTGCCAGGCAGGGCGATGCTGCGCGCCGCAGCGGCGATCTTCGCCGTCATCGTCACAGTGGTATTGGGATTGACGACGTGAAGGCGCATCGGATCAGACAAGTCCCTTGCCGGCGTCCGAGCCCTTGGCCGCCTGCCGCTTGTTGAGCATGTGGATGGTGCCGAGCGCAAGCGTGATCACCGCGAACGATACCGCTGAGATCACCGTGCCGAGCGCATAAATGTCCGGTTTCGTCACTGTGGTGGTGAGGCCCTGTAGATCCAGCGGCAGTGTGTTCACCGGACCGATGGCCTGGCTGGAGCGGGCGAGCTCGTCCCAGGACAGCGTGAAGCCGAACAGGCCGATGCCGATCACCGACGGCAGGATGATCGGCAGCACGACATGACGGAACGTCTGCCACGGCGTCGCGCCGAGATCGCGCGCGGCTTCCTCGAGGCGCGGATCGAAGCGGTTGAAGATCGCGAACATGATGAGCAAGCCGAACGGCAGCGTCCAGGTCAGGTGCGCACCTAAGCCCGAAGTGAGCAGGCCCATCGAGGTCTCGAAGTTCTCGTTCCAATGCGCCTTGATCAGGTCGTCGATGATGCGGAATTCAAGCGAGATGCCGAGCGAGGTGATGATCGAAGGCACGATCAGGCTCGCGATCGCCGAGTAGAACAGGATGCTCTGCGCCCTGAACTTCCTGCGGAAAGCCATGCCGGCCGCGACCGACAACACGACGGTGACGGCCATCACCACGCCGCCGAGCAGCAGCGAGCGGCGGAAAGCGGCGCCGAGATCGACGATGCCGGTGCCCTCGAACAACTTGGCCAGCCAGAAGGTCGAGACCCCGTTCATCGGGAAGGTGAGGCCGCCCTGCGGTCCCTGGAACGACAGCACGTAGATCGCGATCATCGGGCCGTAGAGGAAGAGCACATAGGCTGCGAAGAAGATTGCGAGCACGTAGAAAGAGCGCGGGCGTCCTTCCTTCATCACAGCTCCTTCCGGATGTCGACGATGCGCGACATCATGGTGATGATCAGGAAGGTGATCGCGAGCAGGATCACGGCGTTGGCGGCGGCGGCGGGGAATTGCAGCGCGTTGAGCCGGGTCTCGATGATCTTGCCGGCGGCGGCGATCTGCTGGCCGCCCATCACGCCGATGGTGATGAAGTCGCCCATCACGATGGTGATGACGAAGATCGAACCGATCACGATGCCGGGTTTTGCCAGCGGGATGATCACGTTGACGAGTGTCTGGAAGCCGCTCGCGCCGGCGTCATAGGCGGCCTCGATCAGCGACTTGTCGATGCGCACCATCGAATTGAAGATCGGCACCACCATGAAAAAGGTGAAGAGGTGGACCAGCGCCAGCACCACGGAGAATTCGGAGAACAGCAGCCATTCCAGCGGCTGGTTGATCAGGCCCGTCTTGATCAAGCCTGAGTTCACCAGGCCGTTGCGTCCCAGCAGTGGAATCCAGGCGATCATGCGGATCACGTTGGAGGTCCAGAACGGGATCGTGCACAGCAGCGACAATCCCATCTGCCAGGTCTTTGATTTCACGTGGAAGGCGAGGAAGTAGGCGACCCAGAAACCGATGAAGAGCGTGATGGCCCAGACCATGAAGCAGAGCTTCAGCGTCTTCACATAGGTCTTGCCGATGGTGCAGAGATCGGGGAGCTGCGCGACGCAGCCTTCGAACGTATCGGTGTAGCCGCGGCCGGAGAAGGCCGGCAGCAGTTGGTATTCGTTGTAATCCCAGAACGAGACGATGACGACGAACACCAGCGGAATCAGGAAGAAGGCGAGAAACACCAGCATCATCGGCCCGGCCTGCAGCCAGGAGATGAAGGACGGCGACAGGCGCGTCGCTTTCGCGGCGCGCGCTGTGCCCGACCCCGGGATCAAACCCGGGGATGCCTGTTGCAGGACTTCTTCCGACATATCCATTACGCCGCGATGAACTCATTCCACTTGCGGACCATGTAGTCGTTCTCGTCCATCACGGCGTTCCAGCAGGCGACGCCGCCCATGCGGTCCTCATAGGAGCCGCCGTCGCGCACGGCGCCGGCCTTCTCGAGCAACGAACCGTCGGGCGCCTTGATGTCCTTCTCGGCCGGCTTGCCTTCCATCCAGTACGCCCACTCGTAGGGCTCCATGTGCGCCTTCGCGGTGGAGAGCACGGCCGAGTAATAGCCCTGGCGGTTGAGATAGGCGCCGGCATAGCCGGACAGGAACCAGTTCACGAACTCATAGGCCCAGTCGAGCTTGGGACCCGAGACGCCCTTGGAGACGCAGAAGCCCGAGGCCCAGGAGCGGTAGCCTTCCTTGAGCGGCTGGAAAGTGCAGGCAATCCCCATCGAGCGCACCTTGGTCACCGCCGGCGACCACATCGACTGGATCACGGTTTCCCCTGAAGCCATCAGGTTGACGCTCTCGTTGAAGTCTTTCCAGAAGGCGCGGAATTGGCCGGCCTTCTTGGCTTCGGTCATCACCTTCATGGTGAGGTCGATCTCTTCCTTGGTCATGTTGCCCTTGTCGGCATATTTGTACTTGCCGGAGGCCTCCACGACCATCGCGGCATCCATGATGCCGATCGAGGGGATGTTGAGGATCGAAGCCTTGCCCTTGAATTCGGGATTGAGCAGCTCGGACCACGAGCTGATCGGCCGCTTGATCAGGTCGGGACGGATGCCGAGCGTGTCGGCGTTGTAGACGGTCGGGATCAGCGTCACGAATTCGGTCGCCGACGTCGCAAACTTCTTGGAGTCCTTGCCTTCGAGATAGAGCACCTTCCAGGGCGCGGTGCCCTGGCCTCCGATCTTCTTGCCGCCGGGCGTCTCGCCCTTGGTGAAGACGGGCGTGATGTTGTCGAATTCCTTGATCTTCTTGGCGTCGAGGGCAAGGATGTTGCCCGACGGCACGATCTTCTTCAGCGAGAAATATTCGGTGTCCAGCACGTCGAAGGAGTTCGGCTGGGTCATCACGCGCTTGGTGACGTCGTCGGTGGTTGCGGTGATGTATTCGATCTTGATGCCGGTATCCTTCAGGCACTGTTTGGAGATGTCATCGCCCTCGTTCACGGCAGTGCCGAGATAGCGCAGCACCTTCGCATCAGCCGATTTCACATAGGGAAAGCCGGTAATGGCGCCGGAGCCGGCGGCAAGGCCGGCGAGACCCGCGGTGCCCTTGAGCAGCGTGCGGCGGCTGACGCCCTTTGTCCTGGTGGTCTCGGTCATATCAGTCACTCCTCTGTTGCGCATTCCAGTGATCGATCGGCGCTATTGCAGGCGTTGCGCCTTGGCGGGATCCCAGGTGGCCAGCACGCGATCGCCCGGACGGAACGGGTGGACGTCGAAGCTGGCTTCGGGAATGTGGGAGAACAGGGCGGTGCCGTCGTCGAGCGTGAGCGAGACGGCGACGTAGGAGCCCTGGTACTCGGTCTGGGTCAGCAGCGCCGGCGCGCCGAAGGCGCCGTCGGTGAACGGGACGATGCCGAGTTGATCGGCGCGCACGGCGATGAGGTTGCCGGCGTCGCTGAGCACGTTGTGGCCGCCGATGAAGCGCGCCACGAATTCGGTGCGGGGATGGTGGAAGATGTCGCGCGCCGTGCCCTGCTGCTCGATCCGGCCGTGGTTCATCACCACGATGTGGTCGGCGAGCGCCATTGCCTCTTCCTGGCCATGGGTGACCTGGATGAAGCTGATGCCGAGCTCGCGCTGCAGCCGCTTCAGTTCGCCCCGCATCTTCACCCGCAGGAAGGGATCGAGCGCTGAGAGCGGTTCGTCAAGCAGCAGGATCTGCGGCTCGGTGATCAGCGCGCGGGCAAGCGCGACGCGCTGCTGCTGGCCGCCGGAGAGTTGCGCGGGCAGGCGCCCCGCATAGGGGCTCATCGCCACCAGTTCGAGCAATTCGCCGGCGCGCATGTGGCGTGTCGGCTTGTCGATGCCGCGCATCTTCAGTGCGAAAGCGACGTTGTCGATGACGCTGAGATGCGGAAACAGCGCATAGGACTGAAACATCATCGCCGTGCCGCGCTTGGCGGGCTCGAGGTCGGTGACGTTCTGCGCGCCTAGGATGATATCGCCCTCGCTGACCGCCTCATGACCCGCGATCATGCGCAATGTCGAAGTCTTGCCGCAGCCGGAGGGGCCGAGCAGGCAGCAATAGGTGCCGGCCGGGATCTTCAGGTTGACATTGTCGACCGCCAGCGTCGTGTCGTAGCGCTTGGTGACGGCAACCAGTTCGAGAGCGGCGGGAGTGGCCATGGCGTGTCCGACAGGAGGGCGATGCTTCCCGCCTCTCTCCGCAAGGTCCGTGCCAACGGCTCTCGGCCGGTCAATTTTTCAAAACTGTGCAGCGGAGTCAGATCGTTAGATCGAATCTGGCGCATCCAGGCTGCCTGCCGCATGCGCAGCCATCTGCACACAAAACGGGCGAAGATTGTATAAAGTTTCGCCTGTGATTGGATACAGCTCGTCGACTAACATTCGCAGCCGAACGTTGTCGATCGAGCCTTACAACCATGGCCGCCAAGACCCGCCCGAAATCCGACGCGCCGGACGCGAGCGATCGCGTCAGCCGTATCCGGGAGGGCGTGACCGCGGCCATCCTCGAGCACCGCCTGTTGCCCGGCACGAAGCTCGGCGAGGACGAGATCGGCGACATCTACGGCGCCAGCCGAACGTTGGTCCGCACCGCGCTCCAGCAGCTCGCGCATGAGGGCATCGTCAATATCGAGAAGAACCGCGGCGCCTTCGTCGCGCGCCCGACACCCGCCGATGCCCGCGAAGTGTTCGAGGCGCGCCGCCTGATCGAGCCCACCATCGTCGATCACGCCATCGATGCGGCATCGCCGGCCTGGCTCGATCGCCTCCAGCGCCATCTCGCTGAAGAGCGCGAGGCCGAGCTGCGTGGCGATGCGCGCGCCTCGGTCCGCCTCTCCGGCGAGTTTCACCGCCTCGTCGCCGAGATGAGTGGCCACAGCATCTATCTCGGCTTCCTGAAGGAGCTGATCGCGCGCTCCTCGCTCATCATCCTGCTCTACCGCCGCCATGACACGCCGGCCTGCGGCACCGATCACCACGCTGGCATCGTCGCCGCGATCCGCAAGCGCGACAGAGAGGCGGCGCGCGCGCAGATGCTGTCGCATCTGACCGAGATCGAGGCCGAGCTGTTCTTGAAGGATCCCGCCGCCGACGAACTTCGGCTGGTCGATGTGCTCGGCGCCTGACCGGCACGGATCGCAAAGCCTGTAGGAGAAGTTGCGGCCGGACCAGCCGGACCGAATCAGCGGCTGAGCTCGCTCTCGGCGGCAAGCTGCCCGTCAGGCGTGATCTCGTATTCGCCGTCGTGCTTGGTCATCCATCCTGACCTGACCATCTCTCGTGCAAGCTGTATCGAGCAGATCGGATGATTGCCTCCTGGGTAATACAGCCTGTCATTCCGGACGAGCAGATGTCCGTACAATTGAGCCTGACGTAACGCCCTGCGCATTCCGGGTGATGGATTTTTCATGTCGTTTCAAGCGCGAGCGCGATGAAGGTTCCTAATGATCGCGGTGTCTCAATGCGATTTCCGCTCGCCGGCCGCCGAGGAACCCTGTTCCTGCCGCCTCGTTTTTTCTTTCGAGGAGTACACTGTCATGAATGTACGGGACGAGCACACCCGATCGCTCTGGATGGATGTTTCGGTTGCCGACGCGCCGGCGCTATCCGGTACGGTGGGCACGGATGTCGTCGTTGTCGGTTCTGGAATTGCCGGGCTGTCGGTCGCCTATGAGCTTGCCAGCCATGGACGCTCGGTCGTGGTGCTGGATCGCGGCGGTATCGGCAGCGGGATGACGGCGCGCACCACCGCTCATCTGGCGACGGCGCTCGACGACGGCTACGACGAGTTGGTGAGGGTGCGCGGCCCTGACCGTGCGCGGCACTACTATCAGAGCGTCGCTGCCGCGATCGATCGCGCCGAGGTCATCCAGCTTGCCGAGCATATCGATTGCGATTTTCAACGCGTCGACGGCTACTGGGTGCTGGCGCCCGAAACGCCCGCATCCGAGCTTGACGAGGAATTGGTTTGCTGTCGCAAGCTCGGAATTCCGGTCGAAAACCGCCTCGAGCCAACCCCGTTCCATGCCGAGGGCCAGGTGCGTTCGCTGCGCTTTGCCCGGCAGGCGCGCCTGCACCCGACCAAATACCTCGCGGGCCTGGCGAGCGCACTCGAGCGCCGCGGGGGGCGGCTCTATGCCGACACCTGTGTTGAGAGCATCCGTCAGCAGCATGGCGACATGGTCGTGACGACCACCTCAGGCCACGAGGTCCACGCCGCCGACGTAGTGGTCGCGACGAACTCGCCCGTCAATCTGCAGGTGGCGATCCACACCAAACAGGCGCCTTATCGCACCTATGCGCTCGCCGCGAAGATTGCGGCCGGCGCGCTGGAGGATGCGCTCTATTGGGATACGCTCGATCCCTATCATTATGTCCGACTCCAGCCGTTCTCTGCCGACGAGGATATCGTGATCATCGGCGGGGAAGATCATAAATCGGGCGAAGCGAACGACGGCGTACAGCGCCTTGACGCGCTCGAGCGCTGGGCACGCGATCGCTTGACGGGTTTGCGCGAGGTTACTCATCGCTGGTCCGGCCAGGTGCTGGAGCCGGTCGATTTCACCGGCTTCATTGGCCGCAGCCCCGGCGAGGAGCATCTCTTCATCGTCAGCGGCGATTCCGGGCAGGGGATCACGAACGGGCTCGTCGCCGGCCTGTTGGTGAGGGATCTGATCACGACGGGCGCGAGCCCTTGGGAAGAGGTCTACGCTCCGTCACGGAAGATTCAGAAGAACATCGGCGAGTTCATCAGCGAGAACATCACGCCGCTGAAGAATTTTGCGGAATATCTTGCGGCGAGCGAGATGGCGAGCGTCGAACGGCTGCGGCCGGGCGAGGGGCGCCTGGTCCGCAGCGGCCTGAAGAAGATTGCCGCATGCCGGGATCGCAACGGACGTCTGCATCTGCACTCGGCAAGCTGCACCCATCTCGGCTGCGTCGTGCACTGGAATGCGCTGGAGCAGTGCTGGGATTGTCCGTGTCACGGCTCACAATTCGCGCCCGACGGCACCGCACTCAATGGCCCCGCTGTGTCGCCGCTCGCGAGCGCGGAGAAGCCGGCCAATCTTGAAGCCGCGGAGTGAGCGGCAATCCCTCAAAAAGCTGCGGGCAGGCCTTTAAGAACCCCGCCGCTGAGCCGTGGCTCGCGGATGCGCTGAGTCCGTGCGAGCGCTGAGCGCCGCGATGCGACCGCTCAAATGTATTTCTACTTCTGACGGTCGGGAACCGGTTCTTTGCGCCGCGAATCAGAGGGAGTCGCATCCGGCGGAGGGCTTGTCGCAATCTCCGGCCTGTCATCGCGCGCGTGACTTCTAAGTGTCTCCAGAACCAGAAAGAATTTCTCGGCTAGCATGAACCAAGCTCGTTTGACGGGTTCATCTCTGTTTCGGAAACTCCGAGACCTCATCAATACGATCACTTACTGTACGCGGCGCCAACTTAATTCGTCACGGCGAGCCGAATTGTGACAGTCCTCGTCGATATTTGCGCTCGGAATGTCGCATGTGGACGATGATGCGTTGCGACGTAACCTGACTGTTCCTCGCGGGGCTTGCCGGCTATATGCTCGCGCTCTGTCATCGAACTGTCATGTACCCCAAAATGCTGAAGTCAGACTCAACACCGGCCCGCAAGACTCCGGGCGCGCCAGATGGGAATCCTGCTCCGAAGGACAACAAGAGAACGCAAGTCGTCGCCGGCTTCCTCAGGCAGATTGAACCCGCCGGGCCAGGCGCAGAACCTCGGATCGAGGACGCCGTGAGTGATCAGACGTCATGGCAAGAGACGACGCCTGATCCGAAACCAGTTCCGTCAAGCGTTGGCGCGCGTCCGGCCGGTGAAATCGAACTCAAGCTTCTCGTCGATGCCGATCGCATGGCGCATTTCAACGCTGCGCCGGTCATCACGGCGAACGCGCGCAATAAGGGCACGCGTAAGCATCTCAAGTCCGTCTATTATGACACGCCCGAGCGCACGCTTCGGCGTGGCGGCCTGAGCTTGCGCGTACGCCAGAGCGGCGCGCGCTTCGTGCAGACCGTGAAGACCGACGCCGCGGACGATCCGCTGCGCCGCGGCGAGTGGGAGGCGAGCGTGCCCTCGCTTGCGCCCGATCTCGCTCTGGCGATGCCTTTCATTCCGGAGAAGCTTCGCTGCCACCTCGAAGCACGGCCGCTCGAAGCCGTCTTCACCGCCGACGTCCATCGTCATGCACGGATGCTCGATCTGCCGTCCGGCACGGTCGAAGTCGCCTTCGACCAGGGCGAGCTGACGGCCGGCGACGGTTCGCTGCCGGTGAGCGAGATCGAGCTGGAGCTCAAGAGCGGCAGCGCAAGCGCAATCTATGAGGTCGCGCTGCGGCTTGCGGAATACGGGGCGGTGAAGCCGTCCATCCGCACCAAGTCGGCGCGTGGCTTCGACCTTGCCGCCGGCAAGCCGCCCTCGGCACGGCGC
Organism: Bradyrhizobium sp. BR14999; assembly: GCF_056106085.1. Classification (NCBI taxonomy): domain Bacteria; kingdom Pseudomonadati; phylum Pseudomonadota; class Alphaproteobacteria; order Hyphomicrobiales; family Nitrobacteraceae; genus Bradyrhizobium; species Bradyrhizobium sp. BR14999. Next base: position 4,350,477 of record NZ_CM148536.1, read on the forward strand.
CCGCGAAAACTTCACCTCGATCCGTCGGTGACCCTTGACGAGGCCTTCGCGACGATCCTGCGCTCCTGCTTCCATCATCTGCTTCAGTCGCTGCCCGCCGCCGAGGACGGCCGCAATCCGGAAGGCGTCCATCAGCTTCGCGTTGCGCTGCGCCGGTTGCGATCGGCGCTGGACCTGATGCGATCGGTCGGCGCGCTCAGCAATCTCGATGCGCTGCGCTCGGAGGCGCGCTGGCTGGCGCAAGATCTCTCCGCCGCGCGTGACTGGGATGTGTTCCAGCTCGAGACATTGCCGACAATCGCAAAAGCCTGTCCTTCGATCGCCGGCTTCGACGCGCTCGGCCGGGCCGCGGCCGAGCGTCAGACTGACGCCTATCGCAAGGCGCATGATGCGCTCGCCGACCGCCGCTGTGCCGTGTTCCTGATCGGCCTCGGCGGCTGGATCGAAACACGGGGCTGGCGCAACGACGTCGCCGCCGAAGATCTCGGCCAACTCGCCGAGCCCGCCGTCAACTTCGCGCAGCGCATCTTGTCGGAGCAGTACGCCAAGGTGCTCAAGCGCGGCCGCCGCTTCAAGTCGCTCACGATCGAACAGCTGCACCGGGTGCGGCTCGCGACGAAGCGGCTGCGCTATCTCAGCGAGTTCCTGCTGCCGCTGTTTGCCGATCGGAAGTCTGCGAGAAAATTTGCCCGCAGGCTCGCCGGTTTGCAGGAGGAGCTCGGCGCCTTCAACGATATGGCAGTGACGGCATCGTTGCTGGATCGGCTCGATGCCGAGCCCGACAGCGCCATCGCCACGGCGGCGATCGCCGGTTGGCAGGCGTGCGCGTCGGTTGGCGTGCAGCCCGCCTTGCAAAGCGCGTGGCGCGATTTCACGGCCGCGCGGGTGCCGTGGTCTCGCCGGACCGCACAGGACTGATCGCGCCTTCGCAAAAAGTTGCGGCCAGGCTTTGGGGGAAGCCTGGCCGCGCGCGAACCGGTCTGGGACGGGGAGGGGTGGGGATGTGACCGGGTCGCGTAACTCGTTGTCTCGTTCCTAATCTCGCGCGCTGGCGGTGGAGACCGCCGGCTTGGTATCGCCGAGCGAGACCCAGACGTTGGGATCGCTCTGCGACTGGCGCTTGACGAAGCGGTATCCTGTCTCCGTCCAGGCAACGACGCTCTCGTTCTGATTGTCGAGAACGAACTCGCCCTTGTCGGTCTTCACCGTCAGCACCGCGTGGCCTTCGCCCTTCTTGTCGCGCACGACCGTGATGAGCAGGGCCTCGCGCGGCCATCCGGCATCGATCAGCATCTTGCGCTTCAACAGCACGTAGTCTTCACAGTCGCCGTAACCGTCCGTCGGCAGCGACCACTTCTCGATCACGCCCCAGTGCTCCTGGTCGGTCAAAGGCTTCACGGTCTCGTTGACCCAGCGATTGACCTTGACGAGGTCGCGCCATGCAGCCTGCGACATCACGATGTCGCGTGCCTGCGTCGGCCCGCCCTGGCACTGAGCGGCGTTGTCCGCACAGAACTCGACCCAGCCGATCGGCGCACGCGTGGTGTCGCCGAGGCTCGCGTAGAGCAGACGGCCTTCGCCGGCCTGCGCTGTCGCGCTGATCCCGAAGAGCATGGCGGCCAGCGCCAGCCCTTTCCCCTGTCCCCTAAAGTCAAACATTGCGGCCCCCGTTTCTTGTTGGGACCACATTTCGCACGGAGCTTTTGAGTTGCCGCTAAGTCAGCCAAGTCAAGTCTAGACGAATGCAGGTAAAAGGCGCGGCGAATTCGATCTATACTTGAATCGAATTCTCGTAAAATTTGAAATGACTGCAATTGATTCAAATTTTATCTATTAACGCGCAAACGCTGCCGGAGCCGTTGTTTGCGCGCACGTGCACCCCTCGCGTTAACTCGCGTAGAGCGGGTCGCAACGCACGAAAAAGGCGGCGTCCGCATCGCAGAGGCCGCCTTCGAGGCTGGAAATGCAGTGGTTTTGACGTCGTCGCGCTTTACCGCGCGGTAACGCTCTCTTCGAGTGTCTCGGCCGGCTGCTCGTGCATGAACTCGAGGGCGAAGCCGTCTTCGAGGTTTCGGACCACGCGGCCCTGGACCCGGCCGAGCAGAACCGTCGATTTCAGCGGCGGGCGGTTCTCCGCGGCAATCGCGGCGCCCGACAGCGACAGGTCGATGATACGGCAGGTCATCTTGGTGCCGTCCTCGAGCGTCAGCACCGCGATCGGGTTGCGCGGTACGATACGGTCGTGACGGCGGTCCTCCGGCAGGTTGAGGATGTCGCGGTTGGCGAGCCAGGTCAGCTGTGCCGCGAGCTTGTCGCGCTTCCTCGGCGTTGCCCCGATCGTCATGGCAAAGCCATTGTCTATGATCCGGGTGATCTTGCCCTCGACCCGGCCGATATGGTCGAGATAGGCGACGACGCGGTCGCCGACATTGCCGATGCCGGGGGCCAGCAGCGCGAGGCCGCCCGGCGACATGTTGATCACCTGGCAGGGGAGTTCACGGCGGTCCGGCAGCATGTAACGGCCGAGCAGGTGCACTTTCACCCGCTGGAAACGCCGACGCTCCTCGGCGGCCGGAAGAAATTTTCTGTTCGCTAACGCCATTTCCAACACCCGACCCCCCGCCCGGGCGGAGTCCGGCACGACCCTAAGGTGCATAGGGTTAATGCCGCGTTAGGATCGGTAGCGCCGGTAACGGACAGACACAATGCGCTCGAAAAACCACATCGAGGGCGGGCAGGCGAGGCCCCCCGGGCGGGACCGGTCAAGCCGTTCGCAGGCGCCGCCGATATAGAAGACCCAGCAGCGCCAGCAGCACTACCGCCGAGAGCCCGAGCGACCAGTGAATGCCGATCGCGGCGCCTGATAGCCCGACGGTGATGCCGCTGAAGGCCCGCATGCCGAGTCCGGCCATGTTGTAGAGTCCGACGACGCGGCCGCGGATGTCGGATGGTGCATTCAGCTGCACCAGCGCCTGCGCCATGGTGTTGAACGACAGCTCGAAGAAGCCCGCGCAGAACAAGAGCACGATCGCGACCGGATAGATCCGCACGGAGGCGAAGCCGAAGAGCGCCACGCTCCAGAGCATCGCCAGCATGATTGCGGTGCGCGGCGTGCCCTTGAGACGTCCCCAGGATTCCAGCGCGATGCCGGCGAGCAGGGCACCGGCCGCATCAGCCGCGAGGAGCACGCTGTAGGAGACGCCGGGATCGCCATGGCCGAGATCGCCGGCAAAGCCCGGCATCTGGGCGTGATAGGCGTTGCCGATCATGAAAGAGGTGAGGCCGGCGAGCCACGTCATCGCTAACAGCACCGGCTGCGTGCCGATGGCGCGCATCGTCAGCACGATGTCGGCAAGGCCGCGCACCGCGAAACGCCCGACGGCGACGCTCTTGTCGCGCAGCGGCGCCCAAAACAGCCACAGCAGCATCGGCAGATAGAACAGCGTGTTGAAGATGATGCCGTGCGAAGTGCCGAGCGTGAGCATGATGATTCCGCCGACGGCGGGGCCGACCAGGATGCCGAGATAGCGCGCCATCGCATTCAGCCGCACCGCGCTCGGAAGATCGGCAGGGCCGACGAGGTCGTAGAGCAGCAGCTGATTCGGCGTTTGCCACAACACGCCGGCGCAGCCGTGGATCACCAGCAGCAGCATCGCGTGCCACATCTGGATCGTATCGGTGAGGAAGAAGAAGCCCCATCCGGCCGAGGCGACGATAAACAGCACCATGCCGCACTGGATGATGCGGCGCGGATCGAACCGGTCGGCGAGCCCGCCGACCGCAACCGAGAACAAGAGGAATGGCAGCCAGTGCGACAGCACGGCAAAGCCCGCCAGCGCCGGCGAATGGAATTTCTGGAACACCACCCAATAGCTGATCACGTGCTCGATGTTGTCGGCCATCATCGCCAGCACGTAAGCTGTGAACTGGAGGCGGTAGGGCACCGACTTCATGGCCGCGAACGAGCCGGACGCGACCATGGGATTTTGAGGGAGGGGGTTCAAGCGAGCACCAAGGTAGGACTTGGGCCGCCTTACACGTTCGGCATCAATGGCTCAAGACACTTGGGTGTGTGAGTCATGAGCCCGTAGCCCGGCTATGACCCCGCTGCTAATCCAGCCGTTTCACGTAGACCGCATAAGGCACGCCAGAGATATCCGGCGCCTCGTGCACCTTCGCGAATCCCATCCGCAGATACATCGGCAGCGCAACCGTCATGATCGTCGTCGTATGCAGCGCGATGACCGGCGACTGGTCGCGCTCGGCGCGGCGAACGCATTCTTCCGTCAGTTGCCGGCCAATACCCTTGCCGCGCGCCGAGGGATCGACCACCAGCATGCGGATGATCGGCCAGGCCGGATCGAAGAACGCGGCCTTTGGCTGCCGTAGACCGATATAAGCCACGGCGCCGACGATCTCGCCACCGTCTTCAGCGACGACGATCTCGCCTGTCCTGGAAAGCTCCGTGATCTTGGCGACATTGGCAGTAAACGTCGGCCAATCGGAATAGTCCTGCTCGAATTGCGCGAAGGCAGCGAGAGCGACGCGCCTGACCGCGTCCGCATCCGCTGGCTGATAGTCACGTAGCATCGGCGGTTATCCTTCGTAGCCCGGATGGAGCGGACGCGTAATCCGGGGCCGCCGGTCCCGCATTCCGCTTTGCTCCATGCGGGCTACGAGACTGCCCGCTTGGCACCAGCCTGCATCTCACATACGCTTCGCTTCAGCCCGCACCAATCAATCATAACAGACGGGCATCGAGGAAACAGCCATGGAATCCATCCGCGTCTGCACCCATGCAGGGCCGGGCAGCGAGCCCGTCATCCGCACCGTGCCATGGCCGAAGGTCGGCCGTAAGGCCGCGCTGATCAAGGTCGGCGCCTGCGGGGTCTGTGGTACCGATTTGCATATTCTCAAAGGACATTGGCCGAAGCCGCTGCCCTGGCCGTTCACGCTCGGCCACGAGCTCGGCGGCATCATCGTCGAATGCGGCGACGAGTTCACTGAGGACTTCATGAGCAAGCCGCTTGCAGTCGGCTCGAAGGTGATGATCCCGCCGCTGATGCCTTGCGGACGCTGCTATTACTGCATCCACTATCCGCAGACAGCCAACAAGTGCCTGACGCCGGTCTATTACGGCCGCTATCTCGGTTTCGACAAGGCACCTCACATGTGGGGCGGCTGGGCCGAATATGTCTATGTCGATCTCGACATGCTGCCGGGCACCAAGATCTACAAGCTGCCCGACAACATGTCGCTGCGGCTGGGTGCGCTGTCCGAGCCGCTGACGTCCTGCATCCGCGCCTTCAACCGCGCCAGCCGCGCCGGCGGTTTCAGCTGGGGCGACACGGTGGTGATCCAGGGCTCGGGGCCGATCGGCATTCTGGCGGTCGCGGCCGCGCAGGAGATGGGGGCAGGGCGGGTGATCTGCGTCGGTGCGCCGGAGGAGCCGCGGCTTCGCCTCGCGCGCGAGTTCGGCGCGGAGGCGACTGTCAACATCGAGGAGATCAAATCGCCGCAGGAGCGCATTGCCCGGGTGCGCGAGATCGTCGGCGGCTTCGGTGCCGATCTGGTGATGGATTGTTCGGGACACCCTTCAGCCGGCCCTGAAGGCATCGAGATGCTGCGCGACGGCGGCACCTATGTCGAGATGGGCCAGTTCACCGACGCTGGCTCGATCGAGACCTCCTGGCACCGCATCTGCACCAAGGACCTCAACGTGCTCGGCTCCTGGGGTTTTACCGGCAACGATCTGCCGCTCGGCGTCGACATGCTTTACCGCACGCGCGACAAGTATCCGTGGCTGAATATGCAGACCATCTATCCGTTCACCGAAGCGGGCGTCGCGCAGGCGGTCAAGGACGCGATGGCGATGAAGACGGTGAAGTCGACCATCGTGCCGTGGCCGGAGCTGGTCGAGTAGGTCATGTCCTCCGCCCCCCACGATCTCGCTGCGTTTCTGGTCGAGGCCAGGCGGCGGACCTATGCCGGGCTGGACGACGACGCGACAGTTGCCGTCCCGCTGCTCGCGGGCTCCAAACAGCTCGAGCACCGCGCGCCGCCTTATCCTCGCCTTTCCGCTGTTGCGCGAGCTTTCGTCGAACTGGATCGAGTATGGCCTCGGCAGCAACACGCTGGCGCTGGCAAGGCCGGCCGGACCGCGGCAGATGCGCCGACGCCGACGGGGAGCGCTTCGCTGCAACTGGCCTTCAAGGTGTCGGCAAGTGAAGTCGATGCATGCGCCGACGAACTCGTGCGGCAGGGCGTGGCGCTGTTGTCGCCGCCGACGAACCAGGCGTTCGGTCATCGCACGCCGTTCTTCCGCGACCCCGACGGAAATCTGCTGGAGGTCTATGCGGAGATCTGAACAGCCCAAAAAGTTCCATCGGGAATCCGCGAACTCTTCACGCCGCGGTGAAACTTCGGCCCAAGTTCCGGATTTCAGTTCACGGGAGAGGTGCCGTGAAGCGAATTCTGAAACCCGTCACTTACGTCCTGGCCGCCGTCTACTTCCTGGTGGACGCGATTTTCATGGCCGTGGCGCGGCCCATCGCGCTCTGGCTTGGGCGGCACTTCCAATTCGAGCGATTGCGGGCCTGGATCAGGTCGCTGCCGCCTTATCCTTCGCTGGCCTTGTTTTCCGTGCCAGTCATCATTCTGGAGCCGATCAAGCCCCTGGCCGCCTACCTTGCCGCAACTGGCCAGGTCCTCAGCGGCGCGGCCACGTTCATCGTCGGCGAGCTGCTCAAGCTCGTGCTGGTCGAGCGCCTGTTTCACCTCACGCGGGACAAGCTGATGCGGATTCCGGCATTCGCCTGGACGTACGGGAAGTTCGCCGAAGTGAAGGCGTGGCTGCAGGCAACCGAAGCCTGGCGCGCCATCCGCGCCCTGAGCTTTGCAGCGAGAGACACTGTTGCGAAGCTGGTCGGGAGCTTCAGCAAGCTGGCGACCTCCAGGGATTAAATCCGAGCCAGGCGCCCCTTCGAACGACAGGAAAATCGTCGGTATCGTCGTGCTTGGGCACGCACTAGCCGCGGCCGAGCTCACTCTCCTTCACCTCTGTCGCACTCACCACCTTCGTGCCTTCCAGCTCGCGCACGATTCGTTCGTCGGGGCCGACAATTCCAAGATCGAACTCGCGATCCGGCGTGACCAGGATCATGCGCTGGCCGATGATCACGACCACCGTCATGTCGTTGGTTTCGCCTTCGACCGCCCATGCATGGATGTCTCCGGCATAGGGCTCCTTGCGCCAGGCGTTGGGCGAGCCTGGGTCGCATCGGATTTCGACGCCGTCCTCCGACGTCGTCACGACGAGCTTCGAGCGGCTCGGCTTCCAGCACTCGTCGAGGAGATCATTGACGAGCCACAGGCAGGCGAAGTCCTCGCATTCGGTGGGCCGCGCAGCGTAGATCGCGCAGCCGCGGCCGGGCTGACAATGCGAGCACCAGGCATTAACCGGCTTGGCCAGTGCCTCGATGGCCATCACCTTGCAGCAAAGCGTGCAATCGCCGCAGCTGCGTTTGGCGGAGGACGTCACGCGGTCATTCCCTTGGGATCCGGTTGTGATTCAGGTTAATCGAGGTGGCCGCAAAAATCCGCTGCAACCTTCAGGCGCGGCTCTCTGCGTGAAGCCATGCATCACAGGCATGGTGATTTCTGAGCGCTTGGCGTAAAGAGCGCCCAGATCAAATCCAGCGTGCGGTCGGGCCGTTTGCCGCGCATGCAGCTCAGGTCCGCCGGTCGACCGTTTGCGCGCCTGAATCAACCAAGGTTCTCCATCTCGTGTCTTTTCCGGCCCTGACCCCGCCGCTCGCCCGAGCATTGGCCGAGCGGAACTATGATTCCCCGACTCCCGTTCAGCTCGCCGTGCTCACGGACGAAGCCTCTGATCGCGACCTCCTGGTTTCAGCCCAGACCGGCTCCGGCAAGACCCTGGCTTATGGCCTTGCCATGGCCAAGGGGTTGCTGGGCGAGGCCGAGGGGTTCGACGAGGCCGGCGCGCCGCTCGCCCTGATCGTGGCGCCGACCCGCGAGCTCGCCCTGCAGGTTCAGCGCGAGCTGGCCTGGCTGTATGGGCATGCCGGCGGGCGCGTCGTCTCCTGTGTCGGCGGCATGGATCCGCGGCGCGAGCAGCGCGAGCTTGCGGCCGGCGCGCATATCGTCGTCGGTACGCCCGGCCGGCTGTGCGATCATTTGCGCCGCGGCCGTCTCGACATCTCCGAATTGAAGGCGGTCGTGCTCGACGAGGCCGATGAGATGCTCAATCTCGGCTTTCGCGAGGATATGGAATTCATCCTCGAGACCACGCCTGAGGCGCGCCGCACCCTGCTATTCTCGGCGACGTTTCCGCGCGGCATCGTCGCGCTGGCCAGGCAATATCAGCGCGACGCGTTCCGGATCGAGGTCGCGGGTGACGAAGGCGGCCACGCCGACATCGAGTACCGCGCGATCCGGATCGCGTCTGCCGACGTCGAGCATGCGGTCGTCAATGTGCTGCGCTTCTACGAGGCACCGAGCGCGCTGGTGTTTTGCAGCACGCGCGATGCCGTCAGGCATTTGCAGGCAGCGCTGCTGGAGCGCGGCTTCTCCGTGGTCGCTCTGTCAGGCGAATTGACGCAGAACGAACGCACCATGGCGCTGCAGTCGCTCCGGGACGGACGCTCCCGCGTCTGCGTCGCGACCGACGTCGCCGCCCGCGGCATCGATTTGCCGAGCCTCGACCTCGTCATCCATGCCGATCTGCCCAATGACGCCGAGGTCATGCAGCATCGCTCCGGCCGCACCGGCCGCGCCGGACGAAAGGGCACGAGCGTCCTGTTGGTGCCGCCGGCACGACGCCGGCGCGCGGAATTGCTGCTCAATCTCTCGGGCATCGAGGCGGCCTGGGGCACGGCGCCGCAGGCGGAGGACATCCGCAAGCTCGATCACGCGCGCATGAAAGACGTGCTGTTCACCGAGGACACCACCGCCGACGATCTGGTGCTGGCGCAGGCATTGCTGGCCGAGCGCTCGCCCGAAGATATCGCCGCTGCGCTCGCGCGGCTCTATCGGGCCCGGCTGCCGTCGCCCGAGGACATCATCGATCCCGGCGAGCGCAGCGGCAGGCCGCGCGACGATCGCGGTCGTGACAGGTTTGAAGGCGAAGGCGGCGGCGATCGTCCCGGCAAGCCGCGATCGAAATCCGGGAAGTCATCGTCGAAACACGGCATGGCGGAGGCCAGCGTCTGGTTCCGCGCCGCCATCGGCCGGCGCAAGAATGCGGAGGCGCGCTGGCTGCTGCCGATGATCTGCCGCCGCGGCGGCATCGACAAGCGCGACATCGGCGCCATCAAGATCATGGATACCACCACCGAGTTCGAGATCTCCGACCGGGTCGCGGATTCCTTCGCCGCGAAGATCAAGCGCCCGGACAAGGAAGACAGCATCCGCATCGAGCCGATGGCGGACGCACTGCCGCGGCAGGCGGCTTCGGAGCAGCGGTCATATGCGCCTCGGCGTGAGGCCGCTGACGATGATCACCGTGAGCGTCAGAGCGATCGCGCGCGCGAGGCAGGTGCATTCAAGCCGCGCAGCAAGTCTCACGGCGAGCGTGGCCCGAAATTCGGCGACGCTCCTTCCTTCGGGAAGAAAAAGAAGCATAAGAACAAGCAGGGCTACGCGGAGCCTTCGGTCACGCCGTGGCCGGTGAAGGCCGCGCCGGGAAAGAAGGCGAAGAAGAAACGGCGAGGCTGAGCGTCCGCCGTTCAGCTCAGACGGCAATGATGCCGCCGGATTGCACCGGCGACATCATCCGAAGAGAGAGGCGTGAGTTCAGCGGCCACCGCCACCACCTCCGCCGCCACCGCCGCCGGCATCACGCATCGCGGAGCTGTAGCGAGGATCGGTCTGCTTCATGTAAGTCGGCGAGGTGTCGCGATGGCTGACCGTGCGTCGTCCGCCCTGGCTCGGCGTCTCGATCAGGCCGCTGCAGCCCTCGAAGAAGGCGAACTCGCAGCCGTAGGTCCGGTACTGCGCGGCGTTGGCACTGGTCGCGGTGAATGCGGTCGCCGCAACGAAGGCAATCAAGGCAACTTTCGGCAATGTGAGTCTCATGGACATTCTCCAGTCTCGGTTCGGCGAGACCGGAACGGCCCGCACGGTTCTTCGACGGAGGCTGGCTGAACCCGGTTCGAACTGGTGGCTTCACGCCCGCGTGAGCCGCGGCCGGGAAGGGGTCTCACGTCGCAGCGAGATCGCGCAGCATGTAGGTCGCGCCTTCACCGTAACATGCGAGCTTTGTGCGCAACTCCGCATCCGTCGTGACCGGCCGAAAGCCGAAACGTTCCCATAGCGGCCGCGTGGCATAGACCGAGACCAGCGCGAGAGCCGCAATGCCCATTGAGCGTGCGAGTTGCTCGATCGTCGCGATATAGTCGCGCGCGACACCACCGCGGGCGTCGGGCAGCACGGCGACGTCGTGTACGTAGAGGCAGTCCGCATCGTCGGGCAGGCTTGCGAGGAAGCCGTCGAGCGGCGGGATCTGATGCTGCTTCCAGGGATGGGCGAGCCCGTAGCCGACGATCCCATCGTCCGCCGCGAGCACGCGGCAGCCATCGGGACAAAGCCGCATCTTCTCCGCGAACACATCAGGCCGCTCGGAGAGATCAGGATGGATGCGCGCCGCGATAGCGCTGATCGCAGCAAGGTCGGCCGTGCGCGCGGGACGCCAATGCGGCTTGCTTATGTCGATCCGTTCCAATTTATTCCGCCGCTAAGAGTGAGATCAATCCAGCTTCGGATATTCGAGCTGCATCGCCACGAAGTCGGCCGTGCGCGATCCGTAGCGCGCCTCGATCGCACGCAGCGTTTCATCCAGCGCCTGTGCCGGCGGGGAGGTGCCGGCTCCCGGCAGCGCCTGCTGCGCAGACCAATCGTCCGCGATCCGGTCCGGCAGGATGCCGAGGCCTCCGCGGCTCGTGCGCGCCTGCGCCGTGGCGGCGAAGGTCAGGGCGCGCGAGCGATAGGTCCGCGACCATGCATCGGCGATCAGTGCGAGCGAGACCTCGTCGACATCAGGCCTTAATGCGATTCCGAGCTGCTCGCGGTTCCAGAAGGCGAGCGTGTTTGCGATCGCCGTCAGCGCGAAGGAGCGCGTGAAGCGGAACGCGTCGCTGCGGTGGCGCGCATCCCACGCCGCAAGGCCGATGTCGCGGGCGACCGTCTCGGCCTTGGCCCGTCCGGCGATGGCCTCGATCAGGGTGAGGGCCATCGGCATGGATGCGCTGATTCCGGTGGTCGTCGCGACGCCCTGGTCGACGACCAGTCTGCGGTCCGCCGTATAGCGGATCGTCGAGTGCTTCTGTAGATCGCGCACGGAATACCAATGCGTCGTGGCCCGCTTGCCGTCGAGCAGCCCGGTGTTGGCAACGACCGTAGCGCCGACGCAGACGCCGATGACGATCGCGCCCTTGCCGGCCTGGCTCCTGATCCACTGCAGGGCGACTGCGTCGTCGTCGCGGCTCATCGCGGGCACGATGACGTAGTCGGCGCCGTCGGGGTGCGCGGCGTCGAACTCGGCGATGGTCGCATGCGGCTGTACCCTCAGTGCGGGATAGAGCGTGACGGGTCCCGGCTGCGTCGCCAGGGTGAGGACGTCGGCGACGTCAGCCCGCGCGAGGATGCCGTAGGGCATCAGATAGTCGGTGGTCTCGCTCATGTCGTTGATGCCGACGATGGCGATCAGGGGGCGCTTTCGTTTCGGCGGTTTCAGCGCGGCCAGCGTCGCCTCGGTTTCGTCTCTGGAGATCGCGGGCGCGGTTCCCGATGCCGGCGCGCCCGGCAGCAGGAGCAGCCAGGTTCCGCCGATCGCCACCAGCAATGCCATGCCGCCGAGGGCGGTCCACCCCAGAATGCGCCAGCTCATGATGTCACCCGCTCGTCGTCTCACGCGGCGCGGAAGCTATCCGGTCGCAACGATTTCAGGAATGACGCAAATCCGGCAAAATCGGTCATGGCGCGCGACGATCCATCGCACGATCACCGCCTGCGCAGGAGCTTTCGAAATCTACCGCAGCCCCTCATACACCATCAGCCCGCGTGCGATCTGCAATTTGCGGATCGCGCGTGGCAGCAGTTTCTCCGGCTGATGCAAATAGCGCCAGGAGGTGAGGGTGAAGGGGCCGAGTGTGCCGCATTCGTCGTCGAACGGTGCGAGCACGCCGGTCACGCTGACAGGCGTATACGGACGGGCATTGAAAGGGAGCAGCAGCAGCTCGAGATGCGCCTTGCTGCCGTTCTCGCGTGCGGCCGTGATGCCGGCGATCGCACCCAACGTCTCGTCGGCGACGATTGTGGTGATCTCTTCGATCTCGCCGCGGCTGGCTTGTGTGAACAGCGCCGTAAAGCTCCGGTCCTTGAGATCGCCTCCGGCGAGCGCGCAGACGCGCGTGCCGGCGACGCGGAACGGGAAGCCGAGGTGCTGTTCGCAGGACAGCACGAAGATGTCGCCGAGCAGGTCACGGACGGCGGCCGGATCGATGTCGGCCCTGTCAGGGGCCCGCGCCGTGCCGCGCTTGTCGTCCCAATACGCGAAGAACTCGCGGCTTGACGGATGTTTCATGACTGAACGCTTACCCCGGGGGCGCAACTTGGCGGCACAAACCTGTCCCGCTTCAGTGCACCCGCGATCCCTCTCGTTGTTGTGCAGGAGGGGATCTGCAGCGTCCATGCCGCGAGGGCGTTTTCGCACCCCTGGGCGCTGCTTTTGCGTCGTTAACGTTAAATTAACTATGCGCTTTGCGCCGGCGGCCCGCCTGCTATGGTGATCGCGGTCGCAAGTCTCGCCGGTTTTCCAGGTTCTCGGCGAGGCCTGAACTTTGGGCGTCAAACAGTTTGGTCACGGGACCGCGGGGAGGGGTGGGGATACACCTTATTCCCAGGGGTACCGGAAGTCCGACACGGACAGGCAGGGCTTTCCCAGGGCCCTGCCTTTTCCTTTTGTGCACTTGCGCAACGCCGGCAAAGGCGACTATCTCCAAGTGGATCGCTCCGATCGCGCCTGAAAGCGAAGCTGCCTTGGATTCCCCGCAAAATTCTCCGCCGCAGGATTCTCCGGATCTGCCGGCCGTCCAGGAGGCCCCGCGCGAGCCGATCCTGACGCTGCCCGTGGCGCTGACCGCCTATATCGCCCTGCTGGCGCTGATCCATCTGCGGGTGCTGCTGCCGCCGGAGATCGAGAACTGGACCATCGACGTCTTCGGCTTCATCCCGAAGCGCTACGATTCCTCGCTGCTCAATTTGCAGATTCCGGGCGGAGCGGGTGCGAAGGTCTGGACCTTCGTCACCTATTCGCTGTTGCACGCCAATTTGACCCATCTCGGCTTCAACGTGCTGTGGCTGCTGCCGTTCGGCAGCGCGCTGGCGCGGCGCTTCGGCGCCATCAGGTTCTTCGTGTTCATGGCGGTGACGGCGGCGGCCGGCGCGCTCGCCCATCTCGTCACCCATGAGCACGCGGTGGCGCCGATGATCGGCGCCTCGGCCTCGGTGTCGGGGGCGATGGCGGCGGCGATCCGCTTCGCGTTCGCCCGCGGCAGCTTCCTGTCGTTCAGCCGTTCGGACGCCGATACCGCTGCAAAGGTTCCGGCGCTGCCGCTGTCGCGCGCGTTGCGCGACGGACGGGTGGTCGGCTTCCTCAGCGTTTGGTTCGGCCTCAACATCATCTTCGGTGTCGGCGCGATCGGCGTCGATGCCGAAACCACGAGCGTGGCCTGGCAAGCGCATATCGGCGGCTTCTTCGCAGGGCTCCTGCTGTTCGCGCTGTTCGATCCAGTGCCGCGCATGCGAAGCGATGCTGCGGATGCGTCATCACAGGACGTTTCAGACCGAATTTGAAGCGGCGCTTGCGGCACGGCCCGAATTCATCCATCATTCCCAAGAAGAATGTTCCGAAAGCGAAGCAATGCTTCGCAAAGCGCACGAGCGTGAACCGGCGCTGAAACTGTTAGTTGAAGACTCGCGAACAAGTTCCGAACCGCCAAATGGGCGGACGGCTCCGATTCAGGGAGGCGACAATGACGGTACGTTCCATTCTCAACACCAAGGGCCATCAGATCATGAGCGTCGAGCCCGACGTCAAGCTGTCGGCCGCGATCAAGCTGCTCGTTGAGAAGAAGATCGGTGCGGTGCTGGTGATGAACCAGAGCCGGCTCGAAGGCATCCTGTCCGAGCGCGACATCGTGCGCGTGCTCGGCGAGCGCGGCGCCAGCGTCCTGGAGGAGCCGGTCGCAGAGGTCATGACCCGCAAGGTCGTCGCCTGCAAGGAGACCGATACGGTCGCCGAGCTCATGGAGATGATGACGACAGGCAAGTTCCGCCATCTGCCCGTGATCGAGAATGGCAAGGTGGTTGGCCTGATCTCGATCGGCGACATCGTCAAGCGCCGCGTCCAGGAATACGAGGCCGAGCAGGAAGCCCTGCGCGACTATATCAAGACCGCCTGAGCGGACTTCACTCGTGTACTGTCGGCGCTGCGCCTTCAGGCGGCGGCGCCAGCACGTGGATCGCTTCCTGGATCGAATCCAACGCACGCTCTGCGGCGCGCACGCCGTGCGCGATCAGATCCTCGGCGCGGTGGAAGTCGAACCAGCCGAACTGGCCGACCCGTGGCGTGATCAGCATGTCGGGAGGATCGCCGGCGAGGCGGGCGCGGGTGATGCGGTCCTGCATGATGTTGAATGCATCCACCATCACCGAGGAGATGCCGGGGCGTCCGCCACCGCCGAAGAACTCGCGCTTCATGGTCTTCTCGGGCGAGAACAGCCGCGGGAAACGCCGTTTGGTTGTCGTCTCCTCGGCCACCGGCGCCACCGGAGTGGGCATCGCGCCGTGCGAATAGATCGTCGTGGAATGGGTGAAGATGTCGCTGGAAAGATTTGCGGCGATGACGATTTCGGCGCCGAGCGCGCGGGCGGCCGAGACCGGCACCGGATTGACCAGTGCGCCATCGACCAGCCAGCGGTCGCCGATCAGCACGGGCGAGAAGATGCCCGGCAGCGCATAGGAGGCGCGCATCGCATCGACCACGCGGCCGCGCGTCAGCCAGATCTCGTGGCCGGTGCGCACCTCGGTCGCCACGCTGGCGAATTTGGCTGAGAGGTCCTCGATCAGGGTCTGGCCGACGGCTTCCTCGAGCCGGGTCGCCAGCTTCTCGCCACCGATCAGTCCGGAGCCATTGAGGCGGATGTCGAGATAGCCGAGGATGTTGCGCATGCCTTGCAGGCTGCGCCCCCATTCTTCCAGCGTATCGAGCTGGCCGGCCGCATAGGCGCCGCCGACCACGGCGCCGATCGAGGTGCCGACCACGACGTCAGGCACGATGCCGTTGGCGAGCAGGGTCCTGATGATGCCGATATGGGCGAAGCCGCGCGCCGCGCCGCCCCCGAGGGCAAGGCCGATGACCGGCCGGCGAATGCTGCCCAAGCCAACTTTTTCGCCAACTTTCTCGCCGTTTGAGCCGTTCGCGCCCCGACCCTTCAAGATGTCCAGCACTGAAAAACTCCCCTACGCCGGGGCCAGGCCCGTATCACCAGACTAAGCGTCACACTGGCGCTCCGCCAGAACCGCGGCGAAGCATGGTTTATGCCGCTTTGGGAAGCGCACAGGGCAGGAGTATGGCGATGGACGGTTGCTTCGAGACTAATCACGCAGGCGTCAACCGGGTTCCAATGACCGTATTCGATCGGGTTCCTGAGGCTTGAATTTGCCGCGTTTTCGGTGAAAAGCAGGGGCATGACACGCGGGGGTGACGGCATCATCGGATGGCGGCGTGGCGTTCGGCTGCTGCCGGCGCTGATCCTTGCCGCGTGCCTCGTGTCCCTCGGCCCGGTTTCCCTTGGCCAAAACGCCGCGAAGGCGCAGCTTTTCTCCGATCGGCCGCCGCCGGTGCCCCCTGCATCGGTGCCGGATCCCGGCGGCGCCATCAATCTGGCGCCGCCCTCCGGGCCGGGGGCCGGCCCCCCGAGCCTGCCGCCGACCCTGATGCAGCCGGCTTCGCCCAGCATGCCGCCGCCCGCGGTCACCACCGTGCCTTCGGCCGCGCCGCTCAACGCGGCCGCGCCCGGTCAGGGCGTGCTGTCGCTGACCGCGAAATACGGCAAGGATTCTCCCGCGATCACCAGCGGCTTGGTCTGGCGCGTATTCGCCGATCGTCCCGACGAGAACGGCACCTTCAAGCTGATCCGCGAGGAGCGCAACGCCACGCCCAACATCGTGCTGCCGCCGGGCACTTACGTCGTGCACGTCGCCTTCGGGCTCGTCAGTGCAGTGCGTACCGTCAGCCTGAAGGCCGAGACCGACCGCGAATCCTTTGTGCTGCCGGCCGGCGGCCTGCGCATCGAAGGCCGGGTCGGCACCAGCCGCATCCCGCAGAACCAGATCTCGTTCGCGATCTACAAGGGCAGCCAGTTCGAATCCGGCGAGCGCGCCTCCCTGGTGCCGAACGTCGCCGCCGGCGACGTCGTGCTGATACCGGAGGGCACCTACTACATCGTCTCCAACTATGGCGATGCCAATTCGGTGGTGCGCTCGGACATCCGCGTCCAGGCCGGCAAACTCACCGACGTCACCATCACCCACCGCGCTGCCGTCATCACGCTCAAGCTCGTCAGCGACAGGGGCGGAGAGGCGCTCGCCAACACCGCCTGGTCGGTGCTGACCCCGGGCGGCGACGTCATCAAGGAATCGATCGGCGCCTTTCCGCGCGTCGTGCTCTCTGAAGGCGAATACCGCGCCATCGCCAAGAACGAGGGCAAGGTCTACGAGCGCGGCTTCAACGTCGTGAACGGCGTCGACGGCGAAGTCGAGGTCGTCGCGCGGTGATGCCTCGGCGGCGATGCCGCCCGGTGGTGGTCTGGTCCGGATGCTGGGCTTCGTGCCTCGGGATCCTCCGCTTCTCACATGGCGCACAAGCACACCATCTCCTGTTACCTCTGCGACAGCGCCCAAGCCGCGTCTCAAGGCGCGAAGAAACCCGCCATCGGCGCCTTATCCCGGAAAACCACGTGAGTTCACCACGCCGGTGGACGATGCCCGATTCCGATCATCAATTTTATTCTCTTTCCATCCCGCTGGGTTATATGTCGCATCGGTCCAGGTGAGCCGGATGCGCAGACCATCGACGGCTGCGCCAGCGGCAATGAGCAGGGGGCCCAGCCGGTCGGGATGTTCGAAGTGGTCCTAACGAGGCGCAAGCGGTTTGGCTGGCGATGGCAGGTGTGCGACCAGTCCGGCAAGATATTTGCGGACGGGTTCGAGCGCACGCGCCCGTCCGCCAAATATCACGGCGAGCGCGCGCTGTTCTTCCTGCTGTCGCAGGCCCATCTGAACGACCGCTCCGCCGCCTCGAGCGAGGATTAGCGGCGGGTGAGCCGCTTGCTCTGAATTCGTAGCGCGGATTACGCTGCGCTCCATTCGGGCTACAAGACCTTGCGTTGCCTGTCGGGCGAGGATACGCGGGTGTGTCTGCGATGAAGATGTGCGTTAGACGAGCGACGTTGCCATCCACATATTCCGTCATTGCGAGGAGCTCGCGACAAAATTGCAAAGCAATTTTGCGCTGATGCGACGAAGCAATCCGGACTGCCTCCTCGGAGGGATTCTGGATTGCTTCGCTGCGCTCGCAATGACGACGTTGATGCAGCTGTGCGCGCCAACACCACGTCTCGTGCCCCGGACGCAGCGCTTCTTCAGCGGTGCGCTGCAGAGCCGGGGCCTATGCATCAGCGAATGCTTGGCTTGCTGGGTCCCGGCTCTGCGCAGCAACGCTCGCGCGTTGCAGTGCGTCCGGGACACGAGAGAGTCTCTCGCTATCGCCACACACTCCGTCATTGCGAGGAGCCCTTGCGACGAAGCAATCCAGACTGCCTCCGCGGAAAGATTCTGGATTGCTTCGCTGCGCTCGCAATGACGACGTTGATGCAGTTGCGCCGACGCCGTTGCCAACTCACAGCACGCTTCGAAAACACAACCGTCATAGTCTCTAACGCCGACTAACCAACACCTGACTTAAAACTGTCATAATCACCGAACGAGCCCTGCGCCTGTGCGCTCTTTACAGGCCGTTAAGCGCAGCTGCATTGGATGCGCCGGGATAGTGCGTTGGGGACTGCCATGAGTGCCGCGAAGAAAGTGTCGGGAAAACCGGCCGCCGAAATGTTCGATGACATCCCGGTGCTTCAACGCAAATGGCGTGCCGCGTTGAAGCCGGGCGAACGGCTGCCGCGCTATGAGGACGTGATGCTCGGCAGTCTCGGAAGGCTCGCCGATCACATCGCGCTGCTCAGGGGTGACGGCGCGCTCGAACTGTCGCGCAGCGGACGTTACGTGCAGAAATGGCTCGGCGAGGAGCGCTGGGACATTGCCGTCGCAGAGCTGTCGCCCGATTGCGCCACGGCGCTGACGGAAGCGGCGGCGATCGCGCTCGCAACGGGACAGCCACATCATGCCAGCGCGCATTGCGTGCGCGACGGCATGGTCAGAACCTACGATGTGCTGACGCTGCCGACCGCCTCGCGCTGGGGCGCGACACTGGTCGGCGCCTACATCAATGAGCGCGGCACGCAATACAATCTCCTGGATGCGATTTTCTCCGCGACCGACGACGCCGTGGTGTCGCTGGCGACGCTGCGCGATGCAAGCGGCAAGGCGTTCGATCTCCAGATCGTGCACCACAACAAGAGCGCGGGCGCGCTGCTGAAGGCCGCGACCGGAAGCCTGCTGTGGCGGAGGGTCGGTGAGGGGAGCACGCTGCTGGCCGCACCCGAGATCATGGATTTCCTGCTCAAGGCTGTCTCGGACGGCCGCGGCGAGCAGCTCGAAATCGAGAGCGACGGACGACACCTCCGCCTCGGCGCCACCGCCTTCGCCGACGTGGTCTCGCTGACGATCTCCGACGTCACCGCGTTGAAGCGGCGTGACGCCTCGTTCCGCCTGCTGTTTGACAACAACCCGATGCCGATGTGGGTGTTCGACGCCGAGACCAAGCAGTTCCTCAGCGTCAACGACGCCGCGGTCCAGCATTACGGTTACAGTCGCGCCACCTTCCTGCGCATGAAGCTGCACGAGATCTGGCCCGAGGACGAGTGGGAGAGCCACGCCGAGGCGCTCGAACGCGTTGGCGATGCCTATCATTCCTCGCGCAACTGGCGGCACTTACGCGCCGACGGCAGCGAGATCGAGGTGCTCACCTTCGGCCGCCGCGTCGCCTTCGATGATCGCGATGGCTATCTGGTCGCGGTGGTCGACATCACCGAGCGGCGCAAGGCCGAGGCGCGGATCGCCCACATGGCCCATCATGACGGGCTCACCGACCTGCCGAACCGCGAATATTTCCAGCAGCGGCTGAAGCAGGCGCTCGACCAGGCCGGAGGAAAGCGGGTCGGCGTGCTCTACATCGATCTCGACCTGTTCAAGAACATCAATGATTCCTTCGGGCATCCATCGGGTGACCGCCTGCTGAAGCAAGTCGCCGAACGTCTGACCACCGCGGTCCGCGGTGCCAATCTCGCGGCCCGGCTCGGTGGCGACGAGTTCGCCGTCATCCTGGCGGCCGACGTCTCGCCGAACGAGGCCAGCGCCTGCGCGACCTTGCTGATCGACATGTTGAAGGCGCCCTATGAGATCGACGGCCAGGAGATGGTGATCGGCGCCAGCATCGGCATCGCGCTGTCACCGGGTGATGGCACGACGTCCGAGGAGTTGATGCGCAACGCCGACATGGCGCTGTACCGGGCCAAGTCCGACGGCGGCGGTGTGCACCATTTCTTCGAGCGCGAGATGGACCTCCAGGCGCAGAGGCGCCGCGACATGGAGCTCGACCTGCGCCGCGCCTTTGCCAATGGCGAGTTCGAGCTGCACTACCAGCCGCTGGTGTCGATCGCCTCCGACCGCATCTCCGGATTCGAATCGCTCTTGCGCTGGCGGCACCCGGACAAGGGCATGATCTCGCCCGCCGAGTTCATTCCGGTCGCCGAGGACATTGGTCTGATCACCCAGCTCGGCGAATGGGTGCTGCGCGAGGCCTGCGCCGAAGCCGTGAAATGGCCTGTCGACATCAAGGTCGCGGTCAATTTGTCGCCGGCGCAATTCCGCAGCCGCAACCTGGTTCAGGTCGTGATCTCGGCCCTGGCGCAGTCCGGCCTGTCGCCGAAGCGGCTCGAGCTCGAGATCACCGAGTCGATCTTCCTGGCGGAGACCGAATCCAATCTCGCCACGCTTCATCAGTTGCGCGAGCTCGGCGTCGGCATCTCCATGGATGATTTCGGCACCGGCTATTCCAGCCTGAGCTACTTGCGCAGCTTCCCCTTTGACAAGATCAAGATCGACCGTTCCTTCGTCAAGGATCTGGCGCAGCGGCCCGATTGCAGCGCGATCGTGCGCGCGATCTCCGGTCTCGGCCGCAGCCTCAACATCACCACCACGGCGGAAGGCGTCGAGACCGAGGATCAGCTCGACTGGCTGCGCGCCGAAGGCTGCAACGAGGTGCAAGGCTTCCTGTTCAGCGCGGCGCGGCCCGCCGTCGAGATCGCAACGCTGCTCGCCAATTTTGGCCAGCGCGCCTCACGGGCGGCGTAGCGGAGGCGGGTAGCAATCGTAGACCAGCGCTTTGAACGCCGGCGTGATGCGGCCGCGCTCATTCTGAGTCTGTTGCATCATGAGGTAGACCATGTCGAGCTTGGGATCGACGCCGAAATAGGTGCCGCTGCCGCTGTCCCATTTCAACTCGCCGATCGAACCAGGCGGCGGCGGTTTCGCGTTGCCGGGATCGGTGCGCACCGCAAGGCCGTAGCCATAGCCAAAACCGTCGCCGGGGAAATAGAAATAGTCGCGTCCGACGCCGGATCCGGGTCCGATGTGATCGGTGGTCATGGCCTTGAACGCAGCAGGGCTCAGATAACGCTTGCCCGCGAACTCGCCGCCGTTGAGCAGCATCTGCGCGAAGCGCTGATAATCGGTGATGGTCGAGAGTAGCCCGCCGCCGCCCGACTGCCATTCGGGATGGTCGAGGCGCTCGCGTTCGGCGGCGAGCAGGATGAAATCGTTCGGCAACGGCCGCGCCATCCGCGCCAGCTCGTCCTCCGTCGCCAGCGCGAATTTGGTGCTGCTCATGCCGAGCGGATCCAAGATGCGTGCTTTCAGGAATTGGTACAGCGTCTGGCCCGAGATGATCTCGATGACGCTGCCGAGCACGTCGGTGGAATGACCGTAGCGCCACAACGTTCCCGGCTGCCGCGCCAGCGGCAATTTCGCGATGCGGTCGGCGAATTCCCTGTTGTTGAATTGACCCTCGAAGATATTGGCCGCCTTGTAGGCCTGCTCGACCCATTTGCCGCCGATGTAATCGTAGCTGATGCCGGAGGTGTGCCGCAGCAGATCCTCGATGCTGACGGGACGGACCGGCGGCACGAGATCGAGCTCCAGCTTGCCGTCCGGCTTGGTGATCTCGAGGCCTACCTTGGTGTCGGCAAAGAGCGGGACGTATTTCGATACGGGATCGGTGAGTGCGAGCTTGCCCTCGTCGATCAGCATCATCGCGCCGAGGCACGTGATCGGCTTGGTCATCGAGTGGATGGCGAAGATCGTGTCCGGCGTCATGGCAAGGCCGGTCGTGACGTCACGTACGCCGAACGTCTTGAGGTAGACGGGTTTGCCGTGCTGCTGGACCAGGATGACGGCGCCCGGCAGCCGGCCGCTCGTCACCTCGTTGTCGAAGAATGCCGTGATGCGGTCGAGCCCGTCGGGCGTTGGAGCGGGAATGTCGGCGGCGCGGCCTCGCGCCATGGTGCCGGCCAGCAGCGTAGCCCCGACCAGAAATTCACGGCGTCTCATCCGGGCTTCCTCCCTGGGCGGGATGAAAGCCGGAAGACGCCAAAGGCGTCAACAAAACATCGCTTAAAAACGCGTCACGATTTCCGAAAGGAACGGTCGCGGACGGTCTTCGCTCGGCTTGGTCGGCGTACCGATGTGGACGAAGCCGGCGAGCTTTTCGTCCGGCTTGAGGCCGAGGCCGTCAAGCACGTCGCGATCGAAGGCGAACCAGCCGGTCAGCCAGCAGGCGCCGTAGCCGAGTGCGGTTGCGGCCGTGACGATGTTCATGGCGCTGGCGCCGGCCGACAATTCCTGCTCGAAGGCCGGTACCTTCGGATGCGGCTTGGTGAAGCTGACGATGCCGATCACCAGCGGCGCGTCGGTGAGGCGCTTGCGCTCGGTCTCGACGTCGGCGGCAGGCGCGCCTGGGTTCTTCCGGGCGAAGACTTTTGCGATCACCTCGCCGGCG
Organism: Bradyrhizobium sp. BR14999; assembly: GCF_056106085.1. Taxonomy (NCBI): domain Bacteria; kingdom Pseudomonadati; phylum Pseudomonadota; class Alphaproteobacteria; order Hyphomicrobiales; family Nitrobacteraceae; genus Bradyrhizobium; species Bradyrhizobium sp. BR14999. The sequence goes on from NZ_CM148536.1 coordinate 4,372,789, forward strand.
CGCTGGCGGGCATCGCCCTCGAAAATGATGAAGCGCCAGGGCGTCAGCTTGCCATGGTCGGGCACGCGCGCGCCGATGGTGAGGATGGTCTCGAGCTCGGCTGCGGAGGGGCCGGGCCCGGTCATCTCGCGCGGCTTGACCGAGCGGCGGGTCTTCAGGAGTTCGATGGCATCTCGCACTGCGATATCCTCTTCAACTGGTCGGCGGACGTACAGACCCGAGATAGGTATGCACGCCCGCAACCGGAAGCGAATTTAGATCGATTTCAGGGATCAGACGGCGCCACGCGCCCGCTGGACGTCCGGCGGGGTCGCTTCGTCGAGGAGGGCGGCGATCGCCTCCTGCGTCGTCATCACCTTCTGGCCGTCGCTGCCGAGCCGGCGGACCGAGACCGAATGCGTCTCGGCTTCCTTCTTGCCGACCACGAGCAGCGCCGGGATCTTGGCCAGCGAGTGCTCGCGGACCTTGTAGTTGATCTTTTCGTTCCGCAGGTCGATCTCGACCCGAAGGCCTGCGCGCCGCGCCTGCTCGACGACCTGCTTGGCGTATTCGTCGGCTTCCGAGGTGATGGTGGTGACCACCACCTGCACCGGCGAGAGCCAGAGCGGGAAGTTGCCGGCATAGTGCTCGATCAGGATGCCGATATAGCGCTCCATCGAGCCACAGATCGCGCGGTGCACCATCACCGGCGGCTTCTTGCCGCCGTCATGGTCGATGTAGAACGCGCCGAAACGCTCCGGCAGATTGAAGTCGACCTGCGTGGTGCCGCACTGCCAGTCGCGGCCGATGGCGTCGCGCAGCACATATTCGAACTTCGGGCCGTAGAAGGCGCCTTCGCCCGGATTGATCTCGGTCTTGATGTGATTGTTCTGCGACTGGATCTCGCGCAGCACGGTCGCCATCACCCGCTCGGCGTGATCCCACATCGCATCGGTGCCGACGCGTTTCTCCGGCCGGGTCGACAGCTTCACGGTGAGATCGCCGGTGAAGCCGAAGTCGGCGTAAGTCGACAGGATCAGGTCGTTGATCTTCAGGCATTCCTCGGCGAGCTGGTCCTCGGTGCAGAAAATGTGCGCGTCGTCCTGCGTGAAGCCGCGCACGCGCATCAGCCCGTGCATGGCCCCGGAGGGCTCATAGCGATGCACGACGCCGAACTCGGCGAGGCGCAACGGCAGATCACGATAGCTCTTCAGGCCGTGCTTGAAGATCTGCACGTGACCGGGGCAGTTCATGGGCTTGAGCGCAAACCAGCGCTTGTCCTCGGCCTCGTCGCCGGCCGACTGCGCCGCGAACATGTTCTCGCGATACCAGCCCCAATGGCCCGAAGTCTCCCACAGCACCTTGTCGAGGATCTGCGGCGCGTTGACCTCGCTGTAGTCGCCGGTCAGGCGGCGCCGCATATAGGCGATCAGCTGTTGGAAGATGGTCCAACCCTTCGGATGCCAGAACACGACGCCCGGACCTTCCTCCTGGAAATGGAAGAGGTCGAGCTCGCGTCCGAGCTTGCGGTGGTCGCGCTTCTCGGCTTCCTCGATCTGCTTGAGGTAGGCGTCGAGGTCCTCCTGCTTGGCGAAGGCGGTGCCGTAGATACGGGTCAGCATCGGATTGTTGCTGTCGCCGCGCCAATAGGCGCCGGCCACCTTCATCAGCTTGAAGGCATTGCCGACCTTGCCGGTCGAGGTCATGTGCGGGCCGCGGCAGAGATCGAACCAGTCGCCCTGGTAGTAGATCTTGATCGGCTCGTTGCCGGGAATGGCGTCGACCAGCTCGACCTTGAAGGCTTCGCCCTTGTCGCGGAACACCTGTTTGGTCTTTTCGCGATCCCAAACCTCTTTGGTGAAAGGTTTGTCGCGCGCGATGATTTCGCGCATCTTCTTTTCGATCGCGGCAAAATCTTCCGGGGTGAACGGCTCGTTGCGGAAGAAGTCGTAGTAGAAGCCATTCTCGATCACCGGGCCGATGGTGACCTGGGTGCCCGGCCACAGCGATTGTACGGCTTCGGCCAGCACGTGCGCGCAGTCGTGACGGATCAGCTCGAGCGCGCGGGGATCGTCGCGATTGACGAGCTCGATCTTCGCGTCGGCCTCGATCGGGTCATTGAGGTCAGCGAGCGCGCCGTCGAGCGCCATCGCTACCGTGCGCTTGGCCAGCGACGGCGAGATGCCCTTGGCGATATCGATGCCGGTGATGCCCTTGTCGAACTGGCGCTGGGCGCCGTCTGGGAAGGTGAGGGTGACCTTGGGGGCGGGAGACACGGGCTTCAGATTGGAGAGGCTGTACTGGAATCCGGATTCGGATTTTGGCTGGTCGGTCATGCTTTTCTCCTGAGGCTCACTCCTGCGAACGAGCGCAGGTAAGCGGGAACGAGCGATATATCAGGCGATTCGGCCTGCGCAATCCGGCAATTCCAAGAAAGTGGCGCGCAAAAGCTGGGACGGTGCACCAACTATTTCAGAGCGCGCCCTTTAATCGACCGCAGCTCTGCTCTACATGCACTTGCATGGAAAGATCGCCTGCTGCCCGCCGCTTCGCGCCAACCGCCCTGATGCTCGGCAACATTGTCACCGGCTGCTCGGTGCTGGCGCCGGCGGGCATGCTGCCGGAATTGGCAACCGGGCTCGACGTCAGCATCCATGCGGCCGGGCTCCTGATCACCTTTGGCGCGATCACGCTGTGCATCGGCTCGCCGCTGACGGCCTGGCTGACCAGCCGCATCGAACGGCGCACGCTGCTCACGATCACGCTGGCCGTGCTCGCCGTCGGCAATCTCGCCTCGGCGTTTGCGCCCGACTATGCGAGCCTCCTTGCCATCCGTCTGGTGATGCTCGCGGTCGGCGCGCTCTATACGCCGCAGGCCGCCGGCACCGCGGCGCTGATCGTGCCGGTGGAGCGGCGCGGCAGCACCATCGCCTACATCTTCCTCGGCTGGTCGCTCGCTGCGGCCGTCGGCCTGCCGCTGATCACCTTCATCGCCAGCCGCTATGGCTGGCGTGCCGCCTATGGCGAGATCGGCGCGCTCGGCTGCATCAGCTTCCTGTTGCTGCTGCTGCGCCTGCCGGCAGGCCTGAAGGGCGCGCCGGTGGATATCAAGACCTGGGCCGAGGTCGGCCGCAGCAAGACAATTCTGCTCCTGCTTGCGATCACCATGCTTCAAATGTCCGGGCAGTTCGTGGTGTTCACCTTCATGGGCCCGCTGCTCAACAAGCTCACCGGCGCCGGACCCGATGCCATCGGCATGGTGTTCGCGCTTTACGGCGTTTGCGGCTTTCTCGGCGTCGCCATCGCGACCCGCGTTGTCGACACCTCGGGCCCTTATCGTACCTCGCTGCTGTTCACCTGCCTGCTGCTTGCGGGGATCACCGGCTGGACGCTTGTCGCGGGCACGTTCGCATCGATGGCGGGCGCGGTCGCGGTCTGGGGCCTTGGCTTTGCCTCGACCAATTCGATGCAGCAGGTGCGGCTGGTCGCGGCCGCGCCGTCGCTGGCATCGGCGACCGTCGCGCTCAACACGTCCGTTCTCTATATCGGTCAGGCGGTCGGCTCGGCCATCGGCGGATTGCTGTTCGCCCGCGAGCTCCTGCACACGGTCGGCTTCGTCGCGGTCGGTTTCGTCGTGTTGGCGCTGCTCCTGGTGCTGTTGACCCGGCCCCGGTCGGCTGCCGCCGTGATGCCCTGAATCCCGCGGCTTCCGCGTGCAAGATGCTTGGCAAACCGCGCGGGAGAGCGCTAGAACGCCCATCATGGGGACCAGAGAGAGTTGACTGAGATGAGGATGATTTTGGCGGTTGCCGCGGTGCTCTATTCAGCCTCCGCATTTGCGCAAGCCGACAAGCCACCGATGGTGGGGGACAAGCCGCTGGTGCAGGTCAAGCCCAAAGGGACTAAGGAGGCGGCGGCCAAGCCCGCCGCGGCGGCGAAGGGCAAGCCGCAATCGATCGCGGCGCGGCTCCAGGCCTGCCTCGAAATCGATGACGGCACCAAGGACCGTCTCAACTGCTACGACGCCGTGATCCCGCCGGCGCCGAAGCCGAAGCCGGCGAAGGCCAAGGGTTACGCAGACTGCCGTTTCTTCAAGGAAGAGGACGAGCGGCTGGCCTGCTTCAACGGCTTTGCCGAGAGCATTCCGAAGCTGCCGAAAACCTAAGCGATAGACCGGGCCCTCAGCGCGCCACGGTCACGTCCGTTTAACGGCTCGATGCGGATGGATTGGTGGAGGCGACGCGCGTGAGCGCAAGCGCGGGCGTCGCCGACATCTTCACCAGGACGTCCTTGAGCGGATCCCGCGTCCAGGCCCTCGTCACGTAATCGCGATGAGTGATGCCCTCGCCAGTCTCGACGAACACCACGCTGCCGGGCCGCAATGGCCCGTCCATGTCCTCGGAGACGCTGATGCCCTTCTGCCTCAGCATGCTCATCAGCTCGCGGTCGCGCCGCGCGGTGTAGCGGGTGTAGGCACTGACGAAGACGCCGGAACGGTGGCTCTCGATCCAGGACGCGAACTTGTCCATTTCGCCATAGACCGCGTCGAGCAGCACGACGCCGCGGACGCGGTCGCTGATGCCGCCGACCTCCAGGCTCCAGGCCGTCGGCAGGAAGCCGCCGCTGTAGCCGACGATCACGATTGGCATGTTCGCGAAGGCCCGCGCGCTGTTGGGATCGCCGGTCAGGCGGGCGAGGTGGTTGGCCGATTCCTCCGTGAAGCGCTTGAGGCCGCCCGCCTGCCAGAACTTGCCGGCGCTGGAATCGGCGGCATCGACCGCCATCTGCGGGGCAAGCAGGATGGCATTGGCGCCGGAATCGGTGATCTGTTTCGGTACCAGCTGGCGGTCGCGCACGTCGCGCTCGAGCGTGGCGCCATTGCCATGGAAGAACACCACGATCACGCCCGGCTTGCGGACGTCGAAATGCTCGGGGACGTGCACCAGCACGCGGCTGTCGCTGTAGGTTTCGTCCTGCCAGTAGACGCGCCCCGAATAGCTGCGGTGGCCGCGGCGGTCGCCTTTGGAGATGTTGAGGAAGGGCGCGTCGGAGGCGGGGTTGTTGCCGAAATAGGGAAAGGCCGACGACTTCATGCTGACGAGCGTCGTCAGATCCTCGCGGGGCGGACGCTTGTAGGGGATCTGCGGCTCGAGCGAAGCGACCTTGTAGGGCGCCTGCTCAGGTTGCGGCTGCTGGACGGCGCGCTTGGGCGAGAAGTCCGACATCTGCCGTTGCAGGAAACTCTCGCTGGCCGAGGGGAAACGCTCCCTGAACTGCGGGGCAGGGAAGCGATCCTCGAACGTGTCGCCGCTTGCCACCTGCGTATTTGTCTTGGCGACCACCTGCACGTTGGCCTGCGAGTTCGCCGCGAGCGCCGCCGGATTGGGCGCCTTGCCGCATTGAACCAGCGTCAGCGACATCGGTACCAAGGCTGAGATCAGGCCGACCCGGAGCACGCGACCGCGCGCGCCGGACATCGTCCGGTCTGCACGAGTGTCAGCTCTCAATTTCGGAACGGCCCCGACCATCCACCCATGACCCCAAGTCACGTCCATCAAGTCGCGTCCATCGGCAATCTTGAGAAAATTGCGCCGACTGGCGTTTAGGCGACGTTAAGCGTCCGGTGAAACTTCCCCACATCCGGAACGCTCAAAGGGACCATGCAATCGTGTCGTGATTGTGGGGGAGGAGAACGGGATTGTCCGGGGTTTGTGCGGGCTTATTGCCCAAGACCGTGCATAAGAGGTGTCAAAATACCCGGTTCGCCTGCCTCATTTAACCCTTGTTAACCCTGCTTGAATTGACTGACCAATCTGCACGATGCTCCCCATGGGGCGAGACGCCTGAGGCTTGAGGACCCGATGACAGCATCAGATGCGGGTACCGCGCCCTGGACTGGCCGGCTGACCGGAAACGGGTCGGGGGTCTCCGTTCTGGTCGCAACCGCCATTGTCGTCGCCGACATGATCGGGGTCGGCGTCTTCACCAGCCTCGGCTTCCAGGTCAAGGACATCCCATCGGGCTTCTCGATCCTGCTGCTCTGGACGGTCGGCGGCATCGTCGCGCTGTGCGGGGTGTTCTCCTACAGCGAATTGGGCGCGATGTTTCCGCGCTCGAGCGGGGAGTACAATTTCCTCGGCCGCGCCTATCATCCCGCCTTCGGCTTTCTCGCCGGCTGGGTCTCGGCGACGGTGGGGTTTGCGGCGCCGGTCGCGCTCGCCGCGATGGCGTTCGGCGAATACGCCAAATCGGTCGAGCCCGAACTGCCGCCGATCCCGCTCGCCATCGGCGTGGTGTGGCTGGTTTCGCTCGTGCAACTGACCGGCGTCAGGCACTCCTCGACCTTCCAGCTGATCTCGACGATTATCAAGGTCGTGCTGATCGTCGCCTTCCTGGTGGCCGGCTTCGTCATCGGCGTGCCACAGCAGATCACCTTCATGCCGCAGCCGGGCGATCTCGCCCACATCGTCAGCGCGCCGTTCGCGATCGGGCTCGTCTTCGTGATGTACTCGTTCTCGGGCTGGAATGCCGCGACCTACATCATCGGCGAGATGAGCACGCCGCAGCGGAGCCTGCCGCGCGCGTTGCTCGCGGGCACGCTGATCGTGCTCGTCCTCTACGTCGCGCTGAACGCGGTGTTCCTCTACTCGACGCCTGTCAGCGCGCTGGCCGGCCAGCTCGACGTCGCCAGTGTCGCCGGCAGCGCCATCTTCGGCGGCCTCGGTGGCCGGATCGTCGGCGCGATGATCTGTGTCGGTCTGATCTCCTCGATCAGCGCGATGATGTGGATCGGCCCGCGCGTGATGATGACGATGGGCGAGGACATTCCGGCGCTGCGCGTGTTCTCGCAGAGGTCGGCGAACGGTGCGCCGGCCTATGCCATCCTGTTTCAGCTCGCGGTCGCGACCCTGCTGCTGTTCACGCGCAGCTTCGAGGCGGTGCTTGACTTCATCCAGTTCGCGCTGCTGTTCTGCTCGTTCTTCACCGTCGCCGGCGTCATCAAGCTTCGCATCACCGATCCCGATTTGCCGCGGCCCTATCGCGCCTGGGGATACCCGTTCACGCCGCTGGTTTTCCTGCTCGTGACCGCGTTCATGATGTACTACCTGTTGACCGAGCGGCCGGTACAGTCGCTGTCGGGGATGCTCGTCATGCTCTCGGGCCTGCTGATTTATGTTGCATTCCGCAGGCGGCCGGTTGCCACTGGCAATTCATCACATCGCGAATAGACATGTTTCGACCCCTGAGAATTGCAGCCATAGCCCTTGCCCTGCTGGCTGCGGCCGTCTCGTCCCCACGTGCCGCCGAGGTCACCTACGACGACACCGCGCGCTTCCTTGCAGGCATGCAGCCTTCGGCGGACTCGCCGCTGGTGCCGCTCACGAAGGATCCGGGCTGGCAGCGTCATGCGAAATTCTTCGATGGCGCCTTCGCCCAGCTCGAGCAACGGCAGCTCTCCAAGATCCGCAGCTGGGCCGACGTCAATCTCGCCGCACCCCGGCCGACCATGTTCTACATGTTCAGTGGCCCGGACTTCCTCTACGCCAACGCCTTCTATGCCAAGGCCAGCACCTACGTGCTCGGCGCGCTCGAACCGGTGGGGGCGGTGCCCGACCTGACGCGGCTGCCGCGTGGTTCGGTCGGCACTGCGCTCTACAACGTCGAGCGCTCGCTCGCCTCGATCCTGAGTTTTTCGTTCTTCATCACCAAGCAGATGAAGGTCGACCTGCACGCCAATCAGGTCAACGGCACGCTGCCGATCCTCTATGTCTTCCTTGCGCGCTCCGGCAAGACCATCCGCAACGTCGAGATGATCGCGCTCGACGACAAGGGCGGGGTGCATACGGCCGGCGACAATCCGGGACCGAACGCGACGCGCGGCGTCCGCATCACCTTCGCCGGCAGCGATGGGGAAGCGCGCACGCTGTATTATTTCTCGACTGATCTTTCCAATTCGGGTGCACGCGCGACCGGCTTCCTGAAATTCTGCGAGACGCTCGGGCCCGGCAACAGCCTGCTCAAGAGCGCGTCGTATCTGCTCCATTCCGGCAATTTCACCGTCGTGCGCGACTGGCTCCTCGCCAACAGCGCCACCATCATCCAGGACGATTCCGGCATTCCGCTTGGGAACTACAGCGCGCGGCAATGGCGGTTCTTCCCGTTCGGCCGTTATCTCGGTCCGATCGATGAATTCCCGGGCCGTTACCAGGAGCGCTACGCCGAACTGTTCACGCGCGCACAACCGATCGATTTCGGCGTGGGCTATCGCTGGCGGACGCACGAGTCGAACCTGCTGCTGTCGGTGAAGGTGCCAGGCAGCGAGACCGCGCCGGCGGAGACCACTTCGTCCGCCGAGCCGTCGCCAAAGCCGCCTCGGCCGAAGCGGTTACGTCCGCCGGAGTCGATCCCGCCGCAGTCCGGGCGCTTTTTCTGGTTCCGCTAGTTACCAGTGCACGCTCTGGCTCGGCACAATCAACGCCGTCGTGCCCGGCGGGGTCGCAAAAGTCGTCGCCAGATACCAGCCGGCGCCGGCGGCGAAAGCGAGCAAGGCGATGGTAGCGAGGAGATCCATTGCTCTGCGGTCGTGGTGGCCCTTGGAGCTGAGATTTGGCCAATGCCTGAAGTGAAAGTTGGGGCTGATTTTCCAGCGCATTGTTGTTTCCTCCCGTAGGAGCATCACAATAACGCGAGGAGAGGGTTCCGGTTCCCCGCAGGGCAAAGATGCGCAAAGCACCGCAGCAACTTAGGACGCGTTGACCCCGCGCCAACGGCCGTAACGCCAGGGCAGGTACCAGCGCGCGCCTTGCGGTGCGGTGAGCGGTACGTTGTCGATGCCCGAGGTGCCGAAGGGATTGCAGCGCAATAGGCGCGCAAGCGTCATCCAGCCGCCCGCCCAGAGTCCGAACCGTTCGATCGCTTCGTCGCCATAGACGGAGCAGGTCGGCAGGTGCCGGCAATTGTAACCGACCAGCGGCGAGAGCGTATGGCGGTAGAGCCAGATCAGAGCGCGGCCGAATCTGCGCGGGAGCCGGAGCGCGCCCGCGACGGGATTGGAACAGTGCTCGCAGGCTGAATGCTTCATGTGCGCTTTGCTGCGACCTTAAGCGACGTATTGCTCGGTTCCGGTGCAGGGAACTGTAAGCTGTTGTTTGCGCGCCATATTTTGCCTGCTTTTTGGGAGCAGTGCAGCAAGTATCTGTGGACGAGCTGTATTCGCCCGGATACCATTTTTATGACGCCCGTGTGTAGAAAACATACGCCTGTATGATGGACTCAGAGGGCGCTACCGGGGATTGTTTGGGGACCTTTGGGGCTTGGGGAAGGAACCAGATTGAGACTTCTGAACTCCCTTAATCTTCGCGGCTGGTTGCTCGTGGGAACCGCCGTCTGTGGAGTCGCGCTGGCTGGCGCCGTCGCGACATTCGGGTCGTCGGCGCGAGCCGGCGCTGCTCTCGAAGAGCGCAAGCTGCCGATGAAGTTCAGCTGGGTGGCCTGCGAGCCGAATTGCCGCGGCTGGATCAGCGCGGTCGGCATCATCACCGCCGATACACCGAAGGATTTCGAGCAGTTTTCGCGCGGACGCCAGCTCGGCGGCGCCACCGTGGTGCTCGATTCCAGCGGCGGTTCGGTCAACGATGCGATCACGCTCGGCCGGCGCTTCCGTAATCTCGGACTTCTGACCACGGTCGGCATCAGCCTCCAGAACCGCGGCGGGCAAGGCGCCCGTCCGGCGGTCGCGTCCGGGGCCTATTGCGAGTCCATGTGCGTGTTCCTGCTGCTGGCCGGCAAGAAGCGCTACGTGCCGGAAGCCGCCCATGTTCGTGTTCATCAGATCTGGATGGGCGATCGCGCCGACGATGCGAAGGCTGCCAGCTACAGCGCGCAGGACCTGATGATCGTGGAACGCGACATCGGCCGGCTGGCCAAATACACCTTCGACATGGGCGGCGCCGGCGATCTGCTGTCGCTCGCGCTCAGCGTGCCGCCGTGGGAGGATTTGCACGAGCTCGACGCCGGTGAGCTCAAGCTCACCAATCTCGTGACAACGGACCTCGTGGCCGACGTGCTGCCGCATGTGGACATCTCCGCGCCGGCGATGGCGGAGCTTGCACCGAAGGCGCAGGCCAGGTTCGGCACGGACCCGGAGCAGCTTGCCAAGTCGACCAAGACCGCGGAAGCCTTGGCGCCGACCGCCGGCGGCGTGGCCACACCAGCCGCGGCGGCGCAGAAGTAAGTTTCCTCTACCGTCGAAACGACGAACCCGGAGTCTAGAGATTGCGGCACGAGATTCCGGGTTCGCGCTGACGCGCGTCCCGGAATGACATTGATGAAACTAGCCCTGCGCCGTCGCCGGCTGCTTCGCCTTAGCCTCGATCTGGCCGATGGCATCCACCACCGCATCGAAGGTCAGCAGCGTCGAGGCATGCCGCGCCTTGTAGTCGCGGACCGGCTCGAGGAACTTGATCTCTTCCCATTTGCCTTGAGGAGGCGCTCCGTTCTCCTTCAGCATCTTGCGAACGGTTTCGCGTAACTCACGGAGTTCGCTCGCAGTCGAGCCGACCACGTGACTTGCCATGATGGATGAAGAGGCCTGTCCGAGGGCACAGGCCTTCACGTCATGGGCGAAGTCGGTGACGGTGTCCCCGTTCATCTTGAGGTCGACCTTCACGGTCGAGCCGCACAGCTTGGAGTGGGCAGTGGCGGAGGCGTCGGGATCCGACAGCCGCCCGAGGCGCGGAATATTCCCGGCCAGTTCGATGATCCGCTTGTTGTAGATGTCGTTCAGCATGTGATGGAGTCCAACACTTCCGCACCGGATCGGCCTTGGCGCGCGCCGTCCACGGTCCTATATAGGGGCGGAACCGGCGGAAAAATAGTCCAGCGGGGGTCCCAGACCATGCGGCCGACGTTGGTGGAGAGGATCTTTTCCACCAGGTTCAATTATTCTGTTCAGGCGTCCGGCGGCTTGCCGCCCCGTCTGCCGGTGACACTCCGGCCGCAAGGCCGTCGAACGGAGTCGATATGGACGCCACGATCAAATCCATCCGCCCCAACAAGCCTTCCGATCGGCAGCCCGAGAGCCGCCCCGCTGAGCTTGATCCTGCCGAATTCCTCGCCGTCGCCGTCCGCGCCGACCAGCCGCGCCCGGCGCGCGCCGAGGCGGAAGCGGCGGTGAAGACGCTGCTCGCCTATATCGGCGAGAACACCGAACGCGAAGGCCTGCTCGACACCCCGCGCCGTGTGGTCGAGGCGTTCGACGAGCTCTATCAGGGCTATCACCAGTGCCCGGCCGAGGTGCTCGACCGCACCTTTGGTGAGACGGCGGGCTATGATGATTTCGTCCTGGTGCGCGACATCGAATTCACTTCGCAATGTGAGCATCACATGATGCCGTTCTACGGCAAGGCGCACATCGCCTATACGCCGGTGGAACGCGTGGTCGGCCTGTCCAAGCTCGCGCGTCTGACGGATATCTTCGCCCGCCGGCTCCAGACCCAGGAGCATCTGACGGCCCAGATCGCGGCCGCCATCGACGAGATCCTCAAGCCGCGCGGCGTTGCGGTGCTGATCGAGGCCGAGCATACCTGTATGTCGGTGCGTGGCGTCGCCAAGCATGGTGCTTCCACCTTCACCAGCCGCTTCACCGGCATGTTCCGCGACAATCCCGCGGAGCAGGCCCGCTTCCTGTCCCTGGTGCGAGGCACGACGCGCTGACCTCGCAAGACCTTATTTTTTTGAGCATGATCTTTTCGGAAAACCGCTTCACACTTTTCCGGATCATGCTCGAGCGAGGGTCCCGTGTCCGCTCACTCCCATGAGATCGAGGAAGGTCTCGCCTTCCTGCCCAAGTTTGACGCGAGCGGTCTCGTGACCTGCGTCGCGACCGATGTCGCCACGGGCGATGTGCTCATGGTCGCGCACATGAACGAGGAGGCGCTGCGCAAGACGATCGCGACCGGCGAGGCTTGGTACTTCAGCCGCTCGCGCAATGCTTTGTGGCGAAAAGGTGAGACATCGGGTCAGACCCAGCGCGTCGTCGAGATGCGCACCGATTGCGACCAGGACGCGATTTGGATCCGCGTCGAGCAGATCGGCGCGGCGTGCCACACCGGGCGCAGGTCCTGCTTCTATCGCAAGGTGGAGGGAGAGGACGGCGGCGCCAAGCTCGTCTTCGTCGATGCGGAGCGGCTGTTCGATCCGGACGCGGTCTATAAGAAATAGCAAGCTGTCATTCCGGGGCGCGCGTAGCGCGAGCCCGGAATCCATCGTACGGCATAACGCGCGGTGGAATGGATTGCGGGCTCGCACCTGCGGTGCGCCCCGGAATGACTCGGGGAAGGGGCGACCCCAGAATTAACCCGGCATTAACCATACCTGTCCCACGGTGAGACGACAGGGCGCCGAATTGCCGGCGTCGCTCAACGCCGCGCGGGGCGGGCACTTCATCATGTCGGTCGGCAATTTCAGCGCGACGCAATCGGCCGGTCTCGATCCGTCGCGGGCGCGCGTCGCCGGCGCGATCAAGCAGGCCTCCAATATCTCCGGCGTCAGCTTCCAGTACATGTTGACCACTGCCAAGATGGAATCTGATTTCGATCCGACGGCCGGCGCCACCACCTCGTCCGCGCACGGGCTCTACCAGTTCATCGACCAGACCTGGCTTGGCACCGTGAAGGAGGCCGGCACCCAACTCGGCTACGGCAGCTATGCCGACGCCATCACCAGGACCTCGTCGGGCACCTACACCGTCGATGATCCCCTGGTGAAGCGGTCGATCATGAAGCTGCGCGACAATCCGGAGGCTGCATCCAACATGGCTGCGGCGCTGACGCAGTCGAACAGTTTCAAGCTCACCGGCCTGCTCGGGCGCAGGCCGAGCGACAGCGAACTCTACATGGCCCATTTCATGGGCGTCGGCGGCGCCGCGAAACTGATCGCCAATGCCGAGGACAATCCGCAAGCCGTCGGTGCGCGGCTGTTTCCCAACGCGGCCGCCGCCAACCGCTCGATTTTCTACGCCAAGGATGGCCGCGCCCGCAGCGTCTCCGAAGTCTATTCGTTGCTCGACGCGCGCTATGCCAGCGCGGCCAATTCGAAAGTGACCCGCAGCGCGATGGCGATGTATGGCGATACGCCCTCGACGACGCAGGTCGCGAGCGCGAATGGCGTGCAGCCCGCTGCGCCGGTCATCGACAACGCCGCTTATCTCCAGACCTTCCCGAATACTCGCGCCATGACGCCCGTCAGCGCGACGTCGCCAACGACGCTCGCGGACAATGCGCCGAGCACGCCGGTGTTTCGTTCGATCTATCAGCCCGGCGACGTCACGCAGCCGGTCTCGACCACCGTGCAGAAATTGTGGGGCAACAACGCCTCACTCACCTCGGTCGCATCCGCGATGCCGGACGTGCGGCCGCCTCAGCCGCTCGATCTCTTCAGCGATCGCAGCGGCACGTTCTCAAGCTAACTCACTGCTCGAAGAATAAATCGCTCGCGTCCCGGACGCGCCGGGCTGCGTCCGTGCACGAAATCCAGATCTTTGTGCGCAACTGCGTCAACACCGTCATTGCGAGCGCAGCGAAGCAATCGAGAATCTCACCGTGGATACATTTTCTGGATTGCTTCGCTGCGCTCGCAATGACGGAGCGTGGGCGAGGGCTGGCGCTCCCTCGTGTCCGGCCTTTGTTCCCTTAACAAAACGTCAATAAAACCAGCCAGTTATGGTGAACGCTTTGTTAAGCGTCGTGGTTTATTTTGTGTTGCAGGTGACAAGCCGTCACCATTTTTCGTTTTCGTTGCGTAAGCCGGAAGCACCATGATTGTTCGGCAGTTCATTAATTGGATCAGGACGGCGTCCGCCGGCGAGCGGGCCGAGGCGACGCGGGCGTTGGCCCGGGCCTGGCTGATCTCGAACCTTTCTCATGACGATCGCGTCGCCGCCGAAGGCGCGCTCTTGATGTTGCTCGACGATCCCTCGCCGCTGGTGCGGCAGGCGATGGCCGAGGCCTTTGCGCGCAGCACCGAGGCGCCGGCCGCAATCGTGCGGGCGCTGTCGGCGGATCAGCCGACGGTTGCGCTGCCCGTGCTCGAACATTCTCCGCTGCTGATCGATGCCGATCTCGTCGACATCGTCGCCACCGGCAATGACGAGGTGCAATGCGCGGTCGCCCGCCGTATCGCGCTGCCGGTCTCGGTCTGTGCCGCCATCGCCGAGGTCGGCTGCGCGGCTGCGGCGCTGGAGCTGATCGAAAATCCCCATGCCGAGCTCGCGCCGTTCTCCTGGAATCGCATCGTCGAGCGCCACGGCCATCTCGCCGCGATCCGCGAGGCGATGCTGGTGCTGGAGGATCTGCCGGCCGTAACGCGCGCGGCGCTGGTGGCCAAGCTTTCCGAGACCCTTGCGCAGTTCGTCGTGGCCCGAAACTGGCTGAGTGCCGACCGTGCCGAGCGCATCACGATCGAGGCGCGCGATCGCTCCACCATGAACATCGCGGCGCGCTCGCGTGGCGAGGACATGCAGGGCCTGGTGCGGCACCTGCGCATCACCGGCCAGCTCACCGCGGGTCTGATCCTGCGGGCGCTGCTGTCGAGCAATCTCGACCTGTTCGATGCGGCGCTCGCTGAACTCGCCGATCTGCCGCTGGCGCGCGTCTCGGCGCTGCTGCACGACCGCGGCGGCAACAGCCTGCACGCGCTGCTCCGCCGCGCGGGGCTGCCCGAGGCGACATTCGCGGCATTCCAGGTCGCACTCGATGCCTGCCACGAGCAGGGCTTCGTCGACAGTGATGATGGTGCGGCGCGGCTGCGCCGGCGCATGGTCGAGCGCGTGCTTACCCATTGCGAGACCGACCGCGGCGCCACCGAACCGCTGATGGTCCTGCTCCGCCGCTTCGCCACCGAATCCGCGCGCGAAGAGGCGCGGCTGTTCTGCGACGAGCTCGTCGCGGATGATATGATCGATCCGGTGTACGACGATCTGATCGCGGCGTAACGAGACGCCGTAGGGTGGGCAAAGGCGCATCGCGCCGTGCCCGCCATTTATCTGCGCAGTTGATGTTGATTGGTGGGCACGCTCCTCTTTGCCCACCCTACGATTCTGATCGTGTCGATAGAGCGGAGTCGAAGCCCCAAACTCCATCATTGCGAGAGGAAAGAGCTGAGCCCTTAATCCGCCGGCGCGATGCTCGGCGCCAGGATCACCTCGAGATGCTCGGGGCGGTCGCGGTTGACGTGGGCGAGATATTCGTCGGCGACCTTGCGCAGGCGCCGGCTGAGCTCGGCGGAGACGCTGATGCTGTCGAGCCTGGTGTTCTCGTGCACGATGGCGAGGATCGCGTTGATGTGGTGCGTGAACAGCTCGGCCGGCACCTTCGAAAGATCCGGCGCATGCTCGATGACGCGGCACAGGCTCTCGGCGATTCCCGCTGCCGAAGCAAAGCCGAACGTCGCTGCATCGCCCTTGATGTCGTGTGCGGCGTGGAACAGCTCGTCGCGCAGCTTCTTGGTGAAGCCATCCTGCTGCACGGCGGTCCAGGCGGCGGACAGTCTCTGGACCTCGATCGTCATCCAGTTCCTGAATTCGCCGGACAGGCCCGCCAGCGCTTGCTCGGCACGGGCGACCGGATCGTCCAAGTCCTTTTCTTCGACCCGGCGCAGCACTTTTCGCAAGGGATTGGGCTGCCTGATGACGTGATGCGTGGCGAAGGCCGTGACCTCGATGTCCTTTGCGCTGTTCTTCGCCATGATGCCTGCCTCGTGTGCGCTAGATGGAGGAGCGGGCCTTGTCGAGCAACGAGGGCTGCTGGAGCACCTCGTGCTTTTCGCCGACGCGACGTTCCGGGCCCATATAGGCAGAGTTGGTGTTGCGGCGCCGGTCCGGACCGAAATAGGTCTTGGTCTTGATGAAGGGGCGGGGATTGGCGACCACGTTGAGGATGCGCTGATAGAGCCCCTTGGCCGAGATCGGCTTGGCCAGGAATTCGGTGACGCCGGCATCGCGCGCGACCGTGACACGGCGCTTCTCGGAATGGCCGGTCAGCATGATGATCGGCGCGTAGGGATTACCCTTCGACTCCGGCTGGCGGATCATCTGCGCAAGCTCGAGCCCGTCGAAGATCGGCATCGCCCAGTCGGTGATGACGATGTCGGGCACGTAATGGCTGTACATTTCCAGCGCCGTGGCGCCGTCCTCGGCCTCGTAGACTTCGCGTGCGCCGAACGAATGCAGCAGCGTCCGCAGGATGCGGCGCATGTGCGGATTGTCGTCGCAGACGAGGAAGCGCAGCTTGTTGAAGTCGATACGGAACATGACGCCCGGGCCAAAGCGGTCAACCTTCGTTAACCATATCGTGGCGGGGGTTAATGAAGGGTTGCGATCGGGCTCTCCGGACGGTGCTGGCCGGCGGCTCAGTAGCCGAACTGTTCGCGTAGAATCCGTTCTTCCAGGCTGTGACCGGGATCGAACAGCATCCGCATCGAGATGGTCTTGTCGGAGAGAACCTCGACCCGGAGGACGTCGCGCACCTCGTCGTGGTCGGCAACCGCTGCGACGGGGCGCTTGTCGCCTTCCAGCACCTCGATCACGACATAGGCGGTGTTGGGCAGCAGCGCGCCGCGCCAGCGGCGCGGGCGGAAGGCGCTGATCGGCGTCAGCGCCAGCATCGCGGCGTTGATCGGCAGGATCGGCCCCTGGGCGGACAGGTTGTAGGCAGTCGATCCCGCCGGCGTCGCCACCAAGATGCCGTCAGCGATCAGCTCGGACATGCGCTCTCGCTCGTCGATCAAGATCCTCAAGCGTGCCGCCTGATAGGTCTGCCGGAACAGGGCGACCTCGTTGATGGCGTGATGCAGGTGGACGCGGTCGTTGACGTCGGTCGCCCGCATCAGGAGCGGATTGATCTCGGATTCGTGCGCCGCCTCGAGACGCCTGCGCAGATCGTGCGTCGAGTATTCGTTCATCAGGAAGCCGACCGTGCCGCGGTGCATGCCGTAGATCGGCTTTCCCGTGTGCATGTTCTGGTGCAGAGTCTGGAGCATCAAGCCGTCGCCGCCGAGCGCGACGACGACGTCGGCTTCCCTGGGGGCGCAATTGCCATAGTCCCGGGTGAGCTGGGCGAAGGCGGACTGCGCCTCGCTGCTCGGGCTGGCGACGAAGGCGATCCGGTCGTATCGCGAGGTCTTGGTCATGGCTTCCCGGGCAGGTGCCGCTGGCTCGAGTAAGTTCCGCCCGGCTCGTCTATACGACCTGGGCCTCGATTGTCGAGGAGGACCGCCTTTCAAGGCAAACGGGCGACCGCCGGGTTCAGGACAAAACAGGGTCGTTTCAAGCCCGGTCGGCCTCTTCGAGGGACGCCGGACCGATGATCCCCCAAACCGTCGCAATTTCGCGCTAGCCTTTCGGCTGGCACCGGCTTTGAGAGCCGGGCACGGAGAACGATCATGATTTTGAGTTTGCCGGTGCTCCGCCACGCGATGCTGGTGCTGGCGGTTTCGGCTTTCGGGCTCGCGGGATTGGCGCGCGCGGATGATCCGCCGCAGCCCCGCTCCGAGGCGGCGTCACCAGTCGGACAGAAGGGGGGCGGGCGTAGCGGTGGCGCGCAAAGCGCTACACCAGCTTCGCCGTCGGCGGCCGAACTGCACCGTCTGCCGCCGGATTCGACCACGAAGCAGACGCTCGAACTGCCTGGCCGAACCCTCAACTTCGCCGCAACCGCCGGCTCGATCCGGGTATTCGACGGCAAGGGCGAGCCGCTCGCTGACATCGCCGTCACCTCCTATGAACTTGATGATGCCGACCGCGCGACGCGCCCCGTGACCTTCCTGTTCAACGGCGGGCCCGGCGCGTCTTCGGCGTGGCTTCAGTTCGGCGCCGCGGGGCCGTGGCGGCTGCCGCTCGACGGCGAAGCCCTGTCGCCGTCGGCCTCGCCCGAGGTGAAGCCGAACGCGGAGACCTGGCTCGACTTCACCGATCTCGTCTTCATCGACCCTATCAGCACCGGCTACAGCCGCTTCGTTGTGAGCGGCGAGGACGCGCGCAAGTCGTTCTATTCAGTCGACGGCGACGTCAATTCGATCGCGCTCGTGATCCGTCGCTGGCTGGAGAAGCACGACCGGCTGACCTCGCCGAAATACGTCGCGGGCGAGAGCTATGGCGGCATTCGCGGACCGAAGGTGGTGCGCCAGTTGCAGCTCCAGCATGGGGTCGGCGTCAGGGGATTGATCCTTGTCTCGCCGCTGTTCGACTTCCGCGAGTTCGCCGGCACGAGCCTGCTGCAATATGTCGCGACACTGCCGAGCTATGTCGCGGTCGCGCGCGAGGCCAAGGGACCGGTCACGCGCGCCGATCTCGCCGACGTCGAGGCTTATGCGCGCGGCGAATTCCTGGCCGATCTCGTCAAGGGCGAGGCGGACAGGGAGGCGACCAACCGGCTCGCCGACAAGGTCGCCGAGCTCACCGGTATCGACCAGGCGGTGAGCCGCAGGCTCGCCGGCCGGTTCGACGTCGGTGAATTCCGCCGCGAGTTCGATCGCAAGAACGGCAAGGTGACGGGACGCTACGACGGCTCCGTGCGCGGCTTCGATCCCTATCCGGATTCCGGCAGCTCGCGCTTTGGCGACCCCTCCGGCGATGCACTGCAGGCGCCGCTCACGAGTGCCGCGGTCGACGTGCTGACACGCAAGCTCAACTGGCGGCCGGACGGGTCCTACGAAGTCCTGAACGGCAGCGTCGAGGGGCACTGGGATTTCGGCCGCGGCCTCAACCCGCCGCAATCAGTGTCGGAGCTGCGCCAGATTCTCGCCACCGACGCGAAGCTGAACGTGTTGGTCGCGCACGGCCTGTTCGATCTCGCCACGCCCTATTTCGGATCGAAGCGAGTGCTCGACCAGTTGCCGGCCTTCGTCACGCAACGCGTGAAATTCGTCGTCTATCCCGGCGGCCACATGTTCTATTCGCGCGACGGCTCGCGACAGGCGCTGCGGAGCGAGGTCGAGACGTTGATCAGGGAGTAGAGCATGATCCGGAAAAGTGCGTAGCGGTTTTCCGATAGGATCATGCTCCGGCTAAATAGGTCGGCGCTTGCGCGGCTGATATCGACGGCCGATCTCGCGGGCGACGACTTTTTCCGGCTTGACGTTGGCACCGGCGATCCAGATGTCGCTGATCCTCCCGCGCTTGTCGCGGACACGGCGGACAGGCTCGCCATGGCTGGAGTAACCGGCGGCCCAAGCGAGCTTGCCGGTGTCGCGGCCGGTGATCTCGATCTCGGCGGCATCCATGAATGGGTTATTGAACTGCGGATTGGCGACGAGCACGCGGTTGCCCGCGGGCACGAGATCAGTGGCTCCCCAGATCGTCCACCAGCGGCCGGTCCAGTCGCGCACGCGCCGGTCGGGCGCGCCGCGCGTCTTGAACACGCGCAGGATCTGCAGCGCGCCGTCCATCCAGAACGGCGCGGCGCCGTCGATGGAGTTGCTGAGGATGCTGATCGCGAGCTCGCAATCAGGAATGGAGCAGGTCCGGGAGATGTAGCCCTGGAAACCGCCACCATGGCCGAACCAGTCCCAGCCGTCGGTCTTGCCGGCGCTGATACCGAGCCCGTAATAGCCCTCGAAGCTCTGCGGGATGCGCCAATGGTGTCGCGTCATCTCGCGGCGGCTCGCGACCGAGAGCACGCTCTTTTTCGCATTGGGTGCGAGCTGCGCGAAGAAGCGGGCGGTGTCGCCGGCAGTCGCGACGAAGCCTGCGGCGGAGGCCATCGCGTGCGCGGGATTGTCGCCGGGGATCACGCAGCGCTCGCCGAACGGCACTTTTCGCGTGTGGCCGCACGCGAATGGCATGCCTTTGGCAAGGGGGGCATTCGGTTCGGTCTCACGTAAGCCGGCCGGCTCGATGATCTCGCGCTTGATCCAGGCGGGGTAAGGCTCCTTCGTCACGACCTCGATGACGAGACCGAGCAGGCCAAAACCGTGGTTGGAATATTTGAAGCGCGTGCCGGGTTCGACCGCGGTCGGCAGCTTCAATTCCGCAAGCAACTCTTTGGCGCTGAGATAGGGACGGCGGTCGATGAACTGGCCGGAATCGGCGCCGTCGCGCGTCAGTCCCGCGCTGTGCGAGAGCAGTTGCGCGATCGTCGTTTCGGCGACGCGCGGATGCAGGCCGCCGACATATTGGCCCACGGGATCGTCGAGCCGGAGCTTGCGCTGCTCGCGCAGCTTCATGATGCCGGCGGAGGTGAAGCTCTTCGAGTGCGAGGCAATGCGGAAGCGATGGCGGGGCGTGAGCTTCTCGCCGGTGTCGAGATTGGCAAGGCCGAATGCGGGCTCGGCGACGACCTCGCCGCGATGGGCGAACGCGACGATGACGCCAGGCTGTTGGATGGTCCTCAGCTGGAATTCGATCCAGGAGCTAATGTAATCGATCGCGGATCGCAGCCACGGGTCCATTGCGCACCAATTTGCGAGGGAAAGATTTGGTGCGGGAAGCTAGCCGAGAAAGTAGAACGGGCACAACCCAAAGGTTGTGCCCGTTCAATTCATTCAAAGATGCGAGGTCTCAGTAGACCGACGGCTCAGTAGACCAGCGTCGCGCCGGTCGGCTTATCGAGCGCGGAGGCGAGCGAGCGATATTCGGAGCTGTCGGTGCCGGCGAGCGAGGCGATCTTGTTGAGGTGATACTGCGCCTGTTCGCGGTTGCCCTGCTCGAGCTGCCAGAGGCCGTAATACTGCCAGGTGCGGACGTGGTTCGGATCGTCCTTCAGCGCCAGCTCGTAATAGGCCTTCGACGACTGGTAATCGCCGAGCTTGCGATAGGAGTAGCCGATCAGGTTTGCGACATCGGCGACGTCGTCGCGCTTGAGCGATTTCAGCTGGTCGATCGCGCCCGTGTAGTCGTGGCGGTCGTAGATCGCAGTATAAGCGGTGCGATAGGCCGCCAGGAATTTGGGATCGCTGACGGAGGAGCTCTTCTTCTTGCCCTTTTTGGACGAGCTGTCCGACTTCGGCGGCGAGGAGGGCTCGTCGCTGCCCGCGGCATAGGCGCTGGACAGCACCGGCGCAGCCGCCAGCGTCATGGCGACAAGTCCCGGCACAACAAGCATTGAGAGTTTGCGCATCTAAGTTCTCCGGTATGGAACGTGGCGATCCTACACGATTGCCCGAAGACCGGAACACCCATGGGGCGAAAACATTCCCGCTTCGCACGATCTATTCGTCCTGCCGCAGATGACAAACTTGTCATCGAGATGAACGGAAGCCTGCAGCGGCCTTCAGACCGGGTTCAGTGCGCGGCCCCTAGGCTCCCACCTACGATCGAAGAGGTGACGAGAGGGCGCCGCCTCAAGATCCTTCCAAGAGGAGACCACCATGTTGAAGACCATTTCCGCAGCCTTGCTCGCCGCTTCCGTGATCGCAGCCCCGGCCTTCGCCGCTGAGGCCGGCAAGACCACCACGACCGCGCCGGTGATCAAGGCGGATCAGAGCCAGACCAAGGCAGCGAACACTGCCGTCAAACCGGATGCGGGCGCCAAGGCCGACACGAAGGCTTCCGACGTCAAGGCGGACGCCAAGGTGGACACCAAGTCGAAGGCGATGAACGCCAACGCTGCCGTCACCCCCGCCGAGCACAAGTCCGTGCGCAAGCATCGCCATCACCACAAGCAGGTCACGTCCAAGGAGTCGCTGAAGGCGCAGCCGGACGTGACCAAGCCGGCGACATCGGACAAGCGCAACTGACGACTGATCTCCCGCGCGGCGGCATCCCTGGCATTGCCCCGCCGCCGCGTGCGGAATTCAGGCCCGGTCCGTTCGCCGTGCCTCGTGCGAAAGCTCGAGGTGTCGGCGGCGGGCCGGTGCGTCGTTGCGCCGCTGCAGGCGAACTCCTTTCATGCAGGGTTGGGATCGTGCGGGCTTGGGTTCGTAGAAGCTTGGGGCTAGAACATCTCCGAATCTGATCGAGCGGAGAGCGGGGCCTGTGGGGCGATTGGCGAGATGTGTGGTGATCCTGGCGTTGCCGCTGGCGCTTGCGGCATGTTTCGGCAGCGACGGTGACCGTCCAACGCTGTTGGGTGGGACCCAGGCCGGAGGGCCGCAGCCGTTTCCCGACAATTTCCGCGGCGACACGCTGGCCTTGATGCGCAGCTATCTGAACAATCCGGTCGGAGTGCGCGACGCCAGCATGGCTGATCCGGTGCAGCGCGAGGTTGGTGGGCGCCAATTCTATGTGAGCTGCCTGCACTTCACCCCGCGCGAGACTGATGGCAGCTACAAGGGCATGCGCGAACGCGCCGTGATCTTCGTCAACGGGCGGAGCGACCGCGTCGTCGATCGGACGAGCGAGCTCTGTGCCGGTGCGGTTTACGCACCCTTTCCGGAACTGGAAAAGATGACGCGGTAGCGCAAAGCCCGCCTTCATCGCCTCGTGATAGGACAGTCCGCGCCGGAGCCGCTGGATCACATTTTGGCGAGCTTTGAACGGGGCGGTTTCGTCTCGCGACAAATCCTCACGGCAGGCCCTGCGCAGGCGACGAGAGCAGCCAGCGCAAGGCGACGTGACGGAACAAAATCGCGCTGTTGCCACCCCGTCACAGTAACGAACGATCAACGTTCCGGCATCGTCGCGAAGCAACCAAATTCACGCCACGTTGTTTGCTGAGGGTCGAATTTGAAAGCACGGGGATGATCATGAAGAGGTTTTTGCTCGGAGCAGTCGCGCTGCTGGCGCTGGCCGCGCCGGCCGCTGCTGCCGACATGCAGCCGCGCACCTACACCAAGGCGCCGGCCTATACGCCGCCGCAGGTGATCTACAATTGGACCGGTTTCTACATCGGTGGCCATGTCGGCGGCGCCTTCGCCGGCGACAACAGCTTCCAGTCGAGCGATGCCCGCTTCCTCGGCGGCGTGCAGGGTGGCTTCGACTACCAGTTCGCGCCCAATTGGGTGGTGGGTATCGAGGCCCAGTATTCCTGGCTGCCGACCAACAACAACGGCGTCACGTTCCCGCTGGGCACGCAGGTGACGTCCAACACCGACCAGCTCGGGTCGGTGACCGGTCGCATTGGCTACACCTGGGGACCAACGCTGCTCTACGCCAAGGGCGGTTATGCCTGGCGCAATAACGGCCTTGGCGTGAACATCGCCGGGGTGCCGCAGACCTTCACCACCACCGGCAACAGCAAGGACGGCTACACCGTCGGCGCCGGCCTCGAATACATGTTCGCGCCGAGCTGGTCGGCGAAGGCCGAGTACCAGTATTACAACTTTGGCAGCACCACCTTCACCTCCGGCCCGGCCGACATCGTCGGCGTTCGTGGCCGGGAGGACGAGCATACCGTCAAGGTCGGTGTGAACTACCGGTTCGGCTGGGGCGGGCCGGCGGCCGCGCGCTACTGACCTACCGCTCCCGACCAGGATCTGACAAAGGCCGGCTCCCGCCGGCCTTTCGTTTGTCGGCATCTGTTCGGCGGCCTTCCGTTTGCTTTGCGTGAACCATCTGGCGCGTCATTTGCTAGCAAGCAGTGCGGGCGCGCCTTCTCACGCGCGTCATGGGGCCGGGGTAAAGCAAAAATAATTTTTGCGATTTACGGAACTCGCGCTCCGGAACGCGTTATATGAGAATTATCGGGCTGGTGGGACGACGGACATGCGTATCTTTGTGTCGGCAGTGGTGCTCTCGTGCTTCACCTGCCTGCCGTGCTCTGCACAGACAATCCTCAAATCCGAACCTCTGATGCTGGCGCCCTATGAGGTCGCCTTCGTCAAGGACGCTTCCTGTCCGTCGGGCAAGGTGCTGAAGGTCACCGGCGCGATCCGCGGGCTGCATCGCCGGAAGGCCTGCGTGGCCCTGGCAGGCGAGCAGGCGTCTCTCGCGACCGCGACCCCCTGAGAAACGCCGGTTTGGCGTCGGACCTCAATAATTCAGCTCAAGCTCCATCCTCGACTGCTGGTCGGCCTCGGCCTTGTTCTTGGCGGGGTCCTCGCCCTGGGCTGCCTGGCAGGGCGCAATCTCGTAGTCGTTGTCGAGCACCCGGCGCGGTCCCCGCTGCTCGTCGTCCGCGATCACGTCGACGACAAGGCCACTTCGCTGCGCGAGCTTCCAGACGTCGGACTCGCTCGGATAGGCCTTACTGATCTGGGCCTCGTTGCAGAACAGGGCGTAGGGCATTCTTCCCACTCCAGGAAAGCCCGTTAACGACTTTGCGGGGTGAGGGGTTCCGGCCGGCGGCCCGATCACGGCGCCGTAATCAGGGGCGGTAGGGCCCTGAGTCCTTAATGAGTCCTGAATCCCCAAAAAAAGAATCCCTGGGACTCTCCGGCCGGAATCAGCGGATGTTTTCGGCCATGACGAGCGACCTGAAAACCTCCTGCGGGCACATGCTCCTGCCCCTGACGCTGGCGCTGTTTGGCGCCTGCGCGGCCAATCTCTGGCTGGTGTGGTCCTGGCTGTAGCCCCCGGCTGGAGAGCCGGCCCTACTTTTCGGCCGGTGGACGGGGGGAGGGGTCACAGATGGCGGCGCGCAATTTGGTCAGGGTGGCCGCGCAATACTCCTCGCGCTCGCGCTCGAACCGCTCCTGATGCTTGCGGAAATTGGCAATCCGGGCCTGCATCTCGCTGCGGAAATCGCCGCTTGCCCTCGCCGGCGGGAGCTTGACGGGCTGAGGCTGCGGAGGGGGCTGGGGTGGCTCGATCTCGGCGGTGACGGCCTCGACGGCGACGATCTCGACGGTCGCCGCCGGCGAATCCGACGGCGCGCCCGGCTGAAGGACGTCATCCTTCTTGCCGGTCACCGATTGGACGAAGGCCAGTGTCTGCGCGATCAGTGCGTCGCGTTCCCTGATCCACTTCATGATCCACCTCAGTCGCGCCCCATTCCAACAAAGCGGCCGCGCCGAATCAAGGGTCCGTTTGTAAAGGGGATTGCATATTTTTCCCGATCGCCCGACAGTGGTCGAATGAATGCCGAAGACAAACGGATGGACGAAGCGGAGGGCTTGAGGCTCGTCCGCGCGTTCCTGTCGCTGCCGCCCGACAAGCGGGCGGAGGTGATCGCGTTCGTCGAGGAATTGGCGCGTGCGCATGGCCGGCCCGAAAAGGGCAAGGGGGTATCGCCGCAGTGATGGCTAGCGCTGGCGCGGATTGACGTTGGGCTCGAACGGCGCGCCGACCACTCGAACCGGTGTCTTCTGAGCGCTGACGTCGGTCGCCATCCGCTGGGCCACCTGCTTTGCAGGATCAGGTGACGGCGCCGGTTCGAACAGCGCAACTGTGCCGGCCACGGCGCCACAGCACAGCGTCACCGTTGCCAGCAGAAACATGTTTCGGTTTTCTTCCCTGATCCGCATGGATCGAGAACCCATGACGCACGTCTTTGGTTCCGATTAGACCCTATTGGAGCCGCCGCCTATAAGTCCGCCCAACGCTGCCAAGCGATGGCGACTAGCTGAAGTCCGAAAATTCCGGCGGGCCGTGTGCGCCGGGTGAGCTTGGGCGGCGGCGTATGCCCGCGGTGCCGATGCCATCATCTATAGCGCCAGCAGAAACCCCATTGCGATTGCAAACAGCACGGCCGTCATCACGATGGCCGTAACCGCACCGGCGGCGATCCTGGCTTTCTCTTTGAGCGTGATGGAACGCATCGTATGCGCATGCTACCTCATGTTGAACTCTGATCCAATCTGTGCTCAGTAACTGCGCCCGCGCTGCGCGCGGCCAACCTCCATTCCTGTAGGTCTGCCTATGAACGAGGACGTCAGCGACGGCTGGGCCGCGTCCGCGGCCGCCTGGATCGTCGAGCAGGGGCAAGATGGCGACTATGGTCGCCGCTTCGTGCTGGACGCGCCGATGAGAGAGCGCATCGAAGGGCGCGGCTTTCGCAATGCGCTCGATGTCGGCTGTGGGGAAGGGCGCTTTTGCCGCATCATGCAGCGCGCCGGCATCCGTACCACCGGCATCGATCCGACCGAGGCGCTGCTCACGCGCGCCCGCGAGCTGGACCCGGATGGCGACTATCGGCTCGGCCGCGCCGAGACGATGGAGCTCGATGCGAGCTTCGACCTGGTCGTCAGCTATCTCAGTCTGATCGACATGCCCGATCTCGGTGCGGCGATCGCCAGGATGGTGGCGGTGCTGCGCCCGGGCGGCACGCTACTGATCGCCAACCTGACGAGCTTCAACACCGCTGGCCAGCCGGACGGTTGGACGCGTGATGGCGAGGGCCCGTGGCGCTTCGCGATCGACCACTATATGCAGGAGCGGCCGATCTGGGCCGCTTGGCACGGCATCCGGATCCGGAACTGGCATCGTCCGCTCAGCACCTACATGACGCTGTTGCTCGATCACGGTCTCCAGTTGCGCCTGTTCGTCGAGCCGCAGCCAACAGGCGGCAGTCCCGAGCAGGTTGCCCGTCATCGCCGCGTGCCCTTCTTCCACGTCATGGAGTGGCAGAAGCCGGCCTGAGCGAAAAGACAGGCGATTCCGGAGGCGACGGATCGCCTGTACACTGGGCTCGCGACTTGATTTGAGCCCAGTCCGATGATCTCCAATCGTCCTCCCATGCTCGCTCACGAACGTTTCCTCGCCGACCGCGAGAATTTCGCCGGCCTCGATCTGGCCGCCCGGTTCGAGCGGATCGAGCGGACCAACCTGTGGGGCGCGGCGGCTTCGGTGTCGGGCCTCGGCTCGGAGGATCCCGCGACCGCCGCGATCCGGGAGGCGCTTGCTCCATTGCTGCAACGGCTCGGCGCGCGCTCGCTGCTCGATGCGCCCTGGGGCGATGCCGGTTGGATCGGCCGCCTGAAGCTCGATGTCGATTACATCGGTATCGACATCGTGCCGTCGCTGATCGAGGCCAACCGCCGGCGTGTGGCAGGCGGCGGGTCGTCGGGCCGGTTTCTCGTTGCCGACATCACGCGCGATGCACTGCCGCGTGCGGATGTCATTCTCTGCCTGTCTGGTGCATCTGAGCTTTGCGAATATCGATCGCGCCCTCGCGCGATTCCGGGAGAGCGGCGCGCGCTTCCTGCTGGCCACCACCTTTCCGGAATGGGATGCAAATCGCGATTGCGAGGACGGCGACTGGCGGGCGCTGAACATGGAGAAGCCGCCGTTCGACTGGCCGGCGCCGCACGCGCTGATCAACGAGCGTTGCGAGGAGGGCGGTGGCGGCTGGCGCGACAAGAGCCTCGGGCTCTGGCGGCTGGAGGATGTCCGATGATCGATGCCAGATGCAGTTGCGGTGCTGTTTCACTTTCGCTCCCGGGACCGACCAGGCTGGTCGCGGCCTGTCATTGCATCGACTGCCAGCGGCGAACCGGAGCGCCGTTCGGCGTCGGTGCGTTCTACCCTGTCGAAGACGTCACGATCTCCGGCGCGCCTAAGCAGTACGCTCGCGCCGCCGCAAGCGGCGGCGAGGTCCGCTTCTTTTTCTGCGCCGACTGCGGCTCGACGGTCTGCTGGAAGGCTGACAATCTGCCTGACATGATCGGCGTTGCCGTCGGCGCCATCGCGGATCCGGATTTTCCGGCGCCCGTCAGATCGGTGTTCGAGCAATCGAAACATGCCTGGGTCGAGATCGGTGGCGCCGGCGTCGCGCACTTCGAACAGGGCAGTGCGCGCAAGAGTTCAAGCTGAGGCACAGGCAGGTGCCGGCGCGGCCGGTGTTCGGTCAAGGACGCTGCCGATGACTTGCGTTGGACGACGCTCCTGACGTCTGTATCGGTTCACCGGGAGCACGGTCCAGTGGCGGGTGAGGCCTGGCGAGTCCTACCGTTCCGGGAGGTGCGTCGTTGCTGGCGGTACGGGTATTGACGCGCTCTAACGTGACTGTCGATGCAACCACAATGGCGATGGCCAAGGCGACAGCGGATAGGGCTAAGGCTACCCGATCATTCGGGTCCATCGCTAGACCTCCGCGAGACGGCTCTATAGCTCAAGGATAACGGCAAACCGATGGTTTAGTTCTTGCGGTGGTCGCCGATGAATAAGGAGCCGTGGCAATTGACAGGCTTCGATCCGCGGTCGCGGAGGGCGGTGGAAGCTTTGCCGCCCGGGTCGATTGCAGGTTCGACATAGCACGTCAGGCCACGACGCGGTGTCGGCTAAACCAATGGTGCCGGCTGAGGGGATTGAACCCCCGACCTTCGGTTTACAAAACCGCTGCTCTACCGCTGAGCTAAGCCGGCGACGCCTGAGAAAGCGGGCAGGGCCGGCACATGCCGGGGCCGTCCACCCGGCCGTCCACCCTTGCGCGCCGCAATATCAGACTTGGTCGGAAAGTGCCAGAACCGCGATCGTCGTCGCAAGACATGAATCAGGCGGCCTTGCGGGCCGCCTGATGGGTCGCGTTCAATGTGAGCCGCTTACTGGCAGATGTGCCGGCGGCCGTCGTCGCCCTTGAACCAGGTGCCGGGCGTGCAGACGAAGCCGTTACGCTGGGCATAGGTGCGGGTGTCCCAGCCGCGATTGTCCCACGAACGATCGTAGGCGTAGGAATTGTCCCAGGCGCGGAACGGAGCGGTTGCGATCGCGCCCGCGGTGCCGATCGCAGCACCGGCTACGCCCGCCGCGACATCGGTCGGCCAGAAGCCGGTGCGGCTCCTGTTCCAATCGTTATTCCAGTCGCCGCTGTTGGTCTGCCGATAGGACATGCGGCGATGGCGATAACCCCTGTCGGTGTACGGGTTTCCCGGTCCGAGGTTCTGGCAGTTGGCATTCGGGAACTGGGCCGAGCAGCGGGCAGGATTGTTGACCACCGCCTGTGCCATCGCGGGGCCCGCGAGAGTGGTGGTCGCGATCGCGACGGCGCCGAGGAGTTTGATGTTCATGATTGTTGGCTCCCGTTGTGGTTGAACGGGGGCTAAATGCCGAGCGCGCCGGACGTTCCGGTGAAACCGGTCGATTTTCGCAGCTGGACGGTCAAACGGATGTGAGCATACGGGTGGTTCCGGTCGGTGCGCTCGATGCCGTTAACGCTTCGCTAGTGCGCTTTGCAGCATTTGAGCAGCGCGCAATCCTTGCACATTAGGCTTACCGGAAATTGGTGAGCGGGCCTTAACCCTCTCTGCGTCGCTATCGGATAGGTTGTCGCCGGATAACCGGGGGCCTCTCATGCGCGCTGCGGCGCTCGCTGCCTTTTTGATCGGACTGCCTGCGACGGCGCTTGCCGACGGCGGCTTCGATATCGTCGTTCCCGGCCGTCCCGGCGTGCCGATCATCATCAACAACATCGACGCGTCCTATAGCGTCGTCGAGGGCGTCTGGGGCCTCGGCAAGAACCAGCAGGTGCAGCCGACGATCTATGGCGGGCGCTATATCGCCGAGCGGCAGCCCGACGACGTCGGCCACTATTATCCGACGCTGGGCCTGCGGCCCGGCTACGGCCGGCTCGAGGTCGAGCCGCCCGCGAACCGCAAATTGCCGAAGCCAGCCGAGAGCTACCACCAGAGCTGGGGCGCGTCGTCCGCGCCGCTGCCGCCGCAGATGGACGTGCCCGTCGATCCGCCGCCGGTGATCCTCGCGCCCGAGATCAACGACCATCCTCGGCGCCCTCGGCCACGGCCGCATACAGAGATCCCCGGCAAGCCGCCGGGTTAGCAAACGTGAAAAGCCACAAAACGGAAATCAACAGGAGAGAGTAATGCGTCAGATGATTTCGGGACTGGTCGCGGCGGCTGCCGTGATGTTCGTCGCTACCGCGCCCGCCGCGGCCTGCGGCTTCACCACGTGCGCGCCGGTTGCGCCGGTCTATTCCGGCTGCAACACCGGCTGCGGCGGCTATGGCTATGGCTATGGAGCATATGAGCGCCTCGCCGAGCCGACCACGCAGTATTATTACGTCAACCAGGGTCCGACCTACACCGGGCCGGGCGCCTTCGCGCCGTATCCGACCTATCGTGAAGACGCGGTCGTCGTGCCCGCCAATTATGGCTATGGTTACGGCTATCGTGCCGCTTATCGCTATCACCGCCCGTACTATCGTCCGTATCGCTACGGCTATGGCCCTCGCTACGGCTATCTGCCGCGCGTGCACTACGGCTACGGTCCGCGCTACGGCTACGCTCATCGCCACGCACCGTATTACGGCGGCCATCGCGTGCTGCGCCGCTATTACTGATCTCTGATCGGTTCAGCCGACGAGGCGCCCGTTCGCGTGATGCGGACGGGCGTTCTGCTTTTTTGGTGTGAACGTAGTGGCGATCGGCGCTTTTGGCCGTCAGCCCGCCTGCTACGGCGTGGCAGCCTTCGCTCGCTTCGCATAATGAAGTTCTAGGTTGGCTTGCCCAGCCGAAGTTCGCGAAGCGAGCGAAGGCTGGTGGGGGAGGCAGGACTCGAACCTGCGAAGCCATGAGGCGGCTGATTTACAGTCAGCTCCCTTTGCCACTCGGGACACTCCCCCGCTCGACGGCAGCACAATCGGGCCGGACCTTGCCGGCGGACCGAAGACGGCCATGGAACGTGAAGGCCGCGACAACCCGGATCGGGGCGCGACCGGGCGCGTTTATGGGCGAAGCAGTGGGGCAAAGTCAACCGAGGCGAACAGCTAAAATCGCCCTGAAGGCACCGAAATTGCCATATTCGGGGACCCGTGACACAAGCGAGCCCATGAAGGATCGAAAATTCGGCCCCAAGGGGGCTCGCGGCGGGGCTAAGCCCTTCAACAGGCCCGGGAAATCGGCCGGCCGCCCGGCCTGGCGCGACCGCGATTCGCACCCCGACGGGCCGGTCATCCTCTATGGCTGGCACACCGTCACGATGGCGCTCGCCAACCCGCAGCGGCGGATCCGCAAGCTGACGCTGACCGAGAACGCCGCAAGGCGGCTCGCGGACGAAAACATCGCAACCCGCATCGCGCCAGAGATCGTCCGGCCCCAGGAGATCGACCGTCTGCTGTCGCCAGACGCCGTGCATCAGGGCCTCCTCGCGGAAGCCGATCCGCTGCCTTCGCCTGATATCGAGACCTTGAAGCAGGAAGGCATGGTGCTAGTGCTCGACCAGATCACCGATCCACACAATGTCGGCGCGATCTTACGCTCCGCCGCGGCCTTTGCGGTGAAGGCGATCGTCACCACCGCGCGTCACAGTCCGGAAGCCACCGGCGTGCTCGCGAAGGCAGCCTCCGGTGCGCTCGAGCTCGTGCCGCTCATCACCGTACAAAACCTCGCCCGCGCGCTCACCGCGCTGAACGAGCGCGGCTTTCAGACCGTCGGGCTCGACAGCGAGGGCAGCGAAGATCTCAGCGACGTCGCGCTGCGTGAGCCGCTGGCGCTGGTGTTAGGGGCCGAAGGCAAGGGCCTCAGGCAGCTGACCCGCGAGACCTGTAGCGTGGTGGCGCGGCTCGACATGCCCGGCGAGATCAAGAGCCTCAACGTCTCCAATGCCGCCGTGCTCTCGCTCTATGTCGGCGCAAGCAGGCTCGGGCTGATGAAGCAGGGCGCGAGGTCGTAGACGACTGAAGGCAGATTTTACGCGATCATCTCTCGCACCATCGGCACGACCTTGCGCCCGTAAAGCTCGATGCTGCGCATCAGCTTCTCGTGCGGCAATGGCCCCGCCGAATACTTCAGCTGGAAACGCGAGATGCCAAGCGCCTTTGCAGTCTTGGCGATCTTGCGCGCAACGGTCTCGGGCGAGCCGACATAGAGCGAGCCGTGCTCGGCTTCGCTGACGAACTCGTCGCGGCCCATCGGCGGCCAGCCGCGTTCCTTGCCGATGCGATCGCGCATGGCCTTGTAATCGGGCCACAACTCTTCACGCGCCTGTTCGTCGGTCTCGGCGACATAGCCGGGGGAATGCACACCGATCGGCTGTGCCGGGCGGCCGAACTCCCTAGACGCGCGGTGATAGAGCTCGACGTAGGGCGCAAAGCGCGCGGGATCGCCGCCGATGATCGCGAGCATCAGGGGCAGGTCGTAATGCGCGGCGCGCACCACCGATTGCGGGCTGCCGCCGACGCCGATCCAGGTTTTCAGCGTGCCGTTCTCGACCGGCGGATAGACCAACTGATCCCGTAGCGGCGGACGCAGCTTACCTTCCCAGGTCACCGGCTGCTGCGACAAGAGCGCGGCGAACAGGTCGAGCTTCTCCTCGAACAGCTCTTCGTATTTGCGCAGGTCGAAGCCGAACAGCGGGAAGGATTCGGTGAACGAGCCGCGGCCGAGGATCACCTCGGCGCGCCCGTTCGAGAGCGCATCCACCGTCGCAAAGCGCTGGAACACGCGGATCGGATCGTCCGAGCTCAGTACCGTCACCGCAGAGCCGAGATGGATGCGCTTGGTGCGCGATGCGATGGCCGCGAGCACGGTCTCGGGGGAGGAGATCGCAAAATCGGCGCGATGGTGTTCGCCGAGGCCGATGAAGTCGAGACCGAGCTCGTCGGCCAGCACGGCTTCATCGACAATGTTGCGGATCACCTGCGCATGCGAAAGCATCGCGCCGGCGGCGTCCTTGGTGACGTCGCCAAAGGTATCCAGTCCAAATTCGAGCGGTGCGGTCATCGATGAGGTCTCTGCGGGCGCAACAGGCGCCTGTCATTGAGGGAGGGATCGTTTGCGGTGGAGCTAGGCCGCTAATGCCAGCGCAACAATGCTGCTTCGAGAAACGCACCGTTTCCTTTTTGGAGGGTGTTAGGTGCGTGTTCAGTCGGCCTCGGCGAACATCCCGACCAGCGTCTCGCGTAGCCAGCGTTGCGCCGGCACGGTGTCGTTGCGCTGGTGCCAGAACAGGCTGACGATGCGCGGCGGCGCGCGAAGCGGAAGCGGCGTGGCGTGCAGGAACGGTGCGTGCCGGGATTGCGAGCGCAGGTCGCTCGGCAGCACGGCAATCAGGTCGGACTGCCGGACGACCTCGTAGGCGGCACTGTAGTGATTGACGGTTGCGACCAGGTTGCGCGATAGGCCACGCGAGGCCAGGAAGAGATCGTAGGACGGCAAGGTCTTGCCGGCGAGACTCACATCGACGTGCCCCGCGTTGAGGAAGGTCCGCGTGCTCAGCCGTTTCTGGGCCGCGAGCGGATGGCCGCGCCGCATGAAGCAGGCATAGTCGACCGTCCAAAGCGAGCGCGAGCGGATGGCGGCCGGCTGCTGCGCTTCGTTGACATAGACGCTGAGCACGCAATCGACCCTGTTGTCCTCGAGCTGGTCGGCGATCTCGACGACAGTATTGGGCACGGTATGGACGCGCGATTTCGGCGCAACCTTGCCGAGATGGCCGAGCAGGTTCGGCATCACCAGCGAGGAGATGTAGTCCGACATCGACAGGCTGAATTCGGTCTGTGTACGTGCAGGATCGAACACCTGCTCGTCGAGCGCACCGCGCACGCTTTCCAGGGCCTCGCCGATCGGCTCCCACAGCACCACGGCGCGCTGGGTCGGGCGGATGCCGGTGCCGGCTCGCACGAACAGGGGATCGCCGAGCGCGTCGCGCAGCCGCGCGAGCGCGTTGCTGACCGCGGGCTGGGTCATCCGCAACGCATTTGCAGCGCGCGTGACGCTGCCCTCGGTCATCAGCGCCTCGAAGACTTTCAGGAGGTTGAGGTCGAGCGCGCGGAACGACACGAACATTCACCGCAGTGATATATCAAATCATAATTATAAATTATGACGATAATGTCACTTTGTCTATGGTCCCCTCCCGAGCGGCGCGCCGGGCCCGTGACAATCGAGGGGGACTTTCATGTCGATGATATCGGCGCGCATCGAGCGCCTTCCATTCGCGCGCTTCCACACGCATCTGCTGTTGATGGGCGGGCTCGGCTACATGTTCGATGCGATGGACGCGGCCGTGCTCGCGTTCATCCTGCCGGTGCTGCGCACCGCCTGGAATTTGTCGAGCGTCGAGATCGGCGTGCTCGGCAGCAGCACCTATATCGGCTTCCTGTTCGGCGCGTTGCTGGCGGGCACGCTGGGCGACCTGATAGGCCGCCGGGCGGTGATGATGTCGGCGCTGGCGCTCTATTGCGCGGCATCGATCGTGAGCGCGGCGGTCGACACATGGCCATCCTTCTTCGCCGCCCGCGTCGTCGCCGGCATGGGCACCGGTGCCGAGAGCGCGATCATCGCGCCCTATCTCGCCGAGTTCGTCGCGCGGCGCTTCCGCGGCAGCTTCACCGGCGCGCTGGCCGGCTTCTTCTCCTTCGGTTTCGTCGCGGCGGCCTTGCTCGGCTACTTCATCGTTCCCGCCTATGAGAACGGCTGGCGCATCGTGCTGGTGATCACCGCCGTGCCGGTCGTCATGCTGTTGTGGTGGCGCAGGGCGCTGCC
Source organism: Bradyrhizobium sp. BR14999 (assembly GCF_056106085.1). Taxonomy (NCBI): domain Bacteria; kingdom Pseudomonadati; phylum Pseudomonadota; class Alphaproteobacteria; order Hyphomicrobiales; family Nitrobacteraceae; genus Bradyrhizobium; species Bradyrhizobium sp. BR14999. Next base: position 4,407,019 of record NZ_CM148536.1, read on the forward strand.
GGAATCGCCACGCTGGCTGGAAAGCCGGGGCAGGAGCAAGGAAGCCGAAGCCGTGCTGGACAGGATCGAAGCCGGCTTCGCCCGTGAGGGTCACGCGCTGTCGCAGCCGGTTGTCGATGCGGTCAGTCCGCCCGTCGCCGGGGGAACGCTGCTGGCCAATTTCGCCGCGCTGCTCGCCGGCCGCCAGGCGCGCATCACCATCATGACCTGGATCATGTGGCTGGCGATCACCTTCAGCTATTATTCCTTCTTCGTCTGGATTCCCGGCCTTCTGGTCCAGAACGGCATGAGCATCACCAAGAGCTTCGCCTATTCGATCGCGATCTATTGCGCGCAGATACCCGGCTATTTCAGCGCCGCCTGGTTCAACGAGCGCGTTGGCCGGCAGGCGACGATCGCGTCCTACATGGTGCTCGGCGGCGCCAGCGCGCTCGGACTCGCGTTCGCGCACAGCGACCAGCAGATCATGCTCGCGGGCATCTGCCTGTCGTTCTTCATGAACGGCACCTATGCGGGCGTCTATGCCTATACGGCGGAAGTGTTTCCGACGCCGGTCAGGACCACAGGCGCCGGCCTCGCCTCCGCGATCGGCCGCATTGGCGCGATCGTCTCGCCGATCCTGGTCGGCTATCTCTATCCCAATTTCGGCTTTGCCGGCGTGTTCGGCATCACCACCAGCGTTCTGCTGATCGGCGCGCTGACCGTCGTCCTGATGGGCGTGCGGACGCGGGGCCGCTCGTTGGAAGAGATTGCGGCGGGTGAAGTCGCATGAGGAAGGCGAGACGCCAGGCCGATCCGCTGCTCTGCAATGTGGCGGCCGCGCAGGGCAGGGTGGAGCAGCCGAATGCCCTGTTCTCGGCGCTGGACGACGCGTTGAAATCGTCGATTGGGCACAAGCTGTTCACGATCCTGACCTATGACGGCGACAGCGGCGAAGCAGCGCGGGTCTATTCCAATCTCCCCGGCCCGTATCCGACCGGTGAACGCAAGCGCCTGGCGCCGGGCCCGTGGACCGAGGCCGTTCTCGATCGCGGCGAGGCCTATATCGGCCGCACGCAGGATGATTTGCGCAACGTCTTTCCCGACCACGAGCTGATCGCGTCGCTCGGCTGCGAGAGCGTGCTCAACATGCCCGTGCGCTGGCGCGGGCGCACGCTCGGCTCGCTCAACCTGCTGCACGAGGAAGCCTGGTACGGCGCGGACGACATCGCGGCGTGCCTTCCCTTTGCCCAGCTCGCGCTGCCCGCGCTGCTCATACAGTCCTGACCAGACAGGAAACGACCATGCCCAGCACCCTCTTCAAGAATGCCGCACTGCTTGATCCACTCCAGCCGGACCTGTTGGAGGGACATCACGTGCTGGTCGAGGACAATCTGATCAAGGAGGTCTCCGACCGGCCGCTCCAGGCCTCGGCCGATCGGACGATCGACCTGAAGGGCAAGACGTTGATGCCCGGCCTGATCGACCTGCACGTTCATGCGGTAGCGGTCGAGCTCAACTTGGCGCAGCAGGTGCACATGCCGAACGTGCTGGTGACGCTGCGTTCGACGCTACTGCTGCGGGGCATGCTCCGGCGGGGCTTCACCACCGTCCGCGACGCCGGCGGCGCCGGCCATGCGCTGAAACAGGCGATCGAGACCGGCCTGACCGACGGCCCGCGGCTGTTCGTCTCCGGCCGCGCGCTGAGCCAGACCGGCGGCCACGGCGACATGCGGGCGCGCTCGGACTACCTCGCCAGCGACGCGCCGTGTCCCTGCTGCGTACGTGTCGGCGCGCTGGCACGCGTTGCCGACGGCGTCGACGGCGTGCGCAAGGCGGCGCGCGAGGAGCTGCAGATGGGAGCCGACCAGATCAAGATCATGGCGTCGGGCGGCGTCGCCTCGCCAACCGATCCGGTCGGCGCCTTCGGTTACTCCGAGGACGAGATCCGCGCCATCGTCGAGGAGGCGCGCGGGCGCCAGACCTATGTGCTGGCCCATGCCTACACCGCTGCTGCCATCGCGCGCGCCGTTCGCTGCGGCGTGCGCACGATCGAACATGGCAATCTGGTCGATGCTCCGACCGCGAGCTTGATGGCCGAGAAGGGCGCCTATGTGGTGCCGACGCTCGTCACCTATGAGGCGCTGGCGAACGAGGGCGCCCAATACGGTTTGCCGCCCGAGAGCGTGGCCAAGATCGCCGATGTTCGCGACGCCGGTCTGCGTTCGCTCGCGGTCTACCGCGATGCCGGCGTGAAGATGGGGTTCGGCAGCGACTTGCTGGGACCGTCCCAGCGTCTCCAGAGCGACGAATTCCGCATCCGCGCCGAGATACTCGGGCCGCGCGCCACCATCGCCAGCGCGACCTTGATCGGCGCCGAGGTGCTCGGCATGGAGGGCAAGCTCGGCCGGATCGTGCCCGAGGCCATCGCGGACCTGCTGGTGGTCGACGGCAATCCGCTGCGCGACGTTTCCTGCCTGCTCGGCCAGGGCGAGTACATTCCGATGGTGATGAAGGCGGGCAAGGTCCAGTTCGACAGGCTGAACGCGTAACCACTACCGCCACATCCCGCGCATCCTCGCCCCGATATCGATCTTCGGGCCCTGCGCCGCGGTGCGGGCCGCGCCGGCAGCGGCCTTCGGCCAGGCGGTGCGCTCGAACAGATAGACCAGCTGCTCCGGGATGAAGCGGGTGCGCGAGGCGTAGACGTGGCGGTCACCCTTGGCGGCCTGGCCGTGGACGAAGAAGCGCTGAGGAACGACGAGGTGGAGATCGTCCTTGGCGCGCGTCATCGCGACATAGAGCAGGCGGCGCTCCTCCTCGAGCTCGGCGCTGGTGCCGGCGCCGAGGTCGGACGGCATGCAGCCATCGACGACGTTGAGCACGAACACCGACTTCCATTCCTGGCCCTTGGCGGAATGGATGGTGGAGAGGATCAGGTAGTCCTCGTCGCGCAAGGGCGGACCGGATTTGTCGCTGGTCGCATCCGGGGGATCGAGCGTGAGCTCGGTCAAAAATTTCTCGCGCGAGGCATAGCCGCTCGCGATCTGCTCGAGCTGCATCAAATCGGCGCGCCGCGTCTCGGCGTCCTCGTGGATGCGGTCGAGATGCGGCTCGTACCACAGCCGCACGCGTTCGAGATCAACAGGCCATTCCGAGTAGCGCAAATTCTGGGTCGTGCGGACGAAGTCGGTCCAATCAACGCCGGCGCGAGCTGGCGCCGGGAGCAGGCCGAGCGCGGCGAGCGGATCGGTGCTTTCCGCCATCTGGTCGAGCACGCGCTGCGCGGTGGCGGGTCCGATGCCCGGCAACAGATGGAGGATGCGGAAACCCGCGACGCGGTCGCGCGGATTTTCCGCGAAGCGCAAGAGGGCCAGCACGTCCTTGACGTGAGCTGCGTCGAGGAATTTCAGCCCGCCGAACTTGACGAAGGGGATGTTGCGGCGGGTCAGCTCGATCTCCAGCGGGCCGGAATGCGAGGAAGTTCGGAACAGCACCGCCTGGTGCTTCAAGAGCGCGCCTTGCTCGCGATTGGCGAGCACCTGTTCGACGATGTAGCGGGCTTGGTCGGCCTCGTCGTGCACGGTGACGAGCTGCGGCTTGTGCGACGAGGTGCGGTCGGTCCAGAGGTTCTTGGTGAAGCGCTCACGCGCAAGGCCGATGACGCCGTTGGCTGCCGCCAGCACCGCTTGGGTCGAGCGGTAGTTGCGGTCGAGCGTGATCATCTCGGCGCGGGGCGAGAAGCTCTGCGGAAAATCCAGGATGTTGCGCACGGTGGCGGCGCGGAACGAATAGATCGACTGCGCGTCGTCGCCGACCACGGTGAGCCCGCGGCCATCAGGTTTCAGCGCCAGCAGGATCGAGGATTGCAGGCGGTTGGTGTCCTGGTATTCGTCGACCAGCACGTGATCGAAGCGGCCGCCGATCTCTTCCGCGATCAGCGCATCGCTCATCATCTGCGACCAGTAGAGGAGAAGATCGTCGTAATCGAGCACGTGCTGGGCCTGCTTGGCCTCGACATAAGCCGCGAACAGGCCTTTCAGCTCGGCGGCCCAACCGGCGCACCAGGGATAGTGCACCCCTAACACCTTCTCGATCTCCATCTCGGCATTGACGCAGCGCGAGTAGATCGACAGGCACGTGCCCTTGGCGGGGAAGCGGCTCTCGGTCTTCGACAACCCGCGCTCGTGCCGGACCAGGTTCATCAGGTCGGCGGAGTCCTCGCGGTCGTGGATGGTGAAGGCGGGATCGACGCCGATGCGCTCTGCATATTCGCGCAAGAGCCGCGCGCCGATGCCGTGGAAGGTGCCGGCCCAGGTGAGCGCATCGCGCATGATCGCGGCGTTGTTCTCGCCCAGCACTTTTCGGGCGATGCGTTCCACGCGGCCGGCCATCTCGGCCGCGGCGCGGCGGGAGAACGTCATCAACAGGATGCGGCGCGGATCGGCGCCGGCGACGATCAGATGCGCGACGCGGTGGGCGAGCGTGTTGGTCTTGCCGGAGCCGGCGCCGGCAATGACGAGCAGCGGGGCGCCCACGGTCGCGCCTTCGGCCACGCCATGCTCGACGGCGCGGCGCTGCTCCGCATTGAGCGTGTCCAGATATGTCGCCACGAATCGCCCCGGTGAAAGGGGGAGAGTCGGCGATCCCGTCGCGAATCGCAATGCAGCTGGACGAAACCGGGTTTAGGATTTAGGGGGAAAGACGGCCCGAAGTTCCAGCCCGAGAAACGCGTCCCTGGCATGACCGAGCTCAAGCCCGACCAGTTCGAGATGCGGCGGCTGGAATCGCTCAGCAACACCATTTTTGGTGTCGCCATGACGCTGCTCGCCTACGACCTGCCCAAGGCCGCGGTGTTCACCAGTGCGCCCGGCTGGAGCGATCTTGCCCATGTCTATTCCGGCAAGCTCGCCGGCTTTGCGCTCAGCTTCATCATCGCCGGCGTGTTCTGGATCAGCCATCACCGGCGCCTGGCGCGCCAGCCGGTCGGCAGCCGCGGCGCGGTGATCCTGAATTTGTTCTTCCTGCTCTCGATCGTGCTGCTGCCGGTGACCAACGGTCTCTACACCAATTATGGCATGAGCAACGCGGTGGCGGTGCTCTACGGCCTGCACCTGACCGCGATCGCCGGCCTCAATGCCTGGCTGTGGTGGACCATCCTCGGCGGCTGGCGTCACGAGATCATGGCCTCGATGTTTCCGCTGCTCGTGTTCATTCCGGGCACGATCGTTGCCGCGTTCGCGCCGCATGTCGCGCCCTTCGTGTGGTTCATCGCCTTTGGCGGGCTCGTGATCCAGCGCTTCACCATCGCGCGAGCCGCGCCGGACGCGTAAGGCAGCACTCACCCCGATGTCGCGCCGAACCCGGCGGCCGGCACGTAAAGCTTGACCGGACGGATTTCGTAGACTGCCGTCGGGTTGACCGCACGCAGCTTCCGCGCCGCCGCGATCGCCTCATCCTCGCTGGCGCATTCCATCAGGTGAAAGCCCAGAAGCTGCTCCTTGGTCTCGGCAAATGGGCCGTCCAGCACCATGCCCGCACCGGGGCCCCGCAAGGTGCGGGCCTTTCGGGTCTCGTCCAGACGGGCTGCCGGCCCAAACTGTCCGCTCGCCCTCAGGGGCGCCTGAACCTCGATGACTTTGGCGACGACCGCGGCGTCCTCCTCGGGCGTCCAGGACAAGACCTCGTCTTCCACGTGATAGGCCAGGATGGCGTACAGCATCGTCACCTCTTTTTTCTACGCAAGCCCCAAGGACGTAGCACGGCAGCCCGTGCCGACAATCCCGAAGCAAAATATTGCGCGGCCGGCAAGCGACGAAACCGTCCTGAAACCCGATTGCGGCCGTGCCGTGTGAACGCCGCCGGAAGCGGTTGCGACTGATGACCACAAACAACAAGGTTATTGCTGGAGGCGGCTATGTCGGGTCACACCATCAAGATCATCTGCGACGCGCGTCGGGCGGGGCAATCGGAGCCGGCCGATCTGCACGACCAGGCCGGCCATCACCGCTATTACGGCAGCTCGGCCGAGAACGGCGGCGAGCGGATCGTGGAGAGCCGGCGCGGCAAACGCCCGCGTGCGTTCAACATCTGCGGCTTCTAAAGCCGTCGATGAGACCGTGGTTCAACATGGCCGTGCTGCAAATATCGATTGCGGCGATGCCGTTCCTGCTCTCGCTGGCGAGCCGGACCGGCAAGGCGATCGCGCCGTGCTTGCTTGCGAGCATCTTCACTGTGCTCCTCGGCGAGGAACCTCATCGCGCGGTCATGGCCTGGTGCGTCGGCATGCTGATCGCCGCCGTCGCCCTGCGCGAGCGGCTTCGCGCGAGCTGAGCCGGTGGGCGGTCTCGACCCTCGATTAGACAAATCGCAAAAGAAAAGGCGCGGCGGAGAGTGCCCCGTCGCGCCCGATTTCTTGCTCGCTGGTCCAGGGCTGAGAGCGCCCCGATGCCAAGCTTTGTCTAGAGCTTAGCGGGCGATCCCAGCGAGGTGACAGCGCTTGAGATAAGACACTGGATCACCTCCTTTCGTTGGTTTCGGGAGATTCCAATATAGGTTGTAAGGCCGCAGCTGTTAAGGGCAGGCCGATCGGCCGGAACCGAGGCCTGTTCGTAAGGCCGGCAAGCTGCGAAAAGTCACCGTCGCGGCAGTTGAGACCGCCGTCCGGCCGTGTTAGGGAGCCCCTGACGCGGGTGTAGCTCAATGGTAGAGCAGCAGCCTTCCAAGCTGAATACGAGGGTTCGATTCCCTTCACCCGCTCCAATGTTCTCAACAGCTTAGACGTTTCATTCCGACACGTCGCGCTTTGTCGACGACCATCGGCATTTGTCCCTGGGCCTTCGGCATGACGGCCACACATGTGGTCAAAGAAAACTATCGCTGTGGTCTGAGCAGGGGGCGCCACTGCCGGCATGTTCGATGACGTGGACGTGGCTCAGGCTCTTCGGTGGTTGAGGTATTGAAGAGCGAGCTTGATGAAATTGTGCACCACCATCGACGTCTCGTCCTCCCTGAACACCAGATACACATCGGCCATGGGCGGCGAGGGCCTGATCGGGCGGAAGACGATGTCGGTCGTTGTGAACCGCGCAATCGACCGCGGCACGAGTGCCACGCCAAAACCTGCGGCAATCAGACTTGGGATCGACTGGGCGTCGACGACTTGCTGGGAAACCTTTGGTAGAAAGCCGGCGTCGACACAGCACTTCTGCACGTAGCGGGCGAAATCGGAGCTGTCCGGATCCAGGACGACGTGATCCTCGGAGGCGAGATCACCGAGGGCGATGCGCTTGCGTTGCGCCAGCCGATGGCTGCGGGGCACGGCCAGAACGACCTCTTCGCGCCACGCCAGCTTGCTGGTCAGGTCGCGTTCGGCGGGAATGCCGCGAATGAGACAGATGTTGGTGGTACGGCCAAGGAGCGCGGCGATCTGCAGCGCCGGCGCCTGCTCATGCACGGTCATCTTGACCAATGGTGCGACCTTCCGGTAGGCCGCGAGCAGCTCGGCGAGACGCCCGCGCAAGATCGAGCCGGTCGCCCCGACATCCAGCGTTCCGACCAAGCCGGCGCCTATCGACCGGACCTCGTCTTCGGTGGCTTTGACCTGCTGCAGGATCGCGCGCCCCCGCACCAGCATGGCTTCTCCGGCCTGCGTCAACTCAACCCTGCGGCTGGTCCTGTAGAGGAGCTGGGTCCCGAGTTCGGCCTCGAGCGCCTGGACATGTTGGCTGAGCGGCGGCTGCGAGAGGTTCAGCCGTCGGGCGGCGAGGGTAAAGCTCCGCTCTTCGGCAACCGCGATGAAGTACCGGAGCTGGCGCAGATCCATAGCGAAAACCTATCAATCGTGTCGTTCTATATATTGGACTTGGCAACGAGGCTGGTCAACGAATGACCGGCGGAGACCTCTCGCGTGCTGCCGCGACCGAATGGCTCCATCCGCGGCGACTTCACGTCGCCGCCAACGATAAGTGTGGCGAAGGCTAAAGGCCGATCAAGCCAGACAAATGAAAGCCCAGCGAGCGAGGAAAGCCATGCCCAAGATTTTCAAGTCACTCTTCTTCCAGGTGGTCGTCGCACTTCTGGCCGGTATCGCTCTCGGCATGGCCTATCCGGATACTGCATTGCAGATGAAGCCCCTGGGCGACGGCTTCATCAAGCTGATCAAGATGCTGGTGCCGGTCATCGTGTTCTGCGTCGTGGTGCAGGGAATATCGGCGGCCGGCGACCTTTCAAAGGTTGGAAGGGTCGGCATTCGCTCGCTGCTCTATTTCGAGATCGTCACCACCATCGCCCTGATGTTCGGCATTGCGCTTGCTTATTATTTCCAGCCCGGCGCCGGAATGAACATCGATCCGAGGACGCTGGACGCCAAGGCGCTCAGCGGATTCAGCCAGACCGCGGCTCAGGTCGCCGGCGGCGGCGTCTCCGAATTCCTGATGAAACTCATCCCCTCGACCATCGTCGGTGCCTTCAGCTCCGGCGATGTTCTGCAGGTCCTGATCGTCTCGATCATGTTTGGCTGCGCCATGTCGTTGTGCGGCGAGCGCGCGAGGCCGGTGGTCGATTTCGTCGAGCGGGTGAACGAGATCATCTTCAAGATGATGAACTTCGTCGTCCGGCTTGCCCCGCTCGGAGTCTTCGGTGCGATCGCCTTCACTGTCGGCAAGTATGGCATCGGTTCGCTCAAGCAGCTCGGGGGACTCGTTGCCCTGTTCTATCTGGCGGTGTTCTTCTTCGTCGTCATCGTTCTTGGAGCGATCATGCGGCTGTCGGGCTTCAGCCTGTTCAAATTGCTCGTCTATCTGCGTGAAGAGCTGATGATCGTTCTCGGCACGGCCGCAGGCGACAGCGTGCTTCCGCAGACCATGCGCAAGCTCGAACAGCTCGGGATCAAGCGGTCGACGGTCGGTTTGGTCATCCCGACAGGGTACTCATTCAATCTGGATGCCTTCTCGATCTACTTGACCTTGGCGGCGGTCTTCATTGCACAGGCGACGAACACGCCGCTCGCCACGGGGGATCTCCTGGCGATCCTCGGCATCGCGTTGCTCACCTCCAAGGGGGCTCATGGCGTCCCGGGCTCGGCCATTGTCGTCCTCGCGGCGACGCTGGCTGCCATTCCGGCCATCCCGGCGATCGGACTGGTGCTGATCTTGTCGGTGGACTGGTTCATCGGCATCGCTCGCGCGCTCGGCAACTATGTCGGAAACTGCGTTGCCACGGTCGTCGTCGCCTCGTGGGAGGGCGACCTCGATCGGGCGAAGGCGCATCGCATCCTCGATGGTGAGATCGTGCCTTCAAGCGAGAACGTGCAGATCGATCCGGCCGGCGCGAACGCTCCCGTCGCGGGCCTGCAGACGAGCTGAACTGAGGCATTGGGTGACGATGGCGATACTCTCGATTGAGCCCTTGACCAGGCAGGCGTTCGCTCCGTTCGGAGACGTCGTCGAAACGGAAGGGTTGACGGCCCTGTCGATCAACCAGGGCTATGCCGAGCGCTACAACGAACTCGCCACTATCGATGTCGGCGCGGAAGGCGGACAAATCAACATCGGCTGGTTTGTCGCCTTTGCGCGCCCCGCGCCGATCGCCATTCGCCTGATGGAGCGTCATCCACTTGGAAGCCAGCTGTTTATGCCCTTGAACGGAGGGGACTGGCTGGTCGTCGTCTGCACCGACCCGCAAACACCCTCGAGCTATCGCGCGTTCGCTGCCAAGGGCAACCAAGGCGTGAATTATGCCCGAAACTGTTGGCACCACCCGCTTCTGGTTCTCAAGGACGCAAGCTCGTTCCTCGTCGTCGATCGCAAGGGTGGCGGTGACAATCTCGAAGAATATTGGCTGGACGAGACGATGCAACTCGATCTCAGGACAGCCGCAAGCTGACCCCGGTAACGACCACGAGGCTTGATGATGTCATCGCAAACCTATCACATCCCGCAAGGGGGCCTTCCGCCCCAGACGGATCTTCTGAGTGGCCGGGCGGTCTTTACGAACGCCTACGCCGTCATCCCCAACGGCGTGCAGCGCGATATCGTCGTCAGCCACCTGCCGCACTGGGACGGCACGCGTGTCTGGGTGCTGGCGCGACCGCTCTCCGGATTCGCCGAGACCTTCTCCCATTATCTTATGGAGATCGCGCCGGGTGGAGGAAGTGAGATTCCCGAGCCGGACAAGGATGCCGAGGGCGCGTTGTTCGTCGCGGGCGGCAGGTTGGTCCTGACATTGGCGGACAGGGAGCGTGAGCTCAGGCCCGGCGGCTTCGCCTATCTGCCACCTGGCTGCGCCTGGAGCATTCGCAACCGGGACCAGAGCCCGGCACAGCTTCACTGGATCCGCAAGCTGTATCAGCGCGTGCCCGGATTGGCCGAGCCCGAGGTGATAGTGACCCATGCAGACTCGGTTGAACCGGTAGCGATGCCGGGCACCGAGGGAAGATGGGCAACCACGCGCTTCATCGATCCGGCCGATATGCGGCATGACATGCACATCAATATCGTCACGTTCGAGCCGGGTGCGACGATCCCCTTTGCAGAGACGCACGTCATGGAGCACGGATTATATGTCCTCGAGGGCAAAGCCGTGTATCGTCTCAATCGGGACTGGGTCGAGGTCGAGGCCGGAGACTATATGTGGCTCCGCGCCTTCTGCCCGCAGGCCTGCTACGCAGGAGGCCCCGGTCGGTTTCGCTATCTGCTCTACAAGGACGTCAACCGGCACATGAATCTGCGGCAGGGAGCTCCGCTGATCTAACCTCGAATAACGTCAGTTTCGGGCAAGTCGGCTTCGGGTAGGGCCCCCGCTCCAATCGCCCCCAAAAGGGGAGCGGGTGATACGCTTCGGAATAATTTTTCCAGCATTTGCATAGCGCTTTTCCTGCCGGCTTCAGAATTGGAAGCTTAGTCGGGCATTAGTCCGGTTCTCGACGCTCCATTCGAGCGGCTTTTCGTCGGTCAGAAGGCGAACAATCAAGCGCTCCTGCTTTGCGCGTTGCGTTTGAGTTGTTGTTGCTTGTACTCGGCTTGCACGGCTGGGTCGTCATTGCTTCCACGAATAGTGTCGGCATCCCCCGTGCCGCCGTCGAGGCCTTTTGCCGCTGCGATGTGCTCTTTCAGATTGGAGACCGCCGACTGGATGTAAGATTTGAGATATTTGTCGAGGATGCCTTTGCCCGGATCATCCAATTCTTTTGTCAATGCTTGTAGGTAAGCGGTTTTATCCGTCGAGGCCCAATCGATACTGAAACCGGCGCGTTGAGCCAGTACGGAGTGAACCACCATGATCGTGCGACCATTGCCGTCCAAGAAAGGATGACCGTGAGCGAGATAGCCCATGACCTCTCCGGGTTTTTCGCGCATGGTCTTGGGATCGCTGCCGAGCTTCAGAGCGTGTTCGATCGCGTTTTGAATATACCCGGGATGTGCGAACAGAATGCCGCCCCGGCTCACGGCGATATTCGGCGCCGTTTGAAGACGGTCGTGCCCAGCCCACGGATACATAGCTTCGGTCTTGTGCGTGGTCAGTACGTCCGCGTAGGTCAGGGTCTTCTTTTTCTGAAGAGCGGCGAACGCCTCGTCGATCCCAGTCGTGAAAGAGGCATGTTCGAGCCGCCGTACAATCGCAGTCTTTCTCTTCGGCAAGATTACGTAGGTATCCGCGCGCTTCGAAGTCGCCGAAAGGATCGAAAGTCACGATCGGGCTTCACGAAGATAGCGGGCCTGAAGAATGATCATTTCGGAGCGTGTAATCCGCTCGGCGCGGACCAAACCAATGAGCAGCTGTTCGATCTCGTCCAACTCGACCGTATCGCCAGCTAGGCGCGAGATATCATGAGCCAATCGGTCGCTAGGACCCTCGGAGTAGGACACATGGAACGTCCGCGCGAGGGTCCGAATGTGCTCTGCTGTCGAGGTGGCGGTTAGCTTGTCCATATTCATAGTATAGCACTTCTTAGCTGAGATTACACGGGTTCATGACCCGGGAAAGCTCTATCCCTGTCGGACACGGCTCGCCTGCGCTGTCCCAGGAACCATCATCGCAAGCACGAGTTTCCCGGTCGGGCGGGACGAAAGTCACACGAGGTCAACCGTGCAAGACGACGTGCGCGTGCGCTCCACGGCTCAGATCGCGGGTCATCCGATTCACCCAATGCTGGTGCCGATCCCGATCGTGTGCTTCATCGGGGCGCTGTTCACTGATATCGCCTATGTCGCGAGCGCCGAGATCATGTGGGCGGATTTTTCCGCCTGGCTCCTGCTCGTCGGCGTCATCTTCGGCGTGCTCGCGGCTATCGCAGGCCTGACCGATTTCCTCGGCAACCGGCTGGTGCGGACGCAAGCGCCGGCCTGGCCGCATCTGATCGGCAACGCGGTGGCGCTGGTCCTTGCGATCTTCAACACGATGATTCACATGCGCGATGCCTGGACCTCGGTGTGGCCAACCGGGCTCGCGCTTTCGGCGCTGACCGTGCTGATCCTGCCCGTCACCGGCTGGCTCGGCTGGGCCATGGTCTATCGCCACGGTGTGGGAGTTGCGCGATGAAGTTCTCCATTGCCCGCGCGCTGTTGTGCTCTTCGTTGCTGTGTCTGGCCGGCTGCAATGACGGCAGCGGCGATCCGAAGGCGCAAATCGGCGCCAATCCGACGCTGCCGGAGATCCAGCAATATCTGCTGCCGCCGGTCCACATCGCCCGCATCGTCGGCTGGAAGAAGGACGAGACACCGGCCGTTGCCCAGGGCTTGCAGGCCAAGGCGTTCGCGACCGGCTTGCAGCATCCGCGTTTCCTCTACGTGCTGCCCAACGGCGACGTGCTGGTGGTGGAATCCAAGGCGCCGAAGGGGGCCGCGATCAAGCGGCCCAAGGAGATCGTCATGGGATATATCGAGTCCTGGGCGACATCGGGCGGCGGCGACACCGGGCCGGGTAACCGCATCACGCTCCTGCGTGACAGCAATGGCGACGGCGTGCCTGACACGCAAAGTGTCTTCCTCAACCGTCTCAACTCGCCGTTCGGCGTCGCGCTGGTCGGCAACGATCTCTATGTCGCCAACACCGATGCGATCGTGAAATATCCCTACACCGAGGGCGATACCAAGATCACCGCGCCCGGCACGGTGTTGACGCCGCTGCCAGGCGGGCCGATCAATCATCATTGGACCAAGAGCCTGGTCGCGAGCCCCGACGGCTTAAAGCTCTATGCCGGCGTCGGCTCCAACAGCAACATCACCGAAAACGGCATGGAGGCCGAGCACAATCGCGCTGCCATCCTCGAGGTCGATCGTGCCAGCGGCCGCTGGCGCGTCTTCGCAAGCGGCCTGCGCAATCCGAACGGCCTCAGCTTCGAGCCGCAGACCGGTGCGCTGTGGGCAGTGGTGAACGAGCGCGACGAGATCGGTCCCGATCTCGTGCCCGACTACATGACGTCGGTGAAGGACGGCGGCTTCTACGGCTGGCCTTACAGCTATTGGGGCCAGCACGTCGATCCCCGCGTCAAGCCGGAGCAGCCGGACCTCGTCGCCAAGGCGATCGTGCCGGACTACGCGCTGAGCTCGCATGTCGCCCCGCTCGGGATGGCTTTCAGCACCAGCACGAGTTTGCCGGCCGCCTATCGCAATGGCGCCTTCGTCGGTGAGCACGGCAGTTGGAACCGGCAGGTGCTGAATGGCTACAAGGTCGTGTTCGTGCCGTTTGCGGACGGCAAGCCGAGCGGGCCGGCGCAGGATGTCGTAACCGGCTTCCTCAACAGCGACAATCAGGCGCGCGGACGTCCCGTCGGCGTCGCCATCGACAAGACCGGCGCGCTGCTGGTGGCCGACGACAGTGGCAACACGGTGTGGCGGGTGACGGCGGTGCATCCACAGCTGACGCAACGTTAAGCGCGCCGGCGCGTTATCGGGCAGACGGTCTCTGAACGCCAAGCCAGGAGTTGGATCATGGGCCTTGCTCAATATGCCATCGTGCCGGTGCAGGACGAATGGGGCGTGCTGCACGACGGCGACGTCAAGAGCAGATACGCCACCAAGGAAGCCGCATTCGAATCGGCGGTTGCCGCGGCATCCCTTGCCCTTCGTGAGGGACATGAAGTCCATGTCAGCGTCCCTGGCCGCGAAGCCGGCGAGACTGCACTCGGTGTCTAGAGCGCCGCGACGCGGATAGCATTCGAGAGGAGGAGGCCAAGATGACCAAGCCTCGCGAGCAGAACGGCGTCGAGCCGCCGCTGTCCGAAGACGATATCCAGCGCGATCAGCTCGGCCCGCGCGGCGTGCCCGGCGCGCCCGACCCGGCCAGGATGACGCCGCAACGCGACAAGAAGACGCCGAAGCATATCGAGCCCGGCCACACCGCGTGAAGCGGCTCTGCGGCGGCTCATGATCTGACGATCAAACCGCCCGCGCCGCGCGGCAATCCCAACCGCAACCTCGGCACAGGGGTTGAAATCGAGACGGTCGGCTTCGATGCCATCGGGAGTGCCGGCCGCCAGTCCGCGCGCATAGCCGTGTCCGGGCGTTCGCCCGGCATAACATCATGTTAGGTTTATCGCATAACTGGGTAATTGTGTTAGCCCGGCGAAAGCCTATTGTCGCCCCCAATCAGACACCGACCGGCAGTGACAAGCGCTCGCGAAACTCCGCAGAGCGCCCGGAGATTGCTGCCCAATTTTCCAACGAAGCCCGCCAACGGGCCGTCAGCAAACCAGATTGGGAGGATTTTGAGATGGTCACGACGCGCGCGATCCATGACATGACTCAGTCCAGGAAGGCTGCCGCAAGCGGCTGGATCGGGTCGGCTCTCGAATATTATGACTTCTTCATCTACGCGACAGCCGCCTCGCTGATCTTCCCGCAGATCTTCTTCCCGTCGGACAATCCCACAGTCGCAATCGTCGCATCGCTTGCGACTTATGGCGTCGGATACGTGGCGCGGCCGATCGGTGCCTTCGTCCTCGGACATTGGGGCGACACGCATGGCCGCAAGACCGTTCTCATCCTTTGCATGTTCCTGATGGGCCTTTCGACGATGGCGGTAGGTGTCCTGCCGACGTATCAGCAGGCCGGCATCATGGCGCCGATCCTGCTCGTCATCCTGCGACTTGTGCAGGGATTTGCCGTGGCCGGTGAAATCTCCGGCGCGAGCTCGATGATCCTGGAGCACGCGCCGTTCGGTCGGCGCGGCTTTTATGCAAGCTTCGCGCTCCAGGGCGTGCAGGCCGGACAAATTCTCGCGGCAGCCGTCTTCCTGCCGCTGGCGGCCTATATGCCGACCGACGCCTTCAACAGCTGGGGCTGGCGGATTCCGTTCCTGCTCAGCTTCTTCGTCATCGTCGCCGGCTACATCATTCGCCGCGAAGTCGACGAAACGCCTGCTTTTGCCCGAGAGGACGAGCGGGGAGAAACGCCACGGGCTCCGATCGTCCAGGCCATCAAGCTGAGCTGGCCCGACATGCTGCGGGTCATCTGCATGGCGCTCATGAATGTCATTCCGGTCGTTGCGACCATCTTTGGGGCGGCCTACGCGGTCCAGCCGGCCTATGGCATCGGCTTTGCCAAGGACGTCTATCTGTGGATTCCGGTGCTCGGAAACATGCTGGCTGTGTTCGTCATTCCCTTCGTCGGCCATCTCTCCGACAAGGTCGGCCGCAAGCCCCCGATCATCGTGGGCGCGCTGCTCTCCGGCCTGCTCGCCTTCGGCTATCTCTATGCCATCAGCATCAGGAACGTGCCGCTCGCGATCCTCCTGTCGCTCCTGATGTGGGGCGTGGTCTATCAGGGCTACAACGCGATCTTCCCGAGCTTTTACCCGGAGCTGTTTCCGACGCGCACCCGTGTGTCGGCGATGGCGATCTCGCAGAACATCGGCACGACCATCACGGCATTGCTTCCTGCTCTGTTTGCGACCGTGGCTCCTCCCGGCTCGACCAACATTTCCTTGACGGTGGGGGCGATCGCCTTCGGCATCACTGTCATCGCGGCACTGGCGGCCGTCACGGCGCGCGAAACCTATCGGATCAGCATCGACGATCTCGGTAATCCCCAGGCCGTTCCCATGGCGCGGGCCGACTATGAGCGGCAGCGTGCGGCAGCAGCGGGCGGTGCGACCGCAATTCCGACCTGATCCGGACAGAACAAGGCCATGCCGCTGCAATTGACGAAGGTTGCAGCGGCAGGGCTTCACGCATAGCGTGACTAACGACTCGAACTTGTGCGCGCGAGCGCTGGAATCATGAGGTTGTTGGATGAACCCCGCTGTCGTTGCTGTCGCGATCACCGGCTCCGTTCCGCGCAAGAAGGACAATCCGGCGGTCCCCATCCTGCCGTCCGAGCAGATCGAATCGACGCAACAAGCCTTCGAGGCCGGCGCCACGCTTGCGCATATCCATGTTCGAAACGATGACGAGACGCCGTCCTCCAACCCCGAGCGATTTGCCCTGGTGCAGGAGGGGATCAGGAAGCATTGTCCGGGCATGATCGTCCAGTTCTCGACCGGCGGGCGGGGCCGCGATCCCTCGGCGCGCGGCTCAGCGCTTTATCTCAAGCCCGACATGGCCTCGCTCTCCACCGGCTCAGTGAACTTTCCGACGATAGTTTACGAAAACAGCGCCGCGCTGGTCGAAACGCTCGCCACCAGCATGAAAGCGAATGGCATTTTGCCGGAAATCGAGATCTTCGATTTGTCGCATCTACATGGCGCCCGCCGCCTGATCGAGGCGGGCCTGATCGACCAGCGTCCGCACGTGCAGTTCGTCATGGGCGTCAAGAACGCGATGCCGGCGGACGAACATGTCCTCGACATCCTGTTGGGAGAGCTCAGGCGGCTGATCCCGAAAGCAACCTGGACTGCAGCCGGAATCGGGCGCCATCAAGCCGAGGTCATGGGCTGGGCGCTCGCGCGGGGCGCCGACGCGGTTCGCACCGGGCTCGAGGACAATATCAGGATCGACAAGACGCGCCTGGCCGCCAGCAACGCAGAGCTGGTGGCCATCGCGGCCGAGGCCGTCGCACGGCACGGCCGGCGCGTCGCGACCGCGACTGAGGCGCGATCCTTGCTCGGGATCGCAGGGTAGGGCAACCGTCCACCGGTCGACATGCTCCCGGCTGCCTCCTGCCATTCGGCGGCCGGCGTTCCCGTGCGCCGAGTCTCCGGATATGACGGGGGCACAGGCGCGATCGGCGCCTGGCGGGCAGGCGACATTTGGAATGCGGTTCTTGAAATCTGACAGCAGGCTCATTGGGGTCCTGCTGGTGCTCGCGATCACGCAGCTGGTCGGATGGGGCACGATCGGGCTTCCCGCCATCATCGGGCGCGACCTTGCGGCGGATCTCGGCATGAGCCTGCCGGCGGTGTTCGCGGGGACGTCCGTTCTCTATGTCTCGATGGGACTGTGCGCCCCCTGGCTCGCCAAGTCGTTTGCGCGGCATGGCGCGCGGACGGTCATGATGATCGGCACGATCGTCACTGTGCCGGGCTTCGTGCTGCTGTCGCTGGCGCACGAGCCGATGCTCTATTTCGCCGCCTGGATCGTGCTCGGCATCGCCGGCAGCGCCACGTTGTCGACCGGCGCCTATATCATGCTGAACGAGGTTGCCGGGCGGCAGGCCAAGAGCGCGATTGGCGCGCTCATGCTGGTGACGGGACTGTCCAACAGCATCTTCTGGCCGGCCACATCGTTCCTGAGCGGTCACCTCGGCTGGCGTGGTACATGCCTCGTCTATGCCGCCATGTTGATTCTC
This sequence comes from Bradyrhizobium sp. BR14999, assembly GCF_056106085.1. NCBI lineage: Bacteria > Pseudomonadati > Pseudomonadota > Alphaproteobacteria > Hyphomicrobiales > Nitrobacteraceae > Bradyrhizobium > Bradyrhizobium sp. BR14999. The sequence goes on from NZ_CM148536.1 coordinate 4,424,724, forward strand.
GTTTCGCTTCCCCTCTATGCGTTCGCGGCTCCGCGCCGGAGAGGCGCCGAAGGCGATGGCGGTGCGCCGGCCAAGCCTGAGGATGCGCCTCCAATTGGGCGGAGCACGTTTCGTCTCGTCGTGGCCGCGATCACCCTCAATGCCTTCGTCAATTTCGGCCTTTCCGCCATTCTCATCGAGCTGCTCCGGGCGGAGGGACTGGCGCCGGCGCAGGCCATTGCCTTCGGCTCGATGCTCGGTGTGATCCAGGTCAGCGCGCGCGGGCTGGACTTCCTCGGGGGCGGGCGATGGGACGGCATCACGACCGGCCTCGTCGCAGGCACGGCCTTGCCGGTGGCGATGCTGCTGCTGATGATGAGCGAGGGCACGACCTGGGCAGTCGCGGTCTTCATCCTGCTCTATGGCGCCGGCAGCGGCGCAATGGCGGTGGCGCGGGCGACCATCCCGCTGGTGTTCTACGACCAGGCCGCGTTCGCCAAGGCCATGTCGATGATCGCGCTGCCGCTCAATCTCGCCTCGGCAGTCTCGCCGCCGCTCCTCGTCGGTTTGCTCACGGAGTTCGGCAGCCGCGGCGCGCTCGGTCTCACCTTCGTCTGCTCCTGCGCGACCGTGCTGATCCTGGTCCTGCTCGGCCGGCGCCGGCCGCGAATTGTCGCCGCAGCCCTGACCTAAGAAAAAATATTCACGGCGCGGAATTCGACGTCCAGAGCCGATGCTGTCGCCGGGCAGGGGATGGCCGTATGCCGCCAGTGCAGTGCTCGACGCCCGAAAATGGTGTATCCGCAAGGAGCGCGGCCAGAGCTTCGAGCCGCCGCGCCAAGATTCCAGTTCCCCGGAGGAAATCGACATGTCGGCCTTGCCGCTTTCAGGCATCAAGATCCTTGACCTCACCCGCGTGCTCGCAGGACCCCTGTCGGCCCAGATGCTGGCGGACCTGGGCGCGGAGGTCATCAAGATCGAGCGGCCGGGCACCGGCGACGACGCGCGCGCCTTCGGCCCGCCTTACCTCGCCGATCCCGAGGGCAAGGCGAACAACAACAACTCGTTCTACCTCTGCGCCAACCGCAACAAGAAGTCGGTCACGGTCAACATCGCCAAGCCGGAGGGGCAGGCGATCATCCGCGAGCTCGCCAAGGACGTCGACGTCTTCATGGAGAACTACAAGGTCGGCGATCTCAAGCGCTACGGCCTCGACTATGAATCGATCAAGGCGATCAATCCCGGCATCATCTATTGCTCGGTGACCGGCTTTGGCCAGACCGGCCCATACGCGCCGCGCGCCGGCTATGACGCCATCCTGCAGGCGATGGGCGGCCTGATGAGCGTCACCGGCCATATCGACGGCGAGCCGGGCGAGGGCCCGATGAAGGTCGGTCCCTCGATCGTCGACTACATGACCGGCATGAACTCATCGATCGGGATTCTCTCGGCGCTCTATCATCGCGACGCCAATGGCGGGGCGGGACAGCACATCGACGTCTGTCTGTTCGATACTGTCATCGCGTCGTTGTCGCACTGGCTCCAGATCTACCTCGTCAACGGCAAGACACCGCCGCGCCGCGGCACCTGGGGCAATGGCGGCATGCCGGCCGGCGTGTTCCGCTGTACCGACGGTGAGCTGATGCTGGTGGTCGGCAATGACGGCCAGTTCCAGCGCACCTGCGCCGTGCTCGGCGAGCCCGAGCTCGCCAGCGACAAGCGCTTCATCAAGAACAACGACCGCGTCGTGCACGGCAAGGAGATCATGGCGATCTTCGCCGGCCTGTTCCTGAAGAAGCCGGTGGCCTATTGGCTGGAAAAGCTCGAGGAGGCCGGCGTGCCCTCAGGGCCGATCAACAATTTCGAGCAGGTGTTTTCCGATCCGCACGTCCAGTCGCGCGGCATGCGGGTGAAGGTCCACCATCCCTTCGAGCCCGATCTGTCGCTGGTCCGCAACGCGCTCACTTTGTCCGAGACCCCGATCAAGGACTACCGCGCGCCGCCGCTTCTGGGCGAGCACACCCAGGAGGTGCTCACCGGCAAGCTCGGCTATGATGCCGGCCAGATCGAGACGCTGAAGCAGCAGGGCATCATTTAGCGCACTTCGGGGGGACGGCGGTCGCAACCGCCGACGAAGCCCGCGCAATGCTCGGGCTTGCCTGAAGCTTGCCCGCAATCCCCAGATAATCCCGGTCCGTAGTCGCACAGGCTTTCGCCGCGCGCCCGATTCTGATCCGATCTCTCCACTTGAGCGGGAGGGAAGCGAATGTCCTACACGATCGGGTTCCAGGCCAAGAACCAGAAGGGAATTCTGGCGACCGAGGCGGCGACCGCAAATCAGGCCGTCGCCATCATTGCCGCGCTGCGGCAAAGTTCCGATGAGATCAAGTTCATCCGTTCACCGCAGGAAGGCGAGATGGGCATCGAGATGCTGCTGCTGCTCGCCAAGGAAGAGGCCGAGGAGATGCCGCAGCGGGTCTAGGGCCCGCCACACTTCGATCGAAAGCGAACCATGCCGGCTGCAATATGATGTAGCACGGCTCGCTCGAACCGAAGGTGGCCGCCATGAAACGCGAAGCGCTCCGCGTCGAACCGATCTCGACGTTTCTCGACCGCTGGAAGGCGCCGACCTCGCCGGTGACGCGCGCCGGCAATATGATCTTCGTCGCCGGCCTGCCGCCGTTCGACCCCGAGACGGGCGAGATCGTCTCCGTTCCGATCGAGCGGCAGAGCGAGCTCGTCATGGAGCAGATGAAGCTGTGCCTTCAGACGGCCGGCGCCTCGCTCGACAACGTCATGAAGTGCAACGTCTACTGCACCTCGACGAAGCATTTCGCCGCCTTCAACACCGTCTATGCGCGCTACTTCCCGCTCGATCCGCCGGCGCGGATCTTCGTCTGCACGCCGGAATGGTTCGGTCCCTTCGACGTCGAGATCGACTGCATCGCGATGATGTAAGGGGCGATCCTTTCGCTTCTCTCCGCAAGCGGTAGGGCTATCGCATATGGCGTGAATAATGCTTCGGCATCGGCAGTGGGCTCCCTCTCCCGCTTGCGGGGGAGGGCTGGGGTGGGGGTGCCTCCGCGTCGGGATTGTCGAGAATTGCGGAGGCGATCCCAGTGCGGTGAGAGCCCTCACCCGCCGCGCTCGGGACGATGCTTCGCATCGCCCGGGACGCGTCGGCCTCTCCTGCTTGCGGGAGAGGCCGAGCAAACTCGCGGGTGGTCCCCGCGAAATGCATATGCGATAGCCCTACCGCAAACGGGGCGAGGGAGCGCAGCGTCGGTGTGGCTACCTTTTCGACTAACGCGCCGCCACCTTTGACGACACCTTCGTCTCGGCCTTTCCCGCCGTCAGGGCCATCGTCGCGACGCTGACGACGCGGGCGACCACGTCCTCGACGTCGTCGAGATCGCATTTGCCTTCCGACAGCTTCGTCAGCCGCTCGCTCTCGCGGATGGTGTGGTGCGCCATGGCGAGCGCGAAGTTCAGGCCCCAATAGATCTCGACGTCGCTGCGCTCGGGCAGGGATCTCCGCATCGCGCCGGCGAATTTGCGCAAATGGTCGATCTCGCGGTTCTTGATGCGGCGGATCGGCGGCACGGATTCGATCGAGGCGCGGATCATGAAGCGTGCCGCAGTGGAGCGCTGGTTCTCGGGGCCGAGGCAGCCGCGCAAGGTCGGGCCGACGAGCGCGCGCAAAATCACCTCGATGGGCGCGCGCCCGCCGCCTTGCTCCTCCGCCGCCTTCAGTTCGCGCAAGCGCTCGCGATTGGTCGCGATCGAGCGCGTGACGAACAATTCGGCGATCAATTCATCTTTCGAGCCGAAATGATAGTTCACCGCGGCGAGATTGACATTGGCCTCCGCGACGATGTCGCGCAGCGTCACGTCGCCGAAGCCGCGATCGGCATAGAGCCGTTCGGCGGCGGCGAGAATGGCAGACCTCGTATGATCGCTGGCCATGAGTGCCCTGGATGAGGGGAGTTGCAATTCAAACAGTTGTATGAAACTATCGTTTGAAGGCCGGAAATGTCAATCCGTAATCGGGACTCGTTCGCAACTTGCGATTCCGTTCCGAGGCGGCCGCAACGCACGCGCATTCGCGCTTGCGGGTCGCGCGCGGCGGCGGGACAGTCCGGCGCAAGAGATTGTTCAGAGAGCAAGACGAGGAGCGTCCTATGGATTTCGATCTGTCCCCCAAGCAGAAGGAATGGCTCGACCGCGTGCAGTCCTTCATGGCCAAGCACGTGCGCCCGGCGGTGCCGGTCTATGACCAGCAGGACAAGAGCGGCGACCGCTGGAAGGTGATTCCGGTCCTGGAAGACCTCAAGAAGAAGGCGAAGGCCGAGGGCCTCTGGAACATGTTCCTGCCGCCGTCGGAGCACGAGGATGACGAATTCCGCGGCGCGGGGCTGACCAATCTCGAATATGCGCTGCTCTCGGAAGAGATGGGCCGCATCACCTGGGCCTCGGAGGTGTTCAACTGTTCCGCGCCCGACACCGGCAACATGGAAGTGTTCATCCGTTACGGCTCCAAGGAGCAGAAGCGCAAATGGCTGCGCCCGCTGATGGACGGCGAGATCCGTTCCGCCTTCCTGATGACGGAACCAGCGGTGGCCTCGTCGGACGCCACCAACATCGAGACCCGCATCGAGAAGGACGGCGACCACTACGTCATCAACGGCCGCAAATGGTGGTCGTCCGGCGTCGGCGATCCCCGCTGCAAGATCGCGATCCTGATGGGCAAGACCGATTTCAAGGCGGCCAAGCACCAGCAGCAGTCGCAGATCCTGGTTCCGCTCGACACCCCCGGCATCAAGGTCGAGAAGATGTTGCCCGTGTTCGGCTTCGACGACGCGCCGCACGGCCACGCCCAGGTGCTGCTCGAGAACGTGCGGGTGCCGAAGGAGAACATCCTATTAGGGGAAGGCCGTGGTTTCGAGATCGCGCAGGGCCGTCTCGGTCCGGGACGCATTCATCACTGCATGCGCACCATCGGCAAGGCCGAGGAGGCGCTGGAGAAGATGGTGAAGCGGCTCGCCTCGCGCACGGCCTTCGGCAAGAAGATCGTCGAGCATTCGGTGTGGGAGCAACGCATCGGGGAGGCCCGTACCAATATCGAGATGACGCGTCTTCTGTGCCTCAAGGCGGCCGACATGATGGACAAGGTCGGCAACAAGACCGCGCAGGCCGAGATCGCGATGATCAAGGTCGCAGCGCCCAACATGGCGCTGAAGATCATCGACGAGGCGATTCAGGCCTTTGGCGGCGGCGGCGTCTCGGATGAAGCCGGCCTTGCCAAGGACTACGCCCACATCCGCACGCTGCGGCTCGCCGACGGTCCGGACGAGGTGCACAACCGCGCCATTGCCAGACTTGAACTTCGGAAGTATGCAAACTCTCCAAGTCACTAAACAAGTCATCGAGAGGGAGAGCCGGACGGCGTTCCCGACTTGACGAAGCGACAGGGCATGATCCGCGTCGGATGACCGCTTGACGCAAGTGCGCCAGTGGTTACCGATTAGGATCATGCTCGACCTGAAAAGGTCAGGACTGAAGAGGGAGCGTCATCGTGGCTGACGGCGTCAGGAAAGACGAGGAGTTTTCGGGCACCAAGCCGGTCGAGGAGCGGCATCGTTTCGACGAACTGCGGCTCGAGGCCTGGATGCGCGACAACGTCGAAGGCTATGAGGGCCCGCTGGTCGTCCTCCAGTTCAAGGGCGGCCAGTCCAACCCGACCTATCGGCTCGACACGCCGAACCGTTCCTATGTGATGCGCCGAAAGCCGTTCGGCAAATTGCTGCCTTCGGCGCACGCCGTCGATCGCGAATACCGCGTGATTGCAGCCCTTGGAAAACAGGGCTTTCCGGTCGCGCGCGCCTACGCGCTGTGCCAGGACGATAGCGTCATTGGCGCTGCCTTCTACATCATGTCGATGGAGGAGGGCCGGGTGTTCTGGGATCCGACGCTGCCGAGCCAGGATGCCGATGCGCGGCGCAAGATCTTCACCAGCAAGATCGAGACGCTGGCGCAACTCCACATGTTCGATCCCGTTGCGATCGGACTTGGCGACTTCGGCAAGCCCGGCAACTACTTTGCCCGCCAGATCGACCGCTGGACCAAGCAGTACCGCGCCTCCGAGACCCAGCACATTCCGGAGTTCGAGAAGGTCGCCGAATGGCTGCCCAAGACCGTGCCGGAGCAGGCGCGCGTCTCCATCGTCCATGGCGACTATCGTCTCGACAACATGATTTTCCATGCGACGGAACCGCGTGTGCAAGCGGTGCTTGACTGGGAGCTGTCGACGCTGGGCGATCCCATGGCCGACTTCACCTATCTGTTGATGCAGTGGATCATGCCGGGCTTGCAAGGCGTCGATCTCAAGGCGCTCAACATCCCGAGCCTGGAAGAGGCCGCGCAGATCTACTGCAGCGTCACCCAGATGAACGTGCCGGACCTCAACTGGTACTTCTCCTACAATCTGTTCCGCCTCGCCGGCATCACGCAGGGTATCGCGGGGCGCATCCGCGACGGCACCGCCGCGAATGCAAAAGCGCTCGAATCCGCCAAGCGCACCGTGCCGCTGTCGAAGGCATCGTGGGAATACGCGCAGAAGGCGGGCGCAATTTAGGAAGAGCGAAGGCGCGGCCGGTGGCCGCGCCTTTTCTCATTTGTGGTTGGCCGTCCCCACACACCTCCGGTGTCATTGCCCGCGAAAGCGGGCAATCCAGTATTCCAGAGGCGTAGTGCTTGAGCCGAGAAGCCGCAGCGTACTGGATGCCCCGGTCACGCCGGGGCATGACACCGGGTGATGAGGCGAGCTCGTTCCACCGTCATTGCGAGCCACCGGGTCCGCGCGGAGCGCGGCCCGATGACAGGCTCCGCGAAGCAATCCAGCATATCTCCGCAGTGACAGTCTGGATTGCTTCGTCGCAAGAGCTCCTCGCAATGACGAGGAGGTGGGCTAACCCCTCACACAATGCGCGATCAGCCTCTCGACAAACCCCGCGCACTTCTCCAACTCGGCCATCTCGACGAACTCGTCCGGCGTATGCGCCTGTGCGATCGATCCCGGGCCGATCACCACCGAGGGGATATCGGCCATGCTGGTGAACAGGCTCGCCTCGGTGCCGAAGGCGACCTTGGCGTGGTCGTTGCGGCCCGCGAGGCCCTTGGCCAGCGTGACGATGGCGGCGTCGGCGGCGGTGTCGAGCGCGGGATAGTCGAGGATCTCCTCGAAATCGATGCCGCAATCCGCATTCCTTACCTTCATCGCCGGCTCGAGCTCGGCCTTGGCCCAGGCGACGATCGCATCGGTGACCTCACGCGATTCCGTGATGCCGATGCCGCGACATTCGAACTCGACTGCACACTGGTCCGGCACGATGTTGAGCGCGGCGCCGCCATGCACGATGCTGGTGAGCAGGGTCGAGTGCGGAACGTCGTAGAGGCTATCCGTTGATCGCGCGGCGGCGAGCTTCACCGCGCGGCGGCGGATCTCGGTGATCAGCTCGGCGGCATATTCGATCGCATTGACGCCGTCGGGCGCAATCGAGGAGTGGCGGGCGAGGCCGCGAAATGTGGCGCGGACACCGTGCTTGCCCTTGTGGCCGATGATGACCTTCATCTCGGTCGGCTCGCCGATGAAGGCGCCGAGCGGCTTGACCTTCGTCTTGGCGATTTCGCGCAGCATCGGCCGCACGCCGACACAGCCGATCTCCTCGTCATAGGAGATCGCGAGATGAATCGGCGTCTTGAGCTTCGCCTCCACCATCTCCGGCACCATCGCGAGGCACACCGCGACAAAGCCCTTCATGTCGGTGGTGCCGCGGCCGTAGAGCCTGCCGTCGCGCTCGACGAGCTTGAAAGGATCGTGGCTCCAGTCCTGGCCGACGACGGGCACGACGTCGGTGTGGCCCGACAGCACCAGGCCGGGGCGGTCCTCGGGTCCAATGGTGACCCACAGCGAGGCTTTCTTGCCGGTCTCATCGATGATGCGCTCGCCCTTGATGCCGAACGCGGCGAGATAGCTTTCGATATGGGCGATCAGGGGCAGGTTGGTGCGGTCGCTGACGGTGTCGAAAGCAACGAGGTCGGTGAGCAGCTTGCGGATACGGTCGGGTCTTGAGCTCTGCATTTTTAGGATCTTGGTAGGAGATTGCGGAAGCCGAGGCGGCTTGCATGAACCATACCAATGTTGCGACGGGATGGGCAATTGCAGCCGCAGCTGTCATTCCGGGCTCGCGACTTCGTCGCGCCCCGGAATGACGAGGGGAGGGCTACAAGACCTTGCGTTGCCTGTCGGGCAAAACACGCGATCCGTTGGTCAACGTACGCCAATCCAAAATATTCACATTTACCGAAATTCGGAAACGGCGTATGTGTCGCGCAACCCGGCCCAAGGAAGAGGGGCGTATCGCGATCGCCACGAACGCGGGCCGGGCGGCGGTGGACGTGGACCACACCGGCGCGAAAGGCTTCGCAGGACGGGCAACCGTGAGCGAAAGCGTCACGCCAACGACAGGTGCGGTTCACGTACGGCCAAATCGTGTGGTCCTGGCGCCCGGGGTCTGTGCGCCAAGTCTTGCGGTGATGTGGCGGCCCGACCGGGTTCGCAGCATCAGCGATCGGCAAGGCGACGGGGGCAATAGTGCATCGCTCCCGGGGGAGCGCGACATAAGTCGTTCCAACCACTGCGCAGGGAAGGCCGGGATGCTTCCGGTTGCCCTGTTTCCCGCTATGCATTGAATCGCACGCAATCTGCTCTCGGCATGGCGGTCCATAGGAGCCAACCGGCTCCCGGTCTTCCCTGCGCCCTCTTTCAATTATGAGGGCAAGGCACCGAAGCAAAGCTCGGGCGAACAGGCCGCGAGGACGCAAAGGTGTGTCTGCAATGAAAATGCGAATTGAAAGAGCGACGCCGTCACCCCACACTCCGTCATTGCGAGGAGCTCGCGACAAATTGCAAAGCAATTTTGCGCTGATGCGACGAAGCAATCCAGAGTCTTTCCGCGGAGGGATTCTGGATTGCTTCGCTTCGCTCGCAATGACGGTGTTGAGGCAGTTGCGCGCCACCACATCTCGTGCCTCGGACGCGGTGCAGCGTCACTGCGCGCTGCGTCGCGTCCGGGACACGAGACCTTGCTACACCGGCTTGCCCGTATACGGCATGGATGCCGTGAGACCGCCGTCGACCGGGAACGCCTGGCCGTTGACATACGAGGCTTCGTCGCTGGCCAAAAACAGTCCCATCGCCGCGAGCTCGTGCGGCTGGCCGGGGCGCTTGAGTGGGTTGAGCTGGCCGATCTTGTCTTGGGTGCCGCGCTCCTTGGCGCGGTCGAAGATCGGTTTGGTCATGCCTGTTTCGATCAGGCCCGGGCATACCGCGTTGATGCGCACGCCGGTGCCGGTGAGCGAATAGGCCGTGGTCTGCACCAGGCTGATCACGCCGGCCTTGCTCGCCGCATAGGGATGGCCGCTGGCGCCGGCCTTGAGACCTGCGACGGACGCCGTCAGCACGATCGCGCCGGACTGCTGCTTGACCATGTGCGGCATCGCGTATTTCACCGCGAGGAACGGCCCGATCAAATTGACGCGCAAAATCTCTTGCCAGTGCTCCACCGTCTGCTCGGCGAGTGGAACGAGCCCGCCCGAGACGCCGGCATTGGCCCAGATCACGTCGAGCCGGCCATGCGTCTTCACCGCGTTGTCAATGACGGCGATGACGTCCTTCTCGGAGCCGGCGTCCGCTACCATGGCTTCCGCGACACCGCCGGCCGCCCTAATCTCCTCGACGGTCTCCTTCATCGCCTCGGTGCGATCGACGGCAATGAGCTTTGCGCCTTCCCTGGTGAACAGCAGCGCAGCGGCGCGGCCGATGCCGCTGCCGGCGCCAGTAATGATGACGGATTTGCCTTGCAGGCGGCCCATGCGGTTCTCCCTTTGGCTCGCACGCGGCCCTTGCCGCGTGACGGAATTTCAAACAAGATTTCAAACGGTAAAGTGTCTTGAGACACGTTCGCTACTGACGTACAGCGACATCACACGGGATGGAAGGGTTTCGATGGCAGGCGCAGACAAGCCGAATGTGGTCATGACACGATGGTGGTGGGTCCGGCACGCGCCAGTGCGCAATGACGGCGGCAACATCTACGGCCAGTCCGACATCGCCTGCGACACCAGCGACACCTATGTGTTCAACGCTGTTGCCAAGGTGCTGCCACGCAAGGCGGTCTGGTATTCGAGCAATCTGATGCGCACACATCAGACGGCCGAGGCGATCTGGGCAGCCGGCTTTCCGCGGCCTGCGTCGATGAAATGGGAAGCGGATCTCGCAGAGCAGAATCTTGGCCGCTGGCAGGGCATGAACCGCGCCGAGTTCATCGCGAGCCGCCCTGTCGGCACCAGCTGGTTCGCCGACATCAAAGAGCCCGCGCCCGGCGGTGAAAGCTTCATGGATCTCTATAACCGTACGCGCCGCACCATCGAACGGATCAATGTGGAAGCGGCCGGGCAGGACATCATCGCGGTCGCGCATGGCGGCACCATCAAGGCGGCTGTCGGCCTTGCGCTCGGTGACTTGCCGGAGCAGGGGCTCGCATTCGATATCGACAATGTGTCGGTGACGCGGCTCGATCATTTCGCGAGCCCCGAGCGCACGGTCTGGCGGTTGCCGATGGTGAACCAGCAGCCATGGATCGCCGACGCTGCGCACGCGGCGATGCACCAGCCTGCGGGACCGGAAGTCAAGAAGCTCGCTTGAGCCATTGTCCGGCCGCGCGCCTGCGGCGTAAGGTTCAAGCCAATCGATCATACTCTGGGAGAGAAACATGACCTTGTTCGACATGAAGGGGAAAGTTGCCGTCATCACCGGCTCGACGCGCGGCATCGGGCTCGCGATCGCCGAGCGCATGGCCGAGCACGGCGCCAAGGTGGTGATCTCCTCGCGCAAGGCCGACGTTTGCGAGCAGGTGGCCAAGGGAATCAACGACAGATTCGGCAAGGGCACCGCGGTCGCGATCGCCGCGAACATCTCGTCGAAAGAGAATCTGCAAAACCTCGTCGACGAGAGCAACCGCGCCTTCGGCAAGATCGACGTGCTGGTCTGCAACGCCGCGTCGAATCCGTACTATGGTCCGCTCGCCGGCATCTCCGACGATCAGTTCAGAAAAATCCTCGACAACAACATCGTCGCCAACAATTGGCTGATCTCGATGGTGGTGCCGCAGATGATCGAGCGCAAGGACGGCTCGATCATCATCGTCTCGTCGATCGGCGGCCTCAAGGGCTCGACCATCCTCGGCGCGTACGCGATCTCGAAAGCCGCCGACATGCAGCTCGCGCGCAATCTCGCCTGCGAATACGGCAAGGACAATATCCGCGTGAACTGCATCGCGCCCGGCCTGATCAAGACTGATTTCGCCAAAGCGCTGTGGGACAATCCGGAGAACCTGAAGGCCTCGACCTCGCGCTCGCCGCTCTTGCGCATCGGCATCCCCGACGAGATCGCGGGCGCGGCCGTGTTCCTCGGGTCGAAGGCCGGCGACTTCATGACCGGCCAGACCATGGTGATCGACGGTGGCGCGACGATCAGTTGAACTTGGCGATTAGCTGACGCGCAGCTCGGGGAAGGGGCAAGTGCGTGCCCCACCATCGGTGTCATCGCCCGCGAAAGCGGGCGATCCAGTATTCCAGAGGCCTTCGTCGAAGAGCTCGCTCTCACCACATCCGCCGCGGAGCACTGGATGCCCCGCCTTCGCGGGGCATGACAGTGAGTGTGGGGAGGCAGCGTCGGCACCCGCGATACTAAGCTTCGCCTCACTCCACCGCGGCGTAAACCAGATCCCGCACCAGCGTGCGCGTGTAGTCGCGCTGGCCGGGACCTTGGCTCATGAACACCGCGAACAGGTCCTCCTTCGGATCGATCCAGAAGAACGTGCCCGCAATGCCGCTCCAGTAATACTGGCCGACGCTGCCGGGGAAGGGCGCGATGCCCGGCTCGCGCCGCACGGCAAAGCCGAGGCCAAAACCGTGGCCGGGCGACAGCAGCGTGCCATTTGTGACAACGTGCGGCCCGAGATGATCGGACGCCATCAGCTCCAGCGTCTTGCGGCCGATGATCCTGTTGCCGTCGAGCGTGGCGCCATTGCGCAGCATCAGGCAGAAGCGGGCATAATCCATGGTGGTCGAGACCAGCCCGCCGCCGCCGGACTCCATCACCGGCTGTTCCAGCATGTTGAAGAGCGCGACCTTGTCACCGGTCCAGGGATCGGCCGCGAACGGTTCGGCGAGGCGGCCGGCATTGGCCGCGGCTGTCGCAAAACCGGTCTCGGCCATCTGCAGCGGCGCGAGGATGCGCTCGGCGAGGTACGCGCCGAGCGGCTTGCCGGTGACGACCTCGATGATGCGGCCGAGGATGTCGGTGGAGCGGCTGTAATTGAACTCGTCGCCGGGATGGCAGACCAGCGGGAAGCTCGCCACCAGCGCGGCGTGCTCGGCATTGGTGATCTTGCGGCTGCGGACGCGGGACTCCTGGTAGAGCTTGTGCACGGGGCCGTCGCCCTGGTGCTCGTAGGTCAGGCCCGAGGTGTGACGGAGCAGATCTTGCACCGTCATCGGCCGCTTGGGCGGAACCAGGTCCAGCTTGCCGCCGCTGACCACGCCGACCTTTTGGTCGGCGAACTCCGGAATGAACTTAGCGACCGCGTCACTGAGAAGGAGATGGCCGTCCTCGACCAGCGCCATGATGCCGACCGAGACAATGGGCTTGGTCATCGAGAAGATCCGGAAGATCGAATCGCACGTCATCGGCGCGGCGCCCGTCGGGCTCTGCCGTCCCAGTGCCTCGAACCAGCCGATTTGGCCGCGGCGGGCCACCAGCACGGTGACGCCGGGAACAGTGCCCTTGTCGATCTCGCGCTCGAAGGCGTCCGACATGGCCTGGAGGCGGGGCCGCGATAGCCCGAGCGTCTCGGGGCGGGCTTCCGGCAAAGGCGGGGTCTGCGGCGCGATCGTGGCCTGTGGGGCGGCTGTAGCGGTCGCTGTGGCGGTCATGGGCACTCCCGGTTGCTCTTGATTATCGGGAACGGACTGTGGCCCAAAAACCCCGGTACAAACAACCGAAGCTGGCGCGGTTCACCCTTGCAAACCGGCCGTCCCCTGTGCTTGAAAGCGGCCCTGATCCTAAGGCGACGCAGGGTCTGTAGGAGTGTAGCTCAATTGGTAGAGCACCGGTCTCCAAAACCGGGGGTCGCAGGTTCGAGCCCTGCCACTCCTGCCAGCTAATCCCGACAATCAGTCTACAGGTAGGACGGCGCCGGCTCTAAGAGGTCTGATCGTCGATCATGGGGCATGGGTAAGCCATTGATCCCGATGAGGTCCGCACGCGGCGGCCACGCGTATCTCGACCTGCCCAATATCTTGACCTTTGGCCCCATCCGCAGTATCTACCCCGCACTCGCAGCCGGCCCGTTAGACGCGGATTTCCGGCGCGGCTTTGAAATCCCCGAACAATCGAGCCCGGTTTCCGGCTCATCCTTCAGACGAGGGCTGGGCCAGAGGCGCCTGTTCGGATCCCTTCGAAATCAGTAGCCGTCTTGCGACGGACGTTGGACATCAAACGATGGCAGTCAGCCCGTTCAAGTTCTTGCAGGAAGTGCGCTCGGAGACCGCCAAGGTCACCTGGCCGACCCGTCGTGAGACCACCATCACCACCATCATGGTGTTCGTCATGGTCGCCGTGGCCTCGATCTTCTTCTTCGCCTCCGACCAGATCATCCGTTACCTCATCACCTTCCTTCTGGGCATTCACTGATGGCAACAGCAACCGCTCAAGTGTCTGACAAGCGCTGGTACATCGTCCACGCCTATTCGAACTTCGAGAAGAAGGTCGCCGAATCGATCCGCGAGCAGGCCAAGCAGCGCGGGCTCGAGGAGCTGTTCGAGCTGGTGCTGGTGCCGACCGAGAAGGTCACGGAAGTGCGCCGCGGCCGCAAGATCGACGCCGAGCGCAAGTTTTTCCCCGGCTATGTGCTGGTGAAGATGAAGCTGACCGACGAGGCGTTCCATCTGATCAAGAACACGCCGAAAGTGACGGGCTTCCTCGGCGCTGAAAACAAGCCGATGCCGATCTCGGAAGCCGAGGCCATGCGCATCCTGCACCAGGTGCAGGAGGGCGTGGAACGGCCGAAGGCGTCGGTCTCGTTCGAGATCGGCGAGAACGTGCGCGTGGCCGACGGCCCGTTCGCCTCGTTCTCGGGTGTGGTCGAGGAAATCGACGAGGCGCGCTCGCGCGTGAAGGTCGCGGTGTCGATCTTCGGCCGCGCCACGCCGGTCGAACTGGAATTCGGTCAGGTCGAGAAGGTCTGACCGGGTACGCGTGAGACCTTCGGTCTTGCGCAGCAAGAGGCCGTGGGAGGGAGAGGGCGGTTGCCAGCCGCATCCGACCCAGACCACGAACCTGAAACCGCCGGCCATGCCGGCACAACAGGAGTGATACATGGCAAAGAAAGTGACCGGATACCTGAAGCTTCAGGTCCCGGCCGGTGCGGCGAATCCCTCGCCCCCGATCGGTCCCGCGCTCGGTCAGCGCGGTCTCAACATCATGGAGTTCTGCAAGGCGTTCAACGCGCAGACCCAGAAGGAAGAGAAGAACACTCCGATTCCCGTGGTGATCACGATCTACGCCGATCGTTCGTTCACCTTCGAGATGAAGACCCCCCCGATGTCGTTCTTCCTCAAGCAGGCTGCCAAGATCCAGTCCGGCTCGAAGGCGCCGGGCCGTGACAAGGCCGGCAAGGTGACCAAGGCGCAGGTGCGCGAGATCGCCGAGAAGAAGATGAAGGACTTGAATTGCGACAGCATCGAATCGGCCATGAAGATGGTCGAGGGCTCCGCCCGTTCGATGGGTCTGGAAGTTGCGGGGTAAGCGGTCATGGCAATCGGAAAGCGTTTGAACAAAGCCCGCGAAGGCATTGACCGCGAAAAGCTTTACCCGCTCGCGGACGCCATCAAGATGGTCAAGGAGCGCGCGAAAGCGAAGTTCGACGAGACCATCGAGGTCGCGATCAATCTCGGCGTCGATCCGCGTCACGCCGACCAGATGGTCCGCGGCGTCGTGACCTTGCCGAATGGCACCGGCCGTACGCTCCGCGTCGGCGTGTTCGCTCGTGGCGCCAAGGCCGACGAGGCCAAGGCTGCGGGTGCTGACGTCGTCGGCGCCGAGGACCTGGTCGAGAAGGTGCAGAACGGCTCGATCGATTTCGACCGCTGCATCGCCACCCCCGACATGATGCCCCTGGTCGGCCGGTTGGGTAAGGTGCTCGGCCCGCGCGGCCTGATGCCGAACCCGAAGATCGGCACCGTGACCATGGACGTCACCGGCGCGGTGAAGGGTGCCAAGGGCGGCTCGGTCGAGTTCCGCGTCGAGAAGGCCGGCATCCTGCAGGCCGGCGTCGGCAAGGCCTCGTTCTCCGAGGAGAAGCTGGTCGAGAACATCAAGGCCCTGGCAGACGCCGTCTCCAAGGCGAAGCCGGCCGGCTCCAAGGGCACCTACATCCAGCGCGTTGCGGTGTCCTCGACGATGGGCCCCGGCGTGAAGGTCGAGCCGGGCACCATCCTCGGCTAAGGTTTGCAAATTGCATGAGGCGAGGGGCGGAATTGGGCAACCGATTCCGCCCCTCGTCGTTTGTGACCGCGTTCACCGGAAACAAGAATAATGGCTGACAAGGTCCTGATCTTCTCCCGCTTTCCCAAGACAATGATGGTGCGTTTCGCCGAACGGTTCGAGTTGCTCGACACCGGTGGCAAACCCGCGCGTGAGGTGTTTTCGGCGGATGAACTCGGTGGCATCCGCGCGATGCTCACCGCAGGCGGCACGCCGCTGGGGGCCGACGCGATGGACCTGTTTCCAAAGCTTGGCGCCATCGTCTGCTACGGCACCGGCTATGACGGCGTCGACCTGAAGGCGGTCGCCGTGCGCAACATCGCGGTCGGCCACAGTCCGGGTGCCAACGCGGCCTCGGTGGCCGACATCGCGATGACCCTGATGCTGGCGACGACGCGGCGGATCCTGGTTGCCGACCAATATGTCCGCAGCGGCGATTGGGCGGCGTCAAAACCCTCGCCGATGATGCGGCCACAGGCGGGCATGCCCGGCCGCCGGATCGGTATCTACGGCATGGGTGAGATCGGCCGCAAGATTGCGGCGCGCTGCGCGGCGTTCGAAAGCGAGATCGGCTATTTCAGCCGCACCAGATACGATCTGCCCTATCAATATTTCCCGTCGCTGGAGGCGCTGGCCGACTGGTGCGGCGTCCTGATGATCGCGGTCCGGGCGGGGGCCGAGACCCAGCATGTCGTCAATGCCGATATCCTCAGGCGTCTCGGCGCGGACGGCTATGTCGTCAACATCTCCCGCGGCTCGGTGATCGACGAGCAGGCCCTGGTCGCCGCACTTACCGACAAGACCATCGCCGGCGCCGGCCTCGACGTTTACGAGAGGGAACCGCACGCGCCCGATGCGCTGACCGGGCTCCCCAATGTGGTGCTCGCCCCGCATATCGGTGGCCACACGCTCGAATCGCACGTCGCCATGCAGAACTGCGTCCTGGCGAACCTGACCGCGTTCTTCGAGGGCAGGCCGCTGCCTTACGCAGTCAAATCGGCCTGAATCGGCTCTTGTTGGCCCGCCTCAGGCCCGGCCGGCGACGGATTGGAACTGGTGTGAATTTTGCTCTTGGCAAGCAGGCTCCGAGCGGTTAAAGAACGGCTTCCGGACGTGCCGGCCTCGGCTGGCGCGTTCGTGCACGCATTCCGAAAACCGATGCAGCGGGAGATCATTCCTTTCCAGGACGTCCGCAAGGATTTGCCCGGAAAAGGAAGGAAACCTCGTCACTTGGTGGAATGCGGGCAGAGGTCGGGCGGTTCGCCGGCTGACCTTGTCCTGTCCAAGACTGCAGGCGCCCGCGGGGAATTTCGATTTCTCAACGGCTTAATCGCATGGCCTGCATAGACGGGTGAAGACCGGATTTCACTTCGCACCCAGCTTCAAGGGCTGGCTTCGCGAAACGGGTCTGGTTCGGACCTCGACACGCCGTGGGCCTTATGGGCTCCCGGAGGGCAGGCTTGAATTGTCGTCTTGCCCGGCGTGTCCGATGGGTTTTGGCCCGGAGGTTCAGGTTTGGGCGGGACGATGGGTGCAACCCGGCGGTCCCGCTTCTCGCGATGGCCGCCAACCGGAGAGAGCTTGCTGTGGAACGAGCGGCAAAAAAGGAAGCGGTCGAACAGCTCAACGAGGTCTTCAAGACCACGGGTGTCGCGATCGTTGCTCAATATTCCGGCCTCACCGTTGCCCAGATGCAGAAGCTGCGCACGCAGATGAAGCAGGCTGGCGCCTCGGTGAAGGTCTCGAAGAACCGTCTCGCCAAAATTGCTCTTGAAGGCACTGACGTCGTTGCCATCGGCCCCATGCTGAAGGGGCCGACCGTGATCGCGACTTCCAACGATCCGGTAGCGGCGCCGAAGGTCGCCATCGAATTCGCCAAGGCGAACGAAAAGTTCGTCATCATCGGCGGCTCGATGGGCAAGACCGTCCTGAATGTCGATGCAGTGAAGGCGCTTGCCTCGCTGCCGTCGCTTGACGAACTGCGCGGCAAGATCGTCGGCCTCATCGTGGCCCCGGCGACCAAGCTCGCTCAGCTCGCCAACGCGCCCGCGGGCAAGCTCGCGCGCGTCATCCAGGCTCATGCCTCAAAGGGCGAAGCGGCCTGACGCCCTTCGCAAAACTCAAACCCGAACCAGACTTACACGTAAGGAAACTGAACAATGGCTGACTTGCAGAAGATCGTTGACGACCTCTCGAGCCTCACCGTGCTCGAAGCTGCCGAACTCGCGAAGCTCCTCGAAGAGAAGTGGGGCGTTTCGGCTGCCGCGGCTGTCGCCGTGGCCGGCCCGGCCGCTGGCGGCGGCGCTGCCGCTCCGGCTGAAGAGAAGACCGAGTTCACGGTCGTTCTCGCCAGCGCCGGCGACAAGAAGATCGAGGTCATCAAGGAAGTCCGCGCCATCACCGGTCTCGGCCTGAAGGAAGCAAAGGACCTCGTCGAGGGTGCTCCGAAGCCGCTGAAGGAAGGCGTGAACAAGGAAGAAGCCGAGAAGATCAAGGCGCAGATCGAGAAGGCTGGCGCCAAGGTCGAGCTCAAGTAAGCGGAAGCTTACTGGCGAGGTCCCGGGCGAGCATCAGCGCGACCCGGGATCTTGGTCCACCCCCATCGAAGGGGTGGGCCGGATGCAAAAGGCGTGCGACGGAACGTCCCGACGCAGGCCGAACACGAAAAAGTGTGGGGATTTGAGGGTTTACCCCTCGAATCTCCACTATTGTCGCCCCATATCGGGTCGGCAGCACGAAAGCGCGGTGGGCAGGGATGCCGGATTTCCCTGTAAGCCGTTGGGAGAGCAGGCTATTTCGGGCTTTTGCAGTCCGTGAAGACGATCGTTGTGACGGGCGGGCGCGCTTCTGCGCCCCGCGCGTCGTTTTGCGTTTTGAAGGTCTGAAGAACAGATTCAGGACATTTCCGCCTGAAACTGAGCTTCCGGCCCCCAAGACGGGTTCGAAAAATTCAACCCGGGGAGCGGTGGCAGCCGCGTTCCGGACGGCGCGCCCAGAGCGGGCGACGAAATGAGAGGCCACGATGGCGCAGCAGACATTCACCGGTCGCAAACGCGTTC
This sequence comes from Bradyrhizobium sp. BR14999, assembly GCF_056106085.1. Classification (NCBI taxonomy): domain Bacteria; kingdom Pseudomonadati; phylum Pseudomonadota; class Alphaproteobacteria; order Hyphomicrobiales; family Nitrobacteraceae; genus Bradyrhizobium; species Bradyrhizobium sp. BR14999. The sequence continues at coordinate 4,443,429 of NZ_CM148536.1, forward strand.
GCAAGTTTTTCGGACACATCAAGGAAGTCGCCGAGATGCCGAACCTCATCGAGGTTCAGAAGGCGTCCTATGACCAGTTCCTGATGGTCGACGAGCCCCAGGGTGGCCGTCTCGACGAGGGTCTGCAGGCGGTGTTCCGCTCGGTGTTTCCGATCTCCGACTTCTCGGGCACCTCGATGCTGGAATTCGTCCGCTACGAGTTCGAGCAGCCGAAATACGACGTCGACGAGTGCCGCCAGCGCGGCATGACCTTCGCGGCTCCCCTCAAGGTGACGCTGCGCCTGATCGTGTTCGATATCGACGAGGAAACCGGCGCGAAATCGGTGAAGGACATCAAGGAGCAGGACGTCTACATGGGCGACATCCCGCTCATGACGATGAACGGCACCTTCATCGTCAACGGCACCGAGCGCGTCATCGTCTCGCAGATGCACCGTTCGCCCGGCGTGTTCTTCGATCACGACAAGGGCAAGACCCATTCCTCGGGCAAGCTGCTGTTCGCCGCCCGCGTGATCCCGTATCGTGGCTCCTGGCTCGACATCGAGTTCGACGCCAAGGACATCGTCTATGCGCGTATCGACCGTCGCCGTAAGATTCCGGTGACGTCGCTGATGTTCGCGCTCGGCCTCGACGGCGAGGCGATCCTGTCCACGTTCTATAAGAGGATCCTCTACAAGCGGACCAAGGAAGGCTGGCGCGTTCCGTTCGACGCCAACCGCTTCCGCGGCTACTCGACCGTCAACGATTTGATCGACGCCGATACCGGCAAGGTCGTGCTCGAGGCCGGCAAGAAGCTCACCGTCCGTGCTGCCCGCCAGCTCCAGGAGAAGGGACTGAAGGCGCTGCGCATGGCCGATGAGGAACTGGTCGGCAACTACGTCGCCGAGGACCTCGTCAACCCGAAGACGGGCGAGATCCATGCTGAAGCCGGTGAGGAAATCACCGACAAGCTGATGAAGGCGCTCAACGAGCAGGGCTACAAGGAGCTGCCGCTACTCGACATCGACCACGTCAATGTCGGCCCCTACATCCGCAACACGCTCTCGGCCGACAAGAACATGACGCGTGAGGACGCGCTGTTCGACATCTACCGCGTCATGCGCCCGGGCGAGCCGCCGACGCTGGAATCGGCGCAGGCCATGTTCCAGTCGCTGTTCTTCGACGCCGAGCGCTACGACCTCTCCGCGGTCGGCCGCGTCAAGATGAACATGCGCCTCGACCTCGATGCGCCCGATACCCAGCGCACGCTGCGCAAGGAAGACATCCTCTCCGTCATCAAGACGCTGGTGGACCTGCGCGACGGCAAGGGCGAGATCGACGACATCGACCATCTCGGCAACCGCCGTGTGCGTTCCGTCGGCGAGCTCATGGAGAACCAGTACCGCATCGGCCTCCTGCGCATGGAGCGCGCGATCAAGGAGCGTATGTCCTCGGTCGACATCGACACGGTGATGCCGCAGGACCTGATCAACGCCAAGCCGGCGGCTGCCGCCGTGCGCGAGTTCTTCGGTTCCTCGCAGCTCTCGCAGTTCATGGACCAGACCAACCCGCTCAGCGAGATCACCCACAAGCGGCGCCTGTCGGCGCTCGGACCGGGCGGTCTGACCCGCGAACGCGCCGGCTTCGAAGTGCGCGACGTGCATCCGACGCATTACGGCCGCATCTGCCCGATCGAGACGCCGGAAGGTCCGAACATCGGCCTGATCAACTCGCTCGCGACCTTCGCGCGCGTGAACAAGTACGGCTTCGTCGAGACGCCGTACCGCAAGGTCAAGGACGGCCGCGTCACTGACGAGGTCGTGTACCTCTCGGCGATGGAGGAGGGCCGCTACACGGTCGCGCAGGCCAACGTGCCGCTCGACCCGAAGGGCCGCTTCACCGAGGACCTCGTGGTCTGCCGTCACGCCGGCGAAGTCTTGCCGGTGACGCCGGACAAGGTCGACTACATGGACGTGTCGCCGAAGCAGCTCGTTTCGGTCGCTGCGGCGCTGATCCCGTTCCTCGAGAACGACGACGCCAACCGCGCGCTGATGGGCTCGAACATGCAGCGCCAGGCGGTGCCGCTGGTTCGCGCCGAGGCGCCGTTCGTCGGCACTGGCATGGAAGGCGTGGTTGCGCGTGACTCGGGTGCTGCGATCGCGGCGCGCCGTTCGGGCGTGATCGACCAGATCGACGCGACCCGCGTCGTCATCCGCGCCACGGAAGATCTCGATCCGACCAAGTCGGGCGTCGATATCTACCGGCTGATGAAGTACCAGCGCTCCAACCAGTCGACCTGCATCAACCAGCGTCCGCTGGTGAAGGTCGGCGACATCGTCAAGAAGGGCGACATCATCGCCGACGGCCCCTCGACCGATCTCGGCGAGCTCGCGCTCGGCCGCAACGTGCTGGTCGCGTTTATGCCGTGGAACGGCTACAACTTCGAAGACTCGATCCTGCTCTCCGAGCGGATCGTGAAGGAAGACGTCTTCACCTCGATCCACATCGAGGAATTCGAGGTGATGGCCCGCGACACCAAGCTCGGACCTGAGGAAATCACCCGCGACATTCCGAACGTCTCGGAAGAAGCGCTGAAGAACCTCGACGAAGCCGGTATCGTCTACATCGGTGCGGAAGTGCGCGCCGGCGACATCCTGGTCGGCAAGATCACGCCGAAGGGCGAAAGCCCGATGACGCCGGAAGAGAAGCTCCTGCGCGCCATCTTCGGCGAGAAGGCTTCCGACGTTCGCGACACGTCGCTGCGCGTTCCTCCGGGCGTACAGGGCACCATCGTCGAAGTGCGCGTGTTCAACCGTCACGGCGTCGACAAGGACGAGCGTGCGCTGGCGATCGAGCGGGAAGAGATCGAGCGTCTGGCCAAGGACCGCGACGACGAGCAGGCGATCCTCGACCGCAACGTCTACAACCGTCTTGCCGAGCTGCTCGAGGGACGGCAGGGCATTGCCGGTCCGAAGGGCTTCAAGAAGGACACCAAGATCACCCGTGCGGTGCTCGAGGAGTACCCGAAGTCGCAGTGGTGGCTGTTCGCCTCGCCCAACGACAAGCTGATGGCCGAGATCGAGGCCATGCGGAAGCAGTACGACGAGTCGAAGAAGGGGCTGGAACAGCGCTTCCTCGACAAGGTCGAGAAGCTTCAGCGCGGTGACGAATTGCCGCCCGGCGTGATGAAGATGGTCAAGGTCTTCGTCGCGGTGAAGCGCAAGATCCAGCCCGGCGACAAGATGGCCGGCCGCCACGGCAACAAGGGTGTGGTGTCGAAGATCGTGCCGATCGAGGACATGCCGTTCCTCGAAGACGGCACGCATGCCGACATCGTGCTCAATCCGCTGGGCGTGCCCTCGCGCATGAACGTCGGACAGATCCTCGAGACCCATCTCGGCTGGGCCTGCGCCGGCCTCGGCAAGCGTATCGGCCAGACGGTCGATGCGTACCTGTCGAAGCAGGACATCAAGCCGCTGAAGGAAACCTTGAAGAAGGTCTACGGCGAGGACGAGACGATCAAGTCGCTCAATGACAACGAACTGATCGAGCTCGGCCACAATTTGAGCCGCGGCGTGCCGATCGCGACGCCGGTGTTCGACGGCGCCAAGGAAGCAGACATCGAGGAGATGCTGAAGCTCGCCGGTCTCGACGCTTCGGGTCAGTCGACCGTCTATGACGGCCGCACCGGCGATCCGTTCGATCGCAAGGTGACGGTGGGCTACATCTACATGCTCAAGCTGCACCATCTCGTCGACGACAAGATCCACGCGCGTTCGATCGGTCCGTACTCGCTCGTCACCCAGCAGCCGCTGGGCGGCAAGGCGCAGTTCGGCGGCCAGCGCTTCGGCGAAATGGAGGTGTGGGCGCTCGAGGCTTACGGCGCGGCTTACACGCTCCAGGAGATGCTGACGGTGAAGTCGGACGACGTCGCCGGCCGCACCAAGGTGTACGAGGCGATCGTGCGCGGCGACGACACGTTCGAGGCCGGTATTCCGGAATCCTTCAACGTGCTGGTCAAGGAAATGCGCTCGCTCGGCCTCAACGTCGACCTGCACAACTCCAAGATGGGACCGGCACCGACGTCGGAAGCGGCCGAGTAATTCGACCTGTCATGCCCGGCCTTCGCGGCCGGGCGTTGGCGCTCCGCCTGAGGCCTTGAGGGCAGGGCGCCCCGCTAAGTGATTTTCGAATTTGCGGCCGGAGGCGACCGGCACGCGAGGAGAAGACGATGAACCAAGAAATTATGAATCTCTTCAATCCGACGACGCCGGCTCAGGTCTTCGACCAGATCCGGATCTCGATCGCGTCTCCAGAAAAGATTCTGTCCTGGTCCTACGGCGAGATCAAGAAGCCGGAGACCATCAACTACCGTACCTTCAAGCCCGAGCGTGATGGCCTGTTCTGCGCCCGCATCTTCGGGCCGATCAAGGACTACGAGTGCTTGTGCGGCAAGTACAAGCGCATGAAGTACAAGGGCATCATCTGCGAGAAGTGCTCGGTCGAGGTCACGCTGTCGCGCGTCCGGCGCGAGCGCATGGGTCACATCGAGCTCGCAGCCCCCGTCGCCCACATCTGGTTCCTGAAGTCGCTGCCCTCGCGCATCGGCCTCCTGCTGGACATGACGCTGAAGGATCTCGAGCGGATTCTTTACTTCGAATATTACGTCGTGCTGGAGCCGGGTCTCACCGCGCTGAAGGACCGTCAGCTCTTGTCGGAAGACGAGTATCTGAAGGCGCAGGACGAGTACGGCCAGGACAGCTTCACCGCCATGATCGGCGCGGAAGCGATCCGCGAGCTGCTCAAGGGCATGGACCTGGAGAAGCTCGAGGCCTCCTTGCGCGTCGAGATGCAGGAGACCGACTCCGACATCAAGCACAAGAAGCTCGCCAAGCGCCTGAAGATCGTGGAAGCGTTCCGCCACTCCGGCAACAAGCCGGAATGGATGATCATGACCGTGGTCCCGGTGATCCCGCCGGACCTGCGTCCGCTGGTGCCGCTGGATGGCGGCCGCTTCGCGACCTCGGACCTCAACGACCTCTACCGCCGCGTCATCAACCGCAACAACCGCTTGAAGCGGCTGATGGAGCTGCGCGCGCCGGACATCATCATCCGCAACGAGAAGCGCATGCTTCAGGAAGCGGTCGATGCACTGTTCGACAACGGCCGCCGCGGCCGCGTCATCACCGGCGCCAACAAGCGCCCGCTGAAGTCGCTCGCCGACATGCTCAAGGGCAAGCAGGGCCGCTTCCGTCAGAACCTGCTCGGCAAGCGCGTCGACTATTCGGGCCGTTCGGTGATCGTGGTCGGTCCCGAGCTGCGCCTGCATCAATGTGGCCTGCCGAAGAAGATGGCGCTCGAGCTGTTCAAGCCGTTCATCTACTCGCGGCTTGACGCCAAGGGCCTGTCCACCACCGTGAAGCAGGCCAAGAAGCTGGTCGAGAAGGAGCGGCCCGAGGTTTGGGACATCCTGGATGAGGTCATCCGCGAGCATCCGGTGCTGCTCAACCGCGCGCCGACGCTGCATCGCCTCGGTATCCAGGCGTTCGAGCCCGTGCTGATCGAGGGCAAGGCGATCCAGCTGCACCCGCTGGTCTGCTCCGCGTTCAACGCCGACTTCGACGGCGACCAGATGGCCGTGCACGTTCCGCTGTCGCTCGAAGCGCAGCTGGAAGCGCGCGTCCTGATGATGTCGACCAACAACATCCTGCATCCGGCGAACGGCCAGCCGATCATCGTGCCGTCGCAGGACATCGTGCTCGGTCTCTACTACGTCTCGATCATGCGTGAAGGCCTGCCCGGCGAGGGCAAGGTGTTCGGCGACATGGCCGAGCTCGAGCACGCCCTGCACGCGAAGGTCATCCACCTCCACACCAAGATCAAGTACCGGTGGGAAGGCATGGACGAGACCGGCAAGGTCTCCAAGCGCTGGATTGAGACCACCGCCGGCCGCGTCATGCTGGGCAATCTGCTGCCGAAGAACCCGCGGATCTCGTACGAGATCATCAACAAGCTGATGACCAAGCGCGAGATCTCGGGCGTGATCGACCAGGTCTACCGTCACTGCGGCCAGAAGGAGACGGTGATCTTCTGCGACCGCATCATGGCGCTCGGCTTCTACAACGCGTTCAAGGCCGGCATCTCGTTCGGCAAGGACGACATGGTCGTGCCGCACGGCAAGTGGAAGATCGTCGATACCACCCGTACGCTGGCGAAGGATTTCGAGCAGCAGTACAACGACGGTCTGATCACGCATGGCGAGAAGTACAACAAGGTCGTCGACGCCTGGTCGAAGGCCACGGAAGAAATCGCCAAGGCGATGATGAAGGAGATCTCCGCCACCAAGAAGACGGCGAGCGGAGCCGACGCCGACATCAACTCGATCTACATGATGGCTCACTCCGGTGCCCGCGGTTCGCCGGCCCAGATGCGCCAGCTCGCCGGCATGCGCGGCCTGATGGCCAAGCCGTCGGGTGAGATCATCGAGACGCCGATCATCTCGAACTTCAAGGAAGGACTCTCGGTTCTCGAGTACTTCAACTCGACCCACGGCGCCCGCAAGGGCCTCGCGGACACCGCGTTGAAGACTGCGAACTCGGGCTACCTGACCCGTCGTCTCGTCGACGTGGCGCAGGACTGCATCATCACGCAGAGTGACTGCGGCACCAAGCTCGGCATCAAGATGCGCGCCATCGTCGACGCCGGCACCGTGGTGGCTTCGCTCGGCTCGCGCATCCTCGGACGCACGGCCTGCGAAGACATCCGTGACAGCTCGGGCAAGGTGATCATCAAGCGCGACACGCTGATGGAAGAGAGCCATCTGGACGCCATCCAGCAGGGTGGTGTGCAGGAGGTGAAGATCCGCTCGGCGCTGACCTGCGAGCTCGTCAACGGCATCTGCGGCAAGTGCTACGGCCGCGACCTCGCCCGCGGCACGCCGGTCAACCACGGTGAAGCCGTCGGCGTCATCGCGGCGCAGTCGATCGGTGAGCCGGGCACCCAGCTGACCATGCGCACCTTCCACATCGGCGGTGCGGCGCAGCTCAACGAGCAGTCCTTCGTCGAAGCCAACTTCGACGGCAAGATCGTGATCCGGAACAAGGCCATCGCCCGCAACAGCGAAGGTCACCTGATCGCGATGGTGCGCAACATGGTGGTGGCGATCGTCGATGCCGACGGCACCGAGCGTGCGACGCACCGTGTCCAGTACGGCTCGCGCCTGCACGTGGACGAAGGCGACATGGTCAAGCGCGGCCAGCGCGTCGTCGAGTGGGATCCTTACACCCGTCCGCTCCTCACTGAAGTCGAAGGTACGATCGGCTTCGAGGATCTGGTCGAGGGGCAATCGATCTCGGAAACGCTCGACGAGGCCACCGGTATCGCCAAGCGCGTGGTTATCGACTGGCGCTCGACCCGCGGCGGCTCGGACCTGCGTCCGGCCATCGTGGTCAAGGGCAAGGACGGCAAGGTGCTCAAACTCCCCCGTGGCGGCGATGCCCGCTACATGCTGTCGGTCGACGCCATTCTCTCGGTCGACGTCGGAGCCAAGGTCAATCCGGGCGACATCCTCGCCCGTGTCTCGACCGAAAGCGCCAAGACGCGTGACATCACCGGCGGTCTGCCGCGGGTGGCGGAACTGTTCGAGGCACGGCGTCCGAAGGATGCGGCGATCATCGCCGAAATCGCGGGCACCATCCGGTTCGGACGCGACTACAAGAACAAGCGTCGCATCTCGATCGAGCCGATGGACAAGACCGAGGAGCCGCGCGAGTACCTGATCCCGAAGGGCAAGCACATCCACCTTCAGGACGGCGACGTCGTCGAAAAGGGCGACTTCATCGTGGAAGGCAACCCGGCGCCGCACGACATTCTTGCGGTGAAGGGCATCGAGGAGCTTGCGGCTTACCTGGTCAACGAAATCCAGGAGGTCTACCGGCTCCAGGGCGTGCTCATCAACGACAAGCACATCGAGGTGATTGTCCGTCAGATGCTCCAGAAGGTGGAAGTCACCGACCAGGGCGACACGGACATGATCTCCGGCGAGCAGGTCGACAAGATCGAGTTCGACGCGCTGAACGAGAAGGCCAAGGAAGAGGGCAAGAAGCCCGCCACGGGGACGCCGGTTCTGCTCGGCATCACCAAGGCGAGCCTTCAGACCCGCTCGTTCTTCTCGGCGGCCTCGTTCCAGGAGACCACCCGCGTCCTCACGGAAGCGGCGGTCAACGGCAAGATCGATCCGCTCGAAGGCCTCAAGGAGAACGTCATCGTCGGCCGGCTGATCCCGGCGGGCACCGGCGCCTCCATGGCCAAGATCCGCGAAGTCGCCATGAAGCGCGACAAGCTGATCCTGGACGAGCGCGAGAAGCAGGCGGCCGTCGTGTCGCCCGCGCCGGAAGCGGAGCCGATGGCGCTGCCGCCGGCGGAATGATGGTTCATCCGTAAGAATACCGAGGACAATGAAAAGGCCGGCTTTTGCCGGCCTTTTTGCTGCTTTCTGTGTTTGCTGCTATGCGGGATCAGCCTTTGTTCATCTTTCCTTCAGCCGCAAAAGCGCTTCTGCTAGGAGAGCTTAGACCGGTGGTCCCGTGACGGGGGCAGGGCCGGAGACCACGGAACTCACATGCTTGATCTCGCAATCGTAGGCGGCGGCCCCGGCGGGCTGATGAGCGCCTGGTATCTTAAGCGTAAGCTCGGCGACCTCTGCCGCGTCACCATCTTCGAGGCGTCCGACCGGCTCGGCGGCAAGATCGTCACGCGCAAATTCGATTCCGCGCCCGCGATGTACGAGGCTGGCGTTGCCGAGATCTACGACTACTCGATGACCGGGCCCGATCCGCTGCGCGAGCTGATCCAGCATTTCGGGCTTCAGACCATTCCGATGGATGCCGAGCAGGTGCAGTTCGGCGGCGAGCTCCTCAACGACGTCGCTGGCATGCGCCGCAAATACGGCGCCAAGACCGCGGCCGCGATCGAGGCGTTCCGCAAGCGCTGCACCGAGGTGATGTCGCCGATCGAGTATTACGAAGGCGTCGGCGCGCACGACAACGAGAACCCCTGGGCCTACAAGACCGCCGAGCAGGTGCTCGATGAGGAGGTCGAGGACGAGACGGCAAAGCGTTTCTTCAAGGTCATGGCGCGCTCGGACATCGCGACCGAGAGCCACAACACCAACGGCCTCAACGCGCTCAAGAACTATCTGATGGACGTCGACGGCTATATCGGCCTCTATTCCATCCAGAACGGCAACGAGCAGCTGATCGAGTGCCTGCAGTCGGAGGTCAATGCCGACATCCAGCTCAATCACCGGGTGCTTACCGTCGGCAAGGCGCCGACCGGCCGTTATCAGCTCAAGATGATGAACGGCAAGGGGCCCGAAACGCGCGACTTCGATCTCGTGCTGATGTGCCTGCCGCATTCCTGGCTCGCGACCGTCGGCTGGGAAGGCGAGCAGCTGCGCAAGTCGATGGTCAAGCACGTCTCATACTTCGATCGCCCGGCGCACTACTTGCGCGTCTCGATTCTGTTCGACACGCCGTTCTGGGGCGAGAGGATTCCCGGCGCCTGGTTCATGTCGGAAGCCTTCGGCGGCTGCTGCGTCTACAACGAGGGCGCGCGCCACGACGTCGGCAAGCACGGCGTCTTGAACTGGCTCATTCCCGGCTCCGACGCGCTGGCCTTCGCCAATCTGTCGGACCAGGAGCTGATCGATGCGGCGCTGAAATCGCTGCCGGCATCGCTCGGCGATGCGCGTTTGCATTTTGTGGAAGGCAAGATCCACCGCTGGCTGTCGTCGGTGAACGCGCTGCCGGGCGGTCTGCCGGTGCGCGACGTCATGACCAATCACCGGCCCGAGCCGAAGCAGCATCCCGGCATCGTGGTCGTCGGCGACTACCTATTCGACTCGACGCTGAATGGTCTGCTCGACTCCTCGGACGCGGCGACTGACATCATCCTGACCGAGATGATGCGCCTGCGGCGCGAGCGCGCGCAGGAGGACAAGCCGCTCTCTGACAAGATCGACCGCGATTATTTCGAGAACTATCGCGGCCTTGGTCCCTATGACGAGGCGTGGCGCCACTTCACCGATCCCGATTATCTCACGAGGCTGATCGGCATCGTCTGGGGCGAGGCGAAGGGCGCCAAGCTGCTGGTCGCGGGCTCTGCCAGCGCCGAGCTGGTCGGTGCGCTGCGCGATCGCGGCATCGATGCATGGGGAATCGAGAACAACCGCGCCATCCACGCCAAAACGCCGAAGGCACTGAAGAAGTACAACAAGCTCGGCTCGATCACCGACATGCCGTTCAAGGACGGTGCGTTCGACTTCGTGTTCGAGACCAGCCTTTGCCACGTTTCGCCGAAGCAGGTGGTCCGCGCGATCCGCGAGCTGAATCGTGTGGTCAAGACCGGCCTCGTGTTCGGCTCGATCACGTCGGACATGGCGCCGGCACTGATCGACCGCTACGACCTGCTGCGCGGGGTCAAGAAGCTCGGCACCTGGTGGGAGTGGTCCGAACTGTTCTTCGGCAACGGCTTCGATCTGTCGATGCACCGCAAGGACTGCACCGATGCGCTCTGGGAGGCGACGCTCGCCGCGAGCAAGGGGCCGGGCCAGTGGTACGCCGACGCCGACAGCTTGCGCTATTCCTTCTTCGACAAGGTCGAGCACGAGGACTAGCCCAAGACGTCGGGCGCCTTCGCCAATTGCTTTGCCGAATTCATCTTGATGGCATAGAATCGGTGCAATAGCGGCTGCCGCTATTGCTGCTTTCTCTGCGGTCATGCCGGCCGTCAGCATCGGTTGGTTTTATGGCGTCCAAGCCCCTCTCGCCCGACAAACAGAAGCTCGCCGCGGAAGAGGCGGCCGAGCTCGACGACAAGCTCGCCGCCACCGCGAAGCCGGAACTCGAAGACGAGGAGGACGACGAGAGCGGGGACGAGCTGGAGCTCGATGACGAGGATGAGGACGAGGACCTCGTCGTCTTTACCGCGCGCGAGGCCGCCGGCGCGCTCGCCACCATCGTCGGGTTCGTCAGGCCCTATCTGACCAACTACAAGCGGATGCTGTCATTCGTCGCGTTCGGCGTCTGTATCGAGACGCTGTTCAACGTCATCATGCCGCTCAGCCTGAAGTACCTGATCGACGACGCGCTCGGCGAGGAGGACTTCCAGGCCCTCTACAAGATCCTCGGCGTGCTCGCGGCCGCCGGCATCTTCACTTCGATTGTCGCGGTCTGGTACGAGCGCTGGGACGCGCGGCTCGCTGCCTGCATCATTTCCGACGTGCGCAAACGCCTGTTCGAGCATGTCCAGGATCTGCCGGCGGCCTATTTCGGCCGCACCAAGCGCGGCGAGATCCTGTCGCGCTTTTCCGTCGATCTTTCGGCCTTCGAAGGCTCGGTCAAGAGCTTTGCCAACAGCGCAGCGCTGCCGTTCCTGGAACTGATCGCCGGCATCATCCTGATGGTGTTCCTGAACTGGCAGCTCGCGGTGGTCGCGCTGCTGGTGTTCCCGATCACGCTGATCGGCCCGCGCATCCTCACCCCGAAGGCGGTGCAGGCCAATTACGAGCAGAAGCTCAACGAGAGCGCGCTGCTCGGCATGGTGCAGGAGAACGTGGCGGCGCAGGCGGTGATCAAGGCGTTCAGCCTGCAGCGCAAGATGTTCGGCTTCTTCACCTTCCGCAACGACGAGACGCGCAACAAGATCGCCTCGGCCGCGTTCCTGTCGACCATGGTGGAGCGGACGGTCACCATCTCGGTGCTGCTGCTGCACCTGGTCGTGCTCGCGATCGGTGCATATCTGGCCACCAAGGGCCAGATCACCATCGGCACCTTCGTCACCTTCGAGAGCGCGTTCTGGGAGGTTTCCTACAATATCGCCCATGTGATGCATTTCATCCCGGTGTCGATCTCCTCGGCCGCTGCGATCCGGCACATCCAGGAGCTGCTCGACGAGCCGACGCGCGGTGCCGATCGCCCCGGCGCGCCCGACCTGCCGCGCATCACCAACGACATCACCTTCGACCGCGTGACGTTCCAATACGAAGGTAGCCAGACGCCGGTGCTGGACAATCTCAGCCTCAAGCTCAAGGCCGGCAAGCGCATCGCCATCGTGGGACCGTCAGGCTCCGGCAAGAGCACGCTGCTCAATCTGATCCTGCGGCTCTACGTGCCCGACGAAGGCCGCGTCACCATCGATGGTGTCGACGTCCGCAAGGTGACGCTGGATTCGCTGCGCCGGAGCATGGCGGTGGTGTTCCAGGAGAACATGCTGTTCAACATGTCGATCCGCGAGAACATCCGGCTCGGCAAGGAGGGCGCGACCGACGAAGAGGTGGAGGAGGCGGCCAAGAAGGCCGAGATCCACCGCTACATCATGGGTCTGCCGCAGCGATACGACACGCCGGTCGGCGAGCGCGGCGAAACGCTCTCAGGCGGCCAGCGCCAGCGCATCGCGATCGCGCGCGCAATCATCCGTAACCCGTCCGTGCTGCTGCTGGACGAAGCCACCTCGGCGCTCGACCAGACCACGGAAGCCGCGATCAACCGCACGCTGCTGAAGGTCGCCAAGGGCCGCACCATGATCTGGTCGACCCACCGCCTGGCCTCGGTGGTCGAGATGGACGAGATCATCGTGATCTCAGGGGGCAAGGCGATCGAGCGCGGCTCCCATGCGGAGCTGCTCGCCAGGAACGGCACCTATCGCAAGCTGTGGAACGATCAGATTCACCAGCCCCATGGCGCGTTGGCTCACGCCGACGATGGCGACGAGGATGAAGACGACCTCGAGGATGATGAGGATGACGGGGAGGAGTGACTGGGGGCGTTCGGCTCCGGAGGGAGCGCCGTGTCCTATCCATGTCTCGTCGCCCAAGCATGCGTGGCCCAGCACCGACTCAGTGATTCCCTGACGCAAGGCGTTCGGCCGGCGCCAAGCCGCGGACTTTTTCGATATTTGGCTTGGGCGCATCGGCCCGTCGCGGGTCGACCAGTACTGCCGAAATCCCCGCGAGACCGGGCATCGCGGCACGCCAGGGAAGCTGGAAAACCGCCGCCAGCCAGCGGATTTGTGCATGGGCAGGAAAAAGCCCACAGTTTTGATAATAAAACTACATTTTGTCCGGGTATAATTTCCTTCGGATCTGGTAGACCAACCGCTTCGTCCCCATCTCAGGCAGGCGCGGGGAGGCGGCCAAGAGGCTATTTTTGCAGGCGCTGAAGCGCTTTGTGACTGTCGTTTCACCTTGACTTGACCGATTCTCACTTATAGAAAGCGCCTCACTTAACGACAGGCGGTGAGCATCGCCAGCGTCGGAACGGGCCACCCGTTTGATCCCCAAGGACTAGATCCACAAGGGTCGTAAAGGCGGGCACCAACCTCGACGAATGCCGCTCAAACGCTGTCGATCATAGCTAGGCAATGCCAGTGCGATTTTAGTTCTCTTGAGCACGTTCTCATGAGATCGAACTCGGATGCATGACCTCAGTGCGCGGGCCGCGGCATTGTGCTGACCGGTCTAACTACTGCGGTCCTCTGTGGCGTCGAAGCGCTTTCCGCTCGTTGATGGAGCGGTTGGCGCAATTTCGCTTTGCGCGGATTGATCTGCGCAGGGCGGCTCCGTCGGGCGGGTGGCTCGAAAGAATTTGCGGTCCCGGCAACGGGCTGCGGCAAGAAAGCGGATCTGGAAGGGTCTGCGCTAGAACAAAGGGTAAGGCCAGGATGCCGACGATCAACCAGCTGATCGCTCAACCGCGGGAAGTGCAGAAGTCGCGCAAGAAGGTGCCGGCACTGCAGCAGTCGCCGCAGAAGCGTGGTGTTTGCACCCGCGTCTACACCACGACCCCGAAGAAGCCGAACTCGGCGCTTCGTAAGGTCGCCAAGGTGCGCTTGACCAACGGCTTCGAGGTGATCGGCTACATCCCCGGCGAGGGTCATAACCTCCAGGAGCACTCGGTGGTCATGATCCGCGGCGGCCGCGTCAAGGACTTGCCCGGCGTGCGTTACCACATCCTCCGCGGCGTTCTGGATACCCAGGGCGTCAAGAACCGTAAGCAGCGTCGTTCGAAGTACGGCGCGAAGCGTCCGAAGTAAGCGGGAACCAGCTCAATGTCTCGTCGCCACTCAGCGGAAAAGCGCGAAGTTCTTCCCGATCCGAAGTTCGGGAACATCATCGTCACGAAGTTCATGAACTCGGTGATGTACGCCGGCAAGAAGTCGGTCGCGGAAGGTATCGTCTACGGTGCGTTCGGCATCATCGAATCCAAGACCAAGCAGAACCCGCTCGGCGTGTTCGAGCAGGCGCTCGAGAACGTCATGCCGACGATCGAGGTTCGCTCCCGCCGCGTCGGCGGCGCGACCTACCAGGTGCCGGTCGAAGTTCGCTCGACCCGCCGTCAGGCGCTGGGCATCCGCTGGCTGATCTCGGCCGCGCGCGAGCGCAACGAGAAGACCATGACCGAGCGGCTTTCGGCTGAGCTGCTGGATGCGTCGAACAACCGTGGGAACGCCGTAAAGAAGCGTGAAGACGTGCACCGGATGGCGGAAGCCAACCGCGCCTTCTCGCACTATCGCTGGTAACGGCGAAACAAACGGACTCGCAAGGAACACCCCATGCCCCGCCAACATGCCATCGAGGACTACCGTAACTTCGGTATCATGGCGCATATCGACGCCGGCAAGACGACGACGACCGAGCGCATCCTCTACTACACCGGCAAGAGCCACAAGATCGGCGAGGTGCACGAAGGTGCCGCGACGATGGACTGGATGGAGCAGGAGCAGGAGCGTGGCATCACGATCACCTCGGCTGCGACCACCGCCTTCTGGGCCGGCAAGCGCCTGAACATCATCGACACTCCCGGCCACGTCGACTTCACCATCGAAGTCGAGCGTTCGCTGCGCGTGCTCGACGGCGCCGTCTGCGTGCTCGACTCGAACCAGGGCGTCGAGCCCCAGACCGAGACCGTCTGGCGCCAGGGTGACAAGTACAAGGTTCCGCGCATCGTCTTCGCCAACAAGATGGACAAGATCGGTGCGGACTTCTTCAAGTGCCTGTCCGACATCGTTGACCGTCTGGGCGCCAAGCCCGTCGCGATCCAGCTTCCGATCGGTGCCGAGAACAACTTCAAGGGTCTCGTCGATCTCGTGAAGATGAAGGGCGTCGTCTGGAACGATGAAGCGCTCGGCGCGAAGTTCGACTATGTCGACATTCCGGAAGACCTGGTCGACCAGGCCAAGGAATACCGCGAGAAGATGGTGGAAGCCGCCGTCGAGCTCGACGATGACGCCATGGCCGCCTATCTCGACGGCAAGGAGCCGGACGAGGCGACCCTCAAGCGCCTGATCCGCAAGGCGGTGCTGACCGGTGCGTTCTATCCCGTGCTGTGCGGTTCGGCCTTCAAGAACAAGGGCGTGCAGCCGCTGCTCGACGCCGTCGTCGACTAT
This sequence comes from Bradyrhizobium sp. BR14999, assembly GCF_056106085.1. NCBI lineage: Bacteria > Pseudomonadati > Pseudomonadota > Alphaproteobacteria > Hyphomicrobiales > Nitrobacteraceae > Bradyrhizobium > Bradyrhizobium sp. BR14999. The sequence continues at coordinate 4,458,852 of NZ_CM148536.1, forward strand.
CTGCCGTCGCCGCTCGACGTGCCCGCGATCAAGGGCACCGACGACAAGGGTAACGAAGTCGTGCGCAAGGCGGACGACAAAGAGCCGCTGGCGCTGCTCGCGTTCAAGATCATGGACGATCCGTTCGTCGGCACCATCACCTTCTGCCGCATTTACTCCGGCGTTCTGCAGAGCGGCACCGGCGTCGTGAACTCGACCCGCGAGAAGAAGGAGCGGATCGGGCGCATGCTGCTGATGCATGCGAACAACCGCGAAGACATCAAGGAAGCCTATGCCGGCGACATCGTCGCGCTGGCCGGCCTGAAGGAAGCGCGCACCGGTGACACGCTGTGCGATCCGGACAAGCAGGTGATCCTGGAGAAGATGGAATTCCCCGAGCCGGTCATCGAGATCGCGATCGAGCCGAAGTCCAAGGCCGATCAGGAGAAGCTGGGCGTGGCGCTGGCCAAGCTCGCTGCGGAGGATCCGTCCTTCCGCGTGTCGACCGACCACGAGTCCGGCCAGACCATCCTCAAGGGCATGGGCGAACTCCATCTCGACATCAAGGTCGACATCCTCAAGCGCACCTACAAGGTCGACGCCAACATCGGCGCGCCGCAGGTGGCCTTCCGTGAGCGCGTCACCAAGCGGGTCGAGCACAGCTACACCCACAAGAAGCAGACCGGCGGTACCGGCCAGTTCGCGGCCGTGTCGTTCATCGTCGAGCCGAACGAAGCCGGCAAGGGCTACGAGTTCGAGTCGAAGATCGTCGGTGGCGCGGTGCCGAAGGAATACATCCCCGGCGTCGAGAAGGGCCTCGAGAGCGTGCTGTCGTCCGGCGTGGTCGCGGGCTTCCCCGTGGTCGACGTCAAGGTGCAGCTCGTCGACGGTAAGTATCACGACGTCGACTCGTCGGCGCTCGCCTTCGAAATCGCCTCGCGCGCCTGCTTCCGCGAAGCGCTCCAGATGGGCAAGTCCGTCCTGCTCGAGCCGATCATGAAGGTCGAAGTGGTGACCCCGGAAGACTACACCGGCTCGGTCATCGGCGACCTGAACTCCCGGCGCGGTCAGATCCAGGGTCAGGACATGCGCGGCAACGCCAACGTCATCAACGCGATGGTGCCGCTCATGAACATGTTCGGTTACGTGAACAATCTGCGCTCGATGAGCCAGGGTCGCGCGACCTTCACCATGCAGTTCGATCACTACGCAGAAGCGCCGGCCAACGTGTCGGCAGAAGTCCAGAAGAAGTTTGCCTGATTGTCGTCGGTCTCAAGCTGACGATTGAACGGAGAGTCAAATGGCCAAAGCAAAGTTTGAACGTACCAAGCCGCACTGCAACATCGGCACCATCGGTCACGTGGACCATGGCAAGACGTCGCTGACCGCGGCGATCACCAAGATCCTCGCCGAGACCGGCGGCGCGACGTTCACCGCGTACGATCAGATCGACAAGGCGCCGGAAGAGAAGGCTCGCGGCATCACCATCTCGACCGCGCACGTCGAGTACGAGACCACGAACCGCCACTACGCCCACGTCGACTGCCCCGGCCACGCCGACTACGTCAAGAACATGATCACCGGCGCCGCCCAGATGGACGGTGCGATCCTGGTCGTGTCGGCCGCTGACGGCCCGATGCCGCAGACCCGCGAGCACATCCTGCTCGCCCGCCAGGTCGGCGTGCCCGCGCTCGTCGTGTTCCTCAACAAGTGCGACATGGTCGACGATCCGGAGCTGCTCGAGCTCGTCGAGCTCGAAGTCCGCGAGCTGCTCTCGAAGTACGAATTCCCCGGCGACAAGATCCCGATCATCAAGGGTTCGGCGCTCGCCGCTCTCGAAGATTCGGACAAGAAGCTCGGCCACGACGCCATCCTCGAGCTGATGCGCAACGTCGACGAGTACATCCCGCAGCCGGAGCGTCCGATCGACCAGCCGTTCCTGATGCCGGTTGAAGACGTGTTCTCGATCTCGGGCCGCGGCACCGTCGTGACCGGCCGTGTCGAGCGCGGCGTCGTCAAGGTCGGCGAGGAAATCGAGATCGTCGGTCTGCGTGCGACCCAGAAGACCACCGTCACCGGCGTCGAAATGTTCCGCAAGCTGCTCGATCAGGGCCAGGCCGGCGACAACATCGGCGCGCTGCTCCGCGGTACCAAGCGTGAGGACGTCGAGCGCGGTCAGGTTCTGGCCAAGCCGGGTTCGGTCAAGCCGCACACCAAGTTCAAGGCCGAGGCCTACATCCTCACCAAGGAAGAGGGCGGTCGCCACACCCCGTTCTTCACCAACTACCGTCCGCAGTTCTACTTCCGCACCACCGACGTGACCGGTGTCGTGCACCTGCCGGAAGGCACCGAGATGGTGATGCCGGGCGACAACATCGCGATGGAAGTGCACCTGATCGTGCCGATCGCGATGGAAGAGAAGCTCCGCTTCGCGATCCGCGAAGGCGGCCGCACCGTCGGCGCCGGCGTCGTCGCCTCGATCATCGAGTAACAAGCGAATAGGGAATGGTGAGTGGCGAATAGGGATTTCTATTCGCTACTCGCTACTCGCCACTCACTAAAGAAAGCACGGCAATGAACGGCCAAAATATTCGTATCCGTCTCAAGGCGTTCGACCATCGTATCCTCGATACGTCGACCCGTGAGATCGTGAACACGGCGAAGCGCACCGGCGCGCAGGTCCGCGGACCCATTCCGCTGCCTACCCGCATCGAGAAGTTCACCGTCAACCGTTCGCCCCACGTCGACAAGAAGAGCCGCGAACAGTTCGAGATGCGCACTCACAAGCGCCTGCTCGACATCGTCGATCCGACCCCGCAGACCGTCGATGCTTTGATGAAGCTCGATCTGGCCGCCGGTGTCGACGTCGAGATCAAGCTCTGAGCAAGACCCCGAAAAGTGGGCAACGGTTTTCGGACCGGGTCTTGCTCACAACGAAGATTAGCTAGTCCGCAAGGACAGAAAGAACAGGAAGCAAGCCGATGCGCTCCGGAGTGATCGCACAAAAGGTCGGGATGACGCGGGTCTTCACGGAGGCCGGCGAACATATCCCCGTGACCGTGCTGAAGCTCGGCAATTGCCAGGTCGTAGGCCACCGCACCGAAGAGAAGAACGGTTACGTCGCGCTCCAGCTCGGTTCTGGCAGCCGCAAGACCGTTTACATGCCCAAGGCCGAGCGCGGCCAGTTCGCCGTCGCGAAGGTCGAGCCGAAGCGCCAGGTCGAGGAATTCCGCGTCACCGCGGATGCCATGATCCCGGTCGGCGCCGAGATCCAGGCCGACCACTTCGTCGTCGGCCAGTTCGTCGACGTCACCGGCACCTCGGTCGGTAAGGGCTTTGCCGGCGGTATGAAGCGCTGGAACTTCGGCGGTCTGCGCGCCACGCACGGTGTGTCGATCTCGCACCGCTCGATCGGTTCGACCGGTGGCCGTCAGGACCCCGGCAAGACCTGGAAGAACAAGAAGATGCCCGGCCACATGGGCGTCGATCGCATCACCACGCTCAATCTTCGTGTTGTCCAGACCGATGTCGAGCGCGGCCTGATCCTCGTCGAAGGCGCCGTTCCCGGTTCCAAGGGCGGCTGGATCCGCGTGCGCGACGCCGTCAAGAAGCCGCTGCCGAAGGAAGCTCCGAAGCCCGGCAAGTTCAAGGTTGCTGGCGACGCGGAAGCCGCTCCGGCTGCGCAGGAGGCGTGAGATGGAATTGAAGGTCACCACCCTCGAAGGTAAGGAAGCCGGCTCGGTCCAGCTGTCCGACGCCATTTTCGGCCTCGAGCCGCGCGAGGACATCATCGCGCGCTGCGTCCAATGGCAGCTCAACAAGCGCCAGGCCGGCACGCACAAGGCCAAGGGCCGCGCCGAGATCTGGCGCACCGGCAAGAAGATGTACAAGCAGAAGGGCACCGGCGGTGCTCGTCACGGCTCGGCCCGCGTGCCGCAGTTCCGTGGCGGCGGCCGTGCCTTCGGTCCGGTGGTGCGCTCGCACGCCACCGACCTGCCGAAGAAGGTCCGCGCGCTGGCTCTGAAGCATGCGCTCTCGGCCAAGGCCAAGGACGGCGATCTCGTCGTGATCGAGAAGGCCGCGCTGGAAACCGCCAAGACCAAGGCGCTGCTCGGTCACTTCTCGGGCCTGGGGCTCACCAACGCGCTGATCATTGACGGCGCCGAGCTCAACAACGGCTTTGCCGCAGCGGCCCGCAACATCCCGAACATGGACGTGCTGCCGATCCAGGGCATCAACGTCTATGACATCCTGCGCCGTCAGAAGCTCGTTCTGACCAAGGCCGCCATCGATGCGCTGGAGGCGCGCTTCAAATGACGAAGAACATCGAGCCTCGCCACTACGACGTGATCCTGTCGCCGGTCGTGACCGAAAAGGCGACGATCGCCTCGGAGCACAACAAGGTGCTGTTCAAGGTGGCCGCGAAGGCGACCAAGCCGCAGATCAAGGAAGCGATCGAGAAGCTGTTCGACGTCAAGGTCAAGAGCGTCAACACGCTGGTCCGCAAGGGCAAGGTCAAAGCCTTCCGCGGTAATCTCGGTTCGCAGTCGAACACCAAGCGCGCGATCGTGACCCTCGAAGAGGGCCACCGGATCGACGTCACCACCGGTCTGTAAGGTCGTACGACGATGGCACTGAAGACATTCAATCCCACGACGCCGGGCCAGCGCCAGCTGGTCATGGTCGATCGTTCGGCCCTGTACAAGGGCAAGCCGCTGAAGGCGCTCACCGAGGGCAAGAAGTCCTCGGGCGGCCGCAACAACACCGGCCGCATCACCGTGCGCTTCCGCGGCGGCGGTCACAAGCAGACGCTGCGCACCGTCGACTTCAAGCGCGAGAAGGTCGACGTCCCCGCGACCGTCGAGCGGCTGGAGTATGATCCGAACCGCACCGGCTTCATCGCCCTGATCAAGTATCAGGACGGCGAGCAGGCCTACATCCTGGCGCCGCAGCGCCTGGCCGTGGGTGACACCATCATCGCCGGCAACTATGTCGACGTGAAGCCGGGCAACGTGATGCCGCTCGGCAACATGCCGGTCGGCACGATCATCCACAACATCGAGGTCAAGATCGGGAAGGGCGGCCAGCTCGCCCGTTCCGCGGGCACCTACGCCCAGCTCGTTGGTCGTGACCAGGACTACGTCATCATCCGCCTGAACTCGGGCGAGCAGCGCCTGGTGCACGGCCGTTGCCGCGGCACGATCGGCGCGGTGTCGAACCCGGATCACATGAACACCTCGATCGGCAAGGCCGGTCGCAAGCGTTGGATGGGCCGTCGCCCGCACAACCGCGGTGTTGCGATGAACCCGATCGACCATCCGCACGGCGGTGGTGAAGGCCGTACCTCGGGCGGTCGCCACCCGGTCACGCCGTGGGGCAAGCCGACCAAGGGCAAGAAGACCCGCACCAACAAGTCGACCAACAAATTCATTCTCCTAAGCCGCCACAAGCGGAAGAAGTAAGGAACGCCGGACATGGTTCGTTCAGTCTGGAAAGGCCCGTTCGTCGAGGGTTCTCTGCTCAAGAAGGCAGATGCCGCGCGCGCGTCCGGCCGTCACGACGTCATCAAGATCTGGAGCCGTCGCTCGACGATCCTGCCGCAGTTCGTCGGCCTGACCTTCGGCGTCTACAACGGTCAGAAGCACGTGCCGGTGGCCGTCAACGAGGAAATGGTCGGTCACAAGTTCGGCGAGTTCTCGCCGACCCGGACCTTCCATGGCCACTCCGGCGACAAGAAAGCCAAGAAGGCTTGAGGATTAAACGATGAGCAAACCTAAGCGCGAACGGAGCCTCGCCGACAATGAGGCCAAGGCGGTCGCCCGGATGCTGCGGGTGAGCCCGCAGAAGCTCAACCTGGTCGCCCAGCTCATTCGCGGCCGGAAGGCGTCTGCCGCGCTCGCCGACCTGCAGTTTTCGCGCAAGCGGATCGCGGTCGACGTGAAGAAGTGCCTGGAATCGGCTATCGCCAATGCCGAGAACAACCACGATCTCGACGTCGACGATCTCGTCGTGGCGCAGGCCTTCGTCGGCAACGGCCTCGTGATGAAGCGCTTCGCCGCCCGCGGCCGTGGCCGCTCGGGCCGTGTCTACAAACCATTTTCGCAGCTGACGATCATCGTTCGTCAGGTCGAAGCCGAAGCAGCCGCTTAAGGGCGCAGGAGAACACGATGGGTCAAAAGATCAATCCGATCGGTCTGCGTCTCGGCATCAACCGGACCTGGGATTCTCGCTGGTTCGCCGGCAAGCAGGAATACGGCAAGTTGCTGCACGAGGACGTCAAGATCCGCGAGATCCTGCACAAGGAGCTCAAGCAGGCGGCCGTCGCCCGCATCGTGATCGAACGTCCGCACAAGAAGTGCCGCGTCACCATCCACTCGGCCCGTCCGGGTGTGGTGATCGGCAAGAAGGGCGCCGACATCGACAAGCTGCGCAAGAAGGTCGCGGACATCACCTCGTCCGACGTCGTCATCAACATCGTCGAGATCCGCAAGCCTGAGCTCGATGCGACGCTGGTGGCCGAGTCGATCGCGCAGCAGCTTGAGCGCCGCGTGGCGTTCCGCCGTGCCATGAAGCGCGCCGTGCAGTCGGCGATGCGTCTCGGCGCGGAAGGCATCCGCATCAACTGCTCGGGACGCCTGGGCGGCGCGGAAATCGCGCGCATGGAGTGGTACCGCGAAGGTCGCGTGCCGCTGCACACGCTGCGCGCCGACATTGATTACGGCGTTGCGACCGCGTTCACGACCTTCGGCACCTGCGGCGTCAAGGTCTGGATCTTCAAGGGTGAGATCCTCGAGCACGATCCGATGGCCCAGGACAAGAGAATGGCCGAGGGCGAGACGGGCGGCAGTGGTGATCGTGGTGGCCGTCAGCGCCGCGATACGGCTGCAGCCTGATCTGCACCAAGAATTTGAGGGCTTAAAGCCATGATGCAACCTAAGAAAACGAAGTTCCGGAAGGCGCACAAGGGCCGCATCCACGGCGTTGCGTCTTCGGGCGCGACGTTGGCGTTCGGCCAGTTCGGCCTGAAGGCGACCGAACCTGAGCGCGTCACCGCGCGCCAGATCGAAGCCGCCCGCCGCGCGCTGACCCGCCACATGAAGCGCGCCGGCCGCGTCTGGATCCGCGTGTTCCCCGACGTTCCGGTGTCGAAGAAGCCGGCCGAAGTCCGCATGGGCTCCGGCAAGGGCTCGCCGGAACTGTGGGTCGCGCGCGTCAAGCCGGGCCGGGTGCTGTTCGAGATCGACGGCGTCAACACCCAGATCGCGCGTGAGGCGTTGACCCTGGCGGCCGCCAAGCTGCCGATCAAGACGCGCTTCGTCGAGCGCATTGCGGAGTAATGGCCATGGCCCAGATGAAGATCGAAGACATCCGCGCGATGAGCCCCGACCAGCAGGATGACGCCATCCTGAACCTGAAGAAGGAGCGCTTCAACCTGCGCTTCCAGCGCGCCACCGGGCAGCTCGAGAACACCTCGCGCCTGCGCGAGGCTCGCCGTGACATCGCCCGGATCAAGACCGTCGCCGCGCAGACGCGCGCCAAGAAGAAGTAAGAGGCTTACGAAGATGCCGAAACGTACTTTGCAGGGCGTGGTCGTCAGCGACAAGCAAGCCAAGACCATCGTGGTGCGCGTCGATCGCCGTTTCACGCACCCGATCTACAAGAAGACGATCCGCCGTTCGAAGAATTATCACGCGCACGACGAGAGCAACCAGTTCAAGCCGGGCGACGTGGTGTGGATCGAGGAATCGAAGCCGATTTCGAAGTTGAAGCGCTGGGTCGTGATCCGGGGCGAGCACAAGAAAAGCGCCTGATCTGTTGGCTTTAGCCGACTGATTTCAGGGAAATGTTGAGCGCCGGCTGGGCTGGCGCAAAGAGAAAGAGGACGAGGTGCATCAATGATTCAGATGCAGACCAACCTCGACGTGGCCGACAATTCTGGCGCACGCCGTGTCATGTGTATCAAGGTGCTGGGAGGCTCCAAGCGCCGCTACGCGACGATCGGCGACATCATCGTCGTCTCGATCAAGGAAGCTATCCCGCGTGGCAAGGTGAAGAAGGGCGACGTGATGAAGGCCGTCGTGGTGCGCGTCCGCAAGGACATCCGCCGCGCCGACGGTTCGGTCATCCGCTTCGACCGCAACGCCGCCGTCCTGATCAACAACCAGGCCGAGCCGGTCGGCACCCGTATCTTCGGGCCCGTGCCGCGCGAACTGCGCGCCAAGAACCACATGAAGATCATTTCGCTCGCGCCGGAGGTGCTGTGATGGCTGCGAAGATCCGCAAGGGCGACAAGGTCGTCGTGCTGACCGGTCGCGACAAGGGCCGCACCGGCGAGGTGTTCGAGGTGCGCCCCGACGCCGGCACGGCGCTCGTGCGCGGCATCAACATGGTCAAGCGTCACCAGAAGCAGACGCAGGCCCAGGAGGGCGGCATCATCTCGAAAGAGGCGCCGATCCAACTGTCCAACATCGCGTATGTCGGCAAGGACGGAAAGCCGACCCGCATCGGATTCAAGATTCTGGCGGACGGCAAGAAGGTCCGCATCGCCAAGAGCTCGGGAGCTGAGATCGATGGCTGAGGCCGCTTACACGCCGCGCCTGCGCGCGGAATATGATGCGAAGATCCGCACGGCTCTGACCGAGAAGTTCGGTTACGAGAACGTCATGCAGGTTCCGCGTCTGGACAAGGTCGTCCTGAACATGGGCGTTGGCGATTCCGTCAACGACCGCAAGAAGGCCGAGACCGCCGCTGCCGAATTGACCCAGATCGCCGGCCAGAAGGCGATCGTGACCTATTCGCGCATCGCGATCGCGACCTTCAAGCTGCGTGAGAACCAGCCGATCGGCTGCAAGGTCACGCTGCGTAAGGCGCGCATGTACGAGTTCATCGATCGCCTGGTGACGGTCGCGCTGCCGCGCGTCCGCGACTTCCGCGGCCTGAACCCGAAGAGCTTCGACGGCCGCGGCAACTACTCGCTCGGCATCAAGGAGCACATCATTTTCCCCGAGATCGACTTCGACAAGGTCACGGAAGCCCGCGGTATGGACATCACCGTCTGCACCACGGCCAAGACCGACGAAGAGGCGAGGGCCTTGTTGACCGCTTTCAATTTCCCGTTCCGGCAGTGAGACGCTGACCTAAAGCCTCTCAAACGCGGATACCCAGGAGCCAAGCATGGCAAAGAAGAGTTCAGTCGAGAAGAACAACCGGCGCAAGCGGATGGTGAAGAACGCCGCCGCCAAGCGCGAGCGGTTGAAGGCGATCATCGCCGATAAGAAGCTGCCGATGGAAGAGCGCTTCGCTGCGACGTTGAAGCTGGCGGAAATGCCGCGCAACTCGTCGGCGACCCGCATCCGTATGCGTTGCGAGCTGTCGGGCCGCCCGCGCTCGAACTATCGCAAGAACAAGCTGTCCCGTATCGCGCTGCGCGACCTTGGCTCCAGGGGCATGGTCCCGGGCCTCGTGAAGTCGAGCTGGTAAGGAGGGTCGTTTAGATGTCTACGCACGATCCAATCAGCGATCTGATCACCCGCATCCGCAACGCGCAGATGCGCTCCAAGACCAAGGTCTCCTCGCCCGGCTCGAAGATGCGCGAGAACGTGCTCGAGGTCCTGAAGTCCGAGGGCTACATCCGCGGTTACGCCACGCTCGAGCATCCCTCGGGCCGCAGCGAGATCGAGATCGAGCTGAAGTATTTCGACGGCGAGCCCGTCATCCGCGAGATCGAACGTGTTTCCAAGCCCGGGCGTCGCGTCTACGCCTCGGTGAAGGCTCTGCCGCGGGTCAACAACGGGCTCGGCATTTCGGTGTTGTCGACGCCGAAGGGGATCATGGCCGACCACAGCGCGCGCGACGCGAATGTGGGCGGTGAAGTCCTCTTCACGGTGTTCTGAGAAGGATTTTTCATCCATGTCACGTGTTGGCAAAAGGCCTGTGGCGGTTCCGTCGGGTGTTACCGCGACCGTTGATGGGCAGACCGTCAAGATGAAGGGGCCGAAGGGCCAGCTTCAGTTCGTCGTCCATGATGACGTCGAGGTGAAGCTCGAGAGCGGCCAGATCAAGGTCAAGCCGCGGGCAGAGACCAACCGCGCGCGGGCCCTGTACGGCACCGCTCGCGCCCAGGTCGCTAATCTGGTCGAAGGTGTCACCAAGGGCTTCGAGAAGAAGCTCGAGATCACCGGCGTCGGTTACCGCGCTGCGATGCAGGGCAAGAACCTCCAGCTGGCGCTCGGCTACAGCCATGACGTGATCTATCCGATTCCGGAAGGCATCACGATCGCCGTGCCGAAGCCCACCGAAATCACCGTGTCGGGCAGCGACATCCAGCGCGTCGGCCAGGTTGCGGCCGAGATCCGCGCCTATCGCCCGCCGGAGCCCTATAAGGGCAAGGGCGTGAAGTATGTTGGCGAATTCATCTTCCGCAAGGAAGGCAAGAAGAAGTAACGGAGCCGGTCATGTCGAAAGCCAAGGTTACGAATGCCCGGCGCAAGCGGAGTGTGCGGCTGAAGCTGCGCCGCTCCGGTGGCGGCCGTCCGCGCCTGTCGGTGTTCCGCTCGTCCAAGCACATCTACGCCCAGGTCATCGACGACCTCAAGGGCGAGACGCTGGCCTCTGCCTCCTCGCTCGAGAAGTCGATGCGCGACGGCGGCAAGACCGGCGCCGACATCGATGCGGCGAAGGCAGTCGGCAAGCTGCTCGCCGAGCGCGCGGTGGAGAAGGGCGTCAAGGAAGTCGTGTTCGATCGCGGCGGCTATCTCTATCACGGGCGCGTCAAGGCTCTTGCCGACGCGGCGCGTGAGAGCGGGCTGAGCTTCTAACAGAATTTGAGGATTGAGGCGTGAGCCTCTGAAGGATTGGAAAAACCATGGCAGCTGAACGCGAACAACGTGGTGGACGCGATCAACGCGGCGGCGGACGTGAACGCAGGGAGCGCGAAGAGCGCGACAGCGAGTTCGTCGACAAGCTCGTCCACATCAACCGCGTGGCCAAGGTCGTCAAGGGCGGCAAGCGCTTCGGATTCGCTGCGCTGGTCGTGATCGGCGATCAGAAGGGCCGCGCCGGCTTCGGTCACGGCAAGGCACGCGAAGTGCCTGAGGCGATCCGCAAGGCGACCGAATCCGCCAAGCGCAACCTGACCCGCGTGTCGCTGCGCGAGGGCCGCACGCTCCATCACGACATCGCCGGCCGTCATGGCGCGGGCCGTGTCTACCTGCGTGCCGCCCCGGCCGGTACCGGCATCATCGCCGGCGGCCCGATGCGCGCCGTGTTCGAGACGCTCGGCGTCCAGGACGTGGTGGCGAAGTCGATCGGCTCGTCGAACCCGTACAACATGGTTCGCGCGACCTTCGACGCGCTGAAGCATCAGGATTCGCCGCGCTCGGTCGCTGCCCGCCGCAACATCAAGGTGTCCACCCTCCAGTCCCGTCGTATCGGCGGCGACGCCGAGGCGGCTGCCGACTAACGGAAGCTTTTCGGAGTAGACTCCCATGGCCAAGGCCGCAAAGACGATCAAGCTCGAGCAGACTGGCAGCGCGATCCGCCGCCATCACTCGCAGCGCTCGACGCTGATCGGGCTCAAGCTCAACAAGATCGGCCGCACCAGCGAACTGCCGGATACCCCGGCGGTCCGCGGCATGATCGAGAAGGTTCACCATCTCGTCCGCATCGTCGACGAGAAGTAAGAAGCGGCGCAGGATCCCGAAAAGCGGGCACCCGGTTTTCGGTGAAGATCGTGCGCAAGACACAAGGAGAAGGGCGATGAAGCTCAGCGATATCGCCGACAACGCCGGCTCGCGCAAGAAGCGTATGCGCGTCGGCCGCGGCATCGGTTCGGGCAAGGGCAAGCAGTCCGGCCGCGGCGGCAAGGGCCAGACCGCGCGTTCGGGCGTGCGCATCAAGGGTTTCGAAGGCGGCCAGATGCCGATGCATCGCCGTCTGCCCAAGCGCGGCTTCAACAACATCTTCCGCGTCGAGTTCGCCGAGATCAATCTCGACCGGCTCCAGGAAGCGGTCGATGCCAAGAAGATCGACGCCGGCAGCGTCGTGAACGTCGAGGCCCTGGTGAAGGGTGGCGTGCTGCGCCGCGCCAAGGCCGGCCTGCGCCTGCTCGGGCGCGGCGAGCTCAAGTCCAAGCTCAACATTGAAGTGCACGGCGCCTCCAAGACCGCGATCGCGGCGGTCGAGAAGGCCGGCGGTTCGGTGAAGATCCTCGCCCCGGCCAAGGAAGAAGGCGAGGCGGCGTAACAACTGCGTCATTGGCCCGCCCTCGCGGGCCTTTACGCATGCGGGACGATGGACTTATCGAAGCCGAGCCCCAGATAATGTCCGGCGTCCGCTAAAGTAGCCCGGCCGCGGGCATGACGGCGCAACAGGCGGCGGGAGAAAGTCCAAGATGGTCTCTGCAGCGGAACAACTGGCAGCCAATCTCAATTTCGGTGCGTTTGCCAAGGCCGACGAACTGAAGAAGCGCATCTGGTTCACCCTGGGTGCGCTGCTCGTTTATCGGCTGGGCACCTACATCCCGCTGCCCGGCATCGATCCCAACATCTGGGAACAGGTGTTCCGGTCCCAGGCGGGCGGCATCCTCGGCATGTTCAACATGTTCGCCGGCGGCGGCATCCACCGCATGGCGATCTTCGCGTTGAACATCATGCCGTACATCTCGGCCTCGATCATCATCCAGCTCCTGACCACCGTCTCGCCGCAACTCGAGGCGCTGAAGAAGGAAGGCGAGGCCGGCCGCAAGACGCTGAACCAGTATACGCGTTATCTCACCGTTATCCTGGCCGCGTTCCAGTCCTACGGGATCGCGGTGGGCCTCGAGGGCGCCGGCAACGTCGTTAGTGATCCCGGCATGTTCTTCCGCCTGTCGACGGCGATCACGCTGACCGGCGGCACCATGTTCCTGATGTGGCTGGGCGAGCAGATCACCTCGCGCGGCATCGGCAACGGCATCTCGCTGATCATTCTGGCCGGCATCGTCGCCGAGCTGCCCGCCGCGCTCGCCAACATGCTCGAGCTCGGCCGTCAGGGCGCGATGTCGACCGGTCTGATCCTGGTCGTGATCATCATGGCAGTCGCCGTGATCGCCTTCATCGTGTTCATGGAGCGCGCGCAGCGCCGCCTGCTGATCCAGTATCCGAAGCGCCAGGTCGGCAACAAGATGTTCGAGGGCCAGTCCTCGCATCTGCCGCTCAAGCTCAACACCTCGGGCGTGATCCCGCCGATCTTTGCATCCTCACTGCTGCTGCTGCCGACCACCGTTGCGAACTTCAACGCGGGCAGCGGGCCGGAATGGTTCCAGTGGATCACCACCCAGCTCGGCCACGGCCGTCCGCTGTTCCTGATCATGTATCTGGCGCTGATCGTGTTCTTCGCCTTCTTCTACACCGCGATCGTATTCAACCCGACCGAGACCGCGGACAATCTGAAGAAGCATGGCGGCTTCATTCCGGGCATTCGCCCCGGCGAGCGCACCGCCGAATACATCGACTACGTGCTGTCGCGCATCACCGTGTTAGGTGCGATTTATCTGGCGATCGTCTGCTTGATCCCGGAGATCCTGATCTCCTACGCCTCGGTGCCGTTCTACTTCGGCGGCACCTCGCTGCTGATCGTCGTCAGCGTCACCATGGACACAGTGGCGCAGGTGCAGGGCTATCTGCTGGCGCATCAGTACGAAGGCCTGATCCGCAAGTCGAAACTGCGCGGACGCCGCCGCTAAGCGCGGCGTCCCCTGAAGGCGGCGCGATTGCGCCGCCGATTCGCCGTGCGAGCAACGCGCGGCGCCTGCACGGCACCAGCCAGCCATCGGCCGCATCGGCAGAGCTGCTCTCACTGCAGCGCAATCACAGATTTCAAAGCCCTTCTTGGCGTCAGCCCATCCGCTCCCCTATGATATGGGTGGCGGTGCATCGCCGATTATGGTTTGCACTGTTCTTGATCTTCAAACACAGGTGCGCGACGTATCGCTCACCAATCCGGGGGGCGTACGCCGATGAGAATTATACTTCTGGGACCGCCGGGGTCGGGCAAGGGGACCCAGGCGCAGCTCTTGGTGCAGCGCTATGGCATCGTCCAGCTCTCGACCGGCGAGATGTTGCGCGCGGCCGTTGCGGCCGGAACGCCGGTCGGGCTGAAGGCCAAGGAGATCATGGCCGGCGGCGGCCTCGTGCCCGACGAGATCGTGGTCGGAATCATCTCCGACCGAATCGATCAGCCGGACGCCAAGAACGGTTTCATCCTCGATGGTTTCCCGCGCACCGTGCCGCAGGCTGAGGCGCTGGACGAGCTGCTCAAGCACAAGCATCTCAAGCTTGATGCGGTGATCGAGCTGCGTGTCAATGAAAGCGCGCTGCTGAATCGCGTCGAGACCCGCGTCGCCCAGATGCGCGCGCGCGGGGAGGAGGTCCGGGTCGACGACACCCCGGAGGTCCTGACCAAGCGCCTCGCCAGCTACCGTAGCCAGACGGAACCGCTGATTCACTACTATTCCGAGCGGCGGAAGCTCTCGACCATCGACGGCATGATGGCCATCGACGAGGTCACCCGTGCCATCCACCGCCTGCTCCTGGCGCTTGGGGCGGTCGAGCCCAAGACCCATGCCAGAAGTGCGGCCAAGACGGCCCCGGCCAAGAAGGCCAAGGCGGGGAAGAAGGCGGCCGTAAAACCGGCAAAAACGACCAAAGAGGCTGCCAAATCCGCTAAAAAGGCCGCCAAGAAAGCCGTGAAGGGCACAGGGAAGGCGACCAAGAAGACGGCAAAGAAGGCAGCCAAAAAGACCGCCAAGAAGGCTGTCAAAAAGGGTGCCAAAAAGGCCGCAAAAAAGGTCACGAAAAAGCGAGCCAAACGCTAGCAGCGGTTGACGAAAGCCCCTGGAATCCCTTAATAAGCCCCGCATCCAAGTCGGATAGTTTCAGACGATGCCGGGCCCCAGGAAGACCGGGGGTGGGCGTCGTGTTCGCGTTTGTGAACACCTGCCCGAGAAAGCAAGCACTTAAAGCCCGATCCTGACGAGGATCGGCGACAGGAGAGAAGGCCGTGGCCCGTATTGCCGGCGTGAACATTCCCACCAACAAGCGCGTGCTGATCGCGCTCCAGTACATCCATGGCATCGGCCCGAAGATCGCCGGTGACATCATGGAGAAGGTGAAGATCCCCGAGGATCGTCGCGTCAATCAGCTTAGCGACGCCGAAGTGCTCCAGATCCGCGAAGTGATCGACCGCGACTATCTCGTCGAGGGCGATCTGCGTCGTGAGGTCGGTATCAACATCAAGCGTCTGATGGACCTCGGCTGCTATCGCGGCCTGCGTCATCGTCGCGGTCTGCCGGTGCGCGGTCAGCGCACCCACACCAACGCGCGCACGCGCAAGGGCCCGGCCAAGGCCATCGCCGGCAAGAAGAAGTAAGTTTTCGAACTCAGTCGCGGCGTGCGGCGAACAGGGGATGACCCATTCGCCGCGCGCCTTTCGTTCCACAGGTGTAGCCGCTGGCATTACGGCGGCGTTTGAGATCTCCAGGAAAGGTACTCAATGGGCAAGGAAGCCACCCGCGTTCGTCGTCGTGAGCGCAAGAACATCGCCTCCGGCGTCGCGCACGTGAACTCGTCGTTCAACAACACGACCATCACCATCACCGACGCGCAGGGCAACACGATTGCCTGGTCCTCCGCCGGCACGATGGGCTTCAAGGGCTCGCGCAAGTCGACCCCGTACGCCGCGCAGGTTGCCGCGGAAGACGTCTCGAAGAAGGCGCAGGAGCACGGCATGCGCACGCTGGAAGTCGAGGTCGCCGGTCCCGGTTCGGGCCGTGAGTCGGCGCTCCGCGCGCTCCAGGCCGCGGGCTTCACCGTCACCTCGATCCGCGACGTGACCACGATCCCGCATAACGGTTGCCGTCCCCGCAAGCGTCGGCGCGTTTGATACGAGGTTGCGGGCGCATTGGCGCCCGCAATGACTTTTCTAAGAAGCCGCGGGAATGCTCTGCGGCCTTTCTCCAACGCCAGTATTTGAACTGTCAAATTGACTGGCCTGTATGGGTGAAACAGTGACGATCCAGAAAAATTGGCAAGAACTGATTCGGCCGAACAAGCTCCATGTGTCCCCCGGCAGCGATCCCTCGCGTTTCGCGACCATCGTCGCCGAGCCGCTCGAGCGCGGCTTCGGCCAGACCCTCGGCAACGCCCTGCGCCGCATCCTGCTCTCCTCGCTTCAGGGCGCGGCAGTGCAGTCGGTGCACATCGACGGCGTGCTGCACGAGTTCTCCTCGATCGCGGGCGTCCGTGAGGACGTCACCGACATCGTGCTCAACATCAAGGACATCTCGATCAAGATGCAGGGCGAAGGCCCCAAGCGCATGGTCGTGAAGAAGCAGGGCCCGGGCGTCGTCACCGCTGGCGACATCCAGACCGTCGGCGACGTCACCGTGCTCAACCCGGACCTGCAGATCTGCACCCTCGACGAGGGCGCGGAGATCCGCATGGAGTTCACGGTCTCGACCGGCAAGGGCTACGTGCCCGCCGAGCGCAACCGTCCCGAGGATGCGCCGATCGGTCTGATCCCGGTCGACAGCCTCTACTCGCCGGTCCGCAAGGTCTCCTACAAGGTCGAGAACACCCGCGAGGGCCAGATCCTCGACTACGACAAGCTGACCATGACGATCGAGACCAATGGCGCGATCTCGCCGGATGACTCGGTGGCCTACGCCGCGCGCATCCTCCAGGATCAGCTCAACGTGTTCGTCAATTTCGAAGAGCCGCGCAAGGAAGTCGCCCAGGAGATCATCCCGGACCTCGCCTTCAACCCGGCCTTCCTCAAGAAGGTGGACGAGCTCGAGCTGTCGGTGCGTTCGGCCAACTGCCTGAAGAACGACAACATCGTCTACATCGGCGATCTCGTGCAGAAGTCGGAAGCCGAAATGCTCCGCACCCCGAACTTCGGCCGCAAGTCGCTGAACGAGATCAAGGAAGTGCTGGCCCAGATGGGTCTGCACCTCGGCATGGAAGTGCCGGGCTGGCCGCCGGAGAACATCGACGAGCTCGCTAAGCGCTTCGAAGATCACTACTGATCGACTTCACCGTGACGGCCGGGCTCTCCGGCCGTTATTTTCATGGGCGAACGCAGGCAGCCCACCTGAGCAACATGTCCGACGAACCGTCGCGGCAGTTTTAAAGTAAGGACTACACACATGCGTCACGGCAAGGTTCATCGGAAGCTCAACCGCACCGCCGAGCACCGCAAGGCGATGTTCGCCAACATGGCGGCCGCACTGATCAAGCACGAGCAGATCGTCACCACGCTGCCCAAGGCCAAGGAGCTTCGTCCGATCGTCGAGAAGCTCGTCACCCTCGGCAAGAAGGGCGGCCTGTCGCTGCGCCGCCAGGCGATCGCGGAGCTGCGCGACGTCGACATGGTCAAGAAGCTCTTCGACACGCTCGCGACCCGCTACAAGGACCGCCAGGGCGGCTACACCCGCATCATCAAGGCCGGCTTCCGCTACGGCGACAATGCCGCGATGGCCGTGATCGAGTTCGTCGACCGCGACGTCGATGCCAAGGGCCAGGATTCCGGTCCGGTGCAGGAGAAGGAAGCCGAGGCGGCGTAAGTCACCCGGCAGATACGGATTGAAAACGGCGCCCTTCTGGGCGCCGTTTTTGTTTCGAGGAATAGGGGCGCGTCGGAAGGACTATTCCTCCTTGATCCCCGCCTTTTGCGCGATCTCCTTCATTTCGGCGGTCTCCTTGCCGATGGCGCTCGTCCAGTCACTGTATCGCTTGAAACCGGGCTCAAAGCCGACCGCGGCGAAGCGTTCGGCCACGGATGGGCTGTTGATCGTCTCCTCCAGAGCCGACGTCAGCTTGTCACGAACGGCCGGCGGCAGGCCTTTGGGGGCGACCACGGCGCCCCAGGAGGCGAAGTCGATGTTGCCATAGCCGAGTTCGGCGAGTGTCGGCACGTCAGGCAGGAAGGGCGTCCGCTTGCCTGAGAACACAGCGAGCACCTTGACGGTGCCGGCCTCGATCTGCGGCTTCACGGCGATCACTGTGTCGACGTGGTACTGGATGTGCTTGCCAATAAGGTCGTTCATCGCCGGCGCGCTGCCCTTGTAGGGCAGGTGGACCATCTTGATTCCGGCGGCCGATTTGAACAGCTCACCGGCGAAATGCGAGACGGTCGCCACGCCGAACGACGCCAGCGACAGCTTGTCGGGATTGGCCTTCGCCTCCGTGACGAGCGCAGCCACGTCCTTGATCGGGTTGTCCTTGTAGGTGACCAGCGCCAGCGTGATCTTGCCGACCTGGCCGAGCGGCTCGAAATCCTTGGCCGCGTCGTAAGGTACGCTTTCCTTGACGGCCGCCGGCAGCGTGAAGCTCGAATTCGAACTGAAGAACAGGGTGTATCCGTCAGGCGCCGAGCGCGCGACTTCCTTGGCCGCGATTGTGGTGCCGCCGCCGGGGCGGTTCATGATGATCACGGGCTTGCCGAGACGCGTCTCCAGTTCGCCGCCGATGATGCGCGCGACCACGTCGGAGGCGCCGCCGGGCGGGAAGGGCACGATCAATTGCAACGGTTTTTCCGGATAGACCGCTTGGGCCGGTGCGAGCGAATTGCCGCTGATCAGACCCAGCAACCCGAGCGCAACAGTGAGGGCCGTTCTTTTCATCGCAAGGTCCTTCCGTGTTCACATGAGCAAAAGAGCTCGGTCAGGCTTAGCAATAATCGTTCCAGCCGCGACAGGAGCATACGAGGCGCCATGTCGCTGCCGGAACAGCTCGTGATCGTCACTGATTGGTGAGCGCCAATTGCGGCCCAATCCGCCACGTCCGATATCCCCGTCATCGTTCTGATGGAGATACTACATGAACATCGACCTTTCGGGAAAAACTGCATTGGTGACCGGCTCGACCGCCGGCATCGGCCACGCCATCGCCAAGGGCCTCGCCGCTTCGGGCGCGAGCGTCGTGATCAACGGTCGCGGCCGGGACAAGGTCGATGCGGCCGTCCGTAAGCTGGAAGGGACCGGCGCCAAAGGTCCGCGGCATCGCCGCCGACGTCTCGACGGCGGAAGGCTGCAAGGCGCTGGTGGCGACGTTGCCGGAGGTCGACATCCTCATCAACAACGCCGGCATCTTCGAGCCGAAGGAGTTTTTCGAGATTCCCGACGAGGACTGGAGCCGGTTCTTCGAGGTCAATGTGATGAGCGGCGTGCGGCTGTCGCGGGCCTACATGAAGGGCATGCTCAAGCGCAACTGGGGCCGCATCGTCTTCATCTCCTCGGAGTCCGGACTGAACATTCCCGTCGAGATGATCCACTACGGCATGACCAAGACGGCCCAGCTCTCGGTCGCGCGGGGGCTTGCGCAGCTCACCCGCGGCACCGGCGTCACCGTCAATTCCGTGCTGCCGGGCCCGACCATGTCCGAAGGCGTCGAGACCTTCGTGAAGGATCTCGCGAAACAAAACGGACAGTCGGTGGATGAGGCCGCGGCCAATTTCGTCAAGCAGCATCGCCCGAGCTCGCTGATCCAGCGTTTTGCGAGCGTGGACGAGATCGCGAACATGGTGGTGTACGTCGCCTCGAAGGAAGCCTCCGCCACCAACGGTGCGGCGCTGCGCGCGGAAGGTGGTATCATCAATACCATCGCGTGAGGCAGTGCATGACAGCCTATGTGATTTCCGAAGTCGAGATGCGCGATCCCGATGGATTTGAAGCCTATCGTACGCTCGCCGCGAAAACGATCGCGCAATACGGCGGGCGTTATCTCGTCCGCGGCGGCAAGACGGAGCTCGCCGAAGGCAATCTTCCGCCGAAGGCCATCGTCATCGTCGAATTCGCCTCGATGGCGAGGCTGAAGGAATGGTACGCCTCGCCGGAATATGCCGAAGCACTGAAGCTGCGGCAGACGGCGCTGGAGCGGCGGTTGATGTTCGTGGAGGGGGCGAGGGAAACGTAGGGTGGGTTAGCCGAAGGCGTAACCCACCGCTGTGTGTTTCCGCAGAGATAGAAAAGGTGGGGTGGGTTACGCCCTGCGAACCGCGCTTCGCGCAGTCGCAGGGCTAACCCACCCTACGCACCGACATTGTAGCTGCTACCACCCCTCCAGCACGATCTTGCCGCGCGACTTGCCGCTCTCGAGCAATGCATGCGCGCGCTTGAGGTTGGCCGCGTTGATCGTGCCAAAGGTCTGGTCGAGCGTGGTGCGCAACACGCCCTTGTCGATGAGGTCGGCGACGTCATTGAGCAGATGATGCTGCGCGATCATGTCGGGCGTCTGGAACGAGGAGCGCGTGAACATCGATTCCCAGTGCACCGAGATCGCCTTGCCCTTGAATGTGCTCATGGCGAATTCCGGCGGATCGTCGATCAGGCCGAACTTGCCCTGCGGTGCCATGAACTCCGCGATCGCCTTGTAGTGCTGGTCGGTGAAGGTGAGGCTCGCGACCAGCGCGACCGGCGGCAGCTTCAATTTCTCGATCTGCTCTTTCATCGGCTTACCGTGGTCGATCACCGCATGCGCGCCGAGATCAAGGCACCATTTTTTCGATTCCGGCCGCGTCGCGGTCGCGAGCACCGTCAGCCCGGTGAGACGACGCGCGAGCTGGATCAGGATCGAGCCGACGCCGCCGGCGCCGCCGATGATCAGCAGCGTGCGCGGATCGACGCTCTTGCCGGGGACCGCGCCCAGCCGGTCGAACAGCAGCTCCCAGGCGGTGATGGAGGTGAGGGGAAGGGCGGCCGCTTGCGCGAACGACAGGCGCTTCGGCTTGTTGCCGACGATGCGCTCGTCGACCAGGTGGTATTCCGAGTTGGTGCCCTGGCGCAGGATCGAGCCTGCGTAAAACACCTCATCGCCCGGCTTGAACAGCGTGACCTCGGGGCCGACGGCATCGACCACGCCGGCCGCGTCATAGCCGAGGATCTTCATCTCGCCCTCGGGCGGGGCGGCGCGCTTGCGCACCTTGTAATCGACCGGATTGGCCGAGATCGCTTTCACGGCGACGCGGATGTCGCGCCCTCCGGGCTCGGGTTTTGCGGTCTCGAAATCGATCAGTGAATCCGCGTCCTCGATCGGAAGCGATTTCTTGTAGCCGACGGCCTTCATGGCTTGTCTCCATCAGATGGCTTTGTTCGCCCGCCATCCTAACTGTCGCTCTGGCCCCGATTTGGCAAGTACTGTAAATTCGGGGATATAGTCCCTGTTTGGATACTATTGGAAAAACACGCATGAAACGGCGCAATTTTGCCCGGCGCCCGGGCTGCTCGGTCGAGGCGACGCTGGACCTGATCGACGGCAAATGGAAGGGCGTGATCCTCTACCACCTCCAGAGCGGCACCCAGCGCTTCGGCGAATTGCGCCGCCGGATGCCGGGCATCACCCAGCGCATGCTGACCAAACAACTTCGCGCGCTGGAGGAGGACAAGCTCGTCATCCGCAAGGTCTATGCCGAGGTGCCGCCGCGCGTTGAGTATTGCCTCTCCGAGCTCGGCGAGAGCCTCAAGCCCGTGATCGATATCCTGAAGGCCTGGGGCGAAAGCCACCAACAGCGGCTGTCCTGCGCGCCCGCGCCGGTGGTCGTGAGGAAGCCGAAACGGGCGGCGTAGATTGAAAGCCGCTGTCGTTCTTCACCTCTCCTCAGCGGGGAGAGGTCGAATTGCATCTGGCGATGCGCAAGCATCGTCCAGTGCAATTCGGGTGAGGAACGCGCATTCTCGATCGAGCGTAACGCCTCACCCGCGCCGGAGCCTGTCATCGGGCGCGCCTTTGGCGCGACCCGTTGGGCGCGACCTCTCCCAATGGGAGAGGTGTAGAGCCTAGAACGCGAACTGCGTGCGCATCGCGACGGCGTCGAACTTCGAGCCGACATCGGCGGTCGAGATCGGCGAGGCCTGCCGCGATACCGTTCCGTGCAGATAGTCGAGCATGAAGCGGACGTTGCCGTTGACGTACCAGTTCAGCGCGAGCGTATAGACGGTCTGCCGGCCGCCGGCGATGCCGGTCGCTGCTCCCAACTGATTGTTGAGATCGATCGTCGAGAAGCGTCCCGCGATCTCCCATGCGCCCCAGCCGCCACCGTCGAGCGAGAACGGATGCGCCGGCTTGACGCCGCTATAGGCGGCGTTCGCCGCATTGTAGGTCCGGCCTTCGCCCGTCACCACGTAGCCCGCCTGGGCGTAGCCGCCCTGGAATTTAAGGCTCGGTGCACCAACCAGCGGCACGCCGGTGTTGGCCGTGCGATCGACATTGTACCAGAAGTACTCGCCCTGGACGATGAACGGGCCGTAGGTCGCCGCCGCCTCGACGCTGTAGACCTGCGCGCCCGAGGCATTGGCGATGGCGCCGGTGGAGATCAGCGTGGTCGGGTCGAGACGCAATTCCGGGCGATCGCTGAGCGTGACTGTCTGCGTGTTGGCGATCAGGTTGCGCGGCGGCTGGATCAGCCATTGCGCGTCGGCGCCGATATGCACCGAATAGTCCTTGCCGCTGATCGGATTGCCTGCCACGCGCGCCACGGCGCCATATTGCTCGCTGGTGCCGGCGGGCGCCGCACTCGAGGCGGAGTGGATCGCTCCGGTCGACGGTCCCGTGACATAGCCGCCGATCCAGAGCTGGTCGTTGAACCAGCGGGCACCGGCTGCGGAGCGGAAGTCACCGGCGGCGATGTTGGTTGCGATCACGCCGGGCGAGGCGCGCTCCATGAACATGATGTCGTTGGAGCTCGTGGCCTCGTCCATGGTGTAGGGCAGGTCCATGATGCCGGCCTCGATTGCCATCCGTCCGCCGAACGGTTTTAAGCCGGTATAGCTGAGATAGGC
Organism: Bradyrhizobium sp. BR14999; assembly: GCF_056106085.1. Taxonomy (NCBI): domain Bacteria; kingdom Pseudomonadati; phylum Pseudomonadota; class Alphaproteobacteria; order Hyphomicrobiales; family Nitrobacteraceae; genus Bradyrhizobium; species Bradyrhizobium sp. BR14999. Next base: position 4,481,644 of record NZ_CM148536.1, read on the forward strand.
ATTCTCGACGCCGGAGACGCCTCCGCCCGGAAGGGATCCCGGCGCCGTGCCGCCAAATCCGTCGGATGAGCCGCCGAAGTCGTAGACCAGCGCGAAGTTCCAGTCGTTGAAGAACTTGCCGGTGACGCCGATGCGCGCGCGGCGAACGTTCTGGCCGCTGTCGAGCTTCTGCGGCACGGTCGCCGCGGTGTCGGGACGATAGTCGTAGCCGCCGACATCCCAATGCAGACGGCTGGTGATGGCGACGCAGTTCGCCTGGTCAGCGGTGCAGATGGTTGGCCGGTTGTTCGGCATCGTCACGACGACGCCGGTGGCCGGCGTCGGTCCCTTGACCGGGATCGCCGCATTGGCGTTGGCAACCGCGGCCTTTGCCTCAGAGCGCGCCTCGGCCTTGGCCTCAGCTTTCGCTTCGGCTCTGGCTTTCGCTGTGGCCGCCGTATTCGCCGCGGTCTGGCTCTGGAGCTTGTCGAGCTTCTGCTCCAGCATCTTCAATTGCTGCTTCAGCAGCGCGATCTCCTGCTCGCTGCTGCTTGCCGTTTGGGCCTGGGCCTGCGAGGCCGCCAGCGCACCGGCGAGTCCAATCGCCGTGGCTGCAATTCTTGTCCTGCTCACGTCATGCCTCCATCGTTTGACGAACTTCCCCAAGTCGCAACGGGAGAGCCTAGGTGTGATCGATGACTGCCCCGCGACGCTGCGCCCGGTTGCGCGGTTCCCACTGATGCCAATTCGCCGCAACCGAATCCGCTCGACACCACAATGCTGGATGACGAGCATCATGCCAATCCACCGCTCTGGCAAATTGCCGATTCGCACGCTGTGCTTGCATCTCGGACACACCGGAAAGGGGCTGGATATTGCCGCCTGGCGCCCTTCTATTGGCGGGCGAACGCGCCTATATTCCGGCGTCTTTTCCAAGAGGTAGGAATGTTTCGATCGACCTGGACCGCCGTCGCCACGGCCTTGTGCATAGCCTTTTCAGCCCACTTCAATCCGACTGCTGCGCAGGACCGCCGGGTCCCGTCGTCGCCGGCCGAGTTGCGGCTGTCCTATGCACCGATTGTGCAGCGGGTGCAGCCGGCCGTCGTCAATGTCTATGCCGCCAAGGTGGTGCAGAACCGCAATCCACTGCTCGACGACCCGATCTTCCGTCGCTTCTTCGGCGTGCCGGGCCAGCAGCCGGAGCAGATGCAGCGTTCGCTCGGCTCCGGCGTCATCGTCGATGCCTCCGGCCTCGTCGTCACCAACGTCCATGTCATCGAGGGCGCGGACCAGGTGAAAGTGTCATTGTCGGACAAGCGCGAGTTCGAGGCCGAGATCCTGCTGAAGGATTCCCGCACCGATCTCGCCGTGCTTCGCCTGAAGGACACCAAGGAGAAATTCCCGACCCTCGACTTCACCAATTCCGACGAATTGCTGGTCGGTGACGTCGTGCTCGCGATCGGCAATCCCTTCGGCGTCGGCCAGACCGTGACCCACGGCATCATCTCGGCGCTCGCGCGGACGCAGGTCGGCATCACCGACTATCAGTTCTTCATCCAGACCGATGCGGCGATCAACCCCGGCAATTCCGGCGGCGCCCTGGTCGACATGAGCGGCAGGCTCGCCGGCATCAACACCGCGATCTATTCGCGCTCCGGCGGCTCGCAAGGCATCGGCTTTGCGATCCCTGCCAACATGGTGCGCGTCGTGGTCGCTTCCGCCAAGAGCGGCGGCAAGGCGGTGAAGCGGCCGTGGCTAGGGGCCAGGTTGCAGGGAGTGACGCCCGAGATCGCCGAAAGCCTCGGCCTGCGCTCGCCGACCGGTGCGCTGGTCGCAAGCGTGGTGCCGAACGGCCCCGCGGCGAAGGCCGGCCTGAAATCCTCCGACCTCATCACCGGGATCGACGGCCAGACCGTGGATGATCCCAACGCCTTCGACTACCGCTTCGCGACCCGTCCGCTCGGCGGCACCGCGCAGATCGACGTGCAGCGCGGCAGCAAGCCGGTCAAGCTGACGGTGGCACTGGAGACCGCGCCCGATACCGGCCGCAACGAGCTCGTCGTCACCGCGCGCTCGCCGTTCCAAGGCGCGAAGGTCTCGACCATCACGCCGGCGGTCGCCGACGAGTTGCATCTGGATGCCGACACCGACGGCGTCGTGATCACCGATATCGGCGGCGATACCGCGGCCGCAAGTGTCGGTTTCCAAAAAGGCGACATCATCCTGGCCGTCAACAATCAGAAGATCAGCAAGACCGGCGACCTCGAGAAGGCCGCGGGTGAACGGCCGCGGATCTGGCGCATCACGCTGGTGCGCGGCGGCCAGCAGATCAACGTCACGCTGGGCGGATGAGTCCGAAGCGACCACAGGAGACGCCAACCCTCTTCGCCGCGGCGGGGCTCGATCATGACGCTCCGCATCCGCTGCCGGATCGGCTGCGTCCGCGCGCATTGTCGGAGGTCGTAGGCCAGGACCACATCCTCGGTCCCGACGGTGCGCTGACGCGCATGCTGGAAACGCGCACGCTCGGCTCACTCATCTTCTGGGGGCCGCCCGGCACCGGCAAGACCACGGTGGCGCGGCTGTTGGCGGATGCGACTGATCTGCATTTCGAGCAGATTTCCGCGGTGTTCTCCGGCGTCGCCGATTTGAAGAAGGCGTTCGATGCCGCGCGGGCCCGCCGCGAGATGGGCAAGGGCACGCTGCTGTTCGTCGATGAGGTGCATCGCTTCAATCGCGCCCAGCAGGATTCGTTTCTGCCCGTGATGGAAGACGGCACGGTGGTCATGGTCGGCGCCACCACCGAGAACCCATCGTTCGAGCTCAACGCGGCGCTTCTGTCGCGCGCGCGGGTGCTGGTGTTTCGCTCGCTCGACGCGGCCGCGATCGAAAAGCTGTTCGCGCATGCCGAGGAGGTCGAGGGCCGCAAGCTGCCGCTCGATGCCGAGGCGCGCGCGGTGCTGGTGCGCATGGCCGATGGCGATGGCCGCGCCTCGCTGACGCTCGCCGAGGAAGTCTGGCGCGCGGCGCGCAAGGACGAGATCTTCAACGCCGCGGAGTTGCAGGAGATTCTGCAACGCCGTGCCCCGATCTACGACAAGTCGGCCGACGGCCATTACAACCTGATCTCGGCGCTGCATAAGTCGGTGCGCGGCTCCGATCCCGATGCCGCGCTGTATTACCTCGCGCGCATGCTCGATGCCGGCGAGGATCCGTTGTTCCTGGCCCGCCGCGTCGTGCGCATGGCGGTCGAGGATATCGGTCTTGCCGATCCGCAGGCGCTGGTCATCGCCAACGCCGCCAAGGATGCTTTCGACTTTCTGGGTCACCCAGAGGGCGAGCTCGCCATCGCGCAGGCCGTGGTCTATCTCGCCACCGCGCCGAAATCGAACGCGGTCTACACCGCCTTCGGCACGGCGATGCAGGTGGCCAAGCAGGCCGGCTCGCTGCTGCCGCCCAAGCACATCCTCAATTCCCCGACCAAGCTGATGAAGTCGGAAGGCTACGGCTCCGGCTACGAATACGACCACGACGCGCCGGATGCCTTTTCAGGCCAAGACTATTTCCCGGAAGCCCTCGGCCGCCAGACCTTTTACGACCCGCCCGAGCGCGGTTTCGAGCGCGAGATCAGGAAGCGGCTGGATTACTGGGCCAAGCTGCGCAAGGAGCGGGGTGGCTGAGACCAAATCGCCATTTCGTCGTGACGAAACGGCACTTTTGGGCTAGGCAGGCAGCCATGAGCCGCCGCATCAAGAGAATGAACCCGAAGCCCCGTTCGCGCGACGAGCGCGATGACGTGCGCCCATTCAAGGCGCGCAGCGCGCAGAAGGCGGGGTCGCGGCCGGGCGGCAAGCCAGGTAGCAAGACAGGTAGCAAGCCGCCGCGCTTCGCGGGCGAGCGCGCCGAGCGGCGTGCGCCCAAGGCCGCAATGGAAAAGCCTGCGCGGGAAAAGCCCGTTGAGGCATTGCTGCCGACCAAGGTGCAGACCGTTACCGTGACGGCCGACGAGAACAACATGCGCGTCGACCGCTTCCTCGAAGCGCGCTTTCCCGGCCTCTCATTCTCCCACATCCAGCGCGTCGTGCGCAAAGGCGAGCTGCGCGTCGACGGCAAGCGCGTCGACAGCAAGGACCGCCTGGAGGCGGGGCAAAGCGTCCGCATTCCGCCGCTCAAGCTCGACACGCCGAAGACGGCCGGCCCGCTGTCGGAAGCCGCGCAGAAGACGCTCAAGGCGCTGAAGGAGATGACGATCTGGGAGGACGACGACGTGCTCGTCCTCAACAAGCCGGCCGGCCTTGCCGTGCAGGGCGGCTCGGGCATGACGCGCCACATCGACCAGATGCTGGAGGTGATGCGCGATTCCAAGGGCCAGAAGCCGCGCCTCGTGCACCGTATCGACCGGGAGACGTCGGGCTGTCTCTTGATCGCCAAGACACGCTTTGCCGCCTCGCATTTGACCGGCGCGTTCCGCTCGCGCTCGGCACGAAAGGTCTATTGGGCGCTGGTGCCGGGCCTGCCGAAGCCGAAGCAGGGCCGCATCTCGACCTTCCTCGCGAAGGAGGAGGGCGAGGACGACACCATCATGCGCATCGCCCAGCATGGCGACGAGGGCGCCAGCCACGCGGTGACGTATTATGCGGTGGTCGAGACCGCCGGCAACAAGCTGACCTGGGTGTCGCTGAAGCCCGTGACGGGCCGCACCCATCAACTCCGTGCCCACATGGCCCATATCGGCCATCCCATCATCGGCGATCCCAAATATTTCAACATCGAGAACTGGGAGCTGCCGGGCGGCCTGCAAAACCGGCTGCATCTCCTGGCACGCCGGATCGTCATTCCGCATCCGCGCGGCGGCGTGATCGACGCCACCGCGCCGCTGCCGCCGCATATGCAGCAATCGTGGAATCTGCTCGGGCTCGACGCAAGCCGGTTTGATCCGATCGAGAACGCGCCGGAGGAGTAGGGCTCGGCGCCGCGGCCAGCCAAAGCCCGGCGAACAGGGCCGCAATGCCCGCAAGTTCCCTTATGCCTGCCGCTCGCTTTATCGGCCGCCGCGCTTATCTTGAAAGCTTGGCATTCAGCGACCGGGACCGAAGACTCAACATGCGCGAATTGTTCGAAGAAGCTGCGGGGCAACCCCCGTCGGATCCGCGGGAATCGGCGCGCGCCTCCGCGCGCACGCCCCCGCGCAAGCGCTTCTACAAGGAGGCCGGCGCAGTCGAGGCCGAGGGCGGCTTCGCCATCACCCTCGACGGCAAGCCGATCCGCACGCCCTCCGGCCGCCAGGTGGTGATTCCCTCGCGCGACCTCGCCGATGCGGTGGCTGTCGAATGGGCGGCGCAGGGCGAGACGATCGATCCCGTGACCATGCCGCTGGCGCGGATCGCCAACAGCGTGGTCGAGGGTGTGATCGACCGGGTTGATCTCGTCAGCGACGATCTCGCAAAATACTTCGAGACCGACCTGTTGTTCTATCGCGCCGGCCACCCCGAAAGGCTGGTCGCCCGCGAGGCCGCGCATTGGGACCCCGTGCTGTTCTGGGCCGCGGAGACGCTGGGCGCGCATTTCATCCTGTCCGAGGGCATCATGCATGTGAAGCAGCCGGACGAGGCGGTCAGGGCCGCGCGCGCCGCCCTCCCTGGAGATGCCTGGTCGGTCGCCGCGCTCCATATGGTGACAACCTTGACCGGCTCGGCGCTGCTGGCCCTAGCGCTGGCCCATGGCGTGCGCGACGCTGGCCAGGTCTGGGCCGCCGCCCATGTCGATGAGGACTGGAACATCGACCAATGGGGCGTGGACGAGGAAGCGGCCGCTCGCCGGGCCACGCGCCTGCGGGATTTCGAGGCCGCCGCGACGGTTTTGGCGGCGGTAAAGCGGCAAGCGGCCAAAGGTCCTTAACGAGAGGTTTACGACGGCGCCTTAGGGTGACGCTAGCATTCCCTGGGCCCTCCGAGATGCCGACGCCGATAAGCTCGATCCTTCCGGTCAGTGCTGCCAGCCCCGCGGCTGATGCGGCGACGCCCGATCTCGTGTTGCAGGCCGGCAGCGTCGTGGACGCACGAGTCGTCAGCATGCTCGCCGACAATATGGTGCGGATCGCGATCGCGAATCTCTCGATGGACGTGATGTCGGAAGTGGCGCTGTCGCCCGGGCAAAATCTCCAGCTCACGGTGTCGCAGAACGACGGCACCATCCAGCTCGCGGTCGTCGGCGGGGCAGGCGGGGCGGCGTCCGATCAGATTACGCTGACGCCGGCTGCGGCCTCGCTGGTGGAGAGCCCGCCGCTCGCGCCGTCCGCGAGCGCGGCGCGCAATACGCTGACTCCGCTGGAGCAAGTCGCCGTCACCGTGGCGTCCGCCGAGGCCGTGACTAGGCAAGGCAGCCAGGCGCCGCTGTTCGCCAATCTCGCCGCGGTCGTCACCGGCAGCGATTTGCCAGCGGGACTGAAGCAGGCCGTGCTGGACGTGCTGGCGCAGCAGACGCCGCTCAACGCCCGGCTCGATGGTGGCGATATCGAGACTGCCTTCCAAAAGTCCGGCTTGTTCCTCGAGGCCTCGCTGGCTGTCGGCGCGATGCCGTCGTCCGGCGCAATGCCCGATCTGAAGGCGGCGCTGCTCGTGCTGCGCCAGACGCTGGCCACGCTCGAAACCACCGCGCCCCAGACGCAAGGCGCCGCCATGCCTGCCAGCGTCGCGGGCGCGCCGCAGCTAGCCGCTGCGTCGGCTCGGCCAGCAGCCGAGGCCGCGCAGGCCGCATTGTCGTCAATGGCCCCCGACATCGCCCAACCGGCGCAACAGCCGCGCAATGCCAATTTCTCGGCCGCGGTGCTCGCCGACATGGCTGGCGACGCGCCACAAATGGCGATGCCGCGGAACATGACCGCCGGCCTTGCCGCCAGCCTCTTGCAGGAGATGACGCAAAACCTGCCGCGCCTGATCGGCAACGTGCCCGGCTCCAACAAGGCCGTGCCGGATGGCCACATCTTCGAGGCGGCCACCCACGCGACCACGCCGCCGCCATTCCGTGGCGCATTGCCGGCGCCCCAATCCATCGCATCGCCATCGCTCGCGCCCGATACGCCGCTGGCCGCCACCGTGCACCGCCTGCTCGACGACACCGATGCCGCGATCGCGCGGCAGACATTGCTCCAGGTCGCCTCGCTTCCCGATCGCACTGATGCCAGCGGCCACCGCATCGACCCGGCCGTGCCGCAGTGGAATTTCGAGATTCCCTTCGCAACCCCGCAGGGCACCGCGATGGCGCAGTTCGAGATCTCGCGCGACGGCGGCAATGAATCCGCCGATCCCGCCACGCGTGCCTGGCGCGCGCGCTTTTCGCTCAATGTGGAGCCGGCCGGCCCGGTGCATGCGCTGATCACGCTGAGCGGCGACAAGACCCTCGTGCGGATGTGGGCGGAGCGGCCCGCGACGGCGCAGCAGCTCCGCGCCGGCGTCGGTGAGCTCAGCCAGGCATTGTCCAGAGCTGAGCTCAAGCCCAGTGATATCGTGGTGCGCGACGGCACCCCGCCGCGGGCCACACAGGCTCGCGCCGGCCATTTCCTGGATCGCGCCACATGAGCGACCCATCCAAGCTCGCGATTGCCCTGCATTACGAGAAGGGCACCAACGCCCCGGTTGTCGTCGCCAAGGGCAAGGGCACGATCGGTGAAAAGATCGTCGAGATCGCCAAGGCCCATGACATCCCGATCGAGGAGAACGAAGTCCTGGCCGGCGCGCTCTCCAAGGTCGAGCTCGGCGAGGAGATCCCGCCGGACCTCTACAAGGCCGTCGCCGAAGTGCTGGTGTTCGTGCTGCGGCTGTCCGGCCGGGGGCGGTAAACACTACCTGTCATCGTTTCACCAGATATTGGCGGCATTGTCGCGGCCACTCTCATCATCCTCGGATACCAATCTTGCTGACCCGTCGTTCCACCCTCGGCCTGCTTGCCGCAGCCGCCACCCTGCCGTCACGCGCGCTCGCTCATGTCGCCCCGCCGCGCAACGAAATCCGCGACAGCTTGGCCAAACGCTTCACCGATCTTGGCACATCAGGCACCTTCGTCGGCTACAAGGTCGAGGACTATCTGATCGTCGCCAGCGACAAGGAGCGCTCGGGCGAGGGGAAGCTGCCGGCCTCGACCTTCAAGATTCCAAACTCGTTGATTGCGCTCGAGACCGGCGTGGTCGCTGACCCCGACAAGGACGTATTTCCCTGGGACGGCGTGAAGCGGCCGATCGAGGCTTGGAACAAGGATCACACACTACGCAGTGCGATCGCGGCCAGCGCGGTGCCGGTCTATCAGGAGATCGCGCGCCGCATCGGCCAGGAGCGCATGCAGAAATATGTCGATGAGTTCGACTACGGCAACCGTGACATCGGCGGCGGCATCGACCAATTCTGGCTCACCGGGAATTTGCGCATCGATCCGGTCGAGCAGGTCGACTTCGTCGACCGGCTGCGCCGCCGTGCTTTGCCCATCAGCAAGCGGAGCCAGGATCTCGTCTGCGACATCCTGCCGGTGACCAAGGTCGGCGATAGCGTCATCCGCGCCAAGTCGGGCCTCTTGGGCGCCGAACGCGGCGAGCCCTCGCTCGGCTGGATGGTCGGCTGGGCCGAGAAGGGCGGGGCCCACACCGTGTTCGCGCTCAACATGGACTGCCGCGAGCCGCGTCTCATCAGCGAGCGCATGCCGCTGACGCAAGCCTGCCTTGCCGAGATTGGCGCGATCTAGCGCTACCGCGCTGGCGCCGCTCAACTAGCATCCTCCCGCCAAAGAAAAACCGGGAGGATAACAATGAACTCAACGCCGCTCTGGCTGTCGTCGCTCACGCTTGCGGCAGCTGCCGGCTGGCTCGGCGCCACGATGTTCGCCGGCCCCGCCACCAGCAAGGAGCCACGCTTTCCGCAGCTCACCATGGATCAGCTGGACGCCAGGCAGAAGCCGCTCGGCGAACAGATCATGAAAGTGTCGAGCGTCGGCATCGGCGGGCCCTACAATCCGATGATCCGCAGTCCCGTGCTCGGCCAGCGCCTGTTCGACCTGTTCCACTATCTGCGCTGGGAGACCTCGGTCCCGGTCAAGCTCAACGAGTTCGCTATCCTGATCATCGCGCGGCAGTGGCGCTCGCAGGTGGAATGGTACGCACACGCGCCGCTGGCGGCGAAGGCGGGCCTGTCGGCCGACATCATCGCAGAGCTGAAGGCCAACAAGCGACCCTCGAAGATGGCCGATGACGAGGCGGTGGTCTACGATTTCGTCACCGAGCTCACCACCATCAAGAATGTCACCGACGAGACTTACGCGCGCGCGAAGAAGGTGTTCAACGACCAGCAGATCGTCGATCTGACAGCAGTCGCCGGCAATTACGTGATGGTGGCGATGCTGCTTGCCATGGCGGAGGAGACCGTGCCGCCGGACAAGCAGGAACCGTTTAGGCCGGGTGAGCCGTAGGGCTCGTTATTGCGAGCGCAGCTCTCTCCACGCGTCATTGCGAGCGTAGCGAAGCAATCCAGAGTCCCTCAGCGGGAAGATTCTGGATTGCTTCGCTGCGCTCGCAATGACGGGGGCGTAGGGTGGGCAGCGCCGTGCCCACCTTCTCTCCGTGTCATGATCTGTGATTGGTGGGCACGCTCCGCTTTGCCCACCCTACGAGAGCTGGGGCGGAGCAAACAGTCTCAACCCAGCTTCAACAGCACCTGCAAAAACTCCTCCACGGCCTTGCGCGCTTCAGCGGCTGTCTTCGGATTGCCGCCGACATGCGGGTTGAGCTCGACACAGGCGTCCTTGTAGGAGAAGGGCGCGTTGGTATCGCCGTTCATCAGCACGCCGCCGTCACCTTCCTTGATGCGGCAGTTGCGCACGGTTTGCGCGTTCGCGGACACGGCGACGGTGTTGAGGCCGAGCAGGCCGCTGTCAAATCCGTGCGCGCTATCGGGATATTCGGTCAGCGACACGTCGCGCCCGGCCGCTTTGAGCCGTTCGACAAAGGCCTTGCAGCTCTTCACGGGATTGTAGTCGTCGGGTGCGCCGTGGAAGATGCGGATCGGGCGCGCGGCGACCTCGGCATCGCTCTGATACGTCGTCGAACAGTCCGGATAGAACGGGATGTAAGCCGCGAACTGGATACCTGACTTGTTCCAGAGCTTGTGGAAGCGCTCGAGGCTCGCATAGAGCGTCGCCTGTCCGCCGCGTGAAAAGCCCATCAGCACGATGCGATCAGGATCGACGCGGGGATGCTTTGCCAGGATCTCCAGCGAGCGGTAGATATCGATGATCAGGTTGAGCCGACCGAGCAAGGCCTGGTTCGGCCCGACCACCGTGAGGCCGCGCCCCGTAAAACCGTCGATCACGAAGGTGGAGATGCCCATGGCATTGAAGGTGTGCACCCAGGCTTCCGTGGTGGCGCCGACGCCGCTGGAGCCGTGCATCAGCACCACCACGGGAAGCTTGCCGGCGCCCTGGGCCACGCGGAATTCACCCGCGACCGTCACCGGCTTGCCGGCCGCCGCATCGCCGCTGAGGAATTGTTGGTCGGAGAGGGTGAGCGAGGAGATCGGATAGATCTCGGCGCGCGTGGCGATTTCCTTGGGGAGGGATTGTGCGTTGGCGCCAATGCCGACGAACAGAGTTGAAATGCAAAGCGCCATAGCGACGCGGAATGCCGTCGGCATCGGTTCCCCCCTTGTGATTTTGATCGAGTAGAACAACAGGCTCGCGCGCTGTCAATTTGGCGTGCGGCAGCTCTCAGGCGGGATCGGCGGTTTTCTTCGCCGTCAGCGCCTGGTCGATCGCAAAGCCGCCGATCTCGCTCATCGCCTGCGAGATCACGTCGCCGCGTCTAGCAAAGCCGTTCGAGAGATAATCGAACTGCGTCCGCGCCAGCCGCAGCACCTCGATCGGCACGGAGACCACGGTCTCGTTGAAACTGTCGACAGAGGCGCGCAGCGTGTCGAGCTCCGTGCTGAGCTTGCCGATATGACTCTCGGCATGCTGCATCAGGCCAAGCAGCTTGCCGCGCTCGGCATCGAATGCGGCTCGCTCGGCCGCGGTCGCTGCGGTGACCTCGGCAAGCTGCGTCCGCAGCGCTGCGATCTGGCTCACCATGGCATCGCGAGCAAGCTCGGCGGCCTCGCGCAGCTCGGTGTTGCGCGTGCTCTCGACCTGCTGTTCGTGATAGAGCCGCTCGGCCGACATCGCCCGCTGTGCCAGCGATACGATCAGGCTTGCTGCGCGCAGCAGCATCTCGCCGTTCCGTCCCGACACCATGCTGGCCATGCGCCGCAGGAAGTCGATGATTTCCGACGATGAGTTCGGCGGCAGGGGGACGACCGTCGCGGACATCTCAGTGATGCTTGCGTGATGCTCGAGCCGAGGCGTAATGACCGCCGCCGTACCGACTGGGCTCACGCAACATTCGGCGCCTGATCGTGAGCTTGAAGCAAGCCTGAATCGGCTGGCCTGGTCAACTGGGCCGGACCACCAAATTTGCAGGCCGCGCGCGGGTCAGGCGTCCTTCTGCCGGCCGATCCGCCCCAGATGGGTGAAGCCGAACCCCGCGGAATATTTCAGGCCATAGCCGAGCGCCCGGTCGATGCCGATATGGGCGAGCCAGATCAAGGCGATGGACAGGGTCAAAGGCGAGGCGAGGCCGAAGCCAAGTGTCAGCAGCGACACCGGCGCCATGTAGCTGTGGGCGGCATTGTAGACCAGTGCGCCGAATTTGGCGTCGGAGAGGTATGCCAGGAAGCTCAGGTCGGGGACGAGGAAGAGCAGGGCAAACACTAGCCAGGAGCCGTCCCACGCCCGGTAGAGCATCACCATGCCAGCGAACAGGGTGAGGCCCTCCAGCCGCAGCAGGATGTTGACACCGCCCGTCGCCGCACCAGTCTCGGCCGTTCCTTCGTCCATGCTCGCCTCCCAGGCAAAACTTTGTAATTCCTTGCGCTTTCACGCTGCGGCAGGGCAGCCCTGCGGCGCCGAAAGGCGCTTTCCGGCCCGCAAAATGCCGTGTTAGAACCCCGCATCACTTAAGAACTGGCGGGAGCAAATGAAACACATCCTGGACGCCCTTGAAGATCGTCGTGCCGGTGCCAAGCTCGGCGGCGGGGTAAAGCGCATTGAGGCGCAGCATGCCCGCGGCAAGCTGACTGCGCGCGAGCGCATCGAGCTCTTGCTCGACAAGGGATCGTTCGAGGAATTCGACATGTTCGTCGAGCATCGCTCCACCGAGTTCGGCATGGAGAAGACCAAGGTGCCGGGCGATGGCGTCGTCACCGGCTGGGGCACCGTCAACGGCCGCAAGACGTTCGTCTTCGCCAAGGATTTTACGGTGTTCGGCGGTTCTCTCTCGGAAACGCACGCGCTGAAAATCACAAAGCTCCAGGACATGGCGATGAAGGCGCGGGCGCCCATCATCGGTCTCTATGATGCCGGTGGCGCCCGCATCCAGGAGGGCGTCGCCGCGCTCGCCGGCTATTCCTACGTGTTCCGCCGCAACGTGCTCGCCTCGGGCGTGATCCCGCAAATATCAGTCATCATGGGCCCCTGCGCCGGCGGCGACGTCTATTCGCCTGCGATGACCGACTTCATCTTCATGGTGAAGAACACCAGCTACATGTTCGTCACCGGCCCCGATGTGGTGAAGACCGTCACCAACGAGGTCGTCACCGCCGAAGAGCTCGGCGGCGCCTCGGTGCACGCCACGCGCTCCTCGATCGCCGATGGCGCCTTCGAGAACGACGTCGAGACGCTGCTGCAGATGCGCCGTCTGATCGACTTCCTGCCGTCCAACAACACCGACGGCGTGCCGGAATGGCCGAGCTTCGACGACATCGGCCGGGTCGACATGTCGTTGGACACGCTGGTCCCCGACAATCCGAACAAGCCCTACGACATGAAGGAATTGATCCTGAAGGTCGTGGACGAGGGCGATTTCTTCGAGATCGCGGAAGCCTTCGCCAAGAACATCGTCACGGGCTTTGGCCGCATCGCCGGCCGTACCGTCGGCTTCGTCGCCAACCAGCCGATGGTGCTGGCTGGCGTGCTCGACAGCGATGCTTCACGGAAAGCGGCGCGCTTCGTTCGTTTTTGTGATGCCTTCAACATCCCGATCGTCACCTTCGTCGACGTGCCGGGCTTCCTGCCGGGCACGAGCCAAGAATATGGCGGCCTGATCAAGCATGGCGCAAAGCTCTTGTTCGCGTACTCGCAATGCACCGTGCCGCTGGTGACCATCATCACCCGTAAGGCCTATGGCGGCGCCTTCGACGTCATGGCCTCCAAGGAGATCGGCGCCGACATGAACTACGCCTGGCCGACCGCCCAGATCGCGGTGATGGGCGCCAAGGGCGCGGTCGAGATCATCTTCCGCTCCGACATTGGTGACCCCGACAAGATCGCGGCGCGAACGAAGGAATACGAAGACCGCTTCCTGTCCCCCTTCATCGCCGCCGAGCGCGGCTATATCGACGACGTCATCATGCCGCACTCGACAAGGAAGCGGATCGCCCGGGCGCTGGCGATGCTGAAGGACAAGAAGACGGAAATGCCGGCGAAGAAGCACGACAATTTGCCGTTATGAGAAAGATGTCGCCCGGATGAGCGTAGCGACATCCGGTCTTTGCTTAAGCCCCGCATGTCGCTTCGCTCATGTGGGCTGCTGGTTTCTTCTGATTTGGTATCCTTGATCCAATGACCGAAGACGATCCGACCGACGAGATTTCCGATATTGAGGCACGGATCGAAGCGCTCGCCGAGATCGCCGAGCGCTGCCGGAAGTACATCCTGGCCTCCAAGATCGCGATCGGCGGCGGTGCGGCGCTGCTCTTGATCACTATCCTCGGCCTGTTCGGGACAGGTCAGACCGCTGCACTCGGGTCGATCGCGCTGGTGCTGGGCGGGATCGTGTCGCTCGGCTCGAACATCAGCACGTTGCGGCAGACGGATGAGGCCATCAGTGCCGCGGAGGCGCGTCGTTCGGCCTTGATCGGAAGCATCGATCTTCGCGTCGTTGCCGACGCACCGCTGAAGCTGGTGTGACGCGCCGCGTCTACGGTGCGTAGGGTGGGTTAGCCCTGCAGATGCGCAAAGCGCATCTGCGCGGCGTAACCCACCTCTTTTCTCTCCGCGGCGACAGAATTGGTGGGTTACGCCCAGCGGACTGCGCTTCGCGCAGCCGCAAGGCTAACCCACCCTACGAGATCCCGCGCGCCTTATCCGCCGAAGCAAAATGCGCCACCTGGTCCGCACGGGCCTTCGCAAAGGCTGGGCGGGCCGTGGCCCGGGCGAGGTAAGCACGGCAGGCCGGGTGGTTCGCCAGTCCCTCGAAGCGGTCGACGGGGCGCAGCACGTCCGACATCAGGATGTCGGCGACGGAGAAGGACCCCGCCAGCCATTCGCGGCGGGCCAGCACCAGTTCGAGATGCTTGAGGCGAACCTCAAGGAACCCGTCCAGGAATTTCCATGCCGGCGTGTCGTCCGCATTGCCCATGAACTTCAGCATCGCCCAGGGCAGGCTCGCCATCTCCACCGAATTGAGCGCGGCGAACACCCATTTCGTCGCCTCGACGCGGCCGCGCGGATCTGACGGCATCAACTTGTCGCTGCGTTCGCCGAGATGCAGCAGGATCGCGCCGCTCTCGAAGATCGAGAGGTCGCCGTCGGTCAGCCACGGCACCTGGCCGAAGGGCTGGTGCGCGAGATGCGTGGGGCCGCGGTCGTCGAATGGCACGCTCGCGACGCGATAGGGCAAGGCGGCTTCTTCGAGCGCCCAGCGCACACGGAGGTCGCGCACGAAACCTCTCGGCATCTCGGGAACCCAATCGAAGGTAGTCAGCGTGAGATCGGCCATTTGGTGTCTCCGTGTCCTGGTTCAGATCAAGGACGCGCGGAGGGCGCACGTTCCGACACCGCTGCCAACTGTTTTTGTCGCCGGCCGATGAAGCGGCTAGTCTTGCCCCAAACAATGGGAGGAAACCCGATGCCATCAGCCTTCTTCGTCGTCCGCGCCACCGTCGCCGACGCGAGCAAGCGCGCCGCCTTCGACAGATGGTACGAGACGGAACATCTGGCCGACGCGGTGAAGGCGTTCGGCGTAGGCAAGGCCTGGCGGTTCTGGAGCCTGGACGATCCCTCGCTGCACCAGGCTATGTATCAGTTCGATGACGAGGCGAGGCTCGCCGCGATGCTGAAGGGAGATGCGCTCAAGCGCCTGACGGCCGACTTCAACCGCGACTGGCCCGATGTGACGCGCACGCGCGAGACGCTGGTGCTGGCGCAGGAGTTCGCGACGTAGCGCTCGGGGCTACGAATTCTCCAATTAATCTGAACACCTGATTCAGCTTTGGTTCATGTCGTGACCACGACACTTCTCCTGCATCACAGGCACGATGATCCAAGAGGAAGAAGCCATGGAGCGCCGGAACTTTTTGAAACTTGCATTGGGGGTGACGGCGGGAGCCGCCGCCTTCGCTGCGACCGCGCAGGCCGCGCCGCTGTCACCGCAGCCGGTCGCTGATCCCACCCGCATGCCGCAGGGCAGTTCCGATGCTCATCCCGCAGTCACCACCAGCGAGGAAGCCGCGCAGGCGAAGCCTGAGCAGGTGCATTGGCATGGGCGCGGCCGGCATTGGGGCTGGCGCCGCCGACACTGGGGTTGGCGTCGCCGGCGCTGGCATCGCCGTCATTACTGGTAAGCTCGCGACAATTCGCGAATTGGACGGGGATCGCCGCTGGCGGTCCCCGTTTCGATTCTGGAGCCGCTCCGATTCCACGGCGGACGAAAGTCGGCAGCGGCGCCCAAACGAAAATGGCCGCGCAGGTTGTCCCGCGCGGCCATTTTGCAAGGCGAAAGGATCAGAACGGACGGCAGCGGCCGGCGTACCAGCGGAAGCCGTAGGGGCACACGCGCGCGCGGGGCACCACGACGACCGGCGCCGGGGCGACCACGACGGGGCCGGGACGCACGACGACCGGGCCGCGCATCGGACGGCAGCCGCCATAGGGGCCGCGATACCAGCCCGGGCCACAGCCGCCGGCGGCGCTGGCCACCTCGCTGAAACCGACGACTGCGCTGGCGAGCATGACGGCGGCAAACAGATATTTCATTTGATCTTCCTTCTGGTCCTTGGGGCAGGCTTAGGGGGATGGCGCTTGCGGCGCACAATGAATCAAAAGACACCATTCGACACGCTAAACCTATGCGTGCCGACACGTCGCGATCCAAACCTGCCAATCATGACCTGAATGCGGCATGAACGTTCCTCCGCATACGGCTTCAGGCGACAACGATGGCGCTAGATGCTTTGTTTGACGCGTTTTCTTTACGCGAGCCGGTGTCCACTTCGCTCGAAAACGCTCTAGCGGCCAAGAAAGCCCAGCACCAGCTCCCGATACTTCTCCGGCGCCTCCAGGAAGACGAGGTGACCGGTGTCCGGGATCACCTCGGCCCGCGCATTCGGCATCTGCGCGGCGAACGCTTTGGCGAGCTTGGCGTTCTGTCCCATCTTGGCGCGCAGCGCCTCCGGCGCGTTCGGCCGTCCCGGTGCGTTGTGATCGTCGGCACCCATCACGAACAGCGTGGGCAGCGTGATGAGCGGGATCTCTTGCGCGACCGGCTCGCGATAGATCATCTGGCCGGAGCTGACGAAGGCGCGCAGCCAGCGCGGATAATCGGGGCTGCCCTTGATGTTGAAACGGGCATCGATGAACGGCGTGATCGCCTCCGGCGGCAGCTTGATCGCATAATTGGTCTGGAGTTGCTTGCGATAGCCGTCCGCCGTGAGCTTGTCCTCGGTCTCGATCATCTTCTCGGTTGGCGTCGGCGGCACGTAGAGGCGATAGTCCTCGAGCCCGATCGGCGCGGTCAGCACCAGATGGGCGATACGGTCCGGATAGGCGCGGGCGATGCGTACACCGAGCATGCCGCCGAGGGAGTGGGCGACGATGTCGGCCTTGTCGATCTTGAGGTGATCGAGCAGCGCAATCGTGTTGCGCGCCAGCGTGTCGAAGTGAAGCTCGCCGGCCGGCTTGGAGGATTTGCCGAAGCCGATCTGGTCCGGCACCACGACGCGAAAGCCGGCCTCGCTCAGCATCGTGATCACGGGGGCCCAGTAGCTCGACGGGAAATTGCGCCCGTGCAGCAGCACCACGGTGCGGCCGTTCGGCTGTGCGGGCGCCACGTCCATATAGGCCATGCTGAGCTGCTCGCCGTCATTGACGAGTGGCAAGAGGTGCACGGGATAGGGATAGGCAAAGCCTTCGAGCGCGATGCCATAGGGCTCGCGCGGCGCGGTGTCGGCGGCGCGGGATGCAAGCGGGATGCTGAAGAGGGCGGCAGCGAGTGCGGCCGAGAAGATGCGGTTCATTGAGGTCTCCGGTGTGCCCGGGCAAAAGCGCGAAGCGCGTCTTCGCGACCTTGTCCCGGGCATCCACGTGCCAGCCGCAATAAAGACGTGGCTTGCCGGGTCAAGCCCGGCCATGACGAGAGGGGAGTTCACACGGGAATGTGTGCCGTCACGCAGCTTGCGTGATCAGTCCTTCCCATTCCCGAACAGCGCGGCGAACTGCTTCTCGCCGGTGCGGGTGAAATTCACGACGCGGCTGCCGGGCGTGGCGTCGCGTGCGGCCCATTTGAGTTCGGTGAAGCGCTGCATCATGGCGGCCCCCAGCGTGCCGGCGAGATGATGCCGCCGCTCGCTCCAGTCGAGACAGGCCTTGCACACCGGGCGGCGCGGATGGGTGAGCATGTCGGGCGAGATCTGCAAATGCTTGGCGAGGAAGCGCTCGCCCTCGGCCGTCAGCTCGATCTCCTGCTTCCTCTGCCTGACCAGATGTCGCGCGCGCATGGTGTCGAGCATCTGCACGCCGAGATCACCGGCGAGATGATCATAGCAGATCCGCGCACGCCGCAACGCCGGATCCTTCGGTCCGGTGCGCACGCGCATGTGGCCGGTCCGCGCGGCAAGCCCCGCGAGGCCCTCGAGCACGCCGGCGACGTCGTCGTCGGTGAGGCGGTAGTAGCGGTGGCGGCCCTGCTTCTCCGGCTCGACGAGGCCGCCGGCCTCGAGCTTCGACAGGTGCGAGCTCGCGGTCTGCGGCGTGATGCCGGCCTCCTGCGCCAATTCGCTCGCGGTCAGCGCGCGGCCGTTCATCAGCGCGGTCAGCATGTTGGCGCGAGCGGGATCGCCGACCAGCGAAGCGACCATGGCGATGTCAGGACCTGATTTCATGCTTCGATGGTAGCCGAAGCATCGCCGTCGGGCAAGGGCGTAGTCTCTCACGGCATCGTCATTGCGAGCGCAGCGAAGCAATCCAGAGATGTTTCCGCGGAGGGATTCCTGGATTGCTTCGCTGCGCTCGCAATGACGATGTGGAAACAGAGGAGCCCAATCATGTCCGTCACCGTCTTCATCCGCTACCAGCTCGATCCGTTCAAGCGCGCGCAGTTCGAGGAATACTCGAAACGCTGGCTCACCATCATCCCGAAATGCGGCGGCGATCTGATCGGCTATTTCATGCCGCATGAGGGCACCAACAACATCGCCTTCGCGCTGATCACCTTCGAGAGCCTGGCCGCCTATGAAGCCTATCGTGCGCGGCTGCGGCAGGACGCCGAAGGCATGGCGAACTTCCATTTCGCCGAGGAGAACAAGTTCATCCTCGCGGAGGAGCGCACCTTCCTACGCAAAGTGGTATTGTAGGCCACAACATCGTTAGCAGGAGACGCCCATGATCGCCGTGATCTTCGAAGTCTGGCCGAAGCCGGAACACCGTCAGGACTATTTCGACCTCGCTGCCGACCTGAAGCCGATCCTGCAAACCATCGACGGTTTCATCTCGGTCGAGCGTTTCGAGAGCCTCACCGAGAAGGGCAAGATCCTGTCGGTATCGTTCTGGCGGGACGAGGCGGCCGTCGAGGCCTGGCGCAACACGATGGAGCATCGCCGCACCCAGGCCAAGGGCAGGGCGAAGATATTCGCCGACTATCATTTGCGCATCGCCAGCGTCATCCGTGACTACGGCATGAACGATCGGGAGCAGGCGCCGAAGGACAGCCGCGCGGTGCACGACGCGCACTAGCGCTGCTCGGGCGCGCTACTAGCGCTGCCCTGAATGCGCGCCTATGTCTTCGCGGCCAATAAGGGAGAGAAACATGCACGTGACAACCGCTGACAAGCGCGCAACCTTCAAGAAGATGCACGAGAGCGGCTGCTTCATCCTGCCCAATCCGGTCGATGTCGGCAGCGCCAAAGCATTGCAGCATCTCGGCTTCAAGGCGATTGCGTCATCGAGCGCGGGCTTTGCCTGGACCATCGGCAAGGCCGACAACCACGTCAGCGTCGAGGACGTCTGTCAGCATCTGGCAGCATTGAGCTCCGCCGTCGATATCCCCGTCAACGCGGATTTCGAGGGCGGCTTTGCCGTGGAGCCGGACAAGGTCGCCGACAATGTCGAGCGCTGCGTGCGCACCGGCGTTGCCGGCCTGTCGATCGAGGATTCCACCGGCGACAAGGCCAAGCCGCTCTACGACCGCGCGCTCGCGGTCGAGCGGATCAAGGCCTCGCGCAAGGCGATCGGCGACAGCGGCACGCTGCTGGTCGGCCGCTGCGAGGCGTATTTGTGGGGCGTGACCGACCTCAAGCTGGTCATCGACCGGCTCACCGCTTATGCGGACGCCGGCGCCGACTGCCTCTATGCGCCGGGCCTGAAGAGCCGCGAGGACATTGCGGCGGTGGTTAAGGCGGTGCATCCAAAACCGTTCAATCTCCTGATCGGCGGCGCCGGCTTGTCGTTGCAGGAGGCTGCCGATCTCGGCGTGCGCCGCATCAGCGTCGGCGGCTCGCTCGCCCGCGCCGCCTGGGGCGGTTTCATGCGCGCGGCGAAGGAAATGGCGGAGCAGGGAACCTTCACCGAGCTCGGCAACGGCTATTCCGGCGGCGAGCTCAACAAGATGTTCAGCTGACCCATTAACGAAAAGCGGCGGCATCTCAGGTCCCGCCGCTCTCGCATCCTCTTGGTGTCATGCCCGCCTGGTACGCAATTGCGCACGGGGGCAGGGTATCCATTACGCCGCGGCTTCTCGATTCAGCCACGACTGTCTCGGAGTACTGGGTCGCCCGGTCGAGCTGGGCGACGGCAGCTATCGTGTTACTCTACTTCGCGCCATCAGACGGCGTCTGCGTATCCGGGGCCGGCTTGCTTGGTGCCGCACCCGTGGTCACGCCCGGCCCGGTGTTGTTGCGCGGCGTTACGTCGCGCATACCGGGAGGCGAGGCCGGATTGGTCGGCTGCGTCTGCGCGGTCTGCGAGGCCGGTGTGTTGCTGGCCTGGTTGGTCGTGCTGGTATTGTTCAGACCGTAGAACACGGCACCCAGCACCAGCGCAATCGCAACGGCGAACAGCGCAACTTTGCCGCTGGAGGCGGGGCCTTCGCCAAGCTCGGGATCGGCCTGAAGGTCGGCGTCCCGGCGCGCCGCGCGAAGATACTCATCGTCGGCGAGGTTCGGGCGGTACGGATCGTTGGGAAAACGGTCGTCAGCCATCGATAGGTCTCCTCGGGTTATTGCCGCGGGACAACCCGTGGATGCGAGATTCTGTTCCCGGCGCTTTATGCTTTCGTCGCATGTTGCTCCCGCCTCGGGAATCAGGAACCTGTTCAGAGAACCGTGGACTAAGTTCCATGGTGGACCGGGGAACAAATCCATGTGGAGCCTGCCGCCGACCGATAGCGTGCTGCATCTTCTGGCGTTCGTCGCCTTGACGGCGGAGGGCATGACGGCCGCACTGGCCGCCGGTCGGCGCAGCATGGACTATGTCGGCGTTTGTCTTCTCGCCTGCGTGACCGCGCTTGGCGGCGGCACGCTGCGCGACCTGTTTCTCGGTCACTATCCGCTGGTGTGGGTCGCCAACCCGATCTACCTCGCGCTGCCGGGCGGGGCAGCGCTGCTGACGATCCTGATCGCGCGGCTGGTGCATCGACTGCACCTCGCCTTCATCGTGCTCGATGCCATCGGCCTCGTCGTCTTCACCATGATCGGCTGCAACGTCGGCTGGCAGATGGATGCCTCGCTTCCGATCGTGATCGTCTCGGGCATGGTGACGGGCTGCGCCGGCGGCGTGTTGCGCGACGTGCTCTGCAACGACGTGCCGCTCTTGTTCCGATCCGAGCTCTACGCCAGCGTCTCGGTCGTGACCGGGTTGTTCTACGCCACCGCCTTCGGTCTCAATCTCAATGCCGAGCTCTGGACGATCTTGACCTTCGTGCTCGGCCTCAGCTTCCGTCTGCTCGCGGTCCGCTACCGATGGGAGATGCCGAAATTCGTGTTCACGGGAGACGAAAAGAAATAGCGCGCAATCTTCGCCTCGCCTCGCTTGCGGGGAGAGGCCGACGCGCGAAGCGTGGCGGGTGAGAGGGAGTCTCGGCGAGTCGAGCT
Source organism: Bradyrhizobium sp. BR14999 (assembly GCF_056106085.1). Lineage (NCBI taxonomy): Bacteria > Pseudomonadati > Pseudomonadota > Alphaproteobacteria > Hyphomicrobiales > Nitrobacteraceae > Bradyrhizobium > Bradyrhizobium sp. BR14999. The sequence continues at coordinate 4,503,054 of NZ_CM148536.1, forward strand.
GGTCGGCATACGCACAGCTCCATCCACGTCGTCATTGCGAGCCAACGGGTCCGCGCGAAGCGCGGCCCGATGACAGGCTCCGCGAAGCAATCCAGAATCCCTCGGCGGTGGCAGTCTGGATTGCTTCGTCGCAAGAGCTCCTCGCAATGACGGTGAGGATGCGACGGTGACCTACTCCTCCTCTTTCCTCGCCTTCGCCACCTGCGATGGCGTCACCAGCGGGCCCGCATTGCCCCAGGAATTGCGCATGTAGTTCGTCACCGCGGCGATCTCGTCGTTGGACAATTGCTTGGCATAGGCCGGCATCTCGCCGGTGTTGGGCGCGCGCGGCGTCGTCACGGTGTGGGCGCCGTCGAGGATGATGCGCAATGTAGAGGACGGATTGATCGATTGCAGCAGCGCGTTGCCGGGCAGCGGCGGATAGATCCGCGGGCTGCCCGTGCCGTCGGCCTCATGGCAGGCGACGCAGAGCTTTGCGTAGACCGCCTGACCGGCCTTCATCTCGGCATCGTCAGGGGGCGTCACGATGGTCTCGCGCCGCGCCGGCGGCAGGCTCTTCAGATAGACCGCGATTGCTTGCACATCGGCATCGCTCATCTTCGAGGTCGAGTTGACGACCACCTCCGCCATCGGCCCGCCGGCATGGCTTTTGGTGTTGCGGCCGCTTTGCAGATATTCGGTGATATCGTCGGCGCTCCACGACTTCAGCCCGGTGCGGGCGGCGCCGTCGAGCCTTGGTGCATACCAGCCGCCGATCTCGCTGCCGGACAGCGCCTGCGCCTGCTTGTCCGCGCCAAAATAGTTCTTCGGCGTATGGCAGGCGCCGCAATGACCGAGACCGGTGACGAGATAGCCGCCTCTGTTCCACGCGGCGGTTTGGCTCTGGTCCGGTTCGAACAGGCCGGGCTTGAAGTACAGATAGTTCCAGACCCGCATCAGGCCGCGATAGCCGAACGGCCAGCGCAGCTCCGCCGGCTTGTTGCGGTTGGCTACGGGCGCCAGCGTTCCCAGATAGGCCCGGATCGCCAGCGTGTCGTCCTTCGTCATCCGCGTGAAATAGGGATAGGGAAACGCCGGGTAGTAGTTCGAACCATCAGGCGCGACGCCATAGCGCACGGCGCGCGTGAAGTCGGCATCGGTCCAGGCGCCGATCCCGGTGTCGCGGTCTGGCGTCAGGTTCGGTGCATAGATCGCACCGAAGGGCGTGTCGATGCGCTTTCCGCCCGCAAACGGCTTGGCCGGATCGGCGGTGTGGCAGCCCGCGCAGCCACCGGCCTCGACCAGCGTCTTGCCGTAAGCGATCAGCTCCGGCGAGGGCTCGGCGGCGCGGGCTGCGCTTCTAACTGCACTGCACAACACCAAACCCACGAGAGCCAAGCCAAACAGAATCGTCCGCATCGAAAGCCTCTCCTGCGACCAATCGCCCGCATCCGGCAGACGGGGCATCAATTCATTTCGCGACGGCGGGGGTATGGTGACACAAATTGAAAATGCCCAGCGTGTTTCAGGCCACGAAATTGCGATTTTTACCCGGCGCTGCCTTTGGTCCAGATTTGTGATGCGGAGCGTGAAATTTCCGACATAAAGTGGCGGAGGTGGTCGGCGCGCCCTAGCTAAAAACGACGGGCAGGCAACGGCTTAAGTGGCCAAACGCCAAGAAGGGTGGAAGAGGACAGCATGGGCATCAACCAGGGTCCGATCAGTCTCGATCAGAAATATACCCAGCAAACTGGACACGTCTTCACCACCGGCATTCAGGCGCTGGTGCGCCTGCCCATGGCCCAGATTCGGCGCGATCGCGCCAATGGCCTCAACACCGCGGGCTTCATCTCCGGCTATCGCGGCTCGCCGCTCGGCGGCTATGACCAGCAGCTCTTCGCGGCGCGAAAACACCTCGAACAGTACAACGTCAAGTTCCAGCCCGGCGTGAACGAGGACCTCGCGGCGACTGCCGTGTGGGGCTCGCAGCAGCTCAACCTCTCGCCCGGCGCCAAATATGATGGCGTCGTCGGCATCTGGTACGGCAAGGGTCCCGGCGTCGACCGCTGTGGCGACGTCTTCCGCCACGGCAATGCCGCCGGCTCGGCCAAGAATGGCGGCGTCTTGTGTCTTGCCGGCGACGACCACGGTGCAAAATCCTCCACCGTCCCGCATCAGTCCGACCATGCCTTCATCTCGGCGCTGATGCCGTATCTCTACCCCTCGAGCATTCACGAGATGATCGAGATGGGTCTGCTCGGCATCGCGATGTCGCGCTACTCGGGTTGCTGGGTCGGCATGAAGGTGATCACGGAGACGGTGGAGACCACCGCCGAGATCGACCTCACCGACGAGATGAAGCCCTTCATCATCCCCTCCGATTTCGAGCTGCCGCCCGGCGGCCTCAATCTGCGCTGGCCCGACGACCGTTTCGAGCAGGACCGGCGCCTGCAGGACTACAAGGGCTTTGCCGCGATCGCCTTTGCGCGCGCCAACAGGGTCAACCGCATCACCATGGATTCGCCGAACGCCCGCTTCGGCATCATGGCGTCGGGCAAGAGTTATGAGGACGTCCGCCAGGCGCTGCGCGAGCTTGGGATCACCGAGGAGGTCGCCGCCAAGATCGGCATGCGCCTCTACAAGATCGGCATGCCCTGGCCGCTGGAGCCGGAAGGCGTGCGCCAGTTCGCCATCGGGCTCGAAGAGATCTTCATCGTCGAGGAACGGCGCGAGATCGTCGAGAACCAGGTCAAGCAGGAGCTGTTCAACTGGCGGGACGATGTTCGCCCGCGCATCGTCGGCAAGATGGACGAGCACGACAAGCGCTTTCTGACCTTCGCCGCCGAGCTCAGCGTCGCCTCGCTTGCGACCTCGCTCACCGAGCGGCTGCTTCGACTTAATCTCAACCCTGAAATTGCGGAAATGCTCCGCGTCAAGGCCGACTGGTTCAACGGCCGCCAGGCCACGCAGATGCAGGCGGTCGCGCCTGTCTCCCGCACCCCGTATTTCTGCTCCGGCTGTCCCCACAACACCTCGACCAAGGTGCCCGAAGGCAGCCGTGCGCTCGCCGGCATCGGCTGTCACTTCATGGCGCTGTGGATGGACCGCTCGACCGAGACGTTCACGCATATGGGCGGCGAGGGCGTGCCGTGGGTCGGCATCGCGCCTTTCACCAACGAGAACCACATCTTCGCGAATCTCGGTGACGGCACCTATTTCCATTCGGGCATTCTCGCCATCCGCCAGGCGATCGCCTCCAAGGCCAACATCACCTACAAGATCCTCTACAACGACGCCGTCGCCATGACCGGCGGTCAGCGCCATGACGGCGATCTCTCGCCGCAGAAGATCATGGCGCAGCTTTATGCCGAGGGCATCAGCGAGATTTACCTCGTCTCCGAGAATCCCGACGCTTACCCGGCCGACACCATCGCGCCCGGCGTGAAGAAGTATCACCGCGACGAGCTCGACAACGTCATGAAGATGTGCCGCGAATACAAAGGCACGTCTGCGATCGTGTTCGTGCAGACCTGCGCGGCCGAGAAGCGTCGCCGCCGCAAGCGCGGCCTGATGGAAGATCCGGCGCGCCGGGTCATGATCAACCCGGCGGTCTGCGAAGGCTGCGGCGACTGCTCGGTGCAGTCGAACTGCATCTCGGTCGAGCCGCTGGAGACCGAGTTCGGACGCAAGCGCGCCATCAACCAGTCGTCCTGCAACAAGGACTATTCCTGCCTGAAGGGCTTCTGCCCGTCCTTCGTCACGATCGACGGCGGTGCGCCGCGCCATCGCGCGCCGGCGGAGCTCAGCGAGATCGGCGAGCTGCCGGAGCCGGCCTCGCGCCCGGCCCTCGACAAGCCCTACAACATCGCGGTCGGCGGTGTCGGCGGCACCGGTGTACTGACCATCGGCGCGCTGCTCGGCATGGCCGCTCATATCGAGGGCAAGGCCTCGATGATCCTCGACATGTCGGGCCTGGCGCAGAAGGGCGGGGCGGTGCTCAGCCATGTGCGGCTATCAGATCATCCGGCCGAGGTAACCTGCTCGCGCATCGTCACCGGCACGGCCGATCTCGTGCTCGCCGCGGATGAGGTGGTCGCGGTTGCCAAGGATACGATCTCACTCTGTGACTCCAGCCGCACGCACGGCATCATCAACAGCCACGTCATCCCCACCGCCGACTTCATCCTCAACCGCGATTTCAACTTCCAGACCCGCAAGCTGAACGCGGTGCTGGAGACGGCGCTGCACAAGGACTCCGTATTCTTCGATTTCACCAGACCTGCCGAGCAGCTCCTCGGCGATGCCATCGCCACCAACATGATGATGATGGGCTATGCCTATCAGAAGGGACTGTTCCCGCTGTCGGCTGAAGCGATCGAGCAGGCCATCGAGGTCAACGGCGTCTCGATCAAGATGAACAAGGAGGCCTTCCGCCTCGGACGCCTTGCGGTCGCCGACCCCAAGCGCCTTGCCGACATGCTGAAGGGGACGAACGAGGTCGTTGCGCCCAAGACGCTGGAGGCGATGACGCTGGACGAGGTCATCGAGCATCGCGCCAAGCATCTCACCGCCTACCAGAACAACCGTCTCGCCAAGCGTTATCGCAAGCTGGTCGACCAGGTTCGCGAAGCCGCGGTGAAGGGCGGCTATGGCGATGCGCTGCCGCGCGCGGTCGCGGTGAACTACGCCAGGCTCCTGGCCTACAAGGACGAATACGAAGTCGCACGCCTCTACACCAATGGCGCCTTCGAGCGGCAGCTCCGCGACCAGTTCGAGGGCGACTTCAAGTTCAACTTTAATCTGGCACCGCCGATCCTCAGCAGCGGCGTCGACGCGCTGGGCCGTCCGAAGAAGCGCGCCTTCGGCCCATGGATGCTGAACATCTTCCGCGTGCTGGCAAAATTCAAATTCCTGCGCGGCACCCCGTTCGACATCTTCGGCCGCAGCGCCGACCGCAAGCTCGAGCGTGACCTGATCGCCGGCTACGAGAAGGATGTCTCAACCGTGCTCGGCCTGCTATCGCCGGTCACGCACGACACCGCTGTCGAACTGCTCTCGCTGCCCGACCGCATCCGCGGCTACGGCCCGGTGAAGGAGAAGGCGGTGAATGATGCCAAGGCCCGCTATGCCCAGCTCGCCGCGGATTTGGCGAACCCGCCGCCAGCGCCAAGGCAGATCGCAGCGGAGTAGGGCGGTCTCGTAGGGTGGGCAAAGGCGCGATGCGCCGTGCCCACCATCTCTCCGAGTTATCTAAGACGTGGGCACGCTTCGCTTTGCCCACCCTACGATTTCTGCGGAGTAGCCCCGTAGCCCGGATGGAGCGCAGCGCAATCCGGGACAAGCGCATCCGCGGGTGAAGATCCCCGAATTGCGCTTCGCTCCATCCGGGCTACAAGTCCCCTGCGTTTTTCCGTTTGAAATCAACGCCGCTCTACTGTGCATGGGGTTGTTTTCGGTAAAAAAGAAATACACTTGCGCCGTCGGGCAAAACATCTTTATACTTTTGCTCCGCGCTGGTGACGCGATGTCGTTTGGGCCAGCCTGAACGGGGACTGAGGTGCGGTATGGATTGGGCTCGTCGCATTGTGACACGCTTGCCGCTTGAAGAACTCTGGACGAACGCAGGCCTATTGGATTCACAGCCCGCTGAAAGCGCTGGTGCGGCCAAGATCGAGCACCTCTTGCAGAATGGTGCGAGCTTCGTGGTTGCTGATGTTGGCAAGCCGTTGCGGTGGATCTCGACTGGCGATCGTTTTTCGTTCTGGAAGAGCGAGGTGAAAGCTCGCCTGGTGGCTCCGGAGGCCGCTCGTTTTGCTATCGACGAGTACCCCAATGGTTACTGCTACGTGGCGACCGTGTGGAATGGCGCATCGCCAGACCCAGTCATTGTTCTGGAGATGCATCACTGACGGATGCTGAAGAGGATGACGGATCAACGGGGCCACTTGCGCCAACCCGCTGCCTCTCGTCCGACGGAATATTTCCGCGCTTGCCAATCAAGCCCCCGCGGTTCAGAAAAAAGAGCCAAGAAGAAACGCGAGCGGAGACCTGAAGTTTGACCATCAAGGGCAAGGCCTACATTGCCGGGATCTATGAGCACCCGACCCGGCATGCGCCGGACAAATCCACCGCGCAGCTCCACGCCGAGGTCGCCAAGGGCGCGATCGAGGATGCCGGGCTCTCCAAGGACGACGTCGACGGCTATTTCTGCGCGGGCGATGCGCCCGGCGGCGCCTGGCCGATGGTCGATTATCTCGGCCTGAACACCAAGAAGCTTCGTCACGTCGATTCCACCGAGACCGGCGGCTGTTCCTACATCATCCATCTCGGCCATGCGGCTGAGGCGATCGCCGCGGGCAAGTGCTCGATCGCGCTGATCACGCTCGCCGGCAAGCCGCGCACCGGCGTGATGCCGCCGCGCGCGGCCGGCGCCGAGGTCGATTTCGAATCCGCTTACGGCGCGACCACGCACAATGCCTATGGCATGTGTGCCATGCGCCACATGCACGACTATGGCACCACCAGCGAGCAGCTGGCCTGGATCAAAGTCGCGGCCTCGCACCACGCGCAATACAATCCGCATGCGATGCTCAAGGACGTCGTCACCGTCGAGGATGTCCTGAACTCGCCGATGATCTCCGATCCCCTGCACCGCATGGATTGCTGCGTCGTCTCCGACGGCGGCGGCGCGCTGATCGTGACGACGCCGGAGATTGCGAAGAGCCTGGAGAAGCCGCTTGTGCGCCTGATCGGCCATGGCGAAGCCATGAAGGGCCCGCGTGGCGGCAAGGATCTCGACCTCACTTACTCCGCGGGGATCTGGTCCGGTCCGCGCGCGTTCGCGGAGGCCGGCATCACGCCGAAGGATATCAAATACGCGTCGATCTATGACAGCTTCACCATCACGGTGCTGATGCAGCTCGAGGACCTCGGCTTCTGCAAGAAGGGCGAGGGCGGCAAGTTCGTTGCCGACGGCAATCTGATCTCGGGCGTCGGCAAGCTGCCGTTCAACACCGATGGCGGCGGCCTTTGCAGCAACCATCCCGTCAACCGCGGCGGCATGACCAAGATCATCGAGGCCGTCAGGCAGTTGCGCGGCGAGGCGCATCCGAAGGTGCAGGTCAAGAATTGCGATCTCGCCATCGCCCACGGCACCGGCGGCCTTTTGGGTGTTCGCCACGCCGCCTCGACCGCCATTCTGGAGCGCGTGTGATGGTAGATGCAAAAAAATATCCGGCCCCGGTGACGAACCCGGAGACCGCGGCGTTCTGGAACGCAGCCAAGGAAGGCAAGTTCATGATCAAGCGCTGCACGGCGTGCGGCGAAGCGCATTACTTCCCGCGCTCGATCTGCCCGTTCTGCTATTCCGACAAGACGGTGTGGGAGGAAGCATCGGGCGAGGGTACGATCTACACCTACAGCCTGATGCGGAAGTCGCCGACCGGTCCTTACGCGATCGGCTACGTCACGCTGAAGGAGGGGCCGTCGGTGCAGACCAATTTCGTCGACTGCGATCTCGAGAGGCTGAAGATCGGCCAGAAGGTGAAGGTGGTGTTCAAGCCGACCGACGGCGCACCGCTGCCGTTCTTCACGGTGGCCTGACGCGAAGCGAGATGTAACCCTCTCCCCTTGTGGGAGAGGGTGGCAGCCGAAGGCTGCCGGGTGAGGGGTCTCTCTCCACACGAGAAGTGTTACTGCAGAGCCAACCCCTCACCCGAGTGAGTTTGTTGCAAGAGCGGTGCGGCCCTCTCCCACAAGGGGAGAGGGCACATTAACGAGCGCCGCTGCTCGCGGAGATACTGGGAGGAAGGCAAACAACATGTCCGCCAGATACGAAGAGCTCAAAGGGCTGAAAAACATCGGCCAGAAATACGCCTACACCGATCGCGAGGTGATGCTCTACGCCTATGGCATCGGCCTTGGCGCCGATCCCATGGACGAGAAGGAGCTCGCCTTCGTCAACGAGGGCACGCTGACGCCGCGGCCGCTGAAGGTGGTGCCGACATTCGCGTCCGTCGCAGCATGGGGCTCGGGTCCCGGCGAAATGAACCTAAACCGCGTGATGGTGGTCGACGGCGAGCGCGACATCACCTTCCACCAGCCGCTGCCGGTCGCCGCGCACATCACGGCCGATTCCTCCGTGCTCGAGGTCTACGACAAGGGCAAGGACAAGGGCGTCGTGATCAGCCACCAGACCGTGCTGAAGAACGAGAAGGGCGAGAAGCTGGCTACTCTGGTGGCCTCGCGCTTCGCCCGCGGCGATGGCGGCTTTGGCGGGCCGAACCTGACGCAGCCCGACCCGCACAGGATTCCGTCGCGCAGCCCCGACAAGACCATCGACATCACCACGCGTCCCGACCAGGCGCTGGTGTATCGCCTCTGCGGCGACCGCAACCCGCTGCACTCGGATCCCGAGTTCGCCAAGAAGGCCGGCTTCCCGCGCCCGATCCTGCACGGCATGTGCACCTACGGCATCACCTGCCGCGGCGTGCTGCAGACCTATGCCGATTACGACGCTTCCGCCTTCCGCCAGCACGTCGCGCGGTTCTCTTCGCCGGTCTATCCCGGCGAGACCGTGACCATGGACCTCTGGAAGGATGGCAATGTGATCTCGTTCGAAGCCAAGGTGAAGTCGCGCGGTGTCACCGTGATCAAGAACGGCAAGACGGTGCTGGGTTAGCAACACGGTACGGCCGCCGTCTCCCTCGCCCCGCTCTTGCGGGGAGAGGGCGGGGTGAGGGGCTCTCACCACGAGAAGGGACGGTATTGAGACCTGTACCCCCTCACCCGGATCGCAAGGGCGATCCGACCTCTCCCCGCAAGCGGGGCGAGGTGGAAGAAAAAGCAAACAGGGAGACGCCACCATGGGACTACTCGACGGCAAGGTTGCGCTGATCACCGGCGCGGGCGGGGGGCTCGGTGAGGCCTATGCAAAGCTGTTCGCGCGGGAAGGGGCTTCGGTCGTCGTCAACGACCTCGGCGGCCGCCGCGACGGCTCCGGGGCCGACAAGTCCATGGCGCAGCAAGTGGTGGACGCGATCAAGGCGGAAGGCGGCAAGGCGGTCGCCAACGGCGCCGACATCTCCACCATGGAGGGCGGTCAGTCGGTGTTCGACGACGCCATCAAGCACTTTGGCCGCGCCGACATCCTCGTCAACAACGCCGGCATCCTGCGCGACCAGACCTTTCACAAGGCGTCTGAAGCCGACTGGGACAAGGTCATCAAGGTGCATCTGAAGGGCACTTTCTGTTGCACCATGCCGGTGTTTCGCTGGATGCGGGAAAACGGCGGCGGCGTCATCGTCAACACCTCCTCGACCTCGGGCCTGATCGGCAATTTCGGCCAGACCAATTACGGCGCGGCCAAGGGCGGCATCTGGGGCCTGTCCAACGTGCTGGCGATCGAGGGCCGCAAGTACAACATCCGGATCTGGACGCTGGCCCCGGGCGCGCTGACCCGCATGACCGCAGACCTGCCCCGCTATAAGGAGAACCCCTCGGCGGCGCTGGGGCCGGACGGCATCGCGCCGGCCGTGCTATACATGGTCAGCGATTTGTCGGGCGACCAGACCGGCAAGGTGCTGGGCGTGTCCGGGCCCCGCGGCGTGCGCGAAATGCGGATGATGGAAATGGAAGGCTGGAAACCGCCGCACTCGGGCTGGAAGGCCCGGGACATCGTCGATCACGCCAAGGAGATCTTCTTCTCCGAGGAGCAGATCAAGATGGGCGCGCGGCGGTTTTAGCCATCGACAGAGAGAAACAAGGAAGACGATGAAACTCACCGCCGACGCCAAGGGCACCTTCGCAATCGCGCCGACGCCGTTCCACGACGACGGCCGGATCGACGAGCGCTCGATCGACCGCCTGACAGATTTCTACGAGGAGGTCGGCTGCGACGGCGTCACGGTGCTGGGCATCCTCGGCGAGGCGCCGAAGCTCGATGCCGCCGAGGCCGAGCAGGTCGCGGTGCGCTTCGTCAAGCGCGCCAAAAAGATGCAGGTGATCGTCGGCGTCTCCGCGCCGGGTTTTGCCACCATGCGCTCGCTGGCGAAGGCCTCGATGGATGCAGGCGCGGCCGGCGTGATGATCGCGCCGCCGCCGAGCTTGCGCACCGACGACCAGATCGTCGGCTATTTCAAGCAGGCAGCCGAAGCGATCGGCCCGGATGTGCCCTGGGTGCTCCAGGACTATCCGCTGACCCTCTCGGTGGTGTTCACCCCCGCCGTGATCCGCAAGATCGTCACGGACAATGCGAACTGCGTGATGCTCAAGCACGAGGACTGGCCGGGGTTGGAAAAGATCTCGACCCTGCGCAATTTCCAGAAGGACGGCTCGCTCCGTCCGCTCTCGATCCTCTGCGGCAATGGCGGGCTCTTTTTGGATTTCGAGATGGAGCGCGGCGCCGACGGCGCCATGACCGGCTACGCTTTCCCCGAGCTCCTGATCGACGTCGTGAACCTCTCCAAGGCCGGCAAGCGCGACGCCGCGCATGATTTGTTCGACGCGCATCTGCCGCTGATCCGCTACGAGCAGCAGCCCGGCGCCGGCCTTGCCGTGCGCAAATACGTATTGCAGAAGCGCGGCATCATCGCCTCCAGCGCGCAGCGCAAGCCCGGCGCGACCATCACCCCGACGGCGAAGGCGGAGGTCGATTATCTCCTCTCGCGCGTCGCCCGGGTCGACAAGCGCGCCAATCTCGGCCCGCAATCCAGCGCCGCAGGCTAATCGAATGGCAGAGACATCAGCATCACGCCCGGCTTCGACCATCCTCCTGCTGCGCGACGGCGCGGGTGTCGACGGCAAGAGCCGCGACGAGATCGAAGTCTTCATGATGGTCCGCCATCATCAGATCGAGTTCAACTCGGGCGCGCTGGTGTTTCCCGGCGGCAGCGTCGATGCCGGCGACAAGGAGATCGTCGCCCGCTCCAACCTTTACTCGGGCGGCGAGGGCCTCAGCGAAGCGGACCGCGGTTTTCGGATCGCCGCGATCCGCGAGACTTTTGAAGAGAGCGGCATCCTGTTGGCGCGATCGAAGGAGACGGGCGCGCCGGTCGACGCCAAGCGTGCCGGCGAGATCGCCGACGCGCATCGCGTCGCGCTCAACGAGCACAAGGTCAGCTTCATGAGCATTTTGGCCGATAACGGCCTCCAGCTCGCGCTCGACACGCTCGTGCCGTATGCGCACTGGATTACGCCGGAGGGCATGCCGAAGCGCTTCGACACCTGGTTCTTTCTTGCGGCAGCGCCGCCCGATCAGCTCGGCGCCCATGATGGTCGCGAGTCCACGGATTCGATCTGGGTCTCGCCGCGCGAGGCGGTGGAGGGCGGGGAGATCGGCCGCTTCAAGCTGCCGTTCCCGACCACGCGCAATCTGATCCGGCTTGCCAAGCAGCCAAACGTGAGTGCCGCACTAGAGCACGCCCGCGGGATGTCGATCGTCACGGTCATGCCTGTGATGACCAAGACCGAAACCGGCCGCCAGCTCCGCATTCCCCGCGAGGCCGGCTACGACGGCGAGGTGTTCGAGGTCGGGGCGCTCGGCTAGGATAGTTCGACACCAAACGAAGTATCGGCGGCTGCGGACGCGCTAGGTTCCGTTCATCGCGAATGGACGGGACGCAACGCATGGACGACCGGCAGGGTACCAACATCGCCGTCGAGCTGGCGCTGCTGGTCGCGCTCGCAACGCTCTGGGGCGGCTCCTACACCTTCATCAAGCTCGGCGTCGCCACCATCCCGGCGATCACGCTGATTGCGGCGCGCACCACCATTGCCGGCCTGCTGCTGCTCATCGTCATGCGGGCGCGCGGCATCGGGATGCCAACGGATGCGGCAACCTGGCAGCGCTTCGCGTTTCAGGCGGTGCTCAACAGCGTGATCCCCTGGACGCTGATCGCCTGGGGCGAGCGCCATGTCGGTGCCGCGCTCGCGACCATCCTCAACTCGGCCGGGCCGATCTTCACCTTCGTGCTCACGGCGCTGATCACCCGCCACGAGGCGACGCCGCCGCGAAAGCTGTTCGGCGTGATCGCCGGCATGGTCGGCATCCTGCTGATCGTCGGCGTCGATGCCTTCCATGGCATCGGTAGCGGCCTGCTGGCGGAGGCGGCGATCGTGGCCGCCACCATCTGCTATGCCTGCGCCGCGATCTTCGGCCGCAGTTTCAAGGGGCTCGATCCCATGGCGCCCGCCGCCGGCTCGCTGCTGGCGGGCGCAGCGGTGCTGATCCCGGCCTCGCTCGTCATCGAGCAGCCCTGGACGCTGTCACCCTCGCTTGCGTCCGTGTTGGCTCTGCTGGCGCTCGCGGTGTTCTCGACCGCAGCAGCGTTTGCGATCTACTTCCGCTTGATCCAGACCCTAGGCTCGGTCGGCACCACCGCGCAGGCCTACCTGCGCGTCCCGATCGGGGTTGCCATCAGCGTCGCCTTCCTCGGTGAGATCTTGAGCCGGACCGCCTGGATCGGGCTGGCCTGCGTCGTCCTCGGCGTTGCCGCCATGACGATCCCGGCCCGGCGGCGGACAAGCGTCACAGGCTCATAGTCCGAAACGGAGGAGGGGCGGCAGGCCCGATATTAAGGATATTCGGCGGCCAGAGGCATGTTCCCCCGGGGGCGCAATACGTCGTATATTGGACCTCCATTAGCCCGGTCCCCCAAACACCAATGTCCGCCGAATTGACGCCGACCCCTGAGAAAAAGCGAACTTTTTCGCTCTCCATCGGCCAGCTCACCTTCGGCAGCTTCCTGTTGGTGCTGGCGGTGATCATCGTCACCTCGACCGCGAGCGTGATCGCGATCCGGCATATCGACACCACGTTCGCTGAGCTGCAACGGCTCCAGAGCGTCGGGGACCTCGCCGAGGACATCGACCGCCGCATGAACGAATTGCGCCTTGCCGCGCGCGACTTCGTCACCGATCCCGGCGCCGGCATCCAGTTCCAGCAGGTGGGCGAGGCGGCCTCCGCCTTAAGCGATATCCTGAAGAAGACCCGCATCGAGCTCGCGCCCGAGCAGCAGGACATGATCGACGGGGTCACGGAGCGGCTGGCGACCTACCGGACCGGCCTGGAGCGGATCTCGACCCTGATCGACCGCCGCGCCCAGCTGCTCGCCGGCCTGCCGCCGCTGCGTGACCGGTTCGACGCGGCCGTCGCCGGCACTTCGGACCGCGAGCTGGCCTCCCGCCTGTCCGAGGCGCAGAGCCGCATCGCGCTCGGACTGCTGGCGCGCAACCCGTCCGCGGCCGAGCAGGCCGCGGAGGGAATGCGGGCGATGGACATCGCCGATGGCAAGCTGAGGTCGGCCGTCAACGATTACGCCGAGGCGATCATGGCGGTCGCCGTCCGCGAGCGGCAGATCGCCGACATCGACCGCGAGGTGCTGGGCACCGAGGGCCGGCTGATCGGCCGCGTCACCGAATTGCTGCGCGAGGTCAGCGCCCGGCGCGGCCACGTGCTGTCGCGCGATTTTGCCCGCACGCTGACCGAGGCGCGGTGGCAGAGCATCGTGCTCGGTACGGTCGGCGTGCTGATCGGCATCGGCGCCGCGCTGTTCGTGGTGCGCAGGACGGTCCGTCCGCTCGCCCAGATCGCGCGCTCCATTCGCGCGCTTGCGGCGGGCCAGAAAGACACGTCGATCCCGTCCGCCGACGTCGACAACGAGATCGGTGACATCGCACGGGCAGCCGAGGTGTTCCGCCGCGCGCTCGAGGAGGCCGACACCGCGCGCGAAGCGGCGGTGCGCGCGCTCACCGAGCAGCGCCTCGCCGAGGAGAGCTATCGCAAACTGTTCGAAGGCTCGGTCGATGGCATCTACGTGACGACACCGGCCGGCGATCTCCTCAACGCCAATCCGGCACTGGCGCGGATGATGGGCTACGACAGCCCGCAGCACCTTATCGACAGCATCAACGACATCGCCCATACGATCTACGTCCATCCCGAGGCGCGCGCCGAATACCAACGGCTGATGGCGCGCGACGGCATGGTGCGCGAGTTCGAATATCAGGTGCGCCAGCGCAGCGGCAACATACTGTGGCTCTCCGACAGCGCCACCGGCGTGCGGGACGAGCAGGGCAACATCGTCCGCTACGAGGGCACGCTGCGCGATATCACTGACCAGAAGCGGGCCGAAGACGCCATCGCCGAAGGCCGGCGCCTGCTCCAGCAGGTCATCGACACCGTGCCCGCGGTGATCAATGTCAAGGACCGCGACCTGCGCTACGTGCTGATGAACCGCTACATGGCCGGCATCTTCGGCATCGAGCCGGGCGACGCACTCGGCCGCACCACGGCCGACCTGATGTCGCGCTACGGCGCTGCCAAGTCCGACGAGAGCGACAAGCGCGTGCTCAAGTTCCGCAAGGGACTCGGCTTCTATGAGGAGGAGTACAAGGACGCCTCCGGCAACATGCGGCAATGGCTGGTCAACAAGCTGCCGCTGCTCGACGCCGAAGGCGAGATCGAGCGCATCGTCACCGTCGCGCTCGACATCGGCGAGCGCAAGCGCGGCGAGCAGGAGATGCGGAAAGCCAAGGAAGCCGCCGAGACTGCACTGCGCAATCTGCGCGAGACCCAGGCCTCGCTGATCGAGGCGGAGAAGCTCGCCGCGCTCGGGCGCCTGGTCGCCGGCGTCGCGCACGAGGTCAACAATCCGGTCGGCATCAGCCTCACGGTCGCTTCCGCGCTGGAGCGCAAGACCGCGATGTTCACGGCTGAGGTCGAGCGCGGCGAGCTCCGCCGCTCCACGCTCAACGACTTCCTCAACACCAGCCGCGATGCTTCCTCGCAGCTGGTCTCCAACCTCAACCGCGCCGCCGAGCTGATCCAGTCGTTCAAGCAGGTCGCGGCCGACCGCAACTATTCGGACCAGCGCAGCTTCGACCTCGGCGACCTCACCGAGCAGGTGGTGATGAGCCTGCGACCCGGCCTGCGCAAGCACAATCTGACGCTCAACGTCGAGTGTCAGCCGGACCTCACCATGAACAGCTATCCCGGCCCGTACGGCCAGGTGCTGACCAATCTGTTTCTCAATTCGGTGGCGCATGCGTTCCCGGACGGCCGGCCGGGGACCATCGACATCCAGGTGCGCGAGTCCGGCAAGGACAATGTCGAGATCCTCTTCTCCGACAATGGCTGCGGCATGTCGCTCGACGTCCGCCGCCGTGCCTTCGATCCGTTCTTCACGACGCGGCGCGACCAGGGCGGCACCGGCCTCGGCCTGCACATCGTTTACAGCATCGTCACCAATCGGCTCGGCGGCCGGCTCGATCTCGATTCCGAGCCGGGCGGCGGCACGCGCATCCAGATGATCCTGCCGCGCATAGCGCCGCTCGAACAGGCGGCGGAATGACCAGGCCGCGGACTCATTAGCGCGCGGCGCTTCGGCGATCGTTACCCGCGAACGAGAGCCGCGCCCAGGATGAGACACCAAGCGCCCAAAATGCGTGTCAACGTGATCGGATGGTGCGGCAGGCTGAACATGCCGATGTGATCGAACGCCAACGAACCGAGCAACTGACCCACGACGATCAACGTCAACACCGTCGCCACGCCGAGGCGCGGCACCATGAGGATGCTGGTCGCGATGAAGATCGCGCCGAAGATTCCCCCGGTCCATGCGATCAAAGGGGCTCGTCCGGCCAGGGCGGCAGCGGGTATCGGCTCGCGCACGGCGACCAGAACCAGCAGCAACGCGATTGTCCCGCCAAGATAACTCACGAACGCCGCCCACCGCGCGGATTGCATGGCGTTGCCAAGACTGGCGTTCAGCACCTGCTGAAAGGCGAGGCTCAGGCCTGCGGACAGGACCACGAAAGGTGCCAAGAGGTTCATGCGCGGCTCGCAGTGGCATGGAGAGGTGGAGCCAGCTTAGCGCCCGAGGCCAATTCACGTCTGGAACGAAATCGACCGTCTCAATCCGCGAACGCTGAACGGTAGGCGGCAGGCGTTGCGCCGTAAGCGCGTCGAAACAGGCGACCCAGGTGGCTCTGGTCGCAGAACGAGCCGGCATAAGCCACGTCGGCGACGGTGTCGCCGCGCTTCAAACGCGAGCGTGCCGATGCCAGTCGCAGCGCAAGACGATAGGCGGCGGGGGTCATTCCAACCTCTCGCTTGAACAGCCGAATGAAGCCGTCTGTCGATCGACCCTGCCGTGCCGCGATCGTGCGGATGGCGAGATCGTCGCACGAAACCAGCTCCGTCAGCGCGGCACATCGGGCCGGCCGCGTGAGACGTCTCGGGCACGGATCGTGCGAGCCGATCGCGTCGAGCATCTCGTCCGGCAAGGTTGCCCGCGAGTTGCGGATGCAGAGCGGCCCAGAGATCCCTCTCACCGCCGCATGATCGCTCGATAGATAGAGATGGCTGACGATCGAGCCGGCGCCGCCGTGCGAGGCGTGCGGTACGCCCGCCGGGATGACGACGATATCGCCCGCGATGGCGCGGAACTCCCCGACCGTGGTCACGTATATGCGCCACCCTTCGCTGACGGCGGCAACCTGGACATCCGGATGTACGTGACCGGCGAGCGCGACTGCCTGTGCCGCCGCGAGGTGGCCGAGCTCGATCGCCGCGTCACGTGCCCATGGGCGATATGTCCACGATCCAGGCATCCCTGCTGCATACGATCTATTGCTCAGGATGTCAGGGGGGGTGCTGTGGACTAGTTTGGGCCGTGACTTATGGCGGCACGCCCTAATCGACGTCGGCGAGCCTGTGCAGCGTCGCGCCGAAGATCTGGCTCGCCTTGCCGACCAGCGCCGTGCCAGTCATCTCCCCGCGCGTCTCCGTGAAGGTGCCGCTGACGCCGATGCCGACCGGGGCGGGGCCGCCGAACAGCGGATTGTCGTTGCCGCGCGGCGAGGTGTGGCGCTGCACCAGGACCTCACCTTTGAAAGTGTTGTTGTCCTTCACCGTGTAGCTGCCGGTGTAATAAAGGTAGGCGTCGCCGCCAAGAATCTTGCCGTCGCGGAAGAGAATGACGCCACTGCCCTTGCCGACTCGACCGTCGAGCAGGGTCACGTGAATCGAATAGAGGCCGTTCTTCATAACGTCCCGCAGGTCGGCCGCCATCGCCCAATGGCGTAACCGGTAGAGCAGTTATGCCAAAGCGCGTCCGCCGGCGCAACGCGTCACTTTTGCCGGTTGGCGGGAGCCTGCCGTCGCAAGCCGTAGTTGTCCCGGCTTGTGCGTGACGCCGTCATGACGGTTTGATGATGAGGCGAGGCCGAACGTTGCGAATCGGAGTTGGCCCGCGAAATGCATAACCATTGTTGCACTGGCCGCGGAGTGCTGGAGCAAGACGAACGTGAGCAACTGGATCGATTCCGGCGGCGATGAGCCGCGTCTGTACGGTGCGCGTCCCACGAATTGCAAAAGCGAACGACGGCGGATCGGCAGCGCGACACGCTGGCGAGGTGTGACAAGGCTGGCGTGCGCCTTGGGCCTGATTGCGCTCGCGGCTCCCTTCGGGCACGCGCGTGACCGTGGCCACTTCGTCAACACCAATGCGGATTTGAAGGCCTGGTTCGACGGCCTTCGTAGCGGCAAGGGGCCTTGCTGCTCCGACGCCGACGGCTCGGCGCTCTCGGACTCCGACTGGGACAGCAAGGACGGGCACTATCGTGTCCGCGTCCCGCGCTATGGCTCCGCCATCGACGGCCAGCCGCAGGAACTCGTCTGGGTGGACGTGCCCGAGGAAGCCGTGATCTCGGAGCCGAACCGAGTCGGACGGACCATGGTCTGGCCGATCTACGGCTACATGGGCGTCACCATCCGCTGCTTTATGCCCGGCAGCATGACGTAGACACACCGGGCAGCGCTTCGCTCGGAAGGCCGATGCCTGATGCCGCTCGCGTCGCGTCAGGTATACTTCTTGTCGCGCTCGAGCAGCTCGATGGAGATGCCTTCGGGGCCGCGGATGAAACAGATGCGTACGCCGGGCCTGATCGTCGTCGGCTCGCGCGTAAAGGTGACGCCCTTGGCCTTGATCTCGGCGGCGACGGCGTCGATGTCTTTTACCGTCAGACCAAAATGATCGAGGCCCTGATGCGGATGCAGAGGCGGCGGGCTGACGGCGGCGTCGCCCTCGAGCGGCGCGATGAAGACCCTGGCGCCGCCAAGGTTCACGTCGATCCGTCCGGGCGCGCGCACGATCTCGCCACCGAGGATGTCCCGCAGCCAGGCCGCCGTAGCCTCCGGATCGGGGCTGCGCAGATGGACGTGATCCCAAGTGACGACTGGCATTTCATTCTCTCCCAACGCGGTCTTTCGATGTTGCGCCGCATGTTTAACGGCCCCAGCCGGCGATCGCCACCGTCTTTGCTGATTCGCAACGGGCCGGGAACCTTAGTTCGTGTTCCCGATTAAGTGAAACGGTGGCTTAGTCCGTCGTAGGACGTGCTTCAGCCGCTGTCGGTGATGAAAACCATGAACGTTAGGCTTGACCGGTTCGGGTTGGGGCGTTTCGCCGGGACTGGCGAACGATTGGCGCGGGCCGTGACGGTTGCGAGCGTCTCGTTTGGCCGAAGCCTGCTGTGGCTGCTGGCAGCGATCATTGTGGGCTGCGGAATTTGGATGCTACTGCCTCTCTCCAAAGGCAATAGCGCGCAACCGGTGACGACCGGCCTGGCAGCCGTCGAGACGGCTCCTTCAGGCGATGCGGCAGCCGCGGGCTCGCCGGCTTCCGCAGCTCAGGCGCCGGCAATGGCAGAACTCGGTCGTCTCAGGATTTCATCGCAGACCTGGCGCCGCGGCGGCCTCGGCTCGAAGGCGCTGGTGACGTTCACGTTGCGAAACGACAATGACTATGCCGTAAAGGACGTCGAGATCGTCTGCGCGTTCGCGCGGCGCGACGGCAGTCATCTCACTGATCGCAGTCGTGTGCTGGCGGACCCTGTCAGCATGAAGAGCCGCAAGACCTATGCGCATATTCCCATCGGCTTCGTCAATGTGAATGCCGACCAGGCGAAGTGTTCGCTGGTTGCAGCACGCCGCGCCTAAAGGAGGCATTTTTCCGGATAGCGGAAAAGTTACCATCCGCAGGTCTTGGCCAAAATACTTGGCGTTGCCATTTGAACCGAACGGGCTGGGCCAGGAACCAACTAGAGAATCGCCTGTTAAGGCGAAGAGCCCACGCGGGGATGCGGGGGGCGGAGCGCGGCCAATGCCCATCTTTCGGTATTTCATCTTTGTCGGTGGAGCTTTGCTCACACTGTTGTTTGCGGCGGATTTCATGCTGCCGGCAGCACCCGTGGCGCAAGCTGTTGCGACCGCGAGCAACGACCAGCCGCTGATCCGAATCCGGTCCGATCGCCATTTGCCTGAACGTGTCGTGCTCGACACCAGCCAGCCGACGATCGCCGCGCCTGCGATAAAGACCGCCGCCGCCGTTGCGCCTCAGCCGCCAGTGCAGGCTGGCATGTCGCCCGCATTGGCCGAGATGTCGGCCAAGGTGCGGGTCCGCGAGACGTTCGCCCAATTCACGCCCGGCCCGAAGGCCGATACCGCCGCCGCAGCCCGGAAGACCGAGGCCCAGGTTCAGGCTGCTGCGGCTTCTCCGGCCCAGGCTCAGCCCAAGCGCAAGGTCGTCAGGACGCATCGGGCGCCGCAACAGGGACGGCCGATGATGGTAGCCCAGCAGCCGCATTTCGGCCTTTTCAACACGACCTGGTGAGAGCACACCTTCGACTCGTCTCGAACGGAGGCGGGTGGGGCTTTTTATTGGTCGGCCTCTCTGCTAATTCGAACCCATCCGAACGCCGTCCGCTGTGCGGGCTCGCCAGCAGCGGTCAGGCGCGTCTCGGTTGCGGCCCACTACTGGGCCAGGGCGCTCGTAGCTCAGCTGGATAGAGCATCGGATTTCGATTCCGAGGGTCGGAGGTTCGAATCCTTCCGAGCGCGCCACGCCTCCCTGCGTTCTAGATCTGTTCTGTATCAGCACTGATGCCGGTCACCATCGCGTGGGCTTGCGGCGTCAGCCTGCCGACACTCGGATTTGCCGGCCACGAGCCAGCGTGTCCGAGGGCGCCTCGTGGAAGGTCGCGCGGTATGCTGCGGCGAACTCACCGAGATGATGGAAACCCTGGGCGCGCGCGCATGTAGCGACGGTGGCGCCGCCGCCCTTGAGCAGGCGAGCGCGGGTTGCCCACAGTCTTTTGAGGCGAATGTACTGGTGCAGGCTCATGCCGCGCACCTTGCTGACCGCGCCGCCGAGCGTCCGGATCGAGACGCCAAACTCGCTGGCGAGATCGGCCGTATAGATCGGAGCGGTCGGATAGGCTGCGACGTAATCGTCGATCTGCTGAACGAGTTTGATCGACCGCTCGCTGCGAACGGAGGTGCTCCGATCTGACAGGGGATCGATCCGAAACAGATCATCGAGCGCGAGCAGCAGGCCTTCCTGGAGATGGGCGGCTACCTCGGTGGTCTCGAACAGGAGCGGCTGCACCGATGCGGTTCGCAGAATGTCGAGCAGGAGCTGACGTGCGTGGAGCAGGGCCGGCCGGTTCGCGACATGGGCCCGCAAATCGTCGGCACGATCGAACCAGCCCCGGTCTCGCAAGGTAGGCGAGAGGATGATCATCGCGTGATGATTGGTCTGGGGTTCGACGTAGTGACATTCATCGTTGCCGCGCAGTGCAACGAAGAAGCGGGCGTCGAGATCCACACCCCTGAAGTTGGCCTGAAGGTCGTCGGTCATCGCCAGGATCACCTTCCCGCCCGGCATCCGATAGGCGGTGTCGAGGATGCGCGCGAACGACCTCATCACGACGATGCGGCATGCCGGCAGGGAGACGACGGCGCGGGCCGCCGCGAAGTTCGCAACGTCGAGCGGAATGCTCCTCGCGTCCTCCATCGACTCGATCGGCCGAAACGCATCGACGTCGGCAAAGCCGATCAGTTGGAGCGCGGAGGACGGGACGAGGGCGTCGAACAACATGCGTCTGGGCGGCTGCTGCAATGTGACACGCAAATGGATGTCGGTGCATCGCCATCAATGGCGAAACATCATGCTTCAGTAAATCGGATTTCGTGCCGTAGTATTGCGGACCTCATGCCATGAGGCACGGCAGATCAATGTCGCCGTCAACCTTCTCTGCTTATCGGTTGGCCGGAGGCGAGGTCGATGAAATGCAGGCGCGTGCACGCGGGACAGGCAAAGGACGCAAAGCTCCGCCCCTCCTGTCTTTGTCCCTTCTCCAAATGCGTCTGCACATTCATGCCCGTCTGGGGGCATCGGAAAACGATCAAATCGGCCATCTCCGTACAATGACGAAGTGACGGATTTCATCTTTGATCTAGATCAGTTTTGGAATTGCTCCAGGCTAGCCGCGCAGGTGGTCGGAGCAAGCAGTTCACGGTCTCGCAAAAGCGAAGGGGCCCCAAGGGCCCCTTCGGTATCACCAGCGGCGATAGCCGTAGCCATAATAGCGTGGGCCGTAGTAGCGCGGCGCATAATACCGGGGGCCGTAGTACGGCCGCGGTCCGTAATACCCATAATAATTCGGACGCCACCAGCAACGTCCCCAGGCGTTGCAGACCATGCGGACCTGCTCGACGCCGGAGACCTCTGGCGTTGCAGGTGCGGGCGCGATGGGCATGGCGGACGCCGCCGGCGATACCGCGAGGGCACCGAACAGGGATGCGGCGACGAGGCCAATCTTGAGCTTCATGATGTCTTCCTCCGCTGACGCAATGCAGGATATCGATGATGTTCTGATCAAATTGTGGCGGAACCGAAATGTAATGCTGATGAACAAATCTTCAGCGAGCCCGCCGCAGGCGTGACCTTAATGCGCCAGACTATTCCAGGTTCGAGCGTCTGACCAATGTTGCGCTGGCGCCGGCAGGTGCCGCACGACATGCCGCCATCCTTGATCCTGCGCAATTCGCCGGCGCGGCTTCGTCCCTAGTCTTGCCGCATGGCCAGCCTTTCGAGGAATTCGAAGAGCAGGCCCACGGGTTGCTTGGAGCTATGCAATGGACAAGATGAGACTGGACAAGGGTGACTGGCTGGTCGTGTGCGACGGGCGCAAGGCGCTCATTCTGGAAAATCTCGGCGACGAGATGTTTCCGAACCTTCACACCAGGGAAGTGCATGAGCAGCCCAACCCATCGACAGGCGCGCAAGGGACCGATGCGCCGGGTCGATTGCATGGAGCGGCCGGCGGGGCGCGCAGCTCCGTCGAACAAACCGATTGGCACGATGAGGCCGAGCGCGCGTTCCTGCGGGGCCTGGCCGGCCGTCTCGATGCCGCCGTCAGTGCGGGAGAGACCTCGGCCCTGACCATGGTGGCCTCACCGCGTGCGCTGGGCATGATCCGCGCCGATTATTCCGATGTCGTGCGCAGGGTGCTTCAGGGCGAGGTCGGCAAGGACCTCGTCAAGCTGCCGGTCTACGAGATCGAGAAGCAATTGCTGCGGTCGGGCGCCGCGAGATAGGGGCGCCCGCGGGGAAGGACGCGCGGCGCCTCAGTAGCAGGGGTGCCGGCGGCCGTCCTGGCCGATATAGGCGGCCGCGCCCCGGTAGCAGTGGTTGGTCGACGGGCCGTCGTAATAGGCGAAGGTGCCGGGGGTGATGCCAGGCCCGTAATTGTGCAGATAGCTGATCGGATAGGGCAGCGGGTTGGCGTAGGAGCGGGGGTACCGGTGATGTCCCCGTGCCTCCGCGAGGCCAGGGGCTAGGATTGCAGCCGACAGGGCAGCAACTGCGGCTACAAGCTTCAACTTGCTCATCTCGATTCTCCGGAACCTGCGCGAATAGGTCGGCCATTTATAGCAATTTCGGGTGCCCAGGACATCGGTCCGGAGGCGCGGAATCACGCCCAAACCGGCAGATTTCCGGGTGGGTGTGACAGAATTGCCGGACATGCGGTCGAAAGCTGCCCATTTTTGGCCTTTTCGGGATGCTTAACGAATTCCCCACACAAGTATGACCAAAGACTATTCGATTAAGAATCCTGTCGTCGGCCTTTGGGGGCTCCTTCCAGGCCGGTCCATTCCTGAAGGCTTTCGCCGTCACGTCGCCATGCGCATCCCGCTTCTGAGCCTGCTGTCGCTTTGCCTCGCCGCCGCTACGCCGGCGCGCGCCGAGCTGCACATCACCCGCGACCACGGCGGCTATGTCGAGGAGTACAAGGCCAAGTACAAGCGCGTGCGCGAGAAGGGCGAGCGCGTCATCATCGACGGCATCTGCAATTCGGCCTGCACGCTCGTGCTCGGCATCGTGCCGATGAACAAGATCTGCGTGACGCCGCGCGCCAGCCTCGGCTTCCACCAGGCCTACTACGACAAGGCCTTCACCTTCGGCATCAAGGTCACCAGTGCCGAGGGCACCTCCGATCTGATGTCCTACTACCCCGACAAGGTGAAGGACTGGATCCGCCGCAATGGCGGGCTCACCACCGACATGAAGAAGATCAAGAACGGGGTCGAGCTCTGGAAAATCATCGATCCCTGTCCGGAAGAATGGTGA
This sequence comes from Bradyrhizobium sp. BR14999, assembly GCF_056106085.1. Lineage (NCBI taxonomy): Bacteria > Pseudomonadati > Pseudomonadota > Alphaproteobacteria > Hyphomicrobiales > Nitrobacteraceae > Bradyrhizobium > Bradyrhizobium sp. BR14999. The sequence continues at coordinate 4,526,507 of NZ_CM148536.1, forward strand.
GCGGCTGAGCCGCGGCTCCCGCTGCCCGTCGCAGCGCAGCATCGCTCGTCCGGAAATTCGTATTGCCGCATGGGGCCCCATCGGGCAATGAGGGCGGCAATGAACCACAATCCGGAAGCTCTGACCGCCCGCGCGGCGCCGATCCTGTTCGTCCTGCTCTGGAGCACCGGATTCATCGGCACGAAATACGTCGTCAACAATGCCGATCCCTTGACCTATCTCGCCATCCGCATGGCGATCGTGGTCGGCCTGATGGCGATCATCGCAGGCATCGCGCGGCCGAAATGGCCTGATGGCACCGGCATTGCGCACAGCGCGGTCGCCGGCATTCTGGTCCACGGTTTCTATCTCGGCGGCACCGCGATCGCGATCGCGCATTCGATTCCGGCCGGCCTTTCCGCGCTGATTCCGGGCCTGCAGCCGATCCTGACCTCGACCATCGCCAATCGCTGGCTCGGCGAGAAGGTGACGCAGCTGCAATGGGCCGGCCTCGTGCTCGGCCTTGGCGGGGTCGTGCTGATCCTGCACAACCGCCCGATGACCAGCGAAGCCGGGCTCGGCTGGCTCGCCTCGGTGGTCTCGCTGATCAGCATCACGCTCGGCACGCTCTATCAGCGCCGCTACTGCAATCACATCGACTGGCGCGCCGGCAATCTCGTGCAATACGTGTCCGTCACCATCTTCTTCGCGATCGGCGCCTTTCTGTTCGAAGACCGTGTGGTGCACTGGACGCGGGAATTCGTGCTCGCGCTCGCTTGGCTGGCCGTGGCGCTCTCGATCGGATCGATCGGGCTGTTGTACTGGCTGATCCGCCACGCCGCGGCAACCTCGGTCGCGAGCCTGTTCTATCTGGTGCCGGCCGTGACGGCGCTGATGGCCTATCTGCTGTTCGGAGAAAACCTGGACGCAGTTGCCATTGCCGGCATGGCGCTCTGCGCCGCAGCGGTCTTTGTGGTCAATCGACGCTCTTAGCGGATTCCAGCGCGCACAGCCCTGACGTGTGTTGACCGTTTTCGTGCTAGGGTGGGGCGGCGCGCAGCCAAACGGCGAGGGTAGGCCGTCGCCGGAGCTGTCTCCGGGCGCGCCCGCACCCGGAGATCTGCTCTGAGTGCGATCAGCGCTTGGCCTTCTTGGCCTTCTTCTTCGACTTGGACGCTTTCTTGGAGGCCTTTTTCGCGGCTTTCTTGGACGATTTCTTTGCGGCCTTCTTCGTGGTCTTCTTCGCAGCCTTCTTGGCTTTCTTCTTCGCAGCCTTCTTCGGCGCTACTTTCTTCGCGACCTTCTTGGCGGCTTTCTTCACCTGCTTGACGGCGGTGACCGCGGCGTCCTTGGTCGCTTCCACGGCGGTGGTGATCGTGCCCATCGCCTGCTCTGTGATCGGCTTCTCGTCGTCCATGTCGTCCCCCATTGTTTGAACGAAGCGATGACGATAGCGGGTTTCAAAATTGTGTCAAAGCAACGCTCAACCTTTGCGGATCTTTGCGTAGGCGGCGAGCGCCCGCATCCCCTGGCATGATCGACGATCAGCTGCGGGCATGATGCCCGCGCTCGCAAGCTCGATCGGGTTGCCCGCCACGGAGGGTGGATCAGCTTCGCCGGTCTGTCCTTCAGCTCCGGCACCCAGCGCTCGGCTTTCGATGGCATCGCTTGCGATCTTCGGCGCAGGACGCAGCTCCTTCGATGCGGGCAGGACGCGCCAGGCGCCAGGGCGGGCCGCTGGTCAGGGGTGTCCTCGTTTACGATTTGGAAAGCATGGCGCGGGCCACGGTGCGAACGGTCGTTAATGGGGCCGTAAGCCGATTGCACGAATATGCAAGAATTACGGGGGTCATTCCATCCATGTCCAACCTTCTCTCGGCGAAGTTCCTGCCGCAGTTCAAGCTCGGCACCAAGGCCGTCCTGTGCGCGGTACTGCTGATCGCCATGAATACGGCGCTCGTGGTCGGCGCCGGCTATTGGTCGCTGACGTCCGCCTTCAATGATCGTGCGCTGCGCGACATCGAGGTCAATCTGCGCACGCTGGCTTTGGCCTTTGCCGAGACCGTTCCCGACGTCAAGATCATGATCCGGGATGGCGCCGTCCAGCGCGCCGAGATTCCCAAAATGCCCGACCTCAGGGATCACGCCATCGTCGATCGCGCGGTGTCCTATGTCGGCGGCAATGCGACCCTGTTCGTGTTCGACGAGGCGAGCGGGCAATTCGTGCGACGCTCGACCAACGTGAAGAAGGAAAATGGCGACCGCGCCGTCGGCACCCAGCTTGCCGCCGATCATCCGGGGCAGGCGCCGCTGCGTCGTGGCGAGGCCTATAAGGGACCGGCCACGCTGTTCGGCAAGACGTTCATGACCGCCTATTTCCCGATTCTGGACGCGACCGGCAAGGTCGCCGGCATCCTCTATGTCGGCATTCCGATGGCCCAGTTCGAGAGCATGCTGTCCCAGGCGATCGAGAGCATGGCCGCCGCCGCGGGTCTCGCCGCGCTCCTGGTCCTGATCCTCACCTTGGTGATCGTCCGCCGGGTCACGAAACCGCTCACCTCGGTCACGCGCTCCCTCACGGCGCTTGCCAACGGCCAGAGCGACGTTGCGATCGAGTGCGAGGACCGCGCCGACGAGATCGGCGAAATCGCCCTCACGGTCGCGGTGTTCAAGAGCAATTCGCTGGAGCGGGCGCGCCTGCGCAGCGAGCAGGCGGCGGCCACAGCTGCGGCTGCCGAGCAGCGCAAATCCGACCTGCGCAACTTCGTCGAGGAGTTCCGCGGCAGCGTCGGCGGTATCCTCGACAAGGTGCTGACATCGTCGGGTGAGTTCGAGCGCGTGGCGCGGCAGCTCACCGACGTCGCGCGTTCCACCGCCGATCTGTCGGCGCGGTCCGCCGGAGCCTCCGAAAACGCCTCCGAGCACGTGCGTTCGGCGGCATCAGCCTCCGACGAGCTGTCTCAATCGATCTCCGAGATCACGCGCCGGGTGCAGGAATCCAACGAGATCTCCGCCGAGGCGGTGCGGCAGGCCGAGGCGACCGATCAGCGCATCGCGCAGCTCTCGGAAGCCGGCGCGCGCATCGGCGACGTCGTCAAGCTGATCACCTCGATCGCCGAGCAGACCAACCTGTTGGCGCTGAATGCCACCATCGAGGCCGCGCGCGCGGGCGATGCCGGCCGTGGCTTCGCGGTGGTGGCCCAGGAGGTCAAGACGCTCGCCGGCCAGACCGCCAAGGCGACCGACGAGATCTCGAACCAGATCGAGAGCATGCAGCTCGCGACCGAGGAATCGGTCGCTGCCATCAAGGCGATCAGCCAGACCATCGAGCGCATCAGCGGCATCGCCGGCTCGATCTCGGCTGCGGTCGAGCAGCAGAAGAGCGCGACCCACAACATCGTGGCCAGCGTTCGCGCGGCGGTGTCGGGCACGGCTGATGTCGCCGTCAATGTCCGTCACGCCGCCAAGGGTGCGAGCGAGACCGGCGAGACCTCGAGCCGGATGTTTGCCTCCGCCCAGGCGCTGTCGGGCGAGAGCCTGCATCTGAAGGCCGAGGTCGACGGCTTCCTCGACCGCGTCCGCGCAGCGTGATCCAACGCAGCCGTTCCGGGGCGGTGCGCTAGCACCGAACCCCGGTGCGCAATTGCGCACCTGAGGTCTGGTCCTCGGACCATCCCGGGATGACGTTTTGCAGTCGCTATCGGCGACCGCCGAAAGTCACTTCGGCTGCGGCACGATGCGGATGTAGGGCTTCGGCTCCTTCCAGCCCTGCGGGTAGATCGTCTTGGCCTCGTCATTGGAGACCGAGCCCGCGATGATGACGTCCTCGCCCTGGGTCCAATCGGCCGGCGTCGCGACGCGATGCTTGGCGGTGAGCTGGAGCGAGTCGATGGCGCGCAGGATCTCCTGGAAGTTCCGCCCCGTGGTCATCGGATAGACCAGCACCAGCTTGATCTTCTTGTCCGGCCCGATGACGAAGACGTTGCGGACGGTCTGATTGTCGGCCGGCGTGCGGGTGAGGGGATCGCCCGAGGTCGAGGCCGGCAGCATCTCGTAGAGCTTGGAGACGTTGAAATCGGTGTCGCCGATCATCGGATAGTTCGGCGCAGCGCCTTGCGTCTCCTTGATGTCCTCCGACCATTTGGAATGGCGGTCGACCGGATCGACCGAGAGGCCCATCAGCTTGACGCCGCGCTTGTCGAACTCCGGCTTCAACTTGGCGAGAGCGCCGAGCTCGGTCGTACAAACCGGCGTGAAGTCCTTCGGATGCGAGAACAGCAGGGCCCAGCTGTTGCCGATCCAGTCGTGGAACTTGATCTTCCCTTCGGTGGTCTCGGCTTCGAAGTCGGGTGCGGTGGCGCCGATCGGAAGTGTCATGGTTCTACCTCATCTCGTTGAATTTACTTTAGAATTCATCTTTTGCCGTCGTCGTCAGTATAGAATGCTGGAGAGGTCAAGTGAACCGGCTCAAGTAAAATGTGAATTCCTTCTTTGAAGAGCCGATTTTCTAGCACCTTTCTGTTACAGCGGCGCCTGCGGCGAAACATCTCCATCCGGGATCACACGGTCGCGATTGCCCCGATAATGCCTTTTATGACTTTCATCACGCTCGCCCGGCGCTTCCTAGAACCAGAATGGTCCTAACAGCGACCAATTGGCAACCATCTAGAAAAGTCGCGATCCCCGTATCGAATCGTTAACCACCCCTTTACGTCGGCATGAAAATGCTGGCCGATCAGAAGAAATCTGGAAGTGAACTATGTCTGCCGCTGCGCCTAAGCCTACCGACTCGTCGTCCCTCGAACCGTCCTGCCGCGATACCGCGGCCCATGCACTGAGCATCGTGCGCGACGGCGTGATCACGGGGGAAGGCCCGACCACCAAGGGAAGGGTGCATTTCTCCCGTTCGCTCGATGCCGATGACACCGCCTGGTGCGTGCGCATCCTGACCGCCACCGCCGTCAACGACCAGCCGATCAGCCGCACCGAGGCCGAAGTGCTGTTCGAGATCAACGAGGCCGCGACCGAGCGCACCGACGGTGGCCGGTTCGATGACCTGCTCGCCAAGGCGGTCGCCCATTATGCCGCCAGCGCCTCGGGTCTGAAGGTGCCGCCGCGCAGCGTTGCGCTGTCGGCCGACACCGAGATCGAGAGCTGGGCGCCGTCCTATGCCTCCAAGGTCAACAGCGAGATGCTGGAGTGGATCGCCGGCCAGATGCGCGGCAAGCGCCAGAACAACCGTCGCCTGATGGCGATGGTGGCGACCTTCCTGGGCGCCACCGCGCTGCCTCTGGCGGGCCAATTGCCGAACGTGTTCGACATCGGCATGTAAGATTTGGGCATGTAGATTTACGCGTCTCAATCGAGGACGCGATGAAGCGGCGGGGTTACTTCCCCGCCGTTTTTTGTTTGCCACCCTCTACCTCGAGCCCGAGCGTGCGGCCGGAGAAGCCGGCTGCATCGAAATAGCGCTGGCTGCCGACGCGCTGGAAGTTCAGCACGGTCATCAGGCCACCTTCGGCCGGTTTGGACTTCAGCGTGCCGGCATAGGCCTTCGGCACCGTGCCGTTGGGCATGGCCTCCGACATCACGCGGCCGACGAGATCGCCATTCTGCGCGCTGCGCAGGTCCATGAGCCGGGCCGCGGTCATGCCGACGTCGGCATTGCTGACCGGGATCTCGTCGACATAGCCGGCTTTGAAGTCCGGACCGATGGCGGCCATGAAGTTCATGGTGTCGCCGCGGCTGAAGCTGCCATGCATGCCCTGGCCCTGGCGCAGCACGGTATCGGCGATCTGGACCGAGCAGTTGGTCGGCGCCTCGCCGCAATCGCTGGCATAGGAGCGGAAGTTGACGACGATCGACGGCGTCGGCGTCGCCGACTTGCCGCGCAGATTGATGCTCGACAGCGGCAGGGTGCCGGGGAAGCGGCCGAGCGCGTCCTCGACGAACAGGCCGGAGACGTAGTCCTGCTCGAGCAGCGCCTTGATCGTCTTCGCCGCCAGCTTCTTGTCCTTGCTCGGCAGATAGATCAGGTCGGAGCCGCCATTGGTGGCGACGACGAGATCCGGCTTGGTCGGTTCCTTGCCGAGCACGCCGTTGCCGGCCTTGGGATGCTTGTTGCCCTCGATCTTCGCATTCTTGTCGTTGGGGTCGAACAGCGGCAGGTCGAGCGCTTTCGCAAGGTCGAGCGCCAGGAAGCCCATCGGCAAAAAGTCCTTCGGCGTGTCGTCATAGCTGACCTTGGCCGAGGGGCTGGTCTTGCTCTCCTTGGAGATCGTCGAGAAGCCGTGGTCGGCGGAAACGATGATGTTGGTCGAGGCGGCAAGCCCGAGCTCGTCGAGCGCCTTGCGGAGCTGGGCGAGGTTGGTGTCGGCGTTCTTGATGCCGGCCATCGAGGTGGGGCCGTTGATGCCGGGCTTGATCTGGTTGAGGCTGTCGCCGGTATTGTGCTGGCTGCCGTCGGGGTCGCGCGACCAGAACACGAGCACGAATGGCTTGTTGCGCGCCTTGAACATCGGCAGCACCACCTTGGTGGCGACATCGGCGAAATAGGCCTGCTGCGCGACGTTGGCGACCGTGGTGCCAGGGGTTTTGGCATCGCCCGCCTTGGAATTGTCACCGCGCGGCGGCGTGGCGGTGGGCAGGCCGGCCTTGGTCAGCGCGTCCTTCACCTCGTCCGAGAGCGCCACGCCGTTCTTGCCGCCGGTGGCGTCGTCGAACACGATCGAATGCAGACCGGCCTTCTCGGGCTTGTCGGTGTGATCGAACTGGTAGGTCGGACCATGTTTGCCCAGCGCGGCAGTGCTGAACCCCTTGTCCCGGGCCATCTTCAGGATGGTCTCTTCGTTCAGATAGTTGCCCTTGAAATGCTCGTCGATATCGCCGAGCACGGCGTCGTTCTCGATGAAGGGGACCACCGTGTCGCCGGCGGGGCCGGAGGTGTAGCTGGTCCAGATCGTGTTGGAGAACACGCCGGTATCGCCGAGATAGTGTCCGGTCGACATCGCCGAGCCGTTGGCCATGGTGAAGGTCGGGAAGAGCGAATGCGGGTTCTTGAAGTTGACGCCCTTGTCGCGGACCTCGGCCATCGCAGGCGCCGTCTCCGGTGTGACCTTCAGCGCGCGAAGACCGTCCGGAATGAACAGGATCAGGTTGCGTGGCGTGTTGTTCTGGGCGGAGGCAAGTCCGGTGGACAGGACTGTCAGCCCGGCGGACAGCAACACCAGTGAACGACGCATCGAATCTCTCCCTGCGGTGAGGCGGCTTGGCCGCTGGCCGCGGCCCCGGATTCGTTTAGTTTCACTGCATGACCGTTTTGTTACAAGAGCGGAGAAGCGTGGAAAGAAGGGCGTGTCCCGGACGCGCTGCAACGCCTTTGGCGTTGCGGCGCTGAGCCGGGACCCAGGCGGTGCATTTCGCCGTTGCGTGGCCCCGGCTCTGCAGCGCACCGCTGAAGAAGCGTTGCGCTGCGTCCGGGGCACGAGACCGCAGTTTGGTGCACAGCTGCTTCAACATCGTCATTGCGAGCGCAGCGAAGCAATCCAGAATCCCTCGGCGGAGGCAGTCTGGATTGCTTCGTCGCAAGAGCTCCTCGCAATGACGGAGTTTGAGGCGGCATGGTCGCTCATCAATCCCATTTCAATCGCAGACGCGCCTTCTCATCCTCGCGGCTTGTTCGCCCGAGCTTTGCTTCGATGCCTTGCCCTCAATGAAAGAGGGCGCAGGGAAGACCGGGAGCCGGTTGGCTCCTATGGACCGCCATGCCGAGAGCAGATTGCGTGTGCGTCAATGCATAGCGGGAAACAGGGCAACCGGAGACATCCCGGCCTTCCCTGCGCAGTGGTTGGAACGGCTTATGTCGCGCTCTCCCCGGGGAGCGATGCACTATTGCCCCCGTCGCCTTGCGGATCGCTGATGCGCGGACCCGGTCGGGCCGCCACATCACCGCCAGACTTGGCGCACAGACCCCGGGCGCCAGGACCACACGATTTTGCCGTACGCGAACCGCACCGTCGTTGGCGTGACGCTTTCGCTCACGGTTGCCCGCCCTGCGAAGCCTTTCGCGCCGGTGTGGTCCACGTCCACCGCCGCCCGGCCCGCGTTCGTGACGATCGCGATACGCCCCTCTTCCTTGGGCCGGGTTGCGCGACACATACGCCGTTTCCGAAGTTCGGTAAAGCGGAATATTTTGAACTGCGCGCGTTGACCCACGGCTCGCGTGTTTTGCCCGACAGGCAACGCGACATCTTGTAGCCCGGATGGAGCGCAGCGTAATCCGGGATTCCATCAGTGCGGGCACAGCGGTCCCGGATTGCGCTGCGCTCCATCCGGGCTACGACCATTATCGCGCAGCCGGCGGCAACGGCGCTTCTTCAGCTCACAATACGTAAGTCGCAAAAGAACGACCCGCCGCTCGATGAAGGCGGCGGGTCGTGCAAATGAAGCCCGGTCGCTACCAGCGATAGCCGCCGGTCAGCGTGCCGTTGTTGTTGCCGTCAGGGCCGACATCGCCCTGCGTCGAGCTCGGGGTCGGATGGCGAGTGCGGTAGTATGCGCCATACGGTCCGGCGACGTCAGGATAGTACGCGCCCGGCTGAACCGGTTCGTAGGCGGGCGCGTCCCAACCCACGCGCGGTCCGTTCCAATCGTAGTAGCCCTGCGCCGACGCGGCTGTAGCGCCTGCGACGAGCGATGCCGTGACCAGGCAGAGGAGTTTTGACTTGTTCTGCATTCGAGTGCTCCTTGCTTGTGTCGGGGGCCAACGGGTGCAATGCGGGAGCGTTCCGGACTTATTGGTCGGGAGCGATCAACTCCGATCAACTGGTTATGAATCGCGCGCTGCGGAACGAAGTGGCGCAAAACGGGACGGGAATCCGGGCGTTCTGCCGCACCATGTTCCCCGTTAATCCCGTGTCTTAACCAATAATTAATTATACGTTTGCGGGCGGGCGAGAGCCCGGCCTAGCCTGCAGTGGGGAGCCGCTACCTGCGAAGCCAAACGAGTTGGTGCGTATCATGATGTCGAGATCACAAGGGGCGCTATTTGCCTCGCTCAGCGCAGCCGCGCTGCTCCTTAGCCCCAACGACAGTTTTGCCAGACCCGGCGGCGCCGCGCCGCATGGTGTCACCGCCGCTCCGTCAGGCGCAATGGCGCGTGCGCCGATCGGACCGGGAGCCCGGTTCCACCGCCGCAGCAATCCCTGGGTCTACTGGCCGGGCGGGGGCGGGTTCTTCTACGACGGCGCGACGTACAGCCAGCCTTTCGGCGAGGCGGCGCAGCCGCTCTCCAATGACGTGCGCTACACCTATACGTATGACGTTCCCTGGGATTGGGCGCATCGCTTCCCGCCGAATGTCGTGCCTTCCGACCGGCCCTATGTGCCGAGCTGCCCGACGGAGCAGGTGACGGTGCCCGGGCGCGGCGGCGGCGAGCACACCGTCAACATCATGCGCTGTTACTGAGCTAGCCCAGTTCGAAGCTGGTCACGCCGAAGACGCGGTCGATGCGCAGCGGCGGGATCGGCCCGGTGTACATCCGCGCCGTCTCGAACACCGGCCTGAGCCCGAGATCGCCCGCGAGCGCGATGGCCTCGCGATTGACGGCGGGGACATCGAGGAAGACTTCGCCGCCGTCTGCGCTCGCCAGCAAAGCTTGCACGATCGCTTCCGCCGCCGCCCGATCGTCGGCGACGAGCGGGCCGATCTTGTGACCCGTCCGGCACGGCCGGATCACGCCCCAGGCGGCGAGTTTGCCATCGCGCAGCAGCGCGCGGCCGACATGGCCCGATGTGTTGATCCAGGCGCGCAGGAAGGCACTGCGCGGGGCAGGGAAGACGGTGGCGTCATCGGCTTCAACAAGCGCAAACGGGATCTTGTCGAGGGCGACGACTTCGGCAGGTGGTTTCGGTGGTGCGGTCACGATGCCGCCATAGCGGATATTGGCGTAGGCGAGCTGGAAGCCCGATTTCCTGTAATTGTCCTGCTGTGCGACCACGCCATCGAGCCCGATTACGCGGGCGCCCGCATGCGCGATCGCCGCGTTCCAGATGCGCAGGCCGTGGCCGCTGCCGCGAAAGTCTGCACGCACGATGTAGAAGCCCAGGAAGGCGAAGCGGTCATCGTAATTGACGCAGGAGACGGTCGCGACCGGCTCGCCGTCGATCTCGCCGACTAAGAAACCTTGCGCGTCAGGGATCGCGAAGCAGGCAGCATCGGCCAGGCCCGGATTCCAACCCTCCGCCGCGGCCCAGTCGATGGCGACGGCGATCTCCTCGGGCCGCAAATTGCGGATCTGCAAATCGCTCATGACGGATGCTCTCGACGGTGGACCTGACAGCGGGTCCGGCGGTAGAAGGCCTCATGATAGGCTGGGCCTGTGGCTCGCCTCAACGATATCACAGAGGATGAATCGCTCATGGCGGAGAAGGTTGCACTCGTCACTGCGGGCGGCAGCGGCATGGGGGCAGGGGCCGCGCGGCGGCTGGCAGCGGACGGGTTTCGCGTCGCGATCCTGTCGTCCTCCGGCAAAGGCGAGGCTCTGGCTGCCGAGCTCGGCGGCTTCGGCGTCACCGGTTCGAACAAATCCAATGACGATCTGAAGCGTCTCGTCGACGGTGCGCTGGCCAAGTGGGGACGCATCGACGTGCTCGTCAACAGCGCCGGCCACGGGCCGCGCGCGCCGATCACTGAGATCACCGACGAGCAATGGCATGCCGGCCTCGATACGTATCTGCTCAACGTGATCCGTCCCACCCGGCTGGTGAGGCCGGTGATGCAGGCGCAGAAGGGTGGCGCCATCATCAACATCTCGACCGCCTGGGCGTTCGAGCCGAGCGCGATGTTTCCGACCTCGGCGGTGTTCCGGGCGGGCCTTGCCGCCTTCACGAAAATCTTCACCGACACCTACGCTGCGGACAATGTCCGCATGAACAACGTGCTGCCGGGCTGGATCGACAGCCTGCCGCAGCTAGACGCGCGCCGCGACAACGTGCCGATGAAGCGCTATGGCAAGGTCGAGGAAATCGCCGCGACGGTCTCGTTCCTGGCCTCCGACGGCGCTGCCTACATCACCGGCCAGAACATCCGCGTCGACGGCGGGCTGACGCGCTCGGTTTGAGCGGCGCCTCAATGTGAGGCGACGAGCCGTGCCAGTTCCGGCAGGATCTTGTAGCGCGCGATCTCATGCGGATATTCGCCGCGATTGACCAGCAGGACGATGCCGAGCCGCCGCGCCGGCACGAGGCCGATATAGCCGGAGGCGTTGTTGAGGCCGCCCGGCTTGTCCACGACGGTGACGTCGGGCAAGCGTACGGTCTCCCAGGCCATGCCCTGTCCGAACTTCTCGTCGACCCGGAAGGACTCATGCTGCGTCATCCGCAACGCCTCGCGCAGATGCGGATCGACCGAGCGGCCATCGACGCAGGCAGCAACGAAGCTCGCGAGATCCCGCACCGAAGAGAACATCTGGCCGGTGCCGGAAAAGTCAAAATAGCTCTGCTGGTTGCCGATCGGGCCGATCTCCTTGCCCTGGTCCGAATAGCCCTGGACCACGCGCCGCAGCCACGCCTCGTCCATGACGGCGCGGTTGTCTTCGCCGCGGTCGGGGACGCAGGTCGCGGTCATGGCGAGCGGCCTAAGGATGCGCTGTTCGAACAGGGTCGCGATCGGAGCGTCGTAGCGGCGCTCGAGCACGAGCTGAAGCAGCACGTAGCCGGCATGGGTGTAGATGCGCTGCCGGCTGGGTGCGACGCCGGGCGGCGGCGCGAAGGTGTTCAGCATGGTGATGAACTGGTCGCTCGTAAACTGCTCGTCAGGCCAGGGCGGATGATCGGTCGGCAGCAACAGCCCCGAGGTGTGCGTGGCGAGCTCACCGACGGTGACGCGGCGGATGTAGTCGCCGTCCAGCTCCGGCAGGTATTTCGGCAGGTGGTCGTCGAGCTGCAGCTCGCCGCGCAGCGCGCCGAGCGCCACGAGGGTCGCCTCGAAAGGTTTGCGCAAGGAGGCGAGATTGAACAGCGTGTCCGGCGTCACCGGCCGTTTGGCGGCATCATCCGCAAAACCGTAGGTGAAGAACTCGACATGGCGGCCGGCATAAAGCGCGGCGGCAAGGCCGCCCGCATGGTCCGGCGTCGCGGTCGGAGCCAGCTCGTTCGCGACGATGTCGCGCATCTGCGCGATCATGTCGGAATCCGCCAAGGCGCGGCCTGACCAGGCAAGGGCGAGTGGAACGAGCGCTGCCCGGGAGAGCGCCCGCCGGGTGAGGTGTGATGAGGTGACAACAGACGGCATGGCTATGACGCAAGATGTGATGTGCCCCGAGCCCCTCTTATCGTGAACGAGCGCGCGCCCCAATTCACGATTGCGCGTTGTGGGTTCCACCTCGCGTTGCCTTCGACAAAAATCACTTAGCCTATGAGCTAACAATGATTGACGCCGGATGGTGGCAGCCCTATAGTTAGCTTCATGGCTAACCAATTGTTCCGGCTCGACCAGGTTTTTTCCGCGCTCGCCGATCCCACGCGGCGGGCGATCGTGATGCGGCTTTGCGCGGGCGAGGCGTCGGTCGGCGAGCTCGCCGATCCCTTCGACATGGCGCTGCCGAGCTTCATGAAACACATCCATGTGCTGGAGACGAGCGGGCTCGTGCTGTCGGAGAAATCCGGCCGCGTGCGCACCTGCCGTCTCAGCCCGAATGCGCTTCTCAGCGCGGAAGACTGGTTCCAGCAGCAGCGTGCGATCTGGGAGGCGCGGCTCGATCGGTTCGAAGCCTACGTGATGAAGCTCAAGAAAGAGAAGGAGAGGGCGGCCGCCAAGCGTCCGTCCCGAACAACCAAACGGAAAGGTTCCGAGTGATGACGAATTCTGCCAATGCTGCCTTGTCGCAATGGTCCCTCGACCGCGAGATCGTGATGTCGCGCGTGATCGACGCGCCGCGCGATCTCGTGTTCGAGGCCTGGTCCGACCCGAAGCATTTGCCGCAATGGTTCGGTCCGAAAGGGTTCAAGGTCGAAACCTTCGAGATCGACGTGCGCGTCGGCGGCGTCTGGCGCTTCAACATGATCGGCCCCGACGGCACGGTCTACCCGAACCGCATGCGCTTCCGCCGCATCGAGCGGCCGTCTCTGATGGAAATGGATCACGGCGTCGACCAGGACGAGGATCCCGGCATGTTCCGCTTCACCGTCACCTTTGCCGAGCAGAGCAACGGCAAGACTGTGCTGATGATGCGGCAACTGGCCTCGAGCACCGAGCAGCGCGATGGCATGATCGGATTCGGCGCCGTCGAATACGGTTACCAGACGCTGGACAAGCTGGCGGCGTATGTGGCGGGGATGAAGCGGTGAGATCGCGTTTGCAAAGATTTCTCGCGGCCACTTGAACGCGTTCTGAGTTCATCCCTCAGGCGTTCGAAAAAAAACGAATGCGGCTCCGGCGGAGAGCACTCGCCGAGGCCGCACTCATGCGCCGCATGGTCGTATTTCGAAAGAGCCTGATCGTTGCTCCCGCTAACGACGCGGTGTGCCGCCGGACGATGGGGTCGTCTCGTTGCGCATGCCTTTAGGACTGGAGGCGCCTTGTCCGCCACGCTTCACATGCGTGATACCGCGGAACACCGGATCGTGCGCCCGCCCGGTAGGAACGATAGTTGCCCTCCGGCTTTGGCAGTGATGACGCACATTATCTTCAGCGATTACCGCAACCCCGCCGCCGAGCAGGCCTTCGAGATCGCCTGGGACTTTCTCGCGCGCATGGACGCCATCCGCGACGGCCTGCGTATTCCTGGCGCAGCGCATCGCCGTGATGGTGGAGGAGGGGCAGACCAACCGGATCCGCATGGCCAATCGCGCGATCTCCGAATATCAGCACCACGTCGACGAACGCGACGATTTCATCCGCAGCGGCGGCCGCCGTGCCGGAGGGCGCTGAGCGCCGCATCGATCGTCATTCGCCCTTGAGGCCGGCGTCGCGGATCAGCTTGGTCCATTTCTGCGTTTCGTTGTCGATGAATTGGCCGAACTCCGCCGCGGTGCCGCGCCGCACTTCGAGGCCCTGCGCGGTCAGCTTGTCCTTGATTGCGGGTTCGGCGAGTGCGCGCATCACCTCGGCCTGGAGCTTGTCGACAATCATGCGTGGTGTCGTCGATGGCGCCATGAAGCCGTACCAGCCGGCGGCGGCCACGTTGGGACAACCCTGCTCGCGCAAGGTCGGCGCCTGCGGGTAGAGCGCGCTGCGCTCGGGCGAGGCGACGCCGAGCACGATGAACTTGCCGCTCTGGATGTAGGGCAGGGCAGTCGGCAGCGCGGTCAGCGTGGCGTCGACGCGGCCGGCGAGCAGCTCAGTGTAGGAAGCGGCGTCGCCGCGGAACGGGATGTTGAGGCCCTTGACGCCAGCATCCCGGAATAGGAGCTCGCCGGCAAGGTGCGGCTGCGAGCCGGCGCCGGGCGAAGCGAAGGTGAGGCCGTCGGGCTTCGATTTGCCATAGGCGACCATTTCGGGGAGCGTCTTGAACGGCGCGTCCGCGCTGATGATCAAGAACAGCGGCGCGATCACCGCCATCGCCACGGGTTGCAGATCCTTTCGCTCGTAGGTCAGCTTGCCGAACAGCGCTTCGGCGGTGGCATAGGGGGCTGCGACATAGAGCAGGGTGTAACCGTCGCCCGGCGCATGCGCGACCATATCGTTGGCGATGCGTGTGCCGGCGCCCGGCTTGTTCTCGACGATGAACTGCTGATGCAGGCTGCGGCCGAACTCCTCCGCCAGGAGACGCAGCGAGATGTCGTTGGAGCCGCCGGGTCCATAGGGTGAGATCAGCCGCACCAGGCGTGACGGCCAGGCCTCCTCAGCGCGTGCGGAAAATGGCGGGCTCGACAGGGATGCGGCAAGGGCGCCCAGCAATGTTCGGCGTGTGATGGTCATGATGGCCTCCCGGACGTGGGGCGCCAGCTTGCTTGTTCATGTCCTGGCGCCCTTCTTGTTTTGCTTGCGTGTCGCGGCTGGCGGCTCCGCCGCCTTGACGATAGCGCGGATGCTGTCGGCGAGCGCGGCAATGCGCGGTCCGATCTCGCCCTCCAGCTGGCCCGGCTGGAGCCGGAACGCGGGGATGCCGCAATTGATCGAGAACGACTGCTTCGCTTCGCGCGCGTGAAACAGCGGCGCGGCGACCGCGTGGATCGAGGCGATGTACTCGCCCCAGCAGGTGCAGAAGCCGCGGCTTGCGCATTGCGCGATTCCGGCCCGGTATTTGTCGCGGAAGGCGGGCCACAGCGCGGCGTCTTCGGCTGCGATCTGCCGTTCGAGCCGGTCTGCATCCGCCGGCGGCAAGGTTGCCGCCGCGGCGCGGCCCATCGCGGTCATCGCGACGGGAATGGGCATGCCGATGTCGGGGACGTGCGGGCCGACGTCGCCGGAGCGCGCGGTCTCGACATAGATCATCGAGGTCGCATCGAGCAGGCCGATCGACACCGTGCCGCGGACACTCTGCGCGAGCTCCTGCATCATGGGCCGCGCCACCTGGCGAAACTGCATGTCGGCGAGCAGCGGATGCGCCATGCGCAGCGCCCGCGCACCGACGCGATATTTCGCGCGCTCGGCGTCGTAGCGGAGATAGCCGAGCTCGGCCAGCGTGTGCGTCAACCGCGCCACCGTCGGCCGCGGAATCCCGGTCAGCGTCGACAGCTCCATGTTGCCGAGCAGCGTCGTCCCGGCCTTGAAGGCCTCGAGGACCACGAGGCCTTTCGCCAGCGTCGTCGCGAACGCGGCGTCATCGGTGCTCGAAGCCAGCACCGCGGCGGCGGTCGAGGAGGCGAGGGACGGTTTGGAGACGGCTCGGGCCATTCGGGTTTCATGAACCCGAAGAGGCCTGTTGTCCAATAAATTTAGAGAATGTGCGGGAATCGTCCACTATGCGGACGCCATGACCCAGGCCGAAGATGCGCGGAAAGCGACCCCGCACACAGATTTTTGTCGTGATTCCCTGGTGTCTCGTGACAAGATTATTACGAACACATGTCAGGTCGATTACAGCGGAGCGATTCATGTTGCAGTGGCAGGCACGGTCAAATCCCCTCGCGTGGTGGTGGGGGTCCCTGACGCTGGTCAGCGCTGCCAACATCCTCGTCTGGTTCATGCTGTACCGCGAGTTCTATCCGACCGTTGCGGGCAGCGTCAGTGGCGGCTCGGATATCGGCCTGATGTTCCTGCTGTGCGCGGCCTATGTGTTCGGCTGCGCCTTCCGCTCGGTGCTGCCGCGCGCCGATGTGCAGCGCATCTGCCTGTTCGATACCTGGCTGTCGAGCGTGTTCGTCGGCCGTACGGTCGCGACCGTGGCCGAAGTCTGCTTTGCCGCGCAATGGGCGATCATCCTGCACCAGCTCGGGAACATGACCGGTGCGGAGACCGCGGTGAACATCGCGCTCGTGATCGTGCCGATCATCATCATCGCGGAGTGCTTCTCCTGGTACGCAGTGGTGACCACCAACTTCCTCTACAATGCGATCGAGAACTCGCTGTGGGCGGTGACCTTCTTCCTCGCCGGCATTGCGCTGTGCCGGCTGATGCCGGAATTCCAGGGGCCGGTGCGCTGGGCGCTGATCGCGGGAATCGTCGGCATCGCCTGCTTCCTCGCCTTCCTCGTCACCGTCGACGTGCCGATGTATCTCAGCCGCTGGCGGGCAGGGCACGCCGAGGGCGGCAGGTTCTTGGGCTTCCTCGAAGGCCTGCACGACGTCGCGACGCGCTGGGTCGTGACCCACGACATCGCTCACTGGAAGGGCGAGCTGACCTGGATGTTCCTGTATTTCAGCGCCGCGGTGTGGTCGAGCCTCGCGCTCTGCGCGCTCTACGCCATGGAAGGCTATCTCACGCGCTATCTCGCCTGACGGTTACTTGCCGACCAGGCCGCACTTGCTGCGGTCGAGCGGACGGAAGGCCTGGTCCGGCGGGATCGTTGCGACCAGCTTGACGAAATCCCAGGGACCCCTGGATTCCTCCGACGTCTTGACCTGCACCAGATAGAGGTCGTGCACCATGCGCTGGTCCTCGCGGATACGGCCGTTGGGGGTGTAGGCATCCGACACCGGTGTCGCCTTCATCTTGGCCATCACGGTGGCGCTGTCGTCCGAGCTGGTGTCTTTCACGGCTTGCAGATAGTGGCGTACGGCAGAATAGACGCCGGCCTGGATCTGCGAGGGCATTGCTTTCCTGCGCGCATAGAACGCATCGGAGAACTTCCGGGCGGCGGGCGAGACGTCCTCGAAGAAGGAGGTGACGATGAGATCGCCGCGTGTGGCCTTCAGCCCGACCGCCTCGATGTCGACGTTCTGAAACGACATCGGCACGATCTTCATGCCTTGGCTGGCGAGCCCGAATTCCTCGGCCTGCTTGATCGCGGTGGCGTTGTCGCCGGCGACGTTGATCGCGAGAATCTTGGCGCCCGACGACTGCGCCTGCAGCAGGAACGAGCTGTAGTCGGGCGTGCCGAGCTGCGCCTTGACGCTGCCGGCGACCTTGCCGCCAAGCGCAGCAATGCGCTCGCGCGCGGTTGCCTCGATCGAATGGCCAAAAGCGTAGTCGCCGGTGATGAAGAACCACGGCTCCTTGCTGGTCTGCATGATACCGGAGACGACCGCGGTCGCCGTGGAATAGGCGTCCTGGGTCCATTGCACGCTGGTCGGCGCGCAGGCTTCATCGGTCAGCTGGTTGGCGCCGGCGCCGGAGACGAGAAAGATCTTGCCGTTGCCGCGCACCAGCTCCTGCACTGCGAGTGCGGCGCCGGAGCTGCCACCGTCGGCGATCGCCTGCACGCCGTCGCTGAACCACTTTCGCGCGAGAGAGGCGGCGAGGTCCGGCTTGTTCTGGTGATCGGCCTGCAAGATCTCGATCGGTTTGCCGTTGATCTTGCCACCGAACTCCTCCGCGGCCATCCGTGCCGCCTCGACCGAGCCGGGACCCATGGCGGTTGCGAAGACGCCGTTCATGTCGGTGAGGACGCCGATGCGGATCGCATCGCCTTTGATCTCGGCGTGCGCGGTGGCGCCTGCAAGCGCCAGCGCGGACAGCAGGATGGCGGTGGACGTCGTGCGGATTGTGGTCATGGCGTTTCCTGATTTTATCGTTGATCGATGGTGCTGGCGGTCAGGCCGGTTCGGCGATGACCGTGTTGCGCAAGATTCCGATGCCGGAGATCTCGACCTCGACGGTGTCGCCGGGGCGCATCCACAGTGGCGGCGTGCGCTTGGCGCCGACGCCACCGGGCGTGCCCGTGACGATGACGTCGCCGGGCACGAGTGGGCAGATCGTCGAGATGTAGGCGATCAGCTCGGGGATGGCGGTGATCAGAAGATCGGTGGTGGTGTCCTGCACGACATTACCGTTCAGCCGCGTCTGCAAGGAGAGCTTTGACGGATCGGGGATCTCGTCCGCAGTCACCAGCCAAGGCCCAAAACTGCCGCTCTCGGCAAAGGTCTTGCCAGAAAGGAACTGGCTGGTGTGGCGCTGCCAGTCGCGCACGCTGCCTTCGTTGTAGCAGGAATAGCCCGCGATATGGTCGAGCGCGCTGCTCGCCCGGATGTGGCGGCCTTTTTTGCCGATGACGAGCGCGAGCTCACCTTCATAGTCGAAATCGTCGCTGACCTTCGGCTTCACAATGGGCTGGAGATGGCCGACCTGGCTGCAGGGAAATCGGACGAACAGCGCCGGCTTCTCGGTGACGGTGCGGCCGGTCTCGGCGACGTGGTCACGATAGTTCAGGCCGACGCAGATGATCTTGCCGGGATCGGGGATGACGGGTGCGAAGGTGATCTTGTCGAGCGCGTGATCCGGCGCAGCGGAGGCGGCGAGATTCGTGGCCTCCGCGACGTGGCCCGTTTCGAGCAACCGGCGCAGCGTGGTGCAGCCGTCGCCGGCCATGCGCGCACCGAGATCGACGACGCCGCCGTCCTTGACGGCGCCGAAGGAGGCGCGACCGTCGGCGAAAAATGAAAGCAGCTTCATGAAGTGTCCTTGAAGAGTTCGGTCAGGCCGCGGACGGCACGTGGGTTGGAGGCGTGATGGCGGCGACAAGTCGGTTGAGCTCGGCATCGTTGCGGGCGGTGCCGCGCACATAACGGTCGGGCCGAACGAGCGCGGCCGTGATGCCGTGCTCGCGAAGCCATGGTCCGATGTCCTCGGCATCGTCGCTGGACAGGATTTTGATCCCCGCCTGTGAAGGATTGAGAGATGACGACAACGTGGCCGCGCTCGCGACGAGGAGCACATGGCTGTAGCCGACCTGGTCGTCGCTGCGGCCGCCGTCGCGCAAGGTGAACTGCGGCGCGAGATGTCCGGCGAGAGGCAGGTTGCCGAGCGCAAGGCCGGGGCCGAGCAGGGGCTTCTTCACCTCCAGCCTGACCGGCGCATTCTCGCGCGCTTTGCCTGCGGCAAGGCCGGCTTCGATCGCCTTGGTGTTGATGACCCCGCCGAGGCGAATGGCGAGCTCAATGAACTCGCGCACATGCGGCTGGCGTTCGCTCTGATAGGTGTCGAGGAGGTCAGCTGCAGCGCCGCCGCGGATGATCGCGCTGAGCTTCCAGGCAAGGTTTGCAGCATCGCGGATTCCGGCGCACATGCCCTGGCCCAGGAAAGGTGGTGTCTGGTGCGCGGAATCGCCGGCGAGCAACAGTCGAGCACTGCGCCATCGTTGCGCGATGACAGAATGAAACGTGTAGACCGCGGCGCGCTCGATTTCGGCATCATCCGGCGTGATCCAGCGCGACAGCAGCTTCCAGACCTTGGCAGGTTGCGCCACCTCCTGGGAGTCCTCATCGGCAAGAACCGTGATCTCCCAGCGCCGCCGTGTGCCGGTGCCGCGCACGTAAGTTGCGGGCCGCC
This sequence comes from Bradyrhizobium sp. BR14999, assembly GCF_056106085.1. Lineage (NCBI taxonomy): Bacteria > Pseudomonadati > Pseudomonadota > Alphaproteobacteria > Hyphomicrobiales > Nitrobacteraceae > Bradyrhizobium > Bradyrhizobium sp. BR14999. The sequence continues at coordinate 4,546,355 of NZ_CM148536.1, forward strand.
GCGGATCGCAATGCTGGAGGCTGTAGTCGCCGAGGTCGTCGCGCTCGCGCTTGAGCAGGACGTCGACCACCAGCCAGCGCTCGTGGAAGCCGAGGTCGTCCAGCCCCGAGCCGACGAAGCGTCGCACCAAGGAGCGGGCGCCGTCGCAGCCGATCACGTAGCCGGCGCGGACCTTGCTGAGCCTCCCGTTGGAGAGGTCCTCGTAACGGATGCGCACGCCATGCTGATCCTGGTCCAGTGCGAATACATCGCAACGATTGCGCAAGGTTACGTGCGGCCATCGCGCGAGGCCGCCGATCAGCGCGTCCTCCAGATCGGGCTGATGGAAGCGATAGCTCAGATTCCAGCCCATCGGGGTGAGCGTCTGCGGCCGCGACCAGTCCAGCAGCATGCGGCCATCGGCGTCGAGGAAGAGCATCCCGGGGCTGAGGATGGTTTGCGGCAGGATGGCGTCGGTAAGGCCAATGGTCTGGAACACGCGCATGCATTCGTCGTCGAAATGCACCGCGCGCGGCAAATGATAAGTCCGCGCCTCGCGCTCAAGCACCAGCGTGCGCACGCCGCACAGGCCGAGCAGGTTGGCGAGCGTGGCGCCGACCGGACCACGGCCGACGATGACGACGTCAAATTCTTCGGGCGCGGAGTTATTTTTCATGGGGCGATCTTTGTCCTCAGGCGGGTGACCGCTTCAACGCCGTCGCGCCGAGTGTCCGTCCAGCGGACACACACACACACGCTCGGGCCCCCGACATGTGGCTGGGTGAGCCGCGCGGGGCCCTTGCAACAGGCGGCAATCACGTATATGTACAGATGAACATATATGAGGGCGACATGGCGAAGGCCAGGAAGAAGACCGCTGCGCTGTCCCGCCCGCGGGGGCGGCGGAGCAGGGATATGCCGGATGGCCGCCAAGCGCTCTTGGCCGCGGCCACACGGGCTTTTGCCTGTCACGGTTTCGATGGCGCCGATCTGCGCAGCGTCGCTGCGGCTGCCAATGTCAGTGCCAACCTGGTTCGCGTTCACTTCGGCAACAAGGCCGCGCTCTGGGAGGCTTGCCTTGATCAAGTCGTGGCGATCGGACTGCCCGCCATGGCCGGGGTCCGGCAGATTGCTTCTGATTCCACGCGCTCGCTGGGTGAACGGCTTTGCGGGGTAATCCGTGAGATCGCCGCCTTCTATGCGGCGCATCCAGACGTCAGGGATTTCGTCGTCCGGCACGCCACAGAAGTGCCGGAGCGGGCCATGCTGGTGTCGGATCGACTTCTACATCCGGCCTATGCGACGGTTCGTGAGCTTTTTTCCGCCGGCATTGAAGCAGGTATCATTCGCAGTCGTCATCCGGCGTTGTTTTTTGCTCTTCTCAATGCTGCGCTGAACCAGCCGCCTGCTTTTCCGATGCTGATCAATCGGATTGCGCCCGAGATCGACCCGGAAGCCTCTCGCGATCTGCTGACCGAGACGACCATCGCGACGTTTCTTCATCTTCCGCAATGACGCTGGATGACATCGCCAGCCTCGCCAAATGTCCAACCTGAGAGTGAGAGTCCCCCATGCAATTTCGTCTTGTTCTTGCTTTGCTGAGTGCAACGATCACACCGGCCCTTGCCCAGTCCGGACCGAGCGAGGCCGTCCAGCGGCAAGCCTGCATGGGGGACGCCCTTCGGCTTTGCGCCGCCTATGTTCCCGACCGCGCCCAGATCAGGGATTGCATGGCTGCTCAGCGAGATCAGCTCAGCGCGCAATGCCGCGCCGTGTTTAATGCATCCGCTGAGGCTTCGGCTCCGCAACGGCATGTCGGATCCCGGCCGCGTTAGGATTCGACCGGGATGGCCGCCGCCGCTTCGCGCAAGGGCGCAACAAACCTCGCGATGGCTTCGTCGAGTGAAAGCGCTGACCGGATCCAGATGATCGAGATGCAGCCGAACACGATCTCGCCGCGGACGATCGGCACCGCAATCGAGGCGGTCTTGGGGTTGAACTCGCCCTCACTACGAACGGCATAGCCGCGCTTTGCAGTCTGCGCGATCATGCGGGTGAAGCGACACTCATCGAGGAACGGGCGGTCGTCGGCTTCGTCGATGCGGCGGAGATGACTGACGATCAGATCGCGCTCGCGTGCGGGGCAGGCGGCGAGATAGGCGCGGCCGGCGGAGGTGCGCAGCATCGGCAGGCGCTTGCCGATCATGCCGCGGTCGATCGAGAGGGGACTGCGCGAATGGGTCGTTTCCTGCACCACCATCGCGGCGTTCTCGTAGGTGGAGAGATCGACCGGCCAGACCAGGGTCTTGCTGAGTTCGGCGAGATAAGGCGCTGCCGCCTGGCAGATCACCACGCCGGGATCATAGCCGTCACCGAGGCTCAGCGCCCGCCGGGTCACACGAAAACGGTCGTCGCTGGCGCTGCGCGCGACATAGCCGAGTTCCTCCAGCGTTTCGAGCAGGCGATAGACGGTGGGCCGGGGTAGGTCGAGCGCGCGCGCAACGTCGCCGGCGCGGATGCCGCCGGAGCGGTTGACCTCTTGCAGCACGTCCAGCCCGCGCTTGAAGGCACGAACGCCTTCCGACTGACGGGGCTGGCCGTTCCGCGTCCGCTCCTTGGACACTTCGTATTTCCTCCCTTGTGGCGCACGGTCGCGCGATTATCGTCGTTGCGAACGCAAAGCGATTGCGGGACTTCACCGTAGGATCGCACGCGGCCGGTATCAAGTTCGCCGCACTGCGGCACATGCGATACCTTCGGGAGGACGTCGATGGAAATCACCGCGCTCGGCTATATCGGGATCAATTCGTCCCAGCTCGACTCGTGGAGCCGGATGGCGACCACGCTGCTCGGCATGCAGCAGGTCGACCGCGGCGGCAAGATACGCGCCTTCCGCATGGACGACCGCAAGCAGCGCCTGATCGTCGATGGCAGCAGCGATGCGGGGTTCGCGGTGATGGGATGGGAGGTCCCGTCGACCGCCGAGCTGGCCCAATTGGCCGGACGACTGGAAAGCCACAGCGTCAAGGTGGTCCGCGGTTCGCGCGCGCTTGCGGATGAACGTCATGTCACCGAGCTGATCACGTTCGCCGATCCCGCCGGCAACCGGTTGGAGGCGTTCTACAAGCCGGAGCTTGCGACCGAACCGTTTAGGCCCAGCCGACCGATCTCGGGTTTCCGCACCGGCGCGCTCGGCATGGGACACGTCGTGCTCAATGTCGAGGACGTCGAAGCGCTGTTGCCGTTCTATCGCGACGTGCTCGGCTTCCATGTCTCGGACTTCGGCCTCAAACCCTACGGGCTCTATTTCTTCCACGTCAACGGCCGCCACCACTCCTTTGCGATGGTCGGCTCCGGGCGCAAGGCGCTGCACCATTTCATGGTCGAGCTCGGCAGTCTCGACGATGTCGGACAAGGCTATGACCTCGCGCAGATGGACGATGGCCGCGTTGCCTATACGCTGGGACGGCACACCAACGATCACATGACCTCGTTCTACGTGAACACCCCGTCCGGCTTCTTCATCGAGTATGGCTGGGGCGGGCGCGTGATCGATCCCGCGACTTGGCAACCGCACGAGACCTTTGACGGCCCGTCGCTGTGGGGTCACGAGCGGCTCCATATGCCTGAAGAGCAGCGCAAGCGACTGCGCGATATGCGACTCGATGCTGCGGCGCGCGGCGTGCGCGTCGCCGACCCGCGCGTGCCGCCGCTCAACTGCGCGTGGCTGGATTCGGTGATCGCACGCGAATGATCCGCGGCCACGCAGCAATCTAACATCCAAGGAAACCAAAATATGATCAAGACCCTCGTGAGGGCCGGCCTTGTGCTGCTCGCGCTCAGCACTTCTGCCTCGGCCGAACCGATGAAGGTCACGCTGCTCGGCACCGGCGTGCCGACGCCGCGACCGACCAGCTTCAGCGCGTCGACGCTGGTGGAGGCAGGGAACGAAAAACTGCTGTTCGATCTCGGCCGCGGCTCGACCATGCAGCTCTACAAGCTGAAGATTCCGCTCGGCGCGATCACCGCGAACTTCATCACCCATCTGCATTCCGACCACCTCGTCGGCCTTCCCGACATGTGGTTGACCGGCTGGCTCGCCACGCCCTGGGCGTCCCCGCAAAGGACCGATGAAGCTCTACGGGCCCAAGGGCACCGTCGCGATGACGGAGAACCTGACAAAGGCATTCGCCGACGACATCCGCATTCGCATCGATGACGAGCACCTCGATCCCGTGGCGGTCACATTTGCCGCAAAGGACATCGAGGCCGGGGTCATCTACGACAACAACGGCGTCAAGGTCACCGCGATCGAGGTCAATCACGGCGAGAAGATCAAGCCATCGTTCGGCTATGTCGTCGAATACGGCGGCCACAAGATCGTGCTGTCGGGCGATACGAAATATGACGAGCGCATCGCGACGGCGGCCGAGGGCGCCGACCTCCTGATCCACGAGGTCGCGGTGATTGAGCCGGAGGTGCTGTTCAAGAATCCCGTCTATAAAGACATCCAGGCGCACCACACCGCGCCCGAAGAGGCCGGCCGCATCTTCGCATCGGCCAAGCCGAAGCTTGCCGTCTACTCCCATATCGTGTTCGGCACAGTAAAGCCGGTGCCCGAAATCCCGGAGGAGACGCTGATCCTGCGCACCCGCACGGCTTACAAGGGGCCATTGCTCGTCGGCCGTGACATGATGTCGTTCAGGATTGGCGACCGAGTCGAAGCCTATGGGCCGGATGGCGCGAAACTCGATCCGTAACGGGTAGGGCGCTCAGGCCTCACCGAGATCGACCTCCGTCAAGAGTCCCTGGCGCAATGCCAGCCGCACCAGCTCGATGTCGGAGCCGACGCCGAGCTTGTCCTTGATCAGCGAGTGCAGGTTTGCCACCGTCTTCGGGCTGACATGCAGGGTCTCGGCGATCTCCTCCGTCGTGTTCTCGGCGAGCAGCAGCCGCAGCACCTCGAATTCGCGCGGTGTGAGCACGTCGGCGGCCGAACTCTCGCCGCTGATACGGCTGAGAGCAAGTTCGTGGTCGATGTCGGGGCTGATCGCGATCTTGCCGGCGAGCACGTCCTTCACCGCGCGCACCAGCGTCTCGGGCGGATTGGTCTTGGTGACGTAACCCCTCGCACCGGCGCGGATCGCCTGCACGGCAAAGCCGGCATTCTCGTGCATGGTGAAAACCAGGATCCGTGCGCCCTTGTCCCATTGCCTGATCCGCCTGACGGCCTCGATGCCGCCGATGCCGGGCATGCTGAGGTCCATGATGACGAGGTCGGGCGCCTCGGATTTGTACAGGCGGTAGGCTTCCGCGCCGTCGGCCGCCTCGGCGACGACGCGCAAGCCCGGCTGCTTCTGGAGCACGGAGCGATAGCCCTCGCGGACGACGGAATGGTCGTCGACCAGCAGGATGGTCGCGTCAGCCGCGCTCATGCCGCGTGCTCCAGTGCCTGCCGATCGGCGGCCGCGAGCGGAATGACCACGCGCAATGCCGAGCCATGGGGACCGGTTTCGAAGCTCAGCCGGCCGCGAAGCGCGGCGACGCGCTCGCGCATGCCGAGCAGGCCCATGCCCGATTTGACGGCCGCCTCGTTCGGCCGGCCGTCGTTCTCGATCGCGAGCGCGATCTCACTTTCGGCCATCGTCAGATGCAGGCTGACCTTCGTTGCGCCGGCGTGCTTGGCCGCGTTGGTGAGCGCCTCCTGCACGATGCGATAGAGGTTGGCGCTGACGGAGGCGGGCACGCTCTCGAAGCCGCCCTCGAAGGAAATATCGAACCGGGTCTGGCCGCGGCTGCGGCCGTTCCATCCCGAGACCAGGCCTTCGAGGCTCGCGACGAGGCCGAGCTCGTCGACATCGGGCGGCCGCAACCGGAACAACGCGCCACGCAGCGTCTCCATCATGCCGGTCGCGGTCCGGGCGATGCTGTCGCACTCTCCCAGCAAATCGGGGCAGTCCTGCGCCGCAGTCTGGCGGGCGGACGCGGCAAGCGCGCGGATTGCGGCTAGCGACTGGCCGAACTCGTCATGCAGCTCGCGCGCGAGATGGCGCCGCTCCTCGTCCTGGAGCGCGATCAGCTTCCGCGTCAGCTCGCTGCGCTCGGCGAGCGCGATCTCGAGGCTTTCGGCGAGATGGTTGAAGACGTCGCGGATGGCGGAGAGCTCGGCGAGGTCGAACGGCGGCAGCCGTGTGGTGAGGTCGCCAGCGGCAATCCGCTCGAGGCCGTTGCCGATCATGCGGGTGGGACGCAGGGCGCGGGCGAGTGCGGCATAGACCAGCGCGCAGAGCAGCGGCAGCGCGATCGCAAGCGCGATCATCAGGCGGCCGGCCTCGTGCCAGGCCTCTGCCGTCTGCACCGCCGGGTCGACCGAGACCACGGTCTCGCCAAGCTTCGTTCCGCGCACGATCACGGGCCGCGCCGCCTCGCGGCCGGGGTCGAACAGGCTGCGATAGAAGGCGGCGAAGGCTTGCGGCGGCGGGCTCGCCGGAGCAGGCGCGCCACTACAGAAGCGCTGAAGCATCTCGCCGCTCGCGCTGCGGAATCCAAGACACAGGCCGGGCGTCATCACATGGGCCGAAACCGGGTCAAGGTTCGGAAAGTCGGAGCGCGGGCTGGCCACCCACTGGATCTTGCCCTGTTGCAGCTCCAATGTCTTGGCCACGATGGCGGCGATACCGTCGATGCGCGCATGTGCGGCGCTGTCGGCGGTAACAAGGAAATAGGCGGAGATCGCGGCGAAGCAGGCGGCCGATACGGCGGCCACGCGCAACGTCAGACGGACCTTGAGATCGAACCTCGGGCGATTCCACATCGGCGGGTACCTGGTGCGAACGGGTTTGTCGCTCCCGCATTAAACGGCAGAACGCAAGCGGCGGGAAGCGTTCCCGCTCTGCCGCAGTGCAACGTCGTGAAATTTTCCCGGCGCTCGTCGGGACGGCCGCGGCTGCATTGTCTCAGGTGACCCGGCCAGATTTGCCCGGCCGCTCCATCCCACGAGGCCCGTTCATGCACTGCTCCCGGTTGTTTCTCTCTGCTTTTCTCCTCTTCGTCCTTTCTTCGCGGGCCGATGCCGAGCCTGCCATTGGCGTTGCCATGGACGATTTCAGCTATACCGACACGTCGGCCGAGCCGGCCAACCAGACCGCCGCCCACGAGCGGCGGCTCTCGGCCTTCATGGCCGCGCTCAGACGGGATATCGGCGCGGACCGGCGCTATCGGCTGGTGCCCTCTGCCCAGGACGGAGCAGCGTTCAAGGTCATCGGCGGCATCCAGAAGACCAGCACGCTGGTGCAATGGGCCAAGGTCGCTGTCATCGACGTCGGCGCCAAGATGCTGGTGATGGACAAGCTCTACACCTTCCGCGGCGACAATGATGAATCATGGGAGCGCGCCGAAATTTTTGTCTCGCGCGAGGTCATGGCTGCGCTCGCAACACCTGCGCCGGTCGCGCTGGCGGTGTTCGAGTTCGAGCTCGAGGACACGACCGCAGCCTCGGTGGGCGCGTCAGCCGCGTCGGACGCCTCGTACCTGGCCGAGGTCAGCAGCGGTGTGCGCGATATGCTCGGCCAATCCGGCCGCTATCGCATCGTCGATGTCGGCCGCAAAGCGGCGAAGGCGCGCGCCTTGCGAGATTGCGGCGGCTGCGAGGCGGCGATCGCGCAAAAGCTCGGCGCGGATCAGTCGCTGGTCGGCGTGGTGCGGCGTGTCAGCCGCACCGAATACACGCTCGGCTTCCAGGTTCGCGACGCCAGGACCGGCGCGGTGCTAGCGCGCGGTGACAGCGGCTTGCGCCTCGGCGCGGACTATTCCTGGAAGCGCGGCGCCGTGCGGCTGGTCAGCGACCGGCTGATCGAGAGCCAGCAGGCCACCGACGCACCTAAAGCGCGATGAGATGAGGACGAATCGTCATCGCGCTTTAGGCTATTGTTTGAGCATGATCTTGTCGGAAAACCGCTGCACACTTTTCCGGATCATGCTCTAGAAGGTAAGCTGCACCTTCATCGACTGTGCGCGGTCGCTGGCGAGCTCGAAGGCGGCGACCGCGTTCTCGAACGGCATGGTGGCCGTGATCAGCGGCTTGACGTCGATCAGGCCTTCGCCCATCAGCCGCACCGCGAGCTCGAACTCGGAATCGAAGCGGAAGGTGCCGCGAAGCTGCAATTCCTTGGCGACGATGCTGTTGATCGGCAGCGTCATCTCACCGCCGAGTCCGAGTTGCACCAGCGTTGCGCCCGGCCGCAAAACGTCGAGCGCGGTGCGGAGTGCAGCCTGGTTGCCTGAGGCTTCGAACAGCGTGTCGAACACGCCCTTGCGGGCGCGCCACGGATCAAGCGCTGTTGCGTTGGTCGCGACATTGATGGCCTGGGTCGCGCCGAGTTTTTTCGCGACCGCGAGCGGCGCTTCGGACACATCCGTTACCACGATCTCGGATGCACCGCCGAAGCGCGATACCAAAATCATCAGCGCGCCGATCGGGCCGCAGCCGGTGATCAGCACGCGCTTGCCGAGCAGGGGGCCGGCCTGCTTGCCGGCATGCAGGCACACGGCGAGCGGTTCGGCGACCGCGGCTTCCGCCAGCGATAGCTTGTCTGCGATCGGCACGGCCTGCATCGCATCGACCGTGATGAATTCGCGAAAGCCGCCTTGCACATGGGGAAAGCGCATCGCGCTGCCGAGGAAGCGCATGTCGAGGCACTGGTTGCGCATGCCTTCTTGGCAATGCAGGCACTGGCCGCACGGCTTGCTCGGATTGACCGCGACGCGCGAGCCCGGCTTGACGCTGGTGACGCCGTCACCGACGGACGCGACCACGCCGGCGATCTCATGCCCCAGCGCCATCGGCTGCTGGATGCGGACCACGCCGAAGCCGCCGTGATGGTAGTAGTGCAGATCGGAGCCGCAGATGCCGCCATTGGCGATCTTGACGCGGACCTCGCCCGGGCCGGGCTCCGCATCCGGATAGTGATCGATCCGCAGGTCTTTCGGGGCGTGAATGACAACGGCGCGCATGGGCTTCTTCCTTCGGCGGTTCGCAGGTCACATCGCGGCGATCATGCCGCCATCGACATAGATGATCTGGCCATTGACGTAAGTCGAAGCGTCGGAAGCCAGGAAGATCGCGGCGCCGACCAGCTCATCCGGCTTGCCCCAGCGTTTCGAGGGGATGCGGCCCATCAGCCAATTGTTGAAATCGGTATTGTTGACCAGCGCCTCGTTCATGTCGGTCAGCATGTAGCCGGGGCCGATCGCATTGGCCTGAATGCCGTGCTGGGCCCATTCCACTGCCATCGAGCGGGTCAGATTCTTGATGCCGCCCTTGGCGGCGGTGTAGGGCGCGATGGTCGGGCGCGCGAGCTCGCTGCCGAGCGAGCCGATATTGATGATCTTGCCGTGCTTGCGCGGGATCATGCGCTTGGCCGCCTCGCGGCCGATCACGAAGGCGCTGGTGAGGTTGGTCTCGATCACCTTGCGCCATTCGTCGGTGGTGAATTCGACCAGCGGCTTGCGGTGCTGGATGCCGGCATTGTTGACGACGATGTCGACGGCGAGGCCTTGTCTGTCGAAATCGTTGAAGGCGGCGACGATCGCGGGCTCGTCGGTGACGTTGAACGCGGCGCCTTCGGCCTGGTGACCGGCATTGCGAAACTCGGCGACGGCCTGCTCGACGCGCTTGGGATCGACGCCGTTGATGATGATCTTGGCGCCGGCTTTGGCCATGCCTTCGGCAATGGCGCGGCCGAGGCCGCGGGAGGAGCCCGTCACCAGCGCGGTGCGGCCGGAAAGGTCGAAGAGGGCGGTGCTCATCTTAGGAATCCTTAGGCGTTGGAGCGGCGCACGGTCAGATCGGAGCGGTCGAATACGGCGGGCAGAAGATCGACGCCGAGGCCGGGGCCCTCCATGGGATAGACAAAACCGTCCTTGATCGTGGGCATGGTGGTGACGAGCTCATTGTACCAGCCCTTGTAGAAGGCGCGCACCGATTCCTGGATCAGCGTGTTGGGCTGGCTGAACGACATGTGGATGGCGGCGACGAAGCCGATCGGGCCGATGCAGTCATGCGGTGCAAAGGGCCGGTGATAGGTCTCGGCCATCGCGGCGATCTTGCGACCTTCGGTGAGGCCGCCGGTCCAGCACAAATCCGCCATCACCACGTGCATGGCGTCGCGGTCGAGCATATCCTTGTAGGGAAAGCGTGAGCCCAGCGTCTCGCTGGCGCAGACCCAGACATCGGTCGAGCGCGCATATTCTGTCAGCGCCTGCGGCGAGTTCATGCGGATCGGGTCCTCGTACCAGGTCGGCTTATAGGGCTCGAGCGCGCGCGCGATCTGCTTGGCTGTCGGCAGATTCCAAAGCGAGTGGAGCTCGACCATGATCTCCATCTTGTCGCCGACGGCTTTGCGGATCTTCTCGAACGGTTCGATCGCCTGCTTCATCTGCGCGGCGGTGATGTAGAGGCCCTTGTTCTCCTGGGCCGCCGGATCGAACGGCCAGATCTTCATCGCGGAGATGCCGCTTTCCAGAAGGCTCTCTGCGAGAGCGTCGGCGCGATGCATGAAGCCGTCGAGATCCTCGTAAGGCCCCTTGGAGGCGCCGAGATTCCAGTTCGCGACCGGGCTGATATTGGTCGAGCGGACATATTGCGTGCCGGCGCAGGTGTTGTAGATGCGCTGCTTGTCGCGGCAGAGACCGCCGAGCATCTGGTGCACCGGCTGGCCGCAGACCTTGCCGAAAAGGTCCCACAGCGCGATGTCGATCGCAGACGCTGCGCGATATTCGACGCCGGTGGATGACTGCGCCATCGGCAGGTTCAGCATGTCGCGGTGGATGGCTTCGATGTGCAGGGGATTGCGGCCGAGCAGCCGGCCGGCAAAGGTGTCGTGGATCTGCGCCTCGACTGCGCCCGCGCCGTAGAAGGTCTCGCCGAGCCCGATCACGCCGGTATCGGTGTGGATGCGCACCCAGATGACGTTGGAGAACTCCTCGGTGCGCAGGGTCTCGATCGACGTGATCTTCACGGCAACAATCCTCCCGTCGGGCCCATAGCGCCCGTTTTGTTTGTCATTTCTGCGCCGCCGTTGCCGGCGGGGCCGGTGCCAGTTTTACGCCGGCTTGTAATATATCACAACATGTTTTAAGGATATCACAAACAAGGCGCCGCCTCGCAATGAGAGCGCAGGCTGACGGGAGGACGACATGGCACGGCGCAAGCGCGCGCTCGAGGTGGTGAGAAACGACGATGACGGCGAGGGCAGGCCCTCCCGGCGCAATCGCCTCAACTTCTTCGAGCTGGCCTATCAGAAGATCGAAGAACTCCTTGTTCACTGCGAGCTCAAGCCCGGCCAGTTCATGACCATGCTGGAATTGCAGCAGATCACCGGCTTCGGCCGCACGCCGGTGCATCATGCTGTCAATCGTCTCTCCGCCGACACGCTCATCATCATCCGTCCGCGGCACGGGCTCCACATCGCGCCGATTGATCTGGCGCGTGAGCGCATGCTGCTGGGCTTGCGCCGCGACATGGAGCGCTTCGTGATCCGCCTTGCGGCCGATCGCGCCAGCCTGTCGCATCGCAATCAGGCGCTGCACATCGAGCGTCTGCTGCGCGAGCGCCGCGCCAGCCTGACCCTCGACGAATTCAACAGCATCGATCGCCGCATCGACGCGCTGGTGCTGGAAGCCGCCGGCGAGCCTTTCCTCGCCCACACGCTGCGGCCCCTGCACACCCTGTATCGCCGCATCGGCTTCATCCACCATCGTTTCATGCCGGGACAGACCGAGCTGTCGGGCACGATCGATTGCCATCTCGCCATTCTCGCTGCGGTCGCCAATCGCCGCGTCGAGGATGCCGTGAAGGCGAGCGATGCACTGATCGACTACATGGACGCGATATTCACCGGCATGGAGGCGGGCATCGATCCGCGCCTGCTCGATTGCAGCATCGAGCCGCTGCTCGGCACGTAGAGAGTTTTGAAGAGAGGACCAAGCATGTCAACGATGGCGATGCCACATCCGACCGCGAGCGAAGCCGCGGTCCGCTACCTCATCACGAACTACAGTCCCAAAGGCAACAAGGTCGGCTGGCTGATGATGGCCTCGATCCTGGTCGAAGCCTGGGATCTCTATTCGATCGCCTTCGTGCTGATCTTCATCAAGGAGCAATACAATCCCGATCCGCTGATGCTGGGCCTTGCCGCGGCCGGCACGCAAGGAGGAGCCCTGATCGGCGCGCTGCTCGGCGGCTGGCTGTCCGACAAGATCGGCCGCCGCGTCATGTTCCTGGTGACGATGGTGATGTTCATCGTGCTGGCGCTGGCGCAGGCCTTCGTGCCCAACGTTACCTGGCTCGTGGTGATCCGCTTCCTGCTCGGCATTCCGCTCGGCTCGGACATCTCGACCGGCTACACCTACATCATGGAATCCATGGCCAAGGGTGAGCGCGAGGTCATGGGCAACCGCTGGCAGTTCATGTTCGCGGTCGGCGAGGTGATGACCATCGGCGTCATCGTGATCTTCCTGCTGACCGACATGAACCACGAGATGCTGTGGCGCGTGACGCTCGGCCTCGGCGCGGTGCCGGCGCTGATCATCCTGATCATGCGCCACGACGTGCCGGAGACGGCGGTGTGGCTGGTGCAGAAGGGGCGCTACCGCGAGGCCAAGCAGGTCGCGCGCGAGATGTTCAGCGACAATCTCGACATGCTGCCGGACCGGGACGTCGAGATGCCGAAGGTCTCGACCCGCGCGTTCCTCGCCGATCTCAAGAAGGATCCGATCCGCTGGCGTGCCACGCTGTATGGCTGGATCGCATGTTTCGCGCAGGCGAGCGAGTTCTCGACCTTTGCGTTCTACCTACCGGTGCTGTTTGCAATGGTCGGCGTGTCGTCGATCCTCGGCAACAATCTGGTGACGATGGCGCTGTTTGCCTTCGCAGCCCTGTCGGGGTGGGTCGGGCCACTGCTGACGCCGAAGATCGGCCATCGCGGCATCGCGATGGCGGGCTTCTCCATCGTGCTGGTGTCACTGCTGGTCGCTGCGTTTGCGCTCTACACGGACAACAAGATGCTGCTGCCGTTCGCCGCGGCCGGCATGCTCTGGGGCCACTATTGGGACGCGTCGAACTGCATGACGATTCCGACGATGGTCGCGCGGCCGCGATACCGCGGCACAGCCAGCGGCTTCGCCTACATGTTCGTGAAGCTGCCGTCCTTCCTGGCGATCTTCCTGTTCCCGACGCTGTTCGCGGCGATCGGACAAGCCAACGCCACCCTGTTCGTGGCGATCTTCCCGGTGATCGGATTGCTCGCTGCAACCGTCATCCTGCCGGAGGTCTACGGCTACGAGAACGACTGACGAAGCGCGACCTGGTCGCGGCGTCATCGCCGCGATCGGGGCCTATTTCGGGATGTCGCGCGCCGGCGGCTACGGGCTCAAGAAGACCGGGTCGATCCCGACTCCATGGCCGAGCAGGCCGATCGCCTGAAGCTGGGCGGAGTGGAGGTCGATTTCCACGATGGCGAACAGGGTAAACAACACCACTGCGGAGAAGACCAGCAGCGGATGGGCCGTCTCGGCCCGGCTCTCGTCGCCGCGAATCGGGCGACGCAGGGAGGAACTCTGCGGCAATGCTTTCGATCGAATCTGCATGATGAACCTTCCTTGCCGCGCCATATCCATCTGATCTGCGCGACAATGGAATTCTAGCCACGGCGTCGCCGCCGGCATTGATGCACCGCAAATAGCTCGCACTCGATTTCGAAAGCTGGGTTCGGTATCCCTTACCAGATTGCCGCCGCCAACGCCGCGATCAGTGCGGGTGGCGTCACCAGCAGGCCGAGCTTGAGGAACAGCCAGGCGCCGACCTCGATCTTCTCGCGCCGGAGCGCGACCAGCCAGAGGATGGTGGCGAGCGAGCCGGTCACCGACAGATTGGGGCCGAGGTCGACGCCGATCAGGATGGCGCTGACAACAGGCACGGGCAGATGATCGCTGGCGGCGACCGAGCCGGCGACAAGGCCGACCGGAAGGTTGTTGGCGATGTTGTCGGCGAGCGCGGTGGCAATGCCGACGCTCCAGGCGGCCTGCGGGACGGATTGTGCCACCGCTTGGTGCAGCAGCCCGCTGAGCTGCGCGATCACGCCGGTCTTCACCAGCGCCTCGACCATGACAAAGAGCCCGCCGACCAGCGGCAGCACGCTCCAGGACACGCCGCGCAGCACGGGCATAGGCGATTGACGGTTGATCAGCAGCACGGCGGCCGCCGTCGCGGTCCCGCAGACGAACGTCGGCAAGCCCAATTGCAGATCGAGTGCAGAGGCCCAGATCAGCACGATGCCGATGGCGCCGATGCCATAGGCGGTCAAACGGCCGCCGCGTCCGAGCTTCGGGTGAGGGACACTCTTTTCGATCGTTTCATCCTTCAGCTCGCGGTGCAGCGCAAGGCGCAAGGCGACATAGGTGAGCCCGATCGAGGCAAGTGACGGCAGCGCGAACTGACGCAGCCACGTTCCGAGATGCGGCATGTGCTTGCCGAAGACCACGAGATTGGCTGGATTGGAGATCGGCAGCACGAAGCTCGCGGCATTGGCGATGAAGGCGCAGACGAACAGATAGGGCAGCGGCTTGGCGCCGGCCGCGCGGGTGGCGGCGTAGACGGCGGGCGTGAGCACGATCGCGGTGGCGTCGTTCGAAAGCAGCACCGTCACCAGCGTGCCGACGAGGTAGATCAGCAGGAACAGCCGCTGCGGGGAGCCGCGTGCATGCTCGACCGCAAAGGCGGCCAGATAGTCGAACAGGCCTTCGAGGCGGGCGAGTTCGGCGATCAGCATCATGCCGATCAGGAAGAGATAGACGTCGACACCCTTCTCGATACCGGTGAGCGCATCCTGCCAAGGCAGGAAGCCGAGCAGCACCAGTGCAACGGCGCCGATCAGGGCCCAGATCGCCTCCGGCAGGCGAAAGGGCCGGATGATGACGCCTGCGGTCGCGGCGGCGATGGTGCTCCAGGCCCAGATGGCGTCAGACGGCACGGTCAGTCCTCAAGGTGAACCAGATCTATTCGGCAGCGATACCTGATGCGGACGCCGCTGTCTTCCCCCGCAGGCACAGATCGCCATCTGCGCCTTGCCGCGTCTCCGGTAGAGCGAAGAAGCAGACCACGGCCCCGATCGCCGCCACGATGCCGAGCGAGAAGAACGCTGCGCTGTAACCGACGCCGACCACGACCAGGCCGGCAAGCGTCGTCGATAGCGCCGCGCCGATGCTCTGGGCGGTGATGACCGCGCCCTGCGCGACGTTGAAGCGGCCGGTGTTGCGCATGAGGTCGGCTACGATGACGGGAAAGATTGCGCCGAAAATGCCGGCTCCGACGCCGTCCAGAAGCTGCACGCCGACCAGCCAGAATGGATTGTCCGAGAGCGTATAGAGGACACCGCGGATCGGCAGGATCAACAGCGCGGCAAGGAAGAAGCGCTTGTGGCCCCAGCGGTCGGCCTTGGCGCCCACCAGCATCGCGAACGGCACCATCACGACTTGCGCGGCGACGATGCAGGCCGACATCAGGCTGGTGCCGATGTTCTTGTCCTGCAGCGCGAGCTTCTGCCCGACCAGCGGCAGCATGGCCGCGTTGGAGAGGTGAAACAGGATCACGCAAATTGCGAAGATGAGCAGGGGGCGGCAGGTCAGGAGCACGCTGAAGCCCGAGGGCTGTTCGGGCACCGTGCTGGCGTCGCTGTCGTGCAGACCGCGAGCGAGATCATGGTCGATGGCCCGTTCGGGGATTGCGACAATGCTGGCGAGGCTCGCAATCGCCATGGCGCCGAGCAGGTAGAACACGACGGTCGGGCCGAACCAATAGGCGAAGAGGCCTGCCAGACCCGCCGCGACAGCGTTGCCGGCATGGTTGAAGGTCTCGTTGCGTCCGATCCTGCGGGTAAAGGCGGAATGGCCGAAGATGCCGAGCGAGACGGCCGCGATTGCGGGCGGGAAGATGCCAGCGGCGGCCTGGGCGATCCCCTGCGAGATCGCGACCGGCCCGAAGTTCGGAAACAACGGCAGCGATAGCGAGGCAAGCGCCACCAAAATGGCGGCGACCACCATCGCGAGCCGCTTCGCCCGCGTGGCGTCGACCAGCGCGCCGGCCGGCGTCTGCGCCGCGATGCCGGCGATCGTCGCGATCGACATCACGAGGCCGATGCGCGCCTCATCCCAGCGCTGCTCGGTGAGCAGATAGACCGCGAGATAGGGCCCGAGCCCATCGCGGACATCTGCGAGGAAGAAGTTGGCCGCATCCAGCGCGCGGCCGGCGCGCCTCGTCTGATCGGAGTTTGCGCTCGACATCGGGTGTCTCGGTCGAGGCTCAAAGTGGCCCCGGCAGCAACCATCGTGATGTCGGCCTGGTTCCGCGGATCACGTCGGGCTCCTCAAGACTTGACCGCGAGCAGCACCGCGCCGCCGCCGATCTTGGCGAAGATCGCGGTCAGCGCCGCAAAGCAGGCGGAGAGGATCGCCCAGGTCTGCCGGGCGGAGAGGAGGGCGGGTTTCATGGGGAATACCTGGTGCGCTACGTTTCGATCGTCGTTAGGCGAATAACTGCAGCCTAACACTCAGCCGTCGTCCCGGCGAAGGCCGGGACCCATAACCACAGGCAGGTGTTTTGCGAAGGAGACATCGTGTGTGCCACAAGAGAGATTCCGCGGTATGGGTCCCGGCCTTCGCCGGGACGACAGCGTGTGTTGTGGTCTCCATTCACCTTACCACCGAAAGCTTCTCCGTGATCGCCTTGCGCAAGATGCGCGAGAGCGATTCCACCGAATAGGGCTTCTGGATCAGCTCGAAACCGCGATGCGCATTCTCGGCGAGCACGTTGCTGTAGCCAGAGGTGAGCACGACGGGCAGGCCCGGATAGCGCTCGCGGATGATGCTGGCGAGCTCGACGCCGTTCATGCCGGGCATGATGACGTCGGAGAAGACGAGGTCGACGGCGAATTCGTTCTCGCCAAGGATCGCGAGCGCCGCATCGGCGCTGGCGACGCGGCGGACGACATAGCCGAGATCCTCCAGCAGCTCGGTGGAGAAGCGGCCGACCTCGTCATTGTCCTCAACCACGAGCACGCGGTAGCCGCGCCCGGTGGCCGCGGCCTCATGGGTCAGTGCCGCGGCTTCCTTGTCCGTCGCAGGGCTTTGCGCCCGCGGCAGATAGATGGTGAAGGTCGCGCCTTTGCCTTGCCTGCTCGTCACCGCAATGTCGCCCTCGGACTGTTTTGCGAAGCCGAAGGCCTGGCTGAGGCCGAGCCCGGTGCCCTTGCCGACCTCCTTGGTGGTGAAGAAGGGCTCGAAGATCAGGTCGAGATGCTCCGGCGCGATGCCGCAGCCGGTGTCGGTGACTGAGATGGCGACATAGTCGCCGCCGCGCGCCGATTGTGCGCGCAGGCTCGGAATCCCAAAGACCTTGCGGACGGCGATGGTGAGGCCGCCTTCGCCGTTCATGGCGTCACGGGCGTTGACGGCGAGATTGATCAGCGCGCTCTCGAACTGGGCGATGTCGGCCACAGTGAAGCAGCCGGGATCCTCGACCTCGACCGCGATCTCGATGCTGCCTCCGACCAGCGGGCGGATCAGTTGCGCGACGCCCTCGACCTGGCTGCCGACATTGAAGATCTGCGGCTTGAGCGGCTGCCGCCGCGCGAACGCCAGCAGCTGTGCAGTCAGCGTGGAGGCCCGCTCGACCGTCTCGGAGATGGCATCGACATAGCGGCGGCGGCGCTCCTCCGGCAGCTCGCGGCGGCGCAGGAAGTCGGTCGCCGAACGGATGATGGTGAGGAGATTGTTGAAGTCGTGCGCGACGCCGCCGGTGAGCTGGCCGATCGCCTCCATCTTCTGCGACTGCCGCAGCGCTTCCTCGCCGCGCCGGCGCTCGGTGATGTCGACGGCCTCGGGCACGGCGCCGGTGATGTTGCCGTGGCGGTCGAGCACGGGGCGCATGCCGAAGTCGAAATCGCGCTCGCCGATGGGAAGGCGCAGCCGCATCTCGAGCCGCACGGCTTCGCCCTTGAGCACGGTATCGAAGGCGTCGCGCACCAGCGCGCCCATGCCCTCCGTCGCGCTGAACCAGGGCGTCTCCCACAACGGCTTTCCGATGACGTCCGAGGAATTCGCCTTGATGCCGTCAAGCGCAGTCTTGTTGGCGTAAAGCAACTCGCCCCTGAGATTGACGAGGCCCTGATACTGGTTGCTGGTCTCCAGGATCGCACGCAGCCGCGCCTCGTTGGATTCGAGCTCGGCGGTGCGCTGGGCGATGCGCTCTTCCAGAGTCTCATTGAGCTGCCGGAGCTCGATCTCGGCCTGCTTGGCCGCGGTGATGTCGTGGGCGACGCCGATGAAGCCGATATGCTTGCCGGTCGGGTCCCAGCGCGGCTGCGATTCCGAGCGCAGCCAGCGCCATTCCCCCTTGGCATTCTTGTAGCGTGCTTCCAGCACGAACGGTTTTAGCGACGCTTCGCCCTGGACGGATTGCTGGAGCACATGCGGCAGGTCGTCCGGATGCAACACCTTGCGCCAGTCGAAGTCGATGGCCTGATCATAGGGCAGGCCGACGAAATCGACATAGGCCTGGTTGGCGAAGGAGCGCTTGCGGTCGAGCTTGGTCACCCAGATCGGCACCGGCGCGCTGTCGGCGATCAGCCGGAAGCGTTCCTCGCTCTCGCGCAGCGTCTCGCGCGCGAGCGCCTGGGCGGTGATGTCGATGTGGGCGCCGACGAGGCGGATGGCGCGGCCGTCCTTGTCGCGCTCGATCTTGGCAACGACCCGAATCCAGCGGGTCTCGCCGTCATTGGGGCGGATGATGCGGTATTCGGCGGTGTAGTCTTCGCTCGTTCCGGCGAGAGCCTCGAAGAAATGTTTGACGGTCGCGTCGCGATCCTCGGGATGGATGCGGTTGACCCAGTCCTCGTGCGTCTCGTCCGCGGCCTCCGGGGGCAACCCATGGATCATCAGATATTCGGGCGAGCGACGGTTCTTGAAGCCCTCACGGAAGTCGACCTCGACGCCGCCGACCTTGCCGATACGCTGGATGCGCGCGAGCTCGGCCTCGCGCTCCTGAAGCGCGCGATAGGCGTTGTCACGCTCGCGCGCGACGTCTTCGAGGTGCTGGCGCAGCCTTTCGGCAGCGATTGTCTCGGGCAAGGGTTTGTTCAAGGCATGGGCCGTTGTCATGCGGGTGCGCACGTGCCGGACCGATATTCACACAGACGGAGCGTGATGGCCATCACTTAGAAGGGAATATGCAGGGAAGGGCGCGGATTCCGGCGGGTATGAACGAATGCCTCCACCGGCTATTTGTTCCTGACGTTGGAACGATGCGCCCTCTGCGCGCGTATCTGCGAGGCGCGACAACTCTGATTCCACAAGACTCCCTTTGCGAAGAGGCTAAATCTTGAAGCTCTTTGTCTGCCAGGCCTGCGGCAACGTCCTCTATTTCGAGAACCGCGCCTGCGAACGCTGCGGTCACCGCGTGGCCTTCCTGCCGGAGAAGGAGACGATGTCGGCCGTCGAGCCCGACGGCGAGGCCTGGAAGACGCTGACCGACGCGCGCGAAATCCGCATGCTGTGCCGCAATGCCGAATACGATTCCTGCAACTGGCTGACGGATACGGTCGACGGCACGGGCTATTGCCGCGCCTGTCGTCACAACGGCATCGTGCCGGATCTGTCGGATCCGGCGCAGCTCGCCGGCTGGCGCGGGCTGGAGGTGGCAAAGCACCGCCTGTTTTATTCCCTGATCCGTTGGAAGCTGCCGCTCCAGACCCGGCAGGACAACCCTAAGCATGGGCTGATCTTCAATTTCCTCGCCGACGATCCGCACAGCGGGGAGAAGGTCATGACCGGTCATGACAACGGCCTGATCACGATCGCTCTCACCGAGGCCGACGACATCGAGCGCGAGCGGCGCAGGCTCGAGATGGGCGAGCCCTACCGGACGCTGCTCGGGCATTTCCGCCACGAGGTCGGACACTATTTCTGGGACGTGCTGGTGCGGGACGGCGGCAAGCTCGACCAATGCCGCGCCATGTTCGGCGACGATTCGGCCGATTACGGCCAGGCCTTGCAGCGCCATTATGCCGAAGGCGCGCCGCCGGACTGGCAGCAGAACTACGTCTCGGCCTACGCGACGACGCATCCGTGGGAAGACTTCGCCGAGACCTGGGCGCACTATCTCCACATCGTCGACACGCTGGAGATGGCCGCCGAGTTCGGCATGGAGGTACGCCCCAAGGTCGACCGCGACGGGGAGCTGACGACGCGCATTCGTTTCAACCCCTACGAGGCCCGGGATGTGGAGGCGCTGGTCAGCGCATGGCTGCCCTTTACCTTCGCCATGAACAGCGTCAACCGCGCCATGGGCCTGCGCGACCTCTATCCTTTCATCCTGTCGCCCGCAGTGATCGCCAAACTGGGCTTTGTTCACAGCCTCGTGCGGGACGTAGCCAAGGCCGGGAAGCCGTAGGCGGTGCCAGGGCCCGCAGGCCCCGCTCCGCAAGCCCGTTCCGGTCTTGCGCTGGTACGCCAGAGGGGAGGGATTTAGACCGTTGCCTCCGGCCCATTTTGATGTACCACGGGGGCCACACGGCCCGTTTCCCATAGGCCCCAACGGCCAGGAAAGGGTCCCCGCCCAAGGTCGAGACTCAAGAAAAGCATGTTCAAACGCATTCTGATCGCCAATCGCGGCGAAATCGCCTGCCGGGTCATCAAGACTGCCCGCCGGATGGGAGTTCAGACGGTTGCGGTCTATTCCGAGGCCGACCGCGATGCCCTCCATGTCGAGATGGCCGACGAGGCGGTGCTGATCGGCCCGCCCGCTGCGGCCGAGAGCTATCTGGTGATCGAGAAGATCGTGGACGCCTGCCGCAAGACCGGCGCCGAGGCCGTGCATCCCGGCTACGGCTTCCTGTCCGAGCGCGAGGCGTTTCCGCGCGCGCTGGAGGCGGCCGGCCTCGTCTTCATTGGCCCGAACCCGGGCGCGATCGCAGCGATGGGCGACAAGATCGAATCCAAGAAGGCGGCCGCCAAGGCCAAGGTCTCGACCGTGCCGGGCTATCTCGGCGTCATCGAGGACGACAAGCACGCGGTGCGGATCGCCGACGAGATCGGCTACCCCGTGATGATCAAGGCCTCCGCCGGCGGCGGCGGCAAGGGCATGCGCATCGCGCACTCCAAGGCCGAGGTCGCCGAAGGCTTCAACCTCGCCAAGGCCGAGGCCAAGGCCTCGTTCGGCGACGACCGCGTCTTCGTCGAAAAATTCATCGTCGATCCCCGCCACATCGAGATTCAGGTGCTGGGCGACAAGCACGGCAACGTGATCCATCTCGGCGAGCGCGAATGCTCGATCCAGCGGCGCAACCAGAAGGTCATCGAGGAGGCGCCGTCGCCGCTGCTCGACGAGGAAACCCGCCGCAAGATGGGCGAGCAGGCCGTCGCGCTGGCCAAGGCCGTGAACTACGATTCCGCCGGCACCGTCGAGTTCGTCGCAGGGCAGGACAAGAGCTTCTACTTCCTGGAGATGAACACCCGCCTCCAGGTCGAGCATCCCGTCACCGAGCTCGTCACCGGCATCGATCTCGTCGAGCAGATGATCCGCGTTGCCGCCGGCGAGAAGCTCGCGATCGCGCAGAGGGACGTCACGCTCACCGGCTGGGCGGTGGAATCGCGCCTCTATGCCGAAGATCCGTTCCGCAACTTCCTCCCCTCGATCGGACGCCTGGTGAAATACCGTCCGCCGGCGGAAGCCAGCAAGGATGGCATCACCGTGCGGAACGACACCGGCGTGCAGGAGGGCGGCGAGATCTCGATCCATTATGATCCGATGATTGCGAAGCTGGTCACGCATGCGCCTTCGCGCGCCGCCGCGATCGAGGCGCAGGCCACCGCGCTGGACTCGTTCTATGTCGACGGCATCCGTCACAACATCCCGTTCCTGTCCGCGCTGATGCATCATCCGCGCTGGCGCGAAGGCCGGCTCTCGACCGGCTTCATCGCTGAGGAATTCCCGAAGGGCTTTGCGGTGCGCGTGCCCGAAGGCGAGGTCGCGCGGCGGATCGCTGCGGTCGGCGCCGCCATCGATCATGTGCTTGGCGAGCGCAAGCGGCAGATCTCGGGCCAGTTAGGCGGCCGCATCGTACAGCGCGAGCGTCGTCGCGCGGTCTGGCTCGATCACCAGGAGATCCTGCTCGAGGTCGGACGCGAGAGCGAGGCGATCGCGGTGCGCTTCATCGATGCCGAGGGCAAGGCCGGCAATGCGCATCTGTTGCAGTCACCGTGGAAGCCCGGCGATCCGGTCTGGCAGGGCACCATCGACGGCCAGTTCATCGCGGTGCAGGCGCGGCCGATTGCCAATGGCATCCGCCTCGCGCATCAGGGCGTCGAGGTGCCGGTCTATGTCTGGACCGAGGCGGAAGCGGCCTCGGCACGCTTGATGCCGGTGACGACGGCCTCCGATACCGGCAAGAAGCTGCTCTGTCCGATGCCGGGCCTCGTGGTCTCGATCGCCGTGAACGAAGGGCAGGAGGTCAAGGCCGGCGAGACGCTCGCTGTGGTCGAAGCCATGAAGATGCAGAACGTGCTGCGCGCCGAGCAGGACGGCACCGTGAAGAAGATCCACGCCAGCGCCGGCGCGACGCTCGCGGTGGACGCGCTGATCTTGGAGTTTGCGTAAGACTGGTCTCGGCTATTGCCCAATGTCGTCCTGGACAAGTGAGCGGAGCGAACGCCGATCCAGGACCCATTACCCCAGGGAGCAGTTGTTGACGGAGATCGTAGCCATCACCTGCAGCGACAATGTACAGTTGGGGTAATGGGTCCTGGCTTTCGCCAGGACGACGATAGAGTGTGTTCGCATCGACCGAGACAGCACCATGGCCTTTCGTTCCCGCCGCGAGAAACTGCGATCGATCCTGTCGGGCGGGACTTGCGTCCGTCCCGGCTCGGTCTACGACGCCATCTCGATCCGCATTGCCGAGGACCTCGGCTTTCCGCTCGGCATGTTCGGCGGTTCGGTGGCCTCGCTCGCCGTGCTCGGCGATCCCGACGTCACGCTGATCACCCTCACCGAGCTTGCCGAGCAGATACGGCGGATGTCGCGCGCCTCCGCGCTCCCCGTCCTCGTCGATGCCGATCACGGCTATGGCAATGCTCTGAACGTGCGCCGAACGGTGCAGGAGCTGGAGACAGCGGGGGCTGCCGGGCTCACCATCGAGGACACGCTGCTGCCGGCGGCGTTCGCCGAGGCGAAGACGCAGCTGATCCCGCTCGAGGAAGGCGTCGGCAAGATGAAGGCGGCGCTCGATGGCCGCAGCGATCCCTCGCTCGTGATCATGGGCCGCACTGGAGCTGCCTCGATCACTTCGATCGAAGATGCGATCCGGCGCGCCGTGGCCTATGAGGCCGCCGGTGTGGACGCGCTGTTCTTCACCGGGATCAAGTCGCGCGCGGAGCTTGCGGCCATCGCATCCGCCACGCACCTGCCGCTCGTGCTCGGCGGCGCGCCGGAGGAATTGAACGCGACCGACTATCTCGAGAGCCAACGCGTGCGCATCGCCCTCCAGGGGCATGCCCCGATCGCGGCCGCAACGCAGGCCGTGTACGAGGTTCAGAAAGCGTTGCGTGACGGCACAGCGCCGAAAGCGCTGAAGGGATTGCCCGCAGCGGAACTGACCAACCGCGTCATGCGCGAGGCCGACGTGAGGGCGCGCAGCGCCAACTTTCTTGGGCTGAAAAAATGAGCAGGGCGATCCTCCAGGTCATGATCCGCGGTCGCGTCCAGGGCGTCGGCTACCGCGCCTGGGTCGAGTACCAAGCGACCACCAGCGGTCTCGAAGGGTGGGTCCGTAACCGCCGCGACGGCAGCGTCGAGGCACTGTTCGCGGGCGCGCCCAAGCACGTCGCCGACATGGTGGCACTGTGCCGCCACGGCCCGCCGTCCTCACGCGTCGACAGCGTCACCAGCGAGACCGCCGGTGCGGATGAACTAAACCTGCGCCGGGCAGGGGAGGCGTTTTCGGTGTTGCCGACGGTGTGAACGCTCGCAACAGGTCGTCATGCCCGGGCTAGGACGTGGACTCATTAACGCGAAGCCATAGCCTGATCGAGGCGAGCTGAACGAAAGCAAGATAGTTCGCTGCCAGCTTGTCATAGCGAGTTGCCACGCGACGGCACTGTTTGATCCTGTTGAAGAACCGCTCGACCTGGTTGCGAGCGCGATAGAGATACGGGCTGAAGCAGATCGGATCGCTGCGATTGCTCTTTGGCGGGATGTTGGCCCACGCTCTTCTTCATCGCAAGTTCTCTGATCCAGTCGGCGTCATAGCCACGGTCGGCGAGTAACATTGCCCCGGATTTCAGACGAGACAGCAGTTTTCCGGCTAGTCGAACGTCGTGCGCCTCACCGGGGCTCAGCGCCAGCCGTACCGGCAGACCATTGCTATCGACCACCGCATGAATTTTGCTCGTCAAGCCGCCGCGTGACCTTCCCATCGATTGGCGCTGGTTTCTCGTAACGCAGGCTCCATGCTGGTGCACGCGGACAATAGAGGTGTCGATCATCTGGACAGCGGCATCATGAGCAGTGGCAAGTGCGTCTATGATGCGGCCCCAGACACCAGCCCGCCGCCAACGGACGAAACGGTTATAGCAGGTCGTGTAAGGGCCAAAATGATCCGGCAGATCGCGCCAAGGTGCCCCGGATCGCAGGACCCAGAAGATGCCGTTTAAAACGCGTCGGTCGTTTACCCGAGGAACGCCACGAGGCTTGTTTGGCAGCATCGGCTTGATGGCAAGCCATTCATAGTCGGCGAGTTCGTAGCGCATGATTCGTCCCCCCAGTTTGGGAGTTTGAATCATGGGGGGCGGTCCAAGCGCAACGCTTCTGGCCTGGCTCGGCGCTCTCTGGGCAAAGCTTCAGCTAACCGACAGCCCTCGTTGAGTCCGTCGAAAATGATTCAAAGCGGACGTTAGTCGGACCGTGCGGCCGACTCGTCAATTTTCATGATCGGCTGCCTGCCTTGACCTGCTGGCCGACTAGGTCACGCACGATTCAAATTTTGTTTTTTGACCTTGAGGCAGGCAAATCTCCGCCCACTTGGTCGTTGTCACGGTGCGCGGCGATGAACATGGCGACGGCCGACCGGCAATAGGATTCGATTTCGTTGTCGTCCTCTGCTTTCGCCTGATCGAAGCGTGCGATCATCAGGAGATCGGATCCTTTGAAAAGCGCGGCGAACAAGCGGGCGGACCGGAGAGGATCGGGCACGTTCAGAACCGCCTTCGCGTGCAACTGACGCAACAGGGCCTCGATTTCGGCGATGACATGGGCGGGGCCGGCTTCGAAATGGAGCTTGCTTAACGCGTTTTGACTCGTCTTGTCGGCCATGACCATGGCTTCGAGGCTGCGGACGTCTGATCTCAACAGCGTGCGAAGCAGTGATGATCCCACCGCCACGAGCTGATCTTCGACCGAACCGTCGACGCCTTCAAGAAGGGCCTGTGGTGCAAACAACTGATGGCAGCCGGCCGCCATGGCCGCGCCGAACAGCGCCTCCTTGTTCTCGAAGTGCCTGTAGATGCTGAGCTTGGATATCTTCGCTCGCTGGGCGACCTTGTCCAATGTCGTCGCTTGAAAACCCAACTCCACAAAGAGCTCGCGCGCGGCGTCGATGATGGTTTGGCCAAGCGCCTCGTTGGCGGGCCGGCCGCGCCGGCCCTGGCTGTTTTCGGTCACGGCAATTCCAGTACTTGACAGTATCCTAATTCTTGAATTACGATACCATGAAGTATCTGAAATGTGCAAGCCAGGGGGTAGGGTGACTCCTTCGATGGAACGACGAGCCCTGCCGAAGTTGGCTGCGCTTTCCGCCATCGGCCTCGCCCGCGCTCAGGCCACCGCCAAGCCCAACTCGTCTCCCTCCATCCACAACACGGAGCCCATCACCATGGATGACGTCATCATCATCGGCGGCAGCTTTGCCGGTCTCGCCGGCGCCTTGCAGCTCGGCCGCGCCCGCCGCAAGGTCACCGTTCTCGACACCGGTCTGCCACGCAACCGCTTCGCCGGCCACTCGCATGGACTGCTCGGCCACGATCACAAGCCGCCGCTGGACATCCTGGCGGAGGCGCGGCGGCAGTTGGCGCGTTATCCCGCGATCAAGCTTGTCAGTGCCCGGGCCGACAGCGTCTCCGGCGCCATCGACAATTTCTCTGTCCTTACTGGCGATGGTGAAAGCCTTGCGGCGCGTCGTCTGATCCTGAGCTATGGCGTCGCCGACCAGATGCCTGATGTTCCGGGCTACGCCGAAAGCTGGGGCACGTCCATCGTGCCATGCCCCTATTGCGACGGCTTTGAAGTCGCCGGCCAGCATTGGGGCCTCGTCTGGTCCAGCCCGCAGTCGCACAATCAGGTCAGGCTGTTCCACGATTGGACTGACAAGTTGACGCTCTTCGCCGATGGTCACGACATTCCGCCCGATATCCAGGCCGATCTGGCGCGCCGCAACATACCTCTCGTCGATGGCCGGATCGTCGAGATCGCCCATCACCAGGGCCATATCGCCACCGTCAATCTCGATACCGGCCGCAATGTCGCGGTCGACATCCTGTTCGCCAATCCGCGCAACAAGCCGTCCGCAAGCCTGCATGAAGCACTGGGCCTTGCCACCGTGGCTACGCCCGCCGGCATCGTCCTCAAGGTCGACGAACGCCGTCAAACCAGCACGCCTGGCATCTACGCCGCCGGCGACCTCACCACGCCCTTCTTGCCCTCGGTCACCCAGGCATCATCGCAGGGCGCGATGGCGGGTATCTTCGCCCAGCAGTCGATGGTGGTTTGAGAGCGCAGATTCCCTTCTCCGGTTGCCGCGTGCCACCGAATTGGAGTTGAGGAAGAGAACGATGTCGAAAGAACCAATGAACAGCTTCGCCGGAAAATGGGCTCTGATCACCGGGGCGTCGAGTGGCCTCGGCCTCGACTTCGCAGATCTCCTGGCTGCGCAGAAAGTCAATCTCGTATTGGCGGCCCGAAGGCGGGAGTCGATGGAAAAGCTTGCCGCCGATCTCCGCCGCAAATACGGGGTGGACGTGCTGGTCGAGGCGATCGATCTTGCCGCGCCGGGCGCCGCCAGCCACTTGAAAAGCAGTCTCGATGCGAGGTCGGTGACGATCGACATCTTGCTGAACAATGCCGGATACGGCTTGCACGGCGCTTTGTTGGACACGCTGATCGAGCGCACGACAGACATGATCCAGCTCAACATCACGACGCTCACAGAGCTGACCTACCTGTTCGGCCGTGACATGGCCGCGCGGCGCTCTGGACATATCCTTCTCGTCGCCAGTCTCATGGCCTTCCAAGCCGTTCCCAGCTACGCGGCCTATGCGGCGACCAAGGCATATGTACTCGCCCTTGGCGAGGCCCTGCACGACGAACTCCGCTCGCATGGTGTGGTTGTTACCACTCTCTGCCCGGGGCACACCGCGACGGGCTTCGATGCGGCAGCCGGCGCAGCCACAACGGCCTTGCTGCGCCTCCTCACCATGAAGCCTCGTCCGGTCGCCGCGAGCGGTGTTCGGGCGCTTATGGAAGGAAAAGCCATGGTGATCGCCGGCCTCGCGAACAAGATGGCAGCCTTTTCAAATCGTCTGACGCCGTGATCAATGCAAAGGGCCACTTTGAAAAGAATAGTGGACGGTTAACTGCAGGGGCGCTGGCGTGCGGAGCTCATCGAACAAGCGGGGGCTCTGAAGGCTGACGATGTACACGGAGCTTCGATCCGGATCTGGTCGTTCCTCTCAAGGATCAGCGGAGAATGGATCGCTTCATCCCGTTCGCCCTCGCTGCTCGCTGGAGACGATGCGCGCTTTGGCATCGGACAGTTTAGAGAACAAGGATATGTCATGGCACAGCACAATGCCGATCGAGCCGCCGGCTGGAATGACCAAAGCGGGGAGCGCTGGGTCGCCCACCAGGCCCGGCTCGACGCCATAGCGGCCGTGTTCGGTCAGGCCGCGATCGAAGCCGCCGCGCCCGCGACGGGCGAGCGCGTGCTGGACGTCGGCTGCGGCGCGGGCGCGTCGAGTCTGGCTCTGGCCGCCCGCGTCGGCGCGGGGGGCCAAGTGCTGGGCGTGGACATATCCGAACCGCTGATCGCCCGAGCGCGCGCGCTCGCGCCACAGGATACGCCAACCCTGTTCCGCGTCGCCGACGCCAGCAGCGCCGAGCTGCCCGAGGGGGCGTTCGACATCCTGTTCTCGCGTTTCGGGGTGATGTTCTTCGACGATCCGACAGGCGCGTTCGCCCATATGCGCCGCGCGCTCAAGCCGGGCGGGCGGGTCGCTTTCGTCTGCTGGCGTGGCGCGGCCGAGAACGATTGGATGCGCCTGCCGATGGGCGCGATTAAGGGCATCGTCCCGGCGACCGCGCCGCCCGATCCCGAAACGCCCGGCCCGTTCTCGTTCGGCGACCGGGGGCGGGTGGCGCGCATCCTGACGGGGGCCGGCTTCAACGATATCGCTATCGCGCCCTTCGATGCTTCCGTCCCGTTTGGCGAGGGCGCGACGCGGGACGCGGCGATCGACGACGCGGTGAAGATGACGTTCGAGGTCGGCCCGCTGTCGCGCGCGCTTGTTGATCAGCCCGACGACATCCGCGCCCGCGCCTCGGCCGCGGTTCGTGCCGCCTTCGCGGACTGCCCCGGCGAGCGGTCGGTGATGATCGACGGCGCGACGTGGATCGTCACCGCGCGCAATCCCGCGCAAGCTGATAGCGATTAGCAGGGGGAGACGCCCCTCGCTGGCCTTTATGGCCGCTGCGCTGGCCGGGTGCAAGGATACCGTGGCGCAAAAAGCCGAACCGCCGCGGCCGGTTGTGGTTGCGACCGCGCATTTTGACGCCGAGACCCCGGAGCGGAGCACAGCTGCTTAATGAGTACACAGCCTAGTCCCGGGCATCCACGTTCTTCGTGCGACGGGGCTAGACGTGGATGGCCGGGACAAGCCCGGCCATGACGGCGAGGAGGCTTCGGTGCCTCAAGCTCTCGAACAGAACAATCACCGCGGCAGCTTGGCAATCGCCTCGCTCAGCTCGTGGATCTCATAGGGCTTGCGCAGGATCGGGAAATCGCCGCGCACGCCGGCGGCGACCTCGCTATAGCCGGTGGCGAGCAGGATCGGCAGGCCGGGGCGGATCTGGCGCAGATGCTGGGCGAGGCTGAGCCCGTCCATCTTGCCGGGCATGACGATGTCCGAGAAGACGAAGTCGACGCCGTTCGTCTCGATCTCGCGCAACGCGGCTTCGGCATCCGCGACCCTGCGCACGCTGTAGCCGAGCTGTTCCAGCAGGCCGACGCTGACGGATGCGACCTCGGGATTGTCCTCGACCAGCAGCACCGTGCCGCTGCCGCGGAACGGTGATGCTCCCGCCGTCTGACGCGATGGCGCGTCGTCTGCGCGCGGCAGGAGGATGGTGAAGGTGGTCCCTTTGCCGAGCTCGCTTGCGACTTTGATCGTTCCCCCCGCCTGATGAGCAAAGCCGTGCACCTGGGAGAGGCCAAGGCCAGTGCCTTTTCCGATCGGCTTGGTCGTGAAGAACGGCTCGAAGATCTTGTCGAGGACGTCATCGGGAATGCCAAGCCCGGTATCGGTGACGTTGATCGCGACGAACCTGCCGGCGAAGGGGTCCTCATGCAGCACGACGTTGTGCGCACCGATCGTCACCGTGCCCCCGTCGGGCAGCGCATCGCGGGCATTGATGACGAGGTTGAGCAGCGCGGTCTCGAGTTCGGAGACGTCGGTCTTGATCGGCCAGAGATCGGGGCTGATGTCGAAGGCGAGGCGCACCGAGCTGCCGACGCCGGCATCGAGCACCTCGCGGATCGCGGCGATACGCTCGGCGAAGTCGATCGCCTGCGGATTGACGCTCTGCCGCCGCGCGAAGGTGAGCAGCTGGTTGGTCAGCGCCGCGCCGCGCTTGGCGGCGGTCTCGATGGCCGAGATCGCGCGCTGAAGCTTTGCCTCGTCCTTGGCCCCTCTCTTCAGCATATGGAGGCTGCCGCTGATGATCATCAGGAGATTGTTGAAGTCGTGGGCGACCCCGCCGGTGAGCTGGCCGAGCGCATCGAACTTCTGGGATTCGGCGAGCTGCTTCTGCATCGCCTCGAGCTTGATCTGCGTATTGCGGCGTTCGGTGATGTCGCGCGTGATCTTGGCGAAGCCGACCAGCTCGCCGTCCTCGTAGATCGGATCGATCACGACGCTGGCCCAGAAGAACGTGCCGTCCTTGCGGACGCGCCAGCCTTCCTCCTCGAAGCGACCCTTTTCCCGCGCGAGGCCCAGAGCGCGCGCGGGCTTGCCGTTGGCACGGTCGGTCTCGGTGTAGAAGCGGGAAAAATGCTGGCCGAGGATCTCTTCGGGCGCGTAGCCCTTGATGCGCTCGCCGCCGATGTTCCAGCTCGTGATGATCCCGGCGGGATCGAGCATATAGAGGGCGTAGTCCGCAACGCCTTCGACCAACAGCCGGAAACTGCGTTCGCTCTCGAACAAGTCTCTCTGTTGATTAGACTTTTTTACCATTCCGGACCCCGCCTCGACGGGGACAAACGCTGGGGGCGCCGGATTGGTTCCTGGGATCTGGGACATTTTTAGGCAAACATCAGGGGGCCGTATGCAGATCGGCCACCCCCATGAGACGCTGCGCAGCGCGTTCGAGGCGATCCTGTGAGCGCTCGCGGTCTCAAGCCGGTACGCTCCGGAAGGT
This sequence comes from Bradyrhizobium sp. BR14999, assembly GCF_056106085.1. Classification (NCBI taxonomy): domain Bacteria; kingdom Pseudomonadati; phylum Pseudomonadota; class Alphaproteobacteria; order Hyphomicrobiales; family Nitrobacteraceae; genus Bradyrhizobium; species Bradyrhizobium sp. BR14999. The sequence continues at coordinate 4,577,127 of NZ_CM148536.1, forward strand.
CGCGGCCACCGCGCGCAGCGCCGCCAGCTTGGCGGGATCGCTGACCTTCGAATGCAGCATCACCTTCGAGCTGCCGAGTTTCGGCAGCTTGTGCGCCGGCCCGATGTCGACCAATCCGGGAGGTGCGATCCGCCGCGCCAGCGGCGCGATGGCAAGTCCGGCAAGCGCAGCTGCGACCACCGCCGTGACGCCGCCGCCGACAAAGCGTTCGCGCCAGGCGATGCCGGCTTTGTCCAGCGCACGCACGGCGATGGCGCGGACGCCGCAGGGCGGGGAGAGCGTTGCGAGCGGCAGCGGCTCGCCCTTCGGCAGCGTGAGGCGGCGCGCGGCGAACCAGCCGAACTCGTCCTCGGTCAGCTTTTCGCCGCCGCGGCGGCTGCCTTCCTGGCGGACGATCACGGCATCGAGTTCTCCCGCGTCGTAAGCATCCTGCATTTCGCGCGAGAAGCCGATGGTGACGGCGAGGGTGAGATTAGCAGACATCGCATGCAGCCGTTCGAGCAGCGGCACCAGCTCAGGGCCCGCCGCGTGGTCGGAGATGCCGAGCGAAAGCGACTGCGCGACCGATGCCTCGCCCGAGAGCGCGCGGTCATGCGCTGCGATCAGCGCGCGGGCGCGATCGAGGAACGCGGCGCCGTCGGCGGTGAGCCGGACCGCGCGCGGTGAACGCTCGACAAGACGTTTTGCCAGCAATGTCTCCAGCCGTTGCAGCTTGAGGCTGACCGCAGCCTGGGTCGTGCCGAGCACTTCGGCGGCACGGGTAAAGCTCTGGAGGTCGGCAACCAGCAGGAAGGCCTGGACGGTCGCGATGTCGAGTGTGGATGCCATTATCAATCTTTATCACTGGTATCAATAGAGATAAGATATCAAAATGACGAGGGGAGGTCTAGCTTCCGGACCGACGCCGCGCAAATCGCGCGACATTTTGGGGAGAACCATCATGCCTCTGATCACCGTATCCTACACCACGTCCCGTCAGTCGCCGTCGCTGAAGGCCGACATCGCGAACGCCGTGTCCGAGCTCACCGCAAAGATCCTGCACAAAGATCCCGAGGTGACCGCCATCATCGTGAAATCGGTCGATGCAAGCGACTGGTTCGCCGGCGGCAAGTCGCTCGCCGAGCAGAAGCTTGCGAGCTACTGGATCGACATCCACGTCAGCGAAGGCACCAACACCAAGGACGAGAAGGCGGCCTATCTCGCTGCCATGTTCAAGCGCATGGCCGAGCTTTTGGGCCCGCTGCATCCCGAGACCTATCTGCACGTCGACGAGGTCAAGGGCGATGCTTATGGCTTTGGCGGCCTGACTCAGGAGCGGCGCTACATCGCCGGCAAGCTCGCGGTTTCGCTCAAGGCGGCGTGAGACAGGAAGCCGCGGGTGATGATCTCACCCGCGGCCTGAATTTCAGCTCGCGGCGCGGAACTGAACCTCTGAATTGTTCAGGAAGCACGTCTTGTCGAACAGTTTCAGGTCCAGCGGATTCGGCAGCCTGACATCGCTGAGATCGGGGCAGCGCTTGACTGAGGGATCATAGGATCGATCGATCTGTGCGATGAAGACGACGATCAATCCCCCCTCGCGTGCGAACGATTTCAGCGCGCGCACCTGAACGGAGAGGTCGGGGTTGTCCCGCCTCTGGTCGAGCAGTTGCAGATAGTCGATCACCACGACTGTGCCGCGGGGAGCTGCGGCCATTTGCTTCACGACGTAGTCGGCGCTGATGGCGTCCGAGCAATCGATTTCGAACAGTTTGTCGAACTGCACGGGGTCCACGCCGATCGCGCGGAGGCGGTCCAGAACGTCTTTCTCGGTATATTCGAGCGAGAAGAACGCAGCGCGATGGCCCGACCGCATGGCTACGACGGCAAGCTCGAGGCTCATCAGTGTCTTACCTTGCCCGGGGCGCGCGCCGACCAGCACGAGGTCGCCCGGCCGGAATTGCGGAAACAGCCTGTTGGCCGGCGTCACCGCGGCAGCTTTCGCCGCCAGCATGCTCCAGGCGGAAAAGCCTTCCGCTGCAGCAACGCGATCAAGCGCGGCGTGGAGCGGAATGCCTTCCTCGTGCGACAGGCGTCTTGCGTTTCGCTTCAGACGATAGATGGGTGCAGACAACTTCATCGAGAGAACCTCCCATTGCGAGCAGAAAGCGCAATCCCTCCTTATGCCTGGCGCTCGAACAGTCGGTCCGATGATCAAATCGCCCGGCATGACGTCTGCTTTCCCGGCGGAGGGGGGAGGCGTGGGCGGCACCGGAAATAAACATAGCCGATTCCGCGGCGAGCGGAGAACACGCGCGATCGGCCTCGAACAAAAATGTTAGACCGCCGCTTCCGGCAGCAGCGCGCGGGTCGGCCCGAACAGCTCCTCGAACGCCTGCCGGAGCGCGATATCGACATCGGCCATGGTCACGAGCTGGCCGAGATCGACCAGCGAGGTGACACCGTAGCGGGGATCGGCGACGCCGCAGGGCACGATGCCGTCGAAGTGCGACAGCTCCGGCTCGACGTTGATTGCAATGCCATGGAATGACACCCAGCGCTTCAGCCGGACGCCGATCGCCGCAATCTTGTCCTCGTGCTCCGGCCCCTTGTCGGGCCGCTTCACCCAGACGCCGACCCGGTCCTCGCGCCGCTCGCCGCGGACGTTGAAGGCGGCGAGCGTGCGCAGAATCAGCTCCTCCAGGCTCGCGACATAGGCCCGGACGTCCGGTCGGCGGCGCTTGAGATCGAGCATGACATAGGCCACCCGCTGGCCGGGGCCGTGGTAGGTGAGCTGGCCGCCGCGTCCGGTCGCAAAGGTCGGGAATCGGGGATCGAGCAGGTCGGATTCCTTGCCCGAGGTGCCGGAGGTGTAGAGCGGGGGATGTTCGAGCAGCCAGACCAGCTCGGGAGCCTCGCCCGCGGCGATCGCCGCGACGCGGGCCTCCATGGCGGCCACCGCGTCCGGATAGGGCACCGGAGCGTCCGAGATGAGCCACGCGACGAGCTCGCCGCTGGCGGCGGAAAATGACGTCAAATCCAGCTCTTGACGCTGGTTTTGGCGGGGGCTTTCAGGCGAATTAACCATTGGCTAACCATAACGTGGTGATCATCACGGGAGCAAATACCAAGTCCTTTGGTTCGAAGTCCCAAGTTGCGGCGGTCCTGACAGTGCCCACACTCGATAAAGTCACCGTGGATCTCATGGTCGTCCTCGGCACGACTACCATGCCGATTCATCAGGTATTACGCCTTTCGCGCGGCGCCATCATCGAGCTGGACGCAACCGAGGCCGACGAGGTCAAGGTCTTGGCCAACAATTTGCCGGTCGCCTCCGGCGTCGTGCTGGTCGACCGCAACCGGATCGCGGTCGAGGTCAAGCAGATGCTGCCGCGCACGCCGGGGACGCGGTAGCGCCCTGGGCGCCCGATAGGCCGATCCCAGGGGAAGGGGCCGGAAACTTTCCTGCCAAGCTTGTGGAATTCGGGGCCCTTGCAGGCTTGTATCCCCCTGATGGATTTGTTAGATCGGCGGCCGCTGATCCGGCCAGCCTAACGACCTCAGGCCGGCATCTCCTAGCGCTCGTGGCGGAACTGGTAGACGCGCTGCCTTGAGGTGGCAGTGGGTAACACCGTGGGGGTTCGAGTCCCTCCGAGCGCACCAAGCGCGTAAGTCATTGAAATATATGATAGTTTCTTTTTGAAACTACTTGAGGAGCAGTTATTCGCCGTTGTAACCCACTGGAAAGTGGTGCGCCGCCCTAGAGAGATAACCGCACGCAGCCCGAAGGCCGCATCTTTTTCGCGCTAAGGTGTCCGGCCCTCTAGTTGCGGTCAGCCAGCTAAATCCTTCACAATTGTCTGGCCCATTTCATCACTGTTCTGACGAATACTGGGATTCTAGTGCGCTCCATGCCGCGTCGTCCGGCCAAGATCACTCAAGGTGAAATTGCTCGCGTGATCCGCGCCGCCAAGGAAGCTGGCGCAGCGGAGATGGTGATCGACAGTGAGGGGCAAATCCGCATTTCGCTATCATTGAACGGAGTGGCTTCGCCTCCATCACAGGAGTGCGACGACGGTCAAGCCTGGACGCCGTCCGTGCTCGCAAGAAAGAAACGGTGGTCATCTCGAGATGCCACGTCCTGGCGGGATATTCCAAAACAGCTACTCAGAGGCTGAGCCGCCAACCGCTTGAGTGAGATGCAATGGGTTCGGGCCACTGATCGGAATTGCTATGGAATACCGGGGTCGAGAGGATTTGTTGGCCACCGATAAGCTAACACGCGAAAGCGTATCACGTTGTGAGGCATGAAAGAGGAGTAACTCGTCGGTCGAGCAGTTGGTAGAGGATGAGAAGCCAGAATGCCTGTGGGCGGAAAGACATCCAGCCGATCGGCGCAGCAAGCTTGCGCTCTGGATTGTCCTTGTTCATTGCCTTCTGATGAAATCGGTTTTGGTGCGGACACCCTTGCTGTAGACGCGAACGTCTGGTCGACCATCCAACAACGCTTTGGATTTCCTTGGGCAAAACCTATAGTATCGCCTTATGAGAATGGCCGCTAAGCTCGAATTCGATGCCGGCACCAAGACATTTGCCTCGGGCCTCCTGGCTGATTTGATAGACGCGCTGCGCCGCAGCCGTAAGGGCGATCTGGTGGCCTTGATCAGCGGCGATTCAAGCATCGGCCCCGACCTTGAGGCATGGTGTCGCTTCACCCGTAACAGTTTGGTTGACGTGGCCGTTGAACAAGGTCGCACCCGCTGGGTAGTTCGGTACGGAGAGGCTCCTGAAAGCGTCGAAGATCGGCCAGTCGGCTCTCGTCTATGGCTTTATACGAACTTCGACTGCAACCTAAGCTGCGATTATTGCTGCGTGCGCTCCTCACCCAAAGCTCCGCGGCGGGCTCTTGGTATCGAGCGCGTGCGACGTATCGCTGTCGAGGCGGCCGAGCTCAGTGTGGGGGAAATCTTTGTGACCGGCGGCGAGCCATTCATGTTGCCAGATATCGGCGAGATCCTTGCCGCATGCGCAGCGGCGGCGCCGACCACGGTCCTCACCAACGGCATGCTGTTTGCCGGACGTCGGCTCGCAACGCTGCGCTCATTGCCGCGTGAGCGCGTAACATTTCAGATCAGCCTGGATAGTCCGACGCCGGAGCGCCACGACGGCCACCGTGGAAAGGGAACCTGGGCACGCGCCTGGAGAGGAGTTGAGCTGGCGCGCGCCGAAGGATTCCGGGTGCGATTGGCGGCGACGGTATCAAGTGACGCGGAAGCCGAGGAATTCCGCAGCTTCCTGGATGCTCGTCACGTCAGCGAGGAGAACCGGGTGATCCGGCGAATTGTCCTGCGAGGCTCCGCCACACAGGGCATTGCGTTGGCTAGGGCGGATCTAATTCCTGAGGTAACGATTACCGCCGAAGGCGTGTTTTGGCATCCGGTCGGAGCAGAGGATAATGACCTGCTGGTCAGCCACGACATCTTTCCGCTCGCCGAATCCTTTGCAGCCGTGCGCCGTGCCTTTGATCGCGAAAATGAGCATCAGCGCCGGTTGGCAATGATCTTCAATTGCGCCTGATAGGGGCGGAGCTCTCTATCGCTAAGCCGAGGGGCGCGTTAAGAAGCCTTGTTGCGCCGATGCTTCCCGCAATTCGGCGTAGGCTGCAAGCTGCGGCGCTATCCACTGGCGCAGCCCTTCGGCCTCGAGCACAGCACGATGCGTCGGGTTGTCGTAGCTCATGGCGAATAGTGCTTTGGCAAAGTGCTGCTCCAACGCGGGGTCCAGATCGGATCGGGCAGTGAACATGCAGTGATTATATGGCGGCGAGGTCCAGATTTCGGTCAGCGCACCCCCCGGCACCAGACGCTCCGTTCGCACCGCGTTCCAGAATGGGCTGCCGATTGCGCCGGCATCGGCGCGGCCGTCGAGCACCGCGCGAACGACGTCGGACTCGCTCGTCCCGGTGTCACCGTGCTTACCGAGGTCCGTGTTGAAGCGCAGCGTTCGGTAGTCTTCCCCCTCAATCAGTCCCTCGCGCTCTAGAAAATAAACCGGGAGGATTGCCGCATGGCCGCTGTCGCGGCTGCCGAGCGCCAGGGTCCGGTTCTTGAGATCGCCAAGCGTAGCGACCGGCCCACCGGTGACCGCAACGATCTTGGTCATCCAGCCGACGTCGGTGTCGCGCATCGCGATCGGGCGGCAGCGCTTGTCGCTCCAGGCATCGGCCTGGATATAGGCGAGGTTCGTGTTCCATGCGATGTCGATCCGCGGCAGCCGCTCGCCCGGCAAAGCCAGCAGCGCTGCGACCTGGGCCTCGTAGCTCTGAAACAATACGACCTCGACGGCGAGATGCGCCTCCTCGTGAAAGTAGCGTCGCATGCCCTCCCAGATACTGACCACCTTCGGATCGTATGCGACGGCACCTACCCAGATCGTCTGGCTCATGATTACTCCTCGCCTGTCACGCCTGATTTCAAATGCGATCAATCGCGATCTGAGCGCGGCCAGCAGGGCAACCCTGCCGCGCTCAGAACAGCGGTATTCCCAACACGGCCTTGCCGATGAATTCACGCAGAACATCGCCCGTCGGCGCCATGACCGCGCCTGCATGGGCATCGCGGAACAATCGCTCGATGGCCAGATGCTTGGAAAACGCAGCACCTCCGCACACCCGCATCGCCGCCGAAGTGACGCCGATAGCAACATCACCCGCCGACACTTTGCACTCGAGCACGCGCAGCATGGTGGTATCTCGGGGGCGCTCGAGGTGACCGACGAGATCGTCGACGCGCGCGGCGAGCCCATCAGTGTCGATTTGCATTGTCGCAAGTTGCGCGCGAAGCGTCGGCAGGCTCTCGCCGAGGGTCTGGCCCAGATGCTCGAAGCGAGCGCTCTTGAGGTGAGCTGTGGTCCCCGCCACGGCGGCCCGGCAAAGGCCTAGCGCGACCGCCGATGTCCCGAGGTTGAACAGCGGAAGCACGATTTCCAGCATCGCCTTGAAGCCCGCTCCGTCGTCGGTCAGCTGAAGACTCGATCCGACCTCGGCGTCCTCAAGGATCATCGGCGCGGAAGCGTTGGCGCGCATCCCGAGACCATCCCAAGGGCCGGCGACCGACAGTCCAGGCGCACCAGCGGCGAAAAGGTAAAGGGTTGAATCGGTCGGACTCTTCCCTTCAGGAGCCAGCGCCGAGACAACATAGCTTTGCGCGTGACCGGCGCTCGTCACCCACGATTTCTTGGCCGTGATGCGCACATTAGTGCCACTACGGATCGCTCGCGACACAGGCGCCCAGAAGTGGCTGCGCGATCCGGCTTCGCTGAATGCCAGCGTGGTGAGGTGCTGACCGGCTGCAATATCTTTCAACGTCTGCACGACGGCTGCACCGGGACGGGCCGCGGCGATCGTCGCGGTGGCGCACATGTGCATCAAATAGACCATCGCGGCCGACGCGTCCGCTTCCGCAAGCGTCTCAATGATGGCAGCGAGGGTCCTTGGTCCGAGAGCCGAGCCGCCGACTTCGGTGGGCAGCATCATCCCCAGCAGTCCGGCCGAGCCGAGCGCCGCGACTGCCTCCGACGAAAATCGAGAATCCTTGTCGTTTTGCCGTGCCGCCGGCGCCAGTATGCGGTCGGCGATCTCCCTGGCCTGCGAAACTGCAGTCTCGTGGTCCATAACAGCCCTCCGTCGTGCTCGGTCGATTGAACTAGGTGCAGGCGGCTGTATTGCACTGCAGCGGATGTTGTCGGGTCTGAACGCCCAGTGTGCGGCACAACCGCTTCCGTATACTCGCTGTTGGTTTCTCCACGCCAAACTACCCCCAAATTAATACGCCGCTCAAAGCGATCTGGTTACGTCACCCGGAGGATATTTTTTTAGACGTCGGTCGCACCTTTTGCTTGTTCCGGCTGCGGCCGGCGGAGACAATCATCGCAGCAGGGGGGCTGGCGCTGGTCCGCTGTCGCGAAAAGCGCTGCGAGCGACCGGCGATTGCGTAAGGAGGTTTGCCTGGCGTGGCGGCCATTGATCGCGATCGCGGCCGATCGCCCGCGGCTCCGGCTCCTGCTATGAGCGTTGCGGCGATCGGGATCATCTGTAAGGCGCCGCAGCCGGGCCGCGCAAAGACCAGGCTTGCGACGGCTATTGGCGCGGTAGCCGCCTCGGAGCTCTCGGCCTGCTTTCTGCGTGACGTCGCCGACGCCATCGAGACGGTCCCGGAGAGCCTCGGCAGGCGCGGCTATGGTGTCTATGCGCCCGCGGGGGTCGAGCACATCATGCGGGAGCTGCTTCCCGCAACGTTCGGGCTTCTGCTGCAAGTCGGTGACGATCTCGGAGATGTGCTGTTCGGTGCCGCGCGCGACCTCCTCGACGGACACGACTGCGTTTTGCTCGTCAATGGCGACAGCCCAACCCTTCCTGCCCGTTTCCTGGTCCGGGCTATCGAAGCTCTTCGCGAGCCCGGCGACAGAATGGTGCTCGGGCCAGCAAGCGATGGCGGTTATTACCTCATTGGGTTAAAGCGCCCACATCGGCAGCTATTCACGCGCATCGCATGGGGGACGGAGACCGTAGCTCGCAGCACATGCGATCGCGCCGCCGAGATCGGACTTGCCACGATACTGCTGCCGGAATGGTACGATATCGACGACATTGAAGGGCTAACTTGGCTTAAGGACGAATTGGCCGGCAATTCGGCGCGCTTTCGCGGTGGTGGTCTGGCGCGGGCGAGCCGAGTTTTTCTCAAGGCTGCGCAGCGGATAGACCCATGAAGCCAATTGCGGGCACCATTGTGAGTCAATTCGGCGGACTGGCGCGCTCGGTCACCACAATGCCTCCGCTTCATCGGCTGGCCGGTATTGGCGTTGTCCTGCTTGGTCTCACTCTGGTGACCCCCTTTGCCTTCGAGGCAGCCGGTGATAATGCCTTCATTGCTCTGACCATTCTTGCAGGTCTGCTGACGATCTTAGCGACAAGTATGGCCGAACAGGCTCCACCCGATCGCGCGCTATGGCTCATTTTTGGCTTGGCGATCGTTCTGAGAGCCTATGTGCTGGCGTTCGATCCCCTTCTGTCCAATGACATCTATCGCTATGTCTGGGATGGCAGGGTTCAGGCCGCAGGTATCAATCCGTACCGCTATTTCCCGGCTCATGAGGCATTGGCATCTCTGCGCGACGGGGCGATCTTGCCGCACATCAACCGGGCCGACTCTGCCGTCACCATCTATCCTCCCGTGGCGCAGTTTTTCTTCCTCGTTGTCACGCGGATTGGTGAAAGCGTGACGACGATGCGCCTCGCACTGTTGGGGTGCGAGGCCGTCACCGTCACGATGATCATGCTGCTGCTGCGGCGCATGCACCGCCCGGTGACGCGCGTGATCGCCTATCTCTGGCATCCGCTGCCGCTGTGGGAGATCGCCAACAGCGGCCACGTCGACGCGCTCATGGTCGCGCTGGTGCTGCTGGGCCTATGGGTTGCCCTGACCGGCTCCGCTCTGCGCGGGGCCGCCGTGATCGCGTTATCGACGCTGGTGAAACCGTATGCGGCGCCGGTGCTCGCCGGGATCTGGCGGCCGTGGGACCCTAAAATGCCGCTCGTTGTGATCGCTGTCATCGCGCTTTGTTACCTTCCTTATCTGTCGGTCGGCTGGGGCGTTCTCGGGTTCCTGACCAAGGGCTATTTCAACCAAGAGGGGATCGTTGCCGGCAACGATATCTGGCTGTTGTCGCTCTGGCGGCTTGTGTTCGGCGAGCATGAGCGCGACGTTGCCGTCTACGTGGCACTGGCCGGGCTGGTCCTCATGCTCAAGGGGCTCATGGTTGCCCGCAGCTCTGATCACAGCATCGCGTCGCGTGTTGCCGACATTAACATGCTGTTGCTTCTTGCTTTCCTGTTGTGGTCGCCGAACTACCCCTGGTATTTTCTGATTGTTGCGCCGTTTGCCGCCTTGTGCGGCTCCGCGCCCACCTGGGTCGTTTCGATCGGAGCGCTGCTGCTGTCCGAACAACTCGACTGGGACTTCTACATTCCAAGGGTGGTAAGCAAATCAATCCTGTTTGGAGGTCTTTTGCTGGCTTGGGCCTTCGTCGTCTGGAGGACCCGCATGCCGCGGACCATAGAGGCAAGGCTGTTGCAATGAGCCTTTCCCGCGAAGCGCAAAACCCTCACGCGCCGTTCGACCCGCGCCGCTACCACGAGTCGGTCGCGGGCGAGCGCACCGAGGTCGCCCAGCGCCCGCCAGTCTGCCTTTATCTGGAGGTAACCAACCGCTGCAATCTTTTGTGCACCACTTGCCCGCGCACCTACGAGCAGCTCGAGCCGCCGGCGGACATGAGCTGGGACTTGTTCGTATCGATTGTCGATCAGGTCCCCGGTCTTGCGCGGGCGGTTCTGCACGGCGTCGGCGAGCCGATGCTGGTCGCTGATCTGCCCCGCATGGTCGGATACCTGAAGGATCGTGGCGTTTATGTCGTCTTCAACACAAATGGAACGGTTCTCAGTGAGCGCAACGGCCGTGCGCTGATCGACGCCTGCCTTGATGAACTGCGCGTCTCTCTCGACGCGTCAAATCGCGAGAGCTTCAAGGCGATCCGCGGCAGAGATTATTTCGGCCGCATCATCCGCAACGTGCGAGCATTTCGCGAACTACAGGAGCGGGAGGGCCACTCTAAGCCGCTGGTATCCTTCTGGCTGACCGGTCTGAGAGAGACTGTCGAGCAGCTTCCGGCCTTTGTGCAAATTGCGGCGGAGATCAGCGTCAAGGAAGTCTATCTGCAACGGCTCGTATTCTTCGATGAATCCGCCATTGGCAAGGCGCGGCCGGATCAGGCGCTGTTCGAGCGCCTGACGGAGGAGGAAGCGGCGTACCTGAAGCAGGCTGAGGAGCTCGCGCGCTCCCTTGGCATGACCTTCAGCGCATCGGGCGCAACGAGCGAGCCCAGCTTAAGCCTCAAGGGTGGCGGAGACCTTTCGCCATGGTCGCTCTGCCGGCGGCCATGGTCGCTGATGTACTTTACGGCCAATGGCCGTGCGCTGCCATGCTGTATCGCGCCGTTCTCGCAGCATGGCTATGACAACTACACCCTCGGTCATGCCCGGCAGCAGGCCCTGCGGGACATCTGGAATGGGCCCGCCTACCGGGACTTTCGGGCAGCGCTCTTGTCAGACGAGCCACCCAAGTGCTGCGCCAATTGCGGCCTGCGCTGGAGCCTGTGAGCCAGGTGATCAAGGAGAGCGAACAGAGCGAGCGCCGGCCGGTGGTTTCGGCGATCATTCCCTGCATTGATGAGGAAGCGGCCATCGGCTGGGTCGTGACGGCGGTGCTCGGCCAGAATGTAAGCGAGGTCATCGTGGTCGACGGGGTCTCGCGAGATCGTACGGTCGAGCGCGCTGAGGCCGCCGGAGCGCGCGTAATTGTCGAGCCGCGACGCGGCTACGGGCGCGCGATCCAGGCTGGCATCGCCGCTGTGCGTGATAACGCCGACATTCTGGTTTTCCTCGACGGCGACGGCAGCGATCCTGCGGAATTCATTCCTGATCTGGTGTCGCCGATCATTGCTGGGCAAGCCGACTTCGTACTCGGCTCGCGTGTTCGCGGCCCACGTGAGCCCGGCAGCCTGGCACCACAGCAGGTCATCGCTGCCCACGTCGGCAGGCTTCTGCTGCGCTTCGTCTATGGCGCAAACTTCACGGATCTGTCGCCGTTTCGCGCTATCCGGCGGGATGCGCTCATACGTCTCAATATGAAGGAAGAGACATTTGGCTGGAATCTGGAGATGTTGATGCGGGTCGCCGCGGCGCGTGTACCGATGCTTGAGATCGCTGTCGGACAGCGGCGCCGAATCGGCGGAGTGTCGAAGGTCTCCGGCAATCTCATCGCCGGCATCAAGGCAGCCTGGTCGATTTCGGCGACGTTTGTTCGTCTCGCGTTCGAGCTGCGAGACCACGGCAAGAGGAGCTAGTCAGCGCGTGCCGGCACGATCTTCGCAGGCAACGATATCCCGGGGAGACTTTCGATTTTCCTTATTCGGCGGGGAGAAGACAGCGAGGTATCCGCCATCGCCTGCGAGCTGATATGTGGCGATCTCGCGATAACCGACGGCGCTCGCTTCGCAACGCAACTGCTCAATTGGCGTGCCATGTTCGGAGGTCGGACGCTCAAGGTCGACAATTCCGATCCGCGCGCCCGGTTTCAAGGCAGGCGCGAGATTATAGAGAAAGGCATAGGGTTGGGCGATCTCGTGATACATGTGCACGAGGATGGCGGCATCCAGCGAGGAGGCGGGCAGGCGTGGGTCGTGCGGTTCGCCCAGCGCTAATGTGACGTTTGTCAGTCGAAGACGTTCGATGCGCCTGGCGAGCTCGATGAGGTAATCTCGGGTGACGTCCTCAGCAATGACTGAGCCTTTGGAGGCGAGGAGGGGCGAGAGCCGAACCGTGTGGTAGCCACGGCCGGCGCCGATATCACCGACCGTCATGCCGGGCTTCAACACAAGACGCCGAGCAATCTCGCCGGTCTCATCCAGGGAGTCACGGTGCCTCTCGTCGGAGCGGCCTGGGCTGACAATCGGCGCAACCGGGCGCTGGGGCGAGGGGAACTCCGATGCCGAGACGCCTGATGGGGCCAGATAACCGATATCGGCCGCGTACGCGCAAGTTGGGCCCAGCACCGCAAGAAGCGAGGCTGCGCGAAATAGAGCGATCAAATGCCCGCCAAGCATCTCGTGCGGCCGGTCGGCTCTTGTGAGTTCACGAGGTTGGCTCAACGTCGTCACTCTCTCACTCAAACGATCGCAACTAGCCCGCCATGTGGAAAAACCCGCCGATTAATCCCTTCCCGTCGCGCACCGCAGGGATTTGGCGGCGCAACCAGGCATCAAGGCCAAGACTGCGGCCGGCGCCATCGAGTGTGAGCAGGAACATCAGCATGGCCAAAAACATGTACGTCCACGGCCACTCGGACGAATTGCCATACAGGCCGAGCCAGAGCTGCAGCACATAGGCGATGGCCAGCACGCCCAGCAATCGCACCGCAAGCCCGAGCATCATCGACCCAGCGAATGCCAGCTCGGCAACAAAGACGATTGGCCCAAAGATGGTCATGTTCGGGAGCACGACATCCTTCATGAAGCTGCGGTGAAACTCGAACGCCGCGTTGGTCGATTCCTGTTCGGTCCAGTATTGCAGACCGCCCGACAGAGGTAGCGGCAGCTTCCATAACATGCCCTGAAACCACATACAGCCGACCAGCACCCGAACCAGCCAGATTCCGAGATGTCGGCCGGTACGTTGCTCCGAATCCTCCTGCCAATTCCGCAAGGCCAATGCAATGCTGGCGAACAGCAGCGCCCAGAACAGCGCCAGGATCAGATAGCGCCAGTTTCCGAGACTGAGATAGTCGCCCGTCATCGCACTCAGGAAATGACCGATATCGATGAAGGGATTTGTGGGCATAGGCGCATGCTCCGGAGCAGTGCACAGTAACTCCACAGTATCCGCGTCCGCAACTCCATCTCGGCGTGCGCGGGTTCACTTCGCTGCGCTCTGTCGGTCGGGGCAACTGGCTGTAGCCAGCGCCTGAAACGCCTCATCCGCGAAGCTGAGACCAAGGGTGGCGATCCGCGTGGTCAGCTTCCAGCCGGAGATCAAGGCGCATATGAGGTCCGGCGTACTCCTGATAGTGGGCACGATAGCGGACCGCGCCAGAGGTCCGAGTTGGGGCCAGGTCCAGGTGCGGACGTCGCATCAGTGGCGTTTCGCGACGCCATCTGGATTGTCGGCGCGATGCTCTAGGCGTACCCTGAGTGCTCGTTCAAGGGGACGATGACATGCGATCATCCGGGCAGATCGCTATCGAAGCGAAGCCTGAGGCTCTTTCCATCAACCCAACTCAGAGCGCCGTCATCGTTGTCGATATGCAGAATGACTTCGGCTCTGAGGGCGGGATGTTCGCGCTTGCGGGCATCGACATTTCCGGCATCCGGAACGCCATTGCGCCCACAGCTCGCGTCTTGGCTGCAGCGCGGCATGCCGGCATCAGCATTATTTACTTGAAAATGGGTTTCCGACCGGATCTTTCGCGATCAGCCACTATTTTGTGATGGACTGGGCCGCGGTGTGGCCCGCCACGCCAAGGTGACTGAAGCATCGATCGCACTCATCTACACCACCGTGTTGAATATCGCCGTTCTCGCGCTAGCAACTGCGCTTGTCTGGAGATTTCTAAGGACCGGCGTCCGGCAATGCTGCGCATGATGAACGAGCCAAGCCATCGGGCTACTTAGGGAGTGTGAGGCATGATGGATGGCATGATGAACATGATGGGTGGCATGGGTTGGGAGATGGCTCTGATCGGAGTACTCATCCTCATCCTTCTCATTCTCGGCATTGCGGCGCTCGTTAAATACCTCTCGGGACCGTAAGCAGTGCCACCGGGCGCAGATGGAGATCGAAAGCCAGCCTGCTACTGGCAGGATATCGGGCTCACAAACCCGTGAACCGCAGCGCCGGTTGATGTTGCGGCTCCTGCCAATGGCCTAGCTATTCTCGACGCTGGTCGTTATCTTAGTCGCATGTCGGAGAAGCTTGGCCGCGTCATGAGACTGGCGCTTGCCCTCACGTTCATCGTGGGGCTGGTTCCGCATGGCATACGTGCTGCGCATGCTGACGTGAGCATGGTCATGGCTGCCGCGACCGACATGCCGATGAAAGGCAAATGTCACGGCTGCGGCGACGATCAGAAGGCCATGACGGCCGCGGCATGCTCCGCCTTTTGCGGAAGTTTCGTGGCCTTGCCCGTCTTTGGACCGCTGTTTGAGCTGTCCTCGGTCGAGACGGCGCGAGATTGCTTCAGCCCAATTCTTGCGGGGCATACGATCCCGCCTGACCCGTATCCTCCCAGACCTGCCGTCCTGAACTAAAGGCGCATCGCTGGTCGCGATGTGACCTTTGGCGCGCAACGATGCCCACCGCATCGACAGCGCATCGTGATGACGCACGTGGGCTCTTGGCCACGGGCAGCGGATCAACGTCCAGGATCGGCATTCATGCACTCCAATTTGCGTCCGGCGATCGATCGTCGCGCAGTGCTGCTAAGTGGCACCGCAATTGCGGCCTCCGCCCTGTTGCGGCGAATAGCACGAGCCGCACCGGCAGAACCCAAGTTCATTGAGCTCTCCGCGGCGCCCGGTCGCGTGTCCCTCGTTGGCTCGCCTGACACGGAAACAAATGTCTGGTGTTACGGGAATCGCATCCCTGGTCCCGACATCCGGCTCCGCCAAGGCGAGCCCGTTCGGTTGGTGGTGCGAAACCAGTTACCGGAAGATACGACCGTCCACTGGCACGGCATACGTCTGCCGAATGCCATGGACGGCGTTCCTGGCCTCACGCAGCCGCCGATCGAGCCTGGCGAAGCCTTCACCTACGAATTCACGCCGCCCGACGCCGGCACGTTCTGGTACCATCCGCATGCCGACAGTCTGCAGCAACTGGGGCGCGGCCTAGCCGGAGCTCTGATCGTTGAAGAGCCGGAACCCGTACCGGTCGACCGCGACGTTGTCTGGGTGTTGAGCGACTGGCGGCTCAAATCCGACGCGCAAATCGCGTCGGGATTCGGCAACGGCATGGAAGCCGCCATGTCCGGCCGCGTCGGCAACACCGTCACGGTGAACGGTGTGGTGTCCGAAGAGGAGTCAGTACGGGCAGGGGAGCGCATTCGCCTGCGTCTCATCAACACCTCGCTCGCTCGCATCATGTCCCTGCGCTTCGAGGGCCATCGTCCGACAATCGTCGCGATCGACGGCCAGCCCTGCGAACCGCATGAGCCCGACAATGGGCGCCTGCTTCTTGCTCCCGCAATGCGCGTCGACCTCATCCTCGATATGCAGGGTGAACCGGGACGGCGATACCGCGTGATGGACGACTTCTACGACAACCTGTCTTATTGGCTCACTCAACTCGCCTACAAAGATGAGCCGCCGCTCCGCGCGCATCCACTCGATTCACCGCTCCGTTTGCCGCGCAATCCGTTGCCAGAGCCGGACCTGACCAACGCCGAACTGCGCGAACTCCGGCTGCAGGGCGGCATGATGGGTGGCGGAGGCATGATGGGGATGGGCGGAATGATGGGCATGGGCAACCAAGCCAGCTGGGCCATCAACGGTCATTCCATGACGGGCGACGGTCACGCTGGGATGCCGCCGCTGCTTACGCTGCGGCGCGGACGAAGCTGCGTGCTGTCGATGCGCAACGAGACCGCCTGGTGGCATCCTATGCATCTCCACGGCCACAGCTTCCGCGTCCTGAGCCGCAACGGTGCACCGGTGCCGTACCGGCAATGGGCCGATACCGTTCTCGTGCGACCGAAAGAGACGATCGAGATCGCTTTTGTCGCCGACAATCCCGGCGACTGGATGCTGCATTGCCATGTCACCGACCACCAGGTGTCGGGAATGATGACGGTGCTGCGCGTTGCATGAGCAACCCGATCTTTGCAAAGGAGAAACGACATGAATAGACGGACATTCTGCCTTGGCACTGCGCTAACGACGCTCGTGCTGCCGCTGCCAGTGTTTGCCGCTCCGACCCAGGCGACCTTGTACAAGAATCCGCAATGCAGCTGCTGCGAGGACTATGCCGCGTATCTTCGGCAGAGCGGCTTTGCCGTTGACGTGAAGCCCACCAATGATCTCGCCGAGATCAGCCAAGACGCTGGCGTGCCGACGAAATATCAGGGCTGTCACACGATGTTCGTTGGCAACTACGTGGTCGATGGGCATGTCCCTGTGGAGGTGGTCCGTAAGCTTCTGTCCGAGCGGCCGCCGATTGCGGGGATCACCCTTCCCGGGATGCCGACCGGCTCCCCCGGCATGACCGGCCCCAAGACGCAGAAATTCGTCATCTACGCCGTGACCAAGGATGGCAAGGCACCGACCGTCTACGCCACCGTGTAGCCAGTCGGTAGCGGGCGAGGTCGGCCCGCATCGCCCCACAAGCACGTTGGCCAACGATCGTCCCCAAACGGCTTGTGGATGCGATCCTGCCATCGATCGGAAAGGTTGAGCAGCAATGATGCTTGTCCCCTGTATCGGCCGGATTCAGTCCGCGATCGCTGTCGCAATCGCACTCGCAGCGGCCACTCAATTGGCCGTTGCTCAGGAGCCAGCGAAAAAGGTGGTCCTGCATAACAGCCCAAGACCTGTCGCCGCTGTTCAGTTCAGTGATGAGGAAGGCCGACCGCGAAGTCTGGCTGACTTCAAAGGAAAGGTCGTGGTCCTCAATATCTGGGCCACCTGGTGCGTGCCCTGCCGAAAGGAAATGCCCGCGCTCGATCGGCTGCAAGCGGCCTTGGGCGGCGCCGAGCTCGAAGTTGTACCTCTCTCGGTGGATCGCGGCGGGCACGAAGCCGTCCGCAAGTTCTACTCCGAGGTCACCATTCGCAACCTTGCCGTTTACACCGACCCCTCCGGGCAGGCGTTGCGTGCTGTAGGCGCGATCGGCTTGCCGACGACGCTCATTATCGATCGCGCTGGCCAGGAAGTCGGGCGCGCGCTTGGCCCGGCCGAGTGGGATTCCCCAGAAATCGCCGACACGCTCCGAGCCGTCATGACCAATACCGGCGATCGCTTCGCTCAGCGGCAAGACCCTGATCGATTGCACGCGTCGCTCGGCCTGCTCCGGCGTGTGTTCGACTGGCTGATGTCGCCCATTAACGAAGTGATCCTCGATAGAGAAACAGCTGATGACTCCTCAGACGAAAATAAGAGCAGATGATATCTCTGCGGTACGCGCGTGGCGGCCCTGGCGTTATCTTGGGGAGCGGCGCGCACTGGTTATCCTCGCGGTTATCGCCGTGATCGCCGGCACCGCGTTCGGATGGAACTGGCTCGTGGCTGCCGGTATTGCGCCCGTCCTGCTGAGCGTACTGCCATGCTTGGTGATGTGCGGGCTCGGTCTGTGCATGAACCGCCTGATCGGCCGCTCTTGCGGAACCTCCACATCACAAAGCGCAGCGAATGTCGGCTGGCAGGCAACGAATTCTCCGGTCCTTGACCAGGCAACGGCAGATGTCGCTCAGGGTCGGGGTCCAGACCGAAATCCTGGGGACGCCGCCGAAAGAACGCGCGGCGAGCCTGCGGAAATCGGAAACCGACGAAAGGAGACCGAACATGCAATCAACCGCTAGAACTCTGCTTGTATTCGCCGCGTTCTCGGTCGCCGCGGTGACCATGGCTCCGGCTCTCTATGCCGACGATCACGCCTCGTCCAGCTCCACGACGATGGTCGGAATGATGGGTCGGGGGAGCGGAATGATGGAACGGATAGGGATGATGAACCATTGCGGCGCGATGATGGGCAGAGATGACAGCAGTGGCCGACCCAACGACCAGTGGCGCGCTCCTCGATCGCCGGATGCCAAGGCCAAACAGTAGCCGTCGATGAAGACACGAACCAGACGCCTGACCATCATAGCTCTTGTTGCGGCCGCCGGCGCGATCGCGCTGGCTGAGGTATGGTTTGTGGCGACTCCGTATCCGAAGGTCGTCACGTCTGGCACGGCAGCGATTGGCGGGCCGTTCACGCTGGTAACGACCGACGGCAAGACAGTGAGCGATGAGACTTACCGCGGCAAGTGGCTTCTGATCTACTTCGGCTACACCTTATGCCCGGATGCGTGTCCGACCGCGCTCACCAACATGAGCACGGCCTTGGAAAAGCTTGGCCCAAATGCCAGCGAGCTCCAACCGCTCTTTGTCACGGTCGACCCCCAGCGCGACACCCCTGTCGTCATGACTGATTACCTGAAGTCATTTGATCATCGCATTGTCGGCCTGACTGGAAGCCAGGCGCAGATCGACGGCGTGCTGAGGGTATATCGCGTGTACGCCGAAGCGCAGAAATCCGAAGCCGAAAAGACCGATTATCCCGTCTCGCACAGCGCGTACCTCTATTTGATGGATCCACAGGGACGGTTCGCGAATGTGATCCAGAGTAGCGAAGGTGGAGATGAGATCGCCGCTTGGCTGAGCAAGCAAATGGTCCACAAGAACGGATAGCACGACTGATGAAACAACCAATCAAGCTGATCTTGAGCATCGCATTCGTTTTGGCAGCCAGCGTTCAGGTTAACGCGCAAATGTCAGGTTCGAGCTCAATCGTAGTCGAGCGACCTTGGGCGCGAGCGACGCCCGGTGGAGCCAAGACCGGCGCAACATACCTTACATTGATCAATAACGGCGAATCTCCAGACCAGTTGTTGGGGGCGACGACGCCCGTCGCGGACAAAGTTCAATTTCACAGCACCACAGAAGAGAATGGCATGTCCCGTATGCGCGAAATGCCCGTCGTCGATCTGGTACCTCATGCAAAGACCACATTCGATCCGGGCGGCATGCACATTATGCTCGTCGACTTGAAGCAGCCGCTCAAAGAAGGTCAGACTTTCTCTCTAAGTTTGACGTTTGCCAAGGCGGGCAAAGTCGACGTCACGGTTCCGGTTGCGAAGGTCGGCGCCATGCGGCCCAGTGACATGGCTCCCATGATGCATCATCACCACGACACGATGAAAGAATGAGGTTGGTTGAGCTTGAGCCTGATGATGCGGCCTCCAGCGAACTGGCAATCTGTCGCCCGGTGAACCACAAGGCACCATCTGGCCCGGTCGTGATGCCAAGTGGTCCCGTCGATCCAGGGATTGCGAATTCGGTCAGCTTTAGGTTTTCGACGGTGGCGGTCGTCGGAATGCGCCCGATCTTCTTCGCCGTGAACTCGGTGAGCCACAGCGCGCCGTCAGGCCCCGTCGTGATGGAATGCAAAACGCCGCCGCCCTTGATCGGGAATTCGGTGATGCTGCCATCGATGGTTATTCGCCCGATCTTGCCCGCTGCCTCGGTGAACCAGAGCGCACCGTCTGGCCCAGTGGTGATTGCGGACGGACGGCTGGCGGGAGCCAGCATGAATTCAGTGAAGGTCTGGGCAGCAGCAGGCATAATTCCCACGGCCGCACCCAATCCGAGCGCAATTGCCAGCAACAATGAAGCGACCGCAAATCTCATGGCCTTCTCCACGTAGGGTGGGCCTTGCGCCGAAGCACGATCTCACGAACTCCGAAACTTAAGTCTAGCAGTCTTTCGGACGCCGTATCGCGTTACTTGCTGGCGCCCCGGAGAAGGGCGGAGCCGATGGCGCAAAGGCGACGCTTGCTGTCGTCGCCGCTACTCGCCCGGCGCGGTTAACGGGAGCGCTTACCGCGGCGAGAAGGCCGGCGCACATGCCTCAAAAGAAGTTGACCTGGAGCTGAATTAGAACGTCTCAAATTGCACCGATCCGAAACCGGCGGTACGACCGTCCTCGGACCCAACCTTCAATTTGGCATCCCCGGTGAGCATGCTATCTTTACCGCCGCGTCTCGCAGTGCTTGCCACGCTGGTCGCTCTGGTATTCTGCGGCGCAGCGAGGGCCGAGACGAGCGATGTCGAAACCACGTGGCGACTGCTGGATTACATTGCGGTGGATTACGCCGGCGCCGTATCACATGGCTCGGTCTTAAGCCCTTCCGAATATGCCGAGCAGAATGAGTTCGCGGCGACCGTTGCCGCAAAGATCGCTGCACTCCCACCTAAGCCGGAACGGCAAGCGCTTGCGATGGAAGCTGCCCGCCTGCAGGGCGCCATCGCAGACAAGTCTGACGCCGAGCAAGTAGCAGCTATAGCGCATGGCCTGGCGGCTGCGTTGCTGGCGACCTACCCCGTGCCGCTGGCGCCGAACAAGGTTCCGGACTTCGCACGCGGCGCGACGTTATTCGGTCAGAACTGCGCCGCCTGCCATGGAGACGCGGGCGACGGCCATGGACCAGATGCCGTCAAGCTTGATACGCCGCCCATAGCGTTCACGGACGCCGAGCGTGCTCGCCAGCGCAGCGTGTTTGCCCTCTATCAGGTGATCACCCAGGGACTTGATGGTACGGCGATGCCGAGCTTCGACAGCCTTCCGACCGATGACCGTTGGGCGCTGGCCCTCTACGCCAGTCATTTCGCCTTCCACGATGCCGCTGCGGCTGAAGGCGAGCGGCTGTGGAAGCAGGACGCCTCGCTTCATAGGCTCGTTCCCGATCTGAAGACGCTCGTCGGGACGACGCCCGCAGCGCTCGCGAGCAAGATCGGACAGGACAAGGCCGACGCTCTCATGGCTTATTTGCGTCGTCATCCAGAAACCGTCACGCAGCAGCAGACCGGATCCCTGTCGCTGGTGCGCGGCCGCTTGACCGCGAGCCTTGCCGCCTATCGTGCGGGGGACCGCCAGCATGCGGGCGAACTGGCTTTGTCTGCCTATCTCGATGGGTTTGAGCCGGTCGAACCGGCGCTGGGGGCGCGCAATCGTGCGCTTCTGGAGCGGATCGAGGGCGCGATGGGCGACTACCGTGCCGCCATCCAGAGCGGAGAAAATGCCGATGCGCTCGCCGATCGCGTACAGGTCCTCGACGATCTTTTTGATGATGCAGAGGCGTCGCTTTCCCCCAATGCGGCAAGCGGCCTCTCAACGTTTCTCGGAGCGGCAACGATCCTGCTGCGCGAAGGACTGGAAGCGCTGCTGATCGTCGTTGCGATGATCGCCTTCCTCCGCAAGGCTGAGCGGATGGAGGTCATGCCCTACGTCCATGCGGGTTGGGTGGGCGCGCTCGTCGCCGGCTTCGCAACCTGGGTCATCGCGACCTGGGTGATCGGAATCAGCGGCGCGAGCCGGGAGCTGACGGAGGGATTCGGGTCGGTGATCGCCGCCGTTGTCCTGCTCTCGGTTGGCATCTGGATGCACGGCAAGGCGCACGCCGATCAATGGCAGCGCTACATTCGCGAAAAGATGGCGAAGGCATTGTCCGGTGGTTCGGCCTGGTTTCTGTTCGGGCTCGCTTTCATCGTGGTTTACCGCGAGGTATTCGAGACGATCCTCTTCTACGCGGCGCTGTGGAGCCAGGGAAACGGCGGTACGATCCTTGCCGGCGCGCTGAGCGCGTGCGCGGCGCTGGCATTCATCGCGTGGGCGATGCTGCGCTATAGCCGCCGGCTGCCAATCGGCAAGTTCTTCACCTACAGTTCGTGGCTCATGGCGATTCTGACGGTCGTGCTGGCGGGCAAGGGCATCGCGGCCCTGCAAGAGGCCGGCATCGTTAGCATCGCGCCGTTACGCTTGGTGCCACGCATCTCGTTGGTTGGTCTGTTCCCAACCACGCAAACGGTCGCGGCCCAGCTACTCATGATTGCGGCTCTGGCGATAGGCTTCGGCCTCAATCGTCGAAAGGTCGCATAGGATGAGGCCTGGCGGTGGCAGTGACCAGGATGACGAAGTCGGTCAGCGCTGGAGCAACTGACCGGCGAACGCAAAGAGTTGCTCGGCCACGGGGACTGGGAACGGAGCTCTGACCGCGCAGCCGCAGGCTCCGATCATACGGCTTCTCCGCAGACGCCCACACAACGCCGCGCCAGCCCCGCCAGTTTGACGGCGGTTATTGGCCGAAATCTCAGTGGCGGGTGGCGTGAACACGTGGCTTCGCCGTGGCATCTGTCCAAATAACGGGCAGAGTCCAGCGATGCGTCGGCGGGTCGATGGCGAGGCGTGGCATCCGGAAACCCCGACCTAGTTCAGAGCTTTGGAGCTGTGCCTGAAAAGCGCCTATAGGCCCGAAATGCACTTACGCGTTTGCCCATTTCGATAAGCCATTGAAATCACAGCAAATGCGGCCGCCCTCCGACGCAGATCGCGCAACTGCCAAGGGCGCTCCGGCGGAGCGCCCCATCTTGTGCAGAACGGCGAAGACTAGGCGACCCTTGGGACAGGCAGCTCGGTGACTCCCGGCAACACCGTCTTGATGCGGATGTTGCGGAATTGCACCTTCGATCCATCGTGATGGTTTTGTAGCGCGATGTGGCCGCGAAGAGACCGGGACGTGGGATCCGTGAAGTCGTTCACGAGCACATCGTTAAGCGTCACTTTGATGCGGTTTCCGACCGCCTCAATCAGGAACCTGTTCCATTGCCACGGGCCTTTCGCAACATCGCTGCGGGTCGCGGCACTGATGTTGTAAATGGCGCCCGTGCTTCGCAGCGGATCGCTCTCCATATTCTTTTCGGAGTTGTATCCACGGGGATCGATTTGGATCTCGTAGCTTTGGTCGATTGCGGCCGTCCAATCGTTCGGATTCGAACTGTTCAGGTTGGGCACGCGGATGAAAACGCCGGAGTTGTCCGTGCGGTTGGCGTATTGCCATTCCAGCTCGAGCACGAAGTCGGAGAAGCTCTCGCGCGTGTACCAGAGCAATCCGGGCCCGCCGACGGACTCGAGAATGTCGAACACCTGCAGGAAGCTTCCGGACCCCGACATCTGCCAGTCTGCCAAGCTTCCTGCGTAGAGCGGCTTGAAACGCGCCAAAGGCGTCGGCGTCGATGCCGCAACGACGGCGGCGCTCGTCCGACGCGCGAGCGTAAGGCCGGTCAAAGACGGATTCGCCGAGCCGACGGTGGGGAACACAGCAGGGCCAGCAACATAGGCGTTGGCGATGTGATGGAATCGTCCGTTGGAGTCGGTGATCGATGTGGCCGGATCCTCGCCCATCCACAACGTGCCCGCTTCGTGATGCGTATTGCCCAACTTGTCCTTGGTGGCACCAAACGGATCGGCGGGTGGGATGCTTTGCCAGCCGCCATTGTACAGGTACTGAACGTCGCCGGCGTTCTTGCCGAGGCGTCCGGCCAGGCTGACCGCTGCGCTGGCGAGTTTGCTCCAGGCCGCGTAGTCGTTTGGCGTCGGCGTGAAATTGACCCACGCGCGCGCGCTCATGCCGTCGTTTTGAAGCGGATCGGCCGCATTGGTGAGGTTCACGAAGCTCGTGACGCCGCCCGGGCCTGCGCTCTTGTCGCCGTCCATTTCACCGAGACCGCGGAAAACGATCGCCACCCAATCCGGGTCCTCGTTCGAAAGCAGGTTCCGCAACAGGTCGATGTCGGGCACCATAGTCCACATCGTTGCTTCCGGGTTCTGTCCTTTCTCGGCCGATGCGAGCACCTGGAAATGATAGCGGCGTTTGCTGCCGTCCGGATTCGTGATCTCGCCGCGCACGATGGCTCCGCCCTGCTCAAGTGTGGTGACCGCTCCGAGCCCGAGCGCGCTGCGCTTGACGCGCACGGTCAGATTCGTGCGCAGATGCGCCATAAAGTTGGCGCCCATGCTGTACGCACCACGATTGATCGGGAACGACTCGATCGCCAGCCGTGTCGACTCGATCGTCCCCGCCGCCAGAATGACCTGGCAATCGGGACTGAGGTTTGTCGGAACGGAGAGCGATCGAAACTGACCATTGTAGGTGAGATCGATGCCCGTGACCTTGCCCCCGCTGTTCTGTAGCCGGATCACGTGGCAGCGCGGAACGAGGAAGAATCGCCGCCGCGAATTATCGTTCAACGTCCAACGTTTCGCGATATCGTCGCGGATGCTCTCCAGCAGCATGGGTCCGCTGCTGAATTTGTCGAAGGAAAAGAGGCCGGGCCCCGGTGAGCCTGCCTGCACCGCGATCGGGGCCTCTTCGACGACATCGACGGTCACATTGGGAATGTTCGCGCCGCCCGCCACGCTTTGGAGCGCTGCATTGACCGCCGCATTGAGCGGACCCGAGAGGTAGTCCGCCTTGTCCTGAACGCCAATTTCGAACTCGACGTCCGGGTAGTTCGCTGTCAGAAAATCGCGCGCGCCTTTGGGCCACGCAGCCAGATCAGCCGGCGTGAGCCGCGGCGACCAGCCTCCCCAGAACAGCGATCGGCCTCCCGGGCAGTAGGCTAGCCCGGTGAACGGCTCGTTGCTGTGCCAAGGAATGCCCCAGACGCCATTGCGCCCACCCGGATCTTGATCGTTACGTGTGACCAGCGCGGTATCCGGCGCATTCAGCCCGAGATGCGGCATGTTCTGCACGTGCGTTGAAGCAAAATAGCCTCCCGCGTCGAGCAGGAGCACCCGGAGGTTCTGGTCGGCGCTGCCGCGATAGATCTTGTCGGCGACATAGGCGCCGAACATGCCTGCGCCGATGACCACTACATCAAACGGCTTGCCGCCGTTGCTCACGGCTTCGTCATAGGTGCTGCACACGTATCGGCCGAGCAGATCCCGCGTGAACTCGGTGTCTTGAATATCGACCGGAATGGAAGGGTCTTGCCGCAGAAAGGTGAGCATGGAGAGTTCCTTTCGAAGCGTTGAGATCGCCGCGGTGCGCGAGACGGTTTGGTCCGGCCGTGTCGCTTTCGATCGTTAGGCCGCGCCTCCGCAGCAAGGCGGAGGAGGCGCCTCAGGGGTCAAGCGAGACACGCGACGAAGACCTGCCACACGCTTGGAGCGCGATCTGGAGAAATGATACGACAAATTGCCGGCACGATTGGTGAGCCGGTTCACACATGAGTGCGATTTCAGCTCCGTGACCTCGCGGGTGATCTCGCAGGGCTGATAGACTTCGCGGCGGTTGCAGTGAGCTGCTCCACAGAAGCAGACCTAAGCGCCAGAACGACAGAAATGCTGCCAGTCGCCTGCGGGTGAAACTGCGACTTGGCCGGGAGGGCCGCTTGGGCGCATAGCGGCCTTGTGAGTGAGCCCCGGTCAACCAAGAGCCAGACCGAAATGCGTTGCCGCTCGATCGCATCGTCAGCGCGAGCGAAAGAGACACTCAGCGCCTGCGCTGGCTGCACGCCGGAGCCGAGCAGCGCGATGTGGTCAGCTTCCGAAGCTATGACACAGTCGACATTCAGAGCTTCGCCTGCAGTCTATCCGCGACGCGGCGGGCGATCTCTGCCGGCGCGTCATCCGGGATCGGGAAGACTGAACTGACGTTGATCTCGCCGAGCACGTAACTGTCGCTCCCGTCGGAGCAAGGCGGGCCCAGCATGAAGTCTGCATCCCAGATCATCGGGAGATCGCTCCTCGGGATGTCCAGCAAGGAAGTCAGCTGCGGCGTCCACTCGTCTTCCATCAACCGGCGCAGGCCCTGGAAGCGCGGGTCGGCCTTGTTGGCATAGAGCCGCGGTCCGGCTTTCGCGCGCGCGGTCGGTTCGTCAACCAGGGCCTTGACCTTATGATAGCCGAAGCCGGCGCAGCGATCGCCTGCCATATAACAGCGGACCACCCCTTCGCTCAGGCGTGGCTGGAACGGCTGATCGATCACAGAACCGTCTTCGAAATACTCGATGCACCGCTTAAGAAACTCGTCCAATGCGATGTCCTCCGATCCTTCCTTGGTGGCATCAAGCACGCGTACCATCAGCCCGTCGGGTGGACTTGCCAGCGCCTCGACTTTCCAGACACCCTGGCCGCCATTACCGCGGTTGCGCTTGATCACGCGCGGACCTGCGGCGAGTCGCAAGGGCAATTCCACACTCATCTGCTCGAGCGTTCGATAGAGGGCCGTGTCACAGCCCCAGCTCATAATGCGGGTGCGATGGAGCACCTCTTTGGTGCCCATTTTGAGGATGACATCGGGATGGGCGCTCACCCAGACGCCGCGCGCCGCGACCTCGCGCAGCAGCGCGTCAAGATTGGCGCGGTTGCGCCCCTCGTGAATCGGATTGACCCAGACGAGCACGCCATCGAACGTGGCGAGCTGTGTTCGGACGGCGTTGAGGACATCGTCCTCATAGACCACCGGTTCCGCATCAACGCCGACATCGGCGAGCGCCGCGAATACGGCACTGAACCGGCTGGTCTCTGGTGAGGCGCTGTGGCGCGCTGCTTCATCTCCGCGCCACAGGATAGCGATGCGGCCGAGGCGAGCTGTGGGTTCAAGCATGGAAAGCGGCTCCTGATTCATTGATCCATATGATTGTGTGTTGGTTCTGCACAGGACAAGGGCCAGGCCAGCGCGACGCTAGACGACTAGGACCGCGCCCGAAGCCAACAGCAGCACCAATACAATCTTGCGGAATGCGGCCTCGCTGACGCGGCCGAACAACTTGAGACCAAGCCAAGTGCCGGCGAGCAGGGCCGGCAATCCGATCAGAAAGAGCTTGATCGTCTCCGCGCTCAACGCGCCTTTGGCGCCGATCCAAAGCGCACTCACCAGGAACGTCGCCACCGCAACGGGTTGAAAAACCGCACGCTGCACATCCTTGGGCCACCCGCGCAGTCCGCACCAGATCGTGATGAGGATTCCGGCGAGCCCAGTGATGCCGCCCAGGGCGCCGTTGAGGAATCCGACAACGGCATCGACTGCGGCGCCCTGTGATTTCAGGGGCTCGATCGTAGGACGAAACAGTGCATAGAGGCTGTAGAGGACGAGAAACACGCCGACACCCGCGCGAACGTGGCCAGGATCGGCCCAGGTCAATATTGTTACCCCAACCGGTACGCCGAGTGCCGCGCCAAGCATGAACGGCCAGAGCCGTCTCCAGTCCAGAGCACCACGCAATTTCCATACGGAGTAACCCTGCACGATCAGCCCAAAGGCGATGATCAAGCTGGCGGTCTGCAAGGGAGTAAGGATGTAGAGCCAGATCGAGGCGGCTATCAGACCGAATGCAAATCCGGACATGCCGGCAACGAGCGCACCGGCGAACGTCGCAACAATGAAAAGCGGAAGTTCAAAAGACATCCCATCCATGTGTCCGCTCCAAAACAAAGCGAACAGCTCTTGCATGGGATGACCCACTTGATGGGGAGGCTGCTACATCCCCAGAGGCACACTAGTCCGAACGCCGAGAAAGCTCAATTGACGTTGTATGCGGTGAGCGACTTTTTTGTCTGAAGGGTCAATTGCTTGATCTACCTACAAGATAGCACCAGAGTCCACGTCTCGACATATCCCCTCAGGGGGGATAGGATATGGCATGGCGAAAGAACACGTTCACGAAAGTCATCCGGAGATCGTCAAGCGGCTGAAGCGCGCCGAGGGGCACCTCCACAGGGTCATCGAGATGTTCGGCGAGGGGCGCGGCTGTCTCGATCTCGCTCAGCAGCTTCATGCGGTCGAGAAGGCCATCGGCGAGGCGAAGAGGGCGCTCATCCACGATCACGTGGACAATTGCCTCGACGCGGCAGCGAACGGGGGCTCGTCGAAATCCACGAAGACCGTGCTCGCCGAATTCAAGGCGATCTCGCGTTACCTCTGAGCGGCGGCGCACTGCGCCGATATTGAAGAGAAACGTATGTCCTTCCGACCGATTATCCTGGTCGCGGTGTTCGCAGCGGGCGTCGCATCTGCCCTTTGGGCACCAGGCGTGCCGGCCCTGCGGAAGGCCGTGGGAGTTGCCGCCGAGCAGCCGCGGCAGGAGGCCAAAACACCCGAGGCTGAACGTCCGCCGGTCGTTCGGATGGATGACGAGCGAATTGGTCTCGCCAAAATCGATCAAGTGCAGGTTGGACCGGGCAGCATCGCTAGGCGACTTTTGGTGCCCGGAACCGTTGCTCCAGACGCGGACCGGGTTGCGCACGTCTCAGTGAAGCTGTCCGGCACCGTTGCCGAGCTTCGCAAGAACATCGGCGATGTCGTCGCACAGGGCGAAATCCTGGCTTCGCTTGAGAGCCGCGAAGTTGCGGACGCCAAGAGCGAATATCTGGCCGCTCGACTTGCGAACGAACTGCAACAAGATCTCGCAGGACGAGACAAGCTATTGTGGGAAGGCCGCGCAGCGCCGGAGCTGCAATATATTCGTTCCCGCAATGCGGCAGCGCAGACCGCCATGCGCCTGGACATCGCCCGCCAAAAGCTGCTGGCGTTGGGCGTGCAGGAAAATGAAATCGCCGGTCTACCGCAGGCGCCAGAGATCTCGCTGCGGAGCCAAAACGTTCGCGCGCCGATCTCGGGCCGGGTTGCCGCACGCAGAGTCGAACTCGGAACGGCAGTCGGCCGCGACAATCTTGAAACCGAGCTCTTTGTCATCGTCGATCTGAGCCGCGTATGGGTGGAACTGGCTGTCTCGTCCAGCGACCTGCCATTGGTGAAAGAGGGCCAAACTGTCCGGATCACGGGGCGGGGAATGCCGGAAACCGCTTTTGGCAAAATCGTGTTCGTGTCGCCGCTGCTTGAAAAGGAGACCCGCAGCGCGCGCGTCGTCGCAGCGCTGGACAATCCGGACGGCCGCTGGCGGCCAGGGTCCTTCGTTACTGCGGCGATTGCACTGAATGAGCACCGGGCAGATGTCGTGGTGCCGATCGGCGCGCTTCAGACCGTGGATGGACGGAGGGTGGTCTTCATTCGCAGCAAGGATGGGTTCGAAGTGCGCGGCGTGATGCCCGGCGAGCGCGACGGTGAGGTCATTGAGATCGCCTCTGGTCTTGCTGCTGGTGAGACCATCGCCGTGTCGAACACGTTCTCGCTGAAGGCAGAGCTGTCCAAGCCCCGCGACGAGGACTGAGCAATGATCGCCTGGATTGTCGACTTCTCAGTTCGTCGGCGCTGGCTCGTGGTGCTGGTGACGCTGGTTACCGCTGGCGCCGGCTTTTGGTCGATGACGAAACTACCGATCGATGCCGTTCCCGACGTCACGAACGTACAGGTGCAGGTCAACGCGACCGCCCCGGCGTTGACGCCAACTGAAATCGAAAAGCAGGTGACAGTCGCGCTGGAGACGGCGCTGGCGGGTACGCCCGGCCTGGAATCGATGCGATCCTTTTCGCGCAATGGTTTTGCGCAGATCACGGCCGTATTCGCTGATCGCACCGACATCTACTTCGCGCGTCAACAGGTTTCCGAACGGCTGAACGAAGCGAAAGGCAATCTTCCTCCCGCTGTCGACGTTCGCATGGGGCCGATCTCCACCGGCCTCGGTGAGATCTATTGGTGGGCGGTCGAATACGCCAAGCCGGGCGAGATGGCGCCGGTCGAGGACGGCAAGCCGGGTTGGCAGAGCGATGGCAGCTATCTCACGCCCGAAGGCGAGCGGTTGACCGATGACTTTCAGCGTACTGTCTATCTCCGGACCGTGCAGGACTGGATCATCCGACCGCAAATGAAGACGGTGCCCGGTGTGGCCGGAGCGGATGCGATCGGCGGGTTCCTTAAACAGTTTCAGGTGCACCCCGATCCGCTCAGGCTGAACGCCTATGGGCTATCGTTCAGCCAGCTGATCGCCGCGATCGAGGCCAACAATGTCAGCCGCGGCGCCAACTTCATCGAGCAGAACGGCGAGGGCGTCGTGGTCCGCGCCAGCGGCCGGGTCGAGAATCTCGAGGACATCAGGCAGATTGTCGTGACGACGCGGGGAGGAATTCCCGTGCGCATCCAGGACGTCGCCGATGTCGAGATCGGGCGCGAGCTGCGGACCGGCAGTGCCAGCGTCGATGGGCAAGAAGGAGTCGTGCTCGGAACCGCTCTTATGCTGATCGGCGGCAATAGCCGCACGGTGGCAGCCGCTGCCGACGCCAAGATCAAGCAGATTAGCCGCACGCTGCCGCCGGGCATCAAGGCGCGGACCGTGCTTAATCGCACGCAGTTGGTTGACGCCACCATTCGAACTGTTGCAACCAACCTCGCCGAAGGTGCGCTGCTGGTGATCGCAGTGCTCTTCCTGATGCTCGGCAATTTCCGTGCGGCGCTGATTACCGCTGGCGTCATCCCAGTCGCGATGCTGTTGACGGTAACTGGCATGCTGGGGACCAAGCTCAGCGCGAACCTGATGAGCCTTGGCGCGCTCGACTTCGGCCTGATCGTCGATGGTGCCGTCATCATCACGGAGAACAGCCTGCGCCATCTGGCAGAACGCCAGCGCGAGCTCGGCCGGACCCTTAGGCCTGCCGAGCGGCTCAACACCGTGACGGTATCAGCGATCGAGATGATCAGACCCACGGTCTACGGCCAGCTCATCATCATCCTGGTCTATGTGCCGCTACTGACCTTCACCGGCGTCGAAGGCAAGACGTTCGAGCCGATGGCGTTGACTGTGATGATCGCGCTTGTTGCGGCCTTCGTTCTGTCACTGACCTTCGTGCCTGCGGCGATTGCGATCGCGATGACCAAGCCGGTGCGCGAACAGGAAAACGCAATTGTCCATTGGCTTAAGCAACTCTATGCGCCAGTCCTGGCGAGGGCAGTGGTGTCGCCGCGGCCGATCATGGCCACGGCGGTGGTTCTCTTCGTCGGTGCGGTGATCCTCTTTGGTGGACTTGGTCAAGAGTTCACGCCGACGCTTGACGAAAAGAACATCGTCATGGAGGTCAAACGCGTGCCCAGCACGGCGCTGTCGCAGGCTCAAGCGATGCAGCTCCTGATCGAGCGGACGATAAGCAAATTTCCGCAGGTCTCCTTCGTGTTCTCGCGCACAGGAACGCCCGATCTCGCAGCCGATCCGATGCCCCCGAGCGCCTCCGACACCTACATCATCGTCAAGCCGCAGAGCGAATGGCCGGATCCGTCGCTGTCGAAGGACGAGCTGATACGGCAGATCGAGGCAGAAGCGACCAAATTGCCGGGCAACAAGGTCGGCTTCTCCCAACCCATCGAAATGCGGTTCAACGAGCTGATCGCGGGCGTCCGGGAAGATCTTGCCGTCAAGGTGTTCGGCGACGATTTCAGCGAAATGCAGCGGACCGCGCAGGAGATCGCCAATGTGCTGCGTCGCATCGAGGGCGCCGAAAGTGTCAAGGTCGAGGAAACGACCGGCCTTCCATTCCTTGAAATCCGCATCGACAAGGCGGAGATCGCCCGCCGCGGCCTTAACCTCGCAACCATCCAGGACTTGATCGAGACGGCCGTTGGAGGCCGGGTGGCCGGGCTTGTCTTCGAAGGCGATCGCCGCTTCCAGATTGTGGTTCGGCTCGACGACAAGCTGCGTTCCGACATTACCGCTCTGGAGGCGCTTCCAGTGCCGTTACCGCACGCCGATCCGAATACGCCGGCCGCCTCCGTTCCGCTGCGCACACTGGCATCCTTCGAGCAGACCGAGGGGCCCAACCAGATCAGCCGCGAAAACGGCAAGCGTCGGGTGGTGACGACGGCCGAGGTTCGCGGCCGGGACATCGGTTCGCTCGTCGCCGAAGCACAGGCCAAGGTCGCAGAACAGGTCAAGCTTCCCCCTGGGACTTATCTGGCCTGGGGAGGACAGTTCGAGAACTTCTCCGTCGCGCGGCAGCGGCTGATGGTCGTGGTGCCCGGCTGCTTCCTTCTCATCTTCCTGTTGCTATTCGGCGCCTTGGGTTCCGCGCGCGATGCGCTTCTGGTCTTCAGCGCCGTTCCGCTCGCTCTGATTGGCGGTATTGTCACGCTATGGCTGCGTGGCATGCCGTTCTCGATCTCGGCTGCGGTTGGCTTCATCGCGTTGTCGGGTGTCGCCGTCCTGAACGGGCTCGTGATGTTGAGCCAGATCCGCAAACTGGTCGAGGACGGTGCCGAACTTCGGTCAGCGATCGAAGAGGGGGCGTTAATACGCTTCCGACCGGTGATCATGACTGCTTTGGTCGCTTCGCTCGGCTTCGTCCCCATGGCGCTCGCCACCGGAACTGGTGCCGAGGTGCAGCGGCCGCTTGCCACCGTGGTGATCGGTGGATTGCTCACGGCGACGCTGTTGACGCTCATCGTTCTGCCGGCGCTCTATGCCTATTTCGCGCGACGGCCATTGCGATTGAAGAGATCCGATCAGTTCCTCTCGCGACGCGCAGCCGAATAGACCAGAGGGCCTATCGTGCTTTCAGTCCTTGCCAACCGAACCTATCGCGATGACAACGGCAATACTACTGTCCTGCAGTCTCGCTCCCGGATATGCGGAGGAGTCCGGGTTATCCAAGACATATAAGCAGGAGCAATCGGTTCCGGTGCAGCCAGATCGCACGCCACAACAATCGGACCAATCTCGCGACCAAGAGCGAGCGCGCGGTGAGAGTGTTCAGATCGAGCGTGACTGGAAGGCTCAGGAAAATGCCAACCGAAGTGCTGGCGATGGATCTGCTGGCAAGACCGACGAGGACCGTCAAACAGTAGGTCGTGATTGGCGAGCGCATCCTGAGCGTGACGAGAAGCACTGAAATCAGGCTGGCTGTGAGAGCGAAACGTGATTGGCCGCATGTTGTCGCTACAGAGAGCTGTGAGCGGGAACCCGATCAAGCTGAAGTGAACAAACCGCCAAGTTGGCGAGCCTCGCTTCCGCTGGTTCCTAATTGACAAGCAATTCCGCTTTGGCAAGGTCGCCGCTATGGGGACGGCGATCTCCCCATGAGGCGACATGCCCAAGCATCGCGTCCGGATTTCTGAGAAGGACGCTGCATGTCAACCGTCAACGACGGGTTTTCGCCAGACCGTTCAGCGCCTTTGCTGGGCGTGAGAAACCTGACCAAGCGCTATGGAAGCGATGGCACCGCGATCGACGGTGTGACGTTCTCTGCTGTCGCGGGCGAAATCCTCGGCATCATCGGTCCAAATGGCGCCGGCAAGACGACGTTGCTGGAAGCCGTTGCCGGACTTCTACCGGTGAATTCAGGCGACGTCTTTTGGCGCGGAGAGCCGCTGCACGTGGGCCGTCGACGCGACGTCCTGTTCTACCTGCCTGATGGCGTCCGTCCGTACCAGGACCAATCGGCCCTGCAGGTCGTGTGGTTTGTCGGCAGCGTCTTTCGACGGTCAGAAGCAGACATCAAGTCGAC
This sequence comes from Bradyrhizobium sp. BR14999, assembly GCF_056106085.1. Classification (NCBI taxonomy): domain Bacteria; kingdom Pseudomonadati; phylum Pseudomonadota; class Alphaproteobacteria; order Hyphomicrobiales; family Nitrobacteraceae; genus Bradyrhizobium; species Bradyrhizobium sp. BR14999. The sequence continues at coordinate 4,610,692 of NZ_CM148536.1, forward strand.
CATCGAAGCGCTCGAGTTACAGCCGGTGCTTCGAAAGCGCGTCCACGCCCTGTCAAAAGGTTATGCCCGACGCCTGATGCTGACCATCGGGCTGCTCGCGCCGCATGACCTGTTACTTATGGACGAACCATTTGACGGATTTGACCTGCGGCAAACGCGCCACGTGATGGGTCTATTGCGTGACCAGACGGCGCGCGGACGCACGCTGATTCTCTCCATCCATCAATTGCCGGACGCGGAACGGGTCTGTGACCGTTTCATCCTACTCTCGGCAGGGCAGGTGCGCGGATCTGGGGGACTTGCTCAATTGCGTGCGCAGACCGGACTGCCGAACGGCTCACTGGAGGATATCTTCCTTGCACTCACGTGAGGCATACCTGCGGCCGACCGCACCGATCGTTCCGCTGCTCGCAAAGGAGCTCCGCGAGGTCACGGCCGGGCGGGCACTTTGGACCATGTTGCTGCTGGTCTGTCCGCTCGTCGGATACTCTTTCGTCCAGGCAGTCTCGCTCTACAGCGAGTCAAGCGCCGCGGCCCTCCAGTCGCCAGTCCTGGCGAGGAGCCTGTCTCCCCTCGATGGGGTCCTCGCTCCGACATTCGGCGCATTCTATGTGGCGGTGACGTTGTTGTTTCCTTTCGTGGCGATCCGGGTGCTGGGTCAGGAGAAGGAAAGTGGCGCATTGCGCCTGCTGGTCCAATTGCCGTACCGGCCTTCGACGCTGATCGCCGCAAAATTCTGCGCCGTGCTGGCAGCCTGGCTCATGGTGAGCATTCCTGCGCTTTCCGCGCTGGCCGTGTGGGCTGTGTTGGGTGGCCATCTGGCTGCGCCCGAGACGCTGAATCTTATATTGGGTCATTTGCTCTACGGTCTGCTGGCCGGCGCCATTGGGCTGCTCGCCGCGGTTATCGCCGACAATTCGGCTACTGCAGCCATCATCGCGCTCGCCGTCACGATAGGATCATGGGTGCTGGATTTCACGCTCGCGGGCCGCTCTGGTCTGTCGGCCTGGCTTGTGCAATTGTCGCTAACCCAAACGCTGCGTCCCTTTGAGCAGGGGCTTCTTTCGGCCGGCCTCGTGCTAGGCATAGCGGCCGTCATTGGCGGGCTCGCTGCGCTGACAGTTGTCTGGCTCCCTCCCGGTACACCGGTGCGGACGAAAGTCATCCGTTCTGTGTCTTGTGTGTTTGTGATTGCCGTTGCGCTCACCGTCGCGGCGCAGATCAGGGCATCCGGGGATCTCAGCGAAGATCGTCGCAACTCGTTTACTTCGGCAGATGAACGTTTGCTCGCATCGCTTCGGCGGCCCTTGGTTATCAAGGTCAATCTCGCTGCCGAGGACCCCCGCTATATCGATCTTCGACGCAACGTCCTCGCGAAGCTCGAGCGCGTCCTGCCTGATGTCACCGTCGTTCTCGCGAGCGAGCGGTCGAACGTTCCCAATCGATCAGACGCCTATGGCCAGATCGAATATGTCTACGGTGATCGAACCGACGTAAGCCGTTCCACCAGTCCGCGGGAGATACTGCCGCTACTATATGCGCTCGCGGGCACGCAGCCGCCGGCGCCTAGCGTCGGCGAAGAGTACCCCGGTTATCCCCTGGTCGTTAGCGCGGACGCGACGCTGCTGTGGTTCTTCGGCGGATTGCCGCTCCTGATAGTGCTCGCGTGGCGATGGATTCGCCGGCCCCCTCCAGACAAAGGTCCTCTCGTTCATCCAGGAGTTAAGCCATGAGATCCTGCAAGAAACTCGGAATGATCATCCTCGCGGCAATCGGCTTTGCGGTGCCGGCATTGCCCTGTTTAGCCGCGGAGCCAATCAAGATTGACCTCTCGAATGAAACCGTCGGTGGGGAACCAAAGTCGCTGGTGCCAGTGGTGGGCTTCTGGAGGATCGAGCAGGACGGCGGCAAGAAGGTGCTCACTGTCGATGGCCGGCAGTGGAAGGAGGGGCAATCGTCGGCAGGTATCGCCGACAAGGCACGGGCTCTCTACGGCGAACGCTACGCTGAGTTTCTCGATCGCGTGCAGGCCTACGCCTACTATCCCTACGCGGTCGCGCCAAAAATCGAAAATTTCAGCGATGGCGAGATTTCGGTGCGCTTTGAAGGGTTGTCCGGTCGTATCGACCAGGGCGCCGGCATCCTATTCAATCTCAAGCCAAACGGGGACTACCTGACAGTCCGCGCGAACTGTCTGGAGAATAACATCGTGCTGTGGAAGTTCGAGAACGGCAAGCGCTCTTCCGTCAAATGGGTACGCAATACGCCGACCGCGACACGGCAGTGGCATGACCTCAAGGTCCGCGTCAAAGGCACGAAGGTCGAAGGCTATCTCGATGGCAAGCTCTATCTGGAGCACACGCTGACCCAACCGGTCTCGGGCCGGATCGGACTCTGGTCGAAGGCCGATAGCCACATGTATTTCGCGGACTACACAGTAGCCGCCGGCGGCAACTGAAAGGATGACAGCGGGAGATTCGTCAGAAAAGGAGATGGACGATGAACAGGAAATGGATTCTGGCAGGCAGCGGCGCGCTGTTGCTGGGCCTCGTGGGTGTCGCCATGGTTACCGCCGAACCGGAGGGCAGGGGTGCGATCTTCATCGCGGGAGACAAGCCGGTCAGCGAGGATCAGATCCGTCAAAAGCTGCAGTCGGACGGCTGGTCGAATGTCCAGATCGTGCGCAACGGATGGTACTTCGAGGCGATTGGCTCGAAAGACGGCCAAACCGCGAATGTTGCCGTCAATTCGCGGAACGGCCGACTACGTACCGGCGATGACCACGACGAGGATTGAGTAGATAGCTCCCGTCGGGAGTGAATGGAATCGGGGCGGGCTGGTTTCGCGTGCGACCCCTCCGCGCGACGTTGAGGCGTTGCGTCCGCAGCTCCCCTGCGGGCGATTCCGCTGCTTCGAAATGAATGTTTATCGGCATTGACAAGTTGTCGCAGCCGGCTCTATTTCTTGGGTATGGGGAAGCGATCTCCCCATGAGGCGACATGCCCAAGAATCGCGTCCGATTTCTCCAAGGGCGCATCATGTCTGCCGTTATCCCAATCACATCCAACAAATTCCCAGATCTTACTAGCGCGCTGCCGCCGGTTGGCACTTTGTGCGCCCGGATGCCACCCAGGCCATGCGTCGGGAGGTTGCCATGACCTATGTCGTGAAGCCGTTGTCCTGCGACCCGAGCCGCATCCGTGGGATGTCGGAGCGGATGATTATCAGCCACTACGAGAACAACTATGGTGGCGCGGTCAAACGGTTGAATCTGATCGACGAAAAGCTTGCCGAGCTCGACTATGCGAACGCGCCAGGCTTCCTGATCAATGGGTTGAAGCGCGAGCAGCTTATCGCGACCAACTCGATGATCCTCCATGAAGTGTTCTTTGCCGGGCTTGGCGACGAGAGCGAACCCGACGCGAGCCTGAAGGAAACGCTGGCGCGTGACTTCGGCTCGTACGAGCGGTGGCGCGCCGAATTCATCGCCATGGGCAAGGCGCTCGGCGGCGGCTCCGGCTGGGTGCTGCTGACCTGGTCGCCGCGCGATCGCAAGCTCGTGAATCAGTGGGCCGCGGATCACTGCCATACGCTGGCCGGTGGCACGCCGATACTCGCGCTCGATATGTACGAACACTCGTACCACATCGACTACGGTGCCAAGGCTGCGAACTACGTGGACGTGTTCATGTCGGCGATTAATTGGCCGGCCGTGCAACGTGCTATTGACGGGATACAGAAATGAGGCACGGCCTACGATACGTTCGGTGGATTCTCTGTTCGGCCGCGCTGGCTTTCATAGCTGACGCTCGCGCCGAAGATCAGTTCAGGATGCTCGGCGGGAAGCAAATCCGCGCTCGCGTTGTCGGTCAGGACATCACGGATGGATCCCACTGGTCCATGTATCTCCGGCCGGATGGCGCTCTCGTCGGTTCAGAATCGGGAAGTTCTTGGACCGGGACCTGGAAAATTCGAGATGACAAGCTGTGCACGACGATGCCAAGCAGCCCGTCGCCGGTGTGCAATGAAGTCTGGATGTCAGGGACGCACATCAGGATGCGCGCCAACAAGGATGAGGAGACATTCGACGCAAGGGTTATGGCGCACCAAGCCAAGCAATGAACAGTGCGGACTCGCGATGCTCTGAAGCTGGCCAAGGGTCTTCGAGCTGCCTTAAACAAATCGGCCAGCACCAAGAAGTCGCAGAACTGATCGATCCCATCGGCCAGACGGTTGGCCCACGTGATCGTGCCCTCAGGAAAGGAAGATCGAATGCGAAATGCGGCTCTTATGTTGTCTGTACTCACTGGTCTCTTTGCAATGAACGCTACCGCGCAGGCTCAAACGTCCTGCAAGGTATGCGCGGAGCAGCAAAAGGCGTGCATGAAGAACTACGCCGGACCTGCCTGCAAGACCGAGTACCAAATGTGTCTCAAAGCCTGCAAGAAGTGAAAGAGGTTAGGTTGGTCAAGCTAGGAATAAAGCGCTTCATCGCGGTACTTGCCGGCATCGGGAGCCTCGTTGCTCTCGATGCCGGATTTGTTGCCGCGGAAAATCTCAAGAAATTATCTGGCGCGCAAATACGAGCAAAGTTGTCGGGCAAGGAAGTGACCGACGAGGTCCATTATCGTGATGTCTATGAACACGACGGGACCCTCCGAAGCTATTCGATGGGCAGCAAGAAGCGCGGCAAGTGGACCATTCAAGGGGATGACCTTTGCATCGATCTTCCGGAGCCCGACGGCGGCTGTTTCGAGGTGACCGCGGCGGGAAAGAACGTCGTCCTGACGCCGAAAGGACTTGGCTCGCCGTCGGACGGGATAGTCCAGGCGATCTCCGATCCAAAGTAGGAGGCCAAAGATGTCATCGCAGATCATCGAAGGAGTGTCTCAACCGAAGACGGAGTTCTCGAATCCTGTCATTCGCTGGATCGACTATCGGCTTCCGATTTTCACGTTCCTGGATCACGAGCTGAACTCGTATCCAACGCCACGAAACCTGAATTACCTCTGGAATTTTGGGTCGCTGGCAGGCATCACGCTCCTGATCATGATTGCGACCGGCATTGTGCTTGCGATGCACTATGTCCCGACGGGAGGCGGCGCGTTCCGGTCCGTCGAGCACATTATGCGTGACGTGAACTACGGCTGGCTCTTGCGATATATCCACACCACCGGCGCTTCGATGTTCTTTGCCGTGGTCTACATCCACATCTTTCGCGGGCTCTACTACGGATCCTACAAGGAGCCACGAGAGCTGCTTTGGTGCCTAGGAGTCCTCATCCTGTTGTTGATGATGGCAACTGCGTTCTTTGGGTACACCTTGCCGTGGGGGCAGATGAGCTTTTGGGGCGCGACCGTCATCACGAATCTGTTCTCAGCCATTCCCGTGGTTGGCGACAGTATCGTCACCTGGTTGTGGGGCGGTTTCACGGTAGGAGATCCGACGCTCAACCGGTTCTACTCTCTGCACTATCTCTTGCCTTTTGTGATCGTCGCAGTTGCCGGACTTCATCTTATCGCACTGCACCGATTCGGCTCGAACAATCCGACGGGGATCGATACGAAGGAGCCGGGCGATACAATCCCATTCCATCCCTATTATACGGTGAAGGATCTGCTCGGGCTCATGGTCCTTTTCCTGGTGTTTGCGTGGTTCGCGTTCTACGAACCGAATGCTCTTCTCAACTCCGATAACTACATTCCTGCGAATCCCGGGGTTACACCGCCGCACATCGTGCCCGAGTGGTACCTGCTGCCGTTCTACGCAATTCTGCGATCGATCCCGAACAAGCTCGTCGGCGTTATCGCCATGCTGACATCGATCCTTGTCCTGTTCGCGTTGCCATGGCTGGACACCAGTCCGGTTCGCTCAGGGCGATTCAGGCCCATGTTCAAGGTGTTCTATTGGTTTCTGGTCGCCGATTGCGTGTTGCTCACTTATGCCGGCGGGGAGCCGCCTGAGGGCACATGGCTGATCATGAGCCGGATCGGAGCCGCGTACTATTTCGCGCACTTCTTCCTCGTTCTGCCTCTTGTAGCGAGAATCGAAAGCCCACATCCGCTCCCGAACAGCATCAGCCAAGGAGTGTTAGCAGCGCCTGGTTCAGACAGGCCCTAACAGACTCTTCGTTGTCACCGATAACCAATCTTTCGAAGGACTTTGAAATGACAGCAACCACTATCCCCGAGCGTAGCCGTATGGCCGAGCTTGCACTCTACTTCTTGCGTCTCGGCTTTCTCGGCTTCGGCGGTCCGGTTGCGCTCGTGGGCCAGATGGAACGCGAACTGGTCAACGACAAGAAGTGGCTCAGCAAGGAGCAGATGCGCGAGTCCATTGCCATCTGCCAATCGCTCCCGGGTCCGCTGGCGATCCAGGTCGGCGTCTACATCGCCTGGCTCCGTTGCGGCTTCTGGGGAGCCTGGCTTGGCGGATGGTGCTTCATCCTGCCCAATTTTGTTATCGTCGCGGCGTTAGGAGCGCTCTACGTCCATCTCGGCGATCTTCAGCCGGTCACTGCCATCTTCTACGGCGTGAGCCCGGCCGTGATCGCGCTCATCCTGCATTCCTGCTACCGCCTGGCGAAACTCGGCATGGAAGACTGGCTGCAATGGGCGATCGCGGCTGTCTGTTTCGTAGTGACGATCATTCTGCAGGCCGAGGTCGCGCTGTTGTTCATCGGCGCAGGTAGTGTCGGCATCGTCTATTATGGCAGCCTGTTCAAACGTACGCCCGCTGTGTTGCCGGTGGTCGTGGTGCCGGCGGCCGCTCCGATGGCACCAGTTGCGACAGGCTCGACGCTCGGCAAGCTCATGCTGTTCTTCTTGAAGGCCGGCTCCCTGACCTTCGGCAGTGGGCTCGTCATCGTGCCATTCCTAGAACAAGGGCTTGTGCAGCAATATGGCTGGCTCGACGAACGCCAATTCCTGATCGCGGTCGCGATCGGCATGATCAGTCCGGGACCGGTCGTGATCACGGCGACCTTCGTCGGTTATCTTGTGGCGGGATTCTGGGGCTCGCTCGTGTCCACGGTGGGCATTTTCCTGCCGTCCTTCCTGTTGGTTCTCATCGTGGCACCGATCCTGGCACGGCATCGAGGAAACGCCAATGTCCAGGGCTTTGTGAAGGGCGCTTACGCGGCAGCGATAGGCACCATCCTGGGTGCTTGTGTCCTACTCGGAAAGATTGCGATCGGCGATTGGCTGACAGCGGCAATCGGCATCGTATCTCTTGCCGTGCTGTTCCGCTGGAAGATCAACAATCCGACGCTGATCGCGGCAACCGCGGTGGTTGGGCTTATCGCTCATCCGCTGCTGCAGCCCGCATGGGTGATGGTGAAATAGCAGCTTAGCCAAAAAGGCAGGGGATCCGTTGCTTAGTCCAGGAGCATCTTATGGCAACGCAAATTGTAATGGATCACACCGGCCACTCCCGCCACGAATTCGACGCCGGCGATGCTGAAGCGCTGGCCAAGGCGGAGTGGCGTTTCCGGGCATTGATCGGTGAAGGGTTTACAGCCGCGGTGCGGACCGCGGAAGGCGAGTCGTGCCGAGTTTTTGCGTTTGACCCGACCGCGAAAGAAACGCTGTTCTTCCGGCGGCTCAGGGGTGGATAAGAAGGGCGGTTGCCGTGTCTCTGATCAGCAGATGTGGACCTCAGATTTCGCGACTTCGTGCGCTGCGGCAGATGTATCATAACTATGTCAGCGAAAATTCACCTGAAGCGAAGGGACGGACGCTTCTGCGCCAGTGGCTAACGCCAGTTCAGAGAAGGCAGTTTGAGGAGCAGGGTTACTTCGATGTCGTCGGGTGCGCGACTCGAAGGCGGTACCGAGTGCAATACGGGTCTATTGCCAACGTGCAGGAAATGGATTTCGAAGGGCAATCCGGAGCCATCTTGTGCTTTGCTCCCGAGGGTTATCTCGTCCCGGGCGACGTCATGCTTGCTCAGAAGATTGCCTTGGAGACGGATGAACTTGCAGCGCTAGCCGTGGCGCATCGAGTGGCGCCGGTAGTGAGACGCGTCGGTCTGGCGCAGTCGTGGGCCTGATGGCCCCGTGCAGTCGGACTTATCTGGCAGGTCAGCGAAAAGCTCTCCTTTGACCTCGCGTATCGCCACGCGGTCACCACCCGCCATTCCGTCGACGAGATACGAACCGGCCTGACGTTTGCTGTGCCCCTTCGCTTCGAGGGCGCTTACAGTCGGTAATCTTCTAAAAAGAGCGTACAGCGGCCAGCCGCCAATCCTTACATTACGGAAACAGGCGAGCCGCCGGGAAGAATGTGTGCACCAGCATCAAAACAGCGAGGATACCAATAGCGTAGCCTAGCCACCGGTTCAGGGCTTCGGGCGGCTCTTGTGGAGGCTCTGTTTTCCTGGAAGGCATGCGGTCACTCAGCCCCGCTACCGGTTCTTGGTAACCCCCAGAAGGGTCGATATCTCCCTGAATTCGCTCTCCGCACCCTGAAAAAGATGTACAACAGATAGCCATCTAGCAGGATGGTAACCACCATAACGGTGTAGGCCCACGGGCTGTCCATCAGCTTCAACTCGATCAATACTCGGGAAAGTCCAAAGCCGACGACCCATGCGTCAAAACTCATGCATATCCGGCGAAATGCCTCGGGGTCGAGCCGACGGATAGCGAAGGCGCCGAGCGGTATGCCAAAAAGGGCACAGGGAACGAACACCAGTAAAAGACTTCCGCTCTCGGCGATAAACAGACCAAGCTTGTAATACACGAGCGCGGTCACGCTCGACTCCGCAACGCGAACCAATGCAAGACCGGCCCGGAATTCGTCTTTGACCAGGCCTTGATTATTGAACAGGATCGCCAGCGGAGGGCCAGAGATGGTCGTGACCGAGTACAGGATACCGAGGGTCGTCCCAAAGGGGAGTCCGACTAGCCACCGTGACTGTATCGGCCGGCGCCAACCGGCTGCCTGGACCAGGATGAGGGGCAAGATCACCGCGTAAGTGGCGAGTTTGATCCAGCCAGATTCGAGCGAGGCAAGAGCAAGGGCGCCGATTCCAATGCCGGGTAGCAGCCCGATGAGAATCGGCAGCACCCTCTTCCATACAGCTGGAACACCTTTCAAGTTGATGAAGAGAACGTACAAGTTGACGAAGACTTCGATCACTACGATCGCTGGGTTCAGGATCCGGTTCGTGTAGAAAACGAGCGCGAGCGGTACCGTAAGTGACGAAAACCCATAACCAAGCGCGCCATTTACAAAGGCCGCCAAAAAAGCGATCCCGACAAGAACAATCATCGCGGTGTCGAAGGATGGCATTCTAGGTGTTCCAAGCGGAAGCGGTGGGCACTTGAGTATAGCGCAACTCAAGAGATCGCGGTTGCAGAAAAGAAGCGTGCGTGGAGTTGCACGCTGGATCAGCTCTCGACTTAAAGCTGAACAGGACATTGTTCGCCGCGCGTGGGTTGGACAAAGCCGGTGAGAAGGTGGTCACTTCGGTCAGAGAGACGAATTCCTCCGATTATTTGCACTCACCGCCTAGAGCGTAGCTTGGGGAGGAGCTGAAACTGAAATTCGACGAGTTGCGTCACTGCTCACTAAGCTTTGTGATGGTCATGGCTCCATTCCTATCAGAGGCGGAAAAGATGACTTCATCTCCCAGTCGCACCGCATCAAACAGGAGTGGATCCTGCACTTTGAACTCTTCGGCCGCACCGTAAGAGATCGCCCCGGCTGCACCTGTTTGCATTTCGCGAACTGAAACAATGCCAGCTATCCCGTCTACCTTTACGACGACGCCCCTAACGGTTCGGTCGGCAAAGGCCTGGGAGCTGATTGTGATGATGAGCGTGGCGACTGCCAAGGTGACCCGTGCTGCTCTCAATGTAGTCTCCGTGACTAGAGAAATGAATCGTCTCGTAACTCACGCTGGCGAGATGCCAGCAGCTGGCGTTGGGAGTGGAAGGAGTTGAGGGCTTTCCGTCCATGCGCAATAGCCTGTGGAGCGAGCCGTGCGCAGAGCTTGGACGGGTAGGGCCGTCTAATGGGGAGACTGCGTCCCCGTGAGCCAACTGGATCGGATTGTAAAGGTTCCTGCGGCTAGGATGGGGGCGGAACTAACCGAGATCCATTGTCTTTACATTCTGCGTGAGATGGGCCGCTGATCTTCGCAATGCAGTCTAACGCTGACCGACAGAATCGAATGGCGAGTATAGAGGATGGTAGAGGTAAGCGGCCGCACCTGGGTCCAGAAGGCTACGTTCGCACCCGGTGACAACCTCTCGCATTGAGCCGTGAGTGCGCTCGGATGGCGAAGAATGGACAACAACAGAGCTTAAGACGGGAGCTCGGGCCGATAACGGCAACCCTCTTCACCGCCGGCATGATGGTTGGCATCGGTATCTTTGCCACGATCGGTGCTGCCACGGCAGCCGCAGGGAGCGGCATCCCGATTGCCATACTCCTCGGTGGCAGCGTTGCCCTTGCCACCGGTATCAGCGCCACACAATTGGGTGTGAACAATCCGACTGAAGGGGGCGCTTTTACATGGGCGCGCGATGTCCACCAGCCTACGCTTGGCTTCATCGCAGGCTGCGGGTATCTCGGGAAGAACCTCATCTCGATGAGTGTGATCGCGCTTGCCTTCGCCACCTACCTGGGACAGGTCATTCCGGGGATTCCTGTTCACTTCGTCGCGGCTGCTGGGGTGGTGGCCATCACCATTCTGAACCTGTTTGGAATCCAGCTGACGTCGCGGGTGCTCATCAGCCTTCTGCTGTTGGTCATCGCTGTGCTCTCGATCTACGGGGCATTCTCGCTACACGCGATCGAGCAGGGCCATTTTGTACCAGTCTTAGGTGCTAATGGGCTTATGGGCGTCGCCAGTGGCGCGGCTATCTTTTTTTGGACCTGGGATGGGTTTATGCGGATGGCCATCATGGCCGGGGAGGTCAAGGAACCACGTCGTACCATTCCAATCGCCATCATTGGAGGTGTAACAATCGCGGCAGTCATGTTTGTCGGCGCGGCCGCGATCACTCTCGGCGTGCTCGGGGCAGACGAGGTCGGCGCGCAGGATACCCCTCTGCTTGGTGCCGCCTTGAAGGCAATCGGCCCGTGGGGGAGATGGGTCATCCTGGCCGGCGCGATCGTCGCTGCGCTTGCGGAGATCCTGGGCGATATGCTGAGTGCTTCGCGTGTCGTTCTGCCGATGGCCGAGGCCCACGAGCTTCCCAGCTGGTTGGGAAAAATTCATCAACGATCACGGACGCCTCGTCGTGCAGTCATCGGCCTTGGCCTGCTCAGTGCAAGCGCCGCTCTCATCTTTGATCTTCGGCCACTCATCGAAGTTGGTGGCTCCTTTATGCTCGTCTGGTATTTCATCACGCACTATGCTGCGCTGAATCTGCCGGTCCGGAAGCGCCACTATCCGGCGATCTTTTCCTGGTACGGGATCATGGGTTGCATCGGATTGACCATCGCAATGCCTCGCGTCGCGGTCCTCGTTGCAGTAGGAACGCTGACCATATTAACGCTGGCCCGTCTGGTCCTGCATCGCATGCACCCGCAATGGCGGTCTGCCTGACGCGTCGTCGGCTGGGACGCAAGGTGCTTACGCCAGTTGGCGCAGGGCTCGCGCGGCAGTCGTGTACCTGAGCAGCGGACCTTCCTCCGGATCATCACCTTGGAAATGAATCGCTGCGCCAGCCGGGATTCTGCGTGGCTTTCCGTAGTGCTTCACGGAAGCGGTCTCGACCACTTGTAAACGGGAGTCCTCTGCGAACGCGGTCAGAGCGGCGAGTTCGGCAGTGCTCGCGCCGCCGGAGCGCCAGGACGCCTCGAACACTCCAGATCGCCATTTTCCGGTTCCATCAATGCCTTGTCCAACATCATAATTTCGGCGTGAGGCCAGGAAGCCCCGATATCTGGCGGCGTTCCGATCGTATATTCGGGCTTGATCGACAGCCAGCCTCGCCTCCATCTCCATGGGAAGACTGTCGAGCGCCGACCAGTCGCCGCGAACGCAAATGATGTGCGAGCCGCCATAGACCCGAAGTCCATGATTATTGGTAACCGACCGTTGCGTGCCGTGATAGGCGATCGACCGGTCGCCGATCATCGTGCAACCGACACTTCGGGTTACGACTTGACGCAGGTTGACCTCGAGCGACAGGCCGTGAGATGCCAGTTTATCTGTCGGGAATTTCTCCAGGTAAGCTTCCAGTTCATCAATGTTCGTGATGACCGTCTGTCCATGACCTCCGTCGCCCAGCGGCTCCTTCACGCGAACCGGCCCTAGCGCCAATAGCCGCTTGACCGCCAGCCTAGCACCGCCGGCGTCAAATGCGGTGTAGCCCGGCAGAACCGCATCACGGACACCGTCTCCGAAGGCAAATGACCAGCCGCGCGGCCGGGCCACATGCTTGGCGACAAGGGGATGCGTGATGGCTTTCGTCTTGACGAAGGGATATGGCACTACGGCGCCGTGGAGCTGATGCGGAGAATGAATTCCGAGATCCCGCGCCTCCTCGACTATGAGCGTGTCGCTGGGAACGAAGAAAAGACCAGCGGCCACATGCGTCTTCGGGCCGTATTCGCCTACAAATCGACAGCCTTTAAGGCGCGCGATGCTCTCAGCCACCACGGAAAGCGTGACGTTCTCGTGGGTGTACATCGGCGCGCCCAGACGAGGGAAGAGGCAGGCGACCGCGCGGATTCCGTGCTGTTCGCGCGCAATCTCACGAACCGCGGATGGCCGCGTTTGGCGCGATCGATGCTGAAGCAGATGAGGGAATGTGGGTCGGTCCATGCGCAACCACCTCGACAACCGAGTATTGGCCAGTGCTTGGACGGAACCGTCTGACGGGGAGACTGCACATCCCCATTCAGATAACGTAGATCACTGCAAGATGTGCCAAGGGTAAAAGGTAATATGCTCACTGTCAGCGCGCTGAAGCGCTTGCATATCGTGGTCTCGTTCGAACTCGCGGATGGAGAATGTATTGCGCTGCAGGGCCCGTCGGGCGTCGGCAAGAGTTTGCTGCTCCGCGCCATTGCCGATCTCGATCCGAATGAGGGCTCCGTCGAGCTGGACGGGATGTCGCGGGAAACGATGCCGGCCCCTGTTTGGCGCAGGCAGGTGACCTATGTAGCTGCCGAACCTGGCTGGTGGGCTGACACGGTGCAGGAGCACTTTACCGACTGGGATCTGGCCACTCCGTTGGTGGATCAGTTGGGACTGCCAGCGAGTTGCGGAACCTGGCCGATCCGGAGACTTTCTACCGGCGAAAAGCAGCGCCTTGGCCTCGTACGGGCTCTGTTGCTGCATTCGCGGGTGCTTCTGTTGGACGAGCCCACGTCGGCGCTTGACGCGGCATCGACCGCATCCGTGGAAGCCCTGGTTGCCGAGCGTGTCTCGGCCGGAACAAGCGTCCTATGGAGCACTCACAACAGTGGCCAGGCTCGTCGCGTCGGATCTCGTCTGTTCGTGATGGCGAGCGGCGGCCACCTCGAGGAGCACTCGCTTTGAATTACATCCAGCTGGCTTACAGCGACCTCATATTGCCTGCGCTTCTTGTTGTCATGAATGGCGCGCTCTCGCTCGCGCTGCACCTGAAGCTTGAACGACAGCTTGCCCTTGCGAGCATGCGAATGGTGATCCAGCTCGTACTCGTTGGATATGTGCTGACGTTTCTGTTTGCCGCGGTCTCTCCGTTCTGGACGGCACTCGCCGCCTTCATCATGGTCTTGTTCGCATCGCGAGAAATCGTCGCCCGTCAGAAGCGACGGCTGGAGGGTCTTTGGACCTACGGCTTGGGGGCAGGCTGCACCTTGCTGGCCGCCGGTACCGTCACGACGTTTTCGCTGCTCTCGCAGCTCCGTCCCGAGCCCTGGTATCATCCGCGCTACGCGCTGCCGCTGTTGGGAATGATCCTGGGCAACACCATGACTGGAGTGAGCCTGGGTCTGGATGTGCTCGTCAATGGCGTGGTGCGCGAACGTGCTGCGGTGGAATCCTGCCTCGCGTTGGGAGGTACCCGCTATCAGGCGCTCCTCCCGGTGATCCGCGATGCACTGCGAAGCGGCTTCATGCCGACCATCAACGGCATGGCTGCAATTGGCCTGGTCTCTCTGCCCGGGATGATGACCGGGCAGATTCTCGCGGGCGTTGAACCAGTCGACGCCGTCAAATATCAGCTACTGATCATGTTTCTGATTGCAGGCGGAACGGGATTGGGCACGCTTGCGGCAGTCATCGGCGGCGGACGTTTGCTAACTGATCATCGACACCGATTGCGCCTGGATCGGATCGCCTCCGAAAAGTGATCCAGTCATCGTAGATCGAGGAGATCACGCAACACGTTCGGTATGGATTGCTCGCGCTCGAAGAGATCGATGATGTCATCGGCGGGGACTCGACCGGTCTCCAGCCTTGCGCGAAAATGATCGAGCGGCTGGCAATCGAAACCCCAATGGCTCAGCGCACTCGGCGCCTTTGACAGGACTTCATGAGCGCGCTCGCGGGCGCCCTCTGCATGGAGGCCAAATCGGGCAACCTGTCCCATGTCGTAGATCCGGGTTTGCTCCGTCGCGCGGCCCAACAATCTCTCGCCGAGGATCAAGGCAAGCCACAGCAGAAAGTAGGCCTGATAGTCGAGAAGATATGGCGTCATTTCGAGGGGTTTGAATTCAAGGCGCAGGTGTTCCTTCGGGTGGATGGAAATCGCCGGCGCGATGGTGCTGCGGTGATAGGTGCGTACGGATTTTCCAATGGAGCCGCGAATACGCCAAAGATCCCCGCGATATAACGGCGAGGCAACCGTGAGGGCGGTGAGGGCAGGGGCGTAATAATTCACCTTGCCATGGAGTTCGTGCAGGTCCAGTTGTGCCGCCACGTCAGGCGGAACGCTGACATTGATGTCCGGGCCGTAAGTTGTCATCGCCTCCATGGCCCATTGCCAATGGTCGTAACGACGCTTGTTCTGCGGACCTTCGAAATGGTCCTCGATCGGATGAAAGGAGAGCGTTGCGGCGCGGTATCCGCGCTCCGACAAAGATCGTTGCATCCGGCCGTGAAGCGTTGCGAAGGTGGCCATGCACTCCTCAACTGAGTTGCATATCGGAGTCCGAATCTCGACGCCCTTTGGCAATAAAGCGGTCGGCTTCAAATCCGGGCCGGGAAGCTGATAGCCTTCGACAACGAACGGCATCCTCTTGCGGTGAAGCGGGATGAGGTCCAAGCCCTCTTGATCGAAATCGCTGACGTCAATCGCTTCCAGAGCGAGATTGAGCTCCTCGAATCGAAGTTCGGGATGCCACAGAGGACGGCACGAATTGGCTTCGACCAGCAGAAACTCTGCTTCCAAGCCGAAACGAAATCCTGAACCATGGCCGATCATGTGCTCATCAATTCCACGAGGCGCGACATCCCTCATCCGCGAGACGTTGCCCTATGCGCGTTTTGACAACGGCGACCTGAGGTCAGCTTCCCACTCGCAGAGATCAACTCGTTGTGAAGAGGTCGCGGTTTGGCTAAGACGCATTGCTATGCACAACGATGGTGTTTCGAGTGTGCGTAGCGGGAGCCAACCAGGCAAATGTTTATCGAAGCTCTGTGTTCATGCCTTCTTTTTCGGCCGAGTTGCGGGCCCCGAGACTTCGCCGTGGCGATCGCGCAGCTGCCGCGGTCCGGCACGAAAGACGAATTTCTTGATCGGTACGGCATCCGCGCTCGTCGATCAAGGAGAAGGTCCTGCAGCTCATATCTAGCCCGTAGAGGTTGATGCAACGGATTGTTGCTGTGTGTTAAGCGCGCGCTTGAAGGTTTTTGCCAATTCCTCAGCATTGCCGATGCCCCAGTAGTGCAGGAAAATGATGCGTGGGTCCTCAAAGAACATGTGATTGTGGACGGCTACCACTTCGATCGTTCCTGCTTGCAATTCGCGGATAACCGAGTGCACTTCGTTTTCCAGCATCGCAACATCGCCGCATATTGCCGCGCGCTCGTTCGTGCCTTGAAAGGCGGCCCATGTGTTGTAGCCCATTGCGGCGTCAATATTGAGGTTACCGCAGCGCTTGCAGATGAGTGGCACCGTTGGCCGCCCTAACACGAATTTGAATACGCCATCTTTGCTCTCGCCCTTATGCTCGACAATTGTTTCAAGTCGCTGTACGTCCAGAGTGCTGTCGACTTTCTCAACGGCGGAGTCGACAGGGTGCCCCTGACGCACGGTCTTAATTGCTTCGAGAATCTTGTGCGCGCCTGTCGCTAACGCAGTGTCATCGGCCGTGCCCTCGATGTGCATAAACATCACGCGCGGCTCCTCGCGCACGAAGTGATTATGCAAGGCCGTCACGTACAGGTCCGCTTGGATAGCCGCGGCCATTGCGTCCTTGATTTCATCTTCAAGCACGACAATGTCAACCATCAACGTGGTGTGATGTGGTCCTTGCCGAAAGGCGACCCACGATGTGAGTCCCATGAACGGAATGACCTCAAAGCCGTCGAGGGTCACTCTCACTTCGTTGCGCGGGATCGATAACTTGAGCACGTCACCCGTCGTTTGTCCCTTCAGTCCCGTTATGGATTCAATGGCCTGGGTATTAAGCATGTTGCTCTCCTTGCTTCCTTGTCAGTACCTCCTCTCGTTTGGCGCGCCGCATGATGAGTCGAGCGCCGACCGAACGCGGAGGCCACAAGGCTCTCACTCTTCCTCGGCGAGCATCCTCGAATGCGCACGAGATTACGTCTTCGCCGCGAAGCGCTCGCACCAACCGTTGGGGCTAATTCCACCCTCAACCAACTGGCACTGGTTCGGAGCCTGGAAGAACTGGCACAATTGACAACGCTGATTGCCGTTCGCCTTATCCTGATATTTGGCCTCCGATTTGCTGATCTTTTGCTGTGCTTGCGCACTGAAGAAGGCGCTGCCCGTCAACAGAGCGGCGCAACCGATCGTGCTCATCAGATCTCGGCGCGATGGCATCGCAGCCTTGTTTGGTTGGGCCGCCCGCCGCTGCGTCGGAAGCTGTTGCAGTAGGACGGTCATTGAAGGACCGCACTCGCGTGACGAGTTCTTTGTCATCCCGCTCTCCTCAAGCTGGGTGGTTGTGCGGCGCGCCCCAACGGACGGCCGCTGTGCGGACCGCAGTCGCGCCTGCATCGTGAATAGGGAGGGGTAGAGAATTGTGTTTCGTCCATGCGCAATCGCCTCGGAAGCGAGCCGTGCGCAGAGCTTGGACGGCAATCCGTCTAACGGGGAGCCTGCGTCCCCCTAGGGTGGAGCAAACGACATCGGCCCCGAAAGGTTCCTATGGCGTAATGCAAGGTTCTCTCAGGCATTCGAAGGCCCCATCAGGTAGGGTGCTCGCCGTCGGCGTACTTGGCAATTTGGCAGGCCATATGAGGGAGCAAGAAGCGTAGATCGGATCAGCCCGAACGGCACGTCTTCGTGCCTTCTTTTCGGCGGTCTCACGACGCTAAGCTTCGACCGTCGGCTTCCCAGATCGCTATGGAGTTCGAGGCGATGCACTGTCCTGACCAAAAGCGACGTTCGCTTCTCCTGACGGCTCTCGCCACCGGAGCGTGCTTGGCAACCAAATCCGTTGGGCCGGCGCCTCGACGCTTAGCCGCGCTTCCGCTGACGATCGCCGACGGCGCGCTTATAGTGGCTGGAGCTTTCGTCGGAAAGGTCGGTGCGCAGCCAGGAGGATGAACGGGCACCTTAATGAGGGCTTTGCAGGAGGAAGCCCAAGCCCGAGCTCGACAGGATTAGCCCTTTGCCGCGACATTGAAGCTTCGAGCGGTGACCTAACGCCAGGAACGAACCCATACGAGGGTGGTTGATGCCTAGACCATGTGCCTCATGAAGCTCAACCTTTTGGACGGTAGCCGGAGCGGCACGCTGACCGAAACGCCGGCCGGAGTCATCCTCTTGGCGATAGTCGTCGCGCTGGCAGTCGTGTGCTTCACGACGCGAGCCGCCAGATGAGGGCACAGTTCAGGTTCTCGCCTCTTTACTGCTGGCGATCGCTCCGATCGCTCCGATCGCGCCCGCAACCGCGAAGGGATGCATCAAGGCCGCGATCGTGGGAGGCGTTGCCGTGGACTGCCGGATGAAAGCCGATTTCACCCGCAAAGCTGCGGCCTGATCGTGACCGCAACGCCGGCCCGCGGTCTTTCGGTGCGAACCTCAATGCTGCTTGCGATAGTCCGATCTTTCCATTCACTGGCGCGAGGGCTGCTTAGCAGGCGGGCCGCTCTTATTGCCCGGCAGTCCCTTAATGTTCGACGGGTCCTGCATCCGAACCGTCGGGTTCTCCTGGTTCGTCGTCGAGCTAGAACCAACGGTCTCTCCAGGCTTGACGGCAGGACCGCTCTTGTTTCCCGGTTGACCCGGTATTCCTGCGCCGGAGCTCTGTGCGCTCGGAGCACCGGAGACGTCGGGTTTGGTCGTTTGCGCCAACACCGCTGAAGACAGAACCGTCAGCAGAAGGGCGACGGCACTTATAAGCAACTTCATGGCGCTTACTCCTTACGAAAGGATTGTGTCAGAGCGAACGTGCGCCTGCTCAGCGCGTTCCGACCCCGGGTGAATTTAAAGAGCCGCGCATCCGCGAGTGACGCCAGCGCCTCGGCAGAATGGGAGTATTGTCCTAATCGAACGGACAGTGCACTGATATTGTTGTAAGTTCCTTCGAGTTTCAACTTCGGAACTGACGTTTTGGAGGAGATTATCGCGCCTAATTTCCTGAGGGCGGACGGCCACATTCAGCTTCGCGTCGAACTCCATTGCGCCGACGAAAAAACGGCAAGTGAACGAGCCAAGCAGCTCGCTGATGATCATGACGTCGACCTTTGGGAAGGCGCACGCCTGATCCGCACGCGCATCCAACGAATGCACATTGGCGTCATCCGGCGGCCGCCTGGCGTCCCGTCCGTTCGGATGCGATAGGGCGCGGCGCCAGCGCCCGTTGTCCGGTCGGGCGGGCCACGCCCTATCCAGATTCGCCCTTCACCTAGTCGTGAGTTGGGTCCGCTGTCTGCGCGGGTCTACATCAAGGGTGGGTTGATCGAGACGGTCTCTCGCACCACGAGCGCTACAGGAGCAGGCCGACAGTGCCAGTGCCCGACGGGGCCAGCGCCAACAGTGCCAGCGTCCTTGCGGCCAGAGAAAGCGAGCATCAACCTCCGCGCCCCACGCGGCGCAAGCGCTTGCGTCCGCGACTCGGGCGCAGTTGTTGATAGGCCATTTTCGTCTGATGATCCTGTAACCCTTCGCGAGCCTCTTGCGCGGTGGTGCGACGCGATGGCGCTTGAGCCGCGTGCACCATGCCAATGTGAGCTTATCATGAGCGAAAGCATCTCATCGGTATTGCTCGATGCGCACCGCGCAAGGAGGCAGGGTCTCAACGCTATCGCGCAGCGACAACGCGCGCGGCTCGGCGAGGCCGTCGCCTTCGCTCGCGCCAACTCGCCTTATTATCGCGAGCTCTATCAGGGTCTACCGGAGCGGATTGAGAGTTCGTCTGTGCTGCCGGTGACCAATAAGCAAGAGCTGATGCGTTATTTTGACGACTGGGTCACCGACCGCGAGGTTAGTTTCGCGGCAGTGCGAGCGTTCGTCGATAACCCTGAGCTGATCGGGCAACGCCTCCTTGGCAAATATTCGGTGGCAACCACCTCGGGCACTACCGGGACACCTGGAATATTCCTGTTGGACAAGCACAATTGGACGGTCACACTCGCTTTTTCGCTGCGCATGATGATCGGCGCGCTTGGCGCCAGCGACATGTTTCGTCTCCTCGTTCGCGGCGGTGGCGCGGCGTCGGTGCTGGCGATGGGGGGCCATTACATCGGCGCAACCAGCTTTGCTGCGATCCGCACAAAATGGCCGGCCCGACGATTCCGGGCGCTCCCGGCACAGGCGCCGTTGCAGAATCAGGTCGCCGAACTCAATCGGCTCTGCCCGGCTCTGCTCATCGGATACGCCAGCGTCATGGCACTCTTGGCCGCCGAGCAGGATGCCGGTCGCCTGCATATTCGGCCGGCGCTGGTTCTTCCGACTTCGGAAGGGCTTTCGTCGGACGGATACGACCGGATCGCAAGGGCATTCCACGCCAAGGTCCGGACTATTTACGTCGCGACGGAATGCCTGTTCATGGCGATCGGCTGTGAACACGGTTGGCATCACGTCAACAGCGATTGGGCGATCCTCGAACCCGTCGATGCGAGCTATCGGCCGGTGCCGCCCGGTGAGGAGTCGCATACGGTCCTCGTGAGTAACCTCGCCAATCGCGTGCAGCCGATCCTCCGCTACGATCTCGGCGACCGGATCCTGCAACGACCTGATCCCTGTCCTTGCGGCAACCCGCTTCCGGCGATCCGCGTGCGGGGCCGCGCTGCCGATATCCTCACGTTTCCAACCGAACGCGGCGAGAAAGTCACAGTGCCATCGCTCGCGCTTGAGATAGATCATGTACCCGGCGTGGAGTTGCTTCAGATCGTGCAGACTGCGCCAACACAATTGCGCGTTCGGCTCCATCCCGCAGCCGACGCTGACCCAAACCGGGTTTGGCGGGCGGTGCATTCCGAATTGACCAAGCTATTGAACGAGCATGGGCTTGGTCAGGTGTCTGTTGAGTTGGCCCCCGAACCACCAGTCGCATCTTCCGCCGGAAAATACCGCACCGTCATCCCACTGGTTCTGAGCGCTTGAAAGTCGTGAGCGTGGGCGGATCGCGCTGCTGCTGCTGCCCTACATCCGCAGGTTTCCATTGAACGCGAAGCAACGAGCTGCCCGCTGTAGGTGAACGGTTGGCGATGGCCTTGTCAGGGTAGGCTGGCGTGAACGGGGAATTACGGCGCGCTGGCACCCGGCTTGAAAAGCACCTGTAGGCCCGAACTGCACCTAATCTTTTGCCCCTCTAGGCAAGACAGCTTCGCGCGTTCAAGCGAACGAGCTCGCCGCCAATGGCACGCCGACTTCAAGCCGCATCTTGATTTCGGTTCGGGCCGTAGTCTTCCGGTTTTGACACAAATTAACCTGGTGTGGTGAAAGCTAGATACACTTCTCTTGGTTGCGAAGACGAGTTTGCGATTGCGATGAAGCTGATTTCGGCTAGCAGCAATGCTGCCGGAATGCTCAGTGCCTCACACGCAGACTTCATGACAATGCTGGGCGGGCCGCGTCGATTGGCCTGCCTTTGCTGAGGCAGGCGCAGCGACCAAAGCCCATTGGAGATCCAGTCGTGGTCCGCTTGCATGTCGAACGCTTCATTCGTAGCCGAACTGTCCGACGATCCCTGGCGCTCGGCATCATCACTCTGAGCGGATGGGCCCTGTTGCCGTATGTGACCTACAGAATCGCTCCGTCCGCCTTTGTCAACGCCGAGCTCATGCGCGTGACTGCACCGATCGCGGGTCAGCTCGCGCCTGATCTTCCACGCAAAGGTGAATATTTCCAGCGCAACCGGGTGGTGTCGCTGGTCGAGGCGCGTTCGCCGGATCGCCGGCACCTCATGGACCTCGATCAGCAGCTTGCCGTGTCTAGCAAGCGCGCAGAGCTCGCAGGTCGGCAACTCGAGGAGATCGCCGAGCTCGATCGCAAGCTCCGCGAGCGCAGCGAGGACTATCGTTTGGGAGCGGTCGCACGCCTCAGCCACGAGATCGGAGAAACGGAGGCTGAAAGAGGTGGCTGTCTCGCCGAGGCGCGGCAGCGGAACGATGTCGCGGGCCGGATGGAGAAGCTCGTCAAGCTCGGCATCAGTTCACAGATCCGTTCTTCCGAGGCCCAGGCTTCCCAGGAGGCAACCGCAACGCGGTGCCAGATGGCCGATGAACGCCTGCAGCGCTTCAAGACCGAGTTGGCGGCGGCCGAGAAGGGCATCTATCTTCGTGGCGATGCCAATGACGTGCCCTATTCTCAGCAACAGCGCGAGCGGCTTGTTCTCCGTCGCCAGGAGCTCGAGACGGACCTGTTGCAAAACAGCTCACGTTCCGCGCAGCTGGCCGCGGAAATTGCAGAGGAGCGCGCTCGACTTGATCGCCTTCAACACTACGATCTGTCGTTGCCTGCAGCCCATGTGGTCTGGTCGGTCGCGGCCAGCCCGGGCTCGATGGTCACGGAAGGGCAATCGGTCTTTGATTTTGCAGATTGCGAACGCCGATTCATCGTTGTTGAACTGCCAGAGCGCGATTTCGAGAAGATCAAGCCTGGAGATGCGGCGACTGTCCGCCTGATCGGGAGTCGAGAGTGGAAGACCGGCCAGATCCGGCAAGTTCGCGGCTCGGCGGCGTACGCCGATGATCGACTGCTCGCGGCTCGGGTGCCGCGACCTGATCCGGGCAACATTACTGTTGAGATCTCGTTGCCGCCTAACGAGACGGCGGCCGACCACAACGGCTCCTGCGACATCGGACGGCTGGCCGAAGTGCGCTTCGAGCGCAGCTCCGACGGCCTGCTTCGATTGGTCAGCTCGAAGCTGAAATGGCTGACCGCTCGGTTGGACCTCGACCAGTCGTCCCTGTGAGCGAGAAATTCCGTGCAGGTCATGACTCTGTCTTTCGCTCAGCTGTTCGCGCCGATGCTGGGCGTCTTTGCGGCGATGTACCTGTTGGCGCCGACCTTTGCAGTCGCGCGCCTTTGGGCGCGTGTCGCGATTTTCATCGCGGTTTGGCTTGTCGTTGCCCGCTATCTCGAATGGCGGATCTTCACCACAGTGCTGCCGGCAAGCGGGACCTGGTATCAGGTCGGCTGGATCTGGCTCTGTCTCTTCGTTGAGCTCCTGACTTTCACGGATCAGTTCATTCTCTATCTGACCTTCCTTCGCAGGACCGATCGCCGCAGCGAGGCAGATCAGCACGAACGTCGGCTTCGCGGCCTGCCGGAGGATGAGCTGGCCTCGGTCGACGTCTTCATTCCGACCTATGACGAGCCGTTCGAGGTGCTGGAAAAGACGATCACGGGCGCACTATGTCTGGACTATCCAAACTTCCAGGTCTGGGTCCTGGATGATGGTCGCAGGCCCTGGCTCAAGGAACTCTGCGAGCGCAAGGGTGCCGGGTATCTCACTCGTTCCGACAATGTGAATGCGAAAGCTGGCAATATCAATCATGCGCTGACGATGACGCATGGCGAGTTCTTCGCGATCTTCGACGCGGACTTCGTGCCGCAGCGCAATTTCCTGATGCGCACAATAGGCTTCTTCGCCGATCCAAAGATCGGAATCGTTCAGATCCCGCACGCCTTCTACAATGAGGACCCGATGCAGGCGAATCTCGGCCTGCACAGGGGACTGCCGGACGAACAACGGTTCTTCTTCGATTCCATCATGCCCGCGCGCGACGGCTGGGATGGTGCGTTTTGTTGTGGATCCAACTCCGTCACGCGTCGTGCAGCACTCCGCGCGGTAGGCGATTCCTTGCCGACCCAGTCCATTACGGAAGACATCCTGCTGACGCTGGTCCTGCTGCGCAAAGGATACGTCACCCGTTATCTTTGCGAACCGCTGGCAATTGGATTGGCACCGGAAAGCCTTGGCGCCTTTTTTGTGCAACGGCAACGCTGGGCGCGTGGTGCGATTCAGACCCTGTATCTCGCCGCCGGCCCGCTCGGCCCCGGGCTGAGCTTGATGCATCGGCTCCTCTTCTTTCCGACGCATTGGCTCTCACTGGGCTTGCGGGCGCTCATGGTCGTGCTGGTTCCGATCGTGTTCATGTGGACCGGCCTCGCGCCTGTGGTCGACGTCACCCCTGAGTCGGTCTTCTATTACTTGTTCCCGGCGATCCTGGCGCTCAACGGCGGTATCTCCTGGTTCGCGCCGCACGCGCATTTTCCACTCGCTGCTCAGGTGTCGGCGACCATCCAGAGCTTCAAGATTCTACCGACGGTGCTCGGCACTCTCGTCAGGCCGAAGGGGCATGCGTTCAGGGTGACGCCCAAGGGAGCCGCCGCGCGGTGCGCAAGCTATGCCGCGGAGATATTCTGGCCGTCGGCGGCCCTGATGGCGTTGACGGTTGTCGGCCTCGTTCTGAACACCATCCCGGAATGGCGGATCATCGATCATCCGGCCGCTTTGCCGATGGTCGCCTTCTGGTCGGTCGTGAACATCGTCGTGCTGTTCTTCGTCTGCATGACCTCGCTACAGGCGCGGATGGGGCGTTCCGAGGAACGCTTCGATGTCGACGAATCAGTCTTGATCCATACTGAGACCGGTGAGCTGCTTTCCGGGCGCATGAGCAACATCTCTCTTTCCGGCGCCGGCGTCCTGCTCGATTCCGGCATCGACTGTCCTCGTAGCGGAGAACCGCTGCGCGTACACATCATGCAGGTGGGCTGGGTCGACGCGATGATCGCGCAGCAAAGGGGTCAGCTCGTCGGGGTGCAGTTCAAATTGCCGCAGTCGCTCGAACGAGACCTGTTGATCCGCAAGCTCTTTACCGTCGCCCGCTTGAAGGAGAACAGTGTTATCGCATGGTCGGTGAACAGGACGATGCTCAAGAGCATCTGGTCAATGGCCGCGCCGTTGCCTCAGCTTGAGACAAGTGGCGCGAAACCCGCGGCGCCTTCGCCGGCTGAGCGTCTGCCGGCCGAGAGCCTGGTCATCCGGCCTCAACCGCGGATCGGCGATTTGGCACATCTCGCCGGAGCTCGAAGCCTGCATCCGACGAGTTTCACCAGAACCTTTCCTTAGCCGGGTCGGCGGCTCGGTACTCCAAGCCATCGGCTAAGCTGATGTTGTTGATCCCTGTGCTCATCGACCTCCGCGAGCTGTCGATCGCACAAACCGGCTCTCGATGCGGTCAGCCAACTTCCATGTTCTGCCACAAACCTCAACCGGAAATGGGCAAGCCTGTCATAGCCCGAATCGTCCTGGGGTCTCAGGGTAGAGGAAACATCTCTTGTCCGATCATCGCAGCGATTTTCGCCAAGGGCGTTTGACGTTCTGGGCATCCGTATTTGTGGCGGTCGCCTGCGTGGCGATTGTCGCAGTCAGCGGCTGGCGGGAGTGGTCCTCTCGGCAGGCGACGTTGAAGAGCTCCGAGACCGACATGGCCAATCTGGCCCGATCGCTGACGCAGCACGCGGACGACACCTTCGAGCTCACGGACACCGTTCTGAACGTGCTGGTTGGCCAGCTCGAACTGGAGGGAACTGGCCCTGCGGCAATTGCCAAGATTCAGACCTTCCTTTCCCGGCGCAAGGCCGCGAATCGAATTCGGGCGGTGTTCATCTATGACGAGACCGGACGCTGGCTCGCTACCAGCGAGTCCGTTGACTTCGCCAGCCTCAACAACAGCGACCGCGACTATTTCCAGCATCATCGTGCCGTGGCTGACCGGGGAACCTTCATTGGACATCCGGTGAGGAGTTGATCAGGCGGGCAATGGATCATCACCGCGTCGAGACGCTTCAATCATCCTGACGGCAGTTTTGCCGGCGTCGCCCTCACGACAATCAACGTTGACTACTTTCTTCAGTTTTATAGCGGGTTCGACGTTGGCCAGAATGGTTCAGTTGCGTTGGCGGCCGCAGACGGCATTGTCCTCGCACGTAGCCCGGACAACGGATACACAGGCCGCGATCTGTCTGGCGCCCCGCTTTTTAGGAGCCTCCGCGAGCGGCCGGTTGCGGGCGCCTACTACTTCACGTCGCCTCTCGACGGGGTTCGGCGTCTGAGCTTTTATCAACGGAGCAGTCGCTATCCTGTTCTCGTGGTTGCCACGGAATCCGAAGACGACGTCTTGGCCCCCTGGCGCAGAGCCGCTCTGGGGCGCATGGCTGCAGTGCTGGGACTGGCAGGAGGGCTGGCGGTTGCGGGACTCTTGCTGGTGCATCAGCTGCACCAGCGGCAAAAGATGGCCGCAGCTCTGGTCGCCAAGGAGGCGGATTTTCGCCTCCTTGCAGAGCAGTCGGGCGATATGGTGATGCGCATCGCGATCGATAGGCAGATCCTCTATGCGTCGCCGTCCAGCGCCCAGGTTCTTGGCTGGGCTCCGAACGAGTTGGTGAATACGTCAGCTCTCGCCGGGATAAATCCCGCGGACCTGGCACGGGTTGAGCAAACGATCTCCGCGTTGATGAACGGCGAGGCCGAAGAGGCGAGAATTGCATATCGCACCCGTCATCGCGAAAAGATCGAGGTCTGGATCGAAACTGCGCTGCGCGTCACCAGGAGCGCGCAGAGCGGGGACATCAACGGCGTGGTGGCGATCTCGCGCGACATGACCGAACATAAGGATCTCGAGGATAAGCTGTCGGCTCTCGCGATTTCGGATGGCCTGACGTCATTGGCAAACCGCAGGCACTTCGACGAGCGGCTGGCGGCGGAATGGGATCGGGCCAGACGCGAAGGAGCGCCTTTATCGCTGTTGCTGATCGACGTCGATCATTTCAAGAGCTTCAACGATCAGTACGGGCATCAGGCCGGCGACGCGTGTCTTCGCTCAATCGCCAGGGTCCTGGCGGAGCAGGCCAGACGCCCGGCAGACGTGGCGGCCCGGTATGGTGGTGAGGAATTCGCCTTGCTGTTACCGAATACTGATGCAGGAGGGTGCAAGCAGGTCGGCGAGCAAATTCGGCAAGCGATCCAGGAACTCGGCATCCTGCACGCGTTCAACCCGCCGTCCAAGCAAGTCACGGTGAGTATTGGCGGCGCAACGCATGTGGCGCTGACCGACAAGGCGGATTGCGCGTCATTGATAGCGGCTGCGGATAAGGCGCTCTATGCCGCCAAGGAGAGTGGGCGCAACGGCCTTGTGATGTCAGGGCAAATCATCGCGTGGCCTGGCTCGATACGGGCTTGAAGGGAGAGCAATCAGACCAGCGCCATCGCTGCACCCGCAGCGGCGCTGAACGCGACGACGATGAGCGGAGGAGCGCGCCAGGCGACCAGCAGGACAAAGCCGACGAGCGCGATGCCGAAGTCCCGTGGCGAATGCACGGTCGCGGTCCAGACCGGATCGTAGAGTGCTGCCCCCAAGACGCCGACGACCGCGGCGTTGACACCCCGCATCATGGCCTGGGCGCCGGCGCGCTTGCGGAACGAATCCCAGAATGGCAAGGCTCCGAGCAGCACCAGCATCCCCGGCAGGAAGATGCCGACGAGGCCGAGCGCCGCGCCCGCGAGCCCATGCGGCTCGGCAGAAACCACCGTGCCCAGATAGCCCGCGAAGGTGAAGAGCGGGCCGGGGACGGCCTGGGCGGCACCATAGCCGGCGAGGAATGCGTCGTCGCTCAACCAGCCCGGCGCGACGAATGCTTCGCGCAGCAGCGGGAGCACGACATGGCCGCCGCCGAAGACGAGCGCGCCCGAACGATAGAAGGCATCGAACAGGGCGATGCCCGATGATCCCGTTAGGCCGCGCAGCGCGGGAAGCCCCACCAGCAGAACGATGAACATCCCGAGCGTGATCAGGCCCACGGTCCGCGATACTGGCATCTCGACATGTCCGGACGGGGCCGGCGCCTCGCTGCGGCACAGCCACAGTCCGATCAGCCCGCCGAGGACGATCGCTCCGATCTGCGCGACCGACGACGTGCTGAAGAGGATGATGAGCGCCGCCACCACCGCGATCGAGGCGCGCTCGCGGTCGGGACAGAGGTTGCGCGCCATGCCCCAGACCGCCTGCGCCACGATGGCGACGGCCGTCAACTTCAATCCGTGCAGCAGGCCGCCGCCAAGCGGTCCGCTCAACACGCCGGCGCCGTAGGCGAACAGGATGAGCGCCGCGGCGGAAGGCAGCGTGAAGCCGGTCCAGGCGGCGAGCGCCCCGAGATATCCGGCCCGCATCAGGCCGATCGAGAAGCCGACTTGGCTGCTGGCCGGGCCCGGCAGGAATTGGCACAGCCCGACCAGATCGGCGTAGGCGTGCTCGTCGATCCACTTCCGTCGTACGACGAACTCGTCGCGGAAGTAGCCGATGTGCGCGATCGGACCGCCGAAGCAGGTCAGTCCGAGCTTCAGGAAGATCCGCAGGACCTCCAGCGGCGAGCCGGCGCTGGATCGGACTCCGGTAGAGGCATCGGTTGATGAATTCAGATTGGTCACGGACGTTTGATCCGATTCCGACTGCACACTTATCGGCTTTCGATAATTGATATCGGTCGGATCAGCCAGTCCTAATCCTTCATGGCCTCGCCTGTGAATTCGAGGAGGCGCGTGGCGGCCTCGAGAAGGCTTTGAAGGACTACGAACAGAAGAACGAGAAGGCTTGGCGCTGATCAGTGCGGCGCCGTGCGGCCCTGTTCACGGGAGTGCATTGCCGTCGCTGAATTCGCCGCGAAGATGCCCGACTGACGGCGTGGCCGAGCGCCTGATGGTGGAGGACATGAGGGACAGTGCGTCGGAGATTGCCGAGATCAGGGATGGCGTTCACCTCTGCATCGACATGCAGAACATTTTCGCCCCTGGCGGGCTCTGGGCGACACCCTGGATGGAGCGCGTCCTGCCGACGATCGCCTCGATTGCGGCGCGCCATCCGGCCAGAACGATCTTCACGCGCTTCATCACGCCGCAGGATCCGGAAGACCGTCCGGGCCAGTGGCAGAGCTATTTCCAGCGTTGGCACCAGGCGACGCGAAAACATCTTCCGCCATCCGGTCTCGAACTCGTGCCGGCCTTGGCCGGGTTCGTTCCGCCGGCTGCCGTCATCGACAAGCCGGCCTATTCCGCGTTCAGCAATCCGGGTCTTGCAAGCCTGCTGATCGGAAAGAACGTCGGCACGGTGGTGATCACCGGGGCCGAGACGGATGTCTGCGTGCTGTCGACGGTTCTGAGCGCCGTCGATCTCGGCTTCAGGGTCGTCATCGTCGAGGACGCGCTGTGCAGCTCGTCCGACGTCGGGCACGACGCGCTCATGACGATGTACCGCACCCGCTTTCACGGCCAGGTCGACCTCGTCACCGCGGAGGAGCTGGCGGAGTTCTGGCGGGAGTAGATTCGCCAGGCATTCCGACGAAGTGCGGCGGCCGATTCACATAGCCTAATGCACGGGTCATCCGGAGCGGCCAGACTATGCCGGCTGGAAAGGGGGCTGCGATGACGATGGATCGCATTGAACAAGCCTTTGTCGCGACCGCGATTACGGGTTTCCTGGTGATGATGGGAGCGATCATCTGGATGATGATGGGCTAACGGCCGGGAAGGGTCCTGTCTTGCGCGTCGCGCTACCTTACGCCGGAGCTATCCTGTGCCTGGCGGTGACCGCCTGGATCGCCTTCGCGCATTTGTTCTGATCGTTGTCGGCTGCGATCTTCCGAGGCAGCGGTCTTGTCCGGATGCTGCCTGTCCCGGCGGGGCGGCTTGCGGCGCTTTTGCTCCAGCTCCTCGCGCAGGCGCTGAGCGCTCACGAGATGATCGCTGCTGCGCAGCAGTGCCAGGGCCTCGCGCACCAGCTCCTGCGAATGGCTCAGGAGTTGCTTGTCGACGGCGGGATCAGGTGCATAGATCATTGAACGTCGCTCTCTGTTGCGAGGAGTGGTTAGGAAGACGCGCCGCGCTGCGCGTCATGCACGCCGGTCGCCGACGAGCCCAGCCAGATTCCGTGCCATGGCCACGATATCGATCGGCTTCTCCCAGAGCGGCACGTCCTGGAATTCCGGCTCGATGCTGATTTTCTCGTACCCCGTCGTGAACACGAAGGGCACATCGCGCGCCCTGAGCTCCCTGGCAATCGGAAAGATCATCTGGGTCCGGATGTTTACGTCGAGCACCGCGGCATCCAGAACGCCGCCATTGTGCAGCATCGCGACGGCATCCTCGATGTGACCGACGGGACCGGCAATCTCTGCGCCGAGCTTGCGCAGGGCATTGCCGATGTCGTCGGCGAGAAAATATTCGTCCTCGACCACCAGAATGCGGCGCCCCGTCAGCGGCGTACCTGCAAGAGACGACGCGGGCGAAACTGACATGATCCCCTCCCGGGAGCCCATCGATACGATTGGAACATAAGGCGGAGGACCGCCTTGGTCCAAACGACGCAATCCGAGGCGGGTTCCATGAGCAACCGCGACATCATCGTCATCGGGGGCTCGGCCGGCGCCACCCAGCCCTTGAAGCAGATTCTGGGCCGCCTGCCGGCAGACTTGCCGGCCGCGATCTTTGTCGTCCTGCACATTCCTGCGCAGGGCATCGGGATCCTATCCACGGTCGCCAACAATGCCGGCCCGCTTCCGGTGCGGCAGGCCAAAAACGGCATGAAGATCGAGCCCGGCCAGATTTATCTCGCCGCGCCCGACCACCACCTGCTGCTGTCCGGGGATCACATTTTCCTTGGGCGGGGGCCGCGCGAGAACCTGGTGCGGCCGGCGATCGATGCCCTGTTCCGCTCCGCCGCCCTCTATCACGGTCCGCGCGTGATCGGCGTGCTCCTGAGCGGCCTCTTGTCGGACGGCGCCGCCGGCCTCAACGCCATCAAGCGCTGCGGCGGGATGACGGTGGTGCAGGACCCCATGGACGCAATTTCCGATGAAATGCCGCGGCGCGCCATGGAGGCGACCACCATCGATCTCTGCGTTCCCGGCGCAACCATGGGCGACGTTCTCTCCGAGTTGGTCAAGGAGCAGGCCGGAGTCCCGCTGCCGATCCCGCCCGAGATCAGGCTCGAGGTCGAGATTGCGGCCGGTGAGCGGATCGGCAGCGACAATCTCGTGTCGGTTGCCGATCCCGTTGCCCTCACATGCCCGGCCTGCGGGGGAGTGCTTTCCGAGGTCAAGGAAGGTCGCCCAATGCGTTTCCGCTGCCAGGTTGGTCACGCCTTCACCGCGGATGTTCTCGCCAAGGAGCAGGAAGGGCGGGTCGATGAAGCCTTGCGGGTTGCGCTCCGCATCATCGAGGAACGGGCGGAACTGGTGCACCGCATGGCCGCCGACGGCCGGCGCAGCGGCCGGCCTGCGGTCGCCGAGATGTACGAAGCCAGGGCGGCCGAATACCGCGAATATGCCGATATGATCCGGCGCGTCGTGCTAAAATCGCTCGATCCTCCGGTTCATAAGCGGGAGGCTTGAGGGCTCTGCCATGGCCAACTCCCTTGCCGAATGGACCGAGCAGCTCCGTACCGAGCAGCGCCTGCTGGTGAAGGCCGATCGGGACATCGAGCAGGGCTCGCAGCGCATCCGCGATCAGGAAGATCGCGTGCGTGAGCTGATGGCGGAAGGCCACGATACGCGGCAGGCAGAACGGCTGGTTGACCTGCTCAAGGAGACCCTGGCCGAATGGGAGCGCCACCGCGTCTTGATCGAGCAGCGCGTTACTTACCTCCGGCAGCAGGTCGAGGCGGGTTAGCCGGCGGGTGGCTGATTGCCGGTCTCCTGAATTCTGCACTGAGCTCGAACATGTAGTCGAGCTGTCGCTCCACGCGGCGGCGCCAGCGGTCGTTCTCGGCGAGCAGGCGGCGTGTGGTCGCGGCGGCGCGCTCGGCGCGCCCGATCAGGGTCGCGAGTTCCTCGGAGATTTGCATCGCGCGTTCCTGCGCTACCCGCCGAGTATGGACCTTCCGGCCGGGGCTGACAACGCTCGGGCCAGGAATCGAAAAGGGGCTTCGGGACATTTTTGCCTTTGATCTGTTGGGGTAATATCGATTTCTGCTATTTGCAGGAGCCGGGCGCCCATTGGTCCCGGTCAGCGAAAGAGAGCTACCAGAGCCATGAAGGAAGTCGGCGACCGACCAGTCGATGGAGAGCGCCAGATCAAGGCCCCGCTGATCATCGGCGTCGGCGCCTCACCCGGCGCCCTGG
The DNA here is from genome assembly GCF_056106085.1 of Bradyrhizobium sp. BR14999. NCBI lineage: Bacteria > Pseudomonadati > Pseudomonadota > Alphaproteobacteria > Hyphomicrobiales > Nitrobacteraceae > Bradyrhizobium > Bradyrhizobium sp. BR14999. The sequence goes on from NZ_CM148536.1 coordinate 4,642,403, forward strand.
ACAGCATCGAGCGCTTCTTTGGCAAGCTGATCATCGGCGCAGATCAGGCGATCGTGCTGGCACTTCAGCATCACGAGTTGTTCGACGAGCCACGGCTGCGCCGGATCGTGCAGGGATCCAACGGCGCCAAGGTTGCCGACATCCGTGACGGTCATGCGATCGAGGGCGGCACGATCTATCTGTGCCCGCTGGCGATGATCACCACGATTCAGGGCGATCGGTTCGCGATCCGCAAAGCCGAGCAGGCGCCCGGCGAGCGCGCCACGATCGACAGCTTCCTGGTGTCGCTGGCCGAAGAACGTGCCGAGCAATCCATCGGCGTCATCCTCGCCGGCACCGGCGGAGACGGCACGCTCGGCGCCGCGACGTTGAAGGACCACGGTGGTCTCGCCATCGCAGAGAAAGCCGCGGGCCCGAACACGGCCGAGCACCTGCTCGACGGCAACACGCCTGCCGCGATTGCCGACTATGTACTGCCGCCGGAGGAGATCCCCGAGCACATCCAGGTCTACGCCCGTCATCTGAGGCGCCTGGATGAGAAGCAGGGCTTCGACGAGGTGCTGGCCGCGGCCGCGACCTCGCTGTCGCGCATCGCCGACATCCTGCGCAACAAGACCGGCAATGATTTCCACGGTTACAAGCAGAACACCTTCCTGCGCCGCGTGCAGCGCCGCATGCAGGTGGTCCAGATCGACGGTATTCCGGCCTATGTCGATTTGCTGCGCAACGACAAGGATGAGGCGCAGCACCTCTTCAACGACCTCCTGATCGGCGTCACTGAGTTCTTCCGCGACAAGCGCGAATTCGAGGTGCTGGAGACCCAGATCATTCCGAAGATATTCGAGGGCAAGGGCGCGGGTCAGCAGGTTCGGGTCTGGGTGCTCGGCTGCGCCACCGGCGAGGAGGCTTACTCGATCGGCATTCTCCTACGCGAATACATGGCGCGGATGGATTCGGTGCCGCAGGTGCAGATCTTCGCCACCGACATTGACGGCCGCGCGCTGGCGGCCGCGCGCGTCGGCCGTTATCGCACCAGCATCGAGGCCGACATGACCAGCGAGCGCCTGGCGCGCTGGTTCGTGCGCGAGGGCGACACCTATTGCGTGGTCAAGGAGCTGCGCGAGATGTGCATCTTCTCGCAGCACAACGTCATCAAGGACGCGCCGTTCTCCAAGCTCGACCTCGTCTCCTGCCGGAACCTTCTCATCTATCTCAATGCCGAATTGCAGAACCGCGTGATCCCGCTCTTTCATTTCGCGCTGCTGCCGGACCGCTTTCTCTTCCTCGGCAATTCCGAGAACGTGACGCGGCATCCGAAACTGTTTGCGCCGATCGATCGCCGCGCCCGCATCTTCAAGAAGCTGGAGACCGGAACGCGGCTGCCGCCGGAATTTCCGATCACGACCGCGGCGGGCAGGGCGCCGGTCGAAGTGCCGCCGGTGCGCTCCTTCGGCCCCGACGTAGGCCTGGAGCGCCGCGCCCAGCGCATCGCGGAGCGCTATGCGCCGGCCTACGTCATCACCGATGACAATTTCCAGATCCTGCACTTCTCCGGTCGCACCGGCCGCTACATCGAGCCGACGGCGGGCACCGCCACGCTCGACCTGCTCCAGCTCGTGCACCGCGATCTCCGCCTGGAACTCCGCACCGCGCTGAGCCGTGCGGCGGAGACCAACGAGCCTGCCCATGCCGAGCAAGTGCAGCTCGGCGTGAACGGCCACCGTGTCCTGGTCGACGTCACCGTCGAGCCGATCCAGGAGGGCGGCGGCGGCCACCGTAATTTCGTCGTTCTGTTCAAGGACGGCCCCATCCGCGCGATCGAGACCAACCAGAGCAATCCCAACGCCCTCGTGCGCACCGAGCATGTTGAGAGGCTCGAAAGCGAGCTGCGCGCGACGCGGGAGCGCCTGCAGGCGACCATCGAGGAGCTCGAAAGCACCAACGAGGAGCTGAAGTCCTCGAACGAGGAATACCAGTCGCTCAACGAGGAGCTTCAGTCCGCGAACGAGGAGCTCGAAACCTCGCGCGAGGAATTGCAGTCGGTCAACGAGGAACTGACCACCGTCAATGGCGAGCTGGCGCATCGCGTTCAGGAGTTGACCCGCGCCACCAGCGACCTCAAGAATTTCCTCGAGAGCACGCAGATTGCGACCGTATTCCTCGACAACGATTTGCGCGTGATGAATTTCACGCCGGCGATCACGCAGGTTCTGCATCTGGTCGAGACCGATACGGGCCGCCCGATCGCCCACATCAAGGCGCGCATCCCGATCGAGGAGCTCTACGACGACATTCGCCGCGTGCTGCGGACGCTGGCGAGCGTAGAGCGCGAGCTGAGCGCGCCCGACAGCGGCACACGCTACATCGTCCGCATCCTGCCCTATCGCAGCATCGACAATTTCATCGCAGGCGTCGTCATCACCTTCATCGACGTCACCGCGATCACCCGGGCCGAGGAGCGGCAGCGCCTGCTGCTGGCCGAGCTTCAGCATCGCGTCCGCAACACGCTCGGCGTGGTGCGCTCGATCGCCCGTCGCTCGGCGGAGTCGAGCTCCACCGTCGAGGACTACGCCTCGCATCTCGACGGCCGGCTGAACGCCTTCGCCCGCACCCAGGCGCTGGTGACCCGCGATCCCGAAGGCGGCGTCGACCTCGAATTTCTCGTGGTGGAGGAGCTCCTCGCTTATAACGCCCGCGAAGGCGAGCAGATGCGGGTGTCCGGTCCCAAGGTGCGCTTCCAGCCCAAGGCCGCGGAGACTTTCGCGCTCGCGCTCCACGAGCTTGCGACGAATGCGCTGAAATATGGCGCGTTGAGCCAGCCGACAGGCCGTATCGAGGTCTCATGGCGCGTCGATGAAAGCACCGAACCCAAGCGGCTGGTGTTCGAATGGCGGGAGCGGGGTGGGCCGCAAGTGGTGCCGCCGCCGCGAAAAGGTTTTGGCACCGAGCTTCTCGAGCGCACGCTGGCCTTCGAGTTCAAGGGCCAGACCACGATGGCATTCAATCCCGGGGGGCTGCAATGCACGATCATCATTCCCTTGAGCAAGCGCACTTTCCACACGCCGTCATTGGCTGACTGATGTCCTTGTCGATCGCCGATCGCAGCCTGTTGGAGCCGGCCGCTCGCCGGCTGAACGCGTTGAGGCCGTTGTCGGCAGAGGCACGCGCCGCGCTTGACTATGCGATGCTCGAAGGGTTGCAGCGCGCCGGCTCCAGCGAGGACCTGATCTCGGAAGGGGATCCCGTCGACAGCGTCCGGGTCGTGCTGTCGGGCTGGCTCTGCCGCTATAAGACGCTCGAGGACGGAAGACGCCAGATCGTCAACTTCATCTTCCCGGGCGAGAGCTGCGACGCGCATGCGTATCTGCTCGCGGTCATGGACCATTCCATCGCGACGCTGACGCCGGTGGTCTACGCTGAAATCAAGCGCGCGCGTTTCGAGAGCCTGATCGCGGGCGACCGGTCGCTTGCGGAAGCATTCTGGTGCGAGACACTCGTCAACAACGCGATCCAGCGCGAATGGGCCATCAATCTCGGCCGCCGCGTCGCGCTGGAGCGCGTCGCGCATCTGTTCTGCGAGATCTTCGAGCGGCTTCGTCCTGTCGGCATGATCGAGGGCAATTCCTGCATCATGCCGGTGACGCAGATGGATCTCGCCGATGCCACCGGCCTGTCCGTGGTTCATCTCAATCGAACCGTGCAGGAGCTGCGCGCGTCCGGCCTGATCGTGCTGCGCGAGCGGACGCTCACCATCAACGATCTCGCCGCGCTCAAGGACGCGGCCCTGTTCTCGCCGAGCTATCTGCACCTGTATCGGCGTGGATGACCAGAGATTGGCGTCAGGTGCTGCTTCGGGTGCCGGCGGCAGCGGCGCTGGTGAGGTGGGATGGGAGGCGAGGGCTCGCTACGTTGTCCGCCGGGGCGAGCATCGCCCCTCATTGTCCTGACGTGCCTTGATCTCGGAGCGGACGCTTGCGCTTTCGTAGATCGACAGTCGAAGCTTCTCGCGCACATCGTCGAACTGCGTCCGAAGAAGGTGGCGCTGCTTTCGAATTTCGCCGTTTTCTTCGAGTGCCAGTTGAGCGCGTGCGAACAGGGTGTCTGTCATTTCTGGATCATGATCGATCCCTCCGCTTTCGACCACCAACCAGGTTAATCTTCGTTTTAATCTTCGCTTTGTCTCCGGGGAAAAGCTCGTAGCTCTTCCCACCAGAGCGTACCGGCAGCATATGTAAGTCGTACTGACCAAGACCGGCACGTCTCTCTGGCGGTGCGCTTGTGTTGAGGGCGGCTGGAAACGCGTCAACTTTCCATGTCAGCGACGCAACCGCTCCCGATCGGGCACGTTGGTCTCCCACTGCAGTGAAGAGCAGTGACGAGAACGCAATGGCGCGCTCCGCCCAGAAACAAGGAGAACGCCTGATGTCGATGCGGCATCGATTCAAGCATACGGATCCTCTGGAAATCCGGTTGGCGGCCGAGGCGGAGCGGCTGCGCGAAGAGGCCAAATCGCTTCCGCCCGGCGCTGCACGCGACGAGATGTTGCGCAAGGCGCGGCAGGCGGAAACAGGGTCTCAGATGAGTGAGTGGCTGAGGTCGCCGGGCCTGCAGCCGCCGGACTAATGCAGCCGCGGTTGGAGCGTGCAGCATCAGCATTTCGGTTCCGGCGCAATCGAAAGGGCGCTGGCAACCCGCTGCGCATCCTGGCGGCGCGTAAAATCACGCACTTAACTTATTGAAATGCCGGAACCGGCTGATGCGGCGGAATCTACAATCTGCCGGTTGGGCCGCCCTCAGCCGGCAATTTCCATCCATCCGAATTGCTCGTGAAAATACGATGACCGCCAAACGTAACCGCAGGAAACAGACCCAATCGCTCCAGCAGCGGTTGACGACATTCGCCGAAAACGCCCGCGAGCGCGCGCGCAGCCTGCCGCCGGGCAAGGAACGCGAGATGCTGCTGCAGCGCGCCAAGCAGAACGAAGTGACCTCGAACTTGACCGACTGGCTGAGCGCACCCGTCTACCCACGACGAGGACAATGAAGATGGGAAGCATGAAGCACTATCGCGCGTTCCAGATCGAGCCGGACGGGCGTGTGTTCGGATGCGTCAATCTCGTCTGCGACAATGACGAGCAGGCCAAGCGCGAAGCCGCCGCGCTCGTGCTGCTGCATCGCATCGAGCTGTGGCGGCTCGACCAGCGCATCGCGCGCTTCGATCTGCCCCAGGAGATGGTGCGCCAGTAGAGCTATGGGAACCGCGCGGAGTGCCCCGGGTTGGTCGGACGGTACCGACTTCGCCAGGAGCCAGCATGATGGACGCCGACATTCGCAAGGGGATGCCGCCCGTCAGGCTGTCGCGCGAGGAGTTCGAGCGGCGTTACCGGAGCCAGTTCGTCGATCCCGCCTTTGCCCCGCTGCAACGCGAGCTCGATGCCGTCGTCGGTGCCGCCTGGGACGCCTACAGCCATTCGCGCAAGGCGCCGCTGACGCGCAAGGCGGGCGCGGGCTTCGCCGATCCCGATTACGACATCGCCGTCGATTGGCTGGAGGCGCGCGCCGCCGTGCTTGCGGCGCAGCGTCGGCATGACGATGCCGCCGAGACGCCGCGGATCCTGATCATCAACGGCTCGGCCCGCAGCGAGCACACCTGTCCTGGTGAGATGTCCAAGACCTGGCGCCTGGTCAAGCTGGCCGAGCCGGTCTTCATCGAGATGGGATTTGCCGTCGACATTCTCGATCTGTCACGGCTCGCCTCGGAATTCGGCAAGAATATCCATCCCTGCAAATCCTGCGTTGCGACCGCGATGCCGCTCTGTCACTGGCCGTGCAGCTGCTATCCGAACTATTCGCTGGGGCAGACCGGCGATTGGATGAACGAGATCTACCCGCTCTGGGTCGCTGCACACGGCATCCTGATCGTGGCGCCGGTGAACTGGTATCACGTGCCGGCCGGGCTCAAGGCGATGATGGACCGCATGGTCTGCGCCGACGGCGGCAATCCCGATCCGAGCTCGACCCACGGCAAGAAGGCCGCCGAAGCCAAGGCGATGGAGCTGAAGGGCTGGTCTTATCCGCGTCATCTCGCCGGCCGTCATTTCGGCATCGTCGTTCACGGCGATGCGGTTGGCGCCGAGGACGTCCGCCGCGCCTTGTCCGACTGGCTGACAGACATGCAGCTGACCTCGGCGGGCCGCTTCGCCGAGCTCGACGGCTATGTCGGCTACATGGAGCCATACGCCACCTCGCACCGCGAGCTCGATGAAGACGACGAATTCCAGCAGCAGGTGCAGAATGCAGCGCGCGCGCTCGGCAACGCGGTCCGGCTGGCGCGGGGCGGGCGGCTCGAGGAGCCCGGTGCCGGTCTTGCGGACCCAAACCCCAAATGACACAGCGCGGCGACCGGAACCTGGAACGAAGCGCGTTGCCCCGCTCAGTCCGAAGACATGACGCGCTGCATCGGGCTCTGCATGAGCTGCTACCAGATTTGCCTCGGCACCGCGATGAACCACTGCCTCGAGACCGCCGGCAAGCACGTCGAGCCGAAGCACTTCCGCCTGATGATGGCCTGCGCCGAGATGTGCCGGACGGCCGCGCATTTCATGCTGATCAACACGCCGCATCACAAGCACACCTGCGGCGAATGCGCCGAAATCTGCGCCGAATGCGCCGAGGATTGCGAGCGGATCGGCGGCATGGACGAATGCGTCGCGATGTGCCGCTCGTGCGCCCAATCCTGCCGCGCGATGGCGGCCTGAAAGGACAAAGCCCATGCTGGAAGAGAAACTCAAGGAAGCCATCATCGGCGAGCTGCAAAGACAAGCCGCCGACCGGCCCCAAGCGCTCAAGGTTCAAGGCTCGGACGATGTGAAACGCTCGGACGAGCTGACCGTCAACGGCAAGGTCGACCTTGGCGCCCTGGTCATGGTGATCGCGGGATCAGTGGCCGGCGGCCCTTAGCTCGGTCGTCGACCGGCCGTTTAGCCGTATTCCTCCCCGATACCGTATTCCCGGTAGATCTCCAGCGGATCGAGGTCGGGAAACAGGCGGCATTTGGCCTGGGCCAGGTGCAAACTCACCGCCGCCGGCTCCTTGCCGTTCGAGAGCATCTTGCGGATGTCGTCCATATGCGCGTTCGGCCGGTGCTTTGGCTCGAGCTGCTCCAGCGCGACCAGCGCGGTCGCAAGCGCCTCGGTCAGAACCCAATCGTCGTGGCCCGTGATTCCCTTCTTCGGCATCGGCAGACCCCACATGTGGCGGCGGTCGATAGTCTATCGCGACTTTCGCCAAATCGCCATTGAGCCGTTGCGGGCAAGCGGCGCGGGAATGGGGCGACGGCGTGCTCCGGTTTGCAATATGGCCGCGTGTGGCTAAAAGGCGGCGAGTTGCGGGGCGAAAGTATCTTTGTTGAAACAAACTTGGCGTAGACGGGCCTGCACGGCATCCAGGCCGGCTGCTCCGGTCTGGCCCCTGATCCCGTAGGCGCGACGATCCGGTTGCGCTACCCCTTCAAGGCTCGAGCCAGCATGGTTTTTCTTAGCTTCGTCTACCGCTTCATCACCAATTTCGCGTTCATGGCGGTGGTCTATTTCAGCCTGAACTTCATGGAGAAGTACCCGAACCGGGCGATCCTGGCGATCCTGGTGCTGGTCTATGCCGCCATGCGCGCAGCCTCGACGCTGCGCGCGTTCTATTTCTTCCAGAAGATCGAGAAGCTGGAGGCCGAGACGCGGCGGCTTCAGGCCCCGATCAATGATGGTTCGGGCGGAACCTCGGCGCGCAAGCAGGTCGTCGCCGACGTTGCGCGGCTGCGGCGCGACGGCGAGCTCAAGTCCTATATGGACCTGTTCTTCCTGGCGCTGATCGTGCTGCTCTGCGTCGCCGCGATCATGCGGCAGTAGGGCTTTAAGCGCGCTTCTTCAGGCTGGCGACCCCGGTCGGACGCGGCGCGGCGGGCTTGGGCGCCGGGCTGCTGGCCTGCGCAGCGTGCTTCGGTGTGCCATGCGCGGCATGTGCCGTCCGCCGTCCCGGCGATTTGGCTGCCTTGCCCTTGGCCGCATGAGGCCTCTCGGCTGCCATGGCCAGCCGCGTCGCGGCGCGCCGTGAGGCGGTCGTCGACAGCAGCACCTCGACCGAGCCCTCGGGAATCGCAAACAGGTCGCGGTCCGGCACGGGCAGGGTGGCCGCGACATTCGCCAGCGCCATGGTCCGGCGCGGCAGCAGCGGCTGATGCTCGGTCTGCGCATTGAGGTCGGCAACAGCGGGCGCCGGCAGCGTCCCGGCCTGCGCGAACACGAAATTCGGCACGCGCGGCCAGCGCGCGATCGGCGTCGTCTCGGTCGGAGGATGCAGCAGCCATTCCACTGGCGTCGTCGGTGTGGCCGGCCGGTCGGCGGTCGCAGGCACCACATGGACGATGCGATAGCCGCGCGCCTTGAGGTCGCGGATGATCTTCGGCAGCGCCGCCACCGTGCGGGCCTGGATGTCGTGCAGCAGCAGGATGCCCTTGCCCTTGGCCTCCAGCCGCTGGATCGCGAGCTGATAGACCCGGTCGGACGAGACATGGCGCCAATCGTCGGCGGGGAAATCGGCGCTCCAGACCTGGATGCCGCGCGAGATCAGATGGTTCTCGACGCCTTCGGCGCGCATCAGGCCGGGAATGCGGAAGAATGGCGCGAGCTTGGACGGATCGGTCATCGCGGCCGAGGTCCATTCGATGCCGCCGTTGATCTCGGCCTCGGCCTTCTCGATCGGCATCCGGTCGAACGTCAGCGGATGGTCCATGCTATGGGTGCCGACGGTGTGGCCCGCCGCCACCAGCTTGCGCACCCCTTCCGGATTGGCCTTGGCCTGGTTGCCGATGATGAAGAAGGTCGCCTTGATGCACTCGCCGGCGAGGATCTGGAGCACCTGGTTGGAATATTTCGGCAGCGGACCGTCGTCGAAGGTCAGGACCACTTCATGGTCCTTCAGCGGCAGCGTCTCGCGATATTGCATGGTGCCGACCAGCGGATGCTCGCGCGGATCGACCACGAGGGTGCGGGAGGTCCCGAGCGCGTCCGGATGGCCGGGACAGTCGGCTGCGAGCGCCGCCGGCGAAGCGGTGGTCAGCAATCCCAACAACAGGCCAAGGGCGCTCCACGATCGCGTCCGCGAAACAACGCTACTTCCGATCATGAACCTTCGTCTGCCCCCATATGCGATGGCCGCCTTAATAGGTCGGAGACTTCTGGAAACCGGTTCAGGCGCAAAGAACCCTTTCCCATGACAGGTCCCCCGACCATTTGCATGGGCTAGCATGAACAGAGTGTTAACAGGGCCTAAATCACCCCATTTTGCGCCGGCGTGACATTCCGGCATCAATGCGCGTCGGCATGCTTCTGCGCGGGGCCGGCCGGCGCGATGTGAACCACCCGATAGCCATTCTCCCTCAGATACCGCAGGAAGGCCGGCATGATCGCGGCCGTGCGCGCCTTGGGGTCGTGGAAGAGGATGATGCCCTTGCCGCTGGCGGCAAGGCGCTCGGTGACGAGCTTCAATTCCTGCTCCGGCGTCATCTCGTTCCAGTCGCTGGCCCAGAGGTCAGCCCCGAACACGACGATGCCGCGCGCCTGGAGCAGGTCGAGCTGTCCCGGTGTTGCCTCGAAATAGGGGAAGCGGAAGAACGGCGTCGAGGGCGTCGTGGTCGACACCCCGTGCAGCGCCATCTCGTCGGCCGCGATGCCGCGGTCGATCTCGCTCTTCGCCTTGTCGAGCGGAAGCCGCGCCATGAACGGGTGCGAGAAGGTGTGATGGCCGATGGTGTGGCCCTCGCTGGCGATGCGCTTGACCATGTCTGGATGCTGGGAGGCGTGCAGGCCGATCAGGAAGAAGGTCGCACGCACGCATTCCTGCGCCAGCGCCGCCAGCACCTTCGAGGTGGTCGGCGGATGTGGGCCGTCATCGAAGGTCAGCACGACCTCGCGATCGGCGAGCGGCAGCGTCTGCGGAAAGCTCTTCAGGCCGACGCGCGGGGTAGTCTTGGCGTCGACGCTCAGAACGCGCGAAGTGCCGAGCGCGTCCTTGCGCGGGCACTCGGCGGCTTCCGGCGAGGTCGCGCCGACGAGGCCGGCCAGCACCGCGCCCAGCGCCATCGAGGTCCATTCCGGCCGATGCATCTTTGTCATTGCGCTCGAAGTTCGCTTGTGGGTATTGCCTGAGCCGTCAGCCCAGACCATCTGATCCAACCTGTCAAACGGCGAGGCGCGCCATGGATGAACAAATGGACGTTGCCCCTCCCGCTGCGGATTCGGTACTCGAGCACGTGCCGATGCGCAATGAAGACGGCGAAATTCGGCACGAATTCGTCGAGGAGATCGCGCATGCGATCGAGGCCGCAGACTCCGCACAGCTGCGCGCGATCGTCGCCGAGCTGCATGAGGCCGACCTCGGCGACCTGATCGGTGCATTGCAGCCCGACGACCGCGTCCGCCTGGTCGAGCTGACCGGGCGCGACTTCGACTTCTCCGCGCTGAACGAGGTCGACGAGGCCGTGCGCGAGGAGATCCTCGAGGAACTGCCGCCGGAGACGGTCGCAGAAGGTGTCCGCGAGCTCGAATCCGACGACGCGGTTGAGCTGCTGGAGACCCTCGACGCCGAGGATCAGGAGGAAATTCTCGAGAAGCTGCCGCTGCGCGAGCGCGTCGCGCTCGAGCGCAGCCTGCTCTATCCGGAAAATTCCGCCGGCCGCCGGATGCAGACAGAGTTCATCGCGGTGCCCCAGGACTTCACCGTGGGCCAGGCGATCGACTACATGCGCGAGACGCCGGACCTGCCCGACCGCTTCTACGAGATCTACGTCGTCGACAAGGACCAGCACTGGCAGGGCGCGGTGCCGCTCGACGTGCTGCTGCGCGCACGCCGCCCGGTGCCGCTCACCGAGCTGACCGACGAGGACCGCCGCCGCGTTTCCGTCCTGGAGGACCAGGAGGAGGTGGCGCGCATGTTCGGCAAGTACAATCTCGTCGCAGCGCCCGTGCTCGACACCCAGGACCGCCTGGTCGGCGTCATCACCGTCGACGACGTCGTCGACGTCATCGAGGAGGAGGCTGACGAGGACCTCAAGGCGCTCGGCGGCGTCACCAGCGACGAAGAGCTGTCGGACACGTTTCTCACCATCGCCCGCGGCCGCTTCAACTGGCTGCTCGTCAACCTTGCCACTGCGTTCCTGGCGTCCTCCGTGCTCGGCCTGTTCGAAGGCCAGCTCGAGAAGATGGTCGCGCTCGCCGTGCTGGCACCGATTGTGGCGAGCCAGGGCGGCAATGCCGCGACCCAGACCATGACGGTGGCGGTGCGGGCGCTCGCGACCCGCGAGCTCGGCTCCTTCAACGCCTGGCGCGTCGTGATCCGCGAGAGCTTGGTTGGCCTCGTCAACGGTCTCGCCTTCGCCGTGATCACGGGGATCGCGGCCGTGGCCTGGTTCAAGATCCCGGGCCTCGGCATCGTCATCGGGCTTGCCATCATCTGCAATCTCGTCGCCGGCGCGCTTGGCGGCATCCTGATCCCGATGGCGCTCGACCGTGTCAGGGCAGACCCGGCGGTGGCGTCCGGCACCTTCGTCACCACCGTGACCGACGTCGTCGGCTTCTTCTCCTTCCTCGGTATTGCGACGCTCTGGTTCGGGTTGAAGTAGGAGGTAGTTTGAGGCGCCGCGCTCTCTCCCCGTCATTGCGAGCGCAGCGAAGCAATCCAGAAACCCTCCGCGGTGGCAGTCTGGATTGCTTCGTCGCAAGAGCTCCTCGCAATGACGGGGTGGGCACGGGGGCTCCTCACTCCCTGTCCCGGGCGCGCCGCGTCCGGGGCACGAGACCTCGGTATCTTTAATCCGAACTTAAGCGACCTGCCGCATCATCGTCCGTGCTTGGGGGAATGAGCATGCGGTTGCGGCTGAAGGCGGACGGGCGGATCGTCGAATTGCGGGACGGGCAGGAATTTCCGGTCCGGCCGGCGGCCAATGCCGCGTCGGGCGACACCGGCCCGCTCGCGGTGCGCGATTTGCGCCGCCGCGCCCGTCTCACCCAGATGGAGTTCGCCGCCAAGCTCGGCGTCCCCGTCGAGACCATCCGCAATTGGGAGCAGGGCAAGCGCGCCCCGCGGGGACCGGCCCGCGCGCTGCTCGCCGTGATCGCGCATGCACCGGATACGGTGTTCCAGGCGCTCGCCAAGGTCTGACGACCAAGATCTGACGGCCAAGGCCTGGCGCCAAGAGCTCGACGCGAACCTCACGTTAGCATTGCCCTGAATATCCGGCCGAACTGCCGCGGGCTTGCGTTGGCAGTGACATGGGCCGGGTCCATAATGACGCCTGGATGATTTGGGGCTGCCGCAACAGAGAGGATTCCTCATGCTGTTCGTCGAGGCCAATGGTGCAAGGATCCCGGCGATCGGGCTCGGCACCTGGGAATTGGATGGCCGGCCGGCCGCGCGCGTGGTCGAGCAGGCGCTGCGGCTCGGCTATCGCCACATCGACACCGCGCAGGTCTATGACAACGAGCGCGAGGTTGGCGACGGCTTGCGGTCCTCGGGCGTGCGCCGCGACGACATCTTCCTCACCACGAAAGTCTGGACCAACCATTTCGCGCCCCACGATCTCGAGCGCTCGGTCAAGGAGAGCCTCGCCCGCCTGCGGCTTCCCTCCGTCGACCTGTTGCTGCTGCACTGGCCGAATTCGCACGTGCCGCTGGCGGAGACGCTTGGAGCGCTGTCGCATGCGAAGACGATGGGCCTGACCCGCCATATCGGCGTTTCCAATTTCACGGTGGCGCTGATCGAGCAGGCGGTGGCGTTATCGCCCGAGCCGCTCGCCTGCAACCAGGTCGAATATCACCCTTATCTCGACCAGGCGAAGGTGAGGGCGGCTTGCGACCAGCATGGTCTTGCCCTCGTCGCCTACAGTCCCATCGCCAAGGGTCGCATCAAGACCGACCAGACGCTCGCGGAGATCGGCCGCGCCCATCGCAAGACGCCGGCACAGGTGTGCCTGCGCTGGTTGGTGCAGCAGAATGTCGCTGCGATCCCGCGCACCTCGCGCGTCGAGCGCCTGTCGGAAAACATCGAGATCTTCGATTTCGAGCTGTCGGAGGACGAGATGAGCCGGATCGCCGCGCTGGCCCATCCCAAGGGCCGCCTGACCGATTTCGGCTTCGCGCCGAAATGGGATTGAGGGGGGCCTGGGGTATGCTAGGACCGCGACGGCAACCCAAGATCAGTCGATGGAACTGCGGAAGATCATACGGACGGAGGTCGCGGCGTCGGCGATCGCGCATCTGACGCTGGTGGCGCTGATCATCCTGATCAGCGAGGTCCATCCGTTCCATGCCGCGGCGCCCGAGACTGTTTCGGTCGACATCGTCACGCCGGAGCAGGTGAAGGAAGAGATCAAGGAGCAGGAGACGAAAGAGGCGGCCACGGAGAAGCCGCCGGAGCCGACGCCCGACCTGAAACTGCCGAAGCTGGATTTCACCGACAAGTCGGATGCGGCGGCCAAGCAGCAGGCCGCGCCATCGCCATCACCGCAAGCTTCGCCCGAGCCGCAACGCTCCCCGCAACAGCAGCCTTCGCCTTCACCGAAGCCGCGCGAGGCCAACGCACAGCCGCAACAGCCTCCGCCGCAAGCCCAGCCTCAACCGATGCCGCAATCGCTGCCACAGGCGATGCAGCAGCCCCAGGCCGCGCCGCCGCCGGCCTATCAGGCGCCGGAGCCTGACGTCACCGTCAAATACGGCGTCATGCTGGGCCTGCCGCCTGAATTGCCGACGGAGCTGCCGAAGGATACCCCCAAAGACGACGGCGGCGACGCCAAGGATTCGATCGCCGCCAAGCTGCCACCGGAGGTCATCGCCGAGCTACGTCGGCACCTGAAAAGCTGCGCCAAGCTGCCGGCCGGGGTCGCGCCGACCGACAACATCCACATCAAGCTGCGTACGGTGCTCGCCGCCGACGGCACACTGGCGCGCGAGCCGATCCTGATGGCGGCCCCGCCATCCGCGAAGGGCGTCGCCCTGGTGAAGTCCGCAATGAGCGCGCTCCAGAACTGCCAGCCCTACAAGATGCTGCCGGCCGCCTTGTACGGGGAATGGAAGGTGTTGGATTTGCCGTTCAGCCCAAAGGACTTCGGGTCGTAGCGTGTGGTCGTGTAGCCCGGACGGAGCGCCCGGCATCTCGCATCGTCCCGGATTACGCTGGCGCTCCATCCGGGATGCGGGATTTTGCTGTGTCGCCCCTCAGTCAATCCCAGCTCGCAAAAATATTCCGCTTTACCGAAATTCGGAATTGGCGTATGTGTCGCTCATCCCGGCTCACCCTTGAGGGGCGATCATATGTCGTGATGATCGCAGAGCCGGGGAGCGGTGGACGCGGCAGCGTCGGGCGCAAGAGGCTAGGGGCAGGGCGGATTGCTCTCCGTGAGCCCTAGGCTTCGCGCGGACGAACGACGCTGTCAGGTTCGTCGCGCCAGCATTTCGATGGCAACGTGCACAACGCCGTCGAACCCTGTGGCGCAGGCGAACCGCGCGTACGGCAAAACCGTGTGGTCCTGGCCGTCGTTGCTACGGTCAAGCCCTGGCGGATGCGGCATTGGCGTCAACCGGCGCGGGTGCCGGCGACTTTCGCTGGAGTGAGGGAGGCCAGAAGGAATTCGGCTCCCAGGAGAGCGCGGCATAAGCCGTCAAACCACCGCGCAGGGAAGGCCGTGCGTTGGGCTTCACCTGTATGCTGCTGTGCGGTCTTCTCTGCGTGTGCTTTTCGCGCAGCGGACCGCGGGTGCCGGCCGGCACCCGGCCTTCCCTGGTGTGCCCGGCATGGGCTTCGACTTGGAGGTGAAAGTCCTTCCGTGAGCTGATCACAGCGAGCGAAGTGAACCGCAGAGTGTCGGACCGCGAGGCCGGCGTGAAGGAAGCGGGGAGCGAAGCTGCGGGCCGACGAACAGAAATCGGATATGAGGCGGAGCCGAGCAGGGCGAGCGGGCCAGGAGCCGCAAAGCCGTTGTGATCAAGGCAGGCGACGTAGATCCGGCGGTCGTGCAGCGAAGGTCGAAGGTCTTACCCGGGGAGATCTCGCTTGCACCTGAAAGGGTGACGAGGGTTGCAAGGCCTTCGGAGCGAGAAGTCAGCAGAGGCCGTAGTAGCGGCTTAAAGCCGTGAAGGGCCGAACGATGGGAAGGGCGAAACGCCCACAAACCTCGGGGGAATTATGCCACAGAAGCCGGAAGCCCCGGACGCACGATCGACCGCTGCGGTGAAGCCGCAGCGGCCGGCCGGGCGCGTGGAAGCGCCCCTGACTGGAAGTGGAGACGAGCGCCCAGGAAGCAGCGATCTGATGGAGAAGGTGTGTGAACGCCAGAACCTTCAGGCCGCACTGAAGCGTGTTCGGCAGAATGCGGGCAGTCCCGGCATCGACGGGATGACGGTGGAGGAGCTACCTAACCATCTGCGCGTGCACTGGCCGCTCCTGCGCGAGAAATTGCTCGCGGGGCAGTACCAGCCGCAGCCAGTGAAGCGGGTGGCGATCCCGAAGCCCGGCGGGGGCGAGCGCGAGCTCGGCATCCCCACCGTGCTCGACCGGTTCATCCAGCAGGCCCTGCTGCAGGTTCTGCAACCGCAGTTCGACCCAACCTTCTCGGATGCAAGCTATGGCTTCCGGCCCGGACGGAGTGCGCACGACGCGGTGCGTCGCGCGCAAGCCTATGTGCAGGAAGGCCGCAGCTTCGTGGTGGATATCGACCTGGAGAAGTTCTTCGACCGGGTCAACCACGACATCCTGATGGGAAGGCTGGCCAAACGGATCGCGGACCGTCGGGTGCTGCGGCTGATCCGCCGCTACCTCAATGCGGGCGTGCTCGCAGACGGGGTGGTGATCGAGCGGGGTGAGGGGACGCCGCAAGGCGGTCCGCTGTCTCCGCTATTGGCCAACGTGCTGTTGGACGAAATCGACAAGGAGCTGGAGCGGCGCGGGCATGCCTTCGTCCGCTACGCCGACGATCTGAACGTCTACGTTCGGACGCAGCGTTCGGGCGAGCGGGTGATGACCTCACTGCGCAAGCTGTTCGGGAAGCTGAAGCTCCGCGTCAACGAAACCAAGAGCAAGGTACGACGCGCCACGGCATCGAAGTTCCTCGGCTTCTCCTTTTGGGTGGCTGCGGGACGGACGATCAGGCGGCGCGTCGCACCACAGGCCATCGAACGCATGAAAGAGCGCGTGCGCGACATGACCCGGCGCAGTGCCGGACGCAGTCTCGCACAAATGTGCAAGCCGCTCGGCAAGTATCTGACAGGGTGGAAGGGGTACTTCCGCCTTGCAGAGACGCCCGGCGTCTTTGCCGACATCGACGGGTGGATCCGGCATCGTCTGCGGGCGGTTCAGCTCAAGCACTGGAAGAACGGGCATGTCGTCTACCGCGAATTGATCGCGCGCGGCGTACATCCCGACGAAGCCAGGCGAGTGGCCATCAACAGACGGCGCTGGTGGCGCACCTCGAAGGTGGCGCTCAACAAAGCGTTGCCAAATGAACGCTTCAGACGGCTGGGAGTCCCCTCCCTCGCAAGCTAACCTCAACCCATCGAACCGCCCGGTGCGGACCCGCATGCCGGGTGGTGTGGCAGGGGACGTGGAGCCAAACTCCACGCCTCTATGCCGATCGCCCTCTTGGCTTTAGAGGGTGGAGTGAAGCTCGGGCGAAACGCGCCGCGAGAAGGCGGACGTGTGTCTGCGACCAACCACGCGCGCTGTCATCGCCCGCGAAGGCGGGCGATCCAGTACTCCGAGGCGGCAGTGATTGAACCGAGTGGCCGCGGCGTGCTGGATTCCCCGCCTTCGCGGGGAATGACAGTGGCATTTGGAGGACGACGGCAGTGCCCCTTGCTCCGTCATTGCGAGGAGCCCTTGCGACGAAGCAATCCAGAGTCTTGCCGCGGAAAGACTCCGGATTGCTTCGCTGCGCTCGCAATGACGATGTGGAGAAAGCGTGGGCTGCACTTCACCGCACCGGCGCTGACGCCTCAATGACCGCGCTTCTTCTCCTCGCCATCAGCCACCACCTCCGGCGCCATCGCCGCCCAGGCGCTGGACGCGAACTGCCGTCGCCAGGTCACGACCACCACGGCCGCCGTGGTCACGAACAGCAGCCAGGGACTGACGAACCAGCCGAGATAGCCGAGCGCGAAGAAGAAGGCGCGTTGGCCGCGGTTGAAATGGCGGCCGGCGGATTCGAACAGGCGCGAGGTGCGGATGACATGGGCTTCCGCCTCCGCCGTGTCGCGCTGGGAGGCCGGCGGCATGCCGCCGAACAGGATCGCGACGTAGTTGAACAGGCGATAGGCCCAGGCGAACTTGAAGAAGGCGTAGACGCAGATCAGCACGAGGCCGACGCATTTCAGCTCCCACAGTGCGGGCGAGGGGCTGAGGTCGATCGGGAGCTTGCTCAGGATGGTGATGGCATCGTTGGTGGCGTGCAGAAGCGCCAGCGCGCCGCCGAGCGCGAACAGGCTGGTGGAGGCGAAGAAGGCGGTGCCGTTCTGGAGCGAGGCCATGATCTGCATGTCGACCATGCGCGTGTCGCGGTCGAGCAGCTGGCGGACCCAGACCTCGCGATAGCGGTTCATGCGCGCCGACAGGCTGTCGCGGCCATAGGCCGAATGCTCCAGCGTCAGCGCGTAGGCCAGCCATTCGATGATGAAGAAGCCGACGGCGGTGATGTCGACCCAGTGCCTGCTCATGTCCGTCTCCTCGCGGGCGGCAACGATTGCCACGCATGGCGAGGCGCGGCAACGATTGATTGGCGGCAGGCGATGGCGTTAAAAGCAGCTCGCTTCTGGACGTCTCGGGAAGGATTGATGACATGGCTGCGCTGAAACTCGCGATCGGCAACAAGAACTACTCGTCATGGTCGATGCGGCCCTGGCTCGCACTGCGCGCCAACGACATCCCGTTCGTGGAGACGCTCATCCCGCTCTACACCGACAATCCCGCCGACAAGGAGCAGATCCTGTCCTTCAGCCGCGCCGGCAAGGTGCCGGTGCTGGTCGATGGCGACATCACGGTGTGGGATTCGCTCAGCATCATCGAATACATCGCCGAGCGCTACCCGGAGAAAAAGCTGTGGCCCGATGATGTCGCCGCGCGCGCTTATGCCCGTTCGGTGTGCGCCGAGATGCATTCCGGCTTCATGGCCTTGCGCAACGAATGCGGCATGAACCTGCATCGTCCCGTGCGTCCCGTGACGCTGTCGGCGGACGCCAAGGCCAATATCGCGCGCGTGCAGGAGATCTGGCGCGAGTGCCGCACGCGTTACGGCGCCAAGGGACCGTTCCTGTTCGGCCGCTTCGGTGCGGCGGATGCGATGTACGCACCGGTCGTGCACCGCTTCCGCACCTATGCGATCGAGGTCACGCCCGAGACCAAGACCTACATGGACACGATGCTGGCGCTCCCGGCGTTCCAGGAATGGACCCGGGACGGGCTCGCCGAAACGCTTCGCATCGAGAAGTTCGAGGACGCCTGATCGCTGGTCTGGCGGCTTCGCTCATCGGCCCGCGGGCCGGTGGCGGTCAGGCCGCAATGGACCCGCGGCCATGGCGCAAGGGGGGAGCTGCGACACCAACCGCGACACGCCGCGTGAACGGGCGGCTCCCAAGGTGTCATCGGGCCTGCAGTTTGTCCCGCTATCGTTATGAAATAGCGGCAGAATTTGCGCGATTGCCATGCCGGTTTGCGCTGGCCAAACCGGCGGGGCTCGTGCTATACGACGGCCCGGGTTTCCGGCCGGCCATCGCAGTGGGACACTGGGCGAGGCAGGCGCTGTTTGAGTAATGGAGAGGGTGTTGAAGCACAAATTCCCCGTGGGAACGCGCGTCTTGTTCACGGCCAGCAACGTCGCGCGTCCGGCTGCCAGCGGCGCGTATGAGGTCATCCGTCTGCTGCCGACCGAAGGCGACGACTGCCAGTACCGGATCAAGAGCTCGACCGAAGCCTTCGAGCGCGTCGCCAAGGAAAGCCAGCTCGCGCTCTCCTGAAGGCCCGACGCTACCTGCGCATAGGCGCCTCCCGGGAAGTTGTGTCCTGTCGCCGTCAAAAGGCCCGCTTCACCTTCCCAAGGTGGGCGGGGGCAGTTGCCGACTCGCGGTGCTCGCTTTGACCATCCGCTCTTTGCTCGCGTGAGGGGACGTCGCGCATGAACTGGGCATGGGCCACTTCGCTCGACCAAATCTGGCACTCGCCGGCCTTCCCGATGTGGATGACGCTGGTGGCTGCTGGATTCTTCGGGCTGATCCTCCTCATCACCCTGCAGCGCGCCGACCGGTCGGTCGCCAATGGCGCGCTGACCGTGATTACGCTGCTATCCATCGCGATCGCCGGAGCGGCCACCATGCGCGTCTATGGTCCTGAGGGGCAGGCCACCCCGGTCGAGGCGCGCGCGCAAGGAACGGTGACGGCGAGCTTGCCGGCGCTGTCCTGTCTCGACGATCTCGCCGGCGATGCCGTGGCCGTTGGTTGCGAGAAGGCGCTGTTCGGCGCGCCTGACGCGGCCGCTGCGGCCGTCTCCTACACCGCCGCCAGGATCGACCGGCTGACCGCGCTCGGCGACGCCGCCACGGCCGAGAGGAGCCTGACCCTGGACATGAAGGTGCTGCGCAAATCGCTGGAGCGTGATCGCTACGGCCTCGTTGCGCATGTGCTGGTCGCGCGCGACGGCTGCACGCAGTTCGATTGCGCGGCGTTCCGCTCGCTGACCGACCAGCAGCAGGTCGCTGCCAACATGAATTCCCATCTCTACGATACGCTGGTCGCGCGCTATGCGCCGACCTGGAACGCGCCCGCAACGGCGCCGGGGCTGCCGGCCAGCGCTGCGCTTGCCGGGTTGCCGCCGTCGATGCCGACGGGCAAGCCGACCAATGCCGAGTTCCCGAGCGCCTCATCGACGCCGCCGGTCAGCATCATGAATCCGGAGCCCACAGCGACGACGCGCCCGGCGGCACCCGCTGCAAACACGGCAGCAGCGCCCGCGCCGCGCGCGCCGGCCGCGACCTCGGCGCAGGCCGCAGTTCCCGCGGCGCCCGCCGCCAAGAAGCCGCCGGCGCCGAAGGCTGCGCGTGCCCCAGCTGCCGCGCCGGTTCCGCTTGCGCCGCCGCCCGCCGCGGCGGCTGCGCCCGCGGCTGCGGATAACGAGTAGATCGGCATTCCAAATGCGCTGCTGCCCGGCTAATGCTGGGGCATGCCGCTACATCTGATCAAGCTCGCCGTCGGCTGCGACTCCGTCAAGGAATTGAAGGAGTGGGTCGCCGAACGGATGCAGACCGCCAAGAAGAAGGGTCTGCCGCAACGTCACATCCACATCACCCGCATGGTGCCCAAGCGCGACGCCGAGATCCTGGCGGGCGGCTCGCTCTATTGGGTGATCAAGGGCGAGATCGCTGCGCGGGAGAAGATCATCGGCATCGAGCCGTTCCGTGACAAGGACGGCATCGGGCGCTGCCGGATCGTGATGCAGCCGAAGGTGATCTCGGTGTCGCCGCGGCCGATGCGGCCGTTCCAGGGCTGGCGCTATCTCACCGATGATTCCGTGCCCGCCGATCTCGGCAAGTCCGCCGCTGGCTCGATCGCGGCGATGCCGGAGCCGATGCGGCGCGAGCTGCGCGATCTCGGCCTGCTCTAAACCGCGATATTGTCGATCAGCCGGGTCGTGCCGAGCCGGGCTGCGACCAGGATCCGCAAGGGCCCGTCCTTGCGCGAGGTGACCGGTGCCAGCGTCGCGGCATGGCGGGCTTCGAAATAGTCGAGCGCGAAACCGGCCGCCTTGATCATCTCGGCGCCGCCCGCCATCGCGGGCGAGATGGCATCGCCGGCCTTGATCCGCCGCGCGCTCTCCTTCATGGCGCGATAGAGGACGGTCGCGGTCTGCCGCTCCTCGGCTGAGAGATAGACGTTGCGCGAGGACATCGCGAGCCCGTCGCGCTCGCGCACGGTGCGGGAGCCGATGACCTTGACGCCGAGGTCGAGATCCCGTGCCATCTGCGTCACCACCCGCAACTGCTGAAAATCCTTCTCGCCGAAGATCGCGACATCCGGCCGGCACTGCGTGAACAGCTTGCCGACGACGGTGGCGACGCCCCCGAAGAAGTGCGGCCGAAAGCGGTCCTCGAGCCCGACCAGCGCCGGCCCCTCCGGCACGATGCGGGTGGCGAAGCCTTCCGGATACATGGCCTCGACGCCGGGGTGCCAGACCACATCGACATCCTCGGCCGCGAGCTTGGCGATGTCGGCCTTCCAGGTTCGCGGATAAGCGCCAAAGTCCTCGGTCGGAGCGAACTGAGTCGGATTAACGAAGATCGACACCACGACGCGGCTTGCGCGCCGCCTGGCGAGGCGAACCAGCGACACGTGCCCGTCATGGAGTGCCCCCATGGTCGGGACCAGCGCGATCGTGGCCTTTCGCTTGCGAAGATTGTCGATGGCGCGTCGCAGGGTGGGGACCGTGCGGGCGATCAAGGGGCTTGGTGACATCAGGACTCGACGGGGTTGGGAATCAGTGCGGGTGAGGGCTGGCGTCCGGCTGGCTAACCTTAACAAGCGGCGATCGTGGACACCATCCATCCGGACGCGGCACAGCATCCCGCGCAAGGCCGCGCAGGATGTCGCGACATTGCGAGCTGCATCACAGACGAAAGATGACGCTGCGATTCATGATGAAGAACGGCGCGCTGCGATTTGCATGACCTGTCACGCATTTCACTTGACCGCAAACGCGGTCAACTCGAAGATATTCGTTAGGGGTGTTGAGGATCGCTATGCTTGTGCAGGCTAGCCAAGGCCAATCCGGCTCGGCGCATGTCGTCGTGCTCGGCAACGAGAAGGGCGGCTCCGGCAAATCGACCACCGCCCTGCACATCGCGGTTGCGCTTCTGAAGGCCGGCCAACGCGTCGCCACCATCGACCTCGACTGCCGACAGCAGAGCTTTACCCGCTACATCAGCAACCGCTCCGCCTGGGCGCGCCGCACCAAGCTCGACCTCGAGCTGCCGGTGCATCGCTGCATCAAGCTCGGCGAGACCATGCAGATCGCCGAGAACGAGAATTCCGAGTTCCAGCAATTCATGGAGGCGGTCTCGGCGGTCGAAAGCAATTTCGACTTCATCGTCATCGATACGCCCGGCACCGACAGCTACCTGATGCGGCTCGCGCATTCGATGGCAGACACGCTGGTGACGCCGATCAACGACAGCTTCCTCGACTTCGATGTGCTGGGCACCGTCGATCCCGCCAGCTACGCGGTCACCGGAGAGAGCCACTACGCCGAGATGGTGCGCGATGTCAGGCGCAAGCGTCGCCAGCTCGACGGCGCGACCACCGACTGGATCGTCGTGCGCAACCGCCTGTCGATGCTCGGCTCCCGCAACAAGCAGCTTGTCGCCGAGGGGTTGAAGGATTTGTCGCTGCGGCTCGGCTTCCGCTATGTCGACGGCTTCGCCGAACGCGTTGTCTATCGCGAATTCTTCCCGCGCGGACTGACCGCTCTCGACGAGATCGACGAGGCGACACTGGGCATGCGGCCCAATCTCGGCCATCTCACCGCGCGGGAGGAGGTGACGAGCCTGCTCCGCCAGCTCAAGCTGCCGCTCGACGAGCGCGGACGCCGCCGCGCCGCCAACCGCGCCGAGTGGTTCAGCCAGGTCGACAAGCCGCTCGAGGTCCACGACATTCTCGGTGCCTAAGGCAGCGGTATATAGCTACTTCCAGTCGATCCCCGCGGCCGCTTGTCGCGGGAACTCAACCCGCGTTCCGCCGTTTTTCATCCTGCACTTACCTGTGAAATCGAACCCAATCGCCACTGGTTGCGTCGGATAGTGGCCTGCACCTTAAGTGGCCGTATGAGGACAGGGTGCCCAACAAACGTGTGCGACGCACAATGAAAGGGCTGCCGGTTCACAATATTTAGCCTTCCTGTCACGCTGCTGTGACATATATTAGGGAATAGGCGACAAGGGGACGAAGAGCCCCGGAAGAACACGATTTTCAACAGGGATCAGGCCGCAAGAGCCTGGGGCTGAGGACGAAAATGAAGCGTGGAATTGCCGTTCTAGTTTCAGTCAGTGCCCTCTGCGGCATCGCCTATTTCACGGCGAGCAAGTGGGCCATTAAGCACGAGACCATCACCTTCTACGACACTTCGCGCGACAATCGCCCGGTGCCGGTCGACATCGCGGTGCGCCGCGACAAGGAAATGCAGGCCAATGCCGGCATGATCACGTTGCCGGTCGCCGTGATCAATCACGGCAATACCGTCAAGAACACCGAGTACGGCTTCCTCGCCAACATCTTCGCTGCGCGCGGCTATATGGTCGTCAGCCCGCAGCATGATTTGCCGACCGATCCTCCGATGGTGACCAAGCCGGGCGAACTCTATGTCGGCCGCCTGCCGCAGATCCTGCGCGGCGTCGCCAACATTCATCTCGCCATGCAGGAGATGAAGAAGGTCCAGCCGAATGCCGACTACGATAAGGTAACCATGGTCGGTCATTCCATGGGCGGCGACATCTCGATGTATTTCGCCAAGCAGTATCCGGATGAGGTCAAGAAGGTTGTCACCCTCGACAATCTGCGGGTTCCCTTCGTCACCGCCGGCAAGTTCAAGATCCTGTCGTTCCGCTCCACCGATCCGCAGTTCAAGACCGATGCGGGCGTGATCCCCACGGACGAGGAGTGCGAGAAGGCGGGCATTCAGGTCGTGAAGACCGAATTCCAGCATAATGACATGCGGGACACCGGTCCGGACGTCGCCAAGAACTCGATCCAGGGCATGCTCGACAAGTTCCTGAGCGCGACCGACAGCGAGATTGCGCCAGTCGACACGCAGTCGTCCCCGCCCAAGATCCTCGAGCCCGGTCCGGTCGCATTGATGGCGCCAGCCAAGAGCTGACGCCTCCCTCATCATCGGCACCGATTGCAAAGCCTCCGCCGGCGCAAGCCCACGGAGGCTTTGCACATTGACCGGGCTCTGCGCGCGCACCACATTAATCGCCCACGCATGGTTGAGCAGCGATGTCGGGCGAACCCATCAGGCCGCGCGGTGATGCCGTCTCGACGAAGGCCGGCGGCGCGGTGCCGCAGGCCGGGACGTCGACCTCGGCGGACATTGCCGCCTTCGTCACCAAGGCGCGCGCGCTGTCGCCGCATGCGCCCGGCGCGCAGGGGCGGCTGATCTTCGCGCTGGATGCGACGATGAGCCGGCAGCCGACCTGGGACATGGCCTGCGCGCTCCAGGCCGACATGTTTCGCGAGACCGCGGCGCTCGGCAGTCTCGACATCCGGCTCGTCTACTATCGCGGCTTCAACGAATGCCGCGCGACGGCATGGATCTCCGACAGCGCCAGGCTTGCGACGCTGATGAGCAAGATCGATTGCCGCGGCGGCGACACCCAGATCGGCAAGGTGCTGAGCGAGGCCCGGCGCCAGGCGGTCGCCTCCGGCGTGCGGGCCGTCGTCTTCGTCGGCGATGCCATGGAGGAGAAGGCCGACGAACTCTGCGCCAAGGCCGGCGAGCTCGGCATGCTCAAGGTGCCCGTGTTCGTGTTTCAGGAAGGCGATGACGCGGTGGCCGAGCGGACCTTTCGCGAGATCGCGCGCCTGACCGGCGGTGCCTGGTGCCGGTTCGATCCCGGCGCAGCGGCGCAGTTGCGCGAACTGTTGCGGGCAGCGGCGGCTTACGCTGCCGGCGGCCGCGAAGCGCTGCTACAACTGGCGAAGAGCGCGAGCGGCGCAGCAAAGCTGATCGGTCAGATGAAGTAACGCTTCAAGCAGGCTGCGACCCGCTGCGGCCGTGGACGCGATGCATTTTGCCGGGAGGGCGACTATATTATTCCGGCCATGACCCTGATTGCCGGCGCTGTCGCTGTTATCACGCTCTATCTGCTGCTCCAGACGTTCCGCTCTGCCAATCCGGCGGCGTTGGCGCGCGCCATCAAGTTCGGTGGCGGCGTGGTGGCGCTGGCGGCCGCAGCGTTCACGGGTCTGCGGGGCGAATTGGTCGTCGCGATTCCGCTCGGAATCTTCGGCGCCGGGCTGCTCGGCTGGACACCCCTGGCCAACGCCGGCTTCGGCAATGTCGGAGGGCTGTTCGGCGGCGGCGCGACGCGCCCGTCCGGACAGGCCTCGCGGGTGCGCTCGCAATTCCTGGACATGCGGCTTGACCACGACACCGGCCAGTTGACAGGCCAGATCGTTGCCGGACCTCATGCGGGGCGCGACCTCGACGAGTTTGATCTCGCCGGCCTGCTGGCGATGGTGCCGGCGTTCGACGCCGAGAGTGTGGCCTTACTTGAAAGCTATCTGGACCGCCGGTTTCCCGCTTGGCGTCAGGACGCGCAGCGCGATGCGGCAGGGCGGCAGCGCCGCACGGCGACGAGCGGCAAAATGACGACGGAGGAAGCCTATCAGATCCTTGGCTTGCAGCCGGGCGCGGGGCGCGACGACATCAGCAGGGCTCACAAGTCCCTGATGAAGAAACTCCATCCCGACCAGGGGGGCTCGACGTATCTCGCTGCCCGTGTAAACGAGGCCAAGGATACTCTGCTTCGTACGCATAACGGCTAACTCCGGCACCACGCCACAAACGCCCGTACCGCGTGAGCTCCGCTTGCTCCGTTTGCCGTCGCCCGATGCCCGCCATTATCGGCGTGGTCGATCCCTTGAGGAAAATCTTAACCGTAAATCCTTGACGAGAGGTTGTCGCGGAACTGGCTTCTGCTCACCGCACGTCCGAAAACAAAAATGCCCGCGCAAGAGCGCGGGCATTTGTTCGGAAGAGGTAGAGGAGATCAGTTGCGCACGGTGATGCAGGAGATCTCGGCGCGCTTCAGGGTACGGCAGACGGCTTCGGCCTGGTCGCGCTCGAGCCCGGCGAAGCGGGCACGGTAGAGCTTGCGATTGTCCTTCGCGACGACCGGTTCGGTGAACGGATCGGCCTTGCTGAGCAGGCCGCGGGCCGAGCTGCGGGCGGCGTCGATGCGGTGCTGGGCTTCGGTCTCGCTCTCGAGCGCGCCGACCTGGACGATCCAGCCGCTGTGGGTGACGACCGGCTTGGTGGTGGCGCTCATCTGGATCGGCTGCGGCGCCGGGTCGGCGGAAGCAAGCTTCGGAGCGGCCGGTGCGGGCGCGGCGGCGGTTGCGGCCGGCAGCACCCCGAGGATGCCGTTGCCGGTGCCGAAGCCCGCCGGCTGCCGCGGCAGCTCGGTGCGGGCGATCTCGGCCTTCGGCGCCTCCGGTTGGGTCGCGACCTCGGGCTTGTTGATGAGATCGGCCCGGGCGACGACGGCGCCGGAGGTCTCCGCGACGTCGGACCGGGACGGAATGGTGTTGGTGACCGGCGGCGATACCTGGGCCGGGGCGGCGGAGGCGACCTTCACGGCGCCGGCCTTGACCTGCACCGTCTTGACCCGGACCGGCTTCATCGGCTCGGACGAGCCGGGGATGATGGACAGCGGCTGGCTCGAGATCACGCCGTTGGTGAGCGGCGCCGGCTCGATCTTGGATTCAGTCGGCCTGGCTTCGGGCTTCGGCTGAGACGGCGGCATCGCGGCAGTTGCAGCGGCCAGCGTCGACAGACGCGCGGCGAGGCGGGACGGGGCGGCCTCGGGAGCAGGGGCGGCCGCGGCCTGAACCTGCGCCACGGGGCGTGCCGGGCTATCGGATGCGTCGGCGACGTCGGCAGCGCCGTTACGCTCGGTGACGGCAACGACGGTGTGCGTGGTCGCGCCCTTCTCGAGATTCTCCGCGAGCAGGTTGCGCATGATGGCATCGCGCGAGCCGCCGCTGCGGCCGCCGAGCACAACGCCGATCAGGTGGCGATTGCCGCGGCGCATCGAGCTGACGAGATTGAAGCCGGAGGCGCGGGTGTAGCCGGTCTTGATGCCGTCCACGCCCTCGACATTGCCGAGCAGGTGATTGTGGTTCCGGATCGACTGTCCGCGCCAGTTGAACGAGGCGGTCGCGAAGTAGCGGTAGTAGCGCGGGAAGCGCTCCTGGATGGCGCGGCCGAGCGTGGCCTGGTCGCGTGCCGTCGTTACCTGCTCGTCGTTCGGCAGGCCCGAGGCGTTGCGGTAGACCGTCTTGGACATGCCGAGCGAGCGTGCCTTGCGCGTCATCATCTGCGCGAAATCGTCCTCGTCGCCACCGATCGCTTCCGCGATCACCACGGCGGCGTCATTGGCGGAGCGCGTCACTAGGCCCTTGATCGCGTCCTCGACGCGGATGGTCTGGCCGGGGCGGAGGTTGAGCTTGGTCGGATCCTGGTCGGCGGCATGCTGGGACACCGGCATCTCGGTGTCGAGCTTCAGCTTGCCGGACTCGAGGCGCTCGAACAGCAAATAGAGCGTCATGATCTTGGTGAGCGAGGCGGGGTGACGCAGTCCGTCGGGGCTGGTCGACTGCAGCACCGCGCCGGAATTGCCGTCGACGATGATGGACGCGAATTTCGGGCTGGAGCTCTCGGACACATCGCGCTGCACCCGGTGGTGCGCGTAATGGCGCCGGTGGCGCCGCGCTTCGGCAGCATCGGTGGTGAAGATGACTGCGGTGGTGACCGTAAGCAGCCCGAAAACGCCAACCCGCGCCAAGCGCGAGGAAGACAAGTTGTTACGAAGCATGGAACCCCGTCCCCGTTTCTGACTTGATCACCGGCTCGTGAGGCGAAATTGTGCCCAATGGACCCGGGATCATTACCTGCTCAGGCTGTCCCTCCGCTGGTGTTCGCCGCGGGAGACGTTGGGCCTGAGCCGCTGTTCTGGCTAAGGTGATGTTCTCAAACGGCTTTTGACCGCCTGCGGAAGTGAACACGTCCAGGGAATCAGGGTAGGGGGCCGCGGTTTCCAAAAGCTTAAGGAACCCTTGCGGGAAACCCCGGGAATCTCAGCGATTTGGATCTAGTTTTGTGCGTTGCACAAGATTCTTGACTTTTTTGTGCGTTGCACTAATTGTGGGCAGAGTCAGGGAGCCGGGGCTTCCCGACGAGAGCCAGGGAAAAAGGATTCCGACATGTTCAAGGTTGAAGACTTTCAGAACTACGGGAAAGAGCAGTTCGAGCAGTGCGTCGCCTCCGCGACCTCGGTGCAGCACGGCCTCCAGGCGATCGCGAGCGCCTATGGCGACTACACCAAGAAGTCGTTCGAAGACACCAAGTCCTTCGTCGAGAAGCTCTCCGGCGTGAAGTCGCTGGACAAGGCCATGGAAGCGCAGACCGATTTCGCCCGTTCCGCCTACGAGACCTTCGTTGCTGAATCGCAGAAGATCGCCGGCCTCTACAGCGACCTCGCCAAGCAGGCGTTCAAGCCGGTCGAGACCATCGTGTCGAAGTTCACCCCGGCTGCGAACTAACGCTTTCTGGAAGTCCTGGAATGAAAAAAGCCCGGCTGATCAGCCGGGCTTTTTGTTTGCGCGCGATCAATCCGTCAGAGTGCCGCACTTGCACCGCATCGATTATGACGCTTGCCGACTTGCGGTTGTCGCACAGCTGGAGACGTCGACCGCGACACGGTCCGATCTCGCGCCATGCACTCAAGCCCTTGGTAAATTGGACCGTAGAAAACCGGAGATGTGCCGTGCGCGAAAGGTCGCAGCCGCATGGGACGGTCGGGTTCCTGGTCAACACGTTCCAAATGGGCGCGACGGAAAATTTTGTCAAACCGGTCCGGATTGACTAACCTTGGTGAGGATCACCGGGCCGGGAATCGGGACCGCCGCGGCAGCATCGGCCGGACCGTTGCATGCTTGCGGCGAGCCGGGGGCAGGGCCATATTGCTGTCGACCGATCCGGTTCCGACCGGAGCGGTCGGAGGCGGCGATTCAGAAAGGCGGCGCGCCTGTGCGAGGCTCCGAAGTGCTGAGCTGCGCCGCAGACCGTCATTCGCTTCCGTGGGGAATTTGAACGCCTGTGCCATGCCGCAACTGACTTCCAGACTCGACCTGTCCGCGGTCACCGCCGCCTGCGCTCCCCGGATGAGCAACGATGAGAACCGTTCGGGCGGCCCTTCCGGGCCGAACACGTCGGTCATCACCAAGGTCAAGCCAAAGACCAAACGGCCGAACCTGTATCGTGTGCTGATCCTGAACGACGACTACACGCCGATGGAATTCGTCGTTCACGTGCTGGAGAAGTTCTTCCAGAAGGACGTCGAGGCGGCGACCAAGATCATGCTGCACGTCCATCATCACGGCATCGGGGAGTGCGGCGTGTTCACCTACGAGATCGCGGAGACCAAGGTGACACAGGTGATGGATTTCGCCCGCAAGCACCAGCATCCGCTGCAATGCGTGATGGAAAAGAAGTAAGACGCCTCACGGCGCGTTGAAGCCAGCTCCCTTGTAGTGGCGGTGTGATCGTCGCCTGAGGTCTGCGCGCGACATCCGTTGCAGCCGGCAGCAACAGAATTTTGTGCCGGCGCCGATCCCGCCCAAATCGGAACGGGTTTTGCATCGAGAATACGGTAATCGAGAATACCGCAGGTGTGCAGCCGCCAGAGTCGCGGAACCGGTCTTTTGCCGCGATCTTGTATAACTATATGTGACAAAGGTTGTTGTTGCCTGACCGGGCGATGACGATCATGATGGTGGGGGCCATAGAGGACGCGAATGCCGACTTTTTCCCAAAGCCTTGAACAATCCCTGCATCGTGCGCTGGCGATCGCAAACGAGCGTCATCACCAATACGCGACGCTCGAGCATCTTTTGCTCTCTTTGATCGATGACTCCGATGCAGCCGCCGTCATGCGCGCCTGTAGTGTCGATCTCGACAAGCTCCGCACGAGCCTCGTCAACTATCTTGAAACCGAATTCGAGAATCTGGTGACGGATGGCGCCGACGACGCCAAGCCGACCGCCGGCTTCCAGCGCGTGATCCAGCGCGCGGTGATCCACGTGCAGTCGTCCGGTCGCGAAGAGGTGACCGGCGCCAACGTGCTGATCGCGATCTTCGCGGAGCGCGAGAGCCATGCTGCGTATTTCCTGCAGGAGCAGGACATGACGCGCTATGACGCAGTCAACTACATCAGCCACGGCATCGCCAAGCGGCCGGGCGTCTCCGAGGCGCGCCCCGTGCGCGGCGTCGACGAGGAGACCGAGACCAAGGGCAACGAGGACGCCAAGAAGAAGGGCGAGGCGCTCGAGACCTATTGCGTCAACCTCAACAAGAAGGCGCGCGACGGCAAGATCGATCCGGTGATCGGGCGCAATTCCGAGATCAACCGCGCGATCCAGGTGCTGTGCCGCCGGCAGAAGAACAACCCGCTGTTCGTCGGCGAAGCCGGCGTCGGCAAGACCGCGATCGCGGAGGGGCTCGCCAAGCGCATCGTCGACAGCGAGGTGCCGGAGGTGCTGGCGGCTGCGACGGTGTTCTCGCTCGACATGGGCACGCTGCTCGCCGGCACGCGCTATCGCGGCGACTTCGAAGAGCGTCTGAAGCAGGTGCTGAAGGAGCTCGAGGCGCATCCCAACGCCATCCTGTTCATCGACGAGATCCACACCGTGATCGGTGCGGGCGCGACGTCGGGCGGGGCGATGGACGCCTCGAACCTGCTCAAGCCGGCGCTGGCCTCGGGCACGATCCGCTGCATGGGCTCGACGACGTACAAGGAATATCGCCAGCACTTCGAGAAGGACCGCGCGCTGGTGCGGCGCTTCCAGAAGATCGACATCAACGAGCCGACGGTCGAGGACGCCATCGCGATCCTCAAGGGTCTCAAGCCGTATTTCGAGGACTATCACCGGCTGAAATACACCAACGAGGCGATCGAGGCCGCCGTCCAGCTCTCTTCGCGCTACATCCACGACCGCAAGCTGCCGGACAAGGCGATCGACGTGATCGACGAGTCGGGTGCGGCGCAGATGCTGGTCTCCGAGAACAAGCGCAAGAAGACCATCGGCATCAAGGAGATCGAGACCACGATCGCCTCGATGGCGCGGATTCCGCCGAAGAGCGTGTCGAAGGACGATGCCGAGGTGCTCAAGCATCTCGAGCAGACCTTGAAGCGCACCGTTTTCGGCCAGGACAAGGCGATCGAATTGCTCGCCGCCTCGATCAAGCTGGCACGCGCGGGCCTGCGCGAGCCGGAGAAGCCGATCGGCTGCTACCTGTTCTCCGGACCCACCGGCGTCGGCAAGACCGAGGTCGCCAAGCAACTCGCGGCCGCGCTGGGCGTCGAGCTCCTGCGCTTCGACATGTCCGAATATATGGAGCGGCACACCGTGTCGCGCCTGATCGGCGCGCCTCCCGGCTATGTCGGCTTCGACCAGGGCGGCCTGCTCACCGATGGCGTCGACCAGCATCCGCATTGCGTGGTACTGCTCGACGAAATCGAGAAGGCGCATCCAGACCTCTACAACGTGTTGCTCCAGATCATGGATCACGGCCGGCTCACCGACCACAACGGCAAGCAGGTTAACTTCCGCAACGTGATCCTGATCATGACCACCAATGCGGGCGCAGCGGATCTCGCCAAGCAGGCGTTCGGCTTCACCCGCTCCAAGCGCGAAGGCGACGACCACGAGGCGATCAACCGGCAGTTCGCGCCGGAATTCCGCAATCGCCTCGATGCCATCGTCTCGTTCGGCCATCTCAGCGTCGAGGTGATTGGCACGGTCGTGGAGAAGTTCGTGCTTCAGCTCGAGGCGCAGCTCGGCGACCGCGACGTCACAATCGAGCTGTCCGAGGAGGCCAAGGCCTGGCTGATCCAGCACGGCTATGACGAGCAGATGGGCGCACGTCCCATGGCCCGCGTGATCCAGGAGCACATCAAGAAGCCGCTGGCGGACGAGGTGCTGTTCGGCAAGCTCAAGGGCGGCGGCCATGTTCGCGTGGTTCTCGTCAAGGACGAGGGCGACGAGACCAAGGAGAAGATCGGCTTCGAGTTCGTCGAGGGCCCGGTCACGCCGAAGCAGGAGAAGCTGCCCGGCGCCCGCAAGCGTCCGCCAGGCAAGTCCAAGCCGGGCGGTCCCGGCGGCTCCAAGGGGCCGACTTCGAAAGGACCGCTGGTCAAGGTCTGACTTGCGCGCGATGAGTTGAAAAGGCCGGCTGAAAAGCCGGCCTTTTTGTTGCTCGCATCACTGTAGCGGCTTCATTCCCCCCGCAGGCGCTGGTCGTCCTGCACACGAACATGCTCGGCGCCGCGCGCGCCCACGGGCGACAGCCGCAGCAGGCTCAGCACCGCGCCGCAGAGTGCAAAGCCGACACCGGCGAGTAGGGCCAATCGGGTTCCGTCGATCGGATAGCGGCCGAGCAACAGCGCCACCAGCGCCGCGCCGGTGGTCTGGCCGAGCAGGCGCGCCGTGCCCAGCATGCCGCTGGCGCCGCCGGCGCGCTCGCGCGGGGCGGCCGCGATCATGGTGCGGTTGTTGGGGGTCTGGAACAGGCCGAAGCCGGCGCCGGCCAGTGCCATGCGCCAGATCACGTCGAACGGCGTCGGGCTAGCGGGCAGGAAGGCGAGCGCACCGAGGCCACAGGCGAACAGCGTGAGCCCGATGCCGCCGAGCAGGCCGGCCGGATAATGCTCGACCAGGCGGCCGGCGAGGGGCGCCGCGAAAGCCACCGCGATCGGCCAGGGTGTGATCAAGAGGCCCATATGCACGGCGGAATAGCCGAAGCGGCTCTGGAGATAGAAGGGGATGGCGACGAAGGCCAGCATCTGCCCGCAGAACGATGCGATCGAGGTCGCAATCGACAGCGCGAACACGGGGATGCGTAACAGGTCGACCGGCAAGAGCGGCGAGGTCATGTGGGTCTCGCGATAGATCAGCAGCGCGCCGGCGACGATGGCGATGGCGAACTGCACGAGGCAGGTGATCGCGGCCTCCCCGTGACCGACGCTGTCGACGGCGGCGATGCCGACGCCGAACGTGATTGCCGACAGCCCCGCACTCTGCCAATCGAAGGAACGGCTCGCTTGTTTGGTGTGCGGCAGGCTGCGCAAGCCGATCAGCAATGTCACCGCACCGAGCGGGACGTTGATGGCGAACAGCCAGGGCCAGCTTCCGACCGCGAGGATGCCGGCGGCGAGCGTCGGTCCGACCGCGGCCGAGAACGCGACCACGAGCGCGTTGAGCCCGATGCCGCGGCCGAGCTGGCTGCGCGGATAGGTGAAGCGCACCAGCGCCGCGTTGACGCTCATGATGCCGGCCGCGCCAAAGCCCTGGATGATGCGCGCGATCGTCAACAGCGGCAGCGTATGTGCCAGCGCGCACAACGCGGACGCGAGCGTGAACAGCGCGAGCCCGACCAGATAGACGCGGCGATAGCCGACGATCTCGCCGAGCGAAGCCAGCGGCAGCAGCGAGATCGTGATCGCGAGCTGGTAGCCGTTGACGATCCAGATCGAGAAGGCCGGGCTCGCATCAAGGTCGGCCGCAATCGTCGGCAGCGCCACGTTGGCGATGGCGCTGTCGACCACCGCCATGATGATGCCGAGCGCAATGGTCAGCACCGCCTGGTTGCGTTGTGGCTGCGGCAAGCCGTCGGCATGCTCGATCGGGGCGGACGACATGATGGAGGCGCGGTTGATTCGAGCCGTAATTCATCTCCGAATAGGAAATTGCCCGATCGACAGCAACCCGTCAGGACCCGGACAGTTCCCCTGCCGGAGCAGGGCTTCCGCCATGAAAGGACAGGGGTCGGAACGCGCTTTCACGAGCGCTCAACAGCGCGCAGTCATGGCAATTGACCGGCTTCTACACTGCCGGCGGATTGCGGTCGGTGAACGTCGTGCGCTGGTGCCAATAGGGATAGGGCAGCGTCACCTTGCTCGCGGCATCGAGCTTTGCGACATGGTCCTTGGTCAGCGACCAGCCGACCGCGCCGAGATTTTCGCGCAGCTGCGTCTCATTGCGCGCGCCGATGATCAGGGTCGCGACGGTCGGACGCTGCAGCAGCCAGTTGAGCGCGATCTGCGAGACGCTCTTGCCCGTCTCCTTCGCGACCTCGTCGATGGCATCGACGACACGATAGACATGTTCGTCCGGCACGGGCGGGCCAAAATCGGCGGTCTGGGGCAGGCGGCTGACTTCCGGCTTGGGCTGACCCCGGCGGATCTTGCCGGTGAGGCGGCCCCATCCGAGTGGCGACCAGACCACGGCACCTAAGCCCTGGTCGAGACTGAGCGGCATCAGCTCCCACTCGTAGTCGCGACCGATCAACGAATAATAGGTCTGGTTGGCGACGTAGCGCGGGAAGCCATGCTTGTCGGCGACGGCGAGCGACTTCATCAGGTGCCAGCCCGAAAAATTCGAGACGCCGACGTAGCGGATCTTGCCGGCACGCACGAGCACGTCGAGGGTCGCGAGCACCTCTTCAGGTGGGGTGAAGGCGTCGAAGCCGTGGAGCTGGAACAGGTCGATGTAGTCGGTGCCGAGCCGGCTCAGCGAACCGTCGATCGCGGCGAGCAGATGCTGGCGTGATGATCCGATGTCGTTGGCCCCATCGCCGAAGCGGAAGCTTGCCTTGGTCGAGATCAGGACCTTGTCGCGGCGTCCCTTGATGGCTTCGCCGAGAACGCGCTCGGATTCGCCGAGCGAATAGACATTCGCGGTATCGAACATCGACACGCCGGCATCGAGGCAGATATCGAGAAGCCGCCGCGCTTCGGTCGCGTCCGTCGTGCCCCAGGCGGCGAGGCGGCCGACGCCGCCAAAGGTACCGGTCCCAAGACTCAAGGCAGGCACCATGAGGCCTGACCGGCCCAAGCGTCGGTATTCCATCGATATGCTCCTCGGCTGGTCGCTGATTGATCACTGCGGCTTGGTGGCGAGGATAGTGCAAGCAGGCGCAGCGTCCTATCACGCGCTCACATACCGGCCTTGCTTGGGAATGGCCTAGTCGTGCAGGCGCATGTCGTCGAACGCTGCATCGGCAATGCGCGAGCCGGGCGTCTTCACCAAAGATTGAGCTTCGAGCCTTGTTGCGGGCGAGGGAAAGCACGCAGGTTCACTGTCGCGCGGTTGCCGCGGTAGCAGCGTCAGGCTCCAGCCCACCAGGACCAGCACTGCGAGCCGGATCGCGATCACACCCAGCAACAGCTCCGTTCCGCTTATGGTGGCGTGAGTCCTCATGCGTGCCAGCTTGATGCAGGTCACCAGGCAAGACAATTTGGAATTGGCGAGCATTACCTTCGTTGGAAGCGAAGGCTCGAGGTGATAGCTGATTGCAAGGGACGTCAGTGCCGCAACTGGCTCTGCCGAAAGTCGCGCGGTGACATCCCGAAATGCTCGCGGAAGACGCGGCCGAAATGCGAGAGGTCGTTGAAACCCCAGGCGAAGGCGATCTCGCTGATGTGGCGATGGGCGAGCACGGGTGAGGCGAGGTCGCGCCGGCATTGGGCGAGACGTTCGGCAAGCACGTGGCGCTGGAACGAGATGTCCTCGTCGGCGAGGAGATCGTTGACATAGCGCGGCGAGATGCCGAGCGCGGCCGCGGTCTCCGCGAGCGAGAGATCGGGATCGGCGAGATGCGCGCGGATGTGCGCTTTCAGCCGGTAGAGCAGGGCGGAGCGATGGGTCGAGGATGGCAGCGACGTCTTGCCGAGCCGTTCGCCCAGCGCCATCGCAAGGAGATCGACCGCCTGCTCCGACAGCGCGACCGCGTTGTCCGGAGCCAGCCGGTCCGCGCTCTGGCAGAGCCTGACAATAAAATCATAGGCGAGCCGCTCGAGCGGCACATCGGCGCCGAACGCGATCGCGGTCAGCGCCTCGGTACCGCCGAGCCGGCGCTGCAGCATCTCACGCGGCACCTTGAAGATGGTCTGCGTGAAGCTGTCGTTGAACTTCAGCTCATAGGGCCGCGTGGTGTCATACAGGGCGAACTCGCCGGGATGGATCACGGTCTCGCGGCCATCCTGCACCACGCCGCCGTCGCCGCGATTGCCGAGCGCGACCAGGACGAAATCCTGATCGGAGCGCGCGATGCGCGAGGGTGTGCGGAATACGTGCTGGCGATCGGAGCAGACCTCGGAGCACACCGCCCTGCCGAGCGAAGCCTGCGTGACCGACCCGTGAAAAGCGCTGCCGAGGTCCGACTTGCAGTCGAGCCCGACGAAGACGTCGCAGACGATGTCCTGCCAGAGAGCAAGCCGCCGGTAGCCGGGGCTGCCATCCGTCGTGAACTGGACTGGCATCTGAGGAGCCTCCCTTTCACATCCTGCAAAATCGCCTGTTGGCGGATCCAGCCTGCCCGGAGGCAAATCCCATACCCGGTCGGTGGCCGCGTCCAGTCGAGTTTTTGTTCCGCCGTGGTCGAGCGCCCCGCCGCCCGGCTTGGCTCAATAGACTGCATCGGACGTGGCTTCCGATCAACCGGCATGGAGGCGGGAATGGGCATCGAACATCCGAAATACAAAGTGGCGGTGGTGCAGGCGGCGCCGGCCTGGCTCGACCTCGACGCCTCGATCGACAAGACGGTCGCACTGATCAGGGAGGCCGCGGAGAAGGGCGCCAAGCTGATCGCCTTTCCCGAGGCGTTCATCCCCGGTTACCCCTGGCATATCTGGATGGACTCGCCGGCCTGGGCGATCGGCCGCGGATTCGTGCAGCGCTATTTCGACAATTCATTGTCCTATGACAGCCAGCAGGCTGAAAAGCTGCGCGAGGCCGTGCGCAGGGCAAAGCTCACCGCCGTGATCGGTCTCTCCGAACGCGACGGCGGCAGCCTCTATCTGGCGCAATGGCTGATCGGACCCGACGGCGAAACCATCGCAAAGCGCCGCAAGCTGCGGCCGACCCATGCCGAGCGCACCGTCTATGGCGAAGGAGATGGCAGCGACCTCGCCGTGCATGCCAGAGCCGACATCGGCCGTCTCGGCGCGCTGTGCTGCTGGGAGCATCTCCAGCCGCTGTCGAAATACGCGATGTACGCGCAGAACGAACAGGTGCACGTCGCGGCCTGGCCGAGCTTCTCGCTCTACGATCCCTTTGCGCCGGCGCTCGGGGCCGAGGTGAACAATGCGGCTTCGCGCGTCTACGCGGTGGAAGGCTCCTGCTTCGTGCTCGCACCTTGTGCGACGGTGTCGCAAGGAATGATCGACGAACTGTGCGACCGGCCCGACAAGCATGCCCTGCTGCATGCCGGCGGCGGTTTTGCCGCGATCTACGGCCCCGACGGCAGCCAGATCGGCGAGAAGCTGGCGCCGGACCAGGAGGGCCTCCTGATTGCCGAGATCGACCTCGGCGCCATCGGCATCGCCAAGAACGCCGCCGATCCCGCCGGGCACTATTCGCGGCCCGACGTGACGCGGCTCCTGCTCAACAACAAGCCGTACAAGCGGGTCGAGCAATTTGCGCTGCCGGTTGACACCGTCGAGCCCAAGGACATCGCCGCGGCGGCGAGCTGATCGTCGGCGTCGAGGAGAGGGCACGATCATGGAATCCGCAATTCCTCTGCATCTCGAGGCCCCGCGCACGCGCCACAAGCGCGTGCCGGACGACTATCAGCCGCCATATCCTTCGTTCGTGGCGCGCTACAAGCCTGCCGTCGGCTGCGTCGTGATGGCCTATTTCGGCGTGCAATATCGCGGTGAGGCGCCGGCGGCGACGGACGCGTTGAAAGAAATCGCAGGGCTCTTCGCTGCGGAGAACGGTCCGTCACATTGGGACCGCGCGCATTATGTCGATCGGTCTGGTCATGAGAACGTTGTCTCGGTCGCCTATTGGGACGATGTCGCGCGTTTCGATGCCTGGTTCGCACCGGCGCGCGAGGCCTGGACCGGAAAACAGCGGGACGGCATCGGCACCTTCATCGAGGTGCTGCGACCCGCTGTGGCGCGGCACGAGACGCTGTTCTCCTCGCCGGACCGGCCCGAAGGGGTTGCCGCAATCGCCGGCGGCATGAGCGGCGAGGTGCAGGAGCACGCCTATTGGGGCGGCATGCGCGACCGTATCCCGCTGTCTCAGACCGACGCCATGGCGCCCGGCGGCGCACCGGAGCTGATCCGCGACGGCGCGCGGCTGCGCGTCGTGGCGCACGACAATCTGTGCCTGATCCGCTCCGGGCAGGACTGGAGCGATACCGAAGCGTCCGAGCGCAAGCTCTATCTCGACGATGTCGAGCCGGTGCTGCGCGAGGGCATGGATTTCCTGCGCGACGACGGCCTCGGCATCGGCTGCTACGCCAACCGCTACATGCGCGTGCTCGCGGCTGACGGAAGCGTCAGCGAAAAGTCCTATGGCCAGAGCTGGTGGAAGAGTCTCGCTGCGCTCGAACGCTGGGCAGAGTCGCACCCGACCCACGTCAAGATCTTCGGTGCGGCGATGAAATATCTGTCGACGCTCGGGCCGTCAGCCAAGCTGCGGCTCTATCACGAGGTGACGGTGGCCGCTGCCGACGAACAGTTCTTCGAATACCTGAACTGTCATCCAAAGACGGGCATGCTGGCAGCGGTGGAGACTGTCGGCGCCTGATAGGCTAGGTCACGCAATGGCCGAGCAGCTCGGGATGCGCGGCGCAGATGTGATGTGCGCCGGCCTCCTTTAGCTCGGCCTCGCTGCCATAGCCGTAGAGCACGCCGATGGCGGTCATGCCGTTGGTGCGGGCACCGACCACGTCATGACTGCGATCGCCGATCATGATGGCGCGCTGCGGATCGACCATGGCCTCATCGAGCGCGTAGCGGAGCAGGTCGCGCTTGTCGACGCGGGTGCCGTCGAGCTCGGAGCCGAACACGCGCTCGAAATACGGTTTCAGGCCGAAATGATCGACGATGCGCGTGGCATAGACGGCGGGCTTGCTGGTCGCCACGAACATGCGCTGACTTGTCGCTGCGAGCGTCGACAATGTGTCCGTAATTCCGCTGTAAGCCTCGTTCTCGAACAGCCCGATGTCGCTGAAGCGCTCGCGATAGAGCAGGAGCGCGCGGTCAGCGAGTTCATCGGTCCCGGTGAGCCTCTTGAGGCTGGCATGCAGCGGAGGGCCGATGCACCAGGTCAGTTCGTCCTCGCTCGGCACCGAAACGCCGAGCCGTTCCAGCGCGTACTGGATCGAG
This sequence comes from Bradyrhizobium sp. BR14999, assembly GCF_056106085.1. Taxonomy (NCBI): domain Bacteria; kingdom Pseudomonadati; phylum Pseudomonadota; class Alphaproteobacteria; order Hyphomicrobiales; family Nitrobacteraceae; genus Bradyrhizobium; species Bradyrhizobium sp. BR14999. The sequence goes on from NZ_CM148536.1 coordinate 4,681,438, forward strand.
CGGGTGATCCCGGGCTTCGGGTTGGTCAGCGTGCCGTCGAGATCAAAAAAGATTGTCACCATCGGAGCGGGACCTGCGTTGATACTGCCGCTCGTTGCTAGTTGGCTGGGGTTCCAAGTCAAGGTCCGATTTGTCCGATAACGTCAATGCCATGCGAATAGCTCGGGTTATCGCTGTCCTGTGCCAGGCCCTCGTACTGTCGCCGGCGCTGGCGGAGGAGGCGCCTCCGCCCGTCGTGCCTCCGAATGCCGAGGAACCCGCAAAGCCGGCGGAGAAACCGAAGGACGCCCGCGAGAGCGACACGCGGGAATCGCTCTGCCTGATCATCGAGGCGGCGGCGCGCGAGGCCAATCTGCCGCTCGAATTCTTCGCCCGGGTGATCTGGCAGGAGAGCCGCTTCCAGTCCGACGCGGTCGGACCGCTGACCCGCAACGGCGAGCACGCACAAGGGATCGCGCAGTTCATGCCGGGCACGGCAAGCGAGCGCGGGCTGCTCAATCCGTTCAATCCGGTGCAGGCATTGCCGAAGTCGGCGGAGTTCTTGAACGAGCTGCGCAACCAGTTCGGTAATCTCGGCCTCGCGGCGGCCGCCTACAATGCCGGCCCGCGGCGGGTGCAGGAATGGCTCGCGGGCACGGGACCGATGCCGGAGCAGACCCGCAACTACGTCTTCGCCATCACCGGCACGAGCGTCGATGCCTGGGCCAAGGCAGGCAGCACCGGCAAGGGACCGCCGAGTTCACCGCCGACGAGCTGCGGTGATCTGATGGCGCTGCTCAAGCGCGCGCCAAATCCGTTCGTCGCCGAGCTCGAGCAGCATGTCGAGCTTGCGGCGGCAAAGGTCTGGGGCGTGCAGCTTGCCGCCGGCTTCGACCGCAACAGGGCGCTGGCGATGTATTCCCGGGCCGTCACGAAACTGAGCGCCGTGATCGGCGAGCGTGATCCGAGCCTGCTGAGCTCGGTGATGCGCAGCCGCGGCACGCGCGCTTTCTATCAGGTGCGCATCGGTGCCGACACGCGCGCCGAGGCGGACGATCTGTGCAATCGTATCCGCAAAGCGGGCGGTGCGTGCTTCGTGCTGAAGAACAGGGGTGTGAGCGGGTAGGCCCCTCGTCATTCCGGGGCGCGCCTCTTGGCGCGAGCCCGGAATCCATCGGGCCGCAGAGATCGTGGTGAAATGGATTCCGGGCTCGCGACTTTGTCGCGCCCCGGAATGACGTCGGCGGGTGCCCCGCGCCACGTGCGCATGCCAGCCCCGCCGCGGGCTTTCTTGACGTGCGTCGCCGTATCGCCCGTTATGAGGCACGATTCCTCTCCTCGACCAAACCTCCCGTGGCGCTTCCTCCGCTCGATTCACCTCAATGGCAAAGCTCCTGGCGCGCCTTTGCGTGGGGGCTGCGCTCGATCACGCAGACGATCCTCACCATCGTGCTGTTCGTGACCTATCTCGGCATCGGCGCGCTCGCCCACGACACCCATTTCAGCCTGCTCTGGGCGCTCGCCTCGACGTTGTTCGTCTGGGCGGGTCCTGCGCAGATCATCCTGATTACCACGCTTGGCTCGGGTGCCACCATCATCCAGTCGGCGATCGCGGTCACCGTCAGCGCCATCCGCCTGTTTCCGATGGTGGTCTCGGTGTTGCCGTTGATGCGCACGCCGACGACGAAACGGCGCGAGCTGATCTTCACCGCGCATCTCACCGCCGTCACGCTCTGGGTCGAATGCCACCGCTTCCTGCCGCTTGTGCCGCGCGAGCGGCGCATCGCCTTCGTCCACGGGCTCGGCTGTGGCCTGGTCTCGGTGTGCCTCACCGCCAACACGGTTGGCTATTTCCTCGCCGCCAACCTGACGCAGACGCTTGGCGCCGCGATCCTGCTGCTGACGCCGCTGTCGTTCCTGTTCTCGACTGCGCGCAACAGCCGCGAGGTCGCCGATGTGGTCGCACTCGTGCTGGGCATATTGCTCTATCCGCTGGCCGTGAAGATGAACTCGGGCCTTGATATCCTGGTCAGCGGCCTCATGGCTGGCACGATCGCCTATGGCGTGCATTGGCGGCGGGAGGTGCGCGCATGAGCTTGGCGCAGCTCATCGGCGACTGGCACGCGCTGGCCGTGCTGTTCGTCGCCGGCGTGGTTCCCAATCAGATATGGCGCATGCTGGGCCTGTGGTTCGGCGGCGGCATCGACGAAGGCTCCGAGCTGCTGGTCTGGGTGCGGGCGGTCGCGACCGCGATCCTGGCCGGTGTCATCGCCCAGATCGTGGTCGAGCCGCCAGGGGCGCTTGCCAGCGTGCCGGATATCTTGCGCTATGGCGCGGTGGGGGCCGGGCTCGTCGTCTTCCTGCTGACCCGCCGCTCGATCTTTGCGGGCGTCGTCACGGGCGAAGTCTTCATGCTGGCCGGAAAGTGGTGGTTGGGCTAAAACCGCCGGCGAACAGCAAGGAACAGGAAATATGGTTCGCGAACAGGAGCTCCGCGAGGGCGAGGTCGCCATCGAACTGCCGCCCGCAGAGGATGCCGGCCTCGTCTTCATCGGCCGCATCCGCACCCCCTGGACGTCGCGGCTGGAGACGCCGCGGCAGGGGCGTCACGACGGCCCGGTGTGCCGGCTCGAAATATTCGAGCCGTTCGTGCCGGCCATCAAGGGCGTCGATTTCTACAGCAACCTCGAAGTGCTCTACTGGCTCGACAGGTCGCGGCGCGACATCATCCTGCAGAGCCCAAAGAACAACGAGAAGACCCGCGGCACGTTTTCGCTACGCTCACCGGTGCGGCCCAATCCGATCGGCACCTCGATCGTGAAGCTGGTCGGCATCGAGGGCAATGCGATCCTGGTGCGCGGACTTGACTGCCTCGACAACACGCCGCTGATCGACATCAAGCCGGACCGTTGCGAGTTCACGCCACTGGCGGCGCCGCAGAAGGGCGATTTCGAGACGGAGTGAGGTCTCTGCTCCGTCATTGCGAGGAGCCCTCGCGACGAAGCAATCCAGACCGTCGCCGCGGAAGCAGTCTGGATTGCTTCGCTTCGCTCGCAATGACGAGGAGGAGCCATCGTAGCCCGCATGGAGCGAAGCGGAATGCGGGGACAGTCCCGGATTGTGCTTCGCTCCATCCGGGCTACGGGGCGCGCCCCGGAATGACGAGCGGAGAGATCTACCCCGCCTTCAACGCCGCGATCAGCTTGGCCGCGTGCTCTTCCAGCACCTTGGCGTCTTCCTTGCGGCTCGCGGGCGGCAGCATGGCGACACCGTCGCGGCGCGGCATCACGTGCATGTGGAGATGAAACACCACCTGTCCGCCGGCGGGCTCGTTGAACTGCTGCACGGTGATTCCGTCGGCTTCGAACGCCTTCATCGCTGCCGCCGCGATCTTGTGCGCGCCGCGGGCGACATGGGCGAAGTCGTCCGGTCTGATGTCGAGGATGTTGCGGGCAGCGGCCTTCGGGATCACCAGCGTGTGGCCAGGCACGCGCGGCATGATGTCGAGAAAGGCGAAGACGTGTTCGTCCTCGTACACCTTGTAGGAGGGCAGCTCGCCGCGCAGGATCTTTGCGAAGATGTTGTTGGTGTCGTAGGCGGTCATGCTAGCTCCTCGGCGGCTCCTCGAGATTTTGCGCTTACTGTCACCAGCAACGGCGAGGCGTCAAGGCGCCTCGTCGGCGCCTTTGCGGAACGGGCCGAGCTCGGCGAGCTCGCGTCCGGCTTCCGCAACATAGGCGCGCTCGCGCTTGAGATAGTCGTCGATGGCGCGCCGCAGGCCCGGATCGGCGATGAAGTGGGCGGAATAGGTCGTCTTCGGCAGATAGCCGCGTGCGATCTTGTGCTCGCCCTGTGCGCCGGCCTCGACGTGCCGGAGGCCGCGCTTGATGGCGAAATCAATCGCCTGATAGTAGCAGACCTCGAAATGCAGGAACGGATGATGCTCGACCGCGCCCCAGTTGCGGCCGAACAGCGTGTCTGAGCCGATGAAGTTGATCGCGCCTGCGATCCAGCGATTGTTGCGGCGGGCCATCACCAGCAGCACGTCCTCGCTCATCGTCTCGCCGATCAGCGAGAAGAACTCGCGCGTCAGATACGGCCGGCCCCATTTGCGCGAGCCGGTCTCCATGTAGAATTCGAAGAACGCGTCCCAGGCGTCCTCGGTGATGTCTTTGCCCGTGAGCCAGTGGATGGTGATGCCGGCGGAGAGCGCATCGCGTCGCTCGCGCTTGATCGACTTGCGGTGGCGCGAGTTCAGCGTCGCCAGAAAGTCATCGAAGCTGGCAAAGCCATCATTGTGCCAGTGGAACTGCTGGTCGGTGCGCTGGAGGAAGCCGTGCTTGGCGAGCAGCTTCCATTCGGCCTCGCGGGCGAAGGTGACGTGCACCGAGGAGGCCTTGCTGACCCCGCACAGCGCCACCAGCCCGCTCGCCAGGGCCTCGCTGATCCGCTCGCGGTCGACACCGTCGCGGACCAGCAGACGCGGTCCTGTGGCTGGGGTGAACGGAACCGAGACCTGGAGCTTCGGATAGTAGCGCCCGCCCGCGCGTTCATAGGCGTCCGCCCAGCCCCGGTCGAAGACATATTCGCCCTGCGAGTGCGACTTGAGATAGCAGGGCACTACGCCGGCGACGCGACCGTCGAGCTTGGCCACGAGATGCCGCGGTCCCCAGCCGGTGCGGATCGTCGCTGAGCCCGATTTCTCAGCGGCGGAGAGAAATGCGTGTGAGACGAACGGGTTATAGGCCGACTTTAAGAGACCGGCGGAATCGCCTGGAAGGGCGGATGAGGTTCCCGTGCCATTCCCATTGCAAGCCTTGCCGGGATTGGCGCAGGCGTCCCAATCCTCCGGTGCCACTTCGCCAATCGAAGGTACGGCCTCGAGCGTGATTTCGGATGATGCCATCGTCCCCAAGATCGTGCATTGCAGCAGCGACTTCAAGGGTGGGGAACGCCTCTCTCGTGCCCGGACGCAGTGCAGCGCTCCTTCAGCGGGGCGCTGCAGAGCCGGGGCCCATGTGGCAGCACGTTCGCGGAGGGATGGGTCCCGGCTCTGCGCCGCAACGCTTGGAGCGTTGCAGCTTGTCCGGGACACGAGCGCGTTCGCATGCCGTACCCTACGGCACGAACCCCTCGAAGATCATCTGATCCGCATATTGACCGACCCGCGTCCGCTGCTCCGGCGTGCGCACGGTCCAGCCGAGCAGGGCGCAGCCGAAGACGTTGCGGGCAATCCAGGGGGCGGGGGCCGGCAGGTGATCGACTTTGAACGCCACAAAGTGCGGCTGGGTCTGCAAGCCGTGGCGCAGGTACAGCATGCTGTCGCGCTGCGCCTGGGTCAGCTTGGCCCAGTACTCGTCCTCATAGGTCTGCTGCGCGACGATGCCGCGCGGGCGGGAGGGCAGCAGCTCGCGTAGCGCCAGCACCTGGTCGGGATCGAAGGACATGCCGACGGCGGGACCGTCATAGGACGCCAGCACCTCGGCCATCCGCTTCACCAGCTTGCGGTCGCCGCCAAAATGGCTCTTCACCTCGATCACCAGCGGTACCCGGCCGGCGACCAGGGCGCAGAGATCGCCGAGCGACATCATCCGCTCCGGCGTATCCTTGAACTTGACGGCTTTCAGCTCGGCCGCGGTTTTCTCGATCACCTCTCCAGTGGCCTCGGTGAGGCGGCCGAGCGCATGGTCGTGATGCACCATGGCCTCGCCGTCGGCGGAGAGCTGGATATCGACCTCGATCGAAAAATTGCCTGCGATTGCGGCCTGGACCGCGCCCGGCATGTTTTCCACGATGCCGCGCGAAATGTCATGCAGGCCGCGATGGGCGACCGGCCGGGCTGTCAGCCAATCCGGAGCGCGCATTCGGGTCAGGCGACCTCGAACACGCCGTCGACCTCGACCGCCGCATCGGCAGGCAGCGAGGCGACCCCGACGGTGGTGCGGGCATGGCGGCCCTTGTCACCGAAGGCCGCGACCATCAGGTCGGAAGCACCGTTCAGCACCTTGGGCCCGTCCAGGAAGTCGGGCGCCGAGTTGATGAAACCGCCGAGGCGGACCACGCGCACGACCTTGTCGAGGTCGCCGAGCGCGGCCTTGACCTGGGCCAGCAGGTTCACCGCGCAGCCGCGGGCGGCCGCAGCGCCGTCTTCGATCGAGACGCCGGCACCCAGCTTGCCCTTGGCGATCAGCTTGCCGGCGGGATCGAAGCAGACCTGGCCGGAGACGAACAGCAAATTGCCGGTGCGCACGAACGGCACATAGTTGGCGACGGGAGTGGGGGCTTCATGCAGCTTGATGCCTTGTTCCGCCAGTTTCTGCTCGACTGTGCCAGCCATGTTCGACCTCGTTGTCCAAGAATTCATCTGCCCCGACGCCTCTGGAGGCCGGCGGCCCTGTTTCGCTCATCGTGCCGCCACATGCAAGCAACCGAAGGGACTGCATTTTGTTGAGGCAGGGGAGGAGGTTCAACGCGGGAGCCGCAACTTTACGTGAAACGGCCTCAGTTGCGACGCAATGGATCGGTCATTAAAATGTCTAATCTGCGCTCCCCAAGGACGCATCCTCAAGGAACAGACATGGTGCACCTTTTCCGGACTTCGCTCGGTGTGATGGCGCTCGCGGCGGCCACTGTCGGCCTTGGCGGCGAGGCGCAGGCTGCCAAGGGTCCGTTCCTCGCGCACCAGGCGCTTTATGACCTTAGCCTCGTGAAATCGCGCTCCAACTCGGTCAACAGTGCCCGCGGCCGCATCCTCTACAATTTCACGGGGAATGCCTGCGAGGGTTATACCTCGGAATTCCGCCAGGTCTCCGAGCTCGACAGCGGCGAGGGTAAGGTCACGCTGAGCGACCTCCGGTCCAATTCCTGGGAGGACGCCGCCGGCAAGAGCTACCGCTTCAACATCGAGACGCGCATGAACGAGGCGGATGCCGGCCGCGTCGACGGCTCGGCCGAGCGCGACGGCGACCACATCAACGTCAAGCTGAAGCTGCCGGCGCCGAAGACATTTACCCTCGACGGCAAGATCGTATTCCCGACCGAGCAGATCCAGCGCATCATCGCTGCAGCCAACGAAGGCAAGTCGCTGCTCGAGCTCTCCGTCTATGACGGCTCCGACGATGGCCAGAAGGTCTACAACACACTGACCGTGATCGGCCAGCCGATCCCGGCCGACCGTGCCACCGCGTCCGACCCGTCGATCTCCGACGAGCATATGAAATCGCTCAAGCGCTGGCCCGTCACCGTCAGTTACTTCGACCGCGAGGCCCAGCAGAAGGAAGGCGAGCAGACGCCGGTCTACGCGATGGCGTTCGAGCTCTACGAGAACGGCGTCTCCCGCCAGCTCGTGCTCGACTACAACGATTTCGTGATCTCCGGCGCGATGGGCAAGTTCGACGTGAAGGACAGCAAGCCCTGTAATTAATGGGGCTGCGTTCTCTCCTCCGTCATTGCGAGCGCAGCGAAGCAATCCAGACTATTTCCATGGTGACAGTCTGAGCTGCTTCGTCGCAAGAGCTCCTCGCAATGACGGGGCTGGCTCTCCGCGCGCTCTCCAGCTACCCTCCATCCCAACCACAAACATCCGGGAGGCCAGCACCATGCCCAAGCTCGACCATCTCCGCCCCAGCGGCCTGCATCACAATCCCGCCTATTCGCACGTCGTCACCGCTACCGGCGCGCGCACCATCTACATCTCCGGTCAGGTGTCGGTGGACGAGGAGGGGCGGATCGTCGGCGAGGGCGATATTGCCGCGCAGACGACGCAGGTGATGCAGAATCTCGGCCACGCGCTGAAAGCGGCGGGGGCGAGCTACGCCAACATCGTCAAGATCACGACCTTCGTCGTGAACTACAAGCCGGAGCTGCGCCCCATCATCGGCAAAGCCCGCTCCGTCTTCTTCGAAGGCATGGAGCCACCGGCCTCGACGCTCGTCGGCGTCTCCGCGCTGGCCGCACCGGAGTGGCTGATCGAGATCGAGGCGGTGGCGGTCGCGGATTGAGGTCTCTCTTGTAGCCCGGATGGAGCGAAGCGTAATCCGGGTCTGCTGCTAGGATGCGCTGTCCCGGATTGCGCTACGCTCCATCCGGGCTACGAGTGTCTCGCGCCAGACATCTTCTGTAGAACAGCCATCGCTTCGTCCGCCTTGTCGATGGGCACGAAGAGGTGATCGTGATGGAAGGCCGAAACGGCATTCACGCTGATGCCGGCGTCGGCCAGACGCGCTGTGATTGCAGCCAGGAAGCCGACCGCGTCCAGCGACGAATGAACCGTCAGAGTGATCAGGCGCGAGGCGAACTCGTAGCGTAGGCCTGCCGCTTCGGCCTCTTCGAGAGCGATCACCAGCGTTGTTCCTTCGCGTTCGCGGAACGTCAGGATCGGACTGATGGCGGCTGGAATGATCGCGCTCGGCGCAAGCGTGCAAAACACGAAGATGCCGTCCAGGATCTCCGGCTTCATGTTACTCAGCAGCGCGTCGAGATCGCGTTCGCCTGTCACGGTGCTAGCCCCTGAACCGGTAGGATCGTTTGAGCCCATGCGAAGCTATCGGCGACAGAGGCTGTTGGAGCCATGGTCAACATACCTTTGTATATCTCCTCTAATCCTTCTCATGCGCTGATCTTACGCTGGTAGAATTGAGCGACGGCGGGAGAGTCTTACAATTTGAGTCCACTCGGGTCACTGCGAGGAGGCTCAAATGAACGTCGTCATTCGAAAGCTCAACGGCTTGTGGCACCTCATCGTCGGGTCTTGTCAGATCCGAACGCCGTTCCTGGAAACTCAGGATCGGCATTTGGTCGTTCAGTATGCCCGGCGCGCCTATCCGGGTGCACGGATCTTCGAACGCGACTGAGTTGAGCAGGACTCGATCACTCCTGCGCCTTCTCCGGCCCCTCATACGCAATGCCGCGGATCACCGCGGCACTGCCGAACTTCTTGCGCAGACTGTCCACCGCGCGCTCGGCGTGCGCGGCGCGGCGGTCGAGCATGTCGGTGTCGTCGGAGACCGAGCCGTCGCGCAGCGCGCTGACGCCGGCGCCCATCAGGCGGAAGGCGGTGCCGTCGATCTCTTTCGCCAGCATCTCGCGGCAGATCGAGAAGATCTTTGCGGCGAGCTGCGTCGGGGCGGCGATCGACTGCGAGCGCGTGCGCTGGCGGAAATCGGCGGTCTTCAGCTTCAGCGTGACGGTCGAGCCGGCGAGCTCGCTGCTCTTGAGACGCGACGACGTCTTCTCGCATAGCCGCCACAAGATCTTCTCCAGCGTCGCGAAATCGCGGATGTCGCTCTCGAATGTGGTTTCGCTGGAAATCGTCTTGGCGCCGCGATCAGGCTCGACGCGGCGGTCGTCGATGCCGCGCGCAAGCCGCCACAGCCGGCGGCCGTCGCTCGGAAACTGCCGCATCATCTCGGTCTCGTCGGCCTTCTGCAGATCGGCGATGATGCGGAAGCCGCGCTGCAAGAGGCGTTCCTGCGTGGCCGGTCCGACGCCAAAGATGAAGCCGACCGGCCTCGAAGACAGCATCAAGCGCGCTTCGTCCTGGTCGAGCGCGGCAAAGCCGCGCGGCTTGTCGAGGTCGGAGGCGATCTTGGCCAAAAACTTGTTGCAGGACAGGCCGACCGAGACGGTGATGCCGATGTCGCGCTCGACCTCGTAGGCAAAACGCGCCAGCACCTTTGCCGGGATCATGCCGTGGACGCGCTCGGTGCCGGACAGATCGAGGAAGGCCTCGTCGATCGAGAGCGGCTCGACCAGCGGCGTCAGCGCCTGCATGGACTGGCGCACCTCGCGGCCGACCCGGACGTACTTCGACATGTCGGGCGGGATCACGGTGGCGTGCGGGCAGGCCTCCAGAGCCTTGAACATCGGCATGGCCGAGCGCACGCCATAGGTGCGGGCGATGTAGCAGGCAGCCGACACCACGCCGCGCTTGCCTCCGCCGATGATGACGGGCTTATCGGCGATAGCAGGATTGTCGCGCTTCTCGACCGTCGCATAAAAGGCGTCGCAGTCGATATGGGCGATGGTCAGGCCCGCGAGCGCGCGGTGGCGGACCAGGCGAGGGGATCCGCAGGCGGAACAGCGCCTCACGCCCATATCCAGATCGGCCAGACAATCCCGGCAGAAGCAGCGGGGCCCGGCCGGATCGGGTTCGGTCACGGCACGTCGCGCTCCCAGGAGGGGTCGCCGAGCGCGTCGCCCAGCACCTGCCGCGCCGCGGCAACGTTGGTTGGATGCAGTTCCGCGGTCTTCGCAAACGCCTTCACGGTCTCGTCATCGCGCAGCACGAAATCGAGCACGCTGAGCAGGAAATTGGGGTCGGAGGCGGCATTGCGCAGGGTCTCCGGACCGACCCCTGTCTCAGCCAGGAACAGGCCCAGCCGCTCGGGCTCGCCGGCGACGAAGGACAGGGCCTGAATCGCAACGATTTCAGCGACTTCGCGGGGGTTGTGAACAGGCTTTTTCACGGGGCCGGTTTGCCTTTCCGTTAACTTTCGGTCTCTAATTTGGAATCATCATGCCCGAGTCTTCGCCTCGAGTCTTGCGAGCCCGACAAGCAACTGGAAACCACATCGCAGAAAGTCGGCCCTCGGGTTTAACGAAACTAGAGCGAATCTGGGGCTAGTTTGAATCCAGTTTTCGAAGCGCCGGCGAGCGGCGCCTGAGGCGTCACATGTATGGGTCTGCGGACCAATCAGGAGGGCGGGATGGCTAAGACCGTCCTGATCGTGGAAGACAACGAGCTCAACATGAAGCTCTTCCGCGACCTGTTGGAGGCGCACGGTTACCAGACCTCCGGCACCAGCAACGGCTACGAGGCGCTCGATCTCGTTCGCAAGATGAGGCCCGACCTCGTGCTGATGGATATCCAACTGCCGCAGGTCTCGGGCCTCGAGGTGACACGCTGGATCAAGGACGATCCGGAGCTACGCGCCATTCCCGTCGTCGCGGTCACGGCCTTCGCGATGAAGGGCGACGAAGAGCGCATCCGCGAGGGCGGCTGCGAAGCCTATTTGTCCAAGCCGATCTCGGTCGGCAAATTCATTGAGACGGTCCGGCGTTTTATCGGATAGGAAGTGAGTTCAAAGTGTCCGCGCGTATCCTGGTTGTCGATGACGTTCCTGCCAACGTCAAGCTCCTCGAAGCCCGCCTGTCTGCCGAATATTTCGACGTGATGACTGCGGCGAACGGCGCCGAGGCGCTGGCGATCAGCCGGCGCGCCGAATGCGACATCATCCTGCTCGACGTGATGATGCCCGACATGGACGGCTTCGAAGTTTGCCGCCGCCTGAAGACGGACCCTGCCACCCACCACATTCCCGTCGTGATGGTCACCGCGCTCGACAGCCCGTCCGACCGCAACCGCGGACTTGAAGCCGGCGCCGACGATTTCCTGACAAAACCCGTCTCCGACGTGGTCCTGATCGCGCGCGTGCGCTCGCTGACGCGGCTGAAGATGATGACCGATGAGCTGCGCATGCGCGCCATCACCTCGCTTGAGATCGGCATGCAGGCGCCCGAGCGCAGCGCCGTGGCCGACACCGGCAAGGGCGGCCGCATCCTGCTGGTCGACGACCGCGAGTCCTCCTATGAGCGGCTGGCGACGATCCTCGCCGCCGAGCACACCATCGACGTCGAGCCGAACCCGACGGAAGCGCTATTCCACGCCGCCGAGGGCAATTACGACCTCTTGATCGTTTCGCTCGATCTCAACAATTTCGATGGCCTGCGGCTCTGCAGCCAGGCGCGCTCGCTGGAGCGCACGCGCCACGTCCCGATCCTGGCGATCGCCGACCCCGAGAACTCGACGCGGCTGCTCCGCGGCCTCGAGATCGGCGTCAACGACTATCTGCTGCGCCCCATCGACAAGACCGAGCTGCTGGCGCGGGCCCGCACCCAGATCCGCCGCCGCCGCTACACCGATCACCTGCGCGACAACGTGCAGAACTCGATCGAGATGGCGATCACCGACGCGCTCACCGGGCTGCACAACCGCCGCTACATGGAGAGTCATCTGGCGACGCTCGCCGAGCAGGCCGCGACCCGCGGCAAGCCGCTCGCGCTGATGATTTTGGACATCGATTACTTCAAGTCGATCAACGACAATTACGGCCATGACGCCGGTGACGACGTGCTGCGCGAGTTCGCGGTGCGGGTGCGCAAGTCGATCCGCGGCATTGACCTTGCCTGCCGCTATGGCGGCGAGGAGTTCGTCATCGTGATGCCCGAGACCGATCTCCACGTCGCCGGCATGGTCGCCGAGCGCCTGCGCCGCTCGATCGCGGGCGAGCCGTTTGCGATCCACAAAGGGACGAAGCGCATCGAGGTCACGATCTCGATTGGCCTGACCACGCTGGAGCAGAAGGGCGAGGCGGTCGCCGACGTCCTCAAGCGCGCCGACACCGCGCTCTACCGCGCCAAGCACGACGGTCGCAACCGGGTGGTGGCGCAGGCCGCGTGAGCTGCCGGCACAATAAGTGCGAAAACAACCCCATGCACAGTAGCCGGCGATAGCAAGATCAACGGCTTACGTGAGAAGCAGGGCGGTTTGCGCTGGCGGCAGCGCCATTTGACACGTCGGGCAAAACAGGGGCATTCTGCCATCATCCCGAACAGGTCCTACAAACTCCGCTGTCATTCCCCGCGCATGCGGGAATCCAGTACGCCGCGGCCTTTCGGTTCTAACCTCGCTGCCTCTGGAATACTGGATCACCCGCCTTCGCGGGTGATGACACCGAGTGATGCGGTGGCAGCGATCACTGCGGCGGACACTTGTCCTTCACCGGCTTCGCATCATCCCCCACATCCACCCCCGCATTTCGCAGCAGCACCTTTGCGGCCTCCTTTGCCGCCCTGGCCATCGCCGGATCGTCGCGGACGAGGTCCTGGGCGATGGAGCCGTCGACGAGCAGCACGAGCTGCGTTGCGAGCGCCTCCGCATCCGCAACGCCGAGCTCGTTCAACCGATCGCGAAACCAGACGCGGCGGCTTTCCTTGAAGGCGATTGCGATCTTCTTCACCGCGCGGTCGGAAGGCCCGAGCTCGGCGACCGCATTCACGAACGGGCAGCCGCGAAAATCCTTGGCGGCGAAGCGTCGCTCCAGCGAATCGAACGTCGCAAGGATCTGCTCGGCCGGCGGCTTGTCGGAGGGGCGCGCGCTGACGAAGCGGCGCTCGAGGTAAGCCGCGATCAGCGCGTCCTTGGAGGGGAAGTGGTTGTAGAGCGTGCGCTTGGAAATGCCGATCTCGGCCGCGATGGTGTCGACGCCAATGGCGCGAATGCCTTGCAGATAGAACAGCTTGTCGGCGGTCTGAAGGATCCGCTCTTTCATCGTCTGTGGGGCGGGCGGGGGAGCCATGCGGTAGCGCGCGTCCTGTTCGCTTGACAGCACCGGCCCTTTATAGCCTAAGTACACAGGTCTGTGTACCCAAAATCAACGGCAAAAGCAGACGGCGGCGTTCGCGCCGTGCCCAAAAGGGAGAAGAAAAATGCCCCTGTTGCAGGTCCTGCGTCCGACCTTGCCCATCCTGATCGGCGCCTCGATCATGCTGACGCTGAGCATGGGACTGCGGCAGTCGCTCGGCATCTTCCTGCAGCCGCTGACGCATGACATCCACATCTCGGTGTCGGATTTCACACTGGCGCTGGCCGTGCAAAACCTCGCCTGGGGCTTTCTCCAGCCACTCGCCGGCGCCATGACCGAGCGCTACGGCTTTCGTCCCATCATGATCGTGGGCGCGCTGATGTACATCGTCGGCCTCGCGCTGATGGCGACCGCCAACGGGCTTGTCAGCATCATGATCGGCGCCGGCGTTCTGATCGGCACCTCGCTGGCCTGCACGGCCGCTGCGATCGCGATGTCGGTGGCGGCGCGCGCGGTGCCTGAGACGGTGCGCTCGACCGTGCTCGGCATCGTCTCCGGCGCGGGCTCGCTCGGCGCGCTGCTGTCGGCGCCGATCGGGCAGATGCTCAACGAGGGCTTTGGCTGGCGCATTGGCCTTGCCGGCTTCGTCATCATGTCGGTGTTGATGATCCCCGCCGCCTGGTACGCCGGTCGCGTCGACCAGATCCCGCTGCCCAAGCCGGCCGCCGACGAAATCGACGATGCCACCGCCGCGATTGCGGCGCGGACCGCGTTCGGCAATGCATCCTTCGTGGTGATGACCTGCGCCTATCTCGTCTGTGGCATGCAGCTCGTGTTCCTCACCACGCATCTGCCGTCGTATCTGGCGATCTGCGGCCTCGACCCGATGCTGAGCGCGCAGACGCTCGGCATGATCGGTGGCTTCAACGTGCTGGGCTCGCTGTTCTTCGGCTGGGCCGGGCAGCGCTGGAACAAGCTGGCGCTGCTGGGTGCGATCTACATCCTGCGCTCGCTGGCGCTCGCCTGGTATTTCATGCTGCCGGCGACGTCATTCTCGACGCTGCTGTTCGGCGCGATCATGGGCTTCCTCTGGATGGGTGTCGGCCCGCTGGTTGCGGGCGCGGTCGCCGAGATGTTCGGCCTGCGCTGGCAGGCGATGATCCAGGGCCTCGCCTTCATGAGCCACCAGATCGGCAGCTTCCTCGGCGCCTACGGGGGAGGGCTGCTCTACGACGCGCTCGGCTCCTACACCATGGCCTGGCGCATCGGCGTGGCACTGGGCCTCGCCGGCGGCATCGTGCAGGTGGCGTTCGCGCTGATCCGGCCGTCGCAGCCGCCGGTGTTGAAGGCGGCGTAGCGAGGGGCGTTCGTAAGCGCCAAGCAAGCGTCGCGCCGCTTGGTCGCGAACAGCCGCTCGTGCCCCCGAAGCGGACCAGGCGCGGCGTCCAGACCCCGGCCTTTCGTCCGGCTGGGACGGAAGATGTTCATCCTGCTATATTAACCAGACTGGCAGGGTGGCGGTGGCTATGGCGCGCGTTGAGAGACGGTTAGCGGCGGTGCTGGCAGCGGACGTTGCGGGTTACTCGCGGTTAATGGGCGCCGATGAGGTCGGCACGCTCGAAGCCCTTAAGGTCATTCGCCGCGAAATCGTCGATCCAGCCATTGCGGAGCACAAGGGCAGGATCGTCAAGACAACTGGCGATGGCCTCCTGGTCGAATTCGCCAGCGCTGTCGACGCGGTGACTTGCGCCATGGCCGTTCAAGAGAAGATGGCCGGCCGGGAAGGACCGATTGCCTTTCGCATCGGCATCAACATCGGCGACATTATCAGCGACGAAAACGACATCTTCGGTGATGGCGTGAATGTGGCTGCACGCGTTGAGAACGAGTGCGTGCCGGGCGGCGTGTGCTTGTCGGGAAATGCGTTCGAACAAGTCAGGGGAAAGACGACATTCGAGTTCGATGATCTAGGCGAACGATCGCTGAAGAACATCGATCGGGCGGTTCGACTATATGGAGTCAAGCTTGCCAATGCGAAGCCAGCGACTGCGGAGAGCAATCGACTGCTGTCATTACCCGACAAACCTTCAATCGCGGTTCTCCCGTTTCAGAATATGTCCGGCGACCCGGAACAAGAGTACTTCGCCGATGGCATGGTGGAGGACATCATCACTGCGCTGTCCCGATTCAAATGGCTGTTCGTGATCGCCCGCAATTCGACCTTTACCTACAAGGGGCGGTCCGTTGACATCAGGCAGGTTGGACGCGAACTGGGGGTTCGTTACGTGTTGGAAGGCAGCGTGCGGCGGGCGGCCGACCGCGTACGGATCACAGCGCAGCTCATTGACGCGGAGACCAGGGCCCATATCTGGGCAGATCGCTACGACCGCGCGGTCGACGACATCTTTGCCTTGCAGGACGAAATTACCGTGAGCACCGTCGCCGCGATCGAGCCCAGCGTGCGTCAGGCCGAAATTGAACGGGCGAAGCGCAAGCGCCCTGATAATCTCGACGCCTACGACCTCGTGTTACGTGCGACGCCTCTAGTGGACACCGGGATGCCGGAGGGCGCGTCGCAGGCAGTGCCACTGCTCGAGCGCGCACTTCTGCTCGAGCCGAACTACGCGCTCGCGCACGGCCAGACGGCGTTCTGCAATGAAATACTGTATCTCCGAGCGGGAAGGCGTGAAGACAATCGCACGGCCGCGATACGGCACGCGCATACTGCAGTGGCGCTTGGCCCCGACGATGCCCCGGCACTCGTCTACGCCGCAATCGCTATCGGTCTCGTCGAACATGACCGTATCTTGGCTCTGGAAACGTTCGAGGCCGCCCTGGCAATCTCCCCGTCGGCGGCGTGGGGCTATTCCTGGGGCGCGTTGATCTTGGGCTGGGGAGGGGAAGCCGAGCGCGCCATCGAATGGGGCGAGCGGGGTATCCGGCTTAGTCCATTCGATCCGTGGATTACCGCAGCGCTGCATGGCATTTGCATGGGGCATTTTCTTCGCGGACGCTATGAAGATGCTGCGGCGGCAGCGCAACGGGCCATTCGCAGCAAACCAGGTTTCAGCGTCTCGCACATGTTTCTGGCAGCGTCGCTTGCCAAACTCGGACGAATGGAAGATGCGAATGCAGCCGCCGAGCGCGTGATGCAACTTCAGCCCAATTTCAGCAGCAATGGTCAGTGCTCCGCCATCGGCTGCGTGCCGGTGCTCGCAACACCTCTGATCGAAGCAATGCGCGCTTCAGGTCTTCCCGAATAACCGGGATCCGCCACCAGGCGGCCGATGCGTCAGCACAGTTGACTTTTAACCAAGGTTCCACAGGGCTAGGCTGCCGAGATTAATGATCGCGCTCCCGCCAGATGGTGAGAGGAGGCGTGGCATGATCGAACAGCCGCACTTTGACGCGTATTCAATCCCAGCACGTATCTGCTTTACCGTTGCATTGCTTGGTTGTGCCGTACTGATCGCCGTGTTGGTTACGAGCGTCTACTTCCTGGAATAAGGTGCAGGAGTGAACCTTCGCGACGAACCAGGCTCGCGCCATCGGCATGGCGGCTGGGATACGAGAGGGGCGAGCGGGCAAAATAAAAACGGGGCCCGAAAGGGCCCCGCAAAACTCTTCAACGCTGCGCCGATCTTACTTGATCTTGGCTTCGCGGAATTCGACGTGCTTGCGCGCGACCGGGTCGTACTTCTTCTTGACCAGCTTGTCGGTCATGGTGCGCGAATTCTTCTTGGCGACGTAGTAGAAGCCGGTGTCGGCCGAGGACACGAGCTTGACCTTGATGGTGACCGCTTTGGCCATGTTCTGAACCTCAGAAAATTGGGGAATCTGGAGCCGGCCAAACGGCCCGCGTTGGCCGGCAACCTAGCCAGAGCCTCGACGCTGGTGTTCGGCGCGCTGATGGGGTTCCTCTGGCTCGGCGTCGGGCCGCTGGTTGCGGGCGCTGTCGCAGAGATGTTCGGCCTGCAATGGCAGGCGATGATTCACGGGCTCGCCTTCATGAGCCACCAGGTCGGTAGCTTCGTCGGCGCCTATGGCGGCGGGCTGATCTATGGCGCGCTCGGCTCCTACAACATGGCTTGGCGGATCGGCGTCGCGGTGGGCTCGCCGCCGGCATCGTTCAGATCGCGTTTGCGATAAAGCCGACGGCGCCACCCGTGCTGCGAACCGTATAGGCATCGTCAGCGATTGCTTATTTGTTGGGCGATGCGCTGCTGCGTGAAGCAGCGCAACGCGCGATTGCCGCAAAGCAGCAAACTGGAATCGCTGCGCATTCAGTAGCTTGAATGAATCGCATCGATGGTGCGAATCTTGCACGTCCTTTGATCAGGAATTGGAACGTCTCTGACGCTTTCCGATCTGGTGACAAGGGAAAGGCCGATAAGCCATGAGGCTGGTCGCCGCCAGTCTCCAGTCATCGAGGCTCGACGACCTCATCGCGCCGAGCCGCGATCATTGTGTCCCAAAAACCCGAGCTGATCGCGCTGGCGTCGTCACGCCGGCGCGAACGATCGTTTCCGCGGTTCCACTCGAACAATGCCCAGAAAACATCTCTTGCGACTTGGGAGGACGATGATGGAGTCAAGAACATCCACGCGCCAAAGGCTCGTGACGTTGTTGGTCGCGCTGTTGGGAATTGCGCTTCTCTACCTCGCCCTCGGCGAGGTCGCGCTGGCCGAGGATGCGGCCCCGCCCGCTTGCGGCGGCAAGATCCTCGAGAAGTGCACGCCCAATCCTGGCGACACCGCCTGGATGCTCACCTCCGTTGCGCTGGTGCTGATGATGACGGTCCCGGGTCTCGGGCTGTTCTATGGCGGCATGGTGCGCAAGAAGAACGTGGGCGACACCGTGATGACGAGTTTTGCGGTGACGTGCCTCGTCACCATCCTGTTCGCGATCCTGACCTATAGCCTGGCCTTCCGCGCCGGCACGCCGTTCATCGGCGGGCTGGACCGCATGTTTCTGAAGGATATCCTCAGCGACATCGGCAAGGGCGGGATCGGTAATCCCAATCCGCTCGCAGCGACGATCCCCGAGAGCGTCTACATCTGCTTCCAGATGACCTTTGCGATCATCACGCCGGCGCTGATTGCCGGCGCGTTCGCCGAGCGGATGAAGTTCTCCGCGATGCTCTGGTTCATCGGCCTGTGGGCGATCTTCGTCTATGCGCCGATCGCGCATTGGGTATGGGGCCCTGACGGCATCTTCGCCTCCGGCAACGACGCCGCCTGGGTCAAGGTGCTCGATTTCGCCGGCGGGACCGTGGTGCATATCAATGCCGGCGTGGCCGGCCTGATGTGCGCCATCATGCTCGGCAAGCGCAAGGAGACGGGACCGGCCCATAACATGGTGCTGACCTTCATCGGCGCCTCGCTGCTCTGGGTCGGCTGGTTCGGCTTCAACGCCGGCTCCGCGGTGACGGCGGGCATGCAGGCCGGCATGGCGATGCTGGTGACGCAGATCGCAACTGCGGTCGCCGGCTTCACCTGGATGCTGGTGGAGTGGTCGCTCAAGGGCAAGCCGACGGTGGTCGGCATCTGCTCGGGGGCGGTCGCGGGCCTCGTCGCCATCACGCCGGCGTCCGGTTTCGTCAGCCCGGTAGGGGCCTTCGTGATCGGGATCGCGGCCGGCGCCCTCTGCTACTGGGGATGCACCGGGCTGAAGGCCATGTTCAGCTATGACGATGCGCTCGATTGCTTCGGCGTCCACGCCGTCGGCGGCATCGTCGGCGCATTGCTCACCGGCGTTTTCGCCGTCGAGCAATATGGCGGCACTGCGGGTGCGCTGGAGGGAAACCCGATCCAGTTCGTCAACCAGTGCATCGGCGTCGCCACGGTCTTTGTCTACGATGCCGTCGTCAGCCTGATCATCCTCTACGTGGTCAAGCTCTTCGTCGGCTTGCGGGTATCGGAGGATATGGAGCGCGACGGTCTCGATCTCGCACTGCATGGCGAGGTCGTGCACTAAGGCCTGTTTACAGTCGCTAGTTTGCGAGGAAAGCCGCGACGAGATTGAGGAGGCCGGCAAAGCAGGCGTCTGTCTTTTCGTAGCGAGTTGCGATGCGGCGGAATGCCTTGAGCTGGCAGAAGAAGTTCTCGACCAGGTGGCGCCATTTGTACATTTCGGCGTCGTGCGGGATGCGCCCGGCGCGGTCGGCCTTGGACGGGATGACCGCTGCGGCGCCGCGTTGGTTCAGATTGGCGCGCAGCCAGTTATTATCGAAGGCCTTGTCGCCGATCAGCGCTTCAAAATCGAGGCCAGTGATCAAAGGCTCGACGCCAATGCTGTCGTGACGCTGGCCGGGCAGCAGGACGAAGCGAATGAGATTGCCGAGTGCGTCGATCAGAGCCATGATTTTGGTAGTCAGGCCACCACGCGAGCGGCCTATGGCCTGATTTTGAGTCCCCCTTTTGCCCCGGTGCCATGTTGGTGGACCCGGACGAGTGTGCCGTCGATCAGGACATATTCGAAATCGGGATCGTCACAGAGAGCTTTGAAGACCCGCTCCCAGACCCCCTTCTGCGCCCAGCGCCAGAAGCGCGTATACACTGTGAACCACTTGCCGAACGCTTCCGGCAGATCTCGCCACGGCGAGCCCGTGCGCGCAATCCAAAGAACTGCTTCGATAAAGAGCCGGTTGTTACGCCCGGTGCCGCCGGGATCACCGGCTTTGCCAGACAATTCCGGCGCAATCCGCTCCCACTGCGCATCGCTCAACATCAATCGAATCAAGGCTGATCTCCAATTTTCAGCCTTGAATCAATTTTCTACTGATTTGGGAATCCTGTCTGTAAACAGGCCTTAGATCGCCGACGGCAATGTTGAACCAATCCGGCCATCCGCACATCCAGCGGATGCGTCGGCACGGGAGAAGACATGATGACCGAGATCTTTGCGCAAGGTGACCTGCTGATCGAGCGGGTGTCCGATGTCGCGCCATCGGGAGCGCTCACGGAGACCGCCGAAGGTGTGCCGCTGGTCCTGCTGGAGGGCGAGGCCACCGGACATTGTCATGCGATCCGCGAGCGCGTGACGCTGTTTCGCGACGACGATCTGGCGCGCGACATTCCGGCCGGGCTCTATCTCGGGCATCTCCAGATTGCCTCGGCCTATGCGCGGGTGACGCATCAGGAGCATGCGACTGACGCTGCCGCGCGGGACCTATCGAGTGCGCCGCCAGCGTGAGTTGGGGCCGCGAGATGCGCGCGTCCTCGCCGATTGAGCAGACGGCGGCGTTGGGCGATTACCGTGCACGGTGGAGAGCCGTCCGACGCTCGACCGCGCCTGCCGATCGCGACAGCGCGGAGCAGGGCGTGCGGCTTGCCTATCGTGCTGCAGGACTGGAGCCGCCGGCCCGCATCGTCTGGTGCGACGGCCCGCAGGCGCTGGCCGGGCTTGTCGTTTCGCGCGATGACGGCCGCAATCTCCGCTTTCAGCTCGTCGATCGGCTTCGCCGTCAAATCATTTCGAAAATCGAGGCGCGGATTCACCGGAAGGTGCTTGCCGCGGTCGACAGCGCAGTCAATCCCGCGGACGCGCTGGTCACTGCTGCGGCCGAGGCGGTGATTCGGAACGTGCCGGAGCAGAACCTGTCCGTGCTGGGCCAGCTGCGCCGAACCGGTCTGTCGCTCGCTGGCGTGCTGCAGGCGCTCACCGCCCCGCGGAGCTTTTCGAGCTGCGCGGCGGGGCCGCACGATCTGTCGTGGCTGGGTGCTTACGACTATCTCCGCGAGGTCCTCGGTTTGCACGCCGAGACCGAGCCGCTGCGCGGCCTGATGCAACTCGCGACGGGCGTGGGCTGGCTGCTGCCGCACGAGCACACCTGCTGGCTCGCGGAGCGACCGAACCTGTTATGCGGCGATGCGCGCGACCGGCTGCATCACGCCAGCGGTCCGGCGCTGCGTTATCCCGACGGTTGGTCGATCTGGGCCTGGCGCGGGGTGGAGGTGCCACGCTGGATCATCGAGCACCAGGACCGGATCACGCTCGCTGCGATCGACGACCAGATCGACGTCCAGGTCCGCCGCTGCATGATCGAGATCATGACGCCGGAGCGTTACGTCGCGCTCGGCGGCGCCACCCGCGTGGCCGAGGACGAGACCGGAATCCTGTGGCGCCGCAACTGGCTCGCCGCGGACGCCTGGGCCGCCGTGGAGGTCGTCAACGCCACGCCCGAGCCGGACGGCACGCGCAGGCATTTCTTCCTCCAAGTGCCGGCCAATCTGCACACGCCGCGCGAAGCGGTTGCGTGGACCTACGGCATGAGGGCAGAGGCCTATGCACACCTCGTGGTGAGGACGTGAGGCACATCTTCTTGGCGGCTAAAGCGCGATGAGATTTGGATGAATCGTCATCGCGCTTTAGGTTGTTGTTTACGCATGATCTTTCCGGAAAACCGCTTCGCACTTTTCCGGATCATGCTTTAGAGCAGAATGGCCTTTGGTTGAATCGATCGAGCCGCGGGATCACTCGACCTCTCCCGCGTGCGGGAGAGGTCGGCGCGAAGCGCCGGGTGAGGGCTTTCTCCTCTTGGGGGTTCTCGATTGCGGAGACACCCTCTCCCCCAGCCCGAGCGGGGGAGGGAGCGCATCTTCTCCATGGCAACCAGCCAAGCCCAATTTCACCCGCCTTAACTGCGGTAGTAGCGCCACATCCGCAGGAAGGTGCGATGGATCACGTCCGGCGGCTGATCGAACGGCTCGACATTGATCCGCACCATGTTGGTGTGGCTCATCCGCCAGGGTAGCCGCATCAGCCAGCGCCAGGACGGCTGCTTGCGCCAGTCGGCCACGAGCGCGCTGGTGAGCGGCGCGTTCAGCACGATCTGGAGTTCATGCACCGTCATGGCGCGCTCGGCGATCTCGACAAGGTCGATGCGCTCGATGGCGCGCCAGCGGATCAGGCCGAAGGCCTGGACGAAGATGCCGTACTGGTTCGCGCCGATCGTGGGCCGGCCGGTCTCGAGCAGTGGAATATTGTAGTAGGTAAACCCGGCCGCGAGCGCCGCGAGCGCAAGCCAGTAGAACTCGCCGGTGAGAAACGCGGCGGTGCAGAAGATCGCGGCCAGCGCCGCCGTGACGTAAACCGGGAAATAGACATCGTCGCGGCCATAAGCGACCGAGTAGCCACCGACATGTTCCTCGTCCAGGGCTGCGCTCATGGACGTGGAGGCTACGACCATCGACCGCAAATAAAAACGGCCGCAAATAAAAACGGGGCCGCGAAGGGCCCCGTCAAAGTCGTTCAGCGTCCCGCGATCTTACTTGATCTTGGCTTCGCGGAATTCGACGTGCTTGCGCGCGACCGGGTCGTACTTCTTCTTGACCAGCTTGTCGGTCATGGTGCGCGAATTCTTCTTGGCGACGTAGTAGAAGCCGGTGTCGGCCGAGGACACGAGCTTGACCTTGATGGTGACCGCTTTGGCCATGTTCTGAACCTCAGAAAATTGGGGAATCTGGAGCCGGCCAAACGGCCCGCGTTGG
This sequence comes from Bradyrhizobium sp. BR14999, assembly GCF_056106085.1. Classification (NCBI taxonomy): domain Bacteria; kingdom Pseudomonadati; phylum Pseudomonadota; class Alphaproteobacteria; order Hyphomicrobiales; family Nitrobacteraceae; genus Bradyrhizobium; species Bradyrhizobium sp. BR14999. The sequence continues at coordinate 4,704,272 of NZ_CM148536.1, forward strand.
CCGGCAACCTAGCCAGAAACCGCCTGATGTCAAGGTTTTAGGGGACTGAAACCACCCAAATCGGCCCGATCAGGCCTCGAAGAACCGGTTTTTCGGCCGCGGCAGGCCCAGATTCTCCCTCAAAGTGGGCCCTTCATACTCTTTGCGGAAAATCCCGCGGCGCTGCAGCTCCGGCACGACCTTGTCGACGAAATCGTCGAGGCCGGCGGGCAGGAACGGGAACATGATGTTGAAGCCGTCCGAGCCGCGCCCGACCAGCCATTCCTCCATCTGGTCGGCGATGGTCTTGGCGGTGCCGACGAAGGACAGCCCGCCATAGCCGCCGACGCGCTGGGCGAGCTGGCGCACGGTGAGCTTTTCGCGGGCGGCGAGATCGACCATGCGCTGGCGGCCGCTCTTGCTGGCATTGGTCTCGGGGATGTCGGGGAGAGGGCCGTCCGGATCGAAGCCGGAGGCATCGGTACCGAGAATGACGGACAGCGAGGCGATGGCGCTGTCGTAATGCACGCGGCTGTCGAGCAGCGCGCGCTTCTCCTTGGCTTCATCGACGCTGTCGCCGACGACGACGAAGGCGCCGGGCAAGATTTTGAGGTGTTCGGGATCGCGGCCGATCTTCTCCATGCGGCCCTTGATGTCGGCATAGAGCTTTTGCCCGTCGGCGAGGCTGCCGCCGCCGGTGAACACGGCTTCAGCCGTTTCGGCCGCGAGCTGCTTGCCGTCTTCGGACGCGCCGGCCTGCACGATCACCGGCCAACCCTGCACCGGACGGGCGATGTTAAGGGGGCCGCGCACTTTGAGATATTTGCCGTTGTGGTCGAGCGTGTGCATCTTCGCGGGATCGAAGAACAGGCCGCTCTCGACGTCGCGCACGAACGCATCGTCGGCGAAGGAATCCCAGAGGCCCGTGACGACGTCGTAGAACTCGCGGGCGCGCTTGTAGCGCTCGGCGTGCTCCATGTGATCGTCTAGGCCGAAATTCAGCGCTGCATCCGGATTCGAGGTGGTGACGATATTCCAGCCGGCGCGGCCGCCGCTGAGATGGTCGAGCGAGGCAAAGCGGCGCGCGACATGATAGGGCTCGTCGAAAGTGGTCGAGCCCGTCGCGATCAGGCCGATGCGCTCGGTGACGGCGGACAGCGCCGACAGCAGCGTGAACGGCTCGAACGACGTCACCGTGTGGCTGCGCTTGAGCGCATTGATCGGCATGTTCAAGACGGCGAGGTGATCGGCCATGAAGAAGGCGTCGAACTTGCCGGCCTCGAGCTTCCTAATCAGCTGCTTGATGTGACTGATGTTGAAATTGGCGTCGGGCCAGGCGCCGGGATAGCGCCAGGCGCCGGTGTGGATGCTGATCGGGCGCATGAACGCGCCAAGCTTGAGTTGCCGTTGTGCCATCGCCCGGTGTCCGTTTTGGGTGTCGTTGCGAAAGACATAGGCATGCGGCGGAACTCCGCCATTGGCGGCGGCGGGAAGATTATTTTGTTTTTTGCAGATCTCTCAGCACGTCATTCCGGGGCGCGCCTCTTGGCGCGAGCCCGGAATCCATCGAGCTGCAGACACGGTGGATGAATGGATTCCGGGTTCGCGCTGCGCGCGCCCCGGAATGACGGCGAGGGGAGCGCCGATCAGCTCAAAACATCCTTCTGCATCTTGCCGCCGTAGAAATGGAAGAACGGCACCGGCGCATCGTGGCGCAGCGGGCCGGTGGCAAGGCGGGTGTCGAGCTCGTTGAGCACGTTGCGCGTCATCGGATGCAGATCCGCGAGCGGTTTTGAGCCAAGCTCGACCCAGACCAGCTCGACCAGCTCGGCATCGGCATGGATCACGCCGTCGACGCGGTGGGTGATCGCGGAGGCATCTGCCGTGAAGAAGCGGGTGTCGAAGCGTTTGACGCGGCCGGGCGGGGTGATGGCGCGGGCGATCAGGAACAGGCCGGAGGGATCGGGCAGCAGGCCGGCATCCGCGAATGGCTTCCAGGGGCCTTCGAGCTTGGGCACCTTGTCCTCCGCTCTGCGGCCGAGGCAGAGACCCGTCTCCTCGCAGGCTTCGCGGATCGCGGCAATGGCGAGCGACTTCGCGCGCGAGGCCGGGGTCTTCGGGCTGCCCTTGGCGAGATTGGCTTCGAGCTCGGCGGTGATGGGCGCGGCGCAGGGCACGCGATAATCGGCCTTGTCGACACGGCCGCCGGGGAAGACGAACTTGCCGGGCATGAACACCACCTTGTCGTGGCGCTTGCCGACCAGCACTTTCGGAATGGGCCCGCTGCGATCGACCAGGATCAGCGTCGCCGCATCCCTTGGGCGAAAATAGGGATGGTGGTCGGCTTCCTTCTCATCGTGAACCTTGGCCTTCTCCACTGCCTGCGCCGTATCCGTCATATCCTCACCCAAACCGTTTTTTGCTTCTTACTTACACAGGCGGAATACCATCGGGAGGGTTCTCGTCAAACCCGTGCATGCGCAGAGCCCATTGCAAGCCGACCACAGCTCCCTTCACGGGCTGCAACAACGCGAGCGAGGCGACGAAGGTGAAGGGCAGATAGGCCACGAAACTGAGCCAGATCGGCGTGGTGTAGTTGGTCTCGATCCAGAGGATGGCCGGCACCACGATGTGACCGACGATGACGATGACGAGATAGGCGGGCAGATCGTCGGCACGATGCGGGGTGAAGTCGAGGCCGCATTTGGCGCAATTGTCCGCCGTCTTCAGGAAGGCGCGGAACAGCTTTCCCTCGCCGCAGCGCGGGCAGCGACCGCGAAAGCCGCGCTTCATCGCAGCCCACACGTCGCGCTTCTCGACGAGGCCGGTCTCGCGCGTCCAGATCTTTGGGGCCGTGCTCATCGTCACCATGCCTTGCCCTTCTGTCCCTTGCCTTTGCCCTTGCTCTTTCCCTTGACCTTCCTGCCCTTGGCAGATTTTTGCTTTTCCGGCTTGCGTTTTCTCTCCGGACTGCGCCCCGGATGCGCCTTGGACAATTTGCGCTGCGGACGGAACGGCCGGCGCTCGCGGGGACTGGTCTCGCGTTCTGACGACAGCAGCTCGAAGCGTAGCGCGCCTGCGATAGGAGCTGCTTCTATCAGACGGACGTCGACGACGTCACCCAGCTGATGCATGGTGCCGCTGCGCGTGCCGACGAGGGCGTGGCGGCTCTCGTCATAGTTGAAATATTCCGTGCCGAGGGATCGGATCGGGATCAATCCATCGGCGCCGGTCTCGCTCAGCTTGACGAAAAGACCGGCGCGGGTGACGCCGGAGACGCGTCCCTGGAAGCTGGCGCCGATGCGGTCGGCGAGGTGATGCGCGATCAGGCGATCGACGGTCTCGCGCTCCGCCTTCATCGCGCGCCGTTCGGTCAGCGAGATATGCGCGGCGACCTCGCCGAGCGATTCCGGCGTTTCGCTGTCGGGCAGGGCGCCTTCGCCGAGGCCGAGCGCGCGGACCAGTGCGCGGTGCACGATGAGGTCGGCATAGCGGCGGATCGGCGAGGTGAAATGCGCATAGCGGCGCAGGTTCAGGCCGAAATGGCCGTAATTCTCCGCGGAATATTCCGCCTGCGCCTGGGTGCGCAGCACGACCTCGCTCACCAGCGGGTAATAGTCGTGACCTTCGAGCTGGGCCAGCACGCGGTTGAACAGGGTGGGGCGCAACGCGCCTGATTTCGCGAAGGGAACGTCGAGCGTTTGCAGAAACTCGCTGAGCGCGTGGACCTTCTCCAGCGTCGGCTCATCGTGCACGCGATAGATCAGCGGCAGCGATTTCTTCTCCAGCATCTCGGCCGCGGCGACGTTGGCGAGGATCATGAACTCCTCGATCAGCTTGTGCGCATCGAGACGTTCGGGCACGACGACGCGGTCGACCGTGCCGTCGCTCTTCAACAGGATCTTGCGCTCGGGCAGATCGAGATTGAGCGGATCGCGCTCGTCGCGGGCGCGCTTGACGCAAGCATAGGCGGCGTAGAGCGGCCTCAGGATCGGATCGAGCAGCGGGCCGGTGGTGTCATCAGGTCGACCGTCGATCGCAGCCTGTGCCTGCGCATAATGCAGCTTCGCCGCCGAGCGCATCAGGATGCGGTGGAAACTGTGCGAGCGCTTGCGGCCGTCGGGTCCGATCACCATCCGCACCGCGAGCGCGCCGCGTGGCTCGCCCGGCACCAGCGAGCAGAGATTGTTGGAGATGCGCTCCGGCAGCATCGGCACGACGCGGTCGGGGAAATAGACCGAGTTGCCGCGATCGAGCGCGTCGCGGTCGAGCGCGGTGCCCGGCCGCACGTAGAAGCTCACGTCTGCGATGGCGACGTTGACGATGAAGCCACCCTTGTTGTTGGGATCGTCGTCGGCCTGCGCATGCACCGCGTCGTCGTGATCCTTCGCATCCGGCGGATCGATGGTGACGAGCGGCACGTCGCGCCAATCCTCGCGCCCTTTCAGGTTCGCAGGCTCGGCCGCTTCCGCCTCGCGTTCGGCGGCAGGGGAAAATTGCAAGGGGATGTCGTGGGCATAGATCGCGATCAGGCTGATCGCCTTCTCCGACTTGACCGAGCCGAGCCTCTCCTTGACCCGGCCGGAGGCGAGGCCAAAGCCGCGCGAGCGGACGATGTCGACGCTGACGAGGTCGCCGTCCTGCGCGCCTTGTGTATCGGTCTTCGCGATGTTCAACTCGCGGTCGGCGAACTTCTTGTCGACGGGAACGAGCCGTCCGCCGCCTTCGGGCAGTGCTCGGAATACACCGAGGATGCGGCTCTTGGCCTTGTCGATGAGCTTGATGATGCGGCCGCGATAGGCGGGGCCTTCGTCCTCGTCGGTGCGTTCGACGCGCAGCAGCGCGCGGTCGCCGACGCCGGCGGCGGTGCCGGGCTTGGGCCGGCGCGGCATCTCGATCAGGATTTTGGGCGGCTCGCCGCTTTCGACCTCGTCCCATTCGGCCGGTGAGGCGATCAATTCGCCGTCGCTGTCGCGCCCGGTGATGTCGGCGAGCAGCGTCGGCGGAAGCGTGTCCGGCTCGGAGACCTTGTGCCGCTTCTTCTTGATGATGCCGTCGTCGGCGAGCTCGCGCAGCATGCGCCTGAGCTCGGCGCGATCGGCGTTCTTCAGGCCGAACTCGCGCGCAATTTCGCGGGTCCCGACCTTTCCGTGGTTTGCCTTGATGAAGGCGACGATGGCTGTCCGGTCGGGAAAGCCACGGTCATTCTTGCGTTTCACTTAACCTCTAATTCTTGCCGGCACTCTTCTTGGCCGGAGCCTTGGTGGCGGCTGCCTTGGTCGGCGACGGCTTTGTGGCAGAAGTCTTGGCGGTCGACGGCACGGCGGCGCGCGCCTTGCTGGTGGATTCGGTTTTCGATTTGGCCGCGGCTTTCTTCGTGGCGGGTTTCTTCGGCTTTGGCGCGGCGTCCTCTCCGTCCGCAGCCTTCTCCGTAGCCTTCTTGGCCTTGGCGGGCTTTGCCGCCTTCTTCGCCTTGGTCTTGCCGCCGCCCTTGGCCGCGCGTTCGTCGATCAGCGCGATCGCCTGCGGCAGCGTGATGGCGTCCTTTTCGAACTCGGCCGGGATCGTCGCGTTGACGCCGCCTGCGGTGACATAGGGGCCATAGCGGCCGCTCTTCACGGTGACGGTGCCGAGCGTCGGATGATCGCCGATTGCCTTGCCGGGATCGGCGCCGAAGCCGCGGCTCGGGCCCTTCGCGACCTTTTCCGCGATCAGCGTCACCGCGCGGTTGAGGCCGATGTCGAACACCTCGTCGCCGGCCTCGAGGCTGGCGTAGGTCTTCTCGTGCTTCACGAACGGCCCGAAGCGGCCGAGGCCGGCGGTGATCGGCTGACCGGTTTCCGGGTGCTTGCCGATCACGCGCGGCAGCGACAGCAGTTTCAGCGCAAGCTCGAGGTCGACATCGCTGGGCGAGGTGCCCTTCGGAATGCCCGCGCGCTTCGGCTTCTCGCCTTCCGCATAATCCTTCTGCTCGCCGAGCTGGATGTAGGGGCCGAAGCGGCCGGCCTTGACCCAGACATCGAAGCCGGTGTCGGGATCCTGGCCGAGCGAGCGGTCGGCGTTGGCTTCGCCATCAGCGGCGAGCTGGCGGGTATAGCGGCACTCCGGATAGTTCGAGCAGCCGACGAAGGCGCCGAACTTGCCGGCCTTCAGGTTCAGCCGGCCGGTGCCGCAGTTCGGGCACTGCCTGATGTCGCCACCATCGGCGCGAGGCGGATAGATGTGCGGGCCCAGCATCTCGTCGAGCACGTCAAGCACCTGCGCGACGCGCAGATCCTTGATGTCGTCGACGGCGCCGATGAAGTCGCGCCAGAAATCCTTCAGCACCTCTTGCCAGGAGATCTCGTTGTTGGAGATGCGGTCGAGCTGCTCTTCGAGGCCCGCGGTGAAATCGTATTCGACGTAGCGGCTGAAGAAGCTCTCGAGGAACGCGATCACGACGCGGCCCTTGTCCTCGCCATGCAGGCGCTTCTTCTCCAGCTTGACGTAGCCGCGGTCCTTCAGGACCTGGAGGATCGAGGCATAGGTCGAGGGCCGACCGATGCCGAGCTCTTCCATGCGCTTGACGAGGGATGCCTCAGAGAAGCGCGGCGGCGGCTCGGTGAAATGCTGGGTGACGGCGAGCGACTGCCGCTTCAGGGCTTCGCCTGCGCTCATGCCGGGCAGGCGGCGGGAATCCTCGTCCTCCTCGTCGTCGCGGCCTTCCTGGTAGAGCGCGAGGAAACCGTCGAACTTGATGACCTGCCCGGTGGCGCGCAGCTCCAGCGTCCGGCCGCCGGCTTTTGCGGTGATGTCGACCGTGGTGCGCTCGAGCTCGGCCGCCTCCATCTGGCTCGCGATGGTACGCTTCCAGATCAGCTCATAGAGCCGGGCCTGATCGGCATCGAGCTTGCGGCTCATGCTGTCGGGGCGGCGCGAGAGGTCGGTCGGACGGATCGCCTCGTGCGCTTCCTGGGCGTTCTTGGCCTTGGCCTGGTACTGGCGGGGAGCGTCCGGCACATAAGCGTTGCCGTAATCCTCGCCTATCACCTTGCGCGCCTGGGTGATCGCCTCGGGGGCAATCTGCACGCCATCGGTTCGCATATAAGTAATGAGTCCGGTGGTCTCGCCGCCGATGTCGATGCCTTCATAGAGGCGCTGGGCGATGCGCATCGTGTGCGCCGGCGCAAAGCCGTATTTGCGGCTGGCTTCCTGCTGCAGCGTCGAGGTGGTGAAGGGCGCCTGCGGATTGCGCCGCGCGGGCTTGGCATCGACCGCGGTCACGGCATAGGCGGCTGCTTCCAGCGCCTTCTTGAAGTCTTCGGCTTCCGCGCCGGTGCCGATGTCGAGGCGCTGGATCTTCTTGCCGTCGGCACCGACCAGGCGGGCCTCGAAGGCATCGCCGCGCGGGGTCAGCAGGGTCGCGACCAGCGACCAATATTCGCGCGGGACGAACTTCTCGATCTCGAGCTCGCGGTCGCAGACGAGGCGCAGCGCCACCGACTGCACGCGGCCGGCCGAGCGCGCGCCGGGCAGCTTGCGCCACAGCACGGGGGAGAGGGTGAAGCCGACCAGATAGTCGAGCGCGCGGCGCGCCATATAGGCGTCGACCAGCGCGCCGTCGATCTGGCGCGGATGCTTCATGGCTTCCGAGATCGCCTGCTTGGTGATGGCGTTGAACACCACGCGCTCGATCTTCTGGTCCTTCAGCGCGCGCTTCTCTTTCAGGACCTCCAGCACGTGCCAGGAGATGGCCTCACCCTCGCGATCAGGGTCGGTGGCGAGAATCAGGCGGTCAGCGCCTTTCAGCGACCTCGCGATATCGTTCAGCCGTCCGGCGGCCTTGGGGTCGACCTCCCAGATCATCTTGAAATTGGCGTCGGGATCGACGGAGCCGTTCTTGGCGGGGAGGTCGCGGACATGGCCGAACGACGCCAGAACCTCGTAGGACGAGCCCAGATATTTGTTGATCGTCTTGGCTTTCGCCGGCGACTCCACAATGACGATATTCATGTAGTTCCAGTAACTTATGGGAAAATCTTGGGCCGAATACGAAAGGACTCGGGTCGGCCGTTTCGACCCGAACATGGGTGGTGAGGCCGGTCCTGTCAAATCGGCGGGTGTTGAAAGCCGCCGCAATGGGAAAAGTTTCATATCGAGAAAGTTGCAAAATACCACCTTGGAGTTGCGGCCGATGTCGGCGTAATGTTTCCGCGGGGCATGGATTCGGGGTGGGTCTGGTGACTAGGCCAGGAAAGAAACGGGCGCGCGCCGCATCGGGCGCGCCGGGAGGCTCGCGCAACGAGGAACCGGGGGAAGGTGGGGCGGATGAGGCGGTGGCCTTCATTGCCGAGCAGACGGCTGCTCTGCGCAAGCTCGCCGAGCGCCACAAGCTGCACGTGTTACATTATCTCTTGGGCATGACACAGCTCGAGGCCGACGAGCATCTGAGGCTGCGGAGCAGGCGCAAGCTGTCGTGAGCGACTCTAGAGTAAGGCGCGCTGTCTCAACGTCGTCATTGCGAGCGCAGCGAAGCAATCCAGAATCCCTCCGCGGAAAGACTCTGGATTGCTTCGCTACGCTCGCAATGACTGTTTGGTGCCGGTCGTGCGCCGTCAGGCCGACCGCCGCCGCGGCGCCGGCCGCGGCTTCAGCGTGGTGTCGGCCGGGCTGAGCAACCGGCCGTCCTCGGCGCGCATTTCGAGCTTCTTCACCGGGCGGCCCTTGGCGCGATCGATCAGGATGGTCGCGATCTCTTCGGGGTGATCGTCGAACTCCTCGCTCCATTGCCGCAGCGCCACCAGGATCGGGAAGGTGCCGCGGCCCTTCTCCGTCAGCACGTATTCCTGGTAGCCGCTGCCGTCGGAGGCCGGGGCGGTCGCCAGAATGCCGTGCTCGACGAGTGACCGCAGTCGCACCGACAAGATGTTCTTGGCCATGCCGAGCTTGCTCTGGAATTCGCCGAAACGGCGTGCGCCGAGCAGCGCCTCGCGGATGATCAGCAGCGACCACCAGTCGCCGAGCGCCTCCAGCGATCGCGCGATCGGGCAGGCATCGCCCTCAAAGCTCGTTCGTTTCACCATGGTCTTTCGTCCTGTCGCGTTCGCCCGCTTTCGGGGGGGCGATCACGCGCTTGTGTGGTTGCATCATAAAACCGTATGCCCTAGATGGCAAATTAGTTTTATCATGCAACCACTGGAGGCGAACGTGAGACTGACGAACAAGACGGCCCTGATTACCGGCGGCAACAGCGGCATTGGCCTTGCGACCGCAAAATTGTTCGTGGCCGAGGGCGCCAGGGTCGTGATCACCGGGCGCAACAAGGAGACGCTGGAGGCAGCTGCGAAAAAGCTCGGGCCGAATGCGCTGGCGCTCGCCGCCGACGCCACCGACATCGCCGCGACGGAAGCCGCGATCAAGAAGGGCGCCGAGACGTTCGGCAAGTTCGACATCGTCTTCGCCAATGCCGGCATCGCCGGCGGCACGCCGCTCGGCTCGGCGACGCTGGACGTCTTCGAGAAGGTCATCAGCACGAACCTCACCGGCGTGTTCTTCACCGTTCAGTCGGCGCTGCCGTATCTCAACGACAACGCCTCGATCATTCTCAACGGTTCGGTGATCTCCGTGCTCGGCATTCCCGGCTACTCCGCTTACGGCGCCGCGAAGGCCGGCGTCCGCGCGATGGCGCGGACCATGGCCTCGGAACTGTCGCCGCGCGGCGTTCGCGTCAACGTGGTGGCGCCCGGTGCGATCCGCACGCCGATCTGGGGACCTGCGGTCGCGACGCCCGAGGCCGAGAAGGCGTTCGAGAAACGGATCGCGCTATCGACGCCGCTCGGCCGCATCGGCGAAACGGATCACGTTGCGAAGACGGTGCTGTTCCTCGCCTCCGATGATTCCGCCCACGTGCAGGGCCAGGAGATCTTCGTCGACGGCGGCGCGGTGGCCTCGCCGAGCGGCGCGCCGATCTATCGCGGCTAACCTAAAGCGCGATGACGATTCATCCAACTTTCATCGCGCTTTAGCGCAAATTGAATCGGTTGGCGCAATGCGCGCGGTTGCGCCGGCCGGTTCCTGCATCTTGCGCGACGTGCTCCAAAACCTTTGCGTGAGGACTTGAACCTCCGCGCGCACTGCCAAGACATTTTTACGGGCAGGGGGCAGAAGACTCATTTTTAAGGGAGTCCGTTATGCCGAAAGCAGCCCGTATTTTTTCGTCGATTTCATCACCGCGTATTTACACTGAAAATTCCGCCACCCCGGCCAAACGCTCCGGAAGGTCCGAACTCGTCGCGGTCGCACTGTTTTCCGGAATCGGCCTGTTCGTCTCGCTCGTCGCCGTGATCCTGGGCATGCAGGGCGTCTGGTTTTAGCTTTGCAGATGGCGCAGCCGTCCATCAGCCGCCGCAGGCGATGCCGCGGCGACTGATGATGTCGGTCTGATCTCAGGCCGCGCGCAGGCTGGTTGCCGCCTGGAGCGCGCCGGCCAGAGACTTCTCGCGATGCTCCGGTCCGACCTGGATGCCGTCGGCGATGATGAATTCGGCATTATGGATGCCCATGAAGCCGAATACGCCGCGCAGATAGCTTTCGAGGTGCTCCAGCGCTGCGGCGGGCGAACCCGCGCCATAGTATCCGCCGCGGGAGATCGCGACGATCACGCGCTTGCCGCCGGCGAGCCCCTCCGGCCCCGCCGCGCCATACTTAAAAGTCTTCCCCGCCACCAGGACGCGGTCGATCCAGGCCTTGAGCTGGCTTGGGATCGTGAAATTGTACATGGGTGCGCCGATGACGACGATGTCGGCGGCCAAGAACTCGTCCAGCGCGGCTGCGCTCGCGGCGAGGTCGGGTGCGAGTTCCGCCGGCGCGGGTGCGCCTTGCGCGGCCGCCAGGTGTGAGCCGGAGAGGTGGGCGAGCGGGGTCTGGGTCAGGTCGCGATAGGTGATGTCGAGCCCGGGCGTCGCCTGGCGCAGCCGGTCGACGATGGCGGCGGAAACCTGCCGGCTGACGGAGTGGGGGCCGAGGACGCTGGAGTCGATATGGAGGAGTTTCATTGGGGTCACCCATGGTATAAGTTTGTAACCCGCGCTACATGAGTGACTGTCGAAATCCCCGCAAGAACGCACTTTTTTGAGCCATGGGCACATTATTGAAACCTGAAAACACCGATTTGCCTGCTCCGCCGAGGCCAAATCCAAGGTCGGATACAAGGCCCGACCCAAGGCCGGATCCCAACCATGCGGATTGTCGTGGGGTCGCCTCCGTGCTGTCCCGTGTCGGCGACAAATGGAGCGTGTTCGTCATCATGATGCTCAGCGACGGGCCGAAGCGCTTCAATGAGCTGAAGCGCATGATCAACGGCATCTCGCAGCGGATGCTGACCTTGACGCTGCGTGGCCTCGAGCGCGACGGCCTCGTCACGCGCACGATCTTCCCCACCATTCCGCCGCGCGTGGACTACGAGCTCACCGATCTCGGCCGCGGCCTGTCGCGCCCCGTGGAAGCGCTCGGCAGCTGGGCGAAGGACCATCTGGCGCAGATCGAGGCGGCACGGACGAAGTTCGACCAGCGCAACGAGGGCTGAAGCGGAGAATGGAGAATAAGGAGTAGGAGCCTGATCGTGCTGCGAGGTGGATTTTACCCTCCCCTGGAGGGGGAGGGTCGGCTCACATTGAGCGCAGCGAAATGTGGGACGGGGTGGGGTGACAGTCTCTCCGTCTCAAACAGTGCCTGCGTGGAGAGATCACCCCACCCCGCTCGCGCTTCGCGCGATCGACCCTCCCCCTCCAGGGGAGGGTAAGGTACGGGCCAGCTCCCTAAAGCAGCGATACCAATCCGCCGCCGTGACGCTCCAGCTTGCCGGCGAGCTCGAGCTCCAGCAGCACGGTGCGCACGATTGCGGGCGAGGCGCCGGACATCCGCACGAGATCGTCGATCGAGATTGGGGCAGGGCCGAGCAGGCCGGTGATCTGGTCGCGATCGTGGCCTTGCGGATCGCTCTCGAACGGCTCGCTGTCGGGCTCGCCTGCGGGGTGCATCAGCGGCCGCTCCATGATCGGCTGCACCGCATTGACGATGTCGGCGGCCTCGGTGACGAGCGTTGCTCCCTGCTTGATCAGATCGTTGGTGCCGGCGGCGCGCGGATCGAGCGGCGATCCGGGCACTGCGAACACCTCGCGGCCCTGTTCGGCCGCCATGCGGGCGGTGATCAGCGAGCCCGAGCGGTGCGCCGCTTCCACCACGACCACGCCGAGCGACGCACCGGAGATCAGGCGGTTGCGGCGGGGAAAGTCGCGGGCACGTGGCTCATGGCCGAGCGGCATCTCGGAGATCGCAGCGCCCTCATGGTCGAGGATCGCGGCGAGCAGGTCGCCATGCTCGGGCGGATAGATGCAATCATGCCCGCCGGCGAGCACGGCGATCGTGCCGCTTTCGATGCTCGTGCGATGCGCGGCCTGGTCGACGCCGCGGGCGAGGCCGGAGATGACGACGAAACCGGCTTCGCCAAGCTCGCGCGCAAGCTGGCCGGCAAACTTCAAGCCGGCGCCGGAGGCATTTCGAGAGCCGACGATCGCGATCATCGGTCGCATCAAGGTTTTCGCGTCGCCGCGCACGGCGAGCAATGGCGGCGCATCGTCGAGCGTTGCGAGCCGCGCCGGATAGCCGTCTTCGCCGGGCGCGCGCCAGGCGATGCCGAACTTGCGGCTTGCGGCGAGCTCGGCCTTCGCTTCATCGGCGCTACAGATGCGCCCCGATCGCTGCGCACCGCCGCGGCGCGCCAGATCCGGCAGCCGCTCCAGCGCGGCGCGCGCCGTGCCGAAATGGTCGACCAGCGAACGGAAGGTGCGCGGCCCGACATTGTCGGAGCGGATCAGCCGCAGGCAGTCGATCCGCTCAGACTCGGTCAGCTCCACGCTTGGATTGATGGCGTCCACGGCGTCTCCTTGCAGACACAGCATGGAACAACCTGAGGGCGTTGCGCAACAGGGACGTGCGCTTGCGCGACCGCGCCCCGATGCTAAAAGCGATCCCAATAAGAAGGATTTTGCCATGATCTCACTCGCCGATCTCCAGCGCCGCATTGAAGCCGGCGAGTTGTCGCCCGATGCCGCGATCGCGCAATCGCATGCGGCGATCGAGGCCAAGGAGAAGGACGTCCGCGCCTTCGTCCGCCACGACAAGGCTGCGAAGGCGCAAGGCGCCGGTCCGCTGCGGGGCATCGCGGTCGGGATCAAGGACATCATCGACACGGCCAATATGCCGACCGAGATGGGCTCGGAGATCTATCGCGGCTGGCAGCCGCGCTCGGATGCGCCGGTCGTGATGATGCTGAAGCGGGCGGGCGCCACCATCATCGGCAAGACCACGACCACGGCGTTCGCCTCGCGCGATCCCACGCCGACGCGCAATCCGCACAATACGGGCCATTCGCCAGGCGGCTCGTCCTCGGGCTCTGCGGCAGCCGTCGGCGCCGGCATGATCCCGCTGGCGCTGGGCACCCAGACCGGCGGCTCGGTGATCCGTCCCGCCGCCTATTGCGGGACCGCCGCGATCAAGCCGTCGTTCCGCATGCTGCCGACGGTCGGTGTGAAGTGCTATTCATGGGCGCTAGACACGGTCGGCCTGTTCGGCGCGCGCGCGGAGGATCTCGCGCGCGGGCTGCTGGCGATGACGGGGCGCAGCGAATTCTCCGGCATCACCGCAGCGAAGTCGCCGCGGATCGGCGTCGTCAGGCAGGAGTTCGCCGGCGCCGTCGAGCCGGCGGCTGAAGAGGGGCTGCAAGCCGCGATCAAGGCGGCGACGCGCGCCGGCGCCAGCGTGCAGACCATCGATCTGCCCGAAGCGGTGCAGAAGCCCTGGCGCATCCATCCGATCATCCAGGATTTCGAGGCGCATCGCGCACTCGCCTGGGAGTTTTCCGAGCGCCACGACGAGATCGCGCCGATGCTGCGCGCCAGTCTCGATGCGACGGTCGGCCTGACGCCGAAGGAATATGACGAGGCGCGGCGGATCAGCCGGCGCGGCCGCCGCGAGCTCGGCGAGCTGTTCGAGGGCGTCGACGTGCTCCTGACCTATTCCGCGCCAGGTACGGCGCCGGCCAAGGAGCTCGCGACCACGGGCGATCCCCGTTACAACCGGCTCTGGACGCTGATGGGCAATCCTTGCGTCAACGTGCCGGTGCTGAAGGTCGGCGGCCTGCCGATCGGCGTGCAGGTGATCGCGCGCTTCGGCAACGATCCGCTCGCACTCGCAGCGGCCTGGTTCTTGGAGGACGCGCTGGCGAAATCAGGCTAGCGCGGGATGCGACTTGGTTGAATCGATGCGCCTCCGGGACTCGATACACCTCTCCCGTAGGGAGAGGTCGCATCGTGAGATGCGATCCGGGTGAGGGGTTATGACCTCACCGAATGCCACAGCCCCTCACCCGGATTGCACTGGACGATGCTCCGCATCGCCAGACGCAATCCGACCTCTCCCCGTTGGGGAGAGGTGAACCACGGACCGCCGGCAGACCGTCACACCCTATACCAGCGCGGGTTCGGCTGGAGCGATGCGCTGATCGGATGCAGGTGAGGCTGCACTGACAGCGGTGCCTTGCTTCAACCAGCGCTCCGCGGCCTCGCGGCCGCTCCGGTGCAAGAGGCGAATGAAGCCTCGGCCGAGATCGGTGGAGGAGCGTTGCGCCAGCCCGTCAACGAAGTCTTCGGCTGCGATCCTGGAGAGCCGCAGCGATGGCGCGGCATGAGCCTGCGCCCATTCGATCGCGGCGATCTCGGCGTTGAGCGCGGCGTTGGCTGCAATCTGGTCGAGCCGGCGGTCGATCGCGGCAAGCGTGATCGGCACGTAGCTGTCGCGCGCCGGCGTGACCTGGACCAGCAGGACATCGGACGTCATCGTTTCCTGCGCCAGCCGCAGCAGCGGCGGGTTGCCGCCAAAGCCGCCGTCCCAATAGGCCTCGCCGTCGATCTCGACGGCGCAGTGGACGAGGGGCGGGCAGGTCGAGGCCAGCGCGACGTCGGCGGTGACAGCGTCATTGCGGAAGATCTGTTGCTGGCCGTCGTGGATCCGCGTCGCTGCGATCAAGAGCTTGGGACAGTTCGGATGGCGCAGGGCGGCGAAATCGATGTCGCGCGACAGCGCCTGCCGCAGCGGATCGAGATCGAACGGATCGAAGTGGCCGGAGCGCAGCGTCGGCCCGAACGCGACCGAGCTTCCCGCTGGCGAAAAGCCGCCGACCAGCATCAGCGCGCGGAACGAGGCTTCATGCATCAGGCGGAGCCAGAACCGGTTCAGCCGTGACCGCGCGCCTTCGCGCCCGCCTTCGGCAAAGCCGGAGGCGAGCAGCAGCGCGTTGATGGCGCCGGCGCTGGCGCCACTAATGGTGTCGATCGCGATGGAGGGCTCTTCCAGCAGCCGCTCGAGCACGCCCCAAGTGAAGGCGGCGAAGGTGCCGCCGCCCTGAAGCGCCAGCGACAGTTTTCGCGGCGGCCATTGATCGGAATGCGTCCGCGCGGGCGCGACCGGTGCAGCCTTCGTCATGACGATATCGACGGGAGCGTCGGCTTTCGCGAGCGGCTCAGGCTGCGGTGCTTGCGGTAAAGCGGGAGCAGGTTCTAGTGCGGGAGGCGGCGAGGCCGCATCGGACCAGATATTGGTCATCGACAGCAGTCGGCTCGCTGCGGTGCCCGAAGCACCCTGCGAACCAACCCCGTCATGCGCGCCGACAATCTTCTCGCTCATTCTGAGCTACCGCGTAACGCTATCCACGCTGTCAGGATGACAGCCCAGAATCCCGCTGGCCAATACAACAGTGATTCGGCCGCAAGTTGCGAACAGGATTTGGGATATAATGTGGAAGGGCCGTTTCGGTATCCGTAGATGCCCGGCTCCGGAGTCTTGTTTTGACGCGTCTTCTTGACGCGAACCGGCATCCACTTCGCTCGAAAGCACTCTAGGCCTTCTCGCCGATCCGGCTTTCCTTGCCCGCTTGCAAGCGCTTGATGTTCTCGCGATGCGCGTAGAACAGCAACAGTGTCAGCACTGCTGTCAGAGCAGACAATGCGAGATGCCCGAACCACCACAGGAACATCGGCGTGATGAACGCCGCCACCAGCGCGGAGAGCGAAGAGTAGCGGGTGGTGAAGGCGGTCGCCAGCCAGAGCAGACAGAACACGACGGCGCCAGGCCAGAACAGGCCGAGCAGGATGCCGATATAGACGGCCACGCCCTTGCCGCCTTTGAACTTGAGCCAGACCGGGAAGAGATGGCCGAGGAAAGCGCCGAGCCCGGCCACCATGGCGGCATTGGGGCCTGCAATGTAGCCGGCAATCACCACGGCCACGGTGCCCTTGAGCGCGTCGAACAGCAAGGTGCCTGCGGCGAGGCTCTTGCGTCCCGTGCGCAGCACATTGGTGGCGCCGATGCTGCCGGAGCCGATCGAGCGGATATCCTGCGTGCCCGCGAGCTTGGTGAGGATCAGCCCGAACGGAATCGAGCCGAGGAGGTAGCCGATGACGAAGGCCACCGGCAAAAATGCTTCAAGCCCCATGGCGGCAGCTCCAAAGGCTGGATCTCCATGTCGAACGATCGCGCGCGTCAGACATGCTCGTAGACCGTCCGTCCGCCGACAATGGTGCGCACCACGCGGCCTGTAAAGCGGGCCTCGTCGAACGGGGTGTTCTTGCAGGGCGATTTGAGGTCGGCGGGATCGACCACCCACGGCGTATCGGGGTCGATCACGATGACATCCGCCGGGCTGCCGGCGCGCAGGGTTCCGCCTTGTAGCCCGAGCAGCTCGGCCGGCCGGGTCGACATCGCGCGGATCAGCGTTTTCAGTTCCATCTCGCCATTGTGCACGAGGCGCAGGCCCGCGGGCAGCATGGTCTCGAGTCCGACGGCGCCGGGAGCGGCTTCCGCGAACGGCAGGCGCTTGACCTCGACGTCCTGCGGATTGTGATCGGACATGATGACGTCGAGAAGGCCGGAGGCGAGTGCCGCCACCAGCGCGCGGCGATCGTCCTCGGTGCGCAACGGAGGCGACAGCTTCAGGAACGAACGATAGGGCCCGATGTCGTTCTCGTTCAGCGCCAGATGGTTGATCGAGACCGAGGCGCTGACGGTAAGCCCGGCGTCGCGGGCGCGCTCGAGGATCTCGAGGGAGTCGATGCAGGTCAGCGACGCCGCGTGGTAGCGGCCGCCCGTGAGCGCGACGAGCCGCAGATCGCGCTCCAGCATCACGGCTTCGGCGGCATTCGGGATGCCCATCAGGCCGAGCCGGGTGGCGAACTCGCCCTCGTTCATCACGCCTTCGCCGACGAGGTTGGGATCCTCGGTGTGATGCACGATCAGCGCGTCGAAGTCGCGGGCGTAGGTCAGCGCGCGGCGCATCACCTGGGCGTTGGTCACGCTTCTGTCGCCGTCGCTGAAGGCGACCGCGCCGGCGGCTTTCAACAGGCCGAACTCGGTCATCTCCTCGCCGTGCATGCCCTTGGTGAGGGCCGCCATCGGCTGGATGTTGACGATCGCGGTGTCGCGGGCGCGCCGCATCACGAAGTCGACCGTCGCCGAATTGTCGATGACGGGCGAGGTGGCGGGCTGGCAGATGATGGTGGTGATGCCGCCGGTTGCGGCGGCCTGGCTCGCCGAGGCAAAGGTCTCGCGGTGGCTGAGGCCGGGCTCGCCGACGAAGGCGCGCATGTCGATCAGGCCCGGCGCCACGATCTTGCCGGAGCAGTTGACGATGTCGGTACCCTCGGGGACGCCGGCCGCGCCAATGCCGCGGCGGGTCTCGCGGACGATGCCGTCGGCAATGAGAACGTCGGCGACACCGTCGAAATCCTTGCTGGGATCGACGACGCGGGCGTTGGCGAGCAGGATGGGGCGGCGGTCGGTCAACATCGGCATCACGCGTTCGGCAGGTTGCGGGCGAGCGCTTCCAGCACGGCCATGCGCACGGCGACGCCCATCTCGACCTGTTCGCGGATCAGGGACTGGGCGCCATCGGCCACGATCGAGTCGATCTCCACGCCGCGGTTCATCGGGCCGGGATGCATCACGAGTGCGTCCGGCTTGGCGTAGGCGAGCTTCTTCTGGTCGAGCCCGAAATAATAGAAGTATTCCGATGACGACGGCACAAAGGAGCCGTTCATGCGCTCGCGCTGCAGCCGCAGCATCATGACGATGTCGGCGCCTTCGAGGCCCTCGCGCATGTCGCGCGCGACCTCGACGCCCATCCGCTCGATGCCGGGCGGCAACAGCGTGGAGGGGCCGACGACGCGGACGCGGGCACCCATGGTGTTGAGCAGGATGATGTTGGAGCGGGCGACGCGCGAATGCAGCACGTCGCCGCAGATCGCGACCACGAGGCCCTCGATCCGACCCTTGTTGCGGCGGATGGTGAGCGCGTCGAGCAGGGCCTGCGTTGGGTGCTCATGTGCACCATCGCCGGCATTGATCACGGAACCGTCGACCTTGCGTGCCAACAGTTCCACCGCGCCGGAGGCGTGATGGCGCACCACCAGGATGTCAGGGTGCATCGCGTTCAGCGTCACCGCGGTGTCGATCAGGGTCTCGCCCTTGCGGATCGAGGACGAGGACACCGACATGTTCATGACGTCGGCACCCAGCCGCTTGCCGGCGAGCTCGAACGAGGACTGGGTCCGGGTGGAAGCCTCGAAGAAGAGGTTCACCTGCGTCCGTCCACGCAGGACGGTACGCTTCTTGTCAACTTGGCGGTTGAGCTCGACATATTCTTCGGACAGGTCGAGGAGGCCGGTGATGTCGGCCGCGGAAAGGCCCTCGATGCCCAGCAAATGCCGGTGGCCGAGGACGAAGGTCGATTTCGATGTCATTAAAAGCAGAGCTATAGGGGGGGATGGCGGGGGGAGCAAGGGGCAAAGGTGAGGAAGTGAGTTATCCCCTGATCTGTCGGTGCGGGCGGCGCGACGTCATCCTCTCCGTCATGCCCGGGCTTGTCCTGGCTTGTGCCGGGCATCCACGTTCTTCTATCGCATTTGACGCAAAAGAACATGGATGGCCGGGCCTTCGCCTCGCCGAAGCGGCTTCGGCCGCGCAGGCGGGACAAGCCCGGGCATGACGGTCCGGAGGCCATAGCGTGAGATCACTTCTGATTGCGACCGTCGTGATGGCTATCGTTTCGCCTACCCACGCCCAATCGCTGCCCGGCGGCTTCGTGTACCTGCGCGACATCGACCCCAGCATCATCCAGGACATCCGCTACGCCACATCGAACAATTTCGTTGGCCGTCCGCTCGCCGGCTATGGCGCCGGCGAATGCGTGGTGAAGCGGGAGGTGGGGCTGCGGCTGAAGGCGGTTCAAGAGGAACTGGCGGCGCAAAATCTCTCGCTCAAGATGTTCGACTGCTACCGGCCGGCGCGGGCCTCGCTCGACATGGTGAAGTGGTCGCAGAACGGCCACGAGACGGCCGCCGAGCGGCGCTACAATCCCAAAATTCCCAAGACCGAGCTGTTCCGCCTCGGCTACATCGCCAGCCGTTCGCAGCATTCCACCGGGGCGGCGCTCGATCTCACTCTGGTCGATCTCAAAGGCGACAATTCCGCCAAATATGATCCGTCAAGGATCTATGCCGATTGCACGGCACCGGCCGAGGCGCGGGCGCCGGAGGGCAGTGTCGACATGGGCACCGGCTATGACTGTACCGATGCGCTGGGCCATACTGCGGCACCATCTATCAACCCGGCCCAGCGCGCCTGGCGCAAGCGGCTGGTGGCTGCGATGGCGAGGCAAGGCTTTGTGAACTATTCGAAGGAGTGGTGGCATTTTTCCCTGCCGGGGGCGGGCGGGGCGGCCTATGATTTCCCGATCCAGCCGCGAACAAGGTAGAGTTCAATTGAGGCGGAAGCAGCCGCGAGCAGGTTTACCTCTCCCAAGGGGAGAGGTCGGCGCGAAGCGCCGGGTGAGGGGATCAGGTCCCTCGTTCGAGCGTAACCCCTCACCCGCGCCTGCGGCGCGACCTCTCCCGTCGGGAGAGGTGGCACCGCCCGCGGCGAGATACGGTCGATCGGAAGCATCATGACCCAGCCGAGCTTTGCGACCCACGAGGTCTTCAACCAGTCGCCGCCGTTCGAGAACGTCGACCTGTTCGCGGTGGATCGGCCGCTGGTCGAGGCGGTCAAGGCCAATGGCGGTGCGGCGGCGGAACGCGAGCTCTCGGAGTTCGGCAAGCACTGGGGCTCGGCCGCGATGGCTGATCGCGGGCGCGTCGCGAACGAGAACACGCCAAAACTGCGCACATTCGATGCCAAGGGCAATCGTCGCGACCAGGTCGAGTTTCACCCCTCTTATCACGAGTTGATGGCGCACAGCGCGCATGCCGGCGTGCACAATTCGACGTGGACGGCGGACGGGAAGCCCGCGGGCGATGCCGCCGAGGTCATCCGCGCGGCAAAATTCTATATCGCCGCGCAAGTCGAGACCGGCCATCTCTGCCCGATCACGATGACGCGCGCCTCCGTGGCCGCGCTGGCGATGCAGCCGGATCTGCTCGCGCGCGTGATGCCGGTGCTGTCGACGAAAAGCTACGATCCCAGCTTCGCGCCGTGGTGGGAAAAGCGGGGCATGACGCTCGGCATGGGCATGACCGAGAAGCAGGGCGGCACCGACGTCCGCGCCAACATGACGCGCGCAGTGCGCGACGGCGATGCCTACCGCATCACCGGCCACAAATGGTTCATGTCGGCGCCGATGTGTGACGCATTCCTGGTGCTGGCGCAGACAGACGCTGGGCTGACCTGCTTCTTCATGCCGCGTTTTGCGCCGGATGGCTCGGTGAATGCGATCCAATTCCAGCGGCTGAAGGACAAGCTCGGCAACCGCTCCAATGCCTCCTCGGAGGTCGAGTTCGTCGGCGCCTATGCGCAAGCGGTCGGCGAGGAGGGCAAGGGCATCCGCACCATCATCCAGATGGTGCAACTGACGCGGCAGGATTGCGCGATCGCCTCCGTCGGCCTGATGCGCTCGGGCCTCGCACATGCGCTGCATCACGCCCGTCACCGCAGCGTGTTCCAGAAGCATCTCGCAGACCAGCCCTTGATGCAGGCGGTGCTGTCGGACATGGCGCTGCATGTCGAGGCGAGCACAGCCCTGGTGATGCGGCTCTGCCGCGCCTTCGACCGCACGCCGCACGATGCGGCGGAGGCCGCGTACATGCGGCTGCTGACGCCCGCGATCAAATACTGGACCTGCAAGAGCGCGCCGCCGTTCCTCTACGAGGCGATGGAGTGCCTCGGCGGCAACGGCTATGTCGAAGACGGCATTTTGGCGCGTCACTACCGCGAGTCTCCCGTCAACGCGATCTGGGAAGGCTCGGGTAACGTCATGTGCCTCGACGTGCTCCGCGCGCTCTCGCGCGAGCCGGAGGCGGCGATGGCGGTGCTGCAATCGCTCGCGGCCGAGACAAAGGGGCTGCCAGGGACAGAAGATGCGGTGGCGTTCATCGGCAAAACCTTCCGCCGCGCCGACGGCGAACGGGTCGCGCGGCTTGCGGTCGAGAGGCTGGCGCTGCTCGCTGCGGCTGCGGCGCTGAACGGCGTGTCACCGCACGATGCCGAACTGTTCGCGAGCACGCGTCTCGCTGCCAATCACGCCAGCATGTACGGTGCCGTGGAGCTCGACAGCGCCGACGTGCGCGCGCTGCTGGAGCGCGCGCTGCCGTGAGTCTCCCAAACGAAAGCCTTTTGATGGACTCCGTTAATCCCGATCATCCGCCATTGAGGGTAACGCCTGCGACGCCGCATGTCTGGATGTTCTGGGGCACGGCGCTGTGGGGCTTCCTCATCTTCGTCGCGATGTTCGTCGGGCAGATCGGCGCGATCGTTCTGCTGGTGGCGGAGCGTGGTTTGCCCATGGACCTCGCTTCGCTGCAACTTGTCGGCCGTGAGCCCCAGGCGCTGGCGCTGTCGGTCACCATGGGTCTGCCAGCGACGCTGGCTGCGGTCTGGCTTGCCATTCGTATCAAGAAGGCGTCCTTCGTCGATTACCTCGCGCTGCGTTGGCCGGCCTGGAAGCAACTGGCATTCGGCGCCGTGGGGCTCATCCTGCTGGTACTGATCTGGGAGACGATGTCGCGCGCGCTCGGCCGCGAGGCGACGCCGGGCTTCATGGCCGATCTGTTGAAATCGGGCCGCGACAAGGGCGCCGCAATGGTGCTGCTGTTCGCCTTCAGCGTCGCTGCGCCGATGTCGGAAGAAGTCCTGGCGC
This sequence comes from Bradyrhizobium sp. BR14999, assembly GCF_056106085.1. Classification (NCBI taxonomy): domain Bacteria; kingdom Pseudomonadati; phylum Pseudomonadota; class Alphaproteobacteria; order Hyphomicrobiales; family Nitrobacteraceae; genus Bradyrhizobium; species Bradyrhizobium sp. BR14999. The sequence continues at coordinate 4,726,470 of NZ_CM148536.1, forward strand.
GGGGCTTCCTCTATCGCGGCTGGTCGGCAAGCTTCCTGCGGGTGCCTGGCGCGATCCTCCTGTCGTCGCTGGTTTGGACGGTCGTGCACCTGCAATACGACATGTACTTCCTCGCCGAGGTCTTCACCATCGGATTGTGGTTCGGCTACATGCGCTATCGCGCCAATTCGCTCTGGCTCACGGCCGTGCTGCATGCGCTCAACAATCTGACCGCAGTGGTGCTGACGATGTGGCTGGGTGTCTGAGGTCTCATACTCCGTCATTGCGAGCGCAAGCGAAGCAATCCAGAATGGTTCCGCGGAGGAATTCTGGATTGCTTCGTCGCAAGGGCTCCTCGCAATGACGAGGTGAGGGAGCTCGCAATGACGAGTCTTAGGCCGCCAGCGCGATCGCCATTGGCATCGTGATGGCCGCAAAAATCGTCTGCAGCGTGATGATCTGCGCCAGCAGCGGCGCATCGCCGCCCATCTGGCGGGCCAGCACATAGGCGCTGGGCGAGGTCGGCACTGCCGCGCAGATCGCCACGATCGCGAGGCTATTGCCGGAAAGCCCGAACCAGGCACCGAGCACCAGCGCGAGCGCGGGCATCAGCGCGAGCTTGAAGACGACGCCGATCGCCGCTCCCATGCTCGGGCGCAAGAGGCCTTCGAGATGCAGGCCGGCGCCGGTGACGAGCAGGCCGATCGCGAGCGAGGAGCGGCTCAGCGCATCCGCCACCTCGTGCCAGAGCTTCGGCAGCGGCAGGTGCGTCAGGTTGACGGCAAGCCCGATGACGCAGGCCCAGATCAGAGGATTGCGGATCACCGTCATGACGATGGCGCGTGCGGACTGCTTTTTAGGCGCGGCGTAATGGGCGAGCACCACGACGCTGAGCACGTTGACCAGGGGAATGATCGCGACCATCGCCACGGAGGCGAGCGCCAGCCCGACGTCGCCGAACAGGTTGGCGGCGACCGACAGCCCGACGAAGGTCTGCCAGCGCGTTGCGCCCTGAAAGATCGAGGTGAAGGCGGGCCCGTCAATGCCGAGCCGCGACAAAGCGGGGCGCAGCGCGAGGCACAGCAGCGACATCGCGAGCGCCGACAGCAGCAGCGCGCCGCCGACGCCGGCGACCGGTACCTTGGAGAGGTCGGCCTTCACCAGCGTCTGGATCAGCAGCATCGGAAACAGCACGAAATAAGTCAGCCGCTCCAGCCCGTGCCACTGCGTGTCGAGCCGCATCAGGCTGCGCTTCAGCACGACGCCGAGCACGATGAGGACGAAGACCGGCAGCAGCGCCGCGATGACGACGGCCATGGATCAGTCCGTCCCCGGGCTCGCGCGAAGATTGGCGAGGCGGTCGAGCGCGCCTTGCAGGATGAAGATCGCGGCATGCTCGTCGATCACCTCGGCGCGCTTGGCGCGGCTGACATCCATGCCGATCAGCTCGCGCTCGACCGCTGCGGTCGAAAGGCGCTCGTCCCAGAGGCCGATGGGGAGCGCGGTCAGGCCGGCGAGATTGCGGGCGAAGGCGCGGGTCGACTGCGCGCGCGGGCCCTCGCTGCCGTCCATGTTGATGGGCAGGCCGAGCACGAAACCGGTCGCCTTGCGCTCGGCCGCGATCGCGAGCAGCCGGGCGGCATCCTGCTTGAACGCCTTGCGCTGGATCGTCTCGACGCCGGTCGCTAACCGCCGGTCGGGATCGGACACGGCAACGCCGATGGTCTTGGTGCCGAGGTCGAGCCCGATCAGCGCGCCGCGCGCGGGCCAGTGGGTTGCAGCATCGACGAGTGGCAGGATAAGAGCCGGCATGGCCTTAGCGCATATCACGCGTCGCGCTGCGGAGTGAACCCTGGACATGGATGCACTGACACTATTCGGCCTGTTTGCCGTGACGGCGATGCTGGTCTGCTATGCACTGGAAGACCGCAGCCATTGGATCGTGTTGCTGTTCGCGGCGTCCTGCGCACTCGGCTCGGCCTACGGCTTCCTGCAGGGCGCCTGGCCGTTCGGCCTCGTAGAGGCGATCTGGGCTCTGGTGGCGCTGCGGCGGTGGCACCGGAGGGGCTAGCGACGGAAGCTCGTCTTTTGGACCGATCTCAAAGAAGAGCTTTTCGAAACCGTGATGCACATGCGAGAACATCGATCATTTGTTGCGTAGTTCACACAAGCAAAGCGCTCCCCATGACATGATGCCGCGCGCGCGGCAGCCGGCATCAATTGACGCGTTGGTTGTGGCGCGATAGGATTATGAGGCTAAAGTAGTAGGGGACCCAACCCCGATTTGAACAATCATTGGCAGTGAACGGCAGATCAGGCCGCACTGCAGCCTTGGCGCAATTTTCAGCGTCCGCACGTCGATATTCATCCGAATTTTCGAGAGGTCATCATGTTCATCAAGCCAAGCCTGATCGCGGGCTCAGAAAGGCGATTCAAGCAAGCCGAGTTTTCACCGGAAACCCTGAACCGGAAACTGGGCGACGGCCCGATCGAGATGACGGTCGAGAAGAAACGCCTGCGCCAGCGCCAGCTTTTCGCCGAGACACGGGACGTGCAGGCGGCCGAGATCGGCCTCGAGCGGATCATCCAGGGCAACGATCTCGACAGCATCAACTACCTCGCCAAGGGTACGGCGGCCTCGCGCCCGGTCTGTCGCATCCAGCTCAGGGATATGAGGTCAAATCTGCTCGGCTATGGCTCGGGCTTTCTGATCGGGCCGGGCCTGCTGCTCACGAACCATCATGTCTTCGGCAGGCCGTCCGATGCAGCCACTTCGATCGCCGATTTCAACTACGAACTGGACATTTCGGGACAAGAGCGCGTGCCGGTCAGATTCGGATTCGAGCCGGACAAATTCTTCTACACCAACGACAGGCTTGATTTCTCAATCGTCGCGGTGGCGCCGACCTCGGTGTCAGGCGACGAACACCTCGAGGATTGGGGATGGTTGCCGCTCAGTGGCGCGCCCGGCAAGGCTGACCCTGGCGAGTACCTCACCATCGTCCAGCATCCCAGCGGGCAGATGAAGCAGGTCTGCGTTCGCGAAAACAAGCTGCTCAAATATGTCGGTGACTTCCTCTGGTACAACACCGATACCACGGCCGGCTCGTCGGGCTCGCCGGCGTTCAACCGCTTCTGGCAGGTGGTCGCGCTGCACCACAGCGGCGTGCCGAGAAAGGATACGCGGGGCCGCACGCTGACCAAGGATGGCAAAGTGTGGGATGCCTCGATGGACGAAACCTCGATCGACTGGATCGCCAACGAGGGCATCCGGATCAGCGCGATCGTCGCCGATCTCAAGGTTTCCGTGGGCTCACATCCTCTGATCAAGCCGGTGCTCGACGAGGAGGAGCCGCCGACCCGGCAGGAGGTCGCGAAAATGCCGCGCCCCGCCGCTGCAGCTCCCTTCGGAGCGAGTGTCTGGGTCGAGCAGTCTGTCGACGGAAGCTCGCTGGTGGTCCCGATCCGCGTGCCATTGCCAATGTTCAGGAAGGACATTCCGGTTGCCCCACCGGCGCCCGTTCCGAACCTTGGGGGCAATGGCGGCGCGCCGAACGGCGGCATGCAGAACGGCGGCAAGCCCCTGATCGTCCCGCCGGTCGGCCTGTTGCCTCACATCAGCGCGAAGAACGGCCTGCCCATGGAGGCGGTGCACATCGATCAGAGCACGCTGAAATCGCGGCCCGGCTACAAGGCGAATTTTCTCGGCAGCGGCAAATTTTCCGTCCCCTTGCCGAAGATACCCGCCGCCCTCAAATCCCGGGTTGCGATGTTGAAGGGCAGCTCCAAGCAGTCCGAGCTGAAATATTTCAACTATAGTGTCGTCATGAACAAGGCGCGCCGGCTCGCCTTCTTCAGCTGCGTCAATATCGACGGCGGCGAGCAGCAGGACGTCGGCAAGCGCGAAGGCGATTCCTGGCTGCGCGATCCACGCATCGACGATGAGGCCCAGATCGGCGACGAGTTCTACCGCAAGCAGGCCACGTTCGAGGCCGACCGCAGCAAGAATCCGTTCGATCGCGGTCATCTCGTGCGCCGTCTCGATGCGACCTGGGGCGACACCGTCGCCGCGGCCAAGCAGCATGGCGACGATTCCTTCCATTTCACCAATTGCTCGCCGCAATTCTTCTCGTTCAACCAGGGCAAGCAGCTCTGGGCCGGACTGGAGGATTATACGCGCGATGTCCTGCTCGAAGGCGAGGAGAAGGGCATCGTGATGAACGGTCCGGTCTTCGACGGACCGGATGCCGACGGATCGGATTTGCCCAATCCGGCCGGCAAGTCGCACAAGGATCCGAGCTTCGGAGGCGTTCAAATTCCGAAATACTTCTGGAAAATCCTGATCCGACGCGACGACGATGGTCTCAAGGCGGCGGCATTCCTGATGAGCCAGCGAAAGCAGGTCATGGAGATCGATCGAATCCAGGAGGCGGATCTGCTCGAGCGGTTGTCCGAAGAGGATGTCAGCGTCTTCCAGGTCTCGATCGCAGACCTGACGAAATTGACCAAGCTCGACTTCGGCAATCTCGTCGACGCGGATTCGCACGAGGCGACCTCGGTCGGCCCGCGCCGGATCGAGTCCTATGAGGACATTCGACTCAAATAGTGCTTCGGTTCGCCGAGCCGCGAAACCGACGCGGCGTTCGGGTGAGGGCAGCGCTGCGCTCCGCAGAGACACCGCATGACCCTCACCCGACTTTCCTTAGGGCCCGTGTGGGCGTCAGCGGATTGCGATCGGATTGATCATCGCCTGCACGCCGCCGGTCCAGCGCGGCTGGCCAAGCACGAACAGAAATTCGTATCCCTTGTCCCGGGCGAGCGCAGCGGTGTCCATGTTCTCGAGGATGTAGGTCCCGTTCATCGCGAGCAGGATCTGGTGCACCTCGAACACGTTCTTGGACTCGAACGGCAGCACCTCGAGCGCCCAGGTATCGGCGCCGATCGCGACGACGCCCTTGCCGGTCAAATACTTCGCACCCTCGACGCCGAGGCCGGGCTCGCCCGCCGAATAGCGCTTGTCATCCTTGCCGATCAGGCTGAGCCAGCCGGTGTGGAAGATGACGACGTCGCCTTGGCGGATCTCGACGCCTTGCTTCTTGGCGGCTTCCTCGATCTCCTTGACGTTGAAGGCGGTGCCTTCCTTGACCACGTCGGTGTTGAAATAAGCGGCCATGTCGAGCAGCACGCCGCGCGTGACCATCGGCGGCACCTTCTCGATGCCGAGCTTCTTCAGCCCGTTGGGATCGGCGAAATCGGCGAGCTTGTTGCCGTTGTAATAGACATGCTCGACGCCGAGATGGCCGAGCCCGTCGAGCTGGCTGCCGATGCCGACCCAGGTGTCGAGGATATCGTCGTTATAGGTTGCCTTGTTCGGACCGAGACCCGGGCTGCCGGCCTGTCCGGGCTGCACGATGGTCAGCTTGAACGCGCGCGGCGGATAGGCTGGTGTCTGCGGCGTGACGGGAATGCCGAGGGCATAGGTCTTGCCGGTCTTCACCAGCGACGCCGCTTTCACCACGAGCTCGGGTGTCATGTAGTTGGCGGCGCCAATCTCGTCGTTCGGCCCCCATTTCGATTTGGTCCAGTCCTGTGCGCTTGCAGTTCCTGATATCGCCGACAACGCAGCGACACAGCACAACACGAGCGTATTGCGCATCGATAGTCCTCCCGATGTTTTGGCTTCGTTATGGTTTCGCGCCGGCCAGTCATTCATCCTAACGTAGAAGGAGAGCGGCCTTCAAAGTTTTTCCACGAGCAGCGCTGCGACGGCTGAACGCAACGCAGCGTGGATGGATTCAAGTACGACAGATTTGTGACGGTGAATTTCGCGCGGTGGAACGGATTGCGTCGCGTCAGGCCGCGATGACGTCGTCATCTTTCGTTAGGCACGCGGCAAAGCCACTGAGCGCGCTGGTTTGATGTCCGGCGCAGCGTTGGATGAAGAGCGTCTCGACGCGCGCGTGCGAGGCACTCAACGTATGGATCGACACATTGCCGTTCATCGCGCTGCATTCGACCACTGCGCGTGGCAGCAACGTCACGCCCATGTCGGCGGCGACGCAGCCGATCATGCCGTCGAGCGTGCCGAGCTCGAAGCGCGCGGCCGACGGCCAGCCGAACTCGACGAACACTTGCTCGAGCCGCTGACGGTAGGTGCAGCCGGTGCGAAACACCAGCGCGGTCGGGCCGGATTCCGGCGTGCCGGCGCGCAACTCGGCCAGCGAAGCCCAGCGACGCGCGCTGACCAGCACCAGCTCTTCGCAGAAGGCGCTCGTCGCGATGAGGTCGGCATGCGCGATGGGGCCCGCGACGAAGGCGCCGTCCAGCGTGCCGTCAAGCACGGCGGCGACGAGGTCGGCGGTCGGCGCGGTGCGCAAGGAAAGTCGCACGGCGGGGAAACGGCGATGGAAGTCCGCCAGCAGCGGTGGCAGCCGCACGGCCGCCGTCGTCTCCATCGATCCGATCGCGAGCGGTCCCTTCGGCTCGCCATCGTCACGCGCGGCGAGCAGGGCTTCGCGCGACAGCGCCGCCATTTTTTGGGCGTAGGGCAGGAGGCGCTTGCCGGCACCAGTCAGCGTCATGCCGCGGCTGTGACGTTCGAACAGCGGCGTGCCGATCTCCGCTTCCAGCGCCTTCACGCGCTGGGTAACGTTGGACTGCACCGTGTTGAGCTCTTCGGCGGCGCGGGTGATGCCGCCGGTGCGGGCGACGGCGGCAAAGGTCTGGAGATCGCTGAGTTCCATGGCGTCGTTCCGCTTTTGAGATGGTAGCGTTCTCAAGAATTCAATTTTAGAGAATGCTATTCGCGCCTAGTGTTCTTGTCCAGAGTGGGAGGACGCATGCCGATCGCGACGCCGCTGACAGAGCTTCTTGGGATCAAGCATCCCATCCTGTTGGCGCCCATGGACACCATCGCCGGCAGCCGGCTGACCCGTGCCGTCAGCGGTGCCGGCGGATTCGGAATCCTGGGTGGTGGCTACGGCGAGCGGGCCCGGCTGGAGGCCGAGACCAAGGAGCTGAATGGCGTTGCGCCGTTCGGTATCGGCTTCATCACCTGGAGCCTCGCAAAACAGCCCGAACTGCTCGACATCGCACTCGACGCTCGCCCGCAGGCCATCATGCTGTCATTTGGTGATCCCGCGCCGTTCGCGCCGCGCATCAAGGCGGGCGGCGCGCGATTGATCTGCCAGGTGCAGAGCGAGGACATGGCGAAGCAGGCGCTCGATGCCGGCGCGCAGATCCTGGTCGCACAAGGCACCGAAGCTGGCGGCCATGGCGCATCGCGCACCACGATCGACATCGTGCCGGCGATCGTCGATCTCGCGGCAGGGCGCGTGCCAGTCGTCGCGGCCGGCGGGATCGCTGACGGCCGGGGCCTCGCCGCAATGATGATGCTCGGGGCGTCCGGCGTGCTGATCGGCACGCGGTTCTATGCCAGCGTGGAGGCCAATGGTGCGGAGGAGGCGAAGCAGCGCATTCGCGCGGCTAATGGCAATGACACCGTGCGCGGCGTCGTCTTCGACTGGGCGCGAAATCTGTTCTGGCCGGCGCCGTTCACCGCGCGCTCGCTGGTCAATGATCACATCAAGCGCTGGACTGGCCGCGAGATCGAGTTGATGCAGCGCGCAAGCGAGGTCGCCGTGGAGTATGCTGCGGCGAAGGCTGCGGGCAATTTCGAGATTGCTGCGGTTTTTGCCGGCGAGGCGGTCGGCCTGATCCATGACATTCCGTCTGCCGCGGAGATCGTCGAACGCATTGCGGCTGAAGCCGAGCAGTTGCTTGCCGGACAGCGCAACTCGGTGAGAGGTACGCACGCTCTTCCACCCTCCCCTGGAGGGGGAGGGTCGCTTCGCATGTAGCGAAGCGAAATGCGTAGCGGGGTGGGGTGATCTCTCCAGGTGGGCAGCGCCTCCGAGGAGAGACTGTCACCCCACCCCGCTCGCGCTACGCGCGATCGACCCTCCCCCTCCAGGGGAGGGTAAGGAAAACAAGTAGTGAGAGAACCCATGTGGCCTGACCGTCGTCTAATCGATCTCTTCAAGACCGAATTCCCGATCGTGCTGGCGCCGATGGCGGGCGTGATGGATGCGGAGCTGGTGATTGCGGCCGCGCAGGGCGGGGCGCTGGGATCGCTGCCCTGCGCGATGATCTCGGCGGAGAAGGCACGCGAGCAGGTTGGCCTCATCCGCCAGCGCGTGAAGGCGCCGGTCAACATGAACTTCTTCTGCCACACGCCTGTCGAGCTCACGGCCGAGGCGGAGGCGCGCTGGAAGCAGCGGCTGGCCGGCTATTACACCGAGCAGGGCCTCGATCCCACAGCGCCGATCGCTGCGGCGAACCGTGCGCCGTTCGATGCGGCCTTCTGCGAGGTCGTCGAGGAGCTGAAGCCGGAAGTCGTCAGCTTTCACTTCGGCTTGCCGGAGCAAACTCTGCTCAAGCGCGTTAAGGCAGCCGGCTGCGTCGTGATCTCGTCCGCCACTACGGTGAAGGAAGCGGTCTGGCTCGAGCAGCACGGCGTTGATGCCATCATCGCGCAAGGCGCGGAGGCGGGCGGTCATCGCGGCATGTTCCTGACCGACAAGATCGCCGAGCAGCCCGGTACGTTCGCGCTGGTGCCGCAGGTCGTCGATGCCGTGAAGGTGCCGGTGATCGCATGCGGCGGCATCGCGGACGGGCGCGGCATTGCCGCGGCCTTTGCGCTCGGTGCATCCGGTGTGCAGATCGGCAGTGCCTATCTGCGCTGTCCGGAATCCAAGGTCACGGCCGGAGGCCGCAAGGCGCTCGCCGAGGCGGGCGACGAGTCCACCGTCGTCACCAATGTCATGACCGGCCGTCCGGCGCGCGGTGTCCAGAACCGCCTGATGCGCGAGGCGGGCCCGGTCTCGCCGGATGCGCCTCCTTTTCCCCATGCCGCGACGGCGCTGGGGCCGCTGAAGGCGGCTGCCGAAAAGCAGGGCAGGGTGGATTTCACCAATCTCTGGGCCGGCCAGGCCGTAGCCCTCGGCCGCGAGGTCCCGGCGGCCGAATTGACCCGGGATCTGGCGAAATCGGCCCTTGCCCGCATGAAAGCGCTTGCTGGCTAGGCGGGAAGCGCCGGTTGCGGCGCAAAAGCGGCCTCTGCTATACGGCGGTTAGGTTTTGCCGTGAGAGGCCTTATATAATGTCCGTCGACGCCGCTACCGTCCGCCGCATCGCGCATCTGGCGCGCATTGCGGTTTCCGAGGGCGAGGTTCCGCATCTGCAGGGCGAGCTCAACGCCATGCTCGCCTTCGTCGAGCAGCTCTCGGAGGTCAATGTCGAGGGTGTGGAGCCGATGACCTCGGTTACCCCGATGCAGATGAAGAAGCGGCAAGACGTGGTCAATGACGGCGAGATCGCCGACGATATCGTTGCGAACGCACCTGCGACCGAAGGACACTTCTTCCTGGTGCCCAAGGTCGTCGAATAACTTTTAGGACGCCGTCCGATGTGCCTGTTATGCGACGATGAGAAGGCCTATCAGGCCTATATGAACTATCTCGACAAGATGGAGCGGCAGGGCAAGGCTGCCGATCCCAATGTGGCCGTCAATGCCGTGCTCGACGAGATCGAGGCCGCTGCGAAAGCCGCCGCCAAAAAAGACGACCCGGCCAACGACAAGACCCTGTCTCCGTTCTTCTGCAGCCCGATCAATAAATGACCGATTTGACATCGCTGACGCTCGCCGAGGCCCGCAAGGGCCTCGCGGCCAAGACCTTCACGTCGCTCGAGCTGACCGACGCGCATCTTTCCGCGATCGAAGCCGCGCGCGTGCTCAATGCCTTCGTCATGGAGACGCCGGACCAGGCGCGCAGCATGGCGCGCGAGGCGGACGCCAGGATCGCCAAGGGTGACGCCGGTCCGCTCGCCGGCATCCCGCTCGGCATCAAGGATCTGTTCGCGACCAGGGGCGTGCGCACCACGGCCTGCTCGAAGATCCTCGGCAATTTCGTGCCGACCTATGAGTCCACCGTGACCTCGCAGCTCTGGCGCGACGGCGCGGTGATGCTCGGCAAGCTCAACAATGATGAGTTCGCGATGGGCTCGTCGAACGAGACCTCGTGCTTCGGCCCGGTCGGCAATCCCTGGCGGCGCGACGGCTCGAACACGACGCTGGTGCCGGGCGGCTCGTCCGGTGGTTCGGCGTCGGCCGTGGCGGCGCTGCTCTGCATGGGCGCGACCGCGACCGACACCGGCGGCTCGATCCGCCAGCCGGCGGCGTTCACCGCGACCGTCGGCATCAAACCGACCTATGGCCGCTGCTCGCGCTGGGGCATCGTCGCCTTTGCCTCCTCGCTCGACCAGGCCGGTCCGATCGCGCGCAGCGTGCGCGATAGCGCGATGCTGCTGCGCTCCATGGCGGGCCATGACCCGAAGGACACGACCTCGGTCGACATCCCGGTGCCGGATTACGAGGCCGCGATCGGCAAGTCCGTGAAGGGCATGAAGATCGGCATCCCCCGGGAGTATCGCCTCGACGGCATGCCGGCGGAGATCGAAAAACTTTGGGAAGCGGGCGCGGCCTGGCTCAGGAGCGCCGGCGTCGAGCTCGTCGAGGTGTCGCTGCCGCACACCAAATATGCTCTGCCGGCCTATTACATCGTGGCGCCGGCGGAGGCCTCCTCCAACCTCGCGCGCTATGACGGTGTCCGCTACGGCCTGCGCGAGCAGGGTAGGAACATCATCGAACTCTACGAAAACACCCGCGCCGAAGGTTTTGGCGCAGAGGTGAAGCGCCGCGTCATGATCGGCACCTATGTGCTCTCAGCCGGCTATTACGACGCGTACTATTTGCGCGCCCAGAAGGTGCGCACGCTGATCAAGAAGGATTTTGAGGACTGCTTCGCAAAGGGCGTGGATGCCATCCTGACGCCAGCGACGCCGTCGGCGGCCTTCGGCATCGGCGAGAAGGGCGGCGCCGATCCTGTCGAGATGTACCTCAACGACATCTTCACGGTGACCGTGAACATGGCGGGCCTGCCCGGCATCGCCGTGCCCGCCGGCAAGGACGCGCAGGGCCTTCCGCTGGGCTTGCAACTGATCGGCCGTCCCTTCGACGAGGAGACGCTGTTCTCGCTCGGCGAGGTGATCGAGCAGGCCGCCGGCCGCTTCACGCCCGCGAGGTGGTGGTGAATGTCGCGGCGTTCATCGCGAGCCTCGACGGCGCGGCGCCTGCGCCGGAATTGAACGCGCCGCTCGCCGGACTTTGGTGGGCGGCCAAAGGCGACTGGGACCGCGCGCACAAGATCGTCCAGGACGAGAGCAGCCGTGAGGCTGCTTGGGTGCACGCCTACCTGCACCGCGTCGAAGGCGATCTCGGCAATGCCGGCTATTGGTACCGCCAGGCCGGCCAGCCCGCAGCAAAGGATTCATTGGAAGCAGAGTGGCAGCGCATCGCGGCCACGCTGCTGGGGAGCAAGACATGAGCACGGCCACGCACAAGCTTCTCAAGGGCGCCACCGGCGATTGGGAGATGGTCATCGGCATGGAGATCCATGCCCAGGTGACCTCGAACTCGAAACTTTTCTCGGCCGCCTCGACCGCGTTCGGCGGGGAGCCGAACAGCCACGTGTCGCTCGTCGACGCCGCCATGCCCGGCATGCTGCCCGTCATCAACGAGGAATGCGTCAGACAGGCTGTCCGGACCGGTCTCGGCCTCAACGCGAAGATCAATCTGCGTTCGGTGTTCGACCGCAAGAACTATTTCTATCCGGACTCGCCGCAGGGCTACCAGATCAGCCAGTACAAGTCGCCGGTCGTCGGTGAGGGCGAGGTGCTGGTCGAGCTCGACGGCGGCCGCAGCGTCACCGTCGGCATCGAGCGGCTGCATCTGGAGCAGGACGCCGGCAAGTTGCTGCACGACCGGTCGCCGACCATGTCCAATGTCGACCTCAACCGCTGCGGCGTGGCGCTGATGGAGATCGTCTCCAAGCCCGACATCCGCGATGCCGAGCAGGCCAAGGCCTATGTGACCAAGCTGCGCTCGATCCTGCGCTATCTCGGCACCTGCGACGGCGACATGGAGAAAGGAAGCTTGCGCGCCGACGTCAACGTCTCAGTGCGCAAGCCCGGCGGACCGCTCGGCACCCGCTGCGAAATCAAGAACATGAACTCGATCAACTTCATCGGCCAGGCGATCGAGTACGAGGCGCGGCGTCAGATCGAAATTCTGGAGGATGGCGGGGCGATCGACCAGGAAACGCGGCTCTATGACCCCAACAAGGGCGAGACGCGCTCGATGCGGTCCAAGGAAGAGGCGCATGACTACCGCTACTTCCCCGATCCCGACCTGCTGCCGCTGGAGTTCAGCCAGGCGTTCGTCGACGATCTGAAGGCTGAGCTCCCCGAGCTGCCGGATCAGAAGAAGACGCGCTTCGTCGCCGACTTCGGCCTGTCGGCCTATGATGCGAGCGTGCTGGTCGCCGAGCGCGAGAGCGCAGTGTTCTACGAGACGGTGCTCGACAAGCTCGCGAGCCGCGCGCGCGACGGCAAGATGGCGGCGAACTGGGTGATCAACGAGCTGTTTGGCCGTCTCAACAAGGAAGGCCGGGGTATTACGGACTCTCCCGTCAACGCCGAGCAGCTCTCAGGGATCATCGACCTGATCGGCGAGGGCACGATCTCAGGCAAGATCGCCAAGGATCTGTTCGAGATCGTCTGGCAGGAGGGCGGCGATCCCCGCGCGCTGGTGGAAAGCCGCGGCATGAAGCAGGTCACCGACCTCTCGGCGATCGAAAAGGTTGTCGACGACATCATCGCGGCCAATCCCGACAAGGCCGCGCAGGTCAAGGACAAGCCGCAGTCGCTCGGCTGGTTCGTCGGCCAAGTGATGAAGGCGTCCGGCGGCAAGGCCAACCCGCAGAGCGTCAACGAGCTGCTCAAGTCCAAGCTCGGCGTCTAGCCTCGCGCGTTTGAACGAGGTGACGGACACGCTTCGTCACCTCGCTTTCCGCTCTTGGTGCGGCGCTCGCGCGCATCCTCGGCGGCAAACTTCATCCCGATCGACGGTGATGCGGCGGCCGAATCGCCGGCGCGCGATTCGCACAAAACGGCGGCTTGCACACGCTCAGGCGAGCGTTCGCGCCGTTAAGCATGAAAATTTTTTCGTTGCCAAAAGTCGCGACTCAGAGTCCGCGAAACGCCTTCGCGAGGCGATCGCGCGACTCGCGACGCTCATCATCGCGTTGCTCATGCGCGATGCGTGCGCGCCGAAAAATACTTGCTGCATAGTGTTTTTCTGCAATCGCATCCGTCGCAAACGCCGACGATGCGCCCACTCTCTGCGATCGCAAGCACAGGTGATGCAGTGCGCTTGCATCGCGCTCGCCAAGCGCACGCGCGTTGCGCCGTCAACACTTCTTTAAGCGAGACGCTGTTTTTTTCTTCGTGTTGGTGTATTCGGGATGAAGTGCATTCGATCCCCGAGTGCACGCAGCGATTAAAGCCATCTCACACATCGGAGGGCAACATGGCCAAGAAAGCGAAGAAGGCGAAGAAGGCGAAGAGCGCAGTGAAGAAGACTGCGAAGAAGACCCGCAAGGTCGCGAAGAAGAAGAAGTAACTTCGCTTCTGAAGTTGCCGGCTCCAGATAGCCGGCACGTCATCAGCGCCTCCTAAAGGTTCTGGTCGACGATAGAGGGTGTCGGCGAGACATCAGGTCAACGGTCGGATCGTTCTCTTTCGCGGTCCGGCAGAAGAAACAAGTTTTCTTCGTTCGGTGCGGTTCTCCTCAAAGGGCTCCGCAATTTCACAAGCGGCCTTCGGGCCAACGTGGAATCTGGTCCTGACGTGTTCGCCGACGCCCTCGTTCTCTTGAGGCCGGGGTATTGCCGGCATTCCTTTCCCCGACATTGCTGATCTGACCGCGACGCGGCCGCGCGCCTTGCTCGCACTGCCTTGGGGCAGGGCTAGGGCTGCGGCCTGATTGCACGCTGTTCGCACGCCGCTTCTCCGTTCGCGGTGTCATCGCGCCGCTCGACCGGGCGATCCAATTCTCCGAGACGGCGGTGGTTGAGTAGATCCGCCGCGGCGTACCGCATTCCCGCCGGAGCCTGTCATCGGGCTCGCCGGAGGCGAGACCCGGTGGCGGGGAGATGACAGGGCGGGCGCGGCCACCACAGCGATCCGCTCCTACAAATCGTAACCGCAGGACATCCGCCACCGCGCGCGATGGTTACCGTTCTCCCAAAATCCCAAGGTAAACCGAATCTGACGAATTGCAGAAGTACCTGCAAGTCAGGGACTTTTTGAATTCCCTGCGCAGGCACCGCGCGCTCGCGTTTACGTCTGCTTCATCGCGATACTTAAACTGCCATTCAAATTTGCCCGCCATCATCGCCTCCAACAAGCCGGCAAACGGCAATGGGGATGAGTTGAACAGTGCACGATCCCGGGAAGGGTCATGCACATCAGAGTTGGACGGGAGCCGCGCTCGGGGGAACGAGACGGCATAAGAAAAAAGGGGATGCGACATGTTTCAGGGGACTTTCGATCTGGAGACCGCGACGCCGATCGACACGAGCGCGCTCTCGGATGTGCTGTTCGAGCGCGGCATCTATTGGGCGAGTGGCCGCTCCGGCCTCGTCGATCTCGTCGCCGCGCATAAATGGTTCAACCTCGCCGCGCTGAAGGGCCGCAAGGACGCCGTCGCGCTGCGCCAGGAAGTCGCCGGGCAGATGTCGGACGCCGAGATCTCGGCCGCGCAGCGCGAGGCGAGGGCGTGGGTCTTCGCCCACTGAACTGAGAATCGCATCCGTATCCGTGTTTCCACGGGTGAGCTCGGTTGCGCTGGATCAAATTCCCTCGTCGTGCGGTCCCCTAGATCCGCACGGTATGAGCGACCCCGACCAGAATGGGCCAAACAATGGCCGATGGCTTCCGATTCAGATCGCGCCCGACGACTGCGATCTGGAACTCGGACGGTTCCACAAGACGGGCATTTTGCCCTGGACTTTTCCATGCCGGCGCAGGTCCGGCGTCTGGTTCAACGTCTGGGCGGGCGAGGCGGTGCTGATATCGCCCTCGCACTGGCGGATCTGGCGATCCAGCCGCTAGACGCGCGCACGCATATATAAGGTCAGTGCGAATCGCAGGAACTCGCCGCGAGGATCCGTGCGCGAGGCTTGCGCCGCCGGCCGCTCGTCAGCTTTCAGGTGAAAAGAACCCGCCGCCCTCAATTCTGCCGCTTGCGGCCCGCCGCCGTGTCGGGCATACCCGGCGTATTGGAGACGTGGCCGAGTGGCTGAAGGCGGCGGTTTGCTAAACCGTTATAGGCTTGTAAAGGCCTATCGAGGGTTCGAATCCCTCCGTCTCCGCCAGCCAAGCTGGCCCGGACATAGATACCCCCGCACCACACATAGAGAGAGCTGACTTGGTCGAGATTTGGCCTCGCCTGTCGTGGCCAAGGCCGTTTCGCCGCCATCGATGACCGTTGGGCTGAGCGAGATTCGGAGGTGCTTGAGTCTCGTCCGATTCTACGATTCGAGCGCGCCTGGGTCGCCACATCCCGGCCTCCGCCCGCCGCGCCTTAGGTGCGGAATTTTGACGGCAAGCGGAACCTCTCTGAAAAGATCAATAAAAACAAAGTGTTGCGGGCGTGCCGCGATCACATCTACGTGTTATTTGTGCAACACCCGTCGGAAAACACGTCTCATAGGCCCGCTTCGGAGCGTTCTTTTGTTGTGTGTGCAAGGACGTTCGGTAATTGTGACTGAGCGACGGAGGGGGGCATCCCAAGGTCGTCCCGTTTAGGTCATTCGCTTAAGTCCCTCGCGTTCATGCGGGTGTGTCCGAAGACGCGAAGGAGCCGAAAGCGGTGATTTAGAGGGGGTTGGGGAATTGGCCGTCCGGTCAGTGACCTTCCCTGAAGAGCAACTTGGAGGTTTAACATGAAGTTGGTTAAGAGCCTTTTGCTCGGCTCAGCGGCGGGTCTGATCGCCGTGGGCGGAGCACAGGCAGCCGATCTGCCCGTGAAGGCCAAGGCGGTCGAATACGTGAAGATCTGCTCCCTGTACGGTGCAGGATTCTACTACATCCCCGGCACTGACACCTGCATCAAGCTGGGTGGCTACCTGCGCGCCGAAGTCGCGCTGGGCACCAACAGCGTCTACGGCATTGCGAACGGCGCTCCCGCCGGCATGCACAACCGCCTGAGCAACTACTACACCGCGCGCGCTCGTGAAGATCTCAACATCGACACGCGCACCGCCACCGAATACGGCGTCGTCCGCACGTTCTTCGATGCGACGTTCTCCTGGACCACCGCCGGCTACGTCGGCACCGGCTCGGCCACGGGTACGACCGCCGCCACCTTCACGACGGCTGGTAACACCACCATCAATCCGACGGACGGCGGCACCTCGGGCGGTTCGCTCGGCGTGTACTACGCCTTCATCCAGTTCGCCGGCTTCACGATGGGTAAGGCCGTGTCGCAGTTCGACGCGCCCTGGACCAACTATCCCGGCAACAACATCGACAGCCTCGTCGGCGGCAGCGGCACGGTCACTGGCGTCAACCAGTTCACCTACACCGCTGACTTCGGTCAGGGCGTGACGGCGGCGTTCTCGGCGGAAGACGCGACGGCTTACTATCAGGCCGGCAACCTCAACATGACCGGCGCGACTGCCGCTGGCATGGTTGGCGGTGCGTATGGCTCGAACGCCATCGGCGGTTCGCGCTCTCCGAACCTCGTCGGTATGGTCCGTGTCGACCAGGCCTGGGGCCTCTTCCAGGCGTCGGTTGCTGCGCATGACAACCACGTTGCCTACTACGGCGCTACCGAGACCACTGGCCACCCCGACGACAAGTGGGGTTGGGCGGTTCAGCTCGCTCTGTCGATCAAGAACATCCCGACCGGTGCGGGTGACACGATCAACATCCAGGGCGTCTACACCGACGGCGCGACCCGCTACAACTTCCAAAACCTGGCGGGCAGCTCCTACCAGATGTACGGCAGCTCGGGCATCGCCTATCAGAGCGTCGGCTTCGCCAATGCTCCTGACACCGTGTTCATCACGGGCAGCTCGCAGGAGACGGTCAAGACCTGGGGCTTCCGTGGTGCTTACACCCACAACTGGGATCCCTACTGGAACACCGCGCTTTACGGTGCTTACGCTCAGGCCCAGTTCGGCACGCTCGCCAAGACCACGCTCTGCGGCGCGACTGGCACCGGTGGCGTGTTCGGCGGCCTCGTGGGTGTGACGGGTTGTAACCCTGACTTCGCGATCGGTCAGATCGGTATCATCACCCGTTGGACCCCGGTCAAGAACCTGACGTTCTCGGCTGACCTGAACTGGACCCATCTGGATCAGAAGTATTCCGGCACTGCCATCCTCAGCCCGGCCGCTAACACGGCCAAGCCGACCGCAGTGTATGAGCTGAAGGATCAGGACAGCATCACCCTGCTGCTCCGCGCTCAGCGCAACTGGTAAGTTTGGTCTAGCGACCTGACAGAGAGCCCCGGCGGGAAACCGCCGGGGCTTTTCTTTTTGCCGGCTTGTTCTCGCCTCGGGTCATGACGGCCAGAGTTGGCGTCGCGCGTTCCGTTGATCGATCGTTCGCCGAGACCTGATTGAAGCCGCTGCGAGAGAGGGATGACCGCGCGGCCCGCATGCCCGTCCGTGGCGAGGCATGGGCAGGCTGTCGCTGACCGGTCCGTCTTGCAAAGCGACCCGCCGATCCAGCCTTGCCGACAATGGTGAGCTCGTCGATGTGGCAAGCGACCTTGCAGACCTCGATCGAGGCGCGTCTCGGGAAGGGCGCCAGAAGGTCGCGTGACTGCGCAGTCCGTCCGTCGGAGACTTAAGGCCTGACGGCATCGCTTGCCACCGATGCTCCCGGCAGCGATCGGGCGAGGGTGTTGCTATTCCACGCTGCCGGTGCCGCGGCGCAAATCGGCTTCGATCTGCAGCCGCGTGCCGCCGCCGAAGCGGGCGCGGTAGACCTGAAGGTTCTCCATGATCCGCTGCACGTAGTTGCGCGTCTCGGAGAACGGAATCAGCTCGACCCAATCGACCGCGTCGACCTTGGGGTCGCGCGGATCGCCGTAGCGCTCGACCCACTTCCTCACGCTGCCGCGGCCGGCATTGTAGGCGGCAAACGTCATGATGTAGGAGCCGCGATAATCCTCGAGCAGTCCGCCGAGCTCGGCCGAGCCGAGCGTGGCGTTGTAGACCGAATCGTTCTTCAGCCGGGACAGGTCGTAGGTCGCGCCGTGGCGTTTGCAGACGTAGCGCGCGGCGTCCGGCGTCACCTGCATCAGCCCATAGGCCTGCGCCGGCGAGACCACCGACGGATTGAATGCGCTCTCCTGCCGTGCGATCGCATAGACGATGCTGCGCTCGACCTGGGGGCCGATCGGCGTGAACTGCGGAATGCCGTTGACGGGATAGGCGTAGAAGTCGAACGGCAGGCCGCGATTGAGCGCGGCCTTGCCCAGCAGCAGCATGCCGCGCGCGTCGCTGTAGCGCTGGGTGAGCTCGCCGAGGCCGGCAAGCGCTTCGGGATCGCCGTTCTCGCCCATGTCGGCGAGCATGGGCACCGCGAGCTCGCGCTCGTCGAGCTCGTAGAGCAGTTGCGCGGCGCGCACGATCTCGAGCCGTTCGGCGCCGCGTCCGCGCGGCGGATTGTTGAGCTCGATCTGGGGCAGGCCGAGCTTTGCGCGCGCGAGCTGGCCGTAATAGCTGGTCGACTGCTCGGCGGCGCGGGCATAGGCGTTGCGCGCCTCCTGCTGGCGCCCCATCGCTTCCGCGGCGCGGCCCTGCCAATAGCCGGCGCGCGCCAGCGTGGTCGGGTTGACGCTGCCCACGCCGATGCGGGCAAAATGCTGGGCGGCGGTCGCGGGATCGTTGAGGAAGCGCAGCGCGATCCAGCCTGCGGTGAATTCCTGTTCGGTCTTGTAGATGTCGCGCGAGGGCAGGGCGGCATCGCGCGCGATCAGATAGGCGCTGCGGAATTCCTCGGTGTCGATCATCTTGCGCGCCAGGAGGCGCCGCTCGATCCACCATTCGTCGAGATTGTGGAGCCGGTTCGGATCCTTCGGCGCCGAGAGCATGAGCTGCGCCGCTTCGGCAAACTTCTCCTCGCGGCGCAGGAGCTGGATCTTGCTGAAGATGAAGCCTGGATCGCTGTGCAGCTCGCGCGGCACGGCATCGAGCAGCGCGCGCGCATTCGGCGCCTTCTTGACGGCAGCGATGCGAGCCTTGGCGAGCGCGACATAGCCGGCGCCGAGGCGCTTGGCGGCGCGCAACGCGGCTTCGTTCTCGCTGCCGTAGAGCAGGGTGTCCATCCGCGCCTTCTGATCGCCCGCCGTCAGCAGGGCGCCGAACTGGTCGAGCGCGTTGTTCTCAGTGTCCTCCGACATCGGATCGCTGCGCCAGGCCTCGCGCACCAGCCGCTCGGCGTTGGCGCGGTCGCCGCGCGCCAGCATCGCCTTGGCAAGCGTGAAGCGGCCCTTGGCGGAGATCGGGAACTCATTCTCGAACCACGACCACGCAACTGAATCGTCGCGCCTGTCGTCCCACATCGCAGCCTCGAGCCGGCGGCGCAGGAAGGTCTGCGACGGCCAGCTCGGATTGGCGGATAGGAAGGCGCGGTAGCGCTCCACGGTCGCGCCATTGTCCTCGCTGCGCAGGATGATCCATTCCGCCAGCTTTCGCGCGACGGGATCCGAGATCGAAGCTGCATAATTGGTGGCGTCGCCCGCCTTGCGCTTGCGCACGAGCTCGATGACGTTTTCCAGCGTGTCCTTGTCGGCCTGCGACGTCGACGATGTGGCGGCGACCGCGGCCGGTATGACCGGCTTGCGCGGCGCTGCATGCTGGCGGGTCGCAGGAGCCAGCACGGGAGCTGCGGACGGTCTGGCGGCGGCCGGGGCGGTGGGTCTGACGGTGGCCGTCGAAGTCGGGGCGGGCGCGGGCTTGGACGGCGCGCCGTTGGCGGTCGGTTTTGATGTTGCCGCGGCGGCCGCTGCCGCAGGCTTGGATGCTGCCGCGGGCTTGGATGCTGCCGCGGGCTTGGATGCTGCCGCCGGCTTGGTTGCTGCCGCGGGCTTGGTTGCTGCCGCGGGCTCGGGCTTGTCTTTCGCGGGTTCCTTGCCGGCGTTCTTCCCAGCGTCCTTCTCAGCGTCCTTGGCAGATTTCTTCGCGGCATCCTTGGCCGGGGCGCTGGCCGCGCCCTTGCTGGCGCCCTTGTTGGCGCCCGTATCCTTTGAAGTTTCCTTGCCGGTTCCCTTGGACGAATCCTTGGCGGCTGGCTTAGGGGAGTTCTTAGCCTCGTCCGCGGTCGTCTCGTTGGACTTGTCACTGGACTTGGCCAAGGCGGCACAACCGACGGACAACCCTGCCATCAGGCATACGACCAGACCGGTGGATCGCCATGCGGCACGAGGAAAGGAGGTCACGGCGTTTCGTCGCCCCGAATCAGTCAAGTGGCCCAAAATCTAGCTGTATCGATTGAATATGCGGACAAAATACCAACAGCCGCTTACCTCGGGCCGATTTGCACCATCACCGCGGCAAAATCGCGGCCTAAACGGTGCGTCACACGGCGGCGGGCCTTTTACCGGCGGGATAGACCCGATATGTATGAGGCTTGCTCAAGAGATCGCCGCGTACGGAGGAAGTCCATGGCAGCCAAGACGAAATTCCGGGGGTCGTTCACCGCCTTGGTCACGCCGTTCAAGAACGGCTCGCTGGACGAGGCGGCGTTCCGCTCCCTGGTCAATTGGCAGATCTCAGAAGGCACCAACGGCCTGGTGCCGGTCGGCACCACCGGCGAGAGCCCGACGCTCAGCCATGACGAGCATAAGAAGGTCGTCGAATGGTGCATCGCTGAAGCCAAGGGCCGCGTGCCTGTCATCGCGGGTGCCGGCTCCAACTCGACCAAGGAGGCGATCGAGCTCTCTCAGCACGCCGAGAAGGCGGGCGCGGACGCCGTGCTGATCGTGACGCCTTACTACAACAAGCCGACCCAGGAAGGCATGTATCAGCACTTCAAGGCGATCAACGATGCGATCGGCATCCCGATCATCATCTACAACATCCCGCCGCGCTCGGTGATCGACATGTCGGTCGACACCATGAAGCGGCTGTGGGAGCTGAAGAACATCGCCGGCGTCAAGGACGCCACCGCCAGCATGGTCCGCGTGTCGCAGCAGCGCGCGGCGATGGGTGAGGACTTCAACCAGCTGTCGGGGGAGGACGCGACCATCCTCGGCTACATGGCCCATGGCGGCCATGGCTGCATCTCGGTGACCTCGAACGTCGCGCCGCGCCTGTGCTCGGAGTTCCACGTGGCCTGGCAGAAGGGCGACCACGCCACCGCCCTGAAGCTGCACGACAAGTTGATGCCGCTGCACAACAACCTCTTCATCGAGAGCAATCCGGCGCCGATCAAGTACGCGATGTCGCTGCTCGGCAAGCTGGACGAGACGCTGCGGCTGCCGATGGTGCCGGTCTCCGAGCCGACACGCGTCGCCGTGCGCAGCGCAATGGTGCACGCCGGCCTCATCAACTGATGCATTGGCGTTTGGGGAGCGTTTCATGAGCGTCGAGGAGAAGAGCATGCAGATGCTCAAGGAGTTCCGCGAGTTCGCCATGAAGGGCAACGTCGTCGACCTCGCGGTCGCCGTCATCATCGGTGCGGCCTTCGGCGCCATCGTCAATTCGCTGGTCGGCGACGTGATCATGCCGATCATCGGCGCCGCTACCGGCGGGCTCGACTTCTCAAACTACTTCACCCCCTTGTCGAAGGCGGTCACCGCCACCAATTTGGTTGAAGCGAAAAAGCAAGGCGCCGTGCTGGCCTGGGGCAACTTCCTCACGCTGACGATCAACTTCATCATCATCGCCTTCGTGCTGTTCCTGGCGATCCGGGTGATGAGCCGACTGAAGAAGGAGCAGGCCGCGCCTGCGGCGCCGCCGAAGCCGTCGGCCGAGGTCGAGCTGCTGACCGAGATCCGTGATCTCCTCAAGAAGTCTTGACGCGCGCGCTTCATCCGAACTGTTAGAATCCGTGCGCATCTTGATCAGGTTTGTCTGCGATGGCCGATAAGAACGAACGTCCGATCAAGGTCATGGCGGAGAATCGCAAGGCCCGCTTCAACTACGCCATCGAGGATACGATCGAGGCGGGCATTGCGCTGACCGGCACCGAGGTCAAGTCGATCCGCAACGGCAAGAGCACGATCGCGGAATCCTATGCCGACTCGAAGAACGGCGAGATCTGGCTGATCAACGCCACCATTCCCGAATATCTCCAGGGCAACCGCTTCAATCACGAGCCCAAACGGCCGCGAAAACTGCTGCTTCACCGCCGGCAGATCAACAAGCTGATGGGCGCGGTCGACCGCGAGGGCATGACGCTGATCCCGCTCAAGCTCTACTTCAACGAACGCGGTCGCGCCAAATTGCAGCTGGCGGTTGCCAAGGGCAAGAAGCTGCACGATAAGCGCGAATCCGAGAAGAAGCGCGACTGGAGCCGCGAGAAGGGCCGCCTGATGCGGGCGAGGGGATAGCGGGATGACCCAGAGGAACCTGCTCGAGGTCGATTGGAGCCGGATTCCCGCGCCCGCCGACGACGGTGGCGCCGTCCATCTGAAGGGCATGACGTTGCCGCCGATCGGCCTGCTCGCGACGGACGACAGGTCAGTCACGCTGTCGGCGCTGCGCGGCCGTACCGTCGTGTTCGCCTATCCCCGCACCGGCGAACCCGGCAAGATTGCGCTGGTCGACGATTGGGACATGATCCCGGGCGCGCGCGGCTGCACCCCGCAGACTTGCGCGTTCCGCGATCTGTTTGCCGAGCTGAAGACGGCTGGCGCCTCACACGTGTTCGGTCTCTCGACCCAGAGCAACGACTACCAGATCGAGATGGCCTCGCGGCTGCATCTGCCGTTCCCAGTGCTCTCGGACGAGAAGCTGGCGCTGACGCGCGCCCTGAATTTGCCGACGATGGAGGTAGCTGGCCTGACGCTGATCAAGCGGCTTGCGCTGATCATCGACGACGCCAGGATCACGCATGTGTTCTACCCGGTGTTTCCGCCCGACCGGAATGCCGGCGATGTGCTGGACTGGCTGAAGGCCAATCCCGCCAAGGGCTAGATCGCTAGCTAAGGTGGGATGAGCCGTGGTCGGTTGAATCGATGCGAGCCGAGGGTTCACCTCTCCCGTAGGGAGAGGTCGGATCGCATCGAAGATGCGATACGGATGAGGGGATCAGGTCTCACTGGATGCCGCGGCCCCTCACCCGGATTGCACCGGACGATGCTCCGCATCGTCAGGCGCAATCCGACCTCTCCCCGTCGTCGGGGAGAGGTGAACCCCGGACAAGCGACCGGCCCAACTGCATAAGGCTCTAGTCGAGATCGGCCTTCACCTTCGCGAACACGGACCGGAACATGTCGGGCGTCAGCACGCCGGTGTTCGTGTTGTAGCGGGAGCAGTGGTAGCTGTCGTAGAGCTTGAACGCGCCGGCCTGGTGCACGGCGCCATGGCTGAAGGGGGCTTGCGAGCCCTTCAGGTTCAGCGGCTTGAGCACGCTGTCGTGCGCAATCCGCCCGAGCGCGACGATCGCGCGCAGGTTCGGCATGGTCGCGAGATTCGCCGCAAGGAACTGGCGGCAGGTGGTGATCTCGATCGGAAGCGGCTTGTTCTGCGGCGGCAGGCAATGCACTGCGTTGGCGATCCGGCAATCGATCAGCTTCAGGCCGTCATCGGGGCGCGCCTGATAGGTGCCCTTGGCAAATCCATATTCGACCAGCGTCGCGTAGAGGAGATCACCGGCATAGTCGCCGGTGAAGGGACGGCCGGTGCGGTTGGCTCCCTGCATCCCCGGCGCAAGGCCCACGATCAAGAGGCGCGCCTTGATGTCACCGAAGGGCGCAACCGGTGCATTGTGCCACGATGGCTCGCGCGCGCGGTTGGCGTCGCGAAAGGCGACCAGACGCGGACAGAGCGGGCAGTCACGGTCGGGAACGACGCTGGAAGGCTGGCGGCTTGACCGGGCCGCCTCACTCCTCGAAGTCGTCATCGCCCCTCGGCGCCATCGTGGTTGCGCGCTGGAGGAATTGCGGAGCGTGGTGGCGTCCCTCGCGCTCGCCGCGGTCCCGTGGGGCGGGCCGTTCCGACGGGTCGCGGCCGAGCTTGGATTGCAGCTCGACGAGGTCGGTGAAGACGTCGGCCTGGCGGCGCAGTTCGTCGGCGATCATCGGTGGCTGGCTGGCGATGGTGGAGACCACGGTGACCCGCACGCCGCGGCGCTGGACGGCCTCGACCAGGGAGCGGAAGTCGCCGTCACCCGAGAACAGCACCATCTGGTCGATATGCTCGGCGAGCTCCATGGCGTCGACGGCAAGCTCGATGTCCATGTTGCCCTTGACCTTGCGGCGGCCGGAGGCGTCGATGAATTCCTTGGTCGCCTTGGTGACGACGGTGTAGCCGTTGTAGTCGAGCCAGTCGATCAGCGGGCGAATCGAGGAGTATTCCTGATCCTCGATGATGGCGGTGTAGTAGAACGCCCGAAGCAGCGTCCCGCGGCTCTGAAACTCCTTCAGCAGGCGCTTGTAATCGATGTCGAAGCCCAGAGTTTTCGCCGTCGCGTAGAGATTGGCCCCGTCGATGAAGAGCGCGATCTTGTTGGTAGGAGAAAGTGACATTCAGTTTGCTCGCGTAGTGCTCGTGATTGATCGTTTATTGTTGGCGCGGCGGCAGCGAGCCGCGCAGGTCTTGAGGCGCCGTCGAAACCCGTCGAAACCGCAAATCCGGAGAAGTCGGGGCAATCAAGGTATAGTTATGGCGGTCCACACGCCCGGCGCTAACTTCGATGGCAGCCCGGCAAATCACCCATCCCAGCCCTAATGTGGGGGTACCAGAGCCGTTTGGCGAGGCCAAATCACAAATTGGCCTTGCGAAATCGGCCCGGTCCCTATAACTAGCCCCGATCATCCACATATTTCGTCCCACCCACAACGGAGCGACAGGCCATGGCTCGCGTCACCGTAGAAGATTGTATCGACAAGGTCGACAACCGCTTTGACCTGGTCCTGCTGGCCGCCCACCGTGCCCGCATGATTTCGTCCGGTTCACAACTAACGGTTGACCGCGATAACGACAAGAACCCCGTTGTGTCTTTGCGCGAAATTGCCGAGACCACCATTTCGCCGGAGGACCTCCGCGAGGAGCTGGTGCACTCGCTCCAGAAGTTCGTCGAGGTCGACGAGCCCGAGCCCGATACGGTACCGCTGATCGGTTCCGCGGGTGCGAGCGTCGATGCGGATGATACTGAGGTCGCCGTCGAACGCATGACCGAAGAGGAGCTCCTGAAGGGTCTCGAAGGCCTCGCGCCGCCCGAGGAACAGCCGGAGGAGGACGAGTAGATCGTCCCGTCGTAATCATCGACCTCTTGTGATCTTATCAAGGCCCGAACCGTTGTTCGGGCCTTTGCTTTTGTTGGTGTTTTCGTGGTTACCATAGCGTTGTCGGTTCGCGCCGCGCCCTGTCACCGAATTGATCGGACGCGCCCGGGATCAGCGTTAAGATGTATACAACGGCCCGCCTCCGGGTCCGTTTGAAGGCAGGACGGCATGGTGTATCGGCGCTGGAAACCAATGCAGATGCAGGCCGCAACCGAATCGGTTGCCGTGGCCCCGACTGCGCCGGTGCCGCGCCCGGCGAAGCCACGCGCACGCATGATGCGTCAATATGACCTCGTCGAGCGCGTCAGGTCCTACAACCCCAACACCAACGAGGACCTGCTCAACCGCGCCTATGTCTATGCGATGAAGGCGCACGGTTCGCAGACCCGCGCCTCGGGCGACCCCTATTTCTCGCACCCGCTCGAAGTGGCAGCGATTCTCACCGACCTCAAGCTCGACGACGCCACCATCGTGGCCGCGCTGCTGCACGACACCATCGAGGACACCGAAGCGACGCGGGCCGAGATCGACCAGATCTTCGGGCCCGAGATCGGCGCGCTGGTCGAGGGCCTGACCAAGCTGAAGCGGCTGGAGCTGGTGTCGCGGGAGGCCAAGCAGGCCGAGAACCTGCGCAAATTGCTGCTGGCCATTGCCGACGATGTCCGCGTGCTTCTGGTCAAGCTCGCCGACCGCCTGCACAACATGCGCACGCTGGACTTCGTGCCGACGGAATCGCGCAGGCGCATTGCCGAGGAGACGCTCGACATCTATGCCCCGCTGGCCGGCCGCATGGGCATGCAGGAAATGCGCGAGGAACTGGAGGATTTGTCCTTCCGCACCCTCGATCCCGAGGCCTATTCGGTGGTGATGCAGCGGCTCGACGCGCTCGCCGAGCGTAACCGCAATCTGATCGGCGAGATCGAGGACCAGCTCTCCAACAATCTGCGCCACCGCGGGCTGGGCGCGCGGGTCTATGGCCGGCGCAAGAAGCCGTTCTCGATCTGGACCAAGATGGAGCGCAAGTCGGTCGGCTTCGAGCAATTGTCCGACATCTTCGGCTTTCGTCTCGTCGTGAGCGACATCGAGGCGTGCTATCGCGCGCTCGGCATCGTCCACACCACCTGGCCGGTCGTGCCGGGACGTTTCAAGGACTACATCTCGACGCCGAAGCAGAACGACTACCGCTCGATCCACACCACCGTGATCGGCCCCGGCAACCAGCGCGTCGAGCTCCAGATCCGTACCGAGGCGATGGACCAGATCGCCGAGCGCGGCATCGCCGCGCACGTCTTCTACAAGGAAGGCGTCGGCTCGCCGACTGAGTTCCTCAAGCGCGAGTCCAACGCGTTCGCCTGGCTGCGCCACACCATCGGCATCCTCTCCGAGAGTGCCAATCCCGAGGAATTCCTCGAGCACACCAAGCTCGAGCTGTTCCACGACCAGGTGTTCTGCTTCACCCCGAAGGGCAAGCTGATCGCGCTGCCGCGCCATGCCAACGTGATCGACTTCGCTTATGCGGTGCATACCGACGTCGGCAATAGCGCGGTCGGCTGCAAGATCAACGGCAAGTTTGCGCCGCTGTCTTCGGAGCTCCAGAACGGCGACGAGGTCGAGGTGCTGACCTCGGAGGCGCAGTCGGCGCCGCCATCGGCCTGGGAGACGCTCGCGGTCACCGGCAAGGCGCGCGCCGCGATCCGTCGCGCCACGCGCACCGCCGTGCGCGATCAGTATGTTGGCCTCGGCCGGCGCATCGTCGAGCGCCTGTTCGAGCGGGCCAAGATCGAATACGCCGACGACAAGCTCAAGGGCGCGCTGCCGCGGCTGGCGCGGACTTCGATCGAGGACGTCATGGCTGCGGTCGGGCGCGGCGAGATCAAGGCCTCCCACGTCGCGCGCGCGATGTATCCCGACTACAAGGAGGAGCGCATCGCGCGCTATGGCGCCAAGAAGGGGCTCGCCGCGAAGCTCAAGGAGAAGTCGTCGGAGTCGCCGCGCAGCCCGGTCGCGATCCCGATCCGCGGCATCAATTCCGACCTCCCGGTGAAGTTCGCGCCGAACGGCGGCGCCGTGCCCGGCGACCGTATCGTCGGTATCGTCACGCCGGGCGAGGGCATCACGATCTACCCGATCCAGGCGCCGGCCCTGAAGGATTTCGAGGAGGAGCCGGAGCGCTGGCTCGACGTGCGCTGGGACATCGAGGATTCCGCGCCGCAGCGCTTCCCGGCCCGCATCAAGGTCGAGAACGTCAATGAGCCCGGCGCGCTGGCACAGATCGCGACGGTGATCGCCGAGCACGACGGCAATATCGACAACATCAGCATGCAGCGCCGCTCACCTGATTTCACGGAGACGACGATCGACCTCGAAGTCTACGATCTGAAGCATTTGAGCGCGATCCTCGCCCAGTTGCGCGCCAAGGCGGTCGTCGCCCGCGTCGAACGTGTTAATGGATAGACGCTTTGCGTCTGCGTCTATCGCCCTGATTTCGTGAGTCCTGCAAATGCCCGCACTTCCGCTCCGCCTCGGCGTCAATGTCGACCATGTCGCAACCCTGCGTAACGCGCGCGGTGGGCGCAATCCTGATCCGGTCCGCGCCGCACTGCTGGCGATCGAGGCCGGCGCCGACGGCATCACGGCGCATTTGCGCGAGGATCGCCGGCACATCCGCGACGAGGACATGGCGCGGCTGAAGGCCGAGATCTCCAAGCCGCTCAATTTCGAGATGGCGGCGACCGACGACATGATGCGCATCTCGCTCGCCACCAAGCCGCATGCGGTGTGCCTCGTGCCGGAGCGCCGGCAGGAGGTGACAACCGAGGGCGGGTTGGATGTCGTCGGCCAGCACAATGCGCTCGCGCCCTACATCGCGCGGCTCAACGATGCCGGCATCCGGGTGTCGCTGTTCATCGCCGCCGACCCCGCGCAGATCGAGATGGCGGCACAGCTGCGCGCGCCTGTCATCGAGATCCACACCGGCGCCTGGTGCGACGCCGTCGTCGATGGCCACACCGACAAGGCCGAAGCCGAATGGCAGCGGATCGTGGCGGGGGCGAAGCTGGCCAAGGCTGCCGGGCTGGAGGTCCATGCCGGACACGGGCTCGACTATGCGACGGCGGAGACGATCGCGGCCCTGCCGGAGATCATGGAACTCAATATCGGCTACTACATGATCGGAGAGGCGCTGTTCGTGGGTCTGGCCGAGACCGTGCGCAACATGCGCACGGCGATGGACCGCGGCCGGAGCCGGGCATGATCATCGGCATCGGCTCGGATCTGATCGACATCACCCGCGTCGCCAAGGTGATCGAGCGCCACGGCGAGCGCTTCCTCGACCGCATCTTCACCGTGGCCGAGCGGGCCAAGGCGGAGCGGCGGGCCAAGAACGAGAAGATGGTGGTGGCGACCTACGCCAAGCGTTTTGCCGCCAAGGAGGCCTGCTCCAAGGCGCTCGGCACGGGCATCAGGCGCGGCGTCTGGTGGCGTGACATGGGGGTGGTCAACCTGCCGGGGGGACGGCCGACCATGCAACTGACCGGCGGCGCCTTGGCCCGGCTTCAGGCCCTGACGCCGGAGGGTTTCGAGGCGCGGATCGATGTTTCGATCACCGACGACTGGCCGCTCGCGCAGGCCTTCGTCATCATTTCCGCCGTCCCGCCGGCCAAGTCCTGACAGGATCCGGTAAATCTCATAATTCGTTTGAAATACCAACGTCTTATGCAATTTTGATGCGATCCTTGATTGCGTGGTCTCCGACAACGGTCTAAAAGTCCGCCGACGCAAATCAGGCTGGGTGAATTCGGCTTTACGCCGGAATTGGCCCTCACTATCAGAATCAGGACAATCTCCTTGGGCCGCGAACCGATGGGCTGTTCGCGGGAGGAGGGCGCTCTGTGACCGCCGGCCGGAATTGAGAGAGCAATGAGCGTGACTTCGGGAACGAAAACTGAGAGCGGCGTCGGCGAAACGATCCGGGTCGTGATCCACGCTCTGCTGATCGCGCTGGTGATCCGCACGTTCCTGTTCCAGCCGTTCAACATCCCGTCCGGCTCGATGAAGGCGACGCTGCTGGTCGGCGACTATCTGTTCGTCTCGAAATATTCCTACGGCTATAGCCACTATTCGATCCCGTTCTCCCCGCCGCTGTTCTCCGGGCGGATCTGGAGTTCGGATCCGAACCGCGGCGACATCGTCGTGTTTCGCCTGCCCAAGGACGATTCCACCGACTACATCAAGCGCGTGATCGGCCTTCCCGGCGACCGCATCCAGATGCGGGATGGTCTGCTCTACATCAACGACACCCCGGTCGAGCGGCAGCGCATGAGCGAGTTCGTTGGCGAGGATCCCTGCGGCTCCGAAGGCGGCGGCATCTCCCGGGTGAAGCGCTGGAAGGAGACGCTGCCGAACGGCGTGTCCTACGAGACGCTGGACTGCGCCGACAACGGCTACATGGACAACACCAACGTCTACACGGTGCCGCAGGGCCACTTCTTCATGATGGGCGACAACCGCGACAACTCGACCGACAGCCGCTTCCTCGGCCAAGTCGGTTATGTGCCGCAGGAGAATTTGATCGGCCGCGCCCAGATGATCTTCTTCTCCATCGCCGAAGGCGAGCATGCCTGGATGTTCTGGCGCTGGCCGTGGGCGGTGCGCTGGAATCGTTTCTTCAAAATCGTTCGATGAAAGACGAAGCCAAGGACATCGCGACCCCACCGACGGAGGCGCAAGGCGCCCCTGATGGCGAAGCTGCGACCAAAACGCCGGCGAAAAAGAAGCGGTCGCGAAGCAGCAAGGCCAAAGGCACTGATGCGAACGCGGCGCTCGAGGCGCGCATCGGCCACAGCTTCACTGATCCGAACCTCCTGATGCAGGCGATCACGCATGTCTCGGCGCTGAAGTCCGGGCGCAAGCGCGGCGACAGCTATCAGCGACTGGAATTCCTCGGCGACCACGTGCTCGGGCTGGTCGTCTCCGACATGCTCTACCACGCCTTCCCGAACGCCGACGAGGGCGAGCTATCGAAGCGGCTTGCCGAGCTCGTGCGCAAGGAGAGCTGCGCCGACGTTGCAAAATCGCTCGGCCTCGTCGACGACATCAAGCTCGGCTCGGTCGGCCCCAGCGCCGACGCCCGTCTGCGCAAGAGCGTGCTCGGGGACATCTGCGAGGCCGTGATCGGCGCCATCTTCCTCGACGGCGGCCATGCGGCGGCAGCCGAGTTCGTCAGGCGCAACTGGACCGAGCGCATGCATAAGCCGCGCCGTCCCTTGCGCGACCCCAAGACTGTGCTTCAGGAATGGGCGCAGGGGAAGGGGCTGCCGACCCCGGTCTACCGCGAGGTCGAGCGCACCGGCCCGCACCACGATCCGCAGTTCCGCGTCGCGGTGGACCTGCCGGGATTGGCCCCGGCCGAAGGCATCGGCGGCAGCAAGCGCGCGGCAGAGAAGGTGGCAGCTTCGGTGATGATCGAACGCGAAGGCGTCGGCGGCGGCAATGACGGCTGAAGCAAGCGGCGAGACGCCCACCGCGACGCGCTGCGGCTTCGTTGCGCTGATCGGCGCGCCGAATGTCGGCAAGTCCACCCTGGTCAACGCGCTGGTCGGCGCCAAGGTCACGATCGTCTCGCGCAAGGTGCAGACCACGCGCGCGCTGATTCGCGGCATCGTGATCGAGAACAACGCGCAAATCATCCTGGTCGACACGCCCGGCATCTTCCTGCCCAAGCGTCGGCTCGACCGCGCCATGGTCTCGACCGCCTGGAGCGGGGCGCACGATGCCGACCTCGTCTGTGTGCTGCTCGATGCCAAGACAGGTATCGACGAGGAGGCCGAGGCGATCCTCGCCAAGGCGGCCAGCGTCAACCACGAGAAGATCCTGGTGATCAACAAGGTCGATCTGGTCCAGCGCGAGAAGCTGCTGGCGCTGGCGCAGGCCGCCAACGAGCGTATGAAGTTCGCGAAGACCTTCATGATTGCGGCGATCTCGGGCGACGGCGTCGACGACATCCGCACGACGCTGGCCGAAATGGTGCCGCCAGGCCCATTCCTCTATCCCGAGGACCAGATGTCGGACGCGCCGATGCGGCAGCTCGCGGCCGAGATCACGCGCGAAAAAATCTATCAGAAGCTGCACCAGGAATTGCCCTACCAGTCCACGGTCGAGACCGACAAGTGGGAGGAGCGCAAGGACAAGTCGGTGCGCATCGAGCAGACGATCTTCGTCGAGCGCGAAAGCCAGCGCAAGATCGTGCTCGGCAAGGGCGGCGCCACCATCAAGTCGATCGGCGCGGACTCGCGCAAGGAGCTGATGCAGATCCTGGACGTGCCGGTGCATCTGTTCCTGTTCGTCAAGGTGCGCGAGAACTGGGGCGACGATCCCGATCGCTATCGCGAGATGGGGCTGGACTTCCCCAAGGAATAGCCAAGAAAAGATCGGTATCCGATGAGCGTGCCCAGCAACGTCCGGCGCTTCGAAGCGCTGCTCTATGCATCGTTGATGCTGGATGCCCTGTCGGTCGCGGTGCAGGACCGCACGCCCAATGCCGAGATGACCGAGCAGATGATCATGACGGCGACGCTGCTCGCCGGCGGCATGATCCTGCTGCTGGTCTATTTCGTTTGGCTCGCTGCGCATTGGCGCAAGAACTGGCCGCGCTGGGTGCTGGCGGCAGCCCTGGTGCTGTCGGTGATCTCGCTCGGCCAGATCATCGGCGAGAAGGGCATGCAGCTCGACAGCGCCATCGAAGTCGTCTCCTGCGCGCTGACCACGATGGGACTGTATTTCTCCTTCACCGGGGATGCGCAGGGCTGGTTCAACGCGTGAAGTTTCACGCGGTGCCGTAGAGTGGGCAAAGGCGCGCCCTTGCGCGCCGTGCCCACCAAGTTTGGCCATCGATCAAAATCGGTGGGCACGCTTCGCTTTGCCCACCCTACGGCCCCTCGAATGGGCTACACTTCCTTCCCATGGAATGGATCGACGAAGGCATCGTGCTGGGCGTGCGGCGGCATGGCGAGTCGAGCGCCATCGTCGAGCTGTTGACGCGCGCGCATGGCCGCCATCTCGGTCTCGTCCGCGGCGGCGCCGGCTCGCGGATGCGGCCGCTTTTGCAGCCGGGGAACAGTGTCAGTGCGGTGTGGCGGGCGCGGCTCGACGAGCATCTCGGCACCTATGCGATCGAGGGATTGAAGCTGCGCGCAGCGACGCTGCTGGCATCGTCGCACGGGGTCTACGGCGTCACCCATCTGGCCTCGATTGCGCGGCTGCTGCCGGAGCGCGATCCGCATGAGGCGATCTTTGCGCTGCTCGAACATTCGCTCGACGATTTCGACGATATCGGCGGCGCCGCCGTGCACGTCATTCATTTCGAGCTGGCGATGCTCGCCGAGCTCGGCTTTGGGCTCGCGCTGGAAAATTGTGCGGTGACCGGGGAGACCACGGACCTGATCTATGTCTCGCCCAAATCCGGCGGCGCGGTGTCGCGCGGCGCCGGCGAGCCGTGGCGCGACCGGCTGCTGCGCCTGCCGCCATTCCTGCGCCAGGGCGAGGTGCAGACCGATCTCACGGAGCAGGATCTCCTGGACGGTTTTCGGCTCACCGGTCTGTTCCTGCTGCGCCACGTTCTGGAGCCGCGCGGCCAGGGCCATTCCGACGCGCGCGCCGGCTTCATCAACGCCTTGATGCGGCAGCAGGCGAGGGCGGCAATCCCGGCGCCATGATGAAATCGCGATTCTGCCTTGCCAGCCAGCATAGATTTCCCGGGAACCAAATCGGGCCGGCCCGAATTGGCTCGCGGGTTCCACAATGGGGACAGCCTAAATGTTGATCAGGGGATTCGCCTTATCCGCGGCGCTGCTCGCGTTTGCGCCTGATGCAATGGCCGGCGAGCCGCAACCTGGCGTATTTCGCCGGGCGTCCTGCACGGTCGTCCGGTACTATGTGGCCAAATATTCCGCTGCGGCCGCAGAGGCATGGGCACGCTCCCACGGCGCGACCGAGGCCGAAATCGACGCCGCCCGCCGCTGTGTGACCAATGCGCCGCCGGTCCAAGCCCCTGGCCAAGCCAAGACCCAGCCTGTCACAGCCGGCTGGGCCGGCCAGTAGGCCGCCCCCAGCGAACCAATCGATCCTTGCCCGATTCGCTTCCACGGTTTAACCGGGCGGCATGGGAAAACGAATCGTTCCGCCGGAAGAACCGGCCGAAATTCACGAGGTGCCGCTGCGTGACGCGCTGGAAGAGCGCTATCTCGCCTATGCGCTCTCCACCATCATGCACCGTGCGCTGCCGGACGCACGCGACGGCCTGAAGCCGGTGCACCGGCGCATCCTCTACGGCATGCGCCTGCTCCGCCTCGATCCCGGTACGGCCTTCAAGAAATCCGCAAAGATCGTCGGCGACGTGATGGGCTCGTTCCATCCGCATGGCGACCAGGCGATCTACGACGCCATGGTGCGCCTTGCGCAGGATTTCTCCTCGCGCTACCCGCTGGTCGACGGCCAGGGCAATTTCGGCAATATCGACGGCGATAATCCCGCCGCCTACCGCTACACCGAAGCGCGCATGACCGACGTCGCGCGGCTTCTGCTCGAGGGCATCGACGAGGACGGCGTCGAATTCCGCGCCAATTACGACGGCCAGTCCAAAGAGCCGATCGTGCTGCCGGGCGGCTTCCCTAATCTGCTCGCCAACGGCGCGCAAGGAATCGCGGTCGGCATGGCGACCTCGATCCCGCCGCACAACGCCGCCGAGCTTTGCGATGCCGCGCTGCACCTGATCGAGAAGCCCGACGCGAAATCCAAGGCGCTGCTGAAATGGGTCAAGGGCCCGGATTTCCCGACTGGCGGTATCTGCGTCGATTCCAAGCAGGCGATTGCGGAGGCTTACACCACGGGCCGCGGCTCGTTCCGTGTCCGTGCCAAGTGGCAGCAGGAGGAGGGTGCGCGCGGCACCTGGGTGGTTGTCGTCACCGAGATTCCGTATCTGGTGCAGAAGTCGCGGATGGTCGAGAAGATCGCCGAGCTGCTCGACCAGAAGAAGCTGCCGCTGGTCGGCGACATCAGGGACGAGTCCGCTGAAGACGTCCGCCTCGTCATCGAGCCGAAGTCGAAGAACGTCGATCCCGCCCTGATGATGGAATCGCTGTTCCGGCTGACCGAGCTCGAAAGCAAGATTCCGCTGAACCTCAACGTGCTGATCAAGGGCCGCATTCCCAAGGTCGTGGGGCTCGCGGAGTGCTTGCGCGAATGGCTCGATCATCTGCGCGACGTGCTGATCCGCCGTAGCAACTACCGCAAGGCGCAGATCGAGCACCGGCTGGAAGTCCTTGGCGGTCATCTCGTCGCCTATCTGAACCTCGACAAGGTGATCAAGATCATCCGCACCGAGGACGAGCCGAAGCCGGCCCTGATCAAGGCGTTCAAGCTCACCGAGATCCAGGCGGAGGCCATCCTCAATATGCGTTTGCGCAATCTGCGCAGGCTCGAGGAAATGGAGATCCGCAACGAGGACAGGGATCTCCGCAAGGAGCTAAAGGGCATCGAAGGCGTGCTCGCCTCCGAAGCCGAGCAGTGGAAGAAGGTCGGCGAGCAGGTCGGCAAGGTCCGTGACATGTTCGGACCGAAGACGCCGCTCGGCAAGCGCCGTACCACCTTCGCCGACGCGCCCGAGCACGATCTCGCCGCGATCGAGGAGGCCTTCGTCGAGCGCGAGCCGGTCACCGTCGTCGTCTCCGACAAGGGCTGGATCCGCACCATGAAGGGCCATGTCGAGGATCTCTCCGGGCTTGCCTTCAAGCAGGACGACAAGCTCGGCTTCGCCTTCTTCGCCGAGACGACCTCGAAGCTGCTGCTGTTCGCCACCAACGGCAAGTTCTACTCGCTCGACGTGGCCAAACTTCCGGGCGGCCGCGGCCATGGTGAGCCGATCCGCCTGTTCATCGACCTCGAGCAGGAGGCGGCGCCCGTTGCGCTGTTCGTCAACAAGGGCGGACGCAAATTCCTGGTCGCGAGCCACGAGGGGCAGGGCTTCGTCGTCAACGAGGACGATTGCGTCGGCACCACCAAGAAGGGCAAGCAGGTCCTCAACGTCGATATGCCGAACGAGGCGCGTGCGATCACCGAGGTGCTTGGCGACACCGTCGCGGTCATCGGCGACAACCGCAAGATGCTGATCTTCCCGCTCGACCAGGTGCCGGAGATGGCCCGCGGCCGCGGCGTCCGCTTGCAGAAATACAAGGACGGCGGCCTCTCCGACGTTGCGGTCTTCGACGCCAAGGCGGGCCTGACTTGGAAGGACTCCGCGGGTCGCGAATTCTCGGCGACCATGAAGGAGCTCGCCGAGTGGCAAGGCACCCGCGCCGATGCTGGCCGCCTGCCGCCGAAGGGTTTTCCGAAGTCGAACAAGTTCGGGCGGGTGATCGGGTAGGGCGGTCCCGTGTCCCGGACGCGCTGCAAACGCTTTTCGCGTTGCTGCGCAGAGCCGGGACCCACGCTGCACGGATTGCTCGGAGATATGGGCCCCGGCTCTGCAGCGCACCGCACGATGCTTCGCATCGCCGGGGGCGCTGCACTGCGTCCGGGGCAAGAGAGAGTATTGTGCGCACCTTTCTCCACACCGTCATTGCGAGCGTAGCGAAGCAATCCAGGATCTTTCCGCGGAAAGACTCTGGATTGCTTCGTCGCAAGGGCTCCTCGCAATGACGGAGCAAGCGGCGAGGCCATTGCTCTCCAATTCACATTTCAAATAGCGCGCGAGCGTTCGCATTCCCGCGGCGCATGTCGCCCGAGTTTTGCTCCAGGTGCACCCTCGAAAAAGACGAGGGCGCAGGGAAGGCCGGGCGCCGGCTGGCACCCGCAGGTCCGTGCGCTGTAGAAATGCACACGGGGTGGACCACAGGTGATGCCGGTCGCCCGGCCTTCCCTGCGCGAATGGTTTTAACGGTGTCCTTCGTGCTCTCCCCGGGGAGCGATGCACTATTGCCCCCGTCGCCCTGCGGATGGCTGATGTGCGGACCCGGTTGGGCCGCGGGCATCACCGCAGGACTTGACGCACAGACCCCGGGCGTCAGGACCACACGACTTCTCCGTCCGCGCACGTCT
This sequence comes from Bradyrhizobium sp. BR14999, assembly GCF_056106085.1. Taxonomy (NCBI): domain Bacteria; kingdom Pseudomonadati; phylum Pseudomonadota; class Alphaproteobacteria; order Hyphomicrobiales; family Nitrobacteraceae; genus Bradyrhizobium; species Bradyrhizobium sp. BR14999. Next base: position 4,762,969 of record NZ_CM148536.1, read on the forward strand.
TCGCTGGGAATCCGAGGGGTGGCGTGTGCTCGCCCCCGAAGCCATGCGAAGACGCTGTCAGCGTCGTGTCGTCGGCGCGAAGCGATTGCTCACAGCCGAAGCCGCCCTGCAGTGCCTGTTACGCCCGACGCCGTCGCGTCCATCGCTGCCCGGCCTGCGGTTCGTGACGATCGCGATCCGCCCCTTGTCTCAGGTCAGGGTGTTTCGCTTGTACGTCAAATCCGAATTTCGGTAAAGTGGAATATTTTGCAAGGTGAGGCTTGACAGGCGGATGGTGGGTGTGTCGCGGCTGTTTTGCCGGACGGGCAACGGCCGACGGGGGCGTGGTGACGAGCTTTGCCTTGAGGACGGGCACTCCACGCCGCACTTACTTCGTCAATATTTCTTACAGTAGTTCCCCGGAGTTGCTGTTTCGTCAAACACGGTCTGGGATGCGGCATTGCATGCTCTGTGGAGCAACAGCCGCGCTGCATTCGAATCGTACATTGAGTTGGAGACGATCATGCGCAACATCGTATTGGTGATGGCATTCGTGATCTCGCTGTCGACTCCGGCTTTGGCTCAGAAGCCCGAGATTGAAGCGATCAACAGCAAATTTGTCGAATTTTTCAACAAGGGCGATTTCCCCGGCATTGCGTCGCTTTATAGCGCTGATGCGATCGCTTTGCCGCCCGGTTCTTCGATGGTGCGGGGCCGAGTAGCCATCGAAGTCATGTGGAAAAGCATGGCGGAACAAGTCGGCGACCCGAAGCTCACAACTGTTGATGTGAAGGCGCTCGGTCCTTTGGCGGCACGCGAGATCGGCACGTTTGCTCTAAAGACCAAAGGGGCGACACCGCAGGAAGTGACTGGGAAGTACGTCGTTGTTTGGGAAAAGGTCGGAAATGACTGGAAGCTCGCCACCGACATATGGAACGAGGGCAAGTAGGCCGGCGGCGTACATGTCTGTTGTTGACCCATCAGCGAAGTGGCGACGGTTCTCATTGAGGTCCGTTTGGTGGGGCATAGCAGACGAGATTTGCTCACGCTGACATCACGGACCTATGGGCGTCACCTGTGACATCTGGCTCCGAAGGCAGGCTGAGGAGGGCTTTGAACCTCCCGTTCGCTACATCGACCTATATCTTGAAGAACCATGCGCATATGAGGCTCGTCGTCGTTTCGCCGGGAGGAGACGATGACGATTCAGCGCGACTTCTGCGGTCGGCCGAACTCTAGGGGGAGAACGGATGAGCAAAATCCTGATTTGCGGCGGAGGCGTGATTGGATTGTGCACAGCGATGATGCTTGGTCGCGATGGCCACCGAGTCACAGTTCTAGAGGCTGACCCGGCCGATCAACCCGCAGCGCCCGCCGAGGGATGGAATTCGTGGGAACGTCCGGGAGTTGCCCAATTCAGGCAACCTCATAACCTCAGTTCGCGATTTCGGATGATCAGCGATCAGGAATTGCCGGGGTTGACTGATGGTCTGCTTCGAGCCGGTTGCGTTTGGGTGGACTATCTGGACAGTCGATCTCTTCCCCCAGCCATAACGGATCGGACGCCGCGTCCGGGCGACGAGGCCATACGCTTCGTCACCGGTCGGAGGCCCATTATTGAATGCGCCGTGGCTGCAATGGCGCAAGTGGCACCTAACGTGACCATTCGTCGGGGCACCAAGGTTCGCGAACTGATCACGGGCGCTTCGGCCGTCCGAGATGTGCCGCACGTTGCAGGGGTACGCACGACATCTGGCGAAGAGATTCGCGCTGATCTGGTAATCGACGCCATGGGACGACGAAGCGCGGCCTGCGATTGGATCATCAGCGCGGGTGCCCGTAGCCCGATCGAGGAATGCGAAGATAGCAACTTCGCTTATTTTACGCGGTATTTCTCGGGGCAACAGCGGCCTCGCAGGACGGGACGTGCACTCACGTCGATGGGCTTGTTTTCGATCCTTACCCTGGACGGGGACAATGACACCTGGTCGATCACCTTGTATACCTCGTCGAAGAACAAGGCGATGCGAGCCTTGCGCGATACGGCGACATTCCATCGCGTCGTCTCCGCATGTCCGCGGCAAGCCCATTGGCTCGACGGCGAGCCAGTAACGCCCGTCCTTCTGATGACGGGAGTTGTCGACCGATACCGGCGGTTTGTCGTCGATGGTCGGCCGGTCGTCACGGGATTCGCCGCTGTAGGTGATGCATGGGCGTGCACCAATCCGTCCGCCGGACGCGGCTTGAGCGTCGGCCTTCTGCACGCGCAGGTGCTCCGTAATGTTGCGCGCCGACACATCGACGATCCCGGAGCTTTCTCCCGGGAATACGACGCTGACACCGAAAGCCAAGTCGGTCCGTTTTATCGAAATCAGATCGCCGCGGACCGCGTTCGGATCGCCGAAATGACGGCTCTGGAAGAGGGCATGCCGATGCCCGCGCCCAACCCAGTCATGGCCAAGCTTCTGGTGGCATCATCCCAAGACGCAGACGTGCTCCGTGGCATGATCGAAATCGCAATGTGCCTTGCGCTGCCTCAGGACGTCATCGCTAGACCGCATGTAGCCGCAAAACTGGCCGAGTTAGACGGCTGTCAATTGCCGCAAGACCCCAACATCGTCGATCGACAACGGATGGCAGCGCTACTGGATGGCTGATCCTAGCGAAGCCAGCCACACTTCCGCGCGTGGTCATGGGGAGCATCGCTCGGCGCGAAACATTCGTTTCTCTTGCTAACCATGCCCTAGATCACCCCCGCCAGCCGCAGCGCCACGCCGGCGGCGCTGCTGCCCGCAAGCACCGTGAGCATGCCGAGCTTGAAGCGGAAGATCGCGGTGGCGGCCGCGATCGACAGCACCAGCGCCGGAATATCGACGCTCGTCAGCACCGGCCTGTCGAAGTCGAATGAAGACGCGTGCACCGGCACGGTCTCGCGGAACAGCGTGTGTAGCGCGAACCAGATCGAGAGGTTCAGGATCACGCCGACCACCGCGGCGGTGATCGCGCTGAGTGCGCCTGCCAATCCCGTATTGCCGCGCAGGCGCTCGATATAGGGCGCGCCGACGAAGATCCAGAGGAAGCAGGGCGTGAAGGTGACCCAGGTCGCGAGCAGTCCGCCGAACGTTGCCGCCAGCATCGGCGACAGGCCGCTTGGGTCGCGATAGGCCGCCATGAAGCCGACGAACTGGAGCACCATGATCAGCGGGCCCGGGGTGGTCTCGGCCATGCCGAGGCCGTCCAGCATCTCGTGCGGCTTCAGCCAGTGATATTGCTCGACCGCCTGCTGCGCGACATAGGCCAGCACGGCATATGCGCCGCCGAAGGTGACCAGCGACATTTTTGAGAAAAAGAGCGCGATCTGGCTGAAGACGTTGTCCTGACCGAAGGCCGCGAGCAGCGCCACGACTGGCACGAGCCAGAGCGCAAGCCACAACGCACCGACACGGATCGCGCGCCCGGTGTTGGGACGAACGTGCTCGGGCACGGCTTCGCCGAGCATGCTGTCGATCGCAGCGTTGTTGCCGCCATGGCCGTGACCGGCCGGCGCGAATTCCGGACGGCCACTTCTGGCGCCGGCATAGCCGATGATGCCGGCAGCGATGATGATGATCGGGAAAGGCACCGCGAGGAAGAAGATCGCGATGAAGGCCGCGGCCGCGAGCGCGATCATGATGCGGTTCTTCAGCGCGCGCTTGCCGACGCGCACCACAGCCTCGACGACGATGGCGAGCACGGCGGCTTTCAGCCCGAAGAACAGCGCCTCGACGAAGCTGACATTGCCGTAGGCGGCGTAGACGTAGCTGAGGCCCATGATGGCGATGATGCCGGGCAGGATGAACAGCCCGCCCGCCATCAGCCCGCCGGCGGTGCGATGCATCAGCCAGCCCACATAGGTCGCCAGCTGCTGCGCCTCCGGTCCCGGCAGCAGCATGCAGTAGTTCAGCGCATGCAGGAAACGGCCTTCGGAGATCCACTTCTTCTCCTCGACCAGGATACGATGCATCACCGCGATCTGGCCCGCGGGCCCACCGAAGCTCAAGGACGCGACGCGGAGCCAGACGCGAAAGGCCTCATTGAAGCTGACGCCGTGACCGGCGCCAGCTCCTGCTTGAAGGTTACGGGTATCCATTATGCCTTCACCTTGTTGGTCGGCCAGTTGTGGGTCTCGGCCGTGGCATCGCGGCACCAGCGGTAGAAGGCGTCGTAGAGCACCATGCCGGCCTCGAGCTGTTCGAGGTCGTCGTCATACATGCGCGACAGTCCGAGCGAGGCCGCGAGCAGGCCCGGCGCCTCCGGCGCAAGATCAGGCCGCGCGGTGTCGGCGCCGCGCACCAGCGTCGCGAGCCGGAGCAGGGCTGGCGAGGCGATCCCGAACTCCTCGATCATGACGTCGAAGGTGCAGAGCTCGCCGCGGTGGCTCCAGAACACGTTCTCGATGTCGAAGGGAGCTGCATTGAACCGCTCGCCGACGCCGACCACTTCGGACGGTGTCACATACAGGAACACCGCGTTGGGATCGACAAAGCGGCGGATCAGCCAGGGGCAGGCAATGCGGTCGATCTTCGGCCGCGCCCGCGTGACCCAGACGGTGCGCCCCCTCGCATCGCGCGGCGGCAGCTTGCGCGTGTCGAGCAGCGGCAGCTTGGCTGCCTTCCAGCCCTCGAAGCCGCCGTCCAGCGTCTCGGCCTGGACGCCGAGCTGGCGCAGCCAGGCCGCCGTGCCCTGTGCGAGCTTTTCGCCGCGCAGGCACGCGACGATCGCCCGGCGGCCGGCGAAGTCGCGGCCCCAGTCCTGGACCTTGTCGTGGCTGAGCTTGATCGAGCCGGGGATCAGCCGCTGATCAGCGGCAAAATCCTCCTCGGTCCTGACGTCGATGAGTACAGGGGCATTGGCCGTGCCAATCAGGCGCGCCAATTTGTCGGATGATATGGTCGTGAAAGTAGACATGATGCGTCCTCGCAAAAACCGAACGGGACGCGATACTTGGGCATGTCGCCTCGTGGGGAGATCGCTCAAATCCCCATGGCGCGGATTACAGCGAAACTAAGCAGGACTGTCAATCCACTGGACGATTGGGCCTTAGAAAATCGGACCCCGGCGGTCTATACTGCGCGCCGACAGACCTGAATTTTCTGGAGAATTCGATGCACTCGCACTCCATCGAGCAATGGACCCACGATCACGCCTTCCTCGGCGACAAGCACGAGGAGAACGAGCGGCGCACCTGGCTCGTGGTCGTCCTGACGCTGGTCATGATGGTCGGTGAGATCGTCGCCGGCTCGCTGTTCGGTTCCATGGCGCTGCTCGCCGACGGCTGGCACATGGGAACGCATGCGGCCGCGCTCGGCATTGCGGCGTTCGCGTACCGCTTCGCGCGCCGGCACCTGGGAAATGCGCATTTCACCTTCGGCACCGGTAAGTTCGGCGATCTCGCCGCCTTCTCCAGCGCGATCATCCTGGGTCTGATCGCGGTCGAGATCGCCTATGAGAGCGTGCTGCGGCTGATCGCGCCGGTGCCGATCGTCTTTGGCGAGGCGATCGCGGTCGCTGCGCTCGGCCTGTGCGTCAACCTCGCCAGCGCGTGGCTTTTGCGCGGCAGCCACGATCACCACCATCATGGCCATGATCACGGCCATGGCCACGTGCATGATGATCACGACGATCATGGCCACGACCACGATCATCATGGCCATCACCACCATCATCATCACGACAACAATCTTCGTGCTGCCTATGTGCATGTCATGGCGGACGCGGCGACCTCGGTGCTGGCGATCGCAGCACTCGTCGTCGCGATGTATTCAGGCTGGGTCTGGGCCGATCCAGCCGTCGGCCTGATCGGCAGCGCTGTGATCGCGAGCTGGGCGTTCGGCCTGATCAAGTCATCAGGTGCGGTGCTGCTCGACGTGCGCGCCGACGAGAAGCTGGAGCGGGTGATCCGGGCGCGCATGGAGATCGGCGACGACCGCGTCACCGATCTGCATCTCTGGCAGGTCGGCCCCGGCCATTGTGCCGTGCTGCTCTCGGTGGTGTCGGACCAGCCGAAGCAGCCGGCCGTCTACAAACGGCGACTGGCCGGGCTGAAGGGCCTCAGCCACGTCACGGTCGAGGTCGAGACCTGCCCGCATTGACGTGTTTTACGGGAATTCCGCGAACGGGCCGGGGTTGATCCTCGGTCGTGGCCTGCATGGCTGTACGGGAGGAACAACAATGATGCCCAGGATGAAGTTCGCGCTCGCCATTGCTGCACTCGCTCTGTCCAGCCCTTCAGCGCTGGCACAATCGGAAAAGACCGGCGTCGAAAGGCTCTACGTGCTGAATTGCGGGGAGGGCACCGCGGGCGACATCTCGCGCTGGACGCCCGGCCTGAACGAAGGCAAGACGATGGACTTCGTCGACACCTGCTATCTCATCAAGCACGCCAAGGGCTGGTTCCTGTGGGACACCGGCATTGCCGATTCCGTCGCCGCGATGCCGAATGGTCTCGTGCCCGCCGATCCCAAAGCCGTCACCTGGCGCCGGCCGAAGACGCTTGCCGCGCAGCTCGAGCAGCTCGGCGTCAAGCCCGCCGACATCAAGGCGATGGCGGTTTCGCACACGCATCCCGATCACACCGGCAATGTCGAGCTGTTCCCGCAGGCCACGCTCTATGTGCAGAAGGCCGAATATGATTGGCCCGCCGCCAATAACGAGCCGCGCTTCAAGCCGTCACATCCGGTCGAACTGCTGGCAGGCGACAAGGACGTGTTCGGCGACGGCAGCATGACGATCCTGTCGACGCCCGGCCACACGCCGGGGCACCAGTCGCTGCTGGTGAAATTGCCGAAGACCGGCGCGGTGATCCTGTCGGGCGATGCCGTGCACTTCAAAGACAATTGGGACAACCGCCGCGTGCCCAGCATGAACGTCAGCAAGGACCAGACCGCGGCCTCGATGCAGAAGATCGCCGACACGCTCGCCAAGGAAAAAGCCCAGCTCTGGATCAACCACGACAAGGCCCAGCGCGACAGCCAGAAGATGGCGCCGGAGTTTTACGACTGAGATCCGGATCTGGTGTCTTCGGTCATCGCTGCTTGCGCGAGAAGTTGTGGCGCGGTCAATCCGGGCGGCGCTCCGGGCGGATCAGGAACAGGGCCGCCAACGCCGAGAGGCTGAGCGCGGATGAGACGATCAGCACCTTGGCGCCCATGACGTCGATCAGCAGACCGAAGGCGAGCGGCGCCACCGCCTGCGCCATTCGCGCCGGCGCGCCGATGATGCCGAGACGGTAGCCAAAGTCCTTCGGCCCGAAGATCGCGAGCGGCAGCGTGCCGCGCGCGATCGTCAGGATGCCATTGCCCGAGCCGTGGAACAGCGCAAACGCGCTCGCCGCAGCGCCGCCGAAGATTGCGACGATCACAGCGCCGATCGGATGGGTGAGGCAGGCGAGCCGCGTCGACCACAGCGGATGGAAACGGCTGAGGACGCCGGCTTCGAGGATACGTGCGCCGACCTGGGCCGGGCCGATCAGCGCGCCGGCCGCGATGGCCTCGACCGGCGTTGCGCCCGTCGTCTCCAGGATGCGCGGGAAATGCGCGGCCATCGCGCCGGTGACGGTCCAGACCGCGGCGAAGATGAAGGCGAGCAGGATCATGGTGCGGTCGAGCGGCAGGTGCGGCTTCTCGGCGGTCGCTGCGGCCTGCCTGGCGCCCTTGATCGCCGGAAGCATGAAGAAGTTGAGAGGCAGGCCGATCAGGATGTTGGCGGCGGCCCAGGCAAAGCAGGTCTCGCGCCAGCCGATATGGGACAGCCCCCAGGCGGTGAGCGGCCAGCCGACCGTGGAGGCGAAGCCCGCCATCAGCGTGATGCCGGTGATGGGCCTGCGCGCCTCGGTGCCATAGATGCGGCCGAGCGCGGCGAAGGCGGCGTCATAGAGGCCCATCGCCATGCCGATGCCGAGCACGAGCCAGGCGATCCCCATCACCGCCACCGACTGCGAGAGGCCGAGCAGGACGAGGCCGGCGGCGATGGTCAGGTTCGAGGCTGACAGCACCTGCCGTCCGCCGACGAGATCGATCTGCCGCCCGATGCGCGGGCCGAGCATCGCCGCGATCACGAGCGAAGCCGAGAACGCGCCAAAGATCCAGTTGGAAGAGACGCCGAGGTCGTGCGCCATGGGATCGGCGAGCAGCGCCGGCAGATAATAGCTGGAAGCCCAGGCCAGGGTCTGCGTGGTGCCGAGCGCCAGGATGATCGGAAGCTGGCGCCGGGTCATTCGCGCGTGCTTCCGATTCTGGCCGACAAAGTCATCATCGCCGGCATTTGCAGCCCGCGCGGCGGAAGCGTCAACCGCGGCGGCGGCATATTCGACCTGCAAGGGACGGGAGCCTGGCGTCACGTCGGCCCTCGCGCCTTTCGCTCGTCACGAATGCGCGTCATAATGGCATATGCAAGTAACTTCGCGCCTTTCACTGATGAACTGGGTCGCCGGCCAGGGGCTAACGGGCCTCCCTGAACCCGAGCTGCTCCGCGGTTTCTGCGAGCGCTGCTGCGCCGAAGGGCTCGACCTGTCGCGCGGGCTCGTGGTCATCGACACGCTGCATCCGATCTACGAGGGCCGCGCGTTTCGCTGGAGCGATACGCCAACCAACGAGAGCGACGTCATCGAATACGGTTCGACCGCGGAGGGCGACGCCGCCAAGAACTGGCGTCGGTCGGTGTTCTATCATCTGCTCGAGCACGGGCACGACGAGATGGTGATCGATCTTGCCGATGCCCCGTCGCTCGATTTCTCGCAGATCGGCGATCTCGCCGAAAAGGGCCATCGGCATTTTCTTGCTTTCGTGCATCGATTCGGCGAGACCGGCGCGCTCGGACAGATGGACTGTCTCTACTCCTACTGGACGACGCGGCGCGAGCACGGCTTTACGGAATCCGAGCTGGTCGCGCTGCGCGACCTCGTCCCCGTTCTTGGTCTCGCGATCAAGTCGGCGCAGCAGGTCGACATCGTGCGCACGCTCGGCCGCGTCTATCTCGGCCGCGACGCTTCCGAGCAAGTGCTCCGCGGGCGCATCTCGCGCGGCGTTACCGAGCGCATCAACGCCGTGCTCTGGTATTCGGACCTGCGCGGCTCGACCGGGATCAGCGAGAGCATCGGTCCCGACGAGATCATTCCGTTCCTCAACGACTATGCGCAGGCCGTGATCGACGCCATCCACGATGCTGGCGGTGACGTCCTCAAGCTGATCGGCGACGGTGTGCTCGCGATGTTCTGGGGCGAGGATATGGCGGATGCGCGTCGGGCCGCGCTGCGCGCCGAGCATCTGTTTCGCAAGAACATCACTGACTTGAACAAGCGCCGCGCGGCCGACGGCCGTCCCACCACGTCGGCCTATATCGGCCTGCATGTCGGCGAGGTCTTCTACGGCAATATCGGCAGCGAGGACCGGCTCGATTTCACCGTGGTCGGCCCGACCGTCAACGAGGTCAGCCGCATCGCCTCGATGAGCCGCTCGGTCGATCGCGAACTGCTGGCGTCGTCGGAGTTTTACAAGGGTCTCGACGCCACTGGGCGCCGCTATCTCGTCTCCACCGGCCGCTACGCCCTGCGCGGCATCGGCCGCGCGCAGGATCTCTACACGCTCGATCCAGACGTCGATGCCAGCGAGCCCGTGACGGGAAGCTACGAGCGGTATCTGGCGGGTTGATCTTCGATGTCGTCCCGGCGAAGGCCGGGACCCATACCCCCAGGGAGAAGTTGCGGCACGAGCTAGTAACCACGAGTCTTCGCCAAACTACTCTCTGTGGTTATGGGTCCCGGCCTTCGCCGGGACGACGGAGATTGTTGCTGCGCTATGCTCTCAATCAGCTAACACCGCGCCGGCGCCTCATCGCCCACCATGTCCGGCTGCCGGTCCAGTGCCACCGCCGGTGACAGCAGGATCACCAGCGCCTGCACGCCGAACACGGCGGCGGCGAGATAGAGGCAGGCTTCCGCGCTCCAGATGCCGCCGACGATTGCACCCAGCGCCGAGCCGAGCGGGCGGGCGCCATAGCTCATGATGTTGATGGCGGAGACGCGTCCCAGCAGGCGCGGCGGTGTCACCGACTGGCGCAGTGTCGTGGTCGAGATCACCCACAGGATCGGCCCGACGCCCAGCAGGAAGAAGCTCAAGGCCGCAAGCCAGGGCGAGGGGACCAGCACCGTCAGTGCCATCACGAGTGCGGCGACGAAGCCGGTGACGGGCCCGAGCCCGACCACGGTGCCGAACGCGACGCGCTGCATCACGCGCGTCGCGACCAGCGCGCCGATCACCATGCCGACGCCGTACATCGTCAGCACGGTGCCAACGCCGGCGGCGGTCAGGCCGAGATGGCGCACGGCATAGGGCACGAACACCGCGATCTGCACGAACCATCCGGTGTTGAAGATGAACTGGGTGATGAACACCGGCCGCAGCAGCGGATGGTGAAACACGAAGGCCGCGCCTTCGCGGATGTCCTGGAACGGGTGGCGCTGCGGCGCTGGCGCGCGGGCAGGCTCGTAGATGCCGGCGAGCAGCACCACCGCGACGGCCGAGAGTGCCGCGGCAAAGCCGAAGGCTGGGCTCGCGCCCCACCAGCCCACCAGCGCGCCGCCGAGCGCAGGGCCGCTCGCAAAGGCGATGGTGCGCGCGAGCTCGATCCGCGCATTCGCCGCCGGCAACAGGTCCGAGCTCACCAGCGACGGCACCAGCGCCGGCGCGGCCACGCTGTAGACGACAGTGCCGCACACCGCAGCGAAGCCGAGCAACGCCAGCAGCGGCAAATTGAGCGCGCCCAGCGCCAGCAACAGCACGATGGCTGCGAGTGCGGCGGCCCGCAACGCCTCGGCTCCCGCCATCAGCCAGCGGCGGGAGATGCGGTCGGCGAGCACGCCGGCGGGAATGGCGAACAGGACGAAGGGCAGGGTGAGGGCGGTCTGTAGCAGGCCGGTCCGCCCCTCAGCGACCCCCAACGTCAGCACGGCGACGATGGGCGCTGCGGCCAGTGCGATCTGCTCGGCCGATTGCGCCGCAAGGTTCGACCAGGCGAGGCGGTTGAAGGTGTCAGGGAGGCGAGGAGGCGTTGACATGGCTCATATCCTGCAGAGGCGAATTTGCGCCAATGTTCGCCCGTGAGGACCACCGAACCCACCCGCTTCCCGACAAGAGGCGAGATTGCCACGGCCACGCCAGGAACCGGTGCGGCTAGATGCAGTTGCAAATGAGTTGCAATAAGAACCAAGTCGGGTATTCTGCCAGCATGGATGCCCGATCACCCCACCTGACCCCCGACGCAGCCGGCTGGCGTGCCGACGCGCCGATCACCAAGAGCCTCGCCGAGGTCAATTCCACCGTCGCCATTCCGGCCGCCGGCCGCTGGTGGCGGCGGCTGCTTGCCTTCGTCGGTCCGGGCTACCTCGTCTCGGTCGGGTACATGGATCCCGGCAATTGGGCGACCGACCTCGCCGGCGGATCGAAGTTCGGTTACACGCTGCTCTCGGTCATCCTGCTCTCGAATTTGATGGCGATCCTGCTGCAGTCGCTGGCGGCGCGGCTCGGCATCGTCACCGACCGCGACCTCGCGCAGGCGTGCCGCGCCACCTATTCGCCGGCGGTGAACTTCCTGCTCTGGCTCGCCTGCGAGGCGGCGATCATCGCCTGCGATCTCGCCGAGGTCATCGGCACCGCGATCGCGCTGAAGCTCCTGTTTGGCATTCCGCTGATCGGCGGCGCGCTGCTCGCAGCGCTGGACGCCTTCCTGCTGCTGCTTCTGATGAACCGCGGCTTCCGCTTCCTCGAAGCCTTCGTCATCGCGCTGCTGGTGGTGATCGCGGTCTGCTTCGTGGTCCAGATCGCGGCTGCGGCTCCGCCGGTCGCGGAGGTGCTGCACGGCTTTGTGCCGAAGACCGAGATCTTCACCAATTCCGAGATGCTCTACATCGCGATCGGCATCATCGGTGCGACCGTGATGCCGCATAATCTCTACCTGCATTCCTCGATCGTGCAGACGCGCGCCTATGAGCGCAACGACACCGGCCGGCGCGAGGCGATCAAATGGGCGACGACGGACTCGACCATCGCCCTGATGCTGGCGCTGTTCATCAACGCCGCGATCCTCGTCGTGGCAGCTGCGACATTCCACAAGAGCGGCCATTCCGATGTCGCCGAGATCGGGCAGGCCTTCGAGCTCTTGTCGCCGCTGCTCGGCCTCGGCATCGCCTCGACGCTGTTCGCAGTGGCGCTGCTGGCCTCCGGCCTCAACTCGACGGTCACGGCGACGCTCGCCGGCCAGATCGTGATGGAGGGCTTTCTCGACCTGCGTCTGCCGAGCTGGGCGCGCCGCCTGCTCACGCGCGGCATCGCCATCATTCCCGTGATCATCGTCACCGCGATCTATGGCGAGCGCGGCACGGCCGATTTGCTGGTGTTCAGCCAGGTCGTGCTGTCGATGCAGCTGCCCTTCGCCGTCATCCCGCTGGTCCGCTTCGTCTCCGACCGCCGCAAGATGGGGCAGTTCGCGATCCCGGTCTCGGTCGCCGCCGTCGCATGGATCGTCGCGGGCGTGATCGTGGTTTTGAACGTGAAGCTGCTGGCGGATACGCTGTTTGGGTGATGTAGCCGCAATGTTTTCTGTCATCGCCCGGTTTAAACCGGGCGATCCAGTATTCCAGAGACCGTTGTGATTGAGTTGAGAAGCCGCGGCGTGCTGGATGCCCCCGGTCAAGCCGGGGCATGACAGTGAGTTAATCCTGCGGCTCGGACGCTGTATCCCCGTGCGCGTCGATGCGCAGCCAGCCTGAGGGCGCGAGGCGCTGCTGCGGCAGGAAGCGGGCCTTGTAGTCCATCTTCTTGGAGCCCTCGATCCAGTAGCCGAGATAGACGTAAGGCAGGCCCTGACGCCGCGCGCGAGCGATGTGGTCGAGAATCATGAAGGTGCCCATCGAGCGGCTGACCTGGCTCGGCTCGAAGAACGAATAGACCATCGACAGGCCATCGCTGAGCACATCGGTCAGCGCCACGGCGATCAGCTCTTCGCCGCGGCCGGTGAGGCCGCTGTCCGGGCCGCGCTTGCGGTACTCGATGATGCGGGTCTCGACATGGCTGTCCTCGACCATCATGGCGTAGTCGAGCACGGTCATGTCGGCCATGCCGCCGTGGCGGTGGCGGGCGTCGAGATAGGCGCGGAACACCGAATATTGCTCGGAGGTGGGCACCGCGCTGCGCTGCTCGCCGATGATGTCGGCGTTGCGCGCCAGCACTTTTCGGAAGTTGCGGGAGGGCCGGAACTCGTTGGCGATGACCCGGACCGAGACGCAAGCGCGGCACTGATCGCAGGCCGGCCGGTAGGCAATCGACTGGCTGCGGCGGAAGCCGCCATGGGTCAGGAGGTCGTTGAGGTCACCGGCGCGCTCACCTACGAGGTGCGTAAACACCTTGCGCTCATGTCGGCCCGGCAGATAGGGGCACGGGGAAGGCGCCGTGAGGTAAAATTGAGGGGTATCGCGCGAGTGCTGGGTCAAGGGACGTCGTGGGCCTCCGAACTGTATCTCAGCATCGCGCTACGGACGCTCCCGGTCAATTGGCCTGCTCGGCAGATCAGTCAGTCTAGAAGGTCCGGGTTGACAGGTCGTTGATCAGTACATCCTTGCGGCCTGGGGCGCGGGTACGCGAACCGAATTGTTGATCACGACCGTTCCCAGCACGAAATCGTGCAACAGGCGACGGCGGCCGTTGAACAGGCCGACCAGCACCACGAAGGGTGACAGGAACGAGATCGTCACCCAGAACAGCACGGCATGGGTGGCGCCGAGGACGAAGTAACCGGGCGCGCCGTACCAGGTGCGCAGTTCCAGATCCATCACGCGCATGCCCACTGTTGCGGAGGAAGGGCCGCCGATGCTGGCACCGTAATACACGATGGCCCAGACCACCGAGGCCGGCCAGGCGATCCAGAACAGCGCCCAGCCGATGCCGAGCGTCACCACGCCGAACAGGGCGATGAAGATGTAGCCGAGGATCACCGGCACCGAGATCACGACCATGTCGATCAGGAAGGCGAACACCCGCCGCGTTGCAACGCCGCGGAACAGTTCCGGATGCAGATAGGGGTCGTAGGCGTGCGGCTGCATCCCGCCGTCGTTGCGCCAGGCGCCTGAATTGCCCGAGTCCGACATGTCCGTTTCTCCCAGCGAACCCCCATGGCGGGACATGGGAACAGGTCGTCCGCATGCCAAGGGCGCGCTGGGATCAACAAGCGAAAATATTCCGGCGATTCCGCGGCTGTTGCGAGCGGCGAGTTATCAATCGCAGTGTCGTCCTGGACCCATTAACGCAGGCAGGAGGGATTGCGGCGAAATGCCACTACGAGTCCTCGTCAAACGGAAGCTGGTGGGTATGGGTCCTGGCTTTCGCCAGGACGACGAGGAGGCAGGTGCGCCCGGTCTTCGCCGAAACGACCATGGGGAGGCAGGGTGGGCAAAGGCGCGTTAGCGCCGTGCCCACCATCGTTCCGCGATCACAAGCCGGAATGGTGAGCACGTCGCTACGTGACTTTGCCCACCCTACGGCACCTTATCCTTGGCTCCGCAGCTTCTCTGCCGCCTTCGGCGCGAAATAGCTCAGCACACCGTCGGCGCCGGCGCGCTTGAAGGCGAGCAGGCTTTCCATCATGGCACGGTCGCCGTCGAGCCAGCCGTTATTGGCGGCGGCTGCGATCATCGCGTATTCGCCGGAGACTTGGTAGGCGAAGGTCGGCATCGCGAAGGTATCCTTCACGCGGCGGACCACGTCGAGATAGGGCATGCCCGGCTTCACCATCACCATGTCGGCGCCTTCGGCGATGTCGAGCTCGACTTCGCGCAGTGCTTCATCGGTATTGGCGCTGTCCATCTGGTAGGTGCGCTTGTCGCCGGTGAGCGTCTTGGCCGAGCCGATGGCGTCGCGGAACGGGCCGTAGAAGGCCGAGGCGTATTTGGCGGCATAAGCCATGATCTGCACGTCGAGCAGGCCGGAGCGATCGAGCCCCTCGCGGATCGCGGCGACGCGGCCGTCCATCATGTCGGACGGCGCGATGATGTCGCAGCCGGCCTCGGCCTGCACCAGCGCCTGACGCACCAGCACTGCGACCGTCTCGTCGTTCAAGATCTTGCCGTCGGAGATCAGGCCGTCGTGACCGTGACTGGTGAACGGATCGAGCGCGACGTCGCAGAGAATGCCGATCTCCGGAAACTCCTTTTTGATCGCGCGCACAGCCTGGCAGACCAGATTGTTCGGATTGGTCGCTTCCGATCCTTCCTCGTCGCGCAGGGACGGGTCGGTATAGGGAAACAGCGCGATGCAGGGGATGGTGAGCTTCATGGCGCGCTCGACTTCGCGCACGGCCTGGTCGACGCTGAGGCGGTCAACGCCGGGCATCGAGGCGACCTGCTCGCGCTTATTGCTGCCGTCGATCAGGAACAGCGGCCAGATCAGATCATCCGTGGTGAGGACATTCTCGCGCACCATGCGCCGAGCCCACTCGGCCTTGCGGTTGCGGCGCGGACGGACGGTCAGATCGAGGGCAGGGGAGGCGCCGGCATCATCCCGGCGCGAAACCTCGCGCAGTTCGATCGGACGTCCGTATTTGATCGCCATTAGTCTTCCTCCGGCTGGAATTATTCTTATACCAGCTCGCATGGTTCCCGTCACCGCGGCTTGACCTGCCGCAAGGGATGACAGCCGATTGATTTTGCGGGGCGAAACAGCCAGAAGGGGGCCATGTCCGAGATCTCCACCCGCGATGCGGCCCGCGACAGTGCCAGGGACAATGCCAGAGACACCGCCAGGGATGGCGCGATGTCGGTGGCGGCGATCTCATCGGAGCGCTCCCAGTCCGATGACAATGTGTGGACGCGCCGGCTCGTGTTGTTCCTGCGGGTGATGGCGCTGCTCTCGATCCTGAAGGGTCTCTATCACTGGGCGCAAGTGACGGGTTTCGTCGGTGGCGAGGACGAGGCGTTCGAGAACCAGTCGATGGCCTGGCAGGCCGCGACCGTCTACTTCGCCGTGATCGAGCTCGTCGCGGCGGTTGGTCTGTGGCTGGCGACGCCCTGGGGCGCGGTGGTGTGGTTGACGACCGTGGTGTCGATGGCGGTGATCGAGCTGATGTTCCCCGGCATCTACGGCGGCAGCCTCGTCGTGGTCGGCGTCGAAGCGTTCATGCTCGCCGCATATCTCGCGCTCGCCTGGATGGCTGCGCGGGAACGGCCGCCGTAGCAGATAGTTCGACACGTCAGTGCTCTCGTGCCCCGGACGCAATGCAGCGCGCCCCGGCGATGCGAAGCGTCGTCCAGTGCGGCGTGATGCGTTGCAGAGCCGAGGCCCATTTCTCCGCGATCTCGTTTGTGGCTTTCTGGGTCCCGGATCTGCGCTTCGCTTGTCCGGGACACGAAGGAAGCTCGCGCAGTTGTGCGCGATTGGTTGACCGTTGGTTGCCTAAAATTTGCGGTAAGTTTTCGTTGACCAGCCTGTTCCGCCACAGCTGTTACGCGCCCGTTTCGAAACGGGGCGGGGCTGTACTGGAATGCGACAATAGGGGCGGACGGAGGGTGAACAGGACCTTGCGAGGGTCAACAGAGGGTTGCGAAAAGTCCTTTTGCTACAGGCTTAATCCGCAATTCACTGTCTTAAATTCATGATCTCTTTATTCTCTTATTTAAGCCGATCTTCAAACGAGCCCCTTAAGTTGCACCTATCAGACGGGACACAAGTTTCGTCGAATAAGTGTCGATAAAAACGACAACAGGGGAAGTGTCATGATGAAAGCCGTCGCAACTGCGGCAGATACCGCAGAGCGCGTCTCCGGCCAGCAGGGTTCGGTGCAGTCGCTCTATCTGGAAGCTTTGACTCTGGTGGAGCGGCTGCATCGCCGGCTCCTCGACGTGATCAAGGATGAATTCGATCGCCGCGGCCGTGCGGACATCAACTCGGTCCAGGCGCTCCTGCTCTATAACATCGGCGACAAGGAGCTGACCGCGGGCGAGCTGCGCACGCGCGGTTACTATCTCGGCTCCAACGTCTCCTACAATCTGAAGAAGCTCGTCGAGCTCGGCTTCCTCGATCATCAGCGCTCGCGCGTTGATCGCCGCTCGGTGCGCATCCGCCTGACCCCGCAGGGCCACGAAGTCCGCCGCATCGTCGATGCGCTCTACCAGAAGCACGTCAAGACGGTGGAGCAGGTCGGCGGCATCTCCGGCGAGGAGTTCTCGACCCTCAACAAGTCGCTGCACCGTCTTGAGCGGTTCTGGACCGACCAGATCCTGTACCGGCTCTGAGTTCCAAGGGATCAAGGCCAAGCCGGCCCCCAACAAGACCGGCAAGCCTCCCCGAACGTGCCCTTAGACTTCCCCAAGCGCGCCGGCCCGGATTCCGTCCGGACCGGGGCGTTTTGTATTTTTTTGCACCTGCGAAAAAAAACCTCGCAGGCGGGGAACCAGTTCCGGGCTCGGCGCTTATCTCCGTCGGATCGGAGAATGTCGATGCTGGTCGAGCGCGGGCCTCAGGCGATGAACGTGGAACTCGTGAGCGAGGCCTACGCCATTGCCGCGAACTACCTTCGCCGCTCCGGCGCGATTCCCGATTCCCTCGTCACCGACGAGCGCCTGCTCAGGATCATCGTCAAGCTGCTCCAGCAGGGCGAATTCAACAAGATCAGGCTCGCCAACAAGGCGATCGCCCGGTTCGAGACGCAGTCCGAGGCCCGCGCGGTTGCCTGATCAAAACTCCCAAGATTCAAGAGAACCAGAGGGTGCCATGGAAGCCGCCATCGACCGCATCATGCAGACCTATGACCTGCTCGCCAACCGCACCGCAGCAGCGAGCGAGGAGGCACGGGCCAAGGTCACCAACTATCTCAATACGTTGATGGAGGCCGGCGAAAAGGACACCCACCGGTTGACGGTCTGCGGCCTGACCTATCTCCGGCAGCTCGACGGCAGCGTGGACCCGGTGAAGGCGGGCTATACCGGGCTATGAATTGCCACCGGCTCGGGCCGGCGGCCGTTGGCGCGAGGTGAGGCCCAAAGCGGTCCTAGTCCGGACATTCGCAGAGGAGCGGTTCTATGAAACCGCTCCGGCGCCGAAAACCTCCACTCTCCACCATATCTTGCATAAATCTCAGGTCCGACCCGCAAATACTTGGCCGTGGGCGGGCGATGTGGTAGATCGCGCGTGCTTCCGACCGCCACACCAGACCCGCCCGTAGCCCGCCAAAAGGCTGCGGCGGTGGAGATATTCGCAAGATGACCTCAGCCAAAACCGCCTCCGCGCCCGATTCGTTTTTCACCGCCTCGCTCGAGCAGGCCGACCCGGACATTGCCGCCGCCATCAGGGGCGAACTCGGCCGGCAACGCCATGAGGTCGAGCTGATCGCCTCCGAGAACATTGTCAGCCGGGCCGTGCTGGAAGCGCAGGGTTCGGTGATGACCAACAAATATGCGGAAGGTTATCCGGGCGCGCGCTATTACGGCGGTTGTGAGTGGGTCGACGTCGCCGAGAACCTTGCGATCGATCGCGCCAAGAAGCTGTTCGGCGCCAACTTCGCCAACGTGCAGCCGAACTCGGGCAGCCAGATGAATCAGGCGGTGTTTCTGGCGCTGCTCCAGCCCGGCGACACCTTCATGGGTCTTGATCTTGCGGCCGGCGGCCATCTCACCCACGGCTCGCCCGTCAACATGAGCGGCAAGTGGTTCAAGGCCGCGCACTACACCGTGCGCCGCGAGGATCAGATCATCGACATGGACGCGGTCGCCAAGCAGGCCGAAGAGGTCAAGCCGAAGCTGATCGTCGCGGGCGGCTCGGCCTATTCGCGCGCCTGGGACTTCAAGCGTTTCCGCGAGATCGCGGACAGCGTCGGCGCGTATCTCTTGGTCGACATGGCGCACTTCGCCGGCCTCGTCGCCGGCGGCGTGCATGCTTCGCCGGTGCCGTATGCCCACGTCACCACCACCACGACGCACAAGTCGCTGCGCGGTCCGCGCGGCGGCCTGATGCTGTGGAATGACGAGACGCTGACCAAGAAGCTCAACGGGGCGATTTTCCCGGGCCTCCAGGGCGGCCCCCTGATGCACGTGATCGCGGCGAAGGCGGTTGCCTTCGGCGAGGCGCTGCGTCCGGACTTCAAGGTCTATGCCAAGAACGTCGTCGAGAACGCCAAGGCATTGGCCGAGGCGATGAAGAGCCACGGGTTCGATATTGTCTCGGGCGGTACCGATAACCATCTGATGCTCGTCGACCTCAGGCCGAAGGGCCTGAAGGGCAACGTCTCGGAGAAGGCGCTGGTGCGCGCCGCCATCACCTGCAACAAGAACGGCATTCCGTTCGACCCCGAAAAGCCCTTCGTCACCTCGGGCCTGCGTCTCGGCACTCCGGCCGCGACCACCCGCGGTTTCGGTGTCGCCGAATTCCAGCAGGTCGGCGGCATGATTGCCGAGGTCCTCAACGCGATCGCGCAGTCCGACGACGGCAAGGCGCCGCTCGTGGAAGCTGCGATCAAGGAACGGGTCAAGGCGCTCACCGACCGGTTCCCGATCTACCAGTAAGGCTTGGGTAAACGGATGCGCTGCCCGAACTGCAACAGTCTCGATACGCAGGTAAAGGACTCGCGTCCGACCGAGGACTCTTCTGTCATCCGCAGGCGGCGCGTATGCGTCGCCTGCAATTTCCGCTTCACCACCTTCGAGCGCGTGCAGCTGCGCGAGCTCACGGTGATCAAGCGCAACGGCCGCCGCGTGCCGTTCGACCGCGACAAGCTGATGCGCTCGGTGCAGATCTCACTCCGCAAGCGGCAGGTCGAGCCGGAGCGGGTGGAGAAGATGGTCTCCACCATCGTGCGCGAGCTCGAGACCGGCGGCGAGGCCGAGATCTCCTCCGAGGTGATCGGCGAGACCGTGATGGAGCATCTGCGCACGCTCGACGACGTCGCCTATGTGCGCTTCGCCTCCGTCTACCGCAATTTCCGCGAGGCCAAGGATTTCGCCGACGTGCTCGGCGAGCTCTCCGGTGAGGAGGAAGCGCGGCTCGCCGCGATCCGCAAATGATCTTCCGCATCCTGGAAGATCAATTCGCGCAGAAGGCCCGTGAGGCCAAGGATGCCGATCTCCGCTTCATGCAGCTGGCGCTTTCGCTTGGGCGCCGCGGGCAGGGTCGCACTTGGCCGAATCCGGCCGTCGGTGCGGTCATCGTCAAGGATGGGGTCATCGTCGGCCGCGGCTGGACACAGCCCGGAGGGCGGCCGCATGGCGAGCCCGAGGCCTTGCTGCGGGCCGGCGAGGCGGCGCGCGGCGCCACGCTCTACGTCACGCTGGAGCCATGCTCGCATTTCGGCAAGTCGCCGCCTTGCGCCGATGCGGTGATCGCCGCCGGCATCAAGCGGGTGGTCGCCGCGATCGAGGATCCCAATCCGGAAGTTGCCGGCCAGGGCCATGCGCGTTTGCGGGCAGCCGGCATCGTCGTGGATGTGGGTCCATGCGCTGCGGAAGCCGCGTTCGATCATGCCGGCCATTTCCGTCGCATCCGGGACAAGCGTCCGCACGTGATCCTGAAGCTCGCGGTCTCGCCCGACGGCAAGATTGGCGCGGCCGGCGGCAAGCCGGTTGCGATCACCGGCGAGGCGGTGCGCAATCGCGTGCATCTCTTGCGCGCGCAGAGCGATGCCATCCTGGTCGGCATCGGCACGGTGTTGGCAGATGATCCGCTTCTCACCTGCCGCCTGCCGGGCATGGCGGCGCGCTCGCCGGTGCGGGTGGTGCTCGATCAGAGCCTGCGCATTCCCGGCGCAGGCAAGCTCGTTCGCACCGCGCGCGAGACGCCGCTCTGGGTGGTGAGTTCTGAGCTTGCCGAAGCCGCGGCCGCCACGCGGCTTGGCGCGGCCGGTGCGCAAATGTTGCGCGTGCCGCCGGTCGGTGCATCAGGGCTCGATCTTACGGCCGTGCTGCATGCGCTGGCCGAGAAGGGCATCACGCGGCTGATGGTCGAGGGCGGCAGCCGTGTTGCCGCGTCCTTCGTCGCGGCCGACCTGGTCGACGAAATCTGGCTGTTCCGCGGCGCGGAAGAGGTGGGCTCTGGCGGCGTCGATGCGCTCGATGCATTGCCCCTGTCGAAAATCACGCAGTCGCGGGCCTACAAGGTTCATGCTAGCGAGACATTCGACAGGGATACTCTCACCGTTTACGAGCGCTCGTAATGTTCACTGGCATTGTCACCGATATCGGCGAGATCGTCGGCTTCACGCCAACGGCGCAGGGGCAGCTGCACCGTCTGCGCATCGCCTGCCGTTATGATCAGACCACCATCGCCGATGGCGCCTCGATCGCCTGCAACGGCGTCTGCCTCACCGTGGTCGCCTCCGGCGTTGAGGGGAATAACACCTGGTTCGACGTCGATGCCGCCGCCGAGACGCTGGCACTGACGACCGCAAAACACTGGAAGGTCGGAACAAAGCTCAACCTCGAGCGGGCGCTGAAGATTGGTGACGAACTCGGCGGCCACATCGTCGCCGGCCATGCCGACGGCATCGCAACGCTTCTCAGCCGCGAGGATCTGCCCGACATGGCGCGGTTCGAGCTCTCGACGACGCGCGAGCTGGCGCGCTTCATCGCCACCAAGGGCTCGATCACGCTCGACGGCGTCTCGCTGACCGTCAATACGGTGAAAGACACGACCTTTTCGGTGCTGATCATCCCGCACACGCTGACGGTGACGACGATCGGCGGCTGGAAGGCGGGGCACGAGGTCAATATCGAGGTCGATCTGATGGCCCGCTACGCGGCGCGGCTGACGGAAATGAAGTGACCGGCGCAGCCGGAACGACGGTTTAAAACTTGGCTTACCCGCCTGCGGCGACTACATAACGCGCCGACCACTGTAGAACGGATTGAACGATGGCAGACGCGCGGCGCGCACCCCTGAAGGACCAGACCGACATCTCCGGCGCCCGCGCGCTGATTGTCGAGGCGCGGTTCTATGACGATCTCCAGGACGCGCTCCTGGACGGTGCAGTCGCCGAGCTGAAGGCGGCCGGCCTCACGCACGACGTCATCACGGTTCCCGGCGCGCTGGAGATTCCGGCGGCGATCGCCATCGCGATCGACGCGGCTGCGGCGAACGGCAGGCCCTATGATGCGGTGATTGCGCTCGGCTGCGTGATCCGCGGCGACACCATCCATTTCGAGATCGTCTCGCAGGAATCCTCGCGCGCGCTGATGGACCTTGCGGTGGCGCGAAAGCTGCCGCTCGGCAACGGCATCCTCACCGTCAACACCGAGGCGCAGGCCTGGGCACGGGCACGCGCCAGCGAGCTCAACAAGGGCGGCGATGCCGCACGTGCAGCGCTTGCGATGCTGCGCATCAAACGCTGCTTGGCACGGGCCTGAGTCATGGCCGACAACAACAAAAAGCCGGCGGGCGCTCCGGAGAAGAAGGCGAACCGCCGCGGCGCGGCGCGGCTTGCCGCCGTGCAGGCGCTCTACCAGATGGACATCGCCGGTGCCGGCATCAACGACATTTTTGCCGAGTTCGAGAGTCATTGGCTCGGCAACGAGGTCGAGGGCGACACATACCTGCCGGCAGAGGCCGCCTTCTTCCGCGATGTCGTCTCCGGCGTCGTTCGCGACCAGAAGAAGCTCGATCCGCTGATCGATGAGGCGCTGTCGAAGGGCTGGCCCTTGAAGCGGATCGAGGCGATCCTGCGCGCGGTGCTGCGCGCAGGAGCCTACGAATTGGAGCACCGCAAGGATGTGCCGGGTCGCGTGGTGATCTCCGAATATGTCGACGTCGCCAACGCTTTCGTCGACCGCGAGGAGACTGGTATGGTCAACGCGGTGCTCGACCAGATTGGCCGCCAGTTTCGCGGTGACGAGTTCGGGCGGGGGTAGCTACACATTCCGCTGTCATCACCCGCGAAAGCGGGTGATCCAGTACGCCGCGGCAGCGGTAATTGATGTCAGGCGTCTCGGCGTACTGGATCGCCCGGTCAAGCCGGGCGATGACACTTGTGTTCGAGGCTAACGCCGATGGCAAACCCGCAAAATCCCTCCGGCGAAGACTCCCTCATCGCGCGCTATTTCAAGCCGCTGGCGACCGATCCCGGCGCGTTCGGACTGGT
Organism: Bradyrhizobium sp. BR14999; assembly: GCF_056106085.1. Taxonomy (NCBI): domain Bacteria; kingdom Pseudomonadati; phylum Pseudomonadota; class Alphaproteobacteria; order Hyphomicrobiales; family Nitrobacteraceae; genus Bradyrhizobium; species Bradyrhizobium sp. BR14999. Next base: position 4,786,090 of record NZ_CM148536.1, read on the forward strand.
CGATGATGCCGCTATCCTGAGATCGGCTGGCGAGGACATCGTCGTCACCACCGACGCGGTGGTGGAGGGCGTGCACTATCTTGTCACCGATCCGCCTGACACCATCGCGCGCAAGGCGCTGCGGGTGAACCTGTCCGATCTCGCGGCCAAAGGAGCGGTCCCGGCCGGCTTCGTGCTGACGCTGGCGCTGCGCAGCAGGGAGGATGCCTGGCTCAAGCCGTTTGCGGATGCGCTCGGCGAGGACGCCAAGAGCTTCGCGTGCCCGCTGCTCGGCGGCGACACGGTGTCGACCCCAGGACCGCAGATGGTCTCCATCACCGCCTTCGGCCGCGTGCCGCAGGAACGGATGGTCGGCCGCACCGGCGCACGGCCGGGTGATCGCATCCTGGTGACGGGCACGATCGGCGATGCTGCGCTCGGCCTCGACGTGCTCACGGGCGGCGCTGCGGCGGGCGCGCTGACATCCGATCCCGCTGCACGGGATTTTCTGGTGTCGCGCTATCGCGTGCCGCAGCCGCGCAATGTGCTGGCGCAGGCCGTGCGTGATCATGCGACCGCTGCGATGGACGTCTCCGACGGGCTCGCCGGCGATCTGACAAAGCTCTGTGCGGCATCGGGCGTCTCGGCCACGGTCGAAGTGGCGAACGTGCCGCTCTCGGCCGCGGCCGCAAGCCTGATCGCGCGCAACGCTGTTTGTGTCGAGACGCTGCTGGCGGGCGGCGACGATTACGAGGTGCTGTGCACCGTTCCGCCGGCACAAAGCGATGCGTTGATCGCAGCCGGGCGGACGGCAGGCTTCGCCGTCACCGCCATTGGCACGATCATCGAGGGCGGGGCGCCACCGCGCTTCCTGGACGGGCAGGGCCAGGAGCTGACCTTGAAGCGGCTGTCGTACAGCCACTTCTAGGAATTGCTCCAAACCGGCATCTTAATTCTCCGGACTGGCCCAAATACCTGCCGAGATCGGCCGTTTCGGCCTTATCCGGCGTTGCACCCTTAATTTGATTTTGGCAAGCTCGCGACCGACTGGGGCCGCCCCTTCGGGCAAGGGGCGGCTTTGTTCAAAATCAAGGCGCCGCACCGCACGACGGACAACAAAAGGCGCCGGGGGTACATCAAGGATCTGAGGCAAAAAATCACATGACAGCATTATGGTTGATAGTGCTCTGCGGAGTGCTTTCCGTCGTCTACGCGATTTGGGCGACGTCTTCGGTGTTGGGCGCGGATGCGGGGACGCCGCGCATGCAGGAGATCGCAGGAGCGGTGCGCGAAGGCGCACAGGCGTATCTGCGGCGCCAGTACACCACGATCGGTCTCGTCGGCATCGTCATCTTCTTGCTGCTTGCCTATTTCCTCGGGGTCTATGTCGCGATCGGTTTTGCCATCGGCGCCGTCCTGTCGGGGGCGGCCGGCTTCATCGGCATGAACGTCTCGGTCCGCGCCAACGTGCGCACCGCCCAGGCCGCGACGACCTCGCTCGCTGGCGGCCTTGAGCTCGCTTTCAAAGCGGGCGCCATCACCGGCCTTCTGGTCGCCGGTCTCGCGCTGCTCGGCGTCACCCTCTATTTCGGCTTCCTGGTCCATTCGCTGAAGCTCGCGCCCGATAGCCGCACCGTGGTCGACGCTATGGTGGCGCTCGGCTTCGGCGCCTCGCTGATCTCGATCTTCGCCCGTCTTGGTGGCGGTATCTTCACCAAGGGTGCGGACGTCGGCGGCGACCTCGTCGGCAAGGTCGAGGCCGGTATCCCCGAAGACGATCCGCGCAATCCCGCCACCATCGCCGACAACGTCGGCGACAACGTGGGCGACTGCGCTGGCATGGCCGCCGACCTGTTCGAGACCTATGCGGTGACCGCGGTCGCCACCATGGTGCTCGCGGCGATCTTCTTCGCCAAGACGCCGATCCTCGCCAACATGATGACGCTGCCGCTCGCGATCGGCGGCATCTGCATCATCACCTCGATCATCGGCACCTTCTTCGTCAAGCTCGGACCGAGCCAGTCGATCATGGGCGCGCTCTACAAGGGCCTGATCGCGACCGGCATCCTGTCGCTGATCGGCATCGCGCTGGTGATCTACTACCTGATCGGCTTCGGCAAGCTCGAGGGCGTCGACTTCACCGGCATGGCGCTGTTCGAATGCGGCGTGGTTGGTCTCGTCGTCACGGCGTTGATCATCTGGATCACCGAATACTACACCGGCACCGACTATCGCCCGGTGAAGTCGATTGCCCAGGCCTCGGTCACCGGCCACGGCACCAACGTGATCCAGGGCCTCGCCGTCTCGATGGAAGCGACCGCGCTGCCCGCGCTCGTCATCATCGCCGGCATCCTGGTCACTTACAGCCTCGCCGGGCTGTTCGGCATCGCGATCGCGACCGCCACCATGCTGGCGCTGGCCGGCATGATCGTCGCGCTCGACGCCTTCGGCCCGGTCACCGACAATGCCGGTGGCATCGCCGAGATGGCGGGACTGCCCAAGGAGGTGCGCAAGTCGACCGACGCGCTCGACGCGGTCGGCAACACCACCAAGGCGGTGACCAAGGGCTACGCGATCGGCTCGGCCGGTCTCGGTGCCCTGGTGCTGTTCGCGGCCTACAACCAGGACCTCAAGTTCTTCGTTGCGGACTCCGCGAAACACGCCTACTTCGCCGGCGTCAATCCGGACTTCTCGCTCAACAACCCCTATGTGGTGGTGGGCCTGCTGTTCGGCGGCCTCTTGCCGTATCTGTTCGGCGCGCTGGGCATGACCGCGGTCGGCCGTGCGGCCGGCGCGATCGTCGAGGAAGTCCGCCGTCAGTTCCGCGAGAAACCGGGCATCATGCAGGGCACCGACAAGCCTGATTACGGCAAGGCGGTCGACCTGCTCACCCGCGCGGCGATCAAGGAGATGATCATCCCCTCGCTTTTGCCCGTGCTGTCGCCGATCGTCGTCTACTTCCTGATCTACGCGATCGCGGGCGGCGGCGTGGCCGGTAAGTCGGCGGCGTTCTCAGCGGTCGGCGCGATGCTGCTCGGCGTGATCGTGACCGGCCTGTTCGTCGCGATCTCCATGACCTCGGGCGGCGGCGCCTGGGACAACGCCAAGAAGTACATCGAGGACGGTCATTTCGGCGGCAAGGGCTCAGATGCCCACAAGTCGGCGGTGACCGGCGACACCGTCGGTGATCCCTACAAGGACACGGCCGGCCCCGCAGTGAACCCGATGATCAAGATCACGAACATCGTGGCCTTGCTGCTGCTGGCGATCCTGGCGCACTGAGCGGCGGCGGCGACACAAGACAAAACCCCGCGGCGCGAGCCGCGGGGTTTTGTTTTTCACCTCAATCTCGCTGTCATCGCCCGCGCAGGCGGGCGATCCAGTATTCCAGAGGCCATCGTGGGATACGGATAGGCGGCGGCGTACTGGATTCCCCGCCTTCGCGGGGAATGACAGCGGTGTTCGCGAACGCCTACTGCACGTCCATCTGCAACCCTTCCTTCTGGATGATGCCGGCGAACTTTTTCGTTTCGGCGTCCACGAAGGCGGCGAATTGCTCTGGCGTGCCGTAGTCGGCGCGGGCGCCCATGGCGGCGATCTGCTTCTTGATGTCGTCGCGCTCCAGCATCGCCTTGACCTGAAGATTGAGCGCGTTGAGCACCTCGGGTGAGACCCCCTTCGGTAGGAACACGGAGAACCACGAGGATACGTCGAAGTTCGCCAATTCCGGCGCGCTCTCGCGCATGGTCGGCAGGTTCGGTGCGAGCTCGCTGCGCTCGGTCGTGGTGACGCAGAGGCCGTTGAGCGTGCCGTTCTGCACCTGCGGCAGGCTCGGATAGAGATTGTCGAACAGGATCTGGATGTCGCCGGCGAGCGCGGCCTGGAGCGCGGGGCCGGCGCCGCGGAACGGGATGTGGGTCATCTTCAGCCCGGTGAGCTGGAGAAACCATGCGCCGGTGAGGTGAGGGCTCTGGCCGACGCCCGACGAGGCGTAGCTGAGCTTGTCCGGATTGGCCTTGAGGTACGCGATCAACTCGGCGGTGGACTTGATGCCGGTCTTCGGATGCGCCGAGACGATGTTCGGGATCCGGATCATGTTGGAGACCGGCTGAAGCTGGTCCGGCTTGTAGGTGAGGTTCTTGAAGATGCTGTAGGCGATCGCGTTCGGCCCGGGATTGCCGACCAGGATGGTGTGACCATCAGGTTTGGCGCGGACCACCTCGGCCGTGCCGATCGTGCCTCCGCCGCCGGAGCGGTTTTCCACGACCGCCGTTTGGCCCCAGGCGGTTTGCAGGTGGGCAGCCAGGAGCCGGCCCATGACGTCGGTGGAGCCGCCGGCCGCCGCCGGCACGATGAGGCGGACGTTCTCGGTCGGCTTCCAGTCGGCCAGGCTCGATCGTGGCAGGATTGCTGCGGCCGAGAGGCCGGCAGCGCCAGCGAGCACATGACGACGGGACAGAAATTTGTTGGGCACGAATCCACTCCCTGCTTCTTGTTTTGCCGGGAGCGTAGGGAACCCGGCGCGCGACGGCAAGCCGCGCGCGAGGGCAAGTGCCGCGCGGAGGGCGGCACGACGCCGCAGGCTCAGTTAAAGCTGAGCAGCTTGAACAGCGGCGCGAGGTAGCTCATCTCCTGGCCCGACGTCGCCGTGGTGCGGCTGATGAAGTCGAAGATCTTGCCGTCCTGGAGGCCGTAATTCGCCAGCCGGCGCACGCGGCGGTTCTTGTCGAAGTAGATCGCGATCACGCGCTGGTCGACCACCTTCTGGTTCATGAAGGCGACCATGCGCTCGGAGCGCTGCGAGATGTAGTAGAACACTTCACCGTCGAGGGTTGCGACCGTGGAGGGCGTGCCCATCACGATCAGCACCTGGTCCTGGCTCGCGCCGATCGGAATCTGCTCCAGCGCGCCGGGCGGCAGGATGTAGCCCTTCTGGAACTGCTCACCGGTGCACCCGGCGAGGGCGGCGCCGACCAGAGCCACGGTCGCGAACATGCGCAGGCCGCGCCAGCGTGCATGAAGGCCGCGCCGCTGACTTGTGCGCAGGCCAGTCTGGTTCGTCATCGTCATAGCGGAACTGATTCCGTCCCCTTGCGTCGCGCGAGGCGCTGAAGTACCGGGCGGAGGCTCTGAATGCAACACGCGCGCGCCCGCTTGCGGAAACCACAATGCTTTGGCCGTTCAATCACTTCAGGAAACCCCGGCTAACCCCGCCGGGCACCATTGAAGCCATCTATGGCATGATCGTGACGCAGGCGCGAGAACCCATATTTTACCGTGACTTGGGCGTACCGGATACGGTTAACGGGCGTTTCGACCTGTTGCTGCTGCATCTCTGGCTGCTGCTGCGCCGCCTGCGCACGGTCCAGGGCGCCACCGAGCTGTCGCAGGCGCTGTTCGACCGCTTCTGCGAGGACATGGACGACAATCTGCGCGAGATGGGGGTGGGCGACCAGACCGTACCGAAGCGGATGCGGGCTTTTGGCGAGGCCTTCTATGGCCGCGTCCAGGCCTATGACCAGGCCATGGAGGGCGGGCGCGAGGCGCTGGCATCGGCGATCTGCAAGAATATCTTGAATGGGACCGGCATGGATCAGGCGCAGAGGCTCGCGGCCTATGCCCGGGCCACGGAAGCTGATCTCGGCCGGACCGACGAGGCCGCGCTCTTGCGCGCGTCCTTCAAATTTCCCCCGGCGCTGCCAGAGGATATCATGCCATGAGCCGACCGACGACCGGATCCCAGCCCGATCCCTGGCGGGCGCCCGTCATCGTGGCGCAGGTCTCCGACACCGGCCTGCATCGCGAACTCGAGGCCTCGGCGGCCGAGCGGAAGGCCATGGCCGAGATCGCGGGCCTGCGGGAGATCCTGTCCGCCCATGCCAGCTTCGATGTCGTGCCGAAAAGCGGCGGGCGGGTCGAGGTCACCGGGCTGGTCCGCGGCCGGATCGGCCAGACCTGCGTCGTCACGCTCGATCCGATCGAGAGCGAGATCGAGGAGGAGGTGGACCTGATGTTCGCTCCCGAGGCCGAGGCGCGCCGGCTGGCCGACCTGATCGAGGAGGGTCAGGACGATCAGGAGCCGCCTGATGTTGCCGACCCTCCGGAGGCGATCGTCAATGGCATCATTGACCTCGGCCGTCTCGCCACTGACGCGCTGTTCCTGGCGATCGATCCCTATCCGCGCAAGGAGGGGGCCGTGTTCGAGGCGGAGGTCACCGCCCCCGATCCGGAGGACCATCCATTCGCAGCCCTGAAGGCACTTCAGGACAGGAAAAAGGGCAAATAGCTCGGCATTTCCGGCGGGACCGCTTGGGGCGGGGCACGAGCCGTTTGCCGCGATGGTTTGAAGAACGGTTATATCCGTTTGATTCCAAGGCGTTTCCTGCAGATTCATCCGTTCGCTCGCGGATCGTCCTGAATGCAAAAGGCTGGGGGCAAGAGGTTGTTTCGGGGTAACAAAACGCTATTGTCGCGCCCCGGTTCGGGTGCGGCGTGGCGCTTGGCCAGTCGCCATGTCCGTGGCGAACCCATTTTGCGGCCCCGCTAGCTCAAGACCGCACGAGACCAGGTTTCCAGGACTTTCATGCCAAGCAAGGTTCGCATCGCGCTGGACGCCATGGGAGGCGATGTCGGCCCCGCCGTGGTCATTCCCGGTGCTGCCATCTCGCTTGGCAGGCACCGCGATAGCGAATTCCTGCTGGTCGGGGACCGCGCCAAAATCGAGCCCGAGCTCGAAAAGCACCCCGCGCTCAAGGCCGCCTCGAAGATCATCCATACCGACGTTGCCGTCAGCGGTTCGGACAAGCCGAGCCAGGCGCTGCGGCGCGGCCGCAAGACCTCCTCGATGTGGCTCGCGATCGATGCCGTGAAGAAGGGCGAGGCGGATGTCGCGATCTCCGCCGGCAACACCGGCGCGCTGATGGCGATGGCCCGCTTCCACCTGCGCACGCTGCCGGGCATCGACCGTCCGGCCATCTCCGCGATATGGCCGACCAGGCGCGGCGAGTCCGTCGTGCTAGATCTCGGCGCTACCCTTGGTGGCGATGCGCACCACCTGGTGTCGATGGCGGTCATGGGCGCGGCCAAGGCGAGCGTGCTGTTCAACAAGACGCGGCCCACGGTCGGACTGCTCAACATCGGCGCCGAGGAGATCAAGGGGCACGAGGAGATCCGCGAGGCCAGCGAGATCCTGCGTGCGAGGAACCTGCCCGAGCTCGACTATATCGGCTTCGTCGAGGGCGACGGCATCGGCAAGGGGCTGGCCGACGTCATCGTGACCGAAGGTTTTAGCGGCAACATCGCGCTGAAGGCCGCCGAGGGAACCGCGCGCCAGATGGCGGAATTACTCCGCAACGAGATGCAGCGGAGCTGGCTGTCCAAGCTCGGCTATCTCTTTGCGCGTAGCGCTTTTCAGGCCCTGCGCGACAAGATGGACCCCAACAAGTCCAATGGCGGCGTGCTGCTGGGGCTAAACGGGGTGGTGGTCAAGAGCCACGGCGGAACCAACGCCGAAGGCTTTGCCTATGCGATCGATGTTGGCTATGAGATGGCTCACTACGATCTCCTGAACAAGATCAATCAGATGCTCAACCGCGAGGGCGGTGCACTTAGTTCCGTGCAGGCCGCGCAGGAGGCTGTTTCGTGACGAAAATCCGTTCGGTCGTGCTCGGCTGCGGCTCTTATCTGCCGGAGCAGGTGGTGACCAACGCCCAATTGGCGGCGCGCATCGACACCTCCGACGAGTGGATCGTACAGCGGACCGGCATCCGTGAACGGCACATCGCGGCCGAGGGCGAGTTCACCTCGCACCTAGCGCTGAGGGCAGCGCAGGCCGCGCTCGCCGATGCGGGCGTGGACGCGCAATCGATCGAGCTGATCGTGCTGGCGACCTCGACGCCGGACAATACGTTCCCAGCAACCGCGGTCGCCGTGCAGCACGGGCTCGGCATCAACCACGGCGCGGCGTTCGACCTCCAGGCGGTGTGCTCGGGCTTCGTGTTCGCGCTCGCCACCGCCGACAATTTCCTGCGCACCGGCGCCTACAAGCGCGCGCTGGTGATCGGCGCGGAGACATTCTCGCGCATCCTCGACTGGAACGACCGCGGCACCTGCGTGCTGTTCGGCGACGGCGCCGGCGCGGTCGTGCTGGAGGCGCAGGAGCAGCCGGGCAATGCCGCGACCGACCGCGGTCTCGTGACCACTCACTTGCGCTCCGACGGCCGCCACAAGGCAAAACTGTTCGTCGACGGCGGGCCGTCCTCGACCCAGACCGTCGGCCATCTGCGCATGGAGGGCCGCGAGGTCTTCAAGCACGCGGTCGGCATGATCACCGACGTGATCGTCGATGCGTTCCAGGCGACCGGACTCAACGCCGACAGCATCGACTGGTTCGTGCCGCACCAGGCCAACAAGCGAATCATCGACGCCTCCGCCCACAAGCTGCATATCGCCCCTGAGAAGGTGGTGCTGACGGTGGACCGGCACGGCAACACCTCGGCGGCCTCGATTCCCCTGGCGCTCTCGGTGGCGCGCAAGGACGGCCGCATCAAGAAGGGCGACCTGGTCCTCCTTGAAGCCATGGGCGGCGGCTTCACCTGGGGCTCTGCCCTCGTGCGCTGGTAGCAACAGTCTATAAAATTTTGCCGGAATCAGCGCGATTATCGATGCGTCTGCATTGATGAGCGCTGTTGACCGCCGTATCGTAAGCTCCTAATTTCAGACAACAATTGTTCGCCGTGATGTGGGGCAGGGCGATGACCGAGACCAGCAAAACCGTAACGCGTGTTGATCTGTGCGAAGCCGTCTACCAGAAGGTGGGGCTATCGCGCACGGAGTTGTCCGCCTTCGTGGAACTCGTGCTGAAGGAGATCACCGACTGCCTCGAGAAGGGCGAAACGGTGAAATTGTCCTCGTTCGGCTCGTTCATGGTGCGCAAGAAGGGTCAGCGTATCGGCCGTAATCCGAAGACCGGCACCGAGGTGCCGATCTCGCCGCGCCGGGTGATGGTGTTCAAGCCGTCGGCGATCCTGAAGCAGCGGATCAACGCCCAGCACCGCACCAACGGCGATGGCAGCAAGGTTCAACCCGAGGCGTAACCGCCTATCGGAAAGGATTGGCATTTGGACAAGGCGCCGGATGCGTTCCGAACCATCAGCGAAGTAGCGCAGGAGCTCGACATTCCGCAGCACGTGCTGCGGTTCTGGGAGACGCGTTTCTCCCAGATCAAGCCGATGAAGCGCAGCGGCGGCCGCCGCTATTACCGCCCCGACGACGTCGACCTGCTCAAGGGCATCCGCCGCCTGCTCTACGGGGAGGGCTACACCATCCGCGGGGTGCAGCGGATCCTGAAGGAGCACGGCGTCAAATCGGTGCAGGGCCTCGCCGACAGCGCTGCCGCGGTCTCGTTCGGGGCCATCGAGGACGCCATCGGCGCGAGCCTGATGGAGCCCGAGGACGAGGCGCCGATCAAGGGCGTCACCGATACCGACGATGACGACTATCAGGGCAGCGAGGAGGAAGGCATCGACTTCCGCTTCGCCGAGATCGACGACGAGGACATCCTCACCACCTTCCGCAAGGGCGGCGCTGCCACAGCGCCCGCCGGCCCCAGTGCGCTGGATAGGGAGCGGCTCGGCCGGGCGCTCGCCGACCTCGTCGCAGCCAAGGAAATGCTGGATCAGGCGCTGAAGGACGGATGAGGGGCCGCTTCGCGCCGGCTTTGCGGGGAGTTCCGGGGGCTGTGGGCGGATACAGCAAAATGCTGCGGCCTCGCCTTGCGCAAAGCGGCGATCCTAGCTAATGGAACGACATTCGGAGCGTGGCGCAGCCCGGTTAGCGCACTAGTCTGGGAGACTAGGGGTCGGAGGTTCAAATCCTCTCGCTCCGACCATCTAACGAACTGCAATTGCAGGGACATTTTTGCTCCTATCCATCGTGGATTGCGCCCGTGCCTCCCGCGGGGAAGCACCGGGGAAGCACGAGCGTCGATTATGGGCTGATTTGGGCGGTTTGCGAGCGCCCAATGACCGCGATTATTCAGTGCAACTGAAGTCGAGCGCTCGCAGCATCCTTTGCCTCCAGCATCTTCATCGCGACCGGCAACGTCACCGCGGCGTCGATCTCGACCATGTTGCCGGCGAGAACTCGGAACTGGCCGGCGGCCTTCCCCTTGAGAGGGGCAAGCATCGCAGCGGCGATTGCCGAGCTGACCTGACACTGAACGAGGGCGTACGGCCCATCAATGCTCAAGAGGAGGTCGACTTCCCTGCGTGCAAGCGCGCGGCCGATTTCGGTTTCGCAGAGGGTGACGCTGGAACGCAGAGCGGAAGAAGCGATCATGATGTTTTGCCTTTCGAGCAAGATGGAAGTCCAGGGGCGAAATGACCGACATCAGACGGCCCCGCGCACCTTTGGGCGTGCGCCTTGGACATACGCGCGCGGCCCCTGGACAAGATCTGTGATCGCCGCTGACCGGAATGGCTATCGGCTGATGTTTCGGGCTTTCGACCCGGGACCAGCATGCGGCATCTCGAAAAATCGACAACGAATTTCTTGTCTGGAAAAGTCTAATACGTAAAACCAGACAACTTAGCGCTTGATCGGATTTGCGCATTTATCGATTTCAGCGCTTTTGTCGGGTTTCGAAAGCGCGCATTACCCGACAAGGAATTCGAGGCGGGCACGACGCACCGCGCGTCAATATGGAAATAGCGCCAGCGACTTAGCATGCGTGCGTCGCTATCACAGCATGCAGAATTCTTTGAAGGTCAGTCATGCGTATGACTGCGGGCCTTTCGATCGCAGTTTGAAGGGACCGCCTCGAGACCGTCATAACGAGAGCTCAGCGGGGCACCCATCCCGGCCCACTTCCGACCCCTAGGGGGGAGGCGGACGCGCGTAGTCCAAAGGTCGCAAAGCCCCTCGGCTAAATTTCAGAATTTTCAAAAGTCCGAGTGGCGCTCATCGAGCGTCATACGATGGGTCTTCGAAGATGTCGCTGGCTTCGATCGGCTCAATGATCTGTTTCTGCAATACTTCTACCGCGCAAAGCTTCAGAACCTTCTTAATGAGCTTGTATTTCTCAGCATAGAACTTGAGGCCACGAACGGGCCTCGTATTCTTCGGATCTCGTTGTCGCACCACGTCTTCGGTTGCCGCGGCGATATCCTGCTTCAGACTCTTAAGGCCGCTTGCAAACGATTCATCTCGGCACGTCTTGGCATAGTCGTCTGGATCAAGTTCGGTGATCGTACGCGCCGGAGCTCGGGGCTCATCGGCCGCAACTGGTGCTGACGTCGTTTCTGAAGGAGAGGCCTTCGCTTCCGTTCTGGATCGCTCGGGTTCGCGCACCACGAGCTCCTTTACTCGGGAAGGGTCGATCTTTGCATGCTCCAGGTTGCGGCCTGCCTCATCGAGCGCCTTCTTGAGTTCCGGAGAGATCTCGGCGATCGCCTCCAAGGCACCCTTTGAACCGGCCACAACGCCTGAGCTTGGCTGTTTTGCCGGAGGAGATGCTTGTGCAGGTGCCGCCGCGGCAGCCTTCGGCGGTGCATCATCGCACTTCATCGGCTTGAGTTCGACGCCATCGATCTTGCCGCTTACGCCGCTGCAATCTTTCTGCGGCTTGACGGGTCTTGAGATTGGATTGCCGACGGCTGCTGCTGTTTGGTTCGAAGGAGTTGGAGAGGGCTTTGCCGGCGGAGCCGGCGCTCTCCCGATGCGCACGGCTCGGGCGATGCCGCCGTTGGCCGTAATCGAGCCGTCGGGTTGCAGCGTGTACACCCACGATCCCAGACTCGTTGTGTAGGTCAAGTTATCGCCGGAGCACGTCCAGGTACCCTCCGCCTGACACGCCGCGTGCTCACTACAAATGGCTCTCCCGTCAGCGGTGAGCGTCCCCTTATTTCCTCCGGAATGCCTCCATTCGCCGATGAACTTAGAAGAGCAGCTCGCTGGCGGAGCGGCAGAGGCGGGTGTCATTGATACGGCTGCTGCCAACGACAGGCAAAGCAATAAGCGCACTGAAATTCTCCCAAACAAATGCGATCAGAGTTATCGGCAGCCACGAGTCCCATCAGAATGGATAACCACCCGCGGCGTTTATCGGAAGCCAAGTCGCCGGCGCGTTAGTGCTTTAGGTCTTCGAGCGCCCTCCCAAAAACCTGTCGGGCTTTGCGCTCATATCCTTCCGTTCCCCCTCGGCCGTAGTCATCCAGGTACGCAGCAGCTTCCGCTGTATAGTGACCTTTGAGACTGCAGCCCGAGTATAGCGCTGTGATCTCCTTAGCAAATGCCCGCGCCGATTCGAGCTCTTGCGCATTGAGCCATTCACCAGCTCGGGGTGTCTCCCTCTCCAATTCCGTAGCAAGATCGTACCGATACAAGCGCTCGAACGGATTTTGGCCTGCTTCTCTCTTTGACCACTGCGAGACGCCGATACTATGCTGCTCTCTTTCTTCAACGAACTTGGGTTCGCCGGATCTAGCTCTTTCCACGAGTGCGCTGTATCGCAAAGCAGCGTAGGCCTGCAGCGTTCGGGAGAACACTTGATACAGGTCAAAACCAATGATCCGTACCATGGGGCGGACGATTCCAGCGCGCTCCTCCGCACTGATGTTCAAATCGGCAAGTTGCTTGTCCACTTCATCTAGCTGAGCTTGTTTTTCTCGTGCGGTCGGGGCGCCCATCCGATTGCCCCATGCTGCCTGATTGTAGGCAGCGCGAGCACTATTGATCGAAGTCCGCCTCAACTGTTGAAGAAGTGCCTGTGCCTGATCGAGTTGCTCGCGCAACTCCACTTGAACCTCCCAAACCTTGAACGTCTTGATTTGAGATAGAAAGACAAACAAGGCGCAGACGATGAACGCAGCTCCTAGGGTCGCAGTCGACCCAGTCTTCCAAGCTTGATGGATGCAGAGTATTAGAGCAGCTATCCCCATCGCAAAGCAAACAAGAGTGAAGATTTCGCGCAGTTTTTCCATGTCGCCGTCGATCAATTTAAATATGCTCCCGCGCCGAATAGGACGCGCCTCTGCCCCCGACGAAATCAAATTGTGACGCGGGCTGGCGTGTCACGTGCAACTCTAGCGGGTCTTTTGCGGCCGCCAAGCAAAACCGGTAGTTTGCCCCCAGCTAGCTTGCGAGGGCGAATCTGCTGAAGGAGGCCGCTTGAGCTAAAGCCCTTGGAGTTGATTTTGATCACAAGGCCGGCCCGGATCGTCGTGGGCACCGGTCTATCTTGAGCCTTCAGGTGGCCGAAAGTGCCGTTTGCCCCGACCCGATGAGCGCTACCGCGCGTGGTTTTCAAGCCGTGCCTACAAACCCGGGCCGATCAGCTGTAACTTTCCGCTTACTACTCCAGAGTCATAATCACCGCACGGACGTCTAAGCCGCTTCGCCGACGGCACCCACCGCGCAATCCCGCGCACTTCCTCTCACCCCGTCGGCGAATGTCGTCAACCCCGTACGGATGTCCAACAGACGTTACGCCGATGGAGTAGTTCGGCGTACGATAGCGTGCGAAAGGGCGAGAGCCGGACTTGGGCTAAGGAGACCGGGCCGCTTTGAACAAACTGAAGATCAAGAACTGTAACGCTGGGGGGCGAGTCGCTCCCCGGCCACCCCGGGCCACGATTTTCCGCGCCACTCTGCGATATTCCGCGATTTCCCGCGTTTGATGATAGCGGTCGGCTCCACCGTTGGACAGAGATCGCTCTACAACGTCCGTCATTCGACCGCGATGGCCACTTTTCCGAAGTGCGCGCCGCTAGCCATGTGACGGAACGCCTCCGGAACTTGGTCGAACGGGAAGGTCTTGTCGATCACGGGCCTCATTCGATTGATGGCGATCGCATCGCACATTGCCTGCAGGTCTTCGACTGAGCCCACGGTGACCCCCTGCAGTCGTTGCTGCTGCATGACCATCAAGGGCAGGCGCAGTTCGGCCGGCGGCGGTCCGGCGAGCACGCCGATGAAGGCGATCGTCCCGCCGATGCGGATCGCCCGGATCGACTCGTTGAGCGAGCCGACGCCGCCGACCTCGACGACCAGATCCACGCCTTGGCCTGTAAGGTCTCGCGCCTTCTTGCCCCAGTCGGGCGCCGTCCTATAATTGATTGTGACATCGGCCCCCAAAGATTTCAGCCGTTCGAGCTTGGCCTCGTTCGACGAGGTGGCGATGACGCGCGCGCCGCACATCTTCGCGAACTGAAGTGCAAAGATCGATACGCCGCCGGTGCCCTGTGTCAGGACGGTCTGGCCGGCCCTCACGCCACCGAGTTTGACCGTCGCGCTCCATGCGGTCAGCCCCGCGCAGGGCAGGGCGGCAGCCTCGAGGTCGGAGAGGTGATCCGGAGTTCGGACCAGCGCTTGCGATGAAAAGACGCGGTACTCGGCGAGGACGCCGTCGACAGCGCCTCCGAGGGCTCCCTGCATCTTCGCCGCACTTGGTTCGCCGCCGATCCATGTCTCGAAGAAGCTGCCGACGACGCGATCGCCAGGCGCGAATGCCTTCACATCCGGACCGACGGCCTCCACGAGGCCGGCACCGTCGGAAACCGGTATCAACGGAAATTTCTGACGCGAACCGTACCCGCCCTTGATCGTGAGAAGGTCGCGATAGTTGAGCGTCGCAGCCTTGATGCGCACCAGCACTTGGCCCGGTCCGGCCTGCGGGACGGGTCTGTTGACCAGCTTGAGTCCCTCGACCCCATCCGGTCCCTGCAATTCGAAGCACTTCATTGTCGCGTTTCCTTGTGTTCGCCCGGTCAAGACCGAAACGGCATTCGCTTGAATGTCACGCTCAATCCTCCTGACCGTCTGCACGAAGGGGCCCGGCGGCTTGCGACAGCAGTGCGACGACTCCCAAATGCGGTCTCGTCCGGCTCATCCAGAGATCCGGGCGCCGAATATTCCGGATTCGAAAACCGCCGTTATCCCTGCGTCGTTGAGCATACCTGCCCGAGGTCGAAAGGTCACTGAGTTCGAGTGTGGCTCAAAACCGAACCCAGCGGGGAGGGCAGCTCTTGGCGCGAAGCGGACATTCGACCGGACGCGCATGTCCAAAGGCCAAGCGCCGACATGCCGAATAGTGCCGCTCTCCGGGTTGAGCGGACGCAGTTCCCGAGTTGCGGATCCGACTACTGTTGCGAAGGCCCCGCAGCAGCCGAAAGGTTCTCGCGGGAAGAGATTGCTAGACTTCGCTCTCGCGTGCGCAATTTCCAGCGACCCTGTATTGGATCAGTCGATGCAAACGATGTTTTTCGGACGCTTTAGAGTTCCGAATTTCAGAAATTTTACTGGCGAGGGGGCCGCGAGCGAGATAAGCGAGCAAAAAAGTTGAATATCCGCTGTCTCTTTTCTCCGCCTCAGGGCATTGACGATATGCCCATCATGGGGCTCGATCAGCGTCGAGCGTGCGGAGGAGACGAGATCATGGGCTACAAGCCGATCGAGTCCTATGGCGTCATCGGCGACCTGCACACCATTGCCCTGGTCGGCATCGACGGGTCCATCGACTGGTGCTGCCTGCCGCACTTTGACTCACCGAGCGTCTTCGCGGCGATCCTCGACGACCAGAAAGGGGGCTCATTCCGCATCGCCAGTCTCTACGAGGCGCAGCACAAACAGATGTACATGCCTGACAGCAACGTCCTGGTGACGCGCTTTCTTAGCGACCAGGGCGTCGGTGAGGTCGTCGACTTCATGCCGGTCCAAGGCCCGCGCGAGATCAGAAAGATCCACCAGATCGTCCGGGTAGTGCGGGCGGTGCGCGGGTCGGTTCGATTCCGCCTCGACTGCCGGCCGGCTTTCGACTTCGCCCGCCGGCCCCACCAGGTCGTCCTGGAGGGCCGGGGAGCGATCTTCGAGGCGCAAGGCATGAAAGTCTCGCTAGTCAGCCGCTTCCCGCTTGGTCGGCAGGGCGACGGCGTCGCTGCCGAGTTCGTTCTCAACCCCGGCGAGACGACCACGTTCATCCTCCGCCAGGTGGAGGAGAACGGCCACGATAGCGATCATGACGGCGTCCTGCTCGAGGCGCGGCTGGTCGGCACGGAGGCCCTGACGCAAACCCTGGCCTTTTGGCGGCAGTGGCTGAGAAAGTGCAACTATTCAGGTCGCTGGCGCGAGATGGTCCACCGCTCGGCGCTGGTATTGAAGCTGCTGACGTTCGCGCCGACCGGCGCGATCGTGGCGGCGCCGACCTGCGGGCTGCCGGAAGAGATCGGCGGAGTGCGCAACTGGGACTATCGTTATACTTGGGTGCGCGACGCCGCTTTCACCAATTACGCCTTCCTGCGCCTGGGGCTGACGTCGGAGGCGGAGCAGTTCATGGCCTGGTTGGAACAGCGGGCCGTCGAGGGCGCCCGGGGCAACCCGTTGCAGACTATGTACCGCATCGACGGCGGGCACGAACTACCCGAGGAGGTCCTCGGCCACCTCGATGGCTACCGCGGCTCGCGTCCGGTGCGAGTCGGAAACGCCGCTGCCGCGCAGCTGCAGCTGGACATCTATGGCGAGCTGATGGACGCCGTCTACCTGTACGACAAGTACGGGACGCCGACCGGCTATGACTTCTGGTGCCACCTGCGCAAGATGCTCGACTGGGTGGCGAACAACTGGGAGCGAGCCGACGATGGCATCTGGGAGGTGCGCGGTGGACAGCAGCAGTTCGTCTACTCCAAGGTGCAGTGCTGGGTGGCGCTGGACCGAGCGATCCGCCTTGCGCAGAAGCGGAGCCTGCCGCTGGACCGCACCCGCCTGGCCGCGGAGCGAGACCGCATCTACGAGGCCATCATGACGCGCGGCTGGGACACGGAGCGGCAGACCTTCGTGCAGCACTTCGCCACCGACGCGGTGGATGCGTCCAACCTGATCATGCCGCTCGTCTTCTTCCTGTCGCCGACTGACCCCCGCATGCGCGGGACGCTCGATCGGACCATGGCGGAGCTGGTCTCCGACAGCCTGGTGCACCGCTACGAGATCGGCAGAGGAGCCGGCGACGGCCTGACCGGGAGCGAGGGGACGTTCAATATGTGTACGTTCTGGCTGGTGGAAGCGCTGGCCCGGTCGGGCCGCGCCGAGGAGGCCCGCTTCATCTTCGAGAAGATGCTGACCTATGCCAACCACCTCGGCCTGTACGCCGAGGAAACGGGTCCGCGTGGCGAAGCGCTGGGCAACTTCCCGCAGGCATTCACTCACATCGGGTTGATCAGCGCCGCGTTCAACCTGGACCGCCGGCTCGGCGTGGCGCCTTGAGTAGGGTCGGACCATGAGCGCGCAGGTCACTTACCTAGGGACTTCCATCGCAGACTGGGTGGGGGAGCTTTCGAGCAGCGATCCGCTCCAGCGCCGCCTCGGCGCATATGCCCTGGGCGAGATCGGCCCCGCGGCAACCGAGGCTGTGTCCGACCTCGCTGCGGCCCTCCAGGACCCGGTTGAGTTCGTGCGCGTCTGGGCGGCGGCGGCCCTCGCCCGGGTGGCGCCGCTGGGTGGAGAGTCGGTCACCGTCCTTATTGCGGAGTTAGGCGACGAGCTTGCCTTCGTCCGCAGCCTGGCGGCCTGGCACCTCGGGCGCCTCGGTCCGACCTTCCCGGGGATCGAACAAGCCCTCATCCCCCTCCGACAGCTAGCGGGTGATAAGGATCCGAGCGTGCGGGTGGAGGCCGCGCTGGCGCTGGGG
This sequence comes from Bradyrhizobium sp. BR14999, assembly GCF_056106085.1. Classification (NCBI taxonomy): domain Bacteria; kingdom Pseudomonadati; phylum Pseudomonadota; class Alphaproteobacteria; order Hyphomicrobiales; family Nitrobacteraceae; genus Bradyrhizobium; species Bradyrhizobium sp. BR14999. The sequence goes on from NZ_CM148536.1 coordinate 4,803,746, forward strand.
ATGCTCGAGGGGAAGGGCGCCCCGCCGCCGGAGCTGAAGTCCTTGTCCACTTGAGCTCGTCAGTTAAACCTATCTTCGAGATAGCTGATCAGCTTCACTTGCGATGGCGCGTGATCGGGCAGGTATATTTGCGCTCGTTCGTCGCCGGATCCCGATTACGAGGTCAGGCGCCAATTTAGGGATGATGATTCTCTTTCGACGTCGAGGAACCGAATCTCTGGACGCGAGAGCAGACCGGCGGGCGCTACTTGAACGTTTCTCGTTCGCCTCCCATGTACAAGGTACATCAAGACGAAGGCTGGTACCTTCACCAACCTGCCCGCTGCGGTAAGGTGGTATCCACACTTGTGGGATGGGGCTGTTCAGTGGCAATCCAGGCAGTACCAGCCTCCGGCGAAGCTCAGGGGGCAACATGTCTATCCCACCTTTAAGTCTGTATTCCGCTCCGCCAACGCGGCGCCGTGTCATCATCGGACTGGCCGCGTCTTCCCTTCCCGCTCCAGCCATTGTCCGCGTGGGCCGCATCATGCCAATCCGCAGCATGGTGATCGCTGAAACCGGCCTCCCATCGGCCGGCTTTGTCCAGCGCCTGTTCTATAATGCTCTCGCCACCGGGCTTGCCCGAGGCCGGATCACGGTCCGGCTAAAAAACAGGGCCGTGACCTCGAATGAAGTGGAGCGACTGGTCAGCAACGCGCGCCAAACTGGCTGGATCGATGACCAGCCCGGCGCGCCGGGGGCCATCCGGAATGGGGAGAACTGGCAATGACCATTAGGCAGAGCACCGAAATCCGAAACGGGATGGATGCGAGAAAGATCGCTGTGCTGCACATTCCCCACAGTTCTCGCCTGATTCCGGCCGATGAGCGCGCGCGACTGTCTCTCGGCGAGAGTGAGCTCGAAACTGAGTTGCTCCGGATGACGGACGCTTTTACCGACGAGCTATTCCCACCTACGCTTCATGAAGCGGAGCGAGTTGTGTTTCCAGTCAGCCGGCTGGTATGCGACGTGGAACGCTTTTCAGACGATGCAGACGAGCCGATGGCAGGCCGCGGCATGGGCGCGATCTACACCGCAACCAGCACCGGGAGACGCCTGCGAGCCACAGCTTCGGCGCCTGAACATGAGCGTATTATGACGCGGTGGTATCGGCCGCATCATGAGTTACTCACGTCGGCCGTGGACAAGGTGCTCCGCCGTGAAGACCGTTGCCTCATTATCGATTGCCACAGTTTCGCTGATCGTCCGCTACCGCACGAGCCTGACCAGGACCCGCGGAGACCCGAAATCTGCATTGGGACGGATCCTCTCCACACCGCGCATGGACTGAGTGGAGCAATTGCAGACGCTGCAAGGAAACTCGGGTTCACCGTTGCTGCTGACAGACCATTTTCGGGCGCGCTCGTTCCGGCGAAACACTACCGTGCCGACATGAGGGTTCAATCGCTAATGATAGAGGTGAACCGGCGGGTCTACATGAACGAGCTTACGGGCGATCGTCTCGTCAGCTTTGAGAAGTGCAGGGAAGCCGTTGGCAGTCTTGTGTCAACTGCGGCGACTTTCCTCCTTTCTGCATAGCCATAGAGCAGAGCCGAGGCTCGCGTTCCGTTTTTTTGCTCGAGCCGCCATATTCACGCTGGAAGCGACGACGCTTTTCCTGCCTGGTGTTTTTGCGTTCACTCGCTGGTAAGGGCTGTCCATTGGTGCAGGCGTTCATGGGGTAGTGCTGCGTGGTATAACGTACGCAAAGCTGGGGTGGGCTTTCGCTAAGTAGGGCATCCGGGTGAGCGCCTGCGTCGAAGAGAGCGCGCTAGCGCGGTGAGCGTACAGGCTCACTCCTGATGACAATCCCAGCCGCATCGCGATCAAACGTGTCGGACGTAACCCCGTCCCTGCGCAGCAGATATTTTTCAATCTTGTTAGTTGGCGTCTTTGGCAGATCGCTCAGGATGCGGACGTAGCGCGGCACCATGAAGTGAGCCATTCTTGGCCTGAGGAAGTGGATGAGGTCCGCGGGATCCAGGGTCTGACCTTCGGCGAGGGACACTGCGACGAGCACGTCGTCCTCGCCATGTTCGCTGGGCACGGAGACCGCGGCAGCCTCCCGAATGGCCGGGTGGGCTGCGACTTCGAGCTCGACCTCGAACGAGGAAATATTCTCGCCGCGCCGGCGAATGGCGTCCTTGAAGCGATCGACGAAGAAGTAATTTCCGTCCTGGTCGATGCGGAAGGCGTCGCCCGTGTGAAACCAGCCATTGCGCCAGGCGAGCGCGGTGGCCTCCGCGGCCTTGTTGTAACCGTGATTCATTGCCCAGGGCGTGTCGGTTCGCAGGACCAGTTCCCCGATCTCGCCAACCGCAACTTCGCAGTCATGGGCGTCGACGAGTCGGGCCTCGACACCGGCCCGTGGCTTGCCGCAGGCGGCTGCGACGGTCGGGTTCGGCTCTGTCGCCAGCGGGCAGGAGACTTCCGACATGTTGAAGAGCGTGTGCGTCGTGACGCCGTAGCGTTTGCCGAACGTGATCCCTTCCTCGCTCAAGGGAATGATGGTGACGTTCTTGAGCGGGCTGTCCTTCTCATCGCCATTGTCCGTCCGTTTCATCAGGAAGCTCGCCATCACGCCGAGTAGGATCACCATCGTCGTGTTGGTCTTGGCCACCGTCGACCAGAATGATCCGGTATCGAAACGGTCAACCATGGCGATGGAGCCGCCGTTGATCAGCATGGCGTAGCTCGGCCCCGTCCCGCCGACATGAAACAGCGGAAGGTTCACCATGAACGTGTCGGTGGCGTCGAGGTAAGGGATGCCGTCTCGATCGGCCGAGATGCCGCGCCCCGTGGCATAGAGGTGGGCGTAGGACGACAGGACGCCTTTTGAGGGGCCGGTCGTCCCGGATGTGTAGATGATGGTCTGCGTGTCCCAGGGCGCGATCGGATGATCGAGTTTCGGCGCTTCCGCGGACGTCGAATCGAGGGCACTCGACGGCAGCACCTCGAGCCCGCCAATCGCAGCCGGCTCACCGCTGATCACGACGACCTTGCGGAGCTTGGCTCTGTCGATGTCGCCGAGCCGTGGCAGCAGGCTCGCATGGACGATCGCAACCGTTGCGCCGGCATTGTTGACGACATGTTGGAGAATGCCGCCACGATAGGCGGTGTTGATCGGCACGTAGATGGCGCCCATCATGTTGATGCCAAACCAGGCGCGCAGACATTCAGGGCCGTTCGGGAGCCAGACGAGGACGGTGTCGCCTTGCTTCACGCCCAGCGCTTGCAGGGCGTTGCCGGTTCGGCGCGCCAGGCGTAGCAATTCGCCGTATTTCAACCGGGTGCCGTCGTCGAAGGTTGCGTAGACCTTGTCCGGCGTCTCGCGACCCCAGCGTTCGAGGAGGCAACTCAGAACGCATTCCTCGGCGGCGGGAACCTTGTGGCTCGTCATTGAAACCTCCCTGCTCATATTGTCGCGGCCAGCGCTAAAGGCGCACTAGCCGGGTCGAATGGCCCCGGTCGTTGCGATGCCGGAGCTTCCTTCAGTTCCACGCCGGAGGGCGCGGTCGTCCAACCTCAGTCGGGGCCGATGGCGCGCAGCCCCCGAGCGATGCGGGACAGCGTTTCGATGCAATCGGTAATTTCGGTGGCCGACACGCCCCTCGTTCCCTGCCGGAAGAATTCCAGCGAGCGCGTGTGCAAATCCTTCCAGGCCCCGATGCCGGCCGAGGTGAGGCACACCATCCTCTTGCGGCGATCGTCTTCAGCCTCGACGCGTTCGACAAGACCCTTCTTCTCAAGTCCCTTCAGCACGGCATCCAGATTTTGCCGGCTCACGCCGAGATACGCATAGAGATCCGAGAACAGCATGCCCTTGGGATCGCGGTACAGCGCGCCCAGCGTCGCACCCGTCACGGCCGAGAAACCCAGTTCGCGAACGGCTTGGGTCTCGTAGATGTTGGCGGCCTGAAACAGCCTGAAGAAGAGCCTGTTGTTGAGATGGTCGCGCGAGGAATGACCCGCCGGCAGGTCGCGGCTGGTCCTCGTCCCGGTCTTGACGGCTGTCGGCATCGCGCGTCCCCTTAATTTGTGTAATGATATTGACATAATATGGCCTTGTCCATAGCCTTTGGCGCCAAATGCAGCCCCGTGAGCCGGGAAGGATCGACATGCCGTTTCGAAAGATGCTCATCGCCAACCGCGGGGAAATCGCGCTTCGCATCGCACGGGCGGCGTTCGAGCTGGATATCCCCATCGTCACGGTGTTTCCCGCAGATGACGCGGCTTCCGCCCACGCCAAGGCCGGCAGCGAAGCACGGCAATTGCCGGGTATGGGAGCTGCGGCCTATCTCGATGTCGAAGCCATCGTCGATGCAGCGCGGCAGACTGGTTGCGACGCCGTGCATCCCGGCTATGGGTTTCTGTCGGAGAACCCGGCCTTCGCGCGGGCGCTGTCCGCGGCAGGGATGACTTTCGTCGGTCCGGCCGCGGAGACGCTCGAACTGTTCGGCAACAAGTCGGAGGCGCGGCGGCACGCGCGCGACGCCGGCGTCCCCGTGCTCGAAGGATCGGCCGGAGCGGTTTCCCAGGCCGAGGCGGCGGCCTTCCTGGACAAGCTCGGCAGCGGCGGCGCGATCATGATCAAGGCGGTGGCCGGGGGAGGCGGCCGCGGCATGCGCGTCGTGTCGGCACCGGCCGAACTCGCTGCAGCCTGGGAGCGCTGTCGTTCCGAGGCGCAGGCCTCGTTTGGCGCCGATGCGCTCTATGTCGAACGTTACCTGCCGAACGCGCGCCATATCGAAGTGCAGGTCGTCGGAGACGGCGACGCGATCGTCCATCTGGGCGAGCGCGAATGCACCATCCAGCGGCGCCATCAGAAGATCGTCGAGATGGCGCCGAGCCGGAGCCTGACGCCAAAATTCCGCGACGCCATCTGCGAGGCATCGGTCCGCATGGCCACTGCTGCGGCGTATCGCGGCCTCGGAACATTCGAATTCCTGATGCCTGCGGACGGCGGCAGCTTCGTCTTCATCGAGGCCAATCCGCGCCTGCAGGTCGAGCACACCGTGACCGAGGAGATCTACGGGATCGACCTGGTCAAGACGCAGATCCGCGTCGCTTCGGGCCTGCGGTTGCGCGACATCGGTCTCGGCACCGCGCCCGTTGCGCGCGGCGGCGCGATCCAGTTCCGCGTCAATATGGAGAAGATGACGGCCGATGGTGGTGCGCGACCGACCGGAGGTGCGCTGACGAGGTTCTCCTTGCCGAGCGGTCCCGGCATCCGTGTCGACACGTTCGGCTATGTCGGTTACCGCACCAGTCCGCGTTATGATTCCCTGCTCGCGAAAGTCATCGCTTATTCACCCGAGGGCATGGACGATGCCATCCGGCGCGGGCGGCGGGCGCTGGAAGAGTTTCGCATCGACGGCGTGGAGACCAACATTCCCGTGCTTCGCGCGCTCGTGGAGAACGCGGATTTTCTTGCCGACCGCCTGTCGACGAAATTCCTGGAGCAGCATCACGAAAGCATCTTCGCGGCCGCGACGAAGTTTGCAGGCCACGCCGAACAGCCGGCCAAGCGCTCGCGCGACGTCCGCGCCATCGATCCGCTCGGCGTCTTCGAGAGCAAGGCGGCCATCGCGTCCCAGCAGCTCACCGCAGGACGCGAGCGGCACGCGGTTCATGTGCCGGAAGGACTGGTCGCAATCCCGGCGCCGCTGCAGGGAACGATCGTTGCCTGCAACGTCGCACGGGGCGACCGCGTGCGCGCGGGACAGCAGGTGGTCGCGATCGAAGCCATGAAGATGGAGCATGTGATCGCGGCACCGGTTGCGGGCGTCGTCGAGGACATTCTCGTCACGCGCGGCGACACCATCTTCGAAGGCGAGTCACTCCTGCACATCACGCCTTCCGACGACGCCGGGGCCGGTGTCGAGGAAGCCGAAGCCATCGATCTCGATCACATCAGGGGCGATCTGGCCGAAGCGCTGGCGCGACGTGCGGAACGGCTCGACGAGGGCCGCCCGGACGCCGTTGCGCGTCGTCGCAAGACCAACCAGCGCACTGCGCGCGAAAACATCTCCGATCTCTGCGATCCCGACTCCTTCATCGAATATGGCGGCCTCGCGCTCGCGGCGCAGCGCCAGCGGCGTTCGCCGGAGGAGCTGCGCCGGATGAGTCCCGCCGATGGCCTGATCACGGGCGTCGGGGCGGTGAACGGCGAGCTGTTCGGCGACGACCAATCGCGCTGCGCGGTCATGGCCTACGACTACACGGTGTTCGCGGGGACGCAGGGCGTCGTCAATCACAAGAAGAAGGACCGGCTGTTGTCGCTCGCCGACAAATGGTCGCTGCCGGTCGTGCTCTTTGCGGAAGGCGGCGGCGGCCGGCCCGGTGACGAATGGCCGACACCTGCGGGGCTGGAAACCACGACGTTCTCGAAGGTCGGCGCCATTAATGGCAAGGTGCCGTTGATAGGTGTGGTTTCGGGACGGTGCTTTGCGGGCAACGCCGCGCTGCTGGGCAGCTGCGACGTCATCATCGCCGACCGAACCTCGAACATCGGCATGGGCGGCCCGGCGATGATCGAAGGCGGTGGGCTCGGCGTGTTTCGCCCTGAAGACATCGGCCCGGTAGATGTCCAGGCGCCGAACGGCGTGATCGACGTGCTGGTCGAGGACGAGGCGGAAGGTGTCGCTGCCGCCCGCAAATATCTCGGCTATTTCCAGGGGCGGGTCCGTGACTGGTCGTGCGCCGACCAGCGTCTGCTGCGCCACGCCGTGCCCGAGAACCGGCTGCGCGCTTACGACGTGCGGCCGATCATCGAGACGCTCGCGGATGCCGGCTCGGTGCTCGAGCTGCGTCCGTCCTTCGGGCGGGGCATGATTACGGCGCTCGCGCGCATCGAGGGCATCCCGATTGGCCTGATCGCGAACGATTCACGGCATCTCGGCGGTGCCATCGACGCCGATGGCGGCGACAAGGCGGCACGCTTCATCCAGCTCTGCGACGGGTTCGGCATTCCCATCGTCTCGCTGTGCGACACGCCGGGCATGATGGTGGGGCCGGAGGTCGAGAAGACCGCCCAGGTCCGCCACGTCTCCCGGGTGTTCGTCGCGGCCTCGCGCGCGACGGTACCTTATTTCACGGTGGTGCTGCGCAAGGCCTATGGGCTCGGCGCGCTGGCCATGGCCGGCGGATCGAGCCAGATGTCGTTCTTCATGGTGGCTTGGCCCAGCGCCGAGTTCGGTGCCATGGGCCTCGAAGGCGCCGTGAAGCTGGCCTATCGGAAAGAGCTCGCCGCGATCGAGGACGCCGCGGCCCGAAAAGCCTGGTTCGACCAGATGGTGGCCAAATCCTACGAGGACAACAAGGCGCTGAGCGGCGCGACCTTCCTCGAGGTCGACGACGTCATCGACCCCTGCGAGACCCGGCGCTGGATCGTCCGCGGGCTCAAGGCGTCGATGCAGCCGGGCCGATTCAGCGAGAGACGAACGACACGCGTCGACCTGTGGTGAACACGGGCGAACAAGGGAGGAAACAATGACAGGGGTCAAACCCGATACCGACTATACACGCAACGAAGAGAGTTATCTGGCGCATGTGCGCGGCCTGCAAGCCGCGCTCTGGCCGGCTGGCGTTCCCAGGGAGCCGGTGTTTCCGCTCGGCCGCCAGCCACTGACGCATTACCTGCGTGAATGGGCACGGCGGCAGCCCGACAAGGCGGCGGTGCTGTTCTACGGTCATGCCATCAGCTACGCCGATCTCGATCGTCTCAGCGACCGCTTCGCGAGCCTCCTGAAACGTCTTGGCGCGCAGAGAGGCGACCGCATCGCGGTGTTCCTGCCGAATTGCCCGCAGTTCTATGTCTGCTTCTACGGCATCCTCAAGGCCGGCTGCGTTCACGTGCCGGTGAATCCGATGTTCACGCGGCCCGAGCTTGCCTACGAGGTCAACGACACGCAGGCGCGCATCGTGATCGCGCACGATCAGCTGGCCCATCTCGTCGAAGAGGTCCGGCAGGAGTGCAATATCGCGCATCTCGTCGTCACGAGCTTTGGCGATGCGCTGGGGGCCGAACCCGAGGGGCCGCTGCCGCCAGCGCTGACGGCGCCGCGGGTCGCGGTCGCCAATTCCATCGACCTCATGGCTGCGCTAGCGCAAGAGGCTGATGCGCCGCCGCAGGCCGATGCCGGCATCGATGATATTGCGGCGCTGAACTATACGGGCGGTACCACCGGCATGCCCAAGGGCTGCGTCCACACGCAGTTCGACATGCTGTTCACCGGCGCCGTCATGGGATCGGTGTCGATGAAGGTCACGTCCGACGATGTCATCATCAATTTCTGGCCGATCTTCTGGATGGCCGGCGAGGACCTCGGCATCATCCTGCCGATGGTGACGGGTTCGACCTGCGTGCTGATGGCCCGCTGGGATCCGCAGGCTTACATGTTCGCCGTCCAGCGCTATCGCGCGACCATCTCGAACATGGTCGTCGACAACGCGGTCGAGATCATGAATCGGCCTGATGCAAGCCAGTACGACCTCAGCTCATTGCGGGAAGTCATGGTGGCGTCCTTCGTCAAGAAGCTCAATCCGGTGTTCCGCGACGGATGGCGCAAGCTCACGGGAACGACGCTGCGGGAAGCGGCGTGGGGGATGACCGAAACGCATTCCTACGATGCCTTCAACCGCGGCTGGCAGGATGACGATCGCGACCTCAAGCAGCGCCAGATCTTTTGCGGCATTCCTGTGCCGCAGACCGACTTCAAGATCCTGGAGTTCGGCTCGGACCGGCTGCTGCCGCTCGGCGAGGAGGGCGAATTGTGCGTGCGCACGCCATCGCTGCTGAAGGGGTACTGGAACAAGCCGGATGCGACGGCCGAGGGTCTCGTCAATGGCTGGCTGCGCACCGGGGACATCGGCATGATTTCGGAGCAGGGCACCATCCATTTCCTCGGCCGGCGCAAGGAGATGCTGAAGGTGAAGGGGATGAGCGTGTTTCCGTCCGAGATCGAGGCGGCGCTCGGTCAGCATCCCGACGTGACGGGAAGCGGGGTCATCGGACGCGTGGACGATACGCGCGGACAGGTCCCTGTCGCCTTCGTCACCGTGCTGCCGGAGCGCAAGGCGGTAACGACCGCGGACGTGCTCGCGGCCTTCTGTCGGGAGCGCCTCGCGGTCTACAAGATTCCGGAGATCCAGATCGTCGATGCATTGCCGATGACGGCGACCGGCAAGGTCAAAAAAGAAGAACTCGCTCGGCTTTACAGCTGAGCGAGTCCTGAGGTCGCGTAAAGTTTCTTCTTGAGGGCCTTACTTCTTGAGGGCTTTGCATTCGCTTTCGCTGGCCGGGATGAACGCTTCCGATCCCGGCACCTTCTTGACCAGGGTGATCAGATCGGTGGGGCTGCCCTTGGCGCCGGGCTTCTTCGCCTCGGCGTAATAGACGTCGCGCATCAGGCGTCCGTCTTCGCGAATGCGGGCGCCCGAGGTGAAGAGATCCTCGACCGGCATCTCCTTCATCTTGGCCAGCACCGCCGTCGTGTCGCTCGTGCCGGCGGCCTTCACCGACTTCAGATAGTGCAGGACCGCGCTATAGACGTTGGCCTGCGGATCGCTCGGCATCTTTCCAAACGCCTTCTTGAAGCGCTCGGCGAAGGCCTTGGTCTTGTCAGAGGCATCCCAGTAGTAGCTCAGCACGAGCGGCATGCCCTGCGTGGCCTCGTTGCCGAGCGCGTCGATGTCGACCGTGGTCAGCGAGAAGGGCACGAAGCGCTGACCGGTGCGGTCGATGCCGAACTCGGCCGCCTGCTTGATCGCGTTGGTCATGTCGGCGCCACCGCCGATGAAGCCGATATTCTTGGCGCCGGAGTTCTGAGCCTGCAGCAGGAACGAGCTGAAATCCGGCGTATTGAGCGGAAAGCGCACCGCGCCGACGAACTTGCCGCCGTCCTTCTCGATCATCTTCTGGGAGTCGCGCTCGATCGAGTGTCCCGCCGCGTAATCCACGGTCAGGAAGAACCAGGACGTCGGCTTGCCGTCGGATGCGCCTTTGATCGTGAGATTGGCGACCTCGTAGCCGTCATTGGCCCATTGCATGCCGTTCGGCGAGCAGGACTTGCCGCTGATGTCGCGGCTCGAGGCCATCGAGACCACCAGCAGCTTGTTCTTTTGCTCGGCAATGCCCTGCACGGCGAGCGCGACGCCGGAGCTGTAGATGTCGAAGATCGCATCGACGCCCTCTGTATCGAACCAGCGCCGGGCGATGACCGAGCCGATGTCCGGCTTGTGGCCGTGGTCCGCGGAGACCAGTTCGATCGGCTTGCCCAACAGCGCGCCACCCATGTCTTCGATGGCGAGGCGGGCAGCCGCGACCGAGCCGGGCCCGGTGATGGCGGAGTAGACGGAAGCCTGGTCGTTCAGGATGCCGATCTTGACGGGCCGATCCTCGGCCGAAGCATCACTAATGCCCATGGCGGCCGCCAAAAGTGCAAGCGATGCCAGCGTCGCTATTGTCCGCGTCATTCTCTCCTCCCGATGTTTCTTCGTCGATCTTTGCATCCACGATTTCACGGAGGTCTATATATGTCAATATCTTTACATGAATGCAGGCATTGGTCCGCTGGCGGTATTCAGTGCCTGACGGTTTGTCGCAGGCTGCCTATGCGAGGAGACGCTCGACGATGGGCTGCGCCACTCCCCAGCGCCGCAGCACCTCGCGCGTATCGTCGCCGGAGACGCGGGCAGATCGCGGGGTGGCGGCCGGCGTGCGGCTGAAGCGCGGCGCCGGGGCCGGCTGCGTCACTTCGTCGATGGTGACGAAGGTGGCGCGTGCGACATTGTGCGGATCGCTCGGCGCCTCATCCCAGTCGAGCACGGGCGCGACGCAGGTGTCCTCGCCGCCCAGCAGAGCAACCCATTCGGCGCGGCTCCGCGTGAGAAACATCGCCGCAATCCGCTGCTTTTGCGCCGGCCATTTCGCCTTGTTCATCTGGTCGTCGAACAGCGGGTCCGTTAGCCGGCACAGCGTGCGGAAGCGCGCGTAGAATTGCGGTTCGATCGCGCCGAGCGCGATGAACTTTCCGTCTGCGGAAGCATAGGTGTCGTAGAACGGCGCGCCGCCATCGACCAGATTGTCGCCGCGCTGATTGCTCTGGCTGCCGGAGGCACGACCTGCGTAGCGACCGGCGGCAAGCAGCGCGGCGCCATCCGTCATGGCGGCATCGACCACCTGTCCCTTCCCGGAGGCGCGGGCCTCGAGCAGTGCAGCCATGATGCCGAAGGCCAGGAACATTGCGCCGCCACCGAAGTCGCCGACCAGGTTGAGGGGCGGTGGCGGCGGCGAGCCGGGGCGGCCGATCGCGTGCAACGCGCCAGTCAGGGCGATGTAATTGATGTCGTGGCCGGCGCGGCGCGCGAGCGGGCCGTCCTGGCCCCAGCCGGTCATGCGGCCATAGACGAGACGCGGGTTGCGCGCGATGCAAATGTCGGGTCCGAGACCCAGACGCTCCATCACGCCGGGGCGATAGCCTTCGATCAGGACCTCGGCCTTTTCAATCAAGGCAAGCGCGCTCGCGACGGCGCCGTCCGCGCGCAGATCGAGATCGACGAAGCGGCAGCCGCGTCCTGTCACGTCGAAGCGCGGCTCGGTGTCGAACATCGAACCGCCGGGCCTGCGGATGCGCACGACCTCGGCGCCAAGATCCGCGAGCAGCATGGCGCAGAACGGGCCGGGACCGATCCCGGCCATCTCGACGACGCGCAGGCCCGCGAGCGGCCCGCTCACCGGATGATCTCGCCGGCGCCGCCGAGGCTGGCGAGCTTGTCGCGGCGGACCTTGAGCCCGGCCGCCTCGCGGTCCCATGTGTCCGCGGACACGCCGTCGGCGCGCAGCAGGTGTTTCTGCACCTTTTGGGTCGGCGTCTTCGGCAGCACTGGCAAGATCCGGATGTAGCGCGGGATCATGAAGTGGGCGAGCCGCGTGCGCAGCCACTCCAGCAGGGTGATCGCGTCGACCGATCGTCCTTCGACCGGCGAAACGACGGCGAGCACCTCGTCCTCGCCGAACTCGCTGGGGACGCCGACGACCGCGACCTCGCGGATATCGGGATGTGCGTTGATCGCAGCCTCGACCTCGAACGAGGAGATGTTTTCACCGCGCCGCCGGATCGCGTCCTTCATGCGATCGACGAAGAAGAACTCGCCGCGTTCGTTCTGTCGGAACGCGTCGCCGGTGTGGAACCAGCCGTTGCGCCACGCACGTGCCGTTGCTTCCGGGTTGCCGTAGTAGCCATGACTCATCGCCCAGGGCGCGTCCGTGCGCAGCACCAGCTCCCCGGTCTTGCCCTGCACGACATCGATGTCGTTCTCGTCGACGACGCGTGCGAACACGCCGGTGCGGGGTCGGCCGCAGGTGCCGAGCGTCTCGGGATCGCGCTCCGAGATGATCGGCCACGACGTCTCGGTCATGTTGAAGACGGTGTAGACCTCGACGCCGAAACGCTCGCCGAACTCCCTGAAGCCATCGGCCAGCGGCACGATGTTGACGACGCGCAGCGTATGGTCGCGGTCGCCCGGGCCCGGCGGCTCCTTCAGCAGGAATGGCACCATGGCGCCGAGCAGGGTCAAATAGGTCGATTGCGTTCGCCGTACCGTGTCCCAGAACGAGCGCGTGTCGAAGGACTCGACGAGCGCGATCGATCCGCCCTTGACGAGCATGCGGTAGACGGCGCCGGTGCCGCTCATGTGGAATAGCGGCAAATTGACCAGATTGCGGTCGTCAATCGTCAGCGGCGCAAAGGCGAGCGCGCAGGAGCCGCAGTGCATGTAGGTGCAGAGCACGCCCTTGGACGGGCCTGTCGTGCCCGACGTGTAGATGATCATCTGGTTGTCCCAGGGCATGATCGGGCGTTGCGGCGCGTCGGGCTCGCCCGGCGCGGAAAGATCGGCCGCGTCATGGTGCCGGAAGCCGGCCAAGCGCTTGTCGCGGGCGTCGGGCCCGATCAGCAGCAAATCGGTCAGTGCGCAGCGGTCGACGTCTTGAAGGCGGTCGACGAGCTCCACGTGGGAAATCAGCAGTCGCGCGCCGGAAATCCGCACGGCGTTCTCAAGCACCTGCCCACGCCAGGCGATGTTCATAGGGACATAGACGGCGCCGATATAGTTGATGGCAAACCAGATACGCAGCGCATCCGGACTGTTCGGAAGCCAGGTGAGGACGTGGTCGCCCTGTGCCACGCCCATGCGTTGAAGGGCGGCTGCGGTGCGGCGAACGGTCGAATGGATCTGTGCGTAGGTCCATTCGTGGCCGTCGTCGAAGCGGACGAACACCTTGTCCGGGGTATCAGCCGCATGGCGGTCGAGGACATGGCGGAGCACGCAGACCTCGGGCGGAAGGATGCGCGGATCCTTCCACGCCGCGTTTGTGCTGTGGCTCGTAGCCTGCATCGACGCTCTTCCCTAGACAGCGCGCTTGCGGAATACGGACATTGCCTTGGGATCGCGGCCTGACAGCAGCGTCGCCATCGTCATGTCCTCGACCGAGATCGCGGCGTGATTGGTCGGCGTGAAGTTGAGGTTGCCGAGCAGGCCCTTGTAGTCCCTGGTCGCGTCCATCGCGCGTTTGACCTTCTCGGGGTCGAAGGACTTCTCCTGTACGATCGCCGCGCGCACCAGATATAGGAAGTCGTAGAAGGGCGAGGCGGCGACGTTGACGCCGGTCTCCTTGGTCTCGGGAAAGGTGTTCGCCTTCTTGGCGAATTCCAGCTGCCTGCTGCCGATGTCTTCCTTGTCGCTCCAGGTCAGCGTCTTGTAGTAGGTGCCGGCCGCGTTCTGCAGCGCTTCCGCGGGCACGAGGTCGAGCAGCGAATCGGCGAACAGCGAGCTATGGCCGGCGATCGCCGGATAGTATTTCTGGCTGTGCATGGAGTTGAATCCCTTGGCCGTGATCGGCGTCGAGCCGGTCCAGAACAGCACGCCGTCGGCGCCGGCCTTGCGCAGATTTCCGACATAGCCGTTCAGGTCCGGCGCCGTAATCGGGAAGACTTCGACGCCGACAGGCGCTACGCCGAGCTTCTTCAGGATGGTCTGGCACGCCGCGACGACCTGTTCGCCATAGGCGGTGTTCTCCTGGAGAATGCCGATCTTCTTCAGCCTCAGCGTCTCGACGAGATAGCGCGAGGCCATCTCCGCCTGCAGGTCCGAATTGAAGGTGCACTGATAATGCCAGGGATAGCGGTTGCCGTCGCCGGCTTCCGAGGCGATGGCGTACATGGTGGTAATGGTCTTCGATGACGTCGTGACCGCGAGTGCGGCCAGTGACTGGCTCGAACCGGTGGGACCGCATATGTAGCGGACGCCGCCTTCCTGCAGCTTCTTGATGACGGCAGGTTCGCGCGCAGGGGACGCTTCGTCGTCTTCTTCCTGGCGCGCGATCTTCCGGCCCATGACGCCGCCGGCAGCATTGATCTCGTCGATCGCGATCAGTCCGCCGATATAGAGCGGGGCGTAGGAGGAGGCGAGCCGACCGGTCGTCGGTCGCACCCAGCCGATGTTGAAGGTATCGTCGGCCGCGAAACCCGGTCGCACCAAGGTACTCGCGCCAAGGGCTGCCACACCGCCGAGAAACAGGCGACGGTCGAGAGTGTTGCGTCGGATCGTCATGGCATTCCCTCCCAATATGTTCTTGTTGCTTCTGCGCGAGGCGCGTGGAGCTAGATCGGCGGGATCGACCGGAATTTCGGCGGGTGATCCGGCTCGCGCCGCGGCGGCACCTGTGCGAAGATCTCGATGATGCGACGGCGTGTGGTGCGCGGATCAATCACGTCGTCGACGCCGAAGCCCTCGGCCGCATGGATGGCGCCGGTCTGTGCACGCGTCTCCTCGATCATTTCCTGGCGGCGCGCCTGCGGATCGGGGGCGGACATGTATTCTTTCCGGAATGCGACATCGACGGCCCCCTCGATCGACATCGCGCAAATCTGCGCCGAAGGCCAGGCGAAGGAGGCGTCGGAATCGAAGGCACGGCCACCGTTCATGGCGAAATAGCCGAGGCCAAAGCCCTTGCGGATCACCACCGACACGCGCGGGACGCTGGCGTGGCCCCATTCGTAGATCAGCTTTGCGCTTCGCCGCCCGAGTGTGGTGCGCTCCGCAGCCGAGCCGATGTAGAAGCCGGGCACGTCGATCAGCGAGATCAGCGGCAGGCCATAGGCATCGCAGAGCGCGATGAAATGCGCGCCCTTCTCGCAGGCATTGGCATCGAGGATGCCGCCGGTCCGCATCGGCTGGTTGGCGATGAAGCCGACCGGCCGTCCGCCAAGCCGCGCGAATGTGGTGATGATATTGCCGGCAAAGGTTGGCTTGATCTCGAACAGGCTGCCGACATCGGCGATGCCTCTGATGATCTGGCGCATGTCATAGGCGCGTCGGGTCGAGGGCGGAACGATATCGAGCAGCGCGTCGTCTCCGCGATCGCTGGGATCATCGGTCGCCACCAGGGGCAGGGGCTTGCGCGCGTTTCCGGGCAAATAAGAGAGGAAGCGCTTCGCGGCGGCGAACGCCTCGTCCTCGCTGGCGACGCCGAGATCGGCAAGGCCCTGCTTGTCGACCTGCACCGCGGCGCCGCCGAGCGCTTCCTGGTCGGTCTCCTCGCCGGTCCCGGCCTTCACCAGCGCAGGTCCCGCAAGGCCCATCACGGACTGGCCGCGCACCATGACGACGAGGTCGGCGAGGCCGGCATAATTGGTCGGTCCGGCAAAGCCTGCACCGAGCATCAGCGCGACCATCGGGATCCATCCCGAGGCATGCGCAAGGTCGTGAAACATGCTGTTGGCTTGGGCGAAGTGCCGCGAGTTTTGTCCGCCCTGGATGCGGTGGCCGCCACCGTCGAGCATCATGACCATGGGGATGCCGCGGCGGATCGCGATCTTCACCAGGCGGTGGGTCTTGGCGCTGCCGAACTTGCCGATGCTGCCGCCGAATACGCTGAAATCCTGCGCGAAGACGGCGACGGGGCGCCCGTCGATGCGTGCGGTGCCCGTAACGACACCGTCGGCCGGCGATTTGTCGCGGGGATGGGGCTGGCCTGCCTGCGGCTCCTCCGAGGCGAGCGCGCCGATCTCATCGAACGTACCGGGATCGACGAGACTGGCGATCCGTGAGCGCGGCGACATGCGGCCGCGTTCGGCCAGCCGCTTCATCGCCTCGGGACGCGCCTCGTCCATCAACTTGCCGCGCTCGCTCTCGATCGCCGCGAGAATCTGCCGCTGCCCGGCATCGGGATTGGTCGTCATGGCTGGCTCTGTCGGGGTTCGGAATGATGGGGCGCGCCGTGCTCGCCCATGAAGGCGGCGTGCAGGGCGTCGCCGGCTGCGATCTCGGCAGCCGGGCCGCTGGCGATGACGCGCCCGTTCTGCATGACATAGGCGTCGTTGGCGATCTCGAAGGCGCGCTCCACCATCTGCTCGACGAGGAGGATCGCGACCCCTTGCGCTCGTAGTGCGAGGATGGCGGCCAGCACCTGGTCCACCAGGACCGGCGCGAGGCCGAGCGAGGGCTCGTCGAGCATGAGCAGCTTCGGCTCGCGCATCATCGCCTGGGCGATCGCGAGCATTTGTTGCTGGCCGCCGGACAGGCTGCCGGCCGGCAGGTTCATCTTCTCCTGCAGGATCGGAAAAAGCTCGTGGATGCGCGCGACACGCCGGCCGTGCTCTTGCTCGGTGAGGCGCAGCCCATAGCGGCCGAGCTCGATATTGTCGGTGACACTCTGGCGCCGGAACAGGCGCCTGCCTTCCGCGACGTGCAGCAGGCCCGCATCGACGATGGCATTCGGCCGCGCGGTCGTGATGTCGCGGCCATCGAAGGTGATCCTGCCGGAGGTCGGACGATTGAGGCCGGACAAGGTGCGCAGCAATGTCGACTTGCCGGCGCCGTTGCGGCCGACCAGCACGACGATGCGTCCCTGGCGAACGTCGACCGAGACGTCCTCGAGAACGCGGACATGGCCATAGCCTGCATCAACATTGGCGGCCGACAGCAGCGGCGCGGAGACCATCGCCTTCATGCGGGAACTCCAGCTTTCAGCGCCCGCTCGCCCATATAGGCCCGCATCACGCGTTCGTCGTTGAACACCGCTGATGGCTTGCCCGCGGCGAGCACCGCGCCGCGGTCGAGAACGGTTACGCGGCTTGCGACATTGGCAACGAGGTCGAGATGGTGCTCGACGATCACGATCGTCGCCCCCAAACCGCAGATGCGCATGATGAGCCGCTCCAGCCGCTCCAGTTCGGACATCGACAGTCCTGCCGCGGGCTCGTCGAGCAGGATCAGCCGCGCGCCGCCCATCATGGCGCGGGCAATCTCGACCAGCCGTTGCTGGCCGTGCGGGATCTCGCCGGCTTCGATGTCGGCGCGGTCGGCGACGCCGACGAATTGCAGGAAGCCGAGCGCCTCCTGCCGCAGTCGCCGCGTCTCAGCACGCGCCGATGGCAGCCGCAACGCCGTCGAGAGCAGCCCCGCGCGTTCGCGCGTATAGGCGCCGAGCATGACGTTATCGAGCGCCGTGAGGTCGGCGATCAGCCGCGGAGTCTGGAAGGTGCGTCCGACACCACGCGCGGCGATCTGCTGCGCGCCGGAGCCGAGCGCCTCGGCGCCGCCGATCTTCACGCTGCCGGAGTCGGGCACGTAATATCCGCTGGCGAGATTGAGCAGCGTCGTCTTGCCGGAGCCGTTCGGGCCGACGATGGCGCAGCAGCTTCCGGCTGGAACGGAGAGATCCACGCCGTCGAGGGCCTGGACGCCGCCGAATTGCTTGCGCAGTCCGGTGATGTCGAGCGCCAGGCCTGCGATCGGCGGATGCTCCCTGGCTTCGGACGCGGCAGCGTTGGCTGCCGGCTTGGCCGGTGCCATGCGCCGCCAGGCCTGCCGCAGTGCGCCGTACAGGCCATGCGGTGCGAGCAGCATCAGGCCCAGCAGCATGCCGCCGTAGATCAGCATGCGCCAGCTCTGGAGGCCGGCCAGCAGTTCCGGGATCAGGAAGAAGACCAGCGCGCCGATGATCGGTCCCCAAAGCGTGCCGAGGCCGCCGAGCACCACGGTCAGCAGGAAGAAGATCGAGAAGTCGGCGGTGAAGTCATCCGGTGTGACCACCGTCTTCTGCACGGCGAAGAAGGCCCCCGCAACACCTGCAAGTGCGGCCGAGATCACGAAGGCAACGAGCTTGGTCCGCTGCGGCGAGGCACCGACGGCAAGCGCTGCCGGCTCGACGTCGCGCACCGCGACGAAGGCGCGGCCGAAGCGGGAGTGCACGATGTTGCGCACCAGGATGAAGGCGACGATCGTGACCGCGACGATCGTGTAATAGAGCGGCCGCGGGCCGAATTCGGAGCCGAAAGCCGAGGGCGGCGGCACGCCGACGACGCCGGCAAAGCCCTTTGTCAGCCAGCGCCACTCGACGATCATCTTCTCGAAGACCAGCGCAAAGGCGAGTGTGATGAAGGCGAAGTACCAGGTGCTGAGCCGGAAGGCGGGCAGGGCCGCCAGCACGCCGAGCCCGGCGGCGAGCACCATTCCGACCACGGCTGCGGGCCAGAACGGCCAATGATGATCGACGGTCAGGAGGGCGACCGAGTAGGCGCCGATCGCGACGAACGCGGCGTGCCCGAGCGAGACCTGCCCGGCATAGCCCGCGAGCAGATTGAGGCCGATCGCGGCGATGATGTAGATGCCGAGCTGGGTGGCGACGAACAGCGCGTAGGAATTGGCGCCGACAAAAGCAGGAAGGGCCAGCGCAACGGTGAGTGCGGCGAGCTGCATGGTGATGGGAATGACGGCGCGTGACATGATCAGACCGTCCGTGCATTCGGGCTGCCGAACAGGCCTTCCGGCTTCAAGAGCAGCACCGCCAGGACGACGATAAAGATCACCGCTTCCTGGTAGCCGGGCGACAGCAGCGACGCGCCGACCGCTTCCGTGACGCCGATGACGTATCCGGCGATCAGCGCGCCGCGATTGTTACCGATCGAGCCGACGGCCGCAGCCGCAAAACCCTTGAGCAGCAGATCCGGACCGAGGGACGTCGATGCATAGAGGACGGGCGCGGCGAGAATGCCGGTCATGGCCGCGAATGCTGCACCGAGGAAAAACGACCAGCGGCCGAGACTGCCGGGATCGATGCCGCGCAGCAGGGCCGCCTCGCGATCTTCGGCGACCGCCATCACGGCCTTGCCCTTGAGCGTGCGGTAGATTCTCTCGACGATGAGAACGAGCACCAGCGTCACCAGGATGAGCGCAATCTCGTAGGACGAGATGCGCGACGACAGGATGTCGAGCGATTCCATGCTGAGCAGCGCGGGCGGCTTGACCAGGATCGGATCGGGTCCCCAGAAGCGCCCGACGAGGTTGGAGATGATCAGGGACGTCGCGAGCGTCGTGATGACCCAGCCCGTTCCCGTCTGCGATCGCGCCAGGATGGGCGCGACCGCAACACGCTCCTCGACCAGCCCGATGCATCCGACGGCGACGAGCGTCCCTGCGAAGGCGACCAGCCACGGCATGCCCGCGAGCGAGGTGAGGCTCGCGAAGATCATCGCGCCGAGCATGACGAGCTCTCCTTGCGCGAAGTTGAACACGTTGGTCGGCCGGTAGAGAATATTGAAGCTCACCGCGACCAATGCATAGAGGCTGCCCGCGACGATGCCATGCGCGAGGACGTCGATATCCATCGGCGTGCCTTCACTGGCCGGGTGCGCGGGCGCGCATACAGCCAATGGCGCGCGGATCCTGTCCCGACGCGACCGAGACCAGCACCACGTCCTTGGCCCCGATGCCCGAATGGTTTTCCGGCGTGAAGGAAATGTCGCCCAGCAGGCCTTTGTGATTGCTGAGCTTGTCGAGCCCGCGCTTGATGGCTTCGGGCTCGAAGCTCTTCTCCGATTCGATTGCGGCCTTCAGGCAATAGAGGAAATCGTAATAGGGCGCGGCGGCGACGTTGACCTCATAGCCCTTCGATTCCGGGTATTTTGCCAGTTTCTTGGCGAACTCAAGCTGCCGCGCGCCGGGCTGCTCGGCGTCGGTCCAGGTGAAATTGCGATAGTAGGTCGCGAACACGTTCTTGACGGCTTCTGCCGGCACGAGATCGAATAGTGCCGGCAACATCAGGCCGCTGTGACCGGTCACCGGCGGGAACCATTTCAACGTCTTCATCGCGTTGAAGATCATGGCGGCATTGGGAACGTTGGCGATCCAGCCGATGATTCCGTCCGCGCCTGATTTTTGCAGATTGGCGACGTAGGTCGACAGGTCGGGCGCCGAGATCGGATAGACCTGCTCGCTGACCGGCGTGAGGCCGAACTTCTTCTGCAGGATAGCCTTCGTCGCGGCTGTTCCCTGCTCACCGAAGGCGGTGTTCTCCTGCAGGATGCCGATCTTCTTCAGGCCGAGCGTCTTGATCATGTATTCGACGCAGACATGGGCCTGCTGATCGGTGTTGAACATGATCTGGTAGTGATAAGGATATTTGCGCCCATCGCCGGCTTCCGCGGCAGCCGCATAGGTCGCCTGGATGGTCTTGGCTGATGTCGTGGCCGCGATCGATGCGAGCGACTGCGAGCTGCCGGTCGGTCCGACGAAACATCCGATGTTCTGTTCACGCAGCTTGCGCACGATGCCCGGTTCCTTTGCCGGCGACGCCTCGTCGTCTTCCTCGATGCGCGCGATCTGGCGGCCCAGAATGCCGCCGGCGGCGTTGATTTCATCGACAGCGATGAGCCCGCCGAAATACAGCGGCGCAAAAGACGAGGCGAGGCGGCCGGTCGTCGGCCTGATCCAGCCGACCTTGAATGCTTGCTGCTGTTGCGCAAATGCGGGGCCGGCGAAGGCAGCAACGCCGAGCTGTGCGGCGAGACGCAACAGCGCGCGTCGATCGATGAGGTTGCGGGCAAGCAAGGGGATTGCGGGCGTCGAGCGCATGCGTTTCTCTCCCGGATGAGCGGCTCTTGTGTCGGCCGCAATTTGCGCCCGATCATAATACTTGTTGACCGACCAGCAAGTAGATTATTAACTTCGGCCATGGCTTCTCCAGCGCCTCAACTCAAGACAAAGCCTGCATCGCGGCAGGACGAACGGCGGCGTGCGTCAGATGCGCGCATGTTGCGCGCAGCGATGTCGATCATCGCGCAGAAGGGCGCAGCGGGAGCGACGCTCGCCGAAATCGGTCTCGCCGCGGGCTTTAGTCGTGGGCTTCCGGCAGAGCGGTTCGGCACGAAATTCGCGCTGCTGAACGCGCTGATGGATTTCATGGAAGGCTGGTTTGCCGAGCGACTGCGTCACGCAATCGGGGACAAGACGGGGCTCGACGCCGTGCAGGCGCGGATCGACGCGCATGTGGACAGCGCTTGCGCCAGCCCGGTGGCGACCGCGGCGCTCTATTCGCTGTTCGTCGAATCGCTCTGCGCCATACCGGAGTTGCAGTTGCGCACGCGCGCCATCAGCGCCAGCTTCCATGACGGCTTTCGCAGGCATCTGGAGCAGGCGCGCCGCAGCGGAGAACTCCGCGAAGGCGTCGATTGCACGAAGATGGCCAACATCCTGGTCGGCATGTTGCGAGGCCTGATCATCCAGTCGCTGCTCGAGGGCAATGCGACGAGCCTCGCGACGAACCGGGCGCAAATCCACGCATTCATCGACGCGGGCTTGCGCAAGCGACGCAACGGTGCGGGAGGGCACGCTTCCGGCCGGCGGAAGAACCACTGACGGCGTTCGCGCCGGAATAAACGACCGCCTGAAGGCGGCGCAATGGGAGGCGCCAATGAGTGGCGACAACGATCGGCTGTCCCCATCGGACAGATACGTGCTGCGCAATCTGGTCGACCGCCACGCGCGCGAGCGGGGCGACCAGACCTTCATCGTGCTGTCGACGGGCGAGGAATGGTCGTACACGCGGCTGCGTGACAACGTGCGCCGGGTCGCTGCGAGCCTCCAGGCGCTCGGCGTGAAGCAGGACGATTTCGTCCTGTCCTGGCTCCCGAACGGTCCGCATGCCATCGCCGTCTGGTTCGCACTGAACTACATCGGCGCGGTCTACGTCCCTGTGAATGTGTCCTATCGCGGGCGGTTGCTCGCTCACGTGATCAAGAATTCCGGCGCGCGCCTGATGATCGCCGATGCGAGGCTCGCCGAGCGGCTCATCGAGGTCGAGACCGCCGCGCTCGATACGCTGGTCGTGGTGTCGGGCAATCCGCCACCGGGCCTGACGGGCATTCGCGGCCTGACCGAAGATGCGCTTGGCTCTGCCGCCGGCGAGCCCGCCGATCCTCCGCGCGCGATCATGCCGTGGGACACCCATGCGGTCATCTACACGTCGGGCACCACCGGTCCGTCGAAAGGCGTGCTGTCGTCTTATCGCCATCTGGCGGCAACGACGGAGGCGATCGATACCGTGACCTCGGATGATCGTGCCATGGTCAACCTGCCTCTGTTCCATGTCGGCGGCACTAGTGGCGTTTATCGCATGCTGACGCGCGGCGGCTCGATCGCGCTGGTCGAAGCCTTCGACACCCGGACCTTCTGGGACACGGTGCGCCGCACCGGCGCCACTACGACAACGCTGCTCGGCGCGATGATCCCGTTCCTGATGAAGGCACCGCCGAGCCCGCGTGACCGCGATCATACGTTCCGGCAGGCAATCATGGTGCCGCTCGCCGACGACGCGGCGGAATTCACCGCCCGCTTCGGCGTCGACATCTACACGGTCTTCAACATGACGGAGATTTCGTGCCCGATCGTGTCGGTGCGCAATCCGGATGTGCTCAAGACTTGCGGTCGGTTGCGCGACGGCTTTGAGGCCCGCGTGGTCGACGAGAACGATGTCGAGGTGCCGCATGGCACGATCGGCGAGTTGATGGTCCGGGCCGACGAGCCTTGGACGATGAATCACGGCTACAACGCAAATCCCGAGGCAACCGCGCGAGCCTGGCGCAACGGCTGGTTCGACACCGGCGATGCCTTTCGCCGGGACGAGGCCGGCAATTTCTTCTTCGTCGACCGCATGAAGGACGCCATCCGCCGACGCGGCGAGAACATCTCCTCGTTCGAGGTCGAGGCGGAAATCGGGGCGCATCCGAAGGTGCGCGAGAGCGCGGTCGTCGGCGTTCCCAGCGAATTCGGCGAGGACGAGGTCATGGCGGTGATCTCGCCGGTCCCCGGCGCCGACATCGACCCGCTCGAGATCATCTCGTTCCTGACCCCGCGACTGCCGCACTTCATGGTGCCGCGGTACGTCCGCCTGCTGGCTGAACTGCCGAAGACGCCGACCCAGAAGATCGAAAAGCACGTGCTGCGCTCGGAGGGCGTGACCGGCGACACGTGGGATCGCGAGCAGGCAGGCATCCGCCTCAAACGCGAGAAATTGACAGCCGGAGATTTGAAGGTCGCACGATGAAGGAAGATACCAAACCGAGGGCCGATCTCAGGCTCGTTCGGGATGCCCAGGCCGAACGTCTTGACGCCGCGCGTCCCAAGGCGGTCGCACGCCAGGAGAAGCGGGGACGCTGGACGGCGCGCCGGGCCGTCGAGGCGCTCGCGGATCAGGACAGCTTCGTCGAATATGGCGGGCTGGTGCGTCCTGCGACGAAGGGCATGGAAGGCGCTGCCGACGGACTGGTCATGGGGACCGCCAAGGTCGACGGGCGGCCGGTGGATCTGGTCCTGTACGACTACACGGTCTATGCGGGCACGCAGAGTGCAATGAACCACGCCAAGATCACGCGCATGTTCTCGCATGCCGAGAAGCACCGGTTGCCCGTGATCTGCTGGCTCGATGGCGGCGGCGCACGGCCGCACGACATGCACGTCACGGCCAGGCCTTCGACGCCGACCTTCGTGGTGTATGCCCGTCTGTCCGGGCTCGTGCCGACGGTCGGCATCTCGCCGGGCCGGGCCTTCGCGGGCCACGCCAATCTCGCGGGATTGTGCGACGTCCTGATCGCCACGGAGGATTCGGCCATGGGCATGGCGGGCCCGCCGTTGGTCGAGGCCGCGCTCGGCAAGAAATACACGCCGGAGGAGATCGGTCCGGCCTCGGTGCACTGGGCCTCGGGCGTGATCGACATCCTCGTCAAGGACGAAGTCGAGGCAATCGCCGCCGCGAAGAAATATCTCGGCTATTTCGACATGCAGCAGCCGGCAGGCGAAGCGCCAGACCAGATGCTGCTGCGCGACATGGTGCCGGAGGACCCCCGCAGGGCCTACAATGTCCGCAACGTAATCCAGACGCTGTGCGACGTCGACAGCGTCATGGAGGTCAAGGCGGGTTACGGCAAGGCGGCCGTGACGGCCTTCGGCCGCATCGCGGGCCGCACTGTCGGGATCGTCGCCAATCAGCCAATGTATCTTGCCGGCGCCATGGACACGCCGGCCTGCCTCAAGATGGCCCGCTTCATCCAGATCTGCGATGCCTTCGACATTCCCCTCGTCGTGCTCTGCGATACGCCCGGCCTGATGGTCGGGCCGGAGGTCGAGAAGACCGGGCTGATGCGTCACAGCGCGCGCGTGCTGTCGGCGCTCGCCAATGCCACCGTGCCCGTGCTGACGGTCGTGCTGCGCAAGGCTTACGGCCTCGGCTATTACATCATGGGCTCGCGTCCGCTCGAACCGGCGATCCTCGTGGCGTGGCCGACCGCCGAGTTCGGCGGCATGGGACTCGAAGGCGCTGTCAACATCATCTACGCGAAGGAGCTCGAGGCGGCTACGACGTTGGAGGAGCGCGCCGAATTGCACGCCAGTCTGACAGCGGAGCTGAAGCGATCGAACACGGCGGTCGAGAGCGGCGCCAAGTTCCTCTACGACGACGTCATCGATCCCGCCGATACGCGGGACATCCTCGTCAAGACGCTCGAGACGCTACCGCAGCCGGCGCCGCGAACGACGCGCAAACGCGTCATCGAGCCGTTCTGAACGTCAAGAAATTCTGTTGTGAAGACCTGAAAGGCAATTTGGAATGGCAAAGCTTGAAGCAAAGTCCGAGGTGAGCGGTTTCGTCTGGAAGGTGGAGACCGAGCTCGGCAAGCGCGTGGCGAAGGGCGACACGCTCATCCTGATCGAGTCCATGAAGATGGAGATCCCGGTCGTAGCGGAGGCTGACGGGGTGGTCGTGAAGATCTCCGTCGAGGAGGGCGCCGCCGTCAACGAGGGTAACACGGTTGCCGTGCTGGAGATATGAGGACTACTTTAGGAAAGAGCCTTGATGATGCGCCGGCGAAGTCAATTCCGCCCGGTGAAAATGAAAGACGTTCCGCGTCAAGCTCGGTGAGCAGGAAGCTTATGGATGTTTCGGGTGCCTTGCGTGAGGGAGCCTGGGCGCCCTTGATTGTCTTCGGCGCAAATTGCAAGCTCGTCTGGTTCTCCAACTGAAGTGCTGGCTCCGCATGCAATGGCGCCCGGTGGCTCTCGATTGCGGAGAGCTGCAACAGGCCTGCCTGCGCCGCAGGTCAGGATGTCCACGAACGCGCAACTGTCCGTATGGCGGAAAAACAGCTCGCGCTTGAAGCAAGAACGTTCAAAACGAAGAGGAACGCATG
This sequence comes from Bradyrhizobium sp. BR14999, assembly GCF_056106085.1. Classification (NCBI taxonomy): domain Bacteria; kingdom Pseudomonadati; phylum Pseudomonadota; class Alphaproteobacteria; order Hyphomicrobiales; family Nitrobacteraceae; genus Bradyrhizobium; species Bradyrhizobium sp. BR14999. Next base: position 4,829,311 of record NZ_CM148536.1, read on the forward strand.
TCTGGAGCATATATCATCGACGCGGTTCGCACGCCGCGAGGCATCGGCAAGCCGGGCAAGGGGGCGCTGTCGCACCTCCATCCGCAGCAATTGGCCGCAACGGTGCTCAAGGCGCTCAAGGAGCGCAACAACCTCGACACCTCGACGGTCGATGACATTATCTGGTCGACGTCGACCCAGGAGGGTAAGCAGGGCGGCGATCTCGGTCGCATGTCGGCGCTTGCGGCTGGATATGACATCAACGCCAGCGGCACGACGCTCGACCGCTTCTGCGGTGGCGGTATTACGTCCGTCAATCTTGCCGCAGCATCGGTCATGTCGGGAATGGAGGACTGCGTCATCGCGGGCGGCACCGAGATGATGAGCTATCAACAGGCTTTGGCAGCCGAGCGATCCAAGGCCGGCCAGCCAGCGCGGCTGATGGGTGCGGGCAATGCGGCGCTCGACGCCGTTCATCCGCAGTCTCACCAGGGCGTGTGCGGCGACGCCATCGCCACGCGCGTGGGTATCAGCCGCGAGGCCTGCGACGCGCTGGCCCTGGTCAGCCAGCAGCGGGCCAAGAGAGCGATTGACGAACGCCGCTTCGCGAAGTCGGTGGTGCCTGTGTACAATGATGACGGAAGTGTCGCTCTCGATCGTGAGGAATTCCCGCGCCCTGAGACGACGGCCGAGGGACTCGCTGCGCTCAAGCCCAGTTTCGAACAACTCGCCGATTTCGATCTCGGCAACGGCGCGACGTTCAGGAAGCAGATCCAGCGCCGCTACCCCGACCTCGAATGGAAAGGCGTGCATCACGCCGGCAACAGCTCGGGTGTGGTAGACGGCGCAGCCGCTGTGCTGATTACCTCGAAGACATATGCCGAGAAACACGGCCTCAAGCCGCGCGGCCGGATCGTGGCCTATGCCAACCAGGGTGACGACCCGACGTTGATGCTGAACGCTCCCGTTCCGGCGGCCAAGAAGGTTCTCGCCAAGGCGGGCCTGACCAAGGAGGATATCGACGTCTGGGAGATCAACGAGGCCTTTGCGGTCGTCGCCGAGAAGTTCATCCGCGACCTCGGGCTGAATCGTGAAAAGGTCAACATCAATGGTGGCTCCATCGCGCTGGGGCACCCCATCGGTGCGACCGGATCGATCCTGATCGGAACGGCGCTCGACGAACTCGAGCGCAGCGGTGGACGCTATGGTCTCGTTACCATGTGTGCCGCCGGCGGGATGGCGCCGGCCGTCATCATCGAACGCATCTGATCTGAAAAGGGATTCTGCAATGAAACTCAGTTCATCGGTTGCCGCTGTTGTCACCGGCGGCGCTTCCGGTCTCGGCGCAGCTACGTCGCGAGCCCTCGCTGCGGAGGGCGTGAAGGTCGCCATCTTCGACTTCAACGTCGAGAAGGGGGAAGCCATCGTCCGGGAGATTGGTGGGGTGTTCTGCAAGGTCGATGTCACCTCGGACAACGAGGTCGATGCGGCTTTTGACAAGGCCCGCGCGGCCCACGGCCAAGAGCGCATCCTGGTCAATTGCGCAGGCACAGGCAACGCGGTGAAGACGGCAGGCCGGGACAAGAAGACCGGGGAGGCCACCCACTTTCCGCTCGATGCCTTCAATCGCATCATCCAGATCAACCTCGTCGGCACTTTCCGCTGCATCGCGAAGTCGGCGAAGGGCATGCTGTCGCTGGCCCCGCTCGAGGACGGCGAGCGCGGTGCGATCGTCAACACCGCTTCCGTGGCGGCCGAGGACGGGCAGATGGGGCAGGCTGCATATTCGGCTTCCAAGGGCGGTGTCGTCGGCATGACGCTGCCGATCGCGCGCGATCTGATGAACGAGGGAATCCGCGTCAACACGATCCTGCCGGGCATCTTCAATACGCCCCTGCTGCAGGGAGCTCCGGAGAACGTCAAGGCTGCTCTCAGCGCGTCGGTGCCCTTCCCGAAGCGTCTTGGAATGCCGGAGGAATATGCGCAGCTTGCGCTGACAATGATCACCAACGGCTACTTCAACGGTGAAGACGTCCGCCTCGACGGCGCCATCCGCATGGCCCCCCGCTAAGAGCATTCTAAAATGAATGGGGCGACCGGACATCAAGTCCGGTCGCTCCTGCGGTCCCGATTGCACGTTGACGAGAATTAATCGACCGTGATCGCCGTCACTTGGACCCAATCCTGCCCGTCAAATGTTTGCACTACCAGGCGCTTGAACGGAACGTAGTTGTCCGGCGTCGTATTGTAGGTGGTACCGGCCAGCAGCGAGGGCGCGGCTACATTGTTCAGGTGCGTCGCCTGATATAGCAGGTTCTCACGGGTCAGATTGTCCCCGCAGGCCTCAATGATTTTCGCCATGATGTAGGCAAACGAATACACGGCAAAGCCGATCTCGTTCTTGGGGTCTTCATTAGGCAGGTACTTCTTCATGAAGGCCTGATAGGCGACGATGTCATGGTCTTCGGCCCATTTCGGGCTCGACACCTGCTTGTAGGGCGTTGCCGCGATGATACCGGTGACCGAATCGAGACCGGCAGCTTCCAGGAACTGTCGCCCGACCGACGGGCTGACGACGAGCTGCAGCGGCTTCCAATCGAGCTCATAGGCCTTCTTCATCGACTGCGAGGCAGCCTTGCCGAGCGAGACGTTGAAGAACACGTCGGCACCTGACGATTTGAGCTGCGCGACCTGCGAATCCATCGTGGGATCGGTCAGCTCGTAGGTGACCTCCTTGACGATCATGGTGGATGCCTTGTCGCCGAGGCCCTTCTTGAACCCGGAGACATAGTCGCGGCCGAAATCGTCGTTCTGCATGAGGATCGCGACCTTCGCGTCCGGCTTCACCGACAGGAGATACTTCGCGAGGATCTCGCCCTCGGTGCCGTAGAGATGGAATGCAGGCGTCGACCATTTGAACGCCTTCGGCTGGTTCCACTTGTTGGCGCCGGTCGAGACCAGCAGCTGCGGAATGCCTTTGCTGTTGAGATATTTCTGCACCGAGGACTGTGCCGCAGTGCCGGACGAGCCGAACAGCGCGAGCACGCCGTCGCTCTCGACCAGCTTGCGGGTCTGCTCGACGGTCTTGGGCGGCGAGAACGCGTCGTCGAGCGAGATCAGATTGATCTTGCGGCCGTTGATGCCGCCTTTCTCCTCGTTGAGCATCTTGAAATAGGCGACCTCGGTGCGGCCCTGGATGCCGTGGATCGACAGCGGACCGCTATAGGGCATGGTCTGGCCGAGCTTGACCTCCGTATCCGAGGCGCCTTCGTCGTACTTCTTCTCCGCGGCACTCGCGCCTGTGACGAAGACGAGCCCGGCGGACAAGACCGCCATCGCCGACAATAGTCTCTTCATTTTATCCTCCCGATCCTGCTTTGTTATTCACCCTCACCCAAGTGCACTTGCCTTTGCGGCGAGTTCTTCGCGAAGCTGTCGCTTGACGATCTTGCCGCTTGCGGTGCGCGGCAGCTCCTCGATTCGAATATCGACATGCGTGGGCAGCTTGAATGCGGCGAGCCTTGGGCGTAGATGCTCGGTCACCTGGTCCGCGGTCAGGCGCGATCCGGCCCGTATGCGAACGACGGCGCCGACGAGTTCGCCGAGCACGCGGTCGGGAATGCCGACGATGGCGGCTTCCAGGATGTCCGGATGCGCGAGGAGGGCGTCCTCGATCTCGACGCAATAGACGTTCTCGCCGCCGCGGATCAGCATGTCCTTGGCGCGGTCGAGCAGATAGACGAAGCCCTCCGCGTCCATCCGGACGATGTCGCCGGTGCGGTACCAGCCATCGCGGAACGCTGCCGCGGTCGCCTGAGGGTTGTTCCAGTAACCCTTCACGACGTTGCCACCGTAGATTTCAAGCTCTCCGATCGCCCCGATGGGCAAGACGTTCCCGGACTCATCGATGACACGCAAGTCGCATCCGGGTACGGCGGGCCCGACGGAGTCCGGCCGTGCGAGATAGTCCTCGGCACCGTTCGAAGTCGATACCGACGACGTCTCAGTGGCGCCATAGCCCGTGCCGCCGAACTTGCCCGGGAAGAGCGCAGCTACTTTCCGGGTCAGCTCAGGCGACGCGGCGGCGCCGCCGTAGGAGAGACCCTCGAGGCTCGAGACGTTGCGCCGTTCGAAATCCGGCGACTCCAGCAATTGCCATGTCATCGACGGTACGCCGGACATAGCGTTGATGCGCTCGCGCTCGATCAGTTCGAGTGCTGCTTCCGCGTTCCATTTGTACATCAGCACGATCTTCGAGCCGTTCGCCATGGCGGGGATCATGATCGAGTGGCACCCGGTGACATGGAAGAACGGCACTGGAAGCAGCACCGCTTTCTGGGCCTCTGGCGGCGCTGGCAGGGGATCACCGCGCCGGATTGCCGCTCGTGCGCCCGAGAACGTGATGTTCACGAGGTTGCACATGATGTTTCGATGGGTGCCCAGCGCTCCCTTGGAACGGCCGGTCGTGCCCGACGTGTAGAGAATGGTCGCGTCGTCGTCCGGATGGATGTTCCGATCGGGTGGTGCCCGGTCCGGCAATGCGCCGTAGTTCGACGCCGGACCTATCAGATCTTCCAGTGTGTCCGTTCCGTTCCGGATGTCCGATGCAGCGCGGACCGCGATGAGTCTGGCAGGGTGACTTCCTGGGGCGAGCGAATTGAGCCGCTCCAGCCGCTCACCGTCGACGATGGCGACAGAGGCACCAGAATCGCGCAAGCCGTAGGCGAGATCATCTCCGGTTCCCCAGGCATTGAGCGGGACTGCGATGGCGCCGATGGTTGTTGCGGCCCAGAATGCGATCGTCCATTCCGGATAATTCCGCATGGCGATGGCAACGCGGTCGCCTTTCTTGACCCCGTAGCTATCGACCAGCCGCCACGCGAGGGCGGATGCGGCGCGATAATGTTCGGCAAATGTAAGCCGCTCATCTTCAAACACGAGGAAAGTGCGGTCGCCCCATGCCTTGCTGGCCTCGAAGATCTCCCGCAGATCGCGACGGGCCTTCTTGTAGAGCCGGTAAGGGCGCCCGGCAATGTCGATCGTCTCCATCTCGAAAGGTGCGCCAGGCGCTGTGAGGAGGCGGTAGGTTTCGTCGAGCGAGACTGCCGGCCAATTGCGTCGCTCACACGTCATTTTCTTGTCTCGTTGCGGCGTGCTCTTGGCGAAGCGCAATTCGTGAAGGCGCAACGCAAGGAATTTCTATAGCGATATCGTTGAGCGCGGCTTGCGTTAGTCTGCTGGCAAGTCGAAAGGGCAGGAAGGCGCACGGTACCGCCTCGGCGGAGCACTCGAGTTGCTCCGCCGGACATGATCAGCTCAGGTCCCAACGCTTTCCCAGTTCTTGCCGTTGAAGCGTTCGAGCGTCATGAATTTCACGACGCGATAGTCAGTCGGGCTGGTGTTGATGAGACTGCCCGCCAATAGCCCGGGATTGCGGAAATCCTTCAAATTGGCCGCCTGCCGCATGATGTTCTCGCGGGTCAAATCGTCGCCGCACTGACGCAGCACCTGCACCAGCATCTGACTGAATGTCCACCCCGCGAGGAAGAAGGTGTCGTTCGAATTCGCGTTCGGCATGTATTCCTTCAGCCATTCGTAGAACGGCTTCAGCTCGGGGTCGTCGCGCCAGCGCGGGTCCGACGGGTCCTTCATGTAGCGTGCGGTCTTGATGCCGACGCAGCGCTCAAGGCCAGCCGGGATCAGGGTCGCGCTCATCGAGGCCGAGCCCGAATGCAGGTAGGTGTCAGGCTGCCAGTTCAGCTCGTAGATCTTGCGGATCGCCTGCGCCGCCTGCTTGGCGTAGGCAAACAACAGGACGGTGTCGACGCCGGTCGACTTCAACTTGACGATCTGCGAATCTACGGTCGGATCGGTCGGGGTGAAGCTCTCGGCCGCGATGACGGCGGAGGCCTTGGCGGCGAGACCGTCGGAAAGGCCCGACAGCATCTCCTTGCCGAAGTCGTCATACTGGTACAGCACGCCGATCTTCGGATTGGCGTTGACGGCCAGGATCTGCTTGCCGAAGAACGTGCCCTCGGAGCGCAAGGTCGGCTGGAAGCCGATGGTCCAGGGATATTTCTCCGGATTGGCAAACTGTTCGGAGCCGGCCGCGACGAACAGCTGCGGCACCTTGTTGGAGTTGAGGTAGGTCCGAGTCGCGAGGTTCAACGGCGTGCCGAGCATGCCGAACATGACGGCGACCTCCTCCTGCTCGACCAGACGGCGCGTCTGCTCGACAGCCTTGGGCGGACTGTAGCCATCGTCGACCGAAATGAAGTTGATCTTGCGGCCGTTGATGCCGCCGCGATCGTTGATCGCCTTGAAATAGGCGGCCTCGGCCTGGCCGAGCTGGCCATAGGCGGAGGCCGGTCCGCTATACGCGATGGTCTGGCCGACCTTGATCTCGGTGTCGCTGACGCCGGGGCCGTATTTCTTTTCGGCCCGAGCGTGGTTCGGAGCGAGCGTGGCGGCAAGTGTTGCAAGCGAGGCGAGCGCGATCGTTCGCCGTGAGACGTCCGGCATGATACTCTCCTTGTGCTTCCCTAACGCGTCCGTTCGTGCCGTTTGCACTGACGGATCTGGTCCTAGGCTCTCTTGTGGGGGCCCATGAAACCAAACAGATAACCAGCCACCTTGCGCATCTGGATCTCTTCCGAACCCTCGGTGATCCGGTAGCGGCGGTGATGGCGGTAGATGTGCTCGAACGCCTTATGGCGCGAATAGCCGATGCCGCCGTGCACCTGCATGGCGCGGTCAGCCGCCTCGCAGCAGAGCCGGTTGGCCCAGTAGTTACACATCGAGACTTTGTCGGAGAGCCGTTTTTCGACCTCGGGATGAGGCATGCTGTCCATCTCCCAGGCGGTCTTGCGAATGAGCAGTCGGAGCATCTCGATCTGCGTGGCCAGCTCGACTAACGGGAACTGGATGCCCTGGTTAACCGATAGCGGCTTGCCGAACGGCTTGCGCTGATTGGCGTATTTGACGCTCTCATTGACGCAATACGCGGCCGCGCCGAGCGAACTCGCGGCCTGGCGAATGCGGTTTTCGTGCACGAATGCCTGCGCCAGCGCGAGCCCCCGGTCGATCTGTCCGAACATCGTGCTTTCGGGCACCCAGACGTTGGTGAAGCTGACGCGCGGGTGGTCCGTCGGCATGTTGAAGGTCCACATATATTCCTCGACCTTCACGCCCGGTGAATTGGCTGGAACCAGGAATGCGGTGATACCCTTGGCATCGCCGTCCTCGCCGCTGGTGCGGGCAAACAGGCAGCAATGCGATGCGGTGTGCATGCCGGTGGTCCACATCTTCTCGCCGTTGATCAGCCAGCCGGCGACTCCATCGCGTGTCTCGCGGACCGCGCGCGTTTCCATGTGAGTGGCGTCCGAGCCGTGGTGCGGTTCAGTGAGGCCGAAAGTGACGCGAATCTTGCGGTCGAGCGAACCGCGGATGAACTTCTCCTTCTGCTCGGGCGTGCCGAAATCGCGCAGCATCACGATGAAGGGGAAGTTGCCGACCACTGAATGTTCGTTCTGGAGGTCGTTGTGCAGGCCGAGGCCTTGCGTCGCCAGATGCTCCCGGATCACGGCCATCCAGAGATTGCCGCCGCCTTGGCCGCCGAATTCCTTGGGCAGCGAGAAGCGGAAGAAGCCGGCCTTGTCGGCCAGCGCCTTGGCCTTTTCGAGCAGCGCCTCCCATTCGGGGCGGGGCAGGCCACCCTTGTCGAAATCGGTCCGTGCCCATTCACGGCGATGATCGAAGAAGCGCTCGTTGTCGTCCTGCGCCTGCAGCGGCTTGATCTCGGCCTGCACGAAAGCGTCGATCCTGGCGAGATAGTCGACGAGATCCTTGGGGATGCTGAAATCCATCGCTGGTCAATCCTCTTGCTTCGTTTGTTGTTGGCCGGCGCGCGTTTCGAGCGTGCGGCGGTAGCTGGCGTAATTCGGCTGATCGATCTTCATCTTGTCGAGCGTGGTCCGCCAGAGATGGTCGGCAAGCCCGTCGCTCTGCAGGTCGAACTCGCCGCGCCGGATGCGGCCTGACAGTTCGGCCTCCAATTGCTCCAGAGTGCCGTCGCGGTTCAGCAGCGCCTGCAATCGCGCAAGCGCTTCGCGTTCGACGCTCCCGCCGAAGTCGATCTCGCGGGCGACGAGGTCGATCGCATTGGCGGCCACCCGGGCCTGGAAGGCGGCGTTGGCGGGAAGTTGCGGCATCAGCGTCTCGCGCAGCAGACGCGAGACCGCGGTCAGGATGTCGGCGCCACGAGGTTGATCCAGCATGTCAGTCCGTCCCGGTCAGGATGCGCATCAGGTCGAGCTCGTTTTCGGACACGCGCCGCGCGATCATCGCGCGCTCCACGCTGGGGTCGCGCCCGCTGATGAACCATTCCAGCATGCTGGCGCAGCTGACGCCCCAGCGCAGGCTGCCGAGGACTTCCCAATAGTGCACGCGCGCGGGATCGACGCGCTCGCCGCTTGCCGCCTCATAGGCCTCGAACAATTGCTGTCGCGAGCCGAGCCCGCCGACCGGGCGGTCGAGCTCACCGAAACGCCAGGGCGGGGTCGAGATCCAGGCGAGGTCCTCGGCGGGGTCGCCGATATGGGCGACCTCCCAGTCCAGCACCGCGCGCACGCCTTCGGCTCCGAAGATGATGTTGCCGTTGCGGAAGTCGCCGTGAACCAGCCGATATGTCGCGAGCGGCGCCGGTGCGTTCTGTTGCAGCCAGCGGAAGGCGAGGTCGAACACCGGCCGCGCGACGCCGAGACTGTCGTAACGGCTCAAGAGCCGCGCCACGATCACGTCAGCCGGCTTGAACGGCAGCGCCGGCAGGCGCGCGGTATCGACCCTGCTCATGGTGCCGCGAATGGTGCCGAACTGGGCCGCGAGGTGAGGGCGGATCGCGGCGAACTGGGCGTCGCGCAAGACCTTGCGCGCGATCGTTTCGCCCTCGATCCGCGTCATCAGAAAGCCGTCGCCGAGTCCGTCCTCCGGCGCCAGCGTGTGCACGACGGTCGCGACCGGCACGCCGCTGCCGTCGAGGACGCGGATCAGATCCGCCTCGGCCTCCAGCGATAGCGATTCCGTGCTGCGCAGGCCGCCCGGCGAGCGGCGCAGGATCAGCGGGTGCAGCATCCTGTCGCCATCGACGGCGTCGAATGACCAGGTCTCCAGGGTTGCGCCTGCAGATAGTCGGCGCAGAGCGGCGATGCCACGTGCGCCCGGCACGATGCGGACCGTCATGGCTTGGAGAGCGTGGCTGAAGCTGTTGTCCATCGCGTTCATGCGTCTCGCCGCTGTCTCTTTCGCTTGCCGCCGGACGCGATGGCTGGGACCATCTCGGGCCCTGGCGTGAGCGGTCGATCCGGGTCGGTGTAGACCGCCCGGCACCAGATCTCGGTGACCTCTTTGCAGAGCCGCTTCAACTCCAGCGGACGTTCGAACGGCTCCATCTTCTGGATCGCAAAGGACTGCGCGGTGCCCTCGACCATCATCGCGAGCGACAGGGCGGCCGCATCAGGATCGATCGGCAGGCAGCGCCCGAGCTGGCGCTGGCGTTCTAGATGATCGCGCACCCGGATGATGTAGGCGCTGCGCATCTCGGCGCGCTTCCGGCCGATCTCGGGATCGACATAGCTCGCCTCGAAGAAGGCCCGTAGCAATCCGCGGTTGGCGCCGAAGATCTCGAAGTAGCGAAGATTGTTGTCGTAGACGCGCTCGCGCAGCGTATGGCCTGAGCGCACCCGGGAGGAGGCGACGATGTCGTCGACGACTTCGGTGATGGTGCGGACGAAGATGTCGTCGGTGCTGCGGAAATACAGATAGAAGGTGCCGCGGCTGAGACCGGTGGACTCGATGATGTCCTGCACGGTGGCGCGGATGTAGCCTTTGTCGGCGAACACGCGCCGGGCGGCCTCGAGCAGAATCCGTTCGGAGGTTTCGGCAGAGTTGCGGGTGCGCCGCAGCTCTGTCGGCAGCGCGCCGCGGCGCACGGCGGCCGAACGCGTGATGCGTCGCTTCCCTGCCACGTCTCTTCCTCTGTTTCGCGTGCATGGATTGCACGTCGTCGCTTGCTTGCACCTAACCTGACACTGATGTCAGTGTCAGACTTGCGTCTTGTCGCCGTCCACGCGGTTCTTTCTCGTGAATCGTCAGGCCATCGTTTCGACGTCGGCCGTTCGGCCGGTGCGCCTGGCCGAGAGCTTGGGGCATTGCGCTTGAAAGGTTCTCAGGCGCTTGAGCATCAATTGCTGCCCCTTCGCCGTCGCAGCGCCGCGCAAGGCGAGCGCATAGCCGTAGCCGACCGCGGCCTGGATATCCTCGATCTCGATCTCCGCAATGACCCAGTGCAGCATCACCGAGCGAAACGTGTAGTCGAGATTGCGCAGCAGCACCGCGGTGTCGATCTCGGGCAGCAGCAGGCCTTCGTCGACGGCGTCGTCGAGCAGCTTCATCCAGAAGCTGTCGCGCTTCTGGTTGAAGATCGCGCTGCGCTCCTCGGAGGCGGACGCGGCGAGAATGCTGGTCCACAGCGCACGGTAGAACATCGGATCGTCTTCGTAATAGCTCACGGCGAGCTTCGCGGCCCGCAGGATCCTTTCAAGCGGATCGAGCGACTTGAATCGCGCGAAGCGCGCGCCGAATCCCTTGATGTCCTCGAGCACGGCGACGAGCACGGCGCGCTTGGAGCCGAACAGATTGTAGGGCGTGGCGAGACTGAGGCCGGCCTTCGCCGCGAGGGCGCGCATCGACAGTCCGGCATCGCCGGTCTCGCGGATCAGGTCGCGCGCCGCCTTGATGATGCGAGAGCGCCGCTCCGCCTTTGCCGTGTCGCGTCGGTTTTCCATTCCGCTGCCTGCCGTGCCTCTCGTGCGGACGATAAGCGCTGGTTGACACCCCGACAAATCTATATCACGTTATAAGAACGCGTTATAAAAATATTTCAGCGGACGGGCGGGGTGTCATCGCATTCCCTTCGAAATCGCCGCGACGGGAGAAACGCCATGCGAACCTGCAATGGATCGCGGCTGACGCCGCATGCCTGCTTCCTGCTTGCCGGGATCGCGCTCGCAGTCCAGTCGCCGATCCCGGCGCGCGCGGACGCCGCGAAGGGCGACATTAAGATCGGCAATATCGCGCCCTACAGCGGCCCCGCCTCGGCCTACAGCGCGTTTGCGAAGACCGAGGCTGCCTACATGAAGATGCTCAACGACAAGGGTGGCATCAACGGGCGCAAGATCCAGTTCATCTCTTATGACGATGCCTACAGCCCGCCAAAAGCGGTCGAGCAGGCGCGCAAGCTGGTCGAACAGGACGAAGTCCTTGCGATCTTCCAGGCGGTCGGAACGCCGTCGAACGCGGCCATGATGAAGTACATGAACGCCAGGAAGGTGCCGCAGCTGTTCTCCGCCACCGGCGCGACCAAGTTTGGCGATCCCAAGAACTTTCCCTGGACGATGGGCTTTTCGACCTCGGTCTACCGGATCGAGAGCGCGATCTACGCGAAGTACATTCTGGCGAATTACCCGGAAGGGAAGGTCGCCGTCCTGTTTCCGAACGACGACTATGGCCGCGATATCTACGGCGGGTTCAAGGATGCGCTCGGCGCCAGGGCCAAGACGACGATCGTGGCGGAAGCGTCCTACGACAGCACTGAGCCGACGATCGATTCCCAGATCGGCAAGCTGAAGGCATCGGGGGCCGATATCTTCGTCAATTTCTCGACGCCGCGATTTGGCGCGCTTGCCATCCGCAAGGTGGCCGAGCTCGGCTGGAAGCCGGTCCATTTCATCAATACAACTGCCGCGGCGATTTCGAACTTCAAGCCGGCCGGGCTCGAGAACGCGATCGGATTGTTCACCGCGACATCGATGAAGGAGGCGAACGATCCTCGTTATGCCGACGACCCCGGTGTGAGGGAGTATCGCGACTTCATGAAGCGCTACAATCCGGAAGGCGACATCGCCAATGGCCAGAACGCCTACGGATTTCTTGCCGCGCAAGTGCTGCAGAAGGTGCTCGAACAGTGTGGCGACGACCTGTCCCGCGACAACATCATGCAGCAGGCCGCCAATCTGAAGGCGTTGAAGTTTGGTCTGCTGTTCGACGGCATCACGGTCAACACCAGCCCGACCAACTACTTCCCAATCACCCAGATGCAGATGCTGCGTTTCAACGGCACCAGCTACGACAAGGTCGGTCCGATCATGTCGGAGACGGTGATGCTGCCGGAAACGCGCGATTGATGCGGAGCAGCCAGCGATGACGGTGCAGCCAAAGATCCCTCCGAGCGAGTTCCAGTGCCTGAAATACGACGTCACCGATCATGTCGCCGTCGTCACGCTCAACCGGCCGGAACGACGCAACGCACTTAACCGGCGTGCCTATGACGAGGTCGAATCCGCCTTCCGCGCCGCCTCGATCGACACGGAGGTCCGCTGCGTCGTCATCACCGGGGCTGATTCAGCGTTCTGCGCCGGAGAAGACGTCAAGGAGATGATGACCGGCGAGAAGCGCGCCATGACGCCGGTGGTGCGTCGTCCGCCAACTCCGGCCGCGATGTCCGCGCTCGAATGCCCGGTGCCGGTGATCGCCGCCGTGAACGGCTCGGCGGTCGGTTGGGGCATGGAGCTTGCGCTTTACGCAGACATTCGCCTGGCGTCCGAGAAGGCGAACTTTGCCGAGCTTTTTATCCGCCGTGGCTTAATCTGCGATGTTGGCGGGCTCTTGCGCCTGCCAGCGATCGTCGGGCCCGCCAAGGCGGCCGAGCTGCTCTATACCGGCGACGTCATCGATGCCCATGAGGCCGCCCGCATCGGCCTGGTCGGCGAGGTGACCGCGCATGCCGAGCTGATGCCGAAGGCGATGGCTCTGGCGGCGCGCATCGCGCGCAATTCGCCGCTGGCGCTGCGTTTCATGAAGGAGGGCCTGCGCCGCGCCTCCCATGGCGATCCCCGCGAGACCGGGAGCTGGGCTATCGACGTCATCTACAAGCTGTTCGACACCGAGGATCACCGCGAGGGCGTGCGAAGTTTCCTCGAGAAGCGCGAGCCGGTGTTCACGGGCCGCTGACATCTTAGACTAGCGGGAGCGGACCGCCGTCCCCGCCAAACACAGCAACACTGCGACAAGCGGGAACTACAACAGAGCCGGGAGGCGCGCGATGGATTCGTGGGTCAGGATTGGCGATCGCGTCAAGACCAAGGCGGAGATGGACGCGCGCGCCCAACGCGCCGCGCGAGGCTATGCCAGCCTCGGTGTCGGCGCAGGTGACGTCGTCGCGGTCTACATGCGTAACGATTTCACCTTCATGGAGGCCTCGCTCGCCGCGGGCCTGTGCGGCGCCTATGTCGTGCCGGTCAACTGGCACAACACGCCGGAGGAGGCTCGCTACGTCATCGAGAATTCCGGCGCCAAGGTGCTGGTCATCCATGCCGATCTCTGGCGCAACATCGGCCACGCTGTTCCCGCCGGGGTCATCGTGATCGTCGCGGAAACGCCGCCGAGCCTGCGCGGTCCTTACCGCGTACTGGATGAAGCTGCAAAGGTGCCGGCAGGGATGAATGACTGGGAGAGTTGGCTTGCGGGCTTCGAGCCCGCAGTGCCGCCTTTCCCGACCTCGCCGGGATCGATGATCTACACGTCGGGCACCACGGGCCATCCCAAGGGCGTGCGCCGGCAGCCGCCGACGCCGGAGCAGGCGCTGGCGAGTCAGCAGATGATGCGTATGGTCGGCGGCCTCACCGACTGGGCGGATCGCCTGAACGAAGTCGTGCTGCTGATTCCGGGACCGGCCTATCACTCCAGCCCGAACGGCTGGATGTTCTCGTTCTACAACATGGGTGCCAACATCATCGTTGAGCCGCGCTTCGAGCCGGAGCGGATGCTTGCGACGATCGAGAAGCATCGCGTCACCCACGCGCTGGTCGTGCCGACCATGTTCGTGCGGATGCTGGCGCTGCCAGCCGAGGCCCGCTCGCGCTACGATCTATCGAGCCTGACTTTCGCCATGCATGTCGGCGCGCCCTGTCCGCCGCACGTCAAGCGCGGCATGATCGGCTGGTGGGGGCCGATCATCACCGAGCACTATGGTTCGACCGAAGTGGGCGCTGTGACTTTTTGCACATCCGCTGAATGGCTGGCGCATCCCGGCACTGTCGGGCGGAGGCTGCCGGGCTGCGCCGTCGTCGTCATGGACGAGGAGGGCAGGGAGCTGCCGCTCGGGCAATCCGGCGAGGTCGTCTGCGGACGCGATCTCTATCCGGAATTCACCTATCACGGCGATCCGGCCAAGCGGGCGAAGTCCGCGCGGGGCCGTCTTGTCGCCACCGGCGACGTCGGATTCTTCGACGCGGACGGTTTTCTCTACCTGACAGGCCGCGCCAGCGACATGATCATCTTCGGCGGCACCAACATCTATCCCGCCGAGATCGAATCGGAGTTGATGAAGGTCCCCGGCGTCGCCGACTGTGCGGTGTTCGGGATACCTGACGACGAGTTTGGCGAGAAGGTCTGCGCCTTCATTCAGCCGAGTGCTGGTGCCGTGCTCGACGAGGAAGCGGTCCGCACGGATCTGAAGTCTCGGCTGGCCGGCTACAAGATCCCGCGGCGGATCGAGTTCTCCAGCACGCTGCCGCGCGAAGACACTGGCAAGATATTCAAGCGGAAGCTCAAGGAGCCGTTCTGGCAAGGCACGGGTCGTACGATCTGAGGAGAGTTTCGTGGATCAGCAATATTCCGCTTACAGCTTCATCAGCTGCGAGATCGATCGCGCAATCTTGGTGATCACGCTCAATCGTCCGGAAAAGCTCAACGCCTATACCGGCGCGATGGGATCCGAGATCGAGGATGCCTTCCGAAAGGCCGATATTGATGACGAGATCCGCGCCATCATTGTGACGGGCGCGGGCCGCGCCTTCTGCGCCGGCGCCGATGTCTCGGGCGGCGCGTCGAGCTTTGATACCTCGGGCGCGCATGGCGCCGGCGTGTTCGGCAATCGCCTGACCGGCGGCGGTCCGCGCTCGGGCAGTGGCTTCGTCGACGCGATCTTCCGCTGCCGCAAGCCGTCGATCGCCGCCATTAACGGCCCCGCGGTGGGTATTGGCATCACCATGACCCTCCCGATGGACGTGCGCATTGCCGCGAAGGGCGCGAAGATTGGCTTCATCTTCGCGCGGCGCGGCCTGGTCCCGGAGGCGGGCAGCGCGTGGTTTCTGCCCAAGCTGGTCGGGCTGCCGCAGGCGCTGCGTTGGTCGATCTCGGGCCGTACTTTCGGCGTCGAGGAGGCGTTGAGCGGCGGCCTTGTCAGCGAAACCGCGGAGCCCGCCGACCTCCTGACACGTGCGAAAGAGATCGCGTGGGAATTGACCTCGCAGACGTCGGCCGTCTCGGTTGCGCTCACCCGCCAAATGCTGTGGCGTTTCGCAGGCGCACCGGATCCATTCGAGCTCTTGACGATCGATGGCCCCATCTCGCGCGAGCGCGGCAGTCACGCAGATGTCCGCGAGGGTGTCGCTTCCTTCCTGGAGAAGCGGGCGCCAGTATTCCCGGGCAAGGTTTCGACCGATATGCCCAGCCAGTATCCTTGGTGGAAAGAGCCGTAAGAACACTTGCCGCCCGACTGCCGATCGCTCGTGGCGCAAAGCGGACCAGAATGGCTTGCGCGCAGTGGCGAGCGAACGCGAGAGGCATCGAAAGACCGGACTAGCGCGTCCCTGATCTCTGACGGTATTTGAAGCTTAAGTCGCACGAGTGCGGGCATGGCAGTCTCGGCTGCGCAGGCAGTGCTGATCAGTCGATCGGTTCCGATAGGTCGCGGAATCGCCAACATTGTGAATGGCTCGAATTTTCCTGTGAGTTCGAGACTGAAAAGTTGCTACGGCGATACCGTCGGGAGTCGTCCGTCAGGCTTGAAGAATTGTGCTTGCAAATCAACGACGATACGCTGTCCTAAATGATTGAGTGGGAGTAGTGTCCCCGGCGGTTATTAGCTCGATTGGCGTAGGTTCACGCGTTCTCGATGGATCTGGCATGTTGCCCATATGACTTAACGCCGGGGAAGCGGATCTCCAACAGACGTCACGCCGATGGAGTAGTGCGGCGTACCATAGCGTGCGAAATGGCGGGAGCCGAACTTGGGCTGAGCAGGGGACCGCGCGCGCCGTTTTGAACAGACTAAACATCATTAACGTCGGGGATCGAGTCGCTCGCTCCGCTACGCCCGCCCACAATCCTGCGATCTTCCGCGCTTTAGTGCCCTTCATGGTAGCGCTCACCGCGTGCTGTCTGCGGCGCGATCATTCGCGGCCGAAAACACCAGGTTGAAACAGCAGGTCAGCAGATTCCTTGTGACCGTGCGCGCGGCCTGAGGTTTGCGAAGAACGCGCGTCGGCTCAAAAATGCGAACGCGATGCTGTTCAATTCAACTATCCTCATCGAACGTACCATCCCGTGTGGTGAAAATACTCGCGTTCGATAACTTGGACGCAGATTTTGCGAACTCGTCGACGGAGATTCAGCAATAAACGGAGATTTTTCGCGTCCCGTCCTTCGTACAGTGCCGGCTGTTTCAAGCGGAGGATGAAAAATGCGCGTCGGGGTTCCCACTGAAGTCAAGCGGCATGAATATCGGGTGGGCATGACTCCGGCCGCTGTTCGCGAATATCGGGCTGCCGGTCACGAGGTGATTGTGCAGGCGGGAGCCGGTTTGGGAGTTGGCGCTTCGGATGCCGAATACACCAATGCAGGCGCGCATATCGTCGATACCGCCGATGAAGTCTTCGCGACGGCGAATATGATCGTCAAGGTGAAGGAGCCGCAGCCCGCAGAATGGGCAAAGCTCAAGGACGGGCAAATCCTGTTCACCTATCTCCACCTGGCGCCGGATCTCGAGCAGGCCAAGGGACTGTTGGCTTCAGGCTGCACTGCCGTGGCGTATGAGACCGTTACAGACGAGCGTGGCGGGCTGCCGCTCTTGGCTCCCATGAGCGAAGTTGCGGGACGTTTGTCGATCGAAGCCGCCGGCTCAGCTCTCAAGCGCTACGCCGGCGGACGAGGGTTGCTGCTCGGCGGCGTGCCGGGTGTGAAGCCGGCGCGCGTTGCCATTCTCGGTGGTGGCGTAGTCGGCACGCATGCGGCTCGCATGGCCGTCGGTTTAGGGGCGGAGGTCTCGATCCTGGATCGGTCGGTGCCGCGGCTGCGGCAGCTCGACGAGCTGTTTGGCGGCCGCGTTCGGACGCTGTTCTCGACGGCCGAGTCGATCGAGAGCGAGGTGTTCGGATCGGATGTGGTGATCGGAGCCGTGCTCGTGCCCGGCGCCGCGGCGCCGCACCTCATCTCTCGGCCGATGCTCAAGAAAATGAAGCCTGGTGCTGTTCTGGTCGACGTTGCGATCGATCAGGGCGGCTGCTTCGAGACCTCGCGCGCGACTACCCACGACGAGCCGACCTACGAGGTCGACGGCGTCGTTCATTACTGCGTCGCGAATATGCCGGGCGCCGTTCCCTTGACCTCGAGCTATGCGCTCAACAATGCGACCTTGCCGGTCGGGTTGGCCCTTGCCGCTGGCGGCGTGAAAGCGATCTCGCAAAGCCATCTACTGCGCACGGGCCTGAACATCCATAAGGGCAAGCTAACCTGCAGACCGGTGGCTGAAAGCCTGAACCTCCCGTTCTCGCCGCTGGATCAGGCGCTAGCTGCGTAACGAGCTGGCCCGGCCAAGTGTGGAGGGCGGGCGCGGTGTCGATCTCAGGGAAGAACCCGATTCGACCGGTTGTCCATTCAGCCAATCTGCCCGGTGATGTGAGGCAGAACGGGCGCCTGACTTTTCCATGTTTCTCCCTGACTTGGGCTACCGCGCCGAGCGGTAGCCTTCTTTTTGTCAAAACCGCGGTTGTGAGCCCGCCGATGGGAATCCAGTGAGTGTGTTCCATCATGCCGTTAGGGAGATAGAGCGACATGGAAAGCACGATTGCGGCAGCCATTGGGTCTGGCGCGCTGGTTGGGTTCATGCTCGGTCTCATCGGAGGGGGCGGTTCAATTCTTGCGACTCCTTTGCTGCTCTACGTCGTGGGGATTTCCCAAGCACATGTCGCCATCGGGATCAGCGCGCTGGCTGTGTCGGCGAACGCATATGTGAATCTTCTCGGTCACGCCCGCAAAGGAAATGTCTGGTGGTCCCGTGCCATCCTGTTTGCTCTCGTCGGCGCGATCGGTGCATTGGTCGGTTCGACCTTGGGCAAGTCCTTCGACGGACATCTGTTGGTCGTTCTGTTCGGGGGAGTGATGGTGGTCGTCGGATTGCTGATGCTTTGCCCGCAGAAGACGCCGACAATTGCCCCGCAACGTGAGAATGGCTTTCGCTTCGACCTTCGCACGGCGATCACGGCTCTGCTGGTCGGCCTCGTGTCGGGGTTCTTCGGAATCGGTGGCGGATTCCTGATCGTGCCTGGTTTTATGCTTGCGACCCGCATGCCGATGATCAACGCCGTCGGCTCTTCATTGTTGGCTGTCGGCACGTTCGGTCTCGCCACGGCCCTGAACTATGCCTGGTCCGGGCTCGTCGACTGGTCCGTGGCGATGGAATTTGTTGCTGGCGGCGCGATCGGTGGCATCCTGGGCACGTCGGCTGCAACGCGGATGGCCGTTCACAAGTATGCGCTCAATCGCTTGTTCGCGGGTGTAATCTTCGCGGTCGCGTTCTACCTGATCCACCGCAATATGTTTGCCTTTGTGCGCCCGAACTGAAGATAGTTCGTTTCGGCGATGCCGCTGCCGCAGGCACTAGGTTCGAGACGGCGATAGCGTCTTGTCTTAGGTGCCGGCGCGTGACCTTTCCAGCACTCGCGGAGGCAAGTCTCTGTCCAGGATGGTTCTAAGAGCAAAGTTCGATTGGATTCGCGCGACGCCCGGCAGACGCGCAAGCTGCGTCTTGTGAATGTGCTCAAAATCCTCGATGTCGCGTGCGACGACGAGGATAAGATAATCATCCGATCCCGACATCAGAAAGCAACGCGCAATCGAGGGACACAAGGCCGCCGCCCGTTCGAACGTGGACAGGGCTTCTTCGCTTTGGCTGTGCAAAGCGATGCGGACGACCACCGTCGCCGGAAATCCCAAGGCGGTCAGGTTCAGTTCCGCGCGGTAGGCATGAATGTATCGTCCGCTCTCGAGCGCGTTCTGCCGGCGAACGCAGGCCGTCGTCGACAGGCCGACCTTCTCGGCCAAGTCTGATTGCGTGACGTTGGAGTTCGTCGCCAATTCGCGCAACAGTTTGAGGTCCAGATGGTCTAACTCCATCATCAATCCCCGTTTCCGACCCAGTGCGGCTCCGCCCTTATCGGGAAGGCCGAGCACGACCTCCTGAAATATTGGTGCTTGTAAGATTTGTGCCGTCGATCAAACCTTCGATCACCAACTTGCGAACCGTTGCGATATGAGTCTCCGTCATCTCGCGGGCACGTTTCTTGTCGTTGTTTACCAGGGCATCGATCAATGAATCATGCTCTTGATGCATCTCTGCGGGCCGTTCGCGTAGAACGAACCCCAGATGGAGAAGCCGAGTCATCTCGTCCATGATCTGCGAAAGCGCTGCAAAGAGCCGAGAATTGCCCGACGCACGTGCGATTTCCATGTGGAAGCTGCGGTTCGCTTCCATGAAGCGCATCTCGCTGGCTATGTCGCCGGGTACGTAACCGGCCGTGCATTTCGCATTGAACTGATGAAGAAGCCCGCCGTCGACGTTACCGCAGGCCTTCTCCACGGCCGCCGGCTCGAGAAGCATTCTGAGTTCGAAAACCTCGTTCACCGACTGCAGCGTCACCGGTGCTATCACATGACCCGAGCGGGGCACGGGTATGACGAGGCCTTCTTGGGCGAGCTTGGATAGCGCTTGCCGGATCGGCGCCTTGCCGTAGCCGTACATTTCGCACAGCTGCGCCTCGCTGATCGCCTGACCCGGCTGCAGCTTGCACCAGACGATATCGTCCTTGATCCGATCGAAGGCTTGGATCGTCAGCCCCTTTTCGGCGGCCTCAATCGTATCCGATCGCGCCGGGTTCCTTGCCAATTTCGCCACGATTCACCTCCGCAAGCGACATAGCACGCTGGCGAGATATTTCAATGATCGGCCGTTGACATGTCAGATTGGCATTTCTAACATATCAAAAATGGAGAGGTTTGAGATGCCTGATATCGCGACGGATGTCCTAGTGGTTGGAGCGGGGGCTGCTGGGATCTCGGCTGCGATGGCGGCCGCGAAAGGCGGTGCATCCGTTCTTCTCGTGGACAAGAGTCTGATCGGACGCGGCGGCGCGACCATCATGGCGCAAATGACCGTCGCAGCCGCCCTGGGTGAGCTGGATGCGGATGATTGGCATCTTCATCTCGCCGACACGCTCAAGGCCGGACGCGGAATCTGCAACGCTGAGCTTGCTGGCATTCTCTGCCGTGAAGCGCCCGATCGGATTCGTGAGCTGGATTCGTGGAACGTTGGTTGGGCACGCGATGAGAAAGGGCGCATCAAGGGCGTGCGGGCCCCTGGCCACAGTGTGAGGCGCTGCGTCTACGTCGATTTCCTGGACACTGGTCCCGCTATCGCCCAGACACTTCGTACCCAGGTATCGCGCGCAAAGGGCGTCAAACGCATAAGCAATTTATCGATCCGTGATCTCGTGTTGCACGAGGGGCGTGTCATCGGTGCCGTCGGTACCAACGCAGGCGACGGTCGGCATGTCGCGATCGCGGCCAAGGCGGTCATCCTGGCGGCTGGCGGCTTGACCAGGATATTCCAGCGTAACAGTGCGTCTCTGAACATGACCGGCGATTCCTATGCGATGGCGCTGCGCGCCGGAGCAGAGCTGGTCGATATGGAATTCCCGCAATTCTTCCCGATCGGGCATCTGGCTCCGCGCCTGGTGGGCATGGATCCAATCATGTGGGATCCGTTTCGTTACAAGCTTGGCGGCCGCCTGCTGAACGGCAACATGGAGGAATTCCTCGAGCGTTACGGCCTGAACGACGGGGGCGTCTATTCGGCCCCACGCGATGTGACGGCCTATGCCATCGTCAAGGAAAACGAAGCGGGCCGCGGATCGCCGTCCGGCGGTGCCTATCTCAGCTTCATGCACGTGCCGGAGCCGGAGTTGCGTGAAGCGTTCGGCCCGGCGATCGAGTTGCTGGCGCGCAACGGCATCGATCTGGCCAAGCGGTGCGTCGAGGTCGCGCCGATCGCCCACTATCACATGGGCGGAATCTGGGTGAACAGCCAAATGCAGTCCGGTGTGCCGGGCCTGTATGCGGCGGGAGAGGCAGTCGGCGGCGCGAACGGTGCTAACCGGCTTTCCGGGAATGCGCTTCCGGAAGCGCTCGTCTTCGGAGAGCGCGCCGGCCGGTTTGCGGCGATCGAAGTTAAGGAAAGCGAACTCGTCTGGAGCGAGGCGGCTGCGGCTCCAGCTCTTGCCGTGCTTCGTGACGTGGACCAGCGAGCCCAGTCGAGCGATGGCGCTGTGGCGCAAACCGCCCAGCTCTGGACCGACCTGCAGCAGCTCATGTGGAAGAAGGTTGGCCTGTCGCGTACCGAGCAATCGCTTTCCGAAGCGCTTGTCCGTCTCCGCCAGATGCGGGCGGAGTTTCCGAGCCTGACCTTGGGCTCCGGCAGCGCCTACAACATGACGATCGAAGAGTGGTTCGAACTGCGGAGCGCCCTGCAGGTCGCTGAGGCGATCACGCTCGCCGCGCTCAATCGCAACGAAAGCCGGGGCGCTCATCAGCGTCTGGATCATCCCGAAACGCAGGCGGACTACGAGCGCACTCAGGTCCTGCGCCTGGACGGCGACGCAATCACCAGCCGATGGATACCGCTGGTGCGGGACGCCATTGGTTTGCAATCCAACGCAAGCGAGATGAATTGATGACGACTTCTGTCACGCTGTCGGTAATGAGGGGCACGGGAGATGCGGATTCCACCCTGCAGGACTTCACCGTTCCCTATGTCGAAGGAATGTCGGTTCTGGATGCGCTGATCTGGCTTCGTGCCCACGTCGATCCGACGCTTGCGATTCGCTACAGCTGCATCAACGCGAACGCCTGCAAGGAGTGCTCCGTCATGGTCGATGGTGACGTCACTTACGCTTGCACAGCGCGCTTGACGCCGAAGGGCGCGAGGGTCGAGCCCCTCGAAGGCAAGCCGGTTATTCGCGATCTGGTCACCGACATCCTTCCCACAAAGGAACGCCTGTCAGCCGTGCTGGTCGCAAAGCGCTAGCGCTCCGTCTCCAATCAAGGAGGGCCCGATGGCCTTTGTCGTCACCGATTCCTGTATCCGATGCAAATTCCAGGACTGTTTGCAGTCCTGTCCGGCTACCTGCTTCTACGAAGGCCAGAACATGCTGGTCATCAATCAAGACGAGTGCATCGACTGCGGCGCCTGCGAGCCCGAATGTCCCGCCGAAGCGATCGTTCGCGACAACGCGCCTGGCGCGCAGCAGTGGGTCGAGTTCAATCGCAAATATGCAGCGGTCTGGCCCAAAATCCTCAAGCCCGGCGTCGTCCCCGACGATGCCGAGGACTGGGTGGGTACTGAAGGCAAGCTTGAAGCGCATTTCAACGCCGAGCCGGCGGCTCGCTGAGCGCCGGATCTGATCCGTGGGAGGAGCAATGACAAAAAGCGTCTGGATCCATGAACTGACATGGCCCAATATCGCCAAGTACCTCGAGACCGACGATCTCGCCATGGTCCCGATTGGGGCCACCGAGCAGCACGGGCATCACACGCCGCTGCTCGTCGACACCGCCTGGGCAAGCGATGTGTCCGAGATGGTCGCGCGCCGAGAGAACGTGCTGGTGGCGCCGCCGATGCACTTCGGCTGGTCTCCCCATCATCTGGCTTATCCAGGCGGCATCACGCTGCGGCCCGAAACCTTGGCGCAGGTTGCGGTCGATATCGGCGAGAGCCTGATCTCCCATGGCTTCCGGAAGATCATCTTCGTGAACGGAAACAGGGTGGCAAATCTTCCTCCCCTGCAGATCGCCATGGCGAAGCTGCGCTTCAAGACGAAGGCTTATGTCGCGATCATCGATACGCATCTGATCGCACGGAAGGAGGTCTGCGAGGCCGCGGGCAATGCGAGAGACGCATCGCATCACGCCGGCAACGTCGAAACCTCATTCATGTTGCATGCGCATCCCGATCTGGTGCGCGCGGACAAGATCATGAGCCTGCCCGAGCATCCGCTCGCCGATTTCGCGAGCAATTTTCCCATGGATCCGCCGCTCGATCAGAACATCGCATTCTGCCAACCGACGGCCGATGAATTCTACAAGCGAACTCAAGGTCACGGAACGTATTCGAATCCCGGCACCGCGTCGGCCGAGATCGGTCGCGCGGTCCTGGACGTCACCGTCGCGCGGGCAGAGCAGTTTATCGCGCAAGTGAAGAAGATCGACGTCGTCTGCGATCGGTGCCCGATTCCGATCTGATCGATAGCAGTCTTTTTCGAGGGTGGAGGTTTGGGGATGCAGCACGGCAATGAATTCTCGACGCTGAAGGTCGCGATCGTTGGTGCCGGACCGGCAGGCTTCTATGCGGCTGAGGCGCTCGCCGCTCTATGTCCCGGTTGCGAGGTCGATCTGATCGAGCGGCTTCCGACGCCTTATGGGCTGATCAGATCTGGCGTGGCACCCGATCACCAGACGACCAAGTCCATTCAGCAGACGTTCGAGCAGACCGCAAGCCGATCCAACCTGCGGTTCGTGGGCAATGTCGAGCTGGATCGTGACCTGAAGCTGGAGGAACTCGCGGACGTCTACGACGCGGTCGTTCTGGCTTGCGGCGCGCCTCACGACATGAAACTCGATATCCGCGGCGCAACTCTCAAAGGGGTTTACGGTGCTTCGGAATTCGTCGGCTGGTACAACGCGCACCCCGATCATGCGAACCTCGATCCGGATCTTTCCGCTCGCGGAGCCGTCATTATCGGAAACGGCAACGTGGCGCTCGACATCGCGCGTATCCTGACGAGGCCGGTCCGCGAGCTCGCCAGCACGGATATCGCCGAGCATGCGATCCAATGCATCGCGGGTTCGAAACTGACGGATGTTCACGTCGTCGGACGCCGTGGGCCGCTCGACGCGAAATTTACCAGCGTCGAGCTGCAGGAGCTGGGGCACCTGCAGGATGTCGTGGCGGTTGCAAGCTCCGATCAGATGCCTGAGGGCGTCGATGATGGCGTCCCTCCTCGGGAGCGTCGGGCAAAGGTCAAGAATCTCGAATGCTTCCGCGCGTTTGCAGAAGCCGATCCTGCCTCCGCGTCGCGCCGAATTCAGTTTCAGTTCAATGCGCGGCCCTACGACGTGCTGGGGACGGATCGCGTCGAGGCTGTTCGGTTCGAGCGCACGCGCGTCGAAAACGGTAGCGTGATCGGCACGGGGCAGCTGTTCAGGATCCCCTGCGGGCTCATCGTCACCGCGATCGGCTATCGCGCCCGTCCAGTAGGCGAACTGGCCCTTTCCGAAACAAAGGACCGGCTCCGAAACGATGATGGTCGAATTAAACCAGGGCTGTACGTGGTTGGGTGGCTGAAGCGAGGTCCTTCAGGCAAGATCGGAACGAACCGCGCGGACGGTGAGCAGATCGCCGAACGAATCCGCGTCGAGGTCAGTCCGGCGGGCAAGCCGGGTTTCGCTGCTCTACAGCAGGCTCTCCGGAGCCGCGGGCTCCGATGGACCGATTTCACCGATTGGAAAGCGATCGAGCGCGCGGAGATCGAGGCAGCCGCCGAAGGGGCCCCGCGCCGAAAATTCCCCAGTATCGATCGCATGCTTCAAATCTGCGCCGCGAAGTCGCCGGCCGTCGCCTCGCTTTAGCCGGAGCCCGTTCTGATGATCGATGGAACAGGAACAGTTTCACCTCAGCTATCCCGCCGCGGCCCGAACTGGCGCGTGGCAACGCGCGCGCTGAGCGGTCCCGAAGCCGTCGATGCGTGCAGCCAAGGTGGTCCGCGGGCGTCTTGGCTCCGCACTGCTTCGTCAGAACAAGTGCATCGCAGTTTCCGCATGCGTCGTTCATTTGAACGAAAAGAGCGCCAGAAGAGGCGCGGATACGGTGAACAACCACCAGCCTCCCGCGGCTACTGTACCGCCGGGCAGTTGACTTCACCGAGGATTGCATGACCGGAGCAGACAAAACGACTGTGGGTGCCGCCGATCCGTTCGCGGATTTCAGGAGGAGCCTCACGCGGAGCGACCTTCTGCCGTGGCTCGCGACCGATTTGATCGGGCACGATGCGGAGCTCGTCGGCCCGTTCGGGCCAAAGACCCTCGTCTATGCGGACTATGTCGCATCCGGTCGTGCCCTGTCGGTCGTCGAGAACTTCATTCTCGAAAAGGTTCTCCCCTATTACGCGAACAGTCATACGGAGGCCTCCTATTGCGGCGGAGCGATGACGAGACTGCGTCGCGCTGCCCGATCCGTCGTCGCCGCTTGCTGCGGCGCGGATGAGCGGTACGCGGTCATCTTCACCGGGTCGGGAGCGACGTCCGGCCTCAATCGGCTGGTGAATCTGTTCGCGGTGAAGACCAATTCCGGCGTCATTCCCCGCGTGATCATCGGGCCCTACGAGCACCACTCGAACATCTTGCCCTGGCGCGAAAGCGGCGCCGAGATCATCGAGATCGAAGAGGCGCCCGCGGGCGGTCCCGATCTCGTCCAGTTCGACGCCGCGCTCGAAGGAGCGGCAGGCCGCCCGATCGTCTGTGCATTTTCCGCCGCATCCAACGTTACGGGCATTACGTCCGACGTCGTCGAGATTACGCGAAGAGCAAAACGGGCGGGCGCGAAGATCATTTGGGACTACGCTGGCGGCGGGCCCTACTTGCCGATCGCCATGCAGCCGGCGAGCGATGCGGAAATCGATGCGCTCGTCGTCTCTCCGCACAAATTCATAGGTGGGCCCGCTGCCTCGGGAGTCTTGATCGTCCGCATAGACGCCGTCCTTGCAAGCACACCGACTTGGCCGGGCGGCGGTACGGTGAAGTTCGTCACGCCAACGACGCACGATTACAGCGACAATCTGGAAGCGCGTGAAGAGAGCGGGACGCCGAACGTCGTCGGCGACATCAGGGTTGCATTGGCCTTCCTCGTGAAGGAAGCGATCGGCCAGGCTACCATGGACATGCTCAACACGGTCCTCAGGACCGGGGCCTTGGCCGCCTGGCGAGAGCTCGAGCGCATCGAGCTGCTGGGCAATCAGCAAGCTGCCGGCCTGCCAATCTTCTCGTTCAGGATCAAGGACGGGCAGGGCGGCTACATTCACCAGCAGCTCGTGACCCGACTTCTGAGCGACAGGTACGGCATTCAGGCGCGTGGCGGTTGCGCCTGCGCGGGGCCGTATGCGCATCGGTTGCTGTGCATCGATGATGCGGAATCCAGCGAGCTGCGGGCGGCTATCGCCGACGGCGACGAGGTGCGGAAGCCGGGATTCACCCGTCTCAATTTCAGCGTTCTGCTCTCCGACGAGAAGGTCGAGTTCATCTTGAAGTCCGTCGCCGAGCTCTCTCAGAACGCAACGCTTTATTCGAGCAACTATACCGTCGATGCGAGCAGGGCGATCTTCAGTCCCCGCGCGAGCGTCGATCCGCAAGCCTGGGTGTTGCCGGAGGCGGTGTAGCGATAGTCGGTCTTCGCGGGCCGTTGCGAAAAGAGGACGTAGGAAGGACAGATGCCCGTTTCCGAACCCGGAAAGACCGATGTGCGAGGGTTCTTCGACCCGCGCACGTGGAGTATCCAGTACGTGGTCGCCGATCCCGCCACGCGGGAGTGCGCGATCATCGATCCCGTGCTGGACTACGACGAGAAGTCGGGCTCGACCGGGACGCTCAACGCGGACAAGATCCTGTCCTATGTGGCCGAGCGCAATCTGAAGGTCGCCTACATCCTCGATACCCATCCGCACGCCGATCATTTCTCGGCAGCGCAATATCTCAAGAGAAAGACCGGCGCACCGACGGCGATAGGCAAGCACGTCATCGAGGTGCAGAAGCTCTGGAGGGATATCTACAATTCGGCCGGTCTCCTCACCGACGGATCGCAATGGGATCATCTGTTCGCCGATGGCGAGCGCTTCTCTGTGGGCTCGATGGAAGCGCGGGTGTTGTTCTCGCCCGGGCATACCCTCGCGTCGATAACCTACATCATCGGGGACGCCGCGTTCGTGCATGACACGATGTTCATGCCCGACAGCGGAACGGCACGCGCTGACTTTCCGGGCGGAAGTGCATCGCAACTCTGGACGTCGATCCAGAAGATTCTCGAACTGCCCAACGCCACCCGTGTCTTCACCGGCCAGGATTATCAGCCGGGCGGGCGCGAGCCGCGCTGGGAAAGCACGATCGGGGAGCAGAAGTCCCTCAATCCTCACCTGCATGGCCAAAGCCAGGACGAGTTCGTCGCGATGCGAGAGGCGAGGGATCGGACGCTGCCGATGCCGAAGCTGATCCTTCACGCCTTGCAGGTCAACATCAACGGGGGCCAGTTGCCCACCCCCGAGCGGAATGGCCGGCGCTACCTCAAGATCCCGCTGAACGCGCTGGGAGATGCGGTATGGGGCTGACCTTGGAATCCTCGGGCGGTCATGGGATCGGCGCGCGCGTCTTGCGCAAGGAAGACGATCGCTATTTGCGCGGCCGCGGTCAGTATGTCGCGGACATCCGCTTGCCGAGAATGCAGGACGTGGCTTTCGTCCGGAGTCCGGTTGCGCATGCCCGCATCCGGGGGATTTCCGTTCCCGAGGAATACCGCGACTTTGTCTTCTCGGCGTCCGACCTAGCCGACGTGAAGCCGATCCGTGCGGTCACGGCACTGCCGGGCTTCAAGGTGTCCGAACAGCCCGTGCTCGCGAGCGGCAAGGTGCGCTATGTCGGCGAGCTCGTGGCCATGTGCGTCGCGCCAACCCGTGCCGAGGCCGAAGATATCGCCGCGCAGGTGACGCTGGACCTCGAAGAGCTCCCGGCCGTGTACGACATGCTGCAGGCTTGCGACCCGGGCTCGCCGCTCGTTCACGAGCAATGGGGCGATAACATCTTCCTGGAGTCCAAGTACGAGAGGGATGTCGAGGCGGCATTCGACGCTCCGGTCAAGGTGACGCGGGAAATTTCGACGTCCCGGCAGTGCATGGCGCCGATGGAAGGCCGCGGCGTGGTCGCGACGTTCGACCACAGGTTCGAGCAACTCACGCTCCATACCGCGACGCAGATGCCGCACATCGTGCGCAGCGGCGTTTCGGATTGTCTCGGGCTGGAGCACGGCAAGATCCGGATCGTATCGCCCGATGTTGGCGGCGGCTTCGGCTACAAGGGCATTTTGTCGCCGGAGGAAGTATGCCTCGGCTGGCTGGCGATGCGATGCGGTCATCCCGTTCGCTGGATCGAGGATCGACGGGAGCATCTCGTCGCGAACGCCAATTGCCGCGAGCACCATTACAAGATCACGGTCTACGCCGATCGCGACGGCATGCTGCGCGGCATAGATTGCGATGCTCACGTGGATTCCGGGGCCTATTCATCGTACCCGTTTTCGGCATGCCTGGAATCGGGGCAGGTCGTGAGCATATTGCCCGGCCCGTACATCATGCCTTCTTATCGCTGCAGCGCGCGATCGGTCGCCACCAACAAATGTCCGATCCTGCCGTATCGCGGCGTCGCGCGCACCGGCGTTTGCTTCGCGCTCGAGATCATGTTGGACGCGATTGCCGCCGAGGCAGGACTCGAGCCTGGCGAAGTCCGGCTGCGGAATTTGGTCCGTCCCGACCAGATGCCGTTCGAGAACATCACCGGAAAGCACTTCGATAGCGGCGACTATCCCGAGGCGTTGCGCAGGGCGCTCGCCGCTATCGACGTCGCTGCCGTGCGCGAACGGCAGCGCAAGGGCGAAGCGGACGGTCGCCTGATCGGCGTCGGCATGGCGATCTACTGCGAGCAGGCCGCTCACGGCACCTCGGTCTATGCCGGTTGGGGCATTCCGATGGTGCCCGGACACGAGCAGGCCAATGTCAGGCTGACGCCGGACGGCGGGCTGGAGATCAAGGTGGGCGTGCACTCGCACGGACAGGGCATGGAGACGACCCTGTCGCAGGTGGCCCATGAGGTGCTTGGCATCGATCTGGCGAGGATCAAGCTGGTGCACGGCGACACGGCCTTCACGCCCTACTCGACCGGCACTTGGGGTTCACGCTCGATGGTGATGGCCGGAGGCGCTGTGTCGTGCGCATGCAGCAAACTCGGCGAACGGATGCGGAAGATCGGGGCCAAGCTACTACAGCTTGATCCGTCGGACGTCCGGCTGAGTGCTGGAAAGGTCGAGGGTGCAAGCGGAAGCGTCACGATCGACGAGATCGCCAAGACTTGGTATCGGCGACCGCAGGACTTGCCGGCAGACGTCGATCCGGCTGGTCTGGAGACGACGGCCGGATACAAGCCACAACGCGACACCGGCGTGTTCAGCTATGCAGCGCACGCGGTGACGGTCGCGGTCGATCCGGAGCTCGGGAACGTGAAGATCCTGGACTACGTGGTCGTTGAGGACGGCGGTGTGCTCGTCAATCCGATGGTCGTCGATGGGCAGATCCTCGGCGGCCTCGCGCAGGGTATCGGAACGGCGCTTTACGAGGAGATGCCGTTCGATTCGGCTGCGCAGCCGCTTGCAACTACCCTTGCCGATTACCTGCTGCCGGGGGCAACGGAGATACCGGATCCAACACTCGAGCATATCGAGACACCCTCGCCATACACCTTGTTCGGCGCAAAGGGCATCGGCGAGGGCGGTGCGATCGCGCCGCCGGCTGCCATCGCCAACGCGATCAACGACGCGCTGCGGCCGCTGGGCGCAGAGCTGCTGCGCAGTCCGATGTCGCCGCGCCGCGTCATCGAAAGCATTCTTGCTGCACGGGCTCGGAGCGCCACATGAAACCGGCTTCCTTCAGCTATGAGCGTCCCGCAAATGTCGCATCCGCGCTCGAGGTGCTCGGATCGGCCAGCGGAATGGTCAAGGTCATGGCTGGCGGGCAATCGCTCGGGCCGATGCTGAATCTTCGGCTCGCGGCGCCCGATCTCATCATGGACATCGCTGGGTTGAGCGAGCTCAAGCATGCGGCGACCGATAAAGGCGAACTCGTCATCGGGGCGTGCGTCACCCATGCCGATATCGAAGATGGACGTATCCCCGACGTCACGCGCGGCGCGATGAGCCGGGTCGCTGCGGCGATCGCCTATCGCGCGGTGCGCAACCGCGGCACCATCGGTGGCTCGCTTGCACATGCCGATCCGTCGGCGGATTGGATCTCGGCGCTGCTCGCTTTGGGAGCAAAGGCGGTTCTGCGAAGCAGCAAGGGCTCGCGCAAAATTGCCATGTCCGACTTCGTGGTCGGCGCGCTCGAAACGACCCTGCAACCCGGCGAGCTGATAGAGCAGATCCGCGTGCCCGCGACGAGTCCATCTTCCCGTTGGGCTTATGTCAAAGCGTGTCGCAAGACCGGCGAATTTGCGCATGCGATCGGCTCGGTGCTGATCGAGCCGGAAGCGGGGACGGCCAGGATCGTCATTGGCGCCACCGAGACCGCTCCGATGCTCGTGAAGGACGCTGCCGAACTCTTCGGTGGACGCATCACCGGCGAGTTCAAGGCACAGTTCGACGTCCGGGTCGCGGACCGTCTCCTGCTTCAGGCCGGCATGTCGGATCCCTGTGACCGGCAGGTCCATCTTACGGTGCTGCGCCGCGCCGTCATGGAGGCTGCCGCATGACCAATCTCTCGCTGACGGTCAACGGACGCGCCGTCGAAGCCGCCATCGAAGCACGCACCAATCTTGCGGATTTCGTCCGCGAAAAGCTCGACCTGACCGGAACCCACACCGGTTGCGAGCATGGCGTCTGCGGCGCATGCACCATGATCGTCGATGGCATGCCGGTGCGATCATGCATCACTTTCGCGGTCGCCTGCGGCCGCGCCAGCATTACGACCATCGAAGGCCTGGACGAAGACGAGATTGCCGCCGAACTCCGTACAGCCTTCAGTCGCGAGCATGCGCTGCAATGCGGCTATTGCACGCCCGGCATGCTCGTTTCGGCGCGAGACCTCGTGCTGCGGTTGCCGGACGCGGACGAGGAGCAAATCCGCATTGGGATGAGCGGCAATCTGTGCCGATGCACCGGCTATGT
Organism: Bradyrhizobium sp. BR14999; assembly: GCF_056106085.1. NCBI lineage: Bacteria > Pseudomonadati > Pseudomonadota > Alphaproteobacteria > Hyphomicrobiales > Nitrobacteraceae > Bradyrhizobium > Bradyrhizobium sp. BR14999. The sequence goes on from NZ_CM148536.1 coordinate 4,860,488, forward strand.
CGGGATCGTGCGAGCTGTACGCGCGGTGATCGCGAGCCGCCGCGAACGTGGTATCGCGCCCGTCCCGGGCGCCGGCCGCGAGCAGCTTGGACCCGCCGGTGCCGGTCACGAATCCGGTGCGAGCGTCTCCGACCGGAAATCGAAGCGCGCGAAGGCGTCGGTGACGCCGGCGAAAATCGAGATCCCGGATTTCGCGCCGACGGTCGTCTTTGAGCAGCGTTTCGATGTCGCCCACGCACCTGACCGCGTGTTCGATTTCTTCGGTGACGTTGCGGCGGTCGCGAGCTGCCTGCCTGGTGCCGTGCTCAACGAGGATGCTACGCCCGAGCACGTCAATGGCGCGTTTCGGGTCAAGATCGGACCGATCACCGCATCGTTCAACGGTAGCGCGCGAATCGAACGCGATATCGAATCGCGGTCCGGCCGCATCGTGGGCGTGGGAGCGGATCAGCGCTCTCGATCTTCCACGCAAGGCGAGATTCGCTATCGCGTGGTTTCTCTCGACGACGCGGCCAAGACGCGCGTCGAGCTTACGATCGGATACAGCCTGAAAGGCATGCTCGCCCAGGTCGGTCGTCCCGGACTGGTGCGCGACCTCGCCAGCCGATTGATTTCCGAGTTCGCCGGCAACGTCAATCGACATCTTGCGGGCGCGCCTGCCGCGGCAGACCCGCGAATGGCGTCGAGCTTGAATGCCTTTTCCCTGATCCTGGGTCTCGTGAGCTCGCAAGCGAAGCGTCTGCTTCGACGGTTGACGGGAGGCGATTAGAACTTTCTGGAGTGCGGTCTCCATTCGCCGGGGGGAGTCCGAAGTGTGTAACCACAGTAAGACTGGAGAGCGGAATGAAACGTACTACAATGTTTGCGATCGCAATTGCGCTTGTTTGCGCTCATGGCGCCGCCCTTGCGCAGACGATTAAGATAGGCGTCAACCAGCCGTTGACCGGTGCGTTTGCCGCGTCCGGCAATTTCGTTGTCGGCGGAGCGCGGATCGCTGCCGACGAAATCAACGCCAAGGGCGGCGTTCTCGGAAAAAAGATCGAGCTGGTCATCGAGGACAACAAGAGCAATCCGACGGAAGCCGCAGCCGTCGCTGAGAAGCTCATCACGAGCGACAAGACGCCGGTTCTGATGGGCGCGTGGGGCTCCAATCTCACTCTCGCGGTGATGCCCAAGCTGGTCGAATACGCGATCCCAATGATCGTCGAGACTTCCTCGGCCGCCAAGATTACGACGCAGGGAAATCCCTACGTCTTCCGGATTTCGGCGCCCGCCGCGGTGGAGGCCGACGCCTTGGGCAAGCTCGTCGGAAAGCTCGGCATCAAGAAAGCGGACTTCCTTGCCATCAATAACGATTGGGGCCGCAACACGGTTGATGAATTCGGCAAGATGTTCGGCAATAACGGCGTGCAGGTCGGAACTGTCCAGTTCATGGATCAGTCGGCGCAGGACATGAGTGCCCAACTTGCCAAGCTGAAGGACACGGACGCCGACACGCTGATCGTCACCGCTGCGGTGGACCAGCTGACTCTGATCTTCAAGCAGGCTGCGGCCCTTGGAATGAAGAAGCGGATTATCACGACGGGCGGTGCGCAGAATCCCGATCAGCTCATTCAGCAGGCAGGCGCCGCTGCGAACGACACGATGCATCTGGCGACGTTCGTGCCCTGGTTTCCGGAGGAGACTCCGAATCCCGAAGGCACCAAATACCTGGTTGGCGAGTGGCAAAAGCGCGGCTTCACGCCGGCTGGCGTCGCCGAGGGATTCCGCGGCTATGACGGGATCCGCACCGCGGTAGCCGCGATCGAGAAGGCCGGAACGACCGAACCTGCCCCGATCACCAAGGCGCTGTGGCAAGTCAAGGTTCAGGGCCTGAACGGGGACATCAGCTTCGAGAAGGTCGGACCAGCCGGCCGGGAAAGCGGACAAAGCACGCCGCGGGTGTTCCTGCTCCAGATCGCCGACGGGAAGATCACGGTGCCGGCCCTCTAATTCGCAATGGATGACGAACGTTCTCGCACGAGGTGCGACTGACGCCACGCGTGTCGCTTGCAGAGTGGTGAGTCCGCTCTGCAAGGGGGCAGTCGTAACGGTGCGAGGCTCATGCTTCAATGCGGAGAAGGATATGGATGAACTTGCGCAACATCTCGTAAACGCCGTCTTGATCGGTGGTGCCTATGCCTTGCTCGGCATCGGCCTCACCCTGATCTTCGGCATCATGAATGTGGTCAACTTCGCGCACGGCGTCCTGTACATGTTCGGCGCGTACGTGATGTACATGGTTACGCAGCAATTCGGCGTGAGCTTCTTCATGGGCCTTCCGTTCGCCGTCGTGGCCGGATGGCTTCTCGGAGCTCTGATTGAGCTCACCTTACTGCGTCCATTGCGAGGGTCCGACGTCGACACGACCATGCTCGTCATGATCGGCGCCTGGATAGCCATGCAGGCAGGTGCGCTGTGGATCTGGGGCGGGGTCGCGAAGTCGGTGGCGCCTCCGTTCTCTGACAAGCCGCTGGTGCTCGGCCCGGTCTCCGTTTCCTGGTTGTGGCTGTTCGTCCTGGCCGCAGTCGTCGTCCTGATCGGCGGGACATATTTCGTGATAGATCGAACGAAGCTCGGTCGCGCGATGCGTGCCACCTTTCAAGATGAGAGCACGGCGGCTCTGATGGGGGTCAACGTCAATCTTATCTACACCTCGACCTTTGCGATCGGATCGAGCCTAGCCGCCGCGGCCGGCGCGCTGCTCGGACCGGTCTACGTCATATTCCCGCAAATGGGGGATCTTGCCGTCGCCAAGTCGTTCGCCGTCGTCATTCTCGGCGGGCTCGGCAGCATCAGCGGCGCGGTGATCGGCGGCTTCGCGCTGGCCCTCGCGGAAGAGCTCGGTGCCGGCTACGTCTCGTCGGGATATCGGGACGCCATGGGTTTTCTCATCATCATCGCCGTTCTGCTGTTCAAGCCGACGGGACTGTTCGCCAGAGTGGAGCGCGTCGGATGAACAGGTTCACGGTATTCGTCGTCGGGGTGCTGGTGTTCGCATCGATCCCGCTTTGGCTCAGCGATCCATATCTGCTGAACACGCTGGTCACGACCGGCATCTTCATCATTGCCGCCATGAGCTTCAACCTGCTATTGGGCTACACGGGGCAGCTCAGTCTTGGCCATACGGCGTTCTTCGGCATCGGAGCCTATGTCAGCGCGCTGACATCGCTGGGGTTCGACGTCGGCTTGCCCGGCGGGTTTCGTATCGTTCACGAGCCGTGGCCTGCCGTGACGGGTTTTGCTCTTGCGGTCGTCGCAACGGCATTGTGCGGCTATTTCGTCGGACGACTGTCGTTCCGCGTGCGTGGGGCTTATTTCGTCATCGTAAGCATTTCGTTCGCGGAGGTGATGCGGCTCATCGCCCTGAACTGGGTTGAACTCACTCAGGGACCGCTTGCCCTGACGGGCATTCCGTTCTTTACGCTGGAATTGCCGGGCGTGGGCAGCTTCGCGCTGCGGACCAAGAGCCAGAACTTCTACGTCGTGCTTGCGATCGGAGCCGCGGCCTATCTGTTGATCTCGCGACTGGTCCATTCTCCGTTTGGCCGAGCGATGCGGGCGCTGAAGGAAAACGAGACGCTCGCCGTTTCGGCGGGGGTCGATGTTACGCGTACGCTGACGCTCGCGACCGTCATCTCCGCGGCTATCGCGGGCGCGGCCGGCAGTCTCTATGCCCATTACATCCGGATCATCGATCCCGAAGTGTTCATGTTCCTCAACACCGTGACAATGGTCATCATGGTCGTCAGCGGCGGCAAGGGCTCTCTGGCGGGACCGGTGGTCGGTGGATTGATATTCGGGCTGTTGCCGGTGGCGTTGCGTCCGATCATGGCGCCTGAGGCGCAGTGGATCACCTACGGTGTCGTGCTGATCGTGATCCTGTTCGTGCTGCCGCGCGGCATCGTCCCCTCGCTCGCCGAGCGCTTTCGCGGCCGCGTAGGAAAGCCCACTGCGGTAGGTCTATTCCAGCGGAACGCCGAGGAGCGTGCGTGATCATGACAACTCCGGCACTTTCAATCGAGCATGTCGGCGTGCAGTTCGGCGGCCTGACGGCACTCTCGGACCTCAATTTCAGCGTGGGCGAAGGCGAGATCGTTAGCCTGATTGGACCCAACGGGGCCGGCAAGACCACCGCGTTCAACATCATGACCGGGTTCCTCACGCCTACGCGAGGACAAGTGCGCTATCGCGGCGCCGTACTTGCCGGATTGAAGCCGCATCAGATCGCGCATCTTGGCCTGATCCGCACGTTCCAGCGGACGAGCGTCTTTCCGAATGACACGGTCTTCGAGAATGTGCTGATTGGCCTGCATCGGCGGAATGCGGTCTCGCTGCCCGCCTCCATCTTCGGCTTGCCGGGCGCGCAATTGTCCGAGCGAGCGCTACGGGAGCAGGCGGACGAGATCATCGAGTGGGTGGGGCTGAGCGCGAGGCGCGACGACTTGGCTGGGTCCCTGTCCTATGGCGAGCAGCGATTGGTCGGTGTCGCCTTCGCGCTCGCGGCGGAGCCATCGATGCTGCTGCTCGATGAGCCCGTGTCGGGCATGAATGCGTCTGAAACCCATGCGTTCGTGCAATTGATCCGCAGCATTCGCGAGCGGGGAACGACGGTACTGCTCGTCGAGCACGACATGCCGATGGTCATGAGCGTTTCGGATCGCATCGTCGTGCTGAACTACGGGCGTATCATCGCCGAAGGAGGTCCAGATTTCATCCGAAACAATCCGGACGTGATCGAAGCGTATCTCGGAAAGGGCGTGCGGCATGCTTAAGATCAGCGACATGGTCTGCTGCTACGGCCATGTGACGGCTCTCAAAGGAATCTCGCTTGAGGTCGCGGCCGGACAGCTGGTGGCGCTGATCGGTGCCAATGGGGCTGGCAAGAGCACAACACTGCGTGCAGTTTCGGGCCTGATGACACCCAGTTCCGGCGCGATGACCTTCGACGGGCAGGACATCACGCGCGTCGGAGCCAGGCAGGTGCTCAAGCGCGGCATCGCTCACTGCCCGGAGGGCAGACGCGTGTTTCCGCAAATGAGCGTTGAGGAAAATCTCGAAATGGGCGCCTATCTCCGTTCGGACGGTGCGGGTGTCAGATCGGACGCCGAACGCATCTATGGCATGTTCCCGCGCCTTGCGGAGCGGCGGCGGCAGGTGGCCGGCACGCTCTCCGGCGGCGAGCAGCAGATGCTGGCGATCGGCCGGGCGTTGATGTCGCGGCCCCGACTTGTCTTGTTTGACGAGCCGTCGCTCGGGCTCGCTCCCAATATCGTCGAACAGACATTCGACATTATCCGGGAGATCAGGAAGGCAGGCACTACCGTGCTCCTCGTCGAGCAGAACGCATTCGCGGCGCTCGAGATGTGCGACTACGCGTACCTGCTGGAATCCGGTCGAGTGGTGCTGTCCGGATCCGGTGCCGAACTGATCAAGAACGACCATGTTCGCAAGGCCTATCTTGGTGCCTAGATATGATCCGGAAAAGCGCGAAGCGTTCTTTCCGGAAGGGGGCGTGCTCGAACAATGAAGTGCGAGCATGATACGCTTCCACCTGATCGTATCTTGATCCAGGAGGCGTCGAGCGAGCTGACCATGTGAGACGACCGAAATGGATGACGGGCTGATCAAGCTTGACAAGATCGATCTGAAGATTCTCTCGCGTCTTCAGAACGACGGCACGCTGTCGCAGCGGGATCTCGCCGACCGGGTCGGACTGTCGCTCAACGCCTGCTGGAGACGGCTACAGAGACTGAACAGCACCGGCATCATCCTCGGCACGAGCAGTCAAATCGATCTGGCGGCGCTCGGGATTGACCTGACGATCTTTGTGATGATCAGAACGCGACATCACACCAAGGAATGGACAGATCGATTTCGGAAGTATGTCGAGCGGCAGCCGGAGGTGATCGACTTCCATCGTATAGGCGGCGACTGGGACTATATGATCAAGGTCGCGGCCAATGGGATCAGCGGCTACGACAATTTCTATCAGCGTTTGATAACGAGTTTCGACTTCGACCGCATAACCGGTCTGTTCTCGATGGAAGCCATCGTCAACAATCGCGCCATTGATCTGGTGCGGTTGACCGCGTCCAGCGTCAGGGCAGTCCCCAAACGTGCGCTGATCGAAATATCTGACCACGAGCCCACGCTCAATGGCCGAGAGCTAGTGTAGGTAACGAAGCCATAGCGATCCAGAACGCGATACATCGTATCTATCTCGGCCGCGCGCGCCATAGACGTTCATAACCGGGACCACGGCGCAGATCATGATCGACTTGGCCGATGTGATGCTGCCAGGAAGCGCAAAGAGCCAAGCGACTGGTCGCCTGACAAGGATGTTGGTGAACGTCGTGGTGTTCGAAGACGAACCACAGTTTCCTAATCATTGACGGTACCGGAAGCAGAGCATGAGCGGCGGTCGTTATGGCGAAGCACGTGCGCCCACTTAATCGATTGATTCCGATAGTTGCCGAAGCAGGGATTCTTCCGAGCGGCAAGAATTTTCCTGTGAATTCAAGATCAAAAGGATCGGGCGGGTATCCCGGCGGGATTTGTCCGTCAGCGATGAGAAATTGTGCTTGCAGATCAACGCGGAAACGGCGTCATGAATGATTGAGTGGGAGTAGGGCTAGCGGTGGCCTTCGCGTAGTTTGGCGTATTTCGGGGCGCGTTCTCGTTCTCTTTCTTCGACGTCGAGGTGGTCGGCCGGAGTTGCATGCTTCGATTTAATCCGGCCGAAGCCGATATCCCAGTGTTCTTACGCAGACGGCGTACTGCTGGGCATTTTAGCGTGCAGAAAGGCGAGCGCGTCTTCATCGCGAACTCGATCTACTCACAGACATCGCGCTAGCTTTGGACAAGGCGTAGCCGCATTCGTTGCGTCCAAGTGCCTCAGATGCGAAACCTAGCCTGTCAGACTGGTCTTTTTGCTCATCGACCAGGAGTTTCCTCGGATATGTCGAGGACGACGTTTCCTACGACATCTCCGCGTTCTATCATGTCGTGGGCTTCGGCGATCGCTTCGAGTGGCAAGCGGCGCGCTATGGCGTGGACCAACCGTCGTTCGCTCAGGATCTTGGTCAATTCGGCGACGCCGGCCAGTCGATCTGCGTCAGAAATATCATAGATCAGGAACAGGCGCAGCGTGATCGAGTTCTGCATCAGCCAGAGGCTGGGCAGAGCCGACTCGTTGGCCGACATGCCATACACCACGACCGTGCCGTGTGGACGAAGCAGGAGGGGATACAGCTTCGCGTTCGACGTCAGGTCGAGCTCAATGATTGTGTCGACGCCGCGCCCCTGGGTGATGTCTCTGACGCGCGCGCCGACATCCTCGGTCCTGTAGTTGACGACGTGATCCGCCCCGACGCGTCTGGCATGCTGCGCCTTGGCGTCCCCGCTGACCGTTGTGATGACCGTGGCGCCGCGCAGCTTGGCTAACTGGATAGCATAGTGGGCGACCGATCCCGCGCCGCCGGCGACCAGCACGGTCGCGTGTTGGTCGATGTTGGCAAGGCGAACGGCCTGGACCGCGGTCAGGGCAGGGATGCCGAGGCAGGCACCCTCGTCGTAGCCGACATTGGCCGGTAGCTGCACCGCCTGCGCGCTCGGCAGCACGATGTATTGGGCCGCGGTGCCGTGCGGACGCTTCCATTGGCCGTTCCAGACCCAGACGCGTTCGCCGACGCGATCGGCAACGCCGGGACCGACGGCGTCGATATCCCCGGCGCCGTCGCTGTGCGGAATCACCAGCGGCGCGGCGAGCCCCCGGCCAAATCCGCCACGGCGAACCTTCCAGTCGGAAGGGTTCACGCCAGAGATCCGCAGCTTGACGCGGACTTCTCCCGGTCCCGGTGCTGGGGTCGGCTGTTCGCCGATCTGCAGGACCTCATGCGCCGGACCCTGCCGTGTATAGAATGCTGCGCGCATCGCTAGTGCCTTTCAGTTGGATGATTCAAAGGTGAAAGCACGCCTCATTGCGCCGTCGCGCCGCCGTCGACTTTGAGGCTGGTGCCGGTGACGAGCCGGGCGGCGGGTGAGGCGAGGTAGACGACCGCTTCGGCGACGTCCTTTGGCGCGGCGATCCGCTTCAGCGGAATGGTGTCCATCGCAAACTGGCGATACGACGCATCTTGCAGGAATGGCGCAGTCATCGATGTCTCGACAATGGTCGAGGCGACGGCATTGACCCGGATGTCATGTGCGGCGAGCTCGATGGCCATCGCCTTGGTCAAGCCTTCGATGGCATGCTTGGTCATGCAATAGACACTGCGTTTGGCGGCTCCGACGTGACCCATCTGAGACGAGATGTGGATGATCGCGCCACCGCGTCGCCGTGCAATCATGGACCTGGCGACCGCCTGCGAAGTCTTGAACGCCGAGCGGACGTTGAGCATGAGGAGCAGGTCGAGTGTCGCATCGTCGACTTCGTCGATGGCCTGAAGCCGATTGGTACCGGCATTGTTGACGAGTACGTCGATGTTGGAGTTCGACTCCAGCTCGCGCCAGAACGCCTGCTCGGTGACATCGGCCTGTCGGGTCTCGAGCCGGGGGCCTGCTTCCTCCTTGAGATCGTCAAGGTCGCGCCGGGTCCGGGCAACGGCCACGACGCGGGCGCCGGCCTGCGCGCTGGACAGCGCGCAGGCGCGGCCGATGCCGCGGCCGGCGCCGTTACCAGCACAGTCAGGCCATTGAGTGGTGATGCACGGTCCATCACAGGTCTCCATGATTCATTCGGGTGAGTGCGCAGGCGTCTGTTGCTTGCCGCACCGCGCTAGAACGCCACGCGCGCCGCACCTTTGAGCGCGAGCATGTCCCTCGCTTCGTCGGCGCTTGCGACCTCAAGTCCGAGGCCCTCGATGATCTTGCGGGCGAGGGTGACCTGCTCGGCATTGGATCGCGCCAGGCGGCCTCTGCCGGACCAAAGCGAATCCTCAAGCCCTACGCGGACGTGACCGCCCATGGCGGCGGCCATTGCCGCAATTCGCATTTGTGCGGATCCGGCACCCAGCACCGACCAACGATACTGAGCGCCAAACAGCCGGTCGGCTGTCCGCTTCATCTGCATCACATCTTCGGGGTGGGTGCCGATGCCGCCGAGGATGCCGAACACCGACTGCACGAACAGCGGCGGACGCACCAGCCCGCAGTCAAGAAAATGCGCGAGATTGTAGAGATGCCCGATGTCGTAGCACTCGAACTCGAACCTTGTGTCGCTGCCGTAGCAAGTCTCGAGGATGTATTCGATATCTTTGAACGAATTGCGGAACACGAGATCGCGCGTTGCTTCCAGATGCTGGCGTTCCCATTCGAATTTGAAGTCGTTGTAGCGGTCAAGCAGCTGGAAGAGTCCGAAATTGATGGAGCCCATGTTGAGCGAGGCGACTTCCGGCTTAAAGCGGGCCGCAGGTTGGACCCGCTCCTCGACCTTCATGTAGGGGCTGCCGCCCGTGGTGAGGTTAATCACCGCACCGCAGCGCTGCTTGAGGCGGGGCAGGAACCTGGCAAAGCCTTCCGAGGTCTGATCGGGCTTTCCGGTTTCGGGATCGCGCGCATGCAGGTGCAGGATGGCGGCTCCCGCCTCGATGGCGGCGACGGCCTCATCGATGATCTGATCCGGCGTGATCGGCAAATGCGGCGACATGGAAGGGGTGTGGATCGCCCCTGTGATGGCGCAGGTGATGATGACTTTTGATGTCATGGCGCGGTGTTCGTTCTGGTTGGCACGATCGGCACGAGCAGGTGTGAAGGGCAGGCGGGCCCGGCGTGCAAAGTCACCCTGCCGCCGAAGATGGAGGCCGGCCGATCGCGGGGATCGTCGTGCAGGAACGGTCCGCAGCCACGCATCTCGTTGCGGATATTGGAAAGGCGGGCCGATGGGCCGGAATACTCGTAGTCCTTGCCGCGCACGGTGAGCGCCAGCCGGTAACCCGCCGGCACGACGATCGAGGTCGGCCAGATCTCGATGTCGAGCTCGTAGATGCGGCCGGGTTGAAGAGGCTCGATCTCGTCATGCGGATGATACGGCCGATAGATCGTCGATTGCCGTGGATCGAGCTTGCGATGCGATGCGCGCAGCCAGCCTTGCGCGATCGGCGTGTGCGGATCGAGCGCGCCCTGGAATACCACCTCTTTCATGTCGGGCGAGAACAGCCGGAGAACCAGGAACAGGTCGGCGTCGGTGGTCTCAGAAGAGACGAACAGCTTTGCCGCAAGCGGTCCGGTGATCTCCAGCTCGCGATCCTGCGCCGGGAGCAGGAATGTAGCGCCATCGCCCAGCCCGTCGTAGCTGTGGCTTGCCTGCAGCTCGGGTTGATAGGGGAGCAGGACCAGGTTGCTGCAATTGAGGAACAGCTTGCGCCACTCGGTGCGCGCGATCGGCCATTGCTGTTCGCTACGCGGCTCGAAGCGATCGACGTGGCGTACCCAGAGCTGGACCGGCGGCTCCTTGTCCCATCCGTTGGCTTCGCCCTTGAGGAAATGGTCGAAGAAGCGCTTTTGAACGTCCACGCCGCAGTTCGAGTAGAACTCGGTCCAGTGCTCGCGGCCGTGGACTTCCAGCCATTTGTGTTTGGACGCAGCGCGGAGGAATCCCTCGATATTGCCTCGCAGGTGCAACCCGTTGCCGCCCCAATTGGCTGCGGACAGCAAGGGCACATCGATCTGGTCCCACTGCGCGGACCGCTCCTTGTAAAACGGATCCCAGAGCGGACGGGAATAGACGTCTTCACCGAGATCGCTACAGCTTGCCGCGAGTTCAGCGGCGTCCAGCGTCTCCGGACCGCAGACCAGATCGCCCGTGACGACGCTGCGTGGGCCGCGGCGACCGAGGCCATGCTGGACCGACGTGACCTGCTGGCGGTACCAGTTGGCGAGGAACGTGCAATAGATGCCGCCGTGATGGCTGACGTCGCGATAGAAATCGGCCGCGCCTTCCCAGACGCAGATCGCCGCAAGGTGAGGCGGGCGCAGCGACGCCACCTGCCATTGGTTCATGCCGTAATAGGAAATGCCGTTGAGGCCGACCTTGCCGTTTGACCAGGGCTGCGCCGCGGCCCACTCGATGCAGGCGTAGAAGTCGCGGCTCTCGCGTCCTGACCAGGGCTCGATGTGACCGGGCGACCGCCCGGCACCACGTCCGTCGACCCTCACGCAGGCGTAGCCATCCGGCACCCAACGTTCGGGATCGACGACTTCCCAGTTTTGATAGAGGCCGCTCGATTCATGCGTGACCTCCGGGAAGTGCTCGACCATCTGCTGCCACGCCGAGGGATAGCCCTGCTGAAACGACAAACCCTTGGCGTAGGGCCCGTAGCTCATGACGACCGGGCAGGCGGCGCTGCCCGGCGGGCGAAACACATCTGCCCGCAGCACGACCCCGTCATCCATCGCGATCGGCACGTCCCATTCGACGATCATGCCGTCCCGCCGCTCGACCCGGTGAGGATCGGCTGCAACGGGCTGCTCCATCAGCGACATCTCTTCACTCCCTCGCATTCGATTGTCCTTTCCGGTCTATTGCGGCAGCGCGTCGTCCCTGGTCTCGCGGCCGATGGTGACCGCGAGCAGGCTGAGCAGCGCAAAGCAGGTCATCACGCCGGCCGCCTTGCTGAAATTTCCGCCGAACGGCGCGACCAGCAGGCCCGCGACAAGCGGTCCGAAGCTCGTAATGATGCGTCCGGTCCCGTTGCAGAACGACAATGCAGTGGCGCGAACGTGCGTCGGGAAGAGCTCCGGTACGTAGATGGCGTGGCCGGAGAACACGCCCCAGACGAAGTAGCCGAACAGCGGCAGCAGGCAGGGATAGAGGGCGTGGTGGTCGACACCGAAGTAGAGGTAGAGGCCGACGGCCAGCGTTCCGAGGTTGTAGAAGGCGATGGTGGCGCGGCGGCCGATCCGGTCGGCAATAAAGCCGAATGTCGCGTAACCGAGGATGCCCCCGATGCTCCAGAGCTGCATATTGTGGCTGACGATCGCGATCGCCTCGGCGCCGTTGATCGCTTCCTTGTCCAGCATCAGGCTCTGGATCGTGGGCAGCCAGATCAGGCTCGTCCAGATCGACAGTAGCGTGCCGAGGCAAAACATCAGTCCGATGATGGTGTTGAAGATCAGCTTGCGTCCAAAGAGCTGCATCGGAACGAACCGAAGAAATTCGCGATCGGCATCCGACAAGCTGCCTCCGGCGAGCCTGGCGCGCGATCGCCGCGCCTGCACCGCGGCAAACGACTCTGGTTCGGCCACGCCGCGGCGGAGCAGGAACAGCAGCAGTGCCGGTGCGATGCCCGCTGCGAACACGTAGCGCCAGCCCAGCGGCGCGAGCAGGCCGTACACGGATGCCCCGAGCAGGCTGCCGAACGCGCCGCCGGTCATCATAATCCCGGTAATCTTGGCGCGGTACGGCCCGCTGAGCGCCTCCGCGAGCAGCGGGATTCCGACGATAATCTCGGCGCCTGCGCCGACGCCGGCGAGAAAGCGGAAGAGGCCGAGCTGTAGCGGCGTCTGGGCGAGCCCCTGCAGGCCGGTGAACACGCTGAAGATCAGGATGCTGACGGCCAATGTCCGCAGCCGGCCGGCATAGTCAGCCACGATCCCGAACACGAAGCCGCCAATGGCCCATCCCAACAGGCCGACCATGCTGAGCAGACCGCCGATGCGGCCAAGCTCGGCAAGGTTCGCCTGGCTGCCGAGCAGCTCAGAGAGTGCCGGGCGCAGCACAAAGGAGAACAGCCCGAAATCGGTGGAATCGAGAATCCAGCCCAGCCACACCACCGCAAAGACGCGCCATTGATACGGGGTGATGTCGCGGACCCAGTCCAGCGGGCGCGCATCTACCGTGGTCGTCTCAGCTGCCGAAGGCTGCTTCATTGCCGGTCTCCCTGTCGGACGAATTTCTTGACGTCGTCTCGAGCGAGGGGATAGCGGTCCGCACCTTGTCGCAGGAAATACTATCTCGGCATGACGGTCATAACGCGATGCTGATCACGGCGGTCAGGGCAGCAGCTTCGCCATTGTCCAGCTGCCGGAGGCGATCTGGGTGGCGATGGTCTCGCGCAGGGTCGCCTTGAGCTGCTCTCCGGCCGCCGACAAGGGCTGTTCGCGCGACTGGACGAGCGCCCACGACACATCGAGGTGCCGGATCGGCGCGAGGCTGACGCGCCCCTCGCGGAGGAAGCGGTAGGCCGAGCAAAATGGCAGAGTGGCGAAGCCGAGCCCGGCTTCGACCGCGAGCACGATCAGGGTCGGAGAGTTTCCCTCGAACGCAACATGAAGCGGGATCTTCCGCTCGGCCATTGCTGTTTCAAGGATCAGCCGAAGGCTGTTTGGTCGTCCCGGGACGATCAGCGACTTCGTCGCCACCTCCTCGAGCGCAACCGGTGCAGCCGGATCGAGACCGGCGGATCTGGGGCCAATCAGGCACAGCGGCTCACGCAAGAACTCGGTGCTCTCGAGTGTTGCCAGCGGCTCGACGTTGGTCACGACCGCCAGGTCAGCCTTTCCGAGGTGAACCATCGACCAGGCATTCAGGACGCCACTGATGCCCTCGATGACGCGCAGCAGCACGCCCGGGTGACGCTCCCGATATCGGGCGACCGCCGGTAATGTCACGAGTTCGAGCATGGATGGCGGCATCGCCACCGTCACCTCGCCGCTCGGCTCGTTGAACTCGTCGCGCACCTCCTGCCGCACCCGATCAACGTGCTGCAGGAGGCCAACGGCGCGATCGCGCAACAGCATCCCGGCGCTGGTCAAGGCAACTCCGCGATCGGAGCGCTGGAACAGCGCAACTCCGACTTCTTCCTCAAGCTGGCGCACATGACGGGACAGCGCAGGCTGTGCGATGTGCAGCAATGTCGCCGCACGCGTCACACTTCCAAGCTCGGCAATCTGAAGAAAAAAGCGAAGCTGCTTGATGTTCATGATCAAGAAGGCGTGTCACTATCCTGTCATCGGCCAATCGCGGACGGACGCCGAGAGTTGCTCATACAATCTGTTCCTGGCCCTGCCGTTGACGCAAGTACCTCCGACAGCTTCGGCGTTTCGCTTGAGAATGTCTACTTCTTATGACCGGAAACGCGCCAACATTGGCCCGTGGTCTCGCCGTTCAAGAGGCGAAAGGGATCGGCTTGGGCTCATCGGCGCGCCATCCCGAATCAGGCGTTGACGTCGCTCGCAATCGGGCTGTTGATCGGCCCCCTTGGAAAAGGCGTCGTCACTGTGACGGCGGCCCTTAGTTTGAGCGCGTGCTTGCGCTGCCCGCGCCGAGGCAATCAATATCGAGCGCTCTGCCAAACTGAAGCAGGCGGCTTCCCGATCGGAGCGGCTGGTCAGCTACGGGTCAGGCTACGGCTTGGCGGAGAGGGCCCCTTGTGGCGCCAAACCAAACCATCAATGGCCGCCCGCCTGACCATTGACGGTATCACGTGGTAATCGACGAAAGGACAAGTAGAGGCCGTCCGACCGGGTGTATGTCTACTGCGTCGATTGATTCCGATACTTGCTGAAGGTGCCAATCCTCAGAACCTCGTAAATTTTCCTGTGAACTCAAGACCGAAAGATTAGGGCGGGTATACCGTCGGGATTTGACCGTCAGCTTTGAGAATTTGTGCTTGGAAATCAACGCGGAAACGTCTTCCAAAATGATTGAGTGGGAATAGCGCGGACGGCTGGCATCGCGCGGTTTAGCGTAGTTTGCTCGAGTTGCTCTCGCTTTTTTCGCGTCGAGAAGCCGACCGAATAGTGAGCTTGCTTTATCCCAGTGGAGGTCCGAGATCCATTGGTCTTCACTGATGGAGTATCGCAGCGTGTTCGATCGTACGGAAGGTGTGGGCGCTTAAAGCTTGGCCGGGAGCACCGGTCGCTTTTGGCACAAGGCAGAGTTGATTGCCTTGTATCGGTCCTATGACGGTACCACATTTCCCGGTGCGGACCTTGACCGCCATAAACCGGTTGGCCGCGTAGGCGAGATGGACGGGTGCTCCGGCGATACCCTCTTCCTGGTTGCACTAGCGACGTTGTCTCTTCAGACCGAGAGGGCGGCTCGCGGGCCTCTGCTCTTTGTTGCCGATGACGCACAATGGCTGGATCAGCCGACCCATGACGTGCTGGCCTTCATCTCGCGCAGATTAAGTTCGGACCGCGTTGTTCTCTCGGTGGCCATGCGCGATGAGTTTCAACTCTTCGCCGCGGTCATGTTGCCGCCATCACGTCGGTCTTGCCATCGGACAGGATGGCGTCCGGAAGGGCGTGTTTCACGTGATGGAATTTGCCGGCTGACGAGGCTTGTCGGCGGACTAAAATGGATGACGAATAACGGTGTGCCGGCGTGTGAGCAAAAAGGGCTGCACCGGGAGAAACACTTTGCATGGGTGGATAGATGACGAAAGCTTTCAGCGGTATCCGAATTGTCGATTCGACCCACGTTCTAGCTGGTCCGTTTGCGAGCTATCAGCTCGGCGTCCTCGGTGCAGAAGTCATCAAGATCGAATCTCCGCACGGTCCCGACCAGGCCCGCCTGCAGGGCAGCGACAGGGGCATGAACGACCGGGCAATGGGAACCTCGTTCATGGCTCAAGCATCCAACAAGAAGGCGATCGCGCTCGACCTGAAAACGGAGGGCGGCCGGAAAGCGCTGCTGCGCCTGCTCGAAACTGCGGATGTCTTCGTGCAGAACTTTCGACCCGGGGCCTTCGACCGCCTGGGACTGTCCTGTAACGACGTGCGAGCGCTTAATCCGCGCCTGATCTACTGCTCGATCTCGGCCTTTGGCGCGACCGGGCCGAGACGCGAGGAAACCGGCTACGACAATGTGATCCAGGCTTCCTCCGGAATGATGGCGATGACCGGCTATGGCGACGGCCGGCCATTGAAGAGCGGGGCCCAGCTCGTCGACTATGGTACCGGCTTCGCCGCGGCCTTTGCGATCTCCGCCGCGCTTTTCCAGCGTGAGAAGACAGGCGTGGGGCAGCATATCGATGTATCCATGTTCGATGTGGCCCTCATGCTGTGCTCCTCGCACATTGCGGGCCTGACCTGGAACGGCTCGCATCCCAAGGCGAAAGCGAACCGGTTTCCGTTTGCCACCATCGGCTGTTACCGCGCCTCCGACACCGACATGATGATTGCGGCATCGAATCTTGCGCAGCAGCGGCGGCTGTGGACGGCATTGGGCCGGGAAGACCTGATCAAGACCAACAACAACCAGCGCCTTGATGCCCACGCCGAAGAAGAGGCTGCGCTCAGCGCGATCATCGCCACGCGGTCCGCAGCGGAGTGGGAGGCGTTGTTGCGGAAACATCGCGTTCCGGCCTCTCGCGTTCGCACGCTCGCTGAGGCGATCGCCGATCCCCAGGCCGTCGCGCGAGGGGTCGTTCAGAATGCCGGGCTGCGCGGCTCGGGGCAGCAAGAGCTTGGTGTCGCCGTGGCCGGCTTCAAGATGTCGGCAAGTCCGGCTGGACTGACGTCGCCGCCGCAGCCGGTCGGATCTCACACAGTCGAGGTCCTTGAATCTTTGGGCTATGGTGAGGCAGACATCGCCGCGCTAAGGACGCAGGGTGCGATCGGGTAGAAGGAGATTTGTGCTTTGCCCAATCCGTTGATCGCGCTTGCGGAGGCTGCGGCAGCCTGGCGTGAGGCGGAGCTTGCCCCGGACATCGAATGGGCGGCTCGGCGGGCGGTGCTTGACTGGTTTGCAACGACGCTCCCGGGGTGCCGGGAGAAACCTGCGACACTGGTCATCGACGCTCTGGCCGAGGAGAAAACCTCGGGACGCGCGGTCTGCTATGTCGATGGATCGCTCAGGTCTCCGCGTCAATCCGCGATGATCAACGCGGTTGCCAGTCACATCGTCGAGTTCGACGACATCTTCCGGGACGGCGGCTATCATCCGGGCAGCTCGACCATTGCGGCCGCTTTCGCCATCGCTCAGCACCATGGCCTGTCCGCCGGTGCGTTTCACAGAGCCGTCATTGCCGGCTATGAAGCCGGATGCCGCGTGTCTCTTGCTATCCAGCCCAGCCATTATGCGTTCTGGCACACGACCTCGACGGTCGGCACCATCGGCTCGGCCGCTGCGGGCGCCGTTCTGCTGGGCTGTGATGCCAAGGCCATCGCCCATGCCATGGCGCTGGCGAGCAGCTTCGCGGGCGGACATCAACAGAATTTGCAGGACGAGGGAATGGCAAAGGCGATGCATCCCGGCCACGCCGCCGACGCGGGCCTCCTGGCTGCGGTCTGTGCGAGGCAGGGCATCACCGGATCGATGGCCAGTTTCCATGGGCCCAAGGGCTTTGCCGCAGCGAGCAGCGACTCCGCGGGCGATTGGACCAAGGCGCTGCACGGTCTCGGTGACTGGACGCCGATTGCGCGCATGACAGTGAAAGCCCACGGCTGCTGCGGCCACATCTTCCCCGCGATCGATGGGCTGAAGGCGATGCAGCGTACGTCAGGCTTTGCGGTTGATGAAGTCGCTGCGATCCACGTCGAAGGCTACGGGGCGACCTACCAGATGTGCAATCGGCCCGATGCGATCACGGCGCAGGACGCGCGCTTCAGTCTGCAATATTGCCTTGCGGCTCAACTGGTGCTGGAAGCGGTGCGGCTCGAAGCGTTTCGGCCTGCTGCGCTCTCCGATGCTCGCATCCGGAGCCTGATGCCGCTGATCACCGTCAGCGAGGCCGCCGACCTCGCCGCCGCCTATCCAGGCCGGCGCATGGCCCGGCTCGCGGTCACGTTGCGCGACGGCCGCCGGATCGACCATTTTCAGAGGACGAGGAAGGGAGATCCAGACGATCCCCTTAACGATGACGAGCTCGTTGACAAATTCATGGAGCTTGCCGGCTCCGTCCTCGAACCTGCCAGCGTCGAACGATTGATGCAGACGCTATTGCACGGCAATGACCTGCCCGGATCGGTCCGGTTCAAGCCGTGACCGCTGGCCTGTGGCCAGCGTTCGGAGGCTTACTCCATTCTGATATCTGCTGCCTTGATCACCTCACCCCACTTTTTCGTTTCCGACGCGAGAAAGGTTCCGAAAGCGGAGGACGTCATGGCAACGGGTGATATTCCCAACGCGTCGAGTCTGGAGATGGCGTCGGTCTCGCCGAGTGCAGCGTTCAGTTCCTGGCTCAGGCACGCGACGATTGTTTCAGGCGTACCTTTCGGTGCCACGAGGCCGTAGAAGTTGGTCGCTTCGTATCCGCCGATATGCTCGCCGATCGCTGGAATGTCGGGCAATGTCGCCAGGCGGCTGGCGGACGTCACGCCAAGCGCACGCAGGGTCCCCGATTTGATGCTTGCCGTCGATGAGACCGAAGACGGGAATCCCGCCTGGATGTGCCCGCCGATGAGGTCCTTCAGCACGGGGCCGCCGCCCTGATACTGCACGAATAGACAATCTGTCTTCGACAACTGCGAGAACAGCGCGGCGGCCAGATGCTGCGGGCTACCATTGCCCGGCAGTCCCATGCTTGTTGCGCCTGGGTTCTCGCGAGCCAGCTCGATGAATTCGGGGAGGGTCTTTGCGGGAACGTCCGGGTGCACAACCAGGATGTTGGGCACGAGACCAATGCTTCCGATCGGGGTCGAATCCGCGAGGAAATTGAATCGGAGCTTCGGATAGAGCGTTGCATTGGCGGCATTGGCGGTGCTCGCGAGCAGCAACGTGTAGCCGTCGGCCGGCGATCTCAACGCGGCCTCCGTGCCGATATTCGCGCCGCCGCCGGCTCGGTTCTCCGTGATGAAGGGCGCCTTGAGCTGCTCGGCCAGCCGCTGTCCGATCAACCGGGCGATGATGTCAGTCGCCCCGCCCGGAGCATAGGGCGAGATGAGCTTGACCGGCTTCGACGGATAATCCGGCGTCGCGGCGAGGCCCGGCCTGCTGCCGGCCGCGGCAGTGGCGATGAAGGATAGCGCGGCAAGCATCTCGCGCCGGCTGAACTGCGTCATGGCATATTCCTTTCTGAAGGGGCGGAGCTTGCGCTTACTCTTCTTGGAAGGCTTCCTCGCGCGTGACCGAGAATGAAGGCAGCAGCACGAGCGCGAGCAGGACGAGCGCGAGCGCCAGCATGCCCGCACTGATCGGACGGGTCAGCAGCACCAGCGGATCCCCCTTGGACAGCAGGAGCGCACGGCGCAGAAACTCCTCCATCATCGGTCCGAGGATGAATCCCAGCAGAAGCGGGGCCGGTTCGCAGTCCAGCTTCTTGAAGACGTAGCCGATCACCCCGAACAGTGCCATTAGGTACACGTCGAAATGCGCATTGTTGAGGCTGAAGACGCCGATCGCGCAGAACACGATGATCATCGGGAAGAGATATCGATAGGGGATCGTGATCATCTTCACCCACATCCCGATCAGGGGCAGGTTCAAGACCAGCAGCATCAGATTGCCGATCCACATCGATACGATCAGGCCCCAGAACAGCGCGGGTTGCTCGGTCATCACGGATGGGCCGGGCTGAATGCCCTGGATGATCATCGCCCCGATCATGAGCGCCATCACCGGGTTCGCTGGGATACCAAGCGTCAGCATCGGGATGAACGACATTTGCGCGCCGGCGTTGTTTGCCGATTCGGGCGCCGCGACGCCCTCGATCGCGCCCTTGCCGAACTCGCTCCTGTTCTTCGAGACCTTCTTCTCGAGCGCGTAGGCTCCGAAGGAGGCGAGCGCGGCGCCGCCGCCGGGCAGGATGCCGAGGATCGAGCCGAGCGCGGTCCCGCGCAGGGTAGGCGCGACCATCCGCCGGAAATCCTCCTTGGTCGGCCACAATCCCTTCACTTCGTTGATCGAGACGTCGCGGCTGGCTTCCTGCTGCAGGTTGGCGACGATCTCGCCGATGCCGAACATGCCCATCGCAACGATGACGAACCCGATGCCGTCGGACAGTTCTGGCAGGTCGAATGTGTAGCGCTGCAGGCCCGAGTTCACGTCCGTTCCAATCAGGCCGAGCAGCAATCCGAGCACGATCATGCCAAGCGCATGCAGGATCGAGCCGTGCGCGAGGACGATGGAGGCGATCAGGCCGAGCACCATCAGCGAGAAATATTCGGCGGGGCCGAATTTCAGGGCGACCTCGGCAAGCGGCGGAGCGAACAGCGCGATCAGCAGCGTGCAGACGGTGCCGGCGAAGAACGAGGCGAGCGCTGCGGTGGCGAGCGCGCGACCTGCCTTGCCCTGTCGTGCCATCTGGTGACCGTCGAGTGCCGTGACCACCGACGACGTTTCGCCTGGCAGGTTGACAAGAATGGCCGTCGTCGAGCCGCCATATTGGGCGCCGTAGAAGATGCCGGCGAGCATGATCAGCGCGGTGACCGGCGGCATGGCGAAGGTGGCCGGCAGCAGCATCGCGATGGTGGCGGCCGGTCCAAGTCCCGGGAGGACGCCGATGGCGGTTCCCAGAAAGCAGCCGATCAGGGCGTACAGCAGATTGACGGGCGACATCGAGGTCTGAAGCCCGAGCAGAAGGTTGGCGAAGATGTCCATGGGAAGGCTCTCCGGACTCAGCGTTGTGGAGCGATGGCGGCGGCGTGCTCGAACCACGATCCGAGGATCGGCATCGGCACTCCGAGACCCTTTACGAAAACGAGGATGCAGAAGACGGTCAGGCCAACGAGCACCAGAAGGCTCTTGAGGTCGTAGACGGATTGTTGCGAGGCCAGCGCCGAGATGATGACAAGCGCGGGCAGGGCGAAGACGAGCCCCGCGGTGTCGATCAGGAAACCGAAGGCCACGACCGCAGCGGTGATCAGCGCGAGTTGCTTCCATGCGATGCTGCCGACGGGAGAGCCGTTGGCAACGAACGAGCGAACGATGGAAATTGCGCCAAAGGCGCCCAGGATCCAGCTTAGGGTCAGCGGAAAGTAACCAGGCCCCATCCGGGAGGCGGCGCCCATCTTGAGGTCGCGTCCAAGCCAGAGGAAAGCAGCAGCCAGCAGAACGTAGAGAAGGCCTGCCCAAAAGTCCTTTTCAGCCCTTATCCTGATCAAGGCGGTATCCTCCCATGTTCTCTTGGTTGTGCCGATCGCTCTCCCGCCGGTCAGGGCGGGTACAGCTCCGATTGTCGCCGCGACCAAAGCGCGCCGATTGCACTATTTCGACGAACCTATATCGACAAATCCGACGGATTAGGCTGTGCTAATTCCACTAGGTGAAACGGCGGCCCCATGACTAACCGGCACGACGGGGATGGGATGAACCGCTCGCTCGAGCGCGGCATCGCTATCCTGCGGGCGTTCAAGCCCGGCCTCAGCGAGCTCGGCAATGCGGAGATTGCGGAGCGGACCGGTCTGCCCAAGGCGACCGTGAGCCGTCTGACGCGGACCCTGGTGTCCGCGGGCATGCTGGAGAGGGATGCCGCCCAACGCGTCTACCGCCTGGCTCCAGCGGTCTTGAGCTTCGCCCATGCAATGCGCTTGAGTTCGCCGATTCTGTCCACAATCGCGCCGCTGATGCGGGCCGAAGCGACACGACGACACGTGAACGTCGGACTGGCGGCGGCCGACGGCGACATGATGGTTTATCTGGAATCATTTCGTTACAGCCCCCGCGCGAGTTTCCGGACTGTCGTCTCGGGTCAGCGCGTGCCGGTGGAACTGACGTCGCTTGGCCGGGCCTATCTCTGGGCGATACCGCGCGAAGATCGGGACCGTGAACTGGCAGCGATCGCAAAGCGCCGCCCAAAGGGATCTCGCCAGTTCCGCCACGATATCGAACGATCTTTCGCCGAACTCGATCAGCTCGGCTATTGCGCAGTCAGATGGCAGCCCGGCGTTGTGGCGGTGGCGACGTCGCTCCGGTTCGAGGAGCAGGATCCATACTCGCTGAATATGAGCCTTGCGAGCGACGAGCCCTTGGCTGACGCCCGGCGGCGGCTGGGACCCTGGCTGCTGGACCTGAAACGCAGATGTCTTGAAAAGCTCGAGTTGAACGCTGCGCGAGACACCTATTGAGCGGTGGATCGCGGCCGCCGCCGGGACGGCGACGGCACGCGTTCGATTCCAGCAGGTGGAATTGGCCGAGCATCAAGCAGCAGTGGAAGTTCTATAGTCCTCCTCAAATCAACAGGCCGTGCGCGCACGGATTGGGAGGATGCCATGTGGAAAGAACGTCGGAAGGTCATCAGCTTCTTCCGAATAGCACTTGTGGCGGCCGCGCTACCGGTTTCGCTCGCGGTACCGGCTCACGCTGAATATCCAGAAAAGCCGATGCGCCTGATCGTGCCTTTTGCGCCCGGCGGCGGCACCGACACGATCGCAAGAAGCCTCGGCTCCCTGCTGGCCAAATCACTGGGGCAGCCCGTCATCATCGAGAACAAGCCGGGCGGCAGCACCATGATCGGCTCGGAAGCCGTGGCGAACAGCCCTCCGGATGGCTACACGCTGCTGGTCGCGACCTTGGCTCATGCCGTCAATCCCAGCATGCAGCCGAAGATGCCCTACAACACCGAGAAGGCGTTTTCCGCGGTCACCCTGATCGGCAGCTCGCACAACGTTCTGGTCGTGAGGCCAGACAGTCCGTTCAAGACGGTCGGCGATATCATCGAGGCGGCGAAGAAGTCGCCCGGCAAATACACGTTCGCGTCCCAGGGTAGCGGCACGTCGGCGCATCTCGCCGGCGAGCTGTTGAAGAACCTGGCGCAGATCGATTTGCTTCACATTCCCTATCGCGGCGCCGGTCCCGCTCTGACGGACCTGATCGGTGGCCAGGTCGACATGATGTTTGCCACCAACGCCGCCGCAGCGGGCTTCATCGCGAGCAAGCGATTGCGGCCAATCGCCGTGACGGCGCCTTCCGGACAGTCGAAGCTCCCCGGGGTGCCGACGGTCGAGGAGACCGTGCCCGGCTATGTGGTGGACAGTTGGTACGCCTTGTACGCGCCTGCGAGGACGCCCCAGCCGATCATCGACAAGATCGGAGCGGCCGTCAAACTCGCCGCGCAGGATCCAGATTTCATCAAGCGGGCGGAAGGCGAAGGCGTCACGCTTCATTCGAGCTCGCCGGCCGAGCTGGACGCGTTCGTACGTGCCGATACGCAGCGCTGGCACAAGATCGTAACCGAGAACAAGATTACCGCGGATTAGGAACATGGCTGAGACACTTCTGAAATCTGTCACCGAGGGCGTGGCAACCATCACGCTCAATCGGCCCGACAAGCGAAACGCGATGAGCGACGAGATGCGAACCGCGTTCATCGAGGCTATCGAGGAGATGACCGCCGACAAATCCGTGCGTGCGCTGGTCCTCACCGGCGCCGGCAGGGGATTTTGCGCCGGTGGCGACATCGCAGGCATGAAGCGTCGCATGGAGGCGCCGGCAGGCGAGGTGGCCTTCAACGGATGGGCCCGCCAGCAGCGCGTGCACCACTCCATATCGCTGCTTCACACGATGCCAAAGCCGACGATCGCGGCCGTGAATGGCGCCGCCGCCGGTCTCGGTGCCGATATCGCCCTGGCGTGCGATTTCATCATGGCGAGCCCGGTTGCCAGCTTCACCTGGTCGTACGTCCTGCGAGGGCTGATCCCCGATGGCGGCGGGATGTACTTTCTGCCGCGGCGTGTTGGTTTGGCGCGGGCGAAGGAACTCATCTTCACTGGTCGGAGAGTCGATGCCGACGAAGCGCTGACGCTCGGCATCGTCGACAGGGTCAGCAGTCCTGAAACACTGCTCCCCGACGCCCAGCAATGGGCACGTTCGCTCTCGGCAGGATCTGCCACTGCGATCGCCCTGGGCAAGTCGATCCTCAATCAGTCCTTCGAGAGCAAGGCCGGGTCGGTCTTTGCCTCCGGAAGCCAGGCGCAGGGCATTTGCTACACGAGCACCGAGCATCGTGAATCGGTCCTGGCGTTCCTCGCCAAGGCCGCCAACTGAGGGAGTGGATATGTCGCTGGGCGTGCTGTTCAACCCCCGGAGCGTCGCCATTGTCGGCGCTTCGGCCGATCCCTCGAAGACGTCAGGACTGCCCGTCAAGTTTTTGCGACAGCAGAACTTTGCCGGTGAGATCTATCCGGTGAACCCGCGCGTCGCTGTGATCGACGGGTTGCGCTCCTATGCGACGGTCGAGGAGCTGCCGGCGGCGCCGGATGTAGCGATGATCGTTCTCGGTGCTGACCGAACCGTGGACGCTGTGCGCGCACTGGCTCGGAAAGGGACCAGGCACGCCATCGTTCTCGCCAGCGGATTCGGCGAAAGCGGGGAGGAAGGTAAGAGCCGTCAACGTCTGCTGCGCGAAGTTGCCGGCTCGATGCGCATCCTGGGGCCGAATACGATCGGGCTGGTCAACGTCTCGGATGGCGTTCCGCTCTCCGCGAGTGGCGCGTTGGCAGCAGGATCGTTCATCAAGGGGCCGGTCGGTGTGGTCTCCCAAAGCGGAGGTATTCTCGGTGCGTTGCTCTCGCGCGCCTCGGCGCAGGGGATCGGTCTGTCGAAACTGGTGGCGACCAGCAACGAGGCCGACCTCGAGATGTCGGAGTTCATCGACTATCTGTCGGACGATCCTCACACGTCGGTGATCGCGCTCTACATCGAGTCGGTCCGCGATTCCGATCGCTTCCGCCGCGCAGCGCTGAAGGCGAGAGCCGCAGGAAAGTCCATCGTCGCCCTGAAGATCGGACGTTCCGCCGCCGGCGCACGCGCCGCGGCGTCACACACCGGCGCCATGGCGGGAAGCGACCGCGTCTACGACGCGTATTTCCGAGATCTCGGCATCATTCGCGCCCAGAGCTTCGGCGACCTCGTCGACATCCCGGCCGCGCTTGCGACGCAGCCGCCGCTGACCGGGCGGCGAATTGCCATCCTGACGTCGACCGGCGGAGCCGGCACGCTGGTCGCCGACAGTCTGGGCCTTTGCGGTTTCGATTCTCCCGCTCCCGAAAAGTCGACCATCGATCACCTGCTGCAGGCCATGCCGGGTGGAAACGCCGCTCTCGACACCAATCCCGTCGACGTGACCCTGGCTGGACTTCAGCCGGACATTCTGAAGGGCTGCATCAAGGCTCTGCTCGACAGCCCGTCCTATGACGGACTGACGGTAGTCGTCGGCTCGTCGAGCGTCGGAAATCCGGAACTGGTCAGCAACGCGATCCGCGAGGCTGGATCGGCAACTGCTGCAAAGCCGGTGCTGGCCTACGTCAGTCCCCACGCGCCGGAAGCGGCCGCCCGACTGACCCGGCAAGGCGTACCGGCCTTCAACACACCGGAAGCGGTTGCCTCGGCGTTCTCGGCGCTATGGACGGCGGGAGAGCCTCTCGTCCGGATGCAGCCGGCAAACCGATCACCCGTGGATGTCCCGGCAGATTGGCAAGGTTCGCTCGATGAGCACAGGGCCAAATCGCTGTTCAGCCGGTTCGGCCTGCCTGTCGTCCGCGAGCACGTCGTTGCCAGCGCCGACGAGGCCCGGCAGGCCGCGAGCACACTCGGCGGCAAGGTTGTGCTCAAGATGCTGTCGTCCGCCGTCACGCACAAGAGCGACGTCGGCGGCGTTGCGGTGGGGCTCGATGCGGACACGATTGGAGAACAGCTCAAGAAGATGCGCGCGACGGTCAAGCTCCGCGCCGGCATCGATCCAGACGGCTTCCTCGTGCAGGAAATGGTGCCGCCCGGAGGGCTCGAGCTCATTCTTGGCTACAGTCGCGATCCGCTCGGGGCGGTGCTGCTGATCGGCATCGGCGGCGTGACGGCCGAACTGATGAAGGACTCCGTTCTTCGACTGCTGCCGCCCGGCTGTGCGATGACTAGGGACGATGCGGTCTCT
Organism: Bradyrhizobium sp. BR14999; assembly: GCF_056106085.1. Taxonomy (NCBI): domain Bacteria; kingdom Pseudomonadati; phylum Pseudomonadota; class Alphaproteobacteria; order Hyphomicrobiales; family Nitrobacteraceae; genus Bradyrhizobium; species Bradyrhizobium sp. BR14999. Next base: position 4,886,278 of record NZ_CM148536.1, read on the forward strand.
GCCTTGCGAGAGTTGCGATCCTGGCCGCTGCTGGACGGCTATCGCGGCCGTCCGAAGCTTGACGTCGAGGCTCTGGCGACGGCCATCGTCGATTTCTCCGTCATGGTGGCCCAGTTGGGCGACCGGCTGATCGAGGCCGAGATCAATCCGATCTTCGTTCTGCCGAAGGGATCCGGGGTCAAGGCCGCTGACGCAGTGGCCATCCTTGGGGCGGGTTCGTGACATGAGCGTCAGGCTTCCCGCGCTATCCTGCAATTCCCACTGCCACGTGTTCGGGCCTGCGGAGCTGTTTCCGTTCGACCCGCAGAGCCCGCCGCCGCTCGCGGAGGCGCCGAAGCAGGCTCTGTTCGCGCTGAATGACGCATGTGGCCTGGAGCGTTGCGTGGTCGTGCAGTCGAAGGTTCACGGCTACGACAATCGGGCAGCCGAGGACGCGATTGCGGCTCGGCCGCGAACCTATCGCGGCGTCGCGCTGGTAGCCACCGACGTCTCCGACGACGAATTGAAGCGACTGGACCGGGCCGGGTTTCGCGGCGCCCGCTTCAACTACATGCACCATCTCGGTACTGGAGAGGATGTCGAGGCCGTGCTCACGCTCGCACGTCGCCTTGCTCCGCTCGGATGGCACGTCCAGGTCCACGGCGATCCCGCGACGGTGCTCGGCGAAATCGTGCCCCGACTTCTCGGCGGTCCCGCTCCCGTGGTGATCGACCATATCGGCCGCATCGACGCGGCGCTCGGATTGGAGCAACCGCACTTCACTGCGCTGCGCCGGTTGATGGAGCACCCGGCATGCTGGGTGAAGGTCTCGGGGATCGACCGCATCACGCGCAAGGGACCGCCCTATGACGATGCCGTGCCATTCGCGAGGTTGCTTGCATCCGAATTCACCGATCGTGTCGTCTGGGGCAACGACTGGCCGCATCCGAACCATCAGGGACCGCTTCCCAGCGATGAAGAGCTGGTGGATCGCATCGCCAACGTTGCGCCGGACTCCATGGTGCGCAGATCACTCATGGTGACGAATCCGGCGCGACTTTACCATTTTGGAGAGACGGAATGAGCCAGCGCTTCAAGGAGAAGGTCGCGATTGTCACCGGTGCCGGATGTGTAGGTCCCGGTTGGGGCAACGGACGAGCGATCGCGGTACGCCTCGCCGAGGAGGGGGCCATGGTCTTCGCCTGCGACCGCGACCTGTCCCGTGTCGAGGAAACGGTCGAGCGGGCGGGCGCCGTCGGCGCCGCGATCGTTCCACATGCCTGCGACGTGACATCCAGTGCCGACCTCGCGGCAACTGTCGAGGCGTGCCTTGCGCGCTTCGGCAAGATCGACGTTCTCGTGAACAATGTCGGCGGTTCGGCGGCCGGCGGTCCCGTCGAGCTTGCGGAGGACGCCTGGAATACGCAGGTGGATATCAACCTGAAGAGTGTTTTCCTGGCCTGCAAGCACGTCCTGCCGCATATGGTTGCAAGAAAGGCGGGGGCCGTCGTCAATCTTGCGTCGACGTCGGGTCTGCGATGGACCGGATCGGCCCAGGTCGCCTACGCAGCCACCAAGGCCGGCGTGATCCAGATGTCGCGCGTCATTGCCGTGCAGCACGCACCCGACGGCATCCGGGTCAATACCGTGGTGCCCGGACAGCTCCATACGCCCATGGTCGAGGCGCGCCTGGCCGGTCAGCGAACCGGGGGCAACGTCGATGCACTGTTGGCCTCGCGCGTCCGCCGCATTCCACTTGGCTTCATGGGTGATGGCCGCGACACGGCTGCTGCCGTCGCCTATCTCGCATCGGACGAAGCGCGCTTCGTGACGGGGACCGAGATCGTGGTCGATGGTGGAATGATCGCGCGCTGCGACTGAGACGAATTTTCAGGAGAACTTCACATGTTGAGACGCACATTCCTGGCCGCCATCATCTGCCTGGCACTGGCTGGACCGTCATTCGCCCAGACGAAACCCGCGCGGATCATCGTCGGCTTCGCCCCCGGAGGGCCCGTCGACAGCGTTGCGCGGATCCTGGCCGATCAGCTTGGAAAAGAGCTCGGTCGCACCGTGATCGTCGAAAACAAGTCGGGTGCAAACGGGGCGATCGCTGCCCAGGAGGTCATCAGATCGTCGCCTGACGGCAGCACGATCTGGATCACGTCGGTCGGTGCGGCCGCAATCAACCCATCGCTTTACGACAAGCTCGTCTATGACATGACGAGGGACTTTGCGCCGGTCTCGCTGGTCGTGAACAACGTCGAAGTTCTCGTGGTCAATCCGAATGACAGCGCAAAGGATGCTGCCGATTTCGTCGCCAACGCCAGGCGGGCCAAGGAGACGGCTATGGCTTCGTCGGGTGTGGGATCGATTCCCCATCTCGCGATCGAGCAACTCGCCGACGCGACCGGTGCGGCGTTTCTGCATGTGCCCTACAAGGGAGCGGCTCCCGCGATTTCTGATGTGATGGGAGGTCAGGTCGCGGGTTTTTTTGGAGATGTGCCTGGTCTCATCGGCCACGTCAGAGGAGGCAAATTGCGCGCCGTCGGTGTGGCGGCGCCGAAGCGGCACCCGGCGTTGCCCGACGTCAAGACGTTCGAAGAGCAGGGCTTCAAAGGCATCGATACCAACAATTGGTACGCAATATTCGTGTCATCGAAGACTCCTCTCGCCGTGGTGGAAACTCTGAACAAGGCCGTACGGGCGAGCCTGACCGCACCGGACGTGAACGCCAAGCTGATCGCGCTGGGCGCCGAGCCGGCCCCCTCGACCCCAGACGAATTGGCCGCTCTTCTCAAGACGGATACCGAGAAGTGGTCGGCCTTGATCAAGGCGAAAAATATCAGAGGTGAGTAAGATGGCTGACGGAATCCGGGTGCCGCCGGTCGTCCCTGGTACGCGACCCGAGCTTGCCAATCTCGAGGGTCGGATCCTGGCTGAACGCGGACGCATCTCGCTGCTCTACCAGGTCCTGCTCAACTCGGGGCCGATCGCCGCCGGCTGGGAACGGATGTTGACGGCGGTACGCAACGAGACATCGCTCCCTGCGGACTTGCGCGAGCTCGTCATCTTGCGCGTTGCGGTGCTCAATCGGGCCAGTTTCGAATTCGAAGCCCACGCGCCGATCGCGAAGCGCGCCGGTCTTAGCGACGAGAAGATCGAGGCGGTGAAGCAGGATGGCATCGCTGCAGCGTTCGATTCCCGCGAAGCGCTGATGCTCGAGCTCACCGATGCAATGACGCGCGACATCATCGTATCGGACGCACTCTTCGGGAAGCTCCGGGAAACGTTCGATGACGGCGGGATCGTGGAAGTCGTGGCGACCATCGCTGCGTACAACATGGTCTCACGCTTTCTCGTCGCGCTCAATGTTTGCCATTGACAGGGAGCCAGGACGATCGACCAAAGAGATCGCCAGCGAAGTTGATGGTCACCTTTGGCTCTAGGATCGGGGGCGTGGCCTGCCGCGAATAGTTGTCCGGGAAGGCAAGCGCCATGCCTCCAAGAAGAGGAGGGTCATCGATCTACGCTTTTCCCAGGAGGACTTGGCCGTGAGGATCGGCGTCGGTCGCCAAACGATCAACCGGTTGCTCAAGAGTCTCGAGCAGGATGAGTTGTTAGGAGAGCCGCTGTTGGTGCAAACCTTGACATCAGAGGCCTGTCCGATTGACCGATGACGGTATCTGCTGCAAGTCGAGGAAAGCACAAGAGCAGGCCGTTCCGAGCTTGTGGCCCGTCTAGTGCCCCGATTGATTCCGATACTTGCTGAAGATACCAACCCTCAGAGCCACCCAAATTTTCCTGTGAATTCAAGACCAAAAAATTGCGGCGGGTATACCGGCGGCATTTGTCCGTCAGATTTGAAGATTTGTGCTTGCAAATCAACGACGAAACGTCGTTCGAAATGATTGAGTGGGTAGTGTGGCCGGTGGCTGACGCGCAGTTTGGCGTAGGTTTTCGTAAGATTATTCTCACTCCTTTCATCTTGGTCGATGACCACCGTTGTATGCGTTGGCTTAGCCGACGCCCGGCCGCGATTTCAAGCCGGCATCGCTGGTGTGCGCGTTGCAGCGTACAGAAGGGAAGAAAGCCGTACTGAAGGCTTGTGGCGCGTGGGCAGGGTCCGGAGTTGCGAGGGGAGGAGCGGGCGAGTGCCTACGTGCAGTCTCAGCAGTTCGACGCGGAATCGAAAATCGTGGGTTTGACTCCCACTCTCTCCGCCGCACCATTTCTCTACTTTATCCGGCTGTTCGAAGCGACAGCAAAACAATGAAGAGTGCCAGAACAGTTGTTGCAGCTAATTCCGTGATGTTACCCTTGGTCACCGCGCCAACAGTAGCTTCAGAACGTGGGGTCGGAGATTTTGATGAAGAACCTAGCGCGCAAGACCAAGTCGTTAGTTGTTGGACACGAAAAGAGATGAAAAACCTCGGTTAAATCGCAACCTGAAGTGAATGTCGGTATCGGTGGTTGCACCTGCATCATGCCAGTCCACCGCGCGTTCCTGGCAACGTGAGGGACAGCCGCAGGGGATCGCGATAGACGTGCGGCAGGGCCGCCCGCCTGCCAAAGCCGAAAGCTCGGAGTCGAGACAAACACGTTTGGCGTTTCGTCCCGCTGGAAAGCGATGCGCATGGAATACTCGCGACTGAGAGGTGTCGGCCTGTCCCGATAATCCAAAATCAAGCCTGTCGCATGCAGCCGGGCCGTCCCCACACACAAATCGGGTTGGCGCGCAGACCGGACGAACGCTTTCGACGGCTTCACCGCCGCTTTTGACCCGAGTCGGAGAGTACGAACGCGGCTTCGACCGCGGCTCGGTTGCTCCGCCCGACGGCATGGCTCAGGTTGCCATCACAACCCATTAGTGCGGCAGATTGGTCTGGCGCCTGCGCAGGCTGATGGAGGCGTTCCGGCACGAGGGGAATGCGCAGCCAGAAAAGTGAGGAAATGATCATAAACGAGGGCCTAGTGTCGGTGGTTATTCGCATGATCTAAACGTCGCTTTGGCGCCTATACTCCGTCGGTGTCGTTCCGACCATGCGGCGGAACGCGGTGGCCATGTGCTGCGACGAGGCAAAGCCACAGGCGTGCGCAACCTGGGTAACGCTAAGGGGGCCTGCTACCAGAAATTCCTTTGCGAGTTCTATCCGAAGCATCATTACATAGCGATGGGGCGGAACTCCCGTGCTGGTCTTGAAGGCGCGTGCGAAATGATATGGAGAGCGAGAAACAAGTGCAGCAAGCTCGGCGAGCGACAAGTCACTCGCGAGTTGACCCTTCATGTACTCAGTGAGGAGCTTCAATTCTTTCGGTGTTAGTCCGCCTTTCGCCAGTTTCATCCCAATCGCGGGCTGCGAGGCTCGCGCGAGCAAAGTCGCGAGCGCCATGCCAAAGCTGTCGGCCTCCAATTGCGTCAGTCCATGCGCGCTTAGCTCCCAAAGTTGCTCCGCGAGCTGCAGCGGCAACGTGTCATAGCGTGCTCCATGATGGAGCGGTCCGCAGTCTTGGAGGCGCCAAGGATCGTCCCAAAAAACCTTGGACGAAAATTCAATGACGAGAAGATCGATGTTGGACGTGAGGTCGTACCTGCAAGGATGATCGGGAGGCGCGACGAAATAGTTTGGTGCGGACAGATCCGCGTTGAAACGGCCTGCGCCCAGATCGACGACAGACCGACCCGCCCGAGGCGCGCGGCTAATCTGAAGCGATACTCCATGGGCAGATTCGACGTACTCACCGGCTTGGTGCTGCGGCGAACGAAACAAATTCAGTCCGCCAACAGATCTGTGCTGTTGTTCAAACGGATATATAGTGCGGTAATAGTCGGCGTAGCTCAGGGGGTGACTCATGGGCGGGCATCACGATGCGGTCTCCTACTAGGACAGTGGGAGAGGCGTCGTGTCGATTACACCATAGTGTATGGTTGTTTGTTGCGATAGCGGCGAAGCCGTTGGCGTACATGCCGTCGACGCAGATCAGGTGGTTCTTGTGAGTGGCGCCTTACGCAGGCCTGATGCTGAGTCTGGATTGGTATCGCCGCGACGGAAGGCGCTTGCGTCAGACTGTTTAGCATTGTGGCCGATCAACCATACTCACGGCCTGCGGCCTCGTCTCAGGATGCCGCGGATCTCTTGCGGCGTAGCGTGGAAGGTTTTATGGAAGGCCAACCTGGCTTCCGCCCCACTCCTGTCCAGCTCGCGAGCGAGTTGTTCGAGGCCCGGCTCCTGAGCGTCGCCAAGAAGCGACAAGAGGCGCCGGCTCTCTTGTCCGGAAAGCGCTCGGGGCCGCGGGCGGCGAGGAGGCTTTGTCGTTGCGTGGGTACGAATGAGATGGCATCCGAGACTCAAGGAAAGATCGTCCAGCTCAAGGCGGCTAGGCACATCGCCGCGCCGCAATCGCTGCTCGAGCCTGCGTCCGATCCGACCAAGCACGGGCTCTCGGGCAAAATGGGGTAGGGTGAAGGTTAGCCCGAATGCGTCTATTGCCGAGAGTCCAAGGTCTTCGCCGAGTTGCCAGAGATCGGCGGCCGGAAAGTAGATGTGGATGACGCGCCAGTCGCCCGTCAGCATAGCGGCCGGTGCTTGGCCTGCTTGGACCAATTCAACCGCGCCAGCCTCAAACATTCCCTCATGTACTTCGCGACCATCCACGGCGTAGGTCGCATGGTGGCCGCAAGTCGATACCGCGAGAATGTGTGTTGTCGGATCTGAAGGCGATGCGACTTCGAGTCTCTGAGCGTTCTGGCCCGCGAATACGCCGGCCGATAGGCCAGCTGTCCGCCCCGGCCAGGCAATTGCAATCGGAGAGATGCCCCAATCAGCTGACACACTCTCAGGGGTTGTCGATCCTCGTTCGCCCATAGCGTTGCCACCGGTCAATTATTGTTTCGCATGATGGCGGACGCGCGCTGGAGACATGTCTTGTTCGCCAACGAAGGCCAGCAAGCACCAAGTCACGATTTCAACCATAGCCGTAGTTGATCAAGTGTCGCCAGCTCTAATGTGCGTTCGATACCAAAGACGGCGCGGTTTTGCGCAAGAATTTGAACATTCGTCAAATCCGTGAACGACGACTGTGGCTTTGTGCTCCACATCCATCCTCGAGATCGTTGCTGAGATCTGCGCAGCGTTTCTTGGCACGAGGGCCTCAAAGCGTCCGGCATCTGGAGTCGCGACGGCATTCAGCGAGACGGCCTCTCAACGAACGTATGAGCAGACCCGCCGGCTAGCCAGGTTGCTGATCCGGTGGGACACCACTGCTGAAGGAGAAGTTATGGCGAATACATTGAAGAGCAAGTCAAGCGTTCTGTCGACTGGTGGCGGGCAAGCCCTGATCGACCCGGCCGACACAGTGATCCTATTGCTCGATCACCAATCCGGTCTGTTCCAAACAGTGAAGGATATCGCCGTCGCCGACCTCCGGCGGAACGTCGAAATGATCGCGAAACTAGCGACATTGCTGAAGATCCCGGTCATTACGACCGCATCTGAGCCGAAGGGACCGAACGGCCCGCTCATGCCGGAAATCCATAAGCACGCGCCGCATGCCGTGTTCGTGCCGCGTAAGGGTGAAGTGAATGCCTGGGATAACGCAGACTTCGTCGAAGAGGTGCGCTCGACCGGCCGAAAGACGTTGGTCATGGCGGGTGTCTGGACGAACGTTTGCGTGATGTTCCCGGCGCTGGATGCCCGGGCAGCTGGATTCGACGTGTATGCGGTGATTGACGCCTCCGGCGACCCGAGCGAATTGGCGTCGCGCACGACGCTGGCCCGCTTCGTCCAAGGCGATGTTATCCCGACGTCGACCAATGCGCTCCTGTCCGAGCTTCATCGCACGTGGGCCCGCCCTGAAGCGGCAGAGCTCGCGAAGTTGTATGGCCTGGTGGCGCCCAACTACGCCGCGGTATCGGAGAGCTACGAGAAGGCTCAGGAGGTCGCAAAACATGCAAAATGACGTCGAGCTTTGTTCGGGTGCCGTACGCACGGCATGAAGGCGTCAGCGCGCGACGGCAGGCAAGACCGCGGTAATCCCCAAAACGTTCAAAGGAAGGAAGCCGATATATGTTGTGTCTCTTGGCGCGGGCCTCCTTGTTGGATTGATCTATAGCGTTCTCAACGTGCGCTCTCCGGCGCCGCCTTTGGTCGCCCTCGTCCGATTGTTCGGCATTCTCGTCGGCGAGCAGTTGCTTCCTGTCGGCAAGCAACTGCTCGTAGGCTCGATCATCGCGGCTGCATGGCGCGAAGGAGGATGCTCTGCTTACATGTTCGGGATGTTGCCGGGACGGCACGGTGATGATACGGCAGAATCGAAAGAGGACTTGTCATGAGTGTTCCGGACCTCATCCTGCACCGCGGTCTGACCACGAAGCCCGATCGTTCCACGGGCATTTGCGACCTACCGGAACCGGGTACCACAAGACGGTATCACAAGTCTATGTGCGCGCATGCTGTGGTGCAGGTCGTGGTGCAGGTCGAATCCGACAGCGCGCCGGGAACTGCGCGACGATTCGTCCGCACGGCATCAGCTCTGCCGACGAGCACAAGGATTTTTCACACCAAGGTGCAATTGAGCAGTCAATTTCATGGGCTCTACTCTCGGCTGTTCGCGATACCTGACTGAGAGAGCGCATAGATGATCCCGATCGAGAGCATCTAGGTCGATAACAATAATGTCCCTGCGAAACTATCGTAAAGTAGCGAGACTGAGCTGCATCCTAAGTTCCGCAACGCGTAATCATCTTTCGCAGTTTGGCCATGACGATGTCCCTGAACAGATTTGATCTGAATCTTCTGCGCGTGTTCGACGCGGTCATGGAGGAACGAAGCGTGCTGCGAGCCAGCCGGAGGATATGTGTCAGCCCTACGGCCGTTAGTCACGCTCTCGCCCGGTTAAGAGAGTTGCTCGACGACGAATTGTTTGTTCGCACGAACGCGGGGATGCAACCGACCGCGCGCTCGGTTGCGATGGCCCCTTTGATACGCCAAGCGTGGAAATCACTGGAGGCGGCGATCGACCCACCCAAATTCGAGCCAGGTAGTTCGACGAGGCGGTTCACTATTGCGGTGAGCGATTTTGCCACCATGGTGATGCTGCCATATCTCCTCACCATTTTAAGGAGGGAGGCGCCGCTCGTTAATCTCGTAATCCGGCCGGATAGTTGGATCGATCTGGCCGAGGAGATAGATCTCGGACAGATTGATGCAGCAATCGGTACTTTCTCAGATGTGCCTGCGCGTTTCGGGTCAAGCTCGCTCTTTGCATACGATGATGTCCTTATCACGAGTTCTTCACGGGAACTCGGCAAGCCGTCGCTTGAGGCATTCTCTGCGCTTTCCATAGCCGTGGTCTTGTTGAATGGCGAGCATGAGGGAGCTGTCGACGGCTATGTATCTGAACGTGGGCTGGCCCGGCGATCGGAAATGTTCGATAGGGCCGCCTTCGAACGGGCCTTTTCGGGGGCAAAGCGAAGTCCGCGCATAGCTGTCTCATTGCCTCACTTTCTTGCGCTTCCCTCACTACTTGAGGACGCGGATTTGACGGCTATCGTGCCACGGCCGCTCGCCAAGTTGTTGGTCGGCAGGCACCCACTGTCGATGCACGAGTTACCATACAAAACGACTTTGGAGGACGTTAGCGTTCTGTGGCATGAACGGAACGAGGGTGACGCGCCGCAAGAGTGGCTGCGCGCCACATTGAGCCGAGCTACCGAGCCTCTGCGGGCTCGTTTGTTTGAGTTTGCGAGACCCATATTAAGCCCATCGGTGCAGCGGCTCGCCGCGGAAGCGTGAGGGAGGTCGAAGACTTCCTGTATTCCAAAAACCGACACCAAGGTACGATGGACCTCGCCGAAGAGGCACTCTATTCTAGCGGGCGGACCTTGGCTGTTCGCAACCTTGATTTGTGGCCTCTTACGAGTTGTTCAGGGAATGACGTGGAGGACGGCCGGCCTCCCAAAGACCTTCATCAAGCGCCGTATCGGGACTTCCCGTGAGAGCTGGTCAATTCGTTCGAGCCGGCTCTCAGCAACTCCAACGGTGAGCGGGCTAGGAATTGACCCCGTGGCCGACCAGCAGCCAGCGGAGTAGAACATGGGCGAAACGGCAGTTCGGCGCCGTGACCGCAGCTTGTATGAGTTGATGACCCGTAGTCCGAAGTGTCAGTGAGTGCCGGCGCTATGGTCGTCGTAACGGAAGGGCCTCTGCGTGCGCAAACTTGCGACAGTTGGAAGGGGCATGGTAGCTTATGTTATGCGATCGTACTCTATCATTGTCGACGGCCTCTGAAGCGACAGCTCGGGTTTGCTGCCGCCGGAAAGGGATACGTGGAAATGTCTCCGAGCGTAAGTTGAGCACGCCGGGGTGTCCTTGGCAGCGATCTAAAATGGTGGTCAACAGCAAACATTCTGCTGAGCAGCGCCAGTGCTCTCGGTGCTGTATCAACGATCTGAACAGGATCCTTGCTCATCCTCCTATCTGGAGCGATGGCTCGTTCTCACAAGCGCTTCCGGATTTGCTGGACATCGTGGTGGACATGCTCCACCTGGACTTTGCTTACGTTCGTCTCAAAGACCCAGTCAAGATGGAATATCTTGAAGTAGCTCGAACAGCGAGATCACTTGTCGGAGCCATCGCGCCGCAGGAGGTAAGCAGCGTTCTAAGCACTTCGCTGGGTCAAGACCCGAAAACTTGGCCCTTGATCCAGCGAATTGCGATTGGCGAGAGAGAGCTGTCGACCATATCGCTGCACCTGGGATGGCTCCCGGATGATACCGGAATGTTGGTGGCTGCATCTCATCGTGCCGAGTTTCCCGAAGAGGCAGAGACGCTTCGCCTCAGAATTGCAGCCAATCAAATTGCGAGCGGCCTACAGGAGGCGCGGCTCTTCAGCCAACGAACGCGAGTTGACGAAACTACAGATCAAGAGGTTTGGCGGCGAACCAAAGAGATTCTTGCCCTTAGCGAAGATCGAAGACAAGAGATTGTCGAGCTCAGGCGAGTGGTGGAATCGCTTCGCGTACGAGAAATCGATATTCAGTTGATAGTGGACGCCATTCCGGCTCCTCTAGCCATTATGACGGTGGATGGAGAGGTTGAGGCCGTCAATCGTCCTGTCCTTGAATATTTCGGGATGGGCGCCGATGAATTGAAGCGCTGGAGCACGACCGGAGCCGTCCATCCTGATGACGTAGCCGCGACGATCAGCACATGGAGGCGGGCGGTCCAAACTGGCGAGCCATATGAAGTGGAAAGCCGGCATCGCCGCAGCGATGGTGTCTACCGATGGTTCAGCGTCCGCGGCTTTCCATTACGAGATAAGCACGGAGACATCGTACGCTGGTGTGTACTGCAAATCGACGTCGAGGAACGGAAACGCGCCGAGGAAGCGTTGCGAGCCAACGAGCGCAATCTCAATCTCATCATCAACACCATTCCTGGGCTCGTGTGGTCTGCTAGTGCAGACGGCTCAGCCGACTTCGTCAATCAGCACTACGCAGATTATGTGGGCTTCGACTTGGAGCACCTCCAAGGGTCTAGGTGGACGGCGGCGATTCATCCCGACGACAGGAGCGGTATGGCTCATGCGTGGCGTTCGTTCATGACGTCGCGCCGAGCGGGAGAGAGGGAAGCGCGATTGCGCCGCTTCGATGGCACGTACCGATGGTTTCTGTTTCGCGCCAATCCACTACTTGATGAGTCCGGTAATGTCATCAAATGGTTCGGAATCAACACCGACATAGAAGACCGCAAGCGCGCCGAGGAGCAGCTGCGCGATACGCAAACGAAACTAGCGCATATGGCGCGTATGACGACGATGAGTGAGCTAACGGCATCCATAGCCCACGAGGTCAACCAGCCGCTATCGGGCATCGTCACTAATGCAAGCACTTGCTTGCGCATGTTAGCCGCGGATCCACCAAATGTCGCAGGTGCCCTCGAAACCGTGCGCCGTACGCTTCGTGACGGCAACCGGGCGTCCGATATCATTGGTCGCCTGCGATCGCTCTTCAATAGGAAGGCGCCTGTAGCCCGGCCGGTGGACCTGAACGAGGCGACCCGCGAGGTCATTCCGTTACTACTAAATAGGCTTCATCGTGATGGCGTCAGCCTGCGGATGGAATTTGCCGAAGACCTTCCGCTCGCGGCCGGCGATCGGGTGCAACTTCAGCAAGTAATCTTGAATTTGCTCCAAAATGCCATGGACGCGATGAGCATGATCGATGATCGACCAAGAACGCTGACGATCAGGACGGAGCGGGAGCAAAGTAATTGGATTCGCCTGAGTGTGCAGGATTCGGGACATGGTTTTGACGGTGAGGCCATAGAAAAGCTTTTTGACGCATTCTATACGACCAAGGACGACGGTATGGGAATTGGATTATCGGTCAGTCGCTCGATTATTGAGAATCATCATGGGCGCCTATGGGCGTCGTTGAATGACGGCTGGGGGGCCACGTTCTCGTTTTCAATTCCCCGAAGCGCAGAGAGTATAACTAGCGCGCACAGTCTTGACGCCAAGGGAACGCTCGGTGAGGGCGGCGTCACGAGGAATGTATGATGGTCACACGTTCGTTTGTGTCGGTGGTCGACGACGATGAGTCCGTGCGGGAGTCCTTACCGGACCTGCTGAGGGAATTCGGCTACGCGGCTCTAGCGTTTTCGTCGGCCGAAGAATTTCTGGCATCTGAATATGTAGGGCAGACGGGCTGCCTCGTTCTCGATATCGCGATGCCCGGTATGACTGGTCCCGAACTCCAAAGAGAGCTGACGCGTCTCAACCAAAGAATTCCAATTGTCTTCATCACCGCGCATGGAGATAATTCAACACGTCCGCGAATGCTTGAGCAGGGCGCCGTTGAGTGCCTTTCCAAGCCATTCAGCGACGAAGCTCTGCTGAAGGCGCTCAATGCTGCGTTCGGAGCCAGTTGAGGTTGGAAAGTACTCACGCGTCTGATGTGAGATATTGGAAAAGGAATCGATGGCGGAAGGGCTCCTCGCTATGTCACACGAAGACGCAATCGTGTTCGTCATCGATGATGACGTCTCGGTACGCGAATCTCTAGAATTGCTGATACGTAACGCGGGCTGGCTGCCGGAGATATTCGAGTCCGCTCAGGTGTTCCTCTCGCGCCCACGCGTGTCTGTTCCTCATTGTCTGATTTTAGACGTTCGTCTTCCGGGGCTTAATGGCCTCGAATTGCAAAAGCGGGTAGCAGTCGAGCGCCCCGATATGCCGATCATCTTTATCACGGGTTACGGGGACGTGCCGATCACGGTCCAAGCCATGAAGGCTGGAGCCGTAGAATTTTTGACTAAGCCATTCAGTGATACTTTGTTGCTGGATGCAATTCGAGATGCCATCAATCGAAGCGACGCCTTACTCCGCCGTGAGGCTGAGGTGCAGGATCTGCGAGATCGCTATGCCTTGCTCAGTCGACGTGAGCGGCAGGTGATGGGTCTGATCGTTCGTGGTGTCTTGAACAAGCAGGTGGCCCACGAGCTCGGCATAAGTGAGATAACAGTCAAGGCGCATCGAGGCCAGGTAATGCGGAAGATGAACGTAACCTCGTTCGCCGAATTGGTGAGCATCGCGCCAAAGCTAGATCCTTAGCGTCGACTGGAAAGCCGGTGGCGGTGTCACAGCGCTTGGCTCTTTGCTGCCTCGGTTACGCGTCAGTATAGCCAACGCGGTGACGAAGCGCGTATCGCGGGCCCTTCGTGGCATTGGTGTACCAATATTCGAACGCTGAGCGACCGGAATGCAGCCTGCTCATCCGAGCGCTGAAATCGTTTCACTTCCGCGCGCTCGCTAAATTGCACAACATCCACGTCGACTTCGCGACGGTTAGAGGCAACGGCGGGACATAAGCATCGATGGATGCTGTTAGCTTGCGCATAGCAACGGGAGGGGCTCGGCAATGGTGGAAGCTCAGATGATTAGCAAGCGCGCTTTGGTGAATGGCGTGACGCTGCACTACGTAGCGGTCGGTTCCGGGCCTGCAGTGCTATGCCTCCACGGCTGGCCTCAAAATCACCGCGAGTTCCTGCCGATCTTTAAGGAGTGTGCTGAGCGCTACCGATTCATAGCCCCGGACCTGCGTGGGTACGCCGACAGCGACAAGCCCTATGCTGACTATATGCCGGCCACCATCGCCCAGGATTTGCTTGAGCTCGCCGACGTTGAGAAGGTCGACCGATTCCACATTCTCAGCCACGACCTTGGAGGGCCGCCGTCCGTCGCCCTAGCTTACATGGCAGGAGCGCGCGCGCTGTCTCTAGCGACGATCGAGACGCCGTTCTTCGGACTCGATTACAAGGACTATGTGGATCCGAGAGTGCCGTATTGGCATCTGTCGATGCACGCCAATATGGATATTGCGCGTTTCTTGATCGAAGGTCGAGAAGAACAGTATCTTCGTCACTTTTTTCGAGACTTTGCCTACAATCCCAACGCGATCAACGAAGACGAACTACAACGGTACGTTATTCAGATGAAGCAGCCCGGAAACCTGCGGGCCAGCCTCAACCACTACGCCTTCATCGATGAGAAAGCGGCGCAACTCGCTGAGTTCGCAAAGGAGAAGCTTTCGATTCCGACCATGGGGTGGGGAGGGCGCCGATCCTTTGGGGCGCACTGCTTCGACAGCGCCAAGGCACTCTCGGACCGGGCAGAGGGCGGTGTCATCGAAGAGTGCGGACACTGGGTGTTCGAGGAAAAAACGGACTTCATTTGCGAGCAACTCGTTCAATTCTGGGACAAGGGTGCCAGGTTGTAATCGGCATGATCGAATCAAGCCCTCCATTTCGCATCGAGAGTACAGAGCATACCGGCATCACGGTGTGGTCGCTCGATCAGGCGCTTTCGTTCTGGGTCGACGTCATGGGCTTCGATCACCTGTATACTTGGGACTTCGATGAAAGCTCTTTCCTTGAGGAGCTGGTCGGCGTGAATGCGGCAGCGGCGCGTTTAGCAATGGTGAAGGCGCCCGGTCATTTGATCGAGCTTCTGGAATACCGCTCTCCGAACGACCGGAAGGTAGTGAAGCCCCGGTCCTGCGATGTGGGATCTGTACATGTGGCCTTCCGGGTCGAGAACATCGACGCATTGTTGGAGCGGATCAGTACTGTGGGGTGGAACGCTTTAAGCCGGGTCCAAAAGGTGGAGTCCGGGGAGCGCACCGGACTTCGCCTCGTTTACGTGCGTGGGCCGGACGGCGCGACTCTCGAGTTTCTTGAGTATCCAAAAAGTAGCCCCGGCGCGGCACCCTGAGTTTCGATCGACCAATTCCGGGAAAGGAAGGAAAAGTCATGCTCCGAAGCAGAGCGATTTTCATCGTCGGCACGATCATGTTTGGCGCAGCCGCAGCAGCGCAGCCGCCGGCGCCACAACTTCCAAAGTACTCCAAGTCGCCTGCCGAATTGACTGCTATCGCGCCAACCGGTGGCGTGGGAGGGTCGGGCAACGCCAAGGTCCAAGTCGTTACGATTCTAGGCGATCCGTCCAAGCCAGGGCCGTACAGCCAACTGCTTAAGGTCGCGCCCCATGCGACCATTGCCGCGCATCATCACGCAGGGGATCGGGTCGGCAGTAACCGGCATGAGCTCCCACGTCTGCGGTGATCAGCGGGCGCGTGGGTAGCGGATCGGCATCCAATATTGGCGCATGGCCTCGACGACCGCTGGAATATCGGCGTGGGCGTTACGCAGAAAGTCGGCGGTCTCGCGGCCGCTTCGGGGTGGTCCAAGCATCGGCCGCCCCTGATCGTCGCGACAGTGCAACAGAATGGGCAGTAGCAGGCCGTGATTGACATTGCTGGTGTCCAGCAACGGTGCCCACGCCGACAGCCTGAGCCGCATCGCGGCATGGAAGCCCTGGCACCAGGGACGCGGATCGACGTCGCCATTGATTTTGCGCCGGTGCATCGGGGCGAACTGGGCAGGCGCGGTCGAAAGGATCTGGCTGATCTCGTTATGGCGCAGCGCGACGGCGGAGATCGCAGCAAACTCCGGGGTGCCGCCGTGGTTGAAAGCGTCGGCATCGATGGCGAGCAGCGGGCAGATCCAGTCGAGCGGGCTCATCGACACCGGTCCGGCCACGATCGCGGCGACGTAACCGTCGAGCATGGGGAGATTGGTGGCGGCGGGATGCCGATCGACGCGAGCCTGGAGCCATCGCTCGAGGTCCGTAAGCGGCATCGCGACGGCGGCCATCGACGACGATGCTTTATGGCGACGTGGGCTCACGCGGCTGCCTGCGCAGTGCGCTGGCGGGCAGCCTTCCAGTTCCAGGCAAGCAGCTCGTGGAGCTGATGGCTCTTGGTGCGCCCGCAGACGATGCGCTCCAGCACGTCGGTCAGATAGCCCTGCGGATCGAGCTCATGGAGCTTTGCGGTGTTCACGATTGACGCCAGGATCGCCCAGCTCTCGGCACCGCCTTCGCTGCCGCTGAACAACGAGTTGCGCCTCCCCATGGCAATCGGGCGTATGGAACGCTCGACCGTATTGCTGTCGACCTCGACGCGGCCGTCGCGGAGAAACAACGTCAACCCGTCCCAGTGGTTGAGCGCGTAGTTGATGGCCTCCATCAGCTTCGACTGGGAGAAGAGCTGGTCGACCATGGCGGTCAGCCGTGCCCTGAGCGCCGCCATCAACGGAGCGGCCCCGGTGCGGCGGGCGGCCAGCCGCTGCTCGGCACCGCTGCCGCGGATCTCCGCCTCGAGCGCATAGACCGCTTGCAGCCGTTCGATCACCTCGCGCGCGAACGGCGACTGCGTCGTCTTGTAGACCTCCACGAATTTGCGCCGGGCATGGGCGAGACAAAAGGCGAGCTGGATCGCGCCGCCATGACCGCGGGCGAGCGCCTTGTAGGCGGCATAACCGTCCACCTGCAGAATGCCGGAAAAGCCCGTCAATTGTCCGGCGATCTCCTCCGTGCCGCGGCCGTCGGCGAACACGTAGGCGACCGCCGGCGGCGCGGGGCCACCCCATGGCCGGTCATCCATCGCATGCGCCCAGAACTGGCAGATGCGGGTGCGATGTCGTCCGGGATCGAGCACCGGCATCGGCGTCTCGTCGCAGAACACGCGCGGCGCGGCCTGGATCGTGCGCAGCTGGAGCTCATAGAGGCTCCTGAGCCACCAGGCCGCACGCTTCACCCAGCCGGCGAGCGTCGCCCGGTCGAGATGGACACCCTGGCCGGCCAGAATTTGCACCTGTCGGTACAGCGGCAGATACCAGGCGAACTTCGAGACCACCACGTGGCTCACGAGTGCGGTCGAGGCCATGCCGCTCTCGATCAGGCGCGGCAGCACCTTCGCTTGGACCACACCATCGGTGCAGCTGCGGCAGCCATATTTGGGACGGATCGTGCGCAGCACCCGCAGGATCGCCGGGATGATGTCCAGCACCTCGCTGACATCCTCGCCGATCTTGTGGAGCTGACCCTGGCAGCACGGGCACGCGGTTGCCTCCGGCTCCAGCACCTGCTCGCAGCGCGGCAGGTGCTTTGGGAGTGCGCCGATGTTGCGGCGCGCCTTCTTGCGCACCTTGCCGGGCGGCTTCGCCGCAGGCGCATCGTCGTTGGCCTGCACAGGCAACGTGGCGTCGGTCTCGAGATCGCCCAGCTCAAGCGCGAGTTGCTTGTCCACGAGCACCGCAAGTCGCTCCGAGCGCTTCCCGAAGATCATCTCCTTGAGCGTCTGCATTGCTACGCGCAGCTTCTCGTTCTCAGCGTCAAGCGCGAGCACCATCTCGGTCAGAGCCGCCGGATCGGTCGGGAGAGCGTCGGGACGAATCGCCATGATCAGACGATACATCCGCGCGACCCGTGCTCCAGCGAAATCCTCACCCCTCAGCCGACAACGGTCGGCTGCTTCACAGACTTAGGCGACACACGCGTCCACTCAAGCCCGTCGAGCAGCATCGCAAGCTGCGTCGCACTGAGATGCACAACGCCGTCGCGGATCGGCGGCCAGGTGAAACGTCCTTGGTGCAACCACTTCGTTACCAACACCATGCCGCTGCCGTCCCACGCCAGAAGCTTCACTCTGTCCATGCGCTTGCTGCGGAACACGAAGACGTCGCCGCAGTACGGGTTCGCGCGCAGGGCTTCGCTCACCAGCGCCGACAGCGTGTGCACCGACTTGCGAAAGTCGACCGGCTGGGCCGCCAGCACCACCTTGAGGTCAGACCGTAGCGCGATCACCGGATCCCTCGAAGCGCGGCCAGCACCGTCGCAAGCGTCGCCAGCTCCACGCCCGGCTCGACCCGGATGCGCGCCCCGTTCATCTCGATCTCGACCACTCCACAGACCTTGCCCGGCGGCGCGGCAATCTCAAAGGGCTTCATCTGTACCGGCGAAATACACTCGGACTCGCCAGCTCTCCCGCCATCGCTCTCGGCACCAATTTGGATCGGCACGAAGTTCTGGGCTTTGCCGGCTACCGCCGCCGCTACCTGGCGTCGCCACACCGTGAGCAGTCCGCGGGAAACGCCATTGCGCCGCGCCACCTCGGAGATGTTCGCACCCTCCTCAAAGCTCTCCGCAGCGATCCGGGCCTTCTCCTCGCTCGTCCACCGTCGCCGCCGGCGCTCCCCAGTGATCACCTCGACGCGACGATAAGAGTCGCCTTCCTGCCTGGCATCAAGCATGGCATTTACCATCGCTTCACCTCCACCTATCACCTCATGCCAGGCTGTATCCCAAGCGAACCGCGCGATGACGAGGTGGAGGCCTCATGCCGGTTACGGTCGGCACGGTGCTGCAGGGAACCTGGATGTTCGGTTACGGTCCAAGTTTCAGCAAGGAAGAACTCCGGACGCTTCCCGTCGGGTCAGTTTACACCGAGCCGTCAGGCGCTGCGCACTTCGCGATGACCGGTGACGAGGCGGTAACTGTGTTGATCACCGGCTCAGGGCCGACGGATACTGTCTACGAGAACCCTGCTGACGACCCGATGAAGAAGCCGTGAGACACCGACTCCGGGCGTTCACTATTTCAGCCGTTCACGGTGGGCGAGCGACGCGAAGAGCAGCTTATCGCGATTGCCGATCTGCATGAGATCGGGCACAGCGGGCGCGTCGATGCGCACAAGCCGTACTCAGAATCGCATATTAATTCTCAGGCCAGCTGAGCAAAAATGCTTGCACAATTTGCCGGAGCTCATTCCTCGTGGCGCCGCCCTTTGCCTCAACCGCCATGCCTTGAATGGTCAACACCACAAGCCGCGCCGCATCGGCCGTCGTCATGCCAGGAGGCAGCGGCCCGGCGCTTGTCACAGCTTCGAGCCTGTCGCGTAGGATCTGACCGAATTCATTTCGGCTGCGAACGAGATGTTGGCGGATTGATTCAGTTTCCGGTGAACATGCAAGCGCAGCGCCCGTGATAAGGCAGCCCGGGGGCGTGCGCGATCCAGCGTGCAGATCGGCCATGCCATATAGTAGACGCTCTATAATTCGCCGCGGTGTTGGTTCGGCCAGGGCGCATGCCTGGCGAAATTCAACGTGCTTGGACAAGTAGCGCTCGACGATCCGATGGAACAGCTCTTCCTTGCTACCGAACGCAGCGTACAGGCTTGATTTCGTAAGCCCCGTCGCGTCGAGAAGATCATTCAACGAAGTGCCTTCATATCCTTGCTGCCAGAACACCTGCAGCGCTTTATCCAGCACCTTAGTTTCATCAAACTCTCGGACTCGAGACATTGTCGCTCCTGAACCAAACGCATTATAGTGGACCGAGTGGTCCATTATATCAACCTATGTTATTGATTCAAAACCCCGAAAATGCGGCAAGGGCCGGTACCAGTTCAAGCGGCAGGCGAAAGTGAAACGATTTCACTAGCGAGATGAATCTGATGCAGTTTGCCGTTCGAGCTCGGCCTTCCGAGATTCTAGAGATTGTCAGGCGTGTAGGCTAGTGCGTTCAGTCGACGCACCTGAACGTGCGGCGCTTGCGAACGAACGGATTATTGACGGATCCAGCTACCGATAGGCAAGCAAGCGACTTCCGACGCGCTTGGAAGTGCGTCCGGCTTCGCAATGCGACGCTTTCCGCAAGCGATGATTTCATTATTTGCGGGCCTTTCCTCGCTGCGCATCGAACCGCTGTCGGGCCCCCTCGACCTGGTCTTGGTATGCGACGGCCCACCGGTATATCGCCGAGAAGGGACCGCCAAGCGTACGGCCGAGCCGGGTGATGGCGTATTCAACCGCTACCGGAGAGGTATCAAGCACCTTTCGGGAAACCATCCCGCTTCGCTCGAGGCGGCGGAGCGTCTGCGTCAATGACTTCTGAGTGACGGGCTCTAGTGCGCGCTTCAGCTGGTTGAAGCGCGTCGGGCCTCGCGAGAGCGCCGCAACCACCAGGATCGTCCATTTGTCGGCGATCTCTTCGATCAGCACCCGATTCGGACAATCCGCCGGAAATGGCCAAATCTCCAGCTCTGGCGGATAGATGAGTTCAGGAGGTTGAGCTTCATTTTCCACGATGCGGTATCCGATCAGAAACCTGGTAGCGGGCTAGTGCCTAATTTACATGAGCGCCGTGCCGATACTATAGCCCCATCCCATGACGTGGACGGGAAGTGGGTTGAGATGAACATGCAGAACCGCCAAAGCGTAGCACGCTTCGGCCTGTGATTGTCCCATCGAAACCGCCCGCGATCATCAGTGCAAATATCGTCGCGGCGCACAATCTCGGGTCGCGAACACCAGAAGGCATCGGCGCCTGGAGTTGTAGTATCTTCAGCCCTTTTTGGAAGTCGCAGCCGCAGGCGCCGTCCCGCCAGTCGCCGCTGTGTCGGCACAACGCGTGAAGGAGAGAAATGCAGCGTTTTCATCGACCGGCTGAAATCGTTTCACTTCCGGCAACGGCACGGACAGCATCAATTACAGGCCGCCTCCAACTGATCTGCCCTCACCAAACTCAGGAGACCTCGAATGCCCAAGCTTGATATGCTTACCCCGCAAAACAGCGCCATCGCCCTGATCGACTATCAGCCGGCAATGTACCAGGGCGTGCAGTCGCATGACCGCCTGGTGGTGTTCAATAATATCCAAATCCTGGCCAAGACGGCGAAGCTGTTCAAGATCCCCACCGTAATATCGACGGTTGCCAAAGACTCGTTCTCCGGTCCGTTCATGCCGGAGGTGACAGATCTGTTCCCAAACTACGAAATCATCGACCGGACGTCCATGAACTCGTGGCTCGATCCGAACTTCCGCAAAGCCGTGGCTGCTACCGGCAAAAAGAAGTTCGTCATCGCCGGGCTGTGGACGGAAGCATGCGTGATGTTTCCGAGCCTCGACATGCTTAAGGAGGGGTACGAAATCTACGTTCCGGCAGATGCCTGCGGTGATCTGTCGCTCGAGGCGCATAACCGTTCCATGGAGCGCCTGCTGCAGGCCGGCGCCGTTCCGATCACCTCGTGCCAATACGTCTTCGAACTGCAGCAGGACTGGGCACGCGCCGAAACCTACGAGGGCGTTATGGATATCCTTCGCGCTCATACGCCTTACGGCATCCAGGTCCGCTTCTCCAAGTGGGCGCTCGGCGAGCACGCTTCCGAGGCTGGCCCGCGGTAACACCCGGAACCGAAGGAGATAGGAGGACTGACATGAAGGTTTATGTATTGTCTTTGGGTGCAGGCCTCCTCGTCGGAGTGATCTACAATCTCCTCAATGTACGCTCGCCAGCGCCGCCCCTGGTGGCGCTGGTCGGGCTTCTCGGAATCCTGATTGGCGAGCAGGTCGTCCCGGTCGCCAAACTCCTGATACGGGGCTCGAGCTTTGTCGAGGCATTCCATCTCTCGAGCTGCGATTCCCACATTTTCGGCATGCTGCCTGGCCGACGCACGGTCGGTCCGATTGATGGCCTCAAGAATCCGGAGAAACAAGCATGAGCAAGCAGGGCCCCGACCTGATCCTGCATCACGGTCTGTTCGCGACACTTGATCGCTCGAACCCGGCGGCGACCGCAGTGGCGATCAAAGACGGGCTGTTTACGGCCGTGGGACACGTTGGCGATGTGATGAAGCTCGCCGGTTCCTCGACAAAGATCGTCGACCTGAAAGGGCGGCGCGTGCTGCCGGGGCTGATCGACAATCATCTCCATATCATTCGGGGAGGGCTAAACTACAATATGGAGCTGCGCTGGGATGGAGTCTGGTCACTCGCCGACGCCATGGCCATGTTGAAGAAGCAGGTCGCGATCACGCCGCCGCCGCAGTGGGTGCGGGTCGTCGGCGGATTCACCGAGCATCAGTTCGCCGAGAAACGGTTGCCGACGATCGAGGAGCTTAATGCGGTCGCGCCCGATACCCCGGTCTTCATCCTTCATCTTTACGACCGCGCCATGCTAAATGCCGCCGCGCTGCGCGTAATCGGATACACAAAGGACACGCCCGAGCCGCCCGGCGGCGAGATCGTGCGTGATGCGAAGGGCAATCCGACCGGACTTCTCCTGGCCAAGCCGAATGCCAACATCCTCTACGCGACGCTGGCAAAGGGACCGCGGCTTCCCTTCGAATATCAGGTCAACTCGACCCGGCATTTCATGCGGGAGCTGAACCGTCTCGGCGTCACCGGAGCGATCGACGCCGGCGGCGGTTTCCAGAATTATCCGGAGGACTATGCGGTCATTCAGAAGCTGTCGGACGAAGGGCAGCTCACCGTCCGCCTTGCCTACAACCTGTTCACGCAGAAGCCGAAGGGGGAGAAGCAGGACTTCCTGAATTGGACCAAGACTTCGAAGTACAAGCAGGGAACCGACTACTTTCGGCACAACGGCGCCGGCGAGATGCTTGTGTTCTCGGCAGCAGACTTCGAGGATTTCCGCGTGCCTCGTCCGGATATGCCGCCGGAAATGGAGGGCGAACTCGAAGACGTCGTGCGCATCCTCGTCCAGAACAAGTGGCCATG
Organism: Bradyrhizobium sp. BR14999; assembly: GCF_056106085.1. Taxonomy (NCBI): domain Bacteria; kingdom Pseudomonadati; phylum Pseudomonadota; class Alphaproteobacteria; order Hyphomicrobiales; family Nitrobacteraceae; genus Bradyrhizobium; species Bradyrhizobium sp. BR14999. The sequence goes on from NZ_CM148536.1 coordinate 4,909,176, forward strand.
GCGCCTGCACGCGACCTACGATGAGACGATCTCGCGCGCGCTCGACGTGTTCGAGAAGGTCAACCAGGACGCGCCACTTGATGGTCTGCACTGGTTCTTCGACCACGCCGAGACCATCTCCGATCAGTCCATCGACCGCATCGCGGCGCTTGGCGGCGGCATCGCGGTGCAGCACCGCATGGCCTATCAGGGCGAGTATTTCGTCGAGCGCTACGGTTTGGGCGCGGCCGAAGCGACGCCACCGGTCAGGAAGATCATGGACAAGGGTGTGAAGATCTCCGCCGGCACGGATGCAACCAGGGTTGCCTCCTACAATCCGTGGGTCTCGCTGGCCTGGCTCGTGACTGGCATGACCGTGGGCGGTCTGCGGATATATCCTCAGCGCAATTGCCTCGATCGCGAAACCGCGTTGCGGATGTGGACCGAAAACGTCACTTGGTTCTCCAATGAGGAGGGGAAGAAAGGGCGCATCCAGGTCGGTCAGTTCGCAGACCTGATCGTGCCGGATCGGGATTTCTTCTCCTGCGCCGACAACGAGATCGCCGAAATCGCGAGCGATCTGACGGTGGTCGGCGGGCACATCGTCTACGGGGCAGGCGAGTTCAAAGCTCTCGACGATACCGCGCCGCCGCCCGCGATGCCCGACTGGTCTCCGGTGCGCAGTTTTGGAGGGTACGGCAACTGGGCGGAACAGGGCGGCAAGGCACAGGCCATCCGCGCGAACGCAATGCAGATGTGCGGCTGTGCCAACGCGTGTACCGTGCACGGCCACGACCATGCGCGCGCATGGTCCGGAAGGCTGCCGGTTTCGGATCTCAAAAGCTTCTGGGGTGTACTCGGTTGCGCCTGCTGGGCTGTGTGAGATGTTCGCCAAATCGGATACTCCGAGATGGGTTGCGACAGTCCTATCTTGGTCATGGCTTGCCGCGGCGGCCAGAATTGCGCTCGTCTCCGCGTTCTTGATCGGCGGAGTTCAGAAAGCCCTCGATTTTTCGGGGGCCGTTGCGGAGCAGGCGCATTTCGGTCTGCAGCCGGCATGGCTTTGGGCCACGGCGGCCATCATCGTCGAACTCGGCGGCTCCGTGCTCGTCATTCTTGGACGCTGGGTGTGGCTCGGAGCCGGCGGGCTTGGCGTGCTGACTACGGTCGCCATGCTCACCGCGAACGATTTTTGGACCAAAGCCGGCCATGATCGTTTTCTGGCCGTGAACGCCTTTTTCGAGCATTTGGGGCTGATCGCCGGCCTGGTGCTCGTGTCTGTACTGTCCTCGCGCTCGCAATGAGCTTTCAACTTGGTGTTCGAGGTGTCCCATGATCGGCAAACGTCATCTGATTGAAATCCTTCTGGTGTCGTCACTGCTATCCCCGTCCGTGGCAATCGCGCGGGATCCGGGAGAGCATACCGCGCCACAGGTCGGTGTCGGCGCGCAATACGACACCACACATGTCTATGTGGCTCCCGAAGACGTGGACAAGTTCGTGGCGAGCTTTCTCGCAACCTTCGGAGGTCAGAGCACGAAGCAGGTCGTTGCCACGGTGACGCCGACGCCGAGCAGCACGACTTCCCAGCTTCTTCAGACGCCCGTTGGTACCGTGTCCCTGTTCGGATTCAAGACGCCCATTCCTTATCCATTCGGCGCCGAGCGAACGGGCTATCTCGTTACGGATCTCGACGAGGCGATCAATGTGGCCAGGGACTCGGGCGCGGACGTGCTGGTGGCGGCCTTTCCGGATCCCATCGGACGCGATGCGGTGATCCAGTGGCCGGGCGGCGTGAATATGCAACTCTACTGGCATACGACGAAGCCTTCCTATGCGGCGTTCGAGACCATTCCCGAGAACCGCGTTTATCTCTCTCCGGAGCGGGCGGATGCCTTCACCCGCAGCTTCTTGCGGTTTTCACACGGGAAGGTTGTGTCTGACGATGGGCATGCCGGCGGGGTCGAGATCGGCCGAGCGAAGGATACGTTCAGGCGCATTCGGATCGAATCGGCGTTCGGAAAGATGACGGTGTTGGTCACGGACGGTCACCTGCCGTATCCCTACGGGCGGGAGCTGACCGGTTACGAGGTGAAAGATCTGCAGGAAACTTTGACGAAGGCCAAGGCCTCGGGTGCTACCGTGCTTGTCGAACCCTATAGCTCTGACGGGCGATCTGAAGCCATGGTACAATTCCCCGGCGGATACATTGCGGAGATTCACGCGACCGTACCGAAATGAGGGGGCGGGATGGCATTGTTGCCGGGACGATTGCTTTTGCGGAGGTGCTGGGCGGCAGGCGTAGTGTGTGCGGCGGCGCCCCAGATGGCGTGGGCGGATGATCAGTCTCAAGCTTCAACGCCGCAGCGGCCGGCCATCATGTTCAACCGCTGGCAGGAAGACTGGTCGGTGCTCGCGGACCCGCGCGTGCCCCGTGAGCCGTTTGATGAGCTCAAATACATTCCGCTGTCCGGCTTCGACCCGCACACCTATCTCTCATTCGGCGCCAACACGCGTGAGCGCTTCGAGTCCAACAACGCGCCGAACTTCGGCACCGGTCCGAACCGCAGCCAAAACTACGTCATCAGCCGAAACGAATTCCATGCCGATCTTCGCGTGGACAATCAACTACAGGCGTTCGTGCAGTTTCAGGCCGATTACGCGCCGTGGAAGACCATGTTGACGCCGGTCGACCGCGACCGGCTCGATCTAGAGCAGGCCTGGGTTGCTCTGACCGAGCCTGTGGGCGGCGGAACGCTGAAGCTGAGGGCCGGCCGTCAGCAATTTGGCTTCGACCTGCAGCGCTTTGTGGCTGTTCGCGACGGTCCCAACGTTCGCCAATCCTTTGACGCAGCCTGGGCGGACTATGAGAACGGACCCTGGCGGTTCATCACCTTTTACAGCCTGCCGGTCCAGGTTCGGGACGTTGCGATATTCGATGATTACAGCAGCGTCAGCACGCAGACTTTCGGGATGGCGCGGGCGGAGTATAAGTTTTCCGAGTCGCTGTTTATCGCCGGCTACTATGCCAATTTCACCCAGGGAAACGCGCAGTTTGCAAATGCCTCCGGCGCCGAGCGGAGAGACATTTTCGATGTCCATCTGAACGGTAACGCCAACCATTTCGATTTTGATTTCGAATTGATGAATCAGACCGGACGCATTGGCATCGAGCCTGTCGAGGCCTGGGCTGTCGGCTCAATCGCTGGCTACACCTTCGCCGACGTGAACTGGAGTCCAAGAGTGGGAATCCAGCTCGACGTGGCGTCCGGTGATGGCAACACCAAGCGAACCTTTGGGACGTTCAATCCGCTGTTCCCCAACGGTTACTATTTCACTCTGGCGGGTTACACTGGGTACGCCAACCTCATCCACGTCAAGCCATCCCTGACGTTGAGTTTGACTTCGTCAGTGAAGCTCATGTTCGCGGCAGCGCCTCAGTGGCGCCAAAACACCGCCGATGCGGTCTACGCGCAGCCCGACATACCGATTCCGAACACCGCGGGCCGCCCTGGTGCGTATACTGGAAGCTACGGCCAGGTCCGGCTCGATTGGAGCATAGACCGCGCGACTTCCTTCGCAATCGAAGCGGTGCACTTTGCGGTCGGTGACACGTTGCGCAACGCCGGTGCGCATAACTCGAACTATGTCGGCGTAGAGATCAAACGGGGATGGTAGTGACCCCGGTGTCGAGCGGAAATTCCATGATCGTGCCTTTTCTCTTGAGCCTCACCGCAGGCTATGTCGACACGGCGGGCTTCCTCGCATTGCAAGGGCTCTTCACGGCCCATGTTACCGGCAATTTCGTGACCCTTGGCGCGTCGCTGGCTCTCGGCACGTCGGGAGCCGTTGCGAAACTCCTGGCGCTTCCGGTCTTCTGTGCGGTCGTAATGGCTGTCCGCCTGCTCAGCTCGGCGCTAACGCAGCGCTGGCGCTTTGTCTTCGAAGCCATGCTCGGCCTTAAGGTCCTCCTGCTGATCGTCGGCGCCGCGCTCGCGATCGAGTTCGGACCGTTCCGGAACGGCGACAGCTGGCAAGCGGTGATCACCGGAATGGTGCTCGTTTCGGCCATGGCGATCCAGAACGCCGTACACCGAGTTTATCTAGGAAGTTCACCTCCCTCGACCCTGATGACCGGCACGACGACGCAGATCATGATCGATCTAGCAGATATGATCTACGCGAGGGACAACGTGCCAGCTGGCCAAATCAGGTCGCGGGTCGCAATGATGTCGAAGAACGTCATCATCTTTGCCATCGGGTGCGCCGCCGCGGCCCTCTTGTACGCGCAATACAACATTTGGTGTTTCGTGGTGCCACCGCTATTGGGCGGACTTTCGCTGCTTGCTCGACTAACGGAGCAGACGCTGAAAGATGCACCGAAAATCTGACCGTTCCAGTCTGTTTCCAAATTCGCGGACGAATTCGAAGATGCAAATCGACGTTGTCGAAGGTGCTAACTCTTCCGGATTTTTCGGAGCCCGAAAGTTAGTCGATGGGGCCGCCCCCGTGGCCGCGGTCCTCGCGGCGATGGCTATCTTCGTTGCAGTTGCCGTCGCGGTACCTGCCGACGCCCTGTCAGCGGAAGTCAATGGAACGGAAAACGCGAATGTCGCGCCGCTGAAGACGACGCTCCTCCGCTATGACGAGGACTATTCCTATTTGCGCGATCCAGCGAAACGGACCGGAGCCTGGTGGGAGCCATACAAGTACATTCCGCTCGATTTCAGAGATGATGCCTACCTTACGCTCGGCCTGGAGCTTCGGTTCAGGGAGGAGGCATATCGCAACTTTAATTGGGGCGAGCTTCCGGTCAACGAGTATCAGTGGTACCGGATGTTGCCATATGCGGACCTGCATTTCGGCCCGAACCTGCGCCTGTTCGGCCAAATGATTGGTGCCTGGGTTACGGACAAGGAAACAGTTGGAGGCATCGACGCAACGGGTGCTGAACTGCTCCAGGGCTTCGCAGATATCAAGCTGCCGTTGGCCAGCGGTACCGATCTTACCTTGCGGGGAGGGCGCCAACTCCTGTCGTATGGCACTGAGCGATTGATCAGCTTGCGGTATGGCCCGAACGTGCTTCGTTCCTTCGACACGGCCCTGGCCTCGATTCAATCGGCTCCATGGCGGGTCGATGCCCTTTATGCGCGACCGGTCCGAAACCTGGTCGGCAGCTTCAATGACCGTTTCGATCCAGACCGATCACTCTGGTCGATCTATACCACGCGCCAATTGACGGAGATCAGCTCCAAGTCGGGGCTTGATGTCTACTACATCGGGTACCGCAATGCCGCCGCAGAGTACAATCAAGGGAGCGGAGAGGAACTACGGCACACTATCGGCAGTCGGTTTTTCGGTGCCGCGGAGGGATGGGACTGGAATTTCGAAGGCATGGCTCAGTTTGGCCATTTCGATCATGGAGATATCCGCGCCTGGTCCATTGCCTCCGATACAGGCTACACGTTCGCCGGCGTGACCTTCAGCCCGCGGCTTGGCCTGCGGGCGAACATTATCAGTGGCGACCGTAACCCACACGACCCGAATCTTCAGACCTTCAATCCACTGTTCCCGAAGGGAAAGTATTTCGGCGAGATCGGCCTGCTCGGGCCATACAACCTGATCAACGCTCACCCGACGCTCACACTCCAGCTGAACCGGGAATGGACCCTCGATCTGGCAACGGTCTTCTACTGGCGCGAAAGTCTTGGCGACGGAATCTACGGTCCTGGAGGGAACCTCGTGCGACCTTCGGATGACAGCCGCTCCCGTTATATCGGAACTCAGGCCGACGTCATACTCGGGTGGCAACCGGTACCTTGGTTCAGCGCCGCCCTGTCCTACTCTGTATTCGTGCCTGGACAGTTTATACAGGATACCGGCCCATCCAAGACGGCTCACTTCGTGGGCGTCGAGGCGATGCTGAAGTTTTAACTGCAATGTAGACGCCGCTCTGGATCCATTTCGGATAGCCCTACAATAGCGACTGAAGCGAAACCAATCTTGCGAGGGGAGCCAAACAAATGCGCATGATACTAAAGATCGTGTTCGCAGCATCGCTACTCGCCGCCCCGATGCTCCCTCTCGCGGCTTCGGAGACGAAGGACACGGGTGATGGCGAAATCCGTATAGGCAACATCATGCCCTATAGCGGTCCGTTGACGGAATTTGCGCCTATCGGAAAGACGGAATCTGCCTATTTCGACATGATCAACGATCGCGGAGGCATCAATGGCCGGAAGGTGAGGTTCATTTCGCGGGATGACGGGTCAAATCCAAGGAAGGCATTGGAGCAGACCCGCCAATTGATCGAAGATGATCATGTGTTGCTGATTTCTGGCTCGTTCGGAACACCCGGCAATTTGGCCGTACGCCCTTATCTGAACGAGAATAGGATACCACAGTTGTTCGTCGCTTCCGGTGACCAGGAATGGAATAAGCCCGCTGAGTTTCCCTGGACAATGGGCTGGCAGCCTCCGTTTCGCGCCGAGGGGCGCATTTACGCGAATTATGTGCAGGCGTTTCATCCGGACCACAAGCTTGCAGTCCTCTGGCAGAACGATCAGTTCGGGCGCGATCTGTTGATCGGCCTACAGGAAGGCCTAGGAGACTGGACGCGTATGATCGTCGCTGACAGTACTTTCGACATCTCGGACAAATCGATCGATAGACAAATCGACGTTCTGAAAGCGTCGGGAGCAGGAGTCCTGCTTTTCGCGGGTTCGCCGAATTTGGCTGCACTTGCCATAAGGCGGTTGGCAGAAATCGATTGGCACCCGGTCGTTATCCTCAACAACGTGGCCGCACCCGCCGTGCTCGCGCTGAGGCCGGCCGAAGTACAAAACGCGGTGGGAGTCATCTCCACGTCTTTCTTGAAAAATGCGACCGACCCGGCCTGGAAAGATGACGAAGGGATCAAGCAGTTCTCAACGTTCATGGACAGGTATTATCCCGGCGGGGGCAAGGCGGATAGCAACGTTCTCTTTGGTTACGCTGCTGCCCAGACCCTGTCTCAAGTGCTCGAACAATGTGGCGACGACTTCTCGCGCGAGAACATCATGCGACAGGCCGCTTCGTTGAAGGATTTTCAGAGTTCGGTCACTCTCCCTGGGATTACGATCAGCACGGGCCCAAACGACTTTCTGCCGATCAAGCAGATGCGGCTTGTGCAATTTGACGGAAATATATGGCAGTTAATCGGGGATGTTATCGATAGCGCGTTCCTCGGTCCGACAAACCACTAGATCGAGAGATGAGGACGCGCCGTGTACTCCCCGATCTACCTTCCGTTTCGGCATCTCTCCGGTGAAGGTCAGATTATTAAGCGATCCTCTGGTCAGTCTTTCTTGGAGAGTGGTCGCTTGCGGCAGCTGGCAGACTGCGGCTCGGCAGAGAGCGATGCTGCCGCTCACGTTGGGCGCCAGTTACTCCCACACCTGAGTGGAGCGAATGAAGATGGAGATCGATCACCAACCAAAGCGGACGACAAGTCCGCCGAGCACGTTGCCCTGGAACGCATTTCGCCACACGGCCTTTACGGTAGTTTGGATTGCGACCGTGGTCTCCAATGTCGGAACCTGGATGTACAATGCGGCGTCCGGCTGGCTGATGACGAGCCTGGACGCCGACCCACTGAGCGTATCTCTGGTTCAAGTCGCAACCAGCCTGCCCATGTTTCTCTTTGCGCTTCCGGCGGGCGCGCTGGCGGACATTGTCGACAAACGCCGCTTCCTGATCGTTACGGAAATCGTTGTCACGTTGGTTGCGGCGGCGAGTGCTGTCCTCGTCTGGCTGGGCCTCATTAATCCGTCCATCCTGCTGCTGTTTACGTTCCTCCTCGGCGTGGGCGCAGCGTTTACCGCGCCAGCGTGGCAATCGGTGGTACCCAGCCTTGTGCCGAGGCAGGATCTGGCTGCGGCGGTGGCAAGCAACGGGGTTGGCGTCAACATCAGCAGGGCGATCGGACCTGCACTGGGCGGCGTGATCATTGGCGGATTGGGAATTGCCGCGCCGTTCTGGTTGAACGCGCTTAGCAATTTCGGCGTTATCGGAGCCCTTTGGTGGTGGCGCCCATCAACGTCCGGCGGTCATGCGCTCCCTGCCGAACGTCTGACCAGCGCCCTGATGATCGGACTTCGCCATGCCCGGTACAATCCGCATCTGCGAGCAACACTGATAAGAGCTGCGAGCTTTTTCTTCTTTGCGAGCGCCTATTGGGCGCTACTTCCGCTTGTCGCGCGCAACCAGATTGTCGGAGGGCCGGCGCTTTACGGCATAATGCTGGGCGCGATCGGAGCAGGCGCGGTCAGCGGAGCGTTCGGCCTGCCCTGGATGAAGGACACCTTCGGGCCCGATCGGCTCGTTGCACTCGGCACCGTTGGTACAGCGGTCAGCCTGATCCTGCTCGGCCTCGCACGTGACTCCTTGGCTGCGCTGGTTGCCTGCATCGTCGCTGGTCTTTCCTGGATCGCGGTCCTCGCGACCCTCAATGTCTCAGCGCAGGTTTCTCTGCCGGATTGGGTACGTGGTCGCGGGCTTGCCATGTTCGTGACGGCCTTTTTTGGTGCCATGACTGCGGGCAGCGCGATTTGGGGGCAAGTTGCTTCGATGCTCAGCCTGCCGGGCGCTCACTTCATCGCGGCTGCTGGTGCGCTGATTGGTATTGTGTTGAGTTGGCCATGGAAGCTGCAAAGCGGGGCGGAGATTGATCTCACACCCTCAATGCATTGGCCCGTTCCGGTTTTGACGATCGACGCGGAGCCGGATCGGGGACCAGTGCTGGTAACGGTTGAATACCACATCATTCCTGAGCGACGCGGTGCCTTTTTGGCCGCGCTCCAGGAACTTGGCCAGCAGCGTCGACGGGACGGCGCGTACGCCTGGGATGTCTTTGAAGACGCCGCCGAGGAAGGGCGCTTCATGGAAACATTCCTGGTCGCATCGTGGCTTGAGCACTTGCGGCAGCATCAGCGTGTTACGAATGCCGACCGCGTCGTCCAAGACGCCGTTCGTCAATACGACGCCAAGGCCGAGCCGAAGGTAAGCCATTTCGTTGCTGCATCCTTCGAGTCCAAATCAATCCGGGGATCTGATGAGCTATAGCTTCTTCCAGGGGCGTGAGCTTAGAGGCGTTGATTTTCTAGGCGCGCGGGCGTTTCTCGAAACTAAAACAGCAAGAAGCTTCACAGAAGTCGGCAACAGCCCTCAAGAGATGGGCCTGTCTGAACGTCACATTGGGGCGTGGGAAAATTGGTCTTGCAATTCTAGTGGTTGGCAAATGGGCCGATTGTCCTCGTGTGTGTGTCTTGAGGCGCGGTAAAATGGAGGCACTGATGCAGAGCGAACGGGTGTACTGGGTATTCACTGTTACCGTTGATCAGATGGACAAGTTCACGTCGCTGATAGCAAAGATTGTTGCAGCGACAGAGAAGGAGCCGGGCGCGCTGCAGTTCGAGTGTAGTATCGGTGAGGACCAGAAGACGGTTGGATTTATTCGAACGATACGCGGACTCAAAGGCGGCCCTATTCCATCAAGTGGAAAGCTTCGCACCGTTCTCGAAAGAGTTCTTCGCCGTGGCCAAGCTCACTCGCTGGGTGATCTATGGCACGCCTTCAGATGAGTTCAAGAAGGCGAACGTGGACTTTCACTCGATTTATATGACGCGATTCGATGGTTTTGTTAGGTGAGGAAAGTGGCTGCTGAGCTTAAAGTCTAGCGGATTGAACGGCTGCCTGATCCGCCGATCCTCTCCGAAGTCATTGAAACCCCCGTGGGCTCTGCCCAATTTCTACCTTATAGATTGCTCCTTGCTGGAGCAGGAGCGCACACATGCTGGAGGCGCAGGTCTGACACAGGTTAGCGGCCATAGTCGCGGCCGATGTGGCAGGCCGTCTGAGGAACAAACGCAAGCGATAATCGAATAGCCGGTGCATTAGGAGATCTCGGAAAATACCCGGACATCAAGGTCCTTGCGGTTCGGCCGGCCAACGATCAGCCTGGCCTAAGCTCCATGCTACGAAATTGGAAGCTTTCGCATCTGCCCAGCGTCAAAAAGGTCCATGGTGGTGAGTAGGGAGGGGGTGACCTCGGTGGCACCGGAGGGCTGCTCGCCCGCGCGACGATTTCGTTCGCAGGCTTTCAGCTCTGCTGGTTATGCACAAGAATTGTTCACACCATGGTACAATTGAGCCATCAATTTCGGGGGCTCTACACTCAGCTCCTGGCGATTGATCACTCAAAGAGTGCGTTGATGGTCCCGACCGAAAGCATCGAGGGCGCTCGATCCCCGCTCCAGGAGCCATCAGGAAGTAGCGAGCAGTTCAGAACGCGCGGACTATCGACGCAGCTGTGCTTGTTGGTGCAACCGCATTGCGGCGCTTCTCCGTTGGACCGGCACAGCTCTTTAACGGAGGACGACTGACAAATGAACAGGTTGAATAACAAACGCACTCTTGTCACCGGCGGCAGCAGCGGCATCGGGCTCGAGACGGCTCGCCGCTTCCTTGAGGAAGGGGCCCGCGTTGCCATTACCGGCAGCAATTTGGCCTCGCTGGAAGCTGCTCGCAAGGAACTTGGAAACGTGCTAGTTGTCCATGCGGATGCCGGCGACATCGGCGCTCAGAAGAAGGTGGCCGCTGAGATACAGGACAATTTCGGCGGCCTCGACGCAATCTTCATCAACGCCGGCATCGGCGACTTCCGTCCATTGGCCGAGTGGGACGAGGCGGGCTTCGACCGCTCGGTGGCGGTCAATTTGAAGGGACCGTTTTTTCTGATCCAGGCTCTGTTGCCGATTCTCGCCAACCCGGCGTCGATTGTGCTGAATACCTCAATCAACGCTCACATTGGCATGCCCAATTCCAGCGTCTACGCGTTGACGAAAGCGGGATTAATTTCGCTCGCTCGCACCTTTTCCGGCGAACTCCTGCCGCGGGGCGTTCGCGTCAATGCTGTGAGCCCCGGCCCAATCGCTACGCCTTTGCACGGCAAGATCGGCATGGGCGATGCGGAGATCAAACGCCTGGTCGGTCAAATCCCGGCGGGTCGCCGCGGCGTGCCCAAGGAAGTAGCTGACGCCGTCGTCTTCTTCGCCTCAGATGAATCATCTTTTGCCATCGGTAGCGAACTCATTGTCGATGGTGGCATGAGCACACTCTGATCGATGGGACCATGCTTTTTCGCGAAGTGACATGTTCCGTCAGCTGTTCGAGAGCGTCGTATGCTGCTATAGTAATAGCGAATGGTCAGCAGGGATGGAGTTGCAGTCGATGCAAGCCTGTTCAAGGACGATGCCGACCGACAGAAGGGGATCGAAGGCGTAAAGACTTCTTTCGGAAGTCGGCCGAGCGATCGATGAATATCGGGCTGTTTTCGCGAGACCGCTACATGCTCGGTTCTGGAGCAGAGCGCACACATGCCGGAGACGCGGGTTGGACGCAGGTTGGCGGCCATAGTCGCGGCTGACGTCGCAGGCTATTCACGGCTCATGGGCCTCGACGAGGTCGGTACCGCCCGGACCCTTCGAGAGCACCGAGCAGTGATTGACGCGCTTGTGGCCAAACACGGCGGTCGGATCGTCAAGACGACCGGCGACGGCGTGCTGCTTGAGTTTCACTCGGTAGTAGATGCGGTCGAATGCGCGGCGACCATGCAAGTGGTGATGGCCCAGCGGAACAACAGTGTCCCCGAGGGCCGGCGCATGCTGTTTCGGATCGGGATCAACCTTGGCGATATCCTGATCGAGGAGGATGACATCCTTGGCGATGGCGTCAACGTCGCGGTCCGGCTCGAGAGCCTGGCGGAGCCGGGTGGCATCTGTATCTCAGCTTCCGTGTACGATCAGGTTCGTGGCAGGGTCGCGGTCGAGTTCGCCGATTTTGGCGAGCAAAGGCTGAAGAACATCAATCGCCCGGTGCACGTCTACGCAACGAGGTCGAGTGGTAATCTCGGGATGGTTTTACCTGACGTACAATCTCGGTACCCTCAGATGCTCGCGCTACCCGACAAGCCGTCGATCGCAGTGCTGCCGTTCCAAAATATGAGCGGGGATCCGGAACAGGAATATTTTGCCGACGGCATAGTCGAGGATATCATTACCGCGCTCTCGCGTATCCGCTGGCTCTTCGTGATCGCCCGCAATTCGAGCTTTACGTATAAGGGGCATCCCGTTGACGTGAAGCAGGCTGGGCGCGATCTAGGAGTTCGCTATGTGCTTGAGGGCTCAGTGCGCAAAGCCGGCGACCGGATTCGAATCACCGGACAGTTGATCGATGCGCTTACAGGCTCGCATCTGTGGGCCGAGCGCTATGACCGCGACATCAGCGACATCTTCGCGGTGCAGGATGAAATCGCCGGGAGCGTCGCCGCGGTTATAGAGCCGGCACTGGCTGCCGCCGAGCAAGAGCGCGTGCTCCGCAAATCACCGGAACGGCTTGATGCGTGGGAAGCCTATCAGCGTGGCGTTTGGCACCTCCACAAATATCGGCCGGAGGAGAACAAGATCGCGCTGGCTTTCTTCAGCCAAGCTATCGCGCTCGATCCGCATTTCGCACCCGGCCACTATGGATATGCGCTGGCTCTCCAGTGGGATATCTGGCACTTTTCGAACCGCCCCTTCGTGGAGGTTCAACAAACCGCGCGTGACGAAGCGCAAATCGCGGTATCGCTCGACGACAAGGATGCGACGGCGCATGCCGTACTGGCACACATGATGATGTGGGGTAGCGAATGGGAGTCGGCGATCGCGGAAACGCGCACCGCAATTGCCCTCAATCCAAACAGCGCGTTTGTCATCAGCATGCTTGGCTGTGTGCTCGGGTTCGGCGGATATCGAGAGGAAGCACTCGAAAGGCTGCAGCAGGCATTGCGTGCCAGCCCACACGATCCCCTGATTTGGCTTTGGTTGATCTGGCGTGGGCTTTTGCAGTTCTTTTCACGCGATTTCACGGCTGCGCTGCAGACGTTGCGTCAGGTTGCTCGCCTGCGTCCGGGGTACGTTGTCACCTTCCAATACATTGCAGCGTCGCTTGCTCATCTCGGGCGTTCGGACGAGGCGCGCGAAGCGCTCGAACGTGTCCCCCCGCAATCGGTGGAGCAGCTTGAGCGGTGGCAGGAAAGGCCACCCTGGATGCGCCCCGAAGATTATGCGCTTCTCGTCGAAGGTGTCCGCCTCGCAGCCCATCCAGGGACAGCGCAATCCCAATCATAAGGGGTAAACGATCAACTCTACTCTTGCAGCATCGCGTTTCGTTTACTAGGAGCCAGGGATGTCATCGCAGATTATCTGCTGCTCAGGTCCGCCACCGCTGCACCGAGCTGAACGCCGCCGCAACGGCTGATTGAGCACTCTTGGTCCAACTCTGGGAGCTTATCTATGTCTCAGACTATTTCATTCATCGTTCATTTGCCCGGCAAGGCCGAAGCACGCGAAGCACTCTATTCGAGCCTCGTAAAGGTACTCGACGAAATGTCGAATGAACCGGACTTCGTAAACACTTATCTTCACCGTTCGGTCGAAGATTCCGATACCTTGGTACTCTACGAAACCTGGGCATGCAGCGCGCAGTATTTCCAAGATTACCATCTGAAGAAGGCGTATCGGGTCGAATACGAGGGCAAGCTCAAGAACATGTTGAGGTCGGAGCGGCGTTTTGAATGGCTCGAACCCGTCAAAAGCTACGAGAGCAAGGGAAGATAGTTCATGATCGACGCCGGCCCGTTCCTTGGGCTCCATTGAGCGACCGCGAGAGGCAGGTGGACGAAGGTCTAGGCCTAGTTGCGAGCAGGGAGCGGGTTATCATCGATCAGCTCCGCCGGAGCTCCCGGCCGCCATCTTGGCGTCGAGCACATCAGTCAAACGGACTGGATCAAGCTCGCCTTCGGTCCGCGCAATCACGATCGTCGCCACGCCGTTGCCGATCACGTTCACGAGTGCCCGTGCCTATGACGGTATTTGAAGCGTCGCCGCACCAGTGCTGCACGGCAGCCTTGGTTAGGCACGCAGCACTGATCAGTCGATTGATTCCGATAGGTAGCGGAACGGCCAGTACTTCAGCGGCGTGGATTTTTCTGTGGATTCAAGAGCGAAAGATTTCGGCAGGTATACCATCGGCATTTGTCCGTCGGACTTGAAGCTTTGTGCTTGCAAATCAAGGACGAAACGTCGTCCGAAATGATTGAGTGGGAGTAGTGCCCCCGGCGGTCATCAAGTAGATTTTCGTAGGTTCATTCGCATTCTCGATGGATCTAGCCTGCTGCCCATCCGACTTAACTCCGTGGAAGCGGATCGGCAAACCAGTTTCGCGCTATTCAGCGCTGAAAACCCGACCTCTCAGCAGTCCGGCACCGATCTCGACGCGGAATTCAACGCCGTCAAGGTCGCCCTCGACGACACCCAACAGAACCTGGCCAAAATCCAGGATGACGACGGTGTCCTGAAGCGCGGATCAGTCGGGAAGGCGCAATTCGACAGCAGCGTGACGTTAGGTTTCGCGGCGCCGGCGCTGTGGGCGAGCGGCGTCATCTACACCGCAAACGTCAGCACGGTCTTTTACAACTCGATTTTCTACATCGCGAACACTACGCACACGTCTGGCGTGGGTTTCGATGCGTCCAAGTGGGACGAGATCGCAGATTTCACCGCTGCGGCCGCCATCACGGATGGTTCGATCACTTCCGCCAAGTTGGCCGACGGCGCGGTCGCCGCGAACAAGCTGGCTGACGGCGTTGTGTCCAACAGCAAACTCGCGACGGGCGCGGTCACCACGAACAAACTGGCCGACGCGAACGTTACGAGCGACAAGCTGGCCGACGCGGCCGTTTCGTTCTCGAAACTTGGCAGTGACGCGAACCAGATTATCCCCGCGGGCCTCGGGCCGTTGCCGTGGTCCTTGCCGACGCTGCCGGCGGGCTGGGATTGGGCCGACGGCGGCGTGCTGCTCCCGAGCACGGCGTTTCCTGTGCTGCGTGCCGCACTCGTGGCGGCCGGTTTTCCTCATGGCCAGGACGGCTCTGGTAATCCGAAGAAGCCGGACGCGCGTGGCAGCTTCATCGGAGGTGCGGATTCGCTCGGCGGGGGCGCAGCGGCAGGGCGTCTGACGTCGGCCACGATCTCGGGCGGCGCAAATCTTGGCGGCCGTGGCGGCCAGGAGCAAGTCACGCTCACCCAAGCGCAAATGCCGCCGCACAGCCACCCTGCAACCTCGGTCGATGCTGGCCACTTCCACAACTACAATGAGTCCTACAAATCCGGTGCCAACGCGGGCGCAGCCAATTTTGTGTCCGTTGACTCCACACGAACATCCACCACTGCTTTCGCGCAGGCCAACGTCACCACTTCGATCAGCGCGACCGGCGGGGGCGGCGCGCACACCAATATCCCGCCGACGCTTGTGTGCAACATGATCATCAAGGCGCACTGACGATGCCCCAACTCATCGAATTCGAAGGCCAACAGCACGAATTCCCCGACGACTTCACGCCGGCGGACATTCAGCGCGCGCTCGCCACCGTGCCGCCTCCGGTTGCGGCGGCGCCTGCATCCACTCCCGGCGTCGGCGCTCAAAACGCCGCACAGCAAGGTCGTCTCTACGTCACTCCCGAAGCGCCCAAGCCGATCGAACGCCCCGCGTCCGTGCTGCCGAGCAGCGTCGGCGGCGCAGTGCGCGACTTCCAGGTCGGCGCTCAAGGCGTCGGCAAGGGGCTCACCGACATCGTCACTGGTCCGTTTGACCTTGTGGCCGGCGCGCAGAACGCCGCCGTCGGCGGCATCAACAAGCTGTTCGGCACGAACATCCCGATGGCCACGCCGGCGTCCAAGCTGGTCGAGCATGCCGTCGACGCCACCGGCATCCCCGTCATCGATCCGGCCACCATGTCGCGGAGTGAGAAGCTCGCCTACGACGTCAATCGGTTCGGCACGCAAGCCGTCGGCGTCGGCTCCATGTTGGCCCAGCGCGCGCCGAGCGTGGCGGCCGCGGCCACGCGATCCGAGACCGTCTCTCAGCGGGTCCTGGACCACATGGCGCGTCCGTACACCGAGTCACCGGCCCGAACACTGGTAGGCGATACGATTGGCGGTGCAGGTGCCGGCGTCGCTGTGAATGCCTCAGACAACTACATTCCCGACGACGCAAGTGTCTTCGGGCATTACGTTGGGCATGGCCTGAAAGATGTCACCAATGTGCTTGCTCCGCTGGCAGGCGCTTCTGGCGCCAATACGTTGCAGGCTGGCGTCGAAGGCCTCGGCGGTCTGATCCGGAATATCGCGTCCAAGACCTTCTCCTCCGCACCGGCGCCGATACCACTCAACCCGGCCACCAAAGCGCCCTACAGCATCGCCGATGTCGACCGCGCCGCGGCAAAGCTTCAATCTGCTACTACCGGCTCCCCACGAGCTCTGGCTCAAGACATCCGGGAGAACGCAGCAGCTCTTGCAAACCCTCAAGAAGGAGGAGTGCCCCTCCAGGTTTCGGCGATGCCGACTTCAGCCTTGCTGTCGCGGGACCCTGGCCTAATCGCAGCGGAGCAGGGCGCGCGTCTCAAGTCCTCGCCCGATTTCGTCAAGCGGGACCAGAACGTCAAGGCCGCGGCCGCCGAGCGTGTCGAGGCGATGCGGGATCCCGAGGCGGACCTCGGTTCGGTGATGCGCCGCGCCGCCGAAACGCGGGCGGAGCGCATGAACGCCGCGGAGGGCGATGTCTTGCAACGCCAGGACGCCGTCAACTCGCTCGATCAGATCAGGCGTGATCAGGGGCAGCCGCTCAGCGCCGTAGCCAACTCCGAGGCCAGAGCGAACGCTTCCCGGCGGCTCGATCGAGCACTGGTAGAGGACACCTATCTTCCGGCCCGTGCCGAGAAGAACCGCTTGTTCGACACCGCACCCGGCCGCAACGAGCAGCTCCCGGCCGACGATGTATTTGGGGCGATCGATCGCATCCGCGCCGGTGCGAACAACTTGGCACCCGGCACGCTCCCTGAGGATTTCATGCGGCGGTTAGACGCCCTGCGGCCGCGGCTGGTGGAGCATCCGCCGGAGAGCGGCCAGATGGCCAATGTCGGCGGCCCCGGCACGGCCTTGGGTGCGGACCTTGCGGATCTCCGCAAGTTCATTGGTCCCGCACAGGCGCGCGCTCAGCGCGCCGGCAACTTCGACCTGGCCGACAACCTCTCGGCGCTCCGGAGCGCGGTCAATCGCACGATTGAAGATGCGCCTGGCTACGCGGATGCGAACGCAAACTATCGTGGCTTCGCCGAGCGGTTTCGGCCCGAGCCGAATGACGCGATGGCCAAATTCACCCGCGCGCTTGACCGCGGCGGTCAGAATGCCGACGGCGAGCTCAATCGTGGCGCCACCCCGCAGAGCGACACCGCGAGCAGGTTCCTTTCATCGCCCGAGAGCGCCGCCAGCTTGCCGCGTGCGCTGCAAGGCTCGCCGGCCATGGCCGCCGGCGAGACTGCGCTGCGCGACCATTACAGGTCCAACCTGGCCATGTCGGCCTTGAACCCGGACGGCACGATCAACCCGATTAGGGCGTCGGCATGGGCGAACAACCACGCGGAAATCCTGGCTCAATTCCCCGCAATCCGTCGGGAGTTTGACGACATCGTCGCACAGGCACGCCGCGGTGAGCACCTGTCGACGCAGGCGCGTGCCGATCTCGAGGCCGCTCGGACGGCGCGGAATGCCACCGAAGTCGACGTCGATCGTTCGGTGATCGGCACATTGCTCAGAGAAGACCCTCGCGACGCTGCCGCCAAGATCCTGAATGGGGGTTACGATGCATCGAAGCGGCTCGATGAGATCAATGCCCTGGTCCGCCACGATGCACAAGCGCAGCGCGGCTGGAAAGCTGCCATGACGGAAGTCCTAGCCGACAAGGTGCAAGGCACGCGGCAAGTCGGCGAGACTCTTGAGGTTCAATTCGCGCGCCTCGCCAAAGAGTTCAAAGACAACGAGACGCTGCTTGCAAAGACCTTCAGTTCACAAGAAATGAACAACCTGCGGCAGGCCCACAAAATCCTTTCGTACTTTAAGGAGGCTGAGAAGCGAGCGACGGTCGGTAGCGACACGGCGGAGAAGCTAAACATTCCCGGATGGGCCCAACTGGCCGTTCGCCACTTCAAGGGAGATCTCGCCGGTGGCGGTTTGATCAAGCGGTTCAAGCTGCTCCTCGAGATGCTGCCATCCAACAAGCAGAGCGCTGATGAAATCATCCACATGGCTTGGTTTGATCCGAATGTGGCCGCGTATCTCCTGGAGCGCCCAGTAAAGAACCCGAACGTGCCGGCCTACAATATCGACCTGCGGCGGCTGATCGCGGCCGCGAACGCGTCTCGCGAAAACTGAAGGGGGACATAAATGCCTTCAATTGCCGCTTACGATCTGTCCGAACAGCAGCGGACACTAGTTCGGCTCATCGTCAACGAGGGCAGGCGGCCTGAGGAAGCCGCAGAGCTCGCCGGATATCACCCGAAGTCCGTCTACAAGACGATGCGATTACCGGCGGTCGCGGCCGCAATTTCGGAATCCATCCAGCTCGATCTCGCAGTGGTTGGCGCGCCACTAGCTTATCGCGTGGCGAAGTCACTGCTCCAGGACGCAAGTGTGAGTGCCCGTGTCCGAGCTGACCTTTCGATCAAGGTGCTGGATCGGGCAGGGCACATTGCGCCAACTCGCAAGGAGACGGCCTCTCAGCAGAAGTCGCTCTCTGAAATGTCTCGTGACGAATTGGCTGCCTTCATCGCGGGCAACCAAGCCGAGATCGACAAGATCGAAGCCGAGCTGGCCTCGCGGGCTAAGGACGTGTCGTATCTGGGCTAGGTGGGTCGCCTTAGGGCGACATCTAGATCCTAATTGGCATGGCCGTCATCGTCGGACTCTGCACGGCCATGGCCGCACTGCAGGAGCTGCGCCGCGGCATCTCGGCTGCAGTCGGCTGGCTGGCGCTGGGGCTGGTCGACGCCGTCCTGGCGGCGGCCTTCGCCGTGCACGCGGCGATGCCCGCCAGCGGCTGCGAGCAGCGTTTCTCCGGGCCTGTCTCACACTATCCGTGCGGCTGGGTGGAGCTAGGGCTTTCTCTTTGAACTAGGGCGTGTCCTCATAAGCGCAGACGTCCGCTTTTGATGACGCTGCCCGCTTAAAGTAGCGCGTCGTCAGGTCGATTGAAGGCGTGCTGACGGTCGGCCTCTAGACACTAGGCTTAGGCATTCGGAGTGTGACGCGGCAACCCTGATCCAGATTTTCGTAATCGATCGTGCCGCCGAGTTGCTGTGATAGCAGAGATAGAACCCGCGATCCGACGCCTTCCGGCTGCTGCGTTCGGATGCCGACGCCGTTGTCACTCACGGTAAGGACCACTTCGCTGTCGGCATGAAGGTCGACGTGGATATGACCCGGCCGCCCGTCCGGGAAGGCATACTTTAGGCTGTTCGTAACAAGCTCATTGACGATGATCGCGATTGGGACGGCCTGCTCGCTGTGAATATACAGCTCATCCGCCCGAGCCGTGATCGCCACAGGGCTTGTCCCAGTGATTGACGCGGAAAGATGCTGGCATATTTCTGTGAGATACTGCTTGGCATCGACAACCTTCCGCTCGGCCCTGATCGTGAGGTGATCGTAGACCTGTGACATCACCTGGATACGTGAGGCCATGTCGCCGAGCGCGTCGGCCGCGCTCACGCCAGCCTGCTTGGCCTGCAATCGCATCATCGCGGATAACATAGCTAAATTGTTCTTCGTGCGATGCGCCAACTCCATGAGAAGAACCGTTTTCGCTTTCTGGGCGGCAACCATCCTCTCCAGTTCGTTACGAAATCCCTCTGCAACTACGCCGATACCGAGACCGGTCGCAACGAACAATCCCAAAGGTAGAAGATGGGCAGTCCACGGTGCAGCGGGCGCGGCGTACACCGCATATAACGTGGCGAGTGCGGTCCCCAAAAATGTGCTACCGCGATCGAACAGAAGGCCACATAGAAAGATCCCGGGAAGAAGGAAGAACAATCCGCCGAAGCCGCTTTGCGATTGCAGACCCATTTGCACAAGAATGAAGAACGCCATGATGAGGGCGCTCGTCCCAAACCGGATATAGGCAGGCTGCGGATGAGCAGGGAGGAAATAGAGTAGGCGTTCCATTCAGTCGAAACCGTCAGGCTGCACTTTGAGTTCCCGAAGCTCTCGGCCAATGTCCCTTTTCTGTAGGCCGCCTTGCTCCGGCGGTGGCCGGCTGTAGGTGCGTGCGCTGCACAGGAATTTCGTCAAAGATGCGAGCCCTCCTTCGTCTGCTCCTGGGCCCTTAGCCGAAGAAGGCTAAGGCCATTGCGGTGTCGGCTGTCGGGGGTACAGCGGGCCCGCCGGCTCGCGCTGGCGGGCCCAGGCGTACTGGCCTAGAAGGCGCGTCCACGTCGGCGGATGCGCGTTTATTCGAGAATCTCATATTCGAACGCTACGCCCTCAGGGTCGTTTTCCTCGAACCATTTCTCTGCGGCATCCTGGTTAGCGAACACCTTAATGTGGTCCTTATCGCCAGCCTGCTTGCCGGTGTTGACGTATACGAAGACTGTCATAGCTCGCGCTCCATCGCGGGATGGCTCCGGTTCTTCACCTTGATCCAGTGCTTCTGCCGCCCACCACGATACGGTCGATCGCGATAATTCGAGACCAAGCCCTCAAGTCCCATCCGGCAAGCCGCCCGAAATAGGTCAGGTCCAATCTCCCCGCGCTCGAACGGCGCGACACTGATCCCGTCCGGCCGGCGCGCCAATAGCTGCTGCAGATTTGCTTTGCGCAAGTAAAGGGGCAGCAAGCGCAAATCATCGCCGCCCATCGCGAGGATATCGAAGGCATATAGCTGCACCTCGTGGTCGTGGAGCCGGCTGTGGAGCGCGTTGAAGTCGCTGATGCCGTCCACCCCGAGGATCACAGCCTCGCCATCGATCACAAAGCGCTTCTGCCGGTTCTTCAGCGCCGCCTCAGCAATCCAGGGATAACGCTTCGTCCAGTCGGTGCCGTTGCGAGATAGCAGGCGCACGCGCTCGTTCTCCCGGACGACCAGCATCCGATAGCCATCGTGCTTTACTTCGTGAATCCAGTCCGGCCCTGAGGGCACTTGCTTGGCGGCGGTGGCCAGGCTGAGTTCGTACGCCATACGCATGAGCCGAAGATAGGCACCTGCCGCGAATTTTACGAATCCGAATCGATAGCGCAAGTTCCTGACCGGAACAGTGCTAAAGCGAACAGAGGACTGCGGTGACCGCTGATAGGCTCGTTCTCGCCTGGCCTTGATGCTTGAGGATCAGGCAAACCTCCAGCGGCCCCGGCCTCACGACCCCTTTCTAGCCTAGGGCCGGGGCCGTCCAATCGCCATCATCGTCCTCTCGCTGCCGGCGCGCAGGATGACGCTTCGCTGGCCGCACGCCTGACATACAAACGCCCTCCTACGGCGTCCAGCCGAGCGGCCTGCTTCACGCGGTGCCGCGAAGCGGTAGGGCGAGCTGCACGTCGAGGCGCCTCGTGGCATTGGCCTGGATGAAGGCCTGCAGCCCCGGCGAGATCTCCGCGTCGGTATGGGCCGCGCGCTCGGCCAGCGCGTTGGCGACGTCCGAGGTGGCATCGCGCGACCAGCCCTCGACCGGATTGAAGCACACGATCCGGATAGGATAGGCGTATTGGCCGGAGAGGATGTCCTGCAGGACCGTCTCGAGATCCGTGTCGGCTTCGTCAGTCTCGCGCCAGGCGCATCCGGCACGCGCGCCGAAATCCTCAAGCACCAGGTAGATATCGCGGTCGAGGCGATCGTTCGGGATGATTGACGGTGCGGCCGTACGCGAGAACTCCACTGACCGGAGTTCAATCTAAGTGGCCTGTGGCTGGAAGGCGAATCGGAACCTGCGAAATCTTCCTCGCATTGGCGTGGTGCCAACATGGAGGAATGAGCATGGCAACGTCGAACAAGCAGGCCGCTCGCGGTCGCAGGCAAGACCGGGCGCGGGTGGCGGGCGGACAAGATTACGAGATTGGTTATGAGGCCAAGAAGACTAGCCGCCCGGCTTCCGCCGTGAAGAAGGCGGTCAAGAAGGTGGGTAGCAGCCGCAAGAAAGTGGAGCGGCGCTTGGGCCGATGAGGGGCGTGGTATTTCGGCATCGATTCCTAGGAACGAGCGCCGCCGCAGCCAGTTCAAGGATCGGTCTTGCGTGCCATCGAAGCAAGACCTATTGCCAAAACTTAGCTCCAGCTCGTCCCCCGCGGGCTGGAGCTTTTGCGGCGGATTCATAAATTTGAATCCCAAGTGGATGATTTTTGGGAGGAAGCTCCTTTGCCGACCAGACAGCGGCAGACCGCTCGGTCCCAGCTCATTTTTCGATCCGGAAAAACCGCCAGGCTGGGGCCGATGTGCTCTATGCCGGGCGCGTTCGATCAGTACCAGCCCATCTTGAAACAGAGACCAAACCAACCAGCGAGCGCGATTAGAGCGGCAATGTTGATGTACGTCTGAGCCTTCTGCATCGGTTCACCGCAATCAAAGGCGTCCCGCAATTCGGAAAAATGGTGCTTGGTCCCTGCCTGCTCCACCTCTCCGCACTCGACCAGGTCAACAAGGTTTCTGTTTCTGGCGCCCGGCTCATCGCCGGAGCTTGGGGTTCTCCACCTTATGTGCTTTGGCGTGTTCTTCTCGACCTGCGGGACCATGCGGGCGGGGTCGGGAGCGCCCGGAACGCCCCGCGGGCCGAGCAGCCCACGCGTAATGTCATCTTCGGTTCTTTCCGGCTCGACGCCGTTGATGGGCCGCTGTCGCACGGGAACGACCTCCTGATGCGCACCGGCAAGCTCAAGCTACCTCCGGCTTGAAGGTCTGCGGCTGCTGCTCTGGTGCCGGCGGTCGAAAAGGAATCGGGAACGTCGTGCGCGCGAGGCTTACCAGCGCCGCTCGTTGCTCGGAGAGACGGCTTTCGATGTACTCGCGCTCCAGATGGGAAAGGCGGGTCTTGAGCAGCCGGTGGTAGCGGTGAATGTTATTGCGGTGGGTGCGCAAGCGGGCGAGCTTTTCTTCGAGTGTCATCATCGTCATCCTCGACGGTTACAAGCAATCCTTTCCAAAAGAGGTCGGAGGAGCCCCTCCGGCGCAAGACTTAGAGAGGCTTGATCTTGTTTCAAGATGGATAAGGATAGGGCGAGGGAGCCGGACCGGCCGCTGCTTCGGAGGACATCAGGTGGGGAGCAAAGTCCTACCCGGTTCTTCGGCGCTGGTTGGCTTCCGCCGTAGCCGGCGCCCCGCCTGCGGTATCCACCGTGAATCTTGCGACCCGCCGGGGACCACTCCAGACCTCTGTCACCGGGTGCGCTTCGAGGAATTT
Source organism: Bradyrhizobium sp. BR14999 (assembly GCF_056106085.1). Classification (NCBI taxonomy): domain Bacteria; kingdom Pseudomonadati; phylum Pseudomonadota; class Alphaproteobacteria; order Hyphomicrobiales; family Nitrobacteraceae; genus Bradyrhizobium; species Bradyrhizobium sp. BR14999. The sequence goes on from NZ_CM148536.1 coordinate 4,932,511, forward strand.
CACAGCTCGACGCTTAGCATCATCGTCGCAGCCGCACTCCAACTCATAGGTCGCATGAGCGACGCCCCAGAGATCGACTGCATATGCCACGTAACGCATGGTCGTGCTGTCGACTAATCGAGAGCGGTCGTTTTTTGCGTCACAACTTCGGCAGCCACGTGCTGACACGTCGTTAGGACAAATGCCGCCCTGCTGCATTGCCATTCACTACCGAGGGCAGCACTTGAGACTGGCTCGTGAGCGGCCAACCCTAACAGAGCGGCCGCGCCGATCAGCAAATTTACGACAACGAGCTTGCGTGCTTTGCGAGTCCACGTTGGGCTAATCATTGAGATAGTTCCCCTTCTGGGACATGCGCTGGAAGGGAGGAGGCTGGGCCTCGTTTGTTTCAGGCCGACTTCGCAGCCCAGGGAAAATGGTTTCATGGCGATGATCTGGAGGATCGATTCGGAGGCATCTCGGTTAGGCGGGCATGGGCATCCAAGCGATAATGCGGGCGGTTTTGGTCGGCCTTCCTGCCCTACTTGTCTCTGCTTGCGTGAGCTCTGATCGGGTCACTTCCGGTTCGACAGTTAGATCAGGGGCACCATGGGCGCGAGACCTCAATGAACCGCCCCCAAGTCGACCGCCGGCTGACGCAGCAATCTCAGGCGTAAAAGCAGACCTGAATGCTGCGCGCGCGAGAGCTTCCCGTTAGAGCTATCTTCGGCTCGCACTCACAAGACCCGCTGGTTCACGCCGGCGGGCCTTCGCTCCTGCTTCTCTTTCCGGAACTGAGGAGCTTGGGCAGGGGCGGCATCTGCGGGCGGGGAGTATCGATCGGTTGGTCAGGAGAGGGATCAACCTCTTCCGCCTTCCTCCTGCTGACGAGGACGCCAATGGAGCCGGTGACTACTAGCAAGGTCCCTGCGATCATCAGGAAGAGCGGCAACTTCAAGGTTGCGAAAAGAGATAGCCACGCAGTCTCCGCCAACTTTTCTACTCCTTTGGTTTGGCCCACCGGTTGATGGCGCCACGCCTGCCGCAGGCCTTACAAACCGGCTCTGTATGTGACGGCGGCTTGCTGATTATCTCGAATTGGTTACAATACAACCTGTTTTAGAATTTTGGATTTGGATCTACCCATTGGCAACAAGCATTGAAGAGATCGTTTCGGCTTATGTACGTCTGAAGAACCGGCAAGCGTTGGAGAATATGCGAGACCTGCGGCGCCAGTTGCTTGAACAGCTACAGTCCACATCAAGCATTAATCCGACTGACTCTCGGGATGCTTTGCTTGATGACCTCCGAGTGATCGAGGATGGACTGGAGCAGCTCCAGCTAAGGCATTGACGAGAGGCCCGCCGGTTCACGCTGGCCGGTCTCTATGCTAGCGAGTTGGGGTGCCCCGGCGATCGTGCGGAACGTCGTGGCACCGGCCGCAGGAACCGTCACAAGGCGGCGCCTGCGGCCGCTTGTTCTCGTTTCACGGAACGTTCTTACGCACCGTCAAGGTACTGTCCGTATTTAAGCCCAGGTGTCCTAAGTTGAATTTGGAAAGTGCCCTAAATTCCAGAAGGAACAAATGTTCGCTTTGGCATTTAAGGGGCCGATAGCCGAACGACGGTGCAGCCGTTGCTGAGGCTATGGGCCCGGCCTCCTAGGCACACCGGGCCCGCTTGGGGGGTCTTAGGAACCCCTCGACTAAAAAAGCCCCAGCCGCTGTCTGGACGGCTGGGGCGTCAACCAAGAGAGATCACCTGTTCTTCGGCAGATGTATGGATCAAGCTGCCCAAGGCATTCACGTTCCGAATAGAGTGTGGCGGTGTCGGTATCAGGACAGCGGGCGGAGCGGCGCGAGTAAGCGCGTGGAAGTAACCAAGCATGCCTCAGGCTGTTCACATGCATGAAGCGCATCTTCTGCAGGTCACTACTGACGATGGTGAGCGCCGGTTTTGGTTGGCGGCCGGTACGGAAGAACAGGCCGTTCAGCTGGTCTTGGATGCCATCCCAGAGGGATGGACCGCTAAACTGATCGATGGTGGGCTCGCCGCCCGCGAGGAAGTCGCAGCACTCGGCCTGAATGTTGGGCTCGCGCCAGGTGAAGCCCGCGAGGTAAGCAGAGGAATCGGGCATAGCTGATATGAAGGTGCTTCTCCGCCCGCGAGCGGGAAACACAAGCACGGTTCGGGACGCGAGCCAGATGATTCTGAAGCTCCCCCCGACAAGGAGCGTCAGATGAGCGAACGACGTGAGCTATATCGCAGCACCAATGGCGACGCCTGGTTTCTGGGACGCGAGCCGGCCAATGGCCATGCTTTCATCATTCATCAGCCAAATGCGCCTTCCGGCGGTCGATTGACACACATCGAACTTGGCGACTTCTTGCGAAGCGAGCCGAAAGGACCCGAACATCAGGCCCTGCTGCGCTTGATAGGGACCCTCGTGAACGTGCCGCCATACGCTTAGGATATTGCGGCCGCGGACAGCTTCTTACCAAACTGGGAGCTAAGATCACGTTGTTACACGAATGCGCACTGCGTTCTGGAACCGGCCTGAATTTGCTTGCCAGTGCTTAGGAACGGCGTCGGAGGGGCGCACGTCGAACACTTCGCGAGAGGAGCAACGTGGACAACGAAACTCAGCTGCCCTTCCGTAGGAGGACACTATCCCTGAAATGGCCATTGGCCATGCTTCACAACGTGGGCACGATGGGAGCATACAATCAGCCGATAATGTCATGGGACAATCTCCTTCGTATCACTGCATTCCGAGGGACGCTCCCGCTGGAGAGCTGCACTGAAGGCCGGGGCCGCTCCACCGGCTCGGCGGGAGAGCCGACACATTACCAATTCCGAATTTTCGCCCCTCTTGAAATACTCGGCCGCCCTCTCCGATTGAGCTAGAATCTGCTTGCTTTGCTCGATCAATAGGAGGGTTCGCTCCCTATGTTGTTGGGCCTGCTGTACTTGCCTCTGTGCTCGTTCGATCAAATAGCGGCTGTATTCCTGTGGTGAGGGCATCAAATGCATAGGTAGAACTCGTGGTAAGAGTGCTAAATGCCTCGATTTGTTAAACGTTCCTCTCGCGGTTGCCGAGCTAAGCCGACGCCATGCCCATCATACATCGCGCAGATCAAGACTCCGCTTCCGATGACGTCGCGCCCCCAGAAATTCAAACTGAGGCTTGACCCAATTCCGCGTTGGAAGTGTAGGGGCGTGCCTCGACGTGTTTCATGCGCCGTGCCCCGTGAGCTTGTCTCGTTCAGTGCGGGCGATTGCCTTGACCTTGGCCTCGGCTTCGCTGCGGGTCAGCAGATCCGGCCTGAGGCGGCGGCTCGGCATATCGTCCCAGTAGACAAAGACGCTGGGCCGGCCATCGGCGAAGCGGACTTCGTAGCTGCCGGCATTGGGGACGGCTTCGTGCTTGAGCAGGCGGATAGGATCGGCGTCGGTCATGGTTTGGTGTCTAGGCAACTGATTGGGTAATGCCAAATCGCTTCGCCCGGATCCAGCCCTGTTCGGAACAGTAACCCGACAATGTTCGGAAACGAACAGAACGGCGCTTCGAGCTGTGATTAAGCTCGCAATCGCTTGGCCTCCCCAAGCGCCAAGCACCTCCAGCGGCCCCGGCCTCCACCACCCCGTAACCCCACTGGCCGGGGCCGTCTTTCCTTGTGGTTCCGGACAGTCCGCGCGGCCGCTTGCCGCTGGCGATTTAATTTTTAATTTGAATTAATTTAAATGGCTGATTTAATATCGCGTCGGGGGCAATCGCTGGCCGCTCGGCGGAGCGCGGAGCTAGCAGAGGAGAGGTTCCAGGAAGATCACCTGGGGTGTTCTTCGGCAACAGCATTTGCATTGACTCTGGCGATGACGACCGTGCCATCTGTATGGGCTTGCAACGGCAATGGGAAGTGTTCCGACGCGCCCGGGCAGACGAGGGGAGCCCCCGGACCGATTGGGGCCGGCCTTCCTATTCTCGCGATTGGATACGGCGTGTACTGGCTGGTAAGACGACGGCGGACCCGCTAAGTCCCGCGATTGCCGGAACCAAATCACAGGAGCAGAGTTGATCCTTCCGTCACGTCTTGCCAATGTGATGGCGACACAAGGACCTCAGCTCGGCGTCAGCCCCGGAGCTGAGGTCTTTTTTTGTCTTCTGTGTACATTTTGCACAAAGCACCGGAACGCAATCCGGGTTCCTGACTCATCTCAAGGGGACTTGGATGGATAATAAGACGTGCCGCGCTACACCTCCTTTGCCCGAGAGGCCGCAGCAACGCTGCTTCGAATGGCCAAAACAACAAAAAACCCGCAGGTTGCATCCGGATTGATCCAGCGTGCAGCCGATCTGAAGGACAGAACGGGCGAACTGCCCCCGGTTGATATTGAGGCGGTCGCCGAGGAACCAAAGAAGCCTCTAACGAAGAACTGAGGCTGCCTCAATTGGCGGCCTCTTTCATTTCGGAATTCATGTGAACAAAAATGGCCCCCCTCCATGGGCGGCGAAGCTGGGGCCAATCGGGGTCGACCGGGCAAGGGCCGTTCCACTCCGGCTTGAGCAGAGCAGTCGGAAATTACTTTAAAAGAATCTCATAGCGACGTTTGAGCCGGTCGCTTGTGGTCTTTGCTGCGTATTGAATGCGTGCAAGGTCGCAGCCTTCCTGCGCGACGACATGCAGCTTCCACTCTGAGGTGCCGGGTCGGGGATCGGGCCCGAACTCAACTTCGATGGACACGACCTTTTCTGTGCCTGGAAAACTTCGGATCTCCTGCAGCGCAATTCGCTCGAGCTCATCCTTCGACACCGGTGATCTGGACACCGTTCGCTCCTAAGGGTGGAGGCGGCTGCTTGAAGCCGCGCACAGCTCAATGCAGTCAGTGACCTCGACGTTCCTCAGATGAGAAGGCGCATCGCGAATCGCTCCAAGCTCGCGCCGATCTTATGATCAGCGCAATTGCTGCAGAGCTTCCGGAGTCAGCTCGTATCGACTCCCCACCTTTTTCAACCAGTGTGCTTTAAGCATACGCCTTGCAGTGTAGAACCCGCACAGTGGACGGTCGCCTCCTGGATGAAATAGCAGGCCGTCGCGTTCGATCAGATAGCCGTACAGCTGTGCGTGCCGCAGCGGCCTCAGCATTCCCGGTTTCGAGGCGGCCTCCATAATCGGCGTTGCTCCTTCGGGCGACGCGGCTCGCTGGACAGAAGGTCTACGGGGAGAGCGGCAGCTGTACCGGTGAGTCGCTGCGAAAACAATGGCGGCTCTGCGCATATCGTTCCTGCCTCTGGGGCGCATCCTCTGCCCGAAGAGGAACGGGTAATCGTCCGCTCTGGAACTGGAACCCTGCTCACCCCGTTTAGCTAACGGGCAGAACAAGGAGGAGGAAACCATGCCAGTCGTACTGCTTTGGGCTGTGCCTACGGTTCTCGTGATCGGTGGCGTCAGCTACTATTTTCTTCATGTCGTGCACTGATCCTGTTGTTTTGAGCGTACGGGCGATGCTTGATGGCGCCTAGGTCGACGCTGCAGCACTGCCGGAAGCCCAGCGCCCTCCCATTGCCCGGCGCTGGGCAGCTATTTGAAAAGGTCGAACCATGAAGCACGCGCTTCCGACAATCGGAATTGTTCTAGGGTTGATCGTGACACCTGCACTCGCCGACTCCTGGAAGGATGAGAGCGGCAAAGGCCGATGGGGCTACGATCATGGTCCTTACCGCGCCTACAACTACGACCGCGAATACAAGCAGGAGTATTACCGAGGCCCCTGCAAGATCGAGCGGAAGTGGGGCAAGCACGGAGAGTACAAAGAAGAGACGAAGTGCAAGGGCTATCGCGACTGACCGCCGAGCGCTGGAAGCGGCCTAGTTTGTAAGCCCGCAACTGCAAAATGCGGCAAAGGCCCCAGCCCGGGACTGACCGGCTGAGGCCTTTGTACCCACAATCTTCATCCTTCGGATCGCCCACGCAAATGCGCATCCCACCGGTTCGTTTCCTGGAATTTCCGAATTAGGAACGTTCCTCATTCCTCCTGATTAGACGTGTTTGAGGAGGAAGGGACCATGGACGGACTGATTTATCTCATCGGCTTGATCGTCGTGATCATGGCGATCCTGTCGTTCTTCGGCCTGCGCTGAGAGAACGACAATGGCTATTGAAACACTCATGCGCGAAGAAATCATGGAGGGCGGCGTGGCTGCCGAAGACCGCCGGACCATCCAATGGAGTTCGGTGCTCGCAGGCGCTTTCGCCGCCGGCGCGATGTCGTTCATCCTGGTCAGCTTTGGCGTTGCCATCGGTCTCGGCGTCAGTTCGGCCTCGCCGACCTGGCGTGATGCCTCCGCGGCGCTGGCGCTGCTCTCCGGGCTGTATCTGATCATCCAGGCGATCTTCAGCTTCGGCTTCGGTGGTTACATCGCCGGCCGGACCGCGCGCCCGGCGCCCGCCCTTGCAACGATCGAGGATGAGGGTGAGCGGCGGGACGGGCTGCACGGCCTGACGGCGTGGGCTCTCGCGGTGCTCCTCGGCGCCGCGCTGCTTGCGCTGCTCGGTGCAGCCGCGATCGACCGCTCGCCGATGCGCAGCTCGGCCAGCAATATGTCTGCCGCCGAACCGCTGTTGAGCTATGAGCTCGACAAGCTGTTCCGCGCGCCGCGGCGCCCGCCCAACACCGATCTGCGGGAAGCCCGCGCCGAAGCGGGACGCATCCTGATGACGTCATCGAGCCACAGCGGTGTCAGCACCGATGACCGGACCTATCTCGTGCAGCAGGTGGCCGCAGTCGCAGGACTTGCGGCGCCCGACGCGGAACGACGGGTCGACGCGCTCATCGCAAACTCGAAGACGGCCATCAACCGCGCGCGGCGCAACGCGATCATCGTCGCCTTCTCGGTTGCGGCCGCGACCTTGATCGGGGCCGCGGTCGCCTGGGCCGCAGCCGTCGCCGGCGGGCGGCATCGTGACGGAGAACCGCTGCCGAACTGGATGGCGAGCTCCAATCGCTTCCATCGCAACCCGCGCGCAATGCCGGTGCCGTAGGCCCCAAAGAAAATGGCCGGGCGCAAGCCCGGCGCAGCGGAAAGCCGATCGCGCCGAAGGAGCGGCCCGCTGCCGGCAACGTCGTCGACCTGATGGAGGCGCTGCGCCGGAGTGTCGGCGGTGCCTCCGCCGAGACCAAGACTCCGAAGAAGCCGGCCAAGAAAGGGAAGAAGGCGGCCGTGGGGCAACGGGAGATGCTTATGCCGATCGCCGGCAAGGAGGCGGCGGCGAAGAAGCCGGCGGCCAGGCCGCAGCGCAAGTCTGCCTGAAGCCAGAATAGGAGAGCCGCATGGATATGCGAGAAGCTTCGGCGATGACAGAAGCCTCGGGGCTTGTGAGCGATCCCGATGGCGTCGAGCAGGTTTCCGGTGTGAGGCCCGCCGCCTCGGCGGAGGCGGCAAGGAGGCGGCAGCCGCTCCAGTCGCCTTCGTCTGACGCCGCGATGCGCTGGGCCGGTCGGCTGCGCGAGGTAACGGTGAAGGCCCCGTTGCAGTCGCTCTTCGTCGCGTTCCTGCTCGGTGTTTGGGTCGCGCGCCGGCGCTAAGAGACCTGCGAGCCTGCATGCTTCATGGCTAGGACGCTCAAGACATCTCAGGCCTCACTGGGCTTCTACGATCTGGCGATAGCGGCCCCCTCCAATGAGTCCGAGGTTGACTCGATCGAAGAGAACGGACGGCACTCCAGGGGCGAGCCGAGATGAGGAGACTCGCTGGGAGAAGCAGAAGGAAATGCTCGAGGCTACCCTGCGCCGCGCGCGAACAGCGTTGTCGCCTGCGCTTGCTGCGCGAGCCGGCCTTTCGACTCGCTCATGAGCGTAATGAACGGAACGGCCCACATCGCCGAAGCCTGCCCGAGCAGAACGACCGTCACTACGGCCTGGTGAGTATCATGCTGACCTCCGCAGCGCGGCGGCCCAAGGCCGCCGCAGCCGCATCGGCACACCCCCGCCGCGCGGCGGGTCATCGTCGTCGCCGTCGAGCCGCCGCAGCGCGGCGAGGATGTCGGCGAGCCGGATCGCGCGATCCATGCCGGGTATCTCGCGTAGCGCGGGGCAGGATTCCACTGCGAACATGTCGGACGCCCAAGACGACAGGATGATCCGCTTTTCCGGCACGGAGAGCTCATCGTCGTTGAGGACGTCGTCCGCAGATGCATAGTGCGCGGCGGGATGGAAGAGGGGATCGAGATTGCCGGTGTTTGTGTTGGCGTTGGCCATCGGTTGCCTCCCTTACGCTCCTTTTCTTCGGGATGGGTTCGAGTTGGTGCCGGACGGCGGCGTGGCCGCCGTCCGGATTGCTACTGGGTGTTGATCGCGATGCGCTTGACGCCCGCACTCGGATTTTCCGACTTCGGCAGCGACACGATCAGGACGCCGTTCTTGAACGACGCCTCGGCCTTGTCTTCTTCGACGTCCTCGAGCGGGATCCGCCGCTCGAAGGCGCCGTAGGTGCGCTCGGTGAAGTACCTGCCTTCGTCGCTGCGCTCGGCCTTCTTCTCCCCGCGGATGGTCAGCACGCCACCGGCGATTTCGATCTGGACGTCCTTCTCCCTCATGCCGGGCAGTTCGGCCGAGATCGTCAGCGCCTTGTCCGTCTCGCTGAGCTCGATCTTGGGCCAGCCGAATTGCCCTTCCATCAGCGGCGCCAGACCCGTCCCGCCGAAGCCGCGGAAGACATCGTCGAAGAGGCGGTTCATCTCGCGATGAAGCGCCATGAAGGGGTCGTAGTTGCCGCGCGCCGGCGCAAGTTCCTGATTCCGCGACCGGGGAATGAGATCACCAACTGCCATGGTTTTTCTCCTTCGTTGCATGAGCCAAGGATCGCGGCCGCGATTGCGCAGGCCGCGTTCCGCCATCGAACCTCGATCCGGCGTCAGGCCGCCTTCTTCTGCTCGATCTGCGAGGCCGGAGAGGCGCCGCTTCCGATCTGGATCCGGCGCGGTTTCATGGCTTCCGGCACCTCGCGGACGAGATCGATGATCAGCAATCCGTCGCGGAAGGCGGCCTCTTTCACCTGGACGTAGTCAGCCAAATTGAACACGCGCCTGAATGGACGTGCGGCGATCCCCTGGTAGAGATATTCGCCGGCCGCCTTCTCGGGCTTCCTGCCATCGATGGTGAGCGCGTTCTGTTCGGCCGTCACGGTGATGTCGTCGGCTCCGAAGCCGGCGACGGCGAGCGAGATCCGGTAGTGGTCCTCGCCGGACCGTTCGATGTTGTACGGGGGGTAGTGGTCCTCGGTCGCCTGGCGCATGGTGCTATCGACGAGATCGGCCAGGTGGTCGAAGCCGATGGTGGAGCGCCACAGGGGCGCGAAGTCGAAGGTCGTCCTCATAACCAAGTCCTCCAAAGAGCAAGATGGATACGAAGAGCGCAAGACAGGGGTTTCAGACGGGGTCCGAAGACACCGGCCCGGCGCCCGCACCGGGCCCGATGAGGCGCCCGGCACACCGCTCTCGCGGCGAAAAATGACTTAGATAAACGGAAGGTCGTTTCAAGCGGTGGGTCGCAAAAAATTTGCCGGTGACGGCCGGCCCTGCGCCACCTTCCTGAAGGACTCGGATGCGCGGCAAGAGGCGTCTTGACAGTGATCCGCGCCCGAATATTTTTCCGCTGGGATTCTCTTCCCTTCTTCTCAACACAAGGACCGCGACGACCGTCAGGAGTGACGACGATGCTCGATGAAGATCTGGCCCGCATTCGCGCGCACCGCAACAACATCCACCGCTACCAGCGACTGCTTCGGACGAAGCTATCGGAGCTTGAACGCCAGTTCATCGAACGCCGCCTCGCCGAGGAGCAGGCCGCGGTTCAATCCCTCGCCGCAGAGACCTTCCCAGTCGCGTTTATGCTGCCGGAAGGTCCCGCTCGCTCCGCAGGAATGGGGGCCGAGTGATGAGCGACGTTCGCGACCTCCTGATCCGCGGCAGCGAAAAGGTCATCGGACACTATCGGCTGCTACTGGCGAGCGCCAAAAGCGAGAGGGAGCGCCAGCTCTACCGAAGCCGGATCGAACGCGAGCAGCGGCTACTGGATGAATTGCTGGGCGGCTTTCCGGATCGGTACGCCGCATAAGCTCTTTCCGAATGCCACACGATGACCGCCATCCACGTCTCGGGTGGGCAGTTCGTCGTAGATCGATGCTACTGTCGTCAGCTCGAGCCGATGCCAGAGTGCGCGTCCTTGCCGCCGGAGGCCATTGGCGAGGAGGCGCCGTTCCTATCGGGTGCTTGGATCAGTCGGGCACCATCGAACTGCCTGGCGCGGTACTCGAGATATAGCTGGCCCGTTATCAGCATGACGCCGGCGCAAGCCAGCGCCATGGCGGCGGCGATGATGTCACGATAGTCATCCATTTTGGAATCGAATTTCGCAGCCAAAGAACGCTGGTATTGCGGCTAAGTTCCTGGCCTAGCCTGTAGCTCACACGCACCCGCGCAACGGTTGCCGCGCTCACCTCGGAAAGAGCTTGTCGCGAATATAGCGCGAGGTCGGCGTCAGTCTGATGCCGCGCGGCTTGCGCACGCATTTCCACGCCGGCGTCGATCCCTCAGTCCTCGGGCGGGCACTCGGGACAGGTGACGCCGATCGAATCCAGGAAATCGCGAAGCTCGGCGGCAGCCTCATCGGACGAGACGCCTGGCGGCGGATCCTGACGAGCGATGTCGAGGGCACGCTCGCGGGCATGCGGGTCGGCGCGATCCTGCATCCACCCGTGCGCCCCGCATTCGCCGATTGCGCCGGCTTCTTGCAGAACGCTGATCGCCCATCCGCGCATCGTCCGGATCGCCGGCCGTCTCTCCTTCGTCATCAGCATCGAGATCGCTCCTGCCGGACGAATCCTTCCGCCGCCCGCGTCGTTCCGGCGCATAGCACAGAGCAGGGATTCGAAATGTGCAGGCTCAATCTTGTCCACCTGTTCCAGTGCGGGTCTGTGGACAGCTATTGTCCCGATTTCATCAGCTGCCGCGGGAGAACGAGCACTACATTGATCTGGCGATCGAGGATCTTCGAGGCGATGATCGAAATCTGCAGCGCGAACTCGTCCTCCATCTCGGCTGCGGCATCCTCGTCTCGTGCATAGACGTAGAGGATATCGCCGTCCACTTCGTCGAACCGGACAGCTCGGAAGAGCCGATCGAAGCGATCCGCACCGACGATCAGCGCCATTCGGGCGGCAATCGCCTGGTCTTGGACTGCAGTCACAATCATAGCTCGGCGGTCCTAATTTCCTCTGCCGTAGTCGACTGCGAAGACTTGGTAGTATTGGCCCGGCGTCGTCTGAGTGAACACGATCTCCAATGCGACGATCTCTGCATAACCTCTGGTATCGTCGCCGACGTTGATGAGATCAACCACAGTCAGCCCTTTGCCAGTGTCAAAGTTGGAGGCCGGCGCTCCAGGAATGCGGATGAGACCTTGCATGGCCGGGCCTCGGGTCTGGATGGCAACCTTGATGTGGGGCGCCCTTCGAACGGCGAGCCGCTCCGAACGGAAATCGATCCGCTGCCACTGGTCGCGATCTCCTGAAGCGTGACCCATGTACCTAGGTCCAGTCGCCGGATCGATAGCGGCAAAGGTTGGTGCCGTGAAAAGTAACAGGGCTGCGCAACTGCTTAAAAAGGAACGATGCATGGAGCAATTTCGTTTCGGCATCGCCCGCCTCATGCCCTGATCGAGAAGCGGTCGAATGCCGTCAGGGTTTGCAAGCGCGGTTGTACGTCCTGAAGATAGATTTGAGCCTTGAGGAACGTGATCTCATCCTCAAGCTTGCTCTCATCAACATCGACAAACCATGACCTTGGCCTACCGTCGGTCCCATCGCTCCATCTGTATCCCCGTCGCTTGAGGGCGTCCTTGAGATCGAAAGGCGATTGCTCCGCCCATACGCGGATCGTCTTTTTCCGGGCTTGCTCAAGCAGGGCCGCCAGAGCTGATGTGCCTGTCGTGGGGAGCTGGAAAGCAAGCAATTCGAGCAGCGCATGGCAATCGTCGACCGCTCTGTGGGCATGATGAAAGAAGCCGGCGCCGTTCAAGAGATAGCCCAGGCGAGAGCCTTCGAAGCCATGCTTCCGCCACTCGACCTGCGTTGCAGAGCATGCCCAGGCTTTGCGTTGGAAGATTGGCCAATAGCGCTCCGCAAATTTGCGGTCGAAGCCTGCGTTATGGGCAATGACGATCACTGCGTCGCCCACGAATGACGAAACAGAATCCTCGTCGATACGGTGGCCGGCGACCATCTCGTCGGTGATACCGGTGAGAGCAATCACCTCCGGCGGGATGGGCGCGGATGGCTCATTGAACGAGGTGAAAGTATCTCTCAGACCTGCGATGCGACCGTCCGGTAGGTAGCCGAATTTGACCATCCCCAATTCGATGACTTCGTCCTTTCGCTGGTCGAGGCCTGTCGTTTCTACATCGAGCAGAATCCCGGTTTTGGTTTGTTGCTCGCTGGACGGCGTAAAGGTCTCACGGCGCACTAAACGCCGAAGGACGCGGTAATCTGCAGATTTGGCCAATGCCTCGGCCATGGCCGCCAAGGCTAGGTGGTTCTCAGGATTCGGCGTCGTGCTGACCTCGCGTAACGCTATCTTCACGTTGGAGTTTCGCGTATGCCTTCAGGCGTTTCGGAAAGCGTGCGTGTACGCTCCTGCCGCGATGGCATATACCGCTTCGCCGCCTGAATAGAAGACAAGCGCTCCACCTGCAACCACGTCCATCTTCTCTGCATTCAGGCCAACGACCGCTGTTCGTCCGCTCATCACGACAAATGAATGCTGCCCAACAAAATCCGGAGATTCAAATTTGGGCTGCTTGGGTTTGGTGGGCTTCTTGGGCATGAAAACCTCCTTGAATGTTGCTTCAACGATCGGAGCGGCGGAGCCGCGCAATATCAATTAGCTTGACCCGGTCACGCACCTGCCGGCCCTTGAGCGACGTCAATGACATGACGGTCAGGCCCAACAGTGATCACGATTGTGTAGCTCTTTTGAGCTCCGCCCTGGTCGGTCGGCGGCGCAAGGTGCAGCTGGCCTCCGTACCATTCGCCCGGTAGCAGCGTATTGTCTTTGATCACCGCTTGCTCGAGCACGGCCATGTTGCGCTGGCCGGTCTCGATGGTCGCGGAAATCATCGCTTCATTCTGAGCAGCTGCGTTGCCTTGAGCAATGACCGCTGCGGTCGGGCTGTAGAACGTGCCGGTTCGGCCACTCGGTGTCGTGTAGCTGCCGTAACCAGCGCGAGAGGCGCTGTATGCGTTGGCGCCGGCGGCAACGCCTGTCAGAAGCGCAGCGGCGACCTGCCGGTTCTTTTCCTCCTGAACCAGCATCTCATAGGTCACGATTTTCATTTCGAAGTCCGACCCGGCGGCGTGCTGGACTGCCTCAACTTGTCCGACTCGAAACTCGACAGGCTGTCGGCTGAGATTATTAATGCCCACCACGAACACAGGGCGGCCGTTCGCTTGCAGCTGACGGGATGCCGGTCGAACGAGCACCACAGAGCTTTTCTGTCGAGACACAAGGGCAGGTTGCCCGTCCCGCATAAGAGCTTGTTGCTGCGGATTAGACGCCTTGAACGAAACCGTCTCGCCAGCTGTCATGCAGCCAGCCACCGTGGCGCAGGCCGCCACAATCACCAAAATGCGCATGTTGAAATGCCCCGTCGAAAGGGGCTATGCAAGCGCAACCGATGCGCGAGGGCAAGCGCCGTTTACGCGCGGGAGGTCCGCGGTCCGCAATCAAAAGGTCTAAGGCGGCCGCGGGGTACCGCTACGCACCTCGCGTCCAGTGCAGGGCAGGCTTTAGGCGCACTGCAGCAAGCGTGCAGGGTATTTGTCGACTATTGTACTAGGCTCAAGGACCATCAGTCGCTCGAGGACCTCAGGATACGCCGCCGGCGACTGGTGGTGGATCTGCCAGAACCGGCTGCGACTGCTGGACGTCGATCGTTCAAATCGAGCAAGACATCGCAGGCATCGAGGCCGGCTTGGAGACGCTTTCGGGGCCTGTTGGCGGGTAGCGGGCGAGCACGAGCGAATCAGTGTAAAGACGCCCAAAGGGCCGCGTGGAACCTGAATGCCATCTTCCGCTCTCACGAGGTCTGGAGGGCCCCGGAGCGCCTGATGGGCGAGGGGCGCCCCCCACTGCACATATTAGCGGGGCGACGGGCCTGGTGAGGTCTGAATGCCACCGGATGGGCGCCGTGATCGGTCGCATGAACGAAGGCGGCGGGGCAAGCCGGAATGGGCCTCCCCGAGCTGGCTGGGCGCTCCGGTAGATTTCAACCGCCTACCGCCCCGGCGATGTCCGGGAGAAGGGTCGGCGGACGATTGCCGACCGGGCGGCCTGTTGCGCCAGTCCGCCAGCCGAAAAGAAGGACAACGTGGTAGCGATGCGGGCCTGATTCTGGGGCCGCCGCAAAGCTCGGCAGAGTTGTAAAGCATCAATTTGAGTTGACGTCGGGCCTCCGGTAGGCCTTTAGTTCCTTCGTGGGGCAACCGAACTTCATCGTTAACGCAGCGTTAATAGCTGGAATGTTCGGATCTGACTTGGCGATTGCCGAGTCGCAAAGGGAGATCAGCATGGCTATGGCAACGGGGCGTCTGTACGGCCCCACAGAGGAACGGAAGGACGCGGATTACAGTTCGCTTCTCGGGTTCGTTGCTCAGCCTGTGCGGATCGATCCGCATACCCACGATGCTGAGCAGAGCCCGCAGGTCAATCTCAGAGACATCGCGGAAACCATTCGTCAGCGGTCGACATCACCCACGGAATAGCATGACCGGTGCCCCGTCGGCGCCGCCTGCGCCTGTAACGGCCGACGATCAGTTCCCGCGGTCGATGAACCTACCTAAGCAATCTCCGCTGTTTTGGGTGGCGGAGAAGGACAGGTATCTTAGGCAATTAATGATACGCGACATCCAGGCCCTGACCGGCCGGACATTGCTCGTCTATTTTGCGTCTATGACTGATCAGCGAGCGCAAATCAGCCTGGGTGACGAGGTCTATTTCACTGAGATGTTGCGCGATGCAAAGGGCGGTCCTGTCGATCTTCTGATCGAGACCCCCGGCGGCTACACCGATCCCACCGAAAAGATTGCATCGCTCCTTCGGACTCTCGCGCCCGACCTACGAGTGATCGTTCCATGCCGCGCAAAAAGCAATGGAACGATGCTCGCGCTCGTGGGATCGAACATCGTCATGGGACCGGCCTCGGAGCTCGGCCCAGCGGATCCGTTTATTTCCCTCGGGCCGAATAATATCGTGCCCGCGCATTTCCTGATCGGAGTGCAAGGGGTAGATCCGGTTTTCGTCCAGGCCGCACAGCACGCCATTGCGCAGACAATGAAGCTCGCGGAAACCCTTCTGACCACGGGCATGATGAAGGGCAAACAACCTGGAGAGATAAACTCCGTCGTGCAAGCCTTAGCGTCGCGGCAACAGTACCCATCTCACGGATCGGTCATTGACGCGGACGAGGCCATGCGTCTGGGTCTGTCAGTGACGAAACTAAGTTCATCGGACGACCTATGGCAGCGCTTGTGGCTCTTACGATGCATGTACGAGCACGACATCCGTCGGGCAGGGGCGATCAAAATCTTTGAAGGCCCTTCGATCAGCAACAGCCTGCGAGCTGCTTAGCCGCCGCGGGACCATCCCGGCGGCAAGATCCCAGGTTTTGGCTCGTGCCCCTTCTCGATGTCGAGGAGGTCGCAAACGTTTTCAGGCTTGGCATCGACGACGCGCCATCGATTGAGATCGCGAAACCATAGCTTCTCTTCAAATCGATAGACCTTCAAGATCGGTCCAGCGGCTGCGCCAGGATCAGACCCGCACGTCTTCACGAAGACTGCTTCGCGATCAAACCTCTTGTCGAACGCAACCTGCTCGGCATCAGGGATATATCTGTTCCAATATCCGAACAGGCCAATCCCGCAAAAGAACAGGACAACAAATATAAAGCTTCCTAGACCGCGCACTGCGACTATCCCCGATACCGCTGACTATAGAAAACGCGCCAACCGCCAAACGATCGCGACGACTGTAAGACATACAGGTGATAGTGCGCCGGCCGATGCGGTTCATCCTACTGTCGCTTCTTGGCTCGGGATTCCAGGACAGCGAGCGTCGCTTCTCCCACGGCGTGGTTCTCATAAGCGGTGAGCTGACCCCCTACGAGATTGGGATTGCGCTCGAGCATCTTCGCTAGCAGACCGCCGCAAAGCACTGCCGCATTTTTTGCGATCAGATCTGCAGCGTTCGATCCAGCTGAGAGCCGCATAGATTCATCAGAAACGCAGCGATTGTAAGCTGCGATTTCCAGATCGATGGCAAAGGCCGGTGCCGAAAGCGCACAGAACAAGATCATGGCGTACGATATTATTCGCATGGTCATTCCTGCACATCAATCGCGTGTAAAGCCGGCGCATAGCCAGCCGATAAGCCAGAAGAATAGGAAAACGGCGGCGCTGCACGCGATCGAGATGGCGAGCCCGAGAGAAAAGGGCTGGATTGCGTATTCAAGGGGAGCAGGAGGGGCGCCTCTCGCGTGCGCAAGCGCTACTTCCACCGGGTCTCCGTAGAAATAATAGCCTGGGCATCCAGATTCATCCCAATCCACTTTTTTAGGATCGTACGTCCTTGTTTTGAGCGGACGATTTTCCTTAACCAGACGTGCAATGCACGTTGCCTGCGCGAATTTTCGATTTTCTCTGTCCTGCTGTTCCACTGCTGTCACTACTGAGAAGGCAATACCGATGAGCAGGAAAATTGCACCGGCAACAATGCCGATCCGCTTGAAGCCGCGAATGAAGCGGGCTCCTGCCGTCAACGGCACGGGTGCTGATCGATAGGGGCTGATCTCGGTCATTCTTGCAAAATTCGGAAAGAGATGTTGCGACACGTGAGAAATGCGAGAAGAGCCGCCGGTTTTAAAACACCGGCGGCTTGAGCGATCGATCTCGTTACACAGGCGGCAAGCCAATCATCGTGCGCCCCCAATTGTAGGGGGCTTTCCGATCAATCGCTGTGCAACTCGCAAAATTCTCTCTACTCGGCTTATTCTCTTTTTTTCCTTGGCAATTATAAAATCCTTGACCGAACGCAAACGTGTCGCGAGGCGCACCAGTAAGCTTGAGCGAGTCCCACATTGTGTTGCGGCCCTCGATGGGCGGCGCCCCTCCACGCAGACACCACTCGATGTCCATCTGAGCTCGCACGGAATCGCAAGCGCTCGCGTCCCATGATCCAGCCAGTGAGATGACAAACGCGCCGAAAAATGTTCTTCCGATAAACATCGTGCCCCCTGCATAGGTTCTAAGGTCAAACGGCGCGGATCCCACCGCAACCCGAAGGCGAGCGCAAGAGATGCGGCCATAAGGTAAGCAAATTTATTTTTTCACAATAAGCCCCATTGCGCGCGCCATTCGCCTCACGGATCCGGTGTGCCGACCGAGCGCCGCCGCTATCTCCGACACGACACGACGACGTGCCAGCCACGCAAGCCGCTTCCGCTCAGCCGCAGTCCATTCCTTTGGCTTCGACGATCTCATTTCGAAATGATCGAATGAGCTCGATGCGAGCGATATTGGGAAATTTACGGGTGGCGGCGAGCGACTAAAGTGCGCCGAAGCGCCCAGGAGAGACGGATTTCTTAACGCACCTCAAACCCGCCAACCTTAGTGCAATACGCGAGCGGCTTCTGCTAGCCGGACCTTCTCTCTCAGCCCCTCAAGATCTTTCATTGCTTTAAGCAATCTCACCAGATCAGAGACCATGTGTGCCAGAGTAGGCTTGCGCGGCTTTGGGACTCGAGATTTCTGTTTCATCGCGAAACGGCTCCCTGCCATGACCGACGGAGATGGGCTGGATCAGCAAGGACCGTGCCAAGCGAAGTGCAATCAGTCGCGGCAGAGAGCGTGGGGGCGGGCAGGAGGGGGTCACCGCGTCGGCAGCCGGTCAACCATATTCGCCAAGACCTTCGGCGGCAGCCCGATCCCCGAGAGCTTCCAGGTCGTCCCGTCCAGATGCATGCTGACGCTACCTGCGTCCTGACTCTCGCCAAGCCGCAACGCAAACTCGACAGGCTTCACCGGGGTGATCCGTCCGGCGAAAACGAAGATGTTCGAGACGTCGAGCTCGGCCAACGACGACATCGTTCCGAACGTGATGTTCTCCGCGCCGTTGCGAACAGTACCGCTCTTCAGAAGTACCGACAGGTTTTCCGGAGTCAAGAGCTTGATTGCGAGATCATCGGCGATCGTTGCGCCGAACGCGTTTATGGCCATTCGCTCGAATGGTCGCACCGGCCGCTTTTGGCTGATTCGATCGAGGTACGCGGAGACAACCTGGTCGACGAGGGAGTGGCGAACACGCGGCAGATCCGTTCGGGTCATCACTTGACGGGCGTCTCCGCTCCGAACGGCCGAAACGAGATCCAACGCGGAAACGAAAGCCGATCCGGCATACACCACAAGGCAGAGCACGAGGACCGCAACGATGCCTACGAGCCACTTCATGGAGCGGCAATCGAGGCGACCGGACTTTGTTCCCGGAGCTACCGATCCGGTGGCGCCTTCGATCCATAGGATTGACGCGCGATTGGGCGATCCCCGGCACTCAGCGTTGGGATCGCAAGGGGATTGATTGGTATCTCGACCGGGCGTCCGGTCTGGCTACCGAGGCGACCGCATCGAGCGATCCGCTGGCAGACTGGCGGGCTTTCCGCGCATGGCGAACGACATGACACTAATCCTGAGCAAGCTTCATCAGACCTTTTAAGCGGCGACCGATACCACCCTTAAGTTCGCGCATGTTACGAAACATAATTATGGGATAGTCTTTGACATCAAAATGAAGCTTCGTCCCTGAACGAGCAATGTAGATTGGGGTCTTCCCAATACCGTGTGCGTATCCGGCTTCCCAAAACACATTTGGCCTCTCAAGCGTCAGGTCGACAAAAACATACTCTGCCTTTCGAATAGACTCTAAAATTCGATCCGTGATGCGGTCATTCGACTCGGCATCATCGATCCTCTCGGCGGCAATTCCGAATTCCTTCGTGGCCTCTTTTATAGCTTCAAGAACGTCGACGAGCTGATGGTCGTTTTCGTCGATTGCCATGGCTACGAAAGCATAGCCTTTCTGGATGTCCGCAACGACCTGAGCACCGTCTTCGGGCTCTTTTGGAGAAGGATTGAGCAGCTCGGCAATGGTCATATCGATCATATCGCCAATTGTCGGGACTAGGCTCATCAGGTACGGGCGGGGTCGTACATCAGATCGAACGGATTCGAGTTTCGCATTATTGGCCCTCCAATTGCGGGAGGAGGACTAATTGTGACAAGCCTCATGCATCCGGCTTCGACGATTTCTCGCTCAACTGCTCGCCTATTGAGGTTCAGCCGTTCGCGAAGTTCAGCGTCGGGCTTGTTGTGCCATGCCTGAAGTCTTTTCTTGAATGCTTTAAGCCGCTCGATACGGTCTTTTATGTCCATGAATTATCCGGAATAAGCGTTGAACCTGCCGTGCTTCACGCCGCGAATGTACCCGCGCGACACGCGCTCTTCCATCTCGCGCTCCAAAAACTCGTTCGCAATCAACAGCGCCTTCACAGCTTCGCGCGCATCACCGCCGCAGGCTGCTATGGCCTGATCGGCGGCAGCTTCCAAAGCCTGCGCATCCAATTGTAGTTTGGGAGCGGCAGCTTCGGGCATGAGGAAGTCCAAACGGTGGGGCTAGGCAATGTTCTCATTCCGTTCTAAACAAGTCAAGCATGGTCGAGCGCGGCTGGAATCGCGAGTTCGATGAACCGATCTCGCTGCCCGGCGGGAAGGAGCTTGTCACTTTGCGGGATGCTGCAATGTACGTGACGCTGCTTCCGGCTGAGAGCGCCCAAGCGCGAGGAGTGGCAGGCCGCTATTGAGGCTTTGATGTTAGTGGCAGAGCAAGGCGGTCCCACAATGTTCGCGCGGATAGGAATCATGCGGGCGCTCAACATTGGCAGGGCGGAAGTGCCTCGAAAGAAGGTTGCGAAGAAATATAGGATTGTGCGGTGATGCTCAGATTGCCGGTTCGATCATATCGGCGCAATATTGGCCGCTCCTGATTATCGTTGAGCGTACTTAGATTGTTTAAGGAGACTTGAGATGAGAGTGTTTTTGGGCGTGCTTTTGGCTTTCTGCCTCGCTTCCGCAGCGCATTCGCAAGACTCACCCTACCGAAAAGAGTTGAAGCGTGCAGACCTCACCGGCACAAACATGGAGGTGATAACAAGCATTAGCGAAATAAAACCCGGCGAAGTCTCGATGTTGCACATCCATCATGGGGACGAGTCGTACTACTTCCTGGAGGGCGGCACTATCGAGACTCCAGACGGCAACCAACGGAACGTGCCGACGGGTACTGTGGGTGTAAACGCGCGTGACGTGCCCCACGGCGCTTATAAGGTTGTTGGCGACAAAACGATAAAGATTCTGACCGTCCACATCGTCGACAAAGGTAAGCCCCTTTACGACAAACCCAATTAGGAGAGTCCACTATCATCGGGCGGTTTTGCAGCGTTCTATTCCGGGCGGCGGCGTTAACGGTTCTTACTCTGTCGCCCGGCATTGCGAGCAATTTGGTCGGACAAGCCAGCATCATTGACGGCGACACGCTCGAAATTCACGGCACGCGCATTCGCCTTTTTGGAATTGATGCACCCGAAAGCTCGCAGCTCTGTCGCGGTGACGACAGCTTGCCTTATCGTTGCGGAGCGAAGGCGGCGAACGAGCTGGACGCCTTCATAGCGCGGCGGCCGGTTGACTGTGAGCCGGTTGGGCGTGATTTCCATGGACGTACAGTCGCAACGTGCTCAGCGAGCGGTGTTGATCTTGCGGAGTGGCTAGTCCGTGGCGGGCTCGCATTCGATTGGCCTCGCTACTCCAAAGGTAAATACGACGGCGCGCAACGCGAAGCCGAACGCGCGGGGCGGGGAGTATGGACGGGCAGCTACGTCGTGCCCTGGCTCTATCGCGCTTGCATCAAAGACGGCGGCGAGCCTAAAGGTTGTTCTGACGGGGCAAATGCACGGCCGTAGTGATCAGCGACAGGCTTCGTAGACTGAAAGCGGCAAGGTCACCGGGACGGCGACGCCCCAGCGCAGCTGTTCCCCCTTTGACGTATATTTGATGCGCGATTGAAACGCGCACTGCCGCTCGTTGGTTTGGAGGGTAATCGAAACTGCTCTCGGAGATCCCCATGAGCGACGAGGATATGGTCGTCCTGGCCGGATTGGCCGGCTTAGCCTGGTGGACATACGTCTTTCTGCCCCTGGTCTATTTCTATACCTGAAGGACGGGTTGTTTGGTGGACGTTGTGCCGCTTTGGAGATCTTGGAGGAGGAGACCCGGAGGCGGGCGCACGAGCTTTGGGAGAACGAGGGGCGGCCCGAGGGCAGGGACCTAGAATTCTGGTTGCGCGCGGAGCGCGAGCTACACCGGGGAGGCCCTTAAACCCATCAACCCACGCGGCTGATCTTTCACGTGGAGGAGCGCGTGGAGAAGATCAAAGAACGCGAAAAACATCAATTAAATCAATTATCATAGGGGGACACCCCTTCCACCGAGCCGAAGCGATAATCGTCTCCGTCCCTCGGGTTCCTCCGCAGGATCTTCATCAGCTTCGGCTTCGGCGGTCGCTTCTTCGGATCCTTATGGTTGAAGTGCCCGCGGGTTGGCATAGGGATCATATATCGCTTGCAGAGGTGGCGTAGGGCGGTCTCGGTGATCCCAAGATCGGCGCCGGCGCGGATCATGGTTTTGCTCCACACCAAGTCTCGGAGCTTCGCCCGGCTTATCTTGACCTGCGTGCCGCGAATGCTGACATCGACACCGCGGGTCTTCGGCGGCGGTTTGATCCCGTGCTTCAGCTCGAAGGCTTTGGTGGCGCGGTCTTCCATCCTTGATCGGTAGCGCGCCAGGCGCTCTGGGTAGGGATATGGAAACGGCGCGCACGCCTTCTTCAGCTTGTAATAGCGCCGGGCCCAGGATTGCTGCTCTTTGTCATCGAACGGATAGAAGGGCAGGTCGACGGCGCGCGCCCACGGAGCTCCGTCGGGCACGTAGCCGGGTCTGTTCAGGTCGAAGTCCCACCACAGGGCGTCGGAGAGCCTGATACGTTGCTGCGGAGCGGCCAGGTGATCGACTGTCTCGGCGCAGTATCTGGGGTGCCCTGATGGATCGCCGGCCACTGGCGCAATGATGCCGACATTGAGGAGGCCGTCGAGCTCGTAGCCTTTAAGTTGGAGCCGCTCGAGGAGCTCCTGTTCGTCGTAGAGGGGCGGATCGGTCGTCATTGCTTCATCCGCCGACGACAACGCGCGTCCATCTGATCGGGCGGTTAGCAAAGCTTGTGTTGAAATAGCCTTTTGGAGGTGTCGGCACCTCGTAAAGTTTGCAGATCCGCATAAGCACGTGCTTCTTCATCCTAAGGCGTTTCGCCACCTCGGCCATCGGCGCATTCCAGACGCGCAGACCCAGCTCAACTCGAGAGATGCCGGTGTACTTGGTGACCTCATCGTTCTGAAGCGCGGCCAGTCGATCGATCATGAGCTGGGCATAGGCGGCCGCAAGCATCGCCTTTTTGATCTCGGGTGAAACATCGTGCGGTACGCTGGGCTCCAGGGCAGGGGACGCTTCCAGCGGCCGCGGATCCTGAGCGCGGTCAATGGCCTGATCGTGCGGCAGAGGGGGCGGAAATGGGTCGTTGGGCGCGCCGGTGAATGGCTCTGCGGCGTTGAGGACTTCCTGTTCGTTGCACATGCTTTGCTCTCCGTGAGCCCCAGCATGCGTTTGGGATCACTGAAACCGAGCTCGGTCAACGGTGAGAGTTTGTTGGCTTTGTCGACATTGCGCGAATTGCCTGCAATCTGGAGGCCCCCGCTTGCGTGTTGGTCTTTGTCGGGTCGGTAATGATCACAAAACTCGACCGGCGCGGACGAAGCACTCCGAATCGGGTCGGGTTGCTAGTGCTGCATTGTCGATTTTATCCGTTTTGGCGGTTCTGAAAGGAGCGACTTCGTCGACCGAGGCTGGCTGCTCTCTGCGATAGTGGGCAGTGCGGGGTACGTCGCCGGAGGCTGGTTCGGTGAGATGACTTAGGGGCGCGCAGCCCTTTCACGTGGCTGCTTCGCGGCAGCGCTCGGCCGCCTGATCAGACGGGCGTCTAACTTGGACGCCGGCGGCAGCTGCAGCATGCAGCATCTTCTCGCGTCCGAAGAGATTGAACGGCTTGCCCTCACTCTCCTCGATCATCGATTGGGCCTGCAGTCTCATGAACTCGTCGGCGTACTCACGACCCTGAAGCTGCGCGAGCATGTTGTATTCGCGGTTTAGCTTCGCGATAAGGCGATCGCCGGACCATCGAACAATCGCTTGCTGGATCCGCACAATCCAGTAAGCGAAAAACAACGCCGCGCCGGCAACAGCGAGCGACAAGTACAGCGGCGACAGGTGATCGCCGTAGGCTCCGAGCGCCCTAGCTATGCGCCAGGTGGGCTCATGCCAGAAGAGCAGGATGCCCCCGGTGACCATTCCGAGCACTGCGATCGCGCTGGCAAATCCCAGGGTGAACACCGTGTAGAATTGGCCGCGGGGCATCCCCAAACCTCCGTTCTGAGCTCAACGCCAGATTGCCGTAGCTGAAGGGCCCCTGCAAGCCCGTCAGAAGGCCCCTCAGTCAAGGTAGGAGTCCGCCGCAAATCGTGCGCAGTGAAGTGCGCCAGTCCCAGAAATTCGCGGATGCCGCCACGATCCGAGATGTCCTTTCCCTTTTTCTTGCCCTTTTTCTTGCCATTCAGTGCTTGGCTGATTGAAGCGCGCGAAATTGCAATGTCCCCGATGCTGAATCTGCTTGGAAAGACTACCTCCGCCGGCACCTCGTCGATGGGTTCGGGTGGATTGTTGTGACCGATGCCGGGCCGCTCGCGTGTGGTCGCTTCCCTAACAATCTCTTTTGCGAGTTCTGAGAGGGGGACGAGCACAGCCCGGTCCTTTTTCACACGACCGGGCGGCATGTCGTAAAGCGCCTCCACGGTGTCGAG
The DNA here is from genome assembly GCF_056106085.1 of Bradyrhizobium sp. BR14999. Lineage (NCBI taxonomy): Bacteria > Pseudomonadati > Pseudomonadota > Alphaproteobacteria > Hyphomicrobiales > Nitrobacteraceae > Bradyrhizobium > Bradyrhizobium sp. BR14999. Next base: position 4,956,609 of record NZ_CM148536.1, read on the forward strand.
GTGCGTGAGTTCGGCGATCCTGGCGCCGGCCGCTTGGTACGGGCGGACCATCGTCGCCAGGATGAACCTGATTGCAAGGGCAACGGGCCGCTCCACGGGACAGTCGGGCAGGTCGAGACCCCACCAAAGGATTCGGATCTCGTCGTCCGCCAGGACTCGGTTGCGCTCCTTTTCCTTGCCGCCGCGACGCTCCATCCCCTCCAGCGGGTTAGAGGGGACGTACTTCCGCCCGGGCTGTTTGCCCCACTTGAACATCTTGTGGAGGATCGATTGGGTCCGGTTGGCGCTGACGGGTGCGGCTTCAGCGATTAGATCCAGCAGCTCTGCGGCGTCGTCGTCGGTAATGGCTGCTGCCAGCAGGCGCCCCCATTCGTCGCGCGGCCGCTTGAGGTATTGGACGTCATTCTTCCAGCTCTTCTTGTTTGCGCTCGGAATCTCCGCCGGCCACTTCCCCGTCGCATTGAACGCCTGGACGATCTCCTTGCCTCCGGTCCCGATCACGTACTCGGCTATGTATCGGTCCGCAAAGGCATCGAACGTCAACTGATCTCGTTTGGGGCGGTTCGCCCGCTTCGCTGCAGCCGGGTCGGCGCCGTTGGCGATGTTCCCAAGCAAGATCTTGGCTTGGGTACGGGCGGCCTCGGGGGCCAACTTCCCGACTGCCGCGACGGTGTAGCGCCGGACGGGAGCTCCGCGGCCGGTCCCGGCGCGATAGACGATGACGAATGATTTGGCGCCGGTGGGTCGGACGCGTACCCCGAACCCGGGTAGCTTGGCGTCCCACACTGTGTATTCGGATGCCTGCTTTTCGAGGCCGTCGACCAGGCTCTTTGTGATGGTTTGACCGCTCATTTGCCCTCCGGGAAGCACGGGGGAAGCACCGCGATGCCAATCACAGCAGGCAAGGGATAGCGGTAGGTTATGGTTGGCCAGACTTTCCGCGAGGCGTTAGGGCCTCTGAGGGTGGGTGAGGGGAGGCGAGGGAATGGCAGATATGTCTGGGAGACTAGGGGTCGGAGGTTCAAATCCTCTCGCTCCGACCATTTTTTCCAACTCATTTGGCGGGTGGATGATGTTGGCGTGGGGGCTTGCTCCCGCCCGTGGCGGACGCGCGGCGACCAGTGGTGGGTGGCTGCTGCGGCGGTCGGCAAACTAAAGTGCCAAAACAACCCCATGCACAGTAGCGATGCCATTGGAAGATAATGTTTTTCCGAAAACGACTTGACGCGTCGGGCAAAACAGGGGCATCATGTCACCATGCCAGCGGTGTCGTGATGGGAAAGTATCTCCGACAGCCGGCTCCTTATCCCATGTTGGTGATGCGCCGAATTCGGAGTGCGCCATTTGCGAAGCGTCGGCACGCTCGCCAAGTTCGGGTGGCGCGAAATGCAAACAGCGTCAACTAAGTCAGATCACGCAAAACTTTTGCCAGAACGTCGCGCCAAAGGACGGCACGATCACGATTCGCCGCAGAAAAAGAGCTGCCCACCTTTTCGGAGTGATCAACCTCCGCCTGCGCCACCGCGGGCAATCAAGCCTTTGGCGGGTTCATCGACAGCACGATGATGCGGCCGATTTTCTAAGAGTCGCTTAACGTCTCAGGTCGTCGCTACTGCCAAAGCCGGCGAGTGAGGTTGAGAAAGCCGGCGAAAGGCACGCCAACCAAAATGCCGACAGTGCCGTATGCGATCGCGAACAGCGCCGCCATCCATGGCCCTGAACTTGTCGCTATCCCCGTAAGCCGCACCAAGCCCCGCCAAGTGCTCCAGCAATAACGATCATATTGCGATCGTTGCGCGCCTCAACGTTGTGAATGGGCGATCGCTTGCGATCCAGGATCGGAGGACCAAACGGTTGCCTTGACCCGCGATCAGAAAATTTATTATATATTTTTTATTTAATGTGATTTAATATTGGGGGCTTAATTGTAACAGTGCCCGTGCCTGAGCTTGGCCTAGAACGCTGGGCATCTCCCTCAGCCACGCATCTTGGGGTAATCTGCAGGGACCCGGGTGGCATGGATCGAGATCACTTTGACGAGATGTCCATTGATGAGTTGTGGGCGCTGCACACCGACGTGGGTCAGGTCCTAGCCGTCAAGCTGATCGCAGCAAAGCGCGCCCTGGAGGAGCGGCTTAAACAGCTCGGCCAGAGAGCAGACTGGAGAGAACCGGGGATAAAACACTAAGGGAGCCCGGCGCGAGTGTTATAATTCGTGATTAATTTTAATTAACTAATTTATTTTTTTGACTTGCGATGTGATTTAATTGTCGCCTCGCTATACAAAAAGCGCGGCGCGGCCCTTCCTACTCCATTTCCCTTGCGCCCGCTCGGAAGGTCCGGCCATGACTGGTCTCCATCATTTCCAGAATTCCCCAACGCCAATGCGATCGGCCACTCCCTTCGAATGGGCCAACTTACCCGAGGCGGGCAATCGCGGCGGTCGAGCGGATACCGCTGCCGCTGTTCTTCGGCACCGCTTCGAAGTGCTCGCTGCTCAGATTGCCGAATTGGAAGCACTGCGCGAACGCGTCCTTGAGGCTGAGCAGAAGATCGCCTTTTGAGTTGAACAACGCAGCTACCTCCGCTCACGTCGGCCGTCCGCGCCAGATGAAGCGCCTGCCACAGCGCAGCAGCAACAATTGCTCGCGTGATGACGAGGATCAGCGCACATAAACAGGTGGGCTGTCACTTCTGCGCCAGCTTAATCGTTGCCACGGGCCACTTTCCGGGATGGCCAGTAATGGAAAGACGCAAGCCGTGCGCTTCGTCCAAGTGCAGTTCCTCGACAGTCCCTGCTGTACCGTCCGTGAGCACCACCGCCTTGCCGATCAATTCTGTCTCGGCTTCGTGATATTCGCGTAGAATAGCAGAGGCGTGAGCTTTAGCCCGGGGCATCTGCCGCATCTCGTTCTGGCTATGCGGCCACAACCGCTGAGACTGAGCTGCGTTCCTTTCTGAATGGGCGCACGAGGGATGGATGGCTGGATGACCTGACGCGCCGGGCAAAACAGGGGGCACGCAGGAGCGTCGGAGTTCCTTTAGTTGCAGGCAAGTTCGCTCGGCGCCGGTTGTGTGTTCACAACACCTCGGCACGAACCTGAGCCACGCCACGATCCGTAATCCCCAAGCTGCGCGCAGCAGCCAGCGAAAGGTCGAGGACACGACTGCGGACGAACGGACCGCGGTCATTGACTGTGACGATGACGCTTCGGCTGTCGTGAGTGACGCGCAATTTGGTGCCGAAAGGCAGGCGGCGGTGCGCCGCTGTTAGCCGATTACGATCAAACGATGAACCGCTCGCTGTCTTGCCTTTGAAATAAGAATAGTAGGAGGCTTTGCCGGAAAAGACTCGATTAGAAGATTGGGCTCCTAAACGATCTTTCGAAGGCTCTTCCGGAGTGAGAGGTTGCGCTTGCTGTGGGGTCGAAGGTTTCGTTTGCGTTTCGTCCTTCTTTGTCTGGTCGAGCCCCTCAGGAGCTGGCTCCGCGTGAGCTTTTGGAATGATGAACCACCTCTCATCGAAGGTTTGCGCGACAGCAGAAGTCGAGTAGATCGCCATCCAAGCTGGGATTGTTGCAATCGCGATCATTCTACAAAGAACTTGCATGATCGGCCTCACGCATGAAACTGATGGACAATGCAAACTCATCGGCCTGTGTTCCTGCACCCCGCATTCTCGTGCAGACAAAGGTGAGTGCATACCGATGGTTCGATGCGTAGTTCCGAGAGTACTTAGGCGCAGCGCAGCAAGCAGCCGTCTCGCTGCGGCGCATAGCCGCGTCCAGCAGGCACTGCTTGGCTTCTACTCCGATAGTGTAGTTCTTCGATGTCGAAACTGCTCGAGCTTCGCAATTTGCGTTAGCTGCCAGAACGCCCAGTCGTGCAAGGTCGAGATCAATAATCTTCTGGGACTTGTCGACGCTCTAGCAATGAGCGCTTGCAATATCGACTGCTAAGCGGCTGGTCGCAAATACCCCACCACCATCCTTGTCGTCTCGTCCACCAGCGTCCGCACCATTTTCTCCGACAGCATCTCGGCCTGGTTCAGCACCGTGTTGTGCGCGACCGCTTCGATCGCGCTGACGCAGATGAACGTCGCCAGGCCCGGATCGATCTTGCGCATCTCCTTGCGGCGGCTTTCGAGATAGGTGCGCACGAGGGTGTGGACTTCGCGGTTGAAGGCTTCGACGTCTTTGAGCTGGCCGGTGCGCGGAATTTGCTCGGCGAGGACGCGGTGCAGTTTCGGGTCGATGCGGTGGGCTTCGATCGCAACGGTGACGAGCTTGCGCACGGCATTTTCGATCGGCAGGTCGGCGACTTCGGTCAGCGCGGCGCGGACGAGGCCCATGATCTCCTCGTTGTGACGCTCGATCACGGCGGCGACGAGGGCCTCCTTGCTCGGAAAATATTGGTAGAGCGAGCCGACGCTGACGCCGGCGATTTCGGCGATGCGATTGGTGCTCGCCTTCTCGAAGCCTTCGCGGACCAGAATGCGAGCGGTTGCCTCGACCAGTGCGTCGACGGTGGCGCGTGATCTCGCCTGCGAAGCATTTTTCCGCGGTTTTGTCGGCGGTTTGCGCGCCATGGTCTTGCAGTCCGAATGCGAGTAGGAAAAGCGAGCGAATGCTCGCATTATAGTCGCAAGTGGCGGCGGGTCGGCAAGCGTCTTTGTCGCCCTGTGAGATCAAGCCAGGCGGAGAGAGGTGGCCATGAGCGTCGCAAAGATGTTGTCGTCCCTGCAGTTTTGCCCTGACTTCGGCGCGCTGCGCCGCGGCGATCCCGCGCCGAGCTTGCAGAGCCGTTGCTTCAATGCGCTGCTGCGGCAGCTTCCGTTCAAGCAGCAGCTCGCCTCAGCCGAAGCCGTGCAGGCGCGTGTTCAGAAGCTCGCATTACAGCCGGCGTCGTATGAGCCGACGGGACTGGGCCGCGGCGTCGAGGTGACGTTGACCAAGATGGGCGGCTGGCCGGTGTACTACACCGCACCGTCGTCGGGCCATGAGGGCTGCAATCACGTCATGTTCCTGCATGGCGGCGGCTTCATCAACGAGATCGTGCCGACGCATTGGCGCTTCGTCGGCCAGATGACGCGCAAGGCGCGCGTCGTTTGCGTCGTGCCGATCTATCCGCTGGCGCCGCGCGCGACCGCGAAGGAGATCGTGCCGGCGACGGCGGAGCTGTTGCGCATGCTGCTGGAAGACGCGGGGTCCGCAAAGGTCACGGTGGTCGGCAATTCCGCCGGCGCGGGTCTTGCGCTCGCTGCCTGCCAGTGGCTGCGCGATCGCGGGCACCGGCAGCCGGCCCGGCTGGTGCTAATCTCGCCCGCGGCCGATGCCTCGGTCAGCCGTCCGGAGCAGGTGGCGCTTGCGGCACGCGATCCCATTCAGGACATTCCGGGGATCGTCGAGGCGGGACGACTCTATGCCGGTGAGCTCGATGTCGGTCATCCCTTTGTCAGCCCGCTCAACGGCGCGTTCCGTGCGCTCGCGCCGATGACGATCTTCTCGGGCACGCGCGACCTTCTGTATCCCGACAGCGTCGATCTTGCGGAGCGGGCGAGGGCGGTGGGTGTGCCGGTCGAGCTGCATCTGCTCCGCGACCAACCGCACAATTACGCGCTGATGCCGACGCCGGAGGGGCGACGTGCGCGTGCGCTCATTTTGCGCGCGGTAGCTTAAAGGAAGGGCGTGATCATTGTCACAGAGCGCGGCGGCCCAATGAGGGTGGCGCTATCGAGCCCATGCGGAGGGAGAATGGGCGCGCCTCCGGGGCGTTTCCTCAACGTCGTAGTTCTACGGGCCTACGCGTGGCCCTTGATCTCGTAATGGCCCGGTACGCATTTGTAGCGCTCGAGGCGCCAGTTCGCGTGATAGATCGGATGCTCGCCCATCCATTTCGCCAAGGGGGCCTGTGCGCCGATCGCGCATTGCATCATCGACATCTCGGGCGTCATGTTGCTGTCGGTCACGATTTCCTCGACGCAACTGCCTGAGCTGATTGCGCTTAGCCGGCAGAGCACGGCAACGACGGTCACGAACATTCCTGTCACCTCATCGGTTGTTTCTGACCACGAAGAGGATGCAAGCGGAGTGCCAGAGCCTGTGACACGCAAACAACACGCTGGCCTGGCCGAATCGCCCCAGCGTCCGGAATCCATTTGACGATTCGGATTGTAAAAAAAATCCCCCTAAACCGAAGCCGGACAAATACGGGAACGGGGCAGCAATGCACAAATTATGGACCAGCGCCGCCCGGCGCCTTTCACGAGGCCTGCCCCGCCGTAACGGGTTGGCGCGCGTCGAAGCCGCACAATAGTCCGTCCGCCGAAATAACTGATGCCGAACATGGCAGCGCGCCGCTTTTACCTGCGGATGCGGCGCTGCTACAGTTTCGCGGCGCCCGATGAGCGCGGCAAGGAAGAAACAAACCGACAAGGGGAGGGACCGAAGTCCCATGAAGGATTTTGCAGGAAGGATCGCGGTCATCACCGGCGGCGGCACGGGGATGGGGCGAGAGCTGGCGCGGCAGCTCGTGGCCGAGGGCTGCAACGTCGCGATGTGCGACGTCTCGGAAGCGGCGATGGCCGAGACCAAGCGGCTTTGCGAGGTCGAGAGGCTGCCGCAGGGCCTGCGCGTCACGACACATGTCGCCGACGTCGCGATCGAGGATCATCTGAGGCGCTTTCGCGACGAGCTCGCCGAGCAGCAGAAGACGGACAAGATCCATCTGTTGTTCAACAATGCCGGCATCGGCGGCGGCGGCAGCCTGTTCACCAACACGCGCGAGCAGTGGGAGCGCACCTTCAACATCTGCTGGGGCGGCGTCTATCTCGGCGTGCGCACCTTCCTGCCGATGCTGGTCGCCGCGGACGAGGCTCACATCGTCAACACTGCGAGCGTCAACGGCTTCTGGGCCTCGATCGGCATGAACCAGGCGCACACCGCCTACAGCTCGGCGAAGTTCGCGGTGAAGGGATTTACCGAAGCGCTGATCAACGACCTTCGCCTGCACGCGCCGCACGTCAAATGCTCGGTGGTGATGCCCGGTCACATCGGCACCTCGATCGTCTCCAATTCGCGCAAGGTGCAGAGCAGTGACGGCTCGGACCAACTCAACGCCGACGAGGTCGCGCTGACCCGCAAGCGCATGGTCGCGGCCGGCGTGCCGGATGCCGACAAGATGTCGGACGAGGACATCCAGGCGGCGTTTGCCGAGCGCGCCCGCAGCTTTCTGGAGGATGCGCCGACGACGGCGGCAGCGGCCGCGAAGATCATTCTCGACGGAGTCAAGGCGGAGCGTTGGCGCATTCTCGTCGGCGAGGATGCCAAGCGCCTCGACGAGCGCGTGCGCGCCACGCCCGAGCAGGCCTACGACCGCGCCTTCTACGAAAGTTTTACGCAGGAGGTCGGCTGGCGGCTTGGCTGACCGCCCAAGAGGCGCGCGAATGTAGGTATGATAATCGTCATGGCAAGAGGTGCGCCGGTGATAATGCGTGCCACCTCTTGCCAATGTTCAGCGCCTTATGCCGAATTCGAATGTCACGCATGCGACGCGTCCGTGCGTTCAAGCGATGGTGATCTTGAATGGGTCTCATTTGACGCACGCCAGCTTGGTTGGCCAACCAAAATAGTCTAGTCAATCAGGGGTAACGCGACGATAGAGCGTAGCTCCCGATGATACCCGCATGCCTCTCCGACGACTGGACCCTTTGCCCGGAGAGAGAGGACATCTCCGCTGAATTCACGCGGCTGCTCACCGCGGCCCAGGAGGGCGGCGCCACGATCGCCGAATGCCTGATGATCGCGCGGCAGCTGAAGCGGGGCAACGATCAATCCTGGCATCGCGAGTGGAAGAAGCTGGCGCAGGCCAACCGGCAGCGTGCCGAAGCCGCCTTCGCGGAAGGCCATTTGGCGACGGCACAGCGCAACTGGCTGCGTGCGACGAACTACTATGGAGCAGCGGCGATGCCGCTCGACCCGGCCGACGAGCGCCGCTGGGTCGCAGTGCTCGCGATGCAGGAGTGCGCCCGCCGCTATTTGTCGGCCCGCGGTCCGGCCGGCGAGGTCGTGACCATCCCCTGGATCGACGGACATGCGCTGCAGGGGTACTTCCTGCCTGCGTCGTCGGGAAGGGGGCGGGCGCCGACCGTGATCTGCATCGGCGAGCCCGGCCACCGCAAGGAGGAGTTTCTGTTCAAGCTCGCGCCGCATGCGCGCGAGCGCGGATTCTCGATGCTGGCGCTGGACCTCTTCGGCGACCAGCGCGACGATTTTCTCGACGTGCTGCTGCGGCGCCGGGACCTCGAGAGCTCGATTCCCTGCGTCATGGACTATCTGGAGATGCGCAGCGATGTCGATTTCGGGCGCGTCGCGATCGTCGCGGACGGCTGGGGCTCTTCCTTCGTCGCGCGCGCGGTGTTGCAGGAGCCGCGGCTTGCCGCCGCCGTCTGCGACGGCGGGCTGTGGGATCTGCACGAGCGGGCCTTCTTCGCCAGCCGATTCGCGATGAGCGACGTCAGCATCGTGCCGGTGCCGCATGCCCCGCTGATGGCTTCCAGCGCCGACTGTCCCGTGCTGATCACGCTCGGCGAGGACGGCTGGCTCAAGGCCGATCGGGCCCGTCAGCTCGTCCAGAAATCCCGGCTCGGAAGCTCGGACGTGATGCTGAAGGTGTTCACTGCGGCGGAGACCGGCGCGGCGCAGGCGCATGCGGACAATCCCAGCCTTGCCAACGAATACATCTTCGACTGGCTCGAATCGCGGCTCGGCGCGGCCGGGCGGATCTGATCTAAAGCGCGCGTCAGAAGTCGAGGGTGAGGCGAACGCAGGCCTTCTCGAGGCGGGACTTCAGCATTGCGAGCTTGGCGGTGAATTCGGTGAGCTCGTGCTCGTCGAACTCCTGGAAGACGAATTCCTTGATGGTCTTGTACTGCTCGTTGAGGCTCGCCAGGTGCTTCTGCGTCTTCTCGGTCAAGGACAGCCGCACCACCCGGGCGTCGGTCGGCGAGGGACGACGGCGCAACAGGCCCTTCTTCTCGAGCAGCTTGGACTGGGTGGTGACGAACGAGGGATCGACGTGGAGGAGCTTGGAGACGACGTTGACCGGGATGCCGTCGTCCTTGTCGAGGTCGGAGATGGCCATCAGGATCAGCCATTGCGGGCCGCTGATGCCGAGCGTCCTCGCCCAGAACTGACGCAGCTCCTCCAGATACATGTTGATCGACGATATCTCCCAGGTGAAGCGCCTGATGATATCCAGATTTCCGATGGAGCGCAGGCGCGCACCCTCTTTCCTCGTTGCGGACACAGCGTCACTCCCGTGAACTGATTCTTCAGGCCGGTGTTCGTGGAAGGCCATAGTCCACGCAAGCCTGCCCTGACGCAAGTGCAGAGCAGGGTAATTTCGTCACTAAAACTACAAAGATGATCAGCTCAGCAGATGAGCTCACCCGTGGTGTTGCGCGCGGGGCACAGGTTTAGTGAAACAATAAAGCTGACTAAATAAACTATTTTGATTAGCGGAACAGCGTAGGCATATTGGCTGGCGACGGTGGGGGGTACTCGATCGTCCCGTTGCAGGTGGTTCGCTCACGTCCCTCGCGTTGCAAGCGGGTGCGTCCGAAAGCGCGAAGCGGCCGAGCGGATTGAAGAGGCGGGGACCTGGGGGGCCTCACGGTCCAGTCTCCGTAAAATGAGCAACTTGGAGGTTTTAAAATGAAAGTAGTGAAGAGCCTTTTGCTCGGCACTGCGGCGGGTCTGATCGCCGTAGGTGGAGCCCAGGCGGCCGATCTTCCGGTCAAGGCCAAGGCGGTCGAATACGTGAAGATCTGTTCGCTCTATGGCGCGGGTTTCTACTACATCCCGGGCAGCGACACCTGCATCAAGCTGGGCGGCTATCTACGTGCCGAAGTGGCGCTCAATGCCGGCGGCAACTACAGCGCCCAGTACAACGGCGTCTTCGCGGCGAATAACCGCCTGACGAACTACTACTCGATGCGCGCTCGTGAAGATCTCAACATCGATACGCGCACCGCGACCGAGTACGGCGTGGTCCGCACCTATTTCGACGCGGTCTTCACCTGGACGACCGGCAGCTATGTCGGCACCGGCTCTGCCACAGGTGCGACCGGCTACAGTGCCACGACGGCTGGCTCGTCCACCATCAACCCGACGGACGGCGGCATCTCGGGCGGATCGCTCGGCGTCTACTACGCCTTCATCCAGTTCGCCGGCTTCACCATGGGTAAGTCCGTCTCGCAGTTCGACGCGCCCTGGATCAACTATCCCGGTAACAACTTCGACCAGCTGGTCGGCGGCAGCGGCTCGACCAACGGCGTCGCCCAGTTCACCTACACGGCTGATTTCGGCCAAGGCGTGTCGGCGACGATCTCGGCGCAGGACCAGACTCAGTTCTTCACGACCAACATCTGGAACACGGCCGGCATGAGCACCACCGGCGTCCTCGGCGGCGCTTACGGCTCGAACGACATCGGCGGCACCCGGTCGCCCGACATCGTCGGCGTCGTCCGTGTCGACCAGGCATGGGGCCTGTTCCAGGCGTCGGTCGCCGCGCACGACAATCACGTCGGCTATTACGGCGCCACTGAAGTCACCGGTCATCCGGAAGACAAGTGGGGCTGGGCCGTCCAGCTCGCTCTGTCGATCAAGAACATTCCGACCGGCGCAGGCGACGTGATCAACGTGTCGGGCGTCTACACCGAAGGCGCGAGCCGCTACAACTTCCAGTCGCTGGCTGCGACCAGCTACTCGATGTTCGGCAGCTCGAATGCGGCGTATCAGAGCATCGGCTTCGCCGGCGTGTCTGACGCGGTGTTCGGCCCCGGCGGCAACCTCGAGCTGACCAAGACCTACGGCTTCCGTGGTGCCTACACCCACAACTGGAGCCCGTACTGGAACACGGCGCTCTACGGCGCGTGGGCTGCGGTCAACTACAGCGGCACGGCGAAGGGCCTGATCTGCGGCAGCGCCGCGTTCGCGACCCTGACCGGCACCTGCAACCCGGACTTCAACATCGGCCAGGTCGGCGTCATCACCCGCTGGACGCCGGTGAAGAACCTGACCTTCTCGGCCGACTTCACCTACAGCCATCTCGACCAGAAGTATTCGGGCGCGATCACGACCGGAGCACTGACGAGCGTCGCCAAGCCCGCGGCAACGTATGAGCTGAAGGACCAGGACACCTACAGCCTGCTGCTGCGCGCCCAGCGCAACTGGTAAGCGCGGTCTTCGGACATGAAGCAGCCCCGGCGGGAAACCGCCGGGGCTTTTGTTACGATGAGGGGTTCGGAAATCCGGCAGCTTTCCACGCAGCCGATGAAGACGAGCCATGCGATTCGATCGTCCTCAGACTTATTTACTTACCTGAGTTACTAAGCTATATAGATCTCGGCCGATTACGAAAGTTGCGGCTCTTAGCTTCACGCTAAGCCTCCAAGAACCTCCGGTGATGCCCCGCCGGAGGTTTTTCGTTTTGGGCTGTTTCAGCCGCGCATGGCGCGGCTGCGCGAGTTCGGCCGGTAGGCGAGGCGGCTGTGGCCGGCGCAGTAGGACTGGCCGTCGGGTGCAGCATTGCCGCAAAAGCAGAAATCGTCTTCGCCCGGTGTCGAGATCGGCCAGCGGCAGCGATTCTCGGAAAGCTCCAGCAGCGAGCAGCGGTTGGCCTCATCGATCGGCCCTGTGATCACAGGCGCGTCGGTCTCGCCGTAGATCGTGGCGAGCATCGCGTATTGCAGCCGCGGCACGGCCCTCGTCGCGCGCGCCGGCGCAAAGCCCCTGTCGTGAACCTTGCGCTCGTCGGCCGTCCGGCCCCGCGTCAGATTCAATCGGGACAACTTGCCGATCACGGCGTTGCGGCTGACGCCGATGTCGGCGGCGATCTCGCGGCAGGAGAGGCCGGCCTCGAAATGCCGCTTCAAGAGTTCAATGCGTTCGTCGGTCCAAGTCTGTGAAGCAGTCTGTGAAGCAGTCGGGGAAACAGCAGGCATGTGTAACGGTCCCAGGTTGCGAGATGTCGGCCATCCGCCTCTCGAGATCGGTCCGCCTCACGTCCGGCGCGCGCTCACGTCCTGCCATTGTCGCGGATCGACAAAAGCCCGTCCTTGATGGCGAGACGGATGCCTTCCTCGATCAAGGTACGTGCGACGCCGGGGACGCTGGTGCCGTGGGTGCCCTGTCTCACCAGTTTCTCCAGATAGGTGATGGTCGAGAGCGCCAAGGTTACGGGAATACGGTCAGTCTCGGCTTTTTCGGTGGCCATGGCCCGAACGCTAGCCTCTTACTCGGGTACATAAAAGTAACGATTAAGACTCTATTTAGGTTCAGAGGTGGAAGTCAAATCCGGGCCATGCCGGTGCGTCAGCCCATTGGAATCACTGGAGAAGTTCGGGCATGGCGCGGCACGCCGCCCGAAAGCCGGGCAGCGGCGTGGCGTCACCACATCAGGAGAGGCGGGGCCGGCTCAGCCGTGCACGATCGCCTTTTCGATCATGCAATGGATGCCCTTGGCGCCATTGACGGTCTGGGTCACCCGCAAATCGGCGGCTAGGCTGCACAGCGTATAGGCGTCCTCGCGCGACAAGTTTCGCGTCTCGCCGAGCAGCGCGATCATGTCGCGCAGCGCGCGCACCACGCATTGGTCAAGGTCGGGGTCCATCGCCATGGTCATGTAGTGCGTCGCCGTCTCGGCGCGGGGATAGTCGAACTTGAGGTCCTTGCGCAGCGTCAGGCGGAAGCGGCCCCGGAGTGCAGTCTCGATCGCGGTGACGCAGACCTCGCCGTCGCCTTGCACGCCGTGGCCGTCGCCACAGGAGAACAATGCGCCCGGCACGAACACCGGCAAATAGAGCGTCGCACCCGCACCTAACTCCTTGTTGTCGAGATTGCCGCCCATGGCCCGCGGGATCAGCGAGGAGATGCGGCCCCAGCTAGGTGGCGGCGACACGCCCATCACGCCGAAGAACGGTTTGAGCGGCAGGTCCAGGCCCCATGGCATGCGACCGACCATCCGCGAGCGGTCGAGCGGGATGTTCAGGATACGCGTCTCGTGGAAATCGTCGGGCAGGGTGCCGGACAGCGGCTTGATCATGTTCCAGCCCCAATCCTGCCGGAGTTGGACGTCGAGGATCTCGACCGCGAGCACGTCGCCGGGCTCGGCGCCTTCGACCGCGATGGGGCCGGTGAGGATGTGGCCGGGCAGCATGCGCTCGTTTTTGGCATGAACCTCGAACATCTCCGGCGGAATGTGAAACTTGTTGTGGTCGGGCAGCATGTCCGGACCGCCGCTGATGGTGTCGACCGTCACCTCATCGCCGCTGGCGACGGTGAGGACGGGCTTGAGCGCAGCTTCGAAGAAGCCCCAATGACAGGTTTCGGGGCTGGAATGCAGGTGGTGATGGGGCATTTGCCGCGTCCGGTTGGTTTCATCGGCCGCGGGCTTGACCCGGCGATCGATCCTCTTTCAAGAAGATTTCCGAAGAAGGCCGGGCCGGTCAAGCCCGCGCATGACAGGCACGATCATTTCAGCGAGGCTCCCCTGTTTTTCGCTCTTTCCAAGACCCTCGGCGTCGCGCTGCTGCCGATCAATCTCCTGGCCGAGCTCGGAATCCTGTCTGTCGTGCTGATGGCGACGCGCTTTGCCGCGCTCGGCCGCAAGCTCGCCGTGACGACGCTGGTTCTGCTGGCGCTCGCGGCGTTCTCGCCGCTGGGCAATCTCCTGATCTATCCGCTGGAGTCGCGCTTTGCGCCCTGGGATCCGTCGCGCGGTGCGCCCGACGGCATCATCGTGCTCGGCGGCTCCGTCGACACCGATCTGTCGGCGGCGCATCGGACGTCAGTCGTCGCGCACGCGGCCGATCGTCTATTTGCGCCAGCCGAGCTTGCCCGCCGCTATCCCAATGCGCGCATCGTCTTCACCGGGGGCACGTCGAACCTGGTCTCGACCAACGCGAGGGAAGCAGATTATTCCGCGCCGGTCCTGGAGAATGCCGGCATCGCGAAGGAACGCCTGATCCTCGAGCGGGACTCCCGCAACACCTGGGAGAATGCCATCTTCACGAAGCAATTGGTCGCACCGAAGCCGGGCGAGCGCTGGCTTCTGGTGACGTCGGCCTTTCACATGCCGCGCTCGATGGGAATCTTCCGCAAGGCCGGATTTGACGTCGAAGCCTATCCAGTGGACTGGCGGATGGGCGGGCGTGACGATCTCTTCTCCTTCACCAAAATAGGTGCGGACGGCCTTGGCCGAACCGACGTCGCCGTGCGCGAGTGGATCGGCCTCGTCGCCTACCGCCTGATGGGCAGGACTGGCGAGTTGCTTCCGGGGCCCGTCAAGGACTAGAACGAGAGCCGCAAAACAAGAACAGACGGCGCGCGATCGCCGGCTCGGAGGACGCCATGCAACAGCAGAGTGCGGACAGGATCGATCTTGCCGGCCTCGTCGCCGATCTCAACAGCCTGCTGCGGCTGAAGACGACGGTGATCGGCATGAAACTGTTCGCGCGTGCCGCGGACATGGAGGCGATCGCAAAAATCCGGCGGCCGAACGCGATCCACACCACCGATCAGATCGTCAGCATGGCCGCGCGTCTGGGATGGACCGTCGGCATCACGGCCGACGATCTCGTGGGTGCGCAATGCCGCGCGGTGATCGGTCTTGCGCCGCAGGATGAAAAATGGCTCGCCGGCGAAAATTATGTCGGCGTGTGGCACGGCACAGCGGAAGATGCGCGCAAGCGTCAGGAAGCGCTGGACGTGGTGCCGTTCGGGCAGTATCAGGCGCTCGCCGTCAGTCCGCTGGCGAGCGGCCGGCTCGATCCGCCCGACATCTGCCTCGTCTATGCGACGCCCGCGCAGATGATCATCCTGATCAACGGGCTGCAATATACCGGCTACAGGAAGTTCGAATGGGGCGTGGTCGGGGAGACCGCTTGCGCGGATTCCTGGGGGCGGGCGCTCAAGTCCGGCGAGCCCAGCCTGTCCTTGCCATGCTATGCCGAACGGCGCTATGGCGGCGTGCCGGACGAGGAGATGCTGATGGCCTTGAAGCCCTCGCATCTTGCGAAGGCGATTGAGGGCATGAAGGCGCTGGCGAAGAACGGCCTGCGCTATCCGATCCCGCCCTATGGCATTCAAAGCGACGTCCGCGCCGGCATGGGCGTGAGCTACGCGAAAAAGTAAAGGCCGATCATGAGCTCTGCGAAATTCGACATCGTGGTCTACGGCGCGACCGGTTTCACCGGCCAGCTCGTCGCCGAATATCTGGCGGCGCACTATAGGGACGACAAGGCGCTGAAATGGGCGATGGCGGGCCGCAGCCTCGACAAGCTGAAGTCGGTGCGCGAGGCGATCGGCGCGCCCGCGGATACGCCGCTGATCGTGGCGGATGCGGCCGATCCTGCATCGCTGAAGGCGATGGTGGCGCAGACCAAGTCGGTGATCACGACGGTCGGTCCGTACCAATTCTATGGCGAGGGCTTGCTCGCGGCCTGCGTCGCTGCGGGTGCGGATTATTTCGATCTCTGCGGCGAGCCGGTCTGGATGCGGCAGATGATCGACAAGTACGATGCGGCGGCCAAGGCCAGCGGCGCGCGCATCGTGTTTTCCTGCGGCTATGATTCCGTGCCATTCGAGCTTGGCACCTTCTTTGTGCAGGAAGAGGCCAGACGCGTGTTCGGCGCGCCGGCCGCGCGCGTGAAGGGCCGCGTGCGCGACATGCGCGGCACGCTGTCAGGCGGCACCGCGGCGAGCGCGAAGGCGACCTTCGATGCCGTCGCCAAGGATCTCAGCCTCGTCGCCATTCTCAACGACCATTTTGCGCTGACGCCGGGCTTCACCGGTCCGAAGCAGCCGAAGGGCAACAGGGCGGTCTATGAGGAGGATCTGCAATCCTGGGCCGCGCCGTTCATGATGGCGCTGATCAACACCCGCAACGTCCATCGTTCCAACATGCTGATGGGCTTTCCTTACGGCAAGGACTTCGTCTACGACGAGATGGTTCTGACCGGTCCCGGCGAGAAGGGCGAGGCCAACGCCAAGCGCGTGATGGCTGCCAATGCCGAGAAGACCGGGCCGAACGCGCCGAAGCCGGGTGAGGGGCCGTCGAAGGAGGAGCGCGAGAAGGGCCTGTTCAATCTGCTCTACGTCGCCATCGCCCCCGACGGCCGCCAGGTGCGCGCCGGCGTCACCGGCGACCGCGATCCCGGTTATGGCTCGACCTCGAAGATGATCTCCGAATGCGCGATCTGTCTGCTTCGCGATGCGGCCGACGTTCCGGCCGGCTTCTGGACCCCGGGCGCAGCGATGCAGCACAAGCTGATCAAGCGGCTGGTCGAGAACGCGGGGCTGAGGTTCGGGGTGGAAGCCTAGGCGCAGTATCGTAGGGTGGGCAAAGCGGAGCGTGCCCACCACCTACGAAGCGATATTGCGGAGAGATGGTGGGCACGGCGCTTTGCGCCTTTGCCCACCCTACGGCAGCTGACATTTTAGGTAGAGAGTTAAGCGCGACGTGCGCGCCCAAATGACGGTGTCATCGTCCGGCTTGACCGGACGATCCAGTATTCCAGAGAAGGCATTGATTGAATCGAGAGGCCGCGGCGTACTGGATGCCCCGCCTGCGCGGGGCATGACAGCGTCCGCCGTCACACCGCCCGCGCGTCATACGCATACATGAAGTCCATGCCCTTGGCGCCCAGCGGCAGGAGCCATTTCAGCATCTGATTTCTGACCCACGCACCAGTCGCGCTGAACTCGCGCTTGCTGTTGCCGTTGCGGCGGGCCATGGCGACGATCTTTTCGGTGCGCGGGCGGCGCTCGGCCTCGAACGCCTGGAAGGTGGCGCCGAGCTCCTGGCCTTCCTGCATCAGCCGCGCGAGCCGCATCGCGTCCTCGAGCGCGAGCGAGGCGCCCTGGCCGGCATGGGGGCTGGTCGCATGCGCGGCATCGCCGATCAAGAGCGAGCGCTTGCGCGACCAGGTCGGCAAGGTCGCGACGTCGAGCGTGTCGGTGACGACGATGTTCTCGGCCGCTTCGATGATGTCGGGAATCGGATCGTGCCAGCCGCGGTGGAAGCCGCGCAGATGCTGCTTCAGCGTCGCTGGGTCGAGCGCGCGGAACATCGCGGCGTCCATGCCGTGCGCCGGCTGCGTGCTCCACCACATCACGCCGTCGTTCGGATCGGGGCTGCAATAGCCGTAGCCGAAGAAGCCGCTTTGTCCGAACGTGGTCTCGACGTGACGGCCGATCGGCCTGCCGTCGAGCACGGCGTGCGGGACGAAGCCGCCGAAGCCGATCAGTCCGGTGTTGAACGGCTGCGGCCCGTCCGGCACCACCTGGCGGCGCGCCACCGAGTGCACCCCGTCGGCGCCGATCAGGAAGTCGCCTTCGGCCGTGGTGCCGTCGGCGAAGTAGGCGATGATCGGCTGGTCGCCGCGGTCATCGATCTTGATCAGGCGCTTCTCGAAATAGAGCGAGACGCAGGCACACCAGGCCTTGTCGATCAGGATCTCGTTCAGCGTGGCGCGACAGACGTTCACGGCCGGTTGGCCGAAGCGCCGCTCCATCTCGCGGTTGATCGAGCCGAGCCGTTCTCCGCCTTGCGAATAGAAATCGAAGGCCTCCGCGACCGAGCCGCGGCTGATCAGTTCGTTCGCGAGCCCGATCTCGTCCATGACGTGCATGCCGTTCGGTGCGATCTGAAGGCCGCCGCCGATGCCTTTCGAATAGGGCCAAGCCTCATAGATCGCGGATTCGATGCCGGCGCGGCGCAGCAGGATGGCGGCCACGGGCCCGGCGATGCCGGCGCCGATGATCAGGGCCTTGCGGGGACGGCTGGACATGGCTTGCTCCCGAGGTTTCCGTGGTGCTAGGAGAAATCACGGCTGCTAAATCGCTTAGCTGCTAAGATATATATCGAGTAAGAGAAGAGGCCGACCTTGTCAAGGACGAAGGCGCGCACGGCGTTGTTGCAGGAGCTCGAGGCGGCGATGCGCAGGTCGTCCGCGCAGGGCGTGCTCTATGGTCAGACCGTTGCGAACGTTGCCGGAATTGCCAATTCCGACCTGGAATGCATGGACATCCTCTATCTCGAAGGCCGCGTCACCGCGGGCCGGCTCGCCGAGGTCACGGGCCTCACGACGGGCGCGATCACGGGTGTGGTCGACCGGCTCGAAAAGGCAGGGCTGGTGCGCCGCGAGCGGGACGAGACCGATCGCCGGAAAGTTTTCATCGCGGTCGTGCCGGACGCGGCGATGAAGATCGGTCAGTTCTACGTGCCGATGCAGCAGGCGATGGAGAAGGTGTTCGGCGGCTATTCCGACGAGGAATTGCGCTTGCTGCTACGCTTCGCCAATGATGGCTACAAGGGCGTGCTCGCAGCCACAGAGGCGCTCAAGAGCCTGCTCGACACGCCGCCGGAAAAGCGGCCCGCTCTCAAGCTGAAGAAGCTTCGTCGCTAGCCGTCTTGTAGACCTGCGCGGCCGCGATCATGCCCCACATCGCGCCCAGCATCATCCAGAAGTGCCGCCAGTGGTCGGTGTCGATCACAAAACTCTCGCCGACGGTGCCGACGAAGGCGGAAAAGATCGCGAGATAGGCGCGCTGCCAGGGCACGCGGACGAAGACGTGGCGGAAGCCCATGATGAGGGTGGTGAAGACCAGCGCGGGATAGCACACGCCGGAGAGCCAGCCGCCGGACATGAAGGCGTTGAGGTAGGAGTTGTGGGTGTCCTCGGGGAAGTAGCGGTGGAATTGCAGGGGGCCGATGCCGAACGGCAGGTCGAGCGCCATCTCCGCACCGAGGATGTGGCGGCCGAACCGGCCGAAGCGGCCCTCGTCATAGCTCTGGTCGAAGCTCGCGCGCTGCTTGAACATCTCGGCAGTGGAGTCGAATGACAGCAGTGCTGCGATCAGCGCCAGCCCCAGCACTGCGGCGACGATCGCCATGATGATGATGCGCGAGCGCTGTGCGTTGGTGCGGCTGGTCAGCACCATCAGCGCCAGCATGAAGGCGGAGGTCAGCACCAGCCCGCCCCAGGCGGCACGGGAGAACGCGAGCAGGATCGCCAGCGACATGATGCCGAAGGCGATGACGTTGCGGAACGCCTTGCCGAGCTTGTCCGAGACCACGCTCTGGAGCGCAAACAGAGCCGGCAGGATCAGGAAGGCGCCGAGCACGTTCGGGTCTTTGAACGTGCCGCGTGCGCGTCCGTAGAGTGTCAGGAGGTCGTTGCCGCCGGGAACCAGATGGAAGTAGCCGGCGACCGCCAATAGCGAGGCGACCATGGCGCCGACCACGAGCCCGCGGCGGAGCATGTCGAGCCGGGCCGCCGTATCCTCCGAGGTGACCATCGCGAAGAACACCACGGTCACCGCCATGTACCAGGAGGTCGCGATCCAGCTCACCACCTCGGACTGCTCGAACAGCGGGATCGCGCTGATCGTGTAACCGACATTGAGCAGGACCAGCAGCGCGACCAGCGGCATCAGCGCGAGCCTCAGCCGCAGGCCGGTGGCGAAGAAGGCGACGGTCGCGAGCAGCGTCGCGATCTCGTAGGGGCTCGGCTCGATGAACACGATCGCGCCGGACGCGCCGACCAGCCACACCAGCGCGCGCTGCAGCGCCAGCACGCCGGGCGCAGCCGGTGCGGCTACGTTCACTTCACCGGCTGTCGCCGCATAGGCCATCACACGCTCATACGCTTACGCTACTGGTACGCCACAAACACCGCTGTCATCGCCCGGCTTGACCGGGCGATCCAGTACTCCGCGGCGCCTATTGCGAAAACGGTTGGCGCTGCGGAGTACTGGATGCCCCGCCTTCGCGGGGCATGACAGGAAACTCAACTCAATACGCGTTCTCGTTCTTGGTCAGCAGCGAGATCGGCGTCTTCAGGAGAATGTAGAGGTCGAACAACACCGACCAGTTCTCGATGTAGTAGAGGTCGAACTCGACGCGCTTTTGGATCTTCTCTTCATTGTCGATCTCGCCGCGCCAGCCGTTGATCTGGGCCCAGCCGGTGATGCCGGGCTTGACCCGGTGGCGGGCGAAATAGCCGTCGACGGCTTCGTCGAACAGCCGGCTCTGGAGCTTGCCCTGCACCGCATGCGGACGCGGGCCGACCAGCGAGAGATTGCCGGAGAACACCACGTTGAAGAGCTGCGGCAGCTCGTCGAGGCTGGTCTTGCGGATGAAGCGGCCGACGCGGGTGACGCGTGGATCGTTCTTGGTCACGACCTTCGAGGCGGTCGGATCGGCCTGATGGTGGTACATCGAGCGGAACTTGTAGACGTCGATCCGCTCGTTGTTGAAGCCGAAACGCTTCTGGCGGAACAGCACCGGGCCGGAGCTGTCGAGCTTCACCGCCAGCGCCACCAATCCCATCACCGGCAGGGCGGCGAGCAGCGCGAGGCTGCCGACGATGCGGTCGAACAGCCACTTCATCACCAGATCCCAGTCGGTGATCGGCGCCTCGAACACGTCCAGCGTCGGCACCTCGCCGAGATACGAATAGGAGCGGGGACGGAAGCGCAGCTTGTTGGTGTGCGCGGAGAGGCGAATGTCGACCGGCAGCACCCAGAGCTTCTTCAGCATCTCCAGGATGCGCGTCTCCGCCGAGATTGGCAGTGCGAACAGCACGAGGTCGACGCGGGTGCGGCGGGCGAACTCGACGATGTCGTCGACCTTGCCGAGCTTGCGCGCGCCGGCGCAGCTGTCGAGCGCGCGGCTATCGTTGCGGTCGTCGAATACGCCGAGCACGTGGATGTCGGAATCCTCCTGCGCCTTCAGCGCCTCGACGAGCTGCTCGCCGTTGCTGTCGGAGCCGACGATAATGGTCCGGCGGTCGAGCCGACCCTCGCGCGCCCAGGCGCGCACCAGCGAGCGCAGGACGAGACGCTCGGCCATCAGGGCGGCGAGCCCGAGGAAGTAAAAGGCGGCAAGCCACAGCCGCGACACTTCGCTGCCGAACTTGGCGAAGAACGAGATGCCGATGAACAGCAGGAAGACGACCGACCAGGACGAGATCATCCGGGTCAGCTGCCGAAGCTGCCCGCGGAACAACTGCACCTGATAGATGTCGGCGGCCTGAAAGCAAACCACGGCGGCGACCGCCACCGCAATGATCTCCGCAGGATAGACCCAGCTGAAGGCACCGGCGAGCAGCATGACATAGCCGACATAGAGCGCAATGCCGACGAGGCTGAGCAGCGCGAAGTCAGCCAGGCGGACGAAGCCGGCGATCACGATCGGCGAATAGGCGCGGGCGACCTTCTGATTGACGACCTCGAGCGCAGCGGGCGAGAGCCGGCGGCGGCGCTCCACAAAGGGTTGGGCAGCGGGCGTCGCCGCGGCGCTGGCCGCGGCATCGAGCATCGAGCGTGCGTTGAGCGGTTCCACGGGCGTCCACGTCCATTCCAAAGCCCCGCGGCACGGCCTTGCGCGCCGGGGCGAGCATCCCCTGGGCCTTCGATTATCGAACAAATCGGAAGATTTTCTAAAGCGGGCTTAAGGATGGTTAATGATTGGCAAATGCGTCGCGATAGGCGGCGAGCACGCCGTCGACCATCGCGGCTTGCGAGAAATGCGCCGAGATGCGCGCGCGCAAGGCGGCCGCGCGCTGCGCCGTTGCTTGCGGATCGTCGAGGGCGGCCGCGATCGCTTCGGCCATGGCCTCGGAATTGCTCGGTGCGAACAGGGCCGGACTCTCCGCCCCGAAGATCTCGGGAATGCCGCCGATGCGGGACGCGATCATGGGAATGCCGGCCGCGCCCGCTTCGATCACGACATAGGGCATGGAATCGCCGCGCGAGGGGACGACCAGCAGCCGCCCCTTGGAGAAGCCGTAGCGCGCCTTGACATGGCCGATGAAGCGGATCGCGCTGGAGAGGCCGAGCCTCTCGACCTGATGCTTCAGCGCCGCGGTTTCCTCGCCATCGCCGCCGAGCGTCAGCGTGACCTTCTTGCCGCCCTCATGCAGGCGCGCCACGGCATCGACCAGCAGATCCGCGCCCTTGATGTGCCTGAACTCGCCGACATAGGCGAGGTCGGTGGCATCGTCGGCGATCACGACGGGCTCGAACTCTTCCGGCGTGACACCGTTGAAGACGCAATGGACCACACCCTTGGGCGTGCCGACGATGCGTTGATAGGTGTCGCGGGCAAACGCGCTCTCGAACAGAAACAGGTCGGTCGCGTCCATCAGCGTGCGTTCGAGTCGCGCGTAGAACTCGCCCTTGAAGGTGTTGAGGGGATAATGCAGCGAGCCGCCGTGCGGGGTGTAGATGCGGATGGTATCGTCCGAGCGCCGCCGCATGCGGATGAAGGCGCCGGCCTTGGCGCCGTGGCCGTGCATGACGTCAGGCTTGAGCGTCGCGATCAGGCGCCGCATGCGAAGCCACACCAGAACATCGCCAGGTGACGGTTCGCGGTGGATCGCGAGCCGGTGCACGCCGAGCTTCAGCCGCGGCGCGAGCTCGGCAAGCGCCTTGTCGGCGCGCTCGCCGCCGGTGAGGCTGTCGGCGAGGATGCCGACATGATGGCCGCGATCGACCTGGCCATTGGCGACGTCGAGGATATGGCGGAAGATGCCGCCAACGGGTGCGCGCACGGCGTGCAGGATGCGAAGCGGCCGGTCGGGAGAGGGGGGCATGATCAAAACCAGCGCTCGACGGCGGCTTCCGAACAATTCTCGCGAAATAATCGAGATGGATTAAGGGGCCTCGTGGTTAACAAACGGTGACGAGCGCGCGTGCGCCGGTCGCCGGACGTCGCGATTAACCCAGCGGCAACCTTAATGGAGTGTAATCGCTCCGGTTGAGATAGAGTCGCAGCGTTGCCCTGCGGGAGTGTTCGATGCGTTTAGCGTTCTGGCGTGCCGGCAAGGACAAGGCTGTGATCGAGCGGGCTGTCTCGAAGTCCAAAGCCGAAGCCGCGCCCAAGATCGAAGCCAAGATCGAAGCAGGGCCTGCACCCGTTGTCGTGAAGCAGGCGCCAGTCGAATCCGGCGACATCGACCTGCATGCGCTCGGCGCGGCATTGGCGCGCAAGCGCGGCTGGATCGTCGTGCCGACGGTGCTGGTGCTCGTCGCATCCATCGCCGCCGTCAACCTCGTCACGCCGCGCTACAAGTCCGAATCGCGGATCCTGATCGACGGCCGCGAGAACGTGTTCCTGCGCCCGAACAGCGATCGCACCGAGGAGCGGCAGGCGCTCGACGCCGAAGCCGTCACCAGCCAGGTGCAGCTCGTGCTGTCGCGCGATCTCGCGCGCGAGATCATCAAGAAGAACAAGCTCGCGGAGCGGCCTGAATTCGATCCGGTGCTGCAGGGCATCTCGCCGCTGAAATCGCTGGCGGCACTGGTCGGCATCGGCCGCGATCCGTTCTCGATGACGCCGGAAGAGCGCGTGCTGGATGCCTATTACGAGCGCCTCCAGGCTTACGCCGTCGACAAGTCGCGCGTGATCGTGGTCGAATTCCAGTCCGCCGATCCCGAGCTCGCCGCGCGTGTCGCCAACTCTATTGCCGACGGCTATCTCGTGCTCCAGCAGGGTGTGCGGCAGGAGCAGGCCAAGAATGCCAGCCAGTGGCTCGCGGGCGAGATCGAGACTTTGCGCAAGAAGGTCTCCGACGCCGAGGCCAGGGTGGAGGATTTTCGTTCCAAGTCGAGCCTTTTCGTCGGCACCAACAACACCACGCTGTCGAACCAGCAGATGGGCGAGATCAATACTCAGCTCAACAACGCGCGCTCGATCAAGGCCGACGCAGAATCCAAGGCGCGCCTGATCCGCGAAATGCTCCAGAGCGGAAAGCCGATCGAGGCATCGGAGGTGGTGAACTCCGAATTGATGCGGCGGCTGTCGGAGCAGCGGGTGACGCTGCGTGCGCAGCTTGCCGAGCAGTCGTCCACGCTGCTCGGCAATCACCCGCGGATCAAGGAGTTGAAGGCGCAGCTTGGCGATCTCGACAACCAGATCCGCGACGAAGCGGGCAAGATTTCGCGTTCGCTCGAAAACGACGCTCGAATCGCCAGCGGTCGGGTCGACGGGCTGACGACGAGTCTCGAGCAGCTCAAGAAGCAGGCTGCATCCACCAACGGCCAGGATGTGCAGCTCCGCGCGCTGGAGCGCGAAGCCAAGGCGCAGCGCGACCTGCTGGAAACCTATCTCGCCAAGTACCGCGAGGCCAACACTCGCGAGACGATCGATACCGCGCCGACGGATGGCCGCATCATTTCGCGCGGCATCGTCTCGAACACGCCGGCCTATCCGAAGAAGCTGCCGATCGTGCTGATCGCGACGATCGCGACGCTGCTGCTGTCGTCCGGTGTCGTCGTCACCGGCGAGCTGTTGCGCCAGACCGCGCCGCGCGCGGTAGCTGCGGTCCTCCCGTCGCGGGCTACGCCGCGTCATGAGCCGGTGGTCGAGCCGATGGTCGATCCGGTCGTCGACGAGCCCGGGCCGCTTCAACCAGCGATGACGGCTGAGGCCGACATCACCGAACTCGCCGAGATCGAGCAGCTGGCCGAGCGCCTGCGCGCAGCGGGCGCGGCGGCGAAGAAGATCACGGTGCTGGGCACCGCGGCCGGCACATCGATCACGCTCTCGGCGCTGACGCTCGCCCGGCATCTCGCGCGTGACGCACGTGTCGTCGTGGTCGATCTCGCCGCGTCCTCGCCGACCATTGCCGCGGTGGCTGTCGATGCCTCTGCGCCTGGCCTTGCCGAGCTGATGCAGGGCGAAGCGTCTTTCGCGCAAATCATCACCCGGGACAAGCTGTCGCGGCTGCATCTGGTCCTGGCCGGCCGCCCCGGCTTCGATCGCAGCTTGCTGCAGTCGCCGCGGGTGACGCTCGCGATCGATGCGCTGCTCCGCGCTTACGACCACGTGCTGCTGGATGCCGGCAGCGCCTCCGACCTGCCGGCGGAATTGCTGACGACCCATGCCCGCGCCGTCGTGGTGCCTGAGGCGTCGATGGCGCCGGATGCGCGCACGCTGATGTGCGAGCAGCTGAGCGCCGTCGGCTTCAGCGACGTGACGATGCTGAGCAAGCCGGTGCAGCCGACGGATGCGATGCAGGCGCCGTGCGTCGTGGCGGCATAGGCTTTTCTTTCTCTCTCCGCGCGCTCAGAATCGTAGGGTGGGCAAAGGCGCGCTTGCGCCGTGCCCACCGTCGATCCAATACCGCAACAGAGGTGGTGGGCTCGCTTCGCTTTGCCCACCCTACAATACTTTCCGTTGCGGGAGCAGGGCAGCTCGCAAGCGGAGAATTGCTACCCGAACGCCTGCCGCAGCCGTCGCGCCAAGTCGAACAGCATCTGGTTCTGCTTCACCAGTCGCTTGCCGCGGCTCAGTGAGGACATCGCCATCGCCGCGAGCTTGCCGCGTGAGGTCAGCGGGACAAAGCTGTCGAAAATGTCTTCGTCGTCCTTGCAGAACATCCGTTTGTAGTCATCCGAGCCGATGCCGAGGTCGAGCGAGCAATAGCCGCGCTCGGCGCAGGCATCGATGATGTAGCGCATCAGGATCAGGCCCGGGCTGTAGCGGGCGTGCTCGGACATCGTGTAGGTGTTGAACATCATCGAGAGGCGCTGGCCGTCGGCGACGCCGGCGAAGATCGCGATCACGACCTCGTCGCATTCAAGCGCGTGGATGTCGATCACGCGTCCGTCTCCGCGCCGGGCAAGGCAGGCGTTGCGGATGAACTGTTCGACCCCCGGTTCGGCGAAGACGTTCGGCAGTTTCTGCTCCGCCATCCGCGCCGGCTTGACGCGGAAGAACCAGTCGAGCAGGCGCACGATGTCCGCATCCTCGGTCGCAAGGTGGTAGCGGTAGCCGGCGAGGGCCTGGAGCTTCTTCTCCTTGCTCTTGAGACGGCGGCGGAAGGAATTGCTGATCCGCGATGCGGGCGGGCCGGCCGGCTCCATCGCCAGCAACGGGCAGCCGTTGACCGAGCTCTGCTGCGGCAGCAGCGCAAACGGGTTCTGTTGATCGTGCCAGCGCTTGGGTTGCTGCGTTAGCGAGAGGACGTCGACATGCTCGCGCAGCGGCGCAAGCAGCGCATCGAGATCCGCGAGGACGACCTGTGCCGCGAATTCGGCGCTCCACAGGCCCATGTTGAAGGTGGTATGCTTGCCGCCCATGAAGCAGGCCGTGCGCACGCCGTGGCTTTGGCGCAGCGACAACGGCAGCAGCAGGAGCGGCCGTTGCTCGGCGTCGCGGGCGATCACAATGAAGGGGCGGGCGCCCTCGCATTCGCCGACCAGCTGCTGCCAGGGAGCGAGCAGGTCAAAGCGCTGATAGGGCGTGAAGAAGTGGCCGCTCTCCTCGAAGGCGCGCCAGGCCGCCTCGGCCTCGCCGAGATCGGTGACGATGTCGACCTGGGCGATGCGGCTCGTTTTCGACCGCGCTGGCGCTTCTGCCGTCCGGCTTTGCATCGCCGCAGCCATGGTCATTCGCGAAACCTGTCGAGAAATCAAAAATATACGTATTTCGGCCCGTGGCCGACCTTTGCAAAGAAGTGTCAACAAAGGGTAATGATAATAGGCGGGGGGAACAGGCGCCGGAGGGAGGTGTAGACCTTGGCATCCGACGATAGATGGCCGGCGCGTCTGCGGCTTGAGCTGGCCTGGTTCAGCGGTCAGGCTGCGCTGCGCAGCCGTGGTGCCGGCGCCATCCTGCGCTTCGCGCATGTGCGGCCGCGGCGGCGCGGCCGATTTCAGCCGCTGGGCCAGCACGAGATCACGCCGCAGTTCCTCGATCGCGCCATTCGCGCGCTGAAGCAGTGGAAGTACGATTTCCTTGGCATGGACGAGGTCTGCCGCCGCGCGGTGACGCTGCCGGAGAAACGGCGCTTCGTGGCACTGACCTTCGATGGCGCTACTAAGGATCTCATCAACTTCGCTTATCCGGTGCTGGCGCGCCACGCCGTGCCCTTCACGATCTATGTGCCGACTGCGTTCCCCGATGGCGTCGGCGAAGCCTGGTGGCTCGCGCTCGAACGGATGATCGCGCGCGAGAGCCGCATCAGCCTGATCATGGACAACCAGGAGCAGCGCTTCACCGTCACTGACAATGCCGAGAAGCAGGCGGTGTTTTCGTATCTCGAGGGCTGGCTGCGTTCGCTGCCGCCGGCGGATCTGTCGGCGGCGATCGCCGATCTCTGCACGCGCTACCGAATAGACCTCGCCGCGCTCTCGCGCGAAGCGTCGATGGATTGGGAAGACCTGACCAAGCTCGCCGCCGATCCGCTCGTCACGATCGGCAGCGCGACCGTAAACTATCCCGTTCTCGCCAACATGAAGGATGCGGCCGCGCTCCGCGAGATGACGATGGGCAAGGCGGTCGCGGAAGCGGCCTTCCGCCGCGAGATCAGGCATCTCGCCTTTCCGTTCGGCGATCGATCTTCGTTTCGGCGCAGCCACGTCGTGATGGCGGAGGAGGCCGGCTTTGCCAGCGCCGTGTCGACGATCCCTGGTATCGTAGATGCGGAGGGACGCACCAATTTGCGCGCGCTGCCGCGGATCTCCTGGGACGGCCGGGTCCAATCGCTGCGCAGGATGCGCGTGCTGATGTCAGGCGTTGCCTTTGCGCCGGTGAAACCGACGGGAAGCGCCACGAGATAGGCGCTACGAACTGGATTTGGCGCGATCGGGACGCTGCATCCAGCTCACGATCGGCATCGCCGGCAGCACCCAACCCATGCCAACCACCACGTAGTAGATCGCCTGCCGCCAGCCGGACTCGGCGATCCATGGCATCTGCGCCAGCGCCATGCCGAGCAGAGCCCAGACCGTGGCCAGCACCAGGAGCAGGATGGCGCCGAGGAACTTGCGGGTGCGGATCGTCATGGCGGGAGCTTGCTGCTTTCGCGTAACTTGCGCTGCGGGAGCGGGGGACTATAAGGAGCGCGCAGTCCGGTTCAAGCCTGGTTTTTGCCCTCAATGACGACGATTTCCGCCCCGTCCCAACCGCATCGCGCCGTGCGCGTGTGGCTGATCGCCGTGGCCGCGCTGATCGCGCTGATGGTGCTCGTCGGCGGCGCGACGCGGTTGACGGAATCCGGCCTCTCGATCGTCGAATGGAAGCCTGTTACGGGCAGCGTGCCGCCGCTCACCGAGACGCAGTGGACCGAGGCGTTCGAGGCCTACAAGAGGATCCCGCAATATCGCGAGCTCAATGCGGGCATGAGCCTGTCCGAGTTCAAGGAGATCTTCTGGTGGGAATGGAGCCACCGGTTGCTCGGGCGTTTCATTGGCGTTGCCTATCTGCTGCCGTTCCTGTTCTTCCTGTGGCGCGGCGGCCTGCCGGGTGAACTGAAGCGGCGGCTCTGGCTGCTGTTCGCGCTCGGCGGCCTCCAGGGCGCGGTCGGCTGGTGGATGGTAGCCTCGGGCCTGTCGGAACGCATCGAGGTGTCGCAATATCGGCTGGCGACCCATTTGATGCTCGGGCTTCTGATCTTTGCCGGCATCGTCTGGACGGTGCGGCGGCTCAAGGAGCGGCCGCAGATCGCCGTGCCGCCGCGGTTGAGGTTCACGAGCGCGCTGCTCCTCGTTGTGACCTTCGTGCAGATCTATTTCGGCGCGCTGGTCGCGGGTCTGCGGGCCGGGCGTGCCTACAACACCTGGCCGCAGATCGACGGTGCGTTCATTCCCTCGGCGGATCGGCTGTGGTTCGAGACGCCGTGGTGGCGCAACCTGTTCGACAATGTGCTGACGGTGCAGTTCGAGCACCGCATGACGGCCTATGCGCTGTTCGTGCTGGCGGCGCTGCACGCGATCGACGCGGTGCGGTCGCGCGCAGGTGCGGCGGCAAGCGGCGCGCTGTGGTTGTTTGCTGCGGTGAGCCTGCAGGCGGTGCTCGGCATCCTGACGCTGCTCAACCAGGTTCCGATCGGACTGGCGCTCGCGCATCAGGCGGTCGCAATCGTCGTGTTGACACTCGCGGTAATGCAGGTGGAGCGTCTGGCTTCGCGGCAGCTGACTGAGGCGCGGCCGCGCGGTGTTCCGCTGGGTCAGGCCAGCTGATCAACAATAGCCGTAGACTCCGCACGCGTAAGGCAGGCGCCAGAAATAGTCGACCTGCTTCCCGCCGTAATACGAGCCCTGATAATCGTAATCCCAGGGGCGACCGTAATAGCCGGGCAATGTGTGCGAGCCGGGCAGGAGCGGGGTGCCCGGCAGGTTGCGGATGTAGCTGCCGATGCCATAGGCCGGCGAGATCAGCGCGTCCGGATCGGTCTCGACATAGACTCTTGGTGCTTCCTGCGGCGGAACAGCGGCGCGCCGCTTCGGCGTGGCCGGCAGATCGGCAGCAACGGCGGCCGAAACGGTCAGCATCGCGGCAAGGGCAGGCACCATCCAGCGCAGCATCGTCGGCTCCGAATCAAAGGGGGCGATCCAAAGACGATGTATGCGGCAGGTGTGGTTAATGACTGTTAACTAGGCCCGTCATTCCGGGGCGGCTTTGCACTCCGCCTCGGAATCACAAGAACTAAGCGCCCAGCGCCTGCTCCAGATCCGCGATCAGATCTTCCTTGTCCTCGATGCCGATCGAGAGCCGCACCACGTCGGGGCCGGCGCCGGACTTGACCTTGGCGGCGTCGTCGAGCTGGCTGTGCGTGGTCGAGGCCGGGTGGATCACCAGCGAGCGGGTGTCGCCGACGTTGGCCAGATGCGAAAACAGCTGCAATTTCGACACCAGGCTGACGCCGGCGTCATAGCCGCCCTTCAGGCTGAAGGTGAACACGGCGCCTGCGCCCCTCGGCGCGTATTTGCGCGCGAGCTGATTGTACTTGTCGCTCGGAAGCCCGGCATAGCTGACCGACGCCACCGCCGGATGGCCGGCGAGGAATTCGGCGACCGCCTTGGCGTTGTCGCAGTGCTTCTGCATGCGCAGCGGCAGCGTCTCGATGCCGGTCAGGATCATGAAGGCGTTGAACGGGGAGAGCGCTGGCCCGAGGTCGCGCAAGCCCAGCACGCGGCAGGCGATCGCGAAGGCGAAATTGCCAAAGGTCTCCTGGAGGCGGATGCCGTGATATTCCGGCCGTGGCTCCGACAGCATCGGATATTTGCCGCCTATGGACCAGTCGAACGTGCCGGCGTCGACGATGATGCCGCCGAGCGAATTGCCATGGCCGCCCAAGAATTTCGTCAGCGAGTGCACGACGATGTCCGCGCCGTGATCGATCGGGCGGATCAGATAGGGCGAGGCCAGCGTGTTGTCGACGATCAGCGGCACGCCGGCCTTGCGCGCCACCGTCGAGATCGCCTCGATGTCGGTGATGCTGCCGGCCGGATTGGCGATGGACTCGATGAAGATCGCCTTCGTGCGCGGCGTCACCGCGCGCTCGAAGCTTCCGATGTCATCGGGATCGGCCCACACCACGTTCCAGCCAAAGCTCTTGAACGCATGCGTGAACTGGTTGATCGAGCCGCCATAGAGCTTTCGCGCGGCGATGAATTCATCGCCGGGCTGGAGCAATTGCTGCAGCACCACGACCTGTGCGGCATGGCCCGAGGCCACCGCGAGCGCGGCCGTGCCGCCTTCGAGCGCGGCGACACGCTCCTCCAGCACCGCGTTGGTGGGATTGCCGATGCGGGTATAGATGTTGCCGAACGCCTGCAAACCGAACAGCGAGGCGGCGTGGTCGGCATCGTTGAACACGAAAGATGTCGTTTGATAAATCGGAGTTGCGCGCGCACCGGTGGTGGGGTCGGGCTGTGCACCGGCATGCACGGCGAGCGTGGAAAATCCCGGAAGGCGATCGCTCATTGAGGGCGTCCTGTTCTCTTGGTCTGAAATCGCGCGGCATGCTGATCGGCGCGGCGTCCGCCGTCAAGCTGCGGCTTCACATCGGAACGATCGTGCTACGCATTGTCGCGATCGCGAAATGAATCCTACGCGATCGCGTCAGCTTTGCTCGGTCTTGTTTTTGGCGGCGCGATCTGATGCCGCGGTGTCGCCACCGCCGACACTCATCCGATTGAGGGATAGCCGCATGCCTTGCGTCGGCACCGGCGCGCGCTTGGAGCTGAGCGTGCGTGAATTCACGCCCATCCAGGAGATCTCAGACGACAAGCGGCCGTATTCGATCTTGGGACAGCGGTTCATCACCACCTTGATACCGACGGACTCTGCCTTCGCCGCCGCAGCGTCGTCGCGCGCGCCAAGCTGCATCCAGATCACCTTCGGCAGTGGATCGAGCGTGAGCGCCTCTTCGACCACAGGCATGATGTGGCTGGAGTTGCGAAAAATGTCGATCATGTCGATCGGACGGCCGATGTCTACGAGCGAGGCGACGAAGGGCTTTCCGAGCAGCTCCTTGCCGACATGACCGGGATTGACCGGGATCATGTCGTAGCCGCGCTGCGCCAGATATTTGAACGCAAAGTAGCTCGGCCGCACGTTGACCGGCGAGGCGCCGACCATCGCGATCGACTTCACGCTGTTGAGGATGCCGCGGATGTAATTGTCGGGATAGGCGTCGTGGTTCATCTCATATCTTTTCTTGTTGTCATTCATCCCGCCATGTCGGCGTACGCTTTGCGATGAAGGCGCCAATGCCTTCCTCGGCGTCGCGCGCCATCATGTTCTCGGTCATCACCTCTGCCGCATGGCGATAGGCCTCGGCAAGGCTCATCTCGGCCTGGCGATAGAATGCCTCCTTGCCGAGCTTGACGGTGTAGGCAGATTTCAGTGCGACCTGCTGTGCGAGCGCAATCGCGGCCTCGCGCTCGGTGCCAGCGGGGACGATGCGATTGACGAGGCCGATCTCGCGGGCGCGCGCGGCCGGGATCGGCTCGCCCGTCAGCAGCATCTCCATCGCCTGCTTGCGCGGCACGTTGCGCGACAGCGCCACCATCGGTGTCGAGCAGAACAGGCCGATGTCGACGCCGGGAGTGGCGAAGCTCGCCGCCTCCGAGGCGATCGCCAGATCGCAGCTTGCCACGAGCTGGCAGCCCGCCGCGGTGGCGATGCCTTGGACTGCAGCGACCACGGGCTTGGGTAGGCGCACGATCGCCTGCATCATGGCGCTGCACGCCGTCATGATCTGTGCAAAATAAGCCCGGCCGCGATCCGGATCGGTGCGGCGCGCGGTCAGTTCCTTCAGGTCGTGGCCGGCGGAAAAAGCGGGGCCGTTGGCTGCGATGACGGCCGCACGGATGTGCTTGTCTTCCGCGATCGCATTGAGGCTCGCATGCAGCTGTCCGATCATCGCCTCCGAAAGGCTGTTGCGCGCGGCTGGTCGGTTCAGCGTGAGCACGGCGACGCTGCCGACGATCTCGCGCAGCAGGATCGGCGGTTGCGGGGAGGGGGCACGGGCGGCCTGGGCGGACATCGAAGCGTTTCCAGTTGGATTATTGCAATTGGATGATGCAGATAACTTAATGTAACAGGGCGAGCGAAGCGAGGGTGGGAACAGCATGGCATTGGCGAAAATGAGCGTGGCGGAGGTCGAGCAGTTTCTGCGTGACGAGTTTCCCCAGGCCTTCAGCGGCGATGACATCACGATCGAAAGCGCCGATGGCCAGACCTGCCTTTTGCGCCAGCGCTACAGCGAAAGGATGCTGCGACCGGGTGGAACCGTGTCCGGACCGACGCTGATGGCGCTGGCCGATTTCGCGATGTACGTGGTGCTGCTGTCAGCAATCGGGCCGATCGGGCTCGCGGTCACGACCAATCTCAACATCAACTTCCTGCGCAAGGGCCAGCCCGGGCAGGACGTGCTGGCCGAGGCCCGACTGCTCAAGCTCGGCAAGCGCCTGGCAGTGGGGGAGGTGAATCTCCTGTCGGGCACATCAGCCGACCCAATCGCCCATGTCACCTCGACCTACTCCATTCCAAATGTTTGAACTTTTTGCAGGTAGTATAGCACCATATTTTTAAGTTATTGATTCTACGAATATAAATTCCGCCTTGGGGCATTGACCGCTGCGCCTCTCTTCTCTAGAAACCCGCCCAGTCCGGTGCGGTGTTCGCGCCGATGTCTCCCTCACGGAAATTCTGACATGAAAACCTTTTCGGCAAAGCCGGCCGAGGTGACGAAGAAGTGGGTGCTGATCGACGCCAAGGGTCTGGTCGTCGGCCGTCTCGCCACCATCGTCGCCATGCGGCTCCGCGGCAAACACCTCCCGACCTACACCCCGCACGTCGATTGCGGCGACAACGTCATCATCATCAACGCGCAGCATGCGGTCCTCACCGGCCGTAAGCGCGAGCAGAAGACCTACTACAAGCACACCGGCTACGTCGGCCACGTCAAGGAGCGCACCGCGCGCCAGATCCTCGAAGGCCGTCATCCCGAGCGCGTGCTCGAGAAGGCCGTCGAGCGCATGATCCCGCGTGGTCCGCTCGGCCGCGTGCAGATGGGCAACCTCCGTGTCTACGGCGGCGCCGATCATCCGCACGAGGCGCAGCAGCCCGAGAAGATCGACATCGCCAAGTTGAACCGCAAGAACACGAGGGCCGCATAACATGGCCGAATCCATCCAGTCGCTCGACCAGCTCTCGCAGCTCAAGACGGCGGCCGCGCCCGAGGCGCCCAAGCACGAGAAGAAGGTCGACAAGTTCAACCGCGCCTACGCCACCGGCAAGCGCAAGGACGCGGTCGCCCGCGTCTGGATCAAGCCGGGTGCCGGCAAGGTCACCGTCAACTCGCGCGAGGTCGAGGTCTATTTCGCCCGTCCCGTGCTGCGCATGATGATCGAGCAGCCGTTCTCCGTGGCCCAGCGTTCCGGCCAGTACGACGTGATCTGCACGGTCGCCGGCGGTGGCCTGTCCGGCCAGGCTGGCGCCGTCCGTCACGGCATCTCCAAGGCGCTCACCTATTTCGAGCCGGAGCTGCGCAGCGTGCTCAAGAAGGGCGGCTTCCTGACCCGCGACTCCCGCGTGGTCGAGCGTAAGAAGTACGGCAAGGCCAAGGCCCGCCGGTCCTTCCAGTTCTCGAAGCGTTAATCGCTTCGATCACATTCGCCGCGAAAGCGGCTCCAATGAGATGCAAAAGGGCGCTGTTTTCAGCGCCCTTTTTGTTGTTCGTTTGTACGCAAATTGATGACGTGTTTCCCGAAAACTTGGGTCCACGCGAAAACCTGAATGGAACCCGCGAGACATAGCGTCACATTCGGAAGGGCGCGCAAATCGGCTGGGCCGATCGCGTAACTGCTATGTTTTAGAGGGGGCTGACATGATGTCGCTCGATAGCATCACGCTCTATTTGGTCGCCACCATGGTTGCCGCACTGCTCGGCGCCATGATGGTGTTTTTCGGCAGACAGGAGAACAGCCCCGCGCTGAAATGGTGGGGCACCGCCTATCTCCTCGGCGCCGCCTCCGTTGCGCTCTGGACTGCGGCCGGCGACAGGCTGGGGCCGCATCTCTATCTGGCGTTAAATGCCGTCGGCTTCGTCGCCTGCGGCATGGTGTGGAATGCGGCGCGCGTCTTCCACGGCCGCAAGCCGAACTGGCCGGGCCTCGTGCTCGGCGCGCTCGCCTGGGTCGCTGCCGTCACGCTGCTCAACGCCGAGGCGTCCGTGCTGCGCATGATCATCGGCGCCGGCATCGTCTCGGTCTATGCGGCGCTGACCGCGAGCGAGCTCTGGACCGAACGGCGCAAGAGTATGCAACGCCGCTGGCCGGCCTTCGTGATGCCAGTGATGCACGGCTGCGCATTGATGCTGCCGATCGTGCTCGGCAGCTTCCTGCGCCCGCACGACGCCGGCTTCTCGTCGAGCATCTGGGTCACCGTGTTCGCGGTCGAGCTCGTGCTCTATGCCGTCGGCACCGTGTTCGTGATCTTCATGCTGGTGTCCGAGCGCACGGTGACCGCGCACCGGACCGCCGCGTCGACCGATCCCCTGACCGGCATGCTCAACCGGCGCGGCTTCTCCGAGGCCTGCAGCCGCGTGATCGAGCGCGAGGCCAAGGCCGGGCGGCCGGTGACCGTGATGATCTTCGACATCGACCACTTCAAGTCGATCAACGATCGGTTCGGTCATCCCGCGGGCGACGAGATGCTGAGACTGTTCTCGACCGTCGTCGTCAGCAACCTGCGCATCTCCGATCTCTCGGGCCGCATCGGCGGCGAGGAGTTTGCGGCCTTGCTGCCGTGCTCGCTGGAAGAGGGGGTGCTGGTCGCCGAGCGCGTGCGCGAAGCGTTCGAGACCTCCGGCGTCGTGGTCGATGAAGGTCCGGTCGATACCACCGTCAGCATCGGCGTCGCCGGCGGTCCGGCCGGCACCGAGCTCGAGGTGCTGCTGGCTTCGGCCGACACCGCGCTCTACCAGGCCAAGCGCGGCGGCCGTAACCGCGTCGAGGCGGCGGAGGAGCTGCCGCTGTCGCTGGAGAACTGGCGTCGCCAGAGCGCTGCGCGGCCCGGTGCGCCGCAGGCGCGTCCGGCTACCGTCTGAGACGACAGGCGGCGTTGCGGTAATCCTCTGTTTACCATTCGATCCCTACCATCATGGTCATGGAATCGATCCGTCGACAGACCCCGCAGGCCGCCCTGATGTCACTCGAAGCCCAAGCTGCCTCGGCACGCGGCGGCTTCGCCTGTCTGTTCTCGACCGCGGACGAATACGAGAGCGCGCTGATCACGGAGCGTCGTGCGCAAGGACGATACGGCCAGGCCCGCAGCTACTGGCCGTTCGTGCTGTTCGTCGGCTGCGCGTTCATCGTGGCGGGCACCGTGCTGCTGCTCGCCTGAGAGGCTTGCATTTAGCATTTACTTGCATTTAGCATTTAAGAGACCTGCATTTTCGAGCCGTCCAGGCGCCGTTTCGGCGCCTTTTTCTTTTGCGCCGGCTGCGGTAGACACGCCCATCGAACAAAAATGGGTGGAAACCGATGATCACCGAGATCGCGCAAATCGACGTCAAGCCGGGCAGCGAAAAGGATTTTGAGGCAGCTGTCGCCAAGGCCAAGGCCGCCTTTGGCCGCTCCAAGGGCTTTCACAGCTTCGAGCTGCACAAGTCGATCGAGAAGCCGCAGCGCTACCGCCTGATGGTGAAGTGGGCGACACTGGAGAGCCACACCGTCGATTTCCGCGGCTCCGAAAACTTCACCGAATGGCGCGGCCTCGTCGGGCAGTATTTTGCTTCGCCCCCCGAGGTCGAGCACACCGAGACCGTGCTGACGACCTGAAGCAGGCTCAGGCCGCCAGAGACGGCGCCTCATACGCCTTGAAATGGTCGATCATGACCTTGGCGATGGCGACCAGTGGCAGCGCCAGCGCGAGGCCCCAGATTCCGAAAACGACGCCGAGCAGGATCTGGAACGCGAACAGCGTGGCCGGCGGAATGTCCAGGGCCTGGCGCTGGAGGATCGGCGTCAGCACGTAGCTTTCCATGGCGTGGACGCCGAGGAACAGCAGCAGCGCGGACAGCGCCGCGATCCAGCCCGACGCAAGGCTCGCCAGCACCACGATGACCCCGGCGATGATGGCGCCGACGGTCGGGACAAAGGCGAGCAGGCCCGCCTGGATTCCCAGGATGAACGCGCCGGGGATGCCGATGACGGCAAGCCCGATCCAGGTCACCGCGCCGACCGCGAGCATGACCGTAATCTGCGCGATCAGCCAGCGCTCCAGCGTCTCGCTGATGCGGTCGATGATGAGGGTGATGCGCGTGCGATGTTTGGCCGGCGCGAGGAACAACAGGCCGTCGTGATAGACGCCGGGCTGGGCGGCGAAGGCGAGACCCAGGAACAGCACGATAAAAATGTTTCCGACACCGTGGATGGTGCCAAGCAGCAGCTTGAAGGTCTGGCTCACGATCGCCCCGCCGCTGGAGGCCAGCGCGCCGGCGCCGGGCAATGCTCCGCGCGGGGGCGCTGCGGGTGAGGGCGTCGAGTCCGATGTCGTCGATGCCGTGGCGTCAGGCGCCGCGTTGCCGAGATCGAAGAAGCTGGTATCGATGCCGTGGCCTTCGAGGAAGGACCGGACGTTGGTGATCTGCGACTTGATGGTGTTGCTCAGCAGCGAGGCCTGCTCGGCGATGGTGGCACCGCCGAGATAGGCGACGCCCGCGAGCATCAGGGCGAGGGCGATGCAGACGATCGCGAGGCGGACGGGATGCGGCAGGTGCACGCGGCGGCCGAGCGCGCCCGTCAGCGCATTGAGGCCGAGGCCGAGCAGCATGCCGGTGAAGATCAGCAGCAAGGTGGCGGCAAAATACCAGGTGAAGACCAGCATCGCCGTGAACAGCACAACGCCGATGCCCCCGACCGAGATCGCCCAGGCGAGATCGGCACGGGGGCGGGGCCGTTCATCTGCGGGGATGGTCACATCGGGTCCTTTCGGCGGCTGCGGGGGAGGCACTCTTTCGCGAAATCCCGCCTTGGATCAAGCCGGCCGATAACCGCCGGTTTGACGTTGTCCACGGTCTCGTCGGGCGAACGCCACCGGCGTGAACGGCGCCGCGGCCGCCCTCCGATCGGGCATTTGCGCGAAAATAGCATTGCCGTCCCGCGATCCCTTCTGTTGAATTTGTTCCACCCCAAGGGCATGTTTGGAGAATCTTCTTACGGAGGAGGTCGGAACGGGAGATGAGAAAGCCGGTCGTCGGCGTGATCGGGAATGCCCATCGCGTCGAAAATCGATTTCAGGTCCAGATGGTCGGCGAGCGAAATTTGCGCGCCGTGGCCGAGGTCTCCGGTGGTTTGCCGGTGATGTTCGCGGGCTCGCCCGACATCACCGATATCGGGGCGCTGCTCGATACCGTCGACGGCGTCATCCTCACTGGCGCCCGGGCCAACGTGCACCCGACGCGTTTCAACGTCGATCCCTGCGAGAAGCACGAGCCCTACGACATCCACCGCGACGAGGTCGCGCTGGCGCTCTCGGTTGCCTGCGTCGCCCGCGGCATTCCGCTGTTCGGCATCTGCCGCGGCCTCCAGGAGATGAACGTCGCCTTTGGCGGCTCGCTGCACCCCGAGATCCGCGAAATCCCGGGCCGCATGAATCACCGCATGCCCAGGCTCGAGAATGGCGAGATCCATCCCGATCCGACCGTGGTGTTCGCCGACCGCCACGACGTCGACCTGACGCCGGGCGGGGCGTTCGCAAAATTGCTCGGCTGCGAGAAGATCAGGGTCAATTCGCTGCACGGCCAGGGCATCCTGGAGCCCGGCAAACGTGTGCTGATCGAGGGCGTCGCCGAGGATGGCACCATCGAAGCGATCCGCATCGCGGAAGCCCCGACCTTCGCGCTCGGCGTGCAATGGCACGCCGAATACGATCCGCAGCACAATCCGATCAACCGCAAGCTGTTCGAGGCCTTTGGCGAAGCGCTGGTCGAGCGCCAGAAGGCAGCGGCATAGGCGCACAACGAGGGGTGGGAGCCGACTCTCGCCACGCCGCATCCAACGGGTCCGCGCGGAGCGCGGCCCGATGACAGGCTCCGCGGAGCAATCCAGACTCCCATCGCGCAAAGACTCTGGATTGCTTCGCAATCTCGCGAGGATCCGACGAATTCAATTCATTCACGCTCATGCTAGGCATGTACGCTGAGGAGCCGATCAATTCGATCTGCCGGAACGAGCTCCATTAGGTCTGCATGGCTGCTACACCATCGATCGCTGCGGGCCTATAAAGGGATGGACCGCCGCGCGCGGTGAGCGCCCGTGCGTACCACCCATTTTCATAGAACTAGATTGTAACTGCCCCACGTAGCTTAATTCGGTTGTGAGGGCTCAACTCATGACGAAGCACTTTTCGAAACGCATCGTGACTGATGTGTTCGTAGTCGCCATATCGGTGGTGACAATCACGATTGCAGCGACCTCATTGGGTGAGCCCATTGTGGCAGGCATCGCGGCTTCTATTCCGGGCCCATTTCATCTTGCGATGGAAAACACACTTGGAAGTGCCGGGCCGAGCAAACCGAAGGCGGCCTCCGCGCCAACAGGTTGTCGGCTTCGATCTGCTCCTCTGCAATGGAACGTGGACTGGCTTTTCCGGCCGCCTGCCGCTCCCGCACGATGAATGCGATCCCAGTTGAGGGCGCGGCAAAGATGGGCGGCCCGTGTTTCGCCCATGCGCCTTCCAAATCTCGGGCGGCATAAACCAATCAGTAGGAATTGGTCCGCTCCGATTTTTGCGGCTCTGATTTGTTCTTTGAGAACGAAGTGGAGCAAGATGCAGAACGAAAGCTGACGGTGAGGTGCAAAGTTCATCTTTCCAGTGCGGTTGAATCGTAGACGCGCTCAGTTGGCCGTCTGGCGTCAGCCTCACACTGTCCGCTCCATCCGCCGCGTGCGGTAGGCCTGCGGCGACATCAGGGTCAGCTTGCGGAATGCCTTGCGAAAGCTGCTTTCGTCCTCGTAGCCCGCCGCCCGCGCGATGGTCTTGACCGGCTGCTTCGTCGTCTCCAGCAGCGTGCGCGCGTGCTCGACGCGGCGGCGCGTGATGAAGGCCTGCGGCGGCTCGTGCGTGAGCTCCTGAAACTTCCGGTTCAGCGTGCGCTCGCTGAGGCTGAGTGCGTCGGCGAGGCGCTTGACCGTTATCGGACGCTTGCCCGCGCGCCGAACCAGTAGGTCGGCCTTGGTCAGCAGCGGGTCCTGCGACAGCAGGTAGCCGACGGGCATGAAGATCGACTGGGTGCGCTGCGCGGTGTCGATGACGACGTAATCGGCGCACAACTTTGCGATCTCCTTGCCGTCGACCATCTCGATCAGTCTGAGCAGGAGGTCGACCCACGACATCGGTCCGGCCGCGCAGACGAGACGGTCCGCGCAGGTGATGACGGCGTCCGGGGCGAGGTCGATCGCGGGATGGCGTTGCCGCAGTTCGTTTTGCAGCCACCAGGTGATGGTGGCCCGGCGGTTGTCGAGCAGGCCGGCGCCGGCCAGCAGAAAGACGCCGCTGCAAAATGCACCGATCAGCCGGCCATTTGCGTGCTGCTGCCGGAGCCAGGCGCCGGCGCGGGCATATTGCGGTTGCAGGCGCGCGGCCGTGACGTGGTCGACGAGATTGCCGGGGACGATGATCGCGTCGAAGCTGCCGCGGCTCCCGATCGCGCCATCGACCGAAACCAACTGGCCGCCGCCGGCGCGCACGGCCTTGCCATCGAGCGAGAGCGTCTGGCAGGCGAAGCGGGATTTTGCTCCGCTCTGCTGCATCACGTGGTTGGCGAGCGACAGGACGTCGGCGACGCCGGCGATCGCCGAATGCATGCAGCCTTCCAGCGCCAGAATTGCGAGCTTCATAGGACCTCCGGACGATGCGACGATCCTATCCGATCGGCGTGCGGGTGCGTGGCGGAAATTGCCCGATCTCTGTCTTATCCGCCACTGCCTGGCCGCCACTGTCCGGTCCAATCTGCCGCCGTCGTCACACGACATGATTGGAGAAAGACATGCCTTACGTCACCATTTCCACCGTCCGCGGCATCCTGGACGCCGTGCAGAAGAAGACGCTGCTCGAACGCGTCACCGACCTCCTGGTCGAGGTCGAAGGGCAGGGCACCCCCGATTTCCGCCGCAACGTCTGGGTGAGGATCGAGGAGCACGAGCCCTCGCACTGGTCGCTCGGCGGCATGCAGCCGACGAGCGAGATCATCGCGAGCACGTTCGGACCGATCGGCGCGGACGGCGTGAGGGTGGCACGCTAGCAGCGCCTGGCGCAGGGCGGATCAGCCGTGGGCATGGTCCGCCACTGCCTCTGCTCAACCGATCACATCGCCATCCTGCACGGCCATTTGCATTGCGTTGCACAATCGCGACGTTGGCCTCCACGCGCAGCATTGAGGTTCACGAGGGGAACACCATATGCTCTGCAAGGGAGCCCTTGCCGTGCAAACCATGAAGGCGGCCCTCGTTGCGGCGATCACCGTCGTGGCATTGATCTGCTGCCTCCTTCCCAGCTCAGCGGAGGAGAGCGGCCGCCTTGCACTGATTGTTTCGATCGACGGGGCCATTGGCCCTGCGTCAGCCAGCTATGTGCGGGAGGCTTTGGCCAAGGCGAGCGAACGGCGCGCGGAGGTCGTGCTTCTGAGAATGAACACGCCCGGCGGTCTCAATTCCAGCATGCGCGAGATCATCGCGGATGTGCTCGCCTCGCCCATCCCCGTCGTCGGCTACGTCGCTCCCTCCGGCGCCCACGCGGCGAGTGCAGGGACCTATATCCTTTATGCGACCCACATCGCGGCGATGGCACCAGGCACCAATATCGGTGCGGCGACGCCGGTGCAGATTGGCGGACCGCTGCCGGGCCTGCCGAGCGGTGCACCCGACAAGGATGGCAAAGACAAGAAGGATGAGCCGAAGGACGCGATGACGGCGAAGGCCACGAACGATGCCGTCGCCTTTATCCGCAGCCTCGCCGAGCTGCGCAGCCGCAATGCGGACTGGGCGGAGAAGGCGGTCCGTGAGGCCGCCACTCTCTCTGCCAACGGCGCGCTAGAGGCCCATGCCATCGATCTCGTCGCGCGGGACCAGGCTGAATTGCTGCGGCAGCTCGATGGCCGTGTGGTGGAGGTTGCAGGCGGCAAGACGCAACGCCTCGCGACGAAGGATGCGGTCGTCGAAGCTATCGAGCCGGGACGGATATCCCGCTTCTTGGCG
Source organism: Bradyrhizobium sp. BR14999 (assembly GCF_056106085.1). Taxonomy (NCBI): domain Bacteria; kingdom Pseudomonadati; phylum Pseudomonadota; class Alphaproteobacteria; order Hyphomicrobiales; family Nitrobacteraceae; genus Bradyrhizobium; species Bradyrhizobium sp. BR14999. Next base: position 4,998,173 of record NZ_CM148536.1, read on the forward strand.
GTCATCACCGACCCGAACGTGGCGTTCATTCTCCTGATGGTCGGCATCTACGGTCTGATCTTCGAGTTCATGTCTCCCGGAGCCGTCGCTCCCGGAGTCGTCGGCGCGATCTGCCTGCTGATCGGCCTCTACGCGCTCAATTTGCTGCCGATCAACTATGCCGGCCTCGCCCTGATGCTGGTCGGACTCGTGCTTCTCACCGTCGAAGCCTTCAATCCGACGGTGGTGATCGGTCTCGGAGGGATCATCGCTTTCGTGCTGGGTGCGCTGATGCTGTTCAGGGTCGAGGCGCCCGGCTACCAGCTGTCGTGGTGGGTGATCGGCATCACTACAGCTGTGTTCGTCGGCTTTACACTGGTCGTGCTTGGTTCGCTTCGGCGGGCCGCCAAGGCTCCTGAACGGGTCGGCGCGCAGGCCATGCGAGGCTTGTCCGCCGAAATTCTCGACTGGAACGGGAACGAGGGTCATGTGTTCGCCCATGGTGAACGCTGGCAGGCGCGCGGCGCCGACACGTTCGAGCCCGGAGAGACGGTCGAAGTTGCCAGCGTCGTCGACCTGACGCTGCTGATACGGCGCGCACCGGCGAGGACCGGTGAGGGAGGTACATCATGATGCTGGAATATCTGACCTATGCGGCGCTCGCGCTGCTAGTCGTCATATTTCTGTCCCAGGCCATTCGAATCCTGCGCGAATATGAGCGCGGTGTCGTCTTTACGCTCGGCCGCTTTACCGGTGTGAAGGGCCCTGGCCTCATCATCCTCATTCCGATCGTGCAGCAACTCGTCAAGGTCGACCTCCGGGTGATGGTGCAGGTCGTGCCGCCGCAGGACGTGATTTCGCGAGACAACGTGTCCGTCAAGGTCAACGCCGTGCTGTACTTCCGCATCGTCGACCCCGAGCGCGCCATCATCAAGGTCGGCGATTACATGGCGGCCACCAGCCAGCTCGCCCAGACCACGTTGCGTTCGGTGCTCGGCAAGCACGAGCTCGACGAGATGCTTGCCGAGCGCGACAGGTTGAACGCCGACATCCAGGAGATCCTCGACAAGCAGACGGACGTCTGGGGCATCAAGGTCACCGGCATAGAGATCAAGGACGTCGATATCAACGAAACCATGGTTCGCGCCATTGCCAAACAGGCTGAGGCCGAGCGCTTGCGGCGGGCCAAGGTGATCAATGCGATGGGCGAGCAGCAGGCTGCCGAAAAGCTCGTCGAAGCCGGCCGGATCCTCGCGCAGGAGCCTCAGGCCATGCAGCTGCGTTATTTCGCGGCTCTGCACGACATCGCCGGCGAACGATCGTCGACTGTCGTGTTTCCGCTACCGACGGGCTTGCTCGACCATTTGATGTCGCGGCCTAACAACCCGTAGCCGTAAGCGGCGAAGATGACCCATCTTCGGCCCAAATGGGCGTGTCGAATGTTGATGCCTACTTAAACGGGAGCAACATTCGATGACCAAGCACGCCGTCAGCCCACCAAGCCGCCGCCAACGCCGGACATTCATGCTTGCCGTTCCGCTGGTCGCCTTCGCACTTTGTTCGTGGCCGATCGGCGGAGCCGCGCAGGCCGCAGAGCCCGGCAAGGACACCCCTGCCGCCAATCTGCCCCGCATTCTCGTACTGGCGACGGGCGGCACCATTGCGGGCCAGGCCGACCCGCGCGCGACGGGTGCGTACAAATCCGGCCAGATCACGGGCGAGCAGCTGATGCAGTCAGTGCCGGGCCTGGACAAGCTGGCGAAGCTGAACGCCGAGCAGATTTCGTCGATCGGATCCCAGGACATGAACGACAAGGTCTGGTTTGCGCTGGCCCGCCGCATCCAGGAGGCCTTCGACAAGAATGAAGCCGATGGCATCGTCATCACCCATGGCACCGATACGCTGGAGGAGACCGCGTTCTTTCTCGACAACGTGGTGCGCGGCGACAAGCCCGTGGTGATCGTCGGCTCGATGCGGCCGGCTACGTCGGTGAGCGCGGACGGCCCCGGCAATCTCTACGAGGCGGTGCAGGTGGCCGCCGATCCGCGCTCGCGCGGGCGGGGCGTCATGGCCGTGCTGAACGACAAGATTCAGGGCGCCCGCTCGGTCACCAAGACCAACACCACGAGCATCGAGACGTTCAATACGTCCAATGACGGGCCGATCGGTTATGTCGACACCGCCGGCGGCATCCGTTTCATGACCCAGGCTGCCGGCTTCAAGCGCGCGACCTATCAGCTGCCGGCAGGCGAGCAATTGCCGCGCGTCGCGATCGTCTACTCTCACGCCAACATGGACGCCGTTCCGATCGAGGATGCCATCTCGCACGGCGCCAAGGGCATCGTGCTCGCCGGCGTCGGCGACGGCAATACGTCCAAGCCCGCCCTCGAAGCGCTCGAAGCGGCGGCGAAGAAGGGCATCATCGTGGTGCGCTCCACGCGGGTTCGATCCGGCTTCGTGACGCGAAACGTCGAGGTCGACGACGACAAGAACGGATTCGTCGTGTCCGAGGACCTCAATCCCCAGAAGGCGCGCGTTCTCACCCAATTGCTGATCGCGAGCGGTGTGACGGCGCCGGCCGAATTGCAGAAGGCGTTCACCGCGACGTGGTAGCGGCTGGCTCGTATCTTGTGGGGTGGGTTAGCTTAGCGGGTTGCGCAAAGCGCAAATCGCTAGGCGTAACCCACCAACTTCCGCATTTGCTGAAGCATGGTGGGGTTACGCCAGCGGACTGCGCTTCGCGCAGCCGCCAGCTAACCCACCCTACAGACCCAACGGCCCAAACGAAAAGGCGCTCCTCTCGGAGCGCCTTTTGCTTGCCGTATGGCGTTCGGGCCGATCAGCCCGAATAGTACATGTCGAATTCGATCGGATGCGGGGTCATCTCGAAGCGCTCGACTTCGGTCATCTTCAGCTCGATATAGGCATCGATGAAGTCGTCGTCGAACACGCCGCCGGCCTTCAGGAAGGCGCGGTCCTTGTCGAGATTCTCGAGGGCTTCACGCAAGCTGCCGCACACCGTTGGGATCTGCTTCAGCTCTTCCTTCGGCAAGTCGTAGAGATCCTTGTCCATCGCCGGGCCCGGATCGATCTTGTTCTTGATGCCGTCGAGACCGGCCATCAGCATCGCGGCGAAGCCGAGATAGGGGTTGGCGAGCGGATCGGGGAAGCGCACCTCGACGCGCTTGGCCTTCGGCGAAGCAGTGTAGGGGATGCGGCAGGAGGCCGAGCGGTTGCGCGCGGAGTAGGCGAGCAGCACGGGGGCCTCATAGCCCGGGACCAGACGCTTGTAGGAGTTGGTCGAGGGATTGGTGAAGGCGTTGATCGCCTTGGCATGGTTGATGATGCCGCCGATGTAGTGGAGGCATGTCTCCGATAGGTCGGCGTATTTGTTGCCGGCGAACACCGGCTTGCCTTCCTTCCAGATCGACTGGTGCACGTGCATGCCCGAGCCGTTGTCGCCGTAGACCGGCTTCGGCATGAAGGTGGCGGTCTTGCCGTAGATGTGCGCGACCTGGTGGATGCAGTACTTGTAGATCTGGAGGTGGTCGGCCATCAGCGTCAGCGTGTCGAACTTCATGCCGAGCTCGTGCTGGGCGGAGGCGACCTCGTGGTGATGCTTCTCGACCTTGACGCCCATCTTGGCCATGGCGCCGAGCATCTCCGAGCGCATGTCCTGCACGGAGTCCTGCGGCGGAACCGGGAAGTAGCCGCCCTTGGTGCGGACGCGGTGGCCGAGATTGCCGCCTTCATATTCGGTGTCGGAGTTGGTCGGCAGCTCCGAGGAGTCGAGGCGGAAACCGGTGTTGTAGGGGGTCGAGGAGAAGCGCACGTCGTCGAACACGAAGAACTCGGCCTCGGGGCCGACGAAGACGGTGTCGCCCACGCCCATCGACTTCACCATCGCCTCCGCCTTCTTGGCGATGCCGCGGGGGTCGCGGTTGTAGGGCTCGCCGGTGGTCGGCTCCAGCACGTCGCAGGTAATGACCATCGTGGTCTCGGCGAAGAACGGATCGATCGTCGCAGTCACCGGATCGGGCATCAGGCACATGTCGGACTCGTTGATCGCCTTCCAGCCGGCGATCGAGGAGCCGTCGAACATCGTCCCTTCGGCGAAAATGTCCTCATCGATCATGCTGACGTCGAACGTCACATGCTGCCACTTGCCGCGCGGATCGGTGAAGCGCAGGTCGACGTATTTGACGTCGTTGTCCTTGATCGATTTCAGGACGTCTTTGGCGGTCTTCATGCATACCCCTTTTGGCTCTGCGGGTCGGTTTCCAGATGAGCAAGATTATTCTCGCTTGGGCGAGTTTGGCGCGACCGCACAAACGAAATCAGGCCGCCGAAGCAGCCTTATTTCCTGTCAGAGTGTCGCAAAACGCGGGATAGCACCCGGCTCAGATAGCGTCCAGCCCGGATTCGCCGGTTCGGATGCGGATCGCCTCTTCGACGTTGGAGACGAAGATCTTGCCGTCCCCGATGCGCCCGGTCTGCGCGGCGCGGCGGATCGCCTCGATGGCGCGCTCGACCAGATCGTCGCCGATCACGATCTCGATCTTCACCTTGGGCAGGAAGTCGACGATGTATTCTGCGCCGCGGTAGAGTTCGGCGTGACCCTTCTGCCGGCCAAAGCCCTTGGCCTCGGTGACGGTGATGCCCTGAAGGCCGACTTCCTGAAGCGCTTCCTTCACCTCGTCGAGCTTGAATGGCTTGATGATGGCTTCGATTTTCTTCACTGCGCGCCTCCCGGCCTCTCGATCAAATAGCAACGTCTTCGTCAGGATGCGCTTTGTCACGCACGATCTTGTCTTCGCTATGCCGGGATGCCTGACCAGCCCGGCAACGACGGCCGGCCACACCCTGATGAATGCCAGTGAGCACGACAAACCGAAGCGGCTTCCTCGAAAGCAGGGTCTATGCCAAGTTGCAAATGCCCTGATTATTGGAGCGTTATCAGCCTTTTAACGAGCACAATCTGATAGGTGGCGCCGACCGGCCCAAAATACCGCAGACTACGAAATAGGCAAACGGTTCAATATATGTGCAGATCGTTGTTCCGTGGGATGGGTCGGCGCGGAACGTGCCCGTTGAACGGGCGTTTGGACCAGGGAAGTGGCATGGAAGTTCTGACCAACGCTGAAATGCAGCGCGCCGATCAGCTCAGTATCGCGGCAGGCACGCCCGGCTTCAAGCTGATGCTCAGCGCCGGCCAGGCGGTCGCCGAGGCGGCCAATGCGCTGGTCGAGGAGGGGCCGATCCTGATCGTCGCCGGCCCCGGCAACAATGGCGGCGACGGTTTTGTCGCAGCCGCCGAGCTCGCCGCCCAGGGCCGCGAGGTCTCGGTGATCCTGATGTGCGAACGCGACCAGCTCCAGGGTGACGCCGCCTCCGCCGCGCGGGGCTGGAAGCACCCGGTGCTCCCGTTCAATCCGCAGGCGATCGGAAAGCCGGCGCTGATCATCGATGCCCTGTTCGGCGCGGGCCTCAGCCGCCCCGTCGACGGCGAGGCGCGCGCCATGATCGAGGCGATCAACGGCAACGGCGCCTTGGTGCTGGCGGTCGACCTGCCGAGCGGCATCAACGGCACCAGCGCCGCCGTGATGGGCGCGGCCGTGAATGCCACGGAGACCGTGACCTTCTTCCGCAAGAAGCCGGCGCATCTGTTGCTGCCCGGCCGCATGCATTGCGGCCGCGTGCGCGTCGCCGACATCGGCATCGACGCGAGCGTGCTGGACGAGATCGCCCCGCAGCTCTTCGAGAACGATCCGGATTTCTGGGGCGCCGCCTTTCCGGTGCCGCGCATCGACGGCCACAAATTCGCGCGAGGCCATGTGCTGGCCGTCTCCGGTGACGCAGCCGCGACAGGCGCTGCGCGGCTCGCCGCGCGCGGGGCGCTGCGGGCCGGCGCGGGCCTCGTGACGCTGGCGAGCCCGCGCGATGCGCTCGCGATCAATGCCAGCGCGCTGACCGCGGTGATGGTTCGCCCGGTCGACACCGCGATCGAGTTCGGCGAGCTCCTCGGCGACAAGCGCTATAACACCTGCATGATAGGCCCCGGCGCGGGCGTCGGCGAGCGCACCTGCGATCTCGTTCATACCGCGCTGACGGCGCAGCGGCATCTGGTGCTGGACGCGGACGCGCTGACGAGCTTTGCCGCAAAGCCAGAGCGGCTGTTCGAATCGATCAGGTCCTCGCAGGACAATGCGGTGGTGCTGACCCCGCACGAGGGCGAGTTTCCGCGGCTGTTCTCGGATCTCAGCAACAAGCATCCCGGCCGGTCCAAGCTCGAGCGCGTCCGCGCCGCCGCCGAGCGCTGCGGCGCCGTGGTGCTGCTGAAGGGACCGGACACGACGGTCGCGGCCCCTGACGGCCGCGCCACCATCGCCGCCAACGCGCCGCCCTGGCTCGCCACCGCCGGCGCCGGCGACGTGCTCTCGGGCATCATCGCAGGCCTCCTGGCGCAAGGCGTGCCGGCGTTTGAGGCCGCCAGCATCGGCGTCTGGATGCATGGCGAGGCAGGAAGCGAGGCGGGGCCGGGGCTGATCGCGGAAGACCTGACCGAGACGCTGCCGGCCGTGCACCGGCGGATCTATGATGCGCTCGGGGTGGAGTACTAGTGCTGCGGCAGCTCGCGCTCGCGGACATGGATGCGGCCGCCCAGGTCCATCGGATTGCGCTCGACCAGGCGATGCCGTGGCTCGTCGGGTTGCACACGCCGGACGAGGACCGCTGGTTCTACCGCGAGCGTGTTTTTCCGACCTGCCGCGTATGGGGACGCTTCGACGACGAAGTGCTCAGCGGGATCATTGCGTTCCGTGAGGGCTGGATCGAGCAGCTCTACGTGCTTCCGGTTGCCCAGGGCCGTGGTGTCGGTACTGAACTCCTCGACGTTGCCAAAGAGGCCTGCGATCGACTCGAGCTCTGGACCTTCCAGCGCAACGCGCCGGCGCGGCGCTTCTATGAAGCGCGCGGATTTGCGCTGGTCGAGCAGACCGACGGGGTGCGGAACGAGGAACGGGAGCCCGACGCTCGGTACCTCTGGACGCGCCAATAGGCGCTCACTCCACCGCGTACCAGCGCACGAGCCGCGGGGCGGCCCAGTCGGTCAGAACGGATTCGATCAGCCATCGTCCGGATGAGGTCGCCGCGAATGCGATGCGCTGGGTCTGGCCGGGCTCGATCGCGAGCGTATCGAGCCAGTAGGGCTTCCAGCCGTCGTCGAGCTTGTCGAGCAGGCGGAAATGGTGGCCGTGCAGGTGGAACACGGTCGTGACGGGGGCTGGGTTCTTCAGGGCCAGGACGATCGTGCGGCCGGCCTTGGCGCGGAAGGTCGGGGCGGAGGCGGTGGAGAAATTGACGGGCCGCGTCCAGCCGGCGTCGGCTGCGCCGAGCGCGACATCGAACCGCAGGGCGCCTTTCAGATCGAGTTGATCGGGCAGGTCATTGGAAGGGAGCGGCTGTGCCGGCACTGGCGGCGCGCGCCGCTCCAGCCTGCCTGTGACCGAGAGGCTGCCGACCTGGCGGGCCTCCTTGCCGTCGTGCAGCAGGAATGGGGCCGACGTGGCCGCGTCCACAAAGACATCGGCCCGCGCGCCCGGGGCCAGCACCAGCGCCCCGCTGCGCGCCGAAAACGGCTCGGCCGGTTGTCCGTCCAGGGCCATCACCCGGACGTCGTGGCTTTCCAATTTGATCGCCAGAACAGTACGTTGGGAGCCGTTGATAAAGCGTAGCCGCAGCCGCTCATTGGCCGCGGCTAACAGTTCGAATGAAGTCTGTCCGTTGATCGTGTAGAGCGGCGTCGTGTCCTTGGGATCGCGCCCCGGGGGAAGCGCGGTCCCATCCGGCCGCACGCGCCATTCCTCGATCAGCAAAACCTCGTCACGATCAACAGTGACCCGATTTGCCTCCTCGGCGATGATCGGAAGTGGGCGCGCGGGTTGCTTCAGGCCGTCCTCGAAGAGGCGGAAGTCGGCCAGCAGGGTTCCTGCATTAGATATTGAAATAATTGATGTTTCAGTCGTGTCTGGGGCGGTCGGCGCGCGCCCCCGGAAAGGATCGGAAGTGGTCGGGCCGGTCAGGCCGTACCAGACTGGTGCAAGCGGCACAGGCAGCTCGTTCCGGAACACCACCTCGCAGCGGTTGCCGCGCTTGAGACGGACGTTTCCCAGGTGGCTTACGGCGGCCAGCTCCCAGATTGGTGTCGGCGGCTGACCCGGCGTCAAGGCCAACGTGGCCGGTCGTGCCTGGAGCGCGAGCTGGGCGGTCACGAGCGGGCCTGCGCCGCCGCCGATCAGCCCGGCCGCCGAGGCGCCAAGTCCAGTCAAAAGTCCGGCCAAAACCTCGCGTCGGTTCGGGTCAAAAATCCGCGTTGCCATGGCCGATCCGGACCACGCCGCGCTGGATAAGTCCAGCCGTCGTGCCTACTTGAAGCTTGCCTCCAACCGGCCATTTTTTTGCTGCGAACAGTCAGGCACATGCTATAAGCCCGGCCGCCCGCGGCATCGCGGCCGGTCTTGATGCAAATTCACGCGGGCGTGGCGGAACTGGTAGACGCGCTGGATTTAGGTTCCAGTGACGAAAGTTGTGGGGGTTCGAGTCCCTCCGCCCGCACCAAGCGCTTTCAGCGTTTGCACGGATTACGAGACCTGCTTCCGCGCGGACTTTGTCCGCTTGGAGCCGGTCCAATGAACCACCGGCGTTGAGGCGTTTGCCTCGCGTCGGATCGATTAATGACAGCGTCCCGACGCATGCGCGCCGGGACCGAACGAGAAGAAGATTGGACGCCATGCAGGTCACAGAGACCCTCTCGGAAGGTTTGAAGCACGAGTTCAAGATCAGCGTCCCTGCGTCAGATCTCGACGCCAAGGCCGATGCCAAGCTCGTCGATCTCAAGGACAAGGTCCGTCTCAACGGCTTCCGTCCCGGCAAGGTGCCGGTCGGTCACCTGAAGAAGGTCTATGGCCGCTCGGTGATGGCCGAGACCATCGACCAGACCATCCGCGACACCAACACGCAGCTGTTCTCCGAGCGCGGCTTCCGCCTCGCGACCGAGCCGAAGATCACCATGCCGACCGAGCAGGCCGAGGTCGAGGAACTGCTGAGCGGCAAGACCGATCTGACCTACACCGTCGCGATCGAGGTGGTGCCAGCCATTGCGCTCGCCGACTTCAAGACCTTCGAGGTCGAGAAGCCCGTCGTCGACGTCACCGAATCCGACGTCGACGAGGCGATCAAGCGCATCGCCGATTCCAATCGCACCTTTGCCGCCAAAGGCGAGGGCGCCAAGGCCGCCTCGGGCGATCGTGTCACCATCAACTTCAAAGGCACCATCAACGGTGAGGCCTTCGAGGGCGGCACCGGCGAGGGCATCCAGGTCCTGATTGGCTCCAACACCTTCATCCCCGGCTTCGAGGAGCAGCTCATCGGCATCGGCGCCAACGAGACGCGCACGCTGAAAGTGTCGTTCCCGAAAAACTACATGAACGACAAGCTCGCCGGCCAGCCGGCCGAGTTCGAGACCACCGCGACGCTGATCGAGGCGCCGCAGGATCTCGCGATCGACGACGAGTTCGCCAAGACGCTCGGCCTCGAATCGCTCGACAAGCTCAAGGAAGCCGCGCGCGAGCGGCTGGCCGCCGAATTCGCGACCGCGACGCGTCAGCGCGTCAAGCGCGCGCTGCTCGACCGCCTCGACGAAGCGCATCGCTTCGATGCGCCGCCCTCGCTGGTCGACGAGGAGTTCAATCTGATGTGGAACTCGGTCAAGGCCGAGATGGCTTCGGCCGGCAAGACCTTTGCCGACGAGAACACCACTGAAGACGCCGCCAAGGAAGAGTACCGCAAGATCGCCGACCGCCGCGTGCGCCTCGGCCTCGTGCTCTCCGAGATCGGCGAGAAGAACAAGATCACCGTGACCGACGACGAGGTCGGCCGCGCCGTGATCGAGCGGGCGCGCCAGATGCCCGGCCGTGAGAAGGAAGTCTGGGACTATTACCGCAACAACGCCCAGGCGCTGGCCCAGCTTCGTGCACCAATCTATGAGGACAAGGTCGTCGACTTCATCCTCGAGCTCGCCAAGGTGACCGAGAAGAAGGTCTCGCGCGAGGAGCTCTACAGGGATGACGAGGCGGAAAAGAGCGCTGCCTGAAGGCGTTGAGAAAGCCTTCCATTAAGGATGATCAGCGAAGGGGCTCAGCTAGCCAGATGGCCGGCTGGGCCTCTTTGCGCGAATCAGCTTCAACTGCCCGACGGGTTAAGCCTTAATGCGCTCCGCACTTGTCAGGCGCGAATTGGGCTATATCTGTCGGTACACCCTGTACTCAATGTTCTACCTCTACCAAGTTCCTGCATCACAGGACGTCCATCCGCCTTCCGGCAAATCCAGCCAAACTGGCAGCTAGCCTGGCGATGTCCGTCTCCGAAACCCTAGGTGACTCATGCGCGATCCGGTTGAAACCTACATGAACCTCGTGCCCATGGTGGTCGAGCAGACCAACCGTGGCGAGCGCGCCTACGACATTTTCTCGCGCCTGTTGAAGGAGCGCATCATCTTCGTGACCGGCCCGGTCGAGGACGGCATGTCGACGCTGATCGTCGCGCAGCTGTTGTTCCTTGAGGCGGAAAATCCGAAGAAGGAAATCTCGATGTACATCAACTCGCCGGGCGGCGTGGTGACGTCGGGCCTTGCCATCTACGACACCATGCAGTTCATCCGTCCGCCGGTCTCGACGCTGTGCACGGGACAGGCGGCCTCGATGGGCTCGTTGCTGCTCGCCGCCGGCGAGAAGGACATGCGCTTCTCGCTGCCGAACGCGCGCATCATGGTCCACCAGCCCTCGGGCGGCTTCCAGGGCCAGGCCACCGACATCATGCTGCACGCTCAGGAAATCCTGAACCTGAAGAAGCGGCTCAACGAGATCTACGTGAAGCACACCGGCCAGACCTACAAGTCGATCGAGGACGCGCTGGAACGCGACAAGTTCCTGACTGCGAACGACGCCAAGGAGTTCGGTCTGGTCGACAAGGTCATTGACAAGCGCGCCGAGGAGCCGACGCCGGCGAAAGCCCCATTGTAGCACTACCGGGGCGTTACGGCGATCCCTCGGGATCGCCGCGTAGCGTCAGGGCGGTGTTCACGTTAAGGGCGCGTGCGCGCGCCGCACAACGCGGTTTTGCGCCCTGCGACAGGCGGAAAGTTCCGCTTTCGTGCTTGTTTTTCGTGGCAATCCAGCAACGCCGGGGTGATTTCGATCACTTCGCTCGTGCCAAGACCGGAAATCACGGTATTGTCACGGGTAGCCGGCGAGCCCCGATTAGCGAATTCTTGATAGTCGGGTGACAGCATGGTTGGCTACGATTGATCGGCTATGATCGCGGAGAATCGAGCGACCGTGATTCGCACTGGATGTAACGCGTAGGGTCTTTTTTGGTACGGAATTTGCTCTACTTAAGCTCCATGCCGGCCATCGTGTCGGAATGGAGCGATCGAGCGGAACGGGATCGAACCGCGGACGGAGACATGAATGAGTAAGGTCGGCACGAGCGACTCCAAGAACACGCTATATTGCTCGTTCTGCGGCAAGAGCCAGCACGAAGTCCGCAAACTGATCGCGGGTCCCACGGTCTTCATCTGCGACGAGTGCGTTGAGCTCTGCATGGACATCATCCGCGAGGAGAACAAATCCTCGCTGGTCAAGTCGCGCGACGGCATTCCGACGCCGAAGGAAATCTGCAAGGTGCTGGACGACTACGTGATCGGCCAGAGCCATGCGAAGAAGGTCCTGTCGGTCGCGGTGCACAACCACTACAAGCGCCTCAACCACCAGACCAAGCACAACGACGTCGAGCTCGCGAAGTCGAACATCCTGCTGATCGGTCCGACCGGTTCGGGCAAGACGCTGCTCGCGCAGACGCTCGCCCGCATCCTGGACGTGCCGTTCACGATGGCGGACGCGACGACGCTGACCGAAGCCGGCTATGTCGGCGAGGACGTCGAGAATATCATCCTGAAGCTGCTTCAGTCCGCCGACTACAATGTCGAGCGCGCCCAGCGCGGCATCGTCTACATCGACGAAATCGACAAGATCAGCCGCAAGTCCGACAATCCCTCGATCACGCGCGACGTGTCGGGTGAGGGCGTGCAGCAGGCTCTGCTCAAGATCATGGAAGGCACGGTGGCTTCGGTCCCGCCGCAGGGCGGCCGCAAGCATCCGCAGCAGGAGTTCCTGCAGGTGGATACCACCAACATCCTGTTCATCTGCGGCGGCGCCTTCGCCGGCCTCGAGAAGATCATCTCGGCGCGCGGGCGGTCGACCTCGATCGGCTTCGGTGCCCAGGTGCTCGCGCCGGAGGACCGCCGTACCGGCGAGATCTTCCGTCACGTCGAGCCTGAGGACCTCCTGAAATACGGCCTCATTCCTGAGTTCGTCGGTCGTCTGCCGGTCGTGGCGACGCTCGAAGACCTGGACGAGACGTCGCTGAAGAAGATCCTCACCGAGCCGAAGAACGCGCTGGTGAAACAGTACCAGCGGCTGTTCGAGATGGAGAACATCGAGCTGACCTTCGCCGACGAGGCGCTTGGCGCGGTCGCCCGCAAGGCGATCGAGCGCAAGACCGGCGCGCGCGGCCTGCGCTCGATCCTTGAGGCGATCCTGCTCGAGACCATGTTCGACTTGCCGGGCCTGGAAGGTGTGGAAGAGGTCGTGATTTCGCGAGAAGTCGTGGAAGGCACGGCGCGTCCGCTCTACATCTACGCCGATCGGTCCGATCGCGCCGTCGAGAACGCCAGCGCCTGATTTTTTCGGCGCTGGAACGCTCCAATTGTCTGATCAAGGAGGGCTGCGGAAATGTATCTCCGCAGCCGGTGTTGCGTCGCTTACCTGCGTGCGTAAGCGCCTGATGGCGCGCGTTTTTCGATGACTTGACACCCCCCGGGTCGATAGCCACCTAATGTCGGCGGGCGAGCGAAAATTCTCTTCAAGATTCGCCTCAGTTCCGATCCGGCAAGCCGGTCCAACTCGCAAAAGGACCGACCGGTTCTGCGGATCACCTCGGCACCTCGTGGCGGTTGCGCATGATCAGCGGGCTGCGTGCGAGGGGGCAAAGCAAAAGGAAAAGGCCATGACTAATCCCAAACCCCGGCCAACCATCGTTCATGGCGCAACGCACGCTTATCCCGTGCTGCCGCTGCGCGATATCGTCGTCTTCCCGCACATGATCGTGCCGCTCTTCGTCGGCCGCGAGAAGTCGATCCGCGCGCTCGAAGAGGTGATGAAGAACGATGCGCTGATCATGCTGGCGACGCAGAAGAACGCGTCCGACGATGATCCGGCGCCCGATGCGATTTACGAGACCGGTACGCTTGCCAGCGTGCTCCAGCTCCTGAAGCTTCCCGACGGCACCGTGAAGGTGCTGGTCGAAGGGCTCGAGCGTGCGCGCGTGCAGAAATACACCGATCGCGCCGACTATTACGAAGCGACTGCCGTCGCGCTCGCCGATACCGATGCGAAGTCGGTCGAGGCGGAGGCGCTGGCGCGCTCGGTCGTGTCCGACTTCGAGAGCTATGTGAAGCTCAACAAGAAGATCTCGGCCGAGGTCGTCGGCGTCGTGCAGGCGATCACCGATTTCGCCAAGCTCGCCGACACGGTCGCCTCGCATCTCGCGGTCAAGATCGCGGACCGCCAGGGTATCCTGGAAACGCTGTCCGTCACCACGCGCCTCGAGAAGGTGCTGGGCCTGATGGAGAGCGAGATCTCGGTGCTCCAGGTCGAGAAGCGGATCCGCTCGCGCGTCAAGCGCCAGATGGAGAAGACCCAGCGCGAGTATTATCTCAACGAGCAGATGAAGGCGATCCAGAAGGAACTCGGCGACGACGACGGTCGCGACGAGCTCGCCGATCTCGAAGAGAAGATCTCCAAGACCAAGCTCTCCAAGGAAGCGCGCGAGAAGGCGCAGCATGAATTGAAGAAGCTGCGCCAGATGTCGCCGATGTCCGCGGAAGCGACCGTCGTGCGCAACTATCTGGATTGGCTGCTGTCGATCCCGTGGAACAAGAAGTCCAAGGTCAAGAAGGACCTGGAAGCGGCGCAAGCCATCCTGGACTCCGATCATTACGGGCTCGAGAAGGTCAAGGAACGTATCGTCGAGTATCTCGCGGTGCAGTCGCGCGCCAACAAGCTGACCGGGCCGATCCTGTGCCTCGTCGGGCCTCCCGGCGTCGGCAAGACCTCGCTCGGCAAGTCGATCGCGAAGGCGACGGGGCGCGAATTCGTGCGCGTCTCGCTCGGCGGCGTGCGCGACGAGGCCGAGATCCGCGGTCACCGCCGCACCTATATCGGCTCGATGCCCGGCAAGATCATCCAGTCGATGCGCAAGGCGAAGTCGTCCAATCCGCTGTTCCTCTTGGACGAGATCGACAAGATGGGCGCCGATTTCCGCGGCGATCCGTCCTCGGCGCTGCTCGAGGTCCTCGACCCCGAGCAGAACGCGACCTTCAACGACCACTATCTCGAGGTCGACTACGATCTGTCCAACGTGATGTTCATCACGACCGCGAATACGCTCAATATTCCCGGCCCGCTGATGGACCGCATGGAGATCATCCGGATCGCGGGCTACACCGAGAACGAGAAGGTCGAGATCGCGCGCAAGCACCTGATCCCGAACGCGGTGTCCAAGCACGGCCTGGACTCCAAGGAGTTCTCGATCGACGACGACGCGCTGCTGCTTTTGATCCGCCGCTACACCCGCGAAGCGGGCGTGCGCAATCTGGAGCGTGAGCTCTCCACACTCGCCCGCAAGGCGGTGAAGGAGCTGATGATCTCCAAGAAGAAGTCGGTCAAGGTCACCGAGAAGACTCTGGAAGAGCTGCTCGGCGTTCCGAAATACCGCTTCGGCGAGATCGAGAGCGAGCCGCAGGTCGGCATCGTCACCGGCCTTGCCTGGACCGATGTCGGCGGCGAGCTGCTGACCATCGAAGGCGTCATGATGCCCGGCAAGGGCAAGATGACGGTCACGGGCAATCTGCGCGACGTGATGAAGGAGTCGATCTCGGCGGCGGCGTCCTACGTCCGCTCGCGTGCGATCAACTACGGCGTCGAGCCGCCGCTGTTCGACAAGCGCGACATCCACGTGCACGTGCCGGAGGGCGCGACGCCGAAGGACGGTCCGTCCGCGGGCGTCGCCATGGCCACCGCGATCATCTCGGTCATGACCGGCATTCCGGTCCGCCACGATGTCGCGATGACCGGCGAGATCACGCTGCGCGGCCGCGTGCTGCCGATCGGTGGTCTGAAGGAGAAGCTGCTGGCAGCTGCCCGCGGCGGCATCAAGACGGTGCTGATCCCCGAGGACAACGCCAAGGATCTCACGGAGATTTCCGATGCGATCAAGGGCGGCATGGAGATCATCCCGGTCTCGCGCCTCGACGATGTCGTCGCCAAGGCGCTGGTGAAGAAGCCGGTGCCGATTGTCTGGGAAGAGGACACCAAGGTGACGGTAAAGCCGGATGGGGACGAAGCCGCCGGCGGCCTCACCGCTCACTGAGGCTCAGTGAAAGATGATAGAACGGCGCCTTCGGGCGCCGTTTTTGTTTTGGGCGAAGGGACGAGGGCGATGCAGATCGACGGGCAATGCCATTGCGGCAAGATCACCTTCGATGCCGACATCGATCCCGAGCAGATCTCGGTCTGCCACTGCACCGATTGCCAGACGCTGACCGGCTCGCCGTTCCGGGTGACGGCCGTCTGTTCCGGAACGGACGTCCGTCTGACCGGCGGCACGCCAAAGATCTACGGCAAACGGGGCGACAATGGCCGCATGCGCTTCCAGCACTTCTGCGCCGATTGCGGTTCCCCGCTGTTCACGAGCGGCGAGGGCGATGACGCCGACGATTGGGGCATCCGCTGGGGCAGCATCCGTCAGCGCGACGCTCTCAGGCCGGTCCGGCAGATCTGGTGCCAGTCGGCCGCGGTCTGGATCGATGCGGTGCCGGGGCTACCGGGGAGGCCGAAGGATTGAGGTTGGCTCGCGACAAGCCTTCGCCAGCTTCGCACCAATGAGCGCCTCGGCTGGCTTGCCAAGCCGTAGCCTGCGAAGCAGGCGAAGGCTGGTGGGCGGTCACGGATTCGAACCGCGGACCCTCTCGGTGTAAACGAGATGCTCTAACCAGCTGAGCTAACCGCCCAAGTGCGCCTTCAAGTGCGCCTCTTTAGCGCCCCGGCGGGTGCCGAAGCAAGAGCCGAGCGCGTCGCAAACTGGCTCCAATTTGCGGCCTGGTCAGGGTTTTCATGCTGGACACACGAGCGGCCCTGCAGCAGGCCCGCTGCAGGGCAATCCTCTTTCGTCGCGTGGATCTCGTCGTCCGGCCGAGGAGGCGGCGATCGTGCTCGCGGCCGCCGTGCGTCGCCTCGAAACTGCCGTCCGATGTCAGGCCGTCTTGGTGAACATCGTCAGAACACCGTCGGCGATGTTGATCGCAACGACTTGGGACGAACTCAAGCCCTTGGCCTTGAGCACGGAGGCTGCCTGCGGTGTGGCGTCGATGGACTTCCGAAGCGACTGGATGTCTTGCTCGCTTGTCTGCGCCACGAGTTCATCGACTTTCGCGCGCACCGCCGGCTGCAATTCCTTGACGTCCACGACCTGTATGCTCCGGATCACCGTGCTGGATTCAGAGGACGGCTGTTCCGCGCCGGGTTGTGACGATGCGCCCTGTGCCTGCACCAGAGTAGGTGTTCCCAGGGAGAGAGCTGCAACGATGACGGATGCCGTGAAGCTGCGCATGGTCTTGCCTTTCCAGGTTTGAGGAACGGCGAATCTATCGAGGAAATCTGGTTGGCATCTGATTCCGATGTGGCCGTTCGGTGAAACCAATGCGGCCGCAATGCGCACAGAGGGTCCGCGGTTCGAATCCGTGACCGCCCACCAGTCTGCGCTCGCAGGTCGAGCGAGGCAGCGTCGTTCTCGTTGGGGCTAGCTTCAAGTTAAGCAGTACTGCTGGACGGTTACACCGCTGTCAGTTGCAAACTTCGACGTCGCCAGGTCCACTGCCGTAGCCACGTACCCCGGCTCTATTTGCCTCGAGCCTGCAGCCCGATCGAATTGGACGGCAACCGGCTGCATTGCAAATTATCTGTCCTGACGATTTGGCTTGCGGAGACGCTGGCGCAGCCTCCGTTTGTTTCCGCTCGCTATCCCGCCCTTTCGAATTATCGCGCGTCGCTATCGGCTTCTTCTCCTGCACCTTCTCGCACTCGTTCTCGTCATTGACGCGATAGCCCGCGCGGCAGGCGATCTTCACGCAGGCGTCGCCGTCGGCCTTGAAGCCGTGATCGCAAACCAGCGGACAGACGCGGCCCGGCTTGGCCTTGATCGCGTCCAGCGCATAGAAGCTCGCCAGCTTGGCGTCGAGCTTCGTGCCGGCGTACTTGTTGAACAGCGTCAGCGAACGTTGTGACGACGCATTCCAGTCGCCGTCGGCCGAGGCCGTCAGGCAGCCGACGCGGCGGAGTTCTGACTGCACCAGCTTTGTCATTTCCTGCGGCGACAGGCTCGGCTGCGACGAGGTCGGGGCGACGGCGGCGACCTTCTGTTCATTGGCGACCTGCGGCTTTTGCTCGGCGGCGGCCTTGTCGCTCGCGAGCTTCTCGGCCAGCGCCTTCTCGGCCGCTTGTTTGTCGGCCAGCGCCTTTGCCGCTGCGGCCTCGGCCTCCTTCCTTCGTTGCTCGGCTGCGGCTGCCTTGGCTTCCTCGACCTGCTTGGCCTTCTCGGCGGCGAGACGCTTCTCCTCGGCCGCCTTGGCGGCGGCCGCCGCCTTCTCCTGCTCGGCCTTGGTGGCGCGCTCGGCGGCGAGCCGGGCCTTGGCGTCTTCTGCCTGGCGCGCCTTCTCGGCTGCGGCGGTGCGCGCCTCTTCGGCCGCGACGTTCTTCAATTGGGCGCGAGCGAGGCCGGCATAGAAGCCGTCGGGGTAGGCCTGCAGGAAGGCCTCCCAGGCGTCCCGGTTTCCCGCCTGCAGCGCCAGTTCGTAGTCCCGGCGGATCGCATCCTGCGGGCTCGCTTGCGGTCCTGCGGCGACGGGCTTGGCCGGGACCAGTGCCACGTCATCGCCGCCGAGCGAGCCGTACACATACGGCTCCTGCTTGTAGCCGGTGTTCTTCAAGACGTCGTCGCGCACGAATCCGAAGGCCTTGCGCAGGTCGAGCCCCGGCGTCGGCAGGCGCTCGACCAGCGCTGCTGCAAACGGGCTGTTTCTGGAGTTGCCGTCCGATGCCGTCGAGCCCGCCTTGGCCGCGAAGGCGATCATGGTGTTCGGGCTGGTCGGCTCGACCTTGGCGAGGCCACGGCCAATGGCGCGCGCGGCGACCGTGCGCTTCATCGTCTTGGCGAACGGGTTGTCGCGACAGGCGTCGAGAATGACGAGACGGAGCTGCTTGGCTGGCTCGATGGCGAACAACACCCGGTCGAGCGGGAAAGCCTCGTCGAAGACGTCGGTGTCGGTTTCCAGTGCGGCGTCAGTGGGTATCAGATAATTGTTGCCGTCCAGCTCGATGCCGTGGCCCGCATAGTAGATCACCGCGACATCGGCCTCGCGGGCCTTGGATCCGAATTCGCGCAGCGCCTTGCGCATGTCGACGACGCTAAGGTCGAGTTTGACATCCACGGTATCGAACCCGGCCTTCCTAAACATGCCACCGACGAGCGAGGCATCGTTCACCGGGTTGGTCAGCCTGGGCACGCTCTTGTATGCGGAATTGCCGATGACAAGCGCGACGCGCTTGTCCGCCTGTGCCGGTCCGCAGCCAAGATAGAATGCGCCCAATAGAAATACGAAAATCCGAATCGCGCCCATTGCAGCCCCAAATCGCAATGTGACCAGAGTAGTCGGAGCATGCCACCAAGGCAAAGCCCGCTATGTGACCAATGTCACAGGGGGCTGCGCCACCCTGGGCCATATCAAGCCGCAAGCGACAACGGTGGGTTGGCCGATGCGTACTCTGCTGGATCTCATCTATCGATATTGCTGCCGCGCCTGCCTGCGCGAAAGTCGACGCTATCGGACTGGCAAGGACGCTATCGGATTGGCAAGTCCTGGGGCATGACGTCGCCGGCGTTGGCAGCGGCGGAGGATTTGACGGCCGCGGGCTGCCATTGGCGAAGCCAGGCGAGCGGGTGAGTCAGGAAGGCGGTCAGCGGCTTGAGCGTGGGCCTCTCGACAAATGTATAGACCAGCCAGGCTATGCCCGTGAGGAAACCCGGCAGCACGACGGCGCGAATGAGCAGGGCCGGCTTCGAGACAAGACCAATCTGGGCCCATTGCAGGATCATGGTCCCGATGTCCTGATGCAGCAGGTAGAGCGGATAGCTGATGACCCCGATGAACGCCAAGGGAACGGCCAAGGCGCGAAACGATCGAAGCAGGACATGGTCATAACGCGCGGCAAGATAGACCGCGGCGGTGCCGGACCACAGCAGCAGCGACCGGTACATCTCGATCGCCATCGACGGCTGTTTGACGTTGAAATACAGATGATAGAGCTCGAGCGAGAACGCGATGACGATTCCCATGATCGCCTCCCTGCTGCGCCCCCTGACGAGCGCCGCCACGCTCATGCCGGCAATGAAGAACGGGAAGAAATCGTTGGATGTGGCATAGTCCGTGCTGGTGGTCAGGGTCCGGAAGATGGTCACCACGCAGAGCAATGCCAGCAGGCGTTGCTTGAGCCCCAGCGCCATCATCATGAAGCAGAAGAGGTAGAACTGAAACTCGATCTGCAATGACCAATAGGCGCCGTCGGGCAGATGATAGTCGACGTGAAGGACGTTGAGCGTCGGAAGAGCTATCAGCGTATAGGCGTAATCGAACCAGTTCACCCCACGGCCCGCTTCGACCAGCTCGGGCATGAGAATCTTGAACAGCGTCGTCAGCAGGCCACAAACAATCAACGCCGGCAGCAGGCGGCCGAGCCTCTTGGCATAGAAGTGCCACGCCGATTGCGACGTCTCAGCGCTGAACGCGATGCAATAGCCGCTGATGATGAAGAACAGCAGGACGCCGAACGTGCCCCGGTTGAAAGCCTGACCCGGGACGAAATGATAGAGCAGCACCCATATGATAGAGATTGCGCGCAGGCAATCGATGCCGATTGATCGTTCCGACTTCAAGGGGTTTTCTCCTGTTCCCTGAGTTAGCGCAGGGCCGCTTGGCTGTGTCAACTTGGCTTGGCACATCAGCCTCGGCCGCCGCGTTGAAATCGGCCTTGCAGCAGGGAAGGACATGTGGATAAGCGTCTTGGGCCGGGCGCGGACGTTCGGCCCTGTCGCGGAGAGGGTTGATGGAACAGTCAAGCGGACACGAGCTCAACGCCGACCAGATCGCCTATTGGAACGGCCCAAGCGGACAGCGCTGGGCTGATCGTCATGCGGTGCAGGAGACGCTGCTCGGGCCGATCGCGGACGCGCTGATCGATCGTGCCAAGCCGAAGCCGGGCGAGCGCGTGATCGACGTCGGCTGCGGCTCGGGTGCAACGACGGTCGCGTTCGCGAGGGCGGTGGCGCCTGATGGCTTTGCGCTCGGCCTCGACGTCTCCGATCCGATGCTGTCGCAGGCGCGCGCGTTGGCGCCGAAGGGCCTGCCGCTCGATTTCGTGCTGGCGGATGCGACCGTTCATCCGTTCGAGCCGGCGAGCTTTGATCTGCTCGCCTCGCGCTTTGGCGTGATGTTCTTCGCCGATCCCATCGCGTCCTTCACCAATCTCCGCCGTGCGCTGAAGCCGTCCGGGCGGCTTGCCTTCGCCTGCTGGCGCGAGCCGAAGGAAAATCCGTGGATGATGGCGCCGCTGATGGCGGTCTACAAACACGTGCCGAAAATGCCGCCGGTCGGGCCGGAGGAGCCGGGCCCGTTCGCCTTTGCATCAGAAGAGCGCGTGATGCGTATCCTGAAGGGTGCCGGCTTCGTGGACGCGGCGATGCAGCCGCATAATCTTGCGATGGATATCGCGATCGGCGGCGGGCTCGATGCCGCCGTCGACGGCGCGCTTCAGATCGGCCCCGCCAGCCGCGCGCTGCAAGGTCATCCGCCGGAGACGTACGCGGCCGCCAAGGCTTCGATCCGCGACATGCTCGCGCCGTTCCTGAAGGGGCAGTCGGTGACGTTGCAGGGCGCGATCTGGATCGTGACGGCGAAGGCGGCGTAGGACTCTCTTTCCGCCGTCATTGCGAGGAGCTCTTGCGACGAAGCAATCCAGAGTCCCTCCACCGACGCATTTCTGGATTGCTTCGCTGCGCTCGCAATGACGATGTGGAGATAGAGCGCCTCACACCACATCATCCGGCGCCAGCGCGCAGCCGTTGTCGGGATGCGTCTCGACCTGAAGCGTCGTGTGGCCGATGCGGAATGAGGTCTTGAGCAGCTGCGCGGTCTCCATCAGGAATGCGTCGCCGGCCCCAGTGGGCATCACGAGATGGCAGGTCAGCGCTGTCTCGGTGGTCGAGATCGGCCAGACGTGGAGATCGTGGATCCCTGAGACGCCCGGCCGCTCGAGGAGAAATGCCCTGATCGCGGCGAGGTCGGTGCCTTTGGGGGCTGCCGCCATCGACATGTCGATGGAGCCGCGCAAAAGGCTGGTCGTGCTCCAGAGGATCGTCGTGCAGATGACGAGGCTGGTTAAGGGATCGAGCCAGAGCCAACCGGTCCAGATGATCAGCGCCGCCGAGACGACCACGCCAAGCGAGACCGCGGCATCGGCGGCCATGTGCAAGTACGCGCCTTCGATGTTGATGTCGTCCTTGCGCCCGCGCGCGAACAGCATGGCGGTGAAGCCGTTGATGAGGATGCCGATGCCGGCCACCACCATCACCGTGACGCCGGCGACCGGCTCCGGCGCGCGCAGGCGCAGGATCGCCTCCCAGCCAATGGCACCGGTTGCGACCAGCAGGAACACCGCATTCGCCAGCGCCGCAAGAATCGTGGAAGCGCGCAGGCCGTAGGTGAAGCGGCCGCTCGGCGCACGCCTTGCCGCGATCGACGCGCCCCAGGCCACGACCAGGCCGAGCACGTCGGAAAGGTTATGGCCGGCGTCCGCGAGCAGGGCGGTGGAGTTGCCGATATAGCCGTACACGGCTTCGGCCACGACCAGCGCGGTGTTGAGCGAAATGCCGATCGCGAACGCCTTGCCAAAGCTGGCGGGCGCATGGACATGCGCGTGCCCAAGACCATGAGCATGGTCGTGACCATGGTCGTGCGAATGGTCGCCATGATCATGGTGGTGATATCGGTGATGGTCGTGGCCGGCCACCTCTAGCGCTCCCCGGACGCTGCCAAATCAGGCGCCATTGTAGGCGTTTCGGTGGCTGCGTCACGGCGGAACAGCACGTAGAGTGCGGGCAGCACCAAAAGCGTCAGCACGGTCGAGGAGATGATGCCGCCGATCACCACGGTCGCAAGCGGCCGCTGCACCTCGGCGCCGGCGCCGGTGGCGAGCGCCATCGGCACGAAGCCGAGCGAGGCGACGAGGGCGGTCATCAGCACCGGGCGCAGCCGCGTCAGCGCGCCCTCGCGCACGGCATCCACGACGGACCGCCCCTCGCTGCGCAACCGCTCGATGAACGCGATGATTACGAGCCCATTGAGCACGGCCACGCCCGACAGCGCGATGAAGCCGACGCCAGCGCTGATGGATAAAGGAATGCCGCGCAGCAGCAGTGCCGCAACGCCGCCCGTCAGCGCCAGCGGCACGCCGGAGAACACCAGCGCCGCATCCGCAGCCGATCCCATGCCCATGAACAGCAGCAGGAACACCAGCAGCAGCGCCACCGGCACCACGATCGTCAACCGCTTGGTGGCGGAGACCAGTTGTTCGAACTGCCCGCCCCAGCCGATGAAGTAGCCCGGCGGCAGCTTGACCTTCTCAGCCACCGCCGCTTCGGCCTCGACGACGAAGGAGCTGAGGTCGCGCGCGCGGACATTGGCGGTGACGACGATGCGCCGCTTGCCGTTTTCGCGGCTGATCTGGTTGGGACCAGGCGTCGCATCGACGGTGGCGACCGACGACAGCGACACATAGCGCATCTGGGTGAGCGGGGAGGCGGCCAGCGCGGTCCGAATGGCCGTGCCGGGGCCGGCCTCCTCACCGGGCGGCAGCGGGATCGGGATCGCCCGGATCGCTTCGAGATTGCCACGCAGATGCTCCGGCAGGCGGACGACGATGTCGAAGCGGCGGTCGCCCTCGAACAGCTTGCCGGCCGACTTGCCGCCCACCGCGATCTCGACGATGCCCTGCACCTCACCGACGCTGACACCGTAGCGGGCGAGCGCCTGGCGGTCGAGCCGGACGGTGAGGATCGGCAGGCCTGCGACCTGTTCGATCTTGACGTCGCTGGCGCCGCGGATGCCGCGGATCGCGGCCTCCACCTGTTTGGCCGCGCCTTGCAGGATGTCGAGGTCATCGCCGAAGATCTTGACGCCGATGTCGCTGCGCACGCCGGAGATCAGCTCGTTGACCCGGAACTGGATCGGCTGGGAGATTTCATAGGCGCTGCCGGGAATGTCGTCAGCGGCATGGTCGATGGCCTGGATCACCTCCGATTTCGGCTTGTTTGGGTCGGGCCATTCGGCGCGCGGCTTCAGCATGATGTAGCCGTCGGTCTGCGCGGGCGACATCGGGTCGGTTGCGATCTCCGCGGTGCCGATGCGGGTGAAGAACTCCTTGACCTCGGGAATCTGATTGATGCGTTTCTCCAGCGCCTTCTGAAGGTCCAGCGATTGCGTGAGACTGGTGCCGGGAATCCGGATCGAGGCCAGCGCGACGTCGCCTTCGTCGAGGCTCGGAATGAACTCGCCGCCCATGCGCGCGGCGGCGATGCCACTTGCGACCACGACGACGACGGCCATGATTGCGAAGGCGAGCCGGTTGTCGATGGCAAATCGGAGCAGGGGAAGATAGGCGCGCTTCGCTGCCCGCATGAACAGGTTTTCGTGCTCGGATACCTTGCCGGTGACGAAGATGGCAACCGCCGCCGGCACGAAGGTGATGGAGAACAGCACGGCAGCGCCCAGCGCCATCAGCACGGTCAGCGCCATCGGCGTGAACATCTTGCCTTCGACGCCGGTCAGCGTCAGCACAGGCAGGTAGACCACCGCGATGATCAGCGTTCCGAACAGGCTCGGTTTGATGACCTCGCTCGACCCGCGCAGGATCGCGCGCAACCGCTCGGAGGTCGTCAGCAGCCCGCCTTTCTCGCGCTGGGCCGCGGCCAGCATGCGCAGGCAATTCTCGACGATGATCACGGCGCCATCGACGATGATGCCGAAGTCGATTGCGCCGAGGCTCATCAGGTTCGCGCTGACCTTGGTCTCGACCATGCCGGTGACGGTCATGGCCATGGATAGCGGAATGACGCAGGCGGTGACGAGCGCGGCACGGATGTTGCCGAGGATCAGGAACAGCACGGCCACCACCAGCGCCGCGCCTTCCAGCAGGTTATTCCGGACGGTGCGGATGGTGGCTTCGACCAGATCGGTGCGGTCGTAGACCGTCCGCGTCACGACGCCTTCGGGCAGCGATTTGGCGATGTCCGCGAGACGGGCTGCGACGCGGCGCGCCACGGTCCGGCTGTTCTCGCCGATCAGCAGCATCGCGGTGCCGAGCACGGTTTCCTCGCCGTTCCACGTCGCGGCGCCCGTGCGCAAGTCGCGGCCTTCGGTCACGGTCGCGACATCCCTGATCCTGACCGGATTGCCGCGGCGCGAGCCGATGACGATGTCCTGGATCTC
Organism: Bradyrhizobium sp. BR14999; assembly: GCF_056106085.1. Lineage (NCBI taxonomy): Bacteria > Pseudomonadati > Pseudomonadota > Alphaproteobacteria > Hyphomicrobiales > Nitrobacteraceae > Bradyrhizobium > Bradyrhizobium sp. BR14999. The sequence goes on from NZ_CM148536.1 coordinate 5,022,924, forward strand.
GTTGACGTTGCCGACCTGGCCTGGGGAGCGAACCAGGTATTGCTCGCCGTTGCGCTCGATATAGCCGGCGCCGACATTGGCGTTGTTGGCGGCAAGCGCCGTCATGACGTCGCGAAAGCCGAGCCGGTAGGCCATCAGCTTGCCGGGGTCCGGCAGCACGTGGAATTGGCGCTCGAAGCCGCCGATGGTGTTGACTTCGATCACGCCCGGCACGTTGCGAAGCTGCGGCCGGATGATCCAGTCCTGCACCGTGCGTAGATCGGTCAGCGAATAGTCGTGGCCGCCTTGCGTCTTGGCGCCCGCCTTGGCCTCGACGGTGTACATGAAGATTTCGCCGAGCCCAGTGGAGACCGGGCCCATCGCGATCTCGACGCCGGCCGGAAGCTGGTCCTTCACCTGCTGGATGCGCTCGCCGACGAGCTGGCGGGCGAAGTAGATGTCGGTGCCGTCCTTGAAGACGACTGTCACCTGGCTCAGGCCGTAGCGCGACAGCGAGCGGGTGTAGTCGAGCTTCGGCAGGCCGCCCATCGCGGTCTCGACCGGGAAGGTGATGCGCTGTTCGGTCTCGAGCGGCGAATAGCCGGGCGCACGGGTGTTGATCTGGACCTGAACGTTGGTGATGTCTGGCACGGCGTCGATCGGCAGGCACTGGAAATTCCAGCCACCGAAGGCGAGCGCGCCCAGCGCGAGCAGCAGGACCAGCCAGCGCTGATGCAGTGAGGCGGCGATGAGACGCTCAATCATGCTCGGCCTCGCCCTTGCCCATCTCCGCCTTCACGACGAAGCTGTTCTCCGCGACGTAATGCTCGCCGGCCGCAAGGCCCGCCTTGATCTCGACATGGCGCGGATCGGAATCCCCGAGCTTCACGGGACGCGCCTCGATCTTGTCGCCGTCCTCGCGGACGAACACGATCGTCTTGTTCTCCAGCGTCTGGATCGCACTGCGGCGCACAGCAACCGCGACGTTGCGCGCGGCGAGGATCAGCCGCGCCGTGACGAATAGGCCGGGACGAAGTCGGCCGTCGGGGTTGGCCAGCACCACCCGCGCCAGCGCGGTCTGGGTCTCGCTACTGCCGATCGGCGCCATGTAGGAGATCGTGCCCTTGATCTCGCCGCGGCCATCGTCGAGATCGATCAGAACCTCGTCGTTGAGGTGGACGCGCCGCAGATCCTGCCGGTAGATCGACAGGTCGACCCAGATGGTGGAGAGGTCGGCGACGACGAAGGCCGGCTTCTGTTCGGAGGCGTATTCGCCGAGCGAGATCTGCCGCTCGATGATGGTGCCCGCGATCGGCGCCTTCAGCTCGTAGACGGTAAGGCTCTGGTTGCTCTCGATCGCGGCGAGCAGATCGTCCTTGCCGACCTTGTCCCCGATGCGCTTCAGGATCGATTTGGCGATGCCCGGAAAGCGCGGCGTCACCTGCACCACGGCTTCCTGGTTGGCGCGCAGGATGCCGTTGAAGGCGAGCGTGTCGGTCAGCGTCGCGCTCGCGGCTTCCGCCAGCACCACACCGGCTGCGGCAAGCTTGACGTCGGAGATGCGGATGCGGTCGGCGCCGTGCTCGTCCTGCTCGACATGGTGGTTCGGCTTCTCCGGCTTCTTGTCCGCGGCATGCTCGGCGGGCGCGACCCTGGCCGGCGTCAGCAGGGCATAGCCACAAGCGCCGAGGGCAGCGGCAATGACAGCGACGACAATGGTGGAGGACGTCTTCATCGTGCGCTCTCCCGCGCCAGCGTGAAGGGATTGCCGACCAGGCCTTCGATGGTCGCCACCCCCGCATGAAAGTTCTGGAGCGCCTCCTGCTCACGCAGCCGCGCCTGGGTGACGCTTGCCTGGGCGTCCAGCACTTCGAGCAGGGTGAAGCGGCCCTGACCGTAGCCTTGCGAGATCGCCTCGGACGCTTCGACGGCCTTGGGAATCGCGGTCTCGCGCAGGACCGCGAGCTCGCGCAGCGAGCCTTGCAGCGAGTTGTAGGCCCGGCCGGCGATCACGATCAGCGCGTTGCGGTTGGCCTCGCGCTCGGCTTTGGTCTTGGCGAGGCTTTCCTGGGCGGAGAGGATGTTGCCCTGGTTCTGGTCGAACACGGGAATTGGCACCGAGAGCGTGAGGCGCACAGCATCGTCATTGGTTTCGTTGTAATGGCGCCAGCCAGCCGCGATCCGCACGTCGGGGTAGGGCTTGAGCCGTGCCAGCAACAGCTCGGCATTGCGCTGAGCATAGACCGCGGTCCAGCGCACCAGTTGCGGATTGGCATCGATCGCGGCGACGACCGACTGGAACGTCGGCGGGCGTCCCGTGGTGTCGAGCCGGCCGGAGACCTCGCCGAATTTCGCGGCGGGATCTCCCATCAGCACCGCCAGCTCGCGCCGGGCGCTTGCCAGCGTCGCCTTGAAGCGCTCGCGGTCGGCCTTCACCAGGGCGGAGGCGACCTCGGCGCGGCCGGTCTCGGCCGGCGAGGAGGCGCCGGCCTCGACGCGGCGGCGCAGCAGCGGCGTCAGGCGGTCGATCGCGGCGATCTGCTCGTCGAGGATCTGGATGCGCCGCTGCGCGCCGAGCACGCTGAGGAAAGCGATCGCCGTCTCCGACAGCACCTCCAGCCTGACGGCCTTACGCTGGATGGCGGCGACCTCGATGCCGGCTGCGCCCGCGGCAATCCGCGCCTCCCGTTTGCCGAACAGCTCGAAAGCCTGGCTGATCTGGAGCGTGGTCTCGGCCGACCGCGTGCCGCGATATTTGCCGGAGCCGAATGAATCGTCCTGTTCATAAGTCAGCTCCGGGTTGAGCAGCGCGCCCGCCTGGATGCGCTGGCCCGTGGCAATGCCGACGTCGCGCTCCGCCGCCGTCAGGCGCGGACTCGCGGCCAGCGCGCGCGACAGCGCGCTCCGCATCGTCAAAGTCTGGGCGTGAGACGGTGCAAGCGCCAATCCGACAAGCAGACACGCCGCCGCGCACGCGAGGCGCGCGGCCATTCCCCTGCAAAACATGAAACCGACCTGTGAAGGATGAACCTAATGGGCGCGGGGGCCCGACCAATCCATTCAGGCAATAGGTTTGGGAGGCGGGGAGTCGGTATCGGGAATAATTCCGGCGAGCCGGGATGCGCGTAGCGGGTGCGATGCAGACACCAGCGCGACCGATGTGGCGGATAGCGCCGGCTGCGCCACCGTCAGCGAGAAGCAGCCATGGCAATGATGGCCGCCGATCGCCTTGTGGTCGCCGTGGCCCGTGGAGCCAGCGAGGATCGAAGCGATTTCCGAGCCACCGGACGGGCTGGTCACATCGATGTCATGAGTGCCGTGGAGCGCGCCCGACAGCAGGTACATGACCGCAACAAACACAGCCATGAGTCCACGCCAATTGCGCGTGCGCCTGAGTCTAAAGGGCCGGCGGTTCAAGACCACGAATTCACTCATCCTGTCAGTCAGGCTGGCCTAGCACGGTGACGGGAACAGTGTCGACCCGCAACAATGTTACGTGTGGGAACTTGATGTCGCGGGGCCGGCCCCGCGTGATTGTCCGGCGCGTGCAACCGCTCTATCCTGTGAGCATGGCTGATGCATGCTGCTCACCGCCGCCGCTTAATCTCGATCGCCATCGCGACAACAAGGCGTATCGTCGCGTGCTTTGGGTTGTGCTCGCCGTCAATGCCGTCATGTTCCTCGCCGAAATTGGAGCGGGCCTTGCTGCGGGATCGGCGTCGCTCCAGGCGGACGCGCTCGATTTTCTCGGAGACGCCGCGAACTACGCCATCAGCCTTCTGGTGGTCGGCATGGCGCTGCGCTATCGCGCTGCCGCGGCCCTGGCGAAGGGGCTGACGATGGGCGCCTTTGGCCTTTGGGTCGTCGGCACGGTGGTCTGGCACGCAGCCCATGGCACGCTGCCGAACGCCTTCACTATGGGTGCGGTCGGCGTGGCGGCCCTTACCGCAAACGCTGCTTCGTTCGGATTGTTGTGGGCCCATCGCAAGGGCGACGCCAATATGCGCTCCGCCTGGATATGCACCCGTAATGACGTGCTCGGAAACATCGCCGTGCTGTTGGCCGCCCTCGGCGTGTTCGGCACCGGCACGGGCTGGCCCGATATCATCGTGGCCGCAATCATGGCCGGCCTCGCGCTTCAGGGAGCGGTTGTCGTGGTACGGCGCTCCCGAATGGAGCTGAAGCTCACTCCGGCCTAGAACAAAACCTTGGTTGGCGGCCAGATGGCGACCAGCCAAGAGCTCAGCAGTGATCTTCTATCGTTTTGGAGATTTCGTTCGGCGCGGCGAAAATCACGTCCGCCCGGTCACCCATCATGCCGGCCGACACGATAGCGGGCGCGCCGCTCTGCGGTCCGTCTTCGCTGGAATCCGTCTTCAGACGCAGATTGCGTTCCCAGAAGGGGCGCGTCTTGCCGTCGGCCGTCGTCACCCGATAGGTGTCCCGACAGTGGGTCATGCCGGTGACGCGTTGCGCGGGATTCAGATTCTTCAGATTGGGGGCGCGGCCGCTACCCATCATCCCTCCCATCATGCCGCCCCCATTCATGCGGTTTTCGGCCGTTCGCTCCGGCGCGGCCCCCGGCCTGGTGGCCTCCTTAAGGAATGCCAACAGATCCGCGCGAACGCGTGAGTCATCGATCCCCTCGAACGGCATCTCGTTGTCCGGCACCATGCGCGCAGGATCGGTCAACCAGGCATCCAGCGAGCGGTCGTCCCAGATGATTCCCGAAGCTTTCAGCGCGTCGGAGTAGCGGTCGAAACTCGGCAAGCTGGCGGCCTTCCTCCCCCAGAGATTTGCAAGACTTGGCCCCGTCATGTTGCGGTCGGGCTCGAGCGAGTGACATGCCGCACAGACGCGAAAATCACGTTCGCCCCGAGCCACGCTGTCCTGCTGCGCGCCGGCCGGCGAGGAGACGAGGACGGCCGCGAATGCCACGAAGAGAAGGCGATCCATGTTCAATCTCCCCGATTTGAGAAGAAGAGATACTTGACCAGCGCTGCCGCCCCCAGCGCGAGCACGACAACGACTAGAACCGCGATCAGCCCCATGCCGGCCATCATTCCCGACATCATGTCCTGCATCATGGCTCACCTCATTCGGCTGGCTCCTGGATTCGCAACTTTGCAACGATCGCTTTCGATTTTCCCGGAGGTCGTGGCTTGCCCGCAGACAGCAAATGCAAGCCCTTGACCAGGCCAAAGATCGCCGGGATCACGATCAGGGTCAGCAGCGTCGAGGAGATCATGCCGCCGATCATGGGCACGGCGATGCGCTGCATGATCTCCGAGCCGGTGCCGGTGCTCCACATGATCGGCAGCAGGCCGGCCATGATCGCGACCACCGTCATCATCTTCGGGCGGACGCGCTCGACGGCGCCCTCCATGATGGCCTCGCGAAGGTCTATCCGGCTCAATGTCCAACCCTCGGCGGCGCGGCGCTCCTTGATCTCCGCAAGCGCTTGATTGAGGTAGATCAGCATCACAACGCCGGTCTCGGCGGCGACGCCGGCGAGCGCGATGAAGCCCACGGCGACGGCGACAGAGAGGTTGAACCCGAGCCACCACATCAGCCAGAGCCCGCCAACCAGCGCGAACGGCAGCGACAGCATCACGATCATCGTGTCCGTGACCGACCGGAAATTGAGGTACAGCAGCAGGAAGATGATGAGGAGCGTCGCCGGCACGACGATTTTCAGACGCGCCATGGCCCGCTCGAGATATTCGTACTGGCCGCTCCAAACCACGTAGTAGCCCGGCGGAAACTGGATGCTGGCCTGGACGGCGCGCTGCGCCTCCGCGACGTAGCCGCCGAGATCGCGGTCGCGGATGTCGACGTAGATGTAAGTGGCGAGCTGTGCGTTCTCCGTCCGGATCGATGTCGGGCCGCGCGCGAGTTGGACGGTCGCGACTTCCGCGAGCGGGACGGCGCCGCCGGCCGGCATGGGAACGAGGATGTCGCTTGCGATCTTCTTCGGATTGTCCCGGAGGTCGCGGGGATAGCGCATGTTGACCGTGAAGCGCTGCCGGCCCTCGACGGTGGTCGTGACCGCCTGACCGCCGAGCGCGGTCGCGATGGTGTCCTGGACGTCTTGGACCATGATTCCGTAGCGGGCCAGCGCCGACCGGTCGGGGGTGATTTCCAGATAGTAGCCGCCGATACTGCGCTCCGCGTAGGCGGACGAGGTCCCGGGCACCACCCGCAGCACCTGCTCGATCTGCTTCGCGAGCTTATCGATTTCGACGAGGTCAGTCCCGATCACCTTGACGCCGACGGGGGTCCGGATGCCGGTCGAGAGCATGTCGATGCGCGCCTTGATCGGCATGGTCCAGGCGTTCGATACGCCGGGAAACTGTAGCGCCTTGTCCATTTCGGCGATCAGCCCGTCGATTGTGAGGCCTTTCCGCCACTGTCCCTTCGGCTTGAGGTTGACCACGGTCTCGAACATCTCGGTCGGCGCCGGATCGGTCGACGTGGAGGCGCGGCCGGCCTTGCCGTAGACGGACTCCACTTCCGGAAACGACTTGATGATGCGATCCTGCGTCTGCATCAGCTCGGCGGCCTTGGTCACGGAAATGCCGGGCAGCGTCGTCGGCATGTAGAGCAGGGTGCCTTCGTTGAGGTTCGGCATGAACTCGGTGCCGAGCTGGCGCGCGGGCCAAATCGTCACCGCGAGCACGGCGAGTGCGAGCAGGATAACCAACGTCTTTGCGCGCAGCACGCCCTTGATGACCGGTCGGTAGATCCAGATCAGGAAGCGGTTGATCGGATTCCTGTGCTCCGGAACGATCCGCCCGCGGACGAAGATCACCATCAAGGCCGGCACCAGGGTCACCGAGAGCAGCGCGGCCGCGGCCATCGCGAAAGTCTTGGTGAAGGCGAGCGGGCTGAACAGCCTCCCCTCCTGCGATTCCAGCGTGAAGATCGGCATGAAGGAGACGGTGATGATGAGCAGGCTGAAGAACAGCGCCGGCCCGACCTCGGAGGCGGAATCGATCAGGATCGCGATCCGCGACCTGCCGGGCTTGGCGCGCTCCAGGTGCTTGTGGGCGTTCTCGATCATGACGATGGCGGCGTCGACCATGGCGCCGATGGCGATGGCGATGCCACCAAGGCTCATGATATTGGAGCCGATTCCGAGCAGCTTCATCGCCCCGAACGCCATCAGCACGCCAACCGGCAGCATCAGGATGGCGACGAGCGCGCTGCGGACGTGCAGCAGGAACACGATGCAGACCAGCGCGACGACGGTGCTTTCTTCGACCAGCGTATGCTTGAGCGTATCGATGGCGGCATAGATCAGGTTCGACCGGTCATAGACCGGCACGATCTCGACTGATTTGGGGAGGCTGGTCGCGATCTCCTTGAAGCGCTTCTTGACGTTCTCGATGACGTCGAGCGCGTTCATGCCGAAGCGCTGGAGGACGATGCCGCTGGCGACTTCCCCCTCGCCGTTGAGCTCGGTGATGCCGCGCCGCTCGTCCGGTCCCAGTTCGACCCTGGAGACGTCCCGTAGCAGCACCGGCGTGCCCTTGTCGGTCTTGAGGACGATGTTACCGAGATCGTCGATACTCTTCAGGTAGCCCTTTCCGCGGATGACGTACTCGAACTCCGACAGCTCGACAGTACGCCCGCCGACGTCGGCGTTGCTGGCACGGATCGCGTCCCGGATCTTCTGCATGGTGATGCCGAGATCGCGCATCCGCTGCGCGTCGAGGACGACGTTGTACTGCTTCACGAAGCCGCCGACACTCGCGACCTCCGCGACGCCCTCCGCCTTGGCAAGGGCGAATTTGAGATTCCAGTCCTGGATGGTGCGTGTGTCCGCGAGGTTCAGTTCCTTGGACATCACCGCGTACTGGTAGACCCAGCCGACGCCGGTCGCGTCCGGACCGATGGTCGGCGCCACGCCCGCCGGCAGCCGTGAGGTGGCGGCGTTGAGGAATTCGAGGACACGCGAGCGGGCCCAGTAGATGTCGGTGCCGTCCTCGAAGATCACGTAGACGAAGGAGACCCCGAAAAAGGAGAAACCGCGCACCACTTTGGATTTCGGCACCGTGAGCATGGCGGTGGCCAGCGGATAAGTGACCTGGTCCTCGATCACCTGTGGCGCCTGCCCTGAATACTCCGTGTAGACGATGACCTGCGTGTCGGAGAGATCAGGAATGGCGTCCAGCGGCAGATGGACGAGCGCGTAGATTCCGGCGGCAGCCGCGAAGCCGGTGCCGAACAGCACCAGCAGCAGGTTGCGCGCCGACCAGGCGATGACGCGGGCGATCATGGGCGCGCTCCCGTCGTGCCTGCCGCTTGGGCGGGTTGCGTACCCTCGGGCGCGGCAAACCCCTTCAGCGCGGCCTTCAGGTTGCTCTCGGCGTCGATCAGGAAATTGGCCGAGGTGACGACGGCCTCGCCCTCCGACACGCCTTGGGTCACCTCGACGAAGCCGCCGCCGCGACGGCCGAGCTTCACTTCACGCGGCTCGAAGCGGCCCTCACCCTTGTCGACAAGGACGGCCTGGCGGCTTCCGCTGTCGAGTACGGCGCTCTCCGCCACCGCCAGCACCGGCCCAGGCGTGCCGGCTTCGATCTCGGCATCGACATACATCTCGGGCCGCAGCACTTCGTCGGGATTGGGCACCTCGATCCGGATCCGCGCGGTGCGCGTCGCAGCGTTGAGATGGGGATAGATCAGCGCCACCGTGCCGGCGAAGCTCTGGCCGGCGAGAGCGCGCGGCCTGATGGTCACTTTCGTGCCGACGGCGACTTGCGGCAGATCGCGCTCCGCCATATCGATGAGCACCCAAACCAGGCGGTGGTCCGCGATCCTGAAGAGCACGTCTCCCGGGCCCGCCCGCATCCCGGGCACAGCGTTGCGTTCAAGAATCTCGCCGTCCTGGGGCGCGAGCCAGGGAATCGAGAGCGAGATTTCCCGGGTGCGTTCGAGCTCCTTGATGGCGGGCTCCGGCGTGGCGAGATTCTCCAGCCTCCGGCGCGCGCCCTTCAGTTCCTTCCCGGTCGCGCCGGCGTTGATGGCGGAGAGATATTCGGCGGCGGCGCTCGACAGCGCGGGGCTGTATACGTTCAGCAGCGGTTGCCCCTTGTGGACGTGATCGCCAGTCGTGACGTTCGCGACGCTCTCGACGAATCCCTCGAAGCGCAGCGCGACCACCGAAACGCGTCTCTCGTCTTCCTGGATGGTCCCTGGCGCGCGGATCAGGGTGGTGACGGGCCTCCTCACGACCGGCTCGGACCTGGCTCCCGTGCGCTGAATCTTGCCGGGCGACAGTTTCACCGACCCGTCGTCGCTGTCCTCGCCTTCGTAGACGGGGATGTAATCCATCCCCATCGAGTCCTTCTTCGGCACCGGCGAGGTGTCCGGCAGGCCCATCGGGTTGCGGTAATACTTGATCTTGCGATCGCCCTTGGCGTCGGTCGCCATAACGTCGGGCGCTTCGTCAGCCTCCTCGAAGCTGATGTCCTCGTCCGCCCGCACGGCGCGATAGTCGCGGCCGTCGGCGGTCTTCTTCGGGGTGAGCGAATAGAACGGCCGGCCGTCCGGATCCCGGAAATAGATCGGTGCGCCCGCGTCAGCCGCATGCGCGGCGAAAGTCAGCGAGCTTGAATCCGACTGAGGCTGCATGGCGCGGCCGCCAATCAGCGCGACACCTGCCGCCGCGAAAATCGCAGCGGCAGTGCCTGTAATGGCGAGGCGGGTCATTTCTCGGCCGTGACGACGAGCTTGTTTTCGACCGTGCCGGTCTCGCCCTGCACCTTGGCGCCGAGCGAGAGTTGCCAGCGTCCGGCCATGCTGAAATTGGCCTTGAAGCGATAGGTCCCGGGTTCGGTGCCCGGCATCGGCGTGACCTTGGTGACCATCTCCTGCATGCCGTCAGGCGCCATGTCGAGCCGGCTGGCGAAGATCACCGCATCGGGTATCGCCTTGCCACTGGTCTTGTCGACCAGCCGCACGGTCACGATGCGATCGGCCCCGGTCTTGATGGTCGGCTGAACCAGATGGAATTCGTAGTTCTTGATTTCGGCGTGCGCGCTCCCCGTGAACGCAGCACCGATCAGCGCGGCCATGGCGGCGCGCGCGAGCTTGGTGGTCGTCATAATTTATAGTTCCTCGATGGGTCTGATGGAGCCGCCGGAGCTGCTCGCGGCAAGCCGGATGCAGCCGAGCGGCAGGCAATGGCGCGCACGCCGATGTCGGCGCGCACTATCATCAGGCGCGTCAGCGCCGATCAGGCCCGGGTTCGAGGAGGATGGTCGGGAGGTTTTGCCGCGAGGCCGTCGCGCAGGCGGTCATTGCCCGGCGCGAGCGCGCTACTCTGCGGCTGCCGCTCGATCTCCGTGCTCGCTCCGGAAGGAGCGGAGAGCGAGAGGCTCAGCATGCACAGCGCGACGAGCGGACAGGAATCGCAGGTCTTGCTCTTGGTCTGATCCGGGCAGCAGGGCATGTCTTCGTACATGCCTTGCGTGTCGTCCGACATCGCCGCCATGCTGCTTCCTGCACCCGATACCGCCATGGCAGATGCCGGCGTCGCCAGCGGTGCGAGCAGGAGCCCGACCGCTACGAGCAGCATCACGACAACCTTGGCGAACCTATTCAGGTGCATGCCTCGTTGTCGCATGGCACGGCGGAACCTGTAAACCGGCCCGACATCACGATTTGGCCAGAGGCGGACGCGGCGGCATCTTGTGCGCGGGGCAATATAATTCGCGTTAAGCAAATTCTGAATTTTTGGAGGAGCGTGCGATCAGCCACTGCGCTCGGGGCGTTGCGACAACAACGCTTCAGCTGCCGCATCTTGAAGGAGCCAATCTTCTTTGGCTTCGATCGTGACCGCGACGCGGCGGCTCGCCTCCATTGCCCGCTCCAGCCACTTGATGGCCTCGTCGATCCATTCGTCATGGTGCGCTGGATCGGCGATGGCCTTTTCCCGAAATGCGTCTGCCTGCTTCAGGCAAGCGGTTCTGCGGTCCACGCGGCTCTCCCGAGTTTTCCGCCCCGACCGCATCTTTGATGCATCGCGTAATGGACGTCGTTAACATAGGACATGTGACGCGCCGCAAAAACGGAAGGCGTCGCGAATGTTTGTTCCCGCCGACGATGCCGGCCGTCGGCATCGCGGGCGCGGCAACTGCGGTCATTACGAACGCGGGAGGGCTCGACCTTCATACATGAACGTCATCGGCTTTGGTCCCCGCATATAGCCGACATTGAGATCTTGGACGAAGAAGCCGTTGGTGCGGATCAGGTCTGCGATGGCGCGGTTGAGATGGCAGCCGCCCGCGATGACCTTCCAGGGCGGGGTCAAACGATCCTGCCACCATTGCACGCTGGGCTCGGGTGCGCGGCCATGCTCGACGAACAGAAGCTGTCCGCCCGGCTTCAGGATACGTCGAGCCTCCGAGAGCGCGCGATTGACGTCGGGGATGCTGCACATCGTCCACGTCGTCACGACGGTGTCCACGCTCGAACTCTCCAGCGGAATAGCTTCCGCGGAGCCTTCGATCAGATCGAGCCAGCTCGCATGCTGCCGACCGGCGTTGCGCGCGATCTCCAGCAGCTTGGGTGATGGATCAATGCCGATGATTTGCGTCACGCTCGGCCCGTAGAATCCGAGATTGAGCCCCGGACCAATGCCGAGCTCAAGGACGCGCCCCGTTGCGGCGGATGCGACCCGGGTACGATAAGGCACGAGCTGGGCCTGGCGCATGGCGAGCTGCGTCAGCCAAGGCAAGATCCTGTCCTGATAGAAGCTCATGCGACTCCTCGGACATCGTATCTGTCTCGCGGGGCCGTGCTGGCCCCGCGTCCTGTCGCGGTGGCCTTACGCCCGTTCTTCCCAGATCATCGCCAGATGCACGATGGTCTGCACCGCCTTCTCCATGTCCTGCCGGCTCACCCATTCCAGCCGCGAATGAAACGCGTGCTCGCCGGCGAAGATGTTGGGGCAGGGCAGTCCCATGAAGGACAGGCGCGAGCCGTCGGTGCCGCCACGGATCGCGGTGCGCATCGGCCGCAGGCCGGCGCGGCGGATCGCCTCGATGGCGTATTCGAGCACGTGCGGGTGCCGGTCGATCACCTGCTTCATGTTGCGGTACTGCTCGCGTACCTCGAATGTGTAGGTCGAGCGCGGATAGTCCTTCATCACGTCCTTGACGATGGTCTCGAGCAGGACCTCCTTCTCCTTCAGCCCTTCCTCGGTGAAGTCGCGGACGATGAAGGAGAGCGTCGCCTGTTCCAGCGCGCCCTCGATGCCGACCGGGTGCAGAAAGCCCTGCTTGCCTGAGGTCGTCTCCGGCGAGCAGCCTTCCTTGGGCAAGCGCTCGACGATGGCGGCCGCGATCTTGATCGCGTGCTCCATCTTTCCCTTGGCATAGCCGGGATGGGCGCTGACGCCGTTGATGGTGATGGTGGCCCCGTCGGCCGAGAAAGTCTCGTCCTCGACGCAGCCGGCGCTCTCGCCGTCCATGGTGTAGCCGAAATCCGCCCCGAGCTTCTTCAAATCGACATTGTCGACGCCGCGGCCGATCTCTTCATCTGGCGTGAACAGGATCTTGATGGTGCCGTGCTTCACATCGGGATTGTTGATGAAGAAATGCGCGGCATCCATGATCTCGGCGACGCCGGCCTTGTTGTCGGCACCCAGCAGTGTGGTGCCGTCGGTCGTGATGATGTCGTTGCCGATCTGGCTCTTCAGCGCAGGGTGCTCGGCGAAGCGGATCACCTGGCTGGTGTCGCCAGGCAGCACGATGTCGCCGCCGCGATAGTTCGTCACCAGCTGCGGCTTGACGTCCTTGCCGGTGACGTCGGGTGAGGTATCCATGTGCGAGCAGAAACAGATCACCGGCACCTTCTTAGGTGTGTTGGCCGGGATCGTTCCATAGACATAGCCGTAGTCGTCGAGATGCGCGTCCTCGACGCCCATGGCTTTCAGCTCGGCGGCGAGCACGCGGCCGAGATCCTTCTGCTTCTCGGTCGAAGGCGAGGCCGGGGAGTCCGGATCGGACTGGGTGTCGATGGTGACGTAGCGCAGAAAGCGCTCGGTCACGGTATGCGAAAAGGTGAGGGAGGACATTTCTGGTCAAACCGCCGGGTCAGATGAGCAAGGCGATATACCAGAAAAGCGGGCCGCGTTGCGGCCGGAACGAGGTCGGATCAGGCTTAACGAAACGTAATTGCTAGATCGCCTCTTTCAGTTCCTTGACCGGGCGGAACGCGACCTTCCTGCTGGCCTTGATGTGGATCGGCTCGCCGGTGGCGGGATTGCGGCCGGTGCGGGCGGCGCGCTTGCGGACCTGGAGGATGCCGAGACCGACGATCCGGACGCGGTCGCCCTTCTTCAGGTGCTTGGTGATCAGGTCGACCATGTCGGTCAGGACGGCCTCGGCTCGCTTTTTCGACAGGTCCTGGCTCTCCGCGATGTCAGCGGCGAGGTGCTTGAGCGTGATGGTGGCGGGAGCGGCTGCTTTCTTCGCCATGTCTGCCTCCTCGATTCTGGCCGGAGTCCTCTAGGAAGATAGTCTGGGAACTCCACAAGTTCCGCGAGGCGTAGACGATTCGGGAATGGACTGACTACGCGTCTGCGCGGCCCGTTAAGCATCGTCTGCATGCGGTGCTTGGTGGGAAATGCGGGCGTTGCGGCTAACGACGCAACGTCCTTGACTTCACCAAGTCCGGCCTTTAAGTCCCCCCTCGTTCCGCAGACATTTGCGTGTCACGCGGGAGTAGCTCAGTTGGTTAGAGCGCCGGCCTGTCACGCCGGAGGTCGCGGGTTCGAGCCCCGTCTCTCGCGCCATTTCATGGCGGAATACACCCCTCGATCTCATAAAATCAATGGCTTGGCGGCTTGTCTTTACCTGTCGCTGGACATCAAAAAGGCCGCCCAAGGGCGGCCGTTTGGCGTCAAATCGGACCTTTCGTCTCAGCGAATCTCCGAGGAGCCCGCGCTGGTCACCACCACAGGCTTGCCGGCCTTGATCACGTGGGTGGACTGAGCGGTCTGGCTGTAATCGGCATGGGTGCGGGCCGCGATCCCGAAGCCGGCCACCGCAATGCCGGCCACCAGCGCCACCACCACGATCTTCAGGTGGGTCGCACGATCAGCAGAGTGAATTGAGTGGTTCATCTGAGCCTCCCGACGGGCTTTGCCGCCGTCTATGGGCTCCTCTTCTAGGCACTCTCTGTTTCCGGATGGTTTCGCGGGTTCCGCAAAATGGTTTCATTAATACGCCCGCTTGGTTTCGCCGGGCTGGTGGCCTGAAGCGGCGTTAGGCGGCCGCTCGGCCGATGTCATCCCGGATCGAGCGGGCCGCCCAGATGAACAGCAGGGCGCCGAGCGTGGTCGTGACAGCGGCCGAGAGCAAGGAGTAGCGCACGGCATCCGCGCCATAGCTGCCCTTGAGGGCATCGTTGACCGCGCCCACGGCGAGCGGGCCGACACCCTGGCCGAAGCAGGTCGCGGTAAGGGCAATGAGCGCGGAAGCGAGCGCCCGCATGCTCGGCTTGGCCACGGTCTGCGCAATCGCGAAGACGGGGCCGAGATGGAAGCCGACCAGGAACGAGGTCAGCGCCAGCATGGCCACCATCATCGTAAAATCCTGCGTCAGCATGCACAGCGCGAACACCGGGCCGGCGACGCCAGAGGTGACCGCGGGCGCCCATAGCTTCCAGCGGTCGTCACGACGGCTGATTTGCGCCACCACGAAGCCGCCGAGCAGGGTGCCGGCCATGCCGGCGAGCCCCTTGAAGGCACCGGCATAGGTGCCGATCTCGGCGCTCGACAGATGGTGCACGCGCGCCAGGAACGGCGGGATCCAGGCTGCGGTCGCGTAGTTCGTGTAGGTGGTGAGGCAGAAGCCGATCAGCACGATCACGAAGCTCCGCTGCGAGGCGAGGAAGCGCAGCGTCGGCTCGAGCGGCTCGGGGACGAAACTCTCCTGCATTGCGCCGCGCTTGGGCTCGGAGATCGTCAGCCACAGCAACAATGCGAGCAGGATGCCGGGCAGGCCCGCGACGTAGAAGGCCATGCGCCAGCCATAGTGCTGGTTGACGTAGCCGCCGACGAAATAGCCGAGGAAGACGCCGAGATAGGTGCCAATGGCGTAGATGCCGAGCGCGCGCGGACGCTCGTTCTTGGCAAAGAGATCGGCGACGATCGATTGCGAGGCCGGCGAGCCCGCGGATTCGCCGATGCCGACGCCGATGCGCGCCAGCGCCAGCGAGGTTAGGCTGGTCGCCGCGCCGCACAGTGCCGTCATTGCGCTCCAGAACGCGAAAGCGAGGGCGACGATGTTGCGCCGGTTGAGCCGGTCGGCGACGCGCGCGATGGGGATGCCGAGCAGGGAGTAGAACAGCGCAAAACCAAAGCCTGCGAGCAGGCCCATCATGGTGTCGCTGAGCGCAAACTCCTTCTTGATGGGCTCGATCAGGACGTTGAAGATCGTGCGATCGAGGAAATTCAGCGCATAGATGATGGTGAGCAGGCCCAGCACGTAATAGCGCCGCCCCGACGGCTTTGCTTCGGCCGTTTGCACCGACATTTGTGACGCTACATCGACCATTGCTTCCCCCGATTTGTCTTTGTTGTCGTTGTCGGTCCAGCTGCTCTAGCCTTCGCGGATGTAATTCCCCGCTTCGAATTCGACCGGCGGCGCGGCTGCATCGAACGAGACGCCGATTGGATCACGGCCTGCTGCGAGCGCGTCGAGCTGATCGCTCAGCATGCGCCGGATCATCAGGATGCCGCGGTCGCTCTGGCCGAAATGCTCCTCGGAGTGGACGGTCACCTCGCCCTGGCCGACCTGGGCCTCGTAGTCGCCCGGGAATTGCTGATGCTCTTCCTCGGTCATGTCCCACCAGAATTTGCCGTTGAACTTCGAGCGCATGCGGCCGATGTCGCCTGGATTCTTGACGCGGCCGGCGACGTAGATGCGGAAGGACGTATCGTCGATCGGAAGCACCCAGCCGATCGACTCGACGCGGGCGAATTGCGCAACGCGCGGGTTCGGCACCACGCGAAGCGTCGGCAATGCGGCCTCGCTGACGCGATAAAACACCTTGCCGTCGTCCTGCTTGCGCTCGGAGCGCACGAGCACGCCGCGCGGCGATTTCTCGAACTTCACCTCGGGGATCGAGGCCATCATGTTGGTGAATTGCGGGCCCGAGAACGAGCCGTGCAGCACCGGCACGTGATAGGGATCGACCACGTTCTCGAAGTGCTGGAGCCAGTTGCAGGGGATGATGGCGGGACCGCCGCCGCCGATCGAGGAATCGTCGGCATCGACCAGTTCGCCATCGTCCATGTTTTCCAGACATTCGTAGGTCGGCAGCACCGGACGTTTCTCGGCCGGGCCCATATAGGCGAAGATCAGGCCGTAGCGTTCCTCGACCGGATACCAGGGCTGACGCACCTTGTCCTTGAACTGGCCGCCGTCAGGCTCGCAGGGCTGCTCCAGACAGTGGCCTTCGGTGTCGAACTTCCAGCCGTGATAGCAGCAGCGGATGCCGTCCTCCTCGACCTTGCCATAGTAGAGCGTGGTGCCGCGATGGCAGCAGCGGGCGTGCAACAGGCCGGCGCGCCCATGCTTGTCACGGAAGAGCACGAGATCCTCTCCGAGCGCGCGCACCTTTTTCGGCGCGTTGGTGGCGTCGCTGGTGAGCCCGACCGGGTGCCAGTAGCGGCGGAGCAGCTCGCCCATCGGCGTGCCGCGCACGACCGAGGTGAGCTCGGTGCGCGTATGCGCCGGCTTCATCGCATAGGCCGTACCGAGATCGCGATCCCGCTGGGTGATGGTCATGCTGCTCCTCCCGCTGTGGGCCGTGCTGGCCGGGCCTTTTTCATGCCTTGTCCCGAGTGAAAGATAATTCGATGACAATGTCAACGATCTTCCAAATGCCTCTTAGACGCATTCGGATCAGATTGGGGGAGGCCGCCGTGACCCGGGCTTGGCACGCCCCGGCTTTCTTGGCAGAGGTGGAATCATGAGCGAGACGGAGAGCAGGGGCGGGTCGACGCCGTCCGAAACGGACGAGAGCGCGCCGGCGGCGCCGGTCACCGCGATGCTGTCGTCGCGGCTGATGGTGCTCGCCAACCTGCTCAAGCGCGGCGCCATCCTGCGCTACAAGCGTCTCACAGGACTGAACTCAGTCGAGTTCGGTCTCGTCGCCTCGCTTGGGCGGCGGCCGCCCATGAGCGTGGCGCGGCTCGCCGAGGCGGTCGGCCAGGACAAGGGACAGATCAGCCGTGCGCTGGCAAACCTCTTGTCGCGCAAGCTGATCGCGAAAACGGCAAACCCGAAGGACAGCCGCGAGGTGCTGATCTCGCTGACTGCGACGGGCCTCGCCGCGCATGATGCGATTGTCGATGGCGCGCAGGAACGCAATCGGCGCCTGCTGCAACATTTGAGCGAAGCCGAGTTCCAAGTACTGCTTCGGCAGGTCGATCAGCTCACGGCGATCGCGGCCGAGATGCTCGAGAGCGAGAAGAATTCGCGCTGATGTCTCGGCAATCTCTGGAAATGTTGGAGCGCTTCTAAGAATCTTTCTAAGAAGTTTTCAATTAGGCAATTCGCGCACCCTCACATAAGCGTCACCGCAGCGCATGTCGCCGCGGGGACTGGCGGCATGATGCATCAAAACATGCAGCTTGGGGTGGCGCGTTGAACAGTCTTGGAATGCTGCGGTCGGCCGTGTTGGCGACCGCATCCGCTTGGGTCTTGATGCCGCAGGCATCGCTCGCACAATCGTCCGCGCAGGGTGGCGCGCAGAACATTCCGTCGGTGACGGTCACGGCGCCGGAAGCGCGCCGCCGCACCGCGGCGACCCCTCAGCGCCGTGCGCCGCGGTCGTCGGAGCAGACCGCCAACAGGAACAAGCCGCAGCCGCAGCGCAATGTCGGCTTCGTCGAGACGCCGCGCGGTCCGGTGAACGGCTACGTCGCCGGCCGCAGCTCGTCCGGCACCAAGACCAACACGCCGATCATGGAGACGCCGCAGTCCGTGTCGGTGATCGGTGCCGAGCAGATCCGCGACCAGAAGCCGAACAAGCTCGACGAGGTGCTGCGCTACACCGCCGGCGTGCGCGCCGGAACGTTTGGCACAGACACCCGCAACGACTGGTGGCTGATCCGCGGCTTCAAGTCCGAGGACATCGGACTGTTCCTCGACGGCATGCAGCTGTTCTACACGTCCTATGCGAGCTGGAAGCTCCAGACGCCCAACATGGAGCGCGTCGAGGTGCTGCGCGGACCGTCAGCCGTGCTCTACGGCGGATCGAGCCCAAGCGGCATCGTCAACGTCATCAGCAAGATGCCGCCGGCCGAGCCGATCCGCTATATCGAGACCGGCGTCAACAATTTCGGCAACGCCTATATCGGCTTCGATTTCGGCGGACCGGTCGCGACGAGCCCCGAGAACGGCAAGCTGTTCGCCCGCGTGGTCGGCCAGGTCCAGAACGGCGGCACCCAGGTCAACTTCACGCCCGACAACAACTACTTCATCGCGCCGTCGGTCACCTGGAAGCCGGATGCCGACACGACCTTGACGGTGCTGGCCTCGGCCTCGAAGCAGGACACCCGCGGCATCAACTTCCTGCCTTACCAGGGGACGGTGACCAGCGCGTCGTTCGGCAAAATTCCCACCAGCTTCTTCGTCGGCGATCCCAGCGTCGACAAGTTCACGCGCGAGCAGGAGATGCTCGGCTATCAGTTCGAGCGCAATCTCACTGACGACCTGACGTTCCGTCAGAACGCCCGCTTTGCGCATGTCGACATCACCTACCGCGGCTATGTCGGCAACGGTTGGGCCGACATCAACACGGCCACTCTCAATCGGTACAATTGGTATGCGAAGAACACTGCCAATCAGGCCAATCTCGACAACCAGCTCGAGTACCGCTTCGACACCGGCCCGGTCAGGCACACGATGCTGTTCGGGGTCGACCTGAGGGGCTACCAGATCGACGACTACCAGGCCTTCGGGTTCGGCGTGCCCGCGATCAACGTCTTCAATCCCGTCTACGGGTCGGCCGAGGTTCCATTACCGAGCGCTCCGTTCCGGAACTTCCTGATCACGCAGAAGCAGGCCGGCACGTATCTTCAGGACCAGATGAAGCTCGGCAACTTCACGCTGGTGCTGAGCGGGCGCAATGACTGGGTCGAGACGACGCAGGAAGCGCGCGACACCGGCGCTCTGGTCGCCAGCCGCGATGACAGCAGGTTCAGCGGCCGCGCCGGGCTGATCTACAATTTCGACAATGGCATCGCGCCCTACGTCTCCTATTCGACGAGCTACAACCCGATCATCGGCCTCAACGCCCAGAACCAGCTGTTCCTGCCGGAGACCGGCAAGCAGGCCGAAATCGGCGTGAAGGTCGCGCCAAAAGGCTTCGACGGCTATTTCACGGTCTCGGCTTTCGATCTGGTCCGGCAAAATGTCGCGACGACATTGCCGGGTAGCGTACCCGTGTTGCAAAACCAGACCGGCGAGGTGACCTCGCGCGGCATCGAGCTCGAAGCGGTGGCCAATGCCACGAGGGAGCTGAAGCTGATCGGCTCCTTCACGGCCTATCATCTCTTCAACAGCAAGGATCTCGATCCGGCGCTGGTCGGCAAGACGCCGACCAACACGCCTGAGTTCCTGGTCTCGGGCTGGGCCGACTACACCTTCAAGGACGGACCGCTGGAAGGATTTGGTTTCGGCGGCGGCGTGCGCTACGTCGGCTCGTCCTGGGCGGATACGGCCAACACTCTCGAGGTTCCCGCAGTGGTGCTCGGCGATCTCGCGGTCCACTACGAATGGCAGAACTGGCGGACGGCGCTCAACGTGATCAACGTGACCGACAAGATGTACGTCGCGAGCTGCGCGTCGGCCACGTCCTGCTTCTACGGCGACCGCCGGCGCGTGACCGCCAGCGTCTCCTACAAGTGGTAGGCGAGGGGAGACTGTCGTGAAGGCGCGCACGGTCAGGCTCTGGTCCGTGGTCCATAACTGGACCAGCCTGATCTCGACCGTGTTCCTGCTGCTGCTCTGCCTGACCGGCCTGCCGCTGGTGTTCCACCACGAGATCGATGAGCTCCTGGGCTATGCCCCCCAGCCCGAAGCTCATGCGAGCGCGGCGCGCGCGACGCCTCAACAAATCGCCGAGGCCGCGCTCGCCGCCGATCCCGGCCGGGTGATGCAATATATCTCCTGGGACAAGGACGAGCCCGGGATCGTGATGGCCTTCACCAACAGCGCCCCTGACGGGGTTCCCGACAATGCGACGGTGCGAGCCTTCGACGCGGTCTCGGCCAAGCTGCTCGGGCCTGTCGGCGTCGGGCCGATGCTGATCGTGCTCAAGCTGCACACCGACATGTTCGCTGGCCAGGCCGGAAAACTGTTCCTCGGTGCGATGGGGTTCTTGTTCGCCGTCGCCATCGTCTCGGGCGTGGTGCTGTATTGGCCGTTCACCCGCCGCCTGCGCTTTGCCACCATCCGCGATCATGCCTCCCGCCGCGTGCGCTGGCTCGACTGGCACAACCTGATCGGCGCGGTGACCGTGGCCTGGGCGCTGGTGGTCGGGCTGACCGGAGTCGTCAACACCTGGGCCGAGCTGATGCTGAACCAGTGGAAGGCGACCGAACTCGCCAGCATGGTCGCGCCCTATGCCGGCAAGCCGCCGCCCGCGCATCTCGCCTCACTCGATGATGTCGTCGCGCGCGCGAAGGGGGCGGCTCCCGGCATGGAGATCGCCTTCATCGCGTTTCCGGGCACGCCGTTCACGTCCTCGCATCATTTCGCCGCCTTCATGCGGGGCGATACGGCCCTGACGGCGCGGCTGCTCAAGCCTGTCCTGCTGGATGGCGAAAGCGGGGAGGTCGCCGACAGCCGGGCACTGCCGCTCTATCTGCAGGCGCTCTTGATCTCGCAGCCGCTGCATTTCGGCGACTACGGTGGCATGCCGCTCAAGGTGATCTGGGCCGCGCTCGACGTGCTCACGATCGTCGTGATCGGCAGCGGCCTCTATCTCTGGCTGGCGCGGCGGCGGAAGCGGTCCTCCGCCCGCGCTGACGCATTCGCCAGACGAGTTCCGGTCCCGTCGTGATGCATGGCTCGCCCGACCGCCCGCGGCTGTGGATACGTGTCTTTGCTGCACCTATCCTGCTCGGGGCTGCGACCATCACCGGCTTGCTGGCCGCGTTGCTTTGGGGCGAGGCCGGCCAATATGTCGCCTGGGTGACGGTAGGGGCGCCTGTCCTGGTTGTAATCTGGACTTTGCTGCGCCCCAGCCTAGATAAAGTGCGCCTTCCCAACAAAGGCCGTCACGGCCGAGCGCGCGTGGACTGATCGGGATCGCCCTTGCTGGGTCAGCTGATCTGCTCCATACCAGCGCGGGGTGATTCCGGGATTTCCACCGTTCTGGGAGCGGCAAAGGGCCTGAAAAGAGCGTGTCTTGCGCCCATTGGTGCACTGCGCTAAGGCTCAGAATAATTCCAAATCGGACGAATCCGTGGCTGTCCCGAGGCTGCGGGAAAAAGGGCTCGTCGATGAGCGGCATTCTAGAGAACTATCTTCCACTCGTTGTCTTTATAGGGGTCGCGGGCCTCATCGGCCTCGTGCTGCTGATCGCGCCCTTCATCGTGGCGTTCCAGCAGCCGGACCCGGAAAAACTGTCGGCATATGAGTGCGGTTTCAACGCCTTCGACGACGCCCGCATGAAATTCGACGTCCGCTTCTACCTGGTCGCCATCCTCTTCATCATCTTCGACCTCGAGGTGGCGTTCCTGTTTCCCTGGGCGGTGGCGTTCGGCAAGCTTGGCGCGACCGGCTTCTGGTCCATGGTGGTGTTCCTCGCCGTGCTGACGGTCGGGTTCGCCTATGAATGGAAAAAAGGGGCACTGGAATGGGATTGAACCCTCCTACTCAGTCCTTGGCTCCGGTCGTTGCGCCGGCCCCCAAGGGCATTTTGGATCCGTCGACCGGTAAGCCGGTCGGGGCCAATGATCCGTTCTTCCTCGAGGTCAAGCACGAGCTGTCCGACAAGGGCTTCTTCGTTGCCGCGACCGACGACCTCATCACCTGGGCGCGCACCGGCTCCTTGATGTGGATGACCTTTGGTCTCGCCTGCTGCGCGGTCGAGATGATGCAGGTCTCGATGCCGCGCTACGACGTCGAGCGCTTCGGCTTCGCGCCGCGTGCCTCGCCGCGCCAGTCCGACGTCATGATCGTCGCGGGCACCCTGACCAACAAGATGGCCCCGGCGCTGCGCAAGGTCTACGACCAGATGCCCGAGCCGCGCTACGTCATCTCGATGGGCTCCTGCGCCAATGGCGGGGGCTACTATCACTATTCCTACTCGGTCGTGCGCGGCTGCGACCGCATCGTGCCGATCGACATCTACGTGCCGGGCTGCCCGCCTACGGCGGAAGCGCTGCTCTACGGCGTGCTGCTGCTGCAGAAGAAGATCCGCCGCACCGGCACCATCGAACGCTAAGGTTTTACGTCATGGACGACGCCAAGCTCGACGCCCTGGGGCAGACGATCGTTAGCGCGCTTCCGGGCGCCGCTACCGGTCACTCGGTGGCCTTCAACCAGCTCACGGTGGACGTCGAGGCGGCCAAGATCGTCGAGGTGGTCAAGTACCTGCGCGACGATCCGAACTGCCGCTTCGTCAACATCACCGACATCACGGCGGTGGACTATCCGGATCGCGAGAAGCGTTTCGACGTGATCTATCACTTCCTGTCCCCGACGCTGAACACGCGGATCCGGCTCAAGGCCCAAGCCGACGAGACCACGCAGGTGCCGTCTCTGATCGACGAATTCCCCGGCGCCGACTGGTTCGAGCGCGAGGCCTACGACCTCTACGGCGTGTTCTTCGTCGGCCATCCCGACATGCGCCGCATCCTCACCGATTACGGTTTCGAGGGCCATCCGCTGCGCAAGGATTTCCCGCTGACCGGCTTCGTCGAGGTTCGCTACGACGACCAGGAGAAGCGGGTGGTGTACGAGCCCGTCAGGCTCAACCAGGAGTTCCGCAAATTCGATTTCCTCTCGCCATGGGAAGGGGCGGACTATCCGTTGCCGGGGGATGAAAAAGCGGGGCCGAAGAGCTGATCATGAACGAGCAACCGCAGAATCTCCGTAACTTCACCATCAATTTCGGCCCGCAGCATCCGGCGGCGCACGGCGTGTTGCGGCTGGTGCTGGAGCTCGACGGCGAAGTCGTCGAACGCGTCGATCCGCATATCGGCCTGCTTCACCGCGGTACCGAAAAGCTGATCGAGCAGAAGACCTACCTGCAGGCGATTCCCTATTTCGATCGCCTGGACTACGTCGCGCCGATGAACCAGGAGCATGCCTTCTGTCTTGCTGCCGAAAGGCTGCTCGGCATTGAGGTGCCGCGCCGCGGCCAGCTCATCCGCGTGCTCTATTGCGAGATCGGCCGCATCCTGTCGCATCTGCTCAACGTCACCACGCAGGCGATGGACGTCGGCGCGCTGACCCCGCCGCTGTGGGGTTTCGAAGAGCGCGAGAAGCTGATGGTGTTCTACGAGCGCGCCTCGGGCAGCCGTATGCATGCAGCCTTCTTCCGCGTCGGCGGCGTGCATCAGGATCTGCCGCAGAAGCTGGTCGACGACATCGAGGCCTGGTGCGATCCGTTCCTGAAGGTGGTCGACGACCTCGACCGTCTGCTCACCGCCAACCGCATCTTCAAGCAGCGCAACGTCGACATCGGCGTCGTGTCACTCAAGGAGGCCTGGGAGTGGGGTTTCTCGGGCGTGATGGTGCGCGGCTCGGGCGCGGCCTGGGACCTGCGCAAGTCGCAGCCCTATGAATGCTATGCCGAGATGGATTTCGACATTCCGATCGGCAAGAACGGCGACTGCTACGACCGCTATCTGATCCGCATGGAAGAGATGCGCCAATCCGTGCGCATCATGAAGCAGTGCATCCAGAAGCTGAACGCGCCCGAGGGCAAGGGCCCGGTCGTCGTCGCCGACAACAAGGTCGCGCCGCCGCGCCGTGGCGAGATGAAGCGCTCGATGGAAGCGCTGATCCACCACTTCAAGCTCTACACCGAGGGCGTCCACGTTCCGCCCGGCGAAGTCTACGCCGCGGTCGAGGCCCCCAAGGGCGAGTTCGGCGTCTATCTCGTCTCCGACGGCACCAACAAGCCGTACAAGTGCAAGATCCGCGCGCCGGGCTTTGCCCATCTGCAGGCCATGGACCACGTCTGCCGCGGCCATCTGCTCGCCGACGTCTCGGCGATCCTCGGCTCGCTCGACATCGTGTTCGGAGAGGTCGATCGGTGATGGCGCAGGCGCCAATCCAGTTTGACCGTGCCTCGGGGGCCCTTGAAGGGGCCAACCTGTGGGAGCGGACGGCTGCCTTGGCGCTGGTGACGGGATCGAAGATCTCCTCGCACTTCTCGCATATGGGCTACATCGCTTGCGCCAATTTGCTGGCGAAGACGCTGCCCAAGCGCAACATCGCGATCAGGCTCAATCCCGACGCCGTGTTCGAATTCCCTTATGGCGACGGCTATTGGAGCAAGCTGCTCAACCGCTCCTACAACTACGAGGACGAGCTCGAGCTGCTATTCGCCGACTCCATCGACGTCGACTACACGCTGCTCGATTGCGGCGCCAATTACGGCTACTGGTCGGTGCTGGTCTCGAGCAGGCCGTTCGGTTCGCACAAGGCGATTGCGATCGAGCCGTCGGGTCAGAACTATCCGAAGCTAGCCAACAACGCCCGCATCAACGAGGGCCGCTTCGAGACGATGAAATGCGCGATCGGTGCAGCGCGCGGCACCGCGCGCTTGTCTGGTACCAAGCACGAAGCCTTCAGCATCGCCGGCGATCCCTCAGTGGGCGGCGAGGAGGTGCCTGTCATCGCGCTCGACAATCTGATCGACGACGGCAAGGTTGCCTCCAGCGGCAAGTATCTGATCAAGCTCGACGTCGAGGGCGTCGAGATCGAGGCGATCAAGGGCGGTGCCCGGCTACTCCAGGCCGACAGCGTCATCATGTGCGAGGAGCACGGCAGCGACCGCTCTCATGCGGTGTCGCGCTACATCCTCGAACAGACCCCGCTGAAGCTGATCGTGTTCGATCCGCGCAGCAACCGGATGGAGACCGTGACCGAGCTGTCGATCCTCGACCGCATCAAGGTCTCGACCCATGTCGGCTACAACGTTTTCGGCACCGCAAGCGCATTCTGGCAGGACAGGATCGATGCCCTGAATGCCAAGAATCTGAATGCCAAGTCCGCGCGCCGCATGCAGTGAGAGATTGAAGAGATGTCCGTTCGCCGATTAGCACCGAAGGAAGTCCAGCCCGCGAGCTTTGCGTTCACGGAGGAGAACCTCGCATTCGCGCGGCAGCAGATCGCGAAATATCCGGCCGGACGGCAGGCCTCCGCGGTCATCGCCATCCTCTGGCGCGCGCAGGAGCAGAACGAGGGCTGGGTCTCGGAAGCCGCGATCCGCGTCATCGCCGACATGCTCGACATGCCCTATATCCGCGTGCTCGAAGTTGCGACCTTCTACACGATGTTCCAGCTCGCCCCCGTCGGCAAGAAGGCCCACGTCCAGGTTTGCGGCACCACGCCGTGCCGCCTGCGCGGTGCCGAGGATCTGATCCACGTCTGCGAGCACCGCATCCATCACGAGCCCTTCCATCTCTCGAAGGACGGCAATTTCAGCTGGGAAGAGGTGGAGTGCCTGGGCGCCTGCGTGAACGCGCCGATGGTGCTGATCGGCAAGGACACCTATGAGGACCTGACCAAGGAGAGCTTTGGCAAGGTGCTCGACGGTTTTGCATCGGGCAATCCGCCCAAGCCCGGCCCGCAGAACGGCCGCCAGTTCTCGGCGCCGATTACGGGGCCGACCACGCTGAAGGAGATCACCTGATGCGTGATCTCTCGTCGCCTTCAGTGCAGGGGAGCGGTGCCATGAAGAAGTGGGGCTTCATCGCGATGCACGCCGCGTTGGCGGCCGCGTTCATTTTCCTGCTGCAGCGTTTCAGCCTGAACGCGTCGCTGGAAACCAGTCTGCTCTGGGCGCTGACCTTCGCCGTCTGCGCCGCCGGACTTGCCTACAAGCAGTCCAATCGTTGATCGGAAAGCACTGATATGCTCGAGGACAAGGACCGCATCTTCAAGAACCTCTACGGCCTTCACGATTGGGGGCTCGAGGGTGCGCGGCGCCGCGGCGCCTGGGATGGCACCAAGGCCATCATCGACAAGGGCCGCGACTGGATCATCAACGAGATGAAGGCGTCGGGCCTGCGCGGCCGCGGCGGCGCCGGCTTCCCGACCGGCCTGAAATGGTCGTTCATGCCGAAGGAATCGACCGACGGCCGGCCGAGCTATCTCGTCGTCAATGCCGACGAATCCGAGCCCGGCACCTGCAAGGATCGCGAGATCATGCGGCACGATCCGCATCTCCTGGTCGAGGGCTGCCTGATCGCGAGCTTCGCGATGAACGCGCATGCCTGCTACATCTATGTCCGCGGTGAATTCATCCGCGAGCGCGAGCGCCTTCAGGCCGCGATCGACCAGGCCTATGAGGCCAAGCTGATCGGCAAGGACAACGTCAACGGCTGGCCGTTCGACCTTTACGTCGCCCACGGCGCCGGCGCCTATATCTGCGGCGAAGAGACCGCGCTGCTCGAAAGCCTCGAAGGCAAGAAGGGCCAGCCGCGGCTGAAGCCGCCGTTCCCGGCCAATGTCGGCCTGTTCGGCTGTCCGACCACCGTCAACAACGTCGAGTCCATCGCGGTCGCGCCGGACATCCTGCGCCGTGGCGCGGCATGGTTCGCCGGCATTGGCCGTCCGAACAATGTCGGCACCAAACTCTTCTGCATCTCCGGCCATGTCGAGCGGCCCTGCAACGTCGAAGAGGCCATGGGCATTCCGTTCCGCGAACTGATCGACAAGCATTGCGGTGGCATCCGCGGCGGCTGGGACAACCTCAAGGCCGTGATCCCCGGCGGCTCCTCCGTGCGCATGGTGCCGGCCGAGCAGATCATCGACACGCCGATGGATTTCGACAGCTTGAGCAAGCTGCGCTCGGGCCTCGGCACCGCGGCCGTCATCGTGATGGACAAGTCGACCGACCTGATCCGTGCGATCGCCCGCATCTCCTATTTCTACAAGCATGAGAGCTGCGGCCAGTGCACGCCGTGCCGCGAGGGCACGGGGTGGATGTGGCGCGTGCTCACCCGCATGGCCGAAGGCCGCGCCCACAAGCGCGAGATCGACATGCTGCTTGAAGTGACGAAGCAGGTCGAGGGCCACACCATCTGCGCGCTCGGCGATGCCGCGGCCTGGCCGATCCAGGGCCTGATCGCCCATTTCCGTCACGAGATCGAAGCGCGCATCGACCAATATTCGCACAGGGCCGACATCGACGATATCGGCGTCCGCGATCCCGTGAACATGGTCGCGGCGGAGTAGGATAAATGACCAAGCTCATCATCGACGGCAAAGAGATCGATGTGCCCGCCGAGTACACGCTGCTCCAGGCGTGCGAGGCCGCGGGCGCCGAAATTCCGCGCTTCTGCTATCACGAGCGGCTGTCGATCGCCGGCAATTGCCGGATGTGCCTCGTCGAAGTGAAGGGCGGCCCGAAGCCTGTCGCAAGCTGCGCCTGGGGCGTGCGCGACTGCCGTCCGGGCCCCAAGGGCGAGCCGCCGGAGATCTCGACGCGTTCGCCGATGGTGAAGAAGGCACGCGAAGGCGTGATGGAATTCTTGCTGATCAACCATCCGCTGGACTGCCCGATCTGCGACCAAGGCGGCGAGTGCGACCTGCAGGACCAGGCGATGGGCTACGGTGTCGACACCAGCCGCTTCGCCGAGAACAAGCGCGCGGTCGAGGACAAATATCTCGGCGCGCTGGTCAAGACCTCGATGAACCGCTGCATCCAGTGCACGCGCTGCGTCCGCTTCTCGGCGGAAGTCGCCGGCGCGCCCGAGATGGGCGCAACCGGCCGCGGCGAGGACATGGAGATCACGACCTATCTCGAGCACGCGCTGACGTCGGAATTGCAGGGCAACCTCGTCGACATCTGTCCGGTCGGCGCGCTGACCTCGAAGCCTTATGCGTTTGCGGCGCGTCCCTGGGAGCTCGGCAAGACCCAGTCGATCGACGTGATGGATGGCCTGGGATCGGCGATCCGCGTCGATACCCGCGGCCGTGAGGTGATGCGTGTGCTGCCGCGCATCAATGAGGCCGTGAACGAGGAGTGGATCTCCGACAAGACCCGCCACATCGTCGACGGCTTGCGCACCCAGCGCCTCGACCGGCCCTATATCCGTGAAGCCGGCAAGCTGCGTGCGGCGAGCTGGCCCGAGGCCTTCGCCGCGATCGCGGCCAAGGCGGCGCGCACTGACGGCAAGCGCATCGGTGCGATCGCCGGTGACCTCGCCGGTGTCGAGGAGATGTTCGCGCTGAAGGACCTGCTCGCCAAATATGGCTCGGGCAATCTGGCGGTGCAGGGCGGCGACGCCTTCGATCCCGCGCTCGGCCGCGGCTCCTACATCTTCAACCCGACGCTCGTAGGCGTGGAGCAGGCCGACGCGCTGCTCATCATCGGCGCCAATCCGCGCAAAGAGGCGGCCGTGTTCAATGCCCGCATCCGCAAGCGCTGGCGCGCCGGCGGCTTCAAGATCGGTGTGATCGGTGCCAAGGTCGACCTGACCTACGACTATGACCATCTCGGCGCGGGCACCGAGACGCTCGGCGAGCTCGCGGCGGGCAAGCACTTCTTCATGGACGTGCTAAAGAACGCCAAGCACCCGATCATCCTGGTCGGCGCGGGCGCGGCCTCGCGTCACGACGGCGCCGCCATCCTCGCCGCCAGCGCCAAGCTCGCGCTCGATGTCGGTGCGGTGAAGGACGGCTGGAACGGTTTTGGCGTGCTGCACGAGACCGCCTCGCGCGTCGGCGCGCTCGATATCGGCTTCTCTGCCAGCGCGGGCGGGCTGAACGCGGCACAAATGACGACGTTCGGAACGCTCGATCTGTTGTTCCTGTTAGGGGCCGACGAGATCAAGGCGCCGGATGGCACCTTCGTCGTCTATATCGGCACCCATGGTGACCGCGGCGCGCACCGCGCCGACGTGATCCTGCCGGCAGCGGCCTACACCGAGAAGTCCGCGATCTACGTCAACACCGAGGGCCGCGTGCAGATGACCGGCCGCGCCGCGTTCCCGCCGGGTGAAGCCCGCGAGGACTGGGCGATCATCCGCGCGCTGTCGGAAGCGCTCGGCAAGAAGCTCGGCTATGACTCGCTTGCCGCCCTGCGTCAGGCGATCTTCAAGGCCGTGCCGCATCTGATCCGCCTCGACCAGATCGAGGCCGGCTCCGCCGACCAGATCAAGAAGCTGGCGGGGAAGGGCGGCTCGCCGGAGAAGGCGCCGTTCAAGCCACTGGTCGAGGACTTCTACCTGACCAACCCAATCGCGCGTGCGTCCGCCGTGATGGCGGAATGCTCGCGCCTCGCCTCCGGGCACATGCTGACCGCAGCGGAGTGAGCGTGATCTGATGGAATTCTTCGAAAGCGCATTCTGGACCGGGTTCCTCTGGCCGCTGATCATCATGGTCGCGGAGAGCGTCCTGGTGCTCGTCGTCCTCTTGGTCGCGATCGCCTACATCCTGCTCGCCGACCGCAAGATCTGGGCGGCGGTGCAGATCCGCCGCGGCCCGAACGTGGTCGGCCCCTGGGGCCTGCTGCAGTCCTTCGCGGACTTGCTCAAGTTCGTGCTGAAGGAGCCGATCATCCCGGCCGGCGCCAACAAGGGCGTGTTCCTGCTGGCGCCGCTGGTGTCCTGCGTGCTCGCGCTCGCCGCCTGGGCGGTGATCCCGACCAATCTCGGCTGGGTGATCTCCGACATCAATGTCGGAATCCTCTTCATCTTCGCGATCTCGTCGCTGTCGATCTACGGCATCATCATGGCCGGTTGGTCGTCGAACTCGAAATACCCGTTCCTGGCCGCGTTGCGCTCGGCGGCGCAGATGGTGTCCTACGAAGTCTCGATCGGCTTCGTCATCATCACGGTGCTGCTCTGCGCCGGCACGCTGAACCTCACGGCCGTGGTCGAGGCCCAGCATGCGCGCGGTCTTGCCAGCCTGATCGGGCTGCCGCAGCTCACCATCCTGAACTGGTACGTCTGGCCGCTGTTCCCGATGTTCGTGGTGTTCTACGTCTCGGCACTGGCGGAAACCAACCGTCCGCCGTTCGATCTCGTGGAGGCCGAATCCGAGCTCGTCGCCGGCTTCATGGTCGAATACGGCTCGACGCCGTACCTCTTGTTCATGCTCGGCGAGTATGTCGCGATCGTCACGATGTGCGCGTTGGCGACGATCCTGTTCCTGGGAGGCTGGCTGCCGCCGGTCGACCTGCCGCCCTTCAACTGGGTGCCGGGGATCATCTGGTTCTCGCTGAAACTGTTCTTCATGTTCTTCCTGTTCGCGATGGCCAAGGCGATCGTGCCGCGCTACCGCTACGATCAACTGATGCGCCTCGGCTGGAAGGTGTTCCTGCCGATCTCGCTGGCGATGGTGATCGTGGTGGCCGGCGTGCTGCATTTCGCCGGCATCGCGCCGAAGTGAGGTCCGCCATGGGTATCAACGTCAACGCCACTGCACGCTCGCTTCTGCTGTCGGAATTCGTCTCGGCGTTCTTCCTCGCCATGCGCTATTTCTTCCAGCCGAAGCCGACCATCAACTATCCGTTCGAGAAGAACCCGATCTCGCCGCGCTTCCGCGGCGAGCATGCGCTGCGCCGCTATCCGAACGGCGAAGAGCGCTGCATCGCCTGCAAGCTGTGCGAAGCCATCTGCCCGGCGCAGGCCATCACCATCGAGGCCGGCCCGCGCCGCAACGACGGCACCCGCCGTACCGTGCGCTACGACATCGACATGGTGAAATGCATCTATTGCGGCCTCTGCCAGGAGGCCTGTCCGGTCGACGCCATCGTCGAAGGTCCGAACTTCGAGTTCGCGACCGAGACCCGTGAGGAACTGTTCTATGACAAGGCCAAGCTGCTCGCCAACGGCGACCGCTGGGAACGCGAGATCGCCAAAGCGATCGAGCTCGACGCGCCGTACCGGTGAGGTGAGGGCATGATCCTTCCCGCGCTGTTCTTCTATCTGTTCGCCGGCGTCTGCGTCGCCTCGGCGGTGATGGTGATTGTCTCGCGCAATCCCGTGCACTCCGTGCTGTACCTGATCCTGGCCTTCGTCAACGCCTCCGGCCTGTTCGTGCTGATGGGCGCCGAATTCCTGGCGATGATCCTGATCGTCGTCTATGTCGGCGCGGTCGCGGTGCTGTTCCTGTTCGTGATCATGATGCTCGACGTCGACTTCCTCGAGCTGCGCGAGGGCTTCATCGAGTACCTGCCGGTTGGGCTGGTGATCGGCGGGATCTTCATGTTCGAGCTGCTGCTTACCGTCGGCTTCTGGGTCATCAACCCCGGCGTCTCCAAGACCATCACGGCGGCGATCCCGACCAATGTCAGCAACACTGAAGCACTCGGCCTCGTGCTCTATACGAAGTACATCCACTACTTCCAGCTCGCGGGCATGGTGTTGTTGGTCGCCATGATCGGCGCCATCGTGCTGACGCTGCGCCACAAGGCGAGCGTGAAGCGGCAGGACATC
The DNA here is from genome assembly GCF_056106085.1 of Bradyrhizobium sp. BR14999. NCBI lineage: Bacteria > Pseudomonadati > Pseudomonadota > Alphaproteobacteria > Hyphomicrobiales > Nitrobacteraceae > Bradyrhizobium > Bradyrhizobium sp. BR14999. The sequence goes on from NZ_CM148536.1 coordinate 5,054,563, forward strand.
AACGTGCAGAACGCGCGCACGCCGGAAATGGCGATGGCGATGCGCAAGGTGGCGTCAGGACAGGGGCTCTCGGATGCCGATGCGGCGGAGTGGGTGAAATGACGATCGGGCTCGGACACTATCTGGCGGTCGGCGCGATCCTGTTCACGCTGGGGATCCTCGGCATCTTCCTGAACCGCAAGAACATCATCGTCATCCTGATGTCGATCGAGCTGATCCTGCTCTCGGTCAACATCAACCTCGTGGCGTTCTCGACCTTCCTCGGCGACATCGTCGGCCAGGTCTTCGCGCTGCTGGTGCTCACCGTCGCTGCTGCGGAAGCCGCGATCGGTCTCGCCATCCTGGTGGTCTATTTCCGCAACCGCGGCTCGATCGCGGTTGAGGACGTCAATCTGATGAAGGGCTGAGCTCAGTCATGGTTCAGGCAATTGTCTTTCTGCCTCTGCTGGGCGCTATTCTCGCCGGCCTGATCTCGCTGGTCGGCGCGCATGCTCGCAATCCCTCAGGCGACACGGTCGAGCATCACGACGAGGCGCACGGTAATGGTGCGAATAACGGTCATGTCTCCGCTGCCTCCATCAAGGAGGAGGGGAGCGTCATTCATGAGACCCATGACGAGCCGGGCGACCACGAGCCGCCAGCGGCTGGTTCTCGCGCGGCCGAGCTGATCACGACGGGACTGCTGTTCGTGTCGGCGGCGCTGTCCTGGTTCACGCTGGTCGACGTCGGCTTCATGCATCATGACGCCCGCATCCAGCTGCTGCCCTGGATCTTCTCCGGCGATCTCCAGGTCTGGTGGACGCTGCGGGTCGACACGCTCACCGCCGTGATGCTGGTGGTGGTGACGACCGTGTCTTCGCTCGTGCACCTCTATTCCATCGGCTATATGGATCAGGACCCGAACCGGCCGCGCTTCTTCGGCTATCTCTCGCTGTTCACCTTCGCGATGCTGATGCTGGTCACGGCGGACAACCTCGTGCAGCTGTTCTTCGGGTGGGAAGGCGTCGGTCTCGCCAGCTACCTCCTGATCGGCTTCTGGTACCAGAGGCCGTCGGCGAATGCGGCGGCGATCAAGGCCTTCGTGGTCAACCGCGTCGGCGATTTCGGCTTCGCGCTCGGCATCTTCGCGATCTTCATGCTGGCCGGCTCGACCGATTTCGAGACCATCTTCCATGCCGCACCTGGCCTCACCGGCAAGACCATCAACTTCCTCGGCTGGCACGCCGACGCGCTGACCCTGACCTGCCTGTTGCTGTTCATGGGCGCGATGGGCAAGTCGGCGCAGTTCCTGCTGCACACTTGGTTGCCGGACGCGATGGAAGGCCCGACCCCGGTCTCCGCGCTGATCCACGCCGCGACCATGGTCACCGCCGGCGTGTTCATGGTGGCGCGGCTGTCGCCGCTGTTCGAACTCGCCCCTAACGCGCAGGCCGTCGTAATGTTCTTCGGCGCGACCACGGCGTTCTTCGCGGCGACCATTGGCCTCGTCCAGAACGACATCAAGCGCATCGTCGCCTATTCGACCTGTTCGCAGCTCGGCTACATGTTCGTGGCGATGGGGGCAGGGGCCTATTCGGTCGGCATGTTCCACCTGTTCACGCACGCCTTCTTCAAGGCGCTGCTGTTCTTGGGCTCCGGCTCGGTGATCTACGCGATGCACCACGAGCAGGACATCCGCAACATGGGCGGCCTCTGGCGCAAGATCCCTTATACCTACGCGGTGATGGTGGTCGGCACGCTGGCCCTGACCGGCTTCCCGCTCACCGCCGGCTACTTCTCCAAGGACGCGATCATCGAGTCCGCCTACGCCGCGCACAATCCGTTCGCGGTCTACGGCTTCCTGATGACGGTCATCGCCGCCGGCCTGACCTCGTTCTACTCCTGGCGCCTGATCTTCAAGACCTTCCACGGCGAGCCGCATGACGAGCATCACTACGAGGCCGCACACGAGGCCCCGATCTGGATGCTGATCCCGATCGGCGTGCTCGCGGTCGGCTCGTTCGTCGCGGGCCTTCCGTTCAAGGAGCTGTTCGCCGGTCACGGCATCGAGGAGTTCTTCCGCGAATCCGTGAAGATGAACCCGCACATCATCGAGGAGATGCACCACATCCCCGAGACCATCGCCTTCCTGCCGACGGTGATGATGGTGGTGGGCTTCCTGGTGTCGTACCTGTTCTACATCCGCCGGCCGTATCTGCCGGTCGAGCTGGCGAAGACGCAGCCGATGCTGTACCAGTTCCTGCTCAACAAGTGGTACTTCGACGAACTCTACGACGTCATCTTCGTCCGTCCGGCGAAGTGGATCGGCTATCAGCTCTGGAAGAAGGGCGACGGCTTCATCATCGACGGGCTCGGTCCCGACGGCGTCTCGGCGCGCGTGCTGGACGTCACCCGTAACGTCGTGAAGATCCAGACCGGCTATCTTTATCACTACGCATTCGCCATGCTGATCGGCGTCGCCGGCCTGATCACCTGGTTCATGTTCGGCTTTGGAGGCCAGTAAATGACAACCTGGCCCATCCTTTCCGTCACCACCTTCCTGCCGCTGGTCGGGACGCTGATCGTCTATCTCAGCCGCGGCGACGACGAGGCCGCGCAGCGCAACTCGCGCTGGATCGCGCTGTGGACCACGCTGATCACCTTCGCGGTGTCACTGATCCTGGTAGCGCGCTTCGATTCCTCGACCGCCGACTTCCAGTTCGTCGAGAAGGCGAACTGGCTCGCCACCGGCATCACCTACCACATGGGCGTGGACGGCATTTCGCTGCCCTTCGTGATCCTGACCACCGCCTTGATGCCGTTCTGCATCATCGCGAGCTGGAAGGTTACGAGCCGGGTACGCGAATACATGATGGCGTTCCTGATCCTGGAAACGCTGATGGTCGGCACCTTCTCGGCGCTCGACCTTGTGCTGTTCTACTTGTTCTTCGAGGGCGGCCTGATCCCGATGTTCCTGATCATCGGCGTGTGGGGCGGCCCGCGCCGGGTCTATGCCTCGTTCAAGTTCTTCCTCTACACGCTGCTCGGCTCGGTCCTGATGCTGCTCGCCATCATGGCGCTGTACTGGAACGGCAACACCACCGACATTCCGACCCTGATGCACACGGCCGTGCCGCGGTCCTTGCAGACCTGGGCGTGGCTGGCCTTCTTCGCCTCCTTCGCGGTCAAGATGCCGATGTGGCCGGTGCACACCTGGCTTCCGGACGCACACGTCGAAGCGCCGACCGCCGGCTCGGTGATCCTGGCGGCGATCCTCCTGAAGATGGGCGGCTACGGCTTCCTGCGCTTCTCGCTGCCGATGTTCCCGCTGGCCTCGCATGACTTCGCGCCGCTGATCTTCACGCTGTCCACCATCGCCATCATCTACACCTCGCTGGTGGCGATGATGCAGGAGGACATGAAGAAGCTGATCGCGTACTCCTCGGTCGCGCATATGGGCTTCGTGACCATGGGCATCTTCGCCGGCACCATGCAGGGTGTCGCCGGCGGCGTGTTCCAGATGATCTCGCACGGCATCGTCTCCGGCGCGCTGTTCCTCTGCGTCGGCATCGTCTACGACCGCATGCACACCCGCGAGATCGCGGCCTATGGCGGCATCGTCAACCGGATGCCGCTCTACGCCATGACCTTCATGGTCTTCACCATGGCCAATGTCGGCCTGCCGGGTACCTCAGGCTTCGTCGGCGAGTTCATGACGCTGCTCGGTACCTTCAAGACCTCGATCCCGACCGCGTTCTTCGCCACATCAGGCGTCATCCTGTCGGCGTGCTATGCGCTCTGGCTATACCGCAAGGTCGTGTTCGGATCCTTGGTAAAGCCGTCGCTGATGACCATCAAGGACCTCACCTTCCGGGAGTGCCTGACGCTGTTCCCGCTGATCGCGCTGACGATCCTGTTCGGCGTCTATCCGCAGCCGGTGCTCGACATGTCGGCCGCCTCGGTCCAGCAACTCGTCAACAATTACAACACCGCTGTGACGGCCGTGAAGGCCGCCGCACTGCTCCAGTGAGCGGGCAGGTCAGGACATCGCCATGAGCTTTGAGACTGCAGGATATCAACTGGCGCCGGTGCTGCCCGAGCTCTTGCTCGCGGTCGGCGCGATGGCGCTTCTGATGCTGGGAGCCTATCGCGGGCAGGAGACGACCAAGACCGTCACCTCGCTGGCGGTGGTGCTGCTGATCGTGGTCGGCGCGCTCGTCTACATGCAGCCCGCGGGCAAGCAGGTCACCTTCGGTGGCAGCTTCATCGTCGACGATTTCGCCCGCTTCATGAAGATCCTGGCCCTGATCGGCTCGGCGGTGACACTGGTGCTGTCGACCGAGTTCCTGTCGGACCCGTCGCGGCGGATCTTCGAATATTCGATCCTGGTGCTGCTCTCGACGCTCGGCATGATGGTGCTGATCTCGGCCGGCGATCTGATCTCGCTCTATCTCGGCCTCGAATTGATGTCGCTGGCGCTCTACGTCGTGGCGGCCTCGAACCGGGACAATGCCAAGTCGAACGAGGCGGGCCTGAAGTACTTCGTGCTGGGCGCGCTGTCCTCGGGCATGCTGCTGTACGGTGCCTCGCTGATCTACGGCTTCACCGGGACCGTCAGCTTCACCGGCATCGCTACCGCCGCGACATCAGCGAATGTCGGACTGATCTTCGGCCTCGTCTTCCTGCTTGCCGGCCTCTGCTTCAAGATCTCGGTGGTGCCGTTCCACATGTGGACGCCCGACGTCTATGAGGGCGCGCCGACGCCGGTCACGGCCTTCTTCGCCTCTGCGCCGAAGGTTGCCGCGCTCGCCGTCTTCACCCGCGTCACGCTGACCGCGTTCCCCGGGATCGTGCCGCAGTGGCAGCAGATCCTGGTGTTCGTGTCGATCGCCTCGATGGCGCTCGGCGCCTTCGCGGCAATCGGCCAGAGCAACATCAAGCGCCTGATGGCCTATTCCTCGATCGGCCATATGGGTTTTGCCCTGGTCGGGCTTGCCTCCGGCACCGTCGAGGGTGCGCAGGGCGTACTGATGTACATCGTGATCTATGTGACGATGACGCTCGGCGCGTTCTCGGTCATCCTCGCCATGAAACGCAACGGCCAGGCGGTCGAGCAGATCAGCGATTTCGCCGGTCTGTCGCGGACCAACCCGATGCTCGCCTTCTTCTTCGCGATGCTGCTGTTCTCGCTCGCGGGCGTTCCGCCGCTCGCCGGCTTCTTTGCCAAGTGGTACGTCTTCGTCGCCGCGATCAAGGCCAACCTGTTCACGCTCGCCGTCATCGGCGTGCTGACCAGCGTGGTGGGCGCCTACTACTATCTCGCCGTCGTCAAGACGATGTATTTCGACGAACCGGCCGGCCAGGTCGATCCGGTGCGCGTCGAGGTGCGGACGGTTGTGGCGGTCGCGGGCGTGTTCAATATCCTGTTTGCGCTGTTCGCGGGCCCGGTGGTGAGCGTCGCCTCCGCAGCGGCAAAGTCGCTGTTCTAGGATGGGGTTCGCGCTCGGTCCTCGCGCACAGGCCGCGGGCTTCAAGCTCGCGGCTTTCGAACGGACCGGCTCGACCAATACCGACGCGATCGAGCACGCCCGCGCCGGCGAACGCGGCCCGATGTGGTTCGTCACGTCCGAGCAGACTGCCGGCCGCGGCCGGCGCCAGCGCGCCTGGATCGCGCCACGGGGCAATCTCGCAGCCAGCATCCTCGAAGTCATGGACGTAGCCCCGGCGGTGGCCGCGACGCTCGGCTTTGCCGCCGGGCTGGCGGAAGAGGCCGCGCTGGAGAAGGTCAGCCTGGAGGCGGCGCTCCGCCTCGGCCAGGGCCGTCCCCGCTACGCCCTGAAATGGCCGAACGACGTGCTTGCCGGCGGCAAGAAGCTCGTCGGCATTGCACTCGAGGCCGAGGCCATTGGCGATCGTCTTGCCGTCGTCGTCGGCATCGGAACCAATGTCGTCGCAGCGCCGGAGGGCACGCCAACGCCGGCGGTCTCGCTGGCCGAGCTCGGCGTCCAGATCAGCGCGGAGGAGCTGTTTGCGGCGCTGTCCGACGCCTGGGTCGAGTTCCGCGGCATCTGGGACAATGGCCGCGGCTTTGCCGAGATCCGAAAGCTCTGGCTGGAGCGCGCCGCCGGCCTCGGCGAGAAGGTCGCAATCCACACGGGAACGATGACGCTGGAAGGCATTTTTGACACCATCGACGACACAGGCTGTCTGATCGTCCGCACCGCGGAAGGGCGGCGGGTGCCGGTTGCGGCGGGCGAGGTGTTCTTCGGCCCGGCCGCCTCCGTGGGAGCTGCGTGATGGCGAGGCCCGACGAACTGGTGTTTGCGCCGCTCGGCGGCGTCGGCGAGATCGGCATGAACCTGTCGATTTACGGCCTCGGCAACCGCCACCAGCGCGCCTGGCTCGCGGTCGATCTCGGCGTCTCCTTCGGCGACGAGGAGCATCTGCCGGGCATCGACCTGATCATGCCGGACATCTCCTTCCTGGAGAAGGAGCGCAAGAACCTGATGGGCCTGGTGCTCACCCACGCCCATGAGGACCATTTCGGCGCGATCATCGATCTCTGGCCGAAGCTGCAATGCCCGATCTACGCGACCAAGTTCAGCGCGGCGCTGTTCGAGGCCAAATGCGCCGCCGAGCGTGGTGCGCCCAACATTCCGGTGACTGTGGTCCCGTCCGGGGGCCGCGTCGATGTCGGGCCGTTCAACGTCGAGTTCATCCCGGTCGCGCATTCGATTCCGGAAGCGCATGCGCTGGCGATCCACACCGAAGCCGGCACGGTGTTGCACACCGGCGACTGGAAGATCGACCCGACCCCGACGCTGGGGGCCCCGACCGACGAGAAGCGCCTGCGCGAGCTCGGCGAGCAGGGCGTGCTCGCCTTGATCGGCGATTCCACCAACGCGGTGCGCGACGGCCGCTCGCCGTCGGAGGCCGAGGTCGCCCGGACCATCATTGATCTCGTGAAGGCGGCCAAGGGCCGCGTCGCGGTCACGACCTTCGCCTCCAACGTCGCCCGCATCAAGGCCGTGGCCGAGGCCGCGAAAGCCGCCGACCGCGAGGTCGTCGTGGTCGGCCGCGCCATGGAGCGCGTGGTGCAGGTCGCGCGCGAGACCGGTTATCTCGATGGCGTGCAGAATTTCCGCTCGCCCGAGGTCTACGGCCATCTGCCGCAGGACAAGGTGCTGGCGCTGTGCACCGGCAGTCAGGGCGAGCCGCGCGCGGCGCTGGCGCGCATCGCCAATGACGACCATCCCGAGATCACGCTCAATCGCGGTGACAGTGTCATTTTCTCCTCGCGCACCATTCCCGGCAACGAGAAGGCCGTCGGCTCGATCATCAACAATCTGGTGCTCCAGGGTGTCGAGATCATCACCGACCGCGACCATCTGGTCCACGTCTCCGGCCACCCGCGCCGCGACGAACTGCGCGATTTGATCTCCTGGGTGAAGCCGCAGCTTCTGATCCCCGTCCATGGCGAGGCCCTGCACCTGCACGAGCACGCAAAACTCGCGCGCGCCGCCGGCGTGCCGCGCGTGCTGGTCTGCCGCAACGGCGATCTCGTCAAGCTCGGTCCCGGCGATCCCGGCATCGTCGGCGAGGTGCCGTCGGGCCGTCTCTACAAGGACGGCATGATCCTGGAGGACGCAAAATCCCGTGCGGTGGTCGAGCGGCGCCGCATGGCGTTCTCCGGCTGTGCCTTCGTCGCCATCGCCATGACGGAGCAGGGCGAGCTCGCCGACGATCCCGAGGTCGATCTCGTCGGCATCCCCGACAAGAACAGGGCGGGCGAAGCCTTCGACGACATCGTCTTCGACGCCGTGCTCTCCACCATAGAAGGCTTGCCGCGGCCCCGCCGCCGCGATCCGGACGCGCTGGCCGAGTCGGTGCGACGCGCTGTCCGTGCCGTGATCAACGAACATTGGGGCAAAAAGCCCCCCTGTCTGGTACACGTCCTGACAGTGTAGACTAGGCGTGGTCTCCGGATCACGCTGTGAGGGAGAAGAAACATGCTGGGTCGCCTCAACCATGTCGCGATCGCGACCAAGGACGCCGTCAAGGCCGCAAAGATCTATGGCGCCGCGTTCGGGGCGCAGATTTCGGAAGCCGTGGCGCTGCCCGAGCATGGCGTCACCACCGTGTTCGCGACGCTGCCCAACACCAAGATCGAGTTCATCGAGCCGCTTGGCGAAGCCTCGCCGATCGCAAAGTTCCTCGAGCGCAATGCCGACGGCGGCATCCACCACGTCTGCTACGAGGTCGTCGACATCATTGCCTCGCGCGACACGCTGGTGAAGGAAGGCGCGCGCGTGCTCGGCGACGGCGTGCCCAAGATCGGCGCCCACGGCAAACCGGTGCTGTTCCTGCACCCCAAGGATTTTTCCGGCGCCCTGGTCGAGATCGAGCAGGCATAAGGCCGCCCCATGGCCATCCAGATCTCAACGGCGATCGCGATCTACTTCGTCATCTGGTGGATCGCGCTGTTCCTGACGCTGCCGTTCGGCGTGCGCAGCCAGCACGAGGACGGCGTCGGTGCGCCCGGCACCGACCCCGGCGCGCCGATCCTGACGCGGATGGGGCGCAAGCTGATCTGGACCACGATCATCTCGGCGATCATCTACGGCCTCGGCATGGCCGCCTATCACGCCGGCTATCTCTCGATCGAACGCCTGTCGAAGATGATGGGAATGCCGTTCTAGACGTTTTTTGCTGATTATTGTTTTGGGGGGAAGAATGACTTTTCAGCGCATCGTCATCGCGCTTCTGGTGCTGATCGTCGTCGGCCTTGGCGCCATCGGTTATGTCGAATGGAAGATGGCGGTGCAGGTGCGCACCCTGAAGGCGTTCGTCGAGGGCTACGTCTTCAACGAAGCGGTGATGGCCTGCGAGCAGGCCAAGAGCTCGACGCCGTTCAAATGGAACGGGGGCAAGAGCACCTCGGTGATCGGCTTGAACTCGGTCAAGCTGGACAAATACACCGTCAGCGCCAGCTACACGCTGGTGGCGGACAGCGTCTATTGTGATTACGATCCGATCAAAAGAAAGGCCGGGATCGGCTCGAGCTTCCTGGAGCGGGAGTAACGATCCGGCCATATCGAGCATGGGATGGGATCGTCATGGCGCGGGAGCAGGGGGACTACCGGATTCTGCATGAGGGTGCCTTGCGGGATTATCTCGCAGGCCTGCCTGAAATCGCCGCACTCCTTGGCGGTGAGCCACCATCCTGGGCGATCACCGAAGTCGGCGACGGCAATCTCAACCTTGTCTTCATCGTCAAAGGCGGGCGTGGCGGCATCGCGGTGAAGCAGGCGCTGCCTTACGCGCGCCTCGTCGGCGAGAGCTGGCCGCTGCCGCTGTCGCGGGCCCATTACGAATATCTGGCGCTGTCGAAGCAGGCCCAGCTCGCACCCGGCCTCGTGCCAGCGCTGTTGCATCACAACGAGGCGCTGGCGCTGACGGTGATGGAGCTGCTCGAGCCCCATATCATCATGCGCAAAGGGCTGGTTGCGGCAACGCAATATCCGCGCTTTGTCGACGACATCAGCACCTTCATGGCGCGGACGCTGTTCTTCACCTCCGATCTCGCGCTCTCAGCGGCCGAGAAGAAGCAGGGCATCGCCGCCTTCGCCGGCAACCATGCGCTGTGCAAGATCACCGAGGACCTGATCTTCACCGATCCCTACCGCATCGCCGAACAGAACCGCTGGACCGCGCCTTACCTCGATGGTCTCGCTGCGTCCTTACGCGAGGACATGGAGCTGCATGTCGCGATCTCCCGGCTGAAGCTGAAATTCATGGCGAGCCCCGAGGCGCTGTTGCATGGCGATCTCCACACCGGCTCGATCATGGTCACGGAGAGGCAGACGCGGGTGATCGACCCCGAATTCGCGTTCTACGGCCCGATGGGATTCGACGTCGGCGCCGTGCTGGCTAACCTCCTGATGGCCTATTTCGCCTCCGCCGGCCACGAGCGCTCGCCGGGCGAGCGGGTCGCATTCGAGGGCTGGGTCCTGGAGACGGTCGAAAAGGTCTGGAACGAGTTCGCCCGCAAATTCCTCGAGCTCTGGCGCGCCGGCGCTGCCGGCGATGCCTATCCCGTCTCACTCTTTACCGGCGAGAAGGGCGCCGTGCGTCTCGAGGCCGAGCGGCAGGCCTACATGCAGCGCCTGTTCACTGATACGGTCGGCTTCGCAGCCGCAAAAACCATCCGCCGCATCTTCGGTCTCGCCCACAATATCGACTTCGAGCTGATCGAGGACCCACGGAGGCGAGCGGTTAGCGAGGCGCGTGCCGTCCGTCTGGCAAGGGCGATGATGGTGGAGGCGGCGGCGTTTCGGGCGATCGCTGAGGTCACCGGTGCTGCACGAAAATTGCGCGATTGGATGCCGGAATTATCCAGTTAAGGGCCTCTAGAGGAGCGCGCCTTCGCGCTCCGTCATTGCGAGCGCAGCGAAGCAATCCAGACTGCCGCCGCGGAAAGACTCTGGATTGCTTCGTCGCAAGGGCTCCTCGCAATGACGGGGAGAGATTGTCGCTGAACGTCAATAAAGCCGCACCGGGAGCAGGACGCCGTGCCGCCTCGGGCTCAGATAACGATCCTGAGCTTGGTCGCGCTGATCGCGAAAAATGTTCACTGGTTCTGGTCGATGACGCACCGCGTCAATTGGCGGCTTGCATCGCCCGGGGGATACAACCTGAGCCCCGAGCTCTCCGTCGAAGGGCTGCTATCCGGAACCGGCATCGGTTGTCACCAAAAACGAAGCTTGCTTTCGACAGGCGACGAATGATCAAATCCCTGATCGGAATACCTGCGTTGTTGGGGGACACATGATGTTCAGGATGATTGCGGTCGTCGCTGGTTTGGGACTGGCGCTCGTTACCACAGCGGAGGCCCAGACACCGCGCAAGGGCGGAACCATCCGCATGACCGCGCCCTATGGCTCGAGTTTCTCCAGCCTCGACATTCACACGACGCAGCGCGCCCAGGACGAGATCTACGCCAAGGCCCTGCATCGGTCGCTCTACATCTGGAATTCCGCGGAAGGCAAGCCGGTCCTGGAGCTTGCCAAGGAAGACGTGGTCTCGGGCGGAGGCCTGGTTCACACCTTCAAGCTGCGAGACGATGCCTATTTCCACAACGGCCGCAAGATGACGGCTGACGACGTCATCTGGTCCTACAATCGCATCATGGACGGCACCAAAGCCTATCCCGGCGCGCGTTTCGTCCGGGTGATCGAGGGCGCGGCCGCAGTGGAGAAAGGCCAGGCCAAAGAGATCTCCGGCCTGAAGAAGATCGACGACTTCACCGTTGAGATGAAGCTGACCGAGAAAGTCGATCCGGGCTTTTATTTCTTCAACGCGCTGACCTCGATCTATCCCGCAGACGAAGGTGCAAAGGAAAGCTTCATCCAGAAGCCGATCGGCCTCGGCCCGTTCAAGTTCGTCGAGCACGTGCCGGGATCGCGCATCGTTCTGGAACGTTGGGACCGGTTCTACAAGCCCGGCAAGCCCTATGCCGACAAGCTCATCGTGTCGGTCATGGGCGAGGCCGCGGCCCGCGATGTCGCCTTCCGCAACAAGGAGATCGACACCTCGGTGCTCGGGCCTGCACAATATGTCGCCTATCAGGCCGACCCTGCCCTCAAGGGCACCATCGTCGAAGTCGCCGAGGTCTTCACGCGTCACATGGGGATGAATCCGGCATTCAAGCCGTTTGCCGACAAGCGCGTCCGGCAGGCGATCAACCACGCGATCGATACTGACCTGATCATCAAAAAGCTGGTCAAAGGCAAGGCGTATCGCGCCACCAGCTGGCTCCCTCTGACCTCGCCAATCTACGACAAGACAATGAAGCCCTACGCCTTCGATCCCGCGAAAGCAAAGCAGTTGCTTGCGGACGCCGGCTATCCCACGGGCTTCGAATTCGAATGGACGACCAGTCAGAATGAAAGCTGGGGTCTGCCGATCGTCGAGGCCATCATCCCGATGCTGGACCGCGTGGGCATCAAGGTGAAGGTCAAGCAGGTCGAGACCGCGGTGCTGGCGGAGGTCATTAAGAAAGGCGACTTCCAGGCCTATGTCTATTCCATGGCGACAGGGCCGGATCCCCAGGCGGCGCTGAAATGCTTCTACTCGTCGACGCCGCAATCAGCCTGCAATTACACCTCCTTCAAGAACGCAGATTTCGACAAGCTGATCGACGAAGCCGGGCAGACCGACGACGCTGCGAAACGCGACCAATTGCTGCAGAAGGCCAATGCGCTGCTCTATGAAGAGGCGCCGGTCTGGTTCTTCAACTACAACAAGGCGGTCATGGCGGTGCAGCCGTGGCTGAAGGGGATTCAGTTGAATGCGACGGAACTGACCCATCAAAACGTCGAGGACCTTTGGGTGGACGAGTCGTCGCCCGCCAAGTGACACGTGCTCTCACCCTCCCGCCATCGCAGCAAGCGCTGGAGGGAGGGAGGAACAGTTGCAATGCTCGCCTTCCTGATCCGTCGAATCCTGCAAACCGTTCCGACCGTGCTGGCCGTGGTGCTGGTGGTCTTCGTGCTGTTCAGCGTGGTCCCGGGCAGCATCGTCTCGAGCATGAGCGATGACGGCCGAGGTGCAGCGGACCCGCAGGTCGTGGAGCGCATGAGAAAACAGCTCGGCCTCGACGATCCCGTTTACATGCGCTTTGGCTCCTACATCGCCAAGCTTGCGACCGGTGATCTGGGGACGTCGTTCCGGACCCGTGAGCCCGTGACGATCATGATCGCAAAACGGATGTGGCCGACGCTGCAATTGATATTCGCAGCCTTGACGTTTGCGATTGCGATCGGCGTTCCGCTCGGCTTCGTCGCAGCATTGCGACCGGGCGGCATCGTCGACACGGTCTCCATGGTTGTCGCGGTGTCAGGCCTGTCAATGGCCAAATTCTGGCTCGGGCTTCTGCTGATGTACCTGTTCGCCTTGAAGCTCGGCTGGCTGCCGAGCTTCGGCTATGGCGACGGCAGCCTCAAATATTTGATCCTGCCGGCGGTGACACTCGGCGTCTCGCCGATGGCGCTGCTGGCCCGGACGACGCGCGCCGCCGTGCTCGAGATCATGACCGCTGATTTTGTCCGCACGGCGCGCTCCAAGGGCATGAGCGAGATGCGTGTCGTGAAGTGGCACGTGATGCGCAACGCGCTCGTCCTGATCCTCACGACAATGGGCCTGCAATTCGGTGCGTTGATGGGACAAGCCGTCGTCGTCGAGAAATTGTTCTCGTGGCCGGGCATCGGCTCGCTGCTCGTCGACAGTGTTCTCCAGCGCGACATTCCCGCCGTTCAGGGCTCCATTCTCGTGGTGGTGCTGGCCTTTCTCGCGATCAATTTGCTGATCGACGTGCTCTACGGCGTGATCGATCCCAGGATCAGATACGCATGAAGCTCCGCGCCAATCTCATCATCGGTGGCGCATTGTTCGCGCTTGCGATCCTGGTCGGCCTGCTCGCGCCGTGGCTGGCGCACACCGATCCCGTCATGGACGCCAACCTCATGAACGCAGAGGAGGCGCCGAGCTGGACCTGGTGGTTCGGTACCGACGGGCAGGGCCGCGACATCTATTCCCGCGTCGTCTATGGGGCGCGCGTCTCGCTGACGGTGGGTATTGTCTCCCAGCTCATCAACAGCATCATCGGCGTGGCACTGGGCCTGAGCGCCGGGTACCTGGGCGGCTGGTGGGACGATGTCGTCAACGCCCTGACCAACCTCATGCTGGCGATCCCCTCCCTGATCTTCGCGCTTGCCATCATGGCGGTGCTTGGGCCCGGCCTGACCAGCCTGCTCATCGCGCTCGGCTTGACCAACTGGTCCTTCACCTGCCGGATCGCGCGGGCCTCGGCGCTGTCGCTGAGGAGCCAGGGCTATGTGCAGGCCGCAACCGTGCTCGGCTATGGCGATCTGCGCATCATGATCACGCAGCTGCTGCCCAACATGCTCGGACCGATCGTCGTCATCGGCACGCTCGGCATGGGCAGCGCGGTCCTGTCTGAAGCCGCATTATCGTTCCTCGGCCTCGGCGTCCGCCCGCCGTTTCCGAGCTGGGGCAGCATGTTGTCCGAGGCCCGCGACCAGATCACGACGGCGCCGTGGCTCTCGGTTTTTCCCGGCCTTGCCATCTTCCTGACGGTGCTCGGCCTCAACCTGCTCGGCGACGGCCTGCGCGACATTCTTGATCCACAATCGCGGAGCCGGCGCACATGACGGGTTCGCCGCTGATCGAAGTCGAGGATCTGCGCATCGATCTCGACGACGGCTCCCGCAAGGTGCCCGCCGTCGAGAACGTTTCGTTCCGCATCGATCGTGGCGAGACGTTCGGCTTGGTCGGCGAATCCGGCTGCGGCAAGAGCATCACGGCGCTCGCCTTGATCGGACTGCTGCGGCCGCCGTTGTCGATCGGCGGTGGCGTCATCCGCTTCGAGGGGCAGGAGATCCAGAGACTTTCCGCCGCCCGGCAGCGGGAGCTGCGCGGCAACCGCATCGCGATGATCTTCCAGGAGCCGATGACGGCCCTGAACCCGGTCTCGCCGGTGGGACGGCAGATCGCCGAGATGTTCGTGCTGCACAAGGGCAAGAGCCGGCGGGAAGCCGACCAATTGGCGGTCGAGGCGCTGGCGAGCGTCCGCGTCCCCGCGCCCGAGCGGCGCGTGAAGGATTACCCGCATCAGCTCTCAGGCGGCATGCGTCAACGCGTGATGATCGCCATCGCGCTGGCATGCGGTCCGGATCTCCTGATCGCAGACGAGCCGACCACCGCGCTCGACGTGACCGTGCAGGCGGAAATCATCGAGCTGATGCGCAATCTATGCGCTGAGAGAGGAACGGCGATCCTAATGATCAGCCACGATCTCGGCCTGGTCGCCAATGTCTGCCGCCGCGTGGCCGTCATGTATGCCGGCCGCATCGTCGAGGAGCGCGGCTCGGCCGATATCTTCCGGACGCCCTCGCATCCCTATACGCAGGGCCTCGTCGCCTCGCTGCCGCGGCTCGGCAGCCGCGCTGCGCTTGGCCGTAGCAGACTGAAGGAGATCGCGGGCGTCGTTCCGGCCATTACGAGCTTCCCGGACGGCTGCCGGTTCAATCCGCGTTGCGCGCAGGCGACCGATATTTGCCGGACACTCGCGCCCGAGACGGATTTGCTGGAGGCAGGCGGTCTTGTCAGGTGCCACCACCATGCATGAACCGCAGGGGAGAGCGGATGACGATGTCATCCTCAGCATCGAGGATCTCGCGGTTCATTTTCCGCTCGGGGGTGGCTTGCTGGGCCGCGAGAAGCGGCTGCTCCGTGCCGTCGACGGCGTCGATCTCAGCTTGAGGCGCGGCGAATGCCTCGGCCTCGTCGGCGAGTCCGGCTCGGGCAAGTCGACGGTCGCATTGTCGATCCTTGGTCTCCTGACGCCGACGCGCGGCCGCATCGTGGTGGACGGACAGGTCGTGACGAACCGGCAATCCGGCGATCGGAAGGCCTTGGCCCGCATCGTGCAGATGGTGTTTCAGGATCCCTACGCCTCGCTCAATCCGCGCCAGACCGTTCGCCGTACGCTGGAAGATCCGCTGCGTGTGCACGGCGTGACCGCGAAAAGCGAGATCGAGGACCGCGTTGCGACGATGCTGCGGCATGTGGGCCTGCGGCCCGAACAGTCGGGCCGCTACCCCCATGAATTCTCCGGTGGCCAGCGCCAGCGCATCGGCATTGCGCGCGCGCTGATCCTCAATCCCAAGATCGTCATCTGCGACGAACCGGTCTCCGCGCTCGATGTCTCGATCCGTGCCCAGATCATCAATCTGCTGCTGGAATTGAAGGACACGCTCGGCCTCTCATTCATCATGATCAGCCACGACCTCGGCGTCGTCGAGCACATGAGCGACAGGGTCGCCGTGATGTATCTCGGCCGCATCGTCGAGAATGGCCACTGGCGCGAGATCTTCGAACGACCTGCGCACCCCTACACCCAAGCCCTGATCGCCGCCATCCCCGATCCCTTACGCCACGCACCGTTAGCGACGACAGGGGGCGACCTGCCCAATCCGCTCAATCCGCCAAACGGATGCGCGTTCAGCCCGCGCTGTCGTTACGCCGAGTCCCTGTGTCGCCGCGAGCCTGGTCCATCGCTGGAGACGCGCTCCGACGGACATGCGGTCCGGTGCTGGCGAAGTGATGAGATTACGGGGCAGCTGGTGTTAGCTTCGTCCGAAAGCAGATCTTCCTAGAATGGCCACGCGAACCGATCAGTTATTTTCCGCTATTCTGGGCGTTGTTGGACCCGTGCGCCAGTTATCGTCGTACAACTATCGGGAGCTGCAATGAGTCGAGTGGTACATGTCCCAAGGGGGGTCTTTGACAGTCGGCGTTACGGCTTTGCGCAGGTGGTAGTTGTACCAACGCCCTTGGGCGACGCTGTGCATGTATCTGGCCAAGTGGCGTGGGATGCCGACCAAAAGGTCGTCGGCATTGGTGATGTTGGACGCCAACTTGAGAAAAGCTTAGATAACCTTGCTGCCGCCCTAGCATCCGTTGGCGCCAAACTCGATGACGTCGGATCACTGCGGCTTTACATTCGGCAAACGCACATGCATGAAGGCGACGCCATTACAGCTGCTCTCAAGGCTATGTTTGGCGATAATCCGCCTTGTGCAACTTGGATCGGGGTGTCGAGCCTCGCCATGGACGAGTTTCTGGTGGAGGTCGAGCCCTGTGTTGTGTTTCTTACGCGAAAGTAGGTCAGCTTCGAGTCAGACACGGTCACCGTTGCCGCCTCACGCCAGCTTTGGGCCATGCCGACCGGCAGTTCGAGGCGGAGCAGTCGACGCTGACGTCGCTGTGGTCATTAGTCGTCGATCGTCAGCTGCGATACCGGAATTTGCGGCGGTGGATCTGGATCTGCCAGGTAATTGAGGCGCCTGACCAACTCGCCAGGGATGTCCCGCTCCCATTTTGAACCCCTGCCACCATTGCGGAGCCTTCGAAGCCCCGCGTAGCAAAATTCGTAAATGCCGTGAAAAATTGAATAGTTGCCTGTGTAGGCAAAATGGGACAACCCAACGAGACACGGTTGGCCAAACCCGATCTCTTCGTAGTCACGCTTTGTGCCATCGCCATAGTTGACGCTCCATCGGACTTTGTCGTTCTTCATGACAATGTAGTCGCCGGCGAAGATCGAAATGTCGTGGATGATATTGACGCCGTGATATTCACCAACCCATGCGGGCTCGTAATCGTTCATCGCGAAGAGGACTTCGCCGCCATTCGGAATCAAATGGCCGCCATAACGAAGGAGCCAGTTGTCGAGCGCGGGTAGCGCCTCCGGCGATAGACTTAGCTCTACAAAGAAATGACGCAGATAGCTCGCTAGAAACTCCAACCGCCTTGCCTTCTGCTCCAGAAAATAATTGTAGTTGGCGGCGATCTCGCTCCGCGACAGAACCGCCTCGGAATCGTGAAACGGTGGAGAATAGACCGGATATTTAGACAGCGCCTTCAAGACCCGGCGCCGATCGATCATGTTGGAGATAAACCCCACTTACATTCCCCCAGCGTGACCAAGATCCGCTAGATAGCGCGATGCCACTTTAACTGAAAAGCCGACAGCACGCGCACAAACTATGCCACCACGAATCAGCTGCGCAAATTCCGCTTGTCGGTGCAGAAGGTCGGGCCGCTAGAGGTAAGTACACCCCAATCATTAAGAGAATTCAGTGTCGCCCGCCTCAACGTCCGCTGATGCCGACCAGGCGGGGGCGGCGGTTTGCGTGCGGGTTCTCGGCGAGGAAGGCGCGCAGCCATTCGCGGAAGCTGACGACTTCAGGGCAATCCGCGGTGCCTTCAGGCGCAACCAGCCAATCACCCAGACCAGCCCCCTCACTGACCCGGTCGCAGCGATAGCCCGGATGGTGGCCAAGACCGCGCGCGATCAGCAGGTCGACCTTGCCCTCGACCAACTCGTGCAGGCCGGCGGGCTGCAGCACCCGCAAGCCGATGTCTGGATGCGCGCTGCGAAACTCCGCCAGTTCGAGGCGGCGCAGGTCGACGCTGCCATGGACTCCCAATTGCAGCAGCGCCGCACCTGCCGGCTTCAATTGCGAGGTCGCCTCCGCAATGTGACGAAAGCCTTCGGATATCGCGGGCAGATAGGTCTGACCGGCCGCGGTCAGGATGAGCTGCTTATGCAGCCGCTCGAACAGGCGTACGCCAAGGCGCGCCTCCAGCGCCTTCACCTGCTGCCCCACGGCGGCGGGCGTTACGTGCAGCTCGTGCGCAGCCAATTTGAAGCTGAGATGCCGAGCCGCGGCTTCGAATGCGCGGAGCGCGTTGAGCGGAGGAAGGATGTAAGTCATCGCTGCCGAGTTTGTCACTGAATGGCCGCGCGCTTGCAATAGATTTTCTTGCGCTGAACCGCAGCAACATTGCTTTGCGCCGGCGCGATGCCGCCGGTTAGGGTCGATCAACCGCAAACCGGAGCGAACAGGAGACAATCTGACATGGCTCAAATCGTCGGTCATAATCCTCCATCGGTCCATGCTCCCGCCGGTGGTTACAGCATGGGACTTGAATTCAGTCAGCATCGCCGCCTGCTGTTCATCAGCGGCCAGGTGCCCGAGAGATCTGACGGCAGCGTGCCCGAAGGTTTCGAAGCGCAATGCGAGCAGGCCTGGCGCAATGTGATCGAGGTGCTCGCCGCCGCCGGCCTCGGCGTCACGCATCTGGTCAAGGTCACGACGTTCCTGACCGACATCAGTCAGGTCGTGCCCAATCGTGCCATTCGTCGCAAGATGCTCGAAGGACACGAACCCGCGCTGACGGTCATGATCGCTGAAACCGTCGACAGCAAATGGCTGCTGGAGATCGAGGCGATCGCTGCGGAATGAAGCGGATCCAAGATGCAATTGCTCACGGTGCCCGAAATGGAACGT
Source organism: Bradyrhizobium sp. BR14999 (assembly GCF_056106085.1). Classification (NCBI taxonomy): domain Bacteria; kingdom Pseudomonadati; phylum Pseudomonadota; class Alphaproteobacteria; order Hyphomicrobiales; family Nitrobacteraceae; genus Bradyrhizobium; species Bradyrhizobium sp. BR14999. Next base: position 5,073,480 of record NZ_CM148536.1, read on the forward strand.
CTCGCCGCGGAGCACTGCGTCGTCATTGCGAGCGTAGCGAAGCAATCCAGAAATGTATCCGCGGAAAGACTCTGGATTGTTCGCTGCGCTCGCAATGACGGGGGGTGGCAGCAGCACTCCGCCGGTTGCTTTCGAGGCGCCGCCATGGTGACATCCTGCCCCTGTTTTGCCCGACGTGTCAAATGGATTTCGCGAAATCCGCAATTGTACGGCGCCGCCGGCAAGCCATTGATTCCGCTAGCCCCGGCTACTGTGCATGGGGTTGTTTTCGCACTTTTTTGTTTGAGCGCCGTCTACTCCGCCGCTTTTTCTCTCAGCCGCTGCGCATAGACGTTGATGACCAGCGCCGCCAAAAGGATCAGGCCGCGGATCAGGATCTTCAAAAAGCTGTCGATGTTGACGTGGTCGAGGCCGTTGTTGAGGACGCCGAGCACGAACAGGCCGACGATGGTGTTGCCGATGCCGCCGCGGCCGCCGAACAGGCTGGTGCCGCCGACCACGACGGCGGCGATGGAGTCGAGCAGGTAGGTGTCGAACTCGTTCTGCTGCGCGCTGCCGAAATGGGCGACGCCGAGCATGCCGCCGATGCCCGAGCAGACCGCCGAGATCACCATCACCGCGCCGAGGATCAGCTTGACGTTGAGGCCGGAATATTCGGCCGCCTCGCGATTGCCGCCGACCATGTAGATGTAGCGGCCGAAGCGCGTGTAGGTCAGCACCAGATGCCCGCCGAGCAGCATGATGGCTGCGACGATGACGATCCAGGGGATGCCACCGATCGAGCCGGAGCCGAGCGTCGTGATCAGGCTCGGCACCTTGTAGGCGATCTGGCCGCGTACCAAGAGTGCCGAGATGCCGGCCGCGATCTGCATCATGGCCAGCGTCATGATGAAGGAGGGGATGCCGATCACGGTCAGCCCCAGCGCATTGACGAGGCCGAGCAGCGCGCAGAGCAGGATCGACAGGATGATCGCGATCGCGCCCGGCAGCGGCACATTGGCGATGTTGACGTAGGATTCCTGGAGCGTGAAGTAGGCGACGGCGATGCCGGTGACGTTGGCGATGCTGGCGATCGACAGGTCGATCTCGGCGCAGAGGATCACGAAGGTGAGGCCGACCGCGATGATGCCTGTCACTGACACCTGGGTCAGGATGTTGCCGAGATTGTCGAGCGTCGCGAAGGAGGGGCTGGCGAAGGCGAAGAAGCCGGACAGGAAGATCAGGGTGAGGAACGGCGCGATGTTGCGCATCTGCGAGCGCAGGAAGGGCGCAACGCCCCGCGCTCGCGCAGCTGCCGCCGGAACCGTTTCACTGCTCGTCATGGTGCTGCTCCGTCACGCCGCTTCCAGCAGGCGGTCCTTGCTGACCGGCTCGTTCCTGAATTCCCGCACCAATGCGCCGCGTTTGAGCACGAGGATGCGGTCGGCCAGCGACAGCACCGTTTCCGGCTCGGTCGACAGCACGATGATGGCAAGCCCTCTGGCGCGAAGGTCGCGGACGATGTTGATGACGTCGTTCTTGGCGCCGACATCCATGCCACGGGTCGGCTCGCACAGCACCAGAAGCTTGGGCGGATAGGTCAGCCATTTCGCCAGCGCGACCTTCTGCTGGTTGCCGCCGGAGAGCATGCCGAGGTCGAGGCCGACCACGGGCGGCCGGATCTGCAACTGATCGACCTGGCGCTTGGCGATATCGCGCTCCTGTGCCGGCTTGAGCAGCAGGGACGAGATGCGATCCAAAATGCTGATCGAGATGTTCTTGTAGACCGGCTCCTGGTGAAACAGCATGTCGCGCCGGCTCTCCGGCACCAGCGCCACGCCAGCCCGCCGCGCCGCCGCCGTGCTGGCGAAGGTTTTTGGCGTGCCCTCGACGGCGAGCGTGCCGCTGTCCGGCTTCAGCTTGCCGAACAGGATGCGCGACAGCTCCTGCTGGCCGCAGCCCATGAAGCCGTAGATGCCGAGCACCTCGCCGGCGCGGGCCTCGAACGAGACATCCTGAAGGCTGCGGGCAAGCGATAGCTGATCGACTTTCAGCACCACCGCGCTGTCGCTCGGCTGCGGCAGCATCAAATCGTCGGTGTAGCTGTGCTCGAGCACCTCGCCGCCGCGGCCGATCATGGCCTCGATCAGCGCGCCCTTGCTGGTCGCGGCGCTCGCCGTCTCCGCGACCTTCCGTCCGTTGCGGAACACGGTGACAGTGTCCGACACGCGAAGAATGTCCTCGATGAAATGCGAGATAAAGACGATTGCGGTGCCTTCCTCGCGCAGTCGCCTGAGCGTTGCGAACAGGCGCTCGACCTCGGGTGGGGAGAGGGCGGAGGTCGGCTCGTCCAGGATGACGATGCGCGCGCCGGAGAACAGCACGCGCGCGATCTCGATCAGCTGCTGAAGTCCGATCGGGAGGTCGCCGAGCCGCGACATCGGGTCGACGTCGATGCCGAAGCGGGCGAGCTGCTCGCCGGCTTCGCGCGCCATCCGCCGCCACTGCACGAGGCCGAGCCGGTTGACCGGCTGGTTGCCCAGGAAGACGTTCTCCGCGACCGTGAGGTCGGGCGCGACAGAGAGCTCCTGGTGCACCATGGCGATGCCGGCCGCATGCGCATCGCGCGCCGAGCGAAAATGCGTCTCCACCCCGTCGATCAGGAAGCGGCCGGAGAATTCGGCATGCACGCCGGCGATGATCTTCATCAGCGTGCTTTTTCCCGCGCCGTTCTCGCCGACAAGACCGTGGATCTCGCCGGGAAGAAGCGCGAAGTCGACACCACGAAGTGCTTCGACGCCGCCGAAGCTCTTCGTGATGCCTTTCAGTTCCAGGATGGGCGAACGAACCTCTGGCATGGAGGACTAAATCAGGAAATGGTCTTCCATCCACTGCATGCCGGGGGCATTGGCCTTGGTCACGACCGGGCCGTCGGTGACGACGTTTTTCGGGATTCCCTGTCCGCTCTTCTCGCCGCCGACCACGGCCGACACGCCTGCGATGATGGCGCCGCCATGGATGCGGCAGGATGGATTGCGCACGGTCGCGAACATGCGGCCCTCGCTCACCGCCTGGATTGCCGGCGGCATGGCATCGACACCGCCAATCAGGATGTTGGTGCGGTTGCGGGCCTTCATGATGTTGTAGGCGGCGAGCGCCATGTCGTCATTGTGGAAGAACGCCGCGTCGATCTGCGGATATTTCGTGAGATAGGTCTCCCAGAGGCGGGCGGTCTTGGAGACGTCCCAGTCGGCCGGCTGGGTGTCGAGCACCTCGATGCCAGGGAATTGCTTGACCACCGAGTTGAAGCCTTTTGCGCGTCCTTGTGCGCCGGTATGGCCGAGCGCGCCTTGGGTCATGATGATCTTGCCCTTGCCGCCCATGGCGTTGCACAGCGCCTGCGTCACCGAAGCGCCCATGAACTCGTTGTCGGGGGCGAGGAAGGAGTGGACATTGATCTGGTCGAGCGGCGCGATCAGCGTGTCCATGTCGATCACGGGCGTGCCGGCGTCGATCATCTTCTGCACGGGCTGGGTGAGGGTGCCGATGCCGAAAGCCTGGATCGCAACGAAATCCCATTTCTGCGAGGCCATGTTGTCGATCGCGGCGCGCTGCTTCACCGCGTCGAGCTGACCATCGAACCAGGTCACCTCGACATTGAACAGCTTGCCCCAGAATTCCGCGGCCTGCTTGCCTTGCGCACACCAGGTGGCCTGGAGGCCCGCGTTGGAGAAGGCCGCTTTCAGCGGCTTCTCGGATCGTCCGACTTCGGCTGCAAGTGCTGGGTTTATGCCCATGCTGCCGAGGATGGCAGTCGCGGCGCCGGCGGTCGCTGCCGCCTGAAGAAGATCGCGCCTCGTCGTCGAGAAATCTTTCGTCCCGGACATCGCTCGCTCCCGTAAAATTTTATCGTCGGCGCGTCATTGCTTGCGCGACCGATGTCCGAAAGTGTCTCACAAGAGCTGACGTCACTCAATCTGCAATCAATCGCGCGATCGCAGCAAGCACCCTTGGTGCAGCGCAAAGTATCAGGCCGGCACGCCTGCGAATGCGTCGATCGCCACGAGCAATGCATCCCAGGCCTGTCCAATGTCCGGTGACCATTCATCGCCGAGCAGATCGCGGAGCGTATCCCTGATGATCGCAAAGAAGGCGATGAAGAGGTCGCGTGACGTGCCGTAAGCCTCGTGCGAGGCGGCCTCGCAGGCGTTCAGCCGGAAATGCCCGCGGCGCTCGTCGGCGAAGTCGAGGACCGCCTCGATCGCCAGCGCGAGCATCGATCCCATCACGAGCTCGCTGCCTTGCGAGCGAAACATCATCCGGGTTTCCGGATGCTCTTCGAACAGGCGCTGATAGACCCTCGGCGTCAGATCGGCGCGGCGCGAGGCCGCCAGCTCAAAACTGCGTTCGATCGGATTGGGAGGAGCCTTCATCGGCGCTTCAGCCATGCAGGCAAAAAAAGAGCGGGGCCCTGGCCCCGCTCAAAAATTGTGTCGACCCTATTATCCCCGATTCTAAGATTTGCTCTTGATTGACGGGGCGACGCTGCGTTTTGCGCGCCAGGGGCTCCTCCCGAGACTTGGACCACCAGGCCACGACCTCGCGGTCAGCGCCTGAGCAAGAGAATGCTAGATCAACTTTTCTCACTTGTCATCATTTTCGGCAACGATTGTTCAAAATAAGAGCAGCTGACGAAATGATCGGGTTTGCGGCCTTATAAGTATATGACAAATATAAGAAATCTGTGGACCGTGGTGCCTTTGACTTGTCTCAAATGCCGGCCTTCCCACCGGGGTAGGGTGCTCCGATCACAGTTTTCGAGAAATTTGCGCCGGGGCAAGAAGGCCGCGGAACTGACCTCGACTTAGGGCAGGCCGCGGTGTTTAGTTAGCAGGCGAACGAATGGTTCGGCGGATGCGAGCGCGACTGCAAAAATTCCTACCCCTTGTCCTGCTCGCCCTGGCGATGCAGGTGCTGGCGCCGATTGCTGCCTGTCTGGCGGCCGGTCAGGCCGTGGCCGATCCGCTATCCGCCGGCGTCATCTGCCACAGCGGGGGTGAGCAGGGGGGCCTGAACGATCAAACCGGCGGCCCCAGCGCGCACGCCGGTGCGTGCGCGCTGTGTTGCCTGGCGCAGGCGGGCGCATCGCTCGATTCGCCGCCGCAGCCGGCGTTCGCGATTCCCTCCCGCCACGTCGAAAGCGTAGTGTGGCACGCGGCGGATGTATCTGCCGTTTTCACCCACAAGGGCTCAAGCGCCCAGGCGCGCGCGCCTCCTCGAATTTCCTGACGACCTCCACCGTCGCCGCGGCTCGTCCGCTGGCGATTGATGCTGTCGAACAGCCGGGAAGAAAGCCGGCGTCAGGAATGCCCCATGTTACGTTGTCATGCCCGCCGCGGCGTGAGCATCGTTGCCATTCAGGCCGCGCTGCTGGCGTCGTCGAGCGGAGTTTTCGCTCAGAGCAGTAACGTCGTGCTGCCGCCGGTCACCGTCGATGCCCCCGCGGTAGTGAAGCCCAAGCCGCGCAAGCCGGCGGCGCGTACGGTCGCCGTCCGGAACCGGTCGGCAAAGCCCGCCACCGAGCGGGCCGCCCCCGCCGTCGCGGCCGAGCAGGGTGCAGGCAGTGCCCGCGTGTCACTCGAGCCGCCGGCCGCCGTGGCCCGTTATCAATTGCCGCAGCGCTCCTTCAGCGTCACGGCGAAAGAGGTCGACGAGACTATCAACCTCAAGGACCCCGAGGACGCCGTCAAATACATGCCGAGCCTGTTCGTGCGGAAGCGCAACGACGGGGACAACAATGCCGTGCTCGCGACGCGAAGCTGGGGCCTCAATTCAAGCTCGCGGACGTTAATCTACTACGACGATCTCCTGATCTCGGCGCTGATCGGCAACAACAACACGAATGCCTCGCCGAAGTGGAACCTGATCTCGCCGGAAGCGATCGGTCGGGTCGACTATCTCAACGGGCCGTTCGCGGCCGCCTATCCCGGCAACTCGATCGGCGGCGTGCTGCTGATCTCGTCAAAGATGCCCGACAAGCCGTTTGCAGTCGCCAAGGAAGCCGTGTCCGTGATGCCCTGGAATCAATACGGCACCAAGGACACCTACGTGACCAGCCAGACCAGCGCCGCTGCGGGCAATCGCGACGGCAAGCTGTCCTGGCTCGTCAGCGCCAACTATCTCGATAGCTACCAGCAGCCCCTGACCTACACGACGAGCGGCAGCATCCCGGCCGGTACGACCGGTGCGTTCTCGGCGCTCAACAAGCAGGGCGTTGCGGCCAACGTGGTGGGCACGGGCATCCTCGCGCATTCGCAGCAGACGTCCGGTAACATCCGCCTTTCCTATGACGTGACGGCGCAGGTGCAGGCGACCTATTCGTTTGGGATCTGGAATAACCACCAGGTCTCCGATCCCCAGACCTACTTGAAATCAGCAGCGACGGGTGCGCCCACATTCGCGGGCCTGTCCGGATTTGCCACGGGCAAATATGTCTGGGACCAGACCCATGTCAGCAACGCCGTTGCGATCAAGAGCGACACCAAGGGCACCTACGATTTCGACCTTTCGGCGTCGAGCTACAACTATCTCCAGGACATCCAGCTCAACCCGTTCACCATCACGCCCACAGGCGTCGGCTATTCCCAGAACGGGAAGATCACGAGGATGGACGGCACCAACTGGCAGAATGCCGATGCCAAGGGGATCTGGCGGCCGTATGGTTATGACGGACCGCACGAGGTCAGTTTCGGCATGCATGGTGATCGTTATCGCCTGGAAAGTCCCGTTTATGCGTCATCCGTTTGGAATACGACGGGAGACACCGGGACGGGCACGCTCTACTCGCAGGGGCAGGGTGAAACCCGGACCGGTGCGATTTGGCTTCAGGATGCCTGGAGGATCCTTCCCAATCTGAAGCTCACGCTCGGTGGTCGGTTCGAAACCTGGCGAGCCCAGGATGGTTTCAATATCAGCACCGCGACGAACGCTGCCGGCGCGATTACATCGATCGCTGCGGTTCAACAATCGCAACTCGCCTCGACGAATTTTTCACCGAAGGCGTCGCTGTCCTTTGATCCGAACAAGGATTGGAATATCACGGCAAACTTCGGGCAGGCCTATCGCTATCCGACCGTCATGGAGCTCTATCAGAACCTGACAGTCGGCGGCGTAGCGACGATCGCCAATCCCAACCTGTTCCCCGAGCAGGATCTGACAGGTGAGCTGAACATCGAGCGCAGATGGAGCGACGGCCGCATCCGCTTGACCCTGTTCCGGGAGCACACCGATCATGCGATCATCTCCCAGACCAACCTCGTCACCAATCCGATCACGAAGGTGCAAACGCCGACGACCGTGATCAGCAATGTCGATGCGATCAGGTTGCAGGGTATCGAGTTGTCCGCCGACAAGGACAACGTTCTCGTCAGTGGTCTGCAGCTGTTCGGCAGCGTTACTTATGTCGACTCGCGAATCCTGGCCGACGCGGGGTGGGCCGGAATTGATCCTCTGACGAATCTGCCCACGACTGTGGTCGGCAAGCGCGTGCCTTACGTGCCCGACTGGCGCGCTAAGTTCGGCGTGACCTACCGGCCGAACGATAGCTGGGCCTACACGGTTGCTGCACGCTACAGCGGCAAGCAGTACTCGACGCTGGACAACACGGATCGCGTCTCCCACGTCTATGGCGCGTTCGATAACTTCTTCGTTGTGGACTTGAAGGTGCACTATAACGCGACGAAGAACTTCGCATTCGACTTCGGCATCGATAATCTCTTCAACGAGCAGTACTTCCTGTTCCATCCGTTCCCGGGGCGAACCTTCGTTGTCGCCGGCAAGTACACGTTCTGAGGGGTGGAGTGATGTTTACGACAAGAAAGGCAAAGGACATGACCAAGCTCTCACGCATCCTCGCGCTCGCAGCGCTTTCCGCCGCAATGTTCGCCGCCCCCGTGCGCGCCGACGACGTCAAAGCCGGCGATATCGTCATCTCGCAGGCCTGGAGCCGGGCGACGCCGGGCGGCGCCAAGGTCGCGGGCGGCTATCTCACCATCGAGAACAAGGGGTCGGCGGCGGACAGGCTGGTCAGCGTTTCCGCCGACATCGCGGGGAAGGCCGAGATTCACGAGATGGCGATGGACAATGGCGTGATGAAGATGCGCCCCCTCGACAAGGGGCTCGTCATTGATCCCGGCAAGACCGTGAAGCTTGCGCCCGGCGGCAATCATCTGATGCTCCAGGAGCTGAAGGGCCCGTTCAAGCAGGGCGACAAGGTGCCGCTGACACTTCAGTTCGAGAAGGCCGGCAAAGTCGCCGTCTCTCTCGACGTCCAGGCTGTTGGCGCGCCGGCGCCCGGCGGCGCCGGACACTCCGGCCATATGGACATGAAGAAAATGCCGGATCACTCGGGAATGAAGATGTGATGAGGATGATCTGGCCTCCGGGAGACCGAATATGTTGAAGCGATCCTGCCCGATCTTGATTGCTGCGTTCGCCATCTCGCCGGCGGCGGCGCATGTGTCGCTCGAGACCAAGCAAGCCACGGTCGGCGCGTCGTACAAGGCTGTGTTCACCGTGCCGCACGGCTGTGCGGGCTCGCCCACGGTGAAGATCCGCGTGCAGATCCCTGAAGGGGTGATCGCTGTCAAGCCGATGCCGAAGGCGGGCTGGAACGTCGATGTCGTCGAGGGCAAATATGCCAACGAATACGACTTTCACGGCAACAAGCTCTCTTCCGGCGTCAAGGAGGTGATGTGGTCCGGCGGCAAGCTGCCGGACAAGTACTATGACGAGTTCGTCATGCAGACGATGCTGACCGATATGCTCAAGCCGAACACGACGCTGTACTTCCCGGTTGTGCAGGAATGCGATACGGGCGTGAGCCGCTGGATCGAAATCCCGACGGAGGGGGCAGGGCATTCGCATGAGGGCAAGTCGCCGGCACCGGGCGTGAAGCTGCTGCCAAAGCCGTAATGCGCCTGCTCGCCACGCTTGCGACGCTACTCATCGTTGTCGGCTTCGCGACCGGCGCGTTCGCGCATGCGGCGCTGGTCGCGGTCGAGCCGGCCAGCGGCAGCGTGCTTGCGAGCGCGCCGAAGGCCGTGGTGCTGCGCTTCAACGAGGCGGTGACGCCGGGCGCGGTCCAGCTGATCGATGGCACGGGCAGGGCGCGGGACGATGTGCGCATCAACGCGTCGGGCGAAACGATTTCGGTTGCGGTGCCGCCGGACCTGCCGCAGGGCACGGCGGTCGTCAGCTATCGGGTGATTTCGCAGGACGGCCATCCCATCGCGGGATCGGTGGTGTTCTCGATCGGCGTGCCGACGGGGACGACGCCTCCCGCGAATACGGATGGCGGGTTGAGTGCGCTCATCTGGCTGGCGCGGGTCGGCCTTTACCTCGGGCTGTTTGTTGGTGTCGGCGGTGTGTTGTTCGCGCGCTGGATCGCGTGGTCGATGACGGGCACGACCGTGCCGTTTGTTGCACTCGCGGTCGGCCTTCCGAGCGCGGTGGTGTCCCTTGGTGCGCTGGGCCTCGATCTTCTCGGCCTGCCGCCGGCGGCTCTTGCAACCATTGCTCCCTGGAAGGTGGCGTTCGCGACGAGCGCGGGCCCCGCATCGCTGGTCGCCATCGCCGCGATGCTGATCGCATTGATGGCGCTGCGCAGCGCATGGTACGCGCGCGCTCTTGCGTTCATCGCGTTCATCGGCGTCGGCCTGTCGCTGGCCATGACCGGGCACGCCGCCACGGCTCCGCCCGAAATGTTGACGCGGCCGGCGATTTTCCTCCATGGCCTCGGCGTTGCCTTCTGGATCGGGGCGCTGGCGCCGCTCGTTGCGCTGGTGTCGAAGCCGGTGGCCACGACCTTGCCTTTCGTAAACCGCTTCTCCCGCATTGCCGTGCCGGTCGTCGCCACGCTGGCATTGACCGGCCTTGTGCTCGCCATCGTCCAGCTCGAAAAGTTGTCGGCGCTGGTCGAGACCCGCTACGGCCTCATCCTTTCCATCAAGCTCGCGCTGGTCCTCGTGCTGCTCGCACTCGCCGCGCTCAACCGCTTTCACCTGACCCCGGCGCTGGCAAGGGATCACGAGGCCGCGTCCGCCCTCAAGCGCTCGATCCTGTTCGAATGCGCGATCGCACTCATCATCTTCGCGGTCGTCGCCGGCTGGCGCTTCACGCCGCCGCCGCGGAGCATCGTTCCGGAGACGCCCTTGGCGATCCATATTCACAGCGACAAGGCAATGTTCCAGGTGCTGGTGTCTCCTGGGAAGGCCGGCGTCGACGATTTCGTGCTTCAGCTCATGACCGGAGAGGGGACGCCGCTCGCGGCCAAGGAGGTGACGTTGACGCTGAGCCTGCCTGAGCGCGGCATCGAGCCGATGGAACGAGGCGCCTCGCTGGGGCCGGACGGCTACTGGTACGTGCGCAAGGTCGAGTTGCCCTTCGCCGGCCGCTGGTACGTGCGGATCGACGCGCTGGTGACCGACTTCGAGAGGATCACGCTGGAGGATGAACTGGAGGTGGCGTCGCCCTAGGCTCGCCGGCTTTGCAGGGTATGCTGCTGCTCAAGTCAAACCTGAAGTCGACGGAAAAATGACAGGAATTCCGCCGCGTTAGCGGCTTTTCCTCATTCTCGGTCTTGTGTTTTCGCTCCCAATCCGGTTTCACTGCAACCCGTCACTGATTCCTAGAGTGTTGCCATGCGGTTGTCGCGATTCTTTCTGCCCATCCTGAAGGAAAATCCGAAAGAGGCGGAGATCGTCTCGCATCGGCTGATGCTGCGCGCTGGCATGATCCGGCAGGAGGCCGCCGGCATCTATGCCTGGCTGCCGCTTGGCTTCCGCGTGCTCAAGAAGATCGAGCAGATCGTGCGTGAGGAGCAGGACCGCTCCGGCGCGATCGAGGTATTGATGCCGACGCTCCAGCTCGCCGATCTCTGGCGCGAGAGCGGCCGCTACGATGCCTATGGCCCGGAGATGCTGCGCATCGCCGACCGCCACAAGCGCGAGCTGCTGTACGGACCGACCAACGAGGAAATGATCACCGAGATCTTCCGCGCCTATGTGAAGTCCTACAAGAACCTGCCGCTCAATCTCTATCATATTCAATGGAAATTCCGCGACGAGCAGCGTCCGCGGTTCGGCGTGATGCGCGGCCGCGAGTTCCTGATGAAGGACGCCTATTCGTTCGACCTCAACGAGGCGGCGGCGCGGGTCGCCTACAACAAGATGTTCGTCGCCTATTTGCGGACCTTCGCGCGGATGGGGCTGAAGGCGATCCCGATGCGCGCCGAGACCGGCCCGATCGGCGGCGATCTCAGCCACGAGTTCATCGTGCTGGCAGAGACCGGCGAATCCGGTGTCTTCATCAATCGCGACGTGCTGGACCTGCCGGTGCCGGGCGAGGACGTCGATTATGAGAGCGACCTGACGCCGATCATCAAGCAGTGGACCTCGCTGTACGCTGCGACCGAGGACGTTCACGATTCCGCGCGGTTCGAGCAGGAGGTGCCTGCGGACAAGCGGGTGAACACCCGCGGCATCGAGGTCGGCCAGATCTTCTATTTCGGTACGAAGTACTCCGAGCCGATGAATGCGCTGGTGGCCGGCCCCGACGGTGTCGACGTGCCGATCCACGGCGGCTCCTACGGTGTCGGCGTCTCGCGCCTGCTCGGCGCCATCATCGAGGCCTGTCACGACGACGCCGGTATCAAATGGCCGGAAGCCGTCGCCCCGTTCCGCGCCGTGGTGCTCAACCTGAAGCAGGGCGATGCCGCGGTCGATGCGGCCTGCGAGAAGCTCTATGCGGAGCTCACCGCCAAGGGCGTCGATGTGCTCTATGACGATACCGACCAGCGCGCCGGCGCCAAATTCGCCGCTGCCGACCTGATCGGCATCCCCTGGCAGATCATGATCGGGCCGAAGGGGCTCGCCGACGGCAAGGTCGAGATCAAGCGGCGAGCCGACGGCGCACGCGAGACCATGTCGCCTGCGGACGCAGTCGCCCGGCTGGTCGGCTGAATATTGTTCATCGCGCGATATCGCGGCCGCCAATCCGGCCACAATTGACCCCGAATCATGGGATTATCGAGCGATGGATGAGACCATGACCGAAACCGTGCAGACCGCGCCTTTTGCGCCATTCGAGTGGATGCTGTCGGGGCGCTATTTGCGGGCGCGCCGCAAGGAGGGATTCATCTCGGTCATCGCTGGGTTCTCCTTTCTCGGCATCATGTTGGGCGTGGCGACGCTAATCATCGTCATGGCCGTCATGAACGGCTTCCGCAAGGAGCTGCTCGACAAGATCTTAGGGCTCAACGGACATATCCTGGTCCAGCCGCTGGAATCGCCGCTGACCGACTGGAAGGACGTCGCCGACCGCCTCAGCCAAGTCGAGGGCATCCGGCTCGCTGCTCCCGTGGTGGATGGCCAGGCGCTGGCGTCATCGCCATGGAACGCTTCGGGCGTCCTGGTGCGCGGCATCCGCTCCGACGACCTCAACAACCTCACCTCGATCGCCAAGAACATCAAGCAGGGCTCGCTCGAAGGCTTTGACGAGGGGCAGGGCGTCGCGATCGGCCGCCGCCTCGCCGACCAGCTGTCGCTGCATGCCGGCGACAGCGTAACGCTGGTGGCGCCAAAGGGCGCGGTCACCCCGATGGGGACGACGCCGCGCATCAAGCCGTACAAGATCGTCGCCGTGTTCGAGATCGGCATGTCCGAATACGATCTCGGCTTCGTGTTCATGCCGCTGGCGGAGGCACAGGCCTATTTCAACCGCAGCAACGACGTCACCTCGATCGAGGTGTTCACCACCAATCCCGACAAGATCGACGCCTTCCGCAAGGCAGTGACGGAGGCCGCGGGCCGCCCTGTGTTCCTGGTCGACTGGCGGCAGCGCAACTCGACCTTCTTCAACGCGCTCCAGGTCGAGCGCAATGTGATGTTCCTGATCTTGACCATGATCGTGCTGGTCGCGGCCCTGAACATCGTCTCCGGCCTGATCATGCTGGTGAAGGACAAGGGCAGCGACATCGCGATCCTGCGCACCATGGGCGCCTCGCAGGGCTCGATCATGCGCATCTTCCTGATCACGGGCGCCTCGATCGGCGTGGTCGGCACGCTGGTCGGCTTCTTCGTCGGCCTCGTGATCTGCCTCAACATCGAGTCCATCAGGCAATTCCTGTCCTGGCTCACCAGCACCGAGCTGTTCTCGCCGGAACTCTATTTCCTGTCGAAGCTGCCCGCCGAGATCGACATCGGCGAGACCACGGCGGTCGTCGTCATGGCGCTGACGCTGTCGTTCCTGGCGACGCTGTACCCGTCGTGGCGCGCCGCGCGCCTCGATCCCGTCGAAGCGCTCCGGTACGAGTGAGGGGCTGATGGAGCAGCAGCAGGGGGCGGAAGATGTACCGGTCATTTATCTCCACGAGATAAAGCGGCAGTACTTGCAGGGCGAGGTGCCGCTGACGATCCTCGACGGCGCCAAGCTGGCGTTGTGGCGCGGGCAGTCGGTCGCGCTGGTGGCGCCGTCGGGCTCGGGCAAGTCGACGCTGCTGCACATCGCGGGGCTGCTCGAGGCGCCGGATTCCGGGGAGGTCTATGTCTCGGGCGCGCCGACCTCGCAGCTGCCTGATATCGAGCGCACCCAGCTGCGCCGCACCGATATCGGCTTCGTCTACCAGTCGCACCGGCTGCTGCCGGAGTTCTCGGCGCTGGAGAACGTCATGCTGCCACAGATGATCCGCGGCCTGAAGAAATCCGAGAGCGTCAAACGCGCCAAAGATATCCTGGGCTATCTCGGCCTCGGCGATCGCATCACCCATCGCCCGGCCGAGCTGTCCGGCGGCGAGCAGCAGCGCGTCGCGATCGCGCGCGCGGTTGCCAATGCGCCACGCGTGCTGTTTGCGGACGAGCCGACCGGCAATCTCGATCCGCATACCGCGGACCACGTCTTTCAGGCCCTGATGCAGCTGGTCAAGGCGACCCAGGTGTCGATGCTGATCGCCACCCACAACATGGAGCTCGCCAGCCGCATGGACCGGCGAGTCTCGCTGTCGAACGGCCAGGTCGTCGAGCTCAACTAGCTGAAGCGTGCTTGGTTGGACCGGGCTCCGGGCTCGCTTCACCTCTCCCCGGCGGGGAGAGGTCGATTTGCGCCAGCAAATCGGGTGAGGGGGCGCTGCCCAACGCGAGACCGTAAACCCTCACCCGGCGCTACGCGCCGACCTCTCCCAAGGGAGAGGTGAGTTTCCGATGCCGTGCCGGCGGGCCGCCAAACTAAAACAGCGAAAACAACCCCATGCACAGTAGCCGGCTGCTGCCGGCCACGATCGGGGGCATGCATTCCAGCTATTTGATATATCCAGCAAATCGGCTGCGACGGCGCATCGCAGCGGCGCGCTCGCCGTTACGGCCGGATCACGGTCAATTTGAACGGCCCGCCATTGGTCGCGGCATGTGCCACGGCCTCGTTGGCGTGGTCGAGATCGAATGCCGTCACCTCGTACTCGTCGAGCCTGAGCAGCCCGGCACGCACCAACGCGATCAGGCGGCTGGCGGCGTCCGGCGGGTACATCCAGACGCCGTGGATGGTGATGCAGTTGCGCATGATCCAGGGGTAGGGCAGCTCGAGCCCCGCGCCGCCCGCCATGCCGACGCCGCCCATCAACACGACACGGCCGTAAGCGCGCACCGCCATGATCGCCGCGCGCACCACATTCGTGCTGACCGAGGGCGGCATGATGTCGAACACGCAGTCGATCGGTCCCGGTGCAGCGCGCTTCATGCTCTCGCGGTCGTCGTCCTCAACGCCGGTGAGCTTGACCGGCTTGACCCGCGCGCCGAAGCGGCGGACGAGGTCGGCCAGGATTGTCTCGTTGCGGCCGGGAGCGATCACGCAGGCCGCGCCCATTGCCAGCGCGACCGAGACGGCGGCGCTGCCGAAATTGCCGGTGGCCCCGCTCACCAGGACGGTCTCGCCTGGTCGCAGGTTCGCAGCAAGGAAGCCGCCATAGGGCACCAGCAGCGTGCCAAGGGCGCACCATTGCGTCGCTTCCTCCGGCGTGATCGCGCCGAGGCGTGTGACGTTCTCGGTCGGTACCCGCATCTGCTCGGCAAATGAGCCGTGGCGAAAATGCTTTTGCAGGAGCATGCCGCCGGGGCCGGCGGCGGTGAGCCCTTGCAAGGCGATGTCGGGTGCAACGGCGTCGTCGCGCGAACGCACCGTCGGGTCGCAGAACACCCAGTCGCCGATGGCAAGTTTGGTTGCGTCCGGGCCGATCGCGCGCACCCGCCCGATGCCGCCGGGTCCGGGGATGATCGGCAGGTCGAGCGCATAATTGCGCGTCCCGTCGAAGACCTCGTTCATGTAGGACAGCACGCGCGTGGCGACGACGTCGACAACGACCTCGCCGGTGCCGAGCACCGGTTCGGGGGCATTCTCGATCACCAGCGGCGAACCGAAGGATTTGAGCACGGCAGCTTTCATGATGTTCACCTCAAAGTCGGTGAAGCGCATATGCGCCGCCTTGGAGGGGACATGAAGGCCTGGTATTATCCTAGTATTCTAGAGACCCTCCATCGCGGGAGCGACAGCAATGGCCGACCCACGCCGCGTCGAATTCGGCGATTTCCTCAGGTCCCGCCGCGAAAAGCTGTCGCCGAAATCCGTGGGCCTTCCGGCGGGCCGCCGGCGGCGCACCGCGGGGCTGCGGCGTGAGGAGGTCGCGCAACTCGCTGGTATCGGCGTCGACTGGTACATCCGCCTCGAACAGGGCCGCACCGTCAGCCCCTCGGTCACCACCGTCGACGCACTCGCCCGCGCGCTGCGGCTCAGCAAGACCGAGCACGCCCATTTGAAGGCGCTGGCACGCGACGGCGCAAGGGCCGCCTTCGTGCCCGAGATCGTGCCGCCGCCCATCCGGCGGATGATCGAGAGTTTGACGCAGCCGGCCTACATCACCGGCCGGCGCTGGGACGTGCTGGCCTGGAACGCGGCGGCCGAGGAGGTCTTTGGCTTCGGACAGCTGCCGGAGCAGGATCGCAATACGCTGCTCCTGGTGTTGACGAACAAGCAGACGCGAAAATTCTACGGCGCAGGCTGGACCGATGTTGCCAAGAGCATGGTCGCGATGTTCCGCGCCACTCACGACGTCTGGGCCGGCGATCCCGCCTTCATCGAGTTGCTCACGCGACTGCGCCAGGGCAGTCCGGAATTCGTCAAATGGTGGGAGGCGCACGAGATCCGCAGTACCGCCTCGGGCCTGAAGACCATGAACCATCCGACCAAGGGCGTGCTCCGGTTCGAGCACACGAGCTTTCAGGCCAACGACGATCCCGCGCTGAAGCTCGTGATTTATACGCCGGTGTAAGACACAGAGACATCAAGGCCGACGCGTCTGCTGTCGAGAGGCCGGAGACGTTGCTGGTCAATTTGGACTGAACCGCCGTAACGGGGAGTGGACATCTCGAAGGGCGCAGAGAAGCGGATCAAGGACTTGACCGTAACCACTCCGAGAAGGCCCGGATGGTTCGCGCGCGCGGATGGCCCGGCTTGCTGACCACATGGAAGCCGTAGCCAGGCAAGCTCAACTTGAACGCCTTCACGAGCGTACCAGCTGCGAGGTCGTGTGCCACGAGCACATCACTGAAAACCCCGACTCCCTGCCCGGCGATCACCGCCTCGATGGCATGCAGTTCCTCCCGGAAACTCAGGTGCTGCACGTCCTTGAACTGGGGCACCTCGCGCCACCTGCGCTGAGCCGCGGCGAGCCATCTCTGCCATGTCGGCGGCTCACGATCGGCCGGCGACCAATAGGAGTGGATCAGAACGTGGTTGGCAAGGTCGACTGGTCTCTTGAGGTGCTCCGTTGCAAGCAAACGCGGACTGCACACCGGCCAGAATGTATCGCTGAAGAGATCATCGACGATTCCGTCTGTCGGCCGTGCCCGGCTAGTCGCATAGCGAATGGCGACATCGCCATCTCCGGCCTGCAGATCGAGCACTGAGTCAGTGCCGATGACTTCCAGTGGCACATCGGGATGCAGCTTCCGCCACAGGGGCAGGCGGGGCACGAGCCAGCGGCTGGCAAAAGCATTGGTTGTCGTCACCCGGAGAGGCTGTTGGTCGCCTTCCTGCCTGACGGCCGCAATGGCCGCGGCGAACACCTCGAGGCCGCCACGAATGGCGGGGAAAAGCCGCGCTCCGGCATCGGTCAGCGAGAGAGGCCGTGGTCTGCGGCGGAACAGAGCGCGACCACAATACTGCTCGAGCAACCCGATCTGGTGGCTGATCGCCGTTGGCGTGACGCCGAGTTCCGCCGCCGCCTTCTTGAAGCTCAGATGGCGGGCGGCAGCTTCAAAAGCGCGCAGCTCGATCAGGGGCGGCAGCTTGTACATGCCGCCAGTCTAGGTGAAATCAGTTCATCGTCACCTGAAATCTTCGGATTTGCTCCAAGACAGCCCACGATCGAGGATATGGCGGGTCAAGCTGAGGAGACATATCATGTCGTCCATCGCATCTGTCGCCAGCGCTGCCGCCGACCTCAACGCCTCGTTCGGAGGACAACTGCTCAAGCCGGGGGACGAGGGCTACGAGGAGGCGCGAAAGATCCACAACGGGCTGGTCGACAAACGGCCGGCATTGATTGCCAGGTGTCGCAGTGTGTCCGATGTCGTGGATGCCGTCGTTCTTGCGACCAAGCTCGGCCTCGAGGTCGCGGTTCGCGGCGGCGGCCATAATGTGGCAGGTCGCGCGACCATCGACGGCGGTATCATGATCGACCTCTCGCCCATGAAGGGCGTCCGGGTCGACCCTGTCGGCAAGACGGTGTGGGCGCAGGGCGGGGTCACGTGGGGCGAGCTTAATCGCGAAACACAACTTCATGGGCTTGCGGTCACCGGCGGCGTGATCTCGACCACCGGGATCGCCGGGCTGACGCTCGGCGGAGGACTGGGTTGGCTGATGGGCAAGTACGGCCTCGCACTGGACAATTTGCGGGCCGTCGAACTCGTCGCCGCCGACGGCAAGGTTTTGCGGGCCAGCAAGCAAGAGGAGCCTGATCTGTTCTGGGCGATCCGCGGCGGCGGCGGAAACTTCGGGATCGCCACCAGTCTCGAATATGATCTCCATATGGTCGGGCCAATCATCACGGGCGGTCCGATCGTCCACCCCATCGAGCGCTCACGCGACGTGCTCGAATTCTTCCGGGCCAGCACGCGATCGCTCGCGGACGAGCACATGTTGTTCGCATCCCTGACCCATGCGCCCGATGGGTCCGGCACGGAGGTCGCAGTCCTGGTCACCAGCCACTGCGGTCCGGTGGCGGAGGCCGAACGAGCGATGCGACCGCTGAAACAGTTCGGGGCTCCGATCCTCGATGCAGTGGGACCGATGCCCTATTGCGACCTCAACCGCATGCTCGACGCCAACTATCCGAAAGGCGCCTTCAACTATTGGAAATCGAACTTCCTGAGGGAACTGAGTGATGGTGCGATTGCGACCATGATCGAATGTTTCGCGCGCTGCCCGACTCCCATGGGGCAGCTGCTTCTTGAACACATCCACGGTGCGGCGGCCCGTATCGATGCCGGGGACACGGCATTTCCGCATCGGCAGGAGGGCTACAATTTCTTGATTCTCGCGCAGTGGATGCAGCCCAGCGATACGAGCCGCTGCATCTCCTGGGCACGCGAAACCCATGAAAGGATGCGACCCTTCTTTGCCTCCGGCCGCTATGTCAATTATCTCGATGATGACGAGACAGGCGATCCCGTCGCGGCTGCCTATGGACCGAACTACCGGCGCCTGCAGCGGATCAAGGCGAAATACGACCCGATGAACTTCTTCCGCATGAACCAGAACATCCGGCCGCTCGCCTGATTGCCGGCCGAGGATTTCGTCGCTCTCATTCTGTTCAGGATGTCGGTCGAAGGCGCTACGTTCCGGCCCGGTTCGACGGTTGGCCGGGCGTGCTGATCCCCGGGGAGGATTCGAGAATGGCTGTCGTGTGCCGACCGGCTCGCATGGACGACTTGGCGAGAGCCGACGAGATCGTGGTCGCCAGCATCAATGAACTCACTGAGAGGCGGGGCTTTGGCAAGATGGCATCCTCCCGCCCGCAGAATTTTCAGGCCTTCTCGCTCACGGACGATCCCGAAGGTTTATGGGTCGCCGATGACGACGGAGAACTCGTCGGCTTCGCGTGGAGTTGGGTTTGTGGCGAGCTTTGGTTTCTGGCGCAGCTGTTCGTGGCCCCAGATCGCCAGAGCGACGGCATTGGCAATCAACTCATCAGCAAGATGTTTGCTCACGCAGAGAAGCGCGGAGCATCCGTCAAAGCGCTGATCACCTTCACGTTCAACAACGTGTCTCAAGGCCTCTACATTCGCCACGGACTGTTCCCGCGCTGTCCGATCTACATGGTCAGCGTGCCTCGTGACCGACTGGCGTCGCGGTTGGCTGAGCCGCGGCTTCGTCTTGAATCTCTCACGGCCAAGACGGCCGGGTTGGATGAGCTGGCGCCCATTGATATCAGTGCACTCGGTGTTTCCAGGGAGAAGCATCATCGATATCTCCTGGGCGACAGCCAGACGAGCGGGTTCACCATCCACGCCGGCAGTGAGTGCGTCGGGTATGTCTATATTTCGGATGGACACATTGGCCCGCTTGCAGTCTGCCGGCCAGATCTCATGGGCTCGGCGTTTGCTGCTGCGTTATCGTTCGCGGCGCAGAGCGATGTTCCGACCATTTCGGCCTTCGTGCCGGGCGCGAGCGAGTCAGCGCTCAAGGCGGCGACCGACCACGGGATGCGCCTGACGTTCCCGATGTTGCTGATGTCGAATCGACAGTTCGGAGATTGGGGCAGCTACCTCCCGCGCAATCCGGGTTTCATGTAGTTCAATCCAGATGCGTTGAACGTGGCGTCGTAGGTAGCGGCCTCACCCGGATGGATACAGGGCTCATCGATCCTGCGCAGCTTGGTGCCGACTGTTGCGATCACGCCGTGATCGCCACCCGAAGCGGAGCTTTGATCGTCACGCTGGCCGGTGAAGGTTACCGAACTCATAGTCGGATCACGTAATACGGTCGATGATCTGAAGGAGCCGATCACAGGACGCCTCGATCCTCTTTAGTGGAGATGTCGCGACGCCCAGCAACAGTCCCGGGCGCGCCGAAGCCCTCGACGCATACCAGAGCGATAGCGGCGTAGGCGCCAGTCCAAGCGGTGCTGCTTCCTTGGCGATGGCAAGATCGGCTGCTCCCTTCGGCAACCGCAGGACAGCCGCCAATCCGGCAATCGCAACATTTGCAGTGCGCGGGCGAAGGTATTTCAGCAATGCATCGCCTTGCGCTGCGTAGACCCGCTTGGTGCGCCGAAGATGCCGGAGATAATGGCCGTCGCGCATGAAATCGGCGGTCGCGAGCTGCACCGCTGGCCCGGGCGCCGGCGCGAGGCACGCCGCAGTTTCGGCAAACCGCGACGCCAGTGCGGCCGGTGCAACCACAAAGCCGAGCCGCAAGGCAGGGGTTATGGTCTTGCTGAAGGAGCCGATGTGAGTGACGCGGCCGACGCGATCGAGGGAGGCGAGCGCCGGCGTGGCTCGGCCCTTGAGCTGAAGCTCGCTCAGATAATCATCCTCGATCACCCACGCCTTGTTTTGGGTCGCCCAGTCGAGCAGGCGTGAGCGTCTTGCCAGCGACAGCGTGAATCCGAGCGGCGCCTGCTGCCCTGGTGTCACGACAACCAGTGCCGCATCAGGCGCATGTTTCAGGCCGAAGTCGACATCGATGCCGTCAGCGTCAACCGGGATCGGCGCGATCGACAATCTCGCAAGCTCGAGGCCGCGCCGCGTAAAGGGAAAGCCGGGATTCTCCACCCAGACTTTCTTCTGCTCGAGACCAAGGACACGGAGCGCCAGACCAAGCCCGCCGCTAAAGCCGCTGGTGATGATGATCTGGGACGGCGCGCATTCGATCCCGCGCGCCAGCGCAAGGTAGGCCGCGATCTCGCGCCGCAACTCCAACTCGCCGCGCGGGTCAGGGTAAATCGCCGGCGCGCTCACCTGAACGCGAACCGCCTGCGCGCGCATCCTCGCCAGCAGCGTGGCAGGAAGGGTCTCCTGCGCAGGCACGCCCATCTGGAAGATCGCCGGCCCTGCGGTGAGTTCCTGGTACATCTCCATGAATGAGCCGGGGGCCGGGGCTTTGTCCCGCCGAACGGGGAAGGACGGCCGGTCCACGACATGCGTGCCTGTGGCGCGGGCTGCAACGATCAGTTGGGCGGATGAGAGCTTTTCATACGCCGAACGCACGGTGCCGCGCGCAACGCCGAGCTGGGCCGCCAAATCCTGCCATGAGGGCAGGCGAGCGCCCGGGGCGAGCACACCGCTCTCGATGGCAGCTCTGATCCCCCTGTGGATCTGCTCCGCCAGTGGCGTCTTTGCGGATCGATCGAGCTCCAGCCGCAGCGGTTTGGTCATGCATCATAGTACACAAGTTTTGTACGTTTTTGGTACTTTTTTGTGGACCAGGGCAGGGGCACCTAAGGGGGCGAAGGGAGCGTTTCATCCCCCTGATCATCAAGGAGAAAGCAGATGAGTGAACGTCTCAACTACAACCACATCGCGCCGGCAGGCGCGAAGGCGCTGGGCGGCGTCTACGGCTACGTCATGCAGAGCGGACTGCCTGCGACACTGGTCACCCTGGTCTATCTCCGCGTGTCGCAGATCAACAACTGCGCCTATTGTTTGGACATGCACACCCGCGACCTGCTCAAGAGCGGCGTGAAGATTGAAAAGCTCGCGCTGGTCCAGGCGTGGGCCGAGGCGGGCAATCTCTTCGACGAACGCGAGCGCGCGGCCCTCGCCTGGGCCGAGACGGTGACCCGCGTCGCCGAGACCAACGTTCCGGATGAAGCCTATCAAGCCGCCCGCAAGGTCTTCAGCGAGCGCGAGCTGGTCGATCTCACGATCGCGATCAGCTTGATGAATGCGTACAATCGCATGTCGATCAGCTTCCGAAAGACGCCACAGGCTGCGCTCGAGAATGCAGCCTGACCGCGAAGGGCATCATCAGCCGAAACAGAAACCAGGAGCCTGAAAATGACGAGCGTGATTTCTGGCGTCAAGATTCCCGACAGCCGATTGGCGCGCGAAGCCACCGAGCTGGTACGCAGTTACGAAGACGAGATGTTGTTCAACCATTCGGTTCGCGTCTATGTGTTCGGCGCGATCAAAGGGCTGCGTCAGAAGCTGAAGTTCGATTCCGAGCTGCTCTATGTCGCAGCGCTGTTTCACGATCTCGGCCTCATCGATCACTACCACACCGAGACCAAGCGATTTGAGGTCGACGGCGCAGACGCCGCGCGCGACTTTCTGCAAGCGCGCGGCATTGCCGAACCGCAGGCCGATCTGGTGTGGGAAGCGATCGCGCTGCACACCACCCCCGGCATTCCGCAATATATGAGGCCGGAGATCGGTCTCACCAACGCAGGGGTTCTGGTGGACGTCGTCGGTGTTGGATATGACGAGTACACACCGGAGCAGCGCGACCAGGTAATCACTGCGTTCCCCCGCGGTGACTTCAAGAACGAGTTCCTGAAGGTGCAGACCTGCTCAGCCCTGAAGAAGCCGCAGACGACGTTCGGGACGGTCAATTTCGACTACATCGAAGATCACGACCCCAGCTTCCGCAAACCAAACGCATGTACGCGCATCCGCAACACGCCCTGGCAGAGCTAAGGAGACGCCAGGCCGCCGGATCGTTGGGATCATTCGGCGGCACGGCTCGATCGGCGAGGGGGCGTCGGTTTCCTTGATGGGAAATATGGGTTCACGACGCAGCTCGCCGAACGCCCAACGGCGAGATATCTGCACTGCTCAAGCGAGCCATAGCGGCAGTCGAAATAGCCGACGGGACCGTAGATCTGCATGCAGACCGGATAGCGCGGATCATAAGTCTGCGCGTGCGCAGGCGCGCTCGCAAGGAGCATGCCGGCTGCGATGAGCGTAGGCCACGCGCGGCGCATCTCAGCGCGACAGGAAATAGCCTGATGAAGAGCCTGGCGTCTGCGCGCGCGGACGATTTTGATAGGCGTAGGGATCATCGCTCTGGCCTGCGAAGAACGGATTGGCGATGCAGGTCAGCGCGCGACCCGATGCGCTCGCCTGACACTGCGCGTAGCTATCGAACCTGCAATTGCTCAGCCCCGGCCATTCGTCGCCGGTGAGACAGAATGGATGATTCTTGCCGAAGGCGAGCGCCGGCGTGCTTGCGTTGAGCGCGAGCGCAAATGTGGCGAGTGCGAGCGAAAATGTGGCGACAATGGGGAAAGCAATTCGGGCTCGCATCTGGATTTTCCAATCACGCGAATGTGCGCGCGACGTTGTTACGCGCGCATGCAGTTTATGTCGTGTAGTCGACATTGGAACTGCTGAAAACACTTGTTTCAAAGGGTTTCCAGCGCGCTCTGCTAAATCTTCATTAATGAAGCGCGGCCCTTTGGCCCTAACTGTTGCGTCGAAGTTACAGCAATTCCGTCGATCGCTGATATGACGACCCACGGCCCGGGGGCCTACTGAAGAAACTGGAACGGGAATCAAATGAAGAAGAATTTGTTGCTTGCCGCTGTCAGCCTGATCGCGCTCAGCGCGGCTGCGCCGGCGGTGGCTGCTGACCTCGCGGCGCGGCCCTACACCAAAGCTCCGCCGGCGGCGATTGCCGCAGTCTACGACTGGAGCGGCTTCTATATCGGCATCAACGGCGGTGGCGGTTCGGCTCGCACCACTTGGGATTTCGTTGGCGTCGGCCGCGAAGGTTCGCACGATGCGACCGGCGGCACGGTCGGTGGTCAGATCGGCTATCGCTGGCAGTCCGGCCAGTTCGTGTTCGGCGTGGAAGGCCAGGGCAACTGGGCCGACTTCTCCGGCGACAATGTCAGCGCGCTGTTCGCCACCCGCAACCGCACCAAGATCGACGCGTTCGGCCTGATCACCGGCCAGGTCGGTTATGCCTGGAACAACGTCCTGCTCTACGTCAAGGGCGGTGCGGCTGTGGTCAGCGACAAGTACGAGATCTCCGACCTCGGCGGCGGGCTGCTCGCGTCGACCAGCGACACCCGCTGGGGTGGTACTGTTGGTGCCGGCCTCGAGTACGGCTTCGCGCCGAACTGGTCGGTTGGCGTCGAGTACAACCACATCTTCCTGGCCGACAAGGACGTGACGTTCGCCGGCTTCGCTGGCACGGAGCGCATCCGTCAGGACGTCGACATGGGCCTCGTCCGCCTGAACTACAAGTTCGGCGGCATGCCTATCGCGCGCTACTGAGACTGATCGCTCAATTCGAGCGACGTCGAAAGCCCCGGCCTTGCGCCGGGGCTTTTTTATTGTTCGAGTTCAACAAGTTAACCATGCCCTTGCGGAATAGTTTAGACGACTTGACTCCTGAGAACGAAATGAGAACAATGTTCTTCATACGTTCTAGCAAGGGAGCGAGATATGTTCAGGGTTTTCGTGGAAGAAGCGGCTGCACTGGCGTCGATCACGCTGTTCGTCGGGATGATCGCGATCTGGGCCCAGGTGATTCCGCAGCTCTGAGGAGGCGCGGTTGGGGAAAAGCGGGACGACGCGGCGGATTGGCCGCTCCGGCGTGGACTCTCGCGGCGCCACACCCCACCATCGGGAGGCGAGTCGGCCGGCGAGTGCATCATGCCTTGAGGAGCTGGCGACCGCTCCACTTCATCTGCAAGAGGCCGTTACGCGACCATGCCGAGCGCCGGATTTGTCCACCTTCACGTTCACTCGGCCTATTCGCTGCTCAAGGGCTCGATCAAGATCGCCAAGCTTGCCGAGCTCGCCAAGAAGGACCACCAGCCGGCCTTGGCGCTGACCGACACCGACAACATGTTCGGTGCGCTGGAGTTCTCCGACAAAATGGCGGGATCCGGCATCCAGCCGATCGTCGGCTGCGAGCTCGCGATCGATTTCGGCGACCAGGATCCGAACGCGCGCAACGCGCTGGGGCCGTCGCGCGTGGTGCTGCTGGCGGCGCAGGAGCGCGGCTATCGCAGCCTGATGCGGCTGAACTCGCGGGCGTTCCTGGAGACGCCCGACACCCATGCCTCCCACATCAAGTTCGACTGGCTCGAAGGCGAGACCGAGGGGCTGATCGCGCTCACCGGCGGTCCGGACGGACCGATCTCGCTGGCGCTTGCCACCGGGCAGGCCGAAATTGCGGCGTTGCGGTGCGAGCGTCTCGCCAGCCTGTTCGGCGACCGCCTCTACATCGAATTGCAGCGCCACAACACCGACAAGGAACGCCGCATCGAGAGCGGCCTGATCGACATCGCCTATGCCAAAGGCCTGCCGCTGGTCGCGACCAACGAGCCATATTTCGCCGCGACCGACGATTACGAGGCGCACGATGCGCTGTTGTGCATCGCCGGCGGGCGACTGATCGCCGAGACCGAGCGCGAGCAGCTCACGCCTGATCATCGTTTCAAGACCCGCGCCGAGATGGCGGTGCTGTTCGCCGACATTCCGGAGGCGCTGGCCTCGACGGTGGAGATCGCCGAGCGCTGCTCGTTCCGACCGATGACGCGCAAGCCGATCCTGCCGTTCTTCACCGTCGGCGCCGCATCGAGCTCGGATGCGGGCGCAGTCGAGGCCGCCGAATTGAAGCGCCAGGCGGAGGAGGGGCTCGCCAACCGCCTGCGCGTGCACGGCCTGTCGCAGGGCACGACGGAGGAGACATACGCCAAACGGCTTGCCTTCGAGCTCGACGTCATCATGCGCATGAAATACGCGGGCTACTTCCTGATCGTGTCGGACTTCATCAAATGGGCAAAGTCGCAAGGCATTCCGGTCGGGCCGGGCCGCGGCTCCGGCGCAGGCTCGCTGGTCGCGTGGGCGCTCACCATCACCGATCTCGATCCGATCAAGTTCGGCCTGCTGTTCGAGCGCTTCCTCAATCCCGAGCGCGTCTCGATGCCGGACTTCGACATCGACTTCTGCCAGGACCGCCGCGGCGAGGTGATCCAGTACGTGCAGCAGCGCTACGGCCGCGACCAGGTCGCGCAGATCATCACCTTCGGTACGCTGCAGGCGCGCGGCGTGCTGCGCGACGTCGGCCGCGTGCTGCAGATGCCCTACGGCCAGGTCGACAAACTCACAAAACTGGTGCCGCAGAATCCCGCTGCGCCGGTGACCCTGGCCGCCGCGATCGAGAGCGAGCCAAAACTCCAGGCGTTCCGCGACGAAGACCCGGTGGTGGCGCGCGCCTTCGACATCGCCCAGCGCCTCGAAGGCCTGACCCGTCACGCCTCTACCCATGCGGCCGGCATCGTGATCGGCGATCGCCCCTTGAGCGAGCTCGTGCCGCTCTACCGCGATCCCAAATCCGACATGCCGGTGACCCAGTTCAACATGAAATGGGTCGAGCCGGCGGGCCTCGTCAAATTCGACTTCCTCGGCCTGAAGACGCTGACCGTGCTCGACGTTGCTTGCAAGCTGCTCAAGCCGCGCAATATCCACGTCGATCTGGCGACGCTGCCGATCGACGATGCCGAGAGCTACCAGATGCTGGCGCGCGGCGACGTGGTCGGTGTGTTCCAGGTTGAAAGCCAGGGCATGCGGCGCGCGCTGATCGACATGCGGCCCGACCGTTTCGAGGACATCATCGCGCTGGTGGCGCTCTATCGCCCGGGTCCGATGGCGAACATTCCGACCTATTGCGCGCGTAAGCACGGCGACGAGGAGCCGGAATATCTGCACCCCGTGCTGGAGCCGATCCTGAAAGAGACCTTCGGCGTCATCATCTACCAGGAACAGGTGATGCAGATCGCGCAGGTGATGTCGGGCTATTCGCTCGGCGATGCCGACCTGTTGCGCCGCGCCATGGGCAAGAAGATCCGCGCCGAGATGGACAAGCAGCGCGACATCTTCGTCGCGGGCGCGGTGAAGAACGGCGTGCCGAAGGCGCAGGCCGAGACCATCTTCGAGCTGCTGGCGAAGTTCGCCGATTACGGCTTCAACAAGAGCCACGCGGCGGCCTATGCGCTGGTGTCCTATCACACCGCCTACATGAAGGCGCATTATCCGGTGGAGTTCATCGCGGCGTCGATGACGCTCGATCTCAACAACACCGACAAGCTTTCCGAATTCCGCTCCGAGGCGCAGCGCCTCGGCATCAAGGTCGAGCCGCCGAACATCAATCGCTCGGGCGCGACCTTCGATGTCGGCGAGAAGACGATCTACTACGCGCTCGCCGCGCTGAAGGGCGTCGGCATCCAGGCGATCGACCAGATCATCGAGGAGCGCACGAAGAACGGTCTCTTCACCTCGCTTGCCGACTTCGCCGCGCGGGTCAATCCGCGCGCGATCAACAAGCGCATCATCGAGAGCCTCGCCGCCGCCGGCGCCTTCGACACGCTGGAGCCGAACCGGGCGCGCGTCTTCGCCGGCGCGGACTCGATCCTCGCCGCCTGCCAGCGCGCGCACGAGGCCGCCACCATCGGCCAGAACGACATGTTCGGCGGTTCGGCGGATGCGCCCAGCATCATGTTGCCGCAGGTCGAGCCGTGGCTGCCGGCCGAGCGGCTGCGCCGCGAATATGACGCGATCGGCTTCTTCCTGTCGGGACATCCGCTGGACGATTACGCCACGGTGCTGAAGCGCCTGCGCGTGCAGAGCTGGGCCGAGTTCTCGCGCGCGGTGAAGACCGGCGCCACCGCCGGCAAGGTCGCGGCCACCGTGGTCTCGCGCATGGAGCGGCGCACCAAGACCGGCAACAAGATGGGCATCATGGGCCTGTCCGATCCGACCGGCCATTTCGAGGCGGTGCTGTTCTCCGAGGGCCTCGCGCAATATCGCGACGTGCTGGAGCCGGGCGCCGCCGTGCTGCTCCAGCTCGGCGCCGAGCTCCAGGGCGAGGACGTCCGCGCCCGCGTGCTGCATGCCGAGCCGCTGGATGACGCCGCCGCCAAGACGCAAAAGGGCTTGCGCATCTTCCTGCGCGACACCAAGCCGCTGGAATCGATCGCCAAGCGTCTCGCCGGACCCGAGATGGCGCCCGCGAACGGTGCCGCGCCAAAGATCGGCAGCCCGGGCATCGCGCCGCGCTCCAACGGCGACGGCGAGGTCTCGCTGGTGATGATGCTCGACCTCGAGACCGAGGTGGAGATGAAGCTGCCCGGCCGCTTCAAGGTCTCGCCGCAGATCGCCGGCGCGATCAAGGCGGTCGCGGGTGTGGTGGACGTGCAGCAGCTCTAAGACCCGGTCTGCGCGATCCACACAGTGGTCGTGGGATGTTGTTGCAACCTGTCGCTGATTCCAGCTAGCATGCACCCCGGGGAATGGGCTGGGGTGTGCGATGCTGCGACGGGGCGCGTTGTTGTTGGCCGTTGGTGCGATGCTGGTGGGCTGTGTCAGCGATCAGGTCGGAACCGACTTTGCCTCTGTGTCGAAAAAGGTCGGGCCACCGCGCGCCGGGCACTCGCGCGTCGTCCTGCTCCAGGACAAGAGGAATGGCCTCAGCATGGCGATCTGCGCCTGTGAGGTGAAGCTCGACGGTGCGCCGCTCGGCAAAGTCGTGGCTGGGAAATACGCCTATGCCGATCGGCCGGCGGGTCGCCACGAATTGCTGGTGACGGAGCTGATGTTTCCGGGCGACACCAAGCGCGAGATCGTGATGGAAGCCGGCCGGACGCACTTCTACCTCATCAAGAGCAGCCCCAGGCACGACGCCGCGACCGGCGGCGCGATCGTAGGCGGCTTGGCCGGGCTTGCCGTCGTTTCCGTGGCGACAGCAGGAGACGCCAATCCCGGGCCGGCCGAACTCGTTGCGCTGGACGAGGCGACCGCGCGGACGAAGCTCGCCGAGCTGCAAGCTGTGGAGTGAGGTGCGCTGCACGACGATCCGATCGCACAGGGTAGCGACTTGAAGGAGCCTTGCGCCGTTTCGAAGCTGACTTGAGGCTGACTTGAGGGTGATCTGGAGCTGACGGCAGCAGCGGCGTGGCCATGCCACCGCCTCAATCCGAGCTTTTCGTTCAACCGCCGTTCAGCCGGCTGCGCGCTTCATGCGTGGTGGCACCTCAACAACAATAGCGGGCAAGCAAGCCATGCGTGGGACGCTCAAAGTCTTCATTTGCCTTCTCCTGCCGATCGTGGCCCTTGCCGCCGGCGCGCCGGGACCCGTGCGCGCCCAGCAGCAGGAAAAGCGCATCGCGCTCGTGGTCGGCAATGGCGCCTATGCCAAATCGCCGCTGGCGACCACTGCGAACGATGCCGGCCTGATTGCGCAAACGCTGCAAGCGGCGGGCTTCGACGTCGTCGGCGCACGCGATCTCGACGGCGATACGCTGCGCAAGAGTTTTCGCGATTTCATCCAGAAGGCGCAGGCCTCCGGCCCCGGCACCGTCGCGATGATCTATCTTGCCGGCTACGGCGTGCAGCTTGCCGGCGAGAACTATTTCATCCCGGTCGATTCCAACATCACCCGCGACACCGACATCCCGACCGAGGCCTTGCGCGTCAGCGACTATGTCCGCCAGCTCGCCGCCATTCCGCTCAAGGCCAACATCGTCGTGCTCGATGCGGCCCGCGCGCAGCCCTTCATCGAAGGCGGCCAACCGATCGCGAGTGGCCTCGCGCTGGTCGAGCCCGAGGCGAACATGCTGATCGCCTTCAATGCGGCGCCCGGCACGGTGGCGCCGGAAGAGCCGGGCCCCTACGGCATCTATGCGCAGTCACTTGCCGAGATGATCCGCACCGGCGGCCTGCCGCTGCCCGAGGTGTTCGATCGCGTCCGCCTGCGCGTCAACGAGGCCAGCAAGGGCGCGCAGGTGCCCTGGAACGAGCAGAAGATCACCGCCCCATTTTCGTTCTTCGAGCGTGGGCCGGACGCGCCACCGCCGGAGGCCGCGCCCGACCAGGTTGCCGCGATCCGCAGCAAGCCGATCCGCGATCTCGGCGTGCAGGATGCTTATGCCGCCGCGCTCGAGCGCGACACGCTGCCGGCCTATGAGGAATTTCTCGCGGCCTATCCGAATGATCCGCTCGCAAAGCGCGTGATGGCGATCGTCGCGGCGCGCCGCGAAGCCATCACCTGGCGGCGGACCTACCGCACCGACACGCCCGAAGCGTACTGGTCGTATCTGCGCCGCTATCCGCGCGGCCCGCATGCGGCGGATGCGCGCCGGCGCCTTGCGATCCTCACCGCGCCGGCCGAGCCGCCGCCGAGCTTTGCGATGATCGACTACGACGTGCCGCCACCGCCGCCGGAGGAGGTGGTCTATGTCGATCGCCCGGTGCTGTATTTCAGTGACCCTGATTTTGGCTTCGCGCCGCCACCGCCGCCGCCGGTCTACTATCTGCCGCCGCCGCCGCCGGATTTCGTCGTGCTGCCGCCGCCGCTGCCCGTGGTCGGCCTGTTCGTGCTGCCGCAGCCGGTGTTCGTGCCGATCCCGGCGTTCGTCCAGCCGCCGGTCTATGTCGCGCCGCCGCCGAACAACATCATCTACCAGAACATCCACAACACCACGGTCATCAATACCGTGATCAACCGTCCGCCAGCCGCGCCGACGGGCGCGGCGCCTGCGCCGGGCAATCTGGCGCCAGCCGTTGCCGGACGCGCTAATCCGGCAGGTCCAGCGGTGCCACAGGCCGTCGTCCAGCGCGCTGCCCTGATCCAGCAGGGCAAGGCGCCGATGCCACCGAGTGCGAGCATCCAGCCGACGGCTAGACCTACGGCTAGACCTGGAGCGCCTGCCGCGACGCCGGCGAATGTCGCTCCGACTGTTGCGCCAACCGCTGCGCCGCAGACCAGGCTGCCGCAGGCCAACACGCTGCCGGTCCCCGGCGCTCACGGCGGCCCACCGGCGCCGCCCGCGGGGGCAGGGCCTCTGCCGGGGGGAAGGCCCGTGCCGCCGACGGCGACTGCACCCGGTGCGCCGTCGCCGACCCATCCGGGGGCGCCGACGACTGCTGCGCCCGGCACAACACCGCCGGCTCATTCCGGTGCGCCAACGGCTGTCGCGCCAGGGACGGCTGCGCCTACCGCGACGAGCCCGGCCGCCAGACCCGGCCAACCGCCGAAGCCGCCGGTGGCACAGACCTCACCGGCGGCCGGCCCTGCGGATCACGCCAAATCCGCGACCCGCGAGCCGGCCAGCTTGCCGCCGCCAGCGGCGGGTGGGCACGGCACGCCTCCGACCACCGCCGGCAGACCGGTCACGCCGCCACCCTCGGCCGCGCGCGAGCCGATCAAGCCGCCGAATCATCCGTCGGCTGCGCCGGCGCAGGCTGCCCGGCCGTCCGCACCGCCACCGCGGCCGCAAGCCGTGGCACGACCGACGCCTCCGCCGCCGGCCGCCGTCGCGCGCCCGGCACCGCCGCCTCCGCCGCGTGTCGCATCGCCTCCACCGGCACGGGTGGCTCCGCCCGTGGCGGCTGCGCGGCCGGCGCCGCCTCCGCCGGTCGCAAGGCCAGCGCCGCCGCCGATGGCACGGCCCGCGCCGCCGCCGCCGGTGGCTCGGCCGGCACCACCGCCGCCGCCCCGGATGGCCGTCGCGCCTCCGCCACCGCCGCGCCCGGCAGCGCCTCCGCCACACCCCGCGGCTCCGCCGCCGGCGGCAAAGAAGTGCCCGCCGAACCAGCCGAAGTGCTAAGGCACGGCCCGATCTCTCTAAAAGGGGCCTCTCGCGGGCGAAAACCGCCCCCCGAAAGGCCCTTAATTTCCTTGCTTCTGGCCGAAATGGCGCTATATAGCGCGCCATCTCACACGGAAACATGGCTCAAAAGGCCGTCCGGTGGCAACCGGGGCGAGAACGCTCCGTTTTGCTCACACGTTTCCGGAGGAACCAACCGGAGAATTAGAACGATGGCGCTACCTGATTTCACCATGCGTCAGCTGCTCGAAGCTGGCGTGCACTTTGGTCACCAGTCTCACCGCTGGAATCCGAAAATGGCACCGTTCATTTTCGGCACCCGCAACAACATCCACATCGTCGACCTCGCCCAGACCGTGCCGATGCTGCACCAGGCCCTCCAGGCCGTCAGCGACACGGTTGCCAAGGGCGGCCGCATCCTGTTCGTCGGCACCAAGCGCCAGGCGCAGGACGGCGTTGCGGACGCAGCCAAGCGCTGCGCGCAGTATTTCGTCAATTCGCGCTGGCTCGGCGGCACGCTGACCAACTGGAAGACGATCTCGGCCTCGATCAAGCGCCTGCGTCACCTCGACGACGTGCTGTCGGGCGGCGAAGCCAATTCCTACACGAAGAAGGAGCGCCTGACGCTGCAGCGCGAGCGCGACAAGCTCGATCGTTCGCTCGGTGGCATCAAGGACATGGGCGGTCTGCCCGACCTGATCTTCGTGATCGACACCAACAAGGAAGACATCGCGATCCAGGAAGCCCAGCGGCTCAACATCCCGGTTGCGGCGATCGTCGACACCAATTCGGACCCCAAGGGCATCACCTATGTGGTGCCGGGCAATGACGACGCCGGCCGCGCGATTTCGCTGTACTGCGATCTCATTGCGCGTGCGGCAATCGACGGCATTTCGCGCGCGCAGGGCGATTCGGGCGTCGACATCGGCGCCTCGGCCCAGCCGCTCGCCGAAGAGCTGCCGGCGCCCTCGTCGAGCGGTTTCCAGGGCCTTGCAGGTCCCCGCGGCACCGCGGACGACCTCAAGAAGCTGCCGGGCGTGTCGGGTGCGATCGAGAAGAAGTTCAACGATCTCGGCATCTTCCACTACTGGCAGCTCGCCGAGCTCGACCACGACACCGCGCACACGATCGGCGAAGAAGTCGGTCTGCCGAGCCGCGCGGATGCCTGGGTGGCCAAGGCCAAGGCGCTGACCGCAGAAGCGGAATAGTCAAAAAGAGCGATGGGTTGGCCGGATAGGATCCGGCCACCATTTCAGTTGACGCGAATTCCTGAGATGGACCGCGGCGGGGTGCTTCGATGCCGCGCCGCGGCAAACCGGCAGGCACAAAGGATTTTCAACGATGGCAACGATCACAGCTGCGATGGTCAAGGACCTGCGCGAGTCGACCGGCGCGGGCATGATGGACTGCAAGGCCGCCCTGACCGAAAACGACGGCAACATGGAAGCAGCGCAGGACTGGCTGCGCAAGAAGGGCCTGTCGAAGGCCGCCAAGAAGTCGGGCCGTGTCGCGGCAGAGGGGCTGATTGGCGCGCTCACCAAGGGCACCAAGGGCGTCGTGGTCGAGGTCAACTCCGAGACCGATTTCGTGGCGCGCAACGGCCAGTTCCAGGGGCTGGTCAAGATGATCGCCCAGGTCGCGTTCGACGTCGGCGCCGATGTCGAGAAGATCAAGGCCGCCAAGGTCGGCGACGTCACGATCGAGACCGCGATCAATGACGCGATCGCCACCATCGGCGAGAACATGACGCTGCGCCGCGCTGCCCAGCTCGAAGTCAGCCAGGGCGTGGTGTCGAGCTATGTCCACGGGGCCGTCGTCGACGGCGCCGGCAAGATGGGCGTGATCGTGGCGCTGGAATCGCCGGGCAAGGCCGACGAGCTCGCAACGCTCGGCCGCCAGATTGCCATGCATGTCGCCGCCACCAACCCGCTGGCACTCGATCCGTCCGGCCTCGATCCGGCGGTCGTCAAGCGCGAGAAGGACGTGCTTGCCGACAAATACCGCCAGCAGGGCAAGCCCGAGAACGTGATCGAGAAGATCGTCGAGTCCGGCCTCAAGACCTACTACAAGGAAGTCTGCCTGCTCGAGCAGGCCTTCATCCACGACACCGGCAAGTCGGTGGCGCAGGCAGTGAAGGAGGCCGAGGGCAAGGTCGGCGGGCCTGTGAAGATCGCGGGCTTTGTGCGCTATGCTCTCGGTGAGGGAATCGAGAAGCAGGAAAGCGACTTCGCAGCCGAGGTCGCGGCGGCCAGCGGCAAGAAGTAAGCGCCGGAACACCTCCTTCCGGCGTGCCGCCGGAAGCGGCGCCCGGACAAGGAAAGTGCTCATGACTGATCCGGTCTATCGTCGCGTCGTGATCAAGCTGTCCGGCGAATATCTCGCGGGACAGCAGGGCTTTGGTATCGACCAGCCGACCGTGGACCGGGTTGCGGACGATCTGATCGCCGCCCGCAAGCTCGGCACCGAGGTGGCGGTCGTGATCGGCGGCGGCAACATCGTGCGCGGCGTCGAGGTCTCCTCCCGCGGCGTATCGCGCCCGACCGGCGACACCATGGGCATGCTCGCCACGATGATGAACTGCCTCGCGCTGGAAGCGGCGATCGAGCGCAAGGGCTCGCCGGCGCGCACGCTGTCGGCCTTCGTCATGCCGGAGATTTCCGAGCTGTTCACCCGCACCGCGGCGCACAAATACCTCGCCGAGGGCCGGATCGTGCTGCTCGGCGGCGGAACCGGCAATCCGTTCTTCACCACCGACACGACCGCGGTGTTGCGCGCCGCCGAGATCGGCGCCCAGGCGGTGCTGAAGGCGACCAATGTCGACGGCGTCTACTCGGCCGACCCGAAGAAGGATCCGACCGCCACGCGGTTCGACCGGCTGACGCATTCGCAGGCCATCGAGGGCGACTACAAGGTGATGGATGCCACCGCCTTCGCGCTTGCCCGCGAGACGTCGCTGCCTATCATTGTATTCTCGATCGCGCAGTCGGGTTCGATCGGTGCGATTCTGCGTGGTGCCGGCCACGGAACCATTGTCGCCGGCTGACGGCTCGTCGTCGCGCCCCAAGAGAAGGGCGCGGAGCGGTCGCCGGGATTTTGAAGGAGAAACGTGATGGCCACGGGTAGTTTCGACCTCAACGAAGTGAAGCGCCGCATGCAGGGCGCCGTCCAGTCCCTCAAGCACGAGCTGGGCGGCCTGCGGACGGGGCGTGCCTCCGCCTCGATGCTCGATCCGGTGCAGGTCGACGCTTATGGCACTCACATGCCACTCAATCAGCTCGCCACCGTCAGCGTGCCGGAGCCGCGCCTGATCTCGGTGCAGGTCTGGGACAAGTCGATGGTCAAGGCCGTGGAGAAGGCGATCGTCGATTCCAATCTCGGCCTGTCGCCCGCGACCGAGGGCCAGGTGCTGCGTCTGCGTATTCCCGAGCTCAACGAGGAGCGCCGCAAGGAGCTGGTGAAGGTCGCGCACAAATACGCGGAGGCCGCCAAGGTCGCCGCGCGCCATGTCCGTCGCGACGGTCTCGACGTGCTCAAGAAGCTCGAGAAGAATCACGAGATGTCGGAGGACGACCAGAAGCGTCACGCCGACGAGGTGCAGAAGGCGACCGACGGCACGATCACCGAGATCGACCAGCTGCTGGCCGCCAAGGAAAAAGAAATCCTCACCGTTTAAGGCATCGCCTTCATGTCCAACGCCGCCGCGCCCGCAACCGAAGGACCCGACCGGTCCGACGCGCCTGCGCATGTCGCCATCATCATGGATGGCAACGGGCGTTGGGCGGCTGCGCGCGGCTTGCCGCGTGCGGAAGGGCATCGCCGTGGCGTGGACGCGCTGCGCCGCGTGGTGCGCGCCTCGCACGAGCTCGGCATTCGCTATCTCACCATCTTCTCGTTCTCCTCGGAGAACTGGTCCCGCCCGGCGAGCGAGATCGGCGATCTCTTCGGCCTGCTGCGGCGCTTCATCCGCAACGATCTGGCGAGCCTGCATCGCGACGGCGTCAAGGTCCGCATCATCGGCGAGCGCGAAGGGCTCGAGAGCGACATCTGCGCGCTCCTCAACGAGGCGGAGGAGCTGACGCGCGACAACACGCGCCTCACGCTCGTCGTCGCCTTCAACTACGGCTCGCGGCAGGAGATCGCGAAGGCCGCGCAGAAGCTCGCGCGCGAAGTCGCAGAGGGCAGGCGGGATCCCGCCACGATCGACGCCGAAACGCTTGGCGCGCATCTCGACGCACCCGACATTCCCGATCCCGATCTCATCATCCGCACCAGCGGCGAGCAGCGCCTGTCCAACTTCCTGATGTGGCAGGCCGCCTATAGCGAGCTCGTCTTCGTGCCGATCCACTGGCCCGATTTCGACAAGGCGGCGCTGGAAAGCGCGATCGCGGAATTTGCCAGGCGCGAGCGCCGTTTCGGCGGCTTGGTCGCGAAAACCGCCTCGTGAGCGAACCCGACGCCGCACCGGCGGGCTCTGCGCCCGCCCCGAGCAATCTCGTGCTGCGGGTTCTCGCCGCGCTCGTGCTGGCGCCGCTCGCCATTGCGCTCGCCTACGCCGGCGGCTGGCTGTGGGCACTTCTTGTCACCCTGGTATCGATCGGACTGTTCGCGGAATGGCTGATGGTGGTGGGCGCGGGCTCGGTCGCGCTGACGGGGACGGGGACTATCGTCATCGCCATCATGGGATTTTGCGTTGCCTTCGGCGCGCTCAAGACGGCTGTCATCGCCGGCTTCATCGGCGGTGCGATCGTGACGCTGATCGCGCGGGGCAAGTTCGTCTGGGCGGCTACCGGATTCGCCTATGCATCGGCGGCGCTGCTGGCCTCGATCCTGGTGCGGCAGGATCTCTTAAACGGGTTCGCCGCCCTGATGTTCGTGCTGCTCGTGGTGTGGGCGACCGATATCGGCGGCTATTTCGCCGGCCGCAGCATCGGTGGACCGAAGCTGTGGCCACGCGTGAGTCCCAAGAAGACCTGGGCGGGCGCTCTCGGCGGCTTTGTCGCAAGCCTCTTGGTTGCGGTAGGCTTCGCGGCTGGCGGGCTCGGAAAGATGGCGCCATTGCTGCTCGTCAGCGCCATCCTGTCGGTGGTATCGGCATTGGGCGATCTGTTCGAATCCGCGGTGAAGCGGCGCTTCGGCGTCAAGGATTCCAGTCACTTAATTCCCGGCCATGGCGGACTTATGGACCGCCTGGACGGCTTTGTTGCCGCCATCCTGACGGCATGGATTATCGGCTTTCTCCGCCATGGTGTGCATAGCGCCGGAAGCGGTCTTATGGTTTGGTGAGGATATGAGCGCGGTCCCATTGCGTAACAACAGGCTTGCTGCGTCTGCCGTCCGCAGCGTCACGGTACTCGGTGCCACCGGCTCGATCGGCGACAGCACGATGGATTTGCTGCGCGCCTCGCCCGAACGCTATCGCGTCGAGGCGCTGACGGCGAACGGCAATGTCGAAGCGCTGGCCAAGCTCGCGAAGGAATTCTCCGCGCGCTACGTCGCGATCGCCGACACCTCCAAGCTCGCCGAGCTGAAGGCCGCGTTGGCCGGGACCAGCACCGAATGCGGCGCCGGCGAAAGCGCGGTGATCGAGGCGGGTGCGCGTCCTGCCGATTGGGTGATGGCGGCCGTGAGCGGCGCCGCCGGACTGAAGCCGGCCCTGGCCGCGGTTGATCGCGGCGCGCATGTCGCGCTCGCCAACAAGGAATGTCTGGTCTGCGCCGGCGATTTCTTCATGCAGCGCGCGGCAAAGGCCGGCGCCTGCATCCTGCCGGCTGATTCCGAGCACAATGCTTTGTTCCAGGCGCTGAGCTCAGGCAATCGCGACGAGCTCGTCCGCGTCATCATCACCGCCTCGGGCGGCCCGTTCCGGACCTGGAAGCCTGCCGACATCGAGCAGGCCACGCTCGAGCAGGCCCTGAAGCATCCCAACTGGAGCATGGGCCAAAAGATCACGATCGATTCCGCCTCGATGATGAACAAGGGGCTCGAGGTGATCGAGGCGTCCTATCTGTTCGCGCTCGCGCCCGACGAGATCGACGTGCTCGTTCATCCGCAGTCGATCATCCACGGCATGGTCGAGTTTTCCGATTGCTCCGTCGTGGCCCAGCTCGGCGCGCCCGACATGAGGACGCCGATCGCGCATTGTCTCGGCTGGCCCGACCGTATCAAGGGGCCGGCAGCCAAGCTCGACCTAGCCAAGATTGGCCAGCTGACCTTCGAGGCGCCGGATTTCGAGCGGTTCCCGGGCCTGCGCCTGGCCTTCGATTCGCTCCGGACCGGGAAGGGAGCGACCACGGTCTACAATGCTGCCAACGAGGTCGCTGTCGCCGCCTTCATCGCCGGCAAGATCCGGTTTGGTGCGATCGCGCGCCTGGTCGAGGCGACGCTGGACGACTGGATCCGCAGCGGGAACCAGGCTTCGATGACCTCGGCCGATGATGCAATCTCCGTTGACCATGTTGCGCGAAATAGAGCTGCCGCCCTATTGCCTCAAATTGCCTTAAAGGCATCCTAGATGGTTCGGGGCCAGGGCCTTGCGGCGCTGGATGAGGGAATTCGATGATCGACTTTTTTGTCCATAGTTTCAATACGTTGAGCCATGGGCTCCTCGGTTACGCGATCCCCTTCCTGTTCGTCCTGACCATCGTCGTGTTCTTCCACGAGCTCGGCCATTTCCTGGTCGCGCGCTGGGCGGGCGTTCGCGTTTTGACCTTTTCACTCGGTTTCGGACCTGAACTGGTCGGTTTCAACGACCGTCACGGGACCCGCTGGAAGATCTCCGCGATTCCGCTTGGCGGTTACGTCAAGTTTTTCGGCGACGAGAGCGAGGCCTCGACCCCGTCGGCCGAGACGCTCGCGGCCATGACGGCCGAGGAGCGCGCCGGCAGCTTCCACCACAAGAAGGTCGGCCCGCGCGCCGCCATCGTCGCCGCCGGACCGATCGCCAATTTCATCCTGGGCGCGCTGATCTTCGCCGCCATGGCGCTGTACTACGGCAAGCCGAGCACGATCGCGCGCG
The DNA here is from genome assembly GCF_056106085.1 of Bradyrhizobium sp. BR14999. Lineage (NCBI taxonomy): Bacteria > Pseudomonadati > Pseudomonadota > Alphaproteobacteria > Hyphomicrobiales > Nitrobacteraceae > Bradyrhizobium > Bradyrhizobium sp. BR14999. Next base: position 5,112,140 of record NZ_CM148536.1, read on the forward strand.
TCGATGGCGTCGTCGCCGACGGCGCTGCGGCCGCGGCGGGCTTCAAGATCGGGGACGTCGTCGTCCAGATCGACGGCAAGCCGATTGAGAGCTTTGCCGATATGCAGCGAATCGTTGCGATGAGCGCGGGTTCAGCGCTTGCGTTCCAGGTGAAGCGGGACGGCGCCATCGTGTCGCTGACCGCGACCCCCGCACTGCTCGAGCGCAAGGATCCCTTCGGCAACCGCCATCGCGTCGGCGTGCTCGGTGTCGAGCATAAGTCGCAGGCCGGTGAGGCCTCGACCGCTCCGGTGGGCATCGGCGAAGCGCTCAAGATCGGCGTCGAGCAGGTCTGGTTCATCATCACCAGCACCTTCAAGTTCCTGGGCTCGTTGTTCGTCGGAAACGGCAATCCCAACGAGGTCAGCGGCGTCCTGGGAATCGCGAAGATGTCGGGGCAGGCGGCCAGCGCCGGATTCCAGTTCGTGATCAATTTGTGCGCGGTGCTGTCAGTGTCGATCGGCCTGTTGAACCTGTTCCCGATCCCGCTTCTCGATGGCGGTCACCTTATGTTCTATGCAGCGGAAGTGGTCCGCGGCCGGCCGCTGTCCGAACGGACTCAGGAGATGGGGTTCCGAATCGGGCTCGGTTTGGTGCTGATGTTGATGGTGTTTGCGACCTACAACGACATCCTTCGGATGGCGGCTTCCTGATAGGGGCTTTTTTGTGGCGTTGCTGTTGAGCAACGTCTTGGAATGAAATTGAAATTGCGGCGCGCTCGACCGTTTGCGGCGTCGGTGAAATTGGCTACAAGCGGCCTGAACTTGGGGAATCTTTCCAGATCGGCGTTGGGGTTGGGTCTGGTACGGAATGATAAGGGCGCGTTGCGCGATGAAGTTTGGACTGCGACTCCGGGGGGGCTTGCTCGCAACCCTGATCATGTTCGGCGCGCCGGTGGTTGCCCCGGTTGGGGCTGTTTTCGTGTCTTCGTCTGCGCTCGCTCAGACGGTCCAGTCGATTTCCGTCCAAGGAAATCGCCGTGTCGAGGTGGAGACGATCCGCTCCTATTTCAAGCCAGGTCCGGGCGGCCGCCTGGATCAAGGCGCCATCGACGACGGCCTGAAGGCGTTGATCGAGACCGGCCTGTTCCAGGACGTCAGGATCAATCGTGGCCCCGGCGGCCAGATCATCGTCTCCGTGGTGGAAAACCCGGTGATCGGGCGCATCGCCTTCGAGGGCAACAAGAAGATCAAGGACGAGCAGCTCACCGCTGAGGTCCAGTCCAAGGCACGGGGCACCTTCTCCCGCGCCATGGTGCAGTCCGACACCTTGCGAATCGCCGAGATCTATCGCCGGTCCGGCCGCTATGACGTGCGCGTCACGCCTGAAATCATCGAGCAGCCGAACAACCGCGTCGACCTGATCTTCACGATCGAGGAGGGCGCCAAGACCGGCGTCAAGTCGATCGAGTTCGTCGGCAACAATGCGTTCTCGTCTTATCGCCTGCGCGACGTCATCAAGACGCGCGAATCGAACCTGCTGAGCTTCCTCGCCAGCGGCGACATCTACGATCCCGATCGCGTCGAGGCCGACCGCGACCTGATCCGCCGCTTCTATCTCAAGCACGGCTTCGCCGACGTCCAGGTCGTGGCCGCGCTCACCGAATACGATCCGGAGAAGAAGGGCTTCAACGTCACCTTCAAGATCGAGGAAGGCGCGCAATACCGCGTCGGAGCGGTCGACTTCCGCTCCAGCATTCCGAATTTCGATCCCTCGTCGCTGCGCGGGTATTCGCGCGTCAACGTCGGCTCGCTCTACAACGTCGAATCGGTCGAGAAGTCGGTCGAGGAGATGCAGATCGAGGCTTCGCGCCGCGGTTATGCCTTCGCGGTGGTTCGTCCCGGCGGTGACCGCAATTTCGAGGCCCATACCGTCTCCGTCGTGTTCAACGTCGACGAGGGCCCGCGCACCTATATCGAGCGCATCAATCTGCGCGGCAACACCCGCACGCGCGACTACGTGATCCGCCGCGAGTTCGACATCTCGGAAGGCGATGCCTACAACCGCGCGCTGGTCGACCGCGCCGAGCGGCGGCTGAAGAACCTCGACTACTTCAAGAGCGTGAAGATCACGACCGAACCCGGCTCGTCGAGCGACCGCGTGATCCTGATCGTCGACATGGAAGAGAAATCGACCGGCGACTTCTCGATCTCGGGCGGCTACTCCACGACCGACGGCGCGCTGGCCGAAGTCTCGATCTCCGAGCGCAATCTGCTCGGCCGCGGCCTATTCGCCAAGGCGTCGGTGACCTATGGCCAGTATGCGCGCGGTTACTCGCTGTCGTTCGTCGAGCCCTATCTGCTCGACTACCGCGTGGCGCTCGGCCTCGACCTCTATCAGCGCCAGCAGCTGGCCAACAGCTACATCTCCTACGGCACCAAGACGCTCGGCTTCTCGCCGCGCCTCGGCTTCTCCTTGCGTGAAGACCTGGCGCTCCAGCTGCGCTACTCGATCTACCAGCAGGAAATCACGCTGCCGTACTACCTGACGAACTGTAACAACAATCCGGGCAGCTCGTTCAACCCGAGCCCGGCCTTCGCCGCCGTGAACGGCATCGACCTGAGCTCGACCAATGGCCTCGGCTGCTACAGCGACGGCGAAGCCTCGCTGCCGGTGCGCAAGGAGCTTGCCAACGGCAAGACCCTGACCTCGGCGCTCGGCTACACGCTGACCTACAACACGCTGGACAACAACAAGAACCCCACCGACGGTCTGCTCATCGACTTTCGGCAGGATTTCGCCGGCGTCGGCGGCGACGTCAGCTATCTGAAGACCGTTGCGGACGGAAAGTACTACGCTCCGCTGGTGTCTGACATCGTCGGCATCGTCCGTCTGCAGGGCGGTATTCTGACCAAGATCAACGATGATCTGCGGATGCTCGACCACTTCCAGATGGGCCCGAACCTCGTCCGCGGCTTCGCGCCGAATGGTATCGGCCCGCGCGACCTGAATCCGTTCGGTACGCAGGACGCGCTCGGCGGTACCAAGTATTGGGGCGCTTCGCTCGAATTGCAGATGCCGTTCTGGTTCCTGCCCAAGGAAGTGGGTCTGAAGGGCGCGGTCTATGCCGATGCCGGCGGCCTGTACGACTACAAGGGACCGACGAGCTGGACGGGTGTCGGTGGCACGAATGAGGTCAATGTGCCGGGCTGTATCCCGTCGACCATCAATCCGACGAGCACCGGAACCTGTACCGGCCTCGTTTACGACGACAGCAAGGTGGTCCGCACGTCGGTCGGTGTCGGCCTGATCTGGCAGTCGCCGTTCGGTCCGCTGCGCTTCGACTACGCCGTGCCGCTCACCAAGGGCAAGTACGACCGCACGCAGGAGTTCCGGTTCGGCGGCGGCACAACGTTCTAATTCGATCAGCACGGCACGATCCGGATCACTGGAGCCGGTTTCCGAAAGGGATCGTGCCAATCCTGCAGATGAGGCATGATGCGGCCTGACCGCTTCATGCCGAAGCCGGACCGCGACGGGGTGGAATGGCGCAGCCGACCTTCTTCACAAAACCGCCTGCCTCAGCGTTGGCTGACATTGCCGCGCTGACCAAGGCGCAGCTGGTCGACCCCGAAAGGGGCGGCCGGATCATCACGGGCCTTGCTTCGCTCGACGAAGCCGGCCCGATGCATCTGGCGTTCTTCGACAACCTGAAATATGCCGATCAGCTCAAGGCGACCCGGGCCGGGGCCTGCCTCGTGAGCCCGCGCTTCGAGGCCGAGGTGCCCGCGCATGTGGCCGTGCTGCGGGTGACGCAGCCGTTCCGTGCCTTCGTCAGGATCGCGCGGGAATGGCACGGAGACGCGCTCAGGCCGCAATCCTGGGTCGGCAATGACGGCATCGCGCCGTCCGCCATCATCGATCCGACGGCCCGGCTCGAGGATGGCGTGATCGTCGATCCCTTGGCCGTGATCGGCCCGGACGCCGAGATCGGCAGCGGCACCGTGATCGGCGTCGGTGCGGTGATCGGCCCCGGCGTCAAGATCGGCCGGGACTGCAATGTCGGTGCCCGCACGGCCATCCAGTGCTCCCTGATCGGCAACAACGTGCTGATCCATCCGGGCTGCTCGATCGGCCAGGACGGCTACGGCTTCATTTTCTTCGGCCCTGAGGGCCACCTGAAGGTGCCGCAGACCGGGCGGGTGCTGATCCAGAATGACGTCGAGGTCGGCGCCAACACCACGATCGACCGCGGCTCCTTGCGCGACACCGTGATCGGCGAAGGGACCAAAATCGACAATCAGGTCCAGATCGGCCACAATGTGACGATCGGGCGGCACTGCCTGCTGGCGGCCCAGATCGGCCTCGCCGGCAGCCTGACCATCGGCGACAACGTGGCGCTGGGAGCGAAGGTTGGCATCAACAACCACCTCAAGATCGGCGACGGAGCTCAGGTGACCGCCATGAGCGCCGTCAAGGACGACATCCCGCCTGGCGGACGCTGGGGCGGGCATTTCGCCAAGCCGACCAAACAGTGGTTCAAGGAGATCATCGCGGTGGAGCGCCTGGTGCGCGACAGCAAGGCCGATGCGAAGGACGAGGGACGGGAATGACGGTGGAATCACCTGTTAAGTTCGAACTGGTGGATATCAACGCGATCCTCCAGACCCTGCCGCACCGCTTTCCGATGCTCTTGATCGACCGCGTGATCAACATCCGCGCCGATTACAGCGGCATCGGCATCAAGAACGTCACCTTCAACGAGCCGGCTTTCCAGGGGCACTTTCCCGAGCGCCCAGTCTATCCCGGCGTGATGATGATCGAGGCGATGGCGCAGACCGCGGGCGTGATCGGCATCAAGTCGGTCGAGGGCACCGAGAAGCCGCGCGCGGTCTATTTCCTGACCATCGACAAGTGCAAGTTCCGCAAGCCCGTGCTGCCCGGCGATACCATCGAGTATCACATGCGCTCGCTCGGCCGCCGCAAAGCCATGTGGTGGTTTCACGGCGATGCCAAGGTCAACGGGCAGATCGTTGCGGAAGCCGACGTCGGCGCCATGCTGACGGACTGAGCGGGATCAATCCCTCTGGGCCGGCTCGTGTGTCCGGCACGCGTAGCTCCCGGTGGTCGCCTCGGGCTTGATATTTTGGTTGAAGAACTGCCCCATGGAGGGCGCGCCGAGGAGACGCTCGACCGTATCGGGCGTCACGTCGCAATAGCGGTCATAGGCGCCGTTGTTCGCGACAACCAGATTCTGCTGCGCGCGATCGTAACAGACCCGCTGAAGCACCGTGCTGCGGGTGATGTCCCGGCATTCAAATGTCCCGAGATCGACGAGGCGGCGTTCGCCGGTCTCGACCGTCTCGGACACGATCGGAGCCGTCGCGAGCTGGGCGAGCAGAAGTGCCAGGGTCCTGACCACGATCACCTCAAGCTTCACATGAACCTGTTGATGGGCCGGGAAGGCCGCCTCATCCGGCACATGAAACACGCCGAGATGATACGTCACTGGACAGATCGGGCATAGTCGCGCTAACCAGCCGAAAACCAAGCGACTTCAATACATAACCAGACCTTCTTGACGAGTAAGATTGGCTTGATGAGCAAAATTGATCCCACCGCACGGGTCGCGGACGGCGCCGTGATCGGCGCGGGCACCGAGATCGGACCCTATTGCATCATCGGCCCGAACGTCGTGATCGGCGCGGACTGCAAGCTGATCGGACATGTGCATGTCACGGCGCAGACCACGATCGGTGACGGTTGCACCATTTACCCGTTCGCCTCGCTCGGCACGCCGCCGCAATCGCTCAGCTATCGTGGCGAGCTAACGCAGCTCAAGATCGGCTCGGGCTGCACCATCCGCGAATCCGTGACAATGAATGCTGGCACCGTCGCAGGCGGCGGCGTCACCACGGTTGGGGACCGCGGGTATTTCATGAACTGCAGCCATGTCGGCCACGACTGCCATGTCGGCAATGACGTGATCTTCGCGACGTCGGCAACGCTCGGCGGCCACTGCGAGATCGGCGACTTTGTCTTCATCGGCGGCCTGTCCGCAGTGCACCAGTTCACCCGCATCGGCCCGCAGGTCATGGTTGGCGGTGTGTGTGGCGTGCGCGACGACATCATCCCGTTCGGCCTCGTCAACGGCCAATATGCAGTGTTGGAAGGCCTCAATCTGATCGGCATGAAGCGGCGCAAGTTCACCAAGCAGCGGCTTGCGACCGTGAGAGGGTTCTACCAAAAACTCTTCCATGGTCCCGGCACTTTCGCCGAACGGCTGGAGGCCGCGCGGCCGCTCGCGGGCGAAGACCCTGCGATCGCCGAAATCCTCGACTTCATCGGCAAGGGCAAGCGCCCGCTCTGTCTTCCCGCCATCGCGAAGTGATCCTGGGATGGCCGCGGGCATGACATCGGCGGCTGCGGAGATTTCCTCACCTATCGGCGTGGTCGCCGGCGGCGGCGCGATGCCGTTTGCGGTCGCCGAATCGCTCGCCGCGCGCGGCATCACGCCGGTGCTGTTTCCGCTGCGCGGGGCCTGCGATCCGGCGCGGGTGGAGAAATTCCGCCACCGCTGGATCTCGGTCGGCCAGCTCGGCCGCGCGATGCGGCTGTTTCGCGAAGAAGGCTGCCGCGACCTGATCTTCATCGGCACATTGGTGCGGCCGTCGCTCTCGGAGATCCGGTTCGACGTCAAGACGCTGCGCCTGCTCGGCAGCGTCATTCGTGCCTTCCGCGGCGGCGACGATCATCTGTTGTCCGGCGTCGGCCGCATCCTCGAGCAGGACGGCTTTCGCATGGTCGGCATCAAGGACGTCGCGCCCGATCTGCTGATGCCCGAGGGCTGCATCAGCCGCGCCTGGCCGAGCGACACTGGCAAGACCGACATCGAGCGCGGCCGGGCGGTGCTGACTGCGCTTGGTCCGTTCGACATCGGCCAGGCCGCGGTCGTGATCGACGGTCATGTCGTGGCGGTCGAGGACATCGAGGGCACCGACGCGCTGCTCGCGCGTGTCGCACGGCTGCGCGAGGAGGGCCGCATTCGCGCGGCCATGGGCCGCGGCGTGCTAGTGAAGGCACCGAAGAGCGGCCAGGATCTGCGCTTCGACCTGCCGACGATCGGCCCGCGTACCATCGAAGGCGTCGCCAAGGCGGGCCTTGCCGGCATCGCCGTCATCGCCGGCAATACGATTGCGGCCGAGCCGCAGGCGATGATCGCGCTCGCCGACGCCAAATACCTCTTCGTCATCGGCCTGCCGGCGTGATGCAGAGCCGCGATCCCAAGCGCAAGATCTTCCTGATCGCCACGGAGGAATCCGGCGACCGGCTCGGCAGCGCCTTGATGAAAGTGCTGCGGCAGCGCCTCGGCGACGGTGTGCAGTTCGAAGGCGTCGGCGGCCGCACCATGGCGCGCGAGGGGCTCGAGACCCTGTTTCCGATCGAGGAGCTCTCCATCGTCGGCTTCGCCGCCGTCGTTCAGCAATTGCCGAAAATCCTGCGGCTGATCCGTAAGACGGCCGACGCCGTGACCGAGGCCGCGCCCGACGCGCTCGTCATCATCGACAGCCCCGATTTCACCCATCGCGTCGCCCGCCGCGTGCGTTCGCGCAGTCCGGCGATTCCGATCGTCGATTACGTGTCGCCGCAGCTCTGGGCGTGGCGGCCGGGACGGGCGCGGACCATGCTCGGCTATGTCGACCATGTCCTCGGCCTCTTGCCATTCGAGCCGGAGGAATACCGCAAGCTGGGCGGGCCGCCATGCAGTTATGTCGGCCATCCCCTGGTCGAGCAATTGGGCTCGCTGCGGCCGAACGCGGAGGAACAGAAGCGCCGCAACAGTGAGCCGCCGGTGCTCCTGGTGCTGCCCGGCAGCCGCCGCAGCGAGATCCGGCATCACCTCGAGGTGTTCGGCGCGACGCTCGGCCGCTTGCAGGCGGAGGGGCGCGCGTTCGAATTGATGCTGCCGACCATGCCGCACCTCGAAGCGACCATCCGCGAAGGCATCGCGAATTGGCCGGTCAAGCCGCAGATCGTGATCGGCGAGAACGACAAGCGCGCCGCCTTCCGCATTGCGCACGCGGCGCTGGCGAAATCCGGCACGGTGACGCTCGAGCTCGCGCTGTCGGGCATTCCGATGGTGACGGCCTATCGCGTCGGCGCCATCGAGGCCTTCATCCTGCGCCGCGCGATCCGCGTCTCCTCGGTGATCCTCGCTAATCTCGTGATCGGCAAGGACGTCATTCCGGAGTTCCTGCAGGAGGAGTGCACGCCGCAGAAGCTGGCACCGGCGCTCGCCGCGCTGTTGACGGACTCGCCGCTGCGCCGGGAGCAGGTCGAAGCGTTCGCCCGGCTCGATCAGATCATGTCGACCGGCAACAAGTCGCCGAGCGTGCTCGCCGCCGACATCGTGCTCGCGACGATGCGCAAGGGTAGGCGGTAAGACGGATTTCGTAGGGTGGGCAAAGCGAAAGCGTGCCCACCCTTTCTCCTCATCAATTGCGTAGAGAGACGGTGGGCACACTGCGCTTTGCCCTCCCTACAGGACTAGCCGAGACCGCCGTCGACCTGAAAGCATTGGCGCGTGATACGCTGGCTCTCGTCGGAGGCGAGGAACAGCGCCATGTTGGCGATGTCGTCGGGCGTCACCGCATCGGGGACGGCCTGACGCGCGCGCATCTCGGCGATGGCCTGCTCCTCCGGGTACCACAGCCGGCGCTGGCGCTCGGTGATAACCATGCCCGGTGCAATCGCGTTGACGCGAATGCGGTCGGGGCCGACCGACCGGGCCAGCGAGTTGGTGAAGCCGACGATCGCCGCTTTCGCGGCGGCATAGACCGGCAGCGCCGGGGCGCCGCGGATCCAGGCGATCGACGACATGTTGATGATCGAGCCGCCGCCGCGCGCCTGCATCTGCGGCACCACCGCCTGCGCCGCGAAGAAGACGTGCTTGAGATTGACGCCGATCATCCAGTCGAACTCGGCCGGCGTCACCTCCGAAAGAATTTGGCGTTGATCGTTGGCGGCATTGTTGACGAGAACGGCGGCATCGCCCAGCGAACGGTGGACCTCCGCCATCGCGGTGCGCATGGCTTCGATGTCGAGGAGATCGCAGGGCACGAACAGTGGCGCAGTCTCGGACGCGGCCGCCACCTCCCGCACCAGCGTTTCACCGGCCTTCGTGTCGATGTCGAGGAAGGCGACGCGGGCGCCCTGGGACGCGAAAGCCCGTACGAAGGCGGCGCCGATGCCGCTGGCGCCACCGGTGATCAACACTACGCGCCCCGCAAGGCCTGAATAGGTCGTCTTCGTCATGCGATCAGTCGCTCCGTCTCGGGGTCGAACAGGCAAATGCGCCGTGTGTCGAGCGCGAAAGAGGCGGACGCGCCGAGCGTGGGGCGGATATCGGGCGAGATTCGCGCCATCGCGGGCTCGCCCCCGAGCCGCAACAACACCATCGTCTCGGCACCCGTCGGCTCGACCATTTCCACCGGCGCGTTGACGAGGACAGGCGCATCGCCGGAAAACGCGCGGCTGCCTTCGGCAATGCATTCCGGCCTGATCCCGAACACCACCTCGCGACCGACGAAGGATGCTGCGGCCTCATATCCCCTCAGGCGCAGACGAACCTCGTCCGGCCGCCCGGCGCCGATCACGACCACCGGCCCGTCATTCCCGGTCTCGAGCCGCGCCGGCATGGTGTTCATCGGCGGCGAGCCCATGAAACGCGCCACGAACAGATTGGCCGGATAGCGGTACACGGTATCGGGATCGGCGAATTGCTGCACGCTGCCCTGATGCATCACCGCGATCCGTGTCGCCATCGTCATCGCCTCGATCTGGTCGTGGGTCACATAGACGATGGTGGCGCCGATGCGCTGGTGCAGCCGCTTGATTTCCATCCGCATCTCGACGCGCAGCTTGGCGTCGAGATTGGACAGCGGCTCGTCGAACAGGAAGAGGAGGGGATTGCGCACCAACGCGCGCCCCATCGCCACGCGCTGGCGCTGGCCGCCGGACAATTGCGACGGCTTGCGGCCGAGCAGCGGCTCGATTTGGAGCAGCTTCGCCACGTTCGCGATCGACTTCTCCTGCTCAGCCTTCGGCACATGGCGGCATTCCATGCCGAAGGTGATGTTCTGGCGCACCGTCATGGAGGGATAGAGTGCGTAGGACTGGAACACCATGGCGATGTCGCGGTCCTTGGGCGGGATGTCGTTGACGACGCGTCCGCCAATCTCGATCGTTCCCGCGCTCGGCCGGTCGAGCCCGGCGACGATGTTGAGCAGCGTGGACTTGCCGCAGCCGGACGGTCCGACCAACACGGTGAATTCGCCGCTCTCGATGTCGAGATCGATGCCCTTCAGCACCTCCAGATTGGCGTAGCGCTTGGACAGGGCGCGAATGCTTAGTGCTGCCATGACAAATCCATCATTTCACTGCGCCGGCGGTAAGGCCGCGCACGAAGTACCTGCCGCCGAGGAGATAGATCAACAATGTGGGCAGCGCTGCGATGATCACCGCTGCGCTCTGCACGCCATGCTGCGGGATATCCGCAACTGCAGCAGATAGCGCGATGAGAGCAGCCGTGACGGGCTGCTGTTGGCCGCTCGTGAACGTCACGCCATAGAGGAACTCGTTCCAGATGTGCGTGAACTGCCAGATCACGGTGACGATCAGGATGGGAGGCGAGAGCGGCAGAATGATGCGCCAGAAAATACGAAAGAATCCGGCGCCATCGATGCGCGCGGCCCTGATCAGTTCATGGGGAATGGCGACATAGTAGTTTCGGCAGAACAGCGTGGTGAAGGAGAGCCCCTGGATGGTGTGAATCAACACGAGGCCCGCCAGCGTGTTGATGAGACCGATGTCCCGCAGCACGATGGTCCAGGGAAGCAGGCGCATCTGCTGGGGAAGGAACAGGCCGAGGGTCACGATTCCGTAGACCCAGCTGTCGCCGCGAAAGCGCCAGAGCGACACGGCATAACCGGCGATCGCACCGAGCATGGTCGAGAAAATCGTCGCAGGAATCGTGACGAGTGCGGAGTTCAGCATGTACGGACGGATGCCGGCGCAGGTCTCGGCGACGCAGAAACCGCTCCAGGCAGCGGCGTAATTGCTCCAGGCCCATTGCTGCGGCCAGCCGATCATCGAGGCCTGCGCGATCTCCTCGTTGGTGCGGAGCGAGTTCAGGACGACAACAGCCAATGGCGCGAGCCATGCTGCAGCGATCAGCGAAACGATGAGATAGATCAAAATCCGGCTTGGTGCGAAGGTTCGGTCACGCATGGGTCGCCCGCCGCTGCTGGACATAACGCCACGCTGCATACGGCAGCAGCACCGCGAGAAGAATCAGCAGCATGAGCACCGCCGCCGCTGCCCCGCGGCCGAGCAGGCTGCGCTGGAACATCAGGTCGTAGACGACAAGTGCCGGCAGCTGAGTCGCGATTCCCGGCCCGCCGTTGGTGAGCGCGCGGACGAGGTCGAAAGCCGAAATCGCGAACTGCAACTGGATCACGACGACGGTGATGGTGATCGGCCAAAGCGTCGGCAGAATGATGCGCCGGTACATTCGGACCGGTCCTGCGCCGTCGATCTGCGCAGCCTTGATGAGATCGGCATCGACCGAGCGAAGGCCGGCAAGGAAGAGCGCCATGGCGAAGCCCGAGGATTGCCAGATGGCAGCGATAACAATGGTCCAGATGGCCATGTCGCGGTCGATCAGCCAGTCGAACTTGAAGGAGGTCCAGCCGAGGTCATGGACCAGCTTCTGGATCCCAAGGCCGGGATTGAGCAGCCAACTCCAGACCGTGCCGGTGACCACGAACGACACCGCCAGGGGGTAGAGGAAGATGGATCGCAGCAGGTTCTCGCCGCGAATGCGCTGATCGAGCAGGATCGCAAGGATGAGGCCGGTCACCGCGCTCAGCAGCACGAAAGCGCTGCCAAACAGCAGCAAATTGTCGAAGGCGATCTGCCAGTTCCGCGATGCCGCGACCGCCGTGTAGTTGCGCAACCCCACCCAGCCCGAGACCGGCACCAGAGTGGATGGCGTGAACGAGATCCAGATCGTCCACAGCGAGAACGACACGAGGTGCGCGGCGGACAGCAGCAGCGGCACCCAGATCATCAGATATTCGGGCAGCCGGCGCACCACGTCCGAAGGCGCCGGCCGGCCCGGTCTTGTCGCGACGGCCTGGGTCAACGTGCGCTCTCGACGGCATCGGCAAGGCGGGTGACGGCTTGCTCCGGCTTGATCGTCTTGTTCTTCACGTACTCCGTGATCACGTCGATCATCGCTGCGGTCATTCCGTTTTCCTGAGCCATATTGTGCGCAAGGCTCAGAACCGCCTGATCGCTGGCAATAGCGTCTTTCAGGGCTGCTGCAGTCCGCCGTTGACCGTCCGACCAGCCTTCACCGGAAAGATCGACATCGGTGCGCACGGGTATCGATCCCGTAATCTGCGAATACATCGTCTGGATCGCCGGATCCATGACGAGCTGAGCCATCAGCATCTGACCGGCCTGGAGGTCAGGCTCCTTGCGCTGCCAGAAGATGAACGCATCAGCGTTCAACAGGAACACCGGCTTGCCATTGTCGCTGGGGCCCGGCGCAATCATGAAGTCGTCGAACTTGAAACCGGCATTGCGTAATACGCCCTGCGCCCAGCCGCCCATGATCATCATGCCCATGTCGCCGTCGACGAAGCGCTTCAGGTTGGTCGAAAAGTGTTGGGCGCCGACGTTGGGATCCATCCAGTCGGCGATCTTGCGCACCTGCGCGAACGCGGCCTTGAGCTCGGGACCCTCCAGAGCTTTCTTGTCGAGATTCATGATGGCCGCGCGGTATGCGGTTGGACTGATGCCCGCCAGAGAAGCCTCGAATTTTTGTCCGTCGTCCGGGCGGGTACCACCGTTGGCGATGGGATAGGGGACACCGCCTGCTTTCATCTTTTCAGCAAGCTCATTGAAGTCTGCCCAGGTGACGGGAATCTTGTCGGCCTTGGCCTTGTCCATCGCGCGTTTGGACAGGAACAGCATATTGGTGCTGTAGATCTGCAACGGCAGCGCGATCCACTTGCCGCCCGGCTTATGCAATCGTGCAAGATCTGGAGCGACGACCTTCTCGTAGCCCGCGGCAGCGACAACGGCGTCAAGATCGACGGTTGGGGCAATCTTCGACCAGGCTGCAATCTCGGGACCTTTGAGTTGCGAGCAGGCCGGAGGATCTCCGGCCATGATCTGAGCGCGCAGCTTGTTCATCATCTCGGTGGTGAAGCCGGGGACGGGCGAGTGCTGCCAGACCCCTCCCTTCTCCTCGAATTTCTTACCGAGCGCCGTGATGGCCGCCCCGTCGCTGCCCGCGGACCATTGAGAGATCGCGGTCAGGCGCGGCTTGACCGCGCCCTGGGCGCGGGCAAATGCCGGCAGCGCGAGTGCGGCAGCAGATCCAGCGAGCAGACGGCGCCTTGTTGTTGTGATCGGCATGGCAGTTCCTCCCGGTGTGAAGTTCTTTGTGCGTTGAGGCCGCGCGGTTCAGGGCATGTCAGGCGGCCTCCGTCGATGTGGCGGGCATGCCGCCGCGGCTGGCCAGGCAGAAGGCGGCGAAGGCCAGGGCCGCCTGCGGATCGTTGCCGGTCGAGGGTGGCACGAAGGCGATGGACACTTGCGCCAATGTCCGGCCGCCCAGCAGGCAGGCGTCGATCCCCTCGACCACGGCGTTGCGATCGTCATCGAAGAGCAGCGATGGCCAGCCGCTGACGGCGACGCCACCGCACGGCTTCACATTCAGCGTGTTGCCGATCGCAAGGCCAAGCCGGAACAGCCGCCGCCGCAACTCCTGGCGCACGCGCGTCGAGAGCGGGATCGCGTGCACCCATTCGCTGCCGAGCTGGAGCAATTCGGCGTCGGAGACGCCGAGGAGCTCGGCCAAAGCGGCGAGCGAAGTATAGGCCTCGACGCAGCCGAGATGGCCGCAGCGGCAGCGCGGTCCTTCGGGTCCAAATACCATGTGGCCCAGTTCGACCGGCTGGAGCGCATCGGCTTCAGTCGGGTCATCCATCCAGGCGCCGGCAACGCCATGGCTGACAAAGACGAACAGATGCGTGCCGCTGAATGGATAGTTCTGCGTGCGGCAGCGGTGAAAAGTGGCGTGCGCCACCACCGAATTGGTGAATTCCAGCGGCACGTCGGTAAACATCTCGCCGATCATGGCGCTGATGCGCCCGACATCGCAGGGGATGATCGGATTGCCGGATACGGTCAACCGGCCAAGGCCCGGAATGGAGACGCCGATTTGTGAGAGCGTGATGTGGCGGCGGCGCGTCCAGTCGCGCAGCAATGTCATCGCTTCGCGGAACACGCGGCCGACCGTCTCGACGGTTGGCGCCTTCGGCAACGGCAGACGTTCGGTGTAGTGCAGTTCGCCCGACAGAGCGCCGACGCCGACGCTGAGCCATTGAGCGGACAGCTCGACGGCTGCGAGCGCCACGGAGCCGCCGAGCGACACGAGACCCGTCGGGCCGCCGACGTAAGGGGCAGGGCGCCGCACTTCCTCGATCAGGCCTTCGGCCTTCAGGTCGAACAGGATGCGCGACAGGCTCGCCTCGGACAGGCGCACCGCCTTCGCCAGCGGCGGCCGAAACGAGCCGCCCGACTGGAGCAAATGAGTCAAAATGGCAGCGCGCGTCTGCCGCCGACTTCTCGGCTGCTCCGGCATTTCCATCCCTGTCGTCATTCTTACTTAGTGTAAGAATTTGCGCGCGGAGCGTTTCAGCTGTCAAGTGTTTGCCGGTCCGATGCGCCGACTTGTTGTTGTGCGCGGCAGCAACAGCGGTGTCTGTAGGTTGGGTTAGCCTTGCAGATGCGCGAAGCGCACCTGCAAGGCGTAACCCACCATGCTTCTGCACTGGCCGAACGAAGTTGGTGGGTTACGCCAGCGGACTGCGCTTCGCGCAGCCGCTAGCTAACCCACCCTACAAGTGCGCGCACAAACAAAAACGGCGCCATCTTTCGATGACGCCGTTTCGAAGCCGTTATGGCGATCGTTACCGCTTGTCGATCGGCACGTAGTCGCGCTTGGCGACGCCGGTGTAGAGCTGGCGCGGACGGCCGATCTTCTGGTGCGGATCTTCGATCATCTCGCTCCACTGGCTGATCCAGCCGACGGTGCGGGCGACCGCGAACAGCACGGTGAACATCGAGACCGGGAAGCCCATCGCCTTCAGTGTGATGCCCGAATAGAAGTCGACGTTCGGGTAGAGCTTGCGGTCGATGAAGTACTGGTCGCTGAGCGCGATCTTCTCGAGCTCCATCGCCACGTTCAGCATCGGATCATTACCATGGCCGGTCTCCTTGAGCACGGCGTGACACATCTTCTGCATGATCTTGGCGCGCGGATCGTAGTTCTTGTAGACGCGGTGGCCGAAGCCCATCAGGCGGACTTCAGAATTCTTGTCCTTCACCTTGGCGATGAATTCCGGAATCTTGTCGACCGTGCCGATCTCGTAGAGCATGTTGAGCGCGGCTTCGTTGGCGCCGCCATGCGCCGGGCCCCACAGGCAGGCGATGCCCGCCGCGATGCAGGCGAACGGGTTGGCGCCGGAGGAGCCGGCGATGCGCACCGTCGAGGTCGAGGCGTTCTGCTCGTGGTCGGCGTGCAGGATGAAGATCTTCTCCAGCGCGTCGGCGAGGACCGGGCTCACCTTGTAGTCCTCGCAGGGCACCGCGAAGCACATGTTCAGGAAGTTCTCGGCAAAGCGCAGCGAGTTCTTCGGATAAACGAAGGGCTGGCCGACGGTGTACTTGTAGGCCATCGCAGCCAGCGTCGGGATCTTGGCGATCATGCGCATGGAGGCGACCATGCGCTGCTTGGGATCGTTGATGTCGGTGCTATCGTGATAGAACGCGGCCAGCGCGCCAACCGCCGCCACCATGATCGCCATCGGATGGGCGTCGCGGCGGAAGCCCTGGAAGAAGCGGGCCATCTGCTCGTGCACCATCGTGTGATGGGTCACGCGATAGTCGAAATCCTTCTTCTGCGCGGCGGTGGGCAGATTCCCGTAGAGCAGGAGATAGCAGGTCTCCAGGAAGTCGCCGTGCTCGGCGAGCTGCTCGATCGGGTAGCCGCGGTATTCCAGCACGCCCGCATCACCGTCGATATAGGTGATCTTGGACTGGCAGCTCGCCGTCGAGGTGAAGCCCGGATCGTAAGTGAACAGGCCGGACTGGCCGTAGAGCTTGCCGATATCGATCACATCGGGCCCGACGCTGCCGCTGAGGATCGGAAGATCGTAATTCTTGTTTCCGACCGTCAGCGTGGCGGTCTTGTTGCTTGGTTTTGCGTCCATCGTAGGTCCCCGATGTGTGGTGAAACGGGCCGGAGCCGGAGGCCCCTGAGGAGATCGTTGGGGGCAGGCCGGATGTTCCAGAATGTACGGGGGAGATGGGTATATTATTGCTGTGTGCGCTGCAAGATCACCCCCACGCATGGTCGACTTACGTCGTAGATTGATCTTGAAGCCGGCCCAGGCTTTCCTGGCGTCCCAGGACGTCCAAAACCTCAAATATACCAGGCGACGTCGTCCGTCCGGTCAGCGCGGCCCGCAAGGGCTGGGCGACCGCGCCGAGCTTGAGACTATTTTCCTCGGCAAAGGTGCGCAGCGCGGCTTCCGTGCTGGCACCGCTCCATGTCTCGACTTTCCCCAGCGCGGAATGAAGCTGGCCGATCAGCTTGCGGTTCTCAGCTGTCAGCAGCGCCTGCGCCTTGGCATCGAGCTGCAGCGGCCGGTCGGCGAAGATGAAGTAGGCGCCGTCGATCAGCTCGATCAGCGTCTTGGCGCGCTCCTTCAGGGCCGGCATGGCTTTCAGGAGCTGCGCCCGCGTGGTGTCGTTTAACTTGGCCTTAATGTCGTCGCGGCTGGGCACGATGTGGTCGAGCACATCCTCAAACATCTTCACGAGTGATTGATCCTCGGCGTTGCGGATGTAGTGGCCGTTGAGATTTTCCAGCTTGGCGAAATCGAAGCGGGCGGCGGCGCGGCCGACGCTGGCAAGGTCGAATGCCGCGATCATTTCGTCGGTCGAGAAGATCTCCTGGTCGCCATGGCTCCAGCCGAGCCGGACGAGGTAGTTGCGCAGCGCCGCCGGGAGGTACCCCATGGCGCGGTAGGCATCGACGCCGAGTGCGCCGTGGCGCTTCGACAGCTTCGAGCCGTCCGGGCCGTGGATCAGGGGGATGTGGGACATGCTCGGCAGCGCCCAGCCCATTGCATCGTAAATCTGCTTCTGGCGGGCGGCGTTGATCAGATGGTCGTCGCCGCGAATGACATGGGTCACGCCCATGTCGTGGTCATCCACGACCACCGCGAGCATGTAGGTCGGGTTGCCATCGCCACGCAGCAGGACGAGGTCGTCGAGGTTCTCGTTCTGCCAGACCACGCGGCCCTGGACCTGGTCCTCGATCATGGTCTCACCGGTCTGCGGCGCGCGCAGGCGAATGGTGGGCTTCACGTCGGCCGGGGCGGTCGCGGGATCACGGTCGCGCCACATGCCGTCATAGAGGCGGGTGCGGCCCTCTGCGCGCGCCTTCTCGCGCATGGCGGCAAGCTCCTCGGCGGTGGCGTAGCAGCGATAGGCCTTGCCGTCGGCGAGCAGCTGCTCGGCGACCTCGCGGTGGCGGGCGGCGCGGGCGAACTGGTAGATGACCTCGCCGTCCCAGCCGAGCTCGAGCCATTTGAGGCCGTCGAGGATGGCCGCGATGGCGGCCTCGGTGGAGCGCTCCCGGTCGGTATCCTCGATCCGCAGCAGCATCTTGCCGCCGTGCTTCTTCGCATAGAGCCAGTTGAACAGCGCCGTGCGGGCGCCTCCGATATGGAGGAAGCCGGTCGGCGAGGGAGCGAAGCGCGTGACGACGGAATCGGTCATTCTTGGCAGGGCCTATGCATTGGAGGCGGTGGTATATATCAGGACCGGAGCATAACTAAAGCCCGACAGCGGACCTGCTAAGGCTTGGCGCGGCCCAGCGAATTTGGCAGAAGGACCGCTGATTTCCCTACAGGATTTTCGTAATGACAGAACCGGTGGCGACTGAGGTTGGGCGCGATTTCATTCGTGACATCATCCAGGCCGATCTCGATCAGGGCAAATACAAGGAGATCGTGACCCGGTTCCCGCCGGAGCCGAACGGCTATTTGCATATCGGCCACGCCAAGTCGATCGCACTCAATTTCGGCATCTCCCAGGAATTTCCAGGCCGCTGCCATCTGCGCTTCGACGACACCAACCCGATCAAGGAAGAGCAGGAATATATCGATTCCATCCAGGCCGACGTGCGCTGGCTCGGCTTCGACTGGGGCAAGAACCTGTTCTTCGCCTCGGACTATTTCGATCGCCTCTATGAATGGGCGGAGCAGCTGATCCGCGACGGACTCGCCTATGTCGACGACCAGACCCAGGAGGAGATCCGCACTTCGCGCGGCTCGCTGACCGAGCCCGGCAGGAACTCGCCGTTCCGTGACCGCTCGGTGGAGGAAAATCTCGACCTGTTCCGCCGCATGAAGGCCGGCGAATTCCCGAACGGGGCGCGCGTGCTGCGAGCCAAGATCGACATGGCCGCGGGCAACATCAATCTGCGCGACCCCGTGCTGTATCGCATCCTGCATGCGCATCATCCGCGCACCGGCACCGAATGGAGCATCTATCCGAGCTACGATTATGCGCACGGCCAGTCGGACGCGATCGAGGGCATCACGCACTCGATCTGCACGCTGGAGTTCGAGGACCATCGGCCGCTCTATGACTGGTTCATCGAGAAGCTGCCGGTGCCGTCAGAGCCGCACCAGTACGAGTTCGCGCGGCTGAACCTGACTTACACGCTGCTCTCGAAGCGCGTTCTGACCCAGCTCGTTCGCGAGGGCCATGTCGCGGGCTGGGACGATCCGCGCATGCCGACCATCGCGGGGATGCGCCGCCGCGGCGTGCCGCCGGCCGCGCTGCGCGAATTCGTCAAGCGCATCGGCGTCGCCAAGGCCAACAGCGTGGTCGATGTCGGCATGCTCGAGTTCTGCATCCGTGAGGAACTGAACCGCACGGCGCAGCGCCGCATGGCGGTGCTGAAGCCGCTGAAAGTGGTGATCGAGAACTATCCGGAAGGGCAGGTTGAGGAGCTCGAGGCGATCAATCATCCCGACGATCCCAGCGCCGGCACGCGCAAGATCACGTTCGGCCGCGAGCTCTATATCGAGCAGGATGACTTCATGGAGAATCCGCCGAAGAAATTCTTCCGCCTGTCGCCGGGCAATGAGGTGCGGCTGCGCTATGCTTATTTCGTCAAGTGCACCGGTGTGATCAAGAACGACGCAGGCGAGGTGGTCGAGCTGCGCTGCACCTACGATCCCGCTAGCAAGGGCGGCAACGCGCCCGATGGCCGCAAGGTCAAGGCGACCATGCACTGGCTGCCGGCAGCGGCATCCAAGCCAGCGGAGATCCGCATCTACAACCAGCTGTTCTCCAATCCGAATCCGGACGCCGCGAACTTCGCGGCCGATCTCAATCCGCAATCGCTGGAGATCCTGGCTGATGCCCGAGTCGAGGCATCGGTTGCGGAAAGCAATTCGATGGAGCCGATGCAGTTCGAGCGGCAGGGCTATTTCGTGCGTGACAAGGACTCGACGCCCGGCAAGCCGGTGTTCTCGCGCACCATCGGCCTGCGCGACACGTTTGCGAAGGAAGTCGCGAAAGGCTGAGATACGACATGAACAATGAGGCCGACGCCATCGTTTCCGCCATCATCGCGAAATGGTGCGCCGGCTTCGCGACGCTCGACGCGGCCGCGCTGTCGTCGCTCTATTCGAAGAATGCGTTCTTCTTCGGCTCCAACCCGACGCTATATCGTGGCAGGGACGGAGTAGCGGCCTATTTCAATGGCCTGCCGCGCCGGCGCTTGCCGAGCGTCCGCTTTTCCGAGGTGGCCGCGGCGCAGGTCGCGCCCGATGTGATCAACATGGCCGCGATCGCCTCGTTCGACCTCGGCGAGGAGGCCGCGCCGCTGTCGGTCAAGCTTACCTGGGCAATCGTGCGTGAAGGCGGCGACTGGAAGATCGCGAGCCACCACGTGTCGTCCAGAGCTGCGCTGATCTAGCGCCGGGGGATGTACTTCATCGCATCCGGCTTCATCCGCTCGCTACAGCTTGTAGCCGATCTTTCGCAGCAGGTCCTTCCGCCACGCAATGTCGGCGTCGGTCTCGATACCCAGAGGCGAAGCGCCATCCACTACGCCGAGCACGCCGCGGCCAAGCTCCGTTTGCGCGACGATCACCTGCGTGGGGTTGGCCGTCGCGCAGTAGATGCGGCAGACCTCCGGCACCGCGCGCACGGGAGCCAGGACGTTGACCGGAAAGAACCCGTCGCCCAGGAAGATCAGGAAAGTGTGGCCGGCGCCGATGGCCAATGCGTTGTTGCGGGCGAGGGTGAGGGCCGCTTCGTCATTGCCCGACCAGCGTACCAGTCGCTTGCCGGAGGCCTCGCAGAAGGCCAGCCCGAAGCGGATGCCCGGAACCGCGCCCACGAGCGCCTCGTGGAGGTCTTCCACGGTCTTGATGAAATGCGACTGGCCAAAGATGAAGTTGGCCGCATCCGGTTTGACGATGGGCACCACGGTGAGTTCCATGGCTACGCTCCTATCGGCAGAGTTCCACATGTTAAGCCGTACAGCCGGCCGCGCAACGATCGCGATTACCGTACCCGATATTTGCTCGCGTAGTGCTTGCCGAGAATCTTGCGGGTCTGATCGGCCAGCCGCTTGTTACCAGTCGCCGGCCGCCTGGCGTGGCGGGTCTTCGGCTTTGGCCAATCCGTTCCTGAGCTCTGCTTTCTTGGCGTGCGCATAACTGCAGACCTCGTTGCCACATAACCATCTAAGGGACGAATCTCAACCGGGCTGCCGGTCGAAAGGCCAAGATCGCGGTCCGCACGGCCCTGGGATTCCTCATGGGCGCATCGGTGAAGAGGTCAATAGCGGGTATGCCAGGCGCCATGCCTTCATCTGGCCCGTATAGGGGCCGTGCAATCCGAAATCCGTGAACAGAACAATCATGATGTCAGCTGCTCCACACTATGACGGCGCCGCCGCCCGAGCCGCTTCATGGAACCGGCGGACTCGATCCAGGTCCTTGGCGTGCGATCCGTCCTGATCCGTTCTCGTCTTGGAATCAACACCGGCTGGACGGACGGTGCGGATCGCTTCTGCGACGTTGTCCGGTCCGAGACCACCGGCAAGGACAACAGGAACAGGGGCGAGGTCCACGATCCGGCGGCTGATACCCCAGTCATGCGTCACGCCGAGCGCGCCGATCTGCTCGTCCGTGGCTCGATAGCTGTCGAGAAGCAGAAAGTCTGCAATGCCAACGTAGCTGCGGGCAATCGCGACGCTCTCCTCGCCGAACACCGGTATGCTCCTCATCACGACCATCCCGGGCAACATGCGTTTGAGCGAAGCAACGTCTTGCGGCGAAAGCAATTCGGCGCTGGCTCCCAAATGGACGATCGCGGGGTTGAGTTCGCGCGCCCATGAGGCAATCAAGGAAAGATCGCAGGTCAGAAACAGTGCTGAGAACTTCGATGGCGGTACAATCGCCGCGGCGATTTCGGAAGCTGCTGAGATCGGCAGCTCGCGCGGAAATCGGCCGTCTCCGACGAGCACGCCGACATGATCGACGCCAATGGCTGAAACAGCGGACGCCTCTTCGAGGGTGGAGATTTCATAAATCTGGGTCAACATCGCGCGTAACCTCCGCGGCGGACATTGAGCATAAGACATCCGAAGGCGGCGTTTGGCAAAGCCACAGCCTTCGTCGGCTAGCGGGAGTCGAAGATTGGGTCAGCTGCCCGGCGGGGACGCAGTCCCAGTCGCGCCGGCCCGCCAATTCTATCGGGGAGTGCTTGTTACGAGAGTCAGGTCGTTGCCCTCTGCGCGACACATGCAAGCTGCTGTTCGGATTCAAAAATAACCCTCGTTCCGAACGGCCGGCATTCCCTATCCAGGGTTTGCCGGATCCATTCAATGTCGCGCCGCGATGGAATGGAGAGACGAAAGTTCTTGATCTGCATGGGAACCAGTTTGAGCGCATGGAGGCTTCCGCTGGTTGGATCCAGGTCGGCGAAATACATCAACGCCAGGTCGTCGCGGTAGCGCTCGTAACCACGGATCCCCTCATAGTCGTTCAGAAAATCACCGCAGCCATAGAGTATAAGGCGGTCTCGATAGATTTCGATCGCTCTCGGATGGTGCGAAGAATGCCCGTGAACGATCGACACGCCTGCCTTGTCGACCAGGGCACGGGCAAAAATCCTCTGCTCATTGGGAATGTCATATCCCCAATTGGATCCCCAATGGATCGACACCACCGTGAGATCGCCCGGCCTTCTGGCTGCCATGATCTGGTCAGCGACCTCGAACGCGCTCGCCCTGCTGAGGTCAGGCAGCAGGTTGACGCCCGGAGTGTCTGACATTGCAACCCACTTGAACGGGATTCCGCTCGATGTCGATCCGAACGCAAAGACCAGGAGCCGCGCGTCGGCAAGGCTCAGCACTGCGGGTGCGCGCGCTTCCCGATCATTGCGGCCTGCGCCCGCCGCCTTGATGTTGAGCTTCTGCAAAGTCGTCAGCGTCTCTACCAGGCCGGCGCGGCCCCAATCGAGCACATGGTTGTTGGCCAATAGACAGCAGTCGATCCCCGCGACCGCGAGACACTCTGCGTTCTCGGGGCTCATGCGGTAGTTGATGCCCTTGTTCGCGCGGTCGTTGCTGCCCGTCACAGCCGTTTCGAGATTGATGATCCGCGCGTCCGGCTGCATGGACTTGAATTGGTCCAGTGCAGCGCCCCAGACGTAGGACGATCCATTGCGCCGCGGAATAGGCCCGTTCGCCTGCTCGGCGAGCAGCACGTAGCCCGCCGCCGATCGCATGTAATCTTCGTAAATCTCGGGGCTACAGGGGTGCGCCAGCACCTGGTCGATGCCGCGGCCGCACATGACATCTCCGCATAGGAAGAGCCGCACCGGTTTCCGACACACCGCTGGCAGTTGTCGTTCCTCGGACATGACTTTCCACTCCGGTCCTGCCGCTTAGCTCTTTGCGTCAGGTGCGAGATGCCTGAACGCCGCCATCACCTCGGCCAGCATCCGCTCCTGCTCTCCCGCATAGCGCGGCGAGAAGTGGAAGGGCTCGACGCGGCGCACATTGGCTTCCCGTGCGATTTCTCCGGCAGCCGTGGTTGTAAGATGAGCCCGCTCATTCGCCAATGCGGCGTCGGCCCCCGCAAACGCCGCCTCGATGAAGAGGATGTCTGCATTCTGAATCAGCGCCACGATGGCGGCGCGATTGGCCGGCGTGTCGGCAACATCGGTTACATAGGCAATTTTCTGGCCCGCAGCGACCGTCACGAGATCGCGCAGGCTGGCGAGCGGAACGAGGCGATCTGACGTTGCCGTTTCATTGATGCGGATCAAATGATCGTCGGCGCGACGCTCGACGATGGCCTTCTTCAGCGACAGCAACCAGGGACCGACGGGCAGTCCGCGCTCCAACAGCCGGTTCTTCCATACGTTGACATGCGCAGCCTCCTGCAGCGCAAAGGCGAGGCAGGGCGTGCCATGTTCAAGGATCGCGGCGGACACGCGATGGGTCGGTTCATCGCAGAGTACGCCGCCAAAGACCTTGCGAGAGACTGATGGCTCTGCTGCGAACGCCTTCCTCAGGTGGAACCGCGTGGTCGAGATGGAATCCGCCGTTCCGAGTTCGCTTACATCGAAAACGAGATCGCAGGGATAGGTTTCGACCAAGTTCCAGCAATAGGCCTGAAGCTTGTGAAAGACGTGCTCGGCAAAGCCGGACGGACCGAACAGCTGCACCGATTTCTCATGCCCGACGAGCAAGCGAAGCAGATGGTCGAAGCCCACGAAATGGTCAATATGTGCATGCGAGACAAAGACCTGGTCGACGCGCCGTATCCTCCGCGGCGCTAGTGAAGCAATCTCTCCGACATCGAACAGCAGACTTCGCTTTTCGAACAGCGTTTCGACATAGACCGTCGGGTCGCCGTAGCGACCGTTGACCAGGCTCGGATGGAAAAGTGGTCGCATGGCAAACTATTCTGCTGCAACAGCGCCCGATGGATTTCCCGCATTTAGCCAACGTTGATGAATCCGCATCCGACCGCTGTCAGATGTCGTAGTAGAGGTGGAACTCATAGGGATGCGGTCGCAGCCGGATCGCATCGACCTCCTTTTTTCGCTTGTAGTCGAGCCAGGTCTCGATCAGGTCGGCCGTGAAGACGTCGCCGCGCAGCAGGAATGCGTGGTCGCGCTGGAGTGCGTCGAGCGCCTGATCCAGCGATCCCGGTGTCGACTTCACTTGCTTGGCTTCGGCCGGTGGCAGGTCGTAAAGGTTCTTGTCGATGGGGCTGCCGGGGTCGATCCGGTTGTCGATACCGTCGAGGCCCGCCATCAGCATTGCGGCAAAAGCCAGGTAGGGATTGCAGGAGGGGTCGGGCGAACGAAACTCGACGCGCTTTGCGCGTGGATTCGGCGAGTACATGGGAATTCGGCAGCAGGCCGAGCGATTGCGTTGGGAGTAGACCAGGTTGATGGGAGCCTCATAGCCCGGCACCAGGCGCCGATAGGAGTTGGTCGTCGGGGCGCAAAGCCCGCACAACGCCCAGGCGTGGGTCAGGAGGCCGCCGATGTAGTAGCGGCCGAGCTGGCTCAATTCCGCATAGTCGCCCTGATCGTAGAACAGGTTGGTCTCGCCATTCCACAGCGACTGGTGCACATGCATGCCCGAAGCGTTGTCCTCGAACAGCGGTTTCGGCATGAAGGTCGCGGTCTTGCCGTGCTCATGCGCGGTATTCTTCACCACATATTTGTAGATCATCAAATTGTCGGCCATGCGGGTCAGGGTTGTGAAGCGCATGTCGATTTCGTTCTGGCCGCCGGTTGCGACCTCGTGGTGATGAGCTTCGATCTGGATTCCGAGCTGTTCCATGGTCAGCACCATTTCGGTGCGTAGCGCCTGCATGCTGTCGGTCGGAGGAACGGGAAAATATCCCTCCTTAGGGCGCGGCTTGTGCCCCAGATTCGGCGCTTCCTCCGCGCCGGTGTTCCAGCTGCCTTCGCTGGAATCGATCTCGTGCATGGCGTAATTGATGCCCTGACCGTAGCGCACCTCGTCGAAGACGAAGAACTCCGCTTCCGGGCCGAAGTAACTCGTATCGGCGCGACCAGTGCCCTTGAGATAGGTTTCAGCCTTCTGGGCGACGTAGCGTGGATCGCGGCTATAGGATTGGCCGGTCACGGGGTCGCGAATGTTGCAGATGAGGACCAGCGTCGTTGCCGGACTATAGGGGTCGACGAAGGCCGTCGTCGGATCGGCGACGACCAGCATGTCGCTCTCCTGAATCTCCTGGAAGCCGCGGATCGATGAGCCGTCGAACCCGATGCCCTCCTCGAGCGCATCGACGCGCACTGCGCTCGGCGGGACGGAAAAATGTTGCCATACCCCCGGCAGGTCAGTGAACCGCAGATCGATCATCTGGACCTTCTCGTCCTTGATCGCCTTCACGAGATCTTCGGCCGTCGCACATTTTGGAAACATGGCTCGCTCCCAGCATCGTGGAGATGCGCGTCTTGCGGGTCGCGTTGCCGTTCAGCCGCAGCCGAACGGCTTGCGACGGATTGTGGTCCATACTCTGTGTTGCCGCCCCTCCAGCCTCAATCCGGCTTGGCGGCATTTGCGGTCAGGCGGTTACGCACGCCGGCTGCTTCAGCTTTGGTGAGGCCCACGCATCAGCTTCATGGCGTCTTCGATATGCCGCCAGGTCTTGGCCAGCTCGATCTCGCCCTTCGACTCGAGATCGATGGCGTTCTGGGCGGCTTCCGCAATGGCCTTGGGACCATGGGCTTCCAGCAACTGCCGCGCATAGTCGTGGATTTCGATTTCTCGCATGGCGTCACCTCCCTCTTGTCCCGGGCGCAACGCGAACGAAGTGCGGCCGGGACGATAGACGTCGACACCTGTCAAGCGCGGCTAGTCTGCATCCTGGTGCAGGCCCTCGCAAGGGCCCTTTCCGGAGCATGGGCCGCGAGGATTGGATGCGGCTTCTGTCGCGGCAACACGGCGCAGGTCGGAGGGATGCATTTTCTCAGCTGCGCCACCATCTAACCGGGAGAGAGGAGGTGAGCATTATGCGCATCCAACATTGGCAAGACGCTGCCAGCCTCCTGGTTGGCCTGTGGCTGGTTCTTTCGTCCTTTATCCTGGGCTTGTCCGGGGCGCCTGTCTGGGTCTCCATCGCACTCGGGCTCGGCGTCATGCTGTTTGCCATCGAGGCTCTTTTCATCCCGTCCTATCTGGAAGAATGGGGAGAAATGCTGGTGGGCCTGGCTCTGCTACTGGCACCTTGGACCATTGGCTATGAGCCGGTATCGGCAACGGTGAGCAGCGTGCTGTCCGGCATACTGGTGATCCTACTCGCTGTCTGGGAGCTGATGACCGATCGCGACTTCAGCACCTGGTGGCACGATCGTTGGCATCGACTGGCCGGCTGAGAAGAGGTGCTAGTCGGGCGCTTGCCGACCGCCATTTGCTGGCGGCCGGGAGTTCGAAATCGGCTCGCTCGGGCGCGGTGCCGATGGCAACGATCGGCACTGCGCCCCGACACGAACTCCGGTGCAGGGCCCCGCGGTCCTGCACCGGGATCAATCCATCACAATGCGGCTCTCGGCTCGATCGGCTCCCAGATGCTGATCTTGCGCGTTTCCGGCATCAGGAAGACGGCAAGCACGAAGCACACCGCAGGGACCACGATCGGATAAATCAGCGCATAGCCGATGCTGCCGGTCGCGGCGAATGCCGCCGACGTGATGAACGGCACCAATCCGCCACCCCAGCCATTGCCGATGTGATACGGCACCGAGACTGACGTATACCTGATCCTGGCGGGAAAGAATTCCGCCAGAAACGCGCCGACCGGCCCGTATACCATCCCGACATAGCAAACCAGGATGAAGATGATGAAGGTCGCGACCGGATAGTTGACGTTTCCGGGCTGCGTGACAGTCCCCAGCCACAGATACAGCGGATAGTACGTGATCGCGGCGAGCAGCATGCCGCCCAGGATCACCGGCTTGCGGCCGATCAGATCCGACAGCCAACCAAAGAGGATCAGGCTCGGCGTGGCAATGAGCAGTGCGGCGCCCACGATGTAGGCGGAGGTTAGCGGGTCCACCTTGGAGACCTGCTGCAGGAAGTACAGCGCCCAGAACTGACCGCTGTACCAGACCACGCCTTGTCCGATCAGGACCACAATCGCGATCCCGATGTATTTGATGTTCGAGCTGAGGAAAGCCTCCTTCCAAGGATTCCTCGTCATCTGGCCGCGGGACCTGATCTCCTGGAAGATCGGCGTTTCCTGGAGCTGGAGCCGGATGTAGATCGCGATCGCCACCAGCAGGAAGGACAGCAGGAACGGAACGCGCCAAGCCCATTCGTCGAAGGCCTGGTTGCCGGCATATGTCCGCGTGAGGATGATGACGGCCAGCGACACCACGATTCCGAGAGTAGGCGAGGTCTGCAGCCAGCCGGTATAATAGCCGCGTCGATCGTCCGGCACATGTTCGGCGACGTAGGTGATGGCGCCACCATATTCGCCGCCCAGGCACAGGCCCTGGATCATGCGCAGGCCGAAGAGGACGAACGCGGCCGTCAGACCAATCGACTGATAGGTCGGGATCAACCCGATCGCCCCCGTACCGAGTCCCATTCCGCTGAGCGTAATGAGAAAGGTGTATTTGCGGCCAACCCGGTCACCCATCCATCCGAACAGGAAGGCGCCTAGCGGACGGATGAGAAATCCTGCCGTGAAGAGCGCGATCGTGCTGAGGAGGGCGGCAACCGGGTGGGATTGCTCAAAGAACTTGACCGATAGAACTGCGGCCAGGCTGCCAAAGATGTAGAAATCATACCATTCGATGATGTTTCCCACCGATGCAGCGATGATCACGCGGCGAAAATCAGTCGGTACCTGCATGTGCGACTCCTATGGTTTCAAGACGTCTCCTCGCTTGTTTCAGCGATCGATCTTCTCGCGGGGAGAGCGTGATGCGCGGCGTCGCAGGCGCCAATTCAAAGAGTTGCGTCGGCAACGTCTGACTTCAGGCGCGCTTTCGCGCCACCTGAGAAGAGCTCCGGCGGCCTTAGAACCGCGAGCCACCACTGCCTTGCCCGTCCTGTCGGGGAGGCGGGGAACCGTAGTGTAATCCCACCTCGGGCCGGCAACTTATGAGACTTTCGGCTCAATCGATCTGTCGCGGGGCGTTTGCCAACGAGATCGCAAGGGCTCGAATACTTCGCGACTTCTGGTCAAAGACGTCTCAGGCGTTGCGAGCAATCCAGAAGAGATGCCAAGGCGGCGGTCGCCGTGACGATGGAGGGGAAAAGTAGGGTCCCGCCGCGTTCGTTCCTGATCCGTACCGCTATTCGCGCAGCCGCACGTTCCGGTAGCCTCCGCACCCGTCACGTAGCGTAAGGTGCAGGGGAATGGCGGAGCCGGGCCGGCCAGTGCGCTCCCAGGGAGTCGCAGGAACGTGGCCCGTTGGCCGCGTCACACCGGCTGGCGGCGTTGTGCCGGCGGGCTTTGGTGCGTGGCCCGCGATCGTCGAGACGCTGCGCGAATGGGCACGCGCTGAGGCCGGCGCCGGGCGGCTGTTGCCCTGGGTGCCCGTCGCCTTCGGCACCGGCATCGCGCTCTATTTCGCTGCCGATCACGAGCCCGTGCTGTGGGTCGTTGCCGCGACGGCGGCCGCGCTCATGCTCGGCGCCGTCCTGCTGCGGCGGAGCCGGCTGTTCGCGCCCGCGATCATGATCGCGGCGGTGGCGGCGGGTTTTGCCATGGCGACGTGGAAGACGGCGCGCATCGCCCATACCGTGCTGGCCAAGCCGCTCTATTCGGTGTCGCTGTCGGGCTTCGTCGAGACCCGCGACATCCGCGAGCGCACCGATCGCTTCATGCTGCGCGTTACCGCGATGGAGGCGCAGCGCAGCGACGTCAGGCTGGAGCGCGTGCGCCTGTCGGTGCGCAAGGGGACGGCGCCGGAGGTCGGCAGCTTCGTGCAACTGAAGGCGCGCTTGATGCCGCCGATCTCTCCCGTGCGCCCGGGCAGCTACGATTTCTCCCGCGACATGTTCTTCCAGTGCATCGGCGCCTCCGGCTTCGTGATGGGCGCGATCACCGCTTCAGTGCCGCCGGATGGCGGTGGCCTGCGGCTGCGCTACGCGGCCTTCATGCAGGGCCTGCGCGATGCGATCGACGCGCGCATCCGTGCGACGCTCGAGGGCGACAACCGTGCGATCGCGACCGCGCTGCTCACCGGACGGCGCGATGCGATCACCACGCCCGTCAACGACGCCATGTTCATCTCGGGGCTCGGCCATGTGCTGTCGATCTCCGGCTATCACATGGCGGTTGTCGCCGGTGTCGTGTTCTTCGCAGTGCGTGCGCTGCTGGCACTGATCCCGGGGCTGGCGGCGGGCTTTGCCATCAAGAAATGGTCGGCAGCTGCAGCGCTGGTGGCGGCCGCGTTCTATTTGCTGCTGTCAGGCGCGGAGGTCGCAACGCAAAGATCGTTTTTCATGACGGCGGTGGTGCTGATCGCGGTCATGGTGGATCGCCGCGCTATCACCTTCCGCACGCTGGCGGTGGCTGCGCTGATCGTGCTCGCGGTCGCGCCCGAAGCGCTGGTGCATCCGAGTTTTCAAATGTCCTTCGCCGCGACGCTCGGGCTGGTCGCGCTGGTGCAGATCGGCATGCCGAACCTGTTTGCCTCGCCGGACCATTCGGCGACCGCGCGCATCGCGCTATGGGGCGGCCGCGAGATCGCGATGCTGTTCCTGGCCTCGCTGATCGCGGGGCTTGCGACCACGCCCTACGCCGCCTTCCACTTCCACCGCGTCACGCCGTACGGTGTGCTCGCCAATCTCGGCGCGATGCCGGTGGTTTCGGCACTGGTGATGCCGGCGGGCCTGCTCGGACTGCTCGCGGCTCCCTTCGGGCTCGACGGCGTGTTCTGGTGGCTGATGGGGATCGGGATCGACTGGATGGTCGCGGTATCGCGCTGGGTGGCGGCACTGCCGGGCGCAATCGGCCGCATCCCCGCCTTCGGCATCGCGCCGCTGATCGCGGCAAGCCTCGGGATCATCGTGATGGGCCTGTTGCGCACACCCTTGCGCTGGTCTGGTGCGCTGATGTTGTTGGCTTCCATTGCCTGGGGGCTGTCGGTGCGGCAGCCCGACATCCTGATTGCCGGAGACGGCGCGAGCGTCGCGGTGCGCGGCCGGGACGGGCACCTGCATGTCATCCGGGCGAGCAAGGACGGCTTTCTGCTTAGGGAGTGGTTAGCTGCCGACGCCGATCCGCGCGACGCCGGGAGTAGCTCGCTGGCCGATGGCGTGTCGTGTGACGAGGCGGGCTGCGTGACGCCGCTCGACGACGGGCGGCTGGTTGCGCTTTCCTTGCGGATCGACGCGCTGGCTGATGATTGCAGCCGCGCCGCGCTGGTGGTGACGCGGCGGCCCGCGCCGCCGGATTGTGCGGCGATGGTGGTCGATCGGCAGCGTCTCACCAGTCAAGGCGCGCTGGCGTTGACGCAGCGTGGTGACGGTTTTGCAGTTCAAGCTGTGAGAGCGAGAGGCACAAGCCGCCCTTGGCTCCCGGCCGGCGCCGGCGAGGGTGATTTCGACGGGAGCCTTGCGCCGAAGGCGGCTACGGCCCGCAACCGGGACGCGACTCCGGCGGAGACCGACTTGCAGGCCGACGATTAAGGCCAGACGATTAAGAACAAATGCGAGGACTTGGTCCGGGTCCAACCGGACTTTCGCAGAACATAAATCATACCATCTCGCCGGCCTCGGCCGGCGATGGCATTTTCAATCCTGGCCCGACCTGGTGGCCAGGGACGGCTCAGCCGATCGGCAGACGCGTGATCGTCGGCCGGCTGTCGGCATCGATCTGCGGCTTGTGCTCGCGCTCGCCGACCGGCTGCGTCACCGGCAGTTGCAGCACGGTTGCGCGCTGGCCTTCGACGAGCTGCGTCACCAGCACGTATTTGCCGTCGGGGAATTCGATCGCGTCATGATGGCGATCGGGAACGTGCGGATCGATCTTGCCGAACTTGCCGACGCGGGAGTTGATCGTGCGCGTCCAGATCCAACGATTGTCGTAACGGACGTTGTCGGCGAAGGCGAGCTCCGTTCCCGGCAGCAGGCAGACGGCCACGGTCGGGTCGGCCGCGGAAGCAAAACCGCGCGTCGAGGTGCCGCGGAACGTTGTCGACACGATCGTCTCGCCGACTTCGGCGGGGCGCGATGCAACGGCATGCAGACTGTAGTCACACATCGGGTGCTCCTATTCGAAGATAGCAACCCGCGCCTCTTTCGGAGGCGCAAGCCTCTATCAGAGTGGAAGCACGTAACGTTCTGCTTGGTTGTGGGCGAATTTGCGGCTGGCGTCAGCAGGATGCGATCACATTATCTTTCCCGAATCCGATAGGAACAAAGTTCGCTTTAGTGCATTTGGCGGATGCGAGCGTCAGCGGCCTGCGGGCGCCGACCATCCGGAATATGGCCAACTCGGCTGTGGCTGTCGCGCGACGGCATTTCGGGCGCTACGGAATTGCTCGGTCGTTGTTGCGTGCGCCGACTTGCGGGGATGGTGCTGCGATTGTGCTGCGAATGCTTGCGCTGCCGATGCAGCGATCAGCATACTGGCGAACGCGCTCAAAACGATCTTGCGCATCGTTGTCTCCTCGATCTCTTGAGCCGCAAAGCGATGAGTGCTTCGGGCGGCATGTCGAGGACATAGCGCTGGGAGAGGGGCCAGATAATCTGCCCAAGATCAGAAAGACTATCCAGCTGGAGCGGACAATCCGTCCGCTCCAATCGGAATCATTGATATCGAATGACCGCTGGGTCGTCTCAGTACTTGCGGTACAGCCCGATCAGCTTGCCCTGAATCTTCACCCGGTTCGGCGGCAGGATGCGCACCTCGTAGGCGGCGTTGGCGGGTTCGAGCGCGATCGAGGCGCCGCGGCGGCGGAAGCGCTTGAGCGTCGCTTCCTCGTCGTCGATCAGCGCCACCACGATGTCGCCGGTATCGGCGCTCTCGTTGCGCTGGATCAGCGCCATGTCGCCGTCGAGGATGCCGGCCTCGACCATCGAATCGCCGCGCACTTCGAGCGCATAGTGTTCGCCCGAGCCGAGCATGTCGGGCGGCACGCTGATGGTGTGACTGCGGGTCTGCAACGCTTCGATCGGCGTACCGGCTGCGATGCGACCCATCACGGGCACCGCAACGGGACGCTCGCCCTCGTCGGCGGGCGGACTGGAGCTCGCGCGCACCTTGCCGAGATTGCCCTCGATGACGCTTGGCGTGAAGCCGCGGCGGTTGCCGGCGGCGGCCTGGAGCTCAGGCAGCTTGATCACCTCGATGGCGCGAGCGCGGTTGGGCAGGCGGCGGATGAAGCCGCGCTCCTCCAGCGCGGTGATCAGGCGATGGATGCCCGATTTCGAGCGCAGGTCGAGCGCATCCTTCATCTCGTCGAAGGAGGGCGGCACGCCGCTTTCCTTCAGACGTTCGCTGATGAACCGCAGAAGCTCGTATTGTTTGCGCGTTAACATCTCGACCAAAGTCCCCCGGTTGATGTCGTTCGATTCCGAGACGCTGAATTGGAGCGGCGAACCGCTACATCCTCGAAACAAATCATGAACGGACACTATATGTTCGATATGTGTTCCGCAACTGCTTAATTTACCGTGAACGCGACAAAGTTCGCGGAACACGTGTGGTGGTGCGCTCAGACGGGCAGGCGCAGCACCTCGCAAGGCGAGCCGGCTCCGGCTTTCGGCGCGAACGGTGCGCGCACGAGAAGTGCCTGCGCCGCAGCGAGATTCGCAAGCAGCGAGGAATCCTGGTGATTGACGGGAACGGCCACCAGCGTGCCGTCGTCGCGCTGTTCCAGACGTGCGCGAAGATAATCCGCGCGCATATCGTTTGCGCCCACATCGCGGCCGAGCACGGCGCGCTCATGGCGGTGATGAATCACGGATCGACCCGACACCGCACGAATCAGCGGGACCATGAACAGGAAGGCGCACACATAGGACGAGACCGGATTACCCGGCAGGCCGATCACGCGCATCGCGCCGAGCCGTCCATGCATCATTGGCTTGCCCGGGCGCATCGCAATCTTCCAGAACGCCATCGAGATACCTTCGTCCCTCAGCGCCTGCTGGACAAGATCGTGGTCGCCGACCGATGCACCGCCGGTCGTGACCAGGATGTCGGCGCCGCTCTCGCGGGCGCGGCGGATGCCGGCGGTGGTGGCCTCCAGCGTGTCGGCGGCAATGCCGAGGTCGATGGTGTCAGCCCCCTCGCTGCGGGCGAGCGCGTGCAGGGCATAGCCGTTGGAATAGACGATCTGGCCGCGGCCGGGCGTGGTGCCCGGCATCACCAGCTCGTCGCCGGTGGCGAGGATCGCGACCTTCGGACGGCGGCAGACGGCAAGCTGGGGGTGATTCATGGCGGCGGCGAGCGCGAGATCGCGCTCGGTGAGACGGGTTCCCTTGCGCAGGAGCGCGTCGCCTTCGGAGAAGTCGACGCCTGCGGGGCGGATGTGCCGACCGGGAATCGCGGCTTCCTTGATCGTGATGCGCTTGCCGTCCGCGACCGTATCCTCCTGGATCACGACGGCGTCGGCACCGTTGGGAACGACGCCGCCGGTGAAGATCCGCACGGCTTCGCCGGCGCCGACCGTTCCCGCGAACGGACGCCCCGCGGCTACCTCGCCAATCACCGTCAGCTGGGAATCGATCGCCCCCGCGTCGGCCGCGCGCACGGCATAACCATCCATCGCGGACATTGCTTCAGGCGGCTGCGTGCGCAGCGCCGCCACGTCGCGGGCGAGCACACGGTGGAAGGCCGCGTCGAGAGCAACCATTTCCTCGGCCAGAGGCTCCGCGCCGGCAAGCACGGCGGCAAGCGCATCGGAAACCGGCATGAGAGCCACGGCGAAAACTCCTGCTCGCGGACGAATTGGCAGGAAGCCTTCTAGCCGAGCGCGAGCGCAGAGGCAAAAGAGCAGCCGAGCGGGATGATCATCCCGACGACGCATTCGCAGGCAACGAAGGCGACGTCAGGCCCGGCGCGACATGATCTCCAGGACGAGGCAGATTGGTACCAGGGTGGCCATGGCTAGGACGACAATGACCAGAGCCACGGCCAGCATCGCGATCAACTCTGCGTCTGTTCGCCCGAACTGACGCCAGGCGTCACGTCCGGAGCTTTGGGGCCCTGATCCTTATCCGGCAGCGGATCGGCCTGTGATTTCAGGTCGGCGGCCTTGCTGATGAGCTTGGCGGAGAGGCGCGAATCCGAGGTGGTTCTGGCGAATTCGAGCAGCAGAGAGGCTTGCTTTGTGAGGTAGGCTTTGCCCAGCACGAGAATAGTCCGATGTAGAAGTCCCAACGGACTCATAGAGTCCGGAGGAAGTATTTCTGTTCCCGGAACTTTGTACAAAAATGCACAAAGTGATTTGGTTCCGCATCCCAAGCAGATTTGGTCCTCGGAACCCAACCAGATCCGGCCGGGGCGTCGGCAGTCAAATTCCCAACGCTCGCAAGACGTTGCCGACATCACCGGGCGAGGTGACATGCACCGCCGTCAATCCGCGCGCCCGCGCCCCTTCGACGTTCTCGGCAAGGTCGTCGAAAAACACGATTCGGCTGGCCGGCACGCCGATCGCCCTCACGACATGGTCGAACGCCTCCGGATCCGGTTTGCGCAGGCCGATGCTGGACGACAAATAGAGCTCGCGGAAATGCCCGAGCAGGTCCGCATATTCCTTCGAGAAATAGTCGACATGCGGCCGGTTGGTGTTGGAGAAGACATAGAGCGGCATCTGCTTTGCAGCGCGCGGCAAGAGCTCGGCGATGTCAGGCATCTCGCCGGCGAAGATCGCGTTCCATCCCTCCAGAAACTGCGCATCGGAAATGCCGATCCCGAGCGATGAACGCAGCGATTGGAAATAGTCCTCGTCGCTGATCTTGCCGACCTCGTGCAGCCGGTAGGCCTCGTCACGCACATAGCGCGCGACGATGGCCTCGGGCTGGCAGCCGGCATGTCCCGCCCAGCAGGCGATCGCCTTGGAGAAGTCGATGTCGAGCACCACGCGTCCGAGATCGAACAGGAGCGCATCGGCGCTGCCGGGAGAGAGCGAGGTCATCGTGTCCTTTCACTTCAGTATCGATAAGGGTCGTGGTCGAACAGCGGGAACGCGCTGAACACGCTCGGCGCATTCGTTGCGGTCGCCTGATGCAGGCAGGACTTGTCGACCTCGGCGAACGAGGTGGCACCCAAGAGGCCGAGGCAGCGCAGCACTTCATCTTCCAGCAGTTCCAGCATTCGCATCACGCCGGCTTCGCCGGCCGCCGCCAGCGCCCAGCATTGCAGCCGGCCGATGCCGACGATGTCGGCGCCTGCCGCGATCGCCTTGACGATGTCGGTGCCGCGGCAGAAGCCGCCATCGACCATGATCTTGGCGCGGCCCTTCACGGCCTCGACGATTTCAGGCAGCACATGCATGGCGCCGCGGCCATGATCGAGCTGACGGCCGCCATGGTTGGAGACGTAGATCCACTCGACACCATGATCGATCGCGATCTGTGCGTCCTCGGCGGTGGCAATGCCCTTCAGGATCAGCGGGATCCTGAATTTGTCCTTGATCATCTTCACGGTCCGCCATTCCAGACCCTTCTGGTAGTCACCGCCGGTCGCGCGCAGGCGGCTTTCGCGAACGTAGCGCTTGGCGATGTCACGTTCGCGACGGCTGTAATGGGCGGTGTCGACGGTCAGGCAGAATGCGGCATAGCCGTTCTTCTCGGAGCGGCTGACAACATCCGCGACGAAGGCATCGTCGCCGCGGACATAGAGCTGATAGAGCCGCAGCGCGTCGGGCGCGGCCTCGGCAGTCTTTTCCAGGCCGGGCTCGGACACCGAGCTCAACATGTGCGCCGCACCGAAGGTGCCAGCGGCACGCGCCACGCTTGCCGCACCGTCGGGATCGAATATCTCCAGCGCACCGACGGGGGCGAGCACCACCGGCAGCCGCATCCTGCGGCCGAGCTGCTCGACCGAGCCGTCGACTTTGCGAACATCGCGCAGCACGCGGGGGCGGAAGGCGATCTCGTCCAGCGCCATCCGGTTCCGGCGCATCGTGGTCTCGGTCTCGGCAGCGCCGACGATGTAGTCCCAGGCATTCTGGTTGAGGTTGGCGCGCGCTTTCCGGATGAATTCGTGCAGGTTCTGGAACGGCTCGTTGCTGGCGCCGAGTTCGACGTTCCTTTCCGGCCGGATGCGGGGCGCGTCGTTCATTGTTGTCCTCCCGAGAATTTGAAGTCTTATCGCCATCGCCTATCGCGTCTGGCCCTGCAAAACCATCCTAAAATCGCATAACTGCGAGGCGTGGGCGGCCGACCGATGTCCGCTTTGCGCAAAATGGTTTCGGAACGTTGCCAAAAGTTTAAGCCGCGGCGAAGGGATTTCTTCGCCGTACCGCCGGCACGGCGGGCCGGCCTTGAAGAAACCAGAATGGTGTTGTGAGACGTGACTTGGATCGCCATTTGCATGGCGGCTTCCAAGCCCGAGAGACAAGCCCTCAAGAGAACCGCTAAGCAAAAGGCCAGTCAATCCATGCGGAAAAACCTGCTGTTCCCCCTGGGCGCGCTCACGGGAGCGTGTCTGACCCTTCTGGTAGCCAGTCCCCACGGCGGCGTGTGGGCGGCACGGGCGGCGGCGAGCGCGGATGATGCCTATTCCCAGCTCAACTTGTTTGGCGCGGTGTTCGAGCGGGTCAAGGCGAACTATGTCGAGAAGCCCGACAATGCCAAGCTGATCGAAGGCGCGGTTACGGGCATGGTGACCTCGCTCGACCCGCATTCGCGCTACATGAACGCCAAGGCCTGGACCGAGATGCAGGAGACCACCTCCGGCGAGTTCGGCGGGCTCGGCATCGAGGTCACGATGGAGGATGGCCTCGTCAAGGTCGTCTCGCCGATCGACGATACGCCGGCCTCGAAGGCCGGCATCATGTCCGGCGACCTCATCAGCAAGATCGACGGCGAGGCCGTGCAGGGCATGACGCTCGAGCAGGCCGTCAACAAGATGAAGGGCCCGGTCGACACCAAGACCAAGCTCACCATCGTGCGCAAGGGCGCCGACGCGCCGCTCGACGTCGCGATCACCCGCGAGATCATCCATGTGCGCCCGGTGCGCTTCCACGTCGAGAACGGCGACATCGGCTATATCCGCATCACCTCGTTCAACGAGCAGACCACCGACGGCCTGAAGAAGGCGATCGCGTCGATCTCCAAACAGGTCCCGTCGGAGAAGCTCGCAGGCTACGTGATGGACCTGCGCAACAATCCAGGCGGTCTGCTCGACCAGGCCGTCTCGGTGTCGAGCGCATTCCTTCAGCGCGGCGAGGTCGTCTCGACCCGCGGGCGCAATCCGGAGGAGACCCAGCGCTTCACGGCACATGGCGGCGATCTCACCAAGGGCAAGCCGCTGGTCGTGCTGATCAACGGCGGTTCGGCCTCGGCCTCGGAGATCGTCTCCGGTGCGCTGCATGACCACAAGCGAGCGACGCTGATCGGTACGCGCTCGTTCGGCAAGGGCTCGGTGCAGACGATCATTCCGCTCGGCGCCGGCAACGGTGCGCTGGCGCTGACCACGGCGCGCTACTACACGCCGTCGGGCCGCTCGATCCAGGCCCAGGGCATCGCGCCCGACATCGAGATCCTCCAGGACGTGCCGCCCGAGCTGAAGGGCCGGATGGACACCATGGCGGAATCCCAGATGCGCGGGCATCTGTCGGCCGCCGACGGCACCGAGCAGACCGGGTCACAATCCTACGTCCCGCCGGAAGAGAAGGACGACAAAGCCCTGCATACGGCTTTCGACTTCTTGCACGGCGTCACCGCGAATGCGGTTGCCGCCAAGCCCGGGTCGAAGGCGGCGGTGCCGAACTAATTCTTGCGACGCCTCTGGACTCGCCCGGGAGTGGATCACCGCTCCCGGGCGATTTCGTTTGGGGCTGCCGTCTCAGCTCCGGTTCATGGCGGCAAACGTCGCCTCGTAG
The DNA here is from genome assembly GCF_056106085.1 of Bradyrhizobium sp. BR14999. Classification (NCBI taxonomy): domain Bacteria; kingdom Pseudomonadati; phylum Pseudomonadota; class Alphaproteobacteria; order Hyphomicrobiales; family Nitrobacteraceae; genus Bradyrhizobium; species Bradyrhizobium sp. BR14999. The sequence continues at coordinate 5,150,363 of NZ_CM148536.1, forward strand.
CGGCCGTCGCGCTCGGCCCAGCGGCGAGCGCGGTCACGCTCCTCCAGCACTTCATCGCGGGGATGAAGCCGTCAACCCGGAGGGATCAGGCCGTTCAGCCGAAAACCTAGCCCGCCTCGCGGCGGCGGATTTCCTCGCCACCGCGCTGGGCGAGACGGCTGCGATGCAGTGCGAACAGCTCCAGCATCTTGTCGGCGGGTTTCGCGGCGCTGAACAGATAGCCCTGCATCTCGGAACAGCCAAGCGCGCGAAGCAGGCGCTGCTGCTCTTCGGTCTCGACGCCCTCGGCCGTGGTGGTCATGCGGCGGGCGGCCGCGAGGTTGACGACGGCCTGGACGATGCTGGCGGAGCCGTCGGGGCCGGCGATGTCGTCGACGAAGCAGCGGTCGATCTTGATCTTGTCGAAGGGGAAGCGGTGCAGATAGCTCAGCGACGAATAGCCGGTGCCGAAATCGTCCAGCGCGATGCGCACGCCGATGGCGCGAAGCTGGTGCAGGATCGTGAGCGCTGCGTCGTCGTCACGGATCAGCACGGCCTCGGTGATTTCGAGCTCGAGCCGGCTCGCCGGCAAATTGGAAGCGGCGAGCGCTGCCATGATCTTCAGCGCCAGCGTGCCGCTCTTGAACTGCACGGGCGAGACGTTGACGGCGAGGCGAATGTCGTCGGGCCAGTTTGCTGCATCCCTGCAGGCGGTCGCCAGCACCCATTCGCCGATCTCGTTGATCAGGCCGGTGTCTTCGGCGATCGGGATGAATTCGGCCGGTGAGACCATGCCGCGCTCGGGATGGCGCCAGCGTACCAGCGCCTCGCATCCGGTGATGCGGTCGTCCTTCAGGCCGAGGCAGGGCTGATAATAGACCTCGAGGCCGCCATGAGCGATGGCGTGGCGCAGGTCGATCTCGAGCTGCCGCCGCTCGCGGACCTTGGCGTCCATCTCGTGCTCGAAGAAGCGATAGGTGCGGCGGCCGGCGGCTTTGGCCGCATACATCGCCATATCGGCATTCTTCAGGATCTGGTCCAGCGCGGTCCCGTGTCTCGGTGCAAGGGCGATGCCTATGCTGGCGTCCGTGGTGAGATGATGGCCCATGCAATCGAATGGCATGCGAATGGTCTCGAACACCCGTGCGACGAGCTCGTTGACCTCCTCCAGCGATGTTACTGCGCTCTGTACGATGGCGAATTCATCGCCGCCGAGCCGCGCCACGAAGTCCATTGGACCTGCGCAGCGGCGAAGGCTCTGTGCGACCGATTTCAACAGCTCGTCGCCGACGAGATGACCGAGTGCATCGTTGACGCCCTTGAACTCGTCGATGTCGATGTAGTGCACCGCGATCTCTTCGCCGTCGGCGATGGCACCCAGCTCTTCGCGCAGATGCTCGTGGAACATGGCGCGGTTGGGCAGGTCGGTCAGCGCGTCGTAATGGGCGAGGTGGGTGATGCGTTCCTCGGTCCGCCGGCGCTCGGTGATGTCCTCATGCGTCGCGACCCAGCCGCCGTCCGCGAGCGGTTCGTTGACGATCTGGATCGAGCGGCCGTCGGAGGTGTCGACCACCATGGAGTTGCGCAGGTGGATGTCGCGCAGCACGCGCGCAACGTAGTCGTCGACATTACCGGTGAACGAGCCCGTCGCTTTGCGATGGGCGATGATGTCGTGGAAGCTGCAACCGGGCTTCACGGTCTCGGCCGACAGTCCGTACATCTCGATGTAGCGCTGGTTGCAGATCACGAGCCGCCGCTCGGCGTCGAACAGCAGGAGGCCCTGCGTCATGTTGTTGACGGCGCGGTCGAGACGCTGCTTTTCCAGCGTCAGCCGTTTCCGCGAGAGGCGGTGCTGCTCCAGCAGCTTGCGTACGATCGCGATCAGCACGCCGGCGATGGCGAGCGCGGAAGAGGCGGCGACCGAGATCAGGATGCCGATCTGCTCGCGCCAGTCCGCCAGGGCCGCCGCGCGCGTCATGGTGGCCATGATCAGGATCGGAAAGTGGGGCAGGGCGCGCGAGGAGATCAGCCGGTCGTCGCCATCGATCGGGCTCACGAAGCGGCCGGCGAAGTGATCGAGCCCGAAAACCCTCTGATGCGAGAACGGGCCGGTCTTGAAATTCCGCCCCATCAATTCGCTGGATAGGGGATAGCGGGCGAGCAGCGTGCCGTCTCGATGCAGCATCGAGATCGACGCGCCTTCGCCGAGCACGACGGAAGCGAAGAACTTCTCGAAATTGGCGGGCTCGATGCCGCGCCCGACGGCGCCCAGGAACTCGCCGTTCGGTCCCAGGATCTTGCGGACGATCAGGATGGTCCAGGCGCCCGAGATGCGGCTGTGCAGCGGCTCGATCAGCACGTCAGGCGAATAGGGATCGTATTTGAAGGTGCGGAAATAGGCGCGATCGGCAACGTTCACGTTCGGGGCCGGCCATGCCGTCGACGAGTTGACCAGATTACCTTCGGCGTCGATGACGTTGACCCCGCCCATGTAGGGCAGCGCCTCGATCTTCGAGCGCAGCATCCGGTGGATGTCCTGGCCCGCGAGGCGCTTGCGATAATCCTCCGCATTATTGATGCCGGTGGCGCGGACGTGGTCGACGAAATCCTTCTGGATGACCGCGAAATCCTGCAATTGCTGGTCGAAATGATGGGCGAGCAACAGCACGGTGTTTTCCAGTTCGCGGCCGGAGTTGCGCAGCGCGCGTTCACGGAAATTCTGCGCCATCAGCGTCGCGCCGACGGCGATCGCCGCGATCAGCAGCGTGCCGCCAACCACCAGCCAGCGGATCGGTCCGCTGCGCGCGAAGGCCTGGTCAAAGAGGCGACTGCCGAATCTCGTCATCATGCTGGATCATTGCCGTGCACACGCCAGGATCAATTCTTGGCCCCGGAAACATCCGTTGGTTTACGGGAACGGTGTGGAGGCGAAGTTAGGAAGCGCGGTTAACGCGATATGAACGGCCGGGCACAAAGGCAACCGATGCGCGCGACGCAGGAGGTCGGTCGCTGAAATACGCGCTTCAGGCGCGGTAATGGCCGGACTTTCCGCCGAGCTTCTCGACGAGATGGATGCCCTCGATGCGCACGCCGCGCTCCACCGCCTTGATCATGTCGTAGATGGTGAGGCAGGCGACCGAGACCGCCGTGAGCGCCTCCATCTCGACGCCGGTGGAACCAGTGACCTTCACGCTGGCGCGGACGAGGCAGCCCGGCAGTTTCGCATCCGGCTCGATGTCGACCGTGACCTTCGACAGCGCGAGCGGATGGCAGAGCGGGATCAGCTCGGAGGTGCGCTTGGCCGCCATGATGCCGGCGATGCGCGCGGTGCCGAGCACGTCGCCCTTCTTGGCGTTGCCGGACACGATCAGATCGAGCGTCGCCTTGGTCATGATGACCCGGCCTTCCGCCACCGCAAGCCGCTCGGTCGCGGGCTTGTCCGACACGTCCACCATCCGCGCTTCGCCCGAGGCGCCGATATGGGTGAGGGCAGGGCCGGCCTTCTCGGACTTGGACTTGGAAGGCTTGCGCGCCATGTCAGCGCGTGCCCGTCGCGCGCGGTGCCGTCTCGCGCGCGAGCAGCGTGCGCGTGGCGGCGGTGACGTCGGCCTGCCGCATCAGGCTCTCGCCGACCAGGAAGGTCGACATACCGACGCGCTCGAGCCGCACAAGGTCTGCGGCTGTGAAGATGCCGCTCTCGCCGACCATCAGACGGTCCGCAGGGATCAGCGGCGCCAGCGCCTCGCTGGTCGCAAGCGTGGTCTCGAAGGTGCGCAAATTGCGGTTGTTGACGCCGATCATCGGCGAGCGAAGTTTCAGCGCGCGGTCGAGCTCGGCACGGTCGTGGATCTCGATCAGCACATCCATGCCATAGGCGAAGGCAGCATCTTCGAGATCCCGGGCGGTCGCATCGTCGAGCGCGGCCATGATGATCAGGATGCAATCGGCGCCATGCGCGCGAGCCTCCGCCACCTGATAGGTGTCGAACATGAAATCCTTGCGCAGCACCGGCAGTGACGTTGCCGCGCGCGCCGCCGCCATGAAGTCGAGATGGCCCTGGAACGACGGCGTGTCGGTCAGCACCGAAAGGCAGGCCGCGCCGCCGGCCTCATAGGCCCTGCCAAGCTTGGGCGGATCGAAATCGGCGCGGATCAATCCCTTCGACGGCGAGGCCTTCTTGATCTCGGCAATCAGCGCGTAGTCGCCATTGGCGTGCTTCGCCTTGATCGCGCGCATGAAGCCGCGCGGTGCGGCTTGCGCCTTGGCCTGTGCCTCGACAATCGAGAGCGGCTGCGCGCGCTTGGCCGCAGCAATCTCCTCGCGCTTGTAGGCTTCGATCTTGGTCAGGATATCCGACATGTCAGGCTCAGCCGTTCGAGACCGCGATCAGATGTTTAAGCCGCGCGCTTGCGGCGCCGCTGTCGAGCGACTTCGCGCCGATCGCAACGCCCTCCTTGAGATCCTTGGCGCGTCCGGCCACGACCAGCGCGGCGGCAGCGTTGATCAGCGCGACGTCGCGATAGGGGCTCGGCTTGCCGTCGAGGACGCTTTGCAGCGCGATCGCATTGGCCTCGGCGTCGCCTCCTTTGAGTGCGCCAGTCTCGCAGCGCGACAGGCCGGCCTCCTCCGGCGTCACCTCAAAATTCCGGATCTCGCCATTGTGGAGCGCGGAGACGAAGGTCGGGCCGGTCAGGGTGATCTCGTCGAGGCCATCGGAACCGTGCACCACCCAGGCGGATTCCGAGCCGAGGTTCTTGAGCACCTGCGCCAGCGGCTGCACCCATTGCCGCGAGAATACGCCGACCATCTGCCGCTTGACGCCGGCCGGATTGGACAGGGGGCCGAGCAGGTTGAAGATGGTGCGCGTGGCAAGCTCGACCCGGGTCGGGCCGACGTTCTTCATGGCGGGATGGTGGGCGGGGGCGAACATGAAGCCGATGCCGCATTCGCGCACGCAATGTCCGACCTGCTCGGGCCTGAGGTCGATCTTCACGCCGAGCGAGGCCAGCACGTCGGCGGCGCCCGAGCGCGAGGACAGCGCGCGGTTGCCGTGCTTGGCCACCGGCACGCCGGCGCCCGAGACGATGAAGGAGGCGCAGGTCGAGACATTGACCGAGCCGGAGCCGTCGCCGCCGGTGCCGACGATGTCGACGGCGTCAGGCGGCGCCGTCACGGCCAGCATCTTGGAGCGCATCGCCGTAACGGCGCCGGTGATCTCGTCCACGGTCTCGCCGCGCACCCTGAGCGCCATCAACAGGCCGCCCATCTGTGAGGGCGTGGCTTCGCCCGACATCATGGCGTCGAAGGCGGAGGCGGCTTCGTCACGCGACAGGCTGGCGCCGGTCGCCACTTTTCCAATGATCGATTTCAGGTCGTCCATCGCGTGCTTTCAACTCACTGGTTCGCGCCGGTCACCTGCGCGAAGGCGGCCTGATTAATGGTGGTCCCGATGTCGGTTTCAAGCTTGTTGACGTAGGAAGCGACCTGCTCCTCGGTCTGCGCGCGGTCGAGGCTGTCCTTCAGCTTCTTCACCGCGTCGGAAGCGGCGTCGACCACGGGTTCGACGATGTCGGTGACGCGGAAGACGATCACTTCGCTGCCGCCGCTCACGGGCGTCTGTCCGACGCCGTCCTTGGCGGTGCGGAAGGCGGCCGATACGACGGTTGCGGGTACGCCGGCAGGCGAGTCATCGCGCTTGAAGCCGGTCGCGGTCTCGACCTTGGCGCCGATCGCAGCAGCTTCATCGGCGAGCTTGCCGCCGGATTCGAGCTTCTGCACCATCTCGGTCGCCTTGGTCTTCAGCTTGGCCGCGACCTGGTCCTGGCGCCAGCGCGCCTCGATCTGGTCGCGGACCTCGTCGAGATTGCGGTCGCGCGAGGGCGTGATCGCGATGACGTCGTACCAGACAAAGCCGCCCTTGAACGAGATCGAGTCGTTGTCGACGCCGACGTCGGTGTTGAAGGCCTGCGACACCACGTCGAGGCCCTGCGGAATATTGGCGACCGGCTGGCCGTTCGGGGCGCGGCCTGAACGGTCGACGGCGTCGATGGTTACCGCCGTGAGCCCGAGCTTCTGCGCCGCGTCGATCACGCTGGAGCCGCCGCCGCGCTCGTCCTCCATCTTGTCGCGGAGATCGGCGACCTTGACGCGCGCGCGCTCGGTCGCGATCTCGCGCTTGATCTCACCCGCAACGCTTGCGTAGTCCGCTTCTTTGCCCGGCTCGATCTTGTCGACCTTGACGATCGCGACGCCAAGCCCGCCTTGGATCGGCTGGCTGATCTCGCCTGCAGGAAGCGCGAAGGCGGCATCGCCAACGGCGGGATCGAGCGAAGACTTGGTCACCAGCCCGAGATCGACGTCGGAGGCGCTCAGCCCGCGCTCCTTGCCGAGGTCCTCGAACGACATCCCGCCGACGAGGCGCTCGCGTGCGGTCTGCGCCTCCGCCACGTTGGGAAACACGATCTGCTGGATCTGGCGCTTCTCCGGCGTGCCGAGCCGGTCCTTGCGCTGGTCGAACACTTTCTTGGCGTCCTCGTCCGACACCTCGGACCACTTGCCGATCTCCTCCGGCGAGACCACGACGAAGGCGATCTTGCGATATTCGGGCGCGCGGAACTGGACCTTGTGATCCTCGAAATAGGCGGCGAGCGTCTCGGGCGAGGGCGCCTCGATCTGGCCTGCCTGCGCGGCGTCGAGCCTGACGAACTCAATGGCGCGCTGCTCGCTCTGGAAGCGCGTCAACGCATCGAGCATGGTTTTCGGCGGCTCGAGGCCGGCGCCGATCGTGCCGGTAATCTGCCGGCGCAGCGACACTTTGCGCTGCTCGGCGACGTAGCGCTGCTCGGTATAGCCGAAATTGCGGATCACGGCCTGGAAGCGGTTCGCATCGAAGTTGCCGCCGACGCCCTTGAAGTTGGGGTCGTTCATGATGACCTGGCGGATCTGGTCGTCGGACTGGCCGAGCCCGAGCCGGCGCGCCTCTTCGTCGATGGCGGCTTCGGCGATGGTCTGCTGGAGCACCTGGCGGTCGAGGCCGAAGGCACGCGCCTGATCGGGCGTCAGCGGACGGCCGAACTGGCGGCTGATCTGTTGCAAGCGGTCGGTGTAGATCTGGCGGAACTCGTTGAGCGAAATCTCGGTGCTGCCGATCCTGGCCACCGTGGACTGCCCGAAGCCGCGGAAGATGTCGGCGATGCCCCAAATGCCGAAACTGACGATCAACACGCCCATCACCACGGCCATAATGGTCTTGCCGAGCCAGTTTGATGAGGCCTTGCGCATTCCTCGAAGCATTTGGTCCAACTTGTTTGGCAGGAGGGGAACGGGAGCGCGTCTTAATGCAGATTCCGCAAAAGCGCGTCACCAAATTGATAGATCATCATAAAGTGGCGGCTTTCCCCCCGCAACCTCGCCTCATGCGGCGCCTCGAAGCTGCGGTTAAAAGCCCCTGGTCTCTGGAACTGCCGCGACAGCTCTGCTAGCGCATGCACAAACCTCATTTTGCTGGACATTGACATGACCGACGCCATCCGACCGCTGATCGCCGGCAACTGGAAGATGAACGGCCTGAAAGCCCAGGCTGCCGAATTCGACGCCATGCTCAACGGCGCGGCGGACGTGGCTGCCAAGGCCGACCTGCTGGTCTGCCCGCCCGCAACCCTGGTCGCCACCTTCGCCGACAAGGCGCGGGGCACGAAGGTCGCGGTGGGGGCCCAGGACTGCCATCCCAAGGCCTCCGGCGCCCATACCGGCGATGTCGCCGCCGAAATGCTGGTGGACGCGGGCGCAACCGCCATCATCGTCGGCCATTCCGAGCGGCGCGCCGACCACGGCGAGGGCGATGCCCTGGTCCGGCAGAAGGCCGAGGCAGCCTGGCGCGCCGGGGCGACGGCGATCGTCTGCATCGGCGAGACGCAAGGCCAGCGCGATGCCGGCCAAACCCTGGATATCCTGCGTGGCCAGCTCGACGGCTCGCTGCCGGACGGCTCCACCGCGGCCAATCTGGTCGTAGCCTATGAGCCGGTCTGGGCGATCGGCACAGGCCTGACCCCCACGTCCCAGGATGTCGAGCAAATTCATGGCTTTATCCGGGAGCTCCTGATTTCCCGGTTCAAGGCCGAGGGTGCCAAGATGCGGATCCTCTACGGCGGCTCGGTCAAGCCCTCGAATGCGGCCGAGCTGATGGCGGTGAAAAACGTCAACGGCGCGCTGGTCGGCGGCGCCAGCCTGAAGGCGGCCGATTTCCTTGCGATTGCCAAGGGCTGTCCCTAGCTCATTCAAACCGTTGGTCCGGGCCCGATCGGGGGTGGCAATACCCCCTCCGATCGTGTAACACCGCGCAACTTCAGGAAAACCCGCGAAGCGCGATCGGCCGCCGTCAGGCGCCGCCCGCTTGTGACGGAAGGATACTATGCAGACCGTTGTCATCGTCATCCACCTCATGATCGTCGCCGTCATGATCGGCGCCGTCCTGCTCCAGAAGTCGGAAGGCGGCGGCCTCGGCATGGGCGGAGGCGCGGGCTTCATGTCGAGCCGCGGCACGGCGAATCTTTTGACGCGGACCACTGCGGTTTTGGCCGTTGGCTTCTTCCTCACCAGCCTGTTCCTGTCCTGGTACGCCGGCTACGACCGCAAGCCGTCGTCGATCATCGGCCAGCCGTCGCAGACCCAGCCGGCCGGCGGGGCGCCGATCGCGCCGCCGACCTCGGGCGGAATCCTGGATTCGCTGAAGAAGGCCGACGAGCAGCAGCAGAACCAGGCGCCCGCCGGCCCGCAGGTGCCGCGCTCGCAATAAAGCAGGGGGGCCATGCAGGGCGGCTTCTACCGTCCTGCAGCAAAAGTCCCCATCAAGGCACTGTCACCACTTTCAGTTCTGGATCACCCACAGGCCCGCAAAATCTTTGGGGCGGAATACGAATCGCTTTGGCGAATCGAATTCGAGGGATTAGAGGTTAAGTCCCATGGCGCGGTACATATTCATCACCGGCGGCGTGGTTTCTTCGCTCGGCAAGGGTCTGGCCTCGGCGGCACTCGGTGCGCTGTTGCAAGCCCGGGGCTACAAGGTCCGCCTCCGCAAGCTCGACCCCTATCTCAATCTCGATCCCGGAACGATGTCGCCGTATCAGCACGGCGAAGTGTTCGTGACCGATGACGGCGCAGAGACCGATCTCGATCTCGGTCACTACGAGCGCTTCACCGGCAGGCCGGCGACCAAGGCCGACAACATCACCACGGGGCGCATCTACCAGGACATCATCTCCAAGGAGCGCCGCGGCGATTATCTCGGCGCGACCATCCAGGTGGTTCCGCACGTCACCAACGCCATCAAGGAATTCGTCCTTGACGGCAATGACGATTACGACTTCGTGCTGGTCGAGATCGGCGGCACCGTCGGCGACATCGAGGGCCTGCCGTTCTTCGAGGCGATCCGCCAGCTCAAGAACGAGCTGCCGCGCGATCACGCCGTCTACATCCATCTCACGCTGCTGCCCTACATCCCCAGCGCCGGCGAGCTCAAGACCAAGCCGACGCAACACTCGGTGAAGGAGCTGCGCTCGATCGGCATCCAGCCGGACATCCTGCTCTGCCGCACCGACCGCGCGATCCCGAAGGAGGAGCGGCGCAAGCTGGGGCTGTTCTGCAACGTGCGCGAAAGCGCCGTGATCGAGGCGCGCGACGTCGACAACATCTACGCTGTCCCTGAGGCCTATCACAATGCGGGCCTCGACGACGAAGTGCTCGCCGCCTTCGGCATCGGCTCGCGGATTCCGCCGGAGCTGCGCAGCTGGCAAGAGATCAACGAGCGCGTGCGCAATCCCGAAGGCAACGTCACCATTGCCATCGTCGGCAAGTACACCGGCATGAAGGATGCGTATAAGTCGCTGATCGAGGCGCTGTCGCATGGCGGCATCGCCAACAAAGTGAAGGTCAATCTCGACTGGATCGAGAGCGAGATCTTCGAGAAGGAAGATCCGGCGCCGTTCCTCGAGCACGTCAACGGCATCCTGGTGCCCGGCGGCTTCGGCCAGCGCGGCGCGGAAGGAAAGATCAAGGCGGCGCAGTTCGCGCGCGAGCGCGACGTACCGTATTTCGGCATCTGCTTCGGTATGCAGATGGCGGTGATCGAGGCCGCGCGAAACCTCGTCGGCATCGAGGACGCCAACTCCACCGAGTTTGGCCCGACCAAGGAACCGCTGGTCGGCCTGATGACGGAATGGCTGCGCGGCAACGAGCTCGAGAAGCGCTCGCAGGCCGGCGATCTCGGCGGCACGATGCGGCTAGGGGCCTATCCGGCAACGCTCAATCGTGGCAGCCGCGTCTCAGAGGTCTATGGCGGCGCGACCGAGATATCCGAGCGCCACCGCCATCGCTACGAGGTCAACACGGCCTACAAGGATCGCCTCGAGCAGCACGGCCTGAAATTCTCTGGGCTATCGCCCGACGGCGTGCTGCCGGAGATCGTCGAGTACGAGGACCATCCCTGGTTCATCGGCGTCCAGTTCCACCCCGAGCTGAAGTCGCGGCCCTTCGAGCCGCACCCGCTGTTCGCGTCCTTCATCCAGGCGGCGATGGTGCAGAGCCGGCTGGTTTGAAGCCTCGGGCGAATGCGATCCCGTGACGACCTTGATCCGCGGCCGCCGCGTCAGCCTGTAGACGGCAGCGGGTGGCACGTTCAGCATCGCCCGATCCACCAGCTTGGCGCGCAGGCCCAGCCGGTCGAGCACCGGGCGCGGCACCGGGCAGCTCATGCCGTAGGTGAACTGATAGAACGCGCCGCCCGGGCGGATGTAGCTGAATGCGCCACTGACGATCGAGACGACCTTGCGCATTGACATGTTGAGCAGCGGCAATCCGCTGACCACGGCGCCGACGGGCGCGCCTTCATAGAGACGATGCGTGGTGAGCCGGGCAGCATCCATCCACAACACGCGAGCCCCGGGAAAGCGCATCTGCAGCAGCTTCATGAAATCGGAGCCGTACTCGACCAGCGTGAGGTCTTCCTGGCGCACGCCGCGCTTCAAAAGCTTGTAGGTGAATGCGCCGGTGCCGGGGCCGAGCTCGAGGATCGGGCCAGTCGATGCGTCGATCTCGCGCGTGATCAGATCGGCCAGTGCCGCGCTCGACGGCGCGATCGCTCCGACCTGACGCGGGGCCGACATCCAGGCGAGGAAGAACGAGAGGAAATCGTTGGGCATGCGCACTCCGGTATTTTGCTTCGCGCCTCGCAAATCAGAGGCGGCTCGCAATCTCACGGAAATGCATTGCGACAGCATTGCGGAGGCGATGCGGACCAAGATCAATTGGCGCGGATCGGCGGCAATGTGATCTTGAAGCATGCGCCGCCGTTCGCTCCATCCAGCACCGAGACGTGGCCGCGATGCAGCTGCACGATCTCGCGAACCATATTGAGGCCGAGGCCGGCACCGCGATCGAGCGGCGTGAGCCGATAGAACGGCTCGAAGATCAGCTCGTGTTGATCGGGCGGAATGCCCGCGCCCTCGTCGGTGACTTCGATGCATGCGGGCTTGCTGACGCGGATGCCGATCGTGCCGCGGCGCGGGCCGTGCTGGATGGCATTCTGCACGAGGTTGGTCAGCGCGCGTTCGAGCGCGGCCGTGTCGCCGAGTGTCTCGATCGGTGTTTCCGGTGCGTCGAGCGCCAGCTCGTAGCCCGCAGCGATGGCAAGCGGGGCAAGCTCGGCGGCGACGCCCTGGGCGATTGCGACGAGGTCGACCCGCGCGAAAGGATGTCCGCAACGGTCGAGTCGCTGGATGTCGAGCAATTGCTCTGCGAGCGTGGCGAGCCGCGCGGCATCCTCGATCAGGCGAGTCTTGTCGGGTCCCGGCGGAAGTGACTCCAGACGCGTGTTCAGGATCGCGATCGGCGTGCGCAGTTCGTGTGCGGCATCGGCGACGAAGCGCTTGTGGCGGGCATAGCCTTCGTCGAGCCGCGCCAGCGCGTCGTTGATCGCGGTCACGAGCGGCACGACCTCCAGCGGAATGTAATCCGCCGACAACCGCGCCCCGCGCTGGTGAATATCGATCCGCCGCGCCTGGTCCGCGGTCGTATCAAGTCCCCTGAACGCGCGCCGCAAGATCATCGGTGTTGCGATGAAGGTCGCGGTCCCCATCAACAGCAGGCCGGGAAGTGCGATGCCGAGCAACACGAGCGACGTCGTGAACACGGCCTTGGCACTGGTCAGTTTTCCCTGCGTCGCCGTGATGACCTGCACATTGCCGGCCCCGGTGTCGATGCGCTTCAGGCGTGCCGGCGGCTTGCGCGGATCGTCCTCGAAGAGCTGCCAGCCGAGCCGCGCCTGGCTGATCTGGTCGAGGGCGCCGCCGATGGCGGCGAATTCGGCCGGGACGGGGCCCTCACTGAGGGAACGCCCCTGCCTGTCGCGAACCAGCAACCAGAGGTCGGGGGTCTCTGCGCGCAACTGTTTCAGCTCGTCGGTCGGTCGCAGTGTGAGGCCACCCTGGGCATCGCGCGCGAGCGCATGCTGCACGATGTCGATCACGCGGTCCTCGTCCCGCTGGGTCAGCACGAAGCCCGAGGCGCAGAGCGCGCCGACGACGATGGCGACGAGAGCGACGAGCAGGGCGGCCTGCAGTGAAAGCAGCCGCCAGCTCAGCCGCGAGCGCAGGCAGTATGGGTCGTTGTGCCGGCTCATGGCAGCTTCTTCAGGAGATAGCCGACGCCGCGGATGCCGTGGATCTCCACGCGCGCATCTGCCTCGGACAGTTTGCGGCGCAACCGCGACACGTGCGTATCGAGCGCATTCGACTGGATCTCGTCGTCGAAACTGTAGACGGCCTCTTCCAGCGCCGAGCGCAGCACCGTCCGGCCCATGCGGCGGACCAGGGCTTCCAGCACCAGCAGCTCGCGCCGCGGCAGCTCGAGCGGAGACCCGCCGACGGTTGCCTCGCGATGGCCGAAGTCGAAGGCGAGGCGGCCGGCGCGCATGATGTCGGGCTGCAGCCGGCCGGGCCGGCGCAGTACGGCGCGCAGACGCGCCAGCAATTCCTCCACCGCGAACGGTTTTGCCAGATAGTCATCGGCCCCTCGGTCGAGCCCGGCGACCCGGTCGGCGAGCTCGCCGCGCGCCGTCAACACGATGATCGGCACGCCGTCGGCGCGCGCCCTCAGTTTCGGGATCAAAGCGAGACCGTCGCCATCGGGAAGCTGGCGATCGAGCAGGACGGCGGCGTGGACATCGGCAGAAATGGCCTCTTCGGCCTCGGCGAGCGAGGGGGCATGGTCCACCACCATGTCGTAGCGCTTCAGCGCCGACGCCAGTGCATCGGCCATTTCGGCCTCGTCCTCGACGAGCAAAATCCGCATGATCCGCCACCTCAACCTCAACCGCGCCATTCTAGCGGCCGCATCATTGCGGCAGCATTGCGGGAACCGGCTGCGGCGGAGTGGCCCCGATCGACCTCCAGCCATGCGCGGAACGCCACAGGGGCAACCGGGCGGGGCTCACGACACCGTCGGGACCAGCCGCTATAACCGCCGGACCTGTTCAGGGAGGAACATGAATGATCTACGAAATGCGCCAGTATCGCTGCGTGCCCGGCCGCCTGCCGGCACTGCTCAAGCGGTTCGAGACCGCCACGCTGAAGATCTGGGAGAAGCACGGCATCAAGCAGGCCGGCTTCTTCACCACGCTGATCGGTGAATCCAACCAGGAGCTGACCTATTTCCTGGCCTGGGAGTCGCTCGCCGAGCGCGAGACGAAGTGGGGCAAGTTCATTGCCGATCCCGACTGGATGAAAGCGCGCGCCGAGAGCGAAGCCGACGGCCAGATCGTCGCCAACATCGTCAGCCAGGTCCTGGCGCCGACCGCCTTCTCAGTGGTGAAGTAGCGATCCCTCGCGCGGCGAGGAACCCTGGCGCAACCCTGATATTCTGACCGCCCTGGCCGAATAGGGTTGATCCGACCCTCATCGGGGCTATGGTCGCGCCGAAACGAGGGATTTGCCTTGAGCTCTTCGACGTCAGCGGCGCCGGTCGTCACCATTGGCACGGTCAAATTCGGCAATGACCTGCCGATCTCGGTCATTGCCGGGCCGTGCCAGCTCGAGAGCCGCCAGCATGCGCTGGAGGTCGCCTCCGCGCTGAAGGAGATCGCGGCGCGGCTGAACATCGGGCTCGTCTACAAGACCTCGTTCGACAAGGCCAACCGCACCAGCGCATCGGCGGCGCGCGGGCTTGGCCTTGCGCAGTCGCTGCCGATCTTCGCCGAAATCCGCTCCTCGCTCGGCCTGCCTGTCCTCACCGACGTGCACGAGGCCACGCAATGCGCCGAGGTGGCGCCGGCCGTCGACGTCCTGCAGATTCCCGCTTTCCTTTGCCGGCAGACGGACCTGCTGCTCGCTGCGGCCGCGACCGGCAAGGTCGTCAACGTCAAGAAGGGCCAGTTCCTGGCTCCCTGGGACATGGCGAATGTCGTGACCAAGATCACGAGCGCGAACAATCCCAACGTGCTCGTCACCGAGCGCGGCGCCTCGTTCGGCTACAACACGCTGGTCTCCGACATGCGCGCGCTGCCGATCCTGGCGCGCACCACCGGCGCTCCCGTGATCTTCGATGCCACGCATTCGGTGCAGCAGCCGGGCGGGAAGGGGACGTCGTCGGGCGGCGAGCGCGAATTCGTGCCGGTGCTGGCACGCGCGGCTGTTGCCGTTGGCGTGGCCGGCGTCTTCATCGAGACCCATCCCGATCCTGATCGCGCGCCCTCCGATGGCCCCAACATGGTGCCGCTGCGCGAGTTCGAGGGGCTGATCGCTAGACTGATGGCCTTCGACGCGCTCGCCAAAGAATCTGTCAAAACCGGCCCGCGCTGATGCAGCACGGCGAGGCGCGGCCGCACGATCACGGCTTGCCGACAGCGCTCTACGTCATATCAGGCGCAAGCTTCGCCGCAGCGCTCTCGGCCCGCGCGCTCGACCCGGTGCTGCCGCATGTCGCCGAGGACTTTGGCGTCAGCATCGCGACCGCCGCGGGCTTTGCCGCGGTGTTCGCCTTCACCTTCTCGATCATCCAGCCCATCGTTGGCGCCGCCGCCGATCTGTTCGGCAAGACGCGGCTGATGATCGGCTGCCTCGCGCTGCTCGGCCTTGCCAACATCCTCGGCGCGCTCTCGACCTCGTTCTCGGTTTTGTTTGCGACCCGCATTCTCGCCGGCATCGGCTCCGGCGGCGTGTTTCCGGTGGCGTTGAGCCTGACCAGCGATCTCGTTGGGCCGGAGAAACGCCAGGTCGCGATCAGCCGCACGCTCGCCGGCGCGATGACCGGCAATCTGCTCGGCGCCTCGGCCTCCGGGCTGATCGGCGATTTTCTCGGCTGGCGCGGCGTGCTCGCAGTGCTCGGCGTGCTCGTGATCGCCGCCTCGATCGCGGTCGCCGCCGGCTTTCACGGCGCCAAGGTCAAGCATCCGCCGAAGACGAGCCTGTCGGCGCTGAAGGCCGGCTATCGCACCATCTTCACCAATCCGAACGCCTATGTCTGCTACTCGGCCGTGTTCATCGAGGGCTGTTGCGTGCTCGGCCTGTTTCCCTATGTCGCCTCGTTCCTGTTCGAGCTCGGGCAGACCTCGCTCTCGATCGCCGGTATCGTCATCGCGGGCTTTGCGGTCGGCGGCTTGTTCTACACACTGACGGTGTCGCGCCTGCTGCCGTGGCTCGGCATGAAGGGCATGATGATCGCGGGCATGACGTTGGTTGCCTCACAGCTCATTGCCGTCGCCTTCGGGCCACGCTGGGAGGTGCAGGCCCTGAATCTCATCGTGATGGGATGGGGCTTCTACATCGCCCATGGCTGTCTGCAGGTCTTCGCCAGCGAACTCTCGGTCGAGGCGCGCGCCACCGCGCTGTCGCTGCATTCGTTCTTCTTCTTCATGGGGCAGACCGTGGGGCCGCTCGCCTATGGCTTCGGCCTCCAGCATGCCGGCAAGATGCCGACCCTGTCCGCGAGCGCCGTGATCATGGTGGTGCTGGGCTTCCTCTGCGCCCGGCTGCTCAAGCAGCGGGCGCCCGCTGATGCGAGGGCCTGAACGAGAGGGTTAGGGCCGCGCCAAGTCGGACAAAATGGGAGCTAGCCCCGTCCACGATAGGGCGCGACGCCTTGCTCCGGCACCCACAGGCCCCTCGGCACACGGCCGGTCTGCCAGAACACGTCGATCGGGATGCCGCCGCGCGGATACCAGTAGCCGCCGATGCGCAGCCATTTCGGCTTGATCTCGCTCGCGATACGCTTGCCGATCATCACGGTGCAGTCCTCGTGGAAGGCGCCGTGATTGCGGAAGCTGGCGATGTAAAGTTTCAGCGATTTCGACTCCAGCAGCCACGCACCGGGCGCGTAGTCGATCATCAGATGCGCGAAATCCGGCTGGCCCGTCACCGGGCAGAGCGAGGTGAATTCCGGCACGGTGAAGCGCACCAGATAGTCGGTGCCCTTTTGCGGATTGGGCACGCGGTCGAGCTGGGCTTCTTCCGGTGTGTGCGGCCACTCGACCGCACGACCGAGCTGGAGGGATTTCTTCGCCATCGTCGTCACATCCTGTTTCGGATGCCGGGATGGACGCAAATGTCGCGGCCGTCAACCGGCCGCGATCGTCTGGATCATGACGATCCGGTCGTTGCCGGACTCGCACCCCCACAGCTCGCCCGGCCTGCCGTCGAGCTGTCGCACATTGGCATTGGCCTTGTCGCTGGCGAAGACGTTGAACCGCTCGGTCGCGGGATCGAAGCGGACGATGGCGTTGGCGGAGAAATCGCTCAGCCAGACCTTGTCCTTGTCGTCGACATAGACGGCATAGGCGCGGGGACGTTCACCGGGCAGCTTCCACGTCTTCCAGGAGCCATTGGCGGGATCGTGCACCGAGACATGGCCGCTATTCCATTCGCTGACCCAGATCCGGCTCTTTGAATCCGACCAGACGCGCCGTGAGCCCGCATTCGGTGTCGGCGGCTGCACGACGCGTGCATTGCCGTTTGCAAGATCGACTTTGGCGATGTAGCTGCCGGCGAGGGAGGCGTACCAGATGTCGCCCTTGGGCGTGACGGTGATGCCGTAGGGCCCGATGCCTTTTGGTGCCTTGAAGACCGTCATCTCGCCGGATTTCGGCACAAGCCGGCCGTAATAGCCGGACTGGCCGGTGAACCAGTAGGTGCCTTCCTTATCGAACACGCCGGTGTTGAGATTGGCGGAGGCGAACTTTTCCGGCAGGCGGAACAGCGTGACCTTGAGATCGCCGGGATCGAGCCGCGCGATCGCATTCTGGCCGCCCTCGGTGATCCATGGCGCGCCGTCGGGGCCGATGGTCACACCGTGCGGGGCGGCGCCCTGGCCGAGGCTGACCGTCTTGAAGGTGCCATCCTTTGGATCGAGTCTGCCGAGCAGGCCCTTGCCCTGCGCCGTGAACCACACGGTGCCGTCAGAAGCGGGCGTGAGATCGTGCAGGCCGATGCCTGGGCTGATCGGGAAGTATTTCGTCCGGAACGGGCCTTCCTGCGCAAAACTTGGGCGGGCGGCGAGGAGGGCGGCGCTCGAGGCAAGAAACTGGCGGCGATTCATGGCGTTACCTCGACTGTCTAGGATTGAGGTTGGACGCGCGGAGCAGATGTCGTCGAGCATAATCTGAGGTTCTTCATGCGTCAGTCGAAGCGGCTCGTCCAAGCGTTCACATTTGCTTGCGGCCCGTGTAAGACCCGCGACACCGATCAGCCCTAACGAACGGAAGTGCACATCATGACCGCCATCATCGACATCATCGGCCGCGAAATCCTCGATAGCCGGGGCAATCCCACCGTCGAGGTCGATGTCGTGCTGGAAGACGGCGCGCTCGGCCGCGCCGCGGTGCCGTCGGGAGCCTCGACTGGCGCCCATGAGGCAGTGGAACTGCGCGACGGCGACAAGGCCCGCTATCTCGGCAAGGGCGTCTCCAAGGCAGTCAGCGCCGTCAATGGCGAGATCTTCGAGGCCCTGAGCGGCCTCGATGTCGAGCAGCAGGCCCAGATCGACCAGATCATGATCGACCTCGACGGCACGCCGAACAAGAGCCGGCTGGGCGCCAACGCCATCCTCGGTGTGTCGCTGGCCTGCGCCAAGGCGGCCGCGAACTCGCTCGACATGCCGCTCTACCGTTATGTCGGCGGTACCTCGGCGCGGCTCTTGCCGGTGCCGATGATGAACATCATCAATGGCGGCGTGCACGCCGACAACCCGATCGACTTCCAGGAATTCATGATCCTCCCGGTCGGCACGTCGAGCTTTGCCGAGGGCCTGCGCTACGGCGCGGAAGTTTTCCATACGCTCAAGTCGGAGCTGAAGAAGGCCGGCCACAACACCAATGTCGGCGACGAGGGCGGCTTCGCCCCGAACCTGCCGTCGGCGGACGCGGCGCTCGACTTCGTCATGAATGCGATCGGCAAGGCCGGCTTCAAGGCGGGCTCCGACATCGTGCTCGGGCTCGACTGCGCCTCGACCGAGTTCTTCAAGGACGGCAAGTATGTCTATGAAGGTGAGGGCAAGTCCCGCTCGATCTCCGAGCAGGCCAAGTACCTTGCGGACCTCGTCGCGCGCTATCCGATCGTGACCATCGAGGACGGCATGTCGGAAGACGACATGGACGGCTGGAAGGAGCTCACCGACCTCATCGGCAAGAAGTGCCAGCTCGTCGGCGACGATCTCTTCGTCACCAACGTCAAGCGCCTCGCCGAAGGCATCAAAGCGGGCCGGGCCAACTCGATCCTGATCAAGGTCAACCAGATCGGCACGCTGACCGAGACGCTCGCCGCCGTCGAGATGGCGCACAAGGCCGGCTACACCTCGGTCATGTCGCACCGCTCCGGCGAGACCGAGGATTCCACCATCGCCGACCTCGCGGTCGCCACCAGTTGCGGTCAGATCAAGACCGGCTCCCTTGCGCGGTCCGACCGCACCGCCAAATACAACCAGCTTCTGCGTATCGAGCAGCAGCTCGGCAAGCAGGCGCTCTACGGCGGCAAGGCGGCACTGAAGGCGCTGGCATAAGCCGGCGCTTCGACTCGCGAAAAGACAGACAGGGGAGGATCGACATGAGCGACGGCAAGACCGGACTGCAGCTGCGTTCGCTGCTCAAGAAGAGCGGCGAGCTGGAATTGTCCCTCGTGAATGTCCCGACACCGGAGCCGGCCGACGATGAGGTCGTGGTCCGCGTCGAAGCCACGCCGATCAACCCCTCCGACCTCGGGCTCCTGATCGGGGCCGCCGACATGTCGGCGGCTCAGGCTTCCGGCACGAAGGACGCACCGGTGATCACCGCGAAAATGCCTGAGGGCGCGATGCGGATGATGGCGGCCAGGTTCGATCAGTCATTGCCGGTCGGCAACGAAGGCGCCGGCACGGTGATCCGGACCGGATCATCGGATGCGGCGAAGGCGCTGATGGGCAAAACAGTGTCGATGATCGGCGGCGCCATGTACACGCAATATCGCGTGCTGAAGGTCCGCGACGTCATGGAGCTGCCGGCAGGCACCACGGCGGCCGACGGCGCCTCCTGGTTCGTCAATCCGCTGACCGCGCTCGGCATGACCGAGACGATGCGGCGCGAGAACCACAAGGCGCTCGTGCACACGGCCGCCGCCTCCAATCTCGGCCAGATGCTCAACAAGATCTGCATCAAGGATGGCATCGGTCTCATCAACATCGTGCGCAGCAAGGAGCAGGCCGACATCCTGCACAAGATCGGCGCCAAGCATGTCGTGGATTCCAGCGCGGCGAGCTTCATGGACGACCTCACCAACGCGCTGGTCGAGACCGGCGCCACGATTGCCTTCGACGCCATCGGCGGCGGCAAGCTGGCGAGCCAGATCCTCACCGCGATGGAGATCGCGGCCAACAAGACCGCGAAGGAATACAGCCGCTACGGCTCCAACGTGTACAAGCAGGTCTATATCTACGGCAGCCTCGACACGCGCCCGACCGAGCTGAACCGCTCGTTTGGCCTGAGCTGGGGCGTCGGCGGCTGGCTGCTCACGCCGTTCCTCCAGAAGATCGGTCCGGCCGAGATCGGTCGCCTGCGCCAGCGCGTCGCGTCCGAGCTCAAGACCACCTTCGCCAGCCACTACACCAAGGTGGTGTCGCTTGCCGAGGCGCTCGATCCCGCCAACATCGCGGTGTACGCCAAACGTGCCACCGGCGAAAAATTCCTCATCAACCCGAATAAGTCGTGACGCGCAACGGCGTCCAGGCCTGATCGAATTTATGCCTGAGCCGTGGGGCGAATGACGATCTCGCCGACGTCCACGCTATCCGGCTGCGCAATCGCGAAGGCCATCGCCTCCGCGATTGCGCTCGCCGGAATGGCCATCGCCTTCATGCTTGCCTGTCCTTGCTCCCGCAACGCGGAATCCGTCATGGAGGACGGCAGTTCGGTGTCGACATAACCGGGTGAGATGGTTGTCACCCGAAGCGAGGGGCCGGCCTCCTGACGAAGCCCTTCGGAAATCGCCCTGACGGCATTCTTCGATCCCGCGTAGACCGCCATTGTCGGAACGATCTTGATGCCGGCGGTCGACAGGGTGTTGATGAAATGACCGAAGCCCTGACGTCGGAAGACGGGCAGGGCGGCGGCGATTCCGTAGAGCACGCCTTTCACGTTCACGTCGATCATGTCGTCCCAGTCGTCGATCCTCAGGTCGTCAAGGCGGGAAATCGGGGCAATCCCCGCATTGTTGATCAGGACGTCCAGCTTCCCGTATCGGTCCGTGGCAAGTCCGACGAGCCTGGCGACATCCTCGCGTCGCCTGACGTCGGTGACGAGGTACGACGCCTTTCCGCCCTTTGAGGCGATGCTCCCGGCCAGAATCTGCAGCCGGTCGGCGCGCCGTGCGCCGAGGATCACGATGGCGCCACGTTCTGCGAGATGCCGGGCGGCGGCTTCGCCAATTCCGCTGCTGGCGCCCGTGATGGCGATGACCTTGCCTGCGATGCCTGACATAGATGTTCCACGCAATTCGTTGCGAGATCACCTTCGCATCGGAATCGAGGATGATCTATGCTCGAAGTGCTCGAAAATCGTCGAGATCGGATCAAGCCTTGGACAAACCCTCGGATAGGCACAAGACCTCGGACCCGCTGTCTCAGGTCTTCTCGCTCCTGAACGTTCGCGCTGCGCGTTGCACGAGGTTCGAGGCGGGCGGCAATTGGTCGTATCGGTTCCCGGCCAAACCCGCCCTTAAGTTCGGCGCGGTCATCCGAGGTGATTGCTCGATCGATTTCGGCGACGAAGCCCATCATCGGCTTGTCTCCGGCGACTGCTTTCTTCTGGCCAATGCACCAGCCTATGTTCTGGCCAACGACCAACGCCTTGCTCCCGAAGACGGTATAGCGGCGTTCGATTGGACGCAGTCGGATGTCGCGCGTCACGCGGGCCGCGATACCGTTCTGCTTGCCGGCAGTTTCGGTTTCGAAGCGTCGGACGCCGGAATGCTGCTCGATGCGCTCCCTCGCTTTCTGCTCATACCGTCGCGCAGTCCATCGGCAGCCGTCATTCATTCCACGCTCGAGATTCTCGACCTTGAAATCAGGGGGACGGGAATCGGAGCGGCCGTGCTCACCGACAGACTTGCCGACGTCCTGCTCGTCCAGGTGCTCCGCGCGGCGCTGGACCAGGGTGCCGGCGAGGGTTTGGGATGGATCAATGCACTGGTCGACGCCAGGATCGGCAAGGCCATCAGGCTGATGCACGAAGACTCCGCTCACCCCTGGACCCTGGAAGCATTGTCCGAAGCGATCGCCATGTCGCGATCCGCGTTTTCGAAGCGGTTCAAGTCGCTGGTGGGGCTGGCGCCGCTCGACTACCTGCTTAGATGGCGAATGCGACTTGCACGCGATCTTCTTCGACGTGGAGCGACCGTTTCGGCAACGGCCGCGCAGCTTGGATACTCGTCGGAGAGCGCCTTCGGACACGCCTTCAAGCGAGTCTACGGCCATGCACCGAAGCGATACTGGCGCAGACAGGCGATCGCCGAAAAATTCCCCATCAACCCAAATAAATTATCGTGATGTGCGACGGCACGTCACCGGAAGAAGGGACTTGCCTTCTGAGCGAAGCGGGGGATTATTCCCGCCGCCGTTGAAAGCGGAAAAACCGCAAGGCGTTCAGAAGGGGACCTCTGCATGACCGACCTCAATCGCCGTCACCTGCTCGCAGGTGCCGCCGCCCTCAGTGCGGCCGCCGTTACCGGGCTTGGACCGACCACCACCAATGCCTCAGTGCCGCCGGCTGGGACGCAGGCGCCGGGCTTCTACCGCTACAAGGTCGGCAGCTACGAGTGCACCTCGATCAACGACGGTGCGCGCACCTTCCCGATGCCGGAGAAGTTCGTCGTCAACATACCGAAGGATGAGGCGCTGGCCGCGGGCGAGGCGGCCTACATGCCAAAGGGCATGGTCACGGTGCCGTTCAATCCGCAGCTCATCAACACCGGCTCCAAGCTCGTGCTGATCGATACCGGCAACGGCGTCGCCAATCTCGAGCCGAGCAAGGGCGCTGTCGGCCGCACCCTGCAAAACCTTGCCGCCGCTGGCGTCGATCCCAAGAACATCGACGTCGTGCTGCTGTCGCATCTGCATCCCGACCACACCAACGGCATCCGTCTCGCCGATGGCGCGCTCGCCTTCCCGAATGCGGAGATCATGGTGCCGGGCAAGGACTGGGAGTTCTGGACCAGCGGGGACAACGTCGCCAAGGCCGAGTCCAACCCGATGATGAAGAACTATTTCGCCAACGTGAAGAAGACCTTTGCCGGCCTCGAGTCCAAGGTCACCAAGTACGAGTGGGGCAAGGAGGTCGCGCCCGGCATCACCTCGATCGCGACGCCGGGTCACACGCCAGGCCACACCTCGTTCGCGGTCGCATCGGGCGATGCCAAGGTGCTGATCCAGTCCGATGTCACCAACATTCCGGAATTCTTCCTGCGCAATCCGGACTGGCACGTGATGTTCGACGCTGATCCGGCGATGGCGCAGACGACACGCCACAAATTCTACGACATGGCGGCGGCCGAGAAAGCGACCGTGATCGGCTTCCACTTCACCTTCCCGTCGGTCGGGCATGTCGTGAAGGACGGCGCCAAATATCGCCTGATCCCGTCGGCCTGGAATCCGACAATCTGACCTGGCTAAGACGTTTGGGCGAGAGATCGGGCCGCCGCTTGGCGGCCTGATTTTTTTGGGAGAGTGTCGTAGCCCAGATGTCTGCTTTCCAGAAACGCAGCGTTTCCAAATCGAGCCAGTTCATGCACTTGCATCCATCGGTACGGATCGCTTAAGTGCGCTCCCGGCACTCCCGCTCAAGTTCGAAGGATACCCCCATGGCCTACAATATCGTCGTAATCGCCGGCAGCGTGCGCAAGGCCGGCTTTTCGCTCAAGATCGCCAATGCGCTCGCCAAGCTCGCACCTAGCTCGCTCAAGCTCGAGGTGATCACGCCGGCGGGCATCTCGTTCTTCAATCAGGACCTCGAGGGCGCGCCGCCCGCGGACTGGCTGGCGTTTCGCGAGAAGCTTCAGAAGGCGGACGGCGTCATCTTCGTCACGCCCGAATACAACCGCTCCATCCCTGGTGCTCTGAAGAACGCCATCGACGTCGCCTCGCGGCCCTATGGCAAGAGCTCCTTCAATGGCAAGCCGGTCGGCATCATCTCCAATTCGCCGGGCCCGCTCGGCGGGGTCAGCGCGGCCAAGCATTTGCAAACCATCCTGCCTGGTATAACCGGCCCGATCATGCAACAGCCGGAGACCTATCTGAACGCCATTGGCGACGCCTTTGATGCCGAGGGCAATCTGGTCAAGGAGTCGCTGAAGCCTGTGCTCCAGGCCTATATCGACGCCTTCGCTGCCCACGTCGCGAAGCATCACGGCTGAAACTGGAAGCCAAAGCCGCTCAACTCTCCGTCATGCCCGGGCCTGTCCCGGGCATCCACGTTCTTCGTCATCCGAGGCAAAGCACGTGGATGGCCGGGACAGGTCCGGCCATGACGCGTGGAGATAGCTTGCCTCGCCGCGATCGGCGGCTGGAGCGACGCGCAGGGAGAGGACGATTAGCACTCTCTTAACCAACCTGTCCCATCTTCCCAAGATGGTCTCTCGCGCGCGCCTGAAATCGATCCTGACCGGCCTTGCCCTCTATGCGATGGCGGCGGCGATCGTCGGCTATTTCGGCGTCAACGCCTACACCGGCAAATACGGCCTCAACGCCCGCCAGGAGCTCGATCAGGAGATCATCGCACTGACCAGCGAGCTGGCACAGCTCAAGCGCGAGCGCGCCAGGAGCGAGCAGCGCGTCTCGTTGCTGCGCACGTCCAGGATCGATCCTGATATGCTGGAAGAGCGGGCGCGCTACCAGCTCGACTATGTCAATCCGCATGATCTCGTTCGGATGATACCGGCGAAATAGCGTTTTCGCTGCATTCGAAACCGGCAACGAAAGCGGCTGCCGATCGGCGCCAACTCAGCCCTCGACTGTACCGAAAGTCGTAGGCCAAGAAGCGGTCGGCTGCCTTGACGGCGCCACAGCAAGGGGCTCATGCCTCGCAGTCGCCCAAGATTGACGCAGATCAACCGGGCCGTGCCGGTACTGCCTAGACTACCTTCCGGAGGAAACAAGTGATGAATGGGTCAACGCCACCGCATCACGCGGCCCGCGTCGAGGCCGCCATCGCGTCAGGCCAGGCGGCCCGGTCCGCGCTCGTGGCCTCGTGGCGCCGTTCGTCCCGATTGCATCATCTCGATCCCGCCGGGCGCAGCTCACCGATGCGGCTTACCGAAGCCGAGCTGGATCAGGCCCGCAAGCGCATCGCACCGCTGCTGGCGGCCGCGCAAGGTGCGATGGACCGGCTGTATCAGGCCGTCGGCGCGAGCGGCTGTTGCGTGTTGCTCGCGGACGGTGAGGGCGTTCCGGTCGATCGCCGTGGCACGCCGGGGGACGATGCGACGTTTCAATCCTGGGGCCTGTGGACCGGCGCGCTCTGGAGCGAGGAGCACGAGGGCACCAACGGCATCGGCACCTGCCTCGTCGAGCAGCGTCCGCTGACGATCGATCGCGACCAGCACTTCTTCGCCCGCAACACGCTTTTGAGCTGTACTGCCGTTCCAATCTACGATCACGAGGCGGCGCTTGCAGGCGTGCTCGACGTCTCCTCCTGCCGCGCCGACCGCACCGACGCGTTCTCCAGTCTGATCGCGCTGGCGGCGGGCGAGGCGGCCAAGCGTATCGAGGCCGACCTGTTTCGCAGGGCCTTCAGCCATGCCCGCATCGTCCTGACGCAGGGCCCGGACGGCAGTTGCGGCGGCCTCATCGCCGTTGATGCGGACGATCTCGTGATCGGCGCAACCCGCGCTGCCCGGATCGGACTCGGGATCGCCCTCGGCCGGGTACTGCAGCCGGTGCCCGCGGCCGATCTCCTCGGCGGCGACACTGCACACGACCACCTTGCCGGCGGTCAGCGCGCGGTGTTGCAGCGGGCGATGCTCCGCGCGGGTGGCAACGTTTCGGCGGCCGCCAAGGCCCTCGGCGTCAGCCGCGCCACGCTGCATCGGAAGCTGAAGCGGTTCGAGCTGAACCACTGAACGTAACTGCTTCCTCAATCGTCATTGCGAGCGAAGCGAAGCAATCCAGAATCTTTCCGCTGGGACAGTCTGGATTGCTTCGCTTCGCTCGCAATGACGGTGTGGAAGCTGCAAGTGCTCAATCTTGCGCTGCCCACGACTGTCGCAGAACTGCGACAGGTCGGCGCCATCATTGCTCCCGCCCGGGCTGACAGAAAACACCTCCCGCATCATCGTCGGCGCAAGTCGCGACCACGCGACGAATTGCGCGAACAGCAAACATCGGGAGTGATCAATGAACAAGGTGGAATTCCTCAGCGTCACTAAAGTTCCCTTCGCCGAACGCTATGACAATTTCATCGGCGGCAAATTCGTCGCGCCGATCTCGGGCAAGTATTTCGACAATGCCTCGCCGGTGACCGGCCAGGTCGTCTGCAAGATCGCGCGCTCCGACGCGCAGGACGTCGAGGCGGCCCTCGACGCGGCGCATGCGGCGAAAGCCGCGTGGGGCCGCACCAGCGTCGCCGAGCGCGCCGCGATCCTGAACCGGATCGCCGATCGCATGGAGGAGAATCTCGAGCGTCTCGCCATCGCCGAGACCTGGGACAATGGCAAGCCGATCCGCGAGACCCGCGCCGCCGACCTGCCGCTCGCCATCGATCACTTCCGCTACTTCGCCGGTGTCGTGCGCGCCCAGGAAGGCTCGATCGGCGAGATCGACCACGACACCATCGCCTATCATTTCCACGAGCCGCTCGGCGTGGTCGGCCAGATCATTCCCTGGAACTTCCCGCTGCTGATGGCTTGCTGGAAGCTTGCGCCTGCGCTGGCCGCCGGCAATTGCGTGGTGCTCAAGCCCGCCGAGCAGACGCCGGCCTCGATCATGGTCTGGGCCGAGATCATCGCCGACATCCTGCCGCCGGGCGTCCTCAACATCGTCAACGGATTTGGCCTGGAAGCCGGTAAGCCGCTCGCCTCCAGCCCGCGCATCGCCAAGATTGCGTTCACCGGCGAGACCACGACGGGCCGGCTGATCATGCAATATGCCAGCCAGAACCTCATTCCCGTCACGCTTGAGCTCGGCGGCAAGTCGCCGAACATCTTCTTCAAGGACGTCACTTCCGAGGACGACGACTTCTTCGACAAGGCGATCGAAGGCTTCGTCATGTTCGCGCTGAACCAGGGCGAGGTCTGCACCTGTCCGAGCCGGGCGCTGGTGCATGCGGATATCTATGACCGCTTCATGGAGCGGGCGCTGAAGCGCGTTGCCGCGATCAAGCAGGGCGATCCGCGCGACGCCACCACCATGATCGGCGCGCAGGCCTCGAGCGAGCAGCTGTCCAAGATCCTCTCCTATATCGATATCGGCAAGCAGGAGGGCGCGAAGGTGCTGGCCGGCGGCGGACGTGCCGAGCTCGCAGGCGATCTCGCCGGCGGCTTCTACGTGCAGCCGACCGTGTTCGAGGGCCACAACAAGATGCGGATCTTCCAGGAGGAGATCTTCGGCCCCGTGGTCTCGGTCACGACCTTCAAGACCGACGAGGAGGCGCTCGCGATCGCCAACGACACGCTCTACGGTCTCGGGGCGGGCGTCTGGAGCCGCGATGCCAACCGTTGCTACCGCTTCGGCCGGGAGATCCAGGCCGGCCGGGTCTGGACCAACTGCTACCATGCCTATCCCGCGCATGCGGCCTTCGGCGGCTACAAGCAGTCGGGCGTCGGGCGCGAGACCCACAAGATGATGCTCGATCACTACCAGCAGACCAAGAACCTCCTGGTCAGCTACAGCCCGAAGAAGCTTGGCTTCTTCTGATCGGTCGGCGGAGAGGGCGGCGTCGTTTCGGCGCCGCCCGTTCCGAATGTCAGGTCCCGGTCGCCTCAACGCTTCTTGACGCGGTCACGAATCTGCGCGTGCGGCAGCTTTGCATCGATTTGTTGCCCGATCGGCGCCAAAGATTTTCCAATATTACGATCACGTTGCAGTGCGGCATAATGAAAATCGTGCCATGCCGCCGCGGTGCTTTCCAACGGTGTTTGACTTGGGTTAGAGAGGGCGAAAGTTTTCTCTGACCCGGAATTCCCATGGCCGCACCCAAGAAAGCCGCCGCAAGCACTCCACAGGACAAGACCGACGGCGGTTCGCCCCCGGAATTTACCAGGGAGCAGGAGCTCAAGGCGCTCCGCGACATGCTCCTGATCCGGCGCTTCGAGGAGAAGGCCGGCCAGCTCTACGGCATGGGCGCAATCGGCGGCTTCTGCCACCTCTATATCGGCCAGGAAGCCGTGGTGGTTGGCATGCAGATGGCTCTGAAGGAGGGCGATCAGGTCATCACCGGCTATCGCGATCACGGCCACATGCTCGCCACCGGCATGGAGGCCAACGGCGTCATGGCCGAGCTCACGGGCCGCCGCGGCGGCTATTCCAAGGGCAAGGGCGGCTCCATGCACATGTTCAGCAAGGAGAAGCACTTTTACGGCGGCCACGGCATCGTCGGCGCGCAGGTCTCGCTCGGCACGGGTCTCGCCTTCGCCAATCACTATCGTGGCAATGGCAATGTCAGCGTCACCTATTTCGGCGACGGCGCGGCCAACCAGGGCCAGGTCTATGAGAGCTTCAACATGGCGGAGCTCTGGAAGCTGCCGGTGATCTTTGTCATCGAGAACAACCGCTACGCCATGGGCACCTCGGTCTCGCGCGCCTCGGCGCAGCAGGATTTTTCCAAGCGGGGCGCGTCCTTCAACATTCCCGGCAAGCAGGTCGACGGTATGGATGTCCGCGCCGTGAAGGCTGCGGGCGAGGAGGCGGCGGCCTGGTGCCGTGCCGGCAAGGGTCCCTACATCCTGGAGATGCAGACCTACCGCTATCGCGGCCACTCGATGTCCGATCCTGCAAAATATCGCACGCGTGAGGAGGTCGAGAAGGTCCGCCATGACCAGGACCCGATCGAGCAGGTGCGTAACCGCCTCTTGGCGGCCAAGGTCACCGAGCAGGATCTGAAGGCGATCGACGCCGAGGTGCGCGACGTCGTCAACGCATCCGCCGATTTCGCCCAACATGATCCCGAGCCGGATGCCGCCGAGCTCTGGACCGACGTTTATCGCTGAACGCGCGCAAGCTTTCTTTTGGAGTCGATATGCCAATTCAAGTGCTGATGCCCGCGTTGTCGCCCACGATGGAGAAGGGCAACCTCGCCAAATGGCTGAAGAAAGAGGGCGAGCCGATCAAGTCGGGCGACGTCATCGCCGAGATCGAGACCGACAAGGCGACGATGGAGGTCGAGGCGACCGATGAGGGCACGCTCGGCAAGATCCTGATCCCCGAGGGCACCGCTGACGTCGCGGTCAACACGCCGATCGCGACCATCCTCGCCGACGGCGAGAGCGCCGCCGATCTCGCGAAAGCACCCGCACCGGCCAAGCAGGAGAAGGCTGCGGAGTCCGCTCCGCCCGCCGCTGCAAAGGCCGAAGCGCCTCAGCCCAAGGCCGCGCCAGCCGTGCCGCAGGCCGTGGCCGAGCCCGATCCGGAGGTGCCTGCCGGCACCGAGATGGTGACGCAGACCATCCGCGAAGCCTTGCGCGACGCCATGGCCGAAGAGATGCGCCGCGACGCCGATGTCTTCGTGATGGGCGAAGAGGTCGCCGAATATCAGGGCGCCTACAAGGTCACCCAAGGCCTGCTCCAGGAGTTCGGCGCCAAGCGCGTCATCGACACCCCGATCACCGAGCACGGCTTTGCCGGCGTCGGCGTCGGTGCCGCGATGACCGGCCTCAAGCCGATCGTCGAGTTCATGACCTTCAACTTCGCCATGCAGGCGATCGACCAGATCATCAACTCCGCGGCCAAGACGCTGTACATGTCCGGCGGCCAGATGGGCTGCTCGATCGTGTTCCGCGGGCCCAACGGTGCCGCTGCGCGCGTCGCCGCCCAGCACAGCCAGGACTACTCGGCCTGGTACTCGCACATTCCCGGTCTCAAGGTGGTCGCGCCGTATTCGGCGGCCGATGCCAAGGGTCTGCTCAAGGCCGCGATCCGCGATCCCAACCCGGTGATCTTCCTCGAGAACGAGGTGCTCTACGGTCACACCGGCGAAGTGCCCAAGCTCGACGATTTTGTGATTCCGATCGGCAAGGCGCGCATCGTGCGCTCCGGTGGCCACGTCACCATCATCTCCTGGTCGAACGGCATGACCTATGCGCTCAAGGCCGCCGACGAGCTCGCCAAGGACGGCATCGAGGCCGAGGTGATCGACCTGCGCACGCTGCGCCCGATGGATACCGAGACCATCATCAACTCGGTCAAGAAGACGGGCCGTGCGGTGACGGTGGAGGAGGGCTGGGCCCAGAGCGGCGTCGGCGCCGAGATCGCCGCACGCATCATGGAGAATGCCTTCGATTATCTCGACGCGCCGGTTACGCGCGTCTCCGGCAAGGACGTGCCGATGCCCTATGCCGCGAACCTGGAGAAGCTCGCGCTGCCCTCGGCGGCGGAAGTCGTCGAGGCCGCCAAAGCCGTCTGCTACAGGTAGACCATGGCGGGCCCGAAGGAGCAGCCACTGCCGCCCGACGTCATGACCCGCGAGGACGCGGTCGAGATCTTGCGCGTGTTCGTGCTGGACGGCGGGCTGTCGATGGCGTTCCAGCGCGCCTTCGAGGAGCCCGACATGTGGGGCCTGCTGCTCGTCGATCTCGCCCGCCATGCCGCGCGCGCCTATGCGCGCGAGAGCGAGTACACCGAGGAGGACGCCTTGAACCGGATCCTGGACATGTTCCAGGCCGAGATCGAACGTCCCACCGACACCGGCACGACGACGCCGCGCGGCAAGGGGCACTGACGTGGCGATCGAATCCTATCACTACGATTTCATGCTGGAGGCGATCCGCGAGGCGGAAGCCTCGATCGCGCAAGGTGGCCTGCCGATCGGCGCGGTGCTGACACGCGACAACAAGATCATCGCCCGCGGCCATAACAACCGCGTGCAGGAGAACAACGTGATCCTGCACGGTGAGATGAGCTGCCTGCGCGAGGCGGGCGCAATCACGTTCCACGACACCGTCATGTACACCACGCTGTCGCCCTGCTCGATGTGCGCCGGCGCGCTGGCGCTGTTCAAGGTCAAGCTGGTGGTGATCGGAGAATCCGTCACCTTCCCAGGGTCCAAGGACATCCTCGACAAGTTCGGCATCCCCTGGATCGATCTTGCCGACGACCGCTCCATCACCATGATGAAGACGTGGCGTTCCAATCCCGCCAATGAGCGCCTGTGGCAGGGCGACATCGGCAACTAAACCTGGTCTGTTCGTCTTCGCTTCTGGAGACGACGTTTTGAGAAGTTCTTCGTGAGGTCAGCATGCCCATCAACATCCTGATGCCCGCTCTCTCGCCGACAATGGAGAAGGGCAACCTCGCCAAGTGGCTGAAGAAGGAAGGCGACAAGGTCAAATCCGGCGACGTCATCGCCGAGATCGAGACCGACAAGGCGACCATGGAGGTCGAGGCGATCGACGAGGGCACGATCGCCAAGATCCTGGTACCCGAGGGCACGCAGGACGTCCCGGTCAACGACGTGATCGCGGTGCTGGCCGGCGAGGGCGAGGACGTGAAGGCCGCGGGCGCCGCGAAGCCGACCGCCTCGGCTGCACCGCCCAAGGCCGCTGAGGCACCTGCTGCTGCGCCGGCGCCGGCACCTGCTCCGGCCGCACCGAAGGCGGCGCCGGCACCTGCCGCCGCACCGGCGGCGCAGGCTGCAGCTCCCGCGGCGCACGGCAACGGCCATGGCGGCCGCGTGTTCTCATCGCCGCTGGCGCGCCGTATCGCCAAGGAAGCCGGCATCGACGTTGCGATGGTCGCGGGCACCGGCCCGCACGGCCGCGTGGTCGCGCGCGACGTCGAGCAGGCCAAGTCCGGCAAGGGCCTCAAGGCGCCCGCGGCGGCGCCGTCCGGAGCGCCCTCGATCGCGCCGACCATGTCGGACAAGCAGATCCTGTCGCTGTTCGAGCCTGATACCTACGACATCGTCCCGCATGACGGCATGCGCCGCACCATCGCGCAGCGCCTGACCGCGTCGATCCAGAACGTCCCGCACTTCTATCTCACCATCGACTGCGACATCGGCAAGCTGCTGGTCGCGCGCGAGGAGATCAATGCGGCTGCTCCCAAGGACAAGGAGAAGAAGCCGCTTTACAAGATCTCGGTCAACGACTTCGTCATCAAGGCGATGGCGGTCGCGCTGCAGAAAATCCCGAACTGCAACGTCAGTTGGACCGAAAGCGGCATGGTCAAGCACCACAATTCCGACGTCGGCGTTGCCGTGGCGATGCCGGGCGGCCTGATCACGCCGATCATCCGCAAGGCGGAGACCAAGACGCTCTCCACCATCTCCAACGAGATGAAGGATTTTGCCGCGCGCGCCCGCTCGCGCAAGCTGAAGCCCGAGGAATACCAGGGCGGCACCACGGCCGTCTCCAACCTCGGCATGTACGGCATCAGCCACTTCACCGCCGTGATCAATCCGCCGCACGCGACCATTCTGGCCGTGGGCACCAGCGAAGAGCGTCCCGTCGTGCGCGGCGGCAAAATCGAGGTCGCGAATATGATGAGCGTGACCTTGTCTTGCGATCACCGCGCCATCGACGGCGCGCTCGGCGCCGAGCTGATCGGTGCGTTCAAGCAGCTGATCGAAAATCCCGTCATGATGATGGTCTGACGCGGCGGCAGAGGGGGCAACCTTGCATGTCCGTACCCGCTGGCCATGGATATCGCTGCTGCTCGGAGCCGTTGTCGCGCTCAATCCGATCGGGCTCGATTTTCTTCAATCCGCCTTCCTGTCGGGAGAGCAACTGTCGCGAAACATCGCTCAACCCATTGTGTTGAGCGCGCTGGCCGTTCTGGTCCTGGTCGGGATCATCGAATGGCTGGTCAGGTTTGTTGTCTTCAAGCGCCGCGCCCGCGGCGCTTCTTGAGTTGAACGGGAGCCGCCATGGCCGATACATCCTTCGACGTCATCATCATCGGCTCCGGTCCCGGCGGCTATGTCACCGCGATCCGCGCCGCCCAGCTCGGCTTCAAGACGGCGATCGTCGAAAAATCCTATCTCGGCGGCATCTGCCTGAACTGGGGCTGCATCCCGACCAAGGCGCTGCTGCGTTCGGCCGAGATCTACCACTACATGCAGCACGCCAAGGATTACGGCCTGTCGGCGGAGAAGGTGTCGTTCGATCCGAAGGCCGTGGTGCAGCGCTCGCGTGGCGTCTCGAAGCAGTTGAACACGGGCGTCGGCTTCCTGATGAAGAAGAACAAGGTCAGCGTGATCTGGGGCGCGGCCTCGATCGACGCGCCCGGCAAGGTCACCGTGAAAAAGTCCGATGTCGAGGCGCCGAAGGGCTCGCTGGGGGAGGGGACTTACCAGGCCAAGCACATCATCGTCGCGACTGGCGCGCGGCCGCGCGTTCTGCCGGGGCTCGAGCCCGACCAGAAGCTGGTCTGGACCTATTTCGAGGCGATGGTGCCGGACCGGATTCCGAAGTCGCTGCTGGTGGTCGGCTCCGGCGCGATCGGCATCGAGTTCGCCTCGTTCTTCCACACCATGGGCTCTGACGTCACCGTGGTCGAGGTGCTGCCGCAGATCCTCCCCGTGGAGGACGCGGAGATCGCAGGGCTCGCGCGGAAACGCTTTGAGAAGATGGGCATGAAAATCATGTCCTCGACCAAAGTCACAAAACTCGAGAAGAAGGCCGACAGCGTCGTCGCCACCATCGACGACGGCAAGGGCAAGCCTGTCACGACTGAGTTCGAGCGGGTGATCTCGGCGGTCGGCGTGGTCGGCAACATCGAGAATCTCGGCCTGGAGAAGTTGGGGGTCAAAACCGACCGCGGCATCATCGTGGCCGACGGCCACGGCAAGACCAATGTCCCCGGGATCTACGCCATCGGCGACGTCGCCGGTCCCCCGATGCTCGCGCACAAGGCCGAGCATGAGGGTGTGATCTGCGTCGAGGCGATCAAGGGCCTCAATCCGCACCCCATGGACAAGAACATGATCCCGGGCTGCACCTATTGTCATCCGCAGGTCGCCTCGGTCGGTCTCACCGAAGCCAAGGCCAAGGAGAATGGCCGCGAGATCCGCGTCGGCCGCTTCCCCTTCGTCGGCAACGGCAAGGCGATCGCGCTCGGCGAGGACCAGGGTCTCGTCAAGGTGATCTTCGACAAGAAGACCGGCCAGCTTCTCGGCGCTCACATGGTCGGCGCTGAAGTCACCGAACTGATCCAGGGCTATGTCGTCGCCATGAATCTGGAGACCACGGAAGAAGAACTGATGCACACGGTGTTCCCACATCCGACGCTGTCGGAGATGATGAAGGAAGCCGTGCTGGATGCTTATGGACGGGTGCTGAATATTTGACCGCTTCCGTCATTGCGAGCGCAGCGAAGCAATCCAGAGATATCTCTGCGGATACAGGCTGGATTGCTTCGCTGCGCTCGCAATGACGACCAAAGAGAGCTGTTTTTAGAATAAGAAGGAAACCAACCCATGCACGACAACGACAACCTGACCATCGAACGCCCGACCTTCGTCACGCATCTCGAATGCGCGATGGAAGGCGATCATTATGCGGCCGACCAGGTCCACAATCTCTCCAAGGCCGGCAAGCCGCTTCTGGTGCGCTACGACCTCGCTGGGGTGAAGAAGGCGCTGACCAAGGACGCTTTGGCCCAGCGCCCCGCCGACATGTGGCGCTACCGCGAGCTGCTGCCGGTGCGCAAATGCAGGGACATCGTCTCCCTCGGCGAGGTCACGACGCCGCTGATCCGGCTGCCGAAGCTCGGCGCCAAACTCGGCGGCGGCGAGATCATCGTGAAGGACGAAGGGCGGCTGCCGACCGGCTCGTTCAAGGCGCGCGGCCTCGTGATGGCGGTGTCGATGGGCAAGGCGCTCGGCATCAAGCACATGGCGATGCCGACCAACGGCAACGCCGGCGCGGCGCTCGCGGCCTATGCGACGTCGTGCGGCATCAAGACTACGATCTTCTGCCCGGCCGACACACCGGAAGTGAATGTCAGCGAGATCGAGCTCCAGGGCGCGACCGTCTATCGCGTCAACGGCTATATCGACGATTGCGGCAAGATCGTCGGCGAGGGGAAAGCAAAAGTCGGCTGGTTCGACACGTCGACGCTGAAGGAGCCGTACCGCATCGAGGGCAAGAAGACGATGGGTCTCGAGCTCGCCGAGCAGCTCGGCTGGGACGTGCCTGACGTGATCTTCTATCCGACCGGCGGCGGTACCGGCCTGATCGGCATGTGGAAGGCGTTCGACGAGCTCGAGAAGATCGGCTTCATCGGCCCCAAGCGTCCGCGCATGGTCGCGGTGCAAGCCTCGGGCTGCGCGCCGATGGTGCGGGCCTATGACGAGGGCACCGAGCATGCGACGCGCTGGGAGGATGCGCACACCATCGCTTCCGGCATTCGCGTTCCGCAGGCGATCGGCGATTTCCTGATCCTGCGCGCAGTGCGGCAGAGCAAGGGTTTTGCCATCGCGGTCGACGACGACAAGATCTCGTCGGCGCTGAGCGAGGTTGCGCGCGAGGAGGGGCTGCTGTTGTGCCCCGAGGGCGCCGCCACCTACGCCGCCTACAAGCAGAGCCTCGCAGACGGCCGCGTCAGCAAGACCGACCGCGTGATGCTGTTCAACTGTGCGACCGGCCTGAAATATCCATTGCCGCCGGTCACCCGTACGCTCGATCGCCACAAGCCGATCGATTACACGCAGTTCTAGAGTATGATCCGGAAAAGTGTGCAGCGGTTTTCCGAAAAGATCATGCTCAAACGATAACCTAGAGCGCGATGACGATTCATCCTAATCTCATCGCGCTTTAGATTGGCGCGGCAATACGCCACGATTGATCCCTCTTCCCGTACGCGGGCAGAGGGCCAAAAATAATAAAGACATTGCTGGGGAGAGGACCATGAAGGCCGCTTGGGCTGCGCTGATTGCTATTCTCGCTGTTGCAGGCGCCGCGCGCGCCGACGATTATCCCACGCGTCCCATCACAATCATCGTGCCATTCGCGGCCGGCGGGCCGTCGGATGCAATGGCGCGGATGCTTGCGGAACGCATGCGGGTGTCGCTTGGCCAGCCCGTGGTGATCGAGAACGTCACCGGCGCGGGCGGCTCGATCGGCGTCGGCCGCGCCGTGCAGTCACCGCCGGACGGCTACACCATCTCATTCGGCCATCTCGGCACCCACGTCGCCAACGGTGCCGTCTACAAGCTCAAATACGACCTCGTCGCCGACCTCGAGCCGGTGGTGCTGTTGCCGAGCAATCCGATGATCATTGTCAGCAAGAACGCGGTGCCCGCGACCTCGCTGAAAGAGTTCATTGAGTGGCTAAAGTCGCGGCCGTCGCCGCCCACAGCGGGCACCGCCGGCGCGGGCTCCGGCAGCCACATCGCCGGCGTCTATTTCGAGAGCGTCTCCGGCATCAAGCTGCAATACGTGCCGTATCGCGGCACCGCGCCCGCCCTCAACGATCTCATCGCCGGCCAGATCGACCTCATCGTCGACCAGACCTCCAACTCAATCAACCAGGTCCGCGCCGGCACCATTCGCGCCTTCGCCATCACCGACGACAAGCGCCTGCCGTCGGCGCCGGAGATTCCAACCGCGGCGGAGGCGGGTCTCAAGGGTTTCAACATGACGCTGTGGTCGGGCATGTGGGTGCCGAAAGGGACGCCGAAGGAGATCGTGACCAAGCTCAATGCGGCGGCCGTGGAAGCGCTGAACGATCCCGGAGTGAGGAAGCAACTCGAAAGCCAGGGCCTGGAGATGACGCCCAAAGATCAGCTCACGCCAGAAGCGCTCGGCACCCGCCAGAAGGCGGAGATCGCAAAATGGTGGCCGATCATCAAGGCGGCCAACATCAAGGTGGATTGAGGCGGCGGTGCTGTTGTCAGCGTGTCGCCTTCGCTGACCGCCGGAGAATCACTTCATGGTTTCGCCACCTGTTGCCAGCGCTACCTCCAGGCATTGCATCAGATCCGAGGCGGCGAACGGCTTACCGAGGAAACAACTTGCCCCCGCTTTAAGCGCCCGCACACGCACGCTCTCATCCGGAAAAGCAGTGATGAAGATGAATGGCGTCGCCGACCCCTGCGCGCGCATCTGCGTCAGCAGATCGATTCCAGTGACCGACGGCATCTGCACGTCCGCGATCACGCACGAGGTGTCGGTCGAATCGGCCGACCGCAAAAACTCCTCGGCGGAGGCGAATGTGTGGACGATGTATCCGCGGGATTCCAAGAGATTGTTGATCGCGGCCCGCACGTAGGGATCATCATCAAGCACCGAAATGACCGAAGCCACTGACAAGACGTCCGCTCCTCGCTCGGGATTGCGCTTGCCGTCGCCACGGCCATACCTAAACGTGCAAGGTGGACCTGCCAGCCACCATTGGAAACTCATACTTAGGTTTGTACGTCGGGCTTGCTGGGTCGAATCCCGAGCGCCTCGCTCATCCTCACGAGGTCGGCCAGCGACTTCGCACCCATTTTCCGCATGATCTTGCCGCGATAGATCTTGACGGTGATTTCCGCCAAGCCGAGCTGGGCGGCCACTTGCTTGTTCATCAGGCCCGACGTCACCAGTGACAAGACGTCCCGCTCCCGCGAGCTGAGTGACTCGAAGCGTGATCTGACGTTCGAGACCGTCTTGTTGAGGTCGCGGCGCTTGCGGTCTCGCTCGATTGCGGCCTGGACCGCGTCCAGGATGTCCTGGTCGCGAACCGGCTTGGTCAGGAAGTCGATCGCGCCGCTCTTCATGGCCCGAACAGTCATGGGAATATCACCATGACCGGTGATGAAGATGATGGGCGTCTGGATATTTGCCTTGGCAAGATCGGTCTGCAGCTCAAGGCCGCTCGTTCCGGGCAGGCGGATGTCGAGCACCAAACAACTGGGGACGTCTGGCGGCTTGGCCTGCAGGAGTTGCGGCGCCGAGCCGAATGCTTCGACCTTGAGGCCGACCGACTCGAATAGATTGGTGAGCGCACGGCGCATGGACGCGTCGTCGTCGACGATGAAGACGATTGGCTGGTCGCCGTCCTCCTTGGGCGAAGGCTCCGCGCGCTCGGTCACAATGCGTCCTCTCGATGGAGCGGCAGCGTGATCTGAAAGGTCGCGCCATGCTCCTGGTTCGGTATGGCGGAAAGTCGTCCGCCATGGGCCTCGATAATGGAGCGGCAGATCGACAGGCCCATGCCCATGCCGGAGGACTTGGTGGTAAAGAACGGCATGAACAGGCGGTCCATTGCCTGTTCGCAGATACCAGCGCCGCAGTCGGATACGCTCACCAGCACCGCGCCATCGTCGTCGGCCGCTGAACGGATCGCCAGCTCGCGCGGGCGATCATCGATGCCTTCCATGGCCTCGATCCCGTTCTTGATCAGGTTGATCAGGACCTGCTGCAATTGAATTCGATCGCCAAAGATCCTGGGCAGTGCCGACGACAGCTCCATTCGAACCGACACGGCATGGCTGGCCATCTCACGCTGAACGAGCGCGACAGCCTCGCGCACGACCACGCTGACGTCGAGCGGAGCCATCTCGATTTCGGAGCGCTTGGCGAGCGCCCGAACGTGACGGATCACGTCGCTGGCACGCTTGCCGTCCTCGATGATCCACTCCACCGAGCGGCGCGCCGCCTTGAGATCGGGCGGACTGCGCTGCAGCCAGGCGACGCAAGCGTCGGCGTTTGCGATCACCGCGGCGAGCGGCTGGTTGATTTCATGGGCGATTGAAGCGGTCAGCTCCCCCAGTGTCGTGACGCGCGTGACATGGGCGAGCTCGGCTTGAGCCTTGCGCAGCGCATCTTCGGCCTGATCGGCCCGGATGGCCGCGGTCACGTCGGTGCAGACGCCCCGATAACCCAGAAAGGCCCCGTTGGCGTCGAAGAACGGCTTGCCGCTGGTTCGGACATAGATCGGGTGTCCGTTGCGGTCCTTGCTGCGGTACACGAGATCGCGGAACGGGATGTGGGCGTCGAGCGCCGCGCGATGTTGTCGCCATTTTTCGGGCTCGAGATCGGAGTCCGGAGCAATGTCCCAGCGCGTGAGCCCGATCAGGCCGGCGGGGGCGGTGACGGTATCTGAATGTTCCGATACTTGAGTGACGCGATGGTCTGGCCCCGTCTCCCAGAACCAGTCGGAGGCGGTTTCGGCATAGTCGCGAAAGCGCTGCTCGCTGTCACGAAGCCTGCGTTCTGCCTCCTTGGTCGCCGTGATGTCGGTCACCGATCCAACGAACTCCACGTGACCGCTGGCATCTCGCGTCGCCCGGGCGACGGCTCGGACGTACTTGATGGAACCGTCGGGCATCACCAGCCGGTATTCGTGATCGTAATCTTTCCCCTCGCGCGCCGCCCGGCCCGTGGTCTTCTGCACTGCGAGCCGGTCCTCCGGATGGATCCGCTGGAGCATGAACGGGATCTCTGGCTTGGTCCCCTCGTCGCAGTCGAAGATGCGATAGGTCTCCTTGGACCAGGTGATCTCGCCGGTTGCGGCCCTCCAGCCGAAACTGCCGGTGTGGCTCAATTCCTGCGCCTGGGCGAGGTAAGCTTCGCTCTGTCGCAGCGCATTCTCCGCTTCCTTGCGCTCGGTGATGTTCTCGCAGGCGACCAGCACGATTGGCCCGCCATTGGCCCGCAGCATGGTCTTGGCGTTCTCGCGCACCCATAGCACCGAGCCGTCCTTGCGAACCTTCCGAATCTCCCAGGTGTGTGACTGATCGATGGTCTCAAGGCACAGCGCGACACACGCGCGGACGAAGTCGCGGTCTTCCTCGAAAAAGACATCCAGCACCGATCGGCCGATCAACTCCGCGGCCGTATAGCCCAGTTGCGCCGCGCCGAACGTGTTCACGTTGATCACGGTTCCGCTCGGGTCGACCATGAAATACATGACCGGGTTGTGCTCGAAGACTTGCTGCCACTGCTTGACCGCCTCCAGCAGACCGGCGTCACCGGTCTCAGTGCGCGGCTTGGGGGTGACAACTTGCCTGACACAGCCGGCGAGGAATTGCGCGGCTGACTTCCCGAACGTGGCTGCCCGGCCCGGCTTCATCGCAGACGCTCCCGGCGCTCTCTGCGTGAACGCAAGTAGAGCACGTTGCCGCCGGAGGAGCAATTCCGGCCAAAGTCGGATGGCGACTGCGACATTGGCCTTGGAATTGGCTGCTCGCCGCCCTGTTCGCCGCAGCGCATCAAGCACGTCGTGCCAGCCAAGTTTTTCACGGTCACCGTGCAGCTCGTGCGTCATTCGCTGTCTCGTTGAGCATGGGCCATCGCGAGAGTCCCGGGCGACTACGGGACAAACCTAAGTATAGCTCCTCCATTCCTAGTCATGTCGGCCAATTACCTCCGTACAATTGAGCGTCTTGTTCTGGGGGGACTAGTCTCACGGCCAATCGGGAGTGTCGACCAGCCAATCGCAGTGTTCGCACGAGAACCGGGTCTGAAGCATATAGCCCCGGGCGCTTTCACCGACACAGGCAGGCGACCAGCGACGAGGCAGCGGCATTTCTCGACACGCAGCCGCGATCTCCGCAACTCACGACCCGAGTGAATTCGAAGGAAACCAATAGGCAAGAGCGCAAGCAGCCGAAAGAGGGAGAGAACAATGTGCGATACGTCGCAACTTCCTGAGCGTCGCCTATCCGAGTCCGAACGTTGCTCTTCGATCAAGGGCTGTGCGGTGTGTGGCGGCAAGTTTGGTCTGATCCGCTACTATTCCTGGCGCACTGCGCTCTGCTCCAAGAAATGCGTTGATCGCTTCCGCACACGCCGCGAACGCGACCGCCGGTGGCTGTTTCGGGCGCAGGTCGCGTGAGGGCTGAATTGGAGAGCTGATATCTAATCCGGGAGCCCGTGCGTTGATCCGTTCATGCAAGCTCTTGTGCGCGATGGTTCTCCTCGGCGCCGCTGCGACGGCCCAGGCGCAGGAGACGGGACACGGCACCGTTCATCGCCAGCACCCACCCCAGGACCAGGCGCTGCACGAAAAATTCTATTCGACCTGGCACATGCCGGATAATCCGAGCCTCAGTTGCTGCAGCAACGCGGACTGCTATCCGACCGACATCAAGTACATCGACGGTCGGCTCTATGCACGGCGCAGGGAGGACGGGAGATTCATTCTGATCCCACCGCAAAAAGTGGAGCGAAACAGGGATAATCCGGACGGCCGAAACCATCTTTGCGCTCCACCGCCCGCACTGTCTCCGATGGACAGCGTTTACTGCTTCGCTTTGGGAGGTGCCACATGAGATTCGCGTTCGTCCTCGTGAACGGCCGGACCCCGTTCCGGAAGACCTGGTGCATGCAGTGCTGCGAGCCGATCGGCGGCAGCTATCTCCGCGAGATCACGACCCGTCTGCCTTACTGCGACTATCAGTGTTACGCATTGTTCTGCGAGGCGCTCGCGAAAGATCGCGTGAGGGCGGCTTCATGAAATTCGTGGTGGTCAATCACGAGCCCCCGTTGCGCACCGCCACGTGCAGCGCATGCTCGCGGTCAATCGGGATCGGCTATGTCAGGCATGTGCGGACACAGCGCTGCTACTGTGACACCGATTGCTACCGGCGCGGCGAACTCGTCACGTACTTCATGCAATGGTCGATGCCCGGGCGCACAGAAACGGCCGCCGGGAACGTCGAGCTCGCCGCTGGCAACATGATCGAGACGTTGGCGGTCCTGAGTGCCGTCTCGTGCTGGAGCTGCACGATACACGCCTGGACCTTCGCAAGAGCGTTGACCGGCGCATATTTGGGCGGTGGCGATCTGATCGACGGAAGGAGGTGACACCTGGCTGCGCGACTATACGCGCGTGGAAGCCGCAGCACCGTAACCCCGCAGGCGCCGCGTCCAGCCCCGGCGGCGTTGACTAGGGAGCGGGTGCTGCGGCCGCCACGGGTGCGGTTGCGCTCACCTCGTGAGTGACGACGCGCTGGTCGCTCTTGCCGGCGATGATGCTGCTGTCTTCGAACCGCGCACGGTAGACAAGGACGTTCTCGATCACGCGCTGGACGTAGTTGCGCGTCTCCGACAGCGGGATGCGCTCCACCCAGTCGACCGGATCGACCTTGGGATCTCTGGGATCGCCACGCGCCTGCACCCATTCGCGCACACGGCCGCGGCCGGCATTGTAGCCGGCGAAGGTCATGATCTGGTTGCCGCGATATTCCGACAAGAGCGCGCTGAGCTCGGCCGCGCCCATCTGGGTGTTGTAGACGGGATCGGACACCATCCTGTCCCAGTCATAGGTCAGGCCGAAGCGTTTGGCGGTGTCGCGGCCCGCTTCCGGGGTCACCTGCATCAGCCCGACCGCATTGGCAGGCGACTTGTCGCGCTGGTCGAACGAGCTTTCGGTGCGCGCCACTGAATAGATCACGCTGGTCTCGATCGCGGGTGCGACCTGCTTGTGCTCGGGAATGCCGATGGTGGGGAAGGCGTAGTGGTCGAGCGCGAGCCCGCGCGCCAGGGCCGACTTGCCGACCTCCAGCATCACGCGTGCGTCGTTGCGCTGTCCGGCGAGCGCGGCGAGCGCTTCGAGCGCCGCGGCGTCGGAGCTCTCCTTGGCAAAATCCTCGGCATAATAGAACACGACGTCGCGCTCGCCGATATCGTAGAGCATGTTGGCTGCGCGCACGCGCTCGTCCGCCAACTGCGTGTCGGCGGCGGCCAGCACGGGCGAGGGCGCGCGCAGTTCGATTCGGTCCAGGCCGAGCTTTGCGCGGGCGAGCTGACCGTAATAGGCGGTCTGATAGCGCGCTGCCGCCCGATAGCTCATGCGTGCGTCGGCTGTGGCACCCATCGCCTCGGCGGCGCGGCCGCGCCAGTAATGGGCGCGCGACAGCGCGATCGGATTGGCCGAGCCTGCGTCGATCGCGGCGAAGTGCACCATCGCCGTCTTGGGATCGTCGAGATAGCGCAGCGCGATCCAGCCGCACATGAAGTGGTAGTCGACGCGATAGACTTCCTTCTCCGGCACCGCGGCCGTGCGCACCACGTCATAGGCGGTCTTGAACTTGCCCTGGTCGAGCAGCTTGCGCGCCAGCAGGCGGCGCTCGCGCCACCAGGCATCGGTGTCCTGCGCGGCCATCGTGTCGGGCCGGGCGGCGAGGATCACCTCGGCTGCGTCGTCGATGCGGTCGTTCTGAAGATGCCACTGAGCGCGGCACAGCACATAGCCGAGATCGCGCCGCGCCTCGGTCGAGACGTCCTCGAGATAGTCCTTGGCCTTGCTCGCCTTGCCGGTGACGGCGGCGCAGGCCTTCACGATCGCGAGCGCATCCTCGCCGAGACGTTTGGCCGCGCGCCTTGCGCCTGCGTAGTCCTTGGCGCCGAGGCGCTTGTCCATGCGCGCGCGGTGATCGTCGGCGGATAGAAGGTCGCTGAACGCCGCATAGGAGTCCTCTTCGCTCCGCTCGGTCAATTCGTCCGTGCGCCAGGCCTCGCGCACGAGACGCGCAGCCCTGTCGGTCTCGCCTTCAGTGAGCAGTACGCGGGCCAGCGCGAACTTGCCCTTGGCGCTGGTCGGCCGGTCCATGGTGAATGTGTGCACAATGGCCGCGTCACTCTTCTCCTGCCACAGCCGCGCCTCGGCGCGGCGGCGGAGCAGGGCGCTGCTCGGCCAGTCCGGATTGGCGGCGAGGAAGGCGGCGTAGCGCTTGAAATTCGCCGTGCTCTCGGAGTGGCGCAGCATGAACCAGTCCGCAAGCCTCTGTCCGGCGGGGTCAGTGATGCGGTCGCGCGCGGCGCCCGCATCCTCGGTCTTGCCCTTGCGCGCGAGGTCGATCGCATCCTTCAGCGCGGCGAGATCGCCGGTCAGCGGCGGTGGTGCCGGCTTGTCCGAGGGCTCGTCGACCGTTTTCTTCGGCTTGCGCTTGGCCTCGACGTGCTTGCCGTGCCGCGCTTTGCCGGCGGAGGCATGGCGCTGCTTGCCGGCTTTCGCCTCATGCGTCTTCTTCGGCGCGGAAGATTTATGACTGCTCTTCGCCGCCAACTCGGTGGGAAGGAGGGCCATTGTGGCCACGGCAACGACACACGCGAGCGAGCGTAGGCACTGGTTCATTCCATGGTCCCCCTGCGAAACCACTACAAACCAAGGTCCGCGACGACATGCGGCTTGAGAATCAAGAGACGACACCAAACGATGTCATGACATCGTTTCGCATTCCTCACGCTCTCGCAACAATGCGGCAAAATACGGATGGGAACTCGGGAACTTCCGAAATAGCGGAAAAGGCAGCGTGTTTAACCTTTGTTAACGATTGAGGCTCGCGCGACGGTTGCGTACGGCTCACGGCGTCAGAAAGGCGAGATTGCGCGTGTTCCCATGGCTAAATCCGGTGTATTGAGTTCCCTCGCTTCATCCTTTCAGCCTTTGCCCTGCACCTATGCCGATTTTCAACCAGTCGATCCGGCGCAAGATCGTCGGTATCGCCCTCGGATTGATCGTCCTGATGCTGGTCACCTCGATCCTGTCGATGGTGATGTCGAGCAAGGTCGGCGTCCTCCTGGACGAGCTGACCAACCGCTACATCCCGGCCTACGGCCATCTGGCGCGCGCCAACATCCGCTCGCTGGAGCGTGCGCTGGCGCTGCGGCGCATGGTCATGACCAAGATGCAGTCGCCGTCGGACGAGGAGGCCTATGCGGCGCGCGTGCGCGAGTTCGAGCAGACCGACCGCAGGATCGAGGAGGAGGCCGAGAGCGCACGCACGCTCATCAACGCCATCATCAACGATCCCAGGACACCGTCCGACAATGCTGCCCTGGCGCGGATCGAGCTCCGCATCGAGACCGCCGTCACTGAGCTGCGCCGCGATCTGACCGAGGACCACGCAAAGCTGGCCAAGCAGGTCGATGCCAGACAGATGGCGGAGGCCCGCGGCACGCTGGAGCACATCGACGTGCTGCGCGACCAGTTCAATCAGAAGATCGATGCGATCCGCGCCGACATGCTGACGCAGGTTTTCTTCAGCACGTCGCAGGTGATCAGCCACCAGCACCAGGCGATCATCGTATCGGGCATCGTGACCTTGCTCGCAGCGATCGTTGGATTTGCCTTTGCGCTCCTGGTGAGTAGCGGCATCACGCGCCCGGTG
This sequence comes from Bradyrhizobium sp. BR14999, assembly GCF_056106085.1. NCBI lineage: Bacteria > Pseudomonadati > Pseudomonadota > Alphaproteobacteria > Hyphomicrobiales > Nitrobacteraceae > Bradyrhizobium > Bradyrhizobium sp. BR14999. The sequence goes on from NZ_CM148536.1 coordinate 5,195,094, forward strand.
CGGCTGCTGCTCGCCGGCACCCGCGAGGTCGAGGCGGGCCGGTTCGACAAGCCCATTACCGTCTCCACCCAGGATGAGATCGGCGAGCTTGCCGCGGCCTTCAACCGCATGATCGAGCAGCTCCGGCACAACGAGCGCATCCGTGAGACCTTCGGCCGCTACATCGACCCGAAGGTGGTGCAGGGCCTGATTGACCGGCCGGAGGTCGCCATCGACGGCCAGCGCCGGGTCATGACCATCATGTTCTGCGACATGAGTGGCTTCACCTCGATGAGCGAGGGCGTGACCCCGCGCGGCCTCGTCAAGGTGATGAACCACTATTTCACGGTGATGTCCGGCCCCATCCGCAGCAATCGCGGCATCATCGACAAATATATCGGCGATGCAATCATGTGCTATTGGGGCCCGCCCTTCATCGAGGAGGGCGAGCAGGCGATGCTCGCCGGCCTTGCCGCCATCGAGATGGCCGATCAGGTGCCCGCGCTCCAGAAGCAGCTGCCGGATCTGCTCGGCATCCGCGCCATGCCGGCGCCGTGCGATCTGCGCATCGGCATCGCCACCGGCGAGGTCCTGACCGGCAGCATCGGCTCCGAGCTGATGATGAGCTTTACCGTGATGGGTGACGCCGTGAACCTCGCCTCGCGGCTGGAGGCCGCCAACAAGGCCTACGGCACCCGCATCCTGGTCTCGCAGGCAACGGCGGATGCGATCGGCTCACAGCTCGAACTGCGTGAGATTGATCGCGTCGCGGTCGCGGGGCAGCGCGCACCGCAAGCTGTTTTCGAGGTGATGGGCAGGGCCGGCGCACTCACCGATGCGCAAGCGCGCCTGCGCACGCTCTATGCCGAAGGTCTCGACGCCTATCGCGCCGGGCACTTCGACGACGCCCGCGCCGCCTTCAACGCCGCGCTCGAAGCGGTCCCCGGCGACGGTCCCTCACGCACGCTGCTCGGCCGCATCGCGCAATTCGAGGCCAACCCGCCGGACGGCGGTTGGGACGGCGCCTGGCGGTTGGAGCAGAAATAGCATTGCCTGCCGTCCGGCGTCGCCGAACGGAAAAAACGATTCTACTCCATAACGATGTTCGCCGTGACCTATTTCCCGGGCTTAGGCTTGACGTCCCTGAGGCGTCAGATGGGGACACGCCGATGACACACCTTGAGGACAGGCTCGAACGGTTCGAGACGCTCTCCGCCGAGTGCGAGCTGATCGCCAAGCTCGCCACCGACAGCACCAAGCGCGAGTTCTATCTGAAGCTCGCCGAGCAGTACCGCCAGCTGGCAGTGGATATGCGGCAGGCGATCGCGACCAGCGCTGCTGCTTGAGGCCGACTGCAATCCGTTCTTAACATTTGGCGCGCATTCTCAGACGCATGCGGGCGTCGCTGATTGGCGATGGCTCGCGGTGGGAAGGCCGGGGCTCGTTGCGATGCAGCGCGCCTCGCGAGTGTCACTCGCCATGTTTGACGGGCAATCCCATGCGTCTCGTTGCAGTGATCATATTCGCGCTCATGACGGCGGCCTGCGATCAGGAGCAGGACATCACCGGCTCGACGTCGACCTGCCCGATGCGAAACTACAGCTACAATCCTCGCGACATGAATCAGTGCGTCAGCGCCTGCAAGTCATGCGATCACGGCACCACGGTCACCTGCACGACCTCCTGCACCCTCAAGGGGGCTCGCTGAGTTCTTGATGCGTGCGAAGGTCGGGAGCGACGCAACCAAGTTCGCTGACGCGCCAAAAGACAGGAGGCCGTCGGCGGTGCCCTGGCACCGGAACGATTCACTTGGATTAATCATTGAAGGAAGCGGGCAGGACGTGGAGTCCGATTGAATGGGTATGCTCGATCCCGGCCGGTTCCTGGTGTCGCATTGCGACGCTTGGCCGATGGCTGCGAACGTCAAACGTTCAAGCTGGTCGGCATTCCCGCGTGAGGTCCGTTTCGTGTGTCGGCGTTGCCGCCGCGAGGAGACCGCGATTGTCTCTGCCTCCGGCGAACTGACGCCGATCAAGCGCATCGATGTTCCGCCACGCGACGTCGCCGTCGCTTGGGCGCAGGCCCAGCGCCCACGAGGGCGGACGTAGCGCCGGGCCTCTGCTTGCGGGACGGACCGGCAGCGGCGAGTGGTCGCTGCCAGATGCAACCAGCCGATTGACTCCCGGGCCGCACGACTCGTAAAAGATCCGCGACGGTTCTCGTCACGGAGATCAAAAGGGAACGTGGTGCGAGATTTTCCCAACGCCGGGATCTTCTCAATGCCATGGCTGCCCCCGCAACTGTAAGCGGCGAATCTCTCGTCCTATGCCACTGGGAATCTCGGTCCTGGGAAGGCGACGGAGAGGTCACGACCCGCGAGCCAGGAGACCTGCCGTCAGCCGTGGTCACACGCGAAGATGTCGGTCGGGGAGTACAGACATTAGCTTCACCGGAACGACTGATCGCTCCGTCGTGAAACCTCGTTCGCTGTGACGTGCCACTGACGTCCTGCCGAGGTTTTATTCGCATGTCTTCCGTTTCCGCCGCCGTCCGGTGCCGTCGCACGGCCTGGCTGGCGTCCAGCTTCATCATTCCCGTTCTTGTCCTCAATATGAGGGGCGCCCGCGCCCAGACTGCCGCCGAGCAGTTGCCACCGGTCGAAGTGACCAGGCTCGACGATCAGCACCGCACACGTGCCAGGGCGACCAGCGATGGCGACACGGGGAGGCGCCGGGCGATGCCGAACGGCGCGCCGACAGGGACCGGCTCGTCCGGCTCTGGCGGCGAGGCGGCCAGCAACAATGGAGGCATCGTCGGCGCCGCCACGAGCGTCATCACGGCCGCCGACATCGCCCATGCGCCGTCGCAGACGCTTGCCGAGATCATCTCGACGCAAGCACCGGGCGCCCAGATCACGACGTTCTATGGCGGTCCGATCGGCGCCAAGACCAGTGTCGACCTGCGCGGCTTCGGCGCGTTCGCAACCGCCAACACGCTGGTGCTGGTCAACGGACGACGGCTGAACGACATCGACATGGCGCAGGTGGACCTTGCCACCATCCCGCTCAATTCCATCGAGCGTATCGAGATCACGCGCGGCAATTCCGGTGCGGTGCTCTATGGGGACAATGCGGTCGGCGGCGTCATCAACATCATCACCAAGAACGGCGTCGGCAGACCGCCCATGGCCGCGCGCATCGAGGCCGGCTTCGGCTCGTTCAACACCAGGCTCGGCAACGTCTCGACATCGCTCAATTCCGGTCCGTGGTCGACCTCGTTTTACGGCAATACCGTCAAGACCGATGGCTATCGCGACAACAATCGCTATTCCCAGGAGAACGGTGTCGGCAATCTGAACTACACGACGCCGGGGTTGACTGCTTTCCTGACCGTGACCGGCGACAATCAGGAGCTGCGACTGCCGGGCGGCCGCACCGTCGATCCCTCGATCGGCCTCGATGAGCTCGCGACCAACCGGCGAGCGACCAGCACGCCCTTCAACTATGCCAACCAGCAAGGTTTTGGCGCGACAGCGGGCTTCACAAAAACCCTGGTGAACGGCGTCGATCTCATCGTCGACGGCGGGATGCGCGACAAGAGGCAGCAGAGTGCATTCTTCTCCAGTCCGACGCCGGTGCCCGCTTTCTTCACCTCGACCTATGTCGACGCCAATCTGACGACATGGTCGATCACGCCGCGGCTCAGCGTGAAGAGCCTTCTGCTCGGAATGCCGTCGCAGCTCTTGACCGGCATCGACTATTACGATGCGAGCTTTCAGCAGAGCCGCGGCGCCGGCCAGGGTCTCGCCGCCTGGCACAATTACGACCTCAGGCAGCAGACGGTTGCGGGCTATCTTCAGCACACATTGGGTGTGACGCCCACGACCGACGTTTCCTATGGCGCGCGGGTGCAGACCGTCAGTCTGTCGGCACGTGACAATTTTGATCCGACGGCTCCGTTCAACGCCGACATCGGCGCGCTCCCGCTCAGGAGCGACGAGACCCAATATGCGCTGCACCTCGGTGCCGAGCATCGCCTCAGCGACATGGTCTCGCTGTTCGGCCGCGCGGCGCGGGCGTTTCGCACGCCTGACGTCGACGAGCGGGTGTCGTCGGGACCCTCATTCGATCCCTTCTTCAATCCGCTGCCGCAAACGTTCCAGCTCAAGACCCAGACCTCGCAGGATGTCGAGGCTGGGCTGCGTATCAAGGGAGGCGGTCTTCAGATGCAGAGCAGTCTCTATCTGATGGACCTCGCTAACGAGATCCATTTCAATCCAATCCTGTTCTACAACACCAATCTCGATCCGACCCGCCGTTTCGGCTCGGAGACCAGTGTCTCCTATCGCGTCAACGACGCGCTGCTCTTGCGCGCCGGCATGGCCTATACGAGGGCTGTCTTCCGCGAAGGCGTCTGGGCCGGCAATGACGTGCCGCTGGTCTCGCGCTACACCGCGAGTGCGGGTGTCACCTGGAACATCTGGCAGAACTATGTCGTGCTCGATGCCACCGCGCGGTTCTGGAGCGAGCGTCGCATGGACAACGACCAGGCCGGAACTCAGAAGCCGATTCCTGCCAATGGCACGATCGACTTCAAGCTCAGTGGTCGATATGAGCGGTACTTCTGGTCGCTCAGCGTCAACAATTTGCTGAAAGCGCTCTACTACGACTATGCAGTCGCAAGCACCTTTACCGACGGTCGCTTCAGCGCCTATCCGCTGCCCGGCCGCAGCTATCTGCTCAAAGCCGGCGCCACGTTCTGACGTCGATAGGGCTGTCACACGTCCCCAAATGGACTAGAATTCGAAGAGAAGGAGATCACTTATGGCTCTCAGCATCCAGCCGTCTCGCGCCGACCGTCTGTGGCTTCATCCGGTGACGCCGCGCCTTGCGCCGATGTTCTGCTTTGCGCTGCTCGCGGTGTCATGCGCGCTCGCAAGCTTCGCGCTCGCCTGTGCGACACCGTTCGCGGCCTTTGCCGTTGTCGCGGCCGCGATGCTGCCGCTGCGCCCGGCGCTGCTCGTCGTCACCGGCGCCTGGCTCGTCAACCAGACCATCGGCTTCGGCGCGCTGCACTATCCCATCGACGGCAGCACCGTCGCCTGGGGTTTTGCGATCGGCGCGGCCGCGCTGCTGGCGACCGCCGTTTCGTCCGCGGTGCTACGCATGCTGCCGCAGGGCCGCACGCCGCTGGCGCTGGCCGTCACGCTCGTCGCCGCCTATGCGGCCTATGAGCTCGCGCTGCTCGCCGCGACGCCGTTCCTGGGCGGAGAGGGCGCCTTCACTGCCGCCATCGTGACGCGCCTCGGGCTGACCAGCGCCGCCTGGCTCGCCGGTCTCGTCGCCGTCTGCGAGATCGTCCGCCTGCTCGATCCGTTCGGGCGCCAGGGAGCGATGTCGGCCTGAGCGCCGCTGCGTTCGACGTCGTGGCGCCATTCGGGCCACGGGATCTTGCTGTGTCGCCGGACTGTCAACCCGCCCGCGCAAAAAGATTCCGCTTTACCGAAATTCGGAATTGGCGTATGTGTCGTTCATCCCGGCTCACCCTTGAGGGGCGATCATGTGTCGTGATGATCGCAGAGCCGGGCTTGCGGTGGACGCGGTGGCGTCGGGCGCGAGAGCTGTGGGCAGGGCGGATTGCTCTCCGTGAGCCCTAGGCTTCGCGCGGACGGACGGCGCTGTCAGGTTCGTCGCGCCAGCATTTCGATGGCAACGTGCACAACGCCGTCGAACCCTGCGGCGCAGGCGAACCGCGCGTACGGCAAAACCGTGTGGTCCTGGCCGTCGTTGCTACGGTCAAGCCTTGGCGGATGCGGCATTGGCGTCAACCGGCGCGGGTGCCGGCGACTTTCGCCGGGGTGAGGGAGGCCAGAAGGAATTCGGCTCCCGGGAGAGCACGGCATAAGCCGTCAAACCACTGCGCAGGGAAGGCCGTGTGTTGGGCTTCACCTGTATGCTGTTGTGCGGTCTTCTCTGCGTGTGCTTTTCGCGCAGCGGACCGCGGGTGCCAGCCGGCACCCGGCCTTCCCTGGTGTGCCCGGCATGGGCTTCGACTTGGAGGTGAAAGTCCTTCCGTGAGCTGATCACAGCGAGCGAAGTGAACCGCAGAGTGTCGGACCGCGAGGCCGGCGTGAAGGAAGCGGGGAGCGAAGCTGCGGGCCGACGAACAGAAATCGGATATGAGGCGGAGCCGAGCAGGGCGAGCGGGCCAGGAGCCGCAAAGCCGTTGTGATCAAGGCAGGCGACGTAGATCCGGCGGTCGTGCAGCGAAGGTCGAAGGTCTTACCCGGGGAGATCTCGCTTGCACCTGAAAGGGTGACGAGGGTTGCAAGGCCCTCGGAGCGAGAAGTCAGCAGAGGCCGTAGTAGCGGCTTAAAGCCGTGAAGGGCCGAACGATGGGAAGGGCGAAACGCCCACAAACCTCGGGGGAATTATGCCACAGAAGCCGGAAGCCCCGGACGCACGATCGACCGCTGCGGTGAAGCTGCAGCGGCCGGCCGGGCGCGTGGAAGCGCCCCTGACTGGAAGTGGAGACGAGCGCCCAGGAAGCAGCGATCTGATGGAGAAGGTGTGTGAACGCCAGAACCTTCAGGCCGCACTGAAGCGTGTTCGGCAGAATGCGGGCAGTCCCGGCATCGACGGGATGACGGTGGAGGAGCTACCTAACCATCTGCGCGTGCACTGGCCGCTCCTGCGCGAGAAATTGCTCGCGGGGCAGTACCAGCCGCAGCCAGTGAAGCGGGTGGCGATCCCGAAGCCCGGCGGGGGCGAGCGCGAGCTCGGCATCCCCACCGTGCTCGACCGGTTCATCCAGCAGGCCCTGCTGCAGGTTCTGCAACCGCAGTTCGACCCAACCTTCTCGGATGCAAGCTATGGCTTCCGGCCCGGACGGAGTGCGCACGACGCGGTGCGTCGCGCGCAAGCCTATGTGCAGGAAGGCCGCAGCTTCGTGGTGGATATCGATCTGGAGAAGTTCTTCGACCGGGTCAACCACGACATCCTGATGGGAAGGCTGGCCAAACGGATCGCGGACCGTCGGGTGCTGCGGCTGATCCGCCGCTACCTCAATGCGGGCGTGCTCGCAGACGGGGTGGTGATCGAGCGGGGTGAGGGGACGCCGCAAGGCGGTCCGCTGTCTCCGCTATTGGCCAACGTGCTGTTGGACGAAATCGACAAGGAGCTGGAGCGGCGCGGGCATGCCTTCGTCCGCTACGCCGACGATCTGAACGTCTACGTTCGGACGCAGCGTTCGGGCGAGCGGGTGATGACCTCACTGCGCGAGCTGTTCGGGAAGCTGAAGCTCCGCGTCAACGAAACCAAGAGCAAGGTACGACGCGCCACGGCATCGAAGTTCCTCGGCTTCTCCTTTTGGGTGGCTGCGGGACGGACGATCAGGCGGCGCGTCGCACCACAGGCCATCGAACGCATGAAAGAGCGCGTGCGCGACATGACCCGGCGCAGTGCCGGACGCAGTCTCGCACAAATGTGCAAGCCGCTCGGCAAGTATCTGACAGGGTGGAAGGGGTACTTCCGCCTTGCAGAGACGCCCGGCGTCTTTGCCGACATCGACGGGTGGATCCGGCATCGTCTGCGGGCGGTTCAGCTCAAGCACTGGAAGAACGGGCATGTCGTCTACCGCGAATTGATCGCGCGCGGCGTACATCCCGACGAAGCCAGGCGAGTGGCCATCAACAGACGGCGCTGGTGGCGCACCTCGAAGGTGGCGCTCAACAAAGCGTTGCCAAATGAACGCTTCAGACGGCTGGGAGTCCCCTCCCTCGCAAGCTAACCTCAACCCATCGAACCGCCCGGTGCGGACCCGCATGCCGGGTGGTGTGGCAGGGGACGTGGAGCCAAACTCCACGCCTCTATGCCGATCGCCCTCTTGGATCTAGAGGGTGGAGAGACGAAGCAAAGCTCGGGCGAAATCCGTCGCGAGAATGCGAAGGCGTGTCTGCGACCACGCGCGCGCTGTCATCGCCCGCCTGCTGTTCAGCCCGGGGACATGACCGACGGGTGTTCGGGGACATAGCGGACTTTTTCCGCTCGCCAAGTCGATGATAGCGACTTGGAGGACGACGGCAGTGCCCCTTGCTCCGTCATTGCGAGGAGCCCTTGCGACGAAGCAATCCGGAGTCCGCGGAGGGATTCTGGATTGCTTCGCTGCGCTCGCAATGACGCTGTGGAGGCAGCATGCGCCACACTGCGCCTCGTGCCCTGGACGCAGCGCAGCGTCACCCTGGCGATGCGAAGCATCGTCCAGCGACGATGCGCTGCAGAGCCGGGGCCCACGTCGCTGTGTCGTGCCGTGTGGCCCTGGATACCGGCTCTGCGCCGCAACCGCTGCGCGTCCGGAACATGAGAGGGGCTCGGTGGTGCAGCGGGGCGGCGCCGACTCAGCCGAGCTGCCTCATCGTCAAACGGGGCGCGCTGCCCGTACCGTGAAATCGGAAGTTGTGAATCATTATCTCTGTGAGGTATCCCGGTAGGACAATCCGTGTCTTCCACGCCACGATTGTTGTGTTCAAGCAACAGTGATTGGCGTTTTAACCCTCATCACCGACCGTTCGCATCAGCGCCGCTTTTTGGCCACACCCGAACATGAATAAAATCACTCTAATGATTTAAGGGCAGCGGCAGTCTTCGACGGCGACGGGAAATCCCAAGGTCGATTCAAATCTTGGCTCTGATTTTTCGGGTCTGAAAGGGTTGACCGGGGAAACTGGTTTGCGATGAGCGCGAAGATTGACAAGCAGAGGCTGCCGAGCCGTCACGTGACGGAAGGCCCTGCGCGCGCGCCGCATCGGTCGTACTTCTACGCCATGGGTCTGACCACCGAGCAGATCCACCAGCCCTTCGTCGGCGTCGCCTCGTGCTGGAATGAAGCCGCCCCCTGCAACATCGCCCTGATGCGCCAGGCGCAGGCGGTTAAGAAGGGCGTGGCGTCGGCCGGTGGCACCCCCCGCGAATTCTGCACCATCACCGTCACCGACGGCATCGCCATGGGTCATGACGGTATGCGCTCCTCGCTGCCGTCGCGCGAATGCATCGCCGACTCGGTCGAGCTGACGGTACGCGGTCACGCCTACGACGCCCTGGTCGGCCTGGCCGGCTGCGACAAGTCGCTGCCGGGCATGATGATGGCGATGGTCCGTCTCAACGTGCCGTCGATTTTCATTTACGGCGGCTCGATCCTGCCCGGCAATTTCCGCGGGCAACAGGTCACCGTGCAGGACATGTTCGAGGCCGTCGGCAAGCACTCGGTCGGCGCCATGTCGGACGAGGATCTCGACGAGATCGAGCGCGTGGCCTGCCCCTCGGCGGGCGCCTGCGGCGCGCAGTTCACCGCCAACACCATGGCGACCGTCTCCGAGGCGATCGGCCTTGCGCTGCCTTACTCGGCCGGTGCCCCCGCACCTTATGAAATCCGCGACGCCTTCTGCATGACCGCGGGCGAGAAGGTGATGGACCTGATCGCCTCCAACATCCGGCCGCGCGACATCGTCACCCGCAAGGCGTTGGAGAATGCCGCTGCCGTGGTCGCCGCATCCGGCGGCTCGACCAATGCTGCGCTGCACCTGCCGGCGATCGCGCACGAGGCGGGCATAAAGTTTGACTTATTCGACGTCGCCGAAATCTTCAAAAAGACACCATATATCGCTGATTTGAAGCCGGGTGGCCGTTATGTCGCCAAAGACATGTTTGAAGTAGGTGGCATACCGCTTCTGATGAAGACGCTGCTCGACAACGGCTTCCTGCACGGTGATTGCATTACCGTCACGGGCCGGACGATCGCCGAAAACCTCAAGAGCGTGAAGTGGAATCCGCACCAAGACGTGGTGCACCCGGCAGACAAACCCATCACCGTCACGGGCGGTGTGGTCGGTCTGAAGGGCAATTTGGCGCCAGAAGGTGCGATCGTGAAAGTCGCGGGAATGTCCAACCTCAGGTTTACCGGTCCGGCCAGGTGCTTCGACCGTGAGGAGGACGCTTTCGAGGCGGTTCAGAAGCGCACCTACCGCGAAGGCGAAGTCATCGTGATCCGCTACGAGGGGCCGAAGGGCGGCCCCGGCATGCGGGAGATGCTCCAGACCACCGCGGCGCTGACCGGCCAGGGCATGGGCGGCAAGATCGCGCTCATCACCGACGGCCGTTTCTCCGGCGCCACCCGGGGTTTCTGCATCGGCCATGTCGGGCCCGAGGCCGCGATTGGCGGCCCGATCGGGCTGCTCGAGGACGGCGACATCATCGAGATCAACGCCGTCGCCGGTAGCCTTAACGTAAAATTGAGCGACCAGGAGCTCGCCCAGCGCAAGACCAAATGGGCGGCTCGCGCGACTAACCACACGTCGGGTGCGCTCTGGAAGTATGCTCAGCAGGTTGGACCAGCGCTCGGGGGGGCGGTGACCCATCCGGGCGGCGCGCACGAGAAACAGTGCTATGCGGACATCTAGGCGTGCGATAGTTGCGTTTATGTTGGGGGCTGCTGCGCTGGCCGCACCGGCGCTCGCCTTCGACGGCGCGCCGGTCAACAAGGATGCGACCATCCCGGTCGTGACCACCTTGCCGGGGGCTGCGAATACGGTTCGCACCAGAGTTCCGCCGGCGGTCGCATCTCAGGAAGCCTCGCTCAGCGCCCTGCAATATGCCGCCGAGGGCGGTCACCCCATCGCGCAGTGGAAGCTCGGCCGCATGTACGCCAATGGCGACGGCGTCGCCCAGGACGATCTGCGCGCCTTCGAATATTTCAGCCGCATCGCCAACGCGCATGCCGAGGACAGCCCCTCGGCGCCGCAAGCGCAGATCGTGGCCAACGCCTTCGTCGCGCTCGGCCGCTACTATCTCAGCGGCATCCCGAACTCGAAGATCAAGTCGGATCCGGAGCGGGCGCGGGAGATGTTCTCCTATGCCGCGTCCTATTTCGGCAACGCGGATGCGCAGTACGATCTGGCCCGCCTGTACCTGAAGACGCCGGACGCCTCGCGCGAGGATTTCCGCTATGGCGCGCGCTGGCTCGGCCTCGCCGCGCAGAAGGGCCAGCATCAGGCCCAGGCGCTACTCGGCCAGATGCTGTTCAACGGCGACCGCCTGCCGCGACAGGCCGCGCGCGGCCTGATGTGGCTGACGCTGGCCCGGGATAGCGCCGGGGCCGAGGAGACCTGGATCAAGGAAAGCTACAACCGCGCCTTCGCCAAGGCCTCCGACGACGACCGCGCCATGTGCCTGCAAATGCTGGAGCAGTGGGTGCAGGGCCGCCGGGAGTGACCTGCAGAGGCGGCGTTAAGCCGCCTCGAGATCGAGATCCGCCCACACGGGCACGTGATCCGACGGCTTCTCCCAGCCGCGCACATAGCTGTCGATGCCGACATTGGCGAGCCGGTCGCTGGCCTGCGGCGACAGCAGCAAATGGTCGATGCGCAAGCCCTGGTTCTTCTGCCAGGCCCCGGCTTGGTAGTCCCAGAAGGTGTAGAGCCCCCCCTCATCCGTGACCGCCCGCAAGGCGTCGGTCAGGCCGATCCCGAGCAGGGACTGAAAGCTCTCCCGCGTCTCGGCCTTGAACAGGGCGTCCTCGGTCCAGGCGGCGGGATTGTGCACGTCGCGCCCATGCGGGATGACGTTGAAATCGCCGGCGAGGATCAGCGGGACCTCCTCCTTGAGGCGCTCCTTCGAATACTCAAGAAGCCGCGACATCCATTTGAGCTTGTAGGGATATTTGTCGGTGCCGACCGGATTGCCGTTGGGCAGGTAGAGGCAGGCAATCCGCAACACCCCCTGCTTGAGCGTCACCACGCCTTCGAGGAAGCGGGCATGCGCATCCTCGTCGTCGCCGGCGAGGCCCGACTTGGTCTCGTCGAACCGGAGCTTGGAGAGCAGGGCGACGCCGTTGAACGTCTTCTGCCCGTGCGTGACCACGTTGTAGCCGAGCGCTTCGATCTCCAGCCGCGGGAAGGCTTCGTCGACGCACTTGATCTCCTGAAGGCAGACGATGTCCGGCTGGCACTCCTTCAGCCAGGTCAGCAGCAGGTCGATGCGCTGCCGGACCGAGTTCACGTTCCAGGTGGCTACTCTGATGGGCATTGGAGGGCTCCAGGAGGGAGCCACCGTTAGAACAAAATGCAAACGCGCCCGTCAAGGCGGTCGCAGAATCTCCCACAAAATTAACCCGGCTTAAGCGCGCGCCGGGTCATTGATGCCGAAAAGGTTCCTCGGATGGGATGGCCGGACAAATCCATGACGCGAACTGAGCCGCGCGACGGCGTGATCGGTGCGTTTCTGTACTGGCTCGGCGGCTTCGAGATCGAGGACGGCCTGACCGCCGATCTCAGCGAGCGCGAGCTGCGGCGCATCCGCGCCAAGCAGATCGACGCGGTGACGCGGCTGATCCCGGTGACGATGGCCGTGACCATGCTCAACGTCGCCATCGTGCTGATCCTGTTCTGGGGCAGGGGCTGGAACGACTTCCTCGCGATCTGGGGCATGGCGTTCGCCGCTACCGCCTTGCTCGCGGTGCGTTCGTGGCGGCGGTCGCGTCGAAATCCGCTGCAGGAGGCCTCAAGCCGCGCCGCGCGGCAGGTGCTGCGACAGGCGTTCTTCCTCGCCGCGATCTGGGGCATGCTGCCGCTGGCGCTGTTCAGCCGCATCGGACCAACCAGCCAGCTCATCCTGGCCTGCCTGATGGTCGGCATGATGTCGGGCGGAGCGTTTACGCTGTCGACCTTCCCTCGTGCCGGCCTCGTCTATCTCGCCACCATGACGATCGCCTGCGTCGGCGCGCTGCTCTTGTGCGGCACCGGGCCCTATCTGGTGACAGCGGTATTCCTGCTGCTGTTCGCATTCTTCATGGCGCGCAACATCGTCTCCCAGGGCAACCTCTTCCTCGGCAATCTCAAGGCCCAGCTCGAGCTCGAGCGTCAGACCGAGATCATCTCGCTGCTGCTGAAGGACTTTCAGGAGAACGCCAGCGACTGGCTGTGGCAGACCGATGCCGAGGGGCATCTGGTCGACGTGCCCCAGCGCTTCGCCGACGTCGCGCAGCTGCCGCTTCCGCTGCTGAAGGGATCGCATTTCGCCGACGTGCTCGACATGCTGTGCCCCGAGGACAAGAGCGCGGCCTACAACATCATCGGCTTGATGGAGCAGGCCGAGCCGCTGCATGAGATGAATATCAAGGTCGTCGCCGGCGGGGAGGCGCGGCTGTGGTCGCTGACGGCGAAGCCGGCCTACGATCGCGACGGCCAGTTCCTCGGCTATCGCGGCTTCGGCCGCGACGTGACCGAGCGCTGGCGCGCGGAAAAGGCCGAGGCCGAGAGCCGCGCCAAGTCCGACTTCCTCGCGGTGATGAGCCACGAGATCCGCACGCCCATGAACGGCGTGCTCGGGCTCGCCAGCATGCTGCTGGAGACAAAACTCGATCCGGAGCAGCGCGAGGCCGTGACCACCATCCGCGAGTCCGGCGACAATCTCCAGCGCATCCTCAATGACATCCTTGATCTGTCCAAGCTCGAGGCCGGCCGCTTCGCGTTCGAGGCGATCGACTTTGCGCCGCAGGCGCTGGTCGAGACCGCCGCGACCGTGGGGCGCGCGAGTGCCAAGAGCAAGGAGCTTGCGGTCAAGGTCGAGCTCGATCCGAACCTGCCGCCGACGCTGCGCGGCGACGTCGCCCGCATCCGCCAGGTGCTGCTCAACCTCGTGTCCAATGCGGTGAAGTTCACCGACGACGGCGAGGTGACGATTTCGGCCACCTGCCAGGCACGGCGCGATCTGCTGGCGACCGTCGAATGGACGGTGACCGATACCGGCATCGGCATCGGCCCCGAAAAGCTCGGCCAACTCTTCAGCGACTTCGCCCAGGCCGACGCCTCGATCAGCCGCCGCTTCGGCGGCACTGGCCTCGGCCTTGCGATCTCCCGGCGCATCATCGAACAGATGGGTGGCACCATCGGCGTCACCTCGACCCCGGGCAAGGGCTCGACCTTCCGCTTCACGCTGGTGTTACCCTGGAGCCAGGCGCAAGCATCCGACCAAGATGCGGGCCGCGACGACGCCGACGATCTCAAGGCCCGTATCGCCGGGCTCGACCGGCCGCTGAAGGTGCTGGTCGCCGAGGACGACGCCGTCAACCGCATGGTCGTGAGCAAGATGCTCGGCGGATTCGATGTCGAGCTGCGCGTCGTCGCCGACGGCGTCGACGCCGTCGCGGCAGCCTCTGAAGGCGATTACGATGTCGTGCTGATGGACGTGCGCATGCCCGACATGGACGGACTTGCCGCAACCCGCGCGATCCGTGCGCAAGGCGGGCGCTTCGACGCCCTGCCGATCATCGCGCTCACCGCCAACGCCTTCCCCGAGGACGTCAGGATCTGCCGCGAAGCAGGCATGTCGGACTTCCTGGCCAAGCCGCTGCGCAAGCCTGCGCTCGTCGCGGCCTTGCTACGAGCGCTGGACGGCCACGTCATGTCGGAGGACGCGCCGCTTCAGCCGGAGTTGATGCCGGCCGAGGTGGAGTGGACGGACGAGGAAAGGCAGATCACCGGCGCGTAAGCGCTCAGACCGAGAAGCTGGTCCCGCAGCCGCACGAGGCCGTCGCGTTGGGGTTGTTGACGCGGAACGAGGCGCCGATCAAATCGTCGACAAAATCGACCTGCGATCCCGCCAGGAACGGCTGCGAGGCGGAATCGACCAGCACCACGGCATTGTCCTGCTCGATCACGAGGTCGTCGTCGGTGCGGGCGCGGTCGATGTCGAACTTGTACTGGAAACCCGAGCAGCCGCCGCCTTCGACGGAAATGCGCAGCATCGCGCCAGAACCTTCGCCCTTGAGGATCTCCCCAATCCGGCGTGCGGCCCGGTCGCTGATGGTCACGGCAGTCGTCATCACTGGTCTCCAATAGTCCCCGCGGTCATACCAAATTCATTTGCCCAATTCATTTGGTATCCCGCGCCCGACATAGTTAAGTGCCACCATACGCAGAATCAAATGGATAGGGACTAAATTCGCCGTGTCCGTCGGAATGGCTGCCCCCCGCGCGCCCTATGCCTGCGACCCCGATCGCAGCCGCGGCCGGCTGGTCGCCGAGCCCCCGAGCCGGACCCGCAGCCCGTTCCGGCGCGATTGCGACCGCGTGATCCATTCCACCGCGTTCCGCCGCCTGAAGTACAAGACCCAGGTGTTCGTGTTCCACGAGGGCGACCACTACCGCACCCGGCTGACCCATTCGCTGGAGGTGGCGCAGATCGCCCGCGCGCTGGCCCGGCAACTCGGGCTGGACGAGGATCTCACCGAAACGCTGGCGCTCGCCCATGATCTCGGTCATCCGCCGTTCGGTCATGCCGGCGAGCGGGCCCTGGACGCCTGCCTGAAGGAGTTTGGCGGCTTCGACCACAACGCCCAGACGCTCCGGGTCGTCACCGCGCTGGAGCACCGCTATCCCGACTTCGATGGGCTGAATCTGACCTGGGAATCGCTGGAAGGCATCGTCAAGCACAACGGCCCGCTGACCGACCGCAGCGGCGCGCCAACCGAGCGCTACCGCAGGTATGGCGTTCCCGTCGGCATCGCCGACTATATCAAGACCTATGACCTCGAATTATGGAGCTTTGCCTCGCTCGAGGCGCAGGTCGCGGCGATCGCCGACGACATCGCCTATGACGCCCACGACATCGATGACGGCCTGCGCGCCGGCCTGTTCCACCTCGACGATCTCAAGGTGATGCCGCTGACCGCGGAGATCATCGCCGAGACCTCGGCGCAGTATCCCGATCTCGAAGATGTCAGGCGCGGCGCAGAGCTTGTGCGCGAGCTGATCTCGCATCTGATCGGTGCGGTGTTCGCCGAGGCGCAGAAGAACCTTGCGGCGGTCAAGCCGCAATCGGCTCAGGATGTGCGCCAGCAGAGCAGGGCGCTGATCGCGTTCCCAGCCGAGGTCGCCGAGGAAGAGGCCGCCATCAAGCGCTTCCTGTACCAGCACATGTACCGCCACAAGCGGGTGATGCGGGTGATGGGGGAGGCGGAGCAGATCCTGTTCGAGCTGTTCGCAAAGTACCTGAAGGAGCCGTCTGAACTGCCGCCGGAATGGCTGTTGGGGGCGGGGGCGGACAATGAGGGCGACCGGGCCCGCCGGATCGGCAATTTCATTGCCGGAATGACTGATCGTTTCGCCCTGACCGAGCACCAGCGGCTCTTTGACTCGACCCCGGATTTGCGTTAGGCGGCGGCCATGCCCGACACATCCTCATCCCTGCACCTGTTCGCCGACGTGCTCGCGCGTGTGCACGCCGCCTGCCGTACGCTGGCCGTGGACGCCAACTGGCCTGAGGGCATCGATTTCTCGCGCGTGGTGGTCGAGCCGCCGCGCGATGCCTCCCACGGCGACATGGCGACCAACGCCGCCATGGTGCTTGCGAAAGAGGCAAAGGCAAAGCCCCGCGATCTCGCCGAGCAGATCGCCGAGCGGCTGCGCACGGATGCGCTGATCGCCAAGGTCGACGTCGCCGGCCCCGGCTTCATCAACTTAACGCTGAAGCCGGCTGCCTGGGCGGAGGCGCTGCGGACGGTGCTGCGCGAGGGCGCCGATTACGGCCGCGTCCGCGGCGGCTCCAAGGTCAATGTCGAATACGTCTCGGCCAATCCGACCGGGCCGATGCATGTCGGTCACTGTCGCGGCGCCGTGTTTGGCGACGCGTTGGCGAGCCTGCTTCAGTTCGCGGGCCACGACGTCACGCGCGAATACTACATCAACGACGCCGGCGCGCAGGTCGACGTGCTCGCGCGCTCCGCCTTCCTCAGGTATCGCGAGGCGCTCGGCGAGGACATCGGCGCGATTCCGGAAGGACTCTATCCCGGCGACTACCTCAAGCCCGTCGGCGCAGCGCTGGCCAAGGAGCACGGCGATAAGCTCCGCGGGATGAGCGAGGCCGAGTGGCTGCCGACGGTGCGCGCCAAGGCGATCGCGATGATGATGGACGAGATCAAGGACGATCTCGCCGCCCTCAACATTCGCCACGACGTGTTCTTCTCCGAGCGCTCGCTTATCGAGAACGCCAACAACAAGGTTGCGGAGACCATCGATTTCCTACAGGCCAAAGGCGACATCTACGAAGGTCGCCTGCCGCCGCCAAAGGGCGCGCCGGTCGAGGATTGGGAAGACCGCGAGCAGCTGCTGTTCAAGGCGACCGCTTACGGCGACGACGTTGATCGACCGCTGATCAAGTCGGACAATTCCTACACCTACTTCGCCTCCGACATCGCCTACCACAAGAACAAGTTCGACCGTGGTTTTGCGGAGATGATCGACGTCTGGGGCGCCGACCATGGCGGCTACATCAAGCGCATGCAGGCGGCGGTGAAGGCGACGACATCAGGCAAGGGCGCCCTCGACGTCAAGATCGTCCAGCTCGTGAAGTTGCTGCGCAACGGCGAGCCGGTGAAAATGTCGAAGCGGAGCGGGGACTTCGTCACCTTGCGTGAGGTGGTGGATGAGGTCGGCCAGGACGCCGTCCGCTTCATGATGCTCTACCGCAAGAACGATGCGGTGCTCGACTTCGACCTCGCCAAGGTGATGGAGCAGTCGCGCGACAACCCGGTGTTCTACGTCCAGTATGGTCACGCCCGCGGTCACTCAATCTTCCGCAACGCGCGAGCCGAGGTGTTCCCGGAACTGCCCGGGAATACCGCCGAGCGGATCGTCTGGCTGAGTGAGTTGGCCGTGGAACGGCTGTCAGACCCGGTCGAACTCGATCTTCTCAAGCGCCTCGCAATTTATCCGCGGGTGATGGAAGCTGCCGCCGCGGCGCACGAGCCGCACCGAATTGCCTTTTATCTCTATGATTTAGCCAGCGAATTTCATGCGCTTTGGACGAAAGGGCGCGATTTGCCCTATTTACGCTTCATTATCAATAATGATGCAGATCTTACAAAAGCGCGACTGGCCATGGTCCAGGGCGTCGTCTCTGTCCTGGCATCGGGCCTCGCCATCCTCGGCGTCCATGCCCCGGACGAGATGCGGTAGTTTGGGGCGAACTACCTAATGGGAATTCGGGGGGGTAACCGGCAGAAGCCGGATCGCTTAGACTTGGTTGAAAGCCTTGTGGGTCGAAAGCCGTGCCTTGGTCGAGGGGCGCGCGGCTTTCCCGAAGGGACGCATCATCACGATGGCCGAACGATATCAGGACAGACCGTTTCCCTCCGATGACTATGGTCGCGGTAGCGATCAGCATGGGAAGGCGGAAAATGATCCCTTGGCCGAGCTCGCCCGTCTGATCGGACAGACCGATCCGTTCGCAGCGCAGTCGCGGCCAACTGTGCGCCCGACGGCGGCGCCTGCCCGGAGCTATCGGGAAGACGACCATCGCCAGGACGATGATCAGCAGGACTATGCTGAGCAGCCTCCGCCGCCGCCCGGGCCGCCCTCATGGATGCGGCGCGCTAACGTGCAGCCGCAGCCGGCACCCGCGCCGGAGCCTGACTATCCCGTCTCCGTAAACCCGGTTCATCCGTTGCATCGCTATTCGGCCCAGCCGACTGCGCCTGCCCCAGAGCCGGATTTTCATCAGCCGCAGACCCATCAGGATCACGCTTATCAAGCTCAAGCGTATCAGGATCAGGCCTATCAGCAGCACGGACAGGCTTATCAGGAACAGGCCTATCAGGAGCCGTACGCGCAGCCCGATCCGTCGCGCTACGATGATGCGCTCTATGGCCGGCTCGAGGCAGGCGAGCAGGACTACCAGCGCGATCCGGCCTATCCCGACGATCCCTACGCATACCAGAACGACTATCCCGACGCCGAACTTGACGAGCCGAAGAAGCGGCGCGGCGGCATGATGACGGTCGCGGCGATCCTCGCGCTTGCCGTTGTCGGGACTGGCGCTGCGTTTGCCTACAAGACCTATGTGGGTTCGCCTCGCAGCGGCGAGCCGCCGATCATCAAGGCCGACAACACGCCGACCAAGATCGTGCCCGCGCCGACGGACTCCACGGCCAAGGTGCCGGATCGCATGGTGAGCGGTGACGGCACCGAGAAGATCGTGCCGCGCGAGGAGGCGCCTGTCGACGTCAACGCCAGGGCGGGTGGACCCCGTGTGGTGTTCCCGCCGCTGAACCAGAATGCGAACCCGCCGTCGGTAGCGAGTGTGTCGCCGTCGATGGTGCCGCCGCCAAGCGCAGGGCCGACTCCGAGCAACGGCACACTGCCGAACAATTCGCCGCGTTCGATCAGGACGGTGGCCGTGAAAGGCGATCAGACCGATAGCGCCGCACCGCAATCCGCCGCTGCGAAGCCGGCAGCTGCGCCAAAACCTGTTGTCGCGCCGCCTGCACCAATCGCGTCGCGCAATCCGCCGACCTCGGCCAATGCCAGCGCCAACCAGCCTATGTCGCTCGCGCCGCAATCGGGACCGACGGCCGAGCCTCCGCAGCGGATGGCTGCGACCAATCCGACGCAACTCGCCCCCACCAGCAGCGGCGGCTACATCGTGCAGGTCTCCTCGCAGCAGAGCGAGGACAGCGCCGCCGCATCCTATCGGGTGCTTCAGAGCAAGTATGGCAGCGTGCTCGGATCGCGCTCGCCGGTGATCAAGCGCGTCGACCTCACCGACAAGGGCAAGGGCATCGTCTACCGCGCCTTCGCCGGTCCCTATGGTTCGGCAGAGGAGGCGACGCAGGCATGCAACAGCCTCAAGTCCGCAGGCCTGTCCGCCTGCTTCGTCCAGAGGAATTAACGGCCGTTTCCTTGACCCCCTCGCGGGGCAGGGTTAATCGGCCGTTATGAGCACGCGGGCCTTCATTACCGGCGTATCCGGAACGGAACTGACCGCCGCCGAGCGGGAGTTTATCCGTGCCGAACGCCCATGGGGCTTCATCCTGTTCAAGCGCAATGTCGCGACACCGGCGCAAGTTGCTGCATTGGTTGCGGAATTGCGAGCTGTGTCGGAAGCCGCCGACGCGCCCGTCCTGATTGATCAGGAGGGCGGTCGGGTGCAGCGGCTGGGGCCGCCGCACTGGCCGATCTATCCGCCGGGGACCGTATTCGCGACTTTGTACGACACTGATTCGGCGCTCGGGCTCACTGCGGCGCGCCTGAGCGCCCGCCTGATCGCGGCCGATCTCGCCGATCTCGGCATTACCGTGGATTGCCTGCCGCTCGCTGACGTGCCGGTGCCGGGTGCCGATGCCGTCATCGGCAACCGGGCCTACGGCACGGAGCCGGGCAAGGTCGCGGCGATTGCCCGTGCGGTCACCGAAGGCCTGGAGCAGGGCGGCGTTCTGCCGGTTCTGAAGCACATCCCCGGTCATGGCCGGGCCACCGCCGACACCCATTTCAAGCTGCCGACGGTCGATACGCCCCGGGACGAGCTGGAGCGGACCGATTTCGCCGCGTTCAAGCCGCTTTCGGACCTGCCGATGGCCATGACTGCACATGTTGTGTTTAGCGCGGTCGACTCCGCCCATCCGGCGACGACATCTGCGACAATGATTGCTGACGTGATTCGCGGCGCAATCGGGTTCCAGGGTTTGTTAATGAGTGATGACGTGTCGATGAACGCGCTGTCGGGGAATATCGCCGAGCGGACCCGCGCTATCTTTGCGGCCGGTTGCGACGTGGCCCTGCATTGCAACGGCAACATCGCGGAGATGCACGACGTCGCTGGGCAGACACCCGAACTGTCCGGCAGGGCACTGGAGCGGGCGAAAGCCGCGCTCGCCGCACGCAAGCCGCCGCAGCCGTTCGACCGGGCGGCCGCACGCGCGGAACTGGACGCATTGATCGCACGGGCAAACACGGCATCCGCATGACCGCAGAAATCCTATCGTTCGAAACCGGGCGGCCCGCAGAGCTCGCCGAGGGTGAGCCGGCGTTGGTCGTGGACGTCGAAGGCTATGAGGGCCCGCTCGACCTGTTGCTCGCACTGGCACGGCAGCAGAAGGTCGACCTTGCCAAGATTTCGATCCTGGCGCTGGCGGACCAGTATCTCCACTTCATCGAAGCTGCGCGGAAGATCCGGCTGGAACTCGCTGCTGATTATCTCGTGATGGCGGCCTGGCTCGCCTTCCTGAAATCGCGCCTGCTGCTGCCGGAGCCGCCGAGCGCGGAAGGCCCGAGCGCCGAGCAGATGGCGACCGCGCTCGCCAACCGTCTGCGCCGGCTGGAAGCCATTCGCGAAGCCGCCAATCGGCTGATGAACAGGCCGCAATTGCAGCGCGACATCTTCCCGCGCGGCGAGCCCGAGCAGATCGCCGAGATCAAGCATCCGAAATACACGGCGACGCTGTACGACCTGCTCACCGCCTATGCGGCGCAGCGGCAGTCGCGCGTGCTGGCGAGCGTGCATCTGGCCAAGCGCACGGTGTGGTCGCTCGCCGAAGCGCGCGCCACGCTGGAGCGGCTGGTCGGCAGCATCAGTGAACAGGACGACTGGGGCGTTCTCGACGACTTCCTGATCCGGCATGTCGCCGATCCGACGCAGCGCGCGACGGTGTTCGCCTCGAGCTTTGCCGCCGCGCTCGAACTGGTGCGCGAAGGCCAGCTCGAGCTGAACCAGAAAGAGGCGTTTGCGCCCATCTATTTCCGGAAGGGGCGTCCTAAACCGGTTCCGGACGCAGCTCCTGCGCCCGATGCGCCGGTCGGTTAAGTGCAAGAAGGAGAATCTGCCATGGCAAGCCTGGCTGAAGTGCGGGTAGAAGAGGCCGAGCCGATGGACAACGAATCCCAGGCACGTCCAGAGGAATTGCGGCTGCTGGAAGCGCTGCTGTTCGCTTCGAGTGAACCGCTGGATACCGCGACGCTGGCCAAGCGGATGCCGGATGGCGTCGACGTCAAGGCGGCGCTCGAGCAGCTCCAGGCCGATTATGCCTCGCGCGGCGTGAACCTCGTGCGCGTCGCCAACAAATGGACCTTCCGCACCGCCGGCGATCTCGCCTGGCTGATGACGCGGGAGAGCACCGAGACCCGCCGCCTGTCGCGTGCGGCAATCGAGGTGCTGGCGATCATCGCCTATCACCAGCCGGTGACACGCGCCGAGATCGAGGAGATCCGCGGCGTCGTCACCTCGAAGGGCACGCTGGACGTGCTGCTGGAGACCGGCTGGATCAAGCCGCGCGGACGGCGCAAGACGCCCGGGCGCCCATTGACCTTCGGAACCACCGAGGACTTCCTGTCGCAGTTCACCCTGGAACAGCTCGGCGACCTGCCGGGCCTCGAAGAGCTGAAGGGCACGGGCCTGTTGGATTCGCGCCTGCCGACCGGATTCAGCGTGCCGACGCCGTCGGATGATCCGGCGCTGCGTGAGGACGAAGATCCGTTGGAACCGGGTGAGGACCTCGATCTGGCGCTGGCGCCGGCGGTCGAGCCCGAGGCGCCGGAAGGCGGCAACGAGGGTGGCGGCGAAGGCGGCACTGAAGAGTGACGCCGGTCCGTTCACGGGCCACTGCGACCGGTTAACACTAGCAAGATTGCGTAGTGCCAACAGCGAATTGGCGCTGCCTTGGTCCTTGTTTTTGAGACCCGCCAAGCCTAGTTTTGGGTGAAGATCGGCCGGTCCCCGGCCATGCGCGTTTGGAGGGTTGCAGGATGGGTTCACTCAGCATTTGGCACTGGATCTTGGTGATCGCAGTGGTCCTGCTGCTGTTCGGCCGCGGCAAGATTTCGGATCTGATGGGCGACGTGGCGCAGGGCATCAAGGCGTTCAAGAAGGGCATGCAGGACGACGACAAGCCCGCTGAAAAGCCCGAGCCGAACAAGTCCATCGAGCACAACAACGCCGCGCCGACCGCGGCACGGTCCGACGTCGGCAGCAAGGCCGTCTGAGCCAGAGAGCATGCGAGACGCGGGTAGCCCCGATCCTGCGCGCGAGGGATTGGGCCGGCTTGCGGCTGGCGTGAACGGAAGACCTCATGTTCGACATCGGCTGGAGTGAACTGGTCCTCATCGGGGTCGTGGCCCTCATCGCCATCGGCCCGAAGGAGCTGCCGGGCGTGCTGCGCATGGTCGGGCAGTGGATGGGCAAGGCCCGCAAGATGGCCGCCGAATTCCAGGGCCAGTTCCAGGAAGCGATGCGCGAGGCCGAGATGGCCGACCTCAAGAAGAGCTTTGACGAGGTCAAGGAAGCCGCGACCGGCTTCAATCCGTTGACTTCGCTTCAGAAGGACGTCAGCGACGCGCTCCGCGTCGATGCGCTCGACAAGCCGGCCGAGACGCCAGCCACCAGCGCCGTCGAACCGCCGGCGACTTCAAGCGAAGCGCTGGCGACTTCGAGCGAAGCACCGGCGACTTCAAATGAAGCGCCGGTAACGCCAACGACTCCGGAAGCCCCGACGCCCGCGACCTTCATGGAAGCCGAGGCGCATGCAGCCGCGAACGAGCCGCTGGCGATCACCCGTGAGGTCGAGCAGGCCCACGTCGCGCAAGACACCGCGCCATCCGAAGCGATCAAGGATGCCAAAGCGTCATGACCGACGCCGATATCGAGGCCAGCAAAGCCCCCTTGATGGACCATTTGATCGAGCTGCGGTCGCGGCTGATCAAGGCGCTGCTCGGCTTTGGCGTTGCCTTCATCTTCTGCTTCTTCTTCGCCAAGCAGATCTACAACGTGCTGGTCTGGCCGTTCGTGTGGGTCGCGGGTCCTGAGAATTCCAAGTTCATCTACACGGCGCTGCTGGAATATTTCATCACCCAGCTGAAGCTCGCGCTGTTCGGCGCCGGCTTCATCTCGTTCCCGATCGTCGCGACGCAAATCTACAAGTTCGTGGCGCCCGGTCTCTACAAGCACGAGAAGCAGGCCTTCCTGCCGTACCTGGTCGCGACCCCGTTCTTCTTCGTGCTGGGCTCGGCGCTGGTCTATTTCGTCGTGCTGCCGATGCTGGTCCGCTTCTCGCTCGGCATGCAGCAGGCCGGCAGCGACGAGACCGCGCAGATCCAGCTCTTGCCCAAGGTCGGCGAATATCTGTCGCTGATGATGTCGTTGATCTTCGCTTTCGGCATCGCCTTCCAGCTTCCGGTGATCCTGACGCTGCTCGGGCGGATCGGCATCATCACATCGAAGATGCTGCGCGAGAAGCGCCGCTATTTCATCGTCATCGCCTTCGTCATCGCGGCCGTGCTGACGCCGCCTGACGTGCTCAGCCAGTGCTCCCTGGCGATTCCCTTGCTGGCGCTCTACGAGGGTTCGATCATCGCGGTGGCGATGGTGGAAAAGAAGGCGGCGGCCTCGCAGGCCACCGGTACCGACGTGTCGACGCCGGCCAAGCCGGCGGAGTAAGGCGCTCCGATCTCCGCCGTCATTCCCCGCCACCGGGTCTCGCCTTCGGCGAGCCCGATGACAGGCTCCAGCGGGGAATCCAGTACGCCGCGGCCCCTCGGGGAATCACTAGCGTCTCTGGGATACTGGATCGCCCGCTTTCGCGGGCGATGACAGCTGTGCTAGGGGGAGGCGCGCCAGCGTAAACTGCCAACATGAACGTTGACCGTTTGCACGCTGCCCCAGGACCACAGTCATGCACGACATCAAATCGATCCGCGACAATCCGCAAGCCTTCGACGCCGGCATCGCACGGCGCGGCCTCAAGCCGATGTCGGCCTCGCTGCTCGCGATCGACGAGAAGCGGCGTGCGGCGATTCTGGCCTCCGAGCAGGCGCAGGCGCGGCGCAACGCGGCATCGAAAGAAATCGGCGATGCCAAGAAGGCCAAGGACGAGGCGCGCGCCGCCAAGCTGATGGCCGAGGTCGCCGAGCTCAAGACCACGATGCCGCAGCTCGAAGCCGCGGCGAAAGCCGCCGACGAGGAGTTGACGAAAGAGCTGTCCGCGATCCCGAACATTCCGTTCGACGAAGTGCCCGACGGCGTCGACGAGCACGGTAACGTGCAGCATCACGTGTTCGGCAACAAGCGCAACTACAGCTTTGCGCCGAAGTTGCATGACGATCTCGGCACCGCGCTCGGCTACATGGATTTCGAGGCGGCGGCAAAGCTCTCCGGTGCGCGCTTTGTCGTGCTGAAGAAGGGGCTGGCGCGGCTCGAGCGCGCCATCGGTCAGTTCATGCTCGACCTGCACACCACCGAGCACGGCTACACCGAAATCAATCCGCCGCTCATGGTTCGCGACGAAGTGATGTATGGCACTGCACAGCTACCTAAATTCAGCGCTGATCAATTCCGAGTAGAAACTGAGGATGATCAAATAAAGAACGCCTACGTGAATTTTGACCTCGCCAAGCAGCACATCTTGGATTTTGCCGAAGAGAACGGCGTCCAGGCTGCACGCGAAGCAAAGCACGAGGTATTGGGCTTTGAATACAAGCAGAATCCTGACCGACGTTGGCTCATCCCGACCGCAGAAGTGTCGCTCACCAACCTCGCGCGCGAATCCATCCTCGACGAGAAGCAATTGCCGATGCGCCTTACCGCGCTGACGCCGTGTTTCCGCGCCGAGGCCGGCGCCGCGGGCCGCGACACCCGCGGCATGATCCGCCAGCACCAGTTCACCAAGGTCGAGCTGGTCTCGATCACGACGCCGGAAGCGAGCAAGGACGAGCTGGAGCGGATGCTGTCCTGCGCCGAGCAGGTGTTGCAGAAGCTCGACCTGCATTACCGCGTGATGACGCTCTGCGCAGGCGATATGGGTTTCTCGTCGCAAAAAACCTACGACATCGAGGTCTGGATGCCCGGGCAGGGCGACGGCGGCATGTTCCGCGAGATCTCGAGCTGCTCGGTCTGCGGCGACTTTCAGGCGCGGCGCATGGATGCGCGCTCGCGCGGGCCGGACGGCAAGCCGCGCTTCGTGCACACGCTGAACGGCTCCGGCACCGCGGTCGGCCGCGCGCTGATCGCGGTGATGGAGACCTACCAGCAGGAGGACGGCTCGATCGCGGTCCCCAGCGTGCTCCAGCCCTATATGGGCGGGCTGAAGGTGATCGCGCGCGAGTAGGCTTGCGAAGATCGGGCGGCAGGCTATCCTGCCGGCCCCACAACGCAAACCCACCATGGCCTTGCACCGCGACATCTTCTGGGTCGGCCGACAATGGGCGGTGACGGGGGCCGGCATCCAGGCCGTCGATCAGCGCCTGCGCGGCGTGCTCGACATTGAGATTGCGCGGCTCTGGGACGACGATCTCGTGCGGAGCCGGCGGGCGAAGCCCGGAGTCAATGCAGCGGATTTCGACAAGGCGCTGACGGTCGCGCGCGAACGCTTTCCGCAGGCGCCGGTGTCCGACCCGTTCGTCGCGCAGCTGGAGGCACTCGGCGTGATCGAAAATCCTGTCGAGAGCCCGGTCGTGCCGGCGATGCAACTGCATGCCGAGGGTCGGCTGGCGCGCTTCCTGCCGCAATGGCGCATCCGCCGGTAGTAGGATCCACGCCGGGAACCTGGGCGCCGGACCCAATCGGCCGGTTTGCCTGATTGGGCAGAGCCGGATAAGACGGCTCAGACCCGCTTTCTGGAATCGACTTTTCGCATGCGTATTCTCTGCACCAATGACGACGGCATCCACGCCCCCGGCCTCAAGGTCGTGGAGGAGATCGCGCGCGCCTTGTCCGACGACGTCTGGGTGGTGGCACCGGAGCTCGACCAGTCCGGCGTGTCGCATTCGCTGTCGCTCAACGATCCGTTGCGCCTGCGCGAGGTCGGCCCACGGCACTTCGCTGTGCGCGGCACGCCGACCGACTGCGTCATCATGGGCGCGCGCCACATCCTCGGGCCCAAGCTGCCGGACGTCGTGCTGTCGGGCGTCAACAAGGGGCGCAACGTCGCCGAGGACGTGGTTTATTCCGGCACCATCGCTGGCGCGCTGGAAGGCACCATCCTGGGGCTGCCGTCGTTCGCGCTGTCGCAGGAATTCAGCGTCGAGACCCGCGAGCGGCCGCCGTGGGACACCGCGCGCAAGTTTGGGCCTGACATCCTGCGCAAGGTGATCGCCGCCGGCGTCCCGAAAGACACGGTGATCAACATCAACTTCCCGTCGTGTGCGCCGGAGGATGTGCTCGGCATCCGCGTCACGCGCCAGGGCAAGCGCAATCTCGGCTTCCTCAGGATCGACGAGCGCAGGGACGGCCGCGGCAATCCCTATTTCTGGATCGGGTTCGAGCGCACGGCGATGATGGACACGCCCGCCGACGGCACCGATCTCGCGGCGCTTCGCGAGCGCTACGTCTCGGTGACGCCGCTCAGGCTCGACCGCACCAATGAAGCGTTTTCAGAAGAATTGAGCGCGACGCTGAAGTAGCGCCTAGAGCATTATCGGTTCTGATTGAATCAGAACCAAAGCTCTAGATTCTTGTTTTGACGCGTTTTCTTCACGCGAACCGGTATCCACTTCGCTCGAAAACGCTCTAGCCCCTGCGAAGCGCGGCTTCGATGGTCTTGCCGAGTGCGTCGAGCTGGAACGGCTTCTGGAGCGCCGGCCGATCGCGGTACTGTTCGGGCAAGCCGGAGGAGCCGTAGCCGGTGGCGAAGATGAAGGGGCAGCCTTTCGCCCTGATAACATCGGCCACCGGCGAGATGACCTTGCCGTTGACGTTGACGTCGAGAATGGCGATGTCGAACTCGGTCGCCTGGGCGAGCCGCATGGCCTCGGTGATGTCGCCGGCCTCGGCAGCGACCTTGTAGCCGAGCTCTTCGAGCATGTCCGCAACCATCATCCTGATCATCACCTCGTCTTCGACGAGGAATACAGAGCGGCCGGAAAGCCCCGTCGCGGTCATGGTAGAGTCCTTGCCCATTCCCAAAAACGTTCGCAGATAACATGAATCGACGCAATGCGCGTTTTGACGAACGAATGCCTGAAAATGGCGATCACGACTGGCCCGTTGCAGCCAATCTGTGATCAAATATCCAGCCGAATGGTATCATGAGTTCCCGACCAAGGAACAAGATTCTCGCGCCCGGGTTGGCGACTTAACGGGCCTGACAACACAGCATTGGCAGCAATGACCTCCCATCAACCCCCGCCCGAAAAGATGATGTTTCAGCTTACGCTGAGGCGCCGGGGCATCAGCGATCAGGCCGTGCTGCGGACGATGGAGGAGGTGCCGCGCGAGCTGTTCGTCGACGACGCCGACCGCGATGGCGCCTATCGCGACAGTGCGCTGCCGATCGCCTGCGGGCAGACCATCAGCCAGCCCTTCGTTGTCGCCTACATGACCGAGCAGCTCCAACTCCAGAAGCGGCACCGCGTGCTCGAGATCGGCACCGGCTCCGGTTATCAGGCCGCCGTGCTGTCGCGGCTCGCAGGCCAGGTGCTCACGGTCGAGCGCTACCGCAAGCTCGCGGACACCGCACGCGCCAGGCTCGAAGAGCTCGGCTGCCACAATGTCGAGGTGATGCTGGGCGATGGCCTCAATCTGCCGGCCAATATCGGCCCGTTCGACCGCATCATCGTCACCGCCGCGATGGAGCAGATTCCAGAGAACCTGATCGAACGGCTCGAGATCGGGGGCATCCTGATCGCACCGGTCGGCCCGCATCAGGGCGTGCAGACGCTGACCCGCCTCAACCGCACCGAGGCGGGGATCGAGCGCAAGGAACTCGTCGATGTCCGCTTCGTGCCGGCGCTGCCTGGGGTGGCGCGGGAGCTGTAGAATTCCGGATTGGCTGTGCCGCCAACATCTTATTGGGAGGGTTAAGCCGTTATTTACTCGGCGCGTGTTTACTTAAAACACCAGTTCTGTTGCGTACGAGTGAGTAACCATGTCCGCTGTCGCCGAGTTGCTTTACTCGCGCCGCGTGCCGCAAGTCGCGGTGCTGGCGCTGATCTCCTTCAGTTTTGCGGGGTGCAGCGCCGACATGTCGTCGCGACTGTCCCAGTCGAATTTCTCCAATCCCTTCGCCTCGGAATCCACCGGTTCGGTCCAGCAGTCACCGCCGCCGCAGCGTGAACTGCCGCAATATGCGCGGCCGCAGACGCAGCCTGGTTCCTATCAGTCCCAGCCCCTGCCTCCGCCCGCGGTGTCCACCCCGCAGTCCTATCCCGTTGCCTCTGGCGGCGGAGTGTCCGGTGGCGGGCGCGGCGTCGGCTCCTATGCGCCCCCGGCGCAGCCGCACCTCGAGACCACGGCGACCGTGCCGCCGCGCTCGGTTGCCGCAGCCCAGCCGGCCGGCGGCACCAAGATCATCGTCGGCACCAGCGACACGCTCGACGTGCTCGCCAAGCGCTATCATGTCACGCCGCAGGCGATCCTCGCCGCCAACGGCTACAAGGGCCCGCGCACGCTCTCGCCCGGCCAGCAGCTCATCATCCCGCATCCGGCCACGGCCACGGCCGCTGCGCCCGCGCCGGCGATGGTTCCCGTCGCGGCTGTGCCTGCGGCGAAGCCGGTTGCAGCCGTCGCTGCGCCGCCGAGCACGCACTTCGTTAACCGTGGCGACACGCTCGCCAGCATCGCGCGCAAGAACCACATCTCGGCGGCCGAGCTAGCCCGTGCCAATGGCCTCGCGCCCTCGGCCAAGCTCAAGCTCGGCACCAAGCTGACCGTGCCCGGTGCCAAGACCGCCGCCGTCGCGGCGCCGGTTGCCGCGACTCCGGTCGCGGCTGCTCCGGTTGTGGGAACGCTCCAGCCCGTGGCGGCCGCTCCGGCGCCTGCTACCAAGATGGCCGCTGCCGCCGCGCCCGTGCAGAGCGCGCGTCTGGCGCAAGCCACGGCCAATGTTGAAGAGAAGCCCGCCGAGACGCCGGCGAAGGCTGCGGAGGCCACCGGCGCGCTGCCGACCTTCCGCTGGCCGGTGCGCGGCAAGGTGGTCACGAGCTACGGCGCCAAGACCAACGGCAAGTCCAATGACGGCATCAATCTCGCGGTGCCCGAGGGGACGCCGGTCAAGGCGGCTGAAGACGGCGTCGTCGCCTATTCTGGCAACGAGCTGAAAGGTTACGGCAATCTGGTCCTGGTTCGGCACTCCAACGGCTACGTCACCGCATATGCCCATGCGAGTGAGCTGTTGGTGAAGCGCGGCGATACCATCAAGCGCGGTCAGGTCATTGCCAAGTCGGGTCAATCCGGGGAAGTGGCGTCGCCGCAGCTCCACTTCGAGATCCGTAAGGGATCGAGCCCGGTTGACCCGCTTCAATTCCTGAACGGAGCGTGAGGCGGACGCTTCAGCCGGGTTCACACCGCGCGCTCACTGTCATCGTCCGCGAAGGCGGACGATCCAGTATTCCAGAGACAGCAATTGTTCGGCCGATAGGCCGCGGCGTACTGGATTCCCCGCTTGCGCGCAGGGCTGTCCGGGGAATTCTATGCATAACAGAAGCTGATCTGGTCGGGGGAGCTTCTGTCGCGGGCAGCGGATGGGTTCACCTTGGGAGGTCGGTCGATGTCGGCGATTGGTTTTCGTGCGAACAGCGACGCGGCGACAAGACCTGCGAAGCGGATAGCCGGCATGATTAGACGACTTTCGCGTGCGGCGATCCGCAGCAGCAGATAGGCGATCATGGCGGCGAGGATTTGCAGACGGACCGCGTTCTCGGAGCGGCCG
Source organism: Bradyrhizobium sp. BR14999 (assembly GCF_056106085.1). Taxonomy (NCBI): domain Bacteria; kingdom Pseudomonadati; phylum Pseudomonadota; class Alphaproteobacteria; order Hyphomicrobiales; family Nitrobacteraceae; genus Bradyrhizobium; species Bradyrhizobium sp. BR14999. The sequence continues at coordinate 5,225,532 of NZ_CM148536.1, forward strand.
AGAAATTTGCGAAGCTTGAGGTGCTGCTTGATCCAGCGGAACAACAGCTCGATCTGCCAGCGTGTTTTGTAAAGCGCAGCGATTTCGATGGCCGAACGCTTCAGATCGTTGGTGATGAGGGTCAGTTTTGTACCGTCATCGCGTTTGAGGCGTATGCGGCGCATCGGAACAGCAAGTTTGGAGCTGCTGAGGAGCTTTACCTCAGCATCGTCGATGATTTTAAAGCCCTTCCCCTTTTGTTTCCGCAGCTTCCGCCAGCGTGTAGCTCTGAAGCGCAGATTCTTCTTCTGGCGGGTGACGAAGCAGGCGCCCGCGTCGTGAAGCCGTGTCCACCAGGCATAACTGCAATAGGCCTTGTCGAACACATAGGTGGCGCCGGCCTCGATCGGGAATTGCTGGGCTGGTGTGACGTCATTGACCGTCGACGGCGTGATCGCCAGACGGCGCGGATGATCCGAGCCGGGATCGTAAACCACGTGAAGCTTGAGACCACGGGTACGTCCGTTCCAACCGGCCCAGGTGCTGAGTTGATCCAGCGGCACCGGCGTCGCATCGATCAGCCGCAGCATCTCGGCACCCTCCCGCTTCAGCGCTCGGTCGGCATGCCCAGACAATCGCTCAAAGACTTCTGCGAAGATACTGACCGGCCGTCGGGCATTGGCATCCGCAAGCGTCGAGCGCGCCAATTTGCCGACACCAAGATGGTAGTGATGATGCGAATTGGCGTTCCAGATCGCCTCAAGGGCACGCAAGCTGTCGACGCCACTGAGCTGGGAGAATATCAATGCGACAAGATGATCCCAGCTGTCGAACGTCTTGTCGTAGGCATCGCCATCCAAACGATCCACAGTCGTCTGAAACTGCCGCCGATTGATCGGTTCAAGCAGCCTTCCAAAAATGCTATCGCTAAACCGCATGCCCGGCCCCTTTCTGAGTCTCGACAACCAGAAAGTACCTGCTTCAAGCCGGGAAAACCCGGGCATGCTCCGCGACACAGTGAATCATTCCCCGGACAGCCCTGCGCTTGCGCGGGGAATGACAGGAGTAGGTGAGGCGAAACTGTCCGCTACATCATCCTCAGCTTCACACCCAGCCGTCCCGCCAGCTCCTGCACGAACTGCCAGGCGACGCGGCCTGAGCGGGAGCCGCGCGTGGTCGACCATTCCAGCGCCTCGCGCTCCAGCGCCTCGTCGTCGATCTTGATGCCGAAATGGCTGCAATAGCCGCGCACCATGGCGAGATATTCGTCCTGGCTGCAGCGGTGGAAACCGAGCCAGAGGCCGAAGCGATCCGACAGCGAGACCTTCTCCTCGACCGCTTCGCCGGGATTGATCGCGGTCGAACGCTCGTTCTCGATCATCTCGCGCGCCAGCAGATGGCGGCGGTTGGAGGTGGCGTAGAGGATGACGTTCTCGGGCCGGCCTTCGATGCCGCCTTCGAGTACGGCCTTGAGCGATTTGTAGGACGCATCATTGCCGTCGAAGGAGAGATCGTCGCAGAACACGATGAAGCGGAAGGACGAGGCGCGCAAGCACTCCATCAGCGCGGGCAGGCTTTCGATGTCCTCGCGATGGATCTCGATCAGCTTCAGCTTGTCGGTCGGGTTGCGCTCCGCGTTGAGGCTGGCATGCGCCGCCTTCACCAGCGATGACTTGCCCATGCCACGCGCGCCCCAGAGCAGGGCGTTGTTGGCGGGCAGGCCATTGGCGAAGCGCTCGGTGTTCTCCATCAGGATGTCGCGCATCCGGTCGACGCCCTTCAGCAGGAATAGCTCGACGCGGCTGACCCGCGGCACTGCCGCAAGGCGGCCGTCCGGGTGCCAGACGAACGCGTCGGCCCGTTCGAACGACTCGGGTTCGAGGGTCGGGTTGCCCTGGGCCGAGAGGTGCGCTGCAATGGTCTCCAGCGCGCGGACGATGCGCTCCTGGGAGGGATCGACCGGGGCTGCCTTAGCGGCGCCCTTGGGACGTTTTGCCGCGACGCCGGCGGGCTTCTTGGCAGGGGTATTGGGGCCTTTGCCGGCCGGGCTTTTGCTGGGTTTTTTGGGCATGTCCGAAGTTCCTGAGAATGCAGCCTTATCGGGCCTGAGGACGCGCCGCAAGGTGGGCCAAAAGGGCAGTCTGGCAGCGTTGCAATTGGGGCAATGGCCGCTATAGTCCGCGCGAATTTGACCGAACCGGTCGCCTTTGAGGGCCTGACCGGCTTTCCCCCGTTGTCACGAGGATCGTCCGAATGCTGATTACCCCTGCGTATGCCCAGGCCGCGGGCGCCGGCGACACCAACAGCATGTTGATGTCGCTGCTGCCGTTCGCCCTGATCTTCGTGATCATGTACTTCCTGATTCTGCGTCCGCAGCAGAAGAAGGTCCGCGATCATGCCGACCTCGTGAAGAACATCCGCCGCGGCGACACGGTGGTGACCTCGGGCGGCCTCGTCGGCAAGGTCACCAAGGTCGTCGACGACGACCAGATCGAGTTCGAGATATCCGACGGCGTGCGCGTGCGGCAGATGCGCCAGATGATCTCGGGCGTGCGCGCCAAGGGCGAACCGGCCAAAGAATCCAAGGAAAGCGCCAAGGACGACACCGCGGCGAAGTGAGTGCTTCCTCGCGAGTCACTATAAGTCTCCTGCAAGTCTCCTGATCTGACAGGTCTAGTCGATGTTGTATTTCACGCGGTGGAGGGCGCTCGGGATCATCCTGACGGCGCTGATCGTGTGCCTCTGCGCGGTCCCCAACTTCTTCCCCGAGGCGCAGGTCAAGACCTGGCCGGCCTGGGCGCAGCGCCGGCTCGTGCTCGGCCTTGACCTGCAGGGCGGATCCTATCTGCTGCTTGAGGTCGATTCCGCCTATGTGAGGAAGGAGAGGCTCGACCAGATCCGTGACGACGTTCGCCGGACGCTGCGCGATGCCAAGATCGGTTTCACCGGTGGCGTTACCGTGCGCAACGACGCGGTCGAAGTTCGCATCAGCAAGGAATCCGATGCGCAGGCCGCACTCGCCAAGCTGCGCGAGCTGTCGCAGCCGCTGGGCGGCCTCATGGGATCCGGCGGTCAGCGCGACCTTGAGGTCACCGATGCCGGTGGCGGTGTGATCCGCCTGAGCATCCCGCAGGCCGCGATGCTCGACCGCATGCGCAAGACCATCGAGCAGTCGATCCAGATCGTCGAACGCCGCGTCAACGAGCTCGGCACCGTCGAGCCCGTGATTCAGCGCCAGGGCAACGACCGCATCCTGGTGCAGGTCCCCGGCCTTCAGGACCCGACGCGCCTGAAAGAACTCCTGGGCAAGACCGCAAAGATGGAATTCCGCATGGTCGATACCTCCGTGCCGCCGGATCAGGCGCAGCAGGGCAGGTTGCCGCCGGAATCCGAACTCTTGATGAGCGCCTCGCCGCCGCCGACACCTTACGTGGTCAAGAAGCAGGTGCTGGTCGCCGGCGGCGATCTGACCGATGCCCAGGCGAGCTTCGACCAGCGCACGGGTGAGCCTGTCGTCAGCTTCAAGTTCAATACGTCGGGCGCGCGCAAATTCTCGCAGGCGACGCAGGAGAATGTGGGACTGCCGTTCGCGATCGTGCTCGACAACAAGGTGATCTCGGCGCCCGTCATCCGCGAGCCGATCACCGGCGGCCAGGGCCAGATCTCCGGCAATTTCACCGTGCAATCGGCCAACGATCTCGCAATCCTCCTGCGCGCCGGCGCGCTGCCGGCGCCGCTCACGGTGGTCGAGGAACGCACCGTCGGTCCGGGTCTCGGCCAGGATTCGATCGAGAAGGGTGAGCTTGCGGCCTATGTCGGCTCGATCCTCGTCATCGTGTTCATGCTCGCGACCTACCGGCTGTTCGGCGTGTTCGCGAACGTCGCGGTGGCGATCAACGTCGCGATGATCTTCGGCCTGTTGTCGCTGCTCAACGCCACGCTGACTCTGCCCGGCATCGCCGGCATCGTGCTCACCGTTGGCATCGCGGTCGATTCCAACGTGCTGATCTACGAGCGCATCCGTGAGGAGCTGCGCGGCGGCCGCAACGCGATTTCTGCGATCGATGCCGGTTTCAAGCGGGCGCTCGCGACCATCCTCGATTCCAACATCACCACCTTCATTGCTGCCGCCGTGCTGTTCTACATCGGCACCGGCCCGGTGCGCGGCTTTGCCGTGACGCTCGGCATCGGCATCATCACCACGGTGTTCACCGCCTTCACCCTGACGCGGCTGATCGTCGCCGGGTGGGTGCGGTGGAAGCGGCCGCAGAGCGTGCCGATCTAGGAGCCTGATCGTGACCCACACCGTTCTCATCGGGCTCGGCGTCCTCATCGCCATTCTCACCGTGGTCGCGGCCCTCGGCCTCTTGCCGTCGCTGCGCATCGTTCCGGACAATACGCATTTCGACTTCACGCGGTTTCGCCGCGTCAGCTTCCCGATCTCGGCGGCGCTGTCGATCGTCGCGATCACGCTGTTCTTCACCCACGGGCTGAATTTCGGCATCGACTTCCGCGGCGGCACGCTGCTGGAGGTGCAGGCCAAGTCCGGCACCGCCGACATCGCGGCGATGCGCACGACGTTGGATTCCCTGCGTCTCGGCGAAGTCCAGCTGCAGCAGTTCGGCGGCCGCGCGGACGTCCTGATCCGCGTTGCAGAACAGCCCGGCGGCGACGCCGCGCAGCAGGAGGCCGTGCAGAAGGTCCGCGCAGCGCTCGGCGATTCCGTCGAATATCGCCGTGTCGAGGTGGTCGGCCCGCGCGTCTCCGGTGAGCTCTTGGCCTACGGCATGCTCGGCCTGATGCTCGCGATCGTGGCGATCCTGATCTATCTCTGGTTCCGTTTCGAATGGCAGTTCGCGCTCGGCGCCATGATCGCCAACGTGCACGACATCGTGCTCACGATCGGCTTCATGTCGATCAGCCAGGTCGATTTCGACCTCACCAGCATCGCCGCGCTGCTGACCATTCTCGGCTATTCGCTTAACGACACCGTCGTCATCTACGACCGTATCCGCGAAATGCTGCGGCGCTACAAGAAGATGCCGATGCCGCAGCTGCTCAACGAGTCCATCAACTCGACGCTGTCGCGCTCCATCATCACCCACGTCACGGTAACGCTGGCACTGCTCGCGCTGCTCTTGTTCGGCGGCCACGCCATCCATAGCTTCACCGCGGTGATGATGTTCGGCGTGGTGCTGGTCGGCACCTACACCTCGATCTTCATCGCGGCCCCGATCCTGATCTATCTCGGCGTCGGCGAACACCGCGAAGATGCGCCGGATACGGCTACGCCGGCGAAGAAAAACAAGGCATGATCCGAACCGCATACCCCCGCACGCGTTTGCGGGGGTAGTAAGCTCATTCGGACCTGGCTCATGGCTGGCGACCCCAACGCACCCCATTTCCCGCGCTCGGCGCCGATCGAAGCCTATGGCAAGGGCGGCTTCGCCTTCGCCGGCATGTCGCATCGAGGATCGTTGCTGTGCCTGCCCGACGCGATCTGGGCCTGGGACGTGACGGATCCAACCAAGATCGACCGCTACTCGCTCGATCGCGTGTTCACGGCCGCCAACAGCATCGACACGCTTCTGGTCGGCACTGGAACCGGGGTTTGGCTTCCGCCGCCGGAACTGCGCCAGGCCTTAAAGGCGGTGAGGGTGGTGCTGGATACGATGCAGACCGGCCCCGCCGTGCGCACCTACAACATCATGATCGGCGAGCGACGCCGCGTCGCGGCCGCGCTGATCGCGGTGCCATGAGCAGCACCGCGCCGCCCCCCGACTCGGTTGCCTTCTGCGCCGATCTCGTGCGCAGCCACGACTTTCCGCGTTACGTCGCAACGCTGTTCGTACCCGCCGCAGAGCGCCGCGCGCTGCTGGCGCTCTATGCCTTCAATGCCGAGATCGTCCGCGTCCGCGACCAGGTGAGCCAGCCCTTGCCCGGCGAGATTCGCCTTCAATGGTGGACCGACATGCTGTCAGGCCATGTCCATGGCAGCGCCGAGGGCAATCCGGTGGCGGCGGAGCTGCTCCGCGCGATCCGCGATTACGACCTGCCGGTCGAGCCGCTGTCGCTGCTCGCCGACGAGCACCAGTTCGATCTCTACAACGATCCGATGCCGACCATGGCGGCACTGGAAGGCTATCTGGCGGCGACCTCATCGGCGTTGTTTGCCCTTGCAGCCCGGATCATGGCGCCGCCGTCGGAGGCGGCCGAGCATCTCGCCCGTCATGCTGGGCTTGCCCAGGGTATCGCCCAGGTCGTTGCCAACCTGCCGCGTGATGCGGCGCACCGGCGATTATTCCTGCCGCAGCAGGTGCTGGCGAGCCACAACTGCAATATGGAGGATGTGTTCGCCGGCAAGGCGACGCCGAACCTGCGCGCCGTACTGGACCAGCTCGCGGGCGAGGCGCGGCAGCATCTGACCACGGCCTCGTCGCTGCTGCTGCAGGTGCCGCCATCCGTGCGGCTCGCGTTTTTGCCACTGAGCCAGACCGGGGCCGATCTGAAGCGCCTGTCGAAACCTGGCCGCAATCCGTTCGCGCCGCAGCCGGCCTCGCGGCTGCGCACGCTGTGGACGCTGTGGCGGGCTTCACGCTCCAGGGAATTTACCAAATAGGGGTCGGCTTATCGCCTGTGGCGGCCAAATGCTCTATGCTGGCCTATGGCTGACTTGTCCCAAAGCGCGACCTCCGATCTCGGCGACTTCCCGGTCGCACCAAGCGACATCCATGCAGCCGCCGAGACCATCCGGGGTGCCGTCGTCGAAACGCCCTGTAGCTACAGCCGGACGCTGAGCAGCATCTGCGGCTGCGACATCTGGCTGAAATTCGAGAACCTCCAGTTCACGTCCTCGTTCAAGGAACGCGGCGCCCTCAATAGGCTGACCGCGCTGACGCCGGAGGAGCGTGCGCGCGGCGTCATCGCGATGTCGGCGGGTAACCACGCGCAGGGCGTCGCCTATCACGCAAGAAGGCTCAACATTCCCGCCACCATCGTCATGCCGGTCGGCACGCCCATGGTGAAGATCGAGAACACCAGGCATCACGGCGCGGAGGTGGTGGTTACGGGCGCGACGCTGGAGGAGGCGGCCGCGTTCGCGCGGAGCCACGGTGAGGCTCGCGGCATGATCTTCGTCCATCCCTATGACGATCCGCTGGTGATCGCCGGGCAGGGTACCGTCGGACTGGAGATGCTGAAGGCGGTGCCGGAGCTCGATACGTTGGTCGTCCCGATCGGCGGCGGCGGGCTGATCAGCGGCATCGCCATTGCCGCCAAGTCGATCAAACCGTCGCTACGGATGCTCGGCGTCGAGGCCTGGCTCTATCCCTCGATGTACAATGCCATCCATGACGGGAATCTGCCGGCGCGCGGTGACACGCTCGCCGAAGGCATCGCGGTCAAATCGCCCGGCAAGATCACCACCGAAATCGTCCGCCGCCTCGTCGATGACATCGCGCTTGTGAACGAAGCCGAGCTCGAGCGTGCGGTTGCGACCCTGATCTCGATCGAGAAGACGGTGGTCGAGGGCGCCGGTGCCGCCGGCCTTGCCGCGCTGATGTCCGATCCATCTCGCTTCGCCGGCCAGAAAGTGGGCCTGGTGCTGAGCGGCGGCAACATCGATACGAGACTGATCGCCTCGGTCCTGACCCGCGAGCTGGCACGCGAGGGGCGACTGACCCAACTCTCGCTCGATATTCCTGACCGCCCCGGGCAATTGGCCGCGGTCGCGGCGCTTTTGGCCGAAGCCGGCGCCAACATCATCGAGGTCTCGCACCAGCGGACCTTCTCCGACCTGCCGGCCAAGGCGACGCTGCTGCAACTGGTCATCGAGACCCGCGACAGCGCCCATCTCGACGAGGTGATGGCAAGGCTCAGTGCATCCGGGTTGACGGCGCGCTGCGCGTGAGCGCGTCCTATCGCGGTGTTAAACCCGCGAGGTGACCGATCAGCCGATCGATCTCGGCCTTCGTATTGTAGTAGTGCGGCGAGGCGCGCACGACCGGAGGCAGCGCGCGAAGTTCTGCATCGATGCGGGTGCTCGACGGATCCGAAGCGCCGATCGTGATGCCCGCCGCAGCGGCACTGCTGACAATGGCGTCCGCTTCATATCCGTCCACCGTGAAGCTGACGATGGCGCCCGGCGCGCGGCCGAGGTCGCGTATTTGGATGCCGCGAATGGAGGCGAGGCCGCTGCGAAGACGGTCCGCAAGCAAGCGGCAGCGCTGCTCAATAGGACCAAGGCCGATCGCGAGGGCATAATCGACAGCAGCCCCCAATCCAAGCCGGGCCGCGTAGTTGTTTTCCCAGGTCTCGAAACGGCGCGCATCATCGCGGAGCTGATACTCATCGCGCGAGACCCAGGGCGCCGCGAAATGGTCGATCATCGGCGGCTCGAGCCGCTGCAGCATCGCTCGGCGGACGTAGAGAAAGCCGGTACCGCGCGGCCCGCGCAGGAATTTGCGCCCCGTGGCGGACAGCATGTCACAGCCGATCGTTTCGACATCGACCACCATCTGGCCGACCGCCTGGCAGGCATCGAGCAGATAGGGAATGCCGTGCGCTCGCGCGATCCTGCCGATCGCCGCCGCGGGATTGATCAGCCCGCCATTGGTCGGAACCCAGGTGATGGCGATGAGCTTCACGCGCTCATCGATCATGCGTTCGAACGCAGCGACATCGAGTTCGCCCGTCGAGTCGCTCGGCACGACGTCGATGATCGCGCCTGTACGCTTGGCCACCTGAAGAAACGCGACATAGTTGGCGGCGTACTCTGCCTCGGCGGTCAGGATGCGATCGCCCTGGGCAAATGGAAGCGAATAAAACGCCATCTGCCATGCAACCGTCGCGTTCTCCATGAGGGCGATCTCGTCGGGCGCGGCATTCAGCAGCCGCGCGACCGAGCCGTAGACCGTGTCGAGCCGGGCGGACTCGCGATCAGCGGCGGCATAACCTCCGATCTCGCTCTCGAGGTCGATGTGCCGCTTCATCGCTGTGGCAACGGGCGTTGGCATCAGAGCGGCCCCCGCATTGTGGAGATACGCAAGTCGGGAGGCGGCTGGTGTGTCGGTGCGTATCCGGTCGATGTCGATCAAGTGAGAGCCTCTGCGTTAGGGTTCCCTGAGTTTGGCACAACGACGCACGCGAGCAAGATCGGACAATGGATGCCGTGCCTGGAGCATGCCGATCCGGATGCTATGATGATAGAGGGCGTGATTTGGTAGTGATTTGAAAGGGCCCGCGATGGCGAAGAACACGATTTGCCTCTGGTACGACAAGGACGCCGAGGCGGCGGCCCGCTTCTACGCCGAGACGTTCCCCGCTAGCGCCGTGAGTGCCGTTCACCGCGCGCCCAGCGATTACCCGTCCGGCAAGGCCGGCGATGTGCTGACGGTCGAATTCACAGTGGCTGGCGTTGCTTGTCTCGGACTTAACGGCGGGCCCATGTTTAGACACAACGAGGCCTTCTCGTTTCAGATCGCTACCGACGATCAGGAGGAGACAGACCGTTATTGGAACGCCATCGTCGGCAATGGCGGGCAGGAAAGCGCCTGCGGCTGGTGCAAGGACAGATGGGGCGTCTCCTGGCAGATCACGCCGCGCGTATTGATCGAGGCGCTGGCGGCCGGCGGCCCTGAAGCCAAGCGCGCCTTCGACGCGATGATGGGCATGACCAAGATCGACGTCGCCGCAATCGAGGCGGCGCGGCGCGGCTGAAATTGTCAGGTCTCAGATGCAGAGGCTGAGCAGCTTGATGTGGCAGCCGCTGGACTTTGGCTTGCTCGTGGGCACGGCCTCGCGCTTCACGGCAACCAGCGGCTCCTTGTCCTTCTTTCTCTTGCCCTTCGGCTCATAATCGCCGGCGATCACCATCGCCCAATAGGTGCGCTTGCCGCTGGCATTCTTGGCGCTCGCGATGCCGACGCGGGAGGCGTTGTGCAGCAACAGGTTCTTGCGGTGTCCGGAGGAGTCGATCCACTGTCCCAGGGTCTTCTCGAAATTGTCGTAGCCGTAGGCGATGTTCTCGGCGGCACGGCCCGCGCCGGCTGGCGCCACACGGCGGTTGAACGGGCCGAGTGCGTCGTGGCTGAGATCGTCCTTCGTCGCCATCGCGCGGGCCTGGTCCATGGCGATGCGGTCAAGGGTTGAATCGCGGACGACACGGACTTCGCCGTGCTTGAGGCGGAAGCTCGAGATCAGCTCGGCGGGGGACTCGGCCATTGCGGGTGTGATGGCCAGCAGTAGAAGGCCGGCGATCACCCCGCCGACCACACGATGCATCACCGTCCCCCGAGCACCCATGACCCCCACCAACTCTGCCTTCCGACCGCTCCTCTATCGCCAATGTGGACGCTTCAAGGCGCGCCAGGCCCTAGCTCGTTGGCAGATCCGCCTCGAAATTGAAGCGGTCGCGCAGGTTCTTGCGCTGCTCGAGGATGGCCTTGAGGAAGGCGCGGTCCTGATCGTTCTTCATCATCGGCTCGATCAGGTCGAGCTGGTTCATGGCGACCAGTTGCAGGATCTCGGTGCGCGGTTTGCCGCTGGTGTCGCGGGGCAGGGCGTGCACAACCTGGATGTACTCCGGCGGCTTCGGACCCTTGGCGGCCGCAAGCTCGTTGCGCAGCTCGCCTTCGAGCACGGCCTGGTCCGCTTCGACGAAGGCATAGAGCCCGACGCCGGAGCGGCGGTCGGCAAAGGCGACGATGGCGGTGTCGCGCACGGCCGGGTTCTTGCGGATCAGTGCCGCCAGCACCGGCGCGTCGTTGACGAGCCGGCGGCCGCCACCCTCGCGATCAGTGAAGTTGAACAGGCCGCGGGTGATGGCGCGATAGACCTTCTTGCCGGTGACAAGCCACAGGCTCGCCGCGAACGATTTCTTCGCCAGGATCGTCCGCTCGCGCGGCGTCAGTGCGTCCGGTGCGTAGGAGCGCTTGTGCTTGAGCAGATGCCGGAGGTCTTCATAGGCAAGGATGCGGTAGAGCCGGCCGCGCCGCGCAAAGCAGGCCGCGAGCTGGAAGTCGGTCACATAGGCATGGCCGTCGCGTCCGACCAACCAGTTCTGTTCCTTGGCGAGATCGTTGTGGCAGATGCCGGCGCGGCGAAGCCGGCGCAGCGCGGCCTTGGCCGAGCGGAAATAGGCGAGGTCGCCATGCGGCTTGGCCAGATGCAGCGCGACGCCATCAACGAAGCCGCGCACCAGCGCGCGGCGTCCAGCCCACAGCAGCTCCGGACCGACGTTGAGGCCTTTGGCGAGCGCCAGCGCACGCTTCTCGCGGGCGAACAGATGGCGTGCCAGGAGGAACGACCACCACGGCACCTCGTCGAGCCGGCGCAGCACTGCGTCGACCTCGCCGTTCTCGCTGCGGAAGCGGCCGCGCTCGACGGTTGAGAACACGTCGCGCTTGAGCAGCACGCCCTCGGTCCAGCGCGCCGAGAGTGCCGCGGCGTCGTCTTGGGGGAGGCTCATCGAAAACTCACGCCGCGGCGGCAATGCGCAGGTGATCGGCGATCCAGCGATCGAGATCGGCGAGCGCGCGTGCGCTCATCGCCTGCTTCTTGGCCACTGTCTTCTCGTTGCCGCGCAGCCGCGTGCCGTCGGCCTTCTTGGTCGGCACGGTCGCGAGCGGCGGGAATAGGCCGAAATTGATGTTCATCGGCTGAAACGAGCGCGTGCCGGGCTCGATGGTTTCGATATGGCCGCCCGTGATGTGGCCGAGCAGCGATCCCAGCGCCGTCGTGCCGGGCGGACTCGCCAGCGTTTCGCCGCGCGCATCGGCGGCCGCGTAGAGGCCCGCGATCAGGCCGACGCTGGCGGATTCCACATAGCCCTCACAGCCCGTCATTTGGCCAGCAAAGCGCAGCCGCGGCTGCGCGCGCAGGCGCAACTGGCCATCGAGCAGCTTTGGCGAATTGAGGAAGGTGTTGCGATGCAGGCCGCCGAGGCGGGCGAAATCGGCCTTCTCCAATCCCGGAATGGTGCGGAAGATGCGCTGTTGCTCGCCGTATTTCAGCTTCGTCTGGAAGCCGACGATGTTGTAGAGCGTGCCGAGCTTGTTGTCCTGTCGCAGCTGCACGATCGCATAAGGCTTTGTGGTCGGATCGTTCGGATTGGTGAGGCCGACCGGCTTCATCGGACCGTGGCGCAGCGTCTCGAGACCGCGTTCCGCCATGACCTCGATCGGCAGGCAGCCGTCGAAATAGGGCGTGTTGGTCTCCCAGTCCTTGAACTCGGTCTTCTCGCCGGCGATCAGTGCCGCGACGAAGCCGTCATACTGCTCCTTGGTCATCGGGCAGTTGATGTAGTCGGCGCCGTTGCCGCCAGGACCGACCTTGTCGTAGCGCGACTGGAACCATGCCACCGACATGTCGATGGAGTCGCGATGCACGATCGGCGCGATCGCGTCGAAGAAGGCGAGCGCATTCTCGTCCGTCAGCTCGCGGATGGCATCAGCCAGCGGCGCAGAGGTGAGGGGGCCGGTCGCAACGATGACGTTGCTCCAGTCGGCCGGCGGCAGGCCTGCGATCTCGCCGCGTGCGATCTCGATCAGGGGATGGTCGTTGAGCGCCTTGGTGACGGCCGCGGAGAAGCCGTCGCGGTCGACGGCCAGGGCGCCGCCGGCGGGTACTTGGTTGGCATCGGCGGCGCGCATGATCAGCGAGTCGAGCCGGCGCATTTCCGCATGCAGCAGGCCGACGGCGTTGTTGGCGGCGTCGTCCGAGCGGAACGAATTGGAGCAGACGAGCTCGGCGAGCCCGTCGGTGCGGTGCGCCTCGGTCATGCGGGTCGGCCGCATTTCGTGCAGCACCACGGCCACGCCGGATTTGGCCACCTGCCAGGCGGCTTCGGAACCGGCAAGGCCGGCGCCGATCACGTGCACGATGTTGGATTGGGATCCTGTCATGGGGCGGACAGGTAGCGCTTTTCGGCGTCCAGTGGAATCGCCGAGATCGAGTTTTCTGCCACCAGATGCGACAACGCCCGCACGAGGCGGGCGCTATCGGTTCGTCCGGTGAAGGGCTGAACGATATCAGCCCTGATACTGGCCGGCGGCAACGCGCGGGATGTCCGAGCGATCGAGGCCGATATCGGCCAGTTCGCGATCACTGAGCTGGGACAGCTCAGCAACATTGCGCTGATAATCCCGGAAAGCCTGGATCATGCGGATGAGCGAGAGCAGCATTGGTAGTCTCCTGTAGTTCGATTCAGCCCTTGCCCGGGCCTCATCGTTGAAATGAATATAGGAGAGAGTGGTGCAGTGCGAAAGTTCCGATGTTGCGATGCAGCTAGGCGAAGAATGCATAGCACTCGTAACCGGCGATTAACCCGACGGCATTCCCGCTCAAGCCGCGGGCAAGACAAGCAATTTGGTGCCAATAAATTCCCGTGAATTCACGGGGTTATTGCGGATCATGCAGTTTAATACATGATGGAGTTCCTCGTACCTGCAAGGAGTTCATCCAGCGTCTGGACCCAAGTTAGATATGCACGAATCGCATGCATGACATCGGCATAAAAATGAATATTAATTCATAATAAGATTTGCCGATTCGCTTCGGAAATTGGCTGAACGGCAAAACGAGGGTTTAAGGCGCGCGGGCGAGCTGGGTGGCGAAATAGGCGACGGTCTTGGAGTAGACCTCGCTCTTGTTCCACTGCTGGAGCACCGCGAAGTTCGGACCGCCCGGCTGCCAATCCTTGCCGCGCTGCCAGCCATAGCCGGCGAGATAATTGGCAGTGGAGGCCAGCACATCCGGCGCGTTGTGCAGGAGATCGCGCTTGCCATTGCCGTCGAAATCGACCGCGTATTTCATCCAGGATGACGGCATGAACTGGGTTTGGCCGAGCTCGCCGGCCCAGGCGCCCTTCATGTCGGCGGGTGCGAGATCGCCGCGCTGGACGATGCGCAATGCATCCAACAGCTCGCCGCGAAACTGCTCGGCGCGTCGACAGTCATAGGCCAGTGTCGCCAGTGAACGGATGGTGGCGAACTTGCCAGTGTTGACGCCGAAATCGGTCTCGAGCCCCCAGATCGCGACCAGCACCTCGCCGGGCACGCCATAGGCCTGCTCGATGCGCGACAGCACCGAGCCGTATTGCTTCAACATGTTGGAGCCGCGCTGCAGGCGCGGCGGCACCATGCGTCCGGAAAACTCCTCGAAGGTCTGGGTGAAGACTTTTTGCGATCGGTCGCGGTTGAGCACGCCCTGATCGAGCGTCACACCGGCGAGCCCCGATGCGATGGCCTGTTGCGAGATGCCCTTGGCCGCAGCGTCGGTTTTGAAGTCCGCAAGCCAGGCGTCGAAATTGCCCGAGCCACAGGCAACAGCGGCGAGCGCTGGCTGGACTGACAGGATGGACGCGGAGAGGGCGAGGGCCGCAAGAGCGAGACGAGAAATCGTCGGGGTCATCAGATGAAATGGATTCCGTGAAGTGATCTGACCGGCGCGCGCAATCTCGGTTGTAACCGCGGCCAAAGCAAGGCTGTGACAGCGCGACCCTGCCCGAGCCGGGCAGGATCGCACGTCACGATATCGTCAGGCGTCCGTGTTGTTCCTCCAGGGGAAGAGGTTGGCGGGGAAGTCGGCGGCCGGCTTGCGCGGACGATGCGGCGGAGGCGGCACTGGACGTGCACCTGGATCGGACACGATCACCTTGCGGTAGAGGTGCCAGGTGGCATGGCCGAGCAGGGGGATCACCACGGCGAGGCCGAGGAACGCCGGGATCGTGCCGAGCGCCAGCAGCACCGCCACGATCAGGCCCCAGGCCGCCATCGGCGCCGGGTTCTTTGCGACGACGCGCAGCGAGGTGACCATCGCCTCGAATGCACCGGCATGACGGTCCAGCATCAAGGGGAACGACACGGCGCTGATGCAGAGCGCGGCGAGCGCGAACAGGAAGCCGGTGCCGCAGCCGACCACGATAAGCCACCAGCCCTGCTGCGTCGTCAGCACGCGCGTGATGAAATCCGAGATACCGGTCACGCCCTCATAGCCGAACGCCGCAACATAGATCGCTTGTGCGGTCGCGACCCAGGTTACGAACAGAGCGAGCAGCAGCGTGCCGAGGCCGAGCATCGCTCCGAAGGAGGGCGAGCGGAGCACCTCCATGGCGTCCCAGGCGGTGGCCTCTTCATGGCGTTCGCGCCGGCTGGAAAGCTCGTAGAGACCGAGCGCGGCGAAGGGCCCGATCAGCGCGAATCCGGCGGCCAGCGGAAACAGCAGCGGCAGCACCGAATAGCCCATCACCACGCGGGCGAGCACGAGGCCGAGCACCGGATAGATCACGCAGAGGATGATGGCGTGGCTCGGAACGGCCTTGAAGTCCTCCCAGCCGCGCTTCAGCGCGTCGTGCAGGTCGGACAGTCGGATGGTTCGGATCACCGGTCCGGCCGCTTCCGCGGTCCGGGCCATGCTGGGGACATTGCCCTGGTAGAGTGTGGCCATGGTCGGTTGCTCCCTTGCCATGCGGTCGATCTCGCGCCGGCAACGGCGCAAGTGGTCGCCTTCTTTGAACGATCGCGATTCCGACCAGACGCGAATTCCGGATGGCATCGCGAGCTGAACGGCAAGCGTACTCCCAATTCCGAGTCCTGTCCCTCACGCTTGGGCGAATTTCGATGACGCAGTGCAAACCTCGCCGATGTCATTCGGTCGTCATTTCGCCGCAGATAAGCTGATGCTGCGTGCTGCTTCGCAGAACTTCGCGGGCGTAACGCACGAACATCGTCTATAGTGCCACTCAAGGCCCTTCCAACGGATCCTTTTCGGGGAGCAGACATGAGCATTTTCGGGAAAATCATGAGCGCGATCTTCGGCAGCCAGCCGGCTGCTGTCGCGCCTGGCGGCAGCGCGCCCGCAGGGGCCGCACCGGGCACATCGGCGCCGGCTGCCGCGCCCATGGCAGCCGTCGACGTCGCCGCGATCGTCGACAAGGCGGTGGCTGCGCACAAGGGCGAGAAGCTAGAATGGCGCACCTCCATCGTCGATCTCATGAAGGCGCTCGACATCGATTCCAGCCTTGCTGCGCGCAAGGATCTCGCCAAGGAGCTGGGCTACACCGGCGATATGAACGACTCGGCGAGCATGAACGTCTGGCTGCACAAGCAGGTGATGTCCAAGCTCGCCGCTAATGGCGGCAAGCTGCCGCCGGAGATCAAGCACTGACCGATCGCTCGGTCGTAGCGCAAGGGCCCGCGATCTCGCGGGCCCTTTTGCGTTCAGGCGAGGAGATCCGCATCTTCCGGATGCCTGTCGAGATAGTCGACGACGAAGCCACAGCCGGCGATCACCTTCTTGCCGTCGCGGCGGATCAAGTCCAGCGCGCCCTTGACCAGTTCGGACCCGATACCGCGGCCGCGCAGGGCGCGCGGGGTTTCGGTATGGGTGATGATCACGGCCGACGGCGTCAGCCGGTAATTGGCGAAGGCGATGCCGCCGCCGACATCGAGCTCGAAGCGGCTCCTGTCCTTGTTGTCGCGTACCGAAGCCGCCATGCGGGACCCTTCCAAAGTGCAGATTGCGTCCTGATCTAGGAGGCTGAGCCCGCCTTTGCCAAGGTGAGACCAAGGGAGATTGCCGCAGGGGAGATATCTGCAAACGCGCGTCCTTGCGGCCGCAGTGCAGTATGGAAGTCTCGCTGTGCGAGCATGATGCAGCGAGTGCAAATAATCCTCGGTATTGCCCTTGCAAGCCTCACGGCGGTTCCCACGTCCTTGAGAGGACATACGCCCGAATGCGGCCGGCAGGGTCGCTAGACATTCGGAGTGTCATGATTGCCAGCCGCAGACGTATGCCTCTTGTAGGAGGGTACGATGTCGGATTTTGGTTTCTTGGGTACTCATCGAACATGGGAAGATTGGTGCGGGATGCTGCTCGGCGCGCTGATCGTGGCTTCGCCGTGGTTTCCCATCCAGGATCAGCCGGTCACCGGACACGAAACGATGATCCTGAATGCCGTCGCGGTCGGTCTGGTCGTGTTTGGCATCAGCCAGCTCGAATATGTTGCCTTGCAGCGCTGGCAAGAGGTGACGACGATCCTGGTCGGACTTTGGCTCATCGCCTCGCCTTACGTGATCGGCTATTCCGCTGAAGGCTTTCTCCGCATCTACCACACGAGCCTCGGTGCGGTGGTGGTGCTGCTCGGCGTACTGCAGTTGTGGCAGGACTGGGATCTGAATGACCAGGACATGCTCAGGCACGGACAATAGGCCGTAGATATCGGCAGGCCCGCCGGCCGGCGGGCCTGTGTCCTTAGCTCGTGACGAGACCTGAGTAGTCCGGACGCCGCTCGATCCGCGAGGACGGTTCGGTTCAATCGGCGGCTTTGGCGAGCCTGGAATCTTCGGGCTGCGGCTGCGGGCCGAGGCAACCCTGACAGATGACCAGGGAGCGATTGACCCTGGCGTCCTGCTCGGCGTCGGTGCCGTCCTGCGCCTGCCACCATTCCTTCGAAGAGGGCTGAAGTCCGGCGTGCGATCGGTCGTGCTCGGATCGGGCTGCGGTGCGCGCAGGTCCGGACGCTGCGTGCGGCCGGTTGGGATCTTCGCCGGCGCCGTCCCAGGCATAGCGCGCGGGCTTGAAGGCGGGATCTGAGGCCAGATGCGCTTGCGGGGCCACGGCACATCCGGCAAGCGCCAGCGTAAGCAGGAGGACGGCGGGCGCTTTGACCATGATGTGACACTCTGAACGCAAGAACTGAGCGAGGTTGCGCCGATCATGTTTAAAATTCCCTGAACGATTGCGCCCGCGCCGGCGACAGAGGCGTATGCGCTATCTGATCCTCCTGCTCGCTCTCTTCGGCCCCGCCGCGCGCGCCGAGGACGCAAGACCCTTCAATCCGTCCGACTATCCGCCCGGCGTGCAGAAGGCGCTGCGCTACGCCAATGAGGAATGCGACAGCCAGGATGGTGGCGCCGTGACCTTCGCGCCGGACACGGTCCGCAAGATCGACCTGACCGGCGACGGCCGTGACGACTACATCGTCGATTTCAGCGGCACCAAATGCGGCGAGCGCGAGACCACCTATTGCGGAACCGGCGGCTGCACCATGAACATCCTGGTGGCGTTGCCGGGTGGGGATGTGCGTCTCGTCTTCGACGGTCGCGCCCGCAGCTACGAGATCAAGCCGAAATCGACCAGGCACGGCCCCTCGCGCGTCATCCGCTTCGATCTGCATGGCAGCTATTGCGGCGGCTTTGGTGCGCAGACCTCGTCAAGGAGAGGGCCATCACGACGAAGCCGTTTGCCTTCAGGGAGCCGTAGGGCAGGTACGCGGCCGGCGGCCTTGCGGGGGCGCGTTCGGTCGCGATAAATGGACTGCAATGAGCGGGTGGCTCGCGTGCCTTCCGCCGTCGAAGAGGAAACCCGATGCAGCCCCTGCGCATGTCCCGCCGCGTCATGAATCTCGCTTACATGTTGACCCAGAATGCGCGGCGGCATGGATCGCGACCTGGCTTTGTCTGGGGTGACAAGTCCTGGACCTGGCGCGAGATCGATGCACAGGTCTCGGCGCTGGCGGCCGCGCTCGCCGCACGCGGCATCACCAAGGGTGACCGCATCCTCGTCCATTCCAAGAATGGCGACGAGATGTTCTTTTCGATGTTCGCCGCGTTCCGGCTCGGTGCGGTCTGGGTCCCCACCAATTTCCGCCTGATGCCGGATGAGGTCGGCTATCTCGCGCAGGCCTCGGGCGCCAAGGCGTTTCTGTGCCACATCGATTTTCCCGAGCACGCTGCGGCCGTGAGCGGCGGTGCGCTGGAATTCACCTGGAGTATCGAAGGCAAGGCCGCGTTCGGCGAGTGCTCGGTGGCTGACGCGATCGTCTCGCAAGCCGGCGCTGCCGTGGAGAACGTCGCGGTCGAGCACGACGATCCCTGCTGGTTCTTCTTCACCTCCGGCACCACTGGCCGCTCCAAGGCCGCCGTGCTGACCCACGGCCAGATGGGATTCGTCGTCACCAATCATCTCGCCGATCTGACGCCCGGCACGACGGAGCAGGATGCCTCGCTGGTGGTGGCGCCGCTGTCGCACGGTGCCGGCGTGCATCAGCTGATGCAGACCGCGCGCGGTGCACGCACCGTGCTGCTGCCGACCGAAAAATTCGACATCAACGAGGCGTTCCGCCTGATCGAGGCGCATCGCGTCAGCAATCTCTTCACGGTGCCGACCATCCTGAAGATGATGGTCGAGCATCCCGCCGCCGACAAATACGATCATTCCTCGCTGCGCCACGTCATCTATGCCGGCGCGCCGATGTATCGCGAGGACCAGAAGGCGGCGCTGAAGAAGCTCGGCAAGGTGATCGTGCAGTATTTTGGCCTTGGCGAAGTCACCGGCAACATCACGGTGTTGCCGGCCGCGCTGCACGATTCCGAGGACGGCCCGCATACGAAGACCGGCACCTGCGGCTTCGAGCGCACCGGCATGCAGGTCTCGATTCAGGACGACGACGGCCGCGAGCTTGCCGCCAACCAGAGCGGCGAGATCTGCGTGATCGGGCCTGCGGTGTTCGCCGGCTATTACGACAACCCTGAAGCCAATGCGAAGGCATTCCGCAACGGCTGGTTCCGCACCGGCGATCTCGGTCACATGGACGAGGAGGGTTTTGTCTACATCACGGGACGGGCCTCCGACATGTACATCTCCGGCGGCTCCAACATCTATCCGCGCGAGATCGAGGAGAAGATCTTGACGCATCCGGCCGTCGGCGAGGTTGCCGTGCTCGGCGTGCCCGATGCGACCTGGGGTGAGGTCGGCGTTGCCGTCTGCGTCGCGCGCGCGGGCGCGACGCCGGTGAGTGAAGCGGAGATGGCGGCGTTCCTCGCGCCGAAGGTGCCGCGCTACAAGATGCCGAAGCGCTTCTTCTTCTGGGAGGCGCTGCCGAAATCCGGCTACGGCAAGATTCCAAAGCGCATGGTGCGTGATGAGCTCGAGGCGCGAGGCCTGCTCGATCTCGACAAGACGAAGGCAGGCTGAGCGGGCGTCATGCGCAGCATCAAGCAGCCGGGCGCACCTGGCGCAGAACGCATCCAATGGGTGGAGGCGAGGGGACGCGCCTTCGCGTTCACGCTTGAAGCCGGCCTGCCGCTGCTGGAAGCCGCGCGCCGCGGTTTTGCCGCGGAGGGTTTTGCCGGCGGCGTGCTCAATTTTGGTGCTGGCGCGCTGGGGCCGTTCGCCTATGTGATGCCGGCGCTGTCGAAGACCGGCGAGAACGCTGCGTTCTACAGCGATACGTTCCGGCCCAAGGGCGTGACGCGCACGAAGCTCGGCAGCATGACGCTGGGCATGCGTGACGGCGCGCCGTTCTTTCATTGCCACGGGCTGTGGACCGAGGCCGATGGCCGCGCCAGCGGCGGCCACATGCTGCCGGACGAGACTGTTGTCGCCGAGCCGTTCGCCGTCGAAGCGTTCGGTCTCGATGGTGCGATGTTCACGGCCGAGCCTGATCCGGAGACCAATTTCAAGCTGTTCGGGCCGGTGGCGGCTGCGAGCACCGGTGCGCGGGCCACGAGCCAAGCGTTTGCGATGCGGCTGCGGCCGAACCAGGATTTTGCCGGTTGCCTCGAAGCATTCTGCCGCGCGCACGGCATTGCCCGCGCCAAGCTCCACGGCGGCGTCGGCTCCACCATCGGCGCGCGCTTCACCCATGGCGGCATAACCGAGCCGTTCGCCACTGAGCTGGCAATAACGTCCGGCGCGATCGAGCCCGGTTCGTCCGGCGCGCTCGAAGCCGCACTCGACGTCGCCCTGATCGACTACACCGGCGGCCTCGCCGAGGGCCGCCTGGTGCGCGGCGACAATCCCGTGCTGATGACCATGGAGCTGGTACTGGTGCCCATGGGCTAATCCTTGGGCTGATGCTTTGGCTGATCCTTGGGCTAAGGCACGACCGAAGCTTGCGACCTTCCGCAGATGCCACTTCCATGCAGCTTGTGTTCCTGGTATGTTCCTTTGAAGCTTTCGGCGGGGAAGGAGCGGGGCAGGGGCATGAGCCGGACACGACGTCGACAGACCACACTGCGCGCGCCCTATCTCAGGCGTGTCTGGCTCGATCGCTCGCGGGTCGAGGACTGGGAGGCTTATCCGTTCTGCCTTCCCGTCTTCAGGGATGAGTTCGATCGCAGCTTCGAGTCCGCTGTCACGATCATCGTCGGCGAGAACGGAACCGGGAAGTCGACCATTCTCGAAGGCATCGCGGGGATGGCCGGCTTTGCCAGCACCGGCGGCCGCAAGGGCTTTCAGGAGATCGACGGCGGCGGCATCGAAATCACCGGCGAAGAGCTGTCGTCTGCCTTGCGGGCCGCGTGGGTGCCGAAGGTGACCGACGGCTGGTTCTTCCGGGCGGAGACATTCTTTTCGGTTGCGCGCTATCTCGACCGCTCGGCCGTGAGCGCCGCGCAAGCCATGGAAGGCGTGTTTGGTGCAAGCGTTCAGGAGGCGCCAGACTATCTCTCCTTTTCCCATGGCGAGGGCTTTCTGGTCTTCTTCGAGGAGCGCTGCCAGAAGCAGGGCATCTACATTTTCGATGAGCCGGAATCGGCGCTGTCGCCGGCGCGGCAAATGGACTTCCTCAAGCTCCTGCATCGCATGGATCTCTCCGGCAATTGCCAGGTGATCATGGCAACCCACGCGCCTCTGCTGATGGCCTATCCCAACGCGCAGCCGCTGCGGCTGGGAAAATATGGACTTGAGCCTGTTACGGTGGAGCAGACCGATCATTATCGGGTCATGCGTGAATTTTGCGACGATCCGCACGGGTTCGTGGAGGCGACGCTGGGGGAATAATTGACGGCAATCGCCACTCTCGCCGTCGTCATTGCGAGCGAAGCGAAGCAATCCAGAGTCTTTCCACGGTGGCAGACGGGATTGCTTCGCTCGCAATGACGGAGAGGAAGGCAACAGCGCACCTACTCTCGTGTCCCGGACAAGCTGCAACGCGTGAGCGTTGCGGCGCAGAGCCGGGACCCAGGAGGCCGTGCGGTGCGCTGCTGCGTGGGCCCCGGCTCTGCAGCGCATCGCCGAAGAGGCGCTGCGCTGCGTCCGGGGCACGAGAGCGGAATTCATCTGTTCGAATCTAAATCGCACACACGGTTTCCCGTTCTCGCGGCACCTCGTGCCCGAGCTTTGCGTTGGTCGTCGCCCTCGAAGATGCCGAGGGCGCAGGGAAGGCCGGGCGCCGGCTGGCACCCGCGGTCCGCTGTGCGCAAATGCACTGGAAACAAATGCACAGCGGCATACAGGGCAGCCTGGACATCCCGGCCTTTCCTGCGCAGTGGTTTTACGGCTTATGTCGTGATCTCCCCGGGGGGCGATGCACTATTGCCCCCGTCGCCTTGCGGATGGCTGATGTTGCGGGCCCGGTCGGGCCGCATGCATCACCGCAACACTTGGCGCACAGACCCCGGGCGCCAGGACCACACGATTTTGCCGTACGCAGGCCTGCACCCGTCGTGTGCGCGCGGCGTTCGCTCACGGAGTGACCCGCCCTGCAAACCACCTGCGCGCGGTGCTGCCCGCGTCCACCACATCCCATCCCGCGTTCGTGACGATCGCGATCCGCCCCTCGGCCCGGGTTGGGGTGACCGAAACATGCGATAATTCCGAATTCGAATAAAGCGAATTGTTTTGATCTGGACGCATTGACCCTGGCCTCGTGTGTTTTGCCCGTCGGGCAACGCAAGGGATGGTGTGGATACGGGCACCGACGCTTGCCACAGCCGCGCCACGAACAGGTCTCCCCATGGTCCAAATATGCGCTACGATGATCTCAGCGCGCCTCAAGTCGCGCAGATTGATGAATGAGGAAACGGTATGAGGATGACGATGGGAACGGCGATCGCCGGGGTGGCGGCGCTGGCGGTGGTGGGGACGGCTCTGACGGCGGCTTTTGAGCCGGTCTGGGCTCATGGGCCGACCCGGCAGAAGGTGCGGGAATCGATCGAGATCAGCGCGCCACCGGCCAAGGTCTGGGCCGCGATCGGCAATTTCCAGGACATGAGCTGGCTCCCGCCCGTCACCAAGACCGAGGGTCAGAAGGGCAACGAGATCGGCGCGACGCGGACGCTGACCCTGACGGGCGGACCGACGGTCGAGGAGGAGCTCTACAAATACGAGCCCGAGATGCAGAGTTATTCGTACCGGATCACCAAGGTCGACGTGAAGGTGCTGCCGGTGACCAATTATTCCTCGACCTTGACGGTGTCGCCCGCGCCGGATGGCAAGGCGAAGCTGGAATGGGCCGGCGCGTTCTATCGTGGCTATCCCAACAACGATCCGCCACCGGAGCTGAGCGACGAGGCCGCGGTGAAGGCGGTGAGCGGGCTGTACAAGGCCGGGCTCGAGGCGCTCAAGAAGAAGATCGAGAGCGGTAGCTGATCGTGCGAGCGCTGGTCCTGGCGGCCTTGGCCGCCAGCCTTTGCGCTGCCAGTCTCGGTATAGCGGGGCCTGGCAGCGCGTCCGCCGAAGAGGCGTTCGTCACCAACCAGCTCAGTGACGATCTGATGGTCGTGGATCTCGCCACTGCGCGCAGCGTTGCGACCATCCCGATCGGCGGCAAGCCGGCGGGCGTCGCCGTCAGTGCGGACGGACGCTTTGCCTATGTGACGAGCCCCGATGCGAAGGCAGTGACTGTGGTGGACGCGGCCGCGCGGCAGGTTGCGGGGCGGATCGAGGTCGGCGGCGGGCCGCTCGGCATTGCCGTCGGGCCCGATGGCCGCACCGTCTATGTCGCCGACTGGTATGCCGCCGCGGTGCGGGTGATCGATACGGCTTCGCGTAGCGTCACGGCCAGCATCGCGGTCGGCGCTTCGCCATCGGGCCTTGCGGTGACGCCGGACGGCAAGCTGCTGCTCTCGGCCGACCGCGACGACGACAGCGTCTCGGTGGTGGACACCGCGACGCGTCAGCGCAAAGCAATGATCAAGGTCGGCACGCGTCCGTTCGGCGTCACCATCGATGCCGATGGCAAGCGCGCCTACACCGCCAATGTCGGCTCCGACGATGTCTCCGTGATCGACATCGCCGAAGGCCGCGAGATCGGCCGCGTGCCCGTCGGGATGCGGCCCTATGCGGTGGCGCTGACGCTGGGGCGCGGCTTCGTCACCGACCAGTATGGCGGCACCGTCAGCGTGTTCGATCTGGCGACGCTTAAGCCGATCAAGCGCATCAATGTCGGCGATTATCCCGAAGGCATCGCCGCCACCGCCGACGGCAAGCGCATCATCGTCGCGTGCTGGGAGAGCAACGTGCTCGATATCATCGATGCCACTGATCTGAAGGTGATCGGCGAGGTCAAGACCGGCGATGGCCCACGGGCGTTCGGGGCGTTCTTGCGGAGGACGGAGTAGGGGATTGCGTAGGGGCGGTTAGCCGGACCACGCGCGAGATGTGGAAGGCGTAACCCACCAAGCCGCGAGCAACGGTGATCGGAAGACGCACAGCGGTGGGTTACGCGAGCAGATGCGCTACGCATCTGCAGGGCTAACCCACCCTACGATTCCGCGATCTCGGCACAACACATCCGCAATCTCGTCCATCCGTTCGAACGTGTAATCCGGCTTCAGCGCCCGCAGCGCCGCCGGCGCCGCATAGCCCCAGTACACCGCGCCGCAGGCAATGCCGACGGTGCGCGCCGCCTCGATGTCGCGGACCTCGTCGCCGATCGCGATGACCTGGCTCGGCTCGACGCCGGCGCGGCGGATGACTCGACGGAATTTCGCGGGCTTGCCGAACAGCGAGGCCGCGCAGTCGAAATGCGAAAACAGCGCGGCGGCCTCGCCAAGCTTCTCGCGCGCATTGGCCTCGCTGTCGGATGTCACCAGCGCGAGCTGCACGCCGTTGTCCGCCAGCGCCCGCAGCATGGTCTCGACGCCCGCAAACAGCGCAATCTCGCTAGCTGCCTCCGCCTTCAACCGCCGCGCATGCCGCGCGATCGCCGGCAGCTTCCACACGGGCACTTCGAGCCGGGAGAGGATCTCGCGGCTCGACGCATGCCGCAGCTCTTCGATGTCTTCATCCGCGACACGGCGAAAGCCGAAGCGATCGGCGACGTCGTTGATGGTGCGCAGGAACCACGGAAAGCTGTCGGCCAGGGTGCCGTCGAGGTCGAAGATGGCGAGGGAGTAGGGCATTGTGGGTTCTGGAGTTCGCTGACAGGCAAGATGTGACGTGCTATCATTCGGCAAAATTTCGAGGACAGCCATGCGGCACGAGCGAATTGAAATCAACCCGGCGGTCATGGACGGCAAGCCCGTGATCCGCGGGACGCGTGTGCCGGTCGAACTGGTGTTGCGCGAGCTGGGTGCGGGTATGACCACTGAGGCCATCATCGCGGAGCACCCGCGGCTTACGCCTGATGATATCCGGGCGGCCCAGGCGTTCGCAGCCGACTATTTGGCTGACGAAGACATCATTTATCGCTGAACCGTGCTCGGCTCGCGGACGAGTGCGTCACGGTCTCTCTGGTTCGAGAACTGCGCGGCGCCGGTCACGACGTGCTTTACGTCGCCGAATTTGCTGCCAGTCTGAGCGACGTGGAGGTCATCGTGCTGGCGTCGCGGGAAGGGCGTCTTCTCCTCACAGCTGACAAAGATTTCGGCGAGCTTGTCTTTCGTCGCGGCCAAGCCGTTCCAGGTCTTATCCTGTTGCGCATCGATCCGGAGAATGGGCCGCTGGTACGGAAGCGGCTGCTGGAGGCCGTCGACAAGTTCGGCCAAGGGCTCTTCGGCCGCTATGTCGTGATTGATGAGGTTCGTTTTCGATCCCGTGAGTCACCGCAATTTGCGGACATGAACATTGATATCGATATCGATGTTGCTGACGCAAGTCTGAGTGGTCCGATGTGAGCCGCCCTCGTGCCAATGGCCGTCGCGCGCTCGAGCACCGCTGACATTGGCCAGCTTCAGGCAGCGCCATTGCGGCAGCGGCCCGCTGCTTTCGCCAGAAAACTGCCAAGCCAGCACAGTTTCTTCACCGCGTTTGTTGGTGCCGATGATATGCGGACAGAGCTCGCGGTATCGCCCCTCGTAGACGCAGGTCACCTGCCGTTCCGCAAGGATGGCGTTGCGGAAGAACGTGTAGGTTTGGTTAGGCATCGCTCCCTCCAGATCGATCATCTGGTCTTGTCGAATACTTAAATTTAGAGGTAGGGGATCGGAAGGGAAGCCATGCCGATCGATGACATCCAGCTCAGCAAGTTTCTGAGCCTCGTCCTGCGCCATAAGCCTGATGTGATCGGGCTTGTGCTGGATTCGCAGGGATAGGCCGGTATCGACGACCCAATCGTCAAGGCGAATGCCGCTGGCACGAAGTTTGGCCGTGAGGATCTGCTGCGCATCGTCGCAGAGAGCGACAAAAAGCGATTTTCTCTGTCACCAGATGCCGACCGCATTCGTGCTGCGCAAGGGCATTCGGTTTCGGTTGAACTGGGCTTGGCTGCGCAGGAGCCGCCCAAGACCCTTTATCACGGGACAGCGGTCCGATTTTTGGAGCCGATCCTGTCGGAGGGCCTGAAGCCACAGTCGCGTCAGCAGGTGCATCTTTCCGCCGACGAGTCGACGGCGCTGCGTGTGGGGCAGCGCCATGGAAAGCCTCATATCTTCAAGGTCGATGCTGCCGTCATGCACGCGCGCGGTTTCAAGTTTTATCGCGCTGACAATGGAGTATAGCTAACCGATACCGTCCCACCAGAGTACCTGGTGCCGGTTACGAACGAATAACGCGAAGAGGTAGCGGAGCTGGCTTCACTCCGCCGCCTCGCTTGTCCTCCCGCGCTTCGGCTTGCGCGCCTTCTTCAGCACCGGCTCCAGGAATTTGCCCGTATAGCTCCGCGGCGCTTTCGCGATGTCTTCCGGTGGGCCCCAGGCGACGATCTCGCCGCCGCCGTCGCCGCCTTCGGGGCCGAGATCGATGACCCAGTCGGCGGTCTTGATGACTTCGAGATTGTGCTCGATGACGACGACCGTGTTGCCCTGCGCGACCAGTTCGTGCAGCACCTCCAGGAGCTTCTTGACGTCGTGGAAGTGCAGGCCGGTGGTCGGCTCGTCCAGGATGTAGAGCGTGCGGCCGGTGGCGCGCTTCGACAGCTCCTTTGCCAGCTTGACGCGCTGGGCTTCGCCGCCTGAGAGCGTGGTCGCCTGCTGGCCGACATGGATGTAGTCGAGGCCGACGCGGTGCAGCGTATTGAAAGTCTCGCGCACGCGCGGCACTGCCTTGAAGAACTCGGCGGCCTCCTCGACGGTCATGTCGAGCACGTCGGCGATGCTCTTGCCCTTGAACAGGACCTCCAGCGTCTCGCGGTTGTAGCGCTTGCCCTTGCAGACGTCGCAGGTGACGTAGACGTCGGGCAGGAAGTGCATTTCGATCTTGATGACGCCGTCGCCCTGGCAGGCCTCGCAGCGGCCGCCCTTGACGTTGAAGGAGAAGCGGCCGGGCTCGTAGCCGCGCGCCTTGGCCTCGGGCAGGCCGGCGAACCATTCGCGGATCGGCGTGAAGGCGCCGGTGTAGGTCGCGGGGTTGGAGCGCGGGGTGCGGCCGATCGGCGACTGGTCGATGTCGATGATCTTGTCGATATGCTCGAGGCCCTCGATGCGGTCGTGCGGCGCGGCGCCCTCGCTGGCATTGTTCAGCTTGCGGGCGATGGCGCGGTAGAGCGTGTCGATCAAGAGCGTCGACTTGCCACCGCCGGAGACGCCGGTGACGCAGGTGAACAGGCCGAGCGGAATTTCGGCGGTGACGTTCTTGAGGTTATTGCCGCGCGCATTGACCACCTTGATGGTGCGGCGATGGTTCGGCGGGCGCCGCTCCGGCACCTCGACCTCGAGCTCGCCGGTCAGGTACTTGCCGGTCAGCGATTTCGGGTTGCGCATGATCTCGGCGGGCGTGCCTTCGGCGACGATGTAGCCGCCATGCATGCCGGCGCCGGGGCCAATGTCGAGCACGTAGTCGGCGAGGCGAATGGCGTCCTCGTCGTGCTCGACCACGACCACGGTATTACCGAGGTCGCGCAGGCGCTTCAGTGTATCGAGCAGGCGCGCATTGTCGCGCTGGTGCAGGCCGATCGAGGGCTCGTCGAGCACGTAGAGCACGCCTGTTAGCCCCGAGCCGATCTGCGAGGCCAAGCGGATGCGCTGGCTCTCGCCGCCGGACAGCGTGCCGGAGGAGCGGGACAAGGTGAGATAGTTGAGGCCGACGTCGAGCAGGAAGGTGAGGCGCGCGCGGATTTCTTTCAGGATGCGGCCGGCGATCTCGTTCTGCTGCGCGTTGAGCGCATCAGGCACGGTCTCAAACCACTCGCCCGCCTTCTTGACCGACAGCTCCGAGATCTCGCCAATATGCTTGCCGCCGATCTTGACGCAAAGCGCCTCGGGCTTGAGCCGAAACCCGCGGCAGCCCTCGCAGGGTACGTCGTGGAAAT
Source organism: Bradyrhizobium sp. BR14999 (assembly GCF_056106085.1). Lineage (NCBI taxonomy): Bacteria > Pseudomonadati > Pseudomonadota > Alphaproteobacteria > Hyphomicrobiales > Nitrobacteraceae > Bradyrhizobium > Bradyrhizobium sp. BR14999. The sequence goes on from NZ_CM148536.1 coordinate 5,253,922, forward strand.
ATTTCGCCAGCTCCTCGCGCGCCCATTCGCTCTCGGTCTCGCGGTAGCGGCGGTTGATGTTGGTGATGACGCCCTCGAACGGCTTCTTGGTGTCGTAGGAGCGCACCCCGTCCTGGTAGGAGAACTTGATCTCGTCCTCGCCGGAGCCGTACAGGATTGCGTCCTTCGTCTTCTTGGCGAGGTCCTTCCACTTGGTGTCGAGCGTGAACTTGTAGTGCTTGCCGAGCGCGGTCAGCGTCTGCTCGTAATAGGGCGACGACGATTTGGCCCAGGGCGCGATCGCGCCCTTGCGCAAGGACAGCTCCTTGTCGGGGATGACGAGATCCTCGTCGACATGCTGCTCGACGCCGAGGCCGCCGCAGGCGGGACAGGCACCGTAGGGATTGTTGAACGAAAACAGTCTGGGCTCGATCTCGGGGATGGTGAAGCCGGAGACCGGGCAGGCGAACTTTTCCGAGAACAGGATGCGCTCGGGCCCGCTCTTGTCGTGGATTTTCGCGGTCTTCTTTTTCTCTTTCTCTTCCGCAGGCGCAGCTGCCGGCGCATCGGCGAACTCGACGACGGCAAGGCCCTCGGCGAGCTTCAGCGCGGTCTCAAAGCTCTCGGCGAGGCGCTGGCCGATGTCGGGGCGCACCACGATGCGGTCGACCACGACGTCGATGTCGTGCGGGAATTTCTTGTCGAGCGTCGGCGCCTCCGCCAGCTCGTAGAAGCTGCCGTCGATCTTGACGCGCTGAAAGCCCTTCTTGAGCCATTCGGCGAGCTCTTTGCGGTACTCGCCCTTGCGGCCGCGCACGACCGGAGCGAGCAGATAGAGGCGCGTGCCTTCGGGGAGCGCCAGCACGCGGTCGACCATCTGCGAGACCGTCTGGCTCTCGATCGGCAAGCCCGTGGCCGGTGAATAGGGCACGCCGACGCGCGCCCAGAGCAGGCGCATATAGTCGTAGATCTCGGTGACGGTGCCGACGGTGGAGCGCGGGTTCTTCGAGGTCGTCTTCTGCTCGATCGAGATGGCCGGCGATAGCCCGTCGATCTGATCGACGTCGGGCTTCTGCATCATCTCCAGGAATTGGCGCGCATAGGCCGACAGCGATTCGACGTAGCGGCGCTGGCCCTCGGCATAGATGGTGTCGAAGGCGAGTGAGGATTTGCCCGAGCCTGACAGGCCCGTGAACACCACCAGCTTGTCGCGGGGAATCTCGACGTCGATGTTCTTGAGGTTGTGCTCGCGCGCGCCACGGATCGTAATTGCGCGCAGGCTCGAGCCCGCGTTCTGTTGTTGGCGCTTGGCCTTGATCACTTCGTCCATCCCGGTGGTCCTCAAGGAATCCCAAAGACGCGCGATCGCGCCAATGCAAAAGGCGCGCTTCGCCCGGAACCGGGATCGGCGCCAATGGGTATGGCAGCGAACGTAGGAAGAACGGGCGCGGATTTCCAGTGGCCTTTGCGAATCGTCAACGGATTGTTGGTGCGCTGGCGGCATCTGGCAGCAGGAGCGGCGGAACTGCGGAAAGGGCGCTCAAAACAAAAAAGGCCGGCGCGAGGCCGGCCTTTCGTGACGATGTGACGTCGGTCGCGAAGATCAGTACTTCAGATCAGTACTTGGCGACGACCGGGCCGCCGAAGTGATAGTTCACGCCAACCTGCACGGTGTGGAAGTTGATCGTGCCGGACGCCAGCGGAGTGCCGAGGTTGGAGAAGTAGTTCTCGCTGCCGAGGCTGCGATAGAGGTACTCGCCCTTGACCGACCACTGCGGAGCGAAGAACGCTTCAACGCCCGCACCGACGGTCCAGCCGGAGTGCCACTTGCTGTCGGAGACGCTCACGCCCAGCGCGCTGAGGGTGATCTTGTTGTCGATCCAGGCGTAACCACCGGTCCCGTAGAACAGGAAGTTATTGACGGCCCAGCCGATACGGCCACGCACGGTGCCGAGCGCATCGGTCTTGGAAGCCACGGTGATGCCAAGCGCGGTCGCCGAAGCGTTGACGTCAGCCCAGGCGCCATCCGCCTCGATGCCGAACACGACGTTGCCGGTCTGCCAGTTGTAGCCGGCGGTGCCGCCGACGAAGCCGCCCTGCATCTTCGGGTCGGTCGAAGTAGCTTCCCAAGCGCCGCCGCCGACGACACCGAGATAGAAGCCGGTCCAGTTATAGACAGCAACCGGAGCGATCGGCGCCTTGGTGTAGGGGCGGGCTGCGAGATCAGCGGCCGAAGCCGGAGCAGCGAGAGCGAACAAACAGGCCGAAGCCAACAAAACCTTCTTCATCTTCAATCTAATCCCAGTCCCAGTTTCTGTTGTTGCCTTCCATGCCGGAAGGGCAGCGGACTCAACGGCCCAACTAACGCCGTGCTTACACCACTAAAGCCGCAAGTTGTGTCTCCGAAAAGCCACAACAGCCCCCAAAACGTGGCAAGTGCTAACCTATTGTTCCGAAGAGCACGCAAGCAAAAGGCCGGCGCGGGGCCGGCCTTCAATCTCTCAGTGATATCAGGTAGATATCAGTATTTTGCGATGAGCGGACCGCCCCAGCGATAATTCACGCGGATCAAGCCGATATCGACATCCTGGCTGATGCGCTCGGAGCGCGTGACAACACCGAGCGGCGCACCGACGAAATTGCCGGACCCGGTGAAGTTGATCGTGCGGTTGCCGAGGAAGATGTGATCGTACTCGAAGCCGACCGACCAGTTCGGCGCAAATCCGAACTCGATGCCCGCGCCCACCGTGCCGCCCCAACGGGTCTCGTTGGCCCGGTCGAACTCGAGGCCTGTCGCCAAATCGAAGGTCCGATAGCGGTCACCGACGACGGCGCCGCCGCCCTTCACGTAGAGCAGCACATTGTTCCAGGCGTAGCCGACCTGGCCGGTGATCAAACCGAACGAGTCGATCTTCGAGCGGTTGCGAAGGGCGAACAGCGCGCTGTCATTGTCGCCAGAAAAGTCGGCCCAGTTGCCCTGGCCTTCGACGCCGAACACCCAATTGGCCGACTGCCAGCGATAGCCAATCTGGCCACCGACCGTGCCGCCGGTCGCGTTGTGGCAGCCTTCGCCGACCAGAGTGCCGGTCACAGGCGTCACGAAGTCCCAGCACTTGTGGCTGGTGCCGCCGCCGCCGTTGATACCGATGTAGAAGCCGCTCCAGTCGTAGATGGCGGCGACCATCGGCGGCGGAGCTTTGGTGTAGGGACGCGCAGCGAGATCTGCCGCACTTGCAGGAGCCGACAGGCCCAACGCGATTGCACCGATTGCACCAAACAGAAGCTTATTCATTGTAGTCTCCCCAGTTTTCGTCCGCTTCTCAAAGTCCCCGAAGCGGTTGATCAGGCGCGACGCCCATATGAACTAAGTCCGACTCAACCGTAGCCTAAGGAGTGGGCAAAGTCCGTCTCCGAAATGCCACACTCGCAAACCGATTGAACCAAGTGCAACTTGATGAATGTTAAGTAGTTTTTACCGTTTCTCGGGAACCCAAAAAGTTCCATCCGGAGGCTGCCTTCTTCATCGCCAATCGTAGCCGGACTGGGCCGACGTTCGCCCGATCGCCACAAAGAACAAATCTGGAACGAAGCGGATGGCGATGCTATATGTGGGGATAACCTTGGGGGTGATGGGCTGAGCGGCGTCCGCAAGCGTATAGGGTCGCCTCAACAGGGCGGCGGAGGAACGCGAGGAGCGGACTTTCGCCTTTGAAATTCAGTGGCATTGGAGTGGAGAGCGGCGATGGCGGGAAGCGTCAACAAGGTCATTCTGGTTGGAAATCTCGGCAAGGATCCCGAGATCCGCCGCACCCAGGACGGGCGGCCGATCGCGAATTTGAGCATCGCCACCTCGGATACCTGGCGCGACAAGAATACCGGTGAACGCAAGGAAAAGACCGAGTGGCATCGCGTCGTGATCTTCAATGAAGGGCTGTGCAAGGTTGCCGAGCAGTACCTGAAGAAGGGCGCCAAGGTTTACATCGAGGGCGCGCTCCAGACTCGCAAATGGACCGATCAGAGCGGCGTCGAGAAGTACTCGACCGAGGTCGTGCTCCAGGGCTTCAACTCGACGCTGACGATGCTCGACGGCCGCGGCGGCGGCGGAGGAGGCGGCAGCTTCGGCGATGAGCCGGGCGGCGATTTCGGCTCCTCCGGTCCCGTCAGCAGCGCACCGCGCCGTCCTGTTGCCGCCGGCGGCGGTCGCAACAGCGACATGGATGACGATATCCCGTTCTGAGAGCACGCATCGCGCGGCCAAGGCGCATTGCCTGATCTGGCTGCGCCGGGTGTGTCGTGTCAGCAATTCCTACTAATCGGCGGGGCAGGCTCGGATTTTCCGGGCCCGCTTCATGTTCGACGTGAGTTCGGGCTGCCCATGGGCAAACCGTCTGACAGGGCCCGCTCGCTGCGCGGTTTTCCAGGCGCGTGAAGTCATTTTGGAGGGGGATTCCGGGCCTCTCGGAAGCAGTGCTCGGAAGGGCTTAAGTTATTGGAAAAATAGGCGGAAAAATCGCTTGCCAGGGCCTTCGCGAGGGTGGTTATCCGGCCCCTGATGCGCTATATGATTCCCAGATAAACCTCACCGGATTTCCCCTTGGCTGACGACGACAACAAGCCCGGCGACCAGCCGGCGCAACCCTCGGACATTCGCCCCGTCTCCATCCTCGACGAGATGAAGAAGTCCTATCTCGATTATGCCATGAGCGTGATCGTGTCGCGCGCGCTGCCCGATGCGCGCGACGGCCTGAAGCCGGTGCATCGCCGCATCCTGTTCTCGATGAACGAGGAAGGCTATACGCCGGACAAGAAGCACAAGAAGTCGGCCGGTATCGTCGGCGACGTCATGGGCCAATACCATCCGCATGGCGACCAGGCGATCTACGACGCGCTGGTGCGCATGGCGCAGCCGTTCTCGATGCGCGAACTGCTGGTGGACGGGCAGGGCAATTTCGGCTCGGTCGACGGCGATCCGCCGGCGGCGATGCGCTACACCGAGTCGCGCCTGACCAAGATCGCACTGAAGCTGCTCGACGACATCGACAACGAGACCGTCGACTTCCAGGACAATTACGACGGCTCGACCAAGGAGCCGGTGGTCCTGCCGGCGCGGTTCCCGAACCTGCTGGTCAACGGCGCCGGCGGCATCGCGGTCGGCATGGCCACCAACATCCCGCCGCACAATCTGGGCGAGGTCATCGATGCCTGCCTGGCGTTGATCGACAATCCGTCGCTGACCATCGACGAGCTCAACAACATCATCCCGGGCCCGGATTTCCCGACCGGCGGCATCATCCTGGGCCGCCAGGGTATCCGCAGCGCCTACCATCTCGGCCGCGGCTCCATCGTGATGCGCGGCAAGGTCACGTTCGAGACGATCCGCAAGGAGCGCGAGGCGATCGTCATCACCGAGATACCGTATCAGGTGAACAAGGCGACGATGGTCGAGCGCATCGCCGAGCTCTACAAGGAAAAGAAGATCGAGGGCATCTCCGATCTGCGCGACGAGTCCGACCGCGAGGGCTATCGCGTCGTCGTCGAGCTCAAGCGCGATGCCGTGCCCGACGTGGTGCTGAATCAGCTCTACAAGTTCACGCCGCTGCAGACGAGTTTCGGCGTCAACGCCGTCGCGCTCGATTCCGGCCGTCCGCAGACGATGAACCTGAAGGATATGCTGACGATCTTCGTCGGCTTCCGCGAGCAGGTCGTCACGCGCCGGACCAAGTACAAGCTGCGCAAGGCGCGCGAGCGCGCGCATGAGCAGGTCGGTCTCGCCATCGCGGTCGCCAACATCGACGAGATCATCAAGGTGATCCGCACCTCGCCGACGCCGGCCGCTGCGCGCGACACCCTGATGACGCGCGACTGGCCGGCGCGCGACGTCGAGGACATCATCACGTTGATCGACGATCCGCGCCACCGCATCAACGCGGACGGCACCATCCGCCTGTCACTGGATCAGGCCAAGGCCATCCTGGAACTGCGCCTGGCACGTCTCACTGCGCTCGGCCGCGACGAGATCGGCGACGAGCTGTCAAAACTCGCCGGCGAGATCGGCGACTATCTCGAGATCCTGCGCTCGCGCGCCCGCATTCTCGAGATCATCAAGACCGAGCTCGCCGAGGTGAAGGCCGAGTTCGCCACGCCGCGCCGCACCGTGATCATGGAGCAGGAAGGCGAGGTCGAGGACGAGGACCTGATCCAGCGCGAGGACATGGTCGTCACCGTCTCGCACGCCGGCTACGTCAAGCGCGTGCCGCTGTCGGCCTACCGGGCGCAGCGCCGCGGCGGCAAGGGCCGCGCCGGCATGCAGACCCGCGACGAGGATTTCGTCAGCCGCTTGTTCGTGGCCTCCACGCACACGCCGGTGCTGTTCTTCTCCTCGCGCGGCCAGGTCTACAAGGAAAAGGTCTGGCGCCTGCCGATGGCCGCGCCGAACGCGCGCGGCAAGGCGCTGATCAACATCCTGCCGCTGGAGCAGGGCGAGCGCATCACCACCATCATGCCGCTGCCCGAGGATGAATCGACCTGGGGCAACCTCGACGTGATGTTCGCCACCACAGGCGGTAACGTGCGGCGCAACAAGCTGTCCGACTTCGTCGACGTCCGCCGTTCCGGCATCATCGCGATGAAGCTCGACGACAACGAGGCGATCGTCGACGTGCAGATCTGCACCGAGCGCGATGACGTGCTGCTGACGGCGGCCGGCGGCCAGTGCATCCGCTTCCCCGTCACCGACGTGCGCGTGTTCACCGGGCGCACCTCGATGGGCGTGCGCGGCGTCGCGCTTGGCGAGGGCGACAAGGTGATTTCGCTGGCGATCCTGCGCCATGTCGAGACCACCTCGGACGAGCGCTCGGCCTATCTGAAGATGCGCCGTGCGGTCGCCGGCGAAGCTGCGACTGAGGAGACCGCCGTGGACGGCGAGGCCGAGGAGGCCTCCGGCAGCTTCCAGCTGGCCCAGGAGCGTTACGCCGAGATGTCGGCGCAGGAGCAGGTCGTGCTCACCGTGTCGGTCAACGGCTACGGCAAGCGCACCTCGTCCTACGAGTACCGCACCACGGGCCGCGGCGGCAAAGGTATCGTCGCCATGAGCGTCAACAACCGCAACGGCAACCTCGTGGCCTCATTCCCGGTGGAAGACGCCGACCAGATCATGCTGGTCACCGACAAGGGCCAGCTGATCCGCTGCCCGGTCGAAGGCATCCGCATCGCCGGCCGCTCGACGCAGGGCGTGATCGTGTTCGACACGGCCGAGGACGAGCACGTCGTCTCGGTCGAGCACATCACGGAAGAGGCCGAGAGCGGGAATGGAGAGAACGGCAACGGCGGTGGAGCCTAGCGCATGATCCGGAAAAGCGCGCAGCGGTTTTCCGGAAAGATCATGCTCAAACAGTAAGCGCGATGACGATTCATCCTGATCTCATCGCGCTTCGGCTGGCCCGGGAGCCGACGAAGCTGTATCGCAACGCAGGTTGGAGATGAATTCTCCGATCTGAGCGATGGCCGCATGGGCTTCCGGCAGCACCGGAACGAAGAGCTGGAAGACGTGCGGCATGCGCGGCCAGACCTCCAGGCGGCTCCGCGGATTACCTTGTTTCAGCTTGTCGGCCATGCGGACCGCGTCATCCCGCAGGATCTCGTCGCTGCCGACATGGATCAGCACTGGCGGAAGGCCGAACGCATCGCCATAGAGCGGCGAGGCATGGGGGTTATACGGGTCGGCGCCTGCCAGATAGCAACGCACGAATTCCGGAACATCGTGCACGTTCAACATCGGATCTGATGCGGCATTCTCGATCAACGAGGGCGCGGTGAGCGCGAGATCGGTCCAGGGTGACATGGCAACTACGGCGACAGGAAGCGGCTTGCGTTCGTCACGCAGCCTCATGAGAAGGCACAGGGCCAATCCTCCACCGGCTGAATCACCCATCACGAACAGTTCGCCTGGATCGCCCGTCTCGCCGGCGAGCCAGAGAAAACCCGCTACGGCGTCGTCCAGTGCGGCCGGAAACGGATGTTCGGGTGCGAGGCGATATTCAAGGGCCCAGACCGTCGATTTGGTCACATTGGCGATGCGCCAGGTGAAATGCCGGTAGTAGATCGGCGCGCCCGAGACATAGGCGCCGCCATGAAGATATAGCACGTTGCGCCCCGGGTGCGACGCCGGCGTGGCGATCCGGTGTAGTCTGAGGTGACTGGCCTGCACGACGCTTGTCTTTGTGCTGCGTGGCGGACGAGGCACCCATCGCTCCATGCGATGCATGTTGGCCCGCCAGGTCCCGACATCGAATGGCTGACGGTGCCGTTTCAGGAACATGCGGATGCCGAGGCGCAGCATTTCCGCGCGCAAGCTCATGGTGCGTCCTCTTGCTTCATTCGCTTGGGTCTTACGGCCTGAATGCGGCCGCCTTTGGCAGGTGCAGCCGCTCGGGTTCGCCGGATCCGGTGTCGACCAGCAGGCCATCCTCGATCTCGACGATGCGATCCGCAAAGGGAATGACCCGCGGATCATGCGTCACGACGAGCACGGCGCGCTCGCGCTGATGGGCTGCATCGGCGAGAATCCGCATGATGCTTCGCCCGTTATTGCCGTCGAGCGCGGCAGTTGGCTCGTCGGCGAGAATGACCGAGGGATTGGCGACAAAAGCTCGCGCGATCGCGACCCTCTGCTGCTCACCGCCGCTGAGCTCGCCCGGCAAGGTATCGGCCTTCTGCTCCAGACCAACCAGGTTCAGTGCTTCCTGCGCCCGTTTCCTGGCCTTGCGTCCACGTTCATGACGGATGTCGAGGGCGAGTTGCACGTTCTGTGCAGCGGTGAGCGTCGGAAACAGATGATAGGACTGGAACACAAAGCCGATATGGTCGCGCCTGATTCTGGCCAGTCCCTCCTTGTCGACGCCCGACGTGGGCGTGCCGCACACGGTGAGCGCGCCCGAACTTGGTGCCAGCATGCATCCGAGCACGAGCAGCAGCGTCGTCTTGCCGCTGCCCGACGGTCCCATCAGCAGTGTGAACTCGCCGCGTCGCAGCGTGAGGTCGATCCCGCGCAGCGCCTTCACCTCGCCAGCGCCACGCCCAAGCGTTTTCTTGATCGCAGTGGCCTCAATGATGATTTCGTTCATCGCATGAATACCGTTGCTGGATCGATCCGCACCACACGCACGATTGCGCCGATCGCCGACGCTACGCACATCACGACCGTCAGCACGAACAGGGCTGCAATCAGCCACGGCGTGATGACGATGGGCAACGCGCTCTTGGCAGTCATCTCCACAACGACAGCGCCGATCGCAGTCGCAATGATGAAGCCGATGATCGCGTTGATGAGCGCCTGATAGATGATGACCCTGTAAATATATGCATTCGACGAACCCATTGCCCGCAGGGTGGCGAATTCACTGAGGTGATCCTTGGTGCTCGAATAGAGTGTTTGCGCGACGATGACGGTGCCGACGATTACTCCCAGCAATGCGCCGGCAAACAGCGCAGCGCCGGCGCCGGTCCCGAACAGCCAGAACGAGCGGCTACGGCTGCGGAATTCATCCGTCGTAAGCACCTCGTGTTCACCAACCTGAGCTCGAACGGCCTTAAGAACCGTGTCGCGGTCGGCGTCGGGCTTGAGGCGAACCAGGAGGTTGCTGGCGCGATCGGGAAAGGCTCCGGTGTAGGTGCGAGCGTTTTTCAGGTCGACGAAGACATAGGGCGTCGTGGTGAATGAGCGGATGCCGTCGGTCAAGGCCACGATCTTCACGCGGCGGCCGCGGATCTCGGCCGTTGATCCGATTTTTGAGACGCCGAGGCGATCGTAGTAGGTGCGGTCGACGACCACGGCTCCATTTTGCGACAGCGCGCGAACGTCACCCTCGACCACGTTCCATGGCCTCAGGCTTCCATCACGCAAATCGGCGCCGACAACAAAGATGGGTGTCATCTCGCCGCTCTCGAGGCGCCAGTCCGAGAAGCCGATGACCAGCGGGACCACGGAGGCGACGCCATCGACGGATGCGACCTTGTCGCGCAGCTTCGCATCCAGCAGCGAAGGATCCTCAAAGCATTTCGCTCCCTTCGGTAGCACCCAGAGATCGGCTGACGCATGGTCGATCATCGTTGTCACCATGCGACCGAAGCCCAGGAACAGGCCCATCTGGATCATCACCAGGACGACCGAAAATACGATGCCTACGAGTGTCGCGACAAAACGCAGGCGATCGTGGAAGAGATTGCGGGACGCGAGCGTCGGGACCAGTGACATGGACGTTCCGTCATCGAGGTTGATCTGAGATAGCGCCCTTGCCCGGGAGTCCGGAATGCCGGTGCACCAGCAGTCTGACGCCTGCGGCGAGGAATCCGCTCGCGGCCCAGCTCACAGCCAGTGCCACGATGAGGACGAACGCGGCTTTGGCGACGGCATTCAGTCTCGTGCCGAGCAGCGCATATTGCAGCCACAGCACGAACGGGTAATGCGTGAGGTAGATGCCGTAGGCATTGGTCGAAAGACTATCGGCGAGCGCCGAGCGGCGACGCAACAATGCCAGCGAACTGGCCACGAAAGCGATCACGCCTGTTGCGCATGCGGGGGGAAAGGCGAAAGCCGCGGCGAGACGGTATGCGGGCGGGCTGGCATTCCAATCCGGCATCGTCAGCGAGGTCAGCCCGCCCCATACTGCAAAGGAGGCACATGCTGCGGCAACCCAGGTGGGCCAGTGGCGCGCGAGTGGGCCGTCCATGCGGAAGATACTTCGATCGCAGCCGTAGCCGCCGATGGCGAGTCCCGCAGAGAAATAGAGGAGATATTGCAGCGGGCGGCTTAGCTGGAAAGACAATGGGCCGAGAAAGGTCCATTCCCAGGGCGTGAAGATCATTGCGAGGGGGACATAGGCCAGTGCCGACAGACTGGTCAGACCTGCGAAGAAGAGCAGGGGACGATCGTCGCACTTGGCGACGATGAGGCTCGCGGCTCGTGGCCATGATGGCATGAGTTCATGCAGTGCAGCAGCCAGGCCGCTGAGCAACAGAAGCTGCCACAAGAACCATTGCGGGCCCGCGGGCCACATCGGTAGAGCGCGCCAGTGCTGCCAAAACGCCGCAGGCGATGGGTCGGTCGCGGTCGTCAGATACGACGCGTAGTATGCCACCGGACTGAGAAACGTGACCGCCAGGACGAAGGGTAATCCAATTCGCCACCACCGCTCCGCGAGATAGGCGGCGGCGCCCTTGCGGATGAGGCCTTGCGGGGTGAACAGGCCCGCCAAAAGGAACATCAGGGACATCAAGCTGACGTCTTGCCATGCGCAGAACAGGTCCAGCCCGAACCAGCGCTCGCGGTCGATGATCGGAAACGCGATCCACCGATAGGGCGGCGCGTCGAAGGCGAACGGATGCGGCGGCTGAGAGGCGAGGTAGGGAAGGGCCGAATGGAAGGCGACCACGATCAGGATGACGACAGCGCGCAAGTTGCTGAATGTGACGTTGGCGCCAGAGTTCATGGGGAGCACCGGCCCAGGATTGATCTCGCCGGAACCAACCGAAGGCGATCCACCTGGTTCCAATTCGCCGGGCAGCGGACGCTGTTTTGCTGAAGCCAACGCCTCCAGCGCCCGGCGCGCCGGCATGCTCGTCAGCGCGGGTCTTGTCGCAGCCAGTGCCGGTTGGGGCATCGCTGCGCGCATTCTCGCCACGCGATGCGCGCAGCGCGTTGGCTAAATCTCGAGCTCCGTGCCGAACTCCACCACTTGCTTGGTCGGCACGCCGAAGAACGCGGCGGAGCGTTCTGCGTTGCGCTGGAGGAAGGCGAACACGCCTTCGCGCCAGACCCACATGCCCGGAATGTCCTCGCTCGGGATGATGGTCTCGCGGCCGACGTAGTAGGTGATGTCCGAGAGGTCGATGCCGGGCAGCTTGCCCTGGCGGCAAGTAAGCTTCAGTCCCTCATAGATCGTGGGGTTCTGCATGAAGCCATAATGCAGGATCACGCGGGTGATGCCGGGGATGATGTCGATGATCTCGGCGCGTTCGTCGTCGGGAATGTGCGGAGACTCCTCGATCAGCACGGTGACCAGCAGCACGCGTTCGTGCAGCACGCGGTTGTGCTTGACGAACTGGGTCAGCGCCAGCGGCACGCCGCGCTGCGCGGAGGCCAGGAACACGGCGGTCCCGGGCAACCTGGCGAGGCATTTGTTGATGGCGGTCTCGATCAGGTCCTCCTCGGGCTGGCGCAGCCGCGCGCGGGCCGCCTCGACCAGCTTCACGCCGGCGCGCCAAGTCAGCATCAGGAACGCGACGAGGCCGGCGAGCAGCAGCGGAAACCAGCCACCCTCGAACAGCTTGATCGAATTGGCCGAGAAGAAGATCACGTCGATCACGAAGAAGGCGCCATTCACGGCAACCACGAGCCAGGGCGAATAGCCCCATTGGATCGCCACCAGAGCTGCGAGCAGCGTGGTGATCGCCATCAGCAGCGACACCGCGATGCCGTAGGCGCCGGCGAGCGCGTCGGACGTGCCGAAGCTCAGGACCGCTCCCAGCGTCGCGGCGGCGAGCAGCCAATTCACCAGCGGCACATAGATCTGTCCGATCGCAGCGCTCGTGGTGTGACGGATCAGCATGCGCGGCAGGAAGCCGAGCTGGATCGATTGCTGGGTCAACGAGAACACGCCGGAGATGATCGCCTGCGAGGCAATCACGGTGGCGACCGCCGAGAAGGCGACCAGCGGATAGTGCAGCGCGTCGGGACAGAGCTGGAAGAACGGGTTCTCGATCATGGCGGGATCGGTGATCAAGAGCGCGGCCTGGCCGAAATAGTTCAGCACCAGCGCGGGCAGGCAGACCGCGAACCAGGCGAGCCGGATCGGGAAACGGCCGAAATGCCCCATGTCGGCATACATGGCTTCGCCCCGGTCACCGCCAGGAAGGCCGCACCAAGAATTCCGAAGGAGACATGGAAATCCTGGTGGATCAGGAAGTCGAAGGCATAGAACGGGCTCAGCGCCGCCAGCACCGCCGGAGCCTTGACGATGCCGTGGATGCCAAGCGCGGCCAGCACGACGAACCAGGCCAGCATCACCGGGCCGAAGATGCGGCCGATGAAGCCGGTGCCCTGCTTTTGCATCATGAACAGGCCGATCAGGATGGCGATGGTCACGGGCACGACCACGGGCGCAAGCGAGGGGGCGTCGACCTTGAGGCCTTCGATGGCGCTGAGCACGGAGATTGCGGGCGTGATCGCGCCGTCGCCGTAGAGCAGGGCGGCGCCGACCAGGCCGACGACCAGCAGATGCGCCCGCCAGGTGCCGGGCTGGGCGTTGCGGGCGTGCAGCAACGCCAGCAGCGCGACGATGCCGCCTTCGCCGCGATTGTCCGCGCGCAGGATCAGCAGCGCGTATTTCAGCGAGATGATCAGCAGCAGCGCCCAGAGGATCAGCGAGGCAACCCCCAGGACAGCATCGTGACTTAATGTGCCGCCATGGGCAGCCGCCTTGGCGGCTTCCTTCAGGGCATAGAGAGGGCTGGTGCCGATATCGCCATAGACCACCCCGAGGGCGCCCATGGTCATGGCAAGCGGCAGTGGATCGGGATGGTGGCCGGAGGCGACTGCGGGCGTACTGGACAATGGCGACCCCCGATGGAAACGCGCCCGGCGGGCCATTCCGACGGGCGCGAGCGTCATGCAGTCTGCGACGAGACGTCGCAAATATCCATGGGGTTGTGTTGGGTTGATAGCGGACTAGCTGACGTGAAACTGACAGATCCGACTACGGGGTCCGATCGGCGGTCACGAGGCGTGCCTCACGGACATCGGCCTTGGTGCCGGCGCGGCGCAGGCATGAGGTTTCGAAGTTCGGCCAGGCCTGCTGCGAGCAGTCCTTGCCGATGCTGCGGATGTCGAGCCGGTCGCTCTTCGCCAGCGGCTGCGGCACGCTGGCTTCGACCGTCGGGGCGAAGCCGGGCAGGAGGGTGAGGGCGGCAGCAACACATGCAGAGATGGCGATCGCCGAAAGAGCCTTGATCATTGACAGTCCCCTGTGATGCGGCCGCTGCGCCTTGTGTGCGGCCCGTCATTCGTTGGCTGGATAAGTAACCATGGCCAGTTTCCAGACGTCTTCGCCGGAGCGGGAAATGGTTTCGTTGCTGCGCCCTTTGTTTCGTGGCCGCCCTCAGGACGAAACAATTCGGGGGATTCCGACATGGTTTTGCGGAAAAACCGCCAGGGAACCCGCCCGGCTTGCCGGCCCGGGCCGGGCGCGGTAGGAGGAGACCATGCCGCGCATCGCCTTCTATCCCGGTTCCTTCGACCCCATCACCAACGGCCATCTGGACGTGGTCCGGCACAGCGTGTCGCTGTGCGACAAGCTAGTTGTCGCGATCGGGGTCCACCCCGGCAAGAAGCCGCTGTTCTCGACCGAGGAGCGGCTGAAGATGCTGCACGAGGTCTGCGGGCCGGTGGCGGCCCAGGCCGGCTGCGTGTTCGAAGCCGTGACCTTTGACGATCTGTCGGTCACCTCGGCGCGCAAGCACGGCGCGACCATCATGATCCGGGGTCTGCGCGACGGCAGCGACCTTGATTACGAGATGCAGCTTGCCGGCATGAACGAGGCCATGGCGCCGGAGGTGCATACGGTCTTCCTGCCGGCCTCTCCCATAGTTCGCCCGATCACCGCCACTTTGGTGCGCCAGATCGCCGGCATGGGTGGAGACGTCTCGGCCTTCGTCCCGCCGCTGGTTGCGGCACAGCTCAAGGCAAAATTCGCCTGATACCGGCGCGCTTCCTCTCTCATCTGACCGGAGTTGTCATGATCCGAATTCTCGCAGTTCTTGCCGCGCTTGTGTTCGCGGTGCCGGCGGTGGCGCAGCAATTGCCGGCGAACCTCGACAAGGCCAACGCCATCGTCATCGACAGCACCAAGGGCCGCATCGTCATCAAGCTCCGGACCGACATCGCGCCCCAGCACGCCGAGCGCATCAAGCAGCTCGCACGTGAGGGCTTCTACAACAACGTGCCGTTTCACCGCGTGATGGACGGCTTCATGGCGCAGACCGGCGACGGCCAGAACGGCAACGGCACCGGCGGCTCGAAATACCCGAACCTGAAGCAGGAATTCTCCAAGGTGCACTTTGCACGCGGCATCGTCGGGATGGCGCGGCGCGGTGACAGCGTCGACAGCGCCAACTCGCAGTTCTTCATCATGTTCGCCGGCGGCGGCAGCCTCGATAACCAGTACACGGTGATCGGCGAGGTCGTGCAGGGCATGGACGTCGTCGACAAGCTGAAGAAGGCACCGCCCGGCTCGGCCGGCGGCACCGTCACCGATCCCGACAAGATGGTGAAGGTGCAGGTCGCATCCGACGTCAAGTAGGAGAGGACGATGGCGCGCCGCGGTGGCAAGCTCGTGCTGGTTGCCGCGATGCTGCTGCTCGGCATCTCCAGTGCGGCCGCCGAAAACGCGCAGGTCAACACCATCCAGGACATTTTCCGGCATCTGCGCACCTGCTGGAAGCCGCCGCCGCCGGCCAAGGCGCGCCCACTCGACATTACCGTCGTCGTGAGCTTTAACCGGGCCGGAAACATTCTGGGCCATCCGCGGATTACCTACGAATCCGCGGAGGCCTCCGACAATGACCGGCTGCAATACCGGATCGCGGTGATGGAAACGTTGCAACGCTGCACGCCGGTGCCATTTACCGATGCAATGGCTGGCGCCGCCGCGGGGCGTCCATTCGCGATCCAGTTCCGCACCCGGAAGACTTCACCCCCAACGCAAGAGAGACGAGCATGAGCGTCACCGAAAACACCCTGATCCTCGAGACCACGCAGGGCCCCGTCACCATCGAGATGCGGCCTGATCTCGCGCCCGGTCATGTCGCGCGCATCAAGGAGCTGGTCCGCGAGGGCTTTTACGACGGCATCGTATTCCATCGCGTGATCGACGGCTTCATGGCGCAGACCGGCTGCCCGCAGGGCACCGGCACCGGCGGCTCCGGCAAGAAGCTGAAGGCCGAGTTCAACAAGGAGCCGCATGTGCGCGGCACCGTGTCGATGGCGCGCGCCGCCAATCCCGACTCCGGCGACAGCCAGTTCTTCATCTGCTTCGACGACGCCCGCTTCCTCGACAACCAGTACACCGTCTGGGGCAAGGTCACCGAGGGCATGGAGAACGTCGACAAGATCAAACGCGGCGAGCCCGTGCAGAACCCCGACAAGATCGTCAAAGCGCGGATGGCGGCGGATAAGGAATAAGCGGATTTGTCGGTGTCATGCCCCGCGCAGGCGGGGCATCCAGTAATCACCAGCGGCGATTACGGCTACGATCGGGAGTACTGGATCGCCCGCCTGCGCGGGCGATGACAAGTTCTGAGACATGCGCACCGATCTCTTTGATTTTGACCTGCCGCCCGAGCGCATCGCATTGCGCCCGGCGAGCCCGCGCGACTCCGCGAAGATGCTGGTCGTCGAGAATGGCGCGTTGCGCGACCAAACCATCTCTGACCTGCCGCAATGGCTGAAGCCAGGCGACCAGCTCGTCGTCAACGATACCAAGGTGATCGCGGCGCAGCTGAGGGGCCGTCGCATCGGGCGTGAGACCGAGCCGAGGATCGAGGCGACGCTGATCAAGCGCCTCGACGGCTCGCGCTGGCAGGCGTTGGTGAAGCCGGCGAAGAAGCTCACAGCCGGCGACCGCATCCGCTTCGGCAATGAAGGCAAGGTCTGCCTGCTCGGCCATCTCGACGCCGAAGTTGAAGCCAAGGGCAGTGAAGGCGAGGTGACGCTATCGTTCTCGTTCCACGGTCCCGCGCTCGACCAGGCCATCGCCGATCTCGGCAGCCCGCCGCTGCCGCCCTACATCGCCTCCAAGCGCACGCCTGACGACCAGGATCTCGCCGACTACCAGACTATGTTCGCGGCGAACGAAGGCGCCGTCGCCGCGCCGACGGCTGGGCTGCATTTCACCCCGGCGCTGGAGCAGGCGCTGCGCGACCGCGGCGTCGGCATTAACCGCCTCACGCTGCATGTCGGGGCAGGGACCTTCCTGCCGGTCAAGGTGGACGATACCGAAGGCCACAAGATGCACCCCGAGTGGGGCACGATCTCGGCCGAGACCGCAGAGCGGCTCAACACCGCGCGCAAGAACGGCGGCCGCATCATCGCCGTCGGCACCACGTCACTCCGGCTGCTGGAAAGCGCCGCCGCGGAGGACGGCAGCATCCAGCCGTTCGCAGCGGAGACGTCGATCTTCATTACTCCCGGTTATCGCTTCCGCGCCGTCGATATCCTGCTGACCAATTTCCATTTGCCGAAGTCGACGCTGTTCATGCTGGCGTCGGCGTTCTCTGGCCTGGAGACGATGAAGCGAGCGTATGCGCACGCGATCGCGAGCTGCTATCGGTTTTATTCGTACGGGGATGCGTGCTTGTTGTTTCGGGCAGAGCCGTAGGGTGGGCAAAGCGAAGCCTGCCCACCATCTTTCCTGATTGCGCGAGGGAAGTGGTGGGCACGGCGCTTGCGCGCCTTTGCCCGCCCTACGATACCGGTTATGCCGTCACCCGCTGCGGCAAGAGCTCGGCGATCTGCACCGCGTTGAGCGCGGCGCCCTTGAGCAGCTGATCCGCCGCCACGAACATCGAGATCGAATGGCCGCTGGCGTCGCTGAGATCCTTGCGGATGCGGCCGACCAGGACGTCGTCTTGGCCCGAGGCGTCGATCGGCATCGGGAAGTAGTTCTTGGCGCGGTCGTCGACCACCTTGACGCCGGGCGCCTGCGCCATGATGGCGCGGACCTGATCCTCGGTGATCGGCTTCTCGCATTCGAAGGTGATGGCCTCGCAATGGGCGCGCAGCACCGGCACGCGCACGCAGGTGACGCCGACTGCAATGGTTTCGTCCTCGAAGATCTTGCGGGTCTCCTTGATGACCTTGGTCTCTTCGTCATTGTAGCCGGTGTCAGGATCGACCGCCGTGTTGTGGTTGAAGAGGTTGAAGGCGTAGGGGTGCGGCATCACCCTGGGCGTATAGACTTGCCCGTTGAGATTGGCGCGGGTGGATTCGACGAGCTCCTCCATCGCGGCGGCGCCGGCGCCGGAAGCCGCCTGATAGGTCGCGATGATCACGCGCTTGATGCGATTCTTCTGGTGGATCGGCCACAGCGGCACCAGCGCGGTGATCGCGGCGCAGTTCGGGTTGGCGATAATGCCCTTGTGATCGCGGATGCGGTTCGCGTTGATCTCGGGGATCACCAGCGGCACGTTCGGGTCCATGCGGAAGGCGGAGGAGTTGTCGACCACGACCGCGCCGGCCTTGACCGCGATCGGCGCGAACTTCTTCGAGATGCTGCCGCCGGCGGAGAACAGGGCGATGTCGACGCCCTCGAAGGAACGCTCGGTCAATTCCTCGATGACGACTTCTTGCCCGCGGAATGA
This sequence comes from Bradyrhizobium sp. BR14999, assembly GCF_056106085.1. NCBI lineage: Bacteria > Pseudomonadati > Pseudomonadota > Alphaproteobacteria > Hyphomicrobiales > Nitrobacteraceae > Bradyrhizobium > Bradyrhizobium sp. BR14999. The sequence goes on from NZ_CM148536.1 coordinate 5,272,312, forward strand.
CACCGTCTTGCCGGCCGAGCGGGCACTCGCCAGCGCCCTGAGCTTACCGGCGCGAAAGCCGCGCTTGTCCATGGTGGCGATGAATTCGGCGCCCACCGCACCGGTAACGCCGACAATCGCGACGACGGGATCGTTACTCACTTTGTCCTCCATTGCATTGAGAATTCAGACAACAAAAAAGCCCCGGACCATCGAGGGCGGGGCTTCGGTAGAGTTGATGCGTTTAAGTCGACGACCTACGCGCGCACGCCTCCCCGGGCCCCTGAGGCCGTGGTGGTTTTGGTCGTGCGTTTGGTGGTCGTGAACATGGCGGCGACTTATGCGGGAGAGTCTTGCAGCCGTCAATGGCTTTTCGCCCCGGTTGGTGCCGGGGCTGCCGCTATTTGGCCCGTGCGCCCGGCGGCTCCAGGATGACCTCCTTGAGGTCGTCGCCGCTGATCACGATAATCGCGAAATTGAGCCGGCCGCGTTCGCGCACCAGCCCGCCGCTGATCGCCTTGCCCGAAGCCGCGCGTTCGGCGACGCGCACGGCATCCGCGAGGCGGTGCCTGATCGCACCGAGCGCTGCGAGGTTGCTGCGGTCCTCAAGGTCGAGCTCGGCGAGCGGAAGGGCGGCTTCGCCGCCGACGAGCTCGCCGGTCGCAGCATTGATGGTGTGGCGCCAGATCCGGTCGTTGTGCAGGGTCTTCACCCGGTAGACCGGCACACCGGAGGCTCCGTCAAAACTCACATCCGCCGTCGTGGCGCCAGCGTGCCGGCCTTCCGCGATTGCCATGGCCTGGCTGATCGAGATCGACGAGCTGCGGAAGCGTTCGATCTCGCGGCTGACTGCCTGGCGGTCCGCTTCAGCATCACTATCTGTGTCGCTGTGAAGCGCGGTCGGCGTGCCCGCGGTCACAATCGCCTGTGCCGGTGCGGCGAGGAGCAGCGCGGGCAAGGCGATCGTAAGCAGTTGCGAGGTCCATCGTTTGGCTGTCGTCATGCTCGAAACCCTCGGCCAGCGAGTGTGCCGGATGATCGTAAAGAATTCGCGGCCGACCTTGGGCACCGGTCGGCCGCCGAACGCCGCACCGGGCTGTACCCGGCGCGACGATCGAAGCGGTACGGACCTCTTTGGGGCTGGTGAAAAAGCGGTCCGTCTCGCCTTGTAACTAAACCATACCGTATCGTTTTATTTTGGTCAACGGCACGGCCGTGGTTCCCTGGGGGATAGATCGCGCGCTCACGGAATTGTCAGCGGGACGGGCGCCGCTGCGTGCTCTTTGCGGCGCTCTGGATGCGGTCGGCGGGTCCCAACGCGCCGGCCAGGAACAGCTTGATCGCCGCCCGCATCCGCTTTTCCGCGGCCTTCATCTCCAGCGCCGTTCCGAACGTCGCCATGCGGTGGGTGTGACCGACGACGACGTCGAGAAACACCTCGGCTGCAATGGTGGTGTCTTCGACATCGAGTGCGCCTTGTGCCACCAAATGGTCGAAGAAGCGCGCCGTGGTGGCGACGGCCTTGAGCCAGCCTTCCTCCTTGCCGAGCTTGGCGACGTCAGGGAAGTTGATGGCCTGTGACGTCATCATGCGGCTGAAGGCGACGGCGTCGGGACCGCAGGTGAACGTCAGCATCTCGCGCCCGATCTCGATCAGCCGCTGCTCGACCGAGATGTTCGCAGCGCTGGAGAGCTGCGTCTCTGCCGCAGCCGACAGCGGCGCAAGCCAGCGCGCGATCTCGCGCCTCAGCACGGCGGCAAACAGGCCGCGCTTGTCGCCATAGCGGGAATAGACGGTGGGCTTGCTGACGCGGGCCGCTTCCGCAACCGCGTCGAGCGAGGTTGCGTCGAAGCCGCGATCCAGGAACAGGCGCGTGGCGACCTCGATCAGCCGCTGATCGCGCTCGATGGCGGCGGTCTTCGTCGGCCGGCCGCCGCGTGATTTCGGCACCTCGCGCCGTGGCGAGGCGGTTCTTGTCTTGGTCGCAGTCAATCCCATGCCCAATGATTCCTGCGCGGTCGTGATATCAGTCATTCGCTCTATATCGCGCGGGAGCGGGGGCGTCATGGCGAATCTGGCCGAATTGGCCGTATCGTCAACGGTTTCCGTATGGCCTCGTTCCGTCACGAGGGATCACGGAAGCGTCGATGTCCAGGCCTGGCCGGACGCCGCCTTGTCATATCCGTACTGATACAGCGCCTGCATATAGGCAGTGTCGAATCCTTCCGAGGGCGCTGCCGGATAGTCGCGCGCGATATAGGAGAGATGGAAGCCCAGGCGGTTACGCTTGGCAAAATCATAGGTCGAGAAGATGATCGAGCGCGTCTGCGACTGGGTGATCGACGACAGGCTGCGCGAGGCGACGTCGATGGTGCTGTTGGAGACGAGCTCGAAATTGCGTTCGATTTTCTTGTTGACGAGAATGTAGATGTCCATCTTCGCGTTGCCCGGCAGGCGGCTGCCCTGGAAGAGCAGGGCTTCCGGCAGTGTCAGCACCGGCGCCGTCACGCCGCCATCGACATGCATCTCCTGAAACCTGCGGCCCTGGCCTTCGGCGTCGATCATGATCGGCGGAAACACCAGGGGAATGCTGGCGGAAGCCGCCATCACGTCGCGAAACAGTTTTAGCGCCTCGGGCGTTCCGACCGCGGCGACCTTGCCCATGTCCCAGATCGCGGTCCGCTGGGTGTCGAGATCGGTCGTCACGATCAGCAGCTTCCGACCCTTGGCATTTTCGCGAGCGACTTGCGCCATGATCTCGGGCCCGACATAGCGGGCGACGAGCTCGCGCAGCCGCGTGTTGCCGAACAGGCCGGATCCGAACAGCACCCGCACGATGCTGGGATCGTTCAGCAGGCTCTCCGCGATGCCGCTGGTGTAGACTTCCTTCAGCGTGTCGTCATATTGCGAGCCGAGGAACGCAAACGGCGCGATCAGGCCGCCGGTGCTGACACCCGAGACGACCGAGAAGGTGGGACGGGTTCTGGCTGCGGTCCAGCCGTTCAGCACGCCGACGCCATAGGCGCCGTCGGCACCGCCGCCGGATAGCGCCAGATAGGTTTTGGTCGCGGTGTCCTTCTCGAAGCTGAATTTCGTGACGGGCTCGTCGGCGTAGCGCCGGAGGCCATCGATATCGAGCACACGCGATGTGCTGGCTTCGGCGGCCGTATAGGGCGTGCGGGGCAGGGACGTGCAGGCACCGAGCGCCAGGCTGCACGTCAGGACCAGGACTGCGCCCAGGCGGGCGCCGATCCGCCCAATCCAGCCCTGCGAGAGGCCGGGAATATTGGTCGAACTTGAAGGGAGGGGCATCGTCGGTGGCTGGCGATCACGCTTATACCGCCGCCGGCAAATTCGCCGCGGCAATCTCGTCCAGCCCCAGGATAAAACTACACTGTATCGTTTTGTTTAACAAGAGCAATTGGCACCAATATCCGCTCCAATTGTGTCCCAGTCTGAGGCACAAGCCAGCCTTGGCCTGGTTCGCGCGGGTTGATCGGCCTTCTCCGACACGCAATAAGCACCGCCATGAATCCCGACAATGATCTTCCCAATCACTTTGAATTGCTCGCCACCGATGGCGCCGCGCGCACCGGGCGCCTAACCACGCCACACGGCACGGTCAGAACGCCGGCCTTCATGCCGGTCGGCACCGCGGGCGCCATGAAGGGCATGCACTGGCGCGAGGTGCGCGACGCCGGCGCCGACATCGTGCTCGGCAACACCTATCATCTGATGCTGCGGCCCGGGGCCGAGCGGATTGCGGCGCTTGGCGGCTTGCAGACATTCACCGGTTGGAACGGGCCGATGCTGACGGATTCCGGCGGCTTCCAGGTGATGTCGCTGGCGGATCTGCGCAAGGTCAGCGAGCACGCCGTCACCTTCCGCTCGCATATCGACGGCGCCAAGGTCGAGCTGTCGCCGGAGCGCTCGATCGAGGTGCAGCGCTTCCTCGGCTCCGATATCGCCATGCAGATGGACGAATGCGTGCGGCTACCGGCTGAGCGTGACGACATCGAGCGGGCGATGCACCTGTCGCTGCGCTGGGCCGAGCGTAGCAAGCGGGCCTTCGCGAGCGCGCCCGCCGGTTACATGCTGTTCGGCATCGTGCAGGGTGGCGACGTGCCGCAGCTTCGCCATGCCAGCGCGCAAGGCCTGGTCGAGATCGGCTTCCACGGCTATGCGATCGGCGGCCTTGCCGTCGGCGAGCCGCAGGCGGTGATGCTGGCGATGATCGAGGAGACCGCACCATTGCTGCCGAGAGAGCGGCCGCGCTACCTCATGGGCGTCGGCACGCCCGACGACGTCCTCGAGGCAGTGAAGCGCGGCGTCGACATGTTCGATTGCGTGATGCCGACCCGCAATGGCCGTCACGGGGTCGCCTTCACGCGCTTCGGCCAGGTCAATTTGCGCAACGCGCGCCACGCCGACGATCCGCGTCCGCTCGATGAAGAGAGCTCATGGCCGTCGACGCGGAGCTGCGCGCGCGCCTATCTGCATCATCTCGTCAAGGCGGGCGAGACGCTGGGGGCGATGCTGCTGTCCGAGATCAATGTCGCCTATTACCAATCCCTGATGCAGGGCATCAGGGACGCGGTCGCACAGGGAAGGTTCGAGGAGTTCTATCAGCGTACGCGCGAGGACTGGACGAGGGGCGACATAGCCCCGCGCTAGATTAATTGCAGACGAAGCGCTGCTTGACGGCATGCTTGGTCACGAAGCCATAGCCGCAATTGTCACAGGTCCAGAGATAGCTGATCACGTGGTCGGAGACGTAGGCAGATGCTTCGGCGGCGACCATGGAGTCGGCGCAGACCGGACAGGTAGGCAACTCGCTGCAACGCGGATAGCGGTTCAGCGCGACGGTCGACAACACTTCAGCAGCTGCTGACATCGTGGTGACCTCCCTGCTTTGAGACCTAAGTCTAACATAAGCAGAATCAGTTGACGAGGTCGCAACACAAATGCGTTGCTTTTCTGAATATTTGCAGCTCACGTGATTTTGCGATGCAGCGTATTTAACATGTGCCGCATTGTCGCTTGCGTGTCGCTGCAAGCTGTCCGTAACTGCGCGAGAGCCGTGAAAGCGCAGATTGTTGCCACAGGGAGTTCATCATGGACGCGTCGTCCAAGACGGGTGCAGCGCACCAACCCGGCCGCGGCCGGATCTATGACTCGATCGTCGATGCTTTTGGCGACACGCCGATCGTGCGGTTGCAACGACTGCCCGGCATGCACGGCGTGAACGCGACCATTTTGGCAAAACTTGAATATTTCAATCCGGCCGCGAGCGTGAAGGACCGCATCGGTGCGGCCATGATCATCGCCATGGAGAACGCGGGCATCATCAAGCCCGACACCGTGCTGATCGAGCCGACCTCCGGCAATACCGGAATCGCGCTTGCCTTCGTTGCGGCCTCGCGCGGCTACCGGCTCAAACTGGTGATGCCGGAGTCGATGTCGATCGAGCGGCGCAAAATGTTGGCCTTTCTCGGTGCGGAACTGGTGCTGACGCCGGCAGCCCAAGGCATGAACGGCGCCATTGCCGCCGCGGAAGAACTGTTGAAGACGACGCCGAACTCGGTGATGCCACAGCAGTTCAAGAATCTCGCCAACCCCGAAGTGCACCGCCGCACCACGGCGGAAGAGATCTGGAACGACACGGCCGGTAGCATGGATATCTTCGTCGCCGGTGTCGGCACCGGAGGCACCATCACAGGCGTCGGCCAGGTGCTGAAGCCGCGCAAACCTTCCTTGCGGGTGGTGGCGGTCGAGCCGGAGGAGAGCCCGGTGCTCTCAGGCGGCCAGCACACCCCGCACAAGATCCAGGGCATCGGTGCCGGCTTCGTCCCCGACATCCTCGATCGCTCCGTGATCGACGAGATCGTGAAGATCAACTCGACGACGGCAATCGAGACCTCGCGCGCGCTGGCGCGGCATGAAGGCATTCCGGGCGGCATCTCTTCGGGCGCCGCGATCGCGGCCGCGCTTCAGATCGGCAAGCGCCCCGAAGCTGCGGGAAAGACCATCCTGGCGGTGGTGCCGTCCTTCTCCGAGCGGTATCTTTCCACGGCTCTATTTGAGGGGATCTAGGACATGGCGGATCAACCGAGGCGGCCGCGTACGCTGGGCGATGCCAGAACGGAGGCCGAGGCGGCATTCAAGAAGGTGACGGCCAAGGTCGCCGTGGCGCCGCCCAAGCAAACCGCCGTTCCCGGCATCAAGGAGCAGGTCACGCTGCGGATCGACCAGGACGTGCTGGAGTTCTTCCAGGAGGGCGGGCCGGGCTGGCAGGACCGCATCAACGAGGCGCTGCGGAAGGCCGCGGGGAAGTCGTAGCCAACGTTGTCATCGCGAGCCAACGGGTCCGCGCGGAGCGCCGCCCGATGACAGGCTCCGCGAAGCAATCCAGAATCTTTCCACGGTGACAGCCTGGATTGCTTCGTCGCAAGGGCTCCTGGCAATGACGGAGCATGCTGCGACACCGTCGTACCAAAGAAAAAGCCCGGCGCGAGCCGGGCTTTTGTTTTGAAGCTGCCGTCCTGCCTCAGCGGCGGAACATGCCGCCCATCATACCGCCGACGACGCCACCCACGAAGGCTGCGCCGGCAGCATCGCCGGGGCTGCTGCGCTGGGGAGCCGGTGCCGGCGCGCTGCTGGGCGCCGGGGCGCTGGCACGCCGAGCCGCTTTCTGGCTGTTATCGCTGGCGGTCGGCGGTGCGGCCACGATCTCCGAGAGCAGGGCCTTGTGCTGGTGCTTATTGAGGTAGCCGGACGAAGGATAGCCGCGCGCGGCCTGCCAGCGCTTGAGCACCGCGCGGGTCTCGTCGCTGAACACGCCGGTCTGCTTGGTGTCGAAGCCGAGGCCGGTGAGGCGACGCTGCACGTCGCGGCGCTGGTTCTTGTCGAGGCCGATCTGGTCTTCGGTGAGCTGAGTGGCCTCGTCGGTAAAGGTCGCGGGATCGATACCAGCGTTGAGCGTGCGGGTCGCGGTCGAGGGGCCGCTCTTGATCGCCGCGAGGCGTGCCAGCGCCAGCGCCTTGAACTGACCGTTCGGATAGGCGGCGAGATAGGCGTTGAGCTCTTCCGGCTTGTTGGACTCCTTCACCGAGCGCCAATATTCGAGCTCGACACCGTCCGAGCCGCCGCCGGTTGCCGCCGGCACGGTGCCGGCCGCAGTCGGCGCCGCGTTGGCGACTTGCGTTGCCGGGGCCTGGTTGAGATAGACCGAGCCGGTCAGGTTGGTGTGGCCCCAGGGTAGTTGGCCCTTGCGGGTCTCTTCATTGACCTGAGCGCGCACCGACGTCATCGCCTGCTGAATCTCGACGCCGGGCTTGGTGATGTTGTCGATCAGCGCACGGGTGAACGGGCTGTTGTTGCCCTCCTGGCCGTCGAGCGCGGTCTGGCCAGGGCCGGTGGCGAACGCGATTAGCGTGCCTTCGCCGGACTTCATCTCGGCGAGACCGCTCTGGACGTTGACGCTGCGGGTCGCCGAGTTCGACTTGATCTTGGCGGCGAACGGATTGTCGCGGCAGGCATCGAGGAAGACGAGCTTGACCTTGGCGTCGCCCATGGTCTGCTCGAGCGTCAGGTCGATGTTGATGGCGGCCCCTAGCTTGACGTCCATCTCCGACTTGATGTCGGCGTCGACAGGCAGGAGATAGTTGGTGCCGCTGACGGCAATGCCGTGGCCGGCATAATAGAACAGCGCGATGTCGGAGCCCTGCGCCTTGCGGCCGAAATCGAGCAGCTTCTCCGTCATCTGGTCGCGGCTGAGATTGGACCCTTCGATCACCTCGAAGCCGACATTGCGCAGCGTCGCCGCCATCGCCTTGGCGTCGATCGGCGGGTTCGGCAATTGCGCGACGTTCTTGTAGGAGCCGTTGCCGACGACGAAGGCGACGCGGCGGTCAGCCTTCGCAGCACTGATCGACAGTGCCATGCACATCAGCGAAGCGAGGAGGGTGAGATAGCGCATTCTGAAATCCCCCAGAATCGAATTGCAGGCAGCAACAAATTGGCAACGAACCTACACGAAGTGCCCGACTTCGCGCCACCAAAACGGCGGTCCGCTGCGTTCAACCCGCTGCTGTGTGGCCGAATGTGCACGATGGAATGCTTCCCCAACGTGATCCAAATCACACGGCCACTTCGTTTTGTCGCGCGAGGCGGCGCGAGGTTCACCGCGCGCGGGCTGGAACCACTGATGGCGGCCTTAAATTGAGGAGATTACCGCACAGGATCAGCGCCGCGCCCAGTACGGTCAAGGTGTCGAGACGCTCCGAATACAACAGCCAGCCGACGGTTGCCGTGAGCGGAACCCGCAGGAAGTCCATCGGCACCACGATGGTCGCATCCGCGTACCGGAGCGCGCTGGCGAGGCAGTAGTGCGAGAATGTGCCGCAGACCCCGATGACGAAGAGCCAACCCCACATGGAGGCTGACGGCCATGTCCAGACGTACAGCGTAGGTAGCAGGCCGACGACCATCTGTACGACGATCATCCAGAACAGGATCGACAATGCGCTTTCGGTCCGGGTCAGCGACTTCGCCAATATCATGGAGATGCTGAAGCCAATCGCGGCCCCAAGCGCGATCAGCTGGCCCGGATTGATCTCGCCGGTGGCGGGCCGCACGATCATGACGACGCCGACGATGCCGAGTACGACGGCGGCGATCTTCCAGACGGTCATGCGCTCGGACAGGAAAGTTGCGGCCAGCAGTGCCGTCCAGATCGGCATGGTGAATTCGATCGCGACGACCTGGCCGATCCCGATCAGCGCCAGCGCGTAGAACCAGCCGAGCTGCGCGAAATAGTGGACTCCGTTGCGCGCGAGGTGCTGCGGCAGGCGTTTGGTCGCGACCGCCTTGAAGCCGCCGGCGCGGTAGATGATCGGCAGAAGCAGGAACAACCCGATCACAGATCGCACTTCCATGATCTGGAAGACGTTGAGCTCGCTCGTGGTCTCGCGGCCGGCAACCGCCATGACGAGCATCAGCGCGAGCCAGCCGGCCATCCAAAGTGCAGCCATCGATTTGGACGGTGTCGTCGTCATAGGTGTGAGTGCGGGAAATCGTACCTGAGGGGAAAGCCGGTATCAGCGACATCGACGCCGTTTGCAACGGTCAAATCTGCGGATGCAGCGATGCAGCTCAGTGTGCTAAGGCGTCAGCGAACGACGAGAAAATCGGGAGGTCTTCGCTCATGCGCATCTTGCAGCCGGCCGAGTGGAAAAAACCGCGCGGCTTTTCCCATGGCGTCCTGGTCGACGGCCCGGGGCAGTGGGTGGTGCTGGCCGGGCAGACCGGCGGCGACGAGAGCGGCAACTACGCGCCCGACATGGCGGCGCAAGTTGCGACTGCGCTGAAACGGATCATCAAGCTTTTGGGCGAGGCGGGCGCCGGCCCGGAGCACATCGTCCGCCTGACCTGGTACCTGACCAGCCGCAGCGAGTATGAGGCCGCCGGTACCGGCATCGGCGCGGCCTGGAAGGAAACGCTGGGACGCAATTTCCCGCCCTCGACGCTGCTCTACATCGGCGGTCTCGTGGACGAGCGGGCCAAGGTCGAGATCGAGGTCACGGCGTTCGTGCCGAATGCATAAAAAAGACCCGGCGAGGTCGCCGGGTCGATGGTCTTGAATGTGATCTGGCTCAGCGCGTCATCGAGATATTGGCGCCGCGGAATTGGCTGTCGGCGCGCAGCGTGACGGTCTGCTTGTTGCCGCTCGTCCTCAACGCGATATTGGCGTTGAAGCCGGCGGCGGAGGCGACCACCTCGAAGTTTCCGCCGCCGCCGCGGCCCTGGAGCGAGCCGCTGATATTGCGGCTGGCCTCGGACCAGTTGCCGGTGATGGCGCTGCCCTCTGCCTTGACGCTGGCCCCGAGGTTGAACTTGTAGGCGTCGCTGGCGCAGGTCAGCGACATTTCCATGGTCGGACCGATCGGCGCGTATTTGGCCCGGCAGCGGATCCGCTCGGTCGAGCCATCATCGAGGATGACAGTACCGCCGCCGCTCCAACTGCCTGCCATCGGGGCAAACGGGCCGGCCTGCGCCTTGCTTTCGGTGTGGGCGATACCCGCCGCAAACAAAACGGCGGCCGCGATCAGCAGCCGCCGGCCTCTAGCGCGAGCCTCAGTTGGTTTATTGGCGCGATGCTTCCCACCGCCCGCTGCATGGTATGCCTGCAGATGCTCCATTCCACTTCCCCGATCCGGCGTTGCCGTTGAGTTGACCGTTGGCATATGCACCATTGATCGAAACTTTCACAAGTCCCTCACGGCCGATGGTGCCGGAAACGTTAGCGCCGGGCGCGGTGATCTTGCCGTCGGCAACCGTCAGCATGGAGCTTGCGGTCGGTTCGCAGGAGCCGCTTTTGGTCACGATCGTGACCTGCCAATTGCCGTCATAGGGACCCTGGGCGAAGGCGGGAGCGGCGAGGGTGCCGGCGAAAACTGAGGCGGCACAGAACACCGCAATGCGACCAAAACGCATGAATTCCGTCCTTGAACTTGTCTGATATGCTGACGTTTATTCGGACGAAATGTGACGGAAATTTGTTGCAATGCCAAATCGAAAATTGTTCCTGTGGGAACAATGGTTTATTTGGGTTCTTGGCTCCGATTTTCGAAGCAGAATCAACGCGGGCTCACGTTAAGGGTAAACGTCAGTAGAGACTCGGCGCCGAGGTCGCGAACTGCTCGTCCTGAACTTTGGCCGGCAGCGCCTTGTGAACCTTGATGTAGTCGATCACGTCGGCCAGCAGCTTGAGGCCGAGAGGCGCCAGCGCGCGCTCCCAGAGCTCCCGCGCCGTCTCGCCCTTTTTGACGAAGCACCAGTCCTGGGCGGCGATGGCGCCCGCGTCCATGCGGTCGGCGAGGTGGTAGATCGTGCCGCCGGCGACCGGATCGCCTTGCTTGATGGTCCATTCCACTGCCGCCTTGCCGCGGTGGCGCGGCAATAGCGAAGGGTGATAGCCGATCCCGCCATACTTGGCGGCGGCGAGCGCGTCCTTGCCGATCCGGGCGTGGCTGTGCGCCGTGATGATCAGATCCGTATCGGGGCCAATCTCGGAGGCCACCACCAGCTTCGGATTGGCCTGGACCACCACCTCGATGCCGGCCGCCCTGGCGGCCGCGGCGAGGCGATCCTCGGCATCGGCCACTACGACCCGCACGATCGAGACGCTGTGCTCCCGGAGCATGTTCAGGGTGGTCACGCCGAAATGGCGGGAGCCGACGAGGGTAATGCGCATTGATGTCCGATCTGTCTCGCAGCTGCGTCATCCCCCGATATCACGTCCGGACGTCCTGTCACCACCCGCGCTGCGTTTGCGCGGGTTATCAACAATGCACAGCGCATCACGACATCATCTGATGGTAATACGTTCTCAACCAGCCTGGCGTATCGACGAATCCGTCGCGGATTTGTATTGCGTAGCGCGACCTGAGAATGTCCCGCCGGCGTGGGTGCGCCGCGCGGGCCTTTTGGCCGGGACCAATTTCATGCCCAGCGCGATTGAGCAGATCGTCGACACCTATGTCCGACTGAAGAACCGGCGTGGCCTCGACGAGCTGATGATGCACCGGCAGCGGCTCGCCGTCGATCTGAAGAGCAGGTCGGGCTATGATTTCAGCCTGCCAATCGGCCAGATCGACGAGGAGATCGCGATCATCGAGGCAGGCCTCGGCCGGCTGAAGGCCGAAAGCGCGGGTCTCGGTCCATCGTCTCCTGTCTGAACCGTTCAGTCGCGCCGGCCACCGTCAATGACCGTGAACAGCGGCCGCGCCGGGGTCGGCTCGACCAGGAGCTCTTCCACCAGTGCGGTTGCCGCATCGACATATTTGCGCGTCGGCTTGTCGAGCGGACGCTTGGCCTCGTCGTCGAGCGCGACTTTCGCAGCCTCGACCAGCTTGCGCATGCGCGCCGCGTGATCATCGCCTGCCGTCAGCGTCGCGCGTGCCAGCGAGCGCAGCACGAACAGCTCGCCCTCGAGACGGAGCAGACGGTCGTTGAGCCTGGTGAGGACGGCGTTGAGGTCGGCCATGGCTGATGTTCGGCGCGGATGATCCGCCCTGATCTAGCGGCGATCGGTGAACGGAGTCCAAACGCCTACGGCGCAATTGGGCAGATTTTCCGGCGATCTCGCCGATGTGACCGGTTGTGACGCGCAGATGAATGGTGCGAGCAGGTTCTGCTGACCACATGATGGGCGGGGACGTCAGGAGCCCGTGCGATGCGCTCTGTCTTGGCTTTGCTTGTTCTGATGTCAGCGTGCACCTCGGCTGCCGCAGCGCCGAGGCGTGACGCGCATCCGCGGCACCATGTCGTGGTCCGCCCCGACACGCGCGCGGTCGTGTCGCCCGGCTGGTACAGGTTTCCCGGCTATCGGCCGATCCCGCCGTCGGAGAACAGGAATCTCGATCCCTCCAATTTCGGTGGCGGCTGATCGCGGCTCACAATGCGGTCGGTGAACTAGCTGGCTTTGCAGGGCAATCGAGCGCGACCGATGCCTCGGCCCTACCATCCAACCCCCGCCCAGCGCCGTCCGAACACGGGCGGCTTGGTCTTCACTGCTTCCCAGCCGAAGAAGTGATGCTTGCCCGACCAGCTATGCACCACGCTGCTACAGATGCTGCACTTGAAGCTGCCGGAATGCTCTTCGGCATGTTCTTCCCTTGTCGCGGTGTAGCTCATGCTGCAACCCGCACAGGTGAATTCTTCGATCGTCCAGATGCTGTTGGCCATTGCACAGAATGTTTTTTGGGGACCTCAACCCACGGTAGCCACGGGCCTTTGCAGCGGCGTAAACTGGCCCAGAGAAATCCCCTTAACGGGCGTTAGCCAAGCTAGGCCGCAAGTCGCGGTCAATGCGCATCTGCACGCGCCTGATGGCGAGCAGCGGGAGCTTGCCTTGCACCCGCCCGGAGCGGACCCTGTCGCCGATCGCATAGGCATAGCGCCAGTAGCCCGGCGCGGCATTCGGCTTCAGCGAATAGTGGACGCCGCGGTGACTCCCCGCATGTGCATCAGGCTCTCTGGGTCCGGCCGTCATCGTCCTCAAAATGCCGATTGGTCCGATGCGTTCCTAGTCAGCGGATCGTGCGGGAACCGGTCGCCTTGACGCCCGGCTTGTTGCTGGCAATAACGGCTAGGCCTCGCAAGCGCCGGAAGTTGCGTTCATGTCGCAAGGAAAGCTGTAGCCGTGAAAAGTCTCCGTCAGCTCCTGACGGGTGAGGATATCATCCAGCTCGTGATCCGGCTCGGCCTGCTCGGCCTGCTGATCATCTGGACCTTCCTGATCATCCGCCCATTCGTGCCGATCCTGGCCTGGAGCGGCGTGCTCGCGGTCGCCTTCTATCCGGCCTTCAGCTGGGTCGCCAAGATCCTCGGCGGCCGGCCGAAGACCGCGGCAGCGATCCTGACCCTGATCACGCTTGGCATCGTCATCGGTCCTGCGACCTGGCTCGGCCTCAGCGCCGTCGACGGTGTGCGGGAGTTGGCGCACCAGCTTAGCACCGGCGACCTCGCGCTGCAGTCGGCACCGGAGCAGCTCAAATCGTGGCCAGTGGTCGGCCCCTGGCTCTATGATCTCTGGGACCAGGCCTACACCAATATCCGCGCGGTGCTGCGCGAGGTGGCGCCGTATCTTCAGCCGCTGGCGGGACCGCTGCTGTCGCTCGCGGGCGATGCCGGTCTCGGAACGGTCCAGTTCCTGCTTTCGGTGTTCGTCGCCGGCTTCCTGTTTCCGCACGGGCCGCGGCTGGTTGCGGCCGGCCGCAGCTTCCTGTTCCGGATCGTGCCCGAGCAGAGCGAGCATTTCCTGGAGCTTGCGGGCGCGACCATCCGCGCCGTGGCGCAGGGCGTGATCGGCGTCGCGGTGGTGCAGGCGCTGCTCGCTGGCTTCGGCTTCAAGCTCGCGGCCGTGCCGAGCGCCGGCCTTCTCGCCTTCATCGTGCTGCTGCTCTCGATCGTGCAGATCGGCGCCTTCCTCGTGCTGCTGCCAGTGATCATCTGGATCTGGACCGCCAAGGACGTCACCACGGCGCTGTTGCTCACCGTGTTTCTCGTCCTGGTCGGCTTCATCGACACCATGCTGAAGCCGCTCGTCATGGGGCGCGGCCTGACCACGCCGACCATCGTGATCTTCGTCGGCGTGATCGGCGGCACGCTCGCCCATGGCATCGTCGGCCTTTTCATCGGGCCGATCATCCTGTCGGTGGCCTGGGAGATGATGATGGCCTGGATCAGGACGGAGGACCGTCCGAAGGTGAGCGAGGGCTGATCTCGCGCCGCGACGGCGCGCTCGGTCCGCCATGTCGCACCAGGAGCGCACGGCTCCGCGGTCTGTGATCAAAATGCGTCCTGAACTTGTCTGTTCGACTAGACAAGAGACGATCTGGACGATTCTGGTTTCGATCTACGGCAGTAATGGCGAAGTCTTCCAAGCTGGTTGCCGCAAGGCGCGGCAAGGTGTTGTTGGTCAGACGCCGGTCGGACGGCCTTTGGATGTTCCCAGGCGGCCGCAAGCGTGCGCGTGAGTCCGCGAAGGACTGCCTGCGGCGGGAGATCAAGGAAGAGCTGCCCGAGCTGAAGCTCGGCCGGATCAGTCTTTGGAAGGAAGTGAAGGCGAGAAACAAGCGCTCCGGCCGCAAGATGAGCGATGCGATCTTCATCGCCAAGGGCGCCAAGGGCAGGCTAGCGATCGGCGACAAGAAGGAGATCGACCGCGCCGCCTGGCAGAAGCCCCGCGGCATCCGCCTGACGCCGACCTCGCGCTACATCCGCGACCGCCTGTTTCCGCGAAAGCCGCGGCGGTGAGCTAATCCTCTCGCCCCGGTGTTGGGAATCCTCTGCGAAGAACAGCACCACTTCGCAGCTCGGACATTGCCTGGAATAGCCGTCCTGCAACCGGCCGGCGCGATCGCGAAACACGCCCTTGCAGCGCGTGCACTGAATCTGGACGAAACTCATGCGCGATCGACAATGACTGTTGAAGTGGGGTGTTCAGGTGATCCCAAATGTCTGAAGAAAGCCTGAATGCCTTCCCGGCTTGTCGGACAGGCTTGGTGACAGCCAATGCGGGTAAGTGGGCCGCTGTTCGCAGAATGCGCGCAGCCGCTATTGCTTGGCGGCCATGGTGTCCAGACGGTGGTTGAGATAGGCGGTGCGATCCCTGGGCAGCACCTTCTCGAGATCCGCCTTCATCGCGCATTCGCGCTGCCGCAGCTGCTCGGCCCGGCGCTTCTCGGCCGCCTCCCGATATTCGGGGGCAACCTTGCTTGGGTCGACCAGCGCCTGTGAGCGTGCGGGAGCCGTTGCAAGCAGTGCGATGGCCGCGATGAAAATGAATGGTTTCAAATGAGCCTCCGTAAAAGGGAAATCCTAGCGCGCGGCGCGTGGGCGCTCAAACCGGAAGGATCCGGTACCCAGTTCCGGCAGGTCGGATCATCAGTGCGTCGACCGCGCCGGCAGACATCTGGCCCACTTTCTTGGAACGACTTCGCTCGGCGCGCGTAGATTCTAGGCTCACGGCCCATCCCCAACCCCAAAAGCCCCCGGGCCGCGAGAAAACCTTCCCCACAAAGGTTGGCGACCTCAGCGCCTTCGCACTGAGGTCGTTTTGGCGCAAATCGTGTGAACCAGTTCACAAACGCTCGGCAAGATCGCTGCTATGAAGACGTCATTGCTTAACCGCTTCATTTTGAACGAACGCCCCAGCGTGGCTCCAAGCGCTGGGGCTTTTTCGTGCCTGCCGGTGAGTAGAGCGTCTCGATTGTATTGACTTTCGCGTCGAGAGCATGGACCGCATTTCACGCGTCGGAACGGAGCCAGTTCCGATCTGCTGGACGATCAACGGCCAAGCTGCCGGGATCGCGGATGACGTCCCGGACGTTGCCCACGAGCGTGCGTTCGCCGGGCAAATCCCATATGCATGGCGCCGAGCAGCCGAATCAGGATGAGAGCGGCTCGCGTTCAGTTGCCGGCGGTTTACGACCAGAGACGGATTCAAGTGAGGCTTTCCAAAAACGCGCGGGCGACCAAGAAGTCGCCCAAGAAGAGCAAGGGGTCGCAGCGCGCAACGATCTCGTCTTCGTCGCCCCTCGGGATGATGGCCCTCCATCTGCTTGCACAATGGAAGCAGTCCGGACGCAGCGGTCTCGTTTTTCTTGCCGAGAGCGAGAACAGGGCCGAGCGGCTGGGCAGTGTCATTCACGCGCTCGACCCTTCCTGCGAGGTTCTGGTGTTTCCGCGTTTGAACACCTTGCCGTTCGATCAGTTGGAGCCATCCCACGAACTCGCGGGGCGCCGAGCCTCGGTCCTGCGACGCCTCGCAAGATCCAAGAAGCCGCTCTTTCTCGTTTCGACGGCGGAAGCCGTGATGGAGCGCCTGCCGCCGCCTGCGAGCCTGTCGCGCCTGAGCGTGAGCTTGAAGGTGGGCGGCGCGTTCTCCGAGCGGGACCTTGAGGCGCGCCTCGAAGCTCTCGGATATGATCTCGACGACGAGCCGGACTATCCGGGCGGGGCGCTGTTTCATGGCCAGACCTTCGAGATATTTCCCGCAGGCGCGCTGGGGCCGTTCCGGATCGAGCATTCGGATCGCGCGATAAGACGGATCGTGGCGTTCGATCCGAAAGAGCACGACATCATCTTCGAGACCAGCGAGCTTCTGGTCGATCCCATGTCGGAGCGGCTTGCCTTTGCCGGCAAACGCGGCAAGCGCGCGAGCCTGTTCGATTATTGCGGGCGCGCCAAATGGATCGCCGATGCAGGCGTGCCGTTGCACGCCGACGCGTGGCTGAGCACGATCGAGGAAGCCGCGCCCCGTGCCGAGCGGGAGCGCGAATATCTCGGGCGGGCTGACTGGAAACGGCTCGCCAAGGGCATGAAGGCGTTGCCGCGGACGGCGCCGCTCCAGACCACGCCGGAATTTTCGAAGCTGACATCCGCAAGGAAGGCGCTCCGGGCCTTCGTCGAGGAGACGCGGCGGGCGGGTTCGCGCCTGATCCTCGTCGCAGCGCAGGAGGATGATCTGCGCGTGATGGAGCGGATGAGCGGCGTCAGGGCGCAGCGCTGCGAAGACTGGGACGAGGTGACGAGCGGGCGGAACGGCGAGACGGCGCTGCTGGCCGATCTCGATGCGGGCTTCGTCCTGCCGGGGAAAAAGCCTCTTGCCATCGTGACGGCGTCCGACGTGCTCGGCAGCCGGGCGCATCATCCCCAGCCGATGGCGCGCGCCTGGAGTGCGGCTTTCGATCATGCCGATGTGCCCGAGCAGGGCACGGTGGTCGTCCATCTCCAGCGCGGCCTTGGCGTTCTCGACGGCTTGCAGACCGTGAACACCGGCGGCGGCGCGCTGCGGGAGATGATCCGCCTGAAGTTCGCAGGCGACAACGCGGTGCTGGTGCCGCCGCCCGATCTCGCTTTGATGTGGCCTTACTCAGCCGAGCTCGGCAAGCTCGCGCTCGACAAGGCGGACGGCAGCACATGGTGGGCACGCCGCACCTCAGCCGAACGCGAAATCCAGATCGCGGGCAAGGTTCTGGCCAAGCACATCAGCCAGCGCCGGCGGCGGCGCGCCGAAAAGCTGGTTCCGCCGGGATCGGCCTACGAGAAGTTCGTGGCGCGCTTCCCTTATTTCACGACGAGCGACCAGGCCAAGGCGATCGCCGACGTGCTGGATGATCTTGCCTCCGGTCACCCCATGGACCGGGTGATTTGCGGCGACGTCGGCTTTGGCAAGACCGAGGTGGCGCTGCGGGCGGCCGCCGCCGTGGTGCTGTCCGGCAAGCAGGTGGCGGTCGCGGTGCCGACGACGGTCTTGGCACGGCAGCATGTCGCAACGTTCCAGAAGCGCTTTGCTCCGTTCGGCATCGAGGTCGGCAACCTGTCGCGGGCGACATCAGGCGCGGAGCTGCGCGAGACCAAGGAGGGATTGCGCAGCGGCCGGATCAAGGTCGTGATCGGCACGCAGGCGCTCACCGGCAAGGACGTCAAGTTCGATGATATCGGCCTCGTCATCATCGACGAGGAGCAGCATTTTGGCGCGGCCGAAAAGGCAAAGCTCTCCGGGCTCGCCAAGAACGTTCACGTGCTGATGATGAGCGCGACGCCGATCCCGCGGACGCTCGCCGCCGGCCTTGCCGGCTTCCGCGACCTCAGCGTGATCGCTTCGCCGCCGGTGCACCGGCTTCCGGTCGCAACCCGGATCGCACCGCTCTCGGATGCCGCCATCGCCTCCGCGCTGCTGCGCGAGCAGCGGCGTCACGGCCAGAGTTTTCTGATCTGTCCGCGCATCCAGGATCTCGATCCCATGCTGGCGCGGGTGCAGGCGGTGGCTCCCGACCTGCGCATCGTTTGTCTGCACGGCAGACTGGCGGCCGACGAAATCGACGACCGCATGATGAGCTTCGTCGAGGGCAGGGCCGACGTCCTGCTCGCGACCAACATCGTGGAGAGCGGCCTCGACATTCCCCGCGCAAACACCATCGTGGTGTGCTGGCCCGAAAAGTTCGGCCTTGCCCAGCTGCACCAGCTCCGCGGCCGAGTCGGCCGTGGCGGTATCCGCGCCTTCGCCCATCTGCTGACCGAGACGGAGTCCGGGCAGTCCGAGAAGCGGCTGGCGGTGCTCGAGGAGTTCAGCCGGCCCGGTGCCGGCTTTGCCATCAGCGAGCGTGATCTCGATCTCAGAGGCGCGGGAGACCTGTTCTCGGACCAGCAATCCGGCCACGTCCAGGTGTTCGGGCCCGTGCTCTACAGCCACCTCCTGAAAATGGCCTCGGAGAAGGTCGATGAGGGCCGCGCCGCGGTATGGGTGCCCGACCTCAATCTGCCGGTCGGGGACATGCTTCCCGACACCTACGTGCAGTCCGAGCCCGTGCGCCTCGAACTCTATGCACGCGCCGCACGATGCAATGACCAAGACGACCTCGACGACCTCGAGGAGGAAACCTCCCGCCGCTTCGGCCCGCTGCCGAAAGTGGCGCGCGACTTCTTCGCCGCAGCCTGGCTCAGGATCGAATGCAAGCGTAGGGGCATCATCCGCCTCGACGTCGGCCCCGGAGCGGTCGCCGCGACGTTCCTGCCGGGGCGCTTGCGGAAGTCGCGGGGCAAGTCACTGCAACGCGACGGCGATCGCGTCGTCTATCACAGCCCGATGCGGGATGCGCCGTTCGAGCGGGTGGAGGAGTTGTTTGACTTGCTTGATGAGGGGTGAGGGGGCGCTTGCGCTTTCGTCAGCAGCTTGACGTCATCTCCAGCGCGGATCACGCGTCCGCGTCGTTGTCGTATTTGATTTCGTGGTCCAGTCGGGCCGGACGGCACGGCTTTGGCCTGCTTCGGTTGGCAGAGCTAGAACTATCTCAGCGACCGCTTCTTCAACTGCGAATTCGGAGCGGGAACCCTGTGCCACAATTATAGTTAATTGGCTTGGCGATGGAGATTGTCCGATGTCCCATGCCATCCCTCCGGTCATTGTCGCGATTGTCGTAAGCTCATCTCTGTTGGTCCTGGCACAAGCAGGCGGCGGAAATGCAGGGTCCGCCGGAGCGGGCATGGGGACGGGGGCGGGTAGCGCCAGCGCTGGCGGGTCGGCACCTTCTGGAATGGGGACGAGTGCAGGCATTGCGGCTGCCTCAGCGCCCCCAGGGATGGGGACGAAAGACACCGCCACCGGCGGAAATCCGGGCACCAACAGCCAACCGACAAATCCGAACATTCAGCCCGCCACGCCTGCGAAGTCGCGCTCGGCAGCCCAGGCCGCGAGAAATGCCGGGGTTGGTCATGCCCAAAACGGTCTGCCGATCGGCGCGATTGGGAGCGGCACGAGCAATGAGGATCAAATGACCACTGGCCTGGCGTCCTCCCGAAACAGGTCGGCAACACAGGCTCAAGGTGGTTCAGAAGGTCAGCCAGGGAGGGGCACGAGCATTTCGGACCAGATCAGCCGGCCGCGAGCCGCACGAGCTGGCGACAAGGTGCTGGACGCCAACGCGCAGGTCGAGCGACGAACAACTGTGTCGCCCAGACGCGTTCCCAGCCCGACAGGGCCAGGTTTGTAGTCTGCGAGCGAAGGGGCGAAGAGACAGGATGGGCGCAATGGATCATCGCGCCCCGTTCCCATTTTACCGTGGGACCAAATTGGCTGCGCATAACAGTTGAACCTGTCTGAGCGGAGTTTGGAATCCGCCGCCTAACCGATCGGCCACTGCGCATTGATTGGTGAAGGAGTTGGTACCCGAGCCCATCCTCTCGATTGAGCGACTAGCCAAAAACGTAAAAACAACCCCATGCACAGTAGCTAAGTGCTGCTGGCACAATGCCTTCTGCATTCGTCGCGAAATCCGGTTGACGCGTCGGGCAAAACAGTGGCATTCTGCCATTCTTCGGAAAATCCGTTGTGGAGAAATCTGCTGCTGGGGTGAGGGGCTTAACCCCCGTAATTGGCCGGAGTCGCAGAGCCCGTCAGCCGGCCAGGCCGCTAACGTGGAATTAATCCAAAAAGCCCACAATTTTAGACAGTTGTGTATGGGTGCTGCGTAAAGGAGTCGTCGTGAGGACGCTCCAGGGGGCGGCTTCCTTTTGCTCGCTCATTGGGGTCAATGCACGTGACCACGACTTTCGAAACGGAAGGCTTCGCCGAAGAGCTCGACCCTGCAGCACTTGCAGCCGCCGCAGCAGCACACGAACCCGCAGCCGCGGAAGCTCCAGTGCCGATCAAGCGGTCCAGCCGGAAATCGGTCCTGGCCCTGTCGGTGTGTGCCTTGGCCATCAATGGCTCGGCGGCGATCTATACGTTGCCGTCTGGTTTTCCGTCGTTGAATGTCGGCAGCTTGGCTGAACTGCTTCCGCGCCAAAAGGCTTCCGCGCCAAAACCGGATCCGGTCGTCGCTGCCTTGAAGGACATTCAGTCGGCCCAACAGCGACAGACTGCCTTGCTGAAGGAGAACAATGATTCAGCGCAGCAGAATGCAGCTCTGCTGCAGCAGGATTCATTGGTGCTGCTTTCCCTGCGACAGAGCATTACGGACGAACGGGTCGACGTTAGGAAGATATCTTCGCAGCTGTCGACGCTGATCGCCAAGGTCGACACGCTGCAAAGTGCATTGATGTCGGACGTCACGTCCTCCATTCGAAGAGCGCATGCTCGCTATGGACTGTCCGCAGCGATGCGCAAACGGATCGCTCGGGAATCGAAACCTGTGGGGCCCGTTTCGGTTGGAGGAGCGCCGCTGAGCATGCCCGCTACAGTTTCAGCTCCGGAAAGCTGAAGGACGTCAAGCGGATCACTTGGGGCCATATCCGCGCGACCCAGTAAGCGAACGGGCCTATGCTCGTGCGCTGGCGACTGATCGCCGCCGGCATCAAGTCCATGACCACTCGAGCATCGCCGTTTCAACTTGGTCAGCCAGGACCGTGAGGTGGCTCGCAAGCCGGTCGAACAGTTCGCGCTTGGCGGGTTCGGTTGCCAGATCGCGGATCAGGGCGCATTCGGCCGCATCTTTCCGGAGTTTCTCGAGCTGGGCCAGATAGTCCTTCATTTGCAATGACTCCGCTCTCCGTAATGGAACGGTACAGGCAATGTACGAAAGCGAACAGACGTGGTTGCCGCTTTTTCCTAGTCTTCGGTGGGCTTTGGCCTTCCCCAAAGGTCCAAGCACCTCCAGCGGCCCCGGCCTCGACCCACCCAAAAGCCCCCACGGCCGGGGCCGTCACCACGGCGCAGCACTTTCAACGGGAACCATCGCCTCGCCACCGCATTTCTTGATTGCATAGTTTTCCCGGCTGTCCGGCCGGGTCCTTGGGTGTCGTGGGGGCGTTTAATGGGCGCTTGTGATCGCACCGCTGTTCTGAAGCAGCGTGTCGACGAGCTTGTTTCCGGGCTTTCCGAGTTAGAAAATTTGCGATCCCGCGTCATCGCAGCCGAGCACATGCAACAGGGGCATAGCGTCGACCGCAAACCGGCCGCAGCAACTCGCCGGACTGCTAAGCCCAAATCATCATCGGCAAAACCCGATCGCCCAAAAAAGCACTTGGCGCGGCCGCCCAGCGAGCAATGACTGATCTGAGGCCTGATTTCCACGTCCAGTCACATGGGGCCAAAGGCGCTCACGAGCCCGATGGTGATCGGGACCAGCGCAACGATTGTCCATAAGGCAGGCGAACTGGAGGACAGGCCGGCGAAAAAGATCAAGACACCGAAGCCGACGAGGGCCACCGAGATGGCGTATGCGAGCGCTTTTTCCATCGCTTGATCCACAGGGAACACTGGATGGATTGCGCCTGTAGGATTCCCTGCCGGTCGAAACGTTCCTATGCCGAATATCCGGCTCAAGCGGTGGATTGGCACCTTTGAGTCTTTGACCCGTCGCGACCCCAGGTGCCGCCTCGACGCGCGCAATTCTGCGCCAAGCGGAGTGGGCCATGTCTGTCTCTGGAGCATCACGGACGAGCGGGTCGACGTGAAGAATTTGGCTCGCCTGTTGGGCGATTAAGGGAAGCCTCCTGCTGGCCAAGCTCTATGGCGTACTGATGCTGGAAGAGCTGCGCTAAGGGCAGTGGAGGCTCGCTGGTTCACGCTGGTGGGCCCCTGTGCTACAATCCACGAGCGATCGGCAGCCGCCGCCATCGCGTCGATCGCCGATAACTAAGCTGGTTATCGACAAACGTAAGTACTCTGTGGCCGTGGTGCCGAGCGTCCGCCACTTTTGCATTACTGGCTCCGGCGCGAAGCATCCCGATCTTTTCCTTGCAATGATTAGATCATCGTTCATGTAGGGAGTTGTTTAATGATTAGGCTGATTTCAATTGCTTCCCTCACTCTGGCTCTGACCACCGGCGCTGGACAGGCGCAGCAGAGCACGCCTCGCGGAGGCTCCCCCCAAAGTTTGGAAAGATGCAAGCAGCTCGCTAGCGAACGTGGTTTCTCGAGTGCGGGTGGGATTATGAAAGGACAAGGTCGCGCAAAGCGAGAGTTTGTGATCAATTGCATGCGCGGAAAGCAAATCTAAGCAGGTCGAACGGGACATCTTCGGACGGCTCGCCGGTTCACGCTGGCGGCTGTCCCACTCGTCCTAAAACAAGACGCTGCCGGGCTCGAAATACATGTCCCGGCAGCGTTTCCTTCTCAAACTGAGCACTGAAATCCCAGTTGGTTTCGACTGTGCAACGGCCATGCCACAGGTGTGTGACACGGCCCGCCAGCTACGGGCGGGCCTTTGTCCTGGTCCATCGATAGTTCTCATGCGCGGTCGGCTGCCGTCCGTATCTAACCCTCAGTGTCCTAACTTGATTTTGGGAGTGTCCTAATTCATTCTCAGTACTGACAACATTCACAAGCTCTGTTCACGCACGACGATTTGGGAGGGGCGCTCCAGGACCGTGACCCTTCGCCCGCGATGATGTCATGAAAGGCATGCAAGCCCACTTAGAACTACTTCGCGGGCAAATCGCAGAATGCGAGCGCATGCAGAAGGCCGCAAAGAGTCAGCTCCAGCGCAACGTGTTCGCAAGGCTGCTCGCGCGCTACAGGGCTATCGCGGTCGAACTGGAACAAGCGATAGCAAAGATGCCTCCTCCAAACACTTTCCGAGATCGCACCAAGCAAGCGCGGCAAGCTGCCAAAGAGTACGGCGACGACCAAAGGAAGCTAGCCAAGAAGCTCCGCCGCAAAATGAATTAAGGCCGCCTCAGTTGGCGGCCTAACTATTTATCCTCGGTCCAAGTCTGTTCGCCGCACTCGCACTCGAACATGCGAACCGCTCCATATTACGGTGACAGCACTGTCACCGTAATATGGTCGCAAGTGCTTCCACAGCATCGCGCTCATTGGGCATCGCGGATCCGGATGCCTGGCTCGCCGCGGACATAGAATTGAATACGCGAGATCCTACGCTGGAGCCATTGCGCAAGCTGCTTGTGCCGGCTTTCGGTGTACGTGGCAACGACTGCAGCGACAACATTCGCTACCAAGACGGCTGGGATAAAGATCAGCCATCCGCCATCTTTCCAGAGCAGGAAGGCCGGATACATCAGGGTGTGATGAATGAGATAGAGGGTGAAGGAATACCCGGCGAAAAACCGGACGATCTTTGCAGGCCACGGAGAGGCGACGATCCGTCCTGGCTGCGTCGCCACGACGACTCCTAGAACAAAGAGCACGAGGAAGGGGTAGGTTATGGGCTTGTATTCGAGATATGCGCGGGTCGTCGCCACATAGGCGACGATCGAGCCGACGGCGAGCAGGGCGCCCAGCGTCCTGCTTTGCAAGGCAACGGACCTCAGGACGACATAACTGTAAGCGCCTGCCAGCCACAGGGTAAAAAGCGATCGACCGAGACCGTTGTCCTCTTGGAGAGCCCCAAACATGTAGTGGAGGGGGATCTGACCGAAAATGATGGCTATCGGTATCAGGACAGCCGCCCGGGCAGGCGTCGCCCCAATGAAAAAACAGCGCGCCAACGAACAGATAGATGTGCCACTCGATCACCAGTGTCCAGAGCGGGCTGGCAGAACCAATGATCGGCCATCGTAGCAGGCTCAGGTGCTCAAGCGGACCGCGGTAGGTTTCGATCATCAGCAAATTGGCGAGAAAGATCGTCGGACTTCGACTACCCTCCAGGACGCGATCGCCAATGAGCCAAATGGTCCCCGTGTCGACGAGGACCACAAGCAGAAGGCATGGCACAAGGGCAGAGTAGATGCGGGCGGCTCTATCAATGAAGAACTGCAAGAAAGTGTAGCTGGGGTTTCTCGATTTCTCGAGCAGCGTATAACTAATCAGGAATCCAGAAAGCACGAAGAACAGTAACACGCCGACATTCTGGGGCAGAGGGAGCCCGGACTGGCGGAGTTCTGGCAGGAAGAACGAGATGCCATGACCGATGCAGACCATCTGGGCTGCGATGGCGCGCAGTGAATCCAGGGCTAACGACGTGTCGTTCTTTGATCCATCCAACGTAAACTGACTACAGCTCAATTCTTGTCTCTCGCGATCAGTTCAGATGCATATGGCGTCAATCTCGACGATTAGTTGAACTATTGCAATATGTGTCTATGTGTTTCCAAGTTCTGCGACGGCGCAGTCGGTCTGGGCAGCAGAATGATTGGAACTGGCAAGTGAGCACGCTGCCCCAGTTCAATCGTGATGGCTTGATCTCCGTCACGAACAGAATCGTCGGGCGAGCCCGAGATCGCCGCAGCCGATGGTCGATTTGCCAGCACAATGCCCACGAGCTTTGCTGGGTGGCCATTCGCGACGTTATTGGAGCTGATTGGTGAGCGCGCTGGGGCTCGAACCCAGGGAATTACGGTGACAGTGCACTTAACTAAGGGGCACCCGTTCCGTGGCACATTAAGTGCACTGTCACCGTAATGGTCGTAATGGGCCTGACCTCAGCTCTGCGGCTGCCGCATTCGCCGCAGACGAAACGCGGCTCGATATCAGACAAGTGAACATCGTCAGGCCGGCGATCGGCGTTCAGAGCCACGTGATGGCTGCAATGGCCGCTCAAGATCACCTTCGGCCAGGTGCGCGAGATGGGTTTGCGCGGAGTCCTGGTCTACTGCGGCCGGCCGTCGGCGTGCGTAGGAGTGTGGCGGCGTGCAGGGCGAAGCATGCCGCGATCAAAGCGGCATTGTAAGTACCTCGCAAATTATCGATCCCTTGGGGCTCATCCGTCGCGCGAGCTACTGCGCGTCGTGGGTGGGGAAAAGCTCCGAGGGCGGCGGTTCTATATGGAGGAGCCAACGGATCCGCAGGGCTCACGGGTTATGAGCACGTGCCCGTGCCGCCAATTTTTGAGCACATGACCGTTCCAACATTGATGGTGCTTTTGAGCGAAGCCAATCGAGGCCATGATAGTTAAGGCCACGACGACACACACGGCTACGAGGTTACGCGTCATTGTGCCACTCCACGGTAAACTGTGACTGGCTACTCGGGCATCATACTGAGCGGTGGCGGCCGATCAAAAACACAAAATCCACCGCGTGAAGGCCTCACGGGTGGTGGTCAGATTGGCGCCGTGTCCAAACACGACGACCAGAACGACCCAGCCCACCGTCGACACCGCATCCATAACCAGCCCCTCTGCCAACCCAGGGCAGGATGGAATTGGCGGGCCCGCGGTGTCGTTGAGTCAAATTGACTCACCCGCGCTGAGCGCAGCAGTCGATTTGCCAACACAAGTGCCCACAGAGCACTTTTTAGGTCGGCTCGTATTCCGGGCTAAATATTTGATTTGGCTTGGTGAGCGCGCTGGGGCTCGAACCCAGGACCCCGTGATTAAAAGTCACGTGCTCTACCGGCTGAGCTACGCGCTCCCATGGCCGCTGATGGCTTGAAGAGGATCGCCATCGTGTTCGGTCATTTCGAGAAGCATGTCTTGCCGCCGCGCTCGACTTGCGTTGCGGGGAAAACCGGCTGTTTCCGGATCATGCTGTCAGCCCGCGCTGTGTAGGGGGAGTGGCTGCGGAGGTCAATAGTGGGAGTGGTTGCCAAAGTTCTTGGCAGGGGCAGGGATTCCATCGGTATCCCCGCGGCTTAGCTTGGGATTTTCAACCTTATTGGCGGATGGTCATCCACGCCGAAGAGCACGTGACTTTTAATCACGGGGGGCAGGCGCCCGGGTTGGGCCGCCCGTCACTTCGCCTCGCGCCGGACCTCGTTCGGCACCGGCTGCGGCGTACCGGGGGTCGGCAGGGCGACCGGGCGGAGGCCGATCAGCTCGGCGGAGCGGATCGCGCTGTCGCGCCAGAACTGGAACGAGTTGATGCGGCTGAGCTCGAGGATAGCGATCGCGACCGCGGCCAGGAACGGCAGGCTTTGCAGCACCAGGACGCCGGCGAAGACGTAGATCTCGGTGATCTGCCGGAAGCTGTTGCTGGCGATCAGGACGCCGGCGCCGATCACCAGCAGGGTGCCGATCACGGCCTCCCAGAACGCCTGGAACTCGATCGACATCCTGCTAAGGCCGCCCTTGGAGGTGCGGGCGAAGGCGATGTGCTCGGTGATGAGGCCCTGCGCCACCGCGCGCGACACCGTCCATTGCACGCTCATCGCCGCGATCATGGCGCCCAGCATCTGGCCGGGCTTGATCGCGACGCGGGCGCGATACATCGACAGGAAGTGCACCAGCGACACGATGAAGGCGCCGATGATCGGCAGCGTCAGGATCTTGTCGGGGATGGCGATGTCGGCGAAGGCGACGATCGGCACCCAGACGAGGTTGAGTAGCGCCACGACCACGCCGAGGCTTTCGGCGCCCAGCCAGTTCAGCCAGCCGAGGCCATATTCGCGCTTCTGGTCGGGCGTCAGCCGGCTCTTGCCGGGCAGGAACTGTCGCCAGTGCTTCTTCACGATCTGGAGGCCGCCATACGCCCAGCGGTGACGCTGCTTCTTGAAGGCCTCGTAGGTGTCGGGGAGCAGGCCCTGGCCGTAGCGATGGTTGGTGTAGTGGGTGGTCCAGCCGAGCTCCTGGATCGCAAGGCCGAGATCGGAGTCCTCGCAGATCGTATCCGACGACCAGCCGCCGGCCATGTCCATCGCGGCGCGGCGGATCAGGCACATCGTGCCGTGCACGATCACGGCGTTGAGCTCGTTGCGCTGGACCATGCCGATGTCGAAGAAGCCGGCATATTCGCCGTTCATGATGTAGTGCATGATCGACAGGCCGCCGTCGCGATGCTCCTGCGGCGCCTGCACCAGGCCGACGCGCGGGTCGGCGAACGCCGGCACGAGGTCCTTCAGCCAGTCGGGATCGACGACATAGTCGGCATCGAGGATGCCGATGATCTCGGCATCCGCCGCGGTGCGGTCCATGGCGATGCGCAGCGCGCCGGCCTTGAAACCCTGCACCTTCTCGGCGTTGATGAACTTGAAGCGTTCACCGAGCGCACGGCAATGGTCCTGGATCGGTTGCCAGAAGGCGGGATCCGGCGTGTTGTTGATGATGACCACGCATTCGTAGTTCGGATAGTTCAGCCGCGACAGCGCATCGAGCGTCTGCTTCAGCATCTCGACCGGCTCGAAGTACGCCGGGATGTGGATCGAGACCTTCGGGTAGTAATTCTCCTGCACGTTCTCGACCGGCTTGCCCTTCGTGATCAGCCGCTGCGGTGGCCGGCCGAAGGCGACCGCGGCGATCTCGTCGATGCGCGCCATCGCGATGAGGACGAGCGGAACGAGCAGGATCATGCCCAGCGTCAGCGCGAAGGCCGAGCCGAAAATGAAATAATGGCTGTTCCAGAACGCGAACACGGTGGCGGCCCAGGCGCCGACGCCGTTGGCAGTTGCCGACAGCAGGAAGGCCTGCTTCGCGGTCGGTTTCTCGAGCCGCAGGATCGGCAGTGACAGCAGGATGCCGACCAGCAGTGCGATGCCCATCAGCTTCCAATAGTCGGGGTTCTCCACCGGGCCGGTCCAGGCGAATTTCGGCTCGCGGCTGGCGTTGAGGATGCCCCAGTACGGACCGACGCCGCCTTCGAAGAATTTCCAGGGCTGATCGATCGCCTCGACGATGTTGTATTCCATGCCGATGGCTTCGGCACGGCTGACGAAGTTGCGCAGGATCAGCGCCTGCTGGAACGGGCCCGGATCGGCGTTGCGCAAATTGTAACCCTGGCTCGGCCAGCCGAACTCGGCGATCACGATGCGCTTGCCGGGGAACAGGTTGCGCAACAGGTTATAGCGGTCGACGGCCTGGTCGACCGCCTGGTCCGAGCGGAAGTTTTCCCAATAGGGCAGCACGTGGGCGGCAATGAAATCGACGCTGGAGCCGAGGTCGGGATTGTCGCGCCAGATGTTCCAGATCTCGCCGGTCGTGACCGGCACGCGGACCGATCCCTTGACCTTCTTGATCATGTTGATGAGGTCTTCGACCTTCTGCTCGCCGCGGTAGATCACCTCGTTGCCGACCACGACGCCGACGACGTTGCTGTTCTTGCGGGCGAGCTCGATCGCAGCCTTGATCTCGCGCTCGTTGCGATCCTTGTCCTTGTCGATCCAGGCGCCGACCGTGACCTTGAGGCCGAATTCGGCGGCGATCGGCGGCACCAGCTCCACACCGCCGGTGGACGAATAGAGGCGGATCGCGCGCGTCATGGTCGACAGCGTTTTCAGGTCGGCGCGGATTTTCTCGATCGTCGGGATGTTGTCGATGTCGGGGTGGGCCGAGCCCTCGAACGGTGCGTAGGAGACGCTGGGCAAGAGGCCCTTGAAATCAGGCGCGGGTTCCTTGTCGCGCAGGACTCCCCAGAGGCCGGCGTGGAGCGCGGACACAAGCAACAGAACGGCGGCGACAACGCGCATCGCGGCTAAACCAATAGGGGCTGAGGTGGCAGGGCAGCGGATCCGACCCCGAGATCCGACCGAGTCCGCGGCAAAGGGAGCATACCTCTGCCGCGCGGTTTCACAACTGTCATGGCCTCATGTCCTTATGAGGGCATGGCCTTTTCGAACGATGCGTGGCAGTGCCAACCGTGTCTATGGCCGATCGTTCCTGAACGACAGCTGAAACGATCGCGGCTATTTCTGGGGCGCGGGCGTCGGGCTTGGCGCAGGCGAGGGGCTGGCGGCCGGCTGGGGAGCTTGCGAATTGCCTGAAGCCGGCGCTGCAGTTTGCGAGGCGCTCGCCTGCTGCGGCTGGGAGGCCGGGTTGATCCAGCAGGCGTGCACGCGGCTGTCCAGGGTCTCGGCGACCTTGGGGTCGATCTGCCCGCCGAAGCGGGTCAGGCAGCGGAAGGCGGCCTGGATGTGGCCGCCGGGGCAGCCGAAACGGTCGTAGAGGTCGAGATGGCGGAACGCGGTATCGAGATCATCCCGCCACATCAGCCGCACCACGCGCCGGCCGAGCCAGACGCATTCGGGATTGCCGGCGGGGCCGTTGATGACCTGGGCCGCTTCCGCGAATTCGTCGGTGCGGCGCTGGTTCTGGGCGGCGTCCTTGGCGGCGTCGGCGGGTTGGGCGGCGGCCTTGCTCTGGTCGGGGGCGGGCGAGCCGCTCTGGGCGTAGGCGCCACCGAGACCGGCGAGAACGAGAAGGCAGGAGACGGCCAAGGTGGCGGCGAACTGCCGCAGGACCGCATTTCGTAACTCGAACACCCGTTGCCGCATGAATTCCCCAATATGTCCGCTGACCGTCCGCATCCCGACCTCGCGGACGCGCCGGTGATGGCGTCCAAATGGGTCTCCAATGCGGCGGAAAAGTCCTTGGGAGTCCATGACCTGTATTTGGAATTTTGTCCAGCAAAGTCACGATGCTAGGCCCCGGTCGAACGGCCGCAGCAAAAAATCCGTTGGGGGGAGGAACTGATCCGCACCTGGACACCCCCTTGGCAGACGGCGTGCAAGCAGGTAATCGACGGGCCCTTCGCGGAGGACGGAACCGATTTCTCTTCGTACGCCACTGGCGCTTCTGCTCGTTTCACTGGGTGCGATTGCTGCCGTGTGGTGGTGGTTGGCGACGCCGATCACGCTCGCACGTGCCCCGATCGATCCCGCCGAGAAGGTCCAATGCGTCTCCTACGCACCGTTCCGCGGCGAGCAGTCGCCGCTGGATGCGTGGACGCATATCGACGCCGACCAGATCGAGCAGGACCTGCGCCAGCTCAAGCAGATCACCGACTGCGTCCGCACCTATTCGATGGAGAACGGGCTCGACCAGGTGCCGGCGATCGCCGCCAAGGTCGGCGGGCTGAAAGTGCTCCAGGGCATCTGGCTCTCCAGCAACCGCAGCAAGAATTTCGAGCAGGCCGCGCTCGCGGTTCGCCTCACCAAGGAATTCCCGTCCATCATCACCGCGTTGATCGTCGGCAACGAGGTGCTGCTCCGCGGCGAGATGACCACGGCCGACCTCGTCTCCATCATCCGCTCGGTCAAGGCGCAGGTCAGTGTGCCCGTCACCTATGCCGACGTCTGGGAGTACTGGCTGAAGAACCGCGAGGTCTATGACGCCATCGACTTCGTCACGATCCATATCCTGCCCTATTGGGAGGATTTCCCGGTGCGCGCGAAATTCGCAGCGAGCCATGTCGAGGCGATCCGCGAGCGCATGGCGGTGGCGTTTCCGGGCAAGGAGATCCTGATCGGCGAAACCGGCTGGCCGAGCGAGGGGCGCATGCGCGACGGCGCGCTGCCGTCGCGCACCAACCAGGCGCGCGTCGTCTCGGAAATCCTGAGCCTTGCGAAGGCACAGAAGTTCCGCGTCAACCTGATCGAGTCCTATGACCAGCCGTGGAAGCGCAAGCTGGAAGGCACCGTCGGCGGCTATTGGGGTCTGTATGACTCGGTGCGCCGGAGCCTGAAATATCCGCCGGGCGAGCCGATCAGCAATTTCCCGTACTGGAAATGGTACATGGGCGCCGGCATGGGCCTCAGCGTGCTGGTGTTCGCGGTGGCCGGTCTCACGCTGCGCCGGCGGCCCTGGACGCCGCGCTTCTCGGCCTGGCTCGGTGTCGGCATCTCGGCGACGACGGCGGGCATCCTGCTCGGGATCGGCGCCGACAAGATGTATTACGAGAGCTACGGCATCGGCGGCTGGCTGCTCTGGGGCGCGCTGCTACTCGCCGGCATCCTGTCGCCGATCTTCTGCGCGCAGGCGATGGTGATCGGCCGCAGCCTCCCGACCTTCCTCGATCTGCTCGGCCCGCGCGAGGGCCGGAAATGGTCGAAGCTCACCGCCGTGCTCGGCCTGACGCTGGCCGTGACCGCGGTGATCGCGGCGCAGACCGCGCTCGGTTTCGTGTTCGACCCGCGCTACAAGGATTTTCCCTACGCCGCGCTGACGATGGCGGTGGTGCCGTTCGCGCTCTTGATGTTGAACCGGCCGCAGATCGGTCAGCGTCCGATCGCGGAGGCGGTGTTCGCAGGCGTGCTGGCGCTGTCGGCCGTCTTTGTGCTCTTCAACGAGGGCCGCGAGAATTGGCAGTCGCTGTGGACCTGCGCGATCTACCTTTTGTTTGCGCTCACGCTGTGGCGGGCGCGGGCCGAGCAAATCCAAGAATGAACAGGCCGATCGCAAGGCCCGACAGCACGACATTGTAGAGCACGATGCCGAGGCCAGCGGCGATGACGCCGACGGTGAGCAAAACGATCGACGGCCGCATCAGGTTCAGCGTCGCAACCACCAGCGCGACGATGCCGAACACCGAATTCTTGAACAGCACGGTCGAGACCGAGCGCGCCTTGCAGATCAGCGTCTGAAGTCCGGCATCGCAGGCGAGCGCGACTTGCGACAGCTCGATCGCGAGGTAGCGCAGATAGAGCGCATAGCCGACGGAAACGAAGCCGACGACGATCAGGAACTGCACCTGGTAGGACGTGAGGCGGAAGGGTTTTTTTCTCATGGGGGCAATATGGTCGGGATGGCGCGGGCAGGCAACAGGGCAGGCGATGTTTCTGTTGGTTTGGCTCGCCCGGGCAGCCTTTAGGAACACGCGAGGGGCGGGCTGAGTTCTGAATGTTATGACGTCCAACGCATGTTGCCTTCAAGGAGTGAGCATGGACAAGCCAACTCAGGAGCAGCTGAACGAGCTCAAGAGGTTGAGCAAGGAGGCGCGGGTGGAGGATTGGTCGGAAATCGTCCAGTCCAGGCATGAAGCGGAGATGCGCATTCGGGATCTGAAGGAAAAGGCGCGCATCGAGTAAATCATCGCGTGCGCAAAGAGCCATCAAATTCGACCCTACGTCTTCCGGCTCTGTTTCCAAATGCAGACCGGCGCCTGATCCTTTGATCAGGCGCCGGCTATCGAAATTACAAAGGCGAGGCGCAGCCTCACTTCTTCTTGGTGCTCGAGCCCGTGGTGTTCTGCATCTTCTGTCCGGGCGCGCTTTCCGAGTGGCCCGGTCCCGCTGTATTGGTCTGGTGACCGGGCGCGTATTCGGAGGTGCCGGGAGCTGTCGAAGGCTTCGTCGTGTTCTGCATCTGCTGACCGGGCGCGTTGCTCGAAGCGCCCGGCGATTTCGTCGTTTGCGCGAGCGCCGAGGATGCCGCCAGAACGACGGCCGTCGCGATGATCAATTTCTTCACTTGTACTTCTCCTTGGTCATGGACGCGGGCACGAGCGATGTCGCGCGTCGGCCGCTCCGGTTCAGAACCGTGATAACTTGGCAGCCGGTGGCTGGTTTCGGTGGTGGACCGAAATTTAAGTCTATCGAAGCGCACAGGAACACGCCGGCATTCACCGCGCGTTCAGGTGGAAGCAGATTCTGACCTACCGCCGGAAGAACGACGACAGCGTCGATCCCGCAGACGCTGATGCCGTCTCCGGCTTCGCCGGCGCCGGCTGGGCCGCGGGTGCAGGCGCGGGCTCCTCACGCTTTGACGAGCGCTTCGAGGAGTAGTTGTGGCGGCGCTGCGGCTTCTCGGGCTTTGCGCTGGGCGCGGGCGCGGTTTCGGCTTGCGGTGCCGCGTCCTGGTTCTTCTCGGAGCTCTTCTCCTGAACCCTGTCCTGAGTCTTTTCTTGTCTCTTGTCTTGCGCCTTCTCTTGCGACTTCTCTTGGCCGCCGCGCATCGACAGGCGCTGACCGTCGAATACGGTGGTCTCGCAATGGCGGTCGTTCTCGGTGAGGCCGGCGCAAAGTTTTGCGGCGGCGGCGGCGTTGATCAGAGGACCGGCACCCAAGCGGAGCTGCATGCCGAGGCCGGTGGCGCCTTCCTTGATCATGATGATCGGCCGCAGTGCTCCAACTTCGGGATTGGATTTCGTCACGCCGCGCCAGAGTGCGCGCAGGCCGTCGATCGAGTTGGCGCCGCCGAGGTCGATCGCAAAGCGCGTCTGCTGGACTGCGATCGCGGGGGCTTCGGTCTCGGCTGCTTCCGGCGGCTTCGTTGCTGCCACGACGACCTCGGTTGGAGCAGGAGCCGGCTCGGCCTTCTTCTCGGCGGCCTTCTCAGCTGCCTCGGGCTGAATCAGTTTGGACGCGGCCGGATCCGGCGGCGCCATAATCGACTTGGACGGCACCAGCGGAAGGGTCGGCAGCGCCGATGTCGTGGCCGGCGACTGCTGCACGAGCGAGGCGGCAGCCGCGGTCTGCGGCGGCGGGCTCGAGGACTCCTTCACAGGCGCCTTCGGCGTGTCCTTCGCAGTATCCTTCTGAGTATCCTTCGCAGTTTCCTTGGCGGCTTCAGTGCGCGGCTTCTCGCTCGCCGGAGCTGGCGTCGAGGCGACCGGCGCCACGCTGGGAGCTGCGGTCGCTGGCGCGACATCCTGCGGCTTGGCGCCTTGCGACGGCGCGGCGCCCTGCTTGGCGATGGCACCGGTGACGGAATCGAGACCCTGCTCCAGCACCGTGACGCGTGAATAAAGCCGGTCGCGATCGCTGTTCAGCGTCTCGATGGCGGCGGCGAGCCGGCGCGCCTCGTTCTGGCTCTCCTTGGTCAGCATCTGGAGCCGGTCGGCCTGGCGCGCGAGATCGGCGGAGGCGACCTGGTCGCGCCGCCAGCTGAGCTGGGCCTGATTGGCCATCACGGCGATGACGACGGCCCCCACGGCTGCGACGCCCCACGAGCCCAGCCGCCACATCATGCGCCGGTCGAATGCGCTTTCCTCGGCCAAAAGTCCGGAGAGCAGCCCGCCGGTCTCCTTGGTGCCGAAGGCATCCGCCAGTGGGTCGGAATCCTTTGCCATGAACGTTAAGTGCCCAGCCCTGTCCGGCTTCCCCGAATCAATCAGGGAACATTAACAGGAAATACGCCCCGCACTTGAATTCCGGGCGTTTGCGGGGGTAGCAAGGCGGGAGCATCAGGGCGGCCTGCCGTCCGCCGCACCACTTGATTCGGCCGTATCTGACAGGATTTCGATGACCGCCCGTTCCAGCCTCACGATCGTGCTCGCCGCCGGCGAAGGCACGCGCATGCGATCGAGCCTGCCGAAAGTGCTGCATCCCGTCGCACATCAGACGCTGCTCGCCCATGTGCTCGCCGCCGCGCCAAAGGGAACCGGCACGTCGCTCGCAGTCGTGATCGGTCCCAATCATCAGGCAGTTGCGGAGGAGGCGAAGCGCGGCCGCCCCGATGCGCTCACCTTCGTGCAAGCCGAGCGGCTGGGCACCGCGCATGCGGTGCTGGCAGCGCGCGAGGCGATCGCGCGGGGCGTCGATGATCTCTTGATTGCGTTCGGCGACACGCCGCTGATCTCGGCCGAAACCTTCGCGCGGCTGCGCGAACCGCTCGCCAGGGGCGCCGCGATCGCCGCGCTCGGTTTTCGCGCCGCCGATCCTTCCGGCTATGGCCGCTTCATCGTCGAGGGCGACCGCCTGGTCGCGATCCGCGAAGAGGCCGATGCCAGTGAAAAGGAGCGCAAGATCGATCTGTGCAACGCCGGCCTGATGGCGATCGACGGTCGCCGCGCGCTCGAAATTCTCGGGCAGATCGGCAATGCCAATTCCAAGGGCGAATATTATCTGACGGACGCAGTCGGCATCGTCCGCGAAAAGGGATGGGAGTCGGTCGTGATCGAGACCAGTGAAGATGAAGTGCGTGGCATCAACACCAAGGCGCAGCTCGCCGAAGCGGAAAGCGTGATGCAGGCGCGCTTACGCAAAGCGGCGATGGAGGCCGGCGTCACGCTGGTCGCGCCGGAGACGGTGTACCTGTCCGCCGACACCGTGTTCGGCAAGGATGTGACCATCGAGCCGTTCGTGGTCATCGGCCCGGGCATCTCGATCGCCGACGGCGCGGTGATCCATTCCTTCTCGCACATCGTGCAGAGTTCGATTGGCAAGAACGCATCTGTCGGCCCGTTCGCGCGCATGAGGCCGGGCAGCTCGCTCGGCGAAGGTGCCAAGATCGGCAACTTCGTGGAGACCAAGGCCGCGACTCTCGAGGCGGGAGCGAAGGCCAATCATCTCGCCTACATCGGTGATGCGATCGTCGGCGCCAAGTCCAACATCGGTGCAGGCACCATCACCTGCAACTACGATGGCTTTGGGAAGCACAAGACGGTGATCGGGCAGGGTGCGTTCGTCGGCACCAACTCCTCGCTGGTCGCCCCCGTCAAAATCGGCAACGGCGCCTATATCGGCTCCGGCTCGGTGATCACCCGCGATGTGCCCGACGATGCGATGGCGCTGGAGCGCAACCAGCAGACCATCCGCGAAGGCGGTGCTGCGCGCTATCGCGAGATGAAGACGGGCGGCAAGACTCTCGAAAAGAAGCCGGAGAAGTGAGCGAGGCTATTCGTCCGCGAATTCGGAGAAGATCGCGCGGGTCAGGCGCCAGCCGCGCGGCTTGGCGCGCTTGGCCGGCTCGCCTTCGGGATGCTTGATGAAGAGGGGCTTGTTTTCCTTGCCCCGCAGGGGCGGCGGCCAATGCGCAAGGTGCGTGCCCGAGGTCTCGCTGGCGCGCAGATACATCGACGACAGGCCTTTGCGGTCGGATGAGCTTCTCATGGCCGTCTCTCCTGGGCGGGAATCGTTGGCCAAACATGTTGACAGTGAGTTAACGTGCGGGATTAAAGGCCGGCCAAATCGACGCAGGCGAGGCTCGGTGTGATCTGGCGCTGTCTCAATCAGCAATAATTATTGAGTATCTGGTTCCGTAGGAGTTTCGCTAAAACCGACCGCGTCGTTTAGGCGATTTTTCGGCGATTTGGGGGATAGTGATCCGCATGTGCGGGATTGTCGGCATTCTCGGGCGCGAGCCGGTTGCAGAGCAATTGGTGGATTCGCTCAAACGTCTCGAATATCGCGGCTACGATTCCGCGGGCGTCGCCACACTCGAAGGCAAGCACCTGGAGCGCCGCCGCGCCGAGGGCAAGCTGAAGAACCTGGAGAAGCGGCTCGAGGCAGAGCCGTTGAAGGGCACCACCGGCATCGGTCACACCCGCTGGGCCACCCACGGCAAGCCGACCGTCAACAACGCCCATCCGCACGCGACCGAGCGCGTCGCCGTGGTCCACAACGGCATCATCGAGAATTTCCGCGAGCTGCGCGAGGAACTCGAGACGAAGGGCACGGTGTTCCACACCGAGACCGATACCGAGATCGTGGTGCACCTCGTCGACGATCTGCTCGCGCGCGGCAACAAGCCCGTCGAGGCCGTCAAGCTGACGCTGGCGCGCTTACGCGGCGCCTTCGCCCTAGGCTTCATCTTCGCCGGTGACGACGATCTCATGATCGGCGCCCGCAACGGCCCGCCGCTCGCGATCGGCTATGGCGACGGCGAGATGTATCTCGGCTCCGACGCCATCGCGCTCGGCCCCTTCACCGAGACGATCAGCTATCTCGAGGACGGCGACTGGGTCGTGCTCACCCGCAACAGCGCAACGATCTTCGACAAGGACGGCCACGCCGTCCAGCGCGACAAGATCAGGCACGCGGCCTCGACCTCGCTGGTCGACAAGGCCAACTACCGCCACTTCATGGCGAAGGAGATCCACGAGCAGCCGGAAGTGGTCGGCCACACGCTCGCGCGCTACGTCGACATGGCGACCGAGCGCGTCTCCCTCCCGGTCAAGCTGCCATTCGATTTCAAGACCATCCAGCGCATCAACATCACGGCCTGCGGCACGGCGAGCTATGCCGGCTTCGTTGCAAAGTACTGGTTCGAACGTTTTGCGCGTGTGCCGGTCGAGGTCGACGTCGCCTCCGAATTCCGCTACCGCGAAGCGCCCCTGCGCAAGGGTGATCTCGCCATCTTCATCTCGCAATCCGGCGAGACCGCCGACACGCTGGCGGCGTTGCGCTATGCCAAAGCCGGGGGCGTGCACACGGTCGCCGTCGTCAACGTGGCGACATCGACGATCGCGCGCGAAAGCGAGACCGTGCTGCAAACGCTGGCGGGACCCGAGATCGGTGTCGCCTCGACCAAGGCCTTCACCTGCCAGCTGATGGTGCTCGCAAATCTTGCAATTGCGGCCGGCAAGGCCCGCGGCGAATTGTCAGACGAGGATGAGACCAGGCTCGTCCATGGCCTCGTCGAGATCCCGCGCTTGATGTCGGATGCGCTCACCACTGAGGTTGAGATCGAGCGTCTGGCGCGCGAGATCGCGAAGTCGCGCGACGTGCTCTATCTCGGCCGCGGCACCAGTTTTCCGCTGGCGCTCGAAGGCGCGCTGAAGCTGAAGGAGATATCCTACATCCACGCCGAAGGCTACGCTGCCGGCGAGCTGAAGCACGGACCCATCGCGCTGATCGACGAGACCATGCCAGTCGTCGTCATCGCGCCCTATGACCGGGTGTTCGAAAAGACCGTCTCGAACATGCAGGAGGTCGCCGCCCGCGGCGGCAAAATCATTCTGATGACCGATGCCAAGGGCGCGGAGGAGGCGACCGTCGATTCTCTCGTCACCATCGTGATGCCCGACATGGCGGGGGCATTCACGCCAATGGTCTATGCCGTTCCCGTGCAGCTGCTCGCCTATCACACGGCCGTGGTGATGGGCACCGACGTGGACCAGCCGCGCAACCTCGCGAAATCGGTGACCGTGGAATAGGCACAAGGGATATCGGTTGGTCGCAGTCTTCCAAAACCTGCTAGAAGACCCTAGCTTGTGTGCTGCGACCGACCTGGAACCCGAATGACCCCCCGCGACGACGCGCCTGCGCCACTTGATCCCGTCCCGGAACCGCATACCGGCCTGATGGGCCGTTTTCGCAATTATTTCCTGACTGGCCTCGTCGTGACGGGGCCGATCGCGATCACGCTTTATCTGGTCTGGTGGTTCGTCACCTGGGTCGACGGCGTGGTGCGACCGTTCGTGCCGCTGGCCTATCGACCCGAAACTTATCTTCCCTATGGTGTTCCCGGCTGGGGACTGATTGTCGCATTCTTCACGCTGACGCTGGTCGGCTTCCTCGCGGCCAACCTGATCGGCCGGACGCTGGTCGACGTCGGCGAGACCTTTCTCGGCCGGATTCCGGCTGTGCGCGCCATCTACCGCGGCCTCAAGCAAGTGTTCGAGACGTTGTTCTCGGGCAAGGGCTCGAGCTTCCGGAAAGTGGGCCTGGTCGAGTTTCCCTCACCCGGCATGTGGTCGATCGTGCTGATCTCGCAATCGCCGAACGAGGACATCGCGCGCAACCTGCCGGGACAGGAGGAGCACGTCTCGGTGTTCCTGCCGTGCTCGCCGAACCCGACCACCGGCTTCTTCTTCTACGTCCCGAAGAGCAAGATCATCGAGGTCGACCTCAGTGCCGAGGATGCCGCGACGTTGATCATGTCGGCCGGCGTGGTGCAGCCTGGCTCGGCACCAGATCCGAAGAAGGCCGCCGCGCTCGCGGGCGTGGCGAACGCCGCACGCATCGCCAACGCGTCTGCGCTCCAACCCCAGCAGCCTGCGAAAGTGGAGTAGGGCCATTCCCGCGCGGGATGGCCGCGTTCACGCAGGCGTTCGCGTCCTCTGCTAGTCTCCGGTTGAACTGATCGTATCGTTCGGAATTCGACCTGGAGTGCATGATGTCCAAAACCATTGCGATCCTCGCGCCCGGTGCCATGGGCAGCGCCGTGGCTCGCCGCCTCAGCGAGAATGGCGCGCGGGTGCTGACATCACTGAAGGGGCGGAGCGAGGCGACGCTGAAACGGGCGGCGGACGCCGGCATGATCGGCGCCGAGGACGACGCGCTCGCCGAAGCCGACATCATCCTCTCGATCGTGCCGCCGGGCGAAGCCGTGGCGCTGGCTGAACGGCTGGCCGCGCTGATCGTCCGGCGCGAGAAGAAGCCGGTCGTGGTCGACTGCAACGCCGTCAATGTCGACACCGTGCAAAGGATCGAGGAGATCATCGGCTCGGCCCAGGCGCCCTTCGTCGATGCCGGCATCATCGGCTTTCCGCCGCAGCCAGGCGGCAAGAGCCCGGCGTTCTACATGTCGGGCGAGCACGCCAAGGACGTCGCGGTGCTGAAGGACTTCGGCCTCGACGTGCGGATCGTCGAAGGCCCGGTCGGCGCGGCCTCTGCGCTCAAAATGTCCTACGCCGGTATCGTCAAGGGCCTCGCCGGCATCGGCTCGGCCATGGTGATCGCGGCCACGAAAGCGGGCGCGGCCGACGCGCTGCGCGACGAGCTCGCGCTCAGCCAGCCTGCAATTCTGGCGCGCCTCGAAGTGGCGCTGCCGGACATGATCCCGAAGGCGCATCGCTGGGTCGCCGAGATGCGGGAGATTTCGGGATTCTTGGGTCCGGATCATCCGGCCAGCCAGATCTATGAAGGCTTTGCGAAGTGGTTCGAGCATCTCGCCGAGGATGCCAAGGGGAAGGCGATGGATGCCGCGCTTATGAAGGCGTTCGCGGCGAATGTCCCGAAGAAGGACTAGGCAGTAAACTCGTAAGCGCGGAGCCACAGCCGGATTGAAGCGAGTTGGACCATGGCGAGGAAGTTGGTGGCGAGCTTGTCGTCGCGGGTGGCGACGCGGCGGAAGTGCTTCAACTTTGAGAAGAACCGCTCGATGAGGTTGCGCTCGCGGTAGACCCATTTGCTAAAGCAGGGTTTCCAGCGCCGGTTGCTCTTCGGCGGGATGTTAGGAGTGGCTTCTTGATCCTGGATCAGTTCGCGGATGCGGTCGGCGTCGTAGGCCTTGTCGGCCAGCACGATGGTGCGTGGACGAAGACGGTTGAGCAGCGTGTCGGCGATCTGGCCGTCATGCGTTTGCCCGGCGGTCAGGCCGAGCCGAATTGGGAGCCCTCGCGCATCGACGACGACCCGCCGGGCGTCCACTCGTGGCACACGGCTTGTTGGGCAGGAGCGGCTCGATCACGCGCCACTCGAAGTCGGTTAGATCATATCGGCTCATGCCGCGCGTGAATC
Organism: Bradyrhizobium sp. BR14999; assembly: GCF_056106085.1. Classification (NCBI taxonomy): domain Bacteria; kingdom Pseudomonadati; phylum Pseudomonadota; class Alphaproteobacteria; order Hyphomicrobiales; family Nitrobacteraceae; genus Bradyrhizobium; species Bradyrhizobium sp. BR14999. The sequence continues at coordinate 5,313,032 of NZ_CM148536.1, forward strand.
AGAGTTCAGTGCAAGCTGGAAGCCCCCAATTGGTAGACGCCCATGAGGAACTTTTCGCAATTACTCAACCAGGCGCTTGGCCGCTCCGATGAAGCGAGCACTACAATCCCGGTGATCTCGCCGCCCAAGCCTTGGTGGCCTGGCAGCTTTCCATCGCTCGGACGTAGGCAGGGCGTGCCGTCGTGCGGGCGAGATAGTCCCGCTCGGTAGAACCGGGGACGTAGTTGCCAGTTCGCACGCCGAGCAGGAGGGCGTAGCTCACCGAGATATCGGCAGCAGTGAATCGGTCGCCGGCGAGATAGGGGCAATCCGCGAGGCGGCGAATAACTAACCCCAGCCGGCTCTCGAAGGTCTCGAGGGCCCAGCGGGTAACCCGGGCATCTCGCTCGGCTTCGGGCGCCAGTTCGCGACCGACAAAGACGGCGTTCATCGGCCCGGCGAGCCCGGCCTCGCCTAAGTGGAGAAATTGCAGATAGGAAGCGAAGGCGGGATCGTCCGGGGCGACGGCAAGCGAACCTGAGCCGTGGCGGGCGAGCAGATACTCAAGAATCGCAATCGATTCGACCATGATCGTCTCGCCGTCCTGCAGTGCGGGAATGAAGCCGGCGGGGTTGATCGCGAGGAAATCGCGATCATTCTCGACTGCGAGCAGATCGACCGGGCGCAGCCGATAAGCCAATCCTAATTCCTCGAGCAGCCAAACAACACGGAAGCCACGACCTTCGCCATAGACGGTGAGCATAGTTAAGCGTTCCTGGATTGGGCTAGATGTACTAACTCGCAGAGGTAAGCCAGTCGCGCAACGGACTATCGATGGCGCATAATGCACTCAAGGCTTGGCGCATATTCGTCATTCTACAATGCGGCCCTTCCCACTTTATGGGTTCACAATCTAGAATCTACCTGCATGCCCGATCTGTCGAATGTCTTGCGCCAAGACCTTGGGCTAAGACAGTGGTTGCGTCTCCGAGAACATATCGACAATCTTGTTGGTCATGCCGTTCACGATCAGCACCTGATCCTTCATCTTGACGTACATATAATCGCGCAGCTCTGGCAATTGCGCGAGCACCTGCGCTGGCAGTCCTTGAGCCTTTACGCCTTTTGGAAGTGTTGCGCCAACGGCAGGGGTAAAGTCCCTGGCTGGCTGGGTGGTCTTCAGCCGGAATTGGATCTCGTTATGCTCTGTCAGCACGGTCTTGCGGATCTGCTCGCGCTGCGCGTTGGTGAGGCTGAGTTTCGGCAGGGATGGACGTTGCGATATCGTTGTGCCGTCGCTCAATTCAACCGCACCTTGCCCACCCGGTTGCGCGAGCGATACTGCGGGCGCGCCGAGTAAGATCGCGAGCGCGGCGATGGTGGTGGGAGCCCTCATGGTCTGCTCCTCCCTGTCTGCGCCGCCCTTGAGCAATTAACGGGCCGATCGTGCGTTCCGTTCCGCGGCGGGCCCGACGAGCGCGCCTTTGCCTGTCCTGCGGGTAATCATGCTCCGGGATCAGGCTACGGCAAGAGTTCCGTGCGTGCGCTCAAGGCAGGCAATGACGGGAATGTACCATCTTGCCCGAGCATCGCTTTCCCGGAGGCATTGCGGCGGCGACGGATCAGCGTGGATGACCCCATATGCGCCAATGGGTAGGCTGAATGTCGGCGTGCGTTTTGCCCGATCGATCGACCCAATTGGATCCATCCTTGTGACAGGGAAAGGGAAGCGAGTGGACGATACCATCAAAGTCCAGCGCGCAGATCTCGAGATCCCCGTCTAAGGGAGCCGTCGAAGTGGACTGCCATTCGGTGGAGATGAACTGCATGATCTACCTCCAGCAGGGATGTGGGGACAGTTCCAATATACTCTTTAGCACGAGTGATCCGTCCCTGAATGTGAGCCAGCTCGCAATGAAGCAAGGAAAACGTACCCTTCATTAGGGCAATTGCATTGTCCTTGCCTCGGGCGCACGAGAACGCTTCAGCCCGCACCGATCAACGGGATCGCCTCGTCCCGCTCGTAGAGATACAAGAGGCACCGCAGCGCTTCGCCGCGCTCGCCCTTCAGCTTCGGATCGTCCTTCAGGATGCGCAGCGCCTCGTCGCGGGCCTGGGCGATGAGCTGGCCGTGCACCTCCGGGCGCGCGATGCGGTACCCGGGCAGGCCGCTCTGGCGCACACCGAGCACGTCGCCTTCGCCGCGCAGCTTCAGGTCTTCCTCGGCGATACGAAAACCGTCAGTGGTTTCGCGGATCACCTTCAGCCGCGCCTTCGACATCTCGCCGAGCGGCTCGCCATAGAGCAGAATGCAGGTCGAGGCTTCCGAGCCACGTCCGATGCGGCCGCGCAGCTGGTGCAGCTGAGCGAGGCCAAAGCGCTCGGCATTCTCGATCACCATGATGGTTGCGGCGGGCACGTCGACGCCGACCTCGACCACGGTGGTCGCAACGAGTAGGCCGATCTCGTGGGCGGCGAACTGGCCCATTACATGGTCCTTCTCAGCGCCTTTCATCTGGCCGTGGACGAGGCCGACGCGCTCGCCGAAACGCTTTTGCAGGCTCTCGAAACGTTTCGTCGCATTGGTGAGGTGCTCGGTGCCCTCGGCTTCGGATTCCTCGACCAGCGGGCAGATCCAGTACACCAGCTTGCCGGAGGCGAGCGCGCGGCCGACGCCCTCCATGACCTCGCTGATGCGGCTCATCGGCACCGCGCGGGTGTCGATCGGCTGGCGGCCGGCGGGCTTTTCGCGCAGCTCGGAGATGTCCATGTCGCCGAAATAGGTCAGCACCAGCGTGCGCGGGATCGGGGTCGCGCTCAGCACCAGGACGTCGACGGATTCGCCCTTCGACGTCAGTGCCAGGCGTTCGCGCACGCCAAAACGGTGCTGCTCGTCGACGATGGCGAGGGCGAGATCCCTGAAGATCACATCGTCCTGGATCAGCGCATGGGTGCCGACGAGCAGGTCGATCTCGCCGGCTTCAAGCTGCGCCAACAGCTCGCGCCGCTCCTTGCCCTTTTCGCGGCCGGTGAGGATCGCGACCTGCATGCCGGCGCGCTCGGCGAGCGGGGCGATGGTCTTGATGTGCTGGCGCGCCAGGATTTCGGTCGGCGCCATCAGCGCGGCCTGCTTGCCGACCTCGGCAACCGCCGCGGCCGCGAGCAGCGCCACCACGGTCTTGCCGGAGCCGACGTCGCCCTGGAGCAGGCGCAGCATGCGCACGGGCTGTTTCAGGTCCTCGGCGATGGCCGAGGCAGCGCTGCGTTGCGAGGGCGTGAGCGCGTAGGGCAGGGCATCGATGATCTCGTTGCGCAGGTGTCCGTCGCCGGCGTTGCGCACGCCGGCGGGGCGGCGCAATTGCGCACGGATCAGGGCGAGCGCGAGCTGGCCGGCCAAGAGTTCATCGAAAGCGAGGCGCGACCAGAACGGCTGGTCCGGCAGAATGTCCGTGAGCTCGACCGGCTGGTGCACGCGATTGAGCGCTTCGGCAATTGGCGGGAAGTGGCAGCGGCGCATCACCTCCGGGCTGATCCATTCGGGCAGGGCCGGCAGCTTTTGCAGCGCCTGCGCGATCGCGCGGCGAAGTGAGCCGAGCGCGAGGCCCTCGGTCAAGGGATAGACCGGATCGATGCCGGAGAGCTTTGCAATCGCCTCCTCGTCGAGCACGCGATCGGGATGCACGATCTGCGGGATGCCGTCATACATCTGCAGCGTGCCGGAGACGTAACGCTTCGCGCCCATTGGCAGCAGCTTCTCGACATAGCCGGGCTTGGCGCGGAAGAACGTCAGCACGACGTCCCCGGTGTCGTCGCTGGCGTAGACGAGGTATGGCGCGCGCGCGTTGCGCGGCGGAGGCGGACGGTGGCGATCGACGGTGACCTCCAGTGTCACCATGGTTCCCTGGGCGGCGTCGCGGATCTTTGGCCGGGCCCGGCGGTCGATGACCTGGCTCGGCAGATGCAGCAGCAGATCGACCAGCCGCGGCGTCTCGCTGCGGCTGAGCAGGTATTGCAACAGCTTGTCCTGCTTCGGACCGACGCCGGACAGGCTGGTCACGGGAGCAAACAGCGGGTTGAGCAGGCTGGGGCGCATTCGTGGAATCTAAGATCGTTCCTCGCCGTCATGCCCGGCTTTATGCCGGGCATCCACGTCTTTTTTTCGAAGCCCGGCTGACCATGACGCACCGGATGGGCGAACTGTCACAACAAAGGGCTGACACGGCCGGTCCGAGTGGCTATATCCACCCCGCCCGGCACGTCCGGGCTTTCTGCGTTTGACTGGATTTGAGAAATGACGGGAACGACACGATCGAGCAGCGGGCTGGACGACCGCCGCAAGCGGCTTCTGTTCCGCTGCTGGCACCGCGGCACGCGCGAGATGGACCTGATCCTCGGCCGCTTTGCGGATGCCGAGATCGGCAATTTGTCCGAGCCTGAATTGATCGAGCTCGAGCGCCTGCTCGAGGTCAACGATCCCGATCTCTATGCCGCCATCACCGGCGACAAGGTGCTTCCGGCCGACGTCACCGGCGCGCTGTTAGCCCGCATCAAGGCGTATCCCATCGCGGACCGCGACGCATGAAGCAGGGTATGAAATCACCGGCCGAGCTGCTGACGCCCGGCCGCGCCTTGACGCTCGCCAATGTCGCCGAGGGCGCCGAAGGCCTCGTCGTCTCCGATCTCGCCCGCGCCATCGCGGCGCGGCCGAAGAAGCCGGCGGTCAGTCTTGCGGTGGTCTGCCGCGACGGTCCGCGGATGCAGCAGCTCGAACGCGCGCTGCAATTCTTCGCGCCCGATCTGCCGGTGTTGATCTTCCCGGCCTGGGACTGCCAGCCCTATGACCGCGTCTCGCCGCATGGCGGCATTTTGGCGCAACGCCTGACGACGTTGGCGCGGCTTGCGTCCCTGACGGGCAGCGACAAGCCGCTGATCGTGCTGACCACGGTGAATGCCGTGGTTCAGCGCGTGCCTGCGCGCGAGCTCGTCGCGGCGCAGGCGCTGTCGGTTGCACCGGGCAACGTGGTGCCGATGGACACCATCGTCGCCTGGCTGGAGCATAACGGCTACAACCGCTCCTCGACCGTGCGCGAGCCCGGCGAATACGCCGTGCGCGGCGGCATCCTGGACCTGTTTCCGGCCGGTCTCGACCAGCCCGTGCGCTTCGACTTCTTCGGCGACAGCCTGGAGTCGATCCGCTCCTTCGACGCCGAGACCCAGCGCACGCTGCTCGACATGCGTGCGCTCGACCTCGTTCCGATCTCGGAATTTCAGCTCGTCACCGACACCATCCGCCGTTTCCGCATGGGCTATGTCGCCGAATTCGGCGCGCCCGAGCGCGACGATGCGCTGTACGAGGCCGTCAGCGAAGGGCGCCGCCATCCCGGCATGGAGCACTGGCTGCCGCTGTTCCAGGACCGGATGGACACGCTGTTCGACTATCTGCAAGGGGCAGCAGTCGCGATCGAGCCGCAGGCCGAGGACGCCGTGCGCGAGCGCTTCAAGCAGATCCTCGACTATTACGAGGCCCGGCGCGAGGCGATGGAGCATCCCGGCGGCGGTGCCATCTACAAGCCGTTGCCGCCTGACAGGCTTTATTTGACCGAGGAAGAATGGGGCAGGCGCCTCGGTGATATCCCGCTGGCGCGGTTGACGCAGTTCTCGGTGCCGGCCGATGGCACGAGTGTCATCGATGCCGGTGCGCGCAAGGGCCGTGACTTCGCGCCGGAGCGCAACGACACCAGCGTCAACGTGTTCGAATCCGTGGTCGCGCATGTGATGGCACTGCAGGCCCAGCGCAAGAAGGTCGTGATCGCGCTCTGGACCGAAGGCTCGCGCGACCGCATGACTTCGATGCTGCGCGACCACAAGCTGGCCCACACCACCAGCGTCAACAGCTGGCGGACGGTGCAGGCGACGCCGCGCAACGAGACCATGCTCGCCGTGCTCGGCCTCGAAAGCGGCTTCGAGACCGACGAGATCGCACTGATCAGCGAGCAGGACATCCTCGGCGACCGCCTTGTGCGGCCGCGCAAGGCGAGCCGCAAGCTCGACAATTTCATCTCGGAGGTGACGAGCCTCACTGCCGGCGATATCGTCGTCCACGTCGACCACGGCATCGGCCGCTTCATCGGCCTGCAGACCCTCGACGTCGCCGGCGCGCCGCATGACTGTCTCGAGCTGCATTATGCCGCCGAAACCAAGCTGTTCCTGCCGGTCGAGAACATCGAGCTGTTATCCCGCTACGGCTCCGACCAGACCACGGTCGAACTCGACCGCCTGGGCGGCGGCGGCTGGCAGACCCGGAAGGCGAAACTCAAGAACCGCATTCGCGAGATCGCGGGCGAATTGATCAAGATCGCCGCCGCGCGCCATCTGCACGAGGCGCCCAAGCTGCCGGTGCAGCCGGGCCTCTACGACGAGTTCTGTGCGCGCTTCCCCTATGACGAGACCGAGGACCAGCTGGGTGCGATCGAGTCCACCCTGAAGGACCTCGAGCTTGGCCGTCCGATGGACCGGTTGATCTGCGGCGACGTCGGCTTCGGCAAGACCGAAGTGGCGTTGCGCGCGGCCTTTGCCGTCGCGCTCGAAGGCAAGCAGGTCGCTGTCGTGGTGCCGACCACGCTGCTCGCGCGCCAGCACGCAAGGACCTTCACCGAGCGTTTCAAGGGCTTTCCGGTCAACGTGGCGCAGGCCTCTCGCCTGGTCGCGACCAAGGAGCTCAATCTGGTCAAGAAGGGCATCGCCGACGGTTCGGTCGACATCGTCGTCGGCACCCACGCGCTGCTGGGTAAGGCGATCAAGTTCCGCGAGCTCGGCCTCGTCATCGTCGATGAGGAGCAACATTTTGGTGTCACGCACAAGGAGCGGCTGAAGGCGTTGCGCTCCGAGGTGCACGTGCTGACGCTATCGGCAACCCCGATCCCGCGCACGCTCCAGCTTGCGCTGACCGGAGTCCGCGAGCTCTCGATCATTGCCTCGCCCCCGGTCGACCGCCTCGCGGTTCGCACCTTCGTTGCGCCTCACGATCCCTTGATGATCCGCGAGGCGCTGTTGCGCGAGCGCTATCGCGGCGGCCAGGCGTTCTACGTGGTGCCGCGCATCGACGACCTCGCCGAGGTCAAGGATTTCCTCGACAAGAACGTGCCGGAGATGAAGGTCGCGGTCGCGCACGGTCAGATGCCGCCCGCCGTGATCGAGGACATCATGACGGCGTTCTACGACGGCAAGTTCGACATCCTGCTGTCGACCACGATCGTGGAATCCGGCCTCGACATTCCCAACGCCAATACGCTGATCGTGCATCGCGCCGACATGTTTGGCCTCGCCCAGCTCTATCAGCTCCGCGGCCGCGTCGGCCGCTCCAAGCTGCGGGCCTACGCGCTGTTCACGCTGCCGGCGCAGCAGAAGATCACCGCGCAGGCCGAGCGCCGGCTCACCGTGCTGCAGTCGCTGGAGACGCTCGGCGCGGGCTTCCAGCTCGCCTCCCACGATCTCGACATCCGCGGCGCCGGCAATCTGCTCGGCGAGGAGCAGTCCGGTCACATCAAGGAGGTCGGCTTCGAGCTCTATCAATCGATGCTGGAGGAGGCGATCGTCAACCTCAAGGCCGGCGTCTCGGAGCCGGCCGCCGACCGCTGGTCGCCATCGATCACGATCGGCATGCCCGTGCTCATTCCCGAGGACTATGTCGGCGACCTCTCGGTGCGGCTATCGCTGTACCGGCGCCTCGCCGATCTCGACACCGAGGAGGAGATCGAGAATTTTGGCGCCGAGATGCGCGACCGCTTCGGCGTGTTGCCCGACGAAGTCCGCTATTTGTTCAAGGTCGCTGCGATCAAGGCGTTCTGCCGCAGGGCTAATGTCGAGAAGATCGATGCAGGTCCGAAGGGCGCCGTCATCGTCTTCCGCGACAATTCCTTCGCCTATCCCGAGCGCCTGGTGACGTTCATCCGCAGCCACGGCCAGGCCGCCAAGGTGCGCCCCGACATGAAGGTGGTGTTCCTCCAGGACTGGGGTACCCCGGAAGAGCGTCTCGCCGGCACCACGGAGATCATGCGGCAACTGGCGCATCTCGCCGAGAGCAAGAAGGCGGCGTAGCGAGGTGCCGTAGGGTGGGCAAAGCGAAGCGTGCCCACCAATTGTCAACGTCACGGAAAGATGGTGGGCACGGCGCTTTGCGCCTTTGCCCACCCCACGGCATTGAGGTTGTAACTACGACGCCGCGCGCGACGCGTCGGCCGACAGCCGTGCCAGCAGCGACCGCGCCGTATCCGACGGCGACAGCGAGTCCACGCTGACCACGGGATCGCTGCGCATCTCGTGCTTGCCGTTCGAGGTGTGCCGCATCACCGCCGACAGCCGGCGGGCGATCATGTGGGCGGTGCGGAAGTCGGTCTCCGCGAACACCACGATCACCGAGCCGTCCTTTTGCGCCGCGCCAAAATCCATCTGCCGCATCAGGCGGCTGAGGATGCGCGCGGCATCTAACTGGGCGCGGGGATTATTGGGATCGAAGGCGAAGCGGGCGACGGAGAGGCCGCCGCCGCGGGCCAGCGTTTGCTCCACGGCCTTGGCGAAATCGCGGGCGAAGGCTTCCACCGTGAGCAGGCCGCTGCGCGGATCGAGCCAGCCGCCGGCGTCGATCGAGCGCAGCGTGCGGCTCAGCTGCGCTTCCATTGCGTGCTGGCGGATCAGCGGCAGTGCATTGGCGGCGACCTTCACGGGCTCGCCGGAGATCAGCTCGAGATTGGGCAGATCGTAGCTCTGCGCGAGCTGGTGTGCGGTGACGACGACGGGCAGGTTACGGAAGCGGGTATCCTCGGCGAGCACCGTCAGGAAGGCATCGGCGACGCGCGCCGTAAAGCCTTCGGCGAGCACGACGCCGTCGAGGTCGCGGGTGTTGAGATGCTTGGCAGCGGCTTCGATCGAGAGCGCGCCGATGACGCCGACGCGTTCGCCGAGCGCGACCGAGAGCGCAGGATAGGCCGCGCCACGGCCGATCAGGAGCACGGTGGCATCGCGTGCGGGATCGGCCTCGGGCGGCGAGACCGTCGCCTCCGGCAGCCGGCGCAGCACGGTGGCATGAAGGGTGCGCACACGCAGCGCGGCGCGGAGCCGCGCGATCAGTCGGTCGGGATTGCCGCTGCGTGAGGCGAAGGGCAGGGCGTTGGGAGGCAGCGTGCCCGCAGCATCCATGGCCACGAAGGGAAGGTAGGGCGATTGGCCGGCGATCTTCTTCGCGAGCGGAGCGATGTGCGGCTCGTGTCCGGCATGCATCGCCGCGAGAACCGCGGCCGGCTGCACCTGCTCGACCGCGCGTGCGGCGCTGGCCCAGTCGGTGTCGACCACGGGAAAGAGCCGGGCCTCGTCCAGCGCCGCAATGAAGGGCGGCCGTTCGACATTGGACACAAACAGGATCGGGCCCGCCTGGGACATTGCAAACTCTGATCACGCAACAGGTGCCGCGCAATCTAGATTGACCGCCTTAATGCAGCGTCAACGCAACGGGTGAAACTGGGCCTAGACCGGCCCCGAGCGGTCGCGAAAAGCCTCGACCATCAGGGGGTTAAGCCCGAGCTCGCTGAGCGCCTCGCGGGCGCGGGCATTGTCCTGGGCCCGGCCTGCCAGCCGGTGGCCGGAGAGGCGGTCGGGCAGCGCGGTAAGCAGGGCACCCTGGCCGAGCCGGCGGGCCCATTCCTGGAGGTCGTTGGAGAGGAACCGGTAGCCGCCGACGGCCATGATGCCGGAGGGCGGCGCGGTGATGCAGATCGCGCCGCTCGGACGGTCGAGCCGGGCGGCATAGCCGGTATCGACATAGTCGCGCGGCGGCTGCGCGATCAACGTCTCGCCGACCGGCTGCGGCGGCGCGTAGGCCGCGATCGGCACCATCGGCCCGCGCAGGCCGAGTGTCCCCTTCGGGGTCAGCAGGATCTCGCCGGCGATGGAGGAGCCGGACTGTTCGCGCGGGGCGCCATGCGGCCCCGGCATCACCGCGACGGGCATGCCATCCTCGCCACGGCGGACGCCGAACAGGCCGGCCTCGCCGAACAGATAGACATCCGTGAGCGGCGCATGCGGCGCGATCCAGGCATCGCTTGCGGCGACCTGCTCGGGCGCGCGCCAGAGGCCGATGACGTTGCGCAAGGTGGGCATCCGCGCCGCGAGATCGGAATCGCCGAGGCGCAGCGCGAGCTGGGCAGGTGCGATCAGCACCTCGCATTCGTGCTGGTTGATCTGCTGCTCCAGCACTTCGCTCTCGAAGGGATGATGCAGCGCCAGCGTGCCGCCCGAGAGCAGCCACACTGCGAGCGAAGAGGCCTGCCCCGCGAACGACATCGGCGCGAACGCCGCCATCACGGTCGCGCCCTGCTTGACGTCGGCTTCGAGCGACATCGCCAACCCGCCGGCGATCAGGCTGAAATGCGGCCGGGGCACCGGGCGAAAACCTTCCGCGGTGACGTCGAAGGAGATCATCGCCGCCTTGCGACCGTCCTGGATCACAGCGCGTGTGGTGCCAGGCGGGCGAGCCAGCACGCCGTCCAGCGAAGCCATGCCTTCGGGCAGATCAGTGCCGAAGCCGCAGACGTGACGGATCGAGAAGGCTTCGGCCGCCGCATGCATCGCCAGGTCAGCATAGCTGACGCCGTCGACCGTGCTCATGGTGACGATGGCGCGCGCGGCGGTGCGGTTGAGCGCGGCGGTCAGCTCCGCATGCCGCCACAGCAGCGGTAGCACGGCGACGACGAGGCCGGCGCGATGGGCGGCGAGCACCGTCAGCACGAACTCGACCGTGTTGGGCAGCTGGATCGCGATGACGGAATTGGCCGGCAGGCCGGATTCGACGAAATACGCCGACAGCGCCTCGATCGCCGTATCGGCCTCGGCGTAGGTCATCCGCCGCGGCTGGTGCCCGGTCACCCGCGCCTTGTTGAGGGGATCGAGCAAAGCGGGCGCGTGCGGCTGCCGGGTCAGCGTGCGCTGAAACAGCGTGTCGAGCGTCGGCGATGTTGTTGGCTGGTTCACGGCGTCACTTTGCTTGATGAGCTTGCGGCTGCCCCTTCGACCACCAGGTCTCCGGCAAATAGCCGGACAGCGAAGTGGCCTTGGGCCGTTCTATCCGATTCCAGCGGGCGATCCATTGCTCGGATACGTTAAACAGGGGGATTGTGTAGAAGCCCGCGATCAAAGCGCGGTCGAGCGCGCGCACCGCCGAGACGAAATCCGTATGTTCACGGGCCTCCAGCAGGGCGGCGATCATGGCATCGACGGCGGGATCCCTGGCGCCCATGTAGTTGCGGGTCCCCGGATTGTCGGCGGCTGCGCTGCCCCAATAGAAATACTGTTCATTGCCGGGCGACAGCGACTGGTCCCAGCGGTTCTGGATCATGTCGAACTCGTAAGCGAGCCGGCGCTGATCGAACTGTACGGGATCGACCGAGCGTACGGCCACCTCGATGCCGGCGCGCTTGAGGTCGCGCTGGAAGGCGAGTGCAATGCGCTCCTGGTCGCGGGTCGTGACCATGATCTCGAAACTGAAGGGCGCCTTAGTCGCGCGGTTGTGCAGCACGCCGCCATCGAGATCGTAACCGGCCTCGGACAACAGTTTCAGCGCGGCGCGCAGCGTGGCGCGGTCGCGACCCGAGCCGTCGGTGACCGGCAGGCGGTAGCTGCCGTCCAGGATGTCGGGCGGGATCTGTGCGGCGAAGGGTTTCAGCAGCTCACGCTCGCGCGCATCCGCAGGTCGGCCGTAGGCCGATAGTTCCGAGCCGGCGAAATAGCCGGCGACGCGCGAATAGAGCCCGAAGAAATAGTTGCGGTTGACCAGCTCGAAATCGAACAGCAGCGTCAGCGCCTTGCGCACACGGATGTCGGCGAAGATCGGACGGCGGGTGTTGAACACCAGGAATTCGGAAGGCTGCGGTACCCCCGGCTTGATGGTGTCGCGGATCACTTCGCCGCTTCTGGCGGCCGGAAAATCATAGCCGTCGTGCCAGCGCAGGGGCTCGTGCTCGACACGGAAATCATAGAGGCCGCGCTTGAAGGCTTCGAACTGGCCGTTGGCCTCGCGAAAATAGTCGAGCCTGATCTCATCGAAATTGTAGAGCCCGCGATTGATCGGCAAATCACGGCCCCAATAATCGGGATTGCGGGTCAGCGTCACACTGGCGCCGGGCTTCACCGCCGAGACGCGATAGGGGCCGGAGCCGACCGGGCCCGTCAGTGTCGTCTCCTCGAAGCTGGCGACGTCCACTGCATGCTTCGGCAGGATCGGCATCAGGCCGAGGATCAGTGGCAGCTCGCGGTCATTGGCGTCGGTGAGGTCGAAGCGGACGGTGAGGGGATCGGGCGCCTCGGCCTTCGTGACCTTGGCGTAATACTGGCGGTGATTGGGGCGGCCGTGGTCGCGCAAGAGCTGCCAGGAGAACAGCACGTCTTCGGCGAGCACGGGTTTGCCGTCGGAGAAGCGGGCGCGCGGATCGAGGTGGAACGTGACAAAGGTCCGGTCGTCGTTGGTTTCGACGGTCCTGGCGAGCAGACCATAAAGTGTGAACGCCTCGTCCTGGCCGCGCGCGAGCAGGCTCTCGACCACGTAGCTCCGCACCTGCTGCACGGCCAGCCCTCTCACGATGAAGGGATTGAGGCTGTCGAAGGTGCCGAGAACGCCCCAGGTCATGCGTCCGCCTTTCGGGGCGTCCGGATTGGTGTAGGGCATGTGGGTGAAATCAGCAGGCATCGCCGGCTTGCCGTGCATGGCGATGGCATGGGCTTCCTCGGCACATGCGCCGCCTGCCGACAGCCCGACGGAGAGGGCCAAAACGAGGGCCGGGGCGAGACGGCAAAGGCGGCGTCCGGGGCCCTCGAAGAGGCGCTGGAACATGAACATCGGCACACGTTGATTCGAGGACCGGCGGGCCTGAATCCTATCACAGGGAATTTCACTGGGCGCGGCTGTGGATGTGGCCAAAGACGCTTGTCGGCATTGATCTTTTCGTCGGCCACGTTAAGAAGGCGGTCAATCGCGCAAGAGCGCCGAGCCCGTCACTTATCCGCCTCAATTGACGGGGAGAGAGCCGCGCCCAAGGCGGCCAGGTTCGGCGCTTCGGAGCGGTTCGGGCACTTCCCGTTCAGAAAGGGTTTTCCGCAATGAATTTTCGTTACTTGGCCGCGTCCGTCCGGCCGCGCGGGCGACTTCTCGCCTTGTTGACGGCGACGGCGTTGGCCGTTCCCGTTGCCGCCGAGGCCCAGACCCCGGCGCCGGCCCCAGGTGCCCCCAAGGCGGCTCCAAAGGCCGCTCCGAAGGCTGCCCCCAAGGCTCCGGCGCCCGCAGCGTCTCCGCAGGCCCAGCAGCCTCCCGCTCAGGGCGCTCCGGCGCAGCAGGGCGCAGCCCAGCCGGCTGATCAGCAGATCCAGCTGATCTATGCTCCCTGGACCAAGTTCTGCCTGAAGGGCCAGGACGCCAATGCCAAGCAGGTCTGCTTCACCGGCAAGGATGGTCGCATCGAGTCGGGCCAGCCGGTCATTGCCGCCGTGATCATCGAGCCGGAAGGCGAGCCCAAGAAGATCCTGCGCGTGACGCTGCCGCTCGGCATGCAACTCGTGCACGGCACCCGCATCATCGTCGACAGCAACGCGCCGCTGCAGCAACCGTATGTGATCTGCTTCCAGAACGGCTGCATGTCGGACTACGAGGCCACGCCCGAGCTCATCAACAGCATGAAGAAGGGCCAGAATCTCGTTGTCCAGGCGATCAACGCCAACGGTGCGCCGCTGACGCTGCCGCTGCCGCTCGCCGGCGAATTCCAGAAGGCCTATGACGGTCCGCCGACCGATCCGAAGGTGTTCGAGGAAACCCAGAAGAAGCTCCAGGAAGAGCTTCAGAAGAAGGCCGAGGAGCAGCGCAAGAAGCTCGAGCAGCAGGGCACGGCTCCCGGCACGGCTGCGGCTGGTCAGAAGTAATCGGGACCACATCCGAACATGAAAAAGGCGCTCGGTTCGAGCGCCTTTTTTGCTGGCCGCTTGCTGACGGCGAATTTCAGTTCAGCGACGGGTTGCGCGGGCGATAGCCGCCGGCCTTGTCCTTGATGAAGATCTCGGCGACCTGTGAATGCCGGACCGGCTCGCCGGAATCGTCGGGCAACAGATTCTGCTCCGAGACATAGGCGACGTATTCCGACTCCGCATTCTCCGCGAGCAGGTGATAGAACGGCTGGTCCTTGTGGGGCCGCGCCTCCTCGGGAATCGACAGCCACCACTCCTCGGTGTTGTTGAATTCCGGATCGATGTCGAAGATCACGCCCCGGAACGAGAAGATCCGGTGGCGCACGACCTGTCCGATCTGGAATTTGGCTGTCCGCGCTTTAATCATCCCCCGTCGATAGACCAGGATTGTGGCCGATGCTAGTGGCCTTATCCGGAATTAACCTTCGCGTCAGGGGCGCATAGCCCCCAAGTCTTCAGAAAACACTTCAATAATGGTCGATATCCTCAATCTGGCTCTACCCTATTTCGGCTTGATCTTCGTCGGATTCGCCTGTGGCAAGACCAAATCCCTGCCGGAATCGGGCCTCGCCTGGATGAACTTCTTCCTGCTCTACGTCTCGCTCCCGGCGCTGTTGTTCGCGATCATGTCGAAGACGCCGTTTGCGGAATTGAACAATCCTCCGTTTCTGGTCGCGACCACGCTGTCGACGATTGCGGCGTTCACGCTGGCGCTGGTGGTCGGCAAGATGCTCGGCCGGCTGTCGCTGCGCGAGGCGACGCTCGCGGGCCTCTCCGGCGGCTACGGCAATATCGGCTATATGGGGCCGGGCCTGGCGCTCGCGGTGCTCGGGCCGAAGGCGTCGGCGCCGACCGCGCTGATCTTCTGCTGCGACAGCATCTTCCTGTTCACGATCGTGCCGCTGCTGATCGAGCTGTCCGACCGCGACCATCCCTCGCTCGTGCACGCCTTCGGCGTGGTGCTGAAGCAGATCGTGCTCAACCCGCTGATCATGTCGGCCTGTTTTGGGGCGGCGGTGGCGGCGCTGCATATCGAGCTGCCGGTCGCGCTCGATCGCACCATCACCTTCCTCCAGAACGCTGCTGCCCCGACTGCGCTGTTCGTGCTCGGCGTGACCGTGGCGCTGCGCCCGTTCGACCGGGTGCCGTGGGAGGTGCCGGGCGTGATCGCGGTCAAGCTGCTGATCCATCCGCTCACGGCGTTCGGCCTGATGCTGGCGTTCGGCCCGTTCGCGCAGCCTTGGGCCGCGACTGCGATGCTGATGGCCTCATTGCCGCCGGCGCTGAACGTGTTCGTGATCGCCCGCCAGAACGATGCCTGGATCGAATCCGCCTCCGTCGCGGTGCTGCTCGGCACCTTCGCATCCGTGGTCACGCTGACCAGCGTGATGTGGGCGATCCAGAGTGGGCGGCTGATGTTTCCGTAAGCGGCGGAACTGCTGGCAACACGAATGGTGCGCTCCCTCTCCCGCTTGCGGGGGAGGGTTGGGGAGGGGGTGTCTCCGCGTTGGGATTGTCTAGATAGTGCAGAGAAAATCCCGACGCGGAGAAAGCCCTCACCCGGCGCTACGCGCCGACCTCTCCCGCAAGCGGGAGAGGTGCACCGAGCCCGCCGCGAATCCATCCTCACGCCATTCAGGCTTGGTAGACTCCCTATCGCCGCCACGTCGGCGTCAGGCCCTCGCGCATCGCAAAACGCCGGAGCGGGCCGATCGCGCCAAGCAGGTGCATGCCGACGGCGCGGACCGGCTGCAGCGGCAGGAAGTCGTTGAGCAAAGAGCGATTGGCGATGTCGATCGCAAAGGTGCGGCTCAAAATGTCCGGACGCCGCGCCCGGTCGTAGCGCCTCAGCACCTCGTCCATGCCGGGATCCTGGCCCGTTGCGACGGCTTCGCCCGCGAGCCGGGCGATGTCGGCGGCATCGCGCAGGCCGAGATTGAGGCCCTGGGCGCCGATCGGGGGAACCACATGGGCCGCTTCCCCGACCAGCGCGACACGGTCTCGGCCAAAGGATTTTGGACGCTCGATAGCCAGCGGGAATAGGTTGCGCCCGGGCTCGACCGTCATGCGTCCCAGAATTGAATGCGACTGCTTCTCGATCGCGGCGGACAGCTCCTCGTCGCTCAGGCCGCGCAGCCGTTCGGCCTCCGCGGGGGCCGCGACCCAGACGATGCTGGAGCGGTCGCCGGGCAGGGGGACGAACACGCAGGGACCATGCGGCGTGTGGAACTCAGTCGAGACATTGCGGTGCGGCCGCGCATGGGCGACGTTGAAGGTCAGCGCGGTCTGCGTCAGCTCGCGCCGCGTCACCGCGATGCCGGCAGCCTCGCGGCACAGCGAGTGCCGGCCGTCGGCGCCGACCACGAGCCGGGCCGAGAGGAATTGTGCCGAGGCGGTGCGGATGGCGACGTCGTCGGCTTCGATCAAGATGCTTTCCGCCTCGTCGTCGAAACGGACGAGCTGGGGGAGTTCGGCCGCGCGTTCTTCGAGCGCCAGCATCAGCGAACGGTTGTCGATGTTGTAGCCGAACGTGTCGAGACCGATTTCGTGACAGGAGAACCGGACCTCCGGGGCACGGAACAGCCGGCCGGTGTCATCGACGAGCCGCATGACCTCGAGCGCGGCCGCCTTGTCCTTGCAGCGCGACCAGACGTCGAGGCGCTCCAGGAGATCGACGGAGGCACCGAGCAGCGCGGTGGTGCGGTTGTCGGCATAGGGCACGCGCCGCGCCACCAGCGCGGTCCGCGCACCCGCCTGCGCCAATGCGATCGCTGCTGCAAGTCCCGCCGGTCCGCCGCCGATCACGGCGGTGTCATGGAGTGTCGATGCGTCTGTCATGGAACGACATTTGACACGGCCCGCGGCAAATTCAAGCCCGCTGATTTTGCTTGATTTTATGACGAATTGCGCGGCCGCGCGTCGCAATGGCGGATGTGCAAATCGGTCTCGTTCTGGTAGCAGAAGCCATGGACAGCCAAGAGGATTCCCTGAAGCCCACCCCCGCGATCCGCGCTGCGGCGTTCTCGGTGCACATCTTCACCGCGTTCGGTGCGGCGGTCGCGTTGCTGGCGATGCTGGAGGCCGTGCGCGAGCACTGGGCGGCGATGTTTCAGTGGCTGGGCGTCGCTCTGATCATCGACGCGATCGATGGTCCGATCGCGCGCCGGCTCGACGTCAAGAACGTGCAGCCGAACTGGTCGGGCGACGTGCTCGATCTCGTGGTCGACTTCGTCACCTATGTCTTCGTGCCGGCTTACGCGATCGTGGCCAGCGGGCTGTTGCTGCCGGTCGCCGCGCCCTTGCTCGGCGTCGCCATCATCGTCACCAGCGCATTATATTTCGCCGATCTGCGCATGAAGGCGGACGACAATCATTTCCGGGGCTTCCCGGCGCTGTGGAATGCGGCAGCGTTCTATTTGTTCCTGCTGCACTGGCCGCCGCTCTGGTCGACGCTGCTGGTCGCCGCGCTCGTCGTGCTGACCTTCGTGCCGTTCCACGTGCTGCATCCGGTCCGCGTCGTGCGGCTGCGCTGGCTGACGATGTCGCTGATCGCGATCTGGGCGCTGCTCGGCCTCTACGTGCTGGAGATGGATTTCCGCGTCGGCACCGGCGTGACCGTGGTGCTCTGCGCCATCGCGCTCTGGATCAGCTTCAGCGATGCTCTGATACGCCTGGTAAAATCCTTCGCATGATGCATCTCCTCACCAGCCCCGAAGCCTGGGCCGCGCTGCTGACGTTGACGTCGCTCGAGATCGTGCTCGGCATCGACAACGTCATCTTCCTGTCGGTGATCGTCTCGCGCATTCCGGAGAAGCAGGCGCACCGCGCCCGCCAGATCGGGCTCGCGCTGGCGCTGGTGTTCCGCATCATCCTGCTTAGCCTCCTGGTCTGGCTGATCGGCCTGACCGCGCCGGTGTTCTCGTTCGCCGGCTACGACTTCTCCTGGCGCGACCTCATCCTGATTGGCGGTGGCCTGTTCCTGATCGCCAAAGCAACGCACGAGATCCACGGCGAGGTCGAAGCCGATGACGGCGAGGGCGACGAGAAGTCCGCCGGCAACGCCTTCTTCTGGGTGATCGTCCAGATCGTGATCATCGACATCGTGTTCTCGCTGGACTCGATCATCACCGCGATCGGCATGGCGCAGGACATCGAGATCATGATCGCGGCCGTCGTGATCGCCTGCCTGATCATGTACATCTCGTCGGGACCGGTCTCGCGATTCGTCGCGGAGCATCCGACCACCAAGATGCTGGCGCTGGCGTTCCTGGTGCTGATCGGCGTCGCGCTGGTCGCGGACGGATTCCAATTCCACATTCCGCGTGGCTATATCTATTTCGCGATTGCGTTCTCGGCGGCAGTCGAATTCTTCAACGTGCTGGCCAAGCGCAACCGCAGGAAAGCCGGCGCGCCGTCGGTCTAGCCGTTCCAATTGCGTCGAGTTGACAAGGCGGGCGCGATGTCTTTCGCTTGTTCGCGAGAAGGCCGAGAGCAAGACAACGAGGAGGTCAGGTGATGACCAAAGCCGTCCGTGTGCACCAGGTCGGAGGCCCTGAAGCCCTGGTCTATGAGAGCGTCGACGTGCCGGCGCCGGGCCCGGGCGAAGTGCGCATCCGCCAGCACGCGGTCGGTCTGAACTTCATTGACGTCTATTACCGCACCGGCCTCTACAAGGCGCCGGGACTGCCGTTCATCGCCGGCAACGAGGCCTCGGGCGAGGTCACAGCTGTCGGCCCCGGCGTGACGCATTTCCATCCCGGCGACCGCGTCGCCTACTACCACAATCTCGGTGCCTATACCAGCGAGCGCAACATCCCCTGGGAGAAGCTGGTCAAGCTGCCCGACCACATCACCCACGAGCAGGGCGCCGTGCTGATGCTGAAGGGGCTCACGGTGTGGTATCTCCTGCACAAGACCTTCAAGGTCGAGCCGCATCATCGCGTGCTGATCCACGCCGCTGCCGGCGGCATCGGCCTCTTGGCCTGCCAATGGGCGAGCGCGCTCGGGGCCCACGTCATCGGCACCGTCGGCTCGCGCGAGAAGGCCGAGCTTGCGGAGGCCAATGGCTGCGACCACGTCATCCTCTACAACGAGGAAGACTTCGTCGCGCGCGTCAAGCAGATCAGCCGCAACGAGGGTTGCGACGTCGTCTATGATGGCGTCGGCAAGGCGACCTTCCCGGGCTCGCTGTCCTGCCTGAAGCCGCGCGGCATGTTTGTTTCTTTTGGCAATGCCTCCGGTCCCGTGCCGCCGTTCGCGATCGCCGAGCTCAACAATCACGGCTCGTTGTTTGCGACGCGGCCGAAGCTCAACGACTATGTCGGCAAGCGCTCGGAATTGCTGGAAGGCGCCGACACGCTGTTCGCCGCCGTCATCAACGGCAAGCTGCACGTGCCGATCAACCACGCCTACGCGCTGAAGGACGCCGCGAAGGCGCATATCGATCTGGAAAGCCGCAAGACGACGGGCGCGTCGATCTTGAAGCCGTAGGTCTTCCGTCATTGCGAGCGAAGCGAAGCAAAGCAATCCAGAATCTTTCCACGGAGGCAGACTGGATTGCTTCGTCGCATCAGCGCAAAATTGCTTCGCAACTTTGTCGCGAGCTCCTCGCAATGACGAACCTCACGCCACCCGCCGTGCCGCGCCGGCCTTGGTCAAAATCCCGTCGAGACAATCGATCATCTCGGCGATCTCTCCCTTCGTGACGTTCAGCGACGGCATGAACCGCAGCGTGTCGAGCTGTGGCGCGTTGAGGAGCACGCCGGCTTCGAACGCTTGCGCGACGATGCCGGGCGCCATCGGCAGCTTGAGGTCGAGCGCGAGCAAGAGCCCGCGTCCCCGCACGCCGCCGAGACCATGCCGGGCCGAGACCTTTTGCAACTCGCTTTCGAGCAGGAGGCCGGTCTCGGCGACCCTCTTCAGAAAGGCGGGCTTGCTGACCTCCTGAAGCACCGCAAGCCCCGCCGCGCACATGATCGGGTTGCCGTTGAACGTGCCGCCCTGGTCGCCGTGCGCGAAGCAGGAGGCGCGTTCGGTCGCAAGCAGAGCGGCGAGCGGCACGCCGCCGCCGATGCCCTTGCCGAGCGTGATGATGTCCGGCGAAATTCCCGTGTGTTCGTAGTGAAAGAGCTTTCCGGTCCGGCCCATGCCGGTCTGAATCTCGTCGAAGATCAGTAACAAGCCGTGCGCTTCGGTGAGCGCGCGCAGCTCTTGCAGGAACTGATCGCTCGCCGGCCACACGCCTGATTCACCCTGGATCGGCTCGAGCATGACAGCGATGGTGTTGTCGTTGATCAGCTTCTCCACCGAGGCGATGTCGTTGAGCTTGGCTTTCTTGAAGCCGGCGACCTTGGGTTCGAACAGCGGCTCGAACGCCTTCTTGCCCGAGGCTGACATGGTCGCCAGCGTCCTTCCGTGGAAGCCGCCCTCGAAGCTGATGATCTCGAACGCGCCGTTCCTGTGTAGGCTGCCGTATTTGCGCGCCAGCTTGATCGCGCCCTCATTGGCTTCCGCGCCCGAGTTGGCAAAGAACACCTGATCGAACGCGCTGTTTGCCACCAGCGCCTCGGCGAGCTTCAGGCTCGGCTCGTTGTAGAAGGCCGGGCTCGGCGTCAGCAGCCGCTTGGCCTGCGCGGCCAGCGCATCGGCGATCGCAGGTGGCGAATGGCCAAGGCAGTTCACGGCCCAGCCCTGCACGAAATCGAGATAGCGCTTGCGGCTGTCGTCCCAGAGGTAGGAGCCGGCGCCGCGGACGAACACGGCCTTGGGCCGTGCAGTGATGTCCATCAGCGCATCATACGGAGGGGTGGCGGTGATCATGTCGAACTCCTCTGGAGGCGGGTGAAAAAGACGCGCGAAAAGCAAGAAGGCCGCACTTTGCGGGTGCGGCCTTCTCGAAAACTCTGCTGAACTCAGGCGATCAGCGGCGTCGTCGGACATGGCGCAACCCATCATCGTCGCGGGTGCGACGACGGAAAGCTGCGCGGCGGTGGGTCCGAGAGTTGATCATGGGGCGCGTCCCTACAGCCGAACGGCATGGCTTGTCAAGCGGACGGTTTTGCGAAACACTCGCCCGGCGTGCATCGGTCAGGTCGGATGCGCAGCCTTTTCGGCGCCGTCGTCACCCCAATCCGCGTCCGCAATCGCAGTGTCGATGAGCTCGCCGCGCATCAGCTTGAGCGGCGATGACCAATATAGCGCGATGTTGTGGAAGGGATCGGTCAGCACCTTGAACACCCACACCAGTCCGGTCGTGACGTCGCGCTTCGCGAAGAGCTGGATCATGCGGGCAAGCCCTCCACCGATGCCGATGGCGAGCCAGAGCGCACCGACGTGGCGGATGAAGTCCAACCGATCGGCCGGCGGAACGAACAGACCGAACAGCGTCGGATAGACGTACAGCGCGATCGGCGCGCTGCCCCAGACCAAGAGCAGGATGATCTTGCGGGTCTGGTTGTATCCGACCTTGACCGCTTCCTTGTATTCGTTGCTGACGTCGTTGACGGCGTCATAGCCGTTCGGCTCGAAGAAGAAGTGCCCGGTTTGCCGTGTTAGCATCGCGAGCCAACCGATCAGGCCCGCGAGCGCCGGATCCTTAAAAAGGAGCGCGTAGCAGCCGAGGAAAATCACGGCGCTAATCAGGTGCAGCGTCTGGTTGACGGTGCTCTGGTGGTAGAAGCGATAATCGTCGAAGCGCTGCGTGCGCAGCATGTCCGAGAGACGGCTCATCCTCATTCCTCGCTCGCGTTGAAAGCGCGGGCAGAGTTAGGCCGAGTCCGTGACCCCTGCGTGAATGCACTATAGTGTCACATTGCTCGCGCGTGCCGTCGCGCGCTTTGCATCGCGGCAGCGGAAACCACGAAGATGCGGATGGGATCAGAGCGCCGGCACATGCAGTCCGCTCCCAATACCGGCCGTTTTATCCCATTTCATCGCTCGACCTGCAGAAACCATCGCGCCGCTGGCGCGTTTGTGATCGAGGCACGCGAATTGGTTCGAACCGGACGCATGGCGGCTCAGACCAAGAGGGGCGGGACCAACCAGACAGTTTCAGCCTTGTCCGACACGCCTTATCCAATCGACCTCGACAGCATTCGCGGCGCATTTCCGCCGGGCATCGAGGCGCCATCCCTGCTGCTCGACTTCGCCGGATGGCTGAAAGGGCGGCCCTGGGGCAGCGTCGGCTGCTTCTCGCTGCAGGGCCAATTCTCCGATCATGCGCCGATCGTCGACGGCAGTCCCTTGCGCGACAGGTTCTCGCTGTTCATGCGGTTGCCGGATGGCTCGGCAGTCGGCGGCTGGTATGGCGCCGGTCTCGACCGCGACAATCCGCCGATCGTGGGGCTGGGGTCGGAGGGCGACTACGAGCTGCTCGCGCCGAGCCTCGACGGGCTGCTCGCAAAACTGACGTCGCAGCAATTCGACAACGCCTGGAGCGATCTGAAGCCGAATGACGAAGTCGAGTGCCAGACGGCCGAACTCGCGCAGTGGCTCGCTGGCCGGCCGACAAGCGAAATAGCGGCGCCCGAGGATACATCGTCGGAGCTGCCCGACTTTCGCGGCTTCGTGGAGAAGTGGAGCCGCGATCGCGAGGATTATTGGGCCAATCACCGCCTGATGGTCGAGCTCGGCTGGCGGCTGGCGGCGCATCTTCCGAAGGGCAAAAAGCCCTGGGACCAGACGCGCTTCGAGATCGCAATCGTCGGCAAGCAGTACGAGGCGCGCGTCCTTTCGCGCGGGCCGCAGCCGTTCGAGGAAGCGGCCTCAATCGAATCCCTGCTGCGCGATTTGCGCGAGCAGATGCGCCGTGCCCAGCCCGAGCTCGGACTATGGTACGCGATGCATTTCGGGCTCTATGCCGATGGCCGGATCATGCCGAATTTCGAATACGATGTGCGCCCGACGATCGAGGGCGAGCCGGCAAAATTATCCGAGGCACAGGCTGATCTTGCGCGGGCACCGCGTCCGGAGCGCTGGGTGCCGAAATGGCTGGTTTGATGGGGCTGCAGCCCCGGCGACGGTCCGCTCCCTCTCCCGCTTGCGGGAGAGGGCTGGGGAGAGGGTGCATCTGCAGAGGGACTCCCAACGAGGAGAAAGCCCTCACCCGGCGCTTCGCGCCGACCTCTCCCGCAAGCGGGAGAGGTTGCAGCGAGCCCGCGGCTAGACCGATCGCAACAGCGAAACGCCGTCAGAACCCCGCGACGCTGCCGTGCAGATCGTATGCGTCGGCACGCTCGATCTTCGCCGTGACGATCTCGCCTACGCGCAAGGGGCGGCGGCTGGAGAGATAGACTGCGCCGTCGATCTCGGGTGCATCGGCCTTGGAGCGGCCCTTGGCCACCGTCGGGCCGACCTCGTCGATGATGATCTGCTGGCGCGTGCCGACCTTGCGCTTCAGCCTGCGCGCGGAAATCTTCTGCTGGCGGGTCATCAGCGCGTTGTAGCGCTCCTGCTTGACCTCTTCCGGCACGGGGTTCTCGATCGCATTCGACGTCGCACCCGCAACCGGCTCGTATTTGAAGCAGCCGACGCGGTCGATCTCGGCTTCATCCAGCCAGTCGAGCAGACAGGCGAAGTCGGCATCGGTCTCGCCGGGGAAGCCGACGATGAAGGTGGAGCGCAAGGCGAGATCGGGACATTCCTCGCGCCAGCGCTTGATGCGCGCGAGCGTCTTGTCCTGCGCCGCCGGACGCTTCATCGCCTTCAGCACCTCGGGGCTCGCATGCTGGAACGGGATGTCGAGATAGGGCAATACCTTGCCCTCATTCATCAGCGCGATGGCTTCGTCGACATGGGGGTAGGGGTAGACATATTGCAGCCGGACCCAGGCCCCGAGCTCGCCGAGCTCGCGCGCGAGGTCGAGGAATTTGGCGCGGACCTGGCGATCCTTCCACGGGCTCTCGGCGTATTTGAGATCGACGCCATAGGCCGAGGTGTCCTGCGAGATCACCAGCAATTCCTTGACGCCGGCACCGACCAGACGTTCGGCCTCGCGCAGCACGTCATTGGCTGGGCGCGAGACGAGGTCGCCGCGCAGCTTCGGGATGATGCAGAAGGTGCAGCGATTGTTGCAGCCCTCGGAGATTTTCAAGTATGCGTAGTGGCGCGGGGTCAGCTTGATGCCCTGCGGCGGCACCAGGTCGAGATGCGGATTGTGGGCCGGCGGCAGGGCGCGGTGCACGGCATCCAGGACGCTCTCATATTGCTGCGGGCCGGTGATGGAGAGCACGCCGGGATAGGCCTGCTCGATCTGCTCGGGTTCCGCGCCCATGCAACCTGTTACGATCACCTTGCCGTTCTCGGCCATGGCTTCGCCGATCGCCGAGAGCGATTCCCGCTTGGCGCTGTCGAGGAAGCCGCAGGTGTTGACGATGACGATGTCGGCCCCATCATGCTTGCGGGCGAGCTCATAGCCCTCGGCGCGCAGGCGCGTGATGATGCGCTCGGAATCCACCAATGCCTTGGGACACCCGAGCGACACGAAGCTGACCTTGGGCGCAGCCGTCTGATCCATGTCTAAAACTGCCTGATTGACGGGCCTGAGCTAGTCCCAATTGCCCACAATTACAACCCTTTGCAGGGCGTTCCGGCGTGCTATGGATGAATCACTGGTGGTGAGTGAGCTATGAGCGCCGAACAGTCGCCCAAAATCGTGATCGTCGACGAAAGCCCGATCCGGGCTGCGATCCTGGAGGAAGGATTGCGGGAGGCCGGATTCACGCAGGTCGTCCATATCCGCGAGATGCAGAGCCTGCTTGCCCGTATTTATGCGGTCGACCCCGACATCATCCTGATCGATCTGGAGAACCCCAGCCGCGACGTGCTGGAGGCGATGTTCCAGGTCAGCCGCGCCGTGAAGCGGCCGATCGCGATGTTCGTCGACCAGAGCGATTCCGCCTCGATCCAGGCCTCGGTGGAGGCGGGGGTATCGGCCTACATCGTCGATGGGCTGAAGAAGGAGCGCATCAAGCCGATCCTCGACCTCTGCGTGTCCCGCTTCAACGCCTTCGCCAAGCTCCAGGAGGAGCTGGAACGCACCAAGTCGCAGCTCGAGGACCGCAAGATCATCGAACGCGCCAAGGGCATCCTGATGAAGGTGAAGGGCCTGACCGAGGACGAGGCCTATGTGCTGCTGCGCTCCACGGCGATGCGCGAGAAGAAGAAAATCGGCGAGATCGCGCAGTCGATCATCACCGCGTCGGAGATGCTGAAATGACTGCTCCCCTCCGCATCGGGTTCATCCCACTGGTCGATGCTGCCGCCCTGATTGTTGCCGTCGACAAGGGGTTCACCGCCGCCGAAGGGCTCGACGTCGAGTTGGTGCGCGAGGTGTCCTGGTCCAACGTCCGCGACAAGCTCAATATCGGCCTGTTCGACGCTGCGCATCTGCTCGCGCCCGTCGCGATCGCATCCTCGCTCGGGCTCGGCCACGTCAAGGTGCCGATCGCCGCGCCCTTCAATCTCGGCATCAACGGCAACGCGATCACGGTCTCGCCGGCGCTCCACGCCGCGCTGATGGAGGAGATCGACGGCGACCGCTTCGATCCGCTCGCTACCGCCAAGGCGCTGGCGAAGGTGGTCGCCAAACGCCGCAAGGCCGGCGCCGATCCGCTGACCTTCGGCATGACCTTCCCGTTCTCGACCCACAATTACCAATTGCGGTTCTGGATGGCGGCGGCCGGCGTCGATCCCGATGAGGACGTGCGCCTCGTCGTGCTGCCGCCGCCCTACATGGTGGACAGTCTCAAGAGCGGCCATGTCGACGCATTCTGCGTCGGTGCGCCCTGGAACTCGATCGCGGTCGATCTCGGCATCGGCCACATCCTGCATTTCGTCTCCGACATCCTGGCTCGCGCGGCGGAGAAGGTCCTGGCCGTCCGCCAGGTCTGGGCCGACAAGCATCCGGACGTGGTCGCTAGCCTCGTGCGCGCGGCGGTGAAGGCGGCCGAGTTCATCGAGCATCCGGACAACCGGATCGAAGCGGCACGGATTCTGGCGCAACCCGAGCGGATCGGCGTCGATGCCGAAGTCATCCAGCGCACCCTCACGGGACGCCTGAAGATTTCGCCGGACGGTACCTTCCGCGAGAGCGGCCGCTATCTCCTGGTCGGACGCGAGGAGGCAGGGCGCCCCGATCCGGTCCAGGCCGCCTGGCTCTATGCGCAGATGGTGCGGTGGGGGCAGGCGGCTTTGAGCTCGGACGGCGCCAAGACCGCCATGGCGGTGTTCAGGCCCGACCTTTACGACGCGGCCCTCGGCCGCCGCCCGCCCGAGGAAGCCCCGGCGGCATTTGGGGCCTTCGCCGGGCCCGTATTCGATGCCGACAACATTTTGGGGCACCTCGAGGCCTTCGAAGTGGGGCGTTGGAAGGCCTGATTCGTCGTTGCATAATTATTGTGCAATTTGGCGCATCGGCTAAATTTTGAGCCGAGTGCTCGAATTTCATGAGGCGCTCCGGGACCGGAAGGTTCCGGGATCTCCGCTAATTTCTTGAAATCACGACGTCTTTCATTTCCTCAAAGCTGGCACGCAACTTGAATGTTGCACTGCGGCCAGCTTGTCACAGGTGACTGCTGAGCCAAGTCCCGCAGCAACGAAGCTGATCGGACCGTTGGGTGGCTAGGCCGGCTCTCGAGCCAGCAAGGTGCCTTTCGGGTCGCGCCAATTTCCGTCGATGCCACTCCAGTGGCCGCAGGAGCTTCGTTACCGACCATGAAAATCGATACGCTCGCAGTCGATTTTACCGACGAGCAGAAACGCTATCTCGAAGGCTTCACCACCGGTCTGCAAATCAGCCGTGTCGGTCGGGGTCTCGGCGGCAGCGGTGCCGGCAAGGCCAACGCCGAGCCCACCGGTCCCGACGCCGTGCACATCAAGGCGCAGGACAAGGTCATCGCCGCCGGCAAGAAGCTCGCCGACCAGGAGAAGTTCAAGCGCGACGAGCATCCCTTCGATGCCTATCCGCGGCTGCGCCAGCAGGCGCTCGACAACACGCCGCCGACCCCGGCGGACAATTTCCGCTGGCGCTATTACGGCATCTTCTATGTCGCGCCGACGCAGGACTCCTACATGAGCCGCCTGCGGATCCCCAACGGCATCATGAAGCACTGGCAGCTGTCCGGCCTTGCCGATCTCGCCGACGAGCTCTGCGGCCCGTACAGCCACGTTACGACGCGCGCCAATCTCCAGCTCCGCGAGATCCCACCGAAGCATGCGGTGAAGCTGATCGAGGGCATCCAGGATCTCGGCCTATGCTCGCGCGGCTCCGGCGCCGATAACATCCGCAACGTGACGGGAACGCCAACGGCCGGAATTGATCCGCAGGAATTGATCGACACGCGGCCCTATGCGCGCGAGTGGCACTATCACATCCTCAATGATCGCTCGCTCTACGGCTTGCCGCGCAAGTTCAACGTCGCCTTCGACGGCGCCGGCAGGATCGCGGTGCTCGAGGAGACCAACGACATCGCGTTCACGGCCTACGAGGTGAAGGACGGCTTCGGCATCGAGCCCGGAGTCTGGTTCCGCCTTGGCCTTGGCGGCATCACCGGCCACAAGGATTTCGCCAAATATTCCAGCATCATCGTCAAGCCGGAGCAGGCGACCGCTGTCGCGGATGCCATCGTGCGCGTGTTCATCGACCATGGCGACCGCACCAACCGCAACAAGGCGCGGCTGAAATACGTGCTCGACAGCATGGGCCACGACGGCTTTCTCAAGCTGGTCGAGGAGCGGTTGAAGACGCCGTTCACGCGCGTGCCCGAACAGGCATTTGCGCCGCGGCCGGCCGCGGACCGCATGGCCCATGTCGGCGTGCACAAGCAGAAGCAGGACGGCCTCAACTGGATCGGCGTGTCGCTGACGCTCGGCAAGCTCACCTCTGATCAGATGCGCGGCCTCGCCAAGATCGCGCGGGATCTCGGCGACGGCGAGATCCGTCTCACGGTTTGGCAGAACCTGCTGATCTCGGGTGTGCGCGACGAGAATGTCGAACTCGCCGTTGCCGCGATCAAGCAGACCGGGCTCGCGGTCGAGGCTTCGCACATCCGCGCCGGCCTGATCGCCTGCACCGGCAATGCCGGCTGCCGCTTCGCCGCTGCGAACACCAAGCGCCATGCCGCCGAGATCGGTGACTGGTGCGAGCCGCGCGTCGCGATGGACAAGCCCGTCAACATCCACGTCACCGGCTGCCACCATTCCTGTGCGCAGCACTACATCAGCGACATCGGGCTGATCGGCGCGCGCGTGCCAGTCGGCGAGGAGGACACGGTCGAGGGCTATCACCTCTTCACCGGCGGCGGGTTCGGCCCCGACGCCGATGTCGGGCAGGAGGTCTATCACGACCTCAAGGCCGACGACGCGCCGAAGACGGTCGAAAAACTGCTCAAGGCCTATATCGCCCATCGCTCGTCTCCCGAAGAAACCTTCCTGTCTTTTGCGCGCCGCCATGACGGCGAAACGCTGCGCAAGCTTGCCGATGCACAGGTGTCCGCATGAACCAGATCACGCCTCCGCCGAAACTCGACATCATTCCCGCCAGCGCGCCGTTCTCCGATGCGCAGCGTTCCTGGCTGAACGGCTTCTTCGCCGGGCTGCTGTCGCCTGACGTGGCCGCGCCGCTGTCGGCCGAGCAGGGCGCTGCCGTCATGCAAGGCGCCGCCGGTGACGGCGACGACGGCGAAGCGCCATGGCACGACCAGACCATGCCGATCGCGGACCGGATGAAGCTCGCCGAGGGTCGTCCCGTGCGCCGCAAGATGATGGCGGCGATGGCGCAGCAGGATTGCGGCCAGTGCGGCTACAATTGCCACGATTATTCGGAGGCGATCGCGAGCCGCAGCGAAGCGCGGCTCAACCTCTGCGTCCCCGGCGGCAAGGAAACCGCGCGGATGCTGAAGTCCCTGTACGAGGAGCTCGACAAGGCCGCAGTGGCCAAAGCGGCGGACAAGGCGGACGCTCCGGCGCCGGCCGTGACCGTGACGATCGCGGAGCCGGGCCGCTCACGCGACAACCCAGTTGCCGCGACCTTTCTGTCGCGCCGCCTGCTCAACAAGGGGAAGTCGGAGAAGGAAACCTACCACATCGAGTTCGATCTCTCCGAGAGCAAGCTCGACTACGTCGTCGGCGACAGTTTTGGTGTGTTCGCGCGCAACGATGTCGGCCTCGTCGACCAGATCATCGCGCTGCTCGGCGCCTCCCACACCACCAAAGTCAACGGCAAGACGCTGCGCGAGGTGCTGATCGACGACGTCTCGCTGTCGCCGGCGCCCGATACGCTGTTCGAGCTGATCTCCTTCATCACCGGCGGCGCGCAGCGCGAGAAGGCGCGAGCGCTGGCGCAGGGCGAGGATCCCGATGGCGATGCCGCCACCCTCGATGTCATGGCGGCACTCCAGAAGTTCTCGGGCACGCGGCCGCACCCGGAGGCCTTCGTCGAGGCGCTGGAGCCGCTCCAGCCGCGGCTCTACTCGATCTCGTCCTCGCACAACGCGACGCCTGGAAAGCTGTCGCTGACGGTAGACTCCGTCCGCTACGTCATTGGCAAGCGCAAGCGCCTCGGCGTCGCCTCGACCTTCCTCGGCGAACGCATTGCCGAAGGCGAGCAGCTCAACGTCTATGTGCAGAAGGCACACGCCTTCGGCCTGCCGCGGGATCCGAAGACGCCAGTTATCATGATCGGCCCCGGCACCGGCATCGCGCCGTTCCGCGCCTTTCTGCTCGATCGCAAGGCCATCGGCGCGCCCGGCAAGAACTGGCTGTTCTTCGGGCACCAGCGCAGCGATTGCGACTTCTTCTACCAGGAGGAGCTCAACGCGATGAAGACGTCGGGTCTGCTCACGCGCCTGTCGCTGGCCTGGTCGCGCGATGGCGAGAAGAAGTTTTATGTGCAGGACCGCATGCGCGAGGTCGGCCGTGAGGTGTGGACCTGGCTTGCCGAAGGCGCGCATCTCTACATCTGCGGCGATGCCAAGCGCATGGCCAAGGACGTCGAGCGTGCGCTGGTCGACATCGTCGCCCAGTTCGGCGCGCGTTCGACCGACGAGGCCGTCAGTTTCGTCGCCGAGCTCAAGAAGACCGGCCGCTTCCAGGCTGACGTCTACTAAGGCGCGAGAACATCGGGATGAGCCTTGTAGGGTGGGTTAGCCTTGCGGCTGCGCAAAGCGCGGTCCGCATGGCGTAACCCACCATACAGTGACCCATGTTGACCCCGTCGGGCCCGACTCGGTTCCAGCTGGATCGGATTCTAACGAATAAGATTCTCGGAACCGGGGTGGCGGAAGAATTTGCGCCTGCGATGCCGGCCTTTCAGAGAACCGTCATCGCTATTTCCGCAGCCACCTTGCCTCCCGCCAGGGTTGATCCTTCATAATCCCACAAATGGGGCGTTGGAGATCGACCATGCGCGAACTATCGGCGGAAGCCAGGCTGCATTTCTACGCGCGCTCGCTCTCGCGGCGGACCGGGGCGAGCGCCCATCATCTGGCGCTCTATAGCGCGTTTGCCGTCATCGCGGCGATCGTGTTCGGCACGCTCTCGGTGCATCCGTTCTGATGCTCCAGTAGGGTGGGCAAAGGCGCGCCCTTCGCGCGCCGTGCCCACCATCTCTCAACATGCGACATCGGCTTGGTGGGCACGCTCCGCTTTGCCCACCCTACGGCAGCGTGTTTGCGTCACGCCCCGCGCTTGAACGGCGCGACCTCGATCCCCGCATTCTTCAACGCCTGACGCACACTGCGCGCGATCTCGACCGCGCCGTGCGTATCGCCGTGGATGCAGACCGTGTCGGTGCGCATCTTGATCACCTTGCCTGTCACCGACACCACCGCGCCGTCCTGCACCATGCGCACGACGCGCTCGGCGATCACTTTCGCATCGTGCAGCACCGCGCCGGGCTTCTTGCGCGAGACGAGATTGCCGTCGTCCTCATAGGCGCGGTCGGCGAACACCTCGTGCACCATCGGCAGATTGGCCGCTTTGCCGGCCTTCACCAGCTTCGAATTGGCGAGCACGACGAAGATCAGGCTGGGATCGACCGCCTTGATGCCGGCGGCGATCGCCTTCGCCGTCATGTCGTCCTCGCAGGCGACGTTGGAGAGCGCGCCATGCGCCTTCACATGGGTGACCTTGTGGCCGGCCGCGGTCGCGATCGCCTGCAACGCGCCGATCTGGTAGGCGACGAGGTTTTCGATCTCGGAGGCCTTCAGGCCCGCGATCGGATGCCGGCCGAAGCCGTGCAGGTCGCGGTAGCCCGGATGCGCGCCGACCGAGACGCCGCGCGCCTTCGCGAGCTCCACCGTCCGGCGCATGATATCAGGATCGCCGGCGTGGAAGCCGCAGGCGACGTTGACCGAGCTCGCCAGCTCGATCATGGCGGCGTCATTGCCCATTTCCCACGCGCCAAAACCTTCGCCGAGGTCGCAATTGAGGTCGATCGTCTTCATGGGTGCTCTCCGCCTCTGGTCTTTGTTGCCGTTTACGGTTCCGCCGCGACCTGCCACGTCCCGGCGTCGACGGCGCTCACGGCATAGCCCGCAACGTTAGCATCGCTGAGCGCCTCGATGTTGAGCGCGACGGTGTCGGCAGAGCGCAGGCGATCGGGCAGGCTGCGGATCAGTTGCGCGAATTTGCGCGCCTCGTCCTGCGCCTCGGCCATGCTGACGGCCTTGAAGCGGAATGCGGTTCCCGCCGAGGTCTGCGCGAGGCGGCCGACATCGGCCGTGATCACCGTTGCGATCTTCGGATAGCCGCCGGAGGTGCCGCGATCCATCATCAGCACGATCGGCGCACCGTTGCCGGGCACCTGGATGCTGCCGTTGACGGTGCCGTCGGAGACGATGTTGTGGCCGTGTAGATGCTTGATCACGGGGCCCTCGAGCCGGTAGCCCATGCGGTCGGAGGTCGCCGAGATCTTCCACTCGCTGTCCAGGAACAGCGCCTTGTTGGCGTCGTCGAACTCGTCGTCCTGCGGACCCAGCAGAACACGGATCGGGCCGCTCACGGGCTTCGGCAACTCGATCCGCAATTCGCTGGCGCCGCTGGCGGCATCGACGCTGAACTCGTCGCCGGCCTGCAGCGGGCGCGGGTAGGGGCTGCCGAGGCCCGCGCGCGCATTCACGGCGAGGCTGCCGAACACCGCCTCGCCCTTGATGGCGCCTTCGATGGCGAGATAGGTGAAGGCGCCGCCGCGGGCAAAGCCCAGCGTCAGCGTCTCGCCATCCTTCAAGGTCACCGATGTGTCCATCGCGATGGGATTTCCGGCGATATCCGCATTGCGCGGCGCGCCCGAAATCGCGACGCGCACGGCACCATCACGGGCGGTGAAGGAGGCGCCGAATGGACCGATCTCGACTGCGGCCGCAAACGGCCCGTTGCTGACAAGCGTGTTTGCCGCAGCAAGCGACAGCCGGTCCATCGCCCCGCTCACCGTCAGGCCGTAGCGCTGCGCGCCGTGGCGGCCGCCATCCTGGACCGAGCTTGCAGGCCCGATGCTGGCGACGACGAGCCGGCTCATGCGACCACCTGCTCGGCGATGATTTCGCCGGCTTCCGCAGCGCGGTCCAATTCCTCGAATGTCTTGTGGTCGATGGCGAAAAACGTCACGCGATCACCGGGTTCGGTGAGGAAGGTCGGATTGCGGTGGAGCTGATAGGTTCTGACAGGCGTGCGGCCCAAAAGGTGCCAGCCGCTCGGGGCAGCCAGGCATTGGATCCCGGCCTGGACGCCGCCGATCGAGATCGTGCCGGCCGGCGTCAGCACGCGCGGATTCTGCCGGCGCGACATGTGGAGGGATTTGTCGAGGCCGCTGAGATAGGACCAGCCCGGCGTGAAGCCGATCATGGCAACCTTGTAGTCGCCGGCAACGTGGCGGGCGACGATGTCGTCGGGCGTGGTGCTCAGCGCCTTGGCGACGTCCTCGAGATCGATGCCGTGCTCGCCGCCATAGGCGACGGGAATGCGCCAGCGGCGCGCCTTGGTCGCCGGCGGCAACTTCTGGCTGGCGAGCGCGATCAGCTTGTCGCCGAGCGCATCGAAACCGATTTTGCCGGGATCATAGTGCACCAGCAGCGAGCGATAGGTCGGCACGGCCTCAGTGATGCCGTCGATCGGGCTTGCTGCAAGCGCCTTGTCGAGCGCCAGCACGCGCTGGTTGGCAGCGTCATCGATGGTGCGGCTGAACTCGACCGTGACGGCGCTGTCGCCACTGGGCAGAAGGCGGGGCGGGGGAAGCGTCGCGGCCATGAGCTGTCGAAATCGGGCTTCTGAAGAATGCGGCCCCCGGCGTTCGAGTTCCGCTTCTTCCTGCTTCGCGTAAATGCGTCCGCAAGTCCAATAAATTAATGCTGGGGGAAGCGATAAGGCCTTGTTATCGCGTCGCATAATAGCCCAGCGGCCCTGCGTTATTGCTAGCCTCTTGGCCCTTGACGCAAGGGCTGCGGCTCGCAAGATGCGCGCGTTCTTTCCCGCCCATCCGGAGCTCGTCTGTTTCCATGTCGCTGTCCCCCGAAGCCCGCAAGACCCTCGCCGGCATCACCACCGCCACCATCACCACGGTCCTGCTGAAGAAGGGCCTGCGCAATGTGTGGATGCGCGGCGCGCGGCCGCTGCGTCCGGGCCTGCCGCGCCTGGTGGGACCGGCCTTCACCCTGCGCTTCGTGCCCGCGCGCGAGGATCTGGCGACGCCGGAATCCTGGTCGTCGCCGATCTCGACCCGCACCGCGATCGAGGCGATGCCCGAAGGCTGCATCGCGGTGGTCGATGCCATGGGCATCACCGATGCCGGTATCTTCGGCGACATCCTTTGCGCGCGCATGGTCAAGCGCGGCGTGACCGCGCTGGTCACCGACGGCGTCGTGCGTGACGTCGAGGGCGTGCTCGGCACCAATCTTCCGGTCTGGTGCGACGGCTATGCCGCGCCGCCTTCCGTCGCGGGCCTGACCTTCGTCGGCTGGGGCGAGCCGATCGGCTGTGGCGGCGTCGCCGTTTTCCCGAACGACATCGTGGTCGCCGACCAGGACGGCTGCGTGCTGATCCCGCAGGCGATGCTCGATCACGTGCTCGCCGAGGGCGTCGAGCAGGAGCGCATGGAGGCCTGGATCGTCAACGAGGTGAACAACGGCGCCGTGCTGCCGGGCCTCTATCCCATGAACGCCGAGACCAAGGCGCGCTACGCCGCCAGCAAGAAGTAGTCGGGAAGCAGCGAGGTAATCCCAATGGAAATCACTGTTGCAGGCACGCGGCCGACCCGCCGCGCGCCCAATGAACACTTCACCGGCACCGTGTGGCAGGACCCCGTCATCATGGCGCCCGCACCGGCACGGCTGAACTGCTCGCGCGTCGCGTTCGAGCCGGGCGCGCGCACCAACTGGCATCACCATCCGCTCGGCCAGACGCTCTACGTCATCTCCGGCGTCGGCCGCGTCCAGTCCAAGGGCGGCCCGATCCGCGAGATCCGCCCGGGCGACACCGTCTGGATTCCGCCGGGCGAATTGCATTGGCACGGCGCGTCGCCGGGCAACGGCATGTGCCACATCGCCATGCAGGAAGCACTCGACGGCGTCTACTCGACCTGGCTGGAGCCGGTCACCGACGCGGAGTATGGGGCGGCGGTCGGCTAGTCCCGTGCCCCGGACAAGACGCATGGCCTTTGGCGATGCGTTGCCGATCCGGGGCCCAGACTCTTCCGAGCGATTGACACTGCTGGGCCCCGGCTCAGCGTCACGGCGCTTCGCGCCGCGCCGCGTCCGGGACGCAGGACCTAGATCCGCTCCGCCGTCCACGTCCCCGTGCACATGGCGCCGCGCCATGTGCCGGAGCCTGACGTGCCGCTGAGCCGGCCGAAGCCGACGGCGCGCTTGATGCCGGTGCTTAAAGTGACGTTGATGTTGCCGGCATCGGCGACGCGGCCCGACGCCGTCACCGCAGCGCTGCTTGATGCGATCTGACCATTGTTGATTCCGATCGCGACGGTCGCGCCGTTGCCGCAGGTCTCGCTCGATGACGAGATGCGGACATTCCATGTGCCGTCGAAAGTGCTTGTCGTGGCACCGGCCTGTGTCAGCGGAAAGGCAATGGCGACAAGCGTAACGAAGAGTCCTGTGCGAATGCCGTTCATGGCACGCCCCTGTGGTTGACCATGCAGGGGACCGTGGCACGGCTCGCAGAACCGGCGATGTGAGGGGGCTCACGCCTGCAGCAGGCTCTGTGAGGTGGCTCACCTCGCCATCACACCGCGGACAACGCAAAGGGGCCCGGATCACGGGCCCCTCGTTCTGATCAGAGCATCGAAGCCAAACTCAGTTCACGCGCGTCCAGGTTTGGCCGCCGCAGAACATGCCGCCGAAGGCGCAGCCCTGCACGCGCAATCGGTCGGTGCCCTTCATCGCGATCGTCGAATCGTAGGTCGAACCGGAATTGGGATCGAGGATGCGGCCTGACCATTTCTGGTCCTTGCCGGGCTTCATGTTGATCAGGACCTGCTCGCCGTTCTGGTTCGATTTGGAGTCGACCGAATAGCCGCAGAGATTGGTGCCGCATTGCTCGATGCGGACCTTGCCCTCCTTCTCCTCGGTGAGCCAGACGCCGAGCGGCGAATTCAGATCGCGCGTGGGCGCGGTTGCCGGAGCAGGCGTGGCTGCGGCCGCCTGAACGGGAGCGGGCGCAGGCGCCGGGACGGGTGGCGGAGGCGGCGCCGGTGGTGCGGCAGCCACGGTCGGGGCGGGCGGCGGGGTCACAGCGGGCGCTGCCTGCTGCTCGACGGGAGCAGGGGCCGGAGGCGGCGCAGGCGGCGGCACCACGGCCGTTGCGGCCGGCGTGTTGTTGGCAGTGGCGGCCGGCGGCGGGGCCGGTGGTGGCGGAGCGGGAGGCGGCGCAGCAGCTGCGGGTGCAGGCGCCTGCACGGCCGCGGGCGGCGCGGCGGCGGGAGCCGGTGCCGGAGCAGCAGCCGGCGCTTGCGGATCGACCGTGGCTTGCTGCGGCGCCTGCTCGTTCTTCTTGGCCTTCTTGGCCTTGCCCTGGCCGGTGTTGTCGTACACGCCGGGAATCTGCACCGTGCCGCGGTCGGGATCGATGCGGATGGTGCGTCCCCCATATTCGAAGGTGTACTGTGCCTGAGCAGCCGTGCTCGCCAATAGGAATGCGGCCGTGGCCAACAGCTTCCTCATTTCCGTCTCCTGAGCAGATGGTCCCCGGACCGACGCTTACGCCCCGGCTCGATCGCAAAAAGTGATCTAGATCACTGTTCTCGGTATGAGTCGTGCTCGCTCTGATCTTGGTTCAATAACGCCGAACTCGGTCCAGAGTTGGACGTGGCCGGCACAGGGATGACGCAGAAATCCCTGCCTGGACGAGCGCAGGGGGCGCCCGTAAAATCGTTCTGGTTGATGAAATCCATCGGGACACGCACGCCGAACGGCGGCTGCAACACCGACGCGTGAATCATGTTTGGACGACGGCTTTGCCAGACGATTGTGACCGCGGCCTGCTGTCTCGGCGCGGCTGCGGCGCAGGCGGCCGGGATCCGCTTCATCGATGTGCCCGCGGACGCTGGCGGGCTCTCACTCGCAGGCGTCGTTGGACGCCGTGCGCAGCCAAGGTCGTGGCAAACGAGGGGGCCGCTTTGCCGGGCATCGTGAGGTGTCAGATCGAGGGCGATCGACTGCCCTTGGTCGTCGTCTCGCACGGGCGACGCGGTTCGTTCCTGGCGCACACCGACACTGCGGCCGCGCTGGCCGATGCCGGCTTCGTGGTCGCCGCCATCAATCATCCTGGCGACACGGCCAAGGACAGCAGCCGGACCGATGAGTTCTCAGTGTTGGTCGAGCGCCCCGCCGACATCAAGCGGCTCACGGATTTCATGCTCAGTGGCTGGGAGCATGCAGCGGTCATTGACACCAGGCGGGTCGGCCTGTTCGGATTCTCCCGCGGCGCCTATACAGGCCTCGTGGTGATCGGCGGCAATCCCGATTTCGGAGCTTTGGCGGCCTTGTGCGAGAAAGCGGCAGCCTCGACGCAAAAATGCCTGGATGTTCGCGCGGGCCGAGTGCCAACCGATCCACCCGTTCACGATCCCAGAGTCCGCGCCGCCATATTGGCGGATCCCCCGCTCTTTGACGG
Organism: Bradyrhizobium sp. BR14999; assembly: GCF_056106085.1. Classification (NCBI taxonomy): domain Bacteria; kingdom Pseudomonadati; phylum Pseudomonadota; class Alphaproteobacteria; order Hyphomicrobiales; family Nitrobacteraceae; genus Bradyrhizobium; species Bradyrhizobium sp. BR14999. Next base: position 5,350,121 of record NZ_CM148536.1, read on the forward strand.
CCTCTTCACCCGCGAACGTCTTGCCGGCGTAACGATACCGATCCTCCTGTGGCGGTCCGCGCTCGGCGGCGACGGCGTCGTGCCTGACGGCATCGATGCGCTGGTGCAGCTTCTTCCCGCACGCCCTGACTACCGCATCGTGCCGAACTCCTCGCACTTCTCCTTTGTCATTCCGTGCCCGCCGAAACTTGCCGAAACCGCGCCGGTCCTGTGCACCGATCCGCCGGGATTCGATCGGCGGGCGTTTCACCGCGAGTTCAATGACGCGGCCGTCGCCTTTTTCAGCATGCAGCTGAAAACGAGCGAAAAGGGGCACGATTGATTGCTGGCGCGCCTAGTCGAACCAGGCGGCATAGATCTTCCTGTAGCTGCCGTCTTCCATGGAAATATGCAGCCATTGGTCGACGAAGGCCTTCAGCGCCATGTCGCGCTGGAGCCAGTAGGCCTTCTCGGAGAAGTCGAACGGCTTTTCCGGATGCACCGCGCAGAGCACGCCGGCATGCTGCTTCTGCTGGTAGCGCGTCTCGGAGGCGTCGGTCATCATCAGGTCGGCATTGCCCTTGGCGATCTCGTCGAAGATCACGGTGTTGTCGGCGAAGACAGTGATCTCGGCATCCTTGATGTTAGCGCGGGCGAAGCGCTCGTTGGTGCCGCCGGGATTGACGATGACGCGGGTGCCCTTCTTGTCGATGTCGGCGATGCTCTGGTACTTGCCGACGTCGGCGCAGCGCGCGATCGGCGTCTTGCCCTCGCGCATGATCGGCGTGGAGAAGAAGCCTTTCTTCTGCCGGTCGAGCGTGACTGAGACACCGCCCATGGCGATGTCGAACTGGTCGGCCTCGAAATCCTTCATCAGCTTCGGCCAGGCCGTCGGCACGAATTCGACCTTGACGCCGAGCGCCTTGCCAAGGGCCTGCGCCATGTCGACGTCGAAGCCGCTGAACTGCTGCGTGGTCTTGTCCAGATAGGTGAAGGGCTTGTAGTCGCCGGTCATGCCGACGCGCAATGTGCCGCGCTTGACGATCTCGTCGAGGCGCGAGAGCGCCTGCTGCGCATGCGCCGAGACATTTACCAGCAACGCCACGGCCAAAGCCGCCCAGATTCGAACGATCATCTCTTTTCCACCCATGCCCGAGCTGTCATTGTGCAGCTCTTGAGGCGTGGATTTAGACCAGATGCCCGTCGCTGGCGAGGCAGAATTGAAGGGAATTCAGAGGTGACGATCTCGATGTACGAGGCCTCGGTTGGCCTCTTCGTGCCTAACTTGCGCAACCTGTCCGGATTGCTCGACAAGGGCGTGGCCTATGCCGAGACCCGCAAGTTCAACCCGGCGGTTCTGCTCGGTATGCGCCTTGCGCCGAACATGTACGATCTGGCGCAGCAGGTCGGTGAGGCTTGTCGCCATGCCGTGGTCGCCCCGGCCTTGCTGGCCGAGCGCGAGCCGGTCACGCTGCCGGTGCTGGAGCACGACATGGCCGGGCTTCAGGCGCGCATCGCGACGTCGATCGAATTCGTCGAGAGCCTGCCGCGCGCTGCGATCGACGCCGCGGCGGAACGCAATGTCTTCTTCAAGCTGAAGAACGGCACCGAGCTGCCCTTCACCGGGCGGGCGCTGCTGCTGACGTTCAGCGTCCCTCAGTTCTTCTTTCACGTGACGACGGCCTACGACCTGTTGCGGCACGCCGGCGTCGAGCTCGTGAAGAAGGATTATCTCGGGCGCAAGTAGGTAGGCTCGATGTTCGCCTCTCCCCGACGGGGAGAGGTGCACAGACATCCGGTCTGCAAGCTGCCTTAAGCTTCGCCCTTGCGCTCATAGTCGGCAAGCGAGCTGCGGCCGGCGATCTCGCTGCGCAGCTCTTCGAAGCGCCGATGCGCTTCGTGCTCCTGCGCATCGACGAAATGCACGGCGGCCTCGCTCGTCATCGGGCCGCTGACCACGGGGGCGGACTGCTCGCCGATGGTCTCATGGACGTAGTACTGGCCGTCATCGCCGCGATGGACCGTCCATTTCAGGCGGATCGCGACCATCGGGCCGGGGCCGACCTTGCTATAGCCGTCGGCATCGGTGTGCTCCGGCACCAGCGGCTGCTCCTCGACCACCGGATGCTCGTCGACAGCTGGCTGCTCGTCGGGAGCTATGTGCTCGCGTTCACCGGCGACCACCATTTCGGTCTCGGTTTCGCGAACGACCAGAACGTGCTCGGGGTGCTCCAGAATGCTGGCGATGGTCGCCAGCGCATGGTCAGTCGGGTCGATCTCTGCCAAGGGTCCATCCTCCAGCTCGACGCGCCGGCCAGTCTGTCCCACCGCCGCCGCGCTTCCCTCTCATTACGCGCGTTTGATTAAGGCTGAGTTGGGGCTCGATCTGCACCAAAATGGGACGCTTTCTGGCCTTCCGAAGGCGGGGCGGACGGGCCGCCCGACCATTGGCTCACTCAGTCCAGCACGTCCTGATTGATGACGTTCTGCCGGATGGGATCGCCGTCCAGCGCACTCAGGATGTTGCGCGCGGTCTGCTCGCTCATGCGCTGAACGGCCTCGACGGTGACGCCGGCGACATGCGGAGCCATGATGACGTTGGGCAGCGCGAACAATGCGTTGCTGAGCGGCGGCGGCTCCACCTCGAACACGTCGATGCCGGCCCCGGCGATCTTTCCGGAAGTGAGCGCGTCATAGAGCGCGGCCTCTTTCACGATGCCGCCGCGCGCGGTGTTGATGAGATAGGATCTCGGCTTCATCCGGCCGATCCGCGCCGCATCGAACAGGCCGGTCGTTTCCGGCGTCTTCGGGCAGTGGATGGTGACGAAATCGGCGTGGGGCAGCGCGGCATCGAGATCGACGACGGGCTCGCAGCCCGCGGCCTTGATCTCGGCGGCTCCCTTGTAGGGATCGTAGACTTGGACCTTCATTTCCATCGCCAGGCAGCGCTTGGCGGTGCGACTGCCGATCCGGCCGAAGCCGACGATCAGCACGGTCTTGCCGTAGAGATCGAACGGCAGCATGCCGAGCCGGTCGGCCCATTTGCCGTCCTTGACGCAGGCATGCATCTCCTGCGCGCGCTTGGCCAGCGTCAGCATCATGAACAGCGCCGCTTCCGCGACCGAGGGCGAGTTCGCGCTGCCCGCCACCATCAACGGCACCTTGCGGCGGGAGAGGGCGGGCACGTCGACGGCGTCGTAGCCGACGCCGATGCGGGTCACCACCTTCATGTCGCCGGACGCCTCCAGCTCGGTCTCGCCGAAGGCGGTGGCGCCGAGCGCGACGCCGTGGACCGGCGCATGGCTCTTGAGCAAGGCTTCGAAGTCCTTCGCCGAGATCAGGTTCGAAAACTCGACGAGCTCGATATCGTCCCGCTGGGTGAGGAGGGCGCGTGCCCCTTGCGACAAAGTTTGCGTAACGAAAATCTTCTTCTTGTTGGTCGCCATCGTCCCCTGCCTGCGCGAGTTTCTTGTCCGGCCGTCACAACACGACGCCGGACGCCTCGTTTAGCAGGTGCATGTTGTTGAGGTCCATCGCCAAACGCATGGGTGCCCCGTCCTTGGCGCCGGCATTGGGATTGACGCGGCCGCAGACCGGCGTGCCCTCGAGCCCAAAATAGACCAGCGTCTCCATCCCCATCGGTTCGGTCACGTCGAGCACGGTCTCGAAGGTCTCGACGCCGGGCTCGAGATGCGCGTGCGACTCGGTGAGGTGCTCGGGGCGAAGGCCAAGCAGCAGCTTCTCGGTGCGCGGCAGAGCATTGTAGCGTGCGGCGCGGGCCGGCGGCAGCGGGAAAGCGATGCGGTCGGTGAGACGGATCTGAAGCGTGCCGCCGACATCCTCGAGCCGGCACGGGATGAAGTTCATCGCGGGCGAGCCGATGAAGCCCGCGACGAAGCGTGTCGCCGGCTTGTGATAGAGCTCGTTCGGCGTGCCGATCTGCTCGATGCGGCCCTTGTTCATCACCACGACGCGGTCGGCCAGCGTCATCGCCTCGACCTGATCGTGGGTGACATAGACCGTGGTGGTGCGCACCTTCTGGTGCACCTTCTTGATCTCGATCCGCATCTGTACGCGCAGCTTGGCATCGAGATTGGACAGCGGCTCGTCGAACAGGAAGACTTTCGGGTTGCGCACGATGGCCCGGCCCATCGCGACACGCTGGCGCTGCCCGCCGGAGAGCTGTTTCGGCTTGCGGTCGATCAGGTCGGTGATGTCGAGAAGCCGGGCGGCTTCGGTCACCCGTGCCTTGATCTCGGCCTTGGGATAGTGCTTCAGGCGCAGGCCGAACGACATGTTCTCCGCGACCGTCATGTGCGGGTAGAGCGCGTAATTCTGGAACACCATGGCGATGTCGCGGTCCTTCGGCGGTACGTCGTTGACGACGTCGCCCCCGATCATGATGTCGCCGTCGCTGATGTCCTCGAGCCCTGCGATCATGCGCAGCGTGGTCGACTTGCCGCAGCCGGAGGGGCCGACCAGCACGATGAACTCGTGATCGGCGATATCGAGGTCGATGCCGCGCACGGCTTCGACATCGTCGTAACGTTTAACTACCTTCCGCAAAGCAACGTCAGCCATGAGTCATCAACCCTTTGTCGCACCGGCGGTCAGGCCGGCAATGTAGTAGTCCATCAGGAATGCGTAGATGATCAGCGGCGGCGCCGCGCCGAGCAGCGCGCCGGTCATGATCTGCCCCCAGTTGAACACGTCGCCCTTGATCAACGTCGTGGTGATGCCGACAGGCAGCACGAACTGGTCCACCGACGTCGTGAACACCAGGGGATAGAGGAACTGCGCCCAGGAGACGGTGAAGGCGAAGATCGTCGCGGCGATCAGGCCGGGCAGGGCGACGGGAATGAAGATCCGCGTCAGGGTCTGGAGCCAGGAGGCACCGTCGATCAGAGCGGCCTCATCCAGCTCCTTCGGGATCGAGGCGAAATAGCCGATCATGATCCAGGTGCAGAACGGCACGGTCAGCGTCGGATAGATGAACAGCAGGACGTACCATCTGTTGAGCAGCGTGATGCCGGTATAGTCCTGAAAGACCGCGAGCATCTTGAACAGCGGAATGAACAAAAGGCTGTCCGGGATCAGGTAGGTGAGGAAGACGCCCGTGGCGAGCGTCGCCGAGCCCCAGAACTTCATCCGCGCCAGCGCGAAGGCCGCGGGGATGCTGATCAGCATCGTGATGATCACGACCGCGATCGCCACGATCGACGAATTCCAGAAGAAGCGCAAAAACTGGTTCGATGTCAGGAGTTCGACATAGTTCGACAGTGTCGGATGGAACACCCACCAGGGGTTCGTCGCTGCCGATATCTCCGCACTGCTCTTGAGCGAGGTGATCAGCATGTAGACCGGCGGCGTCAGGAAGAAGATCGCAAACAGCACGAGGAAGAAATAAGACCAGCGCAGCGCCCAGGCGCGGTCCCGGCTCATGCTGCCATACTTGACCTTGCGGTTGGGGCCGGCCTTGTCGATTGCAAGTGAGCTCATCAGGCTTCGTTCCCACGTTTGGAGACATCGCGCAGGATGAAGATCGCTGCGACGGCAAGGATCGGCACCATGAACAGCGAGACGCACGCGCCGAGCGGAATATCGTTGCTCTGGATGCCGACCTGGAACGCCCAGGTGGCGAACAGATGCGTCGTATCCAGCGGACCGCCCGAGGTCAGGATGCGCACGATGTCGAAATTGGCGAACGTCACGATCAGCGAGAACAGGGTGGTGATCGCGATGATGTTACGCATCATCGGCAAGGTGACGTACCAGATCCGTTGCCACCAGTTGGCGCCGTCGATCGCCGCGGCCTCATAGAGCTGATCGGGGACGGATTTCAGCGCGGCCAGATACATGATCATGAAGAACGGCGCGCCGTACCAGACGTTGACGAGGATGACGGAGAACCGTGCCCAGAAAGTGTCGCCGAGCCAGGGGATCGGGCCGACGCCGAAGAAGGACAGCGTATAGTTGAAGGCGCTGTAGGAAGGGTCGAACAGCCACAGCCAGGCCAGCGTGCTCATCGCCGGCGGGATCACCCAGGGCACCAGCAGCATGCCGCGCCATTTGCGCTGGCCCTTGGCGGGAATGTTGTGGACGAAATGCGCGACGATGAAGCCGATCAGCGCCTTGAAGATCACGGCCGTGATCGCGAAGATGCAGGACTGCTCCACCACCATCCAGAACGTCTCGCGCTTGAACAGGAAGGTGAAGTTGCCGAAGCCGACGAACTTCGTCATCGACTTGTTCAGCGTCGCCAGATGAACGGAATAGAAGGCGGGGTAGAGCACGAGCAGCGCGATCAGGAGGATCAGCGGCAGCGTCAGGAAGAACGCAACCGTCGATTTCCGCCCGAGCGCGTTGCGCAGGCTCGATCCCCTGCGGGCGCCAGCCCCACGGGCAACGCGAGCTCGCTCAACGACGACATCGGCCATGTCAGAGTCCTTGGATCAGTCTTCTTGTCTGCTGTCCAACCGGGAAGCCGGCCATGCGGTTTCACGATCGGACGGATTGGACCACGGAGCCCGGGCGGCTCACGCACGTGGCGCGAGCCGCCCTGTCACTCCCCGGCCTAGCTCCGCATGAAGCCTTCGCACTCGCCCTCGGCCCAGGCGAGCGCCTGCTCCATCGTCTCGCCCCGCGCATAACGCAGCGCCATCTTGGTCAGCGTCGCCTGGAAGTAGATCTGCTGTGCGACCTTGGGCGGCGCCGGCGACGCCGCGATCGACAGCGTCTGATGCTTGTACGGGTCCGGATAGTGGAAGAGCGTTCCCTTCGGCGGCCCTTCTTCCGCCCAGGTCTTGAACTTGGTCATGTTCGCGTAAGCCGGCAGGTCATAGCCGCCGCTCACCGCGACGAACTTCTCGATCGACGATGGCGAAGACAGGTGAACGAGCAGGCTCTTGGCCGCCTCCTTGTTCTTGCCGAAGCTCCAGACGCCCCAGAAGTAGGGCAGGTACGGTGCGAACCGTCCCTTCGGACCGGACGGGAAACCGTGCGTCCAGCACTGTTCGGCGACCTGTGGCGCATCGCGCTTGGCAACCGCCCAGGCGCTCGGCGGATTGAGGATCATCGCGCCGCGGCCGGAGATCAGCCATTTGTTGTTGGAAGCGTCGTCCCAGGACGGTGCATCCGGCGGCAGGAAGGCGATCAGCTTCTTGTAGAACTCCATCGCCTGGCGAACCTGATCGGTCTTCACCGTGACATCGCCCTTGGCGTTGACGAGTTCGGCGCCGAACGACTGGAAGATTGCGCCGGCGGTATCCACGCTGTCGGTGGTCTCGCCGAGGCCGATGCCGAACGCGAAGCCCGCCTTATGGCAAGCCTCGGCCGCCTTCAGGAAGGTCTCCATGGTCCAGTTTTCGACCTTGGGCGGACCGCCGGCCGGGTACATCTCCTGCACGTCGATGCCGGCGTGCTGTTTCATCAGATCGATGCGGGAGCAGGGGCCTTTGATCTGGCTGCCGGGAGTCGCGGGCACCGCGAGCCATTTGCCGCCCGACTGCCCAAGATATTTGACGGTGCCGTTGACTTCGCCATTCTGCTTGAGGAGCGGCTCCATGACGTCATTGAGCGGCTCGAGATTCTCGGCATAGGCCTGCGGCCACCAGCTCGGCATCTGCAGAATGTCATGACCCGACTTGGCCTGGGCTTCGGCCGCGGCGGTCAGCTCGATCTTCTTGTTGTTGCTGGTGATGTAGTCGATGGAGACTTCGACCTTCTCCTTCGCGGCCCATTCGTTGACGAGATCGGTCGAGGCCTTGTTGGCGCCCGGCACCCAATGGTCCCAGAAGCCGATCGAGAGCTTGCCGGCGGCGTAAGCGCCCCGGACATAGGGCGCCGTGATCAGCGCCGCGGAGGACATTGCAGTAGCAGCCACAAATTGACGTCTCGTCAGTGTCTTGCGTGACATCTCGTTTCCTCGCCTGGGTGTTGTTGTTGGAGTTTCCTCTGAGAGACTTCTTTCTTCGGGTTCTTGTTGGACTTTCTTATTAGTGCCGTCTTGGTGCCGCCGGCCCGCGTCGGCAATTCACGCAGGTCGCAGCAAATTGGTAGCGCGATCAGATCATGATTGATCGCGTCTGTCGAGAAAGCCGAACGGCTCCTCGTCTAGAACTAAAGGGTGTGTCCGGCACCGTCGTGATCGCATGCAGGACCATGCGTTGCAGGCGAACCGCGGGCGTTCATTTTGCGACGCACACTCTGACCAACCGGGCTCGAATGATCCGTGCGCAATTACGCCGCAGTTTCGAATAAGCCTGCATAACCGCTTCGCGCGAAAGACTTTTCGGACGTGGACAGCAAATGTCCGCGTCTGGACCTCGGCGCGGCGGAAACGATAGAGTTGCAATTGCCATGGGGCTCTCGCCCGACAGGCCAGCAGATCGACGATGGAGACGAGAATGATCAAACCGGCGCTGCCAGCGCGGCTTCACCTGCGACGATGGTTTGCGCTGGGGTCCGTGCTCGCGCTGCTGCTCGGCGCAGCCGCGGTGGCGAATGCTCAAGGTCTGGTCAAAGGCGTTCAGGAGGGAGCCGCGGCCGGAAACAAGGCGGCAGGTCCGGTCGGCGGCGTGCTCGGCGGCGCCATCGGCGGCGTGGTGGGCGTCTTCACCGGCGTGCTCGGCGTCGGCAACAATGGCAATCAGGCGCCGCCGCCCAAGGACGCCAGCAAAGATTCCAAGCAGCCGGGCGGCAAGGACAAGGATGCCAAGACCGCCAAGGCGGGCAAGGGCGCCAAAGCGAGCAAGGAGGCGAAGAACGCCGCGCCGAATGGCACGGACAACAAGGATAATAAGGATGTTACGGTTCTGACCCAGAGCGGCGCACCGCAGCAGACCGCGGAGCAGATCGTCGCCAACAGCGATTCCTACATCGAGCGGATCAAGACCGAACTGAACCTCACGCCTGATCAGGAGAAGCACTGGTACGGTTTCTCGAGCGCCATGCACTACCTGGGGCATAATGGTGCAGAGCGGCTCAACCTTCGGGTTGCCCGCGCCAAGCGCGATCCGCCAGACGACATCATCGAGCAGATGCGCAACGAGGCGCAGTTCCTGATCGACCGGGCCGCCGACCAGCGCAATGTCGCCGACGCCGCCGAGCCGCTCTATTCGAGCCTCGATGACAAGCAGAAGCAGGTCTTCATTCAGGAGATGGTGCGCCTGAGCCACGAGCGGGGACTGGATTGATCAAGTTGAATCGGATCGGGCGCGCCTGAATTAACGGCGCCTGCCACGAATTCGTGAATCCTCTCCGCAATTCGGTTATGATTAGCTTCGTAAGGCTGACTGCGGGGTTGATATGGCGGACGGACTCTCCGTTTTCCTGGTCGAAGACGAGGCGTTGATCCGGATGATGATCGCGGACATGGTGGAGGAACTCGGCCACCACGTCGTCGCGGAAGCGGACAATGTCCGCGACGCCAGCGCCTTTGCCATGACCGCGCAATACGATCTGGCCATCCTCGACATCAATCTCATGGGCGTTTACGTCGATCCCGTCGCCGACCTGATCGAGCGCCGTGGAAAACCGTTCCTGTTCGCGACGGGCTACGGGCCGGAGCTGCTGCCGTCCTTGCTCCGGCGCAGGCCGATCCTGCGCAAGCCAATCGCAATGGATCAGCTCAAGGCGATGATCGATTCGATGTTTCCGGGAGCCACAGAGAAGACGCCGCACTGAGTGACGGCGAAGATGCCGCACTCGGTGACGGCGAAGATGCCGCACTGAGATCGCCAACGAAAATGGCCGCCCGTCAGGGCGGCCATTGGCGAAAGAGCTCGGTGCGCTGTCAGATCAGACCGGCGCTGAGATCGATGCCACGGGCGATCAGGCCGAACGAGACGGCCAGGCCCGTGCAGCAGAATAGCAAGATGGTCTTGAACGAAGAATCGGCGAACCGCGCTTCGACGGCGGCCGGCATCACGGCGAGCGAAATCATGCTCATGTTCACTTCCCCCCTTTGTTGGCCCTGATTTGCCTCAGGTGGGGGAACTCTTAGAGCAAAAAGTTTGACGTCAGATTGCGAGGCATCGTTAACGAAGTCGCAATCACGCCGAGTTCTCACGCGTTGGGAGGAGCTCGCAAGTCTCAGTTGCGGCCGTTCCTCAGTACCGTGGCAATGGTGCGGGCCGTCATGGCGGCGCGATCGGAGGCGCGCTGGGCAGCCAGCCGGTCTCTGGCCTTTTCCTCGATCAAGAGCTCGATCAAGGCCAGCCGCTTGTCTTCGTTATCCGCCTCGCGCAGCAGGCGGTGGTAGCGGTGATAGTCGAAACCCAAATCCTGTTTACGCATGCCACGCCCCCGCAACTACGCCACACACAGGACAGGATTGTTTCGCATCGGACACGCGCAGGCAAGCACGATCCTGCGTAGAATCGTGTGACCGCTGCAATCAGCTGTGAATTACTGGAACCCGCGAGAAGGGCGCTTCGTCCCTCAATTTGGATTGTGCTCGGCGAACATCTTGAGGCCGACGAAGCTCGCATCAGGTTTGATCACCAGCCTGGTCGGGATGTTGCGCAAGTAATCCTGGAAGCGTCCCTTGGCCTCGAAGCGTGCCCGGAATGCGGACGCCGCGAGAAATTCCGGAAAACGCGGCACGATTCCGCCGGCGATATAGACGCCGCCGCGGGCGCCGAAGGTCACTGCGAGATTGCCCGCGACCGAGCCGAGGATGGCGCAAAACATGTCGAGCGTCGCGCGGCTGACGGAGCAATGGCCCTCCAGCGCGGCTTTGGTGATGGCGGCAGGATCGCGATGCGGCACCTGGCCGCCGTCGACCTCCGCCAGGGCCTCGTAGAGGCTTTGCAGGCCGGAACCCGAGAGCGCGCCACGCTCGATGGAGACATGGCCAAGGCGCTTGCGCAGACAGGCGATCACGCGTTCCTCGCGCTCGTTCTCGGCCGGCAGGGTGGCGTGACCGGCCTCGGTCACGACCGCCAGCCGTGCGCCGTGGCGCTCGACCAGACAGGACACGCCAAAACCGGTTCCGGGCCCGATCACCAGCAACGGCTCTCCGGGCAGGCCGTCCTGTCCGCCAAGCGGAATCAGGTCGGCAGGCTGCAAGGCGGGTAGGGACCAGGCCATCACTTCGAAATCGTTGAGCACGTGCACGCTGTCAAAGCCGAGCGCAGGTTGCAGCTCGTTGCCATCGATGACCCATGGACTGTTGGTCATGACGCAGCGATTGTTGGTCACGGGGCCCGCCACCGCCAGCACGGCTCTTCGGGGCTGCTCGGCGCCGGACTGGCGCCCGAGAACATCGACGATGGCCTCCCGGACGGTTGGGAAGTCGGCGACCTTCACATAGTCGATCGGTCCGGCCGGATCGCCGTCGCTGGATTCGGCCTGGCTCAGCGCGAAGCGCGCATTGGTGCCGCCGATATCGGCGAGAAGAATCTGTCCTGTCTTGCCGATCGTCATGACCATATGGCTGCCGCGGCCGTGCAGGCCACGGGAACCCTTCTCCTCCACTCCGTCGACGCAGTCCGCATGAGTGCGGATGCCCGAGAATCCGCTCTTGGGTGCCGCTAGTCAACACGGACCAGCCCAAACCGTTTCATTTCAGGAACGATCGGTCCATTCTAACAAGCCGCGCGTACGATGGTTGCGAAGCCGCGCGGGAAGATCGACATTGGAGACGAGCGTCTCGGTGCCTACAGTCCCCGGACGGCTGGAATGAGGCCTTGCATGAAGATCTCCGACCGTGACGTGCTGCTGGCGATTGACGTGCAGAATGACTTCTGCACCGGCGGAGCGCTCGCCGTTCCCGGCGGTGAAAAGGTCGTCCCCGCCATCAACCGAGTCGCCCAAAAATTCGCCAATGTGGTGCTGACCCAGGACTGGCATCCGCGTGATCACGTGTCATTCGCGACGAACCATGCCGGCAAGCAGCCGTTTGAGACCATCGAGCTCGACTACGGCACCCAGGTGCTCTGGCCCTCTCATTGCGTGCAGGGGACGGCGGGGGCTGAATTCCACCGCGAGCTCGACGTTGTCAGGGCGAGCCTGGTGGTGCGCAAGGGCTTCCGCCGCGGCATCGATTCCTATTCGGCGCTGTTCGAGAACGACCATAAGACGCCGACCGGACTGCTCGGTTACTTGCGCGAGCGCAAGCTGAAGACCGTCTTCGTCGCTGGTCTCGCGCTGGACTTCTGTGTTCGCTTCTCGGCGGAGGATGCCCGCCAGGCAGGTTTCGAGGTCGCTGTCGTCGAGGATGCCTGTCGCGGCATCGATCTCGACGGCTCCCTGGCCGCGACCCATCGGAGTTTTAGGGATCGCGGCATTTCGGTCGTGAGCCTCGAGGCGTTCCTGTGAGGATATTGAGCTAGCCATGGTGGAGAAGACCGGCAAACAGCCACGCGGACTAGGGCATGCGCCGGACGATCCTTTGCTGTGGCCGTTTGCGGCGGCGCAGCTCGCCATGGACGCCTGTTTCTGGTGGCTGGAGCGCGGAGCTGCGGAGCAGGGCGAGAGCAGCCTGCCATGGACGACGCCCAGCACGGTTGCGCTGGAGCTTGTGACGATGCGCCTGCGCGATTTCACGCAGACACGGTCCAGCCAGCCGGCGCTGGTCTGCGCGCCCTATGCGCTGCATCGGGCCCTGATCGCCGACTTCGCGCCCGGCCATAGCGTGGTGCAGTCGCTGCAAAATGGCGGCATCGACCGCGTCTATCTCACCGACTGGCGGTCAGCCACGCCGGAGATGCGCTATCTCTCGATCGACAGCTATCTTACCGATCTCAACGTCGCCATCGACGAGATCGGCGCGCCGGTCGATCTCGTCGGGCTGTGCCAGGGCGGCTGGCTGTCGCTGCTCTATGCGGCTCGCTTTCCGGCCAAGGTGCGGCGGCTGGTCCTGGTCGGCGCTCCCGTCGATCTGTCGATCGACTCGGCGCTGTCGCGGCTCGCCCGCAACGCGCCCGAGCTGGTTTACGACCAGCTCGTCGCACGCGGCGGCGGCAATGTCAGCGGCGAGGAGATGCTGCGCTTCTGGTCCAAATCACCTGACAGCGACGGTATCGAAGTGGCGTTGCAGAGGAGGCTTTCGGACGAGGAAGGCGCGAGCCTGCTCGCGCGCTTCGATTGCTGGAATACCGAGACGCTCGATTTGCCGGGCACCTATTACCTTCAGATCGTCAACTGGATTTTCCGGGAGAACCGGATTGCCAGCGGCCAATTCGTCGCGCTCGGCCGCCCGGTTGATCTGAAGGACGTCAAGGCGCCGGTCTTCCTGCTGGCCGGGCTGGACGACGATGTCGTGCCGGCTGTGCAGGCACTCGCCACCGCGGGTCTCGTCGGCACGCCGCCGGCGTTCATTGCGGCAGCCTCCGAGCCGAGCAATCATCTCGGCCTGTTCATGGGGGCGCGAACCCACGTCCATGCCTGGCCCCGGATCGCCGAGTGGCTGCGCAACGATCTGTCCGGGGTCTTGGCCCGCAGCGCCTGACGTCGCGGGCGCCGACCGGCCGATATGCAAATCCGTTATGCATGACGGCGGATGGCCTGCACCGGCCCCGGTCGATGGGCTACATATGATGTGGAGCTGACGGCTGCGGCCGGCCGGCGCACAAGAGATTGCAAGGGATTGAAGGTACAGCGCTCGATGACGTTCCACTCGATCTACGCCCACGGATTTGCGCGCGTGGCGGCCTGCGTCACCACCTCCCACGTGGCCGATCCCTCGGCCAATGCGAAGGCCATTTTGGCTGCGGCCAATGCCTGCCACGAACAGTCGGTGGCGGTTGCTGTGTTTCCCGAGCTGTGCCTGTCCGGCTACGCCATCGAGGATCTGGTCAAGCAGGACCCGCTGCTCGATGCGGTCGAGCGCGGGCTTGTGACGATCGTTGAGGCCTCCTCAGCGCTGATGACGGTCCTGATCGTCGGCGCGCCGCTGCGCTTTGGCAATCGCATCTACAATTGCGCCGTCGTCGTTCATCGCGGCAACATCCTCGGCGTCGTGCCCAAGAGCTACCTGCCGACCTATCGCGAATTCTACGAGGGACGGCATTTCGCCTCCGGTGCCGGCATCGCCGGCGAGACGATCTCCTTTGGCGGGCTGCATGCACCGTTCGGCATCGACCTTTTGTTCTCGGCCGAGGATGTCCCGGGCCTCACCATCGGCGTCGAGATCTGCGAGGACATGTGGATCCCGGTGACGCCGGCTTCCGAGCTCGCGCTCGCGGGCGCCAGCGTGCTGATCAATCTCTCGGGCAGCCCGATCACGATCGGCCGGGCGCGCTCGCGCGCGCTGCTGTGCCAATCGACATCGGCGCGCTGCCTCGCAGTCTATGTCTATGCCGCCGCCGGAGCAGGGGAATCGACCACCGATCTCGCCTGGGACGGCCAGACCTCGATCCACGAGAATGGCGTGCTGCTGGCCGAGGGCGAGCGGTTCCGCCAGGGCGGCCAGATCACGTGTGCCGACGTCGATCTCGACCTGCTCAGGCAGGAACGCGCGCTGATGGGCACGTTCGACGACAACCGCCGCCAGCGCGAGGCGTTTTTCCGCAAGGTGACATTCGCGCTGAAGCCGCCGGCCGCCGACATCGGCTTCCTGCGCAAGGTCGAGCGCTTTCCCTTCGTGCCGAGCGACGAGAGCCTGCTTGAGCAGGATTGCTATGAGGCCTACAACATCCAGGTCGCCGGCCTCGTGCAGCGCATGCGCGCCACCGGCACCAAGCGCGTCGTGATCGGCGTCTCGGGCGGGCTCGATTCCACCCATGCATTGATCGTCGCCGCCAAGGCGGTTGATCTGCTCGGCCTGCCGCGCCAAAGCATCCTCGCCTTCACCATGCCGGGCTTTGCCACCGGCAGCGAGAGCAAGACCAACGCGCTGGCGTTGATGCAGGCGTTGCAGACGACCTGGCAGGAGCTCGACATCCGCACCACGGCGACGCAGATGCTGAAGGATATCGGCCATCCCTTTGGCAAGGGCGAGAAGGTCTACGACGTCACCTTCGAGAACGTGCAGGCGGGGCTGCGCACCGACTATCTGTTCCGGCTCGCCAACCATCACGGCGGCATCGTCATCGGCACCGGCGATCTCTCCGAGCTCGCGCTCGGCTGGTGCACCTATGGCGTCGGCGACCAGATGGCGCATTACAACGTCAATGCCGGCGTGCCGAAGACCCTGATCCAGCATCTGATCCGCTGGGTGATCTCCTCGAAGCAGTTCAGCGACGACGTCAATCGGACGCTTGGCGCAATCCTGGCTGCCGAAATCTCCCCTGAGCTCGTGCCGGTGCAGCCTGGCGAGAAGCCGCAGAGCACGGAAGCGTCCGTCGGCCCCTACGAGCTGCAGGATTTCAACCTGTTCTACACGCTGCGCTTCGGGATGCGTCCCTCCAAGATCGCCTTCATGGCGCAGCACGCCTGGAAGGACGTCGCCAAGGGTGAATGGCCGCCGGCATTCCCAAGCGACCGGCGCAAGGCCTACGAACTTCCTGAGATCCGGCGCTGGCTCGAGGTGTTCCTGCGCCGCTTCTTCGCTTTCAGCCAGTTCAAGCGCTCGGCCATGCCGAACGGACCGAAGGTCTCGGCCGGCGGCTCATTGTCGCCGCGCGGCGACTGGCGCGCGCCGTCGGACGCGAGCGCGGCGGCATGGCTCGAGGATCTCGAAAGGAACGTGCCGAACTGATCGGTGTAGCGGATCGACATAGGGGAGACGATTGGATGTCGGCCGGAGATGGGGCAGAGGCGGGTGAGGAGGCCAGGGTCGTCAACGGCCTCTACATCTTCGACATCGAGATGCGCGACGGCAAGCGCGGCCAGGCCAGGGGCGTGGTCGTGCTATGCGACGGACGCATCATGGGCGGCGACAGCTATTTCTATTACACCGGCAGCTACACGTACCGGAACGGCAAGTGGCGGGGCGACATGATCGTCAATCAGCACACCGAAGCCGTCGGCAAGACGCTCGCGTTCGGCGGCAGGGAGGTCACTTGCGGTTTCTCGGGCGGCTACTCGGCCGGTGGCGCCGAGGTCGAAGGCATGGCGCTGGTTGGGAAGACCACCGTGACATTCACGGCCCGCCTCACGCTCAAGGAGGCGATGTGAGCCCGGCGTGATCTGCCCGATGGGCTTGCTCCTCGTCCCCACTCAGGAGCATGGACAGAATGTTCGCTGACGATCGAGCCGCAGACGCGCTAGAGCATGATCGGGAAAAGTGTGCAGCGGTTTTCCGAAAAGATCATGCTCAAACAATATCCTTAGGTCCCAGACCGGAAGACGACGCTGAAACGATAACGCGCCGCCCGGCTGAACAGCCGGGCGGCGCGAAATCGTGTTCAATCTGAAAAGTTTCGAGGTCCGGAGTGCCTAGGAGTCCGGACCTCGTCACCTTGCCCCAGCCTTCAATCTCCCGCCCCATGTGGTCCCCCAACCCCATGTTGCGCGATCAGAGGTGATGCCCGTGGAAGTGGCCGCCGATCGATGTCCGGCGATGTACGCGAACCATGGTTAGGACTCCATTCCGGATCACTACGGACATGAATACGCTTGCCGTGTGTTCGTTCGGCATCGGTGCTGCGATCTTGTTTCCTGAATCCGCAGCGGGGCGGCGGCAGGATGTCCACATCTCTTCACGTTGAAGAGCCTGCGTTTCACCGGCCTGTCATTGAACTGGTCTAGCGCTGCTCCCGTCATCGCTGACGGCCAAGGAGCAAGCCATGTCGAAGCCGGTGCTGGGCGCCGCATTGTCCATCAAATCGATCCCTGCGCATCGCGACTGGCTTCTGGAACGGCAGCGCGATCTCGAGATCCAGGATTTTTTCCGCGCCGATCTGCTCGATAGTGACTGGCGCACGACCGCCGGCGAGATCAAGCAGATGCTTGCGGGCCATACCGGCCGGCTCGGCATTCACGGCCCGTTCTGGGGCTTCAAGATCGACAGCCACGATCCCATGATCCGTCAGGCCGTGACCAAGCGCCTGCTTCAGGGTCTCGATGCAGCCGAGTTTCTCGGCGCGACCCAGATGGTGATCCATTCGCCGTTCACGACCTGGGACCACAACAATCTCGATCTCTATCCGGACAATCGCGGCAATCTGGTCGAGCGCGTCAAGGCGACGCTGGCCGAAGTGATCGCGCGTGCCGAGACCATCGGCTGCGAAATCGTCATCGAG
Source organism: Bradyrhizobium sp. BR14999 (assembly GCF_056106085.1). Lineage (NCBI taxonomy): Bacteria > Pseudomonadati > Pseudomonadota > Alphaproteobacteria > Hyphomicrobiales > Nitrobacteraceae > Bradyrhizobium > Bradyrhizobium sp. BR14999. The sequence goes on from NZ_CM148536.1 coordinate 5,367,229, forward strand.
AACATCGAGGACAAGGATCCGCGCGACCGTGTGCGCCTTGCCAAGGCGCTCGAAAGCAGCAAGGTCCGCGTCTCCCTCGACACCGGGCACGCCAACTATGCCCACATCTCCACCGGCGCGCCGCCGGTCGACTATTATGTCGAGATGGCCGGCGACATGCTGACGCATGTGCATCTCCAGGACACCGACGGCTTTGCCGACCGGCACTGGGCGCCGGGCGAAGGCAATATCCCCTGGGTCGCCGTGTTCCGCGCACTGGGACGGCTGACGTCCGACCCGCGGCTGATCCTCGAACTCCGCAACCACGACGACGTCCGCGCTGGCGCAGCCCATCTCGCCGCGCTTGGGCTTGCCGAATAACCGACATCACAAAGGGCAGGGGTCACCATCATGAGCAAGCTCACCCGTCGCACCATCCTGAAATCCGGCGGCGCTGCCGCAAGCGCGCTCCTTTTGCCGCGGTTTGCGATCGCGCAAGGTGACAGCCGTCCGTCGGTGACGATCGCCGTGCAGAAGGTGACGAATGCGAACGTGCTCGACGTGGTGCGCGAGCAATCCAATGTCGGCGAGCGCGTGTTCTTCTCCTCGATCTGGGAAGGTCTGATCTCCAAGAACTGGCGCGGCAATCTCGAGGCCGTGCCGGGACTTGCCACCGAGTGGCGCCGCATCGACGACCAGACCGTCGAGGTGAAGCTGCGCCAGGGCGTCAAGTTCCACAATGGCGACGAGCTCACTGCCGAAGATGTCCTCTTCTCCTTCAGCCGTGAGCGCATGTTCGGCGAGACCGAGGCCAAGAGCCGCACCACCATCCAGGCGTTCGAAAAGATCCCGACGCCGCGTCCCGGCAAGGAGCTGCCGCCTGATGTGCCCGCCGTTGCCCGCCGCATCTGGCCGGACCTCGTGCGCGTCGATGCCGTCGACAAGTATACGGTGCGCTTCTACAACGCGACGCCCGACGTCACGATCGAGGGCCGGCTGTCGCGCTACGGCTCCGACATCATGAACCGCCGCGCGTGGGAAGAGTCCGCGAGCTATCTCGACTGGGCGCGCAAACCCGTCACCACAGGTCCCTACAAGGTCGTCGAGCTCAAGCCCGACGTGTCGCTGACGCTCGAAGCCCATGACGAATATTGGGGCGGCCGTCCGCCGCTCAAGCGCATCCGCTTCCTCGAGGTGCCTGAAGTCGCGAGCCGCATCAACGGCCTGCTCTCGGGCGAATACCAGTTCGCCTGCGATATCCCGCCGGACCAGATTGCCGGCATCGAGAAGAATTCGGCGTTCGAGGTGCAGGGCGGCACCATTCTCAATCACCGCCTCACCGTGTTCGACAAGAACCACGCCCAGCTCGCCAATCCGCTTGTCAGGCGCGCCTTCACCCATGCGATCGATCGTCAGGCGATCGTCGACAGCCTGTGGGCCGGCCGCACCCGCGTGCCGAAGGGCCTGCAATGGGAATTCTACGGCGACATGTTCAACGCCGACTGGAGCGTGCCGGCCTATGATCCCAAGCTCGCGCAGGATCTGTTGAAGCAGGCCAATTACAAGGGCGATCCGATCCCGTACCGTCTGCTCAACAATTACTATACCAACCAGGTCGCGACCGCGCAGGTGCTGGTCGAGATGTGGAAGTCGGTCGGCCTCAACGTGCAGATCGAGACCAAGGAGAATTGGTCGCAGATCATGGAGCGCGCGCCGACCCGCGCCGTGCGCGACTGGTCGAACTCGGCCGCCTTCAACGACCCCGTGTCGTCGCTGGTCGCCCAGCACGGGCCGAACGGCCAGCAGCAGCAGATCGGCGAATGGACCAACACCGAGCTGAACAAGCTCTCGGAATTCCTGGAAACGTCGACCGATCGCGCGGCCCGCAAGAAGGCGTTCCGCCGCATGCTGGAGATCGCCGAGCGCGAGGACCCCGCTTATACGGTGCTGCACCAGAATGCGACCTTCACGGCCAAGCCGAAATCGATCAAGTGGAAGGCAGCGCCCGCCTTCGCGATGGATTTCCGCGCCGGCAATTTCGAGGCTTGAGGTGGCGCCGCTGGTCAGCATCCGGGGCCTGCGCGTCGCCTTCAACGGCGTGCAGGTCCTGCGTGGCGTCGACGTCAGCTTGCAGAAGGGCGAGGCGCTCGGCCTCGTCGGCGAGTCCGGATCGGGCAAGTCGGTGACATGGCTTGCCGCCCTGGGCCTGCTGCCGCGCCATGCGCAAGTCATGGGCTCCGTGCTGCTCGACGGCCGTGAGATCCTGGGCGCGCCCGCCGCCGAGCTCGACCATGTCAGAGGCGGGCGGGTTGCCATGATCTTCCAGGATCCGGCGAGTGCGCTCAATCCGGTGCTGACCATCCGCAGGCAGCTCTGCGAAGCGCTGGCGCTGCATCGCGATCTCTCCGGCGAGGCGATAAAGGCGGAAGCGCGGCGGCTGCTCGACCTCGTCGGCATTCCCGATGCGGCGCGGCGACTGTCGGCCTATCCGCACGAGTTCTCCGGTGGCCAGGTCCAGCGCATCATGATCGCGATGGCGCTCGCCGGAAATCCCGACCTGCTGATCGCGGACGAGCCGACCACCGCGCTCGATGCCACTATTCAGGCCCAGATTCTGGAGCTGCTCTCTACGGTCCGCCGCGAGATCGGCATGGCGATGGTCCTGATCAGCCACGATCTCGGCGTCGTCGCCGAGAACTGCGACCGCGTCGCGGTGATGTATGCCGGCCGTATCGTCGAGGAGGCGCCCAGCAACCAGCTCTTCGCCGACCCCGTGCATCCTTATGCGCAAGGCCTGATCGGCGCGCTGCCGCCGCTCGATGGGCCGCGGCGGCGCCTCACGGCCATTCCCGGCACCGTGCCCGATCCCGCGCGGATGCCTGACGGTTGCGCCTTCGCGCCACGCTGCACGTTGGCGGCCGAACAGTGCGCGCTTGCCGCGCAGAGCTTGGCGGCGATCGCGGATGATCGCGCTGTCGCCTGCATCCGCGCCGAGGCTTCGCGCCGCGCGTTGCTCGGGATCGCGGCCGAATGAGCGCGCCGCTCGTCGAGGTGTCCGCGATCGCGCGCAGCTATGCAATGCGCTCCGGGATGTTCGGCCGAGCTACGGCCGTGCATGCGGTCGACGGGGTGTCGCTGACGATTGCCAAGGGCGAGACGCTGGGCCTCGTCGGCGAGTCCGGCTCGGGAAAATCGACCACGGGCCGCATCGTGCTCGGCCTCGAGCCGCCCGACAGCGGCGAGGTGCGGTTCGACGGCAAGCCGATGGCCGCGCCGGGAACGGCCGCATGGCGCGCGCAGCGGGCACGCATGCAGATGATCTTCCAGGATCCGCTGGGCGCGCTGGACAGGCGGCTGCCGGTCGCCACCCAAATCCGCGAGCCCCTGGACATCCACGATCTCGGCACGCCCGCCGAGCGCGAAGATCGCGTCCGCGAGCTGCTGGGCGCGGTCGAGCTGACGCCGGCCCACGGCGCGCGCTATCCCGGCGCGCTGTCCGGCGGCCAGCGCCAGCGCATCGTTCTGGCGCGGGCGCTGGCGACGAGGCCTGATTTTCTGGTCTGCGACGAGCCGGTCAGCGCGCTCGATGTCTCGATCCAGGCGCAGGTGGTGAACCTGCTCGCCGATCTCCAGGCGCAGCTGTCGCTGACGTTGCTGTTCATCAGCCACGATCTGCGCGTCGTCAGGCAGATCAGCAATGTCGTCGCCGTGATGTATCTCGGCCGCATCGTCGAGATCGGCAGCGCCGACGATCTGTTCGCGCGGCCCGAGCATCCGTATACGCAGGCGCTGGTGTCGGCCTCGCCCGCACCGGGCCGCCGCAGCGCCGGCCGCATCGTGCTCGCGGGCGATCCGCCGAACCCGTCTGCGCGTCCCCAAGGCTGCGCCTTCCACCCGCGCTGCCCGCGCGCGATCGCGCGCTGTGCGCGCGAAGTGCCGGTGCTCTCGGCTGTGGGCAGCAACAGGCAGGTCGCCTGTCATCTGGTCACGGGCGCCGAAACGCGGGATGCGGCGTGATGGCACGCTATTTCGCCATTCGCATTGGACGCGCGGCGCTCACCATTGTGCTCGTCGTCACCTTCGCCTTCGTCGTGCTGCGGCTATCGGGCGATCCCGCGCTGATGATTTTGGGACCGGAGGCACCCCCTGAGGTGCTCGCGGCGTTCCGCAAGGCCTGGGGCCTCGATGATCCCATCTGGTTTCAATATCTCGATTATTTCGGCGCCATCGCCAAGGGCGAGCTCGGCCGCTCCATGCGCGACGGGCGGCCCGCGATCGAGCTGGTGCTGGAGCGGATCCCGGCGACGCTGGCGCTGACGCTGCCGGCCTTTGCCTTCAAGGTGGCGCTCGGCATTCCCGCCGGCATCTACGCCGCGCTGCATCGGGGCTCGGGAATCGACCGCGCCGTGATGATGACGGCGGTCGCGGGCTTCACCGTCCCGAGTTTCGTGCTCGCGCTGGTGCTGGTTCTGGTCTTCGCCGTGCAGCTTGGCTGGCTGCCGTCGGGCGGGCAGGACAGCTGGCGCCACGCGATCCTGCCCATTGCGACGCTCGGCCTTGGCGGCGCCGCCGTGCTGGCGCGATTCACCCGCAGCGCAATGCTGGAGGTGCTGGGCCAGCCCTATATCCGCACTGCCTCGGCCAAGGGCGTGCCATGGCGCAAGGTGGTGACGTCGCATGCGCTGCCGAACGCGGCGATTCCGACCGTGACTATTTTGGGCTTCATGGTGGGCACGCTGATCGCCGGTGCGGTCGTGGTGGAGAGCGTGTTTGCCTGGCCGGGAGTAGGGCGCCTGCTCGTCGTCGCCGTCGCCAACCGCGACCTCGCCGTCGTGCAATGCATCTTGCTGCTGGTCGCCATGACCATGGTCACGTCCAACCTGATCGTCGATTTCCTCTACGGCTTCCTCGACCCGCGGCTGCGCGCCAAAGGAGCGCATGCATGACCGACGCGACGCTGAAGGATACCGAAGCGTTTTCAAGCGAAGTGGATACCGGTTCGCGTGAAGAAAACGCGTCAAAACCAGAATCTAGAGCCCCGTTCCGATTTCATCGGAACGGAAAGGGCTCTGGCGTCCGCCGCCGCATCAGCCTGCCGGAGATCCCGGTCTCGGTTGCGCTGGCGATCATCTGGATCGTCGCCATGCTGGTGATCGCCGCCTTCGCCGAGAAGATCGCACCCTACGGCTTCACCCAGCTTGATCTGCGCAATCGCCTGGCCGCGCCCGGCAATGCCGCGCATTGGCTCGGCACCGACGAGCTCGGCCGCGACGTGCTGTCGCGCCTGCTCGTCTCGATCCGCATTTCGCTGCTGATCGCGTTCGGCGCGACCGCGATCTCGGCCGTGGTCGGCACCACGCTCGGCTTCCTGGCCGCGCATTTCCGCGGGGCCGTCGAACAGCTCGTGCTGATGCTGACCGACTTCCAGGCCAGCATGCCCTTCCTGATCATGGCGCTCGCAGTGCTCGCCTTCTTCGGCAACTCGCTGCCTCTGCTCATCGGCTTGATGGGCTTGTTCGGCTGGGAGCGCTACGCCCGCATCGCGCGGGGATTGGCCATCTCCGCCAACGCGCAGGGCTATGCCGCCGCGGTCCGCCAGTTAGGTGCGACGCCGTCGCGGATCTATCTCCGGCACATCCTGCCCAACATCGCCTCGACCCTGATCGTCTCGACCACGCTGGTTTTCCCCGAAGCGATTCTGATGGAGTCCGGCCTGTCCTTCCTTGGCCTCGGCGTGCAGCCGCCGATGACCAGCCTCGGCAACATGGTCGGCTATGGCCGGGAGTACCTGACCCGGGCGCCCTGGATCATGCTGGCGCCGGCCACCACGATCGTGGTCACGACGCTGGCGGTCTCCGTGATCGGCGACTGGCTGCGCGACCGGCTCGATCCGACGCTGCAGTAGGGGGAGGGCTCCCGTAGCCCGGATGGAGCGCAGCGAAATCCGGGACTAACCGCGGTAGACACCTGCCCCGGATTGCGCTGCGCTCCATCCGGGCTACGAAGAGGCCGCGTCCGGAGCAGGGGAGCCCTGTCCGGCCCAAGTTCCCGTTGCACCTCGCCAGCCCGTGCGCTATCCGGCCGGAAAGGCCTGAGGCGGCTTCCATTTTTCCGCCCGGCCCAAGCCAACCCGAGGACGGAAACCGCCATGCCAGCCTATCGCTCCCGCACCACCACCCACGGCCGCAACATGGCGGGTGCCCGCGGCCTCTGGCGCGCGACCGGAATGAAGGACGCCGATTTCGGCAAGCCGATCATCGCGGTCGTCAACTCCTTCACTCAGTTCGTGCCCGGCCACGTCCACCTCAAGGATCTCGGCCAGCTCGTGGCCCGCGAGATCGAGCAGGCCGGCGGCGTCGCCAAGGAGTTCAACACCATCGCGGTCGATGACGGCATCGCCATGGGCCATGACGGCATGCTTTACAGCCTGCCGTCGCGCGAGCTGATCGCCGACAGCGTCGAATACATGGCCAACGCGCACTGTGCCGACGGCCTCGTCTGCATCTCCAACTGCGACAAGATCACGCCCGGCATGCTGATGGCGGCGTTGCGGCTCAACATCCCCGCCGTGTTCATCTCGGGCGGACCGATGGAGGCCGGCAAGGTCAAGCTCGAGGGCAAGACCAAGGCCGTCGACCTCATCGACGCCATGGTGGCGGCGGCCGACTCCAAGGTCAGCGACGACGACGTCAAGGTGATCGAGCGCTCGGCGTGCCCGACCTGCGGCTCCTGCTCGGGCATGTTCACCGCCAACTCGATGAACTGCCTGACCGAGGCACTTGGCCTGGCGCTGCCCGGCAACGGCTCGGTGGTGGCGACCCATGCCGACCGCAAGCGCCTGTTCGTCGAGTCCGGCCACACCATCGTCGATCTCGTTCGCCGCTACTACGAGCAGGACGACGCCAGCGTGCTGCCGCGCAACGTCGCGAATTTCAAGGCGTTCGAGAACGCCATGACGCTCGACATCGCCATGGGCGGCTCGACCAATACGGTGCTGCATCTGCTCGCCGCCGCCCATGAAGGGCAGGTGGAGTTCACCATGCGCGACATCGACCGGCTCTCGCGCCGTGTGCCCGTGCTCTGCAAGGTCGCGCCATCCGTCGCCGACGTGCATGTCGAGGACGTGCACCGCGCCGGCGGCATCATGGGCATTCTGGGCGAGCTCGACCGCGCCGGCCTGATCGACACCTCGGTCTCGACCGTGCATGCGCCGACCATGGGCGATGCGCTGGAGCGCTGGGACATCAAGCGCTCCAAGAGCGAGACGGTGCGCACCTTCTATCGCGCCTCGCCCGGCGGCATCCCGACCCAGGTCGCCTTCAGCCAGGAGCGCCGTTATGACGAGCTCGATGCCGATCGCGAGAAGGGCGTCGTGCGCGATCTCGAGCATGCCTTCAGCAAGGACGGCGGTCTCGCCGTGCTCTACGGCAACCTCGCGCAGGACGGCTGCATCGTGAAGACCGCGGGCGTCGATGCTTCGATCCTGAAATTCTCAGGCCCCGCGCACGTGTTCGAAAGCCAGGACGCGGCGGTGGAAGGCATTCTGGGCGGCAAGGTCGTTGCCGGCGAGATCGTGGTCATCATCTACGAAGGTCCGCGCGGCGGCCCCGGCATGCAGGAGATGCTGTATCCGACCAGCTACCTGAAATCGATGGGTCTCGGCAAAGCCTGCGCGCTCGTCACCGACGGCCGTTTCTCTGGCGGCTCGTCCGGCCTGTCGATCGGCCATCTGTCGCCCGAAGCGGCCGAAGGCGGCAACATTGGTCTCGTGCGCACCGGCGACCGCATCGCCATCGACATCCCGAACCGCAGCATCAGCCTCGAGGTGTCCGACGAGGAGCTCGCCAAGCGCCGCGCGGCGGAGGAGGCGAAAGGCGATGCCGCCTGGCAGCCGCAGAACCGCAAGCGCAACGTCTCGACCGCGCTGCAGGCTTACGCCGCGCTCACCACCAGCGCGGCGCGCGGCGCGGTGCGCGAGGTGAAGCGTCGGCCGAGATAGGCGGCTGATCGGCGCGCCGCTGGCTAAATCGATCCCTCCGGGACGACTCGCGGTCTCCACGCGAGCGCGCGGTTGCACGACAGAACCTTGGAGCCCGGGCAGAGGTCCGTAAAGAAACGGCCCCCGCGTCCTGGGGTGTGGGCTATTGGGGGTGGACGCGGGAGCCGTTTGCGAGGTGGTTGCCCGACGTGCGGGCTCGCCCGCCAGGCGCAATCAATTTAGTGGATTTCATCGCGCTTTGCTATTTAATTTTATTTATTTCCGTTTTTTGTGATTTAATCAGAAGGTGATCCTAGGAAAAATACCTGGAATCCATTTTTCCGAATCCGGTCAGGGGCAAATCGCCTTATCCCGATCTGTCCGCAACTGTTCGGATTGCCAGTAGCGGAGTAAGCCATGAGTCCTTCTCCATCGCTCGTGCCGCACATTACGACCGACCGGGACGTTTATCTCGTGCTCGATGACTTCGGCCGGCGACTGGGCCGCGCCTGGTGTGAGACGGCCGAGGAGGACGCCAATCGCGCGACCCTGCTCAGACATCTCGTCGAAGGGCAATATCTCCATCCCGCACGCATCGTGGCCTTCAATACCGCGGAGGGATGGTCGCGGGATGCCACCGCGGAAATCGCCGACGAGCTGCGCCGCCGCTTTGTCGAATTCGAGGAGACCGATCCCTCGCTGCTGGAGTTTTTGGAAAGAGCAGCGAGGCGCTGAAGCTCAACCCGTCGGAGGCGGATGAACGCTTTCGGAACGGTGCTCGAATGGAGCACGCGCGGCGGTGTCCGATCGCCGGCGCAGCGATCACGCTCTCGCACAGCATGCGGACTTCGGAGCCAATGCGCATCGCGCGTTAATGCGCGTGGTCAATGAGTTCTTACCGCTCGGCCGTGATCGGCCATTCGCATTAAGGATGCGCCGACGAAGTTCGGCACCCCAGGATTTTGCCGCGTATACTGCGTTCGACCTTAGCAAAATCCATTCCGGGCAACTGGGGCAACCACCGCAATGTCTCGTACTCTCGCCGTCGTTTTCTCCACCGCCGTCGCCGCGATTGCCATGACGGGCGCAGCCTCCGCCGGCTGCTACAATTGCTACGCGCCGCCGCCGTGCACGACCTGCTATCAGCAGCAATACGTCGCGCCGCAATACCGCACCGTCGACGAGACCGTGATGGTGTCTCCCGGCTCCGTGGTCGCACACCGCACGCCGGCGCAGTACCGCACCGTGATGGTGCCGCAGACCGTGATGGTGGCCCCGCCCAGTGTCCAGTACGAGCGCATCCCCCCGCAATACGCCACGCGCCAGCGCGTCGAGATGGTTTCGCCGGGCTATTCCTATTACGCCCCGGTGCAGATGGGCTGCGCGTCCTGCGGGTATTGACGTCCGACGCAGTAAGAACAATTTGGCGCGGCGCTCCTTTACGGGCGCCGCTTTCTTTTGTGCGCCAGCAAACGAGGCCCGGACATGGAGACGAATCCAACCGGGCCTCGCAACCAGCGACGCCCTGGGAGATGTCGCCAGTATCCGGGATTGCTGAGGGTTCGGCGGCGGTGGGCGGCCGAGCGGTGTTGTCCAAGCTAGAGGAACAGGCTGACGCTCGCCTGACAGATCAGGGCAGGAGAAGAGTGGGGGGCAGGGCGCCAACTTCGCGTTGCCTTGCGCGGTCGACTGCGTTAAGCGACAGCCATTCCGGGCTTGGAAGGGTGGCCGAGTGGTTTAAGGCACCGGTCTTGAAAACCGGCGTGCCCGCAAGGGTACCGTGGGTTCGAATCCCACCCCTTCCGCCAGTACATTGTTTCCCTCTGTATCTAGCCGTTTCGAATCCCCAACAAAAACAAGAGCTTACGCCGTAGCGACTGGTCGTCTTCGTTCCCGGTCGTTACCCCGCGCCGGATGGCGATCTATCCGGGTGGGTGCGGTCGAGGGGCCACTTACGAAACCGGCTATGGCGGCGCGACATATATCTGGATGGACAGCGTCGAGTTTAAGGGTGGCAAGTCCGACGCAAACTGCAGCGGCTTCAATGGCGCACAGGTTTACATCAACTATGGCTCTACTCAGGTCTTGATGGTCAATCTCAACGTTTCCGGCTTCTCCTCCGGATCCGGTGGGCCGCGAGCCAACGGATTGGCCATCGACGGCGGTTTCGTCGACATCACCGGTCTCCACGCCGAGCAGGTCGTCTCTCCCGTCACTATCAACATCCCCACGGATATATCCAAAGGGATGGTCAAGGCGCGCTCGGTGGTTGGCGGCGTCGACTGCGTCGGAATGTTCACCCTGTCCGGCGTGAACATCGCTGGAAACTTCATGCTGAGCCCGCCGATGGCCCTCAACGGCTGCACGCGGCTGGTCACCAACGGTCAATCTGGAGCGACTACGAATTTGACGTCGGTATCGGCGACGGACGTCGTGTTCACGCCAAATCCGCACGCTTGGTAGCGATCGCCGACGGCTACCGCTCAATAGTCGTCGCGGTAATAGCGGTGTCGCCACCGTGGGCGGTACTCTTCCCTGTAGTATCGGCGCGGCTCGTAGTAGGCGCGGGGTTGGCGTGCGGCTTGATACTCCGGCGGAATGACGCCGTTCGGATAACATCGTCCGTAGATGTCGGTATCGTACCCGTAGCTGCATGGCCCTTCACGGACCTGAACCAAGTTGGGCGTTTCGGTCTGGGCTACTGCGGGTGTCCCGAGCTGGAGCGCAAGGACTGCAGCAGCTGCTGCGCTGGTCAATGGCATTTTCAGTTCCTCCCATTGGGTTTGTAGGAACTAAACGCCACAAGCCCCGCGGTTTCCCCGGAAGAAAATGAATTTCATAACCGGCCGCGCGCGGCATTCATCGTCTATTCATCTACGGCGCCAGCGATGGCGCACCGCACGGTTTTAGCGCTTTGGGGCTGGCTTCTCTCGATTGAGATCAGCCCTGCTGAACCTCGCCTCATCCATTCGCAAAGTTCGCGCGGACGCGTCCTTGAGCTTGCTTATCTCGTCGATCGAGAGCTTTGCTACTTCGTCCTCAACCTTCTTTCGTAGCTCGGCTACTCGAGTATCAAGGTGGTTTGCTGCGGTCTGCATAAAAGCTCGGAGGACGTCGTCGTCGGATTTATTCTGACCGCGGTAAATCGCCATTAGGTGGCCGACTCCCCGCTGTCCATCCTTCAAGACCACGCCGACGACGCATTGCCGCTGCGCGCCGAACTTATGACCAGCATAGGCGTCGCGCGTGTCCTTAAACCACTGAAAAGAGGACAGGCCGTTTGGGTCGCCGCCATATATTTCGTCGGCCGAAAGTCGTTTTGTCAAAGCAACCAACGAACTGGATGATCGCATCACGGAACAGGCTTGCCGCAATTAGGCGTTCCTCGGGATCTGATGAAGACGCAAACCGACGCTGCCAACACTCCATTGTGGCAAGGGCGCGTTGCATGTCGTTTTGGAGTAACAAGTTCTCCGCGTACTCTTTCGCCAGTGGTGTCTCCAGCGCTTTGAGCGTGCTTTGGTCGATTTCCATGCTCCATTGTTGATGGCCGCCGTCTTCCGGCTCGGCGACAATGGAGGGTTCCTTGTTTGTCATGTCGAGTGCTCGATGTTGTAGTTGCGTTTCGTTTTATTTTTGCAGGGCTTTCGACCGATCCATTCGGTCGCAGCCTCTCGAAAATCTGGTTCGTCTCAACCTCGGACAACCTGAGGCAAGAGCAGGGGCAGTCAATAGAGGTTGGTCGAAAATCAGTAGCCGTAAGGCCCGCGCAAACTCGAGCCGATCCACCCAGCCGCGCCGTAGAACAAACCGTATTGAAGCCAAAACCACAGGTAGTAACCGAGGCCGAGAAGCCCTTTGCGGAAGCCGCCCCACTCTGACCAAAGCGTATTGTCTTTCAGGAATGTGTTAACGTCTTCCGTTGCTGCGCGAGTGCCTTCTTGCGAGATCTGTTCAAACTCAATGGGCTGTCGATCGCGAACGCGGTTCAACAGTTTCTCCATGATAAACCTGTCAGAGAGTGTGCTGTGCCACTGTTGGTTTGCGGCGGCCGAAGTAGTCGCAATGACCACCTCTGCTATATTCCAGGATACCACATCGATTAAAAAAACCAGCGTTGCCAGGATAGTGCCAGTCTTCTCATCCCGCTGAGCGAAGGCGGCAATAGCCACAAAGAAAAACACGGTCCATCGGAAGGCACCGATGGCCCAAGCTCTATGAAGCGCAACTGGGGTGACGCTCACTTTACCACCTGCACTGTCGCGGACGCTATCGACCAGCCGCCTGGCTCAACGCACAGCGCTGCAATCAGAAAAATATGCATAAGCCTCCCCCAAATCTTACAGTCATCCAACGGCAACCGCAGCGGGAGGGCAAGGGATGAGGCTGGAAGGCGGGTAAGATTATTTTTTCAGAATAAGCCCCATTGCGCGCGCCATTCGCCTCACGGATCCGGTGTGCCGACCAAGCGCCGCCGCTATCTCCGACACGACACGACGACGTACCAGCCACGCAAGCCGCTTCCGCTCAGCCTCAGTCCATTCCTTTGGCTTCGACGATCTCATTTCGAAATGATCGAATGAACTCGACGCGCGCAATATTGGGAAATTTACGGGTGGGCGAGTGACGCAAGCGCGCCGAAGCGCCCGGATGGAATCGACGCAAATTCAGCAGGGGGCGAGCGCAGGGGATATAGCTAATGCAGCACGCGGCCGGTCTCGGCGAGCCGGACCTTCTCTCGGAGCTCCTCGAGCTCCTGAAGCATTTTCAGGAGATCGGGCAGAAGGTGCGCCCGCTTCAAAACTCGGGTCGTTTGTCCCATCGCTATACGCCTCCATGGCACGCTGACGCCGAGCCACATCAAGGCGCACACACGCAAATTTTCCCCTGCAAGGGAATGGACAATCTTAACCAAATCATGATGGGATGATCGCGGAGCCTAGGAAACTCCCGAAGCGGTCCCTTGCTGCCACATCCAAACAGGATTTGCCGACATCAATTCCAATGACACGCTTGCCGCTCATACCGACCTCCCTCATCCTAGTCGGGTCCGGAGCGAGCACTGGATTGCAAGCGGGCGATTAGCCCTCTCTACCGTTCGTGCCCGGACCCAGAGCGCCGGCGGGCCTCCAGATCTGCACGATCGTCAAGATCTTCCAGGACCGCGAGGTCCCGCCGGCGTCCGATCTTCCATCAGGAAGACGCCAGCAACATGCAATCCAGGAGTGTTCTTTGCCGGATGACGAGCAGGGGTCTCGCGGGCTCGAGCTCGCTGTGTTCGCCGTAGCTCAGCTGACCATCATGACGAAGGCCTTCCGCAAGCACTACGAGGCTGCTTATCGCGGTCAGGAGGGGCCGGAATGAAGCGCCAGCGCCGATCGCACAGGAAGCGCAACCGGCAGCGGCTGGCTGCGCACGCCCGTCGGCTGAGGCGGTGAACACGAGGCCCGCCGGTTCGCGCTGGCGGGCCTCTGTGCTAGCAATTGGCGTGCCCTGCCGATCGTGCGGAACGTCGCGGCACCGGCCGCTGGGGCTGTTCCAGAGCGGCTCCTGCGGTCGTTTGTTCTGTGCTGTCCATAAGTGTCCTAATTTCTGGAAGGAACGAATGTTTTCTCTGGCACTTAAGGGGCTGATAGCCGAACGACGGTGCAACCGTTGCTGAGGCTATGGGCCCGGCCTCCTAGGCACACCGGGCCCGCTTTGCTTAAGGCCGCCTCAGTTAGCACCGCTCCCTTGATCTAGCTCAAGCGGTACCCGCCTGTACGGCGCTCCATATAGGGACAAGCCCGAATCCGAAAAACAACCCCAGGGTAAGGAAGCCAAGCCGTCGCGCCTGGACGAGGCGCGCCGGATCGTCGAGGAATACGCCACCAACCTCCGAGAGCTCATCAGAAAGCTACGTCAGAAGATGAACTAGGGTCTCGCTTCGGTCCCGCGTTTTCTTTCGTGATAGGCTCCGCTCAAGGAGTTGGACTCATGGTCAAGCACGAGCCGGAGATCAGGCGGGCAAAGGCCAAGCTCTACGTGGAGGCGTGCAACAGGGCTATACATGATGCGCCTTGGACCGCGGGAAGAACGAACACGATCGACAGTGGGGGGATCTATCGGGCACTGGAACTCGCCGAACAGGCGTACGAAGCCCATGATCTTCCGTACGAGGGCGGGCTCTCCAAGATGTCGAAATATCCTCCTGGACGCTTCAGGTGGGTTTGGGACGATACCGGGAGCGCCGATGAGTGCGTGAAGGTGCTCGACACCAAAACGGGCCGCTCAGTGGTCTGGCCCTACTTTTAAGCTGCTCACCTTCGCCGGCCGGCGCCGGCCACAACTCCCAGAAACACGACTATCAGAACGATCCAGCCGACCGCCGACACTGCATCCATGATCCGCCCCCTTGCGCTGAGGGCAGGATAAGAATCACGCATTCGCAGGTTTGTCCAAGCTACGGTTTCAGGCCCTCACCGTGGCTAAGACCGTAGATTGCTCGCGACGCAGGGCGAAAAGCCATGTGATATCAAGAGGGTTGACCAAGACACCTCTTCCGCCACAATTCAACAAAATCAATTACTTAGATGCGATTTCGGATGGGGTGTGCGTCCAATTCAGCGCACAATGCGGCTTCGTTGCCGCGGTCAGCTGAGCTCGATATTGAGGGCACAATCGCCGACTAGCTGAAGTGACTGTTGACCTGTCGAGGGCGTCGCGGTGCTCGAGATCGGCGGCAACTCCAATCGAGGCGGCTCGGTTGCCTTAGCTGCGTTCCGCGGACGATTGATCATCCCAGAGCAGTTCACCGCACCGGCATTTGTACACCCGGATGAAGCGGGCTGCCTTCATGTCCCACAGCTTCTCCGCCAGACTGAGTGGTTCGCCGCATTTGGGGCAGCGGAATAGGGTGGGGTTCGGGGGCGTGGCTGGAAGCATAGGCACGTCTCTTCTTTCAGAAGACGCGAAAGCCCCGCGAGCGTTCCTGGGATAGGGGTTGCCTCCACTCACCGCAGTCCGCTGCGCGTACTCCCGCGGAGTTCAGCCACGGTTGTGGTGTCAGCGGCCGCCACTCACTCGCTCCGGCTTGTATCGCGTTGTCTACTTAGGCGTCTTTGCACCAACGTCGCAGTGGACCGGGCTGCTTGATCCACAAAGACATCAGTCAATCGACCTCTCCAGCTTCTGGGCTGCCCGGAAGTCGTCCAGATGCTGCAGGTTCGGGCCGTACGCGGCCTCCTTGGTAAGCAGGTGGTAGATCCGGGCCACCACCAATTGGAGATGCTTCATTCGTCCGCGGGGCATCGCCCGGGCCTTGCAAAGGGCTCGGACCGCATGCGCTCGGAAATAGTCAAAAGCGTCGGACATCAGAGATTCAACGTCTCGTCCAGAGATTGGTTCTTACCCCGTTTCCAGGAACACCATCCGGAACGCTATCGAATTTGAAAAATTAGCCCGGCAGGAGGCTTCACGGCGAGCACACATGTTCTTCTTTTTCTCGAACCGGCTGGGGTGTCTCGGCTCGCTGTTGATCTCCGGCTTGGTCACTGTGGCGCTGCTCTTTCTGTTCGGGATACTCCGGTTCTGAACCCAGGCGCGTGGTGCCAACAGATCACCTTCGTCTTTGTAACCCTGCGTCCAGAGGACGTGGAACTCCCTAAGCATTCAGGACGTTGAGCCGCGAATGCGATTTGCGAGGTCCATCTGCTTCAGAGTTCATCGACCCTGATCCCCGGAGACACCGTCTGGAGGCGGTGCGAAGCGCGGCGCGTGACGGTTCTGAACGATGCTGCCGCGTATTTCTCGGCCCTGCGGGAAGCGCTGCTGGAGGCGCAAGAACAGGTCTACATCATCGGATGGGACATCCATAGTGCAACCAGGCTGGTCGGAGCTTCCGGACGAGCGGATGATGGCTTGCCGGAACAGCTTGGCCCATTGCTACGCGCGCTCGTTCAACGCCGCCCGACCTTGCGGATCGACATCCTTGTCTGGGACTTTGTCTCCTTTTATGCCTCCGAAAGAGAATGGAATTCCGCGGTAAAATTTACTGCCGAAACATCTGGCCGCGTCCGCTTTTGTCTCGATTGCACACTTCCGTTTGGTTCGGCCCAACACCAGAAGATGGTCTGTATCGACGGTTCACTGGCGTTCGTTGGCGGGCTCGATCTGACAATCAGGCGCTGGGACACCAGCGATCATCGTGCCGAGCATCCATTGCGCTGCGACCCTGAGGGCAAGCCATACCCTCCCTTTCATGATGTTCAATGCATGGTCGATGGGGATGCCGCAGCGTGGCTGTTCGACCTCGCGGAGGAACGCTGGCGTGCTTCAGGTCAACAGACCCATCATCGGCGCCGGCTAGGGAACATGCGGTGGCCGGCCAATGTGCCGGTGGAGGCCGAGCACTTGCCGGCTGGTATCGCCAGGACCGAGGTGGTCTGTCCTGCAGGCTCGACCATCAAGGAGGTCGAGCGCTCATTGACTGCAGCGATCCGGTCGGCGACCAGCTTCGTTTACATCGAAAACCAGTTTACCAGCGCGACCAAGATCGCGCGTGAATTGGCGCAGCAGATGCTTCGCGTGCCGTCGCTTCGGGTTCTGGTCGTCACTCCCAAACTGCATTCATCGTGGTTGGAATCCCAAGCCATGCAGAATGGCCGCGGTGCCTTCATCGACTGCTTCAGTGAGGCTGGAGTCGCTGATCGCATCCGCTTCGTCTACCCGGTCTCACGCAGCGGAGATACCGAAGCTGCCGTGATGGTGCACAGCAAGCTCATAATCGTCGATAACAGGATCTTGAGGGCCGGCTCGGCTAACCTGAACAATCGCTCGATGGGCGCCGATAGCGAATGTGACCTGATCTTTGAAGCGGCATCCGACCAGCATCGGAATTTCATCGCTTCGGTCCGCCGTCGCCTGATCGCACATTTCTGCGGTCTCGACGAACTGACCATAACGCAAAACGAGGATCGTCTGTTTGCGCTCCTGGACGACGTGTCGGGAGCTGATGGGGCGAAGACGCTGCGGGAAGTGGAGTCCTCGGTCCTGACCAGTGCGCTGGCCACAATGGTTCAGCCGGTAGCAGACCCGGAGCGTCCGCTTCATCTGGAGCGGGCGGCATCTCGCATGTGGAGCACGAAGACCCTAATAGGGATCGCGTCGATAACGGTGGCGCTATTTGGACTGACGATGGCTTGGTCGTACACGCCTTTGAGCGACTTTACCGACGCGCCTCATATTTCGGCGTATCTGTCTGCCTACTCGCAGTCCATATGGGGGCCACTATTCGCTATCGCAGCTTTCGTCGTTGGCGGGCTGGTCGTGTTTCCGGTTCTCGTGCTCATTGCAGCAACTGCTGCCGCACTGGGACCCTGGCTAGGCTTCATCACCGCAATGGCGGGCGTCTTGCTCAGCGCCTTCATCCTTTTTGCGATCGGGCGGGGACTCGGCCGACAACGCCTCCAGCAGTTGCTCGGCCGACGTGCAGCGCGCATCCAGGAACGCGTTGTGGGCAAGGGGATTCTAGCCGTCGTCGTCATCCGGATGATTCCGATAGCACCGTTCTCGGTGGTGAATGTCGTGGCTGGTGCGAGCACGCTGCCTCTACGTGACTTCATGGTTGGAACTCTGCTGGGCATGATGCCCGGTATTCTCGCCATGGCAGTTCTGGGGGCTCAGATCGCAGACTTCGCCAGGAATGCGTCCTGGAGCAACATATTGCTGTTGGCTCTGGCGTTCTTGGGCTGGCTGGGGATCTGCGCGGGCGCACAATTCGTCGCGACCTGGCTCGCCGGGAGGCGCTGATGGCGGCGATGCGCTTCATGACATGGAATGTGCATGGCACGTTCAATCTCAATCCGAAGTTCGATTTGGAGGGTGTTTGCTCGATCGTTCGCAAGTGGGCCCCTGATGTCGTCGCACTTCAGGAGGTGGATTCGCGATCGCGATCAGACGATCCATTTGCGAAGTTGGCGAGTGTTGTCGGCGATCACGGGGTTCACGCTAAGTCGATTGTCGCCGAGGATGGCGAGTACGGTCAGATGCTCCTGAGCCGCTTTCCGTTCTCTGGCGTGCCCGAGATCCTCGACGTGTCGTATCGAGAGCGGGAGCCACGCAGAGCGATTGCCACGGGACTGCTGACACCGGTCGGCAATGTGCGCGTAGTGGCCACTCATCTCGGCCTAAGTATCCACGAGCGCTATGCGCAAGCTCAGGCCCTGGTAAGCCTGGTGAGACCTGGAAGGACCGTCGTCCTCGGCGATTTCAATGACTGGTTTTGGGTGAAATCGGTGCGGCGCGTGCTCGCGCAGGTCTGCCCCAACCGTACGCGCTTGCGGACTTTCCCGGCGCGTTTGCCCGTTCTCCGCCTTGATAGGATCTATGCCACGCCCGATAGCCGGTTTGGGAGAATTTGGACCGACGGAGAGGCAACGGCCTATTCAGACCATTTGCCCGTGATTGCGGAAATCGAGATCTAGGATTGTCTGCCGACGGGAGACGATCGTCGTGGAGGCCCATCACCTCACTAACGATTTTCCGAAGATGGCAGAATGCCACTGTTTTGCCCGACGGGTCAACCGGCTTTTGCGCGAATGCAAAAGTCGTTGTGCCAACAAGACTTAGCTACTGTGCATGGGGTTGTTTTCGCCAACTTTGGTGGTCAGCGCCTATGCTTCAGCTCGACCATGCGGAACTTTTTCCTCGCCGCCACGTTGTGTCGCCATGACTGAAGAGCTTTCCTTCCGACGCAAACCCCTGACCCCCGAGCAGCGCCAGGCGCGCGATGCGGCGCGCCGGATCGAGGCCGAAAAGGCCATGCGCGATCATGAAGAGGCGCAGAAGGCGTTTTACGCCAATAAGGAGCGGCTGAAAGCCGAACGCCTCGCGCGTGAGGCGGCCGCGGCGAAGGGCTGACCAAACGCGGTCGGCGCTGACAATCTCCTAGATCGATCTTTCGACTGACGCCGGCGGCTCATGCCGGTTGGCGTTCCCGTCGCGCTCAAGAACCAGCTTGAGTGCGCCCGGTCGCCCACCTATCGGCGGGCTTGACGGCGTTTGCGTTTCGGGAGGAAGCTTCGAATGATCCTCAACTGACGTGAATGACGGAGACGTTCGCTCCCAGCCAGTGCGACCCCTTCAGCGAAAGCGAGAATGGAGCTGACCATGACCACGTTCGACAAGCGCGAGCAGGGCTTTGAAGCAAAGTTCGTCCACGACGAGGAGCTCATGTTCAAGGCGACGGCCCGGTCCAACAGGCTGCTCGGGCTCTGGGCCGCAAGCCAGCTCGGCCTCAGCGCCGAGGAGGCGGCAAACTACGCAACGGCGCTGGTCACGGACAATCTGGAGAGGCAGACGATCGACGACGTCGTGAGCAAGGTGTCGGGCGATCTCGCCGCCAAGGGTGTGGCGCGCGAGCAGGTCGCGCAGAAGCTTCTGGAGTACCTGCGCCAGGTCATGCAACAGCTCGAAGCCGACAAATAGGCAAATAGGAAGGCCGGTCGTTGTACCTCATTCGGCGTGCTTGCGCGCGCCGGAATCACCGAGCTTGTCGACATAGGCGATGCCGAGCGCCGAGACAATGAAAGTGATGTGGATCAGCACCTGCCACATCACGCCGTTCTCGGTGTAGCTGGCCCGGTTCGAGCCGAGATTGCCGGCCTCGATGAACGTGCGCAGCAGCGCGATCGAGGAGATGCCGATGATGGCCATGGCGAGCTTGATCTTCAGCACGCTGGCATTGACGTGGCCGAGCCATTCCGGCTCGTCGGGATGACCCTGGAGGTCGAGCCGCGAGACGAAGGTCTCGTAGCCGCCGCCGATCACCATCACCAGCAGGTTGGAGATCATCACGACGTCGATCAGCGCCAGCACGCTCATCATGATCTGCTGCTCGGTGAGGTCGAGCGCGTGCCAGGACAGATGCCAGAGCTCCTTGAGGAACAGCGCGATGTAGACGCACTGCGCCACGATCAGTCCGAGATAGAGCGGCAGCTGCAGCCAGCGCGAACCGAAGATGATCATCGGCAGCAGGCCCAGGCGCGGCGAGGGCGGACGGGCTTCGGTGCGGAGTTCGGATTGGAATCCAGTCTCAACCGACATTCAGGCAGGATCCTCGCATCGAGATGATCTCGCTGCCATGTAGCCCGGCAAGATGGCCGGCGGAAGACGCGGCGAACTGGTCGCTTTCCAGGGATCGCGCCATTTTCGTGCTACCGTGCCGGTCGGCCGTCGCGCGGGCGGCCAGGACCGGGATCAAGATCGGGAGGCGGGGCGTGTTTCGCAGTGGAAAATGGCCGGGCGGGATCGCGCTCGCTGCCGCGATCATGGCCGGCGCCGGCGGCACAGACGTGTCGGCAACGCCGCTGACCCCGTTCCGCTACGAAGCGCAGGCGCAGCGCCATTGTCCGCACGATCAGGTGGTCTGGCTCGATTTCAGGAAGGGCGTCTACTACACCAGGGGTCAGAAGCGATATCGCCAGGGCTTTGACGGCAGCTTCGTCTGTCTGGGCGAGGCCCGCGACGGCCGCTATCGCCGCTCGCTGTTGGGCCTGCGCTGAGCGGCGCGTCACCGGGCTCGCGGCGAGCCGGTTATTTCCGGCTCGGCAGCTTCACCGGCACGTGCGGGGAGGTGCTGATGACCCGGGGACTTCCGTCGGGATAGGTGCGATCGCCGCGGATCAGGGATTCAAGAACCAGGAAAAACTTCTCGGCAAGCATGTGAGTCACCCTCGTCGGTGATGGCCTCTTGAAATTGAGTCGAGGCGCCGAAGGCGGAAATTCAATCAACTAAACGGGAGCGGGACAATCCGGGCAAACACCTGTTTGCAGCACGGCACGGTCGTCGTCGGGAAAGTGCGACGATCTCGTCCGAGATCAGCCGAAGGCCAGGGCCACAAGGCCCGAGCAGAGCAGGACCAAGCCGCCCGCGGTCAATGCCAGGAAGCCATCGGATACGAGGTCATGGTTGCGCATGGGACACCTGCCGCTCTCGTCCTCGATGCTCGATCGGATCGATTAAAATTGTCCGAACGGGCCGCCTTGAAAGAGGTGATGCTTGCCGCCCCGCGCGAGTGCCTTCAGGCCCTCGTGCGGTAACCTTCAAACGCATGGGCCAGGAAGATCCCCGCGCTTACCAGACCCATCAGTGCCGAAACCGTCTCGATCATCGTTAAATTCCACATCCCGCCCTTGCATTCGAGAGAACGCGTGCGGCCTTGCACAGTCAAAAGAATTTCGGTGAGCGGCGTGACAATGGGGGTGGAGTGAGGATTTGGCGCAACAGAATGTCCAGCCTTGGCACAGAGCAGGGCGCCCACGCTCCGTAGATCAACGGAGGCGAGCGAACGTCCCGTTTACCATCCCGGCGTGATCGCCGTGGGCTCCCCATTTCCGCCGTGTTCGGGTTGCGTTATCGTTACCGCTTCCGATGCGGTGGTGGGCCGCCTCGGATTACAAGGACCGGACGGCGCTCCCCGCGGCTAAAGCGGGATGGGTACGCGCCCGGCGAAATGGTATTTGGGGCGAATGGGGATCCGACGGTCAGATTCGGTTTTGCGGGCCGTGCGCGGTGTTGCGGCGGTCGCGACCTGCCTTGCTCTCGCCAATTGCGCCTCCTCGAACAAGTTCGCCAGCCGCGTCGATCCGAAATACGGCGTGTCCTCGAGCCCAAGGGTCGTGGCCTGGGGCGACCCGGTCCCGAAGGGTGGCGGCACCTACCGCGTCGGCAAGCCCTATGTCGTGGCGGGCCGGACCTACGTGCCGGAGGAGGATGTCAACTACCGCGCCGAGGGCATGGCGTCCTGGTACGGCGATGATTTCCACGGCCGCCTGACCGCCAATGGCGAAGTGTTCGACATGGCCTCGCTGACCGCGGCGCATCCGACCCTGCCGATGCCGTCCTACGCGCGGGTGACCAATATGTCGAACGGCAAGTCGCTGATCGTCCGCGTCAATGACCGCGGGCCCTATCACGGCAACCGGCTCATCGACGTTTCGAACAAGGCCGCCGAACTCCTTGAATTCAAAGGCAATGGCGTCGCCAAGGTCCGGGTCGAATATGTCGGCCGGGCGCCGCTCGAAGGCTCCGACGACCGCCAGCTGATGGCGACCTTGCGTACCGGCATTCCGGCGCCGACGCCCTCGATGGTCCGGGTCGCTTCGGCCAAGCCTTTCGTGCCGGAATTGCCCGCATCGAGCCGCGGTGCCATTCGCGGCGAGGTTCCGATGCCGGAGGGGAGGCCCTACAATCTCGGCAACAGCTCGGCGGATATGGCTTCGCTCAATGCGACCTCGGAAATGTCGGCCTCGAGCCGCAGCCGGGGCCGGGCGCTCCAGAACGCGCGCGCCGTGTCCTATGACGAGGACGGCCGCTACGCGACGGAGAGCGCTCCGTCCGCCGCCTACACCTCGGACGGCGCGGCCGAGGCCCGCAGCATCCTGAGCGGTCGCGGCCTCTACTGAGCCGCGCTTTCCTTCAAGAACGTCACCAGCGCCGCGTTCACCTCCTCGGGCCGCTCCTGCTGCACCCAATGGCCGGCGCCCTCGAGGATCAGCTTGCGCTTCAGCTTGGGCAGCACGCGCTCGAGCTCGTTGACGCGCTTGGCCCCGATCAGGCCGGTGATGACGGCGTCTTTGGAGCCGGCGATGAACAGCGAGGGCTGGTGGATCTGCGCATCCTGCCAGGGGGCCGTCAGCTCCCAATTGCGGTCGATGTTGCGGTACCAGTTCAGCCCGCCGCGGAAGCCGGACTTGCGGAAGCACTCGGTGAAATAGGCGAGATCAGCGTCGTTCAGCCAGCCGGGCAGCGGCCCCTCGGCGCCTGCATGGCCGAGAAAGCCCTTGCCCTCCTGCACGAACATGGCTGCCGAGGGGTCGGCGAGGCCGCGGCCGCCAAGCACGATGCGCATGGTGCGGGCGACGTCGCGCTCCAGCTCGGCTTCGGCGACGCCGGGCGTCTGGAAATACTGCCAGTAGAAATTGGTGATGCCGCCCTGGCGCAGCAAATCGAGCGGCTTGCCGCGGCCGCGGAACGGCGGCGGCACGCTCAGGCCCGCGACCGCCGTGAAGATATCGGGGCGGAACAGCGCCGCGTGCCAGGCGACCGGTGCGCCCCAATCGTGGCCGACCACCATCGCCTTGCTCTCGCCCAGCGCCTGCACGAGGCCGACGACATCGCCGACCGTGTCGAAGATGGAGTAGGCGGCAACATCAGCCGGCGCCGTGCTCTGGCCGTAGCCGCGCATGTCGGGGGCGACGACGTGAAACCCGGCCTCTGCCAACGCCGGGATCTGGTGGCGCCAGGAATAGGACAGTTCCGGCCAGCCATGGCACAGCACCACCAGCGGCCCCTGACCGGCTTCGCGGATGAAGAGCTCGACCCCGTTGGCCTTGATCATCCGGGTTGAGGACATTCGCTTTTCCGCCTTGTTTCAGGGGTTTGGTCGGGAAATATAAGATGCCACGATAGGGGCGCGAGGAGAATCGTGCAATCTCAGGGACAAGCGTCCAGCTCCGTGTTGTTCGCATCTGTTCCAACTGCTAGAACGCCGCTCTCAGGGCTTGGCCATGGCATTTCGTCCTTCTTTGCTTCGTCGCTCCCGGTTCACCGCCGGTGCGCTGGCGCGCGGGCTGATCGCGGCGGTTCTGGCCGCGGCTATCGGCTCGGGCGGGGCGCTCTACGCCGCCAACCAGAGCGTGCAGGGCGCCAAGAAGGCGGAAGACACGGGCTTCGACGGCGACGCCCCGACTGCGATCCTGATCGAGGCCTCCTCAGGCAGCGTGCTGTTCGAGAAGAACGCCGACGAGCTGCGCGCGCCCTCCAGCATGATGAAGCTGATGACCGCGGAGGTCGTCTTCAACGCCGTCAAGAAGGGCGACATCAAGCTGACCGATGAGTACCGGATCAGCGAGAACGCCTGGCGCAGGGGCGGCGCACCCTCGGGCGGCTCGACCATGTTCGCCGCCATCAACAGCAAGGTCTCGGTCGACGATCTCCTGCACGGGGCGATCATCCAGAGCGGCAACGATGCCTGCATCGCGCTCGCTGAAGCCATGGCGGGCAACGAGCGGATTTTCGCGGCCGACTTCATGACCAAGCGAGCGCGTGAGCTCGGCCTCACCCGATCGACCTTCGCCAACTCCAACGGCTTGCCCGATCCCGGCAACAAGATGACGGTGCGCGAGCTCGGCATCCTCGCCCGCCACATCATCCTGGACTTCCCCGAGTTCTACAAACTGTTCGGCGAAAAGGAGTTTACCTGGAATAAGATCCGCCAGCCCAACCGCAATCCGCTGCTCAATTCGATGGAAGGCGCTGACGGTCTCAAGACCGGCTACACCAAGGAAGGCGGCTACGGCATGGTGGGCTCGGCCGTGCAAAACGGCACGCGCCTGATCGTCGTGGTCAACGGGCTCGACGATCCCGAAGACCGCGCCACGGAAGCCAAGAAGATGCTGGAATGGGGCTTCCGCAATTTCGAGACCCGCGTGCTGATCGCGGCCGAGCAACCCGTCGGCTACGCCAAGGTGTTCGGCGGCGAGAGCCGCTCGGTCAAGCTCGTGGCCAAGACGCCCGTGAAGGTGATGGTGCACAAGAACGGCAGCGACAAGCTGATCGCCCGCATCGTCTATAGCGGCCCGGTGCGCGCGCCGGTCGAGGCCGGCCAGAGGGTCGGCGTGGTCAAGGTCTGGCGCAGCGGCGCCATCGCGGTGGAAACGCCGGTCTATGCTGCCGAAGCGATCGGCACCGGCTCGACCATGCGCCGCGCGATCGACGGCGCCAGCGAGCTCGTGATCGGCATGTTCCGCGCGGGCGCCGAGAAGCTCTGACCATGAGTAAAAGCCCGGTACGGTGGCCGTCTGGACGCGGACGCTTCATCACCTTTGAAGGTGGCGAGGGGGCCGGCAAGTCGACCCAGATCAAGAAGCTCGCCGACCGTCTCAAGGCGGCAAGGATGCGCATCCTCGTCACGCGCGAGCCAGGCGGCTCGCCGGGCGCCGAGATCATGCGTCATCTGGTGCTGTCGGGCATGGGCAAGCTGCTCGGACCCGAAGCCGAGACGCTGCTGTTCGCCGCTGCCCGCGACGATCACGTCCGCACCGTGATCCAGCCCGCGCTCAGCCAAGGCATCTGGGTGCTGTGCGACCGCTTCGCCGACTCGACGCGGGCCTATCAGGGCAGCCTCGGCCGCGTGCCAGATGGCCTGATCAACGCGATGCAGCGCGTCACGATCGGCGATCTCAAGCCGGATCTCACCATCATCCTCGACCTGCCGGTCGAGATCGGCCTGCAGCGCGCGGCCGCGCGCCGCGGCAGCGCCACGCCGGACAGGTTCGAGGGCGAGGATCTCAAGTTCCACCAGGACCTGCGCGACGCCTATCTCAAGATCGCCGCGGAAGATCCCGCGCGTTGCGCGCTGATCGACGCCAATTCCGATCCCGATACGGTTGCCGGGCGTGTCTGGACGGCGCTGCGCGGACGTCTTCTTCCCACGCCCTCTTCGGTGATTTCCGCATGAGCCGGCGTCAGATTGAGCGCGAAACCGCCATTGCGCATCCGCGTGAGACGTCGAGGCTGTCCGGGCATCGCGACGCCGAGACGGCGCTGCTGACCGCCTACCGCAGCGGGCGCATCCCGCATGCCTGGCTGATCGGCGGGCCGCAAGGGATCGGCAAGGCAACGCTGGCCTACCGCATGGCGCGCTTCGTGCTCGCCCATGGCCAGCCGTTGGCGCCGTCCGTGCAGCACGCCCCAGACCTTGCGATCGATCCCGATGACGCCGTGGCGCGGCAGGTTGCGGCGAGCTCGCATGGCGGCCTGTTGACGCTGGAGCGCACCGCGAACGACCGCGGCGTGATGCGCACCGTGATCACCGTCGACGAGACGCGCGAGACGATCGGCTTCTTCGGCTCGACGGCCGCGGCCGAAGGCTGGCGCGTCTGCATCGTCGATACCGTCGACGAGCTCAATCCAAACGCGGCCAACGCGCTGCTGAAAATCCTCGAAGAGCCGCCGCAGCAATCGCTGTTCCTGCTCGTGAGCCACGCGCCCGCACGCGTGCTCGCCACGATCCAGTCGCGCTGCCGCAAGCTGCGCCTGCGCCCGCTCGCCACGGACGACGTGATCGGTGCTGCGGCTGCGGCGGCCGACCTCGACCCGAACGATCCCGCGCTGCGCGAGGCGGCGGAGGCCTCCGAGGGCAGTGTCGCGCGGGCGCTGACGCTGCTCGGCGGTGATGCGCTCAAGCTGCAGCAGCGCACGGCGGCACTGCTCGCGCGTTTGCCGCAGGTCGATCCGCGCGAACTGCACACGCTCGGCGATTCGCTCGGCACCAGCGACCGCGTCGCACTTGCCGCCTTCATCGACGGCATCGACCGCTGGATCGCCGAGCGCCTGCATGCGGATGAAGCCAATGCCAACCAGAACCTGCCGCGCCTTGCGCGGCTAGCTGAGGTATGGGAAAAGATCGTCCGCGCCGCGCGCGACACCGAAACCTACAATCTGGAGCGCAAGCCCTTGGTTTTCTCGGTGTTCGGCTGGCTGGCGGACGCAACGCGCTAGAGCATGATCCGGAAAAGCGCGGAGCGGTTTTCCGAAAAGATCATGCGCAAAACAACAACCTGACGCAGGTTCGTTTCCAAATTTTTGAGAAGCCGGTAAAGGAATTCGTCGTGGCAACGCGAGCTAAGAAAACCGCCAAGGGCAAGAGCAGCAAGAAGAAGGCTGCAAAGGTGCTTGCGCGCAAAGCTGCCAAAAAGACCAAGAAGGCAGCCGCTAAGAAGAGCGTGAAGAAGAGCGCTGCGAAGACGGCAAAACGGGCTGGCAAGAAGGCTACCAAGAAGCAGGTCGCCGCCAAGAAGGCGGTGAAGAAAGCGGCCGAAAAGCCAGCCAAGGCTCCAGTGAAGAAGGCCGCCAAGAAGGCGAAGGTGACTGCGCCTGCTGCGATCGCGGCGCCGGCTCCTGTCGTCGCGCCGCCGAAGGCTGTGAAGCCCAAGGTATCGAAGCTCAAGGAATCGAAGAAGGCGCCGCGTGCGCCGAAGCCCGCCGCAGTCGCAGCTCCGCAGGCCACTGCTCCTGTTGCCGCGCCCGCGCGCGACAACGTCTTCTACATCACGACGGCGATCGCTTATCCCAACGGAAGCCCGCACATCGGGCACGCCTATGAAGCGATCGCGACCGACGTGCTGGCGCGCTTCGCGCGGCTCGACGGCAAGGACGTGTTCTTCCTGACCGGCACCGACGAGCACGGTCAAAAAATGGTTCAGACGGCCGCCGGCGAGAACATGTCCGTCTCCGCGCTCGCGGCGCGCAATGCCGGCCGCTTCAAGGAGATGGACGAGCGCCTGAACGTGTCGTTCGACCGCTTCATCCGCACCACCGAAGAGCAGCATCATCGCTCCAGCCAGGAGATCTGGCGACGCATGGAAGCGAACGGCGACATCTATGCCGACATCTATTCGGGCTGGTACTCGGTCCGTGACGAGGCGTATTACGCCGAGGACGAGACGCGCCTGAACGATGACGGCGTGCGGCTCGGGCCGCAGGGCACGCCGGTCGAGTGGGTCGAGGAAAAGAGCTATTTCTTCCGCCTGTCGGCGTACCAGGACAAGCTGCTCAAGCTTTACGCGGACCATCCCGATTTCATCGGGCCGGACTCCCGCAAGAACGAGGTGGTGAGCTTCGTCAGAGGGGGCCTGCGCGATCTCTCGATCTCGCGCACCACTTTCGATTGGGGCGTGAAGGTGCCCGGCGACGAAGAGCACGTGATGTATGTCTGGGTCGACGCGCTGACCAACTACATCACGGGCGTCGGCTTCCCCGACGAGAGCGATAACAGCTGGCGCTATTGGCCGGCCGACGTGCACATCATCGGCAAGGACATCATCCGTTTCCATGCGGTGTATTGGCCGGCGTTCCTGATGTCGGCAGGCATTCCGCTGCCAAAGCGGGTCTATGCCCATGGCTTTCTGTTCAACAGGGGCGAGAAGATGTCGAAGTCGGTCGGCAACGTCGTCGATCCCTTCAACCTCGCCGACCAGTATGGCGTCGACCAGATGCGCTATTTCTTCCTGCGCGAGGTGCCGTTCGGCCAGGATGGCAATTACAACCACGAGGCCATTGTCGCGCGCATCAATGCCGATCTCGCCAACGATCTCGGCAACCTTGCGCAGCGCTCGTTGTCGATGATCGCCAAGCAGCTCGGCGGCGTGCTGCCGGAGCCCGGCGAGTTCAGCGACAACGACAAGGCGATCCTTGCGATGGCCGACGGCATGATCGCCACGTCACGCGAAGCAATGGCGACGCAGCAGATCCATCACTGGCTCAACGCCGTGTGGGCCGTGGTTGCGGAGGCCAACCGCTATTTCGCGGGCGAAGCGCCGTGGGCGCTCGCCAAGACCGATCCTGTCAGGCAGAAGACGGTGCTCTACGTCACCGCCGAAGTCGTGCGCCAGATCGCGATCCTGGCCCAGCCGGCGATGCCGACCGCCTCGGGATTGCTGCTCGACAGCCTCGGCATCCCCGCAGCCGAGCGCAACTTCGCGGCGCTCGGTGGCACCTCGCGCATCGCTCCGGGCTCGACGCTGCCTGCGCCGAAACCGGCATTCCCGCGCTACATCGAGCCGGCGGCCTGAAGGGCGGTCGCGCGATGCTGGTCGACAGTCACTGCCACCTGGATTTTCCAGACTTCGCGGAAGATCTCGACGGGATCGTGTCGCGTGCGCGTGCGGCCGGCGTCAAGCGCATGGTCACGATCTCGACGCGGGTGCGGAAGCTGCAAGATCTCGTCAACATCGCCGAGCGCTATGACGATGTCTATTGTTCGGTAGGCACTCATCCGCACAACGCGGATGAGGAGGACGGCATCGCGCCGGATGAGTTGATCGCGCTGACGCAGCATCCCAAGGTCGTCGCGCTCGGCGAAGCCGGGCTCGATTATTTCTACGACAACGGCTCGCCGGAGGCGCAGGCGAGGGGCTTTCGCGCCCACATCGCCGCCGCCCGTGCCTCGGGCCTGCCGCTGGTGATCCACACCCGCGAAGCGGACGAGGATTGTGCCCGTATCCTGGAGGAGGAGGTCGGACGCGGATCGTTTCGCGCGGTGCTGCATTGTTACACCGGCGGGCGCGAGCTGGCGCTGAAGGCGGTCTCGCTCGGGCTCTATATCGGCTTCACGGGCATCCTGACCTTCAAGAAGTCGGAGTCCCTGCGCGCGCTTGCGGCCGAACTGCCGTCGGACCGTATTCTGGTTGAAACAGACTCGCCCTATCTTGCGCCCGGAAAATTCCGCGGCAAACGCAACGAGCCGGCCTATGTGGTCGAGGTCGCAAAGGTGCTCGCTGAGGCGCGCGGCGTGTCGTTGGATGAGATCTCGCGCCAGACCACCGAAAACTTCTTCCGTCTGTTCTCAAAGGTGAAGGCTTCAGGAGACGCATGACGCTGACGCTGACGATCTTGGGCTGCGGCTCCTCCGCCGGCGTGCCGCGCCCGGCACTCGGCTGGGGCGCCTGCGATCCCAACAATCCCAAGAACCGCCGTCGCCGCTGCTCCCTGCTGGTCGAACGAAAGTCCGAGCACGGCACCACACGCATCGTGATCGACACCTCGCCGGACCTGCGCGAGCAGTTGCTTTCGACCAATGTCGACCACATCGACGCGGTGTTCCTGACCCACGAGCACGCCGATCAGACCCATGGCATGGACGACCTGCGTTCGGTTGTCATGCATATGCGACGCCGCATCCCGACCTACTTCAACCTGTCGACCGCCAAGGACATCATGGCGCGGTTCTCCTACTGCTTCATCTCGCCGGAGGGCAGCGACTATCCGCCGATCCTGACGCGGCATTCGATCGAGGCGGGCGAAAGCC
Organism: Bradyrhizobium sp. BR14999; assembly: GCF_056106085.1. Lineage (NCBI taxonomy): Bacteria > Pseudomonadati > Pseudomonadota > Alphaproteobacteria > Hyphomicrobiales > Nitrobacteraceae > Bradyrhizobium > Bradyrhizobium sp. BR14999. The sequence goes on from NZ_CM148536.1 coordinate 5,397,037, forward strand.
AGACCATCCTGGGGAAGGGCGGCGCGGTGACCATGACCGCCTTCCTGGTGCAGCACGGCAACATTCCCGCGCTCGGCTACCGCATCGGGGATGCCGCCTACACACCGGACCTCAACGACATCCCGCGCGAGAGCTGGGGCGCATTGGAAAATCTGGACCTCTGGATCGTCGACGGCCTGCGCTACACCAGTCATGTCAGCCATTTCAGCATCAACGATGCGCTGTCGTGGATCGAGCGTTTCAAGCCGAAGCGTGCGGTCATTACCAACATGACCGCCGACGTCGACTACGAGGTCATCAGGCAGTCGCTGCCCGCGGGCGTCGTGCCGGCCTATGACGGGCTGCGGCTGGAGACGCACTAAACCCGCGGTGGAAATTCTCTTGCCAGGCGGCATACGCCTTGCTTGCGCCGGCCCCATCATGTTGATCTAACGTCTGAAAGACAGGCGTTTGACAGGGCGATATTCAAGCAGGACCGGGACCGGATGTGCAGTCGCCGGGTCGGTTGAATCGCCTCTTGTGAGGATGGGGATTGCGTTTGGCAGGCGACGATGTAGCGGCTCGGGGACTGGTGCGACGTGCTCTGGATCTCCTTTATCTCGGCGCGGGCTACGCCGCGGGCGTCTTCCTTGTTGCGATCTTTGCAATCATGATGGTCATGTCGGTCGGGCGTCAGTTTGCGATCAACATTCCCGCAGGCGACGATTTCGCGTCCTGGTGCATGGCTGCAATGGCTTTCCTCGGCCTCGCGCACACCTTCAAGCGCGGAGAGATGATCCGCGTCGGCCTGCTGCTGGAGCATCTGCACGGGCGGACCAAGCAGGTCGCGGAGATAGTTGCGCTGGGCATCGCCACCGCATTCATCCTCTACTTCACCCGGCATGCCGTGCAGATGACCTACGATTCCTGGCGCTTCAACGACGTGGCGCAGGGCGTCGTCGCACTTCCGCTCTGGATTCCGCAGCTCGGCTTTGCCGGCGGCCTTGCGATCCTGTCGATCGCGCTGATCGATGAAATGGTCAATGTCGTCGGCGGCAACCGGCCGAGCTACGAGAAGGGCTCGCCGGACGAGACGCCCGACGAGTTCATCGAGCGTATCTCGCAGGGCGGCGGAGGTTGACCATGGCCAATCTCGGCATGATCGAGCTGTCGTTCGTCCTGCTCGGCGTCATGATCCTGCTGCTGGGCAGCGGCGTCTGGATCGCGGTCTCGCTCGGACTGGTCGGCTTCGTGGCGATGGCGCTGACCACGAGCCTGCCGCTCGGCTCGGTGCTTGCGACCACCACCTGGAGCGCAAGCTCGTCCTGGACGCTGGCCGCGCTGCCGTTGTTCATCTGGATGGGAGAGATTCTTTTCCGCACCAAATTGTCGGAGGAAATGTTCCGCGGTCTGTCGCCCTGGGTGCAGTGGCTGCCGGGGCGGTTGACGCATGTGAATGTGATCGGCTGCGGCATCTTTGCGGCGGTGTCGGGCTCGTCGGCCGCGACTTGTGCGACCATCGGCAAGATCGCGCTGCCGGAACTCGACAAGCGTGGCTACGACAAGGGCCTGAGCCTCGGCTCGCTCGCGGGCTCCGGCACGCTCGGCCTCTTGATTCCGCCCTCGATCCCGATGGTGGTCTATGCGGTCACGGCGAATGTCTCCGTGCTTCAAGTGTTTCTCGGCGGCTTCCTGCCGGGCGTGCTCGTGATTGTGCTCTATTCCGGCTACATTATCATCTGGTCGCTGCTCAACCCGAAGAAGATTCCCCCGCGCGATCCGCCGATGCCATTCCGGCAGAAGCTCCGCGAGTCGGGCAAGCTGGCGCCCTGCCTGCTGCTGATCCTGGCGGTCTTCCTTTCGCTCGTTCTCGGCTTTGCGACTGCGACCGAATGCGCCGCGTGGGGTGTCTCGGGCGCGCTGCTGCTGGCGTGGTGGAGCGGCACGCTCACGCGCAAGAACTTCCTCGAGAGCATCATGAGCGCGACGCGCCTGACCTGCATGATCATGCTGATCCTCGCGGGCGCGGCCTACACCACGGCTGCGATGGCCTATACGGGCATTCCGGCGGCGCTCGCCACCTGGGTCCAGGGGCAGCAGCTCACACCAAGCATGCTCGCCCTCTATCTCAGCATCATGTACATCATCCTGGGATGCCTGATCGACGGCATCTCGATGATCGTCCTGACCGCCGTCATCGTGCTGCCCATGGTCAAGCAGGCTGGCCTCGATCTGGTCTGGTTCGGCGTCTATCTCATCATCCACGTCGAGATGGCGCAGATCACGCCGCCGGTCGGTTTCAACCTGTTCGTGCTCCAGAACATGAGCGGCCGCGATACGTTCACCGTCGCGCGGGCGGCATTTCCATTCTTCATTCTGCTGCTAGCCGCCGTGTTCATCATCACGGAGTATCCGCAGATCGTGATGTTCTTGCCCAAGCTTGCTTTCCCAGACTGACATACCGCTTTTCAAATTGACTGTGAGGAGAAGCCCGATGATCTCTCGTTTAATCCGCGCATCCTTGATCGCCGGCGTCGTGATGGCCGCGACACCTGCTTTGGCCCAGACCAAATGGAATTTGCCGGCAGCGTATCCTGCCGACAATCCGCACTCCGAAAATCTGGTCGCCTTCGCCAAGGACGTCGAGGCCGCCACGTCCGGTAAGCTCCAGATCACAGTTCATCCGGGCGCCTCGCTGTTCAAGGCGCCCGACATCAAGCGCGCGGTGGTGACCGGTCAGGCGCAGATGGGCGAGGTGCTGCTGTCGATCCACGAGAACGAGGATCCGCTCTTCGGCGTCGACGTCGTGCCGTTCCTCGCGACCAGCTTCCCCGACGCGATGAAGCTGTATCAGGCCTCCAAGCCTGCGATCGCCAAGAAGCTCGATGCGCAGGGTCTCAAGCTGCTGTTCGTCGTGCCCTGGGCGCCGCAGGGCGTCTACGTCAACAAGCCGCTGACTACGATCGAGGACATGAAGGGCTTGAAGTGGCGCGCCTACAATGTCGGGACCGCGCGCATCGGCGAGTTGGTCGGCGCGCAATCGGTCACGATCCAGGCTGCCGAACTGCCGCAGGCGCTTGCGACCGGCGTCGTGAACTCCTTCATGTCGTCGGGCGGCACGGGCTATGATGCGAAGGCGTGGGAGTCGCTCAAATACTTCTATGACGTGCAGGCCTGGATTCCGAAGGACTACACCTTCGTCAACAAGGCCGCGTTCGAGGCACTCGACAAGCCGACCCAGGAAGCCATCCTCAAGGCAGCCGCGACGGCGGAAACCCGCGGCTGGAAGGCCTGGCAGGACAAGAGCACCTGGTACATCGATCAGCTCAAGGCCAAGGGCATGACTGTGGAGCCGCCGAGCCCCGCGCTGAAGGCCGGCTTCCAGAAGATCGGTGAGCAGCTCACCGCCGACTGGCTCAAGAAGGCCGGGCCCGACGGCCAGGCGCTGATCGACGCCTACAAGAAGATGTGAGACCGGCGAGGCCTTCCGCTCACCGCTTTCCGGCGCGTGGGCGGAAGTCTTCTCCTCGATCTCGCGGCAACCTCACCATGCGTAACGCAGCATGGCCTTGCCGGTGTAGGACCGCACGAGGCTCGACACTTCGCTGTCGAAGTTCGCCGTGGCGGACCAGCCGTTGAGGTCGCGCAGCTCGATTGCAACGCCCGTGAGCGCCGCGTTCGGCGCCAAAGCCGTACCGCCGACGATGACGCCTTGGCCGGGCAGGGACTGGAACGCAGCTGGGATCGATTGTCCCGCGCTGAAATCATGCGCCCAGGCGAGTCGACCGCGCAGGTTCAGCACGCTTCCCAACAAGGCAAAGGACGTGCTCGTGCGCAGGCCGAGCTCGGTGCGGCTGTCCGTGAAGCCGTCGCCGCCGGACGTGCTCGGCAACGCATTGGCGGTGGAGGGCGGCTGCGCGATGTCGGATGGGAGGCGGAAGGTGGTGATTTGCGCCGCCGCATAGGGCGTGATGCCGAGCCAGGGCATCGCAAAACGATAGCCGCCTTCGAGGCGGCCGGAATAGGCGTTGGCATTGATCGTGGCATTGAGCTGCCCGGTGCCGGCCGGCGTCACCTGATAGTCGCCGATGATGGCCTGCCAGCCATAGGCGAGTGCGGTCGCGACATAAGCCGAACCGGTGGTGTGTCTGACGAAGGCGCCGGCCTGGAACAGATCGGAGCGGCCGCTGGAAAAATTGTTGGCAAAGCCGCTGCCGCCGCCGGCGAGCGCAAAGCCCATCCGTGTCTGCGGCGAGAGAGAGTAGTCGGCACCGGCTACGGTGCCGAAACTGCGGCTAGCCGAGCCGCTGCCGCCGGTCGAGACCTGCGAGCCACCGAAGCTGGCAGCCCAGACGCTCCATTGTGGGGCGGCGAGCGAAGGCCTGCCGTAGATCGCCCCATAGGCCTCGCGTCCGATGCCGCCATGCGTCAGGTCGTTTCCGATCTCGGCGTAGGCTGCAAGCTCTGCATCGAACTCAGCCGGGCCGATACCGCGGCCCTCGACGGCAGGATTGAGCAGGGTCTGCGTGAACTGCGTCATCGCGAGGAACGTGGCCTGTGCCGTCTCGGGCTGCACGGCGCGATCGGCGCCGCCGCCGAAGACCCGCCGCATGCCGAACCGTGCCGGATCGGTCAGGCCCGGCGGTTCGGCGTTCCAGCCGTAGGCTGGCGGAATGCCGCCGCCATTGCCAAATCCGGCCCCCGAGAAACCCGGCGGCTGCGAGCCGCCAAAGGCAACGCCTGCGGGACTATTGAAGCCACCTAGAGCATTCGGCCCGCCAGGCCCAGGTCCCTGCGTGCCCGCGAAGGCGCCGAACTCGCGCGTGGCCTGCGCGGCGGCCGCGTTGGGCAGCAACAGTCCAGCCGTCAATAGCAGCAGCGTCAGACGCGCAGGCGCGTCCGCACTCACGACACCAACCGCATGAAGCGCCCCAACCGCACCGGTCGCCGGCCGCGCAGCCCGCGCGGCGAATCATCTGGAAGCGGCGAATCCGACAACGTGGAATCGTAAATGCGTCTCTAACGTTTTCCAATCTTTTCCTGTCGTGTCTCGAGATCGCCGGAGCTGCGCGCTCGGTTTCCGACAACGCACAATCGCCGCGCAGACGCAGCTTATGTTTCCCGATATTTCTGAAGCCTCGATCGGCTCAGGCCGAGATCGCCTTCGCTGATCCGACTTCGCTGCGCAGCAGGAATTTCTGGATCTTGCCGGTCGAGGTCTTCGGGATCGGCCCGAACACGACCGCCTTGGGCGTCTTGAAGCCGCTCATCTGCGATCGGCAGAACGCGATGATCTCGGCTTCGCTCGCGCTGGCGCCGTCCTTCAGCTCGACGAAGGCGCAGGGCACCTCGCCCCATTTCGGATCGGGCTTGGCGACCACGGCGGCGAACAGCACGGCCGGATGCTTGTAGAGGATGTCCTCGACCTCGACGGAGGAGATGTTCTCGCCGCCGGAAATGATGATGTCCTTGGAGCGGTCCTTGATGATGACGTAGCCGTGCTCGTCGAGCACGCCGAGGTCACCGGTGTGAAACCAGCCGCCCTCGAAGGCTTCCTTGGTCGCCTTCTCGTTTCTGAGATAGCCCTTCATCACGATGTTGCCGCGGAACATGACCTCGCCGATGGTCTCGCCGTCGCGCGGCATCTCTTGCATCGTCTGCGGATTGATGACGGTGACGTCTTCCTCGAGCGGGTAGGGCACGCCCTGCCGGCGCTTCATGCGCGCGCGTTCGGCGGGCGGAAGCTCGTCCCAGCCGGGTTGCTCGGCGCAGACGGAGGCGGGGCCGTAGACCTCGGTCAGCCCGTAGACATGCGTCAGCTTGATGCCGATGCTTTCGGCGCCTTCGAGCACGGCGACCGGCGGCGCAGCGCCTGCGATCAGGCCGACGACGCGACGGGCAGCGTTGCCTTTGGGCGCATCGGGCGCGTTGATCAGCGTGTTGTAGACGATCGGAGCGCCGCACATGTGGGTGACGCCGTGCTGTCTGATCAGCTCGAAGATTTTGGTCGGCTCGACCTTGCGCAGACAGACATTGACGCCGGCGGCCGCCGCAACGGTCCAGGGGAAGCACCAGCCGTTGCAGTGGAACATCGGCAGCGTCCAAAGATAGACCGGATGCTGACCGAGATTGCCGGCGAGGATGTTGCTGACGGCATTGAGATAGGCGCCGCGATGATGAGTGACGACGCCCTTGGGGTTTCCCGTGGTGCCCGAGGTGTAGCTCAGCGCGATCGCATCCCATTCGTCGGTCGGCAGGACCGCGGTGAAGCTCGGGTCCCCTAGCGCGAGCGCCGCCTCATATTCGATCTCGCCGATGCGCTTGCCGCCCTTGAAGGCCGCATCGTCGACGTCGATCACGAACGGCTTTGGCCCGGTCATCTGTGCGAGTGCGTCGGTGATGACGCCGGAGAATTCCGGGTCGACCAGGATGATCTTGGCTCCGCCATGGTCGAGCTGGAACGCGATCGAGGGCGCATCGAGACGGATGTTGAGCGCGTTGAGCACGGCGCCCGTCATGGGGACGGCGAAATGCGCCTCGTTCATCGCCGGGATGTTCGGCAGCATCGCCGCCACGGTGTCACCGACGCCGATACCCTTGCCCGCGAGATAAGAGGCAAAGCGGCGGCAGCGCTCGTGAGTCTGCGCCCAGGTGAAGCTGCGGCCCTCATAGACCGTGCTGACAAGATCGGGATAGACGGCGGCGCTGCGCGCGAGGAAGCTCAGCGGGCTCAGCGGCACATAGTTGGCGGGGGTCTTGTCGAGGCCGATATTGTACTGGTTCTGCCGCTCACTCATCGACATCCTCCTGAAAACGCCTCAAAGGAATCCGATCGAAATCCAGGGGAAGATCGCGACGATGATCAATCCCACCAGCAGCGCCAGCAGATAGCCCCAGATCGGCCTGATGCCTTCGGCCGGATCGACGCGTCCGATGGCGCACGCGGCATAATAGCCGACGCCGAAGGGTGGGGCGAATAGCCCGATACCCATGGCGAGAATGATCACCATGGCGTAGTGCACCTCGTGCACGCCGACGGCGCGGGCGATCGGGAACAGCAGCGGCCCGAACAGCACGATCGCCGGGATGCCCTCGAGCACGCTGCCGAGAATGGTGAAGGCCAGGATCGAGACGGCGATGAAGGTTGCGGCTCCCCCGGGCAACCCCGTCATGGCCGCCGCCAGCGAGCGCGAGAAGCCTGATTGGGTCAGGCCCCAGGCCATGCCGGTCGCCGTGCCGATGATCAGCAGGATCGCGCCCGACAGCGCTGCGGTCTCGACCAGCATCGGAAACAGCCGCCGCCAGTCGAAGCGGCGGTAGACGAGGAGGCCGACCAGGGCGCCATAGACGATGCCGATGGTGGAGACTTCGGTGGCGGTCGCGATGCCCTCGACCACGGCGTAGCGGATCACGAAAGGCAGCGCGAGCGCGGGCAGGGCGATGATGAAGGTTTTGCCGATCTCGGATGCCGTGGCGCGGCGGACGTGGCTCATGTCCTCGTGGCGGTAGCGCCACCACACCAGCATGCAGAGCGTGATTGCGAGCACCACGCCGGGCAATAGGCCGCCGGTGAAGAGGGCGGCGATCGACACGCCCGTGACCGAGCCGATCGTGATCAGCACGAGGCTCGGCGGAATGGTCTCGGTTTGAGCGCCCGTCGCGGCAAGAAGCGCGACGAGATCGCCGGGCTTGGCGCCGCGCTGCTTCATCTCCGGGAACAGCACGGGCGCGACCGCCGCCATGTCGGCCGCCTTGGCGCCGGAGATGCCGGACACCAGGTACATGGCGCCGACCAGCACGTAATGCAGCCCGCCGCGGACATGCCCGAGCAGGCTCGCCAGGAACGCCACCATGGCCCGCGCCATGCCGGTCATCTCGATCAGAAGTCCCAGGAACACGAACAGCGGCACCGAGAGCAGGATGAGGTGGCTCATGCCCTCGTCCATCCGCCCGACCAGCACCATCACGGGCGTTCGCGTGGTCAGCGCCAGATAGCCGAAGATCGCGAGGCCAAAGCCGAACGCAATGGGAACGCCGGCAAAGACGCAGAAGCCGGCGACGCCGACGAAGAAGATGACGAGGTTGAGATTGCCGAGCGGCCGCAGCGACGGCTCCGCCAGCCAGAATGCGCCGATCAGGACCGCAACCGACAGCACCGCGGCCGCGACCATCCGGTAATCGGCGGCGCGCAGCAGCCGCAGCAAGGCGAACGCCGCCATCAGGCTGATGCCGGCCGGCAGCGCGGCAGCGCGCCACATATTCGAGATCTGCAGCGCCGGTGTGGTGATGTAGCTCTCTTCGTAAGCATAGTCGCAGGACGGCCAGACGATCAGCGCCAGGAACGCCAGCGCCGCGCAGGTTGCGACCAGATCGAGATAGGCCCGCATCGCCGGCCTGGCGCTGGCCACGACCGCGGTCATGCGCATGTGCTCGGAGCGGCGAAACGCGACCGCCGCACCCAGCATGGCGAGCCACAGGAACAGGATCGAGGCGAGCTCGTCCGACCAGATCAGCGGCCGGTGCAAGCCGTAGCGCGCAACCACGCCGGCAAACAGGATCACGATCTCGGCGACGACCAGGATCGCCGCCGGGATCTCCACGAGAAGGCCGAGTGCGCGCTCCGTTGAGGTCAGCAATGAAGGTCGGCGAGGGGACTGAACAGTCGCCTCGCCCGCCACTTCGATCACCTCGACCTCGACATGAGCCATGACGCGGCCTGCGCGTTACGACAGCTTGCCCACCGCCTTTTCCAGAAGGTCCCAAGCCTGGTCGCCGTATTTGCCCTTCCACTCGGCATAGAAGCCGGCGGACCGCAGCTTGTCGCGGAACGGCGCCACGGCCGGCTGGTTGAAGGTCAGGCCCTTGGTCGCGAGCTCCTGCTGGAGGTTGGCGTTGAGCTTGGCGGTGTCCGCGCGCTCGTTGACCGCGGCGGCGTTGATGTTCTTGGCGACGATGGTGCGCACGTCCTGCGGCAGCTTTTCCCACGCTCTGCGGTTGGCCAGGAACCAGAAACCGTCCCACATGTGGTTTGTCAGCGAGCAGTACTTCTGCACCTCGTAGAGTTTTGCGGTCGAGATGATCGCCAGCGGGTTCTCCTGGCCCTCGACGATCTTGGTCTGGAGCGCTGAATAGACCTCGCTGAAATTGATCGAGGCGGGCGCCGCATCGAACGCCTTGAACATCGAGGTCCACAGCGGCGACACCGGCACGCGGATCTTGAAGCCCTTGAGATCGTCCGGACCGGTGATCGGCTTGGTCGACGACGTGGTCTGGCGGAAGCCGTTGTCCCAGATCTTGTCCATGACCTCGAGGCCGGCCTTCTTGATCTCGCCGCGGACATGGGCGCCGAGATCGCCGTCCATGGCCTTCCAGACCGTGTCGTAGTCCGGGAACGCGAAGCCGATGCCGTTGATGGATGCCGCCGGCACCAGGGTCGACAGGATCAGGCCTGACAGCGTGAAGAACTCGACGCCGCCGGAGCGGATCTGGCTCAGCATGTCGGTGTCGGACCCGAGCTGGTTGTTCGGGAAGATCTGGAGATCGAACTTGCCGTTGGTCTCGCTCTTGATCGCGGCCGCCATCTCCCTGGCGCGCACGTTCAGCGGATGAGTGTCCGGCAGGTTGTTGGCGTATTTGTAGGTGAACTCGGCGCTCTGGGCGCGGGCCACATGGGGCGCACCGAGGCCGCCCAGAACCGCGGTGGCGGCGGAGGCCTTGAGAAGCGTGCGTCGGGAAAAGCTCATGGGTCTGCTTCCTCGGAAGGTTTGTTGTTGTTCTGAGATGCAAACCTATACGGACGTCAGGTCAGAAGGTCATCTGCGATCTCGCGAGGCCTCGCTTATTGCAGCCGGACAAGGTCACGGCAATATCGGCTTTCGGAGAGATGGGCCGACAAAAAATGCGAAAACAACCCCATGCACAGTAGCCGTCAACGAGCTGGGAGAGCCGCCCAGCGCCAGCCCGCAAATGGCCTGGAGCGAAGGTGCAGTGGCAGGAATTCCATCTAAATGTCTGATCTAATTGTACATAAATTTATTCCATAATATACCTTATGCGAATTACGGATATGGACGGCAGGCAGTTCCCCAAGCTGGTGCGAACCCTACTTCCGGGCCTAGCATCGGGAGCCAACTGACCATCCGGCTGTTAGTCGGATGGTCGCGGACAGGAATTGCAGGAGATCAAATCGCCGCAGCCATGGGAGAGTCGTCATGCAGGAGACCGCTGCCCGCGCCACTGCCTCGCGTGTCATTCCGTTCGATGCTGCCAAGCTCGACCGTCTCATGGAGGACGCCGGCCTCGACGTGTTGGTCGCGACCTCCAAGCACAATGTGCAGTACCTGTTAGGCGCTGAGCGGGCGATCTTCTTCGACTACATGGATGCGCTCGGCGTCAGCCGCTATTTGCCGGTCCTGGTCTATCCCAAGGGCGCACCCGAGAAAGCGATCTATGTCGGCCACCGGCTGGAGGCCCATCAGCGCACGGTCGCGCCGCCATGGGTTCCGCAGCTCCGGGCCGAATCCAATGGGTCAGTCGATGCGATCACGCGGGCCGCAGATCTGATCCGGGATGCTGGCGTGTCCTTGCGGCGCGTCGGAGTCGAGATGGCGTTCCTGCCGATGGATGCTGGCCGGGCACTGGCCGACGCCCTGCCCGGTGCCGAGCTCAAGGACGCCGTCGTGGTGCTGGAGCGGCTGCGGGCGGTCAAGTCGGCGGAGGAATTGGCGAAGCTCAAGACCGCGTCCGAGCTCGTCGTCGCATCCATGCTGGCGGTGATCGCCGGCCACGGTCGGGGCACGACCAAGCAGCAATTGGCGGATGCGTTGCGCCTCGCGGAAGCCAACCGCGGACTGACCTTCGAATATTGCCTGCTCGCCTGCGGCAGCAGCCACAACCGGGCGCCATCGTCGCGGCACTGGGAGCAAGGCGAGGTGCTGTCGTTGGACTCCGGCGGCAATTATCACGGCTATATCGGCGATCTCGCGCGCATGGCCGTATTGGGCAAGCCGGATGCCGAGTTGAAGGACTATCTGGCCGAAATCGAGGCGGTCCAGCGCGCCGCCTTCGCCGCGGTCCGGCCGGGCGCCATGGGCGGCGACATCTACGTCGCGGCCGAGCGGCAGCTCGCCCAGATCACCCAGCGCGACTGCACCGATTTCCTGGCCCACGGCATGGGCCTCGTCAGCCACGAGGCCCCTCGCCTGACCGCCAAGGGCCCTGTTCCCTACGACGACACCGACGCCCGCCAACCGCTCGAAGCCGGCATGGTGGTGTCGATCGAGACCACGATGAAGCATCCGACGCGTGGCTTCATCAAGCTCGAGGACACGGTCGCGGTGACGCCGACGGGATACGAGATTTTTGGCGAAGGCGGGCGTGGGTGGAATCTCGGCGGCAACGCGCTTTAGCGTAGCGGCAGCTGATCGAGCTGGCTCTGCATCTTCTTGACGACGGCTGCGAGCCAGCTCTGCCTCGGTGCTTTCTTGGCGAAGCATGCGGGTTAGGACAACTCGCTGAGGGACAGGGCGAGCGGATCGTCGATGCTCACCGCCTCCGCTGGCCTGAATGGCCGACGGCGGTGCCCCACCCTCGACCACTTCTGCGCGCGACCAGGATGCCGTTTCGATTCGAGTCGGGCGACTTTCGGTCTGCGAACCGCGACGGAAAGTTCGGAGATTGTGAGCCAGTTCATAGAAGCAAGGGCGCCCGGAGTCGCAGAGTTGGATCCCTCTATTGCTCGAAGTGACGCTACGAGGACGGTGCGACCGAAGGGCCTGCGTCAAATTCCATGACCGCACCGGAATTAGCCAAATTGCATGTTTGCGAAGGAAAAAGCGTAATAGTTGCATTTTAGCGAGGGCGCAACGTAGGGCCGCTCGCACCAGGGGAGGCAGAGACATGCGTCGGGATTTGACAATCAAGACCGGCAGCATGGCCGGGACGTCGGATTTCAGGGTGATGGCTCCGATCAAGAAGGGGTTTGTGCCGTCCCTGGATGCGACCACGTACAAGACGCGTGTCAAGTACGTGTTGCGGTCGCTGAATGGCGGACGTGCCAGCGCGTATGAATACGAGCTCGCCCGCGTCCTGTCCGACTCCGTGGACCGCGTCGGACGCATCCACTCGGTGGGCATCGCCGTGCTCGAACCCGAGGACGACTCCGTGGATGCCGTGGACTATGTGCTGCTGACAGCGACGTTCGACGGCTCCTGGGAAGCCTATGTCCGCGTCATCTGGCAGAAGGCCGCGCGGCTGCTCGACCTCATCTTCTGCAATACCGAGGGCTATTGGCTCGGTCACGAGAACACTTACGAAAACTGGGGCATCTGGCTCAAGAGCATGCAGACCGAAGCCTATTTCCTCTATGCCACCCCCGACCTGACCGTGGATGACACACGTTTCCTGCGGATGGAGGAGCGGGTCTATCGGCGCGCCTCGGGCGACGGCGCCGATCGGATTGTCACGCGGGCCAGGATTCCGTCGCCGGAAGACATTGCGCGACGCTCGATATTCGAGGTCGACGGCCAGATCGGTGTCGATCCGACCAATGCCGGCTTCAGCAAACCGCTCACCATCGAAGCCGCCGGCCGGCCTCCGTTTCACCACGGCATACGCGCGCTGGCGGGGCTCTACCATCTGGCCGACTTCTATCCGCCGGGGACGCATGACGGGGTGGTTCTGCATCGGGCCGCCCACGAGCTGCTGCCGGAATTCGTCACCATGATCAACGACCCTGCCTACGCGGAAGGCGTCAAGCGCGCCCGCCGGCGCTATGAAGAGGCCCTGCGCTGGTTGATGACGCCGCCCGACGTCGCGCCGGTACGGCGCAACCTGCCGCTCGCCCTGCCGAACAAACCGCTGTTGCAGGATCCCGGCAACGTGCAAGGCGGGATTCTGACCGCCTACAATTCAGATCACGGCTGCCTGCTGCTGTTGCAGTTCGCCAATCCGGCCGCACTGGCGGCATTTCTCAGCGTCCTGCAGGCGACGGTGACATCCGAAGCCGACGTTCTGACGCCAGGGCAGATCGTCACCAACATCGCATTCACGATCGAGGGGCTGCGTCACGCCGGCCTGTCCGACGAAGAGGTGCGCTCACTGCCGGAAGAATTCGTGCAGGGCATGGAAAGACGCGCCGGCCTGCTCGGCGACGTGCGCTGGAATCATCCCCAGCGATGGCGACTTCCGGCAAGCAACTGGGCGCTCGGGATCAACGCGCCGGACCTGCGCGAAGACGATCCGGCGCCGCGCATCAGCATGAGCTCGGTCCATGCCGTCCTTCAGCTCCGCTTGTTGCTGTCCAAGGATACGCAGACGACGGCGGATGCGAGAAATGCGTTGATGGCCGAAATGAACCGCCTGGTCGACGTGGATGCGGGTGTCAGGCCGCTCTCGATTCAGTGGATGCAGCGGCAGCGCGATGGGTCCTCCGGCATCATGCAGGACCATTTTGGTTTCGCCGACGGTAGTTCGAACCCGGTGCTGCGCGAGGACCAGGCCGGCAGGCGCTATTCCAATCAGGTGCATCTCGGCGAGATTCTGTGCGGCTACCCGAACCTCGCCGACGAGACGGCGCCGCTCGGCGACGCGACCAATCGTGCTCACGCGATGCTCCGCGACGGCAGCTTCATGGCGCTGCGTAAACTGCGACAAGATGTCGAGCAGCTCGAGGATGTCCTGTCCCGCGCTACGCGACAGGCAACCGAGACGGCCGGACCGGACGCACCTGCCCTGACGCGCGAGACGCTGATGGCCAAGATGATGGGACGCTGGCCGACCGGCCATCCCCAGGCCGGCCAACCGCTGACCCCTACTCCGCCCCCCGACGAGCAGTGCAACGACTTCAACTACGACGCCGATCCGCAGGCCCAACTGTGCCCGTATCACGCGCACATACGGCGCGCCAATCCGCGCGCCTCGATCACCAAGGCGGATGCCGGCGCCCGGCCCCCACGGATCGTCAGGCGCGGCATGTCCTACGGTCCGCCCGTCAAGCGTGACGACCCGCAACCCGCCAAATCCGCCCTGCAACAGGAGCGCGGCCTGGTTTTCATGGCCTACAATGCCAGCCTCGGCGAGCAGTTCGAGGTGGTGCAGAGCTGGCTCGCTCGCGGCAACAGCTCGGGTTCGTCCTCGGGGGTAAGCGATCCTTTCCTCGGCCTCGCCGAGCCTGGTCGGCTCCGACATTTTCGTTTCGAGCATGGAGGCCAGACGGTCCGCGTGGCGCTGGACGGCTCGGACCGGCTCCACGACGAACCCCGTCCGTTCGTACGTCTGGAATGGGGAGCGTATTTCTTTGCGCCATCGAAGAAGGCGCTTGCCGATCTGCAGCAATGGGCGGCCAGCCAGGGGCGCAAACCGGCAGTGGTGTGGAGCGTGGAGCAGGGGGAAAAGGAGATCGCGCGTCTGCGCCTGATCGAGAGCCGGCAGGGCGAAGCCGCGGGGATGGCCGCGTGGAAGACGGCACTCGAAGATCCGGATTCCGCCTCGCATTTCGTCAACGCGTCAATTTGGGCTGCGATCCGCGAGCGCCACAGCGGCGCGCTCCGCACGCCATTCGGGGTCTTGGTGGCCGACCGCGACATGGTCTCCCAGGTCTTTGCCGATTCCGACACCAAGCTGACCATCACCGGCTACCTTCCTCGCATGCTGCGGTCGTTCGGCATCCTCTATCTTGGCCGCGACGCCGGGCAGCCAGACGAAGTCTACGAGCATGAATCCGCAGCCTGCAACGCTGCGATCATGGCCCTCGACCAACCCGCCGCATTCGAGCTGGCGCGCGCGGTCACACAGAAGGTGCTGGGCTTCATGGTCAAGCAGACGATTGGTTATGCCGCCGAGGACGGCGAAGCGAGCTGGGAACTGACCGTCGACGTGCACGAATTGGTGGATCCGCTGCTCGCCACCTTCTGCGAAGCATGGTTCGGATTGAGCGAAGAGGGGGGCCATTTTCGCCGCGTCGGCTATCGCTGGGATTGGAAGCCGGGCGAGCCGCCCGGTTATCCCGGCCATTTCCTCTCCCCTTCGCGCTACATCTTCCAGCCGCATCCGAACAAGACAGTGGAGGCGGTCGGTGCGGCACATGGCGAGGCTGCGCGCCGTGCCATGGAAAGTTTCCTGAAGCAGTTCGGGCCGACAAACGGACCAGTCACGAAGGCGGTTTATAACTCGCCGCGCGGAACGGGCGACATACCCTTCGTGGCGCGCACGATCGCCGGCGCCATGATGGGTTTCATTCCGACTGTCGACGGAAACCTGCGCAGGATATTGAACGAATGGCTGCGCGAAGGGACGCTGTGGGCGTTGCGCGCTCGCTATGCCGGCACCGTGGCGGAGAACTACACCGACGCCCTCAACCGGCTGAGAGACGACTTCATCCCAACCATGCAACTGCGTGCGGTGCCCGAACTGATCTGGCGGACAGCCATCGTTTCGCACACCATCGGAGATGTCGAGATCAGGCCGGGAGACGTCATCGTCGCCGGCGCGGTTTCCGCCACCCAGCAAAATCTCGCCGAAGGTCGTCAGGACATCTATCACGCCTTCGGCGGCAACCGCAGGGTCGTGGGGCATCCCACGCATTCATGTCCCGGAGCAGACCCGGCGCTGGCAGTGATGCTGGGTTTCTTCAGCGCACTGGTGGAGACGCCGCTACCCCTGCGCGCCGGCCCCATTCCCATGAGCCTGACGATGGACGGAAGGGTTCCCGCGCCGCCGAGCCCACCTCAACCCTAGAGGCGTATAAGGCGGAATGGGTTTGCGCATGCCCAGACAATCATACAAAACGCGATGACGATTCATCCTGATCGCACTGCGCTTTGGCTAGACAGCATAATGCTGACCGCTTCCGAGCTGATCGCTGGCGTAGATGACGGGCGTGCCGATGACGAACCGGATCGCCTGCTCCGCATGCCAGTGCATGCCGAGCGCCTGCAGTTTCTCGGCGGCTTCCGTAATGGTCTGGCGGGCCGCCCCGTCCTGCCCCTGCCCCGCGAGAAGCTCGCCGCGCAGGGCGAGGTTCAGGGCCGCATCGCGCAGTGACCCGCGCCTGCCTGCGGAGATCTCCGCGCGCCGCAACCAGCGCTGGCTTAGTGCAAAATCTTGGCGTTGGGCTGCGAGTTTCGCGAGCGAGCGGCATGCTGCCGCCTCGCCCAGCCGCTCGCCTTCACGCGCGCGGCGCAGGACATGGGCGGCGTACCGCCGTGCCGTATCGACATCACCTTCGGCTGCTGCTGCCTCGACCAGCCAGCTATATTGAACCGACGTGTAGAAGTGGAAGTTTCGCCTTTCCATCCATTGCGCGGCGTTCCGCAACTGCTGCAAACCGTCGGCATCGCCGGTCGCCGACCAGCGGGCAAATCCGGACGCGGCGCGGCAGGCCGCCAGCAGCAGCAGGCTGCGCATATTCTCGGCGACACGGGCTCCCTCGACGGCGAGCCGCTCCGCCTCCTGCCAGCGACCTTGCCAGACCAGTACGACCGAAACCCAATTGCGCACCGAATTGACGACCGGATGGGTCGAGCCTTCGACCAGGGCCATCGCCTCTCTGAAGCAGTCGTGAGCGCCGTCGAAATCTCCGCGATCGGCCAGCACACTGCCTTTGCACGACAACGCGTAGGCCGTGCCGATGGCGATCGCGCCATGCCGGCGGCTTCGTTGCTGCTTGGCTGAGATGGCAGCGTCGATCAAGGTGATGGCTTCGTCGTATTGGCAGCTTGCTGCGAGAATCTGGCCCAGTGAAGCTTCGATCTGGGCGATCATGCGGTGGTCGCCGAGCTTGCGCGCCAATTCCAGTGCTGTCCGTGTGTGTGTCACGCCCTCCCGAAAGCGGCCGAACCCGTAGCACATGTAACCGAGCCATTCATAGGCACTGGCCATCGCGCCGGTGTCGCCGAGCGAGGTCGCAATCGTGACCGCTTGCTCAAAGACGGTGGTGTCGTCGGTCAACGACATCGGGTCGAAAATGTTGACCAAACCCAATTTATTGGCCAGCAAGCACCAGCGCAGCGACTGCTCGCGCGAGCGATCCGGCACGCGATCCAGCGCTTGCATGGCCACCTGATACTGGACACGGGCACGGTCCAGCGCGAACGCAGCCATGGCCTTGTCGCCGGCGCGCTCGGCATAATGGGCCGCGCTCTCCCAATGACCTGCGCCGCGGGAGTGGTAGGCCAGCCCTTCCAGCGTGTCTTCGCGATCGGCCTGCTCGGATCGTGCCAGCAATTCGCCCTGGATGCGCTTATGCAATGCCTGACGCTCGTGCAGGCCGATCGTGTCGTACACTGCGTCCCGCGTGATGCCATGTTTGAAGCGAAGGACGCCGCCCGCTGGATCGGCATAGAGAAAATCTGCGTCGGCCAATGCCCGCACCTTTGCCGGGTCTGGTTCGCTGCCGCAGGCCGAAACCAGCAACCCGTGCGGCACCGTGTTTCCAATGACCGCTGCGGCGCGTACCACGTTCACCTCATCCGCCGGCAGGCGCGCCAGCCGCGAGGCGACCAGCGTTGCGACCCATCCCTGCTTGCTGCGCATTTCGAACGAAAGGGGATCGTTGGCCGCGACGGAATGGCACAGCTCTTCGATGAAGAGCGGCACCCCGCCGGCATAAGCCTGAACGCGGGCCACCAGGAAGGGATCGGCCTGTGGCACCCAGCGTCGTACAGCCAGATCGGTTTCCGGGCCCTGGAACGGCTCTAGCTGCAGGTGAGGCGCGCTGGAAATCCACTCGGTGCCGTCGTCGCGCGGCCGGCTGGCGAGGATGACGCGCGGTCCATTGGGCAATTGCAGGAGGGCCTCCAGCAGCTGCCGGCTCGCGTCGTCGGACCATTGCCAGTCGTCGATCACCAGCACCAACGGACCCTGCGCCGACAAGACGGTAAAGAATCCGAGCAGGTCACCGACCACGCCGTCGACGGTCATCCGGCCGCCGCGCGCATCGGCGCCGGTCGACGCCAGCGCGAGGATCGATTCAGCACGCGGACCGAGCTGGGCGGCCCATGGCTGCAGGCCTGCGCGGGCAATCTCGTCGGCCTCGACGACAGATGCGTCCGGTCGGATTCCTAGGTAGGCGCGCAGCATTTGCAGGAATGGTTGCAGGACTTCGGCACCGACATAACTTTCGCAGCTGCCCCGCAGCAGCTTGAACTGTTCGGTACCACTATGTCGCAACACTTCTTCCAGCAGGCGCGTCTTCCCGAGCCCGGGACCGCCGACGACGACCACGCAGCGTTGCGTGGCCGGATGGGCTTGGGCGAGAAAGCCGGTCAGAACGTTGAAAATCTCGTTGCGACCAATAAAGGGCGTCAGGCCGCGACGAGAGGTTGCCTCGAAGCGGCGGGTCGCCGTGCTTCGTCTCAGCACCACGCGCGCCTGCGGCATTCGGGGCGCTGCACCCGATGTCTGAAGACGGTCGCCGAGCTCGAAAAAATTTGCATGCGGACCAAGGGCATCGATGCTAGCCAGGATCTGACCCGGGGCAGCGTAGCGCGACAGGTGCGCCGCCGTGTTCACGACATCGCCGATCAGGTCGTACCGGCCGGACTCGATATCTCCCTCCGTCAGGAGCAAGGTGCCGGCGTGGATACCGGAATGCATTTGAAGCGGCATCAGAGCCGGCGACACGCCATCGTGGCGTAATTGCCCGACCCAATGGTGAATATCAAGTGCCGCTTCCGCGGCACGACGACCGTCATCCTCGCCCGATTGGGGGTAGCCGAACACAGCGAGGGCACCGTCTCCCTGCGTTCTGATGATGCGACCGCCGTGCCTGGCCACCGCGCGATGCCAGATTTCCCGCAGTTGGCTCAGGAGTTCGGAAAGGTGCTCGGACTCGATATCTCTGCCTAAGGCGGTGGACCCCACGAGGTCAGAGAAAAGCACCGTCAATCGATGACGTTCGCCTTTCCGGTCACGGGTCTGCGTATTCATCGTCGATCGCAGCCAACTCGTTGCCGAACGGCAAGCACGGTCTCCGGCTGGTGCCAGATCGGATGCCGCAAGGCAGGATACACACCGCTAGTATCCCGCCTACCCTACGCGAGCACAAGGTGAAAGCTCGTGGGGTCGCATTCGCCGAACATGGTTCTCGGCGCGGCCGCCTAGACCAAATCTAACCCATTCAAAAATTTGATTCATTTCCCTTAATGGACAGCGGATGCGGTTCGCGGCGTTTGCGAAAGCCGGGCCAGCCCGCCTATCCGGCAACTCAAATGCCCAGGGGGCCAGTCCCCGGTGCGCCCACAGCGATTTCATCACGCAGGAGGAAATCGAAGGTGCACATGATCGCTGAGCCGACGGCTTTGGCTATGAAGGTCCCGGTGGAAGGACAGCGCAAGATACTCGAGCTGCCGCTCTAGCGTAGCGGCAGCAGATCGAGCCGGCTCTGCGCCTTCTTGACGACTGCTGCGAACCAGCTCTGGCTCGGCGCTTCCTTGGCGAAGCAGGCTGTGAAGGCCGCCATCGCATTGTCTTCGCGGGTCATGTCGCCGCGCGGGTCCTTCTTGTCGACCGCTCTGGCCATCATTTGTTCCCAGATCTTCTCGCAGGCCGTGATCGGGGCCGTCTTTACGGCGTCCGATGTCGCGATGAAGAACACCTTATCGCCCTGGATCGCGACGACGTCGATCTCATGCGGCGGCGCCTTGAGACCGCCATTGCCGCGCACGCCGAGCATGGCGACCGCGGCACTCGCCGCTGCAGGCTTGGTGATCGGCAGCTCCGCATAGATGGCGAAGGCGGCGTCCTGGATCGCGTAGTAATAGAAGCGGTCGGATTTCAACGCTGCGCCGCTCTCCTGCGGCATGCCATCCTCGCGATGCTCGCCCAGCCAATGCCTGAGCAGCGTGGTCGTGGTCACCACCGCTTGCGTCTTGTGACCTTCCGAGGCGAAGCTGAGTCCGTCGAGATGGCCGAAGCCGATGTCGTTCTTGAACAGCGTATCGACGTTCGACTTGCCCTCGGCCGGCAGCCCCTTGATCGTAACTGGTCCCACCAGGCCGCCCAGCACGCCTGCCAGCTCCTTGAGTGCGGCATCGTGCTGCTTATAGATCTCGTCGCTCTCCTTAGTCGCCGAGAACTTTGCGATGTAGCGATCGCGCAGGTCGAGATAATGCTCCTCGGGCGCGGCGGCACAGGCGGGCGTTGCCAAGGCGAGCAGGCAGAGCAAGGCGGGTAATCTCATGGCAATGTCCGCAACTGGGAGCTATCTCCAGTCTTTGTGCCGGTGCCGGGCGAGGAGGTTCATCCGCGATGCCGCGCTGTGCTCTTCGCGCGCGACGCACGGCATGCGATGCGGTCTCCCTCAATAGCTTCGGCCCGGGCCAGACGAGCCGCGCGAACCTCGCGCGCCGCGGAAGTAACGGCACCACCCGTCCGGGCTGATAGGTCCGGCAACGATCTCGCAGCTGCCGGGGGACCGGAAATGCGCACAAACCCCGCAGCGCTGGGCTCCGTTTGGCTGATACTGGTACTGCGCAACCTCTTTCGGGATGGGCTTGCGTGCGCGGGCATAGGCACCCGTGGCAGATCCTGCGGTGCCATGGGCCCATGCCGGAGCCGCAGCCGTGCCCGCCAGCGCTGCGCCGCAGAGCGATTTTGCGATGAAGCCGCGGCGAGAAAGACCCTTGTCGGGCTTGTTGCTGGAGGAAGAGCTTGCACCTACCGGCTTGGATTGATCACTCATCAGTCGCCTCCTGGCGGTACCGCCTTGGGCAAGTGGGATTTCCCTGTAACTCACAAACCGTGCCGGAATATTCCTGGTTCCTAAATGTATCCTCAGATGACCGTAATCGCAGCGCGGCGCGTCACCACGGATATGCGCTACGGATTCGTACCGAGGCTCGGTTTCGCGGCAACGTTCATCCGAAGACCGGACGAGCGCCCTACTCTGCCGGCGAGAGTTGCTGCCGGCCGAGGCGCATCGCCGCGGTCTCGCGCACGCGGACACGGGCACGGCGCTTGCGCCACCAGATCACGACGCCGGTCACCGAGAGAGCCGCTACGACGAGGCCCATGATCGAGATCAGGATGCGGCCGAACAGCCCGACGATGCGGCCCGAATGCAGCGGGAATTGCGCCTGCACGAAGATGTCGGCGGCGGTGCCGACCCAGGGCAGGCGCTCGCCGATGGGACGGCCGTCTTCGCTATCGTAATAGAGCTGCGCCGGGCCGACGCCGCCGGCGCCGTGGTCGTCGCCGGGATGAAAGAAGGCGGCGGCATAGACGCCATGAGCCGGGCCGTAGCTGATCGCGCCGACCGGGGTGATCCACCCTCGCCCCTTGCCGTCGGCCGCCGCGCGCGCCGCGATGTCGGCAAAGCTGACCTTGGGCTCGATGGGATTGTCGAGATCGCGATAGGGCCGCTGCTCATAGGGCGTCGGGGTGTAGTTCGAGACCATCTTCATCAGCGGCGAGAACACCTCGAAATAGAGGTTCAGCGAGAACGCCGTGAAGGCGATGACGAACAGTACGCCCCAGGTCCACAGGCTGAAGGCACGGTGGATGTCGAAATTGATCCGGTAGGCGCTGCCCGAGGTCTTGATGGTCCAGGCCGGCGCCCACCGCGCCCAGAAACCGCGCTGGAGCTGGCGCGTGACCTCAGGCGGCCGCGCCGTCCTGGCGCGCCGGCGTGAGGGCAGCGTCAGATAGAGGCCGACGAAGCAATCGATGGTCCAGATGATGGCGATCACGCCGAGCACGCGCATGCCCCAGCGGTCGCTGCCCCAGAATTCCGGGATGTGCATGGTGTAGTGCAGCTTGTAGAGGAACGAGACGAAGTTTTCTCTCGTCACCGGCCACACCGCGCCCCAATAGCGCCGGCCGAGCTCCGTGCCGGTGTTGGGATCGAGGAAGACTTGATTGTAGTCGAGCGGGTAACGCTTGCCGGTTGCGGCATCGATCCGCGGCATGACGAAGAACCACAACGAGTGGCCCTCCTCCGGCGTCATGAAGAGATAGACGACGCGCGCGCGGGGATCGCGCTGCTCGATCATCTTCGCGAGCTCGATCGACGGAATCGCCGGACCCTTGGTGCTGACGTCGAACAAATGGCTGTTCAGGACGTCGTCGATCTCGTGATCCCAAGAGATGATCGCCCCGGTGATGCCGGAGAAGAACAGGAAGCCGGCGGTCAGCAGTCCCGCCCAGCGATGCAGCCTGCCGAATATCGCTCTCATCGTTCGCCTCTTATGAAGCGGTCTGATCCCTCGCTGCCAAGGGCCATCGCATATGAGGTTGGAGCTTGGGGCGCTAAAGCCCCCGCAGCGTCATGGCCGGGCTTGTCCCGGCCATCCACGCCTTGCCAACGGCACAAAAGAACGTGGATGCCCGGGACAAGCCCGGGCATGACGACCTCTTGTGGTGGCTTAGACGCGATTGCCATCAAACTCACCAGCGGTAGGTCAGCTTGCCGATCGCCTTGCGCCCCTCGGCATACATGCAGCCCGACAGGCCGTAGCAGGCGGCGACGTAGCGTGTGTCGGCGAGGTTGGTGACATTCACCGACAGCCGCCAATTGTCTCTGGTGTAGGCCAAAAGCGCATCCAGCACGGTCGAGGATCCCACCTTGAAGGTGTTGGCGTCATCGCCCCAGGTCGCGCCGACATAACGGATGCCGCCGCCGAACTGCAAGCCTGCGAGCGGTCCGTTCTGGAGCGTGTAGTCGCTCCACAGCGAGGCGCGGTTGAGCGGCACGGTGACCGGCGCTTTGCCGACATTCACCGGATCCTGCGTGACCATGGCATCGACATAGGCATAGGCCGCGCGCAGATTCCAGCCGTCGGCGAGCGACATCGTGCCTTCGAGCTCGATGCCGCGCGACTTCACCTGCCCGATCTGTTCGTAAAAGGTCATTGCAGGTACGTACACAGCGACGTTGTCGCGCGTCAGGTCGAAGGCGGCGAAGGTGAACAGCGCATTCCAGCCGAGCGGCTGGTACTTGACGCCGACCTCGTACTGCACGCCGGTCTCGGGATTGAGCATCTGGCCGCCCGGTCCCGTGGCGAGCACCGGCAGGAACGATTCCGAGTAGCTGAAATAGGGCGCGATGCCGTTGTCGAAATTGTACATCATGGCAGCACGGCCGGTGAAGGCCGAAGCATCCTTCGAGATCGATGTGTTGCTGATGCCGCTGTCGAGCTGCGTCGTCACGAAATCCTGGCGGCCGCCGAGTTGGAATGACAGCCGGCCGAGCTTGATCTGATCCTGCGCGTAGAGGCCGAGCTGAGACTGCTTCACGCCGGTGTTGTCGTTCATCGCGCCGATGGTCCAGTCGTAGCTGTAGACCGGATTGAACACGTTGATCTCCGGCGACGACGTCGTGACGCTAAACGCGGTGTCGCGAAACGCGGTGTTGCGATAGTCGATCCCGACCAGCGTGGTATGGCCAAGGATGCCCGTGCTGAACTTGCCCTGGAGCTGGTTGTCCACTGCGAAGGAGTTGATGTACGAGTTGCTGTAGCTGCCGAAACGCCCCAGCTGCCCCGCCGCCTCGTCGGTATATCCCGTGCCGTAGAAGGTCTTTTCCTCGTTGTGCTGATAGGCGTAACGCAGGTTCTGCCGGAGCGTGATGTTGTCGGTGAAATCGTGCGAGAGCTGGTAGCCGGCGGTCGCGATCTCGGTGTTGAACGCGTTGAAGCTCGGCACGCCCGCGAAGAACGAAACCGGGATGGTGCGACCGTTGTTCGGCCACACCGTGCCCGAGGCCGGCAGGAACTGGAGGCCCCACCCTGCCCGGTCGCGCTGGTAGTTGGCGAGCAAGGTGATGGTGGTGTCCTCGTTCGGCTTGAAGGTGACGGCGGGCGCGATGAAGACGCGGTTGTCCTTGGTGAAGTCGACCTGAGTCTCGCCGTCGCGCACCACGCCGGTGAGGCGCCACAGTACCGTGCCTTCCTTGTTGGCGGGCCCGCCCATGTCGAACTGGCCCTGATAGCGGTTGAAGCTGCCGCCGGAGATCGAGATCTCGCCGAACTGCTGCGCCGTCGGCAGTTTTGTCACGTAGTTGAGGATGCCGCCGGTGCCGCTGCCGCCATACATCGCCGAGGACGGGCCCTTGAGAATCTCGATACGCTCGGCCCCGTAAGGATCGAGGCCGTTGAAGTGCACGTAGTTGCTGGACGGAATCCGCAAGCCGTCGACGTAGAGGCCGGACATGGTCGTGTCGAAGCCGCGGATCTGAAGGGCGCCGAAGCGGGTGTCTGAGCCGCCATTGACGTCGCCGCTGACGCCGGCCGTGTAGCGCAGCGCCTCGCCGATCGAGACCGCGCCCTGGTTCCTGACCTGGTCGGTGGTGACCACGGACACCGACTGCGGCGTTTCGATCAGCGGTGTATCCGTCTTGGTGGCGGTGCCGCTCCTCGTGGCGACGAAACCGCGCACCGGACCATTGGCGCGTTCGAAGGTGGCGCCGTTCGATGCCGACTGGGTTGGCGCAGCCTGCTGCGCCGGAGCGCGACGATTGGCGCGCGCGGCACGTGTCGCCGCCGACCTTCGTGACGATGCAATCGCCGCGGGGCGAGCGCGTTGGACTGGCGCGTCGACGGTGACAGCGGGAATTTGCGTCTGGGCTTGCACGTCACCGAGCGGCACGGAGAGAGCAAATGTGCTGACGGCACCGAAGAAGAGAAGATGAATCTGCCGGCGACGCGTGCCATCACGCGAAGAAAGTTGGAAGTCGGTCACGTCTTGGAAGCCCCACGCACTGCCGGCTTTGCCGGTATCATTTTTGATGCCCCGCCCTAACTCAGGCGGTTTCGGAGTGCGATAGGAACAGCGTTAGAATTTCTCCAGACGTGTGCGCAGCAAGTGCGGCGAAAGCGCCCAGTCACGTTTCGATTTTGGAATGTTTCCAGACGAACGAGAATCTGCCCGTCCGCAACATCTGGAAACGATATCAGCGGTGCCGCAGCCGGCGGTTGACGCGACGCGCCAGATAATCGCCCGCGCTCTGCACGAGCTGCACCAGCGCGATCAGCACGACGACGACGGCCAGCATCATTTCCGGCATGAAGCGCTGATAGCCGTAGCGGATGCCAAGATCGCCGAGGCCTCCGCCGCCGACGGCGCCGACCATGGCGGAATAGCCGAGCAGGCTGACCACCGCGAGCGTCAGTGCCAGCACCAGGCCCGGCAGCGCCTCGGGGATCAGCACCTTGAGCACGATCTGGATCGGCGAGGCCCCGAACGAGGATGCCGTTTCAATGAGGCCGCCATCGACCTCGCGGATCGCGGCTTCGACGAGGCGTGCGATGAACGGCGTCGAAGCGATGGTCAACGGCACGATCGCCGCGGTCGATCCGATCGAGGTGCCGGCGACGAGGCGCGTGAACGGGATGATGGCGACGACGAGGATGATGAAGGGCGTAGACCGCGTCGCGTTGACGATGACGCCGAGCACGCCGTTGACGGCAGGTGCCGCGAACAGCTCCCCCTTCCGGCTGGTCGCAAGAAAGACGCCGAGCGGCAGACCGAAGACGGTGCCGAGCAGCGCCGCGATGCCGACCATGAACAGGGTTTCGCCCGTGGCCTGGGCGATCAGGTTGATGAGTTCAGGCGACATGGCCGATGCGCTCCGCCGGGAATTGATATTGAGACAACCAGGCGAGCGTCCGCGTCGCCGCGTCCTCTCCGCCAGAGATGTCAAAAGGAATGCCGAGAACGAGCGAGCCGACTTGCTGGCCGCTGATCTCGTCGATGCGCGCCGAGAGCAGCGCGACGTCGAAGCCGAGCTCACGGGCAAGCCGCGCCACCAGCGTATCGCCGGCGCCGGCGCCGCGGACCTGGACGCGGATTACGGCCTGTCCACCCGCGACCGGCTCCGAAACAATGCGGCTCGCCAGCGACACCGGCAGGCTGTCGCCGATCACCTCCGCCAGGAAGGACTGCGTGATCGGGTTCCTGGGATGGGTGAAGATGTCGGCGACATGGCCGCTCTCGACCACGCGGCCGGCATCGAGCACCACGACCTCCTTCGCGAGCTGACGCACCACCGACATTTCGTGGGTGATCAGCACGATGGTCACCCCGAGCTCGCAGTTGATGCTCGCAAGCAGATCGAGGATCGCGCGCGTGGTCTGCGGATCGAGCGCGGAGGTCGCCTCGTCCGACAGCAGCACGCTCGGCCGCGTGGCGAGCGCCCGCGCGATGCCGACGCGCTGCTTCTGGCCGCCGGAGAGTTCCGAAGGATAGCGGTCGTGCTTGTCGGCGATGCCGACCAGCGCGAGCAGCTCGGCGACACGGATCTTGATGTCGGCCTTGGCCCAGCCGGCGATCTCGAGCGGCAGCGCGATGTTGTCGGCCGCCGTGCGCGACGACAGCAGGTTGAAGTGTTGGAAGATCATGCCGATCGAGCGCTGCGCCAGCCGCAATTCGCGCCCTGCGAGCGCCGAGATGTCTCTGTTATCGACGATGACGCGGCCCGTGGTTGGCTTCTCCAGCCCGTTGATTAGCCGGACCAGGCTCGACTTGCCGGCGCCGGAGCGACCGATCACGCCGGTGATGGAACCGCGTGGAATCGCGAAGTCGATGTCTTGCAGCGCTTTGACGCCGGGCTTGCCGCGATAGGCCGGATAGGTCTTTGAGATGCCGGCGAAACGGACCATCGCGTCCGGCTCGGTCGCGGCGGGCGAAATCGCTTCAGGCGTCTGGATCGGCTGTCCGATCGCAAGCGATTGGTGGGCGTTCATGGTGATGGCCTTCATGCACAATGGTTCGCTTGCCCGCAAAATCCACGGGGAAGCCTGGTCGCAATCATGCGACGGGATTGGAACCGCGATGAGGGCTCGGAAAGCGCGCTGCACCGCAGCACGCACCATCGCCCTTTCAGGTCCGTCTTGCAATGTCAGATATCTGCGGGAGTTGGATGAAGTTTTCCAAATCCCGCCCCTCGGGGAGAAAATTCATCTGCCAGGCCAAGAGCCTCCGGCGCGGCTCAGTGGACCTGCAACCAGGGCAGCACAATCAGCAGGAGGCCGGCGAAATAGAGCAGCCCAAAGATCAGGCCAAAGCCCCAGAACTGGCCTTTGCCGATGTAACCGCTGCCGAAATACATCGGCGCAGGTCCCGTCGCGTAAGGCGAGATCACGCCCATCAGGCCGAGCGAATACATGCAGAGCATGGCGAGCGTCGTGACTGGCAGATCAGTGATGCCGGATCCGACCGCCAGCACCACCGGCAGCACCGCGGCCGCATGCGAGGTGATGCTCGAGAAGAAATAGTGGATCCAGAAGAACAGCGCGACCAGCAGCAGCATCGCGGTCGATGGCGACAGCCCCGCGAGCGGCTTGGCGTATTCGGCCGCGAACCATTTGATGAAGCCGATTTCGTTGAGGCCCGAGGCCAGGGTCAGCAGCGAGGTGAAATAGAAGAACACTTCCCAGGCGCTCTTCTCGCCGACGATGTCGGCAAACTCGATCACGCCCGTCACCAGCATCAAGGAGATCACGATGAACACGACGGTGGTGGCGTTGACGAAGTTCGAGCCGAGCACGGGGACGTGGATGTCCGGGCTCGAGCCCGCGATCCACAGGAACATCGCGAGCACGATCAGGCCGAGCATGATCCATTCGTTGCGCGACATCGGGCCCATCGCGCTGAGCTCCTTCGCCGCCCATTCCGAGATTTCCGGGCTGCGCTTCACCTCGGGACGGCACACCAGATAGCTCAGCAGCGGAACGAGCACCATCAGCAGGATTCCGAGCGGCGCAAAGCCGACGAACCACTGGCCCCAGCTCACCTCGATCCCGACTGTCTTCTTGGCGATCGCAAGCGCCGCCGCGTTGGGTGCGAGCGCGGTGAAGAACAGCGAGCTCGTGATCGCGGTCGCCGCAAAGGCGGTCCACATCACATAGGTGCCGATCCTGCCGGCGGTCGGTCCCGGCTCGGAGCCATAGATGCGCGGGATGTTGCTGATGATGGGATAGACGATGCCGCCGCTGCGCGCGGTGTTCGAGGGGGTCGCCGGCGCGAGCAGGAAGTCCGACATCGCGACCGCATAGCCGAGACCAAGCGTGTTGCGGCCGAGTCGCTGCACCAGCACCAGCGCAATGCGCCGGCCGAGCTGGCTCTTGCGGTAGCCGATCGAGAACACGAAGGCGCCGACGATCAGCCACACCGTGCTCTCGGCAAATCCCGCCAGCATCCAGCGCAGCGATTTCGTGGGATCGGCATCGATATAGCCGGCGACGCCCGCGACCGTGAGACCGATGAACCCGACTGCACCGACCGGCATCGATTCCAGGATGAGCCCTGTGATGACCGCCGCGAACACGGCAAAATAGTGCCACTGATTGACATTGAGCCCCGACGGCACCGGCCACAGATAGATCGCCAGCCACACCACGAGGGGCGCGATCAGCTTCCAGCGAAACCCGTTCGCCTCAGACGCCTGTGAGCTAGCGGTCATGGGCCTTCCCCCTCGATTGTCGTCGCGCCGTGCGGCCCGTTGACCGGACCCGCTTTTGTCCCAGCGCGGCGTATACGGACTGTCCACGACGATATCAATGGCTGTCCAGGGCCGGATTGAAAGCGGTTTTCGTCATGTCACCGGCGATGCCAGCGCGCAAAGGCGTCACGAACACGTGGCCGGATTGCACTGCAACGAACGCTCGACAGAAACGGACCATTGCGCCTATCCTTTGTCCCATGAGCCACGATCATGACCACCACCACGACGACCATTCCGAGCTGTCGGAGACCGAGCTGCGCGTGCGCGCGCTCGAGACGATCCTGACCGAAAAAGGCTATGTCGAGCCGGCCGCGCTCGATGCCATCATTCAGGCCTATGAGACCAAGATCGGCCCGCATAATGGCGCGCGCGTCGTCGCCAAGGCCTGGACCGATCCGGCGTTCAAGAAGGCGCTGCTGGAGGACGGCAGCAAGGCCATCGGCACGCTCGGCCATGTCAGCCGCGTCGGCGATCATCTCGTCGTGATCGAGAACACACCTGAGCGCCACAACATGGTCGTGTGCACGCTGTGCTCCTGCTACCCCTGGGAAATGCTCGGGCTGCCGCCGGTCTGGTACAAGGCCGCACCCTACCGCTCGCGTGCGGTCAAGGATCCACGCGGCGTGCTCGCCGATTTCGGCGTCACGCTGCCCAAGGACATGGAAATAAGAGTGTGGGATTCCACTGCGGAGACGCGCTTTCTGGTTCTGCCGATCCGCCCCAAAGGCACGGAGGGCTGGAGCGAGGACCAACTCGCTGAACTCGTCACCCGCGACTCCATGATCGGCACCGGCTTTCCCAAGACGCCGGGAGCGCCGTCATGAACGGCGTGCACGACATGGGCGGCATGGATGGGTTCGGCAAGGTCGAGCCCGAGCCGAACGAGCCGATGTTCCACGCTGATTGGGAAGCGCGTGTCCTCGCCATGGTGCGTGCGATGGGGGCGGCCGGCGCCTTCAACATCGACACCTCGCGCTTCTATCGCGAAACGATCCCGCCGCATGTCTATCTCTCGAGTTCCTATTACAAGAAGTGGTTCCTCGGTCTCGAGGAGATGCTGATCGAGAAGGGCTATCTCACACGGGAGGAGGTTGCCGCCGGCCACGCGATGCAGCCCGCAAAGGCGCTCAAGCACGGCAAGTTCGATCTCGCCAATGTCGAGCGCGTGATGGTGCGCGGCAAGTTCGCCCGCCCTGCCCCGGCCCCTGCGAAATTTGCGATCGGTGACCGGGTGCGCGCCAAGAACATTCATCCGGCGACGCATACGCGGCTGCCGCGCTATGTGCGCGGCCATGTCGGCGTCGTCGAGCTCAACCATGGCTGCCACGTGTTTCCGGATTCGGCTGCGATGGAGCAAGGCGAAAATCCGCAATGGCTCTACACGGTCGTGTTCGAGGGGCGCGATCTCTGGGGCGCAGATGGCGATCCGACCTCGAAGGTCTCCATCGACGCGTTCGAGCCCTATCTGGACCCGGCGTGATGAGCAGCCCGCTTGCGGCCGCCGCCACTGCGGCCATCCCGAGCATTCCCCGCGATGACGACGGACCGGTGTTCCGTGCGCCCTGGGAGGCCCATGCGTTTGCGATGGCGTTGAGCCTGCACGAACGCGGCGTGTTCACCTGGCCGGAATGGGCCGCCGCGCTCGCCGAGGAGATCAAGCGTGCACAGGCCGCCGGCGATCCGGATACGGGCGAGACCTACTACCTGCATTGGCTCGCCACGCTGGAAGGCCTCGTCGCACGCAAGGGCGTCGCCTCGACGCAGACGCTGCACCGCTACCGCGACGCCTGGGACCACGCCGCCGACCGCACGCCGCATGGCAAGCCGATCGAGCTCAGGCCTGAGGATTTTCGGTAGGTCTCGCTGAGTTCGTCATTGCGAGCGCAGCGAAGCAATCCAGAATCCCTCCGCCGGGACAGTCTGGATTGCTTCGTCGCAAGGGCTCCTCGCAATGACGGCTGGAGAGAGCGCGGGTTCTCTCCACCTGTCGTCGCCCGGCTTGACGGGGCGACCCAGTACGCCGCGGCCTCTCGGCTCAAGCACGGTCTCTGGGACAATGGATCACCCGCCTTCGCGGGTGATGACCCGAATTTGTAGCCTCAGCGACCCGCTACGAACTCCCGCCACCCCTTCGCCCGCAGGCTGCACGCCGGGCACTCCCCGCAACCGTATCCCCACTCGTGCTGCGCGCCGCGTTCGCCGAGATAGCAGGTGTGCGACTGCTCGCGGATGAGATCGACAAGCCCGCCGCCGCCGAGGTCGTGCGCGAGCTTCCACGTCGCCGCCTTGTCGATCCACATCAGCGGCGTGTGCAGCTCGAAGGATCTCGCCATGCCGAGCGAGAGCGCGGCCTGCATGGCGCGGATGGTCTCGTCGCGGCAATCGGGATAGCCGGAATAGTCGGTCTCGCACATGCCGCCGACGATGTGGGTGATGCCGCGCCGGTAGGCCAGCGCCGCGGCGAAGGTTAGGAACACCAGATTACGACCGGGCACGAAGGTGTTGGGCAGGCCGTCGGCGCCCATCGCGATCGCGACATCGCGCGTCAGCGCCGTCTCGGACACGGCCGCCAGCGTCGGGATCGACAGCGTGTGGCTCTCGCCGAGCTTTGCGGCCCAATCCGCGCGCAGGCCCTTGATGCCCTCGAACAGGCGGTCGCGACAGGCGAGCTCAATGGCATGGCGCTGGCCGTAGTCAAACCCCAGCGTCTCCACGCGGGCGAAACGGCTGAGCGCCCAGGCGAGGCAGGTGGTGGAATCCTGGCCGCCGGAAAACAGCACCAAGGCGGTCTGTGATGAAAATGCGTCACTCATGGCCCGCGCTTTAGCACTGCGCAGACCGCCCGCCAATCGGTGGAAATCGGCCTGTTCCGCCGCGCCCCGCTGGGAACGGCCGCCCGCTTTTGGCATAAGGCTTTGGAGCCAGGAGACCGCCCCGCAATGACCCCTTCCCGCGACATTTCCCGCCTGATCGAGATCATGGCGGCGCTGCGCACGCCGGTGACCGGCTGCCCCTGGGACCTCGAGCAGAATTTTGCGACCATCGCGCCCTACACGATCGAGGAAGCCTATGAGGTGGTCGATGCGATCACACGCGGCGATCTCGACGATCTGCGCGAGGAGCTCGGCGACCTCCTGTTGCAGGTCGTGTTCCACGCCCGGATGGCTGAGGAGCAGAACGCGTTCGCTTTTGGCGACGTCGTCGAGGCCATCACCCGCAAGATGATCCGCCGCCATCCTCATGTCTTTGCCGACAAGGACGGCAATCTCGCCTCCTCTCACGTCAAGGAAGTCTGGGACCGCATCAAGGCCGAGGAGAAAGCCGAGCGCGCCGCGCGCCGGCCGCCGGAGCAAGTGCCGGCGCACAAATCGCTGCTGTCGGGCGTGAAGGCCGGCCAGCCCGCCTTGACCCGCGCCATGGAGCTCCAGCGCAAGGCCTCCACCGTCGGCTTCGACTGGAACGACCCGCGCGCGGTGCTGCAAAAGATCCGCGAGGAAGCCGACGAGATCGAAGCCGCGCTGGATCGAAATGACAAGCAGGAGCTGGCAGAAGAAACCGGGGACCTGATTTTCGCACTCGTCAACCTCGCCCGCCATGTCGACGCTGACCCGGAGGCCGCGCTGCGTGCGACGAATGCAAAATTCGAGCGGCGCTTTGCCTATATCGAACGGACGCTGGAGGCGCAGGGCCGCACCCTGGAGCAGGCCTCGCTGGCGGAGATGGATGCGCTATGGAATGCGGCTAAGGGCGAGGAGAAGCCGGCGTCGGAGGGACGCAAGGAAGCCCGCCGGTAACTCAGTGTCGTCCTGGCGAAAGCCAGGACCCATTACCCCAAATGCAAGTTGTTGAGGCCCGCTGGAGCAAGCAGGGTTGCCAATTGCATTGGCCTGTGGTTAGGGGTCCTGGCTTTCGCCAGGACGACGGCTGCTATGTGGCGGACAGATGCGGCACCGCGTCGAACCGCGACACCACGATATCCCGCTTGGTCTCGTCGACCCGCACGGTCATGTCGAAGCGGCCGTCGTGCAGCTCCTTGGCCAGCACCTCTGCATTCCGGTGCAGCCAGCTGATGCCGGCGCCGTCGGCAGCGTCGATGGAGAGATCGAGCGTGGTGCGTTTTGCTGCGAGCCGCTGCTCGATCGCGGCGAGCAGCGCGTCGACCCCCTCGCCTGACACGGCTGAAACCAGCATCGCCGGATGATCTTCCGGCCGGCGCGCGGCGATGTTCAAAAGCTCTTCGCGCTGCTCGGCGTCGTAACGGTCGATCTTGTTCCAGACCTCAATGATGCGGCCGGGGTCGTCGGGGTTGATGCCGAGCTGGCGCAGCACCGCGTCGACGTCGCTCTGCTGCGCTTCGGCATCGTCATGCGAGATGTCGCGGACGTGCAGGATGACGTCCGCCTCCAGCACTTCCTCCAGCGTGGCGCGGAAGGCTGCGACGAGCTGTGTCGGCAGATTGGAGATGAATCCGACCGTGTCGGACAGCATCGCCTTGCCGCCATGCGGCAGGTTGAGCGCGCGCAAGGTCGGATCGAGCGTCGCGAACAACATGTCGGCGGCCTGCACGTCGGCGCGGGTCAGGCGGTTGAACAGCGTCGACTTGCCGGCATTGGTGTAGCCGACCAGCGCGACGACGCGATACGGCACGCGCTGGCGGCCGGCGCGATGCAATCGTCGCGTCGCCTGCACCTTCTTCAGCTCACCCTCGAGCTTGGAGATGCGCTCCTGGATCAGGCGGCGGTCGGCTTCGATCTGCGTCTCGCCGGGACCGCCCATGAATCCGAAACCGCCGCGCTGGCGCTCCAGATGGGTCCATGAGCGCACCAGGCGCGAGCGCTGGTAATTGAGATGGGCGAGCTCGACCTGAAGCGAGCCTTCCCTGGTCTTGGCGCGGCGGCCGAAGATTTCCAGAATGAGCCCGGTGCGGTCGAGCACCTTGGCGTGCAACTGCTTCTCGAGATTGCGCTGCTGGATCGGCGCCAGCGCGCAATCCATCACCACCAGCTCGACGTCGAGGCTCTTGGCCAGCGCGGCGATCTCCTCGACCTTGCCCTTGCCGATGTAAGTGGCAGGGCGGATCTGGCTGACCGGCGCGATGATGGCATCGGCAATGACGAGATCGATCGCGCGCGCGAGGCCCACGGCTTCATCGAGCCGGGCCTCGGCGTCGCGCTGGACTTGGTTGGACAAGGCATGGCCTTCCGATTGCGCGTCGGCACTGCCCGCACGCACTCGCAAGTAGGGGCCGATGACCAGCACCCGCCCCGTCTGCTTAGCCCCTGCCGACCGCGGACGGTCGGCGTCCCCGTCAAAATTCCGGGGTTCCAATCAGAGCACTCTCAAGCCGGCTGATCCTCGCCGCCTTCGAACAACTGGATCGGAGCGCCCGGCATGATGGTCGAGATCGCATGCTTGTAGACGAGCTGCGAATGACCGTCGCGCCGAAGCAGCAGACAGAAATTGTCGAACCAGGTCACGATGCCCTGGAGCTTCACTCCGTTGACCAGAAAGATCGTTAGTGGCGTCTTGGTTTTGCGAACGTGATTAAGGAAGGTGTCCTGTAGGTTTTGTGCGCGGTCTGCCGCCATTTTTTTTCTCGCTTTGAGTTTCTTTTTATTGCGCCGGTTGCGCCCCTGTTTTGGTTGATGCGGGGCCTTTCCCGGTTGCCGTCCCTCATGAGATCCCCCTCGGAAGGAACAGCTGTGCGATTAGAGGACAGGTGGAGTTATTAGGCAAGCCGCTTCACGCGCCAGCCCTCGCCGTCTTGCCCCGAAAAACTACGGAAATCGATGATTTTCCTCGCTTATCCCTGATGTCTCACCGCAACGTCGCGGCGCGACATCTTGTTTTGACGCGTTTTCTTTACGCGAACCGGTACCCACTTCGCTCGAAAACGCTTTAGCCGACACCGAGCGCCTTCAGCTTCCGATGCAGCGCCGAACGTTCCATGCCAACAAACTCGGCCGTGCGAGAAATATTTCCTGAGAAACGGCTGATCTGTGCAATCAAATAGTCGCGCTCGAATACTTCGCGCGCTTCGCGCAGCGGCAGGCCCATGATGTGCTCGCCATTGTTGCTGGTCGGCATCGCCGGCACCATGGAGCCGACGTCCTGCGGCAACATGTCGGCCGTGATGATGACCTCGGGCCCGCCCGCAGCCAGAATCATGACTCTCTCAACGTTGTTGCGGAGCTGGCGCACATTGCCCGGCCAGACGTGCGATTGCAGCACCGCCATCGCATCCTGCCCGATCTGCCGCTTCGGCAGGCCGCTGCCGGCCGAGATCTGCTCCATGAAGTAGTCGATCAATTCCGGAATGTCCTCGCGCCGCTCCGACAGCGCGGGCACGCGGATCGGCACCACCGAGAGCCGATGATAGAGGTCCTCACGGAAATGGCCGGCCGCGATCTCCTCTTCGAGATTGCGCGCGGTGGAGGAGATGATGCGGACGTCGACCTGCACCTTGGCGGTGCCGCCGACGCGCTGGAACGATTGCTCGACCAGCACGCGCAGAATCTTGTTCTGGGTCTCGCGCGGCATGTCCGCGATCTCGTCGATGAACAGCGTGCCGCCATGGGCTTCCTCGAGCGCACCGGGCTTGCGCGGCTGTTCGCCGTTGGACTGCTCGACGCCGAACAGCTCATGCTCCATCCGCTCGGGCGTGATGGCGGCTGCGTTGATGACGACGAAGGGTCCGTCGGCGCGGCCCGAGGCCGTGTGCAGCGTGCGCGCCGTCAGCTCCTTGCCGGCGCCGGCGGGGCCGACGATCAGGATGCGGCTGTTGGCCTTGGCCGCGCGCTCGATGGTCTGGCGCAGCTGGTTCATGCTCGGCGAGCGGCCGACGAGCTGGCTGGCGCTCGGCGCGAGCTGCTTCAGCTCCTTGACCTCGCGCTTGAGCCGCGAGTTCTCCAGCGCTCGGGTCGCGACCAGGATCAGGCGGTCGGCCTTGAACGGCTTCTCGATGAAGTCGTAGGCGCCGCGCTTGATCGCGGCGACCGCGGTCTCGATGTTGCCGTGGCCGGAGATCATCACGACCGGCAGGTCGGCGTTGTCCTTCTTGACCTGCTCCAGGAGCTGCAAGCCGTCGAGCTTGGAGCCCTGGAGCCAGATGTCGAGGAACACCAGATGCGGCCTGCGATTGGCGATCTCGGCCAGGGCCGTATCGCTGTCGCGTGCCGTCCTTGTGACGAACCCCTCGTCTTCGAGAATGCCCGCAACGAGATCCCGAATATCGGCCTCGTCATCGACAATCAGAATTTCACTAGCCATGGGTCGCGCCTGCCTTGTCAGCTACCTGTTGAGGCTTCGATTTTCGTTGAATCATTGGTCTTTTCAGTCGGCTCTTTGGTTTCGGCGGCCGGCTCTTTTGTTTCCGAGTCCGGCCTGGATTCCTTGACGGAATCCGCAACCGTTTCCTTGTTGTCCGGCTTGGTTGCTTCCGGGGGCGCCGGCTCGGCTCCCTCGGACTTCGCGGGTTGCCCGGAGATCGCAAAGCGCATCCGCATCCAGGCGCCGCGCTGGCCTTCGCGGAAGTCGGAGGCGTCCTTCAGCTCGATGCGTCCGCCATGGTCTTCCAGCACGCGGCCGACGATCGCCAGCCCCAAGCCGGTGCCCTTGGCGCGCGTCGTGACGTAGGGCTCGAGCAGCCGCGAGCGCGCGACCTTGGGCAGGCCGATGCCGTTGTCGACCACGTCGATCAGCACGTCCTCACCTTCGCGCGATACCACGACGTCGATGCGGCCTTTTCCGTTTTCCTGGCTGAGCTCCTCCGGCGGGACCTGCTCGATCGCCTCGGTGGCGTTCTTGACGATGTTGGTGACGGCCTGGGAGATCAGTCGCCGGTCGAACTGGGCGCGCAGCGGATCCTCTTTGAACTCGGCCTCGATGTCGATCTCGGGATGGGCGACTTTCATCAGGAACACCGCCTGCCGCACGGTGTCGGCGACGTCCTCGCCCTCCATCACCGGTTTCGGCATCCGCGCGAAACGGGAGAACTCATCGACCATGCGCCTGATGTCGTCGACCTGGCGCACGATGGTGTCGGTGCATTGGTCGAAGATCTGCTTGTCCTTGTCCTCGGTGATGGTCTTGCCGAACTTGCGGCGGATGCGCTCGGCCGAGAGCTGGATCGGCGTCAGCGGATTCTTGATCTCGTGGGCGATGCGGCGCGCCACGTCGCCCCAGGCCGAGGTGCGCTGCGCCGACACCAGTTCGGTGATGTCGTCGAGCGTGATGATGTAGCTGTCGCGCGGTTGGCTGGTCTTCTCGGCGCTGACGCGGACCGAGAGATTGCGCTCGGTGCCGTCGCGGGTGATCGTGATCTGGCCCTGCACCAGGCGCTGGGTCCCTTCCCGCGCCGCCTTCATCATCTCGTCGAGCTCAGGCAGCACGTCGGAAAGCGGGTGGCCGAGCGTCTCCGCTTCGGAGTGCCCGATCAGCTTCTCGGCGGAGCGGTTGAGGATGCCGACGCTGCCGGACGCGTCGACGCCGATGATGCCGGCGCTCGCCGACGACAGCACGGCCTCGATGAAGCGGCGGCGGCTGTCGATGAGGTCGCTGGCGTTGACGAGCTCGTCGCGCTGGCTGCGCAATTCCTGCGTCATCTTGTTGAAGGTCTCACCAAGCTGGGCAAGGTCGCCTTCCGACTGGTGCACGGCCACCTGAACATGGAGGTCGCCGGTCGAGACCGTGTGGGCCGCATTCATCAGCCGCCGGATCGGCGAGACCAGCGAGTTGGCGAAGTTGAGGCCAATCAGCACCGAAGCCATCAGGATGGTCAGTGCGATCACCGCGAACATCAGCGCAAAGGCGACCTGGATGCCGAGCCGGCGCGACTCGATCTGGGCGTATTCGGCGACGCTGACCTCGGTCTGCTTGAGCTGGTTGACGACGTTCGGATCGAGTGGCCGGGCGACGTAGAGGAAGGTGTCGTTGAAGGCACGCAGGCGGATCACCGCGGCAACGAAGCTCGCATCCGGTAGCACCGCGATTTCGGGTTCGTTCTCGTTGACGTTGCTGAGGAAGTCCGGCGCGGGCGGCGAATAGGCCAGCCGCATGCCGGTGTCGGCGGATTCCAGGATGTTGGTGTTCTTGTCGATGATCATCGCGCCCGGCAGATTGCGGGAGCCGGCGCTGGCGGTCAGCATCTCCCGGAACGAGCGGCGGTCCTGGTCGTAGAGCGGCCGGGCGTGCGCGATGTCGTTGGCCATGCCGAGAATGTCGCCGCGGATCAGCTGCGCATGGTCCTGCATGTAGGCCCGCGCGATCGTCAGCGAATTCTGGATCACCTCCTTGGTCGGGCCCGAGAACAGCCGGTCGAGGCCGCGCTCGATGGTGACGTTGGCGACGACGGCGACCAGCACCGCCGGCAGCACCGCCACGATCGAGAACAGGCTGACGATCTGGACATGGAGGCGCGCGGCCGCTCTGCCCCGCCGCCGGGCCAGGATCAGCTGCCAGAGTTCCCGGATGATGATCCCGACCAGGAGCAGGATCGTCGCGGCATTGATCAGATAGAACGAGCGGACCACCTCCGGCGTCGGCTCGATCTTGGTGAGGCCGGTCAGAACCAGGAACGTGAGGAAGGCAGACAGCAGCGCCAGGGCCACGGCAAAGGGTGCCAGCCAGCGCCGCAGCGACCAGCGCTTGGGCTCTTCGGCTGGGGCCGTGTCAAAGGATGCGGCCGAGGTATCTGCGCTGATCATTCCGGCAATGGGTGCTGAAAACGGGTCCGCGGGCGCGCGGATACTGATGTATTCGTACCACATTGTTGCCAAATTGCGACAATTCCGCGGCGTCTCGGCCGCGACCGCCGCGCCCATCCACAAGACATGGCGGGTGGACGGGAACGGATTCCCGCCATCCCGGCTTGACGGGGATGGATAGATTTTTTCTCGCGACGATGGTCTCGGCCGTTCTTCTGCTGATCGTGGCCGCCGACCTCCTGGTCAACGGCCTGGGCCTCCAGCCGCCGCCGGTCAATGTCGCCAGCGTGACGCCGGCATCCGGCCGGCTTGTCAGATAGATGTGATGCCGCGCGTTGCCGCCGAATGACCAATTTGAAAGTGCGAGCGGAACATTTCGGTCCGATCCGGACTTCTGCCCACCGCGTCAGCCGCAACGGCCAACGCGATCCGGACAGGCTCAGCTCCGCCTTGGGTGGGGGAGCTGAGCCACCGTCCGTTCTGAAAGCCTAGCCCCCGCTCCGATACACCTGGATATCCAGGTCCCGGATCTTCTTGCGCAGCGTGTTGCGGTTGAGGCCGAGCAGGTCCGCGGCGCGGATCTGGTTGCCGCGGGTGGCTGCGAGTGCAGCCGTGAGCAGCGGCACCTCGATCTCCTTGAGGATGCGGTGATACAGGCCCGGCGGCGGCATGCCGTTCGGGAAGCCCTGGAAGTGCGAGGACAGATAAGCCTCCACCGCGCCGCCGAGATTGTCGACGCCCTGCTGGACCGCGGCGCCCGGACTGACCGAGGGCGGCGCGAGCTCGCCGTCGATGACCGAGGACGTGATCACGTCCTGCGGATAGAGCGCGGCGAGGCGCCGGGCGAGATTTTCGAGCTCGCGCACGTTGCCGGGCCAGCGGTGTTGCTTCATCCGTTCCAGCGCCAGCGCGTCCAGCTTCTTCGGCGGCAAGCCATCTTTCTCGGCCAGCGTGAAGAAGTGCCGCACCAGATCAGGCAGGTCCTCGATGCGCTCGCGCAGCGGCGGCAGCCGCAGCGGCACGACGTTGAGGCGGAAGAACAGGTCTTCGCGGAACAGGCCCTGCTGGATCAGGACGCGCAGATCCTTGTTGGAGGCCGCGACGATGCGCACGTCGGTCTTGATCGGGGTGCGGCCGCCGACGGTGGTGTATTCGCCCTGCTGCAGCACGCGTAAGAGACGGGTCTGCGCCTCCATCGGCATGTCGCCGATCTCGTCGAGGAACAGCGTACCGCCCTCGGCCTGCTCGAACCGGCCGGAGGCGCGGGTGTTGGCGCCGGTGAAGGCGCCGCGCTCATGGCCGAACAGCTCGGATTCGATGAGGTCGCGCGGGATCGCGGCCATGTTGACGGCGACGAACGGGCCGTTGCGGCGCTTGCCGTAATCGTGCAGCGCGCGCGCCACCAGCTCCTTGCCGGTGCCGGATTCGCCCGTGATCATCACGGTGAGGTCGGTCTGCATCAGACGCGCCAGCACGCGATAGATTTCCTGC
Organism: Bradyrhizobium sp. BR14999; assembly: GCF_056106085.1. Taxonomy (NCBI): domain Bacteria; kingdom Pseudomonadati; phylum Pseudomonadota; class Alphaproteobacteria; order Hyphomicrobiales; family Nitrobacteraceae; genus Bradyrhizobium; species Bradyrhizobium sp. BR14999. Next base: position 5,436,649 of record NZ_CM148536.1, read on the forward strand.
ATCGCCGGCGAGCGGCCGACTAGCGGGATCGCCTCCATCTCGGCGTCCTCGTCCGGCGTCGAGACCCGCTCCTTCGGCTCGGCGAGTGCGCGGCCGACGATGGCGATCAGCTCTTTCAGGTCGAAGGGCTTTGGCAGATATTCATAGGCGCCGCGCTCGGAGGCACGGATTGCCGTCATGAACGTGTTCTGCGCGCTCATGACGATGACGGGCAGATTCGGCCGCATCTTCTTGATCCGCGGCAGCAGGTCGAAAGCGTTCTCGTCGGGCATCACCACGTCGGTGATGACGAGATCGCCCTCCCCCTGGCTGACCCAACGCCACAGCGTTGCGGCATTGCCGGTCAGCCGCACTTCGTAGCCGGCGCGGGACAGTGCCTGATTGAGAACGGTGCGGATGGCGGTATCGTCATCAGCTACGAGAATGCTACCTGCGGGCATCGCTAATCCTCATTTTGCCCCCTGTGATGCAGGCGACGGCTTCCCGGCAGAGTCGGCGCGACTGCTTTGATCGGCATGTTTCACCGATGTGGAATACATCGGCATCAGCACGCGGAAGGTGGTCTTGCGCGGCTGAGATTCGCATTCGATGATGCCCCCGTGATCGCCGACGATCTTTGCGACCAGCGCGAGGCCCAGACCCGAGCCGGTCTGCTTGGTGGTCACGAAGGGATCGAACAGGTTGGGCAGAAGGTCATCCGGCACGCCTGGTCCGTTGTCTCTGACGCAGAATTCAAGCGGCAGGGATACCCGGGATTTTTGACCGGGGACTGACAGGCGCACGCCGGGGCGGAACGCGGTGGTGAGCTGGATCTCGGCGTCGGGCACGTCGATCAGGGCTTCGGCGGCGTTCTTCACGAGATTGAGGAACACCTGGATCAGCTGGTCCTGGTTCGCCAGCACCGGCGGCAACGAGGGATCGTAATCCTCGATGAAGCGGATGTTGCGGGCAAAGCCGGACTGCGCCAGCCGCTTCACGTGATCGAGCACCGAGTGGATGTTGACCGGGCCGCGCACCACGGGGCGCTCGTCGCCGAACACCTCCATGCGGTCGACCAGCGTCACGATGCGGTCGGCCTCGTCGCAGATCAGGCGCGTCAGCATGCGGTCCTCGGAGGAAGCCTGCTGCTCGAGAAGCTGCGCCGCGCCACGAATGCCGGACAGCGGGTTCTTGATCTCGTGCGCCAGCATCGCGGCCAGCGCGATCACCGACCGCGCGGCGCTGCGATGGGTGAGCTGGCGATCCATCTTGTCGGCGATGGTGCGCTCCTGGAGCATCACCACGATGTGGCCCGGCCGCTCAGTGAGCGGGGCGACATGCAGATCGACCTGGCGGTCGCCGCCCATGCGCGGCGTGCCGAGATCGACCTTGTATTCGTTGACCGGCGAGTTCGACAAGCGCACCTGGTCGATCAGTGCCAGCAAAGGGCTGCCAAACGGCACCAGTTCCTTCAGCGACTGCCGCTTCAGGAACTGCGTCGAGATTTCGAAGAAGGCTTCGGTCGCGATGTTGGCGGCGACGATCTTGCCGTCCGGCCCGATCATCAGCACGGGATTGGGAAGCGCATCCAGGATCGCGTCGCTGTCGGACGGCCGGCGCTGTTCGGCGGCTGAGTTCATGCAGCAGCGCTCCATGCGAAGTCGTCGAAGGCGTCTCGCAGCGATCGGTGGACCAGGCGCGGATCCTCGGAGGTGAGGATCTTCTGACGCCACCCCTTCAGCTTCTCGACTGAAGCGCCGCTCGCATCTGCCGCGATATCGAGCGCCCAGGCGAGATGCTTGCGCGCGTGCCTGAGGCCAATGCGCAAGCCGTACAGCGCGCAGACACCCTCATAGAGCGTGCGGACATAATGCAGCTGCGTCTCGAGCGCCGGCGTTGCTTCCTCTGCCCCGCCCCTCAGGCGGCGGCCGATCTGGCCGGGCAGCCAGGGCTGGCCCTGCGCGCCGCGGCCGATCATCACGGCATCGGCGCCGGAGGCGTCCAGTGCCGCGAGCGCCTTGTCATACGTGGTGATGTCGCCATTGACGACGAGCGGAATGGAGATGGCCTTGCGCACGGTGCGGATCGCATCCCAATCGGCCTCGCCCTTGTAGAACTGGCAGCGGGTGCGGCCATGCACGGTGACGAGCTTGACGCCTGATGCTTCCGCGCGCCGCGCCAGTTCCGGCGCGTTGTGGCTGCGGTCGTCCCAGCCGAGCCGCATCTTCAGCGTCACCGGCACCTTCACCGCCGCAATCGTCGCATCGATCAGGCTGACGGCGTGATTGAGGTCGCGCATCAGGGCCGAGCCGGACTGGCCGCCGGTGACGTGGCGGGCCGGGCAGCCCATGTTGATGTCGATGATGTCGGCGCCTTCGGCTTCGGCGATCCGGGCCCCTTCGGCCATCCAATGCGCCTCGCAGCCAGCGAGCTGGACCACGTGTGGGCCGATTCCCGTGGCTTCGCAGCGCAACCGCGACATCCGGTGGCCGTTGGCGAGCTCATCGCTGGCGGTCATTTCCGACACGACGAGACCTGCCCCCAGCTCGGCGGCCAGCCGCCGAACGGGCGAGTCAGTCACCCCCGACATCGGCGCCAGGAAGACCGGGGTGGCGACATCAATATCGCCTATTTTCAACGGCTTAGAGCCGGATACTGCCGAGCCGGTCACGGGGGTCTCGTTGACTGGACAGGGCCTCATCGCGCCTGCCATGATCTATCTTGCGCACAATTCTTGTGCAGTCAAGCGTCATGCCTACAGTTTAGACAGTTCTGCAGATCTTTCAAGTGCAGTGCAGCAAAATGCTGTTTCCCACAAAGCGGGGAAACCCCCTTTTTTTGCGGGCCTGCCGTGCTAGAGGCATGCCGTCAAATCACCCCACTCCCCGACTCTTCATCACCAACTGAGTATTTGAGTCCTATGGCGAAATCACAACGCACTGCGGTCGTCCTCGTCGCAGCCGGTCGGGGCTTGCGCGCCGGCGCCGGCGGGCCGAAGCAATATCGCGAGATCGGCGGTGTGCCCGTGATCTATCGCGCCATGGAAGCCTTCAGCCGTCACCCGGAGGTGTCTGCGGTGCAACCGGTGGTGAATCCCGACGACAGCGCTATGTTCACGGCCGCGGTCGCAGGGCTGAAGCACGAGCCGCCGACCAATGGCGGCGCCACCCGTCAGGCCTCGGTCCTCGCAGGTCTAGAAGCGCTCGCAAAGCACAAGCCCGATATCGTCCTGATCCACGATGCCGCCCGCCCCTTCGTCTCGGCAGGCGTGATCTCCCGTGCGATCGAGGCGGCGAGCCGCACTGGCGCTGCGATCCCGGTCGTCCCCGTCACCGACACCATCAAGCTCACCGGCGAGAGCGGTCATATCGAGGACACGCCGGACCGCGCGCGTCTGCGAATCGCGCAGACGCCGCAATCCTTTCGTTTCGACGTCATCCTCGAGGCGCATCGTCGCGCGGCGAAGGACGGACGCTCGGATTTCACCGACGATGCCGCCATTGCCGAATGGGCAGGATTGACGGTTGCAACCTTTGAAGGCGATGTTGCCAATATGAAGCTCACCACTCCCGAGGATTTCGTGCGCGAGGAAGCACGCCTGGCCGCCCAGCTCGGCGACATCAGGACCGGCACGGGCTATGACGTGCACGCCTTCGGCGAAGGCGACCACGTCATGATCTGCGGCGTTCGCGTGCCTCACACCAAGGGCTTCCTCGCCCATTCCGATGGCGATGTCGGCCTGCATGCGCTGGTCGACGCCATCCTCGGCGCGCTCGCCGACGGCGATATCGGCTCGCACTTTCCGCCGAGCGATGCGAAGTGGAAGGGCGCTTCCTCCGACCAGTTCCTGAAATATGCCATCGAGCGCGTCACGGCGCGCGGCGGCCGCGTCGCCAATCTCGAGGTGACGCTGATTTGCGAGCGGCCGAAGATCGGCCCGTTGCGCGACACCATGCGCGCCCGCATCGCCGAGATCTCCGGCGTCGACATTTCGCGCGTCGCGGTGAAGGCGACCACCAGCGAGCGGCTCGGTTTCACCGGCCGTGAGGAAGGCATCGCGGCCACCGCGAGCGCCACCATTCGTCTTCCCTGGAGCGTGTAAGATCATGGGCGGCAGCGACGCACGCGCCCTCTCCCGCTCGCTGCTCGATCTGTGCCGGATGCGCAAGCTGACGATCGCGACGGCCGAGTCCTGCACCGGCGGCCTCGTTGCCGGCGCGCTGACCGATATCCCCGGCTCCTCTGATGTCATCGACCGCGGCTTCGTCACCTATTCCAACGACGCCAAGCGCGCAATGCTCGGGGTCGAGGCGAGCACGCTCACTAATTTCGGCGCGGTCAGCAAGGAGACCGCAACCGCGATGGCTATCGGCGCCCTCGAGCGCGCCGATGTCGATCTCGCGGTCGCCATCACCGGCATTGCCGGCCCCGGCGGCGCCACGCCGGGCAAGCCGGTCGGCCTCGTGCACTTCGCGGCGGCCGCGCGCGACGGTCGCATCATTCATCGCGAGCACCGCTTCGGCGCGATCGGCCGCAGTGCCGTGCGTGCCCGCTCCGTGGTCGAGGCACTGCGCATGTTGATGGACCTCGCCCGCGGCCCACAAGCCCAGGCCAAGCCGCGTCCCGCAGCCGCAAGCCGCCTTCGTCCCCGCGTCACCCGCTCGCCGCGCCGGCATGCGGTGAAGCGCAGGCCGCCGCGCTCGCCGCGGGGCTAAAGGCGCTCTCACGCCGCCGCCAGCAGCGCACTCGCATGATCGAGCACCCGCTGCTTGACGGCATCGGCATCGGACGGCTTCACTTTCGCACTCACCGTCAATTCCACGACGGGCGCTGCGGGGTCGGCAGTAATCACCTTTGATACATTGACCGAAGGCGCGGTCCTGTCGTCGATGCGGGGATCGTCGCGCAGCTCCTTCAGGATCTGGTCGGCCAACGCATTGGCCGCCCCTGCCCTGACCGGAAACGCCACCTTGATCTCGCCCGTACCGGGATAGGCGCTGTGGTTGATGATGGCCGCGCCCCACACCTGCCCGTTCGGCAAGAGGATCTGCGTGTTGTCGGGCGCGACCAGCTCGGTCATGAACAGCGACAACGACTTCACCTTCCCCGCCTTGCCGGCGACCTCGACGTCATCGCCGATATGGAAGGGACGGAACAGCAGCAGCATGACGCCGGCGGCGAGATTGGAAAGCGTGCCTTGAAGCGCAAGGCCGATGGCGAGTGAAGTCGCGCCCAGCACGGCAACGAGGCTCGCGGTCTGGATGCCGAAGAGCTGAAGCACTGCGATGCCGACCACCGCGAGCACGGCATAGCGAGCCACGCTGGCAACGAACAAGGTCACCAGCGGATCGACGCGGTGCGTGACGCTCAATACGCGCGTGACGAAACGCTGCAGTGCGCCGGACAGATACCAGCCGAGCGCGAGCAGAAGCATCGCGTAAATCGCGTTCAAGCCGTACAGGACGAGCGATGCTTTCAGCGTGTCAACATTGATGGTCATGGCGGCTCCAACCCGAACAATCCGTTGAGAACCCGCGACGGCGCGAAATGATCCCGGCGGATTTCGGGGGAACACGGTCGTGTAGCCCGGATGGAGCGAAGCGCAATCCGGGGCCGCTGTGTCGGTCGGTGCGAATCCCGGATTACGCTTCCGCTCCATCCGGGCTACAAGCCTTGGTGTTGCCCGTCGTGCAAAACACCCCACGGCTCGGTCAATCGGCTCACGCCAAAATATTCGCCTTTACAGAATTTCTGATTTGTCGCATTCTCCCGCCACCTCATCCCAGTCAAAGGGGCGTATCGCGATCGTCACGAAACGCGGGATGGGCCGTGGTGGACGCTGGCAGCACCGGCGCGATGAGGCAATCGCAGGGCGGGAGACCGTGAGCGAGGCCTTCGCGCAGACGACAGGTGCGACCAGCGTACGGCAAAACCGTGTCGTCCTGACGCCCGGGGCCTGTGCGTCAAGTCTTGCGGTGATGCGTTTCGTCCGACCGGGCGCGCGCATCAGCCATCCGCAAGGCGACGGGGGCAATAGTGCATCGCTCCCCGGGGAGAGCTCGGCATAAGCCGTCAAACCACTGCGCAGGGAAGGCCGGGTTGTTTCCGGCTCCACCTGTATGCCGCTGTGCAGCTTCTTGTAAGCACACGCTCTCGCACAGTGGACCGCGGGTGCCCAGTCGGCACCCGGTCTTCCCTGCGCCCTCTGACATCGGAGGGCGAGACGACGAAGCAAGACTCGGGCAGGAACTGTCGCGAGAGCGCCGTGGTATGTTTAGTTTTCAAAAAGCACGCAAGTTTTGTCGAATTCGATCGGGATCGCTCATGCAGAGACCGCGACCAAACGTCATCACGCGTGACCGATCTTGCGCGGGACCATATTGGCGCAATAATGCTCCCCTACTTTGTGATCCGGAATCAACCGGTCCTGTTTTTGGAGGGTGACGAGAGTGTTCGCTCGCACCACTGCTCTGGCCATTGCCACCTTGGCCGCCATTGACGGTGCGGCCGCACAAACGGCCAATCAACCGCCCGACACGATGGCGGCGCGGGTCGAAGCGTGCACGCCCTGTCACGGCAACAAGGGCGAAGGCACCAGCGACGTCTATTTCCCGCGTCTTGCCGGCAAGCCGGCCGGCTATCTCTATAACCAGCTGCTCGCCTTCCGTAACGGCCGGCGCAAATACCCGCCGATGAACTATCTGCTGGAATTTCTGCCCGATCCTTATCTGCAGGCGATGGCGGAGTATTTTGCCAGCGAGCATCCGCCGTTGCCGCCGCCCGCACCGAGCGAGGTCAGCAAAGAAGTGCTGACGCACGGCGAACTGCTGGCCACCAGCGGCGATGCAGGTCGCAACATTCCGGCCTGCGTGAGCTGCCATGGTCCGGGGCTCACGGGAATGCAGCCCGGCATCCCCGGCCTGCTTGGCCTGCGCGCCAACTACATCAGCGCTCAGCTCGGCGCCTGGCGCTACGGCACCCGCACGGCGAAGTCGCCCGACTGCATGCAGCTCGTCGCCGGCCATCTGACCGAGGCCGACGTCACTGCCGTTGCCGCCTGGCTTGCCACGCGGGCGGCACCGGCGGATCCGGCCCCCGTGCCGAAAGGCACCTACGCGCTGCCGTTCGGCTGCGGCAGCCAGCCCAACTGACGAGGCGGATGATGGGCTCCAAATTGTCGATTGTGCTCCTTGCTTTCGCCGCGCTGACCACGGCCGCGCAGGCGCAAGACAAGGACAAGACCGGCGACATCATCGCACGCGGCGAATATCTCGCCCGCGCCGGCGACTGCACCGCCTGCCATACCGCGCCGGAGGGCCGCCTGTTCGCCGGCGGCCGGGCCATGCCGACCCCGTTCGGCACGCTCTACACCTCCAACATCACGCCGGATTCCGATACGGGCATTGGCAAGTGGAGCGCGGACGATTTCTACAAGACCATGCACAGCGGCCGCTTTCCGGATGGCGGGCTGATCTATCCGGCGATGCCGTTCGCGTCCTACACCAAGGTCACGCGCGCCGACAGCGATGCGATCTTCGCGTACTTGCGCTCGATCGCGCCGGTGAACCAGAAGAACAAGCCGCACGAGCTGCGCTTTCCTTACGACAACCGTCAGCTCATCCTCGGCTGGCGCACGCTGTTCTTCAGCGAGGGCGAGTTCAAGCCGGATCCGAAAAAATCGGCGGAATGGAATCGCGGCGCCTATCTGGTCGAGGGCCTCGGCCATTGCGGCATGTGCCATTCGCCGATCAACGTGCTCGGCGGCACCTCGCAATCGGATGCCTTCAAGGGCGGCCTGATCCCGATGCAGAACTGGTACGCGCCCTCGCTGACGTCGAACCGCGAAGCCGGGCTCGGCGACTGGAGCATCAAGGACATCACCGACCTGCTCCAGACCGGCGTCTCCATGCGCGGCGTCGTCTACGGCCCGATGGCCGAGGTCGTGCACAACAGCCTGCAATATCTCAGCGACGAGGACACCAAGGCGATGGCGGTGTACCTCAAGGGCATCGCAGAGCCCTCGCCTGCCCCGCCGCCAAGCTCGGCGCTGCCGACCACCGAGAGCAGCCTGCTGATCAGCCTCGGCAAGACCGTCTACGACAAGAGTTGCGCGAGCTGTCATGGCATGCAGGGCGAAGGCAAGCCGCCGCACTGGCCGCCGCTCGCCAATAACCAGTCGATCGAGATGCAATCGGCGGTCAATCCGATCCGCATGGTGCTCAATGGCGGCTATCCGCCGGGCACCAAAGGCAATCCGATGCCCTACGGCATGCCGCCCTTCGCAGGCCTCCTCTCCGACAACGAGGTCGCCGCCGTCGTCTCCTACATCCGTACCGCCTGGGGCAATCGCGGCACGCCGGTCTCGGCGCGCGAGGCCAACGAGCTGCGCTCCGCACCCCTGAACTGAGGCCGCCATGATCAATTCCGATCCGCCGACCAGCCCAGCCGCCGCCGATCAGGCCGTCGAGGAGGTCGTTGCGCAAGGGCCGTCCGGGGCGATCGTGCTCGCTGGCATCGCGACAGCCTGCGTGGTCGCGATGTGGCTTGCCTTCTACCTGTTCGTGTTCCTGCCGCGCGGATCACTGCAATGAGCGCGGAGGAAGCCCATTCAAGCGCCGAGGTCGCGGCTCGCGTCGAGCGGCGGTGGGCCACCGTTGCCGTGATCATCATCGTGGCCATGGCCCTGCTGGCGGCCTTCGCCGGCATCCATCGTGCGACCATGCCGCAGCCGCGCGTCGAGATCACCGATCCGTCGCGGCTGCATTTGTCGGGCGAGTTCGTCGAAAGCAATCTCGGCAGCGTGCTGGAGGCCAATGGCAATGTGACCGTGCGCGCGATCGGCCAGCAATATTCCTTCACGCCCGCCTGCATCGTGGTGCCGGCCGACACGCCGATCACGCTGCGTGCCACCAGTGCCGACGTCGTCCACGGCATCCTGATCCAGGGCACCAACGTCAACACCATGCTGGTGCCCGGCTACATTTCCGAGCAGTTCATGCGCTTCACGAAGACCGGCGACTATCCGATGCCCTGCCAGGAGTTTTGCAGCTTCGGCCACGAGGGCATGTGGGGCAAGGTCAAGGTGATCGACAAGACCGAATTCGCCGATCGTGCGAAGGGCGGCGGGAGGCTGAGCTGTGTTGGTCAATAGGAAGCTCATCCTCGCCCATTTCTGGCTGGCCTTCGCAGTGTTCGGCATAGCCCTCACGCTCGGCGCCTGGCAGATGTTCATCCGCAGCCCGATCGGCACCTGGCTGTCCAATCCCGAGCTCTATTACCGCTCGCTGACCGCGCACGGCACGGTGATGGGCTACGTCTTCCCGACCCTGGTCGCGATGGCGTTCGGCTATGCGATCAGCGAGTCCGCGCTGGAGCAGCGCCTGGTCGGCCTGCGCTGGGCCTGGGCCGGATTCTGGCTGATCGTCGCCGGCAGCATCATGGCGGTGATACCGGTCGCGCTAGGACGCGCCTCGGTGCTCTACACCTTCTATCCGCCGCTGATCGGCAACCTCTTCTACTATCTCGGCGTCGTGCTGGTCGTGGTCGGCTCATGGATCTGGGTCGCGCTGATGTCGATCAATCTGCGCGTCTGGCGAAAGGCCCATCCCGGCGCGCCGGTGCCGCTCGCCATGTTCGCCAATGTCGCAGGCTCCTACTTGTGGGCCTGGACCGCTGTCGGCGCCGCGCTCGAGCTGCTGCTCCAGATCATTCCCGTCGCGGCGGGACTGAAGGCCACGATCGACGCGGGGCTTGCCCGCGTGTTCTTCTCCTGGACGCTGCACGCCATCGTCTATTTCTGGCTGATGCCGACCTACATCGCGTATTACACCATCGTACCGCGCGCGATCGGCGGCCGCGTCTATTCCGACACCATGGCGCGGATCTCCTTCATCCTGTTCCTCGTGGTCGCGATGCCGATCGGCATGCACCACACCTTTGCCGATCCGCAGGTCGGTGCCGGCTTCAAGTTCATCCATTCGGCGTTCACCGCGATGGTGGCACTGCCGACGCTGCTGACCGTGTTCACGATCTGCGCGTCGGTCGAGATCGCCGCACGCCTGCGCGGCGGGCGCGGCATGTTCGGCTGGATCAGGGCTCTGCCCTGGGACAATCCGATGATGCTGGCGCTTGCCTTCTCCTTCGTGATGCTTGGCTTCGGCGGCGCCGGCGGGCTCATCAACATGAGCTATCAGCTCGATACGTCCATCCACAACACGCAGTGGATCACCGGCCATTTCCACCTGATCTTCGGCGGCGCCATCGTGATCATGTATTTTGCGATCGCCTGTGATCTGTGGCCGCATCTGACCGGCCGTGAGCTGACCGATCTCCGCCTGATCCGCACCCAGCTCTGGCTGTGGTTCATCGGCATGATCGTCACCACCTTCCCCTGGCACTGGGTCGGCATCCTGGGCATGCCGCGCCGTATGGCCTATTTCGACTTCGTCGATCCCGCGATCGCGCCGCAGGCGCTTTCGGTCACGTTCTCGGTGATCGGCGGATTCATCCTGCTGGCCTCGGGAATCATGTTCATCGTCATCCTGGCGCGCGGCATGCGTACGCCTCAGGCCGACGCCGGTCCCTACCGGTTTGCGCTGGCCGTGCACCAGCCGGCGACCGTGCCGGTCGCACTCAACACCTATGCACTATGGGTGGCGCTGATGATCGGCCTCACTCTCACCAATTATGGCTATCCAATCCTGACGCTGGCACTGACCGAGGGCACATCGGTGCCGGCCGTCTATGTGGGAGCGCAGTGATGAGCACGCGCGACCTCTTCACCTTCCGTAACAGGCATTTCACGCTTGGAGTCGGCATCACCGCCGCGATCCTGGTCGTGACGGCGCTTGCCGGCTTCATCGTGCTGCCCTTCGCGCAGCCCTGGGTTCAGTTCGCCAATGTCTGGGATGCCATCTGCAGCGCCGCCGGCGTGCCGCAGCGCGCGCTGAGCGTGACGGCGCCCGAGCTCAGCAAGCGCCTGTCGGAGGTCGTGCTGACCTCGTCCACGCTGTCACGCTCGAGCCAGGAAGCGATCGGCCGCGGTGCGACGCTGGCGCAGCGCTGCGCCATCTGCCACGGCCCAACCGGCATCAGCCGCGCGGACTCGCCCAACCTCGCCGGCCAGTATGCGGCCGTGATCTACAAGGAGCTGCACGATTTCCGCTCCGGCGCACGCAGCAATGCCGTGATGTCGCCGTTTGCCGTCAACCTGACCGACCAGGAGATCGCCGATCTCTCGATCTACTACGCTTACCTGCCGCGGCTGCCGGCCTACCACCCGACGCCACAGCTTCCAAAACCCAACATCGTCATCTACGGCGCGCCGATGCGCGGCATCGCGCCCTGCGGCTCCTGCCATGGCAGCCTCGACAACAAGACCGGCAGCCCTTGGCTTGAAGGCCAGTCGGAGGCCTATATGAAGGCGCAGCTCCAGGCCTTCGCCTCCGGCGAACGGCGCAACGACATCAGCCAGCAGATGCGCAACATCGCGCGCGCAATGACGCCGCAGGAGATCGAGCAGGCCGCGGCGTACTACGCCTCGCAGCCGCCGGATGTGGTGAAGGCGGTGGATTGAGGGTTTGGCACGTCTGCCTCTCCACTGTCATTGCGAGCGGAGCGAAGCAATCCAGAATCTTTCCGCGGAGGGATTCCTGGATTGCTTCGTCGCATCAGCGCAAAATTGCTACGCAATTTTGTCGCGAGCTCCTCGCAATGACGGCGGAGAGAGCGGTGCCCGCCGGGAAGACTAGGACGATGCCAGCTTCGGCCGGCCGTAGATCGCGTCGGCCCGCTTTTCGAACGCAGTGGAGAAGCGCGCGAATGCTGCGTCAAACATCGAGCCCATCAGCATCGCCAGCATGCGGCTCTTGAATTCGTAGGCGAGGAAGAACCCGACGTCGCAGACGCGCTCGCCTTTGGGCTCGAACGTCCAACGGTTTTCGAGATTGCTGAACGGACCTTGCAGATATTCGACGAGAATCTTCAAATTGGCGCGGTCGAGCGTCACCCGGCTGGTGAAGGATTCCTTGACCAGCTTGAACGACACCGTCATGTCCGCGACCAGCACCTCGGTGCCGTCAGGCTTCGCCATGCGCTGACGCACCTTCAGCGCGCTGCACAGCGGCACGAATTCCGGGTAGCGCTCGACGTCGGCGACCAGATGAAACATCTCGGATGCGCTGTGATTGACACGGTGCTTGCTCGAAAATTTGGGCATAGCGGTTCAGCGAGCGTTAGCTGCCCGCGCGGCCTTCAGTCTCGCAAAATCCTCGCCGGCGTGATGCGACGAGCGGGTCAGCGGGCTCGCCGATACCATCAGAAAGCCCTTGGTATAGGCGACCTTCTCGTAGGAGGCGAACTCGTCGGGCGGCACGAAGCGTATCACGGCGTGATGCTTGCGGGTGGGTTGGAGATACTGGCCGATGGTGAGGAAATCGACCTCGGCCGAGCGCAGATCGTCCATCACCTGGAGCACCTCGTGGCGCTCCTCGCCGAGACCGACCATGATGCCGGACTTGGTGAAGATGGTGGGATCGAGCTCCCTGACCCGCTGCAGCAGCCGGATCGAGTGGAAATAGCGCGCGCCGGGCCGGACCGTGAGATAGCGCGACGGCACGGTCTCGAGATTGTGGTTGAACACGTCCGGCTTCGCCGCGACGACGACCTCGAGTGCCCCCTCCTTGCGCAGGAAGTCGGGTGTCAGGATCTCGATCGTGGTCGAAGGACACGCGGCCCGGATCGCACGGATGGTCTGGGCAAAATGCTCGGCGCCGCCGTCGGCGAGGTCATCGCGGTCGACCGAAGTAATGACGACGTGTGCCAGCCCCAGCTTGGCGGTTGCTTCCGCGACGTGCTGCGGCTCGGACGCATCGAGCGCGTTGGGCAGGCCGGTCTTGACGTTGCAGAAGGCGCAGGCACGGGTGCAGGTGTCACCCATGATCATGAAGGTCGCGTGCTTCTTGTCCCAGCACTCGCCGATGTTCGGGCAGCCCGCCTCCTCGCACACCGTGTGCAGGCCGTTGGCCCGTACGATGTTGCGGGTGTCGGCATAGCCGCGGGTATTGGGCGCGCGCACGCGGATCCAGTCCGGCTTCGGCGGCGAAGCGGAATCGGGCCGGTTCACCTTTTCGGGGTGGCGCGGGCGCAGCGGGTTCGAGATGGTATCGACAATAACGACCATGGGGTGTCCGGTCTGTTCTGGTCCTACCTAGTCGGTCTGGCCAAGCATCGCAACCTGGCTCGCCCCGCCTCAGAGAACATGGCAGATATGGGCAATATCCTGCTCTGTTCTCAGGCGATTCTCACCTCGAATGGCTCCAAGATCGAATGCCTTTCCATTGCGGCTTGGCAAGCCGCTGAAGCGGACCTTTTTCGGCCGCAGCGTCCACGAGGTCGCGCCCGACCTGATCGGTGCCACCATGCTGGTCGACGGCGTCGGCGGGATCATCGTCGAGGTCGAGGCCTATCATCATACCGACCCGGCCGCGCATTCCTATCGCGGGCCGACGCAGCGGAACCAGGTGATGTTCGGTCCGCCCGGCTATGCCTATGTCTACCGTTCCTACGGCATCCACTGGTGCGTGAACTTCGTCTGCGAGGAGGAAGGCTCGGCCAGCGCCGTGCTGATCCGCGCGCTGGAGCCGACCCATGGCTTGGCTGCGATGCGGCGCCGCCGCCATCTTCAGGACATGCACGCGCTGTGCTCGGGCCCGGGCAAACTGACCGAGGCGCTCGGCATCACCATCGCGCACAACGCCGTGCCCCTCGACCGGCCACCGATCGCACTGCATGCGCGGACGGAGGATGTCGAGGTCGCTGCCGGCATCCGGATCGGTATCACCAAGGCGGTGGAGCTGCCCTGGCGCTACGGCATCAAGGGCTCGAAGTTTCTGAGCAAGCCATTTCCGAAATAGGGCTACGATGCCTGCTTCAGCCGCTCCAGCGCCTCGAGCAGCTTGGCCTTGCGCGCCAGTGCCGCCTCGCGCTTTTCGCGCTCCTCCTCGACGACCTCCTCGGCCGCGTTGGCGACGAACTTCTCGTTCGCCAGCTTGGACTCGGCGCGCTTGATGTCGGCGTCGGCCTTGCCGATCTCCTTGTCGAGGCGCGTGCGCTCGGCGGCGACGTCGATCACACCCTTCAGCGGCAACGCAGCCACCTCGCCGCGCACCAGCAGTTGAACCGCACCGTCAGGTGCGCGGTCGGCGAAGGAGATATCCGACAGCCGCGCCATGCGCTTGATGACATCAGTCCAGCGCGGCGCGCGCTCCCTGGTCTCGGCGGATGCGCCCGCAAGCACCAGCGCCGTCAACGTTGCCGGCGGGATGTTCATCTCGGCGCGGACCGAGCGGATTTGCGTGACGAGGTCGATCACCCAGCCGATCTCGGCCTCGGCCGCGGGATCGGTGAAGTCGGCATGGTCGAACATGGGCAGCACCCAAGCCGGCGAGACGAGCGGATCGGTCGGCCCTGCCGTCGCCGCAAGCATCGCAAGCTGCTCCGGCGTCGGCTGCGCCGGCTTCAGTGGCCACGGCGCCAATGCGAGCAATCCGTCGCGCTTCGCCGTCACCTCCCACAGCTCTTCGGTGATGAAGGGCATGAAGGGGTGCAGCAGCTTGAGGATCTCGTCGCGCGCCCAGGCGACCATGGCGCGGGTCTCGTCCTTGGCGGGACTGTCCGGACCGAGCAGCACGGGCTTTGCGAGCTCGACATACCAGTCGCAATAGACGTTCCAGACGAAGCGGTAGATGCTGCCTGCGGCGTCATTGAAGCGATAGGCTTCGATCGCCTCGGTCACCTCGCGCGTGGTGTGCGCGCTCTCATGCGCGATCCAGCGGTTCAGTGTCTCCTTCGCCTTCGCCGGTTCGAAACCGTCGGGCACGGCGCAATGGTTCATCTCCGCGAAGCGACAGGCGTTCCAGAGCTTTGTCGCGAAATTGCGGTAGCCCTCGACGCGGCTGGTGGCGAGCTTGATGTCGCGCCCCTGCGCCGCCATCGCGGCCAGCGTGAAGCGCAGCGCGTCGGCACCGTATTCGTCGATCAGATTCAGGGGATCGATGACGTTGCCCTTCGACTTCGACATCTTGGCGCCCTTCTCGTCGCGGACGAGGGCGTGGATGTAGATGGTCGAGAACGGCACCTCCTTCATGAAGTGAAGGCCCATCATCATCATGCGAGCGACCCAGAAGAAGATGATGTCGAAGCCGGTCACCAGCGCATTGGTCGGATAGTAACGCTGCACCTCGGGCGCATCTTCGGGCCAGCCGAGCGTCGAGAACGGCCACAGCGCCGAAGAGAACCAGGTGTCGAGCACGTCCTCGTCGCGGGTGATGAAGCCTTCGCGCTTGTTGCGGTCGAGCGCCATCTCGCGCCCCTGCTCCGGCGTGATGACTTCCTGCTCGACGTAATAGCCGAGCGCGTGGCTGATCGCCTCCTCCTCGGACTCGGCGACGAACACCTTACCATCCGGACCGTACCAGGCCGGGATCTGGTGGCCCCACCAGAGCTGACGCGAGATGCACCAGGGCTGGATGTTCTCCATCCACTCGAAATAGGTCTTTTCCCAATTTTTCGGCACGAAGGACGTTTCGCCCGACCGCACCGCCGCGATCGCCGGCTTGGCCATCGTCTTGGCGTCGACGTACCACTGGTCCGTCAGATACGGCTCGATCACGCTGTTCGAGCGATCGCCATGCGGGACCATGTGGGTGTGCGGCTCGATCCGCTCGACGAAGCCGAACGATTCAAGCCGCTCGACGATACGCTTGCGCGCGACGAAGCGATCGACCTTGTGGAACTCCTCGGCGAACTGCGAGGCGCCTTCGGGCAGGTCGCGCAGATAGTCCTCGTTGTTGAGGAGATCGAGACAACCTTCCCTGTCGAGAACGCTGATCCTGCGCAGGCCGTGGCGATTGCCGACCTCGAAATCGTTGAAGTCGTGCGCCGGCGTCACCTTCACCGCGCCCGAGCCCTTGTCCGGATCGGAATACTCGTCGGCGACGATCTGGATCTTGCGGCCGACCAGCGGCAGGATGACATTTTTGCCGATCAGATTCTGATAGCGCTCGTCATCGGGATGCACGGCAACGCCGGTATCGCCGAGCATGGTCTCGGGGCGCGTGGTGGCGACGACGATGAAGCTCGAGGGATCCTCGGGGCTGAAAATCTTGCCCTCGATCGGGTAGCGCAGATACCAGAGGCTGCCCTTGACCTCGGTCTGCTGCACTTCGAGATCGGAGATCGCGGTCAGCAGCTTGGTGTCCCAGTTCACCAGCCGCTTGTCCTTGTAGATCAGCCCGTCGCGGTGCAGCTCGACGAACACCTTGACGACGGCCTTCGACAAGCCCTCGTCCATGGTGAAGCGCTCACGCGACCAGTCGCAGGAGGCGCCGAGGCGCTTGAGCTGGTTGATGATGGTGTCGCCGCTCTCGGCCTTCCACTGCCAAACCCGCTCCAGAAATTTCTCGCGGCCCATCTCGCGGCGGCTGGGCTGCTGGCGCTCCATCAGCTGGCGCTCGACCACCATCTGCGTCGCGATGCCGGCGTGGTCGGTGCCGGGCTGCCACAGCACGTCGCGGCCGCGCATGCGCTCGAAACGGCACAGGATGTCCTGAAGCGTATTGTTGAGGGCGTGGCCCATGTGCAGCGAGCCCGTCACGTTCGGCGGCGGGATCACGATGGTAAACGGCACCGCGTCGCGGCGGTCAGGGCGGCCGGCCTTGAAGGCGAGGCTGTCCTCCCACACCACGGACATGCGGGTTTCGATATCGGCGGGCTGGTAATTTTTCTCGATCATGGGGCTGCTAGAAAGCCGCGCGCGCGGTTCAAGTCAACGGGAAGCTCAACGGCGAGCGTTTTCGGCCCGGACCGCATGCCGAATATGACGCAGGAGCAGGGCTTTATCGGGGCCGCATGGCCCGTCTCAGCGGCCGCCGCGCGAGACCCGCTCGATTTCGGCCTTCACAATGCGTTCAACCAGGCCCGGCAGGTTGTCATCGAGCCAGGACTTCAGCATCGGACGCAGCATCTCCTTGACCAGATCCTCCAGCGTCCGCGCATTGCTGCTCAGAACCGTGTGGGCCAGCGAGTTGAAGGCGGATTCGACCGCGGAGACCGTGGATTGCGCGAGGATTGGCTGCTGCGGCGGCAGCGGCGGTGCATCGAAGTCCACCGGTGCGTAAGACGGCGGCGGCGCGGTGCGCGGCGGCGGCGATTCGGCGAATTCGAGATCGTCGCGCGGCTCGACCTTGTGGAAGCTGGGTGGCGGCGGAGGCGGTGTCGGGTCCATCGCCATCTCGTCGGTCAATTCGAGCACGTCGGGCTCCGGCTCGGGCTCGGGAGCGCGGACCTCCGGCGCAGGCGTGGCCGCGTCGAGCCCGGCCAGCAGCGCGTCGATGTCGTCCTGGCTGTTGGATGCGTCCGCCGCAGGTGCGGGCGGCGGCGGCGCCGGCTTTGCGGCCGGCGGCGGTGCGGGCTTTTCGGCGGCGGGTTTGGGCGGAGCGACCTTGGATGGCGGAATGTCGTTCATCGCCTGCGGCTTTGGCGGCGCGGCGGGCGCCGCAGCCTTCTCGGGTTTGGCGGCCTCTGTCGGCGGCGGCTTGGCCTCATCGTCGGCAATGATGCGCCGGATCGAGGCCAGAATCTCCTCCATCGAGGGTTCTGTGACCTTTGCAGGCTGCGTCATCTCCGACTCCACATCATCAACGCCCTCGCATGCGTTGTTTTACACCAAGCACGACAGGATTGGCCGGTTCCGGAACGACGGCCCGACATTTTCGTCGCGGCAGCCCGACTTGTCCCCAGATCACGGCTCAACGTGCGGCGGTGCGCCCCTGCCCGCGGCACTCAAGCTTTACGTACACGGCATCGATACGGGCGAATCGACCCGCATCTTCTTGGCAAGGCTATGTCAGGGATTTTGATGATTGCAAGCAAAGCGCCGGTCGGCCTCGGCTATTGGCGAGGCCGACCGGACACTTACGGAAATCAGCGTCCGTCGGGCGTGCGCACGCCGGCCCAGCTGTCGCGGACCTGATGGTAGTGGACGCTGGGATCATAGACAGTGGTCGCAAGACCGAGCACCTGCGGCGACAGGCGGCCAACGGCCGCGAGGACGTTATAGGACGCAACCACGCGATCGTGCTGCGCGGTCACCAGCGCAACGCGCGCATTGACCAGGGCCTGTTGCGCGTTGAGGACGTCGAGGGTGGTGCGCTGACCGGCCTTGGCTTCCTCGCGCACGCCGTTCAGCGCGATCTCGGACGCGGCGACCTGCGCCTGTGCGGACTGCACCTGCGCCTTGCCGGCCTGCAACGAACCCCACCACTGCACGACGGTCGCGCGAGTCTGGTCGCGCGTGGTTTCGAGGTTGAGACGCTGCTGCGCCAAGTTTTCCTTGGATTGGCGGATCAGCGAATATTCACCACCGCCCTGATAAATCGGCACCGAGACCTGCGCGATCGCGGATGCGTTGAACGAGCGCAACTGAATCAAGGACTGTTCGTTGGACTGCGTGGCCGATGCCTGGATCGTAATCGTCGGCAGCAACGCACCTTCGGCGACTTTGACCTGCAAGAAATTGACGTCGATGCCGTACATTGCGGCCGTGACGTTGGGATGCTCGACCAGGCTGAGCTCGACGGCCGAAGCGAGCGTTGACGGCAGGAACCGGTCGACCGGCGAGCCCGGAGCGAGGTTCGTCGGCTCGTTGCCGATGATGCGGCGGAAGTTCGCCCGGGTCGTGGTGAGATTCGCTTCGGCGGTGAGCGCCTGCGTCTTGCCGGCAGCCAGTTGCGCTTCCGATTGCGCAACGTCGGTGCGCGTCACTTCGCCGACGTTGAAACGATCACGGGTCTGCTTCAGCGTCTGCTCGAGCACGCGCACGTTGCTGCGCTGGACTTCGAGCGTCGCGGCGTCGCGCAGATAGTCCATGTAGGTCGTTGCACCCTGGAGCAACACGCTCTGATCGAGGCTGCGCAGCGCTTCGCGGGCACCGGACACCTGACTCTCCGCCGCCCGCGTTCTGTTGGCGGTCTGGTTGCCATTGTAGAGCGTCTGCGAAGCGGTTATTCCAGCGCTGCGAGGTACGGTGGTTCCATGGATTGAGTTACTCCCCACGCCACTCTGCAAATCCTGATATTGATAGCCACCGTTCGCCGTCAGCGAGACCTTGGGGCGATAGCCAGACAAGGCTTGAGGCACATTCTCGTCGGTCGAGCGCACCTGGGCGCGCTGTGCGTTGAGTTGCGGATTGTTCTGATAGGCGCGCACCAGCGCGGACTCGATCGTATCCGCTAAGGCAGGCATCGGCCCGGCTAGCGACAGCAGCAGGACCGAAACCGCAGCTCCGGTGAAGAGCTTCACCCCATGCATCCCTGAAATTCCGTTCATTCTAACGCCCGACTCGTGCCCGCGAGCTGGGTTACCGTCTACCGAGTGGAGTCGTTGCCCCGCCGCAACATAGGACGGGGATTGTCGCGACGGAACCACCTCAAGGTAGTTCAAGGTGGAAACTCTTCACGTGCAGCATCCCGGCCACACTTCTGATTCAGAACGGGATTTTTAGGCCTTGGGACCTCAGAAGACGAACGCTGCGGCCCGTTCCAGCCCGGGAAGGACCGGGGCGGCGGCATCAAACAGCGCCCGATAGCCGAATTCACCGTGGCTATGGGTCACGATCACGGCCCGCGGCGGCTTGGATTCGGCCGACACTCCCACCAGGCGCCCGCCTTCCTTCAGCTGCCCGAGCAACGCCTCCGGCGTTGCCTCGGCAGCGCCGTTGAGGACGATCACGTCATAAGGAGCGGTGGAGGGATCACCCTCGCTGCAGGAAGCGACCTTGCAGGTGACATTGGCGAGCCCAAGAGCGGTGAAGGCGTCCTTGGCCTTGGCGGCCAGAGCCGAATCACATTCGGTCGCGGTGACCTGGCGCGCGAGCTTGGCGGCCAGCGCGGCGAGATAGCCCGTGGCGCAGCCAACGACCAGCACATTGTCGCCTTCGCCGATTTCGGCAGCCTGCAGCAGCTTGCCGGTCAGCTGCGGCTTGATCAGGAACCGCTTGGCGCCGCCCTCGCTCACATCGAGATCGAGGTCGAGATAAGCCAAGGCCTGCCGGCTGGCCGGCACGAAGGCCTCACGTGGAACCGTGAGCATGGCATCGAGAATACGACGGTCGGTGACGTCATTGGTGCGCACCTGGCCATCGACCATTTTTTGGCGCGCGGTCGAGAAACCGGACATTTGCGGACCCTGAAATGCGGACGATGCCGCGGAGATGAGTTGGCGGCATCTTTGGAACATGCCCGGCCAAAACGCAACATGGCCGTTGGCTGCGACGAGCCCTGTGGCTTGCGCAGCTCATCGCATCAGGGCTGCGGAACGGCTCATTCGATCGCCACCGCGAGGCGGCCGATCAGAGCGGCGACCTCGTCCAGCCGCGCCGAGTCGGGCGCCTCGACCGCACGCGCAAGGCAAGCGAGGCATTCATCGTCGCTGAGCTCGGGAACGTCGGCCGGCAGAATCGAGGGGGCCATATGAGTACGGTCGACCTGGATGTCTGGCATGGGAATCAGCTCCGTAAGGATCCGGCACTGGCCAGGCTCGATTTGAATTGAGTCGATTTGGCGCCGTCCTCATGGCGCGACGGCGCTGCCGGACACGTCTGCTTGAACCGATTCCGCGGGGTTCGGCACCTGACGGTGCTCGCAGATCGCGCGAACGAGATCGCGCGCCACATCAGGATGCAGCTTCAATGCATTGAAATATAAGTGAAAGTTGGCTCCCCGGGCTGGATTCGAACCAGCGACCATCCGATTAACAGTCGGATGCTCTACCGCTGAGCTACCGAGGAAAAGGCGAACCAGTCGTTCGCGCGCGGCTGCGTATAACAAAGCCGGTTGCGCTTGCAAAGACGAATTCGTCATCTTCCGCAAGGAGCCTGAGGGAGGCCAGGAGCGGCCCCTCCCCCGGCCAAGTCAGGCTTACTCGGCGAGGAACGAGGTGGTCTTGGTGCCGGAGTTGTAGCGCAGCCGCAGCGCGGTGATCCTGCAGAGGTTGACGTTCTTCCACAGCACCGCCTCGTCATAGTTCTGCCAGTCGACGCGAATGTTCCAGACACATCCCTCGTCGTCCTCATCGAACTCGACATAGGTGCTCGCCTGGTTCTGCAAGACCCTATCGAGCTCGTTGTCCCATTCGTCCAGGCCGTCGTCAGGCGCGTTGAAGCCGAGGAATTTGATGGCGTAGCCGGTCTCGTTGACGACGGTGACGTTGCGGGCATCAGCCGCGAGCGACGGCGCGGCGGCGATCGCAAGCGCGATCGCGACCAGTGCAGACAGAAAATACTTCATTGAAAATCTCCCGATCGAAACAGGCTTCGGCGCCTGGCGTCGATCGGCGCAGGCGCCGCGGCAACAAATGACATTGCCTCGAAAGATCCGTCCGGAGCGCAATCGACGGGTTCAAGACACCCATCGACCAGCACTCCGGAAGATGTGCGCGACGCGAGACGCGCACGGCCTGTTCTTATCGTTTCGAATTCTCCGCAGCAATGAACGGGCATTCATAGATCGGCAGAGTTTGTTTTCTCCGGTGCGGGCGCAACCGCCGGCACCGCAGCGCCGTTGCCCTTCCCCGTCACGGCGCCGACCAGCGCCTTCACGGGATCTTCGCCCGGCGCAAAGCCGCTCTGACGCAAGATCTCGTCGATCATCGGACGCAGCGCATGCACCTTGAGCAGTTCGCCGGCGAGCCCTTCGCCGAATCCGACATTGCCGCCGGCGCCGTTACCATTGCTGCCGAAGGCGCCGCCGGTATGCAGGATGCGAACGTCCTTGAGATTGGCGATCGGCTTCACCATCTCGGCGAGCGCTTCCGGCATGGTCTCGATCCGTTTCTTGGCGATCTCGAAATCGATGACGTTGCTGCCGAGCTTGTTCTGCGCCTCGTTCTTCATGGTGATGACGGCGGCCTCGGCCTCACCGATGTTGCGGACGCCGACCGCCTTGATCTTGTTGGACTCGGCTTCGGCGGTGGCCAGCGTCGTGATGGCCTCGGCTCGGTCGAGCGCCGCCTTCTTGTCTGCCTCGGCCGCGACGATCACCTCAGTCGATTTGCGCTCGGCCTCGGTACGCGCGGCAAGCACCTGGGTCAGACGGGCGCGATCGGCAACCTCAACGGCGCGCGCGGTCACGACCTTTTCCTCGGCGGAGACGGCGAGCGCTTCGGCCGTCTTGGCTTCGGCGACGGCCTCCGAGGTCTGCTTGCTCTTGGCGGCGATCTGGATCTCGTTCTCCTGGGTCGCGATCTGGATTTCGCGCTGCGCGTCGGTCCTGCGCTTGTTGATCGCTAGATCCGACTCGATCACCGCGGTTTCCTTGACCTGCTTGGCGCCGGCCTCCTTTTCCGCGACGGCCCTGTCGGTGTCGATGCGGGCGTTCTCCTCAGTCAGGCGCGCGGTCTGTGTCGCAGTCGCGACCTCGGCGCGGGTGCTCGCGGTCTTGTTGGCGATGTCACGCTCCTGCGAGAGTTCGGCCTCCTTCTTGGTGCGTTCGATGGTCAGGGTCTGCTGTCGTGCTTCGAGATCCTTCTGCGCGATCGCCACCTCGTTGTCGCGGACGATGGCATTGCGGTCACGGCGGCGGGTCTCGGTAATGGTCTTGAGTTGGGTCAGGCCTTCGGCGTCGAAGAAGTTTTCCGGATTGAAGAACTTGACGTCGGTCTGGTCCAGCTTCGTCAGCGACACCGATTCCAGCTCGAGGCCGTTCGATTTCACATCGGACTCGACCGTGGACTGCACGTGCTTGACGAAGTCCGAGCGCTTCTCCTGGAGCTCCAGGATGGTCATGGTCGCAGCCACCGAGCGCAGGCCGTCGACGAATTTCGCCTCGACCTGGTTGCGCAGCGCCTCGGCATCGTTGGTCAGCGCGCCCAGCGTCTGGCTTGCAAGCGCGATACTCTCCTCGTCGGGACGGACGCGGACGTAGAACTCGGCGACGATATCGACGCGCAGGCGGTCCTTGGTGATGAGGGATTCCCGCTCCTTGCGCTCGACGGTGAGCCGCAGCGTCTTCAGATTGACGCTAGCATAGGAGTGGAAGATCGGCAGGATCATGGCGCCGCCGTCGAGCACGACCTTCTTGCCGCCGAGGCCGGTGCGCACGAAGGCCTCGTCGCGGGTGGCGCGCTTGTAGAGAATGGTGAAGACGATCCCCAGGACGACGATCAGCGCGACGCCAATCATGGCCGGGACTGCGATGTCGAACATGACTTTCTCCGATAATGACGTGCTAGCTGCTTAGAGTGGGCTTGGAGGGTTTGAGTTCATCGTCGGCCTTGACCGCCACGAAGCGGGTGCCATCGCGGTCGACCAGCAGAACCATGGTTCCCTGCGGCAGAGGCGATGATGAAGGTGCTGCGACGGCCCAGACGAAGTGGCGATTGCCGTGGACGTCGGCGACGCTGACGCGGCCCGGCGGCCCCTGGTCGAGCGGACCGACGACGACCTCACCGACCCGGCCGACGAGATCGCCGAGGCCGACGGCGTAGCTCTCGTCCTTGGGAATGACCCGCGCGATCGCACGGCTTGCGCCGCGGACCAGCGGAACCGATACGGCGACCGCCCCGATCGAGGCGACCGTCGCCGGCAACGGACCGGCCACCATCCGCGCGACGTCCTGGATCAGGAAGCCCATGATGGAGAAGGCGCCGAGCAACAGTAGCAGGAAGATCAGTAACGGCACGCCACCGACATTGATCCATGAGATCGCGTTGATCACGCCATTGTCGCTGGGGTGGCCGAAATCGATGTTGGTGCCGAGCATTTCGCTGAGCGAAGCCCCGACCAGCATCGAGACCACCTCGATCGAGCCGACGATGACGATCATGGCCGCCGCGATCGCGAACGGCCTGACCTCCGGCGACATGACGTGTTCGAGCAGAGCGCTCATGACACGGCACTCAGGAGCGCGACTTCAACCGGGCCAGCCTCGCTGCAATTTCCTTGTCGCGATGCAACGTGCTGAGCTCGTCGATGTCGCTCGAATAAGGGATGCCCGGCGGCACGCCGGTGACCCGTGCCACCGCCCTGCCCGCGCGCAGCGCCTTCGCGGCTGCAGAACCGCCGCCCGGCTTGCGGGGTGATGTCGACGCCTGCTGGCTTGCGACGGCCTCGCTCTTTTCGAGATCGGCGCGGCGCTGCTCGGCATCCTGGAGCGCCGACAGCACGGCGCGCAGGGACGTCACGCATTGCTCGATCTTCTCGTTGTTCTCGTCGATGGCGCGCGAGAGCACCTCGAATTGCGCCTCCAGATCCATCTGCCGCGCGATGCCGGCGCGCGCGAGATCGTCGCGCCCGTCCGTGATCGCCCCTTCGATTTTGGGAGCGAGCTCGGCCATCTCGCGCTCGATCTCGGTGCGGCGCGCGTTGAGGCGGTATTCCTCGGCGCGCGCGGCCGCGAGCGCATCGCGCGCCTCGCTCTCGGCGCGCTCGATCTCGCGGATGGCTTGGCCAACCACTTTGAGCTTGTTCTTGCCTTCCGCCTGCTCGATCGCGTCATAGGCAATCCCCGCGATCAGACGCCCGACCCGGGACAGGAAATTGTCGGGGGCGGCAGCGATGGTATCCATAGCGTTCTCCTCCTCTGGCAGAATGTTCGGCGTGACGCCGTAGTGAACTTCGAGACCGTCGTCGGTGCGGATCAGGTGCGCCGGCACGCTCTGCCCCCAGCCCTCGGCATAGCCGGCATAGTCGAAGGGCACGCTGAAGCGGCCGTGCACGGTTGCAATCGAAATGGTGGCGGGGCCCTTGATCTTGGCGAGCTTGTCGTCGAGCGGCAGCCGGCGGCCCTGCGACGCGCGATAGTCGGCACGGTCGCGCAGGCCCAGCGTCACCAGGCGTGAGGGCAGCGCGGTCTGCTTGCGGATCGGCTCATAGGCATGGGCATGGAGCAGGACCACGTTGGAACCGATGTTATGGCTCCGCGCGACCTCGTCGAGAATCTCCATCATGCGGTCATAAGCCCTAAACGTCGCCTCCAGCGCGGCCTTGGCAGCCGGATCAGGGGCAAGCCTGTAACGCAGCGCAGATGGAGCGTTTCGGGGCGACGGGCTCATGGAAAGCACTAAAGCACCATTTTGGTGCTTTAGGAAGGGGAGTCTCGATCACGGTCCGCTGATCCCTAGGCACTCTATCGAGTTAGTCGCCGTGGTCTGGGCCCGCGTTCAAGCCGGGCGATTACCTCTAGATCACAGCCGATCAAGACTTCCTGCACGCGTGGGTTGCAATTTGAGACGAAATGCGGGGAGCGTTCGGCATCCCGTAACCGACCCCGCCACTCACGTGTCCCGGACAAGCCGCAACGCCAAAGGCGTTGCGGCGCAGAGCCGGGATCCAGCAGGCCATGGTAATCGCTGTCGCAGGGGCCCCGGCTCAGCAGCGCACCGCTCCCGGACGATGCTTCGCATCGCGTTGAGAGCGCTGCGTCCGGGCCGCGAGACGGAGATTGAAGCGCAGTGAGCCTCCCCGTCGTCATTGCGAGGAGCTCTTGCGACGAAGCAATCCAGAGTCATTCCGCGGAGGGATTCTGGATTGCTTCGCTTTCGCTCGCAATGACGGAGTTGGACGCAACACCTCTCTCTACCAACGCAAATCTCTGTCGCAGACACACCTACGCCTCCTCGCGGCTCTTCTCGCCCGAGTCATGCTCCATCTCGACACCCTCTTTTGTCAGAGGGCGCAGGGAAGACCGGGTGCCGGCTGGGCACCCGCGGTCCACTGTGCGAAAGCGTGTGCTGCAAGAATCTGCACAGCGGCATACAGGTGGAGCCGGAAACAACCCGGCCTTCCCTGCGCAGTGGTTTGACGGCTTATGCCGAGTTCTCCCCGGGGAGCGATGCACTATTGCCCCCGTCGCCTTGCGGATGGCTGATGCGTGCGCCCGGTCGGACGAAACGCATCACCGCAAGACTTGACGCACAGGCCCCGGGCGTCAGAACGACACGGTTTTGCCGTACGCTGGTCGCACCTGTCGTTTGCGCGTGACGATCGCTCACGGTTTCCCGCCCTGCGATTGCCTCATCGCGCCGGTGCTGCCAGCGTCCACCACGGCCCATCCCGCGTTTCGTGACGATCGCGATACGCCCCTCTGACTGGGGATGAGGTGGTGCGACAATGCGATAAATCAGAAATTCTGTAAAGGCGAATATTTTCAAGCGCGGTGATTGACCCGTCGGTTGTGTGTTTTGCCCGACGGACAACGCAACGGCTTGTAGCCCGGATTTCGCTGCCGCTCCATCCTGGCTACAGCAACATCTCACGGCCGCCGGCACACCAGGTCGATCTCGATCAGCGCGCCATAAGCAAGGCCAGTGACGCCGACGCAGGTGCGGGCCGGCAGGCGATCCGGTGCAAAGTAGCTGCGATACGTCTCGTTCATCGCCGCGTAGTCCTCCTTGAACCGCGTGAGATACACGCGCGTCATCACGACATGATCGAGGCCGAGACCAAGTCCGGCCAAAACCACCTTCAAATTCTCTATCACCGCGCGGGTCTGCGCGACGATGCCCTCGGGCAGGACGCCGGGCGCTTGCGGTGTATCCGGCATCTGGCCGGTTACGAAGACAAAGCCGTCGGTCTCCACCGCGTGGCTGAAGGGCGCGACCGGCTTCGGTCCGCCGCTGATCATGTGGAATTTCACTTGGGTGTCCTTGTCAAGGTGCGTCCTGAAACAGGCGCTTGCTGAGGATGGCGTGCACGCCCCAATTGCCGTCGACCACCTGCGTGACGCCGAAATCGACGGCGGCCGACATCAGCGCGATCGCCTCGTCCTCGCTGAGACCTTTGGTGTTCATCAGGAAGCGCCGCATCTTGCGGAACGCGTCCTTCATGGCGAGATCGAGCGAGGATTTTGCGTAGACCTCGCTTTGGCCCTGCGTGCCGAACTCGGCGAGGTAATTCGGGTGGCTGAAGCCGGTCAGCACCCAGTCGGTCTCGGTCTCGATGAGGGGATAAGAGAGATCGGCGAAGGGCCGGCCGGCGAGATCGGCCTTCTTGTGCAGGATCACCTCGAAGGTGCCGGTCATCGAGCATTCGATCGCGGTGCCGCTGAGCTCGCCGTCGCCCTGTGTGGCATGGGGATCGCCGACCGACAACAGTGCTCCGGGCACGGAGACGGGAAGATAGACGGTCGCCCCCTTCCCGAGCCGCCAGTTGTCGAGATTGCCTCCGAAATAGGACGGCGGCACGGAATCGACGAAATCGACCTCGCGCGGCGCCACCGCGATCACGCCGAAATGCGGCCGCAGGGGAATGCGGATGCCGTCGAGCACGGCGTGGCGGCGCTTGATCGTACTGGGCGTGACGGGAACGCCGGGATAGTCGTAGGTGGCGTGCACCACGCCGGAGGGATCGGTCTGCGGCTCCCAGCGGTAGGAATAAAGCGCGCGGGCGTGTGGCTGCACGGGATCGTCGAAGATCTCGTAGATGGTAACGACCTCGCGCGGCTGGGGACCGCCGAGAAACTCGCGATAGTGATAGCCCCACCACGCTGCGACCGAAGAGCCGAACACGCGGCCCGCATAGTTCGGGCTGCGGCTTGCGCGCGGGACGATGTCGAGGATGCGCACCTCCAGCACGTCGCCGGGCTGGGCGTCCTTGACCGCGACCGGCCCAGTGCAGATGTGGACGCCGAATCCCTCGCCCGCGCCGCGGCCGAACACGCTGGCATCCATGGGACCGGCACCGCGGCGATCGACGTTCTTCTTGTCGGCCGTCCAGCCGAACACGCTTTCGGCGCCGGCATCGCCCGCGATCATCATCTCCGGCGCGTCGGAGGCGTGCTGGGTCAGCGTTTCGATGGTGATGGTATCGCCGGAGGCAATCTCGATCTGCGGCGACAGCGAGCGGCTGAAATAACCCCAATGGACGCGGCGGGCCTCGACCGGGAGGTGATGATGCCTCCGCTCCGACGTGGTTCGCTCCTCGCTGCCGGCACAAGTGACGCTGCTGCGGACCTCCACGCTCTGATGCGTGCGGAGCTGTGCCAGCGCCTCCTGTGGCCAGCCGCGCTGGCCGGCGACGCCATGCTGCGAGGTCGCCCGCTCCGCCTCCTGCTGGCGAAACTCGCGCGGCGGCAATCCGAAGCGATGACGGAAGGCGCGGCTGAAATGCGCGGAGTCGCCGAAGCCATAGGCGTAGGCGATCTCCGAGATCGAGCGATGCGCCTCGGCCGGATTGGAGAGATCGGCAAAGGCGCGCTGGAGTCGGCGCTCGCGAACGTAATGGGTAAAATTGTCGCCGACGGTTTCGAACAGCTTTTGCAAATAACGTTCGGAGATGCCCTCGGCCTGCGCGACGCGCGCCGGCACCAGATCGGGATCGTCGAGGCGGCGCTCGATGGTCTGACAGATTCTGTGGAGCAGCGCGGCCTGCGTCGCGCTCGATCCGGCATCGGAGGCCGATGATGCCAGCCGATGCGCGAGCGTCAGGAGAAGATCGACCAGAGACTGCGCGACCGAATTCCATTCGGCGTCGCTCAGGGTGTCGAGGATCCGTGCGGTCGTGTCGAGCAGACGGGAGAATACATCGGCAAAGCCGCCGGGTGGAACGACGCGGGGCCCACCGAGCCGTGGCTTGACCGAGAGTCGCCCGTGCAGCGCCTCCGAGGTCACCGACAGCGCGATGGCGCGCATGTCGCGCTGAAATACGACGCTCCAGTCGCCGGCTCGCGGCAGCAGCACGAGGTGGCCGACGGGAACGATGCGATGACCGCCGGCGCTTTTCAGCACCATACCGTCCTCGACCGGCAACAGCGCGATCGGAAGATCTTCACTCGCTTGCGCGAGAGGCCCGACACTCTGCGCGCCTGCGGCCATGCGGGTCAGTGCAACACCTGCGGTGTGGCGATGGGATGCGGTCGCGTGTCCGTCGAAAATGCCGTGACCGCCCGCTGGTTGCAGGCCGACCGCAGCCAGCACGTCCCGCCATGCTTCGGGGCGGTCGTCTTGCGCGTAGGACTCGCTCGTGAACGGGCGGAAGCTCATCGGATCGACCCAGATTGCAGTCGATCGAAGCAACCTCTGTGCCAGACGCACGCGATCCTCCGTCACAGCGACGGGCCGCAAATGAGGTTTGTCCTTCACGCGTTCATCCGGAATATTGAATGCACTTCAATGCATTAGTCGCACCGGAAGATGTTCTTGCGGATCGTGCCGTGAACGCCCCAATTGGCATCGACCACCTGGGTGACGCCGAAATCGGCGCCGACCGACATCAGCGAGATCGCCTCGTCCTCGCTGAGGCGATGCACGGTCATCAGGAACCGGCGCAGTTTTCTGAATGCGTCGCGCATCGCACGGTCGAGACTGGAGTGATTGGCAATCTCGGTTTGTGCGTCAGTGCCGAGGGCTGCGAGGTAGTTCGGATAGGTGAAGCCGTAGAACGACCAGGCGTGGTCAGTCTCGAGCATGGGATGGTCGAGGCCTTCGAGGCTGGTGCCGCCAAGGTCGACCTTCTTGTGCAGGATGAATTCGAAATCGCCGGTCAGCGAGGTCTCGATCGCGGTGCCGCCGAGCTCGCTGTCGCCTTGCGCGGCATGGGGGTCGCCGACCGAGAAATAGGCGCCGGGGACCGCGACCGGATAGAACATCCGCGCCCCCTTGCCGATGCGCCAGTCGTCGATGTTGCCGCCGGTATAGCTCGGCGGTATCGAGCTGACGAAATCGGCTTCCGACGGTGCGAGGCCCATGGTGCCGAAATGCAGCCGCGCCGGCACCCTCACGCTGGAGAGGATGTTCTCGCGCTTCCTGATCGTGGCGTGGTCCACGCGCACGCCGGGATAGTCGATGGTCGGATGCACGATACCGTCCGGGTCGATCTGCGGCGTCCACACGTAATTGTAGACGGCCTTCGCGTAAGGCTCACCCGAGGTGTCGAGCTCGAAGATGGTGACGACCTCGCGCGGCTTCGGCTCCTCGACCAGATCGTGGTAGTGAAAGCCCCAGTTTGCCGCGACGTTGGAGCCGAAGCAGCGGCCGGCATGGCAGGCGCTGCAGCTCGGCCGCGGTCGGACGTCGAGAATGCGAACCTCCAGAATGTCGCCGGGCTCGGCGCCTTCGATCGCGACGGGACCGGTAAGAAGATGCACGCCGATCCCCTCGCCTGCGCCGCGGATGAAGGGGCCCTCGACGGGGCCGGAGCCGCGGCGCGCCACGGCCTTGTGCTCGCGCGTCCACTGGAACACGCTCTCGGCGCCGGGATCGCCCTGGATCATGCGCTCGTAATCATCATTGGCATGATGGGTCAGCGTTTCGATGGTGGCGCGGTCTCCGGAACGTAGCGTCAGGGCCGGCGCGACGGTCTTGGAGAAATAGCCCCAGTGGACGGTCTTCGGCGAAACCGGCAGCGTGACATGCTTCATGAGGTGGCCTCTTCGGGGAACGCGGTCGTGAACCTTGTGGAGACAGTGCTCATCGCACGGTCTCCGGAGTCTTCTCGGCTTCCATCACGCTGAGGAAACGCGCCGTCAGCGGATTGCGGGGATTGGAGAGCACCTCGTGCGCCGGTCCGTCCTCGATGATCGCCCCGCCGCTCAGGAAAGCGACACGATCGGCGACCTCGTCAGCGAAACGGATCTGGTGCGTCGAGATGATCATGGTGAGGCCGTCGTCGATGGCGAGACGGCGGATCACCTCCAGCACCTCATTGACGAGCTCGGGATCGAGCGCCGAGGTCGGCTCGTCCAGCAGCAGCACGCTCGGATTCGGCGCGAGCGCGCGGGCGATGGCAACGCGCTGCTGCTGGCCGCCGGAGAGATGCCGCGGCAACGCGTCGGCGCGATGCGAGAGCCCAACGCGGTCGAGCAGCTCGGCGGCCCGACGATCGGCATCGATCCGGCTCATCCCGTGGACCCAGCGCAACGGGCCGGCGATGTTCTCCTTTGCCGACAGATGCGCGAACAGATTGAACTGCTGGAACACCATGCCGACGCCGACGCTGGCGCGTTCATTGGCAATCGCCCGCGGCGACAGCGGCTTGCCGTTCTCGCCAAAGCCGAGGCGGCGGCCGCCGACGCGCACGGTGCCGGCGTCCCAGTTTTCGAGATGGTTGATGCAGCGGAGCAGCGTGCTCTTGCCGGAGCCGCTGGGACCGAGCAGCGCGACGACCTCACCCACGCGCACCGTGAGGTCGAGGCTGTCGAGCACCTTCTGCGGGCCGTAGCTCTTGGTGAGATCGTTGGCATCGACCGCGACATTGTTGCGCGCGATCGTCGCGGCGCGGCGGCCGCGTTCCTCGCGCGTCAACGCCAGGGGCGCCGTGTCGGTGAGCGAGGGCTGTGCGGGCTCTCGATCGGTGACGGCCGCAGCGGCAAGCTCGAGCTTGGTGGCGAGATCCACGCGGCGCCAGGGCAGGTAATCGGCGAGCTTGCGCTCGCGGCGCGTCGTACGGTCGAGATCGAGCAGCCATTCGACGAAGAGCTGGATGGCGCTGATGGTTGCGCTCAGCACGAGATACAGAAGACCTGAGGCAAAGAAGATCGAGAAGAAGTCGAAGGTCGAGGACGCGAGCTGGGTCGAGCGCAAGGTCAGCTCCTGGACCGCGACGACGGAGGCGAGCGAGGAATTTTTCAGCGCACTCACTGCCTCGTTGCCGAAGGCCGGGATCATGGTGCGGATGGCCTGCGGCGCGATGACCCGGTGCATCAGCACCGACGGCGTCATGCCGAGCGCCTGCCCCGCCGTCAGCTGCCCGCGGTCGACGCCGAGCACGCCGGCGCGCAGCATCTCCGCGATGAATGGCGCCTCGTTGCAGGCGAGCGCGAGGCCGGCGGCGAGCACGGCCGGAAGCTTGATACCGATATGGGGCAGCGCGTCGTAGGCGAACACCATCTGCAGGATTAGCGGCGTGCCGCGGAAGATCACGGTGTAGGCCCTGGCGATCGCCGCCAGCGGCCAGAAGCGGGAGAGCTGCATGCCGGCGAGGATCAATCCGAGGATCAATCCGCCGCCGAGCCCGAGGGCTGTCACCTCCAGGGTGAGCTCGATGCCCTCGAGCAGATACGGCATGCTCAGATAATGGAGGAACAGCGACATCAGTCAGCCGTCAGGATGTCCGGCTCCTTGAAATTGTTCACGTCGAGCCCCCACTTCTTCAGAAGCTCCATATGCGTGCCGGCCTTCTGCACCTCGATCAGCGCGGCTAGCACCGCGTCACGGAATTTCGGCTTGTCCTTGGGCACGGCGATGCCGACGGAGTACGGGATGGTCACTGCGATCGCCTTCTCCAGCTTGTCCGGATAGGCCTTCACCGCGCTGTCGACGGTGTTGACGTCGTTGACATAGGTGTCGGCGCGGCCGGCGAGGATCGCCTGGATGCAGTTGGCGTTGTTGTCGTAGAGCTGGATGGTCGGCTCCGGCTTGCCGGCCTTCTTGCACTCCGGGATCAGTGCCTGGA
This sequence comes from Bradyrhizobium sp. BR14999, assembly GCF_056106085.1. Taxonomy (NCBI): domain Bacteria; kingdom Pseudomonadati; phylum Pseudomonadota; class Alphaproteobacteria; order Hyphomicrobiales; family Nitrobacteraceae; genus Bradyrhizobium; species Bradyrhizobium sp. BR14999. The sequence goes on from NZ_CM148536.1 coordinate 5,469,071, forward strand.
TCAGGGGCACCTCGACATAGCCGGTGTTTTCGGCGGCGGCGGCGCCGCACATCGACAGGTTGATGCCGTTGATGCCCTTCGGATTGCCCTTGGCGACCAGCACGCCGTCGAACACTTTCGAGTAGGTGATGAAGTCGGCGGCCTTGGCGCGCTCCTTGGTGGCGTAGATGTCGGAGATGACGATGTCCGCTTGCCCCGCGGCGAGCGTGGTGAGGAGCGCTGCGAACACGACCGGCTTGTAAGTCAGCTTGAAGCCGAGGCATTCGCCGATGGCTTCGCCGAGATCGATGTCGAAACCGATATATTTGCTGGGGTCCTTGGGATCGATGGTCTCATAACCCGGCGTGTGCGGGTTGATGGCATTGACGAGTGTCTTGCCCTTCCAGTCCGGGTACTTTTCCTGGAGCGCGGTGCAGGCGGGCGCTGCGGCCTGCGCACTCAGCGGTGCGGCGGCAACCATGCCGAATGCGATCGCTGCGCCAAGCATGAGCTTGCGCCACGGCAATGATGCGCGCGCCATTCCTTGCCGCGCCTGGGGCCAAACCGATTTCTCCATCTCGCCAGTTCCTCCGAAATGTCATGGCGCCTGCCATGGTCCAGTGATCGGGGAGGAAACGTGAGGGAGTGCGCCGAGAAAAGCTTGTCTGCAGGCGTACAAAAAATTGGATGGAGGCGCCCGGCATTTGGGCAAGCGGTTGCACAAAAACTGTTCGCCCGGTCGCCAACCGACGCAGGCGCCAATTCCGAATTCGGGAGAACGCAGCAATCTGCCGACCAGAGAATCATTCGGTAAAGCCGTTTGACAGAGATATGACGGCCCGCCGATGGAAATGTGACGCCAGAGTGGAGCATCTAGGGCCGCCTTCCCCAGCAAATCAACCGGACCTCCACAGTCTGTCCGCAGCATATTCACAAGTTGACCGTGCCGGATTCGTGAGCCTGTGCAAGCCACTTGCTGCGCACAAATCCACAGGACTACCCGCCGGCCTGGTCGAACACGCTGCGGAGGCTTCGCTCAGGCTGGCCCGGTTGCGCCGCAGGCACGCGGTGATGGCACGGACGTTGGGGATTTCGCCGGCGCAGAGGCGGTAGACGTCGGGCGTGCAGGCCCGGCGCTGCGCTGGTGTTCCCTGCGCATGGGCGGCGGAGGCAAACAGCGTCAGAAACAGCCCGACGGTCGAGGCGCGGCGCGCCCGGTTCTTCACACCTGCAAATCGCAAGAACCTCGCCTTCATGACTGCTCTCCCGTTCTGCCCTGCCCGCCCGGCTGCGTTGGCCGGCGTCGCAACAGACGGTGCGAGAAATAAACCTGCGGGGATGTGAGTTTATTCACAGTCCTCGCAAGCGGAGGAACCTAGAGTTCCTAAGGGGTCTCAGGAATCGCTAACCAATCGGGACCCGATTGCCGGATCGTTAAAATGCGAACGATCGGGTCAATCAGGAAACAAACCGGCTTTGCGACATTGCGCCATCCGCGTTCCGGAGGGTGTGATGAGCGAAGCCGAATTCAACTTGCTGCTGGATGCCGTCCGGGACGTCATGATTCACGAAGATTTCGCGCCCGCGCCGGAGGAGGAATTCGTGCCCCGCTCGTGGTCGTACGCCGCAACGCCCAAAGCCGCCAATGACAATGAGGGCGCTTGGCCCCTCCTGCCCTTTCCGGACGGCTGGTACGCAGCCTGCTGAGCCACCTTCGCTGAGAGTGGAAGCGCCCGCCTCGCGGGCGTTTTGCTATAGGCATGCGCAGCAAACCCGGCACAGCGACGATCAAGTCTTGACGCGCTCCTCACCGTCCTGCGGCACTCGGTCGGATGCGACCGGCGGAAAAATGCTGTCATAGATTGCGCGCGCCTCGCGAATGAGGCGAGCCCGTTCCAGCTCGGATTTCGGGACAAATCGGACGATGTCGCCCACGGCTTCTCCAACGCTCGGTTGATCGGATATCCCGCCCAACCGATGCGAACTCTATGCCAACGGGCCTGAATCGCGGGTTCCCAGCGGGCCCCGGGCAAAGCCGGTAGCAAGCCGCGCGAAAGCAATACTTGCGGAACCTGAGCCGAGGTGAGTTTATGCTGAAGAATCAGAGGCTTGATGGAGGCCACGACCAGAATTGAACTGGTGTACACGGTTTTGCAGACCGTTGCGTAACCACTCCGCCACGTGGCCCCGTAAGGGCGGAGCAATATAGGGGATGAAGGGTTTAGGCAACCGCCTTCGTCCCACTTTCCAGGCGACTTCCAACTCCTTGACAGAGACCTCGAGCGCTATGCTTTTGCTCCAGCCTGTCAGGCTCGCTTGCGACGCCGGAAGTCGCGGCGGCCGCGCTTCGGGGCAGGTCTGGGCGCCAATTCCGGCATCTCGGCCTGGACCTCGCGATAGCGCGCCAACAGTCGCTCAAAACTGGCGTGCAGGGTGTCAGCGATATCAGGACGCCGCTCGAGGCCCGCGAGGATCGTCGCCGCCGCCTCGATGGTCGAGAGGCCGTCGCGGCGTGGCTCCTTGCGCAGGCGCCCGTAGCGCGACGGGTGCGCCGGGTTCAGGATCACGCGCTGGCATTTCAGCATCCAGGGATTGCGCCACCACAGCGCCTTGGCCTGGCTCCAGGTGCCGTCGAGCAGCACCACGCCTTCGAGCTTGCCGAGGATCGCCCGCTGATTTTCTGCGATCTCGCCCTTGCGGTTGAGCGCGACGATCTCGCCTTCGGCGTCGAGAGCGGCGGCGCGGGCCGAGCCGAGATAGAGCACGGCCCAACGCGCGGCATTCTCGACCGGCCGGCCCAGCGCCTTGGACAGGCTCGGCCAGGACAGGCCGACGCGCACCGTGGCATCGGCGAAATGCTTCGCGAGCAGCCGGGCGGTGCCGAGCGCCCTGTCCTGCTCCTGCGGATGCTGGAGGATCAGGAGCGACAGCCGATTTTCAATGGGCGTGACGCTGTCGCAGATGCACAGCGGCATCGGCTTCTGGCAGTGCGGGCATTCGGGGATCGGCTCGGCCGGCGCGGCGGCGGTGTCGGGCGCGTTGGACATGGCGCCGCTATACGCTCGATGCGGCGCCTCAACAACCTATTCCGCCGGCGCGGCCAGCGGGCGCGGCGCGGTTCGCCGCCGCAGACGGTCGATCAGGAGGTAGATCACCGGCGTCGTGTAGAGCGTCAGGATCTGCGAGACGAACAGACCGCCGATGATGGTGATGCCGAGCGGACGCCGCAGTTCCGTGCCGGGGCCGGTCGCGACCACCAGCGGAATGCCGGCGAACAACGCCGCCATCGTCGTCATCAGGATCGGGCGGAAGCGCGCCTGGCAGGCCTCGAAGATCGCTTCCGCCGAGGACAGCCCGCGCTGGCGCTCGGCATCGAGCGCGAAGTCGACCATCATGATGCCGTTCTTCTTGACGATGCCGATCAGCAGGATGATGCCGACGAAGGCGATCACCGTCAGCGGCGTGTTGGTCAATTGAAGCGCAAGCAGCGCGCCGAGTCCGGCCGACGGCAGCGTCGAGATGATCGTGAGCGGATGGGCGAGGCTCTCATAGAGCACGCCGAGCACGATATACATCGCGACCAGCGCGCCGAGGATCAAGAGCGGCTGACGGCCACTGGTCCTGGCGAAATCACCCGCATTGCCGTCAAAGCTGCCGCGGATGCCTTCCGGCATGTGCAATTCCTCGACCGCACGCTGGATGTTCTGCGTCGCGGCCTGGAGCGGCACGTCGGGCAAGAGGTTGAACGACACCGTGGTCGAAGGGAACGACTGCGAGTGATAGACGGCGAGTGCGGCGAGGCCTCGCGTCGCATGGACCACGGCGGACAGCGGTACCTGCGCGTCGCCCGCGCCCGCGACATAGATGCGTTCGAGGTTGGAGGGATCAACCTGGAATTTCGGGTCGATCTCCAGCACGGTCATGTACTGGTTGCGCTGGGTGTAAATAATTCCGATCTGCCGCTGCGCGAAAGCATTGTTCAGCGCATTGTCGATGTCCTGCACCTTGACGCCGAGCGCCGAGGCCTTCTGGCGGTCGATCGACAAGGTCAGCTGAAGCCCGCCGGGATCGCGATCGCTGGAAATGTCGGTGATGCCTTCGACGCTCTCCATGCGTTTGGCCACGATCGGCGCCCATTTCTGCAGCAGGCCGAGATCTGTGCTGGTCAGCGTGTACTGGTAGTCGGAATCGCTTTGTCGTCCGCCGGCGCGCACGTCCTGGGCGGCGAACATGAAGAGGCGGATGCCGGGCACGGGATACAATGCGCGCCTGAGACGGTCGATGACGACCTGCGTCGAGACGTGGTCGCGCTCCTCCGGCGGCTTCAGGCTGATGAACATGGTGCCGCGGTTCGAGGTGGCGCCGCCGGGGCCGACGCCGCTGCCGACGGTCGAGCCGATGCCAGCCACGGCAGGATCCTGCATCACGATGTCGGCGAGCCGCTGCTGCAGGCCGAGCATCGACTGAAACGAGATGTCGGCCGAGGCGCGCGTCGCCCCGATCACGAAGCCGGAATCGTCGGTCGGGAAATAGCCCTTGGGGACCTTGATGTAGAGCGTCACGGTGAGAGCGATGGTGGCGAAGAACACCAGCAACGTCAGCAGCGGGAATTCCAGCGCGGTGCGCAGGGTGCGGGTATAGAAGGCGACGATGCGCGACAGTGAGCCCTCGATCAGGCGATCGAACAAGGTCGCGGTGCCGGACGTGGTCTGCCGGATGTAATGGGCGCAGATCATCGGCGTCACCGTGAGCGACACCAGCGTCGAGACCAGGATCGCGAAGGTCAGCGTCAGCGAGAATTCGCGGAGCAGCCGGCCGACGATGCCGTCCATGAAGATCAGCGGCGTGAACGCCGCGATCAGCGACAGGCTGATCGAGACCACGGTGAAGCCGATCTGCTTCGCGCCCTCCTGCGCCGCTCGGAACGGCCGCATGCCGTGCTCGAGATTGCGGAACATATTCTCGATCATGACGATGGCGTCGTCGACCACGAAGCCGACGGAGATCGCCAGCGCCATCAGCGACAGATTGTCGATCGAGAAGCCCGCGATCCACATGCCGGCACAGGTGCCAGCCAGCGCCAGCGGCACCGAGATGCCCGCCGCGATCGTCGGCGTCAGCCGCCGCAGGAACACGAACACCACGATCATGACGAGGAACGCGGTCGCCAGCAACGTCCATTGCATGTCCAGGACACTGGCGCGGATCGTGCCGGTGCGATCGACCAGCGTGGAGATCTCGACGCCGGCCGGGATCCACTGCTTCAGCGCGGGGATCAGCGCCTTGACCCTGTTGACGGTGTCGATGACGTTGGCGTCGCCCTGCTTGGTGATCTGGATCAGCACCGCCGGCTGCTTGTTGAACCAGGCGATCGAGCGGGCGTTGCGGACGGAATCCTCGATGTCGGCGACGTCGGAGAGCCGGACGAAATGGCCGTTCGAGCTCTTGATGACGATATCGCGAAACTCTTTCGCCGTGCGCATCTGCCGATTGAGCGCCAGCGTCTCGCTCTGGCGCTCGCCGTTGAAGATGCCGACGGGACCGAGCGGGTTGGCATTGATGATCGCGGTCCTGACGTCGTCGGTGGCGATGCCTGCGTTCGACAGCGCGACGGGATTGAGCTGCACTCGCACGGCCGGCTGATCGGCGCCGGAGACAGTGACGTCGCCGACCCCCGGCACCTGCGAGATGCGCTGCGCGATGACCGTGTCGGCGACGTCGTAGATCGCGCTGGCCGACAGCGTCTTCGAGGTCAGCGCCAGCACGAAGACGGGCGCGCCGGCCGTGTTGGCTTTGCGGAAGCGTGGCAGTGTCGGCAGGTCGCTCGGCAGATCGATGAGCGAGGCGTTGATGGCCGCCTGCACGTCGCGGGCGGCCTTGTCGATGTTGCGGCCGATGTCGAACTGGAGCTGGATGTTGGTCGTGCCGAGCGAACTCGTGGACGTGATCTGGTTGATGCCGGCGATCTCACCTAAGCGCCGCTCCAGCGGCGAGGCCACCGTCGCGGCCATCACGGACGGATCGGCGCCGGGCCGGCTGGCCGAGACGAAGATGGCGGGAAAGTCGACATTCGGGACCGAGGCGACGGGGAGGAACTCGTAGGCGACGACACCAAGCAGGAACAACCCGATCGACAGCAGCGTGGTCGCAACCGGGCGGCGGATGAAGGGCTCCGAGATCGACGCCATCACTGCATCCCCTCGGTCGCGCCCGCGACCGGCGGGCCGCCGGATTCGGCCGGCGGCAGCGCCTGCTCGAGGCGGCGGTTGATGCGGTCTAGTGCGAGGTAGATCACGGGGGTGGTGTAGAGAGTAAGCAATTGGCTCAGCAGCAGGCCGCCGATGATGGAGATGCCAAGCGGGAAGCGCAGCTCGGCGCCGGTACCGCTCTCGATCGCGAGCGGCAGCGCGCCGAACAGGGCCGCCAGCGTCGTCATCATGATCGGACGGAAGCGCAACAGGCAGGCCTGCACGATCGCCTCGTTCGGCGACATGCCCTGCCCGCGTTCGGCCTCCAGCGCGAAGTCGATCATCATGATCGCGTTCTTCTTGACGATGCCCATCAGCAGGATGATGCCGATCAGGCCGATCACCGAGAGATCCTGCCCGCACAGCACCAGGGCCACGATGGCGCCGACGCCGGCCGAGGGCAGCGTCGACAGGATCGTGATCGGGTGGATGTAGCTCTCATAGAGCACACCCAGCACGATGTAGATCGTGATGACGGCGGCGAGCAGCAGCCAGGGCTGGCCGGCCAGCGCCTTGGCGAACTCGGCGGCGTCACCGGCATAGACGCCGACAATGCTGTTGGGCATGCCGATCCGGGTCTCGATCGTCTTGACCGCCTCGACGGCATCGCCGAGCGCCGCGCCGGGCGCCAGGTTGAAGCTGAGCGACACGGAGGGGAATTGCGCCTGGTGCGAGATCGCAAGCGGCGCCGTGGTGCGCTTCAGCGTCGCCACGGCCGACAGCGGCACCTGGGCGCTCGGCGCACCGACGGTGCTGCTCGCGGCGCCCGGCAGATAGAGCTTCGACAGGATCGAGGGGTCGCGCTGGTACATCGGCAGCGCCTCCAGCACGACGCGGTACTGGTTGGCCTGGCCGTAGATGGTCGAGATCTGCCGCTGTGCAAACGCATCGTTCAGCGTGTCGGTAATTCCTTGCAGACTCACGCCGAGCTGACCGGCGCGGGTACGGTCGACATCGAGCTGTGCCCGCAGGCCGCCTTCCTGCGCCTCCGAGGAGACGTCGCGGAACAGCGGGTCGCGCCGCATCTCCGCCACCAGCTTGCCGGCCCATTCCGAGACCAGCGTCGCATCGGTGCCGGTCAGCGTGTACTGGTATTGCGAGCGGCTCGACTGGGTCGAGATCTGCACGTCCTGCACCGGCTGGAAATAGACGGTCATGCCGGGGATGCCTGACACCCTCTCCTTCAGGCGGATCACGACCGCCGCGACATCGTCACGCCGTTCACCGCGTGGTTTCAGGGTCATGACGAGGCGCCCGACATTGGTGGTCGGGTTGACCGAGCCGGCGCCGATGACTGAGACCACGCCGACCACATCGGGATCAGCCTTGATGGCAGCGGCGGCCTCGGCCTGCCGCTTCTGCATCTCCGCGAACGACACGTCGGGTCCGGCTTCCGTCACCGCCGTGATCGAGGCGGTGTCCTGAAGCGGCAGGAAGCCTTTTGGCGCGACGACATAGAGGACGAGGGTCGCAGCCAGCGTGGCGAAGGTCACGAGCAGTGTGGCGCGCTGACGCTCCAGCACCCACAAAAGCGTGCGGTGATAGAACTCGACGGTGCGGTCGATGAAGCGGCTGATCGCAGCGAGTCCAGGAACCGCCAGCTCCTCATGGGCGTGCTTGAGCAGCCGCGAGCACATCATCGGCGTCAGCGTCAGCGAGACCACCGCCGAGGTGACGACCGCGATGGTCAGCGTCAGCGCGAATTCGCGGAACATGCGCCCGACGAGGCCCGACATGAACAGAAGCGGGATGAACACCGCGATCAGCGACACCGTCAGCGAGATCACGGTGAAGCCGATTTCGCTCGCGCCCTTGAGCGAGGCTTCCATCGCACTCTCGCCATTCTCCATGTGGCGGACGATGTTCTCGATCATGACGATGGCGTCGTCGACGACGAAGCCGGTGCCGATCGTGAGCGCCATCAGCGACAGATTGTCGAGGCTGAAGCCGGCAAAATACATGATGCCGAAGCTCGTGATCAGCGACAGCGGCAGTGCCACGCCCGCGATCAGCGTGGCGCGCAGCGAACGCAGGAACAACAGCACCACCAGGGTCACCAGCACGACGCTCAGGATCAGCGTGAACTGGACGTCATGGACCGAGGCACGAATGGTGACGGTGCGGTCGGAGACGATGGTGAGGTTCACGCCGGCCGGAATCGCGCGCTGCACCTTGGGGATCTCGGCGCGGATCTGGCTGACGACGTCGATGACGTTGGCACCGGGCTGGCGCTGGATGTCGATGATGACCGCCGGCGTGCCCTGGTACCAGCCGCCGGTGCGGTCGTTCTCGAGACCGTCGACGATCTGCGCGACGTCGGCAATGGTGACGGGCGAGCCGTTGCGGTAGGCAATGATAACGGGCTTGTAGGCGTCCGCCGCGGCGATCTGGTCATTGGCCGCGATGATGTAGGATTGCTGCGCGCCGTCGAGCGAGCCCTTCGGCCCCGAGACGTTGGCATTGGCGATTGCGGTGCGCAGGTCCTCCATGGCGATGCCGTAGGCGGCGAGTCGCGCCAGGTCAGCCTGGATGCGCACGGCCGGCTTCAGCCCGCCGAGCACCGAGACCCGTCCGACGCCGGAAATCTGGCTCAAACGCTGCGCCAGAATGGTGTCGGCAATGTCGCTCATCACGCGCAGCGAGATGGTGTCCGAGCGCAGCGCCAGCGTCATCACCGGCGCGTCCGCCGGGTTCACCTTGGCGTAAGTTGGCGGATAAGGCAGCGTCTTGGGCAGCACGCCGGCCGCCGCGTTGATCGCAGCCTGCACGTCCTGGGTCGCGCCGTCGATGTCGCGGTTGAGGTCGAACTGGAGCGAGATCTGGCTGACGCCGAACGAGCTCGTCGAATTCATCGCCGACAGCGACGGGATCTGGCCAAGCTGCCGCTCCAGCGGCGCGGTGATCAGCGAGGCGATCACATCGGGGCTCGCACCCGGAAGCTGGGTCGTCACCTGCACGGTCGGGAAATCGACCTGCGGCAGCGCCGAGACAGGGAGCGCGAAGTAGCCGAGCGCGCCGCCGATCAGCAGCGCGATGCCGAGCAGCGAGGTTGCGATCGGTCGTCGGATGAAGGGTTCGGAGACACCCATGGGTTACGCCTGCCGCGTCAAGCGGCTGTTGTCGGGATCATGGCTGCTTGGCTCCACTTCCCGTTGCCCCCGGCCCCGGTGCTGGCCCGGTCTGTCCCTTCTGGTCGCCCTCGCTGCTCTTGCGCTTGGCGCGGAACTCGCCGTCTTTGCCCTGTCCGTCCTTCTGGCCTTCCTTGGCACCATCCTTCTTCTGACCGTCCGGCCCGCGTGAGCGCTTGCGCGGGGCAAGATCGGCCGAGGGGGTCTGGTCGTCGCGGCCGACCGTCACCTTGGAGCCGTCGGACAAATTGGCAAAGCCCGTGGTGACGACCTTGTCGTTCGGCGACAGGCCGCTGGCGATGACGGCGTCATGCTCGTTCTGCTGCGTGACCGTCACGGGCTTGGCCGAGACGATGTTGTCCTCGCCGATGACATAGCTGAAGGTCCCGATCGGACCACGCTGCACCGCAGAGGTCGGCACCACCAGCGCCTGCGTCAAGGTCTCGACCTTGAGGCGGACATTGACGAACTGGCCCGGCCAGAGCTGGTAGTTGGCGTTGGGGAATTCCGCCTTGAGCCTGAGCGTGCCAGTGGTCTGGTCGACCTGGTTGTCAATCCCAGTGAGCTTGCCGGTATCGATCACCGTGATGCCGTTATTGCCGAACACGTCGACAGCGAGCGCACCCTTCGCCGCCGCGGCATTGACGCGCATGATCTGCTGCTGCGGCAGGCTGAACCACACTGCGATCGGCTGCAACTGGGTGATGACGACAAGGCCGGTGGTGTCGGAGGCGTGGATGATGTTGCCCTGGTCGACCTGGCGCAGGCCGACGCGGCCCGAGAGCGGCGCCACGATCTTGGTGTAGCTCAGCGTCGCCGCCGCATTGTCGATCGCGGCCTGATCCGCCTTTATCAGGGCCTCGGTCTGCGCCACCAGGGCCCGCTGGGTGTCGGCCTGCTGCTTGGAGCCGGCATTGGTGGCGGCGAGCTGCTCGTAACGCGTAAGGTCGATGCGCTGGTTGGCGAGTTGGGCCTGATCCTGCGCCTTCTTGGCCACCGCCTGCTCGTACTGCGCCTGATAAATCGCCGGATCGATCTCGCCGAGCACGTCGCCCTTCTTGACGTCCTGACCTTCGGTGAAATTGACCGCGATCAACTTGCCGTCCACCTGCGAGCGCACGGTCACGGTATTGAGCGCGCGGATCGCACCGACGCCGTCGAGATAAACCGGCACGTCCTGGACGCGCGGGCTCGCCGCCAGCACGGGCACCGGCAGATCGGGCCGCTGGTTGCGGTTGTTCGCCTGCTGCTGATGCGTGACGGTCCAGCCGAGATAACCAAGGCCGCCGAGGATCGCGAGCGTGATCAGGGTCATGACCAGGCCGCGGCCGCGCGATTTTTTCGCCGTCCCCTCCTTCGCGCCTTGCTTCGTCTCCGGCTTAAAGAGCATTGACCGGTTTCTCCATCCTCGGCTCCCAACCGCCGCCGAGCGCCTGGTACAGGCTGACGATGGCGAGAAGCCGTGCGAGTTGGGCCTGCGACAGCGCGTCTTCGGCCTGGAACAGGGTCAGTTGGGTGTTGAGCACGGTCACGATGTCGGCAGTGCCGGCGCGCAATTGCTGCTCGGAGAGATCGAAGGCGCGGCGCGAGGCGGCGACGACATCGCGCTGCAATTGCAGCTTGATCGTGGTCTGCTTGATCGAGAACAGCGCGTTGTCGACGTCGGCAAAGGCCTGGACGATGGTCTTGCGGTAGGTCTGGAGCAGCTCGTCCTGTCGCGCCTTGGCAAGTTCGAAATTGCCGAGGATCCTGCCGCCGTCGAAGATCGGCTGCGTGGCGCTGCCGACGAGCTGGAAGAAGGCGGCATGCGGCTGGAACAGCGAGACCAGCGCCGAGCTCTGATAGCCGCCATTGCCAGTCAGCTGGATCGTCGGAAAGAACTGCGCGCGGGCATTCCCGATGTTTGCGGTGGCCGAGGCGAGCTGCGCCTCCTGCCGGCGGATGTCCGGCCGCTGCGTCAGGATCTCGGACGGCAGGCCGGGCGTGACGCGCGGGATCGCGATCCGGTCCAGCGAGCCGCCGAGCACGCGCACACTCTCCGGCGGGCGCGATACCAACACAGCCAGCACGTTGATGTTCTGGTCGAGCGTCTGGCGCAGTGGCGGCACCAAGGCCTTCTGGTTCGCGACCAGGCTCTCCTGCTGGGCGACGTCAAGATCGCTTCCGGTGCCGGCCTTACGCCGCTCCTTGACCGCATCGAGGATGCGTTGCGCGCTCGCGATGTTGCGCTGAGAGGTCCTGATGCGGTCCTGCGAGGCCAGTACCTGGAAATAGGCATTGGCGACGGCCGCCAGCGTCGTCAGCGCGACCGTGTCGCGATCGAAGCGGTTGGCGTTCGCCGTCTCCTCGGCCGTTTGCAGTGCATCGCGGTTCTGGCCCCAGAAGTCGAGCTGGTAGCTCGCGCTCAGCGAGGCCGAATAGTTGACGACCTCGCGTCCGCCGATGGACAGGCCCGAGGCGCTCGAGCCCGAGGTACGTGAATAGGTTTCCGATCCGGCCGTGGACAGGCTCGGCAGCAGCGCCGCGCCCGCCTGCCGCGCCTGGGCGTCGGCCTGGACGATGCGCGCCACCGCAGCGGCGATGTCGAGGTTGACGGTCTGCGCCTCCTGCATCAGCTGCGTCAGCTCCGCGGAGCGGAAACCGCGCCACCAATCCAGCGGCGGCGGCGCATCCCCTTTGCCGGCGTATTTGTACTGCGTGGGAACATCGAGCGCGGGATCGGGAAGATCCTGCGTCAGCACGCAAGCGCCCGAACTGGCCGCGAGGCACAGCGCCGCAAGCCAGCGCGCCGCGTGCCGCGTCCTGGACGCAGACCCCGGAGACCGCCGCATGGCGATCGCAGGAACAACTTGTGTCACATCCACCCCCCGCCGGGCAGATCGAGCCGCCACCGCGAAGCCGGATTAACCGATTCGCGGCGGCGCAGTCGGGGGGCGTTGGACGACTCGTTCACAGCTGTGATGCTTTCTGCGGAACCTGAGACCCATATTAGCCGGGCGCGGAACTGCGGGACAGTCCCGCAGGTGCGAGAGGCGCGCCGGAACGGACCGACATGAGGACCGCGCAAATGCAAGATGTCCTTGTCTTGCAGCGGCTTCTTGCATTTCAGCGCCGCACTGACACGTGCTCAAGCTTACTAAGATTTCATGTGATATTGCCGCAACACCGGGGCGGCTAGATCCTATCGCACGGCTTATCAGCACCCACGCGGCTTCAGCTCGATCTCGAGGTCCGGCCGGACCACTCTCACGAGATCGTCAATTGCCGAACACGAACGCGCCTCGCTCAGATATGCCTTCAAACTTCCAGGCGCCTTTCACCCAGCTCGACATCGAGACATGCCGCCGAAGGCGAAGATTGTCGCGAGGACCGCCCACGACGATCGTTATCTTCCGTGCTCGGACGAAGATCGCCCATATTCTCCTACCGATATCCCGCCTCGCGGCCAGCACATCATCGCCGGGTCTGTGCTCTCAAAAATATCCCTGCTGCGGCGGGGGCTTCGACCGGTTTCGCCGCAGCGCAAAAGCCTTCCCCTTTTGTCTTGCAAGCACTAGGTTCTGGCCAAGCTGATCAACCCCTTTGCCAGTGATTTCCCCCGATATGACCATCAAGAATGACGTTGTCGAAGCCATCGGCAACACCCCGCTCATCAAGCTCAAGCGCGCCTCGGAATTGACCGGTTGCACCATCCTGGGCAAGGCCGAGTTCATGAATCCCGGCCAGTCGGTGAAGGACCGGGCCGGCAAATGGATGATCCTGGAGGCCGAAAAGCGCGGCGAGCTGAAGCCGGGTGGTCTCGTGGTCGAAGCGACGGCCGGCAATACCGGCATCGGGCTTGCGGTCGTTGCGAGCGCGCGCGGCTATCGCACCCTGATCGTGATCCCTGAGACGCAGAGCCAGGAGAAGAAGGATTTCTTGAAGCTGTGCGGCGCCGAGCTGATCGAGGTGCCGGCCCTGCCCTATGCCAACCCCAACAGCTACCAGCATGTCGGCCGGCGCCTCGCCGACGAGCTGCGCAAGACCGAACCCAATGGCATGCTCTTCGCCGACCAGTGGAACAATCTCGACAACGCCAAGGCGCATTACGAATCCACCGGACCCGAGATCTGGGAGCAGACCGGCGGCAAGGTCGACGGCTTCGTCTGCTCGGTCGGCAGCGGCGGCACGCTAGCCGGCGTCAGCCGCTATCTCAAAGAGAAGAACAAGAACATCCGCATCGCCTGCGCCGATCCGCACGGCGCCGGCATGTACGAATATTTCAGGACCGGCGATCCCAAGGCTACGCCCGGCGGCTCGATCACCGAGGGCATCGGCCTCAACCGCGCGACCGCGATCGTCGAGACGGCCAAGGTCGATGACGCCTATCTCATTCCCGACGCTGAAGCCGTCAGCGCGATCTATGAGCTGCTCCAGCACGAAGGCCTGTGCCTCGGCGGCTCCACCGGCATCAATATCGTCGGCGCGATACGCCTTGCGAAGCAGCTCGGACCCGGCAAGACGATCGTCACCGTGCTCTGCGATTCCGGCAGCCGCTATCAGTCGAAGCTGTTCAACGCGGACTTCATGCGCGCCAAGAACCTTCCCGTGCCGGAGTGGCTGGAGAAGCGCAGCAACATCAAGCCGCCATTCGTCTGACTGCCGTAGGCTTCCTCACATCCGGAAAGCGCGCGCCCAAGGGGCCCGCGCGGCCGGCTGTTTACGCGACGTCGCCGCGCTCGGAGGCCGCGGCACAATGGTCGCGCCAGAACTGGCGATAGCCCGCCTCGACCCCGCGCGTATAGATCTCGACATTGCCGGCCGGGGAAGCTGCGATCCGAGCCGGCAACTCCGCGCGCAACTTCGCCAGCTGCGCAGGCTGCGCCGCATATTTGCACGCGATTGCGGCGTAGCCCTCGTCGTCCTCGGCGACCCAGTCGTCGAGCCCGACGGCAGCCACGATGGCGCCACCGGCGCGCGACGATGCGCCGTTGCCGAGCTTTGCGACGACCGGAACCCCCGCATAGAGGGATTCCCAGGTGCTGACGCCGCCATTTTGCGGGAACGTATCGAGGGAGATGTCGACCTGCGCGAAGGCCAACAGGTGCTCGTGGCGTGGGGTCGAGCCCATGCAGATGACGTTCTCTTTGGCGATACCCTGCGCCACGAACCGCGCGATCAGACTGTCGCGCAGCAAGGAATCATCGAGCAAAGTATGTTTGATGATGATCTTCGATCCGGTCGCCTCGCGCAACACTTTCGCCCATACGCGGATTGCCTGGTCCGAGATCTTGTAGATGCGGTTGAACACGCCGAAGGTGACATAGCCGTTGCGGAGCATGGGAAGCTCCGAAGGCGGCACATCCAGGATGGGATCGGTCGTGATCAGGCACGGCAGATCGTGAACCTTTTCGGCGAGCAGATGGCGCGCCGATTGCGGAATGAAGACCGGATCGGCGAGCACGTAGTCCATGGTCTGAAGGCCCGTGCCGGTCGCGTGGCCGAAGCCCGTGACCTGGATGGGAGCCGGCTTGCGGGCGAATACGGGCAGCCTGTTGCCGGTCGAATGCCCGGACACGTCGATCAGGATATCGACATTGTCGGCCTGGATACGATCGGCCAGCTCGTCGTCCGTAAGCTGCCAGGCGTCCACCCAGATATCCGCCGACGACTTGAATTCGGCGGTCATCTCGTCTCGTCGTGGCGAGCACGAATAGCAGACGATTTCGAATTTGGTGTGATCATGATGGCGCAGCACTGGCAGCAGGCCGAACGCCGCCGAATGGTACCAGAACTCGGCAGCGACATAACCGATCACGATCCGCCTGTCAGGATCGAGTTGCCGGGGTGAGAGCTTCCGTTGCGGCAACCTGGCGCCGATCGCGTCCCACCAATATTTTCGCGCGGCCTGCTGGACCGCGAAATCGGCGTCGGAAAGAAAATCCAGAAAGTGGATCTTCCGCGCGATCAAGTCCGCATGGTCCGGCGCGAGTGCCAGCGCGGCGTCGAGATGTTCGATCGCGGATGCGATCTCGCCCTGGTTTGCAAAACAGGCGCTGAGCAGCGTCATTGCGATCGCGGAGCGCGGATTTTCCTCGAGCAAGGTCTTGACGGCCGCAATCGCCTGCGCCGTGTTGCCCATGGCAAGCGCGACCTGCGCCTTTCCCTGCAAGGCCACCTCGAGCCTGGGCGAAAGCGCCAGCGCTGCATCAAAATCCGCTGCCGCCCGCTCCGACCGCGACAGCTCGAGATGGAGCCGTCCGCGGTGTGCCAGGGCCTTGGCCGAATTGGGCCTGATCGTCAGCGCCGCGCCGAGCGCGGCTTCCGCCTCATCGTAGTGCTTGAGCTCGATACTGACCACGGCTTTGCCGACGAGCGCTTCCACGTGACGCGACTGAAACACCAATGCGCGCTCGAAACTTTGCTTGGCGCGATCAAACTGGCGCAGCGTCAGCTCCGCCAAGCCTCGATTGCAAAGCGCATCGGCATGGTCCGGCTTCAGCCGAATGGCGCGGTCGTACGCTTCGATGGCCTGTTCGGGCAGGTTCAGGTGGAGCAGGGTATTACCGAGGCTGGTCAGGGCCTGCGGAAAATTCGGCTTCAGCGCGATCGCCTTCTCCTGACATGCGCGGGCGGCCTCAAATTGCCCGAGACCGGAGTGTACGGTCGCGAGATTGTTATAGGCCTCATGCGAACGCGGCTCGAGCGCGATCGCGCGCGCGAGCAGCTGTTGCGCCTCCTCCAGGCGGCCGCCTTGATGCGCGCACAGGCCGAGCAGGTGCGTGGCGTCGAAATGATCGGGAACGGCTTGCAGGATCTGACGGCACAGCGCCTCGCTCTCTGCATATCGTCCCTGGCCATGAGCACTTGCCGCGGCGGAGATGATGGCGTCCGCCTGCTTCTTCAATTTCTTCTGCAATCGCGCGTTCTGGAACGCGCGCGCGCCGGCGCCGCTGCTCTGCAAGGTGTCTCTCCGGAGAATGGCCCGGAAAGAGTCTAACTGATTCGCGGCCGGCGCCGCCCCGTGAGCTGGACCAGTAACGCCCTGGGGCGCAACCGACCTGCTTATGCCAGCTCGCCGCCGTCCGAGGCGGCGGCACAATAATCGCGCCAGAACTGGCGGTAACCCGCCTCGAGCTCACGCGTGTAGATCTCGACATTGCCGGCGGGCGAGGCTGCAATCTGAGCCGGCAACTGCGCGCGCAACTTCGCGAGATGATCGGGCTGCGTCGCAAATTTGCGCGCGATCTCGATATAGCCCTCGTCATCCTCGGCGACCCAGTCGCCGAGACCGACGGCGGCCACGATGGAGGCGCCGGCGCGCGACGACGCCCCGTTGCCGAGCTTGGCCACCACGGGAACACCCTTGTAGAGCGATTCCCAGGTGCTGATGCCGCCATTTTGCGGGAACGTATCGAGGGAAATATCGACCTGGGCAAAAGCCGCCAGGTGGTCGTTGCGCGAGGTGGTGCCCAGGCAGGTGATGTTCTCCTCGGCAACGCCCTGCGCCACGAAGCGCGCGACCAGGCTATCGCGCAGCAATTGGTCATCGAGCAGACCATGCTTGAGGATGATTTTCGATCCCGGCAGCTCTCGCATCAAACGCGACCACACCCGGATCGCATCGTCCGATATCTTGTAGATGCGGTTGAACACGCCGAAGGTGACGTAGCCGTTGCGGAGCATCGGCAGCTCGGAAGGCGCCAGATCCGAGACGGGCTCCATCGTGATCAGGCACGGCAGATCGTGGATCTTTTCGGCAAACAAATGCCGAACCGATGGCGGAATGAAAATGGGATCCGCGAGCACATAGTCCATGGTCTGCATGCCCGTGCCCGTCGCGTGTCCGAAGCCGGTGGCCTGGATCGGGGCCGGCTTCCGCGCGAAGACCTGCAGCCTGTTACCGGTCGTGTGGCCCGAAACGTCGATGAGGATGTCGACATTGTCGGCCTGAATGCGATCGGCGAGTTCGTCGTCCGATAGCTGCCAGGCGTCGACCCAGACGTCCGCCATTTGCTTGAACTTGGCGGTGTACTCGTCCTCTCCCGGCCAAGAGTCGTAGCAGATGATTTCAAATCTGGCGTGATCATGATGGCGCAGCACCGGCAGCAAAGTGAGCCCCGCCGAGTGCTGCCGGAATTCGGCAGCGACATAGCCGACCACGATCCGCTTTTCCGGATCAAGCGGCCGCTTCGGCAGCTCCCTTCGCGGCAGCTTGGAACCGATCAAGTCCCACCAGTCTCGTCGGACCGCCTGCTGGACCACGAAATCGGCCTCGGCACGGTAGTCCTGCAAGAAGATCTTGCCCCTGATCGCATCGCCATAGTCCGGTCGGATCGCCAGCGCGCGATCGAGATATTCGATCGCGGCGTCCATGTCCCCCTGGTTCGAATAAGCGAAGCCCATCAGCGCCAACCCCATCTCGGAGCGCGGATTTCGCTCGATCAAGGTCGTCGCGGCCGCCATCGCCTGCGCGGTCTTTCCCATGACGAGGCAGGCCTGCGCCTTCCCCCGGAGCGCCAGTTCGAGCTTGGGCGAAATCGCAAGCGCCGCCTCGAAATCCGCAAGCGCGGGCTCCAGGCGCTGCAGCTCGTAACTGAGGCGCCCGCGCTGGGCCAGGATCCTCGGCGCGCCGGGCTTGATCGCGAGCGCCATGGCAAACTTGGCTGCTGCTTCCTCGTGGTGCCGCAGCTCCATGCTGACCATGCCGCTGCCGACGATGGCCTCGGCGTGACGCGGCTGAAACAGCAGGGCGCGATCGAAACTTTCCTTGGCGCGAGTGACCTGTCCAAGCAAGATCTCGACCATGCCGCGATTGCAGAACGCATCGGCGTAATCCGGCTTCAACTTGATGGCGCGTTCGTGCAGCTCGAGCGCCTGTCCGTACAGCCCTAAATGCATCAGCGTGTTGCCGAGGTTGGTCAGCGCGACCGCGAAATTCGGCTTCAGCGCGATGGCCCTCTCCTGACACCGCCGCGCCTCCTCGTAATTGCCGAGGTCGAAATGCACGGTGGCGAGATTGTTATGGGCATCGTGCAGGCGCGGATCGAGCTCGATCACGCGCTCAAGCAGTTGTTGCGCCTCCTCCAGGCGCCGGCCGTCATGCGCGCACATGCCGAACAGGTGCATGGCGTCGACATGATCCGGAATCGCTTTCAGGATCTCACGGCAGAGCGCCTCGGTCTCGGCAAATCTGCCCTGGCCATACGCGGCGGCCGCGGCGGAGAGGATGGCATCCGCCTGCTTCATCAATTTTTTCTGCAATCGCGCGTTCTGGAATGCGCGCGCGCCGCCGCTGCTCTGCAAAGTGTCTCTCCGGAGGATTGCCCGGAAAGAGTTCTAACTGATTCGCGACCGGAGCCGGCCGATCAGCTGGAGCGGGGACGCCCCCGGGATTTCCCGGGGCTCAGCGCAGGATCTGGCTCAGGAAAAGCTTGGTGCGGGCGTGCTGCGGGGCGGCGAAGAATTCTTTCGGCGTGTTGGCCTCGATGATCTGGCCGGCGTCCATGAATACGACGCGGTTGGCGACCTCGCGGGCAAAGCCCATCTCGTGGGTGACGACCAGCATGGTCATGCCCTCCTCGGCGAGATCGACCATGGTGTCGAGCACTTCCTTGACCATTTCGGGGTCGAGCGCCGAGGTCGGCTCGTCGAACAGCATCACCTTCGGGTTCATGGTCAGCGCACGGGCGATCGCGACGCGCTGCTGCTGGCCGCCGGACATCTGGCCGGGAAACTTGTTGGCCTGGTGCGGGATCTTGACTCGCTCCAGGAATTTCATGGCGGCCTCCTCGGCATCCTTCTTGGGGATGTTGCGCACCCAGATCGGCGCCAGCGTGCAATTATCGAGGACCGTGAGATGCGGGAACAGATTGAAGCTCTGAAACACCATGCCGACTTCGCGTCGCACCGAATCGATACGCTTGAGGTTCGGACCGAGCTCGATGCCGTCGACGACGATCTCGCCCTCCTGGAATTCCTCGAGCGCGTTGATGCAGCGGATCAGCGTCGACTTGCCCGAACCCGACGGCCCGCAGATCACGATGCGCTCGCCCTTGTGGACCTCGAGGTCGATGTCGCGCAGGACGTGAAAGTCGCCGTACCATTTGTTGAGGCCGGAAATCTTGACGATGGGGTCGGACATGGTGAGCTCCATCAGTTGCGGCGGTGAACGTTGAGGCGGTGCTCGACGAACAGCGAGTAGCGCGACATTCCAAAGCAGAAGATGAAATAGATGACGCCGGCGAAGGCAAAGCCGGTGAACGCGGTCGACGGCGTCGACCATTTCGGATCCGAGAACGAGGCGCGCAGCGAGCCGAGGAGATCGAACAGCGCCACGATCGAGACCAGCGAGGTGTCCTTGAACAGCGAGATGAAGCTGTTGACGAGGTTCGGAATGACGTGGCGCAGCGCCTGCGGCAGCACGATCAGCGAGGTCGTCTTCCACCAGGATAGCCCCAGGGCCGCGGCCGCCTCGCCCTGCCCGCGCGGAATCGCGGCTAAGCCGCCGCGGACGTTCTCGGCCTGATAGGCGCCCGTGAACAGCGCAATCCCGATCAGGGCGCGCACGAGCCCGTCGACGGTGAAATTGCCGGGCAGGAACAAAGGCAGCATGTAGGTGGCGAAGAACAGCACGGTGATCAGCGGCACGCCGCGCCAGAATTCGATGAAGGCGATCGAGAAGATCCGGATCAGTGGAATGGTCGAGCGGCGGCCGAGCGCCAGCGCGACACCGATCGGCAGCGAGGTGACGATGCCGGTGACCGAGACCACCAGCGTCACCAGAAGGCCACCCCAGAGATTGGTTGCGACAACCGGCAATCCCCCACGGTCGAGGCCCATCAGATTGATGACGATCGCGATGCCGATGAAGGCGGCGATGCTGGATGCCAGAGCCCGCCCCCCGGTGCGAATGCCACCACCAAGCACGAAGGCGATCAGGCAGACAATCGCGGCCGTGATGGCGAAATCGGCCCAGACCGGCTGCCCCGTCTCCTGGATCTGATCGCGCAGCCAGGTGAGCGGAAAGATCAGCCAGGAGATCGCCGTGCCGACCAGCAGGATGAGGCTTCCGACGGCCCACAGCAGCGGTGCGATGGTTGACGTCTTGCTGAGATTGAGCAGCGCCTGCCCGGCACCGATGATGCTCTCGTCGAACAATTGCAGCAGGCCGGCCGTCCAGCTCAGGCCCAATCCCTTGATGCCGCCGCCGTGCAACAGGAAGAATGCCACCACCGGAAGGGCGATGAAGAACAGGCTGGCATTCAGCCCCTTCGCGGGCAGCCTGGGAATGAGCATCGGCGCCAGCAGGACCACCGCCAAGACGAACGTGAGATTGACCCGCCAGCGCTCGGCCTCGGGATAGAAGCCATAGATCAGTTGCGGCAGCTTGGCCTGGATGTAGGGCCAGCAGGCCCCGACCGCAAAGCCGGCGTTCTCGGCGAGGCAAGCCGTGCGATCCTTGCCGGTCCAGACCGCATCGACCATCAGGAACTTGACCGAGGGAACGATGGTGAACCAGAGCAGCAGCGCGCCCACGATCGTGAGCAGGATGTTGGTCGGCGAGTTGAACAGGCGGGTGCGCAGCACGCCGATGAAGCCCGTGGTCTTGACCGGCGCGGGACGCTCGGCGACCAGGTCCCGACGGACGAAGGCGGACGTCGCAATATCGCTCATGCGCCGAGGCTCCGGCTGACGCGCCAACCGTAGACGCTCATGATCGCGCTGGTGACGAGGGAGATCAGGAGGTAGACGCCCATCGTCATAGCGATGATCTCGATCGCCTGCCCGGTCTGGCTCAGCGAGGTGCCGGCGAATACCGACACCAGGTCAGGATAGCCGATCGCCACGGCCAGCGAGGAATTTTTCGTGAGGTTGAGGTATTGGTTGGTCAGCGGCGGCACGATGACGCGCATGGCCTGCGGCACGACGATCAGCCGGAGCGTGGTGCCGCGGCTGAGACCCAGCGAGGACCCCGCCTCCATCTGCCCCTTGTGGACGGACAGGATGCCGGCGCGCACGATCTCGGCGATGAAGGCGGCGGTATAGGTCGATAGCGCCAAGGTCAGCGCCACGAACTCCGGGATGATGCGCGAGCCGCCGGCGAAATTGAACCCTTTGAGCTGCGGCAACTCGACGGTGAAAGGTAAACCGAACACCAAGATGGTGACGAGCGGCAGCCCGAACAGCAGACCCAGCACATAGGGCCAGATCCGGATCATCCGCCCTTCCTGAAACAGCGCGCGCCGCGCATAGATGCGCAAGGCCAGCGCCGCGACGATGCCGAGCGCCAGCATCGCCAGGAACGGCTCGAGACCGCTCTCGCCGATCGGGCTGGGAACCACGAGGCCGCGATTGCTAAGGAAGGCAATGCCGAGCAGCGAAATGCTCTGCCGCGGATTGGGCAACGCCGCGAGCACCGCGAGGTACCAGAACAGGATCTGGAATAGCAGCGGCAGGTTGCGGATGATCTCGACATAGATCTCGCCGACGCGCGACAAGAGCCAGTTCGGCGACAGCCGGCACAGCGCGACGATGAAGCCGATCACGGTGGCGAAGACGATGCCGACCACCGAGACCACGAGCGTGTTCAGAAGCCCGACTACGAACACGCGCAGGAACGTGTCCGAGCCGGTGTAGGGAATCAGGGTCTGATTGACGTCGAAGCCGGCATTGTTGCGGAGGAAGCCGAACCCGGCGGCGATGTGCTGGTTTTCGAGGTTGGCGCGGGCGTTGGAGACGATCTCATAGCCGATCCAGCCCAAGATCGCCGCGAAGGCAAACTGGACGGCAATGCCGTTCCAGCCTGCCTTGCCGCCCAGCACACGCCTGATCTTCAGCGCGATCTGGGGCGGCGGTTTACGGGCCTCGGTGCTCATCGCCGCGAGCTGCGGATCAGGGTGATCAGCGGATCGGCGGCGCGTACTGGAGACCGCCCTTGTTCCAGAGATTGTTGAGCCCGCGATTGATGGCCAGCGGCGAGCCCGAGCCGACGTTGCGGTCGAACACCTCGCCGTAATTGCCGACCGCCTTCACGATCCGCACAACCCAGTCCTTGGTCAGGCCGAGCTGTTCACCGAAATTACCGTCGCTGCCGAGCACGCGCTTCAGCTCCGGGCTTTCCAGCTTCGCCTTCTCGTCGACGTTCTTCGAGGTCACGCCGAGCTCTTCAGCCGTGATCATCGCAAACAGCGTCCATTTCACGATGTCGAACCACTGGTCGTCGCCGTGGCGCACCATCGGCCCGAGCGGCTCCTTCGAGATGATTTCGGGGAGCACCATATGGTCGTTGGGATTGGCGAGCTTGAGGCGGTTGGCGTACAGGCCCGACTGGTCGGTGGTGAAGACGTCGCAGCGGCCGGCTTCATAGGCCTTGACCGTTTCGTCATTGGTGCCGAACGCGATCACCTCGTACTTCATGTTGTTGGCCTTGAAGTAGTCGGCGAGATTTTGCTCGGTGGTGGTGCCGGTCTGCACGCAGACCGATGCGCTATTGAGCTCGAGCGCGGAATTCACCTTGAGGGACTTCTTCACCATGAAGCCCTGCCCGTCATAATAGGTCACGCCGGTGAAGTTGGCACCGAGCGAGGTGTCGCGCGAGATGGTCCAGGTGGTGTTGCGCGAGAGCACGTCGATCTCGCCGGATTGCAGGGCCGTGAAGCGGTCCTTAGCGGACAGCGGCACGTATTTGACCTTGGTAGGATCGTTGAAGATCGCCCCGGCGATGGCGCGGCAGACGTCGACGTCGAGCCCGGTCCAGTTGCCCTTGTCGTCGGGCGATGAGAAGCCCGGCAGGCCCTGGCTGACGCCGCAGGACAGCATGCCCCGGTCCTTGACGGTCTTGAGCGTTTGCGCATCGGCGGCCTGCGCGGTGAGGCCCGTGGCGAGAGCCAGAGTGAGAGCCAGGGTTACGCGTTTCATGGGCTTTGGGCCTTTCAAAATCGTCTCAAGTGTCGGGAACGTTGTCTTTGGGGTCATCTCTGCCAGGGTCAATCGTACCAAGGCTAGCCTTGCAAGACTCATGCTGGCAAACCTAGCCGAACACCCGCCGATCTCGGGAGGCCATACCTTCATCCCCGCCGAAAGGCGCCCGCCGTTATGGCTGTAGCGCAAAGTCCGGTCAGGCGATGGATCGAAGGTCGCGGCAGGCCCCTCAACATGCGGCGACTGAATAGCACCTGCGCATCACAGAACGACTGGCGTGCCGGGTCAAGGGGTTGACGGGACTCTTCTGTGTTCTGTTATTAACGACAGCGGCCTTTCGGCCAGCCCGCGGGCGCGACGCGCCCGCTGCAAACGCGGTTTTGAAAGCAGACGCATGGATTCCTCGCACCCCTCCCAGCAGCAGGCCGAGACCCGGCTGGTCACCTCCGGCCGCGACACCAAGGCGCAGAAGGGGTTCGTCAATCCGCCGGTGTTTCACGGCTCGACCGTGCTCTATCCGACCGCCGAGGACCTGCACGCCCATCGCGGCGAGTTCACGTATGGCCGCCACGGTTCCCCCACCACGAAGGCCTTCCAGGAGACGCTGATGGCGCTGGAGGGGCCGCAATGTGCCGGCGTCGGCATCGTGCCGTCGGGACTGTCGGCGATCTCGACCACCCTGCTCTCGGTGCTGAAGGCCGGCGACCATCTCCTGGTCTGCGACAACGTCTATCGGCCCTCGCGCAATTTCTGCAACGGCATGCTCACCCGCTATGGCATCGAGACCACCTATTTCGATCCGCTGATCGGCGCCGGCATCGATAAGCTGTTCAAGCCCAACACCCGTGCCGTCCTGGTGGAGGCGCCAGGCTCGCAGTCGTTCGAGATGCCCGACATCCGCGCCATCGCCGAGGTCGCCCATGGTCGCGGCGCGATCGTCATCGACGACAACACCTGGGCGACGCCGCTCTATCACCGCTCGCTTGAACAGGGCGTCGACATCAGCATGCAGGCGGCCACCAAATATATCGGTGGCCATTCCGACATCATGTTCGGCACCATCTCGGCCAACGCCAAGGCCTGGCCGATGGTCGCCGAAGGCATCCGCCTGCTCGGCGTCTGTGCCGGCCCCGACGACGTCTTCCTGGCGCTGCGCGGTCTGCGCACGCTGTCGGTGCGGCTGGCCCAGCATCATCGTTCGGGGCTCGACATGGCGCGTTGGCTCGCCGCCAGACCCGAGGTTGCGCGCGTGCTGCATCCGGCACTCGAGACGGATCCCGGCCATGCGATCTGGAAGCGTGACTTCACCGGCGCGTCCGGCCTGTTCAGCATCGTGCTGAAGCCGGCGCCGCAGAAGGCGGTCGACACCATGCTCGACACGCTCAAGCTGTTCGGCATGGGCTTCTCCTGGGGCGGCTTCGAGAGCCTCGTGATTCCCTTCGACTGCGACAGCTATCGCACCGCGACCAAATGGGCGCCGGGCGGCCCGACTCTGCGCCTGCACATCGGGCTCGAGAGCGTCGACGACCTCAAGGCCGATCTCGACCGCGGCTTCGCTGCTCTCAAGGCGGCAACGTGAGCCTGCTCACAGGGCATCGTGCGCGAGGACGCGGCATCGCGCGCCGCGGGAACGTGCACGCGCCGTAAACGTTAACGGCGACGCGCCAACAAATGATTTGATCCGCCGACGTTTGGCGCTAGCCTCACCAATCGACTCCAATCCGGACACGGAGCATGGGAACGTTGGTTCTGCTTGATCTCATGGGCGGCGTTGCGCTGTTGTTGTGGGGCCTGCACATGGTCCACAGCGGGATCTTGCGCGCCTTCGGTCCCGACCTGCGGCGCCTGCTCGGCAAGGCGCTGAGCAACCGCGTCAGCGCCTTCGCCGCCGGCCTCGGGCTCACCGCCCTGCTCCAGAGCAGCACGGCGACCGCCCTGATCACCAGCTCGTTCGCCGCTGAGGGTCTCGTCAGCCTCGCCGCCGCGCTCGCCATCATGCTCGGGGCCAACGTCGGCACGACGCTGATCGTGCAGGTGCTGTCGTTCAACATCGCAGCCGTTGCGCCGGTGCTGTTCGTGCTCGGCCTCGTCGCCTTCCGCTCAGGCCCGCGATCGCGGATCAAGGACATCGGCCGTGTCTGCATCGGCCTCGGCCTGATGCTGCTCTCGCTGCACATTCTGCTCGACACGCTGGCGCCGGCGGAGAACGCGCCCGGCGTCCGCGTCGTGATGTCGGCCATAACAGGCGATCCCATTCTGTGCATCGTCATCGCGGCTCTCATCACCTGGGCGGTGCATTCGAGCGTCGCCAGCGTCCTGCTGATCATGTCGCTGGCCTATTCGCAGTTCGTGGCGCCTTATGCGGCCCTCGCACTGGTGCTCGGAGCCAATCTCGGCAGCGCCATCAATCCCGTGTTCGAGGGCGCCAGGCGCGACGATCCCGCGAGCTACCGCCTGCCGGTCGGCAATCTCGTCAACCGCGTGATCGGGATTGCCCTGGTCCTGCCCTTCCTGGGCGTGATCGCCGAGCACATGCACGCCTGGCAGCCCGATCTCGCCCGGATGACAGCCGCCTTCCACATCGCCTTCAACGTCGGCACCGCCGTCCTCTTCATCGGCCTGCTCGATATCATGTCGCGGCTGTTGACCCGGCTGCTGCCCGATCGCGTCAAGGAGGCCGATCCGGCCCGCCCCCGCTATCTCGATGAGACCGCGCTGGAGACGCCGTCACTGGCGCTCGCCGACGCCGCCCGCGAAACCTTGCGCATGGGCGATCTCGTCGAGGTCATGCTGCGCAAGGTGATGGCCGCGATGATGACCGGCGACCGCGCGCTGGTCGATCAGGTCTCGAAAACGGACAATCTTGTCGACGGTCTCGACGAGGCCATCAAGCTCTACGTGACCAAGCTCATGCGGGGCAGCCTCGACGAGAGCGAAGGACGGCGCGCGATGGAGATCATCTCCTTCGCCATCAACCTCGAGCATATCGGCGATATCATCGACAAGAGCCTGAGCGAGCTCGCCACCAAGAAGATCAAACGGCGCTTCCAGTTCTCGGCCGAGGGGGCCGAGGAGCTCGCCGCCTTCCACAAGCGCACGATGGATTCGCTGCGGATCGCCTTCGGCGTCTTCATGTCGGGTGACGCAAATGAGGCGCGCAAGCTGCTGGTGGAGAAGACGGCGCTGCGCAATACCGAGCTTGCCGCCGTCGAGCGCCATCTGGATCGGCTGCGCGAGGGCCGCCCCGAGACCATCGAGACCACGTCGCTGCATCTGGACGTGCTGCGTGATCTGCGCCGCATCCACTCGCATATCTGCTCGGTCGCCTACCCCGTGCTGGATGCGGCCGGCGAACCCTATCGCCGGCACGAGGCCGATCAAGCCGCCGTGCCGGCGTCAGGCGCGGCGTCGGCGTTGCCGCGCTAATCCAGCGCGAACGAGAACCGCGCCTCCCGAAAGCAGCAGGCCGGCGGCGCACAGCAGGGTCGGACTGATCCATAGCGTCAGGAACGATACGAGCCGCGCCTCTTCCGGCCACCGAGGATCGTAGGCGATCTTGACCCGCTCGCCGTCGGAATAGGGCTGATCGGTCGATCCTGACGAGGAGGTGAACGTCATCGAGCGGCCGTCGGTCGTCTGGAATCGAAACGTCGGATAGAGGAACGTTCCTCCGTGATTTCTGCCGCGTCGCGCGACCGCCCCTACAAAACGCGCTTCCGTCTGCTCGGCCCGCGCGAGGAATGCGATCGTGCTGCCGAGTTCGAGAACGCCGCGCGAGAGCAGCAGCAGGCCGGCCGCAACGACTGACACGAACAGAACAGTCGATAATTTGCGCATGCCGATCGGGGAGTCGGAGGGCCCGGGGCGCTGCCCCCCGCTCAGCGGTCCAGCGTCTTCGAGGCGCTGCCGCGGTTCTTCACGATCAGCATGATGTTGCGGATATAGATGATGGTCGCGAGCGCCTGTCCGAGGATGATGACCGGCTCGCGCTTCACGACGCCGTAGACCAGCGTCATCAGCCCACCGCCCATGGAGCAGAACCAGAACGCCATCGGCACCACGCTGTTGCCGGCGCGTTCGCTCGCGATCCACTGCACCAGAAAGCGCGCGGTGAAGAACAATTGCGCGACGAGGCCGAACGCGAGCCAGAAATCGAACTTGGCGACGAAGACGTCGTAGAGATAGTTGCTCAGCGCCTGACCGTATTGGATGATCATGCGTTCACCTCGGTCACATCTGGCGTCGTCTTCTTGCGGCGGATCAGCCACCACACGCCGGCGAGATCCATGATGCCGATCCACAGCCGGTCGAAGAAGCCATAATTCGACACGCCGGAACGGCGCGGCCGGTCGATCACGTCGACGTAGGCGATGTCGTAGCCTTCGCGGCGGACCAGCGCCGGGAGGAAGCGATGCAGCCCGTCGAAATAGGGCAGCATCAGGAACACGTCGCGCCGGAACGCCTTCAGACCGCAGCCGGTGTCGCGCGTGCCATCCTTCAGGATCGCGTTGCGAACGCCGTTCGCCACGCGCGACTGTAACTTCTTGAAGCCGGTGTCCTTGCGCCCGATCCGCTGGCCGGCGGCGAGCCCGACGCGCCCCGCTCCTTTTTCGACCGCCGCGATCAGGTCCGGCAGGAACGCCGGATTGTTCTGGCCGTCGCCGTCGAGCGTGGCCACGATCACCCCGCGCGCCGCACGCACACCACTGCGCACGGCTGCCGATTGGCCGCCTGATCTCGCATGGCGGAGCTGACGCAGATTGTCCCGCTGCTTCATGATGCCGGCAAGCCGCTCGCCGGTCGCATCCGTCGAGCCGTCGTTGACGTAGATGATCTCATAGGCCCAGCGGCCATCGAGCGCCGCCGTGATCTCCTCGATCAGGGGCGCGATGTTGTCGGCTTCGTTGCGCACGGGAACGACGATGGAAACCGATGGCTGGGACGTCGACAAATCAAGGCTCGTGGTTGGAATTGGCCTGCCTCCAAGGAACCGGCGCCCCGGCAGGCAGCCGCTTTTATGGGGCGGATGCCCCGTGGGCAACCCTTTTGAGACGGCTCGATACTGCCCCTGGAAGGGGCACGATCGTGCCGTCGGCGCGGATGGCAAAGCCCAGCCTTCGGGCCGCGAACCAATAGCGGACGGCCAAGGCGCCGACCGTGCCGACCATGGCGCCGGCCACGACGTCGCTCGGGTGATGCGCGAGCAGCACCAAGCGCGTCAAGAGGATCACGATTGCGTATGTGAACATGAACACGCGCAGGCGCGGCCACAATGCTGACACCGCAAACGCCAAGGCGAACGCTGCCACTGCATGGCCCGACGGCAGGCTGGTATAAGCCCCCGTCCCCTCGAACGGGATGAAGTTGAACGGGTTGGCTTGTCCGCCGACGAATGGACGTCCGCGTCCGATGAGATATTTCAGGATCTCGGCGACCAACGCTGATACGGCAACCGACAGAAACATGAATTGCAGCCGCGTGCCGAGGGCAAGCAGCAGCGCGCGGCGAGTCCCGTGCAGCCCTGCCGCAACGAATGCCACAGCCACGAGCGCAGCCCCCAGCACCAACAGCACATACTCGTCCTTGCCGAAATCGGTGAGGATGCGGATTGGCCACAGGCTTGGCGTGCCCCGCGCCGGCATCAGCTGGATCTCGGTCAGATCGAACGCGACCATCAGCACGATGACCAGGGCTGCGCCCGTTGCACTGAGCCAGAGCGAATGCCGCGCCAGCTTTCGGGCGGCCTCGGCGCGGCGCGAATGCGAGGGCGTGCGCACGAGCTGCGCCAGCGCATGCCAGGACACGGCGAGCAATTGCGCGGGATAGCCTGCTGGCGGCCCAATGTCGTTCGGGGCCCGCATCTATTCGGTGCCTTCCGAGCGGAAGATCGAGATCGCGATCGCGCGCCCTTGCGAAAAATTATAGCCCTCGATGCGCGTACCGACCTTGTAGCGCAGCCCGATCGCCTCGGCGCGCTGCACGAAGCTGCGCTCCGAGCGTTGCTCGATCAGCGCGAAGCGACAGCTGCCCTGCCGCAGGAAGTCGGCCGCGCCCGAGCCGTCGGTGAGCAGCGTCTGCGTGCCCGTCAGGAACACGAGGCTCGGTTCGTGATAGCCGGCAGCCGCCGCCTTCGGTCCGACGCAGGTGACGTTGCGAAGCGCGCGCGCGATCTCGATGCTCGGAAACAGCGGGGTCAGCGACGGCAGCACGATGCCATAGACCGTCACCGCCAGCATCAGCGCGGCGACCAGCGCGTTCAGCAGCGAGCGCTCGGCGCGATTGTTGTCGTAGAGCCACCAGGCGAACAGGCCGAAGATCAGCGACGCCGCGATGAACGGCCAGGCCACGAAGGCCGGCTGGCGCGTCAGCATCACCGCGCCGACCACCGCGATGACCGAGGCGGCCGCGGGGATCGCGAACCACCAGGCCGAGCCGCGCATCAGCCAGGACCGCGACAGCACACGCCGCTCCACCGCCCCCGCGGTGAGGATCGCAATCGCGGGATACAGCGGCAGCACATAGTGCGGCAGCTTGGTCAGCACGGCCTCGAACACGATCCAGGAGGGAACCAGCCAGGCCAGCAGGAACTGCGCGCCGGGCTCGCGGCGCGCCCGCCACACCGCGGGCGCCGCCATGGCCGCGAGCGGCGCGCCCGGCCAGAAGGTGATCCAGAACAGCGCGAGATAAAGCCCGGGCGGCGCGCCGTGGGATTCCTGGGCGCCTATCTTGCTCAGCATGTCGCCGCCGACGGAATCGGCGAAGAAGGCATCGCCCGCACGCCAGAAGATCGCGACGAACCAGGGCAGCACCAGCACCAGCATCCACATCAGGCCCCAGACCGGACGCAGCCGCCACAGCCAGGAGGCATCGCGGTCCTGGATCGCGAGCGCGACGATGGTCAGGCCCGCAAACATCAGGATCAGCGGACCTTTGATCAGGATACCGATGGCGAGCGCGCTCCAGAAGATCGCCGGCCAGCTCCAGGGCGGATGGGTCTCATCTTCCGCGCGCTGCCAGGACAGATAGGCCCGTGCCATCGCGCCCATCGCGGCGACCACGCAGAACAGCAGCATCGCATCGGTCTTGGCGAGACGCGCCTCGACACCGAGCAGCACCGAGGCGCACATCATCAGCGCCGCCAGCACCGCGGCGCGCCGCGTGACGAAGCCAAGCGCGGCCCAATAGGTCATGAGCACGGCGCCGATCGCTCCTAACAGCGACGGCAGCCGGTAGACCCAGATGCGCAATTCGGCCTTCGGCAATTTGAGCGCCGCTGCGGTTTCGACCGCGGCCGATTGCAGCCAGTAGATGCCGACCGGCTTCTTGTAGCGGACGTCCTCCTGGAAGCGGATGTCGACATAGTCGCCGCTCTCGACCATCTGCTTGGTGGCCTGGGCAAAGCGCGCTTCGTCGCGGTCGATCGGCGGGATGGTGAAGAAGCCCGGCAGGAATAGCAGCAGCGCGCACAGCACCAGGAAGCCGACCGCACGGGCGTGGCTGGCCGTGACGATATCGAGCATGCGCACGAGCCCGCTGCCTGGATTGACGGGCGATTTCGGCTCGCGGGGGGCTCCAAAACGGGGCGTTGGGTAGG
Organism: Bradyrhizobium sp. BR14999; assembly: GCF_056106085.1. Taxonomy (NCBI): domain Bacteria; kingdom Pseudomonadati; phylum Pseudomonadota; class Alphaproteobacteria; order Hyphomicrobiales; family Nitrobacteraceae; genus Bradyrhizobium; species Bradyrhizobium sp. BR14999. The sequence goes on from NZ_CM148536.1 coordinate 5,499,922, forward strand.
TCTCGGCCATTGGTTCCGCTTACGCTGAAACCGCCATCGCCACAACCGCTTAAGCCGGCCTCATTGAATTCGAATGACAACTGTGTCCGCCGCGCCCGTGGCATCGATCACGGTGAGCCGCGCAAAGCCCGGGCCGGGCGGATCGATCAGCCGCTGGCGACGGCCGTCGATCTCGCCGAGCGCGGTTCCATTAACCATGACGGTCATGGGCAGAACGCCGCCGGCGACTTTGACCGGCATGGCTGCGCTCTCCCGACCACTCGATCGATCGACGTCGATCCGCGAGCCGTTGAGCGGAAACTGAATGTGCAGCGCCTGCTCGCCGCCGGTGCGCACCAGTTCCCCGACCGGACGGAACCTCTTCAGCGGCAGCGGCAACTTGCTGTTGCTGGCCACCAGGGTTCCCCTCGGGGGCTTCGGCAATGGAGCCAGCGTCTTGCCGGTCCGGGCGAAGGCGTCGAACAGGATCGGCGCGGCAGCGACGCGCCCGATCAGGCCGGGAACCGGCGCGCCGTCGGGCCGGCCGACCCAGACGCCGATGGTCATGCGGCCGTCGAAACCCATCGACCAGGCATCGCGATAGCCGTAGGAGGTGCCGGTCTTGAAGGCGATCCGGTTATGGGCGGCGTTCTCCGGGGGCGGGGTGCCCAAGAGCACATTGCCGACCTGCCAGGCCGCAACCTGATCCAGCAGCCGCAACGGCTCGCGGTCATCCCTGTCAGCCATGATCTCGCGCAGCGGCTTGGTGGTGCCGAGCCGGGCGAAACCCGTATAGAGCTGGACGAGGTCCTGGAGCGAGACGCCGACGCCGCCGAGACCCATGGCGAGCCCCGGCGCCTCGTCCTTGGGCAACACGAGATTGCCGCCAGCCTGCCGCAACCGCGAGGCCAGCCGGCTGGAGCCGACGCGATCGAGCAGCACGATGGCAGGCACGTTCAGCGACAATTGCAGCGCCTTCCTCACCGGCACCGTGCCCTGGAACGTCATGTCGAAATTTTCCGGCGCGTAGGAGCCGAAGCGGACCGGTCGGTCGTCGATCAGGCTCTCCGGATGGACGAAGCCATCCTCGAAGGCGAGGCCGTAGATGAAAGGTTTCAGCGTCGAGCCCGGCGAGCGGATGGCGCGGGTCATGTCGACCTGCCCTGCCCGGCTCTCGTCGAAATAATCGGCCGAGCCGACGCGGGCGAGCACGTCGCCGCTCTCATTGTCGACCACGATGATGCCGACCGAGATATTTGGCCCGAGCGCGATGGCACGATCACGCGCCAGCGGCTCCAGCACCTTTTGCAAGTTCGCATCCAGCGTCAGCTTGATGACCGGCGTGTCCTTCACGATCGAAAGCGCGGTGTCGGAGGCATGCGGCGCCAGGATCGGCATCGGTTTGCGCAGCTTCTGAATGGCAACGGCCTTGGCCTGCTTCGCATCTTCCGCGCTGACCTGATGCTCGGAGACCATGCGGTCGAGCACGCGGTCGCGCGCGATGCGGGCTGCCTCGGGATGGCGGTCAAGCCGCCGCGTCTCCGGCGATTGCGGCAGAGCCACCAGCAGCGCGGCCTCCGCCAATGACAGCCGCTTCGGCTCCTTGCCGAGATAGGCGATCGAGGCGGCCCGGATGCCTTCGAGATTGCCGCCGTAAGGGGCGAGCGCGAGATAGAGGTCGAGGATCTGCTCCTTGCTCAAGCTTCGCTCGATCTCGATGGCCCGCACCATCTGCCGCAGCTTGGCATAAAGCGAACGCTGCCGCCGCGGCTCCATCAGCCGCGCCAGCTGCATGGTGATGGTCGAGCCGCCCGACACGATGTGGCCGCGCGTTGCAAGCTGCAATGCGGCCCGGCCCAACGCCAGCGGGTCGATGCCGTCATGGGCGTAGAAGCGCTGGTCCTCATAGGCGAACAGCAGTTTTAGATAGGTCGGATCGACATTCGTCCTGGCATCGACCGGGAGCCGCCACCGCCCGTCCGCCATGGCATAGGCGCGCAGCAGCTTGCCATTGCGGTCGACGATGGTGGTGGAGACCTGCCGCGCCTCGTCGAGCGGCAAAGGACCGAGGGAGTAGACCCAGGCGACGAACCCGACGATGGCGAGGATGAGCATCAGCGCGAGGGCGGGGAGGACTTGAAAGCCCCTGCCCCCTGCTCCGTCATGGCCGGGCTTGTCCCGCCTGTGCGGCCGAAGCCGCTTCGGCGAGGCGGAGGCCCGGCCATCCACGTTCTTGCTCGCGGGGCCAAAGTCCGTGGATGCCCGGGACAAGCCCGGGCATGACGACGGAGGTTGTGGCCCGTTCGGAGCGTCAGTCATTCCAAACACTCACTTCGCCGCCCGCACCTCGACGGTCCCCGTCCCAGTGCGGCCGTAGCGCGAGGGATTATACATGTCCTCGACATAGGCCTGCGGCAGCACGTATTTGCCGGGCGAGACCGCGCGCACGACATAGGCGACGGTGAAGACCGATTTGGAATCCGAGGCCCGGTCGACCGCCGCGGTGAAGCGGTCGTCGCGGAATTCGGTGTCTTCAGGCTCCTCGCCATCCTCGATCCAGTCCAGCGTGCCGCTGTCGCCGGACGAGACCAGCTTCGGATTGTCGATCTCGAGGCCCGCTGGCAGATAGTCCGACACCATGATGTGGCCGTATTCGGGCTTCGCCTCGGTGATCTTCAGCACCACCGCAAAGCGCTGGTTCTGCTTGACCTTGCTAATGTCGGCGGGCTTGCCGTCGAGCGTGAAGTAATTGCGCTCGATCTTGAAGCCGTTCGACGCCGCCGGCTCCGGCGTGACCGGCGAGCCCGACACCGAGACCACCGCCTGCACCGGCGCATCGCCGGTGTTGGTGATCTTCAGCGGCCTGCCCTCCAGCGTCGCGGCCTTGTAGCTGCGATAGAGCGCGGTCTTGACCGGCTGGCCGTCCACTTCCATGGACAAGTTCTCCTTGGCCAGCGCCCGCGCCGCCAGCACCAGCCAAGCATTCTCCTGCGTGGAGGTGTAGGGCGTCAGCCCGCGCGCGGTCTCGACCCGCGATACCGCCTGCGTCAACGTTGCCTTCGGCGCGTTGCCTTCACTCGCGAGCGAAACCAGCGCCGCGGCATCGCGAAGCTGCGAGCCATAGTCGGTGCGGCCAAACTCCAGCACGGGTTTCGGCGCGAGGCTGTCGAGCGCGGCACCATAGACCCGCTCGGCGCGATTGCGGTCGCCGACCAGCGCCAGCGCCGCCGCAAGCTGCGACTTCGCGATTGGGGTTGCGAGGTTGCTGAGCTTAGTATCGGCGAGATAGCGGAGGTCGCCGATGGGAGCCGCGCCATTGCGTGCGAGCACGTAGAGGCCATAGGCGAGCTCGCGGCCACCGTCCTTCTCCGGCTCGTTGGCATTGACGACGGAGTTGCGGATGCGGTCGAGCGCGTTCTTGAACAGCACGTCCGGCACCGCAAAGCCCTTTTCGCGGGCGCGGGTCAGGAAGTCCGTCACATAGGCATCCAACCAGGCATCGTCACCGCCCGCCAACCACAGGCCGAACGAGCCGTTGGAGCCTTGCCGCGCCAAGAGCCGCTCGATCGCGTCGCGGATGCGCTGGTCAACCTCGGTGTCCATGGCGAGATGCGCGCCGGCGGCGAGATCGTTGACGTAGAGCAGCGGCATCGCGCGGCTCGTGATCTGCTCCGAGCAACCATAGGGATAGCGGTCGAGCGCTTTCAGGATCGTCGCGGCATCGAGCGCGGTTGACAGGCTCGCCGACACCGAGACGCTGCCGGTGCCCGGCACAAGGTCGGAGAACATGTCCGGCGTCAGCGTCAGGCTCTCGCCCTTCGCCAGCGTGCGGATCGAGCGCCGCGCCAGCACCTGCGTCGCCGCCTTGACGTCGAGCGCATAGTGACGCGCGAGCGTAAGGCCGTTCGGCCCCTTGATGTCGACGTCGAGCGTCGCCTGCCCCGCCGCGGTTGCGTCGATCGTGAGCGAGAACGCGTTGCGCTGCTTGGCGGCGAGCTTGACTGTGGTCGCGGGATTACCGGTCATCTTCACCGGCCCGCCCGTCGTCACGTTGATAACGTAGTCGCCGGCCTGGCCCTCGACATTGTCGATCTCGAGATTGACCATGCCGCGGTCGCCGTTGAGCAGGAAGCGCGGCAGGGTCGTCGTCAGCACCACCGGATCGCGGATCACGACATCGGTGTTGGCGTGACCGAGTTTCGTGGCGGTCCACGCCACCGCCATCACGCGCGCGGTGCCGGCGAACTCCGGAATGTCGAAGCTCACCTCGGCTGTGCCATCAGCAGCAACGGTGACGATGCCCGAATACAGGGCCAGCGGCTTCTGCGTGGGCGGCGAGCCCTGGAGCTCGCCCGCACCGGCATCGCCGCCGGACTTGAATTGGCCGCGCGTGCCCGACATGCCGTCGATCAGCTGGCCGTAGAGATCGCGGATCTCAGCGCTCAGGCGGCGCTGGCCGAGATAGTAATCATCCGGTGCCGGCGGCTTGTAATTGGTGAGGTTGAGGATGCCGACATCGACCGCGGCGACGACGACCTTGGCGTCCTCGCCCGGATTGAGCCCGTCAAGCTTGACCGGGATCTTCAGCGTCGAGTTCGGCCGGATCAGCGCCGGCGGCGTCAGCTTCACCTGCAACGTGCGGGTCTGCTTGTCGATGCCAAACCATTTCAGGCCGATCGCCCGGCCCGGCATGCGCTGGGCGGCCGCATCGAGCGGACGGCGCAGCGTCGCCACCACATAGGCGCCGGTGCCCCAGTCCTTGCCGATTGGAAGCTTCACCTGCGCCGTGCCTTCCTTGACGTCGATGGACTGCGTCGTCAGCAGGCGGTCGCCGAGCACGTTGATGGTCAGCTTGCCGGCGCTGCGCACATTCACGGACACCGTCATGGTGTCGCCGGAGGCGTATTGCGGCTTGTCGATCGAGGTCTCCAACAGGTCCGGCGTGTCGGCGCTACCGTCGGAATACCAGCCGACGTCGAACTGCACCGAGGTCACCGGGCCGTCGGCGTCGTTCGACTTCACATCGAGCCGATAGCGGCCGGGCTGGGGGTTCAGCGAAATCCGCGACGGCTTGTCGGCGGCGATCACGACATCACCATCGGCAACGCGCGAGGTGGACTTGACCGGCTCGTACTCCCAGTAATTGTTCTGGCGATACCACTGGTAGCGCGATTCCATCTTCAGGAGCTCGTAGCGCAGGCCATCGCGGGCGAGTGTCTTGCCCTCGGGCGAGACGAACACGACGTCGAACTCGGCCTTGTCGCCCTCGGCGACGTTCTTGTCGCCGAACAGCGGCTTGACGCCAATCATGGCGGTCGCCGGCGCGATCGGCAGCACGAGCTTGCGTTCGACGGCACGGCCGCCGGTCTCGACCATGCGGACGAAGATCTGTGCCTCTTGCGGCCGCGTCGAGGCCGGCTGCTTGTCCAGCGTCACCGGGAAGGTCGCAACGCCGTTGGCGTCAGCTTCGGGCAGGTTCTCCAGCGGCGTGCGCTCGTTCGAGGTGGTTTCCTCGTCGTCGACGCCGAACTGGTAGCCGGCAAAGCCCGGGCGCTGGCTCGCAGGGGCGACCAGCATATCACCTTCGAGCTGGAGGCCCGAAGCCGGCGCGCCATAAAGGAAATGACCGTCCGCCTTCAGCTCCACTGGAGCATTAGCTTTGATCAGCTTGTCCTTGGCGGACAAGTCGAATTCGATCCGATCAGGGACGTAATCCTCGACCATGAAAGTGGTCTCGCCGACCGATGTGCCCTTCGGATCGGTAAAGGCGCGCACCCGCCAGGTCCCGGTCGGGACCGCCGAGTTGAGCGGCACGGCGAGCGTGCGGCCACCGGCGCCCTGGTCGGACAGCACGGCGCGGCGGAATTCGACGCCGTCGGGGCGCTCGATCACCAGCGTCAGCGGCCCGCCGGTGACGGCGTTGCCCTGCCCGTCACGCAAGAGCGCAGTGAGATAGACGGTCTCGCTGGAGCGATAGACGCCGCGCTCGGCATAGACGAAGGCATCGGCGCCTGCCGGCACCGCGCGGCCCGAAACGCCACGGTCGGAAAGGTCAAAGGCGGAGGTCTTCAGGCTGAGGAAGGCATAATCGGCTTTCTCGCCCGTGACCGTCAGCAGCGCCGGCGACAGCCCGCCCTCGCCGCGCGCGAGGCCCGCCTCGAACAGCACATGGCCGCTGTCGTCGGTCTTGCGGGTGGCCAAAATCTCATTGTTGCGGGCAACCAGGCGCACCTCGGCCTTGCCGACCGGATCGGTTGAAGCCAGCGAGTTGACGAAGACGTGGATGCCGTCATTGCCGGAATAGGCCGACACGCCGAGGTCGGAGACAATGAACCATTGCGTGGCGAGCTGGTACTCGTTGTCGGAGCCTGGCCCCTTGGCCGCAGCGGTCATGACGTACACACCGGGCTGGAGCTCGCCGAGCGCCTGGTCGACCGGGAAAGCCGTGGTGACGTCCCGGTTCAGCGTCATCGCGGTCGCAAGCTCGCCGGACCAGACCTTGACGCCGCGCTCGTCGCCCAGATCTGAGAGCTGATATTTCGACAGCGTCTTCTGGAAGTCGCTGTCAACGACCGTGTTGATCAGATTGCGGTCGCCGATCCGGAACACGTTGATGCTGACCGCAGGCGTGTTGACGCTGACCACGGGAATGCCGCGCTGGCCGGTCCTGGGCAGCACATAGGCGCGGCTGGTGAAGCGCACGAAGGGTTTTCGGTCGCGCACATAGACGTTGAACTCGGCCGATTTCGGCAGGCTCTCCTTCACGGCTGACGGCAGGCCGGCGCGCAGGTTGATGTTGTAGCGCTCGCCGTGCTTCAGCCCGTCGACGCAGAGCTGCTTGCCTTCGGCCGACAGCGCCGGCTTGTCGGTGCCAGCCAGCGCCAGGAATGGCGCGAAGTCGGTGCGCTTGGCGAGCTCTTCCGAGAACTGGAAGCAGGCGCGTGGGCTCGCCGAATCCGAGTCCACGGTATAGTCGAACAGCCGAAAACCGTGCTCGTCGCGCAGCTTCTCATACTGCCCGCGGACGTCGGCGACCTCGCGCATGTCCAGCGACAGCCGCATCGCATCCAGCGCCGGCCGCCACAGCTTGCGTTCGGCCATCGACTTGCCGAGCACGGCGAGCGCGTCGGCCTCCTCGCCCGGATTGCCGGCGCGCTGGTAAGCGATATAGGCGGCAGTCGAGGCACGCTCCCAGAGGAACGTCTGCTCGCTCGACGTCTTCGGCGAGATCTGGAAGATGGCCTTGGCGAGCCGCAGCCAGTTGCCGGCATCCTCCGGCGTGGTCGCCGCGATCTGCCCGAGCACCGAGAGGCCGGTGCGATAGTCGTTGCGCCGGAAGGCGGCGTCGGCATCGGTACGCAGCGTCGCGCTGGTCTTGGCGACCGGGCCCGCTTCGCTCTTGATCTGGGCCTCCAGCTTGATCGCGGAATCGGCGAGATCGTCGCGCTTGAACGCCTTGTCGGCGGCCTGTGCTGCGCTAAGGCCGAGCGCCAGCGTGGCGCAGAGTGTGACGGCGCGGATCAGACCGATCATGATGGACTCCCGGAAATCGCGGACGAACGCCGCGGCGGTAAATGAAATGCGCGGAATGGTGACGGACTCAAGGCGATGGAACCAAAGGTGCAAATCGTCGCATTCGCCATGACAAGGCAAGCCCAGAGGAGACCGGTCAAGATACCGCCGCGCACGCCGTCCTGATGGCGCAGCAATACCAGACCGGTCGACCGGTGGCCGTGTCCCGGAAGCTAGCCAGCGCTCCCGGCGATGTGATCCATCGTCCAGTACACTGCCGCTCAACCCGGCACCCTGACGCCCCACCGTTCCGCTTTGTCGCGGCTCTGAGGAAAACGGTTCGGTTCAGACTTGGCGAAACGCCAGATTTTTCATATTGGCATGGTAGATGAACAGCCAGCCCCCGACTGGGGCGGCTGAAAACGGTCCCGTAGCTCAACTGGATAGAGTAGCGGATTTCTACTCCGCGGGTTGCAGGTTCGAGTCCTGCCGGGATCGCCAATAAATTCAGTAACTTAGTCCGGGATACGTCCTCCCATTTTGTGTTGCGCCTGTTGCGCAAAATTCCCCAACAATTCCAACGATTCCCCACAACTCCCGGCTACTCGGCGCGACACGGGGCGCGACAAGGGCTGTGAATACGTCGGATAGCTTTCAAGTAGCGTGCTGCGTGCGGCGAGGCTGTGCGACGATCGCTCGTTGATTCGTTCGGAGAGGACCCATGGCTGAGGAAGCCGCATCGATTCTTAAATTATCGGACGTCGTTATAGCAGCGTGCACGCTGCTCGGGCCGATCCTAGCTGTCCAAGCTCAGAAGTGGGTCGAGGGCTTCCGCGAAAAGCGAGACCGTCGGTTCAACATCTTTCGCACCCTCATGGCGACGCGGGCCACGAACCTGACGGCCGCACACGTCGAGGCGATCAATGCGGTGCCAATCGATTTCTATGGGGACAAACCCATCATCGACGCATGGGAAGAATACTTCGAACACCTGACGAAAAGCGCAGACACAGGTGCCTTGTGGGGCCAACGCAGAATTGATCTGTTCACTAAACTGCTGGCGGCGATCGGGCAGAGAGTTGGGTACGCATTCAGCGCCGCCCAGATGAATCGCATCTATTTCCCGAATGCCCACGGGAGAATGGAGGAGGATGCAGAGGCGATTAGGACTGGCATGGCAGCGTTGTTCAAGGGTGATTTCAACTTGCCATTGGCGATTAAAAGCGTTCCCGTTGATCCGACGACCGCCGAGCTACAGGCCACCCTAAACAAAAAGATGAATGCAGCATATGCGGACGATGGCTCGTTCCGAGTGACCATCCTTCCACAGCAGAGCGAATGAGATGACAAGGCGGCGATAGCGGAGCGCTTCTCACGCGTCAATGTGGACTCGCCCGACGCGGACTGGTCGCGTTCCATAACATCTATTCGGAAAATCAACGAGCTAATTATGACCGCAGACAATTCAGAAGCACCGTTTAATTTTACCAAGGCTGCAATTTGGATAGCAGGAAGCCTCAGTCTAGCCATTCTAGGTTCTGCACTCTGGGACTTCGCCTTTAAGCCTTTATTTTTGTGGATGGGCGAGCAGCTTGCCATACTCACAAATTTGGGCTCGACCGTCCTAAGTAACGCGATGTATCGCGAGATAGCGAAGGGCAGCTACGAGCGGGTTAGCCTGATTCTATTCCAGATGTTTCTGGGCCTTATGGCGGGTATCGCTACTGCGGCACTGATGCGGCGTCGTTCATCTGAAGTCTTGTCGACTCGAAAGAGGGTATCGCGACCAATCACATATACGATGGTTCTTATCGCAACTGCCACGTTGTTTTTGCAATCCGTACGCACTTCCTACATCGTACGCGCTGCAAATCACTTAGAACAACTGCAAGCGATCGTGGCTCCTTATGTGTCGGCAGATCAACGAATTCTGCTTAGATCGAAAATAGCGCAAATTCAGTCCAAAAACGAGTACGAGGCAGTTGTGGATGAGATGACCACCGTCATTCACAATAGGAACCTCATATTGCCGACGTTCGATGCGCTCAGATAGCTGGGCTGCTAGGTAGGCACTCTAAATCCGCAACTCTGTCACCGTGGTGGTGTGCTGCGGCCCGCTCAGCTCGGTCAGCGCCCACACCAGCGCGTCGACACGATCCGGCGAATAGCCGACCTTCGCCCGGTCAAAATCCGACGTGAATGCACACATCTGATCTTCGAGCACATCGAACCCGCCGACGTGATGAACCTTGCGCTGCTCGTATAATGCAGCGATCGGCTCGGCTCGAACCACCTTGCCGCGGCTTGCATGCACGGCCTTGAAGCTCACCCGCGAATCGAGCGCGCGGATCGTTGCTTCGACCATGGCGCCGCCGTTATTCACTTCGGCTAGGATCCGATCGGCTTTGTGGCGCCGGTAGGCGTCGATGGCCTTTGCCGCCCACTCGTGCGGAGCGTAGCGACCCGAGCAATCTTCGAGGACGTAGATTTTGTCATCTCTCGTCACGCCGGCAACGATAATACCCGTCTCATCCGATCCTTCGTTGTTGGAAACGGCCGGATCGATCGCAACGACGATGCGGCGCAGCTCCGGGGCGGCCGACACGCGATCGCGGTCCAGCCAGTCCAATTGCCACAGTGCGCCCGGGTTATCCGAAAGCAGCTCCGCGTTCAGCTCCTGTCGACCAAGGCGCGTGCCTTCGTATCGCTGCCGTACGGCGGCTAAGAACGTCGGCGCAAGGTTGGCTTCGTTCTCGAACGTCGAGCCGCGCGTCACGACGACGTCCCTACCCTGACGCGCCAATAGCTCTTTGAGCAGCTTGATCGGCCTCGGCGTCGTCGTCACCAGCCAGCGCGGGCGCTTCCCGAGGCGCAGGCCGAATTGCAGCATGTCCCAGGTGCCCTGCACGTCCGTCCATGCGGCCAGCTCGTCCGCCCATGCTGCGTCGTGCTCGGGGCCGCGCAGCCGGTCGGCCTCCTCGCTGGAAAACGTCGTCGCGACCGCCCCGTTCGGCCAGGTCAGCCGGCGTTTGCTCGATTCGTAGATCGGCCTATTCCACGGCGGCGCGGTGTTGAGCAGACCCGAGACGCCCTCGACCAGCGTATCGCGTGCGTCGGCGGCGGTGGCGGCTACCAGGGCGACGCGGCCGGCCTGACCCGTCTCGACGAGATCGTGCACCCACCCTGCCCCGGCTCGAGTCTTGCCGAAGCCGCGGCCGGCCAGGATCATCCACCCATTCCAATCACCGGGCGGCGGTAGCTGGCTCGGTCGGGCCTTTGCGCGCCAACCGCCGTCCTCCAGTGCGTCCGCGAGCGCGGCGGCTATGCTGGTCATCGGGGCGCCTCCGGCGGCGGCACCGGACACGGCAGCGGAAGCGCTACAGCGTCGATGACCACGGGCGCCCTGCCCGCGTCGGCCGTCTCGGCGTCGAGTTCGTGCAGGGCCGCCACAACGGCGGCGCGCGCCGCTCCATGGGGCGCCAGGGCTCGAAGGATGGCCGCCTGTACCTTCGCGAACTGCGGGCTGTTTACGATCGCCACATTGTTCTGAATGTTGATGGTGCCCTGCGCGATCGTAGCAATCTCGCCTGTCACCTTGCCGATCTTCTCCAGCACGCCGACGAGCTGCCCCGCGACGATCGCCGCACCGCGGGCGTCACCCGCCTCGGTGGTGGCGGCGAGCTGTGACATGAGCATGGTGCGCACGGCCCGGAAGTGGTCGAGCACGGAGGCGCCCTCGTCCGCCGCTTTGGCTGCCAGGTCGGCGAGCTGCGCCGGCCCGACAAGATAGGACGCCTTCATTTCGGCGCTGACGTGATTGTGCCAGTGTCGCCCGATCGCGTCTTTCGACAAGCCGAACTTCGTCGCCAGGCTATCGAGTGAGGCGCCGCCTGCACGCAACAGTTCGATCCGCCAACGCTCGTCGTGAGCGCAGACGGTGCATTTAGGTCCCGTTTTCATCCGCGATTTTCCATTGCGAATTGCGCCCTCGACCCGCATCACCGGCCAAGGGCGCAACATAGGCGCATCATGTTTTAGAAAGTGGTTCTAATTCAGTGCGTTAGAATGCGAGTAGAAGATATATAATCCGTTAATCACGCAACAAAGTGGCCGAAGCGAGCGCGAAACCGTTGGAAATCCGGCGCGAATCGAATGAGGTTTACGCCCATGACAGAGAAGCCCCGCTGCGATCACTGCGGCGAAGAGTTCACGCCGGAAGAACTTGTCGTGCTCTCGCCACCAATCGGCGAAGGCGAGATGATCTGCCAGCGATGTATCGAAATCCGGCTACGTCGAGCCATCGGGCAAATGCCTCGCGGCGACAATTGATGCGGATCGTTTCCCAGTTCACTTCCATGTTGACTACGCTCGTTGGTTCACTGGTTCACCTATAGGGATATGACTGAACCGAACCAGACGATGATGGGGCATGAATGCCCCCCATCGTATCGTCCGTGGTTCACGGAGTGGTTCAGGTGAACCAGTTTGATATTTAAGGGGTTTTTGCCTCTGTTGGTTCGGTTTTGGTTCGGCCGTTGGTTCGCTCAATTTGCCAGTGGAAATCGTGCTGGTGGAAGCGGTGCTTGGTTCAGCCCTGAACCATTCGAATCCATCGCGTTTAGCTCCCGCTCGCCCGCGCCGGTCAACGTCCAACCACTGCGTTCCGCACGGATGAGTTTCTGCTGTTCCAGCTTTTGCGCCACCCGGTACACGCGGCTGTCGCTCATTCCGATCAGCTTTGCCACCTCCCGACGGCTCTTGCGGGGGTGCTGATCGATAGCACGCAGCAAGGTATCTTCTTCGCGCTCGTTGGCTCGCTCACGCTCCGCGATACCGACTTCCGATACGGGCCGTGCGACTACAGTCGGAATGGGCCGCCCTTTGGTGTCCCGCAACTTCGGATGCTGCACGGTCGCCAGTTCGAAATGCACCGGCTCGAACGACGGACCACGGAATTTCCCCAAGGCTTCGAAGGCGATCAGTTGGCCGTTCCGACGCAAAGCCACGTTGCCGTCCACCTCGTTCAAGAATGCCCCGCCGCCCTTCGGGATTAGGTCGTCGTCCGCCGCCCGCTTGGTCGGATGCGCCAGTGCCAGCACGCACGGTCCGCCAGGGAGCTTCGTCATGGACCGCAGCAATCGGGCATAGTTGCCCATTTGGACGTTGTCGTTATCGTCGTCGCCCTCGAAATATGCCGCGACGGTGTCGACGATCACCAGGGCAGGCTTGATATCCTTGGCCGCGACTTCGTCCTCGATGTTGGCGACGTTCTCTGAAATCTTGACCACACCGTTGATGAAATGGACGTCCACGGTCTCGGGGTCGATACCCATCTCTTGGGTCACGCCGAGCCAACGCGCCTGAACGTCCGTCGGATTTTCGCCGGCCGCGTAGATCACCGTGCCTTTCTCGACTTCAATGTTCCCAATCGGGCGGCCTGTCGCCACGTGTACCGCGATGCGCATTGCCGCAGCGGTCTTGCCGCCGCCCGTCTTGGCGGTCATCGAGTAACAAAAGCGGCGCTGAAAGATCCGATCGACGACGTAGTCGGGCGGTACGAAATCGCGAACGAACTGCCCTGAGGACTGCATGAGGTCCGGTCTTTGCGCTTCCTCTTGATACCCGATGGGTAACGGCGGCTCCGGCAAATTCAACGGCGGTCCAGGCGGCAACACCAACTTGCCGTTGAGCACGTCCACGGTATCGCCGAACAACCAATCACTGTCCCGGTCCAGATACCAATGCAGCGTCCGATCGCCTTCCGAATATTCAGCCGGGAATTTGTCCCAGCGGCGTGCAGCCTGATCAGGATCGTGGCTCATGCGCTGAAACAATTCGAGGCCGTCGCTGCCAAAATGAAGTTTCAGCGCGGCGCCGAGCATCGTCCAGTCTAGTTGGGAAAGTGCTGTAGGATCCTCCTTCCATTCGCCCGCGACCTTGCGATCGATCCAACGCGCAACGCGGTCATAATTAAAACCGTCGAGCGATGGCGCAACGTCGCGGTGCTCGCGCTTTGGCCACGCGGGGCGGAGAATTTCCCCGTCGTAGAGTGTTTTATTGCCCAGCCATTCGTAAGGGCCGGCTTTTTTGCGTGGGTCCTTCTTCGAGTTGGCGAAGTAACTCGGCGGGAGCATTGCATTTGCGTTACCGACGAGGAGATCGCCCCAACCTGTCGTTTCCTGGCGCAAGGTCCAAAGTTCTGCGGCATCAACGAGACGAAAATAGGTATGGGTGCCGCCAGATGGGCTGCGCACGTGCGGGTCCGGAAGAGAATAGCCCGTGGTTTTTAGAAACCAGTCCGCGGCGATTTCTTGCTTGCCCGCCTCGATGTCAAGCACCGCGACTCGAGAAGCGCCAGGATGCAAGCCGATGTTGTAGCCTGCGGTCAGCCAACCTTGCCAAGTGACCGGGTTTGAAGAATGCCGATGCTGCCAGTCGTCGCCAATCGGTCTCTTGTCACCAGGGTGCACTTCGTGCAGAGCCAGGCCGTGCCGTTCGGCGAAATTGAAAAAATCAGTTGCCAAGGCAACGTTTTCGTGTACGGTACTCATTGCTACATCGTGCTCCTACACGGTGTTGAAGGAATTGGAGCCCGGCGCGTGCCACCGCGTTGGGCTCTTTCTTTTTGTCAGCGCATGATTGGTGGCGGCGGCGGATATTTCGGCGGAAGTGTCTTCGGCGTCCGTGGCAACCGCTGCTCCCGGCAGAAAATCAACCAGCTCAGATTCTCGGCCAGCTCTTTTGCTCGACGGTGCCAGTCGCCGGGTTCGCAGACGATCGCCTTACGATAAAGCTCGCAGTGCTGCTGAAACAGTTCGGTTGCGTGCCCGATGGCGAGATCGATTTCGCTGCTGCTCACGTCACACCATGCGCACGTTGGTGGCCTGCGGCTTGCCAGTGCGCGAGTTGATCTCGATGTCGAACTGCACATGCGTCCCGACTCCGAGCGCGTCCATTTCGGGCGGCAACGTGCTGACGTGGCAGAACACGTCGTGTCCATCCGTCCCGATGAAGCCGAAACCGCGTTCGGCATTCCACTTTTTGACCTGTCCGATCTTCATTTCCTTTTCCTTGGTTGAGAGGTTATGCGCAGGCGTGCGCGGGCACCGGCTACGCCGCTGTTTCGAACATTGAGAAGAAGATGCGGGGCTTGAATGCCCATCGACCGGCGACCTTTTGCGCGCCGGCAAGCTGCCCTCGTTCGAGCATTGCGAACGTGGCCTTTTCACCCTTGCCGATCACCCGTGCGATCGCGCGGGCACCCCAAACGACTTCTGGCTGATTGCTGTGCATCTGCGAGACTCCGATTGAGTGCTCGCTTTGCATGGATGCTAGGGCGAGCACAGATTTGTGCTGATCGCTCCCGCGCATCCCGCGCTTCGACTTTCACAGAACCGTTAAGGCGTCCCGCCTCCTGTTGCCATCCCGGCAACGGTCCCGCTGTTCGTCTGGAAACGACGGAATCCTACAACGTTCTAGTAAAAGTTGGCTTAATGGCGCAGATAAGCGGCTGCGCCAAAGCTTAACGCGCGCGTGTTCCAAAACCTGGAATCCTCAACCGTGCCGAACACACTGTAATTGGCCCCGCCAGCGTGAACCGGCGGGCCTGTTGGCCGCGAGAAGCGGGATTGCGTCAGCGACGATCTGGACGCGCCTGGAGGGGCACCACTTTGTCCATGTCGCTGTGACCGGAGCGCCGGCTTTGCAGCTTCACCACCTGCTCGAGTTCGAGAGCCTCTATGGCGAGCTCATCCGCCAAGCGTTCGAAAAGGGCGCGCTTTTGCGGGTCGCTCGTTCGCCTGCTCATAAGGGCCAAATCCGCGGCATCGGCACGGAGTTTGTCCAATTTTTCCCTGATGTCCGCCATGGTATCGGCCCCGTCCTAGACCCACCTCGTCGTGCGGTGACGAGATGCAGGTCAACGGCGGAACATCCTAGGGGGCCTCCGTTAACCGATTGTTAGGCCGGCATTCGTTAGTGCCGAGATGTGTGAACGAGCTTTGCCGAGGCGCTACTCCGCTCAATGCTTCAGTGCGCACACGTGGTCACGAACAGCATGGTCCGGTTGCATTGCCAATCGGATCCCAACATTGGTTCATGGACTCCACGAGGAGTACCGATGGCCATAGTGGTACCAGCCGCCACTAGAACGGCGGCGGTCAGCGCGAGCGTTCGATAGGTTACCAAGTTCCACTTCATTGCGCTTCCCTCCGGTGGAAGCGCGCACGCTACGCTCAGGGATACCTCCCGCTTGTGAACTACTTCACATGGTGTATCAACAGTCATCACAGTCGCGTGCATCAAGCCCGCTGCGTGAATAGGCGGCCTTGAGGCGCTAGGCCCCCGAGCGCAGTCATACGTGATGATGCAGTCCCCAGAAGGCGATCAGCAGAAGAGCTGCGGCCCCAATTCCCAGCAATAGGAGAATGGCTTCCAGCATGACGAATCAAGCTCCGCCCAGGCAAAATCATACACCGGGCTGAAACTTAGTCATCAGAGCCGGCCTGCCACTACACCAACCATAGGCAGTAGTTGACAGCCACTCTGGGCCGCTACCAATCGACAATTTGACTCTCGCGAGCGACGCGCTTCGATGCGGCATGCCTCGCCCGAAACGCCACACACCAACGCATGCCGACGGCCGGCCGCTCAAGATCACCTTCGGCGCGATGCGCGGTATGGGCGTGCGCGGTGTGCTGGTCTACTGCCACTGCGGCCATCATGTTGCGCTGGACGCCGACCGCTGGCCTGACGATGTACGGCTGTCTGATATCGAGCCGCAGTTCGTCTGTCAGGGGTGCGGCAGCCGCGGCGCCGACGTGCGACCTGACTTCGAGCGGGGTGACCCACGGCTGGCCATCAATGGCTACCGAGATGCGCGATAGCAGCAAAAAAACGGCCCCAGCGTTTGGCGGCGGCTGGGGCCGTTGTAACGCTCCGGCATCGCAGGGGACTTGGAGCCGGAGCACGGCACCAATCCAGACGCTTGCCACTAGTTCCTATAAAAGAGTCCCTGCGAGAACCGACCCATCGCCAAACGCGCGTTCGAACGATGGGCCGTCCCGGGTGGATGGCGGGACCTTAAGCCGGGTATCGCCACAGACCGAAATCTTAATTCTGTCCGCTGGAGAGTCGTTCCTTGCCAGTAGCTCCCAACGTGGGGCGGCAACAGAGCAAGCGCTTCTCGGCTTCTTCCGCGATCTTCAACCACTTCGCCGCAAGGCGGAGCCAGGTTGGCCCGCCAGCGTCAACTCGCGGATGCCGTGCTGTGCACCGCAGGACCGAGCCGCATCACAGATCAACAGGTGGCGTACCAGCCATCCGGAAACGGTAGCAGAGGCCAAGTGCCCGCGTTGTCATTCGCGACCTCGGGCATGACGTTGATGGTTCTCCGCCCACTCGAACCGCTCTCAGTAGGAGTGGAAGAGAGGCACGCAGCAGGCGCACGCCCGCGACCATGGGAGCGCTGCTCGGAAGGCTCTGGGCTGAAATGCGTCGACTCTGTCGACTCTATGGAGGGCATAAAGTGCAATCCGTGCGCTGAACGTCTGGCTCAGATCACGCCCACAATGATCAAAACTCCGACCTCGACCAGTAGGAGCGTACCCGTTGCTGCGGAAATGAAAAACAAATCACCTAATGACAGGAACTGCATGACTCGCCTCCCAATTTGCCAAAGAAGCGGCCCCTCATCCTTTGAACGGCGTAAGCAGGGGGTAGGATGATGGAGCCGCTTCCAGGAGGTCCT
This sequence comes from Bradyrhizobium sp. BR14999, assembly GCF_056106085.1. Classification (NCBI taxonomy): domain Bacteria; kingdom Pseudomonadati; phylum Pseudomonadota; class Alphaproteobacteria; order Hyphomicrobiales; family Nitrobacteraceae; genus Bradyrhizobium; species Bradyrhizobium sp. BR14999. The sequence goes on from NZ_CM148536.1 coordinate 5,517,161, forward strand.
TGACGCGTGCGTCCGGCGCCAAGCATTCGCATTCTAATCCAAATTTAAATCTCGTCCATCATTTAAATGATTTAATGTCGGTTTATTATTTAATGATTAATCGGGCGACACTTGCAAGGATTGCAAGCCGCCGATCCCCAGTGAGCGAACCAGGGATTGGCTTTTTGGCGGCGAGCTATCTATCTGCTCGAGTATGATTAAGACGTACGAGCTGTGCCTGGCGACGGCAGGCAAGCAGGTCCCGTCCGGGCCAGACTGGATTCATGAGGTAAAGCATGATGGCTACCGGATGCTGGTCATCCGGGAGAACGAGCGCGTGCGCCTGCTCTCCCGCAACGGCACCGACTGGACCAAGCGCTATCCCTGGATCGCCGGGGCCGCGCTGAAGAACCGGCAGAAGCGCTTTGTGATCGACGGCGAGGCCGTGATCCTCGGCGTCGATGGCATCTCTGATTTCAATGCTCTGCAAAGCCGCAAGCACGACCAGGAGGTGCAACTCTATGCGTTCGATATTCTCGCTCTTGGCGGTGACGACCTTCGCGATTTGCCGCTGCACCTTCGTAAGACGAACCTGCAACGACTACTGGCGCGGCGACCGGACGGGATCACGGTGGCCCCCTTCGAGCGGGGCGAGATCGGGCCGGAGCTATATCGGGCGGCCTGCCGCATGGGCTTGGAGGGGCTGGTCTCCAAGCACCGGGACCGGCCGTACCGGGGCGGTCGCCAAAAGCATTGGTTGAAGGTGAAGAACAGGAAGCACCCGGCAATGGACCGCGAGCTTTGAGCCTTCGAGGCATCAATTTCAGGGCTGTCGCCGATCTCTGGGGCGTCCTGTGGCAGGTCCGCTTGTACCCCGAACAGCGTCGAAGAGCGCACGTTGATTGATGTCGCAGAAGGGCCACATCCGGACTCATGCAGCGCAGCATCATTCGATCACCTCGTCGGCGCGGCTGAGGATTGACGGTGGGATCGAAAGACCGAGCGTCTCGGCGGTCTTGAGATTTATCCTCATCTCAAATTTGGTCGGTGTCTGAACCGGAAGCTCTGCTGGGTTCGCGCCGTGGAGAATGCGGTCAACGTAGAGAGCGGCACCAAGAAACGTGTCCTCGTCGACGGGACCATACGAGAGCAGCCCACCCTGTTCAGTAGGGAGCGTTCGATCCGAGACAGTAGGCACTTTGTGTTGGGTCGCCACCGATATGACCTTTGCGCGATGGGCAAACATAAACCCATCCGACTCGACGACAAGGCCTCCTCCCGGCTGGTGTCCAAGCATCGTAATCGCCGTTTCAATTTCCGCCTCACTGTGAACGAATGCTGGGACCGGCGCGACGTTAAGGGATCGCGCGGCAGCCTCGAATGATGGCAGGAAATAGGATCCGCCTCCGGGCGCCGTATCGGGGTTGAACATGATGGCGGCCCGCTTAACGCTGGGCGCGATCTCCTTGAGAAGCTCTAGCCATTTGCCTCCCATTGTCGGTTCTAGGTTGACGAACCCGGTGATATTCGCGCCGGGGCGAGACAGGGTTGCGACGAACCCAGCGCCTACGGGGTCGGAGACGTTTACAAAGACAATTGGAAGCGTTCGCGTCTCCCGGTGGAGTGCTGCGGTTGCTGGCGTCGTGGATGCGAGGATCAGGTCGGGTCCCAACCCAACCAACTCTTTCGCGAAGTCCTTCATCCGATCAACACTTCCTGCCGCCCAGCGCACGTCCAGTCGGATGTTGCCGCCGTCTGTCCAACCCAACTCGCGAAGCCGCTGTGTCAACTTGGAGAGAAGGAGCTTTGCTACAGGATTGTTTTCGTCCCATCCCACTAGGATGCCGACTCGCCGCATGCGCCCCTGCTGCGCGTACGTTTCGAGTGGCCACGCAAGGGCAGCCGCCGATCCACCTAGATTAACAATGAATTCCCGCCGCCGCATGTGTCCTCCTGTAAGGGCCACGCCTCTGGGAATTGGAGACTAGCACTTCGTCGCCTTGCTGTGAGGGTTATTGAGGAGCCCGCCCGCTCCCGTAGCCGCCGAGAAAGAAACGGACCGCGTGTCTGGCCGCTTAGGGTCGCATGCGGGCGTGGCGGCACTATAACTCCATGATCCGCTCGCACCCCGCGAGCAGACGTCAAGGCGTAGCAGCAGAGAGGCAGCTTCGGGCCAGAAGCTGACGTTAGCTCGGCTCATCACGGAAAGGCCCCGTTAGGAGAGAGCACACTCCCATGCACACCGCTCCAGCCAAAACGAGGGGAGCCGATATGGACTGTCCTCTCGTTATCGAGAATAAGAGAAAAGCCACAGTCGCCGCGCCAACGGTTGCACTTAGAGGTGCCCTGATCTGGAGGGGCATGAAATGCGCGAGATAACCGTCAACCGGCCCGGTAACGATCGAGACAACAAGCGAGAACATGAAGGCCCAGACTACGCCTTCTTCAGGAACTCTTCCGGCAGCTAGTTCGATCACGACGGCCGATGCTACACAAAGCGTGGGGCCGAGGAGCGAGAACACGAGAGTTCTCCTCATTGTAACCGACCGCTGCGGACCCAACATCCTGTACGTCATGAACAGCGCGAACGCGATCATCACGACAAATAGTATCGATGTCACTGGCACGGTGAGTCCTCACTGCAAACTGCGGCTTATCGTAGGCCAGCCAGGTCAACTAGACACCGAGCCAAATGCTAAAATTTGAGGAACAGGTCGGCTTCGGGTCAACAGTGCCCGTTTTGGCCGCGGGCAGTCAGGTCCGGTCTACCCTCAACTTCGGAAACGCCAGGCATCGGTCAGAAGGTCGCGAAGGCCAGGGCGACATGTTGGATCCGGCTCCAAGTGCCCGCTTGACGACCGAAAGCGGATATGCCGAAGATCCACGATTAAAGGATGGCTTCGATCTCTACGGATTGATGGTCACGAACCCCGACGTGCACGTCACCTTGACGCCGTGCCGCTGAATCGGAGGAAAGGCCGACCACGAGAGCGCACCCGACGGGAAAGTCACCGTCGAGTTGGCGGAGACAGTCACGGCCGGATAGTTGAACGTGTTGTCATCGGACGAGATGACTGCCCCACAGCCGGCGCCCGCCTGAACGACGAGCTTGGCAGCGCCGTTGTTGTTGAGTTCGAAATAGGTGGAATCACCCGCCTGCAGGCGAACAGCGTTCCAGTCCTTATTCTCGGTGGTGCGGTACTTCACGGCTTGAACTCCTCGATTTGACGATCCGACAGCGCGACGGCTCGGTCGTGCCAGTCACTGACGATGATGCGAGGTGCGAACTCAAAATGTTGCAGAGCGCGCAACCCGTCCTCCAACCGATTGCGCGAGGCGAAATGCCAAGAGCGGATAGCTTCGCCCTGGCAAACATTCTGATTCATCAAAGTGCGATCAACCGCCGCCAGGCGCGCCCACGCCTCACGGAATGCGCCGAGTGCTTCGACGTAGGCCGCGCCGGCCGCCTCGCGCTCTGCCTGAAGCTGCTGACGGTTCACGGCGTTTTCCGCGGCTGGTCGATCCCGAGCGATTTCTTGAGCGGCGCGGGCATCGGCTTCTGAACCGGCGGCGCCTGGCGCGGATCCTTCGGCTCGACGATGCGGAAATCAGGGGCAACTTTGGTCATAGGGATCCTCTCGGTTTACGCGGCGAGCGCCGTTTCGCGCTCGACGTCGGCGACGATGTGCCGCTGATCAGGCACGGTCTGATTCAGGAAATCGTTCAGGGCATGGGAATTCGGCAGTTCGGCCAGGTCGCATGCGGCCTTGCTCAGTTCGGCTGTGGCGTTCGTCAGAAGCCGCACCGCGTCGCGCTCGGCGTCCAAGGCCGCCGTGGCGCCGGGCTGCACGAGATCGATTGCGCGACTGCGCGCGGCTTCGACGGTCTCGGCGTCGGCACCGACGAGTTCGGGCGCTTCGAGGAGTGTCTGCAGATAGAGCGCCGACATTGTCGGGATTTGAGCGCGCAGCTCTTTGCTCGACTTTGGCAGTCTGTCACGCACCTGGCCGCGCAGCACGGCGCCGGCCGCGTCGGTCTTGTCGATCGCCGGCAACTGGATCTTGGAGCGCTTCTCGTCGATCCGAGCGGCGAGCCGCTGCACCGTGGCGCTCGCGCGGATCAATTCCCATGCGCTCTTGCCGAGAAAGGAACGTGCCTCCTTCGTCCGGCCCTGCGCGCTCAAATCGGGGTTGCCGCGGACGTTAGCCGTGGTCGCGAGGATATCGCGATGAAGCTTCACGACGCGGGTGATTGCGCCGCGCACCGCGACGTCAGAAATGCTGGCGGCCTGGCCTTCGAGGAAGTCAAAGTAACGAGCGTGCATATTCGGTGTCCTGAATGTTGGAGATCAGCGTCGGATGTTGACAATCAACATCAGGCCGCGTTTGCGCGCGGCGTTGCGGTGGGTTGGAAGCTGGCGAGGAAGGTGGGCACGTGCAGGCCCCATCGACCGGCGATATTTCGCGCGCCAGGCACGCGACCACTTTCGAGGGCGTGAAATGCGCCCTTCTCGGTGCGGCCGATCATTTTGCTGATGGCCGCTGCACCCCAAATGAATTCGTTCTCGATGCTGTCGAGTTTCACGACGCGAGTCTCCGTAAGGCTCGCCGCGGACATGAAAAAGCCGGGAGGCGAGCACCTGTGTGCTTGCTTGCTCCCGGCAGCGTCCCGCTGTCGTAAAGGACCGCTAGGCGTCCCGCCCTGGTCCCGTAGAGAGTGTCTTGCTGACCAATCCTGCCATATACTCCCTTAAAAATTCGTTTACCTAACCAAACTTCCCTTCGGCCGCGGCCAGTTCTTCGGCGTGATCGGCGCGCGGGATCAGATGGGCGTAAGTGTCGATCGTGATCTGAATGGAGGCGTGCCCGATTCGCTCAGAAAGCTCTTTGAGGTTCAAACCGAGTCCAACCGGCGGCCGGGCGAGACACCAACTCGCGAAGTAATGCCGCAAGCTGTGTGCGCCCGTGTATTTTGCTTTTGCGACGGGCCTGCCCTCCTCGTCTCGCTGCGGCTTTCCGCTTGCGTTCAGCACCGGCACCGTGATGCCGGCCTTTTCCCAGGCTGGAATGAGGCCGCGCTCGATGATGTTCGAGTGGGTTTCAACCTTTCCAGATCCATTCGGGAAAACGAGATGCTGTTGCCCATCGTCCTTCGGACATTGCAGCTTCCAAGCCTTGAGTGCCGCCAGGGTCTTCGGCGGGATCGGCACATTCCGTTGGCTATCCGCAGATTTCGGGTTGCCGATTGTGTTGTAGCGATCCGCCCGCTGGCGAACATGCAGCTCGCTCTTTTTGAAGTCGACGTCCTGCCATTTGAGCCCACGTAATTCGCTCGCGCGGAGTCCACAGCGAATCGCCGTCAGGAAGAAAGCTCGCCACCGCTCACTGTCCGTTTGCTGCAACAAAGCGTCGACTTCGCGCGGTTCCGGGATGTCTCGTCCGATGACCAGCTTGCGCTTTTGTCGGCGCTCGACCTTCCGTTTTCGGCGGCGGTTGGCCGTCATGGAGCGGACGACGTTGTGCCCTACCTTCCCGCGCTCCAAAGCGTCGCTGAGCAGGCTGGAGAGCGAGGTCGTGACCTTCTTGACCATCGCCGCCGAGCGCGGCTCTGCTTCGCTTTGGCCCGGTGCGGGAATGCCGTTTCGTAGCTTGTCCTGCCAGTCACGCACGATCGCAACCGTCAGCGCGGCGAGTTTCAGGCCGCCGAGATACGGATTGATGTGGAATTTCAGGTGCTGACGGTACTGATCGACGGTCGACCGTTCGAGATCGCCACACCCGTCAATCCAAAGGTCGCCGGCCTCCTCTACTGTGATGCTCCGGCTGGCCGGCGTATGGACGCCCTTTTTCACGTCGATCCGGACTTGCGCCTGGAAATCCTCGGCGTCCTTCTTGCGATCGAACGTCTTGATGTGGCGCGTGCGCTTTCCACGGGCGTCCCGCTCGGCGGTTGAATATTGGACCACGTAGGCTGACCGCTCCTCTTCCGCTTCGGTCTTCCACGTCCTTTTCCTGATCGACATGTTGCGGGCGCCTACTCTACGACCTTGAAATTAGTCCGGAGGTCACTGAGCGCCTGGGCGTATGCTCGATCGACAAGATCGTGAAGTACCTTTCTCCCTACATCGTGATCAAGGCCGCCCGGACCCACCACCCTCGCTTTAAAGAAATTGAGAGCAGCGGCCGTGAGCGCCTTTTCGGCCACATCACCTTCGCATTTCCGGCTGCACGTTTCCCCGGCGTGACTGATTGGTCCGCCGCAATTCACACAATGCTTGATCGACATGTTGCACCCTGCCCTTGAGACCTGCCGGGAGGATACGGTAGGCGCAACAAAAGCGCAACATGAAATCAAATTATTCAAGAAAATCAGTTCTTGATAGCGGATTTCTACTCCGCGGGTTGCAGGTTCGAGTCCTGCCGGGATCGCCAGCCTTGTTCATCTTCCAACCTCAGCCTGATGCATCGTCCACCACCGGGCGATGGCCGCGGCCAGATTATTCCACAGCTCCGTCGGCAAATCCGGCACGGCCACCCGGACGCTATACTGGTCCGTGGTCGCATCGTGAAACCACTCGGTCGCGGCGAAGTCGAAACCGAAGCTGCCGGCGTGACGGATGGGGAAGCCCTCGCCGCGCAGTTCGTTGCTCATGTCTTCGGCGGCCTGTCGCGCGCTCGCCTCGTCGAGCGGGCGTCTGCTCCGAAGCGTCACGTAGAGGCCGTGGGTGAAATGGAGCTCGGCCGACAGCGCCGGGAGCTTCGCGGCAAAATATCGGGCCGTGCTTCGTCCGTTGCGCAAGATCGCCGCAACGCGCCTTTTGGTCAGAGCCCAGTAGGTCGCACTGCCCGCAAAGGGCGGGAAGTGTGCCGGCAACGCCGCGCCGCCGAGAAGCCGCACCGCTTTACGCGTTTCGGCGGCGAGCCCTTTGCAGTCAAGGCGCCCCGCCCGCTGCTCGTGCTCATTGCCGTGCACGAAAACCGCCGAGCCGAGCCGGCCATATTCCGCTCCGAGCGAATCGAGCTTGTTGTGGCTTCGCACCAGCACCAGCGGAATTCCGTATCGCCGGGCCCACCGCAGGACACGCCTGATGCGACCCGATCTGCCGGCGAAACAGGTCGTGTCGAAAACCAGGAGATCGAGCCCCGAGCCATCACTACGCAGCGCGGCCTCGAAAGCGCCGGCAAAGGAGCAGGAATCCAGCATAAGCATGCGCGGAGAATTCGCCCTGGCAAACCCATCGCCTAGCGGAAGCTTCAAGCTCACGAGCTGCAGATGAGGGACAAAGCTCCGGATCAGCTCCAGCGTCTCGCCGTAGGAGCCTGGGAGCACGATAATGTCAGACTTGTCGACGATCTGCGCGGAGGCAAGGAGCACGGCGGAGAGCGCGGCCATGCCTGACGCGGTGTAGATCGCCGTACTCGTACAGCCGCACTCGAGCTCATAAAACGAAGGACCGCGTACCCTGAGATCGGCGCGCTGGTAGTCGTAACTGAACTCGAACGGCCCGCTGGAAGGATCGGCCGCATGCGACCAGGCCGTCTCCGTCGCCTTCCACTCATGCAGCTCATGCTCTGCCCTCAGCGCCGCAGTGATCTGGAATTTGGACCTGACGACCTCGTCGACGGATCGTGGACGTGCCAAATCGAGCCGGTTCCTCAGACAATCATTCAACAGCCTGAGTTCCTGATGCTTTCGTTCCAGATAGGCTGCAAGCGTCTCCATGCGGATCTTGGATAGGTGCCATCTGCAACGTCAACGTCCGGGCCTTGCGTTGGGTCCAGCATCTGCCCGCGCGGTCTGCAACGAAGGCCGCTCTTCGCAGTTAAAGACTGTGCAAGGAGGACATCATGGCTGATATCAGAGAGCACATGAAAATCATCGGCAAGGACGGCGCCCATGTCGGCACCGTCGACCGCGTCGAGGGTAATCGCATCAAGCTGACCCGGAAGGACAGCCCCGAGGGTCACAAGGACCATCATCACTATATCGACATGAAATATGTCGGCGCGGTCGAGGGCGACGTCGTCAAACTGTCGATGAATGCCGACGCCGTGCCGAAGACGGAAGCGGCATAAGACAATAAGCCCCTTCCGGGGCTTTTTCTTAGTTCATGGAGCCGCTTCGAGCCTCGCCGATTCGAGGGGCATTCCGATCTTGTCGCAGTTCAAGAAAGCGTGCGCAGGCCTGTTCGGCTGCCCGGAGAGCCCTACCTATCCGGCATGCAAAAGGGCCGTCGAAGGATATTGTGATGCCGCCATCCGATTGGACAAGAATGGCCATCACATCCGGGGTTGCCGCCACCGCCATGGCGTTTTTGGCGATTGACGCTGCCGTGGATGTGAGCCCGGGCGGCATCGCAAAGCGCCTTGAAGTGGTGCAAGCTTCTCTTACGGACGCCGCAGTCGGTCACCATCAACTGGCCTTCGCCGTTCGGGCCTGGGCGCGTGGAAGCGACCAGACGCATCGTCCGGCCGCCTATCAAACATGCATCGAGCGTCACGAGCACAGGCCGCAGCCGGGAGGCATCGATCGCGGCGTTTGACGGCAGCAGTTGGCGCTGCTGCCCGCGCAGCATCATGCGGTCGATCCTGTTCAGGATGAAGCGGGCTGAATCCCCGTGAAAAATTCTGTGCGTCGTGGAACGAGACCACCACCGGCACGTTGGATGTGGCGAAATAAGGTGGTGCCGACCTACCAGCCCCGGTCGGCTTTGAAGGACCCCGTGCTTGTCCCCCGAGCACGGGGTTTTTCTCGTCGCGAATGAGGCTGCCGGCCGCAATGCGGCTAGTCCGTCCGCTCCTCACGCCGATCGCGGGCGAGCTGGTGCCAGGCCAGGGCCAGCTGGATCAGGCGTTGCCGATCGGCGCCTTCGGACGCTGCGGCCCGCCTCATCGCGGCCTCGGCCTCGTGCTGTGGATCGTACTTGCTGCACATGAGGCTGACCGTATAACCGGCCGATCTGGACAAGCGCATGGCAATTTCGCCCGTATGATTGCGGGGTACTTTCCTCGGCATCCAAGGCACGTTTGAGGGTCTGTGAACTGCGTCACAGCCTGCACCCCGTATGTCCGCTAAACAGCGCTCCAACGCTCCACGGTGGTGTTCAGGTCATGGCACACAAAGCAGCAGCCGAAGTGGTCGTCCCGACGCAACGACAAAGGTCCGACCTGCTCGGCATCGCCTATCTCGGCACCATCACCATCGTGATGCTGGCCTGGATCGGCGGCCTGGTCTGGGCCGCGATGGCGTTCTTCAACTGGCTGGTGTCTTGACGCGCAAGGCGCCGAGCCTGCCGCGAGTGAGCGCGCGACGCCGATCGCGCGCTAGAACAAATGGGGCAACATCTGCGAGAGTTTGATCCCGCCGCAAACGATGATGGCCCACAACGCCACGCTGATCTGGATGGCATCCAGCATGTCCCACATCCCCCGCGAATTGTCCCGACGTTTTTTCTTTTGAGACTTGCGCGAGGCGGCAACGAGTGCCAGCGCTAATTTGAAGCCATCGCCGGCGCGTAAAAAAAGAGGCAGGCCTCGGCCCGCCTCTGCTGCTTCAGATCCAGCTTGGAAAGCTCAATAGCACGCGCGGGGATCGGCCTGCACATACTGGCCGTTCGGATAGCGGTAATAGCAAGTGTCCTGCGCCCAGTAATAACCGGGCTGAGATGCGGCCGTAGCGCCGGCAATTGCTCCCGTCGCCCCGCCGAGAACCGCGCCTGCGGCAGCTCCCGTTGCGTTGCCCGAGAGCAGGCCACCCAGCACGCCGCCGACGATGGCGCCGCCCAGCGCGCTCGCGCCGGGATCGGCCGGCGGCGGAGGCGGAGGTGGCGGCGAATATGCGACCGGAGGTGGGGCATAGGCCACCGGCTCATCGTCGATGTAGTCCTCTGAAATGTAGGCCGGCGGGCCCGCCATCCGCTGCGGATAATAATACCAGACGCCGCCAACGTCCCACCACCAGCCGGACCGACCGTTGCGGACTTCGTGACGCCAGCGCCCGCCGTCCCAGGCGAGATTGCCGCGATAGGCGTGTCCGCCCCAGTCACGCGCCGGAGCGGGACCGCGCGCATAACGTCCCGGCGGCGGACCGCCGGCGTTGCGCGGGCCGGGACCGGCATGGGGCTGCAGCGCGGGCCGGGCCGCCTGCCGCGGCGGAGGCTCCTTGCGCATGTTCTGATTGGTCTGGGCCGGCGCGCCTGCGGCCGGCCTTGCCGGCAGTTGGCCGGCGTCCCTCGTCGGCCTGGCCTCCTGCGCCTGCGCCTGCGCCGACAGCGCGAGCAGCGACATGGCCGAAACCAAGGGAATGATGATCTTCACGCGGCTGGACGCACTCATGCGTGCTTGCCCCCCTACTCTCGATTGCCGTGGTCCATGGCGCGATAGACGATTCGCTTCACGCCGGGCTGATGCCGGCCGACATAACTGACCTGCTTGATCGGCTAAGTCCCGTTACAAATGATTAAGATCAGAGCAATTTTTTGGCCCCAAAAGGGCTGCATGCAGAGGGTCGCGCCGGACCGCTCCTAGCGCGCCGGCTCGATCACATTGCAATTGGTCCGCCCCGACATCAGGCAGTCCTGCATCTTGCTGGCCGAAGTGAGGTCGCGGGCAAGCCACCAGCCGACGCCGAGGATCAGAAGCGCGATGATCAAGCCGGCCACCGCGCCGCGGCGGCTGTCAGGGGGTAGAGGTCTTCTAGGAGATGTGGGCTTCTGGCCCGGTTCAGGCTTGGACATGGCTACCTGATTGCGCAACCGGACTGGCTTTATCACCTCTGCGGCAGCCCGTCACATCCCGGTCAGCCTCGCGCGCTCAGCCCCGGGTCTGCCGGATCGCGTCCTTGCGCGAGGTCTCGACGGCCGGAATTGCCTCCTGGACCCGCGGTGCACAGGTTGTGAGCACGAACGCTGTTTGGGTGCATTCCCAATCCGCACCGAGAACGGCGCTCTCGATTGGCTGCGGACGGGCTAGCAGCAACGCGGCGCAGGCCAGCGCCGCCACCACGAAGGTGGCTGCGAGCGCCTTCAGGCTCAGTCGGAAGATCGTCATGCCCGTGCTCCGTCTCGTTGGGGGCGGACGCTAGGCGCCGCTCCGCATGCTCCCCTATGAGGGACATCACAATTCGGCAGTTTTTCCGGGCTACGAGATCGTCGGGGCTGGCGATTTTTCGTTGACCTGGTCGGCTGCGATTATGGGTGGCTTCGCGACGCGCGCCGATGTACACGCTTCTGCGTCGCGTGGCGCCTGCTATGCCCAGCCGACGTACCAACAGGCACTGATGTAGGATTGAAAGCGAGGAAGACAAGGCTCGTAATGAGTGGATTCAGGGAACCCGGCTTCGCAGACCGGCAAAAGGCGGCACAGGACGCCCGCAAAAATCTTTTGAACAAGTTCAAGTCGCAGCCGGGTCCCGATGATCCGGCCGTTGCGGCACGCCGCGCCGAGCGCGAGGCCCTCGCGGCCAAGCGCGCCGACGCCAAGGCTGCGCGCGAAGCCGAAAAGGCCGAGCAGAAGCGCCTCGAGGAAGAAGCCAAGGCCGCCGAGGCCTCGCGAATTGCACGCGAGGCCCAGGAAGCCGCCGAAAGGCAGGCAGCCCTGGAAGCCGAGCAGAAGGCCAAGCGCGATGCCCGCTACGCGGCCCGCAAGGCCAAGCGCAAGTAACGCTCAAAAGTAACGTTCAATTGAAATTGAACCACTCCGGGGCGGTCCGTGGGGGCCGCACCCGGAATTCGAAATCGCGCGGCTCGCCTCAGGCGAGCGTTGCGCGACGAGGACGAGGATCAATTCTTCTTCATCATCCCGTCGTCTTTCTTCATTCCGTCCTTCGACATGTGATCCTTCTTCATGCCGTCGTCCTTGGACATGGTATCCTTCTTCATGCCGTCCTTGGACATCGTGTCCTTCTTCATCATGCCGTCGTCCTTGCCCATCTTGTCCTGAGCAAAGGCGGCCGGCGACAGCGCGAGGCCAAGCGACAGAGCGGCAGCCGAAACGCCGAGCACGATGCGGGTGCGAATGGTCATGAGCAGTCTTCCCTTCGAGATGGTGTTGGTCAGCGACGGATGCCGCTATCCTGTCTCGACGGATTGCCACGCGGCGTTGTTACGCGCTCGCCGATAAATTTCCGCGATATCGCGCCATCCTTTGGTGCAGGCCCGCGCGGATCGGAAGTGTGCAGCGCAGCACGACCGGCACTTGCCGCGACATTCGGTCTCGAACTATCAGATGAGAGATCATCGGGTGAAAGACCGGCTAGGATGGGCCTACGCGCCGGTCTCAAAGACCAGACCCGACCCAAATCACCAAACAAGAACGTCCAAGGGGATCACACCATGCTTACGCGCCGTCATCTGATCGCGACTGCCGTCGCCGCACCCGCCATTCTTCGTTTCGGCACCGGTACGGCGCAGGCCGCCACCACGCTGAAGATCTCGCACCAGTTCCCGGGTGGCACCATCGACAAGGGCGATTTCCGCGACCGGCTCTGCCGCATGTTCGCCGCCGAGGTCGCCAAGCGCAGCAATGGCGATATCGCCGCCGAAATCTATCCGAACTCCTCGCTGATCAAGACCAACGCGCAGTTCTCCGCGATGCGCAAGGGCGCGCTCGACATCAGCCTCTATCCGATGCCCTATGCCGGCGGCGAGTTGCCGGAGACCAATATTGGTCTGATGCCGGGCCTCGTGACCACCTATGACCAGGGCCTGCGCTGGAAGAAGGAGCCGGTCGGCAAGGCGCTGACCGACTTCCTCGCCGACAAGGGCATCATCCTGCTCACCTGGGTCTGGCAGGCCGGCGGCGTCGCCAGCCGCTCCAAGCCGATCGTCGCGCCGGAAGACGCCAAGGGCATGAAGGTGCGCGGCGGCTCGCGCGAGATGGACATGGTGCTCCAGACCGCCGGCGCCTCGGTGCTGTCGGTGCCTTCGAACGAAATCTACGCAGCGATGCAGACCGGCGCCTGCGATGCTGGCATCACCTCCTCGACCAGCCTGATCTCGTTCCGTCTCGAAGAGGTCGCGAAGTCGCTGACCTCAGGCGCGGGCACCTCCTACTGGTTCATGCTCGAGCCGCTGATGATGTCGAAGGCGATCTTCGACAAGCTGCCGAAGAACCATCAGGACATCCTGCTGGCGGTCGGCACCGAGCTCGAGGCCTTCGGCCGCAAGGGCGCGCAGGACGACGACATCGAGGTCGCCAAGGTCTATGAGAAGGCCGGCGCCAAGGTCTCGGTGCTCGACGCCGCGACCGTCGGCAAGTGGCGCGACATCGCCCGCGACACCGCCTGGAAGGACTACAGCGCCAAGACCGCGACCGCTGCGAACCTGCTCAAGCTCGCCACCGACGTCGCGGCATGAGCCACGGTCCGCTTCCGGATCGTGATGACCTGCCGAACGCTGCCGCAAGGACAGGCCTTGCGGCAGCGATCGATCGCGGTCTCGCCGTCCTCAACAGCATCATCATCGTGTTCGCCGCGATCGCGTTGGTCGCGGCGTGTACCATCCTGAGCTACAGCGTGCTGAGCCGCGCCCTGTTCAAGGCCGCCAATTACTGGCAGGACGAGGCCGCGGTGTTCCTGCTGGTCGGCGCGACCTTCATGACGGCGGCCTACGTGCAGCAGAACCGCGGCCACATCGGCATCGAGGCCTTCGTCGGCCTGCTCTCGCCGTTCGCGAACAAGGTCCGCCTCTGGCTGGTTGACGCCGCAACGTTCCTGTTCTGCGCCTTCTTCACCTGGAAGTCCTGGACGCTGGCCCATGAAGCCTATGTCGACGGTCAGGTCTCGAACTCGATGTGGTCGCCGCCGCTCGCCATCCCCTATTCGCTGATGGCGCTCGGCATGAGCCTGCTTTGCGTCCAGATCATCGTGCAGCTTGCGCTGCCTTTCGCAGGAGCCAAGCGTCCATGAGCGTTTTCGGTATCGGCCTCGCCTACGGCATCGCGACGCTGCTCGTGATGTTTTCGGGCATGCCGATTGCGTTCGCGCTTGGCGCGGTCGCAGTCGTGTTCATGGGCATCTACATGCCCGCAGCTTCGCTCGATACGGTGACGCAGAACGTCTACGAGGAAATGGCTTCGATCACGCTCTTGTCGATCCCGCTCTTCATCCTCAAGGGTGCCGCGATCGGCAAGTCGCGCGCCGGCCAGGATCTCTATTCGGCGCTGCATGCCTGGCTGCATCGCGTGCCCGGCGGACTTGGCGTCGCCAACGTGTTCGCCTGCGCACTGTTTGCGGCGATGGCGGGCTCTTCGCCTGCGACCTGCTCGGCAATCGGCTCGGCCGGCATCCCCGAGATGCGCAAGCGCGGCTATTCCGGCGGCTTTGCTGCCGGCATCATCGCTGCCGGCGGCACGCTTGGCATCCTGCTGCCGCCCTCGATCACCATGATCCTGTTCGCGGTCGCCGCCGAAAAGTCACTGGGGCGGCTATTCCTCGCCGGCATTGGGCCCGGCCTGCTGCTGGTCACCCTGTTCGGCGTGTATGCCGTGATCCGCTTCCGCCGGGAATACAAGGCGGCCGAAGCGATCTACAAGAACGGCGGACCGCAGGCCGCGATCCTCACTCGCGACGAGTATACGCTCGCCGAACGCTTCAGCCTGCTGCCGCGCGTCATTCCCTTCGTGCTGCTGCTCACCGGCGTCATGATCGCGCTCTATGGCGGCTACGCCACGCCGTCGGAAACCGCCGGCCTCGGCGGCCTCCTGGCGCTGGCGCTGATCGCGGCGATCTACAGCGTGTGGCGGCCGAGCGATCTTGCTCCGATCATGCGGTCGACGATCCGGGAATCGACCATGCTGATGATGATCATCGGCATGTCCCTGCTCTACTCCTACGTGATGAGCTATCTGCACATCTCGCAATCAGTCGCCGAATCCATCGTCGCGATGCACCTGCCGCGCTGGGAGTTGCTGTTCGCGATCCTCGTCATGGTCGTGGTGCTCGGTTTCTTCCTGCCGCCGGTCTCGATCATCCTGATGACGGCGCCGATCATCCTGCCGCCGCTCCGCGCCGCCAATTTCGACATCATCTGGTTCGGCGTGGTCATGACCATCGTGATGGAGATGGGGCTGATCCATCCACCGGTTGGCCTCAACATCTTCGTCATCCGCAACGTCGCGCCCGACATTTCCCTGAGCGAGGTGATCTGGGGCACGCTGCCCTTCGTGCTCCTAATGATGGCCGCCGTGCTGCTGCTCTGCTTCGTGCCGGAGATATCGACCTGGCTGCCCGATCTGGTGATGGGGCCGGACGGGAGCAGGTAGAGACATTCGCAACTGCCGTAGGGTGGGCAAAGCGCAGCGTGCCCACCATCTATCGCAGACGTTGAAGGGGTCTGGTGGGCACGGCGCAAATGCACCTTTGCCCACCCTACGAATTCTCCTTCCGGCGTTGCTTCGGCGCGATCGCGACCACCTGCAACAGATCCTTGCGCACCGCCTCGATGTGCCGCTCCAGGAAGCGGCAGGCCTCCTCGATCTTCTGCGCACGGCACAGCGCGATCAGCTCGGCGTGCTCCTTCTCGGCGATCCCCATCGCCTTGGTGTTGGAGAGCTGGAGGCGAGTGTAGCGGTCGCTGGTCTGGAGCAGTGACAGCACGATCGCGCGGGTGCGCGGCTGCGGGGCGTGAACGTAGAGCGCCATGTGGAAGTCGGCGTTGAGTTGCCCCCATTCGCTGACGTTCCTCGCCTTGATCGCCTTCTCGAAGCTCCGGTGGATGTCGGCAAGCCCGTCGAAATCATCAGCGGTGAAACGCGGCGCGGACTGCGCCAGAAGGCGCGGCTCCAGGATCCGGCGCAAGTCGAACACGTCGTTGATCTCATCCAGTGACAGTTCGGAGACGATGGCGCCCTTTTGCGGCACGATGCGCACCAGCCCCTCGGCCTCGAGCTGGAATAGCGCCTCGCGAACGGGGATACGGCTGACGCCATAGGCCTCGCCAAGCGCATCCTGCCGCAGCTGCGATCCCGCCGGATAAGTGCCGTCGAGGATCGCCTGCCTGAGCTGGTCGACGATCGCAGCCGACAGCGTGCGATGCTTCAGAGGCTGTTTCATCTGACCTTCTGTCTTCCTTCGCGACTCATCCGACCGAAGCGGTCCCTCTCTTGCATGTTGAAGGGCCCAGCAAAAGCCGTTGCAAGAGCGCGGACTGCCGCCGAAATGACCGCAATCTCCGTTTGACACCTCGAATGTATAAATTATACATTTGAGGATAGCACGACAAATCTCGGGGTTGGGGCCTCCATGATCGAGCAGACGATGCCGGCCACACGCGCATTCAGCGTTCGACGCTTCATCGTGCGCGCGTCCAGCGCCCTGCTCGCGGTCGAGCGCCTCGCGCTGATGGGCCTGATGTACCTGCTCACCGGATTGATCCTGGTGAACGTCGTCACCCGCTACTCGCATTTCCCGATCTATTGGATCGACGAATCCGCGGTCTATTGCGTGGTCTGGCTGACCTTCATCGGCGCCTCCGCGATGACGCGGCTGCGGCTCGATTTCGCGGTGACCATGCTGACGGAGCGGCTTTCGCCGCAGCACCAGAAGCTCGCCAAGGTGATCTCGACCGGCCTCGTCGTCGTGTTTGGCGCCGCCTTGATCGTCACCTGCGTGCTCTGGATGGACCCGGTAGGTCTCGCCCGCGCCGGCTTCGACGGGCGCAAGCTCGCGGCCGAAACCTTCAACTTCCTCTATACCGAGCACACCCAGACGCTGAACTGGCCGACCTGGATACTCTATCTGACGCTGCCGATCTTCGCGGTGTCGATGACCATTCACGGCCTCGCCAATTTGCTGGAAGATCTCGGGCTGGTCCCGCGCGTCACACCTAAGGGCTTTCAGCTCTCCGAGCTTGACGGGGTCAACTGATGATCACGTCAGCAGCCTTCATGGCGTTCATGCTGGTCGGCGTGCCGATCGGCCTCTGCCTGTGCCTCGCCGGCCTCGTCTACATCGCCGCATCCGGCAACCCGGTGCTGTTCCAGTCTTACCCGCTCCAGCTGTTCGGCGGCGTCGACAGCTACGGCCTGATCGCCATTCCGCTGTTCATCCTGATCGGCGAGATCATGAACGGCGGCGGCATCACGAGGCGCATCGTCGACATGGCTATGGCATTCGTCGGCTCGTTCAAGGGCGGATTGGCCTACGTCAACATCCTCGCCAATATGTTCATCTCCTCGATCCTGGGCTCTGCGACCGCGCAGGTCGCGATCATGGCCCAGATCATGGTCCCGGAGATGGAGAAGAAGGGTTACGACAAGACCTTTGCGGCGGGCCTCACCGCCTATGGCGGCATGCTCGGCCCCATCATCCCGCCATCGGTGATGTTCGTGGTCTACAGCGTGCTGGCGCAGGTCTCGGTCAGCGACATGCTGATCGCCGGTATCGTGCCGGGCGTCATCCTCACGGTGATGTTCTGCCTCGTCATCGCGCTGATGGGCTACGTCTACAACTATCCCCGCGCGGATTATCAGACGCCGCGTCAGCGCATCATGACGATCCTGCGGACGTCTCCGACACTGCTGATTCCCATCGTCATCGTCGGCACCATTCTCGATGGGCTCGCCAACGCGACCGAATCCGCCGCCGTCGGGGCCGTCGCAGCAGCACTGGTCGGAAAATTCTGGACCAAGGAGTTCGAGTTCTCCCAGCTGCCGCAGATGATGCTGCGCAGCGCCATCTATTCGGCGATCGTGCTGTTTCTGGTGGCGGCCGCGGCGGTGTTCTCCTGGGTCCTGATCTTCGGCAAGGTGCCGCAGGAAACCGCCGCCTGGATCCAGACCGCCGCCAAGGATCCCGTCAGCTTCATGCTGATCTGCAACGTCATCCTGCTGGTGATCGGCACGGTGATCGACGGCATTCCCGGCCTGATCATGACGGTGCCGATCCTGCTGCCGGTGGCGACCGACGTTTATCACATCGACCCCCGGCATTTCGGCGTCGTGGTGGTGATCAATCTCGTGCTCGGCCTGCTGTCGCCGCCGGTCGGCCTTTGCTTCTTCGTCGCGGCCGCAGTCACCGGCGCCAAGCCCGGCAAGATGTTCATGGTGACGCTGCCCTTCTTCGTCATCGCCTGCGTCCTCCTCGTGCTGCTTTCGCTCTACCCGTCGCTCTCGCTGATCCTCGTCAAATAGGCCCATCCAAAAGGAGCCCGACCATGCCGCTTTCACGTCGCCGCTTTCTCGCCGCCAGTGCCGCCGCATCGGTGTTCGCGCCGTCGCTGGCGCTCGCCCAGGCCAAGGAATTCCGCCTCGGCCTGATCACGCCCAACGGCCATTCCTGGAACAAGGCCGCGCTCAAATTCGGCGACGATCTCAAGGCCGCCACCAGCGGCCGCCTGACCGTGAGCGTGTTCCACTCCGGCCAGCTCGGCAACGAGCCGGCGATGATGCAGCAATTGCAGTCCGGCGCGCTCGACATGGGCTTCATCCAGGCCGCCGAGCTCGGCTCGCGCGTGCCGCACATCGCCGCGATCAACGCGCCCTACATCGTCCGCTCGACGCCGGCGGTCGCAAAATTCGTGCGGCATCCGGCAGCGGTCAAGCTGTTCGAGGTGCTGCCGCAGGAGACCGGCACGATCGGGCTCGGTTGGGGCATCACCGGCATGCGCGCCGTGTTCTCGTCCAAGGACCTGAACACGCTGGCCGACATTCGCGGCATGAAGCTGCGCATCAATCCGACGCCGGTCTATCGCGATTTCTATTCCTCGCTGGGCGCAGCGCCGACGCCGATCCCGACGCCGCAGGTGTTCGACGCCATGGCCAACGGCCAGGTCGACGGCCTCGAGGCCGATCTCGAATTCTCCTGGAACCAGCGCTTCGACAAGGTGTCGAAGGTGATCCTCCAGATGAATGCCGTCTTCATGCCGATGGCGGCGGTCGTCTCCGGTCGGGTCTGGCAGTCGCTGCCCGCAGCTGACCGCGAGCTGATCACCAAGACGATCAGGTCGACGCTGGACGTGCAGATCGACGAGCTCGCCGGCAATGAGCCAGCGCTGATCGAGAACTTCAAGAACGCGCCGATCCCGATCCGCCAAGTCGATGCCAAGGACACCGAGGCCGTCATTGCCGAGTTCGACAAGATCTGGCTGCCCAAAGCCCCCGTCCTCGCTGAGCTGCGCAAGGTCGGCGCGACGCTCTGATCTTAGCCGCCATCCTCTTCACAGTACCCGGCGGATCCAGCCCCCCGCCGGCCCAATCTACCTTGCAAATCTACTTGGAGTGAAATCATGAGCCGCCGCGTTTCCTGGGAAGGCGTCTTCCCTGCCGTCACCACGCAATTCAATGACGACCTGTCGCTCAATATCGATGCGACCGCCAAGGTCATGGATGGCCTGATCCGCGACGGCGTCTCCGGCCTGATCGTCTGCGGCTCGGTCGGCGAGAACACTTCGCTGGAGCGCAAGGAGAAGGTCGCGATCATGGAGGCCGCGAAGTCGGTTGCGGCCGGCCGCGTGCCCGTGTTGTGCGGCATCGCCGAATTCACCACGGCCTTTGCGGTCGAGACTGCCAAGGAAGCCGCGCGCGTTGGCATTGACGGCGTGATGGTGATGCCGGCGCTGGTCTATTCCTCCAAGCCGCACGAGACCGCCGCGCATTTCCGCGCCGTCGCCTCCGCGACCGACCTGCCCGTGATGCTCTACAACAATCCGCCGATCTACAAGAACGACGTCACCCCGGACATCCTGGTCTCGCTCGCCGACGTCGACACGGTCGTCTGCTTCAAGGATTCCTCCGGCGATACGCGGCGCTTCATCGATACCCGCAACATGGTCGGCGACCGCTTCGTCTTGTTCGCAGGCCTCGACGACGTCATCGTCGAGAGCGTCGCCATGGGCGCCGTGGGCTGGGTCTCCGGCATGTCGAATGCCTTCCCGCGCGAGGGTGAGACGCTGTTCCGCCTCGCCAAGGCGGGGCGCTTCGCGGAGACCATGCCGCTCTACGAATGGTTCATGCCGCTCTTGCATCTGGACGCACGTCCGGACCTCGTCCAGTGCATCAAGCTGTGCGAGCACATCATGGGCCGCGGCACGGCACTGACGCGCCCGCCTCGCCTGGCGCTGCTGCCGCAGGAGAAGGCCGAGATCGAGGCCATGATGGCCAAGGCGCTGAAGAACCGGCCGCGCCTGCCGGATGTGGGCTTGAAGGCGGCCTAGGCGAAAGCTCTCTCCGTCGTCATTGCGAGGAGCTCTTGCGACGAAGCAATCCAGAATTTTTCCGCGGAGGGACGCTGGATTGCTTCGCTACGCTCGCAATGACGAGGACTAGGAAACAGCGCGCTTCCGCTTGGCGTTCAGCGCGGACGCGACGCGGCTCACGGGCGGCTTGCCCAGCACGCCGCTCATCTCGTTGGTCGCCGCCAGCAGCTTATCCATATCGACGCCGGTCCTGATGCCCATGCCTTCGAGCATGTAGACGACGTCCTCGGTCGCGACATTGCCGGTCGCGCCGGGCGCGTAGGGACAGCCGCCGAGGCCGCCGGCGGCAGCGTCGATGATACGGACGCCCTCCTCCATCCCCGCATAGAGATTGGCGAGCGCCTGACCGTAAGTGTCGTGGAAATGCATCGCGAGATTTGCGGGCGGGATGTTGGCGGCTACCGCGCGCAGCATCTGCTTCGCTTTATCAGGCGTGCCGACGCCGATGGTGTCGCCGAGCGAGATCTCGTAGCAGCCGAGCTCCCAAAGCGTAGTGGCGAGATCGGCGACTGCCTTCGGCTTGATCTCGCCGTCGAAGGGGCAGCCGAGCACGCAGGAGATATAGCCGCGCACCCTAACGCCGTCGGCCTTGGCGCGCGCGAGCACGGGCTTGAACCGCTCGATGGACTCCGCGACCGTGCAATTGATGTTGGCGCGCGAAAAGCCTTCCGAGGCTGCCGCAAACACCGAGACGACCTGCGCGCCCGCGGCGCGGGCGGCGTCGTAGCCCTTCTCGTTCGGCACCAGCACATGGAATTCGGCATCCGTCAGGTGGCTGACGCCGCGTAGCACGGCGTCCGAGCTTGCCATTTGCGGGATCGCCTTGGGCGAGACGAAGGCACCGACCTCGACTGTATGGAGGCCGGCCTCTACCAGCGCCTCGACGAAGGCGATGCGCGCCTCGACACTCACGGGCGTCTTCTCGTTCTGGAGCCCGTCGCGCGGTCCCATTTCGATGATGCGGACTTGATCGCTCATCTCACTCTCCCGAAGGCTCGACCACAGCGAGCTCGACGCCCTCCTGCACGATATCGCCGACCTTGCATTTGATGGACTTCAGCACGCCGGCATAGGGCGCCCGCAGCGTCTGCTCCATCTTCATCACTTCGAGCGTGAGGATCGGCGCGCCCTTGTCGAGCTTGGCGCCCTCCTCGGCCAGCACGGCGACGACGGTGCCCGGCAGCGGCGCCGCGATCTTGTCCTCGCCGGCATGCTCCTCGCTCTCGCCGCCGAACGGATCGACCCAGTGCAGGTCGAAGCGGCCGTTGCGCGTGCGCAAATACAGCTCATGGCCGTCGATCACGGCCGCAACGGAAGATTTCAAGCCATCAAGCGTCAGATCGAATCCGCCGTCGTGCGGCGCAATCGTGAACGCCAGCTCGCGTTCGCCGATCAGCAGCGTCGAGGGGCCACTGCCGTAGTTCAGCGTAATCTTCTGCTCCGCCCCGTGGCCGACGCGGAAGGCAAAACTGCGCTGGCGGCGGCCGACCGGCTGCCAGCCGAAGGTCTGCCAGGGCGAATTCGCCTGCGCACGTGCGGCCTGTTGCTCCTCGTTGATAACAGCGGCCACGGCGGCGCACAGCTCGAGTTCGCCGGGCGCCGGTGCGGCCTGCGTCAGGACCGCCAGCTCGCGCTCGATGAAGCCGGTGTCGACCGCATTGGTGCGCACTCTTGGATGCGTCATCAGCGCCGACAGGAATGGAATGTTGGTGACGATGCCGCGGACGTCGGATTCCTCCAGTCCCCGGTTCAGCCGCTCGATCGCAACGTCCCGCGTCGGCGCCCACGCGATCATCTTGGCGAGCATCGCATCGTAATAGGGCGACACGCTGTCGCCCTCGCGATAGCCGGCATCGATGCGCAAGCTCCCGGTCTCCGCCGGCAGGCGCCAGGTCGAGATCTTTCCGACTGACGGCATGAAGTTCTTGGTCGGGTTCTCGGCGTAGACGCGCGCCTCGACCGCATGGCCGTTGAGCCGGATCTCGTCCTGCTTCAAAGGCAGCGCTTCGCCGAAGGCGACGCGCAGCTGCCATTCGACGAGGTCGATGCCGGTGATCAGCTCGGTCACGGGATGCTCGACCTGGAGGCGCGTGTTCATCTCGATGAAGAACACATCCTTGCCGTCGGAGACGAATTCGATGGTGCCGGCGCCGACATAGTTCACCGCGCCCGCCGCTTTTCGCGCGGCGGCGCAGACGGTCTCGCGCTGGGCAGGATTGAGCGTCGGCGACGGCGCCTCCTCGATCACCTTCTGATGCCGGCGCTGAAGCGTACATTCGCGCTCGAACAGCGACAAGAGATTGCCGTGGCTGTCGCCGATCACCTGCACCTCGATATGCCTGGGATTGTCGACATATTTCTCGATCAGCATGCGGTCGTCGCCGAACGCGGCCTTGGCTTCGCGCTTGGCGCTGACGATCGCGGGCTCAAGTTCGGCGGCCGAACGCACGATGCGCATGCCGCGGCCGCCGCCGCCGGCCGACGCCTTCACCAAAATGGGGAAGCCAATCCTCTCGGCGGCCTTCGCAAGCGTTGCCTCGTCCTGGGCTTCGCCGTGATAGCCGGGCACCAGCGGCACGCCGGCCTTTTCCATCAACTCCTTCGAGCCGGATTTCGAGCCCATCGCCGTCATCATACCAGCGGTCGGGCCGACGAAGACCAGCCCCGCATCGAAGCAGGCCCGCGCGAATTCGGCATTCTCCGACAGGAAACCGTAGCCGGGGTGCACGGCTTCCGCTCCGGTCTTGCGAGCGGCCTCGATCAGCCGCTCGACATTGAGATAACTGTCGCGGGCACGCGCCGGCCCGAGCAGCACGGCCTCGTCGGCGAGCGCGACATGCATCGCGTCGCGATCGGCCTCGGAATAGACCGCGACTGTGCGGAGGCCCATGGCCCGCGCAGTGCGGATGACGCGGCAGGCGATCTCGCCGCGGTTGGCGATCAGGAGCGTGCGAAATCGCCGGTAGAGCTTTGAGCGGTCCATCGCATCACATCCTGAACAGGCCGAATTTCGTCGGTTCGATCGGCGCATTCGACGCTGCCGAGAGGCCAAGGCCGAGCACCAGCCGCGTGTCGGCCGGATCGATCACGCCGTCATCCCAGAGCCGCGCGGTCGCGTAATAGGGATGCCCCTGGCTCTCATATTGCGCACGAATGGGGCTGCGGAATTTCTCTTCCTCTTCCTTCGACCAGCTATCGCCTTTGGTCTCGATATTGTCGCGCCGGACCTGGCTCAGCACCATCGAGGCCTGTTCGCCGCCCATCACCGAGATGCGCGCATTCGGCCACATCCAGAGGAAGCGCGGCGAGTAGGCGCGGCCGCACATGCCGTAATTGCCGGCGCCGTAGGAGCCGCCGATCACGACGGTGAATTTCGGCACCGAGGCGGTCGCAACCGCCGTCACCAGCTTGGCGCCGTCGCGCGCGATGCCGCCGGCCTCGTATTTCTTGCCGACCATGAAGCCCGTGATGTTCTGCAGGAATACCAGCGGAATGCCGCGCTGGCAGCACAGCTCGATGAAATGCGCGCCCTTGAGCGAGCTCTCGCTGAAGAGAATGCCGTTGTTGGCGATGATGCCGACCGGAAAGCCCCAGATATGGGCGAAGCCGCACACCAGCGTCGTGCCGTAGAGCTTCTTGAACTCATCGAATTCGGAGCCGTCGACGATGCGGGCGATGATATCGCGCACGTCGAACGGTTTGCGGCCATCGACGGGGACGACGCCATAGATTTCCTCGGCCGCAAACAGCGGCTCGCGCGGCGGATGCATATTGAGGTTCGGTCGCGTCGGTGGCTTCAGCGTGCCGACGATACGCCGCGCGATGCCGATCGCGTGCGCATCGTTCTGGGCGTAGTGATCGGTCACGCCCGACTGGCGCGAATGTACGTCGGCGCCGCCGAGCTCTTCCGCGCTCACCACCTCGCCGGTCGCAGCCTTCACCAGCGGCGGGCCGCCGAGGAAGATGGTGCCCTGGTTGCGGACGATGATGCTCTCGTCCGACATCGCCGGGACGTAGGCGCCGCCGGCGGTGCAGGAGCCCATCACGATCGCGATCTGCGGAATCCCCTGTGAGGACATCTGGGCCTGGTTGTAGAAGATGCGGCCGAAGTGCCGCTCGTCCGGGAAGATCTCGTCCTGCAGCGGCAGGAAGGCGCCGCCGGAATCGACCATGTAGACGCAAGGAAGGTTGTTCTGCCGCGCGATGTCCTGCGCGCGCAGATGCTTCTTCACGGTCATTGGATAATAGGTGCCGCCCTTGATGGTGGCGTCGTTGGCGACAATCACGCATTCGCGGCCCGAGATGCGCCCCACTCCCGTGACGACGCTCGCCGAATGCACGTCGCCGCCATAGAGGCCATAGGCCGCGAGCGGCGATAACTCCAGGAATGACGTCCCGGGATCGACCAGCAGGTCGACGCGCTCGCGCGCCAGCATCTTGCCGCGTGCTGTGTGGCGGTTGCGCGAGGCCTCACCGCCGCCGCCGGCGACTTGGCTCAGCTTTTCACGCAAGTCCGCGACGAGGTTGCGCATGGCCTCGGAATTGCGCGCAAAGTCTTGGGAAGACGGATCGATGCTGGAATGGAGCGGCATGGTGATTCCAATGAGGTGAACGCTTTAAGCCGTCTCGGCCATCAGCTCGCGGCCGATCAGCATGCGGCGAACCTCCGAGGTGCCGGCGCCGATCTCGTAGAGTTTGGCGTCGCGCCACAGACGTCCGACCGGGAATTCGCTGGTGTAGCCGACCCCGCCGAGCGCCTGGATCGCCTCGCCCGCCATCCACGTCGCCTTCTCCGCGGAATAGAGGATCGCGGCAGCCGCATCCTTGCGCAAGCTGCGCGCGTGGTCGGCGCGGTCGCAGGCGCGCCCCACGGCGTAGACATAGGCGCGCGTGGCCTGCCAGGTCGAATACATGTCGGCGAGCTTGCCCTGCATCAGCTGGAAATCGCCGATCGGCTGGCCGAACTGCTTGCGTTCGTGCATGTAGGGCACCACCGCGTCCATGCAGGCCGCCATGATGCCGAGCGGACCGCCTGACAGCACCGCGCGCTCATAGTCGAGGCCGGACATCAGCACCTTGACGCCCTCGCCCACCTTGCCGAGCACGTTCTCCTCCGGCACCTCGCACTCGTCGAAGAACAAGGGATAGGTGTTGGAGCCGCGCATGCCGAGCTTGTCGAGGTGCTGGCCGTGGGTAAACCCCTTGAAGCCTTTCTCGATGAGGAAGGCGGTCATGCCGCGCGGACCGGCCTCCGGATCGGTCTTGGCATAGACGACGAGGACGTCGGCATCGCCGCCATTGGTGATCCACATCTTCGAGCCGTTGAGCACGTAGCGGTCGCCGCGCTTGTCGGCGCGCAGCTTCATCGAGACCACGTCGGAACCGGCGCCGGGCTCGGACATCGCGAGCGCGCCGACATACTCTCCGGAGATCAGCTTCGGCAGATAGCGCTGGCGCTGCGCGTCGTTGCCGTTGCGGCGGATCTGGTTGACACAGAGGTTGGAATGGGCGCCGTAGGAGAGCCCCACGGCAGCCGAGCCGCGCGAAATCTCCTCCATGGCGACGATATGGGCGAGATAGCCCATGTTGGAGCCGCCATATTGCTCCGGCGCGGTCATGCCGAGCAGGCCGAGGTCGCCGAAGCGCTTCCAGAGGTCTGCGGGAAACAGATTGGCTTTCTCGATGTCGGCAGCGCGCGGCGTGATCTCCGCCTCCACGAAGGCGCGAAGCGTGTCGCGCAGCATGCCGATGTCTTCGCCCAAATCGAAGTCGATGCTCGGGATGTTCAAGGCGATTCCTCCCTATTTTTGGCATCCGAACCTAGCGGGGCCCTGGCGCTCTTGCGGTCGAAAAGGTTGCATTTTCCGCCAAACTTGGCGAGGATTTTCCGAGGGAATTCCGATGCCTTTTCAAGCCGCCACCGCGATCCCGCGCCGCGCCATGACCCCTGCCGCCTTCGTCCGCGGCGTGGTCGCCGCTTATGAACGATACGGCCGCGATCCGGCGGAGGCGCTGAGCCGGGGTCAGGTAGCGCCGGAGCTTGTCAATTCTCCGGACGGGCGGATCACGGCCGCCCAGTTCGAGGCCCTGGCGGGCCATGCCATGCGCGAGCTCGACGACGAGGCGCTCGGCTGGTTCTCGCGCCGGCTGCCATGGGGCACTTATGGCATGCTGTGCCGCGCCTCGATCACGGCGCCGACGCTTCAAGTCGCGCTCAAGCGCTGGTGCCGGCATCACCGCCTGCTCACCGAGGATGTCGTGCTCGATCTCGCAGTTGGCGAGGAGACTGCGGTCGTCTCCATCCGGGAGCTGCGCGATCTCGGCGGCTTACGCGAATTCTGCCTGGTGACCCTGCTCCGCTACGTGCTCGGCTTCTCCTGCTGGGCGGTCGATTCCGCGATCGCCTTGCGCGCGGCGGAATTTCCTTACCCCCAGCCCAGCCACGTCTCGGTCTACCCGACCATCTTCTGCCGCAATATCCGCTTCGACGCGGACCGCGCCGCGATCATCTTCGACAAGCACTATCTCTCGCTGCCGCTCGCGCGCAGCGCCGCCGACCTCGATAACATGCTCAAAGGCGCCTTGCGGCTGACGGTGCTGCCCTATCGGCGCGACCGGCTTCTTGTCGAGCGCGTGCGCCGGGTGCTCCGCAATGCGCGCGGACGCAGTCTCGGCGCCGAGGATGTCGCGCGCGAGCTGGCGCTGTCCACCCGCACCATGCATCGGCGCCTGCGCGAGGAGGCCACCTCGCTGCGCGAACTCAAGGAAGAGGCAAAGTTCGAGCTTGCGAAGCAGGAGCTGATGCGCGGCCGCACGCCGATCAAGCGGATCGCGGAAATTGCCGGATTCCGCAACGAGAAGAGTTTTTCGCGTGCCTTCCGGACCTGGACCGGCGCCTCCCCGCGCGAGTTTCGCGGGCGGTATCGCTGAGGGACTGTCGCCTCACTGTCATAAAATGACGGCCTCCGAGATGACTCCCGGAGGCCGTGTTTTTCGAAACCGGTTCGAATTCAGGCGTTAGTTCGAGTTGGTCTGCGCGCCCGGGCGAAGCTTGGTACGCGACCGCGTCTGCTTCGGCTGGTAGGCCAGCGCGTCATTCGAGGTCTTCGCACCGCCGCTCTGCGAGCAGGTGCCGCCGATGCCGCCGGCAGCGGCCCGGCAGGCTTCCATGGTCGGATAGCCGCAACCGTGAGCGGCCTGGGCACCGTTGGTAATGCAGAAATCGTCTGCACGCGCGGCGGGTGCGGTCATCATGAGAAACGCGGATGCAAACAGCGTCGCAGCGGATGCGACAAACGTCTTCGAGGTCGAGGTCATGGTGTCTTTTCCTGGCTCAGGGTCCCACAAAAGAGGCCTCGGCACGCGACGCAGGCCGAGGTTCACACCTTGGATCTAGGCGGCGGCCCCGAACCGACAATCACGGTTCAGCGCATCGCAGGACTTCCGAAATCACATGTCACAGTTAGGTGATTTAGTCAGCATCATGCCTGGCGGTGACGGCGCCTGGAACGCAGCGTCCCTATCCCGCAAATACCGCCGCGACCTCCTGCAACGGCAGAGGCACGTCCTTCGCGACACCCAGCACTGGAAAGCTGCGGACGTTCTTCACGTTCGGCATCGCGGCGAAATGCAGGAGCTGCTGGCGCATGCTCTCGACGCTCGGCGCCACACATTTGAGGAGATAGTCGGTGTCGCCCGAAATCCGCCAACACTGCTGGATGCGCGGGATCGCGGCGATCGAGCTCTCGAACGCCTCCAGCACGGGCTGGGCCTGGCTGCCGAGCTGGATCGAGACGAACGACACCACCTCATAGCCGAGCCGCCGCTCGTCGATGACCGCGCGCACCGCCCGGATCACGCCGCGGCTGAACAACGATTTCAGCCGCCGCAGGCAGTTGGGTGCAGACACCCCGACCCGCAGCGCCAGCTCATTGTTGCGAATCCGCCCGTCCTGCTGCAGTTCGGATAGTATCTTCAGATCGACGCCGTCGAGCTGGTCACGCCCCGCCATACCCACCTCGCCCATGAGCTCGTCATGCGAGGCAGCGAAGCACGCGGCGGAATAGCTGCCAAGGGCCAGAGCCGGCGTGGTAGCTGATCCGTGACGTGGGATGGTCGGATGCGAGGTTTATAGTGTGTGGGCGGAATATCTCCCGCCGTCGTGGCCGGGCCTTGTCCCGGCCATGACGGAAGTCTTTGGCGCCGGGTTGGCCCCTCAATGCGTCCAGGGCTCGCCGCGGCGGAACGAGAAATTGTCGGCATAGGCGGCCGGCCGGCGTACCGACTCCTGCGGCTCGATCACCTGGTAGGCGATGCCCTTGCGCTCGCAATAGGCGACCGCCTCTTCCTTGCTGTGGAAGCGCAGCGTGATCTGCTGCTTCATGTCGCCGGACGAGGTCCAGCCCATCAGCGGCTCGACCGAACGCGGCTGCTCCGGCTCGTAATCGAGCTGCCATTCCTTCGTCTTGGACCGGCCGGATTGCATCGCGTTCTTGGCGGGCTTGAAAATGCGTGCGGTCATGGGTGGTCCGGGCCTCTTCGTCTTTTCGTTCGAACTGGATGCGTCACGGTGGCAGTTGGTGGAAATCTCAGGGATAGTATAGAGACACCGTTCGGGAAGTGTTCGGTGATTCCGGCTCCCCGGGTGCCCTACCTACGGGTATAGTCATTATGCTGCACCGTGACAATTGCGTACCCGCCTTCCGCGCCGGGACCCCGCCCGGCGGCACTGGCTCCCCGACATCAGCGTATTTGTTCCTTCCGAAAGCTCCCGTCGCATGGCCTTCCTGAACATCAGCGCAACGCTTCCCGAAAAGGGGCGCGACCTCCGACTCGACCTGTTTCGCGGTGTTGCGAACTGGGCGATCTTCCTCGACCATATCCCCGACAACGTCGTGAACTGGGTCACGACGCGCAATTACGGCTTTTCCGACGCCGCCGACCTGTTCGTCTTCATCTCCGGCTACACCGCGTCCTTCGTCTATGCGCGGATGATGCTGGAGCGCGGCTTCGTCGTCGGCGCCACACGGCTGACCAAGCGGGTCTGGCAGCTCTATGTCGCCCACATCATCCTGTTCGTGATCTACATCGCCTCGATCAGCTATCTCGCGCTGCGCTTCGGCGATTCCGAGATGATCAACGAGTTCAACGTCGCCGGTCTCGTCGACAACGCCACCGAGACGCTGCGCCAGGGTCTATTCCTGCGCTTCAAGCCGCTCAATCTCGACGTGCTGCCGCTCTACATCGTGCTGATGGGACTGTTCCCGCCAGTGCTTTGGTTCATGCTGCGCAAGCCCGACGTGACGATGGCGCTGTCCATCGTGCTGTGGCTGGCCGCGCGCCATTTCGGCTGGAATCTGACGGCCTATCCGGCCGGCCAGTGGTATTTCAACCCGTATTGCTGGCAGGTGCTGTTCGTGTTCGGCGCCTGGTGCGCCATGGGCGGCGCGCGGCGCTCGATGACGCTGATCAATGCGCCGATCACGCTCTACCTCTGCCTCGCCTATCTCGCTTTCGCGCTGATCATGACCATGGCTGGCCGCTTTCCGACCTTGGGCGGCATGCTCCCGCAATGGCTGTTCTCGGCGTTTAACCCGAACGACAAGACCAACCTCGCGCCCTACCGCTTCATCCACTTCGTCGTGATCGTGATCCTCGTGATCCGCTTCGTGCCGAAGGAGTGGCCGGGCCTGGAGTGGAAGGTGTTCGATCCGCTGATCGTCTGCGGCCAGCAGTCGCTCGCGGTGTTCTGCGTCGGCGTGTTCCTATCCTTCGTCGGCCATTTCGAGTTGTCGATGAGCTCGGGCTCGCTGTTCGCGCAGCTCTTCGTCAGCATCGCCGGCGTGGCGATCATGACGACGGTGGCCTATTACATCTCGTGGTCGAAGAAGCAGGACAAGCCGTTGAAGCCGCCGCCGTCAAAGCCGGCTGCGGCGAAGACGGCCTGATGGTGATGCGGCGCCGATGCCGCGTCAGGCCGCCTCTTCGCCGTCGAACTCGGTAAACTTTTTGTAGATCCAGTCGCGGCCGTCGTGGCGGCGCCAGACCTTGCCGTAGACGAGCTGTCCGTTGATCGAGCGGCGCGGCACGATCACGGTCCAGAGATGCCAGATCTCGGTCCAGCTCGACTGCGGACCGGCGGTTTTGGAGTTGCGATCGGAAGACATGGCAGAACTCACTGGCGCAGAACTCGGCTGATACGCGCGCTGCCACGAACTGTGATCTTGTGTGAGCACGGATGTCAGGCAGCCCATCACGAGCCGTGCCCGATCTGATAACAGTCACTTAGGCGGCCGCAACAACCGCTCGCCCTTAACCTAACCGATCAACCTTACTTCTCGTGCGCAAACGGCGAGATTGGTTGAAAGCCGGCGTCGACTTTTCTAGAGTGCGCGCGTGATTTGAGAGCGCGCCGTTTTGAGGACGCGCGGTGTTTTTGAGCCGACACGTATTTTCAAAAGAATTGACTGGCCAGGACGACCACAATGAATTTGCAATGTGCATGTCTGCGCTTGGCGCTGCGATCGACAACGCCTGTCCCGATCGCAAAGACACCGTCCCAGCAGCCGCCGAAGGCCGCCAACGACAACGAGACAGTCTGGCCGTTCGTGCCGTTTCCGGCCGGCTGGCACGCCTCGAGCTGATGGGCCAGATCTGAAAAAGTGACGCCTGAAAAGCGCAACGCCGCGCAAGCGGAGTATCATCGCTTGGCGGCGTCCGTTTAGGCATTGGGCGCTGAAATCCCCAACACGCATATGTCTATGGCGCCGCGCAGAAGGTTCGATGAGCGTCCGGCAATTCTGCGCCCTCGGAAGGCCGCAATAGCTTGAAACATCGCGCCAAAGTCGCGCGGCGAGGAGAATGTGCGCCAAGGCTTCCGCAGCGCCTTTCGGCCAGACGATGGCAACCAATCACTACGCCACGCGTTGCAGCTTTTTCCCGCCTGTCCGGGGCATCCGAGAGTGTCCGCGATCAGCGTGCGCCCGCCTGCACGGACGGCGTCTCACGTCCCTGTGAGCTGGAGCGCAGCCGGTGAATTTCCATGAACGAGCAGAGATCAATGAACGGCAGAAGGCAAGGCCAGCGGACGCCGTGAGCCAGGTCGATACGCCTGAGGAACTCGTCGAGACGCCGGAGGCCGGAAGCTCGCTGCTCGCACTCGGCGGGCTCGGCCTCGCGGCAATCGCGATGCTGGGCTGGATTTGCGCCCTCGCCTGGTTCGCCTGGGGCCTCGTCGACTGGCTGTTGTTCTGAGGCGCCCCCCGAATCCCTAGGCAAGAGACTTGGGCATCGGTCTGGGGAATTCTTGGGGGTACATGTCGGAACTGGTCGGGGCAGCTGGATTCGAACCAACGACCTGCAGTACCCAAAACTGCCGCGCTACCAGGCTGCGCTATACCCCGAATGTCCGGCGAGCCCCGTCGATACACGCTTCCCGGCGCGCCAGCAAGGCGCCAATGACGCCGTTCCCGGGCGCCTATTTGCTGCCGAACAGCGGGTGGGCGACCCGGTCGCCAGGACGGATGCCGTATTTCTGCGCCGTTCCCGCCACCACCTCCAGCACCGCCCGGGCCGGCCCCTGGGACGAGATGATCTTGGTCGACATCGGCTCGGTGTTTTCGGCGATGCGCAGGATGCGGCCGTCGGCGCGGATGAAGATCATGTCGAGCGAGACGTAGGTGTTCTTCATCCACATCGACACTTCCTGCTCGGGATTGAAGTCGAACAGCATGCCTTTGCCGTCGGCCAGTTCCTTGCGATACATCAGGCCGGTCTGCTTCTCCTGCTCGGTCGTCGCCATCTCGACCGAGAACACCTGGACGCCGTTTCTGGTGACGATCTCGAGCGGCTGGAAGCTCGCGGCGCGAACAGATCCGATTGCGACTGCCATGCCGGCAACGACGAGGATGGCGGCAAGCCAGCCCTTCGCAACGGACCAGACGGCCTTTCG
Organism: Bradyrhizobium sp. BR14999; assembly: GCF_056106085.1. Classification (NCBI taxonomy): domain Bacteria; kingdom Pseudomonadati; phylum Pseudomonadota; class Alphaproteobacteria; order Hyphomicrobiales; family Nitrobacteraceae; genus Bradyrhizobium; species Bradyrhizobium sp. BR14999. The sequence continues at coordinate 5,549,281 of NZ_CM148536.1, forward strand.
ATCAGAATTCATGGGGGCACTCGCGGCGTGGGACTGGAACAGTCCTTACGCAACGGTCGTCGGAAAAGCCAGAGGCGCGCTGGCTGGCCGGCGCGCCTCTGCTCACGATTGCGGGAATGGGGTGCCTTAGTGCGACTGCAAGCCCGGCGACCCGGTCTCGGGATGGATCTCAGCCGCCATCATGCCCTTGGAGCCGGGCCCGAACCGGACCAGCACATATTGGCCGGGGCGCAGCTCAGTCATGCCGAAGCGGCGCAGTGTCTCCATGTGCACGAAGATGTCGGGCGTGCCCTCGCCGCAGGTCAGGAAGCCGAAGCCGCGCAGCCGGTTGAACCATTTGACTTGGGCCCGCTCCAGGCCGCTGGTCGGCGTGACCGTGACGTGGGTGCGCGGCGGCAGCATCTGCGCCGGATGGATCGCGGTGGATTCGTCCATCGAGACCACGCGGAATGCCTGATAGCCCTTGGCGCGCTGGACGCACTCAACGACGATGCGGGCTCCCTCGTAAGCAGTCTGGAAGCCGTCGCGCCTGAGTACGGTGACGTGCAGCAGCACGTCGGGCCAGCCATTGTCGGGCACGATGAAGCCGTAGCCCTTTGAGGCGTCGAACCATTTGATGACGCCGTGAACCTCGACGAGGTTGGCGCTGCCCTCACCCAGTCCGGTGAAGGGGCTGAGCGCGCTGTCGCGACCGCTGCCGTGCTCGCCCACGGGAACTCCGACCTTCTTGGACTCAAATCCGTCCGACGACCCCATAACCCCGGACCCCACACTGCCATGCAACCCGCCACTTTGGCGGCGCTCGAATCACGCGTCTTAAGAGAATGTTCTCAATTCGACGCGACGCGAATCTTTCGACTCAAAAGATAACACTCCCGGTTGCGAGGCATAGACAAAAAAGAGATTCGCCGGAACCTATGAACAGCTTGCACAGCCGCGAATCAAATTGATGCCTCAATTGCCGGCAAAGGGCCCGAGCGCTTCGCCGATGTCGTGATGGATCACGAGGTCGGCGATGTCGTCCTGCTCGGTGGGCTCGCGATTGATGATCACAAGACGTGCGCCGGCGTTCTTCGCCATCATCGGAAAGCCCGCCGCCGGCCACACCACCAGCGAGGAACCGATCGCGATGAAGAGGTCGCAGGTCTGCGACAGCGCAGCTGCGCGCTGCATTTCGTCCTCGGGCATCATCTGGCCGAACGAAATCGTGGCGGTCTTCACCGGCTCGTCGCACATGGTGCAATTGGGCGCGGCGCCCTCCTCGTCGAAACGGCGCTTCACCCAGTCGAGCTGATAGGCCTGCCCGCATCCGATACATCGCGCATAGGTAGTATTTCCGTGAAGTTCAATCACGTGCTCGGCGGCCAGCCCCGAGGCCTGGTGCAGATTGTCGATGTTCTGGGTGATGACGGCGGGAACCTTGCCGGCGCGGTAGAGTGAGGCCAAAGCGCGGTGACCGCGGCCCGGCTTTGCCGCCGCGAACACCTCCTCCATCGCAAAGCGCCGGCGCCAGGATTCGTCGCGCGCCTCCTGGCTCGCCACGAACTCTTCGAACGGGATTGGACGGTTGCGCGTCCAGATTCCGCCCGGCGAGCGGAAGTCAGGGATGCCGCATTCGGTCGAGATGCCGGCACCGGTGAACGGCACGATTCGCTTCGCTTCGGCGATCATGTCGCCGAGTCGTTCAACGCCGCTGCGAAGATCCGATGCTATCACGCGCTGCTCCCGATGTGTGTTGCCCTCGCTGCAAGACGCACAAGCGGCAAGATTATTGACGGTCTTATCCACCGTGATGAAAAGAGCGAACAGAAACAGACTCGGCAATTCCTGCCGCCCATCGCATATCACAATCCTGCAATGCCTCCTCCCCATTGACGCCCCATTCGGGAGCCCCAATGGATGTATCGAATCCGACTCGCAGCGCGATGCGGCGGCAGTGCTCGAGGTCAGTGGAAACAGGTGCGAACAGAGGGGATGGATATGACCGAAGATGAAGAACGCAAAGCTCGCGAACGCGAGGAGATCGCCACCCGTGTTGCCGCCTTCCGCGCCACCCAGGAGAAGTTCAAGCGGGAGCGCGAGGAATATTTCGTGTCGACGCTCGAGAATGCCCGCAAGGTCGAACGTCCCTCGCTCTGGCCGTAGGGCGTGACGTCACGCGCATACGAACGAAAAAAAAGCCCGGAGCCTCGCTCCGGGCTTTTCGCTTCTAACTCGCTACCAGTGCCGCCAGTAGTGGTGCCGGTAGTACGGTCCGCCGCCGTAATAGGCGTAGGGACCCGGTCCGTAATAGTAGCCCGGGCCGTCATAATAGCCGTAGCCCGGCCCGTAATAGCCATAGGGATGCGATGCTGCGACTGCGCCCGCCGTAATTGCGCCGGCGGCAAGGCCGAATGCGAGGCCCGGACCAATGCCGCGGCCGCGCGCCTCGGCTGGCGCAGGCGCCGCGACCGCGGTTACGCCGACGGCTGCGACGGTGGCCAGAACTGCCAGTATCTTCTTCATGATTATCCTCCTTCGCGCGTCTCGCGGGACAACGGCGAGGGCCTGCGATGGTTGCGCGCAGCGCGGAACCGAAAACGGTCAAAAAACAATGAACCGGCGGGAACGAACGCTCGCCGCGCGGATTGACATCGTAAGTGCGGAAGCCTCCGCCATCCGGGTTGAGGCGACAGCACGAAGACCTCGTCAGCATCCTCCGCGGTGCTGGCGGGGTTTTTTAGTTTCGCGGGAGAGATGCAGCAGACCATAGCGGCGGCCAGCGTTGCGGCCTTCGGCGGGCAGTTCGATCCTTCGTCGCGGCACCGAACGACGTTTCTTTTTGTGAGCGCGGAACAAGATTTTCGCGCACACGTTGAGGTCGTCTTCAGGCAGAAGAGGCCCGACATGCCCGCGTGGCTCGAAGTCCTGCTCAACCTGTCCGGCTATGCCGGTTTCGTGGCGCTCGCGACGCGCGGCGGCACGTTCCGGGATAGGTCCGCGGACGACCGGATCTGCGGCGAGAAGCGCTAGTTTGCGTGCAGGGCTTGCCCTGCCGTGCGCACCAGCCGATCGGCCTTGACCGCGACACGCGTGTCCTCGGCCTGCGGCCGCAGCGAAAAGCTGATCACCACGAAAGCGAGACAGAAGAGCGTGCCGACGATGGCGACGCGCCGGTAGGTGTGGCGATCGCCTTGATGAAAGGACGGCTCTGAAAATGGCGTCATGACAAAATGGCTTCTTCGCAAAATCGCTTCTTGATTGTCGTTGCCACACACCTATCCCAAGTAGCGGCAAGCGCAACGCGATTGGGCTTTTAACCTAACCGAATAGGGTTATCGGCTTTCGCGGAAGCTTTCGTTAGGCGTTGCGCCGCCCCTGGCTCGCCGCGCGACGACCGCCTTTGTTCCAGCTTCGACTCCCTTTCGTTCGCGAAGAACGAATCGGACTCGAAGAAATCGGCGCGGAGCAACTCTTAACAAGTGGTGTGAACGCGCGCGGTGAGCGCCCGATCACGTGAGGTCGATCGCTGCGGCACCGACAGTTTGTCTTGGCGCAGCCGCGAGTCGCGGTCGCAACAAACGACTGCCTGCGAAAGCCTGCCGTGACCGACATGTCCCGCATCGATACAGAAGGCACGGCTTGTTCTGCATCCGACTCCATTTCGTTCGCAAAGAACGAATCGGAGTCGGAAAAATCAGAGAGACGCGAATCCTAACGATCGATGAAAGCGGGCGCCGTCACCCTCGGTGCAAGACTCTTCGGCGGCAAAATTTTCGGCGACACGGATTTCGAGGCGACTGTGAACACGATGACGATCTCGCGGCACGGCTCGCACCGAAAGCTGTTGGCTGAGTTTGCCGTCATCGGCTTGGCGCATTGCGGGCAACGTCATGCTGCGCGAACGCGTTCCGTCACACCTTCGTTCCGTCACACGTTCGTTTCAAAGGCATCAGCGTCGACGCCCGCCGATCCACTCACGCCGCCCGCTTTGCTTTTCCCTTCTCCGAAAACATTCCAGGATCTGGATGCGCAGCTCTTCTGCGGCCGGGCCCTCCAGCTTCCTGAGCTCGTTCCAGAGCCTGATCACTTCGCGCTGTTTCTCGACGGTCATGAATCACCTCCAAGGGAAGATGACTGACTAGAACAAAATGAGAACGACGTGTCCAGCCCCTCCCCGAAATTCCACAGGGCGTAGCGGCTTGAACCTTTTCCGCGCTGCGCGGACCCATGGAGGCTGGGGATTTCAGGGCCCAGTCATACGGCAGCGCCGCTTGACGAACATACTCCGTCATCGCGGCGCTGTTGCATTTTGGATTTTCAACCTTACGTTACGAGCATGGTTGGCGGCTAGGCGCTGAAATCCCAACGCCGTCAGCCAAGAGAGCCCCGTGCGAAAGCGCGGGGTTTTTCTTGTCAGCGCCGGCGCCTTAGACGGCGTCCTTGGCCACCTTCAGCGGCGAGGCCTTGACCGACTTGCTCGCCGGCTTGGCCGCAAACTGCATCGGCTCCTTGGTGAAGGGATTGATGCCCATCCGGGCTTCGGTCGCGGGCTTGTTCACCACCGACATCTTGACGAAGCCGGGGATGACGAACTCGCCGGACTCGTTGAGCTCCTTGTAGCCGACCGTCGCCATGTATTCGATCACCGACTTCACGTCGTTCTTCGACAGCTGCGTGCCTTCCGCAATTGCATCGATCAATTGGGTCTTCGTCATCTTCGCCATGTTCTGAATTCCTTTGAAGGGATGCGCGTGCGTAAACTCTGCTGTGGACGCGGCCGGACCGCGGAGGCGCGCTTCTAATTCATGCCAGAGGTCATGAAGTGACCGGGCTTAGAGCCTATCGAGGCCCAAAACGCAAGCAGGGGTTCTCTAGGGTTCCCGACTTCCTGTGAAAGATGTTGCAGCATTTGCCGATTCTTCTTGAACCATTTGCCGCCTGGCGCGTCTTACTTATTGAAGTCCCTAAGCTTCACCCCACCAGAAAGCCCCGCTTCCCCCAAGCGGGGTTTTCGCTTTTGCCGGCCTGGTAGCGCGCCGCGGCTGCTATATGGTCGAAAGGTTTCTCGTGGGGACTCATGAAGGTCGCTATCGTCATCGCCGGCTTGATCGTTGTTGTAGTTGCCGCCCTCGTCGCCATCCAGCCGAGCTTCTTGAAGCCTGCGTCCCTGGCCCTCGTGAAGAAATCCGACATCTTCGGTTTCTCGCCGGGGATGACGTTCGAGGAGACCAGCAAGCTCGTCAGTCAACGTCGCCTCCTCTGCCGCCAAATCCGGGGCTCGTACACCCTCGAATGCGAGATCAATGCCGCCAAGGTCACGGTCCACAGTGACGACGCTGACGCCAAGCATCCGATCTGGCGTGTCCGTGCGGAGTTGAACAATCCGGGGCCGCAGGACGCCGCCGTCAAATCGATCTCCGACCAGTTCAACGCCCAGCCGATCAAGGTCCACGCGGGATGGACATGGATCGTCGGCCGTGAGCTCAAGCTGAGCTATGACGGCCTCGCCTTGAACCTCGTGGACGAAGCTGCGGAGGCCAAGCTTCGCAAAGACGAAGCCAAGCGCTAGCGAGCACGACGAGTCACCTCATCGTGAAACTTGTGGCTCGGCACGCCTTGTTGAGACTTCGGTAACCTAACGCCTCCAATCTCGCATCAGTATCGTTGCGTTGGAGTATCCTCACAGTGCTGGATTTTAACGAGCTGCGTGAACTCGCGGCTGATGTACGCGTTTTTGTCGATATCGCCGAGGACAAGGCCGAAGCGCTGCGAGCCGTCATCGCAGCTTATGACGTCGTGCTCGCGATCTTCCCTTCTGGTGACGGCATGGGCCTCCACGTCATCAAAGGCAAAGAGATCCTGGACAAGATCGCAAACTCTCGGAGCCATGCGATGTACAGCCACACGGCCATCGCGGTCCCTGACCTCGAGCACGCAGAAGTGCTCAAATACCTGACGGCGCCGGTCGAGCAACGGATCGCAGCCTGAAGCGGATGCGTTTTGATTGAATCGGTGCGGGCCGTGAGCACCTCTCCCATAGGGAGAGGTCGGATCGCATCGCAAGATGCGATCCGGGTGAGGGGTTACAGCCCCAGTGATCGCTGCGGCCCCTCACCCGGATTGCACCGGACGATGCTTCGCATCGCCAAGCGCAATCCGACCTCTCCCCGCTGGGGAGAGGTGACTCTCGAACGAACGAGCGAAGCCAGCTTCATCACGAGCCGGAAGGTACTTCGGGAAGTTATCCGCGGAGTCGGTTGAAGATCCGGAGCGGGAGCCGTGATCCCAGCACCATGAGGATCGCGATGGCTGCAACCAGCACATATTTCAGCGGGTGTTGCGACGACGCGAGCGAGCCTTGCCACGTTCACTGGCCGCCCAGCAAATAGACCGTGAAGCCAATCACGATACAGCCAAGCCCGAAGACCGCCGTCACGATTTCGGCGACGTTTTCCAGACCGAAGAATCTGACGATGGCGGTCCATGCGGCAGACAGGAGCATCTCCGCGATCGCGCTGAGCAGGCCTTGAAGCATGGCAATAGGTCGCGTCGGTCGTCAGCGGGGTTCAACCGCCGTAACCGCTCGGCCTGTCCCGCAGTAGAACCGCCCCTCACCGAAGGTCCCCGGCCTTCCGGCTCTCACCAATTGAAACCGGCTTGTTCAGGAAATACTCGCGATTACCGGTCGCAGCTTCCGCGTACTGGTCGATGGCCACGATGATGGCCTGGACGTGGGCATAGCACCACCCTTCCCGCGTCGCTCTTCGGCGAACGTCCTCGAGCGCGGTCAGGAAGGGCGATAGCTCTCTCTCATCGTCGAACCAACGCCTGCTCACCATGTCCTCCCGCCGAGCACCCTGCCCTTGGTCTGGCGCGGCGGCGCGCTCTTTAGCGCGTCCCGCTGGGCGCAAAGACTTTCAATCTTCGCCTCCATCCGCGACAGCAGCGCTTCGGACGAGGCCGTCCCGACACCCGCCCGCTGCAATTGGAGGATCTCCTTCCTCTGCCTTCCCATCCGGATGCGCATCCGTTCGATCTCCCGCCTGACAACGTCCAGGTCCGGCATGTTCAGCCCCGCGATTTTGAATATGGTCCATGAGAACAAAAACGGAACGACGAGTCGAGTCCGACGTTGGACGGAGAAGGAGAATTGTGATGGCAGACAATACCGAGAAGGACCCGAAAGACTGGGTATCCGGAGACGACCCGATGACGGGGGCCCAGGAATCCTACCTTAAGACCCTCGCCGAGCAGGCGCATCAGAACCTGCCCGAACAAAAGCTGACCAAGGCCGAGGCGTCGGAGTTGATCGACAAGATGCGGGAGAAGGCCGGGCTGGACGAGTGACCCCAATGATTGCGGGGAAGCCCGGCCCGCCCAGAACGGATGCACGCGTGCGAGTGCGCGGGTAGAGAGGCCAACCAAATTCGAGTTGGTGATCAACTTGAAGACTGCAAAGGCGCTCAGCCTCACCGTGCCGCCCTCGTTGCTCGTCCGCGCCGACGATGTGATCGAATAGAGATGCCGTTTGCTGCGATGCATGAGTCTGCTTGTGGCCAAAAAGCTGCCTCTGTTTCTACGCTCTAACGTCGGCTTGCGGGGTGCGAACGGGCCAAGGTCGAATATGGCCGCGACGTCCCCATGTGTGAAGGGTTTCGGATGCCGGCCGCATGACTGATGGCGCGGCACATTCGGCGGCCGGCGTCCGAAAGCCTCCAAGGGAGGAAACCGCGCATGGTGGGCAGGAAGGGTGCGGCGGGCTCTATGGGGATTTGAGCTCTGCGGGCGAACTGGCCGATGGAGTTCGAAGCAATGCAGCGAGCTGCGCGAGGGTAGCGGGGCTGGTGAATGATGGGTAGATGGCTTCGAACGTGATCAATCGTCGGCGGATTGGCGACGACAGCTGACCGTTGGGGCGTATGCCGTTGTGGCCGGTCGATGAGCGGCGGGCATGGCGAACTGCTTTGCAGAGCGACGGTTGCGCGCTCATGAGGTATCGATCCTGATGGCGCTGGTTGGCGGGGTCGCTTGATGGCGAGGCGTTGTGCCTTGTTCGAAGACCTCGATGACGATCATGCGGCCGCCGCAGCATGGACACGGCGGCCTGCCGCTGTCGACGACAGTCTCGGTCGGCTCATCCTTACGATCCTTGACGACGAGCAGTTCGCGCGCGCGTGCAACGTTGTCGGCGCAGGCGCTCCGCGCGAGCAGACCGTAGTGGCGGATGCGGTGGAAGCCCTTTGGCAGCACGTGGATGAGGAAGCGGCGGATGAACTCGTCTGCAGCGATCGTCATCCGCTTTTGACGGTCGTAGCCTTCGACCCGGTAATCCTTCCAGCTGAAGGTGACGCCGTGCCGGCCGAGGGCGATCAGGCGGCTGTTGGCGATAGCGACGCGGTGGGTATAGCGCGACAGATAGGCCAGCACGGCCTCGGGACCGCCAAACGGACGCTTGGCATAAACGACCCATTCCGTCTTGCGCGACGCTGTGAGCAACGCGGCGAATGATTGTGCTCCGGCGAGATGAGCGTCGTTGCCGAAGAAGCTCAGGCGCCCGGCCTGGTGGAGGGCGGCAAGGCGCTCGAGGAACAGCCGCCGAAACAGGCGTGAGAGCACACGCACCGGCAGGAAGAACCCTGGCCGGCAGGCCACCCAGCGCTGGCCGTCGGGCGAGATGCCGCCGCCCGGCACAATCATGTGGACGTGCGGGTGGTGGGTCATGGCCGAGCCCCAGGTGTGCAGCACGGACGTAATGCCGATCCTGGCGCCGAGATGCTTCGGGTCGGCGGCGATCGTCAGCATGGTCTCGGCCGAGACCTTGAACAGCAGATCGTAGATGGTGGCCCTGTTGTGATAGGCGATGTCGGCGATCCGGGCCGGCACCGTGAACACAACGTGATAATACGGCACCGGCAGCAGTTCGGCCTCACGGTCGGCGAGCCACTGCTTCGCCGCGGCGCCCTGGCACTTCGGGCAGTGCCGATTGCGGCAGGAATTGTAGGCGATGGACGTGTAGGCACAGTCCTCGCAGCGCGCGACATGGCCGCCGAGAGCTGCCGTGCGGCAACTCTCGATCGCCGACATCACCTTCAACTGGTCGAGGCTGACATGGCCGGCATGGGCGTGACGCCATGCCGGGCCATGGCTGCGGAAGATATCCGCAACCTCCAGAGCCGGGCGAGACATAGGTGCCCAGCGTCAGCCGGGCGGCCGCGCCTCCTTGAGCTTGAGAGCGATGTGCTCCAACGGGCTCATGACCTCGCTGATGGTCTTGGTGGCGACGCGGGTGTAGAGCGCGGTGGTATCGAGCTTGGCGTGGCCGAGCAGCACCTGGATGACGCGGACGTCGACGTTCTGCTCCAGGAGGTGAGTAGCGAAGCTGTGGCGCAATGTGTGCAGCGACACGCGCTTTTTGATCTCCGCCATCTGCACGGCGGCATGACAGGCACGATTGAGCTGGCGCGTCGTCATCTGCTGCGCCGGATCGCGGCCCGGGAACAGCCAGCCTTGCGGCCGAGCCATCTTCCACCAGGCCCGTAGCAGCGCGAGCAGGCTGGGCGACAGCATGACATTGCGGTCCTTGCCGCCCTTGCCCTGCTCGACGCGGATGATCATCCGCTTGCTGTCGATATCGGAGACCTTGAGCGAGACGACCTCGTTGGCACGCAGCCCGGCACCGTAGGCCACGCTGAGAGCCGCCTTGTATTTGAGCCCCGGTGCGGCATCGAGCAGCCGTGCCACTTCCTCCACGCTCAGTACCACCGGCAGCTTGCGTGCCTCGTGAATGAATTGAGTGTGCTCGATGATATCGTGGCGCTTCAAGGTGACTTTGAAAAAGAACCGCAACGTCGAGACAGCCTGGTTGATGGTCGGCACGCCGGCGCCGCCCGTCGCCAGATGCAGCTGATAGCGACGCACGTCCTCGAAGGTCGCAAGATCGGGTGATTGCCCGAGAAACGCGGCGAAATGCTTGACCCGTTGAACATAGTCATGTTGGGTCTTGGCTGCGAACTTCCGGATCGTCATGTCTTCGATCATGCGCCGGCGCAGTGGGCTTACTGCCTCGTCGGTCATGGGGGGCTCCTGTCTTGGGTGAAGGTTGCGAACCCCTCATCTCAAGACAGGACGCCTCGTCGCGCTATCCTCTCAGCTGCGCTGCCAGCTACCATGCCCTACCGCGCGAGCGGTTTAGTCCATTGACCTCCAGCAGACGTTCGCTGGGTCGACTTTTGTTCTGGCGTCGCGCCGGTTCCGGGTGCACACTGGTTCTATCACCGCACGGCGCTGTGCTTTGATCGGTGATGAGAACGCCGTTTTGCGCTCCCTCCCAATTCACGCAGGGAAAGGAGAGTGCCATGGGAAGACACTCACAATCCCACATTGACGACAACCTGAACGCGGAACGTGCCCGCATCATAGCGGAACTGGAAAATACGCAGCCGGGACCACAGCGTGATCTTCTAGAAAGCAAACTGCGCCAGCTCGAAACCGCTTCTCATATAGATGAATGGCTGACGTCATCGGGTCTGCAACCCCCCGAGGAATAAGGCGTCTCAGGCCGACCGAGCGCGTAGGGGTCAGCAGAGAGCGAGAGGTCTTTCGATGACTATCACCCTCAACCACACCATCGTCCCGGCCCGCGACAAGAGGGCAGCGGCACAATTTTTTGCGCGCATTTTTGGCCTCCATGCCGATCCGAAAGACGGCCATTTCGCGCCGGTACGTATCAACGACACGCTCACGCTGCTCTTCGACGACGACGAGGCGTTCGAGAGCCACCACTACGCCTTCCACGTCAGCGATGCCGAGTTCGATGCCATCTTCGGCCGCATTCGCGAGGCGAACCTCGCCTATGGCAGCGCACCGTGGAGCCTCGACGACGGTAAGCTCAACGACTGGAACGGCGGCCGCGGCGTCTATTTTCGCGACCCTGACGGCCACGTGCTAGAACTCATGACCGTACCGCAGTGAGCCGCTACAGCGACGAGGCGATCGAGGAAATTGTTGTTGTGTCGTGTGTAAGATCGTCTGGTATTAGGGTGACAGTGCACAAATTCATTCGCCAGATGTCCTGCTCCCCGCGCCTTCGATCAACGCTAGCGGCGCCTGTCAATTGAGTGGACTGTCACCGTACCCCGCCCCCTGCCCCTCCTCCCCAATTCCTGCTATCTCTCCCTCCCGCCGGCTCCGCCGACCCAAAACCCTCCATCCGATCCAGGGAGCAAGAAACATGCGATATCTCCACACCATGCTGCGCGTGCGCAATCTCGATGTCGCGCTGAAGTTTTACCAGGATGCGCTGGGCTTGAAGGAGGTGCGGCGGATCGAGAACGACAAGGGGCGTTTCACGCTGGTGTTTCTGTGCTCGGCCGATGATCTCGAGGCGCTGAAGAAGCAGCCATCGAGCCGCGGCGCGCCGCTGGTCGAGCTCACCTATAATTGGGACGAGGAGAAATACGGCGAGGATCGCTTCTTCGGCCATCTCGCCTATGAGGTCGACGACATCTACGCCACCTGCGAGAAGCTGATGAAGGCCGGCGTCACCATCAACCGGCCGCCGCGCGACGGCAACATGGCGTTCGTCCGCTCGCCCGACCTGCACTCGATCGAGCTGTTGCAGAAGGGCGAGCCGAAGCCGCCGCAGGAGCCGTGGTCGTCGATGCCGAATACCGGCCACTGGTAAGGCACTCGGCAGGAACAAGGCCCCTCGCCCGCCGTTCTCTTCGCAACGAAGCCGATTGGAGGAGGATGCGATGGCGAGAGGGCTGTTGCTGTGGCTGCTTGGCGTGCCGATCCCGGTGATCATTCTGTTGTGGCTGTTCTTCGGCCGCTGAGCGTCGCGTTGAATTTGCAATGAAGGCTCCGCCCTGGGCGGAGCTTTTTGCATGAGGGGCTCGGCGCAATCGCGCATCGCTCGACGAGGCGAATTCCGCTATCACCCGCGCAAGCGACAACGCCGCGGGAGACGCCTCGTGCCTGACACCAAGCTGACAATCTGGGGCCGCGCCAACTCGGTCAACGTGCAGAAGGTGCTCTGGTGCCTCACCGAGCTCGGTCTGGCTTACGAGCGCATCGACGCCGGCATGCAATACGGCAAGACTCGCGAGGCCGAGTATCTGTCGATGAATCCCAACGCGCGGATCCCGACACTGGTCGAGGGCGAGTTCGTGCTGTGGGAATCCAATTCGATCATGCGCTATCTCTGCCTCGCGCATGGGCGCGGCACGCCGATCTACCCCGAGGCGCCGAAGCTGCGCGCCAGCGTCGACCGCTGGCTCGACTGGACGCTGTCGACGGTGCAGCCGGTCGACCGCCCGGTGTTCTGGGGCATCGTGCGCACCACGCCCGCCGAGCGCGACATGATCCAGGTGCAGCGCGATGCCGATGCCGCCGCCGAGGTCTGGACCATCGCCGACCGCCTGCTCTCGTCGCGCCGCTTCATAGAAGGCGATGCGTTCACGCTCGCCGACATCGCGGTCGGGTCCTATGCGCGGCGCTGGCTCGGCGTCGAAGGCATCAGCCGGCCGGCGCAGCCGCACCTCACCCGCTGGCTCGCCGAGCTCGGCAAACGACCTGGATTTGCACAATTCGTCGCACCGCCGATGTCGTGACCGCTGGCGCGGCGTAAGCTGCGATGATCACGGGAGGAATCGCCGTTGTGGCGCAACCGTCCGGCGTCACGGCAGCGCTTGACGGCTACTGTGCATGGGGTTGTTTTCGCATATTTTGTTGTGGCGCTAGAGCGTTTTCGAGCGAAGTGGATACCGGGTTCGCGTGAAGAAAACGCGTCAAAACAAGAATCTTGAGCTTCGGTTCTGATTCAATCAGAACCGATAATGCTCTAGAGCCAGCCGCGCTCGACCAGCAGCACGCAGATGATCAGCACCAGCGTCACCGCCGCGGTGGCGAGCCGCGCGGTCCAGCTGAGGCCGCGGCCGACCCATAACAACAGCGCGCCATACATCAGTACGGGGATGAGGATGTCGAGCCGCAACAGGTCCGGCGCCATGGACGTTCAGCGCCGGATGCTGGTGTCGATGCTGACCGAGCCGCCGATCTTGACGCAGGTCCCGGTGCCCTCGACCATGACGAAGCGCGGGCCATAGGAGGCGCAGGAGCCTGCCTTCGCCGCGCCGGCCGTGCCCTTCAGCGGCAGCGCCTTGCCGGTCTCCTTGCCCGCCTGCGGCCGCTCGGCGGGCGGTAGGCGCAGGCTCTCAGCCGCGGTGGCGGAGGTGGCCAGCAACGAGATCAGGATAAGGAACGGCGCGCGCATGGCCGCCTTGTAGCCCGGACCGGCCCCGCGCGCCATCCGGGTTGGCGGACCGCGATGTCAGAGGAACTTGATGCCGGCCGACTTGCCGCGGCGCCAGACCACTTGGCAGCTCCGCCCGGTGCGCGCATCGCGGGCAAAGGCCATCCGGATCACGCCAGGAAGCTGGCTCGCATCCTCGTCCATCGTGATCTTCGCGCCCGTCGCCGAGATGTCCTGGACCAGGCAATGCCGCGCCGCGAATCCGCCGTCGAGCGTGATCCAGGCGTGCCGCGACAGCAGCTTGCGCTCTGCGCGCTTCTTGGGCGGTGGCATAGGAAAATCTCCTACTCCAGCGCTACCCAGGGAACCCTAAGAAATCGTTGAATTCGCCCCCGAATGATTCCGGGGCCGACGCTTGTCCACCGGGGCAAAAGACCGTTCCCGAACGGCTTGCCCGGGAGCGCAAAGGCCACTATACGTTCGCCCGCTGCAAGCCGCCGGGCACTGTTCGGCCGGCCAGCGGCCGTGCCGCGGAAAGCGGCGGGGCCCTGCGTTTGCTCCCTTCGTCTATCGGTTAGGACGCCACCCTTTCACGGTGGAGAGAGCGGTTCGATTCCGCTAGGGAGCGCCACCCGCCAAAGCGGCTATTGATTTTCTTACGAAATTTTGCGCTTTTGGCTGGAAGGGGCGGTTTGCAACTTTTGTTCGCGACCCACCCTCCTCGCCTGGCCTTGTGCTGTACGTCCTAATTCGCTGGCGCGGGACCCTTTGCTTGGTCAAGAGCAAGGAGCGCCAAAGGTGCTAATGGCCCCATCAGGAAGGCTATCCAGAACCAAGCTCTGGGCGATCTGCGTAGCGAGCGGCAATTGGGTCGCAGTCCGTCGGGCTAAGCATCGGCAAACCTGGTTTCAGCGGACCGCCATCACGGGACGAGATCTTCTGAAAAATGCTTCGACGGTAAAGTAGCTAGTCGTTGCAAGGAGCATCGAAGAGATCGTCACCGTCAAGAATGCTGGCAAGAAATCCAACCTGTCGCGCAAGAGCAATGCCAACGGGAAATGCCAGAGATACATTCCATACGATATTCTTCCGACGGTCACTGCTGCCCAGTGAGCGAGCAATTTCAGAATAGTGACCGACGCTCGGCGACGAACGACAGTTCCAATCAGGATCGCTGCAGAGATTTCTGCTGCTGTCCCCCCGAATATCAGCGACCTATCGCTTCCGAAGCTCGCTGTTGCGAACACGAACAACAATATTCCAGCGGCGTAGATCGAAAGGAGAGGAGTAAGCACGTCATCCAATGAAGCCTGCTCAAGCCGAAATGCTAACAATGATCCGAGCATCAGACCAGTAATCCGGGTGTCAAACCGGTAATAAGCCTCGTCAAATGAACCAGCCGCAAGCGCCGCGACCTTCCAAGCGAAGGCTGCGGCAAGGGCGATCGCCAGTAGCCGCTCTGGATTTCGCGCCTTCCCTAGTCCCAACATTACCAAAGGCCACAACACGTAAAAGTGCTGCTCTACGGAAAGAGACCATGTGTGTCGAAGGATGTCGGGGGCATTCCAAAAAGCCCTCGAATAATCCGATAAATAGAGGCCCGCTAGAATGACGTCTCTCAAGTGCGCTGTTATCCCAATGTCCGGGGTCAGGAGCGGTTCGAACAGCAGATAAAAGCAGAGAAACAGCAGCAGCGCTGGTGCCAGTCTTGCCATCCGGCGAGTGTAGAACGACCAGATGTCGATAGAGCCAGTGGTCTTCTTCTCTTCCCTCAACAGAGTAGTGATCAAGAAGCCGCTCAAGACAAAGAAGACGTCAACTCCAAGAAACCCGCCGCTCATGAGGCCCGATGAATGCCCGGTATGAAAGGCGATAACAGCCAGAACGGCTATCGCGCGGAGGCCGTCCAAGGTCGGTTCGTATCGCATCTGACGTGCGGAAGCCCTTCTGTACCGGTCAGGCTACCACCGAGACTGTGAAATGGCAGTAAACACCCTTTGGAGTTGTATGCGACTGGGTCCATGATGCGGCGTTGTTCCCGGCGGGGGGCCCGGCGAGCGCAGTTTAAGACCTAAATTCCTCTGGATACCGCACGGCTTTGATTTGGTTTCGCTTTTTTCACGCTTGGCAAACCAGTACCCCCGCTCAAGACGCGCGGTTGAGGAAGATCGGCAGCCCCCGCTTGTTGGAATAGAGAGGACGGTACCGCTCCGTGTTGTATGTACTGGCGACGTCCAGTTTGCGCGGCCCGAGCTTGGCGTCAGGGATAGGCACAAGGTCATAGCGGCCCTCGACCAGTGCTGACATGAGGCCGGACTTGCCCTCCAGAATGGCATCATAGGCCATGTTGCCGAAAGTCAGGGCGACGAGCTTGTCGATGAAGTCAGGATCGCCCGATCGCAGATCGTAAGTGAGATCAGAGACGATGGTCTCCTCGCCGGCGCGCTCCTTGATCTCGTCGGCAAGGGCTTCGGCCACGTTCCTCCTTTTGCGATGACCGTAGGCGTCCGGTTCGCCGTATTCCTGCATCTTGTAGCCCTCCCACTGGGCGCCTTCGCTCAGCACGATCAGCGCGTAGTTGCTTGGGTTGGCGCGTTTCTCCTCGAGCAGCAAACGGATCAGCTTGTCGAGATTGACTTTGTACTCCGGGATCAAGCATCGGATCGAGGTCGCGTACGCAGTGTAGAGTGCCGTAAATCCGGCATCGCGGCCAAAGATGCGGAAAATACCAATTCGCTCGTGCGAGCCGACAGTGGTGCGCTGGCGCTGGACGGCATCGCTGGCGCGGGTGATCGCGGTCGAGAAGCCGATGCAATATTCGGTGTTGCGGACGTCGTTGTCCATCGTCTTCGGGATGGCGATGATCTTCACGCCGAGCCCGCTGAGCTTGTCCGCATAACTTAGCGTGTCGTCACCGCCGATGGCGATGAGGTGTTCGATGCCGAGCCCCGACAGGTTCGCCAGGACCCGGCTCGTGACGTCCCAGCTCTTGGTTGCGACGCCGCCCTTGGTACTCTCCGACATTGGAATGTCTTGGCCAGCCAGATGATCCGGCAGCTTTTTCATTTTGGAGGGATTGGTGCGGCTCGAGTGCAGCACGGTGCCGCCGCGTCGATCGATGATGCGCGTGTTTTCGCGGTTGAGTGGGATGAGGTAGTGGGATTTGCTGGCGGGGTCGTCGAGGTTCAGGTGTGTGAGGGCCTCCCAGCCGCGGCGGAGGCCGATGACCTCGATGTCGTCCTCGGTCCCGCGATAGGTCACCGTCTTGATGATTGCGTTGAGACCGGGGACGTCGCCGCCGCCGGTGAGAATGCCGATACGTTTCCTCGTCACGCCCCACCTCCCAGTATGGCATGTCGCAATAGCGCCTGCGTCACACGTTCTCTACGCGGCCGCCTCCGGCTTGCGCTCCTCGCGCAGGCGGAAACGCTTCAAGAGTGCGGATACGGTGTCGCGGAAGCCGCCATACTCCAATTCGGAATAGGGCAGCATTGCAGCGCCGGACCAGCCTTGGCTGCGCATCTCGATTGCCTTGCTTTGCGCGCGCCGGCGTACCTCGTCCCACGCCGGATTGTCGAAGAAATCGGTATAGGACTCGGAAAAGCGGCCTTCCTTGTCGATCGAAAAACCGACGCAGGAAACGATCGGCAGGCAGTACATGCCAGTCACCGGTGTATTGAGCGGGACGGGCATCAGCGGCATCACATGCGAGCCGCGCGCATCGCCACCCACGAAGTGTGCCTTGGCGAAGGGAGAGACGATTTCCTCGGGCGCGGGAAAAATTCCCTGGTTCCTGATGATCGCGACCGGATCATCCTTGCCGGTGTATTTGCCTGCGATCGCGTGAAGACGCTGCGCCGATACGGCGGCGGCAACCTCGCCATAGGTTTGAGAAACGATGCGGTCAATGCCAAAGCGCTCGTTGTCGCGAAGCAGCGCGGCAATGTGGTAATTGTCCGCGGGCGCGTCGAGTTCGATCACGCTGTCGCCAGCGGTGTGATCCATGTCGATGACATGGAAGCGGAAGCCCTTGATCATCGGCGGCAGCATCAGGCCAGCGCAATACATGGGATCGGCGAAGGCGAGGTAGAGCGGCAGGTTGTAGGCGCCGGGGCCGCACTTGTCGGCGGCGAACACCATGAAGGACTCTGCGGGTCTCGGACTCGAGAGGCTGTGGTCGAAGCTGAGCTCGGCGACGCCCGGCCCGGCACCGCGAATGTTTCCTGATGGTGCATCTGCGAGGAGATCCTGGCCGGCGCCGTAGAGACCGGAAGTCTTCGCAACCGAAGTGGCCGCGAGAAACGCCTTCCAGGCGAATTGATGGATCTCGGAGCTCCCCTCGCCCCGTGTGTGCGTCATGATGATCGCAATGTCGTCGCCGGTGTGGCAGACAAAACCATCGATCAACAGACCATTGCAGATCGCCTTGGCGACCTCGCCCTCGACGGCCGCCATCATGCGTGTCGACGGCTTCGTATGTCCGCCGACGGAGCCAATGTCAGCCTTGATGACTGAAAGGGTAAGTCTCATGAGCGTTCTCCCCGCGCAAGCTCAACACCCGGCCTCGGCGCTTGCTGCGCCGGGGCGACGGCGCTGCTCATTCCCGGAAACGAACGCCTAATGTCGGGATTAGGTTCCAGCCCTAGGTCAAATAGCGCTCCGCACTGCGTGCGCGACCTCGCCCTTTTTCGTTGTGAATTTGCGCAGCGACTTATCGTATCGGCGCGATCCGCGCGTTTACCGGAAATTTACCCCTGCTCCTGAGTGCCGGTATCATTTGCTTAGAATTTGACTGCTACCGTGGAACTACGGAAGCAATCCCCCAACATCATTGGCACTTCATGTCCGTCGCAGAGTTCCTCAGGCAGCGTGCAGTGGATGTCACCGTGAGCGGCAGCTACTCGCTGCCGCGCTGGTATGATTGCGAGGGCAAGCTCCGCAGCTTCGCCTGCCGGACCAAGCGCGTTTCGCCCTTCCGCATGATCGTGGACGTGCCTGTCGTCGGCAAAGTCGGCGAGCGCGTCACCTCCTACTTCGAGGATTTCGGCGAATTCCAGTGCACGATCAGCGCGACGCTGAAGTCGGGCTTCCTGATGGAGCTCGACATGACGCGGGCACGGCGCGCCTGGATGTCTGAAAAGCTGACCTGGCTCGAGAAGAAGCAGAAGGACGCCAGCGTCCAGGAGCTGCGGCGCGATGCGCGTTTCGTTCCGCAGGTCTCACATACGTTCCTGACGCTCGCCGACGGCAGCACCCATCCGTGCTTCATCATCGACGTCTCCACGGCCGGCGTCGCGATCTCATGCGAATACGACCCGCCGCTCGGAACCCCGCTTGCGGTCGGTGCCTGCGTCGGTCGCGTGATCCGTAAGTTCGGCCACGGCTTTGCGGTCAAATTCGCCGACAAGCAGTCCCGGGACGACCTCGTCCGGCTGATTGTCCGCACGCCGTTGCTGCAGTCGGCCTGAGAAAAATCGCTGCCCTATCGCGGCCCCAATGCGGGATCAGCTTTACGGGTCTGCGCCTCGCGCCTGATGTCATCTTTTGCAGACTTGCGATCGGGGGACCGAATGGCAGTCGACAAGATCACAGTTGATAAGATCACTTGGGACAGGGTCGGCCGGGTCACCGAGCCCGGACGCTACATGTATACCTTCGGCTGGCTCACCATCACCGCCGGCGATCTCGAGATCTGGAAGCAATATCCGCAGGCCGCGTTCACGCTGCTGGAGCAACCGGCGGAGCCGGACGCCCCCATCGGCGGCGAATTCCATCTCGGAGCCTTCGATATCGCCCCCAGCGCGCTGCCGTTCAGCACCCACTGAACGCGGGAAACGCCGTTGCCGGGGGCGATGGTCGCCTTCGCGGCCACGCGTGCATGTGAATCGAAGAAACCTCCGCATTCCCTTCATCTGGCTTATCAATCAGTCCAGATGACGACGCCCGACCGTTGCCATTGGTGACGAACCGATTCTGTCATGCAATTGATTGCCCTCGTCTTTAACGTTCGCCAGCCGCCCCGATGAACGCTGGCTGTCGCGCTTGTTAAGCGAAGCGACAGCAGGCGCATGACACATGGTCGCATCGGTGGACGTAGATTAGCGGATCAAGGGAACCTATTTTCGGCGCCGATGTACCTGATTGAATCATTACCCACCGTCATCGGAACTGCCGCCATTGCCCCGGCGCTGCTGATGCTGTGGCTCGTTATTGCCGCCGAGGAGCGCCCAGGGCCACCCGCCCAGGTCTGGACCGCCTTCCTGCTCGGCGCGGCCAGTATTTCGCTGCTGGGCCTTGTCCGCGCCCCCTTCTCCAGGATGATCGCAGCGCCCGCCGACCCCTGGGCCGCGCTCGCCATGCATTCGGTCTTCGGCGTCGCGCTGCCCGAGGAAGCCGTCAAGGTGATCGCCATCGTGGTGGTCTCCTCGACCAAGCGGCGGACTTTCGCCAATCCGATGGACACCGTGGTCTATGGCGCCGCGGTCGGCCTCGGCTTTGCCGCTTATGAGAACCTCGCCTACCTCGTGCAGCATGCCGAGATGTGGCGCTCGCTGGCCGCCCTGCGCAGCGTGCTGACGGTGCCCTTCCATGGCGCGCTCGGCATCATCGCGGGCGCGTACCTCACCATCGCCCGGGCCGGCACGGCGCTGGGCGCCAACCGCCACAATCGCGACTGGGCCCGCCTGTCGAGCCGCCTGCTGATCTTCGCGGGCCCGCTCGCGTTGCATTCGGCGTTCGATTTCCCGCTGCTGACCCTCCAGCGCATGCCGGATCTGGACCCCACGCTCCGGATGTGGCTCGGCGCGGCCAGCCTGTTGATCGGCTTCAGCTCGATCGCCTTCGCCATCCGTCTGGTCCGGCGGGTCGCGCGCCACCATGCGCCCCGGACAGATATTGCGCGGGAGCGGCTCAGCCAGCTGCGCCGGATGTGGGCGCTGCTGCTTGCCGGCGGCGGCATCGGCTTTCTCGGCCTCGCCTTCGTGCTGACCTCGATCCATCACTGGCTGATTAATCCCGAGCGCAATCTGACGCTGGCCCTGATCCCGATCGGCTTCGTCTCGATCCTGCTCGGTCTTGCACTTCTGATTGCCACGACCGCAATCTACATTCTCGGCCGCAACCGCATCCGCACCAGCGCGGAAGGTTTTTCATCGGCGCCCGGCGGCGGGTGAGCTTGCGGGATGGCGAGCGCGCCGCGCGCATACTAGATTGAACCCAGTCCTCTCGCTCTGGAGCCTGCCGATGACATCGCCCGAGGAGTTTTCACGGATGCAATCCGCGATGAGCCAGGCGGTCAAGGCGCATTGGAGGGCCTTTCTGTTCGAAGGCATCCTGCTCGCCGTTCTCGGCATTGCCGCGCTGATCCTGCCGCCGCTCGCGAGCCTTGCGACCGCGATCTTCCTCGGCTGGATGTTCCTGATCAGCGGCATCGGCGGATTGATCGTGACCTATTGGGCGCGCAGCACGCCCGGCTTCTGGTGGTCGCTGATCTCCGCCGCGCTGGCGGTGCTCGCCGGCGGAATTCTGCTGGCCCGGCCGATCCAAGCGGTGCTGACGCTAACCATCGTGCTCGGTGCCTACTTTCTCGCCGAAGGCGTCGCCACCATCATGTATGCGCTGGAGCACCGCCGCGAGCTGAGCAGCCGCTGGTCGTGGCTCCTGATCGCGGGCTTCGTCGACATCGCGATCTCCTTCATGGTGATCGCCGGCCTCCCGAGCTCGGCGGAATGGGCGATCGGCGTCCTCGTCGGTATCAACCTGCTGTTCGGCGGCGCCACCCTGATCGGCATGGCGCTGGCAGCACGCAAGAGCAACACTTGAGACGCCTCGTCGCATCTTGTGCCGTTTGGGGGGTGACAACCCGCCAACGGCGCGCTATATGGCCTGCCATGATCACCGTCGCCACCAGCTATTTTTGGTACTTTAGCTACGACAGCTCGCTGGCGGCGGGAGGATCGCGCTCAATCTGACACATTGCAGCAAACGTCCGAACAAGCCGCCAGACCTGGCGGCTTTTTTATTGGCCGGCAGGTTCTAAACAAACAGGAGCCCGCCGTGCTGAGCACGACCGACGATCTTCGTATCCGTGAACTGAAAGAGCTGAACACGCCGGAAGAGGTGATGCGGGAAGTCCCCCGCACGCTCACCGCGACGCGTGTGGTGATGGCGGCGCGTAACGCCATCCATGCGATCCTCAACGGCCAGGACGACCGCCTGCTGGTCGTGGTTGGCCCGTGCTCGGTGCATGATCCCAAGGCCGCGCTCGACTACGCCGAACGCCTCGCACATTTGCGCGAGGACCTCGCCGACCAGCTCGAGATCGTGATGCGGGTCTATTTCGAGAAGCCCCGCACCACGGTCGGCTGGAAGGGCCTGATCAACGATCCCGATCTCGACGGCAGCTTCGACATCAACAAGGGCCTGCGGCTGGCGCGCAACGTGCTGTCGGCGGTGAACAATCTCGGCCTGCCCGCCGGCACCGAATTCCTGGACATGACGACGCCGCAATACATCGCCGACCTCGTGTCATGGGCTGCGATCGGCGCGCGTACGACCGAGAGCCAGATCCATCGCGAGCTGGCGTCGGGACTGTCCTGCCCGGTCGGCTTCAAGAACGGCACCGACGGCAACGTGCGGATCGCGGCGGACGCGGTGAAGTCGGCCTCGCATCCGCATCATTTCATGGCGGTGACCAAGCTCGGCCGTTCGGCGATCGCCTCGACCGCAGGCAACGAGGACTGCCACATCATCCTGCGCGGCGGCAGCAAGCCGAACTATGACGCGGCAAGCGTCGCGGCCGCCTGCAACGAGCTGACCAAATCGGGCGTCGCGCCGCTCGTGATGGTCGATGCGAGCCACGCCAATTCGAGCAAGAAGTCGGAGAACCAGCCGCTGGTGATGACCGATATTGCCGGCCAGATCTCAGGCGGCGAGAACCGCATCATGGGCGTGATGATCGAGAGCAATCTCGTCGCCGGCCGTCAGGACGTGGTGCCGGGCAAGCCGCTCACCTATGGCCAGAGCATCACCGACGGCTGTATCGACTGGGCGACGACGGCGGCTGTGCTCGAGCAGCTCGCCGACGCGGTCGAGATCCGGCGCAACACCCAGCGCGCAGGGCTGCACGAACGATCGGCCTGAGGCGTGACGAGGCGAAGTGTCAGTCGCTTGCTCAGTTCCTCACCTCTCCCTTCGGGAGAGGTGAAAGAGATCAGCAGCCGCGGCAGATGCTCTTGATCTTGCGATCTAGCTCAGCGTCTTCCTTGTTCGCGGGAGTGTTCGGATTGCTCAGATTCTTCTCGCTCGGCACATCGGCCGCGCGCGGCTGGCGGTGACCGACGGGGGCCGGCAACACCGTTCCAGGGGTCGCGCCGCCCGATGTCGATCCTTTGGAGCCGCCGGTCTGTGCAACCGCCCCGCCCCCGAGCAAGACCACGAGCGATGCTGCCACCATGATCTTTTTCATGTCCGCTTCTCCATTCTCAACCGGCGCACGCTCCAACACCGCTCAGGTTTCGGGCGGATAGAGATGAACGTCGCCGCAATAGTCCACGATACGATAGCGCGTTTCGGCTCCCGCTTCACGCGCATCACCTGCGGTATTTTGTGCCACCGACACATAATTCGGTCCGACCGGCGACTTGCCGGCGCCGCCGGGAATATCGATGACATAGTCAGGCTGACACAACCCTGACACCCGCCCGCGCAACTGCCGCATCAACTCCTGTCCCTGCGCCAGCGTCGTTCGCAGATGCGCAGTGCCCGGTGCGAGATCGCCGTGATGCAGGTAATAGGGCTTGATCCGGCATTCGACGAAAGCTCGCATCAAATCCGACAGAGCGGTGATGTTGTCGTTGACACCGCGCAAAAGCACGGACTGGCTCACCATGGGAATGCCGGCGTCGACGAGCCGCGCGCAGGCGGCACGCGCCGTAGTGGTCAGTTCCCGCGCATGGTTGGCGTGCAACGCGACCCAGGTGGTCGCTCCCTCGACCTTGAGCGCGGCGATCATCTCGTCGCTGATGCGCACGGGATCGGCCACGGGCACGCGGGTGTGAAGACGGATGATCTTGACGTGATCGATCGCGGCCAGATCGGCCATGATCTCGCTCATGCGGCGCGGCGACAGCATCAGGGGATCGCCACCGGTCAGGATCACCTCCCAGATTTCGCGATGCGCGCGGATGTAGTCGATCGCCGCACGATAGGCGCTGTCCGAGAGTGCGTTCTCCTTGCCGGGCCCGACCATCTCGCGGCGGAAGCAGAAGCGGCAATAGACCGCACAGACGTGAACGAGCTTGAACAGCACGCGATCGGGATAGCGGTGCACGATTCCGGGAACCGGCGAGTGCGGATGATCGCCGATCGGGTCGGCGTTTTCGCCCGGCTGCGCGTCCAGCTCGGCTGCGGTCGGAACGAACTGCCGTGCGATGGGATCCTCGGGATCGGCGGTGTCGATCAAATCGACCAGCGCCGGCGTGATCGCCACCGCATAGCGCGCAGCAACGCGTTCGAGCGCAGGCAGCGTCGCTGCGGGCGCCAGACCTTCGGCGACGAGCTCGGCCGGCTCGCGCAAGGTGCGTGCAAGGTTTGTCGTCCTCATGTCTCACTTAGCGTTTCATTTGCAGGCGGTGTCCAGACCACCTGATCAATTCGCGATGCGCCACTCGCCAGCATGACCAGCCGGTCGAAACCGAGCGCGACGCCGCTCGCCTCCGGCATTGCGGCGACTGCGGCCAGAAAGTCCTCGTCCAGAGGATAGGCCTCGCCGTAGCGGCGCTGCTTCTCCGCCATCGATTCCGTGAAGCGCTTGCGCTGCTCCTCGGCGTCGGTGAGTTCGCCAAAACCGTTGGCGAGCTCGACGCCGCAGGCATACACCTCGAACCGCTCGGCGACCCTGGGATCGTCCGCCTTCACCCGTGCCAGCGCCGCCTCTGGAGATGGGTATTCGAACAGAATGGTCAAACGGCCCTGCCCCAGATGCGGCTCGACATGCTCGACCAGAACCTTGCTGAAGATGTCGGACCAGGTGTCATCCTCGGCCACACGGACCTTCCCGCCGGCGGCCACGGCAAGTGCGGCGCGGTTACCCTCGCCGCCCGAGATTGTCGACAGCAGGTCGATGCCGGCGAAGCGCTCGAAGGCGCCGGCGACCGTCACAAGCTCCGGCTCGGCGAAGGGATCGGCGGTCCGGCCCCGGAACGAGAAGGTTCCGATGCCGGTCGCCTGCGCCGCCCGGGCGATGATGACGACGCAATCGGCCATGATCGCGTCATACGGGGCGCCTGCCCGGTACCATTCCAGCATGGTGAATTCGGGTAGATGCAGGTCGCCGCGCTCGCGGTCCCGGAACACCCGGGCAAACTCGAAAATCCGCGTCTCACCCGCCGCCAGCAGCTTCTTGCAGGCGAATTCCGGCGAGGTTCGCAAGTAGCGGTTGGCACGGCTGCCGTCCGGCCGCATGATCTCCGTCCGGGGGGCGTGCAGATGGGTCTCATTGCCGGGGGAGACTTGGAGCACGGAGGTTTCGACCTCGACGAAGCCCTGCTCGGTGAAAAATCCCCGCAGAGCCCCGGTAATGGCCCCCCTGGCCTGGAGGAACGGCCGCCGGTCGAGGTGCCGCTCGGGCGACCAGAACGGCGAGATCGGCTTGTCCCCAGCCATTAACGGATCGCCCCTCGGAACAGCAAAATGCTGGCATCCAACGGCAAAATCAGTATGTTGCGGCCCGAAACGGGCGCCGAGGTCTGATTTGAGGCCCCAAGTCCCCCATCGATTTGACCACGTCCTGGCCGGTGCCGGGCCAAGCAAGCAGGAAATACAGCTTTGAGAGTCATCGCCAGTTCTATTCGCAAGGGCAACGTGATCGAGCAAGACGGCAAGCTTTATGTCGTCGTGAGCGCCGAGAACATCCATCCCGGCAAGGGAACCCCGGTCAGCCAGATCGAAATGCGCCGAATCTCGGACGGGGTAAAGATCTCCGAGCGCTACAAGACCACCGACCAGGTCGAAAAGGCCACGATCGAAGAGCGCAACTACACCTACCTCTATGAGGACGGTGACGGCTACCACTTCATGAACCCGGAGACCTACGACCAGGTCCAGGTCTCCAAGGACGTCGTCGGCGACGCCGCTGCGTATCTTCAGGAGAGCATGACGGTCAAGCTGTCCATGCACGACACCAACCCGGTGTCGATCGCGCTGCCGCAGCGCGTGACGCTGGAAGTGGTCGACACCGAGCCCGTGACCAAGGGCCAGACCGCCTCCTCCTCCTACAAGCCTGCGGTCCTCTCCAACGGCGTGCGCACCACCGTGCCGCCGCACATCACGGTCGGCACCCGCGTCGTGGTGATGACCGAAGACGGCTCCTACGCCGAGCGCGCCAAGGACTAACGGGGAACAGAGCGATCGCAACAGGTGCTGCCGGGGGGCGAGACAGTGGTTGGGAACGGTTTCCGCTTTGTCTCGCAACTTCTGGCGTCGCTTTCGCTCCTCATTTCCACCCCGCTGGCTGCGGATGAATTTCGCAGCTCCTCGCTCACGGCCCTGCGCGTCGATTGGCGCGCAGCGCTGGACCAGCTCCGCTCGGAGATCACCACTCATCCCCGGATCGCGGACGATTTCATTTTCGCACCCCGCCGTTCGGTGCCGCGCTTTGATCCGCGCGCGATGCCGGCGCTGGTGCAGCTCAACGCGGTCTCCTCGCAATTCTTCACCGGCATCACCCGCAGCCCCGTGCCCGTACTGCTGCCGTTCGACGCCGCCGCCTACCTCGAGGCGCAGCGCAACGGTGCGCCGGCTACAACAGCGCTGTCGCGCTACCAGGCTGACTTCAATCCCGTCGACATGTTCGACGCCGGTCCCGCCGGCTACAGCGCGACCTTCTCGTTCGAACCTGGCGCCGGCGACGGCATGCCGAGCCGGGTGTTTGCAAGGCCGGTCGAGGTGCAGATCACGGGATCGGCGCTCGTCTATGACATCGCCGATCCCTCAGGCGGCAAGGGCGAGCTGATCAAACCTCTCACAACGCTTTATCCGGACCTGCGCAGGTTCATCAGGGAAGGCTATGTGCGTTACGCCTTCGCGCGTTTCGGTGTCGCCTATGTGGTGTCGGTCCAGTGCCTCGACAGCGTCGCAAAACCGCGGCGGCTCGCCTGCAAGGAAGCCTATCCGGTCGCAGAACGCTTCCTGAAGGCGCTGCGGGTCGCCGGCGGGCAACGGATGCGGCCTCTGATGGACGTTGCCTCCAACATCCTGGATCGTCCTGCCGCGCGTTCGCCGGATTTCAGCTACCGGCCGAGCGGCGACATCATCCCGAATACGGGTTATCGCAAGCAAGGCGGCCATCCCGACGTGATGGCCTATGCGCAGATCCGCTTTCCGCTCGAAAAGACGCCGGCCTTCGTGCGCTCGCAATCCTACCGCAAGCGTGACAAGAGCGACGACCCGACCGTCTATCCCTGGCGCGACAATTTCTGCGAGTCCCGCAGCTTCGAGGTCTGGCAGTGCGCCGGCGGATACGGCCACCAGGGCGAGGACATTCGCGCCGCCGATTGCCCGCCGCCCGGAGAAGGCCGCGAGCCCTGCGATCCGAAGCAGCGCGGTGTCGTCGCCGTGCGCGACGCGATCGTGATCCGCGCCGCCAAGGACCAGGCCGCGACGCTGCAAGTCAACAGCCGGACCGAACACATCCGCTTCCGCTACATGCACATGAATCCGCAGGCGATGAACGCCGATGGCCTCGTCAACGGCCGCATCGTCAGCGAAGGCGAGAAGATCGGCGTGGTCTCGAACTATCTCGACCATCCCGCTGGCACCTCGATGCATCTGCACTTCGATGTGCAGGTATTCACCCGCGACGGCTGGATCTGGGTCAGCCCCTACATCACGCTGGTCTCGGCCTATGAGCGCCTGATCCACGCCCGCGGCCGCGAGGTCGGTCCGGAGATCGCGGGCGCTCCGCTGCCCGTTGCACACGCGCTGCCGGAGGACGTGATCAAGCCGGACCTGCGCGAGGGATCGAGCGGCGAGGAGAATTGAGCTGCTCGTGCAAACGGATTGCTCTCATCACACATTCGGTGTCGTCCCGGCCTAGCGCGCAATTACGTGCGGGGGGCCGGGACGACGTTGAGGCACTACTCCAAATACGTTGTCAGCTGCGCACCCTCATCCGCCACGAACACGGCGATCAACTCCGCCGGCTCCATCGCACTGGCATTGGCCGACACCAGATGCGTCGAACCGGGCGGCTCGAAGAAGGACTGGCCGACACCAAACGTCTCGACCGGGCCGCCGCCGAGCTGCGAACGGATCTCGCCCTTGGTGATGTAGGCCGTCACCGAGCCTGCGTGACGATGTGGCCGCGAGAAACCGCCCGGACCGTAGGATACGCGCACGATGGTGACGCGCTTGCCAGGGACGTTCGGTAGCGCGTAGGAGCCGATCGGCTCGACCTTGTCGAGCGGCGAACTCTCCGCAGCGGTGGCGCAGAGCGGCGCCAGCGCGCCTGATACACTGTCGATCGTCACCGGCAGCGCCTTGCCGATCTCAAGCGCGCAGGCAAGCCCCGCCATGATCGCGAGCGCCGTCGAACGTGAGGGCGTCGGACGCTGCACGGCGGAAAAACTCATCGCTGTCATCGTGACCTCCCCTCAGCTTGATCAGGACGCTGCAGCATTCGCCGCCGCCGGCCGCTTTGCCGGCGTCCAGCGATAGGCCGCACCAAACCGGTTCCAGACGTTGATCGAGGCGACCGCCGAGGTCAGGTAGGTCAGCTCGGTTTCGGAGAACTCGCGCGTTGCCTCCGAATAGATCTCCTCGCTGACGCCACCGGGTAGCAGCGTCAACGCCTCCGCCCAGGCCAGCGCCGCGCGCTCGCGCGCGGAAAAGATCGGCGCCTCGCGCCAGACCGCAACCAGATGGAGCTTGTCGACGGGAACGCCGATCCGTTCCGACAGCAGGACGTGATGCTGCAAGCAGAAGGCACAGCCGTTGATCTGCGAGGCGCGCAGCTTGACGAGCTCGATGAGTTGCTTGTCGAGGCCGGCCTTGGCGGCAAGCTGACCGAGCGCCAGCACCACATCATAGACGTCGGGCGCCAGGCGCTTGAAATCCTCGTATTCGCTGCGGGCGTGTGACATTGCGGTTCACCTCGTACCATTGTAAGTGTACTTATATCGTATAAGAGCTCTGATATGCCACGCAAGACCGCTGCCATCACAAGATCGAAAACCGCGCGCACGGCGCCCGCCGACGACGGCGCCGTGCGTATTCCTGCGCCCGGCGAAGGCAAACGCGGCGAGCAAGGCTATCTCGGCTATCTGCTGCGCCAGGCTCACGCCGCGGTCCGGCTGAAAATGGAGCGCACCCTCGCCGATCTCGGCGTGACCTCGCCGCAATTCGCGGTGCTGACCATGCTCAACGCCTATCCCGGCCTGTCCGGCGCCGACGTCGCCCGCCTCACCTTCCTGACCCCCCAGACCGTCGGCGTCATCATTCGCAACCTCGAACGCGACGGCGCAATCGCGATGACGCCGCATCCGGTCCACGGCCGCATTCAGCAATGGACGCTGACGCCGCGCGGCGCGACGCTGCTGAAGGCGTGCCGCGAGCGGGTGATCGCGCTCGAGAAGCGCCTTGCTCTGGGTTTGGATGGCAAGGCGGAAACCACGATCCGGCGCTGGCTCGCCGGCATCGCGGCCGAGTTGCAGGAGGACTAGCCGCCCTTCAACGCATTCTTGACCTCGCCGTCGGGCCAGGCCTCGCCTGCGGCAATCACCCGCACGCGCGTTCGGTCCGCGGCATTGACCAGCACGTGCGAACTCACCCGGTCGCGGCTAGGCTCCAGGTGCAGATCGGTTTCGGGCTTCCAGCTCAGCGTGGTCGCGAGATCGCCGGGAAAGATCTGCCATTGCGATCCGTCGTCGAGCTCGACGACATGGCTTTCCGCATGTGCGTGAATCTTCATTCCACCCCGATTGCTATGGCGGCCGGATATTTCCTCATCTTCTCCTCCTCATCGTCGTGGGGGAATGCAGGACTGCGACAGTTTGTTCCGACGGAACGGCTGATCCGGCCGCGCGGAAATCAGGCGCCAGGAACCGACTCACACGTGCCATGTTTCGGGCTAGAATGTGCTCATGACGCACGCTGATTCCTCATCCCATCCAACGCGCCGCGCACTTCTCCACTCGACGTTCGCTGCAGCGGCGTTGCTTGCACTCCCGAAACGCGTCCTCGCCGCGCCTCCAGGCTTCGACGAATGGCGCGAAGCCTTTCGCGCACGGGCGATGGCCAAGGGCATTTCGGCCGCGACTTGGCAGCGCGCGATGGCGCGGGTCGAGCCGGACATGAGCGTGTTCAAGCAAATGCGCAACCAGCCCGAATTCCACGAGCAGGTCTGGCAATACATCAACCGCCGCGTCTCCGATTGGCGCATCATCAACGGCAAGATCGCGCTGAAGAACAACGAAGCGTTGTTTGCGCGCATCGAGCGCGATTTCGGCGTCGAGCGCGGCACGCCGCTGGCTTTGTGGGGCGTCGAGTCCGCCTATGGCGATCCGCTGGTGCAGCAGAACCATATGACGCCGGTGTTTCCCTCGCTCGCCGCGCTCGCCTGGAACGAGCCGCGGCGCAAGGCCTATTGGGAGACCGAGCTGATCAACGCGCTGCGCATCGTCGACAAGGGCTGGAGCACGCCGGAGCAGATGCAGGGATCCTGGGCCGGTGCAATGGGCCATTCGCAATGGATGCCGGAAGTCTGGCTCAATGTCGGCATCGACTATGACGGCGACGGCAAGGTCTCACCCTTCGGCAAGCCCGATGACGCACTCGGCTCGACCGCGAAGTATCTCGTCAATCGCGGCAAGTGGCATCGGGGCGAGCATTGGGGCTATGAGGTGCGCGCGCCCGGCAACATGAGCGGTAGCCGCACCTACGCCGCCTGGGCGTCGGCCGGCGTCACCCGTGCCGATGGCCAGCCATTCCCGCAGCCGAACGCAACCGCGCAGCTGTGGACGCCTGTCACGGGCGGGCCGAGCTTTCTGCTCGGACCGAATTTCTACTCGGTGAAGAGCTACAATCCCTCGATGAACTACGCGCTGGCGATCTGCCATCTCGGCGACCGCTGCCTTGGCGCGCCTCCCTTCATCCAGCCCTTCCCAGGCTCCGAGCGCGCGCTGACGCTCGCCGAGGTGCAGGAGATGCAGACGCGCCTGACCAAGGCCGGCTTCGACACCGGGGGCACCGACGGCCGCGTCGGCAACGACACGATGAAAGCGGTCAAGGATTTTCAGCAGCGCGCGGGAATCTCACCCGCGGACGGATACGGCGGGCTGAAGGTTCTGGCGAAGCTGCGGCAGGGGTCGTAGGCCACCTCAGTGCCGGTACTGCGGCTCTTCCGCGTCGAGTTGGCGGCGGATGGCGGCGAGATGCAGTCGCGCGGATTCGGTATCGCCTTCGCGCATCTGCCTGTAGGTTTCGGCCGCAACCGCGGGATCGACCGGCAGCACCTTTCGTCCGGTCGACATCGCCAGCACCTGCACCTCGGCGGCGCGTTCGAGGTAATAAAGATCGTCCCAGGCTTCAGCGATGGTCGGGGCCAGCACCATCACGCCGTGATGCTTCATGAAGACGATATCGGCATCGCCGACGGCGGACGCGATGCGCGCGCCTTCGCGGTTGTCGAGCGCGAGGCCGTTATAGTCGCGGTCGACCGCGGTGCGGCCGTAGAATTTCAGGGCGGTCTGGCCAGCCCAGATCAGGGGCTCGCCCTCGGTCATCGATAGCGCCGTCGCATAGGGCATGTGGGTGTGGAAGGCGACCTTGGCGCGCGGCAGGCGCTTGTGCATCTCGGCATGGATGTAGAAGGCGGTCGCCTCGGGCACGCCCTCGCCGTCGAGCACGTTGCCGTGGAAGTCGCAGATCAGCAGCTTTGACGCGGTCAGCTCGCGGAAGGCGTAGCCATAAGGGTTGACCAGGAAGAGATCGTCATGCCCCGGCACCACGGCCGAGAAGTGATTGCAGATGCCTTCCTCAAAACCGTTGCGCGCGGCCATGCGGAAGCAGGCGGCAAGATCCTCGCGCGCAGTGCGGATCGCATCGGTGGCGAGGTCCGGCCGGTTCGAACGATGGGGCGCGGATGAGGAAGCGTGAAGGCTATGCGCCATGGCGAAGGGCACCTCTGTCGGTCGGGAGCTGCCCGCGTTGTACAGGGGCTGCGCCTGCGCGTCAGCCCCTGCGAGTGCCACCCTGCCCTGCGCAGCTCAAGCGCGCCGCGGCACGCCGCCGGCATTCATGCCGCCATCGATGACGAGTTCGCTGCCGGTGACATAACGCGAGGCATCGGAGGCCAGATACAGCACGCCAGAGGCGATCTCCGCCGCCTGGCCGGCACGGCCCAGCGGCGTGACGGCCTTGGCGCGCTCCTCCGGATCGATCGGCGCGTTCTGGCCGGCGCCGGTCGCGCCGGTCGGGATCTTGCCCCAGATCGGCGTGTCGATGATGCCGGGATGCACCGAGTTGACGCGGATGCCGTCGCCGGCCGCCGCGCACTCCATCGCGATCGATTTCGCAAACAGCCGCACGCCGCCCTTTGTGGCCGAATAGGCCGACAGCCCGGGTGCACCGCGCAGGCCCGCCAGTGACGACATCATCACGATCGAGCCTCCACCGGTCTTGCGCATCAAAGGCAGGCAGTGCTTGACCGAGAGGAACACACCATCGAGGTTGATTGCGTTCTGCTTGCGCCAATCGGCCAGCGTCATGTCGACGATCGAGGGCACGGAAATGCCGATGCCGGCATTGGAGACCATGACGTCGAGCCGGCCATAGCGCTTTCCGACCTCGGCGACGACCTCGATCCAGCGTTCCTCGCTGGTGACATCCTGCTCCAGGAAAATTGCCTTGCCTCCGGCCTTGGTGATGCGCCTGGCGAGCTCGGGGCCGCGCAGCTCGTCGATGTCGGTTGCAATAACGGTGGCGCCCTCGCGCGCGAACAGCTCGACGATGGCCTCACCGATGCCGGAGGCACCGCCCGTCACCAGCGCGATCTTGCCCTCAACCTGCCCTGCCATGTTCACTCCCTTTCTTTTTTGTTGTTTGCGGCCGTTATCTAATCACGGATGGCCCCTGATCCGGTAGCGCGACGTCGACGACGCGGAATTGCACACGCTCGACGCCCTGGTAGCGATCGACCGACAACGATCCCGCGACATGCATTTGCTGACCGCGGTTGGCGAGCAGCGCATTGCCGAGCTTCTGGCCGACCGAACGGAACGCGATGCCGTTGACGATGGCGCCGTCGCCGGATTTGAAGCGCAGCCTCAAGTGCGCCTGCCCGACCTCGTCGGCATAGACGAGCTGGTGCGCCGGCAAGGCCAGCACCGGCTCCGGATTGCCGCTGCCGAACGG
Organism: Bradyrhizobium sp. BR14999; assembly: GCF_056106085.1. Classification (NCBI taxonomy): domain Bacteria; kingdom Pseudomonadati; phylum Pseudomonadota; class Alphaproteobacteria; order Hyphomicrobiales; family Nitrobacteraceae; genus Bradyrhizobium; species Bradyrhizobium sp. BR14999. Next base: position 5,581,925 of record NZ_CM148536.1, read on the forward strand.
GCCGGCACGGTTGAGGGTGGTCGCAAGTTCCGGCGTCACCGCGCGCGCGGAGACCGCGCCGTCGACATAGAGCTCGTTGACGTGCCGCGCCTCCGCGACGTCGCGCGCCAGCGCGTTCTCCAGATAGGCGCGGAATTCGGCGAGCTTCTCCTTGCGCAGCGTCACGCCCGCAGCCATCGCGTGGCCGCCGCCCTTGAGCAGAATGCCATCAGTGACCGCCTGCCGCACGGCCTTGCCGAGATCGACTCCGGCGATCGAGCGGCCCGAGCCCGTGCCGATGCCGCCGGGCTCGAGCGCGATGGCAAAAGCAGGCCGCGAAAATTTCTCCTTCAACCGGGAGGCGACGAGGCCGACCACGCCGGGATGCCAGCCTTCGGAGGCCGTGACGATCACGCCGAGCTTGTCCTCCAGCCCGATCGAGGCGAGCGCCTCAGCTTCGGCCTGCGCTTCCGCCGCCTGTTCGATGATGCGGCGCTCGTTGTTGAGGCGGTCGAGCTCGGCGGCGATGCGCGCGGCCTCGACGCTGTCGCCTTCGAGCAAGAGCCGCACGCCGAGATCGGCACGGCCGATGCGGCCGCCGGCATTAACGCGCGGCCCCAGCATGAAGCCGAGATGCCAAGCCTCCGGCGGACCGTTGAGCCGCGCCACGTCCATCAGCGCGGTGTGGCCGATGTGGTCGCGTCGCCGCATCGCGATCAACCCTTTTGCGACGAAGGCGCGGTTGAGACCGATCAGCGGGGCGACGTCGGCGACGGTGCCGAGTGCGACGTGATGAAGCATGCCGAGCAGATCGGGCTCGGGCATCTCGGCGCGCCAGAAACCGCGCTGGCGCAGCTCGCGATTGACGGCGACCAGCGTGACCAGCACGAGGCCAACGGCGGCGAGATGGCCAAGGCCCGAGAGATCGTCAGAGCGGTTCGGATTGACCAGCGCATCGACCTCGGGCAGATCGAGGCCGCATTGGTGGTGGTCGATCACGACGACGGACATGCCGAGGCGCTTCGCCTCGGCCAGCGGCTCGATACTGGTGGTGCCGCAATCGACGGTGACAAGCAGCGTTGCGCCCTTCGCAGCGAGCGTGCGCACTGCTTCGGTGTTCGGGCCGTAGCCTTCGAAGATGCGGTCGGGAATGTGGATCAGCGGATCGAGGCCGCAATGGCGCAGATGCCAGGCGAGCAGTGCCGCCGATGTCGCGCCGTCGACGTCGTAATCGCCGAAGATCGCGACCTTCTCGCCTTTCGTCGCGGCATCAGCGATCCGCTGGGCAGCGGCTTCCATCTCCGTCACCGTGAACGGGTCCGGCAGCAGTTTTCGAATCGTTGGGTCAAGGAAGTCCGGCACGGTGTCGATGTCGACGCCACGGCCGGCCAGCACCCGCGCCAGCAGCTCCGGCAATTGGTGCCGCTGCACGATCGCAAGCGCCTTCGCCGCCCCGCGCCCGTCGAGCCGGTCACGCCAGAGCTTGTCGGTGAGCGAGCGCGTCACCCCCAGGAACGCTTGGGGCGCTTCGACGGGCAAGGCAGTGGCGGATGGCGTCATGATTCGAGAGCGATCTTGGGAACTCGGGGGCCGGACGAACACGCAAGGCGTCCGGGTCACTGGCGGATTGGCCGGCAAGCCGCCGGATTTTGCAACGGTCGCCAGGCACAAAGCGGTGGATGAGCCATCCTGGCGGCACGAGGTGACTATCATTTAGGCAACCCGCAAAACAGCAAATTAAGCGGGCGTTAGGCGGAATCCTCGAAAAGGAATCGTATTCGATCTGTAATTTGTTGTCCTGGGTTCATTGCAGATCAGACCTCATTGCCAAGGGAAGCTCCCCGATGTCCGCTGCGCTGGGTCTGAAAGCCAAGCCGATTGCCACTGAACCCGCTGATGATGATTCCGACATCTCTGCGCTGATCAACCGCCTGACTGCAGAGGTCAACCAGATCGCGGTCGACAAGACCAAGGCGATCCAACAGATCACCAACCAGATGAAGATGCTGGCCCTGAACGCGCTGATCGAGAGCTCGCGCGCCGGCGCGCAAGGCGCGGGCTTTGCGGTGGTGGCGCAGGAGGTGCGCGGCGTCGGCCAGCAGGTCGAGACCATCGCCCGCGAGCTCGAGACACAGCTGACGAAACGAACCGGCGACCTCGTCGCCTCGATCGACCGCATGAGCCAGCGCTCGCGCGGCGAGCGCATGGTCGATCTGTCACTCAATGCCATCGAGCTGATCGACCGCAATCTCTATGAGCGCACCTGCGACGTGCGCTGGTGGGCGACCGACTCCGCGGTGGTCGATTGCGCGGCTGCGCCGAGTGCGGCGGCCGTATCGCATGCCTCGCAGCGACTCGGTGTGATCCTCGGGGCCTACACCGTCTATCTCGACCTCTGGCTCTGCGACCTCGACGGCAACGTCATCGCCAATGGCCGCGCCGACCGATTCCGCGTCGTCGGCCAGAACGTCGCTCACACCAAATGGTTTCGCGAGGCGCGATCCTTGCGCTCCGGCGACGACTACGTCGCCGGCGACGTCGAGAACCAATCGCTGCTCGGCAACGCGCAGGTCGCGACCTATTGCGCCAGCGTCCGCGCCGGCGGCCAGGCCCACGGCGCGCCGATCGGCGTGCTTGCCATCCATTTCGACTGGGAGCCGCAGGCCCGCGCCATCGTCCAGGGCGTACGCATCGGCGACAGCGACAAGGCCCGCGTACTGCTGGTCGATTCGAATCTTCGCGTGATTGCCGCTTCCGACGGCCAGGGCATCCTCAGCGAGCGTATCTCGATCTCGCTGAATAGCCAGCGCTCCGGCTTCTATCACGACCGCACCGGTGCGCTGGTCGCATTCCATGCCACCCCGGGCTATGAGACCTATCGTGGACTCGGCTGGTACGGCGTGATCGTCTGCGGGGCGTGAGGCCCCGCAAAATCGGACGGGTAGCCAGCCAATATCAAAACTCGCGAAAACAACCCCATGCACAGTAGCAAGGGGTTGCTTTCATTGGTGTTTTCCGACGAGGCTTCCTTGCTGTTCTTAGGGGGCCGTCACAACGCTTTGACACGTCGGGCAAAACACTGGCAATCTGCGATCATCGCAGGATGTGTTCACGGCACGAGGGAATGATCCCTTAGCAGTTTTGTGAGATTGCACCCCGGCTTCTGAAGCATTTTCCGGCAAGCCACGCTCGTTACAGACAAGAGCCCCGCGCCAATGGTCGCGTAGAGTCGCTTCGCATCACGTTCATCGACGTGAGAGCGCGAGTTCGCATTGGTCATCTCGCGCTCCGAAATACCGAGGAGACATGCCATGAAGATCGTCGTGATCGGTGGGACCGGATTGATCGGATCCAAGCTCGTGGCGAAGCTCAAACAGCAGGGCCATGAGGCCGTGGCCGCCTCGCCGCAGTCAGGCGTGAATGCCGTGACCGGGGAAGGTCTCGCTGCCGCGCTGGCCGGCGCCGATGTCGTCGTCGACGTCGCCAACGCGCCGTCCTGGGAGCCGGCCGCCGTGCTCGATTTCTTCCAGCGCTCGAGCCAAAATCTCGTCGCGACAGAGGCTGCTGCGGCCGTGAAGCATCACGTGGCCCTTTCAATTGTCGGCACCGAACGGTCGCCCGACAACACCTATTTCCGTGCCAAGCTCGCCCAGGAGACCATCATCAAGTCCTCTTCGGTCCCCTACTCGATCGTGCGCGCCACTCAGTTCTTCGAATTCCTCGCCGCCATTGCCGAAACAAGCGTGATCGAGGGGAAGATCGTCGTTCCCACGGCCCAGTTTCAGCCGATCGCGGCCGATGACGTCGTTGCTCGCCTCGCGGAGGTCGCAACGGGCCGGCCGCTCAACGGCACGATCGATATCGCAGGACCTGAGAAGGCTCCCTTCAATGAATTCATCGCACGCCGCCTGAAGGCGGCCGGCGACACACGTCCCGTGGTCGGAGACCCGAAGGCGCTGTATTACGGCGCCCCCATCGACGACACATCGCTGAACCCGCTCGGCGAAGCGCGGCTCGGGAACACGCCGCTCGCAACATGGCTCGCCGACCTCTGAGACTTGCAATCATGACCACCACCGCAGTGAAGGACATCCCATGCGCAGATTGCTGATCGCGACAGCGGTTTATGCTGCCTCGTTGCTGACGGCTCATGCAGCCGAGCCGACAGCGCCATTGGCAAAGGTAACGGTCGTGTTCGACCAGGCTCTACCCAACGTCCCCGGCAAGAGCATGAAGGGCGTGCTGGTCGAGTATGGACCCGGAGGCTCCTCACCCGCGCACATTCATGCTCCCTCTGCCTTCATTTATGCCACGGTCCTGGAAGGCGCGATCCGCAGTCAGGTCAATGATGGCCCCGCCAAGGTCTTTCACAAGGGAGAGAACTTTTCCGAGCGGCCCGGCGACCGCCACGCCGTCAGCGCCAATGCCAGCGATACCGAGCCTGCGAAACTGCTTGCCGTGTTCGTGGTGGATACGGCCGACAAGGAGTTGACGACGCCGATCGCGAAATAGCGCCGGATCCGCAAGCGAGGCCCACAATCGTCGTGCCAATCGACGGGGTTATCGTGTACGGCACCCTTTGCTCATTCGACTGAAACCCTCCGCAGAGTTCCGTGTGCAAAGAAGCACGCTCATGCATTGCGCGACGGTGGAACCGGCCGAGGACCCGGTCAACGCCACTTGTCACGCGCCCAGCACGCCCCAAATGAACGGGGTGGTCGTCCGCTCGATTTCCGGAAGGCGGGACCCACCGAGGTTCTCCGCCGCGGAGACCAGCATGCCGTCACCGGCGCCCACAAACGAAGCTGAGAGGTTGGCCGCCCTGCGCGCGCTCGACATCGTCGATAGCGCGCCGGAAGTTGCTTATGACGAAATCGCCGAGCTCACGGCGCAGCTCTGCGGCTGCCCGGTCTCCTACATCAGCTTCATCGACGACGAGCGGCGCTGGCTCAAGGCACGATATGGTCTGCCGGCCGAAGTCACTGACGCTCCGCGCGAGAACGCTGTCTGCACAACGACGATTTGCGGCACCGAACTGCTCGTCGTTCCCGACCTGAAACGGGATCCGCGTTTCGAAAACAGCCCGATGGTCTCACTGAAGCCATCCTGCCGATTCTATTGCGGCATGCCGCTCATCACTGACGAAGGTTATGCGCTCGGAACGCTTTGCGTGATGGACTTCGAGCCGAGGCAGCTGTCTTTCGAGCAGACGGAAGCTCTTCGAATGCTGTCGCATCAGGTGCTGGCGCAACTGGAACTCCGTCGCAAGCTGATCGAGGATCGCCAGACCATCAAGCAACTGGAGCAAGCACGCCTCGAGGCCGCCGCTGAGCGAGCACGCGCCGAGGAATTGTTGCACAACGTCTTGCCGGCGCCGATCGCCGACGAGCTGACGCGACGCGGCAGAGTTCAGCCGAGATACACCCGGTCGGCCACCATTCTGTTCGCGGATATTCAGGGCTTTACCCTGCTCGCCGAACGGACCGAGCCAGCCAGGCTCATCCATCTCCTCGACGAATATTTCTCGGCCCTGGACGAAATCGGTGCCCGACACGGTCTGGAGAAGGTCAAGACCATGGGCGATGCCTACATGGCGGTTGCGGGCGTTATTTCGCCCGACCGGCGGCACTCGATCGATGTCTGCCTCGCGGCGTTGGAGATGCGCGCGCAGCTCGACCACCTGAGAGCGGAATGCGAAGCGATCGGCGAACATGCCCTGCAATTGCGCATCGGAATCCATGCCGGACCGGTCATCTCCGGTGTCGTCGGCAACCGCAGAATGACCTTCGACATCTGGGGTGATGCAGTCAACACCGCGTGGTTCATGGAGGCGTTCGGAGTCGCTGGCCGGATCAACGTCTCGGAAACCGTGGCCGGGCACGTCCACGGGCTATTCGACTTGGAATCGCGCGGCCCTGTCGAGGCCAAGCACGCGCGCGCACATGAAATGTTCTTTCTCAACGGCCTTAAGAGGGAATATTCGCGCAACGAAGACGGAAATCTGCCGAACGATCATTTTCTTTCCGAGTATCACCGTATCGGTGGTTCGCGGCTGGCCCACCAACGGTGAGAGCGCCTTCAGTGCCGCAACCGATGATCGCGGAAACGGTTTGCAGACGAACTGCCTGGCTCGCACACCTGATTTGCCGTCAGCTCGATCAGGCGGCGCGCCGCGCCGCCATCTCCGCGGCGAGCAGCAGAGCGGCGCGGCTGGCGCCGATCGAGGCGATGCCCTGCCCTGCAATGTCGTAGGCGGTGCCGTGCGCGGGCGTGCAGATCGGGAACGGAAAGCCGCCAAGTAAAGTTACGCCGCGATCAAAACCCATCAGCTTCATCGCGATCTGGCCCTGGTCGTGATACATCGTCAGCACCGCATCGAAGGCGCCGCCCTTGGCGCGCAGGAACACGGTATCGGCGGGGAACGGTCCCTCCGCGGCGATGCCCTCGCGCTGAGCGGTTGCGACCACGGGCGCGATGATTTCGATCTCCTCGCTGCCGAAATTGCCGCCGTCGCCGGCATGCGGATTGAGACCTGCAACCGCGATGCGCGGTCGGGCAAAGCCGGCATTGCGCATACAGGAATCGGTCAGCTTGAGCGCGCGATGGATGCGCTCGCTGGACAGCTTTGCAGCGACGTCTTTGAGCGGAATGTGGGAGGTGACCCGCGCGTTCCAGAGCCGGTCCAGCACGTTGAATTCGCTTGCCGCGGTCTTGAGACCGGCCACCTCGGCGGAGAACGCGATCTCGTCATCGTACTCGGCGCGGGCAAGGCGCATCGCCTGCTTGTTGAAAGGGGTGAAGCAGACCGCATCGACGCGTCCGTCGCGGCCGAGCTCGAGCGCGTGCCGGTAATTGGCCAGTGCGAATTTTCCGCCAGCAAGGGTCGCGGTCTTCGGCTCGACCTCCTTGGGATCGAGATGGCCGAGATCGACGAACAGCGTCTCGCCCTCCACCGCGCGAAGGTCGGCCCCCTGCTCCACCATCGCCAGCTTCGGCTTGACGCCGGCGACGCGCGCACCTTCGTCGAAGATGCGGCGGTCACCGATAACGACGAGCCGGCAGCTCGCGCGAATGTCGTCCTGCACGGCGAGCTTCGCCGTCAGTTCCGGGCTGATGCCGGCGGGGTCTCCCATGGCCAATGCAATCAGCGGCTTTGCGGTCATATGATCACCTTTTCCTCAGCTGTCGTCCGATCGGTAGACGGTGCGGGTTTGCGCCAGAGCCGCGCGAGCTGCAGCACCAGCGGAAGCAGCAACAGCGCGATCCCGGCCACGATCAGGCACGTCACCAGCTTGTTTGCAAAGAAGATCCCGAGTGATCCCTTGGAGATCAGCATCGACTGCCGGAACGCATCCTCGGCCTTGTCGCCGATGACGATCGCGAGCACGAGCGGCGCCAGCGGATAGAACAGCTTCTTGAAGAGATAGCCGACGATCCCGAAGCCGAGCATCATGACGACGTCGAGATAGGAGTTCGACACCGAATAGGCGCCGACGACGCAGATGATCACGATCAGGGGCGCGATCACCACGAAGGGAATCCGCATCAAGGCGGCGAAGACCGGAACGGTGAGCAGCACCAGCGCGACCGCAACGATGTTGCCGACATACATCGAGGCGATCAGCCCCCAGACGAAATCCTTGCTGTCGACGAACAGCATCGGCCCGGGATTGAGACCCCAGATCATCAGCCCGCCCATCATGACCGCCGCGGTCGCCGAGCCGGGAATGCCGAGCGAGAGCATCGGCAGTAACGCACTGGTGCCGGCGGCATGATCGGCCGTCTCCGGCGAGATGATGCCTTCGACCTCGCCCGTGCCGAAATATCGGCCGCGGCGCGAGAAACGCCGGGCGATGCCGTAGCTCATGAAGGATGCCGCGGTCGGGCCGCCCGGCGTGATCCCCATCCAGCATCCGATCGCCGCGCTGCGCAGAAGCGCCACGCCATGCTGCGGCAGGCGGCCGACCGCGCGGAACACTTCGCTCCAGTCGATCTTGGAGGACACCGCGCGGGCATGAAACTCCTCTTCGACGGCAACCAGCAGCTCGCCGATGCCGAACAGGCCCATCACGGCGACGACGAAGCTCACGCCCTTGACGAGCTCGTCGACGCCCATGGTGAGGCGGACGCTGCCGGAGACGGTGTCGATGCCGATGGCGGCGATCGCAAAGCCGATGGCCAGTGCCACGACGGTCTTGATCGGCGCCGCACCGCCCATGCCGACGAAGCTCGCGAAAGCAAGGAAATAGACCGCAAAATACTCGGCCGGCCCGAACGCGAGCGCAACCTGCGCCACCCAGGATGCGAGGAAGGTGATCAGGATGACGCCGATCAGTGCGCCGAACGCCGCCGAACCGAAGGCGGTCGCGAGCGCCGTCGTCGGCCGGCCGTCGCGCGCCATCGGGTAGCCGTCGAAGGTTGTCGCGACCGACGACGGCTCGCCGGGAATGTTGAAGAGAATCGAAGTCACCGAGCCGCCGAACAGCGCGCCCCAATACATGCTGGAGAGCAGGATGATCGCCGAGACCGGTTGCATGCCGAAGGTCAGCGGCAGGAGCAGCGACACTCCGTTCGGCGCACCCAGCCCCGGCAGCACGCCGACGAGAATGCCGAGCAGCACGCCGATTGCCATCAGCGCCAGATGCGGAACGGTGACCGCGATGGTGAAGCCGTGCAGGAGTTCTGCGAGATTATCCATCGGCCTCTCCGTCAGAACCCAAACGCGGCGGCGAGCGCGCCGTGCGGCAGACTGACCTGGAACATGCGCTCGAACACGACGTAGAGTGCGAGTGCCGTCGCCCCCGCCATGGCGAGCGCACGCGGCACCGATTGGTGCCGGGGGATCGCCAGCACTGCGAAGACATACAGCGCCGAGGCGACGTACATCCCGGCCAGCGGAATCGCGGCCACGAAGATCGCGGCCGGCACGAACAGGCCGGCGAGCCGGCGCAGCTCGATCGGCGTGATGGCGATGGGGACATTCGCCAGCGAGGCAACCGGTAATACGCCGCGCACCAGATTGTAGAGACTCCCAAGCACGATGATGATCCCGGTCAGGAACGGAAACGTCCCGGCGTCCACGCCCGCGCTCGACCAGCCGATGCCGTTGTCGAGGCTGGAGACGACGACGGCCACACCAAAGCTGCCGGTGAGTACGGCGGTCGCAAGTTCAAGCGCGCGGCGGGAGATCATTGGGGGCTCCGTTCGAGCGGCGGACAACGTCCGGCCGTGCATGACGCACGCGTTTTCTCCATCCACCGCGTCGTCCCGGCGAAGGCCGGGACCCATACCGCGTGATCTCTCGAGAGGCGTTGGTCGTCGTACCGATGTGGATCCGAGTCTTCATCAAACTCGTCCCTGTGGTTATGGGTCCCGGCCTTCGCCGGGACGACGCCGGAATTTGTGGCACCGCCGATGCAACAGCCCCGCCTCACTTGACGAGCCAGCCCTGCTCGCCCGCGACCTGCTTGACGTGCTCGAGGTCCTCCTTGATGAATTTGTCGAGCTCGGCGCCGGTCATGAAGGTGTCGACCTGCGAGGTCTTCTCGATGTAGTCCTTCCATTCCGGCGTCGCCTGCACCTTTTTCATGAGGTCGACATAGAACGCCGCCTGGTCCGGCGTGACCTTGCCGGGCAGCCACACCGTGCGCGGCTGCTCATATTGCTTGATGTCGAGGCCCTGCTCGATGCAGGTCGGAACGTCGCTCCAGCCTTCGGTCGCGGTGACCTTCGCGCCCTGCGGCAGCCGCTTCGGGCTGAAAACACAGAGCGGGCGCTGCGTGCCGCCGCGCCATTGCCCGAGGCTTTCGCTGGGGTTGTTGACGTGGGAGTCGAGATGTCCGCCGGCGAGCTGCACCGCGGTCTCGGCGCCGCTCTTGAAGGGGATGTAGGTCAGCTTGACCTTGCCGGCCTTCTCGATCATGCGCGTCAGCACCTCGTCGGTGTCCTTTGACTGCGCGCCGCCCATCTTGAATTCGCCCGATGCGGCCGCCTTCAGATAGTCGCCCGCCGTCTTGTACGGCGCGTCCTGCTTGACCCAGAGCAGGAACTCGTCCTGCGCCATCGCCGCGATCGGGGTCAGATCGGTGTAGTTGAAGGCGACCTTGGAGACGAGCGGCTGCTGCCAGGCGTTCGAGGTGCCGAAGATCACCTTGTAGGGGTCGCCCGCGGAGGCCTTGCCGTAGACATAGCCTTCGGCGCCGCTGCCGCCGCCCTTGTTGACGACGACGATCGGCTGCTCCGTCAGCTTGTGCTTGGCGATGATGTTCTGCACCGCGCGGGCAAGGTTGTCGGTGCCGCCGCCCGGCCCGGCAGTGGCCACGAACTCGATCGGCTTTTGCGGTTGCCAGGCGGCAAGCGCCGGCATCGTGCCGGCGAGCACGGTCGCGGCCGCGGAGAGCAGAAATGTTGACGTCCGACCCATGATTTCCTCCAGCTGATCTTGTCTTTTGTTGTTGTCGTATCGACGCCCGTTCAGGCGACGCGTTCCTCGCGTCTTCCTGCGGCCAGCACGATCGCGCCTTCTTTTTCGAGCGCTTCGATTCGCGACTGGTCGAACCCGTGCTCGGCCAGCACCTCGCTCGTGTGCTGACCATAGACCGGCGCACCTGATCGCACTTTGCCTGGGGTCTCCGAAAACTTGACGGGAAGACCGATCGTCTTGACGGGGCCGAGCGTGGAGTGCTCGACCTCGACGACCATCTCGCGCGCCAGCGTCTGCGGATCGCTGAGCGCCTCCAGCATGTCGTGCACGGGTCCGCACGGCACGCCCTTCTCGTCCAGCGCCGCGAGCCAGTGCGCGCGGGATTTGGTGCGGAAGCGTTCGCTCAGGACCGCTTCCAGCTCTTTCAGATTGGCCATGCGGTCGGCCCCGTTAACGAAGCGCGGATCAGCGGCGAGCTCGCTGGCGCCAAGCGCCTCCAACATCAAGAGCCAATGCTTCTTGTTGGCGCCGCCGACCACGAGCCAGCCATCCGATGCTTCAAAGGCCTGATACGGCGCGTTGAGCGGATGCGCTGACCCCATCGCGCGCGGCGCGGTGCCCGCGGCCAGTGCGATGGTCGATTGCCAGTAGGTCTGCACCAGGGCCGCTTCATAGAGCGATGTCTCGACCCACTGCCCTTCGCCGGTCTTGAGACGATGCGTATAGGCCGCGAGGATGCCCATGCTCGCGAGCAGGCCGGCGGTGATGTCGGACAGCGGCGGGCCGCATTTGACGGGTGGACCGTCCGGGCGTTCACCGGTGAAGCTCATGATGCCGCTCATGGCCTGCGCGACCAGATCGAAGCCGCGGCGATGTTTGTAGGGACCGGTGCGGCCGAAGCCCGACAGCGAGCAGTAGATCAGCGCCGGGAATTCGGCGTGCAGTGCCTCGTAGCCGAAACCGAGACGCTCCATCGCGCCGGGCGCAAAATTCTCGACCAGCACGTCGGCGCTCGCGATCAATCGCCGCAGCACCTGCTTGCCGCCATCGGTCTTCAGATCCAGCACGATGCCGCGCTTGTTGCGGTTCATCATCAGGAAGGAGGCCGCCTCGTCGCCGATCTTCGGCGGCACCGAATGGCGGGTATCGTCGCCGTTCGGCCATTTCTCGATCTTGATGACGTCGGCGCCCATGTCGGCGAGCATCAGGGTGCAGGTCGGCCCTGCCATGACATGGGTGAGATCGATGACCTTGAGACCGGCGAGCGGTCCCGAACGACGAGAGGTGGATTGCGAACTTTGCATCGGGCCCGTCCTATTGGCCGCGCCATTGAGGCGCACGCTTGTTGAGGAAAGCATCGAGCCCTTCGCGAAAATCCTGGCTCGTGTAGCACATCAGGATGAGATCTTCGCCCTCGTCCCGCGTCAGCCGCCGTTGCAGGCGCGCCACAGCCTGCTTGGTCGCATTCAGCGTCAGCGGCGCGTGACTGGCGACGAGCCGGGCGATCTCCTCAGTACGCCGCTCGAGCGCGGCAATATCCTCGACGACTTCGCCGAGCAGCCCGACACTTGCGGCCTCGGTGGCGTCGACAAGACGCGCGGTGAAGATCAGATCCTTGACGCGCGCGGCGCCGATGAGCGCGGTGAGACGGCTGACATTGGACATCGACAGGCAATTGCCGAGCGTGCGGGCGATGGGGAAACCGATTTTGGCGCTCCTGGTGCCGATGCGGAGATCGCAGGCTGCGGCGATGCCCGCCCCGCCTCCGGTACAGAACCCGTTGATCGCCGCGATCGTCGGCACCCGGCACAGCTCCAGCGTGGTGAGCACGCGATCGATCCGGTTCTCGTAGTCGATCGCGTCCTGCGGCGTCTTGAACTCGCGGAACTGGTTGATGTCGGTCCCCGATGCGAACGCCTTGTCGCCGGCCCCGCGCAGCACCAGCACCTTGATCGCATGGTCGCGGTTGGCCTCCTCGCAGATCGCGGCGAGCCGCTCGTACATCGCGAAGGTGAAGGCGTTGCGGGCCTGCGGACGGTTGAAGGTGATCCGCCCAATGCCGTCCTGGCGTTCGAAGACGAGGTCTTCTGCCTCCACTTGCAGGTCCATTTCCTCATGCCTTTCTGTTTTTTGCATTTTTGAATGCAAAATTTGGAATTTTCAAGCAGGAACTTGCAAATATCCGCACATGAGTTCATTTTTGAATGCAAATTGAGTTCAGACCCATGCTTCATGAAGAAGTCGTCGGCCGCATCCGCGCCATCCTGCTCGACGGCGAAATCCCGCCGGGCGCGCGGATTCCCGAGCGCGAGCTGTGCGAGCGGCTCGAGATCTCGCGCACGCCGCTGCGCGAGGCGCTCAAGGTGCTGGCCGCCGAAGGCCTCGTGCAGCTGCTGCCGCATCGCGGCTCGCGCGCGGCGAAGCTGACCGACAAGGACATGCGCGACCTGTTCGAGGTCTGCCAGGGCCTCGAGGCCCTCGCCGGCGAGCTCGCCTGCGAGCGCATCACCGATGCCGAGATCGACGAGATCGCCGCGGTGCATGCCGCCATGGTGCAGCATTATCGCGACGGCGATCTGATCCAGTACTATCGCGGAAACCGCGCCATTCACGAAGCCATCGTCAATGCTGCCGGAAACCCGGTGCTCGCGGGGCTTTACACGTCGGTGACCGCGCGCATCCGCCGCGCGCGCTACGTCACCCCGATGACGCCGCAGCGCTGGGCGCTCGCCGTGAAGGAGCATGATGCAATCCTGAACGCGCTGCAAAGGCGCGACGGCGCCGGCCTCGCCCACATCCTGCGTGCGCATCTGCGCCATAAGCGCGAAGAGGTTTTGCAGGCGGGTTTTGCTGAGACCGAAGCCAATGATCTCACGCTGAGAATTGCGTAAGGCGCAATTCTTGTTCCGCGTGCATCCGCGAATCAATTCTACTTGCTAGCTTGTCGTACCCGGCGCAGCATGGCTTCTGCCGACCTGCGGCCGCATGGCCGATAGGGCCGGTCGCAACGCGCGAACAAACTGCGCAAAACAAAAGACACGAACAAAACCCCGGTGATGTCCTATCACTTCGCCTGCCCGGGCTATGGCCATGTCGCGAAAGCAGGTGAAGGGTTCCACTATTATCCCGAGCCGATGCAGATGACGTTGTAGCTTTCAAGAGAAGGTCCGGGCGGCGCATGAGCGCCCGGACCGCGATCTATTCCGCGGGCTCCGCGACCGCTGGAGGATTCGAGCTCGCCGCTTCCGTTCGCGCGCCCGGAAAAATCCGCCGCACGAGTACGAACAGAGCGGGCACGAAGAAGATGCCGAGCACCGTCGCCGCGATCATGCCGCCGGCGCCCCCGATTCCGACCGCGTTCTGGCTGGCGGAGCCGGCGCCGGTCGCCACCGCCAGCGGCAGCACGCCGAGGATGAAGGCGAGCGACGTCATCAGGATCGGGCGCAGGCGCTGACGCGACGCATGCAGCGTAGCGTCGACGAGGCTCCGGCCGGCCGCGATCTGTTCCAGCGCGAATTCGACGATCAGGATCGCGTTCTTCGACGCAAGACCGATCGTGGTCAAAAGGCCAACCTGGAGATAGACGTCGTTGGCCTGGCTGAACAGCGTCGCCGCAAGCAGCGCACCGAGCACGCCGATCGGCACCGTCAGCATCACCGCGAACGGCACCGACCAGCTCTCATAGAGCGCCGCGAGGCTGAGGAAGACGATCAGGAGCGAGATCGCATAGAGATACAGCGTCTGGCTGCCGGTCAGCCGCTCCTGGAACGACAATCCGGTCCATTCGTGGCCATAGCCCTTGGGCAGCTTGGCCATCTGCTCCTCCACCGCCTGCATCGCGACGCCCGAGCTGATGCCCGGCCCCGCCTGCCCCTGCAGCTCGACGGCGGCAACGCCGTTGTAGCGCTCGAGGCGCGGCGAGCCAAAACTCCAGCGATCGGTGGCCACCGCCGAGAACGGCACCATAGAGCCGGCGGCATTGCGCACATACCAGCGGCCGATGTCGCTGGTGTCCATGCGGAACGGCGCGTCGCTTTGCACATAGACCTGCTTGACACGGCCGCGGTCGATGAAGTCGTTGACATAGGCGCCTCCCCAGGCCGCCGACAGCGTGGTGTTGAGATCACTCAGGTTCACGCCGAGTGCGGTGGCCTTGGCCTGATCGACGTCCAGGTTGAATTGCGGCGTATCGTCCTGACCGTTCGGCCGCGCCTGCGCCACGCGCTTGTCCGCCGCAAGCTGGCCGAGCAACTGGTTGCGGGCCTGGATCAGCGCCTCATGACCGTTGCCGCCGGTATCCTGGAGATAGACGTCGAAGCCGCCGGCATTGCCAAAGCCCGGAATCGACGGCGGCAACACCGCAAACACCATGGCGTCGCGGATCTTCGCGAACGCGCCCATCGCACGGCCGACCACGGCCTGCGCCGAGCTCGCCGGATGCTTGCGCTCATCGAACGGTTTTAAGCTGACGAAGGCCAATCCGACATTCTGGCCCTGCCCCGCAAAGCTGAAGCCGTTGACCGCGAACACGCCGTCCACGGCGTCCTTCTCGTTGTCGAGATATTGATGCTCGACCTGCTTGATGACGTCGAGCGTGCGCGCCGAGGTCGCGCCGACCGGAAGCTGGATCAGGGTCATGATCGTGCCCTGGTCCTCCTCAGGCAGGAACGAGCTCGGCAGCCGCTGGAACAGGACGACCATGCCGGCGACGATCGCCACGAACGCAATCATCATCCCGGCAACGCGCTTGATCGCGCCAGCCGCGCCGCGCTGGTAGCCATCGGCCATGCGGTCGAAGCCGCGGTTGAACAGGCCGAAGAAGCCGCGCTGCGTGCCGTGATGCAGCGGCGGCTTCAGGATGGTGACGCACAGGGCCGGCGTCAGCACCAAGGCCACCAGCACCGAGAGCAGCATCGCCGTGACGATGGTGAGCGCGAACTGCCGGTAGATGATGCCGACCGAACCGTTGAAGAACGCCATCGGGATGAACACGGCCGAGAGCACGACGCCGATTCCGACCAAGGCACCTGTGATTTCGCGCATCGATTTCTCGGTTGCCTCGCGCGGCTCGAGATGCTCCTCGGCCATCACGCGCTCGACGTTCTCGACCACGACGATGGCATCGTCGACCAGCAGGCCGATGGCCAGCACCATCGCGAACATCGTCAGCGTGTTGATCGAATAGCCCGCGAGCGAGAGCACGCCAAAAGTCCCGAGCAGCACCACCGGCACGGCGATGGTCGGAATGATGGTGGCCCGCCAGCTCTGCAGGAACACGAACATCACGACGAAGACGAGGACGATCGCCTCGAACAGCGTGTGCACCACCTTCTCGATCGACAGCTTGACGAACGGCGTGGTGTCGTAGGGATAGATGACGCGAAGGCCCTCCGGCATGGTGCCGCTGAGCTGGGCAATGCGCGCCTTCACCGCTTCCGCGGTTGCGACTGCATTGGCGCCGGTCGCAAGGCTGATGCCCATACCGGCGGCCGGCTTGCCGTTATACCGCGCGGCTGAATCATAGGACTTCGAGCCGAGTTCGACACGCGCGACGTCGCCGACGCGCACGGACTGGCCGGACGATGCCGTGCGCAGGATGATGTCCTTGAACTGCTCAACGGTCTGCAGGCGACTCTGCGAGGTGATGGTGGCATTGAGCTGCTGCCCGCCGACGGCCGGCAGGCCGCCGAGCTGGCCCGCCGTGACCTGCGTGTTCTGGGTCTGGATCGCCGCGATCACGTCGCCGGGCATCAGATTGTATTTGGCCAGCTTGTCGGGATCGAGCCAGATGCGCATGGCATATTCGGCGCCGAATAACGTCACCTGGCCGACGCCGGCGACGCGGCTGATGGGATCGTTGATCGAGGACGCCACGTAATCGGCGATGTCGCTGGCGGCGAGTCGGCCATCCTCGGAGACGAAGCCGAGCACCATCAAAAAGCTCGCCGACGACTTCACGACCTTGATGCCCTGCTGCTGCACGACCTGCGGCAGCAGCGGGGTCGCGAGCTGGAGCTTGTTCTGCACCTGCACCTGCGCGATGTCGGCATCGGCCTCGTTGGTGAAGGTCAGCGAGATCTGCACGACGCCGGTCGAGGTGCTCGACGACGACATGTACTGGAGATAGTCGAGGCCGGTCATGTTCTGCTCGATGACCTTGGTCACCGAGTTTTCCGCGGTCTCGGCGTTGGCGCCGGGATAGGTCGCCGTGATCGTGACGACGGTCGGTGCGATCTGCGGATATTGCGCGATCGGCAGGCGCATGATCGCGAGCACGCCGCCGAGCATGATCAGGATGGCGATGACCCAGGCGAAGATCGGCCGCTTGATGAAGAAATGCGACATGACGATTACCGCTCGGTTGTGGCGGCCGCGGGCCGCGCATCGGCCTGCCGCGTCGGGCTCACGGTGAGGCCGGTTGCCGGATCGACGGTGACTTCGACGGTCTTGACGGGCGCGCCGGGGCGAGCCTTCTGCGTTCCCTCGACGACGAGGCGATCGCCGGGTCTGGCGCCGGACCGGACGAGCCAGTTGCCGTCGACGTCCTCGCCGAGATCCAGCACCCGCTGCTCGACCTTGCCGTCCTTGTCGACGAACATCGCCACCGCCTGCCCCAACGGATTGCGCGAGACCGCCCGCTGCGGCACCAGGATCGCGGCCGGATCGACGCCGGCGACGACGCGCGCGCGGACATACATGCCGGGCAGCAGCGCGCGCTCCGGATTGGCGAAGATCGCACGCGAGCTAACTGAGCCGGTGCTCTCGTTGACGCTGGCGTCGGTGAAGCCGTACTTGCCCTTGTGGCCGTAAGCCTTGCCGCTCTCCATCAGCAGTTCGACCTGCACGCCGTCGGTTGGGCGCTTGAGCTTTCCGCTGGCGATCTGGTTGCGCAGGCGCTCCATCTCGGAGGTCGACTGGTCGAGATCGACATAGACGGGGTCGAGCTGCTGGATCGTCGTCATCGCGGTCGTCTGGCTCGCCGTGACGAGCGCGCCGGGCGTGATGGTCGACTTCCCGATCCGGCCCGAGATCGACGCGGTGACCTTGGTACGGTCCAGCGAGATCGTGGCAGTGTCGCGGTTGGCCTCGGCGGCCTTCAGGTCGGCTTCGCCCTGCTTGTAGGCGGCAACGGCATCGTCGACGTCCTGCTGGCTGGCGGCATTGGTCTGGAGCAACTGCGTCTTGCGCGCGGCCTTGAGGCGCACGCTGACGAGCGTTGCCTCCGACCTCTGCACCGCAGCCTCGACGCTTGCCAGCGCCGCCTTGTACTGCACCGGGTCGATCTCATAGAGCAGGTCGCCCTCCCTAACCTCGGCGCCCTCCACGAAGTCGCGCTTGAGCAGGATGCCGGTGACCTGCGGCCTGACCTCGGAGACTTGGTAGGCGACGACACGGCCGGGCAGCACCGTCGAAATCTTCGCCTCCTGCGGCTTCAAGGTGACGACGCCGATCTCCGGCACCATCTGAGGGAATGCCGCTTGCTGGCTCTGCTCCCCGCAAGCTGCAAGCAGCAGGGCAAACAACGGAACAGCAGGGGCGATCGGGGGACGCATGATGACGATCCATGGGTGAGTTGCGGCCCTTTGATGGGGGCGCACACGGAAACATTTGGAAACTCTTCAGTTTCCGCCTGGAAACTTGGTAGTTTCCTTCCCCGAAGTCAAGTGCTAGGCTGTGCAGCCCAACTTCATTCAAGCAGTCGTGAAGCGGCGGCTCAGATTTGGCGGCAGGTTTAACATGGCAAGAGAATTCAGCAGGCGCGCTGATGGCAGCGCGCCGTCGGAACGCAACAGGCGAGAGGCCAACCTTCCCGCCCCTGACGCGCGGATGGCGCAATTGCTGGCGGCGGCGAAGGACACCTTCACCAACAAGGGTTTTGCCGCGACGACGATGGACGACATCGCTGGCGCCGTCGGAATGTCGAAGAAGACGCTCTACAAATTGTTCGAGAGCAAGACCGAGCTGTTCCGCGCCATGCTGCTGCGCAGCCTGCCCGAAGCCGATTACGCAGACGCTCCTTTGGAAGGATCACCAACGGACCGGCTTCGAAACACACTTAGGGAAGCCGCAGACGTGGCGCTGTCGCCGGGCGAAATCGCGCTGCAGCGCCTGATCATCGGCGAACGTCAGGCCTCGCCTGCGCTGGGGCGCATGTTCGCTGAGGTCATCATGGAGTCGGGCACGGAGCATATCGTCGACCTGCTCAAGTCGGTTCGCCTGGAGCCTCGTTTCGAGGGCGTGCCGCTCCGCCTCATCGCCGAAATGCTGTTCGGCATGGTGTTCGGCCACGATCATTTCAGGCTGCTGACCGATACCGGATTCAAGCTCAACCGCCGCGTCCTGGACCGGCGGATCGATCTTGCGATTGCGACGTTCTGTGCGCCTGAGGATCGGACCGGCGAACCGCATGCCCAAATCGCACCCACGGTGTCACCGCGCTGAGCCTTGCAGCGGCGTCGACTGCCCAAGCTATGAATCCTGGCGTGGAATGTCGCCAAAGACCTCGACGAGGCGAAAGCGCTCGCACATCAGCATCATGTCGTCGCTATATCGTCCAAGCCTACCGAAATACGCCTGATGGGCGCGGCGCCAATAGGCCAGGCTCCGGTCACCTTCACCCTCATCATATGCAAAGGCTGCGTCGACCTCATTGAAGCGCCGATATGTTACGTCGATGGATTCGATGACGCAGCGCGCCTCTCCTCGCCCGTCGAGCACGACCCAGCGCTCACCGGGCGTGGACGTGTTCGGCTCGTCTTCGGTGCTGCACGTCGCGGTCTTGATGCCCTTGATGACGAGTTCGATCAATTCATCTGCGAGTGCGGGGCTGTCCCCGAACGCAAACGTCCGGAGGTTCCGATAGCGCTCGGGAATCGGTTTGCTCATAGGTCTTCAGGCCTTCACGTCCCCTCGTCGTGCGCAAGCAGACTTTACTGGGTCATGAAGACACGGCCTAACAGCCCAGCCTGTCGGCGATGCCGCCAAAATCCTTGGCGACGATGTCCCAATTGCCGGTCGCTTCGAAATCGACCTTCTGAAGCGGACCGTATTCGGTCGGCCGCGCCACGAAGGCGGTCTTCAGCCTGTTCTTCTGGGCGGCCGCGAGATCGCCGTTGTGGGCGGCGACCATCATCACCTCTTCCGGCTTGAGACAAAGCAGGCGCGCGGCACCGAGATAGGTCTCGGGATCGGGCTTGTAGTGCTCGAACAGCTCGGCCGACATGATGAGGTCCCACGGGAGCCCTGCAAACTTCGCCATGTTGGTGAGCAGCGCGACATTGCCGTTCGACAGCGGCGAGATCACGAATTTCGATTTGAGCCGCGTGAGGCCGGCGACGCTATCGGGCCAGGGATTGAGACGATGCCAGCCTTTGGTGAGATAGTCGAGATCGGCTTCGGTGAGACCCTTGATCGAGAATCGATCGACCAGCTTTTCCAGCGAGCGGCGGTGCAGATCATCTAACATGACATAGCCGCGCTCGGGATGTTTCCGTACGTCGTCCATCGAGGCCATGTACATGCCGCGCCAGCCGTCGACCAAAGCGGTCCAGTCGGCGCCGATGCCGCGCTGCTTGCTCCACCACATGAAGTCGGTGATGAGGCTAGTGCGCCAGTCGACCACGGTGCCGAACACGTCGAAGACGAGGGCTTTGACGGCGGAGAGATCGGACATGGGCGCTTCCCGTGATGATTCTTCTTGTCATTCCGGGGCGCGCGGAGCGTGAACCCGGAATCCATTTCACCTCAGACTCTGTCGCTCGATGGATTCCGGGCTCTCCGGGCCGCGCGTTGCGCGGTCCCGTCGCCCGGAATGACAGGGAGCATCAATCCAAATGGAACTTCGCCAGCTCGCGGTGCTCGGCCTTGATGTAGCGCACGGTGCCGGTGACCGAGCGCATCACCACCGTCTCGGTTTCAATCACGCCATCCTTGCGGAACTTGACGCCCGACAGCAGCGAGCCCGTGGTGACGCCGGTGGCCGCGAACAGGCAGTCGCCGCGCGCCATGTCCTCGATGCCGTAGATCATCTTGGGATCGTTGACACCCATCTTGGCGGCGCGCTCGCGCTTCTCCTCGGAGTCGAGGATCAGGCGGCACTGCATCTGGCCACCGATGCAGCGCAGCGCCACGGCGGCGAGCACGCCTTCCGGCGCACCGCCGGTGCCGAGATACATGTCGACGCCGGTGTTGTCGGGGTCGGCGCAGTGGATCACGCCGGCGACGTCGCCGTCGGTGATGAGGCGCACGGCCGCGCCGGTCGAGCGCACGCTCGCGATGATGTCGGCATGGCGCGGACGGTCGAGCACGAGAACGGTGATGCCTTCCGGCTTGACGCCCTTGGCCTTGGCGAGGCGGCGGACGTTGTCGGCGGGCGAGGCATCGAGATCGACGACGCCCTTGTCGTAGCCCGGTCCGATCGCGAGCTTCTGCATGTAGACGTCGGGGGCGTGCAGCAGGGTGCCGCCATCGGCCATCGCCATGGTCGCGATCGCACCCGGCATGTTCTTGGCGCAAAGCGTGGTGCCTTCGAGCGGATCGACCGCGATATCGACCTGAGGACCGGCATTCATGCCGACCTTCTCACCGATGAAGAGCATCGGCGCCTCGTCGCGCTCGCCTTCGCCGATCACGATGGTGCCTTCGATCGGGAGCTTGTTGAGCTCGCGGCGCATGGCGTCCACAGCGGCCTGATCAGCCTGCTTCTCGTTGCCATGCCCGCGCAGTCGCGCCGACGACACCGCCGCCCGCTCCGTCACCCGCACGATCTCCAGCGTGAGAATGCGCTCGAGCAACGCTTGCGGCGGGACTGAAATATGGGTCGACATTGGCTCACTCCTTTAAAACGGCTCGGCGGACACCTCTGTCCGCGTCAACTCGCAACGCCCACGGTTCGTTCGAACCGTCCTCTTCGATTGAGCATGATCTCTTTTCCGGAAAACCGCCACATGCGTTGCGCTAACGCGGCCTTCCGGGTCCGGATCATGCTCTAGTTCTTCTCGATCCGGATCACCTGCGGCCGTCCACTGATTACCTTGTCGTGCTGAACGGCGGCGAGCGCGCGGCGCACCGCGTCTTCATGGGTCGCATAGGTGATCAGGATGACGGGCACGGGCACCGCCTTGCCGTCGCTGGGCGCAGCGCCGCCATTGGGATGACGCTGCACGATCGACTCGATCGAAATCTTCTGTTCTGCAAGCCGGGTCGCGATCGCGGCCGCTGTACCCGGGAAATCGCGCGCGAGCAGGCGGATGTAATAGCCGCCCTCATGCCGCTCCATCGGCGCTTTCTTGGTGTCGTGCAGTTGCGCGATGGGCCGGCCGAACGGATTGGCGCGGATGCCGCGCGCAACATCGGCGATGTCGGCGACCACGGCGGACGCGGTCGCGGCACCGCCTGCGCCGGGGCCGACCAGCGTGATCGGCGGAATCCCCTCGCCGTCGATCGTGACTGCATTGGTGACACCCATCACCTGCGCGATCGAGGAGGATTTTGGCACCATGGTCGGATGCACGCGCTGTTCGATGCCCTTGGCGGTGCGAACCGCAACGCCGAGGAGCTTGACGCGGTAACCGAGATCGGCCGCCGCACGAAGATCTTCCGGCGCGATGGATGAGATGCCTTCGACATACACTGCGCTTTGAGCAACTTTTGTGCCGAAAGCGAGGCTGGCGAGAATGGCGAGTTTTTGCGCGGTGTCGTGGCCGTCGACGTCGAAGGACGGATCGGCCTCGGCATAGCCGAGCCGCTGCGCGTCCTTCAGGCATTCGGCAAAGGACAGCCCCTCCTGCTCCATCCGGGTCAGGATGTAGTTGCAGGTGCCGTTGAGGATGCCATAGACGCGGTTGATGCCGGTTCCGGCAAGACCTTCACGTAACGTCTTGATGACAGGGATCGCGGCGCCGACCGCTGCCTCGAAATTCAGCGCGCCGCCGTGCTTTTCAGCCGCCTTGGCGAGCTTGAGGCCGTGCTTGGCGAGCAGCGCCTTGTTGGCGGTGACAACGGACTTGCCGGCATTGAGCGCGGTTTCCACCGCCGACAGCGCGGGATCACCGGCACCGCCCATCAACTCGACGAAGCAATCGACCTCGGGATGGGTGGCAAGGGCCATCGGATCCTTCGCCCATTCGACGCCGCGCAGGTCGACGCCGCGCTTTTTCGCCTTCGACCGCGCGGTGACGGCAACGACGCGGATGCCGCGGCCGCTGCGCCCCGTGAGCACGCGCGCTTGCGTTTCGATCAAACGGACAACTTCGGCACCCACGGTGCCGAGCCCCGCTATGCCCACTTTCAGGGGTGCGACCATGATACTTCAGAAAACCTGCAGAAGAGAACTAGCGCCGATTGGCGAGCGGAACGATGTTGTGCAACGTTTCGATGCCGCTTTCAAGGAAGCGGCGCACGCCGCGCGCGGCCTGCCTGATCCGTTGCTCGTTTTCCACCATGGCGATGCGGACATATCCTTCACCATACTCGCCGAAGCCGACGCCGGGCGACACCGCGACGCCGGATTTCTCCACCATCAGGGTCGCGAATTGCATGCTGCCGACGCTGCGGAAGGCCTCCGGCAGCGGCACCCAAGCGAACATCGAGGCCTCCGGTGGCGGAATCTCCCAGCCGGCGCGGCCGAACGATTCCACCAGCGCGTCGCGGCGCTTGCGGTAGGTGTCGCGCATCTCCTTGATGCAATCGTCGGGTCCATTCAGCGCCGCGGTCGCGGCGACCTGCACTGGCGTGAACGCGCCGTAGTCGAGATAGGATTTGACGCGGGCGAGTGCCGCGATCAGGCGCTCATTGCCCACCGCAAAGCCCATGCGCCAGCCGGCCATGGAATAGGTCTTCGACATCGAGGTGAACTCGACGGTGACGTCCATCGCGCCGGGCACCTGGAGCACCGAGGGCGGCGGGCTATTCTCGTCGAAATAAACCTCGGCATAAGCGAGATCGGACAGGATCAGGATTTCGTGCTTCTTCGCGAAGGCGACGAGATCCTTGTAGAAGTCGAGGCTCGCGACATAGGCGGTCGGGTTCGAGGGATAGCAGACGACGAGCGCCAGCGGCTTGGGGATCGAATGGATGATCGCCCGCTCCGCCGCCTCGAAGAATTGCGGCGTCGGCTCCGAAGGTACCGAGCGGATCACGCCGCCCGCCATCAAAAAGCCGAACGCGTGAATCGGATAGCTCGGGTTCGGACAGAGGATGACATCGCCCGGCGCGGTGATGGCCTGCGCCACGTTGGCAAAGCCCTCCTTCGAGCCCAGCGTCGCTACGACCTGGGTGTCCGGGTTGAGCTTCACGCCGAAGCGGCGGTCATAATAGGCGGCCTGGGCCCGGCGCAGCCCCGGGATGCCGCGGGAGGCCGAGTAGCGATCGGTGCGAGGCTTGCCGAGCGTCTCCTTGAGCTTCTCGAGCACATGCGGCGGGGCCGGCAGGTCCGGATTGCCCATGCCGAGGTCGATGATGTCGGCGCCGGCATTCCGCGCGGCCGCCTTGGCCCGGTTGACCTGTTCGAACACGTAAGGCGGCAGGCGGCGGATGCGGTAAAATTCTTCCATGGCTCTCTGGGCTCCGGGCAGCCGGTCAGGACAGAATCGACAGGCCACAACGGCCGTTCGGAAACGCGCCCAGCCCCTCGCGAAAACTACTCAAAATCAAATACTTAGAGCAATCATCGACAATGGCGACTGAAGTCGTTCGCCCTGACTCTCGGCTGAACTGAGGTCTTTTAGCACGGCAAGACGGGGGCGCCAGCGATTACCTTGCACCGTCTCACTTGCTCACTTGGCTGCTCACTTGGCGTCCTTGGCGGCCACGGCCTGACGATCGCGCGCCGCGGCGAGCTCAGCCTCGATCTTGGCGCGCTGGTCCGGCGGGATGGTCGCCTGATCGCGATCCGGCGGCAGATCATGCACCGGCAGATAGCTGCCGGGCTCCTTGGGATGCGCCTGCGCATCCGCAGGTGTCATATCCGCAAGCTGGCTCGAGCAGCCGCCGAGGGCGAGCGCCGCGATCAACAGCGCGCCGCGGATCGGCAGCGTCTTTTGCAGGTCCCATAACGCCAACACTTGGGAAATCCCCTACTCGTCCCAAAGCACGGCCCCGGGCAAACCTTACCCAAGACCGCGCCCAAGCTCAAACCATTGCTGCCCAAATGGTGTGAGCGAGAAAATAGCCCGGCACTACCAAGCCGAGCGGTGCGGCTCGATTGTGACGAAACCAAGAAAATTTGTCGCACTGCAGCACATCTTCGAGAGTGTTTAACGCCAAAGATGCGAGCTTCGCGGTGACGAATACGGAATGAATCGTTACTGTTCTGCGCATGAGTACCATCACAACCGACACGCCCAAATCCGGCAACACGTTCGAGACGAAGTTCGATGCCGAAGCCTTCGCGATGAATGTCGCGCGAGCGATGGAGAGTGGTGGCAAGGCGCTCGCTGCCTATCTCAAACCGCGCGAAAGCGGCGAGGTGCAGGATCGCCCGCCGGCCGAGCTTGCCGAGGTCGTCAAGACCTTCACCTCGGTCGCCGAATACTGGCTGTCGGACACGTCCCGCTCCTCCGATCTCCAGACCAAGCTCGCCAAGGATTATCTCGACCTCTGGGGCTCTGCCGTCCGCCGCATGGCTGGCCAGGACGCTCCGCCCGCGATCGCGCCTTCGCCGCGCGACAAGCGCTTTGCCGATCCGGAATGGAAGTCGAACCAGTTCTTCGATTTCGTGATGCAGCTCTATCTGCTCACGACCAAATGGGCGCAGGAACTGGTGCGCGACGCCGAAGGGCTCGATCCGCACACACGCCGCAAGGCCGAGTTCTACGTCCAGCAGGTCACCAACGCGCTGTCGCCATCGAACTTCGTGCTGACCAATCCGGAGGTGTTGCGCGAGACGGTGGCCAGCAGCGGCGACAACCTCGCGCGCGGCCTCAAGATGCTCGCCGAGGACATCGCGGCCGGCAAGGGCATGCTGAAGATCCGCCAATCCAATCCGGACAATCTCGTCGTCGGCGTCAACATGGCGACGACGCCGGGCAAGGTGATCTACCAGAACGAGATGATGCAGCTGATCCAGTATTCGCCGACCACGGAGAAGGTGCTGCGCACCCCGCTCCTGATCGTGCCGCCCTGGATCAACAAGTTCTACATCCTCGATCTCAAGCCGGAGAAATCCTACATCAAGTGGTGCGTCGATCAGGGCATCACCGTGTTCGTGATCTCATGGGTCAATCCCGACAAGCGGCTCGGCAACAAGGGCTGGGAAGACTACATGAAGGAAGGTCCGCTCACGGCGATGGACGTGATCGAGAGGGTCACTGGCGAGATGAAGGTGCACACCGCCGGCTATTGCGTCGGCGGCACGATGCTCGCGACCACGCTGGCCTGGCTCGCCGAGAAACGCCGCCAGCGCGTTGCATCGGCGACGTTCTTCGCCGCCCAGGTCGATTTCACCCATGCCGGCGATCTCCTCGTGTTCGTCGACGAGGAGCAGATCGCAGCCCTCGAGCATGACATGAAGACGGCCGGCGTGCTCGAAGGCTCGAAGATGGCGATGGCCTTCAACATGCTGCGCTCCAACGATTTGATCTGGTCCTACGTCGTCAGCAACTATTTGAAGGGCCAGCAGCCGAGCGCGTTCGACCTGTTGCACTGGAATTCCGATGCGACGCGCATGACCCAGGCGAACCATTCCTATTATTTGCGCAACTGCTATCTGGAGAACCGGCTGTCGACCGGCACGATGGTGCTCGACAACACCCTGCTCGATCTCTCCAAGGTCAAGGTCCCGGTCTACAACCTCGCCACCCGCGAAGACCACATCGCGCCGGCGGAATCGGTGCTGTACGGCTCGCAGTTCTTCGGGGGCCCGGTGAAATATGTGCTGTCGGGCTCCGGCCACATCGCCGGCGTGGTCAATCCGCCGGCCTCGAACAAATATCAGTACTGGACCAACGACAACATCAAGGACGTCAACGTCGCGCAATGGATGAAGGGCGCCGTCGAGCACAAGGGCTCGTGGTGGCCGGACTGGCGGCAATGGCTGGGTGCACTCGATCCGGAGGAGGTCCCGGCGCGCGCGGCCGGCAGTGACGCCCTGCCTCCGATCGAAGACGCGCCCGGCAGCTATGTCACGGTCCGCGCATAGCGCATGATCCGGAAAAGTGCGAAGCGGTTTCCGAAAGCATCATGCGCAAACAAGGCTTCCATGCGCATGGCGCAATCTTGCGCGCTTTCGTATAGACTCGCTCTCACCACCGTGACGACAGAGGGGACCGGACTATGACGCGCGAATTGTTCTGGCTGACACTGACGGTGATCCTGACCGGCATCCTCTGGATCCCCTACATCATCAACCGCTGCCAGGTCCGCGGTCTTTCCGGGGCCATGGCCAATCCCTCGCGCAGCGACAAGCCGCAGGCCGAATGGGCCACCCGGCTGATGTTCGCGCACGACAACGCGGTCGAGAATCTCGTGATCTTCGCGCCACTGGTGCTGATCCTGAATGCGATCGACTATTCCACCAAATGGACCGTGCTCGCCTGCGCCGTCTATTTCTGGTCCCGCGTCGCGCATCTGATCGTCTACGCGATCGGGATCCCGGTGTTCCGCACGCTCGCCTTCACCGTCGGCTTCTTCGCCCAAGCCGTGCTGGCGCTGGCGATCTTTAGGGCGCTTTGAGCACGTGATGGCTCGTAGTAATGGACAACGAAGCCGCCCGGGATTTTCTTGAATTCCACGACCTCGGCGCGGAAGCGATCCTGTCCATCATCGACCGCGCGCAGGTGCTCGCGGCGGCATGGAACGACCGCGCCATGCCTCAGCGCCTCGCCGGCAAGCGCGTGGCGCTGATCGCCGACGACAGCGGCTGGCGGAATACGACCGCCTTCGAGCTCGGCGTGAAGGCCATGGGAGCATCTGTGTAAGCGCGCCAGTCAGATTCAACACCGGCGAGGCGACGGCCGATCTCGCCAAATATCTCGACAACTGGTTCGATGTCCTGATCGTGCGCACCAGGGAGCTGTTGGCTCTGCGAGAGCTCGCGTCCCACGCCGATGCGCCGGTCGTCAATGCGCGAACGCGATCGAACCACCCTTGCGAAACGCTCGGCGATCTCGCCTATGTCAGGAGCAGGAGGGCGAGCCTGGACGGACTGAAAGTCGTCGGCGTGGCTCCGGCCGCGAACATCCTGAGGTCATGGGCCGAAGCCTCCATCGCGCTGCCACTCCGGGTGACCCAGATCTGTCCGGAAGACCGCCATATCAAGGACGTCGCGGCTCCGAACTTCACCGCCAGCACCAGCCTGGATGCGTTGTTCGATGCGGACGTGATCGTCACGGATTGCTGGCCTGACGACGCACGTGCGGATCAACTCCTTGAGTACCAGATATCGGGATCGCTGCTCGACAAATGCCGTCCCGACGTCATTTTTCTGCCCTGCCCGCCAGTCACGCGAGGCCGTGAGGTTAACCTTGATGCGATGTCGCATCGCGCCTGCCAGAGCCCAACCGCAAAGGCCTATCTCCTGCACGCGCAGAACGCATTGCTTGAATGGATCGTCGGCTAGCGGGCATCCGGCGACAACGGCCAAACTGTACGCGTTGGCCCTCCGGGGATATGATCGCCACGGCGGTCCACCAGAATGGGGAATCCCGATGCGGCCCCTTTTGCCAATCATGACGATGATCTTGCTTGCCGGATCTGGCGGCGCAGCCAACGCACAGGCGCAATGCCCCGAACTGACGCGCCTGCGCGGTGAGGCCATCGAGGCCACAAAGCCGATGAACCGTGGATTGATGCCGGGCCGCTGTGACGCCTACATCCGCGCATCGCTCGCCTGGAGCTCCCTGCGCGCCTACGCGCGAGACCATCAGGAGGCGTGTGACATCTCCAGCCGCTCGCTGGGTGACATCGAAAAGTCTCACCACGACGCGGTGGTGGCACGCGACAATGTCTGCGCCGGCCGCCCCGTTCGGCCGTTTCCGGCGGACGTGATCCTGCGCTGAAGCGACGAAGCAATCCAGACCGCTTCCGCGCGGACATTTCTGGATTGCTTCGCTTCGCTCGCAATGACGGTGGATAGGTTCGTGCCCTACTCCTCCGGCAATCCCAGCATCAGCCGCATGTTCTGCACGGCTGCGCCCGAGGCGCCCTTGCCGAGATTGTCGAGCCGGGCGACCAGCACGGCCTGGTGATATTTGTCGCTGGCGAAGACGTAGAGTTCGAGCATGTTGGTTTCGTTGAGCGCCTCCGGCTCGAGCCGGCCGCCCTTGGTCGCCTCGTTCTGGAGCGGCATCACCTTGACATATTTCGAGCCGGTGTAGCGCTTGGCGAGCGCGGCCTGGAGATCGGATCCGCTGGGCTTGCCCGGCAGCGTGTCGAGCTGGAGCGGTATCGAGACCAGCATGCCCTGACGGTAATTGCCAACCGAGGGAATGAAGATCGGCCGCCGCGTCAGGTTCGAGTAGAGCTGCATCTCAGGCAGATGCTTGTGCTCGAAGCCGAGACCGTAGAGCTCGAAGGACGGCGCGCTGCCGTCTTCGAAGCTCGCGATCATCGACTTGCCGCCGCCGGAATAGCCGCTCACCGCATTGACGGTGACGGGATAATCCTGCGGCAGCAGGCCGGCATCGACGATCGGCCGCAATAGCGCGATCGCGCCGGTCGGATAGCAGCCGGGATTGGAGACCTTTTTCGCGGCCTTGATCTTGCCGGCCTGATCCGGCGTCAGCTCGGGGAAGCCATAGGCCCAGTCCGGCGCGACCCGGTAGGCGGTGGAGGCGTCCAGCACCTTCGGCGCGGAGGCGCCCATGCTGTCGACGAGAGCGACCGTCTCCCTGGCGGCATCGTCGGGCAGGCAGAGGATGACGAGATCCACCTCCTCCATCAGCGCTTTCTTGGCCGCGGGGTCCTTGCGCTTGTCGTCGGCGATGGTCTTCACCGCAACGTCGCCCTGAAGCTTCAGCCGCTCGTTGATGCCGAGCCCGGTGGTGCCGGAGCCGCCGTCGACGAAGACGGTTGCGGGCTTCTTCGCCGCACTGGAGGTCGGGGCTTTGGTGGTGTCAGCGAGGCTCATGGCGCGCTCCCTTCGAGCATGTTCGTATCGTTTGCAAAAGCTTGCGGCCGGGCCTGCCGCATCAAATGTGCGATCTGCTTCGCATCGGCATCGTCGGCGCCAAGCGCGTTGGCGATCGCCGTATAGTCGGCGTCCGATTTGTGCTGGTTCAGCTTGAAGCTGCCTTCGACCTCCTCAACCGTCATCACCAGACCCACGATCGCCTTCTTCATTGTCTCGAGCCGGCCCGCCGTCATCTTGCCTGATGTCCAGGGCTTTTTCGGCAGCAGCCGAGTCTCGAACTTGTCGCTGAGCGTGTCGATCTGCAGCGCCAGTTCGTCGTCCGATAGCAGCCACACCGGCCCGCTCAGATGCACCGACTGGTAGAGCCAGGTCGGCACCTGATCGGGCGAGACGTACCAGTCCGGCGATACATAGGCATCGGGACCATTGACCGCGAGCAGCCAGGACGCATCACCGCCCGCAAGCTTTAGCAGCGGATTGTGACGGGCTACATGGAAGGCGGCCTGCGGCGTGCCGTCAGCGGCGTAGGTCAGATAGAACGGCAGCGGGGACGCGACCGGCTTGTGGCCATCGAAGGCGCACATGGTGCCGAAGCCGCGCTCCTCGGCGAATTTCAGGCTCGCGGCGCGGTCCTGCTTGAAAAAGGGTGGCGTGTACATCGTGGTCTCCTGCTGGGCCTCCTTGGGAAGCCGCCGGATCAGATCGCGCTGACAGGAGAGAAAATGCCGCGGACCGGATCCAGCGGCAAAGACGATGATCTCAAACGCGATCGACCGCCCAAACCGCTAAAGAGCGGCGGCGGCGACGGGCGAACAGGATGGTCGCGGCGTTGATCATGGCGCGCGGCTATAAGGCCAGATCCGGTTCCCGTCAAGGTTCACGGTCTCAGAGGAGACGCCAGATCCATTCCATCAGCTTTGCGATCACGTCGCCGAACAGCAGCAGTGCCGCGGACCAGACCAGTGCCGAGACGAAATTGGCGACCTGGAAGCTCCAATAGGGCATCTCGAAGATGCCGGCTGCGAGCGGCACCGAGGCGCGCAAGGGGCCGAAAAAGCGGCCGATGAAGATGCTGGGCACACCCCAGCTCCGCACGAAGACCTCGCCCTTGGGCAGGAGTTCCGGATAGCGCGAGAGCGGCCACATCTGGGCGACGCTCTCCTTGTAACGGTAGCCGAACCAGTAGGAGACCCAGTCACCCAGCGCCGCGCCAAGGCCGCCAGCGATCCAGACCGGAAAGAAGCTGATGCCGCTCACCCCGATCAGCGCACCAATCCCCACCAGCGCGCCCCAGGCCGGAACCAGCAGCGAGATGAAGGCAAGCGACTCCCCGAAGGCGAGCAGGAACACGATCGGCGCCGCCCAAGCCTGGTGAGCGCGCACGAAGTCGGCAAGGGCGTGCGCAAACTGCTCCATTCCAGATTAGCCTTCCGCCCTGTCTCAAGGTGCTGCTCGATGAAAAGGACTGGTAAGCCAAGGGCTTGTGTGACATCAAGTCACAAAGCCCGGTTAGGGATGGGTCCGGACGTCAAATTGCCGGGACTTGGCGGGTCTGCGGCGTAAAATCGCCGAGATTGGCAACCAACCACACGGCCCGACAGGCCCAGCTGTAACCTTTCCGAGTCAGAAGTGGCATAGTCGGCCTAACCAATTCGCCGCTCCTGCGGCCCTCAAAACGTATCAAGAAATATGTCCAAGCAGTTGAAAACCAAAGCGAAAGACGATCTGTTCGGCGCCGACGGGCCAAGGTCCCGCGCGCCCGCCGCCAAGACGGCCTCGCGCGGAAGCGGCGGGGAAGCCGACTACACGGCGGCCGACATCGAGGTGCTCGAGGGCCTGGAACCGGTGCGGCGCCGACCCGGCATGTATATCGGCGGCACCGATGAGAAGGCGCTGCATCACCTCTTCGCCGAAGTCATCGACAACTCCATGGACGAGGCGCTGGCTGGGCACGCGACCTTCATCGAGGTCGATCTGAGCGCGGACGGGTTCCTGACCGTGACCGACAACGGCCGCGGCATCCCGGTCGATCCGCATCCGAAATTCCCGAAGAAGTCGGCGCTCGAAGTCATCATGTGCACGCTGCATTCGGGCGGCAAGTTCGACTCCAAGGTCTACGAGACCTCGGGCGGTCTGCACGGCGTCGGCATCTCCGTGGTGAACGCCCTCTCCTCGCGCCTCGAGGTCGAGGTCGCGCGCAGCCAAAAGCTCTACCGCATGACGTTCGAGCGCGGGCACCCCAAGGGCAAGCTCGAGGATCTCGGCAAGGTCAACAACCGCCGCGGCACGCGCGTGCGCTTCAAGCCCGATACCGACATTTTCGGCGCCAAGGCCTCGTTCAAGCCGCAGCGCCTGTTCAAGATGACGCGCTCGAAGGCGTATCTGTTCGGCGGCGTCGAAATCCGCTGGAACTGCGCGCCCGAGCTACTCAAGGGCGTCGAGGACGTGCCGGCGGAGGCGACGTTCCACTTCCCCGGCGGTCTCAAGGATTATCTCGCTGCGGCGATCCACGCCGACACGCTCGTGCATCCCGACATCTTCTCCGGAAAATCCGGCCGTAACGGTGCCCATGGCGCCTGCGAATGGGCGGTGGCGTGGACCGCCGATGCCGACGGTTTTCTCTCCTCCTACACCAACACCGTGCCGACGCCCGATGGAGGCACACATGAATCGGGTTTGCGCAGCGCGCTGCTGCGCGGCCTGAAGGATCACGCCGAGCGCGTCGGTCAGGGCAAGCGCGCGGCGTCCGTCACCTCCGAAGACGTGATGGTCGGCGCCGCCGTGATGCTCTCGGTGTTCGTGCGCGAGCCTGAATTCCAGGGCCAGACCAAGGACCGCCTCGCCACGGCAGAAGCGCAGCGCATCGTCGAACAGGCGATGAAGGATCCGTTCGACCATTGGCTGTCGGGCAATCCGAACATGGCCAACAGGCTGCTCGACTTCGTGATCGATCGCGCCGAGGAGCGGTTGCGCCGGCGCCAGGAAAAGGAGACCGCGCGCAAGACTGCGGGCAAGAAGCTGCGTCTGCCTGGCAAGCTCGCCGACTGCACCGATGCCGGCACCGAAGGCTCCGAGCTCTTCATCGTCGAGGGCGACTCGGCCGGCGGTAGCGCCAAGCAGGCGCGCGATCGCAAGACCCAGGCCGTGCTGCCGTTGCGCGGCAAGATCCTCAACGTCGCCTCCGCCGGCAAGGACAAGCTGACGGCGAATGCCCAGCTCTCCGATCTCGTGCAGGCGATCGGCTGCGGCCAGCTCTTGCATTATCGCGAAGAGGATTTGCGCTACCAGCGCATCATCATCATGACCGACGCCGACGTCGACGGCGCGCATATCGCTTCGCTGCTGATCACTTTCTTCTACCGGCAGATGCCGCGGCTGATCGACGAAGGGCACCTCTTCCTCGCGGTGCCGCCGCTCTACAAGCTGACCCACGGCACCAAATCGGTCTATGCCCGCGACGACAAGCACAAGGAAGAGCTGATCAAGAGCGCGTTCAACGCCAACGCCAAGGTCGAGGTGAACCGCTTCAAAGGCCTCGGCGAGATGATGCCGGCGCAGCTCAAGGAAACCACCATGGATCCGGGCAAGCGGACGCTGCTCAAGGTGGTGCTGCTTGCCGACGATCGCGACACCACGGCGGATTCGGTGGAACGCCTGATGGGCACCAAGGCCGAGGCGCGCTTCGCGTTCATCTCGGACAAGGCCGAGTTTGCCAGCGAGGAACTGCTGGACGTCTGACCCGCCAGCCTCACGCTGCCGCGTCCCATCAAGAGCCCCGGTTTGACCGCCGGGGCTCTTTCGTTTGTGAGGACGACCTTGCCGGTGGTCCGCCAGGTCGCGGTTGATTCCCGCCCTTCGCGCTGCGACTCGGCCAACGACTCACGGGAACCAAAGCTGAGGCAGGATTGCCTCCATTCCGGACGAAGCAGATTTCGTTAACGAGAGGTTGCCAGACTCCAAGTTTACACCACCAGCATCCAACTCATTGATAGAATGTAGTTATTTTATGAAATAGCCCTCTCAAATCAGATCTCTGCCGATAGGCGTTTTCCGGCGAGTGTGCCTGCCCAGCAACAGCATTTCGGCAGGAAACGTCTATAGTCCGGGTATCAGATCACACGAACTTACAGCGCGCTCGCGCCGGCTACGATAGACCAAGGTTGGGGATTTTAACATGAAGAAGACTTTGCTCGCTCTGACCGCGGTTGCGGCAATGACCGGTTCGGCCTCGGCCGCTGACCTTGCTGCCCGTCCCTACGTGAAGGCTCCGGTGCCCGCGCCGGTCGCCAATTGGACCGGCTTCTACATCTTCGGTGGCGCCGGCGGCGGCGTCTGGGATGCGGACTCCCACACCAACTTCGTTGGCGTTCCCGTGACGATCGATCAGCGTGTCGGCGGCGATGGCTGGTTTGGAACGGTCGGTGCCGGCTACGACTGGCAGTTCTCCGGTACCTGGGTGGCTGGCGTGTTCGCCGATGGTCAGTTCGGCAGCCTGCGCGGCAGCATCAACGATGAGTTTGCTGCGCTGACCGGCCGCATCAAGATGCAGGACGCTTGGGCTGCGGGTGTTCGCCTCGGCTATCTGGTTGCTCCGAATGTTCTCTCCTACGTCAATGGCGGTTACACTGGATCGCACTGGTCGGGCGCTGGCTTGACGAATCTCGCCGGGACGGCTTCGGGCTTCCACACCGACTCGTTCAACCGCAATGGCTGGTTCGTCGGCGGTGGCGTCGAGAACAATCTGAACATTTTCGGCATCACGGCGCCGGGCTGGTTCATGAAGACCGAATATCGTGCTGCCTACTACGATCGTAAGGACATTGCCGTCCGCACCGACGTCGGCAACCTCGTGACCACCGACTCCATCAGCTTCAAGCCCTTGGTGCAGACCATCAGCACCTCGCTGGTCTACCGCTTCAACTGGACCGGTCCGGTCGTCGCGAAGTACTGATCTGACCTCCCGTTCAGACGTCAAAGCCCCGGCATCGTCCGGGGCTTTTTCGTTGTGGGCCTGTCAACGGCCGACGCACGCCTCAGTGAGGTGTATCGACGAGGCCGCGCTTCCACCACCGCCGATCGGCATCCCTGATCGCCTTTGGCTCGAGTGCTTGTCCAGAAGCATAGCCTCCTCCCCGCACGCCGGCTTGTCCCGGCACCGCCATTGTATCCGAACCGAAGCTACGGTTAGTGTGCGCTCAAGCTTCGCGGCGGCGGCGATCCTTCATCGCCGTGTCGCGACAGAAGCGGATCGATGGGGAGGAATGCATGCGCAGATTTCTGCTGATCGCAGGCCTGTTTGCGACTGCCGTCGGGCTGCTCTGGATCGGACAGGGCACGGGCACGCTTGCCTGGCCGCGATCGAGCTTCATGGTCAACCAGCTACAATGGGCCGGCTATGGCGCAGCCATGGCCGGCTTCGGGCTGGTGCTGATCTGGCAAAGCAACCAATAGAAGAAACCAGGGAATAAAAGCATGACATCCAGCCGGTTCGATCTTCGCGGCAAGGTCGCTGTCGTAACAGGAGGCAATGGCGGCATCGGGCTCGGCATGGCCCGCGGCCTTGCCGACGCCGGCGCCGACATCGCCGTGGTCGGACGCAACGAAGCCAAGTCCGCCGCCGCCGTGGCCGATCTCAGCCAGCGCGGCGTAAAAGCAATCGCCATCACCACCGACGTGACCGACACGGCCGCCGTCGCGGCCATGGTCGACCGCGTCATCAGGGAGCTCGGCCGCATCGACGTCCTCATCAACAATGCCGGGATGAGCATCCGCAAGCCCCCGCACGAGCTCGAGCTCGACGAGTGGAACAAGGTGATCGACACCAACCTCACCAGCGCGTTCGTGTGCTCGAAGCTGGCCTATCCAGCCTTGAAGGCGTCCGGCAACGGCAAGGTGATCAACATCGGCTCGATGATGTCGATCTTCGGTGCGAGCTTCGCGACCGCCTATGCGGCGAGCAAGGGCGGCATCGTGCAGTACACGCGCGCCTGCGCCAACGCCTGGGCGCCCGACAACATCCAGGTCAACGCCATCTTGCCGGGCTGGATCGACACCGACCTCACCCGCGGCGCGCGGCAGCAAGTCTCGGGGCTGCACGAGCGCGTGCTCGCGCGCACGCCCGCGGGGCGTTGGGGTGACATCGACGACTTCGCCGGCATCGCCGTATTCCTCGCCTCGCCCGCGTCGAACTTCGTCACGGGAACCGCGATCCCCGTCGACGGCGGCTTCTCGGTGATGGCCTGACGCCAGGCCTGCACCACAACACTGCACGCAAAAAGAAGCCCCGGTGGAAGCCGGGGCTTTTGAATTTTTGGCAGTGCTCTTTTTTGATCGTTGGTCGCGTTGCGTCGACGTGCTCAGTAGCGGGCGATGGTCGGCGCGTCGAACTTGTAGCTCGCGCGCACGACGGCCCACTGGATGTCACGCGGCTTGGCATCGAAGGTGTAATTGCCCGCCGTGCCGCCGAGTTGATAGGTCTGGCTGCCGAAGGCCGCGTAGTTGTATTCGAGGCCGACGATCCAGTTGCGGGTGATGCCGTATTCCCAGCCGGCGCCGACGGTCCAGCCATTGGCCCAGTGAGTCTGTCCGCCCGTACCCGCTACGACCGGGTCGGTGACCGAGAGTCGGTTGTTGACCCCCGCATAGCCGCCCTTGATGTAGAAGAGGTTGTTCTGCACGGCAAAGCCGGCACGACCGACGACCGTCGCCAGCACATTGGCCCGCCAGGAGAACACGTCGTTCGCCGGCGCGAACGCGGTGTTCACGACCGTACCCTTGTTGTCGAGGCCGGAGATCGTACCTTCCATGCCGAACACAAAGTTGTTGGCCTGCCAGTTGTAGCCGATCTGCGCGCCGCCCATGATGCCCGAGTTGCGCTGACGATAGCCCTCTCCCGGGAGCAAATCGCCGAACGCCGCGCCGGTCCCGTTGTTGATGAACTGCTCGTTGGTCCATGCGCCACCGATGTGGCCGCCGACATAGAAACCGGTCCAGTTGAACAGCGGCTCGACATAGGCGGGCGCCTTCGTGTAGCGCGCAGCAAGAT
Source organism: Bradyrhizobium sp. BR14999 (assembly GCF_056106085.1). Classification (NCBI taxonomy): domain Bacteria; kingdom Pseudomonadati; phylum Pseudomonadota; class Alphaproteobacteria; order Hyphomicrobiales; family Nitrobacteraceae; genus Bradyrhizobium; species Bradyrhizobium sp. BR14999. The sequence goes on from NZ_CM148536.1 coordinate 5,618,441, forward strand.
CGGCGGCGGAAGCGGCGCCGGTCGAAACCAGAGCGGTCGTGCAAGCGAAGGCGGCAATCAATTTGTTACGCATGGTACACCCCGTGTCCTTTGATGGGCGCACGGTCACAGACGGCTCTTACTAAAATTGAAATCAACACGGTTAACGTGACAAGATCGACACGCGGTGGCCCGAGAATCCGTTTGTGCTGTTGCACGTGCGCAACGCGCCGCGCGCGCTTTAACGCAGCGTTATCCCTAGCGATGTCTTGCGCTACGATGGCGGCGCGGCCTTCGACTGGACGTGCTCGGGCCGAACGCCGAGCGCAAGCAGGCGCGCCGGAATGCCCTGGAGCCAGGGCACTGCGGTGATGAGGCGCAAGATCAAGGGTACCTTGAGCGGCCGATCGCCCGGCTGCAAGGCGCCGCTGATGATGTTGTTCTGCATGATGACCTGCATGCGCTGCGTCATCTTCACCGGGAACTCGCGCCGGCGTCGCACCGCATCGAGCTCGTTCTCCGATGGACAACCGTGCTCCATCTTGTCGGCCAGCAGGTTTGCGGTCGCGACCGCGTCCTGCACGGCGAGATTGACGCCGACGCCGCCGACTGGCGACATCGCGTGCGCGGCATCACCGATGAGAAGCAGGCCTGGCAATGTCCAGCGCGTCAGGCGGTTGATCGCGACGGTGAGCAGCTTGATGTCGTCAAAGCTCTTCACCTCCGCGATGCCGGATCGAAGGATCGGCGCCATGCGCACGACGTCATCGAGCAGCGCCTGCAGTCCCCTCGCCTTCACCGCATCAAATTGCCCCTTGGCGATGACATAGGCGCATTGCCAATAATCGCCGCGGTCGAAGGTGATCATCATCTTGCCGGGCTCGATCCGCGCGAACACACTCTCCGTCTCGTCGGGCCTGCGGCCGGCGCGGAACCACAGCACGTCCATTGGCGCGCCGATCTCCTCGACCTTAAGGCCGGCGCGCTCGCGCACCGTCGAATGCCGGCCGTCGCAGGCAATGGTGAGATCGGCCGCGATGTCGATGATGCCCTCGGGCGTCTTCGCCCGCACGCCGGTCACCGTCTCGCCGCGGCGGATCAGATCGACGGCCTCCGTGCTCATCATCACCCTGAGCGAGGTAAAACGCTTGCCGGCCTCGCGCAGGAAATTCAGGAAGTCCCATTGCGGCATGAAGGCGATGAAGGGGTACTTGGTGTGAAGCCGGCTGAGATCGGCGATGCGCACCGGCGTGCCGCCGAACAGGCCATCCATCTTCTGCAAGCGCTGGTGCGGCAGCTTCAGGAAGCCGTCGATCAGGCCGAGCTCGTCCATCACCTGAAGCGTCGAGGGATGCACGGTGTCGCCGCGGAAGTCGCGGAAGAAATCCGCGTGCTTCTCCAGCACCACGACGTCGATGCCGGCGCGGCCCAGGAGATAGCCCAGCATCATGCCCGCCGGGCCGCCGCCGACGATGCAGCAGCGGACCTTCATGCTCCGGTTTGGTTGTTGGTCGGATGTCATTGCCGCAGCGATCCGCGATGTAAGTATCGATCAAGATATGCCGGACGATACTAACGCGATTCAAGCCGAGCGCAGTCTCAATTTGCAGGCAAAAGCCCGTCGCGCCCGGTTTGCACCAGCAAACAAGCGCCTGATAAAAAAGGCCCGCAGAGCGCGGGCCTTGCCTGAAATCGGGACCAGACTATTTCTGGTCCTCGTTGCTGGTCCCGGTGCCGGGACTGCCGATCGGCAACCCATTGGTCGCATGACCGACCCCCATGTTTCGCTCGGCTTGCGCTGCTGCCGGCGTCTTAGCGTTTGCGGTTGGAGCTTGAACGTTCGGATTGGGCTGACCGATGTTGGTGTTGACGTTGGCCCCCGTGGTGGTGCCATGCGTCCCCATCCCGGAGGGAGCCGACCCGGAGTTGGCGCTGCTGGACGACGTGCCCATTCCGGCACCCGGGCTGGCCGCAGATCCCGCGCTGGCGCCGCCGGTACCTGTACCTGCCGCTGCGCCTGCACCTCCGCCGCCAGCACCACCTCCCCCTTGAGCGAGGGCCGCCGTCGACAATGCAACGCAAGCGATCGTTACGAAGATGGATCTGCGGAACATGAATCGTCTCCCTGGTTTGACAGACAATCCAAGTCAGGTCAGCAGGAGTTGTTCCGTCTTCTGCTCATCACGCCGCGGCCGACGAAGACCTCAATTATTGCTGCGGTTCGCGCTGCGAAAACTCTTGATCTCCGAGACGCTGCCGTCGCGATAGGTCAGCTCCACCGAGACAAACTGCGTAGCCGGGGCGAGCTTCATGTAGAGCGGCATGCCGGCGCTGATCGCGCTGGGATCGCGCATGTCGCAAGCGGGCATCTTCAGCACCTGGCTGGGCACGGCGGTGTCGATGCCGATGCGCACCTCGCGGATGGCGCAGCGGTAGGACACGAGATGCGTGTAGTAGACCAGCAGCCCATTGAACTCGCGGAACGACAGCCAGCTCGTCGAGGTCATGTCGAGGATCTTGCGCTGGTCGCGGATCAGCGCGGCCTCGGGATCGAACCTGATCGGGAACGGCCCCTGCATGTCGCCGGACTGATCGACATAGCGGACCTCGATGGTGCCGGCTTGCGCGTCCGACGGCAATTCGATCGACGGGTTCGGCATTCGCTTGCGCGTGCGCGGATCGAGGGTGTCGATGAAGCCGGTCTCGCGGAAATCGCCCTTGCCGGCCATGCGCCAGGAAATGCCGAGCGTCGGGTCGGCGAAGGAAAACACCACGCTCCAGCCGCCATTGTGCCGCGAGAAGCTCGCGATCGGCGCGTTGGTGGTCTCCTCCTTCGGCAGGTGCGGCACAGACACCGGCGGCAGCGCCGCGAGCTTCTGCGGCGGCGGAACGTCCGGTTGCGCGGCGGCATCCTTGGCGAGGCCGCTGAGGAACACGTCGTCGACCATCTGGTCGAAATAGACCGGCACCTGCTTGTGCTTCACGGTATCGGCCATCTCACTGACGGCGCGGCGGGTGCGCTGCGCCACCTGCACGAGATTCTCGCCAGGCTTGAGCAGCTCCCTGGCGAAGGTGCGCGTGAACACCGAATTGGGATTGGCGTCGTCGTTGGAGAGGCGATCGAGCGCGGTCTGGCGGGGACCTGCCGAAAACACCGAGAACACGCCTTCCGGCAGTTGCGTCATCGGCGCGAGCCCGCCGCCGCCGGCGACCGCGCGGGTTCCTTTGCGCTCGAACGGATTGTTGCGGCAGGCGTCGAACACCAGGATCGAGGTTCGCGCCTTCTTGTTCTGAAGGCGCTCGACGATGCGGTCGGCCAGGATGGAGGCGTCGCGCACCAGCTCTTCCTGCCCCTCCGTCGCCGCCGGAACGTCGGTCGGCAGCAGATAGTTCTGGCCGGCGATCTCGAAACCGTGGCCGGCATAGAAGAAGAACGCGGTGTCGCCGGGCTCAATCGCCTTGTCGAAGGCAAGCAGCGTCTCGGAGAATTGCTGCCGGTTCTGGTTCTCGGCGAGCATCACGGAGAAGCCCAGCTGCTTCAGCGTATCGCCCATGGTGCGGGCGTCGTTGACCGCCTTGAGCAGCTTCGGCACGTTCTTGTAGTCGTTGTTGCCGATGACGAGCGCGACGCGCTTCTCGGCATGCGCGGGAAGCGCCAGGCCGCTCAGGCCCGCTGCGAGGCCGAGTGCCGCCAGAATTCTGAAAAGCCGACGCGTCATCGCAATATTTCCCGTTGCAGAACGGCCCCACGCCGGTCCCCTCGAACGGTCGTTCATGGCAAACCCGGCCGTTGATGTGATAGTCGGCCCAGCCATATCGACGGTTCAAGGGCCTTGGTCCCCGATTCCATCATCGGCCCTATGGCAGATTCCGTCGGAATCTGCTTTTTCTTTTGCATTCCGTTGAAGGGGGCTGCCGTGTATCGCTGGTGCACCGACGAGGTCGAGCCGCACGACCGCTTCGACTATTGGCGCGAGGTGCGTGCCAAGGGATTGTTCGGCGTCACCGCCGAGCTCGCGCGCGAACGCCGCGCCGACTTCTTCGGCGAATTCTCGCTGCGCCAGCTTGGCGGCGCCGGCCTCGTCGAGCTGAAGGCCTCACCCTACACCGTCGAGCGCAGCGCATCCGACATCGCCTCCGCGCCGGGCGACGCTATCTGCGTCTACCAGCAGCTCGGCAGCGGCGGCTGGTTCGGCGGCATGCGCGGCAGCGACTTCGCGATCGCAAACGGCAGCTTCGCCACCAGCCATACCGACCTGCCTTATCGCACTGCGCCGCTGGGCGCAGGCGGCTTCCATTTGCGGATCCTGAAGATCCCGGTGAGCAGCATCCCGGCGCGGGACAAGCGCATGCGCGAGCTTGCACCGCGGACCTTTGACGATCCTACCCTGGCGCCCCTGCTCGGCGCCTGCTTTGCCGATCTCGACGAGGCCGCGGCGGATGGCGGCGCTGCCGATGCGACCTCCCTCGTCCAGGCACTCGCCCATCTGGCGCTGATCGAGCGCGGCATCCTGCGGCCCGGCAGCCGCCGCGGACAGGCCGCACTGCGGACCGCCCGCCACTCGCAGGCCCGGCGCCTGATCGCGCGCCACCTGCAAGACCCCAAGCTCGCGCCGACCATGGTGGCCGACCTGCTCGGCATTTCCGTGCGCCACCTGCACATGCTGTTCGAGACGGCGGAGAAGAGCTTCTCGCAGACCGTGACCGACGAGCGCCTGAAACAGAGCCGCCGCCTGATGCGCGAGGCCCCGGAGCGGCTGATCGCCGACATCGCGACCTCCTGCGGCTTCGAGAGCCTGGCAACCTACTACCGCGTCTTCAACGCCGCCTATGGCATGGCCCCCGGCGACTTCCGGGCCCAGGATCGGGAGGGGCATTAGCCGCCGTTTGCCGGCTCCGCCAAGCCCCCGGGGTTGGGCGGAAAACCCCAGCCGCGCCCGCTATTTGGGCAAAAACCTCAGGCTTTTTAGGGTCTTCCCGCGCCCGCTCCATTGACTTTGGCGGATTCCCGCCTATGTTCCGGGGCGACGCGGCTCAGATCGAAGACCGATTCCCGAGCCTGGCGCTTTGTTCGCGTGAGTCAGCACCCCCAGCTTCTTTGAGAGCGCGCCGTTTCGGGGTGGAACGCGACAGCCTTATTACCCTCGATTCCGAACGGCGGTTTCGACCAGAGGCTCAATGTCCTTTTCAAATCTCGGACTGTCCGAAAAAGTCCTCGCCGCAGTGGCGGCCACCGGTTACACCAACCCCACCCCCATTCAGGAACAGGCGATCCCCCACGTCCTCGCACGCAAGGACGTGCTCGGCATCGCCCAGACCGGCACCGGCAAGACCGCCGCCTTCGTGCTGCCGATGCTCACCATCCTCGAAAAGGGCCGAGCCCGGGCGCGCATGCCGCGCACGCTGATCCTCGAGCCGACCCGCGAGCTCGCGGCGCAGGTGAAGGAAAACTTCGACCGCTACGGCGCCGGCCAGAAACTCAACGTCGCCCTCCTGATCGGCGGCGTCTCCTTCGGCGATCAGGATGCCAAGCTGATGCGCGGCGTCGACGTGCTGATCGCAACGCCGGGCCGCCTGCTCGACCATACCGAGCGCGGCGGCCTCCTGCTCACCGGCGTCGAGCTGCTCGTCATCGACGAAGCCGACCGCATGCTGGACATGGGCTTCATCCCCGACATCGAGCGCATCTGCAAGCTCGTTCCCTTCACGCGGCAGACGCTGTTCTTCACCGCGACCATGCCGCCGGAGATCCGGCGTATCACCGAGGCCTTCCTGCACAATCCGCAGAAGGTCGAAGTCTCCCGGCCCGCCACCACCGCCGTGACCGTCACCCAGGCCCAGGTGCCCGCCGGACGCGAGGCGCACGAGAAGCGCGAGCTGCTCCGCCGTCTGTTGCGCGAGGCCAAGGACCTCAAGAACGCGATCATCTTCTGCAATCGCAAGCGTGAAGTCGCCATCGTTCACAAATCGCTTCAGAAGCACGGCTTCAGCGTCGGCGCCCTGCACGGCGACATGGACCAGCCGGCCCGCATGGCGGCGCTGGATCAGTTCCGCAAGGGCGAGCTGCCGCTGCTGGTGGCCTCCGACGTCGCCGCCCGCGGCCTCGACATTCCCGAGGTCAGCCACGTCTTCAATTTCGACGTTCCCCATCACGCCGACGACTACGTTCACCGCATCGGCCGCACCGGCCGCGCCGGCCGCACCGGCACCGCGATCTCGATCGTGACGCCGCTCGACCAGAAATCGATGGCGGCGATCGAGAAGCTGATCGGCCAGAACATTCCGCGCGCCGAGGGCGACTACGAAGTCCACGCTGAGGTCGCCGACGGGACCGAGCGTCCGCGCGAGCAGCGCGGCCGTGAACGTTCACGCGGCGGACGCGGCAAGCCGCAGCGCGGCGAGCGGCGCGGTCACGACCGTGAGCGCAGCCACGAGCCGCGCGAGGCGCGACAGCCGTCCGAAGCAAGGCATCGTCCCGAAGAGAAGCGCGGATCCGAGCCGCGTCACGGCGCGCGTTCGCAGGCCAATGCGTCGCATGTGCCCTCGATCGGCCGTCCCGAGCCGCGCCGCCAGCGCGAGGTCGACAGCGAGCCGGGCGATCACTCGCACCTGCCGGCCTTTCTGCTGCGGCCGGTCCGCTCCCCCGCCGGCGCCTGAAGCGCCGACGCGCTCCAGTTTCGGTTGCAAAAATACTGCTCCACACTTTTTTAGACGGTTCGTGAACGTATATTTACGGGGCGTTCACGATCGTCCGTTAGCCTACGAACATAATTTAAGCATTGCTGCGGTCGCGGGCGCACCGACCGCTGTGGGGTATGTTCCGTGGTCAAGGTTCTCGATGAACACGAACGCACGATGGCGTTCGCCGAGGTAGCGCTCGGTCAGATCCGATCGCTTCGGCAGACGGCAATCCCCCGCAACTACGAGATCTGGTACGTCTACGCCACCGGCTACAACGCACCGCTCAACAAGATCATCAACGAGACGCTGGCGCGTAACGGCAAGCTGACCGAAGCCGATCTCGAGCAGATCTACGAGACCTATCTCTCCCACATCAAGACCACCGATCGCATCGACAAGGTCGGCGCGCGCGTCATCGGCGAGATCGACGACGTGATGAAGGTTCTCGGCGATGCGCTTGGGATGAGTGGCGCCTACGACGCCAGCCTGTCGGGTGCGACCGAGAAACTGTCGTCAGCCAAGAGCCGCGACCAGATCAAGGCGATTGTCGAGACGCTACTGCGTTCGACCAGCGAGATGCGCGAGGCCAACAAGGCGCTGGAAGGTCGCCTGACGCTGTCGAAGAACGAGATCAGCAACCTCCAGCAGAGCCTGGAGGCAATCCGCGCCGAGAGCCTGACCGATCCGCTCACCGGCCTCGGCAACCGCAAATATTTCGACCGCATGATCGGCATGGCCGTGCAGAGCGCGCTCGCCTCCGGCGAGCCGCTGTCGCTGCTGCTGTTCGACATCGATCATTTCAAGTCGTTCAACGATTCCTACGGCCATCTCACCGGCGACCAGGTGCTGCGGTTGGTCGGCCTGTCGCTGAAGCAGACCATCAAGGGCCAGGACATCACGGCGCGCTATGGCGGCGAGGAATTCGCGGTCGTGCTGCCCAACACCGCGCTGCGCCAGGCGCTCACGGTGGCTGACCACATCCGCCGCGCAGTGATGGCGAAGGAATTGAAGAAGAAGTCGACAGGCGAGATCCTCGGCCGCGTCACCATCTCTGTCGGCGTCTCCCTGCTCAAGCAGGGCGACGACACCGACGCGCTGATCGAGCGCGCGGATGCCTGCCTCTACGCCGCCAAGCGCAACGGCCGCAACCGCGTGATCTGTGAAGTCGATCCGGAATACGCGGTCGAGACGCACAACCGCGTGGCGTAGGTCTTCAGCAGCTGCTGTAGGGTGGGCAAAGGCGCATCGCGCCGTGCCCACCAGTTCCCACACTGTCGTCCTGAATGGTGGGCACGCTTCGCCTTCGCGCTTCGAGCTACGGCGGACGCTTTGCCCACCCTACCGCACCGTCTTCTTGGCTGCCTTCTTGGCCGATCGCTTCTTCGCCGCGGATTTCTTCGTGGCGACCTTCTTCGCCGGCTTACCTGCCGCCTTCTTCCCCTTCGGCCGCTTCTTCACCTTGGCGCGCTGGGCGGCGGCGAGTGCTGCCCTCGCCCATTGCGCCAGCTCCTCGGAATCGTCGAACAGCCGCGCCGGCAACTCCCAATAGGAATTCACCAGCACGGTCTTGGCACGGGTCGAATACTGGAACGGCTTTGAGCCTTCGGCCTCAAACTCAGGAATGGTCACCTCGTCGGCCCGGAAGAACAGGCCGGCGCGCAGGGCCAGCGCGAAATTGATGCCGTCGGCGGAGATACCGTAGCCGGAGAACATTTTGCGGATGGTGACCGGGCCGAAATCGGCGAACAGGTCGATCAGGAATTCGCGGTCCATGGCCCAACTCTCTCCCCACCGTCGTCCTGGCGAAAGCCAGGACCCATTACCCCAGGGAGTAGTTTAGCGAAGAGTAAAAGTTACGCCACGCGGTACGGATACCTCCCACGATCGAGGCATCACGCGGTATGGGTCCTGGCTTCCGCCAGGACGACAGCGGTGGGGGTTGCGAAAGCCGGGCTTACCCCTCAACCTTCGCCGGCCGCAGTTCGACCGACTCGCCGCAGCCGCAGGCGGAGACCTGGTTGGGGTTGTTGAAGACGAACTGGGCCTGCATCTTGTCGGCCTTGTAGTCCATCTCGGTGCCGAGCAGGAACAGCACGGCCTTGGGATCGACCAGGATCTTGACGCCCTTGTCCTCGACGACCTCGTCGGTCGGGCGGATCTCGTGGGCGTATTCGACGGTGTAGGACTGGCCGGCGCAGCCGCCGTTCTTCACGCCGACGCGCAGGCCGACGATCTCGGAGTCCGCGCGCTGGGTCAGCTCCGTGATCCGCTGCGCGGCGGCATCGGTCAGCCGCATCACCTGCGGGCGCGGCCGCCGGGGCTTTGGTGTCGAAGCTGGTGTCGCCTGGGTCATGTTATCTATGTGGTCCGTTGCGAAGCGAATTCAATGCGAGCCGTCACCACATGTTCAGCACGAGGCGCGCCTCGTCGCTCATGCGCTCGGGCGACCACGGCGGTTCCCAGACGACCTTGACGTCGACCACGCCGACGCCGGGAACGCTGGCGACCGCGTTCTCGACCATGGTCGGCAGTTCGCCGGCGGCCGGACAGTTCGGCGTCGTCAGCGTCATCAGCACGTCGACCGAGCGGTCGTCCTTGATCTCGACCTTGTAGATGAGCCCGAGCTCGTAGATGTCGGCCGGGATTTCCGGATCGAACACGGTCTTGAGGCCCGCGATGATCTCGGTGGTCAAGCGCTCGGTCTCCTCCGGCGGCAGCGCCGAATGGGTCTCCATCGGATTGGCTTTGACGTCGGCCATGTCACTCATGCGAACAAATCCCGCGCTTTCAGAAGCGCCTGTGCCAGATGATCGACTTCTTCCCGTGTATTATACATGCCGAACGAGGCCCGGCAGGTGGCGGTGACGTTGAACCGCTCTAAAAGCGGCATCACGCAATGGGTGCCGGCGCGCACCGCGATGCCCTGGCGATCGATCACGGTGGCGACGTCGTGGGCATGCGCGCCCTTGAGCTCGAAGGAGATCACTGGCCCCTTGCCGCGCGCAGTACCGATCAGCCGCAGCGAGTTGATCTCGCGGAGCCGATCCTGGGCGTAGGTGACGAGGTCCTGCTCGTGCGCGGCGATGCGCTCCTTGCCGATCGAATTGACGTAATCGATGGCGGCACCGAGGCCGATCGCTTCGACGATGGGCGGGGTGCCGGCTTCGAACTTGTGCGGCGGATCGCCATAGGTGACCCAATCCTTGGCAACCTCGCGGATCATCTCGCCGCCGCCGTTGAACGGCCGCATCGCGACAAGGTGCTCGTGCTTGGCATAGAGCGCGCCGATGCCGGTCGGACCATAAATCTTGTGGCCGGTGAAAGCGTAGAAATCGCAGTCGAGATCCTGCACGTCGACGGGCAGATGCACCGCGCCCTGCGCACCGTCGACCAGCACGGGAATGCCGCGATCGTGGGCCAGCCGCACGACCTCTTTGATCGGAACGAAGGTTCCGAGCGCGTTCGACATCTGGGTGATGGCGACAAGCTTGGTCTTCGTCGTCAGCAGCTTCTCGAACTCGTCGATCAGGAAATTGCCTTCGTCATCGACGGGCGCCCATTTGATCACCGCGCCGTGGCGTTCCCTGAGGAAATGCCAGGGCACGATGTTGGAATGGTGCTCCATGATCGAGAGGACGATCTCGTCGCCCTGCTTGATGTTCGGCTCGCCCCAGGACGACGCCACGAGGTTGATGGCCTCGGTGACGTTGCGGGTGAAGATGATCTCCTCTGTGCGGCGGGCGTTGACGAACTGCGCGACTTTTGCTCGCGCGCCCTCATAGGCTTCCGTCGCCGCATTGGCGAGATAATGCAGGCCGCGATGCACGTTGGCGTATTCGCTGGTATAGGCCTGCGTCATGCGGTCGAGCACCGCGCTGGGCTTCTGCGCCGAGGCGGCGTTGTCGAGGTAGACCAGCGGCTTGCCGTAGACCTGCATGGCGAGCGCCGGAAAATCCTGGCGCACGCGCGCAACGTCGTAGGCGCCATTCTTGACGGCCGGATGCGTGCTCATGACCGCCGCTCCAGCCAGCGCTCGGCGATGCCGATCACATGGTCGCGCAGGCCGTCATCGGCGATCAGCTCGATCGCCTCGCCCACGAAGGCCTGGATCAGCAGCGCCTGGGCCTGCTTCTCCGGCAGGCCGCGCGCCTTCAGATAGAACAACAGGCTCTCGTCGAGCGCTCCGGCGGTGGCGCCGTGGCCACAGGAGACGTCGTCGGCAAAGATCTCGAGCTCGGGCTTGTTGTCGGCCTCGGCTTCATCCGAGAGCAGCAGCGCGCGGGTCATCATCTTGCCGTCGGTCTTCTGCGCGTCGGGACGAACGATGATGCGGCCCTGGAACACCGAATGACTGCGGTCGTCGATCACGGCGCGGAACGTCTCGCGGCTGACGCAGTTCGGCACGGCATGGTCGACCAACAACGTGGTGTCGCCATGCTCGGTCTTCTGCAACAGATTCACGCCGTTAGCCGAGAGCTCGCTGCCCTCGCCCGCCAGCGTGATGAAGCCCTGCAAGCGGCTGACGGCAGCGCCAGTGGTCATGTTGAAGAAGTTGAGCTTCACATTGGCGCCGACCGTGACGAACTGCGAGGTGACGTTCACCGCGTCAGGCGCATCGTCCATCAGGCGAATATGTGCAACATCGGCGCCGTCGCCGACCGTCACGAGCACGGCATCGTTGACCTGGTAGGCCTTGGCATCGGCCGCAACGAAGCTTTCGACGATGGTGGCGCGAACGCCCTTCCCGATCACAACCTGCGAACGGGTGAAGGTCGACGCGGAAGCCGCGGCTGCGATGTGGATGATCTGGATCGGTGAGGACAGCTGTGCGCCGTCAGCAATCGACAGCACGACACCGTCAGTTGTCATGGCGGCGTTCAGCGCGATCACGGCATCGGTGGACGCGGTATTGAGGAGGCTGGCGTCCTTCTCCAGCGTCTCCCGCAGCGTCTTGAGGCTCGCCTCGGAGCCGAGCGCCTTCACGTCGGAGAGATCGGCCGCAAACACGCCGTCGACCAGCACCAGCTTGCGGGCGCCCGCGATCGCATGCGCCTTCACCGCTTCCGTGGCGCGCTTCAACGCGGCCGAATCGGGCGCCGCTGCCAGCGGCAGCACCTCACCGACCAGCGCACGCAGATCGGTGTACTTCCATTCCTCGATCCGGCGGTGCGGCAGGCCGAGACGCTCATAGGTCTCGAACGCCTCGCGGCGCGCCGCGATCACAGAGGGCGAACCCGGCAAGCGGCCTTCAGCGCTGGCGAAGAGATCGCTCACCGCGCGGCCGTTCCCGGTCTTTGCCACAGCAACGTTCATCTCCAAAATTCCTTACGCGGCATCCTCGAACTGGGTGTAGCCGGACGCTTCCAGCTCCAGCGCCAGTTCCTTGTCACCGCTCTTCACGACACGGCCCTTCGACATCACGTGCACGAAATCGGGCACGATGTAGTTCAGTAGCCGCTGATAATGGGTGATAACGACCATCGCGCGCCCCGGCGAACGCAGCGCGTTGACGCCGTCGGCCGCGATGCGCAGCGCATCGATGTCGAGGCCGGAATCCATCTCGTCGAGGATGCACAGGCTGGGCTCGAACAGCGCCATCTGGAGCACTTCGTTGCGCTTCTTCTCGCCGCCGGAGAAGCCGACATTGACGCCGCGCTTGAGCATGTCCTGCGGGACGTTCAGCGACTTCGAGACCTCGCGGACCTTCTTCAGAAACTCCGGCACCATCAGTTCGCTCTCCCCGCGCGCCTTGCGCTGGGCATTCAGTGCGGTACGGAGGAAATTCATGGTGGTGACACCGGGAATCTCGACCGGATACTGGAACGCCAGGAACACGCCCTTGGCCGCGCGCTCGTCGGGATCCATCTCCAGGAGGTCCTCGCCCCTAAACAGGATCTGGCCGTCGGTGACCTCGTAGCCGGGCTTGCCGGCGATGACATGAGAGAGCGTCGACTTGCCGGAGCCGTTCGGCCCCATGATCGCGTGCACCTCGCCCTCGTTCACGGTCAGCGTCAGCCCGTGGAGGATCTCACGCTCCTCGACGCGAACCTTGAGGTCTTTCACTTCAAGCAAAGCCATTTTGGTGTCCAGTCTATTCAAATGAGGCATGGAGCGCCTAAGCGCACCGCGAGGGTCGGTGTTAACCGACCGACCCTTCAAGCGAGATCGAGATCAGCTTCTGCGCTTCCACCGCGAACTCCATCGGCAGCTGCTGAAGCACATCCTTGACGAAGCCGTTGACGACGAGGCCGACGGCCTCCTCCTGGCTGAGGCCGCGCTGGATGCAGTAGAACAGCACATCCTCAGAGATCTTCGAGGTCGTCGCCTCGTGCTCGAAGGTCGCCGACGAGTTCTTCGCCTCGATGTACGGCACGGTGTGCGCGCCGCATTTGTCGCCGATCAACAAGGAATCGCAGGCGGTGAAGTTGCGCGCGCCGGTCGCTTTGCGGTGCGCCGTCACGAGCCCGCGATAGGTGTTCTGCGATTTGCCGGCGGCGATGCCCTTGGAGATGATGCGGCTCGAACTGTTCTTGCCGAGATGAATCATCTTGGTGCCCGAATCGACCTGCTGGAAGCCGTTCGAGATCGCGATCGAGTAGAACTCGCCGCGGGAATTGTCGCCGCGCAGGATGCAGCTCGGATATTTCCAGGTGATCGCCGAACCGGTTTCGACCTGGGTCCAGGAGATCTTGGAATGGTTGCCGCGGCAGTCGCCACGCTTGGTGACGAAATTGTAGATGCCGCCCTTGCCGTCCGAATTGCCGGGATACCAGTTCTGCACCGTCGAATATTTGATCTCGGCATCGTCGAGCGCCACGAGCTCGACCACGGCCGCGTGCAGCTGGTTCTCGTCGCGCTGCGGCGCGGTGCAGCCCTCGAGATAGGAGACGTAAGAGCCCTTGTCGGCGATGATCAGCGTGCGCTCGAACTGGCCGGTGTTGCGCTCGTTGATGCGGAAATAGGTCGACAGCTCCATCGGGCAGCGCACGCCCGGCGGCACATAGACGAACGAGCCGTCGGAGAACACCGCCGAGTTCAGCGTCGCGTAGAAATTGTCCGACGTCGGCACCACGGAGCCGAGATATTTCTGCACCAGTTCAGGGTGCTCGCGGATCGCCTCCGAGATCGGCATGAAGATCACGCCAGCCTTCTTCAGCTCCGCCTTGAACGTGGTCGCCACCGAGACCGAATCGAAGACCGCGTCGACCGCGATCTTGCGGCGGGCGGGGTCTTCCTCGCCCACCTTCGGCTCGACGCCTTCGAGCATGGCGACTTCCCGCAAGGGAATGCCGAGCTTTTCGTAGGTCTTCAGAATCTCCGGATCGATCTCGTCGAGCGAGGTGACCGTCTTCTTCGGCTTCGGCGCCGCGTAATAGTAGATGTCCTGGAAGTCGATCTTGGGATATTCGACGCGTGCCCAGGTCGGCTCGGTCATGGTCAGCCAGCGCCGATAGGCTTCCAGCCGCCACTGGAGCATCCAGGCGGGTTCATTCTTTTTCTGCGAGATGAACTTTACGATCTCTTCCGAAAGCCCCTTGGGGGCCTTCTCGGAGTTGATCAGGGTTTCAAACCCATAACGATACTGGTCGACGTCGATGCGCTTCACGCGCTCGACCGTCTCTTGTACGGCTGGCATTCCATCCTCCGCTCGCGGTTTCAAGGACCGCGGTGGATCAAACTCGGACGAGTATTACGTCTATTACGATGTTTTTTGGCGGAAAGCACGCACCTAGAACCATTCAAGCCGTGTTTCGTCGCCTAGCCCTTAAGTAGGTTATTACCGAGCTTTCGCCAAGCCTCTAACGCTCGATTGATCTCCTCGAGTTCCGTGGACCAGCCAAGACTGAGGCGCACCGCTCCCTGGGCCACAATGGGATCGTACCCCATGGCCGAAAGCACGTGGGACGGCTGGACCTTTCCTGATGAGCAGGCTGAACCTGACGACACGGCGACGCCCGCGAGGTCAAAGCCGATCACAGCGGTCTCGGCCTTCAGGCCTGGCGCGGTGAAAAGGACGGTATTTGGCAACCGCTCCACATCGTCCGCAAAGACGATCACCCCGGCAATTGCGCGAAGGCCATTTTCCAAATGATCCCTGAGGGTTGCCGTTCGCTTCGCATCCTCCGGCAGAGCCTGAAGCGCCGCTTTGACCGCCGCGCCAAAGCCGGCAATCCCAGCGACATTCTCGGTGCCCGCCCGGCGGCTGAGCTCCTGCCCGCCACCCCGCAGAACCGGCTCCAGACCGGCGAGCCCTTCCGCCACCACCAGCGTGCCAACGCCCTTCGGGCCGCCGATCTTGTGCGCAGAAAAGGTCGCAAGGTCTGCGCCCACAGCCTTGATATCGAACGGAATTTTGCCCAGCGCCTGGATCGCATCGACGTGCAGGAGGCCGCCGACCTCATGAACGATCCGCGCCGCCTCCGCGACCGGCTGGAGCGCGCCGGTCTCGTTATTGGCAGCCATGATGGAGACCAGCGCCGGCGGACCGCCACCGAGCTGGTCCCTCAGATCCTCGAGATCGACGACGCCGGAATGCGTCACCCGGATCTGACTGATCTTGTCCGCCGGGAACCGGCCGCCCGTCAGCACCGAAGCATGCTCGGCTGCGGAGACCAGCAGTCGCTCAACGGGTCCGCCCGACGGCCCCCGCAGGCCGGGCGACAGCGCCAGCCCGTTGGCTTCGGTTCCGGCTGAGGTGAAGATGACGTTCCGCGGCAGCGCACCTACGGCTGCGGCCAGCGTGGCACGGGCCTCCTCGACCAGGCGCCGTGCCTCCCTGCCCTCGGCATGGACCGAGGATGGATTGCCGATCAGGTCGTATGCAGCCAGCATCGCAGCCCGCGCCTCAGCACGGAGCGGCGTAGTCGCGTTCCAATCGAGATAGACCCGGGTCGGCATTGAGTAAGATATTACCTCACATTACAGGGATGGTTGCGCCGTCCCGACATGGGCCGCGGGCACGCGCTTGGCAACCATGATTCCGAATGATGCGGTCGCGGTGACGCGACCATGACACGCTAACATCTTGAACCTGTTGGGCGATGTTCAAGATGCTTGCTTTTTGACCCTGTGCCTATGTTAGAACGCGCACCGTCAAGTCACCGCGCGCCGTCAGCGCATCACCGCACGACGCGCCCTCTCACTCTTCATTGCGCTTTCGTCGGCATCTGCCGATGAAGCCACAATCGGTTGATTGCCGAGGTCGCCTCCAGGAAATCAATCAAGAGATCATCGATGCCCGAAGTCATTTTTACCGGCCCTGCCGGCCGTCTCGAAGGCCGCTACCATCCGGCCAAGCAGAAGAACGCGCCGATCGCGATGATCCTGCATCCGCATCCGCAGTTCCACGGCACGATGAACCATCAGATCGTGTACCAGTGCTACTACGCCTTTGCGCATCGCGGCTTCTCCGTGCTGCGCTTCAACTTCCGCGGCGTCGGCCGCAGCCAGGGCTCGTTCGACCATGGCACCGGCGAATTGTCGGATGCGGCGGCTGCGCTCGATTGGGCGCAGACCATCAATCCCGAAGCGCGCGCCTGCTGGGTCGCCGGCTTCTCCTTCGGCGCCTGGATCGGCATGCAGCTCCTGATGCGCCGGCCCGAGGTTGAAGGCTTCATCTCGATCGCGCCGCCCGCCAATCTCTACGACTTCTCGTTCCTCGCGCCCTGCCCGTCCTCGGGCCTGATCGTGCATGGCGAGAAGGATGCGGTGGTGCCGCCCAAGGACGTCAACACGCTGGTCGAGAAGCTGAAGACGCAGAAGGGCATCGTGATCGACCAGCAGGTCATTCCCGGCGCCAATCACTTCTTCGACGCCAAGCTCGAGCCGCTGATGGAAACCATCACGGCCTATCTCGACATGCGCCTCGCCAACGTGCGCTGAGGCCCTATAGCGCTAAGGTCCTGTAGCCCGGATGGAGCGCAAGCGAAATCCGGGAAACTCCATCCGCAGACACAGGGCCCCGGATTGCGCTTCCGCTCCATCCGGGCTACGGGACTGAGTTCGCCGCTCAAGCCAGCTTGAGTGCGACGATCCCCGTCAGCACAAGCGCGATGCCCGCAAGCTTCAGCGCGCTCAAGGTTTCGCCGAACAGAACGACACCCATCAGGAATGTGCCGGCCGCGCCAATGCCGGTCCACACCGAATAGGCAACGCTGACCTCGAGCACCTTCAAGGCACGCCCGAGCAGGAAGACGAAGGCGGCGAGCAGCACCAGCGAGGCGAGGCTCCAGCCCGCGCGCGTATAGCCTTCCGCATATTTCATCGAGATCGCCCAGCCGACATCGAGCGCGCCGGCGATCACCAGCATGAGCCAGGCCATGGACTGCGACATTGGCGTCGCCTCAGGCCGCGAGCTTCAAGAGATGCGCGTCGTGCCGCACCAGGAAGGCCCGCAGCAATTGCGGATAGTCCGCCCCGACTGCGGTGCGCACGCTGGGTCGCTTCGCGAGCTCGGCCCGCCACCCGCGGACCCTGGCCAAATCGCTGAAGATGCCAAGCTCGGTCAATTCATCGAACACATCGAAATAGCGAAAAATCGGCGCGAACACTGCGTCGACGAGGCTGAACGCATCGCCCGCGAAATACGGCCCTGCGCCAAGCGCGGCTTCCACGCGCGCGAATTTGGCCGCAAGCGCCTGGCGCTTGCTCTCGAATGTCGCCGGATCGGTCGTCGTCTCCAGCCCCCAGAGGTCGCCAAGGATCGCCGAGCCGAACTCCATCCAGGCGCGGTGCTCGGCACGCTTCAGCGCATCCGCCGGATGCAGCTTCGCGCCGCCCTGCGTCTCTTCGATGTACTCGCAGATCACGTTGCTCTCGAACAACGCAACCTCGCCCTTGTCGGTCGCAACCACCAGCACCGGCACCTTACCGAGCGGCGATAGCTTCAGGAACCATTCGGGCTTGTTGGCGAGATCGATATCGATCCGCTCGAACGGCACGCCCTTCTCCTTGAGCGCGATGACGGCACGCTGCACGTAGGGACAAAGCTTGTGGCTGATCAGTTTGAGCGAAGCGGTCATGGTGGCGATCTCGGCGGTTAAATGCAACTGCATCTATATAGATGCAGCTGCATTAACTCGTCAAGGTCGATGCATCTGCATCAACTGCATGTGACTTCAGGGCCGTGCGATCACCCCGCCCGTCATCGGCATCGGCACGCCCGTGGTCGCCGGATAGGACAGCGGCAGGCCCTTCAGTCCCCGGACAGCAAGGAAGCCGAAGGCCTGCGCCTCGATGGCGTCGGAGGCCCAGCCGAGCGTTTCGGCAGCCTCGACGGTGGCCGAGCCCACCCGCTCGCGCAGCATCCGCAGCATGGTGAGGTTGCGGGCCCCGCCGCCGCAGACGATCCAGCTACGCGGCCGCCGCGGCAGCAGCGGCATGATGCGGGCGATCGCGGCGGCGGTGAAAGCGGTCAGCGTCGCGGCGCCGTCGGCCGGCGGCATGTCGCCGAGCTTCAGCGCGGCAAAATCATTGCGGTCGAGCGACTTGGGCGGCGGAGCTGCAAAGAACGGCCGCTCCAGTGCGCGCGCGATCCAGGCTTCATCAGCCTTGCCGAGCGCGGCGAATTTTCCTTCGGCATCGAACGCTTGGTTCATGGTGCGGTACATGAAGTCGTCGAGCAGCGCATTGCCGGGCCCGGTGTCGCAGGCGATCAGCGTGTCGTTGCCGTCGATATAGGTGATGTTGGAGACGCCGCCGATATTGACCACGACAATCGGCCCCTCGCGCTCGAGCGAATTGGCCAACGCCCGGTGGTAAACCGGCACGAACGGCGCGCCCTGCCCGCCGGCCTCGACGTCGGCGGCGCGGAAATCATGCACCACCGGGATATGGATCGCCTTGGCCAGCGCCGGCCCATCGCCGATCTGCACGGTCAGCCGCTTTTCGGGCCGGTGCAGCACGGTCTGGCCGTGGAAGCCGACGATGTCGATGTCCTCCGGCCTCATCCGGTTCTGCGCGACGAAAGTGGCGACCGCCTCGGCATGGGCCCGCGTCACCACGCGCTCGGCCTCAGCCAGGATCCCCGGCCGGGCATCGCGTTGGGACAGGTGCACGGCCTCGCTCAGCGCCTGGCGCAGCAGATTGCGCTCAGCGGCGCTATAGGGCCGGTAGCCGGTCGGCCCGAACGCCTTCACCTGCTTACCGTCGGTTTCGATCAACGCGACATCCACACCGTCCAGCGAGGTGCCGCTCATCAAACCGAGTGCCGTCAACATCATGGATCAGCGTCCTCAAAAGACCTGCCCTGGCATGCCGATCTTGTGCCAGAGGGACACATCTTATAATGCCACAGCGCCAAGTGGCGGGCAGCAATCGAGTTCCCATGCAAGACTCTTAAATTGCCCCCAAAACAGTAAACCAAGAATTGTCAGGCACGCCGACAGATGACTGCATTTAAATCGGATTTCCTCAATACCCTGCAGGAACGTGGATTCATCCACCAGTGCTCCGATTTCGAGGGGCTGGACGCGCTCGCCGCCAAGGGCGAGGCGACCACCTATGTCGGTTACGATTGCACCGCACCTTCGCTGCATATCGGCAACTATCTGACCATGATGATGCTGCACTGGCTCCAACAGTCGGGCAACAAGCCGATCACGCTGATGGGCGGCGGTACCACGATGGTGGGCGATCCCTCCGGCAAGGATGAGACGCGCGCAATGCGCACCGTTGCCGAGATCGAGGCCAACAAGGCCTCGATCCGCGGCGTGTTCGCAAAGGTGCTGCACTATGGCGAGGGCAAGAGCGACGCCATCATGCTCGACAATGCGGAGTGGCTGACCAGGCTGAACTGGATCGAGATGCTGCGCGACGTCGGCCGGCACTTCTCGGTCAATCGCATGCTCACCATGGACTCCGTGCGGCTGCGCCTCGAGCGCGAGCAGGAGATGAGCTTCATAGAGTTCAACTACATGGTCTGCCAGGCCTACGACTTCGTCGAGCTCGCCAAGCGCACCGGCTGCCGTCTCCAGATGGGCGGCTCCGACCAGTGGGGCAACATCATCATGGGCGTCGATCTCGGCCGCCGCATGGGCACGCACCAACTGTTCGCGCTGACGACGCCGCTGCTGACGACCGCGTCAGGCGCCAAGATGGGGAAGACGGCGCAAGGCGCGGTCTGGCTCAACGCCGACCAGTTCTCGCCGTATGATTTCTGGCAGTACTGGCGCAACACCGAGGATGCCGACGTCGGCAAATTCATGAAACTGTTCACGACGCTGCCGATAGCTGAGATCAAGAAGCTCGAGGCGCTCGGCGGCTCCGAGATCAACGAGGCCAAGAAGGTGCTCGCGACCGAAGCGACCGCGCTCTTGCACGGCCGCGACGCTGCTAACGAGGCAGCCGAAACCGCGCGCCGCACCTTCGAGGAAGGTACGCTCGCCGAAAGCCTGCCGACGGTGGAAATTCCGCGTGGCGAGCTCGATGCAGGTTTTGGCGTGCTCAACGCTTTCGTTAAGGCGGGCTTGGTTGCCTCCAACGGCGAAGCTCGACGCCAGATCAAGGGCGGCGGCCTGCGCATCAACGACGCGCCGGTCACCGACGAGAAGATGGCGCTGTCAGGAGCCAATCTGACGCCTGAGGGCGTGATCAAGCTGTCGTTCGGCAAGAAGAAGCACGTCCTCATCAAGCCTGCATAGCCGTATGAGCTTTTCGCTGCTTGTCAGGGCGCGCTGAAGCGCGCTCCCTGACCGGCAATGGACCAGAACACGCCCAGGGAAACCAACAAGGATGGCGTCGCGGCAACGCCGCAAGGCGCCGCGCGCATCGCGCTCACCGTGCTCGCGCTCTGCTTCACATTGGCTGTGCTGGGCCGCGGGCTCGGCGACAGCTTTACGGTGTTCCTGAAGCCGATCTCGGAGAGCTTCGGCTGGGACCGAGCGCAGATCGTCTCGGTCTATTCGCTGACCTGGCTCGCCAGCGGCCTCACCGCGCCCTTCGTCGGACGCCTGTTCGATCATTCCGGACCGCGCATCGTCTACGCGCTCGGGCTGCTTTTGCTCGGCGCTGCGTTCCTGATCGCAGCGCACGCACAGCACCTGTGGCAATTCCAGCTCTCGATCGGCCTCTGCGTCGGCATCGGCATTGCCTTCATCGGCATCGTACCGAACTCGATCCTGCTTGGCCGCTGGTTCGGACCCCGCCTGCCGACTGCGATGTCGGTGGTCTATTCGGCGATGGGCGGCGGCGTGCTGGCACTGCTGCCGGCCTCGCAGCTCCTGATCGATCACATCGGCTGGCGCGGCACCTACCAGCTGTTCGGCTTCGCGGCTCTGGGCCTGCTGGTGCCGCTCATGCTGCTGCCATGGCGGCTGCTCGCTGCCGGCTCGCCGCATGTCGTGAAGAAGACCGATCCGGATTTCGTCGACAACGGCTGGACGCTCCTCCGCGCCATGCGGCACCACGCATTCTGGGCGCTGTTCTCGACCTTCTTCTTCACCGCCGTCGGCATGTATGCGATCGCCGCGCAGATCGTGGCCTATCTAATCGACGCCGGCTTTCCGCCGCTCCAGGCCGCAACCGCCTGGGGCTTCTCCGGCGTCGTGCTGGTGTTCGGCATGTTGGGAGTCTCCGCCCTCGACGGGCTGATCGGGCGCCGGCCGTCGGTGCTGCTGAGCTACGCGATCTCGATCCTCGGCATCTTCCTGCTCTGGCTCTTGCAGTATGATCCGAACATCATCCTGCTCACCGGTTTCGTCGTCTGCTTCGGCAGCATGATGGGCTCGCGTGGCCCGCTGATCAGTGCCACCGCGATGCGAATCTTCCAGGGCAAACGCGTCGGTACCATCTACGGCACCATCTCGATCGGCAGCGGCCTCGGCTCGGCATTCGGCTCCTGGAGCGGCGGCCTGATTCATGATGCAACCCACGGCTACAATGCAGTGCTCGCCTTCGCACTTGCGAGCGTGGTGCTCGGGATGATTCCGTTCCTGGTCGTGCCCGCCTTGCGGCGGTAGGTTTCTCAGGGGTAACTTGAGTTCATTGGCGTCACCGGACAATTACGGGTGGGCATGACGCAAACACGAGCAAAAAATTCGGATCGAACGCGAACCTGCGGTGTTTTGTCTGACATGACGAAAATGTCAGCTCGGAATTCATCCTGGGTGGCTTGCGAGGCCGAACCGAATGCGGTCCAAGTCGCAGCGTTGGGTCACAGCATTGGATGGAGGGCAAACCAATGAACTTTCTTTATCTCACCCGCTTTCAACCGGTTCTCCTGAGCCTGTTCCGCTTCATCACCGGCCTGTTGCTGTTCCAGTACGGTATTGCCAAGCTGTTCAAGTTTCCGGTGCTCCCGTACTTCGCGAACATCCCGCCGATCATTTACGCGGCCGGTACGCTCGAGCTTGTGCTCGGAGCGCTCCTGATGCTCGGGCTGTTCACCCGCCTCTCGGCTTTCATTCTCTCGGGTGAAATGGCCTTCGCCTACTTCATGGGCCACATGTTCAAGGGCGAAGCGCCGGTGTTCCTGCCGCTGCTCAACGGCGGCACCGCCGCGATCCTGTTCTGCTTCGCCTGTCTCTACCTCTCGGCAGCCGGCGGCGGCTCGGTCAGCGTCGATGCGGCGATGGGCAAGGAAAGCGAATCGACCGGCGGCGCCTACGCGCGGCGCTGACGCGCTCGCGGATTTCCGACGGAAAGACCGGCGCCGGCCGATTTTGCCGGCGCCGGCTCAGCGCGCCCCCAGCACGTTCCAGATGAGAACGAGAGCCGCGACGAGCAGCGCGGACATGATGATGCGGTGAACGAATCGATTCATCGCCGTCCCGGCCAGGCTCGGTCACAGCCAAAATCCAGCATCAATTCTCTCCGCCATGCGCAGGCGAAGCACGTTGCGCCTGCACATTTGCGCATGCGTCTGCGAACGCTGCGTGCGCGGCAGCGCGTCGCACGCGTCCGTTCATGATTGGTAAGAACTTCATGCTACCGACGCGTGCAAATAACAACCATTCCGTAGAGGCCGCGATGCAGCTGCTGAGTCATCTCAAGATCCGCACCAAGCTCGCCAGCATGGTCTGCCTCGCGGCGCTCACGGTCACGGCCATCATCGGGGTATCGGCCGTGCTCAGCAAGAGCCGCATGATGGAGGACCGCGTCCAGCAGATGCGGACTGCGGTGGAGCTCCTCTATAACTACGCGCAATCGCTCCAGGACGAGGTGACGGCCGGCAAGCTCACGCAAGCCGAGGCCAAGAGCTTGTTCCACCAGCGCGGCGGACGCATGAGCTTCAATGGCGGCCAGGGCTACCCGGTGGTCTATAATCAGGACACCTCCCTCGTCGTAAACGGCGCCAATCAGCAGCTCGAAGGCAAGATCACCGGCGCCAAGGATTCCAATGGCGTGCTGATCGCCGACGCCATCATCAAGGCCGGCAGCGAGACCGCGCAGGGCGGCGTGACCTCCTATCTCTATCCCCGCCCCGGCCAGACCGAGCCGGTCCGCAAGACCGTGTTCGCGCGCAAATTCGCGCCCTGGAACGTGACCATCAGCTACGGACTCTATGTCGACGACATCGACGCCGACGTGCGCGCACTGACGCTGGAACTGACCGCCGTCGGCATCGGCCTGATGCTGCTGATGGCGACGCTGTCCTGGCTGATCGCCCGCGACGTGCTCGGCGCACTCGACCGCCAGAAGAACCGCATGCAGGAGATTTCCGAAGGCGCCATCTACAAGGTGGTCGAGGAAACCGGCCGCGGCGACGAGATCGGCCGCATGGCCGAGACGCTCGAAGTGCTGCGGCAAACTGCGCTGACGGCGCGCACCCTGGAGGCCGAGCAGGTCGCCACCAAAGCCCGCAGCGAGCAGGAGAAGCGCGATGCCTTGATCGCGCTTGCCGACCGCTTCGATGCCTCCGTCGGCCAGCTCGTCGGCCTGATGGCTTCGGGCTCCGGCGAGCTCGAGGCCACCGCCAAGTCGATGTCGTCCACCGCCGAGGGCACCAACCGCCGCGCTGCCGTGGTCGGCTCGGCCGCCACCGAGGCCAGCCAGCGCGTCCAGACGGTCGCGGCCGCCGCCGAAGAGCTCTCCTCCTCCATCACCGAGATCAGCCGTCAGGTCGCGCAGTCCGCCGAAGTCACCGGACGCGCGGTGGACAGTGCCCGCCGCACCGACACCATCGTGCGCGCGCTGTCCGATGGTGCCCAGCAAATCGAGCATGTCGCCGAGCTGATCTCCAGCATCGCGGCACAGACCAATCTGCTCGCACTCAACGCCACCATCGAGGCTGCGCGCGCGGGCGATGCCGGTCGCGGCTTTGCCGTCGTCGCATCCGAGGTGAAGTCACTTGCGAGCCAGACCGCGGAGGCCACCCGCGAGATCGGCGACAAGATCGCCCAGATCCAGGGCGCGACCAAGGAAGCGGTGGACGCGATCGGCGGCATCACCGCCACCATCGAGGAGGTCAGCCGCATCGCCACCTCGATAGGCGCTGCCATCGAGGAACAAGGCGCCGCCACCGCCGAGATCGCCCGCAGCGTCTCGCAGACGGCGGAGGCGACCAAGGAGGTCACCACCAATATCGGTGGCGTCAGCACCGCTGCGAACGAGACCGGCAATGCCGCCGGCATGGTGCTAGCGGCTGCCTCGAGCCTCTCCAAGCAGGCCGAACAGCTCTCCGGCGAAGTCGGCACGTTCCTGGCCGGCGTGCGTGCGGCGTAAACGCTCTTCACCTCTCCCGCTTGCGGGAGAGGTCGGCGCGAAGCGCCGGGTGAGGGCTTTCTCCTCATTGGGAATCTCGCTGCGGAGGCACCCTCTCCCCAGCCCTCTCCCGCAAGCGGGAGAGGGAGCGCACGTGGCTACAATCGAATCTGATCAGCTGCGAACTACAATGAGCCCCGCTTCTATCGCCGCGCGAGGCTGCAGCCGCTCGACAGCTGGCGCGTCGATCCGGTCGAACCGTCATTCGACTGCGACGGGAATTCTTCGAATGGCGAGTTCTGCTTGCCAGTGTTGAATTCGAAGATCTTGCGGAACAGGCCCGGCGCCATCGCCGAGATCGGATTGACGCGCATCACGGGCGCGGCCGGCGTGCCAACGACCTCGTAGGTCACGCCGATCAGACCTTCGTTGTTGCCGCCGCCGAGGAAGATGCCGAACAACGGGATCTGGCCGAAGATGTTGTTGACGCCATACATCGGCACGAAGGTGCCGCTCATGCAGACCTGATTGCCGGGATAGTCGATCGAGCCTTCGATGGTGGCACCGATCATCGGCCCCTTGACCACGCCGTCGCGGATCGTGAGTGCGCCATTCTGGCGGGTGAACTCGGCGCGGAGCGCGCTGAAGGAGACGCCGTTGCCGGTGCCGTTCGGCGCGCCGGCAGCAACGCGCTCGAGCTGCGCCTCGCCCTTCACGGTGAAATCACGCACGTTGATGAGGCCCTCGCGCGACGTGTTCGGCTCGGATGTCGGCGGCTCCATCGCCACCACCATCTGGCCGCCGACCGCCTTGGTGTAGGTGTCGGTGAAGCGCAGCAGCGCGCCGGCATCGTTGGTCTGGAGGTAGATCACCTCGCGATTGCCTTGCGCGCGGCCGCCGCGCAGGTCGGCCGCAACAGGCGTATCGCGGCCGATCTTGCCGCTCAACGAAAATGCTTTGATGGCGCCATTGCGTTTCGACATCTTCGCGTCGACGCTGCGCATCGCCTCGCCGTTGAAACCCGCGACGGCACCGAGCTTCACGTCGATATCGAAATCGACGTTCTTCATCTTGTTCTTGCCGTCGTCCTTGGAATTGCCTGAGATCGCCGACTTCAGGAAGCCGCGGCCGTCGAACACGTCGCCGCGCATCGTGCCGCGCAGCACGCCGTCCTGACCGCGCTCGGCCTTCAATGAGGTCTTGTCGCCGTCAGACGGCGAATAGGTTGGGAAATTCACGTTCATGAGGTCGCCGTTCGCGTCGACCTCGAGCGAGCCCTTGATCGAGGCGCCGCCGCCTTCGATGACGATATCTTCCAGGCGCGTCGATTGCGCCGTCGGCACCACCTTGAAGCTGGCTTTCCCCGACTTGCCTGGCAGCTTGACCCAGCCGGGCAGGATGTTGTCGAGCTTGACCGAGGTCAGATCGGCCTCGACGCCGAGCTTCGTGGTCTGCTCCGCGCCGCTCGCGATCTTGCCCGACAGCTTGATCGGCAACGATCCGCTGACGGCGGGGCTCAGATCAAATCCCAGGCGCGCGCGGCTGGCATCGTCCAGCGTTGCCTGCAATCTGACGTCCGCATCGCCTTCAGTCGGCTTGCGATAATCGAGCGAGGCGGCCTGTCCGTTGATCTTGACGTCGCCCTTGACCTGATAGCCTTGATTGCTCGCGACGATCTTGAGGTTGTTGGCCTCCAGCTTCTGGTTCATCACCAGCTTGTCGGCGGCAAAGCCGTTGAGGTCGGCGGTCACGGCATAGGTGGTGTCGGCCTTGGTCAGCTCGCCCTTGACCGGCATGCCGAGCTGGATATTCGCCGAGAACGTTCCCTTGCTGGTGTTGGGATCGACGACGGTCGACGACAGATCGCTCAGGCGATCATTGGCGAGCATTTCGGCCGCGGCGGGCACGGGTCCTTCGACGCGGAACTTCGTGCGCGACGGCGACGGCTTGGGCGCCATGTCCGGCACTTCGAAGGTGAAGTCGGAGATCGTGATCTTGCGGCCGGCGGGCGTATCGGCAATGCCCTGCCCGATGTTCACGGTCGCGGTGCGGCCGGTCACGCGCGCCTTCAGATCGGCATCGTGCACCACCGGCATGCCGTCCACGGGACGCACGGCGACACCGTTTGCGACGATGTTGACCGACAGGCCGTCGTCGGGGATCGGAGGCCCCTTGCGCGGAAGGTTCTTCACCGGCGAGTTGATGCCGATCTCGATGCGCTGGAGCGTGCCACGCTCGATCCGCTCGATCACCCATTCACGCAGCTCGGGAACGATCAATGTGGGCCACATCCGCTTCAGCGCCGAGGCCGACATCGGCGTTCCCGCAAAGCCCAGCGTCAGCCGCGGCTCACCCGAATAGTCGATGGCGCCGGTGCCGGCGACGCCGATCTCGCCGTTGCTGATATCGGCCTGCGTCAGCAAGAGGCGCTTGTGGTCGGTGTCGAAACGGAAGCCGATCGCAATACGGTTGAAGACGAGCGGCGGCTCGTTGTCGATGCCACCGAGCAGGATCGAACCGCCACTGAAGCCGAGCTGCCAATCATTGGTAGCGCCGTTCGGTGGCTCGAGATGCCCCAGCAGCGTCAGGCGGTTGGCACCAGAGAGAACCTTGAACGGTGCGACCAACACCCGCCGGTTGGCGTCCCACTCGACGTTGATCTCGGCCTGATCGATCGCCATCGGATAATCGGGCGTGTCGGTGTCGATGATGTTGCCCGCGCCGACCGCGATCTTGCCGCGGAAGAAGGTCGGCACGCCGTCGCGGCCGAGCTCGCCCTTCAGCTCGCCTGTCAGCGGCAGGTCGGCGGTATAGGTGAGATCCTTGACCCGCAGCGCCAACAGGATGTTGGAGGTCGAGACCTTGTCGGCGCGGATGTCGACCGAGCGCACGCCGTTCTCGACCGGCCCGATCGTGGCGCGCAGCATCCACGGACGCGCGCCCTCCTCGCCGAGGCTGAGTGTGACGCCGCCACGGCTCGGCCGGCGCAGGCTCAGCGTGATGTTCTCGAACGACCATTTGCTACCACGCTGCTGGTCGTCGACGATCAGATTGCCGTTCTTCAGACCGATCTCGTTGAGGTTCTGGCCGTCGAGGCCGGTCATGCTCAGACTGTCGAGCCAGTCGAGGCCCTGCAGGATTCCGCTCTGTGCGGTCGCCTGAGGCGCGGCCTGGGACGCGTCCGGGCTCGCAGGCGCTGTGGCGAATGGCGGCGGCGGGACGCCATTGCGCGGGAATGTCGGCGGCAGGCCTGCCTCTTTCTTGGAGGCCACGCCGGTTGCCAGCGGCTTTGCGGTGTCACCGGCCGAGACCGTGACGGTACCGTCAGGCGCAATGCGGATCGCGAGCTCGGCATCGACGAGATTGAGGCTTTCGGCGCGCAGATGCCCCATGAGGAGACCCGCACCCGATAGCTTTACCTCGGCCTTCGGCGCACTGGCGACAATGGCGTGATCGCGGTCGCGGACGATGATGTCACGGATGCGGACGGCGATCCGGACCCGCCCGGCCCGCTCGATCTGGGTGCCGCCAACCTCCACGGTGTTGCCGTGGCCGATATTGTCCTCGATGGCGGCTGCCAGCCATGGCGTTGCAATGTCGAGATTGATGGGACCCGCGCCGAGCCGCCACCACAGCGCGCCGAAACAGCCGACGAAAATGACGATGAGGGCACTGACGACGATGGCAAAGCGCATCAGCCATCGACCGCCGCCCAGCCAGCGCTGCAACGAGCTGAACCCGTCACCGAAGCGATGGAAGCCCGAATTGGAACGCGACAACAGCCGGCGCGCGCGATGGCCCGCGGCCGCCTCCTGATCCGGATCCCAGTCGGCGTCGTCCCATTCCCGCGGCTCATATTGGCCGCCGTGCCGATCGAAGTCCCGGTTGTAGTCCTGGGGCGACTTATTCCTTGCCATTGCCTCTCGATACAGGCGCCCATCGTAGGATTGAGCGCCGCCGGGACCGCAGCCGTCGAGGGGGAGCGAAGACCCCCGCGCCGGCACTGCCGCCATACCTCGAATATTCCTGCTGTTCGTCATTTCGCCCCGGGAGCGCGTTCAACGAGCAGTGGGGTGGTGCGTGGAATTCCTTGTAACCATACTCCGGCGTCGTCAGACTTGCCCAGCCGAGGGCGCGATTCCGGCACACCGGACGAGAGCTGCAATACCGCTTTGGTTGACCTGCCGAAAGCGACGAAAGGAAGGCGTATGTCCAAGAAATCCCAAAAGAAATCGTCCAAAACGCCCTCCGGCAGTCCGACGGCCAAAAAGAAGACCCTGAAAACGCGGGCAACGACTCAAACAAGATCCGCGAAAACACAGCGGACGCCGGCGAGCAAATCAACCAAGACAGCAGCAAAAGCAGGATCACATAAGGCCGCATCGAAACAGTTAAATTCCTCCAAATCGCCCGGGGCGGCGAAGGCCGCCTTGACCGAGGGTCAGAAGGCTCCCGCCTTCCGCCTGCCGCGCGACGGCGGCGACGTGGTCACGCTTACGGACTACGCTGGCCAAAAGCTCGTGCTGTTCTTCTATCCCCGCGCCGACACGCCCGGCTGTACCAGGGAGGCCATCGATTTCACCCGGCTGGCGGACGCCTTTACGGCTGCCGGCACCGCCGTGCTCGGTATCTCCGCCGACCCGTTAAAGGCCCAGGAGAAGTTCCGCGACAAGCACAAGCTCGCAATGCCCCTCATCTCGGATGAGACGCATGAGATGCTGGAGGCGTATGGCGCCTGGGGCGAAAAGTCCATGTATGGCAAAAGCTTCCTTGGAATTCTTCGCACCACGGTACTGGTCGGGGGCGATGGTAGAGTGGCCAGGGTCTGGCGCAATGTCCGGGTCGACGGCCATGCCGATGAGGTGCTGGCAGCGGCAAGAAGTCTTTAACCAGTCCTTTAAATTCGAATGTTCCCGTTTCCGGAAAATTAACCATGACCGGCCCAGATTGCTGCGGCAATTAGGCCGTTACGGACTCATCCGACCGGCGCGGGAGTGCCGATGTCGAAAAGTCCTGCCCAATACTCGCAGCTCCCCCAACATCATCCTCACGACCACGGAAGGGCCTTCCATCGCCGTCCTACCGCCGCCGCGACAGCGGTTGCGATTCCCCTTCCCGCCACCGACGACGCCTACACCATCGTCCATGCCGGCAAGCAGGTCCGCTTCGGACCCGTGGTGTTCTGGATCGTGGTCGGCACGGTGGTGCTGCTCGGGCTGTGGTCGGCCGCGACCGCCACCTATTTCGCCTTCCGCGACGACGTTCTGACCCGGCTGATCGCCCGCCAGGCCGAGATGCAGTACGCCTATGAGGACCGTATCGCCGAACTGCGGGCCAAGGTCGACCGCACCACCAGCCGGCAGCTGCTCGATCAGGAGCAGTTCGACCAGAAGCTCGACCAGATCATGAAGCGCCAGACGGCGCTGGAGTCCCGGGCCACGGCGCTCGGCGCCATGCCGGACGTGACCGGATCGATCCCGCGCTCGACACCGCAGCGTGGTGACGCCGGCCAGAACGCAACGCAGGGCACGCCGAAGCCGTCGCCGATCAGCGACACCGTGATCTTCGTGGCCCCGCCGGATCGCGAAGCGCGGCTCGAATCGCGCGCGCCGACGGTCGCGGCGCCGCCGACCAGCCAATTCGCCAAGAACCAGGGCTTCGACAACGTCCTGGTCCGGCTCACGACCTCGCTTGATCAGGTCGAGCGGCGCCAGATGGCGGCGCTCAACGCCGTCGAGGAAGGCATGGATTCACGCATGCGCCGGATGCGCGGCGTCGTCAGCGATCTCGGCCTCAACCTCGCCAGTCTCGAAGCCGCCGTACCGCGCACCGCGATGGGCGGGCCTTTCGTACCCGTCAAACTGACGTCCAACGCCGGGCCGTTCGAGAAGCAGCTCTACCGCCTCAACACCACGCGCACCGAGTTGGACCGCCTCAATCGCACGCTGGCGTTGGTGCCCTATCGCAAGCCCGTCATCGGCGAGGTCGAATTCACCTCCGGCTTTGGCGTGCGCAGCGATCCGTTCCTCAGCCGGCCCGCGATGCATACCGGGCTCGACTTCCGCGCCGCCACTGGCGATCCCGTTCGCGTCACCGCCAACGGCAAGGTGGTCTCCGCCGGCTGGTCCGGCGGCTACGGCCGCATGGTCGAGGTCGACCACGGCAACGGGCTTTCGACCCGCTATGGCCATCTCTCCGAGATCAACGTCAGGGTCGGCGAGGTCGTGAAGATTGGCCAAGTGGTCGGTCTCGTCGGTTCGACCGGCCGTTCCACTGGTCCGCATTTGCATTATGAGACCCGCATCGAGGGCGAAGCGGTCGATCCGCAGAAATTTTTGCGCGCTGGCGTGCGGCTCAGCGCGGGCTAAACCCGCGCTTCTCTCTTGCCTTAGCGCCGGCCACCGCCCATCCCGCCTCCGGGACCGCCGAAACCACCTCCCATTCCTCCCCCTGGCCCCATGGACCCGCCGGGTGCACCCAGACCGCCGGGACTTGACGGGCCACCCGGTCCTGTCGGCGCCGGGCCGGACGGCGCGCCAGGGCTCGCCCCCGGCGCAGGCGCGCCCGGTGCACCGGGCTGGCCGCCACCGGGCGTTGCGGTGCCGCGATTTGGATGCAGGATCGAGCCGCCCGGCGAGCGCCCGGGCTGGCCTGCTCCGCCGGGCACCTGCCCCGGCGATCCCGGAAATTGGCCGACCGCGCGCGCCGAATCGAGCTGAAGGCCGCGCGAGCGATCGAACACGCCGTTGACCACCATGCGCGCTTCGCCGGCGGCTGGCCCGAAGCGCGAGCTATCATGGGCGATGAGCCCGGAGCCGAGCTGGAGGTTCGATCCCATCCGCTGCACATAGGCCTCGACCGACAGGCGGCTCGCGCCGACGAGATCCGAGAAATCGTCGATCCGCGTGCGCGCTGCCTGCATCGCGCCCTGGCTCGCGCTGCCCTCGATCTGGACGCGCTGGCCGACGAGCAAGGGATCGACGCCGTTCAGCTTCAACCCGCCGATTCGCAAGCCGTCCGGCCCGCGCTCGACCAGACCCGTCACGCGCGCGGCCGCATCGCGCCGCGGCTCGACCAGGCTTGCGACGATGACCCCGTCGGTACGGCGCAAGCCGTAGACGGCGACCTGCGTGCCCGTACGGAGCTTGCTCTCCTTGTCGCCGGCAACGATCTTCTGACCGAGCACTGTCAGCTCGTTGCCCTTCACCTGCTCGATCGGACCGGAGACCTCGCTCGCGATCGTGATGTTGCGCGTGACGAGCGTGCCGTCGGCCTGACGGGTCGCAACCACGCGCGCGAGCTGGCCGATGCGCAGCGCCTTGGCGCTAGCCGCTTCACCGTCGATCCGGACCGGAACGTCGCTCGCATAGGTGACGCGCTGGCCGTTGACGTAGATGCTGCCGAAACGCTGGATCACGCCGACGATGCCGGTGCCGCCGATGCCGTGATCATCGCCGCGCGTGATCCCGGTGCCGCCGATGCCCTGATCGGTGCCGCGCTTGACCTGCGCACGGGCGAGGCCCGTGCCGGCGAGCCAAAATCCCATCAGCAGCAGGCGGCGGGAGATGAGTGGCGGCCGGCTCATGTCGAAGCGCCCTCTTTGCCACCGTCTTTGCCGCCCTCCTTCGTCCCGCCCTCCTCATCGGCATCTTCGCTGTAGATGTAGAGGCCGAAATTCCAGCGCGCGTTGCCGCCCTTGTCCTTGGCGAGAGCCCGGTTGGCCTCGCGGTTGGCCGTTTTCAGCGCGTCCATGGCAAGCTCGCGCGAGCGCGCCTCGAGCTTCCGTGCCAGCTTCGGCGAGATGTTGTTGTAGTGCACCGCGCGTTCGAGGAAGCGTGGCGCCCCAGAGACGTTTTCCGCGGCGGCCGCGATATGGTCGTGCAGATTGCGGCCGAGATAGTGCCATTTGCCGTCGTCCTCGCCGCTCGGAACGAAGGCGGCCTCGACCAGCTCGATTTCGTCGGCGTCGTTGATGGTGACGAGCTTGCGGTCGATCCATTCGTCGAGCACCGCGCGCGGGCGCACGTCCTTGGTGACGGAGGCGACGAGTTGCTCGAACGAGGGCGCATCGCCCTCGGCTGTGCGCGGCAAAGCCAGCGGCTCGCCCTTGGCATCGGTGAATTCCGGCGCGGCAAGCCAGCGCGCGATCACCGCACTGGTCAGCGATACCGCCGCCGGCGCCTCGTGCACGGGTGCGCCGGCGCCGCGCAGCCGCGCCACCTCCTTGCGATGGATGCCGGTGAGCAGGCTGACCCGGCTATCGGTCTGCTCTTTTCCTTCCAGCGCGAAATCGTGCTCGGCGACGTTGACGAAAAGCTCGCGAAGCAGCTGCGCCAGCGCCGGGAAGGTCATGCCACTGCGGATGCACAGCCGCACGAGCGGGCGCAGCAGCCGCGCCAGAGGCGCGTGCAGCTTCCCGGCGGCATTCGGCTGCGGCGCCATCGGCTTGTCGGCCGACTTGTCAGCCTCCTTGGACCCGGACTTGGCATTCATGTCTGAATTGTACCGATGCCCTACGTGGGACACAATCCCACTTTTTTCCACTAGGCCGATTGACGTGGTAAATTTTCCCACATATACGAGCCCCACCACTGAGGGCGCGACGTAGAGGGACTTAAAACCCATGGTTGACCGCTTGGTCCGCATTTCCACTTCACCGCCTGCTATGCCGGCTCCCGATTGGGGGCATGGCGCGATCGAGCCGATGCTGCCGGCGCTGCTGCGCGGCGCGATCTTCATTGCGGTGCTGGCCGCACCGTTCCTTGCCGCGCTTCTCGCAGGCTGACCACCGTCATGCATCACATCCACGAAACCCCGCGCCGCCCGTCGGTGCTGCACATCTTCAAGGTCTATTATCCCGACCTGTTCGGCGGCACGCTCACGGTGATCCGCGACATCTGCGCGAGCTTGAAAGATGCCTTCGCCTCCGCCGTGCTGGTCTGCTCGCAATCGGCCGAACGGCGCGAGATCATCGTCAATGACGTCCCGGTCGAACGCGTCCGCTCGTTCGGCAATCTGTTGTCGCTGCCCGCCGCTCCCACCTATCCCTGGCGGCTGTGGCGCAAGATCGCCGCGCACGATCTGCTCGCTCTCCACGCCCCCTTCCCGCTCGCCGACCTTGTCTTTGCCTTCGGATTCGGTGCCAAGCGGCCGCTGGTGGTGCACTGGCACGCCGACATCGTCACCCATGCCGGCCTGCGCTGGTTCATCGAGCCCCTGATGCGGCGGACCTTGCGCCGCGCCAAGGCGATCATCGTCTCGGACCACGTGCTGGTCGACAACACGCCATTGCTGCGCGAATTCGAGGACAAATGCCACGTCGTGCCATTCGGCATCGACACCTCTGGCTATGACTGGCCGAAGATCGAGCCGCACCACATCAACGATCGCGGCCGACTCGTGCTGGCCTGCGGCCGGCTGGTGCCCTACAAGGGTTTCGACGTGCTGATCCGCGCCGCCGCCGCACACAATTTCGAGGTCTGGATCATCGGCGAGGGCACCGAGCGGCCGCGGCTCGAGCAATTGATCCACGAGCTCGGACTCGGTGATCGCGTCCGCCTGCTCGGCTCGGTCAACGATTGCGAGCGCATCAAGTTGATGTGCCTCGCCGACGTCTTCGTGATGCCATCGGTGACCAATGCTGAGACGTTCGGCCTCGTCCAGCTGGAAGCCATGGCCGCCGGCCGCCCGGTCGTGAATACGGCGCTCGACACCGCCGTGCCGCGCGTCGCCCGCCACGGCATGGAGGCGATCACAGTGCCGCCCGGCGACGCCGCGAAGCTGGGCGAGGCCATCGACACCCTGATCCGCGATCCCGAGCGCCGCCGCCGCATGGGACTATCGGCGCGCACGCGCGCCCTCACCCGCTATTCGGCCACGGCCTTCAAGCAAGGCATGGAGACCGTCTACCGCGAGGCCATCGCCGCACCGAGCGAGGAGCGATCGGCGATTGCCGATCCGCCGCAGGCGACGGGGTGGGTGGACACCGTCCGGATCGCGGCGGCGCTGGCCTGGTCCGACATGCGACACCGCTATGTGCGCTCGCTGCTCGGCCCGTTTTGGATGTCGCTCCAGATGGCGATCGTGGTCGCGGTGCTGGGCTCGGTGATCGGGCAGATGTCGAACGCCGACGTGCTGTCGCGCCTGCCCATGCTGGCGCTGTCGATGACGGCCTGGACCTTCCTCAACAGCGTGGTGCTCGATGCCACCACGGCGCTGCAGAACTCCGCGAGCCTGATCCGCGACCGGGCGCTGCCGCCGGTGATCTTCCTGCTGCAATGCACGTTCCGCCAGGCGCTGTTCGCTCTCCATAACGCCTGCGTGCCGCTACTCCTGTGGCTCATCCTGTCCCGCCATGATCTCTCTCACGCGATGGCAGCGCTGCCGGGCCTCCTGCTGTTCGTGGTCTGCACTTTCGCCCTGAGCCTCGTTCTCGGTGCGATGGCAACGCGCTATCGCGACCTCAAGCCGATCATCGAATCCACCATGATGCTCGCCTTTCTCGCCTCGCCCGTGATCTGGTCGTCAGAGATGATCAACCACCGCTCGACGGTGATGCGGATCAATCCGCTGACGCATCTGTTCGCGGTGTGGCGCGAGCCGCTGGCGGGTGGCCATGTCGATCCCGTCAGCATCGTCTATGTCCTCGTCGCGTTGGCGCTCCTGATCTGCGCGAGCGTGCTGACGCTGGTCCATCTGCGCAAAGCTGCATTCTGGATCTGACGCATGGTTTCGATCAGCCTTCGCAACGTCTGTCTCGACTATCCGCTCTACGGTGCCTACGACTATTCGCTGAAACGGCGGCTGCTCGGCCATCTCATTCGCGAGCCGGGCGAGATGCGGATCATCCGCGCCGTCGATAACGTCACGATCGAGGCCGAAGCCGGCGCCCGCATCGGGCTTGCCGGCCCCAACGGCTCCGGCAAATCGACGCTGCTGCGGCTGATCGCCGGCGTCTATCCGCCGAGCAGTGGCAACATCGCAATTCAAGGCAACGTCGTGCCGCTGCTCGGCCTCAACGCGGGCGTCAATCTGGATTTCGTCGCGGAAGATAACATCGCGCTGCTGCTGCGGATCAGCGGCCGCAAGCCGACCCGCCGCGTGATCGACGAGATCTGGGCCTTCACCGAGCTCGAGGCACGCATGCAGCGGCTGCCGCTGCGGATGTTCTCCTCGGGCATGCTGATGCGGGTGCTGTTTGCGACCGCCACGGCGTTTCCTGCCGATATCCTCCTGCTCGACGAATGGCTCAGCGTCGTCGATGAGCACTTTGCGGAGAAGGCCCAGCAGCGGCTGCTGAACCTCGTATCGCAGGCGGCAATCGTGATCATCGCCTCGCACGACCAGCCGCTGCTGCGCCGTACCTGCACCAGCATCATCAATCTCGATCACGGCCGCGTCGCCTCGACCGTCACGGTCACCCCACCGGCCACCCACACCTTCGAGCTCCGCGAGAAACGTGCATGAAGCAGAACATCCTTGTCGTGTCCGAAGCACTCGGCGAGCCCAACCACAAGCGCGGCATCTTCCACTTCACGCGTGAATTGATGCGCTCGCTCGCGGCCGAGGGGCACGAGCTGACGCTGCTGGTCGAGACCACGCGGCGCTATCGCAAGCTGCACCGGCGCGAGCGACGCACCAAACTCTTTCCGGCGCAGTCGCGCAACATAGAGCTGCTCGCGCTCTACCGCTTTCTCGATGAGGTCAACATGGGCGAGCCGGTCGTGCGCGGCGGACTGCGGCGCACGCTCGACTGGATCCGCCACAAGGCCACCATGTCGGTGTCGTGGGACTACATCGTCTGCTTCCTTCGCGCCGTCGGCTTGCGCGGCCTGGACGCCCGGCTGATCGAGAACAGGACCGAGGCGCTCGAATACGTCCCGCCGGACCTGCGCCATCTCGAGCTGTTCCGCGACTTTCAGCTCGAGCCCGGCTTCTACAGCTATCAGGACTCCTCGGCGTTCTTCCTGCTGCCGCCACCGCGGGTGGACGCGCGCGACTACGACGTCATCGTCGTGGATACGCCGACGAGGGTTGCGATCAGGCGTAGGCCCGACGCCAAGGTGATCTGCGTCGTCCACGATTTGTTGCCGCTCACCGACCTCAAGCTCAGCGACGTCGCAACACGGCTGTTCCTGTCGCGGCTACTCACCAGCCTGCGCCAGGCCGACGAGCTCGCCTTTGTTTCAAACTATAGCATGATGCGGTTCAGGGAACTGTTGCCGCAATTTGCGCACCTGCCGGCGCGGGTCGTGTATCCCCGCACCCGGTTCGACGCCCCGGATGTCCTGCACCTGCCAGCCCCGTCGGGGCGTCCGGGGCGGCCGAGCTTCGTCGTCATCGTTTCGAACGAGCCGCGCAAGAACGTCGCCACCGTCGTCCGCGCCTTCCGCGGCGTACCCCACGCCGATCTCGTCGTGATCGGCTATGCTGGCGAGATCAGCCGGATGCGCAATCTGCCGCCGAACGTCCGCTTCGCCGGCTATGTCGACGAGCACGAGAAGGCGGCCCTGATCGCGGAGGCGCACGGCCTGATCATGCCGAGCTTCGCCGAAGGTTTCGGCGTGCCGATCATCGAAGCGCTGGCCGCGAACACGCCGGTGCTGTGCTCCGACATTGCTGTCTTTCGCGAGGTCGCGGGCGAGCTCGCCGACTATTTCGATCCGTTCTCGACCGAGGCGATCGCAGCCTCCGTCACCCGCGTGCTGACGCGGCAGGAGGAGTGGCGCGGCAAGATCCGGGCAAGGCGCCACGAGCTCACTGAACGCTTCGGCTACGAGACCCAGGCCCGGGATTTCCTTGGTCATGAGATGCCGAGAGAAAGCCTGGTCGCAGCACAGTAGACGTCAGCCAGATGACAGCTGAACAGGCAGCATGGTCCGGTCCGGCCAGCCCGCCAACTTTCCGCGACCGATGGCAGGCCCTGGGCGATTCCGCCGCGCTGTTCCGCGCTGCCGACATGCTCGCCGTGCTGATGGCGGCGTCACTGCCCTGGTCGACCACGGCGCCTTCGATCTTCGTCGGGCTCTTTTTGCTCGCGGTCACGCCGACCATCGACTGGCGCGACTATGCGCGCAGGCTCGCACGACCGGCGCTTGCCCTGCCCCTCGCCTTCCTGCTGCTCGCCCTCATCGGTACGCTGTGGTCGGACGGCGCATGGGCCGACCGGCTGCATGCGATCAAGCCAGAGGCAAAGCTCGTGCTCATTCCGCCGCTGCTCTATCATTTCAGCCGGTCGGAACGCGGCTTGTGGGTTTGCCTCGCCTTTCTCGCCTCCTGCGCGCTGCTTGCGGTCTTCTCCTGGATCGTGCTGCTCGATCCCAGCTGGAAGATCACCGCGACGGCGTCATCAGGCGTTCCCGTCAAGAACTACATCGACCAGAGTCAGGAATTCACGCTCTGCGCGTTCGCGCTTGCACTCCCTGCGTTGACCTTCTGGCGCAGCCCAAACCTGGCTGCGACAGCCGGCTGCCTGGCGCTGATCCTGCTGTTCGCTACCAACATGGTGTTCGTCGCGTCCGCTCGCACGGCGCTGCTCTGCATCGCGGTGCTGCTGGGCCTGTTCGCTTGGAGGCATCTGAGCCGGCGCGCGGCACTGCTCGTGCTCGCAGGCTCGCTCGCCGCGAGCGCGCTGGCCTGGACGACGTCGTCCTATCTGCGCCAGCGCATCACCGATATCGCCGTCGAATACCGCCACGGCCACGAGGACATCAGCCGCGCCTCGACGGCGCAGCGGCTGACCTATTGGCGCAAGTCGCTTCACGCCTTTGTCGAGGCGCCCCTGATCGGCCACGGCACCGGCTCGATCAAGCGCCAGTTCCAGCGCGCCGCCACAAGCGGAAGCAGCCTCGATGCCGAGGTCGTCAGCAATCCGCACAACCAGACCCTCAACGTCGCCGTGCAATGGGGCCTTCTGGGCGTCGTCCTGCTCTACGCCCTCTGGATCGCACATCTTCGCCTGTTTCTGGGCGAAGGCCTCGCCGCATGGATCGGCCTCGTCGTCGTGGTGCAGAACATCACGAGCTCCCTGTTGAACTCGCACCTGTTCGATTTCCACGAGGGCTGGATGTACGTGCTCGGCGTCGGCGTCGCCGGCGGCATGGCGCTGAAGGCGAAAGCCGGCAGCCGGCCCTGACTACTGGCTGCGCTCGTGGCCGACTGGGAGCTTACGCTCTGCGACGCGGCGCACCAGGCTCAATGTGCGTCCGTCGATCACAAGCAGCGCGCTGCCGATAACGATTGCGCCCGCGATCTCACGCATCGAGATCGGCTCGCCCAGCACCAGCCATCCCAGAAGGATGGCGGTGACGGGAATGAGCAGCGTCACCAGCATGACATTGCTCGCGCCCGAGCGCCGCAGGATCTGAAAGAAGACGATGTAGGCGAGCGCCGTCGACAGGCCGGCAAGGCCAAACACCGCAAGCCAGGTTGTGAGGCTCGGCATCGGAACTCGCCACGGCTGTTCCACCACACCGGCAACGGCCGCCATCATCACGGTCGACGCTATCAGTTGAAACGTCGCCGTGCCCAGCGGAGCTGCGTCCTTCAGCAATCGCCGCGCCGCCAGTGCCGCAAAGGCATAGCTGAGTGCGCCGCCGAGGCAGAGCAGGATACCGAGCCCATGCCCCGGCCTTGTCTCGAAGCCCCATCCGCGCAAGATGATGACACCGAGCAGCCCCAGCGCCACCCCGGCCATGCGACGCATCTGCAAGGTCTCGTCGCCTGCCGCCGCCATCACCACCACAGTGAACAGCGGCGTGGTGGCGTTGAGGATCGAGGCCAGCCCACTCGGAATGAAGGTCTGGCCGATCACGATGAGCGAGAACGGAATGACGTTGTTGAGCAGCCCGATCGCGACGAACGGCCTCCAGCCCATCGTGCCCGTGGGGAAGCCGATCCCCTGCATTCGGAGCAACGGCAGGAGAATGGCCGCGCCAAGCGCAACGCGCAGGAATACCAGCGTCAGCGGCGGCAATTCCCGTAAGCCTGCTCCGTTGAAGAAGAACGAGCCACCCCAGAGCACCGACAGCACGGCGAGCAGCGACCAATCGCGCGCATCGATCCGGTTATCGTTCGGGGGCATGGCGTCTCACCTCGGCGGCCGAGCCCATCGCCTAGAACGCTGCGGTGGACAGTGCCACCCGATTTCCGAATGAAGCACCCGGCTTATAAAACCGGTGCTCGGAATGAATGGAGCGGCCAAGGCGGCCCCATGTTGATACGCTTGTCTACGACGGCTTCTTCGGCTGCGACACCAGCTCGATCATCCTGCCCTCATCATCGTCGGGCAGCACAGCCTTTGCCTGCGCGTAGGCCTCGACCGCGGCACGTGCGACCAGCGGCTTATCAGCCAGCAGACTCTCGGCGAGCTTCACCGCGTAGGCGGCATCCTTGTGCCGCAGCGCCGACGTGAAGGTCGCGCCGCTGAAATCGCGGGCGACCATGCGCTTGGAGTGGCGCTGCACCTGGGGGCTTGCGGCGACGCCCGCCTGGATCGACTCCAGCACGAGGTTCATGTCGAGCCCGGCCTGCTCGGCGATCGCAAGGCCCTCGGCAAGGCCGGCGATCTGGATCGCGCCCATCAGATTGTTGATGAGCTTGTAGACCGTTCCAGTGCCGACCGCGCCGAAATGGCGGATGG
Organism: Bradyrhizobium sp. BR14999; assembly: GCF_056106085.1. Classification (NCBI taxonomy): domain Bacteria; kingdom Pseudomonadati; phylum Pseudomonadota; class Alphaproteobacteria; order Hyphomicrobiales; family Nitrobacteraceae; genus Bradyrhizobium; species Bradyrhizobium sp. BR14999. The sequence continues at coordinate 5,658,381 of NZ_CM148536.1, forward strand.
TTGAGCCGATTGGGTCGAGATAAGGCCGCGCGCGCTCGAGATCGGCCGCATTGGCACCAACCAGCAGCGTCAGCTTTCCGCTAGCGGCCGCATCGGGCAAACCGGTCACGGGGCAGTCGATGTAAATGAGCCCACGCGCGTTCAGCTCGCGGCCCATCTCGCGGACATGGTCATAGGAGACGGTCGAGCATTCGATCGCGATGGTGCCGGCCTTCGCGGTCTTGGCCGCGCCCTTGGGCCCGAGCCAGACCGCGCGCGAGGCCTCGTCATCGGCGACCATGGTCACGACCGCGTCGGCATCGATCGCGGCATCCTCAGGGGACGTCGCCCAATGCGCGCCGCGGGCGATCAGGTCTTCCGCCTTATCCTTCCTGCGATTCCACAACGTCACGGTAAAGCCGGCATCGAGATAGCGGCCGGCCATGCCGTGCCCCATCCGCCCAAGCCCGATGAAGGCGACGCGGGGCATGATCAGTCCACGTCCTCGATGTCGCCGCTGGTGGTGCCGAAGGCGCGCTGCGCCAGCGTCGCGGCCATGAAGTCGTCGAGCTCGCCATTGAGCACGCCGGATGTGTCCGAGGTCTGCACCCCCGTGCGCAAATCCTTCACCATCTGGTAGGGCTGCAGCACGTAGGAGCGGATCTGGTGGCCCCAGCCGATATCGGTCTTGGCAGCCTGGTCAGCGGCGGCTTTCTCCTCGCGCTTCTTCAGCTCGATCTCGTAAAGGCGCGCACGCAGCATGTCCCAGGCCTGCGCCCGGTTCTTGTGCTGGGAACGGCCGGCCTGGCAGACCACCGCGACACCGGTCGGAATGTGCGTCAGGCGCACCGCGGATTCGGTCTTGTTGACGTGCTGGCCGCCAGCACCGCCCGAACGCATGGTGTCGGTGCGGACGTCGGATTCCTTGATGTCGATCTTGATGCTGTCGTCGATGACGGGGAACACCTGCACGCTCGAGAATGAGGTGTGCCGCCGAGCGTTGGAGTCGAACGGCGAGATGCGCACCAGGCGATGCACACCCGCTTCGGTCTTCAGCCAGCCATAGGCGTTGTGACCGGAGACCTGGATGGTCGCCGACTTGATGCCGGCCTCTTCGCCCTCGGATTCTTCCAGGAATTCGACCTTGAAGCCGTGGGTTTCGGCCCAGCGCGTGTACATGCGCAAGAGCATCTGCGCCCAGTCCTGGCTTTCGGTGCCGCCAGCGCCGGCATGGACTTCGAGATAGGAATCGAAGCGGTCGGCCTCGCCCGACAGCAGCGCCTCGAGCTCGCGCCGCGCCACCTCCTTCTCGAGGTTCTTCAGCGCGGCTTCGGCCTCGGCAACGACACCGTCATCGCCCTCGGCCTCGCCGAGCTCGATCATGCCGATATCGTCTTCGAGTTCCTGCTCGACCTTGCCGATGCCCGACAGCGCATCCTCCAGCGAGGTGCGCTCCTGCATCAGTTTCTGGGCTTTCTGGGGATCGTTCCAGAGATCGGGATCTTCTGCGAGCTTGTTCAGCTCAGCGAGGCGCGCCGTCGATTTCTCGACGTCAAAGATGCCTCCTCAGCAGCCCGACTGACTGCTTGATCTCTTCTACCAACCGCTCGATTTCGGCGCGCATGTCGTTCTCTGATGTCGCGGAATTGTTCCGCATTCGATTGCAACGGGGATGTAACGGCGGCGGCGCCAAAGCGCAACCGCCCGCTCCTTCAAACGTCAGCGTTATCCGCTAAAGCATGATCCGGAAAAGTGCGCAGCGGCTTTCCGAAAAGATCATGCTCAAACAACAACCTAAAGCGCGATGACGATTCGTCCTAATCTCATCGCGCTTTAGTACAGCCCGCCGGTGCCTGGCCGCATGAAGAAGCCGGAATCCGGCTGCTGCTGCTGCGACGCCGGCATGCGCCCATCGGCATCGGCTACGCCGATGACCGAATAGTTATCCGGCGGCGCCGTGCCCGGCTTGAAGGCTTCGAGGATGGTTCCGCCGGTCTCGCCGGGACCTGCGCGCATGCCGGTCTTGGAGACAACGCGCACGAGCTTGATGCCGGCCGGCACCTTGAACGGAACGGCGGGCTTGTCGGCGAGCGCAAGCTTGAGGAAATCGCGCGCGATCGGAGCTGCCAGATGGCCGCCGGTCGCGGCATTGCCTTTGCCGAGCGGGCGCGGCTTGTCGTAGCCCATATAGATGGCGACGGCGACGTCGGGCGAGAAGCCGACGAACCAGGCGTCCTTGGCCTCGTTGGTGGTGCCGGTCTTACCGGCGATCGGCTTGCCGACTTCCTTGACCACGGTCGCGGTACCGGCCTGCACCACGCCTTCCATCAGCTCCGTGATCTGATAGGCGGTCATGGAATCCAGCACCTGCTCGCGGCGGTCGATCAGCTGCGGCTCGGCCTGATTCTTCCAGCCGCCCGGCGCGTCGCAGCCGCGACATTCGCGCTGGTCGTGCTTGAAGATGGTGCGGCCGTAGCGGTCCTGGATGCGGTCGATCAAGGTCGGCTTCACCCGGCGGCCGCCATTGGCGAGCATCGAGTAAGCCGTCACCATGCGCATCGCCGTCGTTTCGCCGGCGCCGAGCGCGTAGGACAGATAGTTCGGCAGCTCGTCATAGACGCCGAAGCGGCGGGCATATTCGCCGATCAGGGGCATGCCGATGTCCTGCGCGAGGCGCACCGTCACGGTGTTCAGCGACTGCCGCAGCGCGTTGCGCAGCGTCACCGGTCCCTGGAACTTGCCCGAGGAGAAGTTTTCAGGCCGCCACACGCCGGCGCCCTGGCCCTGATCGATTTCGATTGGCGCGTCGAGCACCACGGTCGACGGCGTATAGCCGTTGTCGAGCGCGGCCGAATAGACGATCGGCTTGAACGACGAACCCGGCTGCCGATAGGCCTGCGTGGCGCGATTGAACTGGCTCTGGTCGAACGAAAAGCCGCCGACCATCGCGAGCACGCGGCCGGTCCAGGGATCCATCACCACCATCGCGCCCGACACTTCGGGGATCTGACGCAGCCGGTACTGGCCCTCGACGGGCTGGCCGTCCTTGTAGAGCGGATCAGCATAAATGACGTCGCCGGGCTGGAGCACCTGCGACACCGCCGTCGGCGTCTTGCCCCTTGTGCCGCCCTGCGTGGCCCGCGCCCAGCGCACGCCGTCGACCGTGACGATGCCCGTCTCGCGCTGCTTGCTGATGGCACCGCCAAGCTCACGGCTCGGCTGGAAGCCGATGCGCGCCGACTGGTCGCTGGTCTCCAGCACCACCGCCATGCGCCACGGCGAGATGTCGGAGAGCGACTTGATCTCGGCAAGCTTCACGCCCCAGTCGCCCGAAATGTCGAGCTTGCTCATGGCACCACGATAGCCCTGCTGCTCATCATAGTTCACGAGGCCAGCGACCATGGTCTTGCGCGCCATGACCTGGATCTTCGGATCGAGCGTGGTGCGGACAGAGAGGCCGCCCTCATACAGCTTCTTCTCGCCATAGCGCTCGAAGATGTCGCGGCGGACTTCCTCGGCGAAATATTCGCCGGCGAAAGTGTGGGCCCCGTTGGAGCGGCTGGTGACGGCGAGCGGCTCCTTGCGCGCCTTCTCGGCATCGGCCTGCTTGATCCAGCCGTTCTCCTGGAGACGGTCGATCACATAGTTGCGGCGCTCGATTGCGCGGTCGCGGTTACGCACCGGATGCAGGGTCGCCGGCATCTTCGGCAGCGCGGCCAGATAAGCGGCTTCCGCAACGGTAAGCTCGTTCACCGACTTGTCGAAATAGACCAGCGACGCCGCCGCGATGCCGTAGGCGCCGAGGCCGAGATAGATTTCGTTCAGATACAGCTCGAGGATCTTGTCCTTCGAGTAGGTCTTCTCGATGCGCATCGCCAGCAAAGCTTCCTTGATCTTGCGCGCAAAGGAGACCTCGTTGGTCAGAAGGAAGTTCTTGGCGACCTGCTGGGTGATGGTCGAGGCGCCCTGCGGACGCCGATTCGAGCCGTAGTTCTGGATGTAAAGCAGACCTGCGCGCGCCATGCCGGTGTAGTCGATGCCGCCATGCTCGTAGAAATTCTTGTCCTCGGCCGCCAGGAACGCGTTGATCACGAGCTTGGGCACCGCCTGGATCGGCAGATACAGCCGCCGCTCCTTGGCGTATTCGCCGAGCAGCGAACCGTCGACCGCGTGCACGCGGGTCATCACCGGTGGCTCGTAATCCTGAAGCTGAGAGTAGTCCGGCAAGTCCTTGGAGAAATGCCAGATCAGGCCTGCCACGGCCCCGACACCGACAAGGAACACCACTGTTCCCGCGGCGAACAGGAAGCCCATGAACCGCACCAGCAAGCGCATTATCTGTTTATCCGTTCAAACTCTGGATCAGCCCAAAGCGCCCCAAACGGGCGCCGTCCTCACGTCGCGAATTCACCGGCTTACTCAATAACATCAATGCCGGACCGAACGACGCTTGCCGAACGGGATTCTCGCCGATTCCGGAACCCCCTGCGGCTTTTTTATAAAGCGCCCGCTGTGGCCAAACTAGGGCTTTTGCGGCGGGACGGAAAAACCCTTTCAGTTCGAAGACCCCCGGGTCGTCAATTTGACGATCCCCGGATCGTCAATTTGACGATCCCGCCGTGGCCATCCGCTTGGCCAAGAACCCGTCGATCGCCTGCGCCATGGAGCCCACGGCACGGGACCGCCAGCCCTCGGAGACCAGATGCTCGAGGTCACCCTTGTTCGAGACATAGCCGATCTCGACCAGCACCGAAGGCACGTCAGGCGCTTTCAGGACCCGGAAGCCGGCCGACTTCAGGGGATGCTTGTGCATCCGCACCGTCGACTTCATTTCTCCCATCAGCAGACGGGCAAAACGGTTTGAAAAAGTGCGGGTTTCCCGCTGCGTGAGATCGATCAAGATGTCGGCGACGTCGGTCGGCTCCTCCGCGAGGTTGAAGCCGGCGATCGCATCCGCCCGGTTCTCGGCGTCAGCCAGCCGCTGGGCCTCGGCGTCGGAGGCCTTATCGGAGAGCGTGTAGATGGTCGCGCCCTGCGCATCGCCCTCGGCACGAGGCAGCGCATCGGCATGAATCGAGACGAACAAAGCGGCCTTGAGGTTGCGGGCGATCTTGGTCCGGTCATTGAGCGGAATGAAGGTGTCGTCGTCCCGCGTCATCACCACGCGATATTTGCCGGCCTTTTCCAGTCTATCGCGTAGCGCCAGCCCAAAGGCCAGGACGAGGTTCTTCTCGCTTTCGCCGCTCGATTGCGTGCCGTTGTCGATGCCGCCATGGCCGGGATCGATCACGACCACCGGCCGGCCATCGGCCTTCTGCTGCGCGGTTTCCGGAGCCGCCGCGGCTGGAACCGTGGCAGGCGGCGCCTCGGCGATCGCGGGCCTCAGCTCGGGACGGTTTTCGGGGGCGAGCGAGGGCACAAAGGCGGCGCGATCGACCTCTTCCAGCTCGAGCACGAGACGGGCCGGCTGGCCATTGGCGGCGTCGACCACGTAGGAATTGGCGATCTTCGCCGGCCCGGTCAGGTCGAACACGATTCGCGAGCCGCCGGGCATGACGAGCCCGTAGCGGAAGGCCTTGACCAGCCCCCGCCCCCCGCTGCCGGTACCGGCGGGCAGCTGAAAATTGACTTGCGGCACGTCCACCACCACGCGGTAGGGGTCGGCGAGCGTGACGGCACGAAAGGTAATGGTCTGGTCGATGTCGAGGATGAAGCGGGTCTGCTTGCCATCGCCGGCCAGACGGGCGGCCGAGGCGATTGGAAAATTCGCTACCGCAACAGAGGGTTGCGGCTGGCTTTCCGCTGCGCTCAGGCGCGAGGAATCGGCATATGGCAATGCTGCGGCGCACAGCAGCACGCATCCCAGCAAAACCCTTTGATTTGTGCGGCTCGTCACCGATTCCGTGCCTCCGAGCAGCCTCTTTAACGCAATAGAACCACAGGGTTAAACGATCCTTAATGACGGATATGCGAAACTCGCTGACTGTGACCGCCGTGCGACGCTCCCTTGCACGGATGGCTCATTCCTCGTATGTACGGACTGCTGACGGCCGATATTCCCGGTTGTGTCGCATTCAGCCTCCCGGTGCAGCGCCGGAACTCTCAAGGTTTGGGAATTCCAGCGTTTTCCGTTCCCCCTCTAAGACCAGCGCGGTGCGCGGCAACGAGATGGAGCGGGTCAAGCTCCGGCGGCGGACGGTCCTGGGTTACCACTCACGTTACCCGGGCGGTTCTGACAGCGACGTAACCCATTAACCCGGTCTCTTGATCCCAAGGGACCGGTTCGTGATCCCCCAAGGCGAGCGCGCTCGCGCCATGCCTGGCCAGCAGCAACTGATTGAGGGGCGGCCTCGCCGCCCAATGTTTCATACGGGCCGACGCTTGATGCGCCAGACTGTGCCGACGAATTCTAAAGGACCATTCGCGACGCTGCGGATTGAAAATTCCGCGCGCCACATTGGTCCTGAAGCTTTCGGTTCGGCAAGGCGCGAGAGACGGCGTTTCGGCCTTCCCCTCACCCCCGAATCAGGTGGACCGTCGCGTCACCCGGCGGCGCGATACGCGCCCACGGTGAATCGCGCCCGCCGCCGCCAAGAGTTAAGACATGCCCAACAAGATGTTGATCGATGCCACCCACCCGGAAGAGACCCGGGTCGTCGTGGTCCGCGGCAATCGCGTCGAAGAGTTTGACTTCGAGACCGCACAACGCAAGCAACTGCGCGGGAATATCTACCTCGCCAAGGTCACCCGGGTCGAACCCTCGCTCCAAGCCGCTTTCGTCGAATATGGCGGCAACCGCCACGGCTTCCTCGCCTTCAGCGAAATCCATCCCGATTACTACCAGATCCCGGTCGCCGACCGGCAGGCGCTGATCGAGGCCGAGGAACAGGCTCATCGCGAGGCCGAGGAAGAGAGCGAGAACCGCTCCCACGGCCGCCGCCGTTCGCGCCACCGCAACGCCCGTCGCCGCGGTCACGGCGAACGCGTCCGCAGCGACATCGTCGAAGGCCTCGAGGCCGGCGCCGACCCCGCGGCCCAGCCGGGCGAGGGCGAGGCACTGCCGGCGCAGACTGAAGGCGCTCCGCACGAAGGCGAGCACCTGCACGCCGATGCCGAGCATCACGGCGAGTACGACGGCCACGATCATCACGAAGACGATCATGGCGATCATCAGCCCCATGATGACGATCACCAACACGCCCACGCTGATGACGACCAGGGTGATCACAGCGAGCACGATCATCACGACCATGATCAAGCCGACGAGACGCCCGCACCTGTCGCGGCCGTCGGTGCCGAGCCCGTGGTTGCGGCCGAGACCGTTTCCGAGCCGCAGGAGACCGCCGCCCCCGAAGCCCACGCCGAGGCTTTTGCCGAAGCGGTAACTGTCGCCGCTGAACCAGCCGATGCCGTTTACGCCGCCGACGCGGCGCATGCCAAGGCCGCGGAAGTGACGGCCGACGAAGAGGAAGAGGACGAAGACGGCGAGGAAGCCGAAGAGGAACTCGTCGAATCCGTCGGCGGCGACGACGTGCTGGAGGAAGTGCCGGAGCGCACCTTCCGCCCGCGCCGTCAGTACAAGATCCAGGAAGTCATCAAGCGCCGCCAGGTGATGCTGGTGCAGGTCGTCAAGGAAGAGCGCGGCAACAAGGGCGCCGCGCTGACGACCTATCTGTCGCTCGCCGGCCGCTATGCCGTCTTGATGCCCAACACCGCGCGCGGTGGCGGCATCAGCCGCAAGATCACCAGCGCCCAGGACCGGTCGCGCCTCAAGGAAGTGGTGCAGGATCTCGACGTGCCCGAGGGCATGGGCATCATCCTGCGCACCGCCGGCGCTGCCCGCACCAAGCCCGAGATCAAGCGCGACTTCGAATATCTGATCCGGATGTGGGAGACGGTGCGCGACTTGACGCTGAAGTCGCAGGCCCCGACCCTCGTCTACGAGGAAGGCTCGCTGATCAAGCGCTCGCTGCGCGACCTCTACAACAAGGAGATCGACGAGATCCAGGTTGCCGGCGAATCCGGCTACCGCGAGGCGCGCGACTTCATGAAGATGCTGATGCCCGCCAATGTCAGCGCGGTGAAGCAGTATCGCGACGGCCAGCCGCTGTTCTCGCGGATGGGCGTCGAGAGCCAGCTCGATGCGATGTTCTCGCCGACCGTGCAGCTGCGCTCCGGCGGCTACATCGTCATCAACCAGACCGAAGCGCTGGTCTCGATCGACGTCAACTCGGGACGATCGACGCGCGAGCACCATATCGAGGACACCGCGCTCAAGACCAATCTGGAAGCGGCCGAAGAGGTCGCCCGTCAGCTCCGCCTGCGCGACCTCGCCGGCCTGATCGTCATCGACTTCATCGATATGGACGAGAAGCGCAACAACCGTGCGGTCGAGCGCAAGCTGTCCGATTGCCTCAGGCAGGATCGCGCGCGCATCCAGGTCGGACGCATCTCGCATTTCGGCCTGCTGGAAATGTCGCGCCAGCGCATTCGCGCCAGCGTGCTGGAGAGTTCGACTGATCCCTGCCCGCATTGCGGCGGCACCGGTCATGTCCGCTCAGTCTCCTCGGTGGCGCTCCAGCTGCTGCGCGGCCTCGAAGAGATCCTGATGAAGGGCGCGACCCACAATCTCGTGGTCCGCACCCGCACCGACGTCGCGCTCTACGTGCTGAACCACAAGCGCGGTCATTTGCGCGATCTCGAGAACGGCTTCAAGGTCACGCTGTCGGTCATCGCCGATCAGTCCGTCAGCGGACCTCAGGCTTACGTTATCGACCGTGGCGAGCAGGTGCATACGCTGGAAGCTGCCAAGGCGCTGCTCGCGGCACAGGCGGCTGCAAGCCCACCGCCCCTGGTCGAAGACGCCTATGAGGACGAGGAGTTCGATTCGGAGCTGGAATCCGAGATCGAGACCGAGGAGACCGAAGGTCTCTCCGAGGAGCAGGCCGCCGGTGAGGCAGCCCCCGAGCAGGACGGCCAGCGCCGCAAGCGCCGCCGCCGCCGCCGCGGCCGTGGCGGCCAACGCGACGGCGATTTGCGCGAGGATAGCGCGCCCACGCTTCCTGAGGCCGCTATGGCCGCCGGCGAAGCCGAAGAGGATTCAGAGTCCGAGCAGGATGGCGAGGAAGGCGAGGAACAGGCCGCCCGCGGCGAGCAGCAGGGCGGCGGTGAGCGCCGGCGTCGGCGTGGTCGCCGTGGTGGACGCCGTCGTCGCGGTGGCGCGGAGGAAGGTCTTGCCGGTTCCATCGGCGACGAGCTCGCGGCCAATGCGCCGCCGGAGGCGACCGACGCAGTCGCCGATTTCGACAGCTTCAGCAACGAGGCCGCGCCCTCGATTGCACAGGCCGAACACATCGCCGAACCACAGGCGGCGCAGCATGAACCGCGCGCCGACGTGCAGAGTGAGGCGCCGGCCCGGCCGGAGCCGGCTCCCGTCACGGCGACCGCAGCGCCGGTCGAAGAGCCCACCGACGACAAGGCCGCGCGACGCCGCTCCACGGTCCGGGAAAAGGTGAGCTTCCTGCTGCACAGCCAGCCCGAACCCGCAACACCGGTTGCGCAGCCGACCGAACCGGTTGCTGCGCCCGCGCCAGCAGCTGAGCCCGCACCGCAAGCCGCAAATGAACCTCCGGCCGCCCCGCGCCGTGCCGGCTGGTGGTCGCGCCGCTTCGGTGGCGGCGAATAAAGCCGAATATCGAATGCAAAACGCCCGGCTCAGCCGGGCGTTTTTGTTTCGGCGCTCTCCTTGCTCGCACGACGGCGGCAGTTCGTCGTCACCAAGCGACGCGGCGTGTCTGGCGGAGCTGGAGAGAAGCTCCAAAACGCAAAAACTCGGTGGCAGCGCGTCCAACCGAGTGTCCGGTGTGCTAGATCGTCTTCACGACTTGAAAGGGGATTGGCATTTGTCAGAGCTTTGCGATTCCGGCGCGGTCGAACTGCGCCGCCTGCTGGCCGCCCGGGCGATCTCGCCCGTCGAGCTGCTGGAGTCCTGTCTGTCGCGGATCGCCGCCATCAATCCGGCCGTCAACGCCGTCGTGACGCTGGACGTATCAGGCGCACGTGCCGCGGCCAAGGAGGCCGAGGCCGCTATCCTGCGCGGCGAGGATCGTGGCGCCCTGCACGGGCTCCCCGTTCTCATCAAGGACACCCAGGACACGGCCGGGCTGCGCAGCACCTATGGCAGCCCGCTGCTCAGAGATAATGTCCCGGCGGCCGACCAGGGCTCGATCGCGCGGCTGCGTGCAGCCGGCGCCATCATCTTCGGCAAGACCAACACGCCGGAATGGGCCGCGGGCGGCAACACCCGCAACCCCGTGTTCGGCGCGACCGGCAATCCGTTCGATCCGATGCGCTCGGCGGCCGGCTCATCCGGCGGCTCAGCGGTGGCGCTCGCCTGCGGCATGGCCCCGCTCGCCTCCGGCTCGGACACCGGCGGCTCCTTGCGCAATCCGGCAGGCTACGCCGGCATTGTCGGCATGCGTCCGTCCTACGGCCTCGTGGCAAGCGAGAAGCGCGCGTTCGGCTGGTCCAATCTGTCGACCGACGGGCCGATGGCGCGCAATGTCACCGACACCGCGCTGATGCTGTCGGTGATGGCGAGTGACGATGCGCGCGATCCGCTTGCCTATACGCTGCCCGGCGAGCCGTTGCGCGGCCGCGCCGAACGCTGGGCCGCGCCGCGTGCCGCCGAGCTCGGCAAGCTGCGCCTCGCCTTCACCGAGGACTTTGGCTTCGCCCCGACCGAGCAGGCGATCCGGCGCGTGTTCCGGCAGCGCGTTGGCAAGCTTGCTCCGCTCTTCGCCGCATGCCGCGAAGCGACGCCGGATTGCGCCGGCGCGGACGACGCCTTCGCCGTGCTGCGCGCGGGCATGTTCCTGGCGACGCACGGCAAGAACTACAAGGAGCGTCCCGAGATGCTCGGCCCCAATGTCCGCGCCAATGTCGAGGAAGGTCTCGGCTACAGCCTCGAAGACCACGCGCGCGCCGCAACGACACAGACGCGGATCTATCGCGCCTATCAGAGCTTCTTCGAAACGACCGACGTGCTGATTAGCCCGACCATCACGCTGAGCCCGCGGCCGTGGTCGGAGCTCTACCCCGCCGAGATCGACGGCGCGCCGACAAAATCCTACTTCCACTGGCTCGCGCTCGCCTATGCCGTCACGCTTCCTGGCCATCCCGCCATCAGCATTCCGCTCGGCCTCGATGAAGCCGGCCTGCCCTTGGGCCTTCAGATCGTTGGCCCGCGCGGCGGCGACGCCGTCGTGCTCTCGGTTGCCGCGAGCATCGAAGCGGCGTTCGCGGATGATGTGCAATTGTGCCGGCCGGTCCCCGATCTGGCGCGGCTCGCCGCGGCGCCGCCGCTGTCGGCCGCACCAGGCTTCCTCGCCTGGGAATGACCCGACCTCGCCCACAACCAGCCTGACAGGAGATTTCTGCCAATGCAAAGCGCGATCGTTCTCGGCGGCGGCATGATCGGCGTCAGCGCGGCGCTGCACCTGCGGCAACGCGGCTGGTCCGTCACGCTGGTCGACCGCAGGGAGCCGGGCCGCGAGACCAGCTACGGCAATGCCGGGATGATCCAGGCGGAAGCGGTCCGCCCCTATCCGATGCCGCGCGACCTCGCCACGCTCCTGAAGATCGCAACCGGCCGCACCAACGACGTGCGCTACAGCTTGGCCTCGCTGCATCTCCATATCGAGCCCCTGCTCCGCTATTGGTGGCATTCGGCCCCGAAGCGGCATCGCGAGGCGATCGAGGCCTGGGCACGGCTGATCGCCTATGCGACGGCGGAGCACGACATCCTCATTCGCGAAGCCCATGCCGACAATCTCATCCGCCGCGCCGGCTATCGCATGCTGCATCGCGATCCTGCGTCATTCGATCTCGCGATCAAGACCGCGGAGGAAGACCAGCGCGAATTCGGCGTGAAATTCCGCGTGCTCTCCGGCAGCGAGCTCGCCAAGGCCGAGCCGATCCTGCGCGATGATCTTCCCGGCGCGATCCATTGGCTCGACACCTGGACCGTGTCAGATCCAGGTGCCCTCGTCACGGCCTATGCCGAGCTGTTCGAGCGCCTCGGCGGCACCATTGTGCTCGGTGATGCCCAGAGCCTGCGGCAGACCGCGACCGGCTGGTCTGTCGATACGGACCAGGGACGCCTCGATGCTCCCCACGCGGTCGTGACGCTCGGGCCGTGGTCGCCCGATCTGTTGAACAAGTTCGGCTATCGCATTCCGCTGGTACGCAAGCGCGGCTACCACATGCACTACAGCGGCGGCGCCTCACTCGACCTCCCGCTCGTCGACAAGGGCGGCGGCTACGCCATGGGCCCAATGGCCAAGGGCATCCGCATCACCACCGGCGCGGAATTGACCGGCATGGACGCGCTCGCAACACCGGTGCAGCTCGCCAGCGCCGAGGCCTCCGCACGCGAGCTGATCGATCTCGGCAAGCGGGTCGAACCGGATCCGTGGTTCGGCACGAGGCCCTGCACGCCCGACATGCTCCCGGTGCTCGGGCAAGCTCCACGCCATCCTGGCCTCTGGATGAATTTCGGTCACGGCCACCAGGGCTTTACGCTGGGGCCCGCGACCGGACGCCTGCTCGCCGAAATCATGGGCGGTGAGACGCCGGCGATCGATCCCGCGCCCTACCGGCCGGAGCGATTTTAGCGGTCGACGTTCCGATCTGAGCACGACGACGCGCGCCTTGCGCGGATGGTCGCCGAACGAAAAAGGGCTGGTCGAGGATCTCGACCAGCCCTGCTTGCTTCTGAGCCTGACGGCGCGTCGCGCCGATCAGTCCGTCGTGATCGCCGTCTCCATGTCGGTCGGATCGATCTGCTTGGAGAGGTTGGCGTTGAGCTTGTCGCGGTCGAGCTCGCGCTCCCACCAGGCGACGATCACGCAGGCGACGCCGTTGCCGCACAGATTGGTCAGCGCGCGGCATTCGCTCATGAACTTGTCGATGCCGAGCACGATCGCCATGCCCGGCACGAGGCGCGGATCGACCACGGCGAGCGTTGCCGCCAGCGTGATGAAGCCGGCACCGGTGATGCCGGAGGCGCCCTTCGAGGTCAGCATCGCCACAACCAGGATCGTCAGCTGCTGGCTGAAGGAGAGATCGTAACCGAGCGCCTGCGCAATGAAGAGTGTCGCCAGCGTCATGTAGATGTTGGTGCCGTCGAGGTTGAACGAGTAACCCGTGGGCACGACGAGGCCGACCACCGACTTGGAGCAGCCGAGCCGCTCCAGCTTTTCCATCAAGGATGGCAGCGCGCTTTCCGACGACGAAGTGCCGAGCACGATCAGGAGTTCGTCCTTGATGTAGGCCAGGAACTTGAAGATCGAGAACCCCGCCACGCGTGCGATGATGCCGAGCACGACGAACACGAACAACGCCGCGGTGAGATAGAACGTGGCGATCAGCCCGACGAGGTTGAGGATCGCGCCGGTGCCGAACTTGCCGATCGTATAGGCCATCGCACCGAACGCGCCAATCGGCGCTGCACGCATGACGATGGAGATGACGCCGAACACGGCATGAGCGGCGTCGTCGATGAAGCTGCGGATGGTGTGGCCGCGCTCGCCGAGGCTCATGATCGCGAAGCCGAACAGCACCGAGAACAGCAACACCTGGAGGATCTCGCCTTGCGCGAAGGCGCCGACCACGGTGTCCGGAATGATGTGCAGCACGAAGTCGACCGACTTCTGACCGGCAGCCTGCTTGGCGTAATTTGCAACGGCCGCCTCGCTCGCCGCGCCACTGCCGAAGCCCGCGCCGGGCTTCACCAAGTTGCCGATGATGAGTTCGATCACCAGCGCGAAGGTCGAGACGACCTCGAAATAGACCAGCGCCTTGACGCCGATGCGGCCGACCTTCTTGGCGTCCTGGATATGGGCGATGCCCGAGACGACGGTGCAGAAGATGATCGGCGCGATCACCATCTTGATCAGCTTGATGAAGCCGTCGCCGAGCGCCTTGATCCACTCATTGGTGGCGAGCTGTGGCCACAGCCAGCCGACGATGGCGCCGAGCACGATGGCAATCAGGACCTGGACGTAGAGAATTTTGTACCACGGCTTGGCGGCGGGCGGCGCGACCGGCGCTTCCGCCATCGTTGTCGTCGTCATCGTTTCACTCCCCCTCAAACTATGGGGCCAGCCAAGATCAACTTGGCCGGCCCTGTCAATTGGAACTGCTCGTTACTGCGCGTTTTACCCGCGGCGATCGACGATCCGGCGCGCTGCCGGCATCAACGCGGCGCCGAGCGCGTTCTTGACCAGCGAAGCCGCAATAAACGGCACGATGCCGACTTGCCAGGCCTTCGCGGCGCCGAGGCCAAGGCCAAACGCCAGCCAGCCGAACCCGGCGGCGAGAATGATGATATGGCCAACGGCCATCGCCGCAAACAGCAGCACCACGCTGCGATCCCAGCCGCGCTCGGCGAGCCAGCCGGTCGCGAAGGCGGCGGCAATGAAACCGAACAGATAGCCTGCAGTCGGACCAATTAGCGGTGCAATGCCCCCCACCGGACCGGCAAACACCGGCAGGCCGAACGCGCCCTCGGCGAGGTAGGCGATCATGGTTGCGCTGCCAAGGCGCCAGCCATAGGCAGCGCCGATCATCAGCACCACCAGCGTCTGCAACGTCATGGGCACATAGGGCAGCGGCAGGCTGACCTTGGCTGATAGCGCCATCAACGCGGTGCCGAGCGCAATCAGCACGAAGGCGCGCAGGACGCCGACGGTTTCGCCCGGCCGGGTCGGCCACATCAATGCGGCGAGAGGAGAATGCGATGTGGCGGCGGGCGAGAAAGATCGTTCGGACAAGATGAACTCCGGAAGTGGATCGAAAACTGGCGGCTATTTAAGCCAGTCAGCGATCCGGTCAACTGCCTCGCGCATCTCCTCGGGCGAACGTGCGTAGGAAAAACGAACGAACGAGCGTCCATGGATGGGATCGAAATCGAGGCCGGGCGTAGCCGCAACATGAGCCTGTTCCAGCATCTGCTTGGCGAACTCGAAACTGTCGGAGGTGAAGTCCGAGACGTCGGCATAAAGATAGAAGGCGCCGTCGGCGGGCAGGAACCTGGTGAGGCCGGCCTTGGGAAGTCCCTCGATCAGAATGCGCCGGTTTTCCTGATAGCCGTGCTTGATCTCCTCCATCTCGGCCGTGCCGTCGAAGGCGGCCTCGGCCGCGATCTGTGACAGCGCCGGCACCGAGATCGAGAGGTTCTGCTGCAGCCGCTCGATCGGCCGCACCAGGATCTCAGGCACGACCATCCAGCCGACGCGCCAGCCCGTCATGCAAAAATACTTCGAGAACGAGTTGATCACGAGTGCCTGGTCCGACAGCGCCGCCGCCGTCACGGCCGGAAACGCATAATCCAGCCCGTGATAGATCTCGTCCGAGATGAAGCGAATACCTGCGTCCTGCGCGGCCGCGATCAGGCCAGTGAGCGCCTCGCGCGACATCATGGTCCCCGTCGGATTGGCGGGGCTGCCGACCAGCACGCCCTTCAGCGGCGCCTTGCGATGGGCAGCAAGCAGCGCCTCGCCGGTGAGCGCGTGGCGCGTCTCGTTCGTGGTCTCGATCAGCACCGGCTCGCAGCCGAGCGCGGTGAGGATATGACGGTATGGTGGATAGCCCGGCACGGTCACCGCGACGCGATCGCCGGGCTCGAACATCGACAGGAAGGCCAGGATAAATCCGCCCGAGGAGCCGGTCGTCACCACGATCCGCTCGGGGCTGACGTCACAGCCATAGACATCGCGATAATGCCGCGCGATGCGCTCGCGCAACGAGGGGATGCCGAGCGCGGCGGTATAATCGATCCGCCCCGCTTCGAGCGCAGCATGGGCGGCCGCGATCGCGGTCCTGGGCGCGCCGGCCGCGGGCTGGCCGACCTCCATATGGATGACATGGCCGCCGGCGGCCTCGATTCGGGCCGCCGCCGCCATGACGTCCATCACCATGAACGGGGGAACATCGCTGCGGCGGGAGGGCTCGAGCCACTGTCCCAACCGGTTCCTCAATGTCGCATCGTGCATCGATTTCTGCTATTCGCTGGCAGACCGGTCCGTCCGGTCCGGAACACGGGGGCGCTTGCGCCCCAGACTAGCCGCATTGTACGGCTCATAAGGGGTAAGGCTCACAAGGGCATATCGCGTATCCGGTCCGCCGCCAATCGCCAAAACCAATCACGAAACTGCTTGACCAAGACCGTTTGACCCAGACCGCTTGATGTTGCTCCAGATCGCATTGCGCAAGAAGGCTTCTGCCCTCACCGCCCTCGTTACGGCCACGGCGATCGCGCTGACGCCGTTCTCGGCTGCGCGCGCGCAGGCCAAGGGGCCGCCGGTCCTGCGCGACACCGAAACCGAGCAGCTCCTGCGCGAGTATACCCGCCCGATCCTGCGCGTCGCCGGTCTGGAGAAGCAGAACATCCAGATGGTGATCATCAACGACGGCTCGTTCAACGCGTTCGTCGCGGACGGCCGCCGCATCTTCGTCAATTGGGGCGCGATCCTCCAATCGGAGACGCCGAACCAGATCATCGGCGTGCTCGCGCACGAGACCGGGCATCTGGCGGGCGGCCATCTGTCCAAGCTGCGCGAGCAGCTCGCGACGGCGCAGACCCAGATGATCATCGCGATGCTGCTCGGCGCCGGCGCAATAGCCGCGGGCAGCACCCAGCGCAGCAGCGCCGGCAATAACGGCCTTGCCAATGCGGGGGCGGCCGCCATCGCCGCTCCGCAGGAGATGATCCGCCGCACGCTGTTGTCCTATCAGCGCCAGCAGGAGGAGAACGCCGACCGTGCCGGCGTGAAATTCCTGACCGCGACGGGGCAGTCGCCGAAGGGCATGTACGAGACCTTCAAGCGCTTCACCAGCGAGAGCCTGTTCGCCGCGCGCGGCGCCGATCCCTATCTCCAGTCGCATCCGATGCCGGCTGAGCGCGTCGCCGCGCTGCAGGTGTTCGCAAGCTCAAGCCCCTATTGGGACAAGAAGGACGATCCCGCGCTCCAGCTCCGCCATGACATGGTGCGTGCCAAGATCTCCGCGTTCATGGAGCGGCCGGAGACGGTGTACCGCCGCTATCCCCAGACCAACGACAGCTTGCCGGCGCGCTATGCCCGCGCCATCAGCACCTATCTGCACGGGGATTTGCGCAGCGCGCTGGCCCAGATCGACGCGCTGATCCAGGTCCAGCCGAACAACCCGTACTTCTACGAGGTGCGCGGCCAGGCCTTGCTGGAGAGTGGGAAGCCCGCCGAGGCGATCGCTCCCCTGCGCAAGGCGGTGCAGCTTTCGAACAATGCGCCCCTCATCGAGATGTTACTTGGGCAGGCTCTGGTTGGAACCGATAATAAGGCCTACACCGACGACGCCGTTCGGATTCTCCGCGCCGCGGTGGCACGAGAGCCCGAGGCCGCGCTCGGCTATACCCAGCTCGCGATGGCCTATGGCCGGAAGGGAGACTATGCCGAGGCGGATCTCGCGTCGGCGCAAGCCGCCTACTTGCGCGGCGACAACAAGACCGCCCGCGAGCTCGCTACGCGCGCGAAAACCCGTTTCGCCGTCGGCACGCCCGGATGGGTCAAGGCCGACGACATCGTGGCGGCCAAGCCGCCGCGCAACTGACGCAACGCAAACGACGCCCGACACCACGACGTCACGACATCGAGCTTTGAGTCCGCCGCGACGTTTTACCGAAACCTGCTTTGGATAAGAGGATTTGACCATGCCTTCGCTGCGCCTGCTTGCTCCCGCGCTGTTTGCGCTCGCCATGTTCAGCGCAGCCGCGCCCGTGTCGGCCGACAGTTTCTCCGATAGTCAGCGCACCGACATCGAGGCGATCATCAAGAACTATCTCGTCAGCCATCCCGAGGTGCTCGAGGAGGCCATGACCGAGCTCAGCAAGCGTCAGGCCGCGGCCGAAACCCAGAAGCACGAGGCCAGCATCGCGCAGAATGCCGACGCGATCTTCAACTCGCCGCGCCAGGTCGTGCTCGGCAACAAGGACGGCGACGTCACCTTCGTCGAGTTCTTCGATTACAATTGCGGCTACTGCAAACGCGCCATGGGCGACATGCTCGATCTGATGAAGAGTGATCCGAAGCTGAAGGTCGTGCTGAAGGAATTTCCCGTGCTGAGCCAGGGCTCGGTCGAGGCGGCCCAGGTCGCCGTCGCCGTGCGCATGCAGGATCCCTCCGGCAAGAAATACCTCGACTTCCACCAGAGACTGCTCGGCGGTCGTGGCGCGGCGGACAAGGCGCGCGCGATTCAGGCCGCCAAGGAGGCTGGTCTCGACACCGCTAGAATCGAGAAGGACATCACCAGCCCCGAAGTGCGCGCCACCATCGAGGAGAACTTCAAGCTCGCCGAAGCGATGGGCATGAACGGCACGCCGAGTTACGTGATCGGCAAGCAGATCGTGGTCGGCGCCGTCGGCGTCGAAGGCCTCAGGGAAAAGATCGGCATCGCCCGCTGCGGCAAAGCGACCTGCTGATCCCACATTTTGCGATACTGAAAACGCGAAAAAGGCCGGCAGAAAAGCCGGCCTTTTTCTTGTGCCAAATCTTGGCGCGCCTCTGCAAAATCATTCATCCGGCGTTCAACAAACAAACAAAGCTGGTCGGAACCTCTTGGATTTCGGAACGACCGCGCTCTCCTTTCGTTGTCGGCGCGGGCAATGACGCAAAGAAATCACGTGAGGAGAGGTACAAATGACTAATCGCTTTTTGGTCTCGGTTGCAGCCTTGGCGCTGATCGCCGGCACCGGTTTCGCCAATGCGCAAGGAACCGGAACCAAGGACTACGGGAGTGGCCAGCAGACCCAGCACAGCACGCAGCCTTCTGGTGAGCGCAGCGGCTCCATGGGCAAGCAAGAGTCCATGGACAAGCAAGACAAGCATGACAAGGGAACGGTCGGTCAGGCCGGCGGCATGAAGGA
Source organism: Bradyrhizobium sp. BR14999 (assembly GCF_056106085.1). Lineage (NCBI taxonomy): Bacteria > Pseudomonadati > Pseudomonadota > Alphaproteobacteria > Hyphomicrobiales > Nitrobacteraceae > Bradyrhizobium > Bradyrhizobium sp. BR14999. The sequence goes on from NZ_CM148536.1 coordinate 5,677,321, forward strand.
TCAGAAGGATCAGCCGAGCGCTCATGACAAGTCGACTCAGTCCGACAAGATGAACAAGGACCAGCCGGGTGCGATGCATGAGAAGTCGACGCAGTCGGAGAAGTCGTCGACGGTCGGCCAGAGCCCGCGGAGCGACGAGAAGTCCAAGGGTAGCATGAGCAAGGAAACCGAGACCAAGGGCAGCAAGGACATGAAGCCCCAAGGTCAGGAAGACCGCAGCGGTATGAATGCGCCTGGCCACCAGGGTTCCCAAACCCAGACCCAGACCCAGACCGGGACCGAGCGGTCGCAGACGACGACCGGCCAGGCTGGCGCGGCCGCCAAGCTCTCGACCGAGCAGCGCACGCAGATCACCTCAGTGATCCGCGAGGAGAAGGTGGCGCCCGTGACCAATGTGAACTTCAACATTTCGGTCGGCACCCGCATCCCGCGTGAGGGGATTACGCTCCACGCCCTGCCGTCGAAGGTCGTGACGATCTATCCGGAGTGGCGGACCTACAAGTTCGTCCTGATCCGCGAGGAAATCGTGATCATCAATCCGGATACCTATGAGATCGTGGCGATCCTGAACGCCTAAGGCCGGATCACCGCAACCTCAGGGGGCGGGCAGCGATGCCCGCCCCCTTTGCGTTCGGCCGGCAGCCATGCTTTGGACCGGTTAACAAGCAATTTCCGCAGCTTCCGCACAGGTTTTTGCGCACTGGATGAGGTACTTGAAGCCACCCGGGAGGCTCTTCAAGGCTTCCCCTCACGCGCTTTGTTACCTATAACCCCCGCCACGCCGAGGCACCTCTTCCGGGATTGGAATGGCTGAACCTGCAACCGACACGATCCTTGTCCTGAACGGGCCGAACCTCAACATGCTGGGGACGCGGGAGCCCGAAAAGTATGGCCATGCGACGCTGGCCGACGTCGAGGCGCTGTGCCGGGAGACGGCGGCGACCTTCGGCCTCAAGGCCGACTGCCGACAGTCCAACCGCGAAGGCGAGCTGATCGACTTCATCCACGAGGCACACGCCCGCAAGATGAAGGGCATCATCATCAATGCCGGCGGCTACTCCCACACCTCGATCGCGCTCCACGACGCGCTGCTCGCGGTGCAGATCCCGACGGTCGAAGTGCACGTGACCAACATCCACGCCCGCGAGAGCTTCCGTCATCACTCCTACACCGCGCGCGCGGCCTTCGCCTCGCTGTGCGGTTTCGGCATCGAAGGCTACCGCCTTGCGATCCAGGGCCTTGCCGCGAAGCTCGGCATCAAGCCCAAAGCCTGATGCCCCCTTCCAACAGAACATTCGGATCAAACAACATGGCGCGCCAGCCAGACGACAAAGCAGCCGCAAAGTTTTCCAGCGAGGATTCCGCGCTCGTCCGCGAGCTGGCCTTGCTGCTCGATGAGACCAGCCTCACCGAGATCGAGATCGAACGTGCGGGCCTGCGCCTGCGCGTTGCCCGCAACGTCAGCGTCGCCGCGACCATGCCGATGCCGGTGGCAGCCGCTCCCGCCGCCCTGCCGGCGGCGGCAGCCGCGGTCGCGCCGGCAACAGCTGCGGCCGACCTGTCGAAACATCCCGGCGCCGTGACCTCGCCGATGGTCGGTACCGCCTATTGGGCGCCGGAGCCCGGCGCAAAGCCGTTCATCGACGTCGGCACCAAGGTCTCGGTCGGCCAGACGTTGCTGATCATCGAAGCCATGAAGACGATGAACCAAATCCCGTCGCCGCGCGCCGGCACGGTGACGCAGATCCTGGTCGAGGATGGCCAGCCGGTCGAGTACGGCGAGCCGCTCGTCATCATTGAGTAACGGCCCCCGGCGGCCAGCCGCCCTCACCGCTTCCCGCGCGCTATTCGTCCCTTAAGGGCACCATGTTCGACAAGATCCTCATAGCCAATCGCGGCGAGATCGCTCTTCGCATCCTCAGGGCCTGCAAGGAGCTCGGGATTGCGACCGTGGCCGTGCACTCCACCGCCGACGCCGACGCCATGCATGTGCGCCTGTCGGACGAGAGCGTTTGCATCGGGCCGCCACCTTCAAAGGACAGCTATCTCAACGTGCCCGCGCTGCTCGCCGCCTGCGAGATCACCGGCGCGGATGCGGTGCATCCCGGCTACGGCTTCCTGTCCGAGAACGCGCGCTTTGCGGAGATCCTCGCAGAGCACAATCTGCATTTCATCGGCCCGAAGGCCGAGCACATCCGACTGATGGGCGACAAGATCGAGGCCAAGAAAACCGCCAAGCGCCTCGGCATCCCCGTGGTGCCCGGCTCCGACGGCGCCGTCGGTCCCGATGACGATGCGATGGCGATCGCGAAGAAGATCGGCTTCCCCGTGCTGGTGAAGGCTGCGGCCGGTGGTGGCGGCCGTGGCATGAAGGTCGCCCACAGCGAGGCCGATCTCCAGGTCGCGCTGTCGACCGCGGCCAACGAGGCCAAGTCCGCCTTTGGCGATGCGTCCGTCTACCTCGAAAAATACCTCCAGAAGCCGCGCCACATCGAGATCCAGATCCTTGGCGACGGCCGTGGCGGCGCCATCCATCTCGGCGAACGCGACTGCTCGCTGCAACGCCGCCACCAGAAGGTCTGGGAAGAAGGCCCCTCGCCCGTCCTCGCCGCGGCGGCGCGCGCCAAGATCGGTGAGACCTGCGCCAAGGCGATGCGCGAGATGAAATATCTCGGCGTTGGCACCATCGAATTCCTGTTCGAGGATGGCGAGTTCTACTTCATCGAGATGAACACGCGCATCCAGGTCGAGCATCCCGTTACCGAGAGCATCACCGATATCGATCTCGTGCTGGAGCAGATTCGCATCGCCGCCGGCGGCGATCTGCCGGCCAGGCAGGACGAAGTCCAGGTCATCGGCCACGCGATCGAGTGCCGCATCAACGCCGAGAATCCGCAAACCTTCCGCCCCTCGCCCGGCCGCATCCTGCAATACCACTCGCCCGGCGGCCTCGGCGTCCGCATCGATTCCGCCGTCTATCAGGGCTACACGATCCCGCCCTATTACGATTCCCTGGTCGGCAAGCTGATCGTACACGGCAAGACCCGCGCCGAATGCCTGATGCGGCTGCGCCGGGCGCTGGACGAGATGGTGGTCGAGGGCATCGAGACCACGCTGCCGCTGTTCCGCGCGCTGGTGCGCGAAGCCGATATCATCAACGGCGACTATCACATCCACTGGCTGGAACAATACCTGGCCTGCCAGGCGGAACCCGCCCCCCGATAATCTTCCTCCCCGTGGAACCCTTTGGCCCCAATCGCGTTCTGGAAGGTTGGGGCCAGTTCCAAGGGGGGCGCTTTTGAACTCCACTGAAATAGACAGGTGAACCGTCGTGAAGGCTGAAGGCCATCGACGGCGCGCATTCTGGCAGATCCTGCTGTTTTCGGCGGGCCTTTTGGTGCTGACCGTGATCAGCGCCGGCTCGGTCTACCTCGTCAACAAGGCGCGGGGAGACAGCAAATGGGTGGTCCACACCATCGAGGCGGAGAACCAGATCAACGCGTTGCTGCTCGAGGTCCGGCGCGCCGAAAGCGCCCTGCGCGGCTACCTCCTCACGCTGGGACCCGAATTCCAGACAGATTACGAAAGGTCCGTTGCGGCGATCATTCCCGCGCTCGACCGGGTCACGCGCCTGACCCGCGACAACCCCGCGCAGCGTGAGAACATCGAGAAGCTGAGCGCGGCGATTGAGACTCGTCTGGGCCAGTTCGCTCGCGAAATCGCTGCCATCAAGCAAGGCCAGCCGGACATGGCGACGGCACTGTCACGGGAGGCGGCGGCCCAGGGCGCCACCACCACGATCGGCAATGTGGCGGAGGCAATGATCGGCGAAGAGGAGCGACTGTTCCGGCTCCGGTCGGCGAATGCCGACAGCAGCCAGACCCTCGCTGCATCGATGACCGGCATCGGCTCCGGCCTCGTCGTGCTACTGGCGCTGATCTCGATCTGGCTGGTGCGGCGCTCGGCGCGCGCCCGCGACGAGGCCGAAGCGCGCCTGCGCGATGCCAACATCAATCTGGAGACCGTCGTCGATGAACGCACGGCTGACTTGCGCGAAGCCAACGACGAGATCCAGCGCTTTGCCTATATCGTGAGCCACGATCTGCGCTCGCCGCTCGTCAACATCATGGGCTTCACCAGCGAACTCGAGGAGCTCGGCAGCGACGTCTTCCGCCGCATCGGCAGCCTCACCCATGTCCCGGCCGACGGACCGCCACTGGCGCCCGGCGCCCCCGGCGAGATCGTGCTCGAAGGCGCCGACAAGCAGCTCTCGGATGACTTCTCCGAAGCGCTCGGCTTCATCAAGACGTCGATCGCCAAGATGGATCGGCTGATCTCCGCCATCCTCAACCTCACCCGCGAAGGCCGCCGCGAATTCCAGCCGGTGAAGATCGACACAAGCGAGCTGATCGGAGCCATCGTGTCGACGCTGGCGCACCAGGCCGCCGAAGCGCAGGCCGAGATTCACGTCGAGCCCCTGCCCAACCTCATCAGCGACCGCCTCGCCCTCGAGCAGATCTTCTCCAACCTGATCGACAACGCGATCAAGTACCTGAAGAGCGGCGTGCCCGGCGAGATCAGAATCCGCGGGCGCACCAAGCTCGGCTATGCCATCTTCGAGATCAGCGACAACGGCCGCGGCATCGATCCGAAGGATCACCAGCGGATATTCGACCTGTTCCGCCGCGCGGGAACCCAGGACAAGCCCGGCCAGGGCATCGGTCTTGCGCATGTACGCGCACTTGTGCGTCGCCTCGGCGGCACCATGTCGGTATCATCGGAACTGAACGCGGGCAGCACCTTCACGATCACGCTGCCGATCGCCTGGAACGTGAGTAACCGGAAGGCAGATCGATGACCAAGCCTGTGACCATCATCATGATCGAGGACGACGAGGGCCACGCCCGCCTGATCGAGCGCAACATCCGAAGGTCCGGCGTCAACAACGAGATCGTCTCCTTTGCCAACGGCACGGACGCGATGAAGCACCTGTTCGGTGCCGACGGCAGCGGGCTCGTGCAGAAGGGCAATGCGCTGCTGATCCTGCTCGATCTCAACCTCCCCGACATGACCGGGATCGACATCCTGAAGCAGATCAAAGAGAACAAATATCTGAAGGCTTCGCCCGTGGTGGTGCTGACCACCACCGACGACTCCCAGGAAATCAAGCGCTGCTACGAGCTCGGCTGCAACGTTTACATCACCAAGCCCGTCAACTACGAGAATTTCGCCAATGCCATCCGGCAGCTCGGCCTGTTCTTCTCGGTCATCCAGGTCCCGCCCGCCGCCTCATGAACCAGCACACGCCAACACTGCTCTACATCGACGACGACGAGGCGCTGTCGCGCCTGGTCGATCGCGGCCTGACGCGACGCGGCTACAGGGTCATTCATGCCGCGAGCGGCGAGGAAGGTCTCGAGCGCATCCGCCGCGCGGGCGCCGAGGGGGGCATCGATGTCGTCGCACTCGATCAGTACATGCCGGGCCTCGACGGGCTGGAGACGCTCGAGCAGATCATGGCGATCCCGGACGCGCCACCGGTCGTGTTCGTCACCGCGTCGCAGGATTCCAGCATCGCGGTCACCGCGCTGAAAGCCGGGGCGGCCGACTATCTGGTCAAGGACGTCCAGGGCGACTTCATTCCCCTCCTCCACGTCGCCGCCGAAGGCGCGCTGCGTCAGGCCGAGTTGCAGAGGGCGCGCGAGGAAGCCGAAGCCGAGATCCACGCCTCGCGCGACCGCTATGCCGCGCTCGCCGCCGAACGCGAGCTGCTGCTGCGCGAGGTCAACCACCGCGTCGGCAATTCGCTCCAGATCATCGCCTCGCTGCTGCATCTTCAGGCGAGCACCGCCGCGCAGGAGGAGGTCAAGGCGGCGCTGACCAATGCCATGGGCCGCGTCGCCGCGGTCGCGCAGGTGCACCGCCGCCTCTATACCTCGCAGGACCTGAAGAGCGTGGTCCTGAACCAGTATCTGGACTCGCTGCTGGAGGACCTCAGGCGCTCGGCCGAAGGCAACCGGATGTCGCGCCTGACGCTGAAGGCCGAGCCGATCGAGATCGATCCGGACCGTGCGGTTGCCGTCGGCATCATCGTCAACGAGCTGGTGATGAACGCGGTGAAATATGCCTATCCCGATGGCGCCGGTCCGATCCATGTCGAGCTGATCTCGCAGGGCGAGGATCTCCTGCTGTCGATCACCGACGACGGCGTCGGCGACAACGTCAAGGCCGATCCGCGCTCCACCGGCATGGGCCAGCGCATCGTCGCGGCCATGGCCTCCAAGCTCGATGCCTCCGTCGAGCGCGACCCCGCCCATAGTGGAACCCGCATCGTGCTCAGGTTCCGCCGCGTGCCTCCGGCCCCCGGCAAGACCAACGCCGCCGCCGCGAGCTGACTGGCGCGAGGCTTTGCGCCACCCATCGCAACCGCATTGCGATCCTGCTATTGTCGCGCGCCATGACGTCTCGCGACTCTGCCTCTTCTGAAATCACGCCGGCCGTGCTGCTGCGTGCCTATGCCTGCGGCATCTTTCCGATGGCGGAAAGCGCCGACGATCCGACCCTGTTCTGGGTCGAGCCGGAGCTGCGCGGCGTCATCCCGCTCGACGGATTTCGCGTGGCCTCGCGGCTCGCGCGCACGGTGCGCTCGGATACGTTTCGCGTCACCGTCAACACCGCGTTCAAGGCGACGATCGCCGGCTGCGCGGCGCCGCAGGCCGGGCGCGAGGATACCTGGATCAACAAGCGCATCCGCGACCTCTATGGCGGGCTGCACGAGCTCGGCCATTGTCACAGCGTCGAGGCCTGGCAGGGTGACGACCTCGTCGGCGGGCTCTACGGCGTCAGCTTGGGGCGCGCCTTCTTCGGCGAGAGCATGTTTCACACCGCGCGCGATGCCTCGAAGGTTGCGCTGGTGCACTTGGTCGCGCGGCTCATCCAAGGCGGCTTCGAGCTGCTCGACACGCAATATGTCACCGAGCATTTGAAGAGCTTCGGCGCGGTCGAGATCTCGCGGCGGCGCTACACCGCGCTGCTCGACAAGGCGCTCGCCGGCGAGCCCGGCGATTTCCTGAGGCTCTCTGCCGGTGAGGCGATTCTGGGGGCGCGCGCGCTCGAGATCATCGCCTCGCGGCAATGATCGATAGCCGGACTTACCGGCCGAACCCGGGGATACCGAACAAACCTGGCCGCTGCTCTGGTGGCGGAGGCGGCGGTGGGGCCGGTTGCTGCTGCTGGATTGGTGGCAGAGGCTGCGGCGGACGCTGCTGCACCTGCTTGGGCGCAGCCTTCTTCTGCGCGGGCGGCGGTGGCGGGGCCGGCTTGGCCGCGGGGTCCGGCGCGGCGGTGGCAATGGTCTGCTGCGGCTCTTTGCAGTCGGTGAGCCAGATATCGTAGATCGGATGCTCGACGCCGTGCAGGCCGGGGCTTGCGGCATACATCCAGCCCGAGAAGATGCGCTTCACCTCGCCCTGCAAGGTGATCTCGTCGACCTCGACGAAGGCGTCGGTGTTGGTGGCCTCAGTTGCCGGCCGCGTATAGCAGGCGTCGGTCTTGACCCGCAGCGCGCCGAACTGGACGGTCTCGCCGATCTCCTCGTCGAAATTGATGATACGCCCGGTGATCTTGTCGAGGCCGGAGAAGGTCGCCTTCTTGTTCACGATCTTCTGGGCCGGCGGTTCGGTCACGACCTCGTCGCCCGGCTGGAGGCTCGCCGGCGTCTGCGGGACCGTGCCAGGTGCGCCCTTCTGCTGGGGCTGGCGCTGACCCGGCGCGCCTTGCGGACTGGGCGGGGCGATCGCCGCGGAGGGCGGCTGGTTTGGCGGCGCGACGCTGGAGCCCGGCGGCGGCGCCAGGGGCTGGGTCTCGACCGGCCCGGGCATCACATTGCCCTGCCGGCCCGGAGGCGGCGGCATCGGGCGCGACGGCAGCACCCGGCCCTGCGGCGGCAGCTCCGGCACCTCTTCGTCGTCGTCGGGGATCTGCTGCGGCTGCGGCTGGCCGCGTGGAATGTTGCCGGGCGGCCGCAGCGGCGGCGGATCGGAGAAAATCGTGCCGATCTGCGCCTGGGCCGGCGTCGCAACCGTGAGCGCGGTGGCGGCCAGCAGCGCCGCAAGGCCTGTCAGGGAAAGGGTTTTGAACATCTCGCGCGGCTTCAACAGCGAATCGGGCTTGTTGGACATTCTACAGGGGATACCGCCGCTCGCAGGCCCTCCGGTTAACACGGCGAATACGGCGGGGGAAGGGCGGCATCCCTGCCCCGCCCTGCGCCGACTGGCCAGACCAGCCCCCGGATGGGATAGTCGCAAAGACCCTTCCCCGGGGCCGCGGCGGGCGTCGCCCCCCGAAACGACAGTCCAACCATAACTGGAAACCCCAGAGGCCGCCCCCCATGCCCGTTGTGCTCGATCCCGATGCCGCCGCCGTCTACAAGGCGTTCCAGGAGGCCGGCCGGCCCGCTTACGAGACCCTGACCGCACCGGAGGCGCGCGCCTATTATTCGCAGGCGCGCTTTGCCACCAACCCCGAGCCGCCGGAGCTTGCCCGCGTCGCAGAGCTCGCAATCCCGGCGCCGCATGGCGTGATCCCCGCCCGCCTCTACGTTCCGAAGGAACCGCGCCGGCGCGATGGCCTGTCGCCGGCGCTGGTGTTCTTCCACGGCGGCGGCTGGGTGATCGGCGATCTCGACTCCCATGACGTCGTCTGCCGCCAGCTCGCGGTCGAAGGCGCGCTGATCGTGATCTCGGTCGACTATCGCCTTGCGCCCGAGCACAAGTTTCCTGCCGCCATCGAGGACGCCATCGCCGCCACCAAATGGGTAGCCGCGAATGCGCATGAGCTCGGCATCGACGCCTCGCGCCTCTCGATCGGCGGCGACAGCGCCGGCGGCAATCTCACCGCGGTCGTGGCACTCGCCGCGCGTGACGCTGGCGGTCCCACGCTCGCGGGCCAGGTCCTGATCTATCCGGCCACCGATTTCGCGATGACGCACGGCTCCCACAGCGAGCCCGAGACCAGCGTGCTGCTGACCCATTCGGTGATCCGCTGGTTCCGCGACCACTATCTCAATGGCGCGGCCGACATCCACGACTGGCGCGCCTCGCCCGCGCGCGCTGCGAGCCTCATTGGCCTGCCACCGGCCTATGTGCTGACCGCCGGCGCCGATCCCCTCCGCGACGAAGGCGACGAATATGCCGAGCGTCTGAAGCAGGCCGGTGTACCCGTGACTACCAAGCACTATCCCGGTCAGTTCCACGGCTTCTTCACGATGGGAAGATTGTTGCAAGAGGCCAATGTCGCCGTGCGCGAGATCGGCGCGTGGCTGAAGGCGCTGGGCTGACGCCGTTCCGCATGCCCTCCGTTCTTCAAACCGTCTTCGCTCTCCCCCTGCGCGGGCTGACATGGCTCGGCGGTCAGGGCACGCGCGCGGTGGCGGCCATCGCGTTCATCGCGGTCGCGGTGCCGCCGCTCGGTGCGCTGCTGCGTCCCTATGTCACCGAGGCGATCTTCCTTCTGCTCTGCATCTCCTTCATGCGCGTCGATCTCGTCGCGCTGTACGGACATCTGCGCCGGCCGGCGCTGGTCGCGGCCGCCGCGGCCTGGACCACGATCGGCGTGCCGCTGATCGTCGCCCTGGCCGTTTACGCGACCGGGCTGACCAATAGCTCGCCCGGCCTTGCGCTTGCGCTGATGCTCCAGGGCATGGCCTCGCCGATGATGGCGGCGCCGGCCCTTGCCGCGCTGATGGGCCTCGATGCCACCTTGGTGCTGGTCACGCTGGTGACCTCGACCGCGCTCGTGCCTTTCACCGCCTCGCTGTTCGCCAGCCTCTTTCTCGGCGGCATGCTCAGCATCGCGCCGCTGACGCTCGGCCTGAAGCTGCTCGGCATCCTCGCCGCATCGCTGCTGGCCGCGACGATCATCCGCCGCCTGTTCGGCACCGCAGCGATTCAGCGTCACAAGCGGCCGATCGACGGCATCAACATCGTCATCCTCTTGGTGTTCGCCTCCGCGGTGATGGGCGACGTCGCCACCGACCTCATCACCGATCCCCTGTTCACGATCGCCGTCGCGCTGCTGGCTTTTGCGGTCTATTTCACGCTGCTCGCCGTCACGACGCTGATCTTCCGCCGCATCGGCACCGAGCGCGCCTTCGCGATTGGCCTGATGGTGTCACAGCGCAATCTGGGCCTGATGCTGGCGGCAACCGCCGGCGCGCTGCCGGCCACGACCTGGCTCTATTTCGCGCTGACGCAGTTTCCGATTCATCTCGCGCCGTACCTGCTGATGCCGATCGCCCGGCGCTTGACCGCGCGTGCAGATACGTCGAGCGGGGCGGCGGCAAATAGGACGATCTAAGCAGTACGCATAATCCAGGATGTCTGCTTTCTCGCGTAATCGGACAGGCGGTCCCAGCTCGGAATGTCGCCTGTGGAACCCGAAGCAGTCATGCGGCATTCAGACACACAACGCCGGTTAACTTTGGTTATTTTTTTAATTTTAAATGGCAAATAAAATGTTTTATCTTAAATCGCAGACCGCTCGGCGGAGCGCAATCTAAGCGCAACTTAGGAAGGGGAGCGGATCCATGAAGGTCACCTGGGGCGTTCTTTCCGCAGCAGCATTTGCGTTGACTCTGGCGATGACGACCGTGCCGTCTGCCTCAGCTTGCAACGGCAATGGGAATTGTCCCAGCGCGCCCGGCCAAACGAGGGGAGCCGCCGGACCGATTGCAGGTGCCGGCCTTCCTATTCTCGCGATCGGATACGGGGTGTACTGGCTGGTAAGACGGCGGCGGACTCGCTAGTTGCGTAGTCGTCGCGATCGCTCATATTCGAGCTGATCTGATCGTCCGCTTCCGGACCCAAGGCGGACATTCGCCTTTGCCTCGTTGACGTCCGCTTTTGTGAAGGGTTTCGGATGCCGGCCGCATGACTGATGGCGCGGCACATTCGGCGGCCGGCGTCCGAAAGCCTCCAAGGGAGGAAACCGCGCATGGTGGGCAGGAAGGGTGCGGCGGGCTCTATGGGGATTTGAGCTCTGCGGGCGAACTGGCCGATGGAGTTCGAAGCAATGCAGCGAGCTGCGCGAGGGTAGCGGGGCTGGTGAATGATGGGTAGATGGCTTCGAACGTGATCAATCGTCGGCGGATTGGCGACGACAGCTGACCGTTGGGGCGTATGCCGTTGTGGCCGGTCGATGAGCGGCGGGCATGGCGAACTGCTTTGCAGAGCGACGGTTGCGCGCTCATGAGGTATCGATCCTGATGGCGCTGGTTGGCGGGGTCGCTTGATGGCGAGGCGTTGTGCCTTGTTCGAAGACCTCGATGACGATCATGCGGCCGCCGCAGCATGGACACGGCGGCCTGCCGCTGTCGACGACAGTCTCGGTCGGCTCATCCTTACGATCCTTGACGACGAGCAGTTCGCGCGCGCGTGCAACGTTGTCGGCGCAGGCGCTCCGCGCGAGCAGACCGTAGTGGCGGATGCGGTGGAAGCCCTTTGGCAGCACGTGGATGAGGAAGCGGCGGATGAACTCGTCTGCAGCGATCGTCATCCGCTTTTGACGGTCGTAGCCTTCGACCCGGTAATCCTTCCAGCTGAAGGTGACGCCGTGCCGGCCGAGGGCGATCAGGCGGCTGTTGGCGATAGCGACGCGGTGGGTATAGCGCGACAGATAGGCCAGCACGGCCTCGGGACCGCCAAACGGACGCTTGGCATAAACGACCCATTCCGTCTTGCGCGACGCTGTGAGCAACGCGGCGAATGATTGTGCTCCGGCGAGATGAGCGTCGTTGCCGAAGAAGCTCAGGCGCCCGGCCTGGTGGAGGGCGGCAAGGCGCTCGAGGAACAGCCGCCGAAACAGGCGTGAGAGCACACGCACCGGCAGGAAGAACCCTGGCCGGCAGGCCACCCAGCGCTGGCCGTCGGGCGAGATGCCGCCGCCCGGCACAATCATGTGGACGTGCGGGTGGTGGGTCATGGCCGAGCCCCAGGTGTGCAGCACGGACGTAATGCCGATCCTGGCGCCGAGATGCTTCGGGTCGGCGGCGATCGTCAGCATGGTCTCGGCCGAGACCTTGAACAGCAGATCGTAGATGGTGGCCCTGTTGTGATAGGCGATGTCGGCGATCCGGGCCGGCACCGTGAACACAACGTGATAATACGGCACCGGCAGCAGTTCGGCCTCACGGTCGGCGAGCCACTGCTTCGCCGCGGCGCCCTGGCACTTCGGGCAGTGCCGATTGCGGCAGGAATTGTAGGCGATGGACGTGTAGGCACAGTCCTCGCAGCGCGCGACATGGCCGCCGAGAGCTGCCGTGCGGCAACTCTCGATCGCCGACATCACCTTCAACTGGTCGAGGCTGACATGGCCGGCATGGGCGTGACGCCATGCCGGGCCATGGCTGCGGAAGATATCCGCAACCTCCAGAGCCGGGCGAGACATAGGTGCCCAGCGTCAGCCGGGCGGCCGCGCCTCCTTGAGCTTGAGAGCGATGTGCTCCAACGGGCTCATGACCTCGCTGATGGTCTTGGTGGCGACGCGGGTGTAGAGCGCGGTGGTATCGAGCTTGGCGTGGCCGAGCAGCACCTGGATGACGCGGACGTCGACGTTCTGCTCCAGGAGGTGAGTAGCGAAGCTGTGGCGCAATGTGTGCAGCGACACGCGCTTTTTGATCTCCGCCATCTGCACGGCGGCATGACAGGCACGATTGAGCTGGCGCGTCGTCATCTGCTGCGCCGGATCGCGGCCCGGGAACAGCCAGCCTTGCGGCCGAGCCATCTTCCACCAGGCCCGTAGCAGCGCGAGCAGGCTGGGCGACAGCATGACATTGCGGTCCTTGCCGCCCTTGCCCTGCTCGACGCGGATGATCATCCGCTTGCTGTCGATATCGGAGACCTTGAGCGAGACGACCTCGTTGGCACGCAGCCCGGCACCGTAGGCCACGCTGAGAGCCGCCTTGTATTTGAGCCCCGGTGCGGCATCGAGCAGCCGTGCCACTTCCTCCACGCTCAGTACCACCGGCAGCTTGCGTGCCTCGTGAATGAATTGAGTGTGCTCGATGATATCGTGGCGCTTCAAGGTGACTTTGAAAAAGAACCGCAACGTCGAGACAGCCTGGTTGATGGTCGGCACGCCGGCGCCGCCCGTCGCCAGATGCAGCTGATAGCGACGCACGTCCTCGAAGGTCGCAAGATCGGGTGATTGCCCGAGAAACGCGGCGAAATGCTTGACCCGTTGAACATAGTCATGTTGGGTCTTGGCTGCGAACTTCCGGATCGTCATGTCTTCGATCATGCGCCGGCGCAGTGGGCTTACTGCCTCGTCGGTCATGGGGGGCTCCTGTCTTGGGTGAAGGTTGCGAACCCCTCATCTCAAGACAGGACGCCTCGTCGCGCTATCCTCTCAGCTGCGCTGCCAGCTACCATGCCCTACCGCGCGAGCGGTTTAGTCCATTGTGGCAATGCGGACCTCGCCATTCCGCAGAGCAAACGCCCTAGCCTGCCCGCGCCGCGCGCCGCAGCGCCTGCGGCGGCTGGCCGAAGGCGCGGATGAAGGCGCGCCGCATTCGCTCGGGGTCGCCGAATCCGGTCACTTCCGCAACGAGCTCGATCGCCTCGCGCGAGGACTGCACGCGTTCGCGTGCGACCTCGAGCCTGAGCCGCTCGATCGCCTTGGACGGTGTCGTGCCGGTCTCGGCGGCAAAGGCGCGGGCGAAATGTCGTGCGCTCATGCCGGCGCGATCGGCGAGGTCTTCCACCGTCAGCGGCGCGTCGAGATTTTCGCGCGCCCAGGACAACAGCGCGCCGAAGCGCCCGTTCGGCGTCTTCAGCTCCAGCAGCGAGGAGAATTGCGACTGGCCGCCGCTGCGGCGGTGATAGAGCACGAGGTGCCGCGCGGTCTGTTGCGCGATCTCCTCGCCGTGGTCCTCGGTAACCATCGCGAGCGCGAGATCGATGCCCGCGGAGATTCCCGCCGAGGTCCAGACATTGCCGTCGCGGGTAAAAATCTGGTCCGGCTCGAACTTCACCTTGGGATAGCGTGCGACGAAATCGCGCGTCCGCCCCCAATGGGTGGTGGCGCGGCGGCCGTCGAGCAGTCCCGCTTCGGCGAGCACATAGGCGCCTGAGCAGACGCTCGCGACCCGCACGCCACGCTTTGCCAGCCGCTGCACGAAGGCGCGCGTGGCCTCGCAGCGCGCGGCATCCGCAACGCCCGCGCCGCCGGCCACGACCAGCGTCGTGATCGCATTCGCCGACTTGAAATCACGTGCCATCATCTCGACGCCCGACGAGCTGCGCACGAGTCCCGCCTTCGCCGCCAGCACGCGAATGCCGGGCGCCTTGCCGGTGCAGCGCGCGGCGACCTCGAACGCCGAGATCGGGCCCGCCGCATCGAGCAGCTGAAAGTCCGGGAAGATCAGGATGCCGATCATGGTCATGTCCGAAAGTGAGGGAATTATGCCATTTTGGACAGAAGGGCACCATGCGATCCTGCCGGCGTCAAGCTCATTTTCGGAAGCTCCCATGTCGTCACCGCTCCAGATCGGAATCCTGGTGTTTCCGCGCGTCACCCAGCTCGACTTCACCGGTCCCTTGCAGGTGTTCGCGATGCTTCCGGGCGCCAAGCTGCACCTGATCTGGAAGCGGATCGAACCGGTGCCGAGCGATTCCGTCCTGACGCTGACGCCGACCACGACCTTTGCGGACTGTCCGCAACTCGACGTCATCTGTGTGCCCGGCGGCGGCGGCGTCAACGATCTGCTCAATGACGAGGAGGTGCTCGAATTCCTGCGTCGGCAGGCCGGAGACGCCAAATACGTCACCTCGGTCTGCACCGGAGCGCTGGCGCTCGGCGCCGCTGGCCTGTTGAAGGGCTACCGTGCCGCCACCCATTGGAGCGCGATGGAGATGCTCGGCCGGTTAGGCGCAACGCCGACCAGGACGCGCGTCTGCATCGACCGCAACCGCATCACCGGCGGCGGCGTCACCGCCGGCATCGATTTCGCGCTGACGCTGGTGTCGATCCTGGTTGACCGCACCGCGGCGGAAGCGATTCAGCTCCAGATGGAATACAATCCCGCTCCACCGTTCAACTCCGGCTCGCCCGACACCGCGCCCGCTGAGGTGCTGGCCCTGCTCCGGGAGCGCGGCGCGCAAAACCAGGCGCGCCGACTCGAAGCCGTGAAGCGCGCGGCGGCGCGGGTGATGTAGACGTTCCACCTTCGGTGGTGGAACTGAGGTTTTAGGGGAGGAGTTAAACCCGCACGAAACTCACGGCATCCGGAGCGCAATCATGGAGCATCTCCACTACCCCAATGAAAGCACTGAGTATCGTGCCGCGCGAAATGCGCTGCTGGATGAGGAGATTGCCCTCCGAGCTCAGATTGAGGCCGTTGCCGCCAGGCGTCGCGCGCTACCGCTCGGCGGCGAGGTGCTCCAAGATTACGTCTTCGAACGCATCGGCAAAACGAGCATGCCAGAACAGGTCAGGATGTCGGAGCTGTTCGGCCCTCATGAAACGCTGGTTCTGTACAGCTTCATGTATGGGCCGGAGCGCGAGCTGCCCTGCCCCGGCTGCACCCATTTGCTTGACGGGCTCGACGGCGCCGCACGGCATGTCGGCGAGCGTGCAGCGCTTCACATCGTTGCGAAATCGCCGATCGCGCGTCTCGCAGCCTGGGCCCACGAACGAGGTTGGGAACATCTGTCGCTGCTGTCCACGGCCGGCAACACCTTTGATGCGGACTACTTCGGCGACACCTCGAAGTTCTCTAAGGGTATGCGCGCGCAGCACCACGTTCCCGACGGGCAGAATTGGGACGAGACGATCTTCAACGTCTTCAGGAAAGCGAATGGCAAGATCAGGCACTTCTGGGGCTCGGAGATGAGTTTCGCGCCGCCCGCGCCGAAGCAGCATCATCGCGCCGGTGATCTGGTCGATCCGCTCTGGGGCCTGCTTGACATGACGCCTGAAGGCCGCGGCGACTTCTTCCCGAAGGTGCGCTACGACTGAGGCGCACAAACCGGCTGACGAAGTGCCTCAAAGAAAAAGGCCGCTCGGTTTCCCAAGCGGCCTTTCCTGTCTTACGGCGGCTGCACATTCCATCGGGCGATTTCGGAACTTCCAGACCGGGGGCCTATCTCCCGATCGAGTCCTTACTCGGCGGCCGCTGCATCTCGGGACAGTCGCGAACTGTAGCCCGAACCGAACGCGATGGTCTCCCATCTCCGTAAGATGGGACCATTGAGCCGCATCGCTCGCGTGAGCACAACGCCGGCGCATGCGGCATCCCCGCTGTTCCCGTTGTCCACAGCGGTTGCGAGGCCGATGCGCGTGCATCCAATGACGAGTGGGCAGAACTCAGTTGCCCGGGGTCCAGGGCTGATAGTCGCCGGTCGCCTTCGGCCGCCGGCCGCTGGCGAGCGTCGAGCCCGAGGGACGATAGGCCTTCGCCGTACCGGTGAGATTCGGCTGGTGCGGCTTTTCCCACTCGCGCGGCTGGTAGTTGGCCTCGGTCGGCGGCACATCGACGACGTGGTGGATCCAGCCGTGCCAGGACGGCGGGATGCGGCTCGCTTCGGCATAGCCGTTATAGACCACCCAGCGCCGCTCGAATCCGAGCGTCGGATCAATGGCCCCGCCGCGGGTCCGATAATAGAGATTGCCCTGCTCGTCCTGGCCGACCAGCTCCCCGTACCGCTTGGTCCAGAGTTGGGTGCCAAACGTCTGGCCATTCCACCAGGTGAAGAACTTGAGGAAGAATTGTTTCATGCGGCAAGGGCCCTGCTTCGTCGGGTCCTGATGCCATCCGGGCGCAGAAATGTCCAGTTCGGCAGGAGCAGCCGCGCTCTCCGCAAATGCGGTGCCCCCGACACGGGCGTTGCCGCAAATCGGACGCGATCCGTTCATCCTGGGTACAGCGGTCAGGTGAGACGCTTCCTGCACGCATGCAAACCGGCGTGATCCAGGAACCACTGCCATTTCGCAGGGTTGGCTTCCGGGAAAGGAGCTTGATCATGAAAAGTCTGAAAGTCTTGAGTGCCGCCGCGGCCATGGCGCTGGTTCTTCCGCTGGCGAGCCCGAGCTTTGCTCAGAATCGTCCTGGCGTGGGCGGTGGCGCCCATGTCGGCGGCGGTGGAGGCGGTGCTCACCTCGGCGGAGGCGGCGCACGCATGGGTGGCGGCGGTTTCGCGGCCGGCCCCGCGGCACGTCCAAGCGGCGGCAGTTTCGCGGCTGGCCCCGCGGCGCGTCCAAGCGGTGGCAGTTTCGCGGCCGGAACCGCAGTACGTCCAAGCAGTGGCAGTTTCGCGGCCGGCACGGTGAGCCGACCCGCCATCTCCCCGACCGTCAGCGGCACCAGCGTCGCAACCGCCCCGTCCGGCACTTGGAGCGGCAGTGGCGGCACTTGGAGCGGCGGCTGGCGCCATCATCATCGCGGCGGCTTCTGGCCCGGCTTTGCGGCAGGCGCCGCGATCGGCGGCCTCGGGTCGTACGCCTATTATGGCGGTGGCTATGGCTATTACGACGACCCCTACTACTACGGCGACAGCTACTATGATGAGCCGTCAGTAGCGGTGGTGCCCGACAGCGGCGACGACTCCGCGGCCTATTGCGCGCAGCGCTACAGATCGTACGACCCGGCTTCGGGGACCTATCTCGGTTATGACGGCCAGCGTCATCCCTGCCCCTAAGCCGATCGATGACATTTATCGATGACATTTGAAGCAAAGGCGTCGCAGCGATGCGGCGCCTTTCGCGTGTCGATCGACCCTCACGGGCTTTGCGGAAACGTTACTCGCCGATTGTGACGCCCCCTACGCGACGCAGTCGGACCTTTATGCACTGCGCCGTGCATATCTACGTTGACCCAATCCAAAATTGACCCGACCCACGATTCGCGGATATCACAAACCACAGTGGGGACTTCGATTACTGGGAAGTGTCATGCCGCGTATTCTCGTGGTTGATGACGATCCGATGGTCGGCGCGACCATCGAGGTCCTCCTCCAACGTCAGGGCTTCGACGTCACGTTGACCGACGGCGGAGAAGCGGGATTGGCTGCGCTCGAAACACAGACTTTCGACGTGATGCTGGTCGACATCTTCATGCCGCACATGCGCGGCTTCGAGTCCATCCGCATCTTTCACGAGCGCGCGCCCGCCACGCCGCTGATCGCGATGTCCGGCTACGCCTTCGCCTCGTCCGCCTCGCCTTCCCCCGACTTTCTCCGCATGGCGCTGGAGCTCGGCGCGACCCGCTGCCTGCGCAAGCCGTTCACTCCGGACGCGCTGCTGACCACGATCCGGGAATGCCTCACCGGCGCGGGCGGGAGCGCACAGCCGAAGGACAAGAAAGAAGCCCCTTGATCCCAACGCAGCGCGTCATTCTCGGTGCTGGACTAGCCATCCTCCTGATCATCACCGCAGCCTCGATCGCCCTCGACGTCAAGTCGCGGTCCGATGCGGCGTGGGTCAATCACACCGTCCAGGTGCAGAAGAAGATCTCCGATCTGCGCGTGCTGATGCGCCGCGCCGAGAGCGCAGCGCGCGGCTACGAGCTCTATCGCAGCCCGGGCTTCAACGACGAGTTTCAGGCGGTACGCGCCCAGATCGCGCCGGCCCTCGCCGACCTCAAGCGCGACGTGCGCGATAGTCGGGATCAAGTGGCGCTATTGGAGGGCACCGAGCCGCTGGCGCTGCGCCGGGTCGAGATTGCCGCCGCAGCGATGCGCCTGCGTGCCGAGAACGATCAGGCCGGCATTGCCGCGCTCAACAGCAAGGCCGAGGGTCGCGGCCTCATGGACACGGTGATGGGCAATCTCGACCTTTTGAGCGCCGAGGAAGAGCGCCTGCTCACAGCGCGCTCCCAGGACTCGCGCCGCACCGGGACCGTGCTGCTCGGCATCGACGTTGCAGGCGCCGTGCTGATCCTGCTCCTGGTCGCGCTGGTGATGCGCGAGAGCCAGCGCGCCACGGTACAGCTCCAGAGCACGCTGACAGAGACCACGGCCGCCAAAGAGGCACTCGAGGCGGCGGTGGCCGAGCGCACCGAGCATCTTGTCGCAGCCCATGACGAACTGCGCCTGTCGGTCAACGTGCTCCAGAGCACCTTTCGCAGCATGGCGGAAGCGGTGCTGGTCATCGATACCGAGGGCGCCGTCCTGCTGTCCAATCCGGCCGCCGAGCGCATCTTGTTACATCGCGCCGGCATGAATTTGCGCAATCTGCGCGCGCTGTCCGACGTCTATCACGGCGACGGCGTCACGCCGCTGAAGGCCGACGAACTGCCGTCGACGCGCGTGCTGCGCGGCGAGCACTTCGAAGAGCTGGAGATGATCGTCCGCCCGCACGGCGGCAATCCTCCCCGCCATCTCATGATCAGCGGCCGGCCGATGCTGGACGGGCAAGGCAATATCTCGGGCGCGGTGCTGGTCTATCATGATGCCACCACCTCGCGCGAGACCGAGCGGCAGCTGTACCAGTCGCAGAAGCTGGATGCGATCGGCAAGCTGACCGGCGGCGTCGCGCACGACTTCAACAACATGCTGACCGTGATCTCCGGCAATACCGAGACGCTGGTGGAGAGCCTGAACGGCCAGCCCGAGCTCCAGAGCACGGCACGGCTGATCGACGATGCCGCCGAGCGCTGCGCCGAGCTGATCCAGCATTTGCTGGCGTTCGCGCGCAGGCAGCCGCTCCAGCCGCGCAACGTCGAGATCAGCACTGCGGTCGCGGACATCGCAAAACTGCTTCGCCCCACCCTCGGCGAGCAGATCCAGATCGAGACCGTGCTGGAACAGGGGCCGATGACGACGCACATCGATCCGTCTCGGCTCACCAATGCCGTGCTCAACATGGCGATCAACGCCCGCGACGCCATGCCGAACGGCGGCAAGGTGCTGTTCGAGGCCCATCGGGTCGTGCTCGACGAGGCCTATGCGCAGAACAATCCGGACGTACGGCCTGGTCCTTACGTGATGCTCGCCGTCAGCGATACCGGCACGGGCATGCCGGCCGACGTCCAGCAGAAGGCGTTCGAGCCGTTCTTCACCACCAAGGAGGTCGGCAAGGGCTCGGGCCTCGGCCTGTCCATGGTCTATGGCTTCGTCAAGCAGTCCGGCGGCCACATCAAGATCTACAGCGAGGAAGGCCACGGCACCACGATCAAGCTCTATCTGCCGCCGGGCGAAGGCACGGCGGACATGGCGGCTCCGGTCGCGCCGCAGGCCGAAGGCGGCGCCGAGACCATTTTCGTGGTCGAGGACGACACGCTGGTGCGCAACTTCGTCACCGCGCAGCTCCAGAGCCTCGGCTACAAGACGGTGGCCGCGCCCGACAGCCGGGCCGCGCTGCAATTGATCGAGGCCGGCCAGCCGTTCGATCTGCTCTTCACCGACATCGTCATTCCCGGCGGCATGAGCGGCCGCGAGCTCGCCGAGGAGGTGGCCAAGCGCCGGCCGGGCCTGAAGGTGCTCTATACCTCCGGCTACACTGACAACGCCATCGTCCACCACGGCAAGCTCGACGACGGCGTGATGCTGCTGACAAAACCCTACCGCCGCAACCAGCTCGCCGAGATGATCAGGAAGGCATTGAACGGCGGGATGGCGGCGAGCTAGCGCGAGATGCGCTTTGCTAGATCGATGTGGTCGCCCCGAATTCGGATCACCTCTCCCGAAGGGAGAGGTGAAGATCTCAGCGCGTCGCCAGCACGACGGCTCCAAGCGTGAAGATCAGCGCCGCGATCTGCCCTGGCCCGAGCGGCTCGCCGAGCGCGATCGCCGAGGTGACGACGCCGATGACAGGCACCGCCATGGTGCCGATCGCGGCGACTGAGGCCGGCAGGCGCGCCAGCGCGGCGAACCAGCTGACATAGGCGATGCAGAACTGCCCGACGACCGAATAGACCAGCAGCCACCAGCCGACCGGCGTCACCTGCGAAAGATGCGTGGTCTCGACCAGGAGCCCGATGATCGAGATCGGCAGGCAGCCGATCCCGATCTGCCAGGCCGCGGCGGTGATCGGCGGCAGGTGGATCGGGTACTTCTTCGAGAACACCGTGCCGAGGGCAAAGCCGAGCGCGCCGCACAGCACCATGATGATGCCCGGCAGCTTTTCTGCGCTGGCAGCAATGCCGTTACCGCCCATGATCGAGGCAAGGCCGGCAAAGGCCATCACCAGCCCCAGCGTGCGCAAGACCGTCGGCCGCTCACCCAGCACCGGCCAGGCGATGATCGAGGCCCAGACCGGCATGGTGTAGGCGATCAACGCCGCCTCGCTCGCCGGCAGCCAGAGCAGCGCCAGGCCCATCAGCACCATCCAGCCGGTAACGTTGAGCACGGCGGCGGTCAGTAAGCGCGGCCAGATCGCGCCGTCCACCCGCAGGCTCTGCCGGCGCGTCACCGCAAGGAGCGCCAGCAGCACGGCGCCGAGCACGCCGGTCACCCCGCGTAGCGTCAGCGGCGGCAGCTCGGCGAGCAAAAATTTCGTCACCGGCCAGTTGAAGCCCCAACCGATCGAGGTAATCGCGAGGAACATCAGGCCGGCGGGGGCGATGCGCGGTCGCTGCACCGGCCTCGTCGAATCATGCATGGGGGCAGTCCGGCAAAATCGGGCTCAGCTTGGCGCGGATTCGCGGCGCAAACCACCGCCTTGGCGGGCATGCCTGCCCTCACCTTCCGTAGGGCTACGTGAGTCCCACTGACGCAATCCCATCGCCCAAAAATATAGCTGCCCTGTGAACAGCGGGATGAAGCGCCTGCTGCATCACGGCATGCAAATTTTTTCGGTTGGGAATCCCTGAGGACTCACTGATACTTGGCTCCACAACAGGCGCGGCCGAGACCCCTGTTATCCCCCACAATCCACCATATTTAGTATTTGATTCAGGAGCTCGCACTAGTTCTTGACGGGCGCAACGGAGAGTCCTAGCTTTCGGACCGTTCGGCGCGAGTGAGTTTGCGTCCCGCCGGCACTCCCCCAAAGGGTCTCGCAAATCTCAGCTCCGCCGGCCAGCCAAAGGCAGCGGGATGAGGGCTTGTCTGCCCTCGGATAGCGGACTTTTCGGGCGCCAGAACGGGCCGGCAACAGGCTCGCATGGCAAACGGCTGAAGTGACGGTGTGGGCGTTGAACGCATGTCGGGCGCATCCCCTTGGGGGCGGATGGGTCTGGGCATGCCGGCGGATGTGAGGTGCGTGCACCGAACAATCGCGTCGGGAGAAAAAGGGCCGGGTTCACCGGCTGAACTGCGATGCCCAGAGGCCGAACGGCCAAAAGGACTCGCGAAGCGAAATGTCGACCGGGACGCCTGAACGGAGGCGGTTCGGTCAAAGATAAGGACGGGGCAAGACCATGCGGATTGAGCGGCGCCACACCACGGTAGGACAGTCACCTTATGCGGGAATCGATTTCCGGCTGACCACGTCGGAGATTCGCAATCCCGACGGCTCGGTCGTGTTCAAGCTCGACAATGTCGAGGTGCCGACCGAATGGTCGCAGGTCGCCTCCGACGTGCTGGCCCAAAAGTATTTCCGCAAGGCTGGCGTTGCCGCGCGGCTGAAGAAGGTCGAGGAGGAATCCGTCCCCTCCTTCCTGTGGCGCTCCGTGCCCGACACCGAAGCGCTTTCCTCCCTGCCCGAGAAAGAACGCTACGTCAGCGAGCTCTCCGCAAAACAGGTGTTCGACCGCCTCGCCGGCTGCTGGACCTATTGGGGCTGGAAGGGGGGCTATTTCTCCACCGATGAAGACGCGCAGGCCTTCTACGACGAGCTCCGCTACATGCTCGCCATGCAGATGGTCGCGCCGAACTCGCCGCAATGGTTCAACACCGGCCTGCACTGGGCCTACGGCATCGACGGCCCCGGCCAGGGCCACTATTACGTCGACCCCTTCACCGGCAAGCTGACCAAGTCCAAGTCGGCTTATGAGCATCCGCAGCCGCACGCCTGCTTCATCCAGGGCGTCGGTGACGATCTCGTCAACGAGGGCGGCATCATGGACCTCTGGGTCCGCGAAGCCCGTCTGTTCAAATACGGCTCCGGCACCGGCTCCAACTTCTCGCGCCTGCGCGGCGAAGGCGAAAAGCTCTCGGGCGGCGGCCGCTCGAGCGGCCTGATGAGCTTTCTCAAGATCGGTGACCGCGCGGCCGGCGCCATCAAGAGCGGCGGCACCACCCGCCGCGCCGCCAAGATGGTCGTCGTCGACGTCGATCACCCCGACATCGAGACCTATATCGACTGGAAGGTGAAGGAGGAGCAGAAGGTCGCCGCCCTCGTCACCGGATCCAAGATCAACCAGAAGCACCTCAAGGCGGTGCTGAAGGCCTGCGTCAACTGCGAAGGCTCGGGCGACGATTGCTTCGATCCCGAGAAGAATCCGGCGCTCCGCCGCGAGATCAAGCTCGCGCGCCGCAGCCTCGTGCCCGACAATTACATCAAGCGCGTCATCCAGTTTGCCAAGCAGGGCTACAAGGACATCCAGTTCGAGACCTACGACACCGACTGGGATTCGGAAGCCTATCTCACCGTGTCCGGCCAGAACTCCAACAACTCGGTCTCGCTGAAGGACGACTTCCTGCGCGCCGTCGAAACGGATGGCGACTGGAATCTGAATGCCCGCACCTCCAAGAAGGTGACGAAGACGCTGAAGGCACGCGACCTCTGGGAGAAGATCGGCTACGCCGCTTGGGCCTCGGCCGATCCGGGCCTGCACTTCAACACCACGATGAACGACTGGCACACCTGCAAGGCGTCCGGCGACATCCGCGCGTCCAATCCGTGCTCGGAATACATGTTCCTGGACGACACGGCGTGCAACCTCGCCTCCGCCAATTTGCTGACGTTCTACAACACTACGACCAAGCTGTTCGATGTCGCGGGCTATGAGCATCTCTGCCGGCTCTGGACGCTCGTGCTCGAAATCTCGGTGATGATGGCGCAGTTCCCGTCCAAGGCGATCGCCGAGCTCTCCTACGAGTTCCGCACGCTCGGCCTCGGCTACGCCAATATCGGCGGCCTGCTGATGACCATGGGCCTGCCCTATGACTCAAAGGAAGGCCGCGCGCTCTGCGGCGCGCTGACCGCCGTGATGACCGGCATCACCTACAAGACCTCGGCCGAGATTGCGGCCGAGCTCGGCACCTTCCCCGGCTACAAGAAGAACGCAGCGCACATGCTGCGCGTGATCCGCAACCACCGCCGCGCCGCGCATGGCGAAGCCTCCGGCTACGAGGCCCTCTCCGTCAACCCGGTGCCGCTCGACCACGCCTCGTGCCCGCAACAAGACCTGGTCGCGCATGCCAAGGCGGCATGGGATGCGGCGCTCGCGCTCGGCGAGCAGCACGGCTATCGCAACGCCCAGACCACTGTGATCGCGCCCACCGGCACGATCGGCCTCGTGATGGATTGCGACACCACCGGCATCGAGCCCGACTTCGCGCTGGTGAAGTTCAAGAAGCTCGCCGGCGGCGGCTACTTCAAGATCATCAACCGCGCGGTCCCCGCAGCGCTGCGCGCGCTCGGCTATCGCGAGAGCGAGATCGCCGAGATCGAGGCCTACGCCGTCGGCCACGGCTCGCTCTCCAACGCGCCCGGCATCAACGCCTCGACCCTCAAGGCGAAGGGCTTCACCGATGAAGCCATCGCCAAGGTCGAGAAGGCCCTGCCGACCGCCTTCGACATCAAGTTCGCCTTCAACAAGTGGACCTTTGGCGAGGACTTCATCCGCGACCAGCTCGGCATCGGCGCTGAAGCCATTGCCGCGCCGGGCTTCGACCTGCTCCAGGCCGTCGGCTTCACCAAGCGCGAGATCGAGGCGGCCAACGTCCACATCTGCGGCGCGATGACGGTGGAAGGTGCTCCGCACCTCAAGGCCGAGCACTATCCGGTGTTCGACTGCGCCAACCCCTGCGGCAAGATCGGCAAGCGCTATTTGTCGGTCGAGAGCCACATCCGCATGATGGCAGCTAGCCAGCCCTTCATCTCGGGCGCGATCTCCAAGACCATCAACATGCCGAACGACGCCACGGTGGAGGACTGCAAGTCCGCCTACATGCTGTCGTGGAAACTGGCGCTGAAAGCCAACGCGCTTTATCGCGATGGCTCCAAGCTCAGCCAGCCGCTCAACTCGCAGCTCATCAGCGATGATGAGGACGAGGACGAAGCGGTCGAGCAGCTCTATGAGAAGCCGATGGCCGCGCGCGCGACCCAGGTCTCGGAAAAGATCGTCGAGAAGCTGGTCGAGCGCATCATCGTGATGCGCGAGCGCGAGAAGATGCCGGATCGCCGCAAGGGCTACACCCAGAAGGCGGTGGTCGGCGGCCACAAGGTCTACTTGCGCACCGGCGAATATGACGATGGCCGTCTCGGCGAGATCTTCATCGACATGCACAAGGAAGGCGCGGCGCTCCGCTCCTTCATCAACAACTTCGCCATCGCGGTCTCGCTCGGCCTGCAATACGGCGTGCCGCTCGATGAATATGTCGACGCCTTCACCTTCACCCGCTTCGAGCCGGCGGGCCCCGTGCAGGGCAACGACAGCATCAAATACGCGACCTCGATCCTCGACTACGTCTTCCGCGAGCTGGCGGTGAGCTACCTCTCTCGCTTCGACCTCGCCCACGTCGATCCCAACGAGACGGGCTTTGACGCGCTCGGCAAGGGCGTCGAGGAAGGCAAGGAGCCGGACGAGAACGGCGGCCACCACGCGACAAAACTGGTCTCGCGCGGCCTCACCCGCTCGCGCACGGACAACCTGTTCGTGATGCGCGGCGGCTCGACCGCAGTCTCGCAAGGCAACGACAGCGCCCCCGCCGGCGGCAGCAAGGTCACGGCGCTGGCCTCGCACGGCACGTCAGCCCGCGTCGGCGACGCCCTCGAAGGCGCCGTCGCCCTGAAGCAGGAGGCTAGCCACGACCTCTCCCCGACGGAGAAGCTCGAGCAGCTGCAGTGGAGCAAGGCCGGCACCGCCGCAACCGCCGCTCCCAGCAAGGCCGAGCGCCGCGCCGAAGCCAAGGCCAAGGGCTACGAGGGCGAGATGTGCTCAGAGTGCGGCAACTTCACGCTGGTGCGGAATGGGACCTGCATGAAGTGCGATACTTGCGGGTCTACAACCGGATGTAGCTGATGGCCGCCTTTTGGGGCTTTATCGCTTCCAATTTCTCGCACCTTCCCGCGACGGGTCTCTTGCTTGTCGCGGGACTATCTCTTTTCGGCTACCTTGCCTTGAAGGCGGTCAGCCTCTTCCTCGCTGTTCGGCTTTCCAGAAAGGCTATCGAGCGGGGGTACTCCGTCGAGGTCTCGGCGGGACGGGAGTTCTATTTCCGAATTCCCGCCTCCAAAGCCGCCACCATCAGTAAAGCAAGCATCGCGAAACCGCGGCTCACTGCCCCGGGTTCGCGAATTAGAATCCTGCGGCGGAAGCGGAAATGTACGCTGGCCACGCTCTCAGCCGCGAGCAATATCGCCGTACCACGCCTTTCGGCTCTTGAAACAGGAAGGGCAGAGCTCCTCACCAGTGACATTGACGCCATCTGTCAGGCTTTACATCTGTCCGAGGAAGAAGCTGCGGATCTAAAGCGGCTTGCGGGCCCGGAAGTACACAGCACGAAGAGGGCCCGATGACCAAGCAAACGAACAGGGCTTGCGCCCGTACTGATAGTGAGATCCGTGCAGTCGCTCAACGCCTGCGGCGTGCCCTGCTCCTCACAGATCAGCATGCGATCAATGTAGTGGACGTTGTCGAGTTTGGTCTCCCGAAGTTGATACCCGATTTCACCCTCAGCATTGTGAAAGACGATGACCTCCCATCCGACACCCTTGCGTTGGCGCGCGAGGACCCTCCGGAAATTATCGTTCGGGAATCTGTTTATTATGAAGCCGCCAAGCACGAACCAAGGGCCCGATGGATTATAGCCCATGAGATCGGACACATTATTCTTTTGCATGGCAAAGTCCCTTTACGGGGCTTTCCAAAAGCGCCTGTCGACGTAGCCAGCGCAGAACACCAAGCAAACCTTTTTGCCCGGTACTTTTTGGTAGCGCAAAATCTGGCTGAGGGGTGCAACTCGCCATCAGCGATCGCAACCAAGTTTCAAGTAACCAACTCCGCAGCAAGAGCGTGCTTTGAAGAGAATTACCGGCAATTTGGAGCAAACCTGAACAATGGATCGATAAGAGATTTTTCTGCGCACTGCGCCCCGGGTGAGAATCCGGAAGACTCTGCTGATTATACGGAGCAGGGCCGAACAACTCTTAAACGAGCGGAGGATGCAATGGTGGAGCAGCCCGGCCTGCACGGCCGCCATCCCGACCAGAACGGTGAAATCCGTCACAAGAAGCAACGCTAGCCCGCGCGATAGTTGATCCCAGAACACGACCTCCATCCTGACTTCATTTGCATGGGCCAACTTCGACCCTGAATACAAGGAGGACGACATTCCGTTTTGATTTCTACGACCCGTGGGATGGGTAGAGCGAAGCGATACCCATCAATCCAGGCGCGCGAAGAGATGGTTTCAAGGGCTCACCCCCGTCCTACGAGCTTCACCGCAATCTTAAATTATTGCCGACTTTGATCGATCTAGAAATCAGAGAAGACACCAGTGCCATATTCCGCGAAAGTGATCCGCGTGCTGATAGCGTCTCCATCCGATCTCGCTGAAGAACGCAAGGTCGCAATCGAAACAACCTATGAATGGAATGCCCAACACTCCGAAGCAGAGGCCATCGTTCTGCTGCCGGTAGCATGGGAAACGCATGCCACTCCACGCTCGAATGTACGACCTCAACAGGCCATAAACGAGCAGCTAGGCGATAAATGCGATATGCTCATCGGGATGTTTTGGACCAGACTGGGCACATTCACCGGTGTCGCCGAGTCCGGCACCGTCGAAGAAATAGATAGGTTCGTCAGCGCTGGGAAGCCTGCGATATTGTACTATTCGAGCAGACCAATCGACCCGAACGCCATCGACGCCAAGCAACATCGCCGGCTAAAGGCTTTCAAGGAGTCGACCAACCAAAGGGCGCTTATTGGGTCCTTCGACTCCCTGGAGAGCCTTCGACAAGTCATTAGCGCTTCGCTTCTCTCTGAAGTCCGCTCTCTCAAACTCAAGGATACACGAGAAACGGCCGAGCGCGGAACCACCACATCAGCTGCTAGTCCATCTCATGATGCCGATCGCACCGATCGACTAAACTCCATGCCTGACGAAAGTTGGGACCGCGACGACTTTGAACGAGCGATGTTCCAAGCTATTCATGCACATAATGACGAAAGGGTAGAGACGCTCGACAAGGCCTATCGAAACACTCAACAATGCGCACTAGCTGACCACGGCGTCACATGGGAAGCATTCATTGAATGGGCGCGTATAGGCTTCGGTAAAGGTGGCCAACTTAAGCGATTGAAGGTACTTGCTGAGGCGACCCCTTCAAGCGCTGAAACTCTGTTCTATTTAGGGCGTGCTTACGCACGCTTTGATCAGCACACTCTCGCAGCCAATACGTTTGATGCTGCAATGACTGTGTCAAACATCATAGAGCGTAAAGCTAAATTTGCTTCATTGGCTGTTGAGGAGTTCAGCAAAGCAAAAGACGAAAGGCATATGAACGCAGCATTGAATTCGCTTCGAAGACTTGCCGTAGAACAGCCGACCTTAGAGTTAAACCTTACTGAGACAATTAAGAACTTGCTTGAGGCGGACGACCTGGCTCCATTCTCCATTGCTGTAATGGAGCGGCAGATAGAACTGACACCGGACGATCACGACCTGAGGTTCAAGTTGGCCCATAAGCAAAGCGAAGCGGGCAATGAAGACATAGCCTTACATCACTACAGTAAAATACCGAGGGGCGACCGGGATGCTGGGACGTGGAACAATATGGGAGTGGCCGCTGACGACTTAGGCTTACCAGTGAAGTCCGTCGAATTCTACAAAAAGGCTGCGACACTGGGAAACACTTTGGCGATGAGCAACTTGGCGAACAAGCTGATCAAGAGTGGCTTCCTGGAGCTAGCCCGCGAACAATGCATTAAAGCGCTCGCCGAGCCTAGACCACACGAGAATGTCGGGCACTCCTTTGCCTCACTGGCCTCCGTCGAAGCTGGCGAACAAATTCGCCAAACGGAAATTCTTACGGCCGTTGAGGGAAGGCTAGCGCACCTTCGTCAGTTGGGCCGAGCCGCGACTTTGGAAACGCCGGATGATATAGGGGAGGACTGGCTAGGACCGCAGTGCGCATTCAAACTGTCTCGTCGAGCGGATCAGATCTCGCTAGTAGGTCAATACGAAATGTCGGCTGGCGGTCTCCTCTCTGCATTGGTGGCAAGGGACGATTCAGGTGGTGTAGCCGGAGCTGGTTCGCAATTGCCGAAGTTCAAATATACCGTCAAACTTTCAGGTCAGATTAGAGGATTAGCCATAGTTGGTGATTGCAAGCGCGAACGCGACGGCGCTTCAATCCTGGCGGACGCAGGCGAGCTGAAGATGTTTATGATTCTTAGTGATGAAGGAGACGAACTTACGGTCATCGAGAACGCCAACGCAAATACCCCAACCGTCTATTCCCTAAAGCGCCTTTGAATTTGCATCGTCTAGAGTCCGATAACCGCCCCTATTGGACTCCAAAATTGCGCGCCGGCTACTAGCCTATATGGAGGTTCCTCGACCTTGGGCTTGACGAGGTTGAGCCCGTAGGACGGTAGCGCGTAGGGTAGGTTAGCGTAGCGTAACCTACCTCTCTAGTTTCCGGGATTGCGGTGACAGTGCACTAAGTTCATTCGCTATCGTCGAGTTGCATAAAGAACCACCAAGCGCTCCCTTGCCGATCTTGTCAAAGCGAGATCGATCGCGGATGGCGGCGAGCATGGTCTCGCGCGCAGGACGCTCAAGACCCGGCAGGATGGCCCGCCGGTATCCGGCAAAATCTCACCACATGGCCGCCACGTAAGCGACAGCCCACAATCGCGATTTCAGCGCAAACGCGGCGGAGGCTTGCGGCTTCAGAGATATTCAGGAGCCATTTGCAATGTTGAGTGCGGTAGAAAACAAGCCAACGGGCAAATCCGGCCGGCGCGGCGGGAAGAAGAAGGCCAGGCAACGGTCCGGGGCCGACGAGCAACACGCAACTGCAGCGCATCAATTGCCGGATGCCTCGGCGGGGATCAGCCAAGAGAACAGGCAAGAGACCAAGCAAGAGGTAGAGGCGAGCCGACAGAGCAGTGCGGAGGTACCCTCGGCTGCAGCCTTGCCGTCCGGGATGGAGATCGTTGCCAGCGCGCCCGTTGCACCGGTGGAACCCTCCCAGGCCAGCCCGCAGGCGATTGCCGATGCCTATAGCGGCTACATCAGGACCTCCGTTGAGCACGCCTGGGCCTTCCTGGGAAAGCTCGCGACAGCGCGCTCACCCGTCGAGGCCTTCGAGCTTCAGATGGAGTACGCGAAACAGGCGTGTGAATCGTTCGTCGCCGAGTCCCAGAAGATCGCCGGGTTGCATGAACAAATGACCAGACAAAGGGTCATGCATTTTGAGGGGTTCGTGGCCAAGCTCACCCAGACGACGCTCGAAATCCGCGCGACGCGTCACTAACGACAGCTGCGTATTTCGACGGTGCGGGGACAGGATGCCCGTACGATGGGTACGTTGATCGGCTTCGCTCCGCTCGACTCATACTGCGAACTGCTTGCGCAGTCGCGGTACTAGCCCCTACGCGCTCACGCCCGCCCCACTCCCGCGCCCGCCATAATTTTTCCTTTGCACATGCGTTGTGTTGGACAGCGGCGAGACCTATCCTTCCAGTGATCGGACTGCCTCCCATTGACGCCCGACCGGATGGAGAGCGCATCGGTGCCTGAAACGAACGACCCCAAGCCTGATATCGCCAAGCCTAAGACCGCCAAGCCCGAGACCGTCAAGCCCGAGACCGTCAAGCCGGATGAGGCGCGCGCCGACGGCGGGCTGACGCGGGCCTACGACCGGATCAAGAGCGCAGAGGAAGAACTTGCGCGGCTGGATCGGCTGGTTTCCGGAATGGAACGCGACAGCGAAGGCCAGCGGACCTCGCACGCAACCGCCGGTAGGACGGCAGCCGCCACTTCCGGAAACAAGGCGCCGACGCCGGATGCCAAGGTTCCGAATGCCGGGGTTCGCGATCAAGGTTTGAAGGGAGATCGGACCATGGTGCGCGCTTTGGTTGGCCTCGTGCTGGCGATCGGCGTTCTCGGTGCCGCCTTCGCTTCGCAATATCGCGATGAGGCCAAATCGATCAGCAAGTCGATCATGGCACGATGGTCTCCGCCGGCTGCGAGCAGCTTCCAGCAAGCGTCCGCGGTGGAAAGTCCGGCGCAGCCGCCGGCAGTGCAACTGGCCGCTGCGGATGAGCCGAGCCCGATGCCCGCGCCGCCGGTCGCCAAGGACACGGAAAGCGCCCCAAAGCCTGCCGCCGCAGCGCCAGCGCCTGACCCCTCATCGTCTGATCTCGCGCAATCGCTCAAGGCCATCACGAGCGAGCTTGCGAGCATCAACGGCAAGCTCGAGCAACTGAAAAGCCGCAACGAGCAGACCCTACGTGAGCAGGCCGACACCATTCAACAGCTCAAGGCGGCGCAGGAGAAGGATGCGGCGGACAATGCGCGCCTCGCCGCGCAGGTCCAGGCGCTGCAAACGCAACTCACCGCTTCATCCGCGTCTGCAGCCACCAAGCCCGTCGCGCGGAGCGTGATGAACAACGATGCGCATCCCCGGCCGCACGTACCAGCGGCCGAACCCCGGCGGCCCAGACCGCCGCGAGGCCCCTGGATGCCTCCGCCCTATATGGCCGACCCTTACGGCTATCCGGATTGGTGACCCCCCGCAAGGCGCGGGCTTGTTTCCCGAAGGCGCGATTGGATTTGAAGCCCTACGAGCTGCGGCTTCGACTCGCCTTTAGTGGACGGCGTTAAGCGCGCAAGTCTACCTTCCAGCCGAGCGAAGGTCTTCTGCGACGCCGTCGAATGCGTTCTGACTCGCGACGGCCCCACCCTGCTGCGCATCTGGCGCTGCAGACCGCTGACGCCCGCCGACCCCGAAAATGTCGTGCACCAGCCCGAGCTTCCCAAGCCCCAGGATGATCAGGCCATTGATGTCGATCTCGTACCAGGCGTGCGAGAGGTAGGCGTCACGCGGAAAGCGATGATGGTTGTTGTGCAGCCCTTCGCCGAAGGTGAGGATCGTGGTCACGAATTCGTTGGTCGTGCCGTCATTGGTTTCGAAGCGGCGGTAGCCGTAGCGGCCGTCGCTGTGGCAGACCGAGTTCACCAGCGAGGTGGCCATGGTCATGATGTAGCTGCGGAACAGGCCGGAGAACAACACGCAGCCGATCATGCTGTGCACGCCGCCGAACGCGTAGCCGATGGCGCCGGGAATGATCACCGCCGACAGCGCGTACCAGTACCAGCGAGTCCTCGTGAAGAACATGGCGATCGGGTCGGCCAAAATATCCCTGGCGTAGTATGCGCCATCGGTGGTGGCCTGGTCCCACACCCAGCCGCCTTGCGCATGCGACATTCCCTTGAGGAAGCTCGCATAGCGGTTGCCGAAGCCGTCATAGTAAGGGCTGTGGACGTCGCCGGGCTTGTCGGAGTGAAGATGGTGCCGGCGGTGGTTGCTCACCCACTTCAGGATCGAGCCCTGCACCGCCAGCGTGGCGATCGCGGCCAACATCGCCCGCATCACCGGACCGCAGCGAAAACTCCGGTGCACGAAGTAGCGATGCATGAAGCCGATGCCGACCGTTGTCAGCAAGAACATGCCGACGAAGACCGTAACCTCCACCCAGCCGATGCCTTGCCAAAATGCCCAGATCAGCGCCGCGATCGAACCGCCGATCATGAAGCCGAACGCGATGTAGGAATCGAGAAACTTGGCGTCGACCAACGGGCCTTCGACAACCACGCCCGGTGGCATTTTCGGGTCCGCAGCTGCCTCCGGCACCACGCCTTCAATGACGGTCATTTCAGCCGATCCATTTACACAAAATTAACTGTTCTGCGGCGCAACGTACAACCGGGGGTTATTTCTCGCAAGGATTGGAGCGGCCCTAGCAGCACGGAGCCGGGACCTGAAAAGGTGCGGTCGCGTGAAATGAAGCGAGATTTCAAGGCTTGGCGGACAGCGTTAACTAAGTCCACAGGCTCCGCAATTTACGCCCACAGCGCACATGCCAAGGAAAAGCAACAGCCTCTTCCCTCGCCTTCGCAGGTTACGGCGGGCCGCCCGGTGGGCGCGGAAGAATTTCGCGCGCGCGCCGCGGATGGTTCGGATCGCGGGCAGCCTGGCGATGCTGCTTGCGGCGATCGCGCTTCTAAACATCGTCACTCAAATGGTCCGCAAGCCGACCGAGCTGTTCGTCTTTGTCGGCAATTCCCTCGACAAGGAGCCGGCAGAGACTTGGGCGAGATACGGGCCGCTCTTCCGCAGGCATTCCACCGCTGCGATCACGCCGGAATTGCTGGCCGCGCTGGCGCAGGTCGAGAGTTCAGGCAACCCGGTGGCGCGCACCTATTGGCGCTGGCGATGGAGCTTCAATCCGCTTTCGATCTACCGGCCTGCTTCCAGCGCCGTCGGCCTTTTCCAGATGACCGATCCCGCTTACGCCGAGGCCGCACGGTTTTGTGTCCGCGGCAACGCCGTGACGGAGACTGCTTGCGGGTTCACCAGTCTCTATATCCGCGCGATCCCTGGTCATGCCATCGAGCTGGCATCGGTCTATCTGGACCGCCAGGTGGCTGACGTTCTCGCCCGCACCGGCGATGTGAAGGCAAGCCCGCAGCAGAAGCAGGATCTGGCCGCCTTCATCCATCTCTGCGGCGCAGGTCCCGCCACAGCCTACGCACGCCGCAAGTTTCAGATGATCGCCGGCGAGCGCTGCGGCGATCATCTGGTTGCAGCCTACGTTGCCAGGGTCAACGCGATGAAACGGCAGTTTCAGCGTCTTGCGGCGGATGACGACGATTAGCAGCGCGCGTAGCCCGGATGGAGCGAAGCGAAATCCGGGGTCTTGCTCCAAGCTGCACTGGTCCCGGATTGCGCGGAGCCTGTCATCGGGCGGCGCTGCGCGCCGACCCGTTGGCTCCATCCGGGCTACAGGCGCTTGCCGTGAGTGACGGCGATTAGATGATGCGTTTCGCAAGACCGTAGGATGGGCGGAGCGACTTGTCCGCCGTAGCTCGACGAGCGGAAGCGATACCAACGACGCTGGCGCGCGACGACGGGTTTCGCAAGAGCTCAACCCATCCTACGAACTACGCTCTATGCCCGCCTCAGCGTATCTCGCTCATCGTCACCTGGCCGGCGATCCCGCTCAGCTCGGGCTCTTGCGGCTCAAGCTCCTCGTCGGAAGATGGACCGACCGAGACTTCGACCATTCTGCGCTTGACCTGTTCGCATGTCTTGCGGACGTCCTCTGTGAACAGCGCGCATTCTTCGATGCGCTTGAAGATCTTCCGACCCTCTTCACGATACCCGGCCGCCGTTTCTCGCATGAAGGCGATCGCATCATGGACCTGGGCTGTCAGCGCCTCGCATTTTTGCGCAGCGTCGATCAACTCGGTGCCCATGGCCTCGATTTCTTTCGCAGCGGACTCATAGTCGCGAATGACTGCCTCTGCGCTCAGCGCGCCGACGCGCGTCACGCCCGCGGTGTGCTCGACGTAATCAGGCAGAGCAATGGAAGTAATAGAGCTTCCCGAGCGTACCGACGATATGTCCGCCTCGAGTTGGACCAGGTTAACGCCGTCCCGTCTGCGCAATTGTTCAACACTTGCCATGATTGATCCTCTCAATACGCGCCCGTACCCCTTAACAGTATTGGGTGTATTACGGGGATAAATGCCATTCTACCCCGATGTGTTCTTGACAGTCGCAGGTTTGCCATTTTTTCCCAGCCGTTGACGTCGCACGCAGCGATGTTGGACTTGGAAGCGCTCAACCTCTCCGGATGGCCAGGCTGGGAGGTGCGCAAGGGCTTGAGCTGTCGAGCGAAAATGAGCGCGTACGATCGGTGCAGGCGCGTAGCGAGCGTAGCCCGGATGGAGCGAAGCGAAATCCGGGGTCTTGCCTCAAGCTGCGCCAGTCCCGGATTGCGCTTCGCTTCATCCGGGCTACAGGCGCCAGTCAATTCTGCGTCCGTCGCTGGCCAAACTCCACATGCCACAGAATGTGATGGGTGTTCACCACCAGTATGGCCACCGCCACCCCTCATAGCGAACCCACGACGACACCAGCGGCGGACCGTAGGGATCGACCCGGTCGTCTTCAGGACGATAACGATATCGTGGAACGATATAATAATCCCACGGCGTTGGCCTGAGCACGGGCGCCGTGACGATAAGTCTCTGCTGGGGTTCGCGAACGACTTGCGCCTTGCGCGCCCGGGCTTCAGCCCCTGACATCCCAAGGCTGCTCAGCACCAGGGCCGTTCCGAGCGCACACGCGACGGTCATTTTCTTCATGCGTTGGCCTCCTTCCCGCCAGAGTGCTCAAGGTCGCAAGGCAAGGCAAGCCAATTCGCGCGCGACTTTGCTGGAATGACCGATGTTGGCTCGCAACTCTCCACCGTCATTGCGAGGAGCCCTTGCGACGAAGCAATCCAGACTGCCTCGGCGGAGGAACTCTGGATTGCTTCGCTGCGCTCGCAATGACGAAGAACGCAATGACGAAGAACGCAGCGTAGAGCTTCGCCTGCCGCCCGCACCAAACCGACTACTCCCGCGCCCGACGCACCGCCTCCTCCAGCTTCCTCCTCTGCTTGTCCCACCGGCCCTGCTCCGCCTCGGCGCGTTCATCGATCGCAGTCCGTTCTGCCTCGATCTCCTCCGCCCGCGCCTCGTGCTCGCGCTTCGCCTTGTCCAGCGCCGCCTGCGCTGCCGCGACCGCCTTGTCGCGGCGCGCGCGCTCTTTGGCGCGGGCGGCCTCTTCCCTGCGGCGCTCGGCTTCGCGCCGCCGCTCTTCCTTTTCGAAGGCCGCGGCGGCCTTGCGGGCTTGTCGATCGTCGATCTTGCGGGACGGTTTCTTTGCGGTCTTGGCCGCGCGCTTGCTCGGCTTGGGCTTACGTTTTGGCTTGGCCTTACGTTCGTCGGCGAGATCGGTCGGCAGCTCGGCGCTTTCGGTGAACGGGCCGTTCGAGCCGACCGGACGCCTGAGCACGACGCCGGGGCTTGCCATGGTCGCCGCGACGATATCGGGATCGTCGGTCTCCTTGGCCACGCCCTGATGGAACAGATTGGAGCTGGCGCCCCAGGCCTCCAGCGCCGCCTTCATCGAGGGCGCGGCGACTGCCTGGTCGTAGAAGCCGATCGAGGTCTGGTAGGTCTTCAGTTTTCTTTTCGCTTTGCTTTTCGGTTCTCTTGGCATGTCGCCCCGCGGCCCGGCGACGCATCAGCTCCCCATCGCACCGGCGCCATCATGCCAGTGTGCCCCTGTTTTGCCCGACGAGTCAAATTCTATTTCGGGATCACCGAAATCGGTCCGCATCTGCGTGTCCCGGCCTTGCCCGACGGGTCACATCATTTCGGTATCGCCGAACTGTGAATTCTCAAGGAGTTCCCTACTGTGCATGGGGTTGTTTTCGCACTTATTGTTTTGACGGGCGACGCTCGGCCTACGCCCCGAGCAACGCGTCATACCCCTGCGCGCTGAACGCCAGCAGACAAAACCCGTGCCCGAACGGATCGGCCAGCATGGCGATCCGCCCATAGGGCGCATCGCTTGCGGCAACCTCGAGGATCGCGCCGGCGCGCAGCGCGCGTTCGACGGCGGCATCGACATCGTCGACGATGACGTCGATATGCACCGGCGTCCAGTGCCGCGCGTAGCGGCGGCGATCGCCGCCGGCGCCCACCGTGCCCGCTTGCTTGGTCAGCAGATACACCGGCGCCGGCCAGCCGAGCAGCTCGACGAAGTCGTTGCCGAAGCGGCGGCCGACCGTCAGGCCGAATGCGGCGGTATAGAAGCTCGTCGCTCGCTCCACGTCGGGAACGTCGATGTTGAGGAGGAAGGTCATAGCGGGAAATGTAGCCCGGATGGAGCGTCAGCGTAATCCGGGATGGCGCCGCACCAGCTGCCCCGGATTTCGCTGACGCTCCATCCGGGCTACGCAAGCCTCACGGGATCTACGCAAGCCTCACGGTATCTCGTACACCGACACCCTGTCCGCGATCCCGCTCAGCGCGACGCTGCGACGGGTCGGGTTGAGGCCGCCGGCATCCAGCAGCGTCCGCGTCTCGGCGTTGTCGACCACCGCCTCCGTCACCACGATCGCGCGCGAGGCCGCCAAGCCCTGGACGCGAGAGGCGATGTTCACGGTCTGGCCGAAATAGTCCTGCTGGCCGTTGAGGGTGACGGCGAGACATGAGCCCTCGTGGATGCCCATCTTGAGCAACAGGCCCTGGTGCTGGCGCTGGGCGCCGAGCTCGCTCATGGCCTCGCGCATGCGGATCGCAGCCGCAATGGCGCGATCGGGCGTCTCGAAGGTCGCCATCACGGCATCGCCAATGGTCTTGACCACGGCGCCCTGCTCGGAGGCGATGATCTCCTGCAGCAGGCGGAAATGCTCGTTGACGAGATCGAAGGCGACGAGGTCGCCGACATGCTCGTACAGCCCTGTGGAGTCCTTCAGGTCCGAGAAAAGGAAGGTCAGGCTGAGGATCTTGAGGCGCTGGCCAATCGCGAGCGTGTCGGTGCGGTAGAGATCGCGAAAGGTCTGGTTGGTGAGCAGGCTTTGCAGTGAGGCTCGGCTTGCGCCGGGTCAGGAGGTCGTCGAGCCGCTGGTTCATCACCCACACCGCGGGCAGCACGCGGCCGTCGGTGCGGTTCTCAAGCGTCAGCCGCAGCGGTCCCGGGCGCAGGCTGACGGCATCGACCGGAACCTCGGACTTGTTGAAGATCAGCGACAGGGTCTGGCGCTCGGCCGTCTCCTCGCCCTTCACCTCGATGTATTGCGCCGTGTGCGTCACGGGATCGAACACGATCAGCATGCCCGGCTGCACTTGCAGGGAGAGAATGGCGCGCTCGCCCGGCGGCAGGTCGACGGATTCCAGCGTCAGCTCGCGAAGCAAGCCGTCGAGATCGGGCGGAAGCTCGATCGCCGAGCTCCAGAATACCTGGCGGTAATATTCGGCGAGCGGCAGCTCGTCGGCATTGTGCGCGGCGATCCTGCGCACGCGCGGGCTGACCGCGAAGGTCACCTCGACCAGATTGTCGAGCGTCGTCTCGTAGCCGGCGGCGCAGAAGGCGCAATGATATTGCGGGCTGTTGACCGTCTTCAGGCTCTTGTTGGCCGAGAGCACGCCGGCGCAGCTCGGGCACATCACGTTCCAGGTCATCTCGAGGATGCCGAGCCCGACCGCATGCAGCAGCCCCGCGATCACCTGCTCCTCGCCGAGACCCGCCGTCCTCGCCAGATGCAGCGCGTTCATCTTGCACAGGGCATGGTCCGGCCCCTCCCGCACCATGCGCTCGAGCATGTCGACGACGGGCGCGTCGGCCGACTGACGCAGGACACCGAACAGGGTTTCGATCTCGCTCATGCCGTGATGTTACATGGAAGGGGGTGAGGCGGACATCCGCTTTCCGATCAGCTATGCTTGGTGAGGCAAAGCACAAGCCATAGCCGTCAATTGCTGCGTCACGATGATGGGAGCTTGCCGGGCCGCGCGGCAGAGGCCGGATTTTCCTTGCTTTCCCCGTTCCCGCCCCTACGGTGCGCCCGCCCACAGGGGCCGAACAGGGGATGAATCGACGATGGACGATGCCGTGAAATGTCCGAGCTGCAACTCCGAGCACGCCTATCAGGACCGCGGTCTCTGGGTCTGTCCGGAATGCGGCCATGAATGGAGCGGCACGGCCGATGCGGCCGCGGAAGCCGCGCCCGAGGCAGGCGTGCGCGATGCCAACGGCAATGTGCTGGCCGACGGCGACAGCGTCATCGTGATCAAGGACCTCAAGATCAAGGGCTCCTCCTCGGTCGTCAAAGGCGGTACCAAGGTCCGCAACATCCGCCTCCAGGACGCCAGCGACGGCCACAACATCGCCTGCAAGATCGATGGCATCGGCGCGATGAATTTGAAATCGGAGTTCGTGCGGAAGGCGTAAGGTCGCGCCTACCTTTGCCGCTGCGCCAGGTAAAACCCGCACAGCACCGTCACCAGGCCCGCGGCCTGGAGTGCCGTCGGCGGCTCCCCGAGCAGGAGCCAGCCGACCAGGAGCGTCAGCGCCGGCACGATCGCGGGAAATACCGCGGCCCGGGCGACGCCGAGACGCTGGACGGAGACGGCGTAGAGATAGAGCGCGGCGGGACCTGCGAGCACGCCCTGCGCCAGCGCCTGGATCGCGTTCTCGGTGACGCCGATCGCCGCGATGCGGGCAAGCCCGCCAGTCGCGAGGTAGATCGGCAACAGCAGCAGCGACAGCACGTTGATGACGAGCGCGGCCGACACCGCGGAGACGCGCCAGTGCCGCAGCAGCGCGCCGAAACCGGCGAACATGAATCCGGTGAGCACGAAGATCAGATCGCCCTGCACGCCGTCGGCGCCGATATGCCCGATCGATTCCGCGCCGATCACACCAAGGCCGCCCACGATGACGAGAGCGCCGGCAAGCCGCGAAACGGAGATCTTTTCTTTCAGGAACAATGCGGCGAGCAGCAGGCCGCCCAGCGTCGCGCTGGAGGGCTGGATCACGCTGCCATGTCCGAGCGGCACGAACAGGAAACCGGTGTAGGAGATCAGCGCCATCACCGGGCCGCCCAGCACCATCAGCGCAAGGCCCCTGCCCCAGCCGATGCCGCAGAGATCGGAGATGCCGGCGCGGAAGACCAAAGGCAGGAACGCGATCCCTGACCAGACATAGCGATGCACGAGCAGATCGACCGGCGTGAAGCCAAGTTTGAGCCCGTGCCGCGTGCCGACGAAGCCGAGAGCCCAGAACAGTGCTGCGGACAGCCCGCAGACGACGCCGAGCAGCGCCGGCGCCGCGTCGTTCTTCTGAATGAGAGCGTCAGCGCCGCTCGTCCGCTGATCCATGGGAGAAGCCTTATGTCAGCGGGCCAATCCGCTCAACCCATGTGGTTGCAGGGCAAAGCAACTGTTAAAAAGATCACGCTCGTTATGAACGAGCACACATAACCGGCGCCTTCACGCGAACTTGTTCGCGGCCGGATTCTCGATCAGCGCGTCGTGGCGCAATTTTCTCGTTCGCGCGATGATCGCGCACGAGAAGAGATCGCAGCATCCCCACACGCGCGCGGCGCATGCGGGCGTCGTGACGTTCATGATCGCATGAGGCGGCGGGTCGCGCACGCGGCGAGACCCGCCTGCCCTTCATGCGATGTCAGCTCAGCGGGCTGCGCCCGTCGTGACGTCCGCGGTCTTGACCTTTCGCGAGCTGAGCACCTTCACCTGGTGCGCCGAAGCAACCGTCGTGGGCGCCGCGACCTGCTGCTCGACATGACCGGCCCCGAGCACGCCAACCTGGACGGGGGAGACCGGAAATCCATTGGCCTCATAGGTCGGCAGCTCAGCGGCGAAAGCCGAAGTAGCGCCCGCGATCGTCAGGACAGCGGCGGCGATCGTCAAAGTCTTCTTGTTCATTGGTGGTGCTCCTGATGGAAGATTCCGAGCACATTTAAGCGCGTTTTGCTGCATTGCGACATGCGCTGTTGCATTGCAACAACGCATGTAGCGCATGGCGATATGTTTAACGCGTACAAAGCCTTGGCCGAATCATGCCGGCCGCGACATGGCGCTTTTATGGGCGGTGGTCAGCCACCGAGCACGTTCCCCCAGCCGTCGAAGAGGTAGGCCTTCCAGGCTACGGTTCCATCTTCGCGCGGCCGGCTGGACTGCCGGTAGTCATCAGCCTGATCGGCGGTCCAGGTGATGATCGTGTCGGACAGACGATCATGCAGGATGGCGGGCTCGGTGGGATCGAAGGCGTCCATGGGACGAAGCGAGGAATGCGTGCTCATGGGCCGATCAACGCACGGCGCTGCGCAAAGTTGCCGCGAGGCGTCGGGCAAGACACCTTGTCACAAGACACCTTGTCAACAGCCCACGGCGAAAGCCTTGTTACCGCCTATTTCAGCGCGGTCGCGAGCGATTGCAGTTTTGCGACGAGAGCGGTGCCGAGCGCATAGATGATCTCGATGATCGCGAGTGCGATGCTGGCTGCGATCAAACTGTATTCCAAGTAAATGCGGATCACTCAATTTGACGACAAGCGGGGGCTTGCCGTTGCAGGCATTTTCCGCCGCAGTCGCGTACGGAACGCCACGGAACCCGCGTTGCAACTTCGCAACACCGCTTCGAAAAGCTTGTTTTCGCTGAATTACGCCATTGCGCCGCCACACCGTCTTCCGAACAATCAACGCGCTGCGTGCCTTTCCGTGCAAGTCTGTTCGCATCAAGACTGTTTGCATCACTGACTGTTCGAACAAGACGGGTTCGAACAGAACCGTTTGGAGGCAGGGATCATGAATGATCGGCGGTCTCTTCTGGTGGCGGTCTCATGCCCCTCGGCCGTTCTCGCCAGCTGGCTGGTGCTCTCCCTGTCCGCCTACGCGCCTGCCCTTATCGAGAACAGCGGCGCCAATGCTGCTGCTGTCTCGCACGCGAAAGATCTCGATCGCCTCGACCTCGCCGACGTCCCACGCGCTGCGACCATCGAGGACGGCATCGCCTTGACCGCCGAGATCGCTGCGGCGGCGGCGAGCCTGCCAACCGTTGAAGCGGCAGCCGCGCCGGAGGTCCCAGCCGTCCAGCTCGCGTCGGCCGATCCCGCGCTGATATTGCCGGCGGAGCAGCCCGCGCCTCAGATTTCGCCTGAACCGGCACCCAGCGTCAGCGAGGCACCTAGCGTCAGCGAGGCTCCGCCTGCACCGACGCCAGAGCCCGTCAAACTCGCATCCGCCGATCCCACCGAGATCGTGACTACGGACGCATTGTCCCCCGCGGCGATCGCGGGCGGACAGGTCCCGCCCGCAAACAAGGCGCCCCCCGCGGACACCATCGCCGTGCTCGACGAATGCTTCGTCATGGACGCCTGTATCGACCGCTATCTCTGGGCGCTCTACCAGCGCACGCCCAAGGAGGATTCGATCAAGGTCGAGGAGCGCCGCCCCGTCACAGTCAAGCGCAAGGGCAAGACGGTGACCGTGATGCGCAGCTTCACCAAGCTGGTCGACGAGGATTTCGGCTGGAAGGATCCGAAGGCAGCCGAGCACGCCGGCATGTCGATGATGGATTACGTCATCGGCGGCATGGACAAGAGCTTCAAGCGAAAACTGTTTCGCACGCTGCTCGCAGCCGAGGCCGCCGGCCTCTCGCCGGGCATCACCAGCGCGTTCCGTGACGACTATCGCCAGTCGATCGCGAGCGGCCTGAAGGCCGCCTCCGACCGCTCCTATCACGGTGGCAGCACGCGTGGTGGCTACGGCCACGGCATGGCGGCGGACATCGTCAGCACCCAGGGTAGCAACCGCGCGCAGCGCTGGGTATCGACCGAAATCCTGTGGAAGTGGGTCGACGCCAACGGCAAGGAGCTCGGCATCGGCCGGCCCTATCTCGGCCGCGATCCGCCGCATGTCGGCCCGATCGACGGCAAGGAATACATCTCGCGCCGGGGCACGGCGGACCGCAAGGAAGCTGCCAATGCGAAGCCCAGGAAGATGCGCGCCGCGGCCCATGCAAAGCCGCCCAAAGCACAAGCCGCGCGCGAGCAGAAGGGCCCGGCAAAGCCGCAGAAGGCG
This sequence comes from Bradyrhizobium sp. BR14999, assembly GCF_056106085.1. Classification (NCBI taxonomy): domain Bacteria; kingdom Pseudomonadati; phylum Pseudomonadota; class Alphaproteobacteria; order Hyphomicrobiales; family Nitrobacteraceae; genus Bradyrhizobium; species Bradyrhizobium sp. BR14999. Next base: position 5,720,105 of record NZ_CM148536.1, read on the forward strand.
GCGCAATCGGCCGGCAAGCGCGCGACCTGAAGTCGTTACGGCTCGCGGCCCCGCGGCAGCGGCACGAGACGCATCTCGGCTGTGCCGGCCTCCTGCGTGCGCAGCAGCACCGCGAAGGTGGTCTCCATCGCGCGCCGCACCGCCACCTCCGTCGCCTCGCCCTTGGCCAAATGCGCCGCGATCAGACCGGTGAGAAGGTCGCCCGTGCCATAGGGCCGGATCGGCAGAAGCGGCGTCGCAAAGCGCGACAGCCGGCCGTCGGCGCACAGGATCGTCTCCAACTGCCCTTCGGGCGTGTCCGCGAGCGTGCAGCCGGTGGCGACGACGTCGATGCGGCCCTGTCCCACGAGCGCCGCGCACGCCGCAAGCAGGTCCTGCGCATCGGCAATCGTGAGGTCCGCAAGCAGCTCGAGTTCGAACCGGTTCGGTGTGGTCAGCTTCGCGGCCGGCAGCAGCCGATGCCGGAGCACGTCCAGGATTCCGTCGGCGACATAGACGCGGCCGTCGTCGCCGATCACGGGATCACAGAGGTAAACGAGCTTCGAATTGCGGACCAAGGCCCGCTCGACGAAGTCGGCAACGACGGCGGCATTGCCGGGCGAGCCGAGATAGCCGGTGACGAGCACGGCCGCCTCGTCGACGAGATCGCGCTCTTCAACGCCCTTGAGCAGATCGGCGACCAGCTCGGTCTCCAGCACCCGCCCGCGCAGACTCGGATAGCGCGGATGGTTCGACAGCAGCGTCGTCGGCACCGCCGCGACATTCACACCCTCCGCCTGCACCGCATAGGCAGCCGCGCTGTTGCCGACATGGCCGTGGACCACCTGGCTTTGAATTGAGATGACGAGCATGAAGGAGGTCCGTAAGGTCAAACATCAGACGAAGCAAGGCTTGACGGGGTCTCGTACTTGAGCTCAGGTCGTAGCGCCTGCATCCTGTGCGCCAGCCGCCGGTGGCCAGTCTCCTCCGACCGCGCCAATCGATCCGCGACCGCGACATGGTCCGCATCGCTCTTGTGCTGATTGAGCTTGGCCTGGCCCTCGACTTGATCCACCACGAGATCGATGACGCGGATCGCAGCCAGCATGCTCTCGCGCTTGCTTGGGTCCATCTGCGCGAGATCCCAAGGCTGCTTGGGCAACCGCGCCTCGGAGACGGCAAGCAGCGCATCGCCATGTCGGCGATTTTCGTCCAGCCCGCGCAGATGCGCTATGCCCGATAGGTGCACCGCCTCGTAGAGCCAGGTCGAGACGTTGTCGCGGGAGGCATACCAGTCATTGGAGACGTAGGCATCGTCGCCTGCAACGATCAGCAAGAATCGCCTGACGCCGCCGGCGAGCGGCACGAGCGGATTTTTGGCGGTGAAATGGATCTGCACGATGGCGCGCCCGCCGCGCTCGCCCAGCACGAATGGCACGTGCGAGGCCCGCGGCCCGCGCTCGTCCGCCGCCACGATCACGCCGAAGCCGCGTCGCCCAGCAAATTCCAGCGCGCGCTGCTCCTCAATGCGGAACTGGGGACGGAGGACATACATGGCGCGGCGCTCGATGATTGGATGAAGGACGAGGCGAGGCTAACCCATGATCCGGCGAAATCCGAAGAACAATCGGCCCGCAACGCCGATGTCAGCAATGCCTCAGCGCCGCGCCAGCCTCGTAAGATAAGCGCAGAACATGTCGGCCATGGCATCGGCATAGGCTGCGATCTCCGCCTCGCTCCGCGTCTCTTCCGAAAAATTCTTGCCGACCTCGCTGAGCGTCGTCGTAATCAGCTCGCCGGCGAGGCTGCGCGTTGCATCCGAGGCTTTGGGCAGCGCCTCCCGCATGAAGGCGGCGACGATGCCCTCGCCGGCTGCCCGTGCCTCATGCGCCTCGGGCGCGTCGCGATAGAGCGGTGCGGTATCACTGAGCGCGATGCGGATCGCAGCCTCCTCGCATTCGGAGCGGATGAAGGCATGGACCAGCGCGCGCAGCCGCGCCGGAGGCGGCCTCGCCCGGTCCACCAGGATGCCGGCGAGCATCTCGCTGGTGCGCCGCCATTCGTCGCTCTGGAGGCGGAACAGGATGGCCGCCTTGTTCGGAAAATATTGATAGAGCGATCCGACGCTCACCCCGGCCCGCTCCGCCACCCGCGCCGTCGTGAAACGCTGCGCCCCCTCCTTCGCCAGAACCTGAACAGCGGCATCCAGGATGGCCGCCACCAGCCCGGTGGAGCGGGCCTGTTGCGGCTGTTTTCGCGAGGAAATTGAACGGCTTCGACGGTTGGCCATGGCGCCTGCGAGCAATGCGAATAGGAAATGCGACGAATTAGTCGTATTTCGATCTCCGCGCAAGCACGCGCTTCGCTGCGAACTCTGGAGACACCAAATGACCACCCCAATCATCACATCGCTTGCGCCGCTGCTGGATCGACTGTTCAGCGAGGCCGAAGCAGCAAGCGGCGCAACGCTGGCTGCCGTCGCCAATTTGTCCGATGCCGACCGGGCGCGGATGTTGCGGAGCAAGACCGCCTACCGCGATCTCTATGGACGCCTGAAGGACGCCCCGCTCGCGGTCTCGCGCGAGACCGGTACGTTGCTCTACATGCTGGCGCGCAGCTCCCGCGCCAGGACCATCGTCGAGTTCGGCACCTCGTTCGGCATCTCGACTCTGCACCTTGCTGCAGCTCTGCGCGACAATGGCGGCGGCCGCCTCATCACCAGCGAGTTCGAGTCGTCCAAGGCGGCACGGGCGCGGGACAACCTCTCGGCCGGCGGCGTGATCGATCTCGTCGAAATCCGCGAGGGCGATGCGCTGAAGACGCTCAGTGCCGATCTGCCTGACACGATCGACCTCGTGCTGCTCGACGGTGCCAAGGCGCTCTACTCCGATGTCCTGGATCTGCTCGAAGGCCATCTCAGGCCGGGCGCGATCATCGTCGCCGACAACGCCGACGACAGCCCCGACTATCTGGCGCGCGTACGCGCGCCCGGAAGCGGCTATATGTCGACGGCCTTTGCCGAAGACGTCGAGCTCTCGGTGCGGATCAACTAAGGTCCCATCGAACCGCCAGCCCCGGGCCGCCGCACGATGCATCGCGCGGCGGCTTCGTGTTGTCAGCGACCTGTCTTGGAAACTCCGGTCCTGGCGCGTGACGCGCCTGTCGCAGCCCCGTCACTCACACGTGATACCTGCTCCTGGCAAAAGCCATGTTCCGCGTGCTAAACATACCTACCGCGCGGTATCTTTTCTGCTTGCGTTCGAGCTCTCATGACATCCGCCTTCAATGCCTACGCCGCGCTTGCTCTCGCCATCGTCTTCGAGGTCACCGCCTCCGCCTTCCTGCAGCAATCGGCGCAGTTCACCCGGCCGTGGCCGACGCTGGCGATGGTGCTGTTCTACGTCGCCTCGTTCTATGCGCTGTCGGTCGCGATCCGCGTCATTCCCCTCAGCATCGCCTATGCGATCTGGGGCGGGGTCGGCATCATCCTGACCGCCACGGTCTCCTTCGTGCTGTTCCGCCAGATGCTGGATGCCGCCGCCTTCGTCGGCATTACGCTGATCGTGTCCGGGGTCGTGATCATCAACCTGTTCTCGGAGACCACGGTGCATTGATGCCGGAAAGCCGCTACACCCGCGCCAAGCAGCCCGAGCAGGTGCGGCGCGCCCTGCTCGACCACGCTGCTGCCATTGCCATGGACCATGGCGTCTCCGGCGTCACGGTGCAGGCGGTCGCTGCGGCGGCCGGCGTCACCAAGGGCGGTCTGTTTCATCATTTCGGAAGTAAGCAGGCGCTGATCGAGGGCCTGTTCGCCGATCTCCTCGCCCGCGTCGATGCCGAGATCGACAGCGCCATCGAGTCGGATCCCAAGCCGCGCGGCAGCTTCACGCGCGCCTATGTGAATGCGGTGTTCACCGGCAAGGCCTTCGGCTTCGCAACGCCCTGGGCGGCGCTGAGCATGGTCGTCGTCACCGATCCGTCGCTGCGCCGGCTCTGGAACGACTGGATCAAAGCACGGCTGAAGCGCCATCGCGCCACCGATAGCGCGCCCGACCTTCACATCGTCCGCCTCGCCGCCGACGGCGCCTGGCTGTCCTATGTCACGACGGGACAGACACGCATGAGCGCCGACCTGCGCGCCGTGCACGACCGCCTGATCGCGCAGACCTATCGACGCGCTTAGCCGGGATTCGGGACGACAGTTATTGGCTCTGTACCGCTTTGGGCGGACGTGGCGATGATCGCAGCGGTTTTGCGCCGGGCTTGGCCGCAGGACGCGGCGGCGGCCCATCGACCGACTCCAGATAGGCGGCAAGCGCCTTGGCGGAATCGGAGCTGGTCGCGTAGTGGTCCTTCAGGAACCAGGTCAGCGTCAGGCTGAAGCGTCCCTTGGCAAGGCCCCGAGGGGTGCGGTGACAGGTTGCGCAACCGTCGGCAAAGAGCTTTGCGGGCGACTTGCCGGCGTCGAGATTCTGCGCGGCCGCAACCGTCGCCGTCAGGACGGCGGCAAGAGTCGTCAAGGGCGCGATCAAGCCGCGCCCCGGTCGAAACAGCGAAATCAATGTTGTCCCCTAGCCCGTCTTGCGGTTACGCCGCCAATAGCTGATCGAATTCGGGCGGCGCGTAGGCCTTGCCATCCTGATCAGTGATGACGACCTGCCATCCCTCACTGGCCCACACCCTTGCCTTGGCCACGATGAGCAACCGGCTCTCGCGGGCGAAACTGTACTTCTCGTTGTCGCGTTCTGCGACCATTTTGTAGGCCAATGCAAATCCCCTGGCGTTGCCTGCACCCGCTCCTCTCGTGGCAGCGGGCTTTGGCGGCAATTCGCCAGGAGCGTGGCAATTTGGTGCCATCCGCAGGCAGCACTGTGCCGGGCACGCTTCCAGCCGGGTAACCGGATGAGCGCGCGCCGCGTCCGGGACGCGATCCTGCTTGTCGCGGGCTGCTTGCCGTCAGGCGCGTCGTCATATCATGCTGAATCGGCCGCCGGTCCGTCACGACTGTCACGGGGACCGATAGCGCCTGTCCGAGCCCCGCTAGTGGACCCGGATCACGTGCGGCCGGCCGAGATTGATCAGCCCCTGCACCGCCGAGAGGCGATCGTCGAGGGCTGCGATGGTGAGCTGCAGATTGTTGCGGCGCTCGTCGAGCATGCCCATCTCGGCGCCGGTGAGCTTTGCGCTCGCCCGTTCCTTGTGGATCGCTTCGAGCGATTTGCGCAATCCGGCAATCAGGCCGGACAGCTGCTTGGCCTCCTTGGTCATCGACCGCTTCGCGACATTTTGGCGGCGCGTCTCCGCCTGGCTCTGTCTCATCGTCATCCTCCCGTGCCCCGCTGCCCCGAGTGGATGCTTACAGCTTTCGGTAGAGATATTACGATCGATGAAATCTGCCGGCGAAGAACTGACTTAAATTGTAAGGGCCTTGCGATGGCCAAAGAAAAAGCCCGGCGCTGCGGCCGGGCTTTTTTGGCAACCCTAGTGCTTTTGATGGCCGCCGCCAGGACCGCCGGCCGGCGCATTGCCGCCGCGCGGCGCCGCATTGATGTGCGGAGCGCCGCCCCCGCCCGGGTGCGACATTGCGGGCGCAGCCGCTCGCGGCGCCGGCATCTGCGCACGGGCATTCATCGGCGGACCGTGGCTGACGTTCGGCTGGGCGACATGCGGCGTCGCGGGCCGGGCTGCAGGCGCGGCCGCGCGCGGCGCTTCATGGGCGCGCGTCGGCGCTTCATGAGCGCGCGTCATCGGCTGCGCGCGAACGGCGGCACGGCTCGCAGCACGGTCGTGCATCATGCGCGCCTGCGCCTCGCGCGCACTGCGGCTTTGCACGGCGGTTCGCTCATTCGCGATGCGCTCACTCCGCGCGGCGCGGGTGCGGTCGATCGTAACCGCGGCGTTGCGCTTGGCGATCGCGGCGTTGGGCCGCGCGACCGCGGTATCCCGTCCGGTGATCGCGACATTGCCCTTGGCGTGCACACCGCTGCGCTCGAGTGCGACCGCCGCGTCACGCGTCGCCGCACGACCGATGCGGGCCGCACGTGGATCAAGCGTCATCCGCGTCGCGAAGCGCTGATGCGAAGTCCAGTAACTATTCCAATAGGCGTGGCGACGGTACCAGGGACGTCCCGCATAGTAGCTCGACCAGTACGAGGTCAGCACGAACGGGACGACGGGCACGTCGATCTCGTCGACATAGTCAGGGAGATAGACGTAGTGGTTGCGATAGAGATATTCGAGATATTGCGACGACACCCAGCCGCGATCGTCGGAGAAGCTCACATCGCACCAGGCATTGCCGCGCAGGCAACCATGGATGTTGACGCGGGCGCCGCCGGGGATGCGGTCGACCAGGGGAAAGCCCGTGCCCGGCCCGGCGCGCAGACCGGTCGAGACGGTGACGATGCCCGGCGCGGCCAGCGCGGCCGTCGGGACGAGCAGCAATGCGGCAAGTAAAACGCTTTTGAGTCTCATGGCGTGTTCCTCCTCTGCCAGTCGGAACGCGCAAGCAGAACGGGCGTTCCGCGAACGGTGGTCGCATCCGTCGAAAGATCGAGATGCACACCGCGCGCGGTTCAATATTCATTCGCCGTTCATCGGCACAGCGCCCGGTCGCGCTGCCAGGCCGTCAATTTGCTGGCAACATGACGGCGTCAAAGTACGACGCAAGCGCAGCAAAGCCGTCGAGCGGCAGCACGTTCGCGACATACTGGTCCGGCCGCACCACGACCATGCAACCCGCCTTCCGGTCGATGCCGCGCATAGCGAAGACGTCGTGCCCGCTCTTGAGATCGGGACAAAACATCTTCTCGTAATCGATCAAGCCGTAGCGGCCTTTGCGCGGCAGCAGCAGCGACGGCATCGCCTCGACGGCAAGCTCGCGATGATCCTGCTGGAAGACCGCGCGCAGGTCGATCACGCTGTCGATATCGGCGCCCGTGGGCGTGTATCGCCTGATCGGCGACTCCCTGGCATCGGTGAGGAAATTGCACAGCGCGCGAATGGCTGAGCCGGCGGCGGCGGGATCTTCCGCAGGCGAAAACGCGTAGATGCGGAAGCGGCCGTCGGCCTGCGCCGCATGGCCGAGATGCACCGGCTTGGCGTCCGCCAGCCGAATCACCGGCGCGGAGTGGAAGCGCTTGCCGATGACGAGGCCTGCCGCGAGATGCTGATGTGCGGCCGTGCCGGTGAGAAGCGACGGACGGTAATGCGTCGCGGTCCCTGCCGTGTAACGGCCGTGCCGGACGAAATAGTCCTGCGTCTTCGCCGCATCGGCACCGCCGGCCTTCGCGGCGGAAGCGAGTATCCCGGCCCATTCACGATCGAAATCGATCAGCTCCTTGGCAACCGCCTGGCGTTCGGCCGAATAGGAATGCAGCAGGCTTGGGGCGCACTGCCTGCGCAGGACGGCGGCGAGCTTCCAGCCGAGATTGAAGGCATCCTGCATCGAGACGTTCATGCCCTGCCCCGCCTTCGGGCTGTGGGTATGGCAGGCATCGCCGGCGATGAAGATGCGTGGCGGGCGGGCGGCGACGTCGACCTCCGGCACGTCGTCGAACTTGTCGGTGAGGCGCTGGCCGATCTCGTAGACCGACCACCAGGCGATCTCCTTCACCTCGAGCGTATGCGGCTTCAAAATCCGCTGCGCCTTGGCGATCACGTCATCGGCGGTGATGTTGCGATTGGCGACGCGCTCGCCGATGTCGAGCTTGGCGAGCTCGACATAGAGGCGGACCATGTAACCGCCCTCGCGCGGAATGATGAGCAGGCTGCCGTCCTTCGCCGACTGGATCAGCGACTTGAAGCGGATGTCCGGGAAGTCTGTCACCGCCAGCACGTCCATCACGCCCCAGGCGTGATTGGCGGAATCACCATGCAGCTCGCGGCCGATCGACTTTCGCACCGTGCTGCGCGCGCCGTCGCAGCCGACGACATAGCGCGCCTTGATGGTTTCGATCGTGCCCTCGTTTCCGGCATCGACGCGCTCGAGGCGCACCGTCACGGCATGATCGGCGGCACCAGCGACCGGATCGACAGCGAGATCGAGCACGCGCCGGCTGTAATACGGCTCGAGCTTGGCCGGCGATTTCCGCATCACGTCGAGAAAGCCGTCATGGATGCGGGCCTGGTTGAGGATGACATGCGGGAATTCCGACAGCCCGTCCTCGACGTCCTGCACCCGGCCGCTGCGGACGATGGTCTCGGGATGCCGCTCGTCCGGCTTCCAGAACGTCGTCTCGTTGACCCAATAGGCCTCCTTCAGCACACGCTCGCTGAAGCCAAAGGCGTGAAACATCTCCATGGTGCGGCAGGCGATGCCGTCGGCCTGACCGACCAGCAGACGCCCCGGCTTCTGCTCGACGATGCAGGTCTTGATATCAGGGAATTGCGCGAGCTGGGCGGCCAGCGTCAGGCCGGCGGGCCCGCAGCCGACGATGAGGACATCGACCTCTTCGGGCACGGCGCCCGCTGCACCCGAGGCCTGAACACGCTCGGCGGGATCCGCAATCTCGGGATCGCCCGGCTGAAATCCATTCAGATGGAATTGCATGAGCACCTCTCCCGCCAAATTTCTGTTTGGATATTGCTCAGTATGCTGACTATCAGTATACTTGTCAATGATCCGCAACGCCCCTGCCAAACGGAGACCTCGGTGAAAGACAACAACGACATGCCGGGGCATCTGGCGCGCCGGTTCCAGCAGATCGCGGTCGCGGTATTCCTGGCTGAAGTCGGAGATGCCGGCTTCGATCTTACGCCGGTACAATATGCCGCGCTGGCGACCATCAAGGCCAATCCGGGGCTCGACCAGGTGACGCTCGCAGGATTGATCGCCTACGACCGCACCACCATCACCGGCGTGATCGATCGACTGGTGCAGAAGGGCCTTATCGAGCGCCGCGCCTCCAGCCGCGACCGCCGCGCGCGCGAGCTCGAGATCACTGATGAAGGCCGGCGCACGTTGCGCAAGATCACGCCCGCCGTCGAATCTGCGCAGCGCGTCATGCTGCGCGGCCTCAGCGCGAAGGAAGGCGAGGAATTGATGCGGCTGTTGCGCAAGGCGATTGCCGCCGGCAACGAGCTCAGCCGCGCGCCGTTGCGCGATGTGCAGGCATAAGCCGGTCGTTTTGTACGTAATTGTCGCAGCGCCGCGAAACCTGGAACTAACGTTCGACTGTTACGGTCGGCCCGTTCGGCGCTTAACGCGCGATTAACTTTGCGGGTCGGGAGTTTCGGATGTTCAGGTGCATTGTTGCGGCCGCGGCGATCGCGCTCGCGAGCGGTCATGCGCTCGCAAACGGCCATGGCGGCGGCGACTCCCCGCCCCCGCCGAAACCCGAGGCAACGACCGCACCGGCGAAGGTGGTCCTGACCAAGCAGGGTCCCAAGCTCGTCGACCTCAAGGGCATGACGCTCTACTATTACGAGCGCGACACCACCGGCAAGACGTCGAACTGCAACGGCAAGTGCACCGAGAGCTGGGTTCCGCTAGCCGCGACGACCGACGCCAAAGCCGTCGGCGATTTCACCGTGATCAACCGCAACGACGGTAGCAAGATGTGGGCATACCGCTATCGCCCGCTCTACACCTCGCCTGCCGACAAGGCGCCGGGCGATGCCAACGGCAATGCCATGACGCTGCAATGGCGGATCGCCAGGCCGGGCGATTAAGACGAGATCGGCCCGCGTGCGTGAGCACCAGAGGTGCTCACGATGCCGCAGATGCCGGACACATCACGCCCGAGTGAGCTTTCCTCACCCGCGCCAGAACGCGCCAGTCACGGCCTGCGCGTTTTGCCCAGGCGGCAGCACCACCACGGTCGAGCCCAGCTTCACCCGGTCATAGAGATCGATGACGTCCTCATTGCGCATCCGGATGCAGCCCGACGAGATCGCCTGCCCGATATATTCGGGCTGGTTGGTGCCGTGGATGCGATAAAGCGTGTCCTTGTTGCCGGCATAGAGATAAATCCCCCGCGCGCCCAGCGGGTTGGCGGGACCGCCGGGAACGCGCGCCGGATACGGCCCGAGCCGCGCCTGGATATCCGCTGTCGGAATCCAGTCCGGCCATTCCGCCAAGCGGCCGACCCGCGCGACGCCTGAGAACGCCATGGCTTCCTCGCCGACCGCGACGCCGTAGCGGATCGCTTTGCCCTCGGGCAGCACGAAATACAGGTAGCGCGCGTCGGTATCGACCAGGATGGTCCCTGGCTGCTCCTTGCGCTGGTAATCGACGATGTGGCGTAGATACTGCTCAGGTACGTTGGCCTTTGCGTAAGGCGTGTGCGCGAGCAACTGCCGGTCGCGAGCCGTCATGCTCGCATCCGTCGATGGCGAAAGCGTCGTCTGCATGCAGCCGCCGAGCGGCAACAAGGCGACGACGAACAAACAGAGAAGAGATCTTGGCACCACCGGCCCCCCGATAGCGCCCCCAGCCCCGCCAGATGCTGCCCAAATCGTGCTGAAAACAAGGCAAACCGGAACACGTGCACGTGTTCGACAAAACGGGTTCCATCACCACAAACGGCAGAGGAGCGTCGCATCATCTCCATCTCCTTGCCTTGCTTTGGTCAAACCCGGCTGGACTCGTGCGTCCCAGGGATTTGGGATGGGCCCACCTCAACAGATCGGCTCCGCGCCAATGCGGAGGACCAAAACTTAAACATCTGGGCTTCAAAAGGAGCTGCGATGCTCGCGACGCTCAACAGCAAGCAAATCGTCGATGAGATCGTGAAGGACACGGTCAAGGACAACGACCCGCACGACGCGGTTCAGATTTCTCCCGAGATCGTGCTGGTCTCGCGCGCGGGGAGCGCGGCGCCAGCGCTGGCGCCGGAGGTCGCGCCCCGTCCGGAGCCGAGGTTTGCTCCGAATCCCGCGCGTGCGCCGGAGCCCACGATCAACGTCGTCTACGGCAAGCCCGCTGCGGCCCCTTCGGTCGACACGGCGGTCCGCGTGACGGCCAGCGATGGTCCGGGCCATCGCAAGCGATCCGCGGTCGGCAAGTGGCTGCGCGGTGCGTTCGTCACGTTCCTGTTCGCGGGCGGCAGCGCGGCTGCCGCGATTGCCTGGGAGAAGCACGGCGACACCGCAAAGCAAATGCTCGCCGAATGGACGCCGGTAGTGACGTCGTTGATGCCTTCGATCTCGCTGACGTCTTCGACGTCGCAGACGACGCCCGTCGCGGCAGCGGAAGCCGCCCCGCCCGCAGCACCAGCGGCAACGGAACCAACGGCCGATCAACCCGCGACGCCGCCTCCGACCCAGCTTGCCGCCGCGCCCGCAACGGCGCAGCCGGACACCGCGCAAACGGTGCAATCGATGACGAACGATCTCGCCGCGATGGCGCAGCAGATCGAGCAGCTCAAGGCCAACATCGCCGAGTTGAAGGCCGGACAGGAGCAGATGGCGCGCGAGATGGCGAAGCCGCCTGCGCCGAGGCCAGTGGCTGTCGAGACCAAGCCGGTCGATCCGCGCCCACGCGCCTCTGCGCTCCCGCCGCGGCCTGCGCCGCCGGTTCGCAAGCCCAAGCCGGCCGTCACGCAGAGTTACATGCCGGCCTATAGCCCAGCGCCGCTTGCACCTCCGCCGCCATCGCAGGCTGTCGCGGCCCCGCCGCCGGCTACGACGACGCAAGCCGTAGCCGATGACGATGGACCTGTCGTGCGTCCGCCGATGCCGCTGCGCTAGCGCAGCGCCATGCGGCACACAGCGTCGCAACGTCGCCTACGCTGTCCGAGTCGATGTGATGCGTTGAGTCCGGGCGATTACGGGAAGCGATCGTCTTCCGCTCAAGAGAAAAGGCCGTCGGGATTTATGCCGGCGACCTTCTCTTGCAACTGCCGGTTCCCGGAGCCCGGTTCTGTTGCGATTCCATGCTTCATGGTCGCGCCGCATATTTAATAAAATCTTAATGAGCTCACATGCTGCACATCATTTCTGCGCTATAAGCACAGAGATTGCGCGGCCGGATCATTCGATAAATATCGACTCGTGATACCATCCCGGATGTGTCGAGATTTCCATTGAAGACTTGTTTTTCAAACTTGGGTCATCACACCGGGGAAGTCGGATGCCTTACTACTCCTTCGATCTTGTGGTTGGTGAAGAGTTCAGGAACCAGGGCGGAATCATCCTCGAAGACATCGAGGTCGCCTCCGATCGCGCCGATCAATTGGCCACCGAACTGTCGCAGGTGAAGCCGGAGCTCCAGCAGAAGGGATGCTCGGTGCGCGTCACCGATCGCGACCACAATGAGGTCTATCGCACGCCGCTCGATCCCGTGCCGGCCTGGCAGCGCTAGGCTAATCCAGCACCGGCGGATCGAACCAGTTCGTCAGCGACAATCCGCCGTCGACGACGAAGGCTGCGCCGGTGACATAACCGGACAGTTTGTTCGACAAGACGGTGAGGGCCATCGGCGCGAGATCGGCGGCCTCGCCCAGACGCCCGAGTGGAATGTGCCGCGCCAGCGAGGGATCCGCGACGAATCCGCCGGCTGCGATGGCGCCGGGCACCAGCGCGTTGACCCGGATGTCGTGCTGGCCGAACGTCTTGGCGAGCTCCTTCACCAGCATCGCCATTGCCGCCTTCGCTGTCGAATAGTGCGGCAAATTGCGCGGCGTGCCGGCATGCAGCGAGGTGAGAAACAGGAACGAGCCCGGCCGCATCGCCGCAATCAGCCGTTTCGCGATCTCGCGCGCCAGGTGAAAGCCGGCATCGAGATTGACGGCGTGCATCTCCTGCCAGGTCTTGCGATCGACCGCGAGCGCATGGTCTGCCTCTCGCCGCGGCGGAGACGCGCTGTGGACGAAATGCGTGACGTCCCCGAGCGCCCCCTGTGCGGCGGCCAGCAGCTCATCGCAGGCTTCGAGCCTGGCGAGATCGCCGATCCAGGGCACCGCCAGCTCGGGCCTCCTGCTCGCGCCGATCGCGACCTCCACCCGCTCGGCACTGATATCGGCGAAGACGGTCCGCACGCCCTCGCCAACCAGGGCCTGCGCGATCGCGCGGCCGATGCCGTTGCCTGCGCCGGTGACGAGTGCGGTGTCGCGTGCGGGATCGAATGGCGTGCTGAACAGGCTCATGTCGCGCTCCGGGGCCGGGAGCGCCAGATTAGCGCACCGCACGGAGGGACGACAATTGCGCTCTGCTCCCATTGCAGAGCGGCGCGCCGGACGCTAGCCTCTCAAAAAACGGAGGAGATACCAAGGATGCGTACCGGTTTTCTGATGACGGGCCTCTTGCTGCTGGCTGCACCGGCCCAGGCGGCCGACGCACCGCCGCGCTCGACCTATGTGACGATGGTGTTGCAGGCCTTCGCCGCCAAGGTCGAATGTCCGGGCACGGACCTCGTCTACCAGGACCTTGTGCAGAAGGCGCAGCAGATGCACCTGCCCGACGGCACCACCGAGAAGGTGCGCAAGGCGATCGCCTGGATGCACACCGGCGGCAAGATGGGCGAGAAGCAGGACGACGATTTGATGGCCGAGGTCGCAGTCGCGACCCAGGCGACCGACATGGACCAGCGCCGCCTCGGCATGCCCGGCTGGTGCGAGGCCCAGAAGACCAACCTCGCCGGATTGATCCGCAGCAAGGGCGGCTAGCAGGCCGTTGCTGCGTTAAGCACGCTGCGACGAACCGTTGCTTCGGCTAACAATCGTCACAATCCTCCACACCATGCGGCCTCTTCGAATTCGAACCGGAGAGCCCTCATGCGGAGTATCCATTTCGTTTTCGCCGGCGCGATTGCGGCCGCCACGGTGCTGACCGCGCCCGTGCTGGCGAAAAATACCGACGCCCAGAAAGGCGAGGAAAAATCCACCTCGTCGTCCTGTAGTGCCTATCAGCAGGCGCCTGACGGATCATGGGAACCGCTCCCCTGCAAGGAGACCGGCGAGCGCGCGCAGCCCCAGACACAGCATCGCACTCCGCAGCAAGGCGTTGACCGCGGGGAGCGTTGAGCACGCCCTGGCTTACAACTGTCAGCTCTGGTGCGGACCGCGCATGATCTTCATGGCGTCGACAATGTGACGCCATTCCTTGGCCTCCTCGGCCTCGCCGCGGCCCTCGCATGCCTGCGCCTGCTCGGCGGCCTTCGCAATCGCAGCGAATCCATGCTGTTCCAGCATCTGCCGCGCGACGGTGTGGACCTGGACCTCGGACATCATGGGCGCTCTCCCGGTGGACGGAAACCGCGGTGCATCGCTCCCGCGAGTCTCTCACAACGATTGAGCCCGGGGCCTCGTTCCGTGCCGCCACCTGAGCGCACAACAAAGGCGGCCCGCCATGCCCGGCGGACCGCCTTCTCACCCACCCCAATTTGGACGCGTCGGCCGTGTCCCCTACGCGACCGCCACGCGCTTGCGCTCGATATCGTTGGGCACCTCGATATCGACCTCCAGGGTCGATACCTCGTCGCCGCGCTCGAGCCGGACGATGACCTTGGTCGGGTCCAGCGTGACGTGCTTGGACACGACGGCGAGAATTTCTTCACGCAGCACACCGAGCAGATCGGGCTGGCCACGCATTCCGCGTTCATGGGCAAGCAGGATCTGCAACCGTTCGCGAGCGACGGGCGCAGTGGCTTTCTTGCCGCGGAGAAGTCGAAGCAGACCCATGCTCATGCAGCCCTCCGTCGCAGCAGGCGGTCCATCAGACCTCTGCGCTCGGCGGGAACGTGCATCGTCACGTTCTCGCCGCAGAGGCGCTTGGCCGCGTCCATATAGGCTCGCGCCGGCGCTCCATCCGCGTTCGACAGCGTCACCGGCGTGCCGACGTTGGAGGCCTTCAATACGTCCTGGCTCTCGGGGATGATGCCGAGCAAGGGCGTTGCGAGGATCTCGAGGATATCGTCGATCGTCAGCATCTCGCCGCGCGCGGCGCGGGAGGGATCGTAGCGGGTGATGAGAATGTGCTTCTCGACCCGCTCGCCCTTCTCGGCCCGCACCGTCTTGGAATCGAGCATGCCGATGATGCGATCGCTATCGCGCACCGAGGAGACTTCCGGATTGGTCACGATCACGGCCTCGTCGGCAAAGCGCATGGCCATGGAGGCGCCGCGCTCGATGCCGGCCGGGCTGTCGCAGATCACCCAGTCGAACCGGCTGCGCAGGTCGGCGATGACCTTACCCACGCCCTCTTCCGTCAACGCGTCCTTGTCGCGGGTTTGGGAAGCCGGCAGCAACCAGAGATTCTCCAGCCGCTTGTCCTTGATCAGCGCCTGCGGCAGCTTTGCCACGCCCTGCACCACGTTTATGAGGTCGAACACGACGCGGCGCTCGGCGCCCATGACGAGGTCGAGATTGCGCAGGCCGACGTCGAAATCGACCACCACGACCTTGTCGCCGCGCTGCGCGAGCGCAGCCCCCAACGCGGCGGTCGTCGTGGTCTTGCCGACCCCGCCCTTGCCTGATGTCACGACCAGTACCTTACTCATCTGAAATGTCTCCTTTGCTGGTCAGTTCAGTGCTGTAATTCGCATGGTATTCCCCTGCAGCCAGGCCTGCGCCGGCTTGCCGCGCAAGGCGGCGTCGATGTCGTCCGCAGTCTGATAAAATCCATCGATTGCAAGCAGTTCGGCCTCGATCTTCTGACAATAGATGCGCGCGCTGGTGTGACCGTTCACGCCCGCCATGGCGCGGCCGCGCAGCGCGCCGTAGACGTGGATGGAGCCCCCGGCGACCACCTCGGCACCGGAGCCGACCGAGCCGAGAATGGTGACGTCGCCTTCGGGGAAGATCACGGTCTGGCCCGAGCGCACCGGGTTTTCGAGCAGCAGCGAGGTCGGCTTGGCTTGGACTTTATCAGCCTTCTTGGGCGCGCTCGGCTCGACCACGCAGCTGCGCCCGCCCGAGAGCAGCGGCGGCATGGATGGCGTCAGCCGGCCGTCCTCCACGCCCTCGATGCCGAGCACGCGGATGTTGCGGTCCTGCAGGCTGGTCAGCAGATGGGTGATGCCGGCTTGGCTGAGGTCGACCGAGGACAGGTCGATCACCACGGGCCGGCCGGCAAAGAAGCCCGGCGAGCGCGCAATCGTGGCATCGATCTCCTGGAGCCAGTCCTGGATCGGGACCGTTGGCACGAACACGAAGGCCACATAGGAGCGCCCGCGCAGGCGCACCATTTGGCGTTGGACTTTTGCTGCAGCCTCCATAGCGGCCGACTCGTTCCCCGTTATTGAATGGTTAACGATGCGGCGGATGTGGTTAACGGCGAGTTAATTTCCCTGTCGGGTCATGTGAGACAGCGGGAGTTGGGCTGGCCAGAGGACGTTGGTCGGGAGCTCTCGCCCAGCATAAAGCTGTCATCGCCCGGCTTGATGTTCAGCCCGGGGACATGACCGACGGGTGTTCGGGGACATAGCCGACACTTTTTCCGCTCGCCAAGTCGATGATAGCGACTTGGTGGGCGGCGAAGAAGACCCCGTATTGCGCAGCGTTTGCCGAGGGGCGGATGGCAAGGCGCTCGCCGCAGAAGGCCTGGGGGACCTTCCAAAGACATCCCTTGAAGCTGACATAGGCCTTGGTCGTGGAGACGCGGCGTACGATCTCGTGGCTGTCGTATTCGACCTCCGGCAATCGATCGGGCATGGCTCGCTGGCTCGGCCGATATCGACTGGCCGGGACCTGTTGTCCGAGCGCTTCGTGCGGTCGCTCGAAGTTGTAGACTTCCCGCCAGGCGTCGAAGGCGCGCTGTGTCTCTGCGAGATCGCGGAAGTGCCGCAGCGCGAACACCTCAGCCGCGAGCGTGCGGTGGAACCGCTCATTCTTGCCACGGCTTTGCGGGTGATATGGGCGGCTGTGGATGACCGCGATGCCGAGCTTGAGCAGCCATACCGAGAACCGCGTCCATCGTTCGCCCGAAGGATCGCCCCAAGGCGAACCATTGTCGACGAAGAAGGCCTCCGGGAGGCCGTAAAGGCGAAAGGTCTTCTCCAGGCGGCTGCGCACGGTATCTGTGCGTTGATCAGCACAGGCCTGCAGGCACAGATCATAGCGCGAGTGGTCGTCCACGACCGTCAGAGGATGGCATTGGGCATCATTGCCGAGCCGAACCCAGCCTTTGAAGTCCATCTGCCACAACAGATTGGGGGCCGGCATCTCGAAACGCTGGCTGGCCACCGCGCCGCCGGCCGGAGGCTTGATGCGGCCGGACCGACGCAAGATCTGATGGACTGTTGAGACGGCTGGCGCGCGAAAGCCATCGCGCTCGAGACAACGAGCTATCTTGCGAGCTCCCCAGGCCGGATGAGCATCGCGTACCGCGGTAATGCGCGCCTCGAGCTCGCAATCGGTCTGTCCCGGGCTCGCATGCGGTCGCCGCGAGCGGTCCTCGATGTCCTGGTCGGCCTGCCATCGTGCAAGCCATTTGTAGCCCGTATCGGGATGGATATTGAACCGCCGACAGAGTTCTCGTCGGTTCGCTCCCTCCTGCATCGCAAGCCGAACGAACTCTCGCCGCTGATCCATCACCGACACCTCTCGCCAGGGCATGGACTTGGCCTCCCACACTGCCAAATCCGTGCACTATGACGTGTCGGCTATGTCCCCGAACACCCGTCGGTCATGTCCCCGGGCTGAACACTTGACCGGGCGATCCAGTATTCCGAGACGGCTGTAGATCAAACGAAGGCCGTGGCGTACTGGATGCCCCGGTCCCGGCTCCGCCAAGGCTACGCCGGGGCCACAGGGGTGCTCGGCCGCCGAAGCTTTAGCGAAGGCGGCAAGCCGGGGCATGACAGTCGCATGTGGGGCCAGCCCCCTACTTCTTCACCTTGCTCGCATCCATCTTGATGGCGGGATCGAGCATCTTGGTCGTGAACGCCGTCGTCACATCGAACGGCTTCTCCATGCCGAGATAGGTCTGCACCAGCTCGTAGTCCTTCTTCATCCGCTCGCCGTCGATCCAGCCGAGCGCCTTCGTCGTCGTGAACTCGTCGGTCATCAGGAACTTGATGCGTTCCCACTGGCGCTCCTGGTTCTCCTTGTCGAGACCGGAGACCTGATCGAGCAGCGCTTTCAGGCACGGCGTGACGTCGGCGACGCAGGCCGCAAAGGCCTTCTGCGTGACGCGCACGAACGCCTCGACCACCTTCGGATTCTTCTGGAGATAGGCGCCGTTGACGATCAGCGAATTGCCGTAAGGATTGAGCCCGATGTCCTTCCAGTTGACGTAGCCGAGATCGGGCCCGAACTCGATCACCTTCAGATCATGCTCGTTGTAGAAGTCGCTGATGATGTCGACGGTGTGGCTCTTCAGCGCCGCGATCTTCGCGGTCGGCCCGACATTGACGAAGCCGACGGAGTCCGGCGCAAGGCCTGCGGCCTTGGCGAAGGCCGGCCACATCACGCGCGAGGCATCGCCCGGCGGATTGCCGATCTTGTGCCCCGCGAAATCCTTCACCCCGTTCACGCCGTAGCTTTTCAACCAGTAGAAGGTCTGGCCGGTATTGGCGTAGACGCTCATCACCGCAACGGCGTCGGCGCCCTTGCTCTTGGCCACCAGCATGGTGGCGAGATCGGCGACGCCGAATGGCGAGCCGCCGGAGCCGACCTTGGCCGCGGAGACGCCGGAGCCCTTGCCGGTCTCGATCGTCAGGTCGATACCCGCTTTCTCGTACCAGCCTTGCGCCTTGGCGTAATAATACGGCGAGTGATCGGCCGTCGGCGTCCAGTTCAGGATCAGATTGACCGCCTCGCCCGCGCTCGCGGACACCGCCGACACACCGAGCATCAGGGCCAACACCAGGGCAGAGCCCGCCGCCTGCAAATGCTTCATCGCACCTCTCCTCATTGCCACGACCCCGGCTTGTCGCTCTCCCCATGTGAGGATACCAATGCAACAAGCCCGCCCTCAACTTGTCAACTGTTTGGTTGGAAATGCCCGCAAAACGATCTGGCGACACCGTGCCGCAGCGCCGCGATCCCGTCGCCACCCGCAACAAGCTGCTCACCGCGGCGCGCCTCGAATTCGCCCGGCACGGCTTTGCGGGGGCCCGCGTCGACGAGATCGCCGAGCGTGCCGGCGTCAACAAGCAGCTCGTCTACCACTATTTCGGCGACAAGGACGCGCTCTATCTCGCCGTGCTCGAATGGGTCTATGAGGACATCCGCGAGCAGGAGCGCAGGCTCAATCTCGAAGGCCTGCCGCCGGAAAAGGCGATCCGCAGGCTGATCGAAGCCTCATTCGACCACCTCGCGGCAAACCCTGATTTCATCGTGCTCTTGAACGACGAGAACCGCGGCGGCGCCCGCCACGTCCGCGGCTCGAGACGGCTGGAAGCGATGCATTCCCCGCTGGTGAGAAGCGTCTCTCACATCCTCAACGAGGGGGTGCGCGCGGGCGTGTTCCGCAAGGGGATCGATCCCGTCCAGCTCTATATCTCGATTGCGGGCCTCAGCTATTTCTTCTTCTCCAACACGCCGACGCTGTCGGCGATCTTCGGCAAGGACCTGTCGAGCCGCGCCCAGCGCCGCGCCCGCCGCAGGCACGTCGCCGATCTGGTGCTGCAGTCGCTCCGGCCATAATCAACCAACTGGTTGAAACTTCCCTGAAGGCCGGTTAGGCTCGTCGCAGCGGCAGGTGACCGCGGCAACAGGGAGCAACCGGTGACAGCAGACGCGGCCCGCACCTCGCGCAGCTTTGCGATCATCCTGATCGTGCACCTCGCCGTGCTCGTGCTCTGGCAGCTCGCGGTCGATGCCTTCCACGTGCCGAAATTCATCCTGCCCTCGCCGCTTGCCACCGTGCAGACGCTGGGAACCGCAGGCTACGCCTGGGGCGCCAACACGCTGGTGACAGCCATCGAGATCCTCGGCGGCTTTACACTCGGCGCTTTCGTCGGCATCGCGCTTGCGGTGATCTTCAGCTGGGCGCCGTTGCTCAGCCTCGCGCTGCTGCCGCTGTTCGTGACGCTGAACATGATCCCGAAGGTCGCGCTCGGCCCGCTCTTCATCGTCTGGTTCTCCTACGGCATCGTGCCGAACATCCTGATCGCCTTCAGCATCTGCTTCTTTCCGATCCTGCTCACCACCGCGCGGGGCCTGCGCGAGGTCGAGCCTGACCTGCTCGATCTCGTCAAATCGCTGCGCGGCTCGCGTTGGACGCTGTTCCGCAAGATCCAGCTGCCGGGATCGCTGCCTTACATCTTCTCCGGCATGAAGGTCGGCGCCATCCTCGCGGTCGCCGGCGCCATCGTCGGCGAGTTCATCGCCTCGGAGCGCGGGCTGGGCTACCTCATGATCCAGGTGCAGTCCTCGCTCGATACCCCGGCGATGGTGATGGCGGTCGTGCTGCTGACGCTGCTCGGGGTCGCTCTCTATGGCCTGGTGCTCGCCCTCGAACGCATGTTCGTGGTCGGCGACGCCAGGCAGAACTAAGACCAAGGACCAAATCCATGCTGCTCACCCGTCAGACGCTGCCGAAGACCATTCCGGATGTCGCTGCGCTCGACGAGCTCCTGTCCCGGCCGACGCAGGCGCTGGTCGACGACCTCGCCAAGGTCGAGGGCGACATCATGATCCTCGGAGTCGCCGGTAAGATGGGGCCAACGCTGGCGGGGCTCGCGAAAGCCGCCGTGCCGGACCGCCGCGTCATTGGCGTCGCGCGCTTCAGCGATGCCAGCGTCAAGGACTGGCTGCATGCGCGCGGCGTCGAGACCATCAATTGCGATCTGATGGACGAGAGCGCGATTCAAGCGCTGCCAAGGGCGCCCAACATCGTCTTCATGGCCGGCCGCAAATTCGGCGCCGAGGGCGATCTGTCGCTGACCTGGGCGATGAACGCGCATGTGCCGGCCCTGGTCGCGCAGGCCTTCCCCTCATCCCGCATCGTGGCGTTCTCGACCGGCTGCATCTATCCCTTCGTCCCCGTCGACGGCAAAGGCTCGACCGAGGACATGGCGCCGAACCCGCCCGGCGAGTACGCCCAGTCCTGCGTCGGCCGTGAGCGCATGTTCGAGTATTTTTCGCGCAAGTTTTCGACACCGGGCCGCCTGTTCCGGCTCAATTACGCGATCGACATGCGCTATGGTGTGCTGCACGATATCGCCACGAAGGTGCTCACGGGCACGCCGATCGACGTCAGCCTGGGCCATGTCAACTTCATCTGGCAGGGCGATGCGTCCTCCCAGGCGCTGCGCTGCCTTGCCCATTGCACGACGCCGACCTCGCCGATCAATGTCAGTGGCCACGAGATTTTGGCGGTGCGCGATCTCGCGCAAAAATTCGGCGCAAGGTTCGGCCGCGCGCCGGTGCTGACAGGCAAGGAAGAGCCGACGGCATGGCTGACCGACACGTCGAAGGCAGTCGAGCTGTTCGGCCTGCCCGTCGTCGACACCGAGCAGTTGATCGCCTGGACCGCGGATTGGGTCTCCCGCGCCATGCCGAGCCTCGGCAAGCCCACCAAATACGAGGTGCGCGATGGACGCTACTGACGGCCCGCCAATCATCAAGCTCGGCGTCCAGGATGCGATCGCCGGGCTGGCGCTGTCGACGGAAGCGCACTGGAACCAGACCGAAGAGGACTGGCGCATCTTCCTGCGCGACGGCATCGTGTTCGGCATCCGCGACGGCGCGCGACTGGTGGCGACCGCAGCACTGCTGCCCTATTCCGGCAACAACGCCTGGATCAGCATGGTGCTGGTGTCTGCAACACATCGCCGTCGTGGTCTCGCGACACGCCTCGTCGATGCCTGCCTGGAAACGGCGCGCAAGAACGGTCTCACGAGCTGGCTCGATGCGACGCCCGACGGCGCCGCCGTCTACGGGCCGCTCGGGTTCACGCCGACCCTGCAATTGCGCCGGCTGAAGCTGGTGAAATCTGGGCCGTCATCCGGTCCGGTGCCGTCGGCCGCAACGCTCGAGGCGCTTTGTGCCCGCGACCGGCGCGCCACAGGTTTCGACCGGACCGCTCTGCTGACCGCCTTTGCACAGCGCTCGGGGTCACGCATCGTCACTGCAAACGGATGCATCGGGTTGGTCCGCGACGGCAGAACCGCGCGCCATATCGGCCCCTTGTTCGCAAATCATGCAGCCGAAGCGCTGGCTCTCATTCACGCGATCGCGGGGTCCGAGGACCGGCCGCTCCTGCTCGACGCAGTCGCCTCGCAGGGCGCGTTCCTGGAGGGATTGACCGCCTCGGGCTGGACAATCGAGCGGCCGTTCCAGCGCATGCGGTTCGGCCCCGCCACCATCGCCGCTGAGGAAATGCCATTCGCCGTCGCCGGCCCTGAATTCGGATAGGACATCATGCACCACAGCCAGATCAACAGCGACATCCGCAAGCTGATCGCCGAGGGCACCGTGCTGCCGGCGCATCCCCTCGCCCTCACCGCCGAGCGCCAGCTCGACAAGACGCATCAGCGCGCGCTGACGCGCTATTACATCGATGCCGGCTCAGGCGGCCTTGCCGTCGGTGTGCACACGACCCAGTTCGCGATCCGCGACGTCGGCCTCTACCGTCCCGTGCTCGAGCTCGCCGCCGAGACCGCCGCGAGCTGGACCAAGCGTCCATTGGCGATGGTCGCAGGCCTTGCCGGTCCAACCAGCCAGGCAACCGCCGAAGCCCGCACTGCACGCGACATCGGCTATCACGCCGGCCTGCTCAGCCTCGCAGCGATGAAGAGCGCCTCCGAGGACGAGATCATCGCGCATTGCACCGCGATCGCCGCCGAAATACCGCTGGTCGGCTTCTACCTCCAGCCGGCCGTCGGCGGCGTCATCCTGTCGAGCCGCTTCTGGCAGCGCTTCGCCTCGATCGACAATGTCGTCGCGATCAAGATCGCGCCGTTCAACCGCTATCGCACGCTCGATGTGCTCCGCGGTGTCGCCGCCGCCGGCGCGCTCGACCGCGTTGCGCTCTACACCGGCAATGACGATCATATCCTGCTCGACCTGATGCTGCCGTTCGACCTGCGCGACAACGGCGTCACCACACGCACCTATTTCAAAGGCGGCCTGCTCGGCCATTGGTCGGTGTGGACGGCGAGCGCCATCCAACAGTTCGAGCGCTGCAAGGCCGCGCGGCACAAGGACAGCGTGCCGGCCGACCTGCTCGCACTCGATGCTCGCGTCACCGACTGCAACAGCGCGTTCTTCGACGTCGCCAATAATTTTCACGGCTGCATCGCCGGTTGCCACGAGGTGCTGCGACGCCAGGGCCTGATGAAAGGGTTGTGGTGCCTCGATCCGAACGAGGGCCTCAGCCCCGGCCAGAAGCAGGAGATCGATCGCGTCACTCGCGAGCACGCCGATCTCAGCGACGATGCCTTCGTCGCCGCCAATTTGAACAAATGGCTGGCATGACCGAAGAGCCCTTCATCAGCCTGCAAGGCGTCCGAAAAGTCTACCGCAGCGGCGGTGCCGAATTCCTGGCGGTTTCCGACGTCACCATGGACGTGCAGGAAGGTGAGCTCGTCTCGCTGGTCGGCCCGTCCGGCTGCGGCAAGACCACGGTGATGAAGATATTGGCCGGCCTGCACGGCGCCGACGGCGGCGCCGTGAGAATAGGCAATGCCAAGAGCCCGTTCGATCCGACCCGCGATATCGGCATGGTGTTCCAGCAGGCGCTGCTCTTGAAGTGGCGCACCATCCTGGACAACGTGCTCTTGCCGGCCGAGATCGTCGGCCTGCCGATGAGGGCCGCACGCGAACGGGCGCGCGATCTGCTCAATCTGGTCGGGCTGGCCGGCTACGAGCAGAAATATCCGCAGCAGCTCTCCGGCGGCATGCAGCAGCGCACCGCGATCGCGCGCGCCTTCATCCACGATCCGAAGCTGATCCTGATGGACGAGCCGTTCGGCGCGCTCGATGCGCTGACGCGCGAGCAGATGAATCTGGAGATGCTGCGGATCTGGCGCGAGAGCGGCAAGACCATCATCTTCGTCACCCATTCGATCCAGGAGGCCGTCTTCCTGTCCTCGCACTGCGCCGTGCTGACGGCGGGACCTGCGAAGATGGCCGACTATTTTGCGATCGACCTGCCCTTCCCGCGTGATCTTCCGCTGAAGACCACGGATGCGTTCGGTGCGTATGCGCGAAGGATCTATGCGAAGCTGGGGCTCGGCGCGGCGTAGACCACTTGCTCAGGTCCCGCAGGGTGGGCAAAGCGAAGCGTGCCCACCAGGGCCAGTCGAGCAAGTCGTGGTGGGCACGGCGCAAGTGCGCCTTTGCCCACCCTACGGGAGCGCGGCGCAATCGCGGCACCGCGCCCCTCAAGCTCAGCTCTTGTTGCGCGTCTTGCTGAGCAGATAGTTGTCGTAGAAGTTTTCCGCGATCTGCGTGTAGAACAGCAGCTCCTTCATGTAGGCGTCGTGGCTGTCCTTGGTCCGCTTGAACAGGTCGCTCTTGGCGGCGAGCTCGTTCAGATGGTCCTGGGTCGCGTTGTAGCAGGCTTCCAGCACCGGCTGCGGGAACGCCTTCAACTCCGCGCCATTGGCGATCAGGCGCTTGAGCGCCGCCGGATTCACGCTGTCATATTTCTCGAGCATCCAGGCACCGGCCGCCGATGCGGCCTGGTTGACGATAGCCTGGTATTGCATGGGCAGCGAGGCCCATTTCTCGTCATTGACGATCATGTGCAGCATGGCGCCGCCTTCCCACCAGCCCGGGAAATAATAGTATTTGGCGACCTTCTGGAAACCGAGCTTCTCGTCGTCATAGGGACCGACGAATTCGGCGCCATCGATCGTGCCCTTCTCGAGAGCCGGATACACATCGCCACCGGCGATCTGCTGCGGGACGACGCCGAGCCGCGCCAGCACATGGCCGCCCATGCCGGCGATGCGGAATTTGAGGCCTTTGAGGTCGTCGACGGTCTTGATCTCCTTGCGGAACCAGCCGCCCATCTGGGTGCCGGAATTGCCGCAGAGGATGGCGTGCGCCTTGAAAGGCTTGAGCGCTTCGTTGGTGAGGCCGGCGCCGCCGCCGAAGTGCCACCATGACTCCTGATGGCGATGGTTCATGCCGAAGGGCGCGCCGGTGGCATAGGCCAGCGCGGGCTCCTTGCCGATGTAGAAATAGAGCGGCGTCTGCGCCATCTCCACCGAGGCAGTGCTGACGGAATCGAGCGCCTGCAGGCCGGGCACGAGCTCGCCGGCGGCGAAGGTCTGGATCTGGAATTTGTTGTCGGTGGCTTCCGCGACGTATTTCGCAAACGTCTGCGCCGTGCCGTAGATGGTGTCGAGCGATTTGGGGAAACTCGAGGTCAGGCGCCATTTGATCTCGGGCGCGCCTTGCGCGATCGCAGGGGCCGCAACCAGCGTCGTCGCGCCCGCGACCGCGCCGCCCTTGAGGAATGTACGGCGTTTCATGATGGGGTCTCTCCCTTGAAGTCAGTTTTCAAACATATTGGTTTGGAGCTACGGTCTTCGCGGACCGTTTGCCCGTTCCTATAGCGGAGTTCAAGCTGGGACAGAAAAGGTCTGTAGCCCGGATGGAGCGCAGCGCAATCCGGGAAGGTGCCACTGACGCGCACGACCCGGATTACGCTTTCGCTCCATCCGGGCTACGAAGCTGTCGCTAGAGCAGCTTCGCGCTGACGAACAGCGCACGCACGGCGTTGGTTGCCTGCACTGCGAGCATGGCGTTACCGGCAGCGCCCTCCAGCGCCGCGACCGCATCTTCATGCAGCGAGCGGAATTCCATCCATTCCACCGACTTGAAATTGGTCAGGAACTGATAGGCTTGGCCGACGGTCGCAATCGCCAGCGTGTCACCGTTCAGCTTGATCTTGAACGTCGTGCGCAGCGGGGTCTCGGAACTTGATGGATCACTCATGGGCTGCTTCTGGACGAGGACGATTTAACGAAGGGGAAACGGCAGCCCCGCCGCGGCAGGCAAAGATCAGGAATCGGTGCTCGCGCGCTGCGAGGCGGTCGCAGACCCGCGCAGATTCGGCACCACGACCAGACGGTTGAACTCGCCATTGTCGTAGGCCTTGATGAAACGGTCATAGTCCTTGATCGAGACGCAACCGTTGGAATCGCCGCGCGGTCCGAGCATGTAATTGTGGGTGAGCAGGCCGACGCGGCCGAGCGCGCTGGTGCCTTCGACCGGAGTCATGCGCAGCGCCCGAACGCCGTGGAACAGCTTTTCGCGCGGCTTCAGCTCGTAGGTCGCCGGCGGCGTCGCACCGACCATCCGCCGATCGACATGGTCGGGATTGTCCATCATCGGGCCGAAGCCGGAATGGGCCTCGAGAGCCACGCCGCCCGGCAGGTAAACCGCCTTGGCCGAGATGTCATAGACCGCCGTCCGCGAATCGTAGCCGAGGGCCGAAAGATCGGGCGCCTTGTTGAACAACCCGCTGTCGGGCGTCAGCGAGGCCAGCTTGATTTTGTCGGTGAATTTTTCGAAGAAATTGCGGTTATCGACCCGGGGACTGGTGTCGGCATACGCCTGGCTGGATGCGATCTGGGAGGCGAGATCGGCCTGGACCGGGCGCGAGCGCGGCATCGGGACGGCGTCGGCGCGCTGCGAGGGCCTCGCCTCCTCGGCCGGGGGCTGGTCGTCTTCGGTCAGGGTCGAGCGCCAGTCATCACCCTGCAGCTTCTCGGCGAGCATGGCCTTGGCATCGCGAAGCTTGAGCTGGACCGCGTTCAGGGCGGAGCGCTCCAGCGTCCGCAGGCCGAGTTCGCGGGCCGGCGGATTGCCGGAGGCCGAAGCGAAACGGTCCTCGAATGAAGGGGCATTGGCCGGCGGCAACGCGGCGGAGACCAGCGGGGTCGAATCGCCCATATCCGCAACCCACGCGGCAGCGCCAAGCGCCAGCGCGATCGCTGCCAGAGACAGCAATATCTTTTCGGCTCGCCCGACACGGCGGCGCGACAACAGCCTCTCGGCATGTGCTGCGTCGGAAACCATCAGATCCCCAAATCGACCCCCGGGGGCGCCCAACCCCCACCCGGAGACTCTATACCAGCTACCACATTGGGAGCCAAAAGTTAGGCATAATCGCGGCCGGCAAGGGGTCCGGTACGGCTTCCTGAGGTATCCAATGACCGATCCGTTCGATCTCAACCGCTTTGTCCGGGCCCAGGACCCGGTCTATCGCGACGTCCAGGGCGAGTTAGCCCGGGGCCGGAAGCAGACTCACTGGATGTGGTTCATCTTCCCGCAGGTCGCGGGCCTCGGCTTCAGCGCCATGTCGCAGCGCTACGCCATTGGCTCCCACGCGGAGGCCGAGGCCTACCTCGCCCATCCCGTCCTCGGGGTGCGCCTGATCGAATGCACGAGGCTCGTGCTCGCCGTTCAGGGGCGGACCATCAACGCAATCCTGGGCGCGCCGGATGATGCGAAATTCCGCTCGTCGATGACACTGTTCGGTGCGGTATCTCATGAGCCCGTCTTCGATCAGGCGATCGCCCGATATTTCGCGGGCGAACGCGACGGCGCCACGCTGGAGATCCTCGCCAAGCTCGACCGGGCATCCGGCTGAGTTGCGCGGCCACCAGCGTAAACCCGGGATTAACATCGCCTGCCTATCTTTCGCGCACAATAATTCTCCCGCGCCAATTGCCGGACAGATCATGAAAATCGGTACGCTCCTGACCACCGCCATCGTCTCGCTCTCGACCGTCGGCGGCGGCCTCGCCGTCTACGTTGCCGTGACGAAATATCAGACGATGGAGCGGATCAGCGAGGCGCAAGGCCGCCTGGCGATCGTTCGCGCTGCCAGCGACATCCCGCGCTATCTCAACCCCGAGCGCGGCTTTTCCACCAACATCCTCTACGGCCCCGCCACGATCGATCCGGCGCTGCTCGCCGAGCAGGACAAGCTGCGCAAGCAGACCAACGGCGCCCGCGACAGGATGAACGCGCTGCGCAAGGAACTGCCCGGCTCCTTCGACGACGGCAGCACGATCGGCAGCAACATCGACGGCATCAATGCGAAATTCACCGCGCTGCGCGAGGCCATCGACAAGGCGCTCGCGGGGCCTGCAGAGGCGCGCAAGGATGCCGCCAAGAAGATCGTCGCCGACAATGCCGTGCTCAACGGCGGCGTGACCGCGCTGCTCAACGAGCAGGTCCGCCGCATGGCGATTCTCAACGGCGACGCCTACCGGCAGGCCAGCTACGCCAATATCGCGATGACGCTGCGCGACGTCGGCGGCTTCAATTCCAGCCTGCACAAGAATCTCGTCGGCGGCAAGAAGCCTGCGACCGACGCCGAAAAGGCCGAGATCAGCCGCTCGCAAGGCCGCAACGATCAGATCGTGATGGCGCTGCAGGAATTACGTGGCAATCCAGCGACTCCGGCGAACGTCGCCGCTGCACTGGAGAAGTTCAACGCGGTCTATGTCGAGGAGTTCGGCCGCGAGCTCAAGCTGGTGAAGGACGGTGCGGTCAGCGGCAAGTACGAGCACGACGTGGACGCCTACTACGCCGCCACGCAGCGCGGCCTCGGCACCATCATCGGCGTCCGCGACGCCTTCTACGACAATGCCGAAGAGATCCTCGCCGGCGCGTCTTCGGGCGCGCGCACCAGCTTCACCATCGCGCTTGCTGGCCTTGCCGCCGTGCTGATCGCGAGCGCCGGCCTCATCGTGACCGTGCGCCGCCGCGTCTGCGCGCCGATCGTCAGCCTGACGACGCGGATGTCGCGGCTCGCCGACGGCGAAGTTGCGGAAGGCATCCCCGGCGCCGAGCGCTCCGACGAGATCGGGGCGATGGCCGCCGCGGTCCAGGTGTTCAAGGACAACATGATCCGGGCCGACCGGCTTGCGGCCGAGAAGCAGGCCGAGAATGACGGCAAGATGCGCCGCGCCCAGGCCCTCGACGACCTCACCCGCGCCTTCGAGGCCAAGATCACCGAGCTCGTCGGCGGCCTCTCGCGGGCCTCCTCCACGATGGAGACCACCGCGCAGTCGATGACGTCAACGGCGGCCCAGACCAACAGCCAGGCCGCCATCGTCGCCGCCGCCTCCGAACAGACTTCGACCAATGTGCAGACGGTTGCCAGCGCCACCGAGGAGCTGACCTCATCGATCTCGGAGATCGGCCGTCAGGTCGCGCAATCCACCGAGATTGCCGCCCGCGCCGTCGACAATGCTCGCCGCACCGGCGATACCGCGCGCGCGCTCGCCGAGGGCGCGCAGAAGATCGGCGACGTCGTCACGCTGATCCAGAGCATCGCCGAGCAGACCAACCTGCTCGCACTGAACGCGACCATCGAGGCCGCCCGTGCGGGCGATGCCGGCCGCGGCTTTGCGGTGGTTGCTTCCGAAGTGAAGTCGCTGGCCGGCCAGACCGCCAAGGCCACGACCGAAATCTCCGAGCAGATCACCGCCATCCAGACCGCGAGCGACGAGACCGTGGCTGCGATCCGCAACGTCGCTGACGTCATCGCCGAGATCGACCAGATCGGCACCGCGATCGCGGCTGCGATCGAGGAACAGGGCTCAGCGACCAAGGAGATCGCCCGCAGCGTCCAGGAAGCCGCCCACGGCACCCAGGAGGTCAACAGCAACATATCCGGCGTGCAACGCGCCGCCGACGACACGGGAGCCGCCGCCAGGGAGGTGCTGGGCGCCGCCGAGCAGCTCTCGACCCAGTCGCGCGATCTCGCCGGCCAATTCGACCGCTTCCTCGGCGAGGTCAGGGCCGCGTAAGCGCGCGGATTCGTAGCCCGGATGGAGCGAAAGCGAAATCCGGGGCGGTGCCGTTGACGTGCGATTTCCCGGATTGCGCTTCGCTCCATCCGGGCTACGGGACTCACCGTCTCAATAAGGCGGCGCCTTGCGCGCGCGCTGTGCTTTCGCCGCCTCGATCCACCACGCCAGATCGTCGGCAAAGCGCGGGAACGAGCGCTCCAGCGCCTTGCCGCCCTCGCCGATCGGCTCCCCGTCGGCCGACAGCGTCTGCGCGATCGGGCCGACGCCGATGGTGCTCGATACCACCACCATCCCCATTTCCGACAGCGTGCCGTGCCAGGCCGTCGCGGCGCGCGCGCCGGACAGACGGCCGGCGGAATAACTCGCGATCGCGGCCGGACGCCAGAACCACTCTTCGAGGAAATGGTCGGTGAGGTTCTTCAGGCCGGGCTGGATGCCCCAATTGTACTCGCCGGTGACAAAAACAAATCCGTCGGCGCTGCGGATCTGTCCGGCCAGCTTCTCGAGCGCCTCGGGCGCCGAGCCCTCGGGATATTCCTTGTACATGCGGTCGAGCATCGGCAGACCGATTGCCTTGGCGTCGATGAATTCGACGTCCTCGCCGCGGCTGCGCAGACGATTGATGACGAAATTCGCAAGGCGGATGCCCATGCGGTCGGAACGGTAGGAACCGTAAAGGACGAGAATGCGATTGCTCATGGTCGAACGGTAGCACGAAACCGGCGTTCGGCCCTACTCGATTTGTCAAACTATCGCCCACGTCCGCGCTCCAGCGTTTGCGATGGCGTCTCGCCGAACTGGTCGCGGTAGCTTCTGGAGAAGTCGCTGAGATGCCAGAATCCGAACGCCAGCGCCACGGCCTTGACGCTGTCCGCCCCGGCGAGCAGCCGCCGTCGCACCAGCCACAGCCGGCGCAGGCGCAAGTAACGGTGCAGGCTCATGCCGCGATAGCGTCTGACGACGTCGTGCATGGTGCGGACGGACAGGCCGAGCTTGCGCGCAATCTCCTCGCTATAGATCGGTTGCGAGAGATCGTCGGACAGCAGCGCGCGGATGTCCTGGAACATCTTGAAGTGCCGCGCATCATTGGGCAGCGCGGTCCATCGCGCGCGGACAACGCTCTCAAATGCGCCGTCAACGGCCGCAAGCAGGGATTCCTTCATTGCGGCTGCCTTGAGCGGCACGTCTGATGCGTCGATGGGCTCTGACGCCGCGACCAACACCTCGCGAACCACGCCGCGCAATCGGGCGAGGCTCGCGGCGGTCGTTTCGAAAATCCGGAAGCTCAGGCTCACTCGTGGCCAGCCGCGATCCGTCACCTCCGGCCTGAACATCACCGAGGCAATTTGCCGCTGCACCTCCTCGATGCTCGTGTAGGCGGCTCCGCCGCTGCCAATGACGACGACTGGTCGCGCGCGCTGCGCGCCATTGAACCGAATAGGAACATCGAGGTCGTCCATCGTGAACCCGATCGCCGTGCAACTCTCGACGAGTTGTCCGTCAACCACGCGCGGAAATGCGCGCGTCAAATTTACGTCGCAACCGGGCAGCGACAGAATGGTCTGCTCAGCAGAAATTCTTCGTACGAAAGGCGTGAACTCGAAATCCAGGCCTCGTATGGCGTTCCGAAATTCGTCGACGTCTGAAAAGCGGAATATCTTTGGTGCCAACCTCGGCACGTCATCAATGCTGTTCATGGCAATATGAAATGCACCGTCGTAACCGACGTGTGCATCCGGCAGCGGTACCGGTTCGCTTCCCCCCTTCTGTTTCCCGTCGGACCTGAAGAACCAATCCTAATGTGTTGCGATCAGTTGGGAAGGGTCCAGGTGAAAGGACAAGCTGGGGGCGTCAAGTCTTGCCAAATTTCGATAGCATTTTCCGAAAATTCGACGGTGCATAAATACCCCGGCATTTAATTTCTAAAATCAAAAATTAACACCTTTGAGGCGCAATAGTCTTCGTTAAATCGTCAAAGTTATTTCGATTCAGGCTCCTGCCATGATGGCAAACTCGCCTGCTGATATTCTGGTCGAGTTGGAAGATGCGGTCGCAACGTGCCCGCTGGATCGCTGCGCTCGCATCCTCGCCGGTATTATACAGCTACTTACCTGCAGTCGTGACCGGCCTCAGCAATTGCTTGCCAATGTGGTCGATGGCGTTCTTCTGCGATTGGCAGAACGGGTTGATGCCAGTGCCCTGATTCAACTGGGCGCGGCGCTTGCCGAGCTCAAGGCGGCTCCGCCGAAGACCTTGCTGCGTCTTGCCGCACACCCCGATCCGGACGTGGCGTGCCCTGTCCTGCTCAAATCGAAGACCCTCTCCAGGGTCGATCTCGAGACGATCGCCGCCTCGGGCGGCGAACGACAACAATGCGCCATCGCCGCCCGCGAGCGCGTCGAGCCGCCGCTGACCGAGGCGCTGATCAAGAGCGGCGGCCGTGCCGTCCACCTTGCGTTGATCGGTAATCCCGGGGCCAAGCTCTCGGAGGCCGCCTATTCCGCGCTGATCGCCCGGACTGGGCAGGACGACGAGATCACGAAGGCGCTCGCGCTCAGGCCAGATACGCCCGAGCTCATCGTGCGGAAACTGCTGTCCGCCTCCAACGGCCAGGAAAGGCCGGCGAAGCTCAACGCCTCATCAACGCCGCCGCACAACGCGACATCGAGCGCAACTGCCACCTTGCCACCGCCCAAGCTGCCCTGCCAGGCGGCCTATGCGAGCGCGAGGCCGGAGATCGTCGCCCTCAACCGCGTCGGCAAGCTCAACGATTCCACCGTCAACCGCTTCGCGATCCGCGGCGAGACCGCCAATCTGTTCACGGCGCTGTCGGTGCTCTCGGGGGCGCCGCTCGACATCATCGAGCACGTCATGGCCGATGAGGATTGCGAAGGTCTGGTCATGGCCTGCCGTGCTTCGCGACTGAATTGGCAGACCACGCTGGCCATCCTGAGCAACCGCAGCGGCCGACGGCTTTCCTTTGCCGAGCGCGAACGCGCGCAACGGATCTTCGACACGCTGCTTCTGTCGACCAGCCAATGGACGGTGCGCTGGGGGGAAATCACCGCAAACGCCAAGACAAACGATAGGGCACATCGCAGCGCAAGATTGGGGGACAATCAATGAGATTCGATGGCCGCAAGGCGGGGCGCGTTCGGATGGACCACCGGCAGCCCGTCAACCTGATGGGCTCAGACGGCACTTGGCGGCGCAGCTGTGTTCTGCTCGACGTATCGCAGACAGGTGCGAAGGTCGAGGTCGAGGGTACGCTGGACGTGCTCCAGGCCAAAGAATTCTTCATGGTGCTGTCATCGACGGGGCTCGCCTTTCGGCGCTGCGAACTGGTCTGGATCGATGGCACCACCGCGGGACTCCACTTCGTCACCGCAGGCGGCAAGAAGAAGCCGGCGAGCGCGCCGGCAACCGCTACGCGGAATTCCGCCGGAAGCAAATAGGCCGAGAATTCATCCCGCACATTGGACCCCACGACATCGAAGGTCAAACCGTGCAGAACCCGCGAACCACGCTCAGGCCCTTCGATCGTGACGGCATCCGGGATGCCGAGGCGGCCCGTCCCTTCGTGCATGTGCTGGCCGACACGTCCGACAAGCTGGCCCGTGTCTGCTCGATTCTCGAGGAGCGTTTCGCCGTCGCGGGCGAACGGCTCGACGCCGAGGCCAAGCTGTCGCAGGTTCCGTTCGCCATCGTCATCCGCGCAGAGCTTCGCGACCTCGACAACATCGCGGCCATCAAGAAACGGGCCGGCAAATTGGCCAAAGCGAAGAAGCGGATCTTCCTCATCCAGGACACGTCTCACGTCGGCGTTTCGCAAGCCTATGCGCTTGGAGCGACGCTCGTCCTGCCCGGCACGATCAGCCGGGCCAAATTGCTGTTGGCGCTGTCTGATCCGGCCGATCCGTCCTCTGCCTCGTCAGGCGAGACTGCACAGTTTGACGACGCAGTTGAGATCGGGGCAACCGCGTTCGCCTCGATGTTCACGGCGGTCACCCTCGACCAACCCCTCGACGTGGACGGCACCAAGGAAGCCGGCCGCCAGATTGCCGATCGCATCACTGAGCATGGTCTGTCGGAATGGCTCACGACGGTGCGGCGTCATCACGAAGGAACCTATCAGCACTGCCTGATCGTGACCGGTGTCGCCATCGACTTCGGTCTGAGCCTCGGCGTCGGAAGAGCCGATCTGGAGCGCCTCTACTCGGCGGCCATGTTCCACGACATCGGCAAGGCGCAGATCCCGCTCGCCATCCTCGATAAGCCGGGTCGTCTCGATGCCGAGGAGCGCGCCGTGATCGAGACCCACCCGGCCGCTGGCTACGAGTTTCTGAAGGGTCACGGCAAGATTTCGCCGGAGATCCTCGATGCCGTGCGTCATCATCACGAATATCTCGACGGGAGCGGGTATCCGGATGCCCTCTGCGCCGAAACCATTGGCGACATCGTGCGAATTCTCACGATTTCCGACATCTTCGCAGCGCTCATCGAGCACCGGCATTACAAGCCGACCATGCCGCGCGCGGAAGCTTACGACATACTGCGCGGGATGGCCGGAAAGCTGGAGAAGGCGCTGGTGACCGCGTTCAAACCGGTCGCGCTCACGAGGTGAGCGCAGCGACGGCGCCGCAAAACCGGCTAGTGCGTCGCGCGGTATTGCGCGCGGTGCGGAATGGAGCGGCAGGCCAGCCCGTCAGCCAGCAGCTTCATGTCCTCGTGCTTGCCGCTGCGGATCAGCCGGCCGAACTCTTCGGGTGTGAAAGGAAGACTTGGATCATCATCGATCGGGCGCCGCACTCGCGGACCGAAGAACCATCGAACCAGGCTAGCCAGCCGCCGCATCTCAATTCCCTCGCGCCAGCAACAAACCTCTCAGTCTGCATATTGTTCCTCCCGCCCCTTCGAGATTGCAAGAGCTTGCCAGCGACTCCGCACCAAAAAAAATTTCGCCAGAGAACAATCTCCTCTTTGTCGTGCTAATCGGCAAAACCCACGTACCGCACGAACTCCTCGTTAAGTTCGCGGTCCGAGCGAACGGCATTCGCGGCAAAGCCGTCGTCGGGATAGCCCATCGCGACGCAGGTCATGATCACCTCGTCCTCGGGAATCTTCGCGACCTCGCGCACGATATCCGAGCGCATGATGCCCTGTCCGTTGATCACCGAACCGAGGCCGCGATCCCACGCCGCGAGCACGATGCCGTAGCAGAGCGCGCCGAGATCGAAATGGCAGACCGCGCCGGGATCGAGCACGCGGTCATAGGTCAAGACCAGCGAGACCGGGGCGTCGAACTGGCGGAAGCCGCGCAGCACCCAGTCCTGGCGCATCGGCTTGTCGTCGCGCGCGATCCCCATCGCGCCGAACAGCTTCTTGGCGATGTCGACCTGTCGCGTGCGGTGCACGCCCTGGTACTCGCCATGGCTGACGATGTCGCGCTTGACCTTGGCGCCGGCGATCATCTCCTCCATGTTGCGGCGGCGCACCTCTTCCAGCGGCCTGCCGGTGAGCACGTGGACATGCCAGGGCTGGGTGTTCATCGACGACGGCGCGCGCTTGGCGCTCTCGATGATCGCCTCGATCACCGCGCGCGGCACCGGCTCGTTCCTGAAGCCGCGCACGCTGCGGCGCGACTGGACCAGCGTTTCGAATTCCACCTTCAAGACCTCCCTGCCCTTTTCGTCCGGCGTTGCGCTAGAACCGCCGGTTGCCGATGCCGCGCGCAAAATCTATGCTAACCCGCAAGCAAGACCAAGAACCCTGGAGGACCTGTCATGGCCGCGCCGCTCGATCCCGTGATCGCCGAGATCATTCCGCTCATGCCAATGCGCGATCCCGCGGTCATGACGCCACAGAGCGCCCGCGATTCCTTGCGCGCACTGGCTGCCTCGCGCGCCGCCATCCCGCCACCGCCCGTCGACAGCGTACAGGATATCAAGGTGAAAGGCGGCGCCGGCCCGCTCGATGCACGCGTCTATCGGGTCGGCACCACGCCCGCTCCGACCGTGGTGTTCTTCCATGGCGGCGGCTGGGTTGCGGGCGATCTCGAAACCCACGACCGGCAGGCGCGCAACCTCGCGATCGAGACCGGCGCGGTCATCGTCTCCGTCGACTATCGCCGCCCGCCCGAGACGCGCTTTCCCGGCGCCTTCGAGGACGCCTTTGCCGCGGTGAGTGACATCTTCAACCGCGTCGCGGAATTTGGCGGCGATGCAAAGCGCTTGGGCGTTGCCGGCGACAGCGCCGGCGGCAATCTCGCGGCGACTGCCGCGATCGCCTGCCGCGATGCCGGCATCGAGCTCTCTGCGCAATTGCTGGTCTATCCCGTGACCGACGTCCTCGGCAGCTATGCGGATGCGCGCGAGAACGCGCGCTATCCCTCGCGCGCCGAGAATGCCGACGGCTACTTCCTCTCCCGCGCCGTGATGGAATGGTTTTGCGGCCATTATCTCGCCGATCCCGGCCATGCTTCGGACTGGCGCGTCTCACCGCTGCGCGCGGCATCCCTCGCCGACGTCGCGCCCGCCGTCGTGACCACCGCCTGGTTCGATCCGCTGCGCGACGAAGGCGCGGCCTACGCGCGGGCACTGGAGGCCGCCGGCGTGCGCGTGAAACACCATGAGGGCCCAGGCCTGATCCACGGCTATTTCGGCATGGGCGATGCCTCAGACGTCGCGCGCGCCGAGGCGCAGCGTGCACGCGCCGACTTCAAGGCCCTGCTCGCGCGGGGCGTATAGGGATGCGACAAATCCGTAGCCCGGATGGAGCGCAGCGTAATCCGGGTTTCGTCTCACGCGGACGGTCGAGCGATACGGTTGGTCTGCCCCCGGATTGCGCTTCGCTCCATCCGGGCTACAGGACCGGCTAAATGTTCCGCGCCCGCTGCGCGTCGGTGTGCCCCCAGGTCTCGTCCCAATCCTGGCCGGCGGCATCGACGACGCGGCCATCGGCTTCGAAGAACTTGTTCGGCACCTGGAAGATCGCCAGGATCAACGCGCCGTCCGGGCACCAGGCGGCGTGCCGGCTGCCCGCCTCGCGCCAGATGAATTCCCCGGCCTTGCAGGCGATCCCCTTGGCTGGCCCGTCCTTGTCGACGAGCGCGCCCTCGATGACGTAGCTCTGCTCGATGCCGACATGCTCGTGATCGGGCAGCACCGATCCCGGGGCAAAGCGCATCAAGGCGGTCATCAGACCGCTGCTGCGATCGAACAGCAGGGTCTTGGCTTCGCACCCCGGAAAGCGCGTCTTTTGCCAGTCCATCTCCTGCGGCTGAACCAGGTGAGAATGCCGGTCGGCGGCTTCCTGGTCTATCGGGATCACGGCGTCCATCACGATGCTCCCTCTCTCTATCTCAACCGTCTGAAGCTAGCAGGATCGCCCGGCCTGGTCAGCGAGCAGTGCAATAAGTGGGAGCGTTTGCCGATCGCGCCCGAAAAATCGGCAGACAGGCCGGACGACGCCCGCTCATCCTGCTTGATTGCGCCACGATTCCCGGCTCCAATCCTCCCGCCATTTCTGGTTTAGGGAGACACCCATGATGAAGCGGATTTTCCTCGCGGCGATCGTTGCCACCTTTGCAGCGGGCTCGGCCTTCGCGCAAGAAACCTGCGAGAGCAAGGCGATCGGCAAGGACGGCAAGCCCCTGGCCGGTGCCGCCAAGACCTCGTTCCTGAAGAAGTGCAAGGCCGAGGCCTGCGCGCCCAAGGCCGTCGGCTCCGACGGCAAGCCGCTCGCCGGCGCCGCCAAGAACAGCTTTATGAAGAAGTGCGAGACCAGCGCGTAAGGCGCTACGAATTCGCAGCTTTTCTAGCGAACAGTTGCTGCACAATTCGTCATGCCCGGGCTTGTCCCGGGCATCCACGTTCTTGTTTCCGTCGCAAAGATCGTGGATGGCCGGGACGAGCCCGGCCATGACGAAAGAGAAACTTCACTCCCGCTTGAAGCGATAATCGAACGCGTCGCCGAGTGGCTTGATCAGTCCGGCCGTCGGCGCCGGAAAATGCACCGGCAGGATCAACGTGTCGGTATCCGCAACGGACGCGAAGAACTTTCGCCGCGACACCGCCGACTGCTTCGGATCCCAATCCGGCTTCGCCGACCAATCCGGTTCGCGGCACTGGATCTGATGATGCATGAGATCGCCCGCGACCACCGCGCGCTGGCCCTTCGAGACAATGTTGACGCAGCAATGGCAGGGCGAATGCCCCGGCGTCGGCGTCAGCGTCACGGTGTCGTCGAGCGCGTAGTCGTCATCGACCAATAGCGCCTGTCCCGCTTCGACGATCGGCAGGCAATTGTCGCGAAACACGGTGCCCGGCGGATTGTTGCCCTTGGCGTGCTCGGCCTCCCAGGCCGCATACTCGCGCTTGTGGAAGACGTATGTCGCGTTCGGAAACGTCGGCACCCAGCGCCCGTCGCGCAAAATGGTATTCCAGCCGGTGTGGTCGATGTGCAGATGCGTGCAGAACACGTAGTCGATCTGCTCGAAGCCGATGCCGAGCGCGAACAATTCGTTGCGCCAGCGCTCCTTGCCGGGAAAATCGAACGGCGGCGGATGGCCCTTGTCCTCGCCGGTGCAGGTGTCGACCAAAATCGTGTAGCGCGGCGTGCGGACCACGAAGGTCTGGTAGGTGATCACCATCATGCCGCGCGCGGCGTCGAACACCTCCGGCTCCATCGTCGGCAGATGGCGAGCGAACACGCCCTCGTCATAGGCCGGGAAGAAATCCTGCGGCCGCCGCCACGGCCCTTCGCGCTCGATCACCGCATCGATGGTGATATCGCCGATCCGCAGTTGCTTCATGGTGGTTTCGCTCCCCTTTTTGAGGGAGCGTAACGAGAGCGCCAGGGACCTTCAAGCAAGCGAGTTCATTGAAACTCTCTCGATTTGGTTGTAGCCCGGATGGAGCGAAGCGTAATCCGGGAAAGCCCCTCGCATGGTCCGCTATCGTCGCAATTTCGTCCCGGCCGGGACCTTCTTCTTCACCGCAACGCTGGATGATCGACGATCATCCGTGCTGATCGACCATGTCGACAAACTACGCGGCGCATTCCGCATGACGCGCGTCGAACGGCCATGCTCCATCCGGGCTACGAACGACATCAAGCGGCCTCTTGTAGCCTGGATGGAGCGAAGCGCAATCCGGGGCACAATAACCACACGGTACGACCGCGCGCGTGGCACGACCCCCGGATTGCGCTGTCGCTCCATCCGGACTACCGCCCACCTACGACCGCAACCCCGGCGCCTCCTGCCCGGTGCGCGCGACATATTCCGTATAGCCGCCGCCGTACTGATGAATCCCCTCCGGGGTCAGCTCCAGCACGCGGTTCGACAGCGTCGCCAAGAAATGCCGGTCATGCGAGACGAACAGCATGGTGCCCTCGAAATCCGACAGCGCCGTGATCAGCATCTCCTTGGTGGCGAGGTCGAGATGGTTGGTCGGCTCGTCCAGCACCAAGAAGTTCGGCGGATCGAACAGCATTTTTGCCATGACCAGGCGTGCCTTCTCGCCGCCCGACAGCACCCGACAGCGCTTCTCGACGTCGTCGCCGGAGAAGCCGAAGCAGCCGGCGAGCGCGCGCAAGCTTCCCTGCCCGGCCGTCGGAAACTGGTCTTCCAGCGACTGGAACACGGTGCGTTCGCCGTCGAGCAAATCCATCGCGTGCTGGGCGAAATAGCCCATCTTGACGCTGCCCCCGAGCGCGACCGTGCCCTCGTCCGGCTCGCTCGCACCGGCAATGAGCTTGAGCAAGGTCGATTTGCCGGCGCCGTTGATGCCCATCACGCACCAGCGCTCGCGGCGGCGGATCATGAAATCGAGGCCGTCATAGATGCGCTTATTGCCGTAGCCCTTGTGGACATTCTTCAGCGCGACGACATCCTCGCCCGAGCGCGGCGCCGGCGGGAAGTCGAACGCGACGCTCTGGCGGCGGCGCGGCGGCTCGACCCGCTCGATCTTGTCGAGCTTCTTGACCCGGCTCTGCACCTGGGCCGCATGCGAGGCGCGCGCCTTGAAGCGCTCGATGAACTTGATCTCCTTGGCCAGCATGGCCTGCTGGCGCTCGAACTGCGCCTGCTGCTGCTTCTCGTTCTGCGCCCGCTGCTGCTCGTAGAATTCGTAATCGCCGGTGTAGGTGGTGAGCGAGCCGCTATCGATCTCGATCACCTTGGAGATCACGCGGTTGATGAACTCGCGGTCATGCGAGGTCATCAGTAGCGTGCCTTCGTAATCGTGCAGGAATTTTTCCAGCCAGATCAGGCTTTCGAGATCGAGATGGTTGCTCGGCTCGTCGAGCAGCATGACGTCGGGGCGCATCAGGAGGATGCGGGCCAGCGCCACGCGCATCTTCCAGCCGCCGGAGAGCTTACCGACGTCCCCGTCCATCATCTCCTGGCTGAAGCCGAGGCCTGACAGCGCTTCGCGCGCACGGCCGTCGAGCGCATAGCCGTCGAGCTCATCGAAGCGATGCTGCACTTCGCCGTAGCGGGCGATGATCTCGTCCATCGCGTCGGCCTTGTCAGGATCGGCCATCGCGGCCTCGAGCTCGCGCAGCTCGGCTGCGACCTCGCTGACAGGACCTGCGCCATTCATCACCTCGGCCACGGCGCTGCGGCCGCTCATCTCGCCGACGTCCTGGTTGAAATAGCCGATGGTGATGCCGCGATCGGTCGAGACCTGGCCTTCATCGGGCAGTTCCTCGCCGGCAATCATCCGGAACAATGTGGTCTTGCCGGCGCCGTTCGGGCCGACGAGGCCGATCTTCTCACCCTTGTTGAGGGCCGCGGAGGCTTCGATGAACAGGATCTGATGGCCGGCTTGCTTGCTGACGTTGTCGAGGCGGATCATGGGGTCTTTTGGGGGGATTTTTGCGTTGCAGCGTCATAGGCCATGCGAGCCGTCAGGGGAAGCCCGGCGGGGCCCGGATTCAGCCCTGCCGGATACCCAATTCGGTCGTTTCCCCCCGCCGCTTCGGGCTTGTCGACCTCGGCGGTCTGCATCATTGCGATCTCATGGTTGGGAGCGGACATGATCAGCTCGCCTAGCGCGTCGATTGTGCCGAGATGCGCAATCGGTGCGCAACACGACCGAGCACCGAAGCATTCGAAACTAATGTGAAGCCAAAAGCGAAATTCATTTCACGCAGGCGCGCCGCCGGAACCTAATTAACTGCCAACAAACGACAAATTTAGTTATTTCCGATAATCATGATGACTCCAGCATAAAATACAAAAATATGTTGGGGAAAACATGGGAGGTTTGGAATGGAAGCTGCCCACCGCTTTCGCGCAATGGCGTCACTTTGCCGGCAGACTGCCGCGCTTCATCCTGACAGAAGCTGGAAACTGCTCGCAGAGGCTGAGTACTGGGAGCATCTGGCGACTGCAGCTTTAGCCCACTGACTTCGGCCTAGCGAATATTCACTTCCTTGGTCTTTTCGTCGACTTCTTGGTTCAAATCATATTCTGAGGCAGCGATGTCCAGTACTGGTCAGGTCTATACTTGCGCTGTCCTGCGCGAGCGTGTGCAAGCGATTGTGGCGGGGCTTCGAGAAGTGGAGACGCTTCGAAGCAGGCTCCGAAACGCAGAAGCGAGAACAATCGGCCGAAGACGGCGTGCCAAAGTGGGCCGCAGAGCAAGAGCCGTTTGAGGACGCTCGGTCACCTCAATATTGATCCGCATTGGGCTCACTCGCACGTCTTCGACGTGTGCCACCAACGGGAACATCGCGGGCTCAGCGCGCATTGAAGGACCATCGAATACGCTCGATGGAGGCCCTCATGATTGGGACAACGCTGAACGAAACAAGGCTGACCAATTTGGCGACAGCGTGCGCGGCCCTCGCCCTCGTGCTCGCCACGGTTCCGGCAACGGCGCAGGAGGCCGGACGACCGAGAGTCGGCACACTCACGTGCAATATATCGCCCGGAGTCGGCATGATCGTTGCTGGACAACGGCAGTTGAGCTGCATCTATGCATCGGCGAGAGGCAGGGCGCGCGAGGCTTACGAAGGCACCGTCAGCACGCTTGGTCTCGATATAGGAGCCACGTCCGGCGGTCAGCTCGTTTGGGCCGTTTATGCTCCGACCGCGGTTCGCCACGCCGCGTTGGCCGGAACCTATGCGGGCGCGACCGCCGGCGGCACAGTTGGTGCCGGAGTTGGCGCCAACCTCCTGGTGGGCGGCTCGGATCGCACGATCGCCTTGCAGCCGGTATCCGTCCAGGCGCAAACAGGTATGAACATCGCAGCAGGCATATCGAGAATGGAATTGCGGCCGGCCGCTGCGCCTGTGCGCCGCAGGTGACGGCCGTCGCCGGCGAATTGAAGTAGAAATGGCGCTTGTCGGTGAGTTCGGGTCCCGCCGTGGCCACCGGTGCCCTCAGGGAAGTTGCACCGCTCGTTCCTGCGCGCAATGGCGGAGGATTGATTAAAATTCGCTCGCCCCGGAACGGTCCAGAAATGCCCACGTTTGCTCGCGTAGGATCGCACCTGTGACGGAGGGCATAGGCTCCGACCTCACCAACAACAACGATGGAGCAACTAATGGCCAATCCACGCCAGGAGGAAAAGTCTACCCAAAGCCCTGAGGACACAATCCGCCGCGCCGCCGAGAGGACCGCGGAGCAGACCAGACGGATCGGCCTAGCTACTGCTGAGGCCGGCGAAGAGGTCGCCCAAGCCAGCAGCCATCTACTGCAACAAAATGCCGAGATGCTGCAAAACACGTGGCGTTTCGGCGTCGACATGGCCACCGCGATGATGGGCCGCTCGACTGATCAGCTTGGTCTCACGTTCGGTTTGACGGGCAATGAAGCGCAGCGGGCAACGGAACGCTCGGTCCGCAACGCCGAAGCCATCATGTACTCTACGACCGCAGTCGCCAAAGGAATGAACGGCATGTCGCGCGAGTACTTCGATTTCGTTCGACAGCAGATCGATCGGACCATGGATCGCATGAATGAACTCTGGCGCTGCCGAACTCCTCACGATTTGGCGGCCGTGCAGACTGATCTGATGCGCGACACGATCAGTAGCGCCTTGGATACCAGCCGCCGGATGGCGGACATGTCTCTGAAGGTGGCTG
The DNA here is from genome assembly GCF_056106085.1 of Bradyrhizobium sp. BR14999. Lineage (NCBI taxonomy): Bacteria > Pseudomonadati > Pseudomonadota > Alphaproteobacteria > Hyphomicrobiales > Nitrobacteraceae > Bradyrhizobium > Bradyrhizobium sp. BR14999. The sequence continues at coordinate 5,762,794 of NZ_CM148536.1, forward strand.
ACGATGCCGGAAACCATATAACCCAGAGTGTCGAACGCATGCGGCACGCAGCCTAGCGCGCTGGCATAATCATGGCGCACGTGCGCGGCTGAACCTCAGCCGCTCACCGCGCCGCCAAACCTGACGGCCTTGTTCTCTCGCAGGACTGAGGACCGAAACAATGAGGGCCCCGACGTACTGGACGCGTCGGGGCCCAACCGTTACTCACGGCGGTCAGTCGCAGATGCGGCGGCGAACCACAACATCCTCACCGAACCGGTTGATCCGGTGTTCGACGATGGTGCGGCAAGCGCCGTAGTAATCGTTACCGTAGTCACGGTAGTATCGGTCCGGTCCGACATAGACGCCGCCGGGACCGATGCCAAACTCAACAGCGTTGGCTGTTGTTACCGCTCCCGCAGCTAGAGCAGCCACTGCGGCGAGCGCGAGGATCGTTCGCTTCATTTGGCACTCCTCTCGCAAGTGACGGAGCATTGGGCCAACGATCGGGCCGGAGATTGGTTTCGTGACAATGAGCGGGGACCAATGCAGAAAATCGTCGTTCCACTATGAACAGCGCGTTCACGAAGGAACGCAGGATGAACGCAGAAGCAAATCTGGTCCGCCATGCCTCAACGAACGGACCTCCGTTAGACGAGGCGTTGCTTCGCTGATGGACCAAACCCGCGTGGCCTTTGCGTTACGGCTGCAAGGGGGCGATGCCCGCCGACAACATGTGCGATCCAGCCCCAATCAGGACCGGACCGGCTGCCCGATTCCAAGAAGATTGCCTTCGCTGTCGCGGAACCACGCGCCTCGCTCACCGATACCCTTGCTGGCGTAATTCCCGGCTATTTCGGCGATCCCCTCAACGGTCTTCAGACCGGGCAGGTCATATTCCTCGAACTTGACTCCCCGCGCGCGAAGCTCGCGCACCGTTGCCTCGATATCATCAACTTCCCAGCCCATCTGCGTGTGCGTGCCGGATTGCACTCCGGCCGAGATGAATATTGCAAACTCGCCGCTTGCGCAGATGTAGCGCAGTCCACCTTCGCGTTGTTCGACAGGGTCGAGCCCGAGTTTTTCGGAATAGAACGCCCGCGCCCGATCTAGGTCCTTGGCTGGAAGACGGGTGGCCACCTTCGCGTCTGCTAGCATCCTTCTCTCCCTCTGAGTTTAAATAAGAGTTGGGCGCGTCGCATCCTCAGGCAAGCCAAAGTCCGCTCAGGGTCCGATCGGCGACATAGAGGCGCCCACTGAACAATCGGTCAGGGCAGCTAACGTTTTAGCGATGGCAAGCGCTCTGGGAACATCGCACGGTTGGCACTATCGCGCATCCGTCGTAACAATGAGCGGGTTGGAGAGCCGGCGATGGTGCAGGAGCGGCCAGCCCGGATCGCGCGCAGGCTGTCGGCGATATTGGCCGCCGACGTGGCCGGCTATTCGCGGCTCATGCACAACGACGAAGAGGCAACGCATGCCAAACTGACTGCGCTTTTGACGGACGCAGTCGCCCCGGCAGTTGCCGAACATGATGGCCGCATCGTCAAGAACACCGGCGATGGCTTCTTGGCGGAATTTCCGAGCGCGGTCGAAGCGGTTCGAGCTGCGGTACAATTTCAGACCCGCGTCAAGGAACTGACAATCGATGATCCAGAAGCCAAGCGCATAGTCTTCCGTGTGGGAATTAATATCGGCGATGTGATTGTCGAGCCGAACGACATCTTTGGCGATGGCGTGAATGTCGCGGCGCGGCTTGAAGGCATCGCGAAGGCCGGCGGCATCTGCATATCTTCCGCCGCCTACGATCAAGTCCGTGGCAAGGTCGGGGTCGAGTTCGCCGATCTGGGCGAGCAGAACCTCAAAAATATCGCTCTCCCAATCCGAGCCTATGCTTCGCAGCTCTCCGATACGCTGCCGGTCATTTCGGGCTTTCCGTTTGTCCCGTGGCCTGCGCATAGCCGGCGAGCTCGGATGGGCCTTACAATGGCGCTTCTCCTGCTCATGGCTGGCGGCGGTCTTGGTTACTGGTACATGCGATGGAATGAGCCACAATTGGTGAAGCATCGTCTATCGATTGTCGTGCTGCCATTCACGAATTTGAGCAACGAACCCGAGCAGGAGTACTTTGCGGAAGGTGTTGCTGACGATCTAAGCTCCGATCTCTCGCGGATCGAGGACAGCTTCGTGATCGCGCCGAGTACAGCCCGTGCCTATAAGAACGTTGACCCAAAGCGCGTTCGCCGCGAACTCGGCGTCCGTTATATCCTCGACGGTAGCTTGCGCCGAACGGAGTCGATTGTCCGGATCAACGCCCGGCTGATCGATACGCGAACCGGCGCACAGATCTGGTCGGAGAGCGTCGACGGTGAGTGGTCCAAATCGTTGCAGCTTCAGGATGTCATCACGGGTGGATTGGCGCGGCGGCTTGATCTCGAGCTGACTAACCACGAAAGCCGCGACGCGGAGGTTGCGCGGCCCAACAATCCCGACGCGGTCGATCTTACAATGCAGGGCCTGGCCGTGCTCAATCGTCCCTATTCGCGCGAACAGGTAGCCGAGTCGGGTGCCCTCTTCGAGCGCGCACTGCAGATCGACCCCGGCTACCCTAAGGCCCTCGTGGGGTTGGCAGATACTTTGGCAATACAAGTCAATTATCGTTGGACCGATGCACCCGCCGATAAGTTGCGGCGCGCTGAGAAAACGGTGGATCAGGTTCTGTCCCAGTTTCCCAGCGACGCAATGGCGCATTTTGTAAAGGGCGAGATCCAACGCGCCAAGGGCCGGAATCTCGGCGCTGCTGTCAGCGAGTATATGGCGGCAATCGGGATAAATCCTAGTCTCGCCCCGGCTCATGGCGCGCTGGGCGCTGCCAAGATACGTGTTGGCCGATCTGCGGAGGCATTTGCCCCACTCCAAATGGCCATCCAGCTCAGCCCCCGCGATCCGCTCCTAAGCACGTGGTACTTCTATGCCTGTCATGCGCACAGCCATCTCGCTCAATATGATGAAGCGATAGACTGGTGCAGCCGCTCCATTACAGTGAATCCCTTTTGGATTGCCTATGCAGATCTCGCCGCCGCCAACGCATGGACGGGACATGAGCCTGAAGCTCTTGCCGCCGTCGGCGAGCTTCGTCGGCTCATGCCCAACTATACCGTTGCCCTTTGGTTGCAGGATGGGTCTGAGTGGTCCGATAACGTCGTTTTCCTTGCCGAATTTCAGCGCATCGCTGAGGGTCTGCGTAAGGCGGGCCTTCCTGAACGGTGAACGAACCAAGGACCGAGCCGATCCTCACGCTCGCGGCGTGCCGGATAAGAGCTCGCCGGACCTCGCTCAGGCATATTAGAAGTGGCCTGGAAGTCTGATCCGGGTCCAGAACCGGACTACCAATTACCCTGAAGTCCAGAATGCCGTTCCGTCCACGGGGGCGGAAGTGCGGCTGCCTTCTCAAGTTCGTTGTTGGGTGCAGGTTCGTTGGACCGCGCGAAAACAAAACGGGACGTGGCGGCACTTTCTGCTTCGTCTCTTCCGTCTTGGCCGATCAGGATCAATCCAGCTCCGCCATTCGCGACGTTCAGAATAGTCGGTTCGCCGCCCCACGTCTTGATTGGCTTCATTCCGATGGTGAGAAATTCGCCCATAGGCTGGTCCAGATACTGAATCCGCAATTGCGGACCGACCTCCGCGTCGGCGAGCTTAAAGCCGATCTGCATGGCGCGCGCGTAAATAGCTGCCAAAGTCACGGTATCCGTCTTGAACCCAAGCTCGGCTACTCGCACAACGACAAGCTTCACTTCGGCTGCCTTAGTAGCAACGGTGAAGGTCGGTCGAGCGAGGATTTCGGCAGCCGTGCCACCGACACCACACCTCATGGTGTCCAGCACGTTACGCAGCGCAACAGAGTTGGCAAAGGTGCCGACCCTAATTGTCTTCCACGTCGGAACATCGCGCGCCGACTTGAACTGTTGGAGCGCATAGGATGGACGCGGCCTGTGCGCCTTCATCTCGTTTTGCAGGACATCGCGAGCTGCACATTGAGCCCACGCATCCTCTGCCAATGAAACGATGCAAGCGGCGCACACTATCGAAGCGAGCAAGTGCCGGCGGTTGCGCTCTGCAGAACGCTGATTGACCGCGCCGCAATCGGCTCGACTTTCCAGAATGGACATGTCGAAAATCGATTTGTTGGTACGCTTGACTCAAAATGCCCGCCTCCGAGTCAAGGGGAATGTCGGAGGGTAACGCGTCAAGAAACATTGCCCGGCCGACTTTGAAATGAGGTCCGGAGGCGGGGCACCAGCTGAAGTATTCCAATTGCAAATGGCAGGCGGCAGTCCGTAAGCCTGATCGCGCCCGCACCATCATACCAACGAGGAATGATGTGGTTGAACGATAGCACCGTCGTTCCCATGGTTCAATTCTGAATCAAGGCCACGCTCATCGAGGCGAGCAACTTAGGGAGCAATGGATAGAGCCAGCCCGCTGCGGCAGATGCTACTGCCGCAGCGATCGAGAGCAACATTCAGTTAGGCCGGACTCTCGCGACTAAACTATTGCCGAAAGCTTTGCCGCCTCGAGAGCAGGATCAAGGTCGTCGTCACCATCGAGGACAAGGGCTCCGTCGTAGGTGACCCTGTCCTGCTCTATCTCAACGACCTTTTTGCCGAAGCTCAGGTAGCTGAACTTCCAGGGACGCTCATGGTAGTCCCGCCGGAGGTGATACAGGACGCTCGTCGCGATCCGCTGCCCTAGAAGCATGGACGCGCTGTAGTCGGTACGCCAGTGAACGCCCGCCATGTTGCGTCCGATTGCAATGTTGGACGCGACCTTGTCGAGTTCGCCTGCAATCGTTAGCTGGTCAGCATCTGGCACTCCGACAGTTGTCAGGTCTGTTCCTTGGGACGTCGGGATAACCGGCGTAATCCCAACATCCTTGAGCTTCTGTGTTCCTGCAAAATAGGCCTTCAGCGCGGTGACGCATGCGCCGGCGACAGTGGCATGGCCCGCACCGTAGGAGCCGTGCGCCGGTGAGCCGTCGGCGAAACACATCGGCAGCAAGTAGCTGTCGCTGTTGGCGCCGTGGGCGGCGTTCGCTTGCCTGATTCTTGCAACCGCGCCGCCCGAGGCGTTGGACGCCTGCAACACCGCAAGCCCGCTTGAGAGCGCCAATTGCGCCTCGGCGGCCTTCAAACCCGTGGGGTGCAGCGCACGATGGACCAAACCGCCATAGGCTTCCGGGCGCAGGCGCAGGTTTCCGATAAATTTCTGGTACCACACCGCCTTCAACGCACATGTCGCCACCTCGCAGACCAGCGAAAGTATGAACGGCGAGCCAAAGGTGCCGAAGCCCTCCTCATGCGGAAAGACCGGCGCATCCCGGTTGTAGGGATTTCCCGCATCCAGCTTAACGCCAGGGCTACCGAGCAAGATCAGGGCAGCGTTCAGGTAGGCTTCATACAGTGCGTCAAGATGGACGTATCGCGCGATGTCGCCCGCGTTCTGAATGTACCGCGGGGTGGCCGGGAGTTCGATCGATGACGGAAAGGCTTTTCCTCTCTGCACGTCGAGCCAATCGGCCCATGCGATCATGTGAGGGACGCCTCCAGACTGATAGTCGGTGTTTACAACCCGCCCTTCAGTTTGCTTGATCCGCAAAGACCCGTACGGCACGTCAAGCCAGAGAAATTGTGAAACGAGCGGCCCAAGGTGCTCCTGGTTCGTTTGTCCCGCTGGCGTCCATTCGCCGCCTCGAAAAAGCGTTGCCGGCGTGACGGGCCGGGCAGTGTAGTTGGGATGATTACTCGAGTCGGGATGGGCATATAGCTTGAGAGCGCTCAGTTCGCTGGCTGCGGCTTGTGCCAGGGCGTTGCTCGGATAATCCAGAAAATTGACGTCACGGAGCAATGCCATCCAGTAAAGCTCGATCATCTCCGCGGCTGCAGTCTCATGCTTCCCGTCCTGCTCCGGTGGTTTCGGAATGCGGAAATGCCAACCAGCCGAGGTGAGTCGATCGGCGGCCAGACCTGCTTGCGGATTTACGAGCGGACGGAGGCCGGCTGACTCGATGTTCTGAAAATCCGCCGGGCGATGTTCATTCAGAGCTGCTAAAAATGATTTGAATGAGCTCGGGATCACTCGCCCGTCGTCGTCGTGCTTTAGCGACTTGTGAAAGTGCAACTCCGCTGCCTGGACAAGATCATTGGGTGGGGTGTGGACCAGCTTATGTACAGCGGTATTAGCTGGAGCAGGTGATGGTGGATGTGGCTTTGGATAAGAAATTGCCATTTGAATTTCTCCTATAGCCATCCCGCCACAATTGACGAGACCGGGCATCGGTGCCCTTTCGGAGTCGTATCGTGAATACTACACAACCTTTGTGGGATGCCTCACAGGAGCGCTTTTTTCAATTGGGTCGAATACGGCAGCCGGACTCACCAAGTTCAGCTGAGCACTCAGAAAAGAGTAACGGCTAGGCAAAATGGCCGCAGATTGTTCTGCGGCCTAGATTGTCGCGCGCCGCCTCAGTTCTCAGCGATCACCGGCAGCGAGCCTGGAATCTTTCGGAAAGCGGTAGCGCTAACGTTTGAGCCTGCGGGATCGAGACGGGTTCAATGTCTTAAATCGCGCCGTTATATTCTCCTCTGGCTGGATAGTCGTTCTTGATGACGAAATCCAACGCCTGGACCATTTCAGAGAAGTTGGGCCTGACGAACGGCATGGATTGGACGGAGAGATAGTAGATCGTTTGATCCGGTCTGATCAGAAACACGCCGGGTTCAGAAAACAAAGAAGGTTCTTCGATTCCGATCGAGGTCTTTCCCCGAGATGTCGAAATATACAGACCCCAATTGCGAGCATCGCTCAGTCCTAGACCATATCCGACACGCAAATTCTTGGCTTGGATCTTGTCCGCCATCTGGCGAGCTCGCTCCTCCCCATCTGAACTAATAGCGACGGTGGTGACGCCGCGGATGGCAAATTCCGGCGTCAGGCGTTCTAATTCCTTCAGGTAGTTGGCACAGATCGGGCAATGCAAGCCGCGATAGAAGCAGACGAGCGACATGCGCTCTGGGCTCTCGGTTGCCAGGTCGAAGGGACCATGGTCGAGCGTGTTTACGACAAGGGGCGGCGCTTTCTGGCGAGGTATAAGCATTTGGATTCCTTTCACGGACCAAGGGGCAGCACAGGACCGGTTGCTCCCAGATCCAGCTCATGCCACACTGGAGAGCATGAATGGTCCCCGAAACATGATTGAGAGTCCTGTGACGGCCAAGCGCGACAGGCTTTCCGCCTTCTTCGATGCCTTCCAAATGTCGGTTACGGTCGCTGCGAAAGATGCCCGAGACGCGGTCGCAAACCTTGTTGTTGTTGGAGAGGGTGGCTGCGCAAGGAGCGTCGTCTTCTGCCCCCACCGTGATGCGATGCCCGATCGGGGCGGCGATATCCTGGCTGCGGCGACCATCGAGTTCGGGGGCATCACAAACCCGCTCATGAATGCAATGCCCGAGCGGATCGTGATCCCCCTCGGCGAGTCCCCTACCCTACAAGCTCTGACTGCAGCCTTTGTAACCGAGGCCTCGGACATGCGATGCGGCAGGCAAGTCGCTCTCGACCGCTTGTGCGAGGTGATCATCTTGCTTGTGCTTCGGAGAGCAATCGATATCGGCTCAACGCGACCAGGACTTCTTGCCGGCCTATCCCATCCAGCGATCCATAAGGCTCTGGTCGCTATGCACGATCAACCCTCTCGCCCGTGGCACACCGAGGAGCTTGCGAGTATCAGCGGACTCTCGCGGAGCCGCTTCATGACTCTGTTTCCCAAAGTGACCGGCACTACACCGGCTGCCTATCTTAAGGCGTGGCGGCTGACACTTGGCCAGCGTGAGCTCCAGCGCGGCGAGCGCGTCAAGTCGGTCGCGAGGCGCGTGGGTTTTGGCAGCGCAGCGGCGTTCTCGCGCGCATACGCATTGGCATTCGGCCATTCACCGATCTCTTTGCGTAAGCCAGGTCCTGCGTCGCGGGATGTCGCTGCTGCCAATTAGCTGCTACCGCCGACAGATCGTCAAGCGTCAGGCGAAAAGGTCCGTCAAGCGGTCGTCTATGCGTGAAGGCGTAATCTCGAGAATCTCGGCAGTAACAACTTCCGCCGCGACAAATGAATCGAGAGCGACGCGCCCCTCGTGTCTACGAACAGCGCACCCCGCTCGTTTGAATCGGGGGGCATGGAACGGTCCCGTAGGAACAGAAGACGCAGCAGTCGCCCGACTTGGGCTTTAGCCGTAGGCCGCACCTCCTGCAGTTGTAAAAGAACTGGCAGGCATCCGTCGGCATGGTCTCGATCTCTTGATGGCCACACGCCGGACACGTGAGGGTCGACTCTAGCTGCATTTGTTGCCTGCGGTTCAAGCGTCGTCCGAGATCCTCGCGTCATTCTGCCAGCCGCGCGCCGCAGCGGCAATGACGGCAAGCGTGGCCTTGGTGCCGTCGGCCTCGCCCTTCTCGAAGTCGCCCTCGGTCTGCGCCATCGAGTTCGTGACGTGGGCGAAGCAGACGATCGAGTTGCCGCTCGTCGTGCCGAAAGCGTAGAGCGCCGCAGCTTCCATCTCCACGGCGAGCGTCCCCAGCTCGCGCGCTCGCGAGATCGCCGCTTCGGTCTCGCGATAGGGGGCATCCGTTGTCCAGGTCGAACCGCGATGCAGTTTCTCCGGCAGCGATCGGCCCGCCCGCTCGACGCGATCCAGAAGCGACATGTCGGGTGCTGCCGCGAAAGTCGAGCCAGGCAGGTAGTGATAACTCGTCCCCTCGTCGCGCAGCGCGCGGTCGATCAGGACGAAATACGGAGTAGGTCCGATGGGATTGATCTGGCCCGCCGAGGTGACGCTGACGAGCAGCCGGCAGCTCGACGCGAAGAGCTGCTCGGCGACCAGGACGGCGAAGGGTGCCCCGACCGCGCAGCCGACGATCCCGACCTCGCCGATGTCGTCGAGATCGAAGGCAAGAAGCTCGGTGTGGTAGCAGGCCCAACCTTCATGGATGCGGCCGGCGCCGGTCCGCTTGAGGTGACGGACGACGTCACCATCCGGATCGAGCACGCAGATTTCGGGCACAGCTACGAGCGGCAACTGCCTCTGCCGGCGCGCCTCCCTCAACAGGGATTCAGGCCGGAATACCGAGGGCGCCTTGTGATCCTTTACGCCAACGATCGGCCACGCGCGTTCCGCGCGATGAGGCTTATCATCCATGATGCACCTGATCGACCTGTTTCAAGCAACGGATTCGACCGGCAGGCCGGCGGCCTTCCACTCCGGGTAACCGTCCTCAAGGCGGCGAATGCGATAGCCGCGCGCCCGCAGCGCCGCCACGGCTTCGAACGAAAGAACGCAATAGGGCCCGCGACAATACGCAATCACTTCACGGCCTTGCGGCAACTCGCCCAAACGTCTTTCCAGTTCGGCCAGAGGAATGTTGAGCGCCCCCGGCAGATGGCCCAGTGCGAACTCATCCTCGGGCCGCACATCGAGCAACGTAACCAGATCGTCCCGCAATCGCGCGACCAGGTCGTCACGCGAGACGGGCTCTAGCGCATCACGGGCCTGGAAGTAATCGGTCACAACACGACCGATCTCGGCGACATTCCGTTCACCGACCCGACCCAGCGCCTTGACCAGCGTCACTACTTCGGCGTCGCCGGCGAGGCGATAGAGAATGTGCTTGCCACGACGCTCCGTTTCGACGAGGCGCGCGCGCCTCAAAATCTGCAGGTGCCGCGACGTGTTGGCGAATGTCAGATGTGCCCGAGCCGACAGCTCCTCGACGGTGCGTATCCCCTGCGCAAGGTGCTCCAGCAGCTCAAGCCGGTGAGCATGGCCGAGCGCCTGCGCCACCTCGGCAAGGTTTTCATAGATCTCCTGTTTCGGTCCTGAGCTTGACACGGCGGTCCTTCAATATACCATTCAGCAGATTGATTGAATGTATCTAGCGTTTCTCTCGAGGGAGTGCAAGTCCATGATTCTCCGCCAGTTCTTGCATAGCGATCCAGTCGGTATCTCCTACCTTTTCGGCTGCGGCGGCAAAGCTGCCGGCGCGGTCGTTGATCCGGTCGGCGATATTCAGCCCTACCTGCAGGCGGCCGACAATACCGGCATGCGGATCCATTTCGTCATAGACACTCATGTCCATGCCGATCACCTGTCAGCGGGACGGGTGCTCGCCGCCGCAGCGGGAGCTGAGTACGTGCTCTCGACGGAGGCTGGTGTATCATTTCCCTACAAGGGTGTGCACGACGGCGACGTTCTTCCCCTCGGCAATGTGTCGGCGACGGTGATGCACACGCCGGGTCACACGCCCGAGCACATCTGCATCCTTGTTACGGACCAAACACGCGCCAACGAACCCTGGTTCGTCTTCACCGGTCACACGCTCATGGTCGGCGATCTCGGCCGCACCGAACTTGCCGTGAGCGCAGAGGAAGGCGCCAGGCAACTGTTCCGAAGCGTGAGCAGACTGAAGGAGCTTCCTGACTACGTCGAGGTGCTGCCGGGCGCCTATGCCGGCTCGGTTTGCGGTCGGCGCCTGAGCGGCAAACCATCCTCCGCGATCGGCTTCGAGAAGCGGCACAATCAGGCGTTCAAAATCGAGGATGAAGCCGAGTTTGTTCGGTTCATGGTCACCGAGATTCCGCCGGCGCCGCCAGAGGCCGCGCGGATCAGGGCAGCAAACTCAGGCATGGCGGCGGCCGCGGCCTGATCTAATGACCGAAGCTGTAACTGGTCCACAGATTGCCTCGTCTGTCCAACTGGGGCTGAAAGAGAACTGGCCGCAGTTCGCCTTGCTCGTCCTGATCAACGCCTTCGTCGGCGGGATGGTCGGGATCGAGCGGACAGTCGTGCCGTTGATCGGCTCCGAGGAATTCAGGATCAGTTCGACGACGTTCGTCGTTTCCTTCATCGTCAGCTTCGGCGTCGTGAAGGCTTGCGCCAATCTGATCTCCGGCCAGCTCGCCGACGCCTGGGGACGCAAAAATGTTCTGATCCTCGGCTGGCTCGTCGGCCTGCCGGTGCCGCTCATGATCATGTGGGCGCCGAGCTGGGGATGGGTCATCGCAGCAAACGCCCTTCTCGGCATCAACCAGGGTCTTGCCTGGTCGATGACGGTAATCATGAAAATCGATCTCGTCGGACCGAAGTCGCGGGGACTCGCCGTTGGCCTGAACGAGTTCGCCGGTTATCTTGCGGTCGGCGTGACGGCCTTCCTCACCGGATATCTCGCCTCGAAATACGGACTGCGGCCGGCACCAATCTACCTCGGCGTTGCCTATGCGGTTCTAGGCACAGTGCTCTCGATCCTGCTGGTGCGCGACACACGCGAGCACGTTCGGCTGGAGACCGCAGCGCATGCGCGTCAAGCGTCCCCGATCAGCTTCAGGGAGATATTCGTCCTCACGTCGTTCGGAGATCGCAATCTATTCGCCGCGTCGCAGGCTGGGCTCGTCAACAATCTGAATGATGGAATGAGCTGGGGCATCTTTCCGCTGTTCTTCGCCTCGTTCGGCCTCCCCGTCGACCGGATCGGCATACTGAAGGCCGTCTATCCGGCCACCTGGGGCATCCTGCAGATCGCCACGGGCCCTCTTTCTGATCGGTGGGGCCGCAAGGGCTTGATCGTGGCCGGCATGTGGGTCCAGGCCGCGGGTCTATTCTTGAGCGCTGCAACAAGCCATTTCGAATGGTGGCTGGTCGGCAGCCTGCTTCTCGGACTTGGTACGGCCATGGTGTACCCGAGCCTGATCGCTGCGGTGTCCGACGCTTCGCATCCAAGCTGGCGCGCACGCTCACTCAGCGTCTACCGCTTCTGGCGCGATCTCGGTTACGCGATCGGGGCGCTATCGGCCGGCATCATCGCCGACCTGTTCGGCATGGCCTGGGCGATCGGAGCGATCGGCGCGCTCACTTTCCTCTCGGGGGCGATAGTATTCGTCGCTATGGAGGTCAGGCCCGGAGCACGAACGTGAGCGAAACCTTTTCAGGACGTTGCCTTTGTGGGGCGGTGCGTTTCGAGGCGCGAGGCCGGCCGAAGGGAATCTTCTGGTGTCACTGCGATAGCTGCCGCCGCCATTCCGGCGCGCCCGTCAGCGTGTTCGTCGGGTTCGAGAACGACTCTGTCACGGTGACCGAAGGCGCCATCACGACGTTCAAATCATCGCCGGGAACGACGCGCGGTTTCTGTGCCCGCTGCGGCTCGACGCTGACCTGCGCTACCGTGCACTTTCCGACGGAGACGCACTATCACGTCGGTGCCTTCGACCGGGCGGCGGAGCTCTAGCCGAGGAAGCATTTTTTCGCCAACGAGCAATTGCCCTGGCTGAAGCTTAGCCACAACGAGCAAGGTAAATGACTGCGACGGTGCGGCCGATCTATCTGGATTTCAACGCGAGCACACCGGTTGATCCAGCCGTGGCGCTGTGAGTAGATGCCCTACGCCCGCCGCATCAGCTTGAGCGAAGCGGCAAGGCGCAAGCTGCGCTTGCCGGCGAGTGCGATGCCTTCGAGCTCGCCGCTATCAGCCGTGCAGGTGCCTGAGAAGCCAATCCCGACCTCGAGGCCGCCAAAGACGGGATTTTCGCCTTTCGCCGGCGTGTGCTCCTGGTTCAGCATCTCGCCCTTCCAGCGGCCGTCCGCGGAGGAATAGGAGCCGAGATAGTAGAAGAACGCATCGCCGCCGAGGATGCGGCCGTCGATCAGCAGCATCACGCCGGAGAGTCCGGCATCCACGCCATCGAGCGCGCGCAGGCTCATCCCATAGAGCCCGTTGGCGATCCCGCCCGAACCGACTGCTCCGCTCGGCGGCAGCGCCTCGTCGTCGAGCGGGGTGAGATTGGCCCAGAAATTGGCGCCCGGCATCGTGTCCGCGCTGCCCTGAAGGCGGATCTGGTTGCCGTACAGGCGGCCGCGCGCCCCGATCGAGGCGACGTCGGCGCCCATCAGCGGCTTGTAATTGGGATCCTGGTTGTGCCGCTCGGTGATGACCTCGGCGATGATCTCGCCGTCGCGCTCGACATAGGTGCCAAGATGCGCAAAGCCCGAATTGCCGCCCAGCATCTTGCCGTCATGCAGGCACATGATGCTGCGGCCGAACGCATCGTTGACGCCGTATTCAACCTTGTACAGTCCGTCCAGCAACGTCTTGAACCCGCAAAATCGAAAAAAACTGTGGCTACCTAGCATCGTCGCCGCATTGAAGCCACCCGGCTTTTCGCGCAGGGCCGCTCGCTAGACGTTCGCCGTCATGATGCCATCATGCCCCTGTTTTGCCCGACGGGTCAACCGAATTTCGATTAATCCGCAATGTGTGCGATTTCAATCCCTTGGCTACTGTGCATGGGGTTGTTTTCGCATGTTTTGTTTTGCCGGGCTCCTGCAGGGCATTCGCCGTCCATCAGTGCCGCTTGAAGTACTGCACCTCGCGCTCGTGCTTCTCGGCCGCCGCGCGGCTCTTGAAGGTGCCGAGATTGCGGCGCTTGCCGGTCTTCGGATTCACCTTGCGTGAATAGAGGCGGTATTCGCCCGATGCCAGTTTGCGGATCATGATCGCGCCTCCCGCTTGTTGGGGGTTTAACGACCGGTGCCGAAGCTGGTTCCTGCCTGCCCCCCTTTCGAACCCGCCGGCGCAAGCTTGCGACCAAAGGGGCATGAACCAGACAGAGCCATCGCCCGAAGAGCAGATCGCCGAATTCGTCGCCAGCGCGGCGAAGCAGCCGCTGCTCGATGCCGCCTTCGAACTCTGGCGCTGGCGCTTCCGATTGAATTCGATCGAGGGTCGTCCCACCGCCGAGGAGGTCCGCATCAATCGCACCCTCACGCCGCAGCAGATGGCCGAGCAATACCGCTACGAGCGCGACCATGCCCATGAAGGGCCGATGTTCGGATACCTAAAGCGCGCCCATCCGCATGCCGACGACGATGCGATCCGGCAGGCCATCATCACCGCGGTCAAGTTCGAGGGCGCGGCCGAGGCCTATTTCAAATGGGATGGCAATTTCTGGGCCTGCGTCGTGCGCGCCGTGGCGCAGGCCGCCGCCGAGTATCCCGATTTTCTCGAGACGACCTATCGCGACGCCCGCAACAATCTCGCCTACTACATGAAATGAGTTGAGACGGTGCAGCGTGAGCCCTCACTTCTCCTGAAGGGAGAGGTGAGCTAGAAGCACAGCGTGGTGACGAGCTTGCCCTGCTTGTCCTTGATGGCATAGGGGCAGCGAATGCGCTCCAGCGCCTTCTTGGCGTCATCGTCGCCGAGCGCGGCCGCGCGCTCGTAATAGGCCTTGGCGGCGTCCTTGTCCTTCGGCCCGCCGCGACCTTCCTGGGCGAAAGCGCCCATCCGCTCCAGCGCGCCGGGATGGTTCTGCGCGGCCGCCTTCTCGAACAATGCGCGCGCCGCGGCGTCGTCCCTCTCCCCGCCATTGCCGCTCGCAAGCATCAGGCCGAGCTGGTACTGCGCCTCCGCGTTGGTCTCGGCGGCCTTGCCGAGCAGCGCGCGCGCCTGCGCGGGATCGGCCGGCGCAGCGCCACCCGCGCCGCCGAGCGCGGCGAGATTGCTGACGCCGCGGGGATTGCCTGATTGCGCCGCCTTCTCGAACAGCTTGCGCGCTTGTGCTTCGTCCTTCGCAACGCCGGAGCCGGTGCCGTAGGCGACGCCGAGCTCGACCATCGCAGAGCTCGATCCCTTGTCGGCAGCCTTGCGCCAGGCGGCGATCGCCTCGCTCGTCTGCCGGTTGGCCGCATAGGCGCGGCCGAGCGCGAACATCGCCCTGCGCGCGGAGGATGCGGCCTGCTTGCAGAACTTGATGGCGGTCGCGACGTCGGAGGAAGCGATCTCCGTCACGCCCTTCACATCGGCCGGCTTGTCGGGATCACTGGGATCGGCCGCCACCCGGTCGCACAGGACGAGATCGGCCGATTGCGCCTGCGCCGCCAGGGGCGCGGCAAGCGCCAAGAGAGCTGCGAGGAGATAAGCGCGCATGGCCACTACGTTGCGTCCCCGCCCCGGCAAATTCAAGGCTCGAGTCCCGATTGGCGCAGCACGGGCACGACCTCCGGCGAGGCCAGGTAACGCAGCAGCCTGTCGGCGGCCTCGGCATGTGTCGCATTCGCCATGCGGCCGGCGGAGAACACGGCCGGCATCTGCAAATCATGCGGGATCGGGCCGACGACCTCGATGCCATCGACCTGCTTCAGCTCGCTGATCTGCTGTACGGCGAGATCGGCCTCGCCGTTGACGAGCCGCTCCGCCGTAAAGCCCTGCTGCACGATGGTGGCCTTGGCGTTGATCTCGGCCGCGATGCCCATTCGCTGGATCAACTGGGCAAAGTAGATTCCGCTGGCGCCGAGCCGCGAATAGGCGACGGACCGCGCCGCAAGCAGCGTTGCGCGCAACGCGGCTTCGTCGGCGATGTCGGGATGCGCCTGCCCTGCCCGCACCGCAATGCCGACATAGGAGCGCGCGAGGTCAGCCGCGCTGTCAGGGACCACGCGGCCCTCACTGATCACCGCGTCGAGCCCCTCGCGGGTGAGGATGACAAGATCGGCGGCCTCGCCGTCGCGGAGCCGTTTTAGCAGCGCCTGGGTCGGCGCGAAGTCGGCGTCGATGCGCACGCCCGTCGCAGCTTCATACGCAGACGACAGGCTGCGCATCGCACCCATCAGGCCGAGCGTCGAGAGCATGCGAATGTTGTCCATATGCAATTCCTGTCACGATCAGGCGCGGTGCATCAGCTTGAGCGCAGCGGTCAGGCGCAGGCTGCGCTTGCCGGCGAGCGCCGTTGCCTCCAGTACCGCCTCTTCCGCGTCATAGCGGCCGGAGAAACCGATGCCGACCTCGTGGCCGCCGAAGATCGGATCGTCCTTGGCCGGCGTGTGCTCCTGATTGAGAATCTGGCCTTTCCAGCGACCCTTCGCGGCGGTGTAGCTGCCGAGATAGTAGAAGGCCGCATCGCCGCCGAGGATGCGACCCTGGTTGAGCAGCATCACGCCGGTGAGGCCGCCATCGAGGCCGTCGAGCATCCGCAGATGAATCGAATAGAGGCCATCGGCAATCCCGGCCTCACCAACGCCGCCGACGATCGGCACCTCGTCTTCGGTGATCGGCGTCATCAGCGACTGGAAGGGTACGCCCGGCAGCTCTTTCAGCTCGCCCTTGAAGCGATAGAGATCGCCGTCGGCCCAGCCCTTCGCGATCAAGGTGGCATCGTCGGTGCCGGCCATGGCGCGGTAGTTCGGATCGGGGTTATGGCGGACGGTCTTGATCACGACGTCGACGCCGCTGTCGGTCTTGTCGTAGGTGCCGATATGGGCGAAGGCCGAATTGCCGCCGAGCATCTTGCCATTGCCGGCATGCATCACGCTCCGGCCGACGGCGTCGCCGAGCTGAAATCTCACCTTGTAGAAGCCTTCAAACACCCGCCGTGTCCCCGGCCCTGCGCGCATCCGGGGGCACTCTCCCGCATTCGAACGCAATCGACAAGCTTCGCGCGGGAAGAGGCCGGCGGGTCACAGGAACAGCTGCCATCAGAATGCAAAAATCCGCCGGAGCCTTGCAGCTCCGGCGGATTTGAGACCAACCCGGGTCAGCCCCCAGGCCCGGGCCGGGAGGATCTTAGGCCGCGGCCTTCTTGTCGGTCGGCACGGACGCGATCGTCTTCAGGATCTGCGAGGCGATCTGGTAGGGGTCGCCTTGCGAGTTCGGACGGCGGTCTTCCAGATAGCCCTTGTAGCCGTTGTTGACGAAGGAGTGCGGAACGCGGATCGAGGCGCCGCGGTCGGCCACGCCGTAGCTGAACTTGTTCCAGGGCGCGGTCTCGTGCTTGCCGGTCAGACGCTTGTCATTGTCCGGGCCGTAGACGGCGATGTGGTCCATCAGGTTCTTCTCGAAGGCCGCCATCAGCGCCTCGAAATACTCCTTGCCGCCGACTTCGCGCATATAGGCGGTCGAGAAGTTGGCATGCATGCCCGAGCCGTTCCAGTCGGTGTCGCCGAGCGGCTTGCAGTGGAACTCGATGTCGATGCCGTACTTCTCGGTGAGGCGCAGCATCAGGTAGCGGGCCATCCACATCTGGTCGGCAGCGGTCTTGGAGCCCTTGCCGAAGATCTGGAATTCCCACTGGCCCTTCGCGACTTCCGCGTTGATGCCTTCATGGTTGATGCCGGCAGCGAGGCAGAGGTCGAGATGCTCTTCGACGATCTTGCGGGCGACGTCGCCGACGTTCGAGTAGCCGACGCCGGTGTAGTACGGACCCTGCGGGGCCGGATAGCCGGCAGTCGGGAAGCCGAGCGGGCGGCCGTCCTTGTAGAAGAAGTATTCCTGCTCGAAGCCGAACCATGCGCCGGCGTCGTCGAGGATGGTGGCGCGCTTGTTTGACGGATGCGGGGTCTTGCCATCGGGCATCATGACTTCGCACATCACGAGCACGCCATTGGTGCGCGCGGCGTCCGGGAAGACGGCGACCGGCTTCAGCACGCAATCAGAGCTATGACCTTCGGCCTGCTGGGTGGAGGAGCCATCGAAGCCCCAGAGCGGAAGCTGCTCGAGCGTCGGGAACGACGCGAATTCCTTGATCTGAGTTTTGCCGCGCAAATTCGGAGTCGGCGTATATCCGTCGAGCCAAATGTACTCGAGCTTATACTTGGTCATTGAGCCTCTCTGTAGATGATGCGAAAGGTTGGGGGCCCTGGGGTCCCCGCACGTTTGTACCCGGCCACCATCGGCCGGCCCTTTACAAGCATTTAACGTGCCAAAAGGCCGCACTGCGGGAGGTTTTCCACTGCGGCAGGCGGCTCCTCGGCGCTGACAAACCGCCCCCGGCGTCGTGCGTCATAGCCGCGCACCTTCGCGTGAAGCTGCACCGCAAAAACTCCGCGGAAACCGCCCGATTCTGAAGCAGGCGGCGCGGTGCTGGAGGATGCCGATGAAACGCGCGTCAACGTCCGGCAACTTTCGTAAAGCCCCACAGCCCTGCCCAGCAACCTTTGGAATAGCCCAGGCGTTGGTCACCGACACGGTGCCTTGGGAGATGCAGCAGGCGACCTGCCTATAAATTGGGCGGCAACTGATTTCCTTTTCAGCACTTTCCAATTCGGGGCGCGCGGCCGATATGGGGATTTCAGTAACCACAATCGAACGAGTCGGGCGCACCATGGAGGCCAAGGCGCTTCGACCAAGGAGAAATCGCAATGATGAACAATGGTCTGAGTCACGGATCTGCGAAGATCTACCAATTCCCTGCCGGGGGCCGCGCAGCTCTTGGGGGACGCCGCTATGGCGAGACCAGCCTTCCCGCCGATCATGCTTCGCTTCCCACGAACGTCTCGATCTGCAGCGACAGCTGGTACCACCAGGACGCGGTGGACGAAACCAAGCCGAAATGGGATCGCTGATGCCGGTCGCTGGTTTGATAGCGCCGCGCGCTCGCGAACGCAGGCGGCAGTTTGAAAAAGGGTCGAAACCACGATGTTTCGGCCCTTTTTGATTCTTGCGGGCACAGAGACGTTCAGATCACCGCGCAGGCGGTCACCGGCCGCTTCAGATGTCTGATCGTGGTGGTCCCGGTGCTGCCGATCGTCAGCGTGATCCCGGCTCTCGAATAGCGGGCGCCAGAGACCGTCAGCCGCTTGGCAAGCGTCACCGGCTCGCCGTCGATCTGGAGGAAGGCGCGCTTGTCGCCGTCATAAAACCCGATGATGAACTGCGTACCATCGGCGCAGCGATAGGTCTGGAATGTCTGCGCATCGGCCGGCCGACTATCGAAAATTCCGGCCGACAGCATGGTGATAGCCAAAACAATGGCCTTGTGTCGGCCCATGATCGCCCCCTGTATTGGACTTTAAGGATGCCGCAGCGCATCCGGTGGAACCATAACCCAAGCTGATCTCATGTCCGACTCCCCTGCCCGCCACCTCGCCTTGCAAGGCGCCAGCAATTTTCGCGATCTCGGCGGCTATCCGACCACCGACGGCCGCATCACGCGCTGGCGGCACATCTTCCGCTCCAACCATCTCGGCCAACTCACTGCAGCCGACATCGAGATCGTCCGCGCGCTGGGGGTGCGAAGCGCATTCGATTTCCGTGGACTGGAGGAGCGCGCGGCAGGCGTCTGTGTCGTGGACGAAATCACCGTGCACTCGCTGCCGATCGAGCCGACCGTCGTGGCTGCGCTGCGCGCCGAGCTCGCTCGGGGCACGTTGACGGCACCGGTCGCGCTGGAGCTCATGCGCGAATCCTATCGCAACTACGTGCGCCACAACACGCACAGCTTTCGCGACCTGTTCGGCCATCTGCTGGAAGACCGTGCGCCGCTCGTGATCCACTGCACGGCGGGCAAGGACCGCACCGGCTTTGCCTGCGCGCTGATCCTGCATGCACTCGGCGTATCTGATGACATCATTGCCGAGGACTACCTGCTCACCAATCAGCACTACAAGCGCGATGCGACGGCTGCTACCGACCTGCCGGAGGACGTACGCAATGCCATCGGCAGCGTCGAAGCCTCTTACCTTGCTGCTGCGTTCGAAGCCGTCGGCAGGGAATACGGCGATATCGAAACCTATTTGCGCGACGGGCTCAAGCTCGGCGCGGCCGAACGGACTGCGCTGAAGGAGCGTTATCTGCAAGCGTGATCCGCGGCGGGCGCCTCAAGCCGTCAGCCCCACGGCCTTGATCATCGCGCTCTTGAGGGCCAAGGAGATCTGCTGGGTGCTCCAATCGCTTTGGTGCAGCTTGTCAGGATCACCTGTGTCCAGCAATTGCTCGAACGAAACGTTGTTTTGCACGTGCCAATGCCGCATCAGTGCCCAACGCTGAAACAGATTCACCTCGGCCTCATTGGCAGCATCGCGGATCAGCCGGACCATCTTGTCCGAAAGCTCAGCACGGTCGTCCCAGAGCATCTTCGTCGCATATTGCGGATCAATCACCAGAACCTCGAAGCCGCGAGCGCGCAATTGCGCCAGGCCCTTCCTGATATTCCCGGCAACAACGTCCACGTCGTACTGGTCGTTGTGAAAGACCGCGTTCGTTCCAACCTGCCAGATGACCAGTGCCGGATCATCATGAAAGATATCGGCCTCGAAGCGTCCGAGTTCTTCGTTTGCCTCTTCGCCGCCCTTGCCGCGGTTCAGCACGTCAATCCGAATGTCAGGCCGGTGGACAACATCCTTGAAGTATTGCCGTAGATACATCTCCAACCGATAGGGGTACGGCACAACATCGGCTCGTCCGGCCGTTGATGACGACCCCATGGCCACGATGCGAACGGGACCCTTCCCGTCCAAAGCCTGCCGGAGCCGCATCAGCGGATATTTTAGGTCGACGATGGCAGCGGGAAATTCGATGGTTGGCAAATTGTCGGACATGAACAACCTCCTCACCGATCTAAAGTTGTAACTATAGCCCAGCCTTGAAGCTGCCGCCATTGCAAGTCCAATTCGCTGGACGCAATAGTCGCCGGCAAAGCGAAACCACGGAGAGCACCGTGCAGGGAAAAGTCATTGTCGTGACCGGCGCGCAGGGAGCGCTGGGCAAGGTGGTCGCCGAGACGGCGCTGGCACGCGGCGCGCGCGTGGCCGGCATCGATTACGCGCCATCGCAAGCCCCCGCAACGCCTGAAAACATCGAGATTGGCGGCGTCGACCTGTCCGATGCGGCGCAGGCGAAGACGGCGATCGAAGCTGCGGCAAAGCACTTTGGCAAGCTCGATGCACTGATCAATATCGCGGGCGGCTTCGCCTTCGAGACCGTCGGCGACGGCGACACCGCGACGTGGCAGCGTATGCATGCGCTGAATGTCCTGACCGCACTCAACACATCGCGCGCGGCACTGCCGCATCTCGCCGCCTCCAAGGCCGGCCGCATCGTCAACATCGGCGCCATGGGCGCGCTCCAGGCCGGCTCCGGCATGGGACCCTATGCGGCGTCGAAGGCGGGCGTGCATCGCCTCACCGAGGCGCTTGCCAACGAGTGGAAGGGCAAGGTGACTGTCAACGCCGTGCTGCCGTCGATCATCGACACCAAGGCCAACCGCGCCGACATGCCGAAAGCGGATTTCTCCAAATGGGTGACGCCACAGGAGCTCGCCGAAGTCATCCTGTTTCTCGCCAGCGATGCCGCGAGCGGCGTCACCGGTGCGCTGATCCCGGTGGGTGGGCGGGTATAGGCGTATCGCTCCGAATCTCTGCCAGACAGCCCTGATTCAATCGGAGCCGAGAAGGCTCTAAACTGCCTGCAACTGATTCTCCGATCGGACATCGGAACTTGTCTTTGGAAACCGCGCTCTATCTGCCCGTCAAACGCTTCCTCGAAGAGCTCGGCTTCACCGTGAAGGGCGAGATCGGCGGCTGCGATCTCGTGGGCCTCAGCGCCGGCGATCCACCTGTCGTGGTGATCGGCGAGCTCAAGCTCGCCTTCAATCTCGAGCTGATCCTCCAGGCGGTCGACCGCGCGCCGGCCGGCGACGAAATCTGGATCGCCGCCAGAATGTCGGCCCGCGGCAAAGGGCGTGAGAGCGATGCGCGCTACCGCAATCTCTGCCGCCGGCTCGGCTTCGGCATGCTCGGGGTGACCGATCGCGGCCAGGTCGAGGTGCTGGTGAAGCCGCCGACGGCGGCTCCGCGCCGCGAGCCGAAGATTCGCTCGCGGCTCGTCGCCGAACATCAGCGCCGCCAGGGCGATCCCGTGCTCGGCGGCAGCACCCGTTCGCCGATCATGACGGCCTATCGGCAGCAGGCGCTGGCCTGCGCCTCGGCGCTCGCCGAAGGCCCGCGGCGGGTGAGCGAGTTGCGCGAACGCTGTCCCGATGCCGGTAAGATCTTGCTTAACAATGTGTATGGCTGGTTCGAGCGTGCTGAGCGGGGAATTTACGGGCTCACCGAAGCCGGGCACGCGGCGCTGAAACGCTGGCCACAGCAAGGGATTGAAGTCGGTGCAAGTGTCGCATCACCGCCCTGACACCCGACCGGTGCATAGCTGAGATGTCACACCGATTCCATATTGCAATGCAACATTCGCGGCACTAGGTATCCCGGCATCAAAACGAGGCCGTTATGAGCGCAGACTGGAATACCAAATATGGCACGCGGCGCGTGCGTCACGATCCGCCCACTCTGGACGAGGCGATCTTCGCCGCCGTCGGCATCACCGACGACCAGGAGCAGCAGGCCGAGATCGCGGCAGCGCTGATGGGCATGCCGCTCGATGTCGTGCAGGCCGAGGTCAAGAAGCAGGCCCGCACCAACAGCCGCATCACCGCAACCCGCGTGATCGCCGGCGAACAGGGCGCGCAGCGCTCAGTGGTGGTCGAGCGCCGCGTCGTCCGCCGCTTCGGCAACGACAAGCGCACCGGCACCTAAGCGCTCTTTCCTTTGATCTGAATGCAAAAGCGGACCGGCCTTGCCGGTCCGCTTTTTCGTTTTCAGGCGGCGCGATTGCCGTACATGCTGGAGATGATCTTCCAGCAGGTCGAGTTGAAGCTGAGCAGGGCCCGGCCGGCCGTGAACGGCGAGGCCGCGAGGTCAGCAAGCTCCGCCTCGGGCGTCTTGCCGAGATCGATCGTCCCGGTCGATTCGCCGTGGCGGAAAGCCAGATGCGCACCGAACTTCCTGGCGAGCGCCCTCATGGCGTGGTTTTCGGCGCCGGTGGTGACGCGCAGGCGCTTATAGCCCTTCCAGCGCGCTTCCGCGATCAGGCGGCGGAACAGCACGGTTCCGACGCCCTGACGGCGTGCGGAGGCCTCCACGCTGAAGGCAACCTCAGGCAGCGAATCGTGCTCCGCCGGATGCAGCTCGGCCGCACCGCGGACCACGCCATCGACGATGTAGGCGACGATCACGGTGCCGTCTTCGGCGCAGCGGGCGGCGTAACGCTCGATGAAGCTGTCGTCGAGAAAACCGTTGAAACGGTCGTGCCGGCTTCCGGCATCAAGCCTCAGCAGGTGATCGCGCAGAAGCGGCAATTCTTCCTGCTGGATCAGGGTCCGCACGTAGCCCGGAGCGGTGCGGACGGTCTCTTCAAGTACCACGTCAAAACTCCTCTTGGTGTCCCTCGAGGAGGCGTTCGAATCCCTAGGCCGCCTATATTGTGCATCGCAGCAAGCTTTTCAAGACGGAGGCTTGCTCAAGTAAGTGGCACCTGACGTGACTATTTCGTTAACAAAATCAAGGGCCCTAATCATACGAGGACGAGCTGCGTCTGGGTCACGACGGCCACCAGCTTGCCGTCCTCGGTCTCCAGCCGGGTGGTCCAGACCTGGGTCCGTCGGCCCCGGTGGACCGGGGTAGCGGTCGCGATCACCGTGGTTCCTTCCTTGGCCCCACCGATGAAGTTGGTCTTGCTCTCCAGCGTCGTCGTGCCCTTGGCGTCGTCCGGCAGGTTGATCACGGTCGCAGCCGCGCCGACGGAATCGGCCAGCGCCATTAGCGCGCCGCCATGGATGGTGTGATGAAGCGTGCAGAGGTCGGGCCGGACCGTCATCCGCGCCACCACGCGATCCTTCTCGGCCTCGACGAACTCGACGCCTTTGAGCTCGGCGAACGGCATCTTCATCACTTTAAGTTTCTCGAGCGGCGTCATCGGATCTGCTCCCAATTCGTTGTTGTCTCAGCGTGAATTGCTTCGCGCGGCAAAGCAATGACGTCCGAGGTAATGGGCGGGCTGACATCGGCGCAGACATTGTGCATAGGCTCCTCGCATGCGCCACTTCCCGCCCCACCGCATCGTCTGCCTGACCGAGGAGACGGTCGAAACGCTCTATTTGCTCGGCGAGCAGGACCGCATCGTCGGCGTCTCCGGCTACGCAGTGCGCCCGCCCCAGGTGCGACGGGAGAAGCCACGGGTGTCTGCCTTCGTCTCGGCCGACATCCCGAAGATCCTGGCGCTGGAACCGGAGCTGGTGCTGGCCTTTTCCGATCTGCAGGCCGGCATCGTCGCAGATCTCGTCCGCGCCGGTGTCGACGTCCATGTCTTCAACCAGCGCGATCTCGCCGGAATCTTAGCGATGATCCGCACGCTCGGTGCGCTGGTCGGTGCGGCCGGGCGCGCGGAAGACCTCGCCCAAGGTTTCGAGCGGCGCCTCGCCGCGATCGCGGCAACGCCCCGCCCCTCGCCGCGGCCAAGAGTTTACTTTGAGGAGTGGGACGATCCGCTGATCTCCGGCATCGGTTGGGTCTCCGAGCTGATCGAGGCCGCCGGCGGCGTGGATGTGTTCCCGGAGCTGCGGTCGCGGCAGGCGGCGAAGGACCGCATCGTCTCGGCGGAGATGGTGCGCGAGGCAGCGCCGGATGTGATCCTCGCGTCGTGGTGCGGCAAGAAGGTCGTCCCTGCCCGTATCCGCGCGCGCGACGGCTGGGGCGAGATTCCGGCGGTGCGCGATGATCGTATCGTCGAGATCAAGTCGCCAATCATCTTGCAGCCAGGACCGGCGGCGCTGACGGATGGGCTCGATGCGATCGTGCAGGCGCTGTGGGGCGAGCGGTCCTGATCCCTCCGCCGTCATTGCGAGCCAACGGGTCCGCGCAAAGCGCGGCCCGATGACAGGCTCCGCGAAGCAATCCAGACTGCCGCCGCAGAGACAGTCTGGATTGCTTCGTCGCAAGAGCTCCTCGCAATGACGTCTGTGGAGGCGTCCTTCCTCACGTCACCGCGTTCACGACCTGGTACTCCGGCCGGCGCCACACATCGCCCGCGATTACCTCCTCGATGATCTCGGCGGCGCGGACCATCTCATCCTCCCCGACATAAAGCGGCGTGATCCCGAACCGCATGATATCTGGTGCGCGGAAATCACCGATGACGCCGCGGGCAATCAGCGCCTGCATGGCGGCGTAGCCGCCGTCGAAGGCAAAGGAGATTTGCGAGCCGCGCCGCTCATGCGCGCGCGGGGTCACCAGCTTCAGAGCTGGGCAGCGACGCTCGACTTCGGCGATGAGGAGATCACAGAGCGCCAGCGAACGTGCACGGACCTCGGTGATATCGATCCTGTCCCAGATGTCGAGCGAGGCCTCCAGCGCCGCCATTGCTAGCACCGGGGGGGTGCCGACACGCATGCGCTCGACGCCGCCGGCGGCTGCATAGGCAAGCTCGAACGCAAATGGCTTGGCATGGCCCATCCATCCCGACAGAGCGGCGCGGGCATTGCCAGCGTTGCGCGGCGCAACGTAGAGGAAGGCCGGCGCGCCAGGGCCGGCGTTGAGATATTTGTAGGTGCAGCCCGCAGCGAAATCGGCGCCGCAGCCGGAGAGATCGACCGGCAGCGCACCGGCGGAATGGGCGAGATCCCAGACGGTGACGATGCCGAGCGCATGCGCTTTCGCGGTGAGCTTCGCCATGTCGTGGCGGCGACCGGTGCGGTAGTCGACCTCGGTGATGTAGAGCACGGCGATCTCCTCCGACAGCGCGGGCTCGATCTCCTCCGGCGCCACCAGACGCAATCGATGGCCGCGCCCGAGCGTTTCGATCAGGCCTTCGGCCATGTAGAGGTCGGTCGGGAAATTGCCGGTGTCCGACAGGATCACCTTGCGCGACGCGTTCATATCGATCGCAGCCGCGAGTGCCTGGTAAACCTTGAGCGACAGCGTGTCTCCGACCATCACCGAGCCGGCTTCCGCGCCAATCAGTCGCGCAATGCGATCGCCGACATGACGCGGTTGGGCATACCAACCTGCGGTGTTCCAGGCACGGATCAGCTCATTGCCCCATTCGGCCGTGATGACGTGATTGACGCGCTCGGCAACGCCGAGCGGCAGCGCGCCAAGCGAATTGCCGTCGAGATAAATCACGCCCTCGGGCAGATGGAACAAGGCCTTGGTGTCGTCGTAGACGCGTAGCTTGGTCATCGACATCTCTACAGAATCGTACGCACGCGCCAGAGCTCGGGGAACAGCTCGATCTCCAGCATCCGTTTGAGATAGCTGACGCCGCCGGTACCACCGGTGCCGCGCTTGAAGCCGATGACGCGCTCGACCGTCGTTACATGGTTGAAACGCCAGCGGCGGAAATAGTCTTCGAAATCGACCAGCTTCTCGGCGAGCTCGTAGAGCATCCAGTGCGTCTCCGGCGCCTCGTAGACGATACGCCAGGCCTGGAGCACGCCTTCGTTGAAGCTGTGGGTTTCGCGGACGTCGCGGGCCAGCACGGGCGCAGGCATCTTGAGCCCGTTGCGGTCGGCAAGCCGCAGCACCTCGTCATAGAGGCTTGGCGTCGCGAGCTCGGCTTCGAGCAGCTTCGTCGTCTCCGCATCGTGCGCGTGCGGCTTGAGCATGGCGTGGTTGCGGTTGCCGAGCAGGAATTCGATCAGCCGGTATTGACGTGACTGGAAGCCGGAGGACTGCCCGAGTTGCGCGCGGAAGCGCGTATACTCGCTCGGCGTCATCGTCCGCAGCACGTCCCAGGCGCCGTTGAGCTGCTCGAAGATGCGCGACACCCGCGCCAGCATCTTCATCGCCGGTTGCACCTCGTCCCTGGCGATCGCGCGGCGCGCGGCGCTGAGCTCGTGGATGGCAAGGCGCATCCACAGCTCCGTGGTCTGATGCTGGATGATGAACAGCATCTCGTCATGCGCTTCCGAGAGCGGATGCTGCGCCCCAAGGATCGCATCCAGCGCCAGGTAGTTTCCATAGGACATGCGCCGGGCGAAATCCGTCTCGGCGCCTTCGCTTGCAGGATCGTAATCGTTGGACGTCATTGACAGGCCCTCTCGATCGATCGTCCCTCGCCTCGTCAGTCGAGGCCGATCAGGCGCGCGGTGATCTGCGACGACGGATCCTTCAGCCCGTCGATCACGGTAAAATGGTTGAGGCCGGGATCGATCACGAGATGCGTCGGCACGTCGAAACCGGTCCAGACGTTGGCCATCAGGTCGGATTGGCGGATGAATTCAGGGCGCTCATTGCCGCCGACCCAGGCCGTCACGGGCGACTGCCCCCGCGGGAGATGCAGCGCCGCACTCTCGAGCGCCGCCTCCTCCATGGTCATGCGCAGCGTTTCGTTCATCTTTGTCTTCAAGAGCGGCCGCAGATCGTGCAGGCCGCTGATCGAGAGGGTGCCGGCGATGCGATCGTAGACGGCGGGCTCGAGCCGGCTGTCGTCGCACAGCATGCGCGTGACGAGATGGCCGCCGGCGGAATGGCCGGCGAGCCGGATCGGCCCTGCCACCAGCGAGGCCGCCTTGGCGATCGCTGCAGTGATTTCCGCGGTGATGTCGGAGATGCGCGCAGCCGGCGTTAGCGTGTAGCTCGGCAGCGCCACGGTCCAGCCATGATGCCGTGCGCCTTCGGCCAAATCGCTCCAGGCCGACTTGTCGAAGCGCATCCAGTAGCCGCCATGGACGAACACGACGAGGCCCTTGCTGTCGCCGTCGGGCAGGATCAGGTCGAGGCGCTGCCGCTCACCGGCGCCATAGGCGACGTCGGGATGAAAATCCTTCAACCCTGCACGGTAAGCCGCCGCCCGCTCGGCCCACAGCGCCGGCATTTTGTCGGAGCCCGGGATATGGGCCGAATTGGCATAAGCGTCATCCCAATCGCGCATCGTGATTTTCCTCGGCGGACTCAGGCCCTGCGAACCGGACGCCAGTCTGCCACCGGCAAGGCCGGCGTCCTAGTCTTTATTTTAAGCTTAAAGGATGTGTCTGCGCGTATTTGGGACAACAGATTCTGCCCCCGCCGGAGCGCGGTAGGGTGGGCAAAGCGAAGCGTGCCCACCATTCGTTCGGAATTGAGGATGGATGGTGGGCACGGCGCAAGGGCGCCTTTGCCCACCCTACGGGCCCTCCGCCCGTTATTGCGAGCGCAGCGAAGCAATCCAGAGCCTTTCCGCGGAGGGATTCTGGATTGCTTCGTCGCTTCGCTCCTCGCAATGACGGCGGAGGGAGCAAAGCCCGGCTGCTTACGCCTTCTCCACTCCGCACCACTCGGCGATGAACAGCGCCATCGCCTTGGTCGTCTTCTTCAGCGACTCCAGGTCGACGAACTCGTTGAAGCCGTGCATCTCGCCACCGCTCGCGCCGAAGCACAGGCTCGGGATGCCGTGATTGAGGCCGTAGAAGCGGGTATCGGTGAGCGCGGTGAATACGAGGTCCTCGACCGCGCCACCGTAGACCTTGTTAAAGGCCCTGCTGAACGCGGCCTCGGGCGCGGCCGCGTCGGTGAGTTCATACCCCTCCGACAGGAAGCCCGACCATTCGACCTCCGGCGGGTTGTTGGCGAGGAAGCGGTGGTTGCGCGCGGCGGCCGCGACACAAGCCACAATCTCCTTCTGGTGCTCGGCGATCGACCAGCCGGGCAATACGGCAATCCGGCAGTCGACGTCGCACCAGGCCGGCACGCTGGAGGCCCAGTCGCCGCCCTTGATGATGCCGGGGTTGAAATTGATGGGATGGTTGACCGTCTTGAAATGGCGATCGGCTTTCGCGCGCTCGTTCCACTCGATCTCGAGCTTTTGCAGGGCCTGGATCAAATGATAGGCCGCCATGATCGCATTCGCTCCGGAGCCGGCGAAGGCGACATGGGTCGGATGGCCTTTCACGCGCAGGCGAAACCAGATCACGCCGACCTGCGAGCGCACCATCTTGCCGCCGGTCGGCTCCGGGATGAAGCAGGCATCGGCGCGGTAGCCCCGCTGAAGCGTCGACAGCGCGCCGACGCCGGTGCTCTCCTCTTCAATCACGGACTGGAAATGGATCCGCGCCGTCGGCTTCAAGCCGGCGGCCTTGATCGCATCCAGCGCATAGAGCGCACCGATCGTGCCCGACTTCATGTCGCAGGCGCCACGGCCGAACATCTTGCCGTCCTTGATGACGGGCGAGAAGGGCGGTGTGTCCCACAAATCCAGCGGCCCTGCGGGCACCACATCACAGTGGCCCTGGAGGATCAGCGATTTTCCAACGTTGGTTTGCGGACGGTAGGTGCCCACCACCGAACGCGCTTTCGAAAAATCATGCTCGATCGGACCGAAACCACGCAGGTCCTTGAGGTCGTCGACATTGACGTGCCAATCGTCGACCTCATAGCCGCGTTCGCGCAGGAGGTCGCCGATCATGTCCTGGCATGGTCCCTCCGCTCCGCGGGTCGAGGGGATCGCGACGAAATCACGTGTGGTCGCAAGCTGGGCTTCGAAGCTGGCGTCGACGGCGTCAACAATCCTCTGCTGCGTTTCGGCATTCATCAGGCAACTCCAATCGGGCATTCAGATCATCGATGGAGCGCAAGCTAGCCGATTTCAGCCGTTCGGGTACTCTACAAAATAAGCATCCCGCAATGCATCGTCGAGCAGCCGGCCTTCGGAGTAGCCATTCAAACCCGCGGGCCGGCTGACGCCGTCGAGCAGGCGCGGACACGGCTCGGGCGCGCCGAGCACCGTGCGGACCGGGATGCGCTCGGCATAGATCGGCAGTTCGTAGTCCTCATCGTCATCGGCCACGCCCTTGGCCCGGATCTTGGCCGAGGCTTCCTCGATCTCCATCGCGATGAAGGAGGTCGCCTTGGTCTCCTGCGCGGTGCTCTGACGCAGGCTCGCGGTGCGGCCCGGGAAGAAGCGGTCGACCATCGCGATCACCGCGCGCTCCTTCTCCTCGGCGTCGGTGACGAGATAGGCGGTGCCGAACGCCATCACCGCGCGGTAATCGGCGGAGTGGTTGAAGCCGCAGCGCGCCAGCACGAGACTGTCGAGATGGGCGACCGTCAGACAGACGCGCTCGCCCCTGGTCTGGTTGCGCAGCATGCGGCTAGCGCTGCTCCCATGCCAGTATAGCTTCGTGCCTTCGCGCCAGAAGAAGGTTGGCGTGCAATAGGGCTGACCGTCGATCACATAGGACACGTGGCAAAGCATCGAGGAATCCAGGATGCGGTGAACGGTCGCGTGATCGTAGAAGCCGCGATCGTGACGGCGCTTCACTTGGTTGCGCGCTGATGTCGGATAGGAATTTGAAGTCTCAACCTGGCTCACGGCCGCACCTCGGAGATTGGAACAATCCAGAAGAGTTGTAGCCGCGGATTTGGTCTGCGATAGTGCCAATTCCATGCGAAAAATTCCGACCAATTCTCCCTCGCCGGCCAAGGCCGAGCTGCCGCTCGACCTCACCGGTCCGCACATCACGGCCGGCGCCTCCGCGGCGCACCGGCTCTACCAGGCGCTGTGCGAGATGATCGTCTCCGGCCTCGTCAGGCCCGGCGAGCCATTGCCGCCCTCACGGACGCTGGCGCAGCAGACCGGCTTCCGCCGCAACGCCGTCGTCACGGCCTATGAGCGGCTGATCGCCGACGGCTTTGCCGACGCAACCGTCGGCTCTGGCACCTTCGTCGCAGCGCGCATCCCGGCGCGAGCGGCCGAGGCGAAGAAACCCAAGGCGGTTGTCGAAGCGCCGCGGCAAGGCGCATTCGCGCTCGGCTGCACCCATATCGACGAGCGCGCCGTGCAGCGCTTCCGCGCCTTCGTCGGGCGTCGCATGCGCGCATTCGGACCCGAGCATCTGCATTATGGCGATCCCCGCGGCAGTCGCGAGCTGCGTGCGGCAATCGCTGATCACCTGTTGTCGGCGCGGGGCCTGCGCTGCGACCCCGATCAGATCATGCTCACATCAGGCACGCTGCATGCGCTGCGCATCGTGCTGAGCGCGATCCTGAAGGCGGGCGACCAGGTCTGGTCCGAGGACCCCGGCTATCCGATCGCGCGCCGGACGATCGGACAATGCGGATATCGCACTGTGCCCATTCCGGTCGACGCGCACGGCCTGCAGGTTGCTAGGGGTCGTGCGGCGGCACCGTCTGCGCGCGCGGCCTATGTCACGCCGTCGCACCAGTTTCCGCTAGGCGTCCAGATGTCGATGCCGCGGCGGCTCGAATTGCTGGACTGGGCGAAGCAGGCCGGCGCCTTCGTGCTCGAGGACGATTATGACAGCGAGTTCCGCTATGACGGCGCGCCGCTGATGTCGCTCGCCGGCATCGATCACCTCCAGCGCGTGATCTACCTCGGCACCTTCGCCAAGACCTTGTTTCCGGGCTTGCGCATCGGCTATTGCGCCCTGCCCGAGCGCCTGATCGCGGATGTGACGGCTGCACGGGCCGCGCTCGATCGCTTTCCCGGCACGCTGATGGAAGGCGCGGTGGCCGACATGCTCAATTCCGGCGCCTTCGCCGCGAACCTGAAGCGGGTGCGCAAGCTCTATCGCGAGGCGCGTGATGCGCTGGCCGCGACGCTGGAAGCCAAATCAGACGGCGCGCTCTCCGTGCCGGTGCCGTCGCAAGGACTGCATCTCGTCGCACGGTTCGATCCCTCGGTCGATCCGTTGCGGGCGGCCGAGGCCAAGCGCGCGGCTGGTGCAGAAGGCTGGCTCCTGGCCGACACCTATTCTCGCGCGCGTCCCCTGCCCGGTTTCGTGCTGGGATTTTCGGGGCACGCGGTTCCGCAACTGGTGGCCTCGGCCGAACGGCTCGCGCGGGAATCGCGCTCAGTCCTGCGCGCGAGAAGCAAATCGTCGCGGCGGGCGTGACCAGGCTTCACTATCAGAATCGCCTGCCGCTCCCTAGATTGCGGCATCGATGCCAGGACCTCACACCATGTTGCTGCGCCGCGCCACCTGCCTTTCGCTCCTGATTTCCCTTGCGCTTGCCTCGACGACGCGCGCAGCAACGGTCGGTCGCGAACAGGACATCGTGGACCTCAAGCTCGGCCAACGTGTGCAAGTGGATGACGGAACCTGCCCTGCCGGACAGGTCAAGGAAGTGCGCGGCGCGAAGATGACCGACAAGGGCGTGGCGCGCACGAGCACTTGCGTGCCGCGATACGGTCCGAAATCGAAGTAGCGGGCTAAGAGCCCTGCTTCGCAGGGTCGAACATGCACTGCAAGGTCGGCTTGGCGATCTTGGTGAAGGTCGAGCCGATCTCGCCCTGCTTGGACGTCGGCACCCAGTCGGTCTCGATCGTCGGCACGCCGGTCTCGCTGATGCCGCGCAGCAGCGCCTCGCGCAAATCACGGTCCTCGACGACGGCGGCGGCATGGTCATGCAGGCAGCCGCAGACCTCTTCTGGATGCTCCCAGCGCCCGAGCATGCGCGGCGCACACTGACGCACGAATTCGCTCCGGGGATCCGGCAACCTGGAGGGAGCGCGCACCTGCGCCTGGGCGGCACTGAGCGTCAGAACGGATATCAACGCTGCGGCGCAGAAACGAACAATCATGATGGGCTTTGCCGGCTGCTTTTCTTGTTGGCGATCAGAAGCGCGTGGCGACCACGATCGGCTGAGATGCCGTGATCGTCAGCGGTGAACCGCTGTACTGGAAGGTGCCGACACCGGGCAGACTGCCGTCCGGCGAGCCCGCGAACGAGGAGCCGGCGAGCACGAAGCCGAAGGCAAGGATGAAGCTGAGCGCGCGCATGATCTTGTGTCCCGATTTCGTCGGCCGGCGGTGCGCCGTCGTCGTTGTCAAGCTGATAACCATGGGCGGTTTCGCGCGTGATGCGCCAAAAGCGGAAAATGGTTTCATCTTTCGTGAGAATTGTTTCGTCCTGCCCGAGACGACGAAACATTCGCCGGAAAATCCCAATCATTTCAGGTGAGCCGCGCCACGGCCCAAAGTGGCCTGACAGGTTCCCGCTCGAGCTTGGACCGGCCGCGGACGCGGTCGCCGTCATGCTCCCGCCTTACGCGCTTCACACGCATTTTACGTTTTTCTGCTGAAGAGAAGCCGAAATCGAGACGCTGGGATCACCGGGCGCGTTCACGTGAGGGATGGCCATCATGATGGCGACAGATCGCGCACCGACGCGCGAGGCGGAGCAACGGACGGGCCGCGGAGATCAACGATCCATTCGCGACAGCGCCACATCACTTGGCAATACGTCACCTGGTGAAATGGCGCTGCAAGCGAACCGCGGCCTTGAAGCCGCGCCGCAGACATTCGTCCGGCTGACCGGTTCGCATCTTGCAAAGCCGCGCTGTCGTCAGTGAGTGAAGAACTCGCCGCACTTCTGGACGTTTGAGTCCGCCGGTCCCCATGGCATGATCGGTACCGTCGAGGTCGAGTTCTTCGGTGAGCCCTCGATCAGCTTGTCCGAATAGACCATGTAGACCAGCACGTTGCGCTTGGCGTCACAGCCGCGCACGATCTGCATCTTCTTGAAGAACAGTGAGCGACGCTGGCGGAACATGTCGTCGCCCTGCTCCATCTTGTTCTTGAACTTGATCGGGCCGACCTGGCGACAGGCCAGCGAGATGTCCGAGACCTCCTCGGCAAGGCCGAGCCAGCCCTTGAAGCCGCCCTTCTCCGGCACGGTGAAGTGACAGGCGACGCCCTCCACCTCGGGATCATCGAGACCGTAAGTCGCGAGCTTGTCGTTCGGGCTCATCCACTTGAATACGGTCGAGCGGCGGAAGATCAGATCCGGCTCGTCGGCGGCGGAGGCGGAAGCCACCGGCACGGCCAGAGCCAAGAGGAATAAAGCGAGGCCTTTCAAGCGGATGCCGGAAAGACCGGGGAAACGAGATGACATGAAGTTCTCCGGTAGGAAGTCCCCGCAATGTAGGCATCAGGCGGCCGATCAGGAAGACGAGCGGCCAGTCGCCACGGCCGCCGTTTACCGCTCTGTGAGGCTTTTTTGCTACGCGTTGAACAAAAGTAGCTGACGGCAGAACCGCCTTGGTGGTGAACGCGTATCCTCTTTGCGAGACTAACGTCTGATTTGGATTATGGATTCGAGGATGAACAGCGTGAATGAGTCCGGTTTTGCTGCCAAGCCAACGCGTTTTTGGCAAGTCGCCATTTTGACGGCGGCGGGTGCGATCGGGACGGCAAGCCAGGCTGACGCAGCGTTTTATTATTGGACGGATTATTCCGACGGCTCCTATTACGCCCGACAGGATCGGTATCCCGAAACACCGCGCCAGAAGCCGCAGAAGCGCGGCACGGCGGGCAAGAAGGAGATCGTCGCCGAGAAGGAAGCCGGCACCAAGCCGCAAGGACCGCTCGTCATTATCGTCTCGATCGACCGGCAGAAGGTGACGGTCTACGACAGCAAGGGCGTGTTCGCGGAATCCCCGGTTTCGACAGGCATGAAGGGCCATTCGACGCCGATGGGTGTGTTCAGCGTCATCCAGAAGCACAAATTCCACCATTCCAACATCTATAGCGGCGCCCCGATGCCGTACATGCAGCGGATCACTTGGTCCGGCGTCGCCATGCATGCCGGCGTGCTGCCGGGCTATCCGGCCTCGCACGGCTGCATCCGCATGCCGATGGCGTTCGCGGTGAAGATGTGGAACTGGACCAGGATGGGCGCGCGCGTCATCGTCGCGCCCGGCCAGATGTCGCCGCAAAGCTTCTCGCATCCTCTGCTTGCTGCGGTGCGCGTGCCGCCTCAGCCCGCCGCCAGCCTCGCACCGCAGATCAATGTGGGCGACAAGGCCGACAAGGGCGCAGCGCAAACCAACGTCACTGAAGCCAAGCCGGTCGAGACGAAGACCGCCAGTGCAGACAGCCTGTTCGAGCTGCGCGCCTCGGTCGGCCACACCGTGATGTCGGATGTGACCACCGGTAATGCGCCCGCCCGCGAGGAAGCGGCTGCGCCGACCGACAAGATCGAGACCAAGACCGCCGAGGCATCTGACGCAACCAAGCCGCCGCCCGAAGAAACTGCCAAGCCTGCGAGCACGGACGCGAAGCCCATTGAGGCCGCGGAAGCGCCCAAGGCCTCGACGGCGACCGACGACAAGCTCGACGCTGCCAAGACTGAAGCTGCCGAAACCGCGAAGAAGCCTGACGCCACGACGCCGGCACTCGCCACCTCGCCCGATGTGAAGAAGGACGAGACCGGCGTTACCGATCCCGCGCCGGCAGCGAAGCCGGACGCGCCGAGGCGGGCCGGCCAGATCGCCGTCTTCATCAGCCGCAAGGATTCCAAGCTCTACGTGCGGCAGAACTTTGCGCCGCTGTTCGAGGTGCCCATCACGATCGCCGCGAGCGACCGGCCTCTCGGTACGCATGTCTTCACAGCCGAAGTCGACAAGACCGACTCCAATGCGCTGCATTGGTCGGTGGTGTCGCTGCCGGTCTCCGTCCGCGCAGCTGCGCGCGATGACGACGGACGCGTGTCACGCCGCCGTGGCGCTGTCGTGATCCCAGTTGCCGCAGAGCCGGTGGTCACGCCGGACAGCCCCGCTGATGCCCTCGACCGCATCGCAATCCCCGCCGACACCATGGCGAAGATCAACGAGATGCTGACATCGGGTGGCTCGATCATCGTCTCCGACCAGGGCATCAACCAGGGCGAGACCGGCGAAGGCACCGATTTCATCGTCCGCTTGTACTAGCGCTCCTCACCGCGTCCGATAACGCGGTGTTGAGCGGCCCGGTCGTGCCGGCGGAGTAACATGAGCCCCGGATCATTTCGGGGACGCCGCATGATGAACCGCAGGACCATGCTCGCCGCGGCGCTTGCGGGCGCCATCGCGCCGGCAGCACGCGCCTTCGCGGATGGTGGCATGAGCCGGATCTCGGCCTATGCCTTCTCCTTCCCCGCATTGTCCGGCGGCGACATCCGCCTCGCCGCGTACACCGGCAAACCGCTGCTGGTGGTGAACACCGCCTCGCTCTGTGGCTACACCCCGCAATATGCCGGCCTGCAAGAACTCTGGGGCGAGTTTCGCGAGCGCGGGCTTACCGTGATCGGCGTGCCCTCCAACGATTTCGGTGGCCAGGAGCCCGGCGGCGCCAGCGAAATCTCCGACACGGCGCACCACCAATACGGCGTTACCTTCCCGGTGACGGCCAAGGCCGTGGTGGTCGGCGCGAAGGCGCATCCATTCTACAAATGGGCTGCCGACGCGCGGCCGAGGGAGGTTCCGAAGTGGAACTTCCACAAATATCTGATCAGCCGTGACGGCTACATCGCCGAGGTCTTTCCGTCCGCGGTGGCGCCGACCGATACCCGGGTCAAAACGGCCATTGCCAAGGCGCTGGCCGACAGTTGATGCGAGTTGCGCCCATCCGGTTGGGCACAATTGTGGCAGGGCACCAAACAGCCGTTGCAATGGCGAGGGCCCACCATCTAGGCTAGGATCGTTTGGGGCAGGACGGTTTTTGTCGCAGGCGAAAAGCTGCGGCGGAACAACGGGATCAATCTCGAGGACAACACCATGCGCGTGGCGGCAGGACTGATTTTGGCAAGCGCGATGTCTTTGGCCATGACGGGTGCGGCATGGTCGCAGACCGCGGCAAAACCCGCAGCAAGCACACAAGCCGCACCAGCGGCGGCACCGGCCGCTTCAGCGCCGGCGACTGCGCCGGCGGCCGCTCCCGCAGTGGCTGCCGCACCAGCGGGCTTCGTCAACCCGCCGCCACCGAAACAGGCGCCGCAGCCGGCGCGCGCAGCCTGCAACACGCCGGGCGCGCTCGGCGTCGCCCGCACCGTCGAGATCGACACCACCGGCGGCCCTGGCTTCGGCTTCGAGCATTTCAAGGAGCTCGACTTCCTGCGCGACCACGAAGTGGTACTGACCTTCGACGATGGCCCCTGGCCCAAGAACACGCCCGCGGTGCTGAAGGCGCTCGCCGACGAGTGCACCACCGGCATCTTCTTCTCCATCGGCAAGCACGCGACCTACGAGCCGGAGATCCTGAAGCAGGTCTATGCGGCCGGTCATACGATCGGCGCGCACACCTGGTCGCACGCCAACCTCAACAACAAGAAGCTCACGGAAGCGCAGCGCAAGGATGAGATCGAGAAGGGCTTCAGCGCCGTGAAATGGGCGCTCGGCGGCATCTCGCCGTCGCCGTTCTTCCGCTTCCCGGCGCTTCAGCATCCGCCGGAGATGGTCACCTATCTCGGCAACCGCAACATCGGGATCTTCTCCTGCGACATCGACTCCTTCGACTTCAAGGCCTCCAAGCCTGAGAAGGTGATCGAGACCGTGATGAAGAAGCTCGAGACCAAGGGCAAGGGCATCATCCTGATGCACGACTTTCAGAAGCACACCGCCGAAGCCCTGCCCGAATTGCTCAAGCGCCTGAAGGCCGGCGGCTACAAGGTGGTGGCGATGCGCGCAAAATTCCCGGCGTCGACGCTGCCCGAATACGACCAGGAGCTGCTCAAGGACATCAAGCTGCCGACGGTGAGCCAGCGCCCGGTCAATTCCGTTGTGACGACCGTTTCCGAATAGAAGGCAATTGTCTTTCCGGTTCGAAGGCTACGTCATCGTCTCGGCGGACGGCATGCTCGCCGACGCGGCGCACGTCATGCCGGACAGTCTGAAGTTCGACGGCGACAAGCTGTTCTTCGAGCAGGCGCTCGATCGCGCCGCGCTGATCGTGCACGGCCGCAACTCGCACGAGCACCAGCCGAATTCGCCGAAGCGCAAGCGGCTGATCCTGACCCGCAAGATCAAGGCGTTGACCGTCGACCCTGAAATGCCGAACGCGACATTGTGGAATCCGGATCACGCGCGCTTCGAAGAGGCTTGCGCCTTTGCCGACGTCGCCTCCGGCATGGTCGCCGTCATCGGCGGCCCCGTGGTGTTCGACATGTTCATGGACCGCTACGACACGTTCTGGCTGTCGGAGGCGCCGCACGTGCGACTGCCCGGCGGCGAAGGCTGTTTTGTCGGCGTGCCCAGGCGGACCCCGCACCAGGTGCTCGCCTCGCACGGGATGAAGCCAGGGGCGCCGTACCTGCTCGACGCGGCGC
Source organism: Bradyrhizobium sp. BR14999 (assembly GCF_056106085.1). Lineage (NCBI taxonomy): Bacteria > Pseudomonadati > Pseudomonadota > Alphaproteobacteria > Hyphomicrobiales > Nitrobacteraceae > Bradyrhizobium > Bradyrhizobium sp. BR14999. Next base: position 5,800,491 of record NZ_CM148536.1, read on the forward strand.
ATGAGGTCACTGTGACCCCGTGGCGCAGGACGTAGACGCTACACGTCGCCGTAGGCCGCTTCGGCCGGACGTGTGGTGCGGCCGTAGCCGATGATCATGCACAGCGCGCCGATGATCGACAGGTTCTTCAGCGCGTCGACCACCATCTTGGCGTTGTCGGGCGGCGCCTGGTTCCAGAAGTCATCGAACAGCACGGTCGCGACCGCGACGTAGATGATCAGCAGCATCGCGAAGAATCGTGCGCCGAAATTCAGAGCGATCATCAGTCCGGCGATGATCTCGAGCCCGCCGACGGCGATCGCCAAGAGTTGCGGCGTGGTCATGGCAGTCGCCGTCTCGAGCTGCTTGGCGTAAGGCGCGACGACGTCGGGCACCACGAGTTTGGTGGCGATGAAGTCGGCGGTCGCCTGGATGGCAAAGAGCTTGGTCGCGCCCGTGTAGATGAACAGCACGGCAAACAGAATTCGCCCGAAAGTCACGAACGCTGGCATGATCGGCCTCTTGGCTCAGGCTTTTTGAAATCGGCGTCTTGACGCGAGTGCCGGGCGATTATGAAGAGTCGTGCGACGGTTTACAAACGGGGAAATCGCAAACCGTTTTGAAAAGATTGAAGCGCGGATGCGCCGGAGGTCTGCTCCCTCGCCCCGCTTGCGGGGAGAGGGTTGGGGTGAGGGGGAGCCTCTGCGGGGACGGTGAGAGTTGGACTCGCGGAGAGTCCCCCTCACCCGGATCGCATCTGTCGATGCGATCCGGCCTCTCCCCGCAAGCGGGGAGAGGCGAAGAGATCGCGCCTCAGGTAAACAACGTCGGCTGCTGCCGCGCTGCCCGTTCCTGCGCCTCCACGACTGCAACAGCCGTCATGTTGAGGATGCCGCGCGCGGTCACCGAGGGCGTCAGGATGTGCGCCGGACGCGCCGGGCCGACCAGGATCGGGCCGACGGGGAGCGCGTCCGCCAGCGACTTGATCATCTGATAGGCGACGTTGGCGGTGTCGAGGGTCGGCATGATCAGGATGTTGGCCTCGCCCTCCAGCTTGGAGTGCGGCAGCACCATTTTCCGCGCAGCAGCTGAGAGTGCGGTGTCACCCTGCATCTCGCCGTCGGCCTCGATCTCCGGATGCCTTTCCTTCAGGAGCTGGGTGGCCCGGCGCATCTTGCGCGAGGAGTCCGTGTCGTAGCTGCCGAAATCCGAATGCGAGACGAAGGCGATCTTCGGCTTGATGTTGAAGCGCTGCACATGGACTGCCGCGAGCGACGCGATCTCGGCGAGCTCTTCCGCGCTCGGATTGGGCCGCACCTGCGTGTCCGCGATGAAAAAGGCGCCCTTGCTGGTGATCAGCAGGGCTAACGCAGCATAATCGCTGATACCGGCTGAGAAGCCGATGATCTCGCGGACATGGCGCAGATGGCTCATATACCGCCCCTCGACGCCGCACAGCATGGCATCCGCCTCCCCGCGCACCACGGCAAGCGCCGCGATGACCGTGTTGTTGGTGCGCACCACCGTGCGCGCCGCATCGGGCGTCGCGCCGCGGCGGCCGGCGACCTCGACATAGGTCTGCACATAGGAACGGTAGCGTGGATCGTCCTCGGGATTGACGAGGTCGAAATCCTTGCCCGCCTTGATCGAGAGGCCGAAGCGCTTGATGCGCGCCTCCACCACCGAGGGGCGGCCGACCAGGATCGGCGTCGCCAGCTTCTCCTCCAGCACCACCTGCGTCGCGCGCAGCACGCGCTCGTCCTCGCCTTCGGCGTAAATCACGCGGACCGGCTGGGTCTTGGCCTTGGCGAACATCGGCTTCATGACGAGGCCGGAGCGGAAGGCAAAGCGCTCGAGCAGCGCGCGATACTCGTCGAAATTGGTAATGGGGCGCGTCGCGACGCCGGATTCCATCGCCGCCTTGGCAACGGCCGGCGCGATGCGCAGGATCAGGCGAGGATCGAACGGACTCGGGATCAACGAGCCGGGCCCGAAGCCACCCGCCTCACCGGTGTCGAGGCTGCCTTGGGAGACTGCATCCGACGGTGCCTCGCGCGCGAGCTGCGCGATCGCCTCGACGGCGGCATGCTTCATCTCCTCGTTGATAGCGCTGGCGCCGACATCGAGCGCGCCACGGAAGATGAAGGGGAAGCACAGGACGTTGTTGACCTGGTTCGGATAGTCGGAGCGGCCGGTGCAGATCATGGCGTCGGGGCGCACCTTGCGCGCTTCCTCCGGCATGATCTCCGGTATGGGATTGGCGAGCGCCATGATCAGCGGCTTGTCGGCCATCGCCTTGGCCATCTCAGGCTTGAGCACGCCGGGCGCGGACAGGCCGATGAAGATGTCGGCGTCGCCGATGACGTCGGCGAGCGTGCGCTTGTCGGTCTTCTGCGCATAGACCGCCTTCCAGCGGTCCATGGAGGTGTTGCGGCCCTCGTGCACGAGGCCGTCGATGTCGCAAACCCAGATGTTCTTGCGCTGCGCGCCCATCGACACCAGCAGGTTCAGCGTCGCAAGTGCCGCGGCCCCTGCCCCCGACGCCACGATCTTGACCTCGGACAGTTTCTTGCCGTTGAGCCTGAGGCCGTTGGTGATGGCGGCGGCGACGATGATGGCGGTGCCGTGCTGGTCGTCGTGGAAGACCGGGATCTTCATGCGCTCCTTCAAGCGCGCCTCGATCTCGAAGCACTCCGGTCCACGGATGTCTTCCAGGTTGATGCCGCCAAAGGTCGGCTCGAGCGCCGCCACGGTTTCGACCACGCGGTCGATGGTGTCGGCGGCGATCTCGATGTCGAACACGTCGATGCCGGCGAATTTCTTGAACAGGACCGCCTTACCCTCCATCACCGGCTTGGAGGCCAGCGGGCCGATATTGCCGAGGCCGAGCACGGCGGTGCCGTTCGAGACCACGGCGACCAGATTGGCGCGGGTGGTGAGCGAGGCGGCCTCGGCGGGATTCTTGGCGATCTCGGTGCAGGCGGCCGCGACGCCCGGCGAATAGGCCAGCGCGAGGTCGCGCTGGTTGGCAAGCGGCTTGCTTGCCTGGATCTCCAGCTTTCCGGGCCGCGGCAGACGGTGATAGGCGAGCGCCGCCTGGTGGAGATCATCAGAATAGGACGACATGCGGTGTCTCGCCTCGCGTTACCGGCCTCAAAATGCCTGATCCGGAGCGGCCGCCCGCGCGGACGGGTATTTCCGGGCCATGGAAACGGGATGAAGCACGGCAGGCGCCCCGGTGGCAACATCCGATTGCGACCCCATCAACAGGACACGTGGTCAAATACTTGAAAACCATAGCTTTCCCTGGACCGCATAGCGTTTCGCGAATATGCCAGGTTGCACGGTGCAAAACGAGCAACTGGAGCAAGGGAATGAAGCGAATCCTGATCGGCCTGATCGTGGCAGCCGTGCTCGGAGCGGGCGGATGGTTCGGCTTCAACCTCTACGCCAAGCATCGCGCCACCGCCGAGGTTGAGGCCGCGTTCGAAAGGATCCGTTCGAGCGGCGGCAAGGCGAGCCATGGCAAGATCACGTTCGAGCTTGCGACGCGGACGCTGACGATCGAGGACATCGCTGTCGAGCCCGGCCAGCCGCAGTTCGCCAACGTCAGGGTCGCAAAGGTCACGGCGGTCGGTGTACGCCAGCCAGACGAGGTCCATTTCTCGGCCGACAGCGTTGAAGTGTCGGGGGTCGAGGTCGCCTTCACGTCCAACGAGCGGGTGAAGCTGAAAGCGAACTACAAGATCCCACAGATCAGCGCGCGCGACTTTTCCGGTCCGACACGTGCAGCAGGCGCGCCGCTGTCCGGGTCGATCATCGACATGTACCGCTTCCTGCTTGCGCAATACGCGACTGTCTCGACGTCCTCGATCACGGCGCCGACCGTCGCGGTCAACGTCGATGCGGGCAACGGCAATGCCGGCAGCGGAGATTATGTCTATTCGGGTCTGTCGATCCAGAACGTCAACCACGGCAAGATCGAAACGGCGAAGACGGACCGCGTCGCCTACACGATCGACCTGGCTCAGCCGGGCAAGCCCGCAAAGATGAGCGGCGAGCTGTCCGGCCTGGCGATCTACGATTTCGACGCGACCGCTGTGAGGGCCGCGCTCGAGCAGCAAGGGTCGAGCGACGACAGTTTCCACAGGATCTATCGACGCATCTCGGTGAACTCATACGTGGTGACGACAGCACCGGGCGTGCGCGTGCAGATCGACGGCATCAGCTTCGACGACATTGCGATCCGGCCCTCGAAATTCCGCCCGGCCGAAATCATCGCGCTGGTGCCGGCTGACGGCTCGATCCCGACGCCGGCGCAGTCGCGCGACATGATCGAGAAGGTGGCCGACTTCTTCGAGGGATTTCAGATCGGCAAGGCCGAAATCGGCAAGCAAACGGTCGAGACACCGCAAGGGACGGGACGGCTCAATGCCGTCAAATACGATCAAGACAAAATAGCGCTGGAAGGCCTCGACATGCCGATGCCGCAGGGGCAGCTCAAGATCGAGCGCTTCACGCTGAAGTCCTTCAGTGCGGCAAATCTGATGCGCTGGGCGGCAAGCCTCAGAACGCCCGGACAGCCACCCTCGCCCGATCAGATGCTGGGCCTGTTCCGGGTGCTCGAAGGCGCCGAGATCAAGGGCGTGGTCTCGCCCTACAAGAATACGCGGCAGCTCGTCACCATCGACACCATCAGCCTGAACTGGGGCCAGCTGATAGGATCGATCCCGAGCAAGGCCAGCCTGGTCGTGAAAATGGTCACCCCCACCGATCCCGCCAACCCGGCGCAGCGGCCGCTGGTCATGGCGGGCGTCGACAAGCTCGCGATCGACCTCGATCTCGGCGCCGCCTGGACGGAGTCGTCAGGTGCATTTGCGCTCGCGCCCGCCACCATCGATCTTGGCAATCTCGCCCGGGCACAGGCCCGCCTCGCACTCGCCAACGTGCCGCGCACGATGTTCACCGCCGATCCGGTGCAGGCCATGAGCCAGGCCGGCCAGATCGAGACCGGCGCGATCGAGTTCTCCTTGCGCGACGGCGGCGTCGTCGATCTCGTCGTGGCGCAGTTCTCGCGCATGCAGGATGTCAGCCGCGACGCCGCGCGCAGCGCCATCGTCGAGATGATCCGGGCGCAAGGCGAGAAGATCGCGGCGTCCAATGCCGACGTTAGAATGGCCGTCGATGCGCTCGCCGGCTTCGTCGAGACCTCCGGGCAGACGCTGACCGTCAAGCTGACGCCCCGCGCCAAGGTGCCGCTGATGCAATTGATGCAGCTCTCGCAAAGCGACCCGGAGAGCGCGCTGGCGCAGTTCAGGATCGAGGCGTCGACAGGGTTGTAGGGCTTATCGCTGCGAATGAGATGACAGCTGACCTGGCGAAAATCCCTTCCCGTCATTGCGAGCGAAGCGAAGCACTCCAGGCTGCCTCCGCGGAAAGATTCTGGATTGCTTCGCTTCGCTCGCAATGACGGGTGGAGAGAGCGGATCCAAGATCAGCAGATCGAATCGCGGAGAGTCCCCTCTCACCCGCCTCGCATCTTCGGTGCGACGCGGCCTCTCCCCGCGTGCGGGGAGAGGCGAGCCACTCACTTCTGCGGCAGGTTCACCCGCACGTGCAGCTCGCGGAGCTGCTTGGTGGTGGCTTCCGACGGCGCGCCCATCAGGAGGTCCATGGCCTGCTGGTTCATCGGGAACAGCGAGATCTCGCGCAAATTCGTGGTGCCGCACAGGAGCATCACGATGCGGTCGACACCCGCGGCCATGCCGCCATGCGGCGGCGCGCCGTACTGGAAGGCGCGGTACATGCCGCCGAAGCGGTCGACCACTTCCTGCTCGCCATAGCCGGCAATCTCGAACGCCTTCACCATCGCTTCCGGCACGTGGTTGCGGATGCCGCCCGAGGCGATCTCGTAGCCGTTGCAGGTGATGTCGTACTGGAACGCCTTGATGGTCAGCGGATCCTGGCCCTTCAGCGCTTCCAGGCCGCCCTGCGGCATCGAGAACGGGTTGTGCGAGAAATCGACCTTCTTGTCGTCCTCGTTGTACTCGTACATCGGGAAGTCGACGACCCAGGCGAGCTCGAACCGCTCCTTGTCGGTGAGGTTCAACTCCTCGCCGACCTTGTTGCGGGCCAAACCGGAGAACTTCCAGAACTTGTCGGGATCGCCGGCGACGAAGAAGGCGGCATCGCCCTCCTTCACGCCGAGCTGCGCGCGGATCGCGGCAGTGCGCTCAGGACCGATGTTGTTCGCGAGCGGACCGGCACCCTCGCCGCCCTCACGCCACATGATGTAGCCGAGGCCGGGCTGGCCCTCTCCTTGCGCCCACGAGTTCATGCGGTCGCAAAAGGCACGGCTGCCGCCGCCCGGCGCCGGGATCGCCCAGACCTGGTTCTTGGGATCTTCGAGCATGCGCGCGAACACCTTGAAACCGGAGCCGCGGAAATGCTCGGAGACGTCCTGCATCTCGATGGGATTGCGCAGGTCCGGCTTGTCGCTGCCGTATTTGCGCAGTGCCTCGGCGAAGGGAATCCGGCGCCAGCCCTTCGTCACCGGCTTTCCTCTCGCGAACTCCTCGAACACGCCGGTGATGACAGGCTCCATCGCCGCGAAGACGTCTTCCTGCGTGACAAAGCTCATCTCGACGTCAAGCTGATAGAACTCGCCGGGCAGACGGTCGGCGCGCGGATCCTCGTCGCGGAAGCACGGCGCGATCTGGAAGTAGCGATCAAAGCCGCTCATCATCAAGAGCTGCTTGTACTGCTGCGGTGCCTGCGGCAGCGCGTAGAATTTGCCGGGATGGATGCGCGAGGGCACCAGGAAATCGCGCGCGCCTTCCGGCGAGGACGCGGTCAGGATCGGGGTGTTGAACTCGAAGAAGCCCTGCCCCTCCATGCGCCTGCGCATCGACTTGATAATTTCAATGCGGGTCATGATGTTCTGATGCAGCTTCTCACGGCGCAGATCGAGGAAGCGGTACTTCAGGCGGATGTCCTCGGGATATTCCTGGTCGCCGAACACCGGCAGCGGCAGGTCGCCGGCCGGACCCAAGACTTCGATCTCGCTGATGTAGACCTCGACCTTGCCGGTCGGCAGATCGTCATTGTCGGTGCCTTCTGGGCGGCGGCGGGCCTTGCCGTCCATCCGCACCACGAATTCCGAGCGCAGCTTCTCGGCCAGCGAGAATGCCGGCGAGTCCGGGTCGACCACGCACTGGGTCAGGCCGTAATGGTCGCGCAGGTCGATGAACAGCACGCCGCCATGGTCGCGAACGCGATGGACCCAGCCCGAGAGGCGGACCGTCTCGCCGATGTTGCTCTCACGGAGCGCGCCGCATGTATGTGACCGGTAGCGATGCATGGTCGTCCCAAAATCAATGTCGGAGGAAGCGAATCGGACGGCCTGTAACGGCCGGTCCGAAGTTTCGGCAGGGTTTACCCGACGAGACCCTAGGCGGCAACCAAGGGAACGCGCTGTTTTGGGCCAGAACCGCCCATTTTCAGGGGCCGAGCCTTTGCCATCAGGCGTTCCAGCCCTATCTTGAGGCCATGACGGTCCATTTCCCCTTCCAGAACTCCTATTCGGCGCTGCCGGACAGCTTCTTCGCCCGCGTCGCGCCGACCCCTGTGGCGGCGCCCCGGCTGATCAAGCTGAACCGGCCGCTGGCGGTCCAGCTCGGACTCGATCCGGATGCGCTGGAGACCCCGGAAGGCGCCGAAATCCTGGCCGGCAAGGCGGTTCCCGTCGGCGCCGATCCCATCGCCATGGCCTATGCCGGCCACCAGTTCGGGCATTTCGTGCCCCAGCTTGGCGACGGCCGCGCCATCCTGCTCGGCGAGGTCATCGATAAAGACGGCGTCCGCCGCGACATCCAGCTCAAGGGAAGCGGACCCACCCCGTTCTCCCGCCGCGGCGACGGCCGCGCCGCGCTCGGGCCGGTCCTGCGCGAATACATCGTCAGCGAAGCGATGTTCGCGCTGGGCATCCCGACCACGCGCTCGCTCGCCGCCGTCGTCACCGGCGAGCACGTCATCCGCGAGACCGCGCTACCCGGCGCGGTGCTGACGCGCATCGCCTCCAGCCATATCCGCGTCGGCACCTTCCAGTTCTTTGCCGTCCGCCGCGACACCGAGGCGATCCGCCGGCTCGCCGACCACGTGATCACCCGCCATTATCCCGAGCTGCTGCATGTCGAGCGGCCCTATCACGCCCTGCTCGCGAGCGTCGTCGCGCGCCAGGCCGATCTCGTCGCTCGCTGGCTCCTGGTCGGCTTCATCCATGGTGTGATGAACACCGACAACACGTCCATCTCCGGCGAGACCATCGATTACGGCCCCTGCGCCTTCATGGATGCCTATAACCCCGTGCAGGTGTTCTCCTCGATCGATGAGATGGGCCGCTACGCCTATGCCAACCAGCCGCGCATCGGCTTGTGGAATCTGACCCGGCTCGCCGAATGCCTGCTGCCGCTGTTCTCCGACGACCAGGAGAAGGCGGTGGCCGAAGCCCAGGACATTCTCGGCGCGTTCGCCGAGACCTTTAGTGCGGCCTATCAGGCCGGCCTGCGCAAGAAGGTCGGCCTGTTCACGGAGCGCGACGGCGACGACGCCCTGATCCAGGACCTGCTCGATGCCATGGCCAAGAACCAGGCCGACTTCACCCTCACCTTCCGCAAGCTCGGCGACGCCACAGGCGATGAGTCCGGCAACGCCGAGGTCCGCGCGCAGTTCATGGATCCCTCGGCGTTCGACGACTGGGCCAAGCGCTGGCGCGAGCGCATTGCCCTGGAGCCGCAGACCGCGGCCGAACGGCAAGCCGCCATGCACGCCGTCAACCCGATGTTTATCCCGCGCAACCACCGCGTCGAGGCCGTGATCCAGGCCGCCGTCAACGACGACGACTATGCTCCGTTCGAGGAATTGGTGAAGGTGCTGGCCAAGCCGTACGAGGTCCAGCCGGACTATGCGGCCTACGCCGATCCGCCGCTGCCGGATCAGCGGGTGTTGCAGACGTTTTGTGGGACGTGAGAAATGCCGTTCGACGGGTAGAGCGCAGCGCACCCATCTTCCTCGGCGCCTCAACCATCCCTGCACTCGCGATGCTGATGGATTTGCCTGCGCTCGTCCGACACTGCGCACTGCGATAGGCTCGATGCCGCAACGCGAGACGACCCCGTTGACCACACTCGCCGTTCTGCCCGACAATTTGCCGCGTCGGCAACCACTGTCATCAAACTGAAACAGTCTCACTCTAACCGGCTGGCGGGCCGTCTTGCCGGAGGCGACCGTCCTCCCAGAGACCTGACACGCGCGCCATGCCCTTCAAATTCATCCACCTCACCGACACGCATCTCGCGAATCCCGGGCTGAAGCTCTATGGCCTCGACCCGCGCGCCCGCCTCGATGCCGCGATCGCCGACATCAACAAGCATCAGTCCGACGCGGCTTTCGCGGTCGTGACCGGCGACCTCACCCATTGGGGCGAGCCTGACTCCTACGCCAATTTCGCAGACGCGATGGCCGCGCTGAAGATGCCTTACATCGCCATGGTCGGCAATCACGACAAGCGCGTGGCCTGCCTCGATGGCCTTCGGGCCGCACCGCGCGATCAGAACGGCTTCGTGCAGGGCACGCGCACCACCGAGCACGGCCTGTTCGTCTTCCTCGACACGCTGGACGAGACCAGCCACGCCGGCGAGATGTGCAACAAGCGCCTCGGCTGGCTCGAAAGCACGCTGGCCGCAGCGCCCGCTGATATGCCCTTCGTCGTATTCATGCATCATCCGCCCTTCCCGGTCGGCGTGCTCGCGATGGACGAGATCGCGCTGAAGCAGCGCGGGGAATTCGCCGAGGTGATCGCGCCCTATCGCAGCCGCATCCGCCACCTCTTCTTCGGCCATGTGCACCGGCCGATCTTCGGCAGCTACGGCAAGATCCCGTTCTCGACGCTGCGCGGCACCAACCACCAGGTCTGGTTCGAGCTCAATGCCAATGCGCCGCATCTGGCGAGCCACGAACCGCCGGCCTATGGCGTGGTGCTGATCGACGATGAGAACCTGGTCGTGCACAGCCACGACTTCCTCGACACCAGTCTGCGCTTCCCCTTCGACCCGCCTGCGGGAATGGACGGCCGCGACTATGCGCTCAAGTTTGCGGCGCGGTGAGATGAGCCTCGCCGAACCCGCGGCTCTCCCGGTCGCGACCTCGGCGGCACCGCGCCTGCACGTCCTGAAGCGCTTCGCCGCCGGCTTCAAGGCATCGCTACCGGCCTATCTGCTGCTGCTGCCCTCGCTGATCTTCCTCGCGCTGTTCACCTATGGCGCGATGGGGCGCGTGTTCATCGATGCGCTCTATCAGCGCACGACGCCGAAAGCGCCCGTCCGCTTCGTCGGCCTCGACAATATCAGCGCGGTGCTTGCCGACCCCGCCTTCACCGGCGCGGTCGTTAACAATCTGATCTATGCTGTCGGCACGGCGATCCCGAGCATCGGCCTCGCGCTCTTGTTCGCGCTGGCGCTCGCGCGCACCAACGCGGTGACCAGCGCACTTCGCGCCGCGCTGTTCCTGCCGGTGCTGATCCCGATGGTGGCAGCATCCGCGCTGTTCCTGTTCATCTTCCTGCCCAATGTCGGCCTGCTCGACTACTACATCGGCCGGCTGCTTCCGGTGCTGCCGAACTGGCTGGGTGACCCCGACATCGCGCTGTCGGCGATCATGGTGATCACGATCTGGAAGAACGCCGGCTACTACATGCTGTTCTTCCTCGCCGGCCTGCAGGCGGTGCCGGAGGACGTCATGGAGGCCGCCCATCTCGATGGCGCCGGTCCGTTCCAGCGCCTGCGCTACATCATCCTGCCGGAGCTTAAGCCCACCTTCCTGTTCGTCACCGTGATCGCGACGCTCAATGCGGTGACGCAAGTCGACCACGTCTTCGTCCTGACCCAGGGTGGCCCGTCCAACTCGACCAATCTCGTACTGTTCTACATCTACCAGCAGGCGGTCGAGCATTACGACGTCGGCAAGGCCTCCGCGGCGACACTGCTGACGCTGGCCGCGCTGATGGGCCTCACCGCGCTTTCGTTCCGCACGCTGGCGAACCGCGAGGGCGGGCCATGAAGCTGATCGATGCGCTTTGGAAGGACGCCCCGCTCGCCACGCGCGGCGAGATCACGCCAAAGCTCGGCTTCGTGCTGACCGTGCTGCTCGCGCTGGTCTGGTTGATTCCGTTCCTCTGGATGGGCGTGGCGACCCTGCGCCCGGCTTCCGACGGCATCAATCTGATGGCCGAGCTGATGCCGAGCCTGAAGCCGACGCTCGACAACATCAGGGATGCCTGGGAGATCGGCGACTTCCCGCGCTACACCCTCAATACCACCATCATCTGCACCGGCATTCTGCTGGTGCAGTTCGTCACGATCACGCTGGCGGGCTTTGCCTTTGCGCGGCTCGCCTTCGCCGGCAAGACGCTGATCTTCTACCTGTTCCTGATGCAGCTGATGCTGGTGCCGGTGCTGCTGATCGTGCCCAATTTGAGCCTGATCGCGCAGCTCGGCCTCTACGACACGCTCACCGGCGTGATGATGCCATTCTTTGCCTCGGCCTTCGGCACCTTCCTGATGCGGCAAGCGTTCGAGGCCATTCCGACCGAGCTGGAGGACGCCGCGCTGATCGACGGCGCGGGTCTGTTTCAGCGCATCCGCCACATCTACGTGCCGCTGTCGCTGCCGAGCTTTTCGGCCTTCGCCATCATCTCCGTGACCAGCCATTGGAATGACTTCCTGTGGCCGCTGATGGTGATCAACTCGCCGGACAAGCGGCCGCTCACGGTCGGGCTCTCCGTCTTCACCAAGACGGCCGAGGGCACCCAGGCCTGGGGCACCATCGCCGCAGGCACGCTCATGGTGATCGCACCGCTGCTCGTCACCTTCCTGATCTTCCAGAAGCGCTTCATCAGCTCTTTCGTCACCTCAGGCATCAAATAGGAGATTTTCCGATGCTGCTATCCCGCAGGCTCATGCTCGGCCTTGCCATTGCAGGCACGATGGCCGGCGCCCTCGCCTTTCCGGCTCTCGCCGGCGAAGGCCCGACCGAGATCGATTTGTTCTTCCCCGTTCCCGTCGACGGCAAGCTCGCCCGCGACATGGGGACCTTGATCAAGGAGTTCAACGAGACCCATCCCGAGGTCAAGGCAACCGCCGTCTACACCGGCTCCTATGACGACACGCTGATCAAGACGCGCGCCGCGATCAAGGCCGGCAAGCCGCCGTCAGCCGTGATCATGTCGGCCAACTTCCTGCTCGACATGCAGATCGAGAACGAGCTCACCAATCTGGATTCTCTGATCGCCGCCGACGGCACCACCAAGGAAAAGTTCTTAGGCCAGTTCTTCCCGGCGCTGCAGGGCAACGCAGTGATCAACCGCTCGGTCTATGGCGTGCCCTTCCACAATTCGACGCCGCTGCTCTACATCAACGCCGACAAGGCCAAGGAAGCGGGCCTTGATCCGAGCAAGCCGCCGCAGACCTGGGCCGAGCTCACCGACTGGGCCAAGAAGCTCACCAGGCGCGAGGGCGACAAGGTCACCCAATGGGGCATTGCGATCCCCTGCGCCTACGACTATTGCGGCTGGATGATGGAAACGCTCACCATGTCCAATGGCGGGCGCTACTACAACGAGGAGTTCGGCGGCGAGGTCTATTACGACACGCCCTCGATGCTCGGCGCGCTCTCCTGGTGGAACGACCTCATCGCCAAGCACAAGGTGCATCCGCCCGGCGCCACCCCTGGCCCCGCCGTCAGCACCTCCTTCATCTCCGGCAACGCCGCGATGATGATGCTGTCCACGGGCTCGCTCACCTATGTGCGCGACAACGCCAAATTCAACTACAAGGTCGCCTTCATCCCGCGCAACGTCCGCAACGCGGTGCCGATCGGCGGCGCCTCGCTGATCATTCCGGCTGGCCTCGAGGCCGACAAGCAGAAGGCCGCCTGGACCCTGATCAAGTGGATGACCTCGCCCGAGAAGAGCGCCTGGTGGAGCCGCGCCACCGGCTATTTCGCGCCCAACATGGCCGCCTACAAGACACCCGACATGGTCGACTTCCTGAACAAGAACCCGGATGCCAAAACCGCCGTCGAGCAGCTCGACGTCGCAAAGCCCTGGTTTGCGACCTATAAAACTGTCCCGGTGCGCAAGAACCTCGAGGACGAGGTGATGCTGGTCCTCAACGGCAAGAAGCAACCGAAGGAAGCCCTCGCCGCCGCTCAGAAGGCCGCCGACGAGACGCTCAAGCCCTACAACGCGGAGACGTCGCTGAAACTGCCGTAAGGACTGCTGCCACGTCAAACGAACATCGGCGCTCCGTCTCATGCGGGGCGCCGAATTCGTTTGGACCGCCCCTGCCCGTTAACCTGCCGTCCACCATCCGGCTGCCCGCACCGCCGGTAACCATTGGAATTAACAGACCCTCAACGCACTCCCGACAAATCTACCAATGTTTCTGGAGATTTCGCCGTGGATCTGTTGGTTTTCGAGTTCCTGGGACTGGCTCTCGTCGCCATGTGCGTGCTCGTGGTGGCGCTGCCCTGCGCCCGGAAATCCTCGCAGCGGGTCCGCTATGAATAGGATTTTTGTCGGAAAAATGCGATTTCGACCCAAATGCAAGGCTTGAATTCGCATCGAGCCCCTTGACATCACTGCACTTTCGGCAGAACGGCTGATGATCTCGTCATGGGCCGTTCATGGATTTGATTACCACCACTGCTGACCTCGCGGCTGCCTGCAGCCGGCTGGCCAAGCACCCCGTCATAACCGTCGATACCGAGTTCCTGCGCGAAACCACCTATTACCCGCTGTTGTGCGTGGTGCAGATGGCCAGCGCCGAGGAAGCCGTCGTCATCGACGCCCTGGCCGAGGGCATCGACCTCAAGCCGTTCTTCGAGCTGATGGGCAACGAGGGCGTGCTGAAGGTCTTCCACGCCGCCCGCCAGGACATCGAGATCATCTGGCACCAGGCCGGCATCATCCCGCATCCGGTGTTCGACACCCAGGTCGCGGCCATGGTGCTCGGCTATGGCGACAGCATCGCCTATGACCAGCTGGTCGAGAAGGTCACCGGTCACCGCCCGGACAAGACTCACCGCTTCACCGACTGGTCGCGCCGGCCGCTCACCAAGGAGCAGATGCACTACGCGGTGTCAGACGTCACCCACTTGCGCGACGTGTTCGCAGCGCTTGACGCCGACCTGAAGAAGCGCCGCCGCAGCGAATGGGTCTCCATCGAGATGGAGGTTTTGACCTCGCCCAGGACCTACGACTTCCACCCCGAGCGCGCCTGGGAGCGGCTGAAGACCCGGGTGCGCAAGCCGAAGGACCTCGCGGTACTGATGGAGGTCGCGGCCTGGCGCGAGCAGGAGGCGCAGAGCCGTGACGTGCCGCGCGGCCGCGTGCTGCGCGATGAAGCCATCAGCGACATCGCAACGCATGCGCCGACCACGCTTGAGAAGCTCGCCCATCTGCGCTCGGTGCCGAAGGGGTTTGAGAAATCCAAATGGGGCGCGGACATCGTCGCCGCGGTCGAGCGCGGGCTGGCGCGGGATTTCTCGACGCTGCCGAAGCTGGAGAAGCCGCGCAACAACTCCAATGGCGCCGCCATCGTCGAGCTGTTGAAGGTGCTGCTGCGCATGACCGCGGAGCGCCATGCGGTCGCCAGCAAGGTGATCGCCACCGTCGACCATCTCGAGGAGATTGCAGCCAGTGACGAGGCCGACGTGCCGGCCCTGCGCGGCTGGCGCCGCGAGCTGTTCGGCGATGCCGCGCTGAAGCTGAAGCGCGGCGAGCTGGCGCTGGCGATCGAGAAGGGCCGCGTGGTCGGGGTGCAGCGGGCGTAGGCGGCCCAAGTGCCTCCCCAATGTCGTCCTGGCGAAAGCCAGGACCCATTACCCCTGGGCGAAGATTCGCCATTCGGCACTTCTACGAATCCCGATCGATAGATCACGCGGTATGGGTCCTGGCTTTCGCCAGGACGACACCGGCGTATGTGGCTGGCTGCTTCGGCCACACTGACAACTCGATCCTACCCCGGCGTCAGCTTCGCCACTTCCCCCTTCATGTCCTCCAGCACACCCGAGATCGCCGCGACCAGCTCGTCGATCTGGGCCTTGGTGGCGATCAGCGGCGGGCAGATGGCGATGGCATCGAGCATGTTGCGGGAGATCACGCCGCGCTCCTGCAGCATGCGGCTGGCGATGCCGCCGACGGCGCCGGGCGTAGCGGCTGCCGTCTTGCGCCCCTTGTCGAGCACGAGCTCGAGAGCGGCGATCATGCCGACGCCGCGGACCTCGCCGACCAGCGGATGACTGGCGAGCTCGCGCAGCTTGCCTTGCATATAGCTCCCCAGTTCGGCGGCATGCGCGACCAGACCGCGCTCCTCAATGATCTTCAAATTCTCCAGCGCAATCGCCGAGCCGACGGGATGTCCGCCCGCGGTGAAGCCGTGGCCGAGCACGCCGATCTTGTTGCTCTCGTCCGCGATCGGCTCGAACACGCGATCGTTCAGCATGATCGCCGACAGCGGAAAATAGCTCGAAGTGATCTGCTTGGAGACCACCATCGCGTCCGGTTTGATGCCATAGGTCTCGCAGCCGAACATCTTGCCGGTGCGGCCGAAGCCGCAGATCACCTCGTCGGCGACCAGCAGGATGTCGTACTTTTTCAAGACCTTCTGGATCTTGTCCCAATAGGTCGCCGGCGGAACGATGACACCGCCCGCACCCATTACCGGCTCGCCGAAGAAGGCCGCGATCGTATCCGGGCCCTCCTTCTGGATCAGCGCGTCGAGCTCCTCGGCCCGGCGCGTCGCGAACGCCTCCTCGCTCTCGCCCGGCGCGCCGTCCTTGTAGAAATGCGGCGAGCCCGTGTGCAGGATGTTCGGCAGCGGCAGGTCGAACGAGCGGTGATTGTTCGGCAGGCCCGTGAGGCTGGCCGAGGCGATGGTGACGCCGTGATAGGCGCGCAGGCGGCTGATCACCTTCTTGCGCTGGGGCTGGCCGAGCGCGTTGGAGCGATAGGCGATCAGCTTCAGGACTGTATCGTTCGCTTCTGAGCCGGAATTGGTGAAGAACACCTTGCTCATCGGCACCGGCGCGAGTGCGACCAGCTTCTCGGCGAGGTCGATCGAGGGCCCGTGCGATTTGGCCGAGAACGTGTGATAGAACGGCAGCGCCTGCATCTGCTTGTGCGCGGCGTCGACCAGACGCTTCTCGTTGAAGCCGAGCCCGACGCTCCACAGGCCTGCCATCGCCTCGAAATAGCGCTTGCCCGCAGCATCGAACACGTAGGGACCCTCGCCGCGCTCGATCACGAGGGGACCGGCCTGCTGATGGGTGCGCGCGTTGGTGTAGGGATGGAGCTGATAGGCCACATCCCGGGCCTCTTGCGAATTCGGCAGCATGGTCATTTGCAGGGATCCCTAAAGTCGTGACGTCGCCGGCACACAGCCAGCGTCATCACTTGATGATCAAGCCACTTGGCTATTGCGATGGGACAAAGCTTGCAACGCCAATTCGTCGGCAGCAAGCGCTCAGCAGCGTTGCACAAAGCCGCATATCGGGATGGGACGGCTCTCAGGCCGCGTCGTCGTCATCCCCATCGTCAGCGGCGGCGGCCTCCCTCACCTCAACGAGCGCCATCGAGAGCAGATAGACCGTCGTGGGCAAACCGACGCGGCGCGCCGTCTCCACGGCACGCGACAAATCGCTTGCCAGCTCCTTGAGCTGTTCTCCCCGTGACAATGTCTCGACCCCCACCCGCCGATCGCGGCCGCCTACACCGCAACGGCGCCGCTGGTTCTGATCAGTTCGGCGCTGGAATGGATCGTAGCAAAATTCCCGATGACATTCACTACTGCTCGCTTGTAGGCAGCGGCATCACCCGTGCCCGGCTGCCGGCAGGCCACGGCGTCAGCGACCACCTCGTAGCGATGGCTGCGGTGAAACCCGTCCACGGCGGTGGCCAGGATGGTCTCGTCCAGGGAAAACCCGGCCAGCACGCAGCGCACATTGTGGATATTGGACATGTAGTCCACAAACCGCGACGAGCTGTAGGCCGACGGCAGCGGATGCTCAAACGTCATTTCTCCCGGACGCGGCTTCGCCTCCGCGATCCAATCGGTCAGCCTGGATGCCGGATTGAACCAGGCCGCCTGCGCGATGCGCTTCAAATGCATCACCGGCCAGAGATTGCTGCGCCACAGCGTCAGCAGTCCCAGGCAGCGCTCGGTGGCGGCATCGCCGTCGAGGATGACGTGGCGGCGCCCAGGGGTCAGATATTCGACCTGGAGGTCCGCGCAGACCAGGATCGGCGGATCATCGTGGATGGAAACCGGCATTATCTTGCGCGCAGTTGCACCTGTTTCAGCGATCGGCGAGCGCGAGATCCCGCAGCGGCGAGGTCACCGCCCGCCCCGCCGAGGCGTCGAGTACGCCCGGCCGGTCCCAATCGCCTTCGGGCCGGATGATCACATAGGGATCGCTGTCCAGCGTGATGGCGTCCGGCCCCGGCTCGATCTCCAGCAGCATCTCCGTGTAGGAGAAATCCGAGAAGGTGATCTTGCGGTTGTGGCCTAGCGGCTTGGCACCGAAATGGGCCCAGAAATCGACCAGCCGGTCCTGCGCCTGGCCGTAGATCTTGCGGAAGCCCTTGCGCTTCACATAATCGACGCTCGCCTGCACCAGCTTGAACGAGACGCGCGAGCGCCGGTACTGGTGGCGCACCGCAAGCCGCTCCACCTTGGCGAAATCGCCGAAGAAACGCACCCGCAGGCAGCCCGCGGGCTCGTTGCCGACGAAGCCGATGAAATGCGCGGCGACCATGTCGTTGCCGTCGAACTCCTCCTCGAACGGACAATCCTGCTCGGCGAGATAGACCGCAGAGCGGATCGCGGTGACCAACATCAGATCGCTGGGATCGCGCGCAAGGCGGATGGTGATGGCGCGGGAGTCGGGCTTGGCGAGAGGAATTCTAGTACCGTGCATCTGCAAAACTCCTTGCTTGGATGATCGCATCCGGCATGCGCATCGGCTGGCGATGCCAGGGGCGCTCGTAGCACCAGAGGTCGGGTTGGAAGCTTGGGACAGGCACAAAGCCGGTCGCCTTCATGATGTCGCGTCCGGCCACGGTTGACGGCTGCGCATAGCAATCGGCGCCGCGAAACCTTAGCTGTCGCAGATGAGCCGCGGCCTTGCCGAGACCCGCGATACCGCGCCCCGTCGTCGCGATCGCCCAGATGTAGATGGCCGCAACGTCGTCTTTCGCGGACGCGAGATAGCGCGTCTTGGGCGCGGTGAGGCAGATCTCGTCGAGCAGCAGCGCATCGTGCCCGCGATCGTTGAGGAACAGGAAGGCCATGCCGCCGAGCAGACGGCCCTTCCGGCTGAAAGTCAGGATGCTCTGAGGATCGAAGGTGAAATATCTTGCAAGCTCTGCTGAACCGATCTGCACGCCCGGCACCAGGCGATGCGCCATTTCCGAAAGCGCGGCGATTTCGGAAAATTGCGCGCAACGAACGTCCACGTCCGGGCTCAGCGGCAGCGCGTCGAAATCATGCCTTGCGGCAAACGAGCCTCTTTCCATACCGAGATCGCCCCTCTATCGTTTGCGGCTTTCGTACCCCGCTATGAGGACGAGCTTAGCGGTTGGGGACCAAGAGTATGCAGCAGTTATTGCACCGGGGTGCTGCGATGATGCAGCACCGTGAAGAAGTCCTGGGTGCGTCCTGGGACGATTTGAAGCTGTTTTTAGCATGCGCAAAATATAAAAGTTTTCGCAACGCGGCCGAAGAGCTCGGCCTCACCTCCACCACCTTGATGCGCCGGATCGACCGGCTCGAAGAGAGTATCGGCTGCAAGCTGTTCCTGCGCGACCAGAGCGGGCTCACGCTCAGCGACGAAGGCACCGCGATGATCGCCGACGTCGCGCATATGGAGCGTCACGCCTTCAACGTCTTCCGTCGCGCCTCGCGTTCGTCGAACGACACCGCGGGCACCGTGCGCGTCGCGGTGACGGAGGGGCCCGGCAATTTCTGGATCCTGCCGCGGCTGATCGATTTCCAGAAGACCTATCGAAGGATCACCGTCGATCTGCGCTGCGCGATGGAGCAGGCCGACGTCGCGCGGCTTGAATCCGACATCGCGATCCAGCTCGAGCCACCGACCAATCCGGATCTGATCGTCGCCAAGCTGGGCCGGCTGCACATCTATCCATTCGTCTCCAAGGAGTACGAGGACCTCTACGGCGTGCCGGCAACGCTCGCCGACCTCAAGAACCACCGCATCATCAAGCAGAGCGCGCCGCAGGTCGATGACGGCGCCTACGCCCGCGTGCTCGGGCTGAAGTCGCTGGAAGGCGTCGTCGGGATCAAAACCAACTCCTCGGTCGGCGTGCTCTATGCCGTCGAGCGCGGCGCCGGCATCGGCTTCCTGCCGACGGTGTCGATCGCGCTCGGTGCGCCGCTCGTTGCCGTCGATCTCGGCGTCAGCCACCACGCCGATCTCTGGCTCACCTATCACAAGGAGTTTCGCACCTCCGAGCGGCACAAGATCGTGGTCGACTGGCTGAAAAAGATCTTCGATCCCAAGACCTATCCCTGCTTCCGCGACGAGTTCATCCATCCGAACGCGTTGGTGCCGATGATGACGGCCGCGCGCGAGGGTTTTGGGCTGACGGGCTATGCCGCGGCAACGCCGGCGTAAGTTTCAGCTCACCATTTATATTCGAAGCCGACCGTGCCCTGGTGCGAGGTGAGCTCGTTGCGGAACTTGCCGTCGTAATTGATGTAGAGCCGCGCGACGCTGGTCAGGCTGAGCGAGGCCGAGGCGCCGGCATCCATGCCGTAGCGGCTCTCGCCGATGCCGGGGACGACGATGCTCTGGGTCCCCAGGCTGACCTGGACCGATCCGAGGTCCTGGTGGAAATTGTCGACGAACTTGCCGTAGGCGGACAGGTCGAGGATTTTCTGGTCGATGATGAAGTAGCGGCCGATCTCGGCCCCGATCATGACGCGCGCGCGCGACAGCGCCGTCGCGCCGACGTTGAGCGGATCGAGGCCACCGGCCTCCTGGAACGCCGCGCTGGTGGCGCGCACATATTCGAGCGCGCCCTTGGGCACGATGCGCATCTGGTCCTTGGTCCAGTAATAGCTGATCTCGGTCAGCGCACCATCGACCGCGGCGCGATACCCCGCGCTCGCAAGGCCGAAGCCGGTGTCGCGGCTGGAACGGACCTTGCCGAAACCGTGCACCACCGCAAAGGCCCAGGTCCAGGGCCCCTTGTCGATGGAGCCGTTGAGGCCGACCTGGGTCAGGTCGAGTGTCGCCGACTGGAGCGCCAGCGGCACGTCGATGTCGGTGTGGCTCTGGTCGACCGAAAAGCCGATATTGACACCCGGTGCGAGCCGCGCGCCGATGCCGGCGACACCGCCAAAGGTCTTGCGCTTGTCGCCGAGAAAGTCGCCTTGCGCATCGGTGCGGACCGAGATGCCGTAACCCTCGAACCAGGTGCGGTAGCGCGGATCTTCGGTGCTCGCCGATGCGCCGCCGCCGCCGGGATTGGTGCGGGATGCCCGGTTGATGCCGCTCGATGCCTGATTGCCGAGGCGCTCCAGGAAACCTGAGCCGAGATTGAGCGTGCTGTTGCCGGCCGACTGGTCGTAATTGGTCGAGGTCGGCATCGGAACCGGGGTCGGCGACGGCGTCGGTGTCGGGGTCGGCGTGGGCGTCGGCGTCGGACTTTGCGCGAGGACGGGCGTCGCCGCCGACACCGTCACGATGAGCGCAAACGTCATAAGGGCAAAGGTCGTGGCGACCGCTGCCGCGACGCGGCGGATGCGGCTCAGCCCGACAGTCTGCCGTGTCCCTGGTGGCTGCGCGGTGCAGCGCATGACGACAAATCCCAAAGCAAATGGCGGCGCGCAAAAATGCAACAGGAGCGGCGCACGCATAAGCTGATTTGCGCCGAACTGTTACGGAGGGTCAACCAGCTGACACCTCCTGACGAGGGGGATTGCTCCTGATTGTGGTTCCCGGGCCACAGGTCGAAAATTGCACTCGAGCGTGTCCGGTGCGATCTTGAAATTCGCACCCTGCTTGCTAACGCGCGCTTTTCATGTTGCAATATTGGCCACAATCGGAATTGGCCGCTCGGCTGTGCGTTTCGCGACATTAAGACTCAAGACTCGAACAGACTTCCGGAAGCCCGTTTGTGGCGTGGCACGCGAAAAGCGGCCGCGTCTTTTTTCTATCTAGTGGAGGAGATTAGCGATGCCGCAAAAGGGCACCGTCAAATGGTTCAACCCGACCAAGGGCTATGGGTTCATCAAGCCGAACGGCGGCGACAAGGACGTGTTCGTCCACATCTCCGCCGTCGAGCGCGCCGGACTCTCGACCCTCAACGAGAACCAGGTGGTTGAATACGACCTCGTGGAGAACCGCGGCAAATCATCCGCGGAGAACCTCAAGGTCTCCTGATTTCTCTCAAAGCTACGCGCGAGAGATCATGACGTTGCCCCCGGCTCTGCCGGGGGATTTTGTTTGGGAAGTCGAAAAGCGACGTCGCTTCAGCTCACCACCGGCGCAACCAAAAAATTCTCCGACGCAGAGCTGCCCGCCGTTCTGCACACCTCGCCGTCGATCCGGACCCTGCCGGCCGCGAGCAGCCGCAGCGCCTCGGGATAGATGCGGTGCTCGACTTCGAGGATGCGCTCCGAGAGCGTGTCCGACGTATCGTTGTCGCTGACGGGAACCGCGCCCTGCATCACGATCGGTCCGGCATCGGTCTCGGGGATCACGAAGTGGACCGTCGCGCCGGACAGCTTGACGCCGGCACGCAAGGCCTGGCCGTGCGGGTCGAGACCGGGGAAGGATGGCAGCAGCGAGGGATGGATGTTGAGCATCCGCCCGTACCAAGCCTGGGTGAACTCCGCCGTGAACAGGCGCATGAAGCCGCCCAGACAAATCAGCTCGATGCCGTGCCGGTCGAGCGCGGCCTGCAGCACCTTCTCAAAACCTGCGCGGTCCTTGCCGAACGGCTTGCTCTCGATCACCTCGGTTGTCACGCCGCTCGCCCTGGCCCGTTCGAGCCCCAGTGCATCGGCCTTGTTCGAGATGACCAGCGAAATCTCTGCCGGAAAATCCGCGGCAGCCGCTGCCTTGATCAGCGCAGCCATGTTGGAGCCGCGGCCGGAGATCAGGATGGCGACGCGGCGCTTCATCACAGCGCCAGGTCGAGGTGGCCGTTATAGACGACGCGGTGCTCGCCTTCGGCCGGGATCACGGTGCCGAGCTGCGCCACGGTCTCGCCGGCATCGGTGAAGACCTTGACCACCTTGTCGACCTGGTCAGGCTCAACGATCGCGATCATGCCGATACCGCAATTGAAGGTGCGCAGCATTTCCAGCTCGGCGATGCCGGCCTGCGCGGCCAGCCATTTGAACACCGGCAGCACCGGCAGCTGTGCAAGGTCGATGCCGACGCCGAGGTGCTTCGGCAGCACGCGCGGAATGTTGTCGGTGAAACCGCCGCCGGTGATGTGGGCGAGCCCCTTCACCGCGCCGGTCTCGCGGATCGCACGCAGGCAGGATTTGACGTAGAGCCGCGTCGGCGTCAGCAGCGCGCCGCCCAGCGTCATCACGGGCGCGAAAGGCGCCTGCGCCTCGAAGCCGAGACCGGATTGTTCCACGATCTTGCGCACCAGCGAGAAGCCGTTGGAATGCACGCCCGACGAGGCGAGCCCGATCACGGCGTCGCCCGCCGCGATGTCCTTGCGCGGCAGCAGCGTGCCGCGCTCGGCGGCGCCGACGGCAAAGCCGCCGAGATCATAATCGCCGTCCTTGTAGAGGCCGGGCATCTCGGCCGTTTCGCCGCCGATCAGGGCGCAGCCGGATTCGCGGCAGCCCTCCGCAACGCCAGCGACGATCGCGGCGGTGGCCTCCGGATCGAGCTTGCCGCAGGCAAAATAGTCCAGGAAGAACAGTGGCTCGGCGCCCTGGACCACGAGGTCGTTGACGCTCATGGCGACGAGGTCGATGCCGATGCCGCCATGCAGGCCGGTCTCGATCGCGATCTTGACCTTGGTGCCGACGCCGTCGGTCGCAGCAACCAGGACGGGGTCCTTGAAACCGGCCGCCTTGAGGTCGAACAGGCCGCCGAAACCGCCGATCTCGGCGTCGGCGCCCGGCCGTGCGGTGGCGCGCACCATCGGCTTGATCAGGTCGACGAGGCGGTTGCCGGCGTCGATATCGACGCCTGAATCGGCGTAAGTGAGGCCGTTTTTGCGGTCGGTCATGCCCGATTTCCAGTGGGTTTGCGGCTGGTTACGTCGAATTCCGGGGACGCGCAATGGCTCGCATGGCGCCCGGCCCTATACTATGTAGATATCAACCGGTTCAGCCTCCGAGGGGGCCGGATCTGAGGTCAATCCGGGTGCCGGGAAGCGCCGCGTGAGTATTCCGAACATCATTACCCTGGGCCGCATCATGCTGGTCCCGATCATCGTCTGGGCCATCGTGTCGAGCCAAATGGAGGTGGCGTTCGCGGTCTTCCTGATCGCCGGTATCAGCGACGCCGTCGACGGCTTCCTGGCCAAGCGCTTCAACATGACGAGTGAGCTCGGCGCCCTGCTCGATCCGCTCGCCGACAAGGCGCTGCTGGTCTCGATCTACATGGCGCTCGGCATCTGGGGGGCGATTCCGCGCTGGATCGTCATCCTCGTGGTCTCGCGCGACATCATGATCGTCGCCGCCGTGATCGTATCCTGGCTGTTCGACCGGCCGGTCGAGATGAAGCCCTCGAAGGTGTCCAAGCTCAACACTGTGGCCCAAGTGGCGTTCGCGGCCTTGGTGCTGGCCGCACTTGCCTTCGGCTTCAAGCCGCAACCCTATGATATGATCCTGATGGGCCTCGTCACGGTTTTCACGCTCTCCTCGGTGTCGCTCTATCTCGTCGAGTGGCTGCGGCACATGAGCACGATCGAGGCCAAATGAGTTGGGATGCGGCCCCGCAAAAGGCCAACTCCCGCTCGATCAAGTCGAATCTTTTCCAACGAGGCCGGCGCGCCGGCATGGAGCAAGGCAAGCGTGGCAGGCCGCGTTCATCCCCGACAATTGGCGTTTTCGCTTCCGCATGCGGAAAGTCTCAGCCGGGACAATTTTCTCGAGGGCCCGGCCAACGCGGCCGGCCTCGGCCTGATCGACGCCTGGCCGGAATGGCCGAACCGGATCATGTGGCTGGCCGGCCCCGAAGGCAGCGGCAAGAGCCATCTCGCCGCGATCTGGGCCGAGGAGGCTGGCGCCCGCTCGACCACGGCCAATGCCCTGACCGCCGCAGCGGTCCCGGGCGCGCTCGCCACCGGGGCGCTAGTGGTCGAGGACCTCAAGGCGAAAGAATTTGACGAGCGCGCGCTCTTCCACCTGATGAACCTCGCCCGTGAGGATGGCGCCTACGTCCTCTTCACCGGGCGCGAGGTCCCGGCATCGCTCGAGATCGAGCTTCGCGACCTGCGCTCGCGCCTGCGCGCCGTGCCGGCGGTCGCGCTGCTGCCGCCCGACGACCAGCTTTTCCGTGGCCTGATCGTCAAATTCTGCGCCGACCGTCAACTCACGGTGGATGAGAGCGTGGTCAGCTACCTCGCCACCCGCCTGGAGCGGTCCTCGGCCGCCGCCCGGCGGGCTGTGGAATTGCTCGACAGCGAGGCCCTGCGGCTTGGGCGCCCCGTCACCCGGGCGCTGGCCGCCGAGCTGCTTCGGGACGCCTGACCGGCCCCGCCCGCCTCCGAGGCCGCTTGACGCGGCGGAGCGGCGGAACATCAATGTCATCGAAACGTCATCGCTCTAACACATGCTCCCGCCGGTTTTGCGCGTAAGTCGCAAATTGGGGTGAACTGGATGGATCGACTTCTCATGGACTCTGCGCAAGCCGTTGAAATCAAAGAAAAACCCCCGGAAACCGAGGGCCTGCCGGCGATTGCTTCCAGCCCCGAGCGTTTCATCAACCGCGAGCTGTCCTGGCTGCATTTCAATCGCCGCGTCCTGGAGGAATCGGTCAATCCCAGCCACCCCATGCTGGAGCGGGTACGATTCCTGTCGATTTCAGCGAATAACCTCGACGAGTTCTTCATGGTCCGCGTGGCCGGCATCAAGGCCCAGGTGCGCGAGGGCATTGCCGAGCGCGCCCCCGATGGCCTCACGCCGTCGGAGCAGCTCGCGCTGATCAACCGCACCGTGTCCGAGCTTGCCTCCGACCAGCAGGCGATCTGGCGCGACCTGCGCGGCACGCTCGCCGATGTCGGCATCGTGCTGGTTGAGGGCAAGGACGTCACCAAGGCGGAGCGGAGCTGGATCGAGGACTACTTCCTCAACAACGTGTTCCCGTTGCTGACGCCGCTCGCAATCGATCCGGCCCACCCTTTCCCGTTCATCCCGAGCCTCGGCTTCACCATCGCGCTTCAGCTCACGCGCGCCGCCGACGGCAAGCAGATGAACGCGCTGATCCGCATGCCCGGCAAGATCGACCGCTTCATCCGCCTACCAGCCGAAGGCAGGGCCGTCCGGCTGATTTCGCTGGAACAGGCGACCACCCTGTTCATCAACCGCCTCTTCCCCGGATACAATCTGCACGGTCAGGGCGCCTTCCGAATCATCCGCGACTCCGAGCTCGAAATCGAGGAAGAGGCGGAAGACCTGGTCCGCCTGTTCGAGACCGCGCTGAAGCGTCGCCGCCGCGGCTCGGTGATCCGGCTCGAGATCGACGCCAAGATGCCGGAGGAATTGCGGAGCTTCGTGCAGCACGCACTATCGGCCGCCGATGACGAGGTGTTCCTGGTCGATGGCGTGCTCGCCATGAACGAGCTTTCGCAGCTCACCCGCCTCGACCGTCCCGACCTCGAATTCACCCCTTACGTGCCACGCCATCCCGAGCGGGTGCGCGAGCATGCCGGCGACATCTTCGCGGCGATCCGGCAGAAGGACCTCATCGTCCATCACCCCTACGAATCCTTCGACGTGGTGGTGCAGTTCCTGCAGCAGGCCGCGCGCGACCCGGATGTGGTCGCGATCAAGCAGACGCTCTACCGCACCTCCAACAACTCGCCGATCGTGCGCGCGCTCGCTGAAGCCGCCGAGGCCGGCAAGTCGGTGACCGCGCTGATCGAGCTGAAGGCTCGCTTCGACGAAGAGGCCAACATCCGCTGGGCGCGCGACCTCGAACGCGCCGGCGTGCAGGTCGTCTACGGCTTCCTCGAACTGAAGACGCATGCAAAGCTCTCGATGGTGGTGCGCCGCGAGGGCGGCAGCCTCACGACTTACGTCCATACCGGCACCGGCAACTATCACCCGGTGACCGCGCGCATCTACACCGACCTCTCCTACTTCACCTCGGACGCGACCATCGGCCGAGACGCGGCGCGCGTGTTCAATTTCATCACCGGCTATGCCGCGCCGAGCGATCTGGAGAAGATGGCGGTGTCGCCATTGACCTTGCGCAAGCGCATCATCGAGCACATCCAGGGCGAGACCGCGCATGCACGGCACGGGCGGCACGGCGCGGTCTGGATGAAGATGAACGCGCTTGTCGACCCCGACATCATCGACGCGCTCTACGAGGCCTCGCAGGCCGGCGTCCAGGTCGAGTTGGTGGTGCGCGGCATCTGCTGCCTCAGGCCCGGAATTCCCGGCTTGTCGGAGAACATCCGCGTCAAGTCGATCATCGGACGCTTCTTGGAACACGGCCGAATCTACTGCTTCGGCATGGGCCAGGGCCTGCCGGGCGCGAAAGCGGCTGTGTATATCTCCTCGGCCGACATGATGCCGCGCAACCTCGACCGCCGCGTCGAGGTGCTGTGTCCGCTGCAAAATCCCACGGTGCATCAGCAGGTTCTCGAACAGATCATGGTCGCGAATCTGAAGGATAATGAGCAGAGCTGGCAATTGTTGCCGGACGGGTCCTCAACGCGTATGAAGGCCGCGAAGGGCGAGGAGCCTTTCAACGTCCACAACTACTTCATGACAAATCCGAGTCTGTCTGGCCGTGGAAAGTCGCTCAAAGAATCCTCGCCGCGCCGTCTCACGCGCCGGAACGAACGTCACCAATCCTGATCCCGGATTCTCGACGTGAAGCAGCCGCGCAAGCGCGGCGCGAGCGTCGCAGTTATCGACATCGGTTCCAACTCGGTCCGCCTCGTCGTCTATGAGGCGCTCGCGCGCAGCCTCATTCCGATCTTCAACGAGAAGACGCTGTGCGGCCTCGGACGCGAGGTGCAGAGCACGGGCCTGCTCGCGCCCGACGCCGTCGACAAGGCGCTGACCTCCCTCAAGCGTTTTCGCGCGCTGTGCCGCGTGATGCAGGTCGGGCGCGTGTTCGCGATTGCGACCGCCGCCTGCCGCGACGCCTCCAACGGCCCCGACTTCATCGCGAAGGCCGAGCGCATCTGCGCCGTGAAGATCGAGATCCTGTCGGGCCAGCGCGAAGCGCGGCTGTCGGCGCTCGGCGTGATCTCCGGTATCCATCATCCCGACGGCATCGTCGGCGATCTCGGCGGCGGCTCGCTCGAGCTGATCGACGTGCGCAGGAACAGCGTGCGCAGCGGCGTGACGCTGCCGCTCGGTGGCCTCGCGCTCCAGGACCTCGCGCACAAATCTCTCAAGCGCGCCGACCGCATTGTGCGCGAGGCGCTCGACGAGGTGCCGCAGCTCGCCGCGGGCAGCGGCCGCACCTTCTACGCGGTTGGCGGCACCTGGCGCGCGCTCGCGCGCATCCACATCATCCAGAGCGGCTATCCGCTCCAGGTGATGCACGGCTATTCGATTTCGGCGGCCGAGGCGCTCGACTTCTCGCGACGTCTGCGCCGGCTTGCGGCCGCCGACATGCTGGCCGACATCGAGATCGTCGCTGATGCGCGCCGCCCGCTCCTCACCTATGCGGCACTGGTGCTCGAGCACATCATTCGGGTGGCGAAGCCGAAAACCATCGTGTTCTCGACCTTCGGCGTGCGCGAGGGCCTGCTGCACGAGAAGCTGCCGGACTCCGAACGCAACGAGGACGGGCTGATCTGCGCCGCAGAGGAGCTAAACCAGCTGCTGTCGCGTTCGGCGAAGCACGCCCGCGAGCTGATCGCCTGGACCGACCGCCTCGCCCGTGTCGTGAAGCTGCGCGAGACAGAAGCGGACCGCCGCCTGCGCCACACCGCGTGCCTACTCTCCGACATCGGCTGGCGCGTGCATCCTGATCATCGTGGCGAGCAGACGCTGAGCCTCGTCGTCAACGGCAATTTCGGCGCGATCACCCATACCGAGCGCGCCTTCGTCGGCCTGTCGGTGTTCTATCGCTACGCGGGCCTGAGCGAGGAAAACCAGCCGCCGGCCACCATGCAGAGCCTGCTGACGCCGGCGCAGCTCGAACGTGCACGCCTCTTGGGAGCAGCGTTCCGCGTCGCGCACCTGATCTCGGCGGCGCGGCCGGGTGTGCTGCCCGCCACGCATTTCCGCAATCAAGGCCGCAAGCTGATGCTGGTGTTCGAGCACCGCCTCGTCGATCTCGTCGCCGACCGCGTCGGCAGCCGCTTCCGCCAACTCGCCCGCCTGATCAACCGCGCCGGTTCGATCGTGCGACGGTGACCCTAACCCTTCCGGGACGTTTTTTGAGCCACATGATCAGGCCGCTGACGAACAGGGCGAAAGGCGCGAATCCGGCCGCGAAAACCAACAGGCGTCCTGCGAGTCCGAACGCCGCGCCGTTGTGAAGCCAGAGCTGTTCGGCCAGATAGCGGTCCCCCATCGACATGGCGACCGGACTGCGGTCGTGCACCACTGCGCCGCTCCATGGATCGAGCCAGATCGCCCCCCGTGCCCGTACGGCGGGATCAGCACCGTCGGGACGGAACTGCACGCGCCAGGTGTTGCGCGTTGCGGTCGGCGGATTGAACATAGCAATCGCAACGCCGGGCTTGGCCGCCTGCGCTAGTCGCGCGATCGCATCGGCTGGAAGCAACGGCGTCCCTGTCGGAGGCGGCATTTCGACCCGTGGCGAGCGATCAGGCGTCGTTTGCGACAGAAGGCCAACGATGGGACGCATCACGTCGGGGAAAACGATGCCGACGCCGGTGATCGAGATCCCCAAGAGCACGAGCAGGGCCCAAAAGCCGGCCGCACTATGAACATCCAGAACAAATCGAAGCAGCGAGACGTTCTTGCGCACCGAGACCGATCGCCAGAAAAGACCCGGCCTCGGCCACCACAGGACGAGTCCCGACATGGCCAAACGAGCAGCACGAACCCGGCCACGCCGACCAGCTCCTTGCCCCACAACTCATAGAGCAGCAGCGTGTAGTGGAGACGATAGACCTTGAGGGCGAACGCGTTGACGTAGTCACGCCGCCCGAGCACCTTCCCGTTCGAAGGATCGACCATGGTCGTCCAACGGTTCGGGTAGCGGCCAGGCGCGGTTTCATGCGTATGTATCACGATCCAGACCGGCCAGGTCCGATCCGGCGCAAGGATCGTGGCAATCGGCGCTGGATCCGCCGCCGCGGCGGCGCGCATCACTTCCGACAAAGTGAACTTTTGCTCCGGACCAGCGGGAGCATAGAGCGCTGGATTCAGGGCAACATCGATCTCCCGGTAGAAGACAATGAAGCTTCCGGTGAGGCCTATCAGCACCACGACGATGCCGAAGATCAATCCGAGCCATCGGTGAGCCCACAGCAGTGTGTGCCGCGTGCGCCCGGTCATCATTCGGGATCGGGCGGGCGCGGAGCCGTCCTGTCGCGGCGCCCTGATTCTTTCGTCCATTCAGAGCACCCGTCGTCTGCGCCTGATCGTGGCTCCGCGTCTGGCCTCGGTGACGTTCGGAACGCGCATCGTCGTTGCGCGCATCAAAGCCGACCCGGTTCAGAAATCCGTCGACATCGACAATAGCAGGGTTCGCGGCGTGCCTTGCGCCAATGCGGAGAAGCTCGCCACGCCAGCCCAGTAGTTGGTATCGAATACATTCTGGACCAGGGCCCGGAGCGTGACCGGCCGGTTATTGATGCGCGTGTTGTAGCGCGCACCTAGATCGAGCCTGGTCCAGGCCGGAATAACTTGCGTGTTTGCCCCATCCAGATACTGGTGCCCGGTATAGATGGTGTTTGCGACCAGCGTCAGTCCGGGTGCAAACGGCGTGTCCCATTCGGCGGACAAATTGGCCTGCACCTGAGGCACGCCGATCGGCGTCTTGCCGAGATTGGCCAGCGTGCTCGTCTTTGTCAGCTCCGCGTCGATCAACGTCACGCCGCCAAGCACGCGAATGCCCGGCTGCACTTCTCCAAACACGGTGAATTCCACGCCGCGATTGCGCTGTTCGGCGTCGGCCCGGAAGACCTTATCGGCACCCAGCTGTCCCGACGGCTTGGTGATCTCGAACAGGCTGATCGTGGTCGCGAGCATCCCGAAATCGACCTTGACGCCTGCTTCCTTCTGCTTGCTGAAATACGGCGCCAGGACCTCTCCTTGATTGCTCGCCGTCGTCGGTGCGATGTCACCCTTGCTGAGCCCTTCGATGTAGTTGGCGTACAGCGAAACGTTGCTCCAGGGCTTGACGACCACGCCGACCATCGGCGTGAGCGCCGTCTGGTCGTAGGCGGAGGTAACGGCGCCCGTGGTGGTGTTGTAGTTGTTCGACTTGACGCCCTGTTGCCTGACGCCGACGGTCAGCTGAAGGCGCTCCTGGAAAACTGACATGGTGTCGGCGAGCGCAAGACCGGTCAGCTCGGTATCCGACAGCTTCGGCACGGTCGCGGGAGCCGGAACGAGCTGCTCGGGACGGGCGATCGGCGCATAGATATTGGACAACACCGGCGTCCCGGATACAGAGCCGCGCGAGATCTGATCCGTGTAGTAGCTGCCCTGGAAGGTCACGGCGTGACTGATCGCGGCTGTTTCGAACCGGGCACGCACACCGGCATCGGCCACGTTCCTGTCGATATCGAATTTGAAATGCCCCGGCGTCGAAGTCGTGTTGCCTGCCGCGTTCAGGATCGTCGGCGTCCCGAACAGACGATCGACCTGGGTCCTGCCACCACCGCCGTCGGCGAACACTGTCACGGAGTCCGTCACATCGTATTCGGCGCGCGCCAGCAGCGAGTTGTCGTGAACCTTGGCCCACTCCCAGGCCTGCGTGACATTGCGCCGCCCGACCGGTGCGGTCGGGACGGCGACGCCTGTTGCAACCAGAAACGGCCTCGTAGGCGCGTCGAACTTTTCCTCCTGATCGATGAAGTCGAGCGAAGCTCTGAACTTCTCGCCGCGATAGTCGAACGCTGCGGCGCCGACATGCGCCTCCCGGGTCTGGTTGTCGAGCGGCGTATCGCCATTGTGGTAGCTGCCATTGACGCGAATGCCGAATTCGCGGTTCTCGCCGAACCGTCGGCTCACGTCGAGATGCGTGCCGAGCTGGGTGTTTGTCGTGTAGTCGGTCGTGACCCGGGTGAGATCGACATCCCCAGCACGTTTTGGAACGATGTTGATGGTGCCCCCGACGCTGCTGTTTGGCGCCATGCCGTAAAGCAGCGCCGTCGGGCCCTTGATGATTTCGATGCGCTCCACATAATCGGTGAACACCCGATAATTCGGTGCAACGCCATAGACGCCGTTGAAGGCAATTTCTCCGACATTCCCCTCCCCGATCGGAAATCCGCGGATGAAGAAGGAGTCGAGAATGCCACCGGTCTGGCCAGTGAAACGCACCGAAGGATCGTTGCTGACGACGTCGGCGACCGTGGTGGCCTGTTGATCTTCAATCTTCTTCGCCGTGTAGCTGGCGATGTTGAACGGCGTATCCATGAAATCCTTGTTGCCCAGCAAGCCGACCTGGCCGCCGCGGGCGACCTGCCCGCCTGCGTAGGACGGCGGAAGCGCGCCCGGCCTCGCAGCCGTGGGGGTTGCTTCCGCCTGCAACTTGGCCCGCTCATTCGCAGGCGCGCTACGGCCCGCCCTTCGGCCTGGATTGGAGCGTGGACGTGCGCGCGGCTTCGGCGCATCTGCGCTGACGGTCACCGCCGGCAACGTGCTGCCCCGCTCCGTCTCCGGCACAGCGCTTTGCGCGTTGGTGCCGTGCAGGAGGCCGTCGCTGAACAAGGCAATGGAGACCACAGAGACCGCGAAGGCTCCCGGGCTGGAGCAGGTCAGAAGGGCTTTGATGCTAGCGGCAAGAACAGCAACAGGACGGCAAATCACTCTCGACGGCATCGCACCAGCTTCCGATTTCATGAACATGAACGTCGGAGCGACGTGCCGTGGGGACCATCGTTGAGTCAACGAAAGCACCCTTTATTTTCAATAGTTTATAATAAGACAACCTCTAAATCGCGCGTTGGTTGCGAAGGAAGAATCATCGCACGCGAGCCCAAGCGCACTGCGTGCGACCGCGCAACGCAAGGTCTGCGCGCCGGTTGTACGAACGCGATGATGGGAGACTTCGGCTCTTGCGCTGAGCCCATGGCCGGTGATCGCTCGCGTACCGCGGCCAACGCGGCGAGCACATCAGTGACATGCTCGCCTCTCATCGCTGGAGAGAAGACCAAGACCGATCAGAGCGTCGAAGTCACTTCGCCGATGCCTTGGCGTGCCCCTCGGAGGATTCGAGCGCGGCCGCGCTCAGACTGCGCCGGCGCCAGATGGTGCCGACGACCAGCACGAGGACGACGCCGAGCGCGGCGCAGAAATATTCGCCGCCTCCGCCGCCATGGGCGAACTGCGGCGGGATGCGAAGTGCACCGAGTATGCTGTCCAGCGAGGCGCCGAGCGGGCCGTCGAACAGCATGTGCAGCTTCGGTGCGACGCCGGGATCGGTCGCGATCACCTCGCCCGCGATCCAGCCGAGCAGCGCCGCGCCGGCCCAGACCAGGACCGGCAGCTTTGCGAGCAGCGCCATGATCAGAGCAGCACCGGCGACGATGAGCGGCACGCTGATGGCGAGGCCGAGGATCAACAGCGGCACGCTGCCATTGGCGGCAGCAGCCACCGCAATGACGTTGTCCAGGCTCATGACGATGTCGGCGACCACGACGATCTGGACCGCCTGCAACAGATGCGAGGCGGACTCGACGTCGTCCTCGTCCTCGTTTTCGGGCACCAGCAGTTTTGCCGCGATCACGATCAGCGCAAGACCGCCGACGAGCTTGAGGTAGGGCAGCCCCATCAGGCTCGCGACGATGCCCGTGAAGATGATCCGCAGTATCACCGCGGCGCCCGCGCCGAAGATCATGCCCCACAGCCGGTGCCGCGGCTTGAGGCCGCGGCAGGCGAGCGCAATCACCAGCGCGTTGTCGCCGGAGAGCAGGATGTTGATCCAGATGATCTTGCCGACCGCGATCCAGAAGGTCGGTTCAGCCATCTCGTTGCGAAACTGGGTGAAGAACGCCCCGATCGTCGCGGGATCGAAGATCTGCCAGAGCCAGTTCACAATACGTCCTTTCGCCCCGTCGTCCTAACTTATCGGCTGATGGATCAGCCGACGATCTCGTTGCCCGAAAAAAACTGCGCGATCTCGATTACAGCCGTCTCCGGCGCATCCGAGCCGTGCACCGAATTCTCGCCGATCGACTTGGCGTAGAGCTTGCGGACGGTGCCCTCGGCAGCCTTGGCCGGATCGGTCGCACCCATCACCTCGCGGTACTTGGCTATCGCGCCCTCGCCTTCCAGCACCTGCACCACGACCGGACCCGAGGTCATGAAGTCGACGAGCTCGCCGAAGAACGGCCGCGCCTTGTGGACGGCATAGAAGGTCTCGGCCTGGTCCTTGGTCATGCGGATGCGCTTCTGCGCGACGATGCGCAGGCCCGCCTTCTCGATCACGGCGTTGACCGCGCCGGTCAGGTTACGCTCGGTCGCGTCGGGCTTGATGATCGAGAAAGTGCGTTCGATGGCCATAAATCTTGTCCTTGGAAGGAATGCGGTGGTTCGGGAGTTGCGGGGCTTATATCGGCGCCTTTGCCGGACGGCAAGCGACCGCCGAGGCGGCCGCACAGGCGCTTCGCCGCAGGCGTCGTAACCCGCGATTTCAGCTGATTACAACGATTTCACCCAGATGAACCGATCCTGAAACCCCCGTCAGGGTTCGGTTCAGCTTCGCGGGCGTAAGGTCGGGCCCATCGAAACCCAAGCCTGATTGTGAGGCAGACCGTTTCGGCGGCCTTTCCATCGACGCGACAGGCCCGCGCCGGCAGTTTGGAGGAGATCACCATGTTGAGGAAACTTTCGCTTGCCGCCGTTGCCGCGGTCGCGCTCGGTGCCGCGCTGGCGCCGACCTCCGCCTCCGCTCACTGGCATGGCGGCTGGCACGGCGGAGGCTGGCACGGAGGCGGCTGGCACCACGGCTGGGGCGGACCGCGCTTCTATGTCGGCGGCCCCGTCTCCTACGGTTATGGCGGCTGCTACGTGCGCCGGCTGGTCCCGACCCCCTGGGGACCCCGCTGGCGGCTGATCAACCGCTGCTACTGAGCCCGACAGCACCTTCCAAAGCACTTTCCTGACAAAAGGGGTCCTATGCCCCCCAAGGCACCCCTTCAGGAGAGGCCCCGGCGTTCCCCCCGCCGGGGCCTCTTATTTGGGCGGATATGGGGCGATTCATACAACTTTGACGAGAATTTCGGACATTCTCCGCGAGCAGCGAAACCATTTTGGAGGCAATGACTTGGTACCGTGTCTTTACTTTAAGAGCATGGAACCTCGCGATGGCTGGGCCTTTTGCCAATGACAGCGTACAGATCGACCGGCGCACCAGCCGCTCGATTTGCGATGCCGTGGGCGAACGGCTTCAGCAGAATCTGCGCCCCGATCCTCACCTCCCGACGCACCTCGAGCAGCTGCTCAACGAATTGAAGCAGCGCGAGCGCGAATCGCACTGACCGGCGCATGATCGGGAAAAGTGTGAAGCGGTTTTCCGATAGGATCATGCGCAAGCGATAACCACGGAAAAACGGGTTGCGTTCGTCGCGCCTTGCGGTGACAAGGCCGCATGCTGTCCATCACCGATCTCTCCATCCGCCTCGCCGGACGTCTTCTGATTGACCAGAGTTCCGTGCAGATCACGCCCGGCTCGCGCGTCGGCCTGGTCGGGCGCAACGGCACCGGCAAGTCGACGCTGTTCAAGGTGATCCGCGGCGAGCTCGCGGCCGAGCACGGCTTGGTGACGCTGCCGCCGCGCTGGCGCGTCGGCAGTCTCGCGCAAGAGGCCCCGAACGGCCCCGAAAGCCTGATCTCCGTCGTGCTCCAGGCCGACCTCGAACGCGACGCGCTGCTCGCCGAGGCCGAGCACGCGATCGATCCGCACCGGATCGCCGAGATCCAGACCCGCCTCGTCGACATCGACGCGCATTCGGCGCCGAGCCGCGCGGCCGCGATCCTCTCCGGCCTCGGCTTCTCCGCCGCCGATCAGCTCCGCCCCTGCGCCGAATTCTCCGGCGGCTGGCGCATGCGCGTCGCGCTCGCCGCGACGCTGTTCGCAGCTCCCGACCTGTTGCTGCTCGACGAGCCCACCAACTATCTCGATCTCGAAGGCACGCTGTGGCTGGAGGATCATCTCGCGCATTATCCGCGCACGGTGATCGTGATCAGCCACGACCGCGACCTCCTGGAAAGCTCGGTCGACCAGATCCTGCATCTGGAGCGCGGCAAGCTCACGCTCTACAAGGGCACCTATTCCTCCTTCGAGGAGCAGCGCGCCGCGCGCGAATTGCTCGATGCCAAGCAGGTCAAGCGCCAGGAGGCCGAACGCGCGCGGCTGCAAGCCTTCGTCGATCGCTTCAAGGCCAAGGCCTCCAAGGCGCGCCAGGCGCAGTCCCGGGTCAAGATGCTGGAGCGGCTGAAGCCGATCACCGCGCTGGTCACCGAGGACGTGCGCGAGATCAGCTTTCCGGCACCGGAAAAAATCCTGTCGCCGCCGATCATCGCCGTCGACAACGCTTCGGTCGGCTACGATCCGGCAACGCCTGTGCTGAACCGCGTCACCCTGCGCATCGACAATGACGACCGCATCGCGCTACTCGGCGCCAACGGCAACGGCAAGTCGACGCTGGTCAAGCTGCTGGCCGGACGCCTCGCGTCGTTCTCCGGCAGAGTGACCCGCGCGGACAAACTGTCGATCGCCTATTTCGCCCAGCATCAGCTCGACGAGCTCAACGAGGACGCTTCCGCCTACGATCACGTGCGCAAGCTGATGGGCGATGCGCCCGAAGCCAAGGTGCGGGCCCGCGCCGGCGCGATCGGTTTCTCCGGCAAGGCCGCCGACACCAAGGCCGGCAAACTGTCGGGCGGCGAGAAGGCTAGGCTGCTATTGGGCCTTGCGACCTTCTTCGGCCCCAACATGATCATTTTGGACGAGCCGACCAACCATCTCGACATCGACAGCCGCGCCGCGCTTGCGGAGGCGATCAACGAATTTCCCGGCGCTGTGATCATGGTCTCGCATGACCGCTACCTGATCGAGGCCTGCGCCGAACGGCTCTGGATCGTCGCCGATCGCACCGTGACCAATTACGACGGCGACCTCGACGAGTACCGCCGCCTGGTGCTGTCCGCGCGCAACGCCGAAGCGCCGCGCGAGCGCAGTCCCGCAAACGAAAAGCCGCAGCGCCCGAAGTCGGACAATCGCGGCTCGCTGAAGAAGCGCATCGCGGAAGCCGAAGCCGAGATCGCCCGCGTCGGCGAGATCATCACGAAGATCGACACGGCCCTCGCCCTGCCCGACATCTTCACCCGCGATCCCAAGCAGGCCGCGCAACTGTCAAAGGCGCGCGCCAATGCGGCGGACGCACTGGCGCGGGCGGAGGAACAGTGGCTCGAGGCGAGTACGCAGTTCGACGAAGCGGCGGGTTGACCCTCCCGACGCGATTGGCTGCATCAAAACCGGCAAAACAACCCCATGCACAGTACCGGTATTTACGCACCCTGGTCTTAGCCAAATGCCGGCAGGCTTTCGACCCGCAAGCACCTCCCTGAGGAGGATCAGCGCCTCCGAGAAAGCGGCACTCAGAGGTCTCGCCGGGCAGCGAGCCACCCAGCATCATGAGCGTGAGATAGACCGGCGAGCGATCCTGGAGACCGCTGTCGAGACGCCTCGCCGTCGTTACGCCAAGAAGGCATTGAGCTGCTCGAGGAGCAACTCAGGTGCCTCTTCCGGCAGATAATGGCCGCAAGGCAGGCTTCCGCCTCGCACGTCCTTGGCCTTGGCGCGCCATGTGTCGAGGACGTCGTAGCTCGACCCGACAACTCCCTTGCCGCCCCACAGCACGAGCAGCGGGCAACCGATTCTCTTGTCGGAATCCGCCTCATCGTGGATCAGGTCGATGCCGGCAGCGGCGCGATAATCCTCGCAGACGGCATGCAGCGTCTCGCGGGTGTAGCACCGGCGATACTCTTCGAGTGCAACCGGGTCGATGGCGCCCGGCGTCTTGTTCTGCTTGTTGATATGGGTCTGCAGATAGAATTCGAGATTGTTGCCGATCAAGGTTTCCGGAAGCGGCGCCGGCTGAATCAGAAAGAACCACCACATATATCGCGTAGCGAACTCCTTGTTCACCTTGGCGTACATCGTCGCGGTTGGCGCGATGTCGAGCAGGACCGCCCTGGAGACGGTGTCCGGATGATCAAGCATCAGGCGATGCAGAACACGCCCGCCGCGATCGTGGCCGACAGCCTGGAAGCGGTCAAAACCGAGCGCGCGCATCACTTCGACCTGATCCCGCGCCATCTCCCGCTTGGAATATGCGATACTGTCCTTGCCGCCGTCGGGCTTGCTCGAGTCGCCGTAGCCGCGCAGATCGGTCAGCACCACGGTAAAGCGCTCCGCGAGCTTGGGGGCGATCTTGTGCCAGCACGCCAATGTCTGCGGGTGTCCGTGCAGCAACAGCAGCGGCGGCCCCTCGCCCTTCACGAGCGCGTTGATCTCGGCCCCGCTGGTCTTGAGGCGCTTCTGTCGAAACCCCGGTAGCAACTTTTGCAGCGCGCTGGTCGTCACGGTATTATTCTCCTGAGCGAAAGCACCCGGCGCCAATATGGCCGAACCGAGGGCACCGGTTGTCAACGCGATCGACATCAGATGGCGGCGCGTCAACCCGGTCTCTGATCGATCGGAGCATGATTCAATCTGTTCGAATTCGAGCATTGAGATTTCCCCTGGAACATTCGTCCTGCGCGAAGGCCGCGGCCCGTATCAGGACAGCGATTTCATCAAGAGTGTCGCGATCACGATCATGATCGCGCCGCCGACGCGGGTGGCGATCTGGGCGAACGCCATCAGGCCCATGCGATCCGCGGCGCCAAGAATGGCGACGTCGCCGGTGCCCCCGAGGCCCGAGTGGCAGGCGGTCACGATCGCCGCCTCCACTGGATACATGTTCAGCCACTTGCCGACGAAGAAACCTGACACGATCATCGCCAGCACCGTGGTCGTGCAGATCATGATGTAGCCTGGATTGAAGGAGGCAACGAGCTGCTGCCATGAGACCAGCAATGTCCCCATCGCCACCAGGATCGCGAAAGTAAGGTTGGTCGACATGAACTTGTTGATCTGATAAGCGCCGAGCTCCATCTCGGCCGGTAGTAACCTGGTCAGCTTCAATGCCACTGCGGCGATGATCATCATGATCGGCCCGGGGATGCCGGTGAGCGGCGCCAAAATCATGCCGAGCACGAACAAGCCGCACGACAGCACCATGCCGGCACCGAGCAGTCCGAGATCGATCGGCAGGTCCGGCCGCGCTTCGCCGAGAATGTCGTCGTCTCCGGTTTTGACCAGCATCCCTCTGCCATTGAGGTCGGCCCGCATCTCGCCAAGGCGCGCCAGCAGGCCCGCGCTGACGATCGCGACGACGTTGCCGAGCAGCGCAGCCGGCACCATCTGCGCCACAAGCTCGGCTTGCGACCGATGCAACATCTCGGAATAAGCGATGGACAGCGGCAGGACACCTTCCGCAAGACCGCCGCCGACGATGGGGATGATGACAAAGAAGAACGTGTCCTTCGGGGTGTGGCCGAACAGAAGCCCGACGGCGATGCCGGCGGTGACGGCCGCGATCGTGCCGATCACGAGCGGAACGAACATGCGAACGAAGCCCTGAACCAGGACCCGATAGGGCATGCCGAGGATCGAGCCTGCGACAAGGCAGGCGATGAAGAAATACTGAAAGTTGGCGGTTCGGAACGTGGTCGTGATCGCCTTCAAGGCGGCTTCTGGCATCAGGCCGTAGCTCACCAGGGCCGACGGCACGAATAGACACAGGATCGCGGTGCCGCCGATCTGCTTCAGCACCGGAATGGTCTGACCGAGCTTGCCCAGCAGGAAGCCGAGCAGCATCAGGACCGAAAGGCCGCCGATCACGTCGTTCGGCAGCTTGCCGGAATAGACAGCGGCGGCGCAGACGAGCGCGGCCGCGACGTAGATGCCGATCGGCAACGGGCCGACCTTGAGACGGGCTAGATGTGTTGCAGCAACGGCGCCAGGCGCTTCGGCCGGGCGATATGTTGTGTCTACCAAAGCTTCCTCCGCTGTTTGTCGTTTTGTCGTTGGCGCGCGGATTCGAGCCGCGCAAGGTCGTGCAGGTCAGACGATCCAGGGGTTCTCCGCCCGATGCCGCGCCTCGAAGGCGCATATGTCGTCGGCGAAGACGAGCGTGGAGGCGATGAAATCGCGGCCGGTCAAGAAGGCCTCTTTCCTGTCCGGCTCGATGTCGAACCCGATCGAGCGGCGACCGCGATCGAACCGGATCGATTGCGCAGCAAGGTCGATCGTGACGTCATTGCGCGAGCTGTCGGCCACGACGCGGGCGAGTTCCGCCACCACATCGGCATCGAGCGAGATCGTCAGCAGACCGTTGTTGGCGCAATTGTCGTTGAAGATGCCGGCGAAGCTGGTGCCGATCAGCGCGCGAATGCCGAGCTGCTGCAGCCCCCAGACCGCGTGCTCGCGGCTCGACCCGCAGCCGAAATTCGGGCCGACGACGAGAAAGTTGGCGTCGCGATAGCCTTCCCGATTGAGGATGAAGTCAGCGTTGGGCTTACCGCCGCTGAAGCGCAGTAGGTTGAAGGCGCCCTCGCCCAAGCCGCTGCGGTCCACGCCCTTGAGGAACATTTTTGGCATGATGACGTCGGTGTCGACATTGGGCGCCATCATGGGCGCAGCCACGCCCGTGACCTGACCGAACGGAATCATTGGCGTGCTCCTGCCAAGAGAGAACGCACATCCGTGATGCGTCCGGTGACGGCTGCCGCCGCCACCATGGCCGGGCTCATCAGGTGCGTGCGCGCGCCCGGTCCCTGGCGGCCTTCAAAATTGCGGTTGGTCGAGGACGCGCACCGCTCGCCGGGCCTGAGCACATCGTCGTTCATCGCAAGGCACATCGAGCAGCCGGACTGCCGCCATTCGACGCCGGCCTCGGTGAACATCTTTGCGAGGCCCTCCGCCTCGGCCTGGGCCCTGACCTGGGTCGAGCCCGGCACCACGATCGCACGCACGCCATCGGCGACCCGGCGGCCGCGGAAGATCTCGGCCGCATCGCGCAGATCCTCGATCCGCGCGTTCGTGCAGGACCCGATGAAAGCGAAGTCGATCGGAACGGATTGAATGGGCAGTCCAGGCGAGAGGCCCATATAGTCCAGGGCGCGCCTTGCGGCCGCCTCGCGCTCGGGCGCAGCCTGCTGTCCAGGATCGGGAATGGTCTCAGTGACGGCGATCGCCTGGTCGGGACTGGTGCCCCAGGTCACGAGCGGCGCGACTTCGGAAACCTCGAGCGCGATCTCGCGATCGAACCGAGCGTCGGGATCCGATGCCAGGATCAGCCAGCTCCTGGCCGCCCGCTCCCACATCTCGCCCTTCGGCGCGCGCGGACGTCCCTTCAGATAATCCAGCACCTTTTGATCCGGCGCGATCACGACGCCGCGCGCACCCGCCTCGACGATCATGATCGAGATCACGATCCTGCCCTCGACGCTCATGTTGGAGACGACGGGGCCGCTGAACTCCACGGCATATCCGGTCGCACCGTCGGCACCTATCCGCCGGATCACCTCCATCACAATGTCCTTGGGCGTCACGCCGAGCGGCGCCTCCCCCGTCAGGTGGATGCGCATCGTCTTGAGGCGGCGATAGCGTACGGTCGACGTCGCGAGATAGTGCTCGATGTCGGATGTTCCGATGCCGTAGCCGAGAGCACCGAACGCGCCATAGGCGGTGCTGTGACTGTCGCCGGCCGCGATCACCATGCCTGGCATGACGAGCCCCTGCTCGGGAGCAACAACATGCTCGATGCCCTGCCGGGGGTCGAGGATGTCAAAATATTCGATGCCGAAATCCCTGGCGTTCTCGGCGAAGTAATCGACCTGCCGCGCCGCGCCTCGGTCCGGCATCGCGCGGGTGCGCTGAGCCGCGGTCGGGTTGACGTGGTCGACGACCATCAGCGCGGCCTTCGGATTCCAGACCTTGCGCCCAGCCGCGCGCAGCCCGGCGAAGGCTTGAGGACTGGTGTATTCGTTGAGCACGGTGCGGTCCACATAGAGCAACACGAGACCGCTATCATCGAGATTGCGGACGACATGAGCGTCGACCAGCTTGTCGTACAGCGTGCGCGCGGCCATCGCGCTTTCCTCCCAGAGAAGACTTGCTGCACCGTGACGCCCACGACACTGGAAATCCAATGTCGTGTTCTGATATCGTTATGCAAGTCATGCATAAGCAATGTCTTGAACATCAGGAGGCCGTGCTATGGAGATCAACTGGCTGCACGATTTCATCGCGGTGGCGACCACACGCAGCTTCTCGCGAGCGGCCGAGCAGCGGAACTGCTCGCAGCCGGCGCTGAGCCGCAGGATCCAGGCGCTGGAAGTGTGGACCGGGGCGCCGCTGCTGGACCGCACGACGCACAGCGTCAATCTCACGGCGGCCGGCGAAGGCTTTCGCGAGACGGCCGAGGACGTTCTGCGCCGGCTTGCGGCCGGCCGGCTCGACGCCCAGGAACGGGCTCGCGGCGCCTCCGACGTGCTGAAGTTCGCCTCGACCAACGCGCTATCGCTGACCTTCTTTCCGGACTGGCTGCGCGGGATCGAGACCAAGCTGGCGTTCGTTCCGAACGTGCAGCTGGTCGCCAACCACATGGAGGCCTGTGAGCGGATCTTGCTCGCGGGCGATGCGCACTTCCTGCTCTGTCATTACCACCCGGCAGCGACCACGGCGCTGGCGCCGTCGCATTTCCGCTCGCTGCATGTCGGAGACGACAGGCTGATTCCGGCATCGGTGCCGGTTTCAAGTCGAAGCCGCAAGCCCCGCTTCAAGCTCCCGGGAACGAAAGCCGCGCCGGTCCCCTTCCTGAGCTTCCGTCCTGAATCTGGCATGGGACGAATTCTCGAAGCCGTGCGCGTGACGTCGCCGTTGGACGCGCATCTGCGCACAACCTTTACCTCTCATCTCGCAAAGCT
Organism: Bradyrhizobium sp. BR14999; assembly: GCF_056106085.1. NCBI lineage: Bacteria > Pseudomonadati > Pseudomonadota > Alphaproteobacteria > Hyphomicrobiales > Nitrobacteraceae > Bradyrhizobium > Bradyrhizobium sp. BR14999. The sequence continues at coordinate 5,842,961 of NZ_CM148536.1, forward strand.
GCTGGTGACGATGGTCCAGGCCGGCCGCGGCATGGCCTGGCTGCCGGAAAGCCTGATCAGCGATCAGCTCGCCTCGGGCGAGATCGTCGCAGCAGGCGGGGCGGAATGGTTCGTGCCGATCGAGATCCACGTGTTCCGGCCGAAGCTTCGTCTGGCGCAGGCCGCGGAGGCGTTTTGGCAGCATATCGCGAAGAGCGGCCGTCAGATCTAAAGGAGCTGCGTCTTGAGACGGAAAACCGCTTCACACCTTTCCGGATCATGCTCCAATGCACTCTCGTGTCTCGGACGCGCGGCTGCACTCTTTGCACTGCTGCGCAGAGCCGGGACCGAGCGTGCCACGAGTCTGGGCCCCGGCTCAGCAGCGCATCACTATGGTGCTGCGCGGCGTCCGGGGCACGCGACCTCAACGGCAAGCGTTACGCTTACGCCGGCTTCTTCTTCGCCTTCGGCTTGGTGGCCTTCGGCACGACCTGCGGCTCAGGATTGCCCTCGATCGAGGACAGACGTCCGGCCGTGAACGTGTAGATGCCGGCGCGCGGACCGGTCGTCCAGGTCACGACGGCGACGCGGCGGCCGATGGCGTCGTTGGAGAGGTTGACGGACGAAGGCGCGCCGATGCCGCGCACCACGTCGCATTCGGTGTGGCCGAGCGCGACCGTGCCGCCCATCGGCGCCGGCGACGTCGTCGATGCATTGGCATCGGCCGGACCGGGCGGCGGCGCCATGCCGGGACAGGCGCCGTCGGCGCTGACGAGATCCTCGGCTCCCACCGGTTTGTCAGGCGTGAGTGGCGGCAACTCGATCGAGATATTCTTGATGAAGAGACGGCCGGGCTTCTGGAACCATTCTGCGTCCTTCGACAGCAGATCGCTCGCGCCCGAGCAGCCCGCGACCAGCGGTGCTACGGCGGCCAACGCAATCATGAGCGAGCCGGGAAGCTTTTGATGTCGCACGATAAACTCATTCCCCGCGTGAAGGACCAGCCCTAAACGATTGTCCCAACATCCCTTTGCGGCACGAAGGTGGCCGAAGCCAGCATCGTTCGAAAAGTGCAAATTATCATTAATTGCGAACGGCGCTAATTCCGCTTCTGCCACCGGCCCCGCTCGTCGGCCTGCCAATAGGTGACATCAAATCCCCGCGCCTTGCAATCCGTCCAGGCGCTGCGCGCGAGCGCAAGCGCGTCGGGATCATCGCCGTTGAACAATAGCACCATGCGTTCATAGCCCTCCGCGTCCTGCGGCAGCGCGGCGCTGTCGACCAGGAATCGCACATTGGCGCCGTTCGGATTGTCCGCCTCGATCGCCAGCACGATCGGCTGGTCGGCGGCATCGTTCACGCGCCATGTCGCGTGCGGCAGGAACGAATCGTCGCGATAGGTCCACAAATGCGCGTCCAGCGCATCGGCGCGCTCTTCCGAGGTCGACTGCACCACGACGCGCCAGCCGCGCTCGAGCGATTTCTCGAGAAGCGGCGGCAACACGTTCTCCACCGTCATGTTTTGCAGATGGTAGAACAGCACTTCGGTCATTTGCGCTCGTAATGATCTGCCACCAGGCGATCCAGGAGACGGACGCCATAGCCGCTTCCCCAGCTCTGGTTGATATCGGACTTTGGCGCGCCCATGGCGGTGCCGGCGATATCGAGATGCGCCCAGGGCACACCGTCGACGAAGCGCTGGAGGAACTGCGCCGCGGTGATCGAGCCGCCGTGACGGCCACCGGTGTTCTTCATGTCGGCGAACTGGGAATCGATCAGCTTGTCGTATTCGGGGCCGAGCGGCATGCGCCAGACCTTCTCCCCGCTCTCGATGCCGGCCGTGATCAGCCGGTCGGCGAGCTCGTCATTGTTGGAGAACATGCCGGCATGCTCGGTGCCTAGCGCGACCATGATGGCGCCGGTCAGCGTCGCCAGGTCCACCATGAATTTCGGCTTCACCTTCTTCGCCACGTACCAGAGCACGTCGGCGAGCACGAGGCGGCCCTCGGCGTCGGTGTTGATGATCTCGATGGTCTGGCCCGACATCGAGGTGACGATGTCGCCCGGCCGCTGCGCATTGCCGTCGGGCATGTTCTCGACGAGGCCGATGGCGCCGACCACGTTGACTTTGGCTTTACGCGCTGCCAGCGCGTGCATCAGGCCGACGACACAGGCCGCTCCCCCCATGTCGCCCTTCATGTCCTCCATGCTGCCGGCCGGCTTGATCGAAATGCCGCCGGTGTCGAAGCAGACGCCCTTGCCGACGAAGGCGACGGGCGCCTCGCCCTTCTTGGCCCCGTCCCAGCGCATGATCACGGTGCGGCTCGGCCGCATCGAGCCCTGGCCGACGCCGAGCAGCGCGCCCATGCCGAGCTTCTGCATCGCCTTGACGTCGAGCACCTCGACCTTGACGCCGAGCTTGCGGAGTTGGCCGGCACGGCGCGCGAATTCCTCGGGGAAAAGCACGTTCGGCGGCTCGTTGACGAGGTCGCGCGCGATGACGACGCCGTCGACGACGTGGCCGGCCGCGGCGAAGGCCTTTTTCGCAGCGGTGACATCGCCGACCGCAAACGAGACATCGGCACGTGAGCCGCCCTCCTCACCGTCCTTCTTCTTGGTCTTGTAGCGGTCGAACTTATAGGCGCGCAGCCGCAGGCCCGCGGCGACCGCGACCGCCTGCTCGCTCGTCATGGCGCCGTCGGGCAGTTCCGCCATCATGGTCATGGCGGCGGTCCCGGCCGGAAGCTTGCTCGCTGCCACGCCGCCGAATTTGAGGAAATCGTTCGCCTTCAGGCTGGCCGACTTGCCGGCGCCAATCACGATCAGGCGAGTGGCCTTCACCCCCTCCGGCGCCAGGATGTCCAGTGCGGCCCCGCTTTTGCCCTTGAAGGCGGTGGCGGAGGCCGCCCTCTTCACCAGGTCCGCGGCGCCGCCGAGCGCCTTGGCCGTTGCCGGGCCGAGCTTCAGACCGTCGTCGCAGAACACGACCAGGATGCCACGGGGCGCGGCAGACAACGGGACAAAGCCGACCTTGATGGCATCGGACATGGGTAACTTCTCCAAAACATGAGGCTTTTCGCCGCCCGGCGATCCCGGCCGCGGGCCGGAGCTGAACTGCGATTCACTGAGGTTTCCGTACTATGGGCCAGCGGCCCGCCAGATGCCAAGCACCCCCGTGGCCGGCGGGCCACAACGAGCGAAATATTAACCATATGTTGAGGGTGCCATGGGGCAGCCATTTTGTTGACGGATCAAAGGGATGGTAGAGAGAGTAAGCTGGCGGAACCGATGGCTGGCCGTCCCTTGGGGATCCCGTTGCGGGATTGGGGCGGGCAGCCAGATTCCCGCCGGCATTGGGGTCTTGGTGGGATTCGTGCAGTAGCGCATGGGGTCGATCGATAGGTATATCTTCCGCACGACGCTGGCGTCGTTTGCGCTGGTCCTGGTCAGCCTCACCGGCGTGATCTGGATTACGCAGGCGTTGCGCGGCATCGACCTGATGACGAGCCAGGGTCAGACCATCCTCACCTTCCTCGGCATCACCAGCCTCGTCATCCCGGCCCTGGTCCTGATCATCTCGCCGATCGCGTTGATGATCGCGATCTCGCACACGCTGAACAAGCTGGCGACCGACTCCGAGATCATCGTGATGAATGCGGCGGGCTTCTCGCCATTCCGTCTGTTCTATCCGTTCTTCTACGCCACCTGCGTGGTGGCGCTGCTGGTCGCCTTCATCGCGGCCTATCTCGCCCCCGACGGCATGCGGCGGATCAAGCAGTGGGACGCCGAGATTACCGCCGACGTGCTCACCAACATCCTTCAGCCCGGCCGCTTCGCCCAGCTCGACAAGAATCTGACGATCCGGATTCGCGAGCGCCAGCCCGGCGGCATCCTCGCCGGCATCTTCATCGACGACCGCCGCGATCCGAACGAGCGCGTCTCGATCGTCGCCGAGCATGGCGAGGTCGTGAAGAACGACACCGGATCGTTCCTGGTGCTGGAGACGGGCAATCTCCAGCGCTTCGAAGCCGGCAAGCGCGATCCGGCGCTGGTGGCGTTCGGCCGTTACGGCTTCGACATGTCGAAATTCTCGGGCCAGGGCCGCGACGTCACCCTCGGCATCCGCGAACGTTATCTCTGGGAGCTGTTCTCGCCGTCCGAGGACGATCCCGTCTACAAGCAGATTCCCGGCCAGTTCCGCTCGGCCCTGCACGACAGCATCTTGGCGCCGATCTATCCGTTCGCCTTTGCCGTGCTGACCTTCGCGTTCCTGGGTGCGCCCCGCACCACCCGCCAGAGCCGCAATTTCTCGATCGGCTCCTCGATCCTCGCGGTGTTCGGCCTGCGCATGGCCGGCTTCGCCTGCTCGGTGATGGCGGTGAAATCGCCGGGCCCGGTGCTGGTGCAATACGCGATGGTCGTGGGCGCCATCGGCGTCGGGCTCTGGATGATCATAGGCGGCGTCGTGGTCGAGCCGCCCCCCGGCCTGATGGAGGCCATCAACAGATCGAACGCGCGGATCGCGCGGCTGTTCGGACGGCCGGCCACCGCATGAGCATGCTCACCAACACACTCGGGCGCTATTTCGCCGGCCGCTTCGTGGTGGCCGCGCTCGGCGTGTTCGCCAGTATCTTCCTGCTGCTGGTGCTGGTCGACTACATCGAAATGGTGCGCAAGACCTCTGGCCTCGCATCCGCCTCGGCGATCATGGTGGCCGAGACCTCGCTATTCCGGGTGCCGCAACTGCTGGAGAAGCTGACGCCGTTCTGCATGCTGATCGGCGCCATGACCTGCTATCTCGCGCTCTCCCGCCGGCTCGAGCTCGTGGTCGCGCGCGCCGCCGGCATCTCGGCCTGGCAATTCATCTCGCCGGCGCTCGGCAGCGCGCTGCTGATCGGCGTGATCGCCACCGTCGCCTACAATCCGATGTCGGCCAATTTGCGCGAACTCTCCAAGCGCATGGAGGCGGAGCTGTTCGGCTCGGCGCCCGGCGGCGGCATCCAGGATGCGTCCGGCTTCTGGCTCAATCAGGTGACCAGCGACGGCCAGACCATCATCAATGCCGCGCGCAGCGAGCAGCAGGGCATCCGGCTCACCGGTCTCACGCTGTTCCGGTTTGACACAGAGCAGCACTTCAAGGAACGCATCGAGGCGCGCGAGGCGACGCTGGAGGCCGGCCATTGGCTGTTCAAGGACGTCCGACGCTTCTCGCTGGACTCCCCGCCGGTCGATCAGGCTCGCCTCGAGATCCCGACGACGCTGACCGAGGCGCAGGTCCGCAACAGCTTTTCCACACCCGAGACTGTGTCCTTTTGGCAACTACCGAGCTACATCCGCTCATCCGAAAGCTCGGGCTTCGCGACAGCAGGATACCGACTCCAGTATCAGAAGCTTCTGGCACAGCCGTTTTTGCTGGCGGCCATGGTGATGCTGGCGGCCTCCGTGTCGTTGCGCTTCTTCCGGATGGGCGGCGTGCAGAAGATGGTTTTGAGTGGCGTGGGCGCGGGCTTTCTGCTCTACGTCCTGTCGAAAGTAACTGAGGACTTGAGCAAGGCTGAGTTGATGCATCCGATCGCTGCGGCGTGGTTGCCCGTTGTGGTGGGCGGCCTCACCGGCTTTTTGGCCTTGCTCTATCAGGAGGACGGATAGTGACTGCCGTCCACCGAGGGCTCGTGTCTCGTTCGACGCGGCGCACATTGGTGCGCGCGAACGGATGCGGCTGGTCCGTCCGCAGGCTTCTGCTCGCTGTCGCTGCTGCCGCCTCGCTCGGCGCGCTGATCGACGTTGCCGCAGTGGTGCCCGCCTCCGCCCAATACACCTATAATCCGCTGCCGCCGCGTCCGAAGCCGCAGAGGGCTCCGAACGACAACCAGATGCTGGTGCAGGCGACCGAGGTCGACTACGACTACAACAACTCGCGCGTCTCCGCGGTCGGTAACGTCCAGCTGTTCTACAACGGCACCAGCGTCGAGGCCGACAGGGTCATCTACGACCAGAAGACCAAGCGGCTTCATGCCGAAGGCAACATCCGCATGACGGATGCCGACGGCAAGATCACCTATGCCGAGATCATGGATCTCTCCGACGATTACCGCGACGGCTTCGTCGATTCGCTGCGCGTGGATACCGCCGATCAGACCCGCATGGCCGCGAGCCGCGCCGACCGCTCCAGCGGCAATTACACGGTGTTCGAGAACGGCGTCTACACCGCCTGCGCGCCGTGTAAGGACGATCCGAAGAAGCCGCCGCTGTGGCAGGTCAAGGGTGCGCGCATCATCCACGACCAGCAGGAGAAGATGCTGTATTTCGAGACGGCACAGCTCGAATTCTTCGGCGTGCCGCTCGCCTACATGCCCTATTTCTCGACGCCCGACCCGACCGTGAAGCGCAAGTCCGGCTTCCTGATGCCGGGCTATTTCCCGGGCACGACGAACACCGGCTTTGGCGCCGAAATTCCCTATTATTGGGCGATCGCGCCCGACATGGACGCAACCATCACGCCCCGCTTCATGTCGCGGCAAGGCGTGATGCTGCAGGGCGAATTCCGGCAGCGCCTGATCGACGGCGCCTACCAGATCCGCGCTTATGGCATCGACCAGCTCGATCCGGGAGCGTTCGCCGGGCAGCCCGGTGACCGCCAATTCCGCGGCGCCGTCGACACCAAGGGTCAGTTCGCGCTGAACGACAAATGGGTCTGGGGTTGGGACGGCGTCCTGATGTCCGACTACTATTTCTTCTCGGACTATCGGCTCTATCAGTACCGCGATCCGCTCGGCTCGTTCCTGCTGCTGCCGACGGAAGCGCTGTCGCAACTCTATCTGACCGGTGTCGGCAATCGCAGCTTCTTCGATGCGCGCACGATGTACTGGCTGAGCTATTCGGGCAACCAGAGCCATGTGCCGATCGTCTATCCGGTGATCGACTACTCGAACGTGCTCAACTATCCCGTCTTCGGCGGCGAGTTCAGCTACAAGACCAATTTCGTGAACCTGTCGCGTGACGGGGCGGTGTTCGATCCGATCACGACGACCGCCAACACCAACAGCCTGTGCACGACGGCGTCGGCCGATCCGCTGGCCCGTCTGCCTTCGCAGTGCCTGCTGCGCGGCTTCCCCGGCACCTACACCCGCCTCACCGCGGAAGCGCAGTGGCGCAAGTCCTTCACCGATCCGTTCGGCCAGATCTGGACGCCGTTCGCCAGCCTGCGTGCCGACGCGATCAATTCCTCGGTCTCCAACCAGCCGGGCGTGTCGAACTTCCTGCCCGTCGGCGACACCCAGGCGTTGCGCCTGATGCCGACCGTTGGCCTGGAATACCGCTATCCCTTCATCAACATTCAGCCCTGGGGCTCGACCACCGTCGAGCCGATCGCGCAGATCATCATCCGGCCGAACGAGACCTATGCCGGCAAGCTCCCGAACGAGGACGCCCAGAGCATGGTGTTCGACGCATCGAACCTGTTCAGCGTCGACAAGTTCTCCGGCTACGACCGCGTCGAGGGCGGCGGCCGCGCCAATGTCGGCGTGCAGTCCACCACGCAGTTCGACAAGGGCGGCGCCGTCAAGGTGCTGTTCGGCCAGTCCTACCACCTGTTCGGCCTGAACTCCTTCGCGGTCCAGGACACCATCAATACCGGCCTCAATTCCGGTCTCGACAAGCCGCGTTCCGATTACGTCACGAGCGCGAGCTACTCGCCCAACAGCACCTACACATTCAGCGTCCGCTCCCGCATGGACGAGCAGACCTGGAACGTCCAGCGTTTCGAGGCGGAAGGCCGCGCCAATTTCAATCGCTGGTCGGTCGCCGTGCTGTACGGCAATTACGCAGCGCAGCCGGAACTCGGCTATCTGACCCGCCGCGAGGGCATCCTGACGACAGGCTCGCTGAAGGTCGCCTCCAACTGGGTGGTGTCGGGCTCGGCCCGCTGGGATCTGGAGGCCAACAAGATCAACCAGTATGTGCTCGGCGCCGGCTATGTCGACGATTGCTTCGTGCTGGCGGCGAACTATGTAACTTCCTATAGCTATTCCGCGGGCAGTGCACCGCCCGTGCTGAGCCACGCGTTCATGTTCCAGATCGGCCTGCGCACGCTGGCGACCTCGTCGACGACCAGCGGTTCCTCGGGCCTCCAGTGAGCGGTTTGAAGTGCTGGCCGCGCTTGCCTCACCACAGGCTCGACGCAGCTGACATGCGAGCGATAACCATGACGATTCCGTTGCCGATCTTCCGCCCCCTTCTCGTCCTCGCCGCCCTGTTCCTGGTCGGTGCGCCGGCGCGGGCGCAGAACATCGTCGTCATGGTCAACGGCGATCCGATCACCGATTTCGACATCGAGCAGCGCTCGAAGCTCGACCAGCTCACGACGCAGAAGGCGCCGAGCCGCGAGCAGGTCATCAACGAGCTGATCGACGACAAGGTGAAGATGAAGGAAGGCAAGAAGTACGGGGTCGATCCCGGCGTCTCCGACATCAACCAATCCTATGAGGGCATGGCGCAGCGCATGCGCATCACGCCGGACCAGCTCACCAAGTCGCTCGAATCCAAGGGCGTGCGCCCCGAGACGCTGAAGGCCCGCATGAAGTCCGAGATGGTCTGGACCAGCCTCGTACGCGGCCGCTACAAGGAGAAGCTGCTCGTCGGCGAGCGTGACGTCGCCCAGGCCGTGCAGGCGCAGAGCGGCGAGAAGCTCCAGATCGAGGGCACCGAATACAAGATGCAGCCGATCGTGCTGATCGTGCCGCGCGGCTCGTCCCCGGCGTTCCTTGAAACACGCAAGAAGGAAGCCGACAGCTATCGCGCGCGCGTCGGAAGCTGCGAGGAAGCCAACTCGCTGTTCCGCTCGACGCCGAACGCCACCATCCGCGACAGCGTCACCAAGACCACCGCGGAATTACCCGAGGCGCTGCGCAAGGTGCTCGACGACACGCCGATCGGCCATCTGACCGCGCCCGAAGTGACCAAGGCCGGCATCGAGATGGTGGTGCTGTGCTCGCGCAAGCCGACCATGATCGACACGCCGAAGAAACGCGAGGTCCGCGAGAAGATGTATCAGGAGAAGTACGAGAAGACCCAGAAGGCCTATCTCGAAGAGCTCCGCAAGGCGGCGATGATCGAATATCGCAACCGCTGATGGCCGAGCCTTCCGCAGCGCGCCCGGCAAAACCCCTCGCCCTGACCCTGGGAGAGCCGGCCGGCATCGGCCCCGACATCACCATCGCAGCCTGGCTCAGGCGCCGTGAGCTGAACCTGCCCGCCTTCTACCTGCTCGGCGACGAGGCGCTGATCGCCCGGCGCGCCAAGGCGCTCGGCGCCGACATCAGGATCGCCGCGGTGAGCCCCGGCGAGGCCGAGGCCGCCTTCACCGAGGCCCTGCCCGTGGTTGCCACCGGCGAGCATGCCACGGCCGAGCCCCGCAAGCCTGACGCATCGAGCGCACCGGCCGCGCTCGCCTCGATCCGCCAGGCGGTCGCTGATGTGCGCGAGGGCCGCGCCGGCGCCGTCGTCACCAATCCCATCGCCAAGAGCGTGCTCTACCGCGCAGGCTTCCGTCATCCCGGCCACACCGAATACCTCGCCGAGCTCGCCGCGACGGACGGCCACGTCCCGCAGCCGGTGATGATGCTGTGGTCGCCGCAGCTCGCCGTGGTGCCGGTGACCATTCACGTCTCGCTGCGCGAGGCGCTGGCCCAGCTCACGAGCGAGCTGATCGTCTCGACCGTTCGCATCGTCGCGACCGAACTCAAATCCCGCTTCGGCATCACGGCGCCGCGCATCGCGGTCTCCGGCCTCAATCCGCATGCCGGCGAGGACGGCTCGCTCGGCCACGAGGAGCAGACCATCATCGCGCCGGCGCTGAAAGCGCTGCGCAACGACGGCATCGAGGCCAAGGGCCCGCTGCCTGCCGACACCATGTTCCACGAGGCTGCGCGACAGACCTATGACTGCGCGGTCTGCATGTATCACGACCAGGCGCTGATCCCGATCAAGACGGTCGCTTTCGATGACGCCGTCAACGTCACGCTCGGCCTGCCCTTCATCCGCACCTCGCCCGATCACGGCACCGCCTTCGACATCGCCGGCACCGGCAAGGCCAATCCGGCGAGCCTGATCGCCGCGCTTCGGCTCGCCAGCCGCATGGCGGCTGAAGACCGCTGATGAGCGCGATCGACGACCTCCCGCCGCTGCGCGAGGTCATCCGCCAGCATGCGCTGTCGGCCCGCAAATCGCTGGGCCAGAACTTTCTGCTCGACCTCAATCTCACCGCGCGCATCGCGCGCGCCGCCGCGCCGCTCGAGGATGCCACCATCGTCGAGATCGGGCCCGGCCCGGGCGGGCTGACGCGCGCTTTGCTCGCGCTCGGCGCGAGGCGCGTCATCGCCATCGAGCATGACGATCGCGCGATCCCGGCGCTACGGGATATCGCCGCGCGTTATCCCGGCCGGCTCGAGATCGTGCATGGCGATGCCATGACCTTCGACCCGCGTCCGCTGCTCGATGGCGAAAGAGCAAAGATCGTCGCCAACCTGCCCTACAACATCGCGACCCAGCTCCTGATCAATTGGCTCACGATCGAGCCCTGGCCGCCCTGGTACGAGATGATGGTGCTGATGTTCCAGCGCGAGGTCGGCGAGCGCATCGTCGCGCATGAGGACGAGGAGGCCTATGGCCGGCTCGGCGTGCTCGCCAACTGGCGCTGCGAGACCAAGATCCTGTTCGACATTTCGCCCTCCGCCTTCGTGCCGCCGCCGAAGGTCACCTCCTCCGTGGTGCGGCTGAAGCCGCGTGCAGAACCTCTGGCCTGCGATCGCAGGCTGCTCGAGCAGGTCGCAGCCGCAGCTTTCGGCCAGCGCCGCAAGATGCTGAGGCAAAGCCTGAAATCGCTGGGCGTCGATCCCGCGCGGCTCGCACAGGCTGCCGGCGTCGATGCGACCCGTCGCGCGGAGACCATTCCGATTGCGGGCTTTGTTGCCATGGCCTGTGAATTGGCCAATATACGAAGCGAAGCAGCATGATCCGGACCCGGAGGGCCGCGCTAGCGCAAAGTGTGAAGCGGTTTTCCGAAACAGATCATGCTCAAACAATGAGATAATTTCGGAGGAAAGAATATGGCGCTGATGCGCAGGCAGTCCCTGGTCAAGTTCGACGCGCCGTTGTGCGAGACCATCGTCGACACGCCCAAGCCGCAAGGTCGCGAGGTCCTGGTGCGCATCGAGCGCTGCGGCCTCTGCCACTCCGACCTGCACATCCAGGACGGCTACGCCGATCTCGGAGGCGGCAAGAAGCTCGACACCACGCGCGGCATGACACTGCCCTTCACGCTCGGCCATGAGATCGCCGGCGTCGTCGATGAAGTCGGCCCCGACGTTCCCGCCGGACTCGTCGGCGCGAAGAAGGCGGTGTTTCCGTGGATCGGCTGCGGCCAGTGCCGCGACTGCCAGAACGGCGACGAGAATCTCTGCGTCAAGCAGCGCTTTCTCGGCGTCTCCATCGACGGCGGCTTCGCCACCCATGTGCTGGTGCCCGACGCCAAATATCTGCTCGATTACGATCCCCTGCCCGTCAACCAGGCCGCGACCTTGATGTGCTCCGGCGTGACCGCCTACGGCGCGCTCAAGCGTCTGGTCGACCGTCCGCGCCAGCGCAACCTCCTGCTGATCGGGCTCGGCGGCGTCGGCATGATGGGCCTGTCGTTCGCGCAGGCGATGTTCAAGCAGCCGATTACGGTCGCCGACCTCTCACCGGCCGCGCGCGAGACCGCGCTGAAGAACGGCGCCGCGAGCGCCTACGATCCGGCCGAGCCTGACGTGATCAAGCGCATCCTCAAGGAGACCGAGGGCGGCTTCGACGAGATCGTCGATTTCGCCGGCAACGAGAAGTCGATGGCGTTTGCCGTCGCGGTCGCCGCACGCGGCGGCAAGATTGTGGTCTCCGGCCTGATGGGCGGCCAGTTCACGCTGCCGATGGTGCAATGGGTCTACAAGCGCATGACCATCGAGGGCTTCATGGTCGGCACCCTCGCGGAAGCCCAGGAGCTGATGGCGCTGGCACGCGCCGGCAAGATCAAGCCGACGCCGATGCGCGAGGAGCCGATGGGCGACGTCCAGAAATGGATCGATGAGTTGCGCGCCGGCAAGGTGGTCGGTCGCATCGTGCTCAAGAACTGAGATGCGCTGAAATCCGCGAATCAAGCGCCGGCGTAACCACCGCCGTCGCCGTCGCGTCCATGGCGCGATCAACCGAAATCCAACGTAAGCCGGGGTTCCGCTGACACGTATTGGTCCGGGACACGACCCGGCGCGCGGAACGGGCGCGGCTGCACGGCGTTTGCAGCGCATGACCATTCGCTGCACCGTCGAGAACGCATTCTTCATTGCCTGGAGCTTCCTGGAGAAGAGCGGCGAGCTCGGTCCGCCGGATGAGTCCGCAAACGTCATCCTCGATGCCATCGAGGCGCAGCTCAAGACCGGCGAGCGCCGGCCGTTGATGCTCGCCAACAGGGCGATCGCCCGCTACCGCGAGCACGCCGCGCGAAGCTGCGCCCCGGACGAACGCAAAGCACGGCTTGGATAGAAGCACGGCTCGGACAATGGTCTTCGCTCGGCGACTGCGGCGCCGATCGCCGTCGCAGATGTGTTCACTCCTGAACGGACCGCCACGCGCAGCCGGCGCCAGATGCCCGTAGTTCTCCGGCCGAGAACAGAGTTCTATCGCGTTTAAAATGCTTTAGAACGTAACGGCACCATTTGGAACGTCGCGAACGTTCATTGCGTTGATCTCACATCAGGCAACGATGGAGTCGATGCGCATGACGAAGCCGTTGACGAAAACGGTGCGCCCCGTTCCCGAGCAGAACCGGAGTCCCAAGGGCGCCGGCAGCGCGCCGTCAGTTCCCGTCGACACCACCAAGGGTCGCCGCGACGACGAGAAGCAGAACATTCGTGAGCAGGCCGCGCATGGCAACCTCACCCAGAACACCAGCAACAGGCGCATGGGGTAGACGATGAAGGTGTTGGACGTGACGACTCCCGGCCGATGGTACGATCCCATCTCGGAGCGCTGGATTGAGCCGCGCGACACGCGGACCGCAACGCCGCCTCGTGCGGAGGACGATGCCGTCTTCGAACGTCAAAGGACATTACAGATCGAACGCATCTGGCGCGCGCTGGTCGATTGCTGCGCGCGCGAGTGAGACAGGTGATACAATTGCAAGACTGGCGCCTTGGATGGCGTTGGCCACGCCGCCGGCACCGTTATTTTTTCTTGCCGTCGGTTCTGTTCTCTCCCTTGGACATATCCTTCATGCCGGGCCGCTTTGCCTGATTTGCATTCATGCCGGTGGTGTCCATCGCCCCCTTCTCCGTGGCACCGTTGGTGTTCTCCGGCCTTTCCATGCCGCTCTGCGGAGCGGGCCCAGTATTCTGGGCAATCGCGGACCCGGTCATGGCGGCAAACGCGATCGCTGCGATGAGAGCTTTCATGGGCATCTCCCTCGTTTCATGAATGACGTGCCCGGGAGAGAGTTGTTCCCCAGCTCGAGCTGGACCTCGCACTGGCGCACACGCCGTCACGATGCCGATTGACGCTTCAGGTGCAGATACGCCGGACTGAAATCCCCGAGCCGCTGCAATTCGCGCCATTTCAGCACGATCAGCTCACCGTCGCGCAGATCCATGGCTTCGCTCCGCCTGAGATCGGCAAGCGTTCGGTTCACGGTCGCAATCGCCATGCCCAGCGTCTCGCCAAGCTGGGCCAGGCTGATCGGCATCCGGCAGCGATTGCCGCGGACCAGCTGCGCGGCGCGGGCGCGATAGAACAGCTCGCAGAACAGGTGCGCCATGCGCGCCTGCATGGGACGGGCGCTGTTGTTGGTGATGGCCTCGCGAAAGATCGCGGCATCGAGCAGCGTCTCGCGCCAGACGGCAAACCCGAAAGTGGGCCGCCGTCGGAAGGCGGCGAACAACTCGCGATGCGGGATGAAGGCGACCGAAACCGGTCCCAGCGCGCTCAGCCCATGATCCATCTCATCGATGAACAGGCCCTGCGCGTCCGGAAGATCGCCGGTGAGATGGAACGCGAGATATTGCCGCCGCCCGTTGCCGAGCAGATGGTAGCGGGTGACCATGCCGGAGACGACCAGCGCCGAATGTTCAGATTCGTCGCCTTGACGGATGAAATCCTCGTTCGGCGCAAAGTCACGAACCGTGAAGGTGAGCGCCCGGATTTCGGCGACATCCTCCTCCGCCAGCGCGGTGTGCTCCCACAGGTTCCGGATCAGCACGTCGTGGGCTTTATCCATGCGGCCGCCAAAATCGCACCGGTTCGATCAAATGATACATCTGGGCTGTATTCAGCGGACTAGAACGCAATTCGGAAGCACAGGTTGCTAACCGGTTTGCGACGGCACCGGATCGATCGCTTCCTCCCCTCCATCACTCAGCGAACTGAGCCGACCTTCTCATGAGCCCTACCACGATCCTGGAGCGCATCCGCCGCCTGTTCGCGTCGGAGCAAAGCGAGCTGTGCAGATACTTGCAGATTTTGCGCCCGACTGTCTCACCTGAGCGTCGTCAGCTAAATTTCCGGTCGGTTACCGGTGAGAAACATTGACAAGTTCCCGCCCGCAGTGATGGTGGTTCCATTGCTGAGGGGGATGCAACCCGGGCTGATGCTAATTGCCCGCATTGCTCGCGTTCGTGGAAGGCTGGTGAGATGTCGTTTGCGACGCTCGGTGCCCGGCCAAGAGGGGCACTGGGAATGTCGCAAGAAGCGAGGGCTCTGAGCCGAAGCGCGAAACGCGGTCGACTCAGCATCACGTCATTGGCCGCGCTGGCGCTGTCCCTGGCGACATTGACATGGGCGGCAACGACACCGGCGCAGGCCCAGAACTGGAATGGCGCCACGGCGTGGTTTCGCAAGCGTTCAAAACCATCCTACGGGCTAGACGAAGTCTGCTCGCAGGTCACAAGCTGACTTCAAGCCTAGCCGCAGCGATCTCAGCTAAGGGGCCACTTCCGGACTCATGCATCGCAGCAAACTACGTTCTATTCGATCAGCTCGTCGGCGCTGGCGAGCAGGGGTGGAGGCACCCGGACCTCAATCTCTCGCCGATCGCGATCAGCGCCTGCCTGAAAGTTGTTGAGCTGAGCGTCTTAGCTAGGAGCACGGAGACAGTATCCGACACCGCGAATCGTATGGATCAGCGGATAGGCTTGCTGGTCGTCCACCTTGCGGCGCAACCGTCCGACATAGACATCAATGATATTCGATGGATCCAAATGAAGATCCCAGACGTGCTGCAGCACCATCGCCCGCGACACGATGCGGTCTTCGTTGCGCACCAGATATTCCAGAATCTGGAATTCCTTGGGCAGAAGGAGAATCTCCTTGCCGCGCCGGCTGACGGTCCGCGAGATCAGGTCGATTGTGAGATCGCCGACGCGCAGGATCGCCTCCTCGGCGATGGCGTCGCTGCGCCGGCCAAGCGCTTCCAGTCGCGCCAACAGCTCGAGGAAGGAGAAAGGCTTGACCAGATAGTCGTCGCCGCCGGCCCGCAAGCCACGAACCTTGTCGTCGACTTCTCCGAGCGCGCTGATGATCAGGAAGGGCGCGGCAACGCCACCGTCGCGCAACTGGCACATCACCGCAATGCCATCGATGTCGGGAAGCATGCGGTCGATCGTGATCACGGCATAGTTGTGTGCCGCACCGTGGCTCAGCGCTTCGCTGCCGCTGGAAGCCAAATCCACCTGGTATCCGCTGATCGTGAGCTGGTCCTTGAGCTCACCGGCGGTTTCCGGATCATCCTCGACGACCAGAATGCGGCGGTAGCCACCCGTCATGGCCGTTCTCCGACGATCGCCCCAGCCTATTCAGCTTCTCTGCGCCAGAAAGTACCCAGTGGCGATCATCACAATGATGTGGGTTCGCCAGCGTTTAGTAGCCGTAGTCGTAGCAGACGTTGATCCACTGCAGTCCATATCGCGTCCACACTCTGCGCCAGCAATCGTCATAGTTATAGGCGGCGTAGGCGAAAGGCACGCCGATGAACGCAAAGCGGTGGAAGCGATGATGGAAGAAGCGGTGATGGAAGCGAGGCGTGAACGCAGCACGCGACGCAAAGAAGCGGGCGCCGCCGAAATGCGGACCGATCATGGGTCCGGTGCGCGGGCCTAGGCCCGTACCCGCGAAGCGGGCGCCGCCGAAATGCGGGCCTATCATGGGTCCGGTGCGCGGGCCTAGGCCCGCGCCGCCGAAGCGGGCGCCGCCGAAGCCACCACCGATAGCACGCCCACCACCGAAGCCGCCGCCGCCGCCGATAGCACGCCCGCCACCGAAGCCGCCACCGCCGCCGATAGCATGCCCGCCACCGAAGCCGCCACCGCCGCCGATGCCATGCCCGCCACCGCCACCACCGCCGCGCTGGGCGAGGGCCGGCGAGGCAATGGCGAGCGCGGAGGCGAGCGCACCTGCGATGAGGTAACCAAACAACTTGTTGCTCATCGAAGAATCCTCCGTTGTTGACGCGACAGCGAGAACGCCTGTCGCAGGAAGAACAACAATGAGGGGCCGAAATTATTTCTGAAAAGTCCAATGACTAATGTGACAGATTCTGACACCCAAGTTAGTGTTACTAACGAGGATAAAATTGGCCCCGGTTAGTGGCAATCGCTGGTTTGAACCCATGTCCGCCAAGGGGTCAAAAGGCAACTTCGCCGACCCATCCGCGCTTAGTCAGATCTCCACCTGAAATGATCAGCCAAACAAAATAGGCACGTCGGCTAGGGGCGTCTTAGCTCCTGTGAGTAAATGTTTGAGCCCGCCTACCTGAATTCTTGCCCATATTTGAGAGCAATCGCGTTGATCTGCTCCCGCGTCAATTCCTTTCGAGGTTCGCCGGGTCGGCTGCAGGTTTCGCGAAAGAAACCGTCGAGACCTGGGGGCACCATGACCCACAGCAGAACCAGTTGCTGATCTGGACTACTGAAGCCATGCCACGTGTTCTTGGGTATGAAAATCGTTCCACCTCTTTCGCAAGAGTGACTCACATCATTGAGTGTAACCGTGCCACTGCCTTCCAGAACGTAGAAGGCTTCGTCCCTGTCGAGGTGTCGGGGAACTGGAATGCCTGAACCCTTGGGTAACTGCTGCGTGCCAAGGCCGAAATTGTTGGATCCCGTTACGGGGTCGACCATGATGAAGATGTTGCCGCCATCACGAAAATGGATCAGGTGTTCACCCTCGCTGGCACCAAGCACATAGCCCTGCGTCAGCGGGTTGTTCGACTTCGCCTCGATCTCCTCGCTGTTTGGCATTCGCGTGCTCCATTGGCCGACATTCAACAATGAGGAAAAGCTACAATAGCAGAACGCTGCACCACGAGCGACGCCCATGGCCAAGACGGCTTTGGGTCACAAACAGCGGTCCGACCGCACAGCTCGTCAAGTCCGGTTCTCCTCCGAGACCGGCGTTGCGGCGGCTTATAAGCAGTTCGGCCGAGGGGCCAATAAGCGACGTCATAGTGTCTATTCGATCACTACATCGGCCCACGTCAGCACGGTCGGTGGCATGTTGATGCCGAGTGCTTTGGCGGTCTGGAGGTTTATGACAAGTTCGTACTTGGTCGGCCGTTCGACTGGCAGGTCGCCAGGTTTCGCACCCCTAAAAATCTTGTCGACAAAGGTCGCAGACCGGCGAAACTGATCTGGCAAGTCAATCCCGTAGCTCAAGAGGAAGCCCGCTTCGGCGTATTCTCTCACGGCAGAGATTGCAGGCAGCCGATTTCTGACGGCCATGACGCCAATCAGGCCGCGGTGGTTGAACAGCACCCCATCGCTCAGCACGAGAAGCACCTGCGCGCGTTCTCTCACCATTGTCGCAAACGCTTGTTCAAGTATGTCCGGCCCGCCCGCCTCGGCCGGGACAAGAGTCAACGCCAGCGCTTGGGCAGCTTCCCGCAGCGACGTCAGCCGGTCCTGATTGGGCGCAAAGTCCGGATTCCACAGAATGCCAACACGCGAGAGGTTCGGCAGAATGTCCTTCAGAAATTCGAGCCGCTTGCCGTTGATCTCATCGCCGGGCTCCGAGCTGAACCCGGTGACGTTGCCACCCGGGCGCGCCAGACTGGCAACAAGTCCGGCACTGACCGGCTCGGCACTGTTGGCCATCACGATCGGAATCGCCCGGGTCGCCTTCATGGCGGCAACCGTGGTCGCATTGGTTCCGGAAACGATGACGTCCACGCCGAGCCCGGCCACCTCTGTGGCAAGCGCCGCCAGCCGCCCCATGTCTCCGTCGGCAAAGCGGTACTCGATGACGACATTCTCGCCGACGCGGTAGCCAAGGCTCCGCAGGCCCTCTTCGAAGGCTCTAACATTGCGAAGTGTTTGCTCCCGCGACGCGCTCGCGAGATACCCTACCCGGTAGACCGACCTTGCCGGTTGCTGCGCATGCGCGCCGAGCGGCCACGTCGCTGCCGCGCCGCCGATCAGCCCCATGAACTCGCGCCGTCTCATTGAGCACCACGGAGGAAACGCCCGTCCATGTCCAAAGCCTAGCACTTTGCGGCGAGACAGCGAGTGAGAATGAGCAAATAATCGGATCTCCGAAGCTGCGTCCCAATGTCCGAGATGGATCAAAGTCGGCGGTCTGCCTTCCTGAAAGCCGCATCCGGTCTACGTTCGTCAGCCGAGGTTTGCACGGGCTTCGAGCCAGGCAGCATCGGGCCAGAATCGGACATCAACCGTCAGCACTTATTGCAAAATCAAAGGCCACCCGGAGGCGGCTTCGCAACTTCAATCTGGTGTTAGTGGCTAGTCCGCATGCCGGCTATACAAGCGCGGAACGGCCCGTATCCATAGGGAATCGTTTAACCGTCCATGCGAGGAGGATGCATGACCAATGTAAAGGGTCCGATCATATCATTTGCGGACCTGCCATCCATCGAAGCCTATCTGTCTGCACACGAGGGAAGCGAGAGCGGCTTTTGGCTTAAGCTCGCTAAAGCCGGCGCACCAGAAGCAACCATCACCAAGGCGCAGGCCATCGAAGCCGCTTTATGTCACGGATGGATCGATGGTCAGCTTGGGAAGTTTGATGAGCATTACTATTTAGTGAGAATGACGCCGCGGCGAAGTGCGAGCCGATGGTCCGCAATCAATCGGGATACGGCGGAGCGTCTTATTCGCGAAGGGCGCATGCAATCTGCCGGGTTGAGCGAGGTCCAGAAAGCCAAGGCCGATGGTCGCTGGAGCGCGGCGTATCAATCCCAGGGCAAAGCCGAACCTCCGTCCGATTTCCTGGCTGCGCTGGCTGCAAATTCGGAAGCAGAACGCGCGTTTGCGACGCTCGACCGTGCCAACAGGTTCGCCTTCGTCTATCGCGTGAACGATGCCAAGCGCCCCGAAACGCGGAATAAGCGAATTCGCGAGTTTGTAGAAATGCTCGCCCGGGGCGAAACTATTCATCCAACCAAAAGTAAGGGGGCTCCAAGGGCCTGACCGAGCAGCGGAGCGGAGAATGAACGCATTGGAGGTTGGCGGAGGTCCGCTCGGGGTCAAAGGCCGCCCTCGGGAGCTTACCGGAGACGGTCGGCTCATCTCCCAGAGGCAGACATCGCGGCGTCTGATTGAGCGGCCACGGGGCCATTATCCGACATCAACCGTTCGTGGATCATGTTGGCTAGGACAGGGTAACGCCACTGCAGAACGCGACGGGAACCGCAGCCGGGCTCAAAGCAATAGCTGGGAGGCCAAGCCAAAGGATTCGTCGGGACCGACCATGCGATGCACGCGTGGATGGGGTAGGTAAGCCACTCGTCCGATCAGACTGGCAAGCAGTCGGTCCCCAATCGTTGGACTCGCCGATTGGATATCCCGCCAGTCTTGCTGACAGAAATTCCATCGCCCTGTCCGACACCCCCGTCGTTCGCAGGTATTTAGGAAGTCGGTCGGTCTGGGTTGGGGACCCATTCCTCCGCGGTTGAGTCCCAATGATGGGTGTCGTCGAACTGCTTCCAGAGTGGCTGCTTTTGCTTCCTTTCGCCGTTCTGCCGGTTTGCCTGTGTGCGGACGACAAGCGCCACAGCCATCATTACCCATTCGCGAGCACTATGTCGGGAGTTCCATTTGATTGCTGCAAGCATTGGAGGTCTCCGTCAAGGTAAGAACCTTTCTTCACATTAGCGCGCGCCGCGAGCGAAGGGATGTAAGCTACTTCACAGGCAGTCAAGATCTTCGACATAGCCGAGGACGACGGCGCGGCGAACGCGAGCAAATCGTCGGCTTACCCTTTCCGTTAAGCCTCAAGGGCAGCGGTCGGCGGCCCTGGGCGGGGATTCATCGTAAGGGAGCCACAGGCGGCCCGAAAAGCCAGTCCACCTTCCATTGCAGAGGAGCAGATCGAAGCCGACAACCCGTTGGCGCGCGGGCGAGCGTCGGTTTGCTCGGCCCGGCACCTGCAAGTGTCCTTTCCGTCGCAAGATGGAATGGGCCCGGAACAGAAGCAGCAATCCCTGCAACAATGGGCTCGCCCAACGATGTCGCTGCAATCGTGATTGTCATCAAAGATATGGCGACTACAAGCACATCGATCATAATGCGCTTCGAAAAGTGTTTCGTCATGAGTTGAGCCCTCACAACCGAGATGAAATAACTGCGCAGTTACAATCTTAGTTCGTACGCAAATGGGTATCCCGAGCCATCGCCGCTTGGTTCGTTATTGCGCCTCGTCGACGAGAGCCCCATGTCTTGCGGCCGCTTCAATTCGGCGCGCCGTAGCTGAATTCGTGCTGCGTGTCCGTCCTACCAACGCTACTGTGATCAACGTTTCACGCGAGATCAGAAGCTGATTCCGCATTTCAGCTAGGCGGGCGCGGCAGTATTCGCGGTAAAGCAGGTCGAATATGGCGGGCATGGATACCCCCATCGTTAGAGCACCACTAGATTTCCAACACGGATTTCGGATAATCGTAGCCCCGGCGATGGCTGTCCGATGTGAGCCCATTTACAGGCTGAGCCAATTCAAAAAACTCAAAGAACGATTGGCTGGCTTGTCGGTGCAAAAAGGAACAGGGCTGATTACCTAAAATAGACTATAGCAGCCTTCTGTTTCAACAGAACTTCGTCAAACAACTTAAGAGCGCTGCGCTGCGAATAAATTTCCAACTACAGCGCGAAACAACTTACCAGTGGATGCAAGCACCGTTGGCTGCAACGTCGTCTGTTAGCCACCAGACCGAAGCAAGAATGGATCGACCGAGGCGGCTAGTCGGTCTGCCACTTGCATATTCGCCGTGGACTGCTTTTCGGTAGGCAGCGAGCCGAGAGAGTTGACGGCCAGCCCGGTACCAGCGGCAAGAACAGCTATCACAATCGCAGAGAGATATTCGATCCTCATGGCGATGATCCTCCATCGCTGACGACGAGACAATTGTGTTTGCTGAAAATTAGTTCCGTTGGCAGGTCGATGGTTGCGGAGAACGGCAAAAAAGCTCGGCCGGAATTGAGGGGTGCTCCGGCCGAAGCGCCATACGCGGGTCTCTCAGAACATTCCGATCGAGGCGAAAAGCGCAATCTCGATTAGGACAGTGAGGCCCATGATGGCGACTGTGAGAATTGCTTCGCCCGGCGGTAAAGAGGTCATGGCGTGCCTCGCATATTGCGAAGCCCCGAAGCCCAATAGCCAACCTCCCGATGTCGGAAATGTTTCGGGTTCTAGGGCGTTAGGTACAAGATGCCTAACGCGTTTCGAGTTCCTTGATCGCCAAAGCCGCAATTTCTGCCGGCGCGAGAACCTCCGTTTGGGCGATCCTGATGATCTTGCTTGCGACCATTTCCGTGAGCGGATCGTCGCGATCCTTGACGCAAAGCGTATGGAGCGCCTGCTGGTAGGCTGCTGTGATACGGCTGACCATTTCCGGCTTTAAATTGGCGGTTTGTAATCGCAGGTAAGTAGACATTTCTTTGCCTCCAAGCCCACGCGGGAAGGCAGGATAACATGGGAAACCCGGTTGTTGGCGAACGGAGAACTTCGGACGCTCAGAGCACCGGTATCGGTGCAAAGCCGGGATCAAGGTGGCATGTCGCACGTTACTACGGTGGCGGCAGGATCATCCGTGCACGGCAAGGAGGCGGTGCACGTCAAGGCCAACGGTGGCAGCCATGGCAGATACCCCTTCGACCGCGCCCGTGGTCCATCCGCCAGGTTTAGATCATCCGGAGCATCGCCGGGCGATCTGCAACGAGATTGGCGAGCGACTTCGCGGCACCCTCACGGACGATCTCACTCCGCTACCATTGCGACTGCAAGGCATGGTGGAGCGGCTGACCGAGTTGGATGGCGGCGCT
Source organism: Bradyrhizobium sp. BR14999 (assembly GCF_056106085.1). Lineage (NCBI taxonomy): Bacteria > Pseudomonadati > Pseudomonadota > Alphaproteobacteria > Hyphomicrobiales > Nitrobacteraceae > Bradyrhizobium > Bradyrhizobium sp. BR14999. The sequence goes on from NZ_CM148536.1 coordinate 5,865,283, forward strand.
CCGTCGGCCGCGCCGGATCGCCAGGACGATGCGCCATCCCGGCTACTCTCGAAATTTGTGTCGGCGCTTTGGCGGGTCCTTCGAAACGGGCCTTGAGGCGCGGGGACGCGCGACCGCGCCCCTTTCGTATATTTGCGATTTTCGGTTTGCCATTTCGCTTGGCGGGCTTATCTAGCGGAATCCGCAAGATAGACCCAGGCAATGACCAATCTTGATCAGGTGTGGCAGGCATGGCGAGCGCTTTCGCGAGCTGATCGGGCTCGGTTTCTGATCATGCTCCGCGACGCTTATGCCCGGGACCGCGAGGCAGTGGTGCGACAGCACGGCATCGGCGCCGATGGCGTAAGGGTATCAAGGCTCTCGGACCTGTCGTTCCGTGAGGCGGACCTCCAACGGCCTGGGCCGTAAACGGCCACTGGTGAGTTTTTCGGCCGCCGGCTACTTCCGGGCCGAGCCGCTTGCGTAAATCGCGGTAAACCGGGTTTGCGGGGCGAGGCTGCTCTAGGGAGTGTGCTCATACGCCGCGCCGGAATCGGGCGCGTGTGACCGTCCGCTGTGCCCCTGATAGCCGCGCAATACCGGACCTCACGGAAGGTCCGAGTCGGGCCACTCCCGACTAATGCGCGCAGCAAGCAGGTCCTCTATTCGATCACCTTGTCGGCCCCGGCGAGCAGCGTCGGCGGGACTTCGAGGCCGAGCGCGCTTGCGGTCCTAAGATTGATCGCCAACTCGAACTTGGTAGGCTGTTGCACCGGCAAATCGCCTGGCTTTGCGCCGTTGAAGATCTTGTCGATGAAGGCTGCGAGCTGGAAATAGAGGTCAGGATAGTTTACGGCGTAGGCGATCAGTCCCCCGGCTTCGACGAACTCGCGGGCTGGGAAGACGGTGGGCACACGGTTGCGGGCTACCCATTCAACGATCATTTGTTGATGCATTTGGGTGAGACCGTCTGCCCCAACGACGAGGCCGTCGATATGCCGTCGCATCACCAGTTCGAATGCGTGGCTCAGGTCACCCTCGCTCCGCACGTCAAGAAGCTCAGCCTCGAGACCCAGCAAGCGTGCCGCTATCTTTGTCTCCTCCCATTCGGCTGGGACAGCTGGATTGCCCATGTTGTGAAGCAACCCAACTCGCGTGAGGCCAGGAACCAGTTCTTTGAGAACCTGAACCCGTTTCGCTGTCAGTTCGGTGCTGAAAGTAATCACCCCCGTGATGTTGCCGGTCGGCCGCGCGAAGCTCGCTACGATCGCACCGGGGCCGCCCATTGTCATCATGACTACTGGAATCGTTCCGGTCGCGTTCTGAACCGCCGTGGTGGCAGGAGTGCCTCTCGCCAGGATCAGGTCGACTTTGAGGCCAACCAATTCGGATGCGAGATCCGGAAACCGCTCGCCCCGACCGTCGGCCGACCGATACTCGATGATCAAGTTGCTTCCTTCGAAGTAACCGAAATCGCGCAGACCTTTGCGCAGAGCCTCGAGGTTGGCGGCGTTCCGTGCCGCCGGTATTGGCTCCAGAATCCCGACGCGATAGACCTTCCCGCCTCGCTGCGCACGCGCTGCGAGCGGCCAAGCCGCCGCGCCGCCGAGCAGCATGATGCATGAGCGCCGGTTCACTCCCGGTCCCTCCGTGCTTCCGACTGGAAGCATAACACACCTCGGCAACAGCAGGAGACTGCTGCGCTGCGGATTTCGATGCTGCCTATGTCGCAGATGGGTCAATCGCGTCGATTGGGGCGCGTTCTCGGCACGTCCGGTCTGGCCTCAACGGCTGGGACATGCCGAGCGCGATCCAGTCCCTAGACCATCAGCTTCCATGACCAATAGATACCTATCGCCATCTGGACCGCGAACGCGGTGAAGCGGAGACTTACTGCTATCGGACTGTTCGACGCGAGATGGATAATCGACTGCACAATCCTTGCGCCGAGAAACCAAAACGCTAGAGGGTCTGTAACATCCGTTCTTGACACCATGATCGCAATCGCCAACAAGCCGCCGAAAATCGGTAGACCTTCGATGCAATTCGCGTGAGCCCGTGCGAGGCGCTGCATGAAGGGCGATAGTCCGGAGTTATCCGGCGTGAAGGCGTTGGCCGCAACCTTTCCAGTCACGACGAGATACGTTCGGATGGTTTCCATCACGACCAGCAGAAGCAGCGCCCACGAGACGAAGCCTGCCAGTGCGTAGCCCGTGTTGGACATGTCTCCTCCCAGTCATTCCTGTTGTTCATTTGTAGCCGATCCTGTCCGAACAAGACAAACAGGACTCCTCTCCTGCTGTCCGCTTCGGATCCACCTGCTGACAAAGTCACGAAATCCGGAACGACGGATGGAGTTGATGGTGGCCCCCGGGAGGCGTCGGGCAACACACCCCGTCAAGGCCTCGCCGCGAAAATATTTCACTTTTCCGAATTTCGGATTTATGGCATACACCACGCATCCCGGCCCTGCCAAAGGGGCGTTCGCGACCGTCACGCGACGCGGGCTGGGTGGCGGTGGACGCGGCAGCGCCGGCGCGGATCAGCGGGATGACGGGGCGGGCAACCGTGAGTCGTCACGCTGGCGCGGTACGACACGGCGCCGTAACAGCGGTCTCGTTGATGCCGGGGGCGAGCACACGCAAGCCTCCAGGCATTCAGGCGGGACCGTCCGCGGACGGAGAAGTCGTGTGGTCCTGACGCCCGGGGTCTGTGCGTCAAGGCTTGCGGTGATGTGGCGGCCCGACCGGGCGCGCGCATCAGCCATCTGCAAGACGACGGGGGCAATAGTGCATCGCTCCCCGGGGAGAGCACGAAGGACACCGTTAAAACCATCCGCGCAGGGAAGGCCGGGCGTTCGGCCAACCCGTGGTCCACCCCGTGTGCACTCTTCGTGGCGCACGGACATGCGGGTGCCGCCGGCGCCCGGCCTTCCCTGCGCCCTTCGGCTTCCAAAGGGCGATGAGATCAAAGCAAGACTCGGGCGAAACGCGCCGCGGGAGCGCAGAGGTATGCCCCTTCGGCCTCGGTGCGCAGGCCCGTGATCTTACCGACTGTCGCACTGCTTTTCGCGCGCGCCCCTACGTCCGGCGCGGTCGTCGTCTCCTCGGGCAAGGTCATCGGCCAAGGCGTCACCGGTACCGTCAGCCCGAACGGCGCAGTCAGAACGGTCGGTCAAGGCGAGGGCGTGACCTTCACAGGCTCCGGCCGTCTCGGGGGCCGCAGCGGTTCCGGAACCTGGCGCCGCTCCGATGGCTGCGGCGGAACCTGGAGTTCGGCGAAATAGTAACGACGTGAAAAGGCCCGATTTCGCCGCGGAACCAACGCGCCGCAGGCCCGATTCAAGCCACATCCTCTCCGGATTTGCGGCTCATTGCCACCCAAGTCTTTGATGACAAAGGGGTGGTTAAGAGTTGCGTCATGCGTAACCGGGAGACCAGGATGGGCAACCGCACCGCAAAGTTCATATCCGCGCTAGTCGGCAGCATCATTGCTGGCGCGCCATTGGCCGCCGTGTCGCAGAACGCGCAGACCGCACCGAGCACGGCCAACGCGGCCACCGACTGCCTCGCCTCGCCGAAGGGCGTCGCGCCGCAGGGGCAGCACTGGTACTATCGCGTCGAACGCGGGACCAAGCGGCAATGCTGGTATCTGCGCGCCGCCGGCGACAAGGACAGCGCGAAGTCCGTGCAGAGCGCGCAGGCCACGAGCGATACGCCGACGGCGCAGGCGCCGGCGCCGCAGCAGCAACAGCACCCGGTGCAGGATGCGCGCGCCGAATATCTGACAGCGCGGAGCGGTATCGCCCCCCAAACACCAAACGCAGTTGCGCAGGCCGCAGCCGCGACCCCGGCGCAACCATCTGCGGACCAGACCGCTGACAGCAACGCGCAACAATCCGCGGGCGACACGCCCTGGCCCGATGTCTCCACGGCGTCCGCGCCGCCCGCGCCACAGCCGGCGCCTGCCGCGGTTGCGGCAGCCGCGCAGCCGAGCGCAAAGCCGTCAAAATCCCCTGCCCCGGCGGCGCTCGCCGTGGCAGACAGCAGCGCCGACAAACCGGCCGGCTCGGTCCAGATGTTGATGCTCGTGATCGGCGGTGCGCTGGCGCTCGCCGGTATCCTCGCCAGCCTCATTTACCGCTTCGCCGGCGCGCGCACGCGCGTCCGCGTCCAGTCCGCCGAGCGTCACGGCTATTGGAACGATTGGGAGACGCAGAACCAGCACGCAAGCCGCGCGCCCTGGCGCGATGCAACGCCGGCCGTTGCGCCGCGCGCGCAGCCGGCGCATCCGATCGACTTCGATGCCGCACGTCCGCAAGCGGCAAAACAAGTGACAAAACTCGCCGCGATTGGCCGCGAGATCGATCTGATCGACGCGCGCAAGCGGCGCGCTGCGGTCCCTGCCGCAGAACCCGACGAGATCAAGCCGGCCGAGGTCGAGATCAAGTTGTTCGATCGGGCTGCTGCGCCCAAGCTAGTCACCAACGAGATTGGCGAGGATCGCGATGAGGCGCCGGCAGGCCGCGACCAGGATGCGGTCGACGTCGACGTCATCACGACCATGCTGGAACAGTTGGCGAAGGAAGGGCCGCGCCTGTCGCGGCCTAACCTTGAAGCTGACCTTGCAAAGTTCGCACGAAGCCTACGAGGCCAATCCGCCGCTCGCGCTTGAGACGTTCGGCCTTCAGGATCGACTGTACCTCGGCGAAGGCCTGGTCGACGTCGTGGTTGATGACGATGTAGTCGTACTCGGCCCAGTGGCTCATCTCGTGGCTGGCGCGGCTCATCCGCTTGCGGATCACCGCGTCGGAATCCTGCGCGCGCGAGTGCAGGCGCTTTTCGAGATCGGCCGCCGAGGGCGGCAGGATGAAGACGCTGACGACGTCGGCGCGCGCCTTTTCGCGTAGCTGCTGCGTGCCCTGCCAGTCGATGTCGAACAGCACGTCCTGCCCCGCCGAGAGCGCCGCCTCGACCGGGCCGCGCGGCGTACCGTAACTATTGTCGAACACCGTCGCCCATTCCAGGAGCTCGCCGGCCTTCACCATCGCTTCGAACGTCGGCTTGTCGACGAACGAATAATCCTTGCCGTTGACCTCGCCGGGCCGCATCTCGCGCGTGGTCGCCGAGACCGACATTTTCAAGCCGGGCATTCGCTCGATCAAGAGACGCGACAGCGTCGTCTTGCCCGCGCCCGAGGGCGAAGACAAAACGAACATCAATCCGCGGCGCTCGACACCGTCAGTTCCGTGACCGCCCGTCGTCATCGATCACTCCAGATTTTGGACCTGCTCGCGGAACTGCTCGACCACGTTCTTCATGGCGAGTCCCGTATTGGTGAGCTCGATGTCGTTCGACTTCGAGCAGCAGGTGTTGACCTCGCGGTGAAACTCCTGCGCCAGGAAATCGAGCTTGCGGCCGATCGGGCCGCCCTTGCCGATCAGCTCACGCGCCTGCGCAATGTGCGAGGCGATGCGGTCGAGCTCCTCGCGGATGTCGGCCTTGGTTGCGATCAGGATCGCCTCCTGCATCAGGCGGTCGGCATCGAAACGATCGGAGGTGTCGAGCAGGCTAGCGATCTGCTCAGTGAGCTTCGCCTTGATCGCCTCCGGTTTGCGGCCGGGCGCAGCCTCGGCTTTCTTCGCCAACTGTTCGATCTCGTCGACCCGCTGGGTCAGGATCTGCCCCAGCGAGGTGCCCTCGCGCTTGCGCATCTCGACGAGATCGGCGAGCGCTTTGTCGAACGCCTCCACTGCGGCGGCGCGCGCGGCCTTGTCCTCCTCTTCGTCGCCCTCGGGTTCGGCGACCTCGACGACGCCCTTGATGGCGAGTAGGCCATCGATGCTCGGCGCGACCGCGTCGACCTTGCCGGAGATCAGTGCGGCCGCCTTCAGCACGGCGTTGAGCACGTCCTCGTTGACGCGGACCGTGGCGGCGGCATTGGTGCGCTTGACGTTGAGATTGGCGTAGACGGTGCCGCGCGCGAGCAGCTCACCGGCGCGCTTCTTGGCGTGGGCCTCGAGCTCGTCGAACCCCTGCGGCAGCCGCACCCTGAGGTCAAAGCCCTTGGCGTTGACCGACTTCAATTCCCATTCGAACGTGTACGGCCCGCTCGCGCCGTGGCTTCGGGCAAAGCCGGTCATGGACGACAGCGCCATCGGTTGAAATTCTCCAGAAACACGGGATTCGCGAGGCCATCAAGCCACGCGAATCTTAAGACTATTTTGCCGGAAAGTGGAATCCGCAATGTCCGCGGGCAGGTCTGCGCCAACCTAGCGCTGGACCACCGGCGGCAAGGACTGCACCGCGCCCTGCCGGGCCGGCGCGGGACCAGCGGGCCGTGATGGTTGCTTTTTCTGCTGGTTGGGCCGCGCCGGCGTGGTCGCGGTCGGCGGATCGGTGGCGGCCGGCGCAGCAGCAGCCGGCGGCTGCGCGTCCTCGGCCGGCTCGACCGTGTCGTTCTGGATCTGCTTCTCCATCGCGCGGAGTTTCGCGACGTTCTTCTGGTGCGCGTCGTAGGTCTCGGTGAAAGCATGCCCGCCGGTGCCGTCGGCGACGAAATAGAGATCGCGGGTGCGGGCCGGGTTGGCGGCGGCCTCGAGCGAGGCGCGGCCCGGATTGGAGATCGGCCCCGGCGGCAGGCCCTCGATCACATAGGTGTTGTAGGGCGATGGCTGCGTGATCTCGCTGCGCTTGATCGGACGGCCCAGCGTGCCCTTGCCGCCGACGAGGCCATAGATGATCGTGGGATCGGACTGCAGCTTGATCCTCTGCTTCAGGCGGTTGACGAACACGGCAGCGACGCGGCTGCGCTCGTCCGGCTTGCCGGTCTCCTTTTCGACGATGGACGCCAGCGTCACCAGCTGCTCCGGCGTCTTCACCGGAATGTCCTGGCTACGGCGCTCCCAGATCTCGGCCAGCACGCGCTTGTGCGCCTGCTGCATGCGCTGGATCACCTGCTCGCGCGTGGTGCCGCGCGGGAACTTGTAGGTCTCCGGCAACAACGTGCCCTCGCGCGGCAGCTCGCGCACGCTGCCGGTGAAGATGTCGTTGTCGGACAGCCGCGCCACGATCTGCTCGGAGGTCAGGCCTTCCGGGATCGTCACGGCATGCTGCACCACCTTGCCCTCGACGATGGTGGCGATGACGTCGCGCAAGGAGGCGTTCTTCTGGAACGAATACTCACCGGGCTTGAGGTCCGAACTCGCCTTCAGCGCGGCGACGCTGGCGATGAACACCCACGGATTGATGTCGGTGACGCCTTCCCGGTTCAACGTCTCGGCGATGTCGCGCTTGCCCGCGCGCTGCGGGATGTTGACGATCTTGTCTTCCCTAAGCGGCCCGGGTGCTTCCAACACCTGCCGGCCGTAATAATAGACCCCGCCGGCGCCGAGCATGGCAATCAACACCAGGGTGATGATGGCGTTGCCGACCACCACGAAGGGATTGCGCGCGCGTTCCGATCGCTTCGGCGGCGGCGGGACCTGCTCGGGCTCGAGCGCTGCCCGCGGACTCCGGGGCGAAATGGGCGGCCTTTCACTCATCGAAGCAACCTGAATTCTGCCGGTTCAATCGCGGCCTGACAATCACCTTGCCGAGCCAAATGCACGCGCCCACTTCTATGACTATCGCCGAATACGGCAAAACGGTGGATTCGTCTCAAACGCAAACTAACTGGCCAAACGCCGGACGATCACCGACGCATTGGTGCCGCCAAAACCAAAAGAGTTCGACAATGCGACGTTGACCTCACGCTTCTTCGCCTTGTGCGGCACGAGATCGATCGCGGTCTCGACCGACGGATTGTCGAGGTTAATGGTGGGCGGCACGACATTATCGCGAATCGCGAGAATGGCGAAGATCGCCTCGATCGCACCGGCCGCGCCGAGGAGATGACCGGTCGACGACTTGGTCGAGGACATCGCGACCTTGGAGGCGGCATTGCCCAGCAGGCGCTCCACCGCACCAAGCTCGATCTCGTCGCCGAGCGGTGTCGAGGTGCCGTGCGCATTGATGTAGTCGAGATCGGATGCCGTGAGACCGGCGCGCTTGAGCGCTGCCGACATGCTGCGGAAACCGCCATCGCCATCGGGCGACGGTGAGGTGATGTGATAAGCATCGCCGGAGAGGCCGTAGCCGATCACCTCGGCGTAGATCTTCGCGCCACGGCGCCTGGCGTGCTCAAGCTCCTCGAGCACCAGGACGCCGGCGCCCTCGCCCATCACGAAGCCGTCGCGGTCCTTGTCATAGGGACGCGAAGCCTTCTCGGGCGTCCCGTTGAAACCAGTCGATAGCGCGCGCGCGGCATTGAAGCCGGCAATGCCGATGCGGCAGATCGGCGATTCCGCGCCGCCGGCCACCATGACGTCGGCGTCGCCGAGCGCGATCAGGCGGGCGGCATCGCCGACCGCATGCGCGCCGGTCGAGCAGGCCGTGACCACCGAATGGTTCGGTCCCTTCAGCCCGTGCGCGATCGAGACATAGCCGGAGGCGAGATTGATCAGGCGTCCCGGAATGAAGAACGGCGACACTCGGCGCGGTCCGCGCTCCTTGAGCAGAATCGCCGTATCGGCAATGCCGTTGAGGCCGCCGATACCGGACCCGATCATGGTGCCGGTCGCGCACTTGTCCTCTTCAGTCTCGGGATGCCAGTTGGCGTCATCGAGCGCCTGGCCGGCTGCGGCCATGCCGAAGATGATGAAGTCGTCGACCTTGCGCTGGTCTTTCGGCTCCATCCACTTGTCGGGATTGAAGGTGTCGTTCGAACCGTCGCCGCGCACGACCGTGCAGGCGATCTTGGTCTGGAGATCGGAGACATCGAAGCTCGCGATCCTGCGCGCACCGCTTTCGCCGTTGAGGATGCGTTTCCAGGTCGCTTCGACGCCACAGCCCAGTGGCGAGACCATGCCGAGACCCGTGACGACAACCCGCCTCATATCCGAAAACTCCGCATCGAAAGATTCACGGCCAATAACAAGAAACCGGCTGGCCGCTGCGAAGCGGCCCGTCCGGTTTCAATGTTGTCCCCGCGAAAATGAAGAGCCTTAGCTCTTCGCGTTCTTCTCGAGAAACTTCGTGGCATCGCCGACGGTGAGAATCGTTTCCGCAGCGTCGTCCGGAATCTCGCAACCGAATTCCTCTTCGAACGCCATCACCAGCTCGACGGTGTCCAGACTGTCGGCGCCGAGGTCATCGATGAAGCTCGCGTTGTCGACAACCTTCTCGGGTTCAACACCAAGGTGTTCGACCACGATCTTCTTAACCCGCTCGCCAATGTCACTCATTGCTTAACCTCGTGTTGTTCCCTGTAGACCCGACCCCCCGGGACGATACGAGCCGTCGTGGTCGTGTTACTTGCCTTCGCTTACGAACTTTGATTTGGCCCCATCCTAACCGATACAGGGCCCGGCGAACGACGGCCAAGGCTCCGCATCGCCAATATACAGGGTTTCAAAAACCTGCAATGGCGTTCTTTGCCCATCCGTTGAAGGTCCGGTTATCATACTTCAATTGCCTTGACTACAAGCCTCATTTCGCTCCGGAAACGGCCTTGCCGCATCCCGCGCCGCCCATGTGGGCAGTGCGGAATGAGGGCTTAGATCATAGCCATGCCGCCGTTGACGTGGATGGTCTGGCCGGTGACGTAGGCTGCTTCGTTCGAACTCAGGTACACGGCGGCCGCCGCGATGTCCTCGGGCGTGCCCAGACGGGCAGCCGGAACCTTGGTCAGAATCGTTTCGCGCTGCTTGTCGTTGAGCGCATCCGTCATCGGCGTCTTGATGAAGCCTGGCGCGATGCAATTGGCGGTCACGCCGCGCTTGGCGTATTCGGCACCGAGCGTCTTGATCATGCCGATCAGGCCCGCCTTCGAGGCGGTGTAGTTGCCCTGTCCGGGATTGCCGGTGACGCCGACCACCGAGGTGATGGCGATGATGCGGCCGAAGCGCTTGCGCATCATCAGCTTGGTGGCGGCGCGTGCCAGGCGGAAGGTCGCGGTCAGATTGACGTTGATGACCTCCTCCCAATCCTCGTCACGGAGTTGCACGAAGAGATTGTCGCGGGTGATGCCGGCATTGGCGATGAGGATGTCGACCTGTCCCATCGCGGCCTCCGCAGCGGGTACCAGCGCTTCGACCTCATCGGCCTTGGAGAGATTGCAGGGCAGCACAAAGGCGCGCTCGCCGAGCTTGCCGGCAAGCTCATCCAGCACTTCCTTGCGCGTTCCGGAAATTGCAACGGTAGCGCCCTGCGCGTGCAGCGCCTGCGTGATCGCGCCGCCGATGCCGCCGGTCGCGCCGGTGACGAGCGCCTTCCTGCCAGTCAGATCGAACATCGATAACTCCCTCAACCCTGCTTCGCGGCGGCCAAGGCATCCTTGGCGGCGGCAATATCGTTGGGACCGCCGACAGCAACGCCGACGGCACCGTCCGCAATGCGCTTGACGAGACCGGTCAGCACCTTGCCGGCGCCGATCTCGAAGAAGCGGGTGACGCCCTGCCCTGCCATATAGGCAACCGACTCGCGCCAGCGCACCGTACCGGTGACCTGCTCGACCAAGCGGCGCCGGATCTCGTCGGGGTCGCTAATGGCGCTCGCCAGCACGTTCGACACCAGCGGCGCGGCCGGCGCCTTGATCGTGACTTTCGAGAGCGCCTCCGCCATGGCGTCGGCGGCCGGCTGCATCAGCTTGCAATGGAACGGCGCGGATACCGGCAGCAGCATCGCGCGCTTGGCGCCCTTGGATTTGGCGATCTCGACGGCGCGATCGACCGCTGCCTTGTCGCCGGAGACCACCACCTGCCCGCCGCCATTGTCGTTGGCGGCCTGGCAGACCTGACCCTGTGCCGCCTCATGGGCGACCTCCATGGCGGCCTCGTAGTCGAGGCCCAGCAGCGCGGCCATCGCACCGGCGCCGACCGGGACGGCTTTTTGCATTGCGAGACCGCGGGTGCGAAGCAGTCGTGCGGTATCGGAGATCGTCAGGCTGCCGGCCGCAGCCAGCGCCGAATATTCACCAAGCGAGTGGCCAGCGACGAAGGCCGCGTCCCGCCCGACGGAAAAACCGGCTTCGCTCTCCAGCACGCGCAGGGTGGCCACCGAGACCGCCATCAGCGCCGGCTGGGCGTTTTCGGTGAGCTGGAGGGTCTCGGCCGGACCATCCCATATGGTCGCCGTCAATTTCTCCCCGAGCGCGGCATCGACCTCGTCGAACACGGCGCGCGCCACCGGAAAAGCGTCGGCCAGGGCCTTGCCCATGCCAACGGCCTGGGACCCCTGCCCCGGAAATGTGAATGCTGCCGTCATCGGCGCTCCCTGCTTGTCGGGCTTGATCCTCACGAGAACCGGCAGCCGATTACGCGCGGCCTTGGGCCAAGGTTCCGGATCACGCTCCAAAGGGGGCCGTAGACACTGTCCGGGGTCGGACTGTCAAGCCAAGATGGGAACCCCGGCCGGCATTCAACCGGGGATGTGGCTTCCTAGAATCCGCCGGCCGTCTGGTTGGCGTCAACCTCTGCCCCCGCCCGCGCGCGGCGCGCGCTGTTGACCAATTGCCCTGGCCGATCGTCCCGGTTCGGCTTCGCGGTGGCGAGCCGCAGCACCGCGGCGTAGCCCGGCTGCACCTCCATGCGGCCGGCATGCCGGCTGGCGCTCAGCAGGCGATGCACCTTCGGCAAATTGTAGCAGGGCACGTAGAACAACAGGTGATGCTCGAGGTGATAGTTCACGTAGTACGGCGCGACGAACAGGCGCTCGAGAAAATTGGCATGGGTGGTGCGGGTGTTGCGCAAGGGGTCATTGCTGTCAGGGACGACGGCGTGCTCGGCGATATTGCGGATACGGGTGATGACCATCATCCAGGTCAGCAGCGGCACCAGCCATAGCAGCGGATAGGCCCACCACACGCCGGCCGCCGCGAGCGCAACGAACATTGCGGCATTGACGGCGCATTGCGGGCCGAGCTTGTCCCAGAAATGCGCCGCACGCTGCCGCCACGGCCAGTCCGTCGGCCCGAGCGCGTTGAGCAATTGTGCCTTGCGTTGCTGATAACCGGTCTGTCCGGTGATGTCGCGAATGAACTTGCGGCGATAGCTCAGCTTGGTGATTGGAAACGGCGCCGACAGCACCAGATCGGGATCGTCTTCCTGTTGGGTGCGCGCGTGATGCTGCAAGTGATAGCGCCGGTAGCTCCGCGTCTCTGCAAACAGCGGATAGGCACAGAACCATTGGCTCAGCGCCAGATTGGTTTTCTCGTCGGCGGACAGGCAGCCATGCGCGCCGTCATGCATGAGGATGGCGAGCCCAAGCTGGCGCGAGCCGATGATGGCGACGGCGAGAATGTATGTCAGCGGATTGGGCCACCACGCGACCAGAGCGATCGCGCCTACGATCAGCGCCCAGGCATGCACGATCAGTGCAACGCCTTTCCACGTCACGCGCTGGCGCACGTCGGCCAATTGTTCGTCAGTCAGGAAATCGCGGGCACGCATGCGAAGCGCGGTCATGGCCTAACTCTCCCCATCCGAAGTGGTCGATGCGTCGTGCTGCTCGACGAGACGCAGGCGCGCCGCCTCGCCCGTGGATTTCGCCTGCTCACCGAGCACGCGCAGCATCTCGGCGCAGAGCTGCTCGGGCGAACGGCCCATGGCGTAGCCTTCGAGGATGACGCCGATGGCGACGGCCCAGAACCGCCGCGAGCTTTCGTCGGGCGCGCGCAGGGAGCGCCAGCCATGCCGCGCGACCTGGCTCGCATAGGCCCGCGCGCCTTCGCTGTGCAGGCGCTCGATGGTGCGCTCGACCAGTGGCGCGAGATCCTGGCGCCGCCGCGTCAGTGTCAGGGCTTCGGCGAAGAAGGCGACCGAATCGCTCGCCGTGACCGTCTCGGCCAGCGCGTGCGTGTATTCCTGCGGCGTGCGCGTCTTCAGCGCCGCCTGCTCCGTCGCGCGCGCCAGATACAGCAGCTCGCGGCAGGCGCATTCGACGAACAGCGCCTCCTTGGTGCGGAAGTAATAGGTGATCTGGCTCGGGAACGCGTCCGCCGCGGCTGCGATGTCGGTGATCGCCGTGCCCGAAAGTCCCCGCTCCCGGAACAGCGGGCTCGCGGCATCCAGCAGCAGCGACCGCATTTTGCGGCCGGCCGAGCGCGTGGCGCGCGCGGCATGCTTGGGGTCGCTGGCGCCCGGCTCGAACGGCGCATGGGCAGAATTGTCTGCCATTGGATCCTCCCGCTGCTTTCTTTGTATGCTATACAAACAAATAGATCAAGCCGGTAAGATTTGAGGGTGGTGACCACCGCCTACGGGCGGGCGAGGCCGAGACTTGGCTCCCAATCTTGCAAAGCCGGCCAAAATCCGTATAAGGCGCGCATCCGCAGACCCCGGCCGGGAGCTGAACGGACGGTCTCAGCAAATCATTCGTGATTTTGGTGTGGCAGGGCCAGTCGGCCCGTCGTCCCGTGTTTCCGCCTTCTGAGCTTGATCCCAGAGTCCTTTCCGAAGGTCTCTTAAGGGTTTGACGCCGGGCGATGCGCCAACATGAGGAAAGGACTTCCATGCCTCTTTACGAGCATGTTTTTCTCGCGCGTCAGGACGCGAGCCCGCAGCAGGTCGAAGAGCTGACTGCGCAGATGACCGGTATCGTCGAGGGTCTCGGCGGCAAGATCACCAAGACCGAGAATTGGGGCGTTCGCTCCCTCACCTACCGCATGAACAAGAACCGCAAGGCGCACTTCGTGCTGCTCAACATCGACGCGCCGTCCGCGGCGATCGCCGAGATCGAGCGCCAGGAGCGCATCAGCGAAGACGTGATCCGCTATCTCAGCGTCCGCGTCGAGGAGCTCGAGGAAGGCCCGTCCGCGATGATGCGCAAGGCCGATCGTGATCGCGAGCGTGACGACCGCGGCGGTGGCTTCCGCGGCGAGCGTGAAGGCGGCTTCCGTGGTGACCGCGAGGGCGGTTTCCGCGGTGACCGCGGCCCGCGCCGCCCGCGCGAAGAAGCTGAAACCACGACGGATGGGGAGTAAGATCAATGGCTGAAGCTGGTGCACGCCGTCCGTTTTTCCGTCGTCGCAAGAGCTGCCCGTTCACGGGCGCCAATGCTCCCAAGATCGACTACAAGGACTCCAAGCTCCTGATGCGTTACGTCTCCGAGCGCGGCAAGATCGTGCCGAGCCGCATCACCGCGGTGTCCGCGAAGAAGCAGCGTGAGCTCGCCCGCGCCATCAAGCGCGCGCGGTTCCTGGGCCTATTGCCCTACGTCATTCGCTGATACGACCAATTCGACCGGCGGCCATTGAGCCGCCGGTCGTAAACTGATCTGAACGCATAAGGCTTCCGGGTCGTCCGGTCGCCGATGGTTGGGGCAAACGATGCCTCTAACCGCTCGAAGGGAGCGGGACAGCTGATGATGGCCTTTGGACTGATAGCCCTGATCGCCGGCGCCGCGTCGGCCCTGATGTTCGCCTCGATCATTTCGGGCGCGCTGATCTCGCTCGTCCTATTCTATCTCGCACCGCTGCCGCTGATGGTCGCCGCGATCGGCTGGGGGCCGCTGTGCGCGAGCCTCGGCGGCATTGCCGCCGCAATCGGCCTCGGCGCCCTGTTCGGCCTGCCCTATTGCATCGCCTTCGCCGTCACCGTCGCATTGCCGGCCTGGTGGCTCGGCCACCTCGTCCTGCTCGGTCGGCAGGTCGGAAGCGTCGGGCCAGACGCCTCCGTCGCCGAGCCGCCGGCCGAACCCGAGATCGAGTGGTATCCGGTCGGCCGCATCCTGCTCTGGATCGCAGGTTTTGCCGCGCTGACCACGATCGCCGCCCTGCTCACGCTCGGCACCGACGCCGAGACCATCACCGGCACGCTGCGGCGCGGCCTGATGCGCCTTCTGCGCACCACCGACCCGCAAACCTCGGGCGAAGCCAGCCAGTTCGTCGACGCGCTGGTGCGCATCGCACCGGCCGCCGCCACCATCGTCGCGATGATGACGCTGACTCTCAACCTCTGGCTCAGCGCCAAGGTGACGGCGACGTCGGGCCGGCTGCGTCGTCCCTGGCCGGACATGAAGACGGCCGAGCTGCCGCCGATGACGCTCGTGGCGCTCTGCATCGCGCTCGCCTTCTGCTTCACCGGCGGGCTGCTCGCGATCGTCGCGCAGATCACCACGGCCGCGCTGATGATGGGCTATGCGCTGACCGGTTTCGCCGTGCTGCATACGCTGACGCTGACGCTGAAGAGCCGCACCTTCTGGCTCGGCTCGACCTACGCCGTCGTCGTCGTGTTCGGATGGCCCGTGATCGCGATGGTGATCCTCGGCCTTGCGGATGCCGTGTTCGGCTTCCGCGAGCGCTTCCTGCGCAGCCGGCAGCCGCCGCCACTGCCGACCCCTTAAGTCCAACCCGAAAACTGAAACTCAGACCACTTCAAAGGAGAACGAATATGGAAGTCATTTTGCTGGAACGCGTCAACAAGCTCGGCCAGATGGGCGAAGTCGTGAAGGTTCGCGACGGCTATGCCCGCAATTTCCTGCTCAAGCGCGGCAAGGCGCTGCGCGCCACCACCGACAACCGTGCCAAGTATGACGGCATGAAGGCCGAGCTCGAGGCTCGCAACCTCCAGGCCAAGGGCGAGGCGTCCAAGGTCGCCGAGAAGATCGAGGGCAAGAACATCATCGTGATCCGCCAGGCCTCCGAAGCCGGCCAGCTGTTCGGTTCGGTCACGGTGCGCGACCTCGTCGCCGCGTTCGAGACCGACGGCGTCCACCTCGACCGTCCGCAGGTGCAGCTCGACGCGCCGATCAAGACCATCGGCAAGCACACGGTCACCGTCGCCGTTCACCCCGAGGTCGAGGTCGAGATCACCGTGACGGTCGCGCGCAGCCAGGACGAAGCCGAGCGCATCAACCGCGGCGAGGACATCTCGACCCGCAACGAGGACCGCGACGCCGCCGCCGAGGCGATCGCCGCGGCCGGCGAGTTCTTCGATCCGGAAGCCCAGCACGAGGAGGTCGAGCCGGCGCCGGCTGCGGATGAGAAGTAAGCAGCACGTACAGCTCGTCATGCGCGGGCTTGACCCGCGCATCCATCAAGAGAGTTTGCTCAAGAAGATGGATTGCCGGGCCAGGCCCGGCAATGACAACAGAGAATGGATCAGCCCGGTCGCTTCAGGCGGCCGGGCTTTTCGTTTTGGCGGCGACGTCCTCGCTCAACATCGCGATCGAGGCGAGCGCGGTTGCCGTATGCTTCTCGATGCCATCGCTGACGCAGAACACGTCGGCCGCGGCCACGGCAACCTGACGGCCCGGCTTGATCACTCTTGCCCGGCAGATCAGCTTCTCGCCGACCGCGGGCGATAACAAATTGAGCTTGTATTCCGCCGTTAGCGCCGGCTGGCCGCGCGAGGTGGCGGCAGCGATCGTCGTGGCGTTGTCGACCAGGAAGGCAGTCACGCCGCCATGGAAAAAGCCGTGCTGCTGAAGCAGTTCCGGCCGCCGCTCTACGGCGATGGTACAGGTGCCGCGCGACAATTCGGACAGCTCGGCGCCGACCAGATTCATAAAACCCTGCCGGCCGACATTGGCGTGGATGCGCTCGGCAACGGCTGCGAATTCGGGGTCCGCTTCGGCTCGCATGCTGTCTCTCCCTATTGTTTGTCGATGCGATCGAGTGGCCGTAGCGCACGGATGGCGCAGGCGATCAGCGTGTCGGCCTCAATGCGCGGATCGGCGCGCTCGCGTCCCGACAGAAAGGCGCGGCAGAAGATCTGGGCCGGGCCGATCAGCTGGCTGACGAACATCACCGGCGTCATCGGCAGCAGCTCGCCGCGCGCGACCAGCGGCGCGCGCCAGCGCTCGATGCCTTCGACAAGGCGCGCGTTCTGCGCGCGCTGGCCGTCGCGCACGTCCTCGCCCCATTCGCTGCGCGAGATCTCGAAGAGATAGCGCGCCTCGCGCCGGCTGGTGACGACCCAGTCGAGATGCGCCCGGATCAGGCGATCGATACCCTGCTCCGCATCGGGCACGGGATCGAGCGCGGCCAGCACCGCGGCGTGATAGTGTCGCAGCACTTCCAGGAACAACGCGCCGGCGAGCTCCTTCTTCGAGCCGAAGGCATGAAAGAAGCTGCCATTGGAGGCACGCGCCCGGGTACGGATCGCGGCCACCGTCGCAGCCTCGAAGCCGACGCGGTCGAACACGATTAGTCCCGCCTCCAACAGGTCATCACGCATGCTCGCCGTCATCGAGACCTCCTAGAGCGTTACTCTAGAGCAGCACTCTACAATCGGTCAAGACGGTGCGGAGGACGCGATGCGCGGCCTCCGCACCGTCGATTGGAAAATGTGGATTGGCTTAGCGCGAGATCGGCGGCGCCGGCAGGCCGGAGGACTCGGCTGGCGCTGCGGGCGGGGCTGCAGCGGTCGCGGGCGGCGCCGATTCCTGCGGTTTGACCGCGGGTGCCGGTTCGGAACTGGCGGCAGGCGCGGCTGGCTTGGGAGCGGCCTCTTCTGCCGGCTTCGGCGCGGCCGGCTCGGCCGGCTTCACGACGGCTGGTGCGGACGGCGTCACCTGCGGGACCGGATCGGGGCGCAGCGCTGGAGCTTCGCTGCCGCGCGGCTCGACCTTCGCGCTATCAGGCTTGGCCTCGGCGGGCTTCTCGGATGCCTTGCTGCTGTCGGGCTTGGCCTCGTCACGACCCGGCTCGACCTTGGCGCTGTCGGGCTTGGCCGTCTCAGGCTTTGACTCGACCTTCGGCTCGCTCTTCTTGTCTTCAGTGGCCGGCGCGGCGGCGTCGATCTTCGGTGCTTCCTCAGTCCCGGGCTTGCCTCGGCGCTTGGCCTTGCGTCCCTCCGGTGCTGCCTGGCCCTCGGACTTCGCGCCGTCCTCGGCCGGCCGCGCAGCACGCTTCTGGCGCGCGCCCTCGGCCGCCGGAGCGGCACCCTCGCCCTCCGGCTTGGCGGCCTCCTGCGACCGCTGGCGGCGGCCCTGATGTTCGGACTGGCCCGGAGCCGTATTGGCTTCCTTATCCTTGGCGCCGTCCTTCTTGTCCCTGCCGTCCTTGGCCTGGTAGCGGGTATCGGTGGCACCGTTGGAGACGAGGTAGGAGGCGAGGATGCCCGCCATGTCCGAGCTCGTGGTGTAGTGCTGGCGCAGGAAGCCCGGCAGCGAACCCGGCGCCACGGATTTCAGAAGCCCGCGGGGGCTCTTGTGGCAGGCATTGCAGGTCTGCGCGAAGAGCTGGGACGGAGACTTGCCGGCCTCGAGGTTCGTTGCCTGCGCAAGAACGGTATCGGTCGCGCCGAAGCCGATCAGAAGCAGTACCGTCGCGAGACTGAGCGCTCGGCTCGACATTTCCCATCATCTCCATTGAAATCCGAGAGGTGCAGCCGGCATCCCGCGCGGCGGCGGTCACCTTTTAGCCGATTGAGCCGCGAATGGAAGCGGGCCCGCGCGCAAGGATGTGATTAAGCGCTTTTCGAATATCGGCTTTGAACACAGCGCAATAGCGGAGCCGGACCCGCTCCCCTAGATTTAGATGCAAACGCATAGGAACCCGAGCGGGACCCTGAGCGTCAAATGTAAAGGCCGGGTTAGTCGCATCTCTTCGGGTCCGCTCGAGAGGAAGGTGTCGATGGACCGTTTGTTGCGTAGATTCCTGTCTCAATTCATCCGCCGCGGGTCGATGATGCTGACCAGCGCGAGCGGGGCGACGTTCACTGTCGGCGACGGCTCTGGCGAACCGGTCGCGGTGCGCTTCATGACCGCGGACGCGGAGCGCAAGATCCTCATCAATCCCGAGCTCGGGCTTGGCGAGGCCTATATGGACGGCGAGTTCGTGGTCGAACGCGGCACCATAGCTGATGCCCTCGCGATCCTGCTTGATCAACCCGACCTATTGCCGCAGTGGGCAAAACCGTGGTGGCACCTGCGCTATCTGACGCGCCACCTGAAGCAGTTCAATCCGCGCTCGCGCGCCCGCAGCAATGTGGCGCACCACTACGATCTCGACGCCCGGCTCTATTCACTCTTCCTCGATGCCGACAAGCAATATAGCTGCGCCTATTTCGAGACGCCGGAGACGACGCTCGACGATGCACAGCTCGCCAAAAAGCGGCACATCGCCGCGAAGCTGCTCGTCAGGAACGGCCAGCGCGTGCTCGACATCGGCTCGGGCTGGGGCGGGCTCGGGCTCTATCTCGCCGAGATCGCAGGCGCCGACGTCACCGGCATCACCCTGTCGACCGAGCAATTGCAGATCGCCAATGCGCGCGCCGCCGAAAAGGGCCTGGCGGGCTCGGCCAAATTCCTGCTGCAGGACTACCGCGACATCGACGGCCCATTCGACCGCATCGTCTCGGTCGGCATGTTCGAGCATGTCGGCGCCCGCTTCTACGACACCTACTTCCAGCGCTGCGCCGAGCTCCTGAGCGAGGACGGCGTCATGCTGCTGCACTCGATCGGCCGCTCGCAGGGGCCGGACTCGACCAATCCCTGGATCGCCAAATACATCTTCCCCGGCGGCTACATCCCCGCTCTGTCCGAGGTGCTGCCGGCGATCGAGCGGGCGGGCCTGCTGGTCTGCGATATCGAGATCCTGCGCCTGCATTACGCAGAGACGCTGAAAGCCTGGCGGGAGCGCTTCATGGCACGGCGCGAGGAGGCCGTGCAGCTCTACGACGAGCGCTTCGCGTTGATGTGGGAGTTCTACCTGGCGGCCTGCGAAATGACCTTCCGCAAGCAGGCGATGATGAACTTCCAGATCCAGCTCACCCGTCGCCAGGGCGTGGTGCCGATCACGCGCGACTACGTCACGCGCGAAGAAGCCCGGCTGCGGGCCCTCGAGGGCGGCGCCAAGCCCAGGCTGAAGCTGGCAGGTGAATAAGCCCTAAAGCGCGATGAGATTAGGATGAATCGTCATCGCGCTTTAGGTTATTGTTTGAGCATGATCTTTTCGGAAAACCGCTGCACACTTTTCCGGATCATGCTCTAGTGACGCAGGGTCGAAATCTGGGAGAGCCGGAAAGAGGCGTTTAACGCCAGTTGCGCCCGCAATTCGACGAGAAGTTCGGGTGCGACCGGCTGACGCCGCACGTCAGGCCGCTCGGCGTGCTCCATGGCCGCGATCAGTCCCGCGAGCCAGAGCCGGCTGCCTGCTTCGCTCCGCCATATCTGCTGCTGCCGTTCTGGCCGCATTGCTTGCCTCGTCTTCCCGCTGGCGCGTCGGGGACAACCCCCTGCCCGCCGGCCCGTTCCGGCTCTACCCCGAAAGAATCCGGGAAGATGTGATCTGTTTCACATAAGTCTGGTCGGACCTGACTTAGATCGTCGCCATGAGCAAAAAGACCCAAACCTCATTCGACGTGCAGGACGACCTCCGCACCGATTACGCCCTGATCGTCACCGGCGTCGGCGCGGCCCTGGTTGCGCTGGTCTACCTCCTGCTGGTCTGAAGCCGAGCGGAAAGCTCCCAGCGTGCGTCAATTCGCGCGTTCTTCGATGGGTCTATGTGCCAATCCATAAGGTTCACGACTCGAGCATTTTTCCGTGGCGCGGTTGCGGCCGCTCCCGGTTCCGCGAAAATCCGTCAAGCACGCGGCGTGCTGCGGCTGCCAATCATCCACCATTTTCACTGAGCGGTTGATAGCGGTCAGCTTTTGCTTCCGCTTTGGGCCGAGGCGGCGCTTTATCGCGCCCCGCATCCGCCCAAGAAAATTGCTAAGCACGTCCGACCATGGCCCTGACTGATTCGAACGTTCTCAAACTCGCGCCCGACGCCGGGACTCCCGCCTATCGGAGCGCGCCGCATAATATCGAGGCGGAACAGAGCCTCCTGGGCGCGATCCTGGTCAACAACGACGCCTTCTACCGCGTCTCCGACTTTCTGGAGGCGAAGCATTTCTTCGAGCCGCTGCACCAGACGATCTTCGAGACCGCCGGCAGCCTGATCCGGATGGGCAAGATCGCGACGCCCGTCACGCTGAAGACGTTCCTCCCCGCCGATACCGACGTCGGCGGCATGACCATCGGGCAATATCTGGCGCGGCTCGCGGCCGAAGCGACCACCATCATCAATGCCCAGGACTACGGCCGCACCATCTATGACCTATCGTTGCGGCGCGACCTGATCGGCATCGGCGAGGACATGGTCAACGTCGCCTATGACGCACCGGTCGATTTCCAGCCGCGGGCGCAGATCGAGGACGCCGAGCGCCGCCTCTACGAACTCGCCGAGTCCGGCCGCTACGACGGCGGCTTCCAGAAATTCTCGCAGGCGCTGACAGTCGCCGTCGATCTTGCGGCGAAAGCATTCCAGCGCGACGGAAAGCTGTCGGGCATCTCGACGGGCCTGCGCGACCTCGACACCAAGATGGGCGGCTTGCAGCACTCCGACCTCATCATCGTGGCGGGACGTCCCGGCATGGGCAAGACCTCGCTTGCGACCAACATCGCCTACAACGTCGCACAAGCCTATGTTCCGGAACTCCAGGCCGACGGCACCATGAAGGCCGCCAACGGCGGCGTGATCGGCTTCTTCTCCTGCGAAATGTCGGCCGACCAGCTCGCCACGCGTATCGTGGCCGAGCGCACCGGCATCCCTTCCTCCCACATCCGCCGCGGCGGCATCTCGGAAGCCGATTTCGAAAAGATCCGGCAGGTCTCGATCGAGCTGCAATCGCTGCCGTTCTATGTCGACGCCACCGGTGGCCTGTCGATCGCGCAGCTGATGGCGCGCGCCCGGCGGCTCAAGCGCCAGAAGGGCCTCGACCTCCTGGTGATCGACTACATCCAACTGTTGTCCGGCTCGGGCAAGCGCGCCAGCGACAGCCGCGTGCAGGAAATCACGGAGATCACGACCAGCCTGAAGGCGCTGGCGAAGGAGCTCAACGTCCCCGTGATCGCGCTGTCGCAGCTGTCGCGTCAGGTGGAATCGCGTGACGACAAACGGCCGCAGCTCTCGGACCTGCGCGAATCCGGCTCGATCGAGCAGGACGCCGACGTCGTGCTGTTCGTGTTCCGCGAGGAATATTACCTCGCCATGAAGGAGCCTCGCCCCGGCACCGAGGAGCACGCCAAATGGCAGGCCGACATGGAACGCACGGTCGGCCGGGCCGAAGTCATCATCGGCAAGCAGCGCCACGGTCCGACCGGCACGGTCGAGCTGCACTTCGATGCCTCGGTCACCCGCTTCGGCGACCTCGCCCATGACGGCCAGTTGCCGGATCGCAGCGACTACTAGAGTGTTCCCCGGGTTGAACCACTCGGGTCTCTTGCGTAAAACGGCGTCATGACAATGGCGTCCGCTCCGAAAACGATCCCGCAACCCGGTCCTCTCTCCGCGGAGGCCAATCAGGCTGCCGCGCTCGCAGCCTATGGCGGCGTGCTCACCGTCGATCTCGACGCCATCATCGCCAACTGGCGCAAGCTCGAGAAGACGGCGGTGCCGGCCGAATGCGCGGCGGTGATCAAGGCCGACGCCTATGGCTGCGGCGCCCCCGAAGTCGCGCGTGCGCTGAGCAGGGCCGGCTGCAAGACCTTCTTCGTTGCCACCATCGAGGAAGCGCGCAAGGTGCGGGAGGCGGTGCCGGAGCCCACGATCTACGTGCTCGGCGGCTATTTCCAGAACACCGGCGAGCACTATGCGAAGATCAACTGCCGGCCGGTGATCGGCGATCTCAACGAGCTCGCCGAATGGGACGTGTTCTGCCGCCGCAGCGGCTGGACCGGAGGCGCCGCCGTTCACATCGACACCGGCATGAACCGGCTGGGCCTGACGCTTGCAGAAGCGCAGGCCATCATTCCCCGCATCAATGCCGGCGATCACGGCATTACGCTGGTGATGAGCCATCTGGTCTCGGGCGAGCAGCTCAACAGTCCGGTCAATGCAAGACAACTCGCAGCCTTCCGCAGCATCGCCAGCGAATTCTCAGGCGTGCCGGCCGCGCTCGCCAACTCGTCCGGCATCTTCCTCGGTGCCCCCTTCCAGTTCGACATGGTGCGACCGGGGGCTGCGCTCTACGGCGTCAACCCGACGCCGGAGGCCGACAATCCGATGCAGCAGGTGGTCGACCTCAAGGCGCGCATCGTGCAGATCCGCAGCATCGATCGCGGCGAGAGCGTCGGCTATGGCGGCACCTGGACCGCACGGCGGCCGACCAAGCTCGCGATCATCGCGGTCGGCTATGCCGACGGCTATTTCCGCGCCGCCAGCTCCAATGACGGCACCCGCGGCGCCGAGGTCATCGTGGCCGGAAAACGCTGCCCGGTCGCGGGCCGCATCTCGATGGACCTGATCGCGATCGACATCACCGACCTGCCGCCGAACGCGGCGCGGCGCGGCCACATGGTGACGCTGCTCGGAGAGGGCATCACCGTCGACGAGCTCGCGCATCATTTCGGCACGATCGGCTATGAGGTGCTGACCAGCCTCGGCCACCGCTACGCCCGCATCTACAAGGGCGGCAATGTCGTGGAGCCGCTGGCAAAGGCGGTTGCCGCGGCGGCCGAGCAACCGCCGTCACCGCCACCCATCGAGCAGCCGACAGCCCCGCCGCCGCTGCCGTCCTAGCGGATACACGCGTGCCCCGGATGCAGCGCAGCGCGCCTTCAGCTGTGCGCTTGCGCGCTACGGCTTGTCCGGGACACGAGACTTATTTCTTCTTCCTGCTATCCAGCGCCGCCTTGCAGGTCGCAGTGAGCTGGTCGCGCTTGCCGTTGAGGCATGCGACGATGCCGCCGCCCGGCGCGATGCCGGCGCAGAATTTGTCATAGTCCGCCTTGCACGCGCCGCGCGGATCGGACGATTGTGCCGATACGGCTCCGGAGAACGCGATGACGAGTGCGACGGCAACAAAGCTCAACTTGGACATTGTGTCTCCGGTATCGGAAGGCAGTAGCGTTAGCCCTACATGAAGATTGCGACATTCAACATCAACAACATCAATCGCCGCCTGCCCAATCTGTTGGCATGGCTGCGCGTGGCGAAGCCCGATGTCGTCGCGCTTCAGGAGTTGAAGGCAAGTGATGGCGAATTTCCGGCAGCGGCCATCGAAAAGGCCGGCTATGGCGCAGTCTGGCGTGGACAAAAGACCTGGAGCGGCGTCGCCCTCCTCGCTCGCAACGCCGAGCCGGTGCTCACCCGCGATCGCTTGCCGGGGAAGGCCGACGATCACGAAGCACGCTACATCGAGGCCGCCGTGCGCGGCATCATCGTCACCAGCATCTACCTGCCAAACGGCAATCCGCAGCCCGGGCCGAAATTCGACTACAAGCTCGACTGGTTCGCGCGGCTCAAGCGCCACGCCAAGAGCTTCATCAAGCAGGATCTGCCGGTGGTGCTCGCCGGCGACTACAACGTCGCCCCCACGGAGATCGACATCTATCCGACCCGATCATGGGACAAGGATGCACTGATCCAGCCGAAGAGCCGCGCGGCATTTGCCTCGCTGGTCGACCAAGGCTGGTGCGATGCGATCCGCGAACTGCATCCCGAACAGCGCGTCTACACGTTCTGGGACTACAAGCGAAACCGCTGGCCGCGCGATGCGGGCCTGCGGCTCGATCATCTCCTGCTCAGCCCTGCCCTCGCCCCGCGGCTGGTCAAAGCTGGCGTCGACAAGAAGATCCGCGGCGAGGATGGCGCCAGCGATCACGCGCCGGCGTGGGTGGAGTTGAAATAGGTCGACGATGCCGTAGCCGTAGGGTGGGCAAAGGCGCATAGCGCCGTGCCCACCATCTCTATCCTCACCGAGGTCGAAATGGTGGGCACGCTAACGCTTTGCCCACCCTACGAAACTGTGGGCTCACCACAAATTCCTGCCGTCGATCACGGTCACCGGCACGGCCTCCAGATCGAAATCGTCGAACAGGCGCGCATTCACAGCGACCTTGGGATTGTCGAAATCGGGTTTGCCGGTCGACCAGTCCGGCGACTCCGAATAGGTGCCGCAGCCGCAGCTCGCGCAGAAATGATGTTTGACGGTGCGGCTGCCCCAGAGATAGGTCGCAACGTTCTCCGCCGGCGACAGCCGGCGGAACTGCGCCGGCGTGTAATAGGCCCACAGCGCGCCGCGCTTGGCACATAGCGTGCAGGTGCAGCGCGTCACGCTCGAAGGCGCCTCCGTCACCTCGAACACCGTCTCACCGCAATGACAGCTTGCCTCGATCGGCATGATCCTCGCTCCGTTTTGTCAGGAGGTGGTCGTAGCCGGTCCCTGCTGCCAACATGCTGTCAGCAGCGGGACGCCTAAAACAAAAACCTGAAAAACAACCCCATGCACAGTAGCCGACCCCTGTGCGCTCAATGGCTTACGCAAAATCCGAAATCCCATTTGACTCGTCGGGCAAAACACTGGCAGAATGTCATCATCGAAGAATTCTCCCGACGCTGCCAACATGCGCTCGCGCGGTCCCTATCGCGTTTCAGCCGCCGTACTTCGCCAGCGAACCTCCTTGTCACCGCCAAATCAACGTATCGGTTCAACACCGCGTCGGCGCGGTACGCCAAAATCGGATGTAATTGTCGGGCCCGCGGAACAGAGCCCTGATCGCGGCCCACCAGCGGGGCATGAATGTTGGCTCCGAAGCCCGCCGCCTCAAAGCCGGTCGCCGATTTCCACCCTCGATTAGTTAAGGCCTCTTGACCTCCGCGCCTTGGTTATCATACTGGTCTGACCAAGATCAGACCAAGAGGACTGGGATGGAACTCAAGCGGGCCACCGAGGGCGAAAAGGGGTTCGAGAAGGTGTTCGCCTTCTTGCGCGAACGCCTGCTTGCGGGCTCGCTCAAGCCCGGCGACCGCCTGATCTCCGAGCGCGAGCTGGCGACCTTGCTCGGTGTCAGCCGGCCGATCGTCCGCGAGGCGCTGCGCGCCCTCACCGTGCTCGGCATCGTCGAGATCCGCGACCGCATCGGCACCGTGGTGACGCGGCCAGACGTCTCCGTGCTGAATGACTTCTTCACCTTCGCGCTCGCCCAACAGGCGGACATGCTCGACGATGTCATGCAGGCCCGCGTCGCGATCGAATGCCAGGCGATCAGGCTCGCCTGCGAACGTGCCAACATCGCCGATTTCGAACGCCTGCAGCGCGCGCTGGCAAAAATCGGAGAAACGATCGACGAAGCCGATGCCGGCGGCATGGCCGACTTCGAATTCCATCGCGCCATCGTCGTGGCCTCGCATTCGGAGACGCTGACGGTTTTGCACAGTTCGATGGCGGGCCTGTTGACGCATTCGCATCGCAGCCGCCGCGAGCTGGTGCAGGCCTTCCCGTCGATGAAGACCTATCTGATCGACGATCACCGGCGCATCTTCGAAGCGGTCATTGCACGTGACCCGGAGCGCGCGGATGCGACGCTGCGCAAGCATTTTGCCATCGGCGACGAATACCGGCGGCGCGCCGTCGTCGGCGACATCGACAAGACCAGCGCCTCGGGCTGATCACGGACGGCGAGCCAACCAAGAAGCAATCAATCAAGAAACGGACTGACAATATGGGACGGAACGACAAGGGCAATGTCGGCTTCATCGGCATCGGCACGATGGGACGGGAGATGGTGCGCAACCTCCTGGTGGCCGGCCACGCGGTCCGCGTCTTCGATTTGAACGAAGCCGCGCTGGCGGACAGCGTCAAGGAAGGCGCGACCCGCGCCAAGGGCCCTGCCGATGCCGCGCAAGGCGCCGATATCGTCATCACCATGCTGCCCGACACCCCCCATGTCGAGGCGACCATTTACGGCGAGCACGGCCTGCTGAAATCCCCTCCTCCCGGCAAGCTGATCGTCGACATGAGCACGATCTCGCCGGTTGCCGTCCGCCGCATCCATGCCGACCTGCAAAGGGCCGGTGTCAGCTTCATCGACGCGCCGGTCTCGGGTGGGCCCGTGGGTGCCAAGAACGCTGCGCTCTCGATCATGGCCGGCGGCGATCCGGCCGCCTTCGCTCAGGCCGAGCCGTTCTTCCGCGCGATGGGCACGACCATCACGCATGTCGGCGCGTCCGGCGCCGGCCAGACCGTCAAGCTCTGCAATCAGCTGATCTGCGGCATCAACATCCAGGCGATCTGCGAGGCGCTCGCGCTTGGGCGGGCCTCAGGGGTCGACCTCAACCTGCTACGCCGGGTGCTGCTCGGAGGCTCTGCGGCGTCCTGGATGCTGGACAAGCTCGGTCCCTCCATGATCGCAGGCGACGACGGCGCCGGCTTTCGCATCGATCTGATGCTGAAGGACCTCCGCCTGGTGCAGGAGCACGCGCAGGCGCTGAGCGTGCCGCTGCCCGGCACCGCGCTCGTCACCAGCCAGTACGTCGATGCGCGCGCCCATGGCGAAGGCAGCAACGGCAACCAGGCGCTGTTCCGCGTCTATGACCGCATGACCAACCAGGTCACCGGCTGAACCGACGACGATGAGCCTCCAACTCGACTTTCCCGCAGTGCTGGAGCGTTGGCCGAGCTTCCTGGCCGGCGCCGCGCTCACGTTGGAGTTGGCATTCTTCGCGACCGTGCTCGGCGCCCTGCTCGGCACCCTCGCGGCGGTCGGACGCGGCACGCACAACGCGCTGATCGCGGGCGCCTGCAAGGTCTATGTCGAAACCATCCGGAATACGCCGCTGCTGGTGCAGATCTTCCTGGTCTATTTCGGCCTCGCCAGCCTTGGCCTGAAATACTCCGCCTTCACCGTGGCCGTGGCCGCGCTGACGATCAATGTCGGCGCCTATACCGCCGAGATCATGCGCGCCGGCTTCGAGGCGATCCCGCGCGGACAGATCGAGGCCGCCGAGGGGCTGGCGCTGTCGCGCCTGCAGATCTACTGGCACATCATCCTGCTGCCGGCGATCGAAAAGGTCTATCCGGCGCTGACCAGCCAGTTCGTGCTGCTGATGCTGGCCTCCTCGGTCTGTTCGCAGATCTCGGCCGAGGAGCTCACCGCGGTCGCGAATTACATCCAGTCGGACACGTATCGCGCGTTCGAGACCTACATCATCGTCGCCGTGCTCTACGTCATCCTCTCGCTGGTGATGCGCGCGGGCTTCTGGGGCCTCGGCCTCGTGCTGTTTCCGCGCCGGCGCCGGCTCGGCACGCCGTTGTGAGATGACCATGGGCGGACATCTCAACATCAATCATCTGATGTTCCTCGGCCAGGGCGCGCTGTGGACAATCGGGCTGTCCATGATCGCGCTGATCGGCGGCGGCATCGTCGGCTTCGTCATTGCGCTGGCGCGCATATCGCCGCTCAAATCGGTGCGGATCGCCAGCACCATCTACGTTCAGCTTGTCCAGGGCACGCCGCTGCTCGTCATCCTGTTCCTCGGCTATTTCGGCCTCGCCGCCATCGGCCTCAAGGTCTCGCCGCTCGCCGCCGCCGGCGCTTCTCTCACGCTCTACGTCGCCGCCTATCTCGGCGAGATCTGGCGCGGCTGCATCCAGTCCGTACCGAAGCCGCAATGGGAGGCCGCCGAGGGCCTGGCGCTGAGCCGGACCCAGCGCATGATGAAAGTGATCCTGCCGCAGGCGATCCGTATCGCGACGCCGCCGACCGTCGGCTTCATGGTGCAGATCATCAAGAATACCTCGCTCGCCTCCGTCGTCGGTTTCGTCGAGCTGATGCGCTCGGGCCAGATCGTCAACAACTCGCTGTTCGAGCCGTTCGCCATCTACGCCATCATCGCCGTCACCTACTTCGCCATGTGCTATCCCCTGTCGCTGTTCAGCCAGAGGCTGGAACGGCGGATGGGGCGTGGCAGGTCCAACCTCGCGACAGCCTGACATGCATCAGAACGCCCTCTCCTCCGAACCGATCGTGTCGCTCCGCGACGTGCAGAAGAGCTTTGGTCCGCTCCGGGTGCTCGATGGCGTCTCCTTTGCCGTCGCGCGCGGCGAGGTGCTGGCGCTGATCGGCCGCTCCGGCTCCGGCAAGAGCACGGCACTGCGCTGCATCGATCGCTTCGAGAAGGTCGACGGCGGCGAGATCGTCGTCTGCGGGCATCGCGTCGACCGGCCCGATATCGATCTACGCGCGCTGCGCCAGGACGTCGGCATCGTGTTCCAGAGCTACAATCTGTTTCCGCACCTCACGATCGAGCAGAACATCACGCTCGCGCCGTGCGCGGTGAAGGGCATGCCAAGTTCGCACGCCAAGGAGCTCGCGCGAAAAGTGCTCGCGCAGGTCGGGCTCGAGGAGAAGCTGCACGCCTATCCCGAGCAGCTCTCGGGCGGACAGCAGCAGCGCGCCGCGATCGCCCGCTCCCTCGCCATGCAGCCCAAGGTCATGCTGTTCGACGAGGTCACCTCCGCGCTCGATCCCGAACTCACCGCCGAAGTGCTGAAGGTGATCGAGCAGCTGGCGGCTGACGGCATGACCATGGTGATGGTCACCCACGAGATGGGCTTTGCCAAGGGCATCGCTGACCGGATCGTGTTCATGCATCGCGGCAAGGTCCACGAGACCGGCCCCGCCTCGATCCTGACATCGCCGACGACGCCCGAACTCACGCAATTCGTGGGCACTGGAAACCTGAAATCATAACAGGAGAGGAGAACTAGGGATGACCAACAAGACCTTGCTGGGCACGGCCGCCGCGCTGTGCTGCCTCGTCATGATATCCGCGACGCCGGCATCGGCCGATTTGCTGGACGACATCACGAAGGCGAAGAAAATCCGCATCTCGACGGACCTCGCCATCCCGCCCTCGGGGATGATGGATTCCAGCATGAAGCCGACCGGCTCCGACGTCGAAGTGGCCCAGCTGCTCGCCAAGGATTGGGGGCTCGAGCTGGAGTTCATCCAGACCACCGGCGCGACCCGTATCCCCAACGTCCTGACCGGCAAGGCCGACATCATCATCTCGACCCTGTCGGTGACGCCGGACCGCGCCAAGGTGATCGACTTCACCAAGCGCTACGCGACGCTGCAATCCGATGTCGGCTGCCTGAAGTCATCGACCGTCAAGGACTGGCCCGACGTGAAGGACAAGTCGATTGGCGTCTCACGCGGCACCACCCAGGACACCACCCTGTCCAACATGAAGGACAAGGACCTCAAGATCGCCCGTTACGACGACGATGCCACCATGGTGACGGCGGCCGTCTCCGGCCAGGTCGACTGCGTCGCCTCGTCCGCGACGATCATCAACCAGATCGGGGTGAAGAATCCCTCGCGCGTGTTCGAATCCAGGATTCCGCTGGCGACCTTCGATCTCGCCATCGGCCTGAAGAAGGGCGAGCAGCGCCTGATGGACAAGCTCAACGCCTGGATCACCGAGAACGTCAAGAACGGCAAGCTCAACGCGATCTACAAGAAGTTCCACGGGGTCGAGCTGCCGCCCGAGATGCGCAGCTGAACCAAAACGGAAACCGTGACAGCCGCACGCGGCTGTCACGGTCAATGCAAGATCAAGAAGGACATTACATGCGTCTCGTCATCGGATCCGACCACGCCGGCTGGCCGCTCAAGCAGACCGTCATCGATCACATCCGCAAGCTCGGCCACGACATCATCGACGTCGGCTCCCATGACGACAAGCCGGTGGACTTCCCCGACATCGCGCGCGCGGTGGCGCAGAAGGTGACGTCGGGCGAAGCCGCGCGCGGCATCATGGTGTGCGGCACTGGCGTCGGCGCCTCGATCGCGGCCAACAAGATGAAGGGCATCCGCGCCGCGGTCTGCCACGACGTCCATTCCGCCCATCAGAGCGTCGAGCATGACGACGTCAACGTCATGTGCATCGGCGCGCAAATCGTCGGCGCCTGGCTCGCCGTGGATCTGGTCTCGTCCTATCTCTCCGCCGAATTCTCCACCGACGAGGATTTTCGCCGCCGCGTCGACAAGCTGCGCGTCATGGACGAGCAAGGCTGACGGGCTGTCCATGATCCTGGTGTTCGGATCGCTCAACATCGATCTCGTCGCGGAGGTGCCCGTCATTCCGGGTCCTGGCCGGACTGTGCTGGCGCCGTCCTACCGGACCCATTTCGGCGGCAAGGGAGCCAATCAGGCCGTCGCCGCCGCGCGGATCGCCGGACCGGGACGCGTGCGCATGGCGGGCCGCGTCGGCCGGGATGGGTTTGGCGACAGCGCGATCGAGAATCTCAGGGCCAATGGCGTCGACGCCGATCTCATCTCCAGGGCCCATGAACCGACCGGCTGTGCGTTCATCACGGTCGATCAGGCCGGCGAGAACGCGATCACGGTGGCAAGCGGCGCCAATATCACTGCGAGTGCCAGTGATATTCCTGCCGAACTGTTTAATTGCGACACGGTGCTGGTGCTTCAAATGGAGGTGCCCTTTGCACAAGCGCTGGAGGCTGCGCGCAAAACCAAATCGGCTCCCGGCACCGTGATCTGGAATCTCGCACCGGTCCCGGAGAAGATGACCGGTGAGATGGTGACAGAGCTTCTCGCTGTGACCGACTATCTGCTCGTCAACGAACACGAGGCAATGGATGCCGCAGCGGCCATCGGCCTTGCGGCGGCCAGCTACGAAACGGCTGCTATGCACCTCGCCAAGGCCGGCAACCTCACCTGCATCGTGACCGCAGGTGCGCAGGGCGCGCTGGCAATAACCACCGACGGCGCCCCGCTGCACGCCGCCACGCCGCGCATCACCCCGGTCGACACGACCGGCGCCGGCGACACCTTCGTCGGCACGTTCGCAGCGATGGTCAGCGAGGGCGTGCCGCTGCAACGCGCGCTCGAGGTGAGCTGCGAAGCGGCCGCGTTGAAGTGCCTCAAGGCCGGCGCACAGACCGGCATGCCGATGCGCAGCGCATTGGGTTCCCTCGCTTAGAACGGATCGCCCGCATCGCTGACCACGGCTAAACTCTCCCGATTCGCGGAGATCGTCTTGGCCTTTCTCTTCGTCCTCAGCGTCGGCCTCGTCGCCGGCACCATTTCCGGCATCGTCGGCACGGGCTCGTCGATCATGCTGATGCCGGTGCTGGTCTATGCCTATGGGCCGAAGGAAGCCGTGCCGATCATGGCGGTGGCCTCCGTGATGGCGAACTTTTCGCGCATCCTGGCGTGGTGGCGCGAGGTCGACTGGCGGGCTTGCGCAGCCTATTCGGTGACGGGCATTCCGGCCGCAGCGCTCGGCGCGCGGACGCTGCTGGCGCTGCCCTCGCATGCCGTCGATCTCACCATCGGCATCTTCCTGATCGCGATGGTGCCGGTGCGGCATTGGCTAGCGCGGCACGACCTCAAGGCCAATCTCTGGCACCTCGCCATCAGCGGCGCAATCATCGGCTATCTCACCGGCATCGTGGTTTCGACCGGCCCGCTCAGCGTGCCGCTGTTCCTGTTCTACGGGCTCAGCAAGGGCGCATTCCTCGCCACTGAAGCGGCCTCCTCGCTCGGGCTCTATTTCGCGAAATCCGTGACGTTCGAGCGCTTCGGCGCGCTGACCGGCGAGGTCTTCGTCAAGGGCCTGATCGCGGGCGGCTCGCTGATGTCGGGCGCTTTCATCGCGAAGCGCTTCGTGCTGCACCTGAAGCCGGAGATGTTTCGCCTGCTGATGGACGCGATCATGGTCGCGGCCGGGCTCTCCATGCTATGGAACGCGACGCAATCTCCTTGAGCACGACTCGCTATCCCCATGGCCAAATCCAGTCTTTCCTTCGTCTGCCAGAACTGCGGCGCGGCCTATAACCGCTGGCAGGGCAAGTGCGAGTCGTGCGGCGAGTGGAACACGCTGGCCGAGGAGGACACCAGCGGCAGCGTGCCGGTGTCGATCCGCTCCAAGCGCAAGGGGCGCACCTTTGCGCTGGAGAGCCTCGCCGGGAAAAGCCCGGATGCGCCGCGCCTCTCGTCAGGGATGACCGAGTTCGACCGCGTCACCGGCGGCGGTTTTGTCCGCGGCTCGGTGCTGCTGGTCGGCGGCGATCCCGGCATCGGCAAATCGACGCTGCTGACGCAGGCGACCAGCCTGCTGGCGCGCGCCGGTCACCGCGTCGTCTACATCTCCGGCGAAGAGGCGGTCGCGCAGGTGCGCCTGCGCGCCGAGCGGCTCGGCCTGTCGGATGCGCCGGTGCAGCTCGCCGCCGAGACCTCGGTCGAGGACATCGTCTCGACGCTGTCGGAGGGCGCGGTGCCGCGGCTGATCGTGATCGACTCGATCCAGACCATGTGGACCGATACGGTGGAATCCGCGCCCGGCACCGTGACCCAGGTCCGCGCCTCGGCACAGGCGCTGATCCGTTTCGCCAAGAAGACCGGCGCCGCCATCATCCTGGTCGGCCACGTCACCAAGGACGGCCAGATCGCCGGCCCCCGCGTGGTCGAGCACATGGTCGATGCCGTGATGTCGTTCGAGGGCGAAGGCTCGCAGCAATTCCGCATCCTGCGCGCCGTGAAGAACCGGTTCGGGCCGACCGACGAGATCGGCGTGTTCGAGATGACGGGCCTCGGCCTGCGCGAGGTCACCAACCCCTCCGAGCTGTTCCTGTCCGAGCGCGATCTCGGCACGCCCGGCACCGCCGTCTTCGCGGGGATCGAGGGCACAAGGCCTGTCCTGGTCGAATTGCAGGCGCTGGTGGCCCCGACCTCGCTCGGCACCCCGCGCCGGGCCGTGGTCGGCTGGGACCCGAGCCGGCTCTCGATGGTGCTGGCGGTGCTGGAAGCCCATTGCGGGGTCAAGCTGTCCGGGCACGACGTCTATCTGAACGTCGCGGGCGGCCTGCGCATCAACGAGCCGGCGGCGGATCTCGCCGCGGCCGCGGCGCTGGTATCATCCCTGGTTAATGCGCAGTTACCGACCGATGCCGTCTATTTCGGCGAGATCTCGCTCTCCGGCGTGGTCCGCCCGGTGGCGCAGACCCCGGCCCGGCTGAAGGAAGCGGCAAAACTCGGCTTCCAGCGCGCCGTGCTGCCCGAATCGGCCCGCGGCGAGACCGGTGGAGACGCCGGACTGTCGCTGAACGCGGTCAACAGCCTGACGACACTGGTCGCCGAAATCGCCGCCCGCGGCTCGCGCCGGGGCGAATCGAACGGGCCGGCAGAGAAAAATGCCACACCAGCAAGATTCCGCCGCGGAGATGGTTAGCCGGAGGTGACGTCGGAGGCCCCCGCCGCTATACAGCCGTCACAAAAGCAGCACGGGATTGCGTGGTTGCGGCCTTGCCGGGAACGCCGTCTGCCCCTCTTTTAGGGCAGCGGCCAAACACCGATTCGCTGAGCACCTTTGAGAGTACGAGCGGACCAGACCAGCCGATGCCAGTTACACTCCTCGACCTGATCCTGCTCGGTGTGATGCTGATCTCGGGCCTGCTCGCGATGGTCCGCGGCTTCATGCGCGAAATCCTGTCGATCGCCGCCTGGGGCGCAGCCGCGATCGTGACGCTGTATTCCTTCTCGAAGCTGCTGCCGACCGCCAAGGCCTATTTCAACAACGACACGGTCGCGAGCGTGGTCGTGGTCGCCGGCGTGTTCGTGGGCACCCTGATCGTGGTCTCCGTGATCACGGTGCGGATCTCCGACATGATCCTGGATTCGCGCATCGGCGCGCTGGACCGCACCCTCGGCTTCCTGTTTGGCCTTGCTCGCGGGCTTTTGATCGTCGTGGTCGCCTTCCTGTTCTTCACCTGGCTGGTTCCGGACAAGCAGCGTCCAGACTGGGTCACCGGGGCGAAATCCCGCGTGGTGCTCCAGGGAACCGGGGATTGGCTGATGGCCCTCTTGCCCGACGACCCCGAGAACACCATCTTGAAGAGATTCAAGAAAAACAAACCAGATGATGATCAAGCTGAATCCGAGCAGCAGCCTTCGGGCAGTGGCGACGGATACAGTAAACCCGCTCGTGACAGCCTGAAAAAGCTGATCGAGAAACCTGCAGCGCGTTGATTGGCCCTAGAGAAAGGCGCGGACGAGATGCGACACCCTGACCAGGACGCCCAGCTTGATCTCGATCCAACGGCCGGTTTGGGCCCGGCCGCTCTGGAGGTCCAGGACGATCTGGAGGGGGATACGCTCCGCGAGGAATGCGGCGTCTTCGGCATCTATGGCCATCCAGATGCCGCCGCCATCACCGCGCTCGGTCTCCACGCCCTTCAGCACCGCGGCCAGGAAGCCGCCGGCATCGTCTCCTACGACGGCAACCGCTTTCACTCAGAACGCCGCCTCGGCCTCGTCGGCGACACCTTCTCCCGCCACGAGGTGATCGACCGCCTGCCCGGCAACATGGCGGTCGGCCATGTCCGCTACTCCACCACTGGCGCCACCATCCTGCGCAACGTGCAGCCGCTGTTCGCCGAGCTGAATGCCGGCGGCCTCGCGGTCGCCCATAACGGCAACCTCACCAATGGCCTGACGTTGCGCCGCGAGCTGGTGAAGAGCGGTGCAATGATGCAGTCGACCACCGACACCGAGGTGATCCTGCACCTGGTCGCGCGCTCCAAGCGCAGCCGCTTCATCGAGCGCTATGTCGACGCGCTGCGTGAGATCGAGGGCGCCTATGCGCTGGTCTCGCTGACCAACAAGAAGCTGGTCGGCGCGCGCGATCCGCGCGGCATCCGTCCGCTCGTGCTCGGCGAGCTCGACGGCTGCCCGATCCTGACCTCGGAGACCTGCGCCCTCGACATCATCGGCGCGCGCTTCGTGCGCGACATCGAGCCGGGCGAAGTCATCGTGTTCGACGAGAACGGCCAGGACATCCACAAGCCGTTCCCGCCGATGGCGCCGCGCCCCTGCATCTTCGAATACATCTACTTCTCCCGTCCGGATTCCGTCGTCCACGGCCGCTCGGTCTACGAGGTGCGCAAGAATTTCGGCGCGCAGCTCGCGCGCGAGAGCCACGTGCCGGTCGACGTCGTGGTGCCGGTGCCGGACTCCGGCGTGCCCGCCGCGGTCGGCTACAGCCAGTTCTCCGGCGTGCCGTTCGAGCTCGGCATCATCCGCAACCACTATGTCGGCCGCACCTTCATCCAGCCGACGCAGGCGATCCGCGAATCCGGCGTGCGCATGAAGCACTCGGCCAACCGCGCCGCGATCGAAGGCAAGCGCATCATCCTGATCGACGACTCGCTGGTGCGCGGCACCACCTCGAAGAAGATCGTGCGCATGATGCGCGATGCGGGTGCAACCGAAGTGCACTTCCGCCTCGCCTCGCCCCCGATCCTCTATCCCGACTATTACGGCATCGACCTGCCCGACCGCGGCGGCCTGCTCGCCGCGACGCATTCGCTGGAGGAGATGCGCGAGATCATCGGCGCCAACTCGCTCGCGTTCCTGTCGATCGACGGCATGTACCGCGCCATGGGCGAGCCCGGCCGCGATCCCGCCAATCCGAAATTCTCGGATCACTGCTTCACCGGGGCCTATCCGACCCACCTCACCGACCAGAGCCAGACCGAGCCGCAGCCGCGGCAATTGTCGCTGCTGGCGGAGGCGAGCTGATCCTGTCGTCCTGGCCTGGTGCGCAGTTGCGCATGGGAGCCAGGACCCATAACCACGGATCTGCGTTGTTCGAAGAGGATGGCCGTGGCCATCTTCATCCAATCATCGCCGTCACGGCGTATGGGTCCCGGCTCCCGTGCGCAATTGCGCACTAGGCCGCGACGACGCTGGATAGAGCTGCTTTAATGACAAAACCCCTGGCCAACCGCATCGCTCTCGTCACCGGCGCCTCGCGCGGCATCGGCTATGCCACGGCACGCGCGCTGGCCAAGGCCGGCGCGCATATCGTTGCGGTGGCGCGCACGCAGGGCGGGCTGGAAGAGCTCGACGACGAGATCCGGAAAGACGGCGGCAGCGCCACCCTGGTGCCGCTCAACCTCACCGATTCCGACGGCATCGCGCGGCTGGGCGCCGGCCTGCACGAGCGCTACGGCAAGCTCGACATTCTCATCGGCAATGCGGGCGTGCTCGGCCCGTCCTCGCCGATCGGCCATATCGAGCTGAAGGCCTTCAACGACGTGATGGCCTTGAACGTCTCCGCGAACTTCCAGCTGATCCGCTGCATGGAGCCACTGCTGAAGCAGTCCGATGCCGGCCGTGCCGTGTTCATCACTTCGGGTGCCGCCAACAAGGCCACCGCCTATGTCAGCCCCTACGCGGCGTCCAAGGCCGCGCTGGAAACGCTGGCCCGCGCCTGGGCGCAGGAGACCGCGAACACGAAGCTGCGCGTCAATCTGTTCAATCCCGGCCCGATCCGCACCCGGATGCGCGCCACCCTGATGCCGGGCGAGGATCCAGCGACGCTCGACACGCCCGAGCAGGTCGCCGAATTCATCGTGCCGATGTGCGCGCCCGAATGGACCGAGACCGGCAAGTTCTACGATTACAAGACGCGCAGCCTGATGAGCTTCCGCGCGCCGGCTTGATTGACTCGGACCGACAACGCAATCTTGACGTTCACGCAAAACGGCAAGTTCGTGGCCCGGATCGGCAAGATCGAAAGCGCATCCAGAAATTCAAGCTGACATCGGACGCGCTCAAATAGCGTCTCAACGCATTTTTCCCAAAAGTTAACCGATGGATGACGCTACGACGCATCGTCATCCGGCTTTAGGCGCATTGCCGCCGGCCGTGGGACAGGCTAGAGCCATCAGCCGGAAGCAAGGCTCCGCAAGAGAGCCGTCCGCATATTTGACAATGGAGGAAACCTTTTATGACCACGACATTCGCACGCCGCTCCGCGGCCCTTCTGGCCTGTGCCGCTTTCGGTTTTGCCACATCCGCCTACGCGCAGGACAAGACCGTCAAGATCGGCGTGCTCAACGACATGTCGAGCCTCTATGCCGACATCGGCGGCCCGAACTCGGTCGCCGCGGTGAAGATGGCAGTCGAGGATTCCGGATTGAAGGCCAAGGGCTGGACCATCGAGGTCCTCTCCGGTGACCACCAGAACAAGCCCGACATCGGCGTCAACATTGCCCGGCAATGGATCGACGCCGACAAGGTCGACGCCATCGCGGATACTCCGAGCTCAGGCGTGGCACTCGCAGTGAGCAACCTCGTCAGGGAAAAGAACTCGGTGCTGCTCAATTCGGGCGCTGCCACCGCCGATCTCACCGGCAAGGCCTGCACGCCCAACACCGTCTCCTTCACCTACGACACCTACATGCTCGCCAACGGCACCGGCAAGGCGCTGACCAAGGCGGGCGGCGACAGCTGGTTCTTCCTGACCGCGGACTATGCCTTCGGCCACGCGCTGGAGCGCGATACCAGCGCCGTGGTCACGGCCACCGGCGGCAAGGTGCTCGGTGGCGTCAAGCACCCGCTCAACACGGCCGACTTCTCCTCGTTCCTGCTCCAGGCGCAGTCCTCCAAGGCCAAGATCATCGGCCTTGCCAATGCCGGCGGTGACACCACGAACGCGATCAAGCAGGCCGCCGAGTTCGGCATCGTCTCCGGCGGCCAGAAGCTCGCGGCGCTGCTGCTGTTCATCAACGACGTGCACTCGCTCGGCCTGAAGACCGCGCAGGGCCTGACCTTCACCGAGTCCTTCTATTGGGATCTCAACGACAAGACGCGCGAATGGTCGAAGCGCTTCCAGAAGGTCTCGCCGAAGGGATCGATGCCCTCGATGACGGTCGCGGGCCTCTATGCCGAGATCCTGCATTACCTGAAGGCGATGGACGCGCTCGGCGGCAATCCACATGACGGCGCCAAGGTCGTTGCCAAGATGAAGGAGCTGCCGACCGACGACCCGCTGTTCGGCAAGGGCCCACTGCGCGCCGATGGCCGCCGCCTCATCCCGGCCTATCTGTTCGAGGTGAAGAAGCCGGAAGAGTCGAAGGGACCGTGGGACTATTACAAGCTGGTCGCCACCATCGCACCGGAAGACGCGGCCAAGCCGCTCAAGGACAGCGATTGCCCGCTGGTGAAGAAGTAAGCGAGATCCCGTAGGGTGGGCAAAGGCGCCTAAGCGCCGTGCCCACCATCTCTCCGCGACATTGAGATGCGGTGGGCACGCTCCGCTTTGCCCACCCTACGAGACCATCTTCGCCGCCGCCAGCGACCGCATCGCGATCGCCACGCACACCACCATCAGCACCGCCGCAAGCAGGAACGGCGCGCCGGGCAGATGCAGCGGGGCGCTGGCGCCGATGAAATAGGAAAAGGTCAGCGTGAACAGGAACGGGCCGACGAGCTGCGACACGCTCTGCACGCTTGCGGTCGCGCCCTGCAACTGGCCCTGCTGATCGGGTGCGACCAGCCGCGTCATCAGCGATTGCGAGGCGGCACCGGAGATGCCCCATAGCGACAAAATGGGAATGCCGAGCCAGGATAGCGGACCGGTCGGCGCAGCGCCCAAGACCACGAAGCCGATCGCGCCACAGCACAAGCCCAGCAGCAGCGCGTTCCGCTCGCCGAGCGCGCGCACGATCGGGCCGATGGCGAGCCCTTGCACCACCATGGCGCAGATGCCGACCATGGCGAGGGTCAGGCCCACGGTCTTGGAATCCCAACCGTAGCGATAGGTCGCATAGAGCACGAAGGTCGATGGCAGCACGACATGCGCGACCTGCGCGATGAAATTGACCACCGACAAGGCGGCCAGCACCTCATTGGACCGCAGCAGGCGCAGCGCGCCGATCGGATTGGCACTTCTCCAGCGGAACGGCGCGCGCTTGTCGGGCGAAAGCGATTCCGGCAGGACGAAGAGCCCATAGAGCGCATTGGCCAAGCTTAGGGCGGCCGAGGCCCAGAACGGCAGGCGCGGATCGATGTCGCCGAGCAGGCCGCCCAGCGCCGGGCCCAGGATGAAGCCGGCACCGAAGGCCGCACCAATCCTGCCGAAGATTGCCGCACGCCGTTCCGGCGGCGTGACATCCGAGATATAGGCGAACGCGGTCGAGATGCTCGCCGAGGTGATGCCGGAGATCACGCGGCCGATGAACAGCCACACCAGCGACGGCGCCAGCGCCATCAGCACGTAGTCAGCCGCGAGCCC
The DNA here is from genome assembly GCF_056106085.1 of Bradyrhizobium sp. BR14999. Taxonomy (NCBI): domain Bacteria; kingdom Pseudomonadati; phylum Pseudomonadota; class Alphaproteobacteria; order Hyphomicrobiales; family Nitrobacteraceae; genus Bradyrhizobium; species Bradyrhizobium sp. BR14999. The sequence continues at coordinate 5,905,123 of NZ_CM148536.1, forward strand.
GAAATTCGACAGCAGCACCACCGGCCTGCGCCCGAAACGATCCGACAGCGCGCCGAGCAGCGGCGAGAACACGAACTGCATCAGCGCCCAGGCGGTGCCGAACAGGCCGAAGATGCGGGCCGCGTGCGCGGTGTCGTTATCGACGAAGCTCTCGATCAGCTTCGGCAGGATCGGCATGATCACGCCGAGCGCGAGCATGTCGAGCAGGATGGTGACGAAGATGAAGGCGACCGCGCCGCGCCGGACCGGCGCCGCGCCTTGCGCCATCGCCTCGCCGGCCCCGTCGCTCACGACGGCCGCTTGCGCTTGTGCGCGAAGGGATTGGCCTTTTCGCGCAAGGTGATGCGCACCGGCGTACCCGGCAGCTCGAAAGTCTCGCGCATGGAATTGGTCAGGTAGCGCAGATAGGACTGCGGCACCGCATCGGCACGCGAGCAGAACAGCACGAAGCTCGGCGGGCGCGCCTTGTTCTGGGTGATGTAGTTCAGCTTCAGCCTGCGGCCGGACACCGCGGGCGGCGGATTGGCCTGGATCGCCTGCTCGAACCAGCGATTGAGCGCCGACGTCGGCACGCGCCGGTTCCAGATCGCGTAGGCATCCTGGATCGCCTGCATCAGGCGGTCGATGCCCTCGCCCATCAGGCCGGAGACGGCGACGATTGGCACGCCCTTGAGCTGTGGCAGCCAATGGTCGGCATCGCGGCGCAGGCTCGAGATCGCGCCACCGCCCTTGGTCTCCATCAGGTCCCATTTATTGACGGCGAGCACGACAGCCCGGCCCTCACGCTCGATCAGATCGGCGATGCGCAGATCCTGCTCCTCGAAGCGGTTCTGCGTATCCATCATCAGCACGACGACTTCGGCAAAGCGCACCGCACGCAGCGCGTCGGCGACCGAGAGCTTTTCCAGCTTCTCCTCGATGCGGGAGCGCCGGCGCAGACCTGCGGTGTCGAACACCCGGAAATCGCGGCCCTTCCAATTGATCTCGACCGCGATGGAATCCCGCGTGGTGCCGGCTTCCGGGCTCGTCAGCAGGCGCTCCTCGCCGAGCAGGTGGTTGATCAACGTCGACTTGCCGGCATTGGGCCGACCGACGATGGCGACCCGGATCGGGCGCGTCGCCGCCTCTTCCTCCGAGAGCGGCGCGTCGTCCTCAGCCTCGTCCTCGTCGACGGGCTCCGGCATCAGCTGGCTGAGCGCATCGTAAAGCTCGCCCATGCCCTCGCCATGCTCGGCCGAGATCTGGATGGGATCGCCGAGGCCGAGCGCAAAGGCCTCCATCGCACCGGCATCGCCATGCTTGCCTTCGCTCTTGTTGGCGACCAGCAGCACCGGCTTGTTGGCCTTGCGGGCGAAATCGGCGAAGGCGCGATCGGTGGGCGTGAGGCCGATGCGGGCATCGATGACGAAGAACAGCGCGTCGGCCTGCGCAATCGCGGTCTCGGTCTGCTCCTGCATGCGCGCGGTCAGCGAGCCCTTGGCACCCTCGTCGAGGCCGGCGGTGTCGATGATGATGAACTGGAGGTCGCCGAGCTTGGCCTCACCCTCGCGGCGGTCGCGGGTGACACCCGGCAGGTCATCGACGAGCGCGAGCTTCTGTCCGACCAGGCGGTTGAACAGCGTCGATTTGCCGACATTGGGCCGGCCGATGATGGCGATCGTGAAGGACATCGGTCATTCGTGCGCTGCCGGGGCTGCGCCTGTCAATGCAATGAAGAATATCAGCGCGAGAAGCTGCCGCTCGGCAGCGGCGCCGGGAAAGCGCCTTGCGATTGCTGCTGCGTGGTCTGGGTCGGTTGCGCCTGCTGGACAGGCTGATCCGGCGGCGGCGCGGTGGTGCGCTTGCGGACAATCTTGTGCTTGGGCGGCGGAGCGGCCGTGGGTGGCGCAGCCTCCGGCTGGGCCTCGCCATCGACCTCGCCGGCTGCGGGCGCGGCCGCCGTGGCGGCTGGCTGTCGGGACTTCGTCGCCTTGGCCCCCTTCGCAGGCTTGGCCGGCTCGGGCGGTGGCTCTGCAGGCAGAGCCGCGACGGCAGGTGCGTTCGGGTCCGGCTGCTGCTGCGCGCCCTTGTACATCTCCTTCGGCACGCCCTGCTCGAGGCCCGGCACGCCCTCCGGGAACACCGGCTTGCGGTCACCCGGCAGCTTCTTCTTGGTGTCGAGGAAGTCGAGCATGTCGCTCGGATCGAATCCGCCGCTGGAGCAGCCGCCCAACAGGCCCGTGAAGGCGATCAGGACGGTGGCTGCGATCAAACGTGGCGTGCGGCGCATCTTGTGTCTCGTTTGCGTCAGAGGGCCGTCGTCAGCTTTTGGCGACGGGCGGCAGCAGAGCCTGCAGCGCCTCGGCGCGCGAGCGCAGGCTGGGCGGCGTTTCACCGTCTTCGGTAATCGCGTCGAGCCATTTGCGGGCCGCGGTCATGTCGTTGTTGCGCCATGCCGACAGCGCCAGCATCTCGCGGGCGCTGTGGCGGAACGTCGATTTCGGCGCGGCGGAGGCTTCCAGCCGCTGCTGCATGTCGGCATAGCTGGCGCTGTCGAGCAGCAAGCCGGCGGCCCGGATCTTGGCCAGATCCTGCCACTCGCCACCCACGCTGCGATCGGCGGCAATGTCGTCGTACATCTTCGCGGCGGCCTTGGGATCGCGGCTGGCGGCCTCGCCCGCAGCGCGCAACCGCGCCAGGGTGCGATAGCCGGACGGGGCCTTGGCGGCGAGCTCGGTGAAGGCCTTCTCGGCGTCCGCGTGCTTGTCCTGCTCGGACAGCTCGACGGCCTTCTCGAAGGCCGCGCCGGCCTCGGCGGCCTTCTTGGACTCGAGATATTGGTAGCCGCGCCAGCCGCCGACGGCGGCCACGATCAGCACCATCAGGGCGATGAAGTAGATCGAATACTTGTCCCACAGCTTCTTGAGCTGTTCGCGACGTACTTCCTCGTCGACTTCGTCAAATAATTCAGACACTTAAGCTAATCCCATGCCCGTCCGGGTGCGCGCGCCAAAGCGTTCGCGTCAGGAATCCCGTCCCTCGTGGCGGCGAGGTACCCTAACGATATGGCGGTGGCAAGGCAAAGCGAGCCCGATCAAGGCGTTAACCACCCGGGAGAGCCCGGAGCCGCCTGCCCGGCTCAGCTTCCGAGCAGCTCCCGCAACTGCCGCTTCAGCACCTTGCCATTGGCGTTCCGCGGCAATGGCTCGGCGGTGATCGCCATGGTTTCGGGGACCTTGTAGTCGGACAGCCGCTCCGCGCACCAGGCCCGCAGGGCCTCGCTGGCGACCGGGCTGCGCGTCACCACCACGGCGTAGACGCGCTCGCCCAGGACCGGGCAGGCCTTGGCAATGATCGCGCTCTCGATCACGGCGGGATGGCCGGCCAGCACGGATTCGACCTCGGCCGAATAGATCTTCAGCCCGCCGCGATTGATCATGTCCTTCTGCCGGTCGAACACCCGGACAAATCCCTTGGCGTCGACCGAGCCGAGGTCGCCGGAGTGCCAGAAGCCGCCAGTGAAGCTCTCGGCCGTGGCCTTCGGGTTGTTCCAATAGCCCTTGATCACGGAAGCGCCTTGGATCCAGAGCTCGCCGATCTCGCCATGCGGCAGCTCGCGCCCATCCGTTCCCATCGCGACGATGCGCGCGCCCGGGCACGGCAGGCCGACGCTGTCGATATGGCTCTCCGTCAGCTCGCCCGGCATGATGGTCGAGGGCGACGTTGTCTCGGTCGCGCCATAGCAGTTCATCAGCTTCAGGCCGGGGATCTTCGCCTTGAGCTTCTCGATGGTCGCGACCGGCATCGGCGCGCCGCCAAAGCCGCCGATGCGCCAGCTCGACAGATCGTAGCCGTCGAAATCGGGCTGCAGCAGGCAGAGATTGTACATCGCCGGCACCATCACGGTGTAGGTGACGCGCTCGCGCGCGGCGAGCTTGAGATAATCGGCCGCCTTGAACTCCGGCATGATGATCAGCGCACCGGCGCAGCGGATCATGGTCGTGATGTTGGCGACGATGCCGGTGACATGGCCGAGCGGCACCGCGGCGATCGAGCGGTCTCTCTCCGTCAATTGCAGGCAGGACACGAACACCATCGAAGAATGGATGATGTTGCAATGGGCCAGCATTGCGCCCTTCGGCTTGCCCGTCGTGCCCGAGGTGTAGAGGATCATCGCGGTGTCCTCCTCATTGACCTCGACCGGCGCAGGCGCCGGCGTGTTGTCGGCGAGAGCGGAGAAGCGCGACCGGGCCGGATCGTCGTCGATGGCGATGCGGTGGATCACAGCGGGCACATCGCCCGGATCGGGCAGTCGCTCGGCGAGCGCGGCCTCATGGATCAGGATCTTGGCGCCGCAATCCGTGAGCACATAGGCGATCTCCGGCTTCTGCTGGCGCGTGCTGAGCAGCACTGTGACCAGCCCCTCATGTGCGGCGGCGAACAGCAGCAGCGGAAACTCGATGCGATTGCCAAGCAGGATGGCGATGCGGTCGCCGCGTTGCAGGCCGAGCTTGCGAAGACCGGTCGCAATCCGCGCGGCCTGCTCGATGGCTTCTCGCCAGCTGAGGCGGACGCCGCCGCAAATCAGCGCCTCACCATCGCCATTGCGCGCGCAGGCTTCCGCAATCATTGCCCATAGGCTCGACGGCCGATCGCAAAATGCCGGCACCACTCGATCGCCAAAGCGCGCCTCGAACCGCATCGGCGGGATCTGAGATTGCGACCAGTCCATCGAAGGGTCCTCGGCTTGTTGCTCTTGTTATCTTCCGCGCATGGACACCGGGTGTCGTCTTGTGCTGACCGGCTAGACGCCGATCACGGGAACACCGATCACGACGGGGTGGAACGCAAACGCCAGCGCCAGGTAGGCGACGACGCCGACAGCGATCGCAATCAGATCGTTGGTGACGCCGCCCACCGGGATCGGCGGGCCACCGCTGTCGGTGCGATGCTTCAGCGTAATGCGATCATACACCGCCCAACCCAGGAACGAGCCGAACAGGATGATGGAGCCGAGGTCGCCATTGGCGAGCAGATGCGCCGCCGCCCACAGCTTGATGCCGGCCAGCATCGGATGCTTCAGCGTCGCATAGATGCGGCCGCGCAGGTACGAGGCGACCACCAGGATGACGGCGGGCAGCATCAAGGCGAGCGTGATGTGCTTCAGCGCCTTCGGCGGATACCAGACGTCGATCCAGCCGGAACTGCGGTAATGGGCAAAGCCCCAGATGATCAGCACGAGCCCCGCGAGCGAAACCAGCGAATAGAGGATCTTGTAGGTCCCCTCACCTAGTCGTGCGATCGCCTCTGCGCGTGCCTTTCGTTTCGTCGTGAAAATATGGGCGGCAAAAAACAGCACCAGCCCCAGGATCATGACCACAAGACCCACGACATCCTCCCCTAAAGCAGCCCCCGCCTCTGAGGTACCATCGATTGGCCGCCGTTCGCAACTTATGCGCTACTTACCGATCTGCCGATTGTCGACGTACCGGATCGCGATTGGCCGTCCGGCCAACGCGCCGCCGAGTCCGCCAGTGAATTTCAGCGGCAGACATGCCTGCAGCGATGCGTTGATGGCATTGAGATAGGTCGTGCGGGTGCCGGCCGGCACGCCCGCGGTCGCGTATGTGAGGCGCGGCGGGCCGATCAGGCCACCGGCCTTGTTGAAGCTGAAGCGCACCGACATCTGCATGCCGGCGCGCGCATTGTCCGAGGGCGGCGACCAGCAGCTGCGCAGCTCGGCAAAGAGATCGCCGATCGTGTCGAGATCGTGATCAGGCTTCCGGTATTTGGCGCGGTCCGGCTCGGACGGCACGCTCTCGATCGTGAGCTGGAGGTTCTGGCCGTAGGGGTAATCGATCTCGGGAATGCAGGGGCCGGGCTCGAGCGGGCTGCAATAGGATGGCGTGCATGGCCGGCCGTCCAGCACGCTGCACGGCTCGTGCGAAAACGGGATCGGGTTGATCTGGCGGGGCCGCGCGTCGGCGGCGCCCACGGCCAAGAAGGTCAGCAACAGAACCAAGATTGCGCGCAGCATTGAGAAGCACCGCGATGAGCGACCGCAATCATGTTGGGAGATCTTGGAGCGGCTTCAAGCCTACCTTGTGTTCACATGCGCGCGTTCGAACGCGGTGTCGTCGCCCGGCTTGCCGTCTTCGCTAAAGCTACGCCGGCCCAACACCGAAAGCCCGGCGAAGCCTTGGCGGAGCCGGGACCGGGCGACCCAGTACTCCGAGACGGATGTGATTAAATCGAGAGGCCGCGGCGTACTGGATGCCCCGGTCAAGCCGGGGCATGACAGTGGAGGGTGTGGCTGCGTAGCGGAGGGTGTGGCTGCGGCAGCCGGGCGCGCGGCCATCCTACCCCTTCTTCTTGACGTCCTTGACGTTGGTGAACTCGATGCCCTCGGCGCGTTCCCTGGTGTAGCCGAGATAGAACTCGTTTCGCGCCAGATACACGGGATCGCCGTCGACATCGTCGGCGATGCTCGAGGTGTTGGCGGCGATGAAGGTGTCGAGCTTCTTGCGATCCTCCGAGGAGACCCAGCGCGCGAGCTGGAACTCGCTCACCTCGAACTCGACCGGCAGCGAATATTCGGCCTCGAGCCGGGCCTTCAGCACGTCGAGCTGGAGCGCGCCGACGACGCCGACCAGCGCGGGCGCGCCGTCGCGCGGACGGAACACCTGGACCACGCCCTCCTCCGACATCTGCTGGAGCGCTTCCTTCAGCTTCTTCGCTTTCATCGCGTCGGTGAGACGGACGCGGCGGACGATTTCCGGCGCAAAGCTCGGCACGCCGACGAAGTTGAAATCCTCGCCCTCGGTCAGCGTGTCGCCGATGCGCAGCGTGCCGTGATTGGGAATGCCGACCACGTCGCCGGCAAAGGCCTCATCAGCGACCGAACGATCCTGCGCGAAGAAGAATTGCGGACTCGACAGCGGCATGCTCTTGCCGGTGCGCACCAGCTTCGCCTTCATGCCGCGGCTGAGCTTGCCCGAACAGAGCCGCGCAAACGCAATGCGGTCGCGATGGTTGGGATCCATGTTGGCCTGGATCTTGAACACGAAGGCGCTCATGCGCGGATCGGTGGCCTCGACCTTGCGCTGGTCGCTGTCCTGCGCGCGCGGCTCGGGCGCGAACTTGCCGAGGCCTTCCAGCAAGTCGCCGACGCCGAAATTGCGCAGCGCGCTGCCGAAATACACCGGCGTCAAATGACCCTCGCGGAATGCTTCGAGCTCGAACGGTTTTGACGCTTCGGTGACGAGCTCGAGCTCGTCCTTCACCGCCGACGCGTCGAGGTTCGCATTGAGCTTGGCGAGTTCTTCGATCTCGATCTGCTGCGCTGCGCCGGTCTTGGCGCCGCCGCCTTCGAGCAGGCGCACGCCGCCATTGACAACGTCATAGGTTCCGAGGAAGTCGCGGCCGCGGCCGACCGGCCAGGTCATCGGCGTGGTGTCGAGCGCCAGCGTCTTCTCGATCTCGTCGAGCAGCTCGAAGACGTCGCGGCTCTCGCGGTCCATCTTGTTGATGAAGGTGATGATCGGGATATCCCGAAGACGACACACCTCGAACAGCTTCCGGGTGCGCGCCTCGATGCCCTTGGCGGCGTCGATCACCATCACGGCGGAATCGACCGCCGTCAGCGTGCGATAGGTGTCTTCCGAAAAGTCCTCGTGGCCCGGCGTGTCCAGCAGGTTGAAGACGAGGCCTTCGAACTCGAAGGTCATCACCGAGGTCACGACCGAGATGCCGCGCTCGCGCTCGATCTTCATCCAGTCCGAGCGCGTGTTGCGCCGCTCGCCCTTGGCCTTGACCTGGCCGGCGAGGTTAATGGCGCCGCCGAACAGCAGCAGCTTCTCGGTCAGCGTGGTCTTGCCGGCGTCGGGGTGGGAGATGATCGCAAAGGTCCGCCGCCGCGACACTTCAGCGGCAAGCGGAGAACGGGCCGGCGATTCGGCTGCGGTGGTGGCGATGTCGGACATGGCGGGAGCGTTTGGCAGGGAAAATGGGCCTGATCAAGCCTCATTTGGTGATTGCGGAGCCCTCCGGCCAGCCCCATATCGGCCTTTGGGAGGGACGGCTCTCCCTTTCATAGGTCATTGCCTGCGGGGACGGCCCTGCCTTGCACGGAGGGTCGTCATGGCCTGGAGCATCTTGTTCGTCGCCGGTCTTCTCGAGATCACCTGGGCGATCGGCCTGAAATATACCGAGGGCTTTAGCAAGTTTGTTCCGTCGGTCGTCACGCTCGCGGCCATGGCCGGCAGCATCATCCTGCTCGGGGTTGCTCTCAAATCACTGCCCGTCGGAACCGCCTACGCAGTCTGGACCGGAATCGGCGCGGTCGGCACCGCGACGCTGGGCATCATCCTGTTCGGTGAGCCCGCGACAGCTTTCCGGCTCGCCAGCATCGCCTTGATCATCGCCGGAATTATCGGATTGAAGCTCGTTACTTGACGATCTGGACCGCCCACCAGCTCAGCGCGGCCACGATTGCCGCGGCCGGGATCGTGATCACCCAGGCATAGACGATCGAGCTCGCGACATTCCAGCGCACCGCCGAGACACGGCGCGCCGCGCCGACGCCGACGATCGCGCCGGTGATGGTGTGGGTGGTCGAGACGGGAACGCCGAGGAAGGTCGCCATGAACAGGGTCGCAGCGCCGCCGGTCTCGGCGCAAAAGCCCTGCATCGGGGTCAATTTGGTGATGCGCAGGCCCATGGTGCGGACGATGCGCCAACCACCCATCAGCGTGCCCAGCGCCATCGCGGCCTGGCAGGACAGCACCACCCAGAACGGTACGGAGAATTCGCTGCCGAGATGGCCCTGCGAATAGAGCAGCACCGCGATGATGCCCATGGTCTTCTGGGCATCATTGCCGCCATGGCCGAGCGAATAGAGCGAGGCGGAGGCGAATTGCAGGATGCGGAAGGCGCGGTCGACCGCGAACGGTGTCGAGCGCACTGAGGCCCAGGACACGATCGCCACCAGCATCATCGCGAGCAGGAAGCCGACCAGCGGCGACAGCACGATCGCCAGCACCGTCTTGGACAACCCGCTCCACACCGCCGCCGAAATGCCCGCCTTGGCCATGCCGCCACCGACGAGGCCGCCGATCAGCGCATGCGACGACGAGGACGGGATGCCGAGCGCCCAGGTCACGATGTTCCAGACGATGGCCCCGACCAGGGCCGCGAAGATCACCTGGGCGTCGACGATCGAGGGATCGATGATGCCGGTGCCGATGGTCTGGGCGACGTGCAGCCCGAACACCATGAAGGCGACGAAATTGAAGAATGCGGCCCAGAACACCGCGAATTGGGGCCGCAGCACGCGGGTCGAGACGATGGTCGCGATCGAATTGGCGGCGTCATGCAGGCCGTTCAGGAAATCGAACAGCAGCGCGACGGCGATCAAGCCGACCAGGACGGGAAAACCCAACGCAGCATCCACGGCGCGGCCCCTGCCTTAAAGCTTACGCATGATTTGAGCGGAAAACCGCTGCACACTTTTCCGCATCATGCGCTACACTTGCTCGATGACGATGCTGTTGATCTCGTTGGCGACGTCATCAAAGCGGTCGGCAACCTTTTCGAGATGGTCGTAGATCTCGACACCGACGATGAAGTCCATCGCGTTGCCGTTGCGATGCTTGAGGAACAGCTCCTTCAGCCCGATGTCGTGGAGATCGTCGACACGGCCCTCCAGCTTGCCCAGCTCTTCCGTGATCGCGCTCAGCATGGCGACGTTCGGGCCGATCGACTGCATCAGCGGCAGCGCGCGTCCCACCAGATTGGCGCATTCGATCAGAAGCCCGCCGATCTCGCGCATCGGCGGCTCGAAGGCGCGGACCTCGAACAGCATCACGGCCTTCGCCGTCTGCTGCATCTGGTCGATGGCGTCATCCATCGAGGTGATCAGGTTCTTGATGTCACCGCGGTCGAACGGGGTGATGAAGGTACGGCGCACTGCCGTCAGCACCTCGCGGGTGATGTTGTCGGCGTCGTTCTCGAACTGATTGACGCGCTGGCAATAGACCGGCGTCTCCTCGCCCCCGTTGAGCATGCCCTGGAGCGCGATCGAGCCCTGGATCACAGTCTGGGCATGACGGTCGAACAGGTCGAAGAACCGTTCTTCCTTGGGCAGGAAAGCACGAAACCATCGCATCATGGGGACAGGCTACCGGTTGGAAATGGCCCGGCCCGGGAGGGCCGTCATGAAACTGTCATAGACCATTTTCGATCCACGCGCGTGTCATCTCGCGCCCGCGGAGCCGGGTCATCCACCGCTTTCAAGCGACTGGTAAATCGATTTAAAATCAGCTACTTAGAGCGATCGCCGGAAGTAATGCGCGATTTCACCGATGACGCCGCGGCGGAAGGTGAGCACGCAGATCACGAAGATCCCACCCTGGATCACCGTCACCCACTGGCCGAAGCCCGCCAGATATTGCTGCATGGCGATGATCACGAAGGCGCCGATCACGGGACCGAAAATGGTTCCGAGACCGCCGACCAGCGTCATCAGCACGACTTCGCCCGACATCGACCAGTGCACGTCGGTGAGCGAGGCGTTCTGCGCCACGAATACTTTCAGCGCCCCGGCAAAGCCGGCCAGCGTGCCCGACAGGATGAAGGCCAGGAACTTGTACTGGTCGGTGCGGTAGCCGAGCGAGATCGCCCGCTGCTCGTTCTCACGGATCGACTTCAGGACCTCGCCGAATGGCGAGTTGATGATGCGGAAGATCAAGAGGAAGCCGGCGAGGAAGCCGATCAGCACGACGTAATAAAGCACCGTCGGCTTGGACAGATCGAACACGCCGAACATGTGACCTTGCGGGATGCCCTGGATGCCGTCCTCGCCGTGGGTGAACGGCGCCTGGAGGTAGATGAAGTAGAGGAGCTGCGACAGCGCCAGGGTGATCATCGAGAAATAGATGCCCTGGCGGCGGATCGAGATGTAGCCCGTGATGATCGACAGCACGAACGCCGCGGCGATGCCGACGAGAATGCCGAGCTCGGGCGGCAGCGCCCACACCTTCAGCGCATGCGCACTACAATAGCCCGCGGTTCCCAGGAACATGGCGTGGCCGAACGACAGCAGCCCGCCATAGCCGACCAGCAGATTGAAGGCGCAGGCGAGCAGCGCAAAGCACAGCGCCTGCATCACGAAGAACGGATAGACTCCCGTGAACGGCACCGCCGCCAACAGCAGGGCCATCACCACGAACACGATCATCTCGTCGCGCATGGCGCGAGGGGTTGTCGGCAGCGTGTCGTCCGTCAGGGTCGTCATGTCAGGCTGCCCTTCCCGTCAATCCCGTTGGCTTCACCAAGAGCACCAGCACCATCAGCACGAACACGACGGTGTTGGAGGCCTCGGGGTAGAAATACTTGGTCAGGCCCTCGATCACGCCGAGCGCAAAGCCGGTGATGATGGAGCCCATGATCGATCCCATGCCGCCGATCACGACCACCGCGAACACGACGATGATGAGGTCCGCGCCCATCAGCGGTCGCACCTGGTTGATCGGCGCCGACAGCACGCCCGCGAGCGCGGCAAGGCCGACACCGAGACCGTAAGTCAGCGTGATCATGCGCGGTACGTTGATGCCGAAGGCGCGCACCAGCGTCGGGTTTTCAGTGGCGGCGCGCAGGTATGCCCCGAGCTGGGTCTTCTCGATCAGGAACCAGGTCGCAAGGCACACCGCCAGCGAGAACACGACGACCCAGCCGCGATAGACGGGTAAGAACATGAAGCCGAGATTCATGCCGCCCCTGAGCTGGTCCGGAATGGCATAAGGCAGACCGGAGGAGCCGAAGTAGTTCTGGAACACGCCCTGCACGATCAGCGCAATGCCGAAGGTCAGGAGCAGGCCGTAGAGATGATCGAGCCCGGTCAGCCATTGCAGCATGGTCCGCTCAAGGATCATGCCGAAGATGCCGACGATGATGGGCGCGAGCAGCAACGCCCACCAATAGTTGATGCCGCCGAGGCTCAACAGGAAATAGGCGACGAACGCGCCCATCATGTAGAGCGCACCATGGGCGAAATTGATGATGTTGAGCATGCCGAAGATCACGGCAAGCCCGAGACTGAGCAGCGCGTAGAACGAGCCGTTGATCAGTCCCACCAGTAGCTGAGCGTATAGAGCCTGCATCGATCGATCTCGTACCCAGTCCCGTTTTGTTGACGACGGTGCCCGCCAGCGGACGCTGTCGGTACTACTTCTTCACCAGCGGACAGGCGCTTTCCGAAAGCGGCCTGAAAGCCTGGTCTGCCGCCGTCGTGCCGATCAGCTTGTAGTAGTCCCACGGCCCCTTGGATTCCTCGGGCTTCTTGACCTCGAACAGATAGGCGGGATGGAGCTTGCGGCCGTCCGCGCGGATCGTGCCCTTGCCGAACAGTGGATCGTCCGTCGGAATTTCCTTCATCTTGGCGACGACCTTGGCGCCATCGTGCGGATTGCCACCCAACGCTTCCAGCGTCTTGAAATAATGGATCAGGCCCGAATAGACGCCGGCCTGCACCATCGAAGGCATCGCCTTGTTCTTCATCTTTTCGGAGAAACGCTTGGAGAAGGCCCGGGTGCCGTCGTTCAAATCCCAATAGAAGGTTTCGGTGAAGTTCAGCCCCTGCGCCACTTTCAATCCGAGCGCATGGACGTCGGTGATGAACAGCAGAAGCCCGGCGAGCTTCTGGCCGCCTGCAACGATGCCGAATTCCGCCGCCTGCTTGATCGTGTTGGTGGTGTCGCCACCGGCGTTCGCCATACCGATGATCTTCGCTTTCGACGCCTGCGCCTGCAGGAGGAACGAGGAGAAGTCCGCGGTATTGAGCGGATGCTTGACGCTCCCGATCACCTTGCCGCCTGATTTGACCACCACCGCAGCGGTGTCGCGCTCGAGCGCGTGACCAAAGGCGTAGTCGGCGGTCAGAAAGTACCAGGTGTCGCCGCCGGCCTTCACCAGCGCCTGTCCCGTGCTGTTGGCCAGCATGTAGGTGTCGTAGACCCAGTGGATCGTGTTCGGCGAACATTGCGCGTTTGTCAGATCGGACGTCGCCGCACCCGTGTCGATCAGAATCGAATTCTTTTCCCTGACGACATTGTTCACCGCCAGCGCCACGCCGGAGTTCAGCACGTCCATGAAGACGTCGACCTTCTCGACATCGATCCACTGCCGCGCGATCGCGGTGCCAATGTCGGGCTTGTTCTGATGGTCGGCGGAGATGAGATCGACCTTCCAACCCTTGGCTGCAAGCCCGGAATCCTCGATCGCCATCTGCGCGGCCAGCGTCGAGCCGGGACCTCCAAGGTCGGCGTAGAGCCCGGAGTTGTCGGTGAGCACGCCGATCTTGATGGTCTTGTCCTGCGCTATCGCGCCGCTTGTCGCGGCAAGTGCCAGCGCGGTGCCGAGCAAAAATGAAGCGATCGACCGGGTGTTCATGCGGCTTCCCTCTCTAAGTATTCTCGTTGGTTCTAACTTCTTTGGCAGTTCTAGACGCCGAGATAGGTGTGGAGCTTGTCCATGTTGGCGGCAAGCTCGGCGTTGGAAAAACCGTCAATGATCTTGCCGTGCTCGACCACGTAATAGCGGTCGGCGACGGTCGATGCGAAACGGAAGTTCTGCTCGACCAGGAGGATGGTGAAGCCCTCCTTCTTGAGCCGTGCAATGGTGTGGCCGATCTGCTGGATGATGACGGGCGCAAGGCCCTCGGTCGGCTCGTCCAGCATCAGGAAGCTCGCGCCGGTGCGCAGGATGCGCGCGATCGCGAGCATCTGCTGCTCGCCGCCCGACAGCTTGGTGCCCTGGCTGTTGAGCCGCTCCTTCAGGTTCGGGAACAGGTCGAAGATCTGATCGAGCGGCAGCCCGCCTTCGCGGACCACCGGCGGCAGCATCAGATTCTCCCGCACGTCGAGGCTGGAGAATATGCCCCGCTCCTCGGGGCAGAACGCGATGCCCATGCGCGCGATCTTGTCGGAGGTCGCGCGGATGATGTCCTGGTTGTTGAACTTCACCGAGCCCGAGCGCTTGCCGATGATGCCCATGATCGACTTCAACGTGGTCGTCTTGCCGGCGCCGTTGCGCCCGAGCAGGGTGACGACCTCGCCCGCACTCACGTCGAAGTTGATCCCGTGCAGGATGTGAGACTCGCCGTACCAGGCTTCGAGGTTGCGGACTTGAAGGATGTTTCCGCCGGTCGCAGCCTTTGCCGGAGCCTGGGCGATCGCAGTGTCAGGCATGACCGGCTCCCAGATAGGCTTCCTTGACGCGCTCGTCCTTGGTGAGCTCGGAGTAATGGCCTTGCGCGAGCACCTGCCCGCGCGTCAGCACGGTGATGATGTCGGAGAGATTGGCCACGACGCTCAAATTATGCTCGACCATCAGAATGGTATATTTCGCGGAGATGCGCTTGATCAGCGCCGCGATCTTGTCGATGTCCTCGTGACCCATGCCGGCCATCGGCTCGTCCAGCAGCATCATCTCGGGGTCGAGCGCGAGCGTGGTTGCGATCTCTAGTGCGCGCTTGCGCCCGTAGGGCATCTCGACCGCGGGCGTATTGGCAAACTCGCTGAGGCCGACATCGTTCAACAGCTCGCGCGCGCGATCGTTGAAGCGGTTGAGCACGGACTTGGAACGCCAGAAGTCGAACGAAGAGCCGTGCTGGCGCTGAAGTGCGACGCGGACGTTTTCCAGCGCCGTGAGATGCGGAAACACGGCCGAAATCTGGAAGGAGCGAACCAGGCCCATACGGGCCACATCCGCCGGCGCCATCGCAGTGATGTCCTGCCCCTTGTACAGGATCTTTCCGGCAGACGGTTTAAGGAACTTGGTCAAAAGATTGAAGCACGTCGTCTTGCCGGCGCCGTTCGGCCCGATCAACGCATGAATGCTCCCACGGCGAACCTTGAGCGCAACGTCGCGGACGGCGAAGAAGCCCGCGAACTCCTTGGTCAAGCCTTCCGTTTCGAGAATGAACTCATCGGCCAAACAGATTTCCCCCTGCCCGCGCGTGCCGCGCGTGGCTGTCCTTGTTGACTTCGGCTTTCCGGAGGCCTTGGAGCCCATTCGGAACGCCGCCTCCCGGCGCGGAATATGCCGGAGGTGACGGGGGTTAGGCAAGGCGGAAAGCTGAGCAGATCAGGCCTCCGGCTGGGATACAAATGCTCCCTTAGTCGGAGATGCTTTGATGTCGTGCCTGCCCGGCCTCCCGGTTCGCGAAGCACCGGTCATCAAGCCGTCGTTAACGGTCTTTCGTCTCCCGCGCCAGCCTTCATAGAAAATTTTCCCGCGGCGAGGATCATGTGCGGGTTTTGACATGCCGGGAATATTGTTTTGGATTTCGCAAGCACCGCGCCCTCCGTCGTCAAGTCGATCAGGCAGCGTGATCTCCTGAACACGTGGCTGCGACTTTATGCGCGCCAGCAGGTCGCACCGGCGATCTGGGAGTACCAGCCTGCGCGACTCGAGGAAGAGCTGTCCGATCTCATCTATTACACGGTGGACAATTCGACGCCGACGCCGCACCTGACCATCCAGAGCGAAGGCACGCGCATCTCGCGCGCTTATGGAAATACCGGCAAGGGCACCCTGCTGCACGACTATGTCGGACCGCGGCTCGCGCCCTTCGTGATGCCGATCTATCACGAATGCGTCGCGCGCGCGCTTCCGATCTATAGCGTTGCCGACATCGATGACATCTACGGTCGCATCGTCGCCTATGAACGGCTGCTGCTGCCGTTCCTGACCGAGGACAAGGTCAGCCACGTCATCGCGTCGGTGAAGACCTTCTGCGAAGACGGCGGCTTCGAGATCAAGAATCTGATGCGCGGAAATGACGCGCCGCCGCGTCCGAGGCTGCGGGCCGTAATTGACCGCGACCTCTTTCATCGTGCGCCCGGCCGCATCGCAGCGGCCGATGTGGTCGAGCTCGCCGATCAGCCCGGGCCAAGCATCACCGCCGAGATCATCGAGCTAAGCTAGCGCGCCTTTGCTCCAACGTTCTTGGCCGCGATTTCCTTGGTATAAATGTCGGGCTTGAAGCCGACCAGCAGCTTGCCGCCGATTTCCAGCACCGGCCGCTTGATCATTGATGGTTGCGCTAGCATCAACGCCAGCGCCTTCTTCTCACCGAGGCCTTCCTTGTCGGAATCGGAGAGCTTCTTGAAGGTCGTGCCGGCGCGATTGAGCAACGTCTCCCAGCCGACCTTGTCACTCCACTGCTTGAGCTTGTCCTTCTCGACTCCCGCCGTCTTGTAGTCGTGAAACTCGTAAGGCACGCCATGGCTGTCGAGCCAGGTGCGCGCCTTTTTCATGGTGTCGCAGTTCTTGATACCGTAGATGATGTTGGGCAAGTCGTTCCTCGCGCATGCGTCGTATCGTGACCGCCGCGTTGTACGAAACTCCGGTTCGCGCGACAATATTGCGAACGACGCCACTTCCCGAACGGATAGATCATGCACGTCACCCACGATCCCGCGGCCGCCGCCTCGCCGACCATCGACTTCAACAGCTTTCTTGCGGTCGATATCCGCGTCGGCACCATCGTCGACGCCAAGCCGTTCCCGGAGGCGCGCAAACCGGCCTGGCGGCTATGGATCGACTTCGGTCCTGTGATCGGCGTCCGCAAGAGCTCGGCGCAGATCACCGAAAATCATCCGATCGAGTCGCTGGTCGGGCTGCAGGTCGCGGCCGTCGTCAATTTCCCGCCGCGCCAGATCGGCCCGGTCGTATCCGAGGTGCTGACACTCGGTTTCCCCGATGCTGCCGGCAAGGTCGTACTGGTGCAGCCAAGCAAGCCCGTGCCGAACGGCGGACGGCTGTTCTAGCGGCACACGATCAAGGACCGGGCCGCCGCCTCTGTCGGCGTCCCGCAACGACTCAATCCGCTTTTTCACGGCGTCGGGAGGTCCGGACTTGACCGAAACATCTTTTGGCAATAAAAATGACTGACTAGTCATTTTTTATTTGGATCGGCTTGTCTTGGCTTTCATTGGCCGATTACTAAAACGATCGATCGGTCAGCTATTTAAGGGACCACCAAATGCCCAAGATCAGCGACAAGCAACGCGAAGGCCGGCGCCAGCAGATCCTCGAAGCTGCCCTCGCCTGCTTCGCTGAAGACGGTTTTCACCAGACCGGCATGGCCGACATCGTCAAGCGATCCGGACTGAGCCATGGCGCGGTCTATCTCTACTTCCAGAGCAAGGACGATCTGATCGAAGCGCTCGCCGATGACCGGCACCGCCGCGAAGCCGTGCTCAACTCGGTCGCGCAAGGATCGGGCGATCCGATCGAAGGACTTCACGCGCTGGTCCGCGTCTATGCGCAATGGCTCACCGATCCCACCGGCGAAGCGCGGCGTCGCGTCGGCATCCATGGCTGGGCCGAGGCGCTGCGCAACCGCCGCGTCCGTACCAGCGTCGTCGAGGGCATCGACATGCCTCGCGCGCTGATCGTCGCACTCATCGAGCGTGGCCAGCATGCCGGCCTCATCAAGCGCGACCTCAGTGCGGACGCGATCGCGCGCGTGCTGATCGCGATCTTCCAGGGTTTTGTGCTGCAAAAGTGCTGGGGCGAGGATGTTGACGTCGAGGCCTGCATGGCAGCCGTGACCGGCGTGATCGAGGGCTTTCGCGCGACCAAGTCTGATATGAAGCGACGAACCAGGACGTGAGCGATGTCCTGGATTAACGACCTCCTCGCTGGCGCCGGTGTCGGCCTCGTCGGCGGGCTGACATCGGGCTTCATGGGCGTGAGCCCGGGTGGCGGCCTCGTGATCTTCTCCGTCCTGCTGCTCGGCGCCGAGCAGCACGTCGCGCAGGGCACGTCGCTGATCGCGCAGGTGCCTCCGACGGGCCTTGCGGGCGTGCGCCGCTACTGGCAGAGCGGCAAGCGCAGCCGGTTGCCATGGATCGGCTGGATCGGCCTCGGATTCCTGATCGGTGGCGCCGGCGGCGGTTACGCCGCGGCCGCGGTCTCCGACTCGGTCCTGCAATGGACTTATGTCGTGTACCTCGTCGCGCTGATCGCTCTGCTGATCCTGCGCCGCGAGCGGAAGGACGCGAGCAACGAGGCCGGCGACCGCAATGATCTGCCCTGGCTACCCCTGCTTCTGATCGGCATGCTTGCCGGATTTTCGTCCGGCTTCATGGGCATCGGCGGAGGCCTCGCGATCACCGTCGGCCTCGCCGCGGGTCTTCGCGTCCCGCAGCATCAGGCGCAACTCGTCAGCCTCATCTTCTCGGTGATCCCGACCAACATTCCGGCCGCCTGGATCTACTGGAGCAAGGGCTTGATGGTCGGCTGGCCCGCCATCATCGGCATTTTGGCCGGACTCTGGATCGGCACCGATCTCGGCGCACGCGCGGCCAATGGCGTCAGCAAATCGCTGCTGCGCCGGATGATGATCGGCTTCGTCGCATTGATGGCGCTCTACATGAGTTACAAGGCGCTGTTCTAGCCTCACGGCCGCTTCGGAATATTCAGCCCTCGCTGCACCGCCGGACGCGCAAGGCCCCGTTCGAGCCAGGCACCGACCGACTTGAACTGGCTGAATGCGACGAGATCGCCGGCGCCGTAGAAGCCGATGAGATTGCGCACCCAGCCGAGCATGGAGATGTCGGCGATCGTGAAGTCGTCATCCATGAACCATTGCCGACCGGCGAGATGCGTCTCCATCACGCCGAGCAGGCGCTTGGACTCGTCCACGTAGCGTTCGAGCGGCCGCTTGTCCTCGAACTCCTTGCCGGCGAATTTGTGGAAGAAGCCGACCTGGCCGAACATCGGCCCGATGCCGCCCATCTGGAAATGCACCCACTGGATGGTCTGGTAGCGGCGTGCGGCGTCTTCCGGCAGAAGCTTGCCGGTCTTCTCAGCGAGGTATTGCAGGATCGCGCCGGACTCGAACAGCGGCAGCGGCCTGCCGCCGGGGCCGTTGGGATCGAGAATCGCCGGGATCTTGCCGTTCGGATTGAGCGAGAGGAATTCGGTCGTCTTCTGGTCGTCCTTGCCGAAATCGACAAGATGGACTTCGTAGGGCAATCCGATCTCCTTCAGCATGATCGAGACCTTGACGCCGTTCGGCGTCGGCAGCGAATAGAGCTGAAGCAGTTCGGGATGTTTCGCCGGCCAACGTTTGGTGATGGGAAAAGCAGATAGAGCGGACATCGGGACCTTTGATGCATGGACTGAGGCGTGCTCAATCTAGGCAGGACGCCGTGCGGCGCAAGTCACTATTCGTCCCTGCGAGGTCCCTGCGAGCCCTCGCTTATGGCGGCAGCGTTGCCATCGCCACGACCGGAGTCATTGCGTCGTGTTGCAGTCGGTACTCGATGAACCGTTGACCCGTGATCAACAGCAGAGCCGTAAAGGCAATCGCCAGCATCGCGGTCGCCAATTGGCAGACGTCGTACATGGTGTTTTGTCCCTCAACAGTCATTGGCCAACGACCGTTCAAGGACCATGTTCCTCGCCCGCTTGAAAATATTGCCGCTTTTTCCCACTCCCCGAGACAAGGCCATCGCACTGTTCCAACCGCCCGCGCAGGGACCATTGAGGCTTCCAAGCGTTATCGCCGGATGAGCATCGAGAAGCGCGCCCTGCTCGACCATGCTGAGCGGTGTCGCCGTGTCGCCGGCGAACTCGCGCATAACGCTGCCGCGCGGCGGTTGCAGTCAATGGCCGAGGAGTACGAGGAGAGAGCAGCAAGACTGGACGACGATGGCGTTGATGTGAAGCAGAGCCATGCCCGTCGCTGCCACGCGGGAGACGGAAGCGATCGCGAGGGCCACGGAGGCCTCAATAGTTGATCTCCATTCTCAGCCCCCGCGGATCGATCTCGTCGTCGCCGACACGTTGCGTGCTATCGCGCGCCGCGACCGCGCAGGCGCAGGCATCGATGAGATCATCGCGGCCGATACCGGTGCGGTAGCGAAGCGTCAACCATTTCGGCAGGCGCGTGAATCCGCGCTGCTCCAGGAGCGCGATGCGCTGTTCGCGGCCTTGCGCCGATGTCTTCTTCGCAAGATGGACTCGTCCTGCCAGATTCCAGAAAATCAATTCCGGATGGGCTTCGCCGATGCTGGCTTGACGCGCCGGCGTCATGATCGCGTCGACGTCCCTAATCTTGTCTCTGATGTTCCAGAGCTGCGCGGACACGCCCCTGCCCTCGCCCTCATGCGCCCAATAATGGCGATTGGCCGCCGCCATATCCGGAAACGTCCAGAGGTCGCGGCGCGCGCCGAGAAATACGGCAGGCCCGATCAATTCGCGTGCACGCAGATCGCAAGCGCGATAGCCGCTCGGATTCAACCCGATCGGCATGTCGATCATCGCACGCGCATGCGGCATCGCGAGCAGGCGCGTCAGGCCCGGTGAATAATCGAAGCCGTGATCGCCGCGCTCATCGATCCAGGCCGCGACCCAACCGAAGCGAAATCCATCGAGACCGAGATAGGTTGGCACGTCGTGCGTCCGTCATTTCCAATTTCTCACGCGCGCCGCTTGACGCCCGCAAGTTGCGGGCGTATGTCCCGCGCCCTCGCGATCACTTCCGTTCGCGAAAACAGTGAACCCAGTGATGAAGCACAGCTACGAAAGATTTGCGCGACTGTCGAATGGCCTGCGGCCAATCGATTGCGCCTGCCCGGCTCATGGGAGCGATCTTGCCTGACCGCAAGATCGACACTCCACTTCTCACGGACCCTCCCGAGCCTGCCGCTCCGGAGGGTTTTTTGTTGCCCGCCGCGCGGCCCATTCAGACATCCCGGCAATGGCCGGAACCGGAGACCCGGATCCCGGGGCTCGCGCAAACGATGCGCGTGCCAAACCGCCTGGACTCGCGTCAGCGGCTTCTCTGAGGCGCCCCGGTTGCGTGGATCGCTGCGTCGGAGACGGCGTTTAATTGATGCGCAACGACAACGACCCCGGACGCGGGACTGCGCCCCGGGGCCAAGCAGGACTCAAGGCCATGCGACGACCCGATCCCTACACGGAACGCGCCCGCGAGCTCTGCCTCGCCGCCGGCATCGATCCCGACTCGCGCGTCGGCGAAGGACGCGGCCAGCCGGCCTGGTGCTCGTACCGGGACGCCGCGCGCAAGGAGCAGCTCGCCCGCGAGGCCAACACCGCCGCGAGCGAGATCGCGAACCTGCGTCCGCAGGAGGCGCGCTTCCAGAACGCGCCGCTGAAGATCTTCGGCCCGCATGAGGAGGCGACCGTGGCGCAGATGCGCAACTGCATGGCGGTCGGCAATGTCGTATCCGGCGTGATCTGCGCCGATGGCCATCTCGGCTACGCCCAGCCGGTCGGCGGGGTCATCGCCTACGAGAAGCAGATCAGCATCTCCGGCGTCGGCTTCGACATCGGCTGCGGCAACATGGCCGCAAAGCTCGACACGCGCTTCGACGACATCGCCAACATCGTGCCCACGATCATCCGCGACGTCGCCAAGACAATCTCGTTCGGTGTCGGCCGCGCCAATGCCGAGCGGGCCGAGCACGCGCTGTTCGACGACGGCGATGCCTGGCGCGAGAGCGACATGGAGGCCTACCGTCAGAAGGCGATGAGCCAGCTCGGCACGGTCGGATCGGGCAATCACTATGTCGACCTCATGCGTGACGAGGAAGGCTTTGTCTGGATCGGCGTCCACTTCGGAAGCCGCGGCCTCGGACACACCTCCGCGACGCGCTACCTCAAGGCCGCCGGCGGCAAGGATGGCATGAACGTCCCGCCCGCCGTGGTCGACGAGGAGTCCGAGCTCGGCCGCCGCTACATCGCGGCGATGCATCTCGCCGGGCGTTACGCCTATGCGGGTCGCGAGTGGGTCGTCGAGCGAGTCCGCCAGATCATCGGCGGCAGCGTGATCGAGAGCGTGCACAACCACCACAATTACGCCTGGCGTGAGACCCACGAGGGCAAGGATCTGTGGGTGGTGCGCAAGGGCGCGACGCCGGCGTTTCCCGGCCAGAAGGGATTCGTCGGCGGCTCGATGGGCGACGATGCCGTCATCCTCGAAGGCGTCGACAGTCCGGAGGCCAAGGCTTCGCTGTACTCGACCGTGCACGGCGCCGGCCGCCTGTTCGGACGACGAGAGGCGAAGCGGCGCTTCTCGCGCGCGGAAATGGACCGATGGCTGAGCGAGCGCGGCGTCACCCTTGTTGGTGCCGACCTCGATGAGAGCCCGATGGCCTATCGCCGCCTGCCGGACGTGCTGGCGCAGCACGCCGGCACCGTGCGGGTGCTGCACACGCTGCGGCCGTTCGCCGTCGCCATGGCCGGCGAAGGCGAGTTCGATCCGTGGAAGGACTGACGCAAACAGCGAGTGGGAGGTAAGCTCCCCACTCGCAACACTTTCGTGTCTTTGCCCGGTGACGCGTTGCGCCGTGTCTCATCTCGTCAGATATTCGCGCGTCAGGGCGCGGGCGCGATGCAGGCGGGCCTTGACGGTCTGCCTGGAAGCTCCGAGCGCGGCGGCGATCTCGTCGATGGTCATTTCCTTGACGTCGCGCATCAGGGCGACATCGCGATAGTGCGGCGGCAGGCCTCGAAGGCGGCGGCCACATCGAGCCGCAGATCGGCTTCCGGGCGAGCCAGCAGCGCCGCCTCCGCCTCGCCGTCGTCGATCGCCGGCGCAAGGCCTGCCTTGCGCGCGAGCCGCAGGCATTCGCGGCGGACCGCGCTGAACAGCCAGGCCGAAAACGCCAGCAGCGAGCGGATCGTCCCGACATGGCGGAACAGGATCCACATCGCTTCCTGCGTCGCATCCTCGGCATCGGCCGAGCTGCGGCAGGTCGCCCGCGCATAGCGGCGGATGTCGGGCTGTGCCGTCTCCAGCAGACACGCGATCGCCTGGGGGTCGCCGAGCCGCGCGGCCTCGAACAGATTTGGCGAGATCGCAGCCGCGCTCACGATGTCCCTCCCTTGCCGATGCCGGCCATCGCGCACATCGGGCAATAGCCGACGAGGCCGGTCACTGCTAAGCGCGCGCCGCCGAGCGCGACCAGCCACGCCGCGGAGCCGGCGAGATAGACCAACGCTGCGACCGCGACCCCGATACCCAAGACGACCCGCACCACCTGATGCGGGCCGCCGATGTTCTTCCTGTAAAATCCCATCACATCCTCCGATATGGGCCGAGACTGATCGTCTCGACCATCTAGAGGGCGCGATCCCCAAAAAGGATTCGCAGCGTCGGAAGATTTTTTCGGGATCAGCCTCCGGCCGCCTGATAAGCTAGGCGCTTGAACTCGAAGAAGAAGGGATTCCAGAATCCCATGTAGCGCTGGGCCATCAGCACGCCGGCGGTGTTGGCCTCAGGGCAGATCCACCAATGGGTGCCAGCAAGCCCGCCCCACTGGAATTCGCCAATCGAATTCGGCGGATCGAACGACGTCGGTGCGAAGGTGACGGCACCGCCGAGGCCAAAGCCCTTGCCGGGGATCGGCCCGAGATTGGCGAAGCGGATGGTCTGGCCGGCGGGCAGTTGGTTCGTCATCATCTGCCGCAGCGTCTCCGGCTTCAGCAGCGCATCAGAACCGGGCAGCAGCGCGCGCACCAGCGCCAGCATGTCGGCCAAGGTCGAGACCAGACCGCCGCCGCCGGACAACCGCGGCAACGGCCGCCGATAGGCCTGAGGATAAGGCAGATGATCGGCCCGCGTGAGGCCGGGCTTCATCGGATCAAGCACATCAGCGCCGTTATAGAGTGCGACCAGCCTGCCCTGCTGCGCTTCCGGCACGTGGAAGCCGGTATCGATCATGCCGAGCGGATCGAAGATGCGCGCCTTGAGGAAGGCGTCGAGCGGCTGGCCGGAGACGACCTCGACGACACGGCCGAGCACGTCGGTCGCCACCGAATATTCCCAGCCGGTGCCGGGATGATAGGACAACGGCAGATCGGCAAGCCGGTCGATCATGTCGGCGAGCGGCGTCAGCGGATTGAGCACGCGCGCCTCGTTGTAGCCTTTGAACAGCACCGTGCCGGGATCGAAGATGCCGTAGCTGAGCCCGGACGTGTGGGTCAGCAGCTGGCGGATCGTGATCGCGCTCCTCGCCGGCTCGACATCGCTAAGGCTCGCAGCACCCGGCTTCAACACCTTGCGATGGCCGAGCTGCGGCAGAAATTTCTCGACGGCATCATCGAGCCCGACGCGGCCTTCCTCGACCAGCAGCATGATGGCGCAGGTGATGAAGATCTTGGTGTTGGAGAAGGCGCGGAAGATGTGGTCGGGCCGCAGCGCAGTGCTGCTCTCGCGGTCGGCGAACCCGACGCATTGCTGGTCGACGACATCGCGGCCCCGCAGCACCGCCCAGGATGCACCCGGGATGATCTCCTGATCGACGTAACGCTGCATCGCCGTCCGTGCGGCGGAAAAATCTGGTGTCCTGGCGTCCATGTGTTTTCCCCAATGATCGTCGGGTCGGATATAGCGGGAATTCGCGGGAAATGAAGATCCCCCGCGAGCGCTATCCTCCCTTCATGAACGCAGTGACATGCAGGCGACGCCGAATCCGCATGCCCTGCCGCTCGTACAGCGCAATCGCAGACGTATTCTTGGTAAACACGTGCAGGAACGGAAATTCGCCGCGGGCCTCGATCTGCCGCGCGACCGTCGCGAGCAGCGCCTGCGCATAGCCGCGCCCGCGATGATCAGGGTGGACGCAGACGGCCGTCATCTCCGTGAAATTGCCTGGCTTCATCCGCTCGCCGGCCATCGCGATCAGTTCGCCGCCGGCACGGATGCCGAAGAACGTGCCGAGTTCGTGCGTGCGCAGCGCGAATGGACCGGGCTTGGTCAGCTCGGTCAGCGCCATCATGGCAGGCACGTCGGCGGGCCCCAGCGTGACGATCTCGGCATCGCGGAGCGGACTGTCGGCCGGCGATCCGATCATCTGCTCGCCGCTCTCGGCGAGCACGACCTTGAAGCCGGCGGGGACATCGACGGGCTCCGGCGTGAACAATGCAGCGACCTGCGAGCCCGACATGAGATCACCGAGCGCGGCGAAGCTCGCCGCCGACATGTCGACCATGTCGGCAAAGGGCGTCATGTCCACGGGATAGCGCAGCGCGCGCGGGCCGCCTTCGGCCAGATGTTTCTGGCTGGTTGTCAGCGCGCTCCAAATCGGACGATCCAGCAGCGCCACATCGCTGTCGGACACCGGCCTAGTCCTTGTCGAAGCTGACGATCACCGCCGCATTGGCGATGAGAATGGGGTCGTTGGCCACTTCCGTGGCCGAGGGAATCTCCAGCCCGCCCTTGACTGCGTTGACGGTCACCGTGCCGTAAGGCAGCTCCTTGGCGACCGCTTCCTTGTCGACGGCTTCCGGATTCGGCACGCCGATCGTGACGTCGACGTACATGTCGTTCGCGGTCTTGCCGATCATCCGGAAAAATCCGAGGCTCGAATGCCTGATCGCGTCCGACACCGCCCGCTTCGCCGCCTTGGTGGCGTCCCTGCCGTGGACGTCGACGCCCATGCCCATCTCGGTGACACAACGAACGCGAGTCATTTCCTGATTCCTGTCATTGGTTTGGTGATTGAGAGTGTCGGCGATCGGAGATCGCGACACAAGTGAGATCCTCACGTTGGTAGGAGGTCTCAGCCGAAAGCTCCGTCATTGCGAGCGCAGCGAAGCAATCCAGACTGTGGCCGCGGAAAGATTCTGGATTGCTTCGCTGCGCTCGCAATGACGAGTGTGGTGAGAGCATCGACTCACGCCTTCGATTTCTCATGCGCCCGCAGCTCGTCGACAAGCACGCGCACGTTCTCCGAATAATCGATTGGGATCGAGACCAGGTGCACGCCGCCCTCCTTGAAGGCCGCCTCCAGCGTCGGGCCGAAGCTGTCGATGCTCGCGATACGATGCCCCTTGGCGCCGTAGGCCTTCGCATAGACGACAAAGTCCGGATTTCCAAAGGTCATGCCGTAATCGGCAAAATGATCGACCGCCTGCTTCCAGCGGATCATGCCATAGGCGTTGTCCTCGAGCACCAGCACGACGAGATTGAGCTTGAGGCGAACGGCGGTCTCCATCTCCTGGCTGTTCATCATGAAGCCGCCGTCGCCGGCGACCGCGAGCACGCGGCGGTCCGGATGGAGCATCGCGGCCATCATCGCCGACGGCAGGCCGGCACCCATCGTCGCCAGCGCGTTGTCGAGCAGCAGCGTGTTGGCGACACGGGTGCGGTAATTCCGCGCGAACCAGATCTTGTACATGCCGTTGTCGAGCGCGACGATGCCGTTCTCCGGGATCACTTGGCGGATCTCGTGCACGATCCGCTGCGGCGTCGGCGGCCAGCGCGCCTCGGTGGCGCGATCGCCGATGTGACTGAGGATCTCTTCGCGCAACGGCAAGAGCGCCGCCGCCTGCGGCAGCTTGCCTTCGAGCCGGTCGGCGAGCAGCTCCAGGCTCGGGCCGACGTCGCCGACGACCTCGGCGTCGGGAAAATAGACCAGCTCGACGCTCGCCGGCGTGTAGCTCACGTGAATCACCTTCGGCCCCGCCGGCCCCATGATGAAAGGCGGCTTCTCGACGGGGTCGTGGCCGATCGCGACGATCAGGTCGGCGGCATCGATCGCGTCATGGACGTAGTCGCGTTCGGACAGCGCGGCAGTCCCCATATAGAGATTGGTGCCGCCGGGCACGGTGCCCTTGCCCATCTGCGTGGTGAAGAAGGGAATGCCGGTCCGCCGCACGAAGCTTGCGATGCCATGCGTCGACCGCGGACGGCTGGTCGCAGCGCCCATCATCACCAGCGGACGCTTTGCGGTCAGGATCATCTCGGCGGCCCGATCGAGCGCGGCGCGATGGGCGACCGGAATTTCGATCGGGTGAACCGGAATGACCGGCGCGGCGGGCACTTCATCGCCGGCGATATCCTCGGGCAATTCGAGATGCACCGGCCCTGGCCGCTCTTCCATCGCGACGCGAAAGGCATCGCGCACCACGGTCGGGATGCTGGAGGCGCTGACGATCTGCCGCGACAATTTCGTCAGCGGCTTCATGGTCGCGACCACGTCGACGATCTGGAATCGCGCCTGCCGGCTGCTCATGATCGGCTTCTGCCCGGTGATCAGGATCATCGGCATCGCGCCGAGATGCGCATAGGCCGCGCCGGTCGACAGATTGAGTGCGCCAGGCCCAAGCGTCGACAGACATACGCCGGGCTTGCCGGTCAACCGCCCATGCGTGGCGGCCATGAAGGCGGCGGCCTGCTCGTGGCGGGTCAAGACCAGCTCGATCCTGGAGGTGCGGAGCGATTCGACGAGATCGAGATTCTCCTCCCCGGGGACACCGAAGATGCGGTCGACGCCCTCGTTCTCCAGCGCTGCGACAAACAGGTCCGATCCTTTGACTTTGCGATCCTGTCCGCTCATGTTGTCCCCGCTTGCTGTGCTGACTCCTGCATGTCACAGGAAGGGCCTATGGTAGCGGCTCGCGCTGCGGACACAACTCACAAAGCGGCGCGCGACCGCTTTAACATCGTCATGCGAGCGCAGCGAAGCACTCCAGACTTTTTCGGCGGATAGATTTCTGGATTGCTTCGCTGCACTCGCAATGACGGAGTTGTCGAGTGGCGGCATACCTCCCTCTCGTGTCCCGGACGCGCTGCAACGCTCTTGGCGTTGCAGCGCGTCCGGGACCCAGCAGGCCGCGCACTCGCTGATGCATGGGCCCCGGCTCTGCAGCGCATCACTTCGTGCTGCGCAGCGTCCGGGGCACGAGACCGTTACGGCGCGCAGCGCAGTCCGAGGTTTTCTGATTTCCCTTCGCTCCATCCGCGTTGCGAATCTCTTCTGCGAGCTCAGGCGCGCTGCCCTTCCCGGCTCGAAGTTCCTCGCCCAACAAATCAGCACCAAATGGCCGCATATGAGTCCGCAACCTTTGGCGGCGTGGAGGATTCATGGTCAGCGACTCTTCTGTCGCGATCTCAACTGCCAACCTCAAAGGAGTTCACATGGCTCTTCTCGGAAACCTGCTCGGCACGGTCGATGGCCTGCTTGGAACAGCAACGGGTGCGCTGTCAGGCGTCGCCGATGCAGGTGGAAGTGCAACGGCCGGCGCCAGCGGCTCGGTCGATCTGTCCCACACGCTCGATGTGGGAGCGCTGATCGAGACCAACCCCAGCATCGACGTGTCCGCGCCCGGGCTTGCGGGAACCGGCGGCATCGACGCATCGATCTCCGCGCCGACCGCGGTCGGCCTTAGTGCGGACGTCGGCCATCTCGATGTCGGTGGCCTCCTCCACGGTCTGGTCTGAGTAGCAATTCCCCAATGACCGATAGTGACGTGGGGCCTCGGCCCCACGTCACGCCATGCGTAGCCGCCAGCGCCCCGGCGCAGGCTCTTTTGACACCTTAAGGACATTCAGATGGCGGCAGCGCTCTTGACGGTCGCGGACGAGGCGGCGGAGCAGCCCTATCGTCGCGGCGACGACGTGCGCGAGGCGCTGAAGAAGCTCTGGCCACACTTTCTCTGGGCCGGACTGTTCTCGAGCGCGATCAACCTGCTCTACCTCTCTTCACCGCTCTATCTGATGCAGGTCTATAACCGCGTCCTGCTCAATGAAAACATCTCCACGCTCGTTCTGCTCACCCTCATCCTCGCCATCGCGCTTCTGACCATGGCAGGCCTCGACGCCGTCCGCGCCTGGATCCTGATCCGCTGCGGCATACGGCTCGACATGGAGCTGTCGACGCGCGTGTTCGAAGCGCTGGTGGTACGATCGGCCGAGCGCGGCGCCTCGCGTGGCGCCCAGCAGCTGCGCGATCTCGACCAGCTCCGCACCTTCGTGACGGGCTCCGGCATTTATTTTGCGTTCGACTTGCCCTGGATTCCGATCTATCTGCTGCTGCTGTTCTTCATCCATCCCCTGCTCGGCCTCGTCGCCACCATCGGCGCGCTGTTGCTGCTGGGGCTCGCAGGCGTGAACGAGGTCCTGACCCGCAATCCCATGAAGCAGGCCGAGGCGTCCGGCAACCAGTCCTACGTCTTCACCGAGAATGTGCTGCGCCACGCCGACGTGATCCGCGCCATGGGCATGCAGCCGGCGGTCGAACGCAACTGGCAGAGCCAGCGCTCCGCGATGCTGGTGCAGCAGGCGGTCGCCAGCGACAAGAATGCGGTGATGACCTCGTCGATCCGGTTCTTCCGCCTGCTGCTGCAATCCCTCATGCTCGGCGCCGGCGCCTGGCTCGCCATCGACCATGCCATCACGCCCGCGACCATTTTTGCGGCCAGCATCGTCATGGGCCGTGCGCTGGTCCCGGTCGAGCAAGCGGTCGGCACCTGGAAGCAGTTCATCGGCGCGCGCGACGCCTACACGCAGGTGCGCGACCTGCTCGCCACCATCGACCTCTCTACCCCGCAGACGATCGTGCCGAAGCAGCGCAACACGGTCGAGGTGCGCGAGCTGGTCTGCGAATTGCCGTCACGGCCCGAACCGGTGCTGAAAGGCCTGTCCTTCGAGCTCGCGGGCGGGAAGGCGCTCGGCATCGTCGGGCCGAGCGGCTCGGGAAAGAGCACGCTGGCGCGCCTCCTGGTCGGCGCGATGGCACCCGCTGCCGGACGGCTGCGCTTCGGCGGGCTCGACTACAATCACTGGGATCCCGTCGAATTCGGCCGTCATGTCGGCTATTTGCCGCAGGATGTCGGCCTGTTCGCCGGCACCGTACGCGAAAACATCGCGCGGTTCGGCGATGCCTCGACCGACGAGATCATCGAAGCTGCCGTTCGCGCCGGCATTCACGACATGGTGCTCGACCTGCCCCGGCAGTACGACACGCGGCTCGGCGTCGGCGGCGTCGGTCTCTCCGGCGGCCAGCGGCAGCGGCTCGGCCTCGCGCGCGCCCTGCTCGGCCGCCCGCCGCTGCTGGTGCTGGATGAGCCCAACGCCAATCTCGATGGGCCCGGCGAAGAGGCGCTGAAGGCCGCGCTGCTCAGCGCCAAGGCCGACGGCGCAGCCGTCATCGTCATCACTCACCGCACCACGATCCTCGACATCGTCGACGTCATGATGGTGCTGCGAAGCGGCATGCTCGACATGCTCGGCCCGCCCGGCGAGGTCTATCAGGCCTTGCAGCAGCAGGCCGCCGCACGGGCGGCCGCATCATGAGCACGCTCGGTGCAACCTATATCGCCGACCGCGAGCGCGCCCATTACGCGCGGCCGGGACGGCCCGCCCTGGTCGGCGCGATCGTGGTCGGCGCATTCGCTTCGGCCATGACGTTGTGGGGCACACTCGCCCCGATCTCGGGCGCGGCCATCGCCAGCGGCAATCTCCAGGTCGAGGGACGACGCCAGAGCGTGCAGCATCCCTATGGCGGCGTGATCCGCCAGCTTCTGGTCCGCGACGGCGCTCACGTCGAAAAGGGGCAGCTACTGCTCGTGCTCGACGACAGTGATCGCCGCGCCAAGCTCGACGTGCTGGTCGCCGACCGCGACGCCTCGCGCGCGGCGCAAGCGCGGCTGATGGCCGAGCGCGACGGCCAGGCCGCGCCGGAGTTCGGCGTCGATCCGAAGGATGCAAGGCCCGCGCTGCGCCAGGCGATGGCGAACGAGATTGCGATGATGGCCGCGCGAAAGCACCAGTTCGAAGCGGAGACCGCCGTGCTCCGGCGCAAGATCGCCGAGCTGAACGCGCAGATCGACGGCACTCAGGCGCAGCTCACCGGCGCCGAGAAGCAACGCGAATTGCTCTCTGACGAGATGACCGGTGCGCAGCATCTGTATGAACAGGGCTACACGCCGAAGACGCGAATCCTGGCCTTGCAGCGCGAGGACGCCAAGCTCCAGGCCGACATCGGCGCGCAGCGTGCCAGTATCGCCGGCATGCAGCAGCAGATCGCGCAGAACGAGGCCGAGATCGCCAAGGCCGAGCGTGCCCGGATGAGCGAGATCACCGATCAGCTGCGCTCGACCGAAAACAAGCTGGCCGAGCTCGCCCCGAAGATCGACGCCGCGACCGACGTCGTCACCCGTACGCAAATCCGCGCGCCTGCGACCGGATCCGTGGTCGGGCTCGACGTGTTCACCGAAGGCGGCGTGATCCAGCCCGGCGCAAAGCTCATGGACATCGTGCCGTCGGACAATCCGCTGATCGCGGATGCGCAACTCAAGCTGTCCGACATCAACGACGTCACGGTCGGCCGCCGCGCCGAAATCCGGTTGACCGGCGTCAACTATGTCGAGCGGCCCCGCCTCTACGGCACCGTGCGAACGGTCTCTGCCGACCGCGTCACCAACGACAAGGCCGGCGGCCCCGGCTATTACGCCGTCGAAGTCTCGCTGGAGCCGGAGGACGTCAAGAAGTCGCGCATCGAATTGCAATCGGGCATGCCGGCCGAGGTGATCGTGCCGACGCGGCCGCGCACGCTGTTCGAATATCTGTTCGGGCCGCTGCGCGACGAGCTGACCCGCGCCTTCCGCGAACGCTGACGAGGAACAATGGCAGCATCCGAGCAGAACAACCGCCGCGCCGAAAAGGCCGAGATTGCCCGCAACATCACGACGGAAGAGACGGTCGCATTCATGACCGCTCTGGTCGCCTTCCTGAAGGAGGCCGAGGCCGCCGGACATCATGGCAGCAGCGATGCTCAACCGAGACCGGTGGATCTGCCGTCCGCCCCCGCGCACCTTGGCGATCCGACGCCGGCTGAGACGACGCCGGGCGACCGCCAACCGATCTCTGGCGATCAGCATGACGCGAGCGCACCTCCGACGGACGAAACGTCAACAGCGCTTCATGCCGACGTCGCGGCTGCCGCCGTGTCGCATGCCGATGGGGGCGTCGATGTCGCCGCCACCCGGGTCGTCCCGGTCAGCGCGACGGCTCCCGCCGACAGTCACGCCGCGACTCCCATTGCTCCCGTCGCGTCCGATCATCCTGGAGGAATCAGCACCAGCTCCACTCACGCCGAAGTCGCGACCTCCGTCTCCATCGATCCGGCGTCGTCCCTGCACGAGCTCGGCAGCACAATCACGAACCTTGTCGACACCTCGCTGGCGGCGGTGTCGCACACGCTGGACAGTCTGAGCACGACAGTGACCCAGTTGACGTCGGCCGTAACCGGAACGATTGGCCAGCTCACCGACAGTGTCACTGGCCTCGTCGGCGGCTTGCTGCATTCCGTCGGTGGCGACACACATGACGCGTCCACCCCCGACCTGTTCAACGCGCTGGTCACGGATATCGTGAGCACGCCGCCGGCCTCGCATCATGACGGCGCCGCGACGCACCATGCCGATATCAGCGGACTCGATACCGCCGGCGCGGTGCCGATGGCGGCGCTGCCACCGCTGACGATGCATCTCGGCTTTCTCGGGCAGCCGAGCGACAGCCATGATCTTCATGACGGCGCGTTCTCGGCGCTCGGCGTGCATCATTTCTAGGGGCATTCCAAATCGACGCCGAAGGCAGTTTGCGTTGACAGCGGGGCATATCTGACTAAAGTCAGACATTATGCTCGACCCCGTCTCCCGCGTCCGCCGCTTCAACCGCGCCGTCACCTCTGCCGTCGGTGCGCTCGATACCTCGTTCCTGGGGCGTGGCCGGCCGCTCGGGGCGGCGCGGGTGCTCAACGCGATCGGGCACGGACGCTCGGACGTGGCGGAGATCCGCGACTATCTCGGCCTCGACTCCGGGCTGATGAGCCGGCTGCTCCGCAGCCTCGAGGACGAAGGGCTGATCGAGACCAACGCGCGTGAGGACGATGCGCGCCGGCGGATGGCAAAACTCACGCGCGCGGGCCGGCGCGAGTTCGCGGCCTATGAGGCGCTGTCGAACGCGCAGGCCGACGGCATCCTGGCGCAACACTCGCAAGCCGAGGCGCTGCTGGCGGCGATGGACCTGATCGCCTCCGCGCTGACGCGCGAGCGAGTCACGCTGGACGAGATGGACCCGCAAAGCGCGGAGGCCCGCCATTGCCTCGGCGAGTACTATGCCGAGCTCGGGCGCCGCTTCAAGCAGGGGTTTGATGTCTCGCGCTCGCGCGATCCCGATGCCAAGGACATGCGCCGGCCGCGCGGCACCTTCATCGTTGCGATCTCGGACACGCTGCCGATCGGCTGCGTCGGATTGAAGGGCACCGATCACGGCTATGCCGAGATCAAGCGTCTGTGGGTGGCGCCCGCCGCGCGCGGATTGCGGCTCGGCCGCCGCCTGATGGATGCGACCGAGGATGCTGCGCGCGAGCTCGGCATCACGCTGCTGCGGCTCGATACCAACAGCGCGCTGCCCGAGGCCGGCCAGCTCTACCGCAGCACCGGCTGGCGTGAGATCCCGCGCTTCAATGACGATCCCTACCCCGATCTGTTTTTCGAAAAGCAGCTGTGACGACGCGAGGCGAATTCGCCTCCTGCTGCGTTGTGCTTGCAGCATGGGAGCTTCCCGATGAACAGCGCCGATCTCGCCGAGACCTATCGCAGCTACATCGCCTGCCTGAACCGGCAGGACTGGCCGGCCCTCGGCCGGTTCGTGCATGACGATGTCGTCCACAACGGCCGGCCGCTCGGGCTGTCCGGCTATCGCGCGATGCTGGAGCAGGATTTCCGCGAGATTCCGGATCTGCGCTTCAACATCGCGCTGCTCACCTCAGATCCGCCCACCATCGCCTGCCGGCTGACATTCAACTGCACGCCGGCCGGAAAATTCCTGGGCCTCGACGTGAACGGCAAGCGCGTATCCTTTTGCGAGCACGTCTTCTATGCGTTCCACGATGGACGGATCCGGCAGGTCTGGTCGCTGATCGACAAGGCGGCGATCGAGGCGCAGCTCTGACGCTGCGCCTCGATCTCGAACTTACGCCGGCACCGGTGCCGCCTCGCCTTGCGGCTTTGCGAAGGGGCGGAACGTCATTGCCATCAGGAAGGCGCCGAGGCCCATCGCCCAGGAGGCGATATAGAGCCAGGCATAGCTCGAGAACGCGTCGTAGATCAGGCCGCCGGCGAGCGGGCCGGTCGCCATGCCGAGGCTGCCGGCCATCGCGGAGCCGCCGATCACCGTGCCCATCATCTTGAGCGGAAAGTTCTCGCGAATGAGAACGGCGTAGAGCGGCATGGTGCCGGCATAGATGAAGCCGAAGACGGCGCCGACCGCGTAGAACGTGGCGAGCTGATGCGCGAAGACATAGGCGAGCGCGCCGAACGCCTGGAGCAGGAGGCCCGACACCAGCACGCGCTTGGCGCCGAAGCGGTCGCCGAGCACGCCGAAGGCGATGCGGCCGCCCAGGCCGGCAAAACCCTCGATGCTGTAGATCGTCACCGCCGCGACCAGCGGAATGCCGCAGCTCACCGCATAGCTGACGGTGTGGATGATGGGACCGGAATGAGTGGCGCAGCAGAAGAAGTTGGTGGCGAGCAGGATCAAGAATTGCGGCGAGCGCAGCGCCTCGCCCATTGACAACTCGCCCTGCGCCGCGCCCTCGCCCTTTGGTGCAGCGGCAGCATGCGCCAGAGCCGGCGGACGGCGCACCAGGAACGAGACCGGGATCATGATGGCGCCGACCACCAGCGCGACGATCTGCATGGAGGTGCGCCAATCGTGGCCGGAGACGAGCCAGGCCGCGAACGGTGCCATCGTCATCGGCGCCATGCCCATGCCGGCCGAGACCAGCGACACGGCGAGGCTGCGTTGGGTCTCGAACCAGCCGGTCACGGTCGCCATCATCGGCGCGAAGATCGCCGCGCAGGCCGCCCCGACCAGGAGGCCGAATACGAACTGGAACACGACCAGCGAGGTCGCATGGCTCGCGGCGAACAGGCTCAGTGCCAGCACCGTCGATCCCGTCAGCACCACCGGCCGCGGCCCGAATCTATCCGTCAGCGTGCCCCAGACCATGCTGGTGAAGGCCATGGCCAGAAAGCCGATCGTCATCGCGCTGGAGATGCCGGTCACCGACCAGCCGGTGTCCTTCGCGATCGGCTGCAGGAACACCGGCAACGAAAACATGCCGCCGATCGCGACGCAGCCAAGCAGGCCGCCGGCGGCGACGATCACCCAGCGGTAGGGGGATTGAGTCATTTTGGTCTCCCGTCAGATCTGTCTGGGTGGAAGACGAACGGGAACAGCGCCGGCCGACAGCGCAACGTCATTTTTGCCGCACGCTTTTGTGACCTGCCAATAAAATGTGCGAAAACAACCCCATGCACAGTAGCCGGCCCCTGCCGGATCAATGACTTACGGCCTTGCGACTGCGGTTTGACGCGTCGGGCAAAACACCGACACAATGGCATCATTCGATAGATCCTGATCTCGTCCACGATTTCTGATCGTGACCATCGGTCCGTCCCTCTCCAGACGCGCGCCGCGCGGCCGCGGCACGCGGCTGTGTCCGACCATGCGCCTTGCCATCTGCTCCGTGAATTGCAGGAAATCCATCGATGCCAAAGATCGATCTCGCCACAGTGCCGGCTCGCAAGGGCTCCGGCTATCCCGCGCCCTTCAGCGCCCCATGCGCCGACCGCATCCGGCAGCGGCTCGGCAATGCCGGAGGCCTGTCAGATTTCGGCGTCAACCTGATGCGCCTGCCGCCGGGCGGCTGGTCGAGCCAGCGGCACTGGCATTCGCACGAGGACGAGTTCGTCTACATCCTTGAAGGCGAAGTGACGCTGATCGAGGACGACGGCGAAACCGTGTTGTGCGCAGGCGACTGCGCGGCTTTCCCAAAGGCAAGCGGCAACGGCCATCACATGATCAACAGGTCGAACACGACGGCCGTCTATCTCGAAGTCGGCTCGCGCTCGCAAGCCGACCTCATCACCTGCTCCGACATCGACATGATGAGCCCGGCATCCGACGGCCGTTTCCTGCACAAGGACGGCACGCCGTATCCGGACTAGGTGGATTCATGAGCCCGCGCAGCCTGCCATCCGGGTCGGGAGATGCAACGACATGCTGCCCGTCTCGCGTTGCCTCTCAGCCTACGGATACGCCCGCCTTTGCCCGGCTAATTCCGAGAGCCAGAATGCGATGCAGCAGGTCCGGGTAGTCAAGTCCGTCGTGCCGAGCCGCTGTAGCGAACTCTTGGCTCTTTGCGATCTCGGGATTGGGGTTCGCCTCGATGAAATACGGCGTGCCATCGGCCGTGAGGCGAAAATCGATGCGCGCGTATCCATCGAGCCCAAGCGCTCGGTAGATGCGCTTTGCGGCTCGCTGAATGCGAGCGGTGACTTCGGGTGCGAGGTCCGTCGCCGGTCCGTCGACTATCCCGACACGCTCCTGATAATCGGTATCGTGCTTGGCTTTTTCGGTGGCGATATGCCGTGACCTGCGCCCGCCCATGCTGCCGAACTTTAGCTCCCAAATGGGCAGAACTCGCAGCCGATTATTGCCGAGCACGCCGACATAAAGCTCCCGCCCCTCGATAAACTGCTCGGCGATGGCGGCGGTTTCGCTCCGGTCGTGGATGAACGCGACCCGCTCTGCGAGCTTCTCGTCCGTATCGACGATGGATGCCTGCGAGATGCCGAAGGATCCATCCAGGTTCAGGCTCTTGACGATCAGCGGCAGCGCGAGATGCGCAGGTCGCTTGACCTTGCGGCGCATCGGGAAGACAGCGAAGGCCGGGACCGCGATCCGGCGATGATGCACCAGCGTCTTAGACAGGTCCTTGCCGCGCGCCAGGATCAGGCCACGCGGGTTGCAGCCCGTATACGGGACCTTCATCAGCTCGAGATAGCTCGCGATGTGCTGGTCATAGGCAACGTTATAGTGGAACTCCTCCAGCAACGTGAAGGCCACGTGCGGCTTGAAGCTCTCGATCTCGTCGCGCACCGGCCTGATTTCCTCCTGCGCGCCGAGGGGGCGAACCTCATGGCCGGCCGCGCGCAAGGTGCTCACCACGTCATATTCTGTTTTCCATTCGTTGATCTGTTGCGCGGTGTATCCGTCGGTCGAGTCCGGTGGCATGAAGTCCGGATGCATGAGCACCAGAATGCGAAGTCGTCTCATAGTGCGATCCATTTGCGGCGCGATGGGCCGAACAGCGCGTGCATGGTCTTGGCGGTCACGAGGACGGTGAAGTCGAGGACGAGCTTCTGCTCCGGTCCGACGGCACGCAGATCGAGCTCGCGGCACCGAGAGATCATGTCGTCAAGCACCGCATCAAGCGTGAGCTGGTTCTCGCCCGTCCACCGCGCGACCAATTGCCTGATTTGGGCACGGTGTCGCCTGATCAAGACCGAAGCCGGTTTTCCACGTTTATGCCGTGAGTCGGCGGAAAAGAGCCTGGAGAGGTCGCGGTCGTAGGTCTTCGGCGGCGTGAAGGCGTAGAACGCCTGCTTCTTCTTGTAATGGTCTTCGAGTGTTTCGCTGAGCTGGCGCAGCGGGTCGACACGCTCTCGCGTGGTGATCAGCGGTCGCTTTCCCGCAATCTCGCCCATCAGCTCGTCGACATATTCGAGTTTCTTCAGCGCTGGCCAACCGGCATATCGCGTCCGCCAGTTCGAGCGCGGCCGCAGCCACACTGCAAAAGTTTCGGCGAAGTCTTCGTCGGGATGGCTCTGCGCGTACCAGAGGCGCAGATGCTGGACATAGCGCCGGCTGGCCGGATTGGGCCGGTAGTAGCGCGGGTAGTGTTTCGATGACGGGCCGAACAGCTGCTGCCAGCGCCGGCGGCGCTGCAATTGGTAGCCGTGCTGCATGGCATGGCCCGCCTCGTGACGGAGGATGGCCATGCACTCGCGCCAAGTTCCACCCTCGACATCGAACATCATCTTCTTCTCGAGCTTCATCAAGCGGGGATGGGCGAGATAAAATGGGATGGCAATGCCGGGAACGCCTGCCGGACTAAACCATTCGCTCGAGATCCATGTATGTGGCCGCAGCCGGATGCCCCGCTCTTCGAGCTCTTCGTGGAGAGTGCGGACACAATCCTCGAGCCAAGTGCCTTCGACCGCAACCCTCAGGCTGCTGAGCCGTTGCTTGAGCAACTGATCATCCGACAGCCGTTCCCAATGATATTTCCGGCGTGGCATAGCGGATCTGGAAGTCCTAACAACCCGGTAGTTAGATGATGTCATAGGATGCTGCTGGCAACAACTCGAGCCTTCGCAACGTGCCGTTGTTCAGCAGCCCGCATCGGCTTCGGGTCATCGGCCGCCATTAACGTCCAGGCGGGACGACTTCCGGTTTGGGCTCGGAAGCCCAACGCTTGTGAGTACATGCCCTAGTTGGCGAGGCCCTGCTTCCCGATCCAATCGTTGACCAGCCTGGCGATGTCGTCGGAGTTGCGGTCCATCATCATCATGTGGGTATTGCCCTTGATCCCCATCTTGGGCAGCTCGAACGTATCGACCTTGCCGCCGGCCGCCGCGATCGCCTGCCCCCATTTCGTCGGATTGACCACGAGCTTCGACCACACCGGGACCTTGTCCAGGAAATCGCCCCACACGATCAGATGCGGCACGCCCTTGAGTTTTGCGGCATCGGCTTTGGCGGGATCAGGCGCGCCTGACGGTTCGACGGCGATCAGCGCCTTGACTTTGTCGGGCGCATTGAGCGCGGCAGTAAAGCCGAAATTGCCGCCCTGGCTGTGCACTACGATGATGCAGGGGCACACCTTCTGCACCAGCGCGTCATAGGCTTTTTGCGTGGCAGCGTCGTTCGTGGCCCAGCGTGGAATGCCCTGCTTGGCGAACTGGTCGAACGCCTCGATCGGGAACTGCTCGCCCTCGAACGCCTCGCGCTTGCCGCCGACCTCGTAGCTCGGTCCGATCCGGAACAGCTCCCACGCTTCTTTCTTGGGCCGGAAGAACGGCTCGCTCTTGAAGATTTCAGGATAGCGCGCCCAGGAGGCGCGGCCACGCTCGACCGCATCCGAGACGTAGACGTCATAACCGGCATTGAGGAAGAACTGCTGCCAGCCCGGCTTGCCGTCGGGCTTGGTCTCCCAGGTCACACCGGAGAGGCCGCCGCCGTGCCAGAGCAGCAGCGGCAGCTTCGACTTCGGCTGCGCGAGCTTGACGAACTGGACATACATCTGCTCGACCTCGAACTCGCCGTTCGGATCGACCTTGATCGGCGGCGCGCCGGGCGAGAACACGATCTCCTTCGAGGCAAGCCCGTTCAGCGTCTCGGTGCGACCACCGATGTGGAAGCTGCCGACCTCCTTGACGAGATAGTCGGCCGCGGCCGGCGTTGCTGTTGCGATGGCTGTTGCCAGGGCGATCAGGGTCCTGCGCATGAGGCGCTTCCTCCGTTCTCGATGTTTCTTGTTGGCAGCATTGTTATGCGAAGCGCCGATGCAGGGCAAATTCGGCCGCGCCAACAAAAATTCGAGAATCCCCATGTGCAGTAGCCGCCCCTGCGTTCTCAGTGATTTATCTCGAAGTCGGCTCGCGTTCGCAAGAGGACGGCATCACCTGCTCCGACATCGACATGATGAGCCCAGCATCCGACGGTCGCTTCTGCACAAGGACGGCACGCCGTATCCGGCGTGACGTCAGCAGCGCAGCTTCACATGGCAGCGCTGCGGCGCCACGTGCTGACGGTGAGCCAGACCGCCGAGACCAGGAAGTAGAGCGCGCCGACCGCAGCATAGCCAGCGACGTTCGCGATCGACGGCACTGCAGGCATCGAGGCCTGGAAGATGAAGAAGCCGCCCGCCAGAGCCGACTGGCCACCGCTGAGCACCATGGTCCACTGCGCGCCGAAACGCTTCCAGCGCCGCACGGCCGTGCCGAGCTGAAGCAATCCGGACAGGATCGCCCAGGCCCCGAAGATTCCGAGCACCCAGTTCATGCTCACCTGCAAGGCCAGGATGACCGCGATGGTGGTCGCCAGGCTGACCAGCACGTTGAGGACCTGCGTGCGGTTTTGGGTCACCCCGCCGCTGCAGAGCGCGTCGAGATAATTGGCCGCGGCGTCCCATGCCGGATAGGCGACGAGCAACGTCGCGGTGATCACCGCAGACGACGGCGCGATCGCAAAGGCCGCGATGACCCAGGCGACGGAAAACGCCGCACGCAGGAAATAATAGTGCTTTAGCCATTGTGCATCGTCGGCCGCGTCCAAGACCATCTCACGATCACTCATTGTCTGCTCCTTACCTACTAGTTGGTAGATTTACATGCGAAGCCGAATCACCGCGCCGCCGCGATGCTTTGCAGCCTGTATCGACCTTGTCCGTCAGTGCCTGGTGGAAAGCCGGTCCAGCAGTGGCCGGGTGATGGTCCCGAACATCTTGGGATCGCCATAGGCGCGCGCCGACAGCATCGCGCCGTGAACGGTCGCCATGAATCCTTCCGCCTCGACCCGCGCGGTGCTGGAGAGCTGGAGCCGCCCCTGCCGTTTGCCGCGCTCCATCACCGCTGTCAGCCATGAGGCCAGCGCGCGGAAATGAGCCCGGACCTCGACTGCCACGTCCTCGGGCAGGATCGGAAGCTCGCTGGCCAGGAGCGCACACACGCAGAAGGGCGCCGTCGCGTCCTTGATGCACGTTTCCCAGTACGCAACGTAGCTTTTGAGCTGCTCACCGGGGTCTGGAATGTTGCGTTCGAGTGCAGCCAATCCAGCCTGAGCTTCCTCGCGATAGCGCGACACGAGGGTGCGGACCAGATCGACCTTGCTGGCGAAATGGTGGTGGATGCTCGGCTTGCGGATGCCGACCACTTCAGCCACATCGGCGTAGCTGAAGCCGTTGTAGCCGCCTGCAATGATCAGCGTACGTGCGCAGGCCAGAATGTCGTCGGCCGTGGATGAAGTATTGCTCATGTCAAGCTATCTACCTTCCAGTTGGTAGACAATCAAGAAGGGGCGCTTCAACGATCCGTGAGTGGTAGGAGCCTGCATGACCATCCGCCCGATCATCCGCTATCCCGACCGCCGGCTCGCGAGCCCTGCCCGCCCCGTCACCGTCTTCGACGACGGCTTGCGCGAACTCGCGCAGGACCTGCTCGACACGATGCGCGCTGCGCCCGGCATCGGCATCACCGCGCCACATATCGGCGTGCCCCTGCGGGTCGTGGTGCTCGAGCTCGACTCGAAAGACGGCCCGCAGACCTATGTCAATCCGGAGATCACATGGGCCTCGCCCGAGATGATCCTGCACCGGGAGGGCAGCGTCTCGATGCCTGGAGTCAACGACGAGGTGCAGCGCCACGCCCGCGTGCGGATCGACTATCAGGATGTTGACGGCAATATGCAGTCCGAGGAATCGGATGGCTTGCGCGCGGTGTGCCACCAGCACGAGATCGACCAGCTCGACGGCATGTTCTGGATCCAGCGGCTGTCGCGGCTGAAACGGGAGCGGCTGGTGAAGCGGTTCGAGAAGATATCGCGAGAGTGACCGTGATGTGATGGCGGCTTCCGCCCATCGCCACGTCCTCAAGCCCTCTTCCCGCTCCGCTTGGTCATTGGCGCGTTACGACGCTCGCGTTTGCCGCGCGCGATCTCGGTTGCCAGCGCGTCCAGCTTCGGCTCCCAGAAATTCCTGAACTGGCCGATCCAGGCATCCACCGCGCGAAGCCCGGCAACGTCGACCGAATAGAGGCGTCTTTGCGCCTCCGCCCGAACGCTTGCAAAGCCGCTCTCGCGCAGCACCTTGAGGTGCTGCGAGACCGCCGCCTGCGTGATTCCGAATTCGGCCCCGATCACGTCGACGACCTCGCCGGACGCCATTTCCTGAAGCGCCAGCAGCTCGAGGATGCGACGGCGCACGGGATCGGCAAGGACTTCGAAGACGTGCATCAGCTTCCCGTGCCGGGATGCGCGATGTCGGGCGGCATCTCGCCGCGATAGAACGCAATGGTGCGGTCCGAGCGCTGCTTTGCCGAGGCAGGATCCACCCCGCTTGCGACATGCGCTGCGCGCCAAAGCTCGCCGCTTGTCGTCATGAATTCCTTGCCCTCAGGCGAGCCCATCCATGCCTCGGCCGTCTCGTGATCGACCGATGCCCCGGTCGCAACATATCGCTCAAGTCCCGCAAGAGCGAGATCCCAACCGATACCCACCGCACCCGGACCGAACTGATTCCAATGATCCTCGATGATCGCGGTATGCTCGAGCGTCAAACGCGCCTGACTACGTTCTGCTGCCAGCTTGACATCGATCCAACTCACCGCGCCTGCAAATTCCCACGTCGCGGCGAAATGGGTCGGAGGCGTGCACGCCGTGATGGTGCCGCCCGCATTGCCCCTAAGCTGGTACCTTCCTCCGAGCTGGAGATCGCCCTCGACCGGCAGGAACCAGCGTGGAATGCGCTCGCTGCTGGTCACGGCGTCCCAGAGATCGTCGACGCTCGTGTCGTAAAGACGCGTGAGAGTCACCGCGCTCGCCGGTTTTCCGTCCTTCTCGAAATTGCGCACTGAACGCGTGACAAGCCCCAAGACCCTGGCGACGTCGATCTCCATTGCGTTCCTCCCTATTGCTTTGCGCGACAAGGAATATCGATCCGCACTAATATAAGTCAAGCCTTATATTATCGCGTAGATTGCGGCCTGCCCGCTTCTTGCGATCGGACAGGCCGCCGCCAGCAGATCCTATTTCAGCGGCAGGAAGAGTTCCGCGACCGTCTCATGCTCCGGCACCTCCGGGAAGAAGCTCAGCCGCTGGCAATAGATCGGGAAGTCGCGGGCTTCCTCGCCGCTGGCCGGGAGCCAGTCGCGATAGAGATAGAGCGCGGCGGGCTCCAGATTGTCGGTGTAGCCGACGACGCGCAGCACGGCGCAGCGTCCACCAGGGATCTCGCCGGCTTTGATCTCCTCGCCATTGGCCGCGATCGGCCGGTCGGTGCCGACGCAAAGGTCGATGCTGTAACCGGCGGGCGAGGCAGGCCGGCGCTCGGAGCGCCAGACATTGAAGGTCGGATTCGTCTTGGGGTGCACGCCCGCTGCCTTGCGCCAGGCGATGAAGCGCTGGATGGTGGCAGGAAGCGTCGCCGGGTCGCCCCGGTGCTCCATGATCGCCACCTTGGTGGTGGGCACATCGCGGATCGTCACGTCGTCAGCGGTAAAGGTCGTCTGCATGAGCTTGCTCCTGGCGTTGTCGAGAGGCCCGAAGGCCGCAAGCCACGGCTCCCAGTCGGGAGATTTCCGGAACGACGACGGCGATTGTCCGAACCGTTGCCGAAAGGCGCGGGCGAAGGCATCCGGAGCGTCGTAGCCGGCATCCATCGCGATGTCAGTGACATCAAGGGCGTCGATGTAGGCGAGCTGATGCGAAGCACGCTTCATGCGGGCCAGCTGGACATAGCGATGCACGGATAGCCCGAAGGTCGCCGCGAACTGCCGGTGGAAATGAAATTTCGAGAAGGCCGCAACACCGCTTAGGGTTTCCAGGTCCAGATCGTCGTCGAGATGCCGGTCGATATGGTCCAGCACGCGTCGCAT
Organism: Bradyrhizobium sp. BR14999; assembly: GCF_056106085.1. NCBI lineage: Bacteria > Pseudomonadati > Pseudomonadota > Alphaproteobacteria > Hyphomicrobiales > Nitrobacteraceae > Bradyrhizobium > Bradyrhizobium sp. BR14999. The sequence continues at coordinate 5,948,431 of NZ_CM148536.1, forward strand.
CCGGTCCCGATAGTTTTGCAGCGCCGCCTTCATCGTCCCTCCTCCGTGGCGGCTCCATCTCGTCGCTGACGGCCGAGGCGTGCTCGACCGATCTTGCGGTTTGGCAAAGATCCGTAGCCCGGATGGAGCGCAGCGCAATCCGGGATTCTTGCCACAGAGGCAGCCGCGCGATGCGGCTGGCCAGTCCCGGATTACGCTTTCGCTCCATCCGGGCTACGAGGACCGGCGTCCCGACGCGCCCTACCCGCCCGCCATCAGCGCCTTTGCCAGCGCCATGTAGGCCGGCAGCGTCACGGGATCGTTGGCGGCGTTGCCCGCCATGGGATGCGAGGCGTAGCGCGCGATCACCATCTCGGCCCTGGGATCGATATAAATGCCCTGGCCATAGACGCCGCGCGCCATGTAGGCGCCGTGCGCGTTGTGCGTGACCCACCATTGGTTGCGATAGGAGGCGCCCGGCAGCGTGGTGTAGCCGGCCGGCTTGAATTTTTCGGGATCGCCGCCGCGCGCGATGTCCTCGACCACGGACGAGGGCACGATCTGGCGGCCGTTGAAGCGGCCGTGATTGCGCATGGTCTCGCCGAAGCGGGCGAGATCGCGCAAGCTGGTGGAGAGACCGCCACCGCCACTCTCGGTGCCGATGCGGTCGACGTGATAATGCGCGTCCTCCTCCGCACCCATCGGCTGCCAGATGCGCTCGGAGAGGAGATCGGACAGCGTCATGCCGCTGGTGCGCCTGATGATCCAGGCCAGCACGTCCGTGTTGACGGTCTTGTAGGCAAAGGCCTTGCCGTGCTCGCCCTGCTTCTTCTGTGCGACGAGGAAATCGAAGATCGTGGTAGGGCCTTCATAACCGGGCGGGATCGGCGCCATGCCGTTGGCGCGCCGCAGCCCCCACACATCCGAATTCTTGTCGGTATAGACCTCGGTGTAGGCGAGCCCCGTGGTCATATCCATGACCTCGTGCACGCGCGCGTCCCCAAACGCGCTCGCTTTCAGCTCCGGCACATAATCCGTGACCGGCGCCTGCGGATCGATCCTGCCCTCGCTGACCAGCATGCCCGCGAGCACGCCGGTGAACGATTTCGTCACCGACATCGCGATATGCGGCTTCTGCGGCTTCAATGCGCCAAAGTAGCGCTCATAGATCAGCCTGCCCCGATGCAGCACCGCGATGCCGTCGGTGTACGTCTCCTCCAGCATCTTCGCGAACGTCATGGGCCGCCCGTCCATCGTGGTCGAGGCCACCGCGCCGATGTCATGATCCTCGCGCGGCAGGGGTGATGCGGGCCCCGCCCCGCGCCAGACGTTCACAGTGGGGACGAGCTGGCGGATGTTGCTCCAGGCCCAGCGCAGCTCGGGGAAACTGCGGAATGAGCCGTCCTGGAAGGTGATGGTGCGCTCGGGCGCCGGCGGGAAGCCGCGCATCCAGCCAAAGGATTCGGGGTCAGTTTCGGCAACGGGCGGTTGATTGGGGGCGGCAATGACTGACATGAGGACGGGCTCCGGAAGCAGCGAGCTGGTGTCGTAGCATGGGACCGGGTGGCGGAGATCCTATGTTTGTGCCGAGGTGCTGCGCGGTGATCAGGATGACGGCAACTTGCTGAAGAGATCCCGTTTTGCCGCGCACGATCTCCGTTGCCAGCGCATCCAGTTTCGGCTCCCGATGGCTTCCCACGCTTATGTAAGTCAAATCTTACATCAACAAGAGCCGCATCGCTCAGCTCAACATCGGCGCCAGGTTCGGCTCTGCCTTGGCCATCGCCCGCTGATACGCGGGTCGGGCACCGACACGCTGCAGATAGGCCTGGATGGCGGGATAGCCGGAGATGTCACGGGGACTGAAGCGGCGCATCGTGGTGAGTGGAAACAGCATGAGGATGTCCGCGCCCGTCAGCTCCTCACCGGCAAAATATGGAACGTTCTTCAGGCGAGCCTCGACCATGTCGTACGCAAGGTCGAGCCTCGCGCTCAGCGACCGAGCGAGGGGATCGTCTCCGCCGCCAAGCCTCGCCACGAGCCCATTCGTCATCGCAGCCGGCATCATCGAGCCGTTGGCAAAGTGCCACCAGAACAAAAAGTCCGCGTAGTTTGGCGCGCCCGGACGGAGCGAGAACCGCCCTGCTCCGTGAGTGTGGATCACATATTCGACGATCGCGCCGGATTCGGTCAGTCGCAGGTCGCCGTCATCCAGCACCGGCGCGGTGCCGAACGCGTGGAGGGCCTTGTACGCGCTCGGCGCGAGCCTGGTGGCGGGGTCGCGCTCGTAACGCACGAGCCGATACGGCAGCGCCAGTTCCTCCAGCAGCCAAACGACACGTTCGGACTGGGAGTTGCCGAGGTGATGCACGATCAGCATGATCAATCTTCCAAAACAGTCAGCAGGGGGATATAAGGCTCATGATATTAAATATCAGGGTCCTTATATGTCAAGCCGCAATGGCAAGCAGCCCGGGCTGGCCTTCCTTCTGAAGCGGGCGCAGCACAGTTTTCGCACGCGTGTGGACGACAGGCTCCGGCCTCTGAAGCTAACTGCCCCGCAATTCGCGGTCCTCGCTGCGGTTCATGCCGATGCCGGCATTTCCAATGCGGCACTCGCGCGACTGGCCTTCGTCACGCCCCAGAGCATGCAAGGCATCCTGGCCGGCCTCGAGCGCGCAAGGCTGCTTACGCGCAGCCCGGACCCCCGGCACGGCCGTATTCTACGAAGCACGCTTACTGAGAAGGGGCGGAAACTATTCCAAGAGGCCCGCCTGCGCGTGGACGAGGTCGAGCGCCTGATCTACGACAGCGTCGGAGCGGAGAATGTCGCGCTGTTCGGCGATATGCTCGCCAGGTGCGCAGATGGGCTCGCGCCCAGATAGACGGATGCCGTTCTGATTGCACCGGGCTTGGGAAGCATGGTCGAAGGAAAGCGCGCCTTTCAAGAGGGACACAGATGAGCTTCGAGTTATCGATGCTGACAGCCGCAGTCGTTTGGGGCTTCATCCAGCTTGTCGCCGCGGCGCAAGCCACAAACGCGCAGTACGGCCTTAGATGGGCTGCGAGCCCGCGCGACGCCGAAATGCCGCCTCTCAAGCCCATCCCCGGCCGCATCAACCGGAATTTCCGCAATTATATGGAGACGTTTCCATTCTTTGCCGCTGCGATCCTCACCGCTCACGCAGCAGGTGCTCACAACGAGCTAACCCATTGGGGGGCGATCGCCTATGTCGGCGGGCGCATCGCTTACACCGCGCTTTATATCTCCGGGATACCGCTCATCCGCTCGCTGTTCTGGAACATCGCCGCCTTTGGCATGCTCGCCGTTCTGGCGGCCCCCTTCGTGCCTCACTAAAGCGAGCCAACCGGCCTATCCATTGCCAGCCGGGCAGCTCACTTGGCTGCATTCGGTCGGCATTGCGAACTGCATGAACATGAACGTCGTTGTCGACGATCTGCACGCCACTCATTTCTTTTTGAACTCAAACAATTCAACCAGATTGCCCGACGGATCTTCCAGAAGTCTTGCACGACCAGCTCCCGCCTCGCTGACTCCTCCTCTGAATTTGGCGCCAGCATCGTTCAACCGACCGACGAGGACATCTATGTCTTTCGTGACGATCATGAATCGGTTCCATCCGCCGGGCTCCGGTTTACCGCCGGCAGTTCCCCCACTGCCAGCCCCCGGAGCGCTAAGGTAAAGGGTGAGATCATCGCGAATGAGCGCGGCGAACTTGCCAGGGTTGTGCATGTCAACCTTGAACTCGAGTTTATCGCGATAAAATGCGACCGAACTGTCAATGTCTGTCACAATGTACCGGATGGATGCCATGGTCCGTTCTCCTTTCACCATAGAAAGTGAACTGGCTAATGCGAATGTGGTTGCCTTGACATTGGCAATCGCGGCCAATAGTCGGCCAGCCGACTGATGAGAACACGACCTGGCCTTTTACGGCCTGCGGAACCGCGTCGCTCGATTTCTATCGGCTGCTGTCGCCGGCCTACCCGGCGGCGACGCGCGCATCAATCTGCGCTTGAAGCGCCGTTCGCATACGGCTGAGTGTGCCGTCACCGTTGAGCCGCTGAGCGGCATCGAGGAACTGAGCCGCCCGCTCCGGCGTCTGACTGATTTCCCCGATGATGTATGCATGGAAGATGAGGCGTCTGCGAAAGGGTGACGAGCTCGATTTTCACCACCGGGCGGACCTTTTCTTCAATGCTGGCGTCGGACGCGAGAACTTTTACAACCGGCGGAAAAAGCTGCGCCGCGGCTTGCGCGAAGACGGCATCCGCGAGCTGCGCCTTCGATCCGAAGTAATAGTGCAGGCGTGCACGAGATGTGTGGGAGCCGTTACGATGAGCACACTTAATCGTCAGGGTCACCGCCTGATTCAGGCTGGTGTTGCTCTCTTCCTTTTCACCTCCTTCGAGGGCTTTGCGATCCCGTTTTTCGCCGCACCGCTCCTCGGAAGGTCGGTCCATACGCTGAGCGCCCTGTTGGGCCTCATTCTGCTGACGTTGGGGCTGGTGTGGCCAAGGCTCGTTCTCGGGGCGGCGACATCGCGGATTGCGTTCTGGTTCCTCCTCTACTCAGGTCTCGCCATTGTGGCTGCGTTCCTAATGGCGGCCCTCTGGGGAGCCGGCAACGCCAGCATGCCACTCGCGGCCGCCGCGCGCGGGACTCCTTTGGAGGAGACGTTGATCATGATCGTGGCTTACTCGTCCGCACCCACAGGGATCATCTCTTTCGCCCTCATTCTTTGGGGCCTGCGCATCGTGCCGCCTCAGCAGGGACTATCCTCGGACTCTGCACGATGAAGGCGACCGGATTGGCGAAATCGAGATAACTTCCGGGCTCGATCAGAGCGAGATACATCCCCGAAGTACCGGGGTCTGGAATAACCCGCCGAACGCGAGCAATCGCAAAGTAGCCGCGCGTCTCGGCGACCTTGCTCGGTTCGTAATAGATGATCCAATCGCCGATTCAGGCTTCGACGCGACGCAAATACTGACTAGGAAACTGGTATCGCTCAGCCGGGCTGTCATCGTAGATCGAGTCCGATCGATGGATGAAGACACCAAATCCCATGATTCAGTTCAGCCCGTCGGAAGAGACATCCATCAACTTGTCCGCAATCGCGATGGGCTTCGCCGCGCCCTACCCATCCTACGCGCTGTAACCACCGCAAGTGCTCTCACACCATAGAGAGGGCTTCGCTCAAGATGGTCTGGCGCTTCAATCGGTCCATCATCTTGAACGTCGAGACCGCCAGTACGTTGGACAGGATACCGCCCCTACTCCCACTCAATCGTCCCAGGCGGCTTGCTGGTGACGTCGTACACCACCCTGTTCACGCCCTTCACCTCGTTGATGATGCGCGTGGCGGTCTCGCCCAAAAACTTCATGTCGAACTGATAGAAGTCCGCGGTCATGCCGTCGGTGGAGGTCACGGCGCGGAGGCCCACGACGTAGTCATAGGTGCGGCCGTCGCCCATGACGCCGACGGTCTTGACGGGGAGCAGCACGGCAAAGGCCTGCCAGATCTCATCGTAGAGGCCTGCTTTCCGGATCTGGTCGATGTAGACGGCGTCGGCCTTGCGCAGGATGTCGAGCTTGTCGCGGGTGATCTCGCCGGGGCAACGGATGGCGAGGCCCGGGCCCGGGAACGGGTGGCGGCCGACGAAGATTTCGGGAAGGCCGAGCTCGCGGCCGAGCTTGCGCACCTCGTCCTTGAACAGCTCGCGCAGGGGCTCGACGAGCTTCATGTTCATGCGCTCGGGCAGCCCGCCGACATTGTGGTGCGACTTGATCGTCACCGAGGGGCCGCCGGTGAAGGAGACGCTCTCGATCACGTCGGGATAGAGCGTGCCTTGCGCCAGGAAGTCGGCGCCGCCGATCTTCTTCGCTTCAGCTTCGAACACCTCGATGAAGAGGCGGCCGATGGTCTTGCGCTTCACTTCCGGATCGGTGACGCCTTCGAGCTCGCCCAGGAATTGCTTGGAGGCATCCACGTGCACGAGCGGGATGTTGTAGTGGTGGCGGAACAGGTCGACTACGGTCTTGGCTTCGTCGAGGCGCAGCAGGCCATGATCGACGAAGACGCAGGTGAGCTGGTCGCCGATCGCCTCGTGAATCAGCACGGCCGCGACGGCGGAATCGACGCCGCCGGAAAGGCCGCAGATCACCTTGCGACTGCCGACCTGCTGGCGGATTTTTTGGATCTCCTCCTCGCGGAAGGCGCGCATGGTCCAGTCGCCGGTGAGGCCGGCGATCTTGCGCACGAAATTGCGGATCAGCTTGGCGCCGTCGGGCGTGTGCACCACTTCGGGGTGGAACATCAGGCCGTAATATTTGCGCGTCTCGTCCTGGATGACCGCGAAGGGCGCGTTCGGCGAGGTGCCGGCGACGGAGAAGCCCGGCGGCATCTTGGTGATGCGGTCGCCATGGCTCATCCAAACCTGGTGCTTGCCGCCTGATGACCAGACGCCCTCGAACAGCTGGCTCTTGGCCTTGACCTCGACATCGGCGCGGCCGAATTCGCGGTGATGGCCGCCCTCGACCTCGCCGCCGAGCTGCGCCGCCATGGTCATCTGGCCGTAGCAGATGCCCATCACGGGCACGCCGGAATCGAAGATCGATTGCGGGGCGCGGGGCGAGCCGGCCTCATGCACCGATTCCGGCCCGCCGGAGAGGATCACCGCCTTCGGCTTCATCTCGTCGAAGGCAGCTTCTGCCTTGTTGAACGGGACGATCTCGCAATAGACGCCGTCCTCGCGCACGCGACGCGCGATGAGCTGCGTCACCTGGCTGCCGAAGTCGACGATGAGAATCTTGTCGTGCGCCGAGGCCACCGAGGGCGTCGACGCGGAGCGGTCGTTTTGTGCTGCTGTCATGGCCAGCAGATACGCGACCGCGCGCCGGCCCGCAACCGCGCGGCCGCGCGCCCCACATTCTTCTTTGGGCATGGACAAATGGATATAGGTAAGTAATATTGACCTATTGTGCCCTCCGCTCAAACAAGGGCCGATCAGGGAGAATGCCATGTCACAGCATCACCAGCCATCATCGCTTGCCGCGCTCGGCCGGACCTGGGTCGAAGCCTGGAACGCACGCGACCTCGAACGCGTGCTCAGGCTCTATGACGAGGACGCGGTGATGACCTCGGACCGCATCCCGGTGATGGGGTTCGACGCCAGCGGAACCGTGCGCGGCAAGGACGCGCTTCGCGCCTATTGGGGCAAGGCGCTCGGGCTGCTGCCGGAGCTGCATTTCTCGCTGATCGATGTGTTCGTCAGCCCCGATAGTGTCGTGGTGTTCTACGCGAACGAGCGTGGGAAGAAGATCTGCGAATATCTGCGGGTGAATGCGGCGGGGCTGATCGTGCAGGGGTCGGCGAACCATTTGGTGCAGTGACGCCCCACCCACCGCCGTCATTCCCCGCGAAAGCGGGGAATCCAGTACGCCGCGGCTCATCGGTTTAATCACGACCGCTGGTGGAATACTGGATTGCCCGCCTTCGCGGGCAATGACACCGCGGACGAGGAACGTTCGTGGCCCAGGCTCGCAATGACGGAGACTGGGGCGACAGCGTGCGCTAACAGAAGCCCGGCCGGCTCAGAGACAGGACCTCCCCATGAAACTCCCCGCTTCCCCCTTCACCGTCACCGACTGGAGCCAGGTTGAGCCGACGACGCATCCCGGCGAGACCGGCCAGGCGCAGTGGCGCACGCTCAACATCGGCGATCTCCGGGTGCGGATGGTGGAGTATTCGCCGGGCTATCTCGCCGATCATTGGTGCGATCGCGGTCACGTGCTCTACGTGCTGAAGGGCGAGCTCGACACCGAGCTGCACGACGGGCGCAAATTCAAGCTGACGGCCGGGATGAGCTACCAGGTCTCGGATTTCGGCGACGCCGCGCATCGGTCCTCGACGGCGGTGGGCGCGACACTCTTCATCGTCGACTGAGACGCGCGAGTGCGGTGAACTTGCACCGCAAAATAGCAAACCCGCGCGGTATCCCGAAGCGCGGGTGGTGCCTTGAAGAAGCCCCAAATCCTCGCTATATTGTGATCATCGATACTTGGCCGAACGACTGGGCCGCTTCGCTTCGTTGCTGACGGGCGCGCACGCTTCAGATGAATTCTCCAAACATCAACTCATCAGGACTATGGGCGCAATGCTGCGTACCGGTCTGCGTGCGTATCCTCTCTAACTAAAGGAAATTCCCATGGCTATGGGCACCGTGAAGTGGTTCAACACCCAAAAGGGTTATGGTTTCATCCAGCCGGATGACGGCCAGAAGGACGTGTTCGTGCACATCAGCGCCGTCGAGCGCGCTGGCCTCTCCTCCCTCAACGAGGGCCAGAAGGTCTCGTTCGACATCGTCGCCGATCGTCGCAGCGGCAAGTCCTCGGCTGACAATCTCCGCGTCGGCTAAACGCCAGCGCACCAGCGCTTCTGACCACGGACGTACCGGCAGAAGCGCTACGAATACAGGCCCCGCGACCGGATTCGGTTCGCGGGGCTTTCGTTTTGGGGTGGAACTGTGCCGCGTCAGCCGCGGTGCGGTAGGGTGGACAAAGCGAAGCGTGCCCACCGTTGGCAGCGACAATTGCGGGAAAATGGTGGGCACGGCGCGCGAAGGGCGCGCCTTTGCCCACCCTACGAGAGCTACGCCTTCCGCAGCACCGACACGAAGAAACCGTCCGTTCCGGTCCGCCGCGGTGTCATCAGCCAGCCTTCATCTGACTGCAGCGCGGCCTCGCCAAAAGCCTCCGCCTTGTCCCAGAGCACGCTCGCGGTCTGCCCCGGCGGCACCACCGCAAACTCGGGATGGCGGGCGACGAACGCCCTCACCTGCTCGCCGTTCTCCTCCGACAGCACCGAACAGGTGATGTAGGCGATGCGGCCGCCCGGCTTCACCAGCGGAACCGCGCGCTCCAGCACTTCGGCCTGGTCCCGCAGGCGGATCTCCAGCGCGCCCGGCCGCATGCGCCATTTGGCGTCGGGGTTGCGGCGCCAGGTACCGGTTCCCGTGCAGGGCGCGTCGATCACGACCAGATCAGCCGAGGCGCGGATGTCGGCGAGCGGATCGGCCTCGCCCTTGGGCGTGCGGACATCGGCATTGTGGACGCCGGCGCGCGACAGCCGCTCGTGGATCGGGGCGAGCTGGCGCTTGTCGCGGTCGGTGGCGATCAGCCGGCCCTTGCCCTGCATCAGGGCGGCGAGCGCCAGCGTCTTGCCGCCGGCGCCGGCGCAGAGGTCGATCACCTGCTCGCCGGGTTTTGTCGCGGTGAATTGGGCTGCAAGCTGCGATCCCTCATCCTGCACTTCAATGGCGCCCTTGATGAAATCCTCCTCGGCCTGGATGCCGGGGTTGCGCGCATCGGCCGAAAGCTCGATGCGCAAGCCCGTTGCGGACCAAGGCGTCGGTTTCGCATGAAGATGAGCAAGATTGCGCAGCACCTTGTCGCGATTGGATTTTAGCGTGTTGACGCGCAGGTCGAGCGGCGCCCGGCTCGCCATCGCGGCGGCTTCCGCTGCGCGGTCCTCGCCGAACACTTTTGCCAGATGCGGATCGAGCCATTCCGGGTAGTCGCCGGCAACGGCCGCCGGGGCGTCCTTCAGGGAGCGCTGGCTGAGTGCCGCCTGCTCGGCTTCGGTCAGCGGCGCCGGCGCGAAGCGGCTGCCATCGAACAAAGCGGCCATGGTGGCCGTGTCCATGTCGCGTTCGAGGCGGAGCATGCCAATCAGCCTGGCACGCACGGTGTCTGCATCCATGAGCCAGGCGCTCGAGGCGTAGCGGCGCAGCACGTCCCAGACGAGGCCGGCGATGGCGGCGCGGTCGCCCGAGCCGGCGAAGCGGTGCGCGGTGCCCCACTCCTTCAGCGCCTTGGCCGCGGGCACGCGGTCCCTCTCGATGGTGTCGATCAGTTCGATGGCTGCGGACAGCCGGGCAGCGGGGGTCATTTCAAATCTTTCAGATTAGGTCCGACAGCTAAACGTCAGATCACCAACAGCATTCTCAGCGCGAAGTAGATCCACATCACCAGCAGCACCAGCACGCCGGCGAGCCAGATCGTGGAGCGGCGGCCGAGATCGTTGGAGGAGACGAACACGGCGGCATGGGCAAAGCGCGCCACCACGAACAGCCAGGACATCAGCACGATGAAGAGATCGGCATGGCGCAACGGCAGCGCCAGCGCTATCAGGGCGTAGAACAGCACCGGCAGCTCGAACTGGTTGCGGTAGCAATTGGCGATCTGAGTGGCGTCCTTGGGCCAGTTCGGCTCGCCGAGTGCAATGTCGCGGATCTTGGTCTCGCCGGAGACCAACGAGCGGCGGCGCGCGAAGACCATGCCGATCAGGAGTGCGAAGGTGAGACCGACCTGCACGAAGACAGGCAGCAGGACCATTTGGACGGACATCGGAACTTTCCCGTAAGGCGGAACGCCGCGGACCGTCATTAGCCGCGACTTCTGACGCTGACAATCAGCGAGTTGAACCGGTGTTCCCGCTCTTGCGACCAACCGCTGATTGTTAAAGCAATTTCGCCCCTTTTTCGGGGCGCAAGGCGAGAGCCCGCCATGAACACCCTCTCAAGCCAGATCGCCAGCCTGATCGGCTCGTCGGCCGAATCCGCTGACGGCCAGCTCGGCATCCTGATGTCGGCGCTGGCAGGCATCGCCACGGCGCTCGCGGTGGCGCTGGCAATGACGGTGTACTTCCGCCTCGGCTACCGAAGCAGGCGCGATGTCGTCAGGCACGGCCTCGCCACGCTCGCCGCCATCGCCCTGCTCGCCTTTGCCGCCTACGACATGCGTCACGCCGCCCTCGCCTATCTCGGCCTCAACCCGTCCAAGCCGGCGGTCGAGTTCGAGATCCGCATGCCCAGGGAGATGCTGGCGGCGGTCACCGACAGCCAGATCGAGCTGCACACCGACCGCAACCAGACGCTGGCGCTGGTCGACGGCGTGCGCGACCTCTCCGACGGGCGCGCGCTGCTGCGTGGCGCGGTGGCGCTCAACCACCGTACCGCCGACCGCGTGCTGGTGGTGAGCCTGCCAGGAAAGGGCACGTTCGAATTCCGCCTCCGCCTGCACGCCGAGCCGCATCGCTCCGAGCAGTTCGGCCCCTGGCACCTCGCCGACCGCATCGCCTCGCCGCTGGCCGGCCCCGTCGCCCCGCAGGACAGCTACACGATCCGCTATCGTGTGCTTTAAACTTTGTTCGTTGCGATGCATGCCCGTGCCGTCATCGTTCCGACGCGCGACAACGGGTATGATGGTCGCATGTCCGAATTTCGCCTCACGCAGATTTCCGACACCCATCTCGGCCGGCGCTTTCCCGGCCTGATCGCCAACTTCCAGCGCGTCAGCGAGCACATCGACGCCAACCGGCCCGATCTCATCGTCAATACCGGCGATGTCTCGTTCGACGGCCCGACCGGCCGCGACGATGTCGTATTCGCGAAAAGCCTGCACGACGCCCTGCCCGTCGCCTGCCGCTACCTGCCCGGCAATCACGACATCGGCGACAATCCGACCATGATCGGACCGGCGCCGAAGCCGCCGGTCAGCGAGGCACACCGCCGGCAATTTTGCGACATCATCGGCGAAGATCACTGGTCATTCGAGGCCGCGGGCTGGCGCTTCATCGGCCTCAATTCCCTTGTCATGAATTCAGGGCTCGCCTTCGAGACCGAGCAGTTCGACTGGCTGGCACGGGAGCTCGCGCGCACCGCCGGGAAGCCGGTCGCGCTGTTCCTGCACAAGCCGGTGTTTCTCAACCTGCCCGACGATGCCGAGATGGCGGAGACCGCGATCCGCTACGTGCCGCAGCCGGCCCGGGCGCGATTGATCGAGATGTTTGCGCATGTCGATCTGCGCCTCATCGCCAGCGGCCATGTGCATCAGCGGCGCGACTTCACCTATCGCCACACCCGCCATGTCTGGGCGCCGTCCACCGGCTTCGTCATCAACGACGCGCGCCAGGACCGGATTGCGATCAAGGAAGTCGGGCTCGTCGAGTACCGTTTCCAGCCTGACAGCCTCGAGGTTCACCACGTCAGGGCCGCGGGCCAGATCGATGTCGATATCGAGGAGATCCTCGCCCAGATGGGCGGCGAGCACTAGCGCGAACTTGGCGGTTCAGGCGACGCTCTTGAGGTCCTGCTGGATCGCGGCCAGCAGGGATTGCAGCGCCGCACTGTTTACCGGCTTGGTCTCGGCGATCGCGGGCTGGACCATGGTTGGCTGCGCAGCCTTGACCGGACGCTTCGGGAATGGCGGCGGTGGCGGCGGCATCGCGGGACGAACGACATCGCTCTCCTCGTCAACATGCACGAACTTGCCATGGATGACGTCGTCGCGCCGGCCCATGACGAACATCGCCACCCAATAGCTGGCCGCCAGCACGATGACGCAGAAAACACTGATCTCTAACATCGCAACACCTAAAATATGCGCGATGATTCAATGCCTTCGCCTTGGGGTCAATGAACCGGCGGTCACACCTGCGGGTTTTACGAACAGGTGTGGCCGATCGGTGACTCTTTCTTAACCATTTCCGCCCCCTCGGTGGCTCGAAGCGGCGGTTCAGGCCTTATCCGGCCCCACCCGCACCAGCTGCTTGCCGAAATTGGCCCCCTTCAGCAGCCCCATGAAGGCGCCGGGCGCGCTCTCCAGACCCTCGGTGACAAACTCCTTGTATTTCACCTTTCCGTCGCGGACCCAGGCCGACATGTCGCGCAGGAAGTCGCCGTGGCGGGCGGCGAAGTCGGAGACGATGAAGCCGCGGAAGGTCAGCCGCTTGGTCAGGGTCGCACGCATCATGCTGGCGGCCCATTTCGGCGGCTTGGCCTCGGTGTCGTTGTAATGCGCGATCAGGCCGCAGACCGGCACGCGGGCGAATGGATTGAGCAGCGGGAACACCGCCTCGAACACCGCGCCGCCGACATTCTCGAAATAGACGTCGATGCCCTTCGGGCAGGCGTCCTTCAGCTTGGCCGCGAGATCGGGGTTGCGGTGATCGATGCAGGCATCGAAGCCGAGTTCCTTGACGACGTAGTCGCACTTGTCCTTGCCGCCGGCGATGCCGACCGCGCGGGCGCCCTTGATCTTGGCGATCTGGCCGACGGCGGAGCCGACTGCACCGGAGGCGCCGGCGACGACGACGGTCTCGCCCGCTTGCGGTTTGCCGATGTCGAGCAGGCCCGTGTACGCCGTCATGCCGGGCATGCCGAGCACGCCGATCGAAGTCGAGATCGGACCGAGCTTGGGATCGACCTTGATCAATCCCTTGCCGTTCGAGATGGCGTGGGTCTGCCAGCCGGAGCGGATGCGCACGATGTCGCCTACCGCGAAATCAGGATTGTTGGAGGCCGCGACCTCGCTGACCGCCTCGCCTTCCATCACGCCGCCGATCGGCACCGGTGCGGCATAGGACGGCCCCTCACTCATGCGCCCGCGCATATAGGGATCGAGCGACAGCCAGATCGTGCGCAGCAGGACCTCGCCTGCCGCAGGCGTCGGAACAGCGAATTCCTCCAGGCGAAAATCGGACGGCTTGGGCTCGCCGACGGGACGCGCGGCGAGAACGATGCGTTTGCCTTGGGACATGGCTTCCTCCACTTTTCTGTCATTGCGAGCGAAGCGAAGCAATCCAGTTGCGTCAACACAAAAGCTCTGGATTGCTTCGCTTGCAATGACGAGCTTGCGGCAGGTGCGAACCACAAACACGCTGTCATCGCCCGCCCTGTGCGCAGTTGCGCACTGGGGCGGGCGATCCAGTACTCCGAGACGGTTGTGACTGAGTGGAAGGGCCGCGGCGTACTGGATGCCCCGCCTTCGCGGGGCATGACGCCGTCATTTTGGTACGAGCGAGCGACTAACCCCCGCCCGGATAGTTCGGGCTCTCGCGCGTGATGGTGACGTCGTGGACGTGACTTTCGCGCAGGCCTGCTCCGGTGATGCGGACGAACTGGGCCTTCTGGTGCAGATCCTTCATGTCACGCGCACCGACATAGCCCATCGCGGCGCGCAAGCCGCCGGCGAGCTGGTGCATAACGTTGCCGACCGGGCCCTTGTACGGCACCTGGCCCTCGATGCCCTCAGGCACGAGCTTGAGCGCGTCCTTGATGTCCTGCTGGAAGTAGCGGTCGGCCGATCCGCGCGCCATCGCGCCGACCGAGCCCATGCCGCGATAGGCCTTGTAGGAGCGGCCCTGCCACAGGAACACTTCGCCCGGCGTCTCGTCGGTGCCGGCCAGCAGCGAGCCGACCATGGCGATGTCGGCGCCGGCTGCGAGCGCCTTGGCGAGATCGCCGGAGAACTTGATGCCGCCGTCGGCGATGACGGGAATGTCGGACTTCTTCGCAGCTTCCACCGCATCCATGATCGCGGTGAGCTGCGGCACGCCGACGCCGGCGACGATGCGGGTGGTGCAGATCGAGCCCGGGCCGATGCCGACCTTGATGCAATCCGCACCCGCGTCGATCAGTGCCTGCGCGCCTTCGGTGGTGGCAACGTTGCCGGCAACGACCTGCACGGAATTGGAGAGACGCTTGATGCGGTTTACGGCGTGCAGCACGTGGCGGGAATGGCCGTGCGCGGTGTCGACGACGACGAGGTCGACGCCGGCATCGATCAGCCGCTCGGTGCGCTCGAAGCCGGTGTCGCCGACGGTGGTGGCGGCAGCGACGCGCAGGCGGCCCTGCGCGTCCTTGCAGGCGAGCGGATGGGCGACCGCCTTCTCCATGTCCTTCACGGTGATGAGGCCGACGCAGCGATATTGCTCGTCGACCACGAGCAGCTTCTCGATGCGATGCTGGTGCAGCATCCGCCGCGCCTCGTCCTGGCTGACGTTCTCGCGCACCGTGACGAGATTTTCGTGCGTCATCAGCTCGGAGATTTTCTGCTGCCGGTTCGTCGCAAACCGCACGTCACGGTTGGTGAGAATGCCGACCAGCTTGCCGGGCGTGGACTTGCCGGCGCCGGTGACGACGGGAATGCCGGAGATGCCGTGATCGCTCATCAGCTTCAGCGCGTCATCGAGCGTCGCCTCGGGGCTGATCGTGAGCGGGTTCACCACCATGCCCGATTCGTAGCGCTTGACCTGCCGCACCTGGGCGGCCTGCCCTTCGGGATCGAAATTGCGGTGGATGACGCCGAGGCCGCCGGCCTGCGCCATGGCGATCGCCATGCGCGCCTCGGTGACAGTGTCCATGGCGGAGGCCATGATCGGGATGTTGAGCGGAATGGCGCGGGTGACGCGGGACCGGATGTCGACCTCGCCCGGCATGACCTCGGACAGGCCCGGCTTCAGCAGCACGTCGTCGAACGTGAAGGCTTCGCGAATGCCTTGAAGTTGCACCGTGGCCATCTGCCAACTCCTTCCTGCGGCCCTGCCGCAAATGCTTATGGATGAGCGCCGCCCTCGGCGTACCTTGCGGCAACGCCGGAGAATCGGAGCCCATCGGTGGGGTTGACGCGGGTCGATAGCACGGCTGCGTGACGAATCAAAGCAATTCGGACCGCCGGCCAGCCATGCACAGGCTTTTTAGGCAAATTCGGCTGGGACAGCCCCGCGGCGCCCCCACCCATCGTCATTCCGGGGCGCGACGAAGTCGCGAGCCCGGAAGCCATTCCCCAGCGATTCCTACGGCCCAATGGATTCTCAGGTGCGCAATTGCGCACCATAGCCCGCGCCAAGCGGCGCACCCCGGAATGACGAGGGAGAGGGTCACACCGTTGTTACGCGGGACTTAGGTGCTATGCGTTGATCCGCAATGGTCCCCGGCAGGAGGCGGTGATAAGCCGCAAGTCCGCCCCTCCTTCCGATTTTCATTACCAATCCGTCATGGTCGACAAGCAACGCGTCATTCCGCTGATCGTGGCCACCGCGCTCTTCATGGAGAACATGGACTCGACGGTGATCGCGACCTCGCTGCCGGCGATCGCGGCCGACATCGGCACCAGCCCCCTGACGCTGAAGCTCGCGATCACCTCCTACCTGCTGTCGCTGGCGGTGTTCATCCCGGCGAGCGGCTGGACCGCCGACCGCTTCGGCGCGCGCATGGTGTTCGCGATCGCGGTCGGCGTGTTCATGGTCGGCTCGGTCGGCTGCGCGCTTTCGACCTCGGTCACCGACTTCGTGTTCGCGCGCATCCTGCAAGGCATGGGCGGGGCGATGATGACCCCGGTCGGGCGTCTCGTGCTGCTGCGCTCGGTCGACAAGAGCGCGCTGGTCAATGCGATGGCCTGGGTGACGGTCCCTGCCCTGATCGGCCCCGTGATCGGGCCGCCGCTCGGCGGCTTCATTACGACGTACGCCTCCTGGCACTGGATCTTCCTGATCAACATCCCGATCGGGCTGCTCGGCATCTTCATGGCGCTGCGCTTCATCGACCCCATCAAGAGTGAGACGCAGGAGCCGTTCGATCTCTACGGCATGGTGCTGGCGGGCATCGGGCTTGCCGGCATCGCGTTTGGTCTCTCCGTCGCCGGGCTCAACCTGCTGCCCTGGAGCACGGTTGCGGCCCTGGTCGTGGGCGGCGCGATCTCGATGACACTGTATGTCCTGCACGCGCGGCGGACGGGATCGCCGGTGCTGGACTTTTCGCTTCTGAAGCTGCCGACGCTGCGCGCGGCCATCTTCGGCGGCTTTCTGTTCCGTCTCGGCATCGGCGCGCTGCCGTTCCTGCTGCCGCTGTTGATGCAGATCGGCTTCGGCCTGTCGCCATTCCACTCGGGCCTGGTCACTTTTGCCTCCTCGCTCGGCGCCATGGGCATGAAGACGCTGGCGGCGCGCCTCATCCGCACCTTCGGCTTCCGCAACCTGATGACGGTGAACGCGGTCGTCAGCGCGTTCTTCCTCGGCGTCTGCGCCCTGTTCACGGTGACGACACCGCTGCTCATCATCATGGTGATCCTGGTGGTGGGTGGCTTCTTCCGTTCGCTGGAGTTCACCGCGATCAACACGGTCGCCTATGCCGACGTCGAGACCGCGCAGATGAGCCGCGCCACCACGCTGGTCAGCGTCAACCAGCAGCTCGCGGTCTCAGCCGGCGTCGCCGTCGGCGCGGCGTGCGTCGAGACGACGATGTGGTTCAGCCATGTCAGCGAGCTCAACGCCACCGTATTCGCGCCGGCCTTCGTCGTGGTGGCGCTGACCTCGGCAGCATCGAGCTGGTTCTTCTGGCAGATGCCCGTTGATGCCGGCTACGAGATCTCCGGCCGCAAGGCGGTGGAGATCGCGAGCCGCAAGGGTGCGGGCAAAGGCGCAGCCAAGGCTGCCGTCAAGGTGGCGACGGAGGACACGCAGGACGTGCGGGATCAGCGGCTGGGGTAACGGAAAGCAGGATGCCGGCTCTCCCCCGGACAAGAGTCCAAAACAGCCCCCTGCACAGCAGCCGATCATTTACATCTTTCCGAAATTAGCTTTGACCTGACCCTCGTGGACCACGCGAAAAGGATAGTCCGAAGCGAGGTCGCCGAGTGGCTTCTTGCTCCCGCGCGTACCCCTGTGGCGCGAGGTCGAACGAACGCCCGCGGAACGGCGGGCATGTGGATCTCTCCAGCCAACGCGATCGCTCAGAGGCGCCCCATCAGCACGCGCGCGTTCACCGAGATGAACGCTCGTTTATGTTCGTGACTCTTGTTCCTCGCCGGCGCGCGCTTGCAACTTTTGCCCTTCGGCAATGTTGGCACGATGTCGAAACACCAACGTAAGGAGGGACGCGCATGAAAAAGACCGCACTTGTCCTGGCAACCGTCGGCGCGCTCGGCGTGAGCGCGCTGGCGGCACCGACGCCGGCGGAGGCTCGCTGGCACGGTGGTTTTGGGCCGGCGCTGGCAGGCGGATTGCTCGCAGGTGCCCTGATCGGCGGCCTCGCCTCGTCCGCTTACGCCTACGGTCCGGGCTACGGCTACTACGGGTATCCGGGCTATTATGACGACTACTACGCACCGGCGTATTACGGCGGTTACTATCCGTGGGGCGGCTACACCAGGACTTACTACAGCACCAGTTACGCCCCTGCCTACTACGGCTACCGCTATCACCGTGTCGTGCGGCCGGCCTTCGCCTATTACGGCGGACCGTTCCCGCGGCGGCACTTCTATCACCATCGCTGGCACCCTTACTGGTGAAGCGACGCGGCAAGAGAAGGGCTGGCGCGAGGCGCTGAGCCTGCAAAGTGGATTTTTGGTCGATGTCTTTATCGCTTCGATCAAGAGAGTCCCGCGCGCAGTATCACCGAAACGGAACCGCGCGACTCTCCCGCCTGATAGGAACGATGGCATCGGCGCATCGTTCACAGGCATCGGAAAACTCGAATGAGGGCTCGTTTGTCTCGAGCCCCAAGCTTCGAAGGTTCCCCATCAACGGATGCTGCAAAGCAAATGGAGGAGGTTCAGGTGAACACGAGAAAGAACAGGTTCCTATTGACCACAGCTGTGCTGCTCGCCGGCGTCAGCCTGGCATCGGCTCAAGGCATGCGTGAAGGCGCCGGTGGCGGGATGAGCGGAGGCGCGGCCGCTGGTGCGGAATCCGGCCGATCGGGCGGCGGAATGTCGCATGGTGCAGGTGGTGCCTCTCACGGCGAAGGAATGACCCAGGGCCGCGCAGGTGGTCGGGCCGAGGGCCCCGCTGCGGCGCCGTCGCGTTCTGAGCGTAGCGAGGGAATGCCTGCTAGTGGCAAGGCCGATAGGGGCGAACGTAAGGCCGTCGATCAGGGCCGCGGCGCCCGCGACAACGCGCGTCAGTCCCAATCTGAAGGCGAGAAGCGTGGCAAGGACCAAACCGTTGGTCAGAGCCGAGGCGGCCCCGACCAAGCGCGTCAGTCCAGGTCCGAGCGCGACAAGAGCGGAATGAAGGACCAAACCACCGGTCAGAGCCGCAGCGACCGCGACGCTACGCGTCAGTCGCAAGGCGCAGAACAGGGTAGGAGCGCGACCACAGGCGCTAACACCAAGGACAATGTCCAAGGCAAGAAGGCGCAGGGTCAGAGCACGACGACGACTGGCGCGAACACCAAGGACAATGCCCAAGGCAAGAACGTGCAGGGTCAGAGCACGACGACGACTGGCGCCAAGGGCAACGCCCAGGGCCAGAGCGCGCCAACGACTGGCGCGAACACCAACAACGCGCAAGCCCCGAGTGCCCAGCAGGGCACGACGACCGGCGCCAACACTCAAGGACAGGTCAACACCCAGGCGCAGGCCCAGGGTGGGACTACCCAGAGCTTGTCCGGCCGCGTGCAAGTGAGCGCACAGCAGCAGACAACGCTGCAGCAATCGGTGTTGAGCTCACGCAATGTGGATCGCGTGCGGGTCAACTTCAATTCCATCAACTTCCGGATCAATACTGGCGTGGTGGTGCCGCGGAACATCTCCGTGGTCGCCATCTCGACATTCCCGGTGCTGATCGACATCTATCCGGCCTATCGGGACGACAGCTTCTTCGTCGTGGATGATGAGATCATCGTCGTCGACCGAAGCCACAGGATCGTCGACGCCATTCCCGCCGGCCCAAGGACGCACTTCGCCCGGCGCGGCAGCGTGAGCGGTGGCGGCGGCAACATCGCCGCGCTGGATCTCAGCCCCGACGATATCCGCATTGTTCAACGGGTGCTGATTGAACGCGGCCTGATGTCTGGCCAAGCAGACGGCATCCTCGGGCCCGCTACGCGCGAAGCGCTGATCACCTTCCAGAGACGGGAAGGTTTCCAGACCACCGGCTCGATCGATACCCGGACGGTCGCTGCACTAGGCGTCTCCAACCAGATCCGCGCCACGCAGGGCCAATCGACGACCACTGGTCAGGGGGCGACTGGCCAGTCGACGCAGCAGAACACGACCGGGCAAAGCACCGATCAGACCAACGCGCCGGCGCAGCAGAACCAGACCAATGCGCCGGCACAGCAGAACCAGACCACCGGACAGGCTGGGCAGAACCAACCATCCACAACCGGACAGGCCCAGCAGAACCAACCGGCGCCGTCGGGCCAGGCAGGCACACAACCGCCTGCTGGTCAGACCACCGGACAGGCGCCGGCCCAAAGCAACAGTCAGTCTACCAACCAGCCCAGCAACACGCCGTCTGGGCAAACCAACCAAAATAATGCCCCGCCGCCTTCGACGTCGGGTCAGCCGGCTCAGAATCAACCCAACCGGTAAGATGCCCCCAAAGCCCCGCCTCTGGCGGGGCTCTTTTTTACGGCCTGCACGGCGCCCCGGGGCGATGCGGAGCATCGAACGCGGAATCCACTTTGCCGCAGGAATACGCGGAGAAATGGATTCCGGGCTCGCCTCTGCGAGGCGCCCCGGAATGACAGAGCTTGTGGTTATGCCTTCGCCTCGCCCCGAAACCCCGTCGCCAGCACGTAGCGTTCCGAGGAATCCTGCCGGCTCGCGGCGGGCTTGACATGGCGCACGGTGGCAAAATCGCGCTTGAGCTGGGCGAGCAGGTCGGCGTCGGCGCCGCTCTGGAACGTCTTGGCGAGGAACGTGCCGCCGGGCTTGAGCACGTCGCAGGCGAACGCGGCCGCGGTCTCGACAAGGCCAACGATGCGGAGTTGGTCGGTCTTGCGGTGGCCGGTGGTGTTGGCGGCCATGTCGGACATTACGACGTCGGCGCCGCCACCCAGCATCGCGGTGAGCTTCTCGGGCGCGTCATTGTCCATGAAATCGAGCTGCGCGAAATCGACGCCGGGAATTTCGGGCATCTCCAGCAGGTCGATCGCGACGACCTTGCCCTTGCCTTCGGTAGAGCCGACGCGCTTGGCCGCGATCTGGCTCCAGCCGCCGGGCGCGGCGCCAAGATCGACCACGGCCATGCCGGGCTTCAGAAGACGAAACTTGTCGTCCATCTCCAGGAGCTTGAACGCCGCGCGCGAGCGATAGCCCGCCGCCTTGGCCTTGGCGACATAGGGATCGTTGAGCTGCCGCTCCAGCCACAGCTTGGACGAGAGCTTGCGCTTGCCGCCGGTCTTGACCTGGACGTGCAAGCGGCCGGTGGTGTCTTTCGCCATCTCACCAGCTCCTGAGCGCGCCGTCCTCGCGCATCATCTCGACCAGCATGCCCTCGCGCAGGCCGCGATCGGCGACGCGCAGGCGCGGTAGCGGGAAGGCGTGCCTGATCGCATCGAGGATGGCGCAGCCGGCCAGCACGAGGTCGGCGCGCTCGACGCTGATGCAATTGTTGCCGGCGCGCTCCTCGTAGCTCATGCCGAGCAGCTTGTTCGTGGTCGCGGTGATGTCGGCATCGTTCATCCAGATGCTGTCGATGCGGCGGCGATCATAGCGCGCGAGGTTGAGATGGATGCCGGCAAGCGTCGTCACCGTGCCGGAGGTGCCGAGCAGATGCATGTCGGTGAGATCGCGGCCGTGCTCTGCCGCGAACGGCGCGACGTGATTGGCGACCTCGCGCTCCATCGCGGCATAGATTTCCGGCGTGACGTCGCGGCCGCCGAACTGCTCGGCAAGCGTGACCACGCCGAACGGGATCGACATCCAGGCCCGGATCCGCGGCTCCGGATTTGTGGGATCGCGCTCGATCCGCACCAGTTCGGTCGAGCCGCCGCCGATGTCGAACAGGATCGCGCCGCGCCCCCTGGGATCGACCAGCGGCGAACAGCCGAGTACGGCGAGCGCCGCCTCGGTCTCGCGGTCGATCACCTCGAGCTCGATGCCGGTCTCGGCCGCGACGCGGCTGCGGAAACCTTCCGCATTCGAGGCCGCGCGACAGGCTTCGGTCGCGATCAGCCGCAGCCGCCGCGCCTTGCGCAGATTGATCTTGTCACGGCAGATGCTGAGCGCGGCGACGGCGCGCTCGATCGCGGCATCGCTGATGCAGCCCGTCGCCGAGACGCCCTCGCCGAGCCGGATGATGCGCGAGAAGGAATCGACCACGCGAAAGCCGTCGTGGGTCGGACAGGCGATCAGGAGCCGGCAATTGTTGGTGCCGAGGTCCAGCGCCGCATAGACGCCGGTTCCCGACTGTGCGGGGACGACCGGTCCAGTGGCCAATGCCACCGCCGCCATCGCCCCCTCCAGCTCACCGTGCAGCCCGTGGCCATCGCGGAGCCGCGTGTGGTCATTCATACAAACTGTCTTTCCGCGGCCCGTTGGGCCGATCTGGAATTGCTTTTTCGCCTGAAACATTAGCAGCGCGGCAGGTCTGCGCAACATCGCATCACATGGGACCATGTCCATTCGTGCGTTGTCGTGAACGGGGGCGTGGGTTATCTGAGGGGGGTCCGGTCCCCCGCTGCCGCGAAAATGCGCAAATACCGGCTTTTCAGGTCTTTCCCATGCAAGAACACACCAAATCGTCCACGCTCGAAAACGCTATTGCACTGCAAAAATATGGCGTCGGGCAGCCCGTCCGCCGCAAGGAGGACGACACACTGGTGCGCGGCAAGGGCCGCTACACCGACGATTTCAACCTACCCGGCCAGGCCTATGCCGTGATCGTCCGTTCCACTCACGCCCATGGCATCATCCGCGGCATCGGCATTGACACCGCCAAGGCGATGCCAGGCGTGCTGGGGGTGTGGACCGGCACGGATCTCGATGCGGCCGGCTACGGCCCCTTCACCTGCGGCCTGCCGCTGAAGAGCCGCGACGGCTCGCCCCTGCTCCAGACCAACCGTCAGCCGCTGGCGACCGACAAGGTCCGCTTCGTCGGTGATCCCGTCGCTTTCGTGGTGGCAGAGACGCTGGCGCAGGCGCGCGATGCGGCCGAAGCCGTCGAGGTCGACGTCGAGCCACTGCCGGCAGTGACCGACCCTGAGGAAGCGGCCAAGCCCGGCGCGCCGCAGCTCTATGACCATATCCCTGATAACGTCGCGCTCGACTACCACTATGGCGACATGGAGAAGGTGAACGCGGCGTTTGCCAGCGCCGCCCATGTCACCAAGATCGACATCGAGAACACCCGCGTCGCCGTGGTCTCGATGGAGCCGCGCGTGGGCCTTGCCTCCTACGACAAGACGACCGAGCGCTACACGCTTCAGGTGCCGACGCAGGGCGTCGCCGGCAACCGCGCCAACCTCGCCAAGAACCTGAAAGTGCCGAACGAGAAGGTGCGCATCCTCACCGCCAATGTCGGCGGCTCCTTCGGCATGAAGAACATCAACTATCCCGAATACATGTGCATCCTGTACGGGGCGAAGGCGCTGGGTCGGCCGGTGAAATGGCTGGACGAGCGCTCCACCAGCTTCCTCTCCGACAGCCACGGCCGTGCGCAAAAAATCCACGCCGAGCTCGCGCTCGATGCCGAGGGGCATTTCCTCGCGGCGAAGCTGTCCGGCTACGGCAATCTCGGCGCTTACATCACCGGCGTTGCGCCGGGGCCGCTCTCGCTGAACACCGGCAAGAACTTTTCCAGCGTCTATCGCACGCCGCTGATGGCGGTCGACATCAAGACAGTGCTGACCAACACCACGCTGATGGGCGCCTATCGCGGCGCCGGCCGGCCCGAGGCGAACTATTACATGGAGCGGCTGATCGACCGCGCCGCCGCCGAGATGGGCATCAACCGGCTGACCTTGCGCAAGCGCAACTTCATCAAGCCGAACCAGATGCCGTTCCCGGCCTCCTCCGGCGTGACCTATGACAGCGGCGACTTCCAGGCCGTGTTCAACAAGGCGCTCGAGATCTCCGACCACGAGAATTTCTCCAAGCGCAAGAAGGAGAGCAAGAAGGCCGGCAAGCTGCGCGGCATCGCGGTCGGCTCCTATCTCGAGGTCACCGCACCGCCGAGCCCGGAGCTCGGCAAGATCGTGTTCGATGCTGACGGCAGCGTGCAGCTCATCACCGGCACGCTCGACTACGGCCAGGGCCATGCCACCCCGTTCGCGCAGGTGCTGTGCGATCAGCTCGGCGTTCCCTTCGAGCGCGTCAAGCTCGTCCAGGGCGACAGCGACATCGTCCACACCGGCAGCGGCACCGGCGGTTCGCGCTCAATCACCGCGAGCGGCATGGCGATCGTGGGCGCCGCCAAGCTTGTGATCGAGAAGGGCAAGCGCGCAGCCGCGCACATGCTGGAAGCATCCGAAGCCGACATCGAGTTCGCTGACGGCAGCTTCACCATCGCCGGCACCGACCGCAGCATCGACATCATGGAGCTCGCCAGGAAGCTGCATGACAGCAAGACGCCGGAGGGCGTGCCCGACAGCCTCGACGTCGACCACACCAGCGAGCCGGTACCCTCGGCGTTCCCGAACGGCTGCCACGTCGCCGAGGTCGAGATCGATCCGGAGACCGGCGTGGTGCAGATCGTGCGCTACAGCGCGGTCAACGATTTCGGCACGGTGATCAATCCGATGCTGGTCGCGGGCCAGCTCCATGGCGGCGTCGTCCAGGGCATCGGCCAGGCGCTGATGGAGCACGTCCGCTACGACGAGAGCGGCCAGCCGATCACGGGCTCGCTGATGGACTATGCCCTGCCGCGCGCAGAGGACGTGCCAAACATGACGGTCGGCGATCACCCGATGCCGGCGACGACCAATCCGCTCGGCAGCAAGGGCTGCGGCGAAGCCGGCTGCGCCGGCAGCCTGTCGACGGTAGTGAATGCGGTGCTCGATGCGCTCTCCGACTACGGCATCAAGCACATCGACATGCCGCTGACCCCGGAGCGGGTATGGCGCGCGATCCAGGAGGCGAAGGCCAAGGCGGCGTAAGGGCCTCTTTCGCAGACGATCACTCGCCGCCGCCACACGCACAACTGTCATCGCCCGACTTGATCGGGCGATCCAGTACTCCGAGGCAGCAGTTGCTCACGGATGGGTCGCGGCGTACTGGATGCCCCGGTCAAGCCGGGGCATGACACCGCGTTTTGTGGTGACAGGCTTGCCTTCTCCATTACGCCGCCGCCTGCTCACGTGGCTGGTAGATCGCGGTGTGCTGGCAGTGCGCGAGTGGCGTCGTGCCGTTGGCAACGACGAGCGCGTCGAGCTCGACGAAGCGGTGGCCTTTCTTCTCGTAGTTCTCGGTGACTTTTGCCCGCGCGGTGATCTCGTCACCGATGCGTGCGGCTGACAAGAGCTGCATGCGGCTGCCGACGTGGATCCACGGGCCGAGGATGGTGTTGTCAACCAGCACGCGGTTCATCACCCGCTGGATCAGGCCGGGATGGCCCAGGCCCTCGCGCGCGAAGATCGGATCGGTCTCCCTGATATCCGCGAGATAATCGGTCGCATCCTGTCCCGCCCAGCGGCGCGGCGTCGTGCCGAACCACTTGCCGATCTCGAACGTCGTCGGGCTGACCGGCTTGCGCTCGGCAACCGCGGGGACCGCGACATAGTCGCTCAACGACACCGCAGGCGGGGCCGCCGGCAGCGAGGCCGTTCCGGTCGCGCACAGCTCAGTGCGGCTGAATACTTCGATCGTGAGCAGGCCATTGTGCTCGGTGGCGTCGACATCGGCGCTCTCGCCGTCATAGACCGGTTTGATGAACCGCGCCTCGACCAGCCCGCGCGACAAGAAATCGCGACCCCAGCGCGCCAACGGCACGTGCATCATGTAGGCGAACACATCGACGCCCGGCACCAGCCCGCCCTCGAAGCCGAAACGGCGCGCCACCGTGTCGTCATGCATCTTGTTCTCGGACTGTTTTGCGGTGTTGTAGGCCTCGACGCGATAGGTTTCGAGCCGGTTCGGCATGGGTCGCCTTCCCTGTGTTCTCATTGTTTCAGAGCGATCGTAGGCCCCAGGGAACACCGGTCAATCCCCTCGCCTTTGCGGCCCGAATGGGGTACCACGCGGCCAATGACTGACACCCCCACCCGCATCTATGTCGACGCCGACGCCTGTCCGGTGAAGGACGAAATCTACCGCGTCGCGCTCCGCCATGGCGTGCCCGTGAGCGTCGTCGCCGGCAATTTCATCCGCGTGCCGCAGGACCCGCTGATCGAGCGTATCGCGGCCGGCACCGGCATGGATGCAGCCGACGACTGGATCGCGGAGCGCGCCCGGCCCGGCGACGTCGTCGTGACATCAGACATTCCGCTGGCCAGCCGCTGCGTGAAAGCAGGTGCCGACGTGATCGCGCCGAACGGAAAACCGTTCACGGAAGAGTCGATCGGGATGACGCTGGCGGTGCGCAACCTGATGACGGATCTGCGTTCGGCCGGCGAAGTCACCGGCGGCCCGCGCTCGTTCGCGCCGCGCGACCGTTCCGCATTCCTCTCGGCCCTCGACCAGACCCTGCGCCGGATCCAGCGCCGCCGCACTGACGCGGCCGCAACGAGCCAGAGCTGACCATGGCGCCGCCGCTGATCCAACTGAAAGACATCAGGCTGACCTTTGGCGGTACGCCGCTGCTGAGCGGTGTCGAACTCAATGTCGCACCAAGCGAGCGCGTCTGTCTGATCGGCCGCAACGGCTCGGGCAAATCGACGCTGCTGAAGATCGCAGCGGGCCTCATCGAGCCCGATGGCGGCACGCGCTTCGTGCAGCCCGGCGCCACGGTCCGTTATCTGCCGCAGGAGCCGGATTTCGGCGAACTCAAGACCACGCTCGCCTATGTCGAGGCGGGGCTTGCGCCCGGCGACGACCAGCACCAGGCGCGTTATCTCTTGGAGCAGCTTGGCCTCACCGGCGAGGAGAATCCGCATAATCTCTCCGGCGGCGAGGCCCGCCGCGCGGCGCTCGCCCGCGTGCTGGCGCCCTCGCCCGACATCCTGCTGCTGGACGAGCCGACCAACCATCTCGATCTCTCCACCATCGAGTGGCTGGAACAGGAGCTCGACAGCCGGCGCAGTGCGCTGGTGCTAATCAGCCACGACCGCCGCTTCCTCACCAATCTGTCGCGCTCCACCGCCTGGCTCGATCGCGGCAAGATCAAGCAGATCGACCGCGGCTTTGCCTCGTTCGAGAGCTGGCGCGACGAGGTGCTGGCGGAGGAAGAGCGCGACCAGCACAAGCTCGACCGCAAG
Source organism: Bradyrhizobium sp. BR14999 (assembly GCF_056106085.1). NCBI lineage: Bacteria > Pseudomonadati > Pseudomonadota > Alphaproteobacteria > Hyphomicrobiales > Nitrobacteraceae > Bradyrhizobium > Bradyrhizobium sp. BR14999. The sequence continues at coordinate 5,975,356 of NZ_CM148536.1, forward strand.
ATCGTCGACGAGGAGCATTGGCTGCGCCACGGCGTCTCCGGCCGGCGCAAGCGCAACGTCAAGCGCCTCGCCAATCTGCATGCCCTGCGCGACCAGCGCCGCAATTATCGCGGCACCGCCGGCAGCGCCAATCTCGCAGCGGCGGAAGCGGAGCAATCCGGCAAGCTGGTGATCGAGGCCAAGGGCATCACCAAGGCTTATGGCGAGCGCAACATCGTCGAGAATTTTTCAACCCGCATCCAGCGCGGCGACCGGCTCGGCGTCATCGGGCCGAACGGCGCCGGCAAGACCACGCTGGTCAATCTGCTGACCGGCGGCGCGCAGCCTGATACCGGCACCGTGCGGCTTGGGGCCAATCTGGAAATGGCCACGCTCGACCAGCACCGCGAGAGCCTCGATCCCAAATCGACGCTAGCCGAAGCGCTCACCGGCGGCCGCGGCGACCAAATCATGGTCGGCGGCAAGCCGAAGCATGTCGTTGGCTACATGAAGGACTTCCTGTTCGCGCAGGAGCAGCGCGGCACGCCGCTGGAGGTGCTCTCCGGCGGTGAGCGCGGCCGACTGATGCTGGCCCGCGCGCTGGCAAAACCCTCGAATCTCTTGGTGCTGGACGAACCGACCAACGATCTCGACCTCGATACGCTCGACGTGCTCGAGGAGATGCTCGGCGATTACGAGGGCACGGTGATCCTGATCAGCCATGACCGCGACTTCCTCGATCGCGTCGTCACCTCCGTGATCGCGCCTGAGGGCAACGGCAAATGGATCGAATATGCCGGCGGTTACAGCGACATGCTGGCGCAACGCGGCGCGGACCTGAAGCGCGACACGGCGAAGGCGCAGGCGCAGACACCGGCGGAGAAAAAAGAGGAGCGCGCTGTTGCTCCCGCTCCTGCATCAAAACGGCGCCTGAGCTTCAACGAGAAGCACGCGCTGGAAACGCTGCCGAAGAAGATCGAGACGTTGCAGGCCGACATTGCAAAACTGCAGCACGTGCTCGACGATCACAACCTCTACGCCAGGGATCGCAAGACGTTTGACGACACCTCAGCCGCTATCGCCAAGGCGCATGAAGAGCTGTCTGCCGCCGAAGAGCGCTGGCTCGAACTGGAAATGCTCCGCGAAGAGATTGAACAGGCTTAAATTATGACCACTCCCCTCGCTGCTAAAATCGCCCGCGAATACGGCACCCCCTGCGCCGTCATCGACATGGACAGGGTCGAGCGCAACATCGCGCGCATCCAGAAGGCGTGCGACGACGCCGGAATCGCCAACCGTCCCCACATCAAGACGCACAAAAATCCGACCATCGCGAAAATGCAGGTCGCGGCGGGGGCGAAAGGCATCACCTGCCAGAAGCTCGGCGAGGCCGAGATCATGGCCAATGCCGGCATCGACGACATCCTGATCAGCTACAATCTGCTCGGCGACGAGAAGATGGCGCGGCTCGGCGCGCTCCAGGCGAAGGCGAACATGACGGTCGCCGCTGATAATTCGACCGTCGTTGCAGGGCTGCCCAAGGCCGCCGCCGCATCAGGCCGCCCACTCTCGGTCGTGGTCGAATGCGACACCGGCCGCAAGCGCGCCGGCGTCGAGACGCCCGCCGAAGCGGTTGCGCTGGCGCGCGAGATCGCGGCATCCAAGGGGCTGCAATTCGCCGGCTTCATGCTCTACCCGACCGAAACGGGCTGGGCTGACGCACAGAAGTTTTACGACGAGGCGCTGGCCGGCGTGCGCGCGCATGGGCTCGAAGCGAAAATCGTCTCGACCGGCGGCACGCCGAACCTGAAGAACCTCGGCAAGCTCAAGGGCGGCACCGAACACCGCTTCGGCACCTATATCTACAACGACCGCATGCAGGTCGCCGCCGGCGTCGCCAGCTGGGACGATTGCGCTCTGCACATCTATTCGACGGTGGTGAGCCGCGCCGCGCCCGAGCGCGGCATCCTCGATGCCGGCTCGAAGACGCTGACCTCGGACACCGGCGGGCTCGACGGCCACGGCCTGATCCTGGAGCATCCCGAGGCGAAGATCGCGCGCTTTGCCGAGGAGCACGGCTTCCTCGACCTCTCCCGCAGCAACACGCGCCCCAATGTCGGCGACGTCGTCCGCATCGTGCCGAACCATGTCTGCGTCGTCGTCAACATGATGGACGAGGTCGTGATGGTGCGCGGCGAGGAGATCATCGGCACGCTGCCGGTCGCGGCACGGGGGAAGCTGCGGTAGGGGCGCGCTGCTCCCACAGCCGTCATTGCGAGGAGCTCTTGCGACGAAGCAATCCAGACTACCTCCGCGGATGAATTCTGGATTGCTTCGCTACGCTCGCAATGACGATGGTGAGCTAGCGAGCCATTTCAGCACGCCCCTGCCCGCGGCCCCGCCGGTCGCAAACGAGGCCTGCAGCAGATAGCCGCCGGTCGGCGCTTCCCAGTCCAGCATCTCGCCGGCGGCGAACACGCCGGGCAGCTTGCGGATCATGTAATCCGCGTCGAGTTCGTCGAAAGAGATGCCGCCAGCACTGGAGATCGCACGCGCGATTGCCGCCACGCCGGTGAGCTTGATCGGCACGGCGTTGATGAGCTCGGCCAATCGTTGGGGCGGCATTGCCGACAGCGATTGGCCGGCGCCAGCTGCGGCCTCCTGCAACAACCCAACGGCGATGGGCGAGAGCTGCGCAGCCTTGCGCAGGAAGTTGGAGAACGACTGTTTGCCGCGCGAGGCGGACAGGCGCTCGACGAGTTCGGCCTCACCGACATCCGGGCGCAAGGCGACGTGCAGCACCGCCTCGCCATTCGCCGCGATCGCCTCACGCAATTCGGCCGACAGCGCATAGATCGCCCCGCCTTCGATGCCGGCCCGCGTGATGATTGCCTCGCCGCGCAGGCTGTGCGGACCGAAGTTTAGCGCAATCCCTTTGAGCGGCTGCCCTTCGAAGCGGGACCGAAAGACATCGGACCAGGCGACGATGAAGCCGCAATTGGCAGGCCGTAGCGGCGATATCGCGATGCCTTTGTCCGCCAGAATTGTCGTCCAGCCGCCATCGGAGCCAAGCCGCGGCCAGCTTGCGCCGCCGAGCGCCAGCACTGTCGCTTTGGCAGCGATGACAGCCGTTCCATGGCGCGTTTGAAACCGGAGCCGCCCCTCGCCATCCCAACCGGTCCAGCGATGACGAAAGGCGAACCGCACCCCGGCAGCATCAAGGCGCCGAAGCCAAGCGCGCAGCAAGGGCGAGGCCTTGAACGCCTTCGGGAACACCCGCCCGCTGCTGCCGACGAAAGTCGGCTCGCCCAGCGCCTCGCTCCAGGTGCGCAGCGCGTCGGGCGGAAAGGCGTCGATGGCACCCTTCAGCTTCGGCGCCGCGGCGCGATAGTGCGCCATGAACTGCGGCAGCGGCTCGCTGTGGGTGAGATTGAGCCCGCCGCGGCCGGCCATCAGAAACTTGCGGCCGGCGGACGGCATCGCGTCATAGACGGTGACCCGGGCGCCGCCCTGCGCCAGCACCTCCGCCGCCATCAGCCCGGCGGGACCGGCGCCGATGACGGCGACGGCTGTCAGAGCTTTACCCCCGCCCGCGCCGCGGCCTGCGCCACGTACTTCTGCGTCTGCTCGAACGCCCCCGTCAGCGCCTTGGCCTTCGACATGTCGCTGATCTCGGCAAAATGCGCGGCGACCGCGTCCGGCGTCCATTCGGGCTCCGGCAGGTTGATGCCTTCGCTCTCCAAGATCTTGATCACCGCGAAGGAGCCGGCGCCGGCGCCCATGATGGTGCGGGTCGGCGCATCCTCGCTCAGCATGTACTCGACCGCGGGCGTGATCGCGTTCGGCTTCATCAGTTGCAGCGCCTGCGGCGGCAGCAGCTCTTCGGTCATGCGGGTCGCCGCCGTCGGCGAGATGATGTTGACGCGAATGTCGTTCTTGCGGCCTTCCTCGGCCAGCACGTTCATCAGGCCGACCATGCCTGATTTCGCCGCGCCGTAATTGGCCTGGCCGAAATTGCCGTAGAGGCCGGAGGATGACGTCGTCAGCACGATGCGGCCGTAATTGCGGTCGCGCATGCCGGCCCAGGCCGCCTTGCAGCAATAGAAGGTGCCGACGAGATGCACGTCGAGCACCTTCTGGAAATCGGCCGCTTCCATCTTGCCAAACGACTTGTCGCGCAGGATGCCGGCATTGGCGCACAAGAGATCGACGCTGCCCCACTCCTTGGTGGCGCGCTCGACCATGGCGGTGACCTGCTCGAAGTTGGAGACGTCGGCGCCGTCGGCCATCGCGGTGCCGCCGGCTTTGCGGATCTCCTCGACCACGGCCTCGGCCGGCGACAGCGAGCCGCCGGTGCCGTCACGCGCGCCGCCGAAATCGTTGACCACGACCTTGGCGCCGCGGCTGGCCAATCCCAACGCATGCGCGCGACCCAGACCATTGCCCGCGCCGGTGACGATGGCGACGCGTCCGTCGAACCTGATTGCCATGAGTAAGGGTCTCTATTCTTCTTCCCTTCTCCCCTTGTGGGAGAAGGTGGCGCGAAGCGCCGGATGAGGGGTCTCTCTCTACAGATGCGCTCGCGGAGAGAGACCCCTCACCCGCCTCGCGTTCCGCGAGGCACCCTCTCCCACAAGGGGAGAGGGTGAAACCCCGCTCTGGGTTTCCTTTTTGAGCAGCGATGGATGGCCGGGTCAAGCCCGGCCATGACGGCTTGGGCTTACTCGAAGTAGATCAACCCGAGCCAGTCCGCAACCAGCGCGGGCTTGTCCTCGCCTTCGATCTCCACCGTGACGTTGGTGCGGGACTGCAATTCGTTCGGCTTGCGCAGCTTGGCTTCCGCCAGCACGAAACGGCCGCGGACGCGCCTGCCGGAGCGCACCGGCGAAATGAAGCGCAGCTTGTCGAAGCCGTAGTTCACGCCCATCGTGGTGCCCGCGATCACCGGCATCACCTCATAGGACATGATCGACATCAGCGACATCGTGAGAAAACCGTGCGCGATGGTGGTGCCGAACGCGGTTTCCTTCCTCGCCCTTTCAGGGTCGACATGGATGAACTGGTGATCCTCGATCACGTCGGCATAGGTGTCGATGCGGGGCTGATCGATCAGGTGCCACGACGACACGCCGATCTCCTTGCCGACCATGGACTGATAGGCGTCGAGCGTAATCGGCGGCTTCTTCCAGACTTCGTTCACTTAGGTCTCACTCCGTGTTTTCGCCAGCTCCGGAAAATCCTCCTCGCGGAATTCCCGGCCGCGCAGCGGATCGGTGCGGTCGTCGTCGCGCTCCAGCCTGCGTAGCTGCACGCGGCGGATTTTTCCAGAGATCGTCTTCGGCAGCTCGGTGACGATTTCGAGGCGGCGGATGCGCTTGAATGGTGCGAGACGCGTGTGCAGGTGCTTGAAGATCGACAGCGCGGTCTCGGGCGAGCGCTCTGCGCCCGACGCCAGCAGTACGAAGGCCTTGGGGACCGCGAGCCGGATCGGATCCGGGCTCGGCACCACGGCGGCCTCGGCGACGAGCTCATGCTCGAGCAGCACGCTCTCCAGCTCGAACGGGCTGATTCGGTAGTCGGACGATTTGAACACGTCGTCGGAGCGGCCGACGAAGGTGAGATAGCCATCCTCATCCGCGAACACGACGTCGCCGCTGCGATAGAGCTCGCCTTCCGCACCGGAGAGCTTGCCGTCATCACTCTGATAGCCCTGCATCAATCCGGCGGGACGGTTCACGCCCAGCACCAGCGTCACCTCGCCCTCCTTCGCCGGGTTGCCGTCGGCATCGCTGATCTGCACGCGATAGCCCGGCAGCGGCCGGCCCATCGAGCCGATCTTGATAGGCTGGCCCGGCGAATTGCCGGCGAGTGCAGTCGTTTCAGTCTGGCCGTAGCCGTCGCGGATGGTCAGCCCCCAGGCGGCCTGTACCTGGTCGATCACTTCAGGATTGAGCGGCTCGCCGGCGCCGCAGACCTCGCGAAGCGACACCTTGAACGATGCGAGATTCTCCTGGATGAACAGCCGCCACACCGTCGGCGGCGCGCATAGCGTGGTGACGCCACTGCGGCCGATGGTGGCGAGCAGGCCCTTGGCGTCGAAACGCGGCTGGTTGACCACGAACACGGTCGCACCCGCATTCCACGGCGCGAAAAAACAGCTCCAGGCATGCTTGGCCCAGCCGGGCGACGAGATGTTGAGATGGACGTCGCCGGGCTTCAGCCCGATCCAGTACATGGTGGAGAGATGGCCGACCGGATAGCTGCGCTGACTGTGCCGCACCAGTTTTGGTTTTGCGGTCGTGCCCGAGGTGAAATAGAGCAGCATCGGGTCGTCGGCCTTGGTCGGACCGTCAGGCGCAAAGCTCTCCGAAGCGGTCGCCGCCTCGTCATAGGCCAGCCAGCCATCGGACGTCGTGCCGACCACGATGCGGACGATACTCTCGGTACCGAGGCTGGCGAATTTCGCGACCTGGTCCTCGGCGGCCACCACCGCCTTCGCCTTGCCGCGATCGAGCCGATCGCGCAGTTCTTCTGCGGTGAGCAGCGTGGTCGCGGGAATCACGACGACGCCGAGCTTCATCGCCGCCAGCATCGTCTCCCACAGCGGAACCACATTGCCGAGCAGCAGCAGGAGATGATCGCCGCGCTTCAAGCCCTGCGCGCGGAGGAAGTTTGCGACCTGGTTCGAGCGCTTCGAGAGAGTCGCGAAAGAGAGCTTGGTCTGCCGGTCCTGCGCGGCATCGACGATCCAGAGCGCAGGCCTGTCCCTGCTCTCCGCATTCGTCGCGAGGTCGGCATCGAACCAGTCGAGCGCCCAGTTGAAGGGAACCGGATCGGGCCAGCGGAAGCCCTTGACCGCTGTCTCGTAATCCGTGCGGTGCTTTAGCAAAAACGCGCGCGCTTCCTGAAATGTCGTCATGATCCGGGCCCGTCGAATTGACCTTCGACTGTAGCCCGGATGGAGCGAAGCACAATCGGGGGACGGTCGCGCCAATTGAAAGAGCTGTCCCGGATTGCGCTTCGCTCCATCCGGGCTACGAGCAAAGCCTCGCTATTTTCCAGCGAGGCTGCGAACGTGCTTGATAATTCCGGAAAAATCCACCCCGCCCTGCCCGGCTGCGTCGAAAGACTGATAGATCTCCTGCGCATGCTTGCCGAGCGGCGTCGCCGCACCCGCGGCTTTCGCGGCGTCCTGCGCCAGCGTCAGGTCCTTCACCATCAGCGCCGAGGCAAAGCCCGGCTTGTAATCGTTGTTGGCCGGCGAGGTCGGCACCGGGCCCGGCACCGGGCAATAGGTCGTCAGCGACCAGCACTGGCCCGACGAGGTCGAGGCGACGTCGAACAGCGCCTGATGCGAGAGCCCGAGCTTCTCAGCCAATGCAAACGCCTCGCTCACCGCGATCATGGAGATGCCGAGGATCATGTTGTTGCAGATCTTTGCGGCCTGCCCCGCGCCGGCGCCGCCGCAATGCACGATCTTCTTGCCCATCTTCTCCAGCACGGGCTTCGCCGCCGCGAAGGCACTCTCCTCGCCGCCGCACATGAAGGTGAGCGTCGCGCCCTTGGCGCCACCCGTGCCGCCGGAGACCGGCGCATCGACCGAGAGCACGCCGTACTTGGCGGCCAACGTATGCGCCTGCCGCGCGCTCTCGACGTCGATGGTGGAGCTGTCGATGATCAGCGCCCCCTTGGCCATGGCAGGAACGACCTCGTTCCAGACGGAGAGCACGTGCTTGCCGGCCGGCAGCATGGTGACGACGACGTCCGCGCCCTTCACAGCACCCGCAGCGCTGTCGGCAATGCTGGCGCCGTCGGCCTTGGCTTGCGCGCGCGAGGCCTCGACGAGGTCGAAGGCGACGACCTTGTGGCTGGCCTTGACCAGGTTGGCGGCCATCGGGCCGCCCATATTGCCGAGACCGATGAATGCGATCGTGGCCATTGTCGTTTCCTCCGCTTGAGATGTCTCGCTGATTATAGATCGAAGAAATTAGGCACAATTGGCGGCATTGGGGTCACCTCTCCCCAACGGGGAGAGGTCGGATTGCGCCTGGCGATGCGCAGCATCGTCCAGAGCAATCCGGGTGAGGGGCCGCCGCACCCAGTGACACTGTAGCCCCTCACCCGGATCGCATCTCTTGATGCGATCCGACCTCTCCCTACGGGAGAGGTGATCCGAGTCCTTGGCTGCATCCACATACTAGTTGAACTTCAGCTCGTCGGCGCCGATTTCGGCGAAATATGGCGCCAGCATCTGCGGCGTCACGTCCTCGATGCGCGGCGGCGACCACGACGGATTGCGATCCTTGTCGATCACGGCCGCGCGCACGCCCTCGCGGAAATCGTCGCTGCGGAAGACCTCCAGCGCGGCGCGATATTCGCGCACCAGGCACTCTTCAAGGCTCGATGATTTGCGCGCGAGCCGCAGCAGGTTCAGCGTCACCACCATGCCGCGCGGCGATTTTTCGTTGAGCGTCTTCAGCGTCGTCAGAGCGAATTCGGAGCCGTCGCGCTTGAGCGCTGTGAAGATGTCTTCCATGCGGTCGAAGCCAAACAATGCGTCGATAGTCGGCTCTTTTGCGGCGACCGGGCCTGCGGTTTCACCGGTCGCAAAACCGTTGATGAGCTTGCTAACGTCGGCGGCGGTCGGGCCCGAGTGCAGCTTCGTCAGGGCTTCGCGCAGCTCCGGCAGCCTCACGGCCGGCACGACCCAGTCGGCGAACTTCGCATGGATCGCATCCGGCCCGTTCATGGTCTGGCCGGTTAGCCCGAAATAGGTGCCGATCTCGCCCGGCGAATGCGACAACAAATAGGTGCCGCCGACATCCGGGAAGAAGCCGAGCCCAACCTCGGGCATCGCCAGCTTGGTGCGATCGGTGACGACGCGGTGGCTGGCATGGGCTGACAAACCGACGCCACCACCCATCACGATGCCGTCCATGAACGCCACATACGGCTTCGGGAATTTCTTGATCCGGGCGTTGAGGATGTACTCCTCGCGCCACAGGATCTTGCCGAGGTCGCCATTGACTTTGGAGCTTTCCCAGAGCGTGCGAATGTCGCCGCCGGCGCACAAGCCACGCTCGCCGGCACCTTCCAGCAGGATCACGGCGATGCCCGGATCGGCCTCGAAGCGGTCGAGCGCCTTGTCGATGTCGCGAAACATCTCCAGCGTCACGGCGTTGAGCGCCTTCGGACGGTTGAGGCGGATCACGCCGGCTGCGCCCTCGACACGGGCGATCAGGTCGCCCTCTTCCACGCCGCTCATCGCGCGCCCTCGATCAGTTTGCGCGCCACGATGAGCCGCATGATTTCATTGGTGCCTTCGAGGATCTGGTGCACGCGCAAATCGCGCACGATCTTCTCGATGCCGTATTCGCTGAGGTAGCCGTAGCCGCCGTGAAGCTGCAGCGCATGGTTGGCGACCTCGAAGCCGACGTCAGTGCCAAACCGCTTGGCCATGGCACACAGCATGGTGGCGTCGGGGTCCTTGCGGTCGAGCGCCGCGGCGGCGCGCCACAAAAACGTGCGCGCGGCCTCGAGCTCGATCGCCATGTCGGCAAGACGGAATTGCAGCGCCTGGAATTCGTCGAGGCGCTTTCCAAACGCCTTGCGCTCCTTCATGTAGGCGCGCGCCTTGTCGAGCGCTATTTGCGCACCACCGAGCGAGCACGCGGTGATATTGAGGCGGCCGCCATCGAGGCCGGCCATCGCGATCTTGAAGCCGGCGCCCTCCTCGCTGAGGCGGTTGGCGACCGGCACGCGGGCGTTCTCGAACATCACGGCGCGGGTCGGCTGCGCGTTCCAGCCCATCTTGCGCTCATTGGCACCGAACGAGACGCCCGGCGTCTTGCCGTCGACGACGAGGGTCGAAATGCCGCCGGGACCATCGCCACCGGTCCTGACCATCGCGACCAGGAGGTCGGTGCCGCCGGCGCCCGAGATGAACTGCTTCTGGCCGTTGAGCACATAATGGTCGCCATCGCGCACCGCGCGGGTGCGCAGCGCTGCCGCGTCCGAGCCGGCGCCCGGCTCCGTCAGGCAGTAGCTCGCGATCAGCTCCATGGTACAGAGCTTTGGCAGCCATGTGTGGCGCTGGGTATCGCTGCCGAAGGCATCGATCATCCAGGACGCCATGTTGTGGATGGAGATGAAGGCCGAGGTGGTCGGGCAGCCCGTCGCCAGCGCCTCGAAGATCAGCGCCGCGTCGAACCGCGTCATGGCGGAGCCGCCGACATCGTCGCGGATGTAGATGCCGCCCATGCCAAGCGTGGCGGCCTCGCGCATCACGTCGACCGGAAAATGCTTCTCCTCGTCCCAGCGTAACGCGTGCGGCGCGATCTTTTCCGCTGCAAACGCCAAAGCCATGTCGCGAATTGCGACCTGATCCTCGTTCAGAGCGAACTGCATGCTGCCGCCTAACCTTTCACTCCACCGTCATTGCGAGCGCAGCGAAGCAATCCAGCATCCCTCCGCGGAGACAGTCCGGATTGCTTCGTCGCACCCGCGCAAAATTGCTTCGCAATATTGTCGCGGGCTCCTCGCAATGACGTTCAGAAAATCACTTCATCAGCGGGATCGAGAACTCCGCACCTTCCTTGACGCCGGACGGCCAGCGCGAGGTCACCGTCTTGGTCTTGGTGTAGAAGCGAACCGAATCCGGACCGTGCTGGTTGAGATCGCCGAAACCCGACTTCTTCCAGCCGCCGAAGGTGTAATAGGCGATCGGCACCGGGATCGGCACGTTAATGCCGACCATGCCGACGTTCACCTTGGCCGCGAAGTCGCGTGCGGCGTCGCCGTCGCGGGTGAAGATGGCCACGCCGTTGCCGTAATCATGATCTGACGGCAACGCCAGCGCTTCCTTGTAGTCGTGCGCACGCACGACGGAGAGCACCGGGCCAAAGATCTCTTCCTTGTAGATCCGCATGTCCTTGGTGACGTTGTCGAACAGCGAACCGCCGAGATAGAAGCCGTTCTCGTAGCCCTGCATCTTGAAGCCGCGGCCGTCGACGGCGAGCGTCGCGCCTTCTTTGATGCCGATGTCGATGTAGCTCTTGACCTTCTCGACCGCCTCGCGCGTGACCAGCGGACCGTAGTCGGCCGACGGGTCGATCGAGGTGCCGATCTTGAGGCTCTCGACGCGCGGGATCAGCTTTTCCATCAGACGGTCGGCGGCGGTCTTGCCGACGGGAACGGCGACGGAAATAGCCATGCAGCGCTCGCCGGCGGAGCCGTAGCCGGCGCCGATCAGCGCATCGACCGTCTGATCCATGTCGGCGTCGGGCATCACGATGGCGTGGTTCTTGGCGCCGCCGAAGCACTGGCAGCGCTTGCCGGTCTGCGCTGCGCGCTCGTAGATGTACTGCGCAATCGGCGTGGAGCCGACGAAGCCGATCGCCTTGATATCGGGATCGTCGAGGATGGCGTCGACCGCTTCCTTGTCGCCGTTGACGACGTTGAGGATGCCGGCCGGCAGGCCCGCCTCCATCATCAGCTCGGCGAGCTTCATCGGCACGCCGGGATCGCGCTCCGACGGTTTGAGGATGAAGGCATTGCCGCAGGCAATCGCGGGGGCAAACTTCCACATCGGAATCATCGCCGGGAAATTGAACGGCGTGATGCCGGCGACGACACCGAGCGGCTGGCGCATGGAATAGATGTCGATGCCGGGGCCGGCGCCCTCGGTGTATTCGCCCTTCATCAGGTGCGGAATACCGCAGGCGAACTCGGCGACCTCCAGGCCGCGCTGGATGTCGCCCTTGGCGTCAGGAACGGTCTTGCCATGCTCGCGCGCGAGCAGCTCGGCGAGCTTGTCGTAGTCGCGTTGCACCAGCTCCAGAAACTTCATCATGACGCGGGCGCGTCGCTGCGGATTCGTCGCGGCCCACTCCGGCTGTGCGGCGCGGGCGTTCTCGACGGCTGCACGGACCTCCGCTTTCGATGCCAGCGCCACCTTGGCCTGGACGTCACCGGTCATCGGCTCGAAAACGTCGGCGGTGCGGCCTGAGGTGCCCTTGACCTCCTTGCCACCGATGAAATGTCCGATTGAACGCATGGAATGATCTCCTTCAGGCTCAGCTGATCGCTTTGACAAATCCTATCGACCTGCATTTTATAGGATTCAAGTCTGAGATAATGCACCATAGATGTGCGAAAATGCTGGATCAAGGCGCTATCGACTGGGACGACTTTCGCTTCGTGCTGGCCATCGTGCGGGGCGGCTCGGTCTCGGCTGCGGCAAAACAGCTCGGGGTCGACCATGCCACGGTGATCCGCCGTGTCGATCGGCTGGAGAAGCACCTCTCGGCCAAGCTGTTTGACCGGCGCAAGACCGGCTACCTCCTCACCGAGGCCGGCCAGCGCGTCGCCGACAGCGCGGAAGCCATGGAATCCACCATCGTCGCCAACCAGGAGCAAGTCGGTGGCTCCGTGGCACGGCTGACCGGCACGGTGCGGATCGGCGCACCCGACGGTTTCGGCACCGCCTTCCTGGCACCGCGCCTCGCCCCCTTTGCCGACCGCTATCCCGATCTCGACCTGCAACTTGTGGCCACCGCGCGGCTGTTCAGCCTCTCCAAGCGCGAGGCCGACATCGCCATCAGCCTGACCATGCCCAAGGAAGGCCGCATCGTCGGCCGCAAGCTGCTCGACTACCGCCTCGGGCTCTATGCCGCGCCTGCCTATCTCGACCGCTTCCCAGAGATCGCCTCGCGGCAGGACCTGCCGCAGCACCGCTTCGTCGGTTACATCGAGGAATTGCTGTTCACGCCGGAGCTCGACTATCTGCCTCAGGTGTCGCCGAAGATTTCCGCACGTTTCCGCAGTGCCAATCTGATCGCGCAGCTCAATGCCACGCTCTCGGGGTTCGGCATCGCGGTGCTGCCGCACTTCATGGCGACCGACTATCCGCAGCTCGTTCCGGTGCTGCCGGAGGAGATCTCGATTACGCGCACGTTCTGGATGCTGATGCACGCCGACAGCAAGGACCTCGCGCGGATCAGGGCCGTGGCGGATTACATCAGCGAGATCGTGGAGCGCGAGCGGGCGTTGTTTGCGGGACGGTGAGTTGATGATTTCGTAGGGTGGGCAAAGTGACGAGACGCGCAAATGCGCGGCTCGTGGCGTGCCCACCGTATCAGCCGCGAGCGTGGAGTGATGGTGGGCACGGCGCAAATGCGCCTTGCCCACCCTACGGCACTTAGTTCTTTGTCTTCTTCACCGCCGACACCTTCGGCTCGCGCTTCGCGCCGTCGAGCGCGCTTTCCCGGCCCGCCTTCAGCACCTCGTCCGACAGCTCGCTTGAGCCCGCGATGCGCGCCAGCAGCATGGCGCCGGCCATCGTGGCGAGTGTCGCAATCGCCTGTTTTCGTGCGGCCTTGCGCGGCATGTTCGGGATATAGTCGGTCATCATCTCGATCATCTCGTCGAGCTTGCCGGCAAAGGCCTTGCGCGTCTTTGGGCTCTCGCGGGCGATCTCGGCGCCGAGCGAGGGGATCGAGCAGCCATGACCTGGATTGTCGCGATGCAGCGCGGAGAGATAGCTCTCGGCGATCAGCGCCAACCGCTTTTCAGGAGCGGCCTCGCCGGTGAGCTTGCGCCAATGGTCCATCGAGCGATCCATGGCGTAGGCGAAGGCCTCGATCACCAGCGCCTCGCGGGAATCGAAATGCGCGTAGAAGCCGCCATGGGTCAGGCCCGCCTCCTTCATGAGGTCGGCGACGCCGATGCCGTGGGCGCCCTTTTCGCGCAGCCGCACGGAGGCCTTCTTCACGATGCGGTCGTGGGTTTCCTGCTTGTGTTCCCGGGAATAGCGCATGCGCATCTCATTGAATGTCGGAGATCATCTCATAACACGCAAATGCCGCGAACGGCGCATTAATTCGCAGTTAGATTGTTGCCGATCATAGAAAAGGTTGCAGTTGCATGCACCGCCAGCGCGCCCTTCCCGTCGCGAACGAAGCCTTCGGTATAGCTGGTCTGGCGCCCCAGCTTGATCACCTTGCCTTCGGCCGAGATCAGCCCCGAACGGACCGAGAGTGGACGCAGGAAGGTCAGCTTCAAATCGAGGGTCACGGAGCCCTGCCCGGCCTCCAGTCGGGTCGAGATCGCGCACCCCATGGCCGTATCCAGCAACCCCGCGGCGGTCGCGCCGTGCAGGAGGCCGATGGTATTTTCGAGATCTTCACGCGGCTCCAGTTCCATGACGATCCGGCCCGGCTCGACCACGGCCATCGTGAAGCCGATCAGTTTTGCGAAGGGCGGCGGCGGCAAGCGGCCGTCGCGAATGCCCATCATGGCGTCCATGCCCGACAGGCCCATCACCACTTTCGCAACCGGTGCAGGCGCCTGCCAATCCACCACGCGCTCGCGCCGCTGGTCGGGCGAAAACAGGTCTAGTTGATCGGCTTGGGTCATGACGGCCTCGTTATATGACATATATCATGCTATGCTACGGACTTCCCGCTGGCAACTCCGGTCCGCCCGCTTGACAAGCCGGGCGTTTCGGCCCGGAAGTGACTTCGACCCGGCGCCTTGCGCCTGCCACGAACCGTTCGGGATGCATAATGGAAATGCTCAATCACCACTGCGGCGTGACGCGTGACGCGCGCGGCGTTGTTCACGTCGCGATCTGCAACGCCGGCCCACTCAACATTCTCGGCTCGCCCGTGACCGATGCCGTGCGCGAAGGCTTGCAGCGGCTTGCCACCGACCGCAACATCCGCGTCGTGGTGCTGCGCGGCCAGAGCGAGAAGAGCATGATCGGCGGCGCCGACATCAAGGAGATGGCGAAGCTCGACCAGAAGTCGGCCGAAGCCTTCATCGGCCGCCTGCGCGATCTCTGTGAGGCCGTGCGCGCCTTCCCGGCTCCGGTGATCGCGCGCATGCCCGGCTGGTGCCTCGGCGGCGGGCTCGAGGTCGCCGCCGCCTGCGACTTCCGCATCGCCGCGCATGATGCGCATTTCGGCATGCCGGAGGTGCGCGTCGGCATCCCCTCGGTGATCCATGCCGCGCTCCTGCCGCGCCTGATTGGCTGGGCCCGCGCGCGCTGGCTGGTGATGACGGCGGAGAACATCGACGCAGCCACCGCGCTGGCCTGGGGCCTGATCGACAAGGTCGCGCCGGAAGGCGGGCTGGATGCGGAGATCGAGCACCTGGTGAACGCGTTGCTCGAATGCGGCCCCGAGGCGCTGAGGTCGCAGAAGGCGCTGCTGCGGCAATGGGAGGAGTTGCCGCTGACGGAGTCGGTGAATTTGAGCGTGAAGGTGTTCGGCGAGTCGTTCCTGACGGACGAGCCGACGCGGCTAATGCAGGCGTTCGTGAACAGGAAGCGGTAGGTCTGCCGCCACTGTGCTGAAGAAGCTCTCGCCAAGCTAAAGGCGTCATGCCCCGGCTTGACCGGGCATCCAGTACGCCGCGGCGCCAGTTGCAAGAGCGAGTTCGCCAACACGGGTCTCTGGAATACTGGATTGCCGGCTTTCGCGGGCAATGACAGCAGAGTGTGGGGCGGTCACCGCCTACAACCGCAACTCCGTCACAACCACATCCCTGCCTCACCCAATCGAACGACCAAATCTCATCCGAACCACGACATTTTCTCATCCCCGGCGCGGGTTGCATTTTTTGCATTGCATCATATGATGATCATAATCTTACTTGTCAGCACAGGGAGTTTGTCATGGCCGATCCCGTCGTCATCGTCTCCGCCGTTCGCACCCCGCTCGGCCGCTTCATGGGCGAATTGTCGCCCTTCCCCGCGCACAAGCTCGGATCGCATGTGATCGGCGCGGCGCTGGAGCGCGCAAAACTTGCGCCCGAGAAGGTCGACGAGGTCTTCATGGGCTGCGTGCTGCCGGCCGGTCAGGGCCAGGCACCGGCACGCCAGGCCGCACGCGCGGCCGGACTGCCCGATGCCACTGGCGCCACCACCGTGAACAAGGTCTGCGGCTCCGGCATGAAAGCGACCATGCTGGCGCACGACATCATCCGCGCCGGCTCTGCCGACATCGTCGTTTCCGGCGGCATGGAGAGCATGAGCAACGCGCCGTATCTTTTGGCCAAGGCGCGCGGCGGCTACCGCGCCGGCCATGACCGCATCATCGACCACATGATGATGGACGGGCTGGAGGACGCCTACGAGACCGGCCGCTCCATGGGTGATTTCGGCGAGGCCACCGCGGAAGCCTACCAGTTCACCCGCAAGGACCAGGACGCCTACGCGATGGAGACACTCAGCCGCGCGCGCAAGGCCGTCGAGGGTGGCGCGTTCAAGGCCGAGATCGCACCGATTACGCTCACCGAGAAAGCGGGTCCCCGCGTCATCACCAATGACGAGCATCCGCTGAAGGTCGATCCCGCAAAAATCCCCGGCTTGAAGCCGGCGTTCCGCGCCAACGGCACCATCACGCCGGCTGCCTCCTCCGCCAATGCCGACGGCGCTGCCGCGCTGGTGCTGACCAAGCGCTCGCTCGCCGATCGGAGCGGCTTGCCGGTTCTGGCCGAGATCAAGGGCCACGCCACCCACAGCCAGGAGCCGCAATGGTTCACCACGGCGCCGATCCCGGCGATCCGCAAGCTGCTCGACAAGGTCGGCTGGAGCGCCAGCGATGTCGATCTGTTCGAGATCAATGAGGCTTTCGCCGTGGTGGCGATGGCGGCGCAGCGCGATCTCGGCATTCCCCGCGACAAGCTCAACATCAACGGCGGCGCCTGCGCGCTCGGCCATCCCATCGGCGCGACCGGCGCGCGGCTGATCGTGACGCTGCTGCACGCGCTAGAGACGCAGAACCTCAAGCGCGGCGTCGCGGCGCTCTGCATCGGCGGCGGCGAAGCCACGGCGATTGCGGTGGAGCGGCTGGCGCACTGACGCGAGGACGTCCGAAAACGAGGGAACTCTGTCATTTTCGACAGACGCGTCCCGTGCCATCCTGCAAGCTGACGCAGGTCTGTTGCGACCTGCCCATCAACGTTGAGGCCCAATGATCTCGAACTGGCTCGCGGCAGCACTTTCCCGCCGCAACATCCACTACGGCTGGGTGATGGTCGGCGTGACCTTCCTCGCCGCGCTGATCGGCGCCGGCACGGTCGGCGCGCCCGGCGTGTTCATCGTTCCCCTGCAAAAGGAGTTCGGCTGGAGCACGGCGGAGATTTCCTCCGCGCTGTCGATCCGCTTCATCCTGTTCGGGCTGATGGCGCCGTTCGCGGCCGCCCTGCTCAACCGCTATGGCCTGCGCAACGTCACGCTCGCCGCGCAGCTGATCGTCGTGTCGGCGCTCGTGCTCTCGCTCGGCATGACCGAGGTCTGGCAACTCGTGGCGCTGTGGGGCGTGGTGATCGGGATCGGCACCGGCATGACCGCGCTGGTGCTGGGCGCGACCATCGCCACGCGCTGGTTCGCCGCAAGACGCGGCCTCGTCGTCGGCATCATGACGGCGAGCGTCGCCACGGGCCAGCTCGTGTTCCTGCCGCTGCTCGCAAGCCTGACCGAGCGCTTCGGCTGGCGTCTCGCGCTCGGCTTCGTCTGCATCATGCTCGGCGTCTCGGCCCTGGCAGTCCTGCTCGCGATGCGCGACCGGCCGAGCGATGTCGGCCTGCGCCCGTTCGGCGATGAAGGCACCGCGCCCCTGCCCGCTCCGCCCGTGAGCCATGGCTCGATCACGGGCGTTGCGCTCGGCACGCTGCGCGATGCCTCGAAGTCGACTGCGTTCTGGATCCTGTTTGCGACCTTCTTCGTTTGCGGCGCCTCAACCAATGGTCTCGTCCAGGTGCACCTGATCCCGATGTGCCTCGATTTCGGCATCCCGCAAGTGCAGGCGGCGAGCCTGTTAGCTGCGATGGGCATCTTCGATTTCTTCGGCACCATCATGTCGGGCTGGCTGTCGGACCGCTACGACAATCGCTGGCTCTTGTTCTGGTACTACGGCCTGCGCGGGCTCTCGCTGATCTTCCTGCCCTTCAGCGATTTCTCGTTCTACGGCCTGTCGGTGTTCGCGATGTTCTACGGACTCGACTGGATCGCCACGGTGCCGCCGACCGTGCGGCTCACAGCTCAAAAATTCGGACCCGAGCGCGCCAATCTGGTGTTCGGCTGGATCTTTGCCGGCCATCAGCTCGGTGCCGGTACTGCCGCCTTCGGTGCCGGTTTTTCGCGGACGGTCTATCAGAGCTATTTGCCCGCCTTCTTCATCGCCGGCGCGCTGTGCGTGTTCGCTTCGCTGATCGTGCTGGCGCTGTCGCGGCAACCCAAGCCGAATCCGCAAGCGGCCATGGCCTAGTACCTGATCGTGGTGGTGACGCCGAACACCGCGGCGTCACCGATCCACGAGATGCCGGTCGGATCGTTCGGGTTCGGGACGCCGCCAGAGGGGCGGAACACGTACTGAAAGTAAGGCGCGATCAGCCAGCCCGGCTTGACGTGCGCCTCGTAGATCATCTCGATCAGGGTCTCGTTGCTGCGCACCGGACTCTGGATGCCCGTGAAGGCCTGCGTGTCGAGATCGAGATTGCGGGCGGTGTTCGAAATCCGCATGTAGGCCATCGCCACGCCGAATCGGTCGAGGGGACGGCCAGGCGTGAAGCCGACGAAGCCGATGCCGCCGTCCATATACAGGTCGATCAGATTGCGGTCCGGCGGGCTGTAGGCGATACGGCCGAACGCCGTGATGCCAGGGAGCGAGGCTGAGGTGCTGTTGTCCCTCACCTCGGGCGGACGATAAAGCACCTGTTCGATCACCGCGAAGATTCCGTAGTTGCCGCGAAGTTTTGCGGCAATGCCGCTGCCGCTGGGATCGGCGATCGAGACGCCCTCGGCGGTAAAACGCTGGCTGTCGAACGAGCCATAATGCTTCCAGGCGCCCGG
This sequence comes from Bradyrhizobium sp. BR14999, assembly GCF_056106085.1. Classification (NCBI taxonomy): domain Bacteria; kingdom Pseudomonadati; phylum Pseudomonadota; class Alphaproteobacteria; order Hyphomicrobiales; family Nitrobacteraceae; genus Bradyrhizobium; species Bradyrhizobium sp. BR14999. The sequence continues at coordinate 5,994,191 of NZ_CM148536.1, forward strand.
TGTGAAATTGCCCGCGAGCGGACGGCCACCGACATCGATGTCGTAGGTGAAGCGGACCTGCCCGATCACCCAGGGCGGATCGTTGACACGAAACGCGAGGCCATGGTGGTCGCGCAATTGCGGATCGGCATCGCCCGGCCCTGAGGGATCACCATTGAAGACCGCACCGTAGGCCGTGATCTTGTCCGTCAGCGCCGCCTTGATACGAATGCCGGGCACCGCGATCGGTGGCGCCGGGCCGCCGGCCGGAAGGTTGGATGCCTTGATCGCCGGCCAGCCGAAGGTGCCGTTGATGAAGAGGTCGTCGGTCTGGCTGTCGAAGAACTCGACGTCCGCGGCCTGCTGGCCGGCCCTGATGTTCAGGCGATCATTGAAGAAGCTCTGCTCGAAATACGCATTGTAGAGCCGCTGGTCCGGCAGCGCCTCGATCTCGCTGATGGTGGCGAGATTCATCACGTAGTTGCGCGACAGCCCGCGGCCGTAGATCACCAAGGCATTGGCGTAGAAGCGGCCGCCAGTCCAGCCGACCAGCTTGTCGAGATCGGCATCGACCGACAGATCGAGACGGCCGAAATGGATGGCGCCGCGCTTCACGCCGCCGGAGACGTTGGCGATATTGTCGGCGATATAGGTCGCGCCGAAGTTCAGGCCCTTGTTGGCGAGGCCGTCATGCCATTCGTTGAACCATTTTGGAAACAGCCACTCGGCCGCGCTCTCGTCCTTGGCGCCAGCCAATGCACTTGTGCTTGCTGCCGTGCACGCCAGCGCGATTGCGGCCGCGCCTCGCAATGCAGATGTATGGGGACGCCAACTCACGATCGATACTGGCTGGCACACGCTATTTGAATATGCCCGTGCGCCGCATAAACAGGTAGGCCGCGCCGACCGAGGAGGCCATCAGCACCGCCGCCCAGAGAAACCCGCTCTCGACGTCGGTGAGCGGCAGGCCCTTGGTGTTCATACCGAAGATGCCGGTGACCAGCGTCGGCGGCAGCAGCAGCGAGGTCACGATGGAGAGCGTGTGGAGGTGGCGGTTGCTTTCCTCCTCGTTCTTGAAGCGCAGCTCCTCTTCGAGCAGGCGGCTGCGCTCGCGCAGCTCGACGATGTCGTGATCGAGCCCGTCCAGCCGCTGCGCCAGCTTGCCGGCGTGGATCCGCAAGGCCGGCGACAGATGGTCGGTGTTCTTCTGGTCGAGGCGGTGGAACAGTACGCGAAGGCCCGTGAGCTGACGATGCAGCCGCACGCAGGTCCGGCGTAGCCGGCCGAGATTGCGGCGCATCTCCGGCTTGCTATCGTCGGCGAGGATCCGCTCCTCGATGTCGTCGATCTCCTGCCCGAGCTTGTCGGCCATCCTGTCAAGCGTGTCGGCGACCTCGTCGACGATCTTTTCCAGGAGATGGGCGACATTGTCGATGCGATAGCCGCCTTCGAGCACGCGGCGCGTTGCGTCCGCCGAGCACAGCGCCTGATGGCGTCCGCTGACCAGGAGATGCTCGGTCATGGCGAAGCGCAGGAACGCGGTCTCTTCCGTCGCGCTGTCGATCTCGCGCACAAGGTCGGAGAACACGCCGTAGACGCAGTGATCGATGACGTGAAGCTGCTGGAACGTGTCGTTCGACAGCAGCAGCTCGCGCGCAAGCGGCGGCAGCGTTGATGCCGCAATCCACGGCCGTACGCGCGCATCGGTCAGGTTGAAATGCAGCCAGAGCCGGCCGTCATGACTGAACTCGATCGGCTGGTCGATCGGCAGCGCCTCAGTGCTGCCGTCGCTGTGCAGACGGAAGGCCCACACGAGACCGGCAATGGCGGGTTCGGCATTCGTTATCGCGCTGACTAGCTTTGCCGGCTCAGCCATGGCCAATCCCAACCGTCAACAATGCCCCGTATCCGGAAGATGGCTGACGGCATCTTCCGGACCCCGCGCGGCTACTCAATTACGGCTTTGTTACAGTTTGATGATGCAGAGCGACGGCCGCCCTACTCCGCGGCCAGCCCCGTCGTGGCCAATGCCGCGGCTTCCCTGACGTAGTCGTGCACGACGCGGCCGAACGGCAGCGTCAGGTCGGCGATGTAATGGTGCGCGCCGAGACAGCGGCGAACCGGGAAGTCGGCGACCGGCGCATTGACGTGCGGCACCAGATGCAAACGGCCGGGCCCCATCCAGGAGCCCTTCGGCACGATGTCGGTGAGGTTGATGGCGACGAGCTGGCAGACTTCGAGGCGACCGTCGACGCCCGGAATCATCTTCAGATTGATTTGCGTCTTCGACAGCGTGGCGCGGGTGAGATTGCCGTTGCCGGCCATGCTCTCATGCTTGTAGCCCATCGTGCCCATGGCAACGAGCTGGCCGGCATATTCCAGCGTGCCCGTCAGCGTGTCCTTGACGATCTCGAGCTTGGGATGGGCGTACTTCTTCGGAAAGCCCCAGATCTCGCGGCCGGCGGCGATCGGCGGATCGTCGTCCAGGTACATCTGCGAGACGAAATTGACCTCTTCGCCGTTGAGGCGCGCGGGAATGACGAGGCCGGACTCGGTGTAGCTACCGAAGCCGGAGGAGTCAGGCATCTTGATCCATTCGTAATGCACGATCGGCTGGTCGATCGGCTCCAGCGGCTCGGGCAGGCCGGCGCGGATCAGGTCCGGATCGGTCTCGTAGCTGATGACGAGGAATTCGCGGTTGACGAAGCGATAGGGCCCGGCGGGATAGCTCGGCCCGGCCGCTGGCATGGACGGAAGTCTCAGCACGTCTTCCCTGCGCATCGCTGGTCTCCTGTGTGATGCCTTATGTGATGCCCGCCCGGCCGCGTCAGGCTCGATGCAAATTGCTAGCCGCCGTCATTGACTGCGATGTGAAGGAATTCCGTCAGGCGCACGACCTCGGGCCATTCGCGTTTCGGTTGATCTGCAGCCGATGCATCGGCGCCGAAATTGTCATCACGCCGTCACTGCCGGACGTAATCGTCTGGCTTGTCATTGAAGCATGATCCTTTCGGAAAACCGCTGCACACTTTTCCGGCGCATGCTCGGCAGGAGGCATCGGCCATGGACGCCCGCACGTCGCAACCGACCTATCAGACCCATCAGCCGCCCGCGCGGGGCTGGCGTCCAGAGCGCTGCGACCGCGTCGCGCTGGTGCTGCAAGGCGGCGGCGCGCTCGGCGCCTACCAGGCCGGCGTCTACCAGGCGCTGCACGAGGTGGGGATCGAGCCCGACTGGGTCTGCGGCGTCTCGATCGGTGCGATCAACTCCGCCATCATCGCCGGCAACAAACCGGAGAAGCGGCTGGAGGCGCTGCGCATCTTCTGGGAGCGCATCACCAACCGCAAGATCTGGCACTACACGCCCGATGGCGACGTCTTCCGCCAGTGGCGCAATCTCTGTAGCGCGTGGATGACGTCGGCGATGGGCCAGCCGGGCTTCTTCACCCCGCACCGGGTCAATCCCTGGTTCAGCCCGATCGGCGCACGCACCGCCACCAGCTATTACGACACGATGCCGCTCAAGGAGAGCCTGCTCGAGCTCGTCGACTTCGATCTCATCAACGAGAAGAGGGTCCGCTTCGCGGTCGGCGCGGTCAACGTGCTCTCCGGCAATTTCATCTATTTCGACAACGCCCATGACGAGATCGAGCCGGAGCATGTCATGGCCTCAGGCGCCCTGCCCCCGGCGCTGCCGATGGTGCGGATCGGCACTGATCATTTCTGGGACGGCGGCATCGTCTCCAACACACCGCTCCAGCATCTGCTCGACCAGGAGGACGCGCTCAACTCGCTGGTGTTCCAGGTCGACCTCTTCAGCGCACGCGGCGTGCTGCCGCGTTCGATCCAGGACGTCATGGCCCGCCACAAGGACATCATGTATTCCTCGCGCACGCGCCACAACACCGACGTCTATCGCCGCACGCACAACCTCAAGATCCTGCTCTACAAGGCGCTGGCGAAGCTGCCGGACGAGCAGCTCTCCGAGGAGGAGCGCAAGCTCAAGGCGAGCCTGCGCAACATGCCGGAGATCGCGATTCTGCATCTGATCTACCAGCAGAAGGCCTATGAGGGAGACGCCAAGGACCACGAGTTCTCGGGCACCTCGATGCGCGAGCATTGGACAAGCGGTTACGAGGACACCAAGCGCACCCTGAAGCGTCGCGACTGGATCAGGATGCCGGACGAAGGCATGGGGCTCGTGGTGCACGACGTGCACCGGGAGACGGAGAGCGCGTGAGGCGCCTTCCGGCGAGCGCTCAAACAAAAAGTGCGAAAACAACCCCATGCACAGTAGCCCGTGCGTGGCGGATCAATGGCTTAGCCTGGTGCGTCCGCAGCGCCGTTTGACACGTCGGGCAAAACAGGGCTATAATGCGATTATTCCGAATTGACACAGACAGTGGACTTGTGACGAAAATTTCTCACATCGCGCGTGAGGCAAAAGGCTGCCGCAATACAATCGGTGTCGTCCCGGCCGGGGGCCAACTACCCCAGGCGATCATTGTGGCGCGGGAGAGGGGTCAACAGTCTACGCCAAACGTCTCCCTGTGATTATGGGTCCTGGATTTGCGCTTCTAGGCGAGTACAAGAAGGACGAGGCGCACACCAATTCGGTTGAATCGGTTTGGGCGCTCCTCAAGCGGCAGATTGTGGGAACCCATCATTGGGTCAGGCGAAGCACCTGCAACAGTATGTGCAGGAAATGACTTGGCGCCTGAATCGGCGTAGCATGAGCTCTACGGAGCGCATGAACGCCCCGTTTGACGGCGTCGTCGGTCCGCAGCCTGACAAAGTGCCGATCGCCGATGAGTAGGAAGATAAGAAGCACTCCGCCGGAGCCGCCCCTTGGCCTCAATATGCCCTTTGATGGGGCGCTAAAGCGTTTCATCGGCGCTGATCCGAGCGAGGTGGAGGCGAGCGTTACGCGGTCCAAAAAGAAAATGCCGCCGGGCAGAAAGCTGAAGGCTCCGTCCGACGGCGATGTCAGTCAAGCGAACGTGGTGTCTCTACGCGACCGACGGATGCGGAAACGGAATTGCGGTCGCTGACGTGCGGCGACGCGGCAAGCGTCGCCAATGCCCGCAAACCTGCTGAATCCGCCCATCGCGAATGCGATTATAGGTATCGATCCAAATAGAGCCGTTCATGCGTGTAGTTCCTTTCATTCGGTTGATGGGACGCAAACGCGCACGCGCGACAGCGCGCTCGGTCGTGAGGGACTGAGCGCGCTGTCGCGGCCTCGAACTGATTTTGAGGACTTGGGGAGGGCGTCGAACCTGGTTACGACGCAGCTCCTACATCCGGGCATGAAAAAACCCGGCGCGAAGGCCGGGTTCGGACGCAGTTAGCGAGTTTGCGTTTCGAGAGTGGCGCAACTCTCCTAATAGGGAGGAAATCGTCGGCTGAGTTATCATAAGCAGCGAAGCCCGGCGCTGGCCGGGCTTCGCATCTCGGTTGCATGGAGGGCAACCCAAGCTACCGTTAGCAAAGCCAGCTTTGCAGACTGGCCTAGAAGTCGAAGCTGAGTTGGTTCGGCCAAGAGCGCCAGTGCTCGCACACATGCTCTAAACGACCGAGCCGCTTCCGTGTGTACGAATTCACGTGCACACGCTTCGACCCCGAAGTGGGGTGCATTCCCATTTCGGTTCTCCACGACTTTGGCGGGCTGAAGCCCGCCTGCTCCGGACTGCGGTATTGCAGCCGCGCGGCGTGGAGCCCGACTGTCGTCGGTTCTGGAGAAGCCGCTGACGGTAGCTTGGGTGTTCTATCTGATTTGGCCGAAACCCGATTCTCAGGGCAACTACGGACAATTCTTCTAACGAGAGAATGAATCGGCTTTCGATCCATTCACTTTAGTGAGCAAGCGAACTTGCCGTCGAAGAGACCAGAGGTAGGAATCCCGCAATAGCGGAGCGCTGGAACGTAATCTCTTCGATCTAGGCACGGGACGTTTGACCGTGGCGTGCTCTACACCTGTTTTGAACTCGATACGCAGTACACCGTTCGTGGACAGACCGTTTTCTGCCCTATCCGCCAAGCCCTCAGCATCCAGTGCCTCTGAAGGGTGACTTCGCGGGCCTGTCCCGCGCATCGGTTTAGTCAACGCAAAAACTCCGGGTGGCCGGAGGGGTGGCTACAAGGGTGGCTGCGGTAATACGTGCAAAGCTTCGCATTACGCGTGGCCCCCGCGTGATCTGGCCGTGACGACTAGTGTGGCTGCCACGGTCGAATCGACCTTTCGTAAATCTGTGCCGCAACTTAGTCCTATGTCAGCTCGTATATAGGTCCCCATTGTTGCGGATGAGCGAAATCGAGGTCACTTCGCTTCCTTGTTCAATTCGATCGCGACCTCCGACATCCAGGAGCCCGGTGCTTCCATCAGAAAGGATTGATGATTGCTCCTGGTCTGGATCGTCACCAGCGCAGCCACCGTGTTTCCCTCAATTCGCGCCTCGATCAGGCCGTCCTTGTTCGTGCCATAGACCTTGCCGCCCTGTCGGTATTCGCTCTCGAACCAGTTGCCGGAAAGCTCCGTCCCGCTCTGCTCGATGTTCGCGGACAGGACCATCTTGTACGCATCGCTTGCGCAGCGCAGATCAAGTGTCAGCGACCGTCCCGGCTTGGTAACGTTGTACGCCACTTTGCAGCGAACCTTCTCACGCGGACCGTCCGACGGCTTCATGGTGCCGATGCCCGACCATGCGCCGGCCAAACTGTCGAACACCGGCTCTGCGCACAATGGGCTGATGCCGATCAGCACGAGGCAGGCCGCGCCAATGCCCATGCGCGCTGCCGGAAACTTCAATAGCATTCTGCCAATCCTGATCCGTAAAGTCTGAGCGCGTCCTATGCCTGAACAGCCGCGGGATGTTGACGAAGATGTTTAGAAATGTTGCAAAGATTGCCTGAACGTTGCCGGGATCGGCGCATCAATCAACTTGCAGAATGGTCTCCGACAGCAGAGCGGCAGCCTTTTGGAGCGGCGGTATGAACCGGTCCAGTTCGACGAAGCTCACGCGCGCCACCGGCACAGAGACACCCAAGCAAGCTATCAATTCTCGATCCGGTGACAGAATGGGGACGGCACACCCCACAACTCCCTTCACATACTCTTCGTTGGTTTTGGCCCAGCCTCGTTGCCGCGTGTCCTCCAGGACCTTCATCAGCCCGTGGACGTCGACGATTGTCGTTTCCGTGAATTTGGTCAGAGGTAGTGCGCGGCACAACTTCGCCCGGGTCCGCTCGGGCAGTCTGCTCATGTAGATTTTTCCGGTCGACGTGCAGTGTAACGGCGCCGCCTCTCCCGGATTGAACTGAAGGCCTTGCGGCTCCGAAACGCGAACGCTGTCGACATAGGCAACGAAGTTGTCGCGTACGACGCCGATCTCGCATTGTTCGCCGATTTCTCCCGCAACCGCCTGAAGCACCGCATGCCGCCGCGCAGTGCGGAAGGCCGCGCCGATAACAGTGGCGGACAGTGTGACGAGCTGGTTTCCCACAACGTAACGCTTGGTCCCCAACGCCTTCTGAAGAAGTCCGCGGTCCTCGAGATTTCCGATCAACCTGTGCGCCGTTGGAAGAGGCAGCGAGAGAGCCTTTGCGATCTCTGCCGCTGAGACCGCTTTGCGTTGGTCGGCAACGTGCCGAACGATCGCGAAGACACGATCCAATGGCCCGTCCTTCTCGCTGCGTTTCGTCATTTTCCCTCCGGCCAAATCGGCAGCAAAATCAAGACTTACGCCACATATTATCATTTTTCGGAATAAAATATATTGAAAATCGACAAAGTTGTTTGTCGAAATTCTGAAAGCTCATATTCTTGGCGTTGCCGGTGATTGACCAGAAATTGTGCAACGCAGTCTCACCGTTCCCAGAATCTCGCTCCGCCGCTTGGCCGAGAGCCAAGTCCCGACGGCGCGCCCAACAGGAGATGCGTATGTCTCGTCACTACGACGTGGACGCCGTGAGGAAGGAATTCCCCGCCGTCGAACGGATGGTCTATCTGGACTCCGGGTTTCAAACGCCGCTTGCGCGCCCGGTGAAGGCCGCGATCGAGCTCTTCCTTCGCGAGGGCTTCGAGACGGCCGGCCCGAAAAGCGTATGGCTCGACCGGGTGGAGCAGACCCGCGCCAAGGTCGCTCGCTTTCTCGGCGTGGCCGCGGATGAAATCGCCTTCACGAAAAATACGTCGGAAAGCATGAACATCGCGGCAAACGCACTGCCGCTCCGGGCCGGCGACAATGTCCTGCTGATCCACGGCGATCATCCGAACAACGCCTACGCGTTCCTCCATCTGCAACGGAAGGACGTCGAGGTCCGCTTCATCCCGATGACCGATATCGTCGATGCCGACAGCTTTGCTCCTTTCATCGACGAAAACACGCGCGCGATTTCGATGTCACACGTCACGTTCCACGCTGGTCACCGCTTTGACATCGAGAGCGTCGGCGCGATGTGCGCCAGGAAGAAACTCTACTTCGTCGTGGACGTGATGCAGTCGATCGGCGTCGTGCCTGTCAACGCGAAGGCGATTGGCGCGAGCTTCGTCGGCTCCGGAAGTCACAAGGGATTGCTGGTTCCGCAAGGGCTCGGGCTTCTGTATTGGGACAAGGCGCTCAAAGAGCTGGAGCCGGCCTATCTGGCTGCCGCGAGCCTCGCCGAGATCCCTGATGATCTCATCGCGCGCCCGGACAAGATGGCGCCCTCGCCCACCGCTAGGCGATTCGAGCTGGGCAACTTCAATCTGCCCGCGGTCCATGCACTGGGTGCTTCCCTCGACATGATCGAGCAGATCGGGGGGCAGAACATCCAGAACCACTGCTTTGATCTCGGCGATCACCTCATCGCGCGCCTGGACGAGCTGGACATCCGCCTCGTTGGCCCGCGCGATCGAAAGCATCGCGCGCCGCACATCTACGTCATCGCCCTGCCCCCATCGGACTGGCTCGGCCATTTCGAGGAGAACGATGTGCGCGTATCGCCCGAACGAGATGGCATTCGCGTCTCGCTCGGCATGTTCAACACCGCCAACGACATCGATCGCCTGATCGACGTCATCCGTCGGCGAGGGCTCGGACGCCCTTCCGCCGCAGCTTGAATTCGACAAACGAGGGAAAGGCAAAGACCATGAAGAAGCTTGTTCAGGCGCTCGGACTTCTCCCAGGACTCCTGGTTTCAGGACTCCTGGCCGTCAGCCCAAGCCCCTCGGCAGCAGCCGACAGCCCGACGCTTGATAAGATCAAATCCAGCGGCGCAATCACGATCGGCCACCGTGAGGCTTCGATACCGTTCTCGTATCTCGGGCCCGATCAGAAGCCCATCGGCTTCTCGCTCGATCTCTGCGCGGCGATCGTCGATCGCATCAAGGAGGAGCTGAAGTTGCCCAACCTCAAGGTCAACTACACGCCGGTGAATTCCTCGAACCGGATTCCGCTGATCCAGAGCGGGACGGTCGACATTGAATGCGGCGGCACTGCGAACGACAAGAAGCGGCAAGAACAGGTCTCGTTTTCCGTCGCGACGTTCGTCAGTCAGCCGCGATGGCTCGTCAAGGCCGCCAGTGGCGTGAAGACCGCCGGCGAGCTGAAAGGCAAGACGATTGTCGTCACGCAAGGCTCCAACGCGGTGGGTTTCGCGCAGAGCGTCAACGCCATGGAGCACCTCGGCCTCAACATCGTCCAGGCCAAGGACCACGCTGAATCCTTCCTGATGTTGAACACCGGCCGTGCGGCCGCCTTCATGGAAGACGATATCCTCCTCGCCGGGCTCAAGGCTGCGGCGCCGAATCCGGATGCGCTCTTGTTCCTTCCCGAGGGTTACGCAAAGATCTATTATGGACTGATGTTCGCGAAGGGTGATGCCGGCTTCAAGGGCCTCGTCGACGACGTTCTCTCCAAACAAATGGCATCCGGCCAATTCGAGAAGACCTACGCGAAATGGTTCACCAAGCCGATCCCGCCCAAGGGTGAGAACCTCGCATTCCCGCTCACGGACGAATTGATGGCGCGGATCGCGCATCCCAGCGATGCCGTTGACTGATTGACGGAGCTGACCGCCTCGCAAGGAAATCCTCGTTCGCACTTGAAACCTGAGGGCTCGCGATGTTCGGAGTGCTTTTTGAACAGACGGCGGACGGCCAGCGCTATATCGACTGGCTTGTGTCGGGTCTCGGTTGGACGCTGGCTCTTGCCTTCTTCGGCTGGTGGATCGCCTTCGGCATCGGTGTGGTCGTCGGCGTGGGCCGCACAGTCCAGAATCGCTTCTTTTCGATCCTGGCCCGGCTTTATGTCGAGATATTCAGAAACATCCCGGTCCTGGTGCAGATGTTCCTCTGGTACTTCGTCTTCCCGGAGGTCGTGCCCACCGCGCTGGGCGATGCCATCAAGCAGATTCCTCCGCCCTGGGCATCTTTCTTCCCGGCACTCCTTTGCCTTGGACTCTACACGGCTTCCCGAATAGCCGAGCAGGTCCGGGCGGGTATCGAAGCGCTCCCAAAGGGACAGATCGAGGCGGCCAATGCTCTCGGCCTCAGTGGTTACCTCACCTATCGATATGTTGTCGTGCCGCAAGCTCTGCGCCTCATCGTGCCGAGCCTCACCAGCGAGGTGATGGGCATATACAAGAACACCTCGGTCGCACTCACGATCGGCTTGATGGAGCTCACCGCGCAGGCTCGCCAGATCAGCGAGGCCACGTTCCAGACATTCTCGGCATTTGGCGCGGCGACGATTATCTACCTTTGTCTGGCGCTCGTTGCGTATCAGGCCATGACGTTCATCGACAAAGCAGTCCGCATTCCGGGGAGCGCTCCCGTCAAGCTCACTGCTGGCCAGGATCTGGCCGACGAGATGCAGCAAAGCGGCGCTCTGCCCGGTGCCATGGAGGTCGTGAAATGAACACCCTCGATTTCTCGATTCTAGCGCAATCCTGGCCCTATCTCTGGTCGGGCCTGCTCTTCTCGCTTGCGCTCACGGCCGCCGCATTCGCCATCGGCATGGTTCTCGGAACCTGCCTTGCGCTCGTCCAGCATTTCGAGATTCCGGTGTTCGCCCAGATCATCCGCGGCTACGTTGCGGTCATCCGGTCGATCCCGCTGATCCTCGTGCTGTTCTGGTTTTTCTTCCTGGTGCCAATCGTGCTTGGGCATCTCAGCGGCAACGGCCGCCCGATCCCGATCGGCGCAACCTATACCGCCTTTATCACCTTCGGCTTGTTTGAGGCGGCCTACTACTCCGAGATCATCCGTGTCGGGCTGCGGGCCGTGAACAAGGGCCAGTTCGAGGCCTGCCAGGCACTCGCATTGTCCACCTATGATACCTACCGCCATGTCGTCCTCCCGCAGGTCGTGCGCGTGGCCAGTCCGATCATCCTGAGCCAGACCATCATCCTGTTTCAGGACACTTCTCTGGTTTACGTGCTTTCGCTGACGGATCTTCTGGGCGCCGCTTCCAAGCTTGCGCAGCTCAACGGCCGCCTCGTCGAAATGTACCTCGTCGTAGCAGTGGCCTACCTCGCCATCAGTTCTGCAGCTTCCCAGTGTGTCGCTGCCCTTCGCAAACGATACGCACTCGCCACATCGTGATAACGCCTCGAATTTGGGAGAGAAACATGCCTCGGGAGAACTTGAGCGATGCCACGCAGCCCGGCGCAATCGTCGTCGTCGAGAATGTCGTGAAGCGGTTCGGCGCGTTCACTGCGCTGAACGACGTCAATCTCGAGGTCGGCAGGGGCGAGAAAATCGTTCTGTGCGGACCTTCCGGCTCCGGCAAGTCAACGCTCATCCGGTGTATCAACCATATCGAGAAGCACGACGAAGGCCGGATCATCGTCGACGGCGTCGAGTTGAGCAATCGCGTCGCCGACATCAACAGTGTGCGCTGCGAAGTCGGCATGGTGTTTCAGAGCTTCAACCTCTTCCCGCATCTCACGGTGGCCGAGAACTGCATGCTGGCTCCGATGAAGGTTCGCGGCCTGTCGGAAGCAGAAGCGCGCGATCGCGCACTCGGCTTGTTGCGGAAAGTCCGCATTCAGGATCAGGCAGACAAGTATCCCGCACAATTGTCGGGTGGTCAGCAGCAACGCGTCGCGATCGCGCGGGCGCTGTGCATGCAGCCCAAGATCATGCTGTTCGACGAACCGACATCCGCTCTCGACCCTGAGATGGTCAAGGAAGTGCTGGACACCATGGTCGAGCTGGCGCGAGAGGGCATGACGATGGTGTGCGTGACGCACGAGATGGGATTCGCCCGCGAGGTCGCCGACCGGGTGGTCTTCATGGATCGTGGAAGCATCGTTGAGGAGGCAAATCCGGAAACGTTCTTTCGGGCTCCGCGCACGGACCGGGCGAAGGGCTTCCTGAACCAGATCATCCACTAGGCCCTGCCCGGCTGACATCAGGGTACGTCGCTAGACTCCTCGGCGCAAACGTGGACAATGTCCCGACGCACGTCACGTGCGCAGTGCACACCAAGATGCGCCAGAGGAAACAAATGCCGGCTGCCTTCCCGTCGTCCCTACCCGCTATCCCGACCGCTCCCTTGACCACCGAGATCAGCGATGCGTTGCGCGCGATCGTGGGCGAGAAGGGTTTTATCGAGGACGAGCACGGCAAGCAGCCGTTCGTGACGGATTGGCGCGGATTGCTGGTCGGGGGTGCTGGCGCCGTCGTTCGTCCAGGTAGCACCGAGGAAGTGTCCAAAGTGGTCCGGCTTTGCCATGAGCACGGCGTCGCGATCGTGCCGCAGGGCGGCAACACCGGCCTGATGGGTGGGGCAACGCCCTGGCCAGCGCACACCGGCATCGTGTTGTCGCTTGGCCGCATGAACCGCATTCTGGAGGTCGATCCCGTCGGCTATTCGATGACGGTCGAGGCCGGCTGCGTGCTGCAGACGCTGCAGGAGACCGCGGCCAGTCACGACAGGTTCCTGCCCCTCAGTCTTGGCGCCCAGGGCTCGTGCATGATCGGCGGCAATCTGTCGACGAACGCCGGCGGCGTGCAGGTGCTGCGCTATGGCAATGCCCGCAATCTCGTCTTGGGGCTCGAAGTCGTGTTGGCCAATGGCGATGTCTGGGACGGACTGCGTGCGCTCAAGAAGGACAACACCGGCTACGACCTCAAGCACCTGTTCATGGGCGCCGAAGGCACGCTGGGCATCATCACCAAGGCCGTGCTCAAGCTATGGCCCGCTCCGAAGGACGTCAGCACCGCGTGGCTGGCGATCCGCGATCCGCGCGCATCCCTGGAGATCCTGTCCGAAGCGCACGCAGCGTCCGAGGATAATGTCGGCTCTTGCGAGCTGATGAGCCGCGCCGCCATCGACATGGTGCTGCGTCACATTCCCGGCACCCAGGATCCGCTGAAGGCGGATACGCCATGGTACCTTCTGCTCGAATGGTCGTCCGCGCGCCCACGCCGGGACGGGACTGAGGGCATGTCCGAGAAGATGGAGCAGTTTCTGGCCGATCAGCTCGAGGCCGGCCGCGTGCTCGATGCGGCGATCGCGCACACGGTCAGTCAGTCGCGCAACATGTGGCGCATCCGCGAGGGTGTTGCCGAGGCCTCACGGGCCGAGGGACCTGGGCTCAGCTACGACGTCTCAGTGGCGATTTCCAGGATTCCGGAGTTCATCGACCAGGGGCTCAAGGCCGTGCTCGGTATTCTCCCGACTATCAGGCCCTACCCGCTGGGGCACATTGGCGACGGCAATCTGCATTTTTCGTTCATGGGGCCCAAGGGCATGGATCAGCAGACGCTGACCCACTACAAGGGCGCCATCACGCGGGCCGTGAACGATCTGATCACCTCCATGGGCGGCTCGATCTCGGCGGAGCACGGCATCGGCATCGACAAGCTCGACGAGCTCAGCCACTACCGGTCGAAGACCGAGCTCGACATCATGCGCACGATCAAGCGCGCGCTCGATCCGCAAAACATCATGAATCCCGGCAAGGTGCTGCGGCTGTAACTGATGATCAACAGGTCTTCTGCTGCAAATGCTGGACGCAGGTGCAGGTCGACGTCGCCGGATATTTCACGTCGTAATAGGGAAAGCTCGAGGTGGCCGGGCTGTTGGTCGAACAACGCGGGAACAGATAGTAGCTGTCGGACAGCTTCACGGTGCCGGCGATGGTGAAGCCGAGGTTGGGCGCGTAATCGTAGGACACCTCGCTCAGAATGAGCGAGATATTGGCGTTGCTGGTACCGCTCGGCGCGGTAAAGGATGACAAGGTCAGCTGCTGACCGACGGCTCTCGCTCCCGAGGAGCTCGTCGACTTGCTCCACTGCACCGTCGCCTTCCCCGCGCTGTCGGTCGAGACTTCCGAGACTGTGATCGTCATCAAGGAGGTCGAGCCGTTCTTGGTCGGATATGGGGCCATGATGGCGGTCGCCGCCGCGAGAATGCCGTCCATTTGAGACGAGGTAACTGCCGTGTTCTGCGTGATCATGTCGGCGACACTGTGCGCGGTCGCGCTGACCTTTACGTTCATGGCGAGGCCGTTGCCGAGCTCGACACCGCCGACATAGAGCACCAGCATGAACGGCGCCACCATGGCGAACTCCGTCGCTGCAACGGCGCGGACATCGATCAACAGGTGCCGAGCGCGAGACGACAGGGCGGAGATCATCAGGAAGCTCCTGGCTCGTTCTGGAACGCGGCGGACGACATGATCAGCCGGTTGCCGTTGCTGAGGTTCGAGAGATTGAAACCGAGCGGCCCGAGCACGACCGGCCACACATACATGACGCGGAGAACGACGATGTCGCCGGCGTCGCCCGGGTCGTACTGCCAGGTGTTCTGGACTGTTCCCGATGCGTCGAAGGTCAAGGTCGGCATCCCCGTGTTCGCGGACGTCCACGAGGTCGCCACCTGCATGTCCACCATCAGGCCGCTGCAATTGAACAGGATCACGATCTGATCGCAGACCTTCTGCTTGAAGGCATCCTTCGTCATCTGTGCGGACTGAACCTGTCCGGTCATGACGAGGCGCGCCGACTGATGCACGACGGATTCGAGCATCTGCTGGGCGAAGAAGACCAGAAACGTCTGGATCAGTGCGATGATAAGGGCGAGGAACGGCACGGCCACGAGCGCGAATTCGACGGCCGTGGCGCCCCTGCTGTCCCGCGCGAAAACGGCGCAGCGATTGCGGCGTCTTTTCGTTGTTGCAACATCCGGTCCGGTCATGGCGCGTTTCTCTACTGCACGAGGCTGGCCGTGCTCGACGCGACCTTGAGGAAAAGGTTCGTCAGCGCCGCGGAAATGTCGCCACCATTCTGAACACTCGCGTACAGACCGGGCGAGGCGCATGATTGCAGCCGTTTCGCGATCGTGCCCGTGGACGAGGACGGATTGTTGAATTGCGAGATGCGAGTTGTGTACCAGCTGTCGCTCAGCTGCAGATATTCGGTGTAGAGGATCGCGATGCGAATGTTCCGCTTCTTGATGGTATCGCATACCGTCGTGTTGAGCGGTTGCTGGCATCGCAAAGTCGTCGAGTTGGCTGTCGGAAGCGCATAGGTGGCATTGGGGTCGCAGCTGCCCCCCGTCTTCGGGATGAGCTTGTCCTCGACGCCGTCGGTGACGAGGAAGACCACTTCCTGCGGCGTATCGCCCGACTGATTGGTGCCGGTGCCGGGATCGGGCATGGCGGCGTTGAGGTTCGTCAGCCCCTTCGAGATATCGGTGCCGTAGTCGGTGGTGTAGATGCAGTTGCCCTTGCTGTCGAGAACGGGGCAGTTCTGGTGGTCGACCGTCAGGAGCTGAATGTTGGCGATCTTCGTGCCGGCGGTGGTCGGGGTGGTCAGCGTCTGGATCGTGTTCAGGGCGTAGTCGAAGGTGTAGATGGCGGCCTTGTAGGTCGTGTTGTTGAGCGCCGACATGCACTGCATGACGCCGCCCGACACACCTGACTGCGGGCACGACCAGGGTCCGACCATCAATTGCTTGACGGCATTGGTCACGAGATCGATGCGCAGCGTGACGTTGTTCGCACGCGCGACCGTGAGATTGTCCTTGTTCGTCGAGCTGGGGTTTGCGTTGTTGGGATGCGCCTCATGGCAGGCGAATGCGCAATTCTTCGCGTAGGTGGGTTGGTTTTTCGTGGCGAGAATCATGTTGTCGATGTCGGTCTGGGTCGCCGCCAGCGCCATCGACGGGGAGTCATCCAGCAACAGGTAGAAGTTCATGTTGGGCGCACTGGACGCCCGCGCCGTCGCGGATCCGGCGACCTGCCAGGTCTGCTTGCCGAGAACGCCGGGGAAATTATTGATGGACTCCGCGGTGTAGGAGACCGTGATGGTCCGCGCGAGACCGGAATCGGTGACCGTGACCGTCGGCGTCGGCACCGCCGACAGGCCGGGAAGATTCGCCTTCGCTGCGAAGACGGCTTCCGCGGTCGACTTGACGACGGCCGTGTCGGTCTGCGTCAGCATCGCCGGCCTCACGGCCGCGATCGCGGCGGCGTCGGCGGCTGCGTTCAATTGCTCGCGCTTGCGCAAGGCGAGCGTGTAGTCGAGCGTCATGCCCAGGAGAAAGACGGTCGGAACCATCATGAGCGCGAAGATAATGGCGACGTTGGCCTTCCGATCTCTGGCGAAACGGAGCACTACCCGGCGGAGCATGACCTTCATCCTGATTGCCGTCGTGACGGCAAGAATACTTCCCTGAAATCTCACGATGCAGGAGGCCGCAGCATTCCTGCCGCCGACCACCTGCGCATCGCAGGCCGGAATATGGATTTGGCCTCTTAATCAACACTTACGTGCAATCCACAAACATGGACTGCGACAAATTGAGATGTCTCATATTGAGAAAGCATCATTAACGCCGGATAAACGCGATCATAGAGATCGCAGGCAGGAGCATCCGGACGGTCGGATGGTAGCTTCCAGGCCGGCGCCAGGCTGCGTCAATCCTGTCGATTGAGGTGGATCGCAATCGGCCGCAGGCCAGGATGACGGCATCCTGTCCTGGCTCGGCGCATCTGCCCTGAGACACGGAGGGCCCGCGGCTGCTCCGGCAAGCCGGCCGCTGATAATCCCGGAGAGCGCTTGCAGTTCACTGGATCGCGGCAGCGATCTTTTCCGCCGACATCAGGACCGGGAAGTTGGTGTTGGCGCATGGCACCACCGGGAAGATCGAGGCGTCGACGACCCGCAGGCCCTGCACACCCTTGACGCGGCCCTGGTTGTCGACCACCGCCATCGGATCGTCGTCCCGACCCATGCGGCATGAGCACGAGGCATGCCACACGCCGATGGTCGCCTTGCGCACGAAGGCTTCCAGCGCCTCATCGTCATTCATGACCTGATCGAAGGTGAAGCCTTCGACCACGAAATTGTCGATCATGTAGTGGCGCAGCGCCGACGGCCCGTCCATCAGGGCCGCGGCGATCGTGGTGAGGATTTTGTTCTTGGTGTTGACCACGCCGATCTTGCGGACGCGGTCGGTATAGGCGGCCGGGAACGGCTTGTCCGTCACCTTCCTGACGACTTCGCTCATCTGCACCGCCGCCATCTTGCGGAAGCCGCTCATCAGGCGATCGAGGTCGCGCCGGTCGGACAACAAATTGAACTCGACGATCGGCTCCGCGGAGGGATCGCGCGAGGCAAGCTTGACCTGTCCGGTCTCGGAATAGGTCTTGTTGACGAACGTCAGCAGCGAGCCGATCTGCTCCCCGACCGCATGCCAGGCCGACTTGCTGAGCAGGACGACGAACATGTCGCCCTTCGGCACGCCCGGCAGCCCAGAGGAATAACGCAGGCCAAGCTGCATGTGGCGCCGGGTGTGCTCGTTCATGCGCGCGCCGCGGCGGACGAAGGACGACAGCGAGATCGAGGGATGATCCATCAGGCGCTGGCCGACGCCCGGCAAGCCCATCAGCACGGGAATGCCTAGATCCTTGAGGTGACCGACCGGACCGATGCCGGCGCGCAACAGATGCGCCGGCGAATGAATGGCGCCGCTGGAGAGAATGATCTCGCGTCCGCGGAATTCCTGCTCCCGCCCGTCGACCATAGCTTTCACGCCGACGCATTGCGTGCCCTCGAACAACAGCTCGCGAACCTGCGTGTTGGTGGAGATCGTGAGGTTGGCGCGCTTGCGGGTGTCGCGGTCGAGATAGCCCATGGCGGCCGAGACGCGTTGCTCGGCCTGGTTGGAATGCGTCACCGGGAAGTAGCCGTCGACGAACTCGCCGTTCTGGTCGGGCACGAACTGATGGCCGGCCTGCTGGAAGGCCGCGGCGAAGGCCTGTGAATGCCGCGTCCAGTGCTCCCGCGGGATGCGGCGGACCGGGATCCTGCCGTCCTTGCCGTGGTACGGCCCGTCGAAATCGAGGTCGCGCTCGACCTTCTTGAAGAAGGGCAGCACGTCGTTCCAGCTCCAGCCCTCGGCGCCCCGCGCCTGCCATTCGTCGTAGTCGGTCGGCGCGCCGCGATTGGCCATCTGGCCGTTGATCGACGAGCCGCCGCCGAGCACCCGCGCCTGCTCGTATTTGCGCAAAGGCGGACGCCCCTCGTTCGGATTGTTGTGGCTGACAACTTGCGTCGTGACCTTGAGCTCGGTCCAGTGGAAGCGCGGATCGAAATAGGCCGTGCCCGGATAGCTGTCCCTGATCTCGGCCGGCTCGTTGCCCGGTGGCGTGTCCTGTCCGGCTTCGCACAGCAGGACCTTGTTGGCGCTCTTTGCGGAGAGCCGGTGGGCCAGCACGGACCCTGCCGAGCCGCCGCCCACGATAATGAAGTCATACACGATTGGCGCTTCCTCTTGTTCTTGCCGGAGGAGCGTAGCGCGTTATTGTTGTGAGGTCACGCCGCATGGATTCATCGCGCGCGTTCGTGGGAACGCGCGCTCAATCCGCAAACGAATTTCGGCAAGGTGTGACGGCTCTAGTTGAAGCCGGGCAATCCCGCCATTTTCTCAGCCGCGCGGGTTGACGACCGTGTAGCCCCGCAGCGAGCGCGCATGCATTCGCGTTGTGTGACCGCCCGAATTGGCGTCGTACGCCATCCACATGTCGCCTCCGAGGTGCTGCTCCAGGACGAAGACATGCCCGCGCCGGGCCGCGACCATTCCCGGTGCCGGTGACGTGCGCGGAAAGCGCAGCCAGTTCGCGGCGAGATTCAATTCCGGCACCACACGACCGAACACGCGCAGAGCTGCGCCGCAGCCGCAGAAGGATGAGGGGCAACCAGCCGGCCGCCCTCCAATGATGCGCGTGCCGGAGACACTCGTCGCCGCGGCGCCGCCTGCGTCGGTCACTGTCAGTTGCGTTGAGCGATAGGCTTGCAGTGAGGATCTGGGCGTCCGCTCAGGGCGCGTTTGCGAATACGAGAAGTCGCAGGGCATCGTGACGTTGCATTCAGGTACTTGATGAATGCGATAGGGCCGGGCTTCGGAGGCAACGGAGCTAAAGGCAACGAAAAGGCACGCAGAAAGAACTGACTTGAACATTGCAGGCTCCAAATTGTGAGATCCCTGCCCCACAGCGAGCAACCAATAACAGTTTGGCTGAAATCGGCCTAAAGAGCGGCTGAAAGTGGTTGCATTTGCGGGCTGGCCTCCGCAATCGTTGTAAACCAGACGTTGCGGCCGGAATGATTAACTCGCAGAGAACGAACGGCGTGTCATCGAAACTGAGACTTGACCACATGTGCATCAGCCACGGCTATGTCGCTGCAAACCGCGGTCAAGCGTCCCCAGCTAGCGCGCAGGCGCGTGGGGAATTTCCCATCGCTCGAGACGATCGATTGACGCTTGCCGTTCGTGCTGGCCCAGCCAAATCGTGAGGAGGACCAGCGCGCCGGCGAGAGCGCCGATGCCGAAATACAAGCTCCTCATGCGCGACGAATGCGGCACGCCAGGAAAGGTTCCTCGCGTTGCCGGCTGCAATCACGGCTTGAGCGCTACGGCCTGATCGAAAAATTCTCCGGCGGCCCGGGCTTGCGCAGCGGCTCGGCCAGCCGGGCGAACTCGCACAGCAATGATCGCGTCCTTCTGGGATCGATGATCTCCTCGACCCAGAACTTTTCGGCCGACCGGAACGGCGAGCGCAGCTTGTTGAGGCGCGCTTCGATCTCCTTCAGCTTCGCGGCCTTGTCCTCGGCCGCGTCGATATCGGCGCGGTAGGCGGCTTCGATGCCGCCTTCGAGCGGCAGCGAACCCCAATAGGCGGACGGCCAGGCGTAGCGGATCGAGAAGCGGTCGGCGGGCTGATGCACGACCCCGGCGACGCCGAAGGCGTTGCGCAGAATCACCGTGCACCAGGGCACGGTGGTCTGGTTCACCGCGGCCATGGCGCGGACGCCGTGGCGGATGGTGGCGGCCTTCTCGGCGTCGAGGCCGATCATGAAGCCGGGGCAGTCCATGAGATAGACGATCGGCAGGTGGAAGGTCTCGGCGAAGTCGACCCAGCGCACCACCTTCTGGCAGGCATCTGCGGTCCAGGAGCCGCCATAATGAAAACTGTCGCTGGCGAGCAGCAGCACCGCCCTGCCCTCGAGCCGCGCGAGACCGACGATGATTGGCTTGCCGAAATTCTTGGCGACCTCGAAGAACGAGCCCTTGTCGACGACGGCGTCGATGATCGGCCGCATCTTATAGACCTGCTTGCGGTTGCGCGGCACCGCGCTCAGCAGCGCTTCCTCGGTGCGCTCCGGATTGTCGGTGCAGGGCAAGGTCGCCGGCAGCTCGTACACCGAGGACGGCAAATACGACAGGAAGCGCCGCGCGCAGGCAAACGCCTCCTCCTCGGTCTCGACCGCATGATCGATCGCGCCGGCGCGGGTCTGGATGTCGGCGCCGCCGAGCTCCTCCTTCGAGAGGTCCTGCCCCAGCGCCTTCACCACCGGCGGGCCCGCCACGAACATCGCGGACTTCCGGGTCATGATGGAATAGTGGCTTGCGGCAAGACGCGCGGCACCTAAGCCCGCGACGGAGCCGAGGCCGAGCGCGACGACCGGCACGCGCGACAGGTTCTCCGTCGTGAAGCGATACCAGCGCGTGCCGCCGATGCCGCCCGGCAGATTGGCCGCGCCCTTGGTCTCGATGGTCTTGACCGAGCCGCCGCCGCCGGAGCCCTCGACGATGCGGACGATGGGCAGGCGGAAGTCGCGCGCCATCTCCTCCGCCATCAGCGGCTTGGCCGAGATCGACGCGTCCGCCGAGCCGCCGCGCACCGTGAAATCGTCGCCGACCACGACCACGGTACGGCCTTCGATGCGCGCACGACCGAACACGCAGTTCGCCGGCGTCACTTTCTGCAGCTCGCCGCTGGAATCGTACTCACCGATGCCGGAGACGGCACCGATCTCGTGAAAGCTGCCTTTGTCGATCAGTCCGTCGATGCGCTCCCGAACACTCAGCCGGCCCTGGTCATGCTGTCGCTTGACCTTGTCAACGCCGCCCATCTCCCGCGCGAAGGCTTCGCGCCGGGCGAGCTCGTCGAGTTCCGGCTTCCAGTTCATTCACTCCCTCCGAGTTGATCGGCTTGTTATTGTTGCGCACGGCCATTGCGACCGGCTTACGCGAGAGACGGTTGTTGAAGGCATCGCCCTCCGCGCCTTCCATCAGGCTGCCGAGCGAGCGGCCGAGCGTGAGCATCAACGGGGCGACTTCGTCATGCAGCCGCTGCTCGTCATACATCGCAGCCAGCAGGCCGATCGTGATGACGACGAAGGTCTGATACTGCGGCGACCAGATCGGCACGGCGAGGCCGTTGATGTGCGGACTCCACAGGCCGCAGGCCACGACATAACCGCGCTCGCGCAGCGACTGCCGGTTGGCCTCGATGCGGGGCCTCAAGATTTTTGCAGCCTCGGGCGCTTCCCGCTCCATGTCCGCAATGAAGGCGTCGCCGACCTCGGGCGACAGCGCAGCGGTGTAGGCCGCGCCTGCCGCGGTCGAAGCCATCGAGATGCGGCTGCCGGTGCCCTCGTGCAGGCCGAGCGCGCTCGCCGAGCGCGCGAACTGGAGATAGACGAGATGGAAGCGATCGGGAACGACGAAGCCGACCGTGCCCGGAAGCTGCTCGGCGACTTCCTGAAGCCGCTGGCGGATCATGCTGCGCAGCTGCGCGCCCTTCATCATCGAAGCGCTCATCGCCACCGCGCTCGGGCCGATGCGATATTTCTGATCGCGCGGCAGGTAGACGAGCTGGCCCATCCGCGTCAGCGTGTGCGTGAGCCGCGACACCGTCGAGCGCGGCAGGCCGCAGCGATTCGATATCTCGAGATTGCCGAGCCTGCTATCGTGGCCCTCGAAGCATCGCAACACGTCGAACGCGCGCGACACCACCTGGATGACATCACCCTCACCGGCATCGCCAGCGAGCACACCTTGCCTACTCAACCGCTCCGATCGTCGTCCCATGTTCCCTACCAGCTTGTTTCGCTCTGCGGAATTAAATTCCACTTGCAGACGACGCTACCTCAGGCATCTTGCGACGACAACAAAAAGGGATGGCATGCCAGAAATTAAGATCGTCACGGAGGTCGCGGGGCGCATCTGCGCAACTCCCGTGCAAGTTGGAGGAACCGTCGCAGATGGCGATGACGTTGTGGTCGTCGAAGCCATGAAGATGGAGATACCCGTGCAGTCGCCCGCGAGCGGCACGATCACGTCGCTTCTGGTGAAGCTCGACGACGTCGTTGCCGAGGGACAAGCGATCGCGATCGTCGCGAACTGACTGCATAATCCCTGGATTCCGCGACATTCTGTCAGCCTGGTTTCTGCATTCGCGCTCCGGCGTTGCCATCGCGGATGCCCGGTGACATGATCCGATTCAAGCAAGAAGGTCTTCGCGCTTAAGCGAAGATGATGGAGGGAAAACATGCTTCGTGGGCTGCTCATGCTTGCGCCTGCCTTGGTGGCAGGCATTTCTTTTGCGTCTACACGCTATGCGTTCGCCGAGGATATCAAGCTGCCGGCGACATTGACGTTCACCGCCTATGACACCGGCACCGCCGGCTTCAACATCGCGGTCGGCGTCGGCAAGATGATGAAGGACAAATATGGCACCGACGTGCGCGTGCTCCCCGCAGGCAACGACGTCGCCCGCCTCGCGCCGCTGCGCGCCAAGCGCGCGGCCTCCTCGGCGATGGGCTCGGGGACCTATTTCGCGCAGGAGGGCGTGTTCGAGTTCGGATCGAAGGAATGGGGGCCGCAGCCGCTCCAGATCCTGCTCTCGACGGTCGACTGCAATTGCGGCTCGCTCGGCGTCGCTGCCGACACCGGCGTGAAGGAGCTGAAGGACCTCAGAGGCAAGCGCGTCGGCTTCGTCGTCGGCTCGCCGGCGCTGAACCAGAACTCGCTCGCGGTGCTCGCCTTCGCAGGGCTGACGCAGAAGGACGTCAAGGCCGTCGAGTTCGCAAGCTACGGCGCGATGTGGAAGGGCCTGATCAACAACGACGTCGATGCCGCGTTCGGCACTACCATCACCGGCCCCGCCAAGGAGGCCGAGACCTCGCCGCGCGGCCTGATCTGGCCGCCGCTCCCCGCCAAGGACAAGGAAGGCTGGGCGCGGATGCAAAAGGTCGGCTCGTTCTTCTTCCCGCAGCTTGCGACCTGCGGCGCCGGCATCTCGCCGGACAAGCCGGTCGAGCTCGGTAACTATCCCTACCCGATCTTCGTCGCCTACGCCTCGCAGCCGGCCGATCAGGTCTATGCGATCACCAAGGCGATGATCGTGAACTACGACGCCTACAAGGATTCCGCGCCCGGTGCCGGCGGTCTTGCCGCCGACCGGCAGACCAAGAACTGGGTGGTGCCGGTACATCCCGGTGCGGTGCAGGCGCTCAAGGAGGCCGGGCAATGGAGCGATGCGCAGGAGGCGCACAACAACAAGCTGATCAAGCGGCAAGAGGTGCTTGGCGCGGCGTGGGCGGCGTACGGTAAGTCAAATCCGCCATCGGATGACAGGGCATTCCTCGACGGCTGGATGAAGGCCCGCGCGGCAGCGCTTGCCAAGGCCGACATGCCGAACGGATTTGAGGAATAGAACGCGATGCTGTTGGGTTTGATCGTTGCCGCGCGGGAAGTGCGCTCCCTCTCCCGCTTGCGGGAGAGGGTTGGGGAGAGGGTGTCTCCACGGCGGGATTCCCCCAGAGCAGGAAACCCTCACCCGGCGCTGGCGCGCCGACCTCTCCCGCAAGCGGGAGAGGTTGAGCGAGCCCGCGACGCGATCGATGCAAAACAACACCCATTCGCATTAGCCAGCGTTCAATAGCCCACGCGCGGGATCGATGATGCCTTCTGCTTCCACCTCCACCGGCTCGCAGGACGAGGCCAAGCGGATCGTGTTCGACGATCCGCACGGCGCCGCCGCCAACATGCAGGAGGCGGAGGTCACGCGCGTGCGTACGCTGCGCGGCGCCTGGCGCTGGACGCTGGTGGTTGCGACCGCGGCCACCATCCTGCTCTGCATCAACCAGCAATTCTCGCTGCGCTTCTTCGTCGGCTACACCCAGCTCAACACGGAGTATTTCTATCTCCTGATCGCGTTGATGCTGCCGTTCACCTTCCTGATCTTCCCAGGGACTGAACGCGCCCCGCTCGACCGCATCCCCTGGTACGACCTCGTCTTGTTCGTCGCGACCTTCGCGGCGGCGCTGATGCTGATGTCCAACGTACGCAAGGCGGCGGAGGCCGGCTGGGAGTTCGGCGGCGCGCCCAACAGTGTGATCGCAGCCGGCCTCGTGATGTGGGTGATGCTGATGGAAGCGCTGCGCCGCACCGGTGGCTGGAGCCTGCTGCTGAGCGTCTTGCCTTTCACCGTCTATCCGCTGTTCGCCGAATCCAGCTGGCTCGGGCCGTTCCGCGGCACACAATCGACACTCGAGCAGGCAACGGCCTATCACGTGCTCTCCGGCGAGAGCCTGCTCGGCATTCCGATCCAGGCCTTCGCCGACACCGTGATCGGCTTCCTGGTGTTCGGCACTGCGCTGATGATGACGGGCGCCGGGAAATTCTTCATCAACCTCGCCTTTGCACTGTGCGGTACCTTCCGCGGCGGTGCGGCGAAGGTCTGCATCTTTGCCAGCGGCCTGCTCGGCATGATGTCGGGCTCGATCATCTCCAACGTGCTCACCGCCGGTACCATGACCATTCCCGTCATGAAGAAGAGCGGTTTTCGCGCATCCTATGCCGGTGCGATCGAGGCCTGCGCCTCGACCGGCGCGGTGTTGGCGCCGCCGGTGATGGGCGCGACTGCTTTCGTGATCGCGCAATTCCTCAATGTCAGTTACGCCGATGTCGCACTCGCCGCGATCATTCCGGCGGCCCTCTATTACGTCGGCCTGTTCATGCAGGTCGATGCCTATGCCGCGCGCCACGGGCTGAAGGGGATTCCGCGCGCCGAGCTGCCCCGCATCATGGATACGATCAAGGACGGCTGGTACTACGTCTTCGTGATCGCGCTCCTGATCGTGATGCTGCTCTACTTCAAGCGCGAGAGCCACGCGCCGTTCTACGCCACCGCGCTGCTGCTCGTTCTGAACCAGTTCTTCTCCAAGGACACGCGCTGGACCTTTGCGACCATCGGCAAGTTCCTGGAGGTCAACGGCCGCACCTTCGTCGAGCTGGTCGGCATCCTCGCCGGCTGCGGCCTGCTGATCGGCGCATTCTCGATGACTGGCGTGGTGTCGAGCCTTGCCAACGACCTCCTGCACATTGCCGGCGACAACGCCTTCCTGCTGCTCGGCATGTGCGCGCTCACCAGCCTGATCCTCGGACTCGGCCTGACGACCACGGCCTGCTACATCTTCCTCGCCATCCTGGTCGCGCCCGCGCTGGAGAAGCTCGGGCTCAATCGCATGGCTGTGCACATGTTCATCTTCTATTGGGGCATGCTGTCCTCGATCACGCCGCCGGTTGCCATCGCCTCGTTCGCCGCCGCCGGCATTGCCGGCTCGCCGGCGATGAAGACCGGGTGGGAATCGATGTGGGTGGGCAGCATCATCTATTTCATCCCATTCTTCTTCGTGCTCAATCCGGCGCTGGTGCTGCAGGGGCCGAGCCCCTACCTCGCCGGGCTCGGCCTTATGGGGCTCGCCGCGTTCGGCACGCTGTTCATCTGCGGCGGCATCCAGGGCTACCAGCCCTTCGTCGGTAACTTGCGCGGCGCTGGCGCGCTGGAATGGCCGATCCGTGTGCTGCTGGTGATCGGCGGCTTCGTGGTCGCGACGCCCGGCGGCGGGATCATGCCGCTGTCGCAGATGCAGGTGACGCTGCTTGGCCTCGCGATCCTCGTGCCCACGGCTTTGCTCGCCCTTGTCCTGGTCCGCCGGCAGACCATCGTGCCGGACGGGTTGCGCGCGCCCTGATTGCGTTGCACAAGTGAGGCGATGAAGCCGCTATCGCCCGCCGCCTCCGCCTGGACCCGCTCGAAACCGCCCTTGCTGCGGTTTCTGGACAATTGCCTCAACGAATTCTCGGCCGAGACCTCAGGCAGCGTTGCTGACTACATCCCCGAGCTGGGCAAGGCCGACCCTGCCCATTTCGGCATCAGCCTCGCGACGCTGGACGGGCATGTCTACGAAGTCGGCGACAGCCGGGTGCCCTTCACCATCCAGTCGATGTCCAAGCCGTTCGTGTTCGCGCTGGCGCTGGACCTTTTGGGAGCCGGCAAAGTCGAGAGCGCGATTGGCGTCGAACCTTCCGGAGATCCCTTCAACTCGATCCGGCTCAATTCCGAAAACCATCCGTTCAACCCGATGGTCAATGCCGGCGCGATCGCCTGCACCGGGCTGATCTACGACAGCAAGGGCGCGGACGCTTTCGAGCAGATCCGCCTTGCGCTCGGCCGTTTCGCCGGACGCGAACTCGCTGTCGATGAATCGGTCTACGCTTCGGAGAGCCAGACCGGCGACCGCAACCGTGCCATCGGCTATCTCCTCAAGACCAACGCCGTGATCTCCGACAACGTCGCGGCCGTGCTCGACGTCTATTTCCGGCAATGCGCCGTGCTGGTCACGGCGCGCGACATCGCGGTGATGGCGGCGACGCTCGCCAATCGCGGCATCAATCCGCTGACGGGCGAGCAGGTGCTGACGCCGTACGCGATCTCGCGCACGCTCTCGGTGATGACATCGTCGGGTATGTACGATTATGCCGGCGAATGGGTCTACCGGATCGGCATCCCCGCCAAGAGTGGCGTCGGCGGCGGCATCCTCGCCGCACTCCCTGCCCGGCTCGGGCTCGGCAGCTATTCGCCCAAGCTCGACAAGCACGGCAACAGCGTGCGCGGCATCAAGGTCTGCGAGGCGCTGTCCTCGCATTACGATCTGCACATGCTCAACCGCAGCGACGACGCGCGCAATGCCGTCATTGCCGACTATGACATCGGCAAGAGCCCGTCGCGGCGCGTGCGCCGCCCCCAGGAGCGCGAGATTCTGGCGGCGCACGAGCAGGAGGTGCGGGTCATCGAGCTGGTCGGTACGCTGTCGCTGTCGGCGGTCGACTACGTCTCGCGCCGGCTCGCGGGACGGCCGCGGCCGCAATTCGTGATCTTCGATCTGCACCGCGTCACCTCCACCACGCGCGCCGGTGCGCGCCTCGTCGCCGAAGCCTTCGAAGAGCTCGCCGCACTCAACGTCACGGTGGTGCTGTCGGGAGTCAGGCGCGCCTCCAAGGAATGGGACAGCTTGCGGGAATGGACGGCGGAGCTGAAGAACGTCCGCGACTTCTACCTGCTCGACACCGCGATCGAATGGGCCGAAGACCAGATCGTCTACCGCTATGGCGGCTCGATCGACTTCCACGAGACCACCGAGCTTGCCGAGCAGCCGCTGCTCGCAGGGCTGAGCGAGAACGAGCTGTCCGACCTCGCCGCAATCTGCACCGTCAGGAGTTATCCGTCCGGCGCAAAGATCGTCACGACCGGCGACCTTGCCGATGCCGTGTTCTTCCTGCGCAGCGGCGCGGTCCACGTCACGCTGCCCGATGGCGTCAGGCTGGCAACACTCACTGCCGGCATGGCCTTTGGCGAGATGGCGCTGCTGGAGGCAACGCGCTCCGCCGACGTATTCGCCGACATGGCCGCAACCGTGTTCGAAGCGCCTTTGAAGGATTTCGAGCGCTTCCGCGAGCAGCATCCCCGCGCCAGCGAGCGCATCATGCGCAATCTGGCCCAGCTATTGGCCGACCGCCTGATCGTCGCCAACGCCAAGGTGGATATTCTGACGTCGACGTAGCGGCGGCCGAGCTCTTCACCTCTCCCCGGCGGGTAGGGCTATCGCATATGCATTTCGCGGGGACCACCCGCGAGTTTGCTCCGCCTCTCCCGCTTGCGGGAGAGGCCGACGCGTCCCGGGCGATGCGAAGCATCGTCCCGAGCGCGGCGGGTGAGGGCTCTCACCGCACTGGGATCGCCTCCGCAATTCTCGACAATCCCCACGCGGAGGCACCCCCACCCCAGCCCTCCCCCGCAAGCGGGAGAGGGAGCCCACTGCCGATGCCGAAGCATTATTCACGCCATATGCGATAGCCCTACCCCGGCGGGGAGAGGTGACCGGGGCCTTCAGCTCACGCTTGCGTCAGCGGCTCGCGGCCTCGCTCAGCCGCCGGTTGATCCTGGCTGCGCTGGTCTTGAGCACTTCGGACGGCTGCTGGCCGGTGGCCGCGCACAGGCACGCCCAGTAGTAGACGACGTCGCCGAGCTCATTGACGAGACCCGCCTGATCCAGCCAGCCGTCGCGGAGCAGCTTCTTGATGTGATCGGCGACCTCGCCGGCTTCGCCGGCAAGGCCGAGACCGAGATAGGACAGCCGCTCGTTGGACGGATGCTCTTCGACTTTCGCAATGGTCGCGGCCCAGGCCGCATATTCATCGATCGTCATCGGCATTCCTCGCCGCTTCTAATCTGATCAGCCCACCACTTCCGTCACCGGCTGCAGGTCGATCTCGAACGTCTCCAAGAATTTCGAGGTCATAACGTAGAAGCCGACCGAGAGCTGGAGCTCGACCAGCGCGGCCGGCGTCAGCTTCGATGCGATCGCTTTGAAGGTCGCATCCGTCGGCTTGTTCAGTTTCACGATCTCGTCGGTGAAGGCCAGAGCGGCGCGCTGCACCTCGTTGAAGCAGCTCGCCGCCTGCCAGTTTGCGATCGCCTCGTTCTGCTCGTCGGTGACACCGACATTCTTGCCGATGCGCTTGTGCGCGACGATCTCGTAAGGTGCCTCACATAGGATGCCGGTGCGCGTGATCGCAAGCTCGCGTACCACCGGATCGAGCTCGCCCTTGTGGCGGATGGCGCCGCCAAGGCGGCAGTACTGCTCGAAATAGCTCGGCGAGTGCGCCATCATGCGAAAAATATTGGCGTTGCGGTTCTTGTCGAGGATTTCGCGGGTGCGGTCGGAGGCCTTGGACGGGTCGCTGTACTGAATGCGGGCCATGATTTTCCTGAAGTTTTCCCTGAAGTTTGTCTCTAAAGTTTTCTTGGGCTTTTGATGCTTTTTGTCGTTGCCGGTGAGAGTTCCCCCAAAACTCTATTCTTGCGCCGACGCAGGAGCAACATCATCGAGTCAAATTGCCGCCGCATTGCTGATCGACCCTGACACAGTCGATATTCGCCGCGTGGGGACAAATTGCGGTGGGTACTCGTGAGTGGGGTGTTCCGAGTAAAACAATTGGCCGTCTTTGCGCTCACCACGCAACGATGAGTCACGCCCAAGTCTAGGGAGAACAAGGCATGAAGGAAGCCACCAAGGGGGCGGCCTCGGGAGCGCTCGCGCATATGCTGGCGGTGACAGCGATGCTCGTCATCGCCAGCATCTTGTTCTACGGGCGTTAGAGCATGATCCGGAAAAGCGCGTAACGGTTTTCCGAAAAGATCATGCTGAAACAATAACCTAAAGCGCGATGACGATTCATCCTAATCTCGTCGCGCTTGAGTTGGAGTTTTAGAGTTTTCGTCATTCCGGGGTGGCCCTCGCACAGGCCAGGCCCAGAATCCCGTTCCAGGCTCGGTCCTTTGGACCGCCCCCGAATGACGAATCCCTCTATTCGCCCTTAGCTGCTATTTCTCTTTGGTGAAGAACGGCACGAGCTTGCCGGCAAAAGGTTTGAAGCTCGCGGTGACCGAATCGCCGATGACAAGCCCGTTCTCGCCATGCGCCATCATGCGAAAACCCTCGGCGCAATCGACCAGCAGGATGTTGTAGGGCACGTGGGCGCGCGTCTCGGGCGTCGCGGCGCGGCAGACCAGCGAGGTCGCATACACCCTGCCCTTGCCGCTGGCGCGCGTTTCGTGCGGATCGGGCACGCCGCAGGCGGCGCAGAAGGCGCGGTGGAAATACTGCACATGGCCGCAGGCGGCGCAGGCTTGGTAGGTGATGGCCTGCTCGCCCTTGGTCCAGTCGGCCAGACGCTCGCTCATCGCACCCGCTCCAGGAACATGCTGACATGGGACGACAGCACGCCGCCATCGCCGTGCAGGAGCGCGACCGAGGCATCGCGCACCTGCCGATTCGCCGCCCGTCCCGTCATCTGCAAATGCGCCTCGACCAGATGCGCCATGGCGCCGCCGACGCCGCAATGGCCGTAGCTGAGCAGGCCGCCATGGGTGTTCAGCGGCATCGCGCCGTCACGGTTGAAATGGCCTGATCGTATGCGGGCTGCCGCCTCGCCGCGGCCGGCGAGGCCGAGGTCCTCCAGCAGCATCGCGAGCGTGATCGTGAAACTGTCGTAGATGGCAGCATAGCGCACGTCGGAGATCGCAAGGCCCGCGGCCGCCTTGGCGCGCGCGATCGAGATTTCGGCGCCGAGTTCGCTGAGGCCGGGTGCGGCCGTGACATGCTGATGGGTATGGGCCTGCGCGCAGCCACGAATACGCACGCCCGCCTCCCCGGTCCGCTCGCGACTGACGATGAACGCAGCACCGCCGTCGGACACTGGGCAGCAATCCAGCAGCTTCAGCGGCATCGCCACCGGCTTGGAGGCCATGACGTCGGCAACCGTGATGGGATCGTGGAATTGCGCGCCGGGATGAGTGCAGGCGTGCTTGCGCATCAGCACCGCGAACTCGGCAAGGTCCTCTTCGGTCACGCCGTATTCATGCATGTAGCGGGTGGCGACGAGGCCGTAATAGGCGGGAATGGTCGGGCCGAGCGGAACCTCGTAGTCGGGATGTCCGACCTGCGCCAGCGCCTGGATCGAGGCATCGCGGCTCTGGCCCGTAAGCCGGTTCTCGCCGGCGACCACGAGCACGTGGCGCGCGACGCCTGCCTCGACGAGATGATGTGCGAGCATCGTCATCGCGAGGCCCGTGGCGCCGCCGACCTGGACGGCGTGGGCGTAAGCAGGGCGGATGCCAAAGTGCTCGGTGAAGACGGTCGCCAGCATGATGTGCGGCGAGACGGTGGAGTAGCCGCAGAGGATGCCGTCGATTTCAGTGCGCTTCAGCCCGGCATCGTCGAGCGCGGCTTGCGCGGCCTTGCTCATCAGGTCGAGCGAGGATGAGCCTTCGTGCTTGCCGTAAGGCGTGAGGCCGACGCCGGTGATGAAGCTCATAATGCCCCCTACTCCGGCGCGGGTCGCGTCACGCCATCGCGGATCATGGTTGCGATCTCGTCGGCGGAATAGCCGATCTCGCCCAGGATCTCCGCGCCATGCTCGTTGAGCCGCGGCGCGAGCCGATCCGGCTCGGCTTCCGTCTCCGACCAGGTCGCCGTCACTTTCATGCTGCGGATCGGGCCTTCCGTCGGATGCTCCACGACGGGGAAGAAATTCGTCGCCTCCAGATGCGGATCGTGCAGGATCGAGGCGAGGTCGTGCATCGGCATGACCGGCACGTCGGCCTTGGTCAAAAGCTCGATCCACTCGGCGGTGGTACGCGTCTCGAAAATGCGCGCGAGCTCGGCATAGACGACGTCGATATTGGCGGCGCGGCCGGCGAAAGTTGCGAATTTGGGATCGGCGCGCAGATCGTCGCGCCCCGTCGCCTCAAAGAAATTCTCCCATTGCTTGTCGTTGTAGACGATGACGCTGAGATGGCCGTCCGAGGTCTTGTAGGGCCTGCGGTCGCGCGAGAGGTGGCGGGCGTAACCGCCTTTGTCGAGCGGCGGCTCATAGGTGAGCCCGCCCATGTGATCGCCCATGACGAAGCCGGCCATGGTCTCGAACATCGGGATGTCGACGCGCTGGCCGCGCCCGGTGCGGTCGCGATGCACGAGGCTGGCGCAGATCGCGCCGACCGCGGTGAGACCGACGATGCGGTCGACCAGCGCGTTCGGCACATAGCGCGGCACACCATCGCCGGTCTGCGCCATCAGCGCCGGCAGCGCGGTCGCCCCTTGGATCAGATCGTCATAGGCGGGTTTTGCGGCATAGGGCCCGTCCTGGCCGAAGCCGAACACGCCGGCATAGACCAGACGTGGATTGATCGCGGAAACGACGTCGTAGCCGAGCTGAAGCCGCGCCATCGCCTGAGGGCGGACGTTGTAGACGAGAACATCCGCATTCTTCAGCAATCGCAGCACGGCATCGCGACCGGCAGGCTTCTTCAGGTCGAGACAGATCGAGCGCTTGCTACGGTTGGTGTTGAGGAATACCGGGCCCATGCCGGCGTGCCGCGTCGGGCCAATCAGGCGGGTGACGTCGCCGTCGAGCGATTCCACCTTGATGACGTCGGCGCCGTAATCGCCGAGCATCTGGGTCGCATAAGGCCCCATCAGCACGGTGGTCATGTCGATGACCTTGATGCCCTTCAGCGGCCCCATCGTTCGCTCCCGATTGCGCAGGGCTCAAGCGCCCTCGCGATTTCGGTCCAGCTAACGGCAGTGCCGCCGGTCGCGCAAGGGCGACCGGCGTATGGCGGCATGCATCGCGCGGCGATATCGCCCGCTATTTCTTCTGGCGGGATTCGCGGATCTTGATGAGACGGTCGAGCTCGTCGTTCTGCTGATTGATGCGGTCGGCGATCCGCGACTCGTTCTGCTCACCCGAGGCGGCAGCGGCCTGCTCGATGAGCTGGCGGATGTTATCCTCGAGGATCGCGATGCGATCGTTGAGGGCATCCATCGACAGTGAAGTTTCGTAGTCCTTGCTCATGATGCTTTTCCCGCAAACCAATCAGGAGCCCTAGGGTGGGCAAAGCGAAGCGTGCTCACCATGATCTAGCGCAAGAAAGAAGGTGGGCACAGCGCATGGCGCCTTTGCCCACCCTACAGGACCGAGCTTACTTCAACGGCTCCAGCACGGAAACGTAATTGGCGACCGCCGCACCGCCCATGTTGAAGATGCCGCCGAGTTTTGCGTTCTTGAGCTGCATGCCCTCGGGCGCCTGTCCGGCGAGCTGCATCGCGGTCATCACATGCATGGAGACGCCGGTGGCGCCGATCGGATGGCCCTTGGCCTTGAGGCCGCCGGACGGATTGACCGGCAGCTTGCCGTCCTTGAGCGTCCAGCCTTCCTTGATGGCGCGGGCACCCTGCCCCCTCGGCGTCAGGCCCATGGCTTCGTACTCGATCAGCTCGGCGACGGTGAAGCAGTCATGGGTCTCGACGAAGGAGAGATCCGAGAGCGTCACGCCCGCCTGCTCCAGCGCGCGCTGCCAGGCGACGGTGCAGCCCTCGAACTGGAGGATGTCGCGCTTGCTCATCGGCAGGAAGTCCTGGGCGTGGGCGGTGGCGCGGAAGCCGATCGACTTGCTCATGCCCTTGGCGGTCTCGGCGTCGGCCAGCACCAGCGCCGCGGCACCGTCGGAGACCAGCGAGCAGTCGGTCCGCTTCAAGGGACCGGCGACATACGGGTTCTTCTCGCTCTCGGCCCGGCAGAAGTCGAAGCCAAAATCCTTGCGCATCTGAGCGAAGGGATTGGCGACGCCGTTCTTGTGGTTCTTGGCCGCGATCAGCGCCAGCGCATCGGACTGGTCGCCGTATTTCTGGAAATACGAGCTGGCGATCTTGCCGAACACGCCGGCGAAGCCGCCGACCGTGTCGCCGTCCTCGGGCAGGTAAGACGCCTTGAGCAGGTTCTTGCCGATCTCCGGCCCCGGCGTCCGGGTCATCTGCTCGACGCCGACGACCAGCACGATCTTGGCCGCACCTGCGGCAATCGCGCGCAGGCCCTGATGCACGGCCGCCGAGCCGGTGGCGCAGGCGTTCTCGACCCGGGTCGCCGGCTTGAAGCGCAGCTTCGGGTCGGCCTGGAGCACCAGCGAGGCGGTAAAATCCTGCGGCGAGAAGCCGGCGTTGAAATGGCCGAGCACGATCTCGTCGACATCACTGGCCGAAATGCCGGCATCCGCCATCGCCTCGTTGGCCACGCGGGTGACGAGGCTTTCGACGGTTTCGGTGTCGAACTTGCCGAACGGCGTATGCGCCCATCCGACGATGCTGGCGGTCATGGTCATTTCTCCCTGGGGTCTCTTCCTGAGTTAAGTCTTAGCCCAGGGATGGCAAGACTTCACGCGGCTTTCAGGGCCTTGAGGGTGCGCTGGCAGATGGCAGTTATGCCGGCCCAGTTCCCGGCCCTGATCTCGGCCGTCGGGCACAGCCAGGAACCGCCGACCGCGACCACATTGGGCTCGGCGAGCCAGGTCGCCGCATTGGCCTCGCCGACCCCGCCGGTTGGGCAGAACCGCACGTTCGGGAACGGCCCGCCGAGGGCGCGCAGGCCCTTGATGCCGCCGGCCTGCTCCGCCGGGAAGAATTTGGCGACGTCGAACCCCTGCGCCAGCGCCATCATCAGCTCGGAGGCGGTGGCGATGCCCGGCGCGAACGGCAAGGCGCTGTCGGCAGCGGCCTTGAGGAGATCGGGGGTCAGGCCCGGGCTGATGCCGAACTTGACGCCGAGCTTCTCGACGCGGCTGA
Organism: Bradyrhizobium sp. BR14999; assembly: GCF_056106085.1. NCBI lineage: Bacteria > Pseudomonadati > Pseudomonadota > Alphaproteobacteria > Hyphomicrobiales > Nitrobacteraceae > Bradyrhizobium > Bradyrhizobium sp. BR14999. Next base: position 6,028,979 of record NZ_CM148536.1, read on the forward strand.
AGTCGGCCGGATTGAGAATCGTGCCGATGCCGACGACCGCCTCGGGCACTTCGGCCATCATTGCCCTCGCCGCCTCGATCGCAACGGGGGTGCGCAGGGTCACCTCCAGCGTGCGGACGCCGCCGGCGACCAGCGCACGTGCCAGCGGCACCGCATCCTGGATACGCTCGATGGTGAGGACGGGAATGACGGTCGCCGCCTTGAACAGCGCGACGAGATGATTCTGTTGGGCACTCGTGGTCATCGTTGTTGTCGCTTCTTCACTTGGTCACCTGGCGTGAGGCCGCCGGCCGATGCCGCTTCTTCGGCGGCATGGAATAGCTTGGAATGATGGCGCCGGGATAGCAGATCACGAGGCTGGCGAGACGATGCCCGGCCTGGGCGGCCTCGACCGGCTCGGAGCCGGCGAGCCGGGCCGCAATATAGGCTGCCGCGAAGCTATCGCCGGCGGCTGTGGTGTCCACCACCGGCTTGGTCATGGGGTCGGCGCGGACCTCGTGGGTAGCCCCCGGAACGCGCAACAGGCTCACCGGCTCGGCGAGCCGGAACACCAGCTCCGGAGACGGGATGCGGGCCATCAGCTGCTCGTGGCTCTCGCCGGGATAGAGTGCAAGCAGGTCCTCGGTCGAGGTCAGCACGATGTCGGCGGCCGCGAAGGCGGCAGCAAACACCTCGCGCGCGACCTCGCGGTCCGGCCAGCCGCGCGCGCGAAAATTGGTGTCGAACACAAAGCGGGTGCCGAGCAGGCGCGCGCGCTTGATCGCCGCGAACAGACGCTCGCGCCCGGGCGCGTCGTAAATCGAGAGCGTGATCGCGGAGAGATAGACGATATCGTAGCTCATCAGCGAGTTGAGGAGCTCGTCCGTCTCCGGCAGGCTCATCAGCTGGCGCGCCGCCGCGCTGTCCCGCCAGTGGAAGAACTGGCGCTCGCCCTTTGCATCGAGCTGGATCATGTAGAGGCCGGGCAGCTTGCCCGGCAGCCGCACGACGCGCCTCGTGCCAACGCCCTCGGCATTCCAGGCCGCGATCATCTCATCACTCAGGGCGTCATCACCCAGCGCGGTGAGATAGTCGACCTTGACCTCGAGCCGCGCCAGGTACACCGCCGTGTTGAGCGTGTCGCCGCCGAAGCCGCGCGAGTACAGGCCGCCGCCCTGCCCTTGCGCCGCGGACGATCCGGTGGAATGTCCGCCCTGGGCCTGCCGGAGCTCGACCATGCATTCGCCCATGCAAGCAACGCTCGCCATCATGTGACCCGCTCAGTGCGCGATCAGGCGACGAAATTGCCGCCGAGCTCGTCTTCGATGTGAATGCGGATGATGTCGTCGAAGTTCTTCTCGGCGGTGGTGAAGCCGAGCTCGCGCGACCGCTTCGCGTCGAAATTGCGCGGCCAGCCGCCGACGATGCCGACGATGAAGGGATCCGGCTCGCGCTTGATGCGCGCGGCGACCTTCTCGCCCGCAACGCGCTTCAAGGCCGCAATCTGCTCGCCCACGGTTGCGGACAGGCCGGGCATGGTGAGGTTGCGGCGCGGACCGACGGTCGCAAGGTCCATGGTGCCGGCGTGGAGCAGGAAGCCGACCGCGGAGCGCGGCGTCGCGTGCCAGTGGCGGACATCCTCGGACACCGGGAGGATCGCTTCCTTGCCGGCCAGTGGCTCGCGCAGGATGTTGGAGAAGAAGCCCGATGCCGCCTTGTTCGGCAGGCCCGGGCGGATGCAGATAGTCGGCAGGCGGATGCCGATGCCGTCGAGGAAACCGCGGCGCGAATAGTCGGCGAGCAGGAGTTCGCCGATTGCCTTCTGGGCGCCGTAGCTGAGCAGCGGGGTGTGGAAGAACTCGTCGCCGATCGCATCGGGGAACGGCGCGCCGAACACCGCGATCGACGAGGTGAAGACCACGCGCGGCTTGTAGCCACCGCCGACGAGCCTGATCGCATCAAGCAGCATCCGCGTGCCGTCGAGATTGATGCGGTAGCCCTTGTCGAAATCGAGCTCGGCTTCGCCAGAGACGATCGCGGCAAGATGGAAGATCACATCGGGGCGGCCGGCGATCAGCTTTTCGGCCGCGCCGGGCACGGCGAAATCGCCCGAAACGGTCTCGACGGGGAAGCCGGCCTTTTCCGGCTTCTTGGGCTCGACCACGTCATGCATGGTCAATTTCGTGATGTCGCTCTTGCCGAGCCGACCGTCGCGCAGCAGCCGTTCACAGAGTTTGCGGCCGACCATGCCGGCGGCGCCCAGAACCAGAATGTGCAAGAGCCTACTCCTTCTTATTGGCCGGAGCGCGCCGCTCCTGACGCGCCCTCGGCAAGCCCCGCGATCACTCCTTCACGGCGCCGGTCATCGCCGACACATAATGCTCCACGAAGAAGGCGTAAAGGATGACGAGCGGCAGCGAGCCGGCCAGCGCTCCCGCCATCAGCGAACCCCAACGATAGATGTCACCATCCACGAACTCGTTGACGATCGCGACCGGCACCGTCTTGTTGCTGGTCGACTGCAGGAAGGTCAGGGCGTAGATGAACTCATTCCAGCACAGCGTGAAACAGAAGATGAAGGCCGAGATCAGGCCGGGGATTGCAAGCGGCACGACGATCTTGATCAGGATCTGCCAGCGGCTCGCCCCGTCGATCAGCGCGCATTCCTCGAGCTCGAACGGGATGGTCTTGAAATAGCCCATCAACAGCCAGGTCGAGAACGGGATCAGGATCGTCGGATAGGTCAGAATCAGGGCCAGCGGTGAATCGAACAGGCCGTACTGATACACGACGGTGGCGAGCGGAATGAACAGGATCGACGGCGGCACGAGATAGGCGAGGAAGATCAGGCCCCCGACGAGATTGGCGCCCTTGTAACGCAACCGCACGATAGCGTAGGCCGCGAACACCGATGCAACGATCGAGAGTACCGTGGCGCAGATCGCCACGTACATCGTGTTCCAGAGCCAGTGCGGATAGTAGCTCTCGAACAGCAGCTTGTGGAAGTGCTTGAAGGTCGGATTCCAGGTCCAGAACGGATTGTACTTGTCGAGATCGAGCAGTTGCTCGTCGGGCTTCACCGAGGTCAGCGCCATCCAATAGAACGGGAACAGCAGGATGAAGACGATGATCGCCAGCGGCAGATAGAGCGTCACGATCCTGCGCGGCACCGACTGCAGATAGCTCATGCCCTCGCTGTGATCGGCCGTAGGCGCCGAGCCCGACAGCACGTTCTTGAGATCGATGGATCTGGTGGGCAGGTCAGTCATTGCTCTCTCCCTGCTGCCATTTCCGGCGCTGCAGGCCGAACCAGGAAACCATGATCGCAGCGAGCAGGAATGGAATCATGGCGCTGGAGATCGCGGCCCCCTCGCCCAGCTGCCCGGCGATGATCGCGCGCTGGTAGGACAGGGTTGCCATCAGGTGGGTGGCATTGACCGGGCCGCCACGGGTCATCGCCCAGATCAGCTGGAAGTCGGTGAAGGTGAAGAGCACGGAGAAGGTCATCACGACAGCGATGATCGGCGTCAGCAGCGGATAGGTGATGTACCGGAAATTCTGCCAACGCGTGGCGCCGTCGAGCGTTGCTGCTTCATAGAGCGACGGCGAAACGGTCTGCAGGCCCGCGAGCAGCGTGATCGCCACGAACGGTACGCCGCGCCAGATATTGGCGAAGATCACGCAAATGCGCGCCCAGGTCGTGTCGCCGAGGAAGTTGATGTTCTGGCTGATCAGGCCGAGATGCCTCAGCGACCAGGAGATGATCGAGAATTGCGAGTCGAAGATCCACCAGAAGGCGAGTGCCGAGAGCACGGTCGGAACGATGAAGGGGACGAGCACCATCGCGCGCAGCATCGCCTTGAAGGGCATGTGCTCGTTGAGCAGCAGCGCGAGATAGAGCCCGATCGCGAATTTGAGAGCGCTGGCGACAAAGGTGTAGAGCAGCGTATTGAACACCGACAGCCAGAAGATGGAGTCGTCCCAGAGCCACTCGTAGTTCTCGGTGGCGATGAAGTGCCCGACCCTGCCGATGCGCGTGTCCGTGAAGGACAGCCAGATGCCGAGCCCGAGCGGATAGGCCAGGAAGAAGATCAGGAACGCCATGGCCGGCACCATGAACCAGAAGCCGAGCCAGTTACGATTGTGTTTGAGCTGGGTCCAGGCGCTCGCCTCGCTCATCTGAGGCTTGGCCCGGGGAATTGCGACATCAGCCATGCCCGATATCCCTGATCGAAATGTTGACGAGCGGGCGGCCGGACGGCCGCCCGCCCCGTGACCGTCAGCGATAGATGCGCTTCAGCTGGCGCTCGGCTTCCGCCATCGCGCCCTTCGCATCCTTGGCGCCGGTGCAGTAGTTGGCGAACATGTCGACGACGATGAAATCGGCGATTGCAGTTGCCGCCTTTTCGCCGACCGTGCCGATACCGGATGCCGGCAGAGTGCGCTTGGAGGCCTGCGAGAACACGGCATTCTTGGGATCAGCCGTCCAGATCGGTGCCGACTCATAGGCATTCAACGTTTGCGTCAGATAGCCTTGCGCGCCATCCAGCCACTTCTCGTAGTTCTCCTTCTCCAGCATGAAGGCGACGAAGGCCTTCGCCGCGTTCGGATATTTGGTGAAGTTGAAGGCGAGGATCGGCAGCGCAAGCTGCAGCTCGGTCGGCTTGCCGACCGGACCAACCGGCCAGAGCGCGTGATAGGTGTCCGCGGTAAGCTCCTTCTTGGACGGATCGGTCTTGGCGGCCACGTAGATCGAGATGCCGTTCGCCGTGCAATAGAGCTCGCCGGCGAGGAACGCCTTGTTGTTGGAGGAATCGTTCCAGGACGCGGTGCCCGGGATGAAGCTCTCGTACAGCGCCTTGCAATATTCCAGCGCCTTCGCCGTCTCCGGCGAATTGATGATGATCTTGTCGTTCTGATCGACCGTGTAGGCGCCGTGCCCCCACAGCACCCAGTGCAGCCACGAATTGCCGTCGCCCGACGCATGCCCGAGAGCGAAGCCGGCCGGCGTGTTGTTCGCCTTCAGGGCCTTGCACATCTCGAGGAAGCCGGGGAAGTCCTTCGGAAACTCCTTGAAACCCGCCTTGTCGAGCGCCGACTTGCGGTAGGTCATGTAACCGCCGTTGGTCGCCACGGGGATGCCCAGCCAGTCGTTGCCGAGCTTGCAGGTCTTGGCGGCCGCATCTGTCCAACCGCCATATTTCTTGCCGAGATAATCGGCGACGTCGTTCATCTTCAGCACTTTGGTCGGAAACAGCTGCGGCAGCGTATGCAAGCCCCAGGCGAGATCGAGGCCGGAGCCGGTATTGGCCGCGACCGATGCCTTCGGCTGCACGTCCTCGAAGGATTCGCTGAACACGTTCATCTCCGTGCCGGTCGCGGCCTTGAACGCCGCAACCATCGCGTTGAACGCATCGTCCTCCGCCGGCACGAACCGCTTCCACCGCATCACAGTCAGCTTGGCGCCGGGCTCGGCCTTCCAGGGCGCGCTCTGCGCCCAGGCCTTCGCAAACTCGAACAGTGCCGGCCCGGTCAGCATGCCGGTTGCAGCCAGAGCCGTTCCGCCCTGAAGCAGAGTCCGGCGGGTAAAGTCTTGCATATCGTCCTCCCTGTGATGCTTTTTCTTGTCTTACGTCTTGCGCTAGGCGTTGAGGCGTTTGCCTGTCGCCTCGTCGAACAAATGCACCAGCGACGGGTCGGGCTTCAGCCGCACCTTGTCGCCGGGATTGAACTGGTGGCGCTCGCGGAACACCGCGACGACCTGCTCGCCGCCGACATTGGCGAACACCTGCGTCTCCGAGCCCGTCGGCTCGACCACGATGATCTCGGCCTCGGCGCCGTCATCGGCGATGGTGAAATGCTCAGGCCGCACGCCGTAGACGGCAGGACGGCCGTCGGACGCCGTCGGCGCATTCTTGAGCGGCAGCTTGACGCCGTTCGGTCCCTCGAAGGTGGCAACGCCGTTGGCGCGCACATGGCCCTTCAGGAAGTTCATGGCGGGCGAGCCGATGAAGCCGGCGACGAACTGGTTGTCGGGCTTGTCGTAGAGCTCGAGCGGCGTGCCCATCTGCTCGACGATGCCGTCATGCATGACCACGATCTTGTCGGCCATGGTCATGGCTTCGATCTGGTCGTGGGTGACGTAGACGGTCGTCGTCTTCAGCCGCTGGTGCAGCTCCTTGATCTCGGTGCGCATGGCGACGCGCAGCTTGGCGTCGAGATTCGACAAGGGTTCGTCGAACAGGAAGACCTGCGGATCGCGCACGATGGCGCGGCCCATGGCGACGCGCTGGCGCTGGCCGCCCGAGAGCTGGCGCGGATAGCGATCGAGCAGCGGCGACAGCGCCAGGATCTCGGCGGCGCGCTTGACGCGCTTGTTGATCTCGTCGGAACCGGCATTCCGCAGCTTCAGCGAGAAGCCCATGTTGTCGGCCACCGTCATGTGCGGATAGAGCGCGTAATTCTGGAACACCATCGCAATGTCCCGCTCCTTGGGCTGGACATTGTTGACGACGCGGTCGCCGATCGAGATCGTGCCGGAGGTGATGTTCTCGAGACCGGCGAGCATGCGCAGAAGCGTCGACTTGCCGCAGCCGGAGGGACCGACCAGAACGACGAACTGGCCGTCCTCGATCGGAATCGTCACGCCGTGCAGGACTTCAAAGTTGCCGAACGATTTCCGCACATCGCGGATTTGCACAGACGACATCTAGCTCCCTCCTCGTAGTCCACGGCGCCTCTCGGGCCGCGACCGTCTTGTTTTTCAGACTTCACCGAACGAAGCCCGACCAATAGCGGGCGACATTGTCGGCAGTTTGTGCGGTTTTGGCAATTTGTCTTTGGTTAGTCGTTGCTGGTAGCGCTGTCAACGTTCCTTTGTTTGCGACCGTGACTGTGTTAAGAGCAACAAATGGGTCGAAAACGCACCAAGTCAGGCAAAATCCGGCTGGCGGAAGTCGCCGAGCTTGCCGGCGTCAGCCCGATCACGGCGTCCCGCTTCTTCCGCAATCCGGAAGCGCTGTCGGTTGCCAAGCGGACGCGGGTCGAGAGCGCCGCCAAGGAGCTTGGCTATGTGCCGAACCTTGCGGCCCGCGCGCTGGCCTCGCAACGCACCGAGGTGATCGGTGTATTGATCCCATCGCTCACTAATAACGTGTTCTCGGACGTGCTGCGCGGCATCTATGACGCCTCCGAAGGCGGCCGTTACTCGATCCAGCTGTCCAACACACGCTACAGCATCCTGCAGGAGGAGAAGCTGCTGCGCCTCTTTCTGGCGCAGAAGCCGGCCGGGCTGATCGTCACCGGCATCGACCAGACCGCGGAATCGCGAGCGATGCTGGAGGCCGCCGACTGCCCGATCGTGCAGATCATGGAGATCGGCCCCCATCCGGTCGATATGATGATCGGCTTTTCGCACTATGATGCAGCACGCGCGGCGGTTGCCCACCTGTTCGCGCAGGGTCACCGCAAGATCGGCTTCGTCGGCGCACGGATGGACCCGCGGGTGCAGCGGCGGCTGGACGGATATGTCTCGGCCATGAAGGACGCCGCGCTGTTCGAGCCGCGCCTCGTGGTCACGACGGCGACGCCGACATCGGTGACGCTCGGCGGCGCCCTGTTCACCGACCTCCTCGCGCGGGATCCCGACCTCGATGCGGTGTTCTGCGCCAATGACGACCTCGCGCTCGGCGTGCTGTTCGAATGCCGGCGCCGGGAGATCGCGGTCCCCGAGCAGATCGCGATCGTCGGATTCAACGACCTCGAATTCATGGCCTCCGCGGTCCCCACCCTCACCAGCGTGCGCACCAACCGCTACGAGATGGGGAAAACCGCCGCGACCATGCTGATCGATGCGATCGACGGACGGCGGCCAGAGCAGCCCGTGCTCGATCTCGGCTTCAAGGTGATCGAGCGGCAAAGCTCGTCGTCGCGGCGTTCGGACAATAGGTCGGCCGCTTCCGGCGCCGGCGCCGCGAACAAAATGGTAGCGTTACCAAGTAGCCATGACTAGTATCGCACTTGTGAGGAAATGACCCGCCAGCCGGCCGGCAGACCATCGCTCGCGCCGCTGGGCATCGCACCAGCCGACACTTCGAGACGGACGCCAGTGCGTTTGCATTGCAGGAGAGACCAATGACAAAAAAGCCAACCAATGGGCACGCTGCCGGCAACGGCGCTCGCCGCCACCTTCGCTCGCAGGACTGGTTCAACAACCCGCATAATCCGGGCATGACCGCTCTCTATATGGAGCGCTATCTGAACTACGGCCTCACCCGCGCCGAGCTTCAATCCGGCAAGCCGATCATCGGCATCGCGCAAACCGGCAACGACCTCTCCCCCTGCAACCGCCACCATATCGAACTCGCGCACCGCGTCCGCGAAGGCATCCGCGAAGCCGGCGGCATCGCGATGGAATTCCCGACCCATCCGATCCAGGAGACCGGCAAGCGCCCGACCGCGGCGCTCGACCGCAACCTCGCCTATCTCGGCCTGGTCGAGATCCTCTACGGCTATCCGCTCGACGGCGTTGTGTTGACCACCGGCTGCGACAAGACCACGCCGGCCTGCATGATGGCCGCGGCGACCGTGAACCTGCCCGCGATCGTGCTGTCGGGCGGCCCGATGCTGAACGGCTGGCATGCCGGCGAGCGCACCGGCTCCGGCACCATCGTCTGGAAGTCGCGCGAGCGGCTGGCCGCCGGCGAGATCGACTATGAAGAGTTCATGGAGATCGTGGCCTCCTCGGCGCCCTCGGTCGGCCATTGCAACACCATGGGCACTGCCTCGACCATGAACGGGCTCGCCGAAGCGCTCGGCTTCTCGCTGCCGGGCTGCGCGGCGATCCCCGCCCCCTACCGCGAGCGCGGCCAGATCGCCTATGAGACCGGCAAGCGCATCGTCGAAATGGTGTGGGAGGACCTCAAGCCCTCGGACATCCTGACTCGCAAGGCGTTCGAGAACTGCATCGTGATCAATTCGGCGATCGGCGGCTCGACCAACGCGCCGATCCACATCAACGCCCTCGCCCGCCATATCGGCGTCGAGCTCTCGATCGACGACTGGCAGAAATTCGGCCACGACGTGCCGCTGCTGGTCAACATGCAGCCGGCCGGCTTCTATCTCGGCGAGGAATTCCACCGCGCCGGCGGCGTGCCGGCCGTGGTGCGCGAGTTGATGAAGCACAAGCGCATCCATGAGGACGCGGTGACGGTCAACGGCCGCGGCATCGGCGAGAACTGCAAGAATGCGCCCGCGCCCGACAATGACGTGATCTGGGCCTACGACAAGCCGCTGGTGAAGGACGCCGGCTTCCTAGTGCTGAAGGGCAATCTGTTCGATTCCGCGATCATGAAGACCAGCGTGATCTCCAAGGAATTCCGCGACCGCTATCTCAGCAACCCAAAGGACCTCAACGCCTTCGAGGGCCGCGCCGTCGTGTTCGAGGGCCCCGAGGATTATCACGAGCGGATCGACGATCCCTCGCTCGACATCGACGAGCGCTGCGTGCTGTTCATCCGCGGCACCGGGCCGATCGGCTACCCCGGCGGCGCCGAGGTCGTGAACATGCAGCCGCCGGCAGCCCTGATCAAACGCGGCATCCTGTCCCTGCCCTGCATCGGCGACGGCCGCCAGTCCGGCACCTCGGGCTCGCCCTCGATCCTGAACGCCTCGCCGGAAGCTGCCGCCAATGGCGGTCTTGCGATCCTCAAGACCGGCGACAAGGTGCGCATCGACCTCAACAAGGGCAGCGCCAACATCCTGATCTCGGACGAGGAGCTGAAGAAGCGCCATGCCGAGCTCAAGGCCAATGGCGGCTTCAAGCATCCGCCGAACCAGACGCCGTGGCAGGAGATCTACCGCAACACCGTCGGCCAGCAGTCGACCGGCGCCTGCATGGAGCTCGCCACGCGCTACCAGAACGTCGCCGGCGCCTTTGGCGTGGCGCGGGATAATCACTGAGTAGGCACTGTCATTCCGGGGCGCGACGTAGTCGCGAGCCCGGAATCCATCTGGCCATAGAACTCGTCGCATAATGGATTCCGGGCTCGCGCCAAGAGGCGCGCCCCGGAATGACGAACTCACAAAGGAGAACAAGAAAATGGCAGACCGCCTCAAGGGAAAGCGCGCCGTCGTCACGGCTGCTGCGGCAGGCATCGGGCGCGCATGCGCCGTCGCATTCGCGCGTGAGGGCGCAACCGTCATCGCCACCGACATCAACGAGAGCGGGATTGCGAGCCTCGCCAAGGAAGGCATTGCCGAAGTCGCAAAACTCGACGTCCGCAATACCGCCGACGTCAACGCCTTCGCCAAGCGCGTCGGCAAGATCGACATCCTGCTCAACGCGGCGGGCTTCGTGCATCACGGCACCATCCTGGAGTGCTCGGAAGAGGATTTCGACTTCTCGTTCGACCTCAACGTCAAGTCCATGCACCGGACCATCAGGGCCTTCCTGCCTGAGATGCTGGCAGGCGGCGGCGGCAGCATCGTCAACATCTCCTCATGCGCGGCGCTGCGGCCGCCGGCCAACCGTTACGTCTACAGCGCGTCGAAGGCGGCGGTATCGCTGCTGACGCGCGCGGTGGCGCTCGACTTCATCACCAAGGGCATCCGCTGTAACAGCATCTGCCCCGGCACCGTCGAGACGCCCTCGATGCTCGACCGCGCCGCCGCGCAGGGGCCGCAAGGCAAGGAGATGTTCATCTCCCGCCAGAAGATGGGCCGGCTCGGCACCGCCGACGAGATCGCGGCGATGGCGGTCTATCTCGGCAGTGACGAAAGCGCCTTCACCACCGGCGTCGACCTCGTCGTCGACGGCGGCTACATGCTCTGACGTCCGGGGATCAGGTCTCATGAACAAGATCGATCTCAACGGCCGCGTCGCCGTCGTCACCGGCGGCGCGCAGGGCTTTGGCCGCGCGATCACCGAGCGCTTCGTCGCCTCCGGCGCGAAGGTCGCGATTTGGGATTTCGATGCCGTGCTGGCCGAGAAGACGGCGAAGGAGATCGGCGACAGCGTCCGCGTCTTCAAGGTCGACGTCACCGATACCGCGGCCGTCGAGCAGGCCCGCGATGCCACGCTCGGCGCCTTTGGCAAGATCGACATCCTCGTCAACAATGCCGGCATCGCCGGCGTCAACAAGCCGGTCTGGGAGACCGATCTCGAGGAATGGCGCAAGGTGCTGCGCATCAATCTCGACGGTCCCTTCATCTGCTGCAAGGCGATCGTGCCCGCCATGCTCAAGCAGAAATACGGGCGGATCGTGAACATCGCCTCCATCGCCGGCAAGGAAGGCAACCCGAACGCCTCGCATTATTCGGCCTCCAAGGCCGGCCTGATCGCGCTGACGAAATCGCTCGGCAAGGAGCTCGCCGCACATGACATCCTCGTCAACGCGGTGACGCCGGCCGCCGCGAAGACCGCGATCTTCGACCAGATGACGCAGCAGCATATCGACTTCATGCTGTCGAAGATCCCGAAGGGGCGCTTCGTGCTGGTCGAAGAGCTCGCCGCGATGGTGAGCTGGCTCGCGTCCGAGGATTGCGCGTTCTCCACCGGCGCCGTCTTCGACATCTCGGGCGGACGCGCAACCTATTGAGGACATCATGATCCGGGAAGGTGGATGCCTGTGCGGCGCGGTGCGGTTCAAGGCGGAGGGCGAGCCGCTCAATGTCCGCATCTGCCATTGCCGCCTCTGCCAGAAGGCGATGGGCTCGCCCTTCTTCGCCCGCGCGCAGTTCGATCAGCGCGCATTGACGGTCGAGGGCGACACGGAGCGATACGCGTCCTCCGAGAATATCGACCGCGTGTTCTGCAAGCGCTGCGGCACGCGCCTGTTCGCCTGGCGCCGCAACGGTACGCTCGCCGGCGTCGCGCTGGCCACCTTCGATGATCGCAACGCCTTCGCGCCGACCGAGCACATCTGGGTCTCGGAAAAGCTCGCCTGGGTGAAGCTCGACGACGGCTTGACGCAGTATCAGACGACGATTCCATAAATTGCGCGATGGCACGGCGGCGTGCCGCTGGCGGACCATTTGCAGCGTGGCATTTCGGAACCGGTCCCCCTATGTTGAGCTGAAGCGTTGCTGCACCACCGCTCTGGCTGGGATGGCTGCAAGGCCGCAAATCGGGACGGACGAGCCGTGAACATTTCGCTTTATGACTTATCGGTGTGGGTGCTCCCCCTCGTGCTTGCCATCACCTTCCATGAGGCAGCGCACGCCTTCGTCGCGGACCGGCTCGGGGACAACACGGCCGCGCAGCTCGGTCGCGTCAGCTTCAATCCTATCAGGCACATCGACCCGTTCGGGACCCTGATCCTGCCGGCGATGCTGCTGTTCGCGCATTCGCCGTTCCTGTTCGGCTACGCCAAGCCGGTGCCGGTGAACTTCCGCAAGCTCAATAATCCCCGGCTCGACATGGTCTGGGTGGCGCTGGCCGGGCCCGTCACCAACATCCTGCTGGCGCTCGCCGCCGCCCTCGCCTTCCGTGCCCTGCCCCTGGTGCCCGCGAGCTCGGCGAAATGGGTTGCGGACAACCTCAAGAATGCCCTCGTGATCAACGCGATCCTGGCGGTGTTCAACATGATGCCGATCCCGCCGCTCGATGGCGGGCGGGTCGCGGTCGGGCTGTTGCCGCGGGCGCTCGCCGTGCCTTTGGCCCGGCTCGAGCCGGTCGGAATGCTGATCCTGATCGGCCTCCTGATCCTGCTACCGCTGGCGGGTTCGCAGTTCGGTCTAAATCTTGATGTTATTTCAGCAATACTGCGAACGTTGACCGGTTATGTGATTCAGGCTGTTCTGTTCCTGACCGGCAATGTGTAGTTGAACAGCGACATCCGAACGTAGGCCTGAAGGGCCAGAGGCCGACTTGGTCAAAGCTGCCGATATGCTGATCGCGCGACGCGCCGACACCCGCGCCCGCGCCGATTTTGCCACCTGGAAGATGATGGCGAAGCTCAACGGGGCGTCCGCGCTGCCTCCGGAGGCCCAGGAGTTCCTCGCGAGCTACAAGAACCTGCTAGCGCAGATGAGCGAGGGCGAGGCCACCGAGGCCACCATCGGCGCGATCTACAAGGCCTATTATACCGAGATGGGCGGCGCGGGAACCCCGCCGGACGTCCGCACCCGTCCGCCTGAAACGGCGGCGGACAATGTTACCGCCTTCCGTCGCCCCGCCCCCAAGCCGAAGAAGTCCGCTTCCTTCGGGGCGGCGGCATTCGCCGGAACCCAGAAGCGGCCGCTGCCGGTGGCGCTGATCTTCGCCTGCTTGGTCGTGGTCTATGTCGGGATCCGGCTCTACTGGCGCTGAGCCGTCTTCTTCTTTTTCTTCGCGTCCGGCGGCGTGAAGATGATGTCGACGGTGCGCTCGAACCGGTCGTCAGTCAGCCCGGCCGGCGGCTGCGGAATGGGATCGGACTTGCGGACAATCGAGACCGCGGCCGCATCGTAAGCCGCATCCCCCGACGACTCCACGACGTCGACCGACAGCACGTTTCCCTTGCGGTTGATCGCAAAGCTCACTTTGACCTTCTGGTTATTGGGCTCTTTGCCCTCCGGATTGACCTTGTGGGCCGTCAGATGCGCGCTGATCTTGCGGTTCCAGTCCGCCGTAATCTTCAGGATGTCCTTGCCAAGCCCAAGCACCGGCGCCAGGGCCTTCTCGGCCTCTCGCGCGTCTTCATCGAGTGTCTGCCGTGCCGTCGCAACCGACTTCGGCGATGCCTCGGCAGCGGGAGTTTCGACCGCCGCGATCTTCGGATCCTCGTCCTGCGGCTTCTTCGAGATGTTCTCGGTGACAACCCGATCGGGATCGTCGACCTGCTGCGACTGATCCTTTGGCAGCTCGGTTTCCTTGGTCTCGGCCTTTTGCTCGGGAAGCGCCTGCTGCTCCTGCATCGCTTCACTGTCAGGCCCCGGCGGAAGGTCGGTATCGGGCGCCTTTGGCGAGGCCATCTCGACCGCAAACTCGGCACCCGCCGCACCCAGACCATCGTCGCCGTCATCGGCTTGCAGGTGTGCCAGCGCGAGCGCGGCGCCACCCAGATGAAGCGCGAGCGCCGCCACTGCCGCCAAGATCCAAAGCTTCCTGGATGGTCTGGGTTCGTTCGACATCGCGCGTCTCTAAGGCTGAGCGGCGCCCGCCGCAGGCGCCCCCGGAGCGCCTTCCAGCGCGACCAGCTTGACCCGCGTATAGCCGCCTGAGCGCAACAGCTCCATGACCCCCATCAACTCGCCATACGGCACCGAGCGATCGGCGCGCAGGAAGACATACTTATCCTTGCTCATGTCGGACAGGCCGTCGAGGGTGCCGATCAATTCGGCCCGGTGGACCGGGTTCTCTCCGATCGCGAGCGTCAGATCGGGCTTGATGCTGAGATAGGTCGGCTTGTCCGGCTTCTTCTGCGGCGTCGCGCTCGACGTCGGCAGATCGATCGGCAGGTCGACGGTCGAGAGCGGCGCTGCGACCATGAAGATGATCAGCAGCACCAGGATGACGTCGATGAACGGCGTGACGTTGATGTCATGCGTTTCCGAGAAATCGTCGTCTTCGCCGTCGTTGTCTGCGAGCGAAACGCCCATGGTTCACTCCGCTGCGCGCGAATGTACGCTGCCGTGGCTGCGATCGAGATCGCGCGAGAGCAGCCGCCCCGCCGCGCCCGAGGCGCGGCTGACGAGCTCGAGATAGCCTTTCGTCACGCGCGCGAAATGGTTGTAGATGATGACGGCGGGGATGGCGGCGACGAGACCGATTGCGGTGGCGAGCAGCGCCTCGGCGATGCCGGGCGCGACCACGGCGAGGTTCGTGGTCTGCGACTTCGAGATGCCGATGAAGCTGTTCATGATGCCCCAGACCGTGCCGAACAGGCCGACGAAGGGCGAGGTGGAGCCGATGGTCGCGAGCACGCCCATGCCGATGCGGATGCGGCGCTGTTCCGCGCGCACGATCTCGGCAAAGCTCGAGGCCGCGCGCTCCTTGATGCCGGCATCGCTGGACAGGCCGGCCGACATCCGCGCCTCACGCAGCGCCGCCACGAGGAAGGACGGCAGGATCCCTTCCTTGGCTCCGAGCGCCATCTGGGCTTCCGCGAGCGAACGTGCCTCTGCGGTCTTCTTCAACGCCGAACGCAGCTTGGTGGAAGCGACCGACAGTTCGATCGACTTGGCGATGAAGACGGTCCAGGTCACCAGCGAGGCAAAGGCGAGCCCGATCATCACCGCCTTCACGATGACGTCCGCCGACATGAACATCACCCAGGGCGACAATTCCTTCATGGCCGGCGCGACAGCGGTCGCCACATCGGCCTTGGGGGTGGTCGGACCGGCGGCCGCGGGGGGCGCCGCCGGAGCAGCGGGCGCGGTTGCCGTCGAGGCCGAAGGCGCCGGGGCGCTAGGTGCGGTGGCCGCTGGCGCCGCGGGAGCCGGACTGGCCGGGACCGGCTGAGCCACCGATTGCGCCGGGGCCGGCGGGGTTTGTGTCTGGGCGGAAACTGGAGATGCGAGCCAGGCGGCCGCCAGCATGGCGGCGGCGGCAAGGCTGGCTTGGAAGGTCATGCTCTTCATACTTCGGCCCAGTAGCGAATGAGGTTGTGATAGATACCCGTCAATTTGACCGTTTCGGGATCGTCACGCCCGAGCCGTTCCACCAGCGCCTGAATCGCGGTGTCGAGGTCAAAGATCATGCTTCGGGCTTGATCGTCCCGTATCATGCTCTGAAGCCAGAAGAAAGACGCAACCCGCGTTCCCCTCGTCACCGGCGTGACCAGATGGAGGCTGGTCGAGGGATAGAGCACGCAGTCGCCGGCTGGCAACTTGACTTCGTGCGAACCGTAGCTGTCCTCGATCACAAGTTCGCCACCGTCGTACTCGTCCGGCTCGGCGAGGAACAGCGTGACCGACAGGTCTGTGCGGATGCGAAGGCCGGTCAGGCGATCGCCGCGGATCGCATTGTCGACGTGCAGGCCGAAATGGTGGCCGCTGCTCGCCGCATAGCGGTTGAACAGCGGCGGGAAGATCTGGAGCGGGATCGCCGCCGCGATGAAGCGCGGGTTCGACGTCAGCGCCGAGATGATGCGGTTGCCGAGCTTGCGCGCGACCTCGCTGTCAGGCGGCAATTGCTCGTTGCGCTTGACCATGGCCGACTGCGCGCCGGCGGTGGAGCGGCCGTCCTCCCAGTCGCTGGCGTCCATGATGCGGCGGAAATCCGCCACATCATCCTTGCTGAGAACGTTTTCTATGCATGTCAGCATGAAACTCGTTGTTACTCCATCAGTAGCGCGCGGAGAGCACCACATAGGCGGCACGGCCCGGTGCCTCCAGCACGAACGGTGCTGCGCTTTGGTACAGCGCGTCGTAGTAGCGCTTGTCGAAGATGTTGTTCACGAACAGCTTGAGCTTCCAGTGCTCGTCGAGCTTCGCCTCGGCGAACGCGTCAAAGCGCCAGTAGCTCGGCAGCGACGTGCCCTGATTGGCCGCGAGCAAAGTGCCGCCATAGATCTTGGAGCGGTATACCGCCTGCCCGCCCAGTTCCCAGGTGTCGTTGAGCTGATATTTCGACAGCAGGCTGAACGACTCGTGCGCGATATTGGCGAGGGGACGCCCAACGTTGGTCGGATACAATGTCTTGTTGGCCGACGGTGCCAGCGACTGCGTCACTTCCGACTGCATCAGCACGAGACCGCCGAACACACTCCACTTGTCTGTGATCTTGCCACCGACGCCGAGATCGATACCGCGGATGCGGTAGGCGGCCCCGGCCGTGATGCAAGACACCGTGCCGGTTGTCGCTGGAACGGTCACTGGATAGGGACAGGTCGCAGTTGCCGTCGCCGCAGTGATATTCTGCGACTCGCGTGCGTTCTCCTTTTCGGTCTGGAACAACGCCGCCGTCAGCAACAGGTGACGGTCGAACAACTCCCATTTCGTGCCGATCTCGATCGCCTTGTTCTTCTCCGGCCCGAAAATCTGGTTCGAGTTGCCGTTGAGGACCGGTGTGAGACCGCCATAGGCCGTGCTGGTCCCATCGAACTCGGCACCGACGGGATTGGCCGAGGTCGCATACGCCACGTAGACGCTGCCGTTCGGCAGCGGCTTGAGCGTGAGACCGAGATTGAAATTCGGAATCAGGAACTCGGCGGATTGCTGGCCGAACCGGCTCACCCCACCGATCGTTCCGTATCCCGACGTGTTGATCTTGTAGTTGTCGTAACGGAAACCGCCGTTGAGGATCAGCAGGTCATTGTAGTTCGCGCTATCCATGACATAGCCGCTGACGGTATCGATGCCGACCTTTGTCGGCAGTCCCGAAAGCGACGGGATTCCGAACGGCAGATACGTGTTCTGAGGAAAGAAGACGCTGGTGTTGGTCGGCGAGCCCGATGGGCTCGAAGGAATGCCGGTGGCCTCCGAGGTCAGCCCAAGATACCTGTCGATCGACGATCGCTCACGATCGACCTCAATACCCGCAAGCGCAGTGTGCTTGAACCCTGCCCCGTCCAGGAACTTGTAGGTCGCCTCCGTCTGGTTGGCGAGCACGTCGGTGATCTGAAAACGGCTCTGCGGATTGGACGTCAGCGTCGAAGCTGAGAGCGGGTCCTTCAGCGAGGGCGATTCCGGCAGCGTTCCGATGTAATTTTGGGTCGAACGCGACGCGCGGAACTTGTTGCTGATCATGAGATCGGGAGTGATCTGCACTTCCGCGTTGATCGTGCCGATGTCCTGGCCGGTGCGGAAGAAATCGCGATTGACGAAACCGTACCAGTTCTTGCGGCTCGCTCCGAAATCCGGGAACGGACCGCCAGCGGTGGACGCGGTGCTCGGCCGATAATAGGGCACGCCGAAGTCCGGAAGACCGGTCAGTTCGGTGTGGATGTAGTTGCCGGTGACCTTGATCGTGTCGGTCGGCTTCCAGGTCGTGGCGACGAAGGCGCCGTTCCGGTTGTCGGTGACGTAGTCGCGGCCAGCGACATTGGCATCCTGAAACAGGCCGCCGACACGAACGGCGAGTGTCGGGTCGATCACCTGATTGACGTCGAGGGTGACACGCTTGGTCTGGTCGGTGCCAAACGTGGTGTCCATGTTGTAGAAGCTCTTTTCCGTCGCCGCCTGTTTGGTGACGATGTTGATCGCGCCACCGGCGACACCACGTCCGGAAAAAGTCGAGCCGGGACCGCGCAGGATCTCGACCTGCTCGGTGAAGAAGTTTTCACGCACGCTGACACCGGAGTCACGAACACCGTCGATGAAGATGTCATTGCGGGCATCGAAGCCGCGGATGAAGAAGCGATCACCGAACGCGTTGCCGCCCTCGCCCGAGCCGAGCGTCACGCCGGCCGTGCTGAGGATCGCCTGCTTCAGCGTCGTGGCGTTCTTGTCCTCGAGGACTTCCTTGCTGAGAACCGTGATCGACTTGGGAGTGTCGACCAGCTTCTCCGGGAATTTGCCGCCGGCCTGCACGTGATCGACCTTGTAGGGCGCAGCCGGATCGGCATAGGGATTTGCGTCGGCGGGACCTGACGGCGTGACGGGAGCCGTCTGCTGGGCCTGCTGCCGCTGTGCGGCGCGGCGAAGCGCGTTGCGGGCGCGGACCTGCTCCGGCGAAGGCTTCGAGGCCACCGGACGCGGACGCTGCACCGGAGCATCAACCGTCACCGGCGGCAGGTTCGACTGCTGCGCCTCTGCGCCGCTCGAGACCGACGCCACGGCGATCAAGCTCGCGACGGCCGAGACCTTCTTGCCGGAAATCCCCGAAGACTTTTCATCCACCGGATCGAATACTGCGACCGAACGCAACGACTTCGGTGCGACCACCTGCCCCATCACAACACGCCCCATCTTCCTGTTCGCTCACTCACTTCGACGAGCGATTGGGCTGTTGGTATCGGCGGCAAAATAGTGGGTCAATGCGGGCAAGCCGCGAGAGCCTTTGAATAAGTCCAGATCAAAACGATTCTAAGTTGAAGTTTGAAACGGTTCTAAAGATAGATTGGACTCGTTCTAAGGCCTGTTTACAGACAGGATTCCCAAATCAGTAGAAAATTGATTCAAGGCTGAAAATTGGAGATCAGCCTTGATTCGATTGATGTTGAGCGATGCGCAGTGGGAGCGGATTGCGCCGGAATTGTCTGGCAAAGCCGGTGATCCCGGCGGCACCGGGCGTAACAACCGGCTCTTTATCGAAGCAGTTCTTTGGATTGCGCGCACGGGCTCGCCGTGGCGAGATCTGCCGGAAGCGTTCGGCAAGTGGTTCACAGTGTATACGCGCTTCTGGCGCTGGGCGCAGAAGGGGGTCTGGGAGCGGGTCTTCAAAGCTCTCTGTGACGATCCCGATTTCGAATATGTCCTGATCGACGGCACACTCGTCCGGGTCCACCAACATGGCACCGGGGCAAAAGGGGGACTCAAAATCAGGCCATAGGCCGCTCGCGTGGTGGCCTGACTACCAAAATCATGGCTCTGGTCGACGCACTCGGCAATCTCATTCGCTTCACCCTGCTGCCCGGCCAGCGTCACGACAGCATTGGCGTCGAGCCTTTGATCACTGGCCTCGATTTTGAAGCGCTGATCGGCGACAAGGCCTTCGATAATAACTGGCTGCGCGCCAATCTGAACCAACGCGGCGCCGCAGCGGTCATCCCGTCCAAGGCCGACCGCGCCGGGCGCATCCCGCACGACGCCGAAATGTACAAATGGCGCCACCTGGTCGAGAACTTCTTCTGCCAGCTCAAGGCATTCCGCCGCATCGCAACTCGCTACGAAAAGACAGACGCCTGCTTTGCCGGCCTCCTCAATCTCGTCGCGGCTTTCCTCGCAAACTAGCGACTGTAAACAGGCCTTAAAGCGTGCGCGAAAAATGCCGCCAGAATGGCGGTGATGCTCGCACCATCAGTCGCTGCTCGGCGGCTTCATCAGCGAGAACAATTCGTCGACGGTTTTCTGCGCGACCGCGCGCACACGATCGGTGTTGTCCATCCCGGCGATGTTGACGCCGTTGACGACGGCTTTGATTTCGTCGCGGAAGTCGGTGAGGAAGCGCAAGGGATCGCGCTGCTCGTTGGCGACGCGTGCGATCAGCCCCGTGATCAGAATCTGACACGCGATCAGCTTGCCGTTCAGTTCGTCCATCCCTGCGCTCCCGTTGTGGCGGCGCCGATATGACCGATGCTGATTTTCCTGACAACCGAAACGGCCGGTGCGCGATTTAGAACCGTTCTCGTGACGCGCCGGCGTGGTGGTTGTCCGCCGCGCCCTCAGCGCGGGACACGGTCTGCGGGCATTGTCCAAGGTTCGCACGCGGATCGTTCGGGCTCCGGAAAATGCAGCCTTGCCCACCGCCGCGCCAGCCTGCTCCACGCGGTGCAAAGCTTTCCAATTGTTTAGGATTCTCGACCGATAGTGCTGTTTACACTGGAACTTGGCGTGTATTATACAAGCGCGCTGGAACCCTATGATTGCCCCATAATTCGTAGCTTGGGGGCACGAGCGCCGCCGAGCCGATATGAAAAAAACACGGCCGATCCTCTGGATTCTGATCATCGCGGCCGTGGCCTCCGCGGGTTATTATGGCTGGCAAAAATACGGCTCGCCCGGGGCCGGAAAAACCCAGACGACACAAAAAGCAGCGCCTCGCCCGCAGGCCGTTCCCGTCAGCGTTGCGCCGGTTCAGAAGACCGACTTCCCAGTGTATCTGACCGGTCTCGGCACGGTGCAGGGCTTCAACACCGTCCAAGTCCGCAGCCGAGTGGATGGTCAGATCGACAAGCTCGCCTTCCGCGAAGGCCAGATCGTCCAGCAGGGCGACCTTCTGGTCTCGATCGATCCCCGCCCCTATCAAGCCGCGCTCGATCAGGCCAAAGCCAAGAAGGCGCAGGACGAGGCGAACCTCGCCAACGCCAATCTCGAACTGCAGCGCGCCATGAGGCTCGGCGAATTCGCGACCGCTCAGCGGGTCGATACCCAGCGCTCCACTGTCGCTCAGCTCACCGCCCAGATCGCGGCCGACGAAGCGGCGATCGCCAACGCCCAGACCCAACTCGACTACACGCAGATCAAGGCGCCGATCACGGGCGTCGCAGGGCTGCGCCAAGTCGACATCGGCAACATCGTCAACGCCTCGACGCAGACCGGCATCGTCACGATCTCTCAGGTCGAACCGATCGCCGTGATCTTCACGGCACCGGAAGACCAGCTCCCCTACATCACCGAAGGCCAGCAGGCCGGCGCGCTCAAGGTGATCGCCTTCACCACCGACGGCAAGAAGACGCTGGCCGAAGGCAAGCTCGCGGTCATCAACAACCAGGTCGACACGACCAGCGGGACTATTCGGCTCAAGGCTGTGTTCGACAACAAAGACCACACACTGTGGCCGGGCCAGTCGGTTTCGACGCGTCTTCTGGTGCGGACGCTGAAAGATGCGACCGTGGTTCCCGATGATGCGGTCCAGCATTCGACCAACGGCCTGTACGCCTATACCGTCAATCAGGACAACAAGGCCGAAGTGCACAAGATCAAGGTCAGCTATGGCATCGATGGACGTTCGGTCATCGATGAAGGCCTCACGCCCGGGCAGCAGGTCATCACCGGCGGTCAGTTCAAGGTGCAGCCTGGAAGCCTCGTCTCGACAGCGGTGGCGAGCTCGGATCCGGCCCAGAACAAGGTTCGACACGAATGATCGCGGGCGGGATTTCGGCACCCTTCATCCGTTATCCCATCGGCACCTCGCTGCTGATGGCCGGCATCCTCTTCGTCGGCCTCGTCGCCTACCCCCTGCTGCCGGTCGCGCCGCTGCCGCAGGTGGACTTCCCGACCATCCAGATCACCGCCAACCTGCCGGGCGGCAGCCCCGAGACGATGGCCTCGTCGGTGGCGCAGCCGCTCGAGCGGCAATTCGCCCAGATCCCCGGTATCGCCCAGATGACCTCGACGAGCTATCTGGGCACGGCGTCGATCACCATCCAATTCGACCTCAATCGCAGCATCGACGGCGCGGCCAACGACGTTCAGGGTGCCATCAACGCCGCCAGCGGTCAGCTGCCGAAGAACCTGCCCTCGCCGCCGACCTACCGCAAGGTCAACCCGGCGGACGCCCCGATCCTGCTGCTGTCGGCAACCTCCGAGACACTGCCGCTGACCAGCGTTAGCGACGCCGTCGACGCCCAGCTCGCCCAGCAGATCAGCCAGCTCTCCGGCGTCGCGCAGGTCTTCATCGGCGGCCAGCAGAAGCCGTCCATCCGCGTTCAGATCGACCCGGCGAAACTCGTCGCCAAGGGCCTGTCGATGGAGGACGTCCGCAGCCAGATCGCCATCACCACGGTCGACAGCCCCAAAGGCAATATCGACGGGCCCAAGCGCGCCTACACGATCTACGCCAACGACCAGCTCACCCACGCCAAGGACTGGAACGACGTCATCATCGCCTATCGCAATGGCGGCCCCTTGCGAATCCGCGACATCGGCCAGGCCGTCAGCGGCGCTGAAGACGCCAAGCAGGCGGCCTGGGCCAACGGCAAGCGCGGCGTGTTCCTGGTGATCTTCAAGCAACCCGGTGCCAACGTCATCGAGACTGTCGACCGGATCAAGGCCACCCTGCCCCGGCTGGTGGCCGCTATTCCGCCCGCAATCAAGATCGAGCTGATCAGTGACCGCACCACGACAATCCGTGCCGCGGTCGAGGACGTCCAGTTCACGCTGCTGCTGACCATCGCGCTCGTGGTCATGGTCATCTTCATCTTCCTGCGCAGCTTCTGGGCGACGGTCATCCCCACGGTCACGGTGCCATTGGCGCTATTGGGCGCTTGCGCCTTGATGTGGGTGGCTGGCTATTCGCTCGACAATCTGTCGCTGATGGCACTCACCATTGCGGTCGGCTTCGTGGTCGATGACGCCATCGTGATGCTCGAGAACATCACCCGCTACATCGAGGAAGGCGAATCCCCGCTCGCGGCCGCCTTCAAGGGCTCCAAGGAAATCGGTTTCACCATCGTCTCGATCAGCATCTCGCTGGTCGCGGTGCTGATCCCCCTGCTGCTGATGGGGGGCATCATCGGACGCCTGTTCCGCGAGTTCGCCGTGGTGCTGGCGATGACGATCTTCGTCTCGATGTTCGTGTCGCTGACGCTGACGCCGATGATGGCCTCGCGCTTCCTGCGCGCGCATGGCGAAGTGACCCACGGCAAGTTCTACCAATGGAGCGAGCGCGCCTTCGACGGGATGCTGCGCGGCTACGAATATGTGCTCGACCACGCCCTGGCGTGGCGCCGCACCACGCTCGCAATCTTCTTCGCCACGCTCGGACTGTCGATCTACCTGTTCGTCCTGATCCCGAAGGGCTTCTTCCCGCAACAGGACGTCGGCCTGATCACGGCCACGTCCGAAGCCTCGCAGGACATTTCGTTCGCCGAAATGCAGCGGCGCCAGGTCGAGCTTGGCAAGATCGTGATGGAGGATCCCGGCGTCGCCACGATCGCGATGAACATCGGCGGCAGCGGCCGTGCCGGCAACAACGGCAACATGTTCATCACGCTGAAGCCGCGCAACGAGCGCGAGGCCTCGGCGCAGCAGATCATCGCGCGGCTGCGTCCCAAGCTCGAGAAGGTGTCCGGCGCCCGCCTCTACATGCAGGCGGCCCAGGACGTCCGGCTCGGCGGCCGGCCGACCCGTACGCAGTTCGAGTTCACCTTGCAGGACGCCGATCTCGCCGAGCTCAATGACTGGGCGCCAAAAATCCTCGCCAAAATGCAGACGCTGCCGGAGCTGCGCGACGTCGCGACCGACCAGCAGACGCAGGGCACAACGGTGCAGCTCAAGATCAACCGTGACACCGCCTCGCGCTACGGCATCCAGCCGCAGATGATCGACGATACGCTGTATGACGCCTTCGGCCAGCGGCAGGTCACGCAGTATTTCACCCAGCTCAACACCTACAAGGTGATCCTCGAGATCCTGCCGGAGATGCAGGGCGATCTCGAGAGCCTGAACAAGCTCTATCTGAAGTCGCCGCTGACCGGCGAACAGGTGCCGCTGTCGACCTTCGCGACCTGGACCACCGACCCGGTCCGCCCGCTCTCGATCAGCCATCAGGGTCAGTTCCCCGCGATCACGATCAGCTTCAACCTCGCGCAAGGCGTCGCGCTCGGCCAGGCCACTGAGGCCGTGCAGCGGGCGATGGCCGAGCTCGGCGCGCCGCCGACGCTGAATTCGAGTTTCCAGGGCACCGCGCAGGCGTTCCAGCAATCGCTCGGCACCGTGCCGCTGTTGATCCTCGCCGCGCTCGTCGTGGTCTACCTGATCCTCGGCATCCTCTACGAGAGCTACATCCATCCGATCACGATCCTGTCGACCCTGCCCTCGGCCGGCGTCGGCGCGCTCGCGATCCTGATGGCGGCCGGCTTCGACTTCAGCCTGATCGCGCTGATCGGCATCATCCTCCTGATCGGCATCGTGAAGAAGAACGGCATCATGATGGTCGACTTCGCGATCGCCGCCGAGCGCGACGAACACAAGACGCCGGCGGAATCGATCCGCCAGGCCGCGCTGCTGCGCTTCCGCCCGATCATGATGACGACGATGGCCGCGCTGCTGGGCGGCGTGCCGCTGATGCTCGGCCACGGCACCGGCGCAGAGATCCGCCAACCGCTCGGCTACGCCATGGTCGGCGGCCTGATCGTCAGCCAGGCGCTGACGCTGTTCACCACGCCGGTGGTTTATCTCTATCTCGACGAGCTCAACAACTGGTTCTCGGGTTGGGGCCGTTCGGGTGACGGCGAAGGCGACGAGGCGGCCGAGCGCCGCAGCGTCAAGCAAGCCGCCGAGTAAGCTTGCGCCGCACCTTCCGCGACGCTACAGCGAGACCTCGGTTCACGCCAACGCGGTTTCGTCATGCTCATGCAATCCAGACTTGTCGCCCTCGCCGCCGCTGTCCTGTTGTCGACCAGCACCGCACATGCCCAGCAGGGCGCCAAGAAGAACGCCGTTTCTCCTACCCCGGCCACGCAGCCCGCGCCTGCTCCGACGCAAGCACAGGCGGACGGCGCTCCGGGACAGCCCGGCTGGATCGTGCGCTGCACCAGCGCAAGCCGCGAGGCGCCGCTCGAATGCGCGATGGAGCAGAACGCGGTGCTGACCAAGACCGGCCAGACCGTCATCCTGATCAACATCCGCATCGCGCCCGACACCCGCACACCGATTGCGCTGCTGCAATTGCCGCTCGGCCTCAACCTGCCCGTCGGCGCCAAGCTCCAGGTCGACGAAGGCAAGGCGTTCGATCTCCAGATCCAGACCTGCGAGAACCGCGGCTGCTACGCCTCGACGCCGGTCGCGCCGGACCTGCTCACGGCCTTGCGGTCGGGCAAGCAGTTGAAGGTCTCCTTCCAGAACATGGCCAAGGAGACGATCGCGATCCCGATGCCGCTCAACGATTTCGCCGCGGCCTACGACAAGATCAAGTAACGGACGCCGTCAGGTCGCGATGTCGCCTGCCCGAAGCAGCGTCGTGAAGCCGCCATAGATCATGCGCTTGCCGTCGAACGGCATGCCGTCCATTTTCAGCCGCGGGTCCGCCATCACCTTCTTGTTGACGGCATCGCGGGTCTCCCGGTCGCGGTAGACGATCCAGGAGAAAACCACGATCTCGTCCTCCTTTGCCATGACCGCGCGCGGAAACGAGGTGAGCTCGCCATAGGGAACGTCGTCACCGATGCATTCGACATAGTCGAGCGCGCCATGCTCCAGCCAGAGCGCGCAGGCGGTCGTTGCCAGCGTCTTGTAGGCCTCGATCTTCTCCTTCGGCACGGCCAGCGCGAAACCATCGACATAGGACATCACGGATTCTCCTTGGGTTGTGTAACTCAAGGACGATGGAGTGCGCGGAGATCCGACCCGGAAACGCGATTTTTCAGATGAGGCAAACGGTCGCGAGCGGCGGTACCGCCAACGAACCGTCGCTGCCGCGCAGATGCCGAAGGTTTAGGTCTGGGAAAGAGCGCCGGAACTGGCTGGGGAACCTGGATTCGAACCAAGACAAACAGAGTCAGAGTCTGTTGTGCTACCGTTACACCATTCCCCAACGGAATAGTCGAACAAATTCAAGGTCTTGCCGATTTGCTCGACTGTGGCCGGAAGCGCGTTTGGCGCAAATCACGGCTCAGGCGTGGCAGCGTTCTACCCGCTCGAACTTGGGCTGGCAAGCGCTGCGGTGGATGGGTTGTGTCTCAACGGGGGATAGGACGAGAGGTCGGAAGTCCGCGGCGACAAAGCACGGGCCGCGCCCGACCGCATGAAGCGGTCGGGTCACGCTGCGGCCCGCGGACGTCTCAAATATCGCCAAGCAGCGCCTTCGGCGCCTAGTCCAGCTTGATGTTCGCCGCCTCGATCACCTTCTTCCACCGCGCCGTCTCAGCGGTGATGTAGGCCGCAAACGGCTCGGAATCCACCGCGACCGCGGTGGCGCCGAGCTCGGCCAATTTCTGTACCGTGTCCGGCTGCTGCATGAAGGCGCGGATCTCGGCCGAGAGCTTTTCGACGATCGGTTTCGGCGTCCCGGCCGGGACAAAGAAGCCGTGCCAGGCTACGGCCTCGAAGCCCGGCAGGAATTCGGCGACGGCGGGAGCTTCGGGATCGAAGGCGGCCCGCTTCGGCGTCGCTGTCGCCAGCAGCGCGAGCTGGCCGGTCTTCACCTGCGGCAGCAGCAGCGGCACGTTGTCGAAGGCGAGATCGATCTGACCGCTCAACAGGTCCGTCAGCATCTGGCTGGAGCCCTTGTAGGGTACGTGCACCATCTTGGTGCCGGTCATCTGCTGAAACAGCTCGGCGGCCAGATGCTGCGAGGTGCCGACGCCGGCCGAGCCGAACGAGACCTTGTCCGGATTCGCCTTCAGATAAGCGATCAGCTCCGGCACGGTGCGCGCCTTGATCTTGTTGGGGTTCACGACAAGCACGTTGGGCACGACGCTGATCTGGGCAACCGGCGCAAGATCCTTGTCCGGCTGGTAGCTGAGCTTCGGACCATAGAGCGAGGGGTTGATCGCGAGCGCGGACGTGCTCGCAAGCCCGAGCGTGATGCCATCAGGCGCCGACTTCGCCAACCGCGTCACGCCAAGGATCGAGCCGGCGCCGCCGACATTCTCGACCACGAACGGCTTGCCGAGCTTCGCTTGCAAATGGTTGGAGACCATGCGGGCGAAGATATCGGCGGTACCGCCGGCGGCGAAGGGAACGATCACCGTCACCTGCTTGGACGGATAACCGTCCTGCGCCTTTGCCGGCGATGCCGCCAGCAGCATGAGTGAGGCAAGAACAAGCCACGTCGATCTCATCGAAGTTTCCTCTTTTCAGTGTTGTTGATTGGCTGCCGCGAACGAGCGGCGGAGATGGCTAAAGCGCGATGCATCGCGCCTTAGCTTATTGTTTGAGCATGATCTCTTCGGAAAACCGCTACACACTTTTCCGGATCATGCTCTAGAACGCGACCTCGTACATGTTCAGGATCGCATCCCGGCTAAGGTCGCGCGGACTGTTGTCGAGCAGGCGGCGAATGGCGTGCGCCTCGTCGGCCATCACGCCGAGATCGTCCTTGGGCACGCCGAGCGCCGACAGCCGCATCTCGATACCGAGATCGGCGCAGAACTTGTAGGTTGCGTCGAACGCCAGCTTTGCATCGGCCGGCTCCCGCAATCCAAGCGCCTGGAGCACCGCGACGGTCTTCGCCTCCACGGCCGGCATGTTGAAGGCCAGCGTGTGCGGGAAGATCACCGCGCAGGCGAGCCCATGCGCCACATGGTGACGCGTGCCGAGCGGATACGCGACCGCATGACCGGCGGTCGTGTTCACCGGTCCGAGGCAATAGCCGCCATAGAGCGAGGCCAGCGCCAGGCCCGCACGCGCCTCGCGATCGCTGCCATCGACCACCGCCCGCTTGAGATACTGCCCGACCAGCCGCGCGCCTTCGAGCGCATAGAGATCGATCGTCGGATGCGCCTTGCGGCTGGTATAGGCCTCGACGCAATGTGCCAGCGCGTCGACGCCGGTCGCTGCGGTGACCTCTTTCGGCACCGTCATCGTCAGATCCGGATCGACGATGGCGATGTCAGCCAGCATGAAGCGGCTCTGCACCGCCTGCTTGTTCTGGCTCAAGGGGTCGGTGACGAGCGCGCGGGTGCCGGCTTCGCTGCCGGTGCCCGAGGTGGTGGGAATCTGCATCAGCGCCACGCTGCGGCCGGCCACTTTCTCCGGCCCAACGATGTCGGCGAAGGCCACGTCGTTCGTGCACATCACCGCCACCAGCTTGGCCAGATCCATCGCGCTGCCGCCGCCGAACCCGACGACGAGATCGGGCTTGGCGTCGCGCGCCATCGCGACCGCCTTCTCGAGATTGGGCAGGTCCGGCTCGGGCTTCACATCGCCGAACAGCTTGACTGCACCCGGCAGCCCCAGCGTGTCGACGCGGCGCGCGTTGAATGGATCCGAGATCACCAGCGGCCGTTTGGCGCCAATCCGTTCGGCGAAACGCGCCGCAGCGGCGATCGTGCCGCAACCGAACTCCAGGATAGTGGGGCGAAGAATTTCGATGGGCGTGAAGGCGTTGGTCATCGTGCGTTCGATCTCATGACTTGGATGCGGAGGCGCCGGCGGCCAGCCGCTCGGCATAGTCGATGGCCTCGATCAGGCTGTGCTCGTTGGCAATGCCCTTGCCGGCGATGTCGAAGGCGGTGCCGTGATCGACGGACGTGCGGATGATCGGCAGGCCCAGCGTGATGTTGACGCCCGAGAGCTCCTGCCAGCGGCCGGTCGCGGGATCGACCTGGAAGCCGAGCAGCTTGACAGGGATGTGGCCCTGGTCGTGATACATCGCGACCGCAGCATCGTACTGTCCGGCGCGCAGCTTGACGAAGATGGTGTCACCCGGCACGGGGCCGACAATGTCGAGACCGTCAGCGACTGCCTTGGCGATCGTCGGCGCCGAGACATCGATGTCCTGCCGGCCGAACAGGCCGCCCTCGCCGGCATGCGGATTGAGCGCGGCGATCGCGATCTTCGGCTTTTCGATGCCGAGCCGACGCAGCGCGTCGTTGGTGAGGTCGATCACCATGCGCAGGCGCTCCGGCGTCAGACGCTTCGGCACGTCCTCCAGCGCCACATGCGTCGAGACGTGGCTAACGCGCATGTTGCCATGGGCAAGCAGCATCACCGAGCCGCGCACGCCGGTGAGATGCGCGAGCATCTCGGTATGTCCGGGGAAATGATAGCCGGCCTTGTTGAGGGCTTCCTTGTTGAGCGGTGCCGTGACGATGGCCGCGGTGCGGCCCGCCTGCGTCAGGCGCACGCCCTGCTCGATCGCCTTGTAGGCAAAACGGCCGCCATCAGCGCTGAGCACGCCGGGCCTGATGGGATCGCCCTCGGCGTCGGCCTGGAGGAAGCACAGATTAGGCCAATCGCGATCCTCGTCGCTCACCTCGGGGATGGCAATGTCAGCGCCGAGCGCGGCCTTTGCGCCATCAAGCGCCGCGCCGCTGCCGATGATCAGCAGGCGCAGATCGCCCTTCGTGATTCGGTCCTTCAATCCGACGCAAGCCTTGACGATGATCTCCGGTCCGATCCCGGCGGGATCACCCATGGTGATGGCAAGATGACGAGAGGTCATGTCGGACTCCTCATGTTGAGCAAATGATTGTCCCGAAGCAGATCGCGCCAGAGTTCGCTGGGTCCGAATGCACCGGACTTCGAGATGACATCGACGCCGGCCCACTGGCCGCCCTGCAAGATCGAGCGCGGCAACCCCGGCACGATACGTCCCGTCACCTGGAGCGCATGCGCGCCAAGGGCAACGCACGCGGCCTTCAGGGTCTCGCCGCCAGCAACAATCAGCGTGCCCGGTGGTTCGAGCGCCGCGATCAGTGCCGTCATTTCGCGCGCGATCCGCTGCGCCGCCTCGGCGCGCGTCAGGCCGTCGGCGAGCGAGAATTTAACCAGTGCCACGGCGTCATCGGCCAGCTTGCGCCGCACAGGCGCCGCGCCCTCGCCTTCCGCAAGCGCGATGGTTGCCTCGCCGCACGCAGCCA
Source organism: Bradyrhizobium sp. BR14999 (assembly GCF_056106085.1). NCBI lineage: Bacteria > Pseudomonadati > Pseudomonadota > Alphaproteobacteria > Hyphomicrobiales > Nitrobacteraceae > Bradyrhizobium > Bradyrhizobium sp. BR14999. Next base: position 6,059,008 of record NZ_CM148536.1, read on the forward strand.
GCTGAGACGCAGTCGCGGGCTGATCCGAGCCGAACAGCCCCAGCACCGGCAGCTTCAATTGGGTCGGCGCAGCGGCGTCATGGCTGCGGGCGAGCGCGCCGGCGAGCCCACCGCTGCCGCACCATAGCACGGGTCCCGGCATGCGCTGCCCCATCTCGACGATACGATCGAGGTCGATGTCGCTTTCGGCGTCGAAGACCTGAACGCCGCCCTGCGACAGCGTGTCGGCCCCGCCCTGCCGCGCCTCGATGCCGTCCTGCTGCAGCTGGGCCAGGAGATTGTCGCCGACGCGGAGCCACTCGCCTTGCACCGTGCGCGCAAATTGCTGGCCACCCGCGGTGCGGCGCCCCTGATAGTCGAAGGCGGGCGCGACCACGCAGGACGCCCAATCGCCGCTGCGCAGGCAGGCGTCAAGCTCGGCCGCCCACGCGCCGCGAAGGAGGCTATCGACCTTCTTGTAGGCGATCGTCGCCCCGCGGAGCTGCGCTGCCAGTCGTCCGACGATCTCGATGCTCTCGGCTTTGGAGCGTTCGCGTGTGCCGCTGTCGATCGCCAGGCTTTCAGAGTCCTGCCCCGCAAACGCCTCTGGCCACGTGACGTCGAACGGCCCGCACAGACCGACGAACTCCGCCGCGGTGTCGAGCGCACCGGTAAGGTCGTCGGCAAGAAGACGGACGCTCGTCATCGTCGCGCGCCTCCGGCATTAAAGATCTTGCCCGGGTTCATCAGGCCATTCGGATCGAGCAGTTGCTTGATGTCACGCATCAGCTCGATGTCGAGAGGATCGGTGACGCGCGCAAGCCGGCCGCGATTCGTAATGCCAATGCCGTGCTCGGCACTGATGGCTCCGCCTTGCGCTGCGGTCTCGTCATCGACGATCTCGTTGATCTCGGCCACCAGCGCGGCCGTTGCAGCGGGGTCCTGACAAAGCGCGCGGTCGATCAGCGCGATCACGTGGATATTGCCGTCGCCGATATGGCCATGCATCACGACGCGCGCATGCGGCACGGCAGCCTTGATCCGGGCCTCGACATTGGCGACGAAGGCCGCCTGACGCTCCAACGGCACCACGCTGTCATGCGACACGACATAGCCGCTGCGCTTGTTGCCTTCGGACACGCTGTGCCTGACCGCCCAGATCGCCTTGGCCTGCGCCAGGTTCGACGCCAGGATGACGTCGTCAGTGAGCCCGGCCTCCATCGCCTCCGCGAGCACCGTGGCGAGCGGCTCGTTGAGGTCAACGCCTGCGAGCGTGTCGGTCAGCTCGACGATCAGATACCACGGCGTCGTCAACTCGAATGGGATCGTGACATGCGGCACGGTCTCCGCAATCGCCTCGATTTGCGAGCGCGACATGATCTCAAGGCTGCCGAGCCGGTCGCCGACCGCGCCGCGCAGACGCTGCATGATCTCGAGCGCCTGCTCGACGCCCTGCAATTTCAGCAGCGCCAGCGCGGAGCTGCGCGGCGGTGCAAACAGTTTCAGGACCGCCGCCGTGACGATGCCGAGCGTGCCCTCTGCGCCGATGAAGAGCTGCTTGAGCGCGTAACCGGTGTTGTCCTTGCGCAGCGCGCGCAGGCCGTTGAAGACACGCCCGTCGGGCAGCACGACCTCCAACCCGAGCACGAGGTCGCGTGTCGGTCCGTAGCGAAGCACTGCCGTGCCGCCGGCATTGGTGGAAATGTTGCCGCCGATCTGGCAAGAACCCTCGGCACCCAGGCTCAAGGGAAAATAGCGATCGACGCTCCGAGCTGCGTTCTGCACCTCGGCGAGGATGCAGCCGCCTTCCACCGTGATCGTATTAGCGAGCGGGCTGACGTCGCGCACGGCCCGCATGCGGTCGAGCCGGATCACGACATTGCCCGCACGATCGTCCGGCGTCGCGGCCCCGCACATGCCGGTGTTGCCGCCCTGCGGCACGATCGCAAGCTGCCTTTCCGCGCAGTATTTGACGACGGCGGCGACCTCAGCGGTCGAGCCAGGTTTCACCACCGCGACCGCGCGACCGTGATAGCGGCCTCGCCAGTCCACCACATAGGCCTCCTGGTCGGCTCTGGAGGCGATGACGTGCTTGTCGCCGACGATGGCGGCGAGCCCCGACAGCGCATCCTGGAAAGAGTCGGACATCGGATCGCCTCGTCGCCGGCCTCGCGGCTAAATGGCGGCTGCGAATGCAGTGGCATCCGCAAGCAGCTCTTTCACGTGAGCCGATGGCAAGGATTCCAGCGGCGGACGCAGCCGCTGCCAGCCGGCATGGCCGGTGCGCTCGGCCACCAGCGCTTTGAGCGAGGCCATCTGCGGGAAGCGCGAGACCAATTCGCGTGCCCTGACGATGCGCGCCTGCGCCGCCTTGAGCGCTGCGTCGTCGTCGCTGTCGCGAAAATGCTTGTAGACATAGGCAAGGTCACGCGCCACGAGATTGGACGTTGCAGTGATGCAGCCGGCGCCGCCCTTGCGGAGCAGCGGCAGCAGCAAAGGATCGGCGCCGACCAGGACCGAAAAGCCGGGAAAGCGTTCGACCATCGCGGTCATGTTGGCGAAATCACCGGAGGAATCCTTGATGCCGGTGAACGTCGCTGGATAAGCCGCGCGCAGCCGCTCGATCAGCGCATGCGAGATTGGCTGCGCCGACATCTGCGGGATGTGATAGAGCACGACCTTGAGCTTGGCATCGCCGATGCGCTGCACGACCTCGCTGTAGGACGCGAAAATGCCGTCGTCGCTAACGCCCTTGTAGTAGAACGGCGGCAGCATCACCACGGTGTCGACGCCGACCGAGAGCGCATGACGCGTCAGGGCGATGGTCTCGCTGAGCGCGGTGACACCAGTGCCCGGCAGAAGCCGCTGCGGCGCGATGCCGGCGGCGACCACCGCTTCGAGCAGCGCGGTGCGCTCAGTGGCCGAGAACGAGTTCGCCTCGCCGGTCGTGCCGAGCAGCGCGATGCCGTCGCAGCCTTCGTCGAGCAGATAGCGGCAATGCGCGACGAAGCGCGCATGATCGGGGGCGAGCTCGGCATCGAGCGGTGTCAGCGCGGCGGAGAACACACCATGAGGGTGCAGCGATGATGTCGACAAACTTCCTCCGATCGTCAAATCGATGTTGTTCGGAATGCGAACATTTGTTATTGGATTGTCCCGTCGTAAAATCAGCTTGCCGCCACGTCAAGGGGACATGTCATGGCGAGACATTCGAGCATGGCCAAGGTCGAAAAGAAGGCCACGAAACGCGTATCGGACACTGACGCGAAAAATCCAAAGAATTACGTCGCTTCCGTCGGCAAGGCCTTTGCCGTGCTCAAGAGCTTCACCAGCGAGGCCTTCGAGCTGACCCTGAGTGAGATTGCCGCACGGGCCGACCTCGATCGCGGGACGGCGTTCCGCCTGATCCAGACCTTGATCGAACTCGGCTACCTCCAGGCCGTTCCGCAGAGCCGCCGGTTCCGCCTCGGCGTTGCCTGTCTCGATCTCGGCTACACCGTGCTGTCGCACGGATCGCTGAGGCCGATCGTCGAGCCGCTGCTGCGCGACCTCGTGCCTGACGTCGGCGATGCGGCTTCGCTCGGCATCCTCGACGGCGGCGACGTGGTTTATCTCGCACGGGTCGGTGCGGGCCTCGACCGCCACAAGATGGATCGTCGGCCGGGCACGCGGATTCCCGCCTATAGCGCGGCGCTCGGCCACGTCATGCTGGCGCATCTGGCGCGGGACGAGCAGATCGCACGGCTGGAGTCGCGACCGCGCGTCAAACTGTCGGAGCGAACGCTCACCGATCTCGACGCCCTGCTCGCCCGGCTCGATCAGGTGAAGAAGAAAGGGCACGCTGTCTCCGACGGCGAGAACGCCTATGGCCTGCGCACGCTGGCAGCGCCGATCTTCGACGCCCAGGGTCTCGTGATCGCCGGATTGAGCGTCACCATCGATGCGGTGCGCATGGACATGCCGGCCTTTCGCGACCAGGCGCTGCCGCGCCTGATGCAGGTGACGCGCCAGGTGCAGGACCTCGCCATCAAGTCCGGATTGACGAGCTGAACGGCTTCTCGAGGCTAGATGGCAATGCGATCGAAGTCGGCAGCGATCCGGGTGTTCGGAAAAATCCTGGCTGCCTCTGCAAGGACCTCATCGTCCTCATAGCGGCCCGACTGATGCGTGAGCACGAGCTGGCCGACGTTGGTCGCGGCCGCAAACGCAGCCGCATCGCGCGCAGTGAGGTGCCCATAGTCCCGCGCGGTCGATGCGTCGCGATCGAGGAACGTTGCCTCGATCACCAGCAGATCGGCACCAGAAACGTATTTGGAGAGGTCTTCGGTGGTCTCGGTGTCGCCGATCACGACGAGCTTCCTGCCGCCGCTCGGCGGTCCCAGGACGTCTTCCGGATCGATCGTTCGATCGGCGATCACGACTGGTCGTCCCGCGGCCAACTCTCCGCGCATCGGCCCGTCTGGAACACCAAGCTCGGCAAGGCGCTCCGGCCGAAGATGGCGGCGTGCGGGGCTCTTGAAGGAAAAACCAAAACTGTCGGTGTCGCGATGGCGAACCGGAAAGCAGTCGATGGTGAAGTCGCCGGCGACCATGACCTGCCCTTCGGTCAGGGCTGAGAACTCCACCGCGATCGGCGCCCTGCCAGCACCCCACAGGCCCGCAAGCATCCGGATCACGAGATCGAGCGTGCCCTGCCCGCCATGAATGGTCATCACGTCGGCGCTCTGCCGTAAGCCCAGCGTCGAAAAGAGACCGGGGATGCCGAGCACGTGATCGAGATGGGCATGCGTCAGCAGGATGCGGTCGAGCCGCCGAAAGCCGGCACCACTGCGCAGCAACTGGCGCTGCGTGCCCTCGCCGCAATCGACCAGAATGCGCTTACCCGCCGCCTCCACCAGGAGCGCCGGATGGTTGCGCTCCACCGACGGAACGCTGGCCGAGGTTCCGAGAAACGTCAGGGCGAACATGGTCGTCACGTGTCCAGTTGTGGACGGTCTCACCGTCCCCAATGCCACGCGATCAGTAGCGCGTACAGGCCCATCGACGCGGCATAGAGCGCGGCAAGGAGTGCATATCCTGCGATCTGGCGTCCGATCTTCGCCTTCGGCGAGATCCACCAAACGAGCGCCCTAAAAGCGGCAGGCACTAGCCACCAGCCGAGCAGCTGGGTGCTGACGAGATTGCCGACGAAGAGCGACAGCCAGACCGGCACGCCGTGACTGTCGATCAAGGGCGCGCTGATGAAGTAGCCCCAGAGGTAGACCACGGGATAGAGCACCAGAAGGACGATGAGGTTGCTCTTCCAGATCAGGCCAGGCCCTTGCTCCGGAGCCTGCGCCTTTCCGGCCGGGAACCAGAAATTGAAGCCGTAGCTCGCCCGCTTCACATTCATGCCGGCGTTGAAGCGCTCGCCTTCCCGCAGCAGCGACTGCCGCAACGGCGAGTCCAGCCATGCATTGAGGTTGGCATCACTGTCGAACGACAGGATGATGATCCATTCGTCGTGCAGGCCTGGAATCGGCCGCTCGATCTTGTGGCGCAAAAATCCCTTGAACTCGGCTTCTGCGGCCTGGATGCGCTGCTGCCATTTGAGGAAAGCGTCTTCGAGTCCGTCCGGGACCTTGAAGGAGATCACGGCGGAGACTGCGCTGTCGCGCTGCACGCCGGTGTCGGGCAGGATGTGGACGTCCTCCGAACCGACGAAGAAGCGCTGCACCTCTGCGATGAGCCGCGCCCGCACATCGCTCTGAAGCCAGGCGCGGGCCGCGGCCGGGCTCGCAAAGCGCAGGATCGTCACCCAGTCGACATGGGCCGGCGGCTGGGGCGGCACCACCTCCTGGCTGAGGAAGCCGGGCCAGGCCTTGAGCGCCTCGCCGACCTCGCCGTTCCACCGCGCGAACGCGGCAAAGCCATCGTCGGCGATGCGGCGCTGGATCACGAGGGCGACCGGCTGGCCGGCCGTGTCAGAAGATGCGCTCATTGGCAGCGGTCCGCCTCAGTCCTTCTTGTAGAGACGCTTGCCCATCACCCAGGTCTCGTCGACGCAGCGATCATCGCCGACCATCATGACGGCGAACAGCATGCTCGCGGCCTCGTCGATCGTACGCGGCCCGGCACCGTCGGCGATCAGCGACTGGTGCCACGCTTGCGCGACTTGCCCGCCGTTCGGATCGAGCGCGACGAAATCGGCCTCCTTGCCGGGCTCGAAATTGCCGAGCTTGTCGTCGATGTAGAGACCCTCGGCACCGCCGAGGGTGATCGACCAGAAGCCGCGATACGGCGAGAGCTTGTTACGCTCGGCCTCGGCGAGATCCTTGCGCGTCGGATCAATGCTGCCGTCGAGCAGCGTGTTGTTGCACATGCCGACCTTGTAGGCGTCGTCGAGCACGGAGATCATCGAGAAGCGGTTGCCGCCGCCGACGTCGGTGCCGAACGACATCTTCACGCGATGCTCCGGATCGGTGGCGCGGCCGAGGCGGAACAGGCCGCTGCCGAGGAACAGGTTCGAGCACGGGCAGAACACTACCGCCGCGCCCTTCTTCGACATGCGGCCGAACTCGTTGTTGGAGAGATAGACGCCGTGGCCGCCGGAGAATTTCGGGCCGACGAGGTCGAACTTCTCGTAGACGCCGAGATAGTCCTGGCAATCCGGGTGCTCGACGAGCACGCCACTGCATTCGGCCGGGTTCTCGGAGATGTGGGTGTTGACCCAGCAATCCGGATGCTCGTGCTTGAGGCGCTGACACGCCCTCAGCAGGTCCGGCGAGGCGCCGAAGGCGAAGCGCGGCGTGATGGCGTAGAGGTTGCGGCCCTTGTTGTGGTACTGCGCGATCAGCCGCTTGCTATCGCGATAGAAATTCTCCGGGGTATCGATGAAATCGGCCGGCGCGTTGCGATCGATGCCGGTGAGGCCCGCGATGACGCGCATGTTGCGGCGGGCCGCTTCCTCGAACAGTTCCTCGGTTGAAACAGGCGACGAGCTTGTGAAGGCCTGGCAGGTGGTGGTGCCGGACGCCAGCAGCGCGTCGAGGAAACGCTTCACGCCCTCGCGTGCATAGTTGCGATCCCGGTATTTAAGCTCTTCCGGATAGACCCACTTCTGGAGCCACGGCAGCAGTTGCTCGCCATAGGCCCCGAGCACGCGGGTCTGCGGCAGATGGATGTGGCCGTCGATGAAGCCCGGGACGATGATGCGGTCCTTGATATGGGTGATCTCAACGCCCGGATGCGCGGCGGCGACCTTGTCATAAGGGCCGAACGCCTTGATGATGCCGTCGGTGACAACCATGAGGCCGTCCTGGTGAAAGCGCGCGGCGGCCTGCTCGTTGCCGATGTGCTTCCAGGGATCGTCGACGAAGTCGAAGAACGTGCCGCGAATACCGATGGTGGTCATGATTTGGTTCCTTCCTCAATTCTGTGTGGCGTGGCGCGCCGAGGGCAGCGAGATCGCAAGCAGCGTGCCCGCGATGGCGCAGAGGCCAAGGTAGAGCCCTCCGATCGGTGCCTGGGTCGCCTCGGGCAACACCGCCGCGATTGCCATGGCACCACTCACGGCGAGGTAGCAGAGCGAGCTGATGAGGCCGCCGATCAGGCCGTGGTCGCGCTCGAACAGGCCGAGCGCCATGCCGTACATCATCGGGCACAGCACGCCGCAGCCGCCGAGCACCAGCGCGCCGCCGATCGTGATCGACGCAAGATCGAGACCAAGGACCATGCCGGTTGCGGTCAGGAGCGCGGCGCCGGCGAGAAACAGCGCGAAGGCGCCGAAGCCCAGCACGCGGGCCGGCATGAAGCGCACGAAATGCGCGCAGCCGAGCTCGCCGGCGAGATTAACCCCGCCAAGTCCCAGTGCGACGAGGCCATAGATGGCCGCCGAATAACCAAGGCCGGTCTGGTAGAAGAACGGCGCGACGACGCCGAACGCCAACTGCGCGCTGGCTGTGGCAGCAAACACCAGCACGAAGGCGAGGAAGCCCGGGCGAACGAGAGCCTCGCGCAGAATGCCGGCGGTGCGGCGCGGATCGAACGGCGCTCGCCGCTCCGCCGGCAATGTTTCCGGCAGCAGTAGCATGACGATCGCGGCGACGATTGCCGCGGCGATGGCAATGACGACGAAAACTCCGCGCCACGACGTCAGCTCGACGATGAAGCCGCCGGCTGCAGGCGCCAGCACGGGCGCGAGACCCCAGGCAGCGCCAAGCAGACCGGAGATCGCCGTGAGCTCGCGGCCACGAAAACAGTCGGCTCCGACCGCATAGGCAACGACGAGACAGGTGCAGCCGCCGATGCCTTGCAGGAAACGCAGCGCAAGCAGCAGCGATGCGCTGGTGGCCAGCGCGCAGGCAACGCTCATCGCGATGAGCACCGACAGCCCTGCGAGCAGGACGTTGCGACGGCCAAGCGTATCGGAAGCGATGCCCACCGGCACCAGTGCGAGAGACATGCCGAGCATGTAGGCGGTGACGGTGTTCTGCATCGAAGCCGCGTCAGTGGCGAGGTCCACGACCATCTGCGGCAGGCCCGGCGTATAGGCATCGAGCGGAATCTGGCTGAACGGCACGACGCACAGCAGGATCGGCACGATCCCCTTCGCGCGACCGGCGTCCGACGCAACTGCAGTCATGGCTTACGCCCCCTCGATGGCCGCGGGCCTGTCTTTTCGTGCGCGCAATGAGATGCGACGATGCAGGCTGCGGTCTTGACGCGTGGAGCGTGCCAGAACTGTGTATAAAAACTCTTAGGCGTTCCCGTATCGGTACCGATTTTGACTGGCCGACGTTGCGATCTTTGCTGCCAGCCGGGCGCTTAAACAAAAAACGCGAAAACAACCCCATGCACAGTACAAATCATTGAAGAATTTCGCACCACGCCGCGCGAGCCCTGCGCGGGGGAACGTTTGACACGTCGGGCAAAGCAGGCGCAGAATTACATGATCGCCGATTGTGAATTCGCAAGTCGAGCCGGCGCCGTTAACCGCTCAGAAGGCATCGCGGATCGCGACCGCCTCCGCCCCGACCGGCGGGCAGATCTGGTTCCCACAACGGCCGCCTTCTCATCCCATTCCCGAGATTGCATGTTCGATCCCCCGGACCAGTTCGCGGCCGGAAGAGCCTCGACACGACGATGAGAGACCATGGAGACCGTGATGCAACGAGCGCCGGCTGCAGATGCCGCTGACTTGGACTACGGCTCGATCAGCGCACTGCTGAGCGCCCTGCACGCGCGCAAGATCTCCGCGTCAGAGCTGCTCGCGCATACGATTGCGCGCATCGAGGCGCTGGACGGGCAGATCAATGCCATCATCGTCCGCGATTTCGATCGCGCGCGAGACGCCGCACGCGCCGCCGATGCCACGCTTGGCCGCGGCGAGCGGCGGCCGCTCCTCGGCATTCCCGTGACCATGAAAGAGCCGTTCAACGTCGCCGGCCTGCGGACGACATGGGGCTTTCCGCATTTCAGGGATTTCCAGCCAGCGGAGGACGCCCTGGTCGTCTCGCGATTGAAGGCGGCGGGCGCCGTCATCATCGGCAAGACCAACATCCCGATCGGCTTACGGGATTTTCAGAGCTACAACGATATCCATGGGACGACGAACAATCCGTGGGACCTCGGCCGGTCGCCCGGCGGCTCCTCAGGCGGATCGGGCGCGGCACTGGCCGCAGGGTTCGGTCCGCTCTCGATCGGCTCGGATATCGGCGGCTCGATCCGGGTGCCTGCGCATTTCTGTGGTGTATTCGGACATAAGCCGAGTCTCGGCCTGGTCCCGCTGCGCGGATACAGCCTGCCGCCGGCACCGCCCGTCCCTAGCCAGGGGGACCTGGCTGTCATTGGGCCGATGACGCGGACTGCCGCGGACCTGGCGCTGGCGCTCGACGTGATTGCCGGCCCCGACGAGACGCGCGACGGGATCGGCTATCGCCTGACGCTTCCTGCTCCGCGACATGACCAGCTCAGGGATTTCAGAATCCTCGTGATCGATACCCATCCGCTGATGCCGACGGGCGAGGCCGTGCGTTCAGCCATTGGACGTTTGACCGAGCGGATCGAACGGTCGGGCGCACGAGTCGCGCGTTCAAGTGCGTCGCTACCCGATCTCGCCGAGTCCGCGCGGCTCTACATGAAGCTGCTGAACGCAGCGCGAAGTCCACGCCTGACACCGGCCGCCCTCGCAGAGGCGCAAGGCCTTGCCGCCGCGTTGACGCCCGACGACCGCAGCCTGGCGGCCGAACGCGCACGCGGCTGGGCCATCATCCATCGTGAATGGCTGGCGACCGACGCGGCCCGTCTGCAGCTGCAACAACGGTGGCATGAGCTCTTCCGCGAATTCGACGCGGTGATCTACCCGGCCGCTGCCGTGCCGGCCTTTCCACACGACCAGTCCGAGCCGTTCGATGCGCGGCAACTCGACATCGATGGAAAGCTCTATCCTTACGTCGATGCGTGCTTCATCTGGGCAGACCCCGCTTCGACCTGCGGACTGCCGGCAACCGCCGTTCCGATCGAGCGCACACCTGCGGGCTTGCCGATTGGCGTGCAGATCATCGGCCCCTATCTCGAGGACCGCACGACGATTGCGCTGGCTGGCCTGCTCGAGCGCGAGTTCGGCGGCTTTGTGCCGCCACCGTCACTGCCCTCAACGCAATTCGCGAAATAGCAAAGGCCGTTACGTTTTGTCGGCCGACTGCGCCTCGACCGCCTCTACGGCGACGCTCGCGACCTGCCGCAGCGCTTCGCGGTCCGCGCCTGAGGACGCCATCACGCCCATGCCGACCGCGACGGCCGAAACATAGCGCGCGAGCGCGGCGGGATCGGCGCCTTCCCTGAGATCGCCTTCGGCCTTGGCGCGAACAAAGCGGTCGCGGAGCTGGTCCTCGTTCTGGGCGCGGCGGGCGGCGAGCTCGAAGGGGACGTTCTCGGAGCCGGTGCCGCAGGCGATGCCGCCCTGCACGAGCAGGCAGCCGGGCGGGTTGGCGGGATCGGTCTGCTTGTCGGCGATACCCATCAGCATCCGCTCGGCGACGGCGCGGGCAGTCGGTGCTGCCACCACCTCGTCCATCCAGACGCCCCGCAGCTTGGTGTAGCGGTCGAGCGCAGCCTTCAGCAGGCCTTCCTTGTTGCCGAAGCAGGCGTAGAGACTGGGGGGATTGATGCCCATGGCCTCGGTGAGCTGGGCAATGGTGGCGCCCTCATAGCCGTGGCGCCAAAACACTTCCATCGCCTGGTCCAACGCCACCTCGGCGTCGAATTCGCGGGGGCGTCCCATGCCCATCTGCCTCTCTCCTCCGAATTCGCGTTCTGCTGGAAGCTTAACGCCAAATCCTATCTATTTGTTCTAGCTTTATTTTCTCTGCCGTCTTCCAATTCTTGCGGTATGCAGCTACAATTTTCTTAGCGAACGGTACATAAGTATCTTGCGCTGCGATATCCAGCTCCACATCTGTAGTGAACACTACATATCTGGAGCGCGCAAATGCCCCCCTCCCAAAATACCGCCCGCACCGGCCGTTTTCGCCGCCTTCTCGGTGGCGTCGCCATCGTGGGCGCCCTCGCCGTGGCCGGTTCGATCGCGACCGGTCACTATTTTCGTACGGCCCAGGCGACCGCACCGGCTGCCGCGGCCGAACAAGCCGTTTCCGTCACCGTCGCGATGATTGAGCCACGGCAGACCGTGCTGTGGGACGATTTCTCCGGCCGGCTCGAGGCGATCAACCGTGTCGAGCTGCGCCCGCGCGTGGCTGGTGCGATCCTGTCGACCAACTTCACCGAAGGCGCGCTGGTGAAGGCCGGCGACGTGCTGTTCAAGATTGATCCCGCGCCGTACGCGGCCGAGGTCGACAAGGCCGCCGCCCAGCTCGAGGCCGCCAAAGCGCGCGTCGTCTTCACCCAGAGCGAGCTCGAGCGCGGCGCGCAGCTAGTCGGCAACGCCGTGGTGACGCGGCGCGATTTCGACCAGCGCGAGAATGCCAATCGTGAAGCGATCGCCAACGTGAAGGCGGCCGAGGCAACGCTCCAAACCGCAAAGCTCAATCTCGACTACACCGAGGTGCGCGCGCCCGTGGACGGTCGCGTCGGCAAGATCGAGGTCACCGTCGGCAATCTCGTCGCCGCCGGCACCGCCTCCCCGGTGCTGACCTCGCTGGTCTCGATCAATCCGATCTACGCCTCGTTCGATGCGGACGAAGAGGTCGTGCTGCGCGCGCTGAATTCCATTGCAGATGGCTCCGGCCGGCGCGGCAAGCTCGACCAGATCCCCGTGGAGATGACGACCTCCGGCGGCCTCTCGGCCAAGGGCCACATCCAGCTGATCGACAATCAGGTCAACGGCCAGAGCGGCACCATCCGCGTCCGCGCGGTATTCCAGAACGACGACGGCCGCCTCATCCCCGGCCAGTTCGCCCGCGTGCGCATGGGGCAACCGAAGCAGCAGACGCTGGTGATGATCGACGAACGCGCGATCGGCACCGACCAGGACAAGAAGTTCGTGATGGCGGTCGGTGACGACAGCCGCGCCGTCTACCGGCCAGTCACGCTCGGCGGTGCCGTCGATGGGCTGCGCATCGTCACCGCGGGCCTGAAGTCCGGCGACCGCATCGTGGTCAATGGTTTGCAGCGCGTGCGTCCCGGCGCCCTCCTCAAGACGGAGGTGGCGGCGATGGGAGCGCGAGGGCCGCAGCAGGCATCCAACCACAGCAATCAGGACGTGGTGCAACGCTAGTTACGTCGTTCCGGTTCGCGCGGCTTGTCGAGCCGAAGCTCGAAGAGCGAAGACGGAGCCGCGCGCCCGGAATGACGAAGTCATAACGACCAAGACATCGCATCTCGATTCCGGGTTCATGGGCGACACCTGCGTCCCGGACAACGGGAGAGTTGTCTCTCGCGCAGGGGCAAAGCCATGAATCTCTCAAAATTCTTCATCGATCGTCCGATTTTTGCCGGCGTGCTGTCGGTCCTGATCTTCCTCGCCGGCCTGATCTCGCTGTTCGCAATGCCGATCTCGGAATATCCCGATGTCGTGCCGCCGTCCGTCGTGGTGCGCGCGACCTATCCCGGCGCCAATCCCAAGGTTATCGCGGAGACGGTGGCGACGCCGATCGAGGAGCAGATCAACGGCGTCGAGAACATGCTCTACATGTCGAGCCAGGCGACCACCGACGGCGCGATGACGCTGACGGTGACGTTCCGCCTCGGCACCGACCCCGACAAGGCGACGCAGCTGGTGCAGAACCGCGTGCAGCAGGCCGAGCCGCGCCTGCCCGCCGTGGTGCGGCAGCTCGGCATCATCACCAAGAAATCATCGCCCGACCTCACCATGGTCGTGCACCTCTTGTCGCCGAACGGCCGCTACGACATGACGTATTTGCGCAACTACGCCGTGCTCAACGTCAAGGACCGGCTGGCGCGGATCGACGGCGTCGGCGACGTGCAGCTTTATGGTGCGGGCGACTATTCGATGCGGGTCTGGGTCGATCCGCAGAAGGCCGCCGAGCACGGCCTGACCGCGAGCGACATCGTCAAAGCGATCCAGGCGCAGAACGTCGAGGCCGCCGCCGGCGTGGTCGGCTCCTCCCCGAACGTCAGGGGTATCGACCTGCAACTGTCCGTCAATGCCGAAGGGCGGCTCGCGAATGAGGAGCAGTTCGGCGACATCGTGGTCAAGACCGGCGCGCGCGGTGAAGTGGTGCGGTTGCGCGACGTCGCGCGCATCGAGCTTGGCGCCTCCGAATACGGCCTGCGCTCGCTGCTCGACAACAAGCAGGCGGTGGCCATTCCGATCTTCCAGGCGCCGGGCTCCAACGCGCTGCAGATCTCCGACAACGTCCGCGCCACCATGGCCGAGATCAAGAAGAACATGCCGGAGGGCGTGTCCTACCAGATCGTCTACGATCCCACCCAGTTCGTGCGCTCCTCGATCGAGGCTGTCATCCACACGCTGCTGGAAGCGATCGCGCTGGTGGTGCTGGTCGTGATCCTGTTCCTCCAGACCTGGCGCGCCTCGATCATTCCGCTGCTGGCCGTTCCGGTGTCGATCGTCGGCACCTTCGCAGTGATGCACGTGTTCGGCTTCTCCATCAACGCGCTCAGCCTGTTCGGTCTCGTGCTCGCGATCGGCATCGTCGTCGACGACGCCATCGTCGTTGTCGAGAACGTCGAGCGCAACATCGAGGCCGGGCTGTCGCCGCGCGATGCCACGTATCAGGCGATGCGTGAGGTTTCCGGTCCGATCATCGCGATCGCGCTGGTGCTGATCGCGGTGTTCGTGCCGCTCGCCTTCATCTCCGGCCTCACCGGACAGTTCTACAAGCAGTTCGCGCTGACGATCGCGATCTCGACCGTGATCTCCGCTGTCAACTCGCTGACGCTGTCCCCGGCGCTGTCGGCGCTGCTGCTGAAAGGCCATAACGAGCCGAAGGACCGGCTGACGCTCATCATGGAAAAGAGCCTTGGCTGGTTCTTCCGTGGCTTCAACAAGGCCTTCACACGCTCCTCGGAGAACTACAGCGGCAGCGTCACCAGGGTGATCTCGGGCAAGGCCGCGGTGATGGGCCTCTACGCGGTGCTGGTCGGCCTCACCGCCCTCTTGTTCCAGCAGGTGCCGAGCGGCTTCGTGCCGGGCCAGGACAAGCAATATCTGGTCGGCTTCGCCCGCCTGCCCGATGGCGCGACGCTCGATCGCACCGAAGAGGTGATCCGCAAGATGAGCGACATCGCGCTGACCCAGCCTGGTGTCGAGAGCTCGGTCGCCTTCCCGGGCCTGTCGATTTCCGGCTTCACCAACTCGTCCAACGCCGGCATCGTGTTCTCGACGCTCAAACCGTTCGACGAGCGCAAGGATCCCTCGCTCAGCGGGCCCGCGATCGCGGCCGAACTGAACAAGAAATATGCCGGGATCCAGGAAGCCTTCATAGCCATGTTCCCGCCGCCGCCGGTCAACGGTCTCGGCACCATCGGCGGCTTCAAGCTCCAGATCGAGGATCGTGCCGGTCTCGGCTATGAGGCGCTGAACGAGGCGACCAAGGCGTTCATGGCGGCGATGCAGAAGGCACCGGAGATCGCCGGCGTGTTCTCGAGCTTCCAGGTCAACGTGCCCCAGCTGTTCGCCGACATCGACCGCACCAAGGCGCTCCAGCTCGGCGTGCCCGTGACGGAGGTGTTCAACACGCTCCAGATTTACCTCGGCTCCTACTACGTCAACGACTTCAACAAGTTCGGCCGCACCTATTCCGTCCGTGTGCAGGCTGATGCGCCGTTCCGCGCTCGCGCCGACGACATCAGGCAGCTCAAGGTGCGCTCGTCCTCGGGCGACATGGTGCCATTGTCGGCGCTGCTCAAGATTCGCCAGAGCGCGGGGCCGGAGCGCGCGATCCGCTACAACGGCTTCCTGTCCTCCGACATCAACGCGGCGGCTGCGCCCGGTTTTTCGTCGGGCCAGGCGCAGGAGGCGGCAACGCGGATCGCGGCGGAAGTGCTGCCGCCGGGCTTTGCCTTCGAATGGACCGACCTGACCTATCAGGAGTTCATCGCCGGCAATTCCGGCATCTGGGTGTTCCCGCTGGCCATCCTGCTGGTGTTCCTGGTGCTGGCCGCGCTCTATGAGAGCCTGACCTTGCCGCTCTCGATCATCATGATCGTGCCGATGGGCCTCTTGGCAGCGATGTTCGGCGTCTGGATCTCCAAGGGCGACAACAACGTCTTCACCCAGATCGGCTTGATCGTGCTCGTCGGCCTGTCGGCCAAGAACGCGATCCTGATCGTCGAATTCGCGCGCGAGCTCGAATTCGCAGGCCGCACGCCGATCCGCGCCGCGATCGAGGCGAGCCGGCTGCGGCTGCGCCCGATCCTGATGACGTCGATGGCGTTCATCATGGGCGTGCTGCCGCTGGTGCTCTCGACCGGCGCGGGCTCGGAGATGCGGCGCGCCATGGGTGTTGCCGTGTTCTCCGGCATGATCGGCGTCACCGTGTTCGGCCTGTTCCTGACGCCGGTGTTCTATGTGCTGCTGCGGACCGTCACCGGCATGAAGCCGCTGACGCATCACGGCAGCGACACCAGCGCGGCGCCGGTCCAGACTGTGGGTCACTAGATCAGGGAAATCCTCAAGAGCAGCAACACACGAGCACGGTCTTGCGAAAGACCGTCTCGTTGACGTGATGAAAGGCGATCACGCCGGCCGCGGAGCCGGCGACCGGCGCCATGATTTTGCTTCGCAACATGATGCGACGTCCGCCGGAGGCGCATGGCGAAAGAGGATGGAGAAGGACCAGATGTAGCGGGTCCGCGGAGCACAAAACAGGCCCGGGGGTTCCCGGCGAAACCCCTTTCCCGATGGGACGAAACACGCCTGAAACAGATGGCCGGTTAAGTGGTTGTCAAAATAAATACAGGGACGGCCACCATGCAATTCTTCCTCGACCTGATCTACGAATATTCATGCTGCCAGAATCTCGTCGCCCACCCGCTGCGGGAGGACGTGCTATGATCGAACTGATCTCTGCCCTGCTCGCCCTTTGCAGCATCGGCGTCTTCGCGGCGCATGCGCTGGACGCCTACCGCACCACACACTTCTGACAGACATCGTTGCCGAGTTCGCTCCACCTCTCCCGAGGGAGAGGTGGAGCCTCGTAGCCGGCTCGAATCCATCCTCCCGGCGCTAGAATGGGCGCCGGTAAAAGTGCTCGGAATGCGTTGCAGCAGGAAACCGATTGGCGAGCGCAAGCGCGCCCCTTTCGTCGGTCTCGAGCGCAATCTTCTGCGCCAGCATCACGTCGCCGGGCACGAGGAAGCCTGACGGGACGAAGCACCATCCCATCGTCGCTCGGCCTTCATCGTCGACTTCGTGGACGTTGGCTGCGGTGCCGTAGTGAATGCGATAGGTCTTGCCGGTGTCGCAGCCGACGACGTCGAAATACCGGTGCTGTTCGAATTGCGCGCGTTGAGCGGACGAGAGCCATTCGGCGAGCAGCCGGCGGCCCCGGGCATCCGGCGTGTTCTCGCCGAAGAAGCGCCGATAGAGTTCGCGCAGCGCATGCAGGCGCGCACGCGCCGGGCCGCGGAGCCAAACTGCCGCGATCATGATCAGCTCAGATCAACCGCCGACCAGGCGCGGATAGAACAGCGTTTCCTCCGCGGTCGGATCGAACGATCTGATACGAGTGACCTCGCCGGGTCCGGTTCGAAGCGCGGCGGTGAAGCCGGCTCCGGTCAGCTCCCGAAAGCGCCGTTCGGCTCGCGCCAGCGCTTCGGCATTGCCAGGATCAAACTCGTGGCGTGTATCGCCGGTCTGGTCCATCACAATCTGGGTTGCCATGTTGAGTCTCCTCATGCCCACCCCTGAACCTGATCAAAGCAAACGTCGTGCCGTCAGTTCCCGATGGCAACAACTTTCTCGCGCCGGCGCATCACGCCTTGCTGAACGACTTAGCGCGAGGCTGCCGCCCCTCCTCCTTCGTCGATCTGTCGACCCATCAGCGCAATCGCCTTCTGATAGACCCCGGCCGCATTCCAAGCCTCGATAGCGGCGAAATTCGGCTCGCCCGGCTGGTAACCGGCTCCTGCGCGCCAACCATGGGCTTTGAGGAAATTCGCCGTCGAATTCAGCGCGTTGGCAGCCACATCGAGATTGCCGGTGCCATAGGCCAGGATGTTCTTGGGCATGAACTGGGTCTGGCCGACCTCGCCATGCATGGAGCCGCGGGTCGATCCCGACAGCGTGCCGCGGTCGATCAGCTTCAAGGCGGCATAGAGCTGGTCGGTAAAGAATTCGGGACGGCGGCAGTCATAGGCAAGGGTCGCGATCGACGACAGCATGTTCTGGTTGCCGCGCTGGCTGCCGAATCCGGTCTCCATGCCCCAGATCGCGATCAGCGGCCCCGGCGGCACCCCGTAACGCTGCTGGATCGAGGCGAACAAGGCGGCCTGCGACTGCTTGAGCTGCCGTCCCTTGGCGACGATGGTGGTGGCGCCGCGCTTGGCAAGGAACTGGTCGAGTGTCAGCGAAAAGCTGCGCTGGCCGCGATCGGCTGCGATGGTTGCACTGGCATAATTGGCCTGCATCAGGGCCGACAGCGCGGTCGGGCCGATGCCCTTGCCCTGCGCCTCCGCACCGAATTCGCGCTTCCAGGCCTCGAACCCGGCGGGCGAGCTGCCGCATTGCGCGGCCTCGGCGGTGGGCGCCAGGCAACCAAGCAGCGCCATCGCGCCAAAAACCGCCCCCGCAACGGCCCTGCCCCTGATCATACCCACTGTCTCCCGTCCTGACCAATCCGGGCGCGATCTTACCCGCTCGAAAGCGCCGACTCCATGGCGCGATCATAGGACAATTCGAGGCCTTCCAGATTGCCCTCCTTCCGCCATGTATCGAGCAGCCGCAGGAACGCCACAGGCCCGCGCCAATATTGGCTGTTTCTTGCCGCGATCGGATCGAGCACGCCTTCATTGTTGTAATAGCCGGGCGTGCATTCGGCGAGATAGGTCTGGCGGCCGAGCGCGGCCTTGACGACCTCGTCGACCCAGGCCCTTTCGGCCGCGAGCGTCGGCTCCAGCGTTCGCGCTTTGCGCTTGCGCGCTTCCGCGATGACATAGGCAATGTGCTGCGACTGCTCGTCGATGATGTGCGGAAAATTGGCGCTCTGGCCGGCCTGCACCGTGACGATCAGGAAGCAGTTCGGGAAACCGCGGCTGTAGAAACCGTGCAGCGTCTTGACGCCGTCGCGCCAGCGCTCGGACAGGCTGATGCCATCGCGGCCATAGACCTCAAAGCCCATGCGGCGGGCGTAATCAGTGCCGACCTCGAAGCCGCTGGCATAGATCAGGCAATCGAGCTCATAGGCCTTGCCGTCGACCACGACCGCATTCTCGGTGATGCGCTCGACCCCCTGCCCTTTGCTGTCGACGAGGTGCACGTTGGGACGATTGAACGTGTCGAGATATTCGTCGTGGAAGCACGGCCGCTTGCAGAACGCTTTGTACCAGGGTTTGAGCGCCGCAGCTGCCGCCTCGTCCTTAACGATCGCATCGACGCGGGCGCGGATCTCCTCCATCTTGCGGTAGTCGGCCTGCTCGATCACCCTGAGCGCCTCTTCCAGCGAGGTCACCGGCTGCGGCTGGCGACGCGGCGCCAGCAGGATCTCGCCGAGCAGACCGGTCCAGCCGTCCTGCACCAGATCCCGTTCGAACGGCTCGCCCGAGATCACGGCGGTGAAATTGTCCATGCGCTCGCGCTGCCAGCCCGGCCTGAGGCTTTGCGCCCAGGCTTGATCCGTCGGTCGGTCGTCGCGCACGCCGATCGCGGACGGTGTGCGCTGGAAGACGTAAAGCGCCTTTGCCGAACGGCCGAGATGCGGCACGCATTGCACGGCTGTCGCACCGGTGCCGATGATGCCGACGCGCCTGTCGGCAAGGCCGGTGAGACCGCCCTCCGCAGTGCCGCCGGTGTAGTCATAGTCCCAGCGGCTGGTGTGAAAGCTGTGGCCTTTGAACGTCTCGATGCCGGGAATGCCCGGCAGCTTCGGCCGGCTCAGCGGGCCGCCGGCGAGAATGACGAAGCGCGCGCGGATGCGATCGCCGCGATCAGTCTCGACCAGCCAGCGCGCCTCCTGCTCCTGCCATTCCATCCGTGAGATGATGGTCTGAAACAGCGCACGCGCGTAGAGATCGAAATGACGGCCGATGCGGCGGGAGTGCTCGTAGATTTCCGGAGCCCGCGCGTATTTGCGCACCGGCATGTAGCCGGTCTCTTCCAACAGCGGCAGGTAGATGTAGCTCTCGGTGTCGCAGGCAGCTCCAGGGTAACGATTCCAGTACCAGGTGCCGCCGAAATCGGCCGCCTTTTCCACGATCCGGAAATCGTCGATGCCGGCCGCGCGCAGGCGCGCACCGCACAAGAGGCCACCGAAGCCGCCACCGACGATGAGCACTTCGGTCTCTTCACTGACAGGTGCGCGCGTGAAGCCGGGATCGGCCCAGGGATCGTCGAGATAGCGAGCGAAGTCGCCTGATACCTCGACATACTGTGCCTTGCCTTCGCTGCGCAAACGGCGGTCGCGCTCGTCGCGATAGCGCGCACGAAGGGCGGAGATATCAACCGTAGATTCGCCCGCTGCGCGGGTCTTGTGTTTTTCCGCTGACATTCGTCTCCTCCACGGCACACACCGCTGCGCCGACCGTTCGCATGAAGTTAGCCCTGAAAAAGTGCGGCATGCAATCACGCGGCTTCTTTTTTGCGTGAACGTCGCGGGGCGTTCCGTTAACCTCGCGCGTAATCACAAGCGTGCGCATGCAACGACGTGGCGTCTGGAGGAGACCATGCAGGGATTGATGATGGACATGCCGCTCCTGATCAGCGGCCTGATCCAATATGCCGCCGACTATCACGGCGAGGCTGAGATCGTCGCGCGCGAGATCGAGGGCGATATCCATCGCTACACCTATGCTGACGCCCATCCGCGCATCAAGCGCATGGCGCTCGCCTTGAAGCGGCTCGGCATGAGATCCGGCGATCGCGTCGGCACGCTGGCCTGGAATACCCACCGCCATTTCGAGATGTTCTATGCCGCGCCGGGCATGGGCTATGTGCTACACACCGTCAACCCGCGGCTGTTTCCCGAGCAGCTCGTCTACATCATCAACCACGCGGAAGACCGGCTGCTGTTCATCGACCGGGCCACGCTGCCGATCGTCGAGGCGATCGCGCCGCAACTATCGAGGATCGAGGGCTACGTCGTGATGTCCTCGCGCGAGCGAATGCCGGAGACGAAGCTGGCGAACGTGCATTGCTACGAGGAGCTTCTGGACAGCGAGAACGAGGCCGGTTTCGCCTGGCCCGAGTTCGACGAAAAGTCCGCCTCCACCATCTGCTACACGTCGGGCACGACGGGCAATCCCAAGGGCGTGATCTATTCGCACCGCGCCGCGATCTTGCAGACCATGACCTGCTGCAGTTTCGACTTCCTGCCGGGCCATGTCGAAGGCGTGCGCGAGGTGATGATGCCGATGGCGCCGCTGTTTCACGGCAACGGCTGGAACATGCCGTTCACTGCGCCCTATACCGGCTCCAAGCTGGTGCTGCCCGGCCGCAACTATGAGCCGGACAAGCTCTATGAGTTGCTCGAAGGCGAGAAGGTGACGCTGTCGGCGGGCGTGCCGAGCTTCTGGCTGATCCTGCTCGACTGGCTCGGGCGCACCGGCAACAAATTCTCGACGCTGCGCGCAACGCTGTCGTCGGGCTCGGCCCCGCCGCGCGCGATGGTCGAGAAGCTCAAGCGCGACTACAATATCGACTACATCCAGGCCTGGGGCATGACCGAAGCCTTGGGCTGCTCGATGCCGGGCTTGCGGCCCGGCTCGGAGCACCTCAGCGAGAACGAAAAATTCGACCGGCGCCAGGTGTCCGGCCGCGCCTGTTTCGGCACGGCCTTGCGCATCGTCGATGACGCCGGCAATGAATTGCCGCGTGACGGCAAGACCGTCGGCCATCTGCGCGCTCGCGGCCCGTGGGTCGCCTCCGGCTACATGAAGCTAGAGGAAGGCCTCGACCGCGACGGCTGGCTGATCACCGGCGACATGGCCGTGATCGACAGCCAAGGCCACGTCACGCTGACCGATCGCTCCAAGGACGTGATCAAGTCCGGCGGCGAATGGATCTCCTCGATCCAGCTCGAGGACGTCGCCTTGTCCCATCCCGATGTGCTTCAGGCCGCCGTGGTCGCGATATCGCACGACAAATGGCAGGAGCGCCCCCTGCTCCTCGTCGTCCGCAAGAAGGGCGCGACCGTCGACGGCAAGGGTCTGCTCGACCACATGCGCCCGAAGATTGCGAGCTGGTGGCTGCCGGACGCTGTCGAATTCCTGGACGAATTTCCGATGACCGGCACCGGCAAGGTGCTCAAATCCGCGCTGCGCGAGAAGTTCAGGGAATACCGCGTCGCGTGAGCCGCCGCGCTCGGAACAAATGCCGTCCACCGATCAATGAGACGAAAAATGCTCTACCCGATGTCGCCAAAAGTCGTCGAGCTCAAGCGCAAGCTCGAGAGCTTCATGGACCGTCACGTCTATCCGAACGAGGACCGCTTCTATCGCGAGGCGGAAGAGCTCGGACCGTGGAAGATCTATCCCGTCGTCGAGGAGCTGAAGCCGCTGGCACGCGCCGAGGGGCTCTGGAATCTGTTCCTGCCGGAGTCGAGCCGCGGTGCGGGTCTCACCAATCTCGAATATGCCCCGCTCTGCGAAGTGATGGGCCGCTCGCACCTTGCGCCCGAAGTATTCAACTGCTCGGCGCCCGACACCGGCAACATGGAGGTGCTGGAGCGCTACGGCACCGAGAAGGACAAGGAGCGCTGGCTGAAGCCGCTACTCGCGGGCGAAATCCGCTCCTGCTTCGCCATGACCGAGCCGGCGGTCGCATCATCCGATGCGACCAACATCGAAAGCTCGATCGTGCGCGACGGCGACCATTACGTCATCAACGGGCGCAAATGGTATACGACCAACGCGACCGACCCGCGCTGCAAGATCTGCATCTTCATGGGCAAGACCGATCCTGACAATCCGGACCGGCACAAGCAGCAATCCATGATCCTGGTGCCGATGGACACACCGGGCATCGAGGTGAAACGTCCCCTCCCCGTGTTCGGCTTCTACGGCGTGCCCGACCGCGCCTCCGAGGTGGTCTTCACCAACGTCCGCGTCCCGAAGGAAAACATGCTGCTCGGCGAAGGCCGCGGCTTCGAGATCGCGCAGGGCCGTCTCGGCCCCGGCCGCATCCATCACTGCATGCGGCTGATTGGGCTATCCGAACGCACGCTGGAAAAGATGTGCCGCCGCGTGCGCAGCCGCGTCGCCTTCGGCAAGCCGGTCTCGGAGCAGACCGTGACGCAGGAGCGCATCGCCGAAGCGCGCATCATGATCGAGCAGGCCCGGCTGCTGACGTTGAACGCGGCTTACGCGATGGACACTGTCGGCAACAAGGTGGCGAAGGCCGAGATCGCGATGATCAAGGTCGCCGTGCCCAACATGGCCTGCCAGATCATCGACTGGGCGATTCAGGCCCATGGCGGCGGCGGGACCTCGAACGATTTTGGACTGACACAAGCGTACGCCACCGCACGGTTGCTGCGGCTCGCGGACGGGCCGGACGAGGTGCACAGGAACCAGATCGCGCGGTTCGAGCTGAAGAAATACTCGAACGCCTAAGGAGGCGTTGGCTCATGGTGCTGGAGAATACGCATTGGGGATCGCAGTCTAATCGACGCTTGGCGGCTCCTGGGTGGATCCAGACACACGCTGCTTCGAAATTCCTTCGAGTATCGCTCCGAAGATTATGATCGGCAGATAGAATGCAAGCATGATCGTATTCCTCCTGCTGTGACCTGCAGGTCAAGTTCCTCAAATTGAAATTCGCCCGCCTCGGAACATTGTCGTCACTTGCATAGACTAGCGACCCGAACCGCTGCGAATATCAAGAACGCATCGCGTCAATCGCATGAGCGATCAGAACGACTGCGCTCGCGGCAATGAGAAACGCAAACAACCAACTCACGTCCGCCTCCAATCCCGGAAGTGAACGCGCTCATCCATGCACAGTCAAAAGCCATCGGCCTGGAACCGCTATTCAGCGGCTCGCTGATGCTTCGCAGCAACAAGTGCATCCGCTGTCGGCCCTATCGGCAGAATGCCAAAAGGAGCAACGTGCCAACGACGCAGGTTGCTAGGACTAAAAACCAAACGCCCATACAGCTTCCCCGACTCACATACGCCAGTCAGGATTAGCCCTACGATTTGGCATTGAAACGCTTGTTGCCGGTTTTTCCCCAAGCCAAGCGTGATCCATCTGCTCGCTGCGTTAGTCCAATACCTCTATCGTCGCCGAACGTCGCGAATGGCGAGCGGCGCGCTGATCCTCAGCCCGGCGCACTGTCTTCACCTCTCCTTACGGGAGGTGAAAGCCGCCCTCGCCTCAGTTCACCACATAGACATCAGGATCGGCGCTCGAGCTCGGCTTCTTGAAGGCGTTGCGCAAAGCCGGCGACATCGGGACGTTGTAGTTGAGGCCGTTCGGCGGCGTCGGCGATTGCAACCATTTCTTGTAGAGCACCTCGATCTCGGGGCTTGCATAGAGCTCCGCGGTCGCGCGATCGGCGAGCGCCTTGAACGGCGCATCCTCCCGCCGCAGCATGATCCCGTAAGGCTCCGGCTTCGAGAACGCCTCCTCGCTGATCATGTAGAGCTGCGGCTCCTTCGATCGCGCGATCGCGACCGCAAGCTGGACATCGTCGAGCGCATAGGCCTGGGCGCGGTCGGTCTCCAGCAACAGGAAGGCCTCGGCCTGATCCTTGGCCGGCATCACATTGATGCCGAGATTGCGTTCGGTGTTGACCTTGGCGAGTTGCGTCAGGTTGACCGAGCCGGCCACCGCCGTGACGGCCTTGCCCTTGAGATCGTCGATGGTGTTGATCTTGGCCGCCTTCTTCGCCGCGAATCGCGTCGCGCTGAGGAAGTGCGTGTTGGTGAAGGCGACCTGCTTCTGGCGATCGGCGTTGTTGGTGGTCGCCGAGCAATGCAGATCGAGCGTGCCGTTGACCATCAGCGGAATCCGGTTCGACGACGTCACCGCGAGCGTGTCGATGGCGATGTCGGGCATGCCGAGCTGCTTCTTCACGGCGTCGACGATTCTGAGACAGATATCCATGGCAAAGCCGACCGGCTTCTGGTTGCCGTCGAGATAGCTGAACGGGACCGAGGCCTCCTGATAGCCGAGCGTGATCTTCTTCGTCTCCTTGATCTTCTGGAGCGTGCCCGACAGGTCTTCGGCTGACGCTGCGCCCGCAAGACATGTCAGGGCCAGGATAATTGTGGGTAGACGCATCGGGTGCTCCTCAAGGCGCTTGCGCCTCCATGCCGGGCGCAATCACGAGCGTTGATAGCGCAGGCACGCGCCAGCCGCCAGACGGGCTTGCGACTAGCAGCTATCGCGGCTTTCGATATGATGCGCGGCAGTTCGTCTCCGCAGAAAGCGAGCTTCGCCTCTCGGCCCCGAGAAGGGCTTACGCGTCGATGCCGCGCTGGACCAGGATGCGCTCGGCGCTGTCGTTCCAGACATCCATCTTCGTGATCTTGCCGTTCCGCACCACGAAGCGGTCGACGTAGCGGTTGCCTTCGAAGGCAGTCCCGTCCTTCCATTCGCCATACAGCGTTCCGACGCTGTACACGATGGTCTCGCCATGACCCGGACAGACGTCGAACCGGTCCATCTTCTTCTTGACCCAGCGGTAGCGTTTGGCGTTGAAGGCGGTAGGCCCCCGGGGATGGTCGAACTCGCGGCCACCCGTGAACGTGATGATCGTGCCCGGCGCGACATAGGCTGCCGCGGCATCGGGATCAGGAATCATCGATGCCGTGAGATAGGCCTTCACGATCTCGGCGTCCGACAACGATCCGGTCTCGGCTTCGGCGGTTACGGACATGGCGCATTCTCCTTACTTTGGCGGATACTATCGCCGACCTCTCGGAATGCATGCATATATTTTGAACATCTGCCCTGCTGCTCTGGGGCCCTCCGACCCCGTGTCGCGATTGACTGCGGCATTCTCCCGCCGCAAAAGTCGCTGCCATGAGCACGCAGACTGCCTTCGACCTGATCCTTCGCCGCGCGTTGTTGCGATCATCCGCCGCACCCGTCGATATCGGCGTGAAGGATGGCCGCATCGCCGCGATCGAACCGCGGCTCGTCTGCGACGCGGTCGAGGTTGATCTCGGCGGCCATCTCGCTTTGCCCGGCTTCGTCGATACCCACATCCATCTGGACAAGGCCTGCCTGCTCGGCCGCTGTGGGCATGACCACGGCAGCGTTTCGGACGCCATCCGCGCCGTTGCCGGGATGAAGCGCGAATTCACGGTCGAGGACATCTATGCCCGCGGCGCCCGGGTGCTCGAACGTGCGATCGTGCACGGCACGACGCGCATGCGCACCCATGTCGAGATCGATCCGCGCATCGCCTTGCGCGGCTTCGCGGCGGTCAAGGCGCTGAAGCGCGATTATGCCTGGGCGATCGATCTGTCGCTCTGCGTCTTCCCACAGGAGGGCCTGACCAACGACCCCGGAGCTGAGGAGTTGCTGATCCAGGCGCTTCGCGACGGCGGCGAGGTGATCGGCGGCTGTCCCTATACGGACACCGACCCGATCGCCCATCTCGAACGCATTTTCGATCTCGCGCAGGAATTCGATATCGATGTCGACCTCCATCTCGATTTCGATCTCGATCCCTCCTGGTGGCACCTCGATGAGGTCTGCCGCCAGACCGAGCGGCGCAATTATGGGGGACGCGTGGCGATCGGTCACGCCACGAAGCTCTCGGCGTTGCCACCCGAGCGGATGAAGGCTGCCACCGCGCAGCTGGCGACATCAGGCGTTGCCGTCACCGTGCTGCCCGCGACCGACCTCTATCTGATGGGGCGCGAGGCCACCCACAATGCGCCGCGCGGACTGACGCTCGCCCACAAGCTCGCAGGCGACGGCGTGTTGTGCTCGGTTGCCACCAACAATGTGCTCAATCCCTTCACGCCGTTCGGCGACGCCTCGCTGCTGCGGATGGCGAACTTCTACGCCAATGTCGCGCACGCCTCCGTGGGCGATTTCGACACCTGCCTCGATCTCGTGACCGAACTGCCGGCCCGGCTGATGAACCTTGGCGATTACGGCATCAAGGTCGGCAACCCCGCCGATCTCGTCGTGCTCGATACGCGAGACAGCCGCTTCGCCATCGCGGAGCTGCCTGACGTCGTGATAGGCTTCAAGGCGGGCCGACAGACATTTGAGCGCCAGCGGCCGAATCTGTTCCGCCCCCAGAGCTGACGTCGCAGGGTCGCACCATTCACAGGCGAGGCCGGCCCGCCGCTTCCAGCGGTAAGATTGTCGGGATGCGTACCTGGCTGTTGACGAATTCCGTTCGACTATACCGCCGATCCAGCCAAAGTCCGGTAGAATCCCGGACCGTAGCCCTACGCGTTGCAAGGCCCACCGCGCTCACCATAACTAGGACTTTGCACTGATCATTTGCGTGCGATCGGGAAAGTATGGATATGTTCAGCGCATTCAGCAGCATCGACTATCATTCCATCCAGGCCAGAACGCCCACCGATCGCGCGGTGAAGCGGCTCGACGGCATCGGCCTTGTTCTGTCGGATCTCGATATCTCGGGAATCCAGACGCAGGACGACGTCAACCGTACGCTCTGGACGCTCGACGCTGCCAACAAATGCGTTCGCGCGGTGCTGGCCGAATTCCGCACGCAACCGGCCACGGAACAGCTCGCCCGCAAAGCACGAAATCTCACCAACTTGATCGAACGCGCCCGCGACCAAGTCGTGAGCTTCCAGGCCGGCGATGCGGTCGTAGGCTGATTATTTTGCGCGATTGATCTTCGCGAGGATCCGGTCCGCCTCGGTGCGCCAATCGGCGCTGCGGGCGAATTCCTTGGTGCCCCTGGCGCCGAACAGCCCTTCATCGGCGAGATCGGCCACCCAGGCCTGCCGCTCAGCCGTGCCCTGCGCGGACCACGGCGTCAGTCCCGCCTCGCGCACGGTCTCGGCGACCTCACGCACTTCTTCAGCGCGACGGCGGCCGTGCTCGATCACGCGCTGAAAGAAATAGGCACCCTGCTTCTCCCAATTGATGCCGGGAAAGGTTTCCGCGAGCGACGCCAGCACGGCATCCTCCACGCCATAGGCACGCGCCGTGGTGAAGCTCTCAATGACCATGGCTTCCAGGCCCTTGATCATGATGCTGCGGCACATTTTCACCGCCGAGGATACACCGAGCTTGTCGCTGGCAACCTTCGCCGCAAAGCCGATCGCATTCAGAAGCGGCTCGAGCTCCTTCGCGCCGGGGCCGCCGAGCAGCAGCGGCACCTTGATGCGGTACGGCGGCACCGAGGTCATCACCGCGCCCTCGACATAGCGACCGGCAGCGCCATCGATCAGCGCAGCAGCGCGCTGCTTGGCGCCCGGTGAAGCCGAATTGAAATCCAGGAACCAGGTGCCCTGGTTAATCGCGGCCGCACAGGCTTTCGCCACCGGAACAGCCTGGCTTGCCGTGACTGCCGAGACGATGAAATCGGATTTCGCGGTCAGCTCGGCATGAGAGGCTGCAAGCACCACACCGAATTTCGCCGCATGCTCCTGCAGCGAAGCGCCCTGCTCGCCTCCAAGCTTGATGTCATAGGCGGCGACCTTGATGTCCTGCTGGCGCAAATCCTCGGCCAAGATCCTGCCGACCTCGCCATAGCCGACCAGCCCGATCTGCCATCGCCTCGGATCCGCCATCAGTTCAATCCCCGTGTCGTTTCATCGAAGAGCTCCTCGACCGCGTAGCGGCGCGGGATCAGCGCCTGCTGGAACGCGTAGTCGACGATCAGCTCCAACGGTTTCCTGTTCGCTTCGATGCCAAACGGAACAAGGTCCGGCATAGCCGCGGCTCCCACCTGTTCCTTGTTTCGCTTGAGCAGATCATAGACGCCTGCGACCACGTCGGGGCGTGATCTGGCGAGCTGCTCGGTCACGACCACGAAATGATTGACCGGCACGACGCCGCGCCGGGCGCACCATTTGGCGGCTTCCGCGGCGGGATCAGGGAATAGCGGCTTCAGCTTGGGATCATCAGAGGTCTCACCGAGGACGGCGTCGAGCTCGCCGTCGAGCAGCATCTGGAGGATCTTCTTGTCCTTCGGGGCGCGCTCGGTGGTGTCGACATATTCGGCGACGTGCGGATCCTCGAACGTCACCCAGCGGATGTTGTCGAGATTGACGCCGTAGTCGTTGGCGAGGATGCCCCTGATCCAGGCGCCGGTCGTGGTCGTAAACGAGCGGATGCCGACGCGCTTGCCCTCGAGGTCGGACGGGCCGAGCGTTCCTCTCGCGGGATTGTAGAGCGCGTAGGCATGCTGGAAGCGGCCGAGCATGGTGGCCGGCAGCAGCACCAACGGCTTGCCGTGCGCCTTCGCCATCAGATAGGTCACGATTGCCATCTCGCAGACGTCGAACGCCTGCTCGCGCACCATCGGCTTGAATGCCGTGTTGGTCGGCACATACTCGACGAAGTCGAGGTCGAAAAGGTCGGAGCGGAGCTCGCCGCTCTTCACCGCCTGGACATGGAGGTGATTGCCGAGCACGGCCTTCAGCTTGAGACGATCCATCCGCCCGCTCCCGCCGTTGCCTCAGACGTCCTCGGGATTGTCGACATAGACGAGCCCGGCTTTCGCCAGCGCCTCGCGCATGCTGTACATGTCGAGGCCGAGCTCGCCTGAGGCGAGACGCGTGCGCTTTCCGCCTTCATCCGCATTGCGCTTCTTCGCCTTCTCGGCGACTTCGGCCGCGTAGCGCTTGGGCACCACGACGACGCCGTCGTCATCGGCGACAACGATGTCACCGGGATCGACATTGACGCCGGCGCAGACCACGGGGACATTGACCGAGCCGAGCGTGGCCTTCACCGTGCCCTTGGCCGAGACCGCGCGCGACCACACCGGAAACTTCATCTCGTGCAGCGCTTTGACGTCGCGGCAGCCGGCATCGATGACCAATCCCTGCACGCCGCGGGCCTGGAGCGAGGTCGCCAGCAGCTCGCCGAACATGCCGTCGGTATTGTCGGTGGTGCAGCCGACGACGAGGATGTCGCCCTTTTTGCACTGCTCGACGGCAACATGGATCATCCAGTTGTCGCCAGGCTGCGCCAGTACGGTGACGGCGGGGCCGGCAATCGACGCCCCCGCCCAGACGGGACGCAAGTAAGGCTTCATCAGGCCGAGGCGACCATAGGCTTCATGTACGGTCGAAACGCCGTATTCCGCCATTCCGGCGGGATCGGCACGCTTGATGTTGCGAACGACGACCGGCTTCATGCGAGTTCCTCCGCGACGGTCGGAAACAGACGTTGATAGGCCTCGCCATAGGTCATGGGCACGCCGGTGTTGCGGCTGCCCTGGATGCCGCGGTTGAGCGCGACGCGCTCGTAATAGCCCCACAGATGCTTCTGCGCGGCCAGGATCTGGAACGCCTCGTACTTTTCCTTCCAGACCTCGTCGATCTTGAGGAGAAGGTCCGGCTTGTAATTGCATTGCTCCGGCTGGTGCGGCTCGAACAGGAACACCGGCGGTGCCGAATATTTGTACTGCGCGCCGGGCTTATGGCCCATCGCCTGCGCGACCACGCGGGTCTCCTGCGCGAAATGCGCCGCGTTCGGATGGTCGAAATTGTAGGGGTCTTCCAGTGCGTGCGTCAGCACGAAGCTCGGATTGAGCTCGCGGTAAATGTCGACCATGCGGTCGAAATGCGCCTCGGTGAGTTTCAACGGATAGTCGCCGCAATCGAAGAACTCGATCTCGGCACCTAACAGCTTTGCGGCCCGCTCTGCCTCGTCCTTGCGACCGGCCTTGACCGATTCCAGCGTCGCCCCCTTCTCCTTCCAGGCGAACTGGCTCTCGCCGCGTTCGCCGAAGGACATGCACACGATCTTCATGCGATAGCCTTTCTTCGCATGCAGCGCGATGGCGCCGCCGGCGCGCCAGACGAAATCGCCGGGATGGGCGGTGATCACGAGACCGGTTTTCATGGGACAAACTCCCCTCTTTCGTTCGTAAGCATCATAGGCCGTCTGCCTCAGGCAGAAAGCCGGTTCATCGAGCCGCGGCGGCCGCTTGTTCCTCGCCGTCGAGCACACGCCGGAGGCGCTCGCCGTCGAGCGCGCCTTCCCATTTGGCAATTGCGATCGTCGCAACCGCATTCCCGATCAGATTGGTCGGCGTCAACCCCTGCGACATCAGACGATGAATGCCGAGCACCAGCGCAACGCTCGTCACCGGAATGGTGCCGGTGGCCGACAGCGTCGCCGCCAGCACGACGAAGGCCGCGCCGGCAATTCCCGCCGCGCCCTTGGAGGTCACGAGCAGGATCAGGAGCAGCTCGATCTGCTCGGCAAGGCCGAACGGCGTGTTGGTTGCCTGCGCCAGGAAAACCGAGGCCGCGGCGAGGTAGAGACAGGTACCGTCGAGATTGAAGGAATAGCCGGTCGGGATCACGAGCCCCACGACGCTCTTCTCGCAGCCGGCCCTTTCCAGCTTCGTCAGCATCCGCGGCAACACCGTCTCGGACGATGTGGTGGCGATGCAGATCAGTAGCTCTTCCCAGATGTAGCGGATCAGCTTGAGCAGCGAGAAGCCGCAGAGACGCGCGACGGGGCCGAGCGCGACAATGATGAAGACTACGCAGGTGAGATAGAAGCCACCCAGCAGCTTGCCGAGCGAGGCCAGCGAGCCGACGCCGAACTTGCCGACCGTAAAGGCGATGGCGCCGAACGCGCCGATCGGCGCCGCCCACATCACGAACCCGACCACGGCGAACACCATCTTGGCAGCGATGTCGATCAGATGCACCAGGGGCGCGGCCCGCTCGCCGAGCTGCACCAGCGCAAAGCCGCACAGCACGGAGATGAACAGTACCTGGAGAATGTTGCCCTCGGCAAAGGCGCCAATGAACGTTGCGGGCACGATGTTCATCAGGAACGGCACGAAGCCGATCGCACCGGTCTGCTTGACGTAAGGCTCGATCGCGCTGGCATTGATGCTGGCGGGATCGATGTTCATGCCGACGCCGGGCTTGAGCAGGTTCACCGCGACGAGGCCGATGATCAGCGCGATCGTGGTCATGACCTCGAAATAGACGATCGCCTTTACTGCGACACGTCCGACGCGCGCCATGTCGGCCATATGCGCGATGCCATGCACGACGGTGCAGAAGATGATCGGCGCGATCAGCATCCGGATCGCCTTGATGAAGGCATCGCCCAGCGGCTGCATCTTGGCGCCCGCCTCGGGGCTGGCGATCCCAAGCGCGATGCCGGCTGCCATGGCGATGAGCACCTGGATCCAGAGCTCCTTCCACCAGGCGCGGCCGCGCGGTTTGTCGATCGCGAGCGCCG
The DNA here is from genome assembly GCF_056106085.1 of Bradyrhizobium sp. BR14999. Classification (NCBI taxonomy): domain Bacteria; kingdom Pseudomonadati; phylum Pseudomonadota; class Alphaproteobacteria; order Hyphomicrobiales; family Nitrobacteraceae; genus Bradyrhizobium; species Bradyrhizobium sp. BR14999. Next base: position 6,090,950 of record NZ_CM148536.1, read on the forward strand.
TCATTGGTCGAACCCGAACAGGCGCGCGGGATTGTCGACCAGGATCCTCTGCTGGAACTCCGGCTCGGGCGCGAACAGCGGGATCAGATCGACGAGGTCGCCGTCATTCGGCATCGCCTTGACGTTGGGATGCGGCCAGTCGGTGCCCCAGATGACGCGGTCGGGCGCGGTCTCGACGATTTTGCGCGCGAACGGCACCGCATCCGCGAACGGCGGACCGGCCGAGGACACACGCTCCGAGCCACAGATCTTGACCCAGCATTTCTCGTCGCGCTGCATCAGCTCGATCAAAATCCTGAACGGAAGCTGATCGAGCCCATCGGAGGCCTTCACCCGTCCCATGTGGTCGATGGTGTAGCTCAGCGGCAGCCTTGTCAGCATGTCGGCATATTCAGGCAGATCGATTGCATCGAAATGCAGATTGATATGCCAGCCGAGCGGTGCGACCATGGCGATGATGCGGTCGAACACGCCCTTATCTGGGACGCCGCCGAGGTGGCGGACGAAATTGAAACGGCAGCCGCGGAAGCCGCCGTCATGCAGATCGCGCAGGCCCCGCTCGGTGATGGTGTCGTCGATGTTTGCGACGGCCCGGTAGGCGCCGTTGCTCTGCGCGATGGCATCGAGCGCCACCGTGTTGTCGGTGCCGTGCACGCTGGCATTGACGATGACGGCGCGCTCGACGCCGAGCTTGGCATGCAGCGCGCGGAAATCCTCCAGCGGCGCATCCGGCGGCGTGTAGGAACGGTCAGGCGCGTACGGATATTTCGCGCCGGGACCGAAGATGTGGCAATGCGCGTCACACGAAAGCTTCGGCAGCTTGAATTTCGGCGTGCGCGTGTTCGGGTCGGGCGGCGGAATGGTCGGCTTGTACATCATCGTCTCAGGTGAACTTGAACAGGCGCGCGGGATTGTCGACCAGCAGCTTCTGTTGCACCTTTGCGTCGGGCGCGTAGCGCGGGATCAGGTCGACGATCTCGCCGTCATTCGGCATGACCTTGACATTGGGATGCGGCCAATCGGTGCCCCACAGCACGCGATCGGGCGCATTGTCGATCAGCGCCTTGGCGAATGGCACGGCGTCGTGGAACGGCTTGCCGGCCGACGACGCACGTTCGAGGCCGGTGATCTTGACCCAGCACTTCTCGTCCTTCCTCTGGAGATCGAGCAAGGCCGTGAAGCCGGGATCGTCGAGGCCCTTCCCCGCCTGCACCGTGCCCATGTGATCAATCACATAGGGCGTCGGCAGCGCGGAGAGGATGGGCGCGAATTCGGCGATCGTACCCGGCTCGAAATAGACGTCGATATGCCAGCCGAGCTCGGCGACGCGATGCACGATGCGCTGGAATTTTCCCATGTCGCCGACGCCGCCGAGGCGCCTGAGGAAGGCGAAGCGGCAACCGCAGATGCCGGCCTGATCGAGCGCCGCCAGCTCCTTCTCGGTCATCTCGTCATTGACGTTGGCGATGCCCCTATAAGCGCCCTCGCTCTGGGCGATGGCGTCGGTGACGACGCGATTGTCAGTGCCGTGAACGGTGGCATTGACGATGACGCAGCGTTCGACGCCGATCTTCTCGTGCACGCTGCGGAATGCCTCCAGCGGCGCATCGGCCGTGTTGTAGGGGCGCTTCTCGGAGAACGGATAGCGGGACGCCGGGCCGAAAATGTGGGTATGGCTGTCACAGGATTTTGCCGGCAGCTTGAACGACGGCGTTTTCGGACTTGGGTCCGGCGGTTCAATGGTCGGAATCGATCTCTGCTCGCCGCCTTGCGCGCGGGCTTCGCTCGCGAGCGCTGCGCCGGCCAGTCCAGTCAAGAGATGCAAGCACTCCCGCCTGTTCATATCCTCAACACCCCATCACGTGGTCCACTTGCGAGCGGAAGCGCGAGGCGCCTCCGCTCGGGCGGCTTCTTTCAAGTCTTGCTGCTGACGACCGGCCGCCGCCGCGCCGGCGCGGCTTGATCCAGCGCGGGAGCCTGGAACGCGGCAACGGTGGCCTGCACCAATTGTTCGATGGCATTGGCGGCGTCGCCGCCGTCGGCCTCACCGCGCGACAGGCGCGAGACGCGCTCGGGCGTCACCAGCGAATAATAGAGTGCGCCGAGCAGGAAATGGCTGCGCCAGACGATGTCGGTGCGCGGGATATGCGGCAGGCTCTCGTGGATCGCGTCGATGAAGGCGTGGCTGGTGTCATCAAAGGTCTGCGCGATGATCTTTCGCGCGACCTCGTTGCCTTCCGCCGACATCACGGCGCGCAACCGCGTGAAGCGCGCCCCGCCGCCGGCGAGATCGCTGCCCGAGGTGAAGGCCGGCACCACATAAGCGCGCACGATCGCCTCCAGCCGGTCCTGGAGATCGCGCACGCGCTTGGCGGCCGCGAGCAGCTCCGATCGGCGCAAATTCATCGGCCCGCAATGGCGCCGGTAGATCTCCAGCAGCAGGCCGTCCTTGGTCTTGAAATGATAGGTCACGCTGCCGGGATTGGCCCCGGCGGCCTGCGCGATGTCGCGTACCGAGACGGCATTGAAGCCGTTGGTGGCGAACAGCTCCTCGGCCGCGGCGAGGATCGCCTCGCGCATGTTCGGCTTGCGGACCGTTTCCTTGCTGGTGGGCTTGCGTACCATGTGATTTGTACTATCGTACAAAAGATCAGGTCTCGTCAACAAAAACCACGGGTGGCCTCCGGGAACGGCATGGAGACCGCCGGCAGGCGCGCGAATGCCTTTTAAGGAGTGCTGGGAAATGCTGCGTTTGAACAAGAAGATCGGCGGGTTGATGCTGGGTGCCGGTCTGCTGCTGGCGGGCGGCGCCGCGCAGGCCGCCGAAAGTTACCCGAACAAGCCGGTCCACATTCTGGTCCCCTACGCCGCCGGCGGCGCGGTCGACGTGCTCGCGCGCACGCTGGGCCAGGCACTGGCGAAGACCTGGGGCCAGCAGCCGGTGATCGACAACCGTCCGGGCGCCGGCGGCATCGTCGCCTCGCAAGCGCTGACGCAGGCCGCACCCGACGGCTACACGCTGATCCTGGTGGCGAGTGGTCATCCGCTCAACCAATTCATCTATCCGAGCGTGCCCTACGACACCTTCAAGGATTTCACTGGGATCGCCGAGGTCGCCTCCTCGCCGCTCGCGATCGTCGTGGCCAAGGATAGCCCGTACGAGACGCTTGGCGATCTCCTGGCTGCGGCGAAGAAGGAGCCGGACAAGCTCTCCTACGGCATGTCCGGCAACGGCACCTCGGCGCATCTGGCCGGCGAGCTGCTCAAATACATGTCGGGCAGCAAGATCGTGGCGATCCCCTACAAGGGCGGCGCTCCGGCGCTCACGGCGGTGATCGCCGGCGAGATTCCGCTCAGCATCAATCCGCTCGCGGAAGCGATCGGCCAGCTCGAAGGCGGCCCGGTGCGCGCACTCGCGGTGACCTCGGCCCAGCGCTCCAAGGCGTTGCCGGATGTTCCGACCGTCGCGGAAGCCGGCGTGCCCGGCTACGACGTCTCGGTCTGGTGGGGTGTGCTCGGCCCGGCGAAGATGCCGCCGGAGATCGTCGCCAAGCTCGAAACCGACCTCAAGGCGGCATTGCAGGATCCAAGCGTCCTGTCGACGCTCAGCAAGATCGGCGCCACCCCAGTCGGCTCCTCCGCCAAGGACTTCGACGCCTATATGCATGCCGAGGCGACGAAATGGGAGCCGGTGCTGAAGGCCGCCAACATCCGCGCCCAGTGAGGCTCGCCTCATGAGCCAACCGGTGCTGGCGATCGAGCTCGGCTTTCTCGTCCCGGCCAATTCGCCGATCGGCAAGGTGGAGGACATCGACAAGCCCGGCGTGAAGATCGGCGTCACCAAGGGTTCGACCTCCGAGCGCACGCTGCCGGCCAAGCTCAAAAACGCGACCATCGTTCCCACCGAAAGCGTCAAGATGGCCGTCGGCATGTTCGGCCGTGGCGAGATCGATCTCTACGCGACCAACAAGCCGACGCTGTTCGAGATCTCCGACCAGATGCCGGGCGCAAGGATTCTCGACGGCAATTGGGGCGTCGAGCATATGGCGATCGCAATTCCGAAAGGACGCGAAGACGCGCTCCCGCTGCTCAACCGCTTCGTGGCGGACGAGCAGTCATCCGGCGCGCTCGACACGATCCAGCGGCAGGCCGGCTTGCGCGGCGCGACTGGGGCGACGCGCGAGTAGGTGTTGCCGATCTCGAACGCACGACGCGGCTGCTGCAGCCTGTCGAAAACATGCGAACGATTGGCGATCGCAGCATCGCCGATAGCCTCGGCTCCATTTGCTGCAGATCAACGCTGCAACATGGACAAAGCGTCATTTGTCTTCGGGCCTGCGTTAGGCGACCAAAACCTGGCATCGCCGGAGACAGAGAATGAGCAAGCCTTTATTGTTGACACTCCATCGCTGGATCACGCTGGTCTTTGCGCTTCCCCTGTTCGCGATCATCGCCACCGGCCTGATCCTGTCCTTCGAGCCCGTGGTGCAAGTCAGTGGCATCGGCGGTCCGGAGATCGATCCCGGACGCGTCGTCGAGCTGGTGAAGAGGTACGATCCGGACAGCAAGGCGCGCGGGCTTTCGATCAATGCGGCCGGTCAACGGATGACGTTGCAGGGCACCGGCATGCCGGCAATCGACCTCGTGACCGGCGCGCCTGCCGCCGCCAGCTCCGGCCTCAGCGATCTCTTCCTGTGGGCGCGGATCACGCATGAGCGACTGCTCGGCCAGGCGTGGCTGGTGACGAGTTCGACCATAGCCATGATGGCCCTGATGGTGCTCGGCATCCTCATGGGGCTGCCGCGGCTGCGCAACACGCTGTCCGGATGGCACAAGGGCACGGCCTGGTTCGCGCTACCGCTCGTCCTCTTGAGCCCGCTGACCGGCCTGTGCATGGCCTTCGGCCTCACCTTTCAGAGCGCGACCGCGCCGGCCGGCGCCGGCCGTCCTCTTCTCCTGCCCGACGCGATTCGGATGGTCGCGGCCTCCCATGACATGTCGCATGTGATCTCGATCGGCACACGCGGAGGCCGCGTCATGGCGCGCATCTATGACGGCGGAGAACTGCGCGCCTATGCCGTGAGCTCGTCCGACGTCACACCGCTGCCGCGCAACTGGCCGCGCCTGATCCATGAGGGAAACTGGTCGGCGCTGATCGCCTCGCCGCTCAACGTCGTCACGTCGATCGCACTGCTCACGCTGCTCTCGACCGGCCTCCTGATCTGGGCGCGGCGGAAATTGCGTAAGCGGCGACCGCGCTCCGAGCGGCAAACCGACGCGGCCGTGGTTGGTGCCGGCTGATCGGCTTCAGTCGCGTGCACTCGCCCGCATCTTCTCCGGTGGCGCGACGCGCTGGAGAAGATCGCCGTCATCGTCGGCCGACGGGATCAGGATCGCGCGATCGCGCGGCAGCGCCTCCGGCATCTCGTCGCGGATGAACGCCACCAGCTTTTCCCTGATCTCGCAGCGCAGGTCCCAGGATTGCGGCGCATTGCGCGCGCTGACCAGCGCGCGAAGCTCGATGGTGCGCGAATCCGCGTCGATCACCTGGAGATTGACCACCGCGCCATCCCAGAGCTTGGAGTGCTTCACCGCCTCCTCCAGCCAGCCACGGATGCGCGCCACATCGGCACGGTAATCGACGTGGAGCGCGATGATGCCGATCAGGGAGGCGGTGTCGCGGGTCCAGTTCTGGAACGGCTTTTCGATGAAATAGGACAGCGGCACCACCATGCGGCGCCAGTCCCATAGCCGGATCACGACATAGGTCGCGGCGATGTCCTCGACCCATCCCCACTCGTTCTCGATGATCACGGCATCCTCGATGCGGATCGGCTGGGTGATGGCGATCTGCAAGCCCGCGATCAGATTGCTCAGCAGCGGCCGCGCGGCAAGACCGACGATGATACCGGCGGCACCGGCGGAGGCGAACAGGCTGACGCCATATTGCTTCACCGAATCGAACGTCATCAACGCGGCGGACACCGTGATGATGACGATGATGGTGTCGGTGACGCGCTTGAACACGCGCACCTGCGTGACGTGCTTGCGCGCGATGAAGTTCTCGGTGACGTCGCGAAAGTTCTGGAGATAGCGCGCCGCACTCATGTCGACGATCCGGATCGAGATCCAGCCGATCAGCGCGATGACGGCGACGACGAACAGCCGCATCAGCGGCGTTCGGATCATATCGTCGAGTGGCGCAAGCGGCAGCACCAGCGCGACGGCAGCGAGGCAAAGGGCGAGTTGGGCCGGACCGGCGGTCCGGTCGATGAACACGCTCAGAAGCGGCAGACGAGTTCCGAAGGCGCGCTTGAGCAGCCAGGCCGCGAACCGATAGAGAGAAAGGGCAAGCAGGATCGCGCCGGCAACCAGGCCGAGGCCGACAAACCAAGACGGTATCCAGCCGAACATCCCGTCGATGTCGGCCATGAGGGCCTGCCAACTCATTGCTGTCCCCAACATTGCATTCGCATAGCCCGCTCAACGCCTGCCGGTCAGCTTGGCTCCCCCATCCGTTGCAACGCATCATTCCGCTGATGCAACCGTTGCCGAATTGCGCTAACTTGAGATGCTCATGACTCGACGTACCGGCAGCGCCGATCTTCCTCTCCACACCGGGCGGGTTCCGGCGTGGCTTGCGAGCCGCATGGCTTCCCTTGGCGCGATCGTCACTGAGGCGATCGTTCATCATTACGGCCGTGATGCGTTTCTTCAGCGGCTGTCGCATCCGTTCTGGTTTCAATCATTTGGCGCCGTGATGGGGATGGACTGGCACTCCTCGGGCATCACGACCTCCGTGATCGGCGCGCTGAAGCGTGGACTCGGACCGCTCCAGGACGAACTCGGCATCTATGTCTGTGGCGGCCGCGGCCAGCATTCGCGCAAGACGCCGGGCGAGCTGTTGCAGCTCGGCGAGCGCGTCGGCTTCGACGGCGCCAAGCTGACGCGTGCCAGCCGCCTGGTGGCGAAAGTCGACAGCGCGGCGGTGCAAGACGGCTTCGACCTCTATCTCCACGGATTCTTCGTCACCGCGGACGGCAAATGGACCGTGGTGCAGCAGGGCATGAACGGCGACAAGCGGCAGGCCCGCCGCTATCACTGGCATTCCGAGGCGCTGAAGAGTTTTGTCGATACGCCGCACAGTGCGATCGACGGTCCGCAGCAAGGCGAGATCGTCAATCTCACCGACCATCGCGCCGACGTCTCGCGCACCGCGCAGCTCGAGCTGTTGAGCGGCCTCGGCCCGGATCGCATCGTCTCCGAGTTCGAACGGCTCACCGGCCTCGAGCCGGCGCAAGCCATGCTGCCGCACCTGATCATGCCCGCGCATCACGACGTCCGCCCCAAGGACGTGTTCGCACGCCGCCTGCACGGCACCCTCGCTGCCGCGGCCGAGCGCGGCCCGGTCGATTTCCCGGAGCTGTTGCTGACGCCCGGCGTCGGTGCGCGCACGGTGCGCTCACTTGCGATGGTCGCCGAGGTCGTGCACGGCGCGCCCTATCGTTTCAAAGATCCCGCGCGCTTTTCGCTCGCCCATGGCGGCAAGGACCGGCATCCCTACCCCGTTCCGATCAAAGTCTATGACGAGACTATCCGCGTGCTGAAGGGCGCGATCCAGACCGCCAAGCTCGGGCGCGAAGAAGAGATGCAGGCGATCAAGCGCCTCGACGACCAGGCGCGGCGGCTGGAGCGGACCGCACGAGGTCCCTCGGTCGAAGCCTACATCGCCGGCGAGCGCGCCGCCTCGCCCGATCTCGACGGCCGCTCGGTGTTCGGCTGGGAGCGCGATCTCGCGCCGACAAAAAAGCGGACCGGCTGAACACCGGTCCGCGAGTTGATCGGGAGGAACGCCCCCTATCAGGTCTCGTCAGTCCCTGGCTCCTCGTCGAGCCGGTTGGCTGCGTGATCCTGATACTGCTCGGTCTGGATGAATTTGCCATCCATGCCACGAATGTCCGAATGTTGCGTCTTGTCGCGATTGGACAGCACCATGTTGTCGCCGATCTTGTCCTTGGGAATATCGGCCATGGCGCCAGTGCCATCGCCCTTGCCATGCATGCCCGATCTGAAGTGCGTCTTACTGCCGTTCCCAGCTGGCATCGGTTTCTCCTCTTGCAGTGATCGCCCCCTTTGAAGGCTCACTGTTTCTGTTGTGCCGGCATTGGCTTCGGCGGCTTGTGGCCGCTCTGGCCGGGATCGTTGTGCTTGTTGTGGTCGCTCTCCTGATTGAGGCCGCCGCGACTTACCGCGTATTCGCTGTGCCTGACGTCCGGACGCGCGTGATGGATGGCAGCGTCCCGGGACTTGCGACCGATCGCCTGATCGAGCTCGCGCGCGTTCGGAACATCGGGCTTGCGCTCGAGGATGCGAACCTGCTGCTCGTGGGTCTTTTTGCCTTGCATGCTCGTTCTCCGAAGCTACCGACCTCTTCGGTGCGCGCCGCCATGTGCGACGTCCTTGTCGATGCCGCCGCCGATGCCGACATCGTTCTCGCGATCGCCTTCGATCGTGTTCTCGCCGAGAGCATCTTCGAGATCGTCGGGTGACACGCCCGCCATGGTGGCCCCCTTCGATCCTCCGATCAGAGGATTGTCACGCATGTCCTTTTCGCTCGGCCTGTACAATTTGGGTTGCTTGCTGCTCATGAACTACCTGCCTCCGCCCTTTCCGGCTTCATCGTGACTGTGATGAGAATCGCGCTCGCCGCCTCCGCCGGAGATCCGGCTATGGCTGCGCTGCAAATCGTCCGCCGGCGGCTTCTTCACCTCCAACGGGGCCTTCGCATTCTCATGCGAAGCGCCAGGTCCGCCCTGACGAATGCTGTTCGGTGTCTTGGTGGATGTCGACATGAACGTCACCCTCCTCAGCGATCTTGCTGATAGCCTTGATTGGTCGTGTTCTGCTTGATGTTGCCCTGCTGTCCCTGCTGATCGGGATTTTCCACGCGCTGTTGACCGCGCGGGGTCTGATTGGGCGACTCTTGCTTGGTATCGCCGGTTCCCTTCGGGCTCTGATTATCCGGCGGAACAGGTGGCATCTTGCTGGCCATGATCTTGTCTCCCGTTAAGACGTCGATCTGCGACATGCGGCCAAGGAACTCCCGTCGTCTCCGACGTCCTAATGACAACAGGACCAACGGCACACCGTTCCTGGCTGATAACGCTCGACCAAGATTTTCCGAAGGGAGCCGATCTCAGCCCGCCGCGGTGAGGGAACGATCAATCATCGCTTCCGCGCGCGCCGCCGGTGTTCCGCGACCCTCAGTCGAGACGGGAAGATTTGCAATCGCGCGCAAACCCGGCCGCCTGCGCCAGCGGACCGCGGCGGGATCGACGGCCAAGCCAAGCTTCGGCCATCGCACGAACAGCGCTTCCAACGCGCACGCCGCCTCGATGCGCGCGAGCTGGTGGCCAAGGCAGAAATGGATTCCTGTTCCGAACGAGAGGTGGCGGTTAGGTTTGCGTTCGAGATCGAGCTTCTCGGGACGATCGTGCACCGTGGGATCCATGTTCGCCGCGGCGAGCATCACCATGACGCGATCGCCCTTCTTCAGGCGCACGCCGTCGACCTCGACATCCCGCCGCCCATAGCGCGGCTTGGAGAATTGCACTGGCGAGACGAAGCGCAGGAACTCCTCGACGGCGAGGCCGACGCGGCTCCAGTCTCCTTCGAGCCAATCGCGCAACCCAGGATTCCTGAGCAGTTCGTAAGCCGAACCGCTGATGAGATGCGTGGTGGTCTCCGAGCCGGCCGCAAGCAGCAGAAACACCATCGAGACCATTTCATCCGGCGTGATCTGGCCACCCTCGCGCTCGACCTGGACCAGCTCCGCGATCAGGCCTTCGCCGCCCTTTAGACGCGCGATCTGCAACTGCCGTTCGAGGTAGGCGCGCATCTTGCGGAACGCGAACAGCAGGCGGAAGAAGCTGACGGCATTGGTCAGCGAGGACATCGTGTTGGCCCAGGCGATGAATCGCGGACGGTCCGCCGGAGGCAGGCCCAGGAGCTCGGAGATCACCGCGAGCGGCAGGATACGCGCGTAGCGCTGGACGAGATCGACCGGACTTCCGTTCGCAAAGAGTTCGTCGGCGAGATCGTCGGCGATGGCGCGGATGCGCGGCTCCATCGCGACGATGGCGCGCCGACGAAAAGCCTCGTCCACGATGCTGCGCAGCCTGGTGTGATCCGGCTCGTCCATCGTCAGCATGTTGTTGGCGATGGTCCTGACGTATCTCGGCATCCACCAGCGCAGACCGGCGACGTCGCCATCCTCCTTGCGCAGCGTGAAGGTGGTGCCGTCCTTCAGGACCTGCGCGGTAGCGTCATGGGTCGTGGTGATCCAGACGTCGCCGACGAGAGGAAATCGCGTCGCGACCACGGGGCCGGACATGCGCAGCGTCGCGATCGCCTTGGCCGGATCGCGAAAGAAGGCCTCGCTGGTGAAATCGAGACGCGCTGTCATGGGTTCACCGGAGTGATTGCTGGCGTCTCAACCAGATGGTGCGCGGCGCGGCCGATGCAAGGTCGCAACGTGCACCTGCTTCGGCCGCAGACGTCGCAAGACCTATCCGCGTCCCGGAGATCGCTGCCCGGTCTTGCGCTGCTGCTGGCTGGTGTAGGCGTCCCAATGGCTCCAGCTGCCATTGCTGAGGCTTTGCAGGTCGGTTGCGAGCGGTCGGCGCGTGCGCTTGTCGTGATCGGCGATCACGCGCTCGGACTGCGCGATCTTGCGCTTGAGTTCCGCGATGGTCTTCTGGGTGTGGCCGTTCCGCTTCGACGAGGCGATCTCGCCCATCGTGAAGCGCGCAGTCTCCAGCGCCTTCAACTCGGCGCGATTCTTCTTCAACTGGACCCGGTGCCAGGCGATGTTGCTGTCGCTGTCCGCAACCATGTGGGAACTCCGCTGATTCGCTCCCATATAGTATCGTGCGCCGAATCGGCGCCGCAACGGGCGCCCGGCGGCGAAAATGCGACCTTATTGGGCAGGAATTACGGGGCCTATAGCGTTTTCGAGCGAAGCGGACATCGGTTCGCGTAAAGAAAACGCGTCAAAATGAGAATCCAGAGCCCCCCGTTCCGACTCATCGGAAGGGAAATGGCTCAGCGTTCGGCAAAGGCCTTTTCGACCACGAACTGGGCCGGCTCGCCGTGATTGCCCTCGACGAAGCCGCGTTCGCCCAGCAGCACGCGGGTGTCCGCGACCAGGGCCGGACTGCCGCAGATCATGACGCGGTCGTGGGCGGCTTCCAGGGCCGGCAGGCCGATGTCGGTGAACAGCTTACCTGACGTGATGAGGTCGGTGATGCGGCCGCGGTTGCGGAAGGGATCGCGAGTCACGGTCGGGTAGTAGATCAGCTGGTTCTGGATGTACTCGCCGATCAGCTCGTCCTTGGGCAGCGTCTCAGTGATCATCTCGCCATAGGCGAGCTCCCTGACGTGCCGGCAGCCGTGCAGCAGCACCACCTTCTCGAAGCGCTCGTAGGTCTCGGGGTCCTTGATCACGCTCAGGAACGGCGCAAGGCCGGTGCCGGTGCCGATGAGATAGAGGTTACGGCCCTCTTCCAGATTGTCGATCACCAGCGTGCCGGTGGCCTTGCGGCTGACGATGATCTCGTCGCCTTCCTTCAGGTGCTGAAGCCGCGAGGTCAGCGGGCCGTCCGGCACCTTGATCGAGAAGAACTCCAGCGTGTCCTCGTAATTGGCGCTGGCGACGCTGTAGGCCCGCAGCAGCGGCTTCTCGCCGACCTTGAGCCCGATCATGGTGAATTCGCCGTTGCGGAAACGGAAGGTCGGGCTGCGGGTGGTCTTGAAGGAGAACAGCGTGTCGGTCCAGTGGTGGACGCTCAAAACGCTTTCCTGATTGAAATTGCTCATCTCACCTTCCCTGTCGCTTCCAATGCGGTTCCGAGGCGGGCAGCTATGCGTCGTTTGTACACGATCATTCGTATACTAATGAATAATCCGGCTTGATCCCGCGGTCAAGGCTGCCCAAGATCGGAAGCGTTGCAGTTAGGAATAAGGAGCCCCTTCCATGGCGCATGACGCACCCCAGGCCACCGGACCCTCGAAGCTCGTGATCCGGAATATCGGCCTGATCCTGTCCGGCGCCCTGGAAAGGCCGATCCTGGACGGCGACACCATCGTTGCCGAGAACGGCAAGATCACCGCGATCGGCCGCTTCAAGGACGTCGATACCGAAGGCGCGACCACCATCGTCGACGCCCACGGCACCACGGTCGCGCCGGGCCTGATCGACAGCCACGTCCATCCCGTTGCCGGCGACTGGACGCCGCGGCAGAACCAGATCAACTGGATCGACAGCTACCTCCATGGCGGCGTCACCACCATGATCTCGGCCGGCGAAGTGCATATGCCCGGCCGCCCCCGCGACGTTGTCGGTCTCAAGGCCATGGCCGTATACGCCCAGCGCGCGTTCTGGACCTTGCGCCCCGGCGGCGTGAAGGTTCACGCCGGCGCGCCGGTGATCGAGTGCGAGATGGTCGAGGAGGATTTCAAGGAGATGGCCGCCAACGGCGTCAAGCTGCTCGGCGAAGTCGGGCTCGGTGGCGTCAAGGATGGTCCGACCGCGCGGAAAATGGTCGGCTGGGCGCGTAAATACGGCATCCAGAGCACGATCCATACCGGCGGCCCCTCGATCCCCGGCTCCGGCCTGATCGACAAGGACGTGGTGCTGGAGGCCGATACCGACGTGGTTGGCCACATCAATGGCGGCCACACGGCGCTTCCCGACGACCAGATCCGCTGCATCTGCGAGGGCTGCAAGCGCGGCCTCGAGCTCGTGCACAACGGCAACGAGCGCTCGGCCCTGTTCACGCTGCGCACCGCCCGCGATATGGGCGATCTGCACCGCGTCATCCTCGGCACCGACGCGCCGGCCGGCTCCGGCGTGCAGCCGCTCGGTATCTTGCGCATGGTGTCGATGCTATCCTCGCTCGGCGAGCTGCCGGCCGAGATCGCCTTCTGCCTTGCCACCGGCAACACTGCGCGGATGCGCGAGCTCGATTGCGGCCTGATCGAGGTCGGCCGCTCCGCCGACTTCGTCATCATGGACAAGGCGCAGCACTCGCCGGGCAAGACCATTTTGGAGAGCGTTCAACTCGGCGATCTCCCCGGCATCGGCATGACCATCATCGACGGCATCGTCCGCACCCAGCGCAGCCGCAACACGCCGCCGGCGGGCAAGGTACCGGAAGTGGTAGCGAAGTAGGCCAGGGGAGCGGTGCCGTAGGGTGGGCAAAGCGAAAGCGTGCCCACCATTCTTTCTCCAGTCGCAGAAATGGTGGGCACGGCGCCAGCGCGCCTTTGCCCACCCTACGAGACCGACATCACCGGAGCTTATTGAGCAGCGCCATCAGCGTCTCGCGCTCTTTTGCGTCGAGCGGCGCCAGCGTCTCGCGGGTGATCGCAAGCGCGTTCGGCGCCAGCTTCTCGGCAAGCTGCTGACCGGCGCGCGTCAAGCTGACCAGCAAACGCCGTCCATCTTCGGGATCCTGGCTCGTTTCCGTCAGGCCGCGCGCCGTCAGGCGGTCGATCACGCCCTTGATGGTCGCAACGTCCATCGCCGTCAGACGTCCGAGCTGGTTCTGCGAGCACGGCCCGGTCTCGGCGAGCTTCGACAGCGCCGCCCATTGGGTCGGTGTCAAATTGGTGCCGATGTCACGGGAGAAGATCGAACTGTGACGCTGCCACACCTGGCGCAGGATGAAGCCAACCTGCTCGTCGAGCACGTAAGGCGGTTTTGCCGGTTTGGCGTTCTTCTTTGCCGCAACGCTTCTCGCCATCCGTTCGCTGCCCTTCCCTTTGCCCTCACAACGACAGATGCGCGTCGCGGATATCCGGACGTGCGTCGAGCTCAACCATGGTGCCGCCGAAGCAGATGCGGCCGCGCTCGATGATGTAGGCGCGATCGGAAATCAGCCGCGCGAAATGCAGATTCTGCTCGGAGACGACGATGCTGACGCCTTCCTTCTTCATGGTCAGGATGGCATCGACCATCTGCTCCACGATCTTCGGCGACAGGCCCTCCGAAGGCTCGTCCAGCAGCACCAGCGACGGATTGCCCATCAGCGTGCGCGCGATGGTGAGCATCTGCTGCTCGCCGCCGCTCATGCGCCCGCCCGGACGATTCTTCATCTCACCCAGGTTTGGAAACAGCGCGAACAGTTTTTCGCGCGTCCAGTGCGGCGCGTTCGGACGCTTGGGCTGGCGGCCGACCTCGAGATTCTCCTCGACGGTCAGGTCCGTGAAGATGCGCCGCTCCTCCGGCACATAGCCGAGCCCTTCGCGCACGATCTCATGCGTCGGACGCACCGAGACGTCCTTCCCTTCGAACGTGATGCGGCCGGTTCGCTGCGCGACGAGGCCGACAATGGAGCGAAAGGTCGTCGACTTGCCGGCGCCGTTGCGCCCGAGCAGCGCGACGACCTCGCCCTCGCCGACCTCGAAGCCGATATCGAACAGGATATGCGCCGGACCATAATGGCTGTTGAGCGCTTCGACCGTCAGCTTCATGTCGAGGCTCCCTCGCGATGGCGGGCATCGTAGACAAGGCCCTCGCCGAGATAGACCGCCTGCACCTGCGGATTGCCGCGCACCTCGGCCGGCGAACCCTCGGCGATCAGCGTGCCGCGGTTGAGCACGATGATGCGGTCGGCATGCTCGAACACGACGTCCATGTCGTGCTCGGTGAAGAGCACGCCGATCGATTTCTCCCGCGCGATCTGCGCGGTCAGCCGCATCAGGTCGACGCGCTCGCGCGGCGCCATGCCGGCGGTCGGTTCGTCCATCAAGAGCAGCTTTGGCTGGTTGGCAAGCGCGACCGCAAGCTCGAGCCGCTTGAGGTCGCCATAGGCGAGCTCGCCGCAGGGCCGATCCGCGTAGCCGCTCATGCCGACCAGCTCGAGCAGACGGCCGGCCTCGCCGCGGTCGAACTTCGGCGCCGAGCCGAACAGATTGAACAGCTGCTTCCCGTGCGAGATCAGCGCGACCTGCACGTTCTCGCGCACGGTCATGGTAGCGAAGGTCGCCGTGATCTGAAACGTGCGCCCGACGCCGAGGCGCCAGACATCGCGCGGCTTCCTGCCGGTGATCTCTTCGCCGAGCAGACGGACATGGCCGGAATCCGGCTTGTTCTGGCCGTTGAGCATGTCGAAGCAGGTGCTCTTGCCGGCGCCATTCGGCCCGATCAGCGCCAGGATCTCGCCGGCGCGCAGCGAGAACGAGACACCGCGCACGGCATGGATGCCGCCATAGGATTTGGTCAGGCCTTCGACCGCGAGAAGTGGGGGTGCGACGCTCATTCGGCGGACTCGATCGGCTTGGCAAGCAAGGGGGATCCCGGCGGCGATGCTTTCTTACGGCGCTGCGCCAGCAGCTCCAGCATGCCGACGATGCCCTTGGGGAAGACGACGACGATCAGCATGATGAAGCCACCGAGCACGAGCTTCGATAGATCGGTCTGGCTGACCAGCCAGATGTTCAAAGCCTTGTAGACGATGGCGCCGATCACCGCGCCCGATACAGTTTCGACGCCCCCGAGCAGCACCATGACCAGCGCATCGACCGACAGCGAGATGCCGAGATTATCAGGGAAGACGCTGCCCTTGAGGTAGGCGAACAGCGCGCCGCCGATACCGGCAGTGGTGCCTGCGATCACGAAGGCAGTCCACTGGATACGCTTCGCGTCGATACCGATCGCTTCGCTGCGCAGCGCCGAGTCACGCGTCGCCCGGAGTGCATAGCCGAACGGCGAGAACACCATGGCTCGCAGCGCGATGGTCACCAGCGCCGCGACGCCGAGCGCGAGCCAATAGAAATGCGATGGGCTCGCGGCCCAGCTCGACGGCCAAAGGCCCAGAATACCGTTGTCACCGCCTGTCACGTTCACCCACTGGAATGCGATCGACCACACGATCTGCGCGAAGGCGAGCGTCAGCATGGCGAAATAGACGCCGGATAGCTGCACTGCGAAGAAGCCGAACACGGCCGCGCCCAGGCAGCCGAGCAGCGGGCCGAGCAACAGACACACGATCATCGGCAGCCCCGCCATCTTGGCGAGGAAGGCGATGCCGTAGGCACCAAGCCCGAAATAGGCGGCATGGCCGAACGAGGCGAGCCCGCCGACGGACATCAGGAAGTGCAGGCTGACGGCGAAGATGACGAAGATCGCGATCTCCGAGCCGACCGTCAGCGCGTAATTGCCGGCGAACAGCGGCAGCGTCGCTGCGATGACGAGCGCGGCAAGAGCCGCCAGCCGTTCATTCGACGTCAGCGGGCGCCAGGGATTGACGGTGAGACCAGGCGTCTTGCGCGCGGCCGCCTCGGGCTTGCCGAACAGGCCCCAGGGCCGGACGATCAGCACCACCGCCATCACCAGGAAGACCAGGATGATGGAGATCTTCGGAAAGATCAGGATGCCGAAGGCATTGAGCTCGGACACCAGCACCGCCGCAACGAACGCACCGACGATGCTGCCGAGACCGCCGATCACGACCACGACGAACACTTCCACGATGATCCGAAGATCCATGGCGTGATGCACGGCATCGCGCGGGATCTGGAGCGCGCCGCCGAGGGCGGCGAGGAAGACGCCGACCGCGAACACGCTCGTAAACAGCCACTTCTGGTTCACGCCGAGCGCGGCGACCATGTCGCGGTCCTGCGTCGCGGCGCGCACCAGGACGCCCCAGCGCGTGCGCTGGAACAGCAGCCAGAGAATGCCGAGCACCACGGGTCCAAGCACGATCAGGAACAGATCATAACTCGGAATGTTCTGGCCGAAGAAATCGATCGCGCCCTTGAAGCCGGGCGCGCGGCGGCCGACGAGGTCGTCAGGCCCCCAGATCAGCACCACGAGATCTTCGACCATCAGGGTCAGGCCGAAGGTCGCGAGCAGCTGGAACAATTCGGGCGCGTGATAGATGCGCCGCAGCAGCACCATCTCGACGATGACGCCGATCAGCGCCACCGCCAGCGCCGCCAGCACGATCCCGCCCCAGAAGCCGAACGCACCCGACAGCCGCTCGGTGAGCGTGAAGGCGATGTAGGCGCCGATCATGTAGAAGGCGCCATGCGCGAAATTCACGATCCGCGTCACGCCGAAGATGATCGACAGGCCCGAGGCCACCAGGAACAGCGACGCTGCGCTGGCGAGACCGGTCAGAAACTGTACGACATAAAAGGCCATCGGCGGTCCGGGTTAGGTTTGAAGTCACCTCTCCCCGCTCTTGCGGGGAGAGGTAGGGGATAAAGAGAGATCAATCCTTCGGACGCAGCTTCTCGACTTCGGCGTCACCAGGCAGATAGTCCGCGCCCTTCTTGTAGGACGAGTCCACCATCACACCCTTGCCGTCCTTCAGCGCGGTCTTGCCGACATAGGCACCAAGCGTCGACTGATGGTCGATCTTGCGGAAGGTGATCTCGCCGAACGGCGACGGCATCGACAGCCCTTCAGCTGCCGCGATCAGCTTCTCCGGATCGGCCGAGCCGGCCTTCGCCAGGATTGCCGCCGCCGATTTGATGGTCTGGTAGCCGACGATCGAGCCGAGGCGCGGATAGTCGTTGTACTTGACCTGGTAGGCCTTCAGGAACGCGTCATGCTCGGGCGACTTGATCGAGTACCAGGGATAGCCGGTGACGATCCAACCCTCCGGCGTCTCGTCCTTGAGCGGATCGAGATATTCGGGCTCGCCGGTCAGGAAGGAGACGACCTCGCGCCCCTTGAACAGGCCGCGGGTGTTGCCTTCGCGCACGAGCTTGACGAGATCGGCGCCGAAGGTGACGTTGAGGATTGCTTCCGGGTTGGCCGCGGCCACCGCCTGCACCACCGGGCCCGCGTCGATCTTGCCCTGCGGCGGCCATTGCTCGTCGACCCACTGGATGTCCGGGCGCTTCTCCGACATCAGCTTCTTGAACACCGCGACCGCCGATTGACCGTATTCGTAGTTCGGCGCGATCGTCGCCCAGCGTTTCGCGGGCAGCTTGCTGGCTGCTTCCACCAGCATCGCTGCCTGCATATAGTTGGAGGGACGCAGGCGGAAGGTGTATTTGTTGCCCTTGGACCAGGTGATCGCGTCCGTGAGCGGCTCGGCCGCGAGGAAGAACACCTTCTTCTGGTTGGCGAAGTCGCTGACGGCGAGGCCGATGTTCGACAGGAACGTGCCCGTGAGCATCGCAACACCCTCGCTCGAGACGAGCTCATTGGCCGCGGTCTGCGCATCCGCCGGCTTGCCGCCATCGTCCTTGGAGATGACGACGAGCTTCTTGCCGTTGATGCCGCCGGCCGCGTTGATCTGTTCGACCGCGAGCTGCCATCCCTTGCGATAGGGCTCGGTGAAGGCCGGCAGCAACGAATAGCTGTTGATCTCGCCGATCTTGATGTCCTGCGCCAGGGCCGAATGGGCCATGCCGCCGGCCAGAAGCGCGAAGGCCGCGCCGACAAAAACGTTTCTTGCTCGCATCCCAACCTCCAGTTTTGAACTTCTCTGTCGTTCGCACACGATTTGATCGGAGAACCCGTGCCCGGCTCTCCGGATCGCGTTATCTCAAACCGTCCTCGCCCTTGATCTCCGCAATCGTCAGCCCGCCGACGCGCGGCAGCGGACGGCCGCTGTCGGTGACGGCAACCGCAACCATGATCTCGTTGGCGCGCGGCGCATCGTTGATCTGTACTTCCATGCCGTCGAAATGGCTGCGTACGAAGGCTGCGTCCTTGTGCCCCAGAGGGATGTCCAGCGTCGTGCCGGGACCGCTGCGCTTCTTCGACGATGGGATCAGCGCCGCGCCCTTGCTCAGCACCTTGCGCACGGGCACCCCCATCTTCGGATGCAGGATCGCGGCGGCATGCTCCAGCTCGCCGTTCTCGCCGACGGCTGCGGCCTTGCCGTAGCTCTGCGCCTTCGCGCCATCGATGCCGAGCGCCGCCACCGCGCGCTTCGACAGCAGCTCGCCCAGCTCCTCGCCGATCGCGATCAGCGGGGAAAGGTCTTCGACATATTTCCCCGCAAAGGGATTCTCGATCACGGCGATCGCCGCGGCGCGCCGGGTCGGCGGCGACACCTGACGCCCCATCTCCATCTGGGTCTCTTCGACGACGGTGACGATCTTGCGGATGATCGCGCTCATGATTGCTTCCTCAGGCTCTTCCCTGTTCAGGCATGAACCGCGTTCTCCAGCATGGGCCGGCGCGATCGTTGCCGTTCAATATCTTTCGGTCCGATGACAAGCATATCACCACAAAGCTGCAACACGGCACCCTCGATCAATCCGCGATCGAATAATTGCCGTGCACATTCCGCGCCAGATTCCAGCGCGGCCGCGATCTCATTGTGCGACAACTGGCCGACCTCGCGGGTGACAAGGCGCACCCCGAGATCGCTGTCAGGCTGAAGCTCGTTGGCGGGCTTGCGGATGATGGCCGGATGTCCCGGCAGATCCACCGCGTTGGCGATGATGGTGGCCGCCGCATCGGCCTGCGATGCCGTTGCAGCCAACACGGTCACCGCGTCGGCGATCCCGAGCGAAAAACTGCGACCGTGGCGTCCACTGGTCGCGATCCCGCGTATGGGGTCGGCTGAATAGACCCTCAGGGTCCGCATCACGCCGGAGCGATCGGGCCGGTCTATCAGACCGACCGAAAAATGCTCGCCTTCGCCGAGATGAAGCGCGATATCGCCGCCATTGTTGACGTAGGCTTGATTGAGGGTTGCGGCTCCGAGCATTGCGCCAAGGATCTCTTCCGCTACGCTGCCGGCCACCGCGGCCATCGGCGTGATGAAGCAATCAGCGGCATAGGGCGCGACGGCGGCGTGCATCCGCCGCGCGACCACGCCCTTCAGCGAAGTCCGCCCCGCAGCGGCCATCCGCAGCTCCGGCAATTCCGCGCAGAGTTCGTCGAGCAGTCCGGTGAACCGCCGCGCGGCCGCCTCATAGGCGGCACGCACCTCGTCCGCGCGGCCCCTCGCCTCCACGATCAAATCAATCGGTCCATCCTGCAAATGCAGCCGCCGGCCATCAGACAGCAATGCGATTTGCGGGCGCCGTGTCATGCCCGACGTCCCGGAATCGGATTCTGCCAGGGCAGCTGGCGGACATCGTCACCGCCCTTCACCTCCGCCAGCGGCTTCACATAATCCATGTGCCCGCCGAGCGCGGCATAGTCGGACAGCTTCATCGTGAACTCGATCGGCGCGACCAGCGCCGGCGTCGGCACGTAGCCAAAGGCGCCCGCCGGCATCTGCGTTACGTCGACCATGTAGGTGATGCCGCCGCCGGGCCAGACATAGACCGGCGCGCCGCCGCTGGTGACGCGCGTCAGCGCGTCCTTCACCGAGCGCGTCAGCCGCACCGGATTGTCGGTGACACCCGCGCGCAGCGAGCCGCCGGCGCCCGCCATGAACAGCACCGTGCACAGCGCCGGCTCGCAATTCTCCTGGATGCGCTCGACCGAAAACTTCAGGTCATCAGGCATCTCGGTCTCAACCGGCTTCAAGGCCTCGTCGAGCACATAATAGGACGAATGCTCGCCGGTGGTGGAGACCATCAGCATGGTCAGACCGGGCTTGGCTTCCTTGGCATCAAATGGGCCGAGGATCGAGAGCGGATCCGAGATATTGGTACCGCCCCAGCCGGTGCCGGGATCGGCGACCTGGAAATAGCGGCCGGGCGTCGAACGGCGGCCCTTCATCTTGATGCCGGTATCGGCGATGTCGAGCAGCTTGCCGGCCTGATGTTCCGAGAGCACGCCGGTGATGTGGTCGTCGACCACGACGACCTCATCGACCTTGCCGTGCCACTGCTTCGCGAACATGCCGATCGTCGCCGAGCCGCAGCCGACCCGCATGCGCTCTTCCTTCACGCCGTTGACGACCGGCGGCTGGCCGGCCTGCACCACCACGCTCGCGCCGCCGTCGATGGTGAGCTCGACCGCCTTGCAATTGGCGAGATCCATCAGCGTGTCGCAGGTGACGCGCCCCTCTTTCTTGGAGCCGCCGGTGAGATGATGCACGCCGCCGAGCGAGAGCATCTGCGAGCCGTACTCGCTGGTGGTGACGTGGCCGACCGCCTCGCCCTGCGCGCGAACGGTCGCGGTCTCCGGCCCGAGATAGCGGTCGGTGTCGATCTTCACCTTGATGCCGCAATAGGAGAAGATTCCCTCGGTAACGACAGTCACCATGTCGACGCCGTCGACCTCCGCGGAGACGATGAATGGCGCCGGCTTGTAGTCGGGATAGGTCGTGCCCGCTCCGATCGCCGTCACAAAGGTTGAAGGCTCGTGGACGATCTTGCCGTCCCAGTCTTCCGTGCGGCTGAAGGGGACGAGCTTGCCGCCATGCGAGACGGTGCGCTCCAGGATCACGTGCGGATCGACGCGAACGAGCTTGCCGTCGTGGTTGGCGTAACGGTCGCAGGCGCCCGCCGCGCCCGGCTTGATGTAGCACATCACCGGACAGGCATCGCAGCGGATCTTGTCGACGGCAGCGCTCGTTGTTTCCATCACCATGTCAGAGCCAGCGGAGACCGCGGTTATCATTCGTATACGAACGATGTTGCGCGCGGTCCCGATAGCTGTCAAGCGGCGGTGCGGCGCAAAAGATGCGCCTGCCGCATAAAACCTCATATGCCTATCCGCTCTGTCCACAAAGAAGGCAGTCGCGCTGCAGTGCGGCATGACGGCTTGCACGTTTGTGTACAAACGGTATCGTCGCGACTTACAAATCGCGTGATGACAGGGCTTGGGAACGAGGATGACGCAGACACCGATCCGCCTCACCGTAAACGGCAGGATCCACGAGGTCACTGCGGCGCGAGACACGCCTCTGCTCTACGTGCTGCGCAACGACCTCGCACTCAACGGGCCGAAATATGGCTGCGGCCTCGGTGAATGCGGCACCTGTACTGTCCTGATCGACGGGGCCGCGGCGCGATCCTGCGTGATTCCCGTGAGCGGCTGCGCCGGCCGCGACATCGTGACGCTCGAAGGCCTCGGTACGCGCGACAGGCCTGATGTCGTGCAACAGGCCTTCATCGACGAGCAGGCCGCGCAATGCGGCTATTGCCTCAACGGCATGATCATGACCACCAAAGCGCTGCTCGCGATCAA
Organism: Bradyrhizobium sp. BR14999; assembly: GCF_056106085.1. Classification (NCBI taxonomy): domain Bacteria; kingdom Pseudomonadati; phylum Pseudomonadota; class Alphaproteobacteria; order Hyphomicrobiales; family Nitrobacteraceae; genus Bradyrhizobium; species Bradyrhizobium sp. BR14999. The sequence goes on from NZ_CM148536.1 coordinate 6,113,073, forward strand.
TCCGCGTCCGACCGAACAGGAGGCGCTGGCGGCGCTGCGCTACAATCTCTGCCGCTGCGGCACGCATGTCGAAATCCTGCGCGCCGTGATGCGCGCCTCCGGCCAGCTCACCGAGGCCGTTGATTGATGGCCTCCCCGCATCCGAACGGAACTGAGCGGCCATCCGGTTCGCTCGTCGTCATCAGCACCGTGGACGAGGTCACAACCGAGACCTATGTCCGCATCACCGCCGACGGCGCGGTCACTGCCTATAACGGCCATGTCGATCTCGGCACCGGCATCCGCACTGCGCTGGGCCAGATCGTTGCCGAGGAGCTGGATGTATCCTTTGCGCGCGTCGTCGTCGTGCTCGGCGATACCGCATTGGTGCCGAACCAGGGCGCGACGATCGCGAGCGAGACGATCCAGATCACGGCCGTGCCCTTGCGCAAGGCCGCAGCCCAGGCGCGCCACTTCTTGATCGCACGCGCGGCCGAGCGGCTCGAACTGCCGGCGGCCGACCTTAGGATCGACGACGGTCTCGTCCGGGGCCCCGACAATCGCAGCGTCAGCTATGGCGAACTGATCGGCGACGAGACGATCAGCCTCGAGCTTGCCGACGTCGTCGCGGTCAAGGCGGCCAGCGATTATGCCATCGTCGGCCAGTCGATGCCGCGGGTCGACGTGCCGGCCAAGGCCACGGGCGAGCTGACTTTCGTGCACGACGTCCGGGTATCAGGCATGCTCCACGGCCGCGTGGTGCGTCCGCCCTATGCCGGCGTCGATGCCGGTCCGTTCGTCGGCACCAGCCTGATCGCGGTGGACGAATCCTCCGTGCGCGACATTCCCGGCCTGGTGGCCGTGGTGCGGATCGGCGATTTCGTCGGCGTGGTCGCCGAGCGCGAGGAGAACGCGATCCGTGCGGCAGAGCAGCTCAAGGTGAGCTGGAAGCCGACGCCTGCGCTGACCGATCTCGCCGATGTCGAGACCGCGCTGCGCGCCAATCCATCGACGCCGCGCACGCTGATCGACAAGGGCGACGTCGATGCGGCAATATCAGGCGCGGCCAAGCCGATGCAGCGCACTTATGTCTGGCCATATCAGATGCACGCCTCGATCGGTCCGTCCTGCGCGGTCGCCGACTTCCAGGACGGCAACATCCGCGTCTGGTCCGGCACGCAGAACCCGCACGTGCTGCGCAGCGATCTGGCGCTGCTGATCGAGCGTCCCGAGAGCGAGATCGAGGTCGTCAGGCTCGAGGCCGCCGGCTGCTACGGCCGCAACTGTGCCGACGACGTCACGGCCGACGCGCTGCTGCTGTCGCGCGCGGTCGGCCGGCCCGTGCGCGTGCAATTGACGCGCGAGCAGGAGCACGCCTGGGAGCCCAAGGGCACCGCGCAGCTGATTGATGTCAATGGCGGCCTCGACGCGGACGGCGGCGTTGCTGCCTACGATCTCGCCACGCGTTATCCGTCGAATGCGGCGCCGACGCTGGCGCTGCTGCTGACGGGCCGCATCTCGCCCGAGCCTGCCGTGCTCCAGATGGGCGATCGCACCGCGATCCCGCCTTACGACTACGACAACATGCGTGTGGTCGCCCACGACATGCCGCCGATCGTGCGCGCGTCCTGGTTCCGCGGCGTCTCGGCGCTGCCGAACACCTTTGCGCATGAATCCTACATCGACGAGGCCGCGACCGAGGCTGGCGTCGACCCGATCGACTATCGCCTGCGCTACCTGAAGGAGCAGCGCGCGATCGATCTCGTCAATGCGGTCGCCGAGCGCGCTGGCTGGACGCCGCGACCGGTCCGCGAGGAGAAAGACGGCGAGGTCGTGCACGGGCGTGGCTTTGCCTATGCGCTCTATGTCCACAGCAAGTTCCCCGGCTATGGCGCTGCGTGGTCGGCCTGGGTCGCCGACGTCGCGGTGAACAAGACCACCGGCGACGTCAGCGTCACGCGCGTGGTCGCCGGGCAGGATTCCGGCTTGATGATCAATCCGGACGGCGTGCGCCACCAGATCCACGGCAACGTCATCCAGTCCACCAGCCGCGCGCTGATGGAGGAGGTCTCGTTCGAGCGCGGCACGGTGGCGGCGCGCGAATGGGGCGCCTATCCGATCATCCCCTTCCCCGACATGCCCAAGATCGACGTGCTGATGCTGCCGCGTCAGGACCAGCCGCCGCTCGGCGTCGGCGAGTCCGCATCGGTGCCGAGCGCGGCGGCGATCGCCAACGCGATCTTCGATGCCACCGGCGTACGCTTTCGCGAGCCGCCATTCACGCCGGAGCGCATTCTCAGGGGATTGCACGGCGATGCTGCGGCCACGCCGCAGGCCCTGCCCGCGCCTGCCACCCCGCCGCCATCACGCATCTGGGAGAACCCGTTCGCCAAACGCGCCGGCATCTTCGCGGCGATTGCGGCGGTCTGCACCGCTGCGATCGGCATCGGCGCGGCGCTTCTGCCGGGGCGCGCAATTCCCCCGATCGCCCGGCCCGACGCATCGGTCTATTCCGCAGCGACGATCGCGCGCGGCGAGCAGCTTGCAGCGCTCGGCAACTGCGCGGAGTGCCACACCAGTCTCACGGGCGTGCTCAATGCGGGCGGCCGCGCGCTGGAAACGCCGTTCGGCACGATCTACTCGACCAACATCACGCCCGATGTCGAGACCGGCATCGGCGCCTGGTCCTACCCCGCCTTCGAGCGCGCGATGCGCGACGGGCTGCATCGCGACGGACGGCAGCTCTATCCTGCCTTCCCCTACACGCATTTTTCGAAGACCAGCGAGGCCGACCTGCAGGCGCTCTATGCCTACCTGATGGCGCAGCCAGCGGTGCGCGCGACACAGCCTGCGAACACGCTAACCTTCCCTTTCAATCTTCGGCCGCTGCTCGCGGGATGGAACGCGCTGTTTCATGAGGCGGGTGAATTCAAGCCCGATCCCGTGAAGTCGGAGCTTTGGAATCGCGGCGCCTATCTGGTCGAAAGCCTCGGCCATTGCAGCGCCTGCCATTCGCCGCGCAATGCGCTCGCTGCCGAGCAGCGCGGGGCCTATCTCGCCGGCGGCTTTGCCGAGGGCTGGGAAGCGCCGGCGCTGACCTCGCTCTCCCGCGCACCGATCCCGTGGAGCGAGGACGAGCTGTTCGCGTATTTGCGCACCGGCCATTCCCGCTATCATGGCGTCGCGGCCGGCCCAATGGCGCCGATCGTCCGGGACCTCAAGGCCCTGCCCGACCAGGACCTCCGCGCAATGGCGGTCTATCTCAATTCGTTCAATGACACCGCGAGTGACAGACAAACCCAAGACGCGCTCGCGACGAAACTCGAGAACGCGACGCAAGTCATCGTCGCCGCGTCCACCGGCGCGCGGCTCTATCAGGGCGCCTGCGCCGTCTGCCACGAGGTCGGCGGCCTGCCGCTGTTTGGCACCCGGCCCCCGCTCGCGCTCAACAGCAATCTGCACAGCGAATCGCCGGACAATCTCGTGCAGGTCATCCTGCACGGCATCACCGAACCCGTCTCCAGCGATCTCGGCTACATGCCCGCCTTCAAGGGCAGCATGAGCGACGCGCAGGTCGAGGAGCTCGTCGCCTTCCTGCGCAAGCAGTTCGCGCCGGACAAGCCGGCGTGGACGGGCGTGCGCGAGACGATCGCGCGCGCACGCGCATCCGCAAATTAGCCGTGCTTCTTGATCTCCACCGGCGGCGTGCCGTGGATGTGGAATGACTCGATCGTCTTCAGGCCCCAGGCCTGGCCCTTCTTGCGCTCCTCCTCGGTCCACACGATCGGCTTCCAGTCCGGCGCGAGGATGAGACGTGCGCCAGCATTGGCGACCTCGACGCGGTTGCCGCCGGGTTCGTAGACATAGAGGAAGAAAGTCTGCTGGATCGCGTGCTTGTGCGGGCCGGTCTCGATATGCACGCCGTTCTCCAGGAAGATATCTGCCGCGCGAAGAATCTCCTCGCGGCTGTCGAGCGCGTAGGTGACGTGGTGGAATCGGCCGGGCGTGCCTGAATGATCGAGTGAATAGGCGAAGTCGTAGCTCTTGTTCGACATCGTCAGCCACATTGCGGCTTCACGGCCGTCGTTGAGCACGATCTGCTCGGTGAGACGGCAGCCGAGATAATTCTCGAAGAACTCGCGGTTGGCCTTGATGTCGACGGCGAGGCAGTTGAGATGGTCGAGCCGGCGGACGTTGACGCCGCGCGCCGGAAAACGCTGGGCCTGGTTCTTCAATGCGGGCTTCAGCTCCGGCGGCGCCTGGTACCATTCGGTCTCGTAATAGAGCTCGACGATGTGACCATCGGGATCGCGGCAGCGGAAGGTCGGCCCCTGCCCCATGTCGCCATCGATCCAGCCGATGTCGAAGCCGGAGCCCTTCAACGCGGCGACGCGGCGCTCCAGCGCCTGCTGGCTGCGCGCGCGCAGCGCCATGTGCTCCATGCCCGACGTCTTCGACGCCGTGAGCTTGAGCGAATAGCGCTCGTAATCGTCCCAGCCGCGCAAATAGACCGACTCGCCTTTCTGCCCGCTGACGGTCATGCCCATGACATCGACGAAGAACTTCAGGCTTTCGTCAGGCTTGGGCGTCAAGAGCTCCATGTGGCCGAGATGGGCGAGATCGAGGATCGGTTCGGGCTGCATGCTTTCCTCCAAACGTGGCCGCCAAGCGTGGCTACGATCAAGCGTGGCTGCGATCCGCGGGACCGGATCACGCAATCGGGCGCGGGACGCAAATCGGCGCGCGGGGGCGCTGTGGGACGCGGCCCATTTGTACTAATGTACAAATGATTAGGTCTCGTCAACAAATCTAAGTCGTCACCCGAACCGGATGACCCGACTTGCAGGATGACAATTGTTCCCCGCGCGTCGCGCCTGATGCCCGAATGGTAAAATATTCCCTAAGACCGCCGCGCCACCCCAACGGAACGTAGAAATTGCAGCATTTTTCCCGACGATTCCGCCCATAACTATGTATTGGCGACACGGCTCCCGACCGAATTACGGCGGATTTAACGAAGCGGCCGGGCCTGCGGCTTAACCGTTTGTGCAGCGACGGCCGCGCATAGTCCGGATCAAATCCCTTGCTCTTGCCAGGTTCATTGATCGTGACATCCTTTGGACGCGTGATTTCGGTTCGCGGATCGCTCGCCCGGGTCGGGCTTCTGGCGGAAGGCCGGATGCCGATCTCGGAGGTTCGGGCGACCGTCGGCCGTTTCGTCAGTATCCGCTGCGCCAGCTCGGTCATCGTCGCGATGATCACCGAGGTCTCCTGCGAAAACCTGTCGAGCACCGACAATTACATCGCGATCGCCTCGGTCGACCTGCTCGGCGAGATCCTCAACGCCGCCGACAAGGCCAAATTCCAGCGCGGCGTGACCAACTATCCGACCATCGGCGATGCCGTTGACCTGATCACGAGCCAGGAGCTGCGCACGATCTATGCTCCGACCGGGTCGGACCAGATCAATGTCGGCTTCCTTCAGCAGGACCGCTCGGTCGTCGCCTATGTCGACGTCGAGGAAATGCTGTCCAAGCACTTCGCGGTGCTGGGATCGACCGGCGTCGGCAAATCGACCGGCGTCTCGCTCCTGCTCAACGAGATCCTGAAGGCGCGCCCGAACCTGCGCATCTTCCTGCTCGACGTGCACAACGAATATGGCCGCTGCTTCGGCGATCGCGCGCTGGTGCTCAACCCACGAAACCTGAAGCTGCCGTTCTGGCTGTTCAACTTCGAGGAAATCGTCGACGTGCTGTTCGGCGGCCGCGCCGGCGTGCCCGAGGAGCTCGACATCCTCGCCGAGGTGATCCCGCTCGCCAAGGGCGTCTACACCCAGTACCAGAACGCCGACCGCATCGGTCTCAAGCGCATCGATCCCAAGCAGATCGGCTACACCGTCGACACGCCGGTGCCCTATCGCCTGGTCGACCTGCTGTCGCTGATCGACGAACGCATGGGCAAGCTCGAGAACCGCTCCTCGCGCATCATCTATCACAAGCTGATCTCGCGCATTGAGGCCGTCCGCAACGACCCGCGCTACGCCTTCATGTTCGACAACGCCAATGTCGGCGGTGACACCATGGCGGAGGTGATCAGCCATCTGTTCCGCCTGCCGGCTAACGGCAAGCCGATGACGGTGATGCAGCTCGCCGGCTTCCCGGCCGAGGTGATCGATTCCGTCGTCTCGGTGCTGTGCCGTATGGCCTTCGACTTCGGCCTGTGGAGCGACGGCGTCTCGCCGCTGCTGTTCGTCTGCGAGGAAGCGCATCGCTACGCCTCCGCCGACCGCAACATCGGCTTCGGCCCGACCCGCAAGGCGGTGTCGCGCATCGCCAAGGAGGGGCGCAAATACGGCGTCTATCTCGGCCTCATCACGCAGCGCCCCGCAGAGCTCGACGCCACCATCATCTCCCAGTGCAATACGCTGTTCACGATGCGTCTTGCCAACGATCGCGACCAGGCGCTGCTGCGCGCCGCCGTGTCAGACGCGGCCGCGAACCTCCTGTCCTTCGTGCCCTCGCTCGGCACCCGCGAGGTGCTGGCGTTCGGCGAAGGCGTCGCGCTGCCGACGCGGCTGCGTTTCAAGGAGGTGCCGCCGCACCAATTGCCGCGCGGCGAAGCCACCATCAGCAGCGTGCCCTCGGTCACCTCCGGTCACGACATGCATTTCGTCAGCGCCGTGCTCGAACGCTGGCGCGGCGCCACCTCGCAGCGCGACGTTCCGAACGATCCGGTTTTCGCGGCACCGCCTGCCAAGACGATGTCCAGCCTCGAGGCCCCGATGCTGCAACCCTCGATGGGGCTCGATCCCGACCGCTTCTCGCTGCTGAAGAAGCCGTTGCGGTAAGGCCGCGCTCGCGCTTCAAGCACACTGCCATGCCCCGCGACCCGGCTACGCCAAGGCTTCGCCGAGGTTGTGGTCTAGGGGCGCCGAAGCTTTAGCGTAGGCGGCAGGCGGGGCATCCCGTACGCCGCAGCTTCTCGGTTCAATCACACCCGCCTCTGGAATACTGGATCGCCCGATTAAATCGAGCGATGACAGCCAGGATGTGGCACGTTGAGACGGCCGCCCGCATCGATTATGTTTGCCGGACCAAGCCGCGCTGTCGACCCGGCTGGCGAATTTCACGGGCATGCGACCGAACGGGGACGACTGCCGAAGAAGTGATCGACCGGCTATGACCGAACTCGACTGGCCCGAAATCCTGCTGCGTCTCGGCAGCGCCACGCTCGCCGGCGGCGCGATCGGCCTGAACCGCGATCTGCAGGGCAAGCCGATCGGGCTGAAGACGCTCGGCATCGTCGGGCTCTCCACCGCGGCCGTCGTGCTGCTCGCCGTCGAGTTCGCCGAGCCCGGCAGCATCAACGATGCGGCAAGTCGGGTGATCCAGGGCATCCTGACGGGGATCGGCTTCCTCGGTGCCGGCGTCATTGTCCACGAGAGCAAAGGTTTTCGCGTGAGCGGCCTGACCAGTGCGGCCTGTACGTTCCTTGCCGCCTGCCTCGGCATTATCTGCGGCGCCGGACAATGGAAGATCGTCGCAGCCGCGCTGGCGCTCGCCTTCGTTCTGCTGACGGTCGGCCGCCCCGTCGAGAGCTGGCTGCACCGGATCCTCGGTGGCAAGGACGAGTCGCACGAAGCGGCCTCAGAGCAGGGGCCTGAACGCAGCGCTTAGGCGGCTCCGGCTAACCTCGCACTCTCCGCGCCGCTCAGGTCTTGCGCCGCAGGCTCCAGAGACTCCCGGCGAGCAGGACGGCGGTCACGAGCAGGATGGCGACGAAGGTCTGGATGATGGTGAAGTTCAGCGCATCCCGCGCGACGAACAGCGCGGTGATGGCTCCGGCCAGAACAAACAGAATGCGAAGGATCAGGCTCATCGCCGCGTCTCCGGGTCGGCATGATCCGGAGCCCACTAGCCTTCCGCATTGGACACAATGCGTGTTCGCCCCTCATGCATCGTGACCCTAGCGGCCTGCGCCAGACAGGATTTGCGACATATCAAGGACCCGCGCGCCATCAGGACGCAGGACCTGAGAACCCGCGGATGCGGCTCACCGGCGCGCGAGGCCCGAAGTGATCGCGCGACCGATGCGTTGCGTGCGGCTGCGAAGCGCTATGCCGCTAGTGCTTTGCCATCAACTCGAGTGCCGGAGCAAAGCGCTCGGCGAACGTCAATGTCTTGGCGTGGTGAACTGCGGCAAACGAGGCCGAAACCCCTGCTGACGCGAGGGCGAGCAAGGCAACAGCGAAAAACAGACGGCGCATTCCTGCCTCCTGTGTGAGCCCGATCACCCCAAAGGATGGGACGGCTCTGTTTCAGGAGCGCTTCATGCGGGCGGAAAATGATTTCGCTCAAGAGGCTGTGATGAGGTCCGGATTGCGGTACCGCATGCGGTACAGATGCGCCCCTAATCATCGTCCGCCGGCCCACACCAGCCGGGCAGATAGATCGCATCCTTGCTTCTCGCCGAGGACAGGGCCTTCTCGAGCGCCTTGTCGAAATCGGCATCGATCACCTTGCGCGAGAGTTTTCGGCGCAGATAGTCGGCCCACAGGAATTCGGAGAACGGCGTCGTATCCTTGGCGAAGCCGCCGATGCGGCGGAGCTCGCCGGCGAGGCTGCGGAAGGGGTCATCCTTGAGGTCGGCCACCGATTTCGGCAGGTCGCGGAACGGCCGCCTTTCGCCCTTGGCGTCATAGGGATAGACCCAGCGCTTGTTGTCCATGACGCCCCAGAAGGCCTCGCGCTCGACCATTCTGAGGTCGCCAACGATGGTCACCAGCACGTCCTTGACGCCCTCGTCATGCAGCGCGCGGCCGAGATGATGATGGTCGATCACGTAATAGCGCAGGTCCGGACCGTAGACGACGGGGATCATGTGCTTGCCGAGCAGGTCGGCCTGCTTGTTGCTGTCGCGCTGGCGCCAGCGCTTGCGCTTCTCCTTGACCTCTCGCATGCCGACCGTCATCTGCGTCGGCCGAAGCGACAGGATCGGGACCGGATGCACTCTCGGCTCGCGCGTATTGGTCATGGTCGAACGGTCCCTTGCAATTGGTGGAAACAGGTTCCCTGGACTATGCCATGGTCCGAGGGGAGGCAAAATGCGTTGGGCTGCAGGCCGAGATCACAAGCCGATGTGGACGGGAAATGCCGGCGCGAGCTTCCCAGCCGTTGTTGCAACGCAATCCGCGCATTCCTGACCGCGTCGCGGCCGGCTGTTTGACAGCGCCTATGCAGAATAGTGCGAACAGGAAATGCAGCTACGCGTTGAGAAGATTTTCTGCAACAGGTTCGTCGCGTGTGCTATCTAAAAATCGCTGCTTCGGAGTGATCCCCGCCCCATGACAACCCAGCGGCCCATAAGCTCTGATGACGAGCACCGGGTGCTCCAGTTCAGGCCGCGCACCTCGCCTTCCCCGGTGGTTCGCCGGGGCAACGGCACCGTGCAGCAATTGCGCGCACCCGAGCCACTCGACCTGACGCGCTACGAGCAGCCTCGCACCGAACCGGACGATTTCCGCCACCGCATGCTCGCCAATATCGCGGCGCTCGCCTTCACCATCGCGCTGACCGCGATCGGAATCTGGCTCGCCGTGAGCATCGCGGACCTGCGCCGGACCCAGGATTGCGTGCTGATGGGCCGCCGCGACTGCGTCAAGATCACGACGCCGCATATTTAGCCCCGGCGGACGGGCTATGGCGGGCATCCCCAGCCCTGGTCTGCTCGCCGGCCCGGCTCCATTGAACTCAGGGCGGCGCTCCGATATACGGGCTTTCGACCCGGCCAGAGGGGGGTTTGAGGGCGTCATCAGGGGCGCGATGCCCACCCACCGCGCCACTCTGGAAATCTGACAAATACATGCAATATATCAAAGGCTTAGTGATGTCTTCCACATTCGATCAGGTCGCCACGATCATCGCTGAAACCTGCGACATCCCGCGCGACACGATCACGCCGGATAGTCATGCCATCGATGATCTCGGCATCGACAGCCTCGATTTCCTTGATATCGCCTTCGCAATCGACAAGCAGTTCGGCATCAAGCTGCCGCTGGAAAAGTGGACCCAGGAGGTCAACGACGGCAAGGCGACCACTGAGCAGTATTTCGTGCTGAAGAACCTGTGCGCGCGGATCGACGAGCTCGTCGCGGCCAAGGGCGCGAGCGCCTAAGCGCGCGGCCATGCAACTCGAATACTTCCACATGATCGATCGTATCGTCGACCTCAAGGTCGACGAAAAGACGATCGTCGTCGAGGCCCAAGTCCCGAAGGAGAGCACCGTCTTCGAGGGGCACTTCCCAGGTTATCCCTTGATGCCCGGCGTGCTCCTGATCGAATCGATGGCGCAAGCCTCCGGCTGGCTTCAGCTCGGCGTGTTCAAGTTCGAGCGCATGCCGATCCTGGCCGCCGTGAAGGAGGCCAAGGTCCGCGGTTCGGTCTACCCGGGCGATCTCATGAGCATCGAAGCGAGCCTTACCCATGAAGGCTCGGGCTATGCCATGACCGAAGCCAAGATCAGGGTCGGCGGCAAGCTGCGCGCAAACTCGGCACTCACCTTCACACTGATCCCCTTCCCCAATGCGGATATGCGCGGCTACATGGACGCGTTCGCCAAGCGCATCGGCTTTCCGCAACAGACTGTATCGCCATGACTGAGACTGCTTCGAAGCCCGCCCAGACGGAAGTCTGGATCACCGGCATTGGCCTTGCCACCTCGCTCGGCGAAGGGCTCGACGCCAACTGGGCCGCGCTCCAGGAGAAGCGCATCAATGTCGACGAGAAGGGCTTTGCGCCCTACATCGTGCATCCCTTGATGCCGGTCTCTTTCGACAGCCAGATTCCGAAGAAGGGCGACCAGCGCCAGATGGAAGCCTGGCAGCGTATCGGCACCTATGCCGCGGGCCTTGCGCTCGATTCCGCCGGGATCAAGGGCAACAAGGACATCCTGTCGAAGATCGACATGGTGATCGCCGCCGGCGGCGGCGAGCGCGACCTCAACGTCGACACCGGCGTGCTCACGGCCGAGGCCAAGGGCGCCAACGCGCCCGGCTTCCTCAACGAGCGGCTGATGAGCGATCTGCGCCCCACCCTGTTCCTGGCCCAGCTTTCCAACCTACTCGCCGGCAACATCGCCATCGTCCATGGTCTCGGCGGCACCTCGCGCACCTTCATGGGTGAAGAGGTCGCCGGCGCCGACGCCGCCCGCATTGCGCTCGCGCGCATTGCCTCGGGCGAGAGCGACATCGCGCTGGTCGGCGGCTCGCACAATGGCGAGCGCAAGGACCTGCTGGTCCTCTACGAATTCGGCGACTTCAACCTGAAGGACAAGTTCGCTCCGGTGTGGGCGCGCAAGGACCATCCCGGCTTCGCGCTCGGTTCGGCCGGCGCCTTCCTGGTGCTGGAATCGCGGGCGCATGCAGAGGCGCGCGGCGCCAAGCCGTTCGCGAAGCTGTCGAGCGTCGTTGCCGACCTCGCCCGGCGCAAGCAGGGTGGCGACATGACTGCGACGCTGGAGAAGCTTTGGGAAAAGCTGCCCAAGCGCGCGGGCAAGGGCGCGATCATATCGGGCGCGACCGGCGCCGAGCCCGCGACCTCGGAAGAGCGCAGCTTCCTGAAGAGCCATGCCGATCTCCCGGTGCGCTCGACCGGCACGATGTTCGGCCACACCATGGAAACGCAATTCCCGCTCGGCATTGCCCTCGCCGCACTGTCGATCTCGCGCGGCGCGCTGTTCCCGCCGAATGATTCGACGGGGACCGAGATTGAAATGCAGGGCGCACCCACCCAGATCGTGGTGGTAGGGGCCGGACACTGGCGCGGCGAAGGCATGGCGCTGGTCGAGGCAGTGAGCTAGCTGAATCGGGGATCGACATGACTGCACCACGCGACAAATTCGGGCGTCCCGTCGTCGTCGTCACCGGCATGGGCATCATGACCTCGCTCGGCGCCGGCAAGGCCGACAATTGGGCGAAGCTGGTCGCCGGCGAATCCGGTATTCGCACCATCACGCGCTTTCCGATCGACGGCCTCAGGACCACGATGGCCGGTACGGTGGATTTCGTCAGCGTCGATCCGTTCTCCTCCACCGCGCTCTCGGAGCGGATGGCCGAGCTGGTGACGGAGGAAGCGCTCGAGCAGGCCGGCATCGGCGCCAAGGCGGATTTCCCTGGTCCCCTCTTCCTCGCGGTTGCACCGGTCGAGGTCGAATGGCCGCAGCGTCGCGAACTCGGTCGCGCCGTCGGCCAGCTCGACATCACCTATGACGATCTGCTGCGCATTTCCGGCGGCGGCAAGTACAGCGCCTACCATCATCGCTTCATGTTCGGCTCTGTCGCCGCGCATCTCGCCGAGACGTTCGGCACCAAGGGCTCGCCGATCTCGCTGTCGACGGCCTGCGCCTCGGGCGCGACCTCGATCCAGCTCGGCGTCGAGGCGATCCGCCGCGGCGAGACAGACGCCGCGCTGTGCGTCGCGACCGACGGCACCGTGAACCCGGAAGCGCTGGTGCGCTTCTCGCTGCTTTCGGCGCTGTCGACCCAGAACGATCCGCCGCAGGCGGCCTCCCGCCCCTTCTCCAAGAACCGCGATGGTTTTGTGATGGCCGAAGGCGCCGGCGCGCTGGTGCTCGAAAGCTACGAGGCGGCGACTGCGCGCGGCGCAAAGATCCTCGGCGTGATCGCCGGCTGCGGCGAGCTCACCGATTCCTTCCATCGCACCCGCTCCTCGCCCGATGGCAAGCCGATCATCGGCTGCATGAACAAGACGCTGGCCGATGCCGGCATGACGCCGGACCAGATCGACCACATCAACGCGCACGGCACCTCGACACCCGAAAACGACAAGATGGAGTTCAACACGACATCGGCGGTGTTCGGCGAGCTCGCGCAGAAGATTCCGGTCACCTCCAACAAATCGATGGTCGGCCACACGATCTCGGCTGCCGGCGCGGTCGAGGCGATCTTCTCGCTGCTCACGCTCGAGCACCAGCGCATCCCGCCGACGATCAACTACGAGACCCCGGATCCCACGATCCTGTTCAACGTCGTCGGCAACAAGGCGCGCGATGCCCGCGTCACTGCGGTGATGTCGAACTCGTTCGGCTTCGGCGGCCAGAACGCCTCGCTGATCCTGACTCGCGAACCGGCCTGACCGGACGCATGGCGCTGCTGACTGCGAGGACGAAAGCCCGCGCGCGGGAGGCTGCCAAATCGATCGGAGGCAGCCTGATCGGCGCCGCCACGGTCGGCCTGCTGCGCACCACGCGCTATTTCGATCCGGTCAAGACCTCGGATTTTTTCGCACGCGTCGTAAAGCTGATCGGGCCGCGCCTGCGTGAGCATCGCATCGGCCGCGCCAACCTCACCGCGGCCTTCCCCGAGAAGTCGCCGGAAGAGATCGAAAACATCCTGATGGGCGTGTGGGACAATCTCGGCCGCGTCGGCGCCGAGTTCGCCCATATCGACCATGTCTGGGATTATGACCGCGATCACCCGGAAAAGAGCCGGATCGAATTGTCGCCGCGCAGCATCGAGTTGTTCGACCAGATCCGCGACGACGGCAAGCCTGCGCTGATCTTCGCCGCGCATCTCGCCAACTGGGAATTGCCGGCGCTCGCCGCCGTCGCGCATGGGCTGGATACCGCGATCCTCTATCGCCGGCCGAACATCGCCGCTGCCGACCGCATCATCCAGGAGATGCGTCAGGTCAACATGGGCACGCTGATCCCTGCGGGGCGCGACGCGCCGCTTCGCCTTGCGCAGGCGCTGAAGGACGGCAAGCACGTCGCCATGCTGATCGACCAGTACCTCACCGCCGGCGTCGAGGTCACCTTCTTCGGGCGCAAGACCCGCGCCAACCCGATGCTGGCCCGCCTGCTGCGCCAGATCGAATGCCCGATCCACGGCGTCCGCATCATACGCCTGCCTGGTGGCCGCTTTCGCGGCGAGCTGACCGAGGAGATCAAACCGGTCCGCGATGCCGACGGCAAGATCGACATCCAGGGTACGACGCAGGCGATCACGAGCGTCGTGGAAAGCTGGGTGCGCGAGCATCCCGAGCAGTGGCTGTGGTTGCATAGAAGGTGGCGGTAGGCGCGGACGTTACTTGGCAAGAGGTCGCATTCGGACTCGACCGGGCTCGATCACCGAGAAATGTCCCGCCCAATCGTCACGACCCAAGACCAGATCGGCGATCACTTTGCCGATCCGCCCAGGAGCAGGCGGAGGAACACGCAAGAGCACGATGCCGCATGTGGAGGGAAGCGAAGACGCTTTCGCCAGCTCCCCAAAATCCTTGTCGAAGGTGAGCAAGATTCGTCTTTCTTTCGACGCTTGCGCCAACACTTCGTGGTCGCTGCTGCCGGGTGCAGACGTCCTGATCCAGACGACATCATGACCAGACGCACGAAGTGCGGCTACTGCGGAACCAGGAAAATTCTCATCGGCCAGGAAGCGCATCTCAGGCAGCGCTTGGATGAACCCTTTCGACACTCAGCGAATCGCGTGCGTAAGCCAGGCACGCAAGAATGTCGTCGCGTGAAATGCCGGGGTAATTGGCCAAGATGTCGGCCTCGCTCCAGCCGTCCGCCATCAACCCAATGATGAACTCCACCGCAATGCGCGTCCCGGTGATCACCGGCTTGCCGGCAAGCACATCAGGCGCAAGCGAGATGCGAGGATGATCCGTCATTGCTCAAGGCCTAGTCTGTTCAGCTGAGGCAGATAATACACCAATTCGGGCGGGATAGCGAATTTGGAACCTGCCTTTCGATCTACCTTCCCGTCTTCACCTTGGTCCAGAGCCTATTGATGATGCGCTGGGTCGCCGGCTCGCGCGCCGTGATGACGAACAGTTTTGCGAGCGTCGCCTCGTCCGGATAGATGTTCTTGTCGTTCAGGATATTCGGATCGACCAGCTTCTGGCTGGCGAGGTTACCGTTGGCGTAGGACAAAAAGTCCGAGTTCTTGGCGGCGACGTCGGGCCGGTAGAGATAGTTGATCAGCTCGTAGGCCTCATTGACGTTCTTGGCATCGGCGGGGATCGCAAGATTGTCGAAAAACATCTGCGCGCCCTCTTTGGGAATCGCGTAGCCGATCTCGATGCCGCTCTTGGCTTCCGCAGCGCGGGCGCGAGCCTGCATGATGTCGCCGGACCAGCCGACCACGAAGCAGATCTCGCCAGTCGCGAGCGCGCTCAGATATTCGGAGGAGTGGAACTTGCGCACGGACGGGCGGACCTTGGCGACGGCGTCGGCGGCCTTCTCGAGGTCGGCCTGCTTGGTCGAGTTCGGATCGAGCCCGAGATAGTTTAGCGCCGCCGGAAAGATGTCGTCGGCGGAGTCGAGCATGTGCACGCCGCAGTCTCTGAATTTTGCCAGGTTCTCTGGCTTGAACACGATGTCCCAGCTGTCGATCTTCGCGTCCGGTCCCAGGATCTGCTTCACCTTGGCGACGTTGTAGCCGATGCCCGTCGTGCCCCACATGTAGTTGGCGGCGTAGACATTGCCGGGATCGTAGGTCGCAAGATGCTTGGTCACCATCGGCCAGGCATTGGCGAGGTTCGGCAGCTTCGACTTGTCGAGCTTCTGGAAGATGTTGGCCTTGATCTGGCGCTGCAGGAAATAGGCGGTGGGCACCACGACGTCGTAGCCGGACTTGCCGGCCATCAGGCGTGTCTCCAGCGTCTCGTTGGCATCGAAGGTGTCGTAGACCACCTTGATGCCTGTCTCCTTGGTGAAGGCCTCAAGGACATCCGGCGCCATGTAGTTGGACCAGTTGTAGAAGTTGACGACCCGCTCCTCGGCCTTGGCGGGAGCGGAGAGCAACGTCAGCGCTGCGGCGATTGCAAGACCGAGGCAAAGCCTGGAGCGGCCGACGTTTGTCATCTCAAATCTACCTCTTGCGGCCGCGCACCGCGTCCGACAGCCGCTCCAGTGCGGTGTCGAGGGTCTCGTCCTTCTTGGCAAAACAGAAGCGGACCACTGATGTCACCGGGTCCTGCTCGTAGAAGGCCGAGACCGGGATCGCCGCCACCTTGTAATCCCTGACGATCCGCCAGCAGAACTCGGTGTCGCTCTCGTTGAGTCCGAGCGGCGACAGGTCGACGGTGAGGAAGTAGGTGCCTTGCGACTTCAGCACGGGGAAGCCGAGGCTCTCCAGCCCCCTGGTCAGACGGTCCCTGCTCCGCGTCAAATCCTTGCGCATCGACAGGAAGTAGTCGTCGGATTTGCCGAGGCCGTAGGCGACGGCGGCCTGCAGGTTCGGCGCGGTGGTGAAGGTCAGGAACTGGTGCACCTTGGCAGCAACGCGCAACAGCGGCGGCGCGGCGCAGACGAAGCCGATCTTCCAACCCGTGAGCGAGAAGATCTTGCCGGCCGAGCCGACCTTGATGGTGCGCTCGCGCATGCCGGGGATGGTGATCAGCGGAATGTGCTTGTGCTCGTCGAAGGTGACGTGCTCCCAGACCTCGTCGCAGATCGCGATGACGTCGAATTCCTGGCAGTAGCGCGCCAGCAGCTCGAGGTCCTCGCGCGGATACACAACCGCCGAGGGATTCAAGGGGTTGTTGAACAGCACCGCCTTGGTCTTTGAATTGAAGACGCTTTTCAGCATGTCCTCATTCAACCGCCAATGCGGCGGCTCGAGGCGGACGAGGCGCGGAATGCCGCCGGCCTGGCGGATGATCGGCAAATAGGAATCATAGACCGGCTGGAAGCAGACCACCTCGTCGCCGGGCTGGACCACCGCGAGAATCGCCGAGGTCAGCGCCTCGGTGCCGCCGGAGGTCACCATCACCTCGCTCATCGGATCGAGCTTGAGCCCGTGCCAATGGCCGTAATGGGTCGCGATCGCCTGGCGCAGCTCCGGCAGGCCCATCATCGAGGGGTATTGGTTGTAGCCGTTCAGCGAGGCCTCGGCCGCGGCGCGGCGGATGTCCTCGGGGCCGGGATCGTCGGGAAAGCCCTGGCCGAGATTGATGGCGGCATTGTCGCGCGCAGCCTGCGACATCGCCTCGAAGATGGTGACGGGAAGGTCGGCGAAGACCTTGTTCAGGGAAGAGCCTTTGGACATCGGGTGGGTCAGCCACCGACCTTGCTGGGAAGACCGGCCGCCTTCCAGCCCAGCATGCCGCCGGCCAGATGCTTGTCGTAAGGCAGGCCCGCCGCCTGCGCGGCCAGCGAGGCTGTCACCGAGCGCTTGCCCGAGCGGCAGGCGAACACGACCTCCTTGCCTTGGGGATCAGGGATCGCCTTGGGATCGAAGGTCGAGAGCGGAACCACGACGCCATAGGGATAGGCTTCGGCCTGAACCTCGTTCGGCTCACGGACATCGACAAGCAGATAGCGCCCTTCCGCGACACCTTTGGAGACCTCGTCCGGGGTCAGATCCTGTACCTGATTTGCCACATCATCCTCCAACGTCGCAGGCATATGCCGGGGCGCCCCCGGCCGGCGGGCAACCTCGCCTCTCGGGACGCGAAAATCAAGCGCTACAAAGGCTTGAGCCACGCGGCGCAAGTTAAAGCTAAATCGCAGCGACTTGAAGTGCAGGTTTCAGATGCCTGAAACTCCTGCTTCAACTCCCGCCACGCATTCGGTGTCATTCCCCGCGAAGGCGGGGAATCCAGTACGCCGCGGCTCCTCGGTTCTAGCCGCACCGTCTCTGGAATACTGGATCGCCCGGTCCAGTGCGCAAGTGCGCACAAGGCCGGGCGACGACAGCGATGGGAGCTAGATCGTCACCTGCGTGCCGACCTCGACCACGCGGCCTGAGGGGATCTGGAAATAGTCGGTGGCATCGTTCGCCGAGCGGCTCAGCGAGATGAACAGCCGGTCCTGCCAGCGCGGCATGCCGGAATGCGCGGCGGGCTTCAGCGCCCTGCGCGACAGGAAGAACGAGGTCGACATGATGTCGAACTGCCAGCCGAGCTTGCGCGCGATCGCCAGCGCCTTGGGCACGTTGGGCGATTCCATGAAGCCGAACTTCAGCGTCACCTTGGTGAAGGTCGGTGAGATCTGCTCCAGCCTCACCCGCTCGGTCGGGTCGATGCGCGGGGTCTGCGCGGTCTCGATGGTGAGAATGACGTTCTTCTCGTGCAGCACCTTGTAGTGCTTCAGACTATGCATCAGCGCGGTCGGCGCGCTGAGCGGGTCCGAGGTCAGGAACACGGCGGTGCCGGGCACGCGCTGGGGCGGTCGCTTCTCCAGCATTGCAACGAGGTCGGCGAGCGGGAACTCGAGCTTGCGCGACTTATCGAACAAGAGCCGGCTGCCGCGCCGCCACGTATACATCAGGAGGATCATGAGCGCGCCGAGCGCCAGGGGCACCCAGCCGCCTTCGAAGACCTTGAGCAAGTTCGCGGCGAGGAAGGTCAGGTCGAGGAATAGGAACGGCACAATCAGGGCGGCGGCCGCGACCGGCGACCACCGCCAGACCTTCCAGATCACGACAAAGCCCATCATCGCCGTGACCACCATGGTGCCGGTGACGGAGATGCCGTAGGCCGACGCCAGCGCGCTGGAGGAGCGGAACAGCAGCACCAGCAGCACCACCGCGACTAGCAGCAACTGGTTGATGCGCGGGATGAAGATCTGGCCGGAATGGGCTTCCGACGTATGGCGAATTTCGAAGCGTGGCAGCAGCCCGAGCTGGATCGCCTGGCGCGTCAGCGAATAGGCACCGGTGATCACCGCCTGGCTCGCGATCACCGTCGCCATGGTGGCCAGCACAACCATGCTGCCGCGGAAAAAGCCTTGCGGAAACAGCTGGAAGAACGGGCTCACGATCGCGCCGGGATCGCCGAGCACGAGAGCGCCCTGCCCCAGATAATTCAGCGCCAGCGATGGCAGCACGATCGACAGCCAAGCGGTCTGGATCGGCCGCTTGCCGAAATGACCAAGGTCGGCATAGAGCGCCTCGGCGCCGGTCACAGCCAGAAACACCGCACCCAGCGTGATGAAGCCGATGATGCCATGGTGCAGCATGAATGACACGGCGTAGAGGGGGTTCAACGCGAGCAGCACCTGCGGCTGCTGGATAATCGGATGGATCGCCGCCGCCGCGAGGACTGCGAACCAGACGCACATGATCGGCCCGAAGAAGGCCGCAACGCGCGCCGTGCCGCGTGACTGCACGGCGAACAGACAAACCAGGATAAGGACGGTCAGCGGAACGATGTAAGGCTCGAACGTCAAGGTGACGTCCTTCATGCCTTCGATCGCCGACAGAACCGAGAGCGCCGGTGTGATCACGGCATCGCCGTAGAACAGCGCGCCGGAGATGATGCCGAGCAGGACGATGGTCGCCCCGCCCGTGCCGACCGCGCGCTGGGCCAGTGCCATCAGTGCGAGCGTGCCGCCCTCGCCATTGTTGTCGGCGCGGAGCAGGATCACGACGTATTTGAGTGTCACCACGACGATGAGCGCCCACAGGATCAGCGAGAGCACGCCGAGCACGGCGGCCTGCGTCGGCAACCCGTCTGCGCCTGAGGCGGCCATCACCGCCTCGCGGAATGCGTAGAGCGGGCTGGTGCCGATATCGCCATAGACGACGCCGATGCTGCCAAGCGTCAGCGCACCGAATCCGGCTGTGGTGTGGGCGTCGCCATGCCCGTTGGCCGCCGCCGTCTCCGGGGCGGGAACTGCTACGTCACTGGTCATGGGAGAGCCCGATGGCCTCAAAATGCTTCACTGCACAACGGCGGAAGAGCGCGCGGGCTTATAGTCCTGCGCTGCCAGCATAGCCTAGCCCGATTCTGGGCCCTTACCATGCAAATTAGCATAGGTCCGCCAATTGCGGTCAAATGGTGACTTGGGTGCCGACTTCAACCACCCGCCCGGTGGGAATCTGGAAATAGTCGGTAGCGTCATTGGCGGACCGGCTCAGCGCAATGAAGAGATGGTCCTGCCAGAGCGGCATGCCCGATTGCGCCGAGGCCTTCAGCGACCTCCGCGACACGAAGAACGACGTCGACATGATGTCGAACTGCCAACCCTGCTTGCGCGCAATCGCGAGCGCCTTGGGCACGTTCGGCTGCTCCATGAAGCCGAAGCGCAGGCGGACCTTCGAGAATTTGTCGCTGATCTTCTCCATGCGGAACCGCTCCGACAGGTCGACCCGCGGCGTATGCGCGGTCTCGATGGTCAGGATCACGTTGTGCTCGTGCAGCACCTTATTGTGCTTGAGATTGTGCAGCAGCGCGGTCGGGACGAACGAGGGATCGCTGGTCAGGAACACCGCGGTGCCCTTGACGATGTGCGGCGGCCGCTTCTCCAGGCTCCGGATCAGATCGTCCAGCGGCACCTCGATCCGGCGCGTCTTCTGGATCAGGATTCCCGAGCCGCGCCGCCAGGTCCAGATCGTCCCCGCCATGAGCACGCCGAACAGCAGCGGCACCCAGGCGCCTTCGAGCAGCTTGAGCAGGTTGGCGCTGAAGAAGCTCATATCGACGACGACGAAGGGCACGATGACGGCAGCGGCGGTGGCGGCGCGCCAGTTCCACAATTTCCAGATCACGACGAAGCCCATGATGCCGTCGGCGACCATGGTGGTGGAGACCGCGATGCCATAGGCCGAAGCCAGATTGCTGGGGGTGTGGAACAGCAGCACCAGCAGCATCACGCCGATCAGCAGCAACCGGTTCACGCGCGGCAGATAGATCTGGCCAGCGTGAGTCTCGGAGGTGTAGCGCACCTCGAAGCGTGGCAGCAGGCCAAGCTGCACCGCCTGATAGACCAGCGAATAGGCGCCGGTAATCACCGCCTGGCTCGCGATCACCGTGGCGGCGGTCGCAAGCCCGACCAGCGGCAGCACCAGACCTTCAGGCACCATGCGGTAGAAGGAATGCTCGATCGCGCTGGGATCGGACAGCACCAACGCGCCCTGCCCGAAATAGTTGATCAAGAGCGCGGGCAGCACGAAGAACATCCAGGCCGACTGGATCGGCTTGCGGCCGAAATGACCGAGATCGGCATAGAGCGCCTCGCCGCCGGTCACCGCCAGGAACACGGCGCCGAGGGTCACAAGGCCAATCGTGCCGTGCGACAGCAGGAATTGTAGCGCGTAGTAGGGATTGATCGCCGCAAGCACCGAGGGATCGTCGGCGATGTGGACGGCGCCCATCACCGCAAGGCAGGTGAACCAGACCACCATCACCGGCCCGAAGGCGGAGGCCACCAGCGCCGTCCCCTTGCTCTGGACCGCGAACAGCAGCGCCAGGATGAGAACGGTGAGCGGCACGACATAGTGCTCGAACGCGGGGGTTGCGAGCTTGAGGCCTTCGACCGCCGACAGCACCGAAATCGCCGGCGTGATCATGGAATCGCCGATGAACATGGAGGCGCCGACCACGCCGAGCGCGAGCAGGAACCAGCTCCGCCACCCTAGCGCGCGCTGGCCGAGCGCCATCAGCGAGAGCGTGCCGCCCTCCCCGTTGTTGTCGGCGCGCAGCAGCAGCAGGACATATTTGGCAGTGACGACAATCAGGAGCGCCCACAGGATCAGCGAGAGTACGCCGAGCACCATGACCCGTGAGACCGGCTCGCCATGCGCCGCGCCCCTGACGGCCTCGTGGAATGCGTAGAGCGGCGAGGTGCCGATGTCGCCGAAGACGACGCCGATGCTCCCGAGCGTGAGGGACCAAAAGCCCGCGGTGACCGGCCCTTCCTGGGTCTCAGTCGATGTGATGCTCGCCGTCATGAGGGTGGAAAACGCTTCGTCCCTGAATTTGATCCGGCGCCTTTTGACGCTTCCGGCGCGCCTGTCAATCGGCACCCCACCTTAGCAGGTTAGCAGGCGCCGAGGCGGATGCTGTGACGGCGCGGCCACGCCGTCACCTGCGCGACGACATGCCTCAGGTAAGATGGTAACGCAAGAGACCTACGGCTTCAGATTCGGCGGCAGCGGCGGATCTTCGCGCATCAAGGTGATGGTCACCCGCCGGTTGGCTGCGAGCGAGGGATCGTCCGGAAACAGCGGCTGGGTGTCCGCCTTGCCGGAAACAGCGAAGATGTGCGACGGCGGCAGTCCCTCGCGTTCGAGGATCTGGCGCACGGCATTGGCGCGGTCGGCCGACAGATCGAAGGCGCCGTAGTCGCTGCGGACCGGCACGAAACCCGCCGCGGTGTGGCCGGCGATGGAGACGCGCAGCGGCGTCGCCTTGAGCGGGACAGCGAGCTTTTCGACCAGGCGGCGGGTGCGGTCATACGGCACCTTGGAGCCGTCGGCGAACATCGAGCGGCCGTCCTGGTCGACGATCTCCAGATTGAGGCCCTGCTTGGTCTCCTCGAACATGATGTGCTTGGACATCTCGGTCAGTTCCGGCATGTCCTGCAACGCCTGGCGCAGCGAGGCCGCAGCGAGCGCGAAATTGCGGTCGACCTTGATCTTCGCGCCCGAGGTGCGGTCGCGGTCCTCCTGGTCGGGCGTCGGCGTGTTGGAGGCATCCTCGGGCTGGATGTGGTCGACGTTCTTCAGCCGCGGGCGGGTCGGCAGACCGTCGGACTCGACGATGCCGGCATAGCGCGCCTCGCTCTGCACGCCGAAGGCGTCGCGCATCGATCCGGCGACGATCTTCAGCTTGTTGGCATCCTGGGTCGAGAAGGCGACGAGCATCACGAAGAAGCTCATCATCAGGCCCATCAAGTCGGCGAAGGTCACGAACCAGCCGTGACCGCCGCCGTGGGCATCGCCGCGTTTCTTCTTGGCCATGGCCTAAATCCGGATGCGCGCGATCAGGCCGGCACCGGCTCACCCTCGGCGTGACGATGCTTCTCCGGCAGATAGGCCAGCAGCATTTCACGCACCAGGGTCGGGCTCTTGGAGTCGCGGATCATCAGGATGCCGTCGATGATGAGGGTGCGGTTGGTCTCTTCATCCAGCAGCTTGCCGTGCAGCTTGTCGGCGATCGGCAGACAGAACAGGTTCGCAACCAGCGCGCCGTAGAGCGTGGCGAGCAGCGCGGTCGCCATGAACGGGCCGAGCTTGGAGGGATCGGTCATGTTGGCGAACATCTGCACCATGCCGATCAGCGTGCCGATCATGCCGAAGGCCGGGGCACAGTCGCCGATGGCACGGTAGATCTTGCTGCCCTCGTCCAGATGCATCAGGAAGTTGTCGCGGTCGCGCTCGAGATTGTCGCGGATGAAGTCGAGGTCATAGCCGTCGGCGACGTAGCGGATGCCCTTGGCGAGGAAGGGTTCGTCGGTCTCGACCTTTTCGAGACCCACCGGGCCCTGCTTGCGGGCAATCTCGGCGATGCGGGCGAGCTCGTCGACGAGGTCGTGGGCCGACAGCCGGCTCATGGTGAAGGCGAACTTCGCGCCGAGCGGAAGGCCGTGCAGGAGCGCCGAGAGCGGGAAGCGGATCATGGTGGCGGAGATCGAGCCGCCGAAGATGATGATCATGGCATGTTCGGAGATGAACATGTGGAGATCGCCACCCATGAAGATCATCGCGGTGATGACGATGATGCCGGCCGTGAGCCCAACGCCCGTCATGATATCCATGGGAGACTCCAACGCGTACGCAACAACGGCCGTCCTGGCCGCTGGCGCGGCCCAACCCCGAACCGCAGCGGAAACCCTAGAGCGCCGCCCTTAAAGCCGCGTAAAGGTTAAGTCCGGACAGTGGGGGTACGCCGTGCTGCAGGCGCTGCGATTGCCGGCCGGCGGCAGGAATCTCAACATTTCGCTAACCATAACCGGCCACGCTAGCATGATCCGGAAAAGTGTGCAGCGGTTTTCCGAAAAGATCATGCTCATACAATAACCTAAAGCGCGATGACGATTCATCCTGATCTCATCGCGCTTTAGGGCGATAGCCCCGTCAGCTCCAGGCTGAGCGCGCGCAGGCGCTTGCGTGCGTCGGCATCGTAGGCCTGCGGATTTGCGCGTGCCTCGTTCATGCCGTTGAAAAACAATCCGCTTCTATCAGCGACGTCGTCGCCCTCGACAAGGTGCAAGATCGCCGCACCGCCTTGCTCCACCGTAGACATCGGCGTGATGCCGCCGGCGCGCACCATCGTGGTGTTCATGTAGGTCGCGGGATGCAGCGCGTTCACGGTGATGCCGGTGCCCTTCAATTCCCGCGCCAGATCGATCGTGAACATGATCTGCGCGAGCTTGCTCTGCGCATAGGCGCGCGAGCCGCTGTAGCCCCTGGTGATCATGACGTCGTCGAAATCGATCGGGTGCTGGCCGAGCGAGGCGACGTTGACGATGCGCGACGGCGCCGCCGTTTTCAAAAATGGCAGCAACAGATGGACGAGCAGGAAGCCAGCGAGATAGTTCACGGCAAATCGCAGCTCGTGACCGTCGGCACTGACCTGCCGCTGCGGCCCGTCATTCTGCGAGCCAATGCCGGCATTGCTGACCAGGACGTCGAGGCGCTGGTGATCACGCATCACGGCCTCCGCCAGCGCACGTGTGCCCGACATCGATGACAGGTCGGCCTGGTAGAAAGTCGGCGCGATACCGCCGGCCTTGACGATCTCGTCGCTCAACGTCTTCGCACGCGCCGCGTCGCGGCCATGAATCAGGACGCTCGCACCTTCTTCAACCAGCCGGCGCGCAACGTAGCGGCCGACGCCGTCGGTCGAGCCGGTGATCAGAACCGTTTTGCCCTTCATCCTCATTGCGCGTCCTCCGACTGCGGCCCTGCGTCACATCCGTGACGCGCCATCATGCGGTATTCTCCGGCTGTGCGGCATGCTCCATCGCAGGAGCCGATTTGCCATGTTGACGTTGTTCAGTCTTCTCACCGCGCTGCCCGCGGTGTTAGCACTCCACCTGCTCGAGCCGGAACTGGTTCTGCCGGCATTCAGCGTCCTGCTTTTTGTCGAGGCCGGCTTCGCCGTGATCGCGGCGCGCTTGATTCATCTCCCGGACAATGCGGACAACATCACCCTTTGGGATCTTGCCGGCGGCTTCACCCTGATCGGATGCGCCGCCGCAGTGTTCGGTGAGCCGGATCAAGCCGCCCTGCTTCTGACGGAACAAGGCGACCCACGGCCGGCATCGCCGCCGTAGGCCGCTTCGTCACGCGTTTAGTGAATCTCCGCCGAGCGCTTCAGCGCGGCCTTGAGCTTCTCCAGCGAGAAGTCGGGACTGCGCGCGATCTCCAGGATCGGCGTCTCGCGGCGGCCGCAGAGCTCGGCGGCTTCGGGCAGCTTTGCCGCGACGTCGAGCGGAATCACGATGGCGCCGTGCTGGTCGGCATGGATCAGATCGTCCGACTTCACGGTCATGCCGGCGACGCGCACCTCGCCGCCAAAGCTCTCGGCATGCACCCAGGCATGCGAAGGACCGATCGAGCCAGCGAGCGCCTGGAAACCAGGGGCCCATTGCGGGATGTCGCGGATCGAGCCGTCGGTGATCACGCCGAGGCAGCCGAGCGCCTTGTGCACATTGCTCTGCACCTCGCCCCAGAACGCGCCGTAGCCGACATCAGGACCGTCGATATCCTGGATCACCGAGATGCGCGGGCCGTGACCG
This sequence comes from Bradyrhizobium sp. BR14999, assembly GCF_056106085.1. Lineage (NCBI taxonomy): Bacteria > Pseudomonadati > Pseudomonadota > Alphaproteobacteria > Hyphomicrobiales > Nitrobacteraceae > Bradyrhizobium > Bradyrhizobium sp. BR14999. Next base: position 6,138,543 of record NZ_CM148536.1, read on the forward strand.
GTGCCGACATATTCGTAATATTCGATGCGGCGCTTGGACTGCTCCTCGGCAGGAAGCGAGGATTTCAACACCGAGCGGATCGCAACCGTGCGGGCATAGCCGACGATCGGCGGCAAATCGGGGAACGGACAGACCAGCTGCTTGGTGGTGTAGCCGATCAGCCGTCGCTCCGGCGCCACGATCTCCATGGCATTGCAGATCGTCGGCGTGTCGTAGCGGCCCAGCGCTTCGAGGACGGAAGCGGGCAGCGGCCCGGTCGCGGAATTGGTCACGGCGTTCTCTCCCACATTGGCGGCCGCTGTTGGCGCGGTGCCGCCGGCACAGGGCGATATAGCCGAGATCAGGCTTCAACCCAACTCGGCGCGCCTCATGGCAGATATCCGCGTGTGGCCGCTTAGTGCAGCCGGCCGGGCCGGTCGTCGTCGTGCGGCGGCTCCGACAAATTCGCCAGCGTCGGTGCCGAAGGCGGTGACGGGACCTCGCCTCCCGCCGGCGCGGTGGTTTCCATCGCACGCGCCTGATCGCGGTAGGATTTGTAGCCGAGCGGCAGGCAGAGCAGATAAAGCACCGTGCCGATCGACAGCACGTGCCAGGGATAGGCGATCAAGATCGCGATAAAGACGATCACGGCGACGAACGCCGGCAGCACCAGTTCCGGCGGCACGCGCATGCGCTTGGTCTTGCCGGAGAACACCGGCAGGCGCGACACCATCAGGAACGCGATCAAAAGCGTATAGGCCGCCGTTACCGCCGCCGGCCAGCGCCCGAGATCGAGGAACGCGACATAGATCGGCAGCAGCACGGTGATCGCGCCGGCCGGCGCCGGCACGCCGGTGAAGAAATTGGCGGCGAAGGCCGGCTTGTTGGGATCGTCCATGGTGGCGTTGAAGCGCGCCAGGCGCAGGCCGCCAGAGATCGCGAACACCATCGCGGCGATCCAACCGGCATTGCCGAGCTCGTGCAATTGCCAGAAATACAGCATCAGGCCGGGCGCCACGCCGAAATTGACGAAATCGGCGAGGCTGTCGAGCTCGGCGCCGAATTTGGACTGGCCCTTGATCATGCGCGCGATGCGGCCGTCGATGCCGTCGAGTGCCGCCGCGAACACGATGGCGTAGACGGCGAGCGACATCCGCCCCTCGATCGACAGCCGGATCGAGGTCAGGCCGGCGCAGATCGCCAGCAGCGTGATGACGTTGGGCACCAGCATCCGCACCGGAATCGGACGGAACCGCCGCCGGCGCGTGTCAGGATCTCTCAAATCGTAGGGCGTCATGGCTCGTCCTCACCTCAAGGCGAGATATAGCAAGCCGCGCTCCCCTCCGCCATTGCGGCGGAAGGGCCACATGCACCGACTATTGGTTAATTGGCGCGATAGCTGCGGCTCGGGTCATCCCCGGCAAGATCGGCCAAAATCGTCTCGCCGGCGATCGCGGTCTGCCCTTCCGACACCAGCGCCTTGGTGCCAACAGGCAAATAGACGTCGAGGCGCGAGCCGAAGCGGATCAGGCCGAAGCGCTCACCGGCACCGATCGCCTGCCCTTCCTTGACGAAGCAGACGATGCGCTTGGCCACGAGGCCGGCGATCTGGATCACGCCGATCCGCGCGGTCGGTGTCGTGATCACCAGTGAGTTGCGCTCATTGTCCTCGCTCGCCTTGTCCAGCTCGGCATTGATGAACAGGCCAGGCCGGTAGGCGATGCGGTCCACCCTGCCCGCTACGGGAGCGCGATTCACGTGGCAGTTGAACACGCTCATGAACACCGAGACGCGCGGCAGCGGCCGGTCGCCTAGCCCGAGCTCGGCCGGCGGCAGCGCCATGGTGATCATCGAGATGCGGCCATCCGCCGGCGACACCACGAGCCCCTCGCGCACCGGCGTGACCCGGACGGGATCGCGGAAGAACAGCGCGCACCAGACGGTCAGGATCGTGCCGATCCACCCCAGAGGGGACCACAGCCAGAACAGGATCAGGCTTGCCAGCGCAAAGCCGCCGATGAAGGGATAGCCCTCCTTGTGGATCGGCGGGATCTGACGCTGGATCGAATCGAGAATGGACATCGCTCTCTGCCGCTGAAGGGTTGACGGCGCACGGGGCCGTCCCGCGCGGTGGAGTTGTTTAGGCCAGAGTTGGGACCGGAGACAAGGTCACTCCGCCGCCGCAGGCGCCGTCAGGGCGTCGTCGACGGGCGGCGGCTGCCGGTTGGGCGCCTCGCTGGCGTCGGCCATCTTGGCCAGTTTCTCCCGTGCCGCCTCGGCCTCGCGCTGCCTGTTCCACATGCTGGCATAGAGGCCGGCCTGCGCGAGCAGCTTTGCGTGGGTGCCGCGCTCGGCGATGCGGCCCTGGTCCAGCACGATGATCTCGTCGGCGCCGACGATGGTCGAGAGCCGGTGCGCGATCACCAGCGAGGTGCGGTTCTTGGCGACGCGGTCGAGCGCACCCTGGATCTCGTGCTCGGTGTGGGTGTCGAGCGCCGACGTTGCTTCGTCGAGCACCAGGATCGGCGGTGCCTTCAAGACGGTGCGTGCGATCGCGACGCGCTGCTTCTCGCCGCCGGACAGCTTCAGGCCGCGCTCGCCGACCTGGGTCTCGTAGCCCATCGGCGCCAGGCGGATGAAATGATCGATCTGCGCCAGCCGCGCCGCCTCCTCGACTTCGGCATCGCTGGCGTCCCAGCGGCCGTAGCGGATGTTGTAGCGGATGGTGTCGTTGAACAGCACGGTATCCTGCGGCACCATGCCGATCGAGGCGCGCAGCGAACCCTGCGTGACCTCGCGAATGTCCTGGCCGTCGATCAGGATCTTACCGCCGGAGACATCGTAGAGACGGAACAGCAGACGCGAGATCGTCGACTTGCCCGCGCCCGACGGTCCCACGATCGCAACCGTCTTGCCAGCCGGTACCTCGAAGCTGATGCCCTTCAGGATCGGCCGCGTCGGCTCATAGGCAAAGCGCACGTCCTCGAAGCGCACGGTGCCGGCGGAGACGACCAGCGGCTGCGCATCGGATGCGTCCTTGATCTCGGCCTCGCGGCCGAGCACACCAAACATCTTCTCGATGTCGATGATCGCCTGCTTGATCTCGCGGTAGACCATGCCCATGAAGTTCAGGGGCTGATAGAGCTGGATCATCATGGCATTGACCAGCACGAAATCGCCGACCGTGTTGGTGCCGTTGCGCACGCCGATCGCGCACATCAGCATGGTCGCGGTCAGACCGAGCGTGAAGATCACGGCCTGGCCGGTGTTGAGCACTGCGAGCGAAGTATAGGTGCGGACGCTCGCCTCCTCGTAACGCTCCACCGACTTGTCGTAGCGTCGTGCCTCGCGCGCCTCAGCGCCGAAATACTTCACCGTCTCGTAGTTGAGCAGCGAGTCGATCGCCTTGGTGTTCGCCTCGGTGTCGGAATCGTTCATCTTGCGGCGGATGCCGATCCGCCACTCGGTCGCGATGTAGGTGTAATACATGTAGAGGGTGACCGTGATCAGGGTCGCGACCACGTAGCGCCAATCGAACTGCCAGAGCAGCACGGCCATCAGCAGCGAGACCTCGACGATGGTCGGGATCAGCTGCAGGATCACCATGCGGACGATGACCTCGATGCCCTCGCGGCCGCGCTCGAGCACGCGCGTCAGACCGCCGGTCTTGCGCTCGAGGTGGAAGCGCAGCGACAGCTCGTGCATGTGAATGAAGGTGATGGTCGCCAGCTTGCGCACCGCATGCATGGCGACGCGCGCGAAGATGCCGTCGCGCCATTGCGTCAGCACCGCCATCAGGATGCGCATCGCGCCGTAGCTCGCGGTGAGCAGCAGCGGTGGGGCGATCACCCAAAGATGCCAATTGTCCGCCAGCACCGGCGCGGTGTTGGCGCCGGTCAGCGCATCCGTCGCCCATTTGAAGCTGAACGGCACGGCGAGCGTGATCAGCTTGGCGGCGAGCAGCAGCACCAGCGACCAGACCACCCGCATCTTCAGATCGAAGCGGTCGCCCGGCCAGATATAGGGCCACAGATGCGCCAACGTGCCCATCAGCGTGGCCCGCTCCAATGGTCCCCCCGCAGGAGGATCAGGAACGTCGGCGCCGTCGAACGATTGAGGTTGGTCCATCAAGAAGCCTGAAAGCCCGCCGGATGCGGGCGTCGCTACCATTAACGATTTTCGTTCGTCATATAGAGCCTTCCCGATGTCCGCGCACCCCGCCAGATGGCGAATCTTTGATTGTTTATCGCCATTTACCGGTAGATTTCCGGGGGATCCGAATCACCGATTGGGCTTGACGCCTCTTCGTTGCAATGCATCATGGCACCAATGAGCACAATCAAAACTGTCTGTGTCTATTGCGGCTCCGGCCCAGGAACCAATCCCCGCTTCACCGAAGGCGCCAAGGCATTCGGCAAGGCACTCGCCGAAAACAACATCCGCCTGGTCTATGGCGGCGGCTCGCTCGGCCTGATGGGCGCGGTCGCAACCTCCGTGCTCGATCACGGCGGCACCGTCACCGGCATCATCCCCGACTTCCTGCGGCTGCGCGAAAACGCGCTGACCCGCGTGCAGGAGATGATCGTCACCCCCGACATGCATGAGCGCAAGCGGCTGATGTTCGAACGCTCCGACGCCTTCGTGGCGCTGCCGGGCGGCGTCGGCACGCTGGAGGAGCTGGTCGAGCAAATGACCTGGAAGCAGCTCGGCCGTCACGCCAAGCCGGTGCTGCTCGCCAACATCGACAATTTCTGGGAGCCGCTGTTCTCGCTCTTGTCGCACATGCGCCAGACCGAGTTCATCCGCGCCGGCCTTTCGATCGACATTCTCAAGGCCGATCGCGTCGAAGAGATTCTGCCGAAGCTGAAGACGGCTGCCGCCCAGGTCGCCGAGGCAGAAAAGCAGCTCGCACCGGAAGTGGCACGCAGGCTTTAACGGCTACTCGCTCGGAAACGTCACCGCCTCGATCCGGTTACCGTCGGGGTCGGTGACGAACGCCGCGTAATAGCGCACGCGATCGTGCGGGCGGATGCCCGGCGCGCCGTCGGAGGCACCGCCGGCCGACAGCGCGGCGGCGTGAAACGCGTCGACCTCATTAGTCGTCTTCGCCCGCAGGCAGATGTGCACACCGCTCTCCAGCGCGACGCGCGGCATGCCCTCGCGCAAGTTGATCCAGAACTCCGGATAGGCCTTGCCGAAGCCGATAGTCCGCGGCCGCGTCACGAGGCGCGTGAGACCGAGCGCGGCAAGCGCGGCCTCATAGAATTTCGCGGCGCGATCGAGATCGCTGACGCCGACGGAGATGTGGTCGATCATTGGTCGCGCTCCCTTTCTCCTCCTCGTCATTGCGAGCGTAGCGAAGCAATCCAGCGTGTGGACCGCGGAGGGATTCTGGATTGCTTCGCTTCGCTCGCAATAACGGCGCTGTTGCGCCGCCGTCGCTTACGCCGGCGCGCCCGACTTCACGAGCTTGTAGATCACCGAATCCATCAGCGCCTGGAACGAGGCGTCGATGATGTTCGGGGACACGCCGACCGTGGTCCAGCTGTCGCCGTTCTCGTCCTCGCTCTCGATCAAGACGCGCGTAACCGCGCCGGTGCCGCCATTGAGGATACGCACGCGATAATCGATCAGTTTCAAGCCCTCGATGTACTTCTGGTACTTGCCGAGGTCCTTTCGCAAGGCGACGTCGAGGGCGTTGACGGGACCATTGCCTTCGGCGGCCGAGATCAGATGCTCGCCGGCGACGTCGACCTTGACCACGGCCAAAGCGACGGTGACGCGCTCACCGTGCGAATTGTAACGCTGCTCGACATTGACGTCGAACTGCTCGACCTCGAAATAGTGCGGCACCTTGCCGAGCGTCCGGCGCGCCAGAAGCTCGAACGAGGCGTTTGCGGATTCATAGGCGTAGCCCGCCGCCTCGCGTGCCTTCAATTCCTCGACGAGGCGCGTCAGCTTGGGATCGCTCTTTTCATAAGCGATGCCGGCGCGATCGAGCTCGGCGATGACATTGGAGCGTCCGGCCTGGTCGGAGACCAGCACCTTGCGGTGATTGCCGACCAACTCCGGCAGGACGTGCTCGTAGGTCTGCGGATCCTTCAGCACGGCGGAGGCATGAATGCCAGTCTTGGTGACGAAGGCGCTCTCGCCGATATAGGCCGCGTGCCGGTTCGGCACACGGTTGAGCATGTCGTCGAGCGTGCGCGAGACCTTGACCAGCGTTGCCAGCTTCTCGGCCGTGACGCCGATCTCGAAGGCGTCGGCAAAATTCTTCTTCAGCTTCAGAGTCGGAATCAGCGAGCAGAGATTGGCGTTGCCGCAGCGCTCGCCGAGGCCGTTCAGCGTGCCCTGGATCTGCCGCGCACCAGCGCGCACCGCGGCGAGCGAATTCGCCACCGCCTGCTCGGTATCGTTATGGGCGTGGATGCCGACATGATCGCCGGGAATGTGCCTCGTCACCTCGGTGACGATGGCCTCGACCTCATCAGGCATGGTGCCGCCATTGGTGTCGCACAGCACCACCCAGCGTGCGCCGGCCTCATAAGCGGCCTTGGCGCAGGCGAGCGCGAACGCCGCGTCTTCCTTGTAGCCGTCGAAAAAATGCTCGCAGTCGAGCATCACTTCACGTCCAGCAGCCTTCGCGGCCGCAACGCTGTCGCGGATCGAGGCGAGGTTTTCCTCCTTCGTCGTCTCCAGCGCGACGCGCACCTGATAGGCCGATGACTTCGCCACGAAGCAGATCGCGTCGGCCTTGGCTTCCAGCAGCCCGGCGACGCCGGGATCGTTGGAAACCGAGCGCCCGGCTCGCCGCGTCATGCCGAAGGCGGTGAAGCGCGCATGGGCGAGCTTTGGCTTGGTTGCAAAGAATTCGCTGTCGAGTGGATTGGCGCCGGGATAGCCACCCTCGACATAGTCGATGCCGAGATCATCGAGCATCGCCGCGATGACCTGCTTGTCGGCCAACGTGAAATCGACCCCGTTGGTCTGCGCGCCGTCGCGCAGCGTGGTGTCGAAGAGATAGAGACGCTCCTTGCTCATTGCGGAGCTCCGAGCATCTTCTTCATGGTGGTGTTGGCGAGCCACTCGTCGTTGATGGTGACGCTGTTGCGCTGCTGGGCGATGTAGCCGCGCTTGGCGAAGAAGCCCTGCGCGGTGTCGCTGGCGTCGACCGAGAGGCTCGTGGCACCTCGGCCGCCGGCAAGCTTTTCCAGCGCATCGACCAGCATGGTCGCAACGCCCTGCCCGCTCACTCCCGGATGCACATAGAGCATGCGGATGTGATCGTTGCCGCGCAGCGAGGCGAAACCGATGGGCGAGCCTTCCAGCGTCGCGACCAGGGTCAGGTCGGCGGCGAGCCGCTTGCCGAACTCTTCGCTTTCCGCCGTCTCCATCCAGGCCTGCTGCTGCGCCTCGCTATAGTCGTCACCGGTCAGCTCCTCGATGCTCGCGGTGAAGATCGCGGCGAGCACCGGCACGTCATCAGGCAGGAACGGCCGCAAGCCGGGTTTTGGCAAAGTCTGTCCCATCGGTCTTCACCACATCCCATAGAGTTTCAGCACCAGCGCCACGGCACCAGCGAGCAGCGCGATCTTCAGTACGATGTAATAGAGCCAGTGCCGTGGAAAAGGCGTGTCGGGCCGCTTCATCGCGCAATCTCCCAGGTCGTGCCCTCCTTGGAGTCCTTGATCGCAACGCCCATCGCGGTGAGCAGATCGCGGATGCGATCGGATTCCCCAAAGTCCTTGCGGCTACGGGCCGCCGTTCGCTCCGCGATCAGGCGCTCGACTTCCTTCGCATCGATGCCGCTCGCCTGCTGCTTGCGGCCTTCCCATTGCGCAGCGCTCTCGGAGAGGAAACCGAGTAGCCGCAATGATCCTGCCAAGGCGTTCACGTCGCTGCCGCGCAAGCCGTGCAGCGCTGCGATCGCCAGGGACGTGTTGAGGTCGTCCAGTAGCGGCTCGACCACGGAAGCCGCCGGCCTGCCGGGCTCGACGTCGGCCGCGACGCGATACCAATCGTCGAGCGTCTTGGCGCTCTCCTCCAGCGACTTCATGGTCCAGTCGATCGGCGAGCGGTAATGCGTCTTCAGCATGTTCAGACGCAACACCTCGCCCGGCCAATCCTGCAGCAGCTCGTGGATGGTGATGAAGTTGCCGAGGCTCTTCGACATCTTCTCACTCTCGACCTGGAGGAAGCCGTTGTGCATCCAGTAGTTCGCCATGCGCTGCTGGTGGAAGGCGCAGCAGGTTTGCGCGACCTCGTTCTCGTGATGCGGAAACACGAGATCGATGCCGCCGCCATGGATGTCGAAATGCTCGCCGAGGTGCTTCCAGGCCATGGCCGAGCACTCGATGTGCCAGCCCGGACGTCCCTGCGCAGCGATGCCGGCCGGCGACGGCCATGACGGCTCACCCGGCTTGGACGGCTTCCACAGCACGAAGTCGGTATTGCCCTTCTTGTAGGGCGCGACATCGACACGCGCACCGGCGACCATCTCGTCCAGCGATCGATTGGACAGCGCGCCATAGCGCGGCAGGCCTGCATCGGCCGCGTTCATCGCCTGCGGCGAGAACAGCACATGGTCTTCGGCGACATAGGCAAAGCCGCCGCCGACGAGCTTCTCGATGATCTCGCGCATCTCGCCGATATGCTCGGTCGCGCGCGGCTCCACGCTCGGCCGCAGCGCGCCCAGCGCATCGACGTCGGCGTGAAACTGTTTTCCCGTCTGCTCCGTGACCTTGCGAATGGCCTCGTTCAGCGGCAGGCCAGGAAAATCCCGCGCGGCACGGTCGTTGATCTTGTCGTCGACGTCGGTGATGTTGCGGACATATTTGACATGCGCCTCGCCATAGAGATGGCGCAGCAGCCGAAACAGCACGTCAAACACGATCACCGGCCGTGCATTGCCGATATGGGCGAAGTCATAGACGGTCGGTCCGCAGACATACATACGGACGTTCTTCGCATCGAGCGGTACAAAGGTCCGCTTTTCCCGGCTCAGCGTATCGTAAAGGCGCAATTCCATATGGATACCCGTCGGCTGTTGGCCGGGCGTCCAGGGCTCTCAATGTGTTTGAGAAAAGACGGCTCCAGCCAGCGAATCGCTAGCTCGTAATCTCGCGGCAAATGGCGCAAATGGCGAGGAGACCGTTCATGCGGCCACATATGGGCTATGAGGCGGCCCCGCGTCAAGAGAGCCGCGAAAACGCCGCTTTATCTCCGCAAAGCGCCCGGCTCGTCCTGATGGTTCATGATCCTTAACCATTTGGGCCCATTCTGGAACTGGCGGTTCCTTTTTTGCCCCCGGTGTTTTCATGCGATCCTTGTTCGCGCTCATTTTCGGCGCCTCCATCATTGCGGCATCCAGCGCTTGCGCCGAGACCCGCGTCTTCATCATCGCCAACCAGGCGGACGGCTACGGGGTCGACCAGTGCCTGGCCAAGGGCGACAAATGCGGCGCCTCCATCGCGCGCACCTATTGCCAGTCACGGGATTTTGCCCAGGCCTCGGCCTATCGCCGGGTCGATCCCGACGAAATTACCGGCTCCGTCCCCAAATCCGGCGCAAACTGCTCCCATGGCCGTTGCGACGAATATGTCGCAATCACCTGCCAGCGCTGAATTCGCTCGGAACTGGCGGACCTTAGGCCCAATCTTTGGCCGTTGAAACGACGTGACGATGCCGCAGGAAGCGGCTATGGGAGGGCGCGCTTCGGCCCTCCAAAGTCACTTGGAAAGTCACATTGGGCCGTGACCTCGCTAGAATGGCGGATATGCCTGAATTGTTGTCCCTGCCTCGTGCCCGCTTCCTCCTTGCCTGCACCCTGCTCCTAAGCACGGTCGTGCTCGCCACCGGCGCTTTCGCGCAGGCCGGCCCGCCCGGACCGCCGCCTCAGCCCGGCCAGAACGGACTCGGCCCCAATCCGATGTGCGTGCGGCTGGAAGGCCAGCTCGCCGCGCTCGACCGCGGCGGCGGTGGCGACCCCGCGCGCGAAGAGCAGATCCGCCGCTACCAGGATTCCCAGAGCCGTCAGCAGGCCGAGCTCGACCGCGTCACCATGCAGGCCAAGCGCATGGGCTGCGATTCCTCCGGCTTCTTCTCGCTGTTCAACGGCCAGTCCGCGCAATGCGGCCCGGTCAACACCCAGATCCAGCAGATGCGCGCCAATCTGGACCAGATCACCGGCAATCTCGAGCGGCTGCGCGGCGGCGGCCCCGGCGGCTTCAGCCCCGAGCGCGACAACCAGCGCCGCTCGGTGCTGGCGGCGCTGGCGCAGAACAATTGCGGCCCGCAATATGCCAACGCTGCGCAATCACAGGGCGGCGGCAACTTCCTCAGCAATTTGTTCGGCGGCAACAGCGCGGGCAATCCGCAAGCCGTGCCGCCCGCCGATCTCGGCCCGCAATCCGGCACCTTCCGCACGGTATGCGTGCGCACCTGCGACGGCGCCTATTTCCCGATCTCGTTTGCGACCGTGCCGGCGCGCTTCCCCGACGACGAGAAGACCTGCAAGGCGCTGTGCCCGGCCGCGGAAGCCGTGCTCTATACCCATCGCAATCCCGGCGAAGACATGAACTCGGCGGTCTCGATCGGCGGCCAGCCCTACACGGCGCTGCCGACCGCGTTCAAATTCCGCAGCGAGTTCAACCCGTCCTGCTCCTGCAAGGCCGCGGGCCAGACCTGGGCGGATGCGTTGAAATCGGCCGACGACAAGGCGGCGGCCGAGCAGCAGGGCGACATCATCGTCACCGAAGAGAGCGCCAGGAAGATGCAGCAGCAGCGGCTCAACAAGGGCACGCCTGCCAATGCCAAGAAGGGCGCAGCTCCGGCGCCGACGACGTCCACCGCGCCCGCCGCGCCGCCGCCGGCGGATACTGGCGCCCCTGCTAACTCCGAGAACAAGCCGATCCGCTCGGTCGGCCCGACCTTCCTGCCGCAGCAGCAGAAGTAGGCAGCCCTGCTTTTACTGTCATGCCCCGCGAAGGCGGGGCATACAGTACTCCGTAACGCCAGTCGTGCACACAAGCAGCGCCGCAGGGTACTGGATCATCCGCTTTCGCGGATGATGACAGCAATCCAGGGGCACAATCGCCCGTCTCACTCGCAACCGTTATCCCTCAAACGCGCGCTACTACTCGCCCTCGCGGCTCCACGGGAAGAGATTGGCCGGAAAGTCTGCTGCGTAGCGCTTTCCCTTCGGGGGCGGCGGCGGTGCGTCCGGTGGGTTCGGATTCGGCTCGACCACCCGCCGATAGAGGTGCCAGGTGGCATGACCGAGCACCGGCAGAACGACAGCGAGACCGACGAAGAGCGGCAGCGAGCCGATCACGAGCAGCGCTGCCACGATGAGGCCCCATCCGGCCATCGCAACCGGATTCGCCGCGACCGCTCGAAGCGACGTGCGGATCGCGTCGATCGCAGTCGCATGCCTGTCGAGCATCAACGGAAATGACACGACGCTGACGCACAATGCCACAACCGCAAACAGGAAGCCGACACCGCAACCGACGATGATGAGCGACCACCCTTCCGGTGTCGTCAGCACGCGCGTTGCGAAGTCGGGAATGCTTGCGGCCGCCGCGTGACCGAAGATTGCGACATAGATTGCGTTCGCGGCACCGATCCAGGCCCCGAACAGGACCAGCAGGAGCACGCCGAGTTCTACCATGGCGCCGAACGAAGGTGCGCGCAGCACCTTGAACGCATCCCATGCATCGACCTCCTCGCCGCGCTCGCGACGACGGCTGAGTTCGTAGAGACCGATCGCGGCAAAAGGCCCGACCAAGGCAAAGCCGGCGGCCAGCGGAAACAGTAGCGGCAGCACCGAATAGCCGAGCACCATCCTGAACAGGACGAGACCGAGAACGGGATAAATCACGCACACGACGATCGCGTGACTCGGCATCGCCTGGAAATCCTCCCAACCCAGGCGCAGGGCGTCGGACAGGTCGGACAAGCTGATCTTGCGAATGGGATAGGAGGCCGCTTCGCCGAATACGTGCCGCCTGATGTCGTGGGAGTACAGAGTGGCCATGAACGGACCTCCCGTCCTGAAAATCGCGGTTTCGATAACACGCGCTTTCCAGCCACGCGTGTCCGCCGGATGAGCAGGAAACGCGATGGGTCGAGTACGGTAACCCAGGTTCAGCGAACGAGCCTGGCCGGACGGAACCCGTCGCGACCTGCCTCGCAAGCTTAGCGCGCGCGGGGCAAGGCTGAACTCACGGTTCGGTGAATTGCGGGACCTGATTTGTGCGTTGCATCACCCCGGACGCTGAGCACACCCGATGCTTTGTCGACCTTCCGGGCGACGGCAACGTCCACGCCGCGCGTTGACACGCCGATATGCTCTATTGACGCCGGATTAGGCTGGGACCATTTTACACACAGACGCCCTTAGCTCCGATGAGATTGATGGTCGCGAGCGTTCCCTTGATTTCGCGACCAGTGGAATGGGCGAAGCAACAGGCCGGCGATGGCACGAATGCCGACCAAGAAAGGCCAGCCATCGCGACAGACATGAGCTCCGCCCTGGATTCGTATCCGTAGCCTTCAATGGCAAGGATGGATCAGGATGGCTGTCGCACTGATATTGCTTCTGGTCGCGATCGGCTCGGTGCTGTTTCACCTCTACAGCCCGTGGTGGTGGACGCCGATCGCCACGAACTGGGCCTATATCGACCACACCATCAACATCACGTTCTGGATCACGGGCTTTGTTTTCGTCGCGGTCATCGCCTTCATGGCCTACTGCGTCTTCCGCTTTCACCACAAAGAGGGAAGACGGGCCGACTACAATCCGGAAAACAAAAAGCTCGAATGGTGGCTGAGCGTCGGGACCGGCGTCGGCGTCGCGGCCATGCTGGCGCCTGGCCTCGTGGTCTGGCACCAGTTCGTGACGGTGCCTGCGGATGCCACCGAGGTCGAGGTCATGGGGCAGCAATGGCAATGGAGCTTCCGCCTTCCGGGCAAGGATGGGCAATTGGGCACATCCGATGTCCGCAACATCGCTTCCGACAATCCGATGGGACTCAATCGTGACGACCAACACGGGCAGGACGACGTCGTGATCGAGAGCGGCGAGCTGCACCTTCAAGTGGGAAAGCCGGTCAAGGTTCTCCTCCGCTCGGTCGATGTCCTGCACGATTTCTACGTGCCCGAATTCCGGGCCAAGATGGACATGGTTCCAGGCATGGTGACCTATTTCTGGATAAAGCCGATCCGAACCGGAACGTTCGACGTTCTCTGTGCGGAGCTTTGTGGCGCTGCTCACTATCAGATGCGCGCCAAGGTCATCGTCGACGAAGAGCGTGAATATCACGCTTGGCTGGAGCAACAAAAAACGTTTGCAGAATTGTCGCCGGCAAAAGCCGTCGTGAAGGCGACGTACCAATCCGGCGGCAAGTAGTAAGCCGCCGCCAAGATAGATCGGGTGCATGAGGCCAAGGTCTCACCCGATGGAAACGACCGAGGAGGTTTCTATGGTCGATATTCCATATGAAGGGATCCCCGGCATTCCGCCTGCCGAAGTGCCTGATGTCGAGCTCTATCATCCGCGGAGCTGGTGGACACGCTATGTCTTCTCGCAGGACGCCAAGGTGATCGCCATTCAGTATTCGCTGACGGCCACGGCCATCGGGCTGGTGGCCCTGGTGCTATCGTGGCTGATGCGGCTGCAACTGGGATTCCCCGGCACCTTCTCCTTCATCGATGCCAACCAGTATCTCCAGTTCATCACCATGCACGGCATGATCATGGTGATCTATCTGCTCACCGCGTTGTTCCTGGGTGGCTTCGGCAACTACCTGATCCCGCTGATGGTCGGCGCCCGGGACATGGTCTTCCCTTATGTGAACATGCTGAGCTACTGGGTCTACCTGCTCGCAGTCCTGGTGCTGGCCTCGGCCTTCTTCGTGCCCGGCGGCCCCACCGGCGCCGGCTGGACGCTGTACCCGCCGCAAGCGATCCTCTCCGGAACGCCCGGGCAGGATTGGGGCATCATTCTCATGATGTCGTCCCTGATCCTGTTCATCATCGGCTTCACCATGGGCGGACTGAATTACGTGGTCACGGTGCTCCAGGCGCGCACCCGCGGCATGACGTTGATGCGCTTGCCGCTGACGGTGTGGGGCATTTTCACGGCGACCGTGATGGCGCTCTTGGCATTCCCTGCACTGTTCGTTGCCTCGGTCATGCTGCTGCTCGACCGTCTCTTGGGAACCAGCTTCTTCATGCCTTCGCTCGTCGAGATGGGCACGCTGTCGAAATATGGCGGCGGCAGCCCGCTGCTCTTCCAGCACCTGTTCTGGTTCTTCGGCCATCCCGAAGTCTACATCGTCGCCCTGCCCGCCTTCGGCATCGTCTCCGATCTGATCAGCACGCATGCGCGCAAGAACATCTTTGGTTACCGCATGATGGTCTGGGCGATCGTGGCCATCGGCGCGCTCAGCTTCATCGTATGGGCGCACCACATGTATGTGAGCGGCATGTTCCCGCAATTCGGGTACTTCTTCGCCACCACGACGCTCATCATCGCAATCCCCACCGCGATCAAGGTCTACAACTGGGTGCTGACCCTGTGGCGCGGCGACATCCATCTCACGGTGCCGATGCTGTTCGCCCTCGGCTTCATCATCACCTTCGTGAACGGCGGGCTCACCGGCCTTTTCCTCGGCAACGTCGTCGTGGACGTGCCCCTCTCTGACACCATGTTCGTGGTCGCGCATTTCCACATGGTGATGGGCGTGGCGCCGATCATGGTCGTGCTCGGCGCGATCTATCATTGGTACCCCAAGGTCACGGGGCGGATGCTGAACCAGGCTCTCGGCAAGTTTCACTTCTGGGTCACCTTCCTCGGCGCCTACCTGATCTTCTTCCCCATGCACTATCTTGGACTGCTCGGGGTTCCGCGCCGCTATTTCGAACTCGGGGATGCGGCGTTCATCCCGTCCTCGGCCCATTCACTGAACGCGTTCATCTCCGTGGTGGCCTTGACCGTCGGCTTCAGCCAGATGGTGTTCCTGTTCAACCTTGCTTGGAGCTTGTTCAAAGGTGAGGCCTCGGGCGGCAATCCGTGGCGGGCGACGACGCTGGAATGGCAGACGCCGGAGACGCCTCCAGGGCACGGCAATTGGGGCAAGGAGCTCCCGGTCGTGTACCGCTGGGCCTATGACTACAGTGTCCCCGGCGCCGCGAAGGACTTCATTCCGCAGAACCAGCCGCCGCACGCGACGCAGCTCGTTCAGGGAGCTGCTTCGTGAGCGCCATCATCCTGTTCCTGGCTGTGCTTGCGGTGATCGCCGGATGGTGGCTGTCGCAGCAGCGGCTGACGGCCAAGCCATGGCTGGAGGAAGGCCCGATCGGTGACTTCCCGGGCGGCGATGCCATGACCTGGCCGGCAGCGAAGGTCGGACTTGGCGTGTTTCTCGCCGTCGCGAGCACATTATTCGTCCTCTTCATCAGCGCCTACTCGATGCGCATGAGCGTGGTGGACTGGCGGCCGCTGCCGATACCGCGACTGCTGTGGGTCAACACGGGCGTCCTGGTCCTGAGCAGTGCCGCGCTGCAATGGTCATACGTGGCCGCGCGCCGAGACGATGCTGAAGGCGTCATGATCGGCCTGCTCGCGGGCGGAGCATCTGCCGTGATCTTCCTCGCCGGACAGCTCCTGGCCTGGCAACGGCTCGGGGCTGCCGGATATTTCGTGGCGTCCAATCCGGCGAATTCCTTCTTCTACCTGTTGACCGCGGTGCACGGGCTGCATCTGACGGGCGGTCTGGTGGCCTTGGGCCGAACCTCAGCCAAGATGTGGCGCGGCGTCGAGATCGCCGACATGCGCTTGAGCGTAGAGCTGTGCGCCATCTACTGGCACTTCCTGCTGCTGGTCTGGCTTGTCCTGCTCGGCCTTCTCACGGGATGGACCGACGATTTCGTCAACATCTGCCGCCAATTGCTGAGCTAGGGAGGCGAGACCAGATGGCTGCGACCATGCTGACAAATCCGGGCCAATCGCCTGCGCGGCTTGAAGGCTGGCGCGGCATCGCCGCCGACTGGGCGTCCGATCAGCGCGCCTTCAAGAACGTGTCCTGGGGCAAGGCCATGATGTGGATCTTCCTCCTCAGCGACACCTTCATCTTCAGTTGCTTCCTGCTCTCCTACATGACGGCGCGGATGTCGACGACCGTGCCCTGGCCCAATCCCAGCGAGGTCTTCGCTCTCAACATCGCTGGCAGGCACATTCCGCTGATCCTGATCGCCATCATGACGTTTATCCTGATCAGCAGCAGCGGCACGATGGCGATGGCCGTCAATTTCGGCTACCGCCGCGATCGCGTCAGAACCGCGGCCTTAATGCTGGCCACGGCAGCTTTCGGCGCAACCTTCGTTGGAATGCAGGCCTTCGAATGGACCAAGCTGATCATGGAGGGCGTTCGGCCCTGGGGCAATCCATGGGGTGCCCCGCAGTTTGGTGCGAGCTTCTTCATGATCACCGGGTTTCACGGCACCCATGTGACGATCGGTGTGATCTTCCTGATCGCCATTGCGCGGAAGGTCTTTCGCGGCGACTTCGACGTCGAGAGGCGCGGTTTCTTCACGAGCCGCAAGGGGTACTACGAGATCGTCGAGATCATGGGCCTGTACTGGCACTTCGTCGATCTCGTGTGGGTGTTCATCTTTGCATTCTTCTATCTTTGGTGAGGTCGGCGCATGACAAACGCGGCGGTACACATGGAAGGACAGCTTCACGCTCCGGTGCATAGCGCAATCGCAACGGGAGCCGTTCACGCCAAGGGTCAACAGCACCCGATCAAGCTCTACCTCGTGGTGTGGGGCTGGTTGTTCGTCCTCAGCACGTGCTCCTACCTCGTCGATTACTTTGGCCTACATGGCTATCTCAGATGGTCGCTGATCCTGCTGTTCATGGTGTTGAAGGCCGGCCTGATCGTCGCCGTCTTCATGCACATGGCCTGGGAGCGACTGGCCCTGGCCTATGCCATCCTGCTGCCGCCGGTCGCGGTCTTGGTATTCGTGTCGATCATGGTGCTCGAATCCGAATACACCCACTTCCTTCGGGTGCTCTTCTTCGCAACCCCGTCGTAGCGGCAATCCGAGTTCTCACTGTCATGCCCCGCGAAGGCGGGGCATCCAGTACTCCGCGGGAGGAGTCGGTTTCTACAATGTCCGCCGCGGAGTATTGTAGCGAGACTGCCCGTCTCTCTCCGATGCTAACCCTCGAACGCGTCAATCGAAGCGCGGCTGCCGCGCGAGACCAGCGTCTCGTCGGGCACCGGCAACGGCTCGCCCTTGTCACGAAAGCGGTTGGTGATGGGATAGCGGCGGTCGCGGCCGAAATTCTTAGGTGTCACCTTCACGCCGGGTGCGGCTTGGCGGCGCTTGTATTCGGCTACGTTGAGGAGATGGTCGATGCGGGTGACGGTCTCGCGGTCGAAGCCGGCCGCGATGATTTGATCAAGCGGCTCCTCGCGTTCGACCAGGCGTTCCAGGATGGCATCGAGCACGTCGTAAGGCGGCAGCGAGTCCTCATCCCGCTGGTTCTCGCGCAACTCCGCGGTCGGCGGCCGCGTGATGATATCGGGCGGAATGATCTCGCCAACCGGCCCGAGCGCGCCTTCCGGCTTCCAGGAATTGCGCAGTGCCGCCAGCCGAAACACCTGCGTCTTATAGATGTCCTTGATCGGATTGAAGCCGCCGTTCATGTCGCCATACAGCGTGGCGTAGCCGACCGACATTTCGGACTTGTTGCCTGTCGTCACCACCATCAAGCCGGTCTTGTTGGAGATCGCCATCAAGAGCGTGCCGCGGGTGCGGGACTGGAGATTCTCCTCGGTGATGTCAGGCGGCAGGTTCTTGAAGATGCCGGACAGGATGGTCTCGAACCCGTTGACGGCTTCCGCGATCGGCAAAACCTCGTAGCGGATGCCGAGATGGCCTGCGAGCTCGCCGGCATCCGCAACCGAGTGTGGTGCGGTGTAGCGATAAGGCAGCATCACGCCATGCACCTGATCGGCGCCGAGCGCATCGACCGCGATCGCGGCGCAGAGCGCGGAATCGATGCCGCCGGAGATACCGAGCAGTACGCCCGGAAAGCCATTCTTGGCGACGTAATCGCGGAGGCCCAGCACGCAGGCGGCGTAATCGGCCTTGTCACCCTCGGGTTGCTCGGCGACTGGCCCCGCGCAGCGCCAGTCGTCACCATTTCTGGTGAAGCGCAGCGTGACGATGCTCTCTTCGAACGCCGGCAGTTGCGCCGCGAGTGAGAGGTCCCCGTTGAGCACGAAGGAAGCACCGTCGAACACCAGCTCGTCCTGGCCGCAGACCTGATTGAGATAAACCAGCGGCAGCCCGCTTTCGGTGACCCGCGCCACCGCGACCGACAAGCGAACGTCGTTCTTGTCGCGGGCGTAAGGCGAGCCGTTCGGCACCAGGATGATCTCGGCGCCAGTCTCCGCCAGTGTCTCGACCACGTTCTCGTAGTCCTCGGATTCTTCCAGCCAGATGTCCTCGCAGATCGGCACGCCGATGCGCACGCCGCGCACCGTCACAGGGCCGGCGGCAGGGCCCTGCGAAAACAGCCGCTTCTCATCGAACACGCCGTAGTTCGGCAGATTGCACTTGAAGCGCAGCGCGGAGATACGGCCGCCATCGATCAGCGCACAGGCATTGTAAAGCCTGCCCTCCTCGACCCAGGGCGTGCCGACCAGCATCGCCGGACCACCGTCCGCCGTCTCGCGCGCCAGCGCCTCGATCGCCGCGCGGCAGGCGGCCTGGAACGCCGGCTTCTGCACCAGGTCCTCCGGCGGATAGCCGGCGATGAACAGTTCCGGAAACAGCACGAGATCGGCGCCGTCGGCGGCGGCTCGCGCGCGCGCCGCCCGCGCCTTGGCGGCGTTGCCCTCGATATCGCCCACGGTCGGATTGAGCTGGGCGAGCGTGACCGCGAATGCGTTGAGACGTTCGGTCATGGGCGCGCTCGCTGTCACCTCTCCCAAAGGGAGAGGTCGGATTGCACCTGGCGATGCGAAGCATGCCCAGGGCAATCCGGGTGAGGGGTTACGGTCTCTCGTGGGACCTGCTCCCCCTCACCCGATTTACGCTCGACGATGCTGCGCATCGCGAGGCGCAAATCGACCTCTCCCCGTTGGGGAGAGGTGAAGGAGGAGCCTCGGATTCCCACGCTCAATGGATATTCTCCGGGCTAGACGAAACCCAATCGCTCGACGAGCGCAAAGATCCAGAACGCGCCGGCCATCAGCAGCGCAACGCCGACTGCGGCCGAGCCCATGTCCTTGACCCGGCCGATCTGCTTGTCGTGGTCCATGGTGAGGCGGTCGGCGAGTTTTTCGATCGCGGTGTTGAGCAGCTCGACCACCAGCACGAACGCGACCGCACAGACCAGCTCGACCGCGCGCATCGCGGTCGCGCCGATGAACCAGGCCAGCGGCAGCGACAGCAGGAGCGCAAAAATCTCCTCGCGGACGGCCTGCTCCGATCGAAACGCAAAGGCCAGACCGTTCCGGGAATTGATCGTGGCCTTCCAGATCCGCAGCAAGATCTTAGAGCCCCGCTGCGGCCGGCATCGGCTTGGTCTTGCCGGCGCGTTCCTGCTTCAGCAGCTCGGCGATCAGGAAAGCCATGTCGATGGATTGCTCGGCATTGAGACGGGGATCGCAGACCGTGTGGTAGCGGTCGTTGAGATCCTCGTCGGTGATGGCGCGGGCGCCACCGAGGCATTCGGTGACGTCCTGGCCGGTCATCTCCAGATGCACGCCGCCGGCATGGGTGCCTTCGGCGCCGTGGATCGCGAAGAACGATTTCACCTCGGACAGGATGCGGTCGAAGGGGCGCGTCTTGTAGCCTGACGTCGAGGTGATGGTGTTGCCGTGCATGGGATCGCACGACCAGACCACAACCCTGCCCTCGCGCTGCACGGCGCGGATCATGTTGGGCAGATGCTCGGCGACCTTGTCGGCGCCGAAGCGGCCGATCAGCGTCAGCCGGCCGGGCTCGTTGTCGGGGTTGAGCACGTCGATCAACTTGAGCAATTCGTCGGGCTTGAGCGACGGGCCGCATTTGAGCCCGATCGGGTTCTTGATGCCGCGGAAATATTCGATGTGGCCGTGATCGAGCTGGCGGGTGCGGTCGCCGATCCAGATCATGTGGCCCGAGGTCGCGTACCAGTCGCCGGTGGTGGAATCGACGCGGGTCAGGGCCTGCTCGTAGCCGAGCAGCAGCGCCTCATGGCTGGTGTAGAAATCGGTGGCGCGCAGCTCGGGGTGGGCCTCGAGGTCGAGGCCACAGGCGCGCATGAAATTCAGCGCGTCCGAGATGCGGTCGGCCAATTCCTTGTAGCGGCGGGACTGCGGGCTATCCTTCAGGAAGCCGAGCATCCATTGGTGCACGCTGCCGAGATTGGCGTAGCCGCCGGTGGCGAAGGCGCGGAGCAGGTTCAGCGTCGCGGCCGACTGGCGATAGGCCATCAGCTGGCGCTGCGGATCCGGCACGCGCGCTTCCTTGGTGAAGGCGATGTCGTTGACGATGTCGCCGCGATAGCTCGGCAGCTCGACGCCGTTCACATTCTCGGTCGGCGACGACCGCGGCTTTGCGAACTGGCCGGCGATGCGGCCGACTTTCACCACGGGGACGGCGCCGGCGTAAGTGAGCACCACCGCCATCTGAAGCAGCACGCGGAAGAAGTCGCGGATGTTGTTGGCGCCATGCTCGGCAAAGCTCTCGGCGCAGTCGCCGCCCTGGAGCAGGAAGGCCTCGCCGGCCGCAACCCGCGCTAAGGCCTTCTTCAGGTTGCGCGCTTCGCCCGCGAACACCAGCGGCGGAAAGGTCGCAAGCTGCGCCTCGACGTCGGCCAAAGCCTTGGCGTCGGGATAATCGGGCACCTGTAGCACCGGCTTGCTGCGCCAGGACTCGGGCGTCCACCGCTCGGACATCGCAATCTCTCCGTGAAGCAAAAAGTGCAACCTGATCTGTGGGTTGCGAGGGCCGCCTTATACACAGGCTGGCGCCGCCCCGCCAGTTGTAAATCCATTCCGCATTGCAAACCCTTGCGGGCAAAGCCAAATTCGCATTTGCTGGGAACGGCAAGAAAACTGGTAAGTAAACCGGCAGGACACCTTCTGCCCATGGACGCGGCACTGGACGACGTTTTCATCGACGAGATCAGCTTCCCGGCGACCGACGGGTATGCACTGACCGGCACCCTGTTTCTGCCGCGCGGCGCCAAGCGCCATGCCGTGCTGATCAACTCCGCCACCGCCGTCCCGCGAAAAATCTACCGCGGCTTCGCCTCCTATCTCGCCCATCGCGGCTGCGCCGTCCTGACCTACGACTATCGCGGCATCGGCGATTCCCGGCAGCCGGTGGTCGGCTACAACCGGCCGAAATCGCTGGTCGGCTTCAAGGCCTCGATGTCCGACTGGGCCGCTCTCGACGTCACCGCCGCGGTGCGCTGGATGCGCGAGCGCTACCACACCCTGCCCCTTGCCTATGTCGGCCATTCCTTCGGCGGCCAGGCGCTCGGACTGATCGCCAACAACACGGACATCTCGCGCGCCGCCTTCGTGGCTTCGCAGGCGGCGACCTGGCGGCTGATGACCTCGCCGGAGAAATATCGCGTCTTCGCCTTCATGAATTTTGTCGGTGTGCCGCTGGTCCACGCGCTGGGCTACGCGCCCGGCTGGGTCGGCATTGGCGAGGACTTGCCCAAGGGCGTTTTCCTGCAATGGGCCCAGTGGGTCTCGAGCCCCCGCTATCTCTTCGATTCACGGCTGCCGGCGCTGGAGAACTTTGCGAGGTTCAAGGGCGAATTGCGCGCGCTGTGCTTCTCGGACGATCCCTGGGCGACGCGCCCCGCGGTCGAGTTGCTCACCAGCGGGTTCACCGCGATCAAGCCGGAGGTGTTGACGGTCAAACCGTCCGACGTCGGCGCCAAGGCCATCGGCCATTTCGGCTTCTTCCGCCCCGATCACCGCAATACGCTGTGGCGCGGCGTCGCCGAATGGATCCAGGGCGAGTGAGGGTGCGCTGAAGCCGGACTGAATCAATGCGAGCCGAGGGTTCACCTCTCCCGTAGGGAGAGGTCGGATCGCATCGAAAGATGCGATCCGGGTGAGGGGTTATAGTCTCACCGAATGCTGCGGCCCCTCACCCGGATTGCACTGGACGATGCTTCGCATCGCCAGGCGCAATCCGACCTCTCCCCGCCGGGGAGAGGTGGACCCCGAACAAACGACGGGCGTACTTCCAACATTCACTAACGGATGATCGTCGTCAGCGACGAGTAACGTCTGTTCGGCCTGGCTTCGCCCGGCGCAAATTGCGCAAATGCGTCGCTGACACGCACCGCCGGCGGCGTATCGCTCGCAAAGCGAAATTCCTTCGGCCGCGGCGCGTAGAAGCTGGCGCGGAAATAGGCGTCGTCGAAGCGTGCCTCGCCGACCCCGAACAATGCGTCGCAGACGAACAGGAGCGCGTACACCCCTGCGATCGCAGCGACGATCTCCCTGAGAATAGACATGCGGATGCCCTGCCCTTTTGCCGGCAGGATGCACGCGGGTTCCAAAGTCGAGGTTTAAGGCCGCACGTTTCTTGTGCGCAGGGTTTGCCGCTGCTGTGCGGATTGCAGACAATTTTATCGATCCGGAAAAGAGAGCCCGCCTGATCGCGCGATCAGGCGGGCTTCAGGCTTGGCCGCTCGGGAGGTATCAGACGGCCAGGTCCATCAG
Organism: Bradyrhizobium sp. BR14999; assembly: GCF_056106085.1. Taxonomy (NCBI): domain Bacteria; kingdom Pseudomonadati; phylum Pseudomonadota; class Alphaproteobacteria; order Hyphomicrobiales; family Nitrobacteraceae; genus Bradyrhizobium; species Bradyrhizobium sp. BR14999. The sequence continues at coordinate 6,161,282 of NZ_CM148536.1, forward strand.
CCGTGGCGTGCCTCCTTGCGATGGCCGCTCTCGCTGAGGCGGTCGACCCAGGCGATGCCGATCGCCGAGATGATGAAGGTCAGGTGGATCAGCACCTGCCACATCACGCCGCTCTCGGTGAAATTGCTGCGCGTCGTGCCGAGATTGCCCGCCTCGATGAAGGTCCTGAGCAGCGAGATCGAGGAGATGCCGATGATCGCCATCGCCAGCTTGATCTTGAGCACGCTGGCATTGACGTGGCTCAGCCATTCCGGCTCGTCGGGATGACCGGTCAGGTTCAGCCGGGAGACGAAGGTCTCGTAGCCGCCGACGATCACCATCACCAGCAGGTTCGAGATCATGACGACGTCGATCAGCCCGAGCACGACCAGCATGATCTGCTGCTCACTGGCGTCGAACGAGTGCGCGACCAGGTGCCAGAGCTCTTTCAGGAACAGCAGCACATAAACGCCTTGCGCGATGATCAGGCCGACATAGAGCGGCACTTGCAGCCAGCGCGAGCCAAAGATGAGCTGCGCAAACGGACCGATCTGCGGCGCTGGCGCGGAATGCGCCGAAAGTGCTTTGGTTTCAGACGTCATTGATCACTCCGGAGTGAGACAGGGAATGCGCCTCAGAGACTCGCGATGACAGGCGCGAGCTCGAGCGAGCCGCGATAGATCATCTCGAAGGCGACGTAAACGATGATGGCGAGACCGACATAGGCGATCCAGCGCTGCTTCTGCAGCACGCGGCCGAGCAGGTCTGCGGCAACGCCCATCATCGCCACCGACAATAGCAGGCCGAACGCAAGGATGTAGGGATGCTCGCGCGCGGCGCCCGCGACCGCGAGCACGTTGTCGAGCGACATCGAGACGTCGGCGGCGACGATTTGCAAGGCAGCCTGCCCGAAAGTCTTATGCGGCGCAGCTGCGTCGCTCGCGCCGCCGCCATGGCTGAACGCAAGCTGACGCGAATGTGCGGCCCGCTCGCGCAGCTCGCGCCACATCTTCCAGCAGACCCAGAGCAGCAGCACGCCGCCGGCGAGCAGGAGGCCGATCACTTGCAGGAGCTGGGTCGCAACGCCGGCGAAGACGATGCGGAGCGCAGTAGCGGCGACGATGCCGACCACGATGGCGCGCCGGCGCTGCTCGGCCGGCAGCCCTGCCGCGGCAAGGCCGATGACGACGGCGTTGTCGCCGGCCAGCACGAGGTCGATCAGGACGACCTGGAGCAGCGCGGCCAGCGCCTCGGTGGTGATGAGTTCAGTCATGATCGATCATGCTTCGATGCGGACGGATCGAGCCATTGCGGCTTCTTCCGCTCGACCCAGTCCAGGACCTTCGAACGTGAGGAGCGCAACGCAGGCACGTCCTCCGCAAGCAGCGCGAGGCCGAGTGGCAGCATCCAGACACCCAGTATCGGCAGGAAGGAGAACACGCCGCCGACGACGAGCAGCGCGCCCGAGGGGATCCTGACCCAGCGGCTCGACGGCTTGAGCAGATAGGTGACGGTGTCGCCCACGCGCGGCGGCATGCAATTGACGAGTTTGTCGAGGCGCGGGTCGCCGCCGGCCATCTGGCTGGCAGCACCCTCGGCTCCCGTCGTACGCTGGTCCGAGGCAGTGGACATGCTCATTCCTCGGCGACAGCGCGGGCCGCGGCCGGTGCGACCCGCTTTGCACGCGGCAGCGCCAGCGTCAGCAGGCGCAACAGCTTGATCGCCTGCACCTCATGGGGATGGACGTCTTCGTCGGCGGCCGCGACGCGCTCCGACAACTCCATCAGATGAGACGACAGCGGCATGTCCGATACCGGCCGCAGCGTTTCGATCACGACGTTGGCAAAATCCGGCTCCTCGAGTCGTTCGGCGAGTGCGTCGAACATCGCAAGCAGCCTTTCGTCGTCGATATGAGGTGCCAATCCGCGATCCCGGATGAAGCGGATCACTTCGTCGCGCTCGACCGGCGAAACGCGCCGGTCGGCCACGGCGACCAGCGCGCCGGCAATGACCAGCGCCGCCGCAGCCTGCTCATTCAGGCTGGACGGATCCGCGATCTCGATCTCGTTCGGATTTGAATGCTTGGCGTCAGACATCGTTGCTCCTCGATCTTGCGAAATGGCCGCACGGAGCTGCGATGGAGCGACTGGTCGGAGAGAACCGAAGAAGGCCCGGCGATCGGCCGATCCATCGCATTCGCGCGGGACAGGTCATCCGACATCACGAGGTTTGCCGACATCGTCGGCGTCCTCGCCAGAGGGGCCCGGATTCTTGTTCACCGACACATAAAGACCGGTCTGTCGGAATCAAGGCGATGCGACTGCGACCAGCCGCCGCATCGGGTTCCACTCGTTGCGGCGAGCAGGCCGAGCCGCGCGGCACCGTTACCGAACCGTCATCCTGAGGCGTGAGGCTTGCGATGCGAACGCATCGCAAGCCGAGCCTCGAAGGATGACGGCTCGTGCTTGTAATACAACGCAGGATGGGAGGCCGTTCCGCCGATTTCAGCTGGCGCAGGACCGAACCGTGACGCGCTCGCTCCTGACGACGGTTTCGACTGCCTTGCGCGCTACGGCGCCAAAGTCCGACGGTTGCAGATAGCCCTGGGCATAAGCTTCCTGCGTCAGGCGATCGATGCGCTTGTCCTCGCCGGTCGACCATTGCCTGGCGATGTAGTCCGCACCGGGTTTGCCAAAGGTTTCAGGATAACGTTCGGCCTCGTTCTGACGATGGTAGTAATATTCGCCGACGGAGCTGATGAACTGCTTCCGCCCCTCGCCGGCGCAGCGCGATCCATAGGGGCGCTCCAATGCCCGCGCGACCGCACGGCGCTTGCTTACCCTCCCTTCCACGAAGATCGCCTCGTTGGACCCGTAGCCCGGACCGTCGATTGGAGGTGCGGGCTGAGGTGACTTTTGCGGTGCGAATGCCCATGCGGCGACCTGATAGACGACGAGGGCCCAGAGGATGAACCAGGCACGGCTCATCTTGCGTTCGTCCCACGTTGCTTCGGCAGGCATACAGGAGACGGATCGGACCACAGGCCGGGCCCGGCAAACTGGAGCACCGTGAGGCGGATATCCTCCGGAAAATCGTCCTCGACGATACCTTTTTGTTCAAACGCCTCGGCGAGCTGCGCCTGGACGCGAACGTCCAGCGGCGTCGAGTACGCAGCGTTGGCCTGATCGCGCTTCTTTTCGCTACAGAACATCGCCAGTGCCGGATTTGGGCAGTCGAAAATCTTCATGTAGCCCCGCGCATAGGCCGACGTGGCCGCGATGAGGTTCGCTTTCATCGTCCTGTCGCATGGCGACATCGCGTAGGCGGTGCCTGCCTGCAGCGCGTTCATCCGCAGCGCATCGAGTTGCGGATCCTTGTCGCTTTGCAGGGTGTGCTTGGCTTCCCACGCCTTGCGTTCATAGGCCTTGGCACTCTCGTCGCCAAACGAGGCCGTGAGTGTCGGCTTCAACTGGCCGACCGGCGAAGAGGAAGCGACGGTCATGGGAAAGCCACGCATCGCCCAGGAGATGCCTACGAAGGTCGTGACGAACGCCATACATGTGAAAAGAACGAAGCGGCCCATGATGTGCACCCAAATATCGAGCGCAACCTAACCGTGTCGAGTTAAGAGATGTAACTCATGTATGGGTTCCAGCTCTGAAGGGTAAATGAACGTCTAAGGGCGGCGCTGGATCGCAGCCTCGACGATCTCAGGCACGAGCACTCCGATCGGAAGCGTTCCTGCTCCGTCATAACGCCCACGCAAGCTTCGGCAACGAAATGTCGTCCCGAATTCGGGTATCGTGGAGAACCGCATGAATCATGTCACGTCTTGCTCCGGCTGCGGCCACGGACTTGTCCCAATGCTTTCGGCAAAGGGCCGCGCGGAGCTCAGCTGCCTCTGGTGCGAAGGCATCGACGTGCGAACGATGGACATGGCGAAATGGGCGGACAGTCCGTCCGGCAAACCTGAACGGGCTGCCCGTCAGTCGTTCGAATGACGGTCGTCCTGCTCCTGTCAGATTCCCGCCGCCACGCGTTGCGGAGGCATATTACCCGACTCCGGGAGACGATCAGCCGATGACTGTCGGGGCGGCCGGCGCCGCCGCACGTAGAGGCAGTTGACGAGGATCGGCTCGTCATCGCCGAGCGTTGTACGCTCCTTGACGAGCAAGCTCATGACCGAACGCATCTTGAGGATTTCCTGCGCAACGAAGCTGCAGTCCTCGTCCCGGTCAACTTGCTCACGCATGATGGCTTCGGCCTCGAGCATGCTGACACGAAGCGCTCGAATGGTTCTGCGGATTTCGTTGATGCGGTTGTCCATCGCTGCCTCCCATCATGGTTGCAGCATAAGAACAAAACATGAACAACGCGTCAAGGCCTCAAAACGTCAAGCCCTCAAAACCGTCAAGGCCGCACGGGTGAAAGGCTACTCCGCCGCCTGGCGCACGTGGCGTGCGGTCGGCGAGCGCATGGTGACGAGCTCTTCGGCCGCGGTCGGATGCAGCGCGATCGTGGCGTCGAAATCGGCCTTGGTCGCCTTCATCTTCACGGCGATCGCGACCGCCTGGGTGATCTCGGCGGCGGCATCGCCGACGATGTGGCAGCCGAGCACGCGGTCGGTGGCCCCGTCGACGACGAGCTTCATCAGCACGCGCGTGTCGCGGCCCGACATCGTCGCCTTGATGGGGCGGAACGTCGTCTTGTAGATGTCGACGTGGCTGTACTGCGCTCGCGCCTCGGTTTCCGTGAGGCCGACGGTGCCGACTTCCGGCTGCGAGAACACGGCGGTCGGAATGTTGGCGTGATCGACCCTGACCTCACGCTTGCCGAACACCGTGTCGGCGAAGGCATGGCCCTCGCGGATCGCGACCGGCGTCAGGTTGAAGCGGTGGGTGACGTCGCCGATCGCATAGATGCTGTCGACCGAGCTCTTCGAGAAATGATCGACCGCGATGCCGCCATTCCTCGGATTGATGACGACGCCGGCATTCTCCAGCCCGAGATTGGCGACGTTGGGATGGCGGCCGATCGCGAACATCACCTGCTCGGAGGCGAGGCTCGATCCGTTCGACAGATGGGTGGTGAATTCCTCGCCGTGGCGGTCGACCTTGGTCACGGTGCAGCCGGTGAGAATGGTGATGCCCTGCTTCTCCATCTCGGCACGAACATGGGTCCGAACATCCTCGTCAAAACCGCGAAGGATGTTGTCGCCGCGATAGATCACGGTGACGTCGGAGCCGAAGCCGGCGAAGATGCCGGCGAATTCCAGCGCGATGTAGCCGCCGCCCTGGATCACGATCCGCTTCGGCAGCCTCGCAAGATGGAACGCCTCGTTGGAGGAGATCACGTGCTCGATGCCGGGAATTGCTGCGCCGTGGTTCGGCGCGCCGCCGGTGGCGATCAGGATGTATTTCGCCGTGATCTTCCTGTCGTTCTCGAGCAGGCGGACGGTGTGCGCGTCCTCGATCGCCGCGCGGCTCTTGACGATCTGCGCGCCCGACTTCTCGACGTTTGCGGTGTAGGCCGCCTCCAGCCGCGCGATCTCCTTGTCCTTGTTGGCGATCAGCGTCGGCCAGTCGAAGCTGGCGGGCGGGACGGTCCAGCCGAAGCCGGCGGCATCCTCAAGTTCGTGACGGACATGCGAGCCGATCACGAACAGCTTCTTCGGCACGCAGCCGCGGATCACGCAGGTGCCGCCCATGCGGTACTCTTCCGCGATCGTCACGCGGGCGCCGTGACCGGCCGCGATGCGGGCGGCACGCACGCCGCCCGAGCCGCCACCGATGACGAAGAGGTCGACGTCGAATTCAGCCATTGTCCACTCCGACCCCTTTCAGCGATTTCTGATCAGATAGTATCGATCAGATCTCCTTGCCACGCTTGCGCATCTCGGCGCGGAAGGCTCCCATCACGGTTTCGGAGAAGTTCTGGGCCCAGGAGTTCATGAAGGCCATGCTGAGGCCGATGGCGCGCGGCTCGGCCTCGATCAGCTTTTTACCCAGCGGCGACTTGTAGAAGGTGACGAGGTCCTTCAGCTCCTGCTCGGTGAACTCGCTGGCATAGATCTGCGCCATGCCTTCGCCGATCTCGTTCTGGCGGCCGGCGAGCTGCTGGGCCACGATCGGCGCGACCTCGTTGAGGTCCTTCTGGTAGTTGAGGTTCTGCTGCGTCAGCGCGATCTTGGTCTTCTCGACGAGGCCGGGCACGGCGCCTTGATACATCGCGGTCGCGTTCTTGATCTGCAGGATCTCCCTGGCCGCGGCAATCGCCGCCGGCGAGGCCTTCGGCTGGGCCGGCGCCGCAGCCTTAGGCGCGCCCTGCTGGGCCACAGCCGGGGCGACCGAGAGGGCCAGCCCCACAGCAAGGGTCGCGGCCGGCAACAATTTCAAAACGCTCTTCATTCCTAGTCTCCTTAGGGCTTTCGCCGTTCAATCACGCGGATTCCCTCACCGCCCGCCAGAACGGCCGAGCTGGCCAGGCCGATGAACAATCCATGCTCGACCACACCGGGGATGGCGCTCAACGCCTTGGCGAGACTGGGTGGATCCACAATACGTCCGAGCTGGGCATCGACGATCCAGTGGCCGCCGTCAGTGACGAAAACGTGGCCGTCCTTGGCCTTGCGGACCGCCATTTGCCCGGAAACGCCGCAGTCCGCAAATGCCTTCTCGATCGCGCGGCGCGTCGCGCCAAGCCCGAACGGGATGACCTCGACCGGCAGCGGAAACTTGCCGAGCGCCGGCACCCATTTGCTGTCGTCGGCAATCACGATCATGCGATCCGAGGCGGCCGCCACGATCTTCTCGCGCAGCAGCGCGCCGCCACCGCCCTTGATCAAATTGAGTTCGGGATCGATCTCGTCGGCGCCGTCGACGGCGATGTCGAGATGGTCGATCTCGTCCAGCGTGGTCAGCGGCACGCCGCAACGCATCGCGTCCGCGCGCGTCGCCTCCGAGGTCGGCACGCCGATCACCTTGAGCCCGGCGGCAACGCGCTCGCCGAGCAGCTCGACGAAATGTTTTGCAGTCGAGCCGGTGCCGAGCCCGAGCTGCATGCCGTCGCGCACTTCCTCGAGGGCGCGCGCTGCAGCCTGCCGCTTCAACTGGTCCATGTTCACGTTTGCGCCCGCCTTTGGATCGAGAATGTGCCGCCGGTGTGGCCGGTTGCGGCGGCCTATGTAGCCTCGTTTTTCCCCGGAGAACAGGGTCTGGGAACAGGTCTATAAGCGGATATTATGGCCCCGCCCCTTGCTTCGACGCGACCGCGCCGGTAGCGCTTCGCCCATGACCTCCCCTCACACCATCGTCTTCGATCTCGACGGCACGCTTGTGGATACGGCGCCCGACCTGATCACCGCGCTGAATCACGTGCTCGACCGCGAAGGGCTGCCGCCCGTGCCGATGGCCTCGGCCCGCAACATGATCGGCGCCGGCGCCCGCAAGCTGATCGAGCGGGGCCTGGAGGCCGAGGGTCGCACCGTCACCCCCGCAAACATGAACCGGATGACCGCCGATTTCATCGCCTATTATGCCGACCATATCGCAGTCGAATCCCGCCCCTTCGAGGGACTCGAGGCCGCGCTCGACCATTTAGCCGCCCAGGGCCACCGCCTCGCGGTCTGCACCAACAAGCTGGAATGGCTGTCGCAGCGGCTTTTGGACCAGCTCGACCTCAGTCGCCGCTTTGCGGCGATCTGCGGCGCCGACACGTTTGGCGTCCAGAAGCCCGATCCGACCATTTTCCGCGAGACCGTGGCCCGCGCCGGCGGAGAGGTCAGAGCCTCCATCATGGTCGGTGACGCCGGAACCGACGTTGGCGTCGCCCGGCGGGCCGGCGTGCCCGTCATCGGGGTCAGCTTCGGCTATACGGACGTGCCGATCGCCGAACTGAAGCCGGACCGGCTGATCCATCACATGCGCGACCTGCCCGCCGCAGCGCACAGCCTGATGAATACCCGGACTCCCGCAAGCCACTGATTAAGCTATATTATTCCGCAGAACCCCGCATTAACCATCTATTACCTATGCGCAGCCCGCCGGTTGCCTGCCCCAAACGACACTCCTAAGGTCCGGCTGGGGTAGGTGGCGGTTCGTCGCAGAAATGGGTGGTCATGCGTCGTGTCATCGCGATTGCGTTAGCAGGAGCGAGCCTTGGTGGCTGCTCCTCGATGTCCTGGGACATGTTCAAATCGGCCCCGCCGACCGTCCAGGTCAGGCTCGAATCAAGTCCTCCGGGGGCTGACGCCACAACCTCGCTCGGTCCGGGCTGCAAGACCCCCTGCTCCGTCTCGGTTCCCGCCCCCGATGCTCCGTTTACGGTCGCTTTCGCGCTGGCCAAGTACCAGGTGGCGAACGTGCCGGTGAACGTGATCAAGAATCCCGGCGATTTCACCACGCCCGCCTCGGTGACCACCGACCCGAATCCGGTGTTCGCGGAGCTCCAGCCGGCCACTCCGCCCAAACCGGTCCGCAAGCCGCACCGGCCGAAGAAGCCGAAACCGGCCGCTGCCGCAGCCCCGGCGGATGCCGCACAGACCGCGGCCTCGCCCTTCCCCGATCCGAACGCGGGCAAGCGCTGACCTTACGTATCCAACCCGATTGTCCTCGGCCAGCGCGATGCTTAGATTGCTTCCCAAGCACCGCTAAGCATCGGTGCGCGAGTCGCCCAAAGTGACAAGGCCTCCCGTATGAACGGATCTTCCGCGAGTCCCCTCGCCGCGCTGTCGAGCCCCATGACCGATCCGTTCGGGCGGACCATCAGCTATTTGCGCGTCTCCGTCACCGACCGCTGCGACTTGCGCTGCTTCTATTGCATGTCGGAGGACATGACGTTCCTGCCCAAGGCGGACCTGCTGACACTTGAGGAACTCGACCGGCTCTGCTCGGCCTTCATCGCCAAGGGCGTGAAGAAGCTGCGGCTCACCGGCGGCGAGCCCTTGGTCCGCCGCAACGTGATGACGCTGGTGCGCTCGCTGTCGCGGCATCTTTCCAGCGGCGCCCTGAACGAGCTGACGCTGACCACCAACGGCACCCAGCTTGCGAAACATGCGAGCGAGCTTGCCGATTGCGGCGTCCGCCGCATCAACGTCTCGCTCGACACGCTCGATCCGCGGAAGTTTCGCGAGATCACCCGCTGGGGCGAGATCGACAAGGTTCTGGAAGGCATCGAAGCCGCACGCGCCGCAGGGCTCAGCGTGAAGATCAACGCGGTGGCGCTGAAGAACCTCAACGAAGACGAACTGCCCGAGCTGATGCGCTGGGCCCACGGCAACGGCATGGGCCTGACGCTGATCGAGGTGATGCCGATGGGCGAGATCGGATCGGGACGGATCGACCAATATCTGCCGTTGTCGCTGGTGCGCGCCCGCCTCGCCCAGCAATTCACGCTGACGGATCTGGCCGAGACCACGGGCGGACCGGCGCGCTATGTCAGTGTCGCCGAGACCGGCGGCAAGCTCGGCTTCATCACGCCGATGACCCATAATTTCTGCGAATCCTGCAACCGGGTGCGCATCACCTGCACGGGAACGCTGCACACCTGCCTCGGCCACGAGGATGCCTCGGATTTACGCAAACCTCTGCGTGCATCGAACGAGGATGTGCTGCTTGCGGATGCGATCGACCGCGCGATCGGGCTGAAGCCCAAGGGCCACGACTTCATCATCGACCGCCGCCACGACCGTCCCAGCGTCTCCAGGCACATGAGCGTCACCGGCGGGTAGTCCTTAACCTGCTCGCGGGTGTTATTCCCCTTAACTATCAACAAACTTCCAATTGACTGGCGGCACGCCCGCTGGTTTGGTGCGGCTGCCTTATGCCTGCGCGGCGAGACAAGCCACGCGCCAACTCGGCGCAGTCAAGACGGCCGGGGCACAATCGGGGGAGGACCTATCGTTGCAAGCGCTCCTAAAGCTGAGCCGAGGAATTGACGCGTTCACGCGCTGGACGGGCAAACGCCTGGCGTGGTTGATCGTGGTCGCCGTCATCATTTCGGCGGTCAATGCGATCGTCCGCAAGACGTTCGACACGTCGTCCAATTCGTGGCTCGAGCTGCAATGGGTGCTGTTCAGCATCGTCTTCCTGCTGTGCTCGCCCTGGACGCTGCTCGATAACGAACACATCCGCATCGACATCGTGAACAATGCGCTGCCGAAGACGGCCCGCAATGTCATCGACGTGATCGGTCATCTGTTCTTCCTCATTCCGCTGTGCATCGTCATGATCATCACGGGCGTGCCGTTCTTCGAGCGCTCGTTCCAGATCAACGAACAATCCGGCAATGCCGGCGGTCTGCCGCAATGGCCCGCCAAATCCCTGATCATGATCGGGTTCGCTTTGCTGCTCGTTCAAGGCATCTCCGAGCTGATCAAGCGAATTGCGGTCATGCGCGGAATGATGCCGGACCCGCATGAATCCCAGGTGTCGGCGCTGGAGGCGGAAGTCGAGCATCTCGTCGAAGCGATCGAGAAGAAGTAGCCGTTGGCGACGGTTTAGGGGGAATTATGACCGCGTTTATCATCGCCAATATGGCGCCCATCATGTTCGCGTCGCTGGTCGTCATGCTGCTGCTCGGCTATCCCGCAGCATTCTCGCTCGGCGCTGTCGGCCTGTTCTACGCCGTAGTCGGCATCGAGCTCGGCGAGTTCCGCCCGGACTTCCTTCAGGCCCTTCCGGAGCGGGTCTATGGCGTGATGAACAACGACACGCTGCTCGCCATTCCGTTCTTCACCTTCATGGGACTGGTGCTGGAGCGGTCGGGCATGGCCGAGGACCTGCTCGACACCATCGGCCAACTGTTCGGTACCATCCGCGGCGGCCTTGCCTATGCCGTGATCTTCGTCGGCGCGCTGCTTGCCGCGACGACGGGCGTGGTCGCCGCCTCCGTGATCTCAATGGGTCTGATCTCGCTCCCGATCATGCTGCGCTATGGCTATGACCGCCGCGTGGCAGCCGGCGTCATCGCCGCGTCCGGCACGCTCGCGCAGATCATTCCGCCCTCGCTCGTTCTGATCGTGATGGCCGACCAGCTCGGCAAATCCGTCGGCGACATGTACGAGGGCGCCTTCATCCCGGGCCTCGTGCTCGCCGGCCTCTACGCCGCCTACGCCTTCCTCGTCAGCGTGATCTTCCCGAAGGCCACGCCGGGCCTGCCGAAGGAGGCCATCGGCTTCCGCGAGGAGAGTGGCAGCCGCGGCCTCGGTTCGCTCGGCGTGCTGTTCCTCGCCAGCGGCGTGTTCGGCTGGTTCATGATGCGCGATTCGAGCGTGCATGGCGCCGATTACGTCGTGCTCAGCATGTTCTACGGCATCATCTTCGCATTCGTCGTCGCCGTGGTGAACTGGGTCATCGACAAGCTCACCGGCTTCCGTTTCCTCTCGAAGATGGCGCAGCAGACCACTTTCGTCATGGTGCCGCCGCTGTTCCTGATCTTCCTGGTGCTGGGCACGATCTTCATCGGCATCGCGACCCCGACCGAAGGCGGCGCGATGGGTGCCGCCGGCGCCCTCATCCTCGGTGCCGCGAAGCGGCGGCTGAGCTGGGACTTGATCCGGCAGGCCACGGAATCGACCGCCAAGCTGTCGGCTTTCGTCGTGTTCATCCTGGTCGGCGCCCGCGTGTTCTCGCTGACCTTCTACGGCGTCAACGGGCACGTCTGGGTCGAGCACCTGCTCACCTCCCTGCCCGGCGGCCAGGTCGGCTTCCTGATCTTCGTCAACGCCTTCGTCTTCGTGCTGGCCTTCTTCCTCGACTTCTTCGAGCTGGCCTTCATCGTGATCCCGCTGCTCGGACCTGCCGCCGAGCACCTCGGCATCGACCTGATCTGGTTCGGCGTCATCCTCGGCGTCAACATGCAGACCTCGTTCATGCATCCGCCGTTCGGCTTCGCCCTGTTCTATCTCCGATCGGTCGCGCCGAAGGAGCGATACACCGATCGCGTCACCGGCAAGCGGATGGACCCTGTCACCACGGGCCAGATCTATTGGGGTGCGGTCCCGTTCGTCGTCATCCAGGTCATCATGGTCGGTCTGGTGATCGCGTTCCCCGCGATGGTGATGCACTACAAGGGCGTCCAGACCAACATCGACCCCAACACGATCAAGATCGAGGTGCCACAGATCGAGCTGCCGCCGCTGGATTTGGGACCACCGCAGAAATAGCGGGGACGACACTCGCCGTCATGCTCCGCTCAAGCGGCGCATGACGCACGACGGCGCGCGTGACAAGCACCGGAAACGCAGGCATACCGGGCCATCCTCCACCCCATGGATGGCCGCTCATGCCCCGCTTGCACCCTGTTCCATCGCTCGTTGGCCCGTTGATCGCCTCGCTCTGGCTGGCATGTGCCGCCACGACGGCGCAGGCCGAGCCGATCGCCGATATCCATACACTGGCGCAAAAGGAGCAGCAGCCGCTGCTCGACACGCTGCGCGATCTCGTCAACATCGAATCCGGCAGCAAGGACATCGAAGGCCTGAACCAGATCGCTGAGCGCGTTGCCGGCCAACTCAGGCAGCTCGGCGGCACGGTGGAGATCCTGCAACCCACCGACATCTATCGCCTCGACGACACGCCTGAGAAGATCGGGCCTGCCGTGCACGCCGTGTTCAAGGGCACGGGCAGCAAGAAGATCATGCTGATCGCCCACATGGACACGGTGTACCTGAAGGGCATGCTGAAGGACCAGCCGTTCCGCATCGACGGCGACAAGGCTTACGGCCTCGGCATCGCCGACGACAAGCAGGGCGTCGCGCTCATTCTCCATACCGTGGCATTGCTGCAGAAGCTGAGCTTCAAGGATTACGGCACGCTCACGGTGCTCACGAACGGCGACGAGGAGATCTCCTCGCCCGGCTGGCGCAGCACCATCACCCGGTTCGCCGAGGATCAGGACGTGGTGTTCTCGTTCGAAGGCGGCGGGACTGACGGCACTCTGCGCCTCGCCACCAGCGGCATCGGTTCGGCCTATCTCACCGTGCATGGCAAGTCGTCACATGCCGGCGCAAGGCCTGAGGGCGGCGTGAATGCGCTGTACGAGCTCTCGCACCAGGTGCTCCAGATGAAGGACCTGTCCAAGCCCGAGCAAGGCCTGAAGCTGAACTGGACGGTCTCCAAATCCGGCACTAATCGCAATGTGATCCCTGCCGACGCCACGGCCCAGGCCGATGCGCGTGCGCTCAAGGTGGCCGACTTTGACGAGTTGGAGAAGGCGCTTCAGGACAAGATCAAGAATCGCCTGCTGCCCAACTCCAAGGTCGACCTGAAGTTCGAGGTGCGTCGCCCGCCGTTGGAGGCCAACGAGGCCTCGCGCCACGTGGCGGCCTACGGCAAGACGATCTATCAGGAGCTCGGAATGTCCCTCAAGGTCGACGAGAAGGCGACCGGCGGCGGCACCGACGCCGCGTTTGCCGCGCTCAAGACAAGAGGAGCCGTGGTGGAAGGCATGGGCCTGTCAGGCTTCGGTGCACACTCCAACGATGCCGAATATGTGCAGCTCAACAGCATCGTGCCGCGTTTGTATCTGGCCACACGCATGATCATGGATCGGTCCACCGGCAAGCTGAAATAGCGGTTGTTTTCTTCCTCCTCTCCTTGTGGGAGAGGGTGGCATAGGCGGCCTTCGGCCGCCGTTCTTAAGAACGCCGAAGCGAAGCTTCGGCTATGGCGCCGGATGAGGGGTTGCTTCCGCGCACTTCATGGCTAAGGGAACTCGCGGAGCGAGACCCTCACCCGTCTCGCCGCTATCGCGGCGAGCCACCCTCTCCCACACGGGGAGAGGGAAAAGAGACTGTCTCGTCCGCCAGCCGAAACCGCAGCGTGAACTCTGCGCCGCCGCCGGGGAGATTCTCCACCGCGACCGTCGCCGCATGATCGTCCGCGACCCCGCGCACGATCGAGAGCCCCAGGCCGGCGCCGTCGCTGCGCTGGCGGTCACGGCGCCAGAAGCGCTGGAAGATCAGCTCGCGCTCGGCCTCGGCGATGCCCGGACCGCAATCGCGCACCCGCACTGAGCCGTCCTCGCCCACCTCGACCTCGACGGCGGTATCCCTGGCCGTGAACTTGATGGCGTTTTCGGCGAGGTTGAAGATTGCGCGCTGAAGCATCTCCGAATTGCCGTGGATCATGACCGGCGCGTCGCTGCCCCGCAGCGCGATCTCCTTGTGCTGCGCGATCGCGAGCGGGGCGATCGCGCCGACCACATCGGCGCAGACGGCGCGCAAGTCAGCGGTCTCGCCGGGATCGAGCACCAGCGTGTCGAGCTCGGCGATCTCCAGCAGCTGGGCGACGATCCGGCTCATGGCTTCGATGTCGGCATGCAGCGCCTGGCGTGCGGCGCCGTCGCCAAGCGTCTCGATCCGTGTGCGCAGGATCGCGAGCGGCGTGCGCAGTTGATGCGCGGCGTCGGCCGTGAACTGCCGCTGCAGCCGAAAGCCGTCCTCGAGGCGGTCGAGCGCCTGGTTGACGGCGGTGACGAGCGGCATGATCTCGCGCGGGATCTGCTTGGTCGGCAGGCGGATGTCGGTGCGCGCCGGGCCGATATTGCTGGCCTCCTCCGAGGCCCTCCACAGCGGCGCGATCGCGCGGCGGAAGATGATGATGTCGGTTGCGAGCAGGACCAGAAGGATCGGGATGGTGATCCACCCGACCCGCCGGAAGAAATTCGAAATGATGTCGTCGATGATGACGTCGCGATGCGCGAGATCCTCGGCGACCCGGATGCGTACCATCTTGCCGTCGATGATCCGAGTGACGCCAGCGCCGGAAATCGTTTCGGACGGCCGAAGAGCTGCGGCGCCGGCCCGCCGGTGCGAGGAAAACAGCAGCCGGCCTTCGCCGTCGCGAATGTCGTATTGATAGCGGCCGTAAGCGTCCGAATAGAGCCCGCGCAGGCTGTCGGGCAGGTTGAACGTCAGCGAGCCGTCCGGCTGGGCAACGATGCGCTCCGCCAGCACCTCGGCCTGGGCACGCATGCCGTCGCGGTGCAACTGGTCAATCTCGGAGTTGAGCAGCCAGAACAGCACCAGCGGCAGGACGATCGCGACCATCGCGACCGCCACGATGTGCAGGAAGACGATCCGCCAGATCAGCGATTTGAACGTGAGCGATCTGACATGGCCGCCGGCAGCCACGCTATTTTTCCTCGGCCATGAGATAGCCGACGCCGCGAACGGTGTGGATCACCACCTTGGCGCCGTGCTCGGTGAGCTGCTTGCGCAGCCGCGAGACGTAGACCTCGACCGCATTGGAGGCGACCTCGCCTTCGAGCCCGAAGATGTGGTCCTCGACGTTCTTCTTCGGCACCACCCGCCCCTGCCGGCGCAGCAGGATCTCCAGCACCGAGGTCTCGCGCGCGGAGATGATCCGCGGCTGGTCGTCGACGAAGATCTGGCGGCTCTCGGTGTCGTAGACGAGATTGGCAAGGCGCAGCGAGCGTCCGAGCAGCTGGCCCGGCCGGCGCAGGATCGCCTCCAGCCGCGCCACCAGTTCCTCCATCGCGAACGGCTTTGCGAGATAGTCGTCGGCGCCGCTGCGCAGGCCGCTGACGCGGTCCTGCAGGCCGCCGCGCGCGGTCAGCACCAGGACCGGCAGCGGCTCCATCTTAAGGCGCAGCTCGCGCAGCACCGACAGACCGTCGCCGTCGGGCAGGCCGAGGTCGAGGATCATCGCGGCATAGCTGACGCTGCTCACGGCCTCGCGCGCCTCGGCGGCGCTTCCGACGATGTCGCTCTCATAGCCGGCTGCCGCCAGCCCGCCGGCCACGAGCCGCGACAGCTCGACATTGTCCTCGACGATCAGAAGGCGCATCAAAGTCCCGTGTATCACCGCGCGGCTCGCGCCGCCTCTGCGCCCTTTTCCAGCATTCGGGAGGCCTCGGCCAGCAAAAAAGCACCCAGCGGAACTGGTCACCGGTCAGGTTCGTGTAAGCCAATCAGGTGTGCACTCGTAAGGCGGGGACGGCGGACGTAGCAAGCTGGCCCCTTTTAGCCCCGCCCCTCGAAATAGGCGCAAAGCAGGGTCGTCTCCTTTTGGGCTATGGATTTCCGAAAGAGCCGGCACTTGAAACGGCGGTCCTTCCCCTCTCCGCTCTCGATCAGGAACATGCATTCACTGCAAACGTCACTACGGTGACGGCGCTTGGCAACATCGAGCCCAACCAGGACGCGGCGAAGTGTATCGCGCAGCCGAGATTGATCGGGGAGCTCAAGGGCCACAAGCTGATCGCGCAGGGCGTTCATCGGATCGCGCTCCAGGAACCTCTCGCCTTCACTTGTAACGCAGAGCGAAATCGAGCGCTTATCCTCTGCAGATGGCTTGCGGACCATCAGTCCCTTGCTCAGCAGTACGGCGGCAATCTGCGATGCGGCGCTGCGGGTCGTGCCCAAAAAGCTGGCGAGAGCAGTCGGCGTCCGCGAAAACTTGTTTGCGCGAGCGAGAAAGCGCAAGGCCATCCATTCGCGATCGCTAAGACCCGAACGATTACCTTCAAAAAGCCAACTGTCGGCAGATTGTATCAGGAGTTGTACGATCTCAATTGCCACGCTCATCGATAAGTCCCCACGGGAAACGGCCGCCCTGGCATCTCGATCAAAGATCGAGAGCCGCCGTGTCAGGTGAAAGCTGAATTCCCGTCGGAACTGGTTGAGTCCGGTATGCCGTACCGTGAAGTCGGAACGACGGTGAACGAACCGCCGCGACTTCAGCCCGATTGCCGGATTCCGATAGCCTGATCGTTCCGCGAAAGGAACACCGAAGAACTACGCATCACGCTAGCGTTGAGATGGCACCAAATCTCGCGCGTTCGATTGACATCGACAGCCTCTGCTGCCGCACCGCTGATGAGCAGGCATCGAGAGGGCAGAGGCACTCTTGTCAGGTTCGTGTAAGCCATGGCCGCGCACAGGTCGTAGGATGCCGCAGCCAAACCCCATTCTGCAGACCGATCCGCTCCAAACAGAGACTCCGGCAGAACTCAAACGAGAGCAACGCATGCACCTCCTCAGATTTACACTCGCATTCGCCCTCTGTCTGATGACGACGTTGGCCCAGGCGGCCGGCTTTCGCTTCATCACGGTGCCGGCCGAGGCTGGCTTGCCAGCATTCCAGGCGGCCGTGTGGTCGCCGTGCCAGGAGCAGGTGGGCGAGGTCAAACTTCGCACGATCACTTTGCCTGCGACGCGGGACTGTGCGGTCTCAGGTGACAAGCTGCCATTGATCGTGATCTCGCATGGCTATGGGGGATCCTTCATCGGCCATCATGACACGGCCGAGGTGCTCGCCGATGCCGGGTTCGTCGTCGTCGCGCTCGACCATCCCGTCGACGCCGGCGGTGGCGACATGAGCCGTGCGGACACGCTCGCCGCATTGACGGAGCGACCCGCAGACATCACGAGATTGATCGACCATATGCTCACCGCATGGTCCGATCATGCGAAGCTCGGCCGTGACCATGTCGGGTTCTTTGGTTTTTCGAGGGGCGGCTATACCGGCCTGGTGGTCGCGGGCGCCAATCCCGATCTGCGAAAGGCCATCGCCTTGTGCCCGGAAAATTCTCCAAAACCCAGCTGCGCCGAACTGCGACGAAGCGAGATCCCGGCACAAGCATTGGCGCATGACCCGCGCGTCAAGGCCCTTGTCGTTGCCGACCCCGCCTTCGGTCCATTGTTCGACCGGGAGGCTCTGAAGGACGTAAAAATTCCGATCCAGCTTTGGGCGTCGGCGCTGAGCGGAGACGACAAGACGGGCGGCGAAGTCACGCTGGATTATGTTTCACTGATTGAGCGCGACCTGCCGGTCAGATCCGACTATCATCTCGTGCCGAATGCCGGTCATTATGCATTCCTTCCGCCCTGCACGCCGGATCTGGCGAACAAGCGTCCCGACATCTGCACCGACAGACCGGGGTTCGACCGCGCCGCCTTTCACGAACAGCTCAACGCCGCCGCACTGGCCTTCTTCCGGACGCATCTGGTGAGAGGTGGTCCGTAGCTCGCGGGATGCAGTGGTGAAGCGAAACGACGATTATTGCGGCTCCAGCGGCCGCCAATCTCCGATGTGACATTCGAACGCCGCTCTAAGCTCAGCCAGTTGGCCGTTCGTTGCCCCCAACTCTGCGTCGGCTCTATTCGCAGGCACGTCCATGTACGCGATCGGCTGATCGAACTGACACGCCGTGAAGTCGTACCGCCGCCCCTCGATCCGGTTGTAAAAATGATCGCCTTGCGGCAGAGGCGTCTTCAGCAACTCGCCGCCAAAGAGGTCATGAATGAGCAGCGCGGTGACGTTGCATTGCCCCGCCGCCGGATTATCCGCGGTCCATTGGCTGGCCGTCGACAATGACCATGCCTTGCGCAGTGCGCCTTGGACCTCATCGGGATCGAAGTCCATGGTCACTCCCAAGGATCGGCCAAGGATGGGCCAAGGATCGGCACCGCGACAGGATTTTCGGATTTTTCGATGATGGCTTTTTGCCACTGTGTTGCCCGACGAGTTAAGCGGCTTCGCAACTAGCAGCATCGGGAGATGCCGAAACGAATCCGCCGCTCGGCGGTCCCTACCCCACTTTCGCTCTCAAAACGCAGCGCGGGCCGCGGCTGCACGAGGATCGTAGCATCCCGCAGATTTACGTCGACGCATCAGTCTGTTGGCAGCATCGACAGGACGTACCGCCGTGACCCCTCGTCTACTGTGCATGGGGTTGTTTTTGCATATTTTGAGTTTGGCACTCTCCAAACGCGGACACGACAACGCCCCGGAGCCTTCGCTCCGGGGCGTTGCAGGCAGCAAGTGGCGTGATCAGCTCTGCGAGCGCCGCGCCATGAAGATGTCGTAGCCGACCTCGGCGACCTGGAACCAGGCGTAGCCGTCGCTCGTGAACTTGGCGAGGGAATCGTGCACCTTCTTGAAGCTGGCGTTGGTCGCGCCGACTTCGGCATGCAGCTCCTTGGCGGCCTTGTGGCAGGCATCCATGATCGACGGCGAGAAGGCGTGCAGCTTGGTGCCGCTCGCAAGCAGCTTCTTCAGCGCCAGCGGATTGGCGTTGTCGTAGCGCGCCATCATGTAGTTGTTGGCGTAGTGGCCGGCCTGCTCCAGCACGCTCTGGTAATATTTCGGCAGCGCGTTCCACTTGTCGAGGTTGACGAAGGCCAGCAGCATCGGTCCGCCTTCCCACCAACCGGGATAGTAGTAGTGCGGCGCGATCTTGTAGAAGCCGAGCTTCTCGTCGTCATAGGGGCCGACCCATTCGGCGGCGTCGATGGTGCCCTTCTCCAGCGCCGGATAGATATCGCCGCCGGCGAGCTGCTGCGGCACCACGCCGAGCTTCTGGAGCACGCGGCCGGCAAAGCCGCCAATGCGGAATTTCATGCCCTTCATGTCGTCGGGCGTGTTGACCTCCTTCCTGAACCAGCCGCCCATCTGGCAGCCGGTGTTGCCCGCGAGCAGCGAGACGACGTTGTAGCCCTTGTAGAATTCGTTGAGCACGTCGCGCCCGCCGCCCAGCATGTACCAGGCCTGGTTGATGCGCATGTTGGGACCGAACGGCACGGCCGAGCCGAAGGTGAAGGTCGGGTCCTTGCCGAAATAGTAGTAGGACGCGGTGTGGCCGATCTCGCAGGTGCCGTTCTGCACGGCGTCGAGCACCTGGAGACCCGGCACGATCTCGCCGGCGGCGAAGATCTGGATCTGGAATTTGTTGTCGGTCGCTTCCGCGACCATCTTGCACATCATCTCGGCGCCGCCGAACAGCGTATCGAGCGATTTCGGCCAGCTCGTCGGCATGCGCCATTTGATTTCCGGCATCGACTGCGCGATCGCGGGCGCCGCGAGCGTGGCGGCGCCGGCCGCACCAAGTCCCGTGACCTTGATGAAGTCTCTTCTCTTCATGATTTCCTACCCTCTTGGATCTGCTTGTTGGGCCTTCTTGCCGAGGCTTGAGGACAGCATGGATCATCGCTCCGCCGAATGCCATCCCGATCGCACTGCGGCAAAGAAAAAGCCCGGCCTCCTTGAGGAGGCCGGGCTACTCGTCTTACGACTTAAGCCGTAGATCAGCCGCGGGTGCGCGAGCGGATCATGAAGCTGTCGTAGGTATACTCGGCGACCTGCCACCACAGATATTCGTCGGAGCGGTAGGCCTGCATGGCGTCGATCGACTTCTTGAAGTCGGCGTTCTTGCCCGAGATCTCAGCCCACAGCTCGTTGGTCGCCTTGAGGCAGGCTTCCAGAACCTCATTGGTGAAGGGACGAAGCTGGGTGCCGCCGGCGACCAGACGCTTCAGCGCCGCCGGGTTCTGCATGTCGTAACGCGCGGCCATCCAGCTGTTGGCGTTGGCCGTCGCGTTGGTGAGGATCGCCTGATAGTTCTTCGGCAGCGCATTCCACTTTTCCAGATTGGCGAAGGCGTGGACGGTCGGACCGCCTTCCCAGAAGCCCGGATAATAGTAGTACTTGGCGACCTTGGCGAAGCCGAGCTTCTCGTCATCGTAGGGACCGACCCACTCGGCCGCGTCGATGGTGCCCTTCTCCAGCGCCGGATAGATATCGCCGCCGGCGAGCTGCTGCGGCACCACGCCGACCTTCTGGAGCACCTGGCCGGCAATGCCGCCGATGCGCATCTTCAGGCCGGAGAGGTCGGCAACGGTCTTGATCTCCTTGCGGAACCAGCCGCCCATCTGGGTGCCGGTGTTGCCGCAGGGGAAGCCGATTACGTTCGACTTCTTGAAGAACTCGTTGGCGAGCTCGTTGCCGCCGCCCTGATAGAGCCACGAATTCTGCTGGCGCGCGTTGAGGCCGAACGGCACCGAGGCGAAGATCGCGAAGGTCGGGTCCTTGCCGACATAGTAGTAGGACACGGTGTGGCACATCTCGACCGTGCCGCTCGAAGTCGCATCCAGCGCCTGCAGGCCGGGGACGATTTCACCGGCGGCGAACACCTGGATCTGGAACTTGTTGTCAGTCATCTCGGCGACGTATTTCGCCACCTGCTCGGCGCCGCCATAGATGGTGTCGAGCGACTTCGGGAAGCTCGAAGTCAGGCGCCACTTCACCTCCGGCGAGGACTGCGCGATTGCCGGCGAGGCCACTGCGGTCGCCGCCGCGCCTGCTGCCGACACTTTGAGAAAATCACGACGCTTCATCTTCATCTCTCTCCTTGCTGGGGCGTTTCCCCTCAACTTCTCTTTTGCTGCCGCTCATTCCGGCGACGCGTGAAGGCCGCGTCGAACCGAAGGGGCTTGACTGCCGTGGGCCTTTAACACGGACCGCCCAGTTTCGGAACGCGACAATGGCATGACGGGGCTCTACGAAAGTCGCATGTCCCCGGAGCTTGCCGCGGCGGCCGGTTCAGGCCGCGGCGATGACACCCTTGAGCTGGTCCCGGACCTGGCCTGCAATGGCGCGGTAGATCGCCGCATGAGGTCCGTCCGGCTCGCTGTCGACCACGGGATTGCCGGCATCCGAGGTGGCGCGAATCGCCATGTGCAGCGGGATCTCGCCCAGGAACGGGACTCCAAGCTTCTCGGCCTCGTGCCGCGCCCCGCCATGTCCGAAAATGTCCGACTTGGTGCCGCAATGTGGGCACTGGAAGTAGCTCATGTTCTCGACGATGCCGAGCACGGGCACGTTGACCTTCTTGAACATGGCAAGCCCCCGTCTTGCGTCGATCAGGGACAGGTCCTGCGGGGTCGAGACGATCACGGCGCCCTTCAACGGCACGTTCTGCGCCAGCGTGAGCTGGGCATCGCCGGTGCCCGGCGGCATGTCGACGACCAGCACGTCGAGCTTGCCCCATTCGACGTCGCGCAGCATCTGCGTCACCGCCGACATCACCATGGGACCGCGCCAAATCATCGCGGTCTCCTCCTCCACCAAAAAGCCGATCGACATAATGGCGAGGCCGAAGCGCCGGAGCGGAATCATCTTGCGCTCGTCGTTCAGCTCCGGCTTGTCGCGCAGGCCGGTCAGCCGCGGCACCGAGGGGCCGTAGATGTCGGCGTCGAGCAGCCCGACCTTGAGGCCGACGTCACGCAGGCCGAGCGCCAGATTGAGCGCGGTGGTCGACTTGCCCACCCCGCCCTTGCCGGAGGCGACCGCGATCACGGCGGCGACGCCGGGGATCTCAGACTGCCGCGCCATCGGCGATTGGCCACCCTGCGGCGGCTTATGAGCATGGGCGGGCTGCACGCCGGGCGTGCCACGGCTCGGCTGCGGGGGTGGCGGCGGCGCGGAGCCCGGCTTGCGCTCGGCGGTGAGCGCCACCATCGCGGTGGTGACGCCGGGAATGGCACGGACGGCGGCTTCCGCTTCGGCCCGGACGGACTCCCATGCCCGCGCCTCGGCGGCATCGACATTGATCGAGAAGAACACCTTGCCGTCAGAGGCGCTGATCGCGCTCAGCACGTTGGCATTGGTGAGCGCGACCCCGCGCGGCGACTTGATCCGGCCAAGGCTGTCGAGAACCTGTTGCTGCGTCACGCTCAAAGCGCATCTCCTGATTTCAAGATGCCCCATTAGAGCGGAAACGCCCAAAAGGCTACTGCCTGCCGATATCGTCAGCCATCTCCGCGGGCGCCGCCCCCTGCTCCCTGGCCGCCTCGTAATTCAGCTCGATCATCACCCCGTTGGGGTCGTGGACGAAGATCTGCCAGAGCTCGCCGCCAGGCACCTGGCGGGACTCGAACTTCATCCCCTTGGACGTCAGCCGCTGCTTCATACCGTCAAAGCCGCGGCTGACGAAGGCGACATGGTGGACAACGCCGGAATCCGGCTTTTGTGGCTCGGCGGTCGGAGAAATATCGACGAGGTGCACCACCGGTTTCCCCTCGCTGTACATCCAGGCGCCCGGGAAGGCGAAATTCGGCCGGGCGCCATTTTCCAGGCCCAGCACGTCCTCGTAGAAGCGGATCGTCTCGGCCAGTTTCCGGGTTCGGATGTTGAAATGATCGAGCACGCCCACGCTCACGCCGCCCAAACCCATGCCCATGCCTTCGCTCCCTTTTTTGAAGTCCTTGAGGTCCGCCATCCTAGCACAGGGGACCGCCAAACGAAGCCGTTGCCCTCTGGCCTCAAGGGTTTATGGTGCGCCCCAATCCGCCCACACGGCGGAACCAGGCGCCCTGCTCGCCCGGCAAGAACCGTAAAACCCAAACTACGGACAAGGTACCATACATGGCAAAAGTCGCTTTCCTCGGTCTCGGTGTCATGGGCTTCCCCATGGCCGGACACCTCGTGAAAAAAGGGGGCCATGAGGTCACCGTCTATAACCGCACCGCGGCCAAGGCGAAGGAGTGGGCAGACAAGTTCGGCGGCAAGACCGCACCGACCCCAAAGGCCGCCGCCGAAGGCCAGGATTTCGTGATGTGCTGCGTCGGCAACGACAACGATCTGCGCGCGGTCACGATCGGACCCGACGGCGCGTTTGCCGGCGTCAAGAAGGGCGCAACCTTCGTCGACCACACCACCGCTTCGGCCGAAGTCGCACGCGAGCTCGATGCGGCCGCGACCAAGGCCGGCTTCAAGTTCATCGATGCCCCCGTCTCCGGCGGCCAGGCCGGCGCCGAGAACGGCGTGCTGACGGTGATGTGCGGCGGCGCGCAGGACGCCTATGCCGGTGCCGAGCCGATCATCACGGGCGCCTATGCGCGGATGTGCAAACTGCTTGGGCCCGCCGGCTCCGGCCAGCTGACGAAAATGGTCAACCAGATCTGCATCGCCGGTCTGGTGCAGGGTCTTTCCGAAGGTATCCACTTCGCCAAGAAGAGTGGCCTCGACGTCGCCGCAGTGATCGAGACCATCTCAAAAGGGGCAGCGCAGTCCTGGCAGATGGAGAATCGCTACAAGACCATGAACGAGGACAAGTACGATTTCGGCTTCGCGGTGGAATGGATGCGCAAGGACCTCTCGATCTCGCTGGCTGAAGCCCGCCGCAACGGCGCCAACCTGCCGGTGACCGCACTGGTCGACCAGTTCTACTCCGAGGTGGAGAAAATGGGCGGCAAGCGCTGGGACACGTCGAGCCTGCTCGCGCGTCTGCAACGCTGAGGAACATCTTGACTGTTTGCTGCCGGGCACGGCGCCGTCCCAGACCTCGACGCGGCCTGCACCGCGACGAGGTCTGGCGAGCACATTGAGCTGAAAGAACAAGTTCGGGGGGACTGACTTGCTGAGCGTGATCGCCGCCGTTTTCATCGTTGCGTATGCTGCCATCGCGCTCGAACACCCGCTCGGCATCAACAAGAGCGCTACGGCTCTCCTGGGAGCGGGCCTGCTCTGGACCATCTACGCGATGTCCGTCGGCGACGCCTCGCTCGTCAACCACCAGCTCGACGAATCCGTCGCCTCGACGGCGCAGATCGTCTTCTTCCTGATTGGCGCCATGACGATCGTCGAGGTGATCGACGCCCACAACGGCTTCGAAGTCATCACCTCGGTCATCCGCACCACGAAGCAGACCACGCTGATGTGGATCATCGGCTTCGTGACGTTCTTCCTGAGCGCGATCCTCGACAACCTCACGACCACCATCGTGATGGTCTCGCTGGTTCAGAAGCTGATCGGCAACAGGAGCGACCGCCTGCTGTTCGCTTCCCTGATCGTCATCGCCGCCAATGCGGGCGGCGCCTGGACCGTCATCGGCGACGTCACGACGACGATGCTCTGGATCGGAGGGCAGATCTCGCCTGTCAGCATCATGGGAGCGGTATTCCTGCCGTCTCTGCTCAACCTGCTGATACCGCTGCTCATCATTGGCTACTCCGTCAAAGGGAAGGACATCGTCCCGCCGCTGCAACGAGAAGCGCAGGCTCTCAAGGTCGAGCTGTTCGAGCGCAATCTGATGTTCTATCTCGGCCTCGGCACACTGGTCGCCGTCCCGGTTTTCAAGGCCGTGACGCACCTCGCACCCTTCATCGGGATCTTGTTCGGGCTGGGCATCCTCTGGCTGGTCGGCGAGATCGTTCACCGCCACAAGGACGAGGATGCGCGTCGTCCCCTCACCCTCGTCCATGCGCTGACGCGCATCGACATGAGTTCCATCGTGTTCTTCGTCGGCATTCTCCTGGCCGTCGCCTGCCTGGAGCACGCCCGCGTGCTGGAGCTGCTGGCCAAATGGCTCGATACCACGGTCGGCCGTCTCGACATCATCGTCATCCTGCTCGGCCTGTTGAGCGCCATCATCGACAACGTGCCGCTCGTCGCGGCGACGATGGGCATGTACAATCTGGTGCAATACCCGCCGGACAGCTTCATCTGGGAATTCATCGCCTATTGCGCCGGCACCGGCGGCTCGATCCTGATCATCGGCTCGGCGGCCGGCGTCGCCGCGATGGGGCTCGAGAAGATCGAATTCTTCTGGTACGCCCGCCGGATCGCAGGTCCCGCGCTTGTGGGATATCTCGCGGGTGCACTGGTCTACATTGCGCAGCACTCGCTGCTGTATTGATCCGTCGTGACCGGACGTTCGGCACTGCCGGTTCCGGCAGAGGTGTTTCTTAATCATCCGTTAACGTAATTCTTTAGCTCCTTAAGTCACCTCTTAAGGATTTCTTGCCAGAGATAGACAATGCAGAAGGCCCGCGTCCGGCGTGGGCAGGAATCGTGTTGCTTGATGAGTAACCCCGCTGAAAAGCCCGAGGTTGTGCAGCTTCCGGCCGAGCCGGTGAGCGCTCCATCGGCGAGCAGCCGCAGGGCTGCGGCGCAGCGGGTGCGCGAGGCGCGCGACAAGTTAACCTCGACCAGCGGAACCCGGCCGGCCTTCGACGCCGAGATGCTGCGCCAATATGCGCAGACGCGGCTGTCGGCTTCCTATGTCGTGATGCTGCTGGTGGTCGCCACCGGCGTGCTGTTCGGGCTCTGGATGCAGCCGATTCCGGCCGCGGCCTGGACCGCGGGCATGCTCTGCATCCACAGCGCGATGATCCGCAGCTGCCGGCGGTTCCTGACTGAGGCCACCTCTCCGGCCGCGACGCGCGCATGGCGAACGCGCTTCGTCGTGCTCGACCTGCTCTATGGCCTGTGCTGGATGGCGATCCTGATCCACCCCGTGCTCGACATGGTCACGGAAACACTGATGATGTTCCTGATGCTGCTGGTGATCGCGGTATCGAGCATGCTGGCCGCCAATCTGCCGATCGCCGCCGTTGCCGCCACCGCGCCGGTCGCGGTCGCAATGGCCCTGAGCTTCGTGATGACCGGCTCACTGGACAATTACATCCTGGCGGCACTCGCGCTCGCGGCCGAAGGCTATTTCGTCCTGCTGGCCCACCGCCTGCACTCCTCGACCTTCGCCACGCTCGAGGCACGCGCCGAGAAGGACGCACTGATCGGCGAGCTCGAACAGGCCAAGGCAATCTCGGACGAAGCACGTCACCGCGCCGAATCCGCCAATGTCGCCAAGTCACGCTTCCTCGCGCAGATGAGCCACGAGCTGCGCACGCCGCTGAACGCCATCCTCGGTTTCTCCGAGGTGATGAAGAGCGAGATTTTTGGCGCACACGCGGTGCCGGTCTACAAGGAGTACTCGGCGGACATCCATAATTCCGGCGTGCACCTGCTCAACCTCATCAACGAGATCCTCGATTTGTCGCGGATCGAGGCCGGCCGCTACGAACTCAACGAGGAAGCGGTGTCGTTGGTCGGCATCGTCGCCGACTGCCATCATTTGATGAAGCTGCGCGCCTCGAGCCGCGGCATCACCATCCACGAAGTGTTCGAGCAGGCCATGCCGCGGCTCTGGGCCGACGAGCGCGCGATCCGCCAGGTCGTGCTCAACCTGCTCTCCAACTCGATCAAGTTCACGCCGCAGGGCGGAGAGATCTGGCTCAAGGCGGGATGGACCGCTTCGGGTGGACAATATCTATCGGTGAAGGATTCCGGCTCCGGAATCCCCGAGGACGAGATCCCGGTCGTGCTCGCCTCGTTCGGCCAGGGCTCCAACTCGATCAAATCGGCCGAACAGGGCGCAGGCCTCGGCCTGCCCATCGCCAAGAATCTGATCGACCTGCATGGCGGCACGTTCACGCTGAAATCGAAGCTGCGCATCGGCACCGAGGTGATCGTCACCTTCCCGCCGGAGCGCGTGATGAGCGCGCTGGCGCCGCTGTCGGATGATTCTCCGCCGCTGCAGCCCGAGAGTTCGCTCGTTCCCGACGAGAAGCGCCGGCCGCGCCACAAGCCGATCATGAGCGCAGGCACGGGCTCTTAACGAGATGCTTGCAGACATGCCCGACGATCCCTCACAATGTCCGTATGAGCAAAGAAACGCCGTGCGTCGCCGTCTGCATGATCGATCCCAAGACCAAGCTTTGCTTCGGCTGCGGCCGGACTTTGCCGGAGATCGCGCGCTGGCACGCCATGGACAGCGCGGAGCGGCTGACGGTCATGGCGCTGTTGCCGGCGCGCATGGATCAGGCAGGACTCGCACCGATCGCGGCATCGCCGAAACGTACCTGATCGGCACGCGCGCATCTGGAGGCGCGCAATGATCCGCTTCCTGCTTGTACTCATCATGCTCGCCGGCACCGCAGGTGCGGTCGTCGCCTATGGCGATCCCGACCAGATCGCGCGCGCCAGCCACAGGGTCTCGCACATCTTCCGCGCGCAGACCGCCGCCCCGGCCCCCGCCGTGCATATCCCGCGCGGCCAGGGTGGCGAGTTCGCACTGCGTGCGAAGATCAACGGCGTCACCGCGCCGATGGTGATCGATACAGGTGCGACCTCCGTGGTGCTGACCTGGGAAACCGCGAAAGCGATCGGACTGCCGCTCGAGATGCTCGAATACGACGTCGACCTGGAGACCGCGGGTGGCCACACCAAGGCGGCGCGGCTCACGCTCGACCGTCTCGCGGTCGGCAAGCTGGTCGAGAAGTCGGTGCCGGCCCTGGTCGTGCAACGTGGCCAGATGAAGACCAATCTGCTCGGCATGAGCTTCCTCGACCGCCTGGAAAGCTGGGGCGTGCGCGCGGACACGCTGATGCTGACAGGTTATCCGGAGCTCCAGAAGGGCCCCCGCCGCTCGCGCATCGCGATCGACTAGACGAGCTACGCCGCCTCCGCTGGCGCAGGTGCACCGATACGCGCGATCGCCTCGCGCAGCACGTCGAGACTGGCGCCCGGCTTCACCCCCTGCTCGGCAAGATGGCGGCGGAAGGCGCGCGCGCCGGGAACGGCGTGGAATGCGCCGACGAAATGCCGCGTGATCGCGTGCAGCCGGGTGCCGCGCGCGAGCTGCTGTTCGATGTAGGGCATCATCGCCTCGAGCGCGTCCTGCATGGACGCGTGCGGCGCCGCCTCGCCGAAGATGTCGGTATCGACGCTGAGCAGCCGCCACGGCTCCTGATAGGCGGCGCGGCCGAGCATCACACCGTCGACATGGGCAAGATGCGCCTTCGCATCGTCGATGCCCGGGATGCCGCCATTGATGATGACGGGCACACTAGGCATTGCGCGTTTGAGCCGATAGACGCGATCATAGTCGAGCGGCGGGATGTCGCGGTTCTCCTTCGGCGACAGGCCGTTGAGCCAGGCTTTGCGGGCGTGCACGATCAGTGCATCGGAGCCGGACGCCACCACCGCGCGCGAGAGCGTATCGAGCGCCAATTCAGGGTCCTGGTTGTCGATCCCGATACGGCACTTCACAGTGACGGGAACCGCGACCGCGCACTTCATGGCGTCGACGCACCTCGCCACCAGTTCCGGCTCCGCCATGAGGCAGGCGCCGAACCGGCCATCCTTCACGCGATCGGACGGGCAGCCGACATTGAGATTGATCTCATCATAACCGAACGCCTCACCGATCCGCGCAGCTAGCGCGAGCTCGTGCGGATCCGACCCGCCAAGCTGAAGCGCCACCGGATGCTCGCACGCGTCGAACCCAAGCAGCCGCTCCCGATCGCCATGAATAATCGCACCCGTGGTCAGCATCTCCGTATAAAGCAGCGCCCGCCGCGTCAGTTGACGGTGGAACACCCGGCAATGCCGCTCGGTCCAGTCCATCATAGGCGCCACGGAAAAGCGATAGTTTTGCGATTTCAATTGGTTATAGAATCCTCTATGCACTCACCCCGGTTATACTATTTCCGCGACAATAGTATAGCCGCCGGACGTGCACATAACCGCCTGCCGTCGATAACCAATTGCTGCGCGTTGAACCCATCATGTTGGAACGACGATCCAAAGGGCAATGTCGGTTTGCGACGAACCGGATTTCGACACCTCGGCGCCCAATGCAAACGCGACGAAAGCCGCTTACTCGCTCCGGCAAATAGGCCCCCAAACAGGTCATCTCGACAATCGCGCCTTCGAATCTTCGGCTGCAAGACAAAGCACGCTGCAGGCCTCAAGTGCGACAGGGATCTCGGCGGTACGCGATGACTTCGCTCCGATCCATCATGGGCCAGTTTGAGCTAGCGAGGTCGAATGCAAGGCAAACGCCAATACGTTTTGCTACAACTGCACCCCACGCGTGAGTGCACCGTCGACGACAAGATTTGTGCCCGTGATGAAGCTCGCCGCGCGGCTGGCGAGAAACACCACGGCGTTAGCCATTTCCTGCGGCGTTCCCATCCGCCCCATCGGGTTGAGGGCTAATGCGGTCTTGTAGAGCTCGGGATTGTTGTCCTTGATCATGTTCCAGACCCCACCCTCGAAATAGGTGTTGCCAGGCGAGACCGAATTGGCGCGGATGCCCTTCGCCGCGAGCTGATTGGCGAGCCCTTGCGTGTAATGGATGATCGCCGCCTTGAATGTGCCGTAGGGACCAGCCGCGAAATCGACCTCGCGCCCGGAGACGCTGGAGATGGTGACGATCGCGCCGGCCTTGCTCTTCTCCAGATACGGCATGGCCCCGTTCACCAGCCGCACCGTGCCCATCATGTCTGTCGAGAACTCCTTTTGCCAACTTTCGTCGTCCTGTCCGATCGCGAGTGCGCTGACATTGGCGACGACGACGTCGATGCCGCCAAGCCTTGCCGCCATATCGCCGACCCAGGCATTCAGGACGGCCGCGTCGGCGACGTCGACCGCACCACCATAGGCTGCGACGCCCTTGGCCTTGAGCGCAGCCACCGTGCTTTCGACCTCGGCCAGATTGCGCGAGCACACACCGACATCGGCGCCCTCGGCGGCGAATGTCTCGGCGATCGCGCGGCCAATCCCCTTGGTACTTCCGGTGACGAGAACCTTGGCGCCCTTCAGTCCCAAATCCATGGTCGGCTTCCTTTTCTTGGTTTCTTGGTTCAGTAATTGATCGCAGCCACTTTGACCAATCCGCGATAGCTGTGCGGCATGCGCATCGACACCAGATCCTTTCGCCGCACGACATTCGTCGGATAGACGCTGTCGAGATTGGTGGTGTCGACCAGCGCCGTAGCAAGCCCCGTGCCGCCGGCCGCGATCGCCTCCTGCCGCGGGAATGCGAACGTGTCAGGGCCGAATACGCCGCTCAGCCCAGGATAGCCGCGTTCTGGATCGACGACATTGGCGAAAGCGAAGAACAAGTTATTCTCGCCGGCGCGAACGCGGAAATGATGCCAGTGGTGCGGATCCGGGCCGGTTGGAATCGGCTTCGGCTGCTCGACCTGCGTGCCGGGATGCGACGAACTGAAGCGTCCCTTGATCGCGGCAGGACACGCGACGAGATCGCAGCCGCGAAGCGCCAGCACCCGGCCCACCTCCGGAAACGACGCATCGTGACCGATCAACAGCCCGATGCGGCCGATTGGCGTGTCGACAACGGTCCAGCCGTCACCGGCGGTCGCCCAGCTTCGCTCGTCGGCGGTGAGATGCGTCTTGCGATAGACCGAGATGTCCCCATCCGGCGTGATGAGGCAAGCGCTGTTGTAGACCAGATCGCCGTCACGTTCGGCGAGGCCGTAGACAAGATAGAGGTCGAGCTCCTCTGCAAGCCTGCCAAGGCTGTCGGTCGCCGGCCCCGGAATCGGTTGTGCCCTTCTTGCAGGATCGGCAAGGCCCGTCAGGGCGAGTTCCGGGAAGACGACGAGCTCCGCGCCTTCGGCGCGGGCCTTGCGGGTGAGCACCGAGATTTTCTCATGATTCTGGCTGATGTCATCGCCGGGCGCAAACTGCGCGACACTGACGCGCGAAACCTTGCCGGTCGGCCAGGGCTCGTGGCCATAGAGGCCGAAAAAGTCGCGCGGATTCCAGCTGAACGTGTCGGTAAGCAACTCCGGATAGAGCTCCGGCCGGCGCTGCACGAAGACGGCTTCCCCAAGCACGCGGCGGGCGCGTGCGGCGTCGAGATCGATCTCCGACAGCAGCACCCCGTCGCCTTTGTCGAGCACAGCCGTCACATGCCCGTCCGGCGCGATCACGCAGCTCCCGCCACTGAACTGCACCGTTCGTTCGAGCCCCCATCGATTGCTCTCGATGACGTAGCAGCCGTTCTCGAAGGCGCGGCTGATCCAGTAAGGCGCCGGCGTACGCTCCGCCAGCCAGTTCGAGATGTGGCAGATAACATCCGCGCCGCCCAGCGCCATCAGCCGCGCGGTTTCGACGAAATGAATGTCCATGCAGATAAGCAGCGCGATCCGTCCGATCGGCGTCTCGAACACCTGATTATGCAGATCGCCCGCCGCAGCCCATTTCGGCTCAGAAATGTAGGGGTGGGTCTTGCGGTGGCGACCGATGATGCCGTCGGGCCCGATCAGGACGGCGCTGTTGAAGTAGATGCCGTCCTCGTCGACCTCGGGCATGCCGACGACCATGTAGCAATCATATTTGCGCGCCAGCGCCACAAAGCGATTTGTTGTCGGTCCGGGGATCGACTCGACGAACGGCGCGACCTCGGCCCGGTCGAACCAACAATAACCCGTCGTTCCCATTTCCGGTGTGACGATGAGTCTTGCACCGGCCGCCGCCGCCTGCTCGCAGAGCTCGACCAGGCGCGCGACGTTGCGTTCCTTCTCGAACGCGATCGGCTCGAACTGGACGGCGGCGACCTTGTGAATGATGGGCATTCCGATCGGCCTCAACCGAGATAGGACTTCTTGATGGAGGCGCCCAACGTGTATTTGGGATCGACCATGTTGCCGAGCCTGACACGGCCGGCCTGGGTCAGCAGCATATAGGCGTCGATCTCGTCGAAGCCGTAGTCGGCCGCCATCCAGCGGCAGAGCTCGCGATAGGCGATGCGGGCTGCATCTTCCATCGGGCGCGCCGAACCAATCGTCATGATGAAGTCCCTGGTCTCGAGCCGCGGCCAGGCGATGGTCCAGTTCTTGATGAGATCGACCTGAACCGTGGTCACGGTCGGATGCTCAATGGCGACGCCGCAGAGCTCGCCATCGCCCTGCGCCGCATGGCAGTCGCCGAGATAGAGCAAGGCCCCCTTGGTGTTGACGGGCAGGTAGATGATGGCCCCGACACCGACGTCGGGAAGATCCATGTTGCCGCCGTAGTAGTCCGGGACCAGCGAAGATATCGCCTCGATCTCCGGCGAGGTGCCGATGGTGCCGATGAACGGCTCATAGGGCAGCGTGATCTTGTCGTTCCATTTGGTTCCGGTCTTGGCGTCGATCTCGAGCTTCTTGACCCGCTCCGGCAGCGCCGGGTTGAGCAGCGCCGTGTTGCCCGTACTGACCAAGCCACCGAATTCCGGCATGATCACCGTGGTGCCACGCGGCTGCGGCCCGCGCGGCACTATGCTCTCGATATAGACCGCGAGCGTATCGCCCTTCTCGGCGCCGTTGACGTGGATCGGCCCGTTCTGCGGATTGAGGAACGGGAAGTTGAGCATCTTTGACGGGCTGTCGGTCTCCTTCTTGATGGCGCCCTCGAACGCATCATGGGTCTCTGCCGAGACGACGGCGCCGGGATCGACGGTCAGCACCGGCTTCACATAGGGGCCGTAGACATAGTGGTACTTGCCCTGCTCGCTCTCCGTGATGGTGTGCGTCGTGCCGCGCTCGCCCTTGGCGACGCCCTTGCGGGCCATGATGGAGTCTTTCTGCCAGGACATTTGCTTTTCTCCTTCTGTCGTTGGCTAGTCTTCAAACCGCAAGATGACGGCGCATCTCGGCCGCATCGTCGAGCGCCGTGCGATCGAGGTTCGCGACGATGCGTCCCTTGTCCATGACGTAGCAACGCTGCGCCATGGCGCGGATCATGTCGAGATTCTGCTCGACCAGGATGATGGTCACCCCGGTCCTATGGTTGAGCTCGACCATGTTGCGCGCAATGTCCTGGACGATGTTGGGCTGGATGCCCTCCGAGGGCTCGTCGAGCAGGACGAGGTTGGGATCGGCGATCAGTACCCGGCCGATCGCGAGCTGCTGCTGCTGGCCGCCGGACATGGTGCCGGCGCGCTGATGCCAGCGCTCTTCGAGGATCGGAAAAGCCTCGACGATCTTGCGCCGGCCCGCTTCGAGAATGCCGCCGCCCCTGATCGCTGCGCCGACCGCGACGTTCTCGCCGACGGTCAGCCGCGGAAACACGTCGCGCCCCTGCGGCACATAGCCCATGCCGAGGCGCGCCCGCTTGTGCGCTGGCAGAGATTCGACGGCCTCGCCGCGATAGACGATCGAGCCGCTCATCGCCGGCACGAGCCCGATCAGGCTCTTCATCAGCGTGGACTTGCCGACGCCGTTGCGGCCGATGACGGCAACGATCTCGCCTTCGCGCACCTCGATCTCGAGGCCCTGGAGCACCGGCTTGCCGCCATAGCCGGCGCGCAGAGCCAGCGTCGACAGGATCACTTCCTTGCGCGGCTGATCAAGCATGAGCCTGCCCGAGATAGATCGCCGCCACGCGTTCGTCGGCCACGATCTCGTCGATCGAGCCTTGTGCAAACACCTGGCCGAGATGCAGCACGGTAACGCGTTGAGCCACCTGGCGAACGAAGGCCATGTCGTGCTCGATCGCCAGCACCGTCATGCCGTCGGCATTGAGCCGCTGCACCATCTCGCCAGTCATGTGGGTTTCCTCGGGCGACATGCCGGCGGTGGGCTCGTCCAGCAGCAGAAGGCGCGGCTTCAGGCTGATCGCCATGCCGATCTCGAGCCATTGCTTCTGACCATGGCTGAGATTGCCGGCAATCTGCGCTTGCTCCGACTCCAGTCCGAGGAAGCTCAGCAGCCGACCGATCTCCGCTTCGAGCTCCGCACCGCGATGCCGGCTCTGCAGGGCGATCTCGAGATTCTGGCGGACCGACAGGCCCTTGAACACACCAGGCACCTGGAACTTAACCGAGAGACCGCGATGAATCCGCGCAAAGGATTTGAGCGACGTGATGTTCTCTCCGGCGAAGAGAATGTCACCGCTGCCGGGATGATGTTCGCCGAGGATCAGGCGGAATAGCGTGCTCTTTCCAGCGCCATTCGGGCCGATCAGGCAATGGATCTCGCCGGCCAGCAGCGTGAGATCCACGGAATTGGTGACGTGCAGACCACCGAAATGCTTGTTCAGCTTGCGCAGTTCGAGCAGCGACATCAGCCGGCCCTCTGCGTGAGGCGAGTGGCGATGCGGCCGAGCCAGTTCATCACCCCGAGCACGAGACCGTTCGGGGCGATCAGAACCGTGAGCACCAGCAGCACGCCCATGAAGACCAGCGCGTACTGGCTACCGTAGATCGTGAGCGCCTGGAACGCGGCGAGCACCACTAGCGTGCCGATCACGGTCGACGTCAGGTCGCTGCGGCCGCCGACTGCGACCCATATCAGCGGCAGCGCCGCGGCCGTCATGCCCATGCTCGACGGCGTGATGTACTGTCCCCACACCGTGTACAGCACGCCGGACAGACCCGCGAGCGCGGCGCCGATGACGAAGGTGATGAGCTGGTACTTGCGCACGTCGTAGCCCAGCATCTCGGCCCTTTCAGGGTTCTCGCGGATCGCGACGATGACGTTGCCAAACGACGAATTCATCAGGATACGCAAGGCCAGATAGACAAAGACCAGAAGGCCAAGCACGAGGTAGTAGAGACCGACATCGGCGAACAGCACGATGGGCTCGCCCGGCCAGGGGATGGTCAGAGGTGGCATCGCGCTCATGCCGTTGAAGCCGTTGAGCCGCGCAGCTCCGATGTGCCATTCCGGCCCCGCGGTCTGTGCCATGAAGCGTTCCAGCATCAAGGTGACGGCGAGCGTGACGATGCCGAGGAAGACGCCGGCGATGCGGCCGAAGAACATGAAGTAGCCGAGCAGGACCGCGAACAGCGCGGCGATCGCCACCGCCGCGACCAGCGCCACCAGCGTGAAGCCGTAGGCCGAGCCGAAATTGATGGTGAGGATGCCGTAGCCATAGCCCGCAATCCCGAAAAAGGCCGTCTGGCCGAAGGAGAGCGAGCCGCCATAGCCCCAGATCAGGCACAGGCTGAGCGCGATGAACACCCAGACGAAGAAATAGACGGTGTTGCCGACCGTGTAGCCGTCGCTGAACAGCGGATAAGCGAGTGCGACGGCGAGCACAAGTGCGAACAGGCCCCAGAAGGCCGGACCGCGACCAGCGGTCTGCGGGCCTTCGAGACGACGGAACATTGCGAGAAGACCGGTCACGACGCCATCACTCCGTCAGGTGCGCTCGCGCAGCACGAAGCCGGAAATGCCCTTCGGCAGCACCCGGACCACGATGATGACGGCGACCAGCAGACCGATCTGACCGAACAGCTGCCCCTGCCAGGACGTCATCGCCGATTTCACCACCGCGAGTACGCCACCCGCAGGCGCCGTGCCGAGGAAGACGTCCGCGCCGCCGATCACGACGGTAACGAAGGCCTCCATGATGAAGGTCGCGCCCATGGTCGGCACCAGCGTCATGGTCGGCGCGTAGAGCCCGCCGGCAAGGCCGGCGAGCCCTGCGCCGCAGGCGAAGGTGAGGCTGTAGATCAGGCGCGTATCGACGCCGAGCGCGGCCGCCATATGCGGCACCTGGATGGTGGCACGTGCCAGCACGCCGAAGCGCGTCCAGTTGAACAGCGCATAGAGCCCCGCCAGCACACCGAGTGCGGCACAGAACAGCACGATGCGATAGATCGAATAGGAGTAGTCACCGACCTGGAAGCTGCCGAACGGCGTGCCGACGCCTGCCATGGTCGAGCCCACCATGATCAGCGTGCCCTGCGTCGCAATCAAGCTGAGCCCCCAGGTCGCGACGATGGTATCGAGCGGCCGGTCGTAGAGATGACGGATCACTGCGAGCTCCACCACGACGCCGACCAGCGCCGAGACGAGAGTGCCGGCAAGTATTCCCAGTGGGAGCGGCAGGCCGGCATGCACAGTCGCGGCCGTGACGTAGGCGCCGCACATGATGAACTCGCCATGGGCAAGATTGATCACGCCCATCATGCCGAAGATCACCGCGAGCCCGCAGGCCGAAAGCACCAGAAACGCGAAGGCGTCGCCGAATTGATAGAGCGCCGAGAATACGTGGGTCGCGATGTCCATGAATCAACCAGGAAGTGGGAGGATGCGGCGTTGCCGTCGCAGATATCCGTAATCGCCCCGGCGCGCCGCGAGCGCCGGAGCGATCAGCCGCCGGTCAGGGTTTCGGCGGCGGATTCGACGGCGTGTACTGGGCCATCGGATCCTTCTTGGTGAGATCGCAGCCGGCTTCACCGAGCCAGTACGGCTTGATGTCCTCCCAGGTCTTCGGGAACGAGATCGAGTGATCGGCACCGACTTTGGCGAGATAGATCGTGTGCGACATGTGCTGGCTCTTAGGGTCGATGCAGACCTTGCCTTCCGGCGCGTCCATGCAGACGTCGCCGAGCGCGATCACCTTGCGGATCTCCTCGCGCTTGGTCGACTTCGCGCGCTCCACCATCTGCTTGTAGAGATAGACCGCCAGATAGGAGTTCTCCGCCTCCTGGTTCACATACGGCTCGCTCGGGAACTTCGCCTTGAACTTGGCGTAAAATTCCTTGCTCTTGGGCGAGTCGATCTCCTCGATGTAGTTGGTGGTGACATACATGTCCTTCAGGCTCGGCGGCTTGAAGCGCTTGTGCTCGTAGCCCTGCCCGACGTTCACCGAGGACGCCATCGGCAGGTTGACGTTGGCGGAAGCCGCCTGCTCGTAATAGGAGGCCTGCGCGGTGCCGACCAGCAGCGTGACCACGAAGTCCGGCTTGGCCTTCTGGATGTTCTGGATACTCTGGGAGAATTGCGACACGCCGAGCGGGATGAACTCCTCGCCGGCCATCTTGCCGCCGTTCTCCTTGACGATCTTGCGCACCCATTCCGCCGAGATCTGGCCGAAATTGTAGTCGGCTGCGAGCGTGTAGACGTTCTTGCCGTACTTCTCCATCATGTAGGGAATGAGGGTCGAGAACTGCTGCTCCGGCACGGCGCCGGTCACGATCATGTGGCCGTCGCACACGCCGCCTTCGTACTGGTTGTTGTAGAAGGCGAAGCCGTTGAACTGGTCGACGATCGGGCGGTACGCCTCGCGCGAGGCCGAAGAGAAGCCCGCGAACACGACGTCGACCTTGTCGCGCTGGAGCACGCGCCGCATGAACTCCTGGTAGCGGGTGTTGTCGGACTGGGTGTCGTAGGCAACGAGCTCCAGCGGCCGGCCCATGATGCCGCCTGCCTTGTTGATCTCGTCGGCGGCGAGCTGGATGGCGTGAACCTTGCCGATCGTCGCCGCGGCGAAGTCGCCAGACTGATCCTCCAGAACGCCGAGCTTGATCGGGTTTTCCGCCGCGAGCGCCAATTGTGATCCAAGGGATGATCCGAGGACAAGCGTCCCCGTGAGGGCTGCGGCGCGCAGCCCCCGCAATACAGACTTGCTCATTTTGCTTCTCCTAGATGGCCTGCTTCTTACCGCCTTGCAGCGTAATGCCGGTCGTGCGGCCGGACGTGTCGGGCGGCTTCGCCCGCTTGCTCAGAAACTCCTCGCAATAGAGTTCCATGTTCTGCCGCGCGCGCATGCTGTCGCGACGGAGCTGGGAATAGGCACCTTCCTCGTCGAGGCCATCCTGCTGCATTAGCAGGATGACCGCCCGGATCACCGCCCGGCGGCCGCGGCGGCGCTCCTCGAGGCCTTGCAGGCGCTCATACATTTCGGCGCGCAGCAGGAACTGGTTGATGCCCATGAACAGGGACGTGTAGACCGCACCGCCATGCACCGGTTTGCGCAGAAACGAGGTGGCACCGAGATTGACCAGCGCCTTCAGCCGGCTGGGCGCTTCGACGCCGACGAGACCGACCACCGGAACCGGCGGCAGCCGCGAAGCCGGGTTGACCTCGATCGCGACCGCGCCTTCGAGATCGCCGTCGACGAACAGGATGTCGCGATCGGCCTGAAGGCCAACAACGTCGATCTGGGCCTGGCCGTCGATGATTTCAGGGTATTCAGTGGAGACGCCGAGCTTGGCCAGCGTGGTTTCGAGCGTGCTCTCCCATCCCCCTCGCCGGGTGACTACGATGGCACGGCCGCCCTTGAAGTTCTGTAGCAGTCGGGAGCTCATGATTGCACCACCTTCAACAGCGGAGAGCGCATCGCGCTGGCGAAGCGCGGCGACGACTGGACGAGATATGGATCGGGCGCGATCGGCTCGCGCGATTCCAGCAGCACTTCGAACTGCCCGTGGGCCGCCGAGCGGCCGATCCGCGGCGTGAGCCAGGCGTGAAAGGTCTGCCGGTCGATGCGGACCTCCCCTTGCGGCGCGCGCAGCCGCTGGTCGGCGACCGCGGCCCGCACCGTGCGAGCGTCGTCGCTGCCGGCCTGCGATAAGGCCGCTGCGAGCAGCTTGACGGCGATGTAGGAAGCTTCGGCATCGGCCGACGACACCGGCCCTTCCGGAAAGGATCGCGTATAGGCTGCGATGAAGGCGGCATTTTCAGGGGAGTTCAGCGACGAGAAATAGACGCTCGACGACAAATGTCCATCGACCGCATCAGGGCCGATCTCCGGCAACTCCGGCTCCGAAAGCGTGCAGCTGGCAACCGGGATTTCCGCAGCCTGATCGATGCCACGCGCGCGACAGGCGGCGCGGAACGCGCGAAAGAAGGCGTAGGCGCTGGTGCCAATCAAGTTATTGAAGACGAAGTCGGGCCGCTGGTCGATGATCGCCGCGATCACCTGGTCGACCTCCGTATCGCCGACCGAGAGATAGCGCTCGGCGAGCACGGTGCCGCCACGCGCGGCGAGCGCCTCGCGGAAGATGCGGTTGTTCTCCCACGCCCAGATGTAGTTGGAGCCGACGCAGAAGGCGCGCTTGCCGACGCGCGTGGCGAGATAGTCAACCAGCGGGAGGACGTGCTGATTTGGCGCGGCCCCCGTATAGACGACGTTGTCGGAGCTCTCGAAACCTTCGTAGTGCGACGGATACCAGAGCATGCCGTCGAACTTCTCGAAGCAGGGAATGACCTCCTTCCGGCTCGAGGAGGTGTAGCAGCCGACGACGTGACGGATCCCGGAGTTGAGCAGGTCGCGGCTGAGCGAGCGGTACCGGGCGAGATCGCCGGTGGGATCGACCACGACCGGCTCAAGCGCAATCGTGTCGGAGCCGGCGTTCATCTCATTGAACGCGAGCAGCGCTCCATTGAGCATCGAACGTGCGACGACGCTGTACGACCCCGTGGTCGAGAACATCACACCGATACGATATCGCGTCCGCGCCATCACTCGATCCAAAACAAAAAAAGCGCCCGCCGGCCGTTAAGCCGAGGGCGCCCTCGCCGCCAACCGAACACGCGAGATGCGCGTGGTGTTGGAAATGATTTGAACTCGTCGCGTTGACGGGCCGAGCTGCCCAACGCTTGGACGACACGGTCGTTGAGATCGAAAGCGAAGTCAAGCGCGTTATTGCAGCGCAGACTGCT
This sequence comes from Bradyrhizobium sp. BR14999, assembly GCF_056106085.1. Lineage (NCBI taxonomy): Bacteria > Pseudomonadati > Pseudomonadota > Alphaproteobacteria > Hyphomicrobiales > Nitrobacteraceae > Bradyrhizobium > Bradyrhizobium sp. BR14999. The sequence goes on from NZ_CM148536.1 coordinate 6,201,036, forward strand.
GTAATTCATATCGCCATGCAGCAAATCTGTGCAGCGCCATTGCGCCCGATCAGATCAGCTCGGCATGCCGCAAGCCGAGAACGCCGCCTGCACCTTCGTCTCGCAGACCGACGACATTAGCGGTCAGCGCATCGCGCTCTCGCCGCGCCTCGGTCTCGATGTCGCGATTGATGACGTCGTCGCGAATGGGCTAGCTTCCTCTGATTGAAGCGGGTCCGGCTGCGTCGCCATGACCGCGACGCTACGTGCGCTAGCATGGATTTTGCATAAATTCTGGGCGATATGGACGCCGCATGAACCTGATCAGTCTCGACATCCGCATGCTCCGGTCGCTGATCTCGGTGGTCGAGACCGGCAGCATCACCGAGACAGCGCGACGGCTGGGCCGCACGCAGCCGGCGATCACTCTGCAATTGCAGCGGCTGGAGGAACTGACCGGAAAGCAATTGTTCGAGCATGGCGGCCGCAGGCTGACGCTGACCGACGACGGCACCATCGTCCTAACCTACGCCAAATCCATCCTGAGGTTGCATGACGAGCTGATTTCGCAATTGGCGTCACAGGAGATCGAGGGCCAAGTCGTGCTCGGCACGCCCGATCTCTATGCCGCTTTCATGCTGCCTCAGATCCTCAGCGTGTTCCGGAAATCCTTTCCGCGCGTGCAGGTCGAGCTCAACTGCGCGCTCTCGACACCGCTAGTCGGCCTCGTCAAGCGCGGCGACGTCGACATCGCGCTGGTTACGCGCATGAACGATTTCACCGGCGGCCAGGTGGTGCGGCGCGAGCAACTGGTCTGGATGACCGGCGAGCAATCCGCCGCGCATCAGGAGCGCCCGATTCCGCTGGCGCTCTTGCCGCCCGGCAACATCTATCGCGACTACGCCATCGACACGCTGGAGCGCGCGAATTTGCGCTGGCGCATCGCCTGCGTCAGCGAAAGCGTCGGTGGTCTTCAGGCCGCGGCCTTCGCGGGCATAGCCGTGACCGTGCTGGGCCGCAGCGCGCTGGTGCCGGCGATGCGCGAAATCGGGCCGAATGAGGGGCTACCGCCGCTGCCGAAGATCGAGCTCTTGCTCTACAAGTCGAGCGGCGCAACGTCCAAGGCCGCGACGGCGCTGCACGACTATCTCGCGCACTATCTGCGGCTCGATGAAGAGCTCGGCGGCCGCGGGGCGCCGATCGAGCTGTCCTAGCTCACGCCTTCTGGCGCAGCGCCAGCTGCGGCCAGAACTTCGCCCAGGGCTGCGCCGCCTCGAACGCGGCGGCGATGCGGAAGATCGTAGGCTCGTCGAGCCAGGTCGCGACAATCTGGAGGCCAATCGGCATGCCGTCGCTGTCGAAGCCGCAGGGGAGCGTTGCCGCCGGAAGGCCGGCGAGATTGATCGGCCAGGTGAAGGGCGACCAGCCAAGATGCGGGTCCACCTCGCGGCCGTCGATCGAGCCGACGCCGATCTGCCCAGCCTCGAACGCGGTCACCGCGACGGTCGGGGTCACCAGCGCATCGACGCGCTCGAACAACTTCAGGAACGCATTGCGCGCCTGGCCGCGCCGGTAGCCGGCCTCGATATAGTCCGTGCCGCTGTAGTGCCGACCGGCGCTGACGACGTCGCGATAGTCGGCCTCGGAGCTCGCGAGTTCGGCCGAGGTCCTGGTCGCGACCGCCGCCGCCTGCTCGGTGAAGGCGATCGGCTTCAAGGTGTGTTCGAGAATACCGGGGTCGAGGCCCGGACCATCCATGGTCACCTGCGCGCCGCAAGAATCGAGAATGGCAAGCGCCTTGTTGAACGCTGCTCTCACTTCGGGACTGACGGCGCCGTAGCCGAGATCGACGCTGGCGCCGATGCGGATTCCGTTCAACGGCGCGGCGTTGGTGTCGAAGCGGCGGGATGGTACCGGCAGGCTTGCGGCATCGCGCATATCATAGCCGGCAATAATCTCCAGCGTGAGCGCGGCGTCCGCCACCGTGCGCGTGATCGGTCCGGTATGGGCGAGCGAAGCCCAGGACGGCGGCGAGAAGCCGGGCGAGCGCGGCACGAGGCCGAATGTCGGCTTCAGGCCGAATACGCCGCAGAAGGACGAGGGCACGCGGATCGAGCCGACGCCGTCGGTGCCGATCGCGATCGGGCCGCAGCCGGCGGCCACGCCCGCCGCCGCACCGCCGCTCGAGCCGCCGCTGGTGCGGCCGAGATTCCAAGGATTGCGCGTCGTGCCGGTGACCGGGCTGTCCGCGGTCAGCTTGTAACCGGACTCGCAGGTGGTGGTCTTGCAAGTGATGATGGCGCCCGAAGCCTTCAGCGCCGACACCACGGCAGCATCGACATCGGGCACGAACGCCTTGTTCATCGGCGAGCCGGCATAAGCCGGCACGCCTGCGACGAAGACGAGATCCTTGATCGTAACAGGCACGCCGGCAAGTGGCCCCGTGGCCTCCCCCGCCCGCATCTCCCGGGTGAGACGATCGGCCTCCGCCCTCGCCTGCTCGTACATCGGCGTCACCACCGCGTTGCAGGCCTCGTTCGTCGCCTGAAGCGCGGCGATGGTGTCGTCGACGACATCGCGCGGGGTGAACGTCTTGCGCCGGTAGCCGGCCATGATCTCGGTAACAGAGAGCGCGCCAAGATCAGTCGGCGCCGGCGGGAAGGCCGTTCGGCCGGGACCATCAGTCATCATCAACCCTGAAGAATTAGCTGAGCGCCGCGTCGACGGCGCGCTTGGCCATCACCGTGACGAGATGCGCCCGGTAATCGGCTTCGGCATGGATGTCGGAGGTGAGGCCGTCATTGTCGATCTTGATCGCCGCGATCGCGGAGGGATCGAAATTGCCCGACAGCGCCGCCTCCATCGGCGGCACACGGAACACGCCCGGCCCCGCGCCGGTGACGGCGACGCGAACGCCATCGGCAAATTTCGCGACGAACACGCCGACCAGCGCGTAACGCGAAGCCGGCGCTTTGAATTTTTCGTAGCCTGCCTTGAGCGGCACCGGAAAGCGGATGGCAGTAATGATCTCGCCGGGTTCAAGCGCCGTCTCGAACAGCCCGAGGAAGAACTTGTCGGCAGCGATCTCACGCGTGCTGGTGATGACGGTCGCGCCGAGACCGAGCACGCCGGCGGGATAGTCAGCCGCCGGATCATTGTTGGCGACCGAGCCGCCGATGGTGCCGCGGCTGCGCACGGCGGGATCGCCGATCATCGAGGCCAACGCCGCCAGCCCCGGAATTTTCGTCTGTACCAGCTTGGACGCTGCGACCACCGCATGCGGGGTCATCGCGCCAATCGTGATGGTCGCGCCGCCGTCGGTGATGCCCTTCAGCGAGCCGAGCTTCGACAGATCGATCAGCGCAGGCGGATTGGCCAGCCGTTGCTTCAGCGTCGGGATCAGCGTCATCCCGCCGGCAACGAGCTTGCTGTCCGCGATCGAGGTCAGGAGCTTCGCCGCGCCGGGAATCTGATCCGGCTGATGATAGGCAAACGGTTTCATTTTGGTCCTCCCTATTCCGCCGCGACCGGCAGCGACGCGTTTTGCAGCAGGCGCCAGATCCGGTTCGGCGTCGCCGGCATGTCGACATGGGTGACGCCGAGATGCGAGAGTGCATCGACCACCGCATTGATGACGGCGGCGGGCGATCCGATGGTGCCGACCTCGCCGCAGCCCTTTACGCCCATCGGGGTGTGCGTGCAGAGCGTCGAATGCGTCGCGACCTTCATCATCGGCAAATGGTCGGCGCGCGGCATGCAGTAATCCATCAGCGAACCCGACAGCAGCTGGCCCGATCCTTCGTCATAGACCGCGTTCTCGAACAACGCCTGGCCGACACCCTGCACGATACCGCCATGCAGCTGGCCCTCGACGATCATCGGGTTGATGACCGTGCCGACGTCGTCGACCGCGGTGTAGTTCACCAGCGTCACCGTACCGGTCTCGGGATCGACCTCGACCTCGGCGATGTGGCAACCGCCGGGATAGGTGAAGTTGACGGGGTCGTAATAGGCCTGCTCCTCCAGCCCCGGCTCCAGCACCTCGAGCGGATAATTGTGCGGCACATAGGCCGCACCTGCGATCTCCTCGAAGGTCTTGATGCGGTCCGTGCCGGCGACGGAAAACTTGCCGGCCTCGAAGTGGATATCGGCTTCGGACGCTTCGAGCAGATGCGCGGCGATCTTCTTGCCCTTGACGATCACCTTGTCGGTCGCCTTCGACAGGGCGGCGCCGCCGACGACCAGTGAGCGCGAGCCGTAGGTGCCCATGCCGAACTGCACACGGTCGGTGTCGCCGAACACGATGTCGACATTCTCGAACGCGACGCCGAGCTTGTCTGAAACGATCTGCGCGAAGGTCGTCTCGTGGCCCTGGCCGTGATTGTGCGTGCCGACCATGACCGTCACCTGGCCGGTCGGATGCACACGCACCGTGGCGCTCTCATAGAGACCGCCGCGCGCACCGAGCCGTCCGGCGAAGCGCGACGGCGCGAGGCCGCAAGCCTCGACATAGGTGGAGTAACCGAGCCCGCGAAACTTGCCCTTGCTGGCGGATGCCGCCTTGCGTACGCCAAAATTCTTGACCTCGGCGGCGACCAGGGCGCCGTCGAGGCAGCCCATGGGATCGCCGGAATCATACTGCACCAGCACCGGCGTCTGGTACGGATAGGCTTCCTTCGGGATCATGTTGCGGCGGCGGATCTCCACGCGGTCAATCCCCATCTCGCTGGCCGCGACGTCAACGATGCGCTCCAGCACGAAGGTCGCCTCGGGCCGTCCTGCGCCACGATAGGCGTCGACCGGTACGGTGTTGGTGAAGACCACCTTCACGTTGCAGTAGATCGCTGGCGTGGTGTAGACGCCGCCGAGCAGCGGTCCATAAAGATTGGTCGGGATGTTTGGTCCGAAGGTCGAGAGATAGCCGCCCATATTGGCGAGCGTGTTGACGCGGAAGGCGAGGAATTTTCCAGTCTCGTCGAGCGCGAGCTCGGCCTCGGTGACGTGATCGCGGCCGTGACGATCTGAGACGTAGCCCTCCGATCGGCTCGCGACCCATTTCACCGGCCGCCTCACGCGCTTGGCCGCCCATGTGACTACGGCCTCCTCGCCGTAATGGAACTGCTTGACGCCAAACCCGCCGCCGACATCGGGCGCGACCACGCGCAGCTTGTGCTGGGGAATGTTCAGCACCAGCGCCCCCATCAGGAAGCGCACGACATGCGGGAACTGGCTCGTGGTCCACAGCGTGAAGCGATCAGTGCCCGGCTCATATTCGGCGATCGCCGCCCGCGGCTCCATGGGATTGCCGATCAGGCGGTTGTTGACGAGGCTCAGCTTGGCGACATGCGCCGCCTTCTTGAATGCAGCCTCGACCGCGACCTTGTCACCGAGCTCCCAGTCGCAGCAAATGTTGTTCGGCACGTCGTCGAACAATTGCGGCGCGTCCGGCCGGATCGCCTCGAGCACGCCGACGACGGAGGGCAGCACCTCGTAGTCGACCTTCAGCAGTTCAGCCGCCGCATTGGCCTGCTCCGGCGTCTCCGCGACGACGAAACCGACCATGTCGCCGGCGAAGCGCACCTTGTTCTGGGCCAGCATCGGGAACGGCGGCTCCTTCATCGGCACGCCCTTGGCGTCCGTGATGCCCCAACCGCAGGGCAGTGAACCCAGTCCATCGTCGGCGACATCGTCGCCGGTCAGCACCGCGATGACGCCGGGCGAAGCCAGCGCTGCGCTCTTGTCGATGCCGCGCAGCACCGCGTGGCCGTGCGGCGAGCGCACGAACACGCCCGCCGTCATGCCGGGGCGCTTGATGTCGGAGACGTAATTGCCGCGGCCGGTGAGAAAGCGTTGGTCCTCTTTCCGCTTCGGTGCGGCGCCGATGCCGATCACATTGCCCATGGTCACTCTCCCTTGGCGGCGTTCATGGCGGCGGCGCCGGCCATGACCGAGACGACGATGTTCTGGTAGCCGGTGCAGCGGCAGATGTTGCCTTCGAGGCCATGACGGACATCGGCCTCCGTCAGGTCCGGCTTCTCGGTCGCGAGCGCCACGGCCGTCATCAGCATGCCCGGCGTGCAGAAGCCGCATTGCAGGCCGTGATGCTCGCGAAACGCCTCTTGCATCGGATGCATCCGGTTCGCGCCCGGCGCGCCTTGCAAACCTTCGATCGTGAGCAGTGTCGCGCCATCCAGCGCGGGCGCCAACAACGTGCAGCTCTTAACGGGAAGACCATTGAGGTGCACCACGCAGGCGCCGCACTGGCTGGTATCGCAGCCGATATGCGTGCCGGTGAGATTGAGCTGCTCGCGCAAGAAATCGGCGACGAGCGTTGCGGGCTCGACATCGACAGTGGTTGGCCGTCCGTTGAGTGTGAAGGATATTTGCACGGTCATACTCCTGTGCGCGACGGGTCTTTAGGCGAGTGGAAGCGCGCTGCCGGTGGCCCATGTGGCCATCACGACATCGCCGACGGTGAAGGGATCTGCGAAGAAGGTCTTCTCGGGCACATAGGCGACGAACTCGTCGTCCGGCACGGTGTCGAGCATGACCTTGACAAAATAGCCCTGGTATTCGATCGCGAGCACCCGGCTCGGCAGCGACGTGGTGCAACCCGGCGGCAAGTCCCTGCCCGGCCTGACCAGCGCGACATCGTCGCGGCGCACCGCGATATCGACCTTGTCGCCGACGCTGACGGACGGGCGCGCCTGAAGCGGCACCTCGATGCCTGAGGGAGTCGCCTGCGCGAGCGTGAAGCTTGCGCCGTTGACCTTCTCGACGCGGCCCGACAGCACGTTCTGGCCACCCATGAACTCCGCGACGTAACGGTCGTGCGGATGAGCGTAGACCTCACGCGCCGGTCCGGCTTGCTTGATCTTGCCTTGCTCCATCACCACGACGAGGTCGGCGAGCGCAATCGCCTCGAGCTGGGTATGGGTGACGTGGATGAAGGTGATGCCGAGCTCCTGCTGCATCCGCCTGAGCTCCTGCCGCATCTGGACGCGGAGCTGCTCATCGAGCGCCGACAGCGGCTCGTCGAGCAGCAGCACGCGCGGCTCGGTGATCGCCGCACGCGCCAGCGCCACCCGTTGTTGCTGGCCGCCGGAGAGCTGGGCCGGCAAGCGATCGGCGAATTGCGTCAGCCGCACCTTCTCGATCATCGCGTCTGCCGCACGCAGACGATCAGCCTTGGACATGCCGCGCGCGCGCAGGGCAAAGGCAATATTCTCCCGCACGGTCAGATGAGGGAACAACGCATAGGACTGGAACATCATCGCCGTGCGCCGCTGCACCGGCGCGAGCCCGACGACGCTCTGGCCGCCGATGGCGATCTCGCCCGCAGTCGGGTCCTCATGGCCTGCAATCATGCGCAGGATCGTGGTCTTGCCGCAGCCGGAGGGGCCGATGAAGCAGCAATAGGCGCCGTCCGCGATCTTCAAATTGACGCCGTCGACCACATTGGTGACGCCGTCGAAGCTCTTGCAGACACCCGCCAGTTCGATATCGCCGCGATCGTTCTTCATTCCTATCCCTTTGCCCGGCTGCCGCGCGTCTTCTGGATCAGCACGATGGTGCCGAGGCTGGCACCGATCACGATGAAGGAGACGATGGTGGTCACCGTGCCGAGCGCGTAGAGCGAGGGCGAGGTGACGTTCAGCGTCATGCTCCAGATTTCCAGCGGCAGCGTGTTCAGCGAGCCCGCGGTCTGAAGGCTGCGGGCGAATTCGTCATAGGACAGCGTGAAGCCGAACAGCGCGACCGCAACGAGGCCGGGCGCCAGCACCGGGATCGTCACCAGCCGGATCGACTGCCAGCGGCTGGCGCCGAGATCGTAGGCCGCCTCCTCCCAGACGTGGTTGAAGCGCGACATCACGGCGAACATCACGAGCACGCCGAATGGCAGCGTCCAGGACAGCTGGGCGCCGAGTGCCGAGGTGTACCAGCTGGCATTCAGGCCGAGCGCCTGGAACAGCAGGCCGGTGCCGAGACCGAGCACGAGGCCGGGCGCAACCAGGCTGCCGATCATCATGTAGAAGACGATCGTGTCGCCGTGAAAGCGCTTGCGGAAGCCGAGGCCGGCGAGGAACGACACCACCACCGTGATGATGGTGACGATGACCGCGAGCTTGATCGAGCGGTCGAACGAGCCCTTGACGTCGCCGGTGCGCACCTGGGTGAAAAGATCGACGAACCAGTGCATCGAATGGCCCTTCATCGGGAATACGAGGCCGCCGCGGATGTCCTGGAACGACAGGATATAGATGCAAAACATCGGCCCGTAGAGCGCGAGTACATAGAACGTGAACAGCGCTGCCAACACGTAGAACGTCCAAGGGCGCCCGCCCTTGCTCGGCGCGATCGCCCTGCTGGTTGCAGGCGCGATCGTCTCCGGCATGTCGGCGAGAACGGCGCTCATCGCGTGATCTCCTGCCGGATATCGACGGTGCGCAGGATCAGCGACACGATTGCGATCAGCACCAGCGTCAGCAGCACGGCGCTCGCGGCCGCGATCGGATATTGCAGTACGCCGACGTCCTCGTAGAACGCGCTGACCACCGAGGCGGAGCCACCGCCGGACATCACCTTGACCACGAAGAAATCGCCCATCACGATCGAGACCACGAAGATGGTGCCGAGCGCGATGCCGCTCTTGGACATCGGCACCACGATCAGGCGCATGATGTCGAATCGGCTGGCGCCGGCGTCGATCGCCGCCTCGATCAGCTTCTTGTCGATCCGCGCCATCGAATTGAAGATCGGCACGATCATGAAGATCGTGAGCTGGTGGACATAGGCGATGACCACCGCGAGGTCGGAGAACAGCAGCACGTCCAGTGGCTGGCGGATCACGCCCATTCCAAGCAGCGCCTGGTTGATCAGACCTTCCTTTCCCAGAAGTGGAATCCAGGAAATCATCCGGATGATGTTCGAGGTCCAGAACGGCACCGTGCACAACAGGAACAGGCCGATGGCGAGCAGCTGGTTGCGGACGTGGAACACCAGGAAGTAGGCGACGAAGAAGCCGATGATCAGCGTGAAGATCCAGGTCAGCACCGTGAACTTGATCGTCGCCAGATACAGTTTCAGCGTCAGCGCCGAGTGCAGAACCTCGACGTAGCTCGCCAGCGTGAAGCCCGGCGTCAGCCCGCCAAAGCCGTCGGTGGCGAAGAAGCTCGCGGCCAGCACGACAAGGATCGGCGCCACGAAGAAGGGCACGAGCACCAGGACGAGCGGCGAGACGTAGAGCCAGCCGGCCAGATTGGATCGCGATGGAGTTGGACTCGGCTGCATGTCAGCGAACGCCTCGACGTCAATCTCACCCGCCGGCGCGTCGCCGCGCCGGCGCCTTTCGTCAGGGAAAGCAGGTTTCAGGCCACCTTGAAGTCGTTCCAGCGCTTGTTCATGTAGGCGGCCTCGTCCATCAGCGTGTTCCAGCAGGAGATGTTCTTGACGCGGTCGAGGAACGAGCCGCCGTCACGCTTGGTGCCGGCCTTCTCCATCGCAACGCCGTAGGGATCGTTGACCACCTCTGGCGCGGGCTGGCCCTCGTACCAGAACGCCCATTCCGCCGGTGTCAGGAATTTCTTCGCGGTCGAGGGCACCGGGCTGTAATAGCCGTAGCGCGCGACGAAGCCGCCCTGCCAGCCCGAGAGGTACCAGTTGAGATATTCATAGGCCGCATCCAATTTCTTGCCGGAGAGATGCTTCATCAGGCCCATGCCGTTGCACCAGCCGCGGTACCCTTCCTTGCCGTTCTTGACGTTGACGGGCGCGTAGACGCAGGGAATTTCCTTGACGCGGACCGCCGCGACCGCCGGCGACCACATCGACTGAATGATGACCTCGCCCGCCGCCATCAGCTGCACCGATTGGTCGAAGGTGGTCCAGGTCGCGCGGAACTGGCCCTGCTTCTTCAGCTCGATCAGCTTGTTGCAAGTGAAGTCGATTTCCTCCTTGGTCATGTTGCCCTTGTTGCCGTACTTGATCAGCCCGGCGCTCTCGAAGCAGAGCGCCGCATCCATGATGCCGATCGCGGGCACGTCGAGGATAGCGGCCTTGCCCTTGAACTTGGGATCGATCAGGTCCTTCCACTCGGTCACCTCATGGCCGACGAGGTCGGGGCGATAGCCGATGGAGTCGGCGTTGTAGACCTGCGGCAGGAAGGTCGCCCATTCGGTGACGCCGTCGTTGAGATCAGTCGCATCGGGCTTGGCGATGTACATGGCTTCATAGGGCGAGATGCCCTGGCGCGGGATCTTGTGGCCGTCGATCTCACCCTTGGTGAAGATCGGCAGGATGTTGTCGAACTCCTTGATCTTCTTGACCTCGATGCCCTGGATCACGCCGCGCTTGGCGGCGAGTTTCGCCTGCCAGCCCTCGAGATCGGCGATATCGACCGTATTAGGCTGGCTTATGAAGCGGTTGATGGCGGCGGAGGTGTCAAGGTTCTGCATCGTCACCTTGAAGCCGAGATCCTTGGCGGCCTGGTCGCCGATCGCCTTCACCACCGAATAGGACACGCCGACATGGCGGAGCTCGATGTCCTTGATCTCCTGCGCCCAGATGGTCGGGAATCCACGGATCGCGTCCGACCCCGCGGCCGCGCCCGCAACTGCGGCTACCCCCTTCAACAGCGTGCGCCGGCTCAGCTTTTTGGCAGATCTCGCTTCCGTTCCCGCCGGATCGGAAGTGGATGCCCCCTTAATCCTGTCAGACATGGCAACCCCCATTGGTTACGATGAACGCTCGCCCCGATCGCCATTGACCGGCTGCGGATGTGATCAGTTGCGCGTGAGGCTAGGGGCGGGATTTTGCGAAGTAAAATTGGAAGTAACAATTCACGGTATAAGCGCCACTAATGACTCAACTCTCTGCACTTCATCTCGGCAGGCGGCTCATCAACGCAGCAGGGCATATGTACCGGTCGCGATGAAGAGAAGATTCTCTGGTCCTTCGTTTCGACGAAAACCCGCTGGGAAACCAGAACACGAGCCCGAGCAGGAAGAAGCCATGGGCGATCATGCGCAGCTCCGGCGCGACTCGTAGCGCTTCGGTGAGACCCGCGGCGGCGAAGCGTTGCTCGGCAGGCACCTTCCGCCGAACAGGCGGGACAGTTGCTCGTGCCTCGCCGAGAGCACGTTGACGCACACCACCTTGTTGCGAGTCACGCTGGAATAGGTCGAGGAGGAACGATTGATGCAAACCAGAAGCGTCGGCGGATCATCTGTAACGCTGCAAATCGCGGAGGCCGTGAATCCGGCGCGGCCCGCAGCACCGTCGGTCGTGACGATGTTGACGGCCGCGCCGAGACAGGCCATCGCGTCACGGTAGTCCCGAGGAGCCACATCCAGCATCGATGTCCTCACACCTCGATGGCAGGCGCGAGGGCGAGCTCGCGCAGCACCTGTGCCAGCACGGCGGCGCCGGCAGCGACGTGATCGGGCTCGGCCCATTCGTGCTCGACATGGCTCGCCCCGTCGCGGCACGGGATGAAGATCATCGCGGCCGGACAGACTTTTGCGAGATGACGGGCATCGTGACCGGCGGCGGAGAGAATCGCCATGGCGGAATGCCTCTGCTCCCGCGCTGCCTTCGCGATGCTCGCGCGCAGGCGCGGATCGAAGACGTTCGATGGCGCATCCACGAGCGGCGTCACCGTGACCGTGCACGGCGGGGCATTCTCCTGGCACAGAGCCGTGATGCGCGCGCCAGCCGCATCGAGCACCGTATTATCGGGATGACGCAGATCGATGCTGAAGCTGACGCGCGACGGCACCACCGACGGCGCGTTCGGCACGACAGCAACCCGGCCGATGGTGAACTTGATGTCGACATCGACGGCGCCGATCTCGGCATGGAGCGCAGCCGCCACACGAGCAAAGGCCGCGAGCGCATCGCGCCGCTCCGACTGCGCCAGCGTACCGGCGTGGCCTTCGGCGCCCTCGACCACCACCTGAAAGGTCTTCTTGCCTTGGATGCCGGTAACGACTCCGATGGTGCAGGCGGCCGCTTCCAGCAGCGGTCCCTGCTCGATGTGCAGTTCGAGATAGGCCTCGGCAGCAAAGCCGAGCGGCCGGTGCGGCACATCAGGGAAAGCCTGGTGAAGGCGGTCGAGCGCCTCGCCGACACTGATGCCGTCTGTATCGCGCGCGGCGCGGATGACCGTCATGTCGCGCTCACCCGTGAAGGCCTCCGAGCCCATCATGCCCGGGGCGAAGCGTGAGCCTTCCTCGTTCATCCAGGCGACGACGATGATACCGCGCGCAGGCTTTTCGCCGTGCTCAGCGAGCGAGACCGCCGCTTCGAGTGCCGCCATCACGCCGGCGGCGCCGTCGAACTTCCCGCCTGTCGGCTGGCTGTCGAGATGACTGCCGAACAGAAGCGGCGGTGCGGCGCGGTGGCGGCCGGCCAGCGTCAGGAACAGGTTTCCCGCAGCATCCGTCGACGGCGTCAATCCCGCTTCGAGCGCCCAGCCGATGACAAGGCGCCAGGCGGCGATCTCACCGTCGCTCAGCGCCTGGCGGTTGACCCCGCCGGCCGCCGTCGCGCCGATCTCGGCGAGCGCCATCAAACGGGTCCAGAGCCGGTTGGCGTTGATCAGAGGCTGGCTCGTCATCGACTACTTCGTGCGCATGATCTGGCCCGGCAGTGCGCGCGAATCGCGCGGCAGCCAGCGTCCCGCCTCGACCTGGGCGATGAACTCGGCGAGCAGCGTGTTGAATGCCGCCGGCTCTTCGAGATTGAGCGTGTGGCCGGTCTTGGGGAAGACCGAGAGGCCGCAGGCGGGAATGGTCTTCTTCAGGAAGATGCCGGGCTGGAGACAGTGGTCGTCCTCGTCGCCGACGATAACCAGCGTCGGCACCATCATCTTTTTCAAACCGTCTTCGAGATCATAGAACGACGGCCGCCGCGCCTGCACGCCACGCATGGTATTGGCAGCGCCGCGATCGGAATGGGTGGCGAGGCGATCGGCGAATTCCTGCCAGCCGCGCGGATCCTTGTTCTGGAACTGCACCCGGCTCGCACCGAGCGCGTAGATCTTCGAAAACTCCTTCGCACCCTGCTTCTCGAAATTGTCAGCCACTTCGCGCGAGACGCCGCGAAAATACTCCTCGAACTCTTTCTCGCAGCCATAGCCTGCACCGGCCACGGTGAGTGACAGCGCGCGCTCCGGCGTGCGCAGGCCGAAATGCACCGTGCAGAACCCGCCCATGGAAAGGCCAACGATGTGCGCCTTCTCTATACCGAGCGCATCGAGCACGGCGACCGCGTCGTCCGCGGCGATCGCCTGTGAATAGCCCTCCACGCTGTCAGGCACGTCCGACGGCGGATAGCCTCGCGCGGCATAGGTGATGCAGCGATGGCGACGGCTAAAATAGCGCAGTTGCGGCTCCCAGCTTGCGTGATTACCGCCGAATTCATGGATGAAGAGGATCGGCGTGCCCTCGCCGGCCTCTTCCACATGGAGCTTCACGCCGTCCTTCGCAGTGATCATCTTCATCGGCATCGTCCCTAGAATTGCGGCGGCAGGTCGTTGAGCTCGCGCGCTTGCGCCACCATCTCCGGCAGCAGCGTGCAGAGTTTTTCGACCCACGCCTGCGGCACCGAGGTGCTGATCTTCACGAAGCGGTCGCCAAAGCGCTGGGTGTGATAGGTGCCCTGGCGGATCATGATGCCCTGCCGGCGAAAGCATTCGACCAGCGCCTCCGGGCGGATGCCGGCTGCGATGGTTTCCAGCACTAGGAAGTTGCCATGCGAAGGCATGATCGGCAGCGCCAATCCGTCGATCGCGGCCGCCGCCTCCTGGATCATCGCTTTGTTGGCCCGGTCGGTGCTGCGGACCTTCTTCATCCATTCGGCCTTGACCGACAAGCCCGCCTGCGCCGCGCGCTGGGCGATGACGCTTGCGCCCAGCACGCTGGTCGAAGTCTGGGCCAGCACCTCGAACAGATCGGGCGCGGCGACGAGCGCACCGATGCGCAGGCCGGCGAGCCCGAGCCATTTCGAGAAGCTGGTCGAGACGACGGAGCCTTTCGGGGCCACATGAAGCGCCGGCGTGTGGCCGTCGGAGAAATCGCGATAGGTGCAGTCGTGCACCAGCAGCGCGCCGCAATCGCGCGCGATCGCGGCAAAACTCTCGATCTCCTCTCGCGTGTAGCGAATGCCTAGCGGATTGTTGGGGTCGACGAGATAAATGATCGCGGTGCGCTCATCGACATTCGCCTTCAAGGCTTCGGGCGTCAGGCGGTAGTCGCAGGCGGGATCGTAGATCGGAATCTCGATCACTTCGGCGCCCTGCTGGCGCGCGAACAGGCACGGCCATTTCCAGGTCGGATCGGTCGTGACCAGCGTGGTGCCCGGCTTGCAGCGCGCGCGGCAGATCATCGCCAGTGCGTTGACGCCGCCCTCGGTTACCAGCGCCTCGGCGCCGGGCGTGCCGAGATCGGCGACGATCGCCGCGCGCAACGCCTCGAAGCCGAGCGGCGGGGCATAGGCGTTGAACTCGCCCACCTCGATCGAGCGTAGCATCGCCTCGCGCACCGCGGGGTGGCTCTCGATATGGTTGGTGTTCTGGCCGAGCCAGTAGAGTCCCGGCGTCGCCGAGAGCTCGTCGAAATAGCGGTTGCGGACCAGCGCCGCCGATTGCGCTCCTGACATCGACGCCTCAGATCACCGAGCCGCGCGCAGCGATGCCGCCGTCGATCGTCACCACCGTCCCAGTGATGTAGCCGGACCGCGGCGAGGACAGGAAGGCGACGAGATCGGCGACCTCTTCCGACGTCGCCGGGCGCTTGCCCGGATATTTGTCGAACAGCTCTTCCCAGCGGCTTTCGTCGCCGAGCATGTCGATCGCCTTGCGCTTCATGATCTTGAGCATGCGGTCGGTGGCCACCGGCCCCGGATTGACCGCGACGACGCGCACGCCGTGATCGAGGCTGCGGCCGCCGAGCGCCTTGGTGAAGGACATCAGCGCCGCATTGCCGGTCGAGCCCGCGATGTAGCTCGCGTCCCAGTTCTCACCGGAATTGCCGATGATGTTGATGATGACGCCGTCCTTGCCCTTCATGCGCGGATAATAGAGACGCGACAGCGTGATGTAGCCGAACACCTTGAGATCGAAGCCGCGTCGCCAGGCTGCATCGTCGAGGACTTCCAGCGACCCGGCCGGGATGTCGCCGGCATTATTGATGAGAATATCGATGTCGCCGACCTCGGCCGCGAGCCTTTCCATCGCAGCCGTGCTCGACAAATCGAGCGCATGGATCGTGATCTTCACGCCATGGCGGGCTTCGAGCTGCTTCTTCGCCTCCAGCATCGCCTCGCCGTTGCGGGCGGCGAGATGCAGATGACACCCTTCCGCGGCGAAGAGTTCGGCCACCGCAAGTCCAATTCCTTTCGACGCACCGGTAATGAGCGCGGTCTTGTTCGTCAGCTTCAGGTCCACTCCGGGTCTCCAGGATGCAAGCTAGATATACAAGGTCTAGCAATTTGCATACCAAGCGGCCCCTAGGTCATTCGAAGGCGGCGAGGAAGTCCAGCAGGTTGTCGCCCAGCAGGTTGACGTGGTCGCGCATGGCGCTGTGCGCCCGCTCCGGGTCGTGCGCCAGGATCGCTTGCATGATCGCCTCGTGCTCGCGGACAGTATCGGTAATCCGGTTCGGCATCCGCGTGACCCGGCGGCGATAGGCAGCCACCTGATTGCGCAGCTTGCGGGTCTGCTCGGCGAGGAAGGTATTGCGCGAAGCCTCATAGATCGCTTCGTGGAAGTCCTGGTTGATGTCGTAGAAGAGGTCGACGTCGCCGCTCTCGCCTGCCGCCACAAGCCGTTGGTGAATCTTGCCAATTTCTACCCCCCAAACCTGCGAGACGCGCCGGGCGGCGAGCCGCGCGCAGAGCCCCTCGAGCTCGGCCATGACCTGGAACATCTCAATCAGCGCCTGCGCCTTGATGCTGCGGACCGTCGCACCCTGCCGGCCGCGCAGCTCGACCAGATTGTTGGCAGCCATCAGGCGGAACGCCTCTCGCACCGGCGTGCGCGAGACGCCGAAGCGCTGGGCGATCTCCTGCTCATCGAGCCGGCTGCCCGGCTCCAGGTGGCCGGCTGCGATCGCACCCTCGAGCCTCTGGCGCAGGCTTTCGGCGAGCGTCATGCCGGGGCTCGCGGTGAGAGTTTCGTGCCCATTTTTGACGCGCTTGCCTGCACCATGTGCACCAATACTCGCCATTATGTTTCTCCAATACCAATACAAGTATATATACCGTCACCCATATTCCAACCAATCGACCTGTTTTCTGTCGGAGATGCGGAGCAATTCCGACATTTGCGCTGCGGTTCTCGCAAGTCTTATGCCTGATTTGCCGGAAAATCATACTGGCACACGAGTTGCTAAGAGATTTCGACGCGGTCCGCTCTCGTATGCGAATGGCCGCCACCATTATACAAGGACATCCCGGTGCAGGCTGCCCGCCTTACCAATCCCGGACTGACCGAACCCCCGCAGGCTCACCCGAAGCCTGAGTCGCTGCTCGAACTGCGCGCGGTCAACAAGACCTTCGGCCCCGTCGCGGCACTCTCGGGACTTCAGGCGAGCGCCGCGCCCGGCGAGTTCGTCACCGTCGTCGGCCCCAGCGGCTGCGGTAAGAGCACCCTTTTCAACATCGTCGCCGGCCTCGATGAGCCCGATGCCGGCGGCATCCTGCGCTTTGAGGGCAAGAGCTGCCATTCGGCCGACTTGCTCGGCCGCGTCTCCTTCATGCCGCAGCGCGACTTGCTGTTTCCATGGCGCAACGTGGTCGACAATGCCATCCTCGCGCTCGAGATCGAAGGCATGCCGCGCGACCAGGCGCGCGCCAAGGCGCTGAAGATGCTGCCCGAGTTCGGCCTCGCCGGCTTCGAGAAGCAGTACCCCAATCAATTGTCCGGCGGCATGCGCCAGCGCGTCGCGCTAATGCGCACCTTCCTGTTCGAACGCGACCTGATGCTGCTGGACGAGCCGTTCGGCGCGCTCGATGCGCTGACGCGGGCGATGATGCAGCGCTGGCTGCTCGATGTCTGGCAGAAATACCGCCGCACCATTCTCTTCATTACCCATGACGTCGACGAGGCAATCTTCCTCGGCGACCGTGTGCTGGTCATGACGGCGCGCCCCGGCTCGGTGAAACTCGAACAGGTCGTCGACCTCCCGCGCCCGCGCCGGCCCGAGATCGTCACCTCGCCCGAATTCGTCCGCCTCAAGCGCACGCTGCTCGATGCGATCGAGGAAGAAAGCATGAAATCGTTCCAATCCTCCATCGCGCAGGAGAAGACGCAGTGAACGCGATGTCAGCGAAAGAGCCCGCGCCGCGCGGGATCGAAACCGCCGAGTGGGATGCCCGGATCAAGCTTGCGGCCTGCTATCGCATGGTCGCCAGGCTCGGCATGGACGACCTGATCTACAACCACATCTCCCTGCGCGTGCCCGGCCATGACGATCAGTTCCTGATCAATCCCTATGGGCTGCTGTTCGACGAGATCACGGCATCGAGCCTGGTGAAGATCGACACCAAGGGCAACAAGCTCGACGACACGCCTCACGCCGTCAACGTTGCGGCGTTCGTGATCCATGCCGCGATCCACACGTCGAACCACGACGCGGCCTGCGTGCTGCACACCCATTCGGACGCAAGCGTTGCGGTCTCCGGGCAAGAGAAAGGCCTGTTGCCGCTCAGCCAGTTCGCGATGCGCTTCTACGACCGCCAGGCCTTCCACGACTACGAAGGCGTCGCCATCGACCTCGACGAGCAGACACGCCTCGTGCGCGACCTCGGCCCGCACAAGGTGATGCTGATGCGCAACCATGGCATCCTCACCGTCGGCCGGACGCCGGGCGAGGCCTTCATGCTGCTCTATTATTTCGAGCGCGCCGCGCGGATCCAGCTTCAGATGCAGGCGGCAGCCGCGGCTGGCGCCACGCTGGTGATGCCGCCACACGAGGTCTGCGAGAAGGCCGCGCGCCAGTTCTGGGAATTGCAGGGCGACATTCTCGTACCCGGCGAACGCGAATGGCCCGCGCTGATGCGACAGCTCGATCGCACCGATCCTTCTTACCGCAATTGATTTTCATCGCCTGGAGTATGACCATGTTGAGCCGACGCCACGCCTTCTCCGTCCTCTCCGCCATCGCTCTGGCGACCGGCTCGCTTGTCACGGCCGCGCCGGCAGCCGAGTTGCAGAAGGCGAGCCTGCGCCTGAAATGGCTGCCGCAGGCGCAGTTCGCCGGCTTCTATGTCGCCGCAGCCAAGGGCTATTACAAGGCCGAGGGCATCGACCTCACCATCAATCCCGGCGGGCCCAATCTGCTCACCGAGAACCTGGTCGCGACCGGCGCCGACACGTTCGGCCTGTCCGGCGGCACCGACAGCGTGTTCGCCGCGCGCGACAAGGGACTGCCGATCGTCTGCATCGGCGTCTCGCACCAGATCACGCCGTTCATCTTCGTCACCCGCAAGGGCGGGCCGGTGAAGACGATCCAGGACTTCAAGGGCAAGACCGTCACCACCTGGTTCACCGGTGCCAACCACGTGCTCAACGGCATGCTGGCCAAGGAAGGCATCAAGCCGGATGAATTGAAGATCCAGCCGCAGCAGGTGTCGGTGACGCCTTTCGTCGACGGCAGCGTCGATGTGGTCACGGCGACCTATTACAACGAGTTCTACACCATCCAGTCGCGCATGCCGAAGGACAGCCTGAAGACCTTCGTCGCCGAAGATTACGGCATCACCTTCCCGCGCGACACGCTGATCGTGGCCGAGGCGACCGCCAAGGAGAAGCCGGAGCTGGTCAAGGCGTTTTTGCGCGCTTCGCTGAAGGGCTGGAAGGACGCCTTCTCCGATCCCAAGGGCGCCGTCGACACCGTGATGGCCGCAGCCCCGACGCTCGACCGCGCGCAGCAGGAATTCATGCTCAGCGAGGTGAAGCGCCTGATGACATCAGGCGCGGCGGCGAAGAACGGCCTGTTCTGGATCGACGCGGACGCGGTCAAGACCGCGCACGACTTCTTCCTGAAGTACGGCGTGATCTCCAAGCCGGTCGATCTCGCCGCTGCCTATGACGCAAGCTTCATCCAGAGCGTCCCCGTGGCGGACAGGCTGCCGTGAGCAGCCCTGCCGCGACATCGCTCAGTGAGGCCGCCGCCGCGACGCGGCCGATCACGATGCCGGATTCGCTGCGCAGGCTGATCCGGCTCCTGCTCGGCCTCGCCATTGCGGCGGTGATCTGGGAAGGCGCGGTGCTGCTGTTCGGCATCCGCCCCTATTATCTGCCGCGCCTCAGCACGATCCTGATGGCGATGGCGGCGACACCGCGCGCCTATGTCGACGGTTTCCTACGCACGCTTGCGGAGACGCTGATCGGCTTTGCGTCCGGCTGCGCTTTCGGCGTGCTCATGGGGATCGTATTCTTCCGCGTCCGCGCGCTGCGCGAGATGGTCTTTCCGATCTTCGTGGTGTCGCAGACCATTCCGGTCATCGCCTTCGGCGCGCTGGTGGTGCTGTGGTTCGGCAACACGCTGCTCGCCAAGGCGATCATTGCGTTCTATCTGACCTTCTTTCCGGTGACGGTAAATACGCTGCTGGGCCTCGAGACCGTCGATCCCAAGCAGGTCGCGCTGATGCGCAGCTTCGGCGCCTCCAACCGCCAGCTCCTGCTGCGGTTGCAGCTGCCGACCGCGTTGCCGCAGATCTTCGTGGCGCTGCGGCTCGCTGCGTCACTGAGCCTCGTCGGCGCCATCGTCGGCGAATGGTTCGGCGACACCACAGGCCTCGGTGTGCTGCTGCTCCAGGCCATGTTCACCGAGAACGTCGTCGCGATCTGGGGCGCCCTGCTCGCCGCGGCCCTGCTCGGCACCGGCTTCTATGCGGTGGTCGCGGCGGTCGAGCGGCGGCTGGTGTTCTGGAACGCCGAGCAATGAGCCGCGCGCTCGCCTCCCCCTCGCTCGCCGTCCAGCGCGGCATTCTGGGCGCCGTGCTCCTGATCGCGTGCTGGGAGGGCGTGGCGCGCGGACTGCATCTGCCGGCCTATGTCCTGCCCGCCGCGAGCGACATCCTCCTCGGTCTCTGGTCCAAACGCGCAATCCTTATCGACGCTGCCGGCTACACACTGCTCGAAGCACTCGCAGGCTACGGGCTCGGCTGCCTGATCGGCATCGGCCTTGCCGTTGCGATCGCCCTGGTGCCGGCATTGCGCAGCGCGATCCTGCCGCTTGCAACCGCGATCAATTCGGTGCCCGTGGTCGGCTATTCGCCGCTGATCCTGCTCTGGTTCGGCATTGGAATCAGCTCGAAGATCGTGATGGTGGCGATGGCGGTGAGCTTCACCATCCTGCTGTCGATGCTGGCCGGGCTCGACCGGGTCGATCGCCGCGCTGTCGACCTGATGAAGAGTTTTGGTGCGAGCCGCCTCAGCGTGCTGTGGCGATTGCGCCTGCCGACCGCTCTGCCGCTCCTGCTCGCCGGCATGCGCGTTTCCACCGTGCGCAGCGTGATCGTGGCGATCGTCACCGAAATGCTCGGCGCCCATGGCGGGCTCGGCTGGGTGATCTACCAGGCCGTGCTCCAGATCGACTTCGTCCAGGTCTGGTCGGCGATCTTCTTGGCTTCCGCCGCGAGCCTCGCCTTCTTCGGCCTGGTCGGCCTCCTCGAGCGAAAGATCCTGTTCTGGAGATGACGCCATGAAACGACAGATGCATCTCGGCCTGTTCATCCTCGGCACCGGCAGTCATGTCGCGGGATGGCGCTATCCCGGCGCGGTCGACAGCTTCCAGGACTTTGCGGCGATTCAGGAGATCGGCCGCACCGCCGAGCGCGGTAAGTTCGACCTGATCTTCATGGGCGACAATCTCTATGCCGACGCGGCGGCCCATCCCTCCTACACGCTGCGGCTGGAGCCTCTGACCATGCTGGCGGCGCTTTCGACATCAACCAGCCATATCGGGCTCGGCGCCACCGTCTCCACCACCTACAGCGATCCGTTCTCGGTCGCGCGCGTGTTCGCTTCGCTCGATCACATCTCCAACGGGCGCGCGGCGTGGAACGCGGTGACGACGGCCAATCCGGCGACGGCAGCGAATTTCGGCACCACCCATCCCGACCACGCCCGCCGCTACGAGATGGCAGGCGAGTTCCTCGACGTGGTCAAGGGCCTGTGGGACGGCTGGGCGGATGACGCCATCGTCGCCGACCGCACCAGCGGTCTCTACATCGATCCGGCAAGGCTCCGCCCGATCGACCATGACGGTGCCTTCTTCAAGGTGAAGGGCCCGCTCAACATCGGTCGCAGCCCGCAAGGCCAGCCCGTCGTGCTCCAGGCCGGCGGCTCCGAGGCCGGCCAGGCGCTCGCCGCGCGCACCGCCGACATCGTATTCTCGGTGGTGCAGGACATCGAGGAAGCCAGGGCCGGCTACGCCTCGCTGAAGACGCGCCTGCCGGCGTTCGGACGCAGGCCCGAGGATGTCACCGTGCTGCCGGGCGTGATGCCCGTGGTGGGCCGCACCGACAAGGAGGCGTTCGAGAAGCTCAACACGCTCCAGAGCTTCGTCAGCGGCAGCAATGCGCTCGCCATCCTGTCAGACCGCTTTGGCAGCGACATGTCGGCCTACGATCTCGACGGGCCGATCCCCGATATCGCGCCGTCGGACAGCTATCACAGCTTTGCCAGTGTCATGCTCGCCAAGGGCCGCCGCGAGAACATGATGCTGCGCGACCTCTACAATCTCACCGCCGCCGCTCGCGGCCATTGGGTGCTGTGCGGCTCGGCCGAACGCATCGCCGATACTCTCCAGCTCTGGTTCGAGGAGCGTGCCGCCGACGGTTTCAACGTGATGCCGCCCTATTTCCACGAAGGCTTCGAGGACTTTGTCGAGCTCGTGGTGCCGGTCTTGCAGGAGCGCGGGCTGTTCCGCAGCGGCTATGAGGGCACGACATTGCGCGATCATCTCGGCCTCGCGCGGCCGGCCAATCCGTTCTTCACGGCTTAGAGCACGCCGGCAGTTCGCAGTGCATGCAACTCGCCGCGTTTCGCTGGCGGCTGCGGTGGCCGCGCGGCGTCACATGACAGGCGTCCAAGCAGTTTCAGACCGGCCTTTAGCCGCACGGTTGCCCGTCCTCCCGGAGAGTCGCGATAGATCGAGATCGGCCGACATGTTCGATTCGATCCTCCACACGTCGAAGATCGAGCGGGCGCGACCAAGCCAGCGCTATCGCATTTCCCTCTGTCTCCGTTACTCGGAGCCATCCGATAGACATTCGCGTCCGCCGCTGAAGCCAAGAGGCTGCGGCTGGAGATCGGCGGCAGCGGGGCATGAGTCGAAAGCGATCAATTGCTCTTGCAACGCATTCTGCAGAACTTGGTGTCGAACGCTATTCGTTACACGGGTTCCGCCGGCGAGGATCAGACTGATGGCCCCAAGCGCCGCTGCGCGGGGCCAGGATCGGATCTGCTACTGTCGCGGCACCCGGCACGCGCCGTCGAATTCGTTCCGTTCGACGTCCCCCGGCCGCGAACCGATCGCACCATGTCCGAGCCCGGCTTCGTCGCCACCAAAGCCCATTGCCTGAAGCTGTTCCAGCGCGAGGTGCATCGCGGATGAGACGCGCCAATGCCCTGTTGCCGCTCGTCGGCATCGCGATCCTGCTGGCGATCTGGTCGCTCGTCAGCTTCCTCAAGCTGGTCGATCCGGTGCTGTTGCCCTCGCCGCTTGCGACCTTCCGCACGCTGTGGGAGGGCATGCAGTCCGGCAAGCTCGGCGTCGACTTCGCCAGGACCGTGGTGCGGACAATCACCTCAACAGCAATTGCGGCCGTCATCGCCATTCCGCTCGGGATCCTGCTCGGCTCGTCCGAAAAGGTCTACCGCTCGGTCGAATTCCTGATCGACTTCTTCCGCTCGACGCCGGCCTCGGCCATGTTCCCGCTATTCCTGGTGTTGTTCGGCGTGGGCGACCGCACCAAGATCTCGGTGGCGGCCTTCGGCGCGGCCCTGGTGATCCTGTTCAACGTCGCCTATGGCGTCATGAACGCACGCAAGACGCGACTGCTGGCGGCCAAGGTGATGGGCGCCTCACGTGCGCGCGTCCTGTTTGACGTCATGCTCAAGGAATTGCTGCCGCAGACCTTTGTGGGACTGCGCAACGGCGTGTCGCTGGCTCTCGTCATCATCGTCGTCGCCGAGATGTTCATCGGCTCGACCGACGGGCTCGGCCAGCGCGTGTTCGAGGCCCAGCAGCTCTTCGACATGCCCGCGATGTATGCCGCAATCTTCGCCGCGAGCGCGCTGGGCTATTCCCTGAACCTCATGTTCCTCGTGATCGAGCGCCGATTCGTTCACTGGACCGGAGGCTGATCCCCAGAGGCGGCCATCAATTGTCGCAGGCCGAGGTGACGCTCGCCCGCGAATGGATCGGCAAGGTCACCGCAATAGCTGCCTGACTCCGAGACATGGCGCACCGCCACACGCAGTGCGCCCTTCGCCATCCCTGCAAGCGACCTTCCGCTGCATCTGAGCAATCGGGCGCCACCTGCCAGAAATTTCCGCTTGCCCGCTTCCGTGTTGGCCTTAGAATTTGGGACATGGTTCCGAAATATGGAACCGTGTGGACCGACCTTCATGAGCGCTCTCACCAACGCGATCGAGATCCTGCGCTGCTTCTCCAGCGCGCGACCCGATCTGTCTTTTGCGGACGTGATGGCGTTGACAGGCAAGCCGAAGAGCTCGACCTCGCGGCTTCTGCGTTCCTTGCGCGATTGCGGCCTGCTCGAGCAGGATCCGCACACCCGCCGCTACCGCCCCGGCCTGCTCACCTTCGAGCTCGGCCGGCTGCACCGCGCCCATGACGATCTCATCAGCATGGCCGAGCGCGAGCTGCGCGAGGTCTGCGCGCGCACCGGACACACCGGCTACATCGCCGTGCTCGACGGCTACGAACAGGTCGTGCTCAGGATCGTTCCGGGCTCGAATCCCTTGCGCGTCGTCAATCCGCCGGGCCAGCGCACGCCGGCGCTCGCGACCTCAAACGGCCGCGCCATGCTCGCGCGCCTCTCGGATGAGGAGATTCGCGCGCGCGTGCCGGCGAGCTATCCCAGGCTGCCGCGCAACTCGCCACAAAACTTCAAGCAACTGACGGCGCGCCTCGACGAGATCCGCCGCACCGGTATTTCGGAAGCCGCCGACGAATCCATCGAAGGCGTCGGCTCGCAAGGCTTTGCGCTCAAGAGTGGCGAGACCGGCGAGATGATCGGCATCGCGGTGTCCTATTCAGTGCAGGCGACCACTGCCGCCGATCGCGCCAATGTCCGCCGCGAGCTGGCGGCGATGGCGGCAAAGCTGCGGCGGATGACCGGCGATCCACTCAATCAAGATGCCGCGCAGACGGGGACGCGATGAGCAGCGCTTCGACAACCCGCCCCAACGGCCTTGCACTCTTCATTCTGCCGAGCGCATTCCTGTTCGCCCTGTTCTTCTTCCTGCCGATCGGCCTGATGGCGCTGATGAGCGCATTGACCGGCAATCCGGTGGTGATGCCGAAGGTCGCATTCACCACGCGGCACTACGCCCGTATCGTCAACGACCCCTATTATCTGGAAGTGATCTGGACCACGATCCGGATCGGGCTCGTGACCACGCTGGTTGCACTCGCAATCGGCTATCCGCTGGCGCACTGGATGGCGCGCATCAAGAGCCGCACCGGGCATGCGCTGCTGCTGATGGCCGTGCTGGCGCCGATGCTGACCGGCATCGTGGTGCGCACCTTCGCCTGGATGACGCTGCTCTCAGACAAGGGCGTGATCAATCAGACCCTCATGTCGCTCGGCCTTATCGCTCAACCGTTGAAACTGATGTACACGGAGACCGGCATCGTGATCGGCCTCGTCCACATCTACGTCCCGTTCATGGTGCTGACGCTGACCGGCGTGATCGGCCGCATCGACGAACGGCTCGAGCAGGCCGCGGAAAATCTCGGCGCGAGTCCCTTGCGCGCCTTTCTCGAGGTGACGTTGCCGCTCAGCCTGCCCGGCATTCTCGCCGGATCGCTGCTGGTCTTCGCGCTCGCGATCAGCGCCTACGTCACGCCGATCCTGCTCGGTGGCTTCCAGATCATGACGCTGCCGATCCTGATCTACCAGCAGATCTCGGCAAACTTCAACGTCGGCTTCGCCGCTGCGCTCGGCATCGTGCTGCTCGTGATCTCGCTCATGCTCGTCATCGCCTATAACCGCGCGCTCGGCCTCGTCTCCGGCCAGCGCGAATTGCAGTGAGGTCGGAGATGCAAACCGCGGCCTCGAACAGCGCAGCGCTCGCAGCAAGCCGGCAGGCAGCATCCGCACGAGCGGCTGCAGCCGCATGGCCTTACGGCCGCACCCTCTATCTCGTCCTCAACATCGCCATCCTGGTCTTCCTACTGGCGCCCATCGCGATCGTCGTGGTCTTCGCGCTGAACCCGACGCCGTTCATCCAGTTTCCGCCGGTCGGCGTGTCCTTGCGCTGGTTCGAAAAATTCTTCGCTACGCGCGACTTCATGCACGCGCTCGGCTTCAGCCTCGAAGTCGCCGTGCTCACCACCGTGTCCGCAACTATGCTGGGCGCCTGCGCGGCGCTGGCGCTCGCGCGCGGCAACCTGCCGGGCACCCGGCTTATCGTCGCAACGATGCTTTCGCCCCTGATGCTGCCGGCGATCCTCACCGGCCTTGCGCTGTTCCAGACCTATGTGCTGCTCGATGTCGGGCGGCCGACCTGGGGCCTCATTGGCGGCCACACGCTGGTGACGCTGCCTTACGTGGTGCGCACCACCCTCGCCGTGCTGCATAATTTCGACACGCGCCTGGAAGAAGCCGCGCGCAATCTCGGCGCCAGTCCCTTGCGCACTTTCTTCGAGGTGACTCTGCCGCTGATCAAGCCCGGTGTGCTCGCAGGCGCGATCTTCTCTTTCATCGTCTCGTTCGACCAGTTCCCGGTGTCGCTGTTCCTGGTTAGCCCGGGCAACGAGACGCTGCCGGTCACGCTGTTCAACTATCTCAAGTTCGATCTCGACGGCACCATCGGCGCCGCCTCGGTGGTCTCGATCGTGCTCGCCTTTGTCGTCGTCATCGGGCTCGATCGCACGGTCGGCCTGCGCTCCTACGTCAAATTGTAACCGCTCATTCCAACGAAGGAATCGACACATGATGAAAGCTCTGGGATCGTCACGGCTCAGCCGCCGCCGCTTTCTGACCGCGAGCGCCTCGCTCGGCATCGGCACCATCGCCGCGCCTTACGTCGCGCGCGCCGAAGATCCGACGCTGCGCATCACCGGCTGGGGCGGCAAGTGGGGCGAGATCATGAAGGCCGAGATCGGCCCCGCCTTCGAGAGCGAGTTCAAGTGCAAGCTCCAGACCGACTCTGCCTTTCCATACTTGCCGAAACTCCAGGCGAGCTCGCGCTCGGCGCCGATCTACGACGTGCTGCACACCAACTCCAACGAGCAGTGGGCAGCCGCCGAGATGGGTCTTGTCGAGCCGAAGATCGATCCTAAGCTGGTGCCGAACGTCGCCGACGTCTATCCCTACGCGGTCAGCGAGAAGATCGTCGGCGTCTCGATCTTCACGAGCGCGATCGGCCTCGGTATGCGCACCGACAAAGGCTACGGCAACGTCACGTCCTGGAAGGAGCTGTGGGACGCTAAATACAACGGCGTGCGCGGCGGCTATGTCATTCCGGTCAACAGTCTCGGCCAGGCCTTCCTGATGATGTGCGGCACGCTGTTCGGCAAGGGCCAGACCGATCTCGATGCCGCCTATGCGGCGCTCGAGAAGCTGAAGCCGATCAAGATCGTCGATTTCACCGGCGCGATGGAGAAGATGCTGCTGTCCGGCGAAGTCGGCCTCTGCGTCATCCACGATTCCGGCATCTATCGCTATGACGGCCAGAACCAGCCGATCGATTTCGTGGCGCCGAGCGAAGGCGTCTTGTCGCTGGAGCAGGTCCTGACCATCACGCCCGGCAGCAAGATGAAGGAGCTCGCCAACGCCTACGTCAACTACATGCTCCGGCCGGAAGTGCAGAAGCGCCTGGCTGAAACGGTCTGGTATTCGCCGGCCAACAAGAAGGTGAAGCTCGACGCCAAATATGATGCCAAGCTGCTCACCACGCCTGAGAAGGTCTCGAAGCTGATCCAGGTCGACTGGAAATGGTACAATGAGCGCAAGGACGAGATCGACCAGCGCGTCAACCGGATCTTCCGCGCATGAGCGCGTCGATCGAGATCGCCGGCGTCAGCAAGGTCTATGACGGCGGCGTCCGCGCGGTGGACGCGGTCGCGATGGACATCCGGCAGGGCGAGTTCTTCTCCCTGCTCGGTCCGTCCGGCTGCGGCAAGACCACGACGCTGCGCATGATCGCCGGCTTCGAGACGCCGAGCGCGGGCGCGATCCGTGTCGACGGCGCCGACATCACCCACGTGCCCGCGCACAAACGCGACATGGGCATGGTGTTCCAGAACTACGCACTGTTCCCGCATCGCACCGTCGCCGAGAACGTCGCTTTTGGCCTGCGCATGCGCGGGCTCGACAAGGCGAGCATCGCAGCGAAGGTGAAGGCGGCGCTCGCCATGGTGGAGCTGTCCGGGCTGGAAGATCGCCGCCCGGCGCAGCTCTCCGGCGGCCAGCAGCAGCGCGTCGCGCTTGCCCGCGCCATCGTGATCGCGCCGCGCGTCCTGCTCTGCGACGAGCCGCTCGGGGCGCTCGACAAGAAGCTGCGCCAGCAGATGCAATTCGAGCTCAAGCAGCTCCAGAAGAAGCTCGGCCTCACTCTCGTCTTTGTCACCCACGACCAGGAAGAGGCGCTGGCAATGTCCGACCGGATCGCCGTGATGAATGGCGGCCGAGTCGAGCAGGTCGGCACGCCCAGCGAGATCTACAACCAGCCGACCACGCGCTTCGTGGCCGACTTCATCGGTGACACCAACATCTTTCGCGGCGAACGCGTCGGGCCGAACCTCAACGTCGGCAAAGACCTGATCCTGGCGCTGCCGCCCGCCGAGACGCAGGGCACCGGCGTTCTCTCGGTGGCGCTGCGCCCGGAAAAGATCCGGCTCTCGCCACGCATCGATGCGGCCATCGCAGCCGGCAGCTCCGCGCATGGCACCGTCGAGAACACCAACTTCCTCGGCGGCGCCGTGCTCTATCGCATCACGCTCGAGAGCGGCCATCGCGTGCTCGTGCAGCAGCCCAATGCAGGCACAGGCCGCCTGTTCGTTCCCGGCGACACCGTCACGCTTGAGTGGACGCTGGCCGATCTCGTCGTCTTGAAGGACTAGACCAGATGAACATACCATTGAAACACCAGCGCATCGGGGTGGTCGTGATCGGCCAGAGCCCGCGCCCCACCGTCGCTGCCGAGATCGCCGCCGTGCTGTCGCCGGGCATCCAGATCGAGCTGCGCGGCGCGCTCGACGGCATGAGCCGCGCCGAGATCGACGCGATCCCGCCGATGGACGGCTACGACACGCTGTTCACGCTGCTGCCGAACGGCGACGCGGTCACCATCAGCAAGAAGGAGGTGGAGCGGCGCGCGAGCCAGCAGATCACCCGCTTCAAGCACGAGGGCGTCGGCGTGACGCTGATGGCGTGCACCGGCAAATTCCCAAATCTCGCGGCCGACGGCCTCGTCATCCTGCCCTCGGCCATCCTGCACAACCTCGCCGAGGCCGTGCTGCCAAAGGGACGGCTCGGCGTGTTCTCGCCGCTGCCCGAACAGACCGCGCTGATCGACAAGAAATGGCAGCGCGAGGGCGTCGAGGTGGTCGGCATCACGCTGCGTCCCGGCTCAAGCGACACCACAGTGGACGAAGCCGCGCGCACGATGGCGGACCTCGAGCCGGATCTCGTGGTGATGGACTGCATCAGCTACACCAGCGCCAACAAGGCGCGCGTGCGCACCGCCTATCCCGGCCCCGTGATCCTCGGCATTGCCGCGGCCGCCCGCATCGTCGAGGAGCTGGTATCGTGAGCAAGGCAGAGAAGACGATCAGCCTCGAGGAGATCGAGGCGCTCGCGGTCGGCGCCTGGATCCTCGGCACCGGCGGCGGCGGCAGCCCCTATCTCGGCCTGCTCAACCTGCGCCGGCTCTATGCCGAGGGCCACCGCGTACAATTGATGTCGCCGCTCGACCTCGACGACGAGGACTGGGTCGCCGTAGTCTCCAACATGGGCGCGCCCCTGGTCGGGCAGGAGCGCCTCGCCGACAGCCGCAACATCGCGCGCGCCGTGCGCATGCAGGAGGAGATCAACAACGTCAAGTTCCGCGCCGTGATGTCGGTCGAGATCGGCGGCGGCAACGGCGTTCAGGCCCTGATGGCGGCCGCCCATCTCGGCATTCCCGTCGTCGATGCCGACTGCATGGGCCGCGCGTTCCCGGAGGCACAGATGACGTCGGTCGCAATCGGTGACCTGCGTCCCTATCCCTGCACGCTCTACGATCCCCGCGGCATCGAAGCCGTCGTGACCAAGGTGCCCACCTGGAAATGGATGGAGCGGGCAAGCCGCAAGATCTGCGTCGAGATGGGCTCGATCGCCTCCACCAGCAAGGCGCCGCGCACGGGGCGCGAGGTCAAGGACTGGGGCATCCATTTCACCACGACCAAGGCGATCCGCATCGGCCGCGCCGTGCAGGAGGCCAACCGCCGTCACGAGGATCCGATCGCCGCACTGCTCGCGACCGAAGGCGGCCAAAAACTGTTCACCGGCAAGATCGTCGACGTCGCTCGGCGCACCACGGAAGGGTTCTTGCGCGGCACAGCCATGGTCGACGGCAGCGACGCCGACCGCGGTACCAAGCTCAAGCTCTCGTTCCAGAACGAATGGATCGTGGCCTGGCGTGACGAGAAGGCGATCGCGACCTCGCCCGATTTGATCTGCGTGCTCGACAGCGTCAACGGCCACGGCATCGGCACCGAGACCATCCGCTACGGCCAGCGCGTCACCGTCGTCGCTCTGCCTGCGCCGCCGGTGCTGACGAGCCAGCGCGGCCTCGAATTCGTCGGTCCGCGCGCCTTCGGCTACGACCTCGACTTCCGTTCCCTCTTCTCGCCCGCAGCGGCCGGAGCTTAAGACCCCCATGAAGCGTATTGGCATCGATGTCGGCGGCACCAACACGGACGCCGTGCTGATCGTCGACGAGAAGGTCGTTCATTCCGTCAAGCGGCCGACCACGGCCGACGTGACCTCGGGTATCCTGGACGCGCTTAGGGCGTTGCGCGCCGAGCCGTCCGCCGCGGTGAAGGTCGATGCGGTCGTGATCGGCACCACGCATTTCATCAACGCGGTGGTGCAGCGCCGCCATGTACAGAAGATCGGGGCGATCCGGATCGGCATGCCCGCCAGCGCCTCGCTGCCGCCGTTCTGCGACTGGCCGGCGGACCTCGCCAGCCTCGTTAACGGCGAGATCTTCATGCTGGAAGGCGGCCATGACTACGACGGCCGCCCGTTCATGCCGCTCGACATCGCGGGCCTTAAGAACGCCGCGAGGAAGATCAACGACGCCGGCCTGCGCTCGGTCGCGGTGTGCTCGAGCTTCTCCCCGCTCGATCCCTCCTGCGAGACGACCGCACGCGAAATCCTCGCCGAGATCTGCCCCGAGGTCGCGGTAACGCTGTCGCACGATCTCGGCCGCATAGGCCTGCTCGAGCGCGAGAACGCCGCGCTGCTCAATGCCTCGCTGCACGACCTCGCCGTCACCACCGTCGCGGCGTTCCGTAAGGCCATCGCCGACAGCGGCATCGACGCGCCGCTGTTTCTGACCCAGAACGACGGCACCGTGATGCAGGCCGAGATCGCCATCGCCTTCCCGGTGATGAGCTTCGCCTCCGGCGCCACCAACTCCATGCGCGGTGCCGCCCATCTCTCCGGCCTCGACGACGCCATGGTCGTCGACGTCGGCGGCACCACTTCCGATATCGGCCAGCTGCGTCACGGTTTCCCGCGTGAAGCCAATGCCGTGGTCGAGGTCGGCGGCGTGCGCACGCTGTTCCGTATGCCCGACCTGCTCTCGATCGGGCTCGGCGGCGGCAGCCATGTCGACGAGGACCCGCTCCGCGTCGGCCCGCTCAGCGTCGGCTACCGCCTGACGTCGGATGCGCTGGTGTTCGGCGGCTCGCGCCTCACCGCCACCGACATCGCCGTCGCGGCCGGCCTGATCGACATCGGCGACCGCTCGCGCGTCGCGAACTTGTCGAAGCGCCTGATCGAGGCCGCACTGCGCGACGCCTGGCGCAAGCTGGAGGAGGACATCGACCGCATGAAGACAGAGGCCGGCGACGTGCCGCTGCTCGCGGTCGGCGGCGGCGCCTTCCTGGTGCCGGATCGCCTCCCTGGCATTTCCGAGATCGTGCGCGTGCCGTATGGCGACTGCGCCAATGCGGTAGGCGCCGCGATCGCGCAGGTCTCGGGCGAAGCCGATCAGGTGTTCCGCGACCTCTGCCGCGAGGACGCGATCGCAGCCGCGCGCGACATCGCAGCCGATCGCGCCGTGCAGGCCGGCGCTGCTCGCGACAGCCTCAAGACCGTCGACGTCGAGGACATGCCCATCGCCTACCTGCCCGGCAACGCGCTGCGGGTGCGCGTCCGTGTTGCAGGTGCGATTGCCGATCCGGATCTGCCCGCGGCGGCCTAGCAAAAAGCAGGTCGGAACGCGGAGATGTCGCAACCCGGCCGAACAAGGAGATGGCCAATAAGGAAAGCCTTGACACCAATCGCCCCATACAAGTCCATCGGCCCGTTGCGGACCTTGGCTCGGAGTGCCGATAGGTCTGCTTTGCGGAAGGTAGCCGACCAAGAGTGCGGCTGGTGCCTCTCGCCGCAGTCGCTTTAGGAAGATTGGCGCCGCAGCAACATTGAGCCCTGCCGGGTCCCATAGACGCACGGCACTGGCGGCCTCGCACTCACGTTGCACACGCATGAATTCGCAAGCGAATTGACGCTAGTCGGACATCGCCGGGATATTCTTGTGCGCGGCCACGAGCGGATGATCGAGCGTGCTTATGTGTCGCGCATCCGCGCCACCGGGCGAACCCCAGCCGGTGACCGAGGTCCCAAAAAATTCGGCGTTGGCGCGCATGAAATCACGCTCGTGTTCAGGCAATTCATCCTGCGCGTAAATCGCCGGAAGGACGGCGGGACGTCACGTTACCCAAGGACCGATCGCCAACACTTGCCCTCAGTAGATTTTTCTTGATCTCCCTGTGCATACGTCGTGCACACACCGCTACTTAACCAGTTGAAAAAATTTAACTCTCGCTCCAATCCATCATGGGCAAGGTTGAGCTAGCTCCAGCAATCGATGTCCGATTGGAGCCAATTCAAGAAGGTTTCGTCCATGACGAGCCACCGCACGTTCAAATCGCAAAGTCCGCCCCCGGTCCAACCTCAAGCGGCTGGGGCTTTGAGCGCTATGTGAAATGCGCGCCACGGGTTGCGCGGGGACTAGTTTGATGGACAAATAGTGGGGTAGAGAGAGTGTCAGTCAATCCTCGTTGAAATATTTACCGTTTTTCAATTCAGCACAGGGCAACCTACGATCTTGGCTACCGGTAGCGACCCGGCGAGCGAGCGACGCCCCACTTCAAGCACCACGGCGCGATAGATTACCCGTGAAGTCATCGATTGCTCGCAGAGCGGATCGCAGCGGACCGCGATGTGGCGGCTCCGCGAGACCATCCCGAAGGGCGAGAAGCGCCGGAACGGATCGGTCAAGCACGACATCTCGGTACCGCTTTCCTCCATTCAACGCTTTCTGGATCTAGCCGGCTCGCAGGTGCGATCGTATGACGCCGACCTTCAGCTCTCCGTGTACGGCCATGTCGGCGACGGCAACCTGCACTACAACGTGCTCGTTCCTGCCGGCGTCGACCGGATCGAGTTCACCAAGCGGATCGAAAGCAGCCTGTCTCTGCAACTCTACGACACGGCCGCGGCGCTCGGCGGCACGTTCAGCGCGGAGCACGGCGTCGGCCGTTTTAAGAGGCACCTTCTGGAACGGTACGGTGATGTCGGGCGTATCGCGGCGATGAGCCGGATCAAGACCGCCTTTGATCCGGCGGACATCATGAACGCCGGCGCGATCGTTTGCCCATTGGGAGACGCGATCGTTTGCCCATTGGGAGAGAAGTCTGCCCGTTGAACCATCGGCCGGCGAGTTGGCGATGCTTTCCAAACGGTGGGTCTTCGGCCGATGCACCTCGATCAGCCAAATCGCCTTGTCCATAAAGAAAGAGGCACTCCGAAGGAGTGGCTCAAGTTGGGGAGGAAACACCCCTTAGCGACTGCTAAATCGCGATCAGGCCGCGACCAGTTCGATCGGGAGCATGGCAGACAGAGACTCTCGGCCGCGGGCCTTGAAGGTAGCCGTCTGCGATGAACATTAAGTCCCGCACGCAGATGGGGATCTTCGAGCACAGCTCCGAATCCTTTGCTCGCCACGGTACGCGTCGGGCCTGACTTCCGGCTCGATCTTCAGATGGCGGCGATGTCCAGCTTCGAGCCGTCGATCAGACGCGACAGCCGGAACGGTGTGGGATCGACGCAACGCGTGTCGTTTACGACAAGCTCTGCGGCCAGATAGCCGAGCCCCGGGCCCAGACCGAAGCCGTGACCCGAGCAGCCCGCCGCGAGGACGAGGCCATCCACCCCGTCCACCTGCGATACCACAGGCACTGCGTCCGGCGTGCAATCGACGAAGCCGCCCCAGGCGCTGTCGATCTTAATCTCGCCGAGTTGGGGGAAGGTTTTCCGGACACTCTCCACCACTTGGCTCACCAGCCATTTCAAGGGCGGCGGGTCCAACACGCGATTCTGTTCGAAGATCCGGTCGTCGTTGGTCAGCAGCGCCGGCAATGAATCCGGCCCCGAAACGAACGATTGGCCGATGCCGAGCCTGACGTTCTTCAGGCGACGCAAGAACTGCGGCATGAACTCCCGGCTATACCGGATAGCCCGGGGCGTGATTTCGAGGTTCGCCTTGCCGCTAATCGCAAGCGTATAGCTGCCGTCCAGTCGGCGCGTGATCGTGCAGTAGGGTGTGGAGACCGCGTCGCCTATGTTGATTGTCGGCGTGGAACGCAGCGCGGTCTGCCGGATGCTCGCTTGGGGGAAACTGACCCCGAGTGGCCGAAGGAAGCGCGAGGACCAGGCGCCGGCGGCGCACAGGACCGCGCTGGTTCTGATGTAGCCCTTCTCCGTGTGCACGCCCGCAATCTTGCCATTGGCCAAGTCGAGCGCCCGCGCGGCACATCCCTGGTGGATCGTGGCGCCCAGAACTCTGGCCCCCCCAGCGATAGCCGGCGCGGCGAGCGCAGGTTCGGCCTTGCCGTCTCGCTCCGAATAGGTCCCGCCCACCCATTTGTCGCGCGCTTCGGGGACGCGCTCGGCCACCTCCGCCCGACTCAGCACGCGGGTATCGACGTCGTACTCCCTGGCGACCTCGCGCCACTTTTCCCAGCCGGCGAGCACAGCCTCGTCGTGGGTCGCATAGACGAGACCGCAGCGACGAAATCCGAGGTCCCGATTGATATCGCGCGTGAGTTCGTCCCACAGCCGCATGGAGAGCACCGATAGCGGCAGTTCGCGCCGGTCGCGGTTCTGCTGGCGGCACCAACCCCAGTTTCGGCTCGATTGTTCACAGGCGACGTGGCCCTTCTCGAGGAGCGCCACGGAGAGGCTGCGCTTCGCCAGGTAATAGGCGGCCGTAGAGCCGAGGATGCCGCCGCCGACGATGACGACGTCGGCCTCGGCCGGGAGACGCTCATCGCTGTGAATGCGCTCGACGTGGGGCGACATGTTCCAACGAACCTTGGCTGCCAAGAATGCGGAAGCAAACTTCCGATCAGGCATTTCATCGCATCGCGCGCTCGGTAGAATGTGCTGAAATCATCCAGGACTTCGCAAGATATTCGGTTTTTTGGCCGCTTGATTGAACGAAGCTGCTCAAGCGCGAGAGTGATATCGTCCGCGCGATCCTGCCGGAACAGCGCCGTTCGAGCACCGCGCCGATTGCGTTCAAAACCAAATCGCCGCGTTCGATCTTTTCGCGAACATGCTAAAATTCCCCTATTCGAATGGATTGCTTCGGTAGATCGCTGGCTTTCACCGGTAAAATCCGAGGACGGCCTTGGTCTCAAGATACTCCTCCATGCCCTCGATGCCGTATTCGCGACCGTTGCCAGAACGCTTGTATCCGCCAAAGGGAGCATTGGGGTCCCAGTCAGGATAATTGAGATGAACTTGACCCGACTGGATCTGCCCGGCGACGGTTCGCACCGTGTCCGTATCGGTGCCCTGCACGTGGGCGCCGAGGCCGTAGACGGTGTCATTGGCGATCGCGATCGCCTCGTCCACGGTGTCGTAGGGAATGATCGACAGCACCGGGCCGAATATCTCCTCCTGCGCGATCCTCATGTCGGGACGGACGTTCGAGAAGATGGTCGGCCGCGCATAGAAGCCAACCTGAAGATCGCCGGGCCGCCTGGGGCCGCCTATGACGAGCTTGGCGCCTTCTTCCAGGCCGACACCGATCATGGCCTGGACTCGCTCGAACTGTGGACGGTTCGCAACCGGACCATGAGTCGTGTTTTCCGCAAGCGGATCGCCGACCACCAGTTCAGAAGCGGCTGCCGCTGCCAGGTTCTCGACCTCTTCCATGTGTGAGCGAGACACGAGCATGCGCGTCGGCGCGCTGCAGGATTGGCCGAGATTGCGGAAGGCGGCGGCGACGCCAAGCGGAACAGAACGGCTGAGATCGGCGTCCGGCAAGATGATGTTCGGCGATTTTCCGCCGAGCTCCTGGGCAACGCGCTTGACGGTGGGCGCCGCCGCTTGCGCCACGAGCACCCCTGCCCGCGTCGAGCCGGTGATCGAGATCATGTCGACCAGCGGATGCGACGCGAGAGCGGCGCCAACGATCGGACCTGTCCCATTGACGAGGTTGAAGACGCCGGGCGGACAATCGGCATCGTCCATTACCTCAGCGAATAGCAAGGCGCTCAGCGGCGATAATTCGCTCGGCTTCAACACCACCGTGCAACCGGCCGCAATCGCCGGGCCCACCTTCGCAGTAATCTGATAAAGTGGCCAGTTCCATGGCGTGATGAGGCCGCAGACGCCGATTGCCTCGCGCATGATCGCGGTGCTGCCGCGCGCGGCGATGAACGGATAATTCGCGAGATTGTCGCGGGCGACGCGGATATGCTCGGCGGCCAACGGCACCTGAGCGCGGCGCGCATAGGTGATCGCAGCTCCCATCTCGCAGGTAAGTGCCTGCGCGAACAGCTCCAGCCGCTCAAGGAGCAAAGCGTGCATCCGGTCGAGCAGCGCCGCCCTCTCAGCAGGCGGTGTCGTGGACCAGCCGGCGAAGGCTTGTCTGGCGGCTGCGATCGCGCAGTCCACATCATCGTCATCGCCGAGCGCGACGTCAGCGATCGGCTGCTCCGTCGCCGGATTGACGACGGTTGCTGCTGCCGCGACCGATCCGATCGGCTTTCGCCATTCTCCGTCGATGTAAAATTTTCCAAGGAAGCCGGCTTCCGTCAGATGTCGAAGGGGCGAGGTCATTGGAAGCGATCCTTGATCCGGTAATGGGCGCCGATTAGCGGCAGGAACCAGGGGCCGGGAATGGCCGGCCAGCCCTACCAGCCGCGCATGCGGGGCCATCGGGCGTGAATCGCGTCGCT
The DNA here is from genome assembly GCF_056106085.1 of Bradyrhizobium sp. BR14999. Lineage (NCBI taxonomy): Bacteria > Pseudomonadati > Pseudomonadota > Alphaproteobacteria > Hyphomicrobiales > Nitrobacteraceae > Bradyrhizobium > Bradyrhizobium sp. BR14999. The sequence continues at coordinate 6,237,743 of NZ_CM148536.1, forward strand.
GCTGGCGGAGACGACGTTGTACAACTCATGTTGCGACGCCGTCGCACAGGCGTGATTGGGGAGAATCCTGACCTTCGCGCCGATTGGAAGATTGGGCAAAGCGTGCGCCGACCCGGGCCTGATGGCGAGGATCCCGTGCTCCTGGCTTGCTTGCGAAGCGATCAGGTCCGGATAAACCTTGCCGGCCACGTCGCAGACCAGACCATATCCCTGGTCGACCCGCTGCGCCGCGGTGCCGCGGTCGCGCGACAGCGCCATCCACCCGGCATCGACCAAAATCCAGCCCTTCTCGGGCTTGGTGCCGATCACGGTGGCGAGCACCGAGATCGCGATGTCGTTGGTCGTGCAGACGCCAACACCGTGCATGACCAAGTCGAAAAACATGTAGACGCCCGCCCGCATTTCCGTGACGCCGGTCAGGTCTTCGGCGAAATGCGCGGTCGGCGTCGAGCCGACGCTCACGATGGGGCATTGCTGCCCGACCGCCCGCAAGGCCTCCGCCGCGGCAACCGCCACCGCCCTTTCATTCTCCGCGGCCGCGACGAGAGCCTCGGGCGTGAAGAGGCTGTAGGATTCGCCGGCATGGGTGAGAACGCCGGCAAGCTTGACCTCGGCCTCGCCTAGCGCGGCCGCGACTGCAATGAGCTTTGGATCGTTCGCGGTCAGCCCGCCGCGGTGACCATCGCAGTCGATCTCGATGAAAGCGGTCGGTGTCACACCAGCGGCACGACCGGCGGCGCCGAGCATTCTTGCCTGCTCCGGCGAATCAAGCAGTACCTTAAGGTCAACGCCTGCTTTGCGCAGACGCATCGTCCTTTCAGCTGTGTGGGGCGCCAGACCCACCGCATAAGTCATGTCGCGAAAACCGTGCCGCGCGAAATACTCGGCTTCCGCCAGGGTAGAGACAGTGATCGGCCCCGATCCGGACGGATAGGCCCGTCGGGCCACGTCGATGGATTTCGCGGTTTTCATGTGGGGACGCAGCACGACGCCCCGCTCCGCCATGCGCGAGGACAGGCGGGCGAGATTGCGATCGAGCCGATGCTCGTCGAGCAGGAGAGCCGGCGTTGCCAGCGTGCCGAGCGTTGCAGCCGTCTCGGAGTTCTGGTGATCCGTTCCGCTCATCTCATCGCGCAGCACGTCGATGTCTCCTAGCCGAAAGACTGATTGGGAATCGCAAACACGCGCGCCGGCCCGCTCGATGGTGCCGGCGTGCCCAAGATCATGGTGGTGGCATCGCCGACCTGCTCTAGGCCGACGCCTTCGAGCCAATCCCCGAGTTGCGGTGTGGCAGAGGTGTCGATGCGGACAAGAACACTGCCGAGCCGCGCGAGCGCAGCCTCGATCAGAGCCTGTGCATCGGTCGCGGTTTCGGCGACGACAGGACCGATGACATGCCCGCGGCCGAAAAGCCGGGAGATGGCGTAGCCGCGGGCCATGCCGTCACGCTGCAGGACATAGCCATCACCGCTGTGGAGCAGCTTTTCGAGCATCTGTCGTCTCTCCAAACCCGTAGCGTCGCGATCGAGTCGCATGATCACCTCGAAATCCGAGGCAGCCATTGGCCTGACGAGCTCGGACGGCCGCAGCTCATGGCGTCCTCTGGGAATTCCTTGATGCTGGTGGATGACCCCGATGGGGACGAAACCGCGCCGCTGGTAAAGCGCCTGGCCTTCGGCGGTCGAATTCAGCGCAATGCTTCGTGGACGCGCGGACGCCAGCAGCGCATCCATCAGCCGGGCCCCGTAGCCACGGCCTTGAGCGGCTTTCGCGATGATGATCATCCCCGCGGAAGCATGGGTCTCGCCATAGGGCCACCAGGCCGCGGTGCCGATCACCACCCCGGCGCGCTGCAGAACAAAGCCTTGGCCCAACTGTAGCGCGACATCCCAATCCTCGAGCCGATAGGGCCAGGACATCTCCTGCGAGAGCTTTAGGGCGCCTTCCAGATGCGATCTGGCGAATGGAAGCAGCGCCACGTCATCGTTGTCGCGATCCAAGGCCTGGTAAGCTGCCGTTGACATGATGGGGCGAAGTCTTCTTGCTCGGGTTGCCCTGACCAGGCGCGAGTGCCTGACAGGACGAGGACCATGGGGTGACCCTCGCATCATCTGCAGCGTAGCTCAGGCTCGACAGCATTACGCAATCAGACGGGAACAAAGTTCGGCATAGTATTTCGTTGATGATCCGACAGGAGGACCATCTGCTGTCAGTTCGCATCGTGCACAATATCGGCGATGTAGTCCTTGACCGCCTGTGTATCCGGGGGAAGGACTTTGGCTCGCCGCGGCAAGTCTTCGATGCCGTCGAAACGTTGCAGACGATCCGGCTCGCGGCCCAGCGCCTCCCTGATCGTCGCCGCGAATTTGACTGGCAACGCTGTTTCGAGCACGATCATCAGCATCTCAGGCGAGGTGTGCATGCGCGCAACCGTCACCCCATCGGCAGTGTGGGGGTCGATCACGGTGTTGTAGCGCTCCCAAATGTCACGGATGGTGGCAAGCCGATCCGCATGGGTGCTCTTGCCGCTGCGGAAGCCAAAACGGATTGCTGCCTCCTCGAAGCGGTGATCTCCACTTAGGTCGAACGTCCCTCGTTCCCTGAGCTGATCGTCAAACAGGGATTTCGTCCGTCTGGCATCGCGGCCGAGCAGATCGAACACGAAACGCTCGAGATTCGATGCCTTGGAAATGTCCATGGATGGGCTCGAGGTTTCCAGCGTGTCCGCCCGGCTTCGGACGCGATAGGCGCCGGTGCGGAAAAACTCGTCGAGCACGTCGTTCTCGTTGGTCGCAAGAACGAGATTGGAGACGGGAAGCCCCATCATCCGCGCAACATGCCCTGCGCAGATGTTTCCGAAATTCCCCGAAGGCACTGCAAAGCTTACACTTGTCGCCCCCCGTTCGGACGCCTGCAGATAACCGGAGAAGTAATAGACGACCTGCGCAAGCAGCCTCGCCCAGTTGATCGAATTCACCGCACCGATCTTGTATTGCTGCTTGAACTCCAGATCGCTCGCCACCCGCTTGACGATGTCCTGGCAATCGTCGAAGACGCCATCTATCGCGATGTTGTGGATGTTGTGGTCCTGGAGGCTGAACATCTGAGCTTGTTGAAAGGCGCTCATTCGTCCGCGGGGCGAGAGCATGAACACCCGCACCCCTTTCTTGCCGCGCATGGCGTATTCTGCCGCGCTTCCGGTGTCGCCACTGGTCGCACCAAGAATGTTCAAGTTCTCCTGCCGGCGCGCCAGCTCGTACTCGAGCAGATTGCCGAGCAACTGCATGGCCATGTCCTTGAACGCCAACGTGGGACCATTCGACAGCTCCTGGAGATAAAGTCCCCTCTCCAGCTTTCGCAGCGGCGCGATGTCAGGCTTTCCGAATATCTCCGGCGTGTAGGTCTTTGCACAGATGGCTTTCAGGTCGGCGGAGGGAATATCGCCGACATAGAGCGAAAGGATCTCGAAAGCCAAGTTGGCATAGGACAGCGTACGCCACGCATCCAGCGTGGCGTGGTCCACGCGAGGATAGCTCTCGGGCACGTACAGCCCGCCATCCGGGGCGAGGCCTTCAAGCAATGCCTCGCAGAATTGCTTGCGGCCTGAATGGCCGCGCGTGGACACGTACTGCATCGTCAATCTTCTTTCGAGAGGCGGAAGTGCCTCCGGAAGTCACACCCTGGGTTGTAAGCTGTGCTGCCGGCCGTCAACGGCTGGCGCGCCACATCGCGATCCGGTCACGCATCCGGTAGCCCTGAATGAAGGCAGGCATGAACCACGGATTGCCTCGATAGAACGGGATGAAGGCCGGTGGCCTGAAGTCGAACGCGGTGCGCGCCCGCTCCTCGTGTCCCATGAGCTTGCGGGCCGCATGCATACCGACCCATGGCGCCCAGACCACGCCCGACCCGCAGAAGCCGCTGGCATAGACGATACCTTCCTTCTCGAAGATGCGCGGAATCATGTCGCGGTTCATGGCCACATTGCCGAACCAGCTGTGTGAGAGGCGGACGGCATCCAGCTCAGGAAACAGATTCACCAGGCCCTTGCGCAGAAGCAGCTTCGGAGCGACGGGATCGCCGACCCGAGCGCTGTCGCGGCCGCCGAGCAAGATGCATTTGCCATCAGGCGAGGGCCGATAATAGAAGCCGACCTCCCGGTTCTCCGTGATCATCATGCGTTTCGGCATCAGCCGCGCCATGACTTCGGGCGCAAGCTCCTCCGTCGCAATGATCCGGCTGCGAACCGGGACCAGCCGGCGGCGTAGGAAGGGCACGGCGCCATCGGTGTAACCGTTGGTACACACCAGCACCTGACGCGCCTGCACCGGACCGGCCGCGGTGACGACGCGGAAACCGGAGCCATCTCTGTCGATCGAGATCACGGGCGTCCGCGCGTGGACTGTCAATCCGGAAGCGAGCGCGACCCGCAGCAGTTCGGCGTGGAATTTCGCCGGGTGCAGCCCGCCGATGTCCATCCGAACCGTACCGCCGCGATAGACATCGGTGCCAATGTACTTGCGCTGCTCGGCATAGGGAACTGCGCAAGCTTCGATTCCAAGTTTCTTTGCGAGCCTCTCCGCGGTGCGCGCCATGGCCTCGTATTGCTCATAGCCGAAGGCGCCCTTGAACTGCCCCACCGGCTGGAAGTCGCAGGCGAGGCCTTCCGTCCTGATGAAATCGTACAGGAACTCGCGCGCGGCCTTGCCTTCCGCCTCGATCGCCAGCGCCTTCTCTTCTCCGAACCGGCGCGTGAGCGTCGCGTAGTCGGGCCGAATGGATCCGCTGGTGATACCGCCGTTGCGCGTCGAAGCTCCTTCGCCAGGGTCCATGGCATCATAGGCCGCAACCGAGCGGCCCTCGCGCGCTAGCACCAGACCGGCCGAGAGCCCTGCATAGCCCGCGCCCACGATCAACACGTCGAGCTTCTTGGCTATTGGCTGCTGAGGCGGCGGCTTAAGCGGCGCGGCTTCCCACCAATAGGGCGTGGCCTTCTCGGCAACTCTCGGCGCGTGCATGGCTTTGCTTCTCGTAGGGTCGCTGGGTTCAGCCGCGACTCGGTTAACATCGCTCAGATGTGGTCGTTTCGAACGTCGAGGGCATCTCGCAGGCCGTCACCGATGAAATTGAAGCTCGTTACCGCCATCGTAATGGCGGCACCGGGAATGATGGCAAGCCAGGGAGCGCTCGCCAGATATTGCTGGGCGCCATTGAGCATGTTGCCCCAGCTGGGCAGCGGCGGCTGGATGCCGTAGCCGAGAAAGCTGATATAGGCCTCCAGAAGGATCGCGCGCGCGACGGCCAGACTTGCGGCGACGATGATGGGACCCATGGCATTGGGAAGGATCTCGCGGAACATGATGTGCGCCCTGCTAAGCCCGACCATGCGCGCAGCTTGGACGAACTCGCGCTCGCGTAGCGAACGGACCTCGGCCTCGACGATTCGCGCAGTCTCCATCCAGCTCGTGACGGCAATGATCACGGTGATCATAACCGGGCTCGGCCGCAGCGTTGCGGCCAACGCCAGCACGAGAAAGATCGAGGGATAGGACAGGAAGCCATCCACCGTCCGCATCAGTGCCGCCCCGACCCAGCCCCCGCGATAGCCGGCCGTCACGCCGATTAGCGTACCGATCAACGTCGACAGCAACATGGCGGAGAACCCCACCGCCAGCGAGACGCGCCCGGCCATCAACAGCCGCACCGCGAGGTCTCGCCCTAAGGGATCCGTGCCGAAGTAATGGTGGCCTGTCAGGGGCGGAGCAAAGCGGGCGCGCAGATCGATATGGAGCGAGTCGTAGGGCAAGGCATAGGGACCGATGGCGCACGCCAGCACGAGCAGGGTTATCATCGCGATTCCCAGGAGTGCCAGATGGTGACGCATGAAGCGGTTAACAGCGCGGCTGTTCCACCAGCGGGTCGGAGCTGCGTGGGCGACGATGGCGGTCATATCTACTGGCTCCTCTTATCTGGCGTGAGTCGGCAGGCTCAGGCCAAGCGAATGCGCGGATCGACGGTTGCGATCACGATGTCTGCGATCAGATTGCCCAACACGACCAGGATGGCCGAGAAGATCAACAGCCCCATCACGACCGGATAGTCGCTGTAGCCAAGGCTGTCGAGAAACAGCCGCCCCATGCCCGGCCAGGTGAACACGGTCTCCGTGACCAGCGCGCCGGTGAGAATGCTGGGCAATTGCATTCCTGCCAGCGTGATCATCGGCAACAGCGCATTGCCGATGACATGTTTCAGCAAGATCCGGCGTTCGCTCACGCCCTTGGCTCGCGCCGTCTTGACGAAATCCTGACTCAACGCATCGAGCGTTGCGGTCCGCATGTAACGGCTCCAGATAGCGACGTGAACGAGCGACAGCACCAAGCTCGGCAGGATCAGGTGATGCAGGTAGTCCAGCACCGAGCCGTCGCCGATCGTGTACATGTTGCCTGCGGGCACCCAACCCAGCTTCAGGGTGAAGATGTAGATGCCGATCAGGCCGAACCAGAAGGTCGGAACCGACAGCGCCACCATGGCGCCGACCGTCGCGCAGTAGTCGAACAGCGAATAGCGGTGGGTGGCGCCGCGGATTCCGATCCAGGCACCGACCCCGATCGCGAATGCGGTGGACGTACCCATAAGCAGTAGCGTCGCCAGCAAGTGTCGACCAATCACCGCCAGCACCGAAGAGCCATCGCGGAACGAGTGTCCCCAATCGCCCTGGAGCAGCCGCCAGGCCCAATCGAGATACTGCATCCATAGCGGCCGGTTCAACCCGAGCTGCGCTGCGAGCCGCTCCACATCCTTCTGGGTCATGCCCGGATCAAGCCCGAACTGCGCGAGAGGACCGCCCGGCATGAGGTTGAGAACCGTGAAGCCGATGATCGAGACGATCACCAGCAGCACGATGCTCTGCAAGAGACGATTCAGCAGGAAGGCGGACATTCGAGTCCTCCATTAGCGTGACAACACCGTCCGCCGCGGTCCGTAAGGCAAGACATCAGCTCGCCCAGTACCAGGCCAGCGCGTTCCAGGATTCCGTGCGCGTGTTGCCGTTCGGCACGAATCCGTTGATCCCCTTCTTGAGACCTTCGACCGAGTTGCTCTGATACAGCGGCAGGAACGGCAGATCGCGACGCACGAGTTCCTGGACCTGGAAGTAGATCTCGCGCCGCGCTTCCGGATCGAAGGTGCGTGCGCCCTTATCGAGCAAAGCATCAACCTCCGGATTTGCGTATTGCGCATTATTCGAGCCGCGGCCCCCCTTCGCTCCGATCGAACGCGAGTGCAGGCGATTGGTGACATCCGGGTCGGCGCCGATCAGATAGGTGCTGCCGACGATCACGGAATCGAATTGCGATTGCTGCCAGAACTCGCCCCACATCACGGCGGCGGGCAGGTTGGATATCTTCATCTCGACGCCCAGTTGCGCAAACGTCTGCTGCAGGAACTGCTGAACCTGTTCGCGAAGGGGATCGCCCGACGTGGTCGAATTGGCGAAGGACAGACGGACGCCGTTTTTGGCGCGGATACCGTCCCGTCCCGGCAGCCAGCCTGCCTTCTCGAGAATCTGGCCCGCGCGGTTGAGGTTGAATTCGTGAAGTGGCAAATGGGCGTTGAAGTAGAAGGACTGCCTCGGCATGAAAGTTTCTGTCGAGGTCGGCACTCCGTAATAGAGCCCCTGTATGATGGCCTCCTTGTCGATCGCCGCGTAGAGCGCCTCGCGGACGGCAAGTTCCTTGAACTGCGGTCGTTCGAGATTCAGGTAAAAGGACTCGAACGAGGTCCTTGGGATGAGCGTCACCACGCGGTTCGGCAGCGCCTTGGCTTCGCCGTAGTGGTCCGGCGTGATGTAGGGCTGACCCACGAGATCCACGTCGCCGCTCTTGAACTGAGTATAGAGCACGGTGAGATCGGGAATGTATTTGAAGACCAGCCTTTCGATGTGAGGACCCTCACCGAAATAGTCGGGGTTAGCCAGGAGCTCGAGATGATCGCCGGCGACTCGCTGGCCCCACTTGAATGGGCCGGTGCCGACCGGCGCCTGGTTGAAGGCGGCGTTGTTTGGATTGGTTTCCTTCTCGAGGATGTGCTTGGGCACGATGAAGGTTTCGGTCAGAAACGACAGATACGGCGCAAAGGGCTCTTCCATTCGCCACGAGATCTCCGCGGGCGAGATCACCGTGATGTCGCGCACGAGAGCATGGCCGGCCGTGCGCCAACTTCGGAAGCTGGGATTCGTGATGAGTTCGAGAGTGAACTTCACGTCCTCGGCGCTGAACGGCTTGCCGTCGTGCCAGCGGACATCGTCACGCAAACGAACGCGCCATTTGAGACCGTCCTCTGAAATGCCGCCGTTCTTCTGGTCCGGCACTTCAACGGCAAGGTTGGGCTGAATGGCGCCTTGAGGATCGATGCGGAAGAGCGCGTCGAACACCGAGAAGTGCACGCCGTCATCGACTTCAATGTGTACCATCAGCGGATTGAAGACGGTCGGCTCCTGTCCAAGCCCGACGATCACGCGGCCGGTCGGCTTTGTCGGAGAGGTGCGAGCGAGGGCCGGATTACCCAACAGGTTTGATCCGGCCAGGCCGGCCGCCCCGGCGATCATCAGTTGGAGTGCGCTGCGGCGCGAATAGATCGGTGCAGTCCGAGCTTCAGTCATGACCCCTCCTCATTTGTGGCTATGTCCGGCCAATGTCGATTGATTTCCCACCGCGCGGGCGCTGCTTTGCTGCTCGCCGGGGATCGCAGCAACGAGTTCTCGCGTATAGGCCGATTTTGAGTTCAGGAAAATCTGCGATGGGGGTCCGTGCTCGACGATCTGCCCCCGATGCATGACCGCGATTTCATCGCAGATCTGACTGGCCACGCGCAGATCGTGCGTGATGAAGATCATCGATACCCCGGTCTCCCGCTGAATCTGGTCCAGCAGCTTCAAGATCTGCGCCTGAATCGATACGTCGAGCGCGGAAACCGCCTCGTCCGCGATCAGCAGCTTAGGCTTGAACATCAGCGCTCGAGCGATTCCGATGCGCTGACGTTGACCACCGGAGAACTCGTGCGGATAGCGATCAAAGGTTCCCGCATCCAGGCCGACATGGGCCAAGAGCTCACGCCCCTGCTCACAAGCCAGCTTGCGAGGCACCCCATGCGCAATTGGACCGACCGTCAGAATTTGACCGACCGTCGATCGCGGATTGAGCGATGCAAATGGATCCTGGAAAATCATCTGGATCTTTGGTCGAAGCGGCCGAAACTCGGCTTCGGATAGCCGGGCAAGGTCGCGTCCCTCGAAGAGGATAGAGCCGCCGTCGCTGTCGAGGAGCTTGATCAACAATCGCCCGAGCGATGATTTACCGGAGCCGCTTTCTCCAACGACGCCCAAGGTGCGTCCCGGCGAAAGCTCGAACGAGACGCCATTGACCGCGGGTACGATCCGCTGCCTGCCGAACAGCGCACTGCCGCTGCGGTAGGTCTTGACCAGACATTCGACCTTCAGAATGGAGGACGCGGCCGCAGCTTCCGCCGGGACGCGGTCCTTGCCCGTCAGATGCGGCACGGCCGCGATCAGGCGACGCGTATAGAGATGGTTCGGGGACTTCAACACCTGCTCGGCGCTCCCCTGCTCCACGCAGTGACCCTTCTCCATCACCACAACGGAATCGGCAATCTCAGCCACAACTCCGAAGTCATGGGTGATAAACATCACGCTCATGCCCTTGCGGCGTTGAATATCGCGGATCAGTTGCAGAATCTGCGCCTGGGTCGTCACGTCGAGTGCGGTGGTCGGCTCGTCGGCAATCAGGATCGCAGGCTCGAGAGCCAGAGCCATGGCGATCATCACCCGCTGTCGTTGCCCGCCCGACAGCCGAAACGGATATTGATGATACATGAGCGGCGGATCCGGCAGGCCCACCTCAGCCAATAATTCTATGGCGCGGCTACGACGGGATTTCGGCGTTCCCGCACCGTGCGCCGCCATCACTTCCTCGATCTGCGCGCCCACCGTCATCAGCGGATTGAGCGCGGAGAGCGGGTCTTGGAAGATCATCGAGACGACACGGCCACGGAGGTCTCGCAAACTCTCCGGCGAGAGTCCTACGAGGTCCATGCCTTCCAGACGGATTGCTCCCGAAGTCACGCGGATCGACTTGGGCACGAGCCCCATGATCGCATTGGCCGTGACGGACTTGCCAGAACCGGATTCTCCTATGATGCAGAGGATCTGACCGCGCTTCAGTTCAAAGGAGACGTTCTCGACCGCGTGCGCCCGCTCCATGCCCGCCGGCAAGCTCACGGTCAGGTCGCGGACCGCGAGTGCCACATCTTCCGAGGCTAAAGGCTGCGGGGCAGAGGTCATTTGAACATTTTCCCCTTGCAAGCCCGTCGCATTATCTTGTTGCGGATTGGCTCTTCGGCCCCTTTTGCCGGCGATACGCTCGGACAGATCAACAACTCGTCGCTCATTTTGCCATTCTCCGCGCGGTGAATACGACATGATTCAGAGGTGGCTGCTCTACAGGCAAAGGCGTCGCTGAGCGCGGGCGATCAGTCGAATGGATCGCTCGAACCATGAATCGAGGTCCGAGAGGCTGCCATCGGCGCCTAGCTCGATCGCTTCGGCAAAGGTCTCCTCCCAGACAAGGCACATTGCGCGTCACCTTTTGAATTCTGCCCGTTGATCGCCATTGATCCGGTACTCACAAGTCTGGCCGCTTCAATCACCCCGGAGTCGCCGAAACGCGCCAGATAGGCAGCACGAAGTTCTAAAAACGAAGCCCGATTTGGCATTTCGGTCTGCGACTGCCAAGACTGCCGATGCAGGCGCCGGGTTGGGGCATGCCTGCCGACGACGAAGGGCCGATCCGATTGGAGAGGCTATCCGTTGGATTTCTCAACTACGATTTGCCGTGCAAGCGAAGCACCCCGCAACAATTGCCTGTGCCAGAAGCAGCAAACCGCAGGATATTCCGCCCGAACCTGAAAGACCGCGGCGTGTCTGCCGCACCTCTTCGGATACGATAGAGCCATACGGAGATTCCTGCCCAATGAGCGCGCCGCTCCTGCATATCGAATCCAGTCCATCCCTGCCTCGTGAGGCGGACGTCGTCGTCATCGGCGGCGGCGTCGTGGGCGTGTTCACAAGCTACTATCTCGCGCGTCGCGGCCTCAAGGTTGCCTTGCTCGAGAAGGGCCGCGTCGCCGCCGAGCAGTCCAGCCGCAACTGGGGATGGTGCCGCCAACAGAACCGCGATGCACGCGAGCTGCCGCTTGCGACCAAGAGCCTCGACCTCTGGGAACGAGTTGCGCAGGAAACGGGTGAAGACACGGGCTTTCGCCGCTGCGGCCTATTGTATTTGTCGAACGACGAGAATGAGCTGGCAGGTTGGGCCAAGTGGCGAGACTTCGCCAGGACCGTTGGCGTCACGACGCATATGTTGAGCTCGGAAGAGGCGAGCGGTCGGGGCAAGGCGACGCGTCGCAAGTGGAAGGGCGGCGTCTTCTCGCCGACAGACGGGACGGCGGACGCTTCAAAGGCCGTCCCCATCGCCGCGCGTGCGATCATGGCGGCGGGCGGCACGGTGCACCAGCTCTGCGCCGCGCGCGGCATCGAGCTCAGTGCCGGCCGGGTCAGCGGCGTGGTGACCGAGGCGGGCACGATCCGGACGAAGACGGTGGTCATGGCAGGAGGCGCATGGGCCTCTTCGTTCTGCAACCAGCTCGGAATTCGCTTCCCGCAGGCATCCGTGCGCTCTTCGATTCTCGCCCTGGCCCCGGGCGCGGCCGGCCTGCCTGACGCCCTTTGCGCCGGGCTCGTGTCGGCCACGCGACGCGGCAATGGCGGCTACACGCTGGCAATCAGCGGGCGTGCGCGACTAGATCCGACACCGCAGCAATTCAGGTTCGGCCGCGAATTCCTGCCCATGTTCGCCCGCCGATGGCGAAGTCTCAGCCCCGGGGCCTTCGAGGGCTGGAGGCACGGTCATGAATCCCTGGCGAAATGGACACTCGACGAAGTGACCCCGATGGAGCTGAACCGGACCCTCGATCCTCGTCCCGACATGAGGCAGATCCGGCAGACACATCGACGAGCTTGCGAGTTGCTGCCGGAACTCCGGGACCTCACTATCTCAAACGTCTGGGCCGGCTACATCGACAGCACACCGGACGGCATTCCGGCAATCGGCGAAGTTGAATCCATTCCAGGCTTCATCCTTGCGGCGGGGTTCAGCGGCCACGGCTTCGGGATTGGGCCCGGCACCGGCCACATGATCGCCGACATCATCACCGGTCGTGCGCCGATCGTCGATCCGTGTCCCTACAGGCCGGAGCGGCTGAAAGGGAGCGCCTGGGGCAAGGTCAGCGAGTTCTAGATCCGGTGTCTGCCCCAGTTGGGAAAAGCTGCCGGTTGATGCTATGACATGACCTATGACGCTGGATCCTGGAAGTCTTGACGCCGTTGTCTTCCCCCATCACGTGGCATTGCTATGAAGCTCGATAAGATCGACATCAGGATTTTGTGCGAATTGCAGAAGAACGGGCGGATTTCCAACGTCGAGCTCGCAGAGCTGATAAACCTTTCCCCGAGCCCGTGCCTGATGCGCGTCAAAAGGCTCCAGACGGAGGGCTTCATCACCGGCTATTCCGCCCAGATCGATGTTGCCAAGCTCGGACAAACCTTGACGGTCTTCGCTGAAATCACTCTCAAGAATCATCGGCAAATCGATTTCGCTCGCTTTCTCACGACGGTCGAAAAGATCGATTCTGTGGTCGAGTGCCATCTGGTTTCGGGCGGATACGACTATCTCGTCAAGTTCATCACGGCAGGGATCAGCGAATATCAGACTGTCATGGAACGTCTGGTCGAGATGGATATCGGTATCGACAAGTACTTCAGTTTCGTCGTGCTGAAGTCCCCGATCGTGAAATCCCATCTGCCGCTCGAAAGCATCTTCGATAGCTAAGAACAATGGCGCCGACCGGCAGCGCGGTAATCATCCCTTCATCGCCGCGCGGACGTCCTTGTCTTCGAGCGTTTGGTCCAGCGTAGTCTTTGTCCGCTCAATAATGCCGTCGATGTCGTCATCGGTGCAGCACAGCGGCGGCGCATAGCCCAGCACGCCTTGCGCGAAGGCGCGGATCACGAGACCATTGTCCCATGCGCGGTCGAAGATGCGGCGCGCCGCGTCGGCTTCCGCCGGCAGAGGCGTCTTGAGCTCCTTGTCAGTCACGAGCTCGATTGCAGCCAGCATGCCGCGACCGCGGACATCGCCGACAAGCGGATGATCGGCAAGCGCGCGAAGACCTTCCATCAGCCGGTGCCCGGCCTTCCGGCCGTTTTCCAGCAAGCCGTTTTCATAGAGATCAAGGCACGCGAGCCCAATGGCTGCGCTGACGGGATGAGCGGAATAGGTGTAGCCGTGGCCGACGGCCGCCTTGCCGGCGCCATCGGCAATCGTGTTGTAGACGCGGTCGGACATGAGAACGGCCCCCATCGGCACGTAGCCCGAGGTCAGCCCCTTTGCCGTGGTCATGAGATCCGGCACGACGTCGTCCTCTTCACAGGCGAAGAGCGGACCGACACGGCCAAAGCCGGTGATGACCTCGTCAGCAACGAACAGAATATCGTGATCCTTGCAGACTGCATGCATGGCCTTCAGCCAGGACGGCGGCGGAACGAGGACGCCTCCTGACCCCTGTATCGGCTCGACATAGAAGGCGGCGACGCGTTCGGCGCCGAGTTCGGCGATCTTGGCCCGCAGAGCAGCGACCGACGCCGCAATGATAGCCTGGGGATGGAAACCGACAGGATTGCGATAGGCGTAGTGCGAGGGGATTTTGTGCTGCCAGTTGTATGGCACTCCGAAACCCGCATGAAAGACCGACAGCGCGGTCAAGCCGGCCCCTGCCGTCGACGATCCATGGTAGCCAGACTCGAGGGAAATGAACTGATCCTTCTGCGGCCTACCTTTGGAATGATAGTAGTACCTGATAAACCGGATCGTACTGTCGATGGCATCGGAGCCACCCAGCGTGAAGTAGACATGGTTCAGATCGCCAGGCGCCAATTCAGCCAACCTGGCCGCCAGCCGGATCGCCGGGTCCGAGCCCAAACCGAAATAGCCCGTCGCATAAGGCAGCTCCTGCAGCTGCCGCGTAGCCGCTTCAACGATGCTGTCCTGTCCGTAGCCGGCATTGACACACCACAGACCCGCAAAGCCGTCCAGCAATTGACGTCCCGAGACATCGGTCAGCGTCGCGCCCTTGCCTGACTTCAGCACGCGGACCCCCGCCGCCTCGTGGCTTCGATAAGAAGAGACCGGGTGAATCAGATGCGCGCGATCGAGCTCAATCAGCGAGTTGCTCAGCATATTGTCCTCCAGATCGGCCGCGATGTTTGTGCGAGCAGCCCGTTGTGTCCAGGCTCAACATAAGTTGCCGAAGACAGCAGTTGCTCCCAGGCAGGACATGGACGGAGGGCGTTTTGACTTTGATTGGGCACCACTGCGGCATCTTATGCCGGCATGGTGCGGCAACGGCATTGCGGCTAAACGAGGAGAGCCGATCGTCGCGCAACTCTCTGCCACGGCTCCGATGCGATACGACACAATCTGCTCCCGACCACCGTGACATCGGCGCTTTATCTCGTCGGCTGCTCGCTAGGGTGCGTGTCGTACCGGCAAGCGGTGCGAGATCGCAAGGATTGGAGCTATGGCGACATTCAGACCGAAATACATCACCTTCGACTGCTACGGCACGCTGACCAATTTCGACATGGCCGGCGCGGCGACGCGAGTCTATGGCTCGGAGCTTTCGAGCGCGGCGATGGCAAAGCTCATCAAGGACTTTTCAGCCTATCGCCTGGACGAGGTTCTCGGCGCCTGGAAGCCGTACTTCGAGGTGGTGCACAACGCGCTGGAGCGCGCCTGCAAGCGCAATGGTGTCGTCTTTCAGCCGGAGCATGCCCAGCGCATCAATGAAGAGATCCACACGTGGGGTCCACATGCCGATGTCCCAGCTGGTCTGGCCAAGGTTGCCAAAGAGATCCCGCTGGTCATCTTGTCGAACTCCATGAAGAACCTCATCATGTCCAACGTGGAGAAGCTCGGCGCTCCCTTCCACATGGTCATCACGGCCGAGGAGACTGGCGCCTACAAGCCGCACATGAAAGGCTTCGAATACATGTTCGACAAGCTGGGCTGCGGCCCGGAAGATATCACGCACGTCTCCTCCTCGTTCCGCTACGATCTGATGACCGCCTACGATCTGGGTATCAAGAGCAAGGTCTGGGTGAACCGCGGTCACGAGCCGGCGAACCCCTTCTATGAATACACCGAGGTCTCTGGCATCGGCGGCCTGGCTGCCGCAGTCGGCCTGGAGCCTCTTCGCAAAAGCGCCTGAGCGCAGTTCTTTCGGGATCGCGGCCCTTCAGTAATAGAGATCTGCGCTGGTCAAGGAAAAGGGGACGGTTCAGCCGTCCCCTTTTCTTGTTTCAGATACAGATCCGATGGACGCTCAGTCCAGGCCGCCGACATGGAGAGCCTTGCTCTCGAGATATTCTTCTATCCCGACCTGAGATCCCTCGCGTCCCAGTCCCGACTGTTTGACACCGCCGAAAGGCGCGACCTCCGTCGAGATCAGGCCGGTGTTCAGGCCGACCATGCCGAACTCCAGCGCTTCGGCAACACGCCAGGAACGCTTCAGGTTTTCGGTGTAAAAATACGCCGCAAGACCGAAGGGCGTACCGTTTGCGATCGCTATCGCCTCATCCTCCGTCTCGAATCGGAAAAGCGGCGCGACCGGCCCGAAGGTCTCCTCCGAAGCCAGGAGCATCTCAGTCGTCGCGCCGCCGAGCACGAGAGGCCGGGCATATTGTCGACCTTCCGGCACCGCCTCACTCTCCGAGATGATCTTTGCGCCCTTGTCCAGGGCATCCATGACGTGCCGCCTGATCTTGTCGATCGCCGCGCCATTGATCATCGGCCCGATTGCGACTCCTTCTTCCGTACCGGCGCCGACCTTCATTTTCGCGACCTTGCCGGCGAGCTTCTCTGCGAACGCATCGTAGACGCCCGATTGGACGAGAATGCGATTGCAGCAGACGCATGTCTGTCCGCCGTTGCGGAACTTCGACGCAATCGCGCCCTCGACGGCGCGGTCGATATCGGCATCGTCGAAGACGATGAACGGCGCATTGCCGCCGAGCTCGAGGCTGAGCCGCTTGATGTTGTCGGCGGCGCCTTTCATCAGCAGCGCGCCGACGCGGGTCGATCCCGTGAACGAGATCTTGCGGACGGTCTCATTGGCCATTAGCTCCTTGCCAATGTCCGCCGGCATGCCCGTCACGATGTTGATAACGCCAGGTGGAATCCCCGCCCGCTCCGCCAGCACACCGATCGCGAGGGCCGAAAACGGTGTGAATTCAGAGGGCTTGATGACAACGGTGCAGCCCGCGGCAAGCGCAGGTGCCACTTTGCGTGTAATCATTGCGTTGGGGAAATTCCAGGGCGTGATGATCCCGCAGACGCCGACCGGCTCTTTCAGAACCAGAATGCGGCGATCGATCGTGGGTGACGGGATCGTCGATCCGTTGATCCGGCGCGCCTCTTCCGCAAACCATTTGACGAAGGAGGCCCCATAGCGGATTTCGCCGAGCGATTCCGCCAGTGGCTTGCCCTGCTCCAACGTCAGCAACAGCGCCAGGTCCTGCTCGTGGCGCCGCATGAGATCATACCAGCGCTCCAGCAGAACTGCACGTTCCGCATGAGCCATGGTCTTCCAATGCTTGAACGCGTCGGCCGCAGCGTTGATGGCAGCCCTGGTCTCCTCGCACCCCATATCGGGGATAGTGCCAAGAACCTGCTGGCTAGCAGGATCGATGACATCAACCGTCGCCTTCGCACTCGCGTCGCGCCAGTGGCCGCCGATCAGTGCCTGCTGGCGAAACAGATCCTTGTCTTTCAATGCAACCATGTATTTGTTCCCTTGCCCTTGGGGTCAAACCGCCATCACTGCCGGATATGCGATTGGCGAGACAAAGCCGTCTCAACTGAGCCATACAGGATCGCGCGCCGCATTTTTCATCGAGAAGGAAGCGTCTGACGGCGTTGAATCCGGTCAGATGGGATCTCGAAAGTCGATTGTTCTGGCCGTCGTTTAGTGAGGCCGCCGTCAGGCATCGTGCTCAGTCATAGTGGCAGACATAGATCTTCCGCACGGTCTCGATCGTGCGCCAGACGCCGACAAAGCCCGGCTTCATCACAAAGCTGTCGCCGGCGCGGAAAGTCTTCGTCTCACCACCTTTTTCCTCGATTTCGATAAGACCCGAGATGATGTGGCAGAACTCGAAGGTGGTGCCCTTGATGGAATGGGTCTCGCCGGGGGTTGCCTCCCAGACGCCCGTCAGCACTTTCTCACCCTTCGAGGCGTCCTGCGCCCAGGTCTTGAAGGACGGATTGCCCGAAATGAGCCGTTCTGGAGTTGGCACGGCCTTCTTCGGTACAAAATCCGGATTGGTGTCGATGGCAATCAGAAGTGACATGGCATCTTTCCTGTTAGTAGCCGAGCGTTCGATCGACGAGGCCGATCGGATTTCGTCCGGCGCGGTGGCGCCGGATGTTCTCTAAGACGGATTGCGCGGCGGTATGCGGTTGCGTCACGGACGCGATATGCGGCGTGATGATCACCTTCGGATGCAACCAGAGCGCATGGGCTTCCGGCAGCGGCTCGGGATCGGTCACGTCGAGCATCGCTGCGGCGAGGCGCCCGCTTTCGAGCGCTTCGATGAGTGCGCCCTGGTCAAGCTGCGGACCGCGGCCGACATGCAGCAGCCTTGCTCCCGCTGGCAGAAGAGAGAACAGCTGTGCGTTCAGGATGCCGCGTGTTTGCTCCGTCAGGGGAAGAAGACAGACGAGGATATCGGTTCCTCGCAGGAAGTCGCCAAGCTGACCATCGCCGTGGAAGCAGGTGACGCTCTCGATCTTCTTGTTGCTGCGGCTCCACGCGAAAAGCGGAAATCCAAACGGCTTCAGGCGATCAATCGCAGCTTGCGCCAACATGCCGAGGCCCAGAAAGCCTACGCGCCGATCGGCCGCCTGGGGCGTTGCAAGAGCCTGCCATAGGCCTTTTCCCTGCTGCTCCTGATAGGCAAGCATCTCGCGATGGAGTGTCAGCACCCCAAGCACGACGTACTCCTGCATCATGCGTATGATGCCATCCTCGATCATGCGCACGAGCTTGACGTGGCCAGGTATGGTCTCCGGCTTGAATTGATCGACCCCCGCACCGACGGAAAAGAGCATTTCCAGATTTCGAAAGCGCGAGAGATCGTCGGGCACGTTCCAGGTCAGCAGGTACCGTACCTTTTCCGGCTCGAAGCATTCGCTGGAATGATAGAATTCGAGCTCAGGGAGCTCGCGCGCAAAGGCCTGCCGGAAAATAGCCGCCCGAGCAGCATCGGAATTGAAAAGGAACGCCATCGACCTGGTCCTCTCAGGTCCTCGCCCGGGATGCGGCGCGTTGAGACCGGCCTGGCCGGCCACCGAGGGCTGGAAAGGCGGCGAGTCCTCCAGCGAAGCCTTCAACGTTCACTGGGGCTCACCCTGCCTGCTGTTGCCGGCTATCGATAGGCCGCAACCAGTAGCTTTCCCTGCTGAATCGAGTTGCACTGGCGGTGAAACATTCCGAATACCGCCTGCCAAACAGGCGAAACCTGCTGGCCTTCCGCGCTATGCTGCTGCAAAAGAGGGCTTGTGCGGTACGCAGCAGAAGGTCGGCGGGAGATAGGCCGCGGGCTTTGAGTCCCGCAAAGGAATGGATGAGCTGAATGGGACGAACGGTACGCGTGAAGTCCTTTGAACTGGTGGCCAAGGACATTAACGACGTTGATGTGAAGCTGCTCCACGCGCTTTCGATCGGTGTCGGCTGGCCGCATCGCCCCAAGGACTGGGATTTCCTCCGCCGCGCCGGCCACGGCATCGTCGCCGTTGATGGCATAGGCCGCGTTTTCGGCAGCGCGATGTGGTTCCCTTATAGCCAGGAATTCGCGACGATTGGCCTGGTGATCACATCGCCCCGAACCCAGGCACAAGGTACTGGCCGCTGGCTCATGGAACAGGTTTTCGAGCGGTGTGGCGACCGGAATTTGACCCTCAACTCAACCCATGCCGCCTATCATCTATATCTGTCGCTGGGGTTCACGAAGGAAGCCACCGTATATCTGTGGCAAGGAGAGATCATCTCACCACCTCCGCCGGTGCCGGCTCTGGCCGGTGAAGTGAGTTCGCTGTCCACGGCGAACATCGGAGAGATCGCGGCACTGGATGAACGCGCGTTCGGAACTAACCGGCAGAAGCTGCTCGCATTGCTTTCTGAAGGTGCGTCAATCTCCGTCTTACGCCGCGGCGGAGAGGCGGTCGGCTTTTCGATGAAGCGCGAATTCGGGCGCGGTCATGTGATCGGCCCCATTATTGCCAGCAATGATTGTGACGCGATCCATCTCACCGCCGTGCATCTTAAGGATCTCGCGGGACAATTCGTCCGAGTCGATACGCGGGAGCAGACGGGTCTGTTTGCCGACTTCCTTCAACAGAGCCGCCTCGGAATGACTGATACCGTCACAACGATGTCTAAGGGCCGGCGATTTCTGAACCGCAAGGACAGCGAGCCATGGGTTTACGGGCTAGCCGGTCACGCGTTGAGTTGAGGATATGAAGCGAAGCTCTGTGGAGACTGGTGCCAACGGTGCCGATCGCGACCCTACAGAGATGGGCCGTGGCTAGGGCGACCAGCAGAGGGACTAGACGCTCGCGAAGCGAACCCAAGCGCACGAGATCGTAGTTTGGCGAACAAAGTCGTGCAAATGGCGGAGAGAGTGGGAGTCAAACCCACAATTTTCGATTATCCCGCTTCGGACAGCCGAGGCCGCACGTAAGCACTCGCCCGCCTCCTGCCCTCACAAATTCAGATCGTGCACATGCGCCACAAGCCTGCTCAAGTTGGTCGTAGCGAGATTTTTCTTGATCTCCCGGTGCACACGTCGTGCACACGACGCGGTCTAACCAATTGAAAAACTTGAACTCTCGCTCCAATCCATCATGGGCAAGTTTGAGCTAGCTCCAGCAATCTTTGTCCGATTGGAGCCAACCAGAGAAAGGTGCGTTCGCTAAAGACAATGTAGACGACCGTGTTTCACCCTGCCCCCATGGGCCCAAAATATTGGCCTAGCCCTTCAATTTCCGTCGGCATCGACGCCGTTGGAAGAGCAATCTCGCTCGAAGCGATGTCGGCCATGATCTGGTATGGTCATAGACTGAGGTTACGCACTTGCCGCTCGCAGGGCCTCCTTTCCGCAACGCGCCGCCTATGATGCAATTGCTGTTCTCCTATTTCGGCCTCGGTACCGTGACGCCGTAGTTGACATAGGAGCTACTACCAGCTCCTGATCTCGTCGTCTGACGGCTCAGGAAGCGGCTCCAGGAACCACGGAATCCCACCCGCCGACGAGCAGGGAAGCGGCCGCAAGATCCTCCATCGCCGCCCCGACTGATTTGAACAGCGTGATCTCGTGCTCGTCGACCCGGCCGGGGCGCACTCCGCTGGTCAATTCGTGCAGATCGCCGCAGACCTTGTCCGCTTGAAAGCAGCCGGCCGCGATCGGCTGGAGCAGATCGCCGGCCTCGGCGAGCGCCCCACCATAGGTGTCTACAAAAACTCGACTGCGGCAGACCGCCTCGTCATCACTCTCGCGCATCTTGGGCGTGAATGCGCCGACAAGATCGAGATGCGTGCCGGGCCGCAGATGCCGGCCCATGACAAGCGGCTCAGTCGATGTCGTGGCACAACTGACGATGTCCGCCTTGGCCACGGCCGCCGACAGATCGGTGACGGCCGTCGCCTCGAATCCCTGCTGGGAGAAAGTGCCCGCGAGCGCGCCGGCGCGCTCGGTATTGCGGCCCCAGACGAGCACCCGCCGGATCGGCCGCACTGCGCGATGCGCGCTCGGCAGACAGGCAGCAACGCGGCCGGTGCCCACGAGGAGCAGCGTTGCGCTGTTTTCGCGCGAGAGATGTCGCGAGGCGAGCGCAGAGGCGGCGGCTGTGCGCCGGTTGGTCAGCGCCTCGCCGTCAATCATTGCGCGCGGCTGGCCGGTCGCTCCATCGAACAGAGTATAGAGTGATGACACCGCCCCGAGACCACGCGAGGCATTGCCCGGAAACACCGTGACGAGTTTCACGCCGAGCGCCTTTCCGCGCTCCCAGGCCGGCATCAGCAAGAGATGACCACGACTGCCGGACGCCCCAATCTCATGGCTTTGCCGCACCGGCATGGCCTCGCCGCTACGCCGGAAAGCCTCGCCCAGCGCGTCGATCAGCCGGGGATAGTCGAGACCCGCCTCGACGTCAGCCACAGAAAAATAATGCAACAACTTTCCCTCGCGCTCAGATCATCGGATCGACGTGATGCCCGTGCAAGGCTTTCGATCTGCATGAGCAACATATCATGGACCGCTCCCGGTTCAGCGCCGGGCTTCGGTCAAATGAACGAGCTGCGATCCGGTGCGATAAAGCTGCTCCCGCGCCGTACGAAAGCGCGGCGCCTCGACCGCGGCGACCGGAAGCGGAAGGTCTTGCTCTGCGACATGCCCCAGCACATAGGATGCGAGCACACCGCCAAATACCGTACCCGGCGCGATGCCGCGGCCATTGTATCCGCTGAACGCAACCACATTGCGGTCGAGCTTGTGAAAGCGCGGCAGGTTGTCCGAGGTCATGCCGATCATGCCGAACCAGCCGGCCTCGAATTCGACATCGGCGAGTTGCGGAAACAGTTTGCGCAACGAGCGGATCGCCCAAGCGCGGTGGATCGCCGCGCCGCTGCCCTCGAGCGCCCCGACGCTGCCATACACGAGACGGCCGGCACGGTCGAAGCGGAAGGAGCTGAGCACTTGCTTCGTATCCCAGGCGCCCTGCCGCTCCGGCAGGATCGATGCGCGCAGATTGTCGGACAAGGGTTGAGTCGCGAAGTTGAAATATGGCAGATGAATCTGCTCCTGCCGGACCTGCGACCATGGTCCGCGCGCATAGGCATCGGTGGCCACGATTACCCAATCCGCGCGCACCGAACCCGAGGCCGTACGGACAGTCCAGCGCGCGCCATCGTCCGCAGCCGAGATAACCCGGCTCCCGGTGAATATCTTAGCACCGGCCGCGAGCGCGGCACGTGCTAGGCCACGGACATAGGCGAGCGGTTGAATCGTGCCGGCACGCTTGTCGAGCAAGGCGCACGTGTAGTCGCCACCGCCGGTTTTGCGCCGCGTCTCCTCCGCGTCAAGCACCTCGACGGGCGCACCACGCCGCTGCCATTGCTTGGCCCGCGCCTCGATCTCGTCGCGGCCCTTGTGTCCGACGGCGCAATGCAGCGTGCCGGCGCGCTCCACCTCGCATTCAATGCCGTGTTTTTCGATCAAGTCGAACACCTTCTGCGGCCCGTTGCCGAGCAGCTCGATCAGGCGCTCGCCGAAGGTTTGGCCAAGCGTTCCCACGAGCGTATCCGGCATTACCCACATCCCGGCATTCACCAGGCCAACATTGCGCCCCGAACCACCGAAACCGATCTCGGATGCTTCCAGCACGGCCACGCGCGCGCCGGCCTCGGCAAGATGAAGCGACGATGATAGGCCGGTATACCCACCACCGATGATGACGACATCGACGTCGACCTCGCCGGCCAGGGCCGCTGTCTGCGGCGCGGCCGGCGCGGTCAGCTCCCATAGTCCGTGCGATGTCGGATCACCCTGCATCAGGCAAGCTCCCCCGGGCTCAACCGGCCAGCCGCAGCGGCAATGCGCCGACAGGCTTCCTCGAGTTCGGCCGTCGAAGTGGCGTAGGAAATCCGGAAGTAAGGTGCAAGCCCGAAGGCCGAGCCCGGCACCACGGCGACACCGACGCTGCGCAGCAGATACTCGGCAAAAGCCGTATCGCTTGCGATGCGCGCGCCGTCTGGCGTGGTGCGGCCGATCAACCCTGCGCAGCTTGCGAAGGTATAGAACGCGCCTTCCGGCACCCGGCAGGTGATGCCGTCAATTCCGTTCAGGGCAGCGACGACGAGATCGCGCCGTGCCTCGAAGGTGCGGCATCGCTCTGTCACGATGTCCATCGGACCATCGAGCGCCGCGATCGCGGCGGCCTGGCTGATCGACGACGGACAGGATGTCGACTGACTCTGCACCACGGCCATCGCGCGGATCAGGGCACGCGGGCCGCCCGCATAGCCGATCCGCCAGCCCGTCATCGCATAAGCTTTGGAGACGCCATTGACGGTGAGGATGCGGCCGCGCAATCCGGGCGCGATTGCAGCCGGTGTCGTGAACCGGAAATCGTCGTAAACGATGTGCTCGTAGATGTCGTCGACCATCAGCCAGACATGCGGATGCGCGGTCAGCACATCCAGCAGCGGCCGGTAGTCCGCCTCCGCATAAGCGGCGCCAGACGGATTGGACGGCGAGTTCAGCATCACCCAGCGGGTCCGCGGCGTGATCGAGCGCGCCAGATCATCCGCCGTGAGGCGAAAGCCGTTGGCCTCCTCGCACGGCACCAGCACCGGCTTGCCGCCGGCGATCAGCACGATATCGGCATAAGTCACCCAATAGGGCGTCGGGATGATGACTTCGTCGCCGGCATCGAGCGTCGCCATCATGGCATTGAACAGGATCTGCTTCGCCCCGGCTGCGACCGTGATCTCGTCGGATGCGAAGTCGAGGCCATTGTCGCGCTTGAATTTCGCCCGGATCGCCGCCTTCAATTCGAGCGTGCCGTCGAGCGCGGTGTATTTCGTCGCGCCCGCCTGCATGGCGCGCGCCGCCGCGTCCTTGATGTGATCGGGCGTATCGAAATCCGGCTCGCCAGTGCCGAGGACGATGACATCCCGCCCCTCGCGCTTTAGTTCGGTGGCAAGATCGGTGATCTTCAGGATCTCCGAGACGCCGATTGCCGACAGGCGGCTCGAGGGCCGGAACAGCGACCAAGTTGCAACGGGAGCGTTCACGTCCTCGAGCCTTTCTTACACCACGTCGAACTTAACACCCTGCGCCAGCGGCAAGGTCCGGCCGTAATTGATGGTGTTGGTGGCGCGGCGCATATAGGCCTTCCACGAATCGGAGCCGGACTCGCGCCCGCCGCCGGTTTCCTTCTCGCCGCCGAATGCGCCGCCGATTTCCGCACCGGAAGGGCCGATGTTGACATTGGCGATGCCGCAATCGGAGCCGCGCGCCGACAGGAAGGTTTCGGCCTCACGTAGATCGTTGGTGAAGATCGATGACGACAATCCCTGCGGCACGGCATTGTGCAGAGCGAGCACGGCATCGAAATCGCTGTATTTGATCACGTAGAGGATCGGCGCGAAGGTCTCGTGCTCGACCGGTCCCGCCTGCGTCGCCATCTCGACCAGCGCCGGACGGACATAATAGGCATCCGCAGCGCCATCGATCGCAACGCGTTCGCCACCGTGCACTTGCCCACCTGCGGCCTTGGCGGCTTCGAGCGCACCCTGCATGGCGCGATAGGCTGCGCCGTCGATCAGTGGGCCGACCAGCGTTCCGCTTTCGAGGGGATTCCCGACCGTCACCGACGCGTAGGCGCGGTTCAAACGCGGCACGAATTTGTCATAGAGGCTCTCGTGCACGAACAACCGGCGCAGCGTCGTGCAGCGCTGGCCGGCCGTGCCCATCGCCGCAAAGGAAACGCCACGCAGCGTCAGGTCGAGATCGGCGGTCGGCGCGACGATCGCAGCGTTGTTGCCGCCGAGTTCGAGAATGGCGCGAGCGAACCGCTTGGCAAGCCGCGGGCCGACCGCACGGCCCATCGCGGTGGAGCCGGTCGCCGAAACCAGCGGCACCTTGGCATGATCGACCAGTGTCTCACCGATGTCACGGCCGCCGATCAATACCGTCGAAAGCCCATCCGGCGCGCTACCGCCGTCCTGCCTGAAGCGCGCCAGCGCGCGCTCGAACAGCGCCTGGGTGGCGAGCGCGGTCAGCGGAGTCTTTTCCGACGGCTTCCACACGGTGCTGTTGCCGCACACCAGCGCCAGCGCCGCATTCCACGCCCATACGGCGACCGGAAAGTTGAACGCGGAAATGATGCCGGTCACGCCGAGCGGGTACCAGCTTTCCATCATGCGATGCTCGCCGCGTTCGGTCGCGATGGTGAGGCCGTAGAGCTGGCGCGACAGACCGACCGCGTAATCGCAGATGTCGATCATCTCCTGGACCTCGCCGAGGCCTTCGGACGTGATCTTGCCGACCTCGATCGAGACCAGCCGGCCGAGCGCCGCCTTGTGGGCGCGCAGCTCCTCGCCGAACAGCCGCACCAGCTCGCCGCGCTTCGGCGCCGGCACCAGCCTCCAGCTGCGAAAGGCCAGTTCGGCGCGCTCGATATCCGCATTGGCGGCGGCGACGCTGGTCTCTTGGACCTCCGCGATGACCTTGCCGGTGATCGGCGTGCGAACCGCGAGCGACCCCTTCGTGTAGCTGCCCCGGTCGACACCGAGCGTCGAAAGAAGCGTGCCGATCTCGCTGGCGAGATCGATGTTGCGGGCCTGTGTTTGCACGGCGGGTGTGGCGGACATGGCGGTTTTCCGAAGCTCGGCGTTGATTGAATTTGGGTCCCGTTCGCGCCGGTCATGCGCGCGCGACGGCTCTTTGATCGAACTGAAGTGGTGCTTTCGTCAATCCCTATTCCTGCTCACGCGGTCGCATGGATCTGGAATTCGGACAAGCCAAGCTCATTGAGGGCCCGGTCGAGCGAGGCCCTCTCGGTTTGCGCATAGAGTTCCAGCTCGTCATGGGGGACCGCACCCAACGCCGCCTCGAACGCGCCGCGATTCGAATCCGCGGTGTAGCTCTTTTGAGCGTCGCCGCCGAGATTGGATTGGAAGATACCGGCCGCGCTGACCGGGAGGAAATCCTCGTACACGATCGGATCAATCCGCAGATGACCTGCCGCGACCAGCTCATGCACCGACATCGCCGAGGCCGAGCTCCCGCGCCGCGCAATGCCGGCTTTTGTCGCCGAGTAGCGGAAGAACGCCAGCTCCTCGGCGCGGAGCTCGGCCCAATCGTCGGGAAACGATCCGAACCGTCGCGACAGCTCCGCTCCATACTCGCCTGCATTCGCGCCCGTGGCGCCGACCTGAACATCGTGGCGGACGGATGCGAGCAGCGCGTCATAGAGCCTGCGTCCCTTGGCGGTGAGCGCCACGCCGCGCTGCTCGATCTCGCCAAAACGCGCGGTATGGGTGCCCGCGATGCCTGCGCCAGCATCGTCCTTGAAAGCGATCGGCTCTTCCAGTGCCTTGAAGCTTGTCTGGCGCAGCAGGATCGGACATTTGCGTCGCGGCGGTCCCTCGATCACCGCTTTGGGCGCAATCCCGTAGCCGGGCATGCCGGCCTGGACGGCGTCGATATCGAGAGTGCGCGGCGTGAGATGGTTTATATGCGGGCCGCGGAAGCTGACGACGTCGGCGATCAGGCGATGGGCCTCGTGCAGCTTGCGATAGGTCGCCAGACTGACCGTTGCATCGCTGTGCCAGCGGAACGTCTCCAGCGCCTCTCTGACGAATTCCCCCGCCTGCCCCTGCGGCAGACCGCCCTCGGCCTCGCAGATCGCCACCAGCTCGAGCGCGCGCGGCGTGAAGATCCGCCGCGCCGCCAGGATGGCTTCGGCCTCGGCACGAAGCGCGAGATCATCGATAAGGTCGAGACGCAGCAGCGACGTGAACACCCGGAACGGATTACGACGGAGCCCTGCATCGGCAATCGGGCGAAAGGCCGTCGCATGCACCGGCACGCCGGCGACCGACAGGTCGTAATAGCCGACCGGATGCATGCCCATCACGGCGAAGACGCGCCGGATGTCGAACAGCTCCTGCGCAGTGCCGAGCCGGATGGCGCCGTGACGCTCGACGCTCAGCCGCTCCGTTTCGCCGTTCTGCTCGAGGCTGGCGCGCAATCCGGCATCGGCGCGCATTGTCGCGGCATTGACCTCGGCGACCAGGTCCAGAAGCGCGCCGTATTGGGGGACCTCGGTCCGGTACATCTCGGACATCGCACGTGAGAACATGGTGCGGATGTCGTCGGGTCGGATCGGCCGCGCGGCCATCGCCATCTCCTCGCTACAGCCGAGGCCTTATGGCGCCTCGGCCAGATCATGCCATTTGCGTATGCTCGATCTGGATTATCCTTGTGTTTTCAGGGCAATCAAACGATGATTGCTCAACAGTTCATTCTAAATCGGAATATGATGCAGACGTCCCGCCGCTTCCTCCCGTCCACCGCGCTGCTTGCCGCCTTCGAGGCGGCAGCGCGAACCGGCAGCGTGACGCTGGCCGCGCGCGAGCTCAGCCTGACCCAGAGCGCGGTCAGCCGGCAGATCAAGCTGCTGGAGGAGCAGCTCGAGGTGGAGCTGTTCGCCCGCGAACGCCAAACCATCCGCCTGACCACAGCGGGCGAGGCCTATGCACGCGAGATCCGCGATGCGCTGCGCAAGATCAGCACCGCGTCATTCAATCTGCGCGCCAATCCGCGCGGCGGCACGCTCAATCTCGCGATCCTGCCCACCTTCGGCACGCGCTGGCTCGCGCCGCGGCTGCCCGAATTCCTGGCCAAGAATCCGGGCGTCACGATCAACCTCGCAACGCGCCTGTCCTATTTCGATTTCCGCACCGAAGCGCTGGATGCCGCGATCCATTTCGGACCGCGGGACTGGCCCGGCGCGGAGATGGTGCTGCTGCGCGCGGAGCAAGTCGTCCCCGCATGCAGCCCCGCGCTGAAGCAGCAGCATGGCTTTCGCGCAGCAGAAGACCTGAAGCGAGCGTCGCTGCTGAGCATATCGACGCGTCCGAATGCCTGGGACCACTGGTTCCAGGCCCACAGTGTGCCGGGCGGATCGGGACAGACGATGTATTTCGATCAGTTCGCAACCGTCGCCCAGGCGGCGATGGTGGGCGTTGGCGTCGCACTGCTGCCGACCTTCCTGATCCAGGATGAGCTCGCCAGCGGCAAGCTGGTTTGCGCGCTCGACCTGCCGATGGAGAGCGCCCAGCGATATTATCTGGTGTGGCCGCCGGAACGGTCGAGCCACCCTCCCCTCGTCGTGTTCAAGGATTGGCTGCTGGCCGAGACCGCCGCTGACCGCTGATCAGCGGCCGCGACTGGCGACGATCGGCTCGCGCGGGCTCGCCATCCGGGACAAGGCTTCGACGAAGATCGGCTCCCAGGCCCTGATATGGCGCCTGAGAAGATTGGTAAGGGCTTCTTCCTTGCCGGCCGTTGCGAGCTCAATGATCTGGTAGTGCTCGGCGGCGGATTCGTTCTGGCGGGCAAGACCCGCGCGCGACTTGATGCCATAGAGCCGCATCTGATCGCGCAATCCCATCACCATGTCGGTCAGGCGCGCATTGTCCGCCTCTGCCGTCAGTAATCGGTGAAAGTTCCGATCCGCTTCGAGATAGAGCTTCATGTCTTCCGCCTTGACCGCGCGCGCGACCTCATCGGCAAAGGGAATAAGCTTCTTGAGATTCTTCTTCGGCTTGCGCGCAACGATCGCCGCCGCATGCAGCTCCAGCACTTCGCGCAGATCAAACAAATTGCGGAGCTCGGTCAGCGTCGGCTCGACCACCTTGAAGCCGCGATTGCGCATCGGCTCGATCAATCCGCTGCGCGCCAGCTCGAGCAACGCTTCCCTGACCGGGGTGCTCGAGACGCCGAGACTCGCCGCCAGCGTCGGCACCGAATACATCGATCCCGGCATGCTCTGACCGGAAATGATCTCCGCACGCACCTGCTGCAGCACCTGCTCCCGTAAATTCTGGTCCATTCCCATCCCGCTTCGCCGGCTCCGGAATCATCCGGGTCGTCGCCGGCACAATAGTCTGGTTTTGCCACAGCACAATAAAAGGGCTTGACGACGGGTGCACCCCAGATGATGTTGATGTAGCGCCTTACAGTAATGCACTACTATTGGCCCTTCGGATGGTGTGACCTCTCCTGATGCAACGCGTACCCGGTTATTGCACGCTCTGCCGATCCCGCTGCGGCTCGACCATGGTGATCGAGGATGGGCGGCTGATCGGTGTCGAGCCCCTGCCCGGACATCCGACCGGCGGCGCGCTCTGTGCGAAAGGCCGCGCCGCACCCGAGATGGTGCACAGCCCGCGCCGCCTGACCAAGCCGCTTCGCCGGACCGCGCCACGCGATGCTGCCGATCCCGGCTGGACCGAGATTTCCTGGGACGAGGCCCTGGACGAGATCGCGCAAAAGCTCGCCGACATTCGCAAGACATCCGGTGCCGAAGCGGTGGCCTTCGCCCTCACCACGCCGAGCGGCACGCCCATGGTCGACAGTTCCGAATGGGTCGAGCACTTCATCCGCTGCTTCGGCAGCCCAAACCTCGTCTACGCCATCGAAATCTGCGGCTGGCACAAGGACTTTGCCCATGCCCTGACCTTCGGACGCGGCATCGGCGTGCCCGATTACGAGCGAGCCGATGCCATCGTGCTGTGGGGGCATAATCCCGCCCGGACCTGGCTGGCCCAGGCAACCCGCGTTGCGGATGCACGGCGGCGCGGCGCGCGCGTCGCGGTGGTCGATCCGAAACCGAACGGATCCGGGCAACAAGCCGACATCTGGCTGCGGATCCGTCCCGGCGCCGACGGCGCGCTGGCCATGGGCGCGATCCGTCACCTGATCACCACGCAAACCCACGACGCAGATTTCGTGACGCGTTGGACCAATGGACCGCTGCTGATCGATACCGCTACGGGCCGCTTCGTCCGTGCGAGCGAGCTCTGGGCAGATCAATCCAACGACAATTTCGTCGTGCTGGATCGGTCCGGATCGGCGCGCGCGGTCGATACCCGCGCCGCGACGCCCGATCCGGCCTGCTGCACACTTGATGGTCGGATCACGCTGGCCGCACGAGATGGCCGTGCGATCGCGGCCGCGACGGCCTTCTGCCTGCTGGCCGCCGAGGCAGCGCCCTACACGATCGCTCGCGTGGCGGAATTGACCTGGCTCGAGGCGAACAAGATCGCGGCCTTCTACGCGCTGTTCGAGAACAGCCCGCGGCTCGCATACCATTCCTGGACGGGCGTCGGTCAGCACACCAATGCGACCATGATCGAGCGCGCCATCGCGACGCTTTACGCGCTCACGGGCGCCTGCGATATCCCGGGAGGCAATGTCTGGCCGGCACCGCCGCCAACGCGCAGCGTCAACGATTATGCCTTGCTGGCGCCGGAGCAGAAGGCCAAGGCGCTCGGCCTCGACGAATTGCCGCTCGGCCCGCCGAAGCATGGATGGATCACCGCACGGGACTTCAGCCGCGCAGTTCTGACCGGCGAACCCTACCGGGTCCAGGCGCTGATGAGCTTCGGCACCAATTTCGCCGTGTCGCAGGGGCATTCGTCGCGCAATCGCGAGGCGCTGCGGGCGCTCGATTTCCACGTCCATGTCGACATGTTCCTCAACCCGACCGGCGAAAACGCCGACATCCTGCTGCCAGCCAACATGCCGTGGGAACGGGATGCCCTCAAGATCGGCTTCGAGATCACGCAAGAGGCCGTCGAGACGATCCAGTTCCGCCCGCAGATGTTGCCGCAGCTCGGCGCCTGCAAGGCCGACTATGAGATCGTGACCGAACTTGCGGTCAGGCTGGGCCTGGCCGATGAGTTGTTCGGCGGCGACATTCACGCCGGCTGGAATTATCAGCTCGCGCCCCTCGGCGTGACGGTCGAGGAATTGCGGCTGCATCCCGAAGGCCTGCGCTTCCCGCAGCTGCTGCGCCATCAAAAATATGCGCTGCCGCAACAGGACGGCACGGTCGCGGGCTTTGCCACACCCACGCGCCGCGTCGAGATCTATTCGGAGCTGATGCTCGAACACGGCTACGCGCCGCTGCCGGGCCATGTCGAGCCTGCCGAGAGCCCGCTGGCAGCGCGCAGCGACAGCCGCTTTCCGCTGGTGCTCACGACGGCCAAGAGCGGCTGGTTCGTCCACACCTCGCACCGTCACGTGGCTTCCCTTCGCCGGAAGACGCCCGATCCGGCGATCGAGATCAGCCCGACGCTCGCAGCCGGACGCGGCCTGAAGGACGGCGATTGGGCGATCGTCACGACCTCGACCGGCAACGTCCGCCTGCGCGTGCGGCTGAACGAAGCGCTCGACGATCGCGTCGCCGTCGCCGAGTTCGGCTGGTGGGAGGATTGTCCACCGCTGGGACGCGATGCGATGCCCTCCGCCGGATCCCTGACGTCGAACATGAACGATGGCTTGAGCGATGCCACGCGCGATCCGGTGAGCGGTTCGGTACCGCTGCGCGCGACGACTTGCGACATCCGCAAGGACGAGATCGCGAGCCGCGGTCACTGGAGCGGCAAGCGCAGCTTCACGGTCGCCGCCATTCAGCGCGAGGCCGACAATGTCGTCGCGCTGGACCTCGCCCCAGGCGATGGCGGGGCGCTGCCCGCATTTCGCCCGGGACAACACGTCCTGCTCAGTCTACCCGGCGTCGATATTGCCCGCGCCTATTCGCTGACGGGGCACGACGGCCGCGACGTGCTGTCGATCGCCGTCAAGAAACGCCCCGCCGACGATCCTGGACTTGCGCCCGACGCGGCTCGCCTGTCCGATCAGCTCCACCGCCTGTCGGTCGGCGATAAGGTTCAGATCGAGCCGCCGAAGGGTATTTTCACGCCTCCGCTCAGCGGCCGCCGGCCGGTGATGCTTCTTGCCGCCGGGATCGGCATCACGCCCTTTGTCGGTTATCTCGAGGCGTTGGCGAGACGGCAGCCGGCCGAGCGCGCAGCAAAGGTTCTGCTGCTCTATGGCTGCCGCAATGGCGGCGAGCATGCCTTTGCCCGCCGGTTGCGGGAGCTCGCTCGCCTGTTGCCAGAGCTCGAGCTTGTCACAGCGTATTCGGTGCCGTGCCCGCAAGACCGCTGCCCTGGGGACTACGATTACGCGGGCCGGCTGGACTTATCGGCCATCGATCCGTTGCTGCCGCAGAGACCCCTAACCTATCTCTGCGGCTCGCCGGACTTCACGACGTCGTTGACGACCCGCCTGGTCGAGCGGGGCGTGCCGCGCTTCGACATATTCACCGAAGCCTTCGCCTCGCCGCCACCGGTGCCGCGGACACTGAAGCCGCAGACGGTCCACATCGCGGACAGCAAGAAGAGCTTCACCTGGACGCCGGAGCTCGGAACGCTTCTCGATGCGGCCCAGGCGGCCGGTCTGCCCTTGCCGAGCGGCTGTCGCGTCGGCCAGTGCGAGAGCTGCCTGATGCGCATCGTCGACGGCAACGTCGCCCGGCTCGGCGGCGAGCACGACGCGAGCGACCACTGCCTGACCTGCCAATCCGTTCCGCTCTCCGAGCTCACGCTCGCACTCTGATCGGTATCGATGAACTGAACGCAACATCAACGCGACTATGGGGGCCGCAAATGACCGACACGACGGACAGAGCCATCTTTCTGGATAAATCGCCGACACAGGCCAATGTGCTTGCGCGGTTCTCGCAATACATGGTCAGCTTCGCCGAGCGATGGTTTCCGGATGCCTACGTGTTCGTCCTTGTCGCCGTGGTCACCGTCGCGCTCGGGACGATCGCGCATGGCGGCTCCCCCCTCGCTGTCAGTCGCGCATTTGGCGACGGGTTTTGGAATCTCATTCCGTTCACCATGCAGCTGGCGCTGGCCGCCGTCGGTGGTTACGTGGTTGCGATGTCACCGCCCGTTTCGGCCTTGATGCGGTGGCTGGCCGGCGTTCCCTCCAGCGCGCGCGGCGCCGTGGTTTTCGTCGGCGTGCTCAGCATCCTTCTCTCACTCCTGAACTGGAGTCTGAGCCTGATCTTCTCGGGCCTCCTGGTGCGCGAGATCGCGCGGCGCAAGGACATCAAGCTGGACTATCGTGCAGCGGGTGCGGCCGGCTATCTGGGTCTGGGCTGCGGCTTCACGCTCGGCATTACCTCATCGGTCGCGCAGCTTCAGGCCAACGCGGCCAGTATTCCGAGCTCGCTGCTGCCGATCACCGGCGTCATCAGCTTCTCCGAGACGATCCTGACGTGGCAAAACCTGGTGACGATCATCGTCGTGACAGCGCTGTCCGCAGCGATCTGCTATCTGACCGCGCCGGACGAGGCGCTGACCAGAACCGCGGAAGATCTCGGCGTCTCTCTCGACGACGACCGGATCGAGCCCAAGAAGCCGTCACGGCCGGGCGATTTCCTCGAGTTCAGCCCCGTCTTGACCATTCTGATCGCAGCCCTGGCATCGGGCTGGCTCTGGCAGACCTTTCAATCCGGCAATCCGCTGATCACGCTGTCCGGCCTGAACACCTATAATTTCGTGTTTCTGGTGCTTGGCATTCTCTTGCACTGGCGCCCCCGCAGTCTCCTCGACGCCTTTTCCAAGGGAACGCCGAGCATCTCGGGCCTGCTGTTGCAGTTTCCTTTCTATGCAGGCATCGCCCACATGCTGACCAAGGTGCCAAACAGCAGCGGTCTGACGCTTTCCGATACCATCGCTCACTGGTTCGCACACGTCTCGGTCAACTCCACCGTTTTCTCATTCCTGATCGGGATCTATTCTGCGGTCCTCGGCTTCTTCATCCCGTCGGCCGGTGGCAAGTGGCTCATTGAGGCGCCGTACATCATGAAGGCGGCCAATGAGATCGGAGCTCATCTGGGCTGGACCACCATGGTCTACAACATCGCCGAGACGCTGCCGAACTTCATCAACCCATTCTGGATGCTTCCCCTGCTGGGCGTGCTCGGCTTGAAGTCAAAAGATCTGATCGGCTACACTTCCGTGCAATTCTTCGTGCACTTCCCGATCGTCATGATTCTGGCTGCAATTTTAATGGCGACTTTCACCTATCACCCACCCATTTTGCCGTGATCGATCGAAGAGCCTAGCACGCGGGATGCCCGTCCTGGCGTCCCGCGGCGATCGCTTTCACATCAGGTAAAGCGCCCGATCCATAATTGGCCAAGCTGCGCAAGCTCTAGCCAATGAAGGGCAATGGGAAGCGCGTCTCGGTAGGCCGACCTGGGTTGCCGGTCGAACCCGATCGGCGATCCGGGATAGGAATGAGCGATCAAGTCGCACAACGCGAGTTGCCTGAGAGAGCTTCCGCCTTGCGCTTCCAGGCACGCCGCACGCCGACCGTATTGAAATCGATACGATGTCGCCCAAGCGACCACTGGCGATAAACCATGTCCGAAAGAGCGGCGATGCTCACGCCGATTGCGACCATGCTGCGGACAATCTCAACCCTACAGGATGCGAGGAACGCGCATGTGCTGCCGATACCATATTGCTGATCCGCCCTGTAGAGACGCACCACCAATTAGCTCATTTGGCAGTCCGCGGCCCCAAGGCGGAACTGTGGTATCCTCCGTCAAACGCGATGGGCGTTCAAAGAAGCAGCTGCACGTGCTGAGTGTCCTTGTGTCCTCGCCGGGCCCCACACAGTACAAAGTGACCTGGCATCCCCACCCCTTAGGCGCTGCTCGCCCACGCCGACGAGGTGATCGAATGAGTGCGTCAGATTAACCTGGTGCGATCCAGCCGGTGGAAGACCGGTCCGAGTAAGGGGTAGCGCCCGCTTGGTAGCGAATGTTGCGTGGCCCCTGGTGACAGTGGCCACGAATCGTACAAAGCGATTACACACGGATCTGAAGATAGCCCCGGGTCTCGAGAAGGACCAACGTCGTGAAGCGGGACTCCGACCTCATCGTCTATGGCGCGACAGGTTACACCGGCCGTCTCATCGCCGAATATCTGGCGACGTCCTATCGCGGCGACGATGCTCCGTCCTGGGCGATCGCAGGACGCTCGACCGATAAGCTCCAGAAGGTGCGTGCCGACATCGGCGCACCGGACGATTTGCCGTTGGTCAAGGCGGATGCCGCCGAGCCGACCAGCCTGCAGTCGATGTGCGAGCGTGCAGCCGTGATCATCACGACGGTCGGGCCTTATCAGCTCCACGGTCAAGAGCTTGTGGCGGCCTGCGCGGCTACGGGCACGGCCTATGTTGATCTGTGCGGCGAACCGGTTTGGATGCGACGCATGATCGACGCCCATCAAGATGACGCAAAACGGACCGGCGCGCGCATCGTGTTCTCCTGCGGCTTCGATTCCATCCCGTTCGACCTCGGCGTGCTCACGCTGCAGGAGAAGGCGCGCGAGAAATTCGGACGCCCGGCGCGGCGGGTCAAAGCCCGCCTGCGCAAGGTGAAAGGCGGCATGTCTGGCGGCACCGCGGCGAGTGCTCAGGCGACGCTGGCCGCCGCCGCGCGCGACCCGGCCCTGATCCGGCTGCTGACCGATCCCTTCGCGTTGACGCCGGGATTCACCGGGCCGTCTCAGCCGTCGGGCCTCATCCCCGAATACGACCCGAGCATGAACGTGTGGCTCGTGCCATTCCCCATGGCGCCGATCAACACCAAGAACGTGCACCGCACGAATTTCCTGTTGGGTCATCCCTACGGCACGAACTTCGTTTACGACGAGATGATGGTCGCGCCGGGATTTGGGGAAATCGCTCGCGTGACAACTGAGACATTCGCCACGGTGGTTTCCTTGTTCGGAACCGGCGGTCTCAAACCCGGCGCAGGCCCGACTCGGGAGGAGCGCGAGAAGGGCTTCTACGACATCCTCTTCCTGGGCGAGCTGCCGGATGGCGGACGGGTCGAGGCGGTGGTCACGGGCGACCGCGATCCGGGCTACGGCTCGACCAGCAAGATGATCGCCGAGAGCGCTCTCTGCCTCTTGCGCGACGTACAGGGCGAGGGCGGCACCTGGACGCCGGGCGCGCTGATGGGTCCGGCGTTGCGCAAGCGTCTGAAGCAGCGCGCCGGCCTCACCTTCAGCGCGCGTTGAGGTAACGCTCAGAACTGCAGCGGCGTGCCGGCTTGGCGAGTTCGAGCCTCAACTCCGGTTCAATGGCCGCTTCTGGCCCTTCCGAGACACGCACATCGGGCCGAACGTCCACTTTGCGCCAAAGGCCGCTCTCCCCTGCCAAGTCGCAGTTTGACCCAAGGCGAACATGTTGCGCTCAACATGTACTGTTGCGCGATTGCGCGTCATCCCGCCTGAATTCTCCATCGACCTTGCAGCCTGATGATCTCGCGGCATCGGAAGCCATGCGGGCTGGGCGCAGGACGGAAACGGTCGATTATTTGACCGCGCCGCCCGTGATGCCGCTGATGAATCGGTCCAAAAAGAGATTGTAGGCGATCGCCACCGGGACGCTGGAAATGAGCGCCGCGCCCATCAATTCGCCCCAATAGAAAATATCTCCGCGGATCAAATCCGTCGCAACTCCCAAGGTAACGGGCTTCTCGCTGGAAGAGGAGATAAAGGTCAGCGCGTACACGAACTCCTGCACCGTTAGCGTGAACGCAAAGATCACTACGGTCAGAATGGCAGGCACGGAAAGAGGAAGGACCGTTTTCACGAATGCTCCCACGACAGTGCAGCCGTCGACGATTGCGGCCTCCTCGATCTCTCGCGGCACCGATTTGAAGAAGCCCATAAGCAGCCAGGTGCAGAACGGGATGGTGAAAGTGGGGTAGACGACGACAAGAGCCCACATGCTGTCCTGCAATCCGAGCAACGTAACCACCCGCGCGAGAGGAAGAAACAGAAGCGTCGGCGGCACCAGATAGGTCAGGAAGATGCCGATGCTCAGATTTTCGCCGCTCCGGCCCGGCATGCGGGCTAGCCCATAGCCGGCTGGGAGGGCCACAACAAGAGTGATAGCCACGACACAAAGCCCGATAAGGGCGCTATTGGACAGCCACTGCACAAACAGCGTGTCTTCAAACAAATACTTGAGATGCTCGAGCGTAGGCGGCGCGTTGAACCAATAAGGGATGGACTTGAGATTGTAGAGGTCGCCATCTGTCTTGAAGGTCGTGATCAGCATCCAGTAGAAAGGAAACGCGGCGAATACGACCAGAGTAACCACCGCGGCATAAAACGAACTTTGCCCAACTACCTTTCCGGCAAGCCGCGGCATCTCAAATCTCCCGCCGCCGCAGCGACCGCAAGAGCAGGATCACCGCGACCAAGAGGAAGGGGAACAGGAACAGACAAATGGCGGCTCCGTGAGCGACATCGCCCGAGAGGATGCCCACCTGAAACGCTAGCGAGCCGAGCACCTGCGTGCTGTTGATCGGTCCGCCCTTCGTCAGCAAATAGACGACGCTGAGATCCGTGAAGGTGAACACAGTGCCAAAGATCAGAGCGATCATGATGATCGGGGCGATGATTGGCAGGATGATCTGATAGTTGCGCCGCCAGAAGCCCGCACCGTCGATCGTAGCGGCATCAAGCACATCCTGCGGCACCGACGTGAATCCGGCAAGAAAGATCACGACACCGAAGGGAAACAACCGCCAGGCATGCACTGTCGCCACGGCAATCATCGCCAAATCCTCTTGCCCCAGCCATTGTGGCCGGTGTGCCGGATCGATCAATCCTACCGCGACCAGCGTCCAGTTGATGACGCTGTAGAGCGAATCGAACATCCACACCCAGGCCAGCGTCGCCAGTGAAACCGGTACTGCCCAAGGCAGAACGATAAGCGCGCGGGCAAGACGGCGCCCCGGGAACTCCTGCATGAGGAGCATGGCGCCGATCTTGCCCAGCAGCAGACCGATGATTTGGGCACTAATCGTGAAGATGAGGGTGTTGGCCAGGGTCCGCCGGAAGATCTCGCTGTCGATGACCTCGCGGAAGTTCTTCAACCCGACAAACGTGTAGCT
The DNA here is from genome assembly GCF_056106085.1 of Bradyrhizobium sp. BR14999. Lineage (NCBI taxonomy): Bacteria > Pseudomonadati > Pseudomonadota > Alphaproteobacteria > Hyphomicrobiales > Nitrobacteraceae > Bradyrhizobium > Bradyrhizobium sp. BR14999. The sequence goes on from NZ_CM148536.1 coordinate 6,275,569, forward strand.
CGGATTGAAGATGCTGTAGGCGCTGACGCTGTAATACAGGGCCAGCAGGAATGGCAACCCGACGAGCACGACGACATAAAGGATCGCGGGGATGATGAACAGCGGCCCGAGCACATCGAGCCGATCGAACGCAGTAAACCGCGATCGTATCGTTCGACGGGGCGCACCTGCTTCGGCGATCGCGCTCATCGAGATTGCTCCCTGGGGCTGACGATACGCCGACCATCCCGATCGAAATAGCGTAGCTCCGCGTTCCGAACCGCAAATTTGTGCCATTCACCGGCGCGGATGCCAGACAGTGGAACGTGGGCCGGCAGCTTCGCCGTGACTTCGCGCTTCGCCTGGAAGCCATCCAACGCACCGTACAAGATGCGCTCCGATCCGAGATATTCCATGCGATCAATGCGGAAGGGCAGTTCGGAGAGCGCGGCTCCGTCGAGCATCTCCCGCGGCAGAAAATGCTCCGGCCGAAAACCCAAGAGTCCACAGCTATGCTCGACCAGGTTCATGGGCGGGGTCCCGAGGAAACTCGCGACAAAATCGTCAGCGGGGTGGTCGTAAATCTCGCTTGGAGTTCCGACTTGTCGGAGCTTGCCATGGTCGATAACCGCGATGCGATCGCCCATGCCCATGGCCTCGACCTGGTCATGCGTGACGTAAATGGTGGTCGTTCCCACCTTCTGCTGGAACTGCTTCAGCTCACTACGCGCGCTTGCCCGCAGCTTCGCGTCCAGATTGGACAGCGGTTCATCCAGCAAGAACACGGTTGGATTGCGTACTAGCGCACGGGCCAGCGCCACACGTTGGCGTTCGCCTCCCGAAAGCTGGCGGGGACGCCGGTGAAGCAGGTGGTCGATCCCGAGCAGGCCGGCGGCCCAATCGACCTTGCGCTTGATGTCAGGCCGCGGCGTACCCTGCGTCCTCAGCGGAAATGCAATGTTGTTGGCGACAGTCAGGTGGGGATAGAGGCCATAGCTCTGAAACACCATGGCGACGCCACGCGCGCGCGGCGTGATGTCATTGACGATTTCGTCATTGATCAGGATGTCGCCGGACGTTTGCCGCTCGAGACCGGCGATGATCCTAAGGAAAGTAGTCTTGCCGCAGCCCGATGGACCGAGCAGCACCAGAAACTCGCCGTCGCGGACCGATAAGCTGACACCATCGAGGGCAGCGACGTCACCGAAAACCTTTCTGAGGTCTTTGACAACAACCGCGGCCATCTGCACTTCCTCCATCCTTGAACAAGGAACGCCTAAAGCTGTCCTCCACGGCCCGCAGGCTGCAGTTGCCTTGCCCGATCGGTATCGATGTGCCGCGAGGCGAGCAGTTATCCACTCGCTCGCGGGGCGCCGCGGTTATGCCGCCGACCACTTCCGGTAGATCAGTTCGGTCTCCTTCTGTGCCCAGGCGACCGCTTCCTCTGGTGTCGCTTTGTCGGTCGCGGCCTTGGCCATCATGTCGACGATGACGAAATTGTCCGCGACCTCGTCCGAGGCTGGCCCGGCCGGTCCCGGATAGCCATAAGTGGCGTGCCACTCATCGGCGGTCTCCAGCACCTGCAGCTTGTCGGCCGGGTGCGAGGTTGGATCGTTCGACAAGATCGGCATGGGCTTGGGCACGAGGTTCTCGAACAGCGGATGATTGTAGCCCGTGCTCGCCTCGAAGACAGCGACCCAATTGTCAGTCCAGTAGCGCAGGAACTCGATTGCCGTGTCCTTGCTGCGCGCGAAACGCCAGACTCCATAGGAGTTGGGCGATCCACATGCCAACCTACGCACAGGGCCGGCCGGCGTTTTCCAGACGTGGATCCTGTCGGCCAATTCGGGGTTGGCCTTCTGTATCGACCGGTATGCGGAGATCGGGTTGTGGATCCATGATCCTCGACCGGATGCCAGTAACCGGTTGTTGCTGGCATCGTCCCAGGACAAGACTTCCGGTTCCATGGCGTCTTTATAAATGGCGCGAACGAGCTTCACGACCTCGAGCGTCTCTTTGGAGTTGAGGGTGACGCGCTTGCCCGTCTGGTCGCATTCAGAGGCGCCATAGCTCCACAGCATGCTGCGGTACGAGAGGTTCGGGTCGACGGAGTGCCCAAGCGAGATCCCAATCGGGGTGCCCTTCGCTTTCAGCTTGGCGCCACCGACGCGGATGTCTTCCCAGCTATCTGGTTTGATCCCGACCTCGTCCCAAAGGTCCTTCCGGTAAAGGCCGGGGAACGAGATGTAGTAGGCCGGAAGGGCGCTCCAGACCTTCGTATCGTCGTTGTACCCGATCTGGCGACCGACCTGATGGACCTTGCCGTGCTTCTTCTCCACCTCGCTGACGAGACTGCTGAGATCGACGACATGTTTTTCGTACAAATGCGGGCCGCCCGATCCACTGAAGGCAAAAATGTCATGTCCGGCACCCGCGGAGACCTCGGCCGCAGCACGCGCTGGTAGCTCCAGATGCGGTATGTGATCAACGGTCACCGTGATGCCGTTCCTCTTTCCCCACTCCGCTGCAAACCCATCGAACCACTTATCGTACTGCGGCACGAAATGGCTCCACTGGAGGATCTTTAGCGTCTTAGCCTGTGCAAGCGCGGTAGACACGAACGGCAACGAAACCGCCGGCGCCAGAGCCGCAGTTCCAGCCGTTGCTCCCACCCGCTTCAAAAACCCGCGTCGCGTGACGGATGATCTGGAAATTTCTCGTTCTGACCGCATGTTCGTCTCCTCCTGACAGTCGTTGTTCTGACCAACCACATTGCAACGTGGCGAGGCTTTGCAGGCTGGCGTTGCAAACGCCTTCGCCTGGTTCCTCGACTGTGGTGGGCGCCGATGTAAGTGCCTCGCCCCCTAGGTCGGCTGGCGCTCTCCAGGACTGACCTCCTGGTTGGTCTCGCGACCAGCTGGTCCAAGAATGGCTATTCGGGCTGCGATCGAATACGTCGATACTAGGAGCCCACCAGTCGTGGCAGCTGGCTCTGACGACAGCCCAATCCTGCCTAAGTCAGTCGGCGCGCTCCACCACTCTTGAGCGCGAGCCAAGCCCGCGGCCAGGGATAGAAGTAGTGGCAGCTACAGCACCTGCGTAACCCATCGTTTCCCCTAACAGCGGCAAGACGAGGTCACCGGGCAACTCGTATTATCGTACTCCTGCTTCAGCACGGCCACAAATACTCCTTAAGAATGGCCGACGTGGAGGGGACACTCAGGTGCTGCACCGCATCCAAGGTGCGCGACGCGTGCCCCTGGAGCGACCGAGGCAGGAACGCCGGAGTCTGTGATCTCCTCTCTCCGATCTGCGGCTGGTTCAAGGGCTTCGGCATGCCCAACTTGAGGAAGGCCACAATCTTGCTCGACGCTGTGGCGCCACAAGGACACTTGTGGTCGCGAGGCCCCGGTAAGATATCTGGTCCGATCAGCACTTGAGGCACGATGTGAGCCATTTCTCACGCGTCCGGCAGTCGAAAAGTGCTAGTCTTAGAAGAAGACTGCGCAAGGCCCGGTTCTTACGGGACACATGCGACGGCGGAAATTCATCAGGGTGCCGGAAGGAGCCGTGACCGTTTGGCCGCTCGCTGCATGCAGTCGGAGAAACAACGATGCAATTGCGGGCCTTTGGGCGTACGGGGATGCAGCTCTCGGTGCTGGGCTTCGGCTGCGGCGCAGTGGGGGGACTTATGGTACGCGGCGATGCTGCCGAACAGGAGCGTACCATCGCGCGGGCGATCGCTGCTGGCGTGAACTACTTCGACACCGCGGTGCTGTACGGCAATGGCCAATCAGAAAGGAACCTTGGCCGAGTCTTGCAAAAGCTGAAACCTGCTAACGTGGCCGTCGGCACCAAAGTCCGGTTGCTGCCCAGCGAGTTCAGTCGCATCGCCGACGCCGTAGCGATGTCGCTCGAAGGCAGTCTGGCGCGACTACGTCTTGACCGGGTCGACATCTTTCACCTGCACAATCCGATTACCGAGACGGGAGGCGGATTGGCGCTGAGTGTCCAACAGGTGCTCGGCGAAGTAGTACCAGCGTTCGAGCGCCTGCGTCAGCACGGGAAAACTCGTTTCCTCGGGATTACGGCAGTAGGCGACACCGCGACACTGCATCAGGTGATCGACTCACGCGCCTTCGACAGCGCTCAGGTCGTCTACAACGTGCTCAATCCATCTGCCGCCGAGGAATTGCCGACGAACTATCCGGCACAAGATTACGGACGATTATTCGATCACGCCAAGGCGGCCGGCGTTGGAGTAGTGGGCATCCGCGTGCTTGCCGGTGGCGCATTGTCGGGCTCAGCCGAGCGTCACCCGATCGCAGGTCCAGCGCCCGAGCCGATTGGATCGGCTATGAGCTACGATGCCGACGTCGATCGCGCACGCCGTCTAATCCCGCTGGTAAAGGAAGGGATCGTCACCAGCCTGACCGAAGCCGCCACGCGTTTTGCGCTGTCTCACCCGGCGATGTGCACTATCTTGGTCGGCATAGCGACGCGGCAACAGTTCGAGGACGCACTCGCCGCGGTCCAGAAAGGCCCGTTACCACGAGCTGCGCTCGACCGGCTATCAGCACTGCGGCAGGCATTCTCCGGCGAACCACGATGATCGCCCAGGTTGCGCATACACGATTGCAGCTAGAAATTGGCTGCCTGCCGCCTTCAAATCAAAAAACGATGACTTCCGAGTTTGTGAAGGGTTTCGGACGCCGGCCGCCGAATACGCGGCGCCGTCCATCAAGCGGCCGGCATCCGAAACCCTTCACAAGAGCGGCCCGCCCTGCCCGGTCGCGTTCGACCCCAAACTGGTCCAAAGCTGAGCACTACCACGCACTTTCTAATCTTGCCTTGGCTCTGACCAGGTCTGGAGTTTCAAAACCTTCGCGAAACGATCCGTAGATCTTGTCGAGTTGTAAGCGACACCTTTCAACGTTGTGTGTCAGTGCGCTCAAACCACACATGCTCAAACAAAGTCGAAGTTCTAGAGATTTAGCCTTCTGTTCGCGCGCAACCTCAAGGCCTTTGCAAAAATAGTACTCCGCCTGATCCACATCCTGGTTCGATCGGAGGTGGGCTTCGGCGAACAAACGATATATCTCAGCCGCGTAAAATCGTTCGGAATTCTCCCCACTAAGCCTCAATTGCGCCTGCTTCAAAACGTCGAACGCTTTCGCGTAGCGTTCGTACTCTATGCATGCATCCGCCAATAGCCCCAAAGCGTAGGATTCAAATAGCAGCGCGCCAGTGGCTCGTTCTTGTTCCAAGCCCTCCTGAATTTCGGCGATACCTTTCTCAAAATTGCCTTGATAGGCGCTAGCCCATCCACGCAAAATCAGGGCCATGGCCAAATAGTGCGCAAACTGATGTTCTTCGCAGAACGCAACTGCGGCGTTCGCCTCCGCGGCGACAGCGGTGGCATCGCCCCGAAGCTGATGCACGCGAAGGCTTATCGTTCGTGCGATTGCCTCACTGAAGGGATGTTGAGATGCATCTGCGTATCGGCGAGCCTCCGTGCACATTCGCAAAGCTCGATCTGGATGACCGAGCAAACAGAGTGTCATGCCGTCGTATACCCGGACATGAACGCGGGGGTCTTGTGCCGACAGGTCAAGGTATTCTGCAGCCTTACTGTCCTCACAGAGGCCAATACTACGCTCCAGCTCCGCGTGAGCATCGGCAAATTTCCCTTGTGCAAACAAGGTAAACCCTACAGCCTCGTGGGCAAGAACCCTGAAAACCTGGTTATCCGCCCTCTCGGCGCTATCCAGCAAATGTTCTGCAAGGCCTTGAGCTTCACCAAGCGATGCGTGAACGAAGTTCCACGTCCATAAACCAAAGATCGCAGGGAAAACATGTTCGTCAAACCCACTCTCTTTGCAGAGTTGAAGCGCTCGCGTGTACGCATGCTTCACGCTGTCAGTGCTCCAGCCCTTAATTGCCCGAAGAGAGTTGCCGAGTGATATCTGAAGCAGCAACTCCGACTTGTTGCGTAGAATCGGGTCGTCGATCTTACGGATCTGATCCAACCCTTGCTTCAGGTGACGGACCGCTTCATTGTGCGCCGAGCGCGCCGCTGACTGTCTGCCTGCTTCATACCAGTAGTGTAAGGCCCGTTCGTGGTTCTTCGCCTGAGTGTAGTGGTATGCAATAATCTCGGGCTGGGTTCGTACAGATTCGGGGAATTTCTGCTCGAGCGCCTTCGCTATAAGGGCGTGCAGATGCACGCGGCGGCTCTTTAGAAGTCCAGCATATGCGGCATCCCGCACCAAAGCGTGCTTGAAGGTGTATACCGCATGTGGATTTTCACCCCTGCAGAACATCAGATCCGAACGGACCAACTGCTCAAGAGCCTCGTCCAACCTCTGCTTCGGCAGCCCGGCGACGGCGCTCACAAGCTCGTAGTGAAATTCTCGCCCCGCGACGGCGCCGATTTGGGCCACATCCCGCACCGGTGACAACCGATCAAGTCGAGCCATCAGTGAAGCCTGTAAGGTGGTCGGGATTGCGAATGACGGCAAAGGCCCGTCAAGAACATATTCCCCGTCGTGCTCTCGCAACAGCCCACCTTCCAGCACCATCTTCGTTAACTCCTCGACGAAGAGGGGCACGCCATCGGTATGCGCGAGAATATGCTCCATTACCTCCTTGGGAAGGGTTTTGCCTCCGGTCACCCGCAGTACCAACGCCGTGCCATCGCGTCGGCCAAGTCGGGTGAGCGGGATGGTGGTGGTGTGAGGATAACTCGGCCAGGGGCGAGTGAATTCGGCTCTCGCCGTAATCAGCACCAGTGCCCCAAGCTGCGGCACATGCTCCACCGTAGCTGCGAGCAGATCAAGCGAGGTAGGATCAATCCAGTGCACATCTTCGAAAATGAGTAAGACCGGCTGCCTCGCCGCCAATCCATCAAGCTGGGCCAATAATGCGGCGAAGGTCTTCTCTTTACGTTTTTGTGGAGTGAGGTCCTGCAGCCGGTAGTGATCATCGGTCGGCAGCACCAACAAGTTTGCCAGAATCGCCAAGTGTTCGGGATGACGCGTGGATTGCGCCAGCAGAGCGTCGAGCTTGGATAGCTTCTCTCGAGGCGAGTCGCCGTGCTTGAATCCGGCGGCACGTTCGAGCTGGTTGATGAATGGGAACAGCGCGCTGTGGGTATGATGCTCAGAGCAGAAATAGCGTAGGGTGACGTGTGATTCACCCTGGAGCCGCTCATTAAGCGCCGACGCAATGTGGGACTTGCCAATACCCGGCTCGCCCGTAAGGGTCACTACCCGTCCTTCTTCCCGGATAGCTTGTTGCCAGCGGCGTAACAGCAGCTCCATCTCCTCGTCACGCCCGAACAGCGGCGGCAGCTTGGTGGTGTGCATCGCCTCAAAGCGGCTCTCGACACCGCTCGCCCGCAGCACCTGATAGGCCCGGACCGGCTCCGCCCAGCCTTTCAGCGCGACGGGACCTAGGTCGCAGTAATCGAACTCACCCCCGGTGAGCCGACGCGTGCTCGCGCAGATCAACACAGACCCTGGCTCGGCCATCGTTTGCAGCCGCGCAGCGAGGTTCGGCGTCTCACCAACAACTGCTTGCTCCGCCGGAACACTCTCAATCAGAAGCTCGGTGACCACCACAGTGCCTGTCGCAATGCCGACGCGAACCTCCAGGGCAGCGGCGACATTCCGGATGTTCGCAACTGCATCGATGATTGCGAGGGCGGCACGCACAGCCTGTTCGGCATCATCCTCATGCGCTTGCGGATAGCCGAAATAGACCAACACCCCGTCGCCCATGTAACGGGCAATCTTTCCGTGATAGCGGCTTATGACCTCGGTGATGCAGGTATGGTACGCGCCAATCAGCGTTCGCATATCCTCAGGGTCCAATCGCGCCGCAAGGGCTGTGGAACCAACCAAGTCACAAAACATCACTGTAAGGTGACGCCGCTCGCCTTCGTCCGGTCGGCCCGGGTAAAGCTCTGTTTTAGCCGGAGGCCTAATTTCGTCATCAAGCTCTGCGATGGCGCGCAGCAGCTTGCGGCGGTGACCTAGCAGGACACCCAGCTCCTTTAGGTCCTGCTCTGTCAGGTCGCGGACGACTGAGAGGTCAATGCCGTTTTCGGCGAAGCGCTGGGCATACTCCGATAAGCCGATTGATTCGAGCCACTCCGTGACGCCTCTCATGGCACCCCGCTCGTTCTCGGTGTCCGAACAATCGTATACTAGATGAACATATCACACACGAAGAAAGAGCGAACGCGCAGCGAATGAGTGGAGCGGCGGGCGACCGCGGCTAGTGAGCCTCTCGCAGCCTGCGCGGAGATCCCATGGGATGAAGTCAGTTTTGGAGCTTGGCCAAGTACGGCCGAAATATTGACCATTACGCAAGCCGCTCCCTGGGGCGCCTGCAAGCTCGCCCGTGGTCGCTTGCGCGAGGCAAGATTGGGAAGCAGGCGTGAGGTGTTGTCAGGGCGGGCCGTCGCGCGTCCCCGCACGAAATTTTGTATCGCGCAATACCGGGCGCTGCGCCTTCCTCTGGTCGGCTGGTGGGCGTGATAATTTCCCGGCATGCAAATCAAGAGCGGAGACTGGCCTATGCCAAAGGCCTACCTAATCGCCGAACACATCATCACGGAGCCCGCTATATTCGAAGAATATCGGGTCAAGGTTGGACCTGTGATCGAAAAATACGGTGAGCGGTATCTGGCAAAGCGCAACGCGCATCAGTTCCTGGAGGGCGGCCATTGGGAGCCGCATCGCGTCGTCGTCATCGAATTTCCTGACAAGCAATCACTAGCCGCTTGGTACAACTCACCGAGTACCAGCCACCGATTAAGCTGCGCAAGGAAAGCACGAGCGATCTCGACATGCTGATCACGCTTGAGGGCCACTAGGCGGCTCGGGAACCACTTCTGAGACGTCCGGTTAGTTCGTAGGGCGATGAAAAGGACCATCGCCATGAGGATTCACTATCTCTCTGCGATCGCAATAGCTCTTCTTGCCGGCACTGGGCTGGCAACCCATTCTGTCGGTTCGCTGCCCCTTCAGTCCACACCGGCCATGCAAGTGGCCGGCCGACTAGCTGCGTCGGTCGATGCGTTTTTGCTCGGGTCTGGTGGCTAACAGCCGGCGTTGCGGATGGCGCCACTGACATCGGGTGAGAAAACCGTCACCGCAATAGATCAGCCTATCTCGCCCTCGGGCATTGCGGTCCCGGCGACGTCCGATTGGGCCCGTAAATTATCGATGCCTCGGGGGCGCACTCGTGGTTGTGGAATTCTCTCGGTCTGAGCCTGCATATCACTACTGTTTCTGCACAAGGCGGACGTGCCGGTCAGAAGGAGCTATTCACGCCGCGCATCGGCCCTTATGCCGTCGGATGTAATTTCATACTCGTCGCCGCGATGCCTGAGCCAGCCTGCCTTTACCATCGCGATCGCGGTCTCTTCACTGCATAACCGGTGGTTCCCGCCGGGATAGTACAATTTCCCACCATGTGCGACCAAACGGCCGTACACGTGCGCTTGCCGCAGCACTCTCCGCATTCCGGGCGTGGGGGTGACCATGATGCCCATAAACCTTGGGGCTCAGCAGTCCTTCCGACCGGAAATATATCGCAGCGCGCTGCCCGCGGCGAGGAGTATTACTGAATTAATCACTGCATTGCATAACGATGGCGCAACTGACGTTGCCAGACGGGGAGATGGGTGGCTGCCTGACGAAGGCCGGCAGACCACCGTCAAGCCGAAATGGATTGCGGCCTCAAGGAACTTGAAATGCAGTAAGGTGGGCACCGCCCGTCTTTCGTGTGCAAAGCCCGACAGCTGCGAAGCCACACTATTGAGAGCATCTGCAACGTCCGCAAGTGATTCACTGAAATCAGCGTTCGAATCGTCTCTTTGCCCGCTACCTGGCGCGGCGCCGCGAGCCGCCGCCAGCATCAGCGCCTCGACCGCCGCCTGCCAATTCAACGCATTTCTACTTGCGCTTCGACACTCCGGCGTGCGGGTCCGACCGGATGTCCGCTTCGCGCCAAGAGCCATCCTCCCCTCCAAGTCCCGGCTTGCCCCTTCTCAACTCCGAGCGAAGTCCCTGAGACCATATCGCGTCGTATAAGCGCCGATATCTTGATGCTAGATTCCACAAGGCAGGGGGCGCCCTGCTTCCTGCTTCATACCGAACAGGAGGACGACATGCCTGATAGCGTCTACAAGATCATTGAACTAGTCGGTACCAGCAACGATTCTTGGGAGAAGGCCGCCGCTAACGCGGTCGAGCAAGCTGCAAAATCTCTTCGGGATCTTCGCGTTGCAGAGGTCGTCAAACTAGATATGCAACTGGATGCCATGGGAAAAGTGGAGGCCTATCGCGCCAAACTCAACGTATCGTTCAAGTTCGAGGGCTCCTGAGCCTCATACCTCGCCCGCTTGCGTGGCGAGGATGGCTCGGTGGAGAAAGACGCGTCGAGCGGCCCGCCAAACTGTCACCCGATTTGGAAAGAGTCCCGCTTTGCGCCGATTGTGTCGAAGACGTCCACGAAGTCATGATCCAGGGTCGTACGACGCGCTGGGCGCGTGGGCCGTTTGATTGTGCCTAAGCGGGCTGGATCGTGGGCGACGGGATCAGCTTTGTGAGCTTACGTAGGTTCTGCGCTTTGCAGGCGCCACATTGGAGGCGCGACTACTCGAGTCGAAAACGAAAGCTTCGGGGCGAGACGACGGAGCGACTCGAACCCTCGACGTTATTTTTCACTTTCGGTGCAGTCAGCATGCCTTCACCGGCAGGCGAAAAGCCAAGCCATTCGTGAAACTATCAGCTCGGACAGGAGTACCCTGCCCGTCCAAGCTTTCTGCCGATGCCACATCAGTCCAAAGCGCAAGGCCACACTTGCCCTCAATAGATTTTTCTTGATCTCCCGGTGCACACGTCGTGCACACGCCGCCTCTTAAATCATTGAGAAACTTGAAGTCTCGGTCCAGTCCATCATGGGCAAGTTTGAGCTAGCTCGAGCAACCAAGGTCCCACTAGAGCCCATTAACAATAGCGTCGTATCGCATGAAGTGAATTCTGAGGCTCGAATCGTCTCGCCCGAAGAGCTGTGGGGTTTCGGGTCGGTGGAGCGCTACCGCCTTTCCACACACCAAACAAACCTACGATATCTGATCCAATCTTACGCATAGGCAGTCGTGAGCCTTGAAGCCAGAGGAGCTTACGCTCACTGAACCAAGATTGCGCGGAAATCGTTGACATTGGTCAGTGTTGGCCCTGTCATCACGAGACGGTTCATCTTGGCAAACGCCCCATAGGCGTCATTTCGGGCTAGATGCGCAGCAAGATCGACTTCGGAGTCGCGGGCCGACGGGACAAACATGGGATCGAACCAAGCGCCGGCGTTATCCTCAGATCCATCGATGCCGTCCGTGTCCACAGCGATCGCGGAGACGCCCTCCGCGCCGTCAAGGGCCAATGCCAGTGAAAGAAGGAATTCGGTGTTTCGGCCGCCTCGTCCCTCCCCGCGCATCGTGACTGTTGCCTCGCCTCCCGACAGGATCACACAGGGGCGCTTCGCCGGAGTTCCGTAGCTCAGAACAGACCGTGCAATGCCGGCCATGACGATGCCGACCTCGCGTGCCTCGCCTTCGATTTCATCGCCCAATATCAGGGGCTCAATGCCCAGCCGGCGCGCAGCGAGAGCGGCTGCGTCAAGCGCCATCCTCGCAGTCGCGATGACGTGAGTCTCGCCGTCGACCGTGGTAGGCGCAACGTTGGCTGCGATTACCTTCGCGACGTGGGCCGGCACATTGATTCCATGGCGATCAAGGATTGCGCGGACATCAACCAAGTGGGATGATTTTCCCGCGACCGTTGGACCAGAACCGACGATGGTCGGATCATCTCCGGGTACGTCGGAAATCACGAAGGTGACCAACTTAGCGCGGCAGGCTGCCGCGAGACGTCCCCCTTTAATTGCCGAGAGCGCTTTCCGAACCTCGTTCATGGCGCTGATCGGCGCACCCGAGCGAAGCAACTGGGAAGTCAACGCTCGTTTCTCATCCAGGGTCACGCCAGGCGCAGGCAGACTCAGGAGCGAGGATGCCCCTCCTGAGATCAGGGCAACAACGAGATCGTTGGGGCGAGCGCTCCTGACGAGTTCTAGTATTCTCTGCGCTGCTCGCAGTCCGGCAGCATCCGGCACAGGGTGAGATGCCTCCACCACCTCGATCGATCGCGTCTTTGCAGCATGACCGTAGCGAGTGACAACGAGCCCCTCGAGCGAATGCGGCCATTCGGCCTCAAACGCTTGAGCCATGCTCGCGGCGGCTTTGCCTGCCCCCACGACGATCGTGCGGCCCGATGGCGGGCCAGGGAGACGTCCGGCGAACTTACCGGCCGGGCGAGCAGCATCTAGCGCTGCTTGCAGCAGGGCATCGAGAATCACTCGAACGTCCGAATTGCCCATTTCCGTCCTCGATTGCAGTTTGGCGCTAGTTCAAGCCGTGTTCTCAAATCGAGGAAAAGCCCTTGGCGCAAGCAACGAGGACGTCGTCCTCGGGCGTGGACCACCAACGTCTGGAAAAGACCTCTACTTCCGTGAAGCCGCTATAGCCTGTGGCTTCAATTTCGCGCCGGATATGCTTGATGTCGATGACACCATCTGCCGTCATTCCACGGTCGAGCAGAAGATCGCTGGTCGGGACGAGCCAATCGCAGACGTGGAAAGCCATGATCCGCCTCGATGGTCCGGCGGCGGCGATATCCTCGCTCAAGCGCCAGTCCCACCAGACGTGATAGACGTCTATGGCCACTCCGATCCCACCTTCGCGCGACGGATCCAGACGTTCGCATAGCGCCAAAGCTTCTCCGAGGCTCGTTATGCATGAGCGGTCACCCGCATACATGGGATGGAGGGGCTCAACCGCGAGGCCGACGCCCGCCTTTTTGGCGTAAGGCAGGAGGATATCAAGATCTTCGGCCACTTGCGCCCGAGCTGAATTCAGATCTTTGCTCCCCTCTGGGAGACTCCCGACCACCAAGACAAAGCACGGCGCGCCCAATTCGGCCGCCTCATCGATTGCACGACGATTATCGGCAACGTTCGCTTCGAAATTGCTCCGGTTTGCGCCTGGAAAGTAGGTTCCGCGACAGTACCCGCTCAACGCCAGACCAGCGTCTCGAATGTGCTTGCCGATGAGGCGATGGTCCTCTCCTTCGAGATCCCGGCGCCATGGCGCAATTCCACCGAAGCCGTGACGGGCCACACGTTCGATGACATCTCCAATAGGAGAGCGGTGCCCGAGAGTGGCAGTGTTGATCGAACAGCGCGACAGCGGCAGGGGGCGGATCGAAATTTCGGGCATCGCAGTCACTTCTCTACTTAAACCTGGGGGCGCGCTTCTCTACGAAAGCTGCCTTACCTTCGATCGCGTCGTCCGAGAGCCCAAGGGGAACGGTGATTTCAGACTCCATCGCCAGCCCTGCGTGATATCCGAGCCGCAATGTAGCCGAAACACAGCGCCGAGATGCGCTAACCGCTTGCGGCGACACCGCCGCGATTTGACCTGCGACCTCCAATGCGCGATCGAGCAGCTTGTCATCATCGACCAGCTCATCGAAGATGCCGATCCGATACGCCTCTTCTGCATCGATCGGCTGTGCCGTCAGCATCAAACGGAGAGCTTGACCGCGGCCGACGAGGAGCGGCAGCCGCATGGTCCCTGTCGCGGTCGGCATCGCTCCGAGCTTGGCCTCGGGCACACCGAACTTCGCACTGCGTCCCGCGATCCGGATATCGCAGGCGAGTGCCATGACCGCGCCGCCGCCAAGCGTATGCCCATTGCAGGCGGCGATGACTGGCACCGGTCCGAGTTCAATGGCTTCGTTCAATGCCGTCTCCGCGAGGCGAGCAGATTCAATCCACTCCGCCGTCGCCTCAAACTCCCGGATGTTTGAACCAACCGAGAAGGCCGCCCCCGTTCCGATCAGGACGATGCATCGTGCCGAATAGTCGACCCGGGCCCGCTCCAGCAGCGCCTTCAGTTCGCGACGGGCCTCCACCGTGAAGACGCCGAGAGGCTGGGACACGATTCGGACCAGCAGCACGCCGGGACGAGGCACGCTCGTTTCGAAGACGGAATTTGCGACAATCTGCTTCGACATTTCGATTTCCTCAGGCGGCGCGTTGTTTGCTCTGCGGCTTCGTGCCTGTTCGGTCTTGCAATTTCAGACCGAACCGCTCCGGACGAAATAGTCGTTCGTCCATCAGCTTCAGATCGTCAGCCACGAAAAGGGGCGTGCCCGCCCTCGCGATGATGTCGCGTTCGAGGTCAACGCCCGGGGCTATCTCTACGACGGTCAGACCGCTTGGCTTGAGCGCCAACACGCACCGTTCGGTTACGTAGGTGACATCGCATCCCCGATCCACAGCCCGCCGGCCACTGAACGTGACGTGGCTGACCTCGGGAATGAACTTTGCGATCTTGCCTTCTTGCTCGATGCGCAGTCTGCCTTCGCCTGCGGACACCCTAAGGCCGCCCGCCATGAAGTAACCGCTGAAAACGATCTTGCGGGCGTTTGCCGTAATATCAACGAACCCTCCGCATCCCGCGGTCAAATAAGGCCGTGCGGCAAGACGCGACACGTTGACGTTTCCGAGCGCGTCGACCTCCAGAAATGAAAGGAACGAGCTGTCGAAGCCTCCGCCCTGAAAATAGGTGAACTGTTGCGGTGTCGGAACAATTGCCTGCGCATTCGCCGCGCATCCAAATGCGAATCCGGTAAGCGGCACGCCCCCGACCGCTCCCTGCTCGATAGCCCATGTGACCGCCTCGGCATGGCCTTCTTCAACGAGAATTTGGGGGACCATGGCCGAAATGCCGAAGCCGAGATTAACGGCGCTGTCGTCCATCAATTCCATCGCTGCACGACGGGCGATGACTTTCTCGACGCTCCACGGCTCGGGCTCAAACGAGGAAAGCGGGCGGCGCGTCTCACCGCTTATCGCGGGATCGTAAGAGATCTCGGTTGCCTGCGCCTGCTCCGGGTCAACCACAATGTAGTCTACCAGCGTCGAGGGCACGTGGACGCGGTGTGTCGGAATCGAACCTGATGCAGTCGACCGCTTGACTTGGCAGATGACGATTCCGCCGGAATTACGTGCCGCAAGCGCGAGATCGACCATACCCAAGACAGCGCCTTCATGCTCCATCGAGATGTTGCCACGCTCATCGGCGGTAGTGCCGCGGATGATGGCGACTTGAGGGGCGTGATTGGGAAAATGCAGCCAGGGCTCTCCGCCGAACTCGACGAGGTGTACGATTTCTCCGCGCTTAGCTGCCGCCTCATTCATCTTGCAGCCATCGAGCCGCGGGTCCACGAACGTGTCGAGGCCAACCTTGGTCAGTACGCCAGCCTGCTTTGCCGCAACGTCCCTCGCCATATCGTACATGACGCCCGAGGGCAGGTTATATGCGGCGACCTCGTTCCTGCCGATCATCTCCCAAATCGCCGGAGATGGGAGCGACGAAGGGCCGCTTGGGTAGGAGCCGGCGAGGATCGTCGACAGCAATCCCTTCTGGGCGAGATGGTCGATTCCCTTGATCCCGTACATGTCGCCGGCCGCGATGGGAGAGAATACCGTGAGATCGCGCGGGTGCCCCTCCGAGCGGAACCGTTCGCCGATGGCGGCGAGCACGAAATCGGGGCAATTCAATCCCGCAGAGGCCCCGATGCAAACGACGTCTCTGTCGCCGACAAGTTTCGCAGCGTCGGACGCTGTGATAATCTTTTGCTTCACTTTCGATCTCCCAAGTGATCGTCGAACGGACTGGAGTCAGTGGGCCGGCTGCTGCTTGGCACGAGTGACGATCTGCGTTGGGTTCACGAACCTCAGCGCGATGATCAGCCAGGCAAGCGTTGTCACCATGTAAACGACGGCCATCGCATCGATCGACTGAACGGCCCGCACACCCGCGGCGAACACAGCATAATAGAGAGCGACTACGAGTGTCTGGCTCGTGGGGCCGGCGACCAGGAAGGTGAGCTCGAACATTGCGATTGTCCGAACGAGCACCAGCAACAGGGCGGCCAGAATGCCGGGAAGAAGTAATGGCATCAGAACGTGCACAAACAACTTGAACGTATTCGCGCCGAACACTCGTGCGGCCGCCTCGAGCCTTGGATCGATCTGCTCGATAAACGGGATCATGACCAAGATAACAAACGGCACGGTCGGGACCAGGTTAGCCGCGACGACGCCCCAGAACGTTCCTGCAAACCCAGTCTGATAGAGGGCGGTGGCGAGCGGGATGCCGAAGGTGATCGGTGGCACGATCAACGGTAGGAGGATGACCAGCATGATCATCTTCTTCCCAGCGAAGTCTCGGCGGGCGAGCGCATATGCCGCGGTGACACCCAACAGCCCCGATATGACGACGACCGCCCCGACGACTTCGAAGGTAACGAGCAGGACGTCCTGAAGCTGGAATTCGCTCCAGGCCGATGAATACCAACGCGTGGTCCAGCCAGCAGGAAACCATGTGCCAAGCCAGCGGGTCGCGAACGAACTCGTCACGACCGAGGCGATCATCGCGAACAGGTTGAGAATGAAGAATCCGACAAAAATCCAGACCGCTCGGATCCACAGCTTTGATGAGAGAGATGTGTCGCGGATCATCGATCTTACCCCTTCGTCCCTGCGACGGGGCCCCGATAGAACAGGCCGCGGGTCGCCATCATGCCGACGACAATCGCGAGCTGAACGAAGCCCATGATCATCGCGATCGCAGATGCCATCGAATAGTCGTACTCCTCGAACGTAGCTTGATAGGCCGCAATCGAAATCACCCGGGTTTGTCCCGCCGGCTCACCCAGCAGGACGGCGGAGGGAAAAACCGAAAACGCCTGCACGAAGCTCAGGCAGAAGGTGATTGCAAGCCCGGGCATCAAGATCGGCAGAAATACGCTGGTGAAGCGTTGCCGAGCGTTGGCGCCCAAAGTCGCAGCGGCCTGTTCGAGTGCTGGATCGATCCCTGTCACATAGGACAGGACAAGAAGGAAGGTGAACGGGAAGCCGTTGATCACCAGCGACGCGAACACACCCCAATAATTGTGCACGAGGCGCAGCGGATGATCGATCAGCCCGACCGCTATCAAGGTGCGATTAAACCACCCTTGTGGCCCCAGATAGTTCAGGAGTCCTTCAGCGATCAGAACCGTTCCAAGCGTGATCGGGACAACCAGAATCGTCGTCAACAGCCGCTGCCGGTACATAAGCCGCACGCGGAACGCGACCGGCAGCGAAACGACGAGATTCAGCACCGTGACTGGAACCGATAGAAGGAGCGTCTTCCAGATCGTGGTGTAGAGGTATGGATCAGTGAAGAATCGCTCATAGTTCGACCAGGCAGATCCGGCCTTCGGCTCGAACGACAGGATCAGCCCGTATGCGAACGGATAGAGAAAGAGAAGCGCTAATAAGGCGAACGCCGGGATCACAAGAAGAGTCACCGCATCGAAGCCTCGTGCGGCGATCCGCTGACGCAAACTCGGACCAGATTCAATAGTTTGCTTCTCGGCGAGGACCGTCATCGTCATGGACGCCTCACATCGCTTCGCTGAACACGAGGACACGTTCCGGTGCGGCCCGCAGGTGGACATTTGCGCCGAGTGCCACTGCATGGTCTGATCTGAAGATCAGATCAATGCCGTCTGACGTACGGGCCGTTCCGACAAACTCGCGCCCCCGATACTCGATGGTCTCGATCCGCGCGGCGAACGCGTTCTGCCCGGGTTCGCCAGTCATCAGGTCATCCGCGCGGATCGCTGCGTAGGCTTCGGAGCCGTCCGCCACTGAACTTCGCAAGACGCCCGTGACCTCGCTACCGCCAACGGCAAGCGTGGCGCTGTTGCCAACCTGACGGACGACCCGACCCTTGATACGATTTCGGAAGCCCATGAAGTCCGCGACGTCGATGTGAGCCGGCTTCTCATAGAGTTCATTGGGGGTGCCGACCTGGCGGATAACGCCATCCTTTAGCACGACGATTCGATCGGCGAGAGAGAGCGCCTCGTCCTGATCGTGTGTGACGTAGATCGTGGTCGCGCCGAGCGTGTTGTGGATCCGTCTTATCTCGGCTCGCATCTCGAGGCGTAGCTTGGCGTCAAGGTTCGATAAGGGTTCGTCCATCAGAACGAGTGGCGGCTCGATGACGATCGCTCGCGCGATTGCGACGCGCTGCTGCTGTCCTCCTGAGAGTTGGCCGGGCAGCTTCTGCGCTTGCCCAGTGAGGCGGACGAGCGCCAGCGCTTCGTTCACCTTTCGCGAAATTTCTGCTTTCGGCACGCCGCGCATCTTCAGCCCGAACCCCACGTTCTGCTTCACGGTGAGGTGAGGGAAAAGCGCATAGCTCTGAAACACCATCCCAAAGCCACGCTCTTCCGGTCGAAGCGTGTCAATGCGCCGCTTGTCGAGCCAAATAGACCCGCCCGTAACCGGAAGGAGCCCGGCAATGCAGTTAAGGGTCGTCGACTTTCCGCAACCGGAGGGCCCGAGCAGGGCTATGAATTCGCCGCGCTTCACGGTGAGCGTCACATCCTTGAGCGCGTTCAATCCTCCGAACTCGCGGCGAACCTGCTCGAGGCGGAGCTCGTCAAACTTCTGGAGGGCGATGGTCATGGATCCTAATCCCGTGTGTCGACCGTTCTGATTCCGTCGACTTGAAATTGCGAAAAAGGGGGCTGCCAATCGCGTCGGGCAGCCCCAGTTTGGGAGCTTTTCGCGCGGGCTATTTGCGCTTGGCGGCGCCGATTTCCTCGTCCCAGCGCCGGAACGCCGCCACGAGTTGATCCGCCTGGAGCTGTATTTCGAGCGGTGCGGACGCGGTCACGCGGTCGTAGTCAGGCCAACCGAACTCCTTGATGGCGTCCTGGCTTTCCTGCGGAGCCATTGCGAGCGTCGACCCCTTCACGGATGGCCCTGGATAGAAATAGCCCTCGTCGTACGCAAAGGCTTGCTGCTCAGGCTTGAGCAGATGCTTGAGCAGATCGATCACGACCGGCATTTTCTCTGCCGCCACGCCTTTCGGCACGGCAAAGAACATTGCGTCCGCGACCCAATGGAAGCCCTCCAGAGCACAGAGCGCTGCCTCCTTGGGTACAATGCCGAGCACCCGCGGGTTGATGTACCAACCGACCGTCGAAACGATCATGTCCCGCGTACCGTCACCGAGCTCCTTCATCGTCTGCCCAGTTCCGGAAGGATAGTATTCAATGTTCTCGCCGAGAGCCTTCAGATAGGCCCAGGTCTTGTCCCACCCTTTTTGCGGATCCGAGGGATCTTTGTCCCCGAGAAGATAGGGTAACCCCATCAGGAAGGTGCGCCCCGGCCCGGAGTTGGCAGGCCTCGCATAGAGGAAGCGGTTCTTGTTCTCACGAGCGTAAGCAAGCAAATCGTCGGCGGTTTTCGGAACTTTCTTGACGCGCCCGGGCATGTACTCAAACAGCGGACCCGACGGCGTATAGGCGATCTCCATACCCTGCCCCTTTGCCAGGCCCTGCATTTTGAGGGCGCCGCCATCGTAAATTTCTTCGGGCTTGGGCAACGCGCCCGCATACTGCGGCAGTAGCTCCTGCCACAATTGCTGCTCGATCCCGGCAAACAGGCCGTCCGTGCCGGTAAGCACGACATCGATATCGACGCGATTGGCTGACTGCTGCGCCTTCAGTTTGCTGGCGAGCTCCGGCGCTGGCGCCTTCGAATAAGCGATCCGCGAGACGAGCTTGGAATTTTGCTGCCTGTAGGCGTCGATGGATTTCTGGCTCAGAGCGAGATTGCCAGCCACGTCGATAATGTTGAGCGCGACAGGTGACGAGGGCATCGGACCAAGCCGTTGGGCTCGTGCGCCCACGGCCATGAGCCCGAGGGCACCCATCCCGGTTACGACAGTTCGGCGATCTACAGGGCGATTCATGTGGCTCCTCCGTGCCGCGACTAGTTTTCTCTTGCTTGTGTTACTAGAACGATATAGTAGAACGATCTAGTAGATCGATCTAGTAACAGCTCTTACGGGCTTTGGCAAGTGCCATTCCACGGCTGAGCAGAGACACAGGAAACGCGCATGAACAATCAGGGGCGCCCGCGCGCTTTGGTCACCGGGGCGGGTCGCGGGATAGGTAGGGCCATCGCTGCTGCCCTATCCGGCGCAGGGTTCGCTGTTGTCGTGAACGATCTGCCCGGTTCGACAGATCTTTCCGAAACCGTGGACGCCATCCGCAGAAGCGGCGGAGAAGCACAGGCCGTCGCTTTCGATATCTCGAGCGTAGGTGCGCATCAGCAGTTTGTGGAAGAAGCGTGGGGCGCCTTCGGTGGCCTCGAATGCCTGGTCAACAATGCAGGCGTGTCCGTCGGAATCCGGGATGACCTCCTGAAAGTGACCCCCGACAGCTACGATCGCGTCATGGCGATCAACCTACGCGGCCCGTTCTTCCTCACCCAGGAGGTCGCGCGTCGAATGATCGGTGCGGACACATCCTCGTTTCGCAGCATCATCACTGTGTCATCCATCAATGCCGAATTCGCGTCGATTGATCGCGGAGAGTACTGCATCTCCAAAACAGGGCTTTCCATGCAGGTTCAACTCTTTGCGGTCCGCCTCGCCGAGCATGGCATCGGATCTTACGAGATCCGCCCCGGGATTATCCGCACTCAGATGACCGCCGTGGCGAGAGATAAATACGACCGCCTGATCGCCGCGGGGCTGACCCCCATCAAGCGCTGGGGCGAGCCCGATGACATCGGAAGGGCGGCAGCCATGTTGGCGAAGGGGCAGCTTGGCTATTCGACCGGCGAAGTCGTTCGCGTCGATGGCGGCCTTGCACTGCGGAGCCTGTGATGGGAAGGCCGGGACGCCGGCTCGAGGCCGGCGAATATTGGTTTGAAGATATCGCCGAGGGCGACTGCTACGAAACAGGCCGCCTCGTTGTGACGGATGCCCATATCGTCAGTTTTGCAGGCCTGTCCGGAGATTTCTTCGACGTCCATATGGATGACGAATTTGCCAAGTCACTGGGATTCCCGGCCAGAGTTGCACACGGGTTATTAGGATTGGCGCTTGTGGATGGGCTCAAGAACCGATCCGCAGTTCGCGTTATGGCGATCGCGTCACTCGGTTGGAATTGGAGATTTCGGGCGCCAATCTTCGCAGGGGATCGGATCGGAGCCAACGTACGCATCGCAAGCGCCCGGCTCTCGAGCAAGGGCCGCGGCATTCTCGCCCTCGCTTTCGAAGTTACGAAGCAAGATGGAACAGTCGTGCAGGATGGTGAAACCACCCTGCTCGCCCGCCGTCGAACAACCAACGAAGGAGGCAACGTCCAATGACTCTCATTCGATTGCCGCGTGACGACGGTCGCATGGATGAATACACCGTGCCCGCTCCCGCCAAATGGCGCACGTCAAAGCTGAACCAGCCCATGGCGCGGATCGCCCTGTCCGCCGGACATGTTGTTTCCGATCCCCGCGCCGATATTTCCCCAATGCGGGACATCGCAATTGACTTCGAGGCCACTCAACGCTTCCGAGATTATCTTTGGGATCTCGGATTGGGCGTCGCGGAGGCTATGGACACAGCCCAACGGGGCATGGGCCTTGACTGGGCCTCTGCTCAAACCTTGATCCGAAACACAGTCCAGAGCGCCAAGGCGCGGCCGGGCGCAATCGTCTTCTCCGGCGTCGGGACAGACCACATTGATCTCGTCGGCGCGAGCCTGGACAAGGTCGTGAAGGCATATTCCGAGCAATTGTCCTTCGTCCAAAAACTCGGAGGGCGAGTAATTCTCATGGCCAGCCGGGCATTGGTAAGCGCGGCGGGCGGTCCCGCCGACTATGCCGAGGTCTACAGGCGAGTGCTGGCTGAGGCTGATCAGGCCGTAATCCTTCATTGGCTTGGCGACATGTTCGACCCTGCGCTTGCCGGCTATTGGGGACACCACGACATCAGCGCGGCCATGGATGTTTGCCTTGGGATGATCGCGGACAATGCTCACAAGATCGACGGGATCAAAATCTCGCTTCTCCATGAGAAGTACGAAATTGCCATGCGCAGGCGGCTGCCGCCCGGCGTCAAAATGTACACGGGCGACGACTTCAACTACCCTGAGCTGATTGCGGGAGACGATCAGGGGTTCAGCCATGCACTTCTCGGCATCTTCGACGCGATCGCGCCCGCCGCTTCCGCAGCACTGCTGGCACTGAGCGATGAGGACCGGACGGCTGGCACCAAAGCCTTTCGTGAAATCCTGGATCCGACCGTCGCCCTATCGCGCGAACTGTTTCGAGCGCCAACCCAATACTACAAGACGGGTATCGTCTTCCTGGCATATTTGAATGGTCACCAGGACCACTTTACGATGCTCGGAGCTCAGCAAGGCGCCCGCTCCATCCTGCATCTCTCCCGCGTCTTTCGGCACGCGGCGTCGATCGGGCTCTTTGCAGATCCCGAGTGTGCAGCTGCGCGCATGCGGACTATACTGGCTCTTCACGGGGTGGGATGACACTCGCCCCTTGACGATCGTCGGACATTGTGAATGCTGCCCAGCGGCAGCTTCAAACGGCGGGTTAGGGACGTCGAGATAGTGGACGCGAAAGCAAGAAAGGGCGACTCTCGACCGACGCTCGTGGACATCGCCAAGGCCAGCGGCGTGTCCAAGGCGACGGTCTCTCTCGTGCTTCGGAACAGCCCTACCATTCCCGAGCGAACCCGCGAGAAGGTGCTGGAAGCGGCCAGAAGCATCGGCTACGTGTACAATCGCGGTGCCGCGAGCTTGCGCCTGCCTCACACGCGAATGATCGCGATGGCGGTCAACAATCTCACGAATCCATACTTTGCCGAAATCGTCGCTGCAATTGAGGATGCACTCACAGCCGAGAACCGCATCGTTCTCATGTCCAATACCGGCGAGTCGGTGGCAAGGCAGAGCGCCTTCATCGAGACGGTGCGAGAATACAACGTTGATGGATTGCTCATCGTACCAGCGGTCGGCACGGATGCATCCTTCGTCAACTCTTTGCATTCGCTGCACCTGCCGTGCGTACTTGTCTCGCGAACGGTGCCGGGTGCGAAGGTCGACTACGTCTCTCCTGACCATCGCGGTGGAATGATCAAGGCGGTGGATCATCTCATCAAGCTTGGTCACACGCGTATCGGAATGATCGGCTCGAACGAGAACATTTCAACCGGGCGCGATCGTTTTGCCGGCTATCGGCAAGCTTTGGCCAAACACGGCATTCCGCTTGAGCCGAGGCTAGTTCTATCCGGCGCAGAGACGCGCGACGTCGGAATGGCACACGTCCTCCAACTGCTGGATTTGCCTGAACCACCGACGGCCGTCGTATGCTTCAACGATATCGTCGCTTTCGGCGCCATGCTCGGCCTTCGCTCGCGAAATTTAACTCCAGGCGAAGACTTTTCTGTCGTGGGCTTCGATGACATTGCCGAAGCGACCCTGTGGCGTCCAGCCTTAACTACTGTCGCGATTCCCAGGCCGAACGTTGGCAAGGCCGCAGTCCAATTGCTGTTGCGGCGCATCGGCAACAGGGACGCACCTTTCGAGTCAGTCCTTATTCCGACAGAACTCGTTGTGCGTGACACGACCTGCGCGCCGCCAAAGAAGTCGCGAAGCAAACGCAAGCACTGATCCTGACGCGTAAACCAGGCTGGGCCGGATCGATGAGGGTCCTCGGCAGAAAGTCAGCTTCGTCCTGAATTCAGCAAAATCCTTCGTCCTAGAAGGAGAGCGATATCAACCTACCTGATCGATAGTCTGCCGCTCGTAACGGTCTGGTTGCAAGTTCGAGTCCTGCCGGGCCCACCAGTGAAAATCAGCGGGTTATCATATCTCCTTTTGCCTCCGCGGGACCGCCGCACCTCCAACCGCCTCGCCGTCTCCATTTGGCATCGGCAAGCTACAGCTTCAGAGGCGGCCTTGCCACAGCCCATCCAAGCAATGGTAGATTCGGCGGCCCTGTCGCGCGAAAGGGCTACGCAGTATGCCGATGTCCCCGCAGCAGCGTTTCCACACTGGACGCGATCTCCAGCAACCGCCGGTCGGCATTCCGGCGGCCGATCAGCATCAGACCCACGGGAAGACCTTCGAGCGGCAACGGCAGCGAAATCGACGGACAGTCGAGCAAATTGGCGACGCGCGGGTTGCGCAGCACGAGGCCATTGAGCTCATGGAATGCCGCATCCGCCGCGACAGAGGAAAGAAGCGGCGCCCGGATAGGTGTCGTCGGCAGGATGAAAACCTCGTTGTTGCCGAAAGACTGTTCGAAGGATCGGATCGCGGCGTGTCTGAACCGAACCATGCGCACATAGTCCGTACCGAGGATGCCGGCGCCGGCTTCGATGCGAACGCGCGTTCGAGGATCGACCCCATCCAGGCCTGGAAGCCCCAGACTGCGCAGCGTTGCGCCGACCTCGATCGACGGGAACGTGCCGAGCTTGTCGATCTGTGCAACATCATCGAGAGCAGCCTCGATGGATCCATCCTTGATCTGCAAGCCGCCCGATCGCAGCCACTCTATGGCCTTCTCGAACGCAGCGAGCACCTCGGGTTCGCAGCGATCAAACAGGCGCCCGCGGGCAACCACAAGGCGGAACGTGCCGGGAGATGCTGGCCGCAGGCGCGACGGCGCGCCTTCACCTGAAAGTACCTGATCCGCCACGAAACAATCCTCGACGTTCGCGGCGATCGGACCGACTGTGTCGAGACTAGATGAGAGCGAGAACGCCCCGGCGGTCGGCACGAATCCACTGGTCGGCTTGAAACCGACGGCGCCTGACAGCGCGGCCGGGATTCGGATGGAGCCGCCGGTATCGCTACCGATGGCTATGTCGGCCATGCCGTCAATCACGGACACGGCAGCGCCCGATGACGATCCTCCAGGAACGCGGGCGCGATCTCGAGGATTGCCCGGCATCCCGTCATGCGGATTCGTACCCAGCGCGGAAAAGGCAAATTCCGTCATCTGTGTCTTGCCGATGACGATGGCACCCGCAGCCCGCAACCGCTTCACGACCTCGGCGTCTTCAACCGCCGGTGCCAAACGGCGCAGGACAGCAGACCCGGAACTCGTGACCGTACCGGCGACGTCGAACAACGCTTTTATCGAAACGATACGACCATCGAGCGGACCGCGGGGCGTTCCCGCAGCGGCACGCCGATCCGCCGCTTCAGCCTCCCACCGGGCGCTGTCCGGGAAGACCGCCGTGAAGACGTTCTTTGCTTCCGGTGAGTGGATGCGCGCAAGTGCCGCCTCCAGCCGTGCGACGGCGGAAGGGTGCGATTGATCCTGCGTTACTGTCATGACACCCGCCTAGGGAAAAGGATCAGGAGACGACTGGCAGGACGTCGATGTCGTAGCCATGGGTCAGGGAGCGGTTGAGGACCGGGTCCTTTAGCTCCATCTCGAAACGCGTCCCCGGCCGAATGCCGCCGATCGCACCGGGCGTTCCGCAGAACATCAGTGTGCCAGCCGCTAGCGAGTCCGTGCCGGTGTAGCGACGGATGAGATCGCGCGGCGTCCTGAGCGAGGAGACCGGGCTGTCCTGGTAGAGAACCCGTTTCCCATCGATCGTCGCCCACGAGCGAAGGACCAGCTCATCCCAATGCCCCTCGACATCAGCATATGACCAGAGCTGTGGGCCGAGCGGCTTGCCGCAGAGCTGCTTCGAAAGAGCAATGCCCGACGCTTCGGCCTTGCGGTCGGTATGGTCGGAGCCGATGCCGACCCAAAGCCCGTCGGCCATGGCGACGATGATCGGCTCGACCTCGCCGGAACTGTCCGGACCAAGAACGGTCAGGCGGCTGTCCTGGGTCAAGGTTTGTGCCGCGACACGATAGTAGAGCGGTGTCGTTGAGGGCCGCGGAATGCCGAGCGCGGCAAGCTCCTCGATGTGGTGCTCGATCGCCGCCGCGTCCCTGCCCGCCCAGCCGGCGATGACGAGGGAATCGATCTCGATCCCGACACGGTCGGTCCGGTCATTTGCGAGGCGGTCAAATTGCAGCAACATGGAATTCCCTATCCTTGGTCGATGTGGTCAGGACTTCGCCGCGCTCGATCTGCAGCGTCCTGTCGGCGATCCGGTCGAGCAGCGCGGGCGAGGATTCGGTGATCAGCATGGCGAGCTCTGGCCGGTGCTTGCGCAATTCGCCGAGCGTCCGCGCGTAGTCGAGCGCGAGGGCCGGCGCCAGACCCTGGAAGGGCTCGTCGAGCAGCAAAACCTTGCGTGCCACCGTCAGCGCGCGCCCCAACGCGACCATCTTTCCCTGCCCTCCGGAAACGCCACCGGCGGGCCGGGAGCGCATCACGTGCAATTCGGGGAGCAGCTGGTAGATCTCATCGAGCCTGCGCGCGATCTCGGCACGATCGAGCTTCAGCGCCAATGCCGGAAGGCGGATGTTCTCTTCCACGCTCAACTCCGGAATCAGGCGCCGGTCTTCCGGCGCGTAGCCAATCCCGGCACGGGCGCGCGTGTGGGCGGGCCTGCTGCCGAGATCGTCGGCATCGAGCCGGACCGAGCCCTCTTCAAGCGCGATGAGGCCCATGATTGCACGCAATGTCGTGGTCTTGCCGGCGCCGTTGCGCCCGATCAACACCGTCGCCTTGCGCGCGATGATCTCGCAACTGACTGCGCGGAGCACGCGGACGCCCTCGATCGAGACGCTGACCTTGTCGAGCCTGAGCATCAGGCCACCCCTACGACACGTTGGCGGACTTGCGCATTGCTGAACACCTCGTCGGGCCGGCCCTCGGCCATGATGTTGCCGGCGTTCCACACCAGGACTCGGCTTGCGTAACGTGCGACCACGTCCATGTCGTGCTCCACGAACAGCGCCGTGATGCGTCGCTGGCGCAGCGCGCTCATGAGCGCCTCCATGAGCGGGAAGCGCTCGAGGGCGCTCACGCCACTGGTCGGCTCGTCGAGCAGCAGCAGCCGCGGCTTCAAGGCCAGCGCAACCGCGATGTCCAGCAGCTTGCGATGCCCTTCGGGAAGCGTGCTGCTGATCCGGTCGGCATCGTCGGCGAGCCCGACGAGATCGAGCAACGCCCTTGCCTCCTCTCGTCGCTTCGCTGTCTCAAGCGGCTGGACCACGCTCCACAGACCGTCCGTTGCCGCCAGCGCCAGCATCATGTTGTCGATCACACGCTGTGCGGAGAACAGCTGCGGAATCTGGAATGCGCGAGCGACGCCACGGCGCGCAATGGCGCGTGGCGACAGACGCGTGATGTCGTGGCCGTCGAGCAGCACACTGCCCGATCTCGGACGAATATAGCCCGTGCAGATGTTGAGCAGCGTCGTCTTGCCCGATCCGTTCGGACCGATGATCGCGAGGAACTCGCCGTCATGGATCGCGATGCTGACGTCATCAGCGGCCTTGACGCCGTTGAATGCGACGTGGAGACCTTTTGCTTCCAGGATGGGAGGCGTCATAGGCTCGTCGCCTCCTTGCGCGCGAACAATCCATAGATCCCTTGCGGCATGAACATGATCACGACGATCAGCGTCATGCCCACGATCAAATTCCACGAATCCGTGACGGTCACAGCGGCGCTGTGCAGCAACTCCAGGAACAAGGCCCCGATGAACGCGCCCGGCACGCCGCCGATGCCGCCGAGCACGGCGATCAGCACGAGGTGGCCCGATGCGGTCCAGAACGCGAAATCGGGGACCACGCGACCGATCGCAAAGCCGGCGATCGCGCCGCCAAGGCCAGCAAGCGCCGCCGAAACGACATAGGCGATCAGCAGGATCGCCCAGACCGGGATGCCCAGATATTCGAGCCGGATCTCGTTGGTATGGACGGCCGAGAGCGCATGACCGAGCGGGCTGTTCAGGTAGCGCTGCACGGCAAGACCGACGAGCACCATCAGTCCCAGGCTGAGATAGAACAGCACGCTCTTGAACGCCGGCTCGCCAATCACGACGCCGAAGACAGCCGGGACCGGCACGGGCATGCCGTCGGTCCCGCCGGTGACGCCGTATAGCTTGGCGCACAGCGCGTAGAACACCATGGAGACCGCGAGATTCAACATCGCGAAGAAGATCGCGCGATAGCGGACGAGAAACGATCCGGCGATGGCGCCGACGAGTGCTCCGCCCAGCACCGAGAGGATCAGCAGCAGGCCAAGATCATTGATGCTGGCGCGCGCCAGGAAGGCGACTGCATAGGCACTCGCGGCAAAGAACATCGCATGGCCGATCGAGATCAGCCCGGCGCGGAGCAGCACGGCGACGCCGAGCGCCGCAAAGCCCTTGGCGATCGCAAGCGTCAGCACGAATTGCAGCCAGGGAGCGGCAACAGGCAGCAGCGCAATGACGAGGACCGCCGCAGCGGCAACGATCGTTGGCATCAGATCCTCCGCGCCGTGACCGATCCGAACAGGCCGTAGGGACGGATCAGGAGAACGACAACCATCGCCGCATAGGGCGCCACCGCATCCAGCGACGGCACCAGATAGATCGCCAGCACGCGCGCCAGGCCGACGATCAGCGAGGCCAAGGCGGCGCCCTCGATCTGTCCGAGGCCGCCGATCGCCGCAACGGCAAAGGCGAGCACCATGGTGTCGGCCCCAAGACCAGGCGCGATGCCTGACGTCGGCGTCGCCAGCGCACCGCCCAACGCTGCCAGGAACACGCCCAGCGAAAACGCCAGGATGAAGATCCGGTTGGTATCGATGCCGATCGACTGCGCCATCTCGCGGTCGGTGACCACGGCCGTGATCAGGCGCCCCAACCTTGTGTGATTGATCAAAAGCCGCAGGCCGATGACGACGAGGAGCGCCATGGCGATCAGGAGGATCTGGTAGTTGAGATAGACGACGCCGCCGATGCTCGTGGTGCCGAGCAGGCGCATCGGCGCGTCTTCGTAGAAGGACTGGACGCCGAAGATCACGCGCTGAAGGTCCTCCAGGACGAGGAACAGCCCGAACGTGATCAGGATCTGCACGGCTTCCGATTTGCCATAGGTCCAGCGGACCAGCCCGCGCTCGATCAGGGGGCCGAATATCGCCGCGACGCACACGGCGCTGAATAGCAGCGCCAGGAACGACAAATACGGGTTGAGCTGGCGGCTCGCGATGAACAGGCAGATCGAAGCCGCGACATAGCCGCCTATCGAATACAGGCTGCCATGGGCGACGTTGAGGACGCGCAGCACGCTGAAGACCAGCGTCAGGCCGACCGCCGCGAAGAAGATCAGCGCGGCGCTGGCCAGACTGTCCAGCAGCAGGGGGATGATTGCATTCGACATCGGCTTACGCCTTCCGTGACTGGAATCAGGTGAACGCTATCCAGACCTATTTGTAGCTGCCCGGCTTCGGCAGGCTTTTGGCAAACTCGGGCTTGAGGGTCGCAATCCACGCCAGCGGATCCTGGCCGGCCTGCGGCATCAGGCTGTCGCCCTTGTAGCGAACCATGTCGCCGATCACGGGAAACTGCTGCGCCGGTATCTTCGCGGTGACGCCGACGATCTGGTCGACGAGGCCGTCATTGTCGGCGCGCGTCTGCGCGGTGCCGGTCAGGGTCTCGACCTTGCTACGCTTCATGGCGGCGGCGAGCTCGGCACGTGTCGGCCATTTGCCGCCGTTCTTCTGCATCGCGGCGTCGTAGGCGGCTTTCACGTAAATCAGCGCGTTGGCCATCTTGATCGACGGGAACACCGGATACTCGGCGAAGCGCGCCTTGTAGGCTTCGGCAAACTTCACCGTCTCCGGCTTCGCCTTGGCGTCCGGCGACATCCACCAGCCGTCGCCGAGAACGCCGACGATCACGCCGTCAGGCAAGGGCACGCGTTGCAGCACGGTCTCGCCGAGTGCGAGGATGACTTGGCTGGAGGTGAAGATCCCACGCGGAGCGGCCTGGCGAACGAAGTTCTCGAGATCGGCGCCCCAAAGGTTTGAGAAGACCACGTCCGGTCGCGCGGTGGTGAGGCGCGAGATTTCGGTCTGGTAGTTCGGTGAGCCGAGCTTCGGATAGAGTTCGGCGACGATCTCGACGTCCGGCTTCAAGGCTTTCAACGCTGCGGTGAAGATCTTGGCCGCGTCATGACCGAACGCATAGTCCGGGTTGATGATCGCAACTGTCTTCACGTCGGGTTTGCGATCCAGCAGGTAGATCGCGTAGGCGATGAATTCGGGCACGGTGTTGCCGTTGGGGCGGAACACATATTTGCTCTTGCCGTCCATCAGCAGCTGGTGGGTGTCGCAGTTCCAGCCCACGGTGGGGATCTCGAGCTGCTCGGCGAGCGGCGCCAGCGCCAGGCAATTCGCGCTCGACAAGGCGGCGACCATGACCTGGTTCTTCGCATCCCCGGCGAGCCGGCGATATTCCGCGATCACACCCTGCGCGCCCTGCGCCTCGTCGACATAGGTCGCGCTGACCGGCACGCCTCCAATGCCGCCCTTTGCATTGATCTCGTCGATCATGAGGTCGGCTGCGTTCTTGCCCGGCATGCCGTAGGCTGCGGCAGGACCTGACGTGAATGTGAAGATGCCCAGCCCCAACGCGCTCGGCTTGTCCTGCGCAGCCGCCGGCGTGACCGCGACGACACCAAGCGCGAGTGCCCCGGCCAGTCCATCCACGACCCATCGGATATTGCCCTGCGGCAGGCCGCGATCCAGCCTGAAGAGCCATTCAAGTGACGACAGGCAACGCGC
This sequence comes from Bradyrhizobium sp. BR14999, assembly GCF_056106085.1. Taxonomy (NCBI): domain Bacteria; kingdom Pseudomonadati; phylum Pseudomonadota; class Alphaproteobacteria; order Hyphomicrobiales; family Nitrobacteraceae; genus Bradyrhizobium; species Bradyrhizobium sp. BR14999. Next base: position 6,306,250 of record NZ_CM148536.1, read on the forward strand.
AACGACGATGGAAATACCTCTGGACGTCATGACTTCTCTTTCCCCTGGGTCGATCGAATGATGTTGTGCGGCAGCGATCCGGATCAGACCGGATCGAAATAGTGTATCTCCAGAAGCAGGCAGCCGTTCACCGACTTGAACGGCCCATGTGGCGCATGCGGGGGCCGGCAGGCGTACGTGTTCGGCGGGAAGCTCTTGCCGCCCTCACCCTTTGCATCATTGCCGACGATCAAATCGCCCGAGACCAGATAAACCTCTTCCCAATACTCGTGCGAGAACGGCGCGGTGGTGTAGACGCCGGGCGCGAAGCGGAGCAGCCGCGTCCGCGTCCCGCGCCGGTTCTCCTCATCCAACCCGCCCGCGATGATCTTCTGCTGGATGCCGGCCGGATATCCCGCCGGCACTTCCCAGCCGGTGGTCATATCGAGCGTATGGAATTCGTCGTGCTTCTTGTTGACGGGCATGGATTGTCTCCTTCGGATCAGGCGGCTTTGCTGGCGGTCGAGACGCCGTTGAGGTCGTAGGAATCGAGCATGGTCTGCACCAGCCGGTCGGCGCCGGCCCAGTCGTAGGTCCGATAAGAATGACCTTTCGTGACGAAGGTCGCGCCGGCGTAGAACATCTCGTATTGCTGATGGCGCGAGCCGAACTCCGAGCCGACGGCATCCCAGGCAAGCTTGTAGAATTTCACCCGGTCGTGCGAGTTGGCTTTCGGCGACTGCTGAGTCTTGCCGATGAGGGCCGCGATCTCCGGATTGTCGAAGTCCGCAACCGACGAAGGCAGCATGATCATGCCGCCGCCAGCGAGCTCGCGAAGCGTGTTGATGACGTGCGCGTAGAGCTGCTGCGTCAGCACCTGCGCGGAATAGAGCGTGTGCCGGTCCGGGATGAAATAGGGACCGACCTGCGCGCCCTTGGCCTCCATCGCGGCTACCAGCGCGTCGACCATGCCGGTCTCGGCCGCGAGCTGGCCGAGCATTTCGCGCACTTGCGGGAACTGGGTGACCCCGTTCATGTCGGCGGTCCGATGCGCAAGGCCGGTCAGGAACTTGAGCTTAACGCTCAGGCGCACCATCGCCTGGTAGTTCTGGTAGACGTGGCAGGGCGTGGCGTGAAACTGCTTCTGGCACATCTCGACATTGCCTTCGATGAAGACGCGGTCCCACGGCACTTTCACGTCATCGAAATAGAGAACCGAGTCGTTCTCGTCGAAACGGCTCGACAGAGGGTTGTCGAACACTGCGCCCGCGGCATCTTCGTAAGATTTCCGCGACAGCATCTTGAGGCCCTTCGTGTTCATCGGAATTGCGAAGGACATCGCATAACGCTCTTCGCCTGGACGCATCGGCTGGATGGTCGTGACGAAGACCTCGTCGGCGACCACGCCGCCGGTGGCGAGCATCTTGGCGCCGCGAATCGTGATGCCTTCTGCGTCGCGATCGACGACGCCGGCGGTGAGGAACGGGTCGGCCTGTTCGGCCGCACCCTTGGAACGATCGGCCTGCGGATTGATGATGACGTAGGTGAGGTAGAGATCCTTGTCGCGAGCGTAGCGGTAGTAGCTCTCGAGCGCGCCGGCACGGGCGGGATCATACGCCTTGAAGACATCGAGCCCCATGTAGAGCCCGGAGATGCAGGACGCCACGTGGTCCGGCGCGCGACCCATGAAGCCGGCGTGCAGCGAGGCCCACGCCTCGAGCGCCTTTCGTCGCGTCACGAGCTCGGCATAGGAGGTCGGAAGCTGCCAGATGCGGTTGGCCCGACCTGCGCCCGTGTCGAACGTCATCAGCTCCGCATTCGCCGGCGCGTTAGCGAAGTCAAACAGGCCCGCCATGGAGCTGGCGAGGTTGCGGAAGGCATGGTGCGTTGTGACATCGCCGACTGACGCGCCGTTGATGTAGATGGTCCGGCCGTCCTTCAGGCCTGACAGATATTCCTTTGCGCCACGCATCGCAGGTCTCCGGTTCAAAGCTAGTAGTGAATGGGGAGCGGCCAGGTCGGCTCGCGCTGGGTTTCATCGACCAGATCGCGGTATCGGCCGCGAAAGAAGATCAGGGGAGCGGCGGCCTCGGCGCGGCTCGCATGGCGAACGACACGGACAACGAAGATGACGTGGTCGCCGCCCTCGTAGATCGCGTACGGCGCGCATTCGAAATGCGCCATCGCGCCCGAGATCAGTGGCGCCTCGGCATGGCCGACTGACGTCTTCACCTGGTCCCATTTGTTGGAGAGAGCGCGCGCAAACTGGTTGGAGATGTTTTCCTGGTCGCGCGCCAGGATGTTCACGGCAAAACCCTTGGCCTCGATCATCGCGGGCAGGCTGCGCGCCTTGCGATCGACACTGAAGAGAACGAGCGGCGGATCGAGCGAGACGGAGTTGAACGAGCTCATGGTCATGCCGATGAGCTCTTCCCCCTTGCCGCGCGCGGTCACCACCGCAACGCCGGTGGCGAATTCGCCAAGAGCACGCCTGAATGCACGATCCTCCATGGACACCGCCTCGTCGCCCGGTCTTGATTTATAATTCTCAAATAGCTTTCTGACAAAGCTACTTGAGAATGTCAATACCCTTGCTGACGGGGCGCATGCGTGCTCTTTAGTCAACTTCCAACGCTATGATTTTGCGGAGAGAATGCCCGTGTCCGATGCGCTGTTGACGGCGACGAAGCCTGAGTTGCTCGACAAGGATGGAGATCGCACGCTTCGCGGTGTCCTCTACGACTATTTTGCCTTCGGACGAAGCCTGGAAGCCGCTCGCGAGACATTCGCGAGCTTTGTCGGCCTATCGCCGACCCAGTATCTGATCCTGATCGCGATCAAGAATTCGACAGCGGAAAAGCCGATGGGTGTTAATCAGGTCGCCGAGCGGCTGTATCTAAGTGGCGCCTTCGTCACCAACGAGATCAACAAGCTGGTCTCTGACGGTCTGATAGAGAAAAGCCCACATCCTGGCGACGGACGCCGCGTGCAGCTCACGCTGACCGAACACGGGATAAACCTATTGATCCGGCTCGCCGCCTTGCAACGCCCGGTGAATGACGCGCTATTTGGAATGCTCACGCGCGAGGAGTTCAGAGTGCTCTCCCAAATGCTGTCTCGTCTTGCTTCCAACGCCGATAGCGCGTTGAAGCTTGCCGAGCACGTCCGGGCGACGCTCACGTCTCAAAATAACGAAGCGTCCCGCGCCGAGCCGGAGAGAGTTCGCAAGAAGCGACGAGCAAGCCGTCAAAGCCTGCGGTAGTGACTATTTAGACCAAGGCGTTGGGTGCTTCTGACCGCCCTGGACTAGCGACTGCGTCGTCAAAACGAGGGCAGCGCGAGCAACCCAGCGAGAGTCTTTGGCTCTCGATTGGGTCCGTGAGTCGCCCAACCGCATTGAGGTGGAAACGACTTCAGCCGCAGGACTGAGACTGTTGGTCAGCACTTGCCCTTCCCTTCCGTCAGAATTTGGCGTGTAGGCGCCCCCTCACGTTGGCTGTCATGAGATTTTTCTTGATTTCCCGGTGCACACGTCGTGCACACGCCGCCTTCTAACCCTTTGAACAAGTTGAACTCTCGCTCCAATCCATCATGGGGGCTGTGGAAAATTTTCGATCTAAGCCGTTCATTTTACTGAGATATTTTCGCTCCGATCGACCCTTCATGCTATTGGACCGATTGAGAAATCTGGTTTGACGAGGCTTCCGCAGCTTGGCTCTTCTAGGACCATATATGCATGAATTGGAAGCGGAAATCGCTCCTTCGGATTCTCAGTGCACACGTCACGCACACGAGGGGAGGAGTGCGCAGGCTGTCTCGCTTATACTCATTTCGCGATGTGAGTATATTCGCGGCCCGGTGCGCCCCTTAGGAACTGGCGGCCATTGGAGCGGCGCGCTGCGGCGATAATACAGCAGCGAACAGGGCGTCACGCCAAGGACGGCCCGGTTTGAGCAAAACGCCCTGTCATCAACTTTGGAGAAAGTACTCTACACTCCACCGATGGCGTCTATGGGGCAAACGACTTGGCCGACGGCCGCATAGCGAGCCTCAGGATTATCCTATCATCGCGCATGATTAACCTTGCGCTCCCGTCCATCAGATACCCCAGCGTATCGCTGCGGTATGCACCGGGGCGTCCCACAATTCCTTTGATTGGCTGTCGAGCACCGAGACGGTGATCGAGGCGCCGGCCATGTCGAGCGACGTGACATAAGAACCCGTCAGGAAACGGGTCGCCGTGATGCCCGCCCCATCCAGAATGCGCTTGGCGCTATTGACCATCAGATAGAGTTCGATCAGTGGCGTTGCGCCGAACCCGTTAACCAGAAGCAGGACTTCGCTGCCCCTGCTTGGTGCGAGGTCATCTAGGATCGCATTGAGCATCTCGCCAGCGATTTCATCGGCGGACGCCAGCGGCACCCTGCGGCGCCCCGGCTCCCCGTGAATACCGACACCCATTTCCATTTCGTTATCAGCCAGGGTGAAGTTCGGCCGGCCTGCTGCCGGAACAGTACACGGCAGCAGCGCCACACCCATCGAGCGGGTGCGCTGATTAACGCCATCGCCGAGCGTCTTGAGCGCGGCGAGCGGCATGCCCTTTTCGGCGGCGGCGCCGACCATCTTTTCCACGATCAACGTTCCCGCGACGCCGCGACGGCCGGTCGTGTAGGTGGATTTCTCGACCGCGACGTCGTCGTTGGTTACCACGCTGGCGACGTCGCGCCCGGCCATCTCGGCGGCCATGGTGAAATTCATCACATCGCCTTCGTAATTCTTGACGATGAAGAGCACGCCCGCTCCGGTGTCGACGGCTTCGGCTGCCTCGATCATCTGGTCCGGCGTTGGTGACGTGAAGACCTGCCCCGGACAGGCTGCATCGAGCATGCCGTGGCCGACGAAGCCCGCATGAAGCGGTTCATGGCCGGAGCCGCCGCCCGAGATGAGCGCGACCTTGCCCGGCTTCAGGCTGCGACGGCGCACGAATTTCCGCTCAGTGCCGAGCAGCAGGATATCGGCATGGGCCGCCGCCAATCCGTCGAGACTCTCTTCAAGCATCGTGTCGGCGCTGTTGATCAGTTTTTTCATGGCGTCCTCCCGATTATCTTTTTTACTGTTCGAATTCGTCAGCCGATGCTTTCGGCGTAGCGCGCGAGCTGAGCAGCAAAGTCGACGATGAGCTGCTCCAGCGCGCGATTTTTCTTGTCATCGCCGAGGTCGGGCACCGTCACAGTAACGACGCGCGTGCGCGCCTCGCGATGGGCGCCGCGTAGCCGCCCCGGATGCGCGCGCCCATAGGCTTCGAGGAAAGCCGCACGCTCGGCACCCGAGAGATGGCAGACCTCGAAGATGATCGCGACATGCTTGGCCGGGATCGGTACCAGATAGGCCGGATTTGTGATCTGGCTGACGAAGGAGCGGTTCTTGCCGAGCGCCGCCGCGAGCTTCAGCCGCGTCCCGGATGGTCGGTTGTCGAGCGCTCGGCGCAAGATAAGCTTGTAATCCGCGACATTGCTATCGCCCGGCCGGCTTGTGTCTTCGTCTTTATCATCCGTCATGCAGTCACCCCGGCGATGGCAGCCTTGAGCCTAGCCACCGCAATCGGCGAGACCGAGAGCGTCGTCAAGCCCGTCGTCAGCAACGCCTTGGTCAGACGCGTGTCCGCCGCGGCATCGCCGCAGAGCGAGACCTCGACGCCACGCTTGCGTCCGGCCTCGACCGTCCGCGCAATCAGCGCCAGCACCGCAGGATGGCCGGCATCGTTGAGGTCTGCGACAGCGCCGATATCGCGTGCCGCAGCCATTGTGTATTGGGTCAGGTCGTTGGACCCGACGGAATAGAATGCCGCACTGAAGTCCTCTGCACATAACGCGGCCGACGGGACCTCGACCATGATGCCGAGCGGTGGCCGGGCGCAGGCGATGCCCTCTGCCTTGAGGGCTGCAAACTCCGCATCCAGCATGGCGTTGGCGCGGTCAAGCTCCGCGGGGACCGCGACCATCGGCAACATCACCTTCAGCGTCCCATGGACGGCCGCCCGGCACAGCGCTCGCAACTGCACACGAAACACGTCCGGCCGCGCCAGCGAGAGCCGGATTCCGCGCAAGCCCAGGAATGGATTGCGCTCGCCATCGACCGTCAGGCCCGGGATTGGCTTATCGCCGCCGGCATCAAGCGTGCGGATCGTCACCGGCCGTCCTGCGCCCCATTCGAGAATGCGGCGGTAGACCGCGTATTGCGCATCCTCACCGGGCAGGCCTCTCGACCCCTCGAACAGAAACTCCGTCCGCACGAGGCCGATGCCGTCGCAGATGGCGGGATCGAGGCTCGCAAGGTCTTCAGGCGCGGCAACATTAAGCAGGACGGCGATGCGCCTGCCATCGGCCGTCACCGCCGGCTTGAGGCGCCCGGCGTCGGCAGCAATCTGCGCGGCATTCGCTGCCGCCATGCGATGCTCGAACCGGCGGCGCGTCTCGGGTTTGGGATCAAAGATTACGGTACCGTTGTCGCCATCGACCAGCGCCAGTGACGGCGGCTGCCCATTCCATGGCAATGGCCCCAATCCAACCACCATGGGAGCGCCGCGCGACCGTGCAAGCATCGCGACATGCGACGACGGCGATCCGCTGGCGAGCGCAATGGCGCCGCCGCGGGTCCAGTCAACGGCGAGGAACGTCGACGGAGAAATATCATCACCTGTGACGACGGAATCGCCGGAGATCTTTGCGATCGCATCAGTACCATTCAGCCTCGCGAACACGCGGTCACGAATGTCGACCAGATCCGCGGCCCGGGCCCGGAAGTATTCCTCATCCGCGGCGCGATAGCCGGCGATCTCCGCATCGAGTGCCGCGCGCCAGGCCTCATCGGCAGCTGTACCGCCCGCAATAGCTTGATAAGCCCCCTCCGCAAGCGCATCGTCACCGAGCATCGCGACCTGGAATTCCAGGATCTCCGCGGCCTCGCCATGAACAGTCGCGATCAATTCGGCGAGCTCTGCGGCTGCCACCTCGATCGCCCCCCTCAACGCTGCGGCTTCCTGAGCTGGATCACCCTTCGTCGCCCTGCTCGCCACTGCACTCGTCAGTACGACAACCGGGCCGATGGCGAGGCCTGGCGATGCGGGATGACCGGTGAGATGGATCTCGCCCACGATCTCACGCCTCGCCGAAGCCGTCATGGACCAGCGCCAGCATGGCCGCGAGTGCCGCCTCTCCATCCGGACCACCGATGCGGAAATGCAGCGTCGCACCCTGCGGTGCCTTCACACGCATCACCTTCACCGGGCTCTTGGCATCGGTCCAGGGCCCGTCGGCAGCGAGGGCAATTTCGATCTTTGCGACAAAACCCTTCGCGCATTGCGTCAGCTTTACCGATGGCCGCGCGTGCAGGCCGACCGGATTGACAAGAACCGCCGAGGCGGTCAGCCGTGCAAAGTTCTTAGCCGCCCGGTTGGCGTTGACATCATGCATAGAATTCCTCCGCACTGCGCTTGACAGCGGCCAGCGACGAGCCGCCCGAAGACTCGGTCGCAGCGATCACAGCCCCTTCGACGACCGGGGCATTGCAGACCAGGACGCGCGCGCGCCGATCTTCAGGGAGCATCTCCACCGCCATCTCGGAATTGGTCTCGGCTCCGCCGAGATCGACCAAGATCGCAACGCCTGCTGGTGACCAGGCTGTTTCGATCGCTTCGAGGATTCCTGCGACATTCGTACCTAGCCCGCCATCGACATCGCCACCGGTCCAGGCCAGCGGCACTGCGTCTCCAACCATCTGGCGCACCATATCGGCCGCGCCTTCCGCGATCTTCGGCGAATGCGACACGATGACAATTCCGACATTGCTCATGTATTGACCTCGAACTCCAGTGTCTCAACTGCTGCGCCGATCAGAAGGGACGCCGAGCGCGCCCCCGGGTCCATATGACCGATGGAGCGTTCGCCAAGAAACGACGCGCGGCCGCGGATCGCCTGCATCGGCGTGGTGCGATCGGCCGCTTGTGCCGCCTCGGCCGCGATCGACCTGGCATCGCCGCCTGCCGCAAGCAAGGCGTGCACCGGCACCAGGACATCCAGCAGCGTCTTCTGCCCCGCTTCGGAACGGCCGCGCGCCTTGACGGCCTCGATCGCCTTCTCCGTTGCCGCAACCAGATCAGCCCGGCTCGGCTGCTCTGGAACGGCCTTGCCCAGTTCCATGAAGAAAGTTCCGACCAACGGTCCCGAAGCACCGCCGACCTTCATGACCAGGGTCATTCCGATCGCCTTCAGCATTTCCGGGAGCGACTTGTCGGCAAGGCCCGGCAGTGCCGCGAGCACCGCTTCGAAACCGCGCTTCATGTTCAGCCCATGATCGCCATCGCCAATCGCCTGGTCGAGGCTCGTCAATTCGTCCGCGTGCTCGATCACCGACGCCGCCAGCGCTCGCACCAATCTTTCCCTGGCTACCCGATCAAGGCTCATGCCGCTACCCTCCAGCCCTTCGCATCGAAAAACAGCGGTTTATTCAGACGGAGCGACACAATGTCCCCGGCGCCAAAGCCCACCTCGGGATCCGCCAGGGTCACGACCGGCCGACCAGCGACGTCGAGATGGAGATGGCTCTGGTCGCCGAGATGTTCGACGCGCTTGACGGTTGCCGAGACGTCGCCGCTGCCGCGCGCAATCGTCAGATGCTCGGTCCGCGCGCCGATCGTCTCGGCGCCATCAGGCGCGCCGGCGAACAGGGCCGCCGGCAGCAGATTGATCACCGGCTGGCCCAGCCGCGCCGCGACATGCGCGTTGATCGGGTTCTCGTAAATCTCCCGCGGCGTACCGATCTGCATCAGCCGCCCGCCTTCGATCACGCCGATACGCGACGCCATGGTCATCGCCTCGGTCTGATCGTGGGTGACATAGAGGATCGTCGCGCCGAGATCGACCTGAATCCGCTTGAGCTCGAGGCGCAGCTCGCCGCGAAGCTTGGCATCCAGCGAGGAGAGCGGCTCGTCCATCAGATAGATCGAGGGCGAACGGACCAGAGCCCGGCCGATCGCAACGCGCTGCATCTGCCCGCCCGACAGCTGCGTCGCCTTGTTGTCAAGCTTGGTCTCGATATGAAGCAGACGCGCTACCTCCTGCACCTTCGCGCGGATGTCAGCTTCGGGCACACGGCGCGTCGGCGCGCGCAGCGCGAAGGCCATGTTCTCGAACACGGTGAGGTGCGGATACAGCGAATATTGCTGGAAGACAAAGGCAACGTCGCGATCGGCCGGCGCATCGGCGGTCACGTTGCGCCCGTCGATGCGGATCGAGCCAGAATCCGGCTGCTCCAATCCGGCGATCAAGCGCAATGCCGTGGTCTTGCCGGCACCGGTCGGCCCGAGCAGTGCCACGAACTCGCCGTCACCAACGGTCAGCGACAGATCGCTCAACGCGTGAGTCTTGCCGAAGGCCTTTGAGACGGAGTTGATCTCGACCTCAGCCATGCGCGCCTCCTTCATGCAACGCGGTGCGTATAGCCCGGCCGGATGCCTTGTCGAAGATCGACAGCGTATCGGGCCGGAAGTCGAACCCGACGGTCTCGCCGGTCCGAAACGATCTGCTGCTGGGTGAGCGGGCCTTGAGCGCACCGTAGTGCGTCGTCACGGTCACGATCTGCGTCGTGCCCAGATATTCCGTGCCATAGACTTCGCCGCGCACCATGCCGCGATCGGTAAAGCGCACATGCTCGGGCCGTACCCCGAGCACGAGCTCGCTTTCCGCCATCGCCTCCCGCACCGCAGGAATTGCCACATCGCGCTCGCCGAGCCTGATCGCCTCTGCGCCGGTTTGCAGGCCGCCACGGAACGACAGGAAATTCATGGGCGGCGAGCCGATGAAGTCGGCGACGAACAGCGAAGCAGGCCGGTCATAGATGTCACGCGGGCTCGCCACCTGCTCGACGACGCCATTGTTCATCACCGCGATCCTGTCAGCCATCGCCATGGCCTCGAGCTGATCATGCGTAACATAGACGGTCGTCGCGCCGAGCCGGTCGTGCAGGGCGCGCAGTTCATGAATCATGGCCTCGCGCATCTCGGTATCGAGCGCGCCGAGCGGCTCGTCCATCAGGAAGCATTTTGGCTTGCGCACAATCGCCCGCCCCAGCGCAACACGCTGCCGGTCGCCGCCGGCAAGGCCGGAGACGGAGCGGTCGAGAAGGTGCGAGATCCGCAGGATGCGCGCGGCCTCGACGACCCGCCGGTTGCGCTCGGCCGCACCGATGCCCTCGCATTTCAGGGGAAAGCTTATGTTGCGCCGGACATTCATATGCGGATAGAGCGCAAAGAGCTGGAACACGAAGGCAATGTCGCGCGCCGATGCGCGGTTCATCGTCACGTCCTCGCCGTCGAGCCTGATTGTGCCCGCCGTCGGCAGCTCCAGCCCCGCGATCATGCGGAGCGTCGTGGTCTTGCCGCAACCGGACGGGCCCAGCAGGCAAAGGAACTGGCCGTCCTCCACCGTGAAGCTGGCGGACTTGACCGCATGGAAGTTACCGAAGGATTTGTCGAGCGCCTCGACCTTGATCTGTGCCATCGCGCCCTACTCCCGGACCTTGGACACGATGGTGAACATCACCGTGCCGAACAGGGTCGTCGCAAACGACCAGGAATACAATGTCAGAGACAATGGCTGCATCAGCATTACGACGCCGGCGGCGATGATCGTCGTCGCGATGGCTTCGAGCGGGCCGCGGCGCAGGACGCGATCGGCGAGACCATGACGTGCGATGGTTGGGGTGAGATCGAGACTCATTTGCGAACGGCTCCAAAGGTGATGCCGCGCAGCAGATGCTTGCGTAGAAGCACCGTGAACACCACGATCGGCACCAGGAACAGTGTCGTCCCGGCGGCGACCGCGGGCCAATCCTGTCCGCCCTCGCCGATGATGATCGGAATGAATGGCGGCGCCGTCTGCGCGTTGCCCGAGGTGAGAAGCACCGCAAAGGCGTATTCGTTCCAGGCGAAGATCAGGCAGAAGATCGCGGTTGCCGCGATTCCCGTGGTGGCCTGCGGCAGCACCACCTTCACGAAGGCCTGGAAGCGGGTGTAACCGTCGATCATCGCGGCTTCCTCGTACTCGCGCGGGATTTCGTCGATGAAACCCTTGAGCAGCCAAACCGCGAGCGAGACGTTGACCGAGGTGTAAAGCAAGATCATCCCGAGCCTTGTGTCCGACAGACCGATGGTGCGGTACATCAGATAGATCGGGATTGCGACCGCGATCGGCGGCATCATCCGGGTCGACAGGATGAAGAACAGCAGATCGTCCTTCAGCGGCACGCGGAAGCGCGAGAAGCCGTAGGCCGACAAGGTACCCAAAGCGACAGCGAGCACCGTCGAGCCGAACGCGATGATCAGCGAGTTGACGAAGCGCGGCACATAGTTCGAGGGACCTGCGACCACCATGTTGCGGTCGCGCGCGATACTATCGCAAAGCCCCTGCGGCGGCTCCAGCGAGCGGATGAATTCCGGCGTCTGGCGCGAGCGGGTCGTGAACAGATTGCAGAAGCCTTCAAGCGACGGCTTGAACATCACCTTGGGCGGATAGGAGATCGCATCGTCAGGCGACTTGAACGCGGTGAGCATGATCCAGACCAGCGGGATCATGGTGATGATGGCATAGAGCACGACCAGCGTGCCGGCAAAGCGCCGCGTCGTGGCCGATGGCTCGACGACCGAATGGGCTGTGGTGGCTGATGTCATCGGCTTTTCACCTTGTTCAGCGCCTTGACGTAGATATTGGCGAGGCCGAAGACCGTCACGAACAGGATGATCGCGAAGGCCGAGGAATAGCCGGTGCGCCAGCTCTCGAAGGCCGCACGCTTGAGCGTGATCGAGGCGACTTCCGTGGTCGATCCCGGCCCGCCGCCGGTGAGCAGGTTGACCATGTCGAACATCTTGAAATTCTCGATGCCGCGGAACAGCACCGCAAGCATGATGAATGGCAACGCCATCGGCAGCGTGATCGACCATAACTGCCGCCATTTCGACGCGCGGTCGACCTCCGCCGCCTCATAGATGTAATCAGGGATCGAACGCAGGCCTGCGAGACAAATCAGCATCACATAGGGCGTCCACATCCACGCATCGACGATAACGATGGCCCAGGGGGTCAGCGTGACGTCGCCCAGCATCTGGAAGGACGAGGCTGCACGGCCGGTGAAGAAGGCGACCACGTAATTGAACAGTCCGATCTGCGGCTGGTACAAGAACGTCCAAAAATTGCCGACGACGGCGGGCGACAGCATCATGGGCAGCAAGATGATCGTGGTCCACATCCCGTGGCCGCGGAATTTCTTGTCGATGAGGTAAGCAAGCCCAAATCCAAGGACGGTCTCGATCACCACCGTCCAGATCACGAAATGCGCCGTCACCTGCATCGCGGCCCAGATGTCGGGATCGGTCAGGATCGACTGGTACCAGTCGGCGCCCAGCCAGATCATCGGCACGTTGGCCCGGTTGGCGCGGTAGTTCGTGAACGACAGATAGATCGTCCAGAGCAGCGGGAAGATATTGATCGCCAGCAGCAGCACGATCGTCGGCGTGATGAAAAGCCAGGCGAGCGTCCTGTCCGACAGGCCCCGGATACGACGCGCCACGCCTGGCCGGACCGGGACGGCCCGATAGGTGATCCGCGAAGAGGCACTCAATTCATTCATTACAGCGACCGATCCTGGCACCCGGCGTCGACACTACGACGAATTCCGGTCATCTCGAAGGAAACCCGGAGCGCGAGCGCTCGCGCTCCGGGCAGCTGATTTCAGAACTTCTTGCCTTCTTCCTTGAAGATCGCCTTCCAGTCCTTCACGAGACCGTCGAGCGCTTCCTGCGCGGTGCCCTTGTCGGCCACCACATAGTCATGCACGCGCTTCTGCTCGGCTTGCAGCAGCTGGGCGTAGGAAGGTTCGGCCCAGAAGTCGACGACCATGCCCATCGACTGCAGGAACTCCTTGGCGAAGGGCGCGCTGTTCGGGAAGCTCGGGTCGTTCAGCACGGACTTGGCGCAGGAATAGCCGCCGAGCGCCCACCACTTCTTCTGGACGTCGCCGCCGGAAAACCATTTGATGTATTGCAGCGCTTCGGCCTGGTTCTTGGAGTAGGAGACGACCGAGATGCCCTGTCCGCCGAGCTGCGTCGCCTGTGCGGCGGGACCGGCCGGATTGACGAAGAAGCCGATCTTGTCGCCGCCGACATTCGGGTCCTTGTAGAGGCCCGGGAAGAAGGCAAAGAAGTTCATCTGCAGGGCGACTTGGCCGGACTTGAAGGCGTCAAGCCCCTCCGACATGTAGGAATTGGAGGCGCCGGGCGGCGTGCAGCACTTGTAGAGCTCCTTGTAGGCCTCGAGCCCCTTCACGGCACTGGCTGAGTTCACAAACCCGTCCATCGCATAGGGCTTCTTCGGATCGTCGTATTTGAAGCCGTAGTCGTAGAGGTAGTTCGAGACACCCATCGTGATGCCTTCGGAGCCACGCTCGGTATAGATCGAGGCGCCATAGACCTTCTTGCCGTCGATCTCACGACCCTGGAAGAATTGCGCGATGTCCTTGAGCTCATCGAGCGTCTTCGGCACCGCGATATCGCGGCCGTACTTGGCCTTGAAATCTTTCTGCACGTCCGGCCGCGCGAACCAGTCCTTCCGATAGGTCCAGCCCACCGCATCGCCCATCGCCGGCAGCGCCCAGTAGTTCGGCGTGTTCTTCGGCCACTCGGAATAACCGACCACCGTGGCCGGCATGTAGTCGTCCATGCTGATTCCTTCCTTCTTGAAGAAATCATTGAGCTTGACGTACTGGCCGTTCTCCGCAGCGCCGCCGATCCATTGTGAATCGCCGATGATGAGGTCGCAGAGCGAGCCGTGCGAATTGAGCTCGTTCAGGAAGCGATCGGCGTAATTGGTCCACGGCACGAATTCGAACTTCATACCAATGCCGGACTTGGCGGTGAAGTCCTTCGACAATTCGACCAGCGCGTTGGCCGGGTCCCATGCGGCCCAGCACAGCGTGATGGTCTTGCCTTGCGCCTGCGCGGAGGTCGTCCCCGCTCCGACACCGAATGCGGCGGCAACAGCTCCGCATGCCACAACAAGCGTCTTCATTGTCCGTTTCATTACACGTTCCCTCCGAGTGGGCCGGCCATCGACATGGCGCGGCTTTCCTACCCGCTCGAATGCCTCGAGCAGAGCGACACAGTCCGTAACGAGCTGAATAACTAAACTTGCGTTTCCTCGCGCCACCCGGATTCTAGAGGCCCGGCAGGCTCGATTTGTTTAGTGAAACACCATTTACTAAACATTGCAAGCGCAGCTTGGCTGGTTATCCCCTCGGCCGCCGGCAAGTTTGGTTTCGTCACGAGTTGATCGCTGTTGCAGACAAGCAGGAGCGTCGCCGGAGCAAGGCTGATCACCAGGTCCAGGTGATGACAGTTAGCTTGATAGCTTCAGATGAATGGCATCGACCAGTAAGCAACGTGCTGGAGCCGGCATTGTTGACGAGAATGTCGATCGGCCCGATCGCCTCTTCAATGCGCGAGATCCCGCCGCGAACGGCCTCGGCGCGGGTTACATCGGAGCTATGACTGCGACGTCATGGCCGCCGGCTCTGATGCTCGTCGCGGCCGCATCCAGTTTATTGCGGTCGCGGTCATTCAGGACGACCGATGCGCCGTGCTCGGCCAGCCCTCGCGCGATCGCAAGCCCAATCCCTTGCGCCGATCCCGTAACCAGCGCGCGTCGCCCGGCGAGATTGAACAATACGAATGCCATGGCTTCTCTCTCACAGCAGGGTGTGGCGTCCGAACTCAGCGAGCGAGCGACTTCTTGATGCCGGCCAGACCGACACGCAGGAACGGGTCGGAGTGGATGTAGAAATACCGCACACCTTGTTCGAGCAGGGAGGGCAACTCGTCCGACGTCACGAGCGTGCCAGCGACCTTACCCGCTGCGCGAATCTTCTTCACGGCGTAGGCAACCCGCTCCATCACGGCCTGCGGACGCGGCTGCCCGAACGGCGGCGCCGGCGGATAACCCATGTTCTGCGAGAGGTCGCCGGGCCCGATGAAGAACACGTCGATCCCTTCGACCGCGAGTAGTTCGTCGATGCCATCGATCGCCTTCGGCGTCTCGATCATGGCAATGACGAGCCGCCTCTCGTGATCGGCCGGGCATGCATAGCGCACCGCATCGACGATCGCGCGCGCCTGGTCTGCGGTATCGACCATCGGCACCATCAGGCCGTCGGCGCCGGCATTGAGATAGCGGATCAGGACCGGCCGCTCATGGGAATGCGGGCGAACGATCGCGGCGCCGCCGGCACCGCGGATAGCTTGGGCCGTGACCCGCACATCCTCAAAGCTCCAGGTGCCGTGCTCGCAATCGAGGAAGATGGCATCGGCTCCGAGCTCGACCAGCCGGACAGCCAGTCCCGAGGACGAGTGATGCGGCGTGAACATGGTGACCGCCTCGCACTTCGCAAGGCGCTCGCGCAACTTGGCTCCGTTCATGGGAATCCTCTTCTCTAGCTCTTCGGCTTGTCGGTGAGGCCCGCGGGCGCGCCGACCCAGCGGGCCGTCTCGATATCCGCGGACGTATCGCGCATGAAAGTCGGGCAGATGTGCAACTCGGGTATCATCGCGCCCTTTTGCAGGCTCGCGCAGAGCAGAACCGCGCGCGCGACGTCGTGCGGATTGAGCATCACGGCGCGTTCGCTATCCAAAGGCGCACGGGCGCGATTATCCATGATCGGCGTGTCGGTCTCGCCTGGGAGGATCGTCGTCGCACGGATGCCCTGATTGCGAAACGTGTTGTGCAGGAAAGTCATGAAGTTCTTCACGCCCGCCTTGGCCGCGCCGTAGGCGGCTCCGCCGAGCAGGTTCGGATTGACGACCGCCAGGGAGGAGACCGTGATGATCGTGCCTTCCTTCCTGGCAATCATGTCCTCCAGCACGGCCTGCGTCAGGTTGAACACGGCGGTAAGATTGACGTTGATCGTAGCGTTCCACTCCGCCTCGCTGATGAACCGCGCGTTGGGCACCTTGCTGGCACTGCCGGCGTTGTTGACGAGGATGTCGACCGACCCGATATGGCCCTTGACCCAGGCAACGATTTCCAAGATCGCATCCCGCGACGCAACGTCGAGCGCGCGAGCGACGGCATTGCCGCCCACCTTCTCGATCACGGACACAACCTCCTGCAGCGGCGCGACACGCCGCCCGGTCAGGACAACCGTCGCGCCTTCCTGGGCGAGCAGAATCGCGGTCTCGCGCCCAATCCCCGTTCCCGCACCCGTGACGAGTGCGATCTTTCCGTCGAGCAGGCCCATGGCTCTCCTATTCGGCGGCCGTCGCCGCCCGGCTTGAATGTTGATAGCCGTAAATCTGCCTCGCGGCCGCGGGCGTAATCAACCCTTCCGCGAGGTCGAGTTCGATCGATGCCGCACTGCGTTCGGACGTCTTGCCCCACCCGCCGCCGCCGGGCGTTTCGACCTGGAGACGATCGCCGGTTTTCAGGACGACCCTGCCCTTGGGGAACTGTGGCTCACCGTTCTTGTGCACCTTGCCGGCAGTGCCGGACTGGCCGCCAACGACACCAAAGCAGGGATGGCGCACGCGCTCGGACGCCAGATAAATGTTCATGGGATTGCGACCGAGGTTGCGCAGCACCACGCGCTGGCCGAGACCGCCGCGGGTCTTTCCGGCTCCGCCGGAATCCGGGATCAGCTCCTTGCACTCGGTGAGCGCCGGCACGGCAATCTCGAACATCTCGATCGCCGTGACTTTGCAGTTGGACGGGAAGCTCAGCGTATCGAGGCCGTCGAATTCGGCACGCGCACCCTGCCCGCCGTGGAAATTCTGCACCGAGCCGTATTGCGAACCATCGTCGCGCCGACCGACGCAGTTGGCGGCCCAGATCGGCGCGCCGCCGCTGTCGCCCATCACCTTGCCCGGCACCACGCCCTCCAGCGCCTTGAAAATCAGCGACGGAATGACGTGCCCAATCAGGTTGCGCGAATTGCCCGCCGTCCATTGTTGCGGATTGAGGATCGAGCCAAGCGGCGCCTCGTCGGTAATCGGGGTGATGCACCCCTCGTTGTTCGGCGTGTCCGGATCGAGCAGGCATTTCAATGCGTAGACCGAATGGGCGTAGCGATAATTGGTCCGGCAATTGATCGAGTGAAGGATCTGGTCGGACGTCCCGGCGTAGTCGACATGGATGGAATCGTCGCGGACGATGACAGCCGCTTTGAGCTTCACGTCAGTGTCGTAGCCGTCGAGCAGGACCTCTGCAGTATAGGTTCCGTTCGGCCATTCCCGAATTGCCTTGCGGGTCTGCGCCTCGGATCGAGAATGGATCGCGTCCGCGAGCTCATCAATGCCGTCGAGATCGTACTCGTCGAGGAATTTCTGCAATTCGCGGCCCATGACGTTGTTGGCAGCGATCATGGATTCCAGGTCGCCTATCACCTCGGTCGGAAGGCGCACGGAAGCCCCAATGATGTCGAGCACATCCTGGTTGGGAACGCCCGCCTTGTGCAGCTTCACGATCGGAAAGCGTATGCCTTCCTCGAAGATGTCGCTCGCTTCGGAATGCAAGGGAGCGCCGCCGATATCGGGCAGATGGGCGATCGAGCCGGCATAGGCCACGACCTTACCCTTCTTGAAGATCGGCGTGATCATCGTCACGTCAGGGAGGTGACCCGTGCCGATCTCGGGATCATTGGTGGCGAGCACGTCGCCTTCCTGCAGGGTCTCGGCCGGAAACTTCGGCAGGAAGTACTTTTGTGCGGCCACCGGCAGCGATGAGATGAACACCGGAATCGACCAGGTGCATTGGGCGAGTGCGCGGCCACGGCTGTCCATCAGCACGGTCACGTAGTCGTGGTTCTCGCGCACGATCGGCGAGAACGCGGTCCGGCCGAGCACGATGTCGGCCTGGTCTGCGATGAAGATCAACCTGTTCCACATCACCTGGAGGTTGATGGGATCGTTGAAGTCGGCGGCGTTCACGGACATGAGGCGTCGTCCTTAGGCGATGTTGATCACGAGATTGCCGTTGATGTCGACGTGAGCGGCGCCACTCGGTCCCACGACCGCGGTCGACTCACGCTGCTCGACGATGGCGGGACCCTGGATTTCCAGGCCGGCTGGCAGTTTGTAATGATCATAGACCGGCGTATCGGTATAGCCGCCGAGCTCGTTGAAGTAGACGGAGCGCGTGCCCTTCCTGGCCTCCGCAGTCTGCCTGCTATGCGGCCGGGCGACCTGATCCTTCTCTCCGCTCGAGCGCAGGCGCCACGTGATGACCTCGACAGAGGAGCCCGCAACAGTCCGGCCGAACAGCTCGCGATACAGTTTGTAGAAATTGTCGAGGAGTTGACCGAGAAATTCGTTCGACGGCAGGCTGCGATCCGGCAAGGCCACCGTGATCTCATGCCCCTGGCCGACATGGCGCATATCAACAGTATAAGTGTTGTTGATCGTCTCCATCGCAACGCCGGCGGCGCTGACGACTTCGGCGCCTTGCGCCGCGAGGTCCCCGAGCAGCCGATCCATCGCGTCGAAATCCCAGTTATCGACCTGCATCGGGAAGCTCGCCGAAAGGTCGACCGCGACCGGCGCTATGAGCAGGCCGATCGCCGAGGTGACGCCGGCACCCGTCGGACAGATGATGCGCTTGATGCCGAGCTTGCGCGCGATGCCATAGGCGTGAACGGGACCCGCGCCGCCGAAGGCGACCATCGGCAGGCTGCGCGGATCGACGCCGAGATCGGTCGCATGAACGGCCGCGGCTTTGCTCATCGATTCATTGACGAGGTCGTGAATGCCCCAGGCGCAGCGGGCAACGCTGACGTCCAGGGAAGCCGCGAGCTTCGCCATGGTCGTCTGCGCCGCGTCCTTGGAGACCTTGAACGAGCCGCCGACGAAGGATTCGGTACCCATGTAGCCGAGCAGAATATCGGCGTCGGTGACGGTCGGCTCGGTGCCGCCGCGCTGATAGGCGGCGGGTCCCGGGAGCGCGCCCGCCGAGCGCGGACCGACGTCGAGGAGGCCAAGCGGATTCTTCGCGGCGATCGAGCCACCACCGGCGCCGATCTCGATCATGCGGATCGACTGGATTTTCAGCGGAAAGCCCGAACCCTTGCGGAAGCGATGATAGTGCGCGACCTCGAGGTCCGTCCCGACCGTCGGCTCGCCGTTGGGGATCAGGCACAATTTGGCGGTGGTGCCGCCCATGTCGAAGGACAGCACGCTGCCCTCGCCTGCGATGCGACCGAACTGTGCCGCCGCAACGGCACCGGCGGCCGGCCCCGATTCAATCAGGCGAACCGGCAACTCGGCGGCACGATGACTCGGTACGAGACCACCCGACGAGGTCATCCAGAGCACCTGGCGATCGATACCTTTCGCAGCAAATTCGCGCTCAAGGTGTGCGACATGGCCCGACATCTGCGGGCGCGTATAGGCGTTGATCACGGTAGTCGAGGCCCGATCGAACTCGCGAACCTCCGGGCAGACGTCCGAGGACAGCGACACGAAGACGTCGGGGTTTTCTTCCCGAAGCAGCGCCGCGATGCGCTGCTCGTGCGCCGGATATTTGTAGGCATGGAGCAGGCACACGGCGACGGACTTGATGCCTTCGTCGCGCAGCCGGCCGGCGATCTCGCGGACGGTCTCCTCCTTCAGCGCCGTTATGACCTCGCCATTCGCCGTGATGCGTTCCACCGCGCCAAAGCTGTGGGCGCGTGTGATCAGCGGATCGGGATACTTGAGGTTCAGGTCGTAGAGGTCATAGCGCCCCTCGTTGCGGATGCGCAGCATGTCCTGGAAGCCGGCCGTCGAGATGAACCCGGTCTTGACACCTTTGCGCTCCAGCACGGCATTGGTGACCACCGTGGTCGCCCCCAACACCTGGAGCTTGCCGAGATCGACCACGTCGCCAAACTGCTCGAGCAATTCGGTCACACCGCGAACGACGGCTTCGGCAGGATTATTCGGCGTGCTCAGCACCTTGTGGAGATGCAGTTCGCCTTGGTCGTCAAGCAATGCGAAATCTGTAAACGTTCCTCCGGTATCGAATGCGAGCTTGGCCATCTTTTTCCTCGAAGCGATCGTCGTGCAGATGACGGGGATTTCCGATCTGTCTGCTGAACCGTACGATCAAGACGTGAATCGAGAACGCCGGCTTCGACGATGGCTGTGAGGGTAGGAAATGCACCCGCTGCTGGCCAACATAACTCCGGTCTGCCGCCATAGGTTTTGCTTATGGCGTAGGCACAGCAACGTTCGGCCGCGGAGAGGCGACAATAGCCGAGGGAGCCCAAATGGATTTTCCGTTTAGACGGAGCGAATGCCCTGCGGATGGCTGCGCATCAACTTTTCCACGACCGTGAGAAGCACGGATCGCGTCGCCAAGGCGGGCTCCGAGAGCGGAAGGTGATCGGACACACACAACGAAACGGTCGCCTCGATGGCGGGACGAACGAGCCTCCGGACCTCAATGCTGCCAAAGCTCGATGCGCTGGCGGCCACGGACGCCGGCAGGATGGTCGAGCCAAGCCCTTCGGTGACCGCCGCTCCGAGCGCCGACACGGATTCGATTTCCGAGGCGACATTCGGCGTCACCCGCGCCCGCGCCAGCGATTCGTCGATCAGGCGTCGGAGGAAATGGCCCTGGCTCGGCAGCAGCAACTTGACGTCGGCGAGCGCCGAAAGCGGGAGCGGCTCATCCGCCTGCTTCTTCACCGTCGGATCAACTCGGGAGACCAAATACAGCTCCTCCCGAAACAACGGCTGAAGCTTGACGCCCTTGATGGGACCGGAGCCGTAGATCATGGCCATATCCATCTTGCCGGTCATGATGAGCTCGCTGAGCACATGGCCGAAACTATCGTTGATATGGACGATGATCTGCGGATGCAGCGCCGACATCTCCTTCAGGATCGGCAGCGACAACGTGCTCGATGCCGAATAGGTCGCGAGACCGATGGAAACGCGCCCGGCCAACGCCTTGGTTGATTGATCGATGTCGATCTGGGCCTGCTCGATCTGCTTCAGGAGCAGTTGGGCATGGCGATAGAGAATGAGCCCCGCTTCGGTCGGGACGATGCCGTGATTGCTGCGCAGAAGCAGCTTGTGCTTGAAATGGCTTTCAAGAGCAGCGATCTGCTGCGACAGCGCCGGCTGTGCGGTCCGCAATAGGCCGGCGGCGCGCGAAACGCTGCCGGCGTCAACGACTTTGACAAAGCTCTTCAGCTTCCTGAAATCGACGCTCATAGGGGCCGAACGCTGGTCCTGAAAAAACAGTCTGGAGCGGCACTATCCTTTATCTAGCCTATTGATTTCAATGAGATTCTTGCCGATACGGCCCGGTTTTCGGATGCAGCCGCGCGCCCCGCGCTCAGGATAGCGCCTTGCAGGCCTTCTCGATGCGGTCGCAGGCTTCCTTGATCGCCTCCATCGAGGTCGCAATCGACAAACGGAAATACGGCGAGAGCCCGTAAGCCGTGCCCTGCACGGCCGCCACGCCGACGTCGTCTAGCAGATAGAGCACGAAATCGAGATCGTTCTTGATCACCTTGCCGTCCGGCGTGGTCTTGCCGATGACCCCGGCGCATCCGGGATAGAGATAGAACGCCCCATCCGGCACGAGACAGGACAGGCCTGGGATCGCATTCAGCCGTGCGCACGCGTAGTCGCGACGTTCCCTGTAGAGCTTGACGCTATTGCGCACGAACGATTGGTCGCTGGTGAGCGCATGGGCGGCAGCCGCCTGGCTGATCGATGAGGGGCAAGACGAGATCTGCGACTGCAGCTTGTTGATCGCGGCAATCAAAGGCGCCGGGCCCGCGGCGTAGCCGATCCGCCATCCGGTCATGGCATAGGTCTTGGAGACACCGTTGGCGAGCAGAACGCGTTCCTTCAGGGCGGGGACGGCAGCCGCCAACGTGGTTGCCGGCTCGTCGCGGTACCAGATCTGGTCATAGATGTCGTCGGAGAGCACCATCACATTCGGATGGCGCAGCAGCACTTCGCCGAGCGCCTGCAGGTCCGATCGCGAATACGCCGCGCCCGTCGGATTGGAGGGCGCATTGAGGATCAGCCAGCGGGTTTTCGGCGTGATGGCGGCCTCGAGCGCCTCCGCCGTCAGCTTGAAGCCTTGGTTTTCGGAGCAGCGCACGATGACCGGCTTGCCATCGTTGGCAATGACCATGTCGGGATAGGAGACCCAATAGGGTGCGGGGATGATGACTTCCGTCCCCTCCTCCACGCTCGCCATCAGCGCAAGAAACAGGATCTGCTTCGCGCCGCCGCCGACGCAGATCTCGTTGTCTGCGTATTCCAATCCAAGGCGCCGCTTGTAGTCGGCGACGATCGCCTTGCGCAGCGCGACGGTGCCGTTCACCGCGGTGTATTTCGTCTCTCCGCGGTCGATCGCCTCATGCGCCGCTGTCTTGACGTGATCGGGCGTGTCGAAATCCGGCTCGCCGATCGCCATGTCGATGATGTCGCGTCCGGCCGCCTTCAGCTCGCGAACCCGCGCGGAAGCTGCCGTCGTGGGGGAGATCTTGATGCGCGAGACGCGCGCAGCCGGCACGAAAATCGTCACTTTGGTCGTCCTTTGGGTTTCGAATGTGTCCGCGCCCGCTCGCGGCGAACGCCGTGAATTCTAGTGCTCGACCTCGATTTCGCCGCGCATGCGGCCCGTGAGGAACAGCTCGCCGAGCTCGTCGTGGGTGATATCCGCAGGCCTGCCGTCCCAGATCACCTTGCCGAGGCGCAGGATGACGGCGCGCTGGGCGACCTCCATGGCCTTCTTGGTGTTCTGCTCGACGAGCAGGATGGTCTGACCGCTCGCGTTGATGCGGAGCAGCTCGTCGAAGACAATCCCGATAGCGCTCGGCGAAAGTCCCACGGACGGCTCGTCGACCAGCAGAATCTTGGGGCGCTGAAGCACGGCCATGGCCACCTCCAGCAATTGCTGCTCGCCGCCGGACATATTTCCGGCGAGCGTATTGCGTCGTGTCTTCAGGATCGGGAACAGGTCGTAGACATAGTCCCGCTCGGCCCTCACCTGACTGTCACGCAACGTATAGGCGGCCATCTGGAGATTTTCGTCCACGGTCATCACGGGAAAGTTGCAGCGCCCCTGCGGCACCCACGAAATGCCCTCCGCCAGGATCGCGCGCGACTTGTAGGATGTGATCTCCTTGCCACGCCAGTTGATGCTGCCGCCCTTGATGGTCGTCATGCCATAGAGCGTCTTCAAGAGCGTCGACTTGCCGGCGCCGTTCGGGCCCATTAGCGCCACGAACTGCCCCTGGGGAACGTCGAGATCGACGCCGTTGAGGATGTCGAGCAAGCCGTAGCCGGCGCGCAATCCCTTGATCGAGAGTGAGGGTTCAGCCACCGAGATAGGCCTCCCGGACCGCCTGGTTCTGGACGATGTCGTCCGGCGTGCCTTCCGCAAGTTTGCGCCCCTGGTCGAGCACGACGACGCGCTTGCAGAGGCTCGTCACCACGTCGATATTGTGCTCGATGATGAGAAAACTGACGCCGAAGGAGGTGTTGGCGAGACGGATGCTCTCGACCACGCGCTCGATTAGCTTCGGATTGATACCGGCCATCGGCTCATCGAGCAGAATGAGTTTTGGCTCCGGCATTAGCATGGAGGCGAACTGGATCAGCTTCTGCTGACCGCCCGACAGCTTACCCGCCAGCTGGAATCGCACGTCCCAGAGGCCGGCGATCTTGATCAGCTCTCGCGCGCGCTCCCGCAGCGCCGCGACTCGATTGCGGGCCGCGGATCCGACGCCGAAGGTCGACCAGATGCCGGGGAAGGTGAACATCTGGCCGGCGATGACGAGATTCTCCTCGACGTCCAGCGCGCCGAATACCACCGTCTTCTGGAACGAGCGCAGCATGCGACCTTCGCGGGCGATGTCGTTCAGCGAACAGCCCGTGATGTCCTGACCATCGAGCTTCACCGCCCCCGCGTTGGGCTTGGCGAGCCCCGTCACGCAATCGAAGAAGGTGGACTTGCCGGAGCCGTTTGGGCCGATGAGTCCGCAAATCTCTCCGCGGTCCACGTGAAGGTCGACCCCGTCGACCGCACGAATGGCGCCGTAAGACTTGCAGAGGCCGGAGATGTCGAGGATCGGGAGCCCGGTCATTTGCGCCTCTCGAGGAAGGACCAGAAACGGCCGATGAGCGGCGCGAACCCGCTCGGAAACCAGAAGACGAGCCCGAGCAGGAAGAAGCCATAGGCGATCATGCGCAGCTCCGGCGTCACGCGAAGTGCTTCCGTGAGCCCGACGAACAGCAGGCTGCCGAAGATGACGCCCGAAATGGTCCCCGCCCCGCCGCCGAGCACGATGATCAGCATCGTCGTCGAATAGTACATCTGGAAGGTGAGCGGGCTGACGACGGTCAGGTAGTGCGCATAGAGACTGCCACCGAGGCCGGCGAAGGCGGCGCTGATCATGAACACGACCAGCTTGTAGTGCCAGGTCGGGATGCCGACGGATTCAGCCAGCGTTTCGTTCTCGCGGATCGCGATCATGTTCCGCCCCGCCGGCGAGCGAACGATGAGGTAGGCGAGCAGCGTGGCAATCGCGGCGATGGCCAGGACCAGATAATAGAAGCCGACCGTGCCGGAGACGGTGAACGAAGCCGGCCCCAGCGCAAAGTAGGGCTTGGGAATGGCCGCCAACCCCATGTCGCCGCGCGTCAGGCTGATCCAGTTCTTGGCGATGGCTTGGCCGATGATGACGAAACCCAGCGTGCACATCACGAACGACGTCGCGCGCAGCCGTAGCGCCGGAATGCCGAGCGGCAGCGCAATGGCACCGGCCGCAAGTCCCGCGGCCAGGAAGTTCACATAGAAAGGTGTGCCGAAATGCACCGCGAGCAGCGCGGACGTGTAGGCGCCGATGCCGAAGAAGGCGGCTTGCGCCAGCGACAGCAGCCCGGTATAGCCGAGCAGCAGGTTGAGCCCGTGCGCCGGCAACAGGAAGATCAGCGCGATGATCATCGCGTGCAACGGATAGTTGCCGAGAAATAGCGGCGCGACACAGGTCAGCGCCGCGAGCGCGAGACCGACGGGAAGGCGGAGATCCCGTCCCGTCGTCGCGGCTGAGAGTTCAGCGGGCGTCATGTTCGGCTCTCGGGCGATCTCGCTCACCTGTCATCACCCCCGATCTAGAAGCGCGCCTGCGCGGAAAAGAGCCCGTGGGGACGCCACATCAAGATCAGCATCAGGGTCGCAAAGCCGACCGTGTCGCGGAATTGCAGGCCGACATAGGTGGCGACCAGGCTCTCGGCGATACCAAGGATCATGGCGGCGACGAACGTGCCGCGCACGTTGCCGAGCCCACCCATGATGATGATCGGCAGCGTCTTGAAGGTGATCAGCTCGCCCATGCCGCCGTAGACGCTCACGTTCACCGGCGCCGTCAGCACGCCCGAAAGCGCGGCAAGACAGGCTCCGAGGATGAACGTCCACAGCGCGATGTGGCGAACATCGATACCCACCACCGCGCAGCACTCGATGTTCTGGGAGACCGCGCGCATGGCCTTGCCCATCCGGCTGTAGGTGACCATCAACTCGAGCCCGACGAACACGATCAGACCGACGATGATGATCAGAATACGCTGTTCGGCCAGGGTGAAGCCAAGAACGCTCACCGGCTCGATGTAACCGCCGGAGAAGAACTTGTAGCTGCCGCCGAACAGCAGGATGACCGTGTTCTGCAGGATCAGCGCGACGCCGAGCGTGGCGAGAACGCCGGCTTCGGCCGGCGCGCCTACTATCCGCTGCATCACGAAGTTGCCGACCACGACGGCGATGACCGCCGTCGCAACCACGCCGATCACGACCGCGACCGGATAGGGCAGATCGAAATAGTCTATCGCGAACCAGGCCCCGAAGGTCCCGAGCATGTAGTATTCGCCGTGGGCGAAATTGATGGCTCGCAGGACGCCGAAGATCATCGTCATGCCGACGGCAACGATCGCGTAGACCGATCCGGAAACGATGCCGTTAACGACCTGTTCGATGATCGTGTAGAACATGGGGCCACCGTTTCGCGGGCTTACTTGGGATAGTCAATCTCGGCCTTGTAGGCGCCCTTGATCACGGGCTTGCCGCCCTCGATCTCGACTAGGATCATCGGCAGGCGCGCCTGGTTGTGATCGTCGAAGGAGACCTCGCCGACCGCGCTATCATAGTGGATGCCGGAGAGTGCGGCCCGGACTTTCTCGCGATCGATGCTCTTGGCCTGCTCGATCGCCTTGGCGAGCAGGTGCACCGTCTCCCAATGCACGTAAGCGTGATTGTTGGGAGCCTCGCGGTATTCGGCCGTGAACTTCTCGACGAAGGCCTTGCTCTTCGGAGAGTCGTACCCCGGAAGCCAGGCTGCGGCCTCGATCGCCCCCTCCATCGCCTTCGGCGCGGCCTTGATGGTGCTCGCGGTATTGAACTCGGCATTGCCGATCAACGGGATCTTGCCTGCGATCCCGACTTCAATCATCTGGCGCCCGACGATGGGCGCGGAATCGGCATTGCCGTACATGATGATGGCCTGAGCGCCGGAATCGCGGATCTTGGAGAGCACGCTGCGGAAATCCACCTCGCCCTCCTTGTAATAGTCTTCCGTCAGGATCTCGCTCTTGAAGCGCGGCAGGTATTTCTTGGTGAACTGAATGGCGGCGCGGCCGTAGTCGCTGTCGACCGAGAGCACGGCGTATTTGGTGTATCCCTTCTTCTCGGCCGCGTATTGCAGCACGAGCAGTGAGCGGTTCTCGTCGGTCGGATAGTTACGGAAGGTCCATTTGAAGCCACCGACGCCCGCCTTGTAGGTGATCATCGGGTTGGACGAGGCCGCGTTGAGAAGCAGGACGCCGGCGTCCTCGACGACCGGCTGCATGGCCAGCGTCACGGAACTCGAGACGTCGCCAATAATGAAGTCGACCTGATCCTGATCGATCAGACGGCGGGTCGCCGAGACACCCTCGACCGGCGTGCCCTGGCTGTCCCCCGGCATGACATTGATCTTGCGTCCGCCCACGCCGCCCGCATCGTTGATTTCCTTTGCAGCCATCTGGGCGCCGCGCAGCGAAAAGGCCCCGTACCGGGCGTTCGGGCCGCTCATCGGCGCGACGAGACCCAGCCTGACCGCGCCATCTTCGCTTCGCGCTGCAAAGGCGCCGGAGGAAGCGGTCTGGAGTCCAATCAGCGCGGCTCCGATGCAAAACCCACGTCGGCTCAACTCGATCGTCATTTCCCCGCTCCGCTGCTGCTACCAAATGATGCGACCGCGAACCCCGCCACTTCAGTGGTCTTGCCCTTGGAATTTTTTGTTGCGGCCGACGGCAAAAAATAGATTTACGTTTGATGACAGGGGAAGCACGACTGTAGTCTGCCGCCATAGCGAATTCTTATGGCCGTCCGGGGCCTCGGGACGGGCGTTGGTCCCGGCTGCGGTCTAAACTCTGCTCCCGCGCGTTGATCTTCACAATGCTTTCGGATTGGCTGAGGCGACCGGCCGAAATTGGCAACGGCGGAGTCAAAACCTGCTTGATTTTCAACGAAAAAGCTCACGTTTCGAAAACGGACAAAATGCTTTGCAGCAAATTCGATAGCTTGGTAGCCGTTTCGAAATGAAGAAGCCGCCTTTGCGGAGCGGATCAACTGCCAAAGGTTGGCGAGCCCGCGCGCCCGCCGACCCGGAAGAAGAACGCGTCAGCACGTGACCTTCCCAC
Source organism: Bradyrhizobium sp. BR14999 (assembly GCF_056106085.1). Lineage (NCBI taxonomy): Bacteria > Pseudomonadati > Pseudomonadota > Alphaproteobacteria > Hyphomicrobiales > Nitrobacteraceae > Bradyrhizobium > Bradyrhizobium sp. BR14999. The sequence continues at coordinate 6,334,004 of NZ_CM148536.1, forward strand.
CTTCCCAAGCGCCGTTGCTGGCCGTGACCATGGCCTGAGATAGTCCCGCCCCACTCCCAGAGTTGCGATGGGCGCGTGTGAGCGCCCATCAGCCAAGTATGAGGATCCCGCGCGCCGCTTTTCAGCGCAGGATTTCCTGCAGCACCTCGCCGTCGACCTGGCGGGGCTTGACATCGAGGAGCCGCATGATCGTCGGCGCCACGTCGACGTTGCGCATGCGCGAGATCGTGGTCCTCGGGCGGATCTGCGGGCCGACGGCGATGAAGGTCGCGCTCATCTCCGTCAGCTCGGGATCGTGGCCATGGGCACCGTAGAAGTTCGGCATCGACAGCGTGGTCGTCGCCGCATTGAATGGCGCATCACCGAGGCGGGCGACGCCGGGGTTCTGGATGCCGTCGAAGTTGTAGCCCGGAGCCATCAGCGCGAACACATCGCCAAAATCCTGGCTGATGGTCTTGCTAGTGCACAGCCCGGTACCGTCTTCGCAGTGCAGCGGCCGGGTTTCGACCACCGTGAATATCCGCCCGTTCCTAAGCGAAAAGTTGAACCGCGAGTTGGGATCGACCGCGTTCTTCACCGCGTCGGCGATCTGCGTCACCAGCGCGTTGTAGGTCGCCGGATCGACGGTGCCGCCCTGCTCGCGGTTCTGCAGATTGACGTAGATATTGACCGCCGGCCCCGAGGTGCGGATCGCCACCTTGCTGGTGTCGATGCCGGCATTGTGCAAAATGTTGGTCATGCTCACCGAGGTGTGGAACGGTGCGAAGCCGTGATCCGACACCACGAAGATGTTGCTGTCACGGCCCGCAGCATCGATGATCCGCTTCACCGCCGCGTCGGCGGTCTGATAGGCGAAGCGGATGTAGGACGCGTACCGCGCGACCTTGGCGGGATCCTGGTTGTCGCCGATCGAGTTCGGGTCGGTCGAGCTGGTGCCCTGGCGGCTGTCGGTGAGCAGGAACTGGTGCTCGGAGCCGTCGGGCTGCTCGATGTAGACCATCACCAGGTCGGCGTCGGGATGCTTGCGGATCGCGTGCTCGGCGATGTTCGCCTGGTAGCGCACGAAGGTCTTCACCATGTCCTCATACATCGCCTCGATCTCGGTATCGGGGAAGTTGGTGAAGCCCGGACTCAGCCGCTCCGGAATGCGGAAGTCGGCCTGCGGACGCCAGAACCCGATATTGTTGTTAATGTCGTCAACATCGGCCAGCACCGCCGCGTTGCGCGGGATGAAGTTGGCGCCGTAGCGGGCAAAGCGCACGACCGACAGATCGGGCGCAAGCGCCGAGACGAAGTATGCGGCACCGACCTTGGCCCCGCTGCCCTCGAAGAAGAACGGCGCATTCGCGCTGCCGACCTTGGCGTAGGCCGGTCCGGTCGACGGCGCGTGGAAAGGTCCTGCCGTGATGCCGCCAGTCGTGTCGAAGAACACCAGGGTATCGTAGTTCACCGTGTTGTCATTGGTGGTATCGAGCGCCGCCACCCGGATCGCATACTTGACGTCGAACGTGGCGGCATTGGTGCAGGTCGCGGTCGGTGCCGACGCGCACGAGAGCGTCTCGATCGCCGTCGGCGTCGCCAGCACCGGGCTGAACGAGAAGTGGCCAGCCACCTGGAGCGCCGCGGCGATCGCAGGATCGGGCGCGAAGTCGGCCTGGGACAGCGAAAAGCCCCGCGCCCCGATGCCGCCAAACGCCCCGAATGGCACGGTGTAGTCGGTGACGCGGGTCGGCTGGGCTGACTGCACGACCGTGTTGTTGATGGAGATGTCGGCGCCGTCGCTGCCCGGCCACGTCGCGGTGATCACCTTCTTGCCCTGCTGACGCAGCTGTACCCACAGCGGCACGGCTGTCGGCTGCGACGTAGGACCGAGCGGGCTCAGGCGATAGCCGCCGATCGGCGCCCCGAAGCCGCTGATGCTTGATGAGATCGGCGCGACGATCGCCTGGAAAGTGTTCGAGGGAATGTCGTTATGAACGGCCGTCGAGCCGGTGGCGATCTCGATGTGCGACACTGCCGTGAGCGACGGCGAGGCAGTCACGTTCTGCTCCGCAATCGCGCCATGATGGCTCAGCCACGCCAGGCCGCCGTCACGCGGCAGCACGCCCTCTTTGATAAATTTCTGAATGAAGTCGGGCTTGGCACCGTCGAGCGAGATCAGCACCACCCGCCGCGGCTTGCGGCCATGGCCATGCTGGTCGTTGCCATCATCGGCGCGGGCCGGTGCCGCAACGCCGTTCAGTGATAGAGCAAGCGACATCACCGTTATCGAGACAAAGGTCTTTAAATTCATAACAACGCCCCATGTTCGCTGCGCGACTACGTGGATTTGTCGGGAACGAGAGGCAATGATTAACGGGCTCGCCTAACGCGCATGTGACGTTCAGGCGATGTGCGTAAGTGGCGGCGACGCCGCCGCGAGCTGGCAAGGTGCGCAACAAATTCGGCTGTTCGAATATAATTGCGGCCGGATGGAAAAACGCATTGACGACCAAGTCAAATCCTGCGTGAAGTCTCATGCCCCGCACTCGGTCGGGGAAGGCCTCTCGCACCTCTTTGCAATCTTTTTCCCATGATCACAGCCGTCAGCTTCGCCTTCCTTGGCATCGCAGGCGCTGGGCTTGCATGGATCGACCTGCGGCGCGGCATTATTCCCAACTGGCTAAATCTTGCGCTTGCGGTGGCCGGGTTTGTCAGGAGCGCGATCCTCAATGGCGGGACCGCTGCATTCAGCGCCGCCGCGCAAGCTGTCATCGTTGGCGCGGTCATATGGCTGCTGCGTCGATTTTATTTCATGCTTCGGCAAGTTCAGGGGCTTGGTCTCGGCGACGTCAAGCTGCTTGCTGCGTCCACCATCTGGATCGGCATTGTGGGCGTTCCGACGCAGCTCCTTATTGCGTCGTTGTCCGCACTCGCGGCGGCTGGTGCGATGCAGTTCGCGGGCAAAACCATGACACGGCAGACGTCGCTTCCATTCGGTCCTTTTCTTGTTTTTGGCCTGGTGTTCACGCTCGCGCTTCAGCAGGCCGACTGGATTGATTAGTCCTGTTCGGCTCGGTCCGGCGGCTTTTGGCTTCCCTGCGCAATCGTGCTCTCAGCTTGGACACGGGCAGGTGCGGCCGGTCCGGTCCCGGGCTGCGGCAGGTTCAGCGTTGCGCTCTGCTCGTCGCGCACGAGCGTGACCTCGCGGCCGTGCACTGAGCGCAGCTTCCAGCCCTGATACTCCTCGCCTAGCCTGAGGCGCATAGCCGCCCTGGTGGTATGATCGACAAAAATCGCAAAACTCTGATCATCGCCGGCGATCGTGCCCACCAACGATAGTGGCGGACGCTCCATCGGCGGCGGCTTGGGCGGCGGCGGTGGCGGTCTTGTCGCCGGCACCGCGGCAACCGCTGGCGGCGGTGGTCGCCGCGACGGCGAAAAGACCGGCCGCTCGCGCGTGTTCGACAAGGAGGTGAGCGGGATCGCCCACAGCGGATTAGCGCTCACCGCACGTTCTGGTGCTGAGGGGACCTGGGTGGGCATCATGGGCGTGACCACAGCTCCGGGAGTGGCGTGATTATCCCAGGGTGACGGATCGGAGACTATTCCCGTGCGGCCCGGACCGGGGGCATCAGCGCCGGAAAAATCCGTCGGCAACGCCAAAGCCAAGCCTGGGACGGCGAGCGCAGACGCCAGCAACAAGGTGGCGCAAAGCGAATGTGGTCCCGTCGCGGCGTGCTTTTTCATTTACTACCTCGCCACTGGCCAGAGACAGCGAGCAACACCCGCAACTTTCCTTCGCCGGAACCAGAGAAACTGGACGGCGATTGCACGACCAGCTGATCGACGAACAGGAACGGCATGCCGGCCTCCAGATCGTACAGCAATTGCTGCAGGCCAGGCTGATCAATCTCGCAGCTTGCGATCATGGACAAGAAATCGGCCTTCGTGCCCTTCAGGTCGACCTGGGAAGATAACACGTTACCGCCGAGCCTGGTCACCGCAGCAGTGACGCGCTGCAAGAGCGCGGCGCCTGCAATCGTCACGGTCGTACCTTCAAGGAATGGCGAGCCGGATCGCGCCGCAGCGGCGGCATCCAGGGCGCGCGCGGACATAGGCCGTCGTCCTTCGAGTTGTTCGAGCATCGCTGCCGATGCCGCGACTTCGGCGCGCTCACCAAGCAAATCGGCCATCGAGCTTGCAATCACGAACACCAACAGAGCCGCGATTGTGAAGTAGAGTGCTGCTGCGGGGAACGGTCTGGACAACAATTTCAGCAAGGTTGCTGTCTGATTCATGAGCCGTCCCCGAAGTAAGGCGTCATGCGAGCCTCGATGTGGAAGCGTTCACCCGGATCGCTTTGGCCTCGCGTGGTCGGCGCAAAGAAAGTGGCGCGGGTGAAGTGCGGCGACTGCTCGATCAACCGGATCAATGACGGTGCATCCTGCGTCATTCCGACCACCTGCATCTTGTCGCCTTCGACCCGCAGCTCGGTCACATAGGTGGTATCCGGCAACACACGCGATACTGCCTCGAGCACCACCACACTCGATGGGGTCGTCTGCTTGAGCTTGGCAAGCAATGTCTCCGCCGATCCGCCCGTTTGGTTGATCCGCAAGGCGGCGCGACGTTGCGCGATGTGTTGCTGCAGCTCGTGCTGCTCCGCGTCGAGCATGCCACCGACATAGGTGGACACAATAAGCGAGGCCGCCGCCCCTGCTGCCGCGAGGCCCAACCCGAGCCGCAATAGCCTGGGCACATCGACCGTGCGGCCGGCGCCGCTCGGCTGAGCCTCGAACAGCCTGATGCGCGTCCCCTCGCTTTCCGCCTCGTGGAGGTCGACCAGACCAGCCACGGATGAAACGCGGAGATCGCCGGCCAGTCTAACCAGCGGCTCGATCTTTTGTCTTGACGTTGCCGCCAACATCAGTCCGATCCGTTCATTCGCGAGCGGGGCCGGCGGACTGGTGCCGAACACGGCGTCGCTCGCGGTCCATGGCGTCAGACGATCGATCTGCGTCCGGATCATGCCGTCAAGAAAATCCGCCGCCTGTTTTGGGAAATCGAGCGGACGGACCAGCACGTGATCCCGCCTCATCACGATATCGAGTTGGCTGCCACGTAGCGCGGCTGCCCACTCAGGCGGCACAGCAGGTTCGGGACGGTTCTGCACCAGCCGGAACGACAGCTCAGGCAGGCTCGCGCCCGTTCCCGTCGAAGTGACCCGCGCGGTGAAGCCGTTCCCCTGCCCCTCGATCAAGACGATCTGCCGCCGTCGCACAAGCTTCGCACCGACCGCATCGATTGCGGCCGCCACAGCTGCCATCCACGTCGCAAACAACTCCTTGAGTTCCGAAATCATCGGTCACAGCTTTCTGTAGGCTTGCGAGCTCACATCGCCTTGCCACGACAGCACTCGATAGAGCTCCGTGTCGCCACCCAACCTGATCACCATCTCAGAGGCCGTGTGGCGGCCGTTGGGAAAGCGGATTAAAGTCAGGATGCGATAGGCCTTGCTCTTTTCTGCGTTAGCGCTCGCCCTGGCCGGGCCAAGCGCTGCCGCGATGGCGCTGCGGTCACTTCCGATTTGCGCACGCTCACTGAGAAATTGTTTGAGGATCAGCGGCGTCATGCCGGGCAAGGCCGCTATCACTTCCGGCGCCGCAATGGTTGCGTCGATGCCCTCCGCGCCGCTAAACACGGTGACAAAGGGCAGCGCACGCTGCACGAGTGCCGGGGCCAGACCGAGCACCAGGCCGAGCTCATTGACATGCGCGAAGGGCGCCTGACGCGGCGAGTAGGCGCGGCCCGCGGCGCGATAGAGCGCTTCTTCATTTGCGGCGGTCTGCGCCGTCGCGCGGCTCCGCCAGGCGACGATGCGCTCAGCGCCCTCGCGAGCATCCTCGGCCGCCGCACCAAGCGCGGAGAGAAGCCCCTCGAGCAGTTCCTTGGGCGCTCTGTTGAGATCGACGCGGGAGGTCTCCGCAATAAAAGATACCGCGAGATCGGCGCCATTCAGCCGCATGCGAAAGGCGCCTTGCATCGGACGCGCCTCTTCGGCGCCGAGCTGCAATCGATAGGCTGTCAGTTCAGCGCTTGCAGATACCAGCGCCTCCGTCTGCAAGGCAACGTCGTTGAGCGAAAGCGCGCGCGCCGAGCTTGACAGGTAGGCCGAGAAGATCATCGCAAGCGCGGCAAGTGCTGCCACTAGCCATAGCACGGCCACCAGCACGAACCCTTGCTGGGAGGAACGCCCTGCGCTGTGCCCGGCCAACCCCGTCACGATCCGTCCTGCTTTCTTCCGGCGCTACTGGCGCCGCCATTGTTCTTCGCCCCCTCATCCGCGCTTTCCTTGACCGCATCGTCCGCATCGCCTGCCGCTGCATCGATGTGGACCGGCGCCACCGAGGAAGCTGACAACATCCGCCCGGTCGCGCCATCGCGTATCGTCAGCATGATCGTGACCGGCAACTTTTCCTGCCCCTTCCAGCTGTCCCGGAAAACGCGATCCGGACCGGCGTAAGAGAAAGACAGGCGCAACGGAGAGCGCAGCAGCACCACCGGATCGGACAGATGTATCTGCTCAGACGGCGACGCGCCGGCCGGCAATGGCCCGAAGGGCGCGCGGGAGCGCACGGTCACCATCCGGCCCCGATCGTCGGCTTCCCCGATCCGCACGACGTCGAGCCCGATGCCGCTGTTGGGACCGAGCGCCGTGCGCACGAAGGTGAGCGCGAATGCCGAGCCGTCGAACAGCGGCCGCGGCAGCTCGCGGCTGGCCGGCACGAATTCGGCGGCCGCAAGATCGCCAGCGATCCGCTGAATGGCGATGCCGACCTGCTCGGTCTCTTGAACGCGGTCGATGCCGCGATTCCAGTTCGGCAGCCACTGTGCCGTGATGTTCGCAAGCGCCGAGAGTATGAGCCCGGTCAGTGCAAGTGCCACCAGCGCCTCGATCAGCGAAAATCCCGATTGGCCGCTCTCTGTATTCCTGCTCATGTTCGATGCTGCGGCCTCGGTATCAAGCGCACGGTTTCGATGTCGACCGTCGCCCCGCTGGCTGCGCGGACGCGAATCCTGACCAGTTCGGGTATCCAGGCCACCCGCTCGTCGTTGGCCTCCCAGCCGCCGGCAAGCGGGCTGACATCGACCTGCCAACGGTAGTTGCGGAGCTGGCCGGACAAGCTGCCGGGACTGATGTCCTTGCGCGGCGGAATGGCCGTCGCCAATACGGTCTGCGCGGTTTGCATCAACGCCAAGTGATCCTCCAGCGCCCGCACGCTCCGGGCGTTGGTCGACATGACCGATCCGATCGCCATGATGCTGCCAGCAACGACCGCAAGCGCGATCAGCACCTCGATGATGGTGAAGCCGGCCTCATTCCGGTCAATTGGCGATTTTGGAGCGGGAGACAATTTCGATTCTTCCGGTCAGCCAGTTGACGCGAATTTCATAAGCCGTGTCGAGCCGCGCGAGTGCGATCGTGCCACCACAGGACATGCCGTCGGCAAAGAAGCTGATGGTCGAAAGCGCAGGCCGCTGGCGACAGGTCTGCGGCAGCAGCGCGTCGAGACGAACGTCATCGGGAACCCGGATGATCCTGCCGGATGCGCCGGATCGGATCGCGCGGGAGGGCGCGTCGACCGTCGTCGCAACATTGGCGCCGCGTGCCACTGCGGCATTTCGATCGCCTTTGAGCAAGGTTGCCGTTTCCAGCGCGTAGGCCTGCAGGCGAGAGCGCGAGGTGTGACGGGGCACAAACGGCATCAGCACGGAAGCGAGCATCGCGATCAGTGCAATGACACACACCATTTCGAGCAGCGTAAAGCCACGTTGCGGCGTATCATTCATTGCTCGCGCTCGTCATGTTGTTCAGCGAGATATCCGCGGCGGCAGCGCTGCCTCCTTCCTGGCCGTCGGAGCCGTAGGAGATGATGTCGTAGGCGCTGTGCTCACCCGGCGCGCGGTAGACGTAGGGGTGATTCCATGGATCGTTCGGAACTACGCTGCCCTTCAGGTAAGGACCGTTCCAGGCGGCAACACCGGGCGTCCGGCGCACCAGGGCGGTCAGCCCTTCCGCGGTTGACGGGTAGCGGCCGGTGTCGAGATTGAACAGGTCGAGCGCGCTGGCAAAGCTCTGCATCTGGATCTTCGCCGCCTTGACCTTGGACTCGCTCAGATAATTCAGCACCCGTGGGCCGATCAGGCCCATGATCAAGCCGATGATGGTGATGACGACAAGCATCTCGACCAGCGTGAAGCCCTGCTCGCCGTGCCTGCGCGCATCCCCAATGGCACACTGCGCAATTCTGACCGAAGGCTGCTTCGACATGGCGACTAGTCCTCACATTCATCCGACGAGTTGCGTGACCGACAGAAGGGCTGTCATCACGGAGACAATCAGCCCGCCGACAACGGCGCTGATTGTCACGATTGCCAGCGGCCCGATGATGCCGACGATGCGGTCGAGGCTGCGCTGCAGTTTGGCTTCGTAAAATTCCGCCACGCGACCGGCGAGCGTCGGCAACTGGCCGGTTTCCTCGCCGAGCCGCAGCATGCGAAGTGCCATCGGCGGCAGGCTCATCGAAGCCGAAAGCGCTTCGGACAGTTTGCCGCCGTGCCGCACGCGGTCGGCGGCCTCGCTCCACGCGTCGACCTCTCCGGTCACCGCCATGATGTCGACCAGGATGCGCAGGCTCGCGGTCAGGCTGACGCCGCTGCCGAGCAGGACGCCGAGATTGCGACAGAAGAGGCTCGTCCGGTAATAGCCGAAGATGCCGGCGATGCCCGGCATTCGCGCCAGGCCGCCGATGACGCCGGTTCTCGTCCCTGGTCGACGCAGCAGAGTCCACGCCGCGGCAACCAGGGCTGCGCTCGCCAGCATTAGCGCCGTGCCGTTCGCGCGCATGAACTCCGAAATCGAGATAAACATGCCGAGCGCAGAGTCCGACCTGCTGCCGAAGTCCTGCAGCACGCTGGAAAATTGCGGGAGCACGAACAACATGAAGAACAGCATGACGCCGATGGCTGCAATCAGCACGAAGAGCGGATATTGCATGGCATCGGCAAGCCTGCGGCGCATCTGTTCGGCGCGCGCGCGCTCGGTACCGAGCATCTCCAGGACCTGATCCAACGTACCCGACAGTTCACCCACCCGCACCAGCGCGACATACATCCGCGGAAACAGCGCGGGGTGCGTCGCCACCGCATCAGCCAGGCTCTCCCCGCTCAGCAGCGCACCCCGCAGCTTGCCCACCACCGGCCGGAGGCGGCCGACATCGGCGTCGCTCGCGAGCAGTTCAAGCGCATCGTCGAGGCGCGCGCCCGCTTTCAGCAACAGCGCAAGATCGCGGGTGAAGGTCGTCACTTCCGCCGCGCTCGGCTTGTTGAACCGACCCCAGCCTCCGGACGAGGCGATGCGCTTCTCCTCGACGGTTTCGATCGGCAGCAAGCGAAGATACTCGATCCGGGCCGCGACCTCAGCGGCAGTCGGCGCCGAGATCGTGCCGTTTACCAATTCGCCGGTTTGCGTCAGTGCTCGGTAGCGGAAATTTGGCACGAGCTATCTCACGGTCGTAACGCGCAGGATTTCCGCAGGCGAGGTCACTCCAGCGCGGCACTTGGCGATTCCGTCGTCGAGCATCGTGGTCATGCCGGCGCGAATGGCAGCCTGATCGATCCTGAGTCCGTCAGCGTTGTCTCCGATCAGTTCGCGCAGCTCGTTATCGAGCTCGAGGATCTCGAACACTCCGAGCCGACCACGATAGCCTAGGCCGGCGCAGCGTTCGCACCCGCGCGGTTGATGAATCGTCTCGCCTTCCTTGAAGCCAAGCGAGACAAGCCGTGGATCTTCGGCGAGGTCATCCCCGCTCAAGACGATCGGCGCTTTGCAGCGATCGCAGAGCTGGCGAACAAGACGTTGCGCGATGACCGCCCGCAAGGTCGAGCGCAACAAATACCCTTCGACGCCGAGGTCGAGCAGGCGTGGTACCGCCGCAGCTGCCGTTTCGGTGTGCAGGGTCGTGAGAACGAGGTGCCCCGTCAGCGCCGCATGGACAGCGACATGTGCAGTTTCGGAGTCGCGCACCTCACCGACCATGATGACGTCGGGGTCCTGGCGCACGAAAGAGCGCAGTGCGTTCGCAAAGGTCAACCCGATCACAGGCTTTACCTGCGACTGATTGACACCCGGGATTTCATATTCGACCGGATCCTCGATCGTCAGAATTTTGCGGATCGGCTCATTCAGTACCGACAAGATAGTGGCGAGCGTTGTGGTCTTGCCGCTGCCGGTCGGTCCGGTGATAACGACCATGCCATGGGGCAGCTTCAAAAGTCGCCTCAGCTTGGCTTCGTCGGTCGGCGCGAAACCGAGCTTATCGATCACCAGCAGCCCGCGATCTTTCGGCAGGATGCGGATCACGGCGGACTCGCCGTGCTGGGTAGGCATGATCGCCACACGGATATCGATGTCACCGCGGCTGACGCGCAGGCGCGCGGCGCCGTCCTGCGGCAGGCGGCGTTCGGCAATATTGAGGCTAGCGATTATCTTGATACGCGAGATCACAGCTTGCGGCAGCACGCCAGTGGGAGCCGCAATGGGCCGCAGCATGCCGTCGATCCTCAGCCGGACCACAAGGCCAGCCAGAAACGGCTCGATGTGGATATCGCTCGCCCTGAGCTCGATGGCCTTTTCGAGCAGGTCATTGACCGCGCGCACGACGGGGGCGCCGCTTGCGAGATCGCGCAGGCTCTCGATGTCATCCTCGCGCAGCTGGCGAAGACTGCCCGCCTCATCCCGGCCGCTCAGAACCTCGTCCGAAAGCTGTCGGTCCAGGACAATACCGAGATCTTCGAATGAGGCTGCGGTAATCTGAAGGTCGGGACCCAGCACGATTTCGGCTGCCCGCCTTGCCGCCTGATCGCCCGGATCGGCCATGGCGAGCTCAACGCTGTCTTCCGTCGTCCGATAGGGATAGACCAGCGTTTCCCGAAGAAACCGCTGCGAGAACGCGGCGGTCAGTGGCGTGGATGCCAGCAAGTCCTGCAGCGTCACGCGTTTGAGGCCAAAAAAACGAGCCGCCTCGTCGGCGAATTCGCCGGCCGACAGATCGGTAGCCTCCCAAAGCTTGACCTGTGCGCCGGAGGGCAAGCTGGCTTGCTGACCGTCGCCCGGGTGGCGGCCCCCGCTCTCCTGCTCAGCCTCTTGTGCCTGAGGCATTTTCAGGTGCCGAGCCCGGCGAAGATGCTCGACGAAATGCGATGAGTAATGACCGGTCATGCCTGTTTCCAGTCAGACTCCTGGCGTGAGCGAATAAGAATAAAGAGGCGCCAGCGCTGCCAATGATCGCCGGAGATAGAGTTATTGACCCCCAATGTGACACCTGTACGAAGCCGCGGACATCGTGGACAACTCATACCAAGAGTGGTCGCATCAGCCTGGTAAACATTACTGTCATATTTCCCGCTTAAGGGATGCGTACTGGTCCGGATCGGCGACGGCACGGTCCGAGACCCGCATGTTCAAGAGTGGGATCGGCGAAGGTATGGTGCGTATCGGCAATCAGGGCCGATCCCGGATGATTGCGCGCAGCATCTGCGTGGCGGCATTGATACTTTGCGCCGCAGCTGTACTGTCATCGTGCAATTTCGTGAGCGTCGGAGCTCCGCCGCCGGCGGAAGTCGACGTGCTCGACAAGGTGCGCTCGCTAGACATTCTGCCCCGGCAGACCCAGAACGTGAACGCCGTGCAGACCAATGCCGGCGAACGCAGCCGCGCCGCCGTCTATGAGGGGACGATCATCTCCGATGTCGCGGAAGTACGCGCGCAACGGCCGGCGACCGGCAACGGCTACGACCTCAATTTCGAAACGACACCGATTGCGACCGTTGCAAAAGTTGTCCTGGGCGACATCCTCAATACCGGCTACACGATCGACCCACGCGTGCAGGGCACGGTGACACTGGTTTCTGTTCGCCCCGTCGCAAAGTCAGACATCGTCTTTGTACTCGAAAATGCGTTGCGGCTCTCGGGCGTCGTGCTGGTCCGCGACACGGCCGGATATCGGCTGACGCCACTTGGCGATGCCGTCGGGTCCGGACAGATGGACGCGCAGGTCGCCAGTGCCGAGCCGGGCTATGGCGTCTCGATCGTGCCTCTACAATACGTGTCGGCACCGACCATACTGAAGCTGATGGACAGCTTTGCCACCAAGCCTGGCATGGTCCGCGCAGATGCAACGCGAAATCTCCTTCTGATTCAGGGCACTGGCGGCGAGCGCCGCACCGCTGTCGAAACCGCCATGAGCTTCGACGTCGACTGGATGCGCGGCCAATCCGTCGGCATCTTCCCGGTCAGCAACAGTGCGCCGGAACCGATCATCTCCGAACTGGAAAAGATCATGGATTCCGGCGAAGCCGGGCTCAGCCAAAGCCTCGTCAAGCTGCAACCGATCAGCCGGCTCAATGCCATCATGGTCGTCAGCCGGAAGCCCGCGCTTCTGCGCACGGCTGCGACCTGGATCAAACGGCTCGACCAAGCGGATACCGCGCGCACCAGCGTGCACGTTTACCGCGTCAAATATGGCGAGGCCCGCCAGATTGCGCAGGTGCTGACGGAGATGTTTGTCGGCGGGTCATCGGCCTCGCTCGAAAGCGCCGACAATCAGCTCGCGCCGGGATCGGGGTCAACGACGACGTCCAGCCCGGCCGACCGCCTGTCGCTGAACGCGAACTCCCCCACTTCAACCGGCGGCTTCGCCTCGCGCCCGTCCACCGGCATGAGCGGGGCCACACCGCAAGGGTTCGGCCAACCGCAGCAGGCGAACGGGAATTCACCCAATGGCAGCGCGCTCGATTCCCGAAGCACCGGCAGCACAGGACAACCGCTGATGCCGGGCGTACGCATCACGCCTGACACCGTCAACAACACCCTTCTGATCTATGCCGATCAGGGCAACTACAAGATCATCGAAGCCACCCTGCAGCAGATCGATCGTCCCGCTCTGCAGGTCGCGATTGATGCCACGATCGCGGAAGTCACGCTCAACAACGAGTTGAACTATGGGGTGCAGTTGTACCTGACCAGCCGTGATTTCGGCCTGCGGCCGGACAAGGGCTCCGTTCTGAACACCCAATCCACCCAGGCGCCGGGCACGACAACGAGCTCGGTCGCGGGTGCCGTCACCAACGCTTTTATCAACCGCGCCTTTCCCGGGTTCAACTTCCTGGTCGGTTCAGAGGCGCAGCCGAGCGCTATTCTCGACGCGCTGCATTCCGTTACCAGCGTGAAAGTACTGTCCAATCCGTCGCTGGTCGTTATCAACAACCAGGCCGCAACGCTTCAGGTCGGCGATGTCGTGCCGATCTCGACCGGCAGCGCCACGGTGCTGACCACGAACAATACAGTCGTCAATACGATCGACTATCGAAACACCGGCATCATTCTCCGCGTATCCCCGCGCATCAACGTCAACGGCAATGTCAGGCTCGAGGTCGAGCAGGAGATCAGCAACGTCTCGCCTGCGACCGCTGCGAGTCTGACGCCGACCGTATCCCAACGCCGGGTCAAGAGCTCGATCTCGGTGGCCACGGGACAGACGGTTTTGCTCGCAGGGCTGATCAGCGAGCAGCAGAACGGCGACCGCAACGGCATTCCGCTGCTGGATCAGATTCCGGGAATCGGCGACGCCTTCTCGCATCAGGGCAAGAAGGGAACGCGCACCGAATTGATCATCTTCATCCGCCCCCAGATCATCCGCGACAGCCTCGACGCTCACCAGGTAGCGGAGGAATTGCGGTCGAAATTGCGGGGCAGCGTGGGAGCGAGCACCGATGATCTGCGGGTCCCGACGGTACGCTAGGGCATTCGGGCTCGCGCGCCCGCGCCGCTTCGCGGCGAGCCTCATCGTTATCGCCTGTTGCTCGGCGGGGACGGCTCCGGCGCGTGCCGATGCGCTTGCCCGCGCCAACACAGCTTACGTGCGGGGAGATCATGTCCGTGCGGTCAATCTGTTGATGCCGCTTGCGCTGAATGGCAACTCGAGGGCGCAGGCCTTCCTGGGCTTCATGTCGGAGAACGGCTTCGGCGTGCCGCAGGCCTATGATGCCGCTGCTGATATGTATTGTCAGGCCGCGCTCCGCGGAAATCCGTTCGCACAGGCCATGCTCGGCCTGCTCTATGACAAGGGCCACGGCGTGCCACAGGATTTCGTACTGGCGTATAAATGGCTGAACCTTGCCGCCGCGCGGGCGCCGAAACGCGATCGCGACTATTACCTGCGGCTGCGCAACGCGGTCGCCTCGAAAATGTCGCAGGATCAGATCGCGGAGGGACAGCATCTGGCGCTCCGTTTCGCAGCTGGTCGCCCCTGACCTTGCCGTCACATTGCAAAAACGTGACAAGCTTCGATAGATGCCGGTGAGCGCGAAAAGCTCGAACCGCGAGCAGTCTCGGTTGAGCCATCATGGTCCCTACCCGTCCGACAGGTGATGAATGGACAACAACGCGGTCGCAGATATCTCCTCGCCTGGAATGACGATGCAATCCAATCCCGACAACGGCGCGACACTTTCCTCGGCCGACTTCGCGCCGCCCTCGGCTGACGCCCGGGATCATTCATCGATCAGTTCAGGCTGGGTTCTGATGTCGATCGTCGCCCCCTCCGGCTTCGCGGGCCTTGGCTATGAGATTGTGTGGACGCGCCAGCTGAGCCTTGCGCTCGGCACCGAGATGATGGCGGTGTTGGGCGCGATCGCCGGCTTCTTCGGCGGGCTTGCGCTTGGCGCCTTCGTGCTGGACCGGCCGATCCGCCGCACCAGGTCGCCGCGAACGGCCTATGCGGTGTTGGAAGCTATCATCGGAATATGGGGATTGCTCTGCATATGGCTGTTACCTGCGGCTGGCCGCTCCTTGGCGCCGCTTCTCGGCCCAGAGCCGGCGCCAGCGCTGCTGTGGGCGGCTAGCTTTGGACTGCCGACTTTGATTCTGCTCCCAGCAACCGCAGCCATGGGCGGGACATTGACCGCGCTCGAGCGCATGGTGAGGGAGGCCCGCCACGGCTCCCGGGTAACCGCCGCCGTCTATGGAGCAAACACCGCCGGTGCCGTGGCCGGAACGTTGGTTTCCACGTTCGCCCTGCTGCCGGCTTTGGGCTTTTCCGTGACGCTCGCCTGTCTCGCCGGCATGAATGCGCTGTGTGCCCTGGGTGCGCTCATGCTCGGCGTGCGGAATACTGAAATGCCCTTGCAAGCCGTGCAACGATCCGAACGGATGGCATTGGAGTCGCGCCTAACACTCACCCTGCTTGCAACCGGTGTGCTCGGAATTGGCTTCGAAGTACTTGTCGTCAGGCTCGCGGCGCAGGTACTGCAGGATACGATCTATACTTTTGCGGGGTTGCTCGCGGCTTATCTGCTCGGCACCGCGGCTGGCAGCTTGGCCTGGCAACGCGCGGGCAACCGTGTCGATGACGCAAGCCTCGGGTTGCTCCTTGCAGGCACCGCGCTCACCTGCCTGCTGACCGCCTTGTTCATGCCGTCGATCGCCCGCGTCACGGACAGCCTGCTCGCGTGGGGTGTCGTCGGAGAACTCGCGGTTGCGGCCGCGCTGTTCCTGGCGCCATCGGCCGCAATGGGCGCGTTGTTCGGTCTGTTGGCAGAGCGGGTGCGCGAACAACGGGGGTCGCTGGGATGGGCAGTTGGCGTCAACAGCATTGGCGCGGCAATGGCGCCTATGCTGGCGGCAATCTTGATCATTCCTGCCCTTGGCGCATGGACGGCGCTGATTGCGGTCGCGCTCGGCTATTTGTTGCTGATCCCACTGCGCCGCGCAGCACTGATGTGGTCGGCGCTACCAGCGACGTTCGCGGTGATCCTGCTGCTGCTCCCTCACCCGTCCCTCACACGGGTGCCGGGTGGTGGCGCGCTGCTGGCTGTCAGGGAAGGTCCGATGGTCACGGCGAGCGTTGTCGATGATGCTTCCGGCGCCCGATATCTGGAAGTGAACGGCCGTTTCCGCATGGGTGGTACCAGTTCAGCACGGTCGGACTATCGGCAGGCGGTCTTACCGCTGCTCCTACATCCGGCCCCGCATCACGCCTTGTTCCTTGGCATCGGCACGGGCGCCACCCTGGCCGGGGGAGCGCAGGTGCCGGGACTTTCGGTGCACGGCGTCGAACTGTCGAAGGAGGTCGTCGAGCTGCTTCCCTGGTTCGCCGATCCGACCCTCAAAGGTCCGGCGCCTCGAATCACGGTTGCCGATGCGCGCCGCCATGTCGCGGCGGACAGCCGTCACTACGACGTCATCGTGGCGGATCTGTTTCATCCGGCGCTGGACGGGAGCGGCGCGCTCTACACGACTGAACATTTCGCCGCGATACGAAACAGATTGGCCCCCGAGGGCGTATTCTGCCAATGGCTTCCGCTCTATCAGCTCGATTTGCCATCCTTGCGCGCCATCGTGCGCTCGTTCCTGGAGGTCTATCCGGCTGGATCGGCATGGCTCAACCACTACAGCGTGCGCACGCCGATGCTCGCCCTGATTGGCCCTCGCGGCGGCGGCGGCGGCCCCGACCTGGATACGCTTGATCAGAGGCTCGCCGAATCGTCCATCGCATCCATGGCGCGACAGATCGGATTTGAGACCGACATGGATTTGCTTGGCCAATATCTCGGAGGATCACGCGCGCTGTCTGCCTTCGCCGGCTCGGGACCTCGGAACACCGACGATCGTCCGTTCGTCACATTCGACGCAAACCGCAACGTAAAAGCCTTGAGCGAGCCACCGTGGAAATTGCTGCTTGCAGTGATCCAGGTGATGCAGCCCGATCCGGCCGAGCTCTTGCCTTTGTCGATACGTGACGCGCTAGGCCCGCGCCTGCTCGCGTATTGGCGCGCGCGCGATCGCTTCCTCGAGGCCGGCGCAACGCTGCCGGGAGATCCTCGCGGCGCGGCGCTGATCACGGCAGCAGCTCCGGGATTGCTGAACGCGGTGCGTCTTAGCCCGGAGTTCGAGCCCGCCTACCGCCCGCTGATCGCGATGGCGCGATCGCTGATGGCCTCCGATCCGGCGGCGGCGACGCACCTGCTCCATGAAATCGAGAAGGCGGCGCCCTCACGCATCGAGGCGCGGGAGCTGCTGGCGCATCAGGGCCGGCGGTGACCATGCCGTCCCGCTGGAGCGAACTCCGGCTCAAGGTGCAAAGTTGATGCGATAGCCCCAGCAATCCAGACTGTCGGGAATAGCGTTGAACGCGATGGTGATGCGCTGTTCGCCCTGGTTTCTTGGCACCTCGTGATACAGATAGCTGGGGAATAGGACGAGATCGCCCGGCTCGGCTTCCGGCAATACGTATTTGCCGGCATTGAATGGTCCAATGGCAGCGGTTCGCGTGTGGTGGCGAAAGGAGAAATCAAATCCACCGGGTGGCCGCACGAAAACCGTCTTGCAGGCCGGATGCGATGGCGTAAGGTACAATATGCCGGAAACAAAACTGTTGGCATGCGAATGCAGTGCCTGACTGCCGCCGTTTTCCAGCATGTTCGTCCACATCTCCTTGACCGTCCAGCGCAGCTTCTCGCCGAACAGGAGGTAGCCGAACTCCACCAGCTTCGGGATGGTCAGCTCAGCGATCTCGCGGAACAGACTGTTGTCGCGCGGATCGGCCACCTGCGTATGGAACAGCTGGTCAGAGCGCAGATTATTCTCAATGCGCGCATTGCGGATTGCTGCGACGGCGGCTTCGTTCAGCACCTGCGGCAGCAGTCGCGGCGAACGCAACAAGGGGATCGGGAAAAGCGGCTCGATCTGATCCATTTCGCAAATCTACCTGTTCTTGGGGCGGACCCGACAATGCGCGATCAAAGATGACACTGCGATGACGGCAAGGATGATTTGCGAAGCCCTCCCCTATTCGTCGGGCTTGAGCACTTTCAGCTTTTCGCCGGGCGGGACGTCATGGCGTCGTTCGCGGACCTGTTCAACAGCACGCGCGGCCATCTCCAGGCACTCGTCGAATTCACCATTGCCGGCTTCAACCAGGGCTTGCTGCAGGTGACGCTCGGCAAAGTAGCGGGAGAGATTGTCCGGGGGCAAGTCTGCGGCCAAGGTGCGCGCCTCGCCGACCGCAGCCTTGCAATCTTCCAGCGTGGGTTCGTCCGAGGCGGGCGCAACGTCGGCCGCAGCGGCCGTGCCGCAGCTGGCGCCAATGACAAGGCACAGCGCGCAGACACTAATTCGCAAGCAAGAGTGGCACATTTCGCAATCAAAGGTTCCGGCGGGAAAGCTGTAGCTTCCCGCCGGACGACCTCGTTGTACCGTTATTGATGGCCGTCGTGGTGTCCCTCGTCGTGGCCGTTATCGGCCCGACGCGACAGCCTGCGCGCCAAATCAGCGTTCGTTTCGACCAGCAGCTTGGGCGAGCCCTCCGGACGGACGAAGATGGGATTGGCGTAGAACCATACGTTCGAGTAGGCCTGAACGTCGTGGGTCACTTTCTTGACGCCATTCACCGCTTCCAAATGTGCCGGGCAGGCCGGGTCGGTGCAGCTCACCTGCGCATTGTTGGCGTCGAGCAGCGGATTGCCTGCCGAGTCCGAGACATTCGGGGTGCCAACCGGAATATTGGTTCCGCGTGCGCGGATATAGAAGGGAGTCTGGCCAGCGGTGAACGTCGTCGTGAACCGCAGCCGGACCGAACCATCCCGACCGTGTTCGCGATGCATCTGCGTCGCATTGATCTGCTGCGCGATCTTCGCCGACGGATTGTACACAATCGACGCACCGGCCGTGCCCGCCGCATTCGGAACCGCATACCCCGGAGCATCCGGTGCAATCACGCCGGTGATGTCCCCCGTGATCAGATCGACATGGTCGACCGCCGGCTTGTCGAGCGGCTGCTTGATCCCCACCGGCACCAGCAGAGGATTGTTGAAGCTGTAGGGGCTGTTGTTCTTGGGGGGGATGGTCATCGCCATCTCGAGCGTCACTCGATCGCCCGGCCTCACGACCAGCGTTTCGCCCATGCCCTTCCATTCCTCGCCACGTGCTCGGGCACGGAACACCAGATCGGGACCGATAAGCTCGGCGTTAACCGAGTAAGAGTTGCCCGAACGCATGCCGTCGATGACCGATTGCGCCGAGTGATGTCCGGCATTCGGAACGTACAGTTTGGTGTACTCGCCGGGAATAAAATCGGCTGTCGTGAACGAATCGCGCGCGCCGCCCGCGCCGCGGTTATGCCAGTCGGAGCTTACATAGACGAAGAAGTTGCGACCTTCCCCCAGCAGACCATCCCAGAGTCCGCCTACCTTCGCGGTGTAAATGCCCGCCATGCCGTATGTGCCGCCGCCAACCGCACCGCTCCCGTAAGATCCGGATCCGCCGCTGAGTCCGCCCTCGGCAAAGTGACCGGGCGACTCGATGCCGAACGCGACGGTCGGTCCGGCATTGTTGAAACTGCGGAAGTGCTCGATGTTGTAGCCTTTGGTGCCCGTCGGACTGAACGGTCCCTGGCGCTCGGTGTGGGTGGGAATGACATAGGATTGCAGCGGATAATTCGCCTGCAACCACTTGATGCCTTCCAGCGCCTTCTGGTGGCCGGCCGTGCCCGTATTGTTGACGTTGTCCTTACCCGGCCAGAGCTGGTTTTCGCCGTCCACGAGACCGATCGCGTCGGTATCGGCGCGGTCGAAGCGATATTCGAATTCCGCCATCTTGTCGGCACTGCCGTGGCCCCTCGGGTGCTGGCCGGCAATGACCGCCACGTCGACGTGCTCGTGGCCGGGCGCGATCCACTCGAGACCCTCGATCAGCACCTTGTTGTACATCGGCGTACGATTGACGATGATCGGGTATTCGACCTCCCGGATCGACTGCCAGCGCCACATCTTCGCATCGCTGCCGGTGCCGTTTGGCGTGCCCTTCAGGCTGGTAATCGTGATGCCATCGATGGTTTGGCCGAGCGTCTGATTCCACGTCCTCGTGGTGTCGCCCGGAAGGTTGGCGCTCGTGTCGCTGAAGCGGCAGTCGCGGTTACCCGAACCGCCGTGATTGCCGAGAGTGAACCAGTCGAGATCGAAGTTGTTGCCACCGCCGGCCGCGACGCCCCTTCCGACCGCGCGGTCGATCGCATAGCCCGCGGACACCGAACCATCCGTGCAGGTGTTGTGATTGTGCATGTCGCCGGCAACGTAAGGATTGCCCCTGTGCCCATCGCTGCCCCACTGCTGGGCTTCAGCGCTCTGGGTTAGCGCCAATGACGCCGATGCTGCGGTCAACAGAATCGCTTTGGTAAATGGAAACATCTATCGCCCCTCTTCGGATTTAATTTCGTCGGTACGGCAGGAAGGAAAGGAATCTCAAGCGGCCGTAGCGAGCCGCGTTTGATTGCACTCTCTGCAGTCCGGACAACAGCAGACTTCAGAGACAATTGCGTGAAGCTTTTGTGTTGGCGCGCAGAGCGCCCACGGAAGCCCAGACACTTCCACCTGCGAACACTTCCGTCTGCAAATTTTCTCTTGCACGAGACACACGATTGTGGATGACAGATGGAGAGCTCTGTCGGCTGTCAGCGGCCGCCAGTTACCCTCTGAGAATTGTAAAGCTTTTATGTCAATGTCAGCGACACAGATTGAAGTGCAGTCCTCTCAGATGTTGCACGCCGGACGCTCCGACCATGAGAGCGCGGAAGCTGCGCAGGGCGTGACGCGTCATTCGCGCTCTATCATCTCAACGCTCATGCGCTTATCGCGCGAACCGCTACTGCATTTCGCTCTGCTTGGAGGGATGATCTTCGCAGCCGACGCGGCTTTGCATCCGGCCGCCAAGGACGAAAAGGTGATCACCGTTACCAAGGCGTTGCGCCAATCCTTCGTCGAGAACTTCGACGAGGATAAAGAACGCACGCCTTCCGACGACCAGCTTCAGAAACGGATTGACGCCTGGATCGCGAGCGAAATCCTTTACCGCGAGGGCAAGGCGCTTGCCGTGGACCGCGGCGACGAGATGATCCGCGACCGAATTGCGTTCAAGATGCAGTTGCTGATTTTCGATCAGATTCGGATCGCGAAACCGACCGAAGAGCAACTGCAGGCTTGGTTTGCCGAAAATCACGCCCGCTTCGACGAGCCGGAACGCGTTTCGTTTTACATTACCCCGCCGACGGATCAGACCACGGCGCAACGTCAGCTCGAGGACATTGTCCAACAACACGAATCAGCGGAGTTGCAGCAGCAAACTCGCGCAATTCTCGCCCGGCCCGTCGGAAGCCTGGCCGCATCTTTCGGCGAGGATTTCCGCGATGCGCTGCTGAGCATGCCGCAGGAGCAGTGGAAGGTGTTGCGGTCCAAGGAGGGTTGGCACGTTGTTCGCCTCGACTCGCGGCGTGAAGGAGCGCTTGCTAGTCTCGAGAAGGTGCGGGATGAGGCCGCCAGGACTTGGCAGACGGAAGAAACGCGCAATCTCGCCTGGGAAGCGGTCAAGCGGCTCAAGGCTTCCTATCAGGTGCGGTACGAGCAGTGATGGCGTCCCTGTATTTGCGATTGGCGCTGCTCATCCTCGCCGTGCTCGTGCAACCCTGCGCGCTCCGCGCGCATGAGGCAACGCTCGGCGTGCTCGAATTCCGCGAGGTTCGATCGGGTGCGTTCGTCGGCCGCTGGACCATGCAGCCGTCGATCGGCGCTGGACGGGTCGATCTGCGGGTGCCGCCCCATTGCTTCCTCCGGCTGCCCGAAATGAACTGCGGCCAAAAAGGGTTGGTCGGCCCGATCACCATTACCAACCTCGGCGCCAACATGTCGGCTGTGCTGATCAAGATCATTCCGATCGAAGGTGAGCCGCGCAGCTACACGATTTCGACTGCGAATCCAGTGGTGTCCGTACTCGGCACTGGCGCACCGACGCTTCAGACCTGGATCGAGCTCGCCAAGAGCTATGTAAACTACGGAATCGATCACATCCTTTTGGGCGCCGATCATCTGTTGTTCGTGTTGGGCCTGATCTGGATCGTCGGCGGCGGGTGGCGGCTGGTGAAAACGATCACCGCCTTCACAATCGGACACAGCGCTTCGCTTGCTGCGGCGGCTTTCGGCCTGATCGGTGTGCCGGAACGCCCACTCAACGCCTGCATCGCATTGAGCATCGCGTTCCTCGCAGTCGAAATCGTTAAGCAACAGCGTGGAGAGATGGGCCTTACCGCTCGCCATCCGTGGGCTGTCGCATTTACGTTCGGGCTCGTTCATGGCATCGGGTTCGCTGGCGCTCTGGCAGGACTTGGGCTCGAAAGCCGTCTCCTGCCGGCGGCGCTGCTCTTTTTCAATGTCGGCGTGGAGATCGGCCAGCTTGCCTTTGTGCTGCTTGTGCTCGCGTTGATCTGGGCGCATCGCCGGCTCGGCGCCGTCTTGCCACGCTGGGGAGACGCTCTCCCGGCCTACGCCATCGGTACCGTTTCGATGTTCTGGTTCTTCGGCCGTCTTGCGCGCGTGCTCGCGACCATGTGAGAGCAAGGAGTAAGCTCATGTCACCGCGCATCATAACGTGCCTGGCTGCGCTTGCCGCGCTCTGCCTCGCACACCCCGCACTCGCGCACGAGCAAACCGGCGAGCAGGGCGGCTTGGTCAGTGGGCTGCTGCATCCATTGACGGGGATGGACCATCTGGTTGCGATGGTCGCAGTCGGAATCTGGGGGGCGCAACTCGGCGCGCCGGCGATCTGGGTACTGCCTATCACCTTTCCGCTCGTGATGGCACTGGGCGGCGTCGTGGGTGTGCTGAAAATTCCGCTGCCGGTGCCCGAGATCGTGATCGCGCTGTCGGCGCTCGCGCTGGGTGCCGCGGTCGCGATGCGTCTGAAGCTGCCGTTTTCCGTCGCGGCTGCGGTGGTTGCCGTGTTCGCGATCTTTCACGGACACGCGCACGGGGTCGAGCTTCCGGGTTCGGCCAATCCGCTGGCCTACGGCATCGGCTTTGTCGTTGCCACGGGCATGCTCCACCTCTGCGGAATTGTCATTGGAATCCTGACGCGGTGGCCTGCCGGAGCGCGCGTTGTTCAGGCTCTCGGTGCAGTCATTGCGGCGCTCGGATGCTACTTCCTCGTGCACAGTCTCGGAGCCACCGCATGAACATTCGGCTCGGCGGTGTTTGGATTGCGGCTGCCACCCTGCTTGCCTCCACAACCGCATCAGAAGCGCACGTCATTGCTGCGCGACTTGGCGATTTCTACGTCGGTGCCGTGCATCCTTTCACCGACCTCCATGATATCATCCTTTGGCTGGCGATCGGGATTCTCGGAGGCTCGCTCGGAGCTTCAAAAGGACGGTGGCTTGTCCTGGCGTTTCCTCTGGGGCTGCTCGCCGGACTTTCCCTTGTTGCGGGCCTCGGATTCGTGCCGTCCGAGTCGTCGGCCTTGCCTGCAGCAATGATTCTGCTCGTCGGACTGCTGCTGGCGGCGGCAATGCCAGTTCCAGCAACGCTCTTGTGCGTCATCGTTTTCGCCTTGGCAGCGGCGCGTGGCGCGGCGAATGCAAGCAATCTCGAGCCGGAAACCAATCGGCTGCTGTTCGCGGCAGGATTGGCCAGTGCGGGTTACGCAGTCACCACATTGATCATGGCCCTCACGCTCACGTTCCAGCGACCGGTTAGCGCCGGCCCAACTGCATGGCGCACGATCGCAATTCGCGCGTTCGGCGGCTGGGTCGCCGCAATCGGGTTGATGATGACCGGACTCGCGTTCGCTTCCTGAGTCGGTCGTTGGTGCGGACACCTTAGCCTGAAGCGAGAGAGTGCTCCGAGCCACCGGGCAACGAGTTAACCGGTAAGCGCAGCCATCGCCAGCCGCCCGCTTTTGCTGGCGCATCGATTCCCGCGAGCGGGGCGTATTGGCTGGTGTGGTGCCCGCTCGATCTTGGTCTTTAGGTATGACATTGTTGTTCAATCGTCATACCGGCTTGCTACGTGAGTGGGCTGGCTTGGGTGCGTGCAGTGGTCATCGACTGTACCAGGTATTGTGCGGGGGCGTGTCAGTGCGTGGGGCCTTGTTGTTGCGGATATTTGCCGCCACCACTTCGTCCGTCGTGTGCGCGTTCCCGGCAGTGGCGCACGAAGTAGCCACAACAGCTAACTCCAATCAGCTTCCGCCCGTCACCGTCACTGCAGCCGGTGTGCAGCCCAATCGGGTCGCCCGGCCCAAACGGGTCCAAAATCGCGGGACGCACCGCGCTACCGCAGCCCGGTCCGAGCTGCCAGTCGCAGTCGGCGCCAACGACGTCACTGCCGGCGATTCGTCCGACAAGACCGCTGCCCTGCAGCCCACGGCCGTCAGCGCTATGAAGATCAGCGGCGCCGAAGTGAACGCGGTGCCGTTCGCGCGGGTCGGCGAGGCCTTGGAAGCCGTGCCCGGCCTGATCGTCACCCAGCATTCCGGGGAGGGTAAAGCCAATCAATATTTCCTGCGCGGCTTCAATCTCGACCACGGCACCGATCTCGCCATCAGCGTCGATGGTATGCCGGTCAACATGCCAACGCACGGTCATGGGCAGGGCTATGCCGACATCAATTTCCTCATTCCCGAGCTGATCCAGTCGGTCAATGTCCGCAAGGGTCCGTACTTCGCCGATGTGGGCGATTTCGGCACCGCCGGTGCAGTGGCGATCGACTACCTCAACAAGCTGCCGAAGAATATCGCGGAGATGACATTTGGCAGTTTTGGATATCGCCGTGGATTGGCGGCAGGCTCGACCGCCATCGGCGACGGCACGCTGCTCACGGCGATCGAGGCTACCAAATACAATGGCCCTTGGGAGTTGCCGGACGACGTACGCAAGATCAACGGCGTGTTGCGCTATAGCCAAGGCACCGCCACCGACGGATTTACGCTCACCGGAATGGCCTATTCCAACGGCTGGAATTCGACCGACCAGGTCGCGCAGCGCGCCATCGACCAGGGCATCATCAGCCGTTTCGGCACACTCGATCCGACCGACGGCGGCACCTCCAGCCGCTTCAGCCTATCCGGCAATTGGGCGCAGTCGAGCGCGTATGGGCAGAGCAAGATCAGCGCTTATATCGTGCGCTCGGATCTGGAGCTCTTCAACAATTTCACTTACTTCCTCGACAATCCCGTCAACGGCGACCAGTTCAACCAGCTCGATCGCCGTACCTTCGGCGGTTTCGATGCGCGGCACGCCTTCGACTGGCGGTTTGGCGGCTTGGTGACGCAAACCCGTGTTGGCGTGCAGAGCCGCTACGACGACATCCATGTCGGCCTGTTCAAGACCGAACAGCGCAATGTGCTCTCGACCGTTCGTGACGATCGCGTGCAGGAAGGCAACGTCGGCATCTGGACGGACAGCACCACGCACTGGAACGACTGGCTGCACACGACCGTCGGGGTCCGCGAGGACATCTTTGCCGGACACGTGCTGAGCGACACGCCACAAAATTCCGGCAATGCGCAGGCGACGATGGCAAGCCCAAAGACCGGCATCGTGCTCGGTCCCTGGTTCAAGACCGAATTCTTTGGCAATGCCGGCTATGGCCTGCACAGCAATGATATTAGAGGCGCGACCATCACAGTCGATCCAAACGACAAGGTGACGCCGCTCGAGCGCGTGCCGCTGCTGGTGCGCTCGCGCGGCGCCGAGCTCGGCATCCGCACCAGGGCGATCGAAGGCCTCACCAGCTCGGTCGCGGTGTTCGTGCTCGATTTCGACTCGGAACTGCTGTTCGTCGGCGATGCCGGTACCACCGAGCCGAGCCGGCCGAGCCGTCGCATCGGCGTGGAATGGACGAACAAATACAAGCCGGTGCCGTGGCTGTCGTTCGATCTCGACATTGCCTATACCCGCGCGCGCTTCACCGATTTCGATCCCGCAGGCGATCGCATTCCCGGTGCGCCGGCGTGGGTGGCGAGTGGCGCAGTTACCTTTGGCAGCGAGACCGGCTGGTTCGGGGCACTCAAGGCGCGCTATTTCGGCCCGCGTCCGCTGATCGAGGATGACAGCGTGCGGTCGCTGTCCTCGCTGATTTTCAATGCCCGGGCGGGGTATCAATTTGAAAACGGCGTGAAGCTGCAGCTCGACGTGCTCAATCTCTTCAACACGCAGACCAATCAAATCGAATACTATTACCTGTCGCGCCTACCGGGCGAGCCGATCGGCGGTTTCGCCGATCGCCATATTCATCCCGCCGAGCCGCGCGCCGTGCGGTTGACAATAGCAGCTCGGTTCTGACGGTCCGCTTCGGTCAATTGCGCCTTTTCGCTGATCGAATTGGCCCTAAGTACGGGCCGATCGTCCGAAGGTCGACGTGGGTTCTGAAGGCGCGAGAGAATGTCGTTTGCGAGCCGCGGCGGCTTCTGGGGGCACACCAAAAGCGAGAGCATCGTCCGGAACATCGGAATTGAATTTGACAACGCGCCCGCAATAGCAGAGCAGGTCGACCTCTGGACCGACTGGGCAGAGCAAACTCTGTCCCTCCATTGCAGCCTGCTTCAGGTCAGAAGCTGAATTATCAGGCTGAAGAACGGGCGGCCTTCGGCTAACTGCCCAGAAACTTATCGAACCCAACCAAGGCACCAAAAACGGCCGCAGTGACGGTAAGGAAGGCGACGAAATACCAAAGGCGATACATGCCGGGATAACCGGCTGATCGATGATTGGTTCATACCCGGCAAGCTCCTCGCCCGTCTGGTGATCTAGGCCGAGGATGGACGAGGAGCTGCAGCGTCGGTCCTTGGTCGCGCAACTAAGCTAAAAACGTGCCATGACAGTCCTGTCAAACTATCGGCCTCGCAATCAATGAATATTGAGTTTATCCAGCGGCGGTTGAAGTTCGGCCGCTCTCTCCGCGCGATCCTTCTTGCGGAACTCGTTTTCTTTGCGTTCGAACTTGATCATCTCCTGTTGGGCTGCTTCGAGCAGGCGATTGCGTCTAGCCGCGTCGTGCTGGGTACTGTCGGTCATGACCAGGTCCTTTTGCGGTCCCACTCCCAGACAAATCGGGAGACGGCGCCAAGCTTCGGTGCCTGAAAATTACGGATTTATGACGGCGGGAGATCAGCATGGCTGTTAGAAGAAGCGCGGCCGGGCTCGAAATAACTGGTCAGTTACCGCCGCCGCCCAGATCCGTCCGGTTTGGATCATAAAGTCAGGTTCGGAACTGATCGGCGCGATGATCCGAAACGCGCCTAGTCCGGACTCATGCGGCTCGCCGGAACCGGTGCACACGTCGTGCGCACGCCACCCTTCAACCGATTGAAACGCTTGAGCTCTCGCTCCAATCCATCATGGGCTAACTCGGGCTAAGCTGAGCAAAACAGAGGCAACATGAGCAACCTTCAAGAAGCGAGCGATATCGCCATAGGTTCAAGTCGAGAGTGCGTTGCCTCATTTCGTCATACATGTCGGAGCTGCGATACGCTCTTCAACGTTCCAGCTCGGCGAGAACTGTCAGCATGGGGCAAGAATTCTCGCGGAGATTGCGCGATCGCCCTTGTCAGGTGACGTGACAGGCAACCAGATGCTCGCCCCCTCCGCCGCCTCTTCGAGCGATGGCTCACTTTCGCCAGGCGCGTCCTGATCGGCAACTTGACAACGGATTAAGAACGACATCGACTGCATCACAGTTGGCGACCTGCCGGCATGTTGCGCGACGCTCGCTTGGCGCTCTTGGTCCGCCACTCAGAAACCGGACGCGCTGGCCAGAATACGCGCGGTGATGACGCGGCCTTTCCCCTCAGATCTATAAGGCGGCGCATTCGGGGCACGCAGACCTGCTCCGCGTCGTAATTATCGACAACATAGCGGCGGGCGCTTTCGCGGAGCACGGAAAATTTTGCCGGCTGCTCGAGCACTTCGACGACCCGCCCGGCAAGCTCGTTAACTGCGAAGAATGGGACCAGCAGGCCATTTTCGCCCGAATTGATGACTTCGCGCACCGGCGACGTGTCAGAACCGATGACGAGGCAGCCAGTGCTCATCGCCTCCAGCATCGACCAAGACAGCACGAAGGGGTATGTAAAATAGACGTGCGCCGATGATACCTGAAGGGCTGCAATGAAGGTCTGGTACGAGACTCCTCCCATGAAATGAACACGCGACAGGTCCAGGCGATCGCGCATCTCGTCAAGGAAGATCGACTTCCAGTTTGTGCCCGCCGGGGGCGGAAGTCCGTAGGATACGCCATCCCTGCCGATGATGACGATCTGTGCGTTCGGCCGCCGTCTCAAGATCTCAGGCAGCGCGCGCATGAAGATATGGTAGCCCCTAAGCGGCTCGAGATTGCGCGCGACAAACGTCACGACCTCGTCGGACGGTCGGACGTGCTGTCCATTCGGCAGCAGCAGGCGCGCCTGCTGATTCGGCCGCATGCGCGCCGTGTCGACGCCCTCGTGAATTACGTCGATCTTGCCCTGGTAATGTGCGGGAAACGTCGATTGCTGCCATTTCGTTGGCGAGATGCCCATCTCGCAATCCTCAAGCGCGAGCAGGGTCGTCGCATTTTTCAACTGGAGCCCGATGTGACCATCGAGCCCAGGCATTGGAAATTCCGGATCAAATCCGATGTCACGCCCATCGGCCCCGTAAAAAAATTCGCAATAGATCAGCAAACGTGCCTTGGGAAACATCGTACGCAACGGCAGCGTCTCGCCCCACCCGGGATGGGCGAGAATCAGATCCGGCTTGAATCCAGACGTCGCTAGACTCGAAAGACTGTACAGCACCTGTTCGGCACGCCGGCACTCGACATCGAAGCGCCGTGCAAATGGATGCGTTCCTGAAACGTCAGCGTCAGGAAGCGCGTATTTGATCAATCGTACGGACGGCATCGATCTTGCAGTCGATGCACCGACGGCTACGACCTCGAAGCCAGGCTCCTTGGCCAAAGCAGCCGCAATGTTGCGATACTGTGCCGGGAAATTGTTGTGAACGATTAGGATCTTCATCGACGCCGCTCTCGGCCCAGCCCCTCGTGGCATGCAATCAATCGGGAATGAATGCAAGCATGGGAGATATCTATAGCAAGAGTTGGCGACAGCGAAGCACGCAGATTCCAACAGGCAATTGAGTTCAAGATTTATCTGTTCTCGTCTTGCTCGCTTCGTGAGCAAAGGCGCCATCTGATTGAACAGACTCAAACCAATCCGTCATGACACGACTGTGTCACTCGTCCACAAGTTCCCGATGATTAAACTGCTGAAGTATCTCTTCGCCTCGAAGCTTTCGATATGCCTGACATTTTCCTGCCCCAAATTAGAGCGATTAAGTCCAAACGTATGCCACTTTGGGTTTTGTTCTCGCCACGCGAGTTTTTGATGATTGCTTTAGTCTTAGAGGCCCAAGTCCAAGCGCGCGGTGAGCCATCCGATGACGATTAAACACCCCCCTTTCGACCGTGAGTTGTGCAGCTGGCATCCTGACTTGATCGGGGTCGATGATATCGCGAATACCATCGCGCTGCTGAGAGACGAGAATGAAAGGCTCCGTCAAATCGCGGAGCTGCTCAGCGCAGAAACCGAATACATACGCCGATCTCTATTGCCGCCGGATTGGCGTCCTGCCGTTCGCTTGAGAAGCGTTCCTTAAGCCGTCTTGTTTGCGGACCGGTTCGTCAGAGCGACGCTCACGCAAGATCGTCAAGCGAGAAGAAACAATCTTTGGTTCATCGAATCTGATTGGGGGCAATGATGGATGATGTTGAGCAGCAGAAGGTCGTAAGTCTCGATCGGGGACTCTTCTTCGTGAGCTACAAGAGTGCGGACGATCTCGCTTCGCCGCCGCACGTGACGGTTGTACCGACGCAGGGACATGAAGGGCGCATGGAGCTCATCATGCATCCCGACGCAACGGAGCCGACGCTTTGGGAGCCGAATTCGGGCCTGATGGTCCGGGTCAACACACCCGGCACGTTGCAGATTCAGGTTCAGCCGATGCGACCCGGGGGATCGCGCGCGGCCATGGTTCGTATCGAACCGATTCAATCCGGCCGAGCGCCGCTCGGCGCGCAAAATGAGAGCGTGGTCATGCACGCAAATGTTGCAATGGACGGTCTTAAGATCCTCGGCCACGTCGCAGGTCGCGGCGATGTTGTCGTCGCGTCTAATGCTTGGATTGCAGGTCCAACGGCCCCATCGCGCATCGAAGGAATTGCCCTTGAATGGCCGGAGAAGCCGGCGGGTCTCGATATTCGCTATGCGGTCCAATTCCCCATTAGCCAGGCGGGGAGCGGCAAAATGGTGTCGCTCGGGACCTATGCCGGCACGCGTGGACGAGCCTTGCCGATTACAGGCGTCGTGCTGGAAATCAGTGGCGCCGGGGGATTCGAGTTCGTGGCGGAAGCGACGTTCTTGAACGCGCCGACCTTGCGCGCCATCGGAAAACGCGTCGTTCTGTCGGGGCCGACCAGCCGCGAGCCTCTGGTTGGCATTCGCATCGGCGTCAACCGGTTAGCAGCCCCAGACAATGTCGTCGTTCCCGCAAAACCGTCACGAAAACCGGTCGGCTCCAGCCGGGTCCGCGTCTTCCGCAGCCGGGCGCGCCAAGAGAGCTCCATCGGCTAGGGCAATCCGAAAATGGAGCCGCGTAGCGTGGGTGAGCGATCGGCTGGGTCGGACCACCATCGCAAGATTCCCGATGTTTCCTTCCTTGTCGGGCCTCACGCGCATATCGCGCTCGAACGCCTCGCAGCCGAGGCGTTGACCACGCAGGAGTTCGCGACGGCGCTCAAATACGCCGATCGACGCATTCGAGTTTCGCCTCCACCAGCAGCTCACTGCTTCGTTCTCCGCGCCGAAGCCGCTTGGAGGCTTGGACTTAACGAAGCTGCGCTGTCCGATCTTGCGCGGGCGCTTCTTGTCGATCCTTACGATGTCGGCGCCAACCGCCGGATGCTGGCGTGGGCTGTCGACGAACGACGACTGGCCGCAGCCGCTCAACTAATACGCCGCGAAGGCAATCCGGCCATCCTTCGAGCTGCCATCGCGGAGCTGCGGCGTGCCGGGGGCCGCCACTGGGCGGCCTGCTCTGTGTTCGACAATCACGTGACGGGCTGGGTCGCCTGGACCAACGCCCTTTCCGTCGAAGTTAGCCTTGCAACCGAAGACGGCACGCTGACGAGCATTCTCGAATCCAATCCGTTTCACCCCCTGGCGAGCGCAGATGTGCAGGCAACAACCTTCTTGGTTCGGCGGCCACCGTCCACTACAGCTCAAATCGTGACGCTGAGATGCGGCGAAGACGTCGTCCAGGTTCGACGCGTGGCGCCCAACCTCACCTCGACGATGAACCTCCGAGCCGCTCGCGATTCTTCCATCAGAATCGGACCGAACGTCGACCTGCCGACCGTTATTGTCCCCGTCTATGGGGATGCGCGGGCAACGATCGAATGCTTCGAGAGCCTCGACAAGGCAAGGCGTCAACGAAGGACTGGTAAGGACGCCTTTCAGGTTCTCGCCATCGACGATGCCAGTCCGGAAGTGGAGCTGCGGCCCCATCTGAGCGAGCTTGCGGCGGCAGGCAAGATTCGTCTCCTCGTAAACCCGGTCAATCTCGGCTTTGTCGGCGCGATCAATCGGGCGCTGAACGAGATCCAGAGGGGCGACGTAGTACTGCTCAACTCCGACACGCTCGTTCCGCCCGGCTTCGTCGATCGGCTAGCCAACGTGGCATATTCGGCGCCAAACATCGGAACCGTCACACCACTTTCCAACAACGGCGACATCTTTTCATTTCCAACGCCGAACGACGTTAATCCGATGCCGCGCTATGACGAGATTGTCGCAATCGACCGCGTCGCCAGCGCAGCTAATGCGGGGAAAGCGATCGATGTCGCAAGCGGCATCGGATTCTGCCTCTATGTTACACGGGCCTGCCTCGACAGTGTGGGCAAGCTCTCGGACAATTTCGATCGCGGTTATCTCGAAGACATCGATCTCTGCCTCCGCGCGCGGACCAACGGCTTCCGGAATGTTTGCGCGCCGTCGGTCTATGTCGGACATCACGGCTCGAAATCTTTTCAAGAGGAGAAGCGCGGTCTCGTGCTTCGCAATCTTAACTTTTTGGACCAGCGATTCCCGAACTACCGGGAGGAATGCCGCGCCTTTGAAATCGCCGATCCTTTACGGCCGGCGCGCGCTGCGCTCGAGCGTGCGCTGCCATGGCCCGCTGAGCCATCGGTACTAGTTCTCGCGGGAGCGCGGACCTGCCCTGCCGTGACCGACGCGCTGATACGCCATCTGCGCCTGCATGGCGAGCGCACGGTCCTGCTCTCGCGGGACGACAATGTGCTTCACCTCCGAGCTGCCGACGGAGGTTTGCCGCAAACCACGTGTTTGAGGCTCGACACAGAGGCAAATCTCGCCAGCGCTGGCGACATCCTGAGGCGGCTATCCCCAACGCGTGTCGAGATCCTTGAGCCAAACCCGCCGCCGCGGCTCATCGAGCTGATCCGGTGCCTCGATGTTCCGATCGATCGCTGGCTGATATCGGAGAGCATTGGCGAGATTGCTTCCCTGCCCTCCGGCACAACTCCACTTTTCGTTCCCAGCAAAATGGCAAAGGCCTATGCACAAAGCAGGTGGCCCGATCGCAAGATCCTGCTGCATGACTGGCCCACATGTTTCATGACACTGCCGCCAATCTCCGCCAATGACAAGTCCCTTGTAATCGTTCCCTCGACGCCAACGCTCGCATCCCTGCGTATGATAAACACATTGGCCGATCGTCTGTGGCGGCGCGAACCATCGCTACCGATCGTCGTTGCCGGGGCGACCTGCGGCGATGATCGCCTGATGTCACGGCCCAATATCTTCGTCACGGGCGCGATTGCCGCGGACGAACTTGGCGATGTCCTGAGACCGCATAATCCGGGCTGGATCCTCACCGATTTTGAGCAGCCCGTCTTCGGCCATCCTCTCGTCGAGACCGCCAGACAGGCGACAAGGCCAGTCGCCTACCGCGACTGGTCCGGCGGTGCGCTGAAGCCCCGCAAAGGCGACCTCGCCATTTCTGCCATTGTGAACGCGGCAGCGCTTGCCGATCTCGTGGTCGACTGGGTCGCGCGGTCCTGAGTATGTCGCGTCTCTCTCGCCACCCATCCGAATTGTCGATCAGACCAAAGCTCGTCAGCCGGCTTGAGCTCGCGCGCGATGGCACGTTGTCCGGCTTCGTCTACGACGCGCAGGCGCCGGAGCGCCGCTATAGCGTCGAGATTTTGCTCGACGGCCTCGTGTTCAGCACAACCTATGCCGACGCCTTCGTTCCGGAGCTTGCTGAACAAGCGCATCAGGCGAGTTGCGGATTCGCGATCACGATTGAGCCCGATCTGCTGCGCGCCGCACGCACCCTCGAGGCCCGCCTCGCCAATCTCGGCACGCCTGTCGGCCAACCGGTCGATTTGGAGAGCGAGTACGCAAATCGCGCCGATCTGCGCAAGACGTGCCAGTTGCGCTGGCTCGGCGGGCTGCATTTCCAGGGTTGGATCGATAGCGACTCCGCGCTCTTTCTGGAGGCAATCGTCGACGGAGAGGCCGTCGCCCAGGTTAATGCAACCGCCTGGACGCATGTTGGCGAAGCTGCGGCACACCGGAATGCGCGCGCTTTTGATTTCCACGTCCCGCAACGCTTTGCCGACGGCCGCGTTCACCGCGTTTCGTTGCGCAGGGAGGACGGTGAGCCAATTCCAGCGACGGCCGTCTTTGTCGCCTTTCCCGACGGCCTTGCCGGAATGATCGACGCGCTCGGCGGCTACGGTGCCGAGCGCCTGCGCGGCCAGCTGTATGATCAACTGATTCCCGCCTCGCTTCCGTTCTCCGACTACGTGAATTGGCGCGACCGCTTCCCGCTGCCGATCCCGCGAGTAAGTGCCCTTTCGCTCGCGGTCGTCGTCGCCGGCGCCCCCGGCGCAGAGCAAACGCTTGCCGCGCTGCAGACCCAGACCCACGAAAGCTGGACGGCAGGCGTCATTGACGGGGAGCTACTCTCCGTCGACAGCGACGCTCTGTTGGAGTTTCTGGACGGCGCCGCCTCCGATTCACATCACATCGTCATCGCGATGGCGGGTGTGGTGGTCGAGCCGAATGCTCTGGCCCGCATTGCCGCAGCATTCGACGCCTATCCGGATGCGATCGCCCTGTACGGCGACCTCGATTTTCTCGCCGAGGATGGCCGGCTCTGGCCGCTGGCCTTTCCTGCATTCGACTACGAAAGGATGCTGGAGCAAGGCTATTGTGCGCATCTGTTTGCTGTTCGACGAGACGCCCTGCTCGCCGGCCTTGAGGCCCGTCCCGACAATCTTTACCGCCTCTTCAACTGCCTGCTCGATCACGCTGGTCCACGTGAGGACAACATCCTTCATCTGCCGGGAGCACTGGCGACGCTTCCTAAACTCGATCGAACGTATGCCAGCCATCAGCTTGCCGCGGCGAGCCAAATGCACCTCGACGCACGTGCCGTCAGTGCCGATGTCACCCCGCAACAAGTTAACCTCTTTCCTGCGGTTCGAATTGGTCGAGCGATTCCGCGCCAGCGCGTGACAGTGGTCATCCCGACCCGAGATCGTCTCCCGCTCTTGCGCACCTGTATCGACAGCATCTCGCCGGCGGTCGAGTGCTGCCGCGCAGATATTCTCGTCGTCGACAATGACAGTGCCGACCCCAAGACGATCGCCTATCTTGCAGGCTTGGCGAGACGCGGCGTGCGGACTTTGCGGGTCGAAGGTCCCTTCAATTTCGCGAGGCTGAACAATCAAGCCGCAGCAACACTCGACAGTGACGTGCTCTGTCTCCTCAACAACGACATCGAGGCGAGTTCCGAAGACTGGCTCGAGGAGATGCTCACGCGGCTCGCCGAGCCTGATGTCGGTGCGGTCGGCGCGCTCCTGACTTGGCCTGGCGGCGTCGTTCAGCATGGCGGTGTCGTCCTGGGAATGAATTTCGCGGCGACTCACGCCTTTACCGACAGATTCGGTGATGATCCCGGGTTTCTCGACCAGCTCCTTGTCGCGCACCAATGCAGCGCCGTGACTGCGGCCTGCCTCGCAACCAGACGCAGCGACTATCTTGCCGTCGGCGGGATGGACGAGTTGCGCTTCGCGGTCGCCTTCAACGACGTCGACTATTGCTTACGGTTGCGCCAAGCGGGCAAGCGTATCGTTTTCACGCCGCATGCGAAGTTGGTTCACGCCGAATCAGCCAGCCGCGGGCGGGATGATCGCGCCGACCGGCGCAGCCGGTTCGAGCATGAACTTAATCTGCTTCGGGCGCGCTGGGGTGAATGGCTCAACGAGGACCCTACCTACAATCCGCAGCTCTCGCGCGACGGGATTCCCTACAGCGCCCTCGCCTGGCCGCCCGGGCCACGCGCCCCTCGCTACAATCATCTCAAACCGGCGCGCGACGTGCCGTTGGGGTTCTGAGGCGGCGCCTCATCGTCCTTCAGGCCGCCGCGCGCCCCCTTCGCTCGATCCGCCGTTCAGTCACGAATAAACTCGCTGCTGGAGCTGGCGCGCCGGCTCGGCGCGTGCTGCTTTTTCTTGCAAGGCAACGAAATCGTCGAGCTCGACCGATAACGCCTCCTGCCAATTCGGCATGGTCACTCCAAACTGTTTCTTCAGGCGCGACAGGTCGAGCCGTGAATTGCCGGGCCGTATCGCCTTGGTCGGGAAATCGGCCGTGGCGATCGGAATGACGCTTTCAACCTCGAGTCTTAGGCCGCGCGACCTCAGGCCGGCGACGATCGCGCTCGCAAAGCCATGCCAACTGGTCTCGCCGGCGCAGACGAGATTGACGACGCCGCCTTTGCGCGCAAAGAGCTCATTAAGGTTCGACAAATTTGGCAGCACGATATCTGCAATGGCGTTGGCGATCGTCCTCGCAGTGGTCGGCGCGCCGATCTGATCAGCAACGATGCGCAGCTCTTTGCGCTCTGCCGCAAGCCGCGCGATCGTGCGTAGGAAGTTGGCGCCCTTGGCGGCGTAGACCCAAGAGGTACGTGCAATCAGATGCGGACCGCCTGCTGCGCAAATGGCGGTGTCACCGGCGAGCTTGCTTGCGCCGTAGACCGACAACGGCCCCGTTTGACTATCCTCGTGCCATGGCGCCTTCCCGGAGCCGTCGAAGACGTAGTCTGTGGAAAAATGCACCAGCGGTACGCGACGTTTCGCAGCCCATTTGGCGATCACCTCGGGTCCCCCGGCATTGATGCGGAATGCGAGCTCGCGCTCGTCCTCCGCGCGGTCCACGGCGGTATAGGCCGCGGGGTTGATGATGAGATCCGGCTGGAACGTGTCGAGCGCCCCGACGAGTTTGTCAGGCTTCGACAGATCGAAATCATTGAGGTTAGGCGCGATGATTGTGCCGAGTCGAGCCAGGACTGGTTGCAATGCACCTCCGACCTGCCCGCCGGTTCCCGTCAACAGTATCCGCATCAGACTTGCCCATACAATGGAAGGTTTTTGATGTCCGCAAGCAGCGGCGCGTCCGCGTCCTTGGCCGAGAGCGACGGCTTTTCGATACCCCAGTTGATACCGATCGCCGGGTCGTCCCAGCGGATCGAAACCTCGTTCTCCGGACTATAGAAATCATCGCATTTGTAGAAAAAGTCCGCGGTCTCTGAGAGCACCAGGAAACCGTGCGCGAATCCCCGCGGAACCCATAGCTGCCGCCGGTTCTGCTCGCTCAACTCGACGGCAACGTGACGTCCGAAATTCGGGCTCCCGACGCGGATGTCGACGGCGACGTCGAGCACCTTGCCCCGTAGCACGGCGACCAATTTGCCCTGGGTAACGGGATTTTGCAGATGCAGACCCCGCAGCACGCCGCAGCGCGAACGGGACATGTTGTCCTGCACGAAGGGCCGCGTGATGCCGTATGTGATGTAACGAGTGAATTGATAGCTCTCGACGAAGAAGCCACGGTCGTCGCCGAAGAACTTGGGCTCGATGATGAGCACTTCAGGAAGCTCGGTCCGGATCACATTCATTTTCGTAGCACTGCGAATTTTTGCCGACCGACACCGGTGTTTCGGCGTCGTCACTAACTTGTACTCTTCACATTATATGTTATGGTTGTGATAAGTAAACTGTGAGGAGCAATGAAAGGCATCATTCTCGCAGGCGGCACCGGCTCTCGCCTCTATCCCGTGACGACCGTCGTCTCGAAGCAACTTCTGCCGGTCTTCGACAAACCCATGATCTACTATCCGCTCTCGACGCTAATGCTCGGCGGAATCAGGGAAATTCTGGTCATTTCCACGCCCCAGGACAAGGCGCTCTTTGAGCGGTTGCTCGGTGATGGCAGCGAAATCGGCCTACATTTTTCCTACGCCACGCAGGAGACGCCGCGGGGGTTGGCTGACGCATTCATCGTCGGGCGTGACTTTATCGGCGACGATCCGGTGGCCCTAGTGTTAGGAGATAACATTTTCTACGGGCACAGCCTGCCAGGAATGTTAACAAAGGCATCCCTGCGCAATAAGGGCGCCACCATCTTTGGTTATGTCGTCAACACGCCTGAGCAATATGGCGTGGTCGAGCTCGACCAGGCCGGTCGCGCGCTTTCGATCGAGGAGAAGCCGAAGCAGCCGAAGTCCAACGTCGCGGTCACCGGGCTCTATTTCTACGACAACGACGTCGTCGACATCGCCGCGCGGATCAAGCCATCGGCACGCGGCGAGATCGAGATTACGGACGTCAACAAGGCCTATATGGAGCGGGGCGATCTCTATGTCGACGTGCTCGGTCGCGGCTTTGCCTGGCTCGACACCGGTACGCACTCCTCGCTTGTCGAAGCCAGCCATTTCGTCCAGATCCTCGAGCAACGCCAGGGCCTGCGCATCGCCTGCCCCGAGGAAATCGCGTTGCGACAGGGCTACATCACGGTTGAAGCGTTCGACCGGGTGGCCGCGAAGACCGCAAAGAGCAGCTACGGCGAATATCTACAGTCCGTCGCACGCGCGCACAGAGCGGCCTAATTTGCCGCACGGAGTTGATTGATCATGCGTTTGAAGGGGTTGACCATCTTCGTGACGGGCGGGGCCGGCTTCATCGGTTCCGCGGTCGTGCGCTACCTCCTGCGCAACAGCCACGCACGCGTCGTCAACATCGACAAGCTCACCTACGCCGCAAACCTCGATTCCCTCCCCGGCGCGACCGAAAACCTCCACTACGCCTTCGAGAAGCAATGCATCTGCGACGCCCCGGGACTGCGCCGGCTGTTCGAGCACTATCAGCCCGACGCTGTGTTGAATCTTGCCGCAGAGAGCCACGTCGACCGCTCGATCGACGGCCCCGGCGAATTCATGCAGACCAATATCGTGGGGACGTTCACACTGCTCCAGGAGACCCTACGCTACTGGAGGACGCTATCTCCGGACAAGCGGGCGCGGTTCCGCTTCCAGCATATCTCCACGGACGAAGTGTTCGGCTCGCTTGGCGAGGAGGGCTTCTTCACGGAAGCCACGCCCTACTCGCCCAATTCACCCTACTCCGCAAGCAAAGCTTCATCCGACCATT
The DNA here is from genome assembly GCF_056106085.1 of Bradyrhizobium sp. BR14999. Lineage (NCBI taxonomy): Bacteria > Pseudomonadati > Pseudomonadota > Alphaproteobacteria > Hyphomicrobiales > Nitrobacteraceae > Bradyrhizobium > Bradyrhizobium sp. BR14999. Next base: position 6,372,488 of record NZ_CM148536.1, read on the forward strand.
TGGTGCGCGCCTGGCATGAGACCTACGAGCTGCCGACGCTCCTGACCAACTGCTCGAACAATTACGGCCCCTATCACTTCCCTGAAAAGCTGATCCCGCACATGATCATCAAGGGCCTGGCCGGAGAGCAGCTTCCCGTCTACGGCGACGGAAAAAATGTTCGAGATTGGCTCTATGTCGAGGATCACGCCAAAGCCCTCACACTCGTGCTCGAGCACGCAGCCGTCGGCGAGACCTATAATATCGGCGGCCGAAACGAGCGCACCAATCTCCATGTGGTTGAAAGTATCTGCGATCTCCTCGACGAGATTAGTCCGAGTCAAAGCGGGCGGCGCCGCGATCTCATCACCTTCGTCGCCGACCGCCCCGGCCACGATCGCCGCTACGCGATCGACGCCTCGAAGCTCGAACGCGATCTCGGCTGGCGCGCGGAGGAGACTTTCGAGACCGGCATCCGGAAGACCGTGCACTGGTACGTCGATCAACAGCCGTGGTGGCAGGCGATCCTGGAGCGCGGATATCAGACCAAGCGGGTCGGACTCGCCCAGTAGGTCTGAAAGAGGCGGCATTCTGCCTCAAAACCCGGCGTTTTCTCAATCGAGGACGAGATGCACAACACCGAGATCAACAAGATATATGAGACCTATGCGCCTCTTACCGACCAGGAATGGCGGTCCGATCTGGTCAGGAGCATCAGAGAGCCTTCGATACGGGGCATCGCCTTCCCCTCATTTCCGTCAGCGGACCTGCAGCGCCATCTGCAGGGAAACTCGAATGAGATGGCGATCAGAGGTGCGCTCAGCTTTCGCGAGCACTGCGTCGGCGTCTTGAACGCCAACGGCGCCTCCCTCTCCAAGGACAGCATCCTGATCGACTTTGGAACCGGCTGGGGCCGCATCGCGCGCGCTTTTATGAAGGATGTGCCCGCGGCGAACATCTACGCGATTGAACCGTTCGACTTCATCGTCGAAGCGCGCAAGGCGAACAGCTATATCAGCTTCGTCAAAACCGATCCGTTGCCACCGCTCCCGTTCCGTGACGGATTTGCGACCCACTTCGTCACGTGGTCGACTTTTTCACACTTTAACCAGCACTATTTTGATCGGTGGATTTCCGAAATTGCCCGCATTCTCAGACCAGGTGGCATTTGCTTCATAACGACTCTCGGCATTCGGTTCTTGGAGGACCTGAAGGAAGCACACCGAAAAAAGATCAATGGTCAAGAGATACACTTCTGGATAGATCTCATTCTGAAGCGGCTTCCCCATGACGCGATCGACACCGCAATAGCGGAAGTCAGGTCCGGCAATTTCTTTTGGCTGCCCTCGGACTCAGTGGCACGCAGTGAGTTTGCAGAATGCTTCGTAACGGACAGATATCTCTCCGATAAGTTCTCCAATCTATTCGCTGTCATCGACTATGCTGATCACGGACAGTTAGCCCAAGATTGCATAGCACTGAGACGAAAGTAGAGCGTGGTGCCGCAGCTCTCAAAAGACGTTTTCGAGGGAGACGACGGCCATCTCTTCCTGGTCGGTGGCAGCAACGACGTCGCACGTCTTTTCTCCGAATCCGACCACAATCTCCAATTGATCTGTTCTGCATGGAAAGCTCTCCTGACCAGCAGAAAGAGAGCTGCTACGGATAGAGGAATCAAATATCTTCATTGTTTTGTTCCGGACAAACTCTCGATTCTCAGGACGAAGGCACTCGCCGTCACAGCTCAAATGAGATTTCCAGCCGAAATCCTGGAAGAAAGCGATGATGCCGAGTTGCGCGGGATCTTGGTGCCGCTAACCAAGTATCTCAGAAAGCAGGCAGGCAACTACGAAGTATTCCATCGGACCGATACTCATTGGACGGTGGAGGGCTGTTTCAGCGCCTATCAGATGCTGTGCTCTTACATGGTGATACCGCAAAAGGCAGATCTGATCATGCGGAACGCACCAGCCCGCGAGGGTAGCTGGGATCTCGGCTCTAAGTTGACGCCAAAACGGTCCGAGACGATCCGGTTCGGACGTTTTGGCATCGGAGCATCCCGGGTCGAGGCCAACGATATCGTGACCGCGCGTGAAACCGCCCAAGTGCCGAACGATCTGTTACTGCACGTCGGATCGATCGTCGAATATCGCAATGAAAGACACCCTCTGGCGAAAGTGCGGATGCTCGTGTTCGGTGATTCCTTTTTTGAGTATCGGCCTCATATGCTCACCGGAATGTTTGCCGAGACCGTCGATGTCGTGATGTTTGTCTGGTCGGCCGCCATCGACTGGAAATTGGTCGACGAGTTCAAGCCGGATATTCTCCTGACAGAGATTGCGGAGCGATTTGTCCGCGTCATACCAATGGATGACATCGATATCAGGCGCCATGCAACCAACAAACTTCAGTCTGTCTTGCGTTCGCAGTCCGAACGGAGAGCATCATGACCTGAAACGGGAACCGCGCATGCCTCCAAGCGTGGAACAAACTCCCGTGGCGCGAGTTCTTGTCCCTCACGTCTACGAGTCGTGTGCAGCTTGTTCTGGAACGATCAGCAGCTGCGTGGATGTCCTCCGAGGCAAATGAATGGCCCCACCTATCTGGTCGTAACAGTAGATGTCAGCCATCTCGTACATATCAACGCGTCGGACTCTTCTGCGAGCGTTTCTCGCCAGCCTTCTGCTTCCCACCCGCAGTTACGCAAGAACTCGATGCCCTATCTTCGGAGCCATAAGGTGGGACGCACAATACTGCGACACGAGGGGGGAGCCCTGTTATGAAGAAGAAAAAGCTCTGAGTCCCCAACGCTGGCAGTTTCGTGCGCCGCTCCATAGCCGTCTGACTGATTCCAAAACGTTGCAATTCAACGCTACCGAGGCCTCGTTCGACCAAGAGATACGGGTCGCTCATGCGGCCGGTCTCGGCTATTGGGCATATCTAGCGTACGGCAGCGATGGTAAACTGGACCTCGCGCACTCGATGATGCAGGGGCTGAAGTACCATCGTCGAAGCGGCATTGCCGATCAGATGAACTATTGTCTGATAGCGACCTTGGACACGCTAGGTCGCGCTAACGGATTCGACGAAGCGACAAAGCGCATTCACGGTCTCTTTTCGGACCACAACTACCAGAGAACGCAAGACGGCAGACCGCTTCTGTTCCTCTACTACCTCGATGCCCTATTGCCCTCATACTGGAATGGTTCGCTCGCCGAACTCGGGAAATCGCTGTCTCACCTGCGAAATCAGGCGACTTCTTCGGGTGGTAGAACTCCCTACATCGTACTTCTGCACACACCACCTGCTACAGCTGAAACGATCCGAAAGCAGATAGGCGCCGATGCCGTTTCGGCATATGGGATAAATTTCGGGCCAAACAGGTCTGGCACTTATCCCGAGCTCCAACGACACGTAGAACAATATTGGGAACATGAGTTGGCCCACACCTCGGGCAGTGTGGTGCCGACCGTCATGGTCGGCTGGGATTCGCGACCGCGAAAGGAGACCCCTCCCGCTTATGACAAACGGGATTACACGCGCATCGACAAGAGTGCGCATGTCGCGATCGCAACCCCTAGCGAGTTCTCTTTCGCCTGCCGACAGGCGTCGCGCTTCATGTCGAACCATCCGGATCGATGCCCCTATCAGATTGCGCTGATCTATTCCTGGAATGAATACAGCGAAGGTGGAGCACTGGCCCCGACCTTGGGTGATCCGTCCGCCTCAATGTTGAGAACCGCGAGCGAGGTTCTGAAGGCTTGTCGCGCGGGAGAGAACTAAACATCACACGCGCTCCAGGTCCAACGACGGCACCCGCGATCAGCCTCGGCCTTACAAATCAGATCGTACGATAGCAACAACTTGAAAAATATTGGGTAACGCGTCGATGTACCCGGCAAGGAAGCGGTCACTCGTCACTGCAAGCACACGCTTTCCGCTTATGACCGGCTGTTCGATCTGGAACGACGGATCAACCGCAATGGCACCGCACGGCATCATTGCCATGACACCATTTTGGTATCTCAGTCTGGAGATCCCGTTCAACCATAAGGGACCACGATAAGGCTTTACTGATTTGTACTTGATGCCGGAATGAGTGATCAGTGCATCGGTCACTCTGGACGCGCTTACATGCCCGCTGCAGTCCCGGGATCTGAGGCTAGAGACGGTCAGTTCCTGACGATGAGTTTGTTAGCCGAGAGAAATCGCGTGTATGCTGGATAGAGCCCTTGATAGCGTCGCGCGAGACTGCCGAGCCCAACACGACTATAGAGTTGCGCCACATCAATTTTATCAAGATCAACGATGGAGACGAATGGCATACCCAGGAACCGACACATATCCTCGGTCCTTGTATCGTGACAGATGACAAGAGCAGGAACGCCGCGTTGTAGAGCGGCCATGCAGCCGTGAAAGCGACTCCCGAACACGAAATCATAGTTCTGAACGGTATCGAGCCAGTCATCCACGTCGAAAAAGACCCGCACGTGATCGGCCGCCCACTTCCGCACGTCGACCTCGGGGGCGACGTTCGCCAAGAATGTTGAAATTTCCTTCAACGCTTCTTCAGAATTCCGAGCCTGCTTGTCTGCCAACCTGATTTCGGCCTGCTCGCTTTGAGCAACGAAATCCGCTTTCCAGACTATTCCCGTGCCGTAGATTTCGCGCACGAGCCGGAGCATCCTTTCCTTGTCGAACGAATGACCGACGACGTCTCGCGACGCGTTGATGGAAAGGCGCTTGACCTCTTCAAACGGCCGCCGAGGGATGTTCATGCCGTGAGGTCCTCCCATGTAGTAGGAAGGGCATCCGGTCACAGTCACATTGTGCACACCGCGAAGCGCGAGAACTTCTTGGGTGTAGGGGCCGCGAACGCCGATGCTGACGGCTCTTTCGGCAATAACTTTTACGAACCGCTCGGTGCCAGGCATCAAGCTTATGTTCGGATCGTAGTTGTTTGATTGAGCTCCGAGACCAACTACCGCCACCGGCAAGTCGGCGCGCTCGATGTATTGCGCCATGCCGCCCAAATCGAATTGTGGAAACAGAAAGTTGGCCGCCGCAACGGCAATCATGTCGAAGCGCTCATGCACTTCCCTGGGGTCGATACTGTGATCCCACGAGAGGTCGTCGTAGACGATACGATCAAGCAGCCCGCGCGCAATCAACTGGTTCCCGGTATTACCTCCGGTCTTCGCCAATTTTGACATCGGATCTTCGCCAACTTCCGCAGAAAAGCTCGGCGTTGCTCCAAGCAGAAAAATTTTCACTGTGCTCCTCCGGAGGCGATATCGATCCTAAACCAATCTGTAGCGCGCTTATTCCCACCCATATTGCTCTTGACCACCATCATCCAAATAACTTTGCGGCCACAACAAGGATCGTCACCGTATCTTCATCCTACCTTCCCCTGATCGCTGATTTCCATTGCGCCGCCTCTCCCTCGTAGTCAGCCGCCGGCGATCGCCCTTCGCCGCCACCAATTGAAAGAAAGTGTGCTTCCGCAGATTTTACTCGACCATCCCTTACGGCTGCCGCGACGTCGGGATATTTGCCGAGATACCATTCGGCATCCACGGCTGGCCCTCCTCCACGGCGGCCCTCAAAGTAGCCGAAGCCTATGTAGTGCAAGTGTGCACTCTCGACCTCCCCACGAGAAACCGCTTTTGCGACGTCGGGATTCTCCCGCAAATAACCGTCCCCGTCGAACTCGGCAGCGGCTATGGCGATCTGTAACAACAGCTTGAGCAAGCCTGCCGGCACGTTGACATGGCCGGAACCATCCAAAGCGGATTTGTCGAGGTTTAACGCGCTCATCAACGATTCAGCAGAAGGTACAAACATCAAGTCACCCCAAAACGCCCATTAGTTGCAGTCACCACGATCACCTTTCGCCCGCAGCGCGCGACGCAGCTTTTGCTGTCCGCTTCGGCTTCTCAGCGTCGGCGGCTGTTGCCAGCAATTGCGCCGACACTTCCTGGAGATAGGAGGCCTGGGCTCCGAGTTCCCGCTCGCCAAAGCCGATCCGCTCCCGAGCCAGACGGTGTATGGCGTCGATCTCTTCGATGTGCTTTTGCGCTTTCAACGAATGGGTGACGCTCGCCGCATGGCGGCGGTGAACGTTGAGTGGATCCGCGATATAGGCGATTTTCGCGCCCTGAACCTCAAGGGCCTTGAGATAGAGCAGCCAATCGCCAGCCATCCGGAATTCACTAAGACGGTCATGGCAGGCATTGAGCGCGCGCAACAACGCCTCTCGGCGCCACAGGACCGAGCTGACATTCAGGATCGTATTCCGGACGCCGAGGTAGCGGGCCACGAAATCGCGACCATCGAACACCTCGGTCCGCGACAATGCGCCTGGCTCTATTGTAGCGTAATAAGGCTTATAGCTCGCATAGAGATGGGCGCCATCGGCATCGATGGATTTGGAGTCGGTGAAGCCGAACGCGATGTCGGGGTCACCGCTCATCAGCGCCAGCAGGCTCGAGATGAAGGTCGGCTCCGAGAGATCGTCGGCCTCAGCGATCCAAAGGAACTCTCCCTTCGCCATCTCTGCAGCCTTGGCCCATTGCGCGAACACCGAGCCGGAATTCTGTTCGTTGATCACGAGCGTCAGATCGCGCTGGCGCTGATCGGCAAGCTTCACGATGACGGAAATGCTGTCGTCGGACGAGCAGTCATCGAGCACGATGACCTCCTCGACCGGATGGTTCTGGTCGAAAATGGTGTAAAGCCGCTCCGGCAGGCAGTGCGCGTAGTTGTAGTTCGGCACCGCAACCGACACGGTGGGTAGTGACGGAACGGCAAGCCGCCAGAGATCGCGGACATAGTCCGCAAATGCGAACTTGGTCTGAATGATTTCCGTCATGCGAGTACGCTCGGCGTCCGATGGCGTCGAGCGCAGAAGGTTCTCCACGGCCTGCGCCATCGCCGGCACATCGCAATAGGGTACTACGCGACCGACGTTCTCCTTGAGAAGGAAGCCCGGGATACCGCCAGAGTCCTGGAACGCAACGACGGGCACGCCGACGCTGAGCGCCTCCAGCGCCACCGTCGGAAACGGATCCTCGCGCGAGGTCAGCGCGTAAACGTCGGACGCGGAATAGAGGCCCTGCATGTCCGAACGATAACCGGCGAGATGAAAGTGGCCCGTGGCCTCAGCACGCTTGATCTCCGGCCCCAGCCATTCCTGGAGGCTTGGATCGATGCCGCCGGCCCAGCAAAAATGGACATTTTCATTGTGTCGTCGCACCAAGTTCCAGACTTGCAGAAACAGATCAAAGCCTTTTCGCAGGTCGGCATAGCCGACGCCGAGCACCATCTTGTCGGCAGCCGCAACGCCAAATTCCTTGCGAACGAGCCCGGCTTCCGTCGGCGCCGGCTCGATCTGCTTGTAACTGCCCTGCGCGCGAATGAGGAAACGCTCATCGGTCCCATCAAGCCCAAGCGCTTCGACGAGCTTGTCGCGCACGAAATCCGAGGCGAACACCACACGATGCGCACTCCCAATCGCCGCCCGCGCGAGCTCTTCCAGGTGCTTCTCGTGCAGGATCCGCGGCAATTCGTGGACCAGGGAAACGGTCCGAAAGCCCATTTCGACGAGGAATTTTGCGGCGCGACCGCTCGCGGCCGTGTTGGCGATCGCCGCTGTAAAGCCCTTTTCTCGAAAATGTCGTAGGGTCGCAGGGATCTCGGAAGCCTGCTTGAGTACGGTGAGCGGCGCGACCGAGGCGTATTCGGCTTCCATTGCTCCGCCCTGAAGCAGCAGAAAGTCGATCTCGATATTGAAGCCGCTGCGCAGCGTCTTGCCGATGTTCAGCAAGAGATGCTGCGCGCCGCTGGGGAACGCATCATGTCCAACCAGCAGAATCTTGGGCACTGACAGGTCGCGGGTCAGACCAGTGGCCGCGCGCGCGGTGGCATTCAGGTAAGCCGAACCGAAGTGGAGATCGGGCTCGAGATACGCGCCCTCGCACCATTCGTTCCAGGCGTTGATACAGACGAACGATTCACCGAAAAAGGTGTGGGTCTGCGCTTGCTCGACCAGCGCCGACAACCACGCCTCGTATTTCTGCGGGGTCGAGCCCTGGATCACGAGGCCCGAGCCTTGCCGGCGCGCATCGTTGTCCCAGCTCGGCACCACCGTCTTGATCAGCGGAAAATTCGGACGCGGCTCGTCAAGCGAATATTTGGCGACGTCGTCGTAACTGTAGATCTGCCCCGCATAAGTATCGTCCAGGATCTTGGCTTCGGAGTTCACCAGCGGCACGTATTTGGTAAGCTTGTGCGGCGGAAATTCGATCGCGCCGTCCATGCCGTTAACAGTTGGATCGTAATCATCAAAACTCTGGCTCATGATGATGATCGGATCTTCGTTGAATTTCTTCGCGAAGATCGCGCGCCAGCGCGCGATGACGTTTGCCGTGTCCGGAATGAGGCGCGGCCGATAGATCATCAGGAGCGGACGGCCCTGGACACGGATGTAGCGTTTGTCCTTGAAGTGCCGATTGAAGTCCGACAACAGGCGCTCGTCATCGTCGGACAGGTAGTCCTGCGAAATCAGGACCTCGCCCTCCATGCCGTCCCACCGCCGCGTCCAGTTCTCGTTGGCCCACATCAGGCAGAACGGCATGTTGATATCGCGCGTCTTCAGGAATTGCTCCAGCGGCTTTTCCAAGAGGCGCCTGCCGTTGAACCAGTAGTAGTAATAGACGAAACCGTGGATGCCCGCCGCCTTGGCGAACTTCGCCTGCTTGCGCATGGTTTCGATGTCGGCGAGCGAGTAGAAACCCAGGTCGCGCGGAATCCGCGGCTGGTAGTGATCCTTGAATCGAGGTATGCCGCGCGCGATGTTCGTCCACTCGGTGAAGCCGGTGCCCCACCATTTGTCGTTCTCAGGGAAAGCGTGAAACTGCGTCAGATAGTAGGCCAGCACCTTGGCGCGCGGTTTTGCGCCGGCCGGCAATGGACGCAGTTCCTCGAACAGCGAGCTCGGACGGGTGAACCGCTTGATCTCGGCTGGAATCGTGGCTTCGTTCTCCGGAGGTGACGGATAGATGCCATCCTCGTGGCGATGCTCGAGATAGTGCAGAAGCGGATTCTGGTCCGTCTTACCCCTGAAGTAGCGCTGAATGTAGAACTTGGTGTCGAACTCTGCCGACGGGTTGCGCCCTTCCTTATAGCCATGAAAGATGAAGTGCTCGAACGGATCGACGCCGGCCGCTGCGACGTCCTGATAGGTCTGACGATAATATTGCGCGTCAAATTCCGGGATCGGGCTGAAGGGGCCCAGGCGGTTCTTCAGATAGTGTGCGAGCGGGCTCTCACCTTCCGGAATGCCGTACTTCTCCCGATACCAGGCCGGCTGAAAATAGGGGCTTGGCCGCCGCCCATCGCGCTCGCCGACCGTCGCATAGTGCAGGAACGGATGCGCCTCCGCGTCCTGCACATCGGGATAGGTTGTGACGTACCAGATCGGGTCGAAGATCGGATTTGGCTTACGACCTTCCCTGTAGCCATAGAGAAAGAAATGCTCGAACGGATCGGCGCCGACCGCGATCACGTCCGGATAACTCGCGGCGTAGAAATCCTCGTCGAACAGACCGAGGCCCTTGAGGGTGCGCGCGGCATCTGCAAGGTCGACGGCTGGCGCTGGCTGCTCGACCTCGCGCGGCGGCTCCGTCTGCCTGCTCGCCGGTCCTTCGGCGGCGAGCTCCTTCGCAGAACTGTTTACTTTTGTGGCGCCCGGCTCTGACCTGGATTGCAGCCTTGCGGCAGCACTGCGCCTTGCCCGAGGTTCTCTCTGACCGGCGTCGCGCGCGAGCTTCGAAAGGAAATCAGCCATTGTTACTCATTCATGCATTGGACGCTTCGTTCCGCACTGGCAGACTAGCGCAAAGTTTCTGTCTCCGATGTGAAGGCCCGATCGCGTGTCGCGCCGATCGACTGGAGGCGCCGCACGGCGCCTTCATTGCGTTGCCGCGCCGCGTATTGATACCAATTGACCGCCGCGTCGCGATCTTGCGCGGTGCCTCGGCCCGACATCAACGCGTCGCCCAGCGCAACCTGCGCTTCCGCCATGCCGCGCTCGGCGGCCCTCTGAAACCATTCCGTCGCCTTCGTCACGTCAGCCTGGCGCCCCTGTCCCCTCCCGAGCATCACGGCGAGGTTGTACTGCGCAACCGTATGTCCCTGCTCTGCAGCGGCCTCGTACCAGTTCACACCCTCAGCAAGATCCAGGCCCACTCCGTAGCCTGTGCAGTACATGACGGCGAGCTGGAATTGTGCGGCTGCATGCCCCGCGCGCGCCGCCTTGGCCATCCATGATGATGCTGCCTGCGCATTCCCCACCCCGCTCTTCGGATCCATATGGAGAAGCCCCAGCATGTACTGCGCCTCGACATGGCCAGCATCCGCCGCGCGCGTGAGCCATGGAGTGGCACCTAGTATATCGGCGGTTCCGCCGAACTTACCTATCTTCAGCGCGCCCAGTTGAAACGCCGCCGGAGGATGACCGGCCTCCGCGGCCTCTCTCAGCAAAGAGTGCGCGCGTGCAACGTTATCATCAGACGCATCCTGATGAAGCAGGAAGAGCGCGTAGGCGGTCTTGGCGTCAGGATCTCCGCTACCGGCGGCCCTGCTCAACCATTCCGACGCCATTTCCTGATCTTTGGGAACGCCGGCACCGGTTGAATAGAGCTTTCCGAGTTGCACCTGTGCGGCGCTGATACCGCCATCTGCGGCACGTTCGAACCATTTGATCGCGGCCTCCACGTTGCGCTGAACGCCGGAGCCGTTGAGATAGAAGATCGCAACGTTGAATGCCGCAGTGGCATGGCCATTTTCGGCCGCGCGCTCGAACCACTTCGCGGCCTGACGAATGTTGGGCGAGACACCGACACCAGTCGCATAGAACCGGCCGACGAAGAATTGCGCCTGCGCATCGCCCCGCTCGGCGGCCTTCTCGTACCAAACCGCCGCCTCCCGCAAATTGGGCTCGGCATCGGCTCCGTTCGAATAGAATTCCGCGAGTGCCTGAATTGCCGGAAGGTAATCCTTCCGCGCCGCCTTGCGCAGCGCGGACTCGGCCCGATCGAGGTCTTTGGCGACGCCCTTGCCGCTGAGCCGTAACAGGCCGATGTTGTAGAGTGCGATCGGATCATCATGCGTGGCCGCACTCTGGAACAGGCGAGCGGCCTCAGTCGGGTTCTCGGGCAAGCCCATACCCTTCAACGTCATGAATGCGAGCCCAATCTGCGCCCTCACGTGATCGTGCGCCGCGGCCTTGCCATACCAGATCGCAGCCTGCGCGAAATCGACGAGTACGCCGCGTCCCTGATAATAGACGTCGCCGAGCGCGAATTCGGCCGGCGCAAATTTCTGATCGGCCGCCGCCTGATACCAACGAAGTGCAGCAGCGAGGTCCTTCGTGCACCCCTGCCCTTCGCTGTAGAGATTGCCCAGGATGGTCTGAGCATCCGCTTTGCCGGCTTCGGCCGCGGCCGATATCCAGCGAAACGCGGCGCAAATATCCTTAGCGACACTGGTCCCGTGCGGGAATATCAGGTGATGCACATTCGACGCGGTATCGCCCAATCGGGCGGCGGAGGATTGACGCCAGGTCTCCGGCCTATTCGGTCCGAGGCTGGCGTTGACACCGTACAGATAAATCAGGCCGAGTTGATATTGCGCCTCGGCGTGACCTCGCTGCGCCGCGCGTTCGTACCACACCGCGGCATCGGGAATGCTGCCCGCCACTCCCTGGTTCTTGGCGTAGAGCATGCCGATCCGATAGTCCGCTTCCGCGTCGCCGTTTTGCGAGGCACGCTTCCAGAACTTTAGTGCCTCCAGATAGTGACCGCGCTCGAACGCCGCCTCCGCCGGACCAAGCCGCCTTTTGTCAGATCCGTGAGACGCGGGCCGAAGCCATTGGAGGAGCGATCGGGTCAATGCCGTCATGGCTCACGCATGGCCTCCCGGATGCCCTTCAGCATTCCGCCAAGCAGATACATTCCGACCGCCCGCGTGCCGACATGGACGTCTCCCGCAAGCGTCATGCCAGGAATCAGGCGGAAGTTTTTCGGGACATCCTTGAAGTTGGTCGAATCCACCGAGCACCGCGCCTTGTAGTACGCTTCGATAGGCTTTCCATCGTCGTCGGTTGTGAAGGCACCCTCGCTGATCCAGCGCACTTTGCCCTCGGCTGTACCATGCTCCGCGGCATTGAACGCATCGATCCGCATCGTGCAGGGGTCTCCGGGCCGGATAAAACCGACATCGCGCGAGGCGATGCGAATTTCAGCCTCGAGCTTGGTGTCGGTCGGCATCAGAGTAATGAAGGGATCGCCGGGCTTCAGCACCGACCCGACCGAGAGCCTTGCCATCGTCAACACGACCGAGTCTTCGGCGGCGGTCAATCGGACCAGATCCTGGTGCCTGAGCGCCTTCTCATATGAGGCTCTCGCCTCGTCGAGCTTGTTGCGAGTCGTCACGAGATCCTGACTCAGTTGCGCAAACCATTGCTGCTTGAAGGCGTCACGGTCCGCGATTGACGCGGCGAGCGTATTCTGGGCTTCGATTAGGCTGTTATGGGTGTTCTCCAGGGTCCGCAGCAATTCAAGCCTTGTGTCCTGGGAGATAAACATATTGAGTTGCGAGCCCGTGCCGTGCTCGGCCAGCGTCGTGCGCATGGTCTCGATCTTCTGCAAGATCTCGTCACGCTGCCGATATCTCGCATCGTCCCCGCGAAGCTTCTCCATCGTCGCCTGCGTCTGCTTGATCTTCGAATCGAAACTATTGATCTGCGCGGTATATTGCGCCATCCGCTGATCATAGAGCGCCTTCTGCAAGGCTGCGTATTTCTGGTAGTTCTGGTCTGGCTTGCTCGCAAAGACCAGCGGATGCTGGTTCAGCTCGGCTTCATCGCGCGCCACCTGAGTCTCGAGACTAGCGATCTGCAACTTCGCCTGGGTCAGGTCCGCCGACGTAAAAGTCGCGTCCAGGGTCGCAATAAGCTGTCCCGGTTGCACCTGCTCGCCTTCCCGCACGTCAATCGTCTTAATGATCGATGGATCCAGCGCCTGAAGGACGCTGATCTGTCCCACCGGCACGATTCGCCCCCCAACGCTGGTGATGACGCGATCTATCCGCGTCAGAGCGAGAATGGCAACGATCGTGACCAGGAAGGCCGAGAGCACAAACAGCGTTGCTCGCGCGATCAGAGGCTCAGCCTCCTCTCGGATCGCATCCGTTTCCGATTGAAATTGGCGAACGGTCGCAAGCGCACCATCAGGAGACAAGCGTCGGACTCCCAAATTTTGACCGATCGCTGCGGGCTGCCGGCGCCAGATGCGTGTTCTGCTGATACCACAGCGAGCTGTAGATATCGTTGCGCGCCAGGAGCTCCTCATGCCGCCCGATATCGTCGACCACACCACGATTAAGCACGAGAATTGCGTCCGCCTTTGTCAGGGACGACAGGCGATGCGAGATGATGATCAGCGTCCGGCCATGCGCGATGCGCGTTATGTTGGCGTTCACGATCGCCTCGCTGTCGGCGTCGAGCGCGCTTGTCGCCTCATCGAGAATCAGGATGGGCGGGTTGACGATCAACGCACGCGCGATCGCAAGCCGCTGCCGCTGCCCTCCCGAGAGGTTCGGCGAACCTTCATAGATATGCGTCTCGTAGCCACGCGGCAGCTTGTCGATGAATTCTTCGGCGCCCGCCAGCCTCGCCGCCCTGACCACATCATCGAATGACGCGTCCGGCTTGGCCGCGGTGATGTTTTCGCGGATGGTTCCACTGAACAGAAAATTCTCCTGGAGCACCACACCCACGTTACGACGGAGATGGTCGATGTCATACTCGCGAACGTCGATACCATCTATCTTGATCAATCCCTCATAATCGGAATGCAGCCGCTGCAGCAGACGCGTAATCGTGGTCTTGCCGGATCCGCTCTTGCCCATCACGCCCAAAGTAGTCCCCAGCGGGATTTCGAAGGAGATGTTGTTCAGCGTGGGCGATAGCGCTCCCTTGTATTTGAAGGTGACGCCGGAGAACTCCACCTTGCCCTCGAGCGGCGAACGCACGCCATGGCCGGAACGCCCCTCTTCCGCCGGCCGGTTGACGAGATTGCCGACGATTGCAACCGCACTTCGCGCCTCGTCGTATTGATTGATGAGCTGCGCCATCTGCATCAGCGGACCCGAGACGCGCTGCGACAGCAGCAGGAATGAGAACAGGGCCCCGATATAGACAGGATCGTTGCTTTCGAGCGCGAGATAGACGCCGAGCGCATAGGAGCCGCTGACGGCCAGCCGCTCCAGCGGACGCACCACCGACTGGATGGCGTTTCCAGTCATGCCTTCCACGAGCCGGGCCTTGGCAACGCGTGCGACCAGAACATCCCACATGTGGCGCTGCCGCGTATCGAGCGCGAGCGACTTGATCGTCCGGATGCCATTCAAGGTCTGAACCAAAAATGCGCCCTGCGCGCCCTCCGCGGCCAGCACCGCAGTCGACGCCTTGCGGTAATTCGGCAACATCAGGACGAGCCACGCGACGATCAATGCCGACAAGGCGAGAACCACGATCGTCATGACGGGGCTGAAGAAGAACATGACGGGCAGGAAGAATATCAGCGTCGTAGAGTCGAGAATGGTGCCGAACAATTGCCCCATCAGGAACGAGCGAATGCGAAAGACTTCCCGAATGTCGCGCGCGACGAGGCCGACGGCCGTCTGCTCGAAATAGTCGATGGGAAGATTGAGGACCTTCTCGAAGACGTAGGTCGACAATTTGACGTCTAGCCTGGTCGTCAAGCGATGGACAAGGAACTGTCTCAAGAACGAGAAAGCCGCCTCGAAGGCTATGACCACCAGCATCGCGACGCAGAGCACATAGAACGTGTTGTACGCCTTGTAGAAGATCACCTTGTCGGACAACAAGCGCCAGAACATGATCGGCGCCAGGCCGAGAAGCCCGAGGATCACGGCGGCAATCGCGACGTCGCGGACCATGCGGCGTTCGCGGAACAACAGCGCGGCTACGAGGCCGAAACTGAACGGCTGCGCTTCGTCCGATATCTCGTAGTTGCGCTTGATCAGGACGAGATCGCCGGACCAAATATCTTCAAATCGTGGTTGGTCGATCACGAGCAGCGCGTCTTCCGCGGCATTCGGATCCCTCAGCACGATGCGCGTATTGTGTGCGCCTCCCTCGACACGCAGGAGCACCATATGGCTCCCATTGCGAAGCCGAACGATGACCGGGAGCGCCTTCTTGAGATGAGACAGTCCGCCCCAATCGAGCTTGACGCACTTCGCGCGCATGCCCGCTTTCTCCGCGCAGCGGATAAGCTGATGGAGCGTGACGTTCTCGTCCGGCAGAAGGTTGTCTTGAATGAGCTGTGAGGACGTGAGGTGCAGCCCGTGCTGTCGTGCGACGATGATCAGGCACCCCAGTGCCGATGCCGGTGCTGCATCGGCAAGGTTCTGGTCATCGACACCGTGGACGGTCATGGATGTCAAGCTACCTGCCATCTATGTTAATACTTTCACATTCGACTGTGAGCATAACATTTTGTGGCAAAAAGGCCAGCAGCACTTATCGTTGAATTTGAGAAATGGTTGGCCACACTCGCAGATACGTCAGGACCGGGCTTCCTGAAAATTGAAGCCGGATTCTAACAAAGACCTCTGGATGGCCTCGCCGTCGGCCTCGGGCATGAGCGCGAGCGCACAGACCTCGAAATTTTGGGTGCTGACCGAAACGGTCGGAAAACCGGCCATCAGCAGGAGATTGCCGAGTCGCTCGGCTGTAAATCCGGTGCGGTGGGCCATGTGGACGCGCCCCTCCTCGATCGCGCGCGAATGGCCGTAGAGCATGTCGAGCGGCCTGATCGGCCCCGCCGGCGAATGATAGGCTATCGCGGCAATGCCATGCTCGACGATGAACTGAGCAACCGATTCCACATCCGGGCTCATAATTAAGGCGAATCCCCCTGGTTTCAGGACTTGGTGGAACTGACGCAGCGTCGGATAGACCTCGTGGGCATAGAGGTGTTCGAGCACGTGCGACGACCAAACCGCGTCGAAAGACTGAGACTCGAACGCACCGCTCAAACCAAGAATCGAGCCGAGCACATCTGGCTTGACGTCCGGGTCGATGTCGAACCGGGTCTCCTCCCAGCCATGGTCGACGATCATCCGGGCAATGCGCTGGGCCGTACCGGGTCCCGAGCCCGCATTGAGCAAGCGTTTCATCTTGGCAGACAAGATCTGTTCCTGGCATCGGGCGCCCGGTGAGCGCCAGGTGATAATATTAGCAAATCAGAACTTCTCCAGCATCGAAGCAAGACATGGCAATGATAAGACGACAGGAGGCGGAGGACGGCTTAACTCTCGAACTCCAAAGCAAAAGCCCCGCCGTGAGCGGGGCTTTCACACACGTAGCTTGCAGGAGCCGGATCAAAGCTTCGGCAGATGGACGTCCTGATCGGTGAAGTGGAGATCCTCGACGCCACTGACCGCGACCGTCTGGTTGTCGCTGAAGTGTAGGGTGTAGGTGCTCGTTTTCGCGTCGACGTCGATCTTCGTGACATCGAAGAAAGAGCGATTGGCAAAGTCCACAGTGTCCGTGCCGGTGCCGCCGACGATCGTATCGTTTCCGGTGTGGGTCTGGACGTGGAACGTATCGTCGCCGCTTCCGCCTTGCAGCGTCGAGTTCGCAGCAGCCCCGCCGCCGTAGACCCAGAACACGTCCTTGCCGTCACCGCCTTGGAAGACATCGCCCTGCGCGCCGACCAGCGTATCGTTGCCGTCGCCACCGGACAGCGTGCTGTGCCCCGACGCCAGATCTTTCAGGAAGTCGTTGCCACCGTCGCCTTCGAGCAACTGAGCGCCGGAGCCCGCCTCGAGACGGTCGTTGCCGGTGCCGCCGGTCAACGTATCGTTGCCAGTGCCGCCATAGATGCTGTCATTGCCGGCGCCGCCGAACAGCGAGCTATTGCCGTGCCCGCCGTGGATCGCATCGTTGCCGCTGCCGCCATAGACCGTGTCGTCGCCGCTATCGTACAGGTTCACGCTGTCGGAACCCTTGCCCATGGCGACGAACACGTCGTTATCGCCGCCGATCACGTCGAGCGTCTTGCCGCCGGCGTCATCGAGGATGATCGCCTTCAGGTTCGGCGTGGTCTCGACCGTGGTGGACTGCGAAACGTCGAGGACGTTAACGACCGGCGGAACGCTCCCTCCGGAGAACGGTCCGGACTCGAACCATGCTCTCGAAGCATCCCCGGGATCGTCACTGAATACACCGCTTTGCTCGAGCGAGTCGATCAACGCCGATCTGACGCTCGCCTCGATGTGGTTTCCGTTCTGGTGAAGAAATTGGCCCAGCTCAGTCTTCGTCAGGTACGAGACGGCCATGGTACCCCCTTTCAAGTTTTACTGATGATGATCCGACGCGCCAATCAGCGGCAAAGGTGCTTGAGGCTGAATGTGCTGCGACTTGAACGGGAGCAAACAGGTTGCATCCGCCCGGCTCACCAGCGCCTTATGTTAGAATGTTAAGGCGCCGGCTATTTTTGTTATGATGAATGTTAGTCGCGGCGCACAATCACTGTCAAGGATCAAATTCACGCGCTGTTAACTCGAATTTGAGGCAATGTCATATTGTGTTAACTATCGCCCGGCGATGCAGGGGAATCCGTGATCGAATGACGCTTTTCTCGCCATGTGCCGGCGGTTTGATCCGTACCCATACGAAATTCGTCGACGAGGCATGTGTGGAGACCATATGTACGAGCTTCGCCCGCCTCACTGCACGAGGAGCAAGCGGTCGGCAGCCCGCGAGATGAAGGGCACCGACCGAATCTGCCGAGAATACGATCACTTGTTATTGTAGCGCCGCATGAATTCTCCCCGACCGATGCGGACAACCATCACAGTCACCCAACGCAAGGGCGGGGTCGGCAAAACGACGATCGCGATCTGTATCGCCGCCGAGTTGACCCGCAGGGGTCACGATGTCGCGCTGGTCGACAGCGATCCTCAGCGCTCCGCCGCTCATTGGGCGGAGTTGGGCAATCTGGAATTCCCGGTCTACGAGATGGCCCTGGAGGACATTTCCGTATCCGCTTGGGCTCAGGAGGTCCGAAACGTTGAGGCCGGCATGGTGGTGATCGATACTGCCCCCAACGCGCGCGGAATGGGAGCATCGATCGCGGTGGCAGACTTGATCCTAGTCCCCTGCACTGCCTCAGGGCTGGATCTCGATGCAACGACGCAGACGCTGGCCATCATTGAGGCGGCGCGCGAGCGCCGGCGAGATCGAGTTCAGGTCATTCTGGTTCCGAACCGGGTCGATGGCCGTACCCTTGAGGGGCGCCAGCTTGTCGAGGAACTGAGTGAATTCGGCGAGATCGTTGGGCCCCCGATCGCAAGCCGCCTCGCGTTCGTTCGGTCCTTCACTTACGGACAGTCGGTCGCGAGCTTCGTGGCTGGCGATCCGGCCGATCGAGAAATTCAAGCCCTGGCAGACGAAATCGAGAAAATCGTCGGAATCGCGCGATAGCAGCAGCCGACAATCGCACGACGCGCGCTCAGCACATCCACTGCATGATCCGCAGAGATGCAGGTACTCGTTCGACCAGTGAGATGAATGATATTCGAATCAGGCTTTGCGTGCCTGGCCAGCGCGGAGCGCCGGTGTCGAAGTCTCTTCAAGCCTCATCTTCTCGAGCATAAGATCCGTGACAAGCTTGCGCAGGCGCTGGTTCTCGACCGTGAGTTCTTCCAGCACACGACGCATTTCGCTCATAGTCGGGAGATCGGTGGGCGCGTTCGTGCCAGCTTCGCGAAGGTTCGAAGATTGCGCCTCGTCCTTGCCTAGCGACAGTTTCCGCCAACGATGCAGTGTCATGATGCTCACCCCAAGCGCTTTGCAAATCTCCACCTGGGAATTGCCCGCTCGGGCCAGTTCATCTGCCCGGACAAGTTTCAGCATGATTTCTTCGTGAGAATGCTTCTTCATATTCGCGCCTAGTATTCGTTGCGGCCCGTAAGCTCGCGCAGAATTCGCTGTCTGGCTTGGCCAGGGCTCGACCTGACCAGCGTCAAATAACATATACGCCGGGATTCGGAAAATGACTCAAGGTGATGCTATCATACTTATGCCAAGTTCATGAATGATATTTTTGGTTATGCAAACTAATTCCTAAGTGTTAGCTGCAGTGCAATTAACGTTTTCGGAACTTTAATTGCAATTCGGACGCCGCTTTCAGTCGGGCACCTGCCTAAGTTGCGGAGGTCGCGTGTCGCGCCGTCGACATGGGTGAAGCGAGTTGTATTGGGCTTCCTCAGCCATCCGAGCTGGACGATAGTTTGTGCTTCATGCCAGTGCCGGCCAGTCGGGCGATGTGACGTTTGCCCAAAAGATCGCGCCCGAAACATGAGAGCAAAGTGAACGCGGTCGCCACTAGGTTTACTCGAGCGGCTTTTAATTCAGATTGGCTAGGCCTCTCCGTTAGAACAGAGAATAATCGCGAAACTGAGTCGCTGTGGTCCCGCCTGCGCTGCGTGATAGGAGCCCACTTCGCCGCCGCTCGTTCGGCAGACTTCCTTCCGACGGTCAGCAGCGCTTCGCACTTCTGGCAAATGTCCGCTTCGCGCCGCCAACAGCAGACCTCTCGCTCTAAAACGGCGAGCGAACTCGCCGCCCACGTTGCGCCGACTGGGGCGGGTATGGATCATGTCCCGTGGCATGGTGTAGCTGAGTGCGGGTCGCATTCGCCGGCATGGGGCCGGATCGGTCAGCTGGCGATTGCCGGGAAGCTGATGGCTCTCGCTCCAATCCATCATGGGCCAATTTGAGCAACCTCCAGCCAAACGACGCAAGCTAGAGCATGCCGCCAGAGCTCCTCCCAATGCGGCGAAAAAGACACCGAGCGAGAACGCCAAGATGAGGGTCCGGTTGATATCGATGCCAATTGACTACGCCATCTCGCGGTCGCTGGTGACCGCCGGGATCAGCGCCCAAGCCGGATATGGTTGATCAGGAGCCGCAGGCCGATGACGACGAGGATGGCCATCCCGACAAGCAGAATCTGGTAGCTTGGATTCATGACGCCATCAATGCTCGACGTGCAAAGCAATCGTATCGGTGCATCTTCGTAGAACGATTGCAAGCAGATCAGGCGCTCGAAGTCCTCCAGAAGGCGGCGAAGTCGTTCGTCTGTAAGGCGAACCGTTGTGCGCGCGCATAGGGCTGGTGCTACGAAACGATATCTGTGGTTCCGATGTCCTGATCCAATGCTGCCGCCGTTGTCCTCAATTGACATAAGCTTTGCCTTTCGGCACGCTTTGCGCCCACGGAAATGGTGAATGATTTACAGACCCGGCGACGTCGGCACGCAAACGCAGCGTGCAAACGACCGTTTGGTGCCCTATTCGAAGCCGCGTCGGCGCACCCGCTAAAGTTGATAGATGACTCTTTCGAGAAAAACTATCGGCCAGCCTGATCAGCCGATGGGGCGTG
The DNA here is from genome assembly GCF_056106085.1 of Bradyrhizobium sp. BR14999. Taxonomy (NCBI): domain Bacteria; kingdom Pseudomonadati; phylum Pseudomonadota; class Alphaproteobacteria; order Hyphomicrobiales; family Nitrobacteraceae; genus Bradyrhizobium; species Bradyrhizobium sp. BR14999. The sequence continues at coordinate 6,393,012 of NZ_CM148536.1, forward strand.
ATCCGTTCCACACCGCCGCTCATCGGCCGGTGGAGCGTCACCTCGCCGAGAACCAAAAGCCGGAGCCACGCGCCGAGCAAAGCAACAAAGCACCTATAGTTCATCCGGCCCAGGAGGCCTCTGCTGCGTCATCCGCACATTTCGGTTCTGTACGAGGTGTGTCCGCCAGTGTGACCGCCTATACAGATTGGATGAAGCGAGGACGCCAAATTTGGCACGAGCATTTGCAGCGCGGTCAACTACCCGAGGGGCCCACAGGGTCGATGGGAAACATCGAGCGCTGGTTGCTCGGATTGCTGAGCGTTGTTGTTCTCGTGAGCTGCGTTTGCGCGACGATTGTCTTCACGCAGGTCAAGTCGCTCAAAGTGGAGATCGCCACGCTGCAACGCGAGATTATCGCGCTCAAGCTCCGCGTAGCCAGGCTTGATCAGATCGCAACCGCCAACGAGGCACGTGAGAAGCTAATCAGTGAACCGCCTAAGCCGCCGCCAGAGACCCGGCCTGATCAGGCTTCGCTCATCCTGTCGCGCGAAGAGATTCAGCTGATCCGCGACTATATCAAGCCTGCCCCGGTTGCGGGGTCCGTGACTGAGTCGATCAAGGTCGGCGATCCCGTCTCGGGAGAAACCATCCCCTTCCCTTCTCCGATCACGGAGAAGGTGCGAAAACTGCTTGGCGCGAGATTTACCATTCGCAACGGCGTCATTGTCATTACGCGAAATGGGAGCCACTACGCTGATGCTGTGATCGGGTCCAATTGACGAGCGGCGGGCCAACGCCCTGCAACGACTGTGAAGCTTATAGAATGGCGCGCAAGGTTCGGTAACCGATCTGCACGTTCAAGGGCGAGCGCCAAAGCCCGCCTGCAATAGCTTTGCAGGTAGTTATTCGACTTATGGCTGGTTGTTCGGCGGCCGTTCAATGAACCGTCGGCTGCCGTTCAGTAGCTCAAGGTTATTGGCGATAACCGGGTTACCTGGATCGAGCGAATAGGCCTTCTCAAATTTCCGCCGCGCCGCACTCAGATTGCCACGCAGCATGTACGAATAACCCTGATCATTCAGGACTTGCACGGTTTCGCCTCCCAGCCGGATCGCCTGGGCATAGGCCTGGTCAGCCAGATCAAAACGACGTATCCGATCATAGCTCGCAGCCAACCCGATCCAAGCGGTCACGTCCTTGGGCGATTTCTCGACGCCGTCCTTGAAATAGCGCTGGGCAATCCCGTAATTGCCGCGGTTGAAATGCTCCAAGCCCAGCCGTACCGGTTCGTCCGAGGGATAATATTTGACGTCGGTTGGCTCCTGCACGGAATCCCCGCCAGGCGGCTCGACGGGAGCCACGACGGCGGCCTCCCTTAGTGTCTGGTCACAGGCTGCAAGGCCTGGTGCCAGCCAGCAACAGGTCAGCAATACAATGGCACGTCGCATAACTCTTGTCCCCCGCCCGGCCTAGCGGACTCACTGCAGCTTTGGCCAGTAGCGTCGCAAAGTTCACTTATCAAACGCCGTTACCTAGCCCCTGCCGGCGCGCCAACCGGTACCGATACTCCAGCAGTCGATCCAGCCCCCAATCCGGTTACGTTAACATTCTGGGTCACGGGAGGCTTCTGGCCCATTTGTTTCGTCGGATCGCCCATGTCGGGAAGCTGATCCACCGGCTGTTGCGTGTTGCCGTAACGCGAAACGGCTGCCCCCACGCGCCGCGCATCGTACGCGATCCTGCGATCACCGACGTTGCGCGGCCATGGATGGATTGTGTGGGTAGCGGCGTTAACCTCTTTGGCGTTGCCGGCGCTCATCGTGATGGTGTCAGAACGCTGGAAGTAGCGGTCGACCTCATCATGACCGGCGAGGCCGTAACATCCCCCGAGCAGGATGGGCGCGAACAGAATCAGATTCCTTATGGCCATCTCTCGCACCTCTAGTTGAGGGTTTTCACGACTGGCTGGTCGGTAACAGCTGCCGGTGCTGGAACGGGCACCCTGACCTCGGGAGCGATGATGTGGCCGTACGGCCCTTTCACCTCGCCGCCGGAATTGACGTAGTCATTGTAACGCTTGCGGACTTCCATCTGGCCATTGAGGAAGAAATCGACATCGTTGGCTGGAAGGCGGGAATCGAGCGGAGACGCCAGTTGCTGGCCGGGTGCAGCCGGTGCGACCAGCCGCGGCGTCACGATGATCACCAGATCCGTTTCCTGCTGCTGGTACGACTTGCTGCTAAACAAGGTTCCGATGACCGGCACCGAGCCGATCCAGGGCAATTGCGAAACGTCCTGCCGGTTGCGAGTCTGGAGCAGGCCGGCGATCGCAAAGCTCTGGCCGTCGCGCAGCTCGACCGTGGTCCGCGCGTCGCGCCGCGACAGCGCCGGGATGGTCGTCCCCGCGATCGTCACCGCGTTCTGGAAATCAAGTTCGCTGACCGTTGGCTCAACCCGAAGGTTGATCACGCCGCGCGAGAGAACGGTGGGCACGAAGGCCAACTCAACACCGAACTTCTTGAATTCTATAGTAACAGTCGGCAATGCGCCCGCAACCGCCGTAGAGGCGACCGGCACTGGAAATTCACCGCCGGCCAGGAAGCGCGCGGCGTCGCCCGATAGCGCCATCAGGTTAGGCTCCGCCAACCGGCGCAATAGGCCCTTGGTTTCCAGTGCCGACACCAGCAGATCAACCGAGGCGCCATTGCTCGTTCTCAGCACGCTGGTGAGTAAGTTACCAAACGGCACAGCTCCACTGGCCAGCGTACCTACGGTGCCAAGCAATGGTAAGGTCCCGGCCGGTGGCCCCACATTTGGTTGTGGTACACGACCACTTCCGGGGACTATTGCGCCATTGACGGTACTTCTGCTGCCGAGACCGGAATTTGCTAGGTTCGATCCACTCGCATTACCCGCATAAAGGTTCATGCCGAGGTCGCGGCCCGCCTCGCGATTGACCTCGAGGAAGCGCACTTCGAGCATCACTTGTTGCGGCGCGGCGACGCTCATGGCGTTGACGACGACGCCGCCTTTCGCGACGGTGCTGGTGGCGATCGCCATGGCCCGCTCGGCTGCGACCGCGTCAGCGGCGGTTCCGCTGAGCACCACCTGTCCCTCGGAAGCCGAGACTCGAATGCCCTGCATGCCGGTGCTGGACCGGATGTTCTGCTGCAGATTCCCGGTGTCGATCACAACCTCGATGTCGAGGATTCCGATCTGCTTCATCGACGAGTCGAACAGGATGACGTTGGTGGTACCGGTCTGCTTACCCTGGATGTAGATCATGTGATCGCTCAGGGACTTCACGTCGATGATGTCGGACGAGCCCGCGACGATGGTCGAAAAAGCCGTGTCGACCTTGAAGGTGCGTGACTTGTTGACGACCACCCTGACCCGCTGGACGTCGCTCATTTCGCTGACGATCACGCCGCCGGAGGAGCCCCGCCGGTCTGCAGCCGCCGCGAGGTCTGCGGACCCAAGCAAGGCGAGCGCCGCGCCAAAACTCATCACGCTGAAGGCGAGAAGCCCCCCTACCGCCTTATCCGAAACGCGACCGCCACCCATTCGAGTCCCCCCGCCGCGATCCGCGGCATCCCCGCAAATCTACGTGCTCGACGTCCCTCAACAGTTCCCCTCTGCGCACCACGTCGCAGAGCTTACAATCTGTCCCACTACAATTCGTTACTTCATGTTTCCAAGATCATCGCCCTTCATCCTGCCTCCTTGCAACAAGAGATACTTACCGCACAGCCACAAGCTGCAAAGAAAACTTTCCAATGTTGCCAGCGAGCATCATTTTCTCTGCAGCTCTGTTCAGAACTATCCGGCAGCACAACCACCTTGCGCGAGGTTCCGTCGTCGCCCCGCCATCGAACGGGGGTCGATTCGCAGTCTTGAGATGCGCTTGGCCAGGCGCGAATTGCTCTGACGCAGTTCGATGCCAAGCGTTTGGCCAGTTCCACCGGCGCCACCGCGAAGCGGCGTCCGCCCAATATGCGTCAGGTACACTGCCATATTCGGGCCTGCGGCAGGGTGGCACTTGCCATGGCATGTCTTGGCTTCGCGTCCGGCATCATCGCCATCGCCAGGGGGGCGGGTGTTCATCGGCCGATGTTCGGGAGTGCGCTAGAAGGGAATTTGCGTGGACGCGCTCGGCGCATTGAGCGCTGTGCCCCATATCGGCATCAGCATGGTGAAGCCGGCTTGAGAAGCTGTAACAGTCAAATTGTTGCCGCTAGACGCCACACTCAATGTTGGCGTGAGACCGCCGAAGTACAGGAACGGCGCCGCGTTCTGCTTGTCGGTAGTGGGCATGGGATCGCCGGTGCAGCCGGACGGCGACTGAGGCGGGCTCTGAAGCAAGGCAGGCGTATAGCAGTTGATCATGACCGCCCGGGCGCCGGCACTCGCGAGCGTCCGCAAAGACTGCATCGTGATGGCATAGCGTCCGAGATCGAAGATGGCGAAGATCAACATGAAAAGCGGCACGAAGACGAGGACGAATTCGAACGCCGCGATACCCCGCTGATCGAGCTTTCTCATCACTGCACCAAGCGGACAACTTGGGTGTAAGGGACGGTGACCGGATTACATCCATCCGTGCTCAGGAAGCCGCCACCGCCCATGGTGAGTGTTTTGGCGATCACTTGTGAACAGGTCGTATTGGAACTGCTAGTCGATCCGTTCCACGTAACGTCGACATTCGGGAAATACATCGCACCACCCAGTTTAACGGTACCACCGTTGATGTCGACTTTGTTGCTGCTCTTGCTTGGTGCCTGATCATCAATCAGAACGCCGTTCAGATCAGAAGAGAAAGGGTTGGTGTAAGGCGCGGACAGCTCAACTACAGCGCCGGCCGCGATGGAAAGGCTGGAATCCCCGAGTAGTACGAGGGTTACACCTTTACCTGTGCCCGATGGTGAAGCGGTCGGCCAGGGCGTGCAGGCGGTGCAGGTGACCGTTCCGGCAAAAGTTATCGTTGCATTGTAGAAAAAGTACGTTCCGGGAGCAAAATCTACGGTGCCTCCGGCGTTCACCTTCAGACTGCTGTACACCCCGCTAGCGCTGTTCTCGCTCAGCGAACATTTATTACCATTGGTAACATTGCCACTACCGCATGGTTTTGTTGACGGGCCAGTCCTGCTGTTGAACGATTCACTGTCCAATTTGCCGAGCGGATTGTTGGCGTACGGCATGAAATAGTTGTGCGTAACGCCGGGATTGGCGCAGGTGCTGGCTGGACTACAGCCCGTTGCACCCAAGACGGCCCATCCCGAACCTGTGAAAGTGGCAGTGCTGGCAAATTGAACACTGTAATCCGACATTATCGGGCAACCCGTTCCGTTGTTGCTGACGTTGCCGGCAATTTTAAGCGCCCCTCCGCCGCCGCTCGGATCAGGCCCAAGCGCCAAGGCGCACACTTTGCTCGGCAACTCGACCAGAGCGATTGCTTGAGCGGGGATGTTGACGGTCGTCAAACCCAGCACTCCCGACAAGTAGGCCGGCTGTTGCTGACTGACCCTGGCGCGAACAGCGTTGCCGCCTCCTGTAGCCGGCGTTGTGAACGCGCCAGCACTGTAGCTGCCGATATCGATCTGCACGGCCCGCGAGATTCCTGTCGGAAGGCTGGTCGCACAATTGGTGCCCGGATAGGCCGTGTCGCCGGAGTTACAGAACCCGTTCTGTGCCGCGAATTCCTTTGCTTGATAGTCCACTGATGTATCGCAGAGCACACCAGCATTCGAGCACGCAAGCCGCAAGGCGCCCGAGTAGGCCGCCGCGTCGGCAGCATTCTGCGCCTGTTGCCTGGTAACGTACCACGATCCGGCCTCGGCCCCGAGTGCGACCACGCCGATGAGGGGCACGAGCGCGATGACTGTTGCGAATGCGGCGGAGCCTTGTCTGGAACGGAGCAGACTACGCATGGAAACACCTACTGGAAGCGTTCAGAGTAAGGCAGCGTGTAGGTACAACCGCTGGGACACAGCACCGACGTCAACACAATCGGGGCCAAAGTGACAGTTGTCGAAAACGTAAAGTACTTTGGAGTCGAACCAAGATTGCCGGAGTTGCAGGCAGTGCTTCCGCACATGACCTGGATGTTGCCGATCGTATGCCCTGCGACTGTTGTCTGCAGCGTTGACACCCAGGTCCCCGGGTTCGCCGGGTCGGGCGGATTCTTGTACTGGATATATTGCCCGAAGGAGCGCAACGCGGTCCACGCGGAGATAAAGCGGAAGCCCGCGGCGGCTACGTCGGCGAGCGGCATCAGCAGGAACGACACCAAGAATATGTAGACGAACACTGTCTCAAACGCGACGGCGCCGCGCTGATCTGCGATGAAGGACTCCCTACGGCACGCGCGCCTGACTTGACCGATACCTACGACTTCCGATCGCGGAGCCCGAGCCTTGGCGATTTGGACCATGTCCATGACAATTCGGCCACGCATGGCGGCTCACCAAACATACGGGATCACGCGCCAACGTGATGCTTCGTAGCTGGAATACTCAGGGCAATTGCGCCGAAGCAGATCTTCCTCGTAAAGAATTCGGCAGACCTGGATGCCGATATGCAGGACCAGTACGATCACCGTAACCGGTGTCAGGTATTGCAGCACGACGCCGACGACCACGATCTCTTCTGCGACATAGAGTGGGTGCTTGATCCATCGATACGGACCGGTCTGCACTACCGAACGCGCCTGCGGCACCAAACTGAACGACCGACCTAGATGTCGGATGGTGACAAGCATCATGATCGTGCCGACCAGCACACAAGCTGTCGATGCCAGGTTTGGCAGCGTTTCGTCGGTTTTGCCCAGGAAGCTGATCGTCCATGGCAAATAGCTCCCGACGAACGCAGCTATTCTCGGAAGTAGGCCGTCTGCATGCGCCTTTGCTGGAGAGCGAGTGATGATCAACAGCGCCAGGAGCATGTAGAAAATGGCAAGGCAAAAACCCGACAGAAGCGATGGCCAGGGATCGGCAAGCGATGCCCCAATCTTGACGGCCACGCAAAGCGCCAGCAACAAGAACCACATGCTGCCGAACAGTCGCATGATCCGATCGTGCGAATAGTTTTTCGAAAGGGCGATTGTGCTCATGGCTACTTACCGAAGCTTGCGAACGAACGCACGAGGTGCAAAACGGGGCTTCCTCCCATGATGACAAACATGGCTGGAAGCAGGAAAAGCACCATAGGAATGGTCAGCTTGGCGCCCAATTTGTGTGCTCTTTCCTCGAGCTTGGTAATACGTTCTCGCCGCAGGTCGACCGCTATACTGCGTAGTGCTTGGCTCAAGGGCGTTCCGTATTGCAGGCTCTGGCTGATCATGGTGCCGAACCGGCGAAGCCCCTCTGAGGTATTTGCCAAATTCTCGAATGCGTCGATGCGATTTGGCAATATCCGGAGATCATCAAGGAGACGGTGCAATACCCAAGCCATGGCAGGATTGGTCTGCTTCATTTCTTCCGCTACACGTCCCAGCGCGCTCTCCATGCCCATTCCCGCTTCGCTGCACACGACCAGCAAGTCGATCATGTCCGGCGCGCCCAGCCGAATGGCCGCATCAAAACGGCGCTTCAGCACAGTCAGAATCAATCGTGGCCCCATAATACCGATCACGACGCCCACCAGCGTGAAGACCAGCACGTCGGCAGGTCCCCTTCCCGAGAGTTGCGCAAGAAGCAGCGCAATCACCGGGAACAAGAACATGCTGACGACCTTGACGCCGATCCAGATCGGCAAGCTTCGATGATGATTGAAACCAGATGAGTGAAGGATCGTTCGCAGTTCTTCCAAATTCTCCTCGGCGTAGAAGCGCCGATACCGCACGCCGAGCCATGAAAACCAGCTGGTCACGTCTTGGAAGGTCGCTGACCGGTAAGGGATACCCATCACGGCGTTTGACACCCGCGTATCCATTGCGCGGACGTGCATTTCGCGGATGATCAACAGGCAGGCCGCAGTTCCAGCTGCTACTGCGAGGGCCACCAGACTGAGACCAAACGTCATAGTTCTGTTTCCCGTCTGACCATCCAGCTTATCACTAGGTGTCCGATAAGGACCGAGGCTATTGCGTAAGCCAGAAGCTTGTTTCCCATCGGATCAGAGAACAACAGATCGACATTTTGCGGATTGGCGGCGTAGAGCAACGCTCCGGCAATCAGGGGCGAGACCGTAAGTGCCCGCGAGGAGAAAATCACCTCTCCTGCCAGCGCCTTGGCGCGAGCAGCTAGCGCAACACGCTGACTTACTGTGTCGCCTAGCGTCTGCAAGGTTTCACCCAAGCTGCCGCCTGACTTCAATTGGACTGCAAGTGTCACCGCGAACATCGCATACTCTGCCACCTTCGTTCGCCGATAGATGGCTTCGACGGCTTCCTCCGGAGGTCTACCCAGATTCACTTCGCTGCATACGATGGCAAACTGTCCAGCCGTTGGTTGCGGCATCTCGCGCGCGATGGTACGAAATGCTTCGTGCACCGGAAGACCCGATCGAACCGTACTTGTTACCAGCTGGATCGCGTCAGGCAGCTGTCGAAAAAGTTGACCGGCGAAGCGACGTTGCTGCCATCCAAACAAACCGCGTACGACCACTATTGCGGCAATTGCAGCCGCGACAGACACGTAGAGAATGGAAAATCCCAGCAGGCTATTGGCGTAGAAGATTGCGGCTACCGTGATGGCGGAGGCCAGTAGCACATACGCCGGATGCCAGACGTGAACCATCTCAGGCCTGTAGTTCGCCAGGTGCTGGAGAAGCAGAGACCGGGACCCGGTCTCCGACCGGCGAATGGACGGAAGGCTAGCCGGATGTGAAGGTGGTAAAGCTACCGCCAGCCGGCGATGCATGCGTCGTTCTCGGGCGTCGAGCGACAACGAACCGACTGCTGCGCAGATCGCGAGCACCAGAACAGCGACGATCACGAACTCAGGTATCATATTTGCCTCATGACCTCGGCCCAAGCGCGATCAAGGCCGAAATAGACAAGACGGCTTTTGAATTTCGGGACTGCAAGGGTAGACTTGTAAGTGCCCGATATCCGCCCATGCTCATCCTCCTCCTGGTACTCGAAGGCTGCGATGTCATTGGTGGTGACCACATCCCCTTCCAGCCCCATCACCTCGGTGATCTGGATAATGCGACGTTGTCCATCGCGCATGCGTTCGACTTGCACGATGAGATCCAGCGCAGCGACGATCTGAGCTCGAATGGCCCGCGACGGCAGATTGACCTGTCCCATCTGCACCATGTTCTCGATGCGGGTCAGGGCATCGCGGGCACTATTGGCATGGACCGTGGAGATCGAACCATCATGGCCCGTGTTCATCGCCTGCAGCATGTCAAACGCTTCGGCGCCGCGCACCTCGCCCACGACGATCCGGTCAGGACGCATGCGCAGGGCATTCCACAACAGATCGCGTTGTGTCACCTGCCCAGTGCCTTCAAGGCTGGGAGGCCGGGTCTCCAGGCTGATCACGTGCGGCTGCTGAAGCTGCAACTCTGCCGCATCCTCGATGGTGACGACGCGTTCACTGTGATCAATGAACTGGCTCATGGCATTGAGCAGCGTGGTCTTGCCGGAGCCGGTGCCGCCGGAGACCAGAACATTGAGCCGAGACCGAGCGGCAATCTCCAGTAATTGTCCGATGGCTGCGGTCATTGAGCCGTTTTCGACCATTCCGGCGATGTCCAAACGGCGGCTTGGAAATTTTCGGATCGAAATACAGGGGCTGTGGATCGCTAGCGGCGGAAAAATGATGTTGACCCGGCTGCCGTCGGGCAAGCGGCAATCCACCATCGGACTGGATTCGTCAACGCGTCGCCCAACCTGACCGGCGATTTTCTGCGCCACCGACGCAATGTGATCATTGTCGCGGAATCGCACCGCGACCCGTTCCAGCCTGCCAGCTCGTTCCACGTAAACGTTACTCGGTCCATTGATCATGATATCGTTGATCGATTGATCGAGCAGAAGCGGGCGCAGCGGCCCGTAGCCGGTCATGTCATCCGCAATCTCGTCAGCCAGCTGAAGCTGCTCGCGACCTGACAGTTCGAGCCGTTCCTCATTGGCGATTCCATGAATGATTTCCTCGATCTGCCGGCGAAGGACATCGCGCGAAACAGTCGCGGCCACCGACGGCTCAATCTGCTCAATGACCCGTTCGCGGAGCGATGCTGACATCAGGGGCCGCTGAGGCAATGGCTCGTGCCTGGGCGCAGTTGCAGGCAAGCTCGGCGTCGACGCGGGCCGTGGCATCGATGCAGGCAAACGAGCTGGCGTGTCGTCGTCGCGCCGACCAAAGGTCTTCATAATCCGAGCAGCCTCCTCAGCCGTCCCTTCCGCTCGGCGCCGAGCCCTGTAATCTCGCGCACAATCGGGGCGAGGTGACGTCGCAGTCCTGATACGTGCTTCAGCGCTGGAATTCCGAGATTGACCGCCTGGGTCATCCCCTTGCCGAGATCGGGTACCACCATGTCTGGTTCTGCGCCCAAAGCCTTGACAATCGCAGCCCTGGGAAGGCCGCCGGGGCGATTGGCGCGGTTGAGCAAAGTAAAGACCCGATCTTTGCCGGCGATGTTCGTGACAGCGGTACGCAGTGCGTGGGCATTGCGAAGTCCGGTTATCTCGGCTTCCAGCAGCACCAGCACGTGACGAGAATGAGTGATCACCGGATGGATAGATGGCGGAAACGGGACCGGTACATCGACAACGATGTAATTGAACCGTTGGCGGAGCAGACCCAGCACGTGTCTCACGCCCGCTTCAGTGATGTCGAGCTGCGCATCCAGTTCCTCATCGGCGGAGATCAGGCAAACCCGTTCATTGACCTCAATTGCCGCGCGCTCCAGGAACAGTGTGTCCGCCCGCATGGGATTTTCCAGAGCGATGCGCAGCCCTGGTCCGGGCTGAACACCCAGCATCACGGCCGTCTCGCCGGCTTGCAGGTGAAGGTCGAGCAGCGCGACCTTGGCCTTGGTGGTCTCGGCCAGCTGCAGCGCGAGATTGATTGCGATACTCGTTGCGCCGGCACCGCCCTGCGCACCGCAGATCGAGATCACATGTCCGCCCCGATCAATCGAACCGGCCGTCACGTCGCCAAGCAGCTTCGGACGCAGCTGGTCCAGCACCATGTCCCGCGTGAGCGGCCTGGGCAGGTACTCGGTCAAGCCGAGTTCCATAAGCTCGCGGTAGAAGGTGATCTCCCTGCTCTCACCGATCAGAGCCACCCGGACATCGGGTGGGCAGACGCCGGCCAGCCTCTCCAGTTCGGCAAATGGATCATCGATTCCACTGATGTCCGTCACCAACGCGAATAGTTCGGTGTCGGTTTCGAGCATCCGTATGGCATTACGGATCGTGCCACGCTTGATCGATATGTTACTGCCTTCGAGGCCCTTGCGCAGAGCCGCAGCACTAAGCTCGTCATTTACAAAACAGACGATCCGGTTGCGCGCTACGACAGATGTGGCGTCTTCAGGCGAACTGACGACTGCAATGTTAGCGCTCATCAATGTTTCTCCAGCAACTTGCCTGCCTGAACCACCATCGTCGTACCCCGGCGGGAAACTTCCGACCCATCGCAGTTGACCATCGTGTCGCCGTCGCCTGAATCCTGTTTCCTGACCGAGTATTGCTTGACCTGACCGCCAGCATGAACGACCACCGCCGCTGTGCGGCCGGCAATTGCATTCTGGCGAGCAATTTCCGGCGACACATCGCAGCTGGACATGGCGCCAGTGTCCGCCGTATCCCACTGCTCGACTGCTGCCCGTACGGCCAGAGAGAGCGTTCCGAGCTGCCTTGCGACAGTGATCTTTTTGACCTGGTCTGGCGCAAGCTCCAACGACACTGTTTGCGCTTGCTTGCCAGCCACCGAGCTTATGGTTCGCCCGCCTTGCACAATCTCCTGGTCAATCGCAATGACTCGGACGTTGCCTAGGACGGTTTCACTCAGGGCCCGACGCGCGGGTTCTGCCTTTTCGAACACCTGGGTCAATAAGACATCAACATAATCACCCGGCCTGATCAGCCCCGAGACGCCAAACTCCTCGTCCACCTTGATGCTGATTGCACGGCTATCCGGTGCCAAGACGCTGGCCAGGAAACCCCGATCCCGCGGCCGCAATACGTCCTGCAAGGTGATCGGACTGCCGGCGTCGACGAACTTGCGAACCAGAGAGCCGGGAAGTCCGATCTTGGAGTCTGGCGTTTCAAGAATCGCCCCTGCTGGAAGACGTTCAGGCGGCACCGAGCGTACTGCGAAATCTTCTTCGCGGGCCAATGTACCTTTCGACAGCGGACGTGCCGCAACAAAATAGCCGACGGTCGAAGGAGGCGCCGGCGCCGGCTCCGCGACCGCCACCGGAACCTGCTTCGGCAGGTTCATGTTGTAGCCAATCAGCCCGAACGCAGCGGTTGCGAGCAATAGCACCAGGATAATTGAGAGACGCAACGCGGATGACATGTCACAATCCTTTGCTCAAGATGGCCCAGATGCCACCGCACGCTATGGCCACGCCGTAAGGGAGCGGCGCGTGTCGCACGTGGCGCCAGCGCTCGATCGCGTAGACTCGGCGTGCGAGCGATGATCCGACTGGCGCCAGCTTCGGATATGGCAGGACGCGCATCATCAGATGCACCAGGGCCAGCACGCCGCCGGCCAACGAGGTTACGGTCACCAACTGCATCAACGCTGTCGGCGGCAGACCAATGGCCAAAGCTACCAGCAATTTGACGTCGCCCCCGCCAATCCACCTCCGCTGGAAAATCATGAAAAGCAACAAGAACAGGATCGTCGCGGCAGTCAGGGATTCGATCAGTTGCATCGGGCTAGCAAGTTGCCCAGCAATCCCGAGGAGCGCCAGCACCAGACAGACGTCATTTCTGATCAAGCGGGTCGCGACATCGAGCGTTGCGACGTACAGCAACAACAAGATTTCCAGTATTGAGACTATGTAAACCCAGCCCATAGGAATGCATGCCTCAAGGAGGTGGTAGGCACACTAAAATCAAGGGAGCCCATTCAGGAGGGGGACACGTTCCAATGCCCCCCTCTGGCGTCAGTTGGTAGAATCAAACTGCCGCAGTGAAAGCGGTGGTGATGGCGGTAATCCCGCCTGTCAGCGCCGTCCCGATCGCACCACCAGCCCCAACACCGAACACCGCCGACACTGCGCCAATGATACAAACCGCGACGATGATGTACTCGAACGACACCACGCCATCCTGGTCCGTCCGCAGACGCTTCAACGCTTCCTTGGTCTCGACGTAATACTTCAACATAGGAGAAACCCCTTCTTTCAACATGGATTTGTAGACACCTCGGCAACTTTTAGCGGCTGCGGCTTTTAAATCCCAGCCGCCACCGATAAACTCTTCATTAAATATCCGCCCCAGTCAATATTTAAAATAAAATTGTCCTTAAATTAACCAATTTGAATTTTATCGCCAAAGCGAGTCATCGTTGGATCGCGCCTAGGACGAACAGAAACTCCCGTGATACGAATACGATAGCTACCCCCTCCCTTCCGGTCAGACTGTTGGCAGAGAGCCGGAAGCGTTCTCCGGAATAATACGGGGCACGTCCGAGAGATAATAATCGGAATATTGGAGAAAGACCGCCTGTTGTGCGGCGGCATTTAATTTGCGTGCCACGCCGATGTGTCAGGCTCCCACAATCGCGAGGACGCTGCGAGGAAGCACTCGGCCGGCACGCCCGGAGCAGTTTCGCAAGGACGATCGACGTGCAAGGGCGCGAAGCGGTACACCTACCCACGAGGCTCAGGCGCGATCCTTCTGAAGGCCCTGATCGCTGCGTTGCAGCCACATGATTTCGCCAGTTGTACTAGGGTGACGCAATCATCGATTCGAGCTCGCTCATCGATATCCGCACCGTCAGCCAGCAGAAGCTCGACTACCTCGTCATCATCCCGCGCTTGCGGCATAGTGCAGCGGTGTCCAGTCGCTCAATCCGCGTTGCTGCACGTCAGCACCTCGCGCGCCACATCAAACTTAGTCCGCTCTGCGCCCCAAGAGCGGCCCACTCGAACGGATGTAGCCGATGTAACGGCTGTCACCCGAAGCGCTATATCCGAACTGACGACTGGGCTTTCGATCTTCCCAGGATGACATTCCGTCCGGACTGCAGAATCCCTCCGATTGCGCGGAGCGATTGCGATGAGGGAGGTTACAATGGATTTTTCACGAGTGTCGGATGGAATCCGGCTGCATCACGCCTCCCATCACCACCATGGCTACGATGGTGACGACGACTCCGGTCCGGCACCGCGTGTCCCGCACCTGATCGACAGTGGCGTCAAGGTCCATAGTCCAAGCCCGATTGCGGGCCATGGAGCCGCTCATGCCCTGCCCCATGACTCTGGCCCAATTCAATTCGAACATCTCACCACATCGGTGGGGCACTTCGGCCACCACACCGCGGCGGGCCAGAATCCTTGGGCCACCGAGTCGGCTTCGGGCGCAGGCCATTTCGGGATGGGCGCCGCCACGGTCGAGAGCGGAACGAACACGGCTGGGAACGGCGGAGACGGCTACTTCTACGGCGGCATCGTTCACGCGTCTTTGCTGATCTATGAGCCGATCAACATCTCGGTGAGTTCAGGATACGGTTCGGTCGCCCTGGCCAACCAGTCCAACAATTTGAATGTCGACCAATCCGCCTTTCAGATGGCCGGCGTCGGCGGACATGGCGGCAGTGAAAACATTGCGTCGGGAGAGAGCGTCAATCCTTCCTCTGGGACGAATGTGATCGCCAGCGGCGACAACAGTGCCGGTAACGGCGGCAGCGGCTATTTCTCGGGTGCGTTGGTGGACGTTCCTGTGGTGATCTATCATCCGATCAACATTGCGTTGGCGAACTCGGGCGGCTCTGCTCATGCAAGTCAATCGAACACGGTCGACATCGATCAATCGGTCTCGCAGATCGCGGGCGTCGGCGGAAATGGCGGACATGGCAATGTGGCGGCCGGCGGTAGCATCCTCACGCTCGACCCTAGCTGGGGATCAAGCACCGGAGTGAGCGCCTGGGACGTTCAAACCGGCGGGAGCCAGGCCGGCAATGGCGGGGACGGCGCGTTTTACGGGGAGCTCGTCCATACCTCGTTCGTGCTGTACAACCCGATCAACATCGCGATCGCGGGCTATGGCTCCGGCGCCTACGCGGTCCAGACAAATGATGTTTCCGTGGATCAATCCGCGGTTCAGATCGCCGGCATTGGCGTACACGGCGGCAACGACAACGCCGCAACGGGCGGCCATGCAAACCTTCTCTCCCATAATCTGTGGGGCGGCTCCGATACGGTCGCGACCGGTTCGAACAGCGCAGGCAATGGCGGCAACGGCTATTTTGCCGGCAGTCTGATCGATGTCAGCGTCGCGATCTATGCGCCCATCAATATAGCCATCGCAGGTCCACATTCGACGGCCGTGGCCGATCAGGTCAACAACGTGCACATCGACCAGAGTGCGGTTCAGATCGCCGGAGTTGGCGGGGACGGCGGCTACGGCAATCTTGCGCTAGCTGACGATGCCGCGCATCTCTTGTCAGATCTTCACCTGGTGGCATAGCGACACTTCGTACCGCTTGCATGATCGATCGCATGGCGGCACGTGCAGTTGCCACTCCTCGCTTGCAAAGCCCCGCGTAGAGGCACCCTCGCCTGACGAATGGCGTACTTTCGTACGTAGGCCCACCAAGCCGGATGGTGTCCGATTTGACATCTATCGCACTCGCGCACGGGCGGATCAGACTTGCCGCGCGCGTCCGCCTGATCGGGATGGATGTTGCACGACAGCCAACAGAACGACGGAGGCCTCAAATGATGCCAAAGGCAATCAACATCACGGATACGATCGACTTCAAATCGATCAACACCGGTGGTCAAAGTGCCGGAAATGGCGGCGACGGTACTTTCAAGGGAGCCATCATCAGCAAGCCGACCCTCAACTTCGATCCAACCAACAAAGCCGACGGTGCCGATGTGCATGTGAACACCGGCGATCACGTCAAACAGACGGCGGATTGGGACGCCGGGGGCGCAAACACCAAGGCCTCATGGTTTTCCAAGGCCCATGGCGGAGACGCCGAGTCGAATGGAAGCCAGAAATCCTACAGCGGTCACGATACCTCCAAGGTATACGCCAATACGGATGCCACCCAGATCAACAAGCTCATTGTGGACCAGCACCAGGAAGTCGTGGCTGGCATCGGCGGCGATGGTGGAGACGGCAACTTCGCGTGGGGTGGAGGAGTGACCTTCCATCTCGATACGCTCTGACCAGCGGCTCGTCCGACTGGCGGGACCGGCGGCCACTGCCGCCGGTCCTGGATTTCACGTCAATGCCCCCGTGATGCCGTTGCCAGATTGCATTGGCCGTCGGGCAAGTGCGCCGGACCTCGATTTCAGGCGGTGACGATCATGCTGGTGCCGCCCACTCGATTGCCCATCCTGCCGCCAATCCGTACGCCGCTGCACGCGGCCCTCTGGTCCTGCGCGGGGCCGCTTGGTCTCGTATTCGCATATAGCTGCAGCTACAATTTGCTTCTGTTTGCGCCCCCCATCTACCTTCTTCAAATCTACGACAGGGTTTTGTCGAGCCGGAGTGCCGACACGCTGCTTCTGCTCACCCTCATTGTCGCGATCACGGTCGTGGTCGGCGGTGTGTTCGATGCACTGCGGCGTGCCGTCCTGGGCCGCCTCGGCTCCTGGCTCGACGGTCGGCTTCGTCCTTGCGTGCTTTCGGCCAGCCTCGAATTCGCGCTTCGCAGCGATTGGACGCGGGCGTCGGACGCATATCGGGATCTCACGGTCCTGCGCCAGTTCGTGGAGTCCGGCGCATGTCCGATGCTGTTCGACGCGCTCTGGGCGCCCCTGTTCCTCCTGGTCCTCTTTCTGATCCATCCCCTGCTTGGCATGGTGGGCGCCTGCTGCGTGGCGTTCCTGTTCGCTCTCACGGTTGCCGGAGATCTGCTGACCGAGAACGTTCTGCTCAAATCCAACGCCGCGCTGTCCAGAAGCTACGGCCGCCTTCAGGCTGCCGCCGGCAACGTCCACATGATCCGCGCCATGGGAATGTTCGATAGTGCAGCGCGAGCGATCTACCACGACGCGCAGGACGCCCGCAGAGAGCACGACGAGGCACTCCGCCGAGGCGAGATCGTCATGCTGGCCACCAAACCGGTCCGCGCGCTGTCGCAAGTCCTGATCATGGGAGCAGCCGCGTGGCTCGTCCTTGATCACGGGAAAAGTCCGGCGATCATCTTTGCCTCTACGCTGATGTTCAGCCGGGCGCTCGCGCCAGTCGAGAGTGCAATCGCAGGCTGGAAATCACTCGTTACGGCCGTGAGTGCCTGTCAGCGGCTCGGCGCTCTTCTCGCCGCATTCCCCGCCACCGAGCAGCAGGATACGGAGATCTCGCCGCAACAAGCGCGGAGCGGTCTCCTCGTCGATAACGTTGGCGTAAAGCTACCGGAGCCCGACCACTTTCTGCTGAAAGATGTCTCGTTCAGCCTCGCGCCCGGAGAGTGCCTTGGCATTATCGGTCCGTCCGGTTCTGGCAAGTCGCTGCTTGGCCAAGTGATCGCCGGGCTATCGATGCCAACGCATGGCGGTGTCCGCCTCGACAATACCGACGTCTCGCTGCTTCGCGAGCAACGGAGCGGCCAACATCTGGGATATCTGCCCCAGGACATCAATCTGCTCGGCGACACCATAAACGACATCATCGCAAGGCTTGATGATGCCGATCGGCGGAAGGTGGTCGATGCGGCCAAGCTCGTCGGAATCCATGAGGCGATCATGCGCCTACCGCTCGGGTACGACACGGTGGTTCACAGTGAAAAATCATTCTCGCGCGGATATCGGCAGCGCCTCGGTCTGGCCCGAGCCTTTTTCGGCAGTCCGCGTCTCGTTGTTCTAGACGAGCCGAACGCCAGCCTCGACTACGGGGGCGAGCGAATGCTGCTGGATGCCATCGAGCGCATGAAGCGCGAAAATGTCGTCCTGGTCGTCGTCACTCACCGGATGGGTCTCCTCGCAGCCACGGACAAGATCGCCATCATGGAAGACGGTGCGGTCGTCGCGTTCGGCGACAGCGAGGAAATCTTTGAACGGCACTTGGCTCGGCCCCAGGTTACGTCGCAAGTTGCGCCATGATCTGGCATTTTCCCACAAGCTGGAAGCTTCCCGCGGTTTCGCAACTTCCCATGATCTGGGGCCAGATCACGCGAACACCCGTACGCCCCCCGCTCGCCGGGCGACTTGGAGGCGTTGTTACCGCAATCGACGATTTCGAGCCTCTCGAATTTCCATGGTGCTCGCCCCCCACACCGGTCTCTCCGCGCGCCAGGCTTCGCGGGATCACCCTCGCGGGCAATCTGCTGGTGCTCGGCTTCATGCTTGGGCTTGGCACATGGGCGAGCTTCGCGCCACTTGAGAGCGCCGCAATCGCGTCTGGCGTCGTGGAATCGGAATCGAACCGCAAGACGATCCAGCATCTGGAAGGCGGTATCGTCAGGAGCATCTTGGTTTCCGACGGCGATGTCGTGCGAAGCGGGCAAACACTGATCACGCTGGACGACACCCGCGCCGATTCGGAGGTGCAAAGTCTGCAAGGCCAGTTGTGGGATGCAATTGCTCGTGCCGCACGGCTTCAGGCCGAGCAGCAGAGATTTGAGAGGATCGCAGTCCCGAGCACGCTGGACCAGGACAGCCAACAGAATGGGGCGGCGGCCGCTGCGCTATCGGCGCAGCAGTTCATTTTCCAGGCACGCCGGCAGGTTCACGAGTCGCAGCTTGCGGTCATTCGCGAGCGGAGGCATCAGGTCGAGAAGGAGATCGAAGGTCTCAAGGCTCAGGAGAGCGCCACCGGGCAGCGAAGCGACATCGTCCGGGAAGAACTCGATATGGTCACGACCCTCGTCAACAAGGGACTCGAACGGCGGCCACGGCTTCTGAATCTGCAGCGTGAACTGGCCGACGTTGAGGGACGTCGTGGTGAGATCGCGGCGCAGATTTCCCGCGCCGGGCAGGTCATCAACGAGTCGCAGGCAAATTTGTTCAAGCTCGAGAGCGAAAGGCAGAACGAGATCGCACAATCGCTTCGCGAAGCACAGAACCAGATATTCCAACTCCGCGAACGGTTGCTTGCGGCCAGGGACCAACTAACCCGAACGGAGGTCAAGGCGCCCGAGGACGGCGTGATAACTGACCTGCGGATTCATACGACCGGCGGCGTCATCGGGGCTGGTGCTCCGCTCATGGACCTCGTGCCGCGGCAAGACCGCCTCATCGTGACCGCCCGCCTGCGACCGGAGGACATTGACGTGGTTCATCCCGGTCTTAATGCCAAAGTGCATCTCGTACCGTATAATCAGCGTCGCGTACCGCGTCTGAAGGGAACCGTCGTGCACGTATCCGCTGACCGGCTTCTCGACAAGCGTACCGACCAGCCATACTACGCGACCAGGATTCGGATCGACGACGCCCAGATGGCTGCAAACGGCATCCGGATTGTTCCCGGCATGCCCGTTCAAGTGTTCATCACCACGGGGCGCGGCACCGTTGCACTTTATGCGCTGAGCCCCCTGCTCGACAGCTTCCGCGGTGCATTCAGAGAGGATTGATCCAGCTCCGCGTGATTTAGGTCTCCGGCGTTGAGGCTGCGCCCGGATCGTGATCGCGACTCTGCGCGGGCAACCGGCCGCGCCAGCGGAGGACCGCTTCCGTGCGATTGTGAGCGGCACATTTCCTCATGATATGCTGAATGTGCATTTTAACGGTGCTTTCCGAGAGGTTCATTTTGGCGGCGATCAGCTTGTTGGGCAGGCCGAGCTCCAGTTCCGCCAGAACCTGCTGCTCTCGAGGCGTGAAATCGGTCAAGCTCCTGTCGATAGCCGCCCTGGCTGCTTCGTTCGTCAGATATGCGGACGCGAACCGACGCGCATCCGGTGGCTCGAAACCCGGTATCCTGTTTATTCCAGCGACGGGCAACGGCCTGTAGCAGCCTCCGACAAGAACAAGGCGCAGGCCGGCGACGACGACCTCTATTGGCAGCGAGGTGGGGAGAAAACCGCGCACACCCCGCTGCATCGCGGCCTGCGCGGTCGGCTCGTCGTCATGGTTTGACAGGATTGCAACGGCCGCGTTGGGACAGCACTCCGCGACGAAGGCGAGATCGTCCTCAACCGAGGGATCGCCGATGGGCTTGTCCGCGATACTCAGCAACACCAGACGAACGTCGCGAGCTGACGCGCTGTCCAGGCTTTGGACCGTTGCCATGTCAAGGATGTCGAATTCGGCCAACTCCCGCCTGAAGACGTTCAGAATGCATGTGCGAGGCAATAGAAGGGGCTCGATGATCACCAGAACCGGCAAGTGAAGCGATCCATTGAGCCGTTTTGAGAAGTTGGTTAGGTCATCCATGATTTCCTCGGAATGAAAAGAATCTCTGCCACAGTCCCACGATCCGTGCTGTGTATTCCCGTTGCGGCATTCATCCTGAATGCATCGTCGCGCGCGGCGCCAACATTAGGATCGTATCCACTGCGGGATAGTCTGACGCCCGGGTGGAAATTCTTTCCGCTCAAATCACATGGACGCGTGCCGCGCCGTGGCGCGGTCGACGCATCCCCTTAATTGCAGATATTTCGATACGCGGTTGACGCCGCCGACCCCGACTTGCCGTCGACGACATATGCTTCATTCTCCTTCACGAGATACAGAAACGGTCTCTCTCCAGTCTCGCCACCTGACGCATTTCTTCCCTTCACACGACCGCAAATCGTATCCACAGCGCGCCCAAACATGTTCAATCGCATTGCGCGCTTCATGTCGCTGAACTCGGCCGATCCTGGATCGTCCATCTTCGATGCGATCGTGACCTTTGCCTTGTCCAGGACAGTATCTGATCTTGCCGCCGGGCGTTCGGGCGCCGGGTCGCTGATCCTCGTGCGCGGGGTGGCCGCCTTGGCGAGATCGGCCGATCCGCGTCTCTTCGGGGATGGCCTCTTGCCGGACTTTGCCGAGGTTGCAGAATTCGATTTGACAATCGCAGGAGTTGGCGCCAATGGCGTTGGCTCTGCGGGTCGGGCGACTGCAACCCTGTCGAAACAGGGTCGCGCCGCACACCCAAGGAAATATCCTCGGGACGGCGCGAACCAGCCAAAGCCGACCAGAATTCCTGCCAGCACTCCAACAAAAAGCAGTCCCATCCGATTCCCCTCCTCGGGAGCTCGGCTCGCAATCGTAACTAGGACTAATTCCGCGCTGGTGATCTATCTGTTGCGCAAAAGCGTTAAGCGCTCATTAAGCGCGGAAGGTTGCCCGGCATCTGCCTGGGCGGGCCGGTCCGGCTCCAGGCCATGCGGAAAGCCCGTTTTGTCATCTCGCCGAGCGACAGCCGGGGGATGAAATCTTCCCCGATTGCTGCTCAACCCAGGTCAGCGCACAACCCTTACCGAACTGATCACCGCATTACCGAACGATGGACGGGGAGATGGGTCGCTATTGCGGTAACTTCGTCACAGGTCTGCCAGCAACTTGCGAGCTTCCACGAGATCGCGTGTTTCCAAGCCCTCGCTGAACCAGCTGTAGATCGGCACAAGAGCGTCGCGCGCCTCTCGCCGCATGCCGCGTGCCGCCTGGAGTCTGGCGCGCGCAACGCTTGCGCGAAGCTCGGGCAGCCTTGCTCCCTGGGCAGCGGCAATTTCAATCGCGGCCTCGAACTCCGCATCCGCTTGATTTTCGGCCTCCTCCCCGCCTGCCAGCAACAGCAGTTCACCGCGCTCCCGGTGAAGCTCGACGGCGCACCAGCTCTCGAGACTTGCGTCCGCAATTGCCACCGCTTCGTCGATGACGCGAAGCCCAGCCATGGCGTTTCCAGCCTTGCGATGAAGCGCCGCGAGCAAGCCAAGATGGTGCGGAATGCGTAGTCCCGCGCTGGTTCGCCGGAGATCCTCAAGCCCAGCATCAAAGTCCGCAAGACCTTCCTCAAGCCTGCCGGATTCAGCGATCGCCCAGGCGCGAACGAGGCTGGCCCATGCACCATAGTAGTCGAAGCGGTACTCGGCGCAGATGTCGCGTGACTCTGCAGCGGCTTTCAGTGCGGCATCGGGCTCTTGCCTGAACTGATACAGCATCGCCAGATAGTTGAGCGCGAGCGCGATGCTGAATGGATGTGAAATCTCACGTGCGACGGCGAGCCCTTTCTCAGCAATCCCAAGGCTACGAACGGGATAGCCGAGATGCCAATCGCAATGACTCATGTAGGCGCGGCAGAATACGCTCATATCAATTCCGTAGACCTCGGAATAATAGCGGCCGCGGTATTCGCCGGCTTGTGCGCTTCTCTCGAACCGGTCGCGCGAGAGTTGAAACTGGCCGAGGTGGAACGAGAGCACTCCCGCAAGATGATCGGCTTCGGCTTGACGTACGGGATCACCGCTTCGTTTCGCGAGCGCCTCCGTCTCCTCAACGAGGCTTGTGACCTCGCGCAGGTTGGCGCGCACGTGATAGACGTGGCCGAGCCCCTTCAACGCGGCGGAGAGATCAACCTCGCTCTGCAGCTCGCGGCTGAGCTCCTGTGCGCGCTGGAACGCCGCTTCTGCCTCGCGTGAAGCAAATCCTTTTGTTGCAATCAGCGGGCCGCCAAGCCCAAGCTGCAGGGCAAGCTCGAAGCGCGAGCGTGATGCTCCAGGAGGAAGCGCATTGGCGCACTCGAGCCCCGATCTCAGATGGGCAATTGCCTCCATATTCGCCGATCGGGCGGCTGCGAGGCGGCCGGCCCTCAACCAGTATGGAATGGCCTTCTCGGCCAATCCCGCCTCGCCAAAGTGACGAGCGACGAGCTCCGGCTGTGCTTCGACAAGTTGCGGAAAGAGCGCTTCGATCGATGTGGCAATCCGCGCGTGCAGCTCCTGGCGGCGCCGCTTGAGCAGGCTTTCGTAGGCGGCATCGCGCACCAGGGCGTGCTTGAAGACATAGGTAGCGGCAGGCGCGAGGCCGCGCCGGAAAACGAGCTCTGCCGCTACCAGGCGGTCAAGCGCCGCGGCAAGCTCCCCTGCTGGCATCGACACGACTGCAGCAAGCAATTCGTGATCGAACTCGCGGCCGATACAGGCTCCGATCTGGGCGACCTCCTTGACTGGAGCAAGACGGTCAAGCCGCGACATCAACGAATCGTGCAGCGTCGCTGGGATCGCCAAGGACGGGAACGCGCCGGCGAGGACGTAGCGAGCGCCGGTGTAGCGGAGGATCCCGGCTTCAAGAACGGCCTTCGTGAGCTCCTCGGTAAAGAGCGGCACACCCTCGGTCCGCGCCAGAATCTGGTCGAGGACCTCGGCGGGAAGCGCTTTGCCTTCGGTGATCCGGTCAACGAGTACAACCACCTGCGCCTGCGGCAGGCGGTTTAGCATGAGCAACGTGACGTGCGGAAACCCGGTCCATGGTGGCGGGAGTTCCGGACGGAACGTGGCGACGACCAGCACCGGCAGGTTCTGAAGACGATCCACGATCTGGTCGAACAGCTCGCGCGAGGTGGGATCGAGCCAGTGCGCATCTTCAAGCACCATCAGCACCGGGCCGCGAGCGGCAAGTCGATTGAGCCGGGCCAGAAATGTGCGGAACAGGAGCGCCTTCCTTTGCTGCGGCGACATCTCTGGCTGGGTGCTCGGCCTCTCAGTTGGAATGCCGAGCAGATCGGCAAGAAGCTGGATTGCATCACTGGACAGCCCTTCGCCGTTTTCGCCGAGGAGTAATTCGAGGCGCTTGAGCCGTGTTTCCGCGGTATCCTCAGGTGCGAACCGCGCCTCCCGCTCAAGCTGCGAGATGAAGGGAAAGAGCGGGCTGTTTAGGTGATGCGGCGAACAGGCGTAGCTAACGAGCGTGATTTGTTCGGCCTGTAGCCGTTCTCGCAGCGCGAGCACCAATCGTGATTTTCCGATTCCTGGCTCGCCAAAAATCAAGACGACCTGTCCAGCCCCTCCTTTGGCAAGCTGCCACCGTGACAGCGTCAAATCGAGCTCCTCGCTGCGCCCGACGAGTGGCGTGACGTGGGCTCCGTGCAGGGCCTCGAACCTGCTTTCTGCCCGGCCTTCGCCGGTGACACTCCAAGCTTGCACCGGCTCCGCAAAGCCCTTGAGCCGAAGGGAACCGAGCTCAACAAACTCGAAGAGATCGCCGACCAGGCGGCGCGTGCTGTCGGCGATAACGACCGTACCAGGCTCCGCAACCTGTTGCAGACGGGCCGCGAGATTAGGCGTTTCCCCAGTGATTGCTTCCTCCTTCGCAGCACCTTCCCCGAGCAGATCACCCACCACGACAAGCCCGGTGGCGATGCCGACGCGTGCTGCCAGCAGGCCTCCTGCGCCTGACGACATGCCGCTGACCGCTGTTGCGACCGCAAGTCCCGCCCGGACAGCTTGTTCTGCCGCATCTTCGCTTGCGCGCGGCCAGCCGAAATAGGCCTGCACGCCGTCTCCCAGAAACTTCGCGACGTGGCCCTCCAGT
This sequence comes from Bradyrhizobium sp. BR14999, assembly GCF_056106085.1. Lineage (NCBI taxonomy): Bacteria > Pseudomonadati > Pseudomonadota > Alphaproteobacteria > Hyphomicrobiales > Nitrobacteraceae > Bradyrhizobium > Bradyrhizobium sp. BR14999. Next base: position 6,417,531 of record NZ_CM148536.1, read on the forward strand.
CGCGCAATCTCTCCCGCCACCGTGTTCGAGTAGGCCCGCATGACCTCGCGCAGCTCCTCGGGATCGAGACGGCGGCTGAGGTCGGTCGAGCCGACGAGGTCGACGAACATGAGCGTAAGCTGACGGCGCTCCACCGACGCGGGAGGCCGCGCCGCCGCCAGGTCCGCTGGTAGCAGGCCGATTGCACCGAGAAGCTTCCGCCGGTGGCCGACAGCCAGGACTCCAATCTCCTTGAGATCTTCAACCGTCAGGTGGGGCAGGATCTCAAGGTCAATTCCGTTGTCGCGGAACGTCTGCTCATAGGATTGCAGGCCCAGGCTGCGCAGCCATTCTCCGATGTCCAACTTCGTCTCCGTAGCCCCCTCGATTACGGATCCCCTCCTCCTCTTGTCAGGCGGCCGGTCGCTGTGCAGCGGCCGGCCTGACGTTCTGGTTTAGCCGGAACAGGTTGCCAGGATCGTACTTGGCCTTCAGCGCGGCAAGACGAGCGTAGTTCGGGCCGTAGGCGCCGGCTACGCGATCGGTCTCGTCCTCCGGCATGAAGTTGACGTAGACGCCGCCGGTTGCGTGAGGCGCAGTCTCAGCAAAGAGCCTGCGCGCCCAGGCGATCGAACGTTGCTCATCCGCCGGATCGCGCCATCGCGTGTGAACGTTCATGACAAACTTCGCATCGCGGTGGGGAAACGCCGTAGCGTCGACGGCCATGCGACTGGTGGCGCCACCAAGCTGACCGATGAAAATCTCGCACTCCCCGGTCGGCAGGCTTGTCGTATGGCTCACCAGCGTATCGAGAAGACCGTCGTTGAGTTCAACGAAATTGTGCGACTTCCAGTAATTATAGGCGCCGGGCGCGAGAAGTGGGTCAAACGCGGTCTGCCAAGCCGCGAAGGGCTGCATGCCGATCACGTCTGCGATCGGCTCTCCGAGCGCGCGCAACGGCTCCAATGCGTGCTTGCCCTCGTTCTCATCTCCCGCATAGCAGACGGCGAACGCGACGATCTCCTTGCCGTGAACCTCAGCGGGCAAGAACGGCAGCGGCGGTGCCTGCCTGAGCACCACCCACACCGTCAGTTCGTCGGGCGCCTTGGCGGCGACGTCGCGATAGCCCGTCAGCAGCTCCTTCGCCCGCGAAAAGGGATGGACGATGAGTCCGGCCAGAACCATCGGACCAACAGGATGCAGGCGGAACTCGAACGAACTCACCACCCCGAAATTGGCTCCGCCTCCGCGCAGCGCCCAGAACAGGTCGGTCTTCTCGGCGATGTTTGCCCGGACGAGCTCGCCTTCGGCCGTCACCACGTCGGCCGAGATCAGGTTGTCGACGGCAAGCCCGAACTTGCGGCTAAGCCACCCGAAGCCGCCGCCCAGCGTCAATCCTGCAACGCCGGTCGTCGAGTTGATCCCGAGCGGGGTAGCAAGGCCGAAAGCTTGCGCCTCCTTGTCGAAGTCGCCAAGCGTTGCCCCCGGGTCCACGCGCGCGGTGCGGTGAAATGGATCAACCCGGACGGAGCGCATCAGCGAAAGATCGATCAAGAGCCCGCCGTCACAAACAGCATTGCCCGCGATGTTATGGCCGCCGCCGCGCACGGCGACCAAGAGGCCGTGCTCACGCGCAAGCCGTACAGCACGAATGATGTCTGCGGCCCCTCTGCAGCGCACGACCGCGCCTGGGCGGCGATCGATCATCGCATTCCAGATCGTGCGTGCTTCATCGTAGCCCGGCTCCTCGGCCAGACAGACGTTGCCTCGCAAGGTTTGGCGAAAGGCAGCAATTGCATCGCTTTCAAGCGTAATCGCCCCGCCGTGCAGCGAGGCCAGCCGGATCTCTGCCATGGCATCTCCTCCGTGACTAGCGGTCAGAATTTCGGCAGTCAGCTCTCATGCTCTTGGACGGATCAGCAGAAGGGGCGGCCACGCCCACGGCTCTTGCAACCGACGCGGCGCAGAATCGCCCCGCTGCACGCCGTTCGACATTGCGAACGGTAGATTTCCGCCTAGAGGTTAGTCCTCCGGCAAAACAAATGGTTCTGCGACAGAGTGTCTCGCGGGTGAGGAGCGCTGACAAGCCCGCGCGGGTCGCGCTTTCCGTCACCTGCAAACCAAACCAAGAAAATCCGGTCCGCAAGGGAGCTCGGAGGTCCGCTCTTGATGCTGTGGACGGCTCCTCCACGGGCACGAGCTGCCTCCCAGTCGGAGTGCAGCGGATTAAAAACCTGCGAAAACAACCCCATGCACAGTAGAACGCCGTTGTTTTCAAAGACGAATCTTGACCGCTAATCGACGCCGTCGACGGCTTTGACTCGTCGGGCAAAACAGGGGCATCATGCCATCATCGCCCTGGCTGCCGCTCCTGCACCCCGATCCAGATTTGCCCGCCCGCGATCCGCACGCCGCGGCCGGCATCGGCGCGCACCCGGCCCCAAGCGCTCTGCAACCAATGGCACGATTGATGCTGCCATGATGCGAAGCGTGCTTCGTATTGGGGGATGTCATGACGGATTCCGAACTTCGCGCTGATATTCACAGCATCGAGCCAATTCCCGATGCGGACCGGGACTCGACCGGCCCGCAGCAGATGTGGATCTGGGCCGGCGCCAATATCGCACCGGTCAACTGGGCGCTCGGTGCGCTCGGCATCATCTTGAAACTCGGCCTGATGGAGACGATCGCGGTCATCGTGCTCGGCAACATCGTGGGATGCGCGATCTTCGCGACCTTCACGGTGATGGGACACAAGACCGGCGTCAACCAGATGGTGCTGAGCCGCTCCGCCTTCGGCGTCCGCGGCGCCTACCTGCCCAGCATCCTGATGTTCCTGATGACGCTGGGCTGGATCGGCGTGAACACCTACTTCCCGGTGAAGGTGTCGATGGGCATCCTCGGCCAGTTCGGCGTGCCCGATACCTGGTTCATCGAGATCGTCGTCATCACGCTGGTGATGGCCGTGCAGGTGCTGCTCGGCATCTACGGCTTCTACGCGATCCGCACCTTCGAGAAATACACGGTGCCGCCGACCATCGCCATCATGGTGCTGATGAGCGTGCTCGCGTGGACGCGACCCGGCGTCGTCAACTGGAGCCTGACGACCTCGCTGCCGCCGGGCGCGCATCTGGCGATGCTGTCGTTGCTGATGACCGCGATCGGCGTCGGCTGGGGCATCTCCTGGGTGACTTGGGCCTCCGACTATTCGCGCTTCGTGCCGAAAAGCGTGCCGTCGAAATCAGTGTTCTGGTACAGCTATGTCGGCATGTTCGTGCCGACGGTCGGGCTTGGCATCTTAGGTGCGACCATCGCCTCGACGACGCTGGACACCGATCCTGCGAAAATGGTCAGTGCGGTATTCGGCGGACCGGTCAGCATCCTCGTGCTCTTGATGGTGCTGCACGGCCCGATCGCGACCAACATCCTCAACGTCTACTCGGCGACGCTGGCGGCGCTGAGCGCGGGACTGAAATTCTCGCGCTTCTGGCTCACCGTCATCGTCGGCGTCGCAGGCTATCTGGTCACGCTCTACTTCATCTTCGCGCCGTCCTTTGCGAAGGCGTTCGACAACTGGATGATTAGCCTGTTGCTGTGGATGAGCCCGTGGGCCGGCGTCGTGCTCGCGGACTACTTCATCAAGCGCAAATGCAAGATCGACGTCGCCGAGCTCTATCGCTCGCCGGAGACCAGCGCTTATGGCGACATCAACTGGGCCGCCATGGTCGCGTTCTTCGCGGGCCTCGTTGCGGGATGGCTGGTGGAGGACGGCCTCGTCGGCGCGCTCCAGGGTCCGATCTCGATCAACCTGCTCGGCGGCGCGGATCTGAGCTGGCTGTTCGGCATCGGGATTGCAGGCCTCGTCTATCTTGGGCTCAGCAAGCTCGTGACGTCGCCCTCCTCGGTCGTCGTGAGCAGCGCAGGCAGCTAGCGGCAAGCTCCGCGACATGATCGCGCTGCTCCGGGAAAAATGCGGTCTCAGCGCGCGGGATGCCTACACGCTCTGCTCGATCGCTGCGGACCTCAGGGTCACGCAGCTGGTCGACGGCAACAAGGGCATTCACGGCGTGCTGGCCAAATCCCGCACGCCGCAGCGAACGTAAGGTTCAAGCCCCCAACCGTTGGGCGACCTCTTCGCAGGTCAGGAAAGCAACACCATCGAGACCGCGCAGCCAGCTCAACAGGTCGTCGAGCGCGGCAATGCGGCTGGCCCGCGCGCTGCCGTAGTCGCTGCGCGGATGCAGCGTCAGCGTGATCAGGCAGCGCTCGCGATGCATCGCCTCGATCTCCTCGCGCCACATCTTCATGACGCGAGCGTGCGTCTGGCGCTGGGCGTAGAGCGTCGCGTCGATCAGGATCTCCGCATGCGGCACCTCGACCATGTCGCGGCCGCCATCGACGTCCAGCCGATACGGATGGTCGTCGTCCTGAAAGCTTGAATCATAGCGATAGCCGAGATCGGCGAGGTGCCCGAGCGTACGCTCCGTGAAGCGGCCATGCGGCGCCCGAAAGCCGCGCGGCGCGCGTCCGACGATCCGCGACAGCGTCGCATGCGTGCGCTCCAGCAGCGCTCGCTCGTCGATCCCGGCCGCGTCCATCTCCTCCATCGCCCAGCCATGCGCGGCGATCTCATGCCCGCGGCCGCCAAGCGCCGCGATATAGGCGGGATTGGCTTCCGCCTCTGCGCCGGGCACGAACACGGTGGATTTGATGCCGTGGCGATCGAGCAGTCCGAACAGCCGCTCGCAGCCGACGGCATAGGCGTATTTTCCGTAAGAAGCGCGGCCGAACAGGGCGTCCTCCCCGAGCTGGGTCAGCTCCACCGTCTTGCCCTGGAGATTGACGGTGACGACGACGGGAACGATCGGCTTGCTCATTGTCCGCTCCAGTCCCGCCGCCAGTCGGACGGACGCTTCAGGCACCATTCCGCCAGCTCCAGCATGCCGACGAAGCGAACGCCTTCGTGGCGCTTGGCATATTTAATGAGCCCTTCGACCGCCGCGACGCGCGCAGGCGAGCCCGAGCCATAGCCGACGCGCGGATGGAAGGTCAGGTTGTAGTAACCGCCCTCGGCGTAGATGGCATCGAACTCCTGCTCCCAGTGCGTCAACACTTCGGATGGTGGCGTGTAGCTGACGCGGTAGAACGGAAAGTCGTCGAGGCTCGAGGTGTTGTTGGGCAGGCAGACATAGTCGCTGCGCTCCTCGCCGTCGTAGCGCGCGAGATAAGGCAGGTCAAAATCCTTGTCGCTGGAATCGTAGACATAGCCGAGCTCACGGAGCTTGCTCAGCGTGCGCGCGGTCTTGTGTCCGGACGGCGAGCGCCATCCCCGTGGCGCGACGCCGGTGATCTCCGTGAGCAGCCGGTGCGTCCGTTCCAGCAGCTCCGGCTCGGCATCGCCGGGATCGACGCCCTCGTGAAAATAGCCGTGCGAGCCGATCTCGATGCCGGAGCGCGAGATGTCGCGGACGAGATCCGGGCTTTCCTCCGCGTCATAGCCGGAGACGTAGAACGTCCAAGGCACGCTGTGCCGCGTGAACATGTCGACGAAACGCGGGATGCCGCATTTGGCGGAGTAGCGGCCGTGCGAGCGCGCGCCGAGCGGCAACTGACCGCGGCCGCGTTCCAGCGACGTGCCGTCGAAATCGAGCGTAAGGCCGACGACGCAGCGCGCGCCATCCGGCCAGGCATGTTGCTTGCGCTGGGCAAGAGAGATCATCTGACAACCTCGACGTTCCAGAAACGGGGTTTGCGGCCGGCCCATGGCGCATACCCGCGCACCTTGGGTGAGACCGCGGAGACGTTGACGCCGGAGCTCCACACGATCATCGGCGCATCATCCACGAACAGCTTGTGGAGCGCATCGAACAGCGGCTGACGGGCCTCAGGCGCGGCCGTCTCCATCAGCCTGCCGAGCAGGTCGATCGCCTCACGATTACCCCAGACGCGGTCTGGCTGCGCGGCCTTGTCGCCGATGAAGCGATCAAGACCGAAAGCCGGATCGAGATAAGGCGTGTAATTCCACACCATGAGCTGATAATCGCCCTTGTTGTAACGGCTCAGCTGGGCCGCGAATTCGACGACCTCGACAGTGAGGTTGAGGCCGGCCTGCTGCGTCATCGCCTGCGCCAGCACGGCCACGTCGTTCATGACGGGAAAGCGCGAATTGGTGGTGATCTTGATCGGCTCGCCCTTGTAGCCCGCCTCGGTCAGCAGCTTCTTCGCACGCGCGACGTCGAGGCTGAAGCCCGCCTGCTCCACCGCGCCATAGTAGCGGCTCGACAGCGGCACCAGAGACGTACTCGGCTTGGCATAGCCGTCGGTCAGGCTGTCGCTCATACTGGGGTAATCGAGCGAGGCGGCAATGGCTTCACGGATGCGCTTGTCCTTCAGAAGCGGATCGTTCGTCTGCATCACGATCGCGTTCAGCGAGGCGACGGGCGCCGCGCTGATCACGAGACCAGCCGACTTCAACTCGCCCGCGAATTTGGGATCGGCCGACGGCCAGAGATCGAGATTGCCGGACTGGATCGCCGCTTTCGCCGCCGCCGGGTCGGGCACGATGGACAGCCTGACACCGTCAACCTTGGGCGACTTGGCCCCAGCGAGGCCGTCGGCCGGCTCGCTACGCGCGGCATAGGCCTCGTTGCGGGCAAGCTCGATGAACTGGCCGCGGCGCCATTCGGCGAGCTTGAACGGACCGGTGCCGATCGCCTTCTGCCAGGAGCCGTCGGCTCCGGCTGAGTCCGGATGCGCGATGCCGGTGCCGTCGCAATCGGCTCGCGCCATCGTGCTGAGGAAGGCGCCGCTCGGCTCAGCCAGACGGAACACGACCTGCTCCGGCGACGGCGCCGTGATCTCGGCGATCTTGATCTTGTGCGTGCCGTCGAAATTGGTCCGGCATGGCCAGCCGGATTTCGGATCGAGGAAGCGCTCCCAGGTCCATGCCACCTCCCGCGAGGTCAACGGCGCACCATTGTGGAACGTCACGCCCTCGCGCAGTGTGAAAGTGTAGGTGCGCCCATCCGCTGATGTCTCAATCGCCTTGGCCAGCATCGGGGCGACGGTCCCGTCGGCGCGCCAGGCAACGAGGCCCTCGTAGATCTGCTGCAACACGAGGCCGGTGTTGTCGTCAGGGCTGTTGCCCGGCATCAGGCCGCGGATGTCTGTGGTCACCATGCTGCGCAGGACGCTCTCGGCGCGGGCCGCGGACAGCGACGCAATGATCAGACACAACGCCACGACAGAACGCTTCATACGCATTATCCTGATTAACCCGAGGCACGCGCCGCCGCCGCACCAGCGAAGTCCAGAACGGGCGCGGCCGCGAGCAGCGCCTTGGTGTAATCATGCTGCGGGTGATCGAACACGTCGTCACGCGAGCCTTGCTCGACGATCTTGCCGCCCTGCATCACCACGACGCGGTCAGCGACCTGCTCGACGGCGGCGAGGTCATGGCTGATGAACAGGCAGGCAAAGCCGTATTGCGTCTGCAACCGCTCGAACAGTTTCAGCACCTGCGCCTGAATGGTCATATCGAGCGCCGAGACCGGCTCGTCCGCCACGACGAAGGCCGGCTCGCGCACGATGGCGCGGGCGATGGCGATCCGCTGGCGCTGTCCACCGGACAATTCATGCGGCCAGCGCTTGCCGAGACCGGCAAGCCCGACCTCGTCCAGCATCGCCTCCACCCGAGTGTCGCGCTCGGCTGTCGTCAATTGCGGGACGTGGCGCAGTGGCTCGGCGACAATCTCGCCGACGCGCATGCGTGGATCGAGCGAGGAGTAAGGATCCTGGAACACCAGTTGCGAGGCGAGACGGAAGTCGCGATCGATCGTTGCCGTGACATCCCTGCCCCGGAACCTGATCTCACCGCCCGACGTCGGGATCAGGCGCAGCATGGCCCGGCCAAGCGTGGTCTTGCCGGAGCCGCTGCCGCCGACGACGGCGACCGTTTCTCCGGCGGCGATGTCGAGATCGACGCCGTTGACGGCGGAGACGCCGGTGTCGCGGCGGAACAGCCGCTGCCGCCCGGCGAAGCCTACCTTGAGATCACGTACGCTAACGAGGGGTTCGCCGCCCCGTCGCGCTTTGGTCGTGGCGCCGCGCCGCGGCAGCGCCTCGACCAGTCGCCTGGTATAGGCTTCGCGCGGCGAGAACAGGATCTGCCGGGTCGTGCCGGTCTCGACCATCTTGCCTTGCCGCAGCACCAGCGCGCGCTGCGCGTAGCGCGAGACCAGGCCGAGATTGTGGGTGATCAGCATCACCGACGTGCCGTGGTCACGGGCGAGCCCGACCAGGAGGTCGAGCACCTCGCGCTGGGTCAGCGTATCCAGCGCCGTGGTCGGCTCGTCCGCGATCAGCAGCTTCGGCTTCAGCAGCATCACCGAGGCCAGCATGATGCGCTGGCGCATGCCGCCGGAGAATTCGTGCGGATAGGCGTCAAAAGTCCGTTCGGGATCACGGATCTGCACCCGCGCCAGCATGTCGAGACAGCGGCGCCTGATCTCGCGCTTACCGAGCCGCTCGTGCAGGCCGATCCCTTCCGCCATCTGCGCGCCGACGCTGATGGCGGGATTGAGCGAGACCATCGGCTCCTGGAACACCATGCCGACGGTAGGCCCACGCATGGTGCGCATCTGGCGCGCCGAGACGTTGGCGAGATCGACGCCATCAAGCACGATGCGGCCGCCGGCCTTGCGCAGACCCGGCGGCAACAGGCCGAGCACGGCACGCGCCGCCGCTGTCTTGCCGCTGCCGGATTCGCCGACGACGGCGAGAAACTCGCCGCGCTCGACGGCGAAGGAGACGTTGTCGACGATCACGGCATTGCTGGCGGCAACCTCGATGCGCAGATTTTCGACCGACAGCAGCGTCATCCGTGCGCCATCCTGGGATCGAGGCGATCGCGCAGCGAATCGCCGAGCAGATTGATGCCGAGCAGCGTCAGCGCGATGCAGAGGCCCGGTGCGATCGAGAGCCAGGCCGCCGTCTCCATGAATGGACGACTTGCCGCCAGCATGTTGCCCCAGGTCGGCGCCGGCGGCGGCACGCCGAGGCCGAGGAAGCTCAGCGCGCTCTCGGCCAGCAGCACCCAGCCGAACATACTCGTCGCGAGCACCGCAACTGGCGCGACCGCGTTCGGCATCACGTGGCGGAGCATCGAATAGACCTCGGAATTGCCGATGACGCGCGAGGCCTCGACATATTCCTTCTCGCGGATCGACAGCACGGTGCCGCGCACCACCCGGACCACCGAGGGAATGTAGGCAAGACCAAGCGCCAGAATGAGCCCGACCTTGTTGGCGCCGACCACGATCATCACGGCCAGAGCCAGTAGGATGCCGGGAAATGCCAGCAGCGCGTCGTTGACGGCCATGATGATGCGGTCAACCCAGCCGCGGATGTAACCCGCCGCGCAGCCGATCACCATGCCGGCGGCTACGGCGAGCGAAACCGTAACCAGAGCGATCACCACACTGGCGCCCGCGCCGACCATGATGCGACTCAGCACGTCACGGCCGAATTCGTCGGTGCCGAGCCAGTGCAGTGACGACGGCGCCTGAAGTCTTGCCCGCAGATTGATGCGCAGCGGATCGAACGGCGTCCAGAAAGCACCGGTGACGGCAGCGCCCAGCAGGAGCGCAATCAGGACGCCGCCGATCGCGGTATTGGCGCGCATCCTCATGCCACCGTCACCCTCGGATCGAACAGCGGATAGCAGAGATCGACGATCAGATTGACGACGACGTAGATCACGGCGGTGAACAGCAGGCAGCCCTGCACCACCGGATAGTCACGCGCGAAGATGGAATCGACCAGGAGACGGCCGAGGCCGGGCAGCGTGAACACGGTCTCGATGACCGCGATGCCGCCGAGGAGATGGCCGAGCACGAGACCGATCAGCGTCCAGGTCGGCGCGAAGGCGTTCGGCAGCACGTGGCGGGCGAGCACGCGCCATTCCGGCACGCCTTTGGCGCGTGCGTGGGTGACATATTCGAGCCTGAGCACCTCGATCGAGGCGGCTCGCGCCATGCGCGTGAGCACGCCGATCTCAACCATGGTCAGCGTCGCGATCGGCAACACGATGAAGGTCGCCGCCTGCCAGAAATTCTCGGCGAACGGCACGTAGCCGATCACCGGCAACCATTTCAGCTTGAGCCCAAAAAGAAGCAGCAGCAGAAGACCGAGCCAGAAGCTCGGGATCGACAGCAGCAGCGTGGCCCCGCCGACGACGGAGAGATCGAGCAGGCTGTTCTGCTTCCACGCGGCCACAAGGCCGGCCGGAACCGCGATGCACGCGGACGCCGCGACCGCCACCAGCACGATGACGGCGCTGACCTGGAAACGATCGAGGATCAGCGGCAGCACCGCGAGGTTGTTGGTGATGGAGTGACCGAAGTCACCGGCCGCAAGCTTGGCGATCCAGTGCATGAACTGCACCGGGATCGGCTGATCGAGGCCGAGCTGGGCGCGCAGCTGTGCGGCCTGTGCTGGATCGGCGGCATCGCCGAGCATGACCTGCACGGGGTCACCGGGGATGAGACGCACCAGCGCAAATACTGCGATCGCGACCAGCAGCAGTGTCGGGATCGTCATGGCCAGCCGTCTTGCGAGGTAACCCAACATGGTGCGCCTTGCCTACTGCACCGTGACGCCCCAGAACCGCGGCTGGGGATAAAGCCAGCCGGCATAGCCCTTGATGCTCTTGCGCAGCGCCGTCAGCTCGGCGCCGTTGAACAGCACGATCATCGGCACGTCGGCGATGAAGCGCTTGTGCATCTCGTCGAACAGCGCCTGCCGCGTCGTGGTATCGTCGATCATCATGGACTGGCGCAGCATCCCCTGCGCCTCCGGATTGTCCCAGACCTTGCGCGGCTGCGACGCCTTCGGCCCGGTCAGCATCTCGAAGCTCAGCGAGGGATCGAGTCGGGCCGAATAGACGAAGGCCATCGACTGGTAGTCGCCGCGGTTGTAGCGATCGAGCTGAGCCGCCCAATCCATCACCTCGAGCTCGATGTTGATCCCGACGGTCTGCGCCATCGCCTGCACCAGCACGGACGCATCGAACACGAAGCTGTAACGCTTGTTGGTGATCATCTTGATCGGCTGGCCGCGATAACCGGCCTCCGCCAGAAGCTTCTTCGCTTCCGCGATATTCTGCACATAGCCGTGCGACTGCGCCTCGCCGTAGAAGGGGCTGCCGAGCGGCAACGCCGAATTGTTGGGACGCGCCGTGCCCATCATCACGGCATCGACGATCTGCGCGGTGTCGATCGACAGCGCGATGGCGCGGCGGATCCGGACATCCTTCAGCAGCGGGTCCCTGGTCTGGAACAGGATGCCGGTGAGGCCGAGCGCAGGCGTGATGCTGAGCTGCACGTCGGAGCGCGACTTGAGCTCTTCGAGATCGGGGATCGACAGGCTCAGGATCACGTCGAGCGAGCCACTGAGCAACCCCGCTTTCGCGGCAGAACTATCCGGGATCACGTTGAAGCGCACGCGATCGACCTTGACGTCCTTGGCGCCGGTGTAGCCGGTGCGCGGCTCGCTGCGCGAGACATAGCCGTCGAAACGGACGATATCGATATATTGTCCCCGCTTCCACTCGGCGAGCTTGAACGGGCCGGTGCCAATAGGGGCGATCCACTTGCCGTCCGCGCCGACAGAGTCGCGATGAATGATTGCGGTCTGCCCGCAATCGGGCCGCGCCAGCGTCGGAAGGAACAAGGCCGTCGGCTGATCAAGCGTGATGGCAACGGTCTGTGGATCGGGCGCCTCGACCTTCTCGATCCGCGCGATGCCGGTGGCGCTGAATTCAGACAGGCAGCGCCATTGCGTCGCCGGATCGAGCCAGCGCTTCAGCGACCAGACCACGTCATCCGCGGTCATGGTCGCGCCGTTGTGGAACTTGACGCCCTGCCGCAGGCGGAATGTATAGGTCTTTCCCTCGTTCGAAATCGTCCAGCTGTCCGCCAGCATGGGTCCGATGGACGTATCGTCGCGGAAGGCGACCAGCCCTTCCACCACATGCGCGATCACGCCATCGGTGTTGGCGTCGCGATTGGTGCCGGGATCGGTCGAGCGGATGTCCGCGTTGAGCCGGGTCCTCAGTAATGTCTCGGCGCCGGCTTTCCCCAGCATGGCCCACAGGGCGAGCGCAGCCAGACCGACCGCCCACGCCGGCGATGGCCGACGCCGCCCCATCACGCTGCCCCCGCCGCCGCGACCGACCGCTTGAACGCGGCCCGCCCGATCTCGTCGATCTCGAGCCGGTATGTGGTGAATTCGCGGTTGAGCGCCGGCAGCGGCGCCGCCTGCATCAACCCGCTCGCCGGCTCCATCAGGATCATCGCCACGGTGGCGCTGAGATTGTTGCTGAGATTGCGGCGCGGCGGGCGGCACACCGACCAAGGATAGGCGAACTCGTCGAACAGGGCGTTCTTGACGGTATCGAAGGTGATGCTGCCGATGTGCGGCTGAAGCAGATCGCGAACGCGAATGTCGCGGTAGAGACTATCAGGCGTGTTGAAGATGCCGGTGTCCTTCAACTTGCTGAGCGCGACGGGGCTGAGGAAGTTGTTGGCGTGGACCAGCAGGCCGTTCTGCGGATGCACCTGGAAGGTCTCGTCCGGGGCGCACTCGAAATCGATCGCCACGCCCTCGCGGTGGCTGACGATCATGTTGTTGGCCGCCGACTTCTTCGTGCAATAGACCGCCCGCATCGCCAGCGCCAGATGCTCGTTCTCCAGCACCTTGCGGCGGATCAGCGCCAGCGGCACGCCGACCTGGCGATAGTCGCGGTCGCTCTCGAGATAGTTGGCCGTGATCGCGATGCCGACGGCATTGAAGCCGCAGCGACCGAGCGCGCCGGCTTCGGTGAAGGTCATGAGATCAGGACCGTCGTCGCGCCGCACCTTCAGCACCACCGCGGTCTCCGCGCATTCGCGCTTCCAGTCCCAGTTCTGGGCGTGGATCAGGCGGCCGCTGGCGGCCGCCTGCGGCATCACGACGACGCCGGTGCAGCCATCGGGATCTTCCGGTGTCTTCAGGCGCGCGCGGATCGCGGGATTGGCGAGCTTGATGATCTCGGTGCGGGCATTGAGCAACACGACATCCTCGAACGGAACGTCGGCGCCTTCCGCAATGCCGCGCATCTCCTCGATATAATCAGGCTCGAACCCTTCGATGACCGGCACATAGTCGCGCACCAGCGCGGCGACACCGTTTGCGTCGAGCGAAAGCTCCTTCAGCTGCGCGAAGTAATGCGTCGTCCCCTTCTTGATGCGGCCCGCCGCCTTCTGCCCGTACTGACGTCCACGCTCGCGCGGGGGGCCGGAGATTTCGATCAGGGGAAAGGGTTCGATCATGGGACGCCAAGTTCCTTCGTGAAGTTCCTTTTGCTTTCCCGGGAAGGCTAATGTATTTTGTAATGACATGAAACAAAAATCTTCAGCCTCGAAATTGACCTTGGAAAAGGCGCCCCCAAGCCGTCTTCAGCGCGAACTGTCGGCCGGGATCATGGACCTGATCCGGAGCGAAGGGCTCGCGCCCGGCACGCGCCTTGCCGAAGTCGCGCTCGCCGAGCGCCTCCAGGTCTCGCGCACGCCGGTGCGCGCCGCGCTGAAGCTGCTGGCGCGGCGCAAGCTCGTGCATGCCGGCGCCAGTCGTGGCTATTTCGTCGCCGAGGCCGCCCCCGCCTCGCACAAGGCACCGCCAAAGCCGAACCCCGACGATACCGACCGGCTGTTCCTCGCAATCGCGCGCGACCGCCGCGCCGGCCGGCTGCCGGAGGAAGTTTCCGAGCGCGACCTGATGCAGCGCTACGATGCGACACGGCCGATCGTGCAGCGCGTGCTCACCAAGCTTGCCGAAGTTGCTGCCGTGCAGCGCAAGCCCGGCCACGGCTGGCGCTTCCAGCCGACGCTCGCGGACACGCAGGCGCGCGACGAGAGCTATCGGTACCGTCTGCTGATCGAGCCGGCCGGCCTGCTCGAGCCGGGCTTCCGGCTCGACCCGGCCTGGGCCGCCGAGATGCGCCGCCGGCATCAGGAGATGCTGGCGATGCCGTGGAGCGACACGGCCAGCATCGCGCTGTACGAAATGAACGCGGCCTTTCACGAGGGCCTCGCCGCCGCATCAGGCAACCGCTATCTGCTGGTCGCGGTCCAGCAGCAGAACCGGCTGCGTCGCTTCGGCAACTACGACTGGACCTTCGGCCATGAGCGCGTGATCGTGAACTGCCGCGAGCATCTCGCCATTCTCGACCAGCTCGAAGCCGGCCAGAACGAGGCTGCCGCCGCGCTGCTCCGCCGGCATCTCGAAGGCGCAGCAAAGCTCAAGCGCAGCCCGGCCAATTCCAACACGCCATCCAAAGCCTCCTGACGTTTGCAAGAGTTGCCATGACCATGAATGCCTTCGCTTCCTCCAACAGCCCCCTCACCCGCGAGGCCATGGAGCCGTTCTGGCTGCCGATGACGCCGAACCGGCAGTTCAAGCAGAAGCCGCGCATCTTCGTCGGCGCCGAAGGCATGCACTACATCACCGATGACAGCAGGCGCATTCTCGACGGCATGGCGGGGCTGTGGTGCGTGAACGCGGGACATGCGCAAAGGCGCATCGTCGAGGCGATCCAGGCGCAGGCGGCAAAGCTCGACTTCGTCTCCTCGTTCCAGATGAGCCATCCGGCCGCCTTCGAGCTCGCCCGCCGCATCACCGAGATCGCGCCCGCCGGCCTCGACCATGTCTTCTTCACCAATTCCGGCTCGGAATCCGTCGACACTGCCCTGAAGATCGCGCGCGGCTATCACCGCGCGCGCGGGGAAGCCAGCCGCATCCGCTTCATCTCTCGCGCCAAGGCCTATCACGGCATGGGCTGGGGCGGCCTGTCGGTGAGCGGCATCGTCCGCCACCGCCGGGATTTCGGCCCGCTGCTGCCGGAGGTCGACCACCTCCCGCATACGCACGATCCCGAGCACGCGGCGTTCTCGCGCGGGCAGCCGCAATGGGGCGCGCATCTCGCCGACGAGCTTTCAAAGCTGCTGCAGGTGCACGATCCCTCGACGATTGCCGCCGTCATCGTCGAGCCCGTGACCGGCTCCGGCGGCGTGCTGCCGCCACCTGTCGGCTATCTCGAGCGGCTGCGAAAGATCTGCGACCGGCACGGCATTCTCCTGATCTTCGACGAGGTGATCACCGGCTTCGGACGCCTCGGCGCCGCGTTCGGCGCCAACGCCTTCGGCGTGACACCCGATATCATCACCTGCGCCAAGGGCATGACCAATGCTGCCGTGCCGATGGGCGGCGTCATCACCAGCGGCAAGGTCTATGATGCGCTGATGCAAGGGCCGGATAACACGATCGAGCTGTTCCACGGCTACACCTATTCGGCCCATCCGCTCGCCTGCGCGGCCGGTCTTGCCGCACTCGACGTGTACCAGGATCTCGGCCTGTTCGAGCGTGCCCGCCGCCTCGCGCCGGCGTGGGAAACCCAAGCGCATGGCTTGCGCGACCTTCCCCATGTCGTCGACATTCGCAACATCGGCCTGCTCGCCGCGATCGACCTGAAGCCGCGTGACGGCGCAGCAGGTGCACGCGGAGTCGAATGTGCCAGCCGCTGCTATGACGATGGCGTCCTGATCCGCAGCAGCGGCGATACGCTCCTGATCTCACCGCCTCTGATCATCACCGAGGAGCAGATCGACGAGATCTTTGCCGCGATCCGCCGTGCATTGATCGCCATCAGCTGACCGCCGGCCGGGAGCATCACGGCGATCTGACAGTCGAAGGCAACCGCGCAGCCGGCGAGAACGGGTGGCTTAGAGCACGCCGGCGACGCGCAGTGCCTGCTCTAGCGCCTGCAACTCACCGCGTGTCGCCGCCGGTTGCGGCGGCCGCGCCGAGTCGCATGGCAGACGCCCGAGCAGCTTCAGGCAGGCCTTGAGCCGCACGGTCGCGCGTCCTCCCGGAGGGTCGCGGTAGATCGCGACCGCCAGTGGATACAGCTTCTCATGCGCGGCGCGTGAACGCTCCCAATCGCCGGCTTCGGCCGCAACCCAGAGGTCGACCACAAGCTCCGGTACCACACAGGCGAGGCTGACCTGGCTGCCGGCCGAGCCGATGAGATAGCTCGCCAGCAGATGTTCGTCGCCCGAGCCGAGCACGACGAAGTCCGGTCGCAGCTTCCCAATCAGCCGCAGATTCTGTTCGTAGGCCGCAACCTCCCAGCTGCCTTCCTTCACCGCAACGAAACGGGGATCGGCGACAAGCCGCATAAGCAGCGGCGGCGCGTAGGCCATCGCGCCCGCGCCGACGGGCGCGGCGTAGAGCATCAAGGGCACCGTCGTGGCGTCGCGGATGCGGCGGTGATGCTCGATCACGCAGTCGTCGGCATGGCCGAGCGCCCAGCTGTTGGGAGGGAACACCAGCAGCCCGTCCGCGCCGGCCTCTTCCAGCGCAGCCGCCTCGCGCGCGGCCTCCAGGCTCGATTCATGATTGACCCCGGAGACGATCAGGCAGTCCTTCGGCGCGTGCTGGCGCGCAAGCCCCACCACGCGCCGCTTCTCGGCCAGCGACAGCATGAAGTTCTCGCCGGCGTGGCCGTTGACGAGGATCCCATTGATGCCGCGTGTGGACGAAACCGACGCGAGATGCGCTGCGAGCTGCGCCTCGTCGACCTCGAAATCGGGAGTCATCGGCACGATGGTGGCGGCGTGAATGCCGCGCAGGCGATCGCTGAATCTCCGCATCCCGGCCGACATCGCCACCTAGTGAATGATCTGGTCGAGGAACGTCCGCGCCCGTTCGGACTTCGGATGCTTGAAGAATTCCTCGGGCGCGGCCTGCTCGACCACCTTGCCCTCGTTCATGAACACGATACGGTCGGCGACCTCGCGGGCAAAGCCCATTTCGTGGGTCACGCACAGCATGGTCATGCCCTCTTCCGCCAGCTTCTTCATGGTCTCCAACACCTCCTTGACCATTTCCGGGTCGAGCGCGGAAGTCGGCTCGTCGAACAGCATGATCTTCGGCCGCATGCACAGCGCGCGTGCGATCGCGACGCGCTGCTGCTGGCCGCCGGAGAGCTGCCCGGGAAATTTTTCGGCCTGGTCGGGAATCCGGACTTTTGTGAGGAAATACATGGCGAGGTCCTTCGCCTCCGCCTCGCTCATGCCGTTCGCGGTCATCGGCGCCAGGGTGCAGTTCTCCAGCACCGTCATGTGCGGAAACAGATTAAAGCTCTGAAACACCATGCCGGTGTCGCGCCTGACGGCGTCGATGTTCTTGCGCTGATGATCGAGCTCGACGCCGTTGACGTAGATCAGGCCCTCGTCGTGCTTCTCGATGTGGTTGATGCAGCGAATGAGCGTCGACTTGCCCGAGCCGGAGGGACCGCAGACCACGATCTTCTCGCCCTTGGCGACCTTGAGATCGACCTCGTTCAGCGCGGTGAAGTCGCCATAGTGCTTGTAGACCGCCTCCATGTGGACCGCAGGAACCTCGCGGATTTGCGGTTGCACTGTTCCACCTTCGGCCGTAGTCATCGATATCTCGCTCATGCGCGGGCCTCCACACTCGCCTGCGCAACCGGCGCGCTCGCTGCGACGCGCCTGGTTTTCGCCGCGCTCGAGCGACCGAAATGCTTCTCAAGCCGGCGTTGAACCGCGTCCCAGACCGAGGTGAGGATCAGGTAATACGCCGTTGCCGCCGCATAGACTTCCAAGATCTGGAAATGCTCCTGCATCAGCATGTCGCTGCGGCGCATGAGCTCCTCGACCGAGATCACGGAGGCGAGCGAGGTCGCCTTCAGCAGCGAGTTGATGGAGTTGCCTAGCGGCGGGATCATCAACCGGAACGCCTGCGGCAAGGTCACGCGGCGGAACGTGACCCAGGGCGACAGGCTGAGCGCCCAGGCGGCCTCGCGCTGTCCCGCCGACACCGCCATGAAGCCGCTGCGCACGATCTCGGCGAGATAGGCCGCCTCATTGAGGATCAGGCCGACGAGCGCGCAGGTGATCACGCTGAACTTGATGCCCAGCTGCGGCAAGCCGCTGTAGATCACCACCAGCTGGATCAGGAGCGGCGTGCCGCGGAAGAACCAGATGTAGAAGCGCGCTGCACCCGCGAGCACCGGATTGGACGACATGCGCAGCAACGCGATGCCCATGCCGAGGATCAATCCGCCGACGACCGCCGCCACCGTCAAGCCGATGGTGACGAGCACTCCTTTCATCAGGAAGTAATTGAAGAAATAGCTGACGGCGGCCGTCGGACTGAAATGGCTCATCGGCTCGTCTCCGTAAGAATCAGGCCGGACCGGGGCCGGCGATCGCAAGCGGCTGGTCGGCCGGCATGCTGGTCAGGCCGAACTTGTCGAACAGCGCCTGGTAGCTGCCGTCGGCCCGCATAGCGTTCAGCGCCTTGACGACGGCATCGACCACCGTCTTGTTGCGGAAGCCGAGCGTCGTGCGGGCGGTGCCGAGGCCGCTCAGCACTTCCTTGACGCGGCCGCGGCTGGTGAGGTCGCGCGCCACGCTATCGACGAGCAAGGCGTTGTCGACCTGTCCCGCCAGCAGCGCGCTGACGACGTTGGTGGCAGTGGGGAACGTCCGCATCTCGACGGCGGCTCCGCCTTTCGCGGCGCTGGCATCGCTGAGCTTCTTGAGCCAGTTCATCTGGTAACTGCTGACCTCAACGGCGGATGATTTTCCGATCAGATCGTTTTCGGTAGCAATTTTTGTGCCGCTGTCGGGAGCAACCACGACCGAAATGGCCTGAATCGCGTAAGGCACCATGTACATCAGCTTGGAACGTTCCTCGGTCCAGAACATGCCGGTGTCGATGCCGTCGATGCGGGCCGCGTTGAGCGCAGGGATCATCGCCGGAAAATCCATCCGGACGAGTTCGACCGGAAGACACAACCGCTTGCCGAGTTCGGCGGCGAGCTCGACGTTGAGGCCCTGCAGCTGGCCGTCCTTGTCGACGAATTGCTGCGGCGGATTGGTCGGGTTGATGGAGAGCTGCAATTTGCCGGGCGCAATCAGATTGTCGTCGGTGATTGCGGGCGTACAGACGGCATGCACTGCCGTGGATGCGAGAACGAGCGCGGCGGCCGCACTCAAGCGAAGCAGTGTCGAGACCATGAATTCCTCCAGTAAGACGCCAATGACCGATGCAGTTCCTCGCCCGGGATTCCCCCTCGCCGTTTCTTGGATGCGGCCTGCCGGATCTCGCGACACGGCAGGCAGCATCATCTTCGATCTGCTCCGGCCGGTCCCGACATCGGCCTCAGCTCGATGCGCATGAAATTCTTCACCAGGGATTCGAACGGACCAAAACCCTTCACCTTAAGGAACTCCGGCGTCTCGAACGCCCATCGCCCCGCGACTTCGTACATGGCGGCGTATTTGGGACCGTCGCCGATCGAGACGAAGCGCTGAGCCGAGAGCCAGCCGGGACAGGCGAGCAGATCAGGAAAATGCCGATGCTCGTACCAGGTGTTGAACGCATCCTCGTGCTCGGGATCGATGTCGACCCGCACGATGTGGATGAAGGCTTCGTCCGGCATCGGCTCGCCCCTCATGCCAGGCGGATGTCGCCGGCCGCGCGCGCCGCGCCGACCGTCGTTGCAATGGCATCGCACAGCGCAGGCAGAACCGGCAGCAGCGGTGGCCGCGGATCGGCGTTGCCGATCAGGCCGAGCGCCTTCAGCCCGACCTTCATGCGCGTGTGCATGTCCATGATCGGCGCAGGTCCGTAGATTGCGCGGACGATCGGATAGAGCCGCTCGTTGACGGCGCGCATGGCCTTGAGGTCGTCGGCGAGCGAGGCCTGCCACAGCGCGACGAACAGATGCGGCGCGAGGCTGACGAGGCCGGAGAGAATGCCGTCGCCTCCGACGGCGAGCTGCGGCAGGAACCAGTTGAAGTTCGACGGCAGGATCGCGACGGAAGGATCGGCCTGCTTCACCGCCCGCCGGTTCTCGTCATAGGCGAAGATGGTGTCGCTGCCTTCCTTGATGGCGATAACGCTATCGATCGCCGCGATCTTCGCCAGCGTCTCCGGCGAATAGCCAAAGCCTGATGCCAGCGGATACTGGAAGATCGATACCGGGATTCGGATCGCGGAGCTGACCGCCTGCACAAAAGCCACCGGCGCGCGCGAGGTCGCCGAGGCTCCGCCGCCGAGCGGTGCGGGCGGGAACAACACGGCGCAATCGGCGCCGGCCGCTTCCGCGAGCTGGGCCTGATGGATCGCTTTCGCGGTGGAATGCGCGATGATGCCGGCCAGTAGCGGCTTGCCGCCGATCTGCCGGCGCGTCCGCTCGATTACCGCCTGGCGCTCGTCGTCCGAAAGCGATCCGCCCTCGCCCGCGTGGCCATTGACGAACACCGCCGCGATTCCATCCGGGCAGGCGCAATAGTCCAGCACGCGGGCGTAGCCGTCCCAGTCGATCGAGCTGTCGTCTTTAAAGGGCAGCACGGTCGCGACCGTGACGCCGCGCAAGTCTGGTTTTTTCATCGCCTTGCTCATGACGGTTTGCGCCGCGGAAATTTCAGGCTCGCCCGTGCCTTCAGCACTTCGAGGCCGCCCTCGTTGCGCGCGCTCGCTTCCCAGATGATGGTGCGGGTCTCGTCGTGCTGCTCGGCGATCCAGACGTCGAAGGTGAGCGTGTCGCCGTAGAACACGGGCCCGGTGAACCAGAAGCGGTCCTCCACCGACACGCCGATGGTGCCGACCAGCTCAGAGGTGAGGATGCTGGTGCAGAGGCCAGCAACCATGATCCCCGGCGCCAGCCTGCGGCCGAAGCGCGTCGCGCCGGCATAGACCTCGTCGACATGAACGGGGCCGAAATCGCCGGTCGCGGCGATATAGAGCGCGCCATCCGCCTCGGTGATGGTCTTGCTCAGGCTGACCCTGTCATTCACCTTGAGATCGTCGAAGGATTTCGGCTCGTACATGGTTCAGCCCTTCGCGAAGGGAACCAGCGTCGCGGTGCCGTCGACAACGGTCGTGCCGGATGGCGACAGGGTGCAAGTCACGCGGCAGGTTGCCTCGTCACCGGCGACCGAAACGATCTCGGCCCTCGCTTCGACGGACTCGCCGACGATCACGGGCGCAGCAAAGTTGAGCGCGATGCTGCCGATCCGCCGCGTCGGCCCGCCGAGCTGGCTGAGGCACGTCGTGGCAAGACCGCCGACGGCGAGCTCAAAGGCGACCATGTTGGAGGCGCCCGCCTTTTTTGCGCGGACGGCATCGACATAGAGACCGCCGAGATTGCCGCTGATGCCGGTGAACATCGCCTGCTCGGCCACCGTCATGGTCTTCCGAAAGGCGAAGGCGGTGCCGGGCTTGAGAAGTGCGTGAGACATCGGTCGCTTCCCTAGAGCTGCAAGCCGTTCTTGATGGTGCTGCGCGCAACCAGCATGCGGTGGATTTCGGAGGTGCCGTCGTAGATGCGGGTGACGCGAGCGTCGCGATACATGCGCTCCAGCGGCAGGTCCTTGCTGAAACCCATGCCGCCGAACACCTGGATGGCGCGGTCGACCACGCGGCCCTGCATCTCGGAGGCCGCGACCTTGATCATCGAGACCTTGTCGCGCGCATCCCTGCCCTGATCGATGTCCCAGGCGGCGTTCATCACCATCATCTTGACGCCAAAGATCTCGGTGGCGGAATCGGCGATCAGCTTCTGCACCATCTGGAAGTCGCCAATCAGCTGGCCGAACTGGCGCCGCTCGCCGGCATGCTTGCGCATCATCTCGAGCGCGCGCTGCGCCATGCCGACGGCGCGCGCGCCGATATGGGCGAGCCGGATCTGCAGCACGCTCTGCATGATCAGCTTGAAACCACCGCCGACCTCGCCGAGCACGGCCGCTTTCGGAATGCGGCAGTCCTCAAAGCTCAGCTCGGCATGGCCGTAGCCGCGATGGCCCATCATCGGCTGGGTGCGCGCGACCTTGAAGCCGGGCGTGCCGCGGTCGACCAGGAACAGGGTGATGCCGCCGCGGGCACGCTTGTCCTTGTCGGTCAGCGCCATCAGGATCACGTAGTCGGCAATGTCGCCGTCGCTGATGAAATGCTTGGTGCCGTTGAGGACCCATTCGTCGCCGTCGAGATGCGCCGTGGTGCTGATCGACGCCGCATCGGACCCGGCGCCCGGCTCAGTGATCGCCATGGCGCAGATCTTGTCGCCCTTGACCGTGGGCAGCAGATAGCGCTCGACCTGATCGCCCTTGCAGGCCATCAGCATCGGATAGACCTGGCCGAACACGCGGCGGATCAACGCATCGGAGGTCTTGCCGAACTCCTCCTCGACCAGGCAATGCTCGACGCAAGTTAGTCCACCGCCGCCGACATCCGCCGGCATGTTCATGGCGTAAAGGCCGAGCTTCTGTGCCTTGGCCTTGGTGACCGCAAGCACGTCGGCCGGCACCTTGGCCGTCAGCTCCACCTCGTCTTCGAGCGGCTGCACCTCCGTCTCGACGAAGCGGCGAACGGTATCGACCAGGAGGCGCGTCTCTTCGGGGACAGAAAAATCGATCATCGCGCCACTCCGACGGCCTTGCCGGCGACCATCGCGTCGATCTCCGCGGCGCCGTAGCCGATCTCGCCGAGCACCTCGCGCGTCTGCGCACCGAGCCGCTGCGGCACCAGCCGCACCTCCGGCATCCGGCCATCATAGCGCGCGGGATGCGCGACCATCCGGATCGGCGCGCCCCCCGCACTCTCGGCGCTCTTGAACACGCCGAGATGCTCGAGCTGGGGATCGGTCTCGAGGTCGCGATAATCCTGCACCGGCGCGTG
The DNA here is from genome assembly GCF_056106085.1 of Bradyrhizobium sp. BR14999. NCBI lineage: Bacteria > Pseudomonadati > Pseudomonadota > Alphaproteobacteria > Hyphomicrobiales > Nitrobacteraceae > Bradyrhizobium > Bradyrhizobium sp. BR14999. The sequence goes on from NZ_CM148536.1 coordinate 6,440,316, forward strand.
CCAGACCCGCGCGGCTTCCAGCGCCGGCAGCCAATCGGCCGTCGACTTCTGTTTCAGCTTGGCTGCAACGATCCGCGTGATCTCCTCGCGCTTCGAAAAACTGTCGGCCTCCCCGAACGGCTTCAATGCCTCGCTCTCCAGCGCGACCGCGAGCGTCTTGGGCGACGCCATGGAAATCGCGAGATGGCCGTCCGCCGTGGCGTGAATGCCGTAAGGACCGGGGCTGAACCACGCCGCGATGCCCGCCGGACCGCGCGACGTCGGCGACGGCGCACCGTTGAGCCAGGCGGTCAGCGGCTCGACCTGGAGATCGAGCGCGGCCTGATAAAGATTGACCTCGACGATCTGCCCCTTGCCGGTTTTCGTTCGGGCAAACAGCGCCGCGAGGATGCTCATGGCATAGAGCGAGGCGGCATGCTGATCGACGATGACAGCGCCGACCGCCGTCGGTTCGCCGTCCGCCCGCCCGGTCCGCATCGCAAGGCCAGACATCGCCTGGAGCAGAAGGTCCTGGCCGGGGCGATCCTTGTAGGGCCCTTCCGACCCGAATCCGGTCGCTACCGCATAGATCAGGCCGGGATTGATTGCCTTGAGCGTGTCGTAACCAAGACCGAGCTTGGCCATGGTGCCGGGGCGAAAATTCTCCATCACGACGTCGGCGGTCGCGACCAGCTTCTTCACCGCGGCAATGCCGTCGGGATGCTTGAGATCGACGGCGAGACTGCGCTTGTTACGTCCGGTCGCCAGATGATTGACGCTGTCGCCTGCGACGAAATGATTGGCGACCGCCCAGTTGCGCTGAAACGCTCCCTCGATCGGCTCGACCGCGATGACGTCCGCGCCGAGATCGGCGAGCGTCTGCGCGGCCAGGGGACCAGCGAGATAGTGATTGAAGCTGAGGATCTTGACGCCGTCGAGCAGGTTCATCCGTTCACACCTCAATTCAAGCAACTGCAATTGGCGCGCTGCGCCACACGAGATCGAACGTCTTGACCAGGGCACGTGCGGCTGCATCCTGTGCAGCCGGCAGCGGTAGGCGCGGCGGGCGCGGATGGCCGGCTGCAAAGCCCATATGACCGAGCAGCGCCTTGCTGCCGGCGACATAGGCCTGGCCGCCGACGAATTCGATCACCGGCAGGTATTTGAGATAGAGCTCGCGCGCTTCCTTGATCGCGCCGTGGTCGGCGACGAGGCTGAAGATGCGGGCCATTTCCGCCGGGACCACGTTGGAGGCCACGGCCACCCAGCCCTGCGCTCCTTCGACGAAGGATTCGAAGCCGAGGATGCCGCCGAACACGGTCATCCTGTCGCCGCAGAGGCGGATGATGTCGCGCACCCGCGTCACCTCCAACGTTGACTCCTTGATATAGAGACAGTTGTCGATCTCGGCGATGCGCTCCACGAGCTGCGGCTTGAGGTCGACGTTGGCGGTTGCCGGATTGTTGTAGACCATGATCGGCAGCGCGATCGCGTCGGCAACCGTCTTGTAATGATGGACGAGTTCGTCGTCGGTCGGCGTCGAATAGAACGGCGGGATGATCATCACGCCGTCGGCGCCCAGTTTTTCGGCACGGCGGCTGAGGCGCACCACCTCACGCGTATCCTCTGCGCCGGTGCCGATCAGCACCGGCACGCGGCCCGCGGCCTGGCGAATGACGACCTCCGCAACCAGCGCCTTCTCGTCATCGTCCATGGACAGGAACTCACCGGTCGAGCCAAGCGGGATCAATCCATGAATACCCTGCGCGATCTGCCAGTCGACGAAGGCGCGCAAGGCCGCGACATCGACCGCCCCCGCTGCCGTGAACGGGGTGATCATTACGGTGTAGGTGCCGCGGAACGTCTTCATCGGGGAACTGCCGGGTACTCGGGTGGATTCAAGCGATAAGTGCTGCCTGCGGAATATCCGCACGCCTTATGCAATCGTTTGCATAAATGGCTCTGCATTGGGCAACACCATCCATTTTTTGAGCTTGATCCGCGTAGAATAAGCTCATAGCGTTTCTGCAATCGTTTGCAGTCTATCGGCAGGTTGGATGAGCGTCACGCTCAAAGATGTGGCACAGGCGGCCCGGGTTTCAGTCAGCACTGCTTCCCGAGCGCTGACGGGAACCGGCCTGACCAGCGAGCGCACGCAGCAGCGCCTGGTGCGCATCGCGCGCGAGCTCGGCTATCGACCGAACCCGATCGCGCGCGGCCTCAAGACCGGGCAGTCGCGGCTCGTGGCACTCCTCGTCCACAATCTCACCAACGCCTCGTTCCAGGTGATGGCCGAAGTGGTGCAGGCGCGCCTGAAGGCGCTGGGTTATCAGATGCTTCTGTGCATCGGTGGCGACGATCCGCAGCAAGAGAGCGACACCCTCACCACGCTGGTCGATCACCGCATCGACGGACTGATCGTGGTGCCGACAGGCAAGAACGGCGCGCAGCTCAAGGCACTCTCCAAGGACGTCCCCATCGTCTGCCTAGTGCGGCGCGATGACGCGACCGATCTCGAGACCGTGCTCGCCGACGATCCGCAAGGCGCTTATCTGGGCACACGCCATCTGATCGAGCTCGGGCACAAACACATCGGGCTGATCGTCGGCCGCCAGGACACGACGTCCGGCCGCGAACGGTTGTCCGGCTATGTCCGCGCCCTGCGCGAGGCCGGAATCGCCAGGGACGACACATTGATTCATGCCGGCCATTTCGTGCCCGAGACCGGCGCGACCTGCGCCCGCAAGCTGCTCGACCTTCCCCGCCCGCCCAGCGCGATCTTCGTCGCCAACCATGAGGCCACGCTCGGCGTGCTTCGCGTGACGGCGGAGCGGAACATCGCGATCCCCCAGGATCTCTCGCTGCTCTGCTATGAAGACATGCCCTGGTTCGAATGGCATCGCCCGGCCATCAGCATCGTCGACAACGGCGCGCGAGATCTTGCCAATCTTGCCGTCGACCGGCTGCTGCATCGCATGGATGCCAAAGGCAATGGCAATGACGGCGTGCGCGAATATCGCGTCGGCGCCCGTTTGGTGCAGCGCGACTCCTGCCGCCGGATCGAATCCACAGGCACCGCCAAGGCCGGCAAATCCAGGCCGTCGGCTTCCAAATCCAAATCGTCTGCGACCAAGCCCGCGAAGGTCTGATCGATGCCCTATGTCGAAGTGCTCGCCCCGCAAGTCCCAAGGCAGCGCAAGGCGGCGCTGGCGAAGTCCGTGACCGACGGCCTGATGACGGCATTCGGCGTGACCGCCGATACGGTCACTCTCTATTTTCTCCCGATCTCACCCGACGACTACGCCCATGCGGGCGAATTCGAACCGCAGGGCGCCGGCCAGCGCATCCTGCTCAAGGTGCACGCCTTCCGGCGAACCGAGGCCGAGCGCCGGGCTGCCGCCATCGCGCTGACTCGCGGGGTGTGCAGCGCCTATGGCGTGCCTGGCGACGACGTCGCCGTCTATTTCCTCGATCGCGACCGCAGCGAGGTCGCTCACGATTCCAAGCTCGCCAGCGACTGACGGGAGCCACACGCCATGGATCGCTTCTACTCCCAGGACCAGAAAGCCCTGCGCGAGACCGCCCGACGCTTCGCCGAAGCGGAGATCCTACCCCGCGCGGCCGCGATCGACCGCGAGGACCGCTTCGACCGCACGCTCTACAAGGGCATGGCTGACCTCGGCCTGTTCGGCATTTGCCTGCGCGAAGGCGCTGGCGGTGCTGGGCTTGATGCAGTGGCAGCCTGCATTGCGATGGAGGAACTGGCGCGCTGCTCCGGCGCGGTCGCCAACGCCTTCGCCATTCCGGTCGAGGCCGTACTGTTCTTCGACCATCACGGCACCGAGGCGCACAAGGCGCTGATCCCAAAAATCCTGAGCGGCGACATCATTCCCGCCACCGCCGTCTCCGAGCCCGATCACGGCTCCGACGTCGCGAGTATCCGCACCAATGCGGTGCGCGAAGGCAATGGCTGGCGGCTCACCGGCACCAAGGCCTGGGTGACGCTCGGCGGCGTCGCCGATCGCATCATGGTGTTCGCGCGAACCGGCAGCGAGGCGGGCCACCGCTCCATCTCGTGCCTTCTCGTCGACGGCGGCCTGCCCGGCATCGCGCGCGGCAAGAACGAAGAGTTGCTCGGCATGCACGGCCTCGACGACTGCCAGATCACCTTCTCCGACGTGCGCCTGCCTTCGGACAGTGTGATGGGGCCGGAGAACCAGGCCTTCAAGATGGCCATGAGCAATTTCAACTTCAGCCGGCTGATGATGGCCTCGATGGCACTCGGCATGGCGCAGGCGGCGTTCGAGGATGCCACCAAGTACGCCCGCGACCGCAAGCAGTTCGGCCAGTCCATCATCGGCTTCCAGGCGGTGCAGTTCATGCTCGCGGATATGTCGACCGACATCGCCGCTGCGCGCCTCCTTATCCACCACGCCGCGCGCCTGCACGATGCCGGCGAGCCGATCGCCAAGGAGGCGGCGCAGGCAAAGCTGTTCACCACCGACATGGCGATGAAGCATGTCTCCAACGCGCTGCAGATCCACGGCGGCAACGGTTATTCGCGCGAATACCGCATCGAGCGGATCTTCCGCGACGTGCGCCTCGCCCAGATCTACGAGGGCACCAACCAGATCCAGCGGCTGATCATCGCCCGCCAGGTCGAGAAGGAGGCCGCGTGAGGGCATGCTGAGCATCATCACGGCGAACGAGGCCGCCGGCCTGATCCGCAACGCCGACACGCTGATCGTCGGCGGCAATGGCGGCACGGGCGCGGCCGAAGCTATTCTCGACGCGCTGGAGCAGCGCTTTCTCGGCGGCCAGGGCCCACACGATCTGACGCTGATCAACATCACCGGCGTCGGCGCCGTCTCCGAGAAAGGCCTCTGCCATCTCGCCCATGAAGGCCTGATCGCGCGCGTGATCGGCGGCAATTTCGGCCTGCAGGTGCCCTTCATGCGCCTCGTCCGCGACGAGCTGATCGACGCCTACAATTTCCCGCAAGGCGTGATGAGCCAGCTCTGCCGCGCCATGGCGGCAAAGCATCCGGGCGTGCTCACCCATGTCGGCCTCAACACCTACATGGACCCGCGCCAGGACGGCGGGCGCATGAACAAGCGCACCACCGCGCCGCTGGTCGATTTGCTCGAGCTGCACGGCCAGTCCTGGCTGCTCTACCGTGTCCCCGCCCCGCCCGATGTCGCCATCATTCGCGGCACGTCGGCCGATGAGGACGGCTACATCAGCATGGAGCACGAGGGCACGACGCGCGAGGATCTTTCGATCGCGCAGGCCGTGCACAATGCGGGCGGCACCGTGATCTGCCAGGTCAAGCGCATCGTGAAGCGCGGCTCGCTCCATCCGCAGATGGTGAAGATCCCCGGCTTCCTGATTGACCACGTCGTGCTCGAGCCCGAGCAGATGCAAACCTACGGCACCGTCTACGATCCGGCGCGCTGCGGCGAGACGCGCGTGCCGGTGGCGATGATCACGCCCGATCCGCTGACCGAGCGTCGCGTGATCGCTCGCCGCGCCGCCTTCGAATTGCGCCCGCGCGACGTCGTCAATCTCGGCGTCGGCATCTCCGCGATGATCCCCAATGTCGCGGCCGAGGAAGGCATCTCCGACCTGATCACGCTGACGGTGGAATCCGGCGTCGTCGGCGGCGTGCCGGGTCATGCGCGCGAATTCGGCACCGCCATCAATCCGCGCGTCATTCTCGACCAGGCCTACCAGTTCGACTTCTACGACGGCGGCGGCCTCTCCTGCGCCTTCCTCTCCTTCGCGGAGGTGGACGAAGCTGGCAACGTCAACGTCACCCGTTTCGGCGAACGCCGCGACGGCTCCGGCGGCTTCATCGACATCACTCAGAACGCCAAGCGGCTGATCTTCAGCGGCACCATGACTGGCGGCAAGTTCGACATCGGCGTCGAGAACGGCCGCCTCGCGATCCGGCGCGACGGAGCCTTCCGCAAATTCGTTCCGCAAGTGGGCCAGATCAGCTTCAGCGCGTCGCTCGCGGCGCAGCGCGGCCAGCATGTCAGCTACGTCACCGAGCGCGCCGTGTTCGAGCTGGAGAACGGATACGTGACGTTGACCGAGATCGCGCCGGGCGTTCGCCTTGAGGAGGACATCCTCGCCCATATGGGCTTCAAGCCACGTATCAGCCCGCAGCTGAAAGACATGGATCCGCGCATCTTCCGGTCCGGGCCGATGGGGATTGCGCAGAGCTTCAAGGCGCTGCCGGCGCGGCCACGGAAGGTCGCCTGAGGGATCAGCATGAACGCCAACGGCCCGATCAATCTCCGTTACGAGGACATCGCGCTCGGTGCGGAGTTCGAGACCGCCGTGCACACCGTGACGGAGGCCGATATCGCGGCCTTCGCCGACGTCACGCGCGACCACCACCCGCTTCATGTCGATGGCGCCTATGCGCGCTCCCGCGGTTTTCCCGCGGTGATCGGCCACGGCCTGTACGGTCTGTCACTGATGGAAGGGCTGAAGTCTGAGCTGAAGCTATACGAGGAGACCTCTGTCGCCTCGCTCGGCTGGGTCGAGGTGAAGTTCAAGGCTCCCATCGTCGCCGGCGATACCTTGCGTGTGCGCTTCCGCTTCGTCGAGAAGCGCCCGACCAAAAATCCCGAGCGCGGCATCGTCATCGAGACGCTCGACCTCATCAACCAGCGCGACGAGGTGGTGACCGCTGCCCGCCACATCTCGCTGATCCTGACCCGGCAAGCCGATGGATCGGCGGCCATGTGACGAGACATTGAAGAAGACGTCGGACCGGAGAACGGCTCCTCTGCCACCCACGATTTGATCGGAGTATTCAAATGCGATTTCCCAAGACCTTCTCCGCCCTCGTCCTTCTGGTCGGCCTGACGCAGGCCGCCGGTGCCCAGACCTGCACGCCGAAAGTACCGGCGTCGAGCCTGATCGAGGCGCCGAAATGGCAGATGTCGATCAACCCGACGCTGCCGCCGCAGCAATTCGTCGACGACAAGGGCGAGTTGCAGGGCCTCAATGTCGAGCTCGCCCGCGAGATCGCCAAGCGCATCTGCGTCGAGGCAGTGTTCCTGCGCATGGATTTCCCGCCGATGATCCCGGCGCTGCGCTCGGGGCGTTTCGATGCCATCAACACCGGCCTGTTCTGGACCGAGGAGCGCTCCAAGATGCTCTACCTCGTGCCTTATGCGCAGCAGGCGATCAGCATCTACACCGATCCCTCCTCCAGCCTAAAGCTGGAGAGGTTTGAGGATCTCGCCGGCCGCGTGGTGGGCGTGGAATCGGCGACGTACACCGAGCGCAAAGCGCGCGAATTCAGCAGTGAGATGGTCGCCAAGGGCCTCAAACCAGTCGAGCTGCGCACATTTGCGACCGTCACCGCGACGTCGGCGGCGCTGCGCGCCGGCCAGCTCGAAGCGGCGCTCAACATCAACGAGACCGCCAACTCGCTCGAGCAGAAGGGCATCGCCAAGATCTGGGTCCGCGGCATTGCTGGCACCGACATCACCTTCGCCTTCCGCGACAAGCTGCTTGCCCAGGCGGCCGCCGATGCCCTGACGGCAATCCGCGCTGATGGCACCTATGACAAGCTGTTCGACAAGTTCGGCATGACCAAGCTGAAGACCAGCACGTTCGCGATCCGCGGCGATGGTCCGACAAATTGACGGCAGGCGCCGTTACGACACGCCACTTGGTGGCGTGTCGAATCAGATCAGGCTCGACCTGCCCCGGCTCAGCACTTCGCCTGCGCCCTTGGCTCCGACGATCCGTCCCTGGTCACAGACCACCCGGCCGCGGGCGATTGTGGTCACCGGCCATCCCGTGACGTCGAACCCTTCCCATGGCGTGTAGTCTGAGCCGTGATGCAGATCGGTCTGCCGGATGGGCTTCTTCAAATTGGGGTCCCAGAGAACGATATCGGCATCAAAGCCGACGCCGATCGAGCCCTTGCGCGGATAGAGGCCGTAGATGCGGGCGTGGTTGGTCGCGGTCAGTTCGACGAACTTCTGCAGCGTGATGCGTCCCTTCGAGACGCCCTCGGAGAACAGTATCGGCAGCCGCGTCTCGACGCCGGGGATGCCGTTCGGCACCCAGCGGAACGAGGTGCGGGCGTTCGGCGTCAGCTTGCCCTTGGGATCGTCGTAGCGGAACGGGCAGTGGTCGGACGAGAAGGTCTGGAACACACCGGTGGTGATGCCCTCCCAGATCGCCTGCTGGCTCTCGACGTCGCGCGGCGGCGGCGAGCAGACGTATTTCGCGCCGGTGATGTCCATGTTGAGGCCCTTCATATCGTCGGCCGTCAGCGTGATGTATTGCGGGCAGGTCTCCGCATGCACCGGCAACCCGCGCTGCTGGGCCCAGCGCACCTGCTCCATCGCCTCGCGCCCGGAGACATGGACGATCATGATGGGAACGCCGATCACCTCGGCATGGCTGATGGCGCGATGCGTCGCCTCGCGCTCGACGGCCTGGGGCCGCGAGGTGCCATGGTAATAGGGCGCGATGTGGCCCTCGCGCTCGAGCTTGGTGGTGAGGAAGCGGATCGCGTCATAGCCCTCGCAGTGGACCATCACCAGCGCCTCCTCGCGGCGCGCGACGTCAAAGACCTCGAGCAACTGCTTGTCGCTGAGCACCAGGTCGTCATAGGTCATGAACACCTTGAACGAGGTGTAGCCGTCCTTGACCAGCGCCGGCAGTTCCTGCCCGAGCACGACGGCGGTCGGATCGGAAATGATGAGGTGAAAGGCGGCGTCGATATAGCACTCGCCCTCGGCGAGCTTGCGGTAGTTCTCGACGCAGGTGCGCAGCGACGTGCCCTTCTCCTGAAGCGCGAAAGGCAGCACCATGGTGTTGCCGCCGGCCGCCGCCGCGCGCGTCGCCGAGGCAAAGTCGTCGGCCATGACCACGTCCGGACCGGAGGGTTGAGAAATGTGGACGTGGCTGTCGATGCCGCCGGGCAGCGCAAGGAGGCCCGTCGCGTCGATCTCGCGCGCCGCGCCCTCGAGATGATCGGCAATGCTGACGATACGGCCGTCGCGAATGCCGATATCGGCGCGAAACTCGTCGCTGGCCGTCACGATGGTGCCGCCGCGAATGGCGAGATCGAGCTGGGTCACAGGCATCTCCGTTACTTGATGTCCGCTGATGTCTGGAAGATCCGGCCCCACTCCGCAAGAGCCGCGATGTCGCCGCCGGCGAGCGCCAGCGTCCGCCACAGCGACACCGCCACCGAATCCAGCACAGCGATGTTCAATTCCTGTTCGAGTGAGGCCGCAAGCCCGGCTCCGGCGAGATTGGTGCAGAGAATCACGGCGGCGTCCGCCCCCTCCGCCGCCACGTCACGGATCATGCCTGCGATCGTCGCAGGCGCGACCTCCCCGAAAGAAAAATTGTCGCGCAAGCCGAGGTGCCGCTCTGCGTGCGGAGCGATGCCCTCCTCGGCCCAGACGTCGCTAATCCGCCGCTGGACGTCGTGCGTATAGGGCGAAACGAGGCCGACGCGCTTGGCTCCGAGCGCACGGGCAGCGTCGATGCAGGCGAGCGTGGACGTCGTCGCCGGGATGCCCGTGCGCGCCGTGATGGCTTCGCACAGGCTCCTGTCGCGGCCAATCCCGAGCCAACTCGCCGACGTGCCGTTCCAGGCGATGGCGTCGACCTTGGCATCTGCGAGCAGATCCGCCGCCGGCAGCATTACCGAGGCGTCGAACTGGCTCAGCGCGGCCGCGTCAAGCGCAATCTCAGTGACGCGGAAGCGCGAGAAATGCGCCGTGACGCCGGGGGCTCCGGCTAGCATGGTGCAGGTGACGGGCTCAAGTACCGAATTGGAGGACGGCGTGATCATGCCGAGACGCTTGCGCATGGCCTTAACCTTACGACGCCTGCGCAAGGCGCGTCGACTCCTCCCGGATCAAGGCCAGGATGTGGCGCTTTGCGTCGTTGAATTCGGGGCTGGTGATGTCGCGCGGGCGCGGCAGGTCGAAATTGACGGCCTCGCGGATCCGGCCCGGCCGCTTCGTCATCACCACGATCTTGTTGCCGAGGACCAGGGCCTCGTCGACGCTATGGGTAACGAACACGATGGTACAGCGCCTCTTCTGCCAGATCGCGACCAGCTCCTCCTGCATTTCGAGCTTGGTCTGGGCGTCCAGCGCCGCGAACGGCTCGTCCATCAGGATCACGCTGGGGTTCATCAGCAGCGCGCGGGCGATGCCGACGCGCTGGTTCATGCCGCCGGACATCTCGGAGGGATGGTGGTGCTCGAAGCCGCGCAGGCCCACGAGATCGATGAACTCCATGGCGCGGCCGTGGCGTTCGGCCTTGGGGATACCCTTGAGCTTGAGGTGGAAGGCGATGTTGTCGATCGCCGTCAGCCACGGCATCAGGGTCGGCTGCTGGAACACCACGCCGCGGTCTGAGCCGGGCCGCTCGACTTGCTTGCCATCCACCAGCGTGCGGCCGGAGGTCGCCTGCTCGAAGCCGGCGATGATGTTCAGGAGTGTCGACTTGCCGCAGCCGGAGGGGCCGAGCAGGCAGACGAAGTCGTTGGCCTCGATGTCGAGATTGATGTTGTCCAGCGTCAGCAGGTCGCGGCCGCGCCTCTTGTCGGAGAACACCTTGACGATGTTGCGAAGCTCGATTGCCGCCATCAGCCCGCCCTGCCCTGCACGGTGGTCGTCTGCTGCCAGCGCAGCGTGTGCGCCATGATCGCCTTGAGGCCGAGGTCGGAGAGATAGCCGAGCAGCCCGATCGAGATCATCGCCGCCAGCACGATGTCGTAGCGCAGGAAGTAATAGGAATCCCACAAGACATAGCCGAGGCCGCTCTTCACCGCGACCATCTCGGCCGTGACCGTCAGCATCCAGGCCGAGCCGACCGCGATGCGCAGGCCTGCGAAGATCGATGGCAGCGCCGCCGGCAGGACGATGTCGGTCAGCATCTGCCGTCCGTTCGCCCCCATCATCGCGCCGGCGCGCACGAGATTGTGGTCCACCGTCTTGACGCCATGGATGCTGTTCATCAGCACTGGAAAGAAGGCACCGAGGAAGACGAGGAAGATCGCCGGCTTGTCGGCAATGCCGAACCAGATGATCGCCAGCGGAATCCACGACACCGGCGGAATCGGCCGCAGCATCTGCAGCGTCGGCTCCAGCGTCTTCTCGAACAGGCGCGACCAGCCGATGGCGACGCCGGCGAGGATGCCGAGAAGGCTAGCCAGCGCAAAGCCGCCGAAGACGCGAAGAGCACTCGCAAGCGCATCGCTCAGCCAGTGGCCGGAATAGGTCTGCGTGGTCTCGTCGAAGCCGAATACCCAGTCGCCGAGCGCATGCAGCACCGCGCTCGGCGCCGGCAGCAGCGCGGGCGGAAGCATGCCGCTGCGGGCAAAGGCCTCCCAGCCTGCGATCAGCAGCGCGGGCACGATGAGGCGCTCGAGCCCCTGGAACGCCCGCGTCAGTCGGAACGCCGACTTCGCCGGCGAGACGTCAGTAACCGAGGTCATTCTTGGCCTTTCCCGTGGCCTGCTCCAGGAACGAATAGTCCATGTTCTTCTCCGCCTCCGCGGAGACGTCCTTGGAGATGTATTTGAGGTCGCGCATCATCGCGGCGATCGCCAGCGTCTGCGAGCGATGGATCGCGGGATCGGGCGAGGCATTCTTCAGCGCCTCGGTCGCCACATTCTTGTCGAGGCCGGTCAGCTTGTTGATGACGTCGATCCACGGCGCCTTGTCGGCGATCAGCTTGTTGTCGAGCTCGACCACGGCGCTGACGACGCCCTGGACGCCGGCGCGCTGACTCGCGATCACGTCTGAACGGGTGACGATAATGTTGGTCAGATTGCCGGCGGCCTGGTCGTACGGCAGCACGAAGTGCTTGCCGGTGCCGGCGAGCCGGATCTGCGAGGCGAACGGCTCGACCGAGCAGATCATGTCGACTTCGCCGCGCTGCAGCGCCGCGAGATGGTCGGACGGATTGGGGATATTGATGAACTGGATGTCCTTGTTGGGATCGACGCCCTGCTTCAGGAACGCGCCGCGCATGTGGATGTCCTGCGCGTTGCCGCGCGACGCCGCGACCTTCAGCGGCTGACCGTCGCTCTTCGACTTCAGAGCGGTCGTCTTGAAAGTGGCCCAGTCCTCGGGCGGCAGGTTCAGCTTCGTGGAGGAGAGACATTCCGAGCCGCCGTTGATCTGGCCGGATACGGCAACGACGTCAAAACCCTTGTCGAGCGCGGTGATGTAGTGGAGGTAGGTGACCTGCGCGACGTCGATGCTCTTCGAGACCAGCGCGGTGAGCACGTCATTGCCTGAGTTGAAGCCGGTGGCCTCGACCTCGACGCCCTTCGCCATGCCTGGAATCAGCGACATCGGCAGGCAGTGCGCGCATTTGGCGTAGCCGAGCTTGATCTTCGCTGTCTGCGCGGACGCGAGATCGCTTCCCCCAAGTATTGCCGCCATCGCCAAGAGGCCCAGTCGCAATCTCGTCCGCATCGCTCACTCCGTTTCGAAGGCGCGAGATTTCGCGCGTCTTGCGCGATCATCGGTCGACCTTTGCGGCAGCGCAACGGGGATTCTGCATGCTGCATACAATTTGCGCGCTATGCCATTGTTTTCAGCTACATGCGTCAGTATTTTGGGCAAGCCAAGCAGTCGGAAACGGCTAGGATGAACTGAAGCAACGAGGCGCGCGTGCAGCAGAAGTCGGAAACCCCGAAGGGACGAAAGTCGCCCAAACTCAAGCGGATGGCCCTGCATGAGCGCGCCGCCGCGCGGATGCGGACGATGATCATTCGCGGCGAGTTGCCGCCGGGATCGCAGACCCAGGAGACCAAACTGTCGAAGGAGCTGGGCGTGTCGCGCACGCCGCTGCGCGAGGCAATGAAGGTGCTCGCGGCTGAAGGCTTGATCGAGCTCCGCCCCAACCGCAGCCCGCGCATCGCCGACATCGCGGTTGACGGCATCTCGGAGTTGTTCGAGGCGCTCGCTGGCATCGAGCGGATTGCCGCCGAGCTGGCGGCGGAGCGCGCCACCGAGCGCGACCTCGCCCGCCTGCGCACGCTGCAGACCCGCATGGAGGGTCATCACCGCAACGGCAAGCTCGACGACTATTTCGCCATCAACGGCGAGATCCACAACACCATCGTCCGTATGGCCCGCAACACGCCGCTCCGCGAGGCGCACGAGACGTTGATCTCCCGTGCCGAACGCGCGCGCTATCTGGCGCTTGGCGCCGACAAGCGCTGGAGCAATTCGGTGGACGAGCACGCCGGCATCCTCGCCGCCCTTGAGGCGCGTGACAGTGAAGCGGCCGGCCGCCTGCTCGGCGCCCATGTCCGACAGACCGGCACCGCGCTGCTCGAGACTCTTGCTCCCAAGCCCAAGCTGACGGCGGCATGACCATGAAGCTGCTGCTGCTCAACCCCAACACCAGCACCGACGTCACGCACCTGATGATGGGTGTCGGGCAGCGCGCCGCCTCCCCCGGGACCGAGCTGATCCCCTGCACCGCGACCCGCGGCGTGCCCTATATCGCGACGCGCACCGAGGCCCAGATCGGCGGCGCCATCGCACTGGAGATGCTGGCCGAGCAGCATCGGAAGGTCGACGCCGCGATCATCGCGGCGTTCGGCGATCCCGGCCTGTTCGCCGCGCGCGAGACCTTCGACATTCCCGTGGTCGGCATGGCGGAGGCGGCGATGCTGACCGCCTGCATGGCCGGACGCCGTTTTGCCATCGTCACCTTCGCGCAAGCTTTGGGCCCCTGGTACGAGGAATGCGTCCGCGCCCATGGGCTGTGGGAGCGCTGCGCCGGCATCCGCATGCTCGACACGCCGTTCCAGGCGATCTCGGAGGTCGCCACCGAGAAGGAGGATTTGCTCGTCGAACTCGCGCAGCGCGCCATCGTCGAGGACGAGGCCGATGTCCTGATCTTTGCCGGCGCCCCGCTCTCGGGCCTCGCCGAGCGCGTCGCCGACCGGATTCCGGTCCCCGTGGTCGATCAGGTCATCGCCGCGGTAAAGCAAGCCGAGGTGCTTCATGCGCTGCGCCTGCGCAAGGGAACGGCGGGCACGTTCCGCCGCCCCGCCGCGAAGCCGACAATCGGTCTTGCCGAGACGCTCGCCGCCCGGCTCGAGCACCGCGACAGCTGATCAGAGAGGCGGCCGGCGATGCGAAAACCCAATTCGTTTTCGATGGCACGGCCGAAGGCAAACAGGCGGGATTCGCAGCCCGGCGGCGCGATGATCTGGATGCCGAAGGGCAGCTCGTGCGCCTCCCGGCGCGCCGGCAAGGTCAGGACCGGGAAACCGACCAGCGACACGATGAAGGTGACCGCGAGATAGTCGATCGGCTAGATCGAACGCGGCCTGTCCTGTTCGGGCACCGAAGTCGCCGGCGCGCTTGGCGCAAGCGCCGCAATCGCCACCGCGTTTGCAGCCTTCTTCGGCGAGATCGATCTATTGCTGGCGCCAACCGTCCCATGCGTGGCGTGGCCACTGACGCGGCTCGGACCAGACATGATTGGCGGAAAGCCGGCCAGCCCGCGAGCGCACGCGGTGTTCACGCCCTTCGTCAATCACGCTCGTCTGCCGGCGATTTCGATTCCGTGCGGGACGGATCGGTACGGGCTTCCATTCGGCCTTCAGATCATCGCCACGCGCGGACAAGACCGCACGCTGCTTGAAGCAGCGCAAGAGGTTGAGGCCGTGTTGCGAACGTAAATCCTGCCGTTGGATGTCTCTTCCGAAGGCCTGCTCACGTTGGCTGTCATGAGCTTTTTCCTTGATCTCCCGGTGCACACGCCGCCTCTTAAATCATTGAGAAACTTGAAGTCTCGCTCCAATCCATCATGGACGCCGCGGAAAAGCGCAATCAGTTCGAAGATGCCAGCCATCAAGGGAGAGCAATTCCGACTACAAGGGCCGCGCCATGCTCTCAGGGACAAACAGCGATGAGGCGGCGATGGCCATCACACTGCGCGTCAGCTCCTTGCTCGTCATCATGGCTCGGAACAGCGCGATCTGGTCGGCATTGAAGGCCATGCCGAGCGGTCGATATGGACGACAGCGCGGAGACGTCAGATATTGGGCCGATCAGAGAGGCCTGAACATTTCAAGGGAGGCGCGCCATGCTGAAGTCGATCGACCCTGTTCTGAATGCTGATGTGCTTTATGCGTTGCGGTCCATGGGTCATGGCGACGACCTCGTGCTCTGCGATACGAATTTCCCGGCCGATTCCGTCGCCCGCCAGACCGCCCTCGGAAAGCTACTCCGCATTGACAACGTCAGTGCGGGCCGCGCCGCGCGCGCGATCCTGTCGGTGCTACCGCTCGATTCCTTTGTCGACAAGCCGGCGTTGCGCATGGAGATCGTTGGGCAGCCGAACGAAATCCCGGACGTGCAAGCCGAGGTGCAGAAGGAGATCGACGCCGCCGAAGGCCGCTCGCTTCCGCTGGCGTCGATCGAGCGGTTTGCCTTCTACGAGCTTGCGAAAAAGTCCTACTGCGTGGTCCAGACCGGCGAACGGCGCTTCTATGGCTGCTTCATCTTCAAGAAGGGCGTGATCCCGCCTGATGCGACTTAAGTCGCGCCAAGGCATTGGCGGCGGCACGGGCTGCGCGACACATTCGGCGCAAATGTGACGGCGACGCGACATCCCTCGCCGGAGCCAGCTCACACATGATGGGCTACTGCAGCGCGAGATCGACAGCATCGTTTGCATCGCATTCGGTCGACCGCGTCCGCTTTGCGCGGATTCGTTGACATTGATCGGTGCCGTTGCATACTCGACGCGGCTTCCCGCACCGCCGCCGCGACATGAACTTCCGCGAGCGTCACTTCTCCACGGTGCTTAGGCAGCCCAATCTGACCTGACCAAGACTTTGACATAAGCAACGTCAAAAAACGGGAGGATTTCGTGGTGAAGCAGCAAGAGCATGATCAGCATCCCGCAATGCACCCCAACAGGCGCACGGTGCTCAAGAGCGCGGCCGGAGCCGCCGCACTTGGCACGAGCGGCGCGCTTGGCACCTTCTCCGAGCTTGCATTCGCGCAAGCCAATCTGCGCGCCGAGATCACGAAAATTCCAGGCGTCGGCAAGGGTGCTCCGACCGACGCCGACTGGCAAAAGGTCGGTGAGCTCTGCCTTGGCCCGACCAAGGCCAGCATCAAGGAGGGCGAGTTCAAAGGTGTCGAACTCTCCTTCATGGGACTGAACAATCAGAATCTGCATAATCTGTTGTTCCGCGGCTTCCTGAAGCCGTGGGAGGCCTATACGGGCGCAAGGATATCCTGGATTGATCTGGCGCAGGCCGACTACAACCCACGCCTGCAACAGGCGATCGCGACCGGCACGGTCGACTTCGACATCCTCGAGATGGGAGCGCCGTTCGAGGGCGACGTCTGTGGCAAGGGACTGGCGTCGGAGATGCCGGACTGGGTCAAGAAGCAGATAGATGTTGACGATTATGTCGATTACCTGAAGCCGCCGGTTGGAACTTGGAACGGCAAGACTTATCGGGTCACCATCGACGGCGACTGCCACAACTTCAACTACCGCACCGACGTCTTCTCCGACCCAACCATTGCCAAGGCCTGGAAGGACGCGGGAAATTCGACCGACTGGGGCGTGCCAAAAACCTGGCAGCAGGTGCAGGCAGTGACGAAATTCCTCAAGGGCAAGAAGATAAAGAACCAGAACGCGTTCGGCTATCTCGACGCGCCAAAGCCCTGGGGCGGGTTCGGCTTCTATTTCCTCGGCAGCCGCGCCTCGGCCTATGCCAAGCATCCCGACGACAAGGCCTGGCTGTTCGACATCGACACGATGAAGCCGCGCATCAACAATCCGGCTTGGGTCCGCGCCATCCAGGACGTGATTGACGCGCTGCCGTTCGAACCTGCCGACCAGCTCAATGCCGATCCGAACACGACCGGCTTCCAGCAGTTCCTCGCCGGCATCGGCTCGATGATCCCCTGGTGGGGCGACATCGGCCAGGTCGCGAAGGCGAGCGACACCTCCGTCATCGGCGACGTCGTCGCCTTCGACATCCTGCCGGGCTCGGACGATGTCTACAACTCCAAGACCGGAAAGTGGGACAAGCTCTCAAGCGGCCCGAACCATGCGCCGAACTGCGCCTATCTCGGCTGGGGCGTTTACGTCATGGCGCGGGTCAATGGCGACGAGAAGAAGCATAAGGCGGCGTGGAGCGCGGCCGCGCATCTCGGTGGCAAGGATCTGTCGCTTTGGATGGTGATGTATCCTTCGGGCTTCCAGGCTCACCGCACCAGCCACTTCCAGTACGACGAATGGGTGGCGGCGGGCTATGACCGCAAATACATCACCTCCTACCTGAACTCGCAGCTCGCCTCCTACAACCATCCAAACCGCGCCGTGGAGCCGCGCATCCCCGGCATCTTCCAGTACTACAGCATCGCGGAAGACGAGCTCACCAAGATCTTCGCCGGCAAGGTTGATGCGCAAACCGGCGCGAACAACATCGCCGCCGCCTGGGAGAAGCTGACCGACCAGATCGGCCGCGAGCGGCAGATCGGGCTCTACAAGGCCTCGCTCGGCGTATAGCGGCGCTTGCGCGAAGCCATCCACCTTCGGCTGGCGCCTCCGGCGCCAGCCGAGGACTTGCCCGGCGACAGAGCCGGTACAGAATGCGGCTCATCTCGATGCAGAATTCCGTACCCGTGAGCGACGACCTGCACCACCAGCCCGCGGCGAAGCGCGCACGCGGCAGCAGGAAGATCGCCGGCCGCGCGCTCGTCCTGCTGGCGTCTCTCGGCTTCCTGCTTGTCCTCCTCATTCAGATCTTGCATACGACCGGCGCGATGACTGCCGGATTTTCCGATTGGCGGCCGATCCTCATCGCCTATCTCGTCTGGGCCGTTGCGTTTGGCATCGGACAAGTTCTGACCCGCGGCGAACGTGGCCAGCGCGCGCTGTTCCTGCTGCCGGCGGTGTTCTTCACCGTCGCCGTCGTGATCTTCCCGACGATCTTCGGGATCTATATCGCCTCTCTCGACTGGAATCTGAGCTCGATCGAAGGGCCGCGCTTCAGCGGCTTCGACAACGTCAGGGGCATGCTGAACGACACCTATTACTGGAATGCGCTCGGCAACATGGTCTTTTACACCGCCGCAGTGCTTGGCGAATACGCGATCGCGTTCGGACTGGCGCTCTTGCTCAGCGCCGAGATCCGTGCGCGAAAATTCTTCCGCGTGGTCTTCCTGCTGCCGATGATGCTCAGCCCCGTCGCCGTGAGCTGGATGATCGGCAAGTCGCTGATGGAATATCGCTTCGGACCGGCAGCGACGCTGGCGCGCTATCTCGGCTGGGACAACCCGGCCTTCTTCGCCTCGCCGTGGATGGCGCGCTTCAGCATCCAGGCGATGGACGCGTGGGTGTCGATCCCTTTCATCATGATCATCCTTCTCGCAGGTCTGCAGGCGATGCCAAAGGAGGTGCAGGAGGCGGCCAAAGTCGACGGCGCGAATGGCTGGCAGTCGTTCTGGCACGTCACGTTTCCGATCATGCTGCCGGTGAGCATCACCGTCCTCATTATCCGCATCATCTTCAAGCTGAAGCTCGCCGACCTCGTGATCAACGTCACCGCTGGCGGGCCGGGAGGCGCAACCGACACGGTCTCGAGCTTCATCTACCGCGTCTACCGCGACCGCTCGAACGTCGGATACGGCACGGCGCTCGCTATGGTTTACCTGCTTATGATCATCGTGCTCCTGACCGTCCTGTTGCGCCTGTCCAAGCGCTGGACGCAGAAGGTCGTCTAGGGCTTCAAACGGAGTTTCTCGATTGACTAGATCGACCTTGGCATTGAAGCCCGTGCAGAGGCGTCCGGCGGCCCCCCGCGCAAAGCGGACGCTAAGCCGCGTACTGATCTACGCAGCACTCCTGTTCTGGACGATTATCTGCCTGTTCCCGATCTACTGGACCGTCACGACGTCGTTCAAATCGGCGGTCGATGTGACGCAAGCCCACTTGGTTCCCTGGGTCGATTTTCAGCCGGACTGGAAGGGATGGCGCTCGCTCGGCCTGTCGCCAGATACACTGTTCGGAACCTCGACGGCACGCTCCGAATTCGCGAATCGCTTCGTCAACAGCATCATCACCTCGGTCGGCGCATCCTTGCTGGCACTGATCCTCGGATCTCTGGCGGCCTACGGCCTGAGCCGCTTCCGCTACAAGTTCGCCTGGATGCGCAACGATGACATCCTGTTCTTCTTCATGTCCCAGCTGATCCTGCCGCCGGTCGTGCTCGCGCTGCCGTTCCTCGTCCTCTACAAGGCATTGGCCCTGCTCGACACGCGATTTGGCCTTGTCTTGCTCTACACGCTGACCGTGCTTCCGATCGTCATCTGGATCATGCGCGATCAGTTCAATGCAATTCCGATCGAGCTCGACGAAGCCGCCTTCGTGGACGGCCTGTCGACCTGGGGCGCCTTTCTGCGGATCATTCTGCCGCTCGCTGTCCCCGGAATGATGGCCGCATTCATTCTCTCGCTGGTGCTGTGCTGGAACGAATATTTCTTCGCGGCGCTGCTCACGAGCACCGATGCGAAGACGCTCCCCGTTATGGTGGCGAGCCAGACTGGCTCGCAAGGCATCAATTGGTGGTCGATGGCGGCGCTGTCGACGGCGGCGATCGCACCGCTCGTCCTGGTCGGCATTTTCCTTGAGCGCTACATCGTCAGCGGCTTGACTACAGGAGCCGGAAAGTAGCCGGAGGCCGAGCCGGGGACTAATCGCGTTGCGAACTCGGTCGGAGAGGCTGATCGAAGCGGGCGACCACAGGGAACCGCGTACCATCGATGCGTGTCCCGGTCGGGTGAGCGCCAGCCCCATCAACGAAACACCGAGATCGCGAAATCAGGCGGGCAGAAGCGAAGCAGGCGAACCAATGTGTGGAATAGCTTCGATCAGCTCGCGCGTGTAATCAGTCTGCGGATTGGTAAACAGAGCGAGGCTCTCGCCCTGCTCGACGACGCCGCCGGCGCGCAGCACGATGGTACGGCTGCACATCATGCGCACCACGTTGAGGTCGTGACTAACGAACAGGAAGGCGAGATTGTCCTCGCGCCGAAGCCGGTCCAGCAGCTGCAGCACCACGGCCTGCACCGAGACATCGAGCGCCGCAGTGGGCTCATCGAGCACCAGTAAACGCGGCCGGCACGCAATGGCGCGGGCAATGCCGATACGTGCCTTCTGGCCACCCGACAATTGATGCGGGAAGCGTGACAACAACTCTCGCGGCAGACCGACGCGGTCGGCGCACTCCTCGACCCGGGAACGCAACGCGTCGCCGGGGCGCAGGCCGGTGAGTCGCAGCAGCGGATGGGCAATGCAGTCGAACGCGGTGAAGCGCGGATTGAGGCTCTCATGCGGATCCTGAAAGACGATCTGGATCTCCTTGCGCAGCGACGAGCGATGAAAATCGCGCGCCGGCAACTTTGCGATCGAATAGCCGTCGAACAGGATATCGCCCTCGCTCGGATCGATCAGCCGGCAGATCATGCGCGCGGTGGTGCTCTTGCCGGAGCCGGACTCACCGACCAGGCCGACGCTCTCGCCCGCCGCCATGGTCATCGAGAAATCCGCCACTGCGGCGGCGCCGTCGTCAAAACGCTTGACGATGTGCTGGACGTCGAGCAGCGGCGGCGTGCCCGGCGCGGGCGTCGGCCGCTCCTTCACCTCGACAACCGACAGAGCTTCGTCAGCCGGCACGAGGTCGCCGACACGCGATGTCGCGGTCGGCGATGACGCCACCAGTCGCTTGGTATAGGCGTGCTGCGGCGCGCGAAACAATGTCTGTGGCGCGCCCTCTTCCACGAGCCGCCCCTGCTCCATCACCACCACGCGTCGGCAATAGTGTGCCGCGAGACCAAGGTCGTGGGTAATGAGGATTGTTGTCATGCCGCGCTCGGCGACGACGCGCGCCAAAAGGTCCATTACCACTTTCTGTGTCGTAACATCGAGGCCGGTGGTCGGCTCGTCGGCAATCAGAAGCGATGGATTGCAGGAAATCGCGATCGCGATCATCACGCGCTGGCACATGCCGCCGGAGAGCTCGTGCGGATAGGCGTCCAGCCGTCGCTCCGGATCGCGGATCTGCACCGCGTGCAACAGCTTCAGCGCCTCGGTCCGCGCCTCCTGTTTCGAGAGCCGCCGATGCGAAAGGATGGCATCGGAGATCTGGGCACCGACGGGACGGATCGGATTGAGCGCGGCGCGCGGATTCTGGAAGATCATCGCCATGTTGGCGCCGTGCAAGTTGCGGAGCTCCGCCCCCGACGCGCGCGTGATGTCCTGGCCCTTGAACTTGACACGACCGGCCGTGATGCGGCCCGCTTTGTCGAGCAGGCCCGTGACCGCGACTCCGGTCACGGATTTGCCGGACCCGCTCTCGCCGACGAGGCCGAGCATTTCACCCGGCTGCAGCGACAGCGAGACGCCCCGCAGCGCCTCGACGAGCCCGCGTCGGGTCGAGAACGTCACGCCGAGATTATCGATTTCGAGCAGTGGCGACATCATGTGCGCATGCGCGGATCGAGGATATCGCGCAACCCGTCGCCGAGAAGATTGAAGCAGAGCACGGCCAGCATCAGGGCCAGACCCGGAAACGACACCAGCCACCAGCGGCCGGTCGAGATGAAGCGCGCGCCCTCGGCGACCATGATGCCCCACTCCGGCGTCGGCGGCTTGACGCCCAGGCCGATGAAGGAGAGGCCCGCGGCATTGAGGATCGCCCAGCCGAGATTGAGCGACATCTGCACTGCCATCGCCGGCAGCACGTTGGGTAGCAAGAAGCGCAGCACGACGGAGACATGCCCGTCGCCGCAGGCACGCGCCGCCTCGACCCATCCGAGATTGCGGCGGATGTTCACCTCCGCGCGAGCGAAGCGGATGTAGAACGGCAGATTGATGATCGCGGTCGCGATGACGATATTCTCGACCCGGTTGCCGAGCGCGGCGACCATGGCCATGGCGAGCACGAACAGCGGAAAGGCCATCAGCACGTCGACGAACCGGCCGGTCGCACGATCGAGCTTGCCGCCGACATAGCCGCAGAGCGAGCCGATCACCGCGCCGATCACGAAGGAGACACTGACGGCGGTCACGGCAATGGCAAGATCGAGCCGGGTGGCGACGATCAATCGGCTGAAGACATCGCGGCCGAGTTGGTCGGTGCCGGCCCAATGTAATGCGCTCGGCGGCTGCAGTGCGCGGGGCACGTCCGAAGCGACGGGATCATAGGGCACCAGCATGGAGCCGAAGATCGCGATCAGCGCCAGCAATATCGCCCCCGCGGCGGCGGTCGCGGTGACGAGATTGCCGCGCAGCACCCACACGGCGTGACGCAGCCCCGACGATGTTCCTGTCAGGCTCATGCGACCGTCGCCCTGGGATCGGCGATGCCGTAGAGCACATCGACCAGGAGATTGACCACGACGAAGATGCTGGCCATCAGCAGCACGAAGCCCTGCACCGGCGCATAGTCGGAGACCAACAGCGCATCGAGCGCGTAGGCCGCAACGCCCGGCCAGGAGAACACTTTCTCGACCAGCACATTGGCACCGAGCATGGTCGAGAACACGATGCCGGCGATGGTGATCACGGGCAGGATTGCATTCCGCAGCGCATAGGTCACCACGATCTGCCAGCGCGACAGGCCGATCGAACGCGCGGTGCGCACGAAATCGCTGCCGAGCGACACCAGCATCGAAGCGCGGGTGATGCGGGCGAGCGGCGCGACCACGAACAGCGCCATCGTGAAGGCCGGCAGCATCAACTGACGTGCCGCGGCCCACCAGCCCTCGAAGTCACCCGCGAGCAGGAAATCCACCATCAGGAAGCCGGTGCGCGCCGGCGGCACCGAGGCGAAGACGTCGAGCCGTCCCGTCGGATCGGGGGCAAGGCCCAGCAGATAGTAGAACACATAGATCAGCAGCAGTCCGGAGACGAAGGTCGGCACGCAGACACCGAGCGAGCAGAACAGCCGTACGCCGTGATCGATCAGCGAGTTCGGCCGCAGCGCGGCCAGCACGCCGAGCGGCACCGCCGCGATCAGCGCGATCACGAGCGCGGTCAGCGTGAGCTCGAGCGAGGCCGGCAGCCGCTGCCGCAGGTCCTTGGCGACCGGCTGCCCCGTCATCATGGACCGACCGAGATTGCCGCGGCCGACATCGTAGAGATAGATGCCAAGCTGCTCCGGCAACGACCGGTCCAGCCCGAGCTGCTTGCGGACGATCTCGATCTCCTCCTTGCCGGCACTGGGACCGGAGGCAAAGAACACGGCGGGATCGCCTGGCAACACCCGCATCAGGAGGAAGGTGAAGACCAGCACGCCGAACAGCGCCGGCAGCGACGAGAGAAACCGCCGCCCGGCCCGGATCAAAGTTGCACCGATCGTGCCCATGGTCTCCGCCGCGCTCCCAGCTCCGCTGCTATTTTCGGCTCAGGTTACGGTAATCCACCTGGCGGGTGAATTGGTAGACGTAGCCGTCGAGATTGGCGGCCATCACCGCGTCCTGCGCCGGCTGCCAGAGCGGGACCTGGAACATTTGCTCGAAATGGATGGCGTTGAGCTCCTTGCCTTCCGCCTCGTACTTCGCCTTGTCCGGCTCGAAGCGCGCCGCCTGCGCAATCTTCTCCAACTCGGCATTGTCCGTGGAGGAATAGTTCCAGCGCTGATTGCCGGTGTAGAAGTTGCGGTAGAAATAATCGGTCGACGGCAGCCAGGCGACGATGCCTTCGGTGAAGAAGGGCAGCTTCTTCTCATTGATCGCGGTCGACATCTGCGCATCCGGCAGCTTCTGGATATCGACCTTGATACCGATCTTCTCCAGCGATTCCTTAACCAGGGCGGCCATCGGCTCGGCAGTCGAGGCCTGGCCGACGTTGAAGCTGAAGGTCGTGGCAAAACCTTCGGGCACGCCAGCCTCCTTCAGATAAGCCCGCGCCTTCTCCAGATCGAGCTTGACCGGTTGCGGAATCGGATAGCCGCCGCTCGGTGGCTTGCCGTCGGCCCAGCTGGCACCGAACAGCGGCGCACCACGGCCGAACAGCGCCGCCTTGAACATGTCATCGTAGGGTAGCGCCGCGGCGACTGCCCGGCGGACGTTGACGTTGTCGAACGGTGGGATCTTGTTGTTCATCGAGATGAAGGTCACCGCATTGTATTGCGGCGTCGAAATCACCTTCAGCTTGCCTTTGGCTTCCAGCGCCTGCACGTCGCTGGCCTGCAGGTCGATCACGAGGTCGGCGTCGCCGCGCTCGACCAGATTGGCGCGCGTCGCCGGCTCCGGTACCGACTGGATGATCAGCCGCTTGAAGGACGCCGGCTTGTCCGACGAGCCGCGATTCCAGGCCTCGTTGCGCTTTGCGATCGCCTGCTCGCCCGGCTTGAAGGTTTCGACGATATAGGCGCCGCTGCCCGCCTCGTTCTCCTTCAGCCAGCTCAGCGCCCAGGGATCCTCAGGCGTCGCGTGCGACTTGGCGAGCTTGGAATTGATGATGATGGGATACACGGTCGCAAGGTTCGGCAGCGCCAGCTTGTCGGGCCGCGGCAACGTCACTTCAAAGGTCAGGGGATCGATCACCTTGAACTGGTCGGCGCTGGTCATCGAGCCCGTCAGCAATTGCGCCTTGCCGAGCACCGGCGCGGTGACGCAGCGGTCGAGCGACCATTTCACGTCTTCTGCAGTGACCGGCGAGCCGTCATGGAACTTGGCCTCGGGACGGAGCTTGAAGGTGAGCTTCAAGCCATCGGGGCTGACGCTGAAGGACTCCGCGAGCTCGCCATTCATGGTATCGAGATCGAACACCCATTTGCCGTTGAGCTGCTTGCGGCCGAACGACACCAGCCGGTCATAGCTGCTCATACTGAGCGCGAAGGCTTCGCGGGTCGAGCCGGGAATGTTGGGATCGAGCGTGTTGACCGTTGCCGCCGTCACGTAGCGCAAGGTCTCAGCGCGGCTCTGCGCATGGGCCGCGGGCGCAATCAATGTCACCGAAAGAAGAACGGCGGACGCCGAAATCAGATGCCTGGAAATCACGGGGTACATCGCTTCTGTCCTTTGTTAGGCCGCGCACGCCCGAGATGGCAGCAAATCATGTGCCAGAAACGGGCAGTTTGGCATGCTTCTTCGTCGCAGTGGAATGCATCGGCAGGATGCTCGTTTGCTTGCCGTCGTCACGCGTCCCCCGCCGCAGTCGCCGGCGTGCGCCGGATCACGGCCTGAGGTACATCATAGGCTTGGAATGCCGCCCAGTACTTGTCGATATCGGCGCGGAACAGGCCGCGCGTGAGGCCGTGGATCAGCTTCGGCACCGCCGTCGTCATCGCATTGATCGAGGAGCCGGACGGACCAAAGCTCATGGTCGAGGCGATGGCGAACAGGTGAATGTCGGAGATCCACGGCGTTCGCCCAGCCGCGCGCTCGCGGAAGGCATAATCGTCCGACAGATAAGGAAAGGCGCCAAGGCGCGGGCTCTGTTCCTGCGGCGGCGGCGTATAGCAGTCGGCCCAGCGCGCGATGTTATCGGCGCACCGCTTCAGTTCGGGGCGACCGGCGAAATCCATCATGACGCCGGTGGCGCAGATAACGAAATCGACCGCGATCTCGCCACGTGGCGTGCGCAGCAGCACGTCGTCAACGGTGTCCCACGCTCCCTCGACAGGTGCGCCCTCGTGCAGATGGAATGTCGCATGTTGGGCGCAGCGATCATAGGTGGCTTGCGGAAATCCCTCGCGCAGCTCGAGGATCGCACGCATGAAGCGCCAGCGCCAGGAATCGTCGAGCTCGGAGAAATGCCTGAGGAAGCCGCGGAAGGTCAGCCATCGATAGGGCTGCACCAGCTGGATCGCAGCGCGCCGGCATAGCAAATGCACGGCGCCCGCACCTGCCTCGAGTGCCATCGCCGCGTTATCGAAGGCCGAGGCGCCTGCGCCAATCACCGCGACTCGCCTGCCGCGTAGCGCGGTAAAATCTGTCGGCGCCGCGCAGGTGACGCATCGCGACGACGGCAGATGCTGCAACGGTTCGGGAATGCCCCAACCGCCCATGCCTTCCTGTCCTGTCGCGAGCACGATCTTGCGGGCGTAAAGCATCTCCTCGCCACGAGCAGTCCTCACTATTGCCTGCAGCAGGCCGTTTACCCCGGGTGCGATATCGGTCACCTCGCAGCCATTGCGCACCGGCAAATCAAGCACCTTGCGGTACCACAACAAATAGGCCGCCCAATATTCGCGCGGGATCAGACCAAGATCGCGCCAGCTCTCCATTCCGAACTTGGCCTCATGCCAGGCCTGATAGGTCAGGCTTGGCAGGTCGAGATCAGGTCCGGTGTAATCCTTTGGACTGCGCAGGGTCGGCATCCGCGCATAGGTCAGCCAGGGGCCTCCGAAGTCCTTATCCGCCTTGTCGAGCACGAGGATGTTGGTGACCTTTGAGCGCTGCAGGCCGAAAGCCGTCGCAAGACCCGATTGACCGGCCCCAACAATGAGCACATCCAGAGCGTGGCCGCCATCGGGAGCAGTCATCGGCGTCAGCCAGGGCATGCTCGGATGCGCCGTCTTGGCAAGATCGGCGCGGACCTGAACCGCGAGTGCTGCAAGACCATCCCTCATGCCGCGAGCCACCCGCCATCGACTGGAAGCACCGTACCGGTGACGAAGGAGGAATCGTCACCGGCGAGATAGAGCGCGGCCGCGGCCACTTCGTCGGCGCTGCCGAATCGCTTCATGGCGTGACGTTGCCGCGAGGCTTCGCGCACCGGCTCGGGATCGGCATGGCGTGCAAAACTGCGGCGCAGCAGCGGCGTGTCGATCGCGCCGGGCGCCAACGCGTTGACGCGGATGCCATCGGTGGCGAAATCGACCGCCATGGTGCGGGTCAGGCTGACGATGGCCCCCTTGGCAGCAATATAGGCGCTGTTGCCCTTGCCGCCGGCGATCGCCAGCTGCGACGCCAGCGTGACGATGGCGCCCTTGCCTTGCCGCTGCATGACCGGCACGGCCGCTCGCGCCCACAACCAGGTGCCGCCGACATTGGCGCGGAATACCGCGTCCCAATCCGTTGGTGAGGTCGTGATCACGGTGCCACCGCAGGAGAAGCCGGCAGAGGTCATCAACACGTCGAGCCTGCCGCGGCTTGTTGCGACACTTTCGACGGTGGCGCTTGCAAAATCGGCGTCACCGACATCACCGACATGGACGCTGCCGCTGCCATCCTGTTGGCGAAGCATGGCCAGCGTTTCGGCGGCACCGTCAGCATCGCGATCGACCAGCGCAACGAAGGCGCCTTCGCGGGCGAACAGAACGGCGCTGGCCCGGCCGATCCCGGAGCCGCCGCCTGTAATGATGGCCACCCTGCCCGCCAGCTTCATCTCAGGCGCCTCCCCGATCATGATCATGCAACCAGCGCCGCATATGCTCCGCGGACTCCTCGCAGCCATATTTGGCGCGCCATCCGAATTCGTCGGCCATGCGCTGTACCGATAGCGGCGCCCGGGTCGGGCCGTGCACCGTCACGGTTGGTGTCTCGCCGGAGACAGCCACGCGGCAAACGAAACCGCCGTCCGGGTCAGCAAAAGCCCTGCCCCAGGCTTCGGCGGTGAAGGTTACGCCGCTCGAGATATTGTAAAGCATGTGGCGAGGCTGGGCGGCATCGAGCAGCACGCCGACGGCATCGGCGACGTCGGCTGCATAGACCCAGTCCCGCGCGCCGGGCTCGCTGAGCAACGCCGGCGCGCCCCGCCGCGCGCAATCCACGATCAGCGCCTGCGGCGACGGCGTGTCGCGGAAACCGCCGGCACGCTCGTGCGGGCCGAACACGCCCGAGAGCCGGACGCTGATCACATCAGCCTGCCACAGGTCGGAGAGCCGCGCCATCACACGCTCGGAGGCGAATTTCGTGATCGCATACAGCGATTGCGGATCGCAGGTCGTCGTCTCTTCGAGCAGCGGATAATGCCGGCCGCTCGCGCCATAGCTTGCAGCGGACGACAAGTTGATCACCCGCCGCACGTTTGCTTTGCTCGCAGCGGTCAGGATCGGCACCTGCGCCAGCAGATTGACGGCCAGGATACGCTCCGGCTCGGCGGCATCGCGCGCTGCGCCTGCCGTAATCGCGGCGCCCAGCACCACGGCATCGCATGCCGCCCCGACTGCGGCCTCAACCGCGCTGCGGTCAGTCACGTCCCCTCGCAGCACATGCAAGCGTTCCCCGTAAGGTGCAAAGGCGCAGCGCGCCTCCGCCGGCAATTCGGCCTGATCGAACAGCGTGACCTCATAGCCGCGGGCAAGCAGCAGCTCCGCGATATTGAGCCCGACAAAACCTGCGCCGCCGAAGATCACCACGTTCATCGCGCTGACCGCTCACAATAGCTTGGCGCCAAAATTCTGCTCCGGGCTCATGTCCGCGACCAATCGACCGGTCGGCTTCGCCGCCTCGCCGCCGCTGCGGGCAAGGAAGCGGCCGGAGCCCGGCGACGCGTTCAGTTTGCCACTCTCGACGATGACGCGGCCGCGGGAGAGCACCGTCACCGGCCAGCCCTGCAGCGAACGGCCGGCGAACGGCGTGTAGCCGGCCAGATCATGCATCATCGCGTCGGTGACGGTAACGCGGCGATCGGGATCCCAGATCGCGATATCGGCGTCAGCGCCAACGGCGATCGAGCCCTTGCGCGGATGCAGATTGTAGATCTTGGCCGGCGCGGTCGCGGTCAGCTCGACGAATTTCTCCAGGCCGAGCCGCCCCTTGGAAACCATCGCGTCGAACAGCAGCGGCAGCCGCATCTCGAGGCCCGGCAGGCCGTTGGCCACCTGCTTGAAGTTAGGGTTCGGCCCGGCGCGCAGCTTGCCGGTCTCGTCGAAGCGATACGGCGCATGGTCGGAGGAGATGGTTTGCAAGTCGCCGAGCGCCAACGCCTTCCACAGCGCCTCCTGGTCGTCCTTGCGGCGCGGTGGCGGGCTGCACATCCATTTGGCCCCCTCCGCGCCCGGCTTGTCGAGATCGTCGGCGGTGAGGAACAGATATTGCGGGCAGGTCTCGGCAAACACTTTCAACCCCTGACCGCGGGCATCGCGGATTGTCTGCGCGCCCTCGGCGGTCGATACATGGAAGATCATGATCGGCTGGTCGACCAGCGCCGCCATGCCGATCAGGCGGTTGAACGCCTCGGTTTCCGAAAAGCGCGCATGGCTGATCGCGTGATATTTCGGATGAGAGTAGCCGCGCGCCAACAGCCGTTTCACCATCCAGGAGATGATGCCGTGGTTCTCGGCGTGGGCGCAGAGCATCGCGCCGCCCTCGCGCGCGGCAACGAGAATGTCGAGCAGCGGCTCGTCGTCGATCTTCAGTCGGTCATAGGTCATGAAGATCTTGATCGAGCCATGGCCCTGACGGATCAGCAGCGGAAGGTCGCGCTCCAGCGTTTCCTTGGTCGGATCAGCGATGATCATGTGAAAGGCGTAGTCGATCACCGCGCCCCTGCGTGCCAGCGCGTGATAGTCCTCCAGCACCTGCCCCAATTGCATGCCGACATGCTGCGCGGCAAAGGAGATGACCGAGGTCGTGCCGCCGAAGGCCGCCGACGTCGTGGCACTCTCGAAGGTATCGGCATTCATGATGCCGGCAGCAGACAACTGCTCGATATGACAATGGCTGTCGACGCCGCCGGGCAGCACGAGCTTGCCGCGCGCGTCGATCTCGCGTTTGGCCGGACCGAGCCCGCGCCCGACCGCGACGATGGCCTCGCCTGCGATCGCCACGTCTGCCTCGAATACGTCGGTGGTCGTGGCGACGCGCCCACCGCGGATGATCAGGTCATAGGCGGGTTCGGTCATGACGGTGTCTCCTTGCGTAACTTTCGAAATTCATCGGCGCCTGTTTTCGTCGCGGCGCGCCCTTGCGCCCTGCGCATGACCGCTTCATGCTGTCCATGGCATAGTGATTGCCTCTGTTTCGCACCGTCAACACTGCCCAAACAGGAACCTCCCATGCCCCGACCGCGCATCATGGTCATCAACCCGAACTCCAACCGCGTGGTCACTGCCGGCCTTGCCGAGGCGTTGAAGCCGCTGTCCTTTGCCGACGGTCCAGAGATCGTGTGCGAGACCTTGGCCGAAGGACCCTACGGCATCGAAAGCCAGGCCGATGCCGAAAGCGTGGTGATGCCGCTGCGGCGCACCGTCGCCGGCGACAACGAGTCGGCAGCCTTCGTGATCGCCTGCTACAGCGATCCCGGCCTGCATGTTTGCCGCGAGGCGACCACGCGGCCGGTGCTGGGCATTGCCGAATGCGGCGTGCTGACTGCACTGACCCGCGCCGAGACTTTTGGCGTGATTGCGATCGCGCAGCGCTCGATCCGCCGGCACATGCGCTATCTGCGCCAGATGGGCCTGATGGATCGGCTGGCCGGCGAGCGTCCGCTCGACATGAGCGTTGCGGAAACCGCATCGGGCGAAGGCACGCTCGCGAAGATGATCGCGGTCGGCCGCGCCCTGAAAGAAGAAGATGGTGCCGGCGCCATCGTGATGGGCTGCGCGGGCATGGCGCGCCATCGCAAGCCGCTCGAGGACGCACTCGGCATTCCCGTGATCGATCCGACCCAGGCCGCCGTCACCATGGCGCTGGGCGCCGTGCAATTCGGCGCGTCGTGACGCGGTGATTGGCGGGCTAGCGTGCTTCACGCGCCCGCCTCTCTTGCCAATCGTCGTAGCTCTCGCGGTCCATCGCGAACATGTCGCGCTGGGTCGAATAGAGATTGCCGAACAGCCGTCCGATGGGCTGATAGGTCGCCATGTCGACATGCATCCGCGCCGGATCGAGCAGACCTTCGCGGGCATGCAGATGCAAGACCTCGCCGACCAGCAACTCGCGGCCTGGACCAAATGCGAGCGAGACCTGCCGCCGGCACTCCAGCGCAAAGGGTGCCGCAGCCAGCCGCGGCACCTTGACCTCGGCACTGGCCTGCGTCGTCAGACCCACGGCCGCCACCTCGCTCTCGCCGGAGGGGAAGTCCACCGCGCAGTCGTTCATTGCTTTCGCCAGCGCCTCGTCCACCATATGCAGGACGAATTCGCCGGTGCGGTGAATGTTGCGCGTGGTGTCCTTGAACCGGCCGTCGGGATGATGCTGCAGGCCGAGCACGATCAACGGCGGGTCCTCGGAGAACACGTTGAAGAAGCTGAACGGCGCCGCGTTCAGCGAGCTGTTCTCGTCCATCGTCGTGACGAAAGGCGATCGGTCGCGGCACCACCACGCCGCACAGCAGCTTGTAGCGGTCCCGAGGCGCAAGGTCGCGAAAGGAAAGGCTCGTCATCGCTACACGACCTTCAGCTCACGGCGGCGGGATCGCGCCGGTACGGCTGGTGATCAGGCCATAATGCTCGGTGCGACGATGGGCGGCGAAATTGAAGATCGTCTCTTTGCCGAACGCGGTGGCGTCGAGATCGCAGGGATGCACCAGCAGCTCGTCATCCTCCGTCTTGGCCTCGGCGACAATCTCGCCGTCCGGATTGACGATGATGCTGCCGCCGATCAAGCGATGACCGTCCTCGTCACCGGCCTTGGCGACCGCAATCACCCAGCAGGAATTCTGGTAGGCACCGGCCTGCGCCGAAAGGCGGTTGTGGAACAGCCGCTTCTCCGGCCCTTCGTCACCCTTCTGCGCGTTGACCGACGGCGTGTTGTAGCCGATCAGCACCATCTCGACGCCCTGCAGGCCCATCACGCGATAGGTTTCCGGCCAACGGCGGTCGTTGCAGACGGCCATGCCCATGATGCCGTCGAGATTGCGCCAGACCGGAAAGCCGAGATCGCCCGGCTCGAAATAGCGTTTCTCCAAATGTTGGTGCGTACGTTCCGGATCAAACTCGGCATGGCCGGGCAAATGGATCTTGCGGTATTTGCCAACGATATTGCCGCTGCGGTCGGTGAGGATCGCGGTGTTGAAATGATGGCCGTCCGGCGTCAGTTCGGCATAGCCAAAGCTCATCGCCATCTCGTGGCGGGCCGCGCGATCGAACAGCGGCCGCACGGCGTCATTGGGCATCTCGCGCTCGAACCAGCCATCGGCGTCGGCGCGGTTCTCCATGTACCAGCGCGGGAAGAAAGTGGTCAGCGCGAGCTCGGGATAGACGATCAGGTCCGCGCCTTCCGCCTTGGCCTCATCCATCAGCGCGAGCATGCGCCTGACCACGACATCGCGCCCCTCCGCGCTTTGGATCGGGCCCATCTGGGCCGCGGCGACGTTGATCATGCGCATGGTTGTTGTTCTCCTTGCAAATCGTGCGGCGGGACCTCAGCCATTGAACGCGGCCTGCGCTTCCGGCAGGTCCCAGATCTTGCCGATCGCGGCAGCCCCCGCGGTGGTGATCGCAGCCTCGTCGCCGTGAACATAGCGCCCCGCATCGATCAGCAAGCGGCCGTCGACGATGACCTGATCGACATTGGCGCGGTTGCCGAGCGCGATCAGCGCGCGGCGCGGATCGAACAGCGGCTGCAGGTGCGGATGGGTCATGTCAATGACTGTCAGATCGGCCGTTGCGCCGGGCGCAATCGCCCCGATATCCGGACGCTTCACCAGCGCAGCCGCGGTCGCTGTCACCGCTTCGATCAGGTCAGGCGCGCTCGCGACCTCGGCCCGCTGCAGCGCAAGCTTGGAGATCATCGAGGCCGCATTGAGCTCGCCAAGCAGGTCCATGTTGTAGCCGTCGGTGCCGACCACGGTGCGCACGCCATGTTCGGCAAACCGGCCGAACGCCGCCGTGACGCCGGATCGCGCAAACACCCGCGGGCAATTCAACACCGCAGCGCCCCGCGCCGCCATCAGCTTCAGATCGCTGTCGGAGCTTGCGATGCAATGCGCTGCGAGAAGATCAGGAGCCAGCAGGCCCAGCCAATCGAGATATTCGGCCGGCGTGCGGCCGTCATAACGCTTGCCAATCGTTTCCACCTCGGCACGGCTTTGCGCCAGGTGGGTAGTGATGGGAACGCCAAGCTCGCGGGCCCGTGCCGCACAAGCACGCAGCAGATCGGGTCCGCAGGTGTCGGTCGCATGCGGGCTCATCGCGAGGCCAATCCGTCCCTCACCACACCCGTTCCAGCGCTGATAGAGCATGTTCCAGGTGGCGAGGTCGACCGCGCCGTCGTCACCGGCGTATCTGACCACACCGTCCGGGCCGGCCTTGGCGTCCGAGGTCGAGAACAGATACGGCGCGCCATAGAATTGGATTCCCATCTCCTCGGCGGCGTCGAACATCTCGGGGATCGTGTTGCGGAACGGCTCCATCACCGTGGTCGCCCCGCCCTTGAGTAACTGCAATATGCCGAGCCGCGCGACCGCAAGGCGCTCCTCGGCCGAGAGCAGATCGGCGCCGCGTTTGGTCAGCGGCAGCAGCACCGTATAGACGATGCTCTGATTGTTGCGCCGGCCGTTGCCATCCTCGGTGTGGCTGCGCGCCACCGCCTCGCTGAAACAGTGATTGTGCAAGTTCATCAGGCCCGGCAGGATGAAGCGCCCGGGACGATCATGTACCTCGGCGGCGAACGGCCTGTCCTTGGTGATAGCCGCGACCTTCTTTCCTTCGATCAGCACCCAATGATCGCGAAGCACGTCCTGCGTATCGTCGCAGCGTGATAACACGTAGCTGCCGAAGATCGCGATGCTGCTCATGATGGACGCACATTCCAGAAGACTGTGGTGCCGTCGAGGATGCCGGTGATACTCTTGCGGTAAGCGGTCGGTTGCTTGTACAGGCCGATCGGGAAATACGGAATCTCTTCAAACGCCAGCGCCTGGATCTCGCGGCATATCCGCTGTTGCTCTTCGAGCGAGGAAGCCGCGAGCCACTGGCCGCGCAGGCCGCCCATCTTCTCGCTGCTATACCATCCGGCGACTTTGCCTTCGCCGCGCAGATTGGTGTTACCGGCCGGGTTGAGCCAGTCGATGCCTTGCCAATTGCCGACGGCAGCGCTCCAACCGCCCTTGTCGATTGGATCCTTCTTGAGCTGGCGCTGCAGCACGACCGCGAAGTCGAGCGCCTGATGGTCGACGTTCATCCCGGCCCTCCGCAGCATGTCGGCGGCGATCTGGCCAAGCGGCTTTTGCGCGGCCGAATTGCTCGGCGACAGCAGCACGACCCTCTCGCCATTGTAGCCAGCCGCCGCCAGATCGGCCTTCACCTTAGCCATATCGCGCGGGCCGCGGAAGACGTTGAGCCCGACGTCATTGGCCATCGGCGTTCCCGGTGCGAAGTAGCCGATCGGCGAGAGCTGGTACGCCGGATCTCCGCCCGCGACCGCGGTCATGAAGTCGGCCTGATCGATCGCGCCGAGCAGCGCACGGCGGATCGCCGGATCGTCGAACGGCGGCTGCAGGTGATTGACGCGGAGCATGCACGCATAGCCGCGGGGATCGAGCACACGCGTTTCGACCTCATCGGACTGCTTCAGCACGGGTAGCAAATCGTGCGGCGTGGTTTCCTGCCAATCCTGCTCGCCAGTCTGGAGGGCCGCCACAGCGGTCCCCGGGTCCGGCGTCGTGGTCCACACAACGCGGTCATAGTGCACGACCTTGGGACCGGCGGTCCAATCCGGCTTGCCGTCCTGGCGAGGTTGATAGCGCTCGAACCGGGCATAGGCGTTGCGTACGCCCGGCACGCGCTCATCCGCGATGAAACGGAACGGCCCGCTGCCGATCACTTCGGTGATCGGCTTGAGTGGATCCTGGCTCGCAAACCGCTCGGGCATCATGAAAGCGGCATGCACCGCGGCCTTGCCGAGCGCCTGCGGCAGCAGCGGGAACGGCCGCCGCAAGCGAAAGCGGATGGTACGGTCATCCGGCGCGGACAGCTCCTCGGTTGCCGCCATCAATTCGCCGCCGAATCCGTCGCGCGAGGCCCAGCGTCGGATACTGGCAACGCAGTCCCGCGCCAGCACTCGCTCGCCGTCATGCCAGAACAGCCCATCGCGCAGCGTTAGGTCCCATTGCTTGCTGTCATTGGAGACGACGTGGCCCGAGACCATCTGCGGCGAGACTTCCAGCGCCGAATTGATGCCATAGAGCGTGTCGTAGACCATGAAGCCATGGTTGCGCGACACCTGTGCGGTGGAATAAATCGGGTCGACGAACGCCAGATCGATCACCGGGATGAAGCGCAGCGTTGACTGCGATTGCGCGCGCACGATACCCGGAAACGACAGCGCGGGCGCCACCGCCGCAGCGCGCAACAGGGACCGGCGGGAGAGCTGCATCGACGACTTGCCCCTGCTCATCAGCGCGATTGACCCGCCGTTTCGTGGTGCTGGAAGTTTGCTGCGATCGCCTCCCCGGTCGTGATCCACACGTCCGGGCAGGATTTGGCGTAGGTCAGGAACTCGCGGAGCAGACGGAGTCGCATCGGACGGCCGCTGCATTGCGGATGCAGCACGGTGGTCACCATCGCGCCCCAGTCGCGGACCTCGTCAAGCTCGTCCTTCCAGATCGAGAGCACATGCTCCTTGGGAAAGATCGAGCGCGGGCTGAACCGCGCCGAGAGGCCGTGCATCCAGTCGTCATAGCTCGCGGTGACCGGCAGCTCGATCGTGCCGGGCTTGCCGTCGGCGAGGCGATGACGATAGGGCCGGACGTCGTCGCGGAACGAGGAGGTGTAGACGATGCCGTGCCGGACCAGCGCTCGACGCAGCTCCTCAGTGAACTCGCCATAGGGTGCGCGATAGCCGATCGGCTTGACGCCGAGCCGGCGCTTCAGCGCCTCAAACCCCCGCTCCAGCTCTTCCTCGATCCAGGGATCGCCGGGGTCGGGCAGCAGATGGTGGTAGCCATGATGGCCGATCTCATGGCCCGCCTTGAGGATGGATTCCGCCATTGCGGGATGCGCGTCGACCGACCATCCCGTAACGAAGAACGTCGCCTTCAGATCGAGCTGGTCGAGCAGCTCCAAAAGCTTCGGCGTGCCGACCCGCGCCTCATAGCCGCCATAGCTCATGGTGATCAGACGCTGCGCGTGGACGGCGTCCTTACTGGTCCAGGCGCTTTCCGCGTCGACGTCGAACGACAGGAACATGGCCGACGTCCACGGCTTCGGCCAGGGATAGTTCGGTGCCGGGTCCGCGGTGTTCGCCGGGACGAGCGGGATGCTCTGGAGTGCCTTACTGTCCAGCATTGATGGTCGCCTTCTCTACGCCGTTGTCGGTCAATTTCCACTTTGCAAGCAGGCCGCGGTAGGTGCCGTCGGCGATCAACGCATCGAGTGCCTCTACAAAGGCCTGCTGCAGTGCCTTCTCCTTGACCGGCAACGCGATCCCGGTGAACTGCGCCGCGATCGCCTGGCCAACCGGCGCATAGGCGCCGGGTTCCTGGTCCATGATGTAGGGCAGCGTCTCATTGCCCTGGACCGCCGCGTCGATCCGCCCCTGCTTCAGTTGCGTGCGCGCGTCGGCGGAGCCCTCCGTGCCGACGAATACGATCGCGTTGCTGCCGCAATGCGCCGTGCTCCACGCCGCGATCTGATCCGGAAACATAGTGCGGCGGCTGGCGCCGACCTTCTTGCCGCACAGCGCCGCCATGTCCTTGAACTCGGCCGCACGAGATTTCTGCACAAAGAACTGCGGGCCGCTGCGCAGATAATCGACGAAGGTTGCCGCCTCATGCCGCGTCGCGTAGTCGGTAAAGCCCGACAGGACCGCATCCACCCGCCCGGACGAGATCGACGGCATGAACTGCGCGAAGCTGGTCTCTTCCCACTCCAGCTTGACGCCGAGCTTGCGGCCGAGCGCCTCGCCGAGATCGACGTCGAATCCGGCCAGCGCATTGGTGGCGGGATCACGGAACTCCATCGGCGGATAGTTCGGCACGATTGCGACCTTGATGCTGCCGCGCTTCGCAATCTCCGCTGGCAGCTCGATCGCAAAGGCCTCCCCGGCCAGGACCACTCCAAGCACGCCTGCGACAATCAGTCTGATCATCAAACTCCCCCCATCAAATCACCGCCGCCAGAAATGCCTGCGTGCGCGCCTCGCGCGGCGCCCCGAGAACATCAGCGGCGCGCCCGGACTCCAGGATTGCGCCATGGTCCATGTAGACGACGCGATCAGCGACCTCGCGGGCAAAACCAAGCTCATGTGTCACCACCATCATGGTCATGCCGCTCTGCGCGAGCTCCTTCATAACCGACAGCACCTCGCCCACGAGCTCGGGATCCAGCGCGCTGGTTGGCTCGTCGAACAGCATCAGCATCGGCTTCATCGCCAGTGCGCGCGCGATCGCCACGCGCTGCTGCTGACCGCCTGAGAGCTGCGACGGATAGGAGTCTGCTTTCGTCGCAAGCTCGACCCGGCGCAGCAGCTCGATCGCCTCGGCGCGGACCTCATCCAGCGAGCGGCCCTGCACCTGCACCGGTCCTTCCGTGATGTTCTCCAGCGCCGTCTTGTGCGGAAACAGGTTGAATTGCTGGAACACCATCCCGGTTTTCAGCCGCTGGCGCGCGATCTGCCGTTCGGTCAGGCGGCGCAGCTTGCCACCCTCTTCGCGTACGCCGAGCAGTTCACCATCCAGCCAGATGCCGCCGCTATCGATCTCGGTGAGCTGGTTGATACAACGAAGCAGCGTCGTCTTGCCCGAGCCCGACGCACCGATCAGGCAAAGCACCTCGCCGGGCCACACGTCGAGCGAGACATTCTTGAGAGCCTGGAACTCTCCAAAGGCCTTGCTGACGGAGCGGATCGCGACGAGGGGCTTCGTCATCGGTTGATCCGTGCCGTTCCACGCGCAAAGCGGCGCTCGAGCAGCATCTGCAGCGGGGTCAGGATCGATACCACCAGCAGATACCAGCAGCCGGCGACGATCAGGAGTTCGATGACGCGCGAATTGGCGTAGTAGATATTCTCGGCGTTATGCAGCACCTCGGGATACTGGATCACGCTGGCGAGCGAGGTCGCCTTCACCATGCCGATGAATTCATTGCCGAGCGGCGGTATCACCACGCGCATCGCCTGCGGCAGGATGATCCGCCGCAGCGCGCGGAGCCGCCCCATCCCGATCGCCTGCGCCGCCTCATACTGCCCGGCATCGACCGACAGCATGCCGGCGCGCATCACCTCCGACGTATAGGCGCCCTGGTTGATGCCGAGTCCGAGCAGCGCTGCGAGGAAGGGCGTCATGACGTCGACGGCACGTGCCGTCCACAGGCCGGGAATGCCGATGGTCGGAAACACCAGTGCGAGATTGAACCAGAGCAGCAGTTGCAGGATCAGCGGCGTGCCACGGAACAGCCAGGTGTAGCCTGCAGCGACCGACTTCAGCACCGGATTGGGGGACAGCCGCATGATCGCCACGACCACGCCGAGGATGATGCCGAGCACCATGGCGAGCACCGCCATCACCATGGTGTTGACGATACCCTCAAGGATCACCTTCGCGGTCAGGAAGCGGCTGACATAGGACCATTCGATCTGGCCGGCGGCAAAGGCACGGGCGATGGCCGCCAGCACCACGACGATCGCGGCCGCAGCCAGCCACCGCCGCCAGTGGATCTCCCGCGCGATCTGCATCTGCGAGAGATCGGGAAAGCCTTCCGCAAGCGTCGGGGCCGCCCTCATTGCGGCGCCGCATTCATCATCGGCTTGGCGACGGCATTCGCCTCCAAACCAAATTTGTCGAGGATCTTCTTGTAGGAGCCGTCAGCGATCATCGCCGCGAGATGCTCCGTCACCACCTCGCGTAGGGCAGCATCGTCCTTGCGGAACATGATGCCCTGATAGCCGATTGCGAAGGGCTCGCCGACAACACGGTACTTGCCTGCCTCCTGCTGCTGGGCATAGGGCAGCGTCTCGCTGCCCTGCACCGCGGCGTCGATGCGGCCCTGCTTGAGCTGGTTGCGGACGTCGATCGAGTTCTCGCCCGGAACATACTGAATGGCCGCCTTGCCTGCAGCCTCGCAGTTCTGCTTGCTCCACTTCTCGATCTCGACCGGAAAGCTCGTGCTGCGCGTGGTGCCGACCTTCTTGCCGCAGAGATCGGCGGCGACCTTTGCCTCATGCCCGTCCAGAACGAAGAACTGCGGTCCGGTGGTCAGGTAGTCGATGAAGTCGGCGGTCTCGCGCCGTGAGTTACGGTCGGAAATGCCGCTGATGATGAAATCGGCGCGCTTGGTCTGCAGCGACGGGATGAGTTCAGCGAACGGCGTTTCGCTCCAGACGATTTTGACGCCGAGCCGCTTGGCAAGTTCATTGGCCAGATCGATGTCGAGGCCGACGAGTTCGTTCGTCGTGGGATCACGGTACTCCATTGGAGCATAGGTCGAATTGACCGTCAGCTTCAATGTGCCGGTCTGCTTGATCTCCGCCGGTAGTTCGCCCGCCCGCACGGAGGCGGCAGCGAATGCGGCAAGGCCGAGGAAAAGCGAGAGGCGTGTCATGTCAGCTCCTTTGCCAACGCGCGACTGGCCGCATGTCAGTCCATGTCGAGAACGGCCGGCTCGACCACGCCGGCGCGCTCAGTGATCATCCTGTATTGCTCGGGCCGCCGGTGGGCGGCAAAATTGAACATCTTGTCCTTGCCCTGGCGGCAGAGATCGAGATCGATGTCGGCAACGACGACCTCGTCCGCCAGTGTCTTCGCCTGTGCGACGATCCTGCCGTTCGGATCGACAATGCATGAGCCTCCGATCAGGCCAGAGCCATCTTCCTCGCCGGCCTTCGCTACTGCAATCGCCCAGGTCGCGTTCATGTAGGCGTTGGCCTGCGCGACCAGCGTCGAATGAAAGGTGCGCAGTGCCGCGTCCTCGGTGGCGCCGCCGTTCGGATCGTAGGCCGCCGAATTGTAGCCGATGCAGACCAGTTCGACTCCCTGCAGGCCCAGCACGCGCCAGGCTTCCGGCCAGCGGCGATCGTTGCAAATCATCATGCCCATGATGGCGTGGCTCCACGCCGATCCTGCGCGGAAGGCGGGAAAGCCGAGATCGCCATATTCGAAGTAGCGTTTTTCCAACTGCTGGTAGCGCGCGCCCGATCGCGGTTCGACCGATCCGGGCAGATGCACCTTGCGATATCGACCCATGATCTCGCCGCTGTCGCCAACCAGGATCGCACAATTGTAACGACGGCCATCCGGGGTAAGTTCGGCATAGCCGACATAGAAGCCGACGCGCAGTTCGCGGGCTCGGTCGAATAGCGCCTGGA
Organism: Bradyrhizobium sp. BR14999; assembly: GCF_056106085.1. Classification (NCBI taxonomy): domain Bacteria; kingdom Pseudomonadati; phylum Pseudomonadota; class Alphaproteobacteria; order Hyphomicrobiales; family Nitrobacteraceae; genus Bradyrhizobium; species Bradyrhizobium sp. BR14999. The sequence continues at coordinate 6,480,500 of NZ_CM148536.1, forward strand.
CAGCCGGATTCGGCATGCCGCGCTCGAAATACTGATCGAGCCCATCGCCTTCGAGCAGCCAGCGCGGAAAGAATGTCGTGAAGGCGAGTTCGGGAAACACCACCAGCCGCGCCCCCCGCGCGGCCGCCTCTTCGAGCAACCGGAGCATGCGATCAAGTGTGTGCGCACGGGCATCAGCTCTTTGCGTCGGCCCCATCTGGGCTGCGGCAGCACGAAGAACGCGAGTCAACATTGCCTCCAAATGATGCGGACTGCTGCCTCGATAGGCGGACCGATATTCCCTCGGCAGCGCTCATTCCGCACCGCATTACAAGAAATGAGAGCGGCGTTGGCAATCACTCGTGCTATGATATTTTCGGTCGGACTATAACGGGCACGAATAGATGAACCTGCGCCAACTCGAAATTTTGCGTGCGGTCGTTCGACACCGGACGACAGTCGCAGCAGCCGAGGAGCTGTCGCTGTCACAGCCGGCGATCAGCAACGCGTTGAAGGCGATGGAGACGCAGGCGGGCTTCGCCTTGTTCGAGCGCGTCAACAACCGCCTGTTTCCGACCGCCGAGGCGATGGCGCTCTACAAGGAAAGCGAGACGATTTTTGCGCTGCATGCCAAGCTGGAAAACCGCGTCCGTGATCTCAGGGAATGTCGCACGGGGCATCTCTCGATCGTCGCAACGCCGCCGCTGGCCTACAGCATCATCCCGCCCGCATTGTCGGACTTCCTGCGCCGGCGGCCGCAGACGCGGATGTTCTTCGACGTTCGCCGCTATGAGGGCATCATCGACGGGCTCCTGAGCCGGGTCGCCGAGCTCGGCTTCGCGCTCGGCTTCTCGCATCATCCGGGCATCGCGCATGAAGTGGTACACACCGGCGAGATGGTCTGCGTCGTGCCGCCGCGGCATCCGCTGGCGGACCGCGCGGTGATCACCGCGTCCGATCTCGCCGATCTCCCCTTCATCGGGCTCGAGCGCGGAACGCAGTTGGGTGAAGCCGTGCGTGCGAGTTTTGCTTCGGCCGGCGCTCCATTCCAGCCAACTGTCGAGGTGCGATACTGCAACACCGCCTGCGTGCTCGCCGCAGCAGGCGTCGGCGCGGCGGTGGTGGATCCGTTCTCACCGCACCAGGCTGGCAGTCAGGAGCTGGTCATACGCCCCTTCCTTCCCGAAACACCTGCGCTAGCATACATGCTGTGGTCCGAAGCGGAGCCGCTCTCGCGTCTTGCAAGAGCGTTCCTCGACGAAGTCCGCCGAGCAAGCCGACAACTGGAATGATCAGGGCACCGTACTGCCGACACGAAGAGCTCAGCGGCCGCGCCGATCGCGCTTGGCTAGGCCAACAGAACATCGAAAATAACTCCATGCACAGTAGACATGGCATTGTCAGCAAAGGGGTTTTCGCCCGCCCTTCTTCGGAGAACTGCTGCGCACTCTTCCGGATCGTGGTCTGGATATTTGACACGTCAGGCAAAACACCGGCACTATTCCATCATGCCCGCTTCACCCCTTGGCACGCCCCCCGGCCAGCCCACGTAACGCCAGCGACGGCCAGAACTCCGCCCAGGGTTGCGCCGCCTCGAAGGCCGCAGCGATACGGAAGATCGTGGGTTCGTCGAGCCAGGGCGCGATGATCTGGTTTGATCAAGACTGCCGCCTTCTTGGCCAGATATACATGTCAATCCGCGTTGGGGTCATTCCGCATGGAGCGCATGAGCGCTGAACGAGGTATTCGGACTTGCCGAACATCAACCTGAAGCTTCTCCATACTTTCCTGCTCGCGGCCGAGCACGAAAGCTTCCGAAAGGCTGCAGAGGAATCCAACCGGTCGCCGTCTGCCATCAGCATGCAGGTTCGCGACCTGGAGGAGCAGATCGGCGTCCTGCTCTTTCGCAGGACACCGCAGAAGGTGTTGCTTACACCTGAGGGTCGGATCCTGTTCGAACAGGCAAAGCGAGCCCTCCAGGAAGTTCAGTCCGGGTTGGATCTGCTGACCGAATCAGCGCAATCCCGCAGCCGTCACATTCGAATGGCTTGCGTTCCGACACTTGCGTCCGGATGGCTGCCCAACATCCTGGCGACATTCAAGGTCCGCTATCCGCGGAGCCAGGTCCAGCTCATGGAGCTCTCCACGACACCGATGCTCGAACTGCTGAAGCGGCAAGATGTCGAGTTCGGCATTGGTCCGGAGGTCCCCGACATGGGGGATTGTGAGTTCGAGCCGATCCTTGAAGATCCCCTCTTTGCCTGTGTACCGCCGGTATTCGACGAGGGCCAATCAAGCATCGGATTCGCCGATCTCGTCGAAAAGCCGGTTATCCTGCTGTCGAAGACGACAGCGGTCCGAGGGCTGATCGACGAGACGCTGGAGATCCTCGCCGTCCGCCTCGATGTGCAATTCGAGGTCCAGGCCGCTACGACGGCGCTGGCCCTGGCAGCGTCCGGCCTCGGCATCGCAATCGTACCGCGGGTCGCTCTGGTGCAGGCCGGCGTGCAGCAGTTTCGTGTCGTCCCGATCTCGGACCACGTCAAGCTTCGCCAGATCGGCTTGATCACCCCGCGCGGCCCTGTCAGGCGCCCGAACACCGAACAACTGATTTCATTGATCCGCTCGAGCCTGGCCCAGCTGCGCTGACGCCGCGCTTAGAGCAACTTCAGAAGCGCATCGACGACCTGACTGGTCGTTGCGCTGCCGCCGATGTCACGGGTCCTCAGCGCTGCATCCTCCAGCCCGGCACGGACCGCGGCCTCGATCCTGTCGGCACCAAGCCGCAGCCGGCTGTCCCGATAGCGCTGATCGAGCCGCCGCAGCATCAGGATCGCCGCCAGGATCGTCCCATAGGGATTGGCGAGCCCCTTTCCTGCGATGTCGGGCGCCGAGCCATGCGAGGCCTGGAAGAAACCGATCCCGTCCCCAACCTCTTCCGATGGCGACATGCCCATGCCGCCGACCGTCGCCGCACCGAGATCGGAAATGATGTCGCCGAACATGTTCTCGGTGACGATGACGTCGAAATGCGAGGGCTTGTTGACCAGATGAACCGTCATCGCGTCGACAAGGACGTGCTCGGCTTCGATGTCGGGATAGTCTTTGGCGACCTCGTCGAAGACGGCACGAAAGAACGCGTAAGTGCGCAGCACATTGGCCTTGTCGCAGCAGGTCACCCGGCGCCGACCGTCCTTTGGTGAACCATTCCGTGTTCTCGCAAGCTCGAATGCGAACCGGACGATGCGTTCGATGCCCTTCCGGGTCTGGACGAGCGTGTCGACTGCGACTTCCTCCCTGAGCAGCGCGCCGGCGCCGCGCGCGGCGTAGAGGCCCTCGCTGTTCTCCCTGACGATGACGTAGTCGATCGATCCCGGCCGCCCGAGCGGGGACGGCACGCCCTTGTACAGCTTGATCGGCCTCACATTGGCGAACAGGTCGAGCTTGAAGCGAAGCGAGAGCGTGAAATCGAGTCCGGCTTCGGTTCCATCACGGTGAACCACACCGGGAATGCCGGCCGCACCATGGAGAATAGCATCGGCTGTGCGGCAGCCCTCGAACGAGGTGGCCGGAAACGAATCCCCGGTTTCGAGAAAGTGCGTGGCGCCCGCGGGATATTCCGCAAAATGGAGCGTCCCGGCCTGGACACCGGCTTGCAGCACCGCGACCGCCGCACCAGCGACTTCGGGCCCGATACCGTCTCCATGCACGACGGCGATCTTGTAAGTATCCTTCATGATGCTCGCTCGACAAATTATCCTGTGATGGTGACGTCACTTCGCCCGTGGCAGGACATGCACGATGTGGCATGGCCTCTCGCTGCTCTCGTCCGGCGGCGCGGTCACTGCCACGATCGGCCGCGCCGGACGATCGATCAATCCAGCTTGATCCAGACCCCCTTCGTGTTCAGGTATTCGTCGAGCTGTTCGGTGCCACCTTCGCGGCCATATCCGCTCATCTTGTAGCCGCCGAACGGCAACGCAGGATCGATGGCGTGATAGGTGTTCACCCACACCGACCCGGCGCGTAGGCTCCTCGAGATGACGTGGGCCTTGCTCACATCGCGCGTGAAAACACCTGCCGCAAGTCCGTATGGCGTCGCGTTGGCGCGCGTCACGGCCTCATCGAGCGTGTCGAACGGCAGCGCGGAAATGACCGGGCCAAAGATTTCATCACGGGCAATCTGCATGTTGTCGGAGACGCCGGCGAACACGGTTGGCGCGACGAAATTACCCTTCGCGAGGGCGCCTTCTCTCAGCCTGCTGCCACCGGTCACGACCTTCGCGCCCTCGTCGCGCCCGCTCCGCAGGAAGCCTTCGACCTTGTCGAGCTGGCACTCGGAGACCAGCGGTCCAATCTCCGTCGTGGGATCGGCACCATCACCGATCTTCAGGGCCGCGGCAAATTTCCCGAGCCGTTCGACCAGTTCGTCGTGGATCGCGCGCTCGACGAACAGGCGGGAGCCGGCGATGCAAATCTGGCCCGAATTGGCAAACGCCGCCATCGCGGCAATCGGCACGGCCTTGTCGAGGTCCGCGTCCGCGCAGACGATCACCGGTGACTTGCCGCCGAGTTCGAGCGACACCCGCTTGAGGTTGCCGGCCGAGGCGCGAACGATCGCCTGCCCGGTTGCGGTGGATCCGGTGAAGACGATCTTGTCGACACCGGAGTGCTCGGCCAGCGGCGCCCCGGCCTCCGGCCCGGTCCCGGTCACGACATTGACCACGCCCGGCGGCACCCCTGCCTCGCTCATTAAATCCGCGATCAGCAATGGCGTCAGCGGCGCCTCTTCGGACGGCTTGAGCACGATGGTGCAGCCGGTCGCCAGCGCGGGCCCGATCTTCCAGACCGATGCAGCCGTCGGCGCGTTCCAGGGAATGATGGCGCCAACGACGCCGACCGGCTCCTTGCGCGTGAACGAGACGATATCGCCCGGCAGCGAATTGTCGATCGTCTGCCCGTGGATCGCGGTTGCCATGCCGGCGTAGTATCTGAGCATGCCGAGCACGCGAAGCTTGTTCGCCCGCGTTCTGACGATCGGCATTCCCATGTCTGCTGTATCGGACTGGCTGATCTCCTCCCAGTGCTTCTCGAACAGGTCGGCGATCCGCAACAGCAGGGCCTGCCGCTCGAACGGCTTGAAGCGGCTCCACGGGCCCTCGAAGGCGCGGCGGGCCGCGGCGACGGCAAGACCGATGTCGGCCGCGTCTGCCCGCGGCACGCGTCCGATCACCTCGCCGGTCGCGGGGTTGCGCGTCTCGAAGACTTTACCCGAGCGGGCTTCGACCCACGCGCCGTCCACAAACATCTTTCGGGTTCGGCCGTCGATGGGAAATCGGATCTCAGCTTTTGTCATCGGTCTACTCCTGTCAGAGGCGATTGTCGGATGTCCGCCTTGTTTGATGTCGTGCTTACCTTGCAGCAATCGTCTCGGGAATGGGTTCTACGCAGCTGGCTGCTGTTTGCGGAGGAAGTGCGCCAGTTCCGGAATATAGGCCTGCCCGTGCCCGCTCTCGACCACCGCTGCCATCGCGCCGGCAACACCGTCGGCGATCGTCCGGCATGCGCCGGATGTGCCCGCCATCGTCCTGTAGTAGTTGATGTCCTTCAATGCATTGGCGATGAAGAACGGGACCGTCTCGACGTCGCCAGCCACGATGGCCGGCGCCAACCGCTGCAGCGCCACGCCGGCGCCACCGCCTTTGGCGAGAACATCGACGAAAACCGCGGGATCGACGCCTGCATCGGCCGCCTGCGCGGCTGCTTCGCTGAGAAGCGCCATGAAGCCGATTGAAACGTAGTTGTGGAGCAGCTTGAGCCGATGGCCGAAGCTCACGGGTCCGACCCGTTCGAGGCTCTCGGTGAACGCGGCAAGGACGGCACGGACGCTTTGAAAGTCTGCTTCATCGCCGCCAACCAGAAGGTTCAGCGTTCCCTCTTCCGCATGCTTCGCTGTGCGTGTCATCGGCGCGTCGAGGAAGCTTCCACCGGCGGCCCGGACCGCAGCGGCCATCCGCAACGTCGATTCCGGCAGCGCGGTCGAGCAATCGACGATGATTGTCCCCCTTCGCAGCCGGGGCAAGACGCCGGCATCGCCGGTGAGAATTGCTTCGACCTGCGGAGAGCCGGTCACGCAGAGGATGATGACATCGGACACGTCTGCCACGTCGCCCGGAGTCTTGCAGGCTACGGCGCCGAGACCGACGAGGTCGTCCACCGGCTGATTGCCGGGATGGTCGAGAAAGGCAAGAGGATAGCCGCCCCGCACCAGAACGTTCTTCGCGATTCCGTGTCCCATCAGGCCGACACCAATAATTCCCACCTTCATTGCGATACCTCGCTGATCATTCGCATCTCTGGTTGGACTGGGCGACGTTGCCTACCCACGATCATGTTGGAAAACCATCTAGTAGACGGCGGCGTACATGCGTCAGCTTGAACGAGGGCGTTCGTCGCACCAGAGCGCTCATCGTCCGATCCAACGTTGCCGCAAGGCCGCGCTGCCGACGGCTCTGAATGCGAAGGCGCGACCGAGCCGAACCGTTGCGCAAGATTAATCGCTCGCGACCATCGTTTCCTGCCTGCAATTGGTTGTTGTTTGTGCGGCAAGATGAGCGACGCTACCCCCGCTTCGTGCAAGGCGCTTTTTCTGACCCCCTGTTTGGTTTTTCTGATGTACCGGTGTTTTGATACGAACCGCCAAGGGAAGCAAGAGACCACTCACTTGGAGCGGCCGCGCGTTTCGGCCCGCGCAAGCCTCGCGTCACCTTCCAGCCTTCAGCGATTGAGAAAAACTGACGCCCCCTTCAGAAATACTGCGCCGCTTCGGCATTGCCTTGGCGCTCTGTCCATCTAAGATCGGACCTCGATCGACGTCTCTGTCAATCAAAATGAACCAAGCTGACTTGGTCGATTAGGGAGGTACCCGCATGAAACTTCGCATGCTGCTGGCGCTTGCGGGCGTGTTCTTTGGCATGAGCACGGTTGCACTGGCTCAAGGTCAACCCGACGACGAGTGCCAAAATCCGGGAAACGACGAGCTTCTGAAGCAAGGATGCGCTTATCTCGACGAGTTCATGAAGGCGTTCAACTCGCGAGATGCGGAAGCCTGGTCCAAGACGGTTCACTATCCGCATATAAGAATCGCTGGCGGGCAGGTGCAGGTCTGGAACACGCCGGAAGAATATGCGCAATCGAACGATGCGAAACAGTTGGCGCAGGCTTCGACATGGGCTCGCTCAGCGTGGACGTCTCGCAAATTGGTGCAGAAATCCGACGACAAACTCCACTTTGTCACGAGATTCACGCGCTATGACGCCAATGACAAGCCGATACTTTCCGCCGACTCTTTCTACGTGATCGTCAAGAGGGATGGCCGCTGGGGAGCTCTGGTACGATCGAGCTACGTCGGCATCATCGGCAAGAAGACCGCCTTCTGACGAACGATATTTTCCACAGTGAACGCAAGGAGCAGACGTCCAATCGAGTGGCGTCTGCGTGTTCACACCGCCATCGGCGCGATTTGGCCTTCGCGACTGCGCCCGAGCCGAAGGGCGACCAGCCCGATACCTTCGCGCTGATGAGCCGCACACATTAGACCTGGACCGAGGTCAGCTTCTTCAGGCAGCGCAACGCGAAGGACGATCGGCTGTGGCGAATGCCGGGAATACGATAGAGCTTTTCGCGCAGGAAGCGTTCGTATCCGGCGGTGCTTTCGACGGCCACCTTCACCACGTAGTCGTAGTCGCCGGTCGTGAGATAGGCTTCGATCACCTCCGGCAGGTTCGTGAGCAGCTGGCCGAAACGTTCGAGCACCTCATCGTCATGGTGATCGAGCGTCACTTCTATGATGACCGTTTCGGGCAGGCCGAGCTTCTCCTGATTGAGCAGTGCGACATAGCCATCGATATAGCCCTGGGTTTCGAGCCGCTTCAGTCTGTTCCAGCACGGCGTGGTGGAGAGCCCGATTTCGTCGGCAAGCTGCGCCGTCGTCAGTCGCGCATCCTGCTGCAGTGCGCGGAGGATTTTGCGGTCGATCTCGTCCAGGCGAAGCGAATCCTTGCGCGGAGCCTTAGCTGGCCGCGCCGCACGTCCACGTCGAATGACCGAATTACCCAGATAATTGGAACAAAAATCCGGTTGTTGGCCAGTACAAACATACTACGTTTAGGGAGGAGCGGACGGTGTTTTTTCTGGAGCTCAGGAGCAGCGATATGCATGCCGCCCTCGGCCGGCTGCTCGATCAGGCGCGCGTCGCCGGCCTTAAGCTCGCGGCCGTCAGCGCCCAAGCCGACGCCGACGTGTACCGGATATCAGCGTCCATCGACATCACGGATCGTGACGCTGTTGATCGTCTCGCCCGCCGCGTTGGTACTGTGGTCTGCATTGGTGCCGTCGAGGTGCGCGGCGAATGCGACGTCGCGCTGCCGGGCCCGGCGCCGCATCTCTCGCTTGAAATGAGGTCGCGCCCATGACCGACAACGCGCCACTTTCCCTTCACGTCCCCGAACCGGCCGTGCGCCCGGGCGACACACCCGATTTCTCCAACATCCGCATCCCTCGCGCAGGCCAGGTCGCACGCCCCGAAGTCGACGTCGATGCCGAGGCGATCCGCGACCTCGCCTTCTCCGTCATCCGCGTGCTCAATCGCGACGGCGAAGCCGTCGGCCCCTGGGCGGGATCGCTCTCCGATGATGAATTGCTGGAAGGCCTGCGTCACATGATGACGTTGCGCGCCTTCGATGCGCGGATGCAGATGGCGCAGCGGCAGGGCAAGACGTCCTTCTACATGCAGCACATGGGCGAGGAAGCCGTGAGCTGCGCCTTCCGCAAGGCGCTGTCGCCGGGCGACATGAACTTTCCGACCTATCGCCAGGCGGGACTGCTGATCGCGGGCGGCTATCCGCTGGTGGACATGGCCTGCCAGATCTATTCCAACACCCATGATCCCCTGAAGGGACGCCAGCTGCCGGTGATGTATTCCTCGAGGGAGCACGGCTTCTTCTCGATCTCCGGCAATCTCGCCACCCAGTACATCCAGGCGGTCGGCTGGGCGATGGCGTCCGCGATCAAGAACGATACCAAGATCGCCGTCGGCTGGATCGGCGACGGCGCCACCGCCGAGTCCGACTTCCATGCCGCGCTGGTATTCGCCTCGACCTATCGCGCGCCGGTCGTGCTCAACATCGTCAATAATCAATGGGCCATCTCGACCTTCCAGGGCATCGCGCGCGGCGGTTCCGGCACCTTCGCGGCGCGCGGCCTCGGCTTCGGCATTCCGGCGCTGCGGGTGGACGGCAACGACTATCTCGCGGTCCATGCCGTGGCGAAATGGGCCTGCGAGCGCGCCCGCCGCAATCTCGGCCCGACGCTGATCGAGCACGTGACCTATCGGGTCGGCGCGCATTCCACCTCGGATGATCCGGCGGGCTATCGGCCGAAGACGGAATCCGAAGCATGGCCGCTCGGAGATCCTGTGATCCGGCTGAAGAACCATTTGATCGTGCGCGGCGCCTGGTCGGACGAACGGCACAAGCAGACCGAGGCCGAGATCATGGACACCGTGATCGCGGCGCAGAAGGAGGCCGAGAGCTACGGCACGCTGCATTCCCCCAAGCATGCCTCTGCGCGCGACATGTTCGAGGGTGTATTCTCGCAGATGCCGCCGCACCTGCGCCGGCAGCGCCAGGAAGCAGGAGTCTAAGCCATGCCGCGGCGAACCATGATCGAGGCGATTCGCGAGGCCATGGACGTGATGATGTCGCGCGATGACGACGTCGTCGTGTTCGGCGAGGACGTCGGCTATTTTGGCGGCGTATTTCGCGCGAGCCAAGGGCTGCAGGCGAAATACGGCAAGAGCCGCTGCTTTGATACCCCGATCAGCGAGCTCGGCATCGTCGGCGCCGCGGTCGGCATGGCGGCCTACGGCCTAAAACCCTGCGTCGAGATCCAGTTCGCCGACTACATGTATCCGGCTTACGACCAGATAGTCTCCGAGGCCGCCCGACTGCGGTATCGCTCGAACGGCCAGTTCACCTGTCCGGTTGTGGTGCGCATGCCGACAGGCGGCGGCATCTTCGGTGGACAGACGCACAGCCAAAGCCCGGAAGCGCTGTTCACCCATGTCTGTGGCATCAAGACCGTGGTGCCCTCGAATCCGAGCGACGCCAAGGGCCTCCTGATCGCCGCGATCGAGGATCCCGACCCGGTCATTTTCCTTGAGCCAAAGCGGCTCTACAACGGCCCGTTCGACGGCCACCATGACCGTCCCGTGACGCCGTGGTCGAAGCACGATCTCGGCGAGGTCGCCGAGGGGTACTACACCGTGCCGCTCGGCCGCGCCGCGATCCGCCGGCAGGGCGAAGCCGTCACGATCCTGGCCTATGGCACGATGGTCCATGTCGCCGAAAGCGCGGCAGCCGAGACCGGCATCGATGCCGAGATCATCGATCTCCGCACCCTTCTGCCGCTCGACCTCGACACCATTGAGGCCTCGGTCAAGAAGACCGGACGCTGCGTGATCGTGCATGAGGCAACGTTGACGTCCGGCTTCGGCGCCGAGCTCTGCGCGCTGGTGCAGACGCGCTGCTTCTATCATCTGGAAGCGCCGATCGCGCGCGTCGCGGGCTGGGACACGCCCTACCCGCATGCCCAGGAATGGGACTACTTCCCGGGCCCGGCGCGAGTCAGTCGCGCGCTGGCCGAAACGCTGGAGGCCTGAGATGACCGAGCGTGTCGTCAGACTGCCCGACGTCGGCGAAGGCATCGCCGAAGCCGAGCTGGTGGAGTGGCAGGTACAGGTCGGCGATCTCGTGCGCGAGGATGCCGTGCTCGGCGCCGTCATGACCGACAAGGCCACGGTCGAGATTCCCTCTCCAGCCGAAGGACGTGTGGTCTGGCTTGCCGGCAAGGTTGGCGACATGCTTGCGATCGGCTCCGACTTCGTCCGGCTCGACGTGGACGGCAAGGGCGAAACGTCCACCACGACTGCGGCGCGGGCAGTGCAAACGACGAGCGCGCCAGCGCGAAAAGCGGGTCATGCGGCGCGCGCCACACCAGCGATTGCACCCGCGCATGTCGCACCCTCCCTGCAGCCTCTGGGGACACCGTCCCGTCGCGAAGGCGAACGGCCATTGGCAGCGCCCGCAGTTCGGCTCCGCGCGCGCGAGGCGGGAATCGACCTGCGTCAGTTGCACGGCTCCGGCCCGGCCGGTCGAATCACCCACGACGATCTCGACAGCTACATCGCACGTGGCTCCGACGAAGCGCCCGCGCTGCGGAGCCGACCCAAGACCGCCGTCACGGATACCAAGGTCGTCGGCCTGCGCCGCAAGATCGCCGAGAAAATGTCGATCGCAAATGCGCGGATCCCGCACATTACCTATGTCGAGGAGGTCGACGTCACCGCGCTCGAAGATCTTCGCGCAAAACTCAACGAGCAAAAGCGCACCGACTGGCCCAAGCTGACGCTGCTGCCGTTCCTGATGCAAGCTATCGTGCGTGCCGTCGCCATACAGCCCGAGCTCAATGCCCATTTCGATGACGAGGCCGGCATCGTGCACCAGCACGCCGCCGTCCACATGGGGATTGCGACGCAAACCGGGGCTGGGCTCATGGTGCCGGTCGTCCGCCACACGGAGGCGCGCGATCTCTTCGACTGCGCGGCCGAGGTGATCCGTGTCACCGAGGCGGCACGAAACGGCACGGCTACGCGCGACGAGCTCATCGGTTCGACCATCACGATCACTTCACTCGGCGCGTTAGGTGGGCTTGCGACGACGCCGATCATCAATCACCCCGAGGTCGCGATCGTCGGTGTCAATCGAATCGCAATACGTCCGCACTGGGACGGCGCAGGCTTCGTGCCGCGCAAGATGATGAACCTATCGTCGAGCTTCGATCACCGCGTGATCGACGGTTTCAACGCCGCGCTGTTCGTGCAGCGGATCAAGACGCAGCTCGAAACGCCCGCCATGATCTTCATTTACGCATAAGACTATGACCGACACCACCTGTAAGCTTCTCGTCATAGGCGCGGGCCCCGGCGGCTATACCTGTGCGATCCGGGCCGGCCAGCTCGGCATCGACACCGTGGTCGTAGAGTCCGAAAAGCCGGGAGGAACCTGCCTCAACATCGGCTGCATCCCCTCGAAGGCCCTGATCCACGCGGCCGACACTTACGAGACGGTCGCACGTGCCGCCGACGGCAAGGCCTCGCTCGGCATCTCCGCCCAAAAGCCGTCACTCGACTTCACCAAAACCATCGCCTGGAAGGACGATATCGTGCGGCGTCTCAATGGCGGCGTGAGCGGATTGTTGAAGCGCGCCGGTGTCAGATACACGGCCGGACACGCGAGCTTTCACGACGGCAAGACCGTCGAGGTTCACACGAGCAACGGCGTTCAGCTGATCCATGCCGAAACCATCGTGATCGCCACGGGCTCGGCGCCAATCGAGCTACCGTCCCTTCCTTTCGGCGGCCGCATCATCTCATCGACAGGTGCCCTGGCGCTTGCTGAGGTGCCGAAGCGGCTGATCGTCGTCGGTGGCGGCTATATCGGCCTCGAACTCGGCACGGCCTTTGCTAAACTCGGCGCCGACGTCACCGTGGTCGAGGCCACGCCGCGCATCCTGCCGCAATATGACGGCGAGCTGAGCGACCCCGTTGCCAGGCGGCTCCGTGCGCTGGGCGTTACGATCCTGACAAGCGCGAAAGCCAAGGGGCTGGTCGCAGAAGGCACGGCGCTTCTGATCGAAACCGCCGACGGCGGACAGACAACGCTCGAAGCCGACAAGATCCTGGTCACGGTCGGCCGTAAGCCCGCGACGTCAGACTTCGGCCTCGAGCTGCTCGATCTCGATATGGACGGCCCCTACATCCGCATCGACGATCGATGCCGAACCTCGATGCGCGGCGTCTTCGCGATCGGCGACGTCACGGGCGAGCCGATGCTGGCGCACCGCGCCATGGCGCAAGGCGAGATGGTCGCCGAAATCGTCGCCGGCCAACGTCGCGCCTGGGACCGCGTCGCAATTCCCGCGATCTGCTTCACCGATCCCGAGATCGTCACGGTCGGCCTCTCACCAAGCGAGGCGCGGGACAAAGGTCTTGAGGTCAAGACCGATCTGTTTCCGTTCAAGGCCAGCGGTCGTGCGCTCACGCTGGATCGGGACGACGGCTTCATCCGCACCGTGGCGCGTGCCGACAATCATGTCCTGCTCGGGATTCAGGGCGTGGGCCCTGGCCTCGCCGAGCTGTCAGCGGCGTTCAGCCTGGCGCTGGAGATGGGCGCGCGCCTCGAGGACATCGCCCTGACCATCCATGCCCATCCGACTCTAAGTGAGAGCTTTCATGAGGCCGCGCTGAGATCACTAGGCCATGCAATTCATGTCTAAAACATAGGGGGGAACCATGAGCCAGACCACGACCTTTGCCGGCGCTGCAAGCGGTGCGAGAAGCAGCATCGAGACCTCGACCATCCGTGCCATCTCCTGGCGCCTGATTCCGTTCCTGGTGCTGGCCTACTTCTTCTCCTATCTCGACCGCGTCAATCTCGGCTTCGCCGCGCTGACCATGAATGCCGAGCTGAAGTTCACGCCGTTGATCTTCTCCTGGGGCGCCGGCATCTTCTTCATCGGCTACTTCATCTTCGAGGTGCCGAGCAACCTTGCGCTGGAAAAATTCGGCGCCAGCCGCTGGATCGCCCGCATCATGGTGACCTGGGGCATCATCTCGGCGCTGATGGCGCTGGTCAGCGGCGTCACGAGCTTCTACGTCTTGCGCTTCCTGCTCGGCGTCGCCGAGGCCGGCTTCTTCCCGGGCATCATCCTGTATCTGACCTACTGGTACCCGGCCGAATATCGTGCCCGCTTCCTGGCGGCCTTCGCCATTGCCGTGCCGGTCTCGACCGTGATCGGCGCGCCGGTCTCGGGCCTGCTGCTCGGGCTCGACGGCATGATGGGGCTGAAGGGCTGGCAGTGGCTGTTCATCATCGAGGGCATCCCTTCGGTGCTGCTCGGCCTCGTCACCTGGTTCTATCTCACCGACAGACCGGAGAAGGCGAATTGGCTCTCGGCCGAGCAGAAGGCCTGGCTCAAAGCCAAGCTCGATTCCGAGATCGCCGCCAAGCAGGCGGTGAAGCATCCCTCGCTCGGCCAGGCGCTGTCCTCGCCGAAGGTGATCGCGCTCAGCCTGATCTATTTCGGCTTCGTCGGCGCGCTCTATGGCATGCAGTTCTGGCTGCCACAGATCGTCAAGGCCTTCGGCCTCACCAACGCGCAGACCGGCTTCGTCACCGCGATCCCCTATCTGTTCGGCACCATCGCCATGATCCTGTGGGCGCGGCATTCGGATGCGAGCCGCGAGCGCGTGATGCATGTCGGCGCGCCGCTGCTGCTCACCGCCGTTGCGCTCGGCATCTCCTCCTATCTCACCGATCCCACCCTCACGATGGTGGTGCTGACGGTCGCCGCCATTGGGGTGTTCTGCTGCTTCGGCGTGTTTTGGACCCTGCCAACCGCCTGGCTGTCCGGCACGGCGGCGGCCGGTGCCATCGCCCTGATCAACTCGATCGGCAATCTCGCCGGGTTCGGTGGGCCCTATCTGATCGGCTGGGTCAAGGAAGCCACCGGCCAGACCTCGACCGGCTTGCTCGTCCTTGCCGTCCTACCGCTGATCGCCGGCCTCCTGGTCTTCATCGGGGGCCACGACAGCAAGCACGAGTTTGCTGAACAGGGGCGGTAAGCAGCGTGCACGCGGTCTCCTCGGTTGCGGCTGTCAGGCCGCGACCGTCGTTCGTCCGCGCTCGAACACGAAGTCGCGGTACCCGGCCTCGATCGCGGCGGCACAATACTCCCGGTATTTTGGAAAGCCGCCCGTGAACAGCGACAGCCCTTGCGCCTTGTCCTTGACATTGGTGCCGACGTACCAGGTCTTCGCCTTGGTCAGCAGCGAACGCTGGGCAAGCTTGAATACCAGCGCCATCCATTCGTCTTCCGCCTGCCTGGTCGGTTCGATGGTGTCGAGACCCTGGTCCGCCATATGCGTGATCGTGTGCGCGATCCAGTCGACGTCGTTCTCGCTGATCCTGACGATATTGGCGAGCGCGGCGGGGCCGTTGGGTCCGGTGGTCATGAAGAGGTTCGGAAACCCTTCCATCATGAGACCGAGATACGACCGTGCTCCTGCCTTCCATTTCTCATTGATTGTCCGGCCGTCGCGGCCGACGACGTCGAACGCAGTCAACGCTCCCGTCAGCCCGTCATAGCCGGTCGCGAAGATCAGCATGTCGAGTGCGGTTTCACTCGATTGCGTCCGCACGCCTTGCGCCGTGATCTCTACGATCGGATCGGTGACGCAATCGATCAGCTGGACATTCGGCCGGTTGAAGGTCTCGTAGTAGCCTGTATCCAGGCACGGACGGCGGGCGAAGATCGGATAGCCGCGCGGCTTCAGCCTCTCCGCAGTGACGGGATCGGCGACGACGCCGTTGATCTTGCCGCGCACGAACTCCGCCACGTGCTCGTTGGCTTCCTCGTTGCTCAGAAGATCCGTGAAAGTGCCGAGCATGGCCAGCCCTCCGGCCTTCCAGGCGTCTTCGAGCAATTCGCGGCGGCGCGACGGCGTCACACTGAAGAAGGCCCGCGTCGTCCACGGGCGCACGCCGCCATTCGGGCTGTTGCGGGCCGCCTCGCGAATGCCGGTATAGTTACGCTTGACCTCGGCCACGTAGTCGGGATCGAGCTTCTGGTTGCGCATCGGCATCGTGAAGCTCGGCGTGCGCTGGAACACGTAGAGCTCGCCGGCCTGCCTGCCCACCTCCTGCACGATCTGAATGCCGGTCGATCCCGTGCCGATCACGCCGACGCGCTTGCCTTCATAGCTGATGGGATGATGCGGCCATCGGCCGGCCCGCAACAACTCGCCCGCGTAGCGCGCGACGCCGGGGATCTCGGGATCCCGGGGCACCGAGAGCGGGCCGGTCGCCATCACGCAATACGTCGCTTCGACCATCTCGCCGCGATCCGACGTCACCGACCAGAGTTTTCGCGTCTCGTCCCAGACGGCGCTCACGATGCGCGTGTTGAACTGATAGTGCTTGCGCAGGTCGAGGCGATCGGCGACGAAGTTGAAGTAGGCCAAGAGCTCTGGCTGCGAGGCGAATTCTTCCGACCAGGTCCATTCCTGCTCGATCTCGGGCGAGAACGAATAGCTGTAGTCGATGCTCGGCAGGTCGACGCGCGCCCCGGGATAACGGTTCCAGTACCACACGCCCCCGACATCGCCGCCCGCTTCGTAGGCCGCGATGTTCAGACCCATCTCGCGGAACTTATAGACGGCGTAGAGACCGCCGAATCCCGCGCCAACGACGACCACGTCCAGGCGCCGCCCCCTCACATCTGCATGGCTCATATCGGCATTCCCTCAAAGGCTGGTTCGTGCAAGTCAGTGTCCACTAGCTCCGGCGGAGCAGATCGTAGATGGGATCGTCGGGATATCGCGCGCCCAACGGCAACCGCGGACCGAAGCGGACCGCCTCGGACTCGGTCGCAGCGACCTGCTCGTCCACCCAGTCGTAGGCGACGACACGGCGCGCAACTCGCCATTCGCTATCGCGCTTTGTGAAGACATCGCAGTACCGGCCGTCGATCAGAAACTGCCGAACGCCACCATCTGTTGAAGGCCCGCGCTGCAAGGCGAGGAAGTAGGTTTCGACGACAGCGTGCCCGGGCGCGGTGAATTCGATCAGGATATTGCCGACGGTATGGACGTTGCGCGCATCGGTCTTGAAGATATCCTTGGCCCATTCAAAGAAGCCTTCGATCGGCCCCGAATATGGTCCATGCTGGTCGGTGGCATCCGGCCAGTAGGCGCTGCGGAGCGCGGCTTCATCGGCGCGATCAACGCCGCGGCAATAGCGATAGATGCAATCGCGGATCGCCTCCCTGTCGAGCAGCTCCGCGATCTTCTCGTGCGTTACGGTCATTTTCGAGCCTCGAAGCTCCGGCTCGATCCGCCATCAGCGGACCGGCCCTCCCTTGACGGCAGCGACCATCTCATGTGCAGTGGGAGGCCACCAACAAATGTTCATATGTGAAGCTGAATTTCACATCCGTGAATTTACTGCGGCCAAGGGAGGGACGATTGCCATCGCAGCTGACGACCTCCGCTTCGATTTCCGCGGCCGGATCGACCGTGAAATCCGCGCTGCGCTCCATCGAAATTCTCGAATTCTTCATGCGGGAGCGCCAGCCGCGTGCGATGTCCGAAATCGGCGAGGCGCTGGGCTATCCAGCATCCAGCACAACCGTCCTGCTCAAGACCCTGGTAGGTCTCGGCTACCTGAATTTCGACCGCAGGACGAAACTCTATTTCCCAACCCCAAAAGTGACCTCACTGGGCGACTGGATTCCCAAATCCCTGTTCGGCAACAGCCGCGTGCTGGAGGCGATGCGCGACGTGCACGCCGCAACGGGCGAAGCCGTTTCAATCGGCACGACCAACGACGTGTATCTGCAATACGTCAAGATCATCCAGTCGACCCACCCGCTGCGATTCCACGTCGACGAGGGAACGCTGCGGCCGCTGACGCAGTCCGCGCTCGGCTGGCTGTTGATGTCGACGATGTCCGACGAGAAGCTCGACACGATCGTGCGCCGCGCCAATATCGCGACGCCGAACGCAGCAGACAGAGTCAAGCCTCAGGACATGATCCGGCGGATTCGGGAGATCCGGGGCAAGGGACATTGCTCGGCGGAGAACGTCCCGATGCTGGGCGGGGCGACGATCTGCGTCCTGCTCCCAATCACAATTCAGAATCAACCCGTCGCTCTCGGGCTTGGCGGCGTCGCTGAGCGGATCAAGCAAAACGCCAGTCGCTACCTGAATATTCTGCGGCAGGCCGCCAGATCGGTCAAAGCCGGCGACAGCGACACAGACGTTTGACGCCGGGCGGGCCCGCGGCACCTACTCCTGCAGCGCCTCCTCCCGCCGCGACCGGATCGTCGGCAGCATGATCATGACGATCGCGATTGCGGCTGCGGCCAGCAGCGTTGCCGACAATGGCGAGGTCACGAACACGCTGACATCGCCGCGCGACAGCACCATGGCGCGGCGGAAGTTCTCTTCGATCGCTGGTCCGAGCACCAGGCCCAGCAGCAGCGGCGCGGCCGGCAGCTGCAGCTTGATCAGGATATAGCCGAATACGCAGAACACCGCCGCTTCATACACCTCGAAGGTCCCGCTGTTGATCGAATAGACGCCGATCGAGCAAAACACCATGATCGCCGGGAACAGATTGCGATAGGGAATGGTGAGAAGTTTCACCCACAATCCAACCAGCGGCAGATTGAGGACGAGCAGCATGAGATTGCCGACCCACATCGAGGCGATCAGGCCCCAGAATAGGGTCGGGTTCTTGGTCATGACCTCCGGACCGGGCTGGATGTTGTGGATGTTCATCGCACCGACCATCAGCGCCATAACCACATTGGAGGGCACGCCAAGTGTCAGCAGCGGAATGAAGGAGGTCTGGGCGCCTGCGTTGTTGGCCGATTCCGGGCCGGCAACGCCTTCGATCGCACCCTTGCCGAACTGTTCGGGGTGCTTCGACAGCTTCTTCTCCAGCGTGTAGGAGGCAAACGACGACAGCACCGCACCGCCGCCCGGCAGCACGCCGAGCAGCGTGCCGAGCGTGGTGCCGCGCAGCATCGCCGGGATCATGCGGCGGAAATCCTCGCGCGTCGGAAACAAATTGGCGATCTTTTGCGTCACCAGCGACAGCTTGTCGTCTTGCTCGAGATTCTTCACGATCTCGGCAAAGCCATAGATGCCCATCGCCAACGGCACGAAATCGAGGCCATCGAACAGCTGCGGGATGCCGAACGCGAAGCGCTGCGTGCCCGTGCTGAGATCGGTGCCGACGAGACTCAACAACATGCCGAGTACGACCATGCCGATGCCTTCAATGAAGGGGCCACTGGATAGCACCGAGGCGAGGATGAGGCCGAGGAGCATCAGCGCGAAAAACTCCTTCGGCCCGAACAGCAACGCTGCCGCCGTCAGCGGCCCGGCCAGCGCCGCCAGCGCCAGCGTCGCCACGCAGCCGGCGAAGAACGAACCGATCGCGGCTGTCGAGAGCGCGACACCCGCCCGGCCCTGCTTGGCCATCTGATAGCCGTCTATCGTGGTGACGACGGAGGAGGATTCGCCGGGCAGATTGACCACGATGGCGGTGGTCGAGCCGCCATATTGCGCGCCGTAATAGATGCCGGCGAGCATGATCAGTGCCGAATCCGGCTGCAGCGCGTAGGTGATCGGTAGCAGCATCGCGATGGTGGCGAGTGGGCCCAGGCCCGGGAGGACGCCGATCAGCGTCCCCAACAGGCAGCCGAAGAAGGCGTAGAGCAGATTGGCCGGCTGGGCCGCGGTGGAGAATCCGATCGCCAGGTTATGAAACAGGTCCATCGTCACGGCCCGTCAATTGAGCAGCACCGGCCACACCGGCAGCTGCAGCCCGAGGCCATAGACGAATACGAGGAGACACAGCGCGATCAGGACGGCTGCATTGGCCAACGCGCCCTTCCAGGCAAACTCGGGACTAGCCCTGCTCGACACCACGATCAGGACCAGCAGCGCACCGACCAGACCGACCGGAAACAGCAGAAGCGCAAACAGGACCACCGAGCCCGTGACCCAGGCGAGGCCCTTTACGTCCCAACTCCGCAACCTCTGCCGCTCTGCCGTCCTCAGCACGGCACCCAGCATCACGGCGAGCCCGATGGCCGCAAGCACGATCGCCAGCAGCCGAGGAAAATAGCCCGGCCCCATCCGCGCCGCGGTGCCGGCCGGATAATTCAGTGCCATCACGAAGAAGAAGATCGCAAAGGCAAGAAACAATGCGCCCGATGCGAAGGCGCGCTGATCTCTGATGGTTGGCCTCGCCATCGTCGTCGACCTCCCTGCTATCCCGTTACGTCGACGGAAGACGACTTGCCTGCCGCCGGGCTGATCGCTTCCATCAGAACCGGCACCCCGATCGCGCAGGCATGCACGCCCAGATGTGCCGTCATCTGCAGCACCTGGAGGATTTCGCGCTTCTCGATCCCGAGCCGCAACGCGCGCCTGATCTGCAGGCGAAGGCCGTGTGGATTGAGGGCCGTGAAGCATCCGTTCAAGGCCAGCGAGATCAGGCAACGCGAGCGCTGGTCGAGCCCGCCGGCCTTCGCTCCCGCTGTCAGCAGGTCGAGCATCATCGCGAAATAGCCGGGATCGGCGCGCAGCCAGAGATCGCAGAAGTCCGGCCAATCGGCGAATTGCGCGACATAGGCGTCGCGAAGCGCCATCTGCTCGCGCGACAGCGGCGCCTGGTCCGAATCCAGCCCCGCCAGCGCCAGTTCTTCGGCGAGAATGCCGATGCCGAGATTACAGCCGTCGAGCCCTTGCGCCGTGGCCAGCCGCAGCACGTCGACGATCTCCTGCGTGGTCGCGCCCTGCTCGAGGGCCAGCTGCATGTGCAGCGCGAGCCCTGAGCGAAACAGATGCGCCGCCGATCCATCCAGCGCCACATAGATCAATTCGCACATCTTCCGCGACAGTGGACCGGTTTCCGCGGGATAGCCGCCATAGCGGGCATAGCTCGCAAGAAACGCCGGATCGAGCCGCAGCAGCCCCTCCGTCCACGGCCGCCAGTAACCGCGGGCGCGAATGAATTGCTGCTTCAGCGCCTGCTCATCTGCGGTGAGAATCATATAGCGTATCCTGCAGCGGCCTCGGTGGCGCTTAGGCGATGTTGGTGAAGACAATCCCGCCGTCGACCGTCAGCACCTGCGCCGAGATGAAGCCGCTGTCGTCGCCGGCGAGGAAAGCGATTGCCTTGGCAATATCGTCCACTGTGCCGAGCCGTCCGAGCGGCGTGCGCGCGATCCGCCGTGCGTCGAGCTCGGCGTTGCGGTTGCGCATCGTTCCTTCGGTCGGAATCGCTGATGGCGCAACGGCGTTCACGCGGATCTTGCGTTCGCCGAGCTCGGCTGCCGCGGCACGCGTAATCCCCATCACGCCGGCCTTGATGCCGCTATACACGATGCTGTTCTTGGCCGAGATCAATCCGGCAACGGAGGCGACATTGACGATCGCGCCACCGCGCTCGGCATCCATCACTTCGGCCGCGGCCTGAATGCCCCAGATGATCGCCTTGAAGCCGATATTGAGCATGCGGTCGACGGTCTCCGGCGCGATGTCGGCCACCGACTGATAGCGGACCCAGGCCGCATTGTTGACGAGGATATCGAGCCGGCCCTGCCCTTCGGCAAAGCCGATCACCGCCATGCGCATTCCGTCGCGGCTGGCGACGTCCTGGGTGATCGCAACGGCCTCGCCGCCGGCCATCTTGATCGCATCGACAGTCCCGGCAACGAACTCAGGCTTGAGGTCGTTGACGCCGACGATCGCGCCGCGCGAGGCCAGCAGAAGAGCGGTCGCGCGTCCGATTCCGTTTCCGGCCCCGGTGACCAGCGCAGCACGGCCAGCGAGGGGCTTGTCCTTGGCATCAGTCATTGCGGTCTTCCTTTCTTATCCCGACACGGCGAGATCGGACGCCGGAGCTATTGCGGCGATGGTACGGCGGCCGAGCGCGGCCAGGCTTCCGCTGGCATCGCCTTGCGCCTGTAAGGCGCGGACGCGACGCAGATGCCGATGCACCGGCACGTCCCAGGTGAATCCCATGCCGCCGTGAACCTGCAGCGCGCCTTCACTGATCGCGCAACCATAGGCGGCCGCGGCGAGAAACACAGCGTCGCGTTCGAGCGGACCGGACTCGTCTTCGACGCTACGGGTGATCGCATGCCTTATGCCTTCGAGCGCCAGCTTCTGCCGCGCCAGCGAATGCCGCAGCGCCTGGTTATAGGACAGCGCTCGGCCGAACTGCCGGCGCGTCGAGGCGTGCTCTTGTGCGAGTGCGAGGCACGTCTCGGCCGAGCCGAGAATGGCGGCGGCACGCAGCACGTTGGCATCCGAGCTCAAGAGAGCCCACGTGCCGTCAGGCAATACACTTGCGGCCGGTATGGTGACGCCCTGCAAGCGAACCGAGTGTTCGGGCACGGTCAAATCCAGCCCTGCCGCGTCCTCGACAACGACTCCCTCGCTGTCAGTCGGAACCAGCGCCGCCGCGGCCGTGCCAATCCGTACCAGGATGCAATCGGCGTCGCGGGCGCAGGCCGCTCGCGCAACCCAGCCATTGAGCACGACCGATTCACCTTCGCGCTCGGCGCTCACGCTGCCTTGCCACGCGATCGTCGCCAGCATGCCGCCGGACACGACCGCATCCGCCACGCGCGGCAACGCGGCCTGCAGCGTCCGCCCAAGCAGCAGTGCTTCCATCAGCGGAAAACCGAGCAGGCCCGAGCCGGCGGCGGCCACCACCGGAACTGCAAAGGCCAGCGGCAGATCGAGCCCGCCGACGTCCTGCGAGGCAAGCACCCCGAGCAATCCGTCGTCGGCGAGGTGTTTCGCCTGCTCGCGCGGCCCCAACGCCGCGCAATCCGCCACGGCTCGCGCCGCGGTGACCGCGAACTCGCTCGGCTGCAATCCTTCGCCGCTCAATGTCGTCATCACTTGCCTTTCGAGAGCTGCAGGATCCTGTCGGCGATGATGCCGAGTTGAATTTCGGTGGTACCGGCGTAGATAGTCTCGGCGCGCGCCTGCAGATAGATCGCGTCGAAACGGCGGCGCGCGACTTGCACGGCCGGAAGCTGCGGCAACGAGGCCTGCGCCAGCAGCTCGAGCGCGAGCGCGGCAAAACGCTGGTGCGCTTCACTCCAGTGCAGTTTTGCCAAACTGCCGCGTGCGCCGATCCTGTCGCCGTTTACGAGCGCGTCGACAGCTGTCTCGACGTGCGCCTTCAGCACCTCGATATCCACGACGACCTCGCCAATCTTGGCCTCGTAACATCGGTTTGCAACCAGCTGCGCCAGCGCCGGATCACTCTTGCAGACCGCAATCAGATGCCGCAGCTCATTCTCGAAGCGCCAGGCCCGGTACATGCGGTTGGTTGCGCGCTCGATCTCGAGCACGCGGATCGCCGCGTTCCAGCCTTCATCGGGCGCGCCGAGCGCATCGGATTGCAAGACCTCCACGTCGTCGAAGAAGACCTCGCAAAAGCTCTCGCGCCCATCGATCGATCTGATCGGCCGCACGCGCACGCCCTTGGCATCGAGCCGCACCGCGAACATGGCGAGGCCGCGATGCCGATCCTCCAGCGGGCCGGTCCGCGCCAGCACCAAGCAGCGCTGGGCGCGATAGGCGCCGCTGGTCCAGATCTTCTGCCCGCTGATCCGCCAGATATCACCATCGCGCGTGGCGCGCGTCCGCAGGCCCGCCAGATCGGAACCTGCTTCCGGCTCTGAAAAGCCCTGGCACCAGATGTCGCGCATCTCCAGGATTGCCGGCAGGAAGCGATGCTTCTGCTCCTCGGTGCCGACCGCGAGGATGATCGGACCGGCAAGCTCCTTGCCGATCGAATTGACGCTCTCCGGCATCGCGAGCGCGCCGATTTCCTGGTTGGCGATCAGGTGCTCGCGCAAGGTGCGGCCGTGCCCGCCATACGCTTTTGGCCAAGTGATGCCGGCCAGGCCGGCGCGATACATCGCCGCTTCCCAGGCGATCTGCTCTTGCAGGCCGGGCGCCGAGAACGCCGCGCTGTCACCGCGAAAGCTCGCCGGCAGATTGGCGCGCAGCCAGCGACGCATCGCCACCCGATAGGCCTCGCCGGATAATTCTCCGGCCGTGGCGGTTACCGGCGGCTCTGTTTCAATGACTGTCATCGTGGATCTCTCGCTTTGGCTGTACCGTCGGGCGCCAGCCATGCATCGGCCGGACGCCCTTTCTTTCCGATCACTGCGACTTGAGCAGATCGCAGGCGCTGTCCGAGGCCGGACGCCATGCGTCCTCGGGGGCAATCGTCCCCGTGATCTCGTAATAGTCGAAGGCGTATTTGGACTCGGGCGGCGTCTTGATGCGGGCCACATAGAGCGGACGCATCACCTGCCCGTCGGCGCGAATGCTGACATCCTTCATTTCGAAGTCGTTGATCGGCGTGTTCTTCATCTGCTTCATCACGGCTTCGCCATCATCCGTTCCGGTCGCCGCGACGGCCTTCAGGTAATGCGTGATGGCGCTGTAGGTGGCGGACTTGGCCTCGTTCAGAATTTGCCCGCCGGACGCCTCGGTGAAACGCTTGGCAAAGGCCCGCGTCTCCGGCGTCATGTCCCAGTAGAACGGCGTGGTCAGGCGCACGTTCTGTAGGTCGCGCAGACCGATGCCGTGGGTCTGGCTGATCATAAGTCCAAGCGGCACCAGCAGCTGCTTCTGCGATAGGCCGAACTCCTGGGCCTGCTTGATGGCATTGCCGAAGTCAGAACCAGAATTGGCAAGCGCGATCGCCCTGGCGCCACTCGCCTGCGCCGTCAGCAGGAACGAGGAAAAGTCCGACGAGTTCAGCGGATGCAGCACCGATCCCACGACCTTGCCGCCGCCGGCCTTGATGAAGTTGGTGGCATCAGCCTGCCATCCCTTGCCGAAGGCATAGTCGACAGTCAGGAAGAACCAGGTGTCGACGCGCTGCGACAGCAGCGCCTTCACCGTGGCCTTCGGCTGCGCATAGGTGTCGACCATCCATTGCGTAGTCATCGGCGAGCACTTGTCGTTGGTGAAGAACGAACCCGCTGTCCCCGCCAGCATGTAGGGCTTCTTCCGCGCCTTCATGATGTCCTGCACGCCGAGCGCAATCGACGAGGCCGAGCAGCCGACGATGGCATCGACGCCTTCATTGTCGAGCCAGCGCAGTGCCACCGCAACGCCGATGTCCGGCTTGTTCTGGTCGTCGGCGACAACGAGCTCGATCTTCTTGCCATTGACCGCACCACCGAAGTCGCTGACCGCGAGCTTTGCCGCGGCCACCGCACCGGGGCCGCAATTGTCGGCATACGGACCATTCTGGTCGTTCATGATGCCTATCTTGATCACATCGCCGGACCCACCTTGGGCGCGCAGCGGCGTCGCCAGCATCAGCAACGCTCCCAGCATCACGGCGATTTCGAGGAGACGGGTATTGAGCTTCATCACAAAATCCTCCCAGCAATCATTGAGCCGACTTCGCGGTTCTTCTTGTTGTGTTCAGTGGTGCTGCTGCGTTGCCTTGCCCGCGTGTGGGATCAGCAGCGCATCGAGCGCGAGGGCGCCCTCGCCGTCCGCTTTCAGCAGCAGCGGATTGATGTCGATTTCCGACACGGAATCGGCATGCGCGACGGCAAAACGCGAGAGCGCCGCGATCGCTTGCGCTGCGGCCTTGAGGTCGGTGCGACGCCGCCCGCGCGCGCCGTCGAGAACGGCGAACGCCTTCAGCGACCTCAGCATCGCCATTGCTTGCGTCTCGCTCACCGGCGCCGTCTGCACGGCGGTGTCCTGTACGATCTCGGCAAAGATGCCCCCCAGGCCGACCATCACAACCGGCCCGAACACAGGATCGATCCGGCTGCCGAGGATCAACTCGGACAGGCCATTCGCCATGGGAGCAACGATCGTGCCGTCGATCACCGCGCGTGGCGCCTTCTCCGCAACACGCGCCAGCAACCGGGCATAGGCCTGCCGCACCTCTTCCTCGGAGCGAAGATCCATGACAACGCCGTCCACCTCCGTCTTGTGCGGCAGATCGGGCGAAGCGATTTTCAAGACGACCGGGAAACCGATCTCGCGCGCTGCCCGCGCCGCGGCCTCGGCGTCCGATACCAGCTGCTCGGCCAGCACGGGGATGCCGGCCTCCGCCAGCGCGCGCTTGGCGCCGAGCTCATGGCGGAACGCATCAGCCGCGAGCGGTGCAGCCCTCGCAATGGCAGGCCGGCTCACAGCCTTTGGCGCAGTCGCCAGCGCCTGTAATCGCGCCAGCGCTGCGACGATGGCGCAGCAGCCGTCAAAGCTCGCAATGGTGGGATAACCCATGGCATGCAGTTCGGCGAGCGCATCGGGCGGGCCCTCCACGCACAGAATGACGGGACGATCGGGGTACTGCGCGCGGATGGTGCGCAATGTCTCCATGTAAACCGAGCGCAGGCGCGGCATGTGCAGCGAGAACGGCAGCGGCAGCACGATCGCATCGGTGCGGTCGTCGGCCACGACCGCCGACAGAATCTTCTGCAGCATATCGGGCCGGCTGGACATCTGCGCGGTGGCATCGACCGGATTGCGCGCGGACGCAAATGGCACGAGATCGAGGATCGCGCGCTGAGTCGCCTCGCTCAGTTCCGGCAACGATAGGCCGACCGCCTGCGCGGCATCCGCAAGCAGCACGCCAAAACCGCCGGATGCCGTCACGACCGCAAGGCGCCGCCCCTTTGGCAACTGATCCGGCAACAGGATGGAGGCGGCATGACCGAGATCAATCAGCTCCTCGATGCTCCGCACCCGTACGGCGCCATAGCGCTCCAACAGCGCATTAAACACCGCATCCGATCCCGCCATGGCACCAGTATGGGACGCCGCCGCGGCTTGCCCGGCCTCTGAGGTGCCGACTTTCAACGCAATGACCGGCTTGCCGGCATCGCGCGCCTCGGTCAGTGCAGCGATGAGCCGGCCGGCATCACGGCAGGCCTCGAAGCAGCAAAGAATGACTTTGGTCGCGGGATCGCGGGCCAGCCAGGCAATACCGTCGGCGATATCGATGTCGCACTCATTGCCGGTGGTCATGAAACGGCTGATGCCGGCGCCGCGATCGCTCGCCATGCGCATGGTGTAGCTGCCGAGATTGCCGCTTTGCGAGACGATGCCGAGCGAGCCGGCGGCCGGCATGCTGTGCTCGAGCACGATCGAGAATGTTGCGATGGCCTTTTCGGGAATGCTGACCGCGCCGAGGCAATTCGGGCCGAGCAGCCGCATGCCGGTGCGGCGCGCAGCCGTGCGAAGCCGATCCTGCATCGCGCGCCCCTCTTCGCCCAGCTCGGCAAAGCCGGAAGAGAACACGACGACGCTGCGGACGCCGCGATCGGCGCACTGCTCGATCGCTTCGGGCGCCCGCTCGGCATCGACGGCGATGACGGCGAGATCGGGCGCCTCGGGCAGCGCGCCCACCGACGCGTAGGCCTGCAGCCCCTGCACCATCGCGGCCTTTGGGTTGACCGGATAGATCTTGCCCGCGTAGCCGTAGCGGCGCAACAGGTCCACCGGTCGGCCCCCGATCTTGGTCGCATCCTGCGATGCGCCGATGATCGCGATCGAGCGCGGCGCCATCAGCGCGTCGAGACCTTCTCCCGGCCGCATCGTCAGCGCCCCTTGAATACCGGCGCGCGCTTCTCAAGAAACGCCATGCGCGCTTCCTTGGCATCCTCGGTCTTCGACAGCGCCATCGTGATGTTCTGCTCGAAGCGATAGGCATCACGCGGCGGCATCAGCTCGACCATGTTGGCCGCATTCTTGGCGTACTCCATCGCAATCGGGCTTTTGGCTGCGATCTCACGCGCGATCTTCATCGCTTCGGGAATGAGATCTTCCTTGCTGGTACAGGCCTCGATAATGCCAAGGCGATACAGCTCGGCCGCGGAAATCCGGACGCCGGTGAAGAACATCCGGCGCATCAGCGAACGGCCGAACAAAGTGTTGAGCATCGCCGCACCGCCGGCGAGGCCGACATTGATCTCGGGCATGCCGAATACAGCCTCTTCGGACGCGTAGAAGATGTCGCAGGATGCCATCAGACCGAGGCCGGCGCCGAGCGCGACGCCGTTGATCGCTGCGATCACCGGCTTGGAGCACTCGCGAATGCAGTTGCCGGTCTCGCGGGTGATGCGGTTGTGATCATGGAATGCACCGACCTTGGCCGGGTCTGGACGGTCCTTGAGATCGGCGCCGCTGCAAAACACCTTGCCGTTGCCAGTGAGGATCGCCACGCGAACATCGCTACGTTCCGAAATCTGATCGAACACCGCGACGATGCGATCGCGCATCGCGCGGTTGAGCGCGTTCACCGGAGGGCGGTTCAGCGTCACGATTGCGATGTGGTCGGATACTTCGAGCGTCACGATGTCATCGGACATGGCTTCCTCCTGGCGCTTGCTTGATCTTGTTTCCGCGACCTCGGACGGCAGCTTCAAGCCACCTGACCGATCGGTCAGTCGATGTGCTGATAACACCAAGCTCGTGAGCTTGCAATAGCCGCGACGTTTGACCTGTTGACTGACCGATCGGTCGGGACGTAGATTTCGACCAAATCAAATGAAGGAGGAACCGCCGTGGCACCCATCAGCCGACGTCAGGCCGCAACGCTCATGGCCGGCGCTATCGTTGCGCCGTTTGCTGCACCTGTGATCGTCAGCGCGCGCTCGTCGCAAACCGTCTTCATCATCGTGCCCTATGCGAGCGGCGGCTCGATCGACAGCCTGATGCGCGCGATCGCCAAGGGCATGTCGGAGGCGCTCGATCAGCCCGTGCTGGTCGACAACAAGCCAGGCGCGAACGGCATCGTCGGATCGCAATATGTGGCGCGTGCGGCCAAGGATGGTTCGGTGCTCCTCGCCGGCGGCACCGGTCCGATCTCTCTCAACGTGCTGCTGCGCAAGAACTTGCCGTACAAGCTTGCGGATTTCGCATCCGTCGCCATGCTCTGCAATGGCCCGCTGTCGCTGACCGTGAACGCGAAGATGCCGGTCACGGATATGAAGAGTTTTGTCGGTTACGCCAAGGGTCGCGACAAGCCGATGTTCTATGCCACACTGGGACCGGGCAGCGTGACGCACCTGTTTGGGATCATGATGGGGAAATCGATGGGCTTTGCAGTTACCGACGTCGCCTATCGCAACAATCCGGCCTCGGTGATGGAACTGCTGTCGGGCGAGTGCGACCTCAACTTTGCGACGCCGGCTGCCGTGATCGAGCACGTCAAGGCCGGCAAGCTCCGCTTGCTCGCCGTTTCCTCCGACCAGCGCAGGCCAAACCTGCCTGATATCCCGACCTTTGCCGAGTCAGGCTATCCCGAGCTTTCGGCATCGTTCTGGACTGCGCTGCACGCGCCCGCTGGCACACCGCGCGAGGCGATCGACCGGCTGAACGCCGCCGCCAACGCGGCGATGCAAAAGCCGGAGATCGCCAGGCAGCTCGCGATCGACGGCCTGCAGGCCGATCTCGGGCCGCCTCAATTGCTCGATTCCCAGCTGAGCAAGGATGCCGCCCTGTGGGGACCGGTCATCACGGCGCAGCACATCGCGCTTGATTGAAGGCAGGCGCCTCTAGCGCGCCTTTCGCCGGGGCGACTTCGGAGGCTCGATGGTTGGCGGCCCCGCATGACCGTCGGTCCGAAGGCCGTTGAATACCATGTCAAAAAAGATGTCGGCGATCTGCTCGGGTGTTGCCGATTTGTTGGGATTGTACCAGCGATGCATCCAATTCAGCGACGACAGGATCAACCGCCCCGTCATGGCAACGTCGAGCTTGCGGATCTCGCCGGCGTCGATCGCTTCCTGGATCAATCCGCGCAGAAAGTGCTCGAACCGGTCGCGGCGCGTCATCCGCTCCTTCTGCCGGTGGCGATCGGGATCGTTCCAGAAGGCGGTCGTCGATGCGATCCATGCCCAGCGATAGCGCCGGAAATATTCCGCGGTCGCAACCATGAAGGCCCGGATCTTCTGCGACGGCGGTCCGTCGGGAATCCGGTCCCGCACGAAGAGATACAATTCCAGCGTGGAGCCGACAGCGACGCGCGCGTAGATTTCATCCTTGTTGGAGAAGTGATGATACAGCAGCGACTTCGAGATGCCGCAGGCCATCGCGATGTCGCGCATCGAGGTGCCGTCATAGCCCTTGGTGGCGAACAGACGCCCGGCCTCGCTCAGGATCTGCAGGACGCGATCGGACGCCTCCGCCTGATTGGCGACCCCGTCCTTTGTTGTCGACAATTCAACCATCGAACCCGCAAATCTGGCCGGACATCTGGGCCGGCCGAATACTGATCTTCATGTGAAAACCAACGTAGTTTTTCGCTGACCGATCGGTCAAGTCCGCTCTGCAGAAGGGATCAACGAGGTGCTCCCATGAACGCGCTCCCGCGCATCACCCGTATCGGCAAGACCAGGGACCGGCTTGGCGAGAGCCCGGTCTGGGATGATCGGACCCAGTCGCTCTACTGGATCGATTCGCTCGCCGGACTGATCCGCAGGCTATTGCCTGCGACCGGCGCAATCGATGAATTCTCGGTGCCCGCCCCGATCGGATCGCTCGCGCTCGCGCATGACGACCGCGCCGTGCTGGCGCTGCGCCACGGCTTTGCGCATTACAATTTCAGCACGCGGGAATTGGCCAAGGGCCCCTCGATCGGCCTCGATCATCCGATGCTCCGCCTGAACGACGGCAAGGCCGACCCGTTCGGGCGCTTCCTGGCGGGCACAATGCACGGCGGGCGCGCGGAGGATGAAAAGCCGCTCGGCGGCCTGTATCGCGTCGATGCGGCGGGCGCGATCGAGCAGCTCGAAACCGATCTCGCCGTGACCAACGGCCCCTGCTTCAGTCCGGACGGCCGGATATTCTATCTTGCGGACACGGCACGACGTGTGATCTGGGCCTACGACTATCACCGCGACGGCCCGCTGCGGAACAAGCGCGTGTTCGCTGAGATGGACGCGCATGGCTCGGGCGGCGACGGCGCGACCGTCGATGCGGACGGCTATCTCTGGACCGTTCTGGTGCGGATCGGCGCCATTGCACGGTTCGCACCCGACGGAGCGATGGTGCGCAAGATCGAGATGCCCGTCCGGCATCCGACCAGCGTGACCTTCGGCGGCCCCGGTCTCGACGTGCTTTATGTGACCTCGATCTCGCGCAGCACCCATCTTTTCGATGACAGCCCGGACGCCGGCGGATTGTTCGCCGTCGAGAATCTCGGTGTGACGGGACTCCCTGCCCACAGGTTTGGCACACGCTGAAGGCGGCGCGTGGTGCTAGCCGGATCGCTTGATCAGCCGAGGCACGCTCTCGGCCATATAGTCGACGAACACCCTGATTTTTTCAGGCAGATAGCTGCTCTGCTGGAACGTGGCGTAGATGCCTTCGTCAAAGGTCGAGTTGGTGACGCGAAAGCCCGGCAACAGACGTACCAGCCTCCCGCTCTTCACTTCGTCCGCGACCGTGTAGTCGTCGAGCAGCGCAATGCCGTGCCCGCGCACCGCGAGGTCGCACAGGATGATGCCATTATTGCTGCTGAACGAAGACGGCACGACGATCTCGCGCAGCCTGCTCTTGCGCATGAACTTCCAGACCACATCGTCGGGCCCCATCCAGTAGGTCAGGCAATTGTGGCCGACGAGATCATCCGGTCCGCGCAACTTTGGCTTCCGCGCGACGTAGTCGGGTGACGCCACGAGGATGCGTTCGCTCCGCACCAGCCGGCGCTGCATCAGGCCTGGATCCTTGGGCGCGGCGATCTGGAAATCGATGTCGAACTCCTCCTCGCGAAGCTGGACGCGCCGTTCCGACAGCCGCAGTTCCACCTTCAGCTCCGGGTACAGCTCCTGGAACTGCGGGATCAATGGTGACAGCACCTTGATGCCGAACAGCGTCCGAGAGTGAACGCGTAGCGTCCCCCGCGGCGCGGTCTGCAGCGCGAGCGCTGCAGCCTCCGCGTCCTCGATCCCGTGCAGCACCTGCTCGGTGCGCTGGAAGAAGATCTTGCCGGCATCGGTCAATCCGAGATGGCGCGTGCTGCGGTTGAGCAATTGCACGCCAAGCTGCGCCTCGAGCTCGCCGATATAGCGCGACACGGATGCCGGCGAGAGCCCCGCGCGGCGTCCGGCCGCGGAAAAGCTGCCCTCGCGGACGGCAGCGACGAACAATTCCATGGCTTGGAGGCGATTCATCGACCTTTTCAGATTCTGCAAAAGACATGATCAGATTACGCCAATTGTTCGAAAAATCTCAAGTCGGTAGCCTGATGAGAACAGGTCGCAAAAGCGACTAGCCATTGGCGGAGGATGCATCCATGGAATTCGGCGTATTCATCTTGGCTCAGCAGCGCGGCTATCATCAAAGCTCGCAGCAGGTCATCCACAACGCTGTCGAACAGACCGTGGCGGCTGAAGAGGCCGGCTTCGATACCGCATGGTACGCCGAGCATCACTTCAACAATTACAGCCTGTGCCCCTCGCCGCTGATGATGGTGGCGCACTGCGCCGGCCTCACCAAGCGCATCCGGCTCGGCACCGCGGTCTGCGTGCTGCCGCTGTATCATCCGGCGCGGCTGCTCGGCGAGATCGGCTTTGCCGACACCGTTTCGAACGGCCGCCTCGATCTCGGCATCGGCTCGGGCTATCAGCAATTCGAGTTCGACCGCTTCGGTGTCGACCTCAAGGATTCGCACTCGCTGTTTGCCGAGTTCTACGACGTGCTGCATGCCGGCATGCAGGAGCGGATCTTTTCCTATGCCGGCCAGCACCTGAAGATTCCGCCGACCTCGATTGCCGTGCGCACCGTGCAGACCCCGATGCCGCCGATCTGGGTAACGTCCGGCCATGCCGAGACCCTCGGCCGCGCCATCCGCGACAACCACAATCTGTTCGTGACCGCTCTCCTCAATGGCACCGATGCCATCAAGGCACTGCGCGAGCGGCTCGAAGGCATTGCGGCCCAGGAAGGCCGGTCGATCGACGCCACCCGCTTCGGCTTCCTGCGCTGCGCCTATGCCAGCGACAATGACAGCGAGGTCACCTCCTATCTCGACAATGCCCGCTTCCAGCGCCGGCTCTCCGAAAGCCTGAAATTCCGCCGCGCCCAGAGCGACGACGGCTATCTGATCAAGGAACAGGCCGGGCCCAACGACATGAGCCTGGAGACGATGCGCAAGAACCTGCCGGTCGGCAGCGTCAATCAGGTGATCGACCGCATGCTGGAGGAAATCAGCATCCTCAAGCCGTCGCATATCGCGGTGCAGACCCAACTCGGCGACTTTGACCAGCGCACCATGCTGAAGCAGATCGAGCTGTGGGGCAGCAAGATCATCCCGGCGATCCGGAAGGAACTGCGCAGCGGCCGCAAGGATGCGAAGGTCGCCGGCGAAGCGGTGTCGGCTTGACGTCGGCAAGTCCGGAGGTGTTGGCCATGGCTCACCAGAAGTTTCCGCAAGGAACCGGTCGCCACTCGGTCGATGCGGCGGAGTTTCGTCGTGCCATGGGCAATCTGGCCGGCGGCGTCGCCATCGTGGCGACCGGCACGGATGCCGACCGGCGAGGGCTGACGGTCAGCTCGGTCACCTCGCTCTGCATGGATCCGCCCTGCCTGCTGGTCGGCATCAATGCGAGCTCCGAGACTCATGACGCGATCCTCGCCAATGGCAGCTTTGCCGTCAGCCTGCTCGGCAGCGGCCAGCAGGATCTGGCCCTGCGCTTCGCCGGCCGCGACGGCGTCAAGGGCGCCCAGCGTTTTGCGACCGCGCCCTGGGACCAGGGTCTGCTCGACGTTCCGGTGCTGCGGGATGCGATCGGCGCGGTCGAATGCGAGCTCTACCAACACCAGGCGGTCGGCACTCACGGCATCTTCATCGGCCGGATCGTGGCGACGCGCGGCGGCGACGGCGGCCCTCTGGTCAATTTCCAGGGCGCGCTGCGCACCCTGCTGCATTCGTGATAGAGACGGCGCGAAAGGGCAGAACCATGATCATCGCTTGCTCGTCCAACGAGGTCCGGCTGACCGAGCCGTCCGACTTCCGCAAGTTCAAGCTGGTGCTGAAAGGCAAAGCCGCCGCGCGAGCCGCCACGACGAGCGGAATCATCTTCGTCGATGACAGCAACGTGCTTGTCCCCATCGACCTTGCCCCGACACTGCCCGGACGCCCCGACGACAGGACGTGGGACGCGGCTTACGCCGACATGGTTGCGAAGGCTCGTGAGCATGGGTGGATCGAAACGACGAGCAATGCCATCCGAGCACATGTCGAACGCGAGCCCTAGCTTCGCGCCGTGATGTTTTTTTTGGAGACCTTCACCAGGGAGGAAATCGGGGAACGGCTCAGGCTCACCGGGGCACGCACCATCGCAGAACGGTCGCCAACAATTTAACGACGTCCTCGCCTTGGAAACAACCTATCGCGAATGTAGCGCGAGGTCGGAGTCAATCTCGCGCCATGCGGCTTACGCCAAACTGCTCTATCGATCTCCTTCTTGTCGCCGACCTTCAAGCGCCCTGACACCTTCTTTGCCAGGAAAATCGCATCACTCATGCGGCGACCAGACCGGCGATTCTTCGCCTTCACTTCCTTCCAGAGTTTCAGCGGCCCAAGCTTCAGCTTGGGGAGCTCCTCCTTGATCTCACGACGAAGGCAGCGCCTGTCGCTCTCGCCGGCTCGCCGGCGGCCGCCTGGAAACATCCAGAGCCCGTCGCGCCTGCGTCTTACCATCAGGACGCGGCCTTTCTTTGCGACGACCAGCTTCGACGATTTCGCCATCACGACCAGTCCTGCTGCACCCGCTCTGCCAAGCTCTAGGCAAGATCGCGCTCATCTACGGGCAAATGATCGCCTTGATGATTCCATCTCGTCGCGCGACCTGTTGCTCGAAGGCGGCAGGCGTCTGGTCGAGCGAGAAGTGGTGCGTCGCCAGCGGCGTGAGCTTGACCTGCCCTCCCTGCGCAAGCGCGATGGCCCGCGGATAAACCTCCGGCATGCGACGCGAAAACTTGATCGACAAGCCCTTTCGGCGCGACTCCGCACCGCTCAGGATGTACTGGTTGTTCTCGGGAATGCCGACGAGAACGAGCCGGCCGCCGATACGCGCACAGCGCGCCGCATGCTCGAAACCGTGCGATGAGTCGGTCGCCTCGATCACCAGATCGACGCCGCGGCCTTCGGTGACGTCCGCGACCCCGGCGTAGCTACGGCACGCCACATCCGCGCCGAGGTCGCACGCCAGCGCAGTACGCTGCTCGACCGGGTCGATCGCAATGATCTTTCCGGCACCGGCGAGCCGCGCGAGTTGCACCAACAACACCCCCACCGGCCCGCAACCAAGCACCGCCACGGATTCAAGAAGTCGCGGACGCGCCAGGTCCATGGCGTGGATGGCGACGCCGAGTGTCTCCAGGATTGCTGCACCGGCCGGGTCGATGCTGTCAGGCACCAAATGCACGGCGGATCTCGGCACGCAGACAAATTCGGCCATGGCGCCGTTGTGGGGCGCATAGCCGAGGAACTTCACGTTGGGGCAAAGATTGGTATGGCCGCGGTGACACCATTCACAATGGCCGCAAGGAATGGAAGGATCGACCGCCACCAGCGCATCGGCCGACAGTCCCGCCTTGCGCGCCGAGTCCGGCGTGAGGACACCCGAGAATTCATGGCCCAGGACGAACGGCTTGACGCGCGTCGGGCCCGTCGTTCCACCCTCGAGGTAGGAATGCAGATCGCTGCCGCAGACACCGACCGCTTTGACGCGGACGATGAGATCGTCCTCCGCCACCGGCCTCGGTTCGGGAATATCGAGGACGCGGATATCGCGAATGTCCTGGAGCACCGCAGCGCGCATGTCGACGCCATCTCTCATTGAGCAATTGTCGTCCTTATATTACATATGTAATCATGACGTGACAAATGCTTTTGCACCTCTCCGGGACAGCACGGTGCGATCGCGCCAGGGTACGGATTTGACACTCGTTGCGAAAACGGGGCTATTTTTGCTTGTCGATCAGCTTCAGCGCGGCGACGGCGGCGTTCTCGTCCGTCACCAGGACCTTACCGATCCGGCCGCGTAGTACCGCGGCGATGATCGGCGCCTTGTTGAGGCCCCCGGCGATCAGCATCGAGGTCGGCACGCGCGCCAACTTTTCGAGCGGCAGCGCGATGGCGCGGCTGTTGATGCCGTGATCGATCGGCCGACCAGACTTGTCGAGAAATTGCGCGAGCACGTCGCCGACGGCGCCTGCGGCCCGCAAATGCTCGATGCGTACGTCCGGCGGCAGACCGTGCCGCACCAGCAGCGACCGCGGGGTCAGATCTCCCATGCTCAACAGCGCAAGATCGATCTGCTCGACGCTGTTCAGCACCTCCTGATAGACCTCCTGGGCCAGGAACGTATCGCGCGAGCGTCGGCTGCTGGCAAAAATCGGGGCGGCCAGATAGCTGCACTGGGCGTGCAGCCGGTGCGCGAGCTCGCCCGCGATTTCGAAGGTGTTGAGCTCGAGTCCGCGCGACAGGCCGCCCATCATGGAGACGATCGAGAGCTCGGGATAGTCCGCCGGCGTGACGTAGCGGATGGTCTCGCGCAAGGTAGCGCCCCAGCCGATACCGATGATACGCGGGCGCTTCTGCTCAAGGAATTTCGACAAATACGCTCCCGCCGCCATCCCGATCAGGCTTCCGACCTGCTCGGGGTTCTCCGGGGTCGGGATGACGACTGCGTCCTCGAGGCCGCACTCGCGACGCAACCGGTGCTCCAGCTCCGTGCAGCTCGCAAAGGCGGAGTTGAGGCTGATGTTGACGATGCCGGTCTGCCGGGCATCCGACAACATGCGGTTGACGCGCGCACGCGTCAGCCCCAGCCGCTCGCCGATCTCGGCCTGGGTCATGTTCTCCATGTAGTAGAGCCAAGCGACCCGCAGGATGGTTTGATCAGTCACGGCGCAGCCCCCCGCAGCGGCCTCAAGGCATAATCAGACGTCGAAGCATTTGAGGCGATCTTTCGGTGGTCGTCAAATGCGGGGCCATGCGGACGCTCGTCATGCGGCCTTCGCCCCCGGCACGCCGTCCTCGACCACAAAGGTCGTCAGCCGGCGTACGGCGCTCTTGACGTCCTTGACGTCGTCGAGCGCCTCGAATCCTACAGTGCAATGCCGGGTGTCGAGCTCGACGGTCGCATAGCCGCGCTTGTCGCCACGCGCATAGACGAGATGTTGATTTTCCGCCAGCGCCTTGCGCACACCGGTATCGCTCGGCCCGTCCGAGCTGATGGAGGTGCCGACGAACTCGGTCGCGATGGTCGGACCATCCGGCCGGGCAAAATCATGCTTCAGATCGGCGGTAAAGAACGCGTGACGGTCGCCGCCGATCACGATCGGATTGCGTCGGCGAGGCGTGACGAGCGAATCAAGGAGACGACGGCGGGCATTGGGATAGCCGTCCCAGCCGTCCATCCAGAAATGCGCGCCATCGTCCCCTTCCCGCTTGTCCTGCGCCATCAATGTCTGCTGCGCGACGATCGTCCAGCGGCCGCGACAGTCGCGCAGGCGCGCATCAAGCCATTGTTCCTGTCGCTCGCCCAGCATCGTCCGCGCCTCGTCCGTCCGGCCTGCACAGTCGGTCGCCCAAGTCGGACGCCTGCTTCCGACACAGGCCGATGCCGAGCGATATTGCCGGTCGTCGAGCAGCAGCACGTCGAGCATGTCGCCGAAGCGATAGTGCTCGTAGATCGTGGCATCCGCGCCCCGTGGGCGGGCCGAAGGCGGCAGTGGCATGTGCTCGTAATAGGCCTGATAGGCTGCCGCACGGATCTTCAGGAGCTGGCCGGGATCGCGCACGGTGTAGGAGCGATCATTGGCATAGTCGTCCATCACCTCATGGTCATCCCAGACCGAAAGCCAAGGAAAGGCAGCGTGCGCCGCTTGCAGGTCAAGATCGCTCTTGTAGAGCGCGTAGCGGTTCCGAAATTCCTCCAGCGTCGTCGGGACCCCGACGCCGTGCTGGCGGACGTGGTGCGATCCCCAGGATTTCTCATAGATGTAGTCGCCGAGATGCACGACCAGGTCGAGATCGCGTGCGGCCATGTCGCGGTAGGCGGTAAAATAGCCTTGCTCGTATTGCTGGCAGGATGCGAAGGCAAAACGGAAAGGACGCCCGGACTCGGCCGGTGCGGTTCGAGTGCGACCGACCGGGCTAAGTGCCGGACCGGCGCGGAAGCGGTACCAGTAGACGCGATCGGGCCGCAATCCCGTCGCCTCGGCATGCACGGAATGTCCAAGCTCTGCGGTCGCACGCACGACGCCGCGGGAGGCGATGCGCGAGAAGGCCTCGTCCTCAGCAACCTGCCACTCGACGTCCACCGGAGCGTCCCGCATGCCGCCGCCTTCGAGAGGTTGTGGCGCAAGGCGGGTCCACAGGATGACGCCATCCTGTCGCGGGCATCCGGACGCAACACCGAGAGTGAACGGATCTGCACTGAAAGAGACCGGCGCTCCCCGTACGAACCCGGCCGGCGCAGCGAAGGCGACGCTCGCCAATGATCCCGCGAGAAAGCGGCGGCGGGCAATCATGGATGCGCGGGCGCGGTTGCGAGCTTGCGGCGAATGCTCACGGCGAGATCGGGCCGGTCGGTCGTGATCTGCCGCACTGGTTGGGCAAGCCAGTAGGCGATATCCTCCGGCTCATTCGTCACCCATGCGCCGAGACGCTCGGATCCCAGCACTTTGAGGGCGAGCGGCAGCGTGAGCCCCAGAAGCGATTTTTCAACCGCGACGATGCAGCCGGGAATGGCGGCAAATTGCGCCAGCGCCGACGCTATCCCGCCCATCATCTCCGCCGAACGGCGGTCGAGCGAGGCGAGCACCCGCGCCTCCGGCCATAGCCGGCGCACGGTCTCGATCACGCCCGGCACGAAGCAGGTGATGACGGCACGCCGTTCCAGACCCCGGCGCCTGATGTCGTCGATCAGCCGCGCCTCGAGACCCGAATAGGGATTGCCGAGCGCATCCGTCTTGATCTCGATGTGGAGCTCAAGCGTCGTTTCGACGAACACGTCGAGCACGTCGTCCAAGGTCGGAATGCACTCGTCGCCGGCGTCGCGAAGACGCGTCGCCGTCAAGCGTCTCAGGCTGCGCTCGCCAACCGGCCCGCTATCGAACGTGGTGCGGTCGAGCAGCGGATCATGAATCACGACCAGCCCGCCATCCGCGCTTTGATGGACGTCG
Organism: Bradyrhizobium sp. BR14999; assembly: GCF_056106085.1. Lineage (NCBI taxonomy): Bacteria > Pseudomonadati > Pseudomonadota > Alphaproteobacteria > Hyphomicrobiales > Nitrobacteraceae > Bradyrhizobium > Bradyrhizobium sp. BR14999. The sequence goes on from NZ_CM148536.1 coordinate 6,519,390, forward strand.
AACTCGACCGCATCGACACCCTCCCTGCATAAGTTGCGGAAGCCCGTCAGGCTGTTCTCCGGCCAAAGATTGCGCGCGCCGCGATGCCCGGCGATGAAAACCATGATCGATCCCTACTTGCTGCTGTCGATAAGACCCTTGATGAACCAGCGCTGCAACAGCAGGACGACCAGCGCCGGCGGCAACATTGTGAGGAGCGCGCCGCTCATGGCGATGTTCCAGGCCGGCTCGCTGTCGGAGCGCGGAATCAGCCCCTTCAATGCAATGACCGCTGTGGCCATGTCCTTGTCGGTCGTGAACAGCAACGGCCAGAGATACTGATTCCAGCCGAACAGGAACAGGATGATGGCGAGCGCCACCATGTTCGGCACCGACAGCGGCAGCAGGATGCTCCAGAAGAAATGCAGCGGCGACGCACCGTCCAGCCTCGCCGCCTCGCACAGCTCGTCTGGCACCGTCAGGAAGAATTGCCGAAACAGGAAAGTGGCGGTGGCCGAGGCGATCAGCGGCAGGATCAGCCCGGGATAGGTGTTGACCATGTTCCATTCGAGCGAGATCGCGATGTCGTGACCGCTGATCCGACCCCACAGATCCGCCACATGCAGGGTGTCGACGAGCCATTGCAGAGGCAGTGCTGCATTGGCCACGGCTTCGAAGGTCGGCACGATCCGAACCTCGATTGGCAGCATCAGCGAGACGAAGATGAGCCAGAATGCGAGCATTCGGTAGCGGAATCGAAAGTAGGTGATCGCGAAGGCCGACAGCAGCGATACCGCGATCTTTCCGGCGGTGATGCCGAGCGCCACGACGATAGAGTTGGTGAAGGTGCGGCTGAAATTGCCCTTGCTCCACGCCAATTGCAGATTGTCGAAGAACTGGCTGCCCGGGAGCCACGGCAGCGGCACCTTCTGCACCTCGGCGACCGTAAGCGAGCCCGCTACGAACGCGAAATACAGCGGAATGCAGACCGTCAGCGCACCGGCGATCAGGATCGCGTGGCAGACCATGCTAAGGACCGGTGAGCGCTCGACCATACTGCTAGACTCCGTAATTGACCTTGCGGTCGAAGTAGCGGAACTGCAGCAGCGTGCAGATCAGCGCGAAGCTCATCAAAAGAACCGATTGCGCGGCCGACGAGCCGAGGTCGAGATTGACGAAGCCATCGACGAAGACTTTGTAGACCAGGATGTTGGTTGCGCCGGCCGGACCGCCTTTGGTGACGGCATCGATGATGGCGAAGGTTTCGAAGAAGCCATAGATGAAGTTCATCACGGTGAGAAAGAAGATGGTAGGCCCGAGCATCGGCAGCGCGATCGAGACGAAGCGCCGGATCGGACCGGCGCCGTCCACCGCGGCGGCCTCCGTGAGCGATACCGGCACCGCGAGCAGACCCACGACCAGGAAGATGTAGTCGTAGCAGATGTGCTTCCATGACGCTGCGAGTGTAACCAGGATCAGTGCGTCGGTCGGATTGAGGTTGGGATCCCAGGCAATGCCGAACCCGTGCAGCACCTGAGCGAGCGGGCCAACCGCCGGATTGAACAGGAAGGCCCACAGGATACCGGCGATCGCGGGCGCAATCGCATAGGGCAACAGAATGATCGTGCGATAGATCGAACGACCGCGCACGATCCTGTCAGTGGCAAAGGCGAGCACCAGCGCGCTCCCCAGCGTGAGCACGTTCTGCCCCACCGTGAACCAGAACGTCACCGCGATCGACTGGCGATACTCGGTACTCGCAAACAGCATCTTGAAATTGTCGAACCACACGAACTGGACGCTGGTTCCAAAGGGATCACTGAGCAAGACGGATTGCATCAGCGCCCGCAGCGACGGGATGAAGAAGAAGAACAGTAGGATCAGCAATTGCGGCAGCAACAGCAACGTCGGCAGGCCGGGGCCATCGCCGAAATTGGCTCGCTTCAGTCCTGCCTCTTGCTCACGGCGCCGCGCCTTTGCGGGCGCTCGGGATCCGCCAGCCGTCGCACCGGTCCCGACCTTGGACTGGCCGCCCCCGTGCCTTCTCTGAAGCACGGGTGCGCGCCCATCACGCCAAGGAATGGATAGTCGTAAAGTCATGGACGCTCGGTTTCCGGAGTCTTCCCGGCGTTGAGCTTCTCGAATTGCCGCAAGATCTCGTTGCCTCGCTTGACCGCGTCATCCATCGCCTGTTGCGGCTGCTTCTGACCGGCAAAGACGGCCTCCACCTCCTGGCGCTGGGCCAGCATCGTCTGCACGAAATTGCCGAAGCGGAAGCCGCGCGAGTTCTCATTCGGCGTGCCACGCGAGAGCTGTAGCACAGCAATTTCTCTGGTCGGGTGATCCTTGTAGTAGCCACGTTCCCACGCAAGCGCATAGGCCCGGTTCGTGGCGGGAACGTAGCCGGTTGCGCCATGCCACCACACCTGGGTTTCCGGCTGGGCGACAAAGTTCAGAAAGGCCGCGACGGCCTCGTATCGATCCGGCGTGTGGCCCTTCAGGACCCAGATGGCGCCGCCGCCGATGGTGCTGTTGAGGGGCGGATTGACATCGCTCTCGTGCGGCAGGAAGCTGGCGCTCCAGTTGATGGTCGCATTGCGCTCGATATTGCCGTGCGATGCGGTCGAATTGACGAACGTCGCGCACCGTCCCGACGTGAACAATTGTTCTGGGCTGAAGCCCTGGCCCGCGATCTGCATCACGCCGTCGTCGAGCCACTTCTTCAAGCGCGCGACTTGCGAGACCACCTTGGTTTTGTTGTAGACGAACTCGGTCCCAAGCCCGTCAAAGCCGTTTGCGAGCGTGCCGTAAGGCTGGTTGTTGATGGCGCTGTAGTTCTCAAGCAGGCTCCAGTAGAAATCGCCGGGCAGCACCGTGCCGCATTCGCTAATCCCCTTGGACTTGATGGTGTAGAGCTGCTTCTCCAACTCCTGCCAGGTGTCGGCCGGCTTGTCGAAACCGGCCTTCTGGAAGTGATCCTTGTTGTACCAGAAGATCGGCGTCGACGAGTTGAAGGGCATCGCCGACATCCGACCCTTATAGCTCCAGAAGCTTGCCACGGGCTTGATGAAGTCCGAGAAGTCGATCTTGTAACCCTTCTGGTCCATCAAGTCCTGTACGGGTACTACGGCCCCCGAGAGCAGCATCGTCATGTAACCGCGCTCGGCGATCTGCACCATTTCCGGTGGCCGCTTGGCGCGATAAGCGGCGATCACCCCGTTGGTCACCTCGTCATAGTTGCCCTTGGCGACGGCGACGACGGTGTATTTGTCCTGCGATGTGTTGAACTTCTCGACAAGCTCATTGAGCCGGTCGGCCAGGACGCCGCTCATGGCGTGCCACCATTGCACCTCGACCCGCGCCTGTACCGGACCGACCAATGCCAACGCGCCGAACAAGGCCGCAATGAATGCGACTTTCCTACCCATAGGCAGCCCTCCCTGGCCGGGCAGGACGCCCGGCTTTTACATTTGTATTCCTATCATGACATATGTGTCGCGATGATGAAAGAGGGTCGGCTCGCGCCGGGCAGCTTTCGCCCGGCCTGGCGCGGGCACAGGCGAATTAGATAAAGCTTGCAAAGGCGTCCCGTTGCGCCGCTGTCAGATGCAAGCCATGTTTGGTACGCCGATCCAGAAAGTCCTGAGGCTCTCTGGCCCACTCGCTCTCGCGTAAAAACGTGGCCTCACGTTCGTAAAAGTCTCCACCGAAATGCCGACCGAGATCGGCCGAGACGCGGGCCGAACCAAGCAGTTCGCGCGCCCGCGTGCCATACAGGCGCGCATAATGGTGGATCAGCTTGCGCGGAAGGTCGGAATATTCGCCTGCCAGCTGGACGATGAAGGCATCGAAGTCACCACCGATGTCGCCGCCGGGCAGCGGCCTTCCCGCCGTCCAGCCCGGCGACATCTTCGGAAACCATGCCTCAAGTCGCTGCAACGCATGCTCCGCGAGCCGACGGTAGGTCGTGATCTTGCCACCGAAGATCGAGAGCAGCGGCGGCACGCCCTGCTCGCCGTGAACCTCGAAAACATAGTCGCGCGTCACCGCAGACGGGTTTTCGGCATTGTCGTCATAGAGCGGCCGAACACCGGAAAATGCATGGACGATCTCCTGCTCCGACGGGGGGACACGAAAGTAACGGCCCAACACGCCGAGCAGATAGGCGATCTCGGTGTCGTCGATCTCGACGTCCTCGGCGCGGCCATCATAGGAGATGTCCGTCGTGCCGATCAGTGCGAGGTCTTTCTCGTAAGGATTGACGAAGATGACGCGACGGTCCTCGTTCTGGAGCAGATAGGCCTGCGCTCCGCTCCAGAATTTCGGCACCACGATATGGCTGCCCTTGACCAGCCGCACATTGTGCGACGAATTCAGCCCGACGACATCTTGCACAACGTCCTGGACCCACGGCCCCGCCGCGTTGACCAGCGCGCGCGCCCGGACGGTGTGCCTGCCGCCGTCATCCCCCTGCATCTCCAGCTGCCATGCGTCACCTTCCCGGCGCGCACTTAGGGCGCGGGTGCGGGGCAGGATGATGGCGCCGTTGCGCGCGGCATCAACCAGATTGAGGATCACGAGCCGTGCGTCATCGACCCAGCAATCCGAATATTCAAAGCCGCGCCTGAATTCGGAGCGCAGCGGCGCGCCCTCCGACGCATGCGCGAGATCGAGACCCCTGCTCGACGGCAGCCGCTTGCGGCCGCCGAGATGGTCGTAGAGAAACAAGCCGGTGCGGATCAGCCAGGCCGGCCGCTGCTCCGGCGAATGCGGCAGCACGAAGCGCATCGGCCAGATGATGTGCGGCGCGGACGCGAGCAGCACCTCGCGCTCGATCAAGGCTTCGCGCACCAAGCGAAATTCATAATATTCAAGATAGCGCAAACCGCCGTGAACGAGCTTGCCCGAGCGCGACGAGGTGCCTTCGGCGAAGTCACCCTTCTCGCATAGCAGGACCTTCAGGCCGCGGCCCGCCGCATCGCGCGCGATGCCGGCTCCGTTGATGCCACCGCCAATAATCGCGATGTCGACCAGCCCATGATCCCTGCCCGCGTGCGGCGCAGCCTGCGTCATCACGTCCTGCTGCGCTTCTTCTCGATCCGTTGTCGCGCGGCCGCCCTTGCCGATGCGCCTGCCTTACCCGGCTTTGCCTTCGCCGTCTTGGATTTGGGCTGCTGGAGACCGTAGGTCGAGAAGCCCTTCGCCGTGTCGGCGATCTCCGCTTCGCTGAGAATGTGCGGCGATCCCAATGCCAGCGAGAGGTAATATTGGCGTGCGATGGTCTCGAGCTCGACCGCCAGCCACATCGCCTTGTCGAGGTTGGCGCCCACCGCGATCATGCCATGATTGGCCAGCAGGCAGCCGTTGCGGCCTTCGAGCGCGGCGAGCGCCAGCTCGGATAATTCCGCCGTGCCGTAGCGCGCGTAGCCGGCGCAGCGGATGTCATTGCCCCCGAACGCTGCCATCATGTAGTGGCACGCCGGGATCGGCTTGCGCGCGATCGCAAGCACCGTCGCGTAGGTGGAATGGGTATGGACGACGCTGCCGACGTCGGGACGGCCGCGCATGATGTCGAGATGGAAGCGCCATTCGGTCGACGGCTGCAACGGCCCATCCCAGGAGCCGTAGTCACTTTCAAGCGGCATCGAGGCGATCATCTCCGGCTTCATCGCGTCATAGGGCGTCGCCGATGGCGTGATCAGCATCCGATCCTTGTACCGGGCGGAGATGTTGCCTGACGTCCCCTGATTAAGCCCTGAAGCGTTCATCCATCGGCACTTGGCGATGATCGCCTCGCGCAACTGTCGCTCCTCACGGGTCATGGCAAGATACCTTTCGTCTTCAGCACGGATTGAGTGGCGGCTCGCCGGCGAGATAGCGGCGAACCTCCTCGGCTGCCTGATCGGCAGCAATGGTGACGGTGCGCAACGAGGCCCCCGCAATGTGGGGCGTCAGCGTGACGTTGGGCAGCTGCAGGAGCGGCCAGTCGGCCGGCACCGGCTCCACGGCAAAGGTGTCGAGCATGGCCCCGCCGAGCCGCCCGGTGGAAAGCGCCTCGTAGAGCGCCGTGTAGTCGACCAAGGGCCCGCGCGCCGTATTGATGAAGATGGCGCCCGGCTTGACCTGCGCCAACGCCGCGCGATCGATGAAGCCGGTGGTCTCGGCGGTCACCCGCGCATGCAGGCTGATCACGTCGGCGCGCGCCAAGAGCTTGCTCAAGCCGACGTGCTCGACGCCGTCATTGCGATCTTGCACACTGAGCTGGACGTATGGGTCCGCCACCAGGATCCTACAGCCGAATGCCTTGAGCAGTTTCACCACGCGGGTGCCAATCGCGCCATAGCCGACGATGCCGACGGTCATCTCGCCGAGCTCGCGCCCGGTGCGATCGGCGCGGTAGAGATCGCCACGCCATTCGCCGCCGCGTAAGGATTCGTGCCCGCTGCGGATCAGGCGCGTTTCGGCGAGAATGGCGCCGATGGTGAACTCGGCCACAGCACTGGCATTGCGGCCGGGCGTGTTGACCACGAGCACCTTGTGATCGCGCGCTGCCTGCATGTCAATGTTGACCGGACCGCCGCGCGACACCGCAATGAACTTAAGCTTCGGCAGCCGCTGCAGCATCGACCGCGAGATCGGCGCGAGATGCGTGACCAGCAGCGCGGCGTCGCCGATGAAATCCGCGACCTCGTCGGGGTCGCCCATGAACTCCTTCAATCCGTCGAGCTTGGAGCCGGCATAGCCGTGCTCCATCGGCTCGTCCGGCCAGGGCTGCTCCAGGATGCGGATGTCGATGCCGTTGCTGCCGCAAGCCGCCGTGATCCGTTCGGCAAAGACGCTCGGCAGCATGAAGCGGTCACCGACGATGGCAATGATCTTAGGCATGACCGGCTCCCGCACGCACGGCCGCGAGTTGCTTCCAGACCGGCCGCGCCGCGAGCCTGGCCTCGAGATAGGCCGGAAACAGCCGCGCATAGTGCGACGCCAAGACCGCATCCGGCGTTTGCGGCGCGGCGAGATACGGCCGCACCCACACATCCGCACAGGCCGCCATGTCCGGATAGAGGCCGGTCGCCACTGCCGCGATCATGGCGGCGCCCGCAGCTCCCGCTTCGCCGCGACTACAGACACGAACGTTGCATTCCAGCGCAGCACCGAGGATCGCGCCGAGCGCCCGGCTTCGCGCCGCGCCACCGGTGATGCGCACGTCCCGCGGCAGCGCGCCCATCGCGGCGTAGCAATCACGGGCGGCGAAGGCGAGCCCTTCCATGACCGCGCGCATCAGATCCCAATAGCCGTGGCGTGTGCGCAAGCCCAGGAATTGTGCGCAGGCTTCATGGGCGACGAATGGGCCGCGCTCGCCGGCATCGGAAATGAAGGGATGGAATAGGAGCTCGCCGGGCCGCGCCTCGAGCACGTGGTCGTCGAGTCGACGGATCAGGTCGGCGCGCGAACGCGTAATGCCCTCGGCGGCGAGCAGGTCGCGCGCGAGGTCGAGGAGCCAGTCGATGTTCAGCGTCGCCGCCATGTTCGATTGCATCTGGGCATAGTGACCGGAGACCGGAAACGGCATGGTATAGCCGGTCGCCTCGGCGTTGAGGACCACCGCATCGGCGCTTGGCGCCAGCCGCATATGCATGCCGGTCGATCCGATGATGGTGCAACCGACATCCGGCGCCGGATCGTAGAGCCCGGCCCCCAGCGCGTTGCAGATGACGTCGACATAGCCGAGCGAGACCGGAACGCCCTGCGGCAGTCCGATCTCGAGCGCCGCGCTGGCATTCAGCGGATGCGTAGTCACGACGCCGTCGACGACGTCCGGAAACAGGGCCATGCAATCGGTGATACCGATCAAGCGCGCCGTTTCCGCGTCAAAGCGGCGCTTGCGGAAATCGCCGCAGGAGAACGTCGCCTCCGACGGATCGGTCGCACGCTCGCCGGTGAGCAGGAAATAGAGCCAGTCCTTGCAATGAAAGGCCGTGCGGGCGCGCGACAGGCTGTCGGGCGCATGCGCCTGCAACCAGGCCAGTTGCGGCCCCTGCTGGCAGGCGTTCAGCCCCGAGCCGGTCCGCCGATAGAGCGCCGCATTGCGCTCGCTGGCGCGGATGTCCCCGACGAGACTGGCAGCACGCGAGTCGAGCCAGAGCAGGGCCGGCGCGACGGGATGCCCATCATCGTCGATCAGCCAGGTGCCATCGCCCTGCCCTGTCACCGCGATGGCGGCGAGCCGTGAGGCAAGATCGGGTATCGCCGCTCCCAGACCGCGCAGTGCGGCGATAGTATCGTTCCAGGTCCGCGCCATGTCCTGCTCGACATGTCCGCCGGTCGACGTCGTGTAGCTGTTCGGAAGCGCGTATTCGCCGAGCTGCCGGCCATCGCGCGTGAACGCGACCGTCTTGATCAAGGACGTGCCGGCATCAATGCCGATGATGACGTCGCGACCCGGCTCGGTGCTCATGATCAAGCTGCCTCCGCGTGGCGAATGCAGTTGCCGTCGGCGCCGAACACATGAAGGTGCCGCGTCTCCAGCGCGAAGGGAATAATGTCTCCGGGTCGCGCGGCGATCTTGTTCGGCGTCACCGCGATGAGGAGACGGCCCTCGCGTTCGCCTGCGACATGCGACTGGTCGCCGAGCCACTGGTTTGAGACGACGCGCACGCGCACATCCCCGTGGCCGACGGAAATCTTCTGCGGCCTGATGCCGATCCGGACACGCGGGCTCTGCTCGAGCGCGCGGCCCGCGGCCGGGTCGAGCGTCCGCCCGTCGAGCTGGAACGCGACATCCGGGCCGATCGAGAGACGGAAGCCGCCATCGGCGCGAGCGACTTCGGTCTCGAGCAGGTTCATCGGTGGCTCGCCGATGAAGCTCGCAACGAACAGATTCGCGGGATGATCCTTCAACTCCCGTTCGCTTGCGAACTGCTGAAGCACGCCGTCTTCCATGACTGCGATACGGTCGGCGAGCGCGCTCGCCTCGGTCTGGTCATGGGTGACGAATATCGCCGTCATCCCCCGCTCGGCAAGCAGCCCCTTGATCCGGCCGCGCAGCACCGCGCGGAGCTGCGGCTCGAGCTGGCCCATCGGCTCGTCCAACAGATACAGATCGGCGTCGCGCACCAAGGCGCGCGCCAGCGAGACGCGTTGCTGCTGCCCCCCGGAGATCGAGCGCGGATAGCTGTCGAGAATGTCCTCGATTTCCACCAGCCGCGCGATCGCTTCGACCCGGCGGGAAACCTCGCCATGCGAGAGCTGCTGCGCCTTCAAGGCGAAGGCGATGTTTTCGCGAACGGTGAGCGGCGGGTAGAGCGAATAGCCTTCAAAGGCCATCGCCACCTTGCGCCTCGCCGGCGGCAATTCGTCGATTCGGCGCTGGCCGAGCGTGATCGTCCCCGAGGTGACGCTCTCGAAGCCCGCGATCATCCGCAGGGTCGAGGTCTTGCCGCAGCCCGACGACCCCAACAGCGCGACGATCTCCCCCTTGTCGACCTCCATATCCAGCGCGCGCACGGCGTGAACCGGCGGCTTGCCGCGGCTCTGGTAGACCTTGTCGACCTTCCTGATCTCCAGCACGCCCATGCTCACAGCGCTCCCATCATGCGGCCTGCCGCCGAGGCGACAGGTCCAAACGCAGGCCTGTCGTGCGGTCAAATAAGAGAGCCGCCTCCGGCGCGAACCGAACGAAGACGCCATCCTCCGCACTTGCCATGGCGGAGTCCTGTGGCAGGGCGGCCAGCCATTCGGTCCCGTCGGAGAAGCGCAGAAGCAGCACGGCTTTCTCGTGCATCGGTGTGATGGCGACGATGCGCGCCGGAATGGCATTTTCGCTTGGTTGGCGGGTGATGACGAGATCATCCGGGCGCACACCAAGCCAGCACGCACCATGATCGACGGCCGCGCGATCGGCAGCATCGAGGCGAACGAACGTCCCCGCCACCTCCGCACCGAGACCGCCCTGCGCCGCGGCCGGCTCGACCTCTGCCAGATTGATGCTGGGATCGCCGAACAGGCGCGCGACGGCAACGGATGCCGGCCTGGCATAGATCTCCTCGGGACGCGCGACCTGCACCAGATGCCCGTCAACCAGGACCGCGATCCGGTCGGCGATCGCCATCGCCTCCCGATAGTCCTGAGTGACATAGAGAACGGCGGCCGAGCTCCGCCGGAGCAGGCTCGGCAATTCGAGCCGCATTTCGTAGCGAAGCTTGGCATCGACGTTGCGCAAGGGATCATCGAGCAGCAGCACATCGGGATTGCCGATCAGCGCGCGGGCAAGCGCGGTGCGTTGCTTCTGCCCGTTCGACAATTCGCGGGGCATGTGGCCAAGCACATGCTCGATCTTCAGAAGCCGGCTGATCGACTTGACCCGGCTCGCGACTTCGGCCGCGCCCGCCCTGGCACGCAAGCCGCTTGCGATGTTGGCCTGCGCACTCATGTGAGGAAACAGGGCGAAGTTCTGGAAGGCCATGCCGATCCCGCGCTGCTCGGGCGGCGCCCCCACGATCGATTGACCGCCGACCAGAATGTCGCCTTCGTCCGGTTCGAACATGCCGGCGATCATGCGCAAGAGCACGGTCTTGCCGCTGCCGGACGGGCCGAACACCGCGACGATCTCGCCGGGTTCGACGGCCAAGGAAACATCCTCGGCGCAGCGGACCGGGCCGAATGACTTGCCGACGGCGTTGAGTTCAAGACGCGCCATGGCCTCAGCCTTTCACCGCACCGAGCGACAACCCCTCGACCAGATAGCGTTGCGCGTAGAGCGCGAGCAAGAGGGTCGGCGTGACGGAGAGCACGATCGCGGCTGCGATCTGGCCGTACTGAATGCCTGAGGCGGTGACGAATGCCAGCGCACCAACAGTCACTGGCTGCTTGTCGGCCGAGGCCAGGATCAGCGCGAACACGAAATTGTTCCAGCAGAAGATGAAGGAGAGCAGACCGGCCGCCGCGATGCCGGGCCCGGCGAGCGGCACCGCGATCCGTGTGAACGCCTCGCGCCAGGTATGACCGGCAAGACGATAGGCGTGCTCGATGTCCGGACTGATGTCTTCGAAATAGCCGCGCACGATCCACAGGATCAGCGGCAGTGCGATGAGCTGATAGACCCAGACGATGCCGAAATACGTGTCGTTGAGCCCGAGCTGCTGGTAGTAGAGCGACAATGGCAGCAGCACCAGCAGCGGCGGGGCGAAGCGAAACGACAACAGCGTGAATGCGATGGTTTCACCGAGCCGAAACTTGAACCGCGCAAAGGCGTAGGCCGCGGGCACGCCGAGCAGCAAGGCAAGGACCACGGCCGCGCTCGACAGCGCGAAACTATTCACGAGGTTGCGCATGAACGATATTTCGAGATTGCCGGCGGCGGTCCGGAGCTGTCCTGAAATCAGCGCCTGGTAATTGGCGAGCGTCGGCTCGAAGAGGATGCGCGGCGGAATCCGCAGGATCTGCTCATTGGTCTGGAACGACATCAGGAAGATCCAGACGATCGGAAACATGAAGAAGACCAGCACAAGCGCGAGCGCGACGCCGCGGAAGATACGACCTGCGAGACTGGAATGATCCATCGCCGTCTTCCCGTCCCTCACGCGTGGCCGTGGGCGCGCGCCCGCAGCCGCAGCCAGTTCTTGATGAAGATGTTCGAGAGGATATTGGTGATCAGCCACAGGATCATCAGCAACGCCGCCGAACGTCCGACATTGGTATATTGAAAGAATTCGAGATAGGCCTGGACCTGGAACACCATCAGCCGATCGCCGGGGCCGCCTTGTGTCATCGCGTAGACGATGTCGAATTGCTGGATCGAATCCAGCAGGCGAAACAGCGAGGCGGTGATGATGTAGGGCGCAAGCATCGGCAGCGTGATGCGGAAGAAGACAAAGCTTGCCGGCACGCCGTCCAGCGCCGCGGCTTCGAACGGCTGGCGCGGCAGCGAGCGCAGGCCCGCCAGGAGCAGGATCATGATGAAGGGCGTATAGACCCAGACATCCACCAGCACCACCGTGAACAATGCAGTCGACGGATCGGATGCCCATTTGAAATCATGCACGCCGAACAGGCTCACGAGATAGGATAGGATGCCGAAGCTCGGGTTGGTCATGAGCTTCCACATCAGCGCGGCGATCGCGGGCGCCGTCATCAGCGGCAACAGCAGGACGATCGACACTGCATTATGGAAGCGTGTGGGACGCCGCAGCAGCAAGGCGATGCCGAGGCCGAGCAGCAGTTCGAGCACCACTGTCAGTGCGGTATAGATGAGCGAGATGCGAAGCGTATTCCAGAAGGCGGGGTCGGAGAGAAAATCGATGTAATTGTCGATCCCAATGAAGCCGCGCAGATATGGCAGGTTCAGGCGGTAGCGCTGGAGCGAATAAACTGCCGCCGTCACGAAGGGAACCAGGATGGCGATGCAAACGAGCAGAGCCGGCAGGCTCAGCACATAGGGCAGCATCCGCCCGCGCAGCCTCGTGGCGCGGCGCGGTAGCACATTCGTCTGGGACAATTGGACCATGCTCATGACGATACCGGATCACGCATTGGCTTCAACACCGCCGGCCCGGATCGGATAGGCGTTCCGAACCGGCGGGTTGGCGTGGCGCGGAGGAATCGGGCACCACGCGAGGCGTCGATGGCGGCAAAGTCAGCCAAGGCCTGCCTGCTTGAGCTGACGATTGATGCTGTCGGCTAGCTTGTCGAGCCCCTCGTCTACGCTGACCTCCTTCGCCACCATCTTCTGGAGCGAGGCGGCCCATTCCGTCGTCAGGTCGAAGAACAACGGCTGGGCCGTGAAGTAGATCTTGGCACCCGGCGACGACAGATCATGCTGCTCGAGATAGCCCGGATAGGACTTCGCGATGCGGTCACGGAATTCGCTGTCCTTCCACACCGACGCGCGCACCGGATTGACGAAATCCATCTTGCGGGCTCCGAACAGATCGTGCTCGGTCGAGGCTGCCCATTGCATGAACAGCCAGGCCGCGTCCTTCTGCTTGGAGAAGCTGGAGAGCGCGAGCGACCAGATCCAGACGTTCGGCGTCGGCGCCTTGGCGGCCGGATTTGCCGCGAACGGCGCGTAGCCGAGATGACCCCTCTCCTTGTTCTCGCCACCGTTCATGAAGTAGCCGAGAATATCGGCGTCGAAGATCATGCCGGAGGCGCCGGCGCCAAGGTCCGTGCCGACCTGGTACCAGGTGTAGGTCGACCAGTTCTTCGGCCCAGAGGTCTGGATCATCTTGACCCATTTCTCGTGGAACTCCTTGGAGGCCTTGGTGTTCATGGCGGCCTTCAGCTTTCCGCCTTCCATCACGAAGTCCTTCTGGCCGAAATTCGAGTAGGCCGAGAGGAATCCGGGATGGATCGTGGCCCAGGAGCGTGAGCCGCGGACGCCGACGCCATAAGGCCCGCCTGCATCCTTGGTGATCTTGGCGGCGACATCGAGCATCTCGTCGAGATTCTTCGGCGGCTTGACACCAACCTTGTCGAAGATGTTGCGGTTGTAGGCGATATTGTTGAGCTCATAACCCCAGGGAATGCACCATTGCTTGGCCTTGCCCGAGCCGAGCTCGGAGCCGGCAACGCCGTCCCACGCCGTCGAGGACCGAAGGCCGGGAAGCACGTCGTCCCAAGCAAAGGCCGGGTTAGTCTTTGCGGGGTCCTTGATATAGGCGTTGAGATCCTCGATCCACCCGGCCGGACCGTAGGTCCAGGTCATGTAGGCGCCGGTCATGAAGGCGTCGTACTGGTCCGATTTCGAGGACAGCGCCGCGGTGACCTTGTCGAAATAGACATCCTCCGGGAAGATATCGTAGGCGACGTTCATCCCCGTAAGCGACTTGAAGGCTTCGATATCGCCAATCATCGCATCGACGTAGGGATGCTTGTTCAACAGCAGCTTGACGGTCTTGCCGCTATAGGCCTTCCAATTGAAGTCCGCCGCCATGGCCCGCGACATCGCGGCGACGTAGGCGGAGTTGGCGGCAACGCCGGCGATGCCGAGCTTTGCGGCACCATCCAGCAGATCACGCCGGTTGATGCGTTTGGCGGCGTAGGAATCGAATAGATTCTTCTCGCGATCGTGCATGAGCAACCTCCCGTTATGAGCGTTTACTTTCCCTTCCGACCTTTATTCCTGGTCTTGGTAGTCTTGCCGGATGTTGCCTCCGGCTTTTCCGTCGCGAGGGCCTGAGCGGTCGCCTCGTCGATGATGAGACCGTGCAGGAGACGGCTGCGCAGCACCGCGCGCAGAGCCGTGACCTTGGCCAGCCCGCCGCCGATGGCGACGATGCGATGCTTCCTGAGGTCTGCCGCTTCCATCGAGGTCGCGCGCGCCGACAGGTCGATGTCGAGCACTTCGCCATCGGCGTTGAAAAAATGTCCAAGCAGGTCGGCGCAAGCGCCGGCACGCTTCAATTCGACGACCTCGTCCGGCCTGATCATGCCGCTCGAAACCAGGAAGCCTTCGGCATGGATTTGTCCGATGCCGACGAACAGGAGCGAGGCCTTGCGCGCGAGCGCGAACACGTCCGCGATGCCATATTGCTTCATCAACACGGCACGATCGGCGACCGAATTGGCGAACACCGGCACCGGCAGAAGATAGGCCTCCGCCCCGGTGCGCTCCGCCAGCCGATGAATGACGTCGAACGGATTTGCGGCGAATTTCCGCGTCAATCCGCCGAGCAAAGAGACGAATTGCGCGTCCCGCGCCGGCGTCTGCGGCAACTGCTCGACGACCGCGGCGAGCGTGCGGCCGTGACCGACGCCGATGATCTTGTCCTCGCCGCGCTCCAGGACCTGCCGCAGGAAGCTCGCGCCTTCGAGCGCCAGCGCTTTCAGCGGCAAGTCGCCCTCGCCGAGATCCGGCGCGACGCGGCAGAAAGAAAGGCCGTAGCGCTCGGCCAATGTGTTCTCCAGCGCGACGCATTCGGCCACGGGCCCCTCGACGAAGACGCGGATCATGCCCTCGCGGCTCGCGCGCGCGATCAGCCGATGCGCCTTTGTGCTCTGGATGTTGAGGCGATCGGCGACCTCGGACTGGGTCAGCCCGGCGGCGAAATAGAGCCACGCCGCCCGCGTTGCGAGCGACGCCTCACCGTCAACCATCGGCAGCCTGTCGGAAGGTATCGCCACGCCGGAAAAGCCCGCTTGCAATTTTCTTCACATCTTGCAAAAAATTGCAGAGGCGGATTGGAACGTCAATCCCCCAAACGTGCTGCGGTGCAATCTTGTTGCGCTATCAGCAATGGTTGCCATCACGCTGTGGAGGTCGAATGGCAGGCGTGTTCCTCGGCGTCGACGTCGGAACCGGCGGCGTTCGCGCCTGCGCCGTCGATGCGCGCGGCGCCAAGCTCGGAATGGAATCGGCGCCTCTTCCCCCGCCACGACAGAACGGCAACGCGATCGATCAGGATCCGGAACTCTGGTGGGATGCGACGGCTGTCGCGATCCGCAAGCTCGGCCGCACGATCGATCTCCAGACCGTCGAGCGCGTCAGCGTCGACGGCACGTCAGGCACGCTGCTGATGATCGACGCCGCGGGTCGGCCCTGCACGCCGGGGCTGATGTACAACGATGCGCGCGCGGCAGCGGAGGCCGCCCGCATTGGGGCCGTGGCCCCCGCGGACAGCGGTGCGCACGACGCGAGCAGCGCGTTGGCGAAGCTGCTGTATCTGTCGGATCGTGCGGAAGCGGGCCCGGCGCGTTTTGCCGTGCATCAGGCCGATTGGATCGCGGGGCGGCTCGCCGGACGTCACGGCATCAGCGACGAGAACAACGTCCTGAAGCTCGGCTACGATCCCGTGACACGCACTTGGCCGGCCTGGCTCGACGAGCTCGGCGTATCCCGCGAACTGCTGCCGAAGGTGCTGGTACCGGGAACCCCCTTTGCGGATATTGATCCCGAAATCGCAGCCACGCTGGGCCTGTCACCGGCAGTGCGCATCGCGGCCGGCACCACCGATGGTGTCGCCGCCTTCATCGCGACGCGCGCCGATACACCCGGCGATGCCGTGACCTCGCTCGGAACGACGCTGGTCGTGAAGCTGCTGGCGACCCGGCCGATTTTCGCCGCCAATCAGGGCGTCTACTCGCACCGGCTTGGCGAGCGCTGGCTCGCAGGCGGCGCCTCCAATTCCGGAGGCGGAGCACTGCTCGCGCATTTCACCGCCGCCGATATGGACCGATTGACACCGCAATTGCAGCCGGAGACGCCGACCGGGCTCGACTACTACCCACTGCCCAAGCCCGGCGAGCGCTTTCCAATCGCCGATCCGGCGTTGCCGGCAAGGGTCGCACCGCGCCCAGCGGACGACCACCGCTTCTTCCAGGCGCTACTCGAAGGCATCGCGGGGATCGAAGCGCTCGCCTATCGGCGCCTGGCCGAGCTCGGAGCGCCAAGGCTGCGACGCGTCATTAGCATCGGCGGCGGGGCGAAGAACGCGGCCTGGACCGAGATCAGGCGGCGCTCCCTTGGCGTTCCCGTGAGCGTTGCCGAAGAGACGGAGGCAAGTTACGGCGCGGCGCTATTGGCAGTGCGAGGCGGCCCACCATGATCGCCGGTATCATCGACATCGAAGGTCTCGCCATGATCGCGGACCGCTTCGATCACGTGCTGCTCGATCAATGGGGCACGCTGCACGAAGGCCAGGCCGTCTTTCCCCTGGCGCGCGACTGCGTTGTGCGGCTGCGCCAGGCCGGCAAGCGCACCCTTGTGCTGTCGAACTCCGGCAAGCGCGCGAGCAGCAACGCGGCACGGCTTGCCTCGCTGGGCCTTCCAGCGGACGCCTATGACGGCATCCTGACGTCCGGTGAGGTCACCTGGCACGGCCTGAAGGCGCGTGCGCAACAGCCCTTCATCGCATTCGGCCGCACCTGCTTCCTGGTCGCTCGCGGCGGCGATCATGCGATCGTCGATGGGCTCGACCTCAATCTCGTCGCAGACGTTGGCAAGGCCGACTTCATCCTGCTCGCGGGTCTCGACGACGCAGTCGCCGAGCCCGAGCACTGGCGCGCATGGCTGACTGAAGCCGCTGCACGCGGCTTGCCGATGCTGTGCGCCAATCCCGACCTCGCAATGTTCGGCGCCGCCGGATTGATCCCCGCCCCCGGCGTATTGGCCCGCTTCTACGAAACGCTGGGCGGCCGTGTGACCTATGTCGGCAAGCCGCACGCGCCGATCTTTACGGCAGCGCTCGAACGGTTGGGCCAACCGAATCCGGCGCGCGTGCTGATGATCGGTGACAGCCTCGACCACGATGTCGCCGGCGCCCGCCGCGCCGGGATGCTGACACTGCTGCTCAGGTCCGGCGTGCACCGCGATCAGACGCCGGGTGAATTGGTACGACAACCGCCCGGTGCGGATGCGCGGATGCCGCACTGGACGATGGACCATCTGGCCTGGTGAGAGGCGCGCGATGCAACAGCAACCTGCCCTGCTCCACGAGCTTCGCCGCATGTCGGCGCGCGTCGGCCGCAACATCCTCCTGGTCCAGGGCGCCGGCGGCAACTCCTCGATCAAGCATGACGACCTGCTGTGGGTGAAGGCCTCCGGCACCTGGCTTGCGGATGCCGAGCAC
This sequence comes from Bradyrhizobium sp. BR14999, assembly GCF_056106085.1. Classification (NCBI taxonomy): domain Bacteria; kingdom Pseudomonadati; phylum Pseudomonadota; class Alphaproteobacteria; order Hyphomicrobiales; family Nitrobacteraceae; genus Bradyrhizobium; species Bradyrhizobium sp. BR14999. The sequence continues at coordinate 6,536,936 of NZ_CM148536.1, forward strand.
AAGGACATCTTCGTGCCGGTGTCGCTCGGTGCGGCACGCGCGGCGCTGTCGCAAGGCGACGAACGGGTGCCCCTCGCGTCTGGCGCCGGCACGGCCTTGCGCGCCTCGATCGAAACCTCCCTCCATGCCCTCATGCCGCATCCGGTCGTGCTACACGTCCATTCGGTCAACACCATCGCCTGGGCGGTGCGGACCGATGCGCGCGCCGAGTTCGCCGAGCGACTGGATGGACTGGCCTGGCGCTGGCTCGATTATCATCATCCGGGACTGCCACTGGCCAAGGCCGTAGACCATGCCCTGACGCAGGACAGAGTAGATGTACTGGTCCTCGGCAATCATGGCCTGGTGGTCGGCGCCAAGACCTGTGCCGGCGCAGAGGCGCTGGTCGACGAGGTCGAGAGCCGCCTCGCGCTTGCGCCGCGCTCCGCAATTGGCGCAGATGAAGACGCGCTTCGTTCAATCTGTGGCGGCACAGGGTATCGACTGCCAAAGGATCCGCGATCCCATAGCATCGCAATCGACTCTTGCAGCCGCGCCATTGCGACCAACGGTTCGCTCTATCCGGACCATGTGGTCTTCCTCGGTCCGGCCCTACCCGTTCTGGACCAAGCCCAGGATCTTCGCGCCCAGGAATCGCTGGTGCGGCCGGACGGGCTGCCGCAGCCGGTCGCGCTGCTCGTTCCAGGTCTCGGTTGCATCGTTCGCAAGGACGCGAGCGACGGCGCCGAGGCGATGCTGAGCTGTCTCGCCCTGGTGACCGGCCGCCTACCTCTGACCGCGCAGGTTCGCTATCTGACGCGGGAGAACGAGTGCGCGCTGCTGAATTGGGATGCCGAGCGATACCGTCAGCAACTGACAGCAAATCGCTGACCGGCTGAAACGGAACAATTCCGTAACTTGCTCGCGAAGCTTCCCGCGGTATCGGCCACTCTGCGGGCTCCCACCCGCGCGGGTCTCGCTGCGCAGGTCAAGCCGACGACTGTGGAACCGCTGGCTGTGAAGTGGCCCACACCGCGCAAGACGGTTGAGGTGTATCCCTCGTGTCGGGTGGAATGGCAGACGGAGATACGCATGAAACGTCTCATGCCCTCGCTCATCGCAGCCCTGCTTCTCGCCGGTGCCGCCAGCAGCGTGCTCAGATCGCACGTGCTGCATATCGGTCAGAGCAGCATGCCATCTATCAAGGAACTGCAGACCGGTCAGGCCAGCAAGCTGCCTGAGCTGGAGATGCAGGACCGCTCTGTCCTGTTTGCGAGAGAGCCGGCTCAGTAGAACGCATCTCCGCTTTCAGGCTGTCCGCCTTACTCGGCCGCCGCGGTCGCGTGTTGAGGCTGTCCGTCGTTCGGACCCGTTCGCGCCGTCTGCTCGTCGAGCCAGAGACGGTGGTGCTCGCGGGCCCAATTGACGTCGACGTCGCCCGAACCCATGGCCTCGAACGCACCTTCCATCCCAATGGTGCCGATATAGATGTGGGCGATCATCGCCGCGACGAACAGCACAGCCACGATGGAGTGGACGATCTGGGCCAGCTGCATGCCTTCGATCCCCGTCGTGTAGAACGGGAACATGAGGACATAGCCACTCGCAGCGACGAGACCGCCGCCGATCACGACGATCCAGTAGATCGCCTTCTGGCCGGCGTTGAAGCGGTAGGCCGGCGGATGATCATGCCCGACGATGCCGCCGCCTCGTTTCATCCACGCGACGTCCACCTTGTTCGGAATATTGCCGCCGATCCACATCAGAAAGATCAGAACCACCCCAATGGTGAACGGGAAGCTCAGATAGTTGTGGGCGTACTTTGCCCATTGCGACCATTCGGAGAAAGCCTCGAAGCCGATCAGCGGCAATAGCAGCGGTCGCCCAAAGGTGATGTTTAGTCCGGAGATCGCCAGAATGATGAAGCAGGTGGCAGTCATCCAATGCACGAAACGCTCATAGATGTTAAAGCGCACGATGGTGCGGCCGGACCGTCCGCTTTCGAGGCGGACCATGCCGCGGGTGAGATAGAAGATCACGATCACCGCCAGCATGCCGATGATCGCGATGCCGCCGATCCAGCGCAGCGTGACATTGTGGAACTCGCGCCATTCCCGCCCCTGCGGCTGCTCGAGAACGCCGGACCTCTGATCAGGGATGCTGACGCGGCCCTGGATCCGGTTCAGCTCCTGCAAGAGCTGCTGCTCCTTGACCGAGCTCGCGGTCGGATTGACCTGCTGGGCGCCTACCGGTGCTGGAGCTGCCACGATGAGGAGGAGTAAAGCACCGGCCCCGACAGCCGCCCGAACGAGTTTTGCAAACGACACCATGAGCTCCTCCTCAATGTTCGCGCGACCTTCGTCAGGATTCAATCGTCTCGCGATAGGCCGTCTTCCACCCCCAGGCACCCGAACCGTAGCCGCGCTTCATCACACGCTCCTTGTAGATCTGCGCGATGATCTCGCCGTCGCCTGCGAGCAGCGATTTTGTCGAGCACATTTCGGCACACAGCGGCAGCTTGCCCTCGGCCAGCCGGTTCGCGCCGTATTTCTCGTATTCCTCCTTGCTGCCGTCCGCCTCCGGACCGCCGGCGCAATAGGTGCACTTGTCCATCTTGCCGCGGGAGCCGAAGTTGCCGACCTTCGGATATTGCGGCGCGCCGAACGGACAGGCGTAGAAGCAATAGCCGCAGCCGATGCAGAGATCCTTGGAGTGCAGCACCACGCCGTCAGCGGTGGTGTAGAAGCAGTTCACCGGGCACACCGCAGCGCACGGCGCATCGGTGCAATGCATGCAGGCCATCGTGACCGAGCGTTCGCCGGGCTTGCCGTCATTGATGGTCACAACGCGACGCCGGTTGATGCCCCAGGGCACCTCGTGCTCGTTCTTGCAGGCGGTGACGCAAGCGTTGCACTCGATGCAGCGGTCGGCGTCGCAGAGAAATTTCATACGTGCCATCGTCGTTACTCCTAAGCCGCCGCGATTTGGCAGAGAGTGACTTTGGGCTCCTGCATGCCCGTCGCGGGGTCGTATCCGTACGTAGTGATCGTGTTGGCGCTTTCGCCCAGCACGATCGGGTCGGTGCCCTTCGGGTAATTGCCGCGAAGATCCTTGCCCGCGAACCAGCCGCCGAAGTGGAATGGCATCCAGGCGACGCCCTTGCCAACGCGCTCGGTGACGAGCGCTTTCATCTTCGCCCTCGAATTATTCTCTGCACCCGTGACCCACACCCAGCCACCGTCCTTGACACCGCGCTCGGCGGCATCGGCAGGATTGATCTCGATGAACATGTCTTGCTGCAATTCGGCAAGCCACGGGTTAGTGCGGGTCTCCTCGCCGCCGCCCTCATATTCGACCAGACGGCCGGACGACAGGATGAGCGGGAACTGTTTTGCAATTCCCTTCTCTACCGCTGCCTTCTGCACGGAGAACCCGATATTCGGCATCCGGAACTGCTTGGCGTCGGGCAGCGTCGGATACTTGGCGACGAGGTCGACGCGCGGCGTGTAGATCGGCTCGCGGTGAACAGGGATAGGATCGGGCAAGCCGAAGGCATTCATGCGCGCCTTGCCGTTGCCGTAGGGAACGCAGCCATGCGCCAGCGCTACGCGCTGGATGCCTCCCGACAGGTCGAGCGCCCACGACACCGTGTCCGGATTGGCAGGATTGATCTTGTTGATCACGGCCATTTCCGCTTCGGTGAGCTCGGTGTCCCAGCCGAGCTTCTTCAGGCTTGCCAGCGTGAACTCCGGATAGCCGTCCTGAATTCCCGAACCCAACGAATACGAGCCGTCCGCGAGCAAGCTCACCTTCCGCGTCGTGCCGTCCGGCAGCTTCTCCTCACGCTCGATGCCGAACCGCGGCCGGAACGTACCGCCGCCGTCCATCACGTTCAGATTGGTGTTGTAGAGCAGCGGCGTGCCGGGATGCTTGACCTCAGGTGATCCCCAGCACGGCCAGGGCAGACCGTAATAGTCGCCGCCGACCTCGGGATCGTCCTTCGGTGCCCGCATGCTCAGCATGTCGAACTTGGCCTGGTTCTTCATGTGCGCCTTGAGGCGCTCGGGCGATTGCCCGCAATAGCCAGTCGACCAGCTGCCGCGGTTCATCTCGCGCAGCACATCCTCAGCTTCAGGAAGATTGTTTTCGACCTTGATTTTCTTGAACATCTGGTCGGCGAAGCCGAGCTTCTTCGCCATCAGATAGATGACCTCGAGATCATCCTTCGATTCAAAGATCGGCTTCACGATCTGCTCGCCCCATTGCAGCGAGCGGTTGGAGGCGACGCGCGACCCCTTGCATTCGAATTGCGTGGCGACCGGCAGAATGTAGACGCCATCCTTGCGGCCCGCCTCCACGGAGAGCGAAGCCCAGGTCGTCGGATGCGGGTCGGCAATGACGAGCAGCTCGAGGGCCTTCAGACCCTTGAGGGACTCAGGAATGCGGGTGATGCTGTTGGAGGCGTGTCCCTGCACGAACACCGCCTTCACGTTGTCTTTCTGCGCGACCTGATCCTTGGGCAATGTCACTGCCTCGAACCAGCGGGTCAGCGGAATGCCGGGGGTTTCCATGATCTGCTTGGAGTCGAAGCGGGACTTCAGGAAGTCATAGTCGACCTCCCAAACCCGCGACCAATGCTTCCAGGCGCCTTCGGCGAGGCCGTAGTAGAACGGCAGCGTGACGATATCGAGCCCGACATCGGTCGCGCCCTGCACGTTGTCATGGCCACGGAAGATGTTGGCGCCTGCGCCGGCCTTCCCGACATTGCCAGTCATCAGGAGCGCAATGCAACTTGCGCGCACGTTGGCGGTGCCGACGGTTTTCTGGGTCTGGCCCATGGCCCAGATGAGGGTTGCCGGCTTCTCGGTGGCGAACATCTTGGCGACGCGCTTGAGCTGCTCGCCGGGAATGCCGGTGACTCGCTCGACTTCTTCCGGAGGCCACTTCTCAACCTCCTTCTTGATGTCGTCGAAACCGTAAACGCGCTGCCGGATGAACTCCTTGTCCTCCCAGCCATTCTGGAGAATGTGCCACATCATGCCGTAGAGCACCGGGATGTCGGTGCCAGGGCGCATCCGCACATATTCGGTCGCGTGGGCCGCCGTACGCGTCAGGCGCGGATCGATGACGATAAAGTTGGCCTTTTGCAGCTCCTTGCCCTCGAGCAGATGTTGCAGCGAGACCGGGTGCGCTTCGGCCGGATTGCCGCCCAAGATGACCTGTGTCTTCGCATTGCGGATATCATTGTAGCTGTTGGTCATCGCGCCGTAGCCCCAGGTATTGGCGACGCCGGTCACGGTGGTCGAATGGCAGATGCGAGCCTGATGATCGGTGTTATTGGTCCCCCAGAGCGCACCGAGCTTGCGGAACAGGTAGGCGCCTTCGTTGGTCATCTTGGCCGAGCCGAGCCAATAGACGGAATCGGGGCCCGACTTCTCACGTACAGCTTGAAGCTTGTCTCCGATCTCGTTGATCGCGGAATCCCAGGAGACGCGGGTCCACTGCCCATTTACCAGCTTCATCGGATAGCGCAGCCGCCGCTCACTGTGTACGAGTTCGCGCACCGAGGCGCCCTTGGCACAATGCGAGCCGCGATTGATCGGCGAATCCCAGCTCGGCTCCTGGCCGATCCAAACGCCGTTCAAGACTTCGGCCGTCACCGTGCAGCCAACGGCGCAATGCGTGCAGATGTTCTTGCGGATGGTCGCGCCTGCGGTGAGCGGACCAGCCATTGCCGCTTCCGCTTTGCGCACGCTGCCGACCGGCAGGGTGCCGAGCGCGGCAAGCGCACCGCCGGCAAGACCGGATTTGCGCAAGAAGCTGCGGCGGTCGAGACCGCCGGCCTGCCCCGCAAGGGACTCGACAACGGAGCCGTGGCGCGGGGAATGCTGGTGTGTTCGCTTGATCAGCACGGTCAGCCTCCCTTGGCCGGATAACGATTGACGCGATAAAACGCCTTGACGTGGTCGGATTCCTTGTAGCGCGCCTTGCGCTTCTCATCGTTGGTCTCACTGTCGGCCTGCGCCGACCCGACCAACGGTGTCGCGAGTGTCGCACCGACACCGACCGTGCCGATGCTGACCTTGCGCAGGAAGTCGCGGCGTCCCACTGTGGCCTTCTTGTCTTCACTCATCGCATCTCTCCTGGACCTGCGCGTGCCGGTCAGTTGGCGAATGTGAATGCTTCCATCTCGATCTCGATAAAGGTGCGACCGAGCGCGCCGACCGCCCGATAGAAATGGGCGTTCCCGGCGCTCTCGATGTCCGCGAACAGCCGCCCCATCCAGGGCGATACGTGTTTCTCGAAGAAGGCACGCTGTGCCTCTGGCGAGGCACCGAAGTGCCCGCCGGCAAGGCCCGACATGATCTCGCAAATGATCGCGGCGTGATCCTCGGGTTCGGAATTGTTGGCAAGCCGCTCGATGCCGAGCGTCGTCAAGTCTCCTCGCAGGCGCGACAGCGGCCGTTCGTTGAGAAAGCCGGTGAGATAGTACGAGGCATAAGGCAGCAATTCGCCGCGACCGAGCCCCACGAACAGATCAAAATATTCGCGCTCGACCTTCGCCGCGACTGCGCTTGAGGCGACGTCGGCGAGCGCTGCATGCGCGCGGCCGAGTGGCGTTGCGTCGCAACTCAATGCCGCAAGCTGCTCGAGCAATCGTTTCGACGGCGGCGCGGACAGTAACGTTGCTAGCAACGCATATTCCTGCGCGCGCGCAGCATCGACGGAATCGACAAGCTCTGCTGATACGGCTTGTTCGCTGTAGAGATCGGGCCGCAAATCGTTGCGTGCAACGCCGGTCGCTGCTTCGACTGCAACCACCCGTTGTGCTGGCACGCGGGTCCAATTCGACACGGAGGGTTGGCTGATACCTATTTTGCGCGCAAGCTGAGCAATGCCGCCTGCAGCATCGATTGCGCGATCAAGCCCGTCATCCCGCACGTGGACCTCCCATCCGAGTCCCGTCTGCTTGATTATTGCTTTTGTTACAAAGCGCTAACGAAATCGTAGTCCCGGTTCCACGGATGGTCAATCATCCGTCCATAGCCTGAGCCTATATCCTTTAGTCGTGCTGCTCGCGCGGCAGTGCACCACCGTGAGTACGGCGCCTAACAGGCTCAGCGAAATCCGCAGATCTGTCCGCGACTGTCGGTTGCACCGCAACAGGGATTGCCGGCTGTTCAGTCGCGTCCGATGTCTCGACAACACCCGATGCGGCCGTCGCTTCGGCTTGATGCAGTTCCGCCGAAGAGTCCGCTGTTTCAATCGACGCCTCGGGGACGGATTGGACCACCTCACGCACCCCACCGACGATACGATCGACCAGTGCGGCCAGCTGTTCCGACGAACAATCCAGCGGCCCAAAACCCGGCATTGCGGTCGGGTCGTTGAAGTCCCATGCATTCTCCGCAAGCCCGACGAAGTCGCGAATGGCGGGGTCGGTCGCCCAGGCGCGGCGAAGAGCCGCACGGCTCAACTCCTGTGGAATACCCTTGCTCAGGAAGGCGGTGATGTCGGTCGCAGCATTGATCTCGTCGATCGACGGCAGGCTCGAGAGATCGAACGCGCTATCATCGTCCTTGGCCTCGCGCGGCAGCGTGGGCTGAGCCGGGGCAGGCGTCGCCGGCTCCGCTCGCGCTTCGCGTTTGCGGCGGGACCAACGTGCAAGGAATTCTTCCTCACTCATTCCTGTCCGCCTTCATGGTCGCGGCGCGCCAGTGCCTCCGGATCAGCGCGGCGCCGCTTGCGCTTGACGAACTCCCGTTCGACATGGTGCTCGGCGACGAACCTTTCAATTGCTTTGCGCAGTACCTCCGGCATCGGCACGGCCTCGACGAGATTGTCGGCGGCTTCGGTAAAGCCCTCGCCCTCAGCGGGGTCGGCGGTAACCGCAGCAAGGGTATAAGGCCAGGCGCCTTCCGAGGGCGACAGCACAGTCCAGATGCTCGGACTGCCGGAGGCGAGATTGTCGCGATAGCGCGCCGTCTCGGACGGATAGAGATCCACGGTCGCGCTTCCCGCATAGAACAGGGTCGTGCCGTCCTGCTCGCGGAGTACGGTCCAGGGTTGTGCCGCCGGCTCGTCCGGCAGGACGGCAATTCCGCGCCAGATGAAGTCAACCCAGGGCGAGTCGGCCTTGCGCCGCTCGACGACGACGCCGACGGAGATGGACGCTAATGGCGATACCGCCGGGCTCATGTCATCATCTCCAGGCGCTTCACCGGCAGGCCGGTCAGCAGATTTTGTGGCTTCATCCGGAGCTTCTGATCCGCCGTCATCGACAGGATCAGGTAGACAGGTTCGTCCCCGACATCGTCATGCGCGCGGCTTGAATCCGCAAAAGTCAGCCGGAACAGTGCGAGCATCCGGTCGGCACTGCGCTGGTCGAGTTCCTCGCCGTGCCACAGACGGTCGCCGAGCCCAGTGGCGTCGGCATCGAGCCCGACATACCAGGTGAGCTTTGCCTCCCGCAACGCACGCAGCGGCTCTATCGTGACGTCGAGGCCAAGCAGGTGGGAGATCCATCGCGTCATCGCCTGCGCCAGCGCAGCTGGTCCACGTCCGCCGGCCGTGAGGTCAAGGGCCATGTCGAATTGGTCGCTGCGCTGCCAATAGGCCCCGGCATTCTCGTCGCTCAACACATCGAGCACCGCATCGGTGGTGGCGCCCAGCATCGACATCAGGGAGAGCACCGGGGTCGGACTCCGGCCGCCGACTATCTCCTCGTCGCCAAGCAGCAGGGCCTGCTCATGCGGCAGAATCCGCTGGACCCGGAAGAACAGCTCGGCCGCGCGCAGCACGAACGGATCGTCGCAGCCGTCGAGCGCGTTGCGCAGGATGACATGCACCAGCTGGTTGACGAACAGCGGCGGCAGGTCGTTCGCGCCTGATCGCACCGCTGCAAGATAGGCGGCTTCGAGCGTCGGATGCCGCAACAGGAGATCGCGGAATGCCAGCACGAATTGCCAGTTCTCCCGGGCGTCAGCATCGGAAATTGCGGCAATTTCGTCGGCGCCGACCGCCTGACGCGGATCGGCGAGCAGTTCGCGGTGCAACCGGCGTTCGATCGGACATGCATCGGCCGGCGGCATCAGCTCGGGACGCGCAAAATAGGCCTTGAGGAATTCGTCGGTGACGCACAGCCCACCGCCCTCGTCGCGATCGAGCAAATGATGGCCGCAGGCGATCCAGAAATCGTTCATCTGACGGTCGGCTCCCGGCCCAGATCCGCAAGCCTGAGCTCGCCGTCAGGCTGGACGTCGTCGTCCACTTCCATGAACGAGAACGCCTTGCCATGCCCCTGCCCTTCGCGGAGCTTTAGTCGGCGGAAGGACTCGCGGACCTCGCCGCCGCTTGAAGCCCGGTGCACTGCAATAAGCGAGCTGACGGGATGGGTGCACAGCGACTGCGAGAACGCCACCTCCTCTTCCGCGGCCGTCATCGCTGTCGCCATGTCCGGCGCACCGAAACGATCGACGAGCTGCCTGGCAAGGAGATCGATCAGCCTGCGGTAATCGTCCTCGGTCGCCGGAACGATCTGCACCAGCGTCGACCAGCCCCAGGATTGCACGCCGAGGAACCCGCCGCGAAACGCCGCGCGCGCCTTGCCCTCGAGCTTCGCACTATCGCAATCCCAGAAGCGGAAAGCACCGGAGACGGCCCATTCACCCGGCTCCGCTGCCACATCGAACACGAAGGTGTCGGAGGGATCGAGCGCGATAGTACGCAAGAGCTTCACAGCCGCGGCCCTCCAAGTGCCGGATCGAGCCAGGATGGCGTCGCGAGCGCCTGCACGAGGTCGCCACGTTCGATCTCGCCCGCCCCAATCCGGCGCGTGAGGAGATCGCCGCGATCGTCGATGCGTTGGACGGTCTGCCGTTCGCGGGGCATACGGGAAAGATATTCGCGCGCGACGCCATCAAAACCGCCCGCCTGCCAGTCATCGAATGCCAGCATCAGGTGTCGGGCAAAGCTCTCCGTGATCTGCGCCGCACCAGCCTCGCCAAAGCCTTCCTGGTCGAGCGCCGAGGCGAGCGGGTGAACACCCCGTTCGTCCTCGTTCATGGCAACCGTCCGGATCATCGCGCCGAACACCAGCCATGGCGGCGGCTCCTCCTCAATGGCCGCGAGAGGCCAACCCATACGCCCGCCGCCGACCAGCCCTCCGTCGATCCTGACGGCATCCGGCCAGCCGATCGTGATGGGCTTGCTCGGCGGTGCGTAGGCACGCAAGGCATCGGTGAGCGCGACCATGCCGGCGTAGAACGCGCGCCGCGCCGTACGGAAGGGCTCTGCTGGCTCGAGCACCACGGCGAACTCCGCCAGATCAAAGCGCCCGACATAGACAAGCGTTCCGGCGCCGCTCTCCGGTGCAATGCGGCATGCGTGGGCAAAAGCGTCGCCACTCTCGCGCAGCCGCACCAATGTGAACGGCGGCGGCAGGTGGATCGGTTCCACCAGGGAAACGTGGCTGACTGGGATCGACGGCAGGCCGTCCTCCGCTTTCCTTTTCTTCCCGATAGATAATGTTCTATAGGAAGCGAAGGGCCGGCGCGAGTCCGTCGTCGGTACCGGATTGGCGGAGGGGTTAACCTGGAGCAGCCATCCAAGACCGTCCTGATCTGCTCGTGCGAAGACACGATGCGTCTCGACTCGGCCGCGATTCAGCGTGGATGTCCCAGCTGCGAGATCAAGAGCTTTCGCCATCTCTGCGGCGCCGAGCTCGATCACTTCCGCAGCGCAGCGGCCGCTGGAGGCACACTGACGGTCGCCTGCACGCAGCAGGCCGCGCAATTCACTGACGAGGCCGGCGAACGGCCTGATGCGATCAGCTTCGTCAACATCCGCGAAACGGCCGGCTGGTCACGCGACGGCGCGCGCGCCGGCGCGAAAATGGCTGCCCTGCTCGCATCCGCCTCCATCCCGGCCCCGGACTATCCGCTCGTCACCTTGTCGAGCGAGGGCGTGGTCCTGATCTACGGGCGCGATGAGGCCGCGATCGAAGCCGGCCGCCTGCTTGCCGATCACCTCGACGTCACGGTTATGCTGAAACAGCTCGACGAGATGATGCCGTCCGCTGCAACGGTCTTCCCGATCGTGCAGGGCACGATCCGCTCCGCAAAGGGACATTTCGGCGCTTTCGAACTTGCGATCGACGATTATGCGCGTCCCCGCCCCTCCTCGCGCGATCGCTTTGTACTGGACGCACCGCGAAGCGGGGTCACCTCGCGCTGCGATATCGTGCTCGACCTTTCCGGCGGGATGCCATTGTTTCCCGCCCACGAGTTGCGCGACGGCTATCTGCGCGCAGATCCGAACGATCCCGCTGCCGTGCTCCGCGCCGTGCTGACCGCGCGCGATCTCGTCGGCAGCTTCGACAAGCCGAAATATGTCGACGTTACGCCCGCTCTTTGCGCCCATTCGCGCTCGAAGCGCACGGGCTGCCATCGCTGCCTCGATCTCTGCCCAACCGGGGCGATCACGCCCGTCGGCGATCATATCGCAATTGATCCGAACATCTGCGCGGGCTGCGGCCAATGCGCCGCTGCCTGCCCGACCGGCGCGGCATCTTATGCACTGCCGCCCGCCGATACGCAGCTTCAAAGAATTCGTGCCATGCTGCTCGCTTACCACGAGGCCGGTGGCACGGATGCGGTGCTGCTCTTTCATGACGGCCCGCACGGTACGCCCCTGATCGATGCCCTGGCGCGGTATGGCGACGGCTTGCCGGCGAACGTGCTTCCCTTTGCCGTCAACGAGATCACCCAGCTCGGGCTGGAGGCAGTCGTCGGCGCTTTCGCTTATGGCGTATCCGCTGTGCGCTTCCTGCTCCGCGCAAAGCCGCGCCACGATGTGACCGGACTTTCGCAGACGATCGCCATGTCTGAAGCGATCCTTGGCGGCCTCGGCTTTGAGGGCCACCGCGTCACCACCATCGAAACGGATGATCCCGACGCGCTCGGCGAGCATTTGGCTGCTATCGGCACGCTCGCGGCCGTCGCTGCGCCCGCGACCTTCAAGACCGTCGGCAAGCGGCGCGACCTTTTGCGGTTCGGGCTCAGCGAGTTGCATCGCCTGGCGCCGAAACCGGTCGACGTGATCGCCCTGCCGCAGGGTGCGCCTGTGGGCGCAATCAGCGTCGATACCAGCGGCTGTACCCTATGCCTCTCTTGCGTCTCGGCCTGCCCGACCGGCGCGCTTCGCGACGATCCCGAGCGGCCAGTGCTGAAGTTCGTCGAGGACGCCTGCGTGCAATGCGGCCTGTGCCAGAGCACCTGTCCGGAAAAAGTCATCAGCCTCAAGCCGCAGATCGATTTCCGCGCGGCCCGCGCTTCCGCCGTGATTATCAAGGAAGAGGAGCCCGCGCTCTGCGTCCGCTGCGGCACGGCCTTCGGCGTCAAGAGCACGATCGACCGCATCGCCGCCAAGCTCGAAGGCCGGCATTGGATGTATCCGGCGGGTGACAAGCGGATCGCGGCACTCAGGATGTGCGCTGACTGCCGCGTCATCGTCATGAGCGAACAGCAATTCGATCCCTTCAAGGGCGTGCCGGAACGAACGCCACCGCGAACGACGGATGACTATCTCCGCCAGCGCGATGGCAAGGACTAGACGAAGCGGATATCTTCGCAGGATCGGAAGCGGCAATTATCGCGACGTTGCGCGGCCCAAGAAGTCGGTCAACGCACGGCGGTCCTCGGCCGAGCCGATGCGCTGCTCGGGCATCTTGGTGCCGGGGGTGTAGGCATTCGGTCCGATCTCGAACAGCTTTGCGACCGTCTCCGGCGTCCAGACGATGTCCATCGTCTTCAGCGCTTCGGAGAAACGATAGCCCGGCAGCGAAGCGATCTTGCGGCCGTATAGTCCCGCAAGTGTCGGGCCCGCACGCTGAACCTCCTTGTCCGACAGCGTGTGACAGGCAACACATGCCCGAAATACATCGGCGCCAGGATCGCCGGCATAGGCGGCGAGCGGATCGGCCGGCGTTCCCGAGAGGTTCGAACCAATGGGATCGCCGGTGCGCGCATTCCAGCGCCTGATCTTGCCGTCCGCACCACCCGTCATCAGTGTCTCTCGATCCGGAAGGAAGGCGACCGACCATACCGGCAAGCCGGACACGACCAGCGTTCGTAGCAGGCTGCGCGACTTGCGATCGATGATCGCCACCGTGCCGCCGATGCCGGCCGCAGCAATCAACGTGCCGTCTCCCGATATCGTCAAGGCCACCACGGGTGTGGGACCGGCCGCGACCTCGCCGCTGACCTTGCCGTCGGCGGTCAGCATCCGCAGCATGCCATCAACCGCGCCCGTGACGATTTCACCATCCGGCGCCACAACTACCGCGTTGAGCGGCGCCGGCAACGTCACGACTTCAGGCTGGCCATCCGGCAAACGCCAGATGCGCAACGTGAGATCATAGCCGACGCTGAGAAGCGACCTGCCGTCCGGTGTGAAGGCGACGCCGTTGACGTTCTGCGAATGACCTTCGAGCACGCGCGACGCGCCGTCCGACAGCGACCAGAGCCGCACCGTCCGATCCCATGAACCGGATGCGAGAAGCGCACCATCGGGAGACACCGCAAGCGCGACGATTGGACCTCCATGTCCCTCGAACACCCGATCCGGCCGCTGCCGGCCCGCCGTCCATACCGCAATCCGTGCATCGGCGCCGGCCGTGACCAGGCGGCCTCCGCTCAGAAAGGCGACAGCATTGACGGCGTCAGCATGATACCGCAGCACTTGCTCTGCCGTATCCGTCTTCAAAGACCAGCGAATGGCGGCAGTATCGAAGCTTCCGGACAGGAGGCCGTTCCCATCGGGGGAAACAGCGAGGGCTCGTACGGGGCCGCCATGCCCCACCATGTCGGCGTGCACGGATGATACCGCGAAAATGGCCCACAGGGCCGCGGCGCCACGCGCGCAGAAAGGTAGCCTCATTGACCCTCACCGGCCCTGGTCACATTCACGCCCTCAAGATTGCCAGAAGAGCCACTGGAGATGAATATCCGAACCTATCTACTTGGCTGGTGCCCTCATGCTCTTGGACGAGCCTTCCGGCGCGGCCTGCATTCCAGGCGGACTCTGACCTTGGGGACTTTCGGCGGGCGCACCACCCGACCCCGTATTGATTGGACCCGTCCAGCCTTGCGGCTGTGCTTGGCCCTTCTCCTCGGGACGGGTTTGCGCCCCAGATGAGTTGGTTTGTGCGGGTTGGGCGGAGGCACTCTCGAAGAGGCAAAGTGCTGCGAAGCACACAATCGCTATCGGCAATTTCACGTCGGATCCTCCGATGCGCGTACTAAACGGGGTGACACTGCATTCCGTTCCGGAATGTGCGTTGCAACAGGCTAACCTTGCGCATCCCGCTTGAATGCCGGTGGTCCGGACACTAATCTTTGGCTGGGCACGTCAAGGATGACGGCATGCAGGGGCGAACGAGGCCATTTCTGCAGATGCTGGCGCGATTGCGCGCTTTGCGCGCGCTCGATGGATCGCAAGATCCCGATTCCCGAGACGCCTCGCCGTTCTTGATCCTCGTTGCGGTCGTGCTTGCGCTTCTTCTTGCAATATTGGAAATCGACCTGAATCGCGCCGCACTCCAGTCTCTTGGCTTGATGGGTGATGCGTTTTCGGTCGATCCCATGTTCAAGAGCCCGTAGGCCGCCTGTGCCTTGATGCGACCAACGAGTTTGCTCGCGGCAAGCCGTGTCGTATAAATGGCTTGACGTTTCGATTGAGGGAGGTTGCGGATGAAGGCTTTTGTTCTTGGCTGCGTCGCGGCCGTGGTGATCGCGATTGCGGGGATGGAGATCTTGAATCGAATTCAGGAGCCCGTCGCGCAAGCGTTTGCTACGACCGGGGTGCGCCTCTGAAACCACGCAAACTGGACAACTCGCACCTGACCGGAACAACAGTGGCGACCGAACTCCGTGCTGCAGCCATCCATCGATGCTTCACGCGCCGCACACGGTCAGCCGACCATCCGTATCGATCAGGCGCGCCTGCACATTAGGTCGTGAGGCGACGATATCCCGTATTTGAGGAATGGCCATCAGGCTGAAGGCCGTCGAGAGGGCATCTGCTTCGGTGGCGGTCGGAGCGACAACGCTCACCGTTCGATGGAGGGACGGGCTCAGTCCCGTCATTGGGTCGAACAGATGCGTGAATCGACCGGCAGCATCGAAACGGAATCCGGCGCCGGACGTCGTCGCGATCGCACGGTCGACGAGATCGATCGTCTCGGTGAGAGCCCCTGGCCTGTCCGGATCCCCAAGACCTATACGCCAAGGCCTGCCATCGGGTCGCGATCCGATTGCGCGTATCTCTCCCATATCGACCAGGGTCGTCGACAAGCCGGCCCTTCGCAGCTTGTCGACGACCTTGTCGGTCGCGAATCCCTGCGCGATGCCGTTCAGGGTTACCGCGGCCCCGCGATGCGTCAGGGCAATGCGATCTGATCTCACAAGCAATCCTCGGCGGCCGACCCTCGTCAGCACTTCGGCGAGCTTCTCCAGCGACGGGCCGTTCGGATCCGGACGCTCCGAAGAAAAATGGTCGGCATAGAGCTGCCACAACGGCTGAACGGTTGGATCGAATGCGCCGCCGGTCAGGTCGGCAAAGGCCAGGGAAGCCTCGAGCAAGGCCACCATGTCCGGATCCGGCGCGACGAGAATGCCGGTGCGGTTGAGCGTGCTGATCGCGGAGTCCTGGCGGTACAAGCTGAATTGCTGCTCCAGCCGGCGCACGTCGAGAAGACAACTGCCGACCAGTCGCGCAGCCTCGGCACGGTCTGGATGATATACCTCGATCGAGACCTGCGCCCCGAGCGCTGAACCGTGCCAGCGGACGGCCTCTTCCGCTCGAACGATGCGGGCGCCGCTCACGAAAGCCGAACCGAGCACCGTCGCCGTGATTGCGATCATCCGTCGCCGCGTGAGACTTGGATTGTGCGTCATCGAGGTCCTCAGTTTAGCCTGGCATCGCTGCGATCATGTTCGGCGGCCCCGCCCGCCGTGTCGCTGCCCAGGACATAAGTGCCGGGAATTTCCGCGAACGTCACCACCCGACCGCCGTTCTCGGCTGCGAAGCCATCAGCCGCGGCCCGGTTGCCGAACGGCACTGCTTCCGCCGCTCCCATGCCGCCCCGCTTCCGGCTTTCGATCACGAAAAACGCGGTCCGCGCATCGATCCAGTTCGTTGGGCCGAGCTCCTCCCAACTCGAAGCGCGCGCCATGTCCGAGACATAGATCGCGCGGATGTCACGCGGCTGATCCGACATCAACGTGAACGCCACGGTATCGCGGACGGAAGTGAACCAGAACGGATCGATGCGGCCCGACGTGATGATCTGCCCCTTGGGTCCGGGATGCTCCATCAGATTCATGCCGCAAAAGACGCCCATCGCATCGCGCGTGAGAGGAAGCGGCGGCGGCACGTTGGTGTTCGCCGCGTTCGGATTGCAGCCAACGAGAAACAGCGCCGCGATGATGATCGCACCGGCGGATCTTCGAGTCATAGTTCCCTCCGTGCGAAGAAGGTCGTCGCAAGCCCGAGCGGCGCCACGATCCAGAGCAGCAGGCCGAGCAATAACGCCGTAATGCCGGTCGTCGCCGTTCCGGACAACCCGGCCATGCCGGAAAATTGGCTCACATTGAATCCCGTGAGATTCGCCAACCGGTAAAGATCGGTGGGATTGAGAAACAGAAGCCATTCGAGCACCGTCGCCGAGATGATCCGCCCCTGGTCGACCACCAGCATGCCAAGCAATGCCATATCGAACACCAGCACCATCAGGAGCCAGATGCCGACAGAAAGGCCTGCCGCCGTGCCGCGGTCGCGAACCAGGCTGCTGATCAGGTAACCTATCGCCACGAATACGGCCCCCAGCATGATCGACGTCCCGAGCATCGAAGCAAACGCGTACCAGCTCGCCGCCAGCACGGAGGCGCCGGTGATCGCGAGCGCAGCAGCCGCCGCGCCGTAACCGAGGATCGTCGCAAAAGCCAGGATCAGGACATGCCCGCAGAACTTACCGAGGATGACCTGGCTGCGGCCCACCGGGTAACTCAACAGCAGGATCATCGTGCCCCGCTCCATTTCACCGACCACAGCATCGTGCGAGATCAGCAGCGCGATCAGCGGCAACAGAAAAATCGTCAGGCTGGACAGGCTGACAACCACCACGTCGAGGGCGCCGGCACCAACATTGCCCGTGGGCGCGCTGCCGAGGAACGTCAGCGACAAGGCAAGGGCCGCCAGCAGGAGCGTGGTCGCCAATACCCAGCGGTTCCGCAAGCCTTCCTGGATTTCCTTGAAGGCGATGATCCCGACTGTCCTCACGCGGCCTTCTCCTGCGTGTTGAGGAAATGTGCGTAGAGATCGTCGAGGGTCGGAGCGGCGATTTCAATGTTCCTGACACGGCGATCGCCCGCTACCGCGCGCAACAGATCCATCTTTCCTGTCTCGTCAGCCACCAACACGGTCTTGCGGCCCGAAGCCGAGACAGTTTCATCCGCGATCGGGGCGGCAATTTCTTCATCCGCGCCGACCGCCAGATCGAGTGAGACCCGGATCGGCAACTGCGAGAGTGAGCGCAATTCGGCCAACGTGCCTTGAGCGACCAGCCGGCCGCGATTCATGATCAGCACGTGCTCCGCGCGATCTTCGAGTTCGTTGAGCGCGTGGGACGAGATCAGGACGGTGGCGCCGCCGTCGCGCAATTCGTTGAGAATCTCGTAGAACGTTTGCCGGAGCGCTGGATCGAGGCCCGTGGTCGGCTCATCCAGCAACAGCACGCGTGGTTGTCCAAGCAACGCCTGGGCCAGACCCAGTCGCTGCCGCATACCCTTGGAATAAGTCCCGACGCGGCGATCGGCTGCATCGCTCAGTCCGACGCGGTCGAGCAGCGCCCAAGCCGAGACTGGCTTGATCCGCTTCAGACGGGCATAGAACGCCAGCGTTTCGCGTCCCGTGAGGGCTGCGTTGAACGCGACGTTTTCGGGGAGGTAGCCAAGCAGCCGGCGTTCGGAGAATTCGCCCGCTGCCGGATCCTGCCCCATCACGCGAATTTCGCCGCGGTCGGACCGGATCAAGCCCAGCATCAATTTGATCAGCGTGGTCTTGCCGGCGCCGTTGTGGCCGACCAGCGCGCTCAGCCGCCCGGGCACGAGAGAGAACGAGACGTCACGCAGCGCGCGCACCTTGCGATAGTTCTTGTCGACACCGGTCACGGACACGGTAACGGTCATCTGGAGCTCCATTCGGGCGAAGGCTTCGGCGGTGGCGCGACCAGAGGATGGCTATCGACGACGCCGCCGGGATAGAGAGCCGGAAACTGCGCCTGCGCCCAGCGCAGCACTTGCACCGCGGGGCTGTTGATCAAGACCTTGGCGGATGGCGCCGTCCACAGCACGCGATCGACCAGATCGTTGGGCCGATAAGCTGTGTCAGCAATGCCATCACCGTTCAGGTCGAATGCCGGGTTATCGCTCCAGTAATTGCCGCTGCCACCCTTCGACCAGTCGAGATCACGTGTGCCGACATATTTGACCTGGTTGCGATTGCCGACGAAGGCATTGCCCGCAATCTCGTTGCCTTCCGAGCCGGCGGTGAAGTGGACGCCGATGCCGCAACGTTCGAACCAGTTGTTGCGGAACCTGTTGTGGTTGGTGTTGTAGATGAACACGCATTTTTCCGGTCCGCTGCGGACGTCCCGGGTTGGCCTTATGTCGGGCACCATCTCCTTCTCGTCATCCGGACCTTGGCTGCCGACTGCGACGTTGTCCAGCGATCCGCCAACGACCCGGTTGCCGTCGATCTCGGCATAATTGGCGTAGTTGAACAGTATCCCGTAGTCACGATCGCGATCCGATACATTATTGCGGACCACAAGTCGGTTCGAATACATGATGGCGTAGCCAACCGTATTGCGCACTGAAACGTTGCCGCGGACCTCGCTGTCGTTGGTGTACATGTAGTGAACCGCGAAGCGCACCTGTTCGAAACGGTTGTTGATGAAGTGGTCCTTGCGACTGCTGATCGTGAAGATGCCGTCTCGGCCGTAGCGGAAGGTGTTTTCCGCGATGGTGACGTCGGGCGCGTTCCAGACCGACACGCCATTCCCGCTCTCGCTGCGGCGCCCCTCGCGCAATCCTTCGATGACGTTGCGCTCGACACGCGAGCCTGCCGCGCCGTGAACGTAGATGCCGAACAGGTTCCCTTCGAGGCGGTTGTTCTCGATGATCGCACGCTCCGCAGTCTTCTCGAGAAAGATCCCTGAATTCATGGCCTGGAGATCGCGACCGGATTCCCTAATGGTGAGGCCGCGGATGGTGACCCCCGGCGCGGTCACGGTAATGACATTGCCGGACCTGCCACCGCTGAGCACCGCGCCGGGCTCCCCGGCCAGGATAAGGCGCCGGTCAATCCTGACCCGCCCCTCGTAAACGCCGGGTCCCAGCTTGACGACGTCGCCTTCCTGTGCACGGTCCAGTACTGCTTGGAGCGGCTGATCCGCAAAGGCCCTCAGCTCCGCCGCGGTGGCGGAGCCAAAGGCCCCGGCGGCGCAGATCGCCGCCGGGATGAGTCGTGGCAAAACACGCACGTGCTGTTCTCGCTCAGACCATCTTCGGTTCGACGAACATGCGGCCCTTCATCTCCATATGCATGGCATGACAGAACCACGAGCAGTAATACCAGTAGACGCCGGGCTTATCCGCCGTGAACGACACCGAGGCGGTCGCCATTGGCGCAACCTCCATCTGGATGCCATAGTTCACGATGCAGAAACCGTGGGTCAGGTCCTCTACGGCGTCGATGTTCGTGACGTAGACGGTCACCTGATCGCCCTGCTTGACCTGGAATTGGTCGAGGCCGAACGCCGGCGCCGTCGACGTCATGTAGACGCGGACCGTGTTGCCGTCGCGGATGACCTTGGAGTCGGCTTCGAGATTGATCCCGTCGGCTTTCGCCTGCTTCACTGCGTCCGCGAACATCGGGTCGGCCCGGTCCCAGATCGAGATCGGGTTGATCTTGGAGCGATGGACGATGGTGGCGTCGTGCGGCTCGGCAAAGCTCGGACCGTCATGGATGAGAACCATCTTGTCGCCTGATATGTCGATCAACTGATCATTCTCCGGCTTCAGCGGACCGACATTGAGGAAGCGGTCCTTGGAGAACTTATTCAGGGAGATCAGCCACTTTCCGTCGGCCTCCTTGGTCTGGCCCATGGAAGAATGGTTGTGACCGGGCTGATAGTGAACGTCGAGCTTCTGGATGATGGGATCGACCTTTTCCCCCTTGAAGGCGCGTTTTGCGAGCTCGATGTTCCACTTGCAGACCTGGCTGTCGAGGAACAGTGTCGTATAGGCGTTGCCTTTGCCGTCGTAGGCGGTATGCAGCGGCCCGAGACCGAGTTCGGGTTCGGCTACGACCACGTCGCGCGGCTTGATCTTGTCGTCGAACAACTGGTCGAACAGCCTGACATCCATGACCGTGACGGTCGGCGACAGCTTCCCGGCCGCGACGATGTGGATTCCGTCGGGTGCGGTGTTCATGCCGTGCGGATTATTCGAGACCGGAACGTAGCGCGTGTAAGGCGAACCCTTCCGGCCGTCGATCACTGGCACGCCGTTCATTTCCTTGAAGTCGCCCTTTTTGACCGCCTCCTCGATCCGCTTAAGGTTGAAGATCACGACCCAATCCTGTTCGTTGGCGGTCATCTCGGCCAAGGTGACACCTTCCTCCGCGTTGTAGCAGGTAGAGAACGCGTATTTGCCCTGATAGTCGGCATCGACGTTGTCGAGATTGCCGTCGACGATCACCTGCCACGCAACCTTCATGGTGTCACTGTCCAGCGCCGTGAAGATCGCACGATAATCTTTCGGCTTGTCGAGCACCTTGCCGTCGTTCGGGAGCGGCACGCCATCCTCGCCGTTACAGAACACGTATCCGGTGCGGGGATATTTTTGCAGCCGCAGGCCATGGACCGTATGCTGGTTCGGCAGCTCGATGATCTTGTCGCACTTCATGACGTCGAGGCGCACGCGTGCGACCCGGGTGTTGGCCTTGTCGTTCATGAACGCGTATCGGCCGTCATAGGTACCGTCGGTGAACGTGATGTGCGGATGATGCAGATCGCCGTTCATGAACGTGCCGCCGCGGCTCTTGAGCAATTCGCGCGTCGCAGGCTGCAGCCCTTCGGTCAGCACCTTAAGGCTCTCGTTGGTCTGTCCCCATCCGGTGGCACTACAGCGGTTGAAGACGGGAACGCGCATCAGTTCGCGCATCGAGGGCAAACCGACGATGCGCATTTCGCCGGACTGGCCGCTGGAGAAGAACACGTAATATTCGTCGAGTTCGCCCGGAGCCACCTCGGCCTTCTGCACCGCCGGACGCGCCGCCGGCGCCTTTGGTGCCGACTTGGTCTGAGCGTCCGCCGCCGTGACGAGGCCGAGGCCGTCGCTCGACAGGCCAACTCCGCCCGCAATACCGACGCCAGCGGCCGCAGCCGTTGTCCCTAGCAAAGTGCGCCGGCTGACGGGTTTTCCATTTTCGTTGTCGCTCATGGTGGCCTCCTGGGCTTCAGTTTGGTGGTGGGGTAATGGCTTCTGCGCGCGGCAGCCCGACCGGCTTGCCGCCCGCAGTGATTATGGTTTGCGGTCCCTTGCCGCCGCTGCGCATCGACGACGACGACAGCGCTTCACGCTTCTCGCGCTTCAGCCGCACCTGAATCATGTGCGGGCAGCGGTGATCGTCGAAGTAGAGCTCCTGGCAATGCATGCAGTAGATGCATTCATTGACGTTGATGTGCCCCTCAGGATGGATCGCCTGCACCGGGCATTCGTTGGCGCAGCGCTGGCAGGGCGAGCCGCATTCCGGCCAGCGGCGCAGCCATTCGAACATGCGGATACGCCCCGGAATCGCCAGCGCAGCGCCAAGCGGGCACATGTAGCGACAGAAAAATCGCTCGACGAACAATCCGGCCGACAGAAGCGTCAGCGCATAGACGGCGAACGGCCATTCGCGCGCGAACTTCAGGACGATCGCCGTCTTGAAGGGCTCGACTTCCGCGAGCTGTTCGGCAAACGCGGTCGAGTACAGCGACATCCCGAACAGGCCCAGGAAGATGATGTATTTGAGTGGCCATAGCCGCTCGTGAAGACCCCATGGCAATCGATATTGCGGAATCTTGACCGCCTGCGCGACGTTGTTGAGCAGCTCCTGCAACGCACCGAACGGACAGAGCCAGCCGCAGAACGGACCGCGCCCCCAGAACAGAAGCCCGGCGGCGATCGAGCACCACAGCAGGAAGATCAGCGGCACGGACAGGAAGTATTCCCAGCTGAACCCGGTCAACAATGAATTGGCGAACGTCAGGACGTTGACGACCGAAAGCTGCGCATTCGCGTACCAGCCGAGCCACACGAGAATGAACGCCAGGTAGACCCGGCGTACCCAGGTATAGACTTTCGGGCGGCGCACCAGCTGATTCTGGAAGAAGAAGATGAGCGTGAGCGCACCAAGCGCGAAGGCCGCCATGGCGACCTTGACGATGTTGCCTCGCCAGATCTTCATCCACAGCGGCTCGTCTTCGGTTGAAGCTGGTCCTGCTGTCTCGCGCCGTTCGGTCGCCGATGCGGGCGTTCGGTCCGGCGAGGCGCCTTGGCCTTGCGCCGCCGGCTCGCGCTTCACGTAAGCATCAGGCAATGCATATCCCAGCTCGAAGGTCACCCATGCCTTGTCGCGTGCGCCCACGACGCGCTGCACGAGCAGTTGCAATATCCATTGTTCGGTCGGATCGAAACTGAACTCAGCCGGCACGACAAAAAGCGCGATCTCGGGAAAATCGGGCGCGCCCTCGGCCTCGAGGCTTCCCAGCCGGGTGTGGTCGCGATCGCGGAAACGGATGCTGTTGGTATCCTGGATCAATTCGATCCGGTCGAAGATCCCGCCGCGAACGTAAGCGGCGCCCTTGAAGGAATAACGGCCCGCCCCCGCGACGACGAGCGCCTGCTGGCCCGGCTTGAGCCTTCCGGTCAGGCGATTGTATCCGTCGTTCCCGAGCAGGCTGCGGCCGATGGTCGGCACCGCAACGTCGGCGACATAAAGATCGATGAACGTGTCGCTGGGGTCGCCTTCCTCCGGATGGGCCGCCGCGGCCGCGTTGCCGGACTTCTCGAAAGCCTGATTGATATCGGCAAGAGAGAGGGTCAGGCGGCGAACGGAGCCGTCACCGACCAGGCTCTGCCAATCGCGGATCTCGCTCTTGCCGGGATCAATCGCCCTGATGACTTGAGGCGCGGGGCCGGCCGGCGCAAGGCCCTGGGCACCGAGACGACCGCTCTTGATGATCTTCGTTGCGGATCGGAGGATGCTGTCCCCCATCACCAGAACGGTGACCGTCGCGCCACTGACGATGTCCACCTGCGGCGCGGTCGCCGCTCCGCGGACGACGGGCTCCATATCGGTACCGATCAATTTCTTGACCGCTTCCAGGATGCGTCTTTCCGGAATACCCACGAGAACGATGGGCTCCTTGTGCTCGACCAGCTTCAGGCCGGTGAGCACGCCCTTCGGGTTGATTCCGACCAGGATCTGGATCGGCTTGCCCGAATAGCCAGTTGCGTTGGCGAAATCCGAATTCAGGTAGACGAACCCAAGGAGCTGGTCGTCCTTGTAGGCTGGAGCAATCGCTGGATCGCCTTGCGGCACTCCGAGCCGGTTCGCACCGGGAATCAGTTCTCCCGGCTCCGCCTTCGGCAGGTAGTCATTCAATCTGCCAGTAGCATCGGCCGGACAGCCGAAGCCGATCCAGCCGAGAACGGCCAGGGCCAGCACCAGGAACAGTCTGATACCAAAGAGTTTTAGCAAGCGCGCCGCTTTCAGTTAGCAGAACGCCGTTGTTCTGAATCGCTCCTCTTGTAACAGCGCGAGCGGGTCCACCTTTGCGCTACCTCAAACAGACGCGGCGCGGACAAGGCCATGCTCCACGGTGTGATTGGAACCCAAGATGCGCAGTGAACCCCTGTTGGCAGCAGAGCCGCCCGCTTCTGTCCGGAACGTCGGCGAGCTCTATGCGATTGCGTTTACTCAGGCCGAAGAGGCTGCGCAGCGTTATGGCAAGCTTGCCGCAACCGGTGACGAGGGCTTCGAACCAGTCCGCTGCGTTTTCGAAGTCCTGAATCAAAGGGAGTTAGAACGCGCCGAAACAATCGAGAAAGCCTGCATCGCAGCCATCGGGCGCGGGCCTGCCAGGGCTGATCTCAGGTGGCCACCGATGGATTTGGTTCCCGCGGAAGAGCTGTCCGAGCTTGAGGGCTCGCTGCTCGCGACCGCTTATGGCGCATGGGCGCTCGCCGTCCGGCACCGCGAACGAGCCTTCATATTCTGGACATATATCGCAGCGCGCGCCGAAAGCGGGCTTGTGCGGGCAGCCGCTGAGAGTCTGGCGCGCGAGGCGCTGCGTGACGGCAATCTGCTTCGCCGCGAGCGCCGGCTGGCGTGGCGGGCCGGCCGAAGGCAGTCTCTTGCGGCACAGGAGACGGCAGTCACTGAGTTCTCATCGGCCGCGTTGCTCGAAAGCCTCCTTCTCAGGGGCATCTTTCGATGGTCCCAGGATGCGCCCGCGCCGCAGCGAAGGCGCCTGCTGTCCCTGATTGGAGACGGCTTACAGATTCCGATCGGGGACACCAACGATACTTTTCCGCATTCTGAAACGCTCGACGACATCAAGCGCCGTGTGCTGCGTCTCGCGGAACAATTGTCCTCGATCTATCTCGATGAAGCCGACAATGCCGTCGACCAGTCGCGATTGGAGCTGGCTCAGCAGCTCGCGGCCCGCTCCATCGCCCGGCTGGCAGATCTTCGCACCATTGCATCCCTTCCTGGATGATGGGTAACGAGCGCCTCCCTGGTTTGCGCAGCGACAAAGACAGATCCGGCATCCGGGGCGATGTTGGGTCCATGAAGCAGCAAATCACCGATCAGTTGACCGCCCCGGAGACGACGATCGACGTTCGAAGCATTCCGCGGACGATGCGCCATCCGTTGATCTTCGACACGTTTGATCAGTTGGCTCCCGGGCAGTTCTTCCATGTCGTGAGTGACCACGACCCGCGTCCGTTGCGCTACCTGTTCGACGTCAGGTATTTCAACATCTTCACTTGGGATTATGTCGAGACGGGTCCGGATATCTGGCGTGTCCGCGTCGGCCGCCCCGGCTGAATGACTCGCGGGGTTGACGGCGAGCATCAGGTCGATCTGGATTTCAGGCGCTTCTGAAAGAATGCAAGAATCTCGTCCCGGGCTGCGAGAGTGAACTGACCCGACTCATCGACAAGATGAACTGTGACGACGCTATGAGGCGTCTTGACGAACTGCTCGAAGAACGGTGGCTTGGGCCCAGTATTCGCGGCCGTGTCAGGCAAAACGCGACCAACGAAGCGATCGCCGAGCGCGGCCTGGTAGGCGGCAAACCGTTCGGCGCGGCAAAATGAATCGCCCGCAAACCGGTAAGCAAGGACGGTCAGATCTTCGCGTTCCAGCCTTGAACGGACTTGCGCCAGTTCGTCAGCGGAGCTCTCGATGCCGGCGGGATTGTCCAACGGGAGCGACGGCTGGGACAAGACAGGAGCCAGCAGTACCGGCTCCAGCATCATGTTCAGCGCGAAGTTGCCGGTAAAGCACATGCCGATAGCGCCGACGCCCGGCCCGCCGCTCTCGCCATGGGCCAGCCTCGCGAGCGCCCGCAACCAGTTGGATACAGGGCTCGATGATCCGCCCCCGAGCGCTCGAAATTCAGCGCTGACGCACGCGCGCCGAAAAACACCGGCTGCAGTTTCCGCGTCGGGAACATCGCCATCCTTTCCGAAAAGCGACGGCATGTAGACGCGAAAGCCGGCGTCGCGCACCCAGCGAGCGAAACGCGCGACGTGCGGGCTAATGCCTGGCATCTCGGTCATGACGATGACAGCGGGTCCCTGGCCCGCAACGTAGACCGGTTTTGCCGTGCCCTCCAACGCGAGGAGCCGCTGCTCGAAATCGGATAGATCGTCAGGCTTCAGCAGCGCATCGCTCATGTTGTCCTCCGGAAAAGGTTGCGCAAACGGTATTTCCCGGGCATTCATTTCGACAAGTGTCAAAAGTGACATTATTCGGGGCTATTTTGCCATGCCGCTCATTGACGTTCTGGTCCTGGAAGGAGCTTCTGCGGCCAGTGTCGCCATCACCACCGAATTGATCGATGTGGCCAACGGCATTCGTGCAAGGGCCGGACGACTGCCCTGCTTTGACGTCAGAATTTCCGGCTCCGGGGCAAGATGGACAACGCAGCTCGCAAGGCTGCCCGCGAAGGGCGGCGCCAATAGACCCGCAGACGTGGTGATCGTGCCTGGGCTGGCCTGGACGGATGAGCAACTCGTTCGCGAAGGATTGCAGCGACGGGATGCCGAAATGGCCAGGAAGGCTCTACATGCGGCCTTTCAATCCGGAGCTGAAATCGCCAGCTCCTGCTCGGCCGTATTTCTGGTTGCGAGCGCCGGGCTGCTGGATGCCCGCCGCGCAACCACGACCTGGTGGCTCGCACCCTTGTTTCGACAGCTGTTTCCAAGGGTGACTCTCGACACGGATGCGATGGTGTTGACCGACGGGCGCCTAACAACGGCCGGTGCGGCGATGGCTCAATTGGACCTGATGCTTTCGATCATTGCCCGCCATGCAGGACCTGACCTCGCGGACAGCTGCGCGCGGTTTCTCTTGCTGGACCGGAGGCAATCGCAATCCCGCTATATGGCGCTATCCTTCCTCACCGCCGCGGACGAACGCGTTTCACGCGCGGAGCGCTGGGCACGGGCGCGACTGCATCGGACCTTTTCAATCTCCGAACTTGCAAAGGCCGCGGGACTGGGTGCGCGCACCTTTGCGCGCCGATGCGAGCGCGCCACCGGGCTTTCGCCGGTGAAATTTGTCCAGAGGTTGCGCGTCGATAAGGCAATGGACCTGCTGGAAACCACTCGGCTCAGCCTCGATGACATCGCCGAGAAGGTTGGGTACGCCGACCCCTCTACGCTTCGCAAGCTTTTGCACCGGGAGAAGACACCCGGCGCGCGTGCCGCGCGCAAGCGGCACAATGGCGCTGCGCCCTCCAGGACGCGTGGAGCCCGACGACCTGACCGACCGGCGGCGCCCAAACGCAAGCGAGCGCTGGATGTATCATGATGACCGCCGCCGTCACGCTCTGCGCTGAGAGCCCCCGTTAGCGCGGCTTGAGGAGTTCGCGCGCGACGATCAGCTTCTGAACCTCGGTCGCCCCTTCGTAGATGCGAAGCGCGCGGACTTCGCGATACAGGCTCTCGACGATCTCGCCCTTGCGCACACCGCGACCGCCGAACATCTGCACCGCGCGGTCGACTACCCGTTGGGCGGTTTCGGTGGCGGCCAGTTTTGCCATTGCCGCTTCACGCGTGGTGGGAAGCTTCTGAACGTCGCGGCGCCACGCGGCGCGATAGGTCAGCAGCGCCGCGGCATCCGTTTCAGTGGCCATGTCGCCGAGTGCGGCCTGGGTCAGCTGCAGTTCCGACAGCGTCGTCCCGAACATGCGCCGTGTCTGCGCGTGCAGTCGTGCCTCCTCCAGCGCGCGTCTGGCAAAACCCAGCGCCGCTGCGGCAACCGAGGACCGGAAGATATCGAGGGTCTGCATCGCAATCTTGAATCCGCCGCCGGACGGCCCGATGCGTCGGCTGATCGGGATGCGGCAATTGTCCAGACGCAGCGTTGCGAGCGGATGCGGCGCGATGATGTCGATGCGCTCGGCCACGCTGAAGCCGGGATCATCGGGAAACACTGCGAAGGCGGAGATGCCGCGCGCGCCAGGCGCCTCCCCGGTTCGCGCGAACAGCGTGTAGACGTCGGCGATCCCGCCATTCGAGATCCAGGTCTTCTCGCCTTCCAGAACGTAGCTGTCGCCGTCCTCGCGCGCCGTGCACGTCATGGCCGCCACATCCGAGCCCGCCGCCTGCTCCGAAAGCGCAAAGGCAGCCAGCCATTCGCCGGAACGGACTTTCGGCAGCACGGCGTTTCGCAGCTCCGCCGAGCCGGCAAGCGCGATGGCGCCGGATCCGAGGCCTTGCATTGCAAAGGCGAAATCGGCGAGACCATCGGCATAGGCCAGCGTCTCGCGCGACAGGCAGATCGAGCGGGAATCGATGCTCGCCACGTCACCGTCCGGCGCCGCAACCGCGCAGTCGAGCAGTCCCGCCGCGCCGAGCGCGCGAACGAGCTTGCGGCAGGCGCCATCGACGTCGCTGTGGTCGGCCGCCTGAAGACCACCCTGCGTGACGAAGCGGTCGAGCGCCTCGCAAATTGCGCGATGACGCGGCTCGAAGAACGGCCAGTCCAGCCAGTCGCGGGAGATCGTCTTTGCCAATGAGCTCATCTGTCGCTCCACAAGGTCGATTGCCTGCCGGACGGCCGGCATGTTCTGAGGCGTGCTTGCGATCAAATCCGCCAATGCAGCCGGCGCCCTCGAATTGTTTTAAGCATAAACTATTTCCTTCCCTGAAGACGTTGTCAAGGCGCCGGTGCACAGACGATGTTCCGGCGCTTTGCCTAGCGGCGTCGACGGGAAACACGGACCAAATCCGCCCCGGATCAGGGGACGCCCTGCTCTTCCGGTCCCTGCCTTGAATTTAGTTTTGGCACGAACTATTCTGTTGCGCATCGAATGGAATTGCATTCGCCTTCAACGCGCCATGAGGCTCAGGAGATCGATTTGGCACTCGCAAAGGAGTCCTCGCCGGCGTCCAGCAGGAATGCGGCCGATGCGGAGGCCGGGTACAGGGCTCAGACGCGGCTCTGGCTCCGGCTGCTGGCCTGCACGACCCTGATCGAGGGGGAGTTGCGGCGCCGATTTCGCGAAGAATACGACTTTACGATGCCACGCTTCGACGTTCTCGCTCAACTCGATCGGGAGCCGAGCGGATTGGTGCTGGGGGAACTGCCCAAGCGCCTGATGGTTTCGGCCGGCAACCTGACGCCGATCGTCGATCGCCTGGTCGAGGATGGATATATCACGCGGACGCCGTCAAATCTGGACCGGCGCGTGCAGATCGTCTGCATGACGGTCGAGGGCCGAAAGACCTTCAGGCGGATGGCGAAGAGTCACGGCGCCTGGCTCGCCGAATTGCTGGCCGAATTCCCGATCGACCGTCTCGACGGGCTCGTCGGCGCGCTCGACGACGTGAAGAGCGCCGTGAGGGACGCTCTGCAGCATCGCGAGCGGACGTGATGCTCAGCGCCGGACTCGAATGCCGGCGGCTTCGCGGTCCCAGGTATCCGTCGTCACACCGGCCTGTTGCAGCGCGCCCTTCTTGATCTTGCCGTTCTCCGTCAGCGGCATCTCGCTCACGATGCGGACATAGCGCGGGATTGCGAAATAGGCGATCTGCCCCTCGCAATGCCTGATGATGTCGGCGGGCTCCAGCGACTGCCCCTGCTCCAGCAAGATCGCGGCCGCAACCTCATCCTCGCCCAGTTCGGACGGCAGCGGGTAGATCGCGCACGCAGCGACCGCCGGATGGGCAAGGATGATCTGCTCGACCTCCCAGGAGGACACGTTCTCGCCGCGCCGGCGGATCGAATCCTTCATGCGATCAACGAAGCGATAATGTCCATCCGCGTCGCGGACGACGCGATCGCCGGAATGAAACCAGAGATTTCGCCACGCTTCGACCGTCTTCTCCGGCATGCCGAAATATCCGGTGGCGAACGCAAACGGCTCCTTGGCGCGCAGGACGAGTTCCCCCGCCTGTCCGTCAGGCAGCTCTGAATCGTTTTCGTCGACGATGCGGGCCTCGAAGCCTCCGGCCAGATATCCCATGGTCCCCGGACGGTCGGAGGGGATGGCGCCAGCGAACACGAAATTCGTCTCCGTCGACCCATAGCCGTCAACCAGCGGCACGCCGAACCGCTCGAGAAACGGCCGATGGATCTGCGGCGGCACGCCCCCACCCAAGGCGACGCGAACGCGATGAGCAGTATCGTCCTCCCTCCGAGGCTGGGCCAGGAGCATGGACGCCATGGCACCGAGCAGGTAACCCACGCTCGCATTGTGGGCTCGCGCGGCGGCCCAGAAGCCTGAAGCGGAAAATTTCTGCTCGAGCACGTAAGTGCATCCGTTCAATACGGCCTGATAGAATGCATTGAGCGCGTTGGTGTGGAACAACGGCAAGGTCGTGAACAACACGTCGCCCTCGCGAATGCCGAGTGCCCGCGCCGAGCAGATGCCCCACCAGAACAGCTGAGCTTGTGGACAGCACACGCCCTTGGCCGGCCCCGTGGTGCCGGAGGTGTAGAGGATGGCAACGGTATCCCCCGGCCGCACGGCACCAGCCGGCGCCATGGATGCGGGCGCGGGCAACGGCACCGCTGCGATCCGTGGCGCCTCCGCGATCTGATCGATCGTCCATACGAGCGGCGGCAGATCGGCCTCGGTGCCAACGGTCTCGAGCGCGGCCAGAAACCCGGCCTCGGCGACGAGGAGCGCAGGATGCGAGTTGCGGAAGATATGGGCGAGCTGGCGCCCCCGCAGCGCCGTGTTGATCGGCACCGTGATAGCGCCGAGCCAGGCGCAGCCGAGATAGACTTGAAGAAACTGCGGTCGGTTCGAGCACATCAACGCGACCCGGTCTCCCGGTTTGATGCCGGCCTCGATCAACGTCTGCGCCGATGCAGCCGCTATCGCCGCGGTCTGCGCATAGGTCCAGCGCGTCTGCCCAGCAACCAGCAGAACGCGATCGCCATAGCGCTCCGCCTGCCGGGCGAGGATGGTCGCGAGCACGCGGTCGCAAGGTGGAAACAGCTCGACCGCACGCGCCCAGGCCGGCGCTTCCTGCTGCCGCCCGGCGTCATCCCGCATGCAATGCTCCGTCAAATCCCGGCTCGACCAGACCCGCCCGACGTCAAGGCAGGAGCTTGTACTTCCCGTCCTCGATCTGAACGAGGACGCGCGAACGTGCATCGACGCCGTGCCGATCCGCCGGCGTGAAATTGTAGATTGCCTGCGTGCCGACGACTTCCTTGGTGGTGAACAAGGCCTGGCGCAGCGCGCTGCGGAATTCCGGCGAGCCCGGCTTGGCACCGGTTGCCAATGCGCGCTTGGCAGCGTCGACGAAGACCATCCAGCCATCGAACGAGTAGGAGGAGAACCCGTCGGTCGGCTGCTCGCCGTTCGCCTTCTCGTAAGCCGCCCGGTAGGCCAAGGCGACCTTCTGAATCGGATTGCTCGACGGAAGCTGTTCGGCCGCGATCACCGGCCCGGTGGGGCAGATGATGCCGTTGGCGGTCTTGCCGGCGAGGCGAAGGAAATCGGCGCTAATCATCCCGTTGTTGCCGTAGAGCGGCCCCTTGTATCCGCGCTCGGACAAGGCGATGGCGGGCAGCGCACCCGGCGTTCCGGTGCCGCCGAGCATGATGGCGTCGGGGCGGGCCGCAAGCGCGCGCAGCACCTGCGCAGTCACCGACGAGTCGGATCTGGCGTAGCGTTCGTTGGCAATGACCTTGATCTCCGCCGCCTTGGCGCTCTGCGACAGCGAGTCATACAGGAGATCGCCGAGCGCATCCGAAAACCCGATGAACGCGACTGTCTTCAAGCCGCGCGCCTTCATGTGATCAACGACGCCCTGGACCAGGAGCGGCATCGGCTGCGGGGTCTGCACGACCCAGGGGCCGCCCTCGCCAGCCGGAACCGATGCGATCGGAGAGACAGCGATCATCGGCACTTTCATCTCGATCGCGGCGGTCGCCATCGCCAACGTCTGCGGCGCCCCCGACGTCCCCATCAGGATGTCGACCTTCTCCTGCTCAACGAGCTTGCGCGCGTTGCGCGCCGAGGCGGTGGCATCGGAGGCGTCATCGAGCTGAATGAGGCGCACCTTCTCGCCGCCGACCTCGCCGACATACGTCTCTCCCGCGGCAATCCCCTTCGCGTTCGGAATGCCGATCGAGGATACCGGCCCGCTGAGACCGGTGACAAAGCCGACGAGGATGTCGGCTTGCACTCCTTGAGGGACAGCCAGAAGCAGCAGCGCGGAGCCGAGCAGTGATTTCATCGAGATCATGGCACCTGTCTTTCGTTTCGTGTGTATCGATGTCGGGCAGGCGCCATGCGCGCGTTTCACGTCGAGGAGACCAGCGCGATCACGCGCAGCGGACTGCCCGAACCGTTTTTGATCTTCAGCGGAGAGGCCACGATGATCGCCCCAGTGGCGGGGAGCTGATCCAGATTACACAGGCACTGCAGGCCGTAGCGGCCCGCGCCGTGGAGAAAGTGATGCGCGGGATAAGGGGGATCGAAATGTCCGGCCTGTCCTGCATCGGTGCCGATCGTCTCGGTGCCGAAACCGATAATGCCGCGCTCCTCCACCAGCCATTTCATCACGGCCGCGTTCGGGCCCGGCGTGTGAGCGCCGTCATCTCGGAGGTTGGAATAGTCGCGCCACCCCTTCTTCGACCAGTCGGTCCGCAGCAGCACCCAGTGCCGGTAAGGAATCCGTCCGTGCTGGGCCTCCCAGGCCTCGACGATCGGCACCGTGAGCACGAAGTCCGGATTCTGCGCCGCCTGCGCGGAGCAGTCGATGACGCAGGCGGGCGCGATCATATCTTTGGCCGGCATGGTATCGACCGCATTGTTGGCGAGATCCTTGCCGGTGAACCAGTGAATCGGCGCGTCGAAATGCGTGCCGGTATGCTCACCGAAGGTCACATTATTCCAGTACCAGGCCGGACCACGCGCGTCATAACGTGAAATCTCCTGGATGCGCACCGGCGCCGCCTGGCCGAATTCGGGCGGCAACACGATCACCGGAAAGTCGGGGCTGAGCGTGAAGCTCAGATCAATGACGCGCACCGCGTCCGAAGCGATCGCATCCGCCAGTTCCAGAAGAGCCCTGCCTTGCATCGTCGCGTCCTCCAGCTTGATCGAATTGGCCGTTCAGCGGTCGAGCTCGCGCTCGAGTGCTTTTGGATTGGCCGCAAGGCGCTGCCGGATCTCCTCGGCGACGTCTCCGACATACATCTCTTCAAGTCCGCCCCTGAGCCCGGCGACGACCGCCTGCGCGACGGCGCGCGGCGCCACCTTCGGTGGAGGCACGGTCTGAAACCACTCGGTGTCGACTGGCCCCGTGAAGACGTTCATCAACTTGATGCCGCCCGGCCGGAGTTCGGCGCGAAGACAATGCGAAAGCGACAGGCACGCGGCCTGCGAGGCGGAGTAAGCGCCGAAGGCGGGCCAGTTCGCCAACGCATGGACGGAGAGGATGTTGACCCAGGCGACGCTGTTGTTGATGCCGTCCGCGCCCCGCATCCGCATGACGGGCCCGAAGGCCTGCGCGAGATTGATGAAGCCGAGATAGGCCTGGTCGATCTCGTCACGTGCAATGCCGGTGCCCTTGCGGTCCAATAGGCCACCGGGCCTCACATACTCCGTCGTATTCACGAGGATGTCGACCTTGCCGCCGATGTCGGCGGCGAGATCGCCGGCTGACTTTTCATCGGCGGCGTCGAGGGTCACGAGCTCGATGCCGTCCTGCCCTCGCAACAGCTCTTCGCCGGCAAACGGCCGCCACGGCTCCGCGATGCCGACGAACACCGTCTTGGTCCCCGCGGCCTTCAACGCCAAGGCAGCTTCCCGGCCGATAGCGCTGCGGCCGTTGGTCACGAGCACGCGTCGAAACTTGGGATCGGCGGTCATTTCACGCCACTGCCTGTCATCAGCCATGTTGGGGGTCTCCCCTTCGGGTCGGGCAAAGGCCACCGCCTGACCACTCTTGTCGAGCTGGAACGACATGCGGACAGCGGCGCCTTCGATACAGTCGGCATGCAGATGCGCCACGATGGTCGGCCCGCAATCCATCTTGACGAGCCCGACGCGCCAGGGCGCCCGCTCGCGGAAATAGACGTCACTCGGCACGCGCGCCGTGGTCTCGGCAAGCAGCAAGCCGCGAGCCGGCGCGTCGACGAAAGCGAGCGCAGCCGACAGGCATGAGGGGCACGCCTCTCGCGCCGGATAGGTGAAGGTGCCGCAGCCCTGGCAGCGCTGCAGCATGAAGCGCCCTTCGGCGGCGGCGCGCGTGAAGCCGTGCGACGTCCTGCTGCGCGCGCGCGGCGGCGCGGTCGGCAGGCGCGTCCGCAGCAGCGGATTCTTGCGCCGTGGCGGTTCAATCGGATCGATCATCGCGAAGGCCCGGCAAAGATCGCGGCGCCGGAGGCAAGTCCGCGATCATAGTTGATCATACCGAAGCCCGAGGCCAGGCCGAGGCTTGCATCCCTGACCTGTGTCGGGCCCGCAACTCCCAGAACCTGCCGCAGCCCTTCGACGAGACCGAGATAGGCGCCGGCTGCTCCGGCCTGTCCGACCGAGAGTTGTCCGCCGGATGTGTTGTGCGGAAAGTCCCCGTCGATGGTGAGATCGTGCTGGCGCACGAACTCGGCTCCCTCGCCCTTCCCGCAGAAGCCGAGATCCTCGAACTGCATCATCGAGATGACGGGATAATCGTCGTAGGTCTGGACGATGTCCAGATCGTCGGGCCTGACGCCGGCCATCGCATAGAGCTCACTGACATCCATCGCCCAACCGCCACGAACCTGCATCGGATCGTCGGCGAAGGCATTGTGCCGCTCGATCGTCGACAGCAGCCTTGCCGCCGGCAGCCGCAGCGAGGCGGCCGTATCCTCCCGCATCACGAGGAAGGCCTCGGCGCCGGCGCAAGGCATCACGCAGTCGAACAGATGGATGGGATCGGAGATGGGGCGCGCCGCCAAATACTGCTCGATCGACAATGGCGTCTTCATCAGCGCGTGCGGATTGCGCAAGGCGTTGGCGCGTTGGGCGACCGCGATCCTGCCGACGTCCTCACGCGTGACTCCGAAACTCCGCATGTAGTTGCGCGCAATGAGACCGAAGCTCGAATTCGCGCCGCCCGCACCGTAAGGATAGACCGCGTCCTGATTGAAGCGTGAGAAATTCTCGAGCGTCAAGCGGAAGGAATCGACGTGGTTGGTATCGCCGGCAATGCACGCCACGATGTCGGCATCGCGCGCCTGAACCGCGCGCGCCGCCTTTCGCAGCGCGGCGATGGCGCTGGCGCCACCGAGCGGAATCGTATCCAACCATCGCACGCAGAGCCCGAAATGCTGGGTCAGGCCGATACCGCTGTCCGTACCCATGGTGAAACTGGAGACGCACAGACCATCGATATCGGCGACCTTGATGCCGGACTCGACGACGAGCGAGCGCAAGGCGCGACCTATCCACCACTGCGCGCTTTCGATGGAGTAGCGCACATAGGGTATCGTGACGGGAGCTACCATCACGATGCCGTCATAGGATACGCGCAGCGAATTCGTCACCGGCCGCCTGTCCTGTCCATCCGCCTCAGACCACCGTCAGCTTCACATCGATATTGCCGCGCGTCGCGTTCGAATAGGGGCAGCGTTCGTGGGCACCGGCAACAATGCCTTCCGCCACTGTCGTCTCGACACCGGGCAGCCTGACCTTCAGTTCGACGGCGAGCGCATAACCGACGGGCACGGGCCCCATCACAACCTTCGCGGTCACCGAAGGCTCCGCGACCGGCACGACCTTCCTGGTGCGCGCCACGAGCTTGACCGCTCCAAGAAAGCACGCGGCATAGCCGGCCGCAAAGAGCTGCTCCGGATTCGTGCCCTCGCCTCCGGGGCCACCCAGCGATTGCGGCAGCGACAGCGACACCGATAGCGATCCGTCGGAGCTCGCTGCCTTGCCGTCGCGGCCCCCCGTGGCCGTGACTTCGGTTTCGTATAGGATCTTCTCAGGCGTCATCATGTCGTCTTCTCCAAACGCTGCAACGGGCCCTAGCGTCGGTTGCGCGCGAGCATCGCGCGGAAATCGTCACGAGCAAGCACGCTGGCGCGCTTGAAGCTCGGCCCGCGGCTCGGCTCGGTACCATTGAGGCGCCTGAGCTGCACCCACATCTCGGCGCTCTTCAGCGCCACCGCGGCGCAGTTGACCACCGGAGCATGCCCAACCTTGAGACCATGCTCCCGGCCGATCAGCAGGCCCGGCAGCACGCCGGCGGGAATCACGACATCGGCACCGCGCTCGACGAGCGGCAGCGCGCAGGCGACGAAATCCTCAATCATGCGCCGGTGCGCGGCTTGATCGCCCGCGAAGGCATCTGCGAAATCCTCGGGCTTGCAGTCCAGGCCCGTCACGTGAACGACGCGATCGCCAAGGCCATAACGCTCGGCCTGCTCGTAGTGCCAGACCTCGAAGACGGTATCGAGCGTAACGAGGCCGAGCCGCCGACCAAGCTGCGAGGCGGCAAGCAGCGTCGCCTCACCGGTCCCGATCACGGGAATATCGAGCGTCGCGCGAAGCTCGTACAGACCGGGATCCTGGAAGTGACCCATGACGAATGCATCGAAGCCTTGCTCCTCCGCCGCGATACCATTGTCGATCGCCTGCACGGCGCAGCGCAGTTCAGCAAGACGTCCGAACTCCCGGTCCGGCGGCGAAATTCCCTCGACATGGACCGTCGTGCCCGGCGCAGCGATGTTGTTGAGATACTCGGACAGCAGCGCCATGTACGGCGCGTTCAGGCTCGCATCAACGAAGCTCTGCCAGAAGATGCGCATCGTCCTTCTCCTCGAACGGGTATGGGAGGATCGGTCGCGGGACTGTCGACGCGAATATTTCAACCATAAACTAATTGGCGCGTCAAATGTGTGCGGCGCATCGAAGATTATGGTCCGAGGCGCCACGGCCGCCGCGCCCATTTCGCGCGAACAGGAAGCGCGAGTTTTGGCTGCCGGTGCCGGAATTGTATGCAACAGCATTTTTTTGAAGACAGCCGCCCCATGCTGTTGACGCCTCCTCGGAATATACTTTAGGCTTTAAGTAATACTTCGCCGGCCGGCTCTGGCGGCGGGACAATGAGTTGCAGGGCACCGTTCTTGAGAGACTCGATTGTGTGGACAGTCTTCGAACTTGAACGACGCGCGACAGAGCGCGGCTGCGCTAACCTGCAGCGGCAAGCCCGGGCATGATTGCGCTGCCCGCAAGGCAAGGTCTTTTCAGTCGCGCCGACATTCGGCGCTGCAGCATCGCTTTCGATCCATTCGTTCGAAGTTCGGGCTCAGGCCCGGCAGCATCCAGTCACTCACATTCCCATCGAAGCAGGAGAAGGCAATGCGCAAGACCGTGAGCTTACTTGCACTTGTGGCTGGAATCGTCGTCGCACCGGCCGCGCAGGCCGACATCACCATCGGCTTTGTCACCTCGCTGAGTGGCAACGGCTCCTCGATCGGGATCCCCTACGGGCGCGGCATCAACGCGGCCTACGAATACAGGAAGTCGGTCAATGGCGAGACCATTCGCCTGATCCAGCTCGACGACGGCTCCGATCCGTCGGCTGCGACGCGCAACGCCCGCAAGCTGGTGGAAGAAGAGAAGGTGGACCTGCTGATCGGCACCGCAACCGCGCCATCGACGATCGCCATGGCGGCAGTGGCGAGCGAATTGAAGGTGCCGATGATCGCGGTCTCGCCGATCGTCAAGCTGCCCGATACGCCGGAGCAGTGGGTGGTCTCGGTACCGCAGCCGGCTTCGCTGCTCGTCAAGATCATCGCCGATCGCATGAAGCGCGATGGCAAGAAGAATATCGGCTATATCGGCTTCTCGGATGCATGGGGCGACCTCGTCTACAACGGCGCCAAGGCGGCCGAGGCGACCGACGACCTCAAGATCCAGACCAACGAGCGCTATGCCCGCACCGACACTTCGGTCACCGCGCAGATCCTCAAGGTGATGGCCGCACGGCCCGACGCCGTGCTGATCGGAGGCTCCGGCACGCAAGGTGCGCTCCCCCTTCTCAGCCTTGCCGAGCGCGGCTTCAAGGGCAACACCTACGGCACGGTGGCGCTGGTCAATCCGGACTTCGTCAACGTGGGCGGCAAGGCGGCGGACGGAATTCAAGTCTCGGCCGGGCCCGTGATCGTCGCCGAACAGCTGCCCGACGAGCACTTCGCCAAGAAGATCGCGCTGGATTTTCGCAGCGTCTACCAGAAGACCCACAACATTCCGACCACGGACGGTTTCTCGGCCTATTCCTTCGACGCCTGGCTGATCTTCGCCAACGCGGCCGAGCGGGCGCTCAAGACCGCGAAACCCGGCACGGCCGAATTCCGCGCTGCCCTGCGCGATGCGATCCTCAGCACCAAGGAGCTTCCGGGCGTGCATGCCGTCTACAACTTCAAGCCGGGCGCTGTGACTGGTGTCGACGAGCGCTCCCTCGTCGTCGTTCGCCTCACCGGCGGCGCCTGGAAGTACGCGCCGTAAAGAAAGACCAAGGGGCGGCAATCAGAAGGGGGATAGCGTCTCAATGACGAGCGATATCGCAGCCATACTTGCGATCGACGGTATCGCCACCGGCGCGGTCTATGCGCTCGTGGCGATCGGGACCGTGCTCATATTCACCGTGACGCGGGTCATCTTCGTCCCCTTTGGCGACATCGCGGCGTTCACGGCGCTGACGCTGGCGGCGCTCGATGCGAAGCGCTTTCCGGGGACGGGCGCGCTGGTCGTGGTGCTGGCCTGCCTCGCAACCTTCATTGAGATCGTTTCGTTGACGCGCTCTGGCGAGCTTCGTCTCGCTCCGCGCGCCCTGCTCTTCTATCTCGTACTCCCCTTGGCTGTGGTCGGTAGCGCCTGGCTTGCCACGCGCCTCGACCCGCCCCTCGCCGTCAGGCTCGTGCTCGCGCTGATGCTGATCACGCCGATCTCGCCGCTGCTCGACCGCATCGTGTTCCGCCCGATCGCGGACGGCACGGTGCTGCTGCTGCTGACGGTGTCGGTGGCCCTGCATTTTGCGCTGGTGGGACTGGGCCTGTTGTTCTTCGGCCCCGAAGGTGTCCGCACCGAGCCGCTGACCTCGCTCTCGATGGAGCTCGCCGGCGTCCTGATCTCGGGCCAGACCATGCTGATCGTCATCGCGGCGCTCGTGTTCAGTGGCCTGCTCTATCTCTTCTTCGACTTCACACTGGTCGGCAAATCCCTCCGCGCCACCGCCGTGAACCGGACCGGCTCGCGACTGATGGGAATACGACCGGCGCGCGCCGGCACGATCGCCTATCTCCTCGGCTCTCTCATGGCCGGCGTATCGGGCATCCTGATCGCGCCCGTCAACACGGTGTTCTACGATTCCGGCTTCCTGATCGGCCTCAAGGCGTTCGTCGGCGCCATCATCGGCAGCATGACGAGCTATCCGGGCGCGGCGATCGGCGCCGTCGGCGTCGGCATCCTCGAAAGCTTCGCATCCTTCGAGAGCAGCGCACTGAAGGACGTCATCGTGTTCTCGCTGCTGATCCCGGTCCTGATCTGGCGATCCCTCGCATCGCTGCATTCCGAGGAGGAGATCGAGGAATGACGCGCCTTCACGTTCAGATCGCCGCTGGCGCCGCCGTCCTGTGCCTCGCTACGGCTCCCTTCGTCCTCGGCCCGTTCAGCATCACCTTAATGAACTACATCGGCATCTATTCGCTGGTCGCCATCGGGCTCGCGCTCCTCACCGGCGTCGGCGGCATTGTGTCGTTCGGACAAGCGGCCTTCGTCGGGGTCGCGGCCTATGCCACCGCCTGGGTCTCGGCATTGACTGGCCATTCGCCCTGGCTCGGCCTGCTGTTCGGCGTGGCCTTGACCTGCGGCGTTGCGACCATTCTCGGCCTCGTCACGCTGCGGCTTCAGGGTCACTTCCTTTCGCTCAGCACCATGGCCTGGGGTCTGGCGATCGGCTTCCTGTTCGGCAATGTCGAGGGGCTCGGCCGGTTCAACGGCATCTCGTCGATCCCGCCGATCAGCTTCGGATCGTTCGCCCTCGTCTCCAGCGCGCAGATCTATTTCCTGATCTGGGGCATCGTGACCGCCATCCTCTTCTTCGGCTACAACCTGCTGGACTCCCGGCTCGGCCGCGCCATGCGCGCCCTGCGCGGCGGCAACACGCTGGTCGAAAGCCTCGGCATCAACGCGTTCCGGATCAAGCTCGTGACTTTCGTGATCGCGGCCTTCCTGGCCTCGCTCTCGGGATGGCTGTACGCCCATATGAGCCGTTTCATCAGCCCGGGTCCGTTCGATGCCGGCATGGGCATCGAATACCTGATGATGTCGATGGTCGGAGGTGCCGGCAGCCTTCTCGGCGGCGTCGTCGGCGCCGCCATCGTGACGCTGCTGAAGAACAGCGTGCAGGACTATCTGCCCTTGATCGCCAAGGGCGCCTCCGGACAGCTCGAGATCGTCGCCTTCTCGGCGCTGTTCATCCTGTTCCTGCAGTGGGCGCGACAGGGCATCGTGCCGTTCATCGCGCGCTACCTGCCGAAACTGCAGCACGAACGGCCGCGGCCGGCATCGCCCCTGCCCCGCCGTTCGCAACCGAAGCCCGGTGAGCTGCTCTTGAAGGTGGACGGCGCCGAGCGCCGGTTCGGCGGCCTGGTCGCCGTCAACAATGTCAGCTTCGAAGTACGCTCGGGTGAAATCCTCGCCGTGATCGGTCCGAACGGAGCCGGCAAGAGCACAATGTTCAATTGCCTGACCGGCGCGCTGCGGGTCAACAAGGGCGAGATCGTCTTTGCCGGACGCCCGATCACACGTGACGAGCAGTCCCGTATCGCCAAGGCCGGAATCGCGCGCACGTTCCAGCACGTCAAGCTGCGGCCGCGCATGAGCCTTTTGGAGAACGTGATGCTTGGCACCTATGGCCGCACCGGCGCGGGGCTGTTCGCCGGAGCCTTCCGGCTCAATCGGCGTGAGGAAGCGAGCGCCCGTCATGAGGCGCTGACGCAGCTCGAACGCGTCGGTCTCGGCGAGAAGCCGTTCGAACTCGCCGGCAACCTGCCGCTCGGAAATCAGCGCATCCTGGAGATCGCGCGCGCGCTTGCCGCAGACCCGACCCTCTTGGTGCTGGACGAGCCCGCCGCGGGCCTGCGCCGCCAGGAGAAGCTCAGGCTGGCCGAGCTGCTGCGCTCGCTCCGGGCCGACCACCTGACCATCCTGATCGTCGAGCACGACATGGAGTTCGTGATGTCGCTGGTCGACCGCATCGTCGTGCTGGATTTCGGCTCGAAGCTCTGCGAGGGCGCGCCGGCTGCAATCCGCAGCGACGCACGAGTGCAAGAGGCATATCTCGGAGGCGTCGCGTGAGCTCGATGTTTTCCCTGTCGAACGTCACGGTCTGCTATGACAATGTCGAAGCGGTCCGCAACGTCTCGCTGTCGGTCGAGGAAGGGCAAATCGTCACCGTCATCGGCCCGAACGGCGCCGGCAAGACCACGCTGCTGATGGCCGCGATCGGACTGCTCTCCTCGAGGGGACGCATGGTCTTTCAGGGCAGCGACATCGGCAGGATGTCGGTCGAGGATCGCGTCGAACGCAGATTGTGCCTGGTACCGGAGAAGCGTGAGCTGTTCTCCGACATGTCGGTGGCCGACAATCTCCTGCTGGGATCCTACAGCCTGCGCGACCGCTCAGGCGTCCAGAAGACGCTCGACGAGGTTTATGACCGCTTTCCCCGGCTGAAGGAGCGGCAGCGCCAGGCCGCCGGCACGCTCTCCGGCGGCGAGCGCCAGATGCTCGCACTCGGACGCGCGCTGATGGCGAGGCCGAAGCTGCTCATGCTCGACGAGCCGAGCCTCGGCCTTGCGCCCCTGATCGTGCGCGAGATCTTCCGCACCATCGCATCGCTGCGCGATCTCGGCGTGTCGATCCTGCTGGTCGAGCAGAACGCCCGCGCCGCGCTTGAGACGGCCGATTACGGCTACGTTCTGGAGACCGGCGAGATCGTGCAGTCAGGACCCGCCAAGGATCTCATCCACGATCCCCGGCTGATCACGGCCTATTTCGGCGGACATTAGCGGCGGCCGCGATCAGGCGCGGCGGAGCTTCGGGGGGCCGCACAACAAAAAGTCGAAAAACAACCCCATGCACAGTAGCCGGTGATCACGATATCAATGGCTTAGCAGACCGACGCAGCAACTTCTGATTTTTCGAATACAAGGTTGACGCGTCGGGCAAAACAGTGGCATGATGTCATCGTTGCCGGGCCTAGCGAATAGTCTTCAATCGGCGCCATGGAACACTCTGGTTTGAGGCAACCGTTAAGCGGATGTGCCACGCCAATAGGCGACATCAAAATGAGATG
The DNA here is from genome assembly GCF_056106085.1 of Bradyrhizobium sp. BR14999. Lineage (NCBI taxonomy): Bacteria > Pseudomonadati > Pseudomonadota > Alphaproteobacteria > Hyphomicrobiales > Nitrobacteraceae > Bradyrhizobium > Bradyrhizobium sp. BR14999. The sequence goes on from NZ_CM148536.1 coordinate 6,579,136, forward strand.
CCGCCAACTGAGACGGCCTAAAAAGCTCCCCGCCCACCGTGGAATTGGAATGGACGGGGAGTGCGAGCGCGACGGGCGGCCGTCGCTATCTCATGCTAAGACTGGTGTGTGACAGTCATGCAAATGCACTCTCGTCACTCGCGGATCGCCTTAATGGAGGGTTGAATCGTAAGACGGTAGGCGACAAGCGCACTACCATCAAACCTCTCTAAAACCTCGCCGCAAGCAGGGCAACGATATTCCCCTTTTGTGCCAGGCGCGGTCGCTAACTCAAGACGCCGAAAACCCGCCCCGCACTCAGAGCACGTCACATCGCCCTTTTTCATAAACTCCCCCGTAAACCCCGGTGCGGCTTCATAACATGAGTCAAGGCAGAACTGAGGACGACTTACCCGCCAAGCAACAGCACGATCGCCGCCAAAACAATTGCTAATCCGATCGCTGGGACGATAATGGCTTGGCGCCTCATAGGGCCGGAACTTAGCAGCCATCGTGGTGCTTCGATAGCTAAGGATGCGAAGGCGTTCTGGACTCGTTCCGAGCATCAAATTCCTTGATCTGTCGCCCAAAAGGTCGCTTGCGGAAATTATTGGGACTCCGCGGGATTCACATTAGGACACAAGAGCTTGAATACGGGCACGAGCGGCAGTCGATTGGCGTACTATTCAAATCCAGCGTGTTACCGCCCTTCGCTCTGTCGGTCCTCCCAGTCCTCCCACTCGACGTCACTGTTGATCTCCAGATAGCTGGAAACGGCAGCGCCAATTGTCGGAAAGAAGTATTTCTCCCCCAGCTGCGCGTACAATCCAAATCTCTTCAGCTTGTCCTTTACGGGGTCCTTGAGCTCGGCAAAGCAAAGCTCGATGCCCTCGGCGTGCAAGGCCTCGTCGAGCTCGGCGACGGTATCGCCAGCGGTGACGTCCACGCTGGTGACCGGCTCGGCCGCAACGACCAGCCAGCGTACGGGCGTCGGCGATTTCGCCACGGCATCCAAAGCGCGCTCCTTGAAGAATTCAGCATTGGCAAAGAACAGAGGCGCATCCCACCGAAACAGAACCAGCCCGGGAATCCGACGTGCATCCGGATATCTCGTGATGTCGTGGTAACCCTTGACGCCGTGGGCGCGGCCAAGCACGGCGGAGTGCGGGCGCCAACCGTCCCATAAGAACTCGGCGATGGCGATGGCGATTGCGAGACCGATCCCCGGGATCACGCCAAGCACCGCCACACCGCCGAAGCAGACGATCGACAGCCAGAACTCCCACTGCTGAATGCGATAGATCCGTTTGAGGTCGGTGATCTCAATCAGACCGATTGCGGCGGCTATAACGACGGCGGCTAGGGCAGCGTTGGGCAAATGCTGAAGGAGGTTCGGCGCGGCCAACAGAAGGAAGGCGATGGCAAGCGCGCCGACGACGCCGGTGAGTTGGGTGCGGGCACCGGCGGCTTCTGCAACGGGAGTACGCGAACCGCTGCTGCTGATCGGAAAACCTTGGAAAAAGCCGGCTACGAGGTTGGCCGCGCCGAGCCCCACCAACTCCTGGTTGGGATCGACGTGAGTCCCCAATCTTGCGGCATAGGTCCGCGAAAGCACGCTGGTATCGGCAAACGCCACCAACGCGGTTGCGCACCCGCCGATCAGCACTGGGACGAGGTCGCTGTATCCGATCCAGGGAACGGCGAACCCCGGCAGACCTTCTGGAAGAGGTCCCAAGAGCTGCACCGCGTAGCGATCTCCAAGGTCAAGCACACCGACCGCGGCGGTCGCGCCGACGACCGCAATCAGAATGTTGGGAAGCCGCTTGTATTTCTGGAGCAACAGAATGGTCGCCAGCGTGCCGAGCCCAATGGCAAGTGCGACCCAGTTTGTCCGTCCCTCCACCACTGCGCTACCGATCGCCCATAGGCTCCGCAAGGGCCCTTCGCTCTCGATCGAGAAGCCGAAGAGCTTTGGCAGTTGGCTGATCAACACGGTCAACGCAATTCCGTTCATGTAGCCATAGCGTATCGGCTTGGAGAGGAGCTCGGTCACAAAACCCAGGCCCGCGATGCCAGCCAGAATGAATACGGCTCCCGAAACGAGTGCCATCATCCCGGCCAGGGTCACGGCGCGAAGAGGGTCACCGCCAGACAACGGAACGACGACGCCGAGAATGATGGCCGCTAAGGCCGAGTCTGGTCCCAGGACGAGAATGCGGCTCGGACCGAACAATGCATAGGCCAACAGCGGTGTGATCGTTGCGTAGAGACCGTAGACGCCGGGCAAGCCGGATGCCTCCGCGTAGGCAATTCCAGCCGGGGCCAGCATCGTCGCGAGCACAAGCCCAGCGAAGATATCGTGCGGAAGGTGGGCCGCCTTATATTGACGGAAGGTGTCCAGCCCTGGCAGCCAATGAATCCAATGCTTCATGTGGGCGGCCACTTTCGAACCGGATTGAGCGCGCGAGGCCTCATGCGCTGGCTCCCATTGGCCCAGCTCGAATTCAGTCTAGGCTGTTACGCCCCCGACCACCAGAGCAATGAGGCGACCTCATCGCTGGACCAACCTATCCGTCGTCGGCGCCGCAGCACGCCTGCTGTCTACAACGCCCTCAGCCGGCTCACCCTTTTCCGGGCTGCTCGCAAGAGCGGTCTTGCAGCCTGATCCTCCCGACCAACGAGGACGCCCGAGGCAAAAGCGCGAGCGCGTCGGTTGTGAGGCGGTGCATTGAGGGCCGCATCGAGCGCCATCTCTCGGTGCGCAAGATAGTCATTGACTGCTCCCAATGCGTCCTGGAGCCTCTTCGAATGTTTCTCGAGTTGCGCAAGCCGCTTGCGCTGACCCCTGGAATTGAACAAGCTTTCGAAGAACCTCGCCGCATATCTGACCTTCTTGATCCTGATGCGCAGCCTGTGCCGCGCGCGAGCCGATAAATCCTCAAGCTGCTTGCCATCCTTCTGTATCTTTTGAATGCGGCGAACAAGAAGTTTGGCGGCGAATTTGCGGATCGGGGTGTGGCCGCTGGAGCCATGATGCGCCATCTCCACCCATTCCAGTACGTCCAGCAACAACGTTCGAAAGCGCCTTGAGTCGAGGGCACTTGATGCCTGCTCGAAGGCCTCGGCGCGTCGCCTCGTGAACTCCTGCTTGACAGCCGCGATGCCGCGCCGTGGAATGACGTCACGAGCCGCGGGACGAATTGTCTGGTTGAGAAAGACGTCGAGCTCGCGGGCCGCCGCAAGCTCGCCCGTCAGCCACTTCAGCTCGCGCTTGATGTTTGCTGTGCTCGATTTCGGCAAGAGCTTGGAGAAGAGCGAAATCGCTGCGCGCAAGCGCCGCAATCCAACTCTCATTTCGTGGACGCCTTCGGGATTGTGGTCCCGCACGGCATCGGCATTTCCCACGAAGTGCCGGATCGCGGAGCGAGCGACGATCCGGAAAGCGTCGCTTGCGTCCATGCGCTTGTCCAACTTGATCGGCGCGGCGAAACTGACAGGATTGACTTGTCCGTCAGCGAGGTCATAGCCCCGTTCGGCCTTTGATCGCAGATACAGCTCGGCTTCCGTCCTTCGCGCCAGCGCATCCGCTGTCTCAAAGAGATCCTGCGGCTTGCCGCGCCTGAGTTCAATCTCCACTTCGTCGATCGGCTCCGAACGATGCCCCACCATGATCTTGCCGCGGTCGATCGCGAGCTCGATCTGACTGCCTTTTCTCTCGATCGGCAGAGTGACGCGGTGCACGGAGGTCTTGAAGATCGGCTCGAGTTTCTGTCTCAGCTTTTTTGAGGAAAGCGCCTCAAGCGGGGAACCGTTGAGCTTTGTGAGATCGGGTGTACCGCTTTCAAGCAACGTTTCCCATTCTCCGCGGCCGAACTGCCCATCCGTTTCCGATTTTACGGTTTGGATGTACGTCTCCTTGTCCTGGCGGACGCGAAGAGAGAGACCATGCTTCTTTAGCTTGTGTCTTGGCGTATCAAAATATGTCGAAAGCAGGTCGGCTTCTGCCGGACATCCCCGCTTCGTGCCCGGAAGTCGTCCATGCTCCACTTGCTTCAAGCCACGATGTGGAACGTGAAATTTCAACTCGGCCTCGAGTCCCATGTGCCAGATCTCCGGCTTGCTCACGGAACCAGTAACGGATCGCGAAAGTCGACGAACAGATCGGCGACAAAGGCGCCTTTACTAATCCGGTTACGGACGCCTCTGTTCCATCCTTCCCAAGGCGCGGCATCCCTGTAAACAAAAAGGCCGCTCCTGACCGGGCGGCCTCAAGACTACTTCCTGCGCGGCAACGCGATCGGAATATGCGGCGCGGTGCTTATCACGATGAGCGGCTTATCATCGGACGCGTGGCTTCTCAGCGTCTCCAATACTAGAAAAAGAACTTTCCGCAAGCATGGCAGTCAACCTCGCTGACGAATGTATCTCCGCATCGCAACGAGTCGGATTGGCGAAAAGTCAACCACTCGCGCCGGCTCAGAACGCCGATTTTGACCCATAGCGTCCCCCGTCCCACATTTCAGAACACGTCGATAGTCGGGAACCGAGCATCCCCTGTGATGCAATCCCAAAGGTAGATTGCAAGACCGATGTCACCGGTCCAAAGCGAATACCGACCGCGGCCGGCAACCATCTGAGCGCCGCGATACTGGAAGATGGCAGTCATAGCGAACTGGCGCGCGCGATCCAGCCAAATGGGGGCATTCGTGCGTCGGTAGAGCTTGAGGAATGCGTAGCCATTTCCACCGGTACCGTGGCAAAGGTTCGATCCCTTTGGGATGCCCACCCAACCCGATGTCGGTTATTGAGCCTATAGCTGGCCTTTGCCGTCGGCACATCCCAGGCCGGCGAATGACCTGTTGCAGATCTTCGACACGCCGATCAAGATGATGGACTTTTTCAGCTTTAGCAGGGCGCTCGATGGCACTCGCAATCAATCTTCGGGCCGATAACGCTTCCGCTTTCGAAATCGAACGGCTGTGGGACCAAGTTGCTGCCTTTGAGGACAAGCCGTCGATGCGTACCTTGGCGTACCGACCACATCTGACATTCGCGATCTATGACTCACCTGAAATCGAAGAGAAGACGGCGTGGAATGCGATGCTGTCCGCGAGCGCAGGCGGAGTGCAATTGCCTATCGCATTCAGACGAATTAAATGGTTCGTAGGCCCACCACTTGTGTTGTGGGCCGAGCCCGAAGCAAACGAGATCATTGGAAGGTGGCACGCTTCAATCAGCGCCGCCATCGACCCGGCCCATTGTCGGCCACATTATCGGCCAGGCGCCTGGACCCCGCATTGTACACTCGGCACACGTATCGCCGATGCAAAGACCAAGGACGCCATTGCCTTCGCGAAGTCCTTCGACCGACGTATCGAAGTGATTTTCGATGTGGTGGATTGCGTCGTCTTCCCACCCGTACGGGTCATTGCGCAACGGGAGCTGCCGAAGGGTATTCCCTAAGTTCACGACTGCACCGTCAACCTGAGGGTCGGCGCTCAAAAATAATCTTGCAACGTGCCGCACCGCCGGATGTCGAGGGTGGCGCAATGGAAGGCTCCGCCAAATGCGGCATAGTGCAAGAACTCGCAGGGAATGGGCTCGAGTCCCCAATTCTCCAACGCACGCATCGTTGCGGTATGATGCGGATCAGCGATAACTCGCTTCTCGTCCAGCATCAGCACGTTCATGTTCAGCCATTTCCCACATAGCGAGGTAATCCTGAGCATAGGATCGGTTATCGGCTCGGGCTCCGGAGCCACGAGGATGTCCCATTTTTTCAAGATGGCCGGAAGTTGGTCGGCGTCAATGTATTCGGGATTGATCAGAATCTTGCCGGGCCCAAGCGGCAAAATGGTCGTGTCAATGTGCATCGGACTGGGACAGCGGCTCTTGATTTCATGAATGCGATAACCGTCGCCAAGATGCCGACGCAGCCATTCAATGCCGGACGCATTGGTTACGTTGCTGCGGGTCACGAACAGGTCGCGCCCGCAGCGAAAGAAATCGGCGGCGTCAAAGACCGGTTCAAATTCGGTGAGTATGTATGAAATCGGCTCGCCTTTCCCCGGCACGTGAAACTCTGGATCGAACAGCTCGTTCGTCAGCTGCGGCCTGGGCGCGGCGGTCCAGCGCGCGCCACGTCGGAAATATTGCTTCAGGATCGGACGATAGGAGTGCGTTTCGAAGTAGCGACATGGCCAAACCATCGGCGTCTCGATGATCTCCCCGCCAACCACAAGCATGCTGTCGCGCGGGCAGGAATTGCAGAAGCCCTGCGAGGACCATTCCGGCGTGCCGAAGCGCTTCTTGTGGTCGATCGCTTCCGGCCGCTTTACTACGATGCCCAGCGATCGTAGCAGAGCGACAAAATCGTCGAGTTCGCGCTGCGCGGGTTCAATCATGATCTTCGGGTAATGGAAGCCTGCGAACAGCGACTGGGCCCGCGCAGCCATGCCCGGAATGTTGCAGGTGACAACCGGGTGGTCGGAGGGGATTACCGCGCCCTCGAGCCTTCCGACTATCACTTCCTCCAGCGGGTCCCACTCGTTGTGTGAGTTCACCGGAGAAGCGCGGCTCGGTGGGTCGGCTTCCGCACTGTCAGCGCGCGTGACCATGTCCATGCATCAGGCCCTCGTGCGCTACAACAGCCGCTGGCCCCAGAGGTTCCGAAGTCGGGCCACCGTGTGCCGGTCAACGGCAAAATCCCGGGTGTCGGCTATGGCCCGCAGCTGACTTATTCCTTGCCTTTGAGCTAGGACCGCCTTTGGACCCCAAGCCGAACAACGCTGAAGCTATTGTGATGTCGGCTGTCGACGGTAAACGGGACGCGGGGCCGCGGTTACCTCGACAGCCGCTCGTGACACCACCGAGACTTCGGCGCGGAGCTTTTGTCCCGCATCTTGCGTTTAGGACCGCGGCGGCTCTTCGCTCGGCCCGGCTGCCTCGTCATGGATCGTGACACCTGCCGATCGCAAGCCGGTCAGCAGTACAGTTCTTACAAAGGCAGGATCGAATCCAATATCCTTGGCGTTTGGTGGATGCGCCTCGCTGCCCTTCAATCGGAGCGCCAAGTGCAATTGGTCGCAAAGGTGCTGAACGACGAGATTGACCTGATCCTCAGTCATGATCTGCTTTTCCCGCTACCATTTTGCTACCCAACTAGATAGCACACATGGAAGCGGTACGCGATTGGACCGTCCCAAGGATCAACCCCCATAAGACTGCCCATGGCCGGGCTCCAAAACCGTTCGCCGATCGGCGCAGACCGGAAGTGACTAGCGGGCAGCTAGAACGATGCTTTTGACCCAGAGCAGGCCTTTGACAGAGAGCCCACCTTCTGCGGGTTACGGCCCATGGCCCAGCTACGGCTCATGGCTCTCGATCCTGCAGTTATCTTCGGGATCGACGCCGCACTGCCCCCACACGTGGGACTCTTGAACGTTTGCCGTTGGTTCTTTCCAACGCCTTTTGCACCCGAGCGCTAAGGGATCGAAGCTCTGCAAGCTGAGAATTGAGCGACCAGACACGTTGGTGCAGAATGACCATGCGGTCGCAGACCCGATCACGACTACTCATTTACGAGCCCCTAGAACTACAATTGCCAAAAAAATGCTGACGTTGGGCCGGAAATAAACGGGACTTTCAGGCCAACGGTAGCATCGTTTCACGTACAAGATGTGAAACGGTACACACACGGCAGAAAATGTATTCCACGCTCGGATACCGACCGATATGGCCCCTTTCTTCTGCCAAGTGTTCAATTCGCATGGGGGATGAGATGGATCGACATCCCACCGTCATAAATCCGTAATCCTTGAACAGCGCAGCGCACGCAGACGTCCGGCTACTTCTTTTTTGGTGTCAACCAATCCTCGTCTTCCAGGGACGGTGCTTGCTTCTGCTGCTCCAGGATTTTCCTGTACTCCTCGGGGATGACCTGACTGCGCGACGTCTCGTGCAGCGTCTGCGGGAACCAGGTCGCAATGCCGGGGAAAGCGATCATAAGCGCAACGCATAACACCTGCAGAATCATGAACTGGAACATGCCGGCATAAATCGTCGCGAGACTCCAGCCCTTGACCACCTGCTTGAGATAGTACGCCGACATGGCGACCGGCGGCGACAGAAAGGCGGTCTGCAGCACCACCGCAACCAACGCTCCGAACCATATGAGGTCGATGCCCATGCCCTTCACAACGGGATAGAAGATCGGCAGGAACACCAGGATGATGGCTGGCCACTCAAACGGCCAACCCAGCAAAAAAATGAGAAAGAGCACGACAATCAGCATGAAGCTCGGCGGCAACTGCAGGCCGAGCATCGTCTCGGTGATCCAGTTCGCCGAGCCGAGGCGAGCGAACACCGCACCGAAGATGTTCGATGTGACCGCCAGCAGCAGGACCATGCTCGACGTCGCCATCGTCGAGGTCAGCGCGCGCTGCAGTCCGGCGAACGAGAACCTGCCATATGCGATGGCCAGCACCAGAGCGCCGACGCTGCCGATGCCAGCGGCCTCCGTCGGCGTCGCAAGGCCCCCGATGATCGAGCCGAGCGTCGCCGTGATGAGCCCGAGCAGCGGCAGCGTGCCGACGATCACCTCGCGCGCGATGTAGCGAACGGAGTAGATCCGCTCATCCTTTGGCACCGGCGGCCCAAGTTTGGGGTTCAGGAAGGCGCGGCCCATCAGATAGACGATGTAGATGCCGGCCAGCAGGAAGCCCGGCCCGAAGGCTGCAGCATAGAGATCGGCGACCGATACCCCGAGCACCGGGCCCATCACGATCAGCATGACCGACGGGGGAATGAGAATGCCGAGCGTGCCGCCCGCCGTGATGGTGCCCGCTGAAAGCTTGGCGTCATAACCCGCCTTCGTCATGATCGGCGAGGCCATGATGCCAAGAACGGTGACGGCTGCGCCGACGATGCCTGTCGCCATCGCGAACACAGTCGAGGTCAGGATGACGACGAGGAAGAGTGCGCCGCGCACCGGCGCAAGCATCATGCGGAACGCCGTAAAAAGGCGTTCCATGAGTCCCGCCTGCTCGGTGATGAAGCCCATGAAGATGAACAGCGGCACGGCGGCGAGGAGTTCTTCCTTCATCATGCCGATAGTCTGGAAGTAGCCGAGCTCGAAGACCGTCGCTCCCATGCCCCAGTAGCCGAACGAAAAGGCGAGAAACAGCAACGTGAACGAGATCGGCACACCGATGAAGATCGCGCCGAGCAGCACCAGCAGCATGACGACGCCGATGAGCGCTTCTGCGGTCATATCTCGACCTTCTCCTTGTGCTCGAGCTCGACGCCGGTGCGCGCCATGTAGATGCTCTTGATCAGTTCGGACACGCCCTGGATCAGCAGCAGGAGGCAGGCGAACGGCACGATGAACTTGAACGGCCACAGCACGGGCCGCCACGGCGTCTGGTCCGAAGTCTCGTTGATCAGCCAGGCGTAGTGAAATTCGTTCCAGCTGATCAGGAACAGCATGATCAGGCTCGGGAAGAAGAAGACGACATAGGAGATCGTATCGATCCAGCCCCTCCTGCGGATCGAGAACTTCTCCCAGAAGAAGTCGGTGCGGATATGAGCGCCCTTGTGCAGCGCGTAGGCGGCGCCGAGCATGAATAGCGAGCCGTAGAGCATGTAGGTTGCGTCATAGACCCATATAGTCGGCGCGTTGAACAGGTAACGCGCCCCAACCTCGTAAGCGACGGCCAGGACCAGCGGCACCGACAGCCACGAGATGATCGTGCCGGTCCGGTCCGTGAAGCCGTCGATGATCCTGATTATGGCCAGCAGTGCCGGCGGCTGCCTGCCTGTTATCTCAGCCATCCCTCGCCCCTTCCCTTGACTGTCCGGGCGGCGCATTTGCGGCGCGACGCAGAGCGGGCGCATGAGCCGCATCAATGGGGGGCGGCCTGAGCGGCCGCCCTCGGAGGAAGTCCTATTTCTCGAGAGGGAAGTAGTAGTTCGCCATGAAGGAGTACGGCGGGAAATAGGACCGCTTGTACGGCACCACGGCGCTGGCATAGGCCTTCTGCGACTCGTGCACCTTCTTGAAGAACGGGTTCTTGGCGCTCTCGGCCGCCGCGATCTCGTCCCACTTCTTGATGAAGGCCAGCAGGATCTCCGTCGGCGTGCGCAGGATCTGCACGCCGTGCTTCTGCTGCATCTCGATCAGTGCATCGGCGTTCTGGCGCTGCCACTTGGTCCACCAGACCAGGAATGTCTCGTTGGCCGCCGACTTGATGATCTCCTGATGCTGCGGGCTGAGCTCCTTCCACACATCGCCGTTGATGACGATCTCGCCGATCGTCACGTTCTCATGCAAGCCGGGCGAATAATGGTACTTCCAGACGTTGTGGAAGCCGAGCTGCAGGTCCTCGATGCCGCCGACCCATTCTGCGCAATCAATCACGCCGCGTTGCGCAGAGGGAATGATTTCTCCGCCCGGCATGTTGACCACCGTGAAGCCGAGGGCCTGCCACACTTCGCCGGCTATGCCGGTCTGGCGGCATTTCATGCCCTTCATGTCCTCGACCGTCTGGATTGGCTTCTTGAACCAGCCGAACGCCTGCGGCCCCGCAGGCAGGATGGGGAACACGACGAGGTTGAGCTTGAGCTCCTTCTGATAGAACTCGTTGTATAGGTCGAGGCCGCCGCCGTGATAGAGCCAACCCATCACGTCCATGAAGTCCATGCCAAAGGTGCCGCCGGGACCGCCAGTGAACAGGATCGCGGTCTTGTTCTTGCCGGTCCAGTAGCCGGCCCACGCATGCGCTCCGTCGAGCACCCTCTTGTGGGTTGCGTCCAGCACCTCGAACGCCGGCACGACTTGGCCAGCGGGCATTGCCTCGATCTTCAGCGCTCCAGCCGACAGCTTGTTCACCCGGTCGGCGAAATAGGTGAAGTTGTCATAGAGCGTGAGCGACGCCGGCCATGTGGCCTGCATCTTCAACACTTTCGTCTGCGCCATGACTGCAGTGGTGGATACGACAGACGCCGAAGCGATCAGGGCAACGGCGACTAACCCCAGAAACATGCGTTTCATGAGCCATCTCCTCCCTTGGACGACGTGACCGGGGCGATCGCTTTTTCTTCGTTGTTCTTGGTCGCCTGAACTTCAAACCACGTCTGTCACCATTCTGCCACCATGGCCGCAAGTTGTCATCTTGCTTTCTAGCCGCAGCAAGCGTCAGGTTACCGCAGCGTGGCGCGTTCTTGCGTCGGCCGCGCGGACGGACGTACCGCTGCTTGTTGCACCGTGGCCGATATTCATGCCGACGAAGCCTTGGACGATTATCTCGGCCGCCTCTCGGGCGGAGCTGCCTGCTCCATTTGACGTTGTCCGCCGATGTCCCCTTTGCGGGCGCTCGCGGCTCTAAGATTTAGATGCAACCGTTCGCGTCAGCATCGGAAAATGCTTGTTGCCGCCTGCGAACGGCGGAAACTGAACGAAGTCCGCGCGCATGCGCTTGATCGCGTCGGAGCTTAGCGCGCGCGAGAGCGCAGCCGGGCTATCGAACACCAGCTTGTTTCGCTGCATGTGCTCGACCCGCCGCGACGGCAGCCGGTCGACCCAATCGATCCGGGTATAGATCTCGATCTGGCGGACGTCCGGGAAGGTCCGCATGATCGAGGGGTGATGCTCGAGATAGTGCAGATGCCAGGCGTTGATGTCGTCTGCCGGCCCGGGATAGTGCACGAGGTAGCTGCACGGGGTGGTCGTGCCGGGGGGATGCGCGGCGACATCGACCGGAAAGGAGCGTGTCAGCATCACCTGGTGGGTTACGTCCAATCCGGTGAGGCTAGATAATCCGCCGCCGGTTGCGAGGCTGGCGAGCGCTCCGTCGCGCTCCAGCGCAGCTTCACAAGCGAACAGATCCGGAAACCGCAATTGCAGCGCGAAGGCTGGCCCCGGACCGTCGGCCTTGTAGGGATGATCGACCGATTGCTCCAGCGGCGTGAACAGCAGGCCCTCGGTCATCTCCGTGACCGCCCCGACCAGCGCCGCGGCGGAGTCCAGTGCGTCCGATCCGACGCGCCGTCCGCCCGTCGGGTCGACGAATGTCATGAACAAGGAGATCATGATGGCGCTGCTTCAATTTCCTCATCGACATTCAGATGCGCGACAAGCACTGCGCGGACATCGTCGGGCCACGGAATGGCGTGGTGATCCACGAGCGAGGTTGCGGCAAGGATCTGACGGGCACGCCAGCGCAGGCCATCCGCGCCCGAGACGACATGAGCCAAATGCAGCGATGATCCACCCACCCGGCCGATGCGCAGCTTGAACGTCAAGAGGTCGCCGAACATCGACGGCCGGGAGAAATCGCAGGTCAAATGCACGGTGGGCGTGCCGATCTTCCGGAGCGTGATCAATCCGGGCCAGGGAAATCCGATCGCCTCCCAGAAGTCCTCGACGACTCCGTTGAGCATGTTCAGATAGGCCGGAAAGTAGGCGATTCCGGAGGGATCGCAGTCCGCGAACCGTAGCTTGCGGTCGAACGAGAACGCCGTCATCAGATCGCGACGACCGGGTGCCGGATGACACCGACGCCGTCGACCCCGGCTTCCACGACGTCGCCCGGCCACAGCCATTCCTGCGGAGTCATGCCCGCGCCCACCCCTTCCGGCGTTCCCGTCGCGATGATGTCGCCTGGCTCCAGCGTCATTCCGGACGAAATGTCGGCAATCAAGGCCGGAACGTCGAAGATCATGTACTTGGTGTTGGAATCCTGCTTCGTGACCCCGTTCTTCGTCAGCCACAGCCGCAGGTCATGTGGATCGGCAATCTCGTCCGCCGTCACGATGCAGGGACCGAACGGCGCATAAGTATCCATGCCCTTGGAAAAGATCCACTGGCCGGCGCGGCGGTTGTCGCGCGCGGAAATGTCGATCATCACCGAATAGCCGAACACGTGGTCCATCGCCTTCTCGGCCGTGATGCGGGTCGCGGTCCTGCCGATGATGACGGCAAGCTCGACCTCCCAGTCGAGCTGCTGCGTCATCTTCGCATTGTGCTGGATCGCCGCGCCCGGACCGATCACCGAGGTCGGCGGCTTGGAGAAGACGACCGGCTGTTTCGGCAGATCCTTGTCGGTGTCCAGGCTCTTGGCGGACTCCGCGACATGCGCGCGATAATTGAGCCCGATGCCGAAGATGTTCTTGCGCGGCCGCGGGATCGGCGCCTGGAGCCTCACGTCCTCGAGGGGAACGGCAGCGCCGGCCGGCAGGCGCCCATTGGCGCTTTCGAGGCCGTCCTTGAGCGCCGGCAACAGCGTCGCGTTGTTGTCGATGAACGACAGCATGTCGTTCGGCCATGCCAGACCGGACGATGCGCCGAGGCGCTCGACATCGACGACCAGCCCGTTGACGAGCACTCCAAGGCGGACACCGCCGGAGCCGAAGGTATAGGTCACGAGACGCATGGAAGCTTGATCCGACTCTTTCCGTTGAAATTCGCAGGGAGCAACGTGATGTCAGGCCGCCGGCTGATGGCCGGCATTGTCGCTATAGGCCTCTTCCCGATAGAGGCCGAGACCTTCGATCACAGGCAGGTCGTTGAAGCAGAACAGGCAGGCGTCCTCGCTCGTGGAGGCATTGCCGTGTTCGTGCCAGGCCCAGGACGGAACGCAGAAGATGTCGCGCTCCTGCCATTCGAAGCGCTTGCCTGCGATGACGGAATAGCCGCTGCCCTTGGCGACCTGGTAGATGAAGCTTCCGGTATGCCGGTGCGATGTCGTCTTCTCGCCCGGCCGCAGCATTTGCATGCTCGCGCCGATCGTCTGCATCACGTGCCCGCCGGTGATCGGATTGACATAGTTCATGAGGATGCCGTCGTAAGGCGAGCCGTCGGTCGCAGCCGCATATTTCTGCAAGGCTTCGTAGGTCGGCTCCCACTCATATTTGAACATCGGCGAATAGCCCTTCGACCACGGCGCGTTCACCGGGCGAAGCCCGGGGTTGCCCCAGGTCTTGGTCATGTCGTCGACGGGATAGCCGGACTCTTCCTGCTGGATGTTGGGATGCACCACGAAGAAATTGGCTTCGAGCGCGTTGACGAGCGGGATGTCGAGCCCGTCCTGCCAGATGCACACCGAGCCGCCGGCGTCGACCCCATGCTCGTGCCAGGTGCCGTTTGGTGTGAGCACGAAATCGCGGGCCCCTAACGTCATCTTGTGGCCGTCGACGACGGTGTAGGCACCGGAGCCTTCCATGATGAAGCGCAGGGCCGAAGCCGAGTGCGCGTGGGCCGAGGCGACCTCGCCGGGATGCATGACCTGCAAGCCCGAATAGAGCCAGCCGACCGCTGCCGATACGTCGCGACGACCGGGATTGTTGAGATAGATCACCCGACGCCCGGCTTTTTCCGGAGAGACCAGCTCGACCGAGCGCAGCACATGTTCGCGCAGATCGCCGTAGCGCCAGAGCACGGGAACGGACGCCGATTGCGGCTGCCAAGGCTCGATCTTGTTGGCGACCGTCCACAAAGCACCGGCTTCGTATTTCTCGAGATCCTTGTAATAGGCCTTGAGCTCCGGAGTGTCCTCGACATTGGCCCGGCCGATCACGTTGTCGCGCATCTCATCCTCCAAGTCCTGTGCTCCAAGTCCTGCGTGGCGTCTTATGGCGTCGTTGGATCGAAGCGTGCCATCCATTGATGGCCAGGGATCGACCATCCAGTTCCAAACGGAGATGGCCGGGAACATCGTCGCGGCAGGCCAGCGAGACCTGCGCCGGCTTGTCGGCCATTGCGCTCGCGCTAAGATGCCGAGATGAAGCCTGCACGGCGGCAGCCTTGACGCGAGGCAGCTTGAGCATCGGCCCTACCCTGTCGCTTGGTCACGAACGCTCCCGAACTGGGTTGGCAGCATGTCCGGACGTTGACTTACTTCATATGTAAAATTATGGTAATGCATACTTCTGGAGGACGCAATGGCTGAACGGTCTTTCGCTCGCGAGGTCGAAGATCTCCGGCTCGGCGCGGGCGACACCTTCCGCGGCGAAGGCATCCTCGCCATCACCAAGGCGCTGCTGCAATCCGGTGTGGCCTATGTCGGCGGCTACCAGGGTTCGCCGATCTCGCATCTGATGGACGTGCTGGCCGACGCCAAGGACGTGCTCGACGATCTCGGCGTCGTGTTCCAGAGCTCGGCCAACGAAGCGGCCGCCGCGGCGATGCTCTCGGCATCGGTGATGTATCCGCTGCGGGGCGCGGTGGCCTGGAAGTCCACGGTCGGCACCAATGTCGCCTCCGACGCGCTCGCCAATCTCGCCTCCGGCGGCGTCACCGGCGGCACCATGATCATCGTCGGCGAAGATTACGGCGAAGGCTCCTCCATCATGCAGGAGCGCACCCACGCCTTCGCCATGAAATCGCAGATGTGGCTGCTCGATCCACGGCCCGACCACGACTGCATCGTCAACCTGATCGAGAAGGGTTTCGAGCTATCGGAATGCTCGAACACGCCCGTGATGCTGGAAGTTCGCGTTCGCGCCTGCCACATGCATGGGAGTTTCGCCTGCAAGGACAATGTCAGGCCGGCGCACACGATCAAGGACGCGCTCAATAATCCCAAGCGCGACGTCGGCCGCATCGTACTGCCGCCGGCGGCCTATGAGCATGAGCAGGAGAAGATCAAGACGCGCATGCCAGCGGCGATCGGCTTCATCCGCGACAACAAATTGAACGAATGGATGGGACCGAAGCGCGGCAAGGTCGGCATCATCATGCAGGGCGGCATGTACAACAATGTCATCCGCGCGCTGCAATATCTCGGGCTCTCGGATGCCTACGGCAATACGCAGATCCCGCTTTACGTCATGAACGTCACCTACCCCGTGATCGACACGGAAGTTGCGGAGTTCTGCCTCGACAAGGACGCCGTCCTGATCGTCGAGGAAGGCCAGCCGGAATATCTGGAGCAGGCGATCAATACCGTGCTGCGGCGCAAGGACATCCAGGCGCGCGTCCACGGCAAGGACGTGCTGCCGATGGGCGGCGACTACACCGCGCAGGTCCTGCTCGGCGGTGTCAGGGAATTCCTCGAGAAGACGGAGCCGAGATTGCTCGGCAACAGGCCGCCGGCACCGGATGCTGTTCCCGTGCTCAATCATCCGGCGGTCGAGAAGCTCAAGCAGGTCGTGCCGGCCCGGCCGCCGGGCCTGTGCACCGGCTGCCCGGAACGGCCGATCTTCGCCGCGATGAAGCTGGTGGAAGAAGAACTCGGCGAGCACCACGTCTCGGCCGACATCGGCTGCCATCTGTTCTCGATCCTGCCGCCCTTCAACATCGGTGCGACGACGATGGGCTTCGGCCTCGGTCCGGCCTCGACCTCCGCATTCAACGTCAAGGCCGACAAGCGCTCGATCGCGGTCATGGGCGACGGCGGTTTCTGGCACAACGGGCTGACCAGCGGCATCGGCAACGCCGTCTTCAACAAGCATGACGGCGTATTCGTCATCGTCGACAATTTTTACACCTCGGCAACCGGCGGCCAGGACATCCTGTCGTCCCGCGCGGTCAACAAGCGGCGCAAGACCAACAATTCGATCGTGCAGGCCGTGAAAGGCATCGGTGCCCAGTGGGTGCGGCAGATCGACCGCACCTATGACGTCGGCAGGATGCGCGATACGCTGAAGGAGGCGCTGACGACGAAGGATGAGGGTCCCAAGGTCATCGTCGCCTCGTCCGAATGCATGCTGAACAAACAGCGCCGCGTGAAGCCGCAGACGAGCAAGGCGATCAAGGACGGGCTGCGCATTGTCAAAGAGCGCTTCGGTGTCGATGAAGACGTCTGCACCGGCGACCACGCCTGCATCCGCCTGTCGGGCTGCCCGTCCCTCTCGGTGAAACAGCTCGACGATCCCCTGCGCGACGATCCGGTCGCAGCGATCGACAATTCCTGTGTCGGCTGCGGTAATTGCGGCGAAGTCGCCGAGGCCGCCGTGCTGTGCCCCTCGTTCTACCGCGCCGACGTCATTCACAATCCGACCCGCTGGGACAGGTTCAAGTCGAACGTCGCGATGACGGTGATCGGCTGGCTGCAACAGCGGCGCGAGCGCCGCCGACCGGCGCTCGAGGCCCTGACATGAGAGACGAGACGGTTCGACTTGCGCTTCCCGCGGCCGGCGAAGCGACCGAGCGCCCGATCTCGATCGCGATCCTCGCCATGGGCGGCCAGGGTGGCGGCGTGCTGACCGACTGGATCGTCCAGCTCGCGGAGAATCACGGCTGGGTCGCGCAGTCGACCTCGGTACCCGGCGTCGCGCAGCGGACCGGCGCCACGATCTATTACATCGAGGCGATGCCGCCGCTCGATGGACGCAAGCCGATCCTGTCACTGATGCCGACCCCCGGCGATGTCGACGTCGTGATGGCGGCCGAATTCATGGAAGCTGGACGCTCGATCCTGCGCGGGCTGGTGACGCCGGACCGCACCACCCTGATCGCCTCCAATCACCGGTCCTTTGCCATCGGCGAGAAGATCGCGCCGGGCGACGGCATCGCCGACGACGGCGCCGTGCGAGGGGCGATCGGTGTTGCCGCCAAGAGCGAAATCATCTTCGACATGAACGCCCTGGCCATCGCACATGGCAGCGTCATTTCCGCTGCGATGTTCGGCGCGCTCGCGGCCACCGGCGTGCTGCCGTTCGACCGCGACAGCTATCTCGCGGTAATTCGCGCCGGCGAGAAAGGGGCCAAGGCGAGCGTTGACACCTTCCAAGCCGCTTTTGAACGTGTCCACATCGGGGCGCCCGATGTCGCCGCAGCCCCCCGGCCGGAGAAAAACAAGCGAAGCCCCTCGCCTGCGCCCTTCGATCCCCGGCTGGCCAAACTGCTCGAACGGCTCAAACACGAGCTGCCGCAACCCGCACGCGACCTGGCCCATGCCGGCCTGAAAAAGGTGGTCGACTTCCAGGACATCGCTTACGGCGCCGAATATCTCGACATTCTCGGCGTGGTGCACGCCGCCGATCGCAGCGCCGGTGGCGCGGACAGAGGCTTTGCCTTCACACGGATGGCTGCAAAGTACCTCGCCAATGCCATGACCTATGACGATGTCATTCGCGTTGCCGACCTGAAGACACGCGCGGCGCGCCGCGCGCGGATCGAGGGCGAGCTGGAGCTGGCGCAAGGTCAGGTGCTGCAGACCACCGAATTCATGCATCCCCGCATGGAGGAGGTCATGGGGGTGCTGCCCGCGGGCTTTGGTCGCTGGCTCGAGACCAAGCCGCGCCTCATGGGCTGGCTCGATCGCCGCATCAACAGGGGACGTCGGGTGCGGACCTATTCGCTGCCCTGGTTTCTCACGCTCTATGTCGTGGGCGGGCTCCGGGGCCTGCGCCGCCGCTCACGGCGTCACGCCATCGAGACGGCGCATCGCGACGAATGGCTCAAGGCCGCCACCGCGGCGGTCCGCACCAATTACCAGCTCGGCGTCGAGATCCTGCAATGCCGCCGGCTGGTCAAGGGCTATTCCGATACCCACAGCCGCGGCCTGTCGAAGTTCGACAGGACGCTGGCTGCGATCACGCTGGTTGCGCAGCGCGAGGATGCCGCCGACTGGGCGCGCCGCCTGCGGGAGGCGGCGCTGAAGGACGGCCCGGGCAAGCAGCTCGACGGCGTGATCCAGACCATCAAGAGCTTCGCCTCATGAGATTGACCTTAGCGCCGGATTGCCGTTCAAGCTGACGCGGGTCAGAATCGGGCTGCTTGACTGCGATTCCCGGTGCGCTAATCGGGGCCGACGACCTTCGGAATACCTCCGCCAGACGAACCCGGACCCCTGGTCACGCAATGCCGGCAGCACTGAAAGAGAACACCGTTCCCCTCGGGCAGATCGAGACCCGGCTCTGGCTGCAGCTGCTGTCGCTGCACGGTGACATCTTCGCGTCGCTGAACGCGCTCCTGAACTCGGAGTTCGGCTTGTCGCTGGCGAAGTTCGACGTGCTGGCTCAACTCGACCGCGACAGGAACGGCCTCGCGCTCGGGCAGTTGTCGCAGAACCTGAAGGTTTCCGGCGGCAACGTCTCGGGTTTGGTGCAGCGTCTCCTGGCCGACGATCTCATCAGCAAGGAGATGTCCAGCGAGGATCGCCGGTCCTTCATCGTCCGCCTCACGCCGAAGGGCGAAGCCCTGTTCCGGAAGGCCGCCGACATGCACAAGAGGCATCTCAGCCAAAGGCTCGAGACCATTTCGGCCGGCGAACTGGATAATGCGCTGTCGGTGCTGCGGTCTCTTTCGGCAAAAATTCGTACCCAGAGCAAGAAGCAAAGTCGCAAGAAATAATGGCGAAAGACTCCAAGAGCAGGTGGAAATCCGGACCGCCGCGGTCAAGAGAACAGCTGCAAGCCTACATCCCCTATCTGTTCAATCGGCTGGCAAATCGCTGGAACCTCGACCAGAACCGCGATCTCAGCGAGCACGGCATCAACAACGTCGTGTTCCGGACACTGTCGATCCTGTTCATCTACAAGACTCTCACCGTCAACGAGGTCGCGGTTCTCGCCGTGACTGAGCAGTCGACCGCCAGCAGGATGGTGGAGTTGATGGTGTCCTCGGGTTTCGTCAAGCGCGAGATCGCCGAGGACGACCAGCGCCGCCGGGTGGTGGCGTTGACGCCGGACGGCGAGGCGCTGTTGCGCAAGATCTGGCCCATCATGGAAAAGAACTATGAGCGGCTGACCGCCGGCATCGATCCCGACGAGATCGAGATCTGCGCACGGGTGCTCGCCAGGATGGTCGAAAACATCAAGCAGAACCAGATCTGATCCATCAGGGGCCGAGGCCGACCAGGCTGGTGCCGCCGCAGACATACAGCACCTGCCCCGTCACGAAATCCGAGCGCTCGTCGAGGAAGAATTCGACCGCGTGCGCCACGTCCTCGCGCGCACCGAGCCGGCCGACCGGGACGTTGCGCGCCATTCGCTCCTGCCGCTCGGAATCCTTGGGGATGATGCCCCAGAAATTGTCGGTCAGGATCGGGCCCGGCGCGACGACGTTCACCGTGATGCCGCTGGACGCCAGCTCCAGCGCCCATGTCCGCGCCATGCCGTGCACGCCGGCCTTGGTGGCGGAATAGGCCGAGCGGGTCACGGCGCCCATCGCCGCGCGCGAGCTGACGAACACGATGCGGCCGAAACGGCGCGAGATCATGCCATCCAGAGCGGCCTGGGTCAGAAGCATCGGTGCGCCGAGATGCAGCTGCGCAAGCGCCAGGATGTCCTCGGGCTTTGCATCCGGCAACAGGTTCGGCAGGATGATGCCGGCATTGTGCACGAGGCAATCAATCGCGTGGTTGGCGCCAATCTCCTGCGCGATGGCCCGCGCCTCCTCAAGGCTGGTCAGGTCCGCGCAATAGGCCGCGAGCAGATCGTGCGTCCAGCCCGGCTTCTCCAGCCCCACCGAGACCACGCGCTGTCCCTTGTCGACCAGCCTCCTCGCCAGCGCTTCGCCGATCCCGGAATTTCCCCCGGTAATGAGTGTGGTGCGTATCTGGCTCATGATCGGTGTCCTGCGGGCTTTCCGGGTCAGACCTGCCGCCGCTTCATCTCGCGGAGATCGAAGAACGCGCCGTCCTGCATCAGCCTGGCGACGAGATCCTTCAAGCCGCCGCGCTGGATCTTCTCGGTTGCGGTGAGCGGCAGCCGCTCGACGAAGCAGATCCAGCCGGGCGCCTTGTAATAGGCCATCTGCTCCAGGCTCCAGCGCACGATGGTCTCGGCAAGCGCGCGGTCGGCGCCGGCCTTCTCGGCGATGATGACGGCCGCGACCTCGTCGCCGCGCAGCTGATCCGGGGTCGCCGCAATTGCGGCCTGCCGGATCGCGGGATGACGATTGAGGACGGATTCGACCTCGACCGCGGCGATGTTCTCGCCGGAGCGGCGGATGACGTTTTTCTTGCGGTCGACGAAATGCAGGTCGCCATCCGCATCGCGCGCGACGATATCGCCGGTGTGCAGCCAGCCTCCGGCCCAGGCCTCCGCCGTGGCCTCGGGGTTCTTGAGGTATTCCCGGAAGAAGCCATAGCGCGGGTCCGCGCCGGCCCGCCGCACCAGCAGCTCGCCCGGCGTTTGCCCTAGCGTATCGACGCCTCGATCATCGACGATGCGAGTCTCGATCTCCTGTGCCGGACGCCCGAAGCAGCTGGTGCCGACTTTGCGCGGCTCGGCATTGGCGGCGATCACGCCGCCACTGCCGGTCTCGGTCATCGCCCAGGCCTCGATCAGCGGGAAGCCGAAGCGCGCCTCGAAGGGGGCATGAAGCAGCTTGTCGACGCCGGCGCCGAACCCGAAGCGCACATTGTGCTGCCGGTCCTGTTCCGACGGCACGGCGCTCATCAGCATGGACGGCATGACGCCGAGATAGTGCAGGCACGTGGCGCGGCTCTCCCTCACCGAGGCCCACCAGCTGCGCGGGTGAAATCGATCGAGCATGGTCAGGCTGCCACCGACCGAGACCATCGCCATCAGCGAGACCGCCATGGCGTTCATGTGGAACAGCGGCAGCGGCGTGATCATGCGCTCGCCATCTGGCTTCAGGTCGATCAGCCCGCCGGCGTCGCGATACCAGTTTCCGCTGTGCAGGAAATATTCATTGGTGAGGACGCAGCCTTTCGGCTGCCCGGTTGTGCCGGAGGTGTAAAGCAGCGCGCATTCCGTTGCGCCGCCCGCCGGCCGCAACGGCCGCGCACCGTCGTATGGCGCGGGAACGTCGCCGTCGTCGGTGACGACTGGGATCGGCCGGCAGGCCTGGCGCGCCGCCGTCGCCACCTCGGCGCAGCGCTCGGCGAGAACGAAGGCGGCATTCATCTCGGAATGGGAGATGATGTATTCGAGCTCGCTCATGCGCAGATCGGGGTTAATCGGCACCACGGAAACGCCAAGCGCGTTCAGCGCAAACCACAGCTCGATGAACACCGGCCGGTTCTGGAGCAGAAGCCCGACCCTGTGTCCTTCGCCATATCCGCGGTCCGCGAACGCCTGCCGCCGGGCCTCGATCCGCGCGAACATCGCGCGGTAGGAGATCTCGCCGGCTGCGATGCCGTAGATGCCGGCGGTCTCCGGCAACACGTTGAGGAAGCCGGCCTCGCCGCGGCGTAGCGCGGTGTCGCGAAAGCGGGCGTAGACTGTGGTCGCAGCGGTCAAGATACACTCACATGAAAAGCTGAATATTGCCGAACGGCGCGTCGAAATTGACGAGATCGACGCGCTTGAGCTTGATCTTCAGGCCGTCGCCGACCTGCACGAGATCGTGTGATGCCCATCCCGAATACCGCTCCAGCAAGTCGCCGCGCGTCTCGGTGTAGATGTAGGATGTGCGCGCCCTGAACACGCCGGCCGCAGCATCGCAGGCGATGATACGTGGCGCCTGAAGCAGATGGTGGCACCGGCTCTTCGGCTTCTGACTGAAGGTGCGTTCCCCGGCGAGGCGTTCGACCCGCACCTTGAGCAGCAGCAGATCCTCGTACATCAGGGACGGCTGGAGCACCGGGTCCTGCTGCTGCCATTCGAGCGGCATCCAATAGCGCCCTTCGGGATGAAACAGATCGAGCCAGCTCTGCCACTGCATGGTGTCGAGCAGCTCGGCCTCCCGATAGATGAAATCCGTGACGGCTTTCTCGTCGATCATTCCGCGGCCTCGGGATGCTTGTCCATGTCCATGGTCATGAATTTGGCCCAGGCGTGAAACTGGTTGCGCATCTGCCGCTCGGACGTCCCGTTGATGACGGCGGTGACATCAGGCTGTTCGTCGGGCTCGTAGAGGCGGCGCAGATTGATCCACTGATTGCCGTTGGACTTGAGGCCTTCCTGCGCCCGCTCGTACATTTCGAGGTCGTCGTGCCCGACGATCGAGGTCGGCGCGTTGATGAAGCGGTTATACATCAGGGCACGCTCGTAGAGCTTGTCGGGCGCGCCGACCAGGCGATAGACCCAGCTCTCGACCAGCGTCCTGTCGACCGCGACCGGGATGAAATTGCGGAGGATCTGGACGGCGCCTTTGACCATGACGTTCGGGAAATAGACGGTGTTGTGCCTGACCTCGCCGAGGATCTCGTGAGCCCGCGTCTCGCCATAGGCCGCGACCATCTGTTCGAGATAGCCGTCGACGTCGGAATAATTGGAATGGATCGAATTGGCGACGCCGGTGTGGCCATGGCCGTTGGGCCAGATCCTGATGCCGCTCTGCTCGTAGAATTCGTACGGGCTCATGAACGGGCCGTAGAGCTGCACCGCCATCGGCGTCTCCGTGGAATCGCCCTGCTCGCGTTTCCAGACCTTGACCGCGGTACCCGCCGAGCTCTCGTGCGCGACCATGGGATGACAGGTGTCGGTCTGGTTCTCGACCAGCATCTTCCAATTGCAGGTGTGCATGTAGCGGATCGGCGCGGCCACGACCTCGAGCTTGCCCTGTGGCGAGCGGTCGACCATGTTGTCGATGGTCGAAAGACTCGGACCGAAATAGTCCTCGAAGGACACGCCGGTCTCGCTCAGCCGCGCGAAGATGAAGTCGCGATGGATCGCGACGTTCTTGATTCTCGACAGGCCTTCATTCGCCTGGGTGTCGCCGAAACCGGTGCTCTCATAGCCCTTCTTCAAGGGGATCGCGAGCAGCGAGCCGTCGGTCCTAAACGACCATGCGTGATAGGGACAACGAAAGAACTTTCCGGCATTGCCGCAAGGCTCCGAGGCGATCTTGACGCCCTTATGCGGACAACGGTTGTAGAAGACATGAATGGAGCCGTCAGTATGGCGGCTGGCCATCACCGGCTGCCGGCCGATATTGGCGGTGATGAAATCGCCGGGCTTCGCCAACTGGCTCGCGTGGCCGACATAGACCCAGCTGTTGGGAAACAGATGCGCCATCTCGAGCTCGAAGATCTCAGGATCGACGTAGACGTCGCGATGCACCTCCGCCTCGCGCACCAGCGCTGCGATCGACCGCGCATTTCCACCGTATCCACCCATGACGTTCCTGTCCTCGTCCTAGAGATCCAGCACCAGCCGTTCCGATTTTGCGCGCGATACACAGATCTGCATGACCTTGTTGGACGCCTTCTCGGCGTCGCTCAGGATGACATCGCGATGATCGGGAACGCCTGCGACCACGCCGCACTGGCAGATGCCGCAATCGCCGCGCCGGCAGTCGAAGAGAACCTCGTGCCCCGCCGCTTCCAGCGCCTCGATGATGCTGCGATCGGCCGCGACCGGGATGACCTCGCCCGTCGATCTGAGCTCCACCTCGAACTGGCGGTTCGGCGCACCGGGCGGCTCCGCCTTGAAGAGCTCGTCGTGGATGCGATCGGCGGCAATGCCGCTGGCGAGAGCTGCGGCCTTCACCGCTTCGATCATGCCTGCGGGACCGCAGACATAGACATGGGCGTTCGCAGGCGAGCAGTGCAGCGCCGCTGCGATGTCCAGGCACGAAGCGTCGTTGTCGTAATGGACGGACAGGGTGCTCGCGCACACCGTTTCCAGTTGCGGCAGGAACGCCAGCAGACCCGGCGCCCGTCCGGCGTAGTGAAGATGGTGGGCAACGCCCCTCGCCTTCAGCTCGGCCGCCATGGACAGGATCGGCGTGATGCCGATGCCGCCGGCGAACAGCAGCGCAGGCGCATCGTCCTCATGCAGCGGGAAATTGTTGACGGGCGCCGAAGCCGTCACGACATCGCCGATCTCGAGCGCATGCATGAAGGCCGAGCCGCCGGTCGACGTCAGCTCGCGCAGAACGCCGAGCGCAAGGACTCCCTCGGGCAGGCCCGGCAGGGCCATCAGCGAGTAAGGCCGGTCTCCCCCGCTTGGCAGCGACACGCGGATATGCGCACCCGCCTGCCATCGCGGAACCGCACCGCCCTCCACGCCGAACAGAAGGCCTCGGATCGTCGGCGTCTCCGCCGTGACCGACTGCACCTTGAGCCTCAGCGGATGCGTGTCCATTGGCCGGGTCTTGCAATATATGAATTTGCATATTTTTAGACATATAATAATTTGGATGTCAATCGCTCGCTCGGGTCGACAGGCGTTGGGCCCAACCCGAGGCCTGGCGCCGGCCGCCCCTATTCGATCGGTGCCGGCCGCACCAGCTGGAAGAGCTCGCGAGGCCTCGCATACCAACCCGAGCCGTGCATGCGGGCAATGAGGTCGAGGTTGACCGTATCGATATGGCCTCGGCGCGCGTCGATCACGAACTGCTCGGCCACGTGAGCGCAGACGATCTCGCCGATCACGGCGATTTGCCGGGGTCCGGTCTCATGGACCGAGAGGGAGCGACATTCGAACGCAACCGGGCATCCCTTGATGAGCGGAGGCGAAATCATCTGCGCGGGGAGCGTCTCCAGCCCCGCAATCTCAATCTCGTCGATCTCGGAGGGAGCATCGACCGCGGTCGCGTTCATCGCTTCTGCCATCTGGTGCGGCACCAGGTGGACGGCGAACTCACCCATCTCGACGATATTCTGCGCCGTGTCCTTCAAGCCTCGCTGCGGATGACGCAGCAAGCCGAGCACCACCGTCGGCGGCTCATGCCCGAGAACGTTGAAGAAGCTGAAGGGCGCCGCATTGGCGATCCCATCCCGCGACCTCGTCGTCACCCACGCGATGGGTCGCGGCGTAACGGTCGCGGTAAGGATCTTGTAGCGGATATCCGCCGGAAGCTGACCCATATCGAAGAGCATCGGTCCCCCAATTGCGCGCGCGAACGGAGCTGACGGCTGAGAAGTTAGGCCCCGCAGCCAAATGCGAGACGTTTTATTTGGTCATAGACATATGACGAGGTCAAATAAGCGCGCAACGGCATCAGCCGCTGTCGTGATGCCCTGCTGCCGAACTTCACCGCCCTGTCCGCACCGATCTTCGACCAAGCCGGATTCATGATCGCGGCCATCACGATACGAGTCTCTTATCTAAATGGTGCGATGATGCTCGATAGATGACAGATCAGGCATTATTCCGAGCCCCGGGTCTTGGTCCAATTCAACGGTGCCTTCCCTCACATTGAGGACCGGGCCGCAAAACAGATCGCGCAATGGATTGTCGTTGGCATCGACTTCCAGCCAGCCATCACCTCCGATAGCGGCGAGGAGATGCGCGGATGCAAGCAAGCCGAGGCCTCCACCGAGATAGTGCGGGCAAAACGTCTTGCCCACCTTCAGAATGTCGCGCGCCAGTGGGGCGCAGACACTGAGGCCGCCCCATTTTGCAATATCGGGCTGAACCACGCCGAGCACGCCTTCGGCCAGAACCTCCTTGAAGCCTTCGGCGCTCGAAATGTTTTCGCCGGCGGCAATCGGCATCTTCGCTGCGGCGCGCAGTCTGCGCCATTCCTCGCGCGGTCGATCGGCGCGAATCGGCTCTTCCAGCCAGCGCAGATCGAACTCGGCAAGCCGCGGCAGCATCTCCATCGCCTGCGTGACTGACCAGCCCTGATTGGCATCGGTGGCAAGCATGCCGGCGCCGACGATCTGACGCAGCGTGGCCAAATTGGCGAGATCGGTCTCGGCGCCGAAGCCAACCTTCAGCTTCAGCGCGCGATGGCCGCGCTTGAGCGCGGCCTCCGCCGTCTGCGCGGCTCCGCCGGGATTGATGCCGCTGGCATAGACCTTGATCTTGCGCGACTGACCGCCGAGAAGCCGCCACAACGGCAAGCGCCGGCGGCGCGCCGAGAGGTCCCACAGCGCGAGATCGATGCCCGAAATCGCCTGCGCGAACGGACCGGGTTCACCGCATTGAAGCGCCAGAACTTCGGTGCCCTTGGTCAGCGCCTCGAAGGCCTGGCCAGGACCGTCGAACTTGCGTCCGACGAGGCCGGGGGCGAGCACCTCGTTGACGAGCCGGGCGCGATGCTCCGCGCCCGGAGCTGGAAAATTGGACCAGGCCTCACCCCATCCCTCGACGCCGTCTTCGTCGACGGCGCGAACGAAAACGGCGGGACGGTTGAGCATCTTGCCGAACGACGTCACCACCGGCGTCGCCAACGGATAGCGATAGCAGAATGCCTCGATCGAGCGGATGGTGAAGCTGTCAGTCATGTTTGCGGATCCTGCGATCGGGATGAACCACGCAGAGCCACTATCTCAATAGGCGCGCGCAAAGTCACCTTCCTGCTTGATGTCAGTGAATACCGGAAAGCGCGCCTTCCACGGCGTGCCCTTGGCCGTGGTCAGCTGGTTGAGCCGCTCCAGCACGCCGAGGCCGTCCTTGCGCAGGCTGGCCGACACCGCTGCACGATCCGGAAAATTCTTCAGGACGGCATCGAGCCAGATGGTGCGGCCCGCGAGGAAGCCGCCCGCTCCCGCCGCATAGGCGAAGTCGAGGACGCGCTCGAACTTTTCCGGTGCAGCGCCGCCCGACAGCAGCACCCAGGGGATGCTGCGCTCACGGCAGATATCGCCGATCGCATCGAACTGCTTCTGTGCGGCCTTCGCTTCCGCGCTGCCGTCGCGGGCCGGCAGGCTGCCCGCCGCAAGCGGGCTCTCCAGCTTGAGGAGATCGACGCCGTATTCGGGCTTGGCAAACTCGCGCACGCTGTCGATGACGAGGCCCGGGAGCTTGCCCGGCGATTCCACGTAGTCGGCGGTGTGATTGGCGCTGCCGAGGAACGGGTAAACCAGCAGCTCGAGGACATAGGGAATGTCGTGACGGGCGCAGTCCTCGCCGATCTCGCGCACGAAACGCTTCTGGTGCTCGTTCACCGCAGCGTCGGCATCCGGCCGGTACCAGGCCAGCACCTTGACGGCGTCGCCGCCCATGGCGCGGATCTTCTCCACGCTCCAATTGGTTATCGCGCGCGACTTGCGGCCGCCCGCGGTTTCCTCGACGCGGTGCTCCTCGAGCGTCATGATCAGGCCGCAGCGCGGCGGCAACAGATCGATCGCGGCGGGCACGGCAAAGTTCGGGTCGAACAGCATCGAGCTGCAATGCGGCGCGAGGTTCTCGACGAGAAGACGCTTGGCCGCCGTGACATCGGAATATTCGACCTGATCCCGCGTGATGCCCTTTGCCTTGGCGATGGCGTCGAACAGTGGCGGCCGCTGGTCCAGCGCGACCATGCGAAAGTGGCCATCCGCGTCAGCCAGCCGTGCCAGGCCGCGGTTCTTTCCAATCGTTCTCATGGCTTCGTCCTCATGAATGCAAGACACTCGTTGATATCGGGGATTCCGTTGCGGCCACCGGCATGGCGGCATTTCATAGCGGCTGTCGCCGCCGAAAACGCCATGGCGGCGCGCACATCGAGGCCGCCGCCGATCGCAAGCGCATAGGCGCCGTGAAAGACGTCGCCGGCGCCCGTGGTGTCGACGACCTCGACGGCATAGGCCGCCTGCCGATGCGACTGGCCGTTCTCGTACCAGCTCACGCCTCCCTCGCCGCGCGTGACGGCGATGACCCGGCAGCCGAAGCGCGCGAGCGCCGCGAGAGAGTCATCCTTGGCCGAGCCGGCAAAAGATGTGAGCGCAGGCTCGGAGAAGATCGCGTGGTCGGTCAGCGGCAGCAGCCGCTCGAACACCTCGGCGTCGGCCATGTCGCCGTCGAGCACAGTCGGAATGCCGCGCGCGCGGGCTTCGCGGAACAGCGTCGCTGCGCCCTCGACCCAGCGCGGATCGGCCAGCACGGAGGATGCGCGCGCGACGGCTTCGAGCGGAAGCCAATCCGCGGCTTCCGGAAAGAGCCCGCGGAAATTGACGATCTGCCGCTCACCGGAACTGTCGACGATGATCCCGGAAACGGACGAGCGGCCGTCGGGAAACAGCCGAAAATTCTCGACATCGATGCCTTCGGCCGTGAAGGCCGATTTCATCTCGTGGCCGGCGGCGTCATTTCCTGCCCGCCCCCAGAACGCGACGGACGCGCCGAGCCTTGCGATCGCGACCGAAGCGTTGGCAGCCATGCCGCCGCCAAGCGTGCCGTAACCGACAGCCTTGACCTTCTCGCTTTGACCCGCGAACAGGCGATCGACGCGCCAGACCTGGTCGAGCGCCGACAGACCCAGGCAGATCACGTGTACGGACCTGGCCTTTGACGCCACGTCCGCCAGCACCGAGAGATCACCGATGTGCGTAGATGCACTCACCGCAGGACCTGTCCGTTGGCCGCATCGAACAAATGCGTCTTGCCTGCTAGCGGACGAAGGCTGAGACGATCGCCAACCTTCGGCCGCAGCGATGGATCGACCCGCGCGATCGCGGAGGCGCCGGCGAGATCGAAATGGATCAGCGTATCCGAGCCGAGCGGTTCGACCAGCTTGACGTTGATGGCAAGTCCGTCGACGGCATCCGCGGCCACGGCGAAATGTTCAGGGCGGACGCCGAGCACGGCGTTGCCGGCCTGACGCAGGCGGCCTGCGGCCTCGCCGTCCAGCGGCACTGCCGTTCCGCCTTGCGAAAGGATCGCGCGCTCTTGCCGCCACTCGACCGGGAAGAAATTCATGGCGGGCGAACCGATGAAGCCGGCGACGAACTGATTGGCGGGACGCTCGTAGACCGTCTCCGGCGTGTCGTATTGCTGGATCGTGCCGCTCTGGAGCACCACGATCCGGTCGGCCATGGTCATGGCTTCGATCTGGTCGTGCGTGACGAAGACCATGGTGGTCTTCAGCTCCTGCGACAGCGCCTTGATCTCGGCCCGCACCTGTCCGCGCAGCTTTGCGTCGAGATTGGACAGCGGCTCGTCGAACAGGAACGCCTTGGGATTGCGCACGATGGCGCGGCCCATGGCGACGCGCTGACGCTGGCCACCCGACAGCTCCTTCGGCTTGCGGTCGAGATAAGGCTCGATGTGCAACAACGCCGCGGCACGCTTGACGCGCGCGTCGATCTCCGCCTTCGGCACGCCACGCAACTCCAGCGCAAACGACATGTTGTCGTAGACCTTCATGTGCGGATAGAGCGCGTAATCTTGGAACACCATCGCGATGTCGCGCTGCGCGGCCTGCACGCCGTTGACGCGCTTGTCGCCGATATAGAGGTCTCCCGACGAAATCGGCTCGAGCCCGGCGATGATGCGCAGCAAGGTCGACTTGCCGCAGCCCGACGGGCCGACGAAGACGACGAATTCATGGTCCGCGATCTCCAGGTTGAGATCGGGGATCACGGTGAAATTGCCGTAGCGCTTGACGAGATTGCGGATCGATATCGAGGCCATGATCGCTCAGTCCAGCGCCAGAACCGGCTTGATCAGCTCACCCTTGGCGAAGCGGGCGAAATTCTCGGGCAGAGCCGACAGGCCGAACTCGCCATCGACGAGGACGCGGTATTCGTCCTTGTACTTGCGCAGCAACTCGACATTCGGCTCGAAATCCGAGACCGGGAAGTAGAAGGTGCGGATCATGTAGAAATCCTTGCGGCGGAATACCTTGCCTTCCTCGATGGTCCAAGGCGCGGCGTTCTCGCCGACCAGCACCACGGCGCCGCGCGGCAGCACCAGCTCGATGCCGAGGTTGCGCGCCGCATGCGCGCCGGAGCATTCCATGATGAGGGCAAAGCGCCTGGAGGTATCGCCGACGGGGTGCGCCTTTGCGCCGAAGGATTGCGCGATCTTGAGCCGCGCGGCATTGGGATCAGCGACATAGACGTTGTCGTAGCCGAGTGCGCGGAGCGCCAGCACGACGCCGAGGCCGACGGGCCCTGCCCCCATCACCAGAACCGGGCCGGCTTCGGCCGGCGGCACGACGCGGCCGACGAAGCGCACGGCGTGGCCGGACGTGCCGATGGTGTCGAGCAGCAACGGCGCAAGGCTGTCCTCGATATCATCGGGCACCGGCAGCAGGCAGTTTTCCGGCACCGGCACATATTCGGCATAGCCGCCCGGCCTGTTCCAGCCGATCAGGCTGGAGACTTCCAGGCACATCTGGGTATCGCCGCGCATGCAGGCCGCGCAGTGATCGCAGTGCAAGGGGATATAGACGGCGCAGCGCCGGCCGTGCAGGCGATGACCGGGCTGCTCGACGACGCCAAAAATCTCGTGGCCCGCGGTGAACTCGGCGCCCTTGTGCCAGAGCTTGAAGTCGGAGCCGCACAGCGCGGTGCGCGAGACGCGCACGAGCACCTCGCCTGTGCCGACATCGGGCATCGCCACACGCTCGATGGTGATGCGGTCGTTGCCGTGAAAGACCGCGGCCTGCATGATCGAATTCGGACGAGGTGACATATTCATCAGATAACTAACCTTTCACCGCACCGAGCGTCAGCCCGGAGACCAGCCAGCGCTGGACGAGGGCTGCCAGCACCAGCGGCGGCAATGCGATCAACGTCGCCGCGGCCATTAGCGCGCCCCATTGCGTCGAGCCTTCGCCGATGAAGTTGAAGGCCGCCGCGATCAGCGTCTTGGTGTCGCCGTTGGAGAGCACCAGCGCAAACAGGAAGTAGTTCCACGAGAACACGAAAGCGAGGATCGCCGCGACGGCGACGCCGGATGCCACCAGTGGCAGCGCGATGCGCCAGAGGATGCGCGTGGCGCTGCATCCATCGACCTGCGCCGCCTCGAACACGCTGCGCGGGATGCCGTCGAACGACGGCAGCAGGACCCAGATCACGATCGGCAGCGTGATCACCGCGTGGCTGAGGATCAGCGCGGTGTAGGAGCCGATCATGCCGACCTGCCGGAACATGACATACCATGGCAGCAGAAACAGCGTGCCGGGTGCCATGCGGGCGGCCAGCGTCAGGATCGCCGGCCACGAAATCCGGGTCCAGGAGACCGCGAAGGCGGCGGGGATTCCGAACAGCAGCCCAAGCGCGGTCGAGCCGACGGTGACGATGAGGCTGTTGAGCGCATAGCTCAGGAACGGCGTGGTCTTGGTCAGCTCGACATAGTTGTCCAAGGTCGGCGTGAAGATCAGCGTCGGCGGATAGGCAGTGACCTCGAAGGACGGCTTGAACGAGGACAGCACCATCCAGACCGTCGGCGCCATGATGATGATCCCGGCAAGCACGAGCTGCACCAGGTTGAGCCAGCGGATCCAGCGGTCGGTGTTGGCAGCGTCGGTCATGATGTCACCAGGCGACTGCGCCGCGCAGGCGGTTGAAGGCGAGCACCGCGCCGAACACGATCGCCGTCAGCGTCAGCATCAAGGCGCTGGCATAGCCGATGTTGAAGAATTCGAAGCCGACCCGGAAGCCGTAGATATTGAGCGTATTCGACGCGTTGCCCGGGCCGCCCTGGGTGGTGATGTAGATGATGTCGAAAAAGCGCAGGAGATCGACGCTGCGCAGGATCGCCGCGGTGACGATGGTGGGCAGCAGCAGCGGCAGCGTGATGCGCTGGAAGGTCCTGAACGGGGATGCACCGTCGATCTGCGCGGCCTCATAGACGCTCGGCGGGAGAGATTGCAGGCCGCCCAGCACGATCAAGGCGACGTAAGGCGTCCACTGCCAGCTGTCGATCAGAGCAACCGTCGGAATGACCAGCGATGGCGAGGCCAGCCACTCCGACGGCGGCAGGCCGAACGCTTGCAGGATGTAGTTGGCCGCCCCCAGCGAGGGATCGAGGATCACCAGCCACATCATGCCCGCCACCACCGGCGGCATCATGAACGGCGAGATGAACAGTGAGCGCACGATCCCCGGCAGGCGCTTGGCGTGAAACAACACCAGTGCGAGCCAGACGCCGAAGACGAGCTGCAGTACCAGCGACAGCACATAGAGCGCGATCGTGACCCACAGCCCGTGCCAGAACTCGTAGTCGGAGACGAGCCTGGAATAATTGGCGAGGCCCGCGAAGGACTGCTTGCCGGTCGAGGAGAAATTCTGGAAGCCGAGCCAGACCGTATAGACGACGGGAAACGCGATCATCGCGACCGTGAAGATCACGGCCGGCGCCGAAAGCGCCGACATTTCCAGCTTCTGCCGGTCCTGCGTGAGTGTCGCAGCCGCATCAGACATGCGTGCGTTTCCTTGAGAATGAGGAGGCGCCGGCTGGCAGCAAGCCAGCCGGCACCGAGCGTTACTTCTGCGCGATCAGCGCATCCAGCGCCTTGTCGGCATCTGCGCAGGCCTGGTCGATCGGCTTCTGCTTCAGGATCAGATCCTGCACCGCCTGGCCGATGAACTCGCGCGATTCCGGGTTCGCCACGATGGGATAGCCGACCTCGGACGAGCCCTTGGTGGCGAGCACGTCGAGCGCGGCCTGCCATTCCTTGCGGACCGGCTCCTCGTCGATCCACTTGCGATAGTCGGGATCCTTGGCGACCGACGGACGCGGCGGGGCAATGCCCTGGAGCGCCATCTTCTTCTGCACCTCGGGGCTGGTCGCCCATTGCACGAAGTACCAGGCCGCCTCTGGCTGCTTGCTGTGCGAGGACACCGCCATGCCCCAGCCGATCGTGGTCGGCACCTGGCCGGCCTCGCCCGCCGGGAACGGCAACAGGCCGGTGTCCTTCAACCGCGCCCCGCCTTCCATCACCGTGCGCAATTCATTTGAGGATTCGAACGCCATCGCGGCGCGCCCGCCGCGATAGAGCGCGGAAATCTGCTGGAAGCTGTAGTTGACGACGCCGGGCGGTCCGAAGTCGCGCAGCAGCCGGCTATAGGTGTCGAGCGCCTCCTTGCCCTTGGCCGAGCACAGGTTCGACTTGCCGCCGGCAATGTAACTGCCGCCGATATTGTGCAGCATGTTGCTGAAGGTGTAGGCGACCGCGGGCTTGAGACCGCGCGAGACGAACGGCGTCACCGCACTGTCGCAGGTCTTGATCTTCGCGGCGGCTGCTTCGACATCCTTGATGGTCTTGGGCGCCTCGAGGCCGCACTTCTTGAAGATGTCGGTGCGGTAATACAAGATCGGACCCTCGATGTTCATCGGCATGCTGGTCAGCTTGCCGCCGAATGTCGCGGCCTTCAGCAGCGCCTGGCTCAGCCCTGCCGGATCGTATTCCTTGGCCACCTCGTTCTTGGCCATCGCGGAGAGATCGCCGTACCAGCCGGCGGCGGCGAACTGCTCGCCCTCGCGCGAGGGTAGCGTCATGAACGTGTCGACCTCGTCGCTGTTCGCGTTCATGACGGTGACCAGGCGCTGGCGCATCTGCTGCTCCTGATAGCCGTCGACCTTCAGGGTCATGCCGGTCAGCTTCTCGAAATCGGCCTTGTAGGTCAGCAGCGCCTGCGCGACCGGATTGTTGTTGGCGAGAAAGGTGACGGTCTTGCCCTTGAACTTCATCCAGTCGAAATCGGCCGCGTGCGCCTGCGCACTGGCCGCCGCAATCGCGAGAACGGGCAACGCGACATGGGTCGCGAGCATCCTAGCCTTCATCGAACTCTCCTCCCGGCTGGCCGCCTTAAGCTGGCGGACCTTTTTGAACACGTTTGAGCACCACTTGAAAACGGTTACAATCTAGACCTCACATCCACGGTGTCAAGCGATGGACAGGCGTCACATTCTGCGGCAGATTTGCATCATCTTTCGTGACTTCACGGCTCACCACGCAGGATGTAACGTTACATTCATGAGACTGACCAACGCCAAGTCCGTGAAACAGGGCATCCGCGCCGTGGCGGCCCGCGCCGGCGTGTCGACGGCGTCGGTCTCGCGCGCTCTCAACAATCCCGATGCGGTGAGCCCATCCCTGCGTGCGCGCATCGAACAGGCCATCGACGCGCTCGGTTACATCCCGCATGCGCCAGCGCGCATCCTGTCGTCGCGGCGCTCGCGCACCCTTGGCGCGATCGTGCCGACGATCGACAACACGATGTTCGCGCGCGGCATCGCCTCGCTCCAGCAGTATCTCTCCTCGGTCGGGTACATGCTGTTTCTCACCACGAGCGGATATGATCTCGATGTCGAATTGCAGCAGGCGCGCAACCTGATCAGCCGCGGCGTCGACGGCCTCGTGCTGCGCGGCGATTGCCATCACGACGGATTGCGCAAGCTGCTGGCCGACAACGCAGTGCCGTTCATCAATGTCGGCATCTATCAGCCTGATCGGCCCTACCCCTGCGTCGGCACGGACAATGAGGCAGCCGCCCATCGCGCCGCCGCGCATGTCATCGAGCTCGGCCATCGCCGCATCGGGATCGTCTCGGCACTCCAGCGCAACAACGACCGCGCCAGCGCCCGCGTCGCCGGCTTTCGCCGTGCGCTGGCCGAGAACGGGCTCGAGCTTCCGTCGCAATGGCATGTCGAGGTGCCCTATACGCTGGACGACGCACGCGAGGCGGCGCGCTATCTCCTCAACCTCAAAGACCGTCCAACGGCCGTGGTGTGCGGCAACGACGTCATCGCCTATGGCGTGTTGCTCGAGGCGGAGCGCGACGGGTTTTCTGTGCCGCGCGATCTGTCGGTGGTCGGCTTCGACGACCTCGACTGGAGCCGCCATTTGCGGCCGAGCCTGACCACGATCCACGTCCCGACCGCAGAAACCTGGCAGCGCGCCGGAGAATATCTGGTGCGCAGCCTCGCCGGCGAGCAGACCATCATGCATCGCGAGATCGACTTCTCGCTGGTGGTCCGCGAATCGACGGCTCCGCCTCCGAAATCCCTGAAGTGAGACACTCCCGATGAATTCGAATTTCTCTCTCGCAGCCGGCTTTCATGCCGTCGTGATCGGCGGCGCCGGCGACATTGGCGCGGCGATCAGCAACCAGTTTTGCGATCTCGGCGCGACAGTGACTGCAACCGGCGCGAACGAGGCCGATCTTGCCCGCACCCTGCTCAAGCCACGCACCGGGCTCACGCTCGCAACGCTGGATGTCACCGATGATGCTGCCGTCACGTCCTTCGCGCGGCAGCACACGCGCGTCGACGCGCTGGTCAACTGCGCCGGCATTCTCGCGCGCGACAAGGAGTTCGAGATCGAGACCTTCATGAAGGTGCTGGACGTCAATCTCACCGGTACGTTCCGGACCTGCATGGCGTTCCACCCGCGGCTCGCGGAGACGAAGGGCTCGATCGTCAACATCGCCTCGATGAACGCGACGCTGGCGCTGCCGCGGATTCCCGCCTATTGCGCCAGCAAAGGCGGCGTCGTGATGCTGACCAAGGCGCTGGCTTTGAAGTGGGCCGAGGAAGGCATCCGCGTCAATGCGGTGGCGCCCGGCTATATCGAAACGGCGATCAATGCCGCCGGCCGCACCGACCGCGCCCATTATCAGCGCATCGCCGACCGGACCGCGTTCAAGCGCTGGGGACAGCCGGAGGACATCGCCGGAGCCGTCGCCTTCCTATGCATGCCGGCTTCGCAATATGCGACCGGCACCGTGGTCGCGGTGGACGGAGGATTCCTCGCGGGATGAACCCGCATCCGCGACCTGTTGCACCGCGAAACCATTTGCGCCGCAACATCCAAAATGAGACTGCCCGTCAAGCCGAACGAGGCGTCCACGCATGCACCGCATGCGACTTCGGCTAGCCTCCCCGTCAAATCCGCGAGCCCTTCGAGCAGCGGGCGCAGCGCCGGTCCGGCGTGGCGACAAATCGACGACACAGGGAGGAGCACAATGTCGAAATGCAGTGTGGGGCTGCTGGCGCTGAGCAGCCTGTTTCTTTCAGGCGCCGCGATCGCGCAGGAAAAGATCAAGGTGGGGGTGACCGCAACGCTCGAAGGCACGTACACGGTGCTCGGCGAGGACGGCATGCGCGGCCATCAGACCGCCCTCAACGTGCTCGGCAAGAAGGTCGGCGACAAGGAACTCGAATTCATCGTCGCCTCGACCGACGCAACGCCAGACTCCGCCGTGCGCGCCGTGCGCAAGCTGATCGAGCAGGACAAGGTGCAGATCCTGCTGTCGCCGCTCTCCGGTGACGAGGGCATCGCGGTGAAGAATTTTGCGAAGACCCACCCTGAGCTGACCTTCATCAATGCGGCCTCCGGCGCTCAGGAAACGACTTACGTCGATCCGGCCCCGAACTTCTTCCGCTACAACATGGACGGCGCGCAGTGGCAGGTCGGCCTCGGCAAATACGCCTATGAGGAAAAGAAATATCGCAAGATCGCAACTGTCGGCGAGGACTACTCCTTCATCTACACCCAGGTGTTCGGGCTGGTGCTCGAGTTCTGCGGCATGGGCGGACAGGTGACCAACCGGCAATGGGTGCCGCTCGGAACGAAGGATTTCGCCTCCGTCATCGCCGCCCTGCCCGACGACGTCGACGCCATCTATCTCGGGCTTGGCGGCGCGGATGCCGTCAACTTCCTCAACCAGTATCAGCAGGCCGGCGGCAAGGCGCATCTGATGGGCGGTTCCATCATGATCGATCAGACCATCCTGTCGTCGAAGGGAAACGCCAAGAATGCGCTGATCGGCACCATCGCCGCGAGCGGCCAGGCCGATACCTGGGAGGATCCGGGCTGGCAGAAGTTCGTGAAGGCCTATCAGGACGCCTTCCCGCCCAACAAGCGCTTCCCAAGCCCATCGCTGCTCGCGACAAACTATTATGGCTCAACCATGGCGCTGATCCTCGCGCTGCGTCAGGTCAACGGCGACCTCTCCAACAACCAGGCGAAGTTCAAGGAAGCACTGGCGAAGATCGAGCTCGATGCGCCGAACGGCAAGATCAAGCTCGACTCCAACCGCCAGGCGATCGGCACCAACTTCGTCACCGAAGTCGTCGATGACGGCAAGGGCGCGCTGTTCAGCAAGGTCGTGAAGGTGATCCCGAACGTGAACCAGACGCTCGGTTATGATCCGGCCGTGTTCTCCAAGATCGGGTTGCCGGGCCGCACCGTACCGGAATGTAAAAAGTACTGACGCATCACGCCTGCGCAGGCGGAGAGCGACTTGCTGACGCGGTTGCTCTCCGCTCTTGCAATCTCGGCTCTTGCAATCTCGTCGGCGTTGTTGAACGCTGGCCGAAAAGACAAAAACATTCGGGAGGGGAAGGCATGAGCCGTGCGCTCGCCGTCTTCCACGGCCGGTTCGGCCGGGCGACGGTTTATCAGTTGAACCGCCCTTTCAATATTCACGCCCATCGTGAAGGTCATCTGATCTTCCATGTCGGCGGCATGCCGGCATGCATCGATGTCTCCAACGGGCATTATGATCTCACCGAATCCTCCGTGGTCGCCGTCAATCCATGGGAGCCGCATAACTTCCTGCCGGCCGATCTCGACGGCGGCGCGATCTTCTTCGTGCTGTACGTCAATGCCGAATGGTTTGCGCCTGATGCATCCGGCTCCGATCGGCTGCGTTTCGGCCGCACCCAATTCAGGCGCACGCCTGCACTCGACAAGCACATCAGGCGGACCGCCGCGCTCGTTTGCGGCGCACCATCGCTCTCCAGTCTGGATTCCGAGCTGCGGCGGCTGATCGACATCTGCTACGACGAAAGCTGGCAGCAGGCGGAGATCGCGCGCGATGCGCGCGCCAGTGGCGCCGTGACCGACTTCCGTGTGCGCAAATGCATCAGGCTGATGTCGGAGAGTCCCGGGGCCGAGATGGAGCTCGATACGATCGCGCGGGAATCCGGTCTGTCTCGGCCGCATTTCTACCGGCTGTTCCGGGTCCAGACGGGCGTCACGCCGAACCTCTATCTCAACACGCTGATCATGGAACAGGCGCTCGAAGCGCTGGTGGCGAGCGAGGCGCCGATTGCCGATATCGGCTTCGATCTCGGCTTCTCCTCGCAAAGCGGCTTCACCCGCTTCTTCGCCGCCAATGTCGGGATGGCTCCGACCGATTATCGTCGCGCGGCCAAGGTTTTGCGCGCCTGACCTCTGCGCGAAAAGATACTCACGATCAAATGTCCTCCTCGCAGCCCGGCTAGGATGTGGGCAACACGATCCGGCTAGAGGATTGCGAGTCCAGGGAGGACGTTCGCCCATGGCGAGGTACGCAGCCGCTGCGAGGCTGTCTGACCCACACCCGATGAGCCTTCGGCGTGCCGCCTGGGCGAACGGACGGCGCACATGAGCCGCTTTGTCGAACGCCATCCCGCCTGGGCGCTGATCGCAATCATTGCCATTGCCGTCGGGCTCTGGCTGATCTTCGCGGTCTGGCCGCCGGGCCTCGAAGAGGCCATCGGCCGCAAGCGTGTCTTCCTCAACGCCGTCTTCAACGGCATCACGCTCGGAGGGCTCTACTTCCTCGTCGCCAGCGGGTTCACGCTGATCTTCGGCCTGATGCGCAACGTCAACCTCGCGCACGGTTCGCTCTATCTGTTCGGCGGCTATGTCGGCTACGCCATCAGCGCCTCGACCGGCTCCTGGATCCTCAGCTTCATCGTCGCCTTCATCCTGACTGCCCTGGTCGGCGTCCTGCTCCAGGTGATCGTGTTCCGCCGGATGGAGGGACAGGATCTCAGGCAGACCATGGTGACGATCGGCCTTTCGATCGTGTTCGCCGATCTGATGCTATGGGCCTGCGGCGGCGACTTCTATCAGATCCAGACGCCGAACTGGCTGATCGGCCCGGTGGAGCTGCCGCTGATCACTGCGATCAAATCCTCGGGCGAGCCGGTCTATCTCAGATATCCGCTGGTGCGGCTCGTGATCTTCGCCGCTTCCGTGATCATCGGCGTAGCGATGTGGCTCGCGCTCAACCGCACCCGGATCGGCATGATCATCCGCGCCGGTGTCGATGATCGCGATATCCTTGCCGCGACCGGCGTGCGCATCCAACTCGTCTTCGTGCTGGTGTTCGCGTTCGGCGCGGGTCTTGCCGGCATCGCCGGCGTCGTCGGCGGCACCTTCCAGTCATTGTCGCCCGGCGAGGACATCCGCTTCCTGCTGGCTTCCCTCGTCGTCGTGATCGTCGGCGGCATGGGTTCGATCCCCGGCGCCGCGCTCGGCGCACTGATCATCGGCCTCGCCGAACAGCTCGGCTCGGTCTACATCCCGACCTACGCCATCGTCGTGACCTTCCTGATCATGGTGCTGGTGCTGGCCATCCGGCCGCAAGGCCTATTGGCGAGGCGTTGAGATGTCGCTCGCCCACGATGCCCGCGTTGCCGTACGCCCCGCCACGATGGCGCAGCGCCCGTCGCGGACATGGCCGGAGGTCAACAATCCCGCGGCCTGGATCGTCGCGGTCATTCTCCTGATCATGCCGCTGATCGCCAACGGCTTCTTCCTGATCGAGATCTTCGCCTCCAGTTTGATCCTCGGCACCATGGCGCTGAGCCTGATGTTCCTCGCCGGCTATGGCGGCATGGTCAGCCTGATGCAGCTCACCATCGCAGGCTTCGCGGCCTACATGGTCGCCGTGTTCGGCGTCAGCGGCAACGCCAATATCAGCCTGGGCTGGCCGTGGTGGCTCGCGGTCCCGATGGCGCTGGCGCTGGCGACCGCCTTCGGCACGCTCGGCGGCGCGCTCGCGGTCCGCACCGAGGGCATCTACACCATCATGATCACGCTCGCGATCGGCGCTGCCTTCTACTATTTCACCAACCAGAACTGGGCGATCTTCAACGGCCATACCGGCATCAATACCGTGGCCACCCCGCACTTCTGGGGCGTGAACTGGCGCGCCGACATTCCCTTCTATTACGTCGTGCTCGCGGTCGCCGCGCTCTGCTATTTCGCGGTCGAATATCTCTCCCGCGCTCCCTTCGGCCTTGCCCTTCAGGGGGTGCGTGACAACCCGCGGCGCATGGCTGCGCTCGGCTTCAACGTCAATGCGCACCGCGTTGCCGCCTACGCCTTCGCCTCCTTCGTGGCCGCGCTGGCCGGCGTGCTCCAGGTCTGGAACTACCGGCAGATCTCGCCGGGCTCGGTCAGCGTCGGGGCGTGCATCGACGTACTGATCATCGCCGTCGTCGGCGGCATCACGCGCCCGATCGGGCCCTTCATCGGCGCGCTGATCTTCGTGCTGCTACGCACCTTCGCACTCGACTTCCTGGTCCGGCTTGGGCTCGATGGCAACCGCTTCCGCCTGCTGATCGGGCTCGGCTTCCTCGCCATCGTGTTTTGGTCCTCGGACGGCGTCATTGGCCTATGGCAGCGCTGGCGCAACCGTCAGCGCCGCAGCGCCGACCGTTCCGGTGGAGGCCGCCGCCATGGATAGCGTCGCCCAGCGCCTCTCCGCCGTCGGTGCCGGCGCTGCGCTGGAGCTGCGCGGCGTGACGCGCCTGTTCGGCGCGCTGGCAGCGCTGACCGACGTCACCATCACCGTGCGCCCTGGCGAGCGGCGCGCGGTGCTCGGTTCGAACGGCGCCGGCAAGACCACGCTGTTCAATTGCATCACCGGTGACTTCCCGCCCTCCTCCGGCACCATCCGCTTCTTCGGCGAGGACGTCACGCACTTCCCACCCTATGAGCGCATCCGGCGCGGGTTGCGGCGGACCTATCAGATCTCGGCGCTGTTCCCCGGCCTCACCGTGCAGGACAACGTCTATCTCGCTTGTCGCGGCGTCTCGCGCGGGCGCTTCTCGTTCCTGCGTCCGGGACAGAACGATGCCCTGATGCATGCGGCGGACAATCTCGTACAGGCCGTGCATCTTTCCGCCGTAAAGGACCAGCGCGTAGCCGAGCTCGCGCACGGCCAGCAGCGCCAGCTCGAGATCGCACTCGCGCTCGCTGGCGCGCCGCGCTTCGTCCTGTTCGACGAGCCGGCGGCGGGCCTGTCGCCGACCGAACGGGCCGAGCTGATCGAGATCCTGACCTCGTTGCCGGCGCATATCGGCTACATCATCATCGAGCACGACATGGATGTGGCGCTGCGCGTCGTCGAGAGCGTCACGATGATGCACAACGGCCGCATCTTCAAGGAAGGCCTGCCACAGGAGATCCAGTCCGATCCCGAGGTGCAGGAGCTCTATCTCGGAGGCGGCCATGAATGAGGTCCGCCGCAGCAAGGCCGCGCTCGAGGTCCGCGGCCTCGATGTCTACTATGGCCACTCGCATGCCCTGCAAGGCGTCGACCTCACCCTGGAGAGCGGCGTGTTCTCCGTCGTCGGCCGCAATGGCATGGGCAAGACCACGCTGTGCAAGGCGATCATGGGTCTCGTCGGCGTGAGCGGCGGCTCGATCCGCGTTCGCGGCGAGGACATCACGCGGCGGGCACCGGCGCAGATCGCCCGGCTCGGCGTCGGCTATGTGCCGCAAGGACGCCGTCTCTGGCGCTCGCTCAGCGTCGACGAGCATTTGCGGCTTGCCGGCGGATTGCGGCCCGGCGCCTGGACTGTCGATCGCATCTACGAGACCTTCCCGCGGCTCGCCGAACGCAAGGATCACGGCGGCGGCCAGCTCTCCGGCGGCGAGCAGCAGATGCTGGCCATCTCGCGCGCGCTGCTCACCAACCCGCATCTCCTCATCATGGACGAGCCGACCGAAGGCCTCGCGCCCGTCATCGTGGCGCAGGTCGAGGAGATGCTGCTGCGGTTAGGAGAGGACGGCGACATGTCCGTGCTCGTGATCGAGCAGAATATCGGCGTTGCCACCGCGATCTCGCGCAACGTCGCGATCATGGTCAACGGCCGCATCAACCGCATCATCAACTCCGCCCGCCTCGCCGCCGACCGCGAGCTCCAGCAGCGCCTGCTCGGCGTCGGGCTCCATGCCGAGCTCGAGCCTGATATCGACGTCGCCGCATCCGCTGACGATCCCAAGCCGGCACCGCCGCCACGCCGCGACGGACCAATCCGCATCTACATCTCCAACCCGACGCTCCCGACCCGATGGTCGCAACCGGTGCCGATCGCCCGCATCGAGGCCGCAGCGCGTACGCTCTCGACGCAAGTCGCGCGGCTCGACGAGACGGCACGGCGCAAGCGCGAGCCGGTATCGGCGCAGACGGCAGGGCCACCCGTCGTGCTGGTCGTCGGCACGCTCGACACCAAGGGCCAGGAGCTGCGCTTCATCCGCGACATCATCGCGGGACCCGGACTGCGCACGCGGCTGATCGACGTCTCGACCAGCGGCCGGCATTCCAGTTGCGATATCTCCGCGCAGGAGATTGCCCTGAACCACGGCCGCGGCGGCGCGGCGGTGTTCGGTCCCGATCGCGGGGCCGCCGTGACCGCGATGGCTGATGCCTTCGCCAACTGGCTGCGCCGCCAAGGCAATATCGCAGGTGTAATTTCGGCGGGCGGCTCCGGCGCGGCCTCGCTGGTCGCGCCGGGCATGCGTGCGCTTCCCGTCGGCGTGCCCAAGCTGATCATCTCCTCTATCGCCTCGGGCGATGTCGGGCCCTATGTCGGCCCCGCCGACATCACGATGATGTACTCGGTCACTGATGTGCAGGGGCTGAACTCGATTTCGCGGGCGGTGCTGGCCAACGGTGCCAATGCGCTCGTCGGCATGGTCAAGGCACGACTCGATACGCGCGCCGCAACGGCGCGCGAGGCTGGCGGCCTGCCCTCGGTCGGCATCACCATGTTCGGCGTCACTACGCCCGCGGTGCAGAGGATCGCAGCCGAGCTGCGCGACGATTTCGAATGTCTCGTCTTCCATGCCACCGGAGTCGGCGGACGCTCGATGGAGAAGCTCGTCGACTCCGGGCAGCTCGCCGGCGTCATCGACCTCACAACCACCGAGATCTGCGATCTGCTCATGGGCGGCGTGTTTCCCGCGACGGAAGACCGCTTTGGCGCGATCATCCGCAGCCGGCTGCCCTATGTCGGCTCGGTCGGCGCGCTCGACATGGTCAATTTCGGCGCGCCCGAGACCATTCCCGAACGTTACCGCGGCCGCAAGTTTCACGTCCATAATCCGCAAGTGACGTTGATGCGGACCACTGCCGAAGAGAATGAGCGCATGGGCCGCTGGATCGGCGAGCGGCTCAACCAGATGGACGGTCCTGTACGCTTCTTCCTGCCCGAGGGCGGCGTGTCCGCACTCGATGCGCGCGGCCAGCCATTCTGGGATCCGGACGCCGACGCCGCGCTGTTCCGCACGCTGGAGCGCACGGTGCGGCAGACCGGCAACCGCCAGCTCATTCGCGTGGCCAAGAACATCAACGATCCCGAGTTCGCCGCCATCATAGTCGGTGCGTTCCGGACCCTGTTCGGCCGCGCCGGGGCGCGCCGAAGAGTAGCGAGGTGACCGATGGCGAGGTTTGAACGCGCAGCGCTCCTGAAGACGTTTCGCGACATGGCAAGGCGCGGTGAACCGATCGTCGGCGGCGGCGCCGGCACCGGTCTGTCAGCCAAGTGCGAGGAGGCCGGCGGCGTCGACCTCATCGTCATCTACAATTCCGGCCGCTACCGGATGGCCGGCCGCGGCTCGCTCGCGGGTCTGATGGCTTACGGCGATGCCAACGCCATCGTGCTGGAAATGGCGAACGAAGTGCTGCCCGTGGTCGCCAGGACACCGGTGCTGGCGGGCGTCAACGGCACCGATCCATTCCGCGACATGGACGTGTTTCTCGACCAGTTGAAAGCGCTCGGGTTTGCCGGCGTCCAGAACTTTCCGACCGTCGGCCTGATCGACGGCACGTTCCGCGCC
Source organism: Bradyrhizobium sp. BR14999 (assembly GCF_056106085.1). Lineage (NCBI taxonomy): Bacteria > Pseudomonadati > Pseudomonadota > Alphaproteobacteria > Hyphomicrobiales > Nitrobacteraceae > Bradyrhizobium > Bradyrhizobium sp. BR14999. The sequence continues at coordinate 6,623,423 of NZ_CM148536.1, forward strand.
AATCTCGAGGAGACCGGCATGTCCTATGCGCTGGAGATCGACATGATCGCCAAGGCGCACGACAAGGACATGCTGACCACTCCCTATGTGTTCAGCGAGAAGGAGGCCGCCGCGATGGCGATCGCCGGCGCCGACATCATCGTCTGTCACATGGGTCTGACGACCGGCGGCACCATCGGTGCGCAGACCGCGCTGAGGCTCAGGGACTGCCCCGCGCAGATCGACACCTGGGCGTCCGCTGCGCTCAGCGTCAATCCGGACATCCTGGTGCTGGCTCATGGCGGCCCGATCGCAGATCCCGCCGACGTCGATTTCATTATGAAGAACACCCGCCATTGCCACGGCTTCTACGGCGCCTCCTCGATGGAGCGACTGCCCGTGGAACGGGCGCTGACGGAGCAGGTGCGTCAATTCAAGGCGATCGGCGCGCGGTAACGCCGGAGGTACGAGGGAGGGAAAGATGTCGGGGATATTGGTCGGTGAATTGATCCTCTGGCTAATCGTCGCGATCGTCGTGATCGTGGTTGGCGTCTACATCGTGAACTGGCTTTACCATCGCTCCTCCAAGGAGATTTCGTTCGTCCGCACCGGCTTCCTCGGCGAACGCGTGGTGATCAATGGCGGCGCCTTCGTGCTGCCGTTCATCCACGACTACACGCCCGTCAACATGAACGTGCTGCCGATGGGCATCGTCCGCTCCAGGCAGGACGCCGTGATCACCCGCGACCGTATGCGCATCGACATCGAGGCCGACTTCTACGTCCGGGTGCAGCCGACCCGCGAAGCGGTCTCGATTGCGGCTGCGACGCTCGGCCGCCGCACCATGGAGCCCGAGCAGCTCCATGCGCTGCTGGCCGGCAAGTTCATCTCCGCGATCCGCTCGGTCGCCTCCGAAATGACCATGGAGGAGATGCACGAGCGGCGCGGCGACTATGTCGCACGGGTCAAGACCAATGCCGCCGAAGCGCTCGCCCAGAACGGCCTCGAGCTTGAATCGGTCGCGATCACCGATCTCGATCAGACCGACCTGGAGTTCTTCAATCCCTCGAACCGGTTCGACGCCGAAGGCCTGACCCGCCTGATGGAGGATATCGAGGCGAAACGAAAGCTACGCAACGACATCGAGCAGGACTCGATGATCAAGATCCGCTCCCGCAATCTGGAAGCCGAGCGGCAGGCGCTCGAGATCGAGCGCGAGAGCGAGACCGCACGCCTGGAGCAGGAACGCGACATCGAGATGCGCCGCGCACTCCAGCGCACCGAAGTTGCCCGCGAACGCGCGCTGCGCGAGACCGAGGCGGAACAGGCGCAGATTTCCGCCCGCGAGGCCATCGAGCGCGCCCGCATCGCCAATGACCAGGCGATCGCCGAGGCCCGCATCGCCTCCGAGCGCGAGACCCGGCAGAAGGAGATCGAGCGGACCCGCACCATCGAGGAGAAGGAGCTGCTGGCACGCGAAGAGATCGAGAAGACCCGGATCGCCAACCAGCGCTCGATCGACACCAGCCGCATCGCTTCGGAGCGCGAAGTCCGCCAGCGCGAGATCGAGCGGATGCGCACGGTCGAGGAAGCCGAGATCGCCGCGCGTGAAGCGATCGAGAAGGCGCGGATCCAGCAGGACCGCGTCGTCACCGATGCCCGCATCGCCAACGAGGAAGAGACGAGGCGCCGCGAAATCGAGCGCACGCGTGCCGTGGACGAGGCCGAGATCGCCGCGCGCGAGGCGACGGAAAAGGCCCGCATCGCCCAGACCATGACGGTCAATGTCGAGCGCATCTCCTCGGACGAACGCACCCGCGCGCTCGAGATCCAGCAGGTGCGCACCATCCAGGAGGCCGAGATCGAAGCCCAACGCGCTGTCGAGGCCGCCCGCATCGCCCGCGAGCGGACGCTCGCCGCCGAGCGCATCGCCGCCGAACAGAATACGCGACAACTCGAAATCGAGCGCAACCAGGCGCTGGACGTCGCCGGCATCGCCGCCCGCGAGACCACGGAAGCGACGCGGATCGCGCAGGAGGAGCGTGTGCGCTCGCTGGAGATCGCCCGCAACCGCGCCGTCGAGGAAGCCGATATCGCCTCGCGCGAGGCGATCGAGGCGGCCCGCATCGCCCAGGAGAAGGCGGTCGCGGCCGAACGCATCCAGGCCGAGCGCGACACCCGCGCGCTCGAGATCGAACGAACCGGCGTCTTGGAAGCGGCCGAGCTGAACCGGCGCGACGCCGTCGAACGCCAACGCATCACGGTCGATCTGGCGCTCGAGGCCGAACGCATCAATTCCTCCAAGAAGCGCGAGGTGCTCAATATCGAACAGAAGAAGGCGATCGAGATCGCCGATGAGGACCGCGTCATCGCGCTGTCGACCAAGAAGTCCGAGCGGATCGACGCTGACCGCCAGGTCCGTCAGGCCGAGATCGTCGCGCGCAAGGAGGTCGAGACCACCGACGTCGCGCGCGAGCAGGCGCTGGAAGCCGCCCGCATCGAGCGGCGGCGCGCCATCGAGCAGCTCGAGGTCGCTCGCGTGCAATCCTTGCAGGAAGCCGAAATCGCCTCCCGCGAGGAAGTGGAGCGCGCCCGCATCGCGTCGGATCGCGGCCTCGACGAAGCCCGCATCGGCCGCGAGCGCGAGCTGCGCAAGCTCGAAGTCAATCGCGAAAAGGACGTCGAGACGGTGCTGATGGAGAAGGCCATCGCCATCCATCAGAAGTCGCTGGAGGAGTCGGCGGCACGCGCTGCCGCCGAGGAAGCGCGCATGCGGGCGACTGAAGCCGCCGAGCGCGTGGTCACCGCACGTGAGAGCGAGATCGCAAAACGCCGCAAGACCGTCGAAGTGCTGCTCGCCGAGAAGCAGGCCGAGGAGACGCGGATCGCCGCGGAAGCCGAGCGCGTGCGCGCCGCGGTCGAGGCCGAGGCGCAGCGCATGCTCAACGAGGCCGAGAACGTGCTCACCGACCAAGCGCGCTACTCGCTGTTCCGCCGCAAGCTGCTCGACCGCATCGAGGGCATCGTGCGTGAGAGCGTCAAGCCGATGGAGAAGATCGAGGGCATCCGCATCCTCCAGGTCGACGGCCTCAATGGCAACGGACACGGAAATGGCAATGGCGGCCGCAGCGCCACCGACGAGGTGATCGATTCGGCGCTGCGCTACCGCGTCCAGGCGCCGCTGATCGACTCGATCTTGTCGGACATCGGCGTCGAGGGCGGCAGTCTTGCAAAGATGCCGGGCCTGATCCGCGAGGCCCGCGACATGCAGGGCATCAAGGATTCCGCGCGCAAGAGCGGTGGCGGCGACAAGCCGGCGACCGCCCCGCCTGCGGCCGAAGGCGGTGAGCCGCCGGCCGAGCGCGGGCCGAGAAAGAAGAGCTGAGGTCTGACCCATGGCCCGCGTCTACGTCTCAACCGTCGTCAACGCCCGCAACGACCGCGTCTGGGCGCGGGTGCGCGATTTCAACGGTCTGCCGAACTGGCATCCGGCCATTGCCGAAAGCCGGATCGAGGGCGGCGAGCCCGCCGACAAGATCGGCTGCGTCAGGGATTTCCGCCTGCGCAATGGCGACCGCATCCGCGAGAAGCTCTTGGGCCTCTCCGACTACGACATGTTCTGCACCTACTCGATCCTGGAATCCCCAATGGGTGTGGAGAACTACGTCGCGACCCTGCGGCTGACGCCCGTCACCGACGGCGACCAGACCTTCATGGAATGGACCGCCGAGTTCGACTGCGCGCCGGAGCGCGAGACCGAGCTCGTCAGCAACATCGGCGGCGGCGTGTTCCAGGGCGGCTTCGATGCCCTGAAGCGCGTGTTCGGAGGTTAGCCGTGCCGCATATCGTCAAAAGCACGATCCTGAGCGCACCGACCGATGCGGTGTGGAACGTGCTGCGCGATTTCAACGGGCATGACCGCTGGCATCCGGCGGTTGCGACCTCCTCGATCGAACGCGCTCAGACTTCCGACAAGATCGGCTGCGTCAGGCGATTCAAGCTGAAGGATGGCTCCGAGCTGCGCGAACAGTTGCTGGCTCTGTCAGACCTTGAACAGACCTTCAGCTATTGCCTGCTCGATACCCCGATCCCGATGTTCAATTACGTCGCCCATGTCCGACTGCTGCCGGTGACCGATGGCGACCGCACTTTCTGGCATTGGGAATCGCGCTTCACCACGAAGCCGGAGGACCAGGACCGCATCACCCACATGGTCGCGGAGGATATCTATCAGGCCGGATTCGAGGCGATCCGCCGCCATCTGAAGGAGGGCGCCTAGCCATGGCTGTGACCGTAAAGACCTTTGCCAGCGCCGGCGAAGCGGCCGGGGCAATATCCTCGGATCGCAGCGCGCGCTATCTCGGCGGCGGCACGCTGGTGATGCGGGCGCTCAACGAGGGCGACGTCTCGATTTCGACCATCGTTCGCGCCAGCGACCAGACGCTGACCCGGATCGATGCGTCGGGCCCGCGGATCACGCTGGGCGCCGGCGTCACGTTCGCGAGAATTCTCGGCGAGCGCGACCTCGCTTTCCTGCACGCGCCCGCCCGTTCGATCGGAGGCCCTGCCGTGCGCAACATGGGCACCGTCGGCGGCAATCTGTTCGCGCCCAACCCTTACGGCGATTTCACCGTGGCGCTGCTGGCGCTCGACGCCACCGTCGCCGTGCAAGGCGGCTTCGGCGCCCGCGACATCGCGATCGAGGAGTTCCTGCAATCGCGCGAGCGGCAATCCGGCGCCTTAGTGCTCTCGATCTCCTGCACCCGGCCGGCCAGCGCTGAGGCCTTTCGCTACCGCAAGGTTGCCCGCATCAAGCCGAAAGGCGGCTCGGTCATCACGCTGGCCGCACATCTGCCGGTCAGCGGCGGGCGCATTGCCGGTGCTCGCATTGCGCTGGGTTCGATGGCGCCGACCCAGATCCGCGCCAAGGCTGCGGAGCGTGCCCTCGAAGGACGCACGCTCGATGCCGCGAACATCAATGCAGCCGCCTCTGCCGCAGTCGAAGGAACATCGCCCGCCGACAATGCGCTCGGCAGCGCCTGGTATCGCCGCGAGATCGTCGGCGTCCATCTCCGCCGTTTGCTGTCCGGCCAGGAATAGACTGGGATCACCATGTCCAAGACGCCTCTGCAATTCCGTCACAACGGCCGCGACGTCGCTATCTTCGTCGATGGCGGCACCAACCTGCTGGTCGCCCTACGCGAGCTGGTCGGCGACATGACCCCGAAATTCGGCTGCGGCCAAGGCGGCTGCGGCACCTGCAGCGTGCTGATCGACGGAGAACTCCACCTCTCCTGTCTGACGCTTGCCGAGACCGTCGCCGGCCGCTCCGTCGAGACGCTCGACGGCCTCAAGCAGGGCCCGAACCTGCACCCGCTCCAGCGCGCCTTTGCCGACAATTTTGCCGCTCAATGCGGCTATTGCACGCCGGGCATGCTGATGGCCGCAAAGGCGCTGCTCGACCGCAATCCCTCCCCGAGCCGGGCCGACGTGATCGAGGCGATCTCCGGCAACATCTGCCGCTGCACCGGCTACGAGCCGATCATCAATGCAATCCTCGCCGCCGCAGGCGGCCGGGCCAGCGCCTGAGGTCAGACCATGCTGGAACTACGCAAGGACATCTTCGCCGACGAGCGCGACGACAATCTCAAGGAGATCGGCAAGGGCACGCAGCGCCAGGACATGCTCGGTCACATCACGGGCACGTCGAGCTATTTTGGCGATCATAAGCTCCAGGGCATGCTGAACCTGAAGGTCGTGCGCTCGACCCAGGCCCATGCAAGGCTGCGCCGCATCGATACCACGGACGCAGAACGCTCGGCCGGCGTGCGCCGGATCATTCGCGGCGCAGACGTGCCGGTCAATCTCAACACGCTGCTGAGCCTGATCAATTTCGGCAAGGATGACGAGCCGTCGCTGGCCGTCGACAAGGTCCGCTACAAGGGCGAGCCGATCCTCGCCATCGTCGCCGACAGCGAGCGGGAGGCTTTCGAGGCCATCGCAAAGGTCAGGATCGACTACGAGCCGCTGCCGACCGTGTTCGACGTCGAGGATGCGCTGAAACCGGGCGCGCCCGTCGTCAACGAGACCTATCCGAAGAACGCCTTCATCTATCACGACGTCTACGATCACCAGCGCCTGCGGTTCGGCGATGCCGATGCGGCGCTCGCGAGCGCCGACCACGTGCTCGAACAGCGCTACCAGATGTCGCCGATCGAGCACGCGCCGACCGAGACCAATGGCGCGATTGCGGCGCCCGACACCAACGGCCGCTACGTCGTCTACACCTCGACCCAGGCGCTGTTCTTCTCGGTCGACACCTGCGCCAAGATTTTGGACGTGCCGTCCAACACCTTCCACTTCATCGGCGGCACCGTCGGCGGCGGCTTCGGCGGCAAGGTGGATACCTTGACCGAGCCGCTCGCCATTCTCGGCGCCATGTTGACCGGGCGTCCCGTGCGCTACGTGTTCGGTCGCGAGGAAGAGATGCAATACGGCCCGCCCCGCGGCGCCGAGCGCATCTACATCAAGGACGGCGTCATGCGCGACGGCCGCATCGTCGCGCGCAAGATCCGTGCCTATTTCGACAGCGGCGCCTATACGCGCCTCTCCAGCTACGCCGCGGTGAAGTGCGCCGCGCATCTGCCGGGTCCCTACACCATCCCGAACGTTTATGGCGACGTCTACTGCGTCTTCACCAACCGCACGCCGGCGACTGCCATGCGCGGCTTCGGCGTCACGGCAATGGACTTTGCCATTGAGTGCCAGATGGACAAGCTCGCAAACCTCGTCGGCATGGACCCGATGGAGTTCCGGATTCTGAACGCCTATCGCGACGGCGACATGAAGGCACATCGGCGCGAGGCCAAAAACGCGGCGCTGATCGAATGCGTTCAGGTCGTCGCCGAAAAGGCCAAGTGGCCGATCCGTGACGAGTTCAGGCGCGCCTCCTCCCGCAAGGATGGCGGCGGCAGCCGCGCCGCGATCCCGCCGACGCCGACGGAGCCGCGCGCGCGGCCCGCCGCGCCCGCCCAGCAGCGCACGACCTATGACCGCGCGCCCGTGACCGCGACAAGAGAGCCGCCGCGCGAACCACCTCCGCCAGCACCGCCACCTCCTCCGCCGCGCCCGGCCGCGCCATCGCACGGCGCCACGCGCTTCTCCTCCGTCTTCGGCACCAGGAGGCGCTAATGACCAGGCATCGCGGGCGCGGCATGGCATCGATCAACTATCCCATCGGCATGAACCTCGGCGGCGATCCCAGCCAGGCGCTGGTTCATTCCAATCCCAGCGGAAAGTTCACGGTGGCCCTGTCGTCGATCGATCTCGGTCAGGGCATGAAGTCGGTGACGCGCCAGATCTGCGCCGAGACGCTCGGTGTGCCCGTCGAGGACGTCTATGTCGACACGGCGGACTCCGACACCGGCCCGCATTGCATGGGCTCGTTCGCCTCGCGCGGCACGCATCGCGTCGGCAACGCCGTGATGGCCGCCGCCCGCGAAGCGCGCGGCGTGATGATGGAGGCTGCAGCCGAGGAGTTGGAAGTCAATGCGGCCGACCTCGAGACTGACGGACGCGGCAACATCCACGTCAAAGGCGCGCCGCATCGCTCGATCTCGACCAAGGATGTCGCGATCGCCGCGCAGTTCAAGCAGGGCAAGACCATTTCGGGTCGCGGCATCTTCCTGGTCCCGCTGTCCGACGTCGACCCCGAAACCGGAGAGATGTCACCGGCAACGTGTTATGCCCATGCCTGCCTCGTCGCCGAAGTCGAGGTCGACGACGAGACCGGCGAGGTCGCGATGATCAGGATGGACTCCGCCTATGAGCTCGGCCGCGCGCTCAACCCGCGGCTCGTCGAGCAGCAGCTGGTCGGCGGCGCCTGGATGGGCGTCAGCCACGCGCTCTACGAGACGCCAGAGCCTTACTATCCCGACCCCACTCACGGCCCGCGCGACTTTGTCGAATATCTGATGCCAGGCCCCGGCGATATCTGCCCGCACGATATCGCGGTGCTGGAACGCCCTGCTCCCGATGGTCCCTTCGGCGCCAAGGGCCCCGGCGAGATGTGCGCCAACCCGGTGCTGCCGGCCGTGGCGAATGCGATCTTCAATGCCGTCGGCGTGCGCATCGACGATCTGCCGATCACGCCCGAGAAGGTGCTGCGCGCGATCAAGGCCCAGGGCGGCGCACGGCCGCAGGCGCGGCGCTAGAGGTATCGTCGTGGCGGTTCGCAGCAACATCGTCGGCATCGACAGCCCCGAGGCGCTGGAGAAAGCGCTGCGCGCGGCCTATTACCTCGCCGACGAGGGGCTGGCGACCGCCGCCTATCTTGGCCTCGCCCTTGGCAAGCCGCTTTTGCTGGAAGGAGCGCCGGGCGTCGGCAAGACGGAGGCCGCAAAGGCCATCGCTGCCGTGCTCGGCCGCCGCCTCATCCGCCTGCAATGCTACGAGGGCATCGACGCCTCTGCCGCGCTCTATGAGTGGAACTACCCGCGCCAGATGCTGGCGATCCGCCAGGCCGGCGACGAGAGCATCGACATCTACGGCGAGACGTTCCTGATCGAGCGGCCGATGCTGGCGGCGCTCCGCGCGCCCGATTCCACCGTGCTGCTGATCGACGAAATCGACCGCGCCGATCAGGAGTTCGAGGCCTTCCTGCTCGAATTCCTCTCCGACTTCCAGATCTCGATTCCCGAGCGCGGCACGGTGCGCGCGGCGGAGCGCCCCGTGGTCGTGCTGACATCGAACCGGACCCGCGACCTGCACGAAGCCCTGCGCCGCCGCTGCGTCTATCACTGGATCGACTATCCGACCGCGGAGCGCGAAGCGCGCATCATCATGATGCGCGCCTCCAGCGTTGCCGAGGCCACGGCACGCGCCGTCGTCGCAGCCGTCGAAAGGCTGCGGCGCGAGCCGCTGAGCAAGGCCCCCGGGATCGCCGAAGCCGTGGACTGGGCCGAGGCCGCGACGCTACTTCACAAGGGCGGCGCGCGCTGGCCCGATGCGTTCAAGCGCTCGATCGGCGTCGCGCTGAAGGACGAAGAAGACCTGCATTTCATCTCGCCACGGCTCGACGCCATGCTCGCGGAGGCGACGGTATGAGCACCGATCTGCAGCTTCCGCGCGCCGCACGCGTCTTCGTCGCCTTCGTCCCGCTACTGCGCGCGAACGGCTTTGCCGTGGCACCGGAGCAGACCACGACGTTCCTGGCGGCTATCAAGCTGCTCGGCCCTGATAGCATCGAGGATATCCGACAAGCTGCACTGGCGACGCTGGCTCCGCCGCCCGAACGTCGTGCCACCTTCGACCGGCTGTTCGATCTGCACTTCCGCGGCAGCGAGACGATTGCGCGCGATGACGAGGGCGAGAACGATGAGACGGTCCGGCTCCAGGAAGAGGGCCGCGGCGACGAGGAGCCCCTGCTCTCCGACGAGGCGAGCGAGTCCGGCCTCACCGCGACCCGGACCGAGGCCCTGGTCGAGCGCCGTTTTGGGGCGAGTTCGACCATGGACGCGCTGCGCCGCCTGGCGCGCGAAGCACCGCGACGTCTGCCGCGACGACGTGGTCACCGGCGCATGCGCACTCGCCGCGGACCGTTTGCCGACCTTCGCCGCACGTTGCGCGATACTGTCCGTAGCGACGGCGAGATCTTGCGGCTCGGTCACCTCAAGCGGCGGCAGCGCCCACGCAAAATATTGCTGCTGATCGACGTGTCCGGCTCGATGAAGAGTCGCACCGAAGAGAACATGAAGCTCGCACATGCGCTGGTGCAGGCGGCGCCCAATGTCGAGGTCTTCACCTTCGGCACGCGGCTGACGCGCGTCACCCGTCCGTTGCGGCTGAAGCGTCGCGAGCAGGCGTTGAACGCGGCCGCTCACCTCGTCAGCGATTGGGACGGCGGCACCCGCATCGGCGACGCACTGCAAGCCTTCCTCGCCGTGCCACGGTTCGGCGGCTATGCGCGCGGCGCCGCCGTCGTGATCGTCTCCGACGGGCTCGAGCGCGGTGACCCCGATGCACTTCGCGACGCCGTCGCAAAATTGTCGCGGCGGGCCTGGCGCTTGAGTTGGCTGACGCCGCTTGCCACGAGCCCGGCCTTTCGCCCGCAGACGGAAGCGCTCATGGCCATCGAGCGCTTCGTCGATGACCTCGTCGATGGCGGTTCGAGCGCGTCGATCGTCGCGCACATTCTGGCATTGGGACGAAGGAGAGCGGCGTGACCGAAATTATCGACGGCCATCATCACATCTGGCGGCAGGCCGACCTGCCCTGGCTGATCGGCCCCATGCAGCCGCGCATCTTCGGCCCCTATGAACCGATCCGGCGCGACTATCCGATCCAGGAATATCTCGACGACCTCAAGGGCAGCGGCGTCACCCGCTCGGTCTATGTTCAGACCAACTGGGCCAACGACCGCTTCGAGGACGAGGCCGCCTGGGTGCAGCAGACCGCCGACGAACACGGCTGGCCACACGCGATCGTCGCCTACGCCAACTTCGCCGTCGAGGACGTCCGTCCCCAGCTCGATCGCCTCAAGCGCTATCCGCTCGTGCGCGGCGTGCGCATGCAGCTGCACTGGCACGAGAACCCCCTTTACCGCTTTGCGGCCCGCGCCGATCTCTGCGCCGATCCAGTGGTCCGCCGCAACGTCGCGCACCTCGCCGACTATGGCTGGAGCTTTGATTTGCAGGTGTTCACGCCCCAGATGCCGGAGGCAGCGGAGCTAGCCAAAGCTTGTCCGGAGGTGACCTTCATCCTTCAGCATGCCGGCATGTTGGAGGATCTCTCGCCGGCAGGCCGCGCCGCCTGGCGCGCCGGCATGGCGCGGCTCGCGACCTGCCCGAACGTGGTCTCAAAGCTCTCCGGCCTCGGCACCTTCATCCATCGCAACGATCCCGCGCACATCGCCGCCGTGCTCGCCGATACCGTTGCGATCTTCGGTGCCGAGCGCTGCCTGTTCGGCTCCAATTTCCCGATCGAGAAGTTGTGGACCAGCTATCGCGAGCTCGTCGATGCGTTTCGCGCGGCGGCCGCGCCGTTGAGACCGGCGCAGCAAGACGCGATCTTCAGGACCACCGCGGCGCGCGTCTATCAGCTTTGACAGACAAGAAACAGATGAGGGAGGGCAACGAATGGCGCTGGAGATCAAGATCCTGGACTATGGCGACATCGAGCTGGAATCGAGCTTCCTGGTGCTCGGCCGCGACTGCGGCCGCACGCGCCGCGTCCTCACCCTGGGCTTTTTGATCCTCGGCGGCAAATATCCGGTCGTGGTCGACACCGGCTATCGCTCCAACCAGATCATGGAGACGCTGGGCATGCGCGGCCTGCAATACCACGAGAACATGATCGAGAACCAGCTCGCGCGCCACGGCGTCCGCATGGGCGACGTCCGCTTCGTCTGCCACACCCATCTGCACATCGATCATGCCGGCAAGGACGATCTGTTCCCGATGAACACGACCGTCGTCCTCAACCGCAAGGAGCTCGAATATTCCGTCTCCGGCCTGATGCATCCGCAATATCCGGCGCCCGACATCAAGCACCTGATCGACCGCCTGCACACCAAGAACGCGCTGCGCTTTCTGGATCTCGAAGTCACCGGCCCGATCGAGTTGATGCCTGGCGTCTATTGCGATGCCGCCAACGCCCATACCGAGGGCTCGATGAACATCATCGTTCACACCGCCGACGGCATCGCCACCATTTGTGGCGACGTGATCTACGACTTCAACGACCAGATCGTCACGCCCTTCAACGAGATCCACGATTGGGAGCCGCGCACCACCGGCAACCACGGCACCAGTAAGCGTGCGGAGAAGGCGGCGATCAAGAAGCTGCTCAGCAATTCGCGCTATCTGCTGCCCGTGCACGATCGCCCCGCCAGGATCGAAGGCGGCAATGTGGTCGGGCGGCTGCACGACCAGGTCCCCGGCCCGATCGTGCAGTCCTTGCCAGCACGCAACTGGTTCCCGGCTTGACGTGACCTGAGGATATCGACCGATGACGCACGTCACCTTGCGCTCCGAATTCGAGACTCTGATCGACCCGTACGCGCCCGTCGCGCAAGTTGGCACCGGCTTCGACTTCACGGAAGGACCGGTCTGGCATCCGATCGATCATTACCTGCTGTTCTCCGATATGCCGGGCGACGTGCGACGGCGCTGGGATGCGCGGCGCGGTGTCGTGGAGGTCAAGCGTCCCGCGAACAAATGCAACGGCATGACCTATGATGCCGAGCTCAATTTGATCGTCTGCGAGCACGCGACATCGTCGCTGGTTCGCGAGCGGCCGGACGGGTGGCGGGAGGTGCTGGCTTCGCACTTTGGGGGACAGGAGCTCAATAGCCCGAACGACGTCTGCGTCCACTCCTCCGGCGCGATCTATTTCTCCGATCCGTGGTATGGCCGCATGCCGGTCTATGGCGTCGAGCGGCCACGCCAGCTCGGCTTTCAGGGCGTCTATCGCGTCGTGCCCGGCGGCGAGCCGAAGCTCGTCGTCGACCGTAACCTGTTCGATCAGCCGAACGGACTGTGCTTCTCGCCGGACGAGAAGCTGCTCTATGTCAACGACACCGTTCAGGCGCTGATCCGCGTCTTTGATGTCGACAGTGACGGTTCACTGTCGAACGCGCGCGTGTTCGCGAGCGGCATCCGCTCCGAGCTCGAGCCGGGCGTGCCCGACGGCATGAAATGCGACCAGCACGGCAATGTCTGGGTCACCGCGCCCGGCGGCGTCTGGGTCTATTCGTCGCGCGGCGAGCTGCTCGGCAAGATCCGCGTGCCCGAGCTCGTCGCCAACCTCGCTTGGGGCGGTCCAGACTTCCGCACGCTGTATCTGACCTCGACCCATTCGGTCTATGCGATCCCGACCAAGGTCGGCCCGCGGCATGAGCCCTATATGAGCGGCCGGCGAAGCGGCGGCGGCGCGGCGCCAAGCTCCGCGCCAGCGGTACCCATCCTCGCCGAGGGCGAGATGCGGCTCGATCCGCAGCGTTGCGCGATGATCATCCAGGACCTCCAGAACGACGTCATTATGGACGGCGGCGCCTTCGCCGAGTCCGGCGCCCCAGGGCATGCGCGCCAGCAGCACGTGGTGGACAACGTCCGCCGCCTCGCCGAGGCCGCGCGTGCCCGCGGCGTCGCCATCATCCACGTCTGGTTCATCGTCGAACCCGGCGCGCCCGGCGTCACGCTGAATGCGCCATTGTTCGAAGGCCTCGTCGACAGCAAGGCGATGGTGCGCGGAAGCTGGGGGGCGGCGCCAGTGTCCGGCCTCGAGCCGCGGCCCGGCGACTTCGTCGTCGAGAAGATGCGCATGAGCGCGTGGGAGGGCACGCGGCTGGAGACGATCCTGAAAGCGACGGGGCGCGACATGATCATCAATACCGGTGCCTGGACCAACATGTCGGTCGAACACACCGCGCGCACCGGCGCCGACAAGGGTTATTTCATGATCGTGCCCGAGGATTGCTGCTCGACCATGAACGCCGACTGGCACAACGCCTCGATCAACTTTGCCATGCAGAACGTCGCGGTCGTGACCAGGGCGGATACGATCATCAGGGCGCTGGAATGACGCGCGGTGCCGAAGCTCCTGCACCTCTCCTGCTCGCCCCGCCCCGACTCGGAATCGAGTGCCGGCGCGCTGGTCTTCATTGAGCACTTTCGTCAGGCCCATCCCGATTGGGACATCGACGTCATGGATCTCTGGCGCGAGCGGATGCCTGAGTTCGCTGGCCCCATCCTCGAAGCCAAATACGCGCGCATGAACGGCCATCGCTTCAGCGATCCTCAACGCGCCGGCTTTGCCGAGGCCGAGCGCTTGGCGCTGCGCTTTTCACTCGCCGATCGCGTGTTGATCTCGACGCCGATGTGGAACTTCGGCATCCCCTACAGGCTGAAGCAGTTCATCGACATCATCGTCCAGCCCGGGCTCACCTTTCGTTTCGATCCGTCGCAGGGATATGTCCCGCTGCTGAGGGACCGGCCGACACTGGTGATCCTCGCCAGCGGCAGCGATTTTTCCACCGGCATGAACCGCGGCCGCATCGATATGGCGACGCCCTATTTGCGGGAAATCCTGCGCTTCATTGGCATCAACGATGTCCGTTTCGTTGCGATCGGGCCGACCATCGGGCCGCGGCAATCGATTGAAGCAGCCCGAGAACGGGCGTTTAAACGCCTCGGCGCCCTGGCTGCGCATTTCTGACGCTGATGCATGACGCGGGGGAACCGTTGCCGCCGCTTCAATGCGGCGGCGGGATCAGGGCGCGCAGGATGCCCGGCTTCCAGGCCTGACGCGCGCTATCGAAGGCCGCAAAATCATGGTCGAATTGCCAATAGGCCCATGACCAGCCAAGCCTGTCGGCGCTTCTCGCCATGAAGGAGAGGTATCGCAAACGACTGTCGGACGGAGCGCGCTCGTACACCCCGAATTCGCCGAGATAGATGGGGCGCTTCTCTCTGTCCGCCCAGAGACTCATCTTCCTGAAATCGGTGGCGGCTTTCGCCTCGTCATCCGGAGTGCCCCAATCCAGGGGACCGATTTTCGAGAAAGTTGCAGACCATGGTGCCCCTTGGTGCGTGAACCGTATGGGCGCGTAGTAGTGAAACGTGACAATGAGGTTCCTGTCCTCGGCCGGCAGAACCAGCTCGTCGACAGGGATCTCATCCGTGTTGAGAACGGCGGCAATGACCGGCCGCTCTGGGTTGGTGCGGCGGATGATGCCGAGACACTCGTTGAGCAGTGAATTCCAGCTGGCGGACGTCATGTGCCCACCAGGCTCATTCAGGACCTCGAAGACGAGCGTGGGGTACTTCCCGACATAGCGCTCGGATATCTGCCGCCAGAACGACTTGAGCTTCTCAGTGCATCCGGCAACGTCGCTTTGACAAATGTGCGTGTCGTGCTCGTCGACGACAGGAATGAGGCCCCTCGCGAGGACCTCCTCGATGACGGCATCAAGCCGCCTCAGGACGATCTCATCCATGACGTTCTCCGGGCTCATGAACTTGAAGCCGAAGAAATTGATCCTGACGTGCGAGAACCCGGCCTTCTTGATAGCCGTTAAATTGTTCAGGCGAAACGGCGCGTTCTGGCCGCCTTCCCAGATTCCATCGTAGCCGAGAATATTGATACCGCGCCCCAGTCTCGGCACGTCGCGGGAATTAGCCCGCTCGGCTCCGTGAACGTCGGAGAAGAGTGATGCAACGAAGAGCGCCGTTGCTGCCAGCATGACGCTCCCCGGCAGCCGAGCGCGCATGACGGTCATCTTGCGTCCATTTGCAAGGACTGGAAGTCGACCTTTGGCATCGGCCTGCAGGTCGCAAAGAAGAATGAGACGAGCAGCACCGACGTGAACATTGTCGAACGGAGGAATGTCGTCTCCGTAAAATTGGTCTGAAAGCTGAGCACGACAAATCCGATGATGAGAGCGCAGTGCGAACGATCGATGGATCTGGTCGAAATCAGATCGAGAATCTTGCTCGAGAACAGAACAACGCTCGCAGCGAAAAGCATGTATCCCAAAAACCCAGTTTCCATCAGGATCGCGATGTAGCCGCTGTGATAATTGTCCAGCACCCAGCCGTGGTTCTGTTCGAAATAATCGTAGATCGATGGGACCGTCCAAAAACCGTTGATCCCGAAGCCGAGCAGCGGCGCATCGTCGAAATGGCTGATGGCGTAGTGCCAGATAAACGTTCGCTCGGTGAAATCGATGGTCGCATCGCCGACATGGATGGCGTCATAGCCCGTGACGTAAAAATAGAGAAACAGGATCCCGGCCAGGATGCACATGACGAAAGGCAGGACTGCATAGACCCTCATGCAGCCCACCGACCACATCGAGGTCACGAGCAATGCACAGGCCGCCAGGGCAACAGCACCGGCACCGCGCGATTCCGACGCAAGGACACAGGTTGAGGCCAGCAGGAACACGACGAGGAACGTCGGCCACCCCTGCCCCTTCATCTTAAGATAACAGGCAAAAAACATCAGATACGCGCCGACGAAGCCGAGCGTCTGCTTCGATTCATAGACGCCCTGCCATTGACCGCTGTGCATCCAGGTTTGGTCTATCCCGATATCGGGCACAGCAAGCGCACAGAAGGCCGATGCTGCGACCAATATGAACAGGCCAAGGGCCGTGGCCTTCACGATCTCGTCCATCTCGAGGCGCGTGACGAGACAGAATGCGCCGAAGGTCGTCATGGCAAGCGCCGCACTCTTCATGAGCGCTGCCGCGCTCAGGCTCGACCAGAACACCGAAATGACTGCGAAGGTGTAGAATGCGAGCAGCGCGATCAAATCGGGATTGAACTGCAAGCGCAGGCGCGGGCGCACGAATGCACTTGCGTAGATGAGGACGCCCCACATCAGGAGCGCCACAGCCTGTTGCACAAAGCTCAGCTCCGGCGGCAGGAGCGCGGCGTTGAAGATGCCCATCGACGCGACCACATTGATGGTGATCGAGCAGCTGATTGCAATTCTGGCAATCTTCTCAACGCCAATACTGCGCGTCTCCCAGAACGCGCTCTCGAGTGCCCCGGAATCCACCTCGGTCTGCAGGCTGGCCATGTACCGACCTTCCTTAAGCGCGGTTAATAATTTGCTAGCGCGGGTCGGCCTCCGGCGCTCCCAGCCCACACGATTCCGGCGTTTAATAGTTTGGTAACGATAAGAGACCCGGCACGGCACATTAATGCAAATCTCACCCCGCCGGTGTCTCGCCCGTAACGACCCTGCTATAAAGCGCGGATCGAGCTCGATCGAATTTCACGAATTATCTGGTTTCCTTGGTTGCGCATGAACAGATCCAGCAGCACGTTCGATATCGCCATCGAGCAGGCGTTCGACTTTCTCTCTCCGGAATACGCAGAACTGTTCGATAATTCCGCCGCCACCGCGTTCCAGCACCCACTCTGGCTGCACAGCCTCTACACCAGGCTGGCGTCACATGCGGGGGCAACCCCTCTGATTGTCGTGGTCCGTCACCGCACGACGCGTGCCCTTGCGATGGTGCTGCCCCTGCTGCGGATCCGGCGTGGTCCGATACGGACAGTGGAATTCGCCGACCTCCGCGTCTCCGACTATTTGGCGCCGGTTTGCAGCCCGACAATATTCTCCCAACTGCTCGCGGACGAGAGCGCATGCGCGGAGCTTCCAGGTCTCCTCCACCCGTTCGACCTGCTCCGCATGACCAAGCTTCCCGACGGACGGCTTCCGATCGAGAACCTGCTGGCTGCACCCCGCCGCGTCTCGATGGACACCAATGCCTACGCGACCGTCCTCATCGCGCCGTTCGAGCAGTGGCGGGCCAGTGCGATGGATCGCTCTTATCAGAAGGAGCTCGCGAAGAAATATCGTCAGCTGCAGAAGAAGGGCGTATTGAGCTTCTCGTGCTGCAACGACACCGCCTCCACCATCAACGCGCTGGAGGTGATGCGGAAATTTCGCGGCCCGCGGTTTCAGTCACAAGGCGACGGCGACCTGCTCCAGCGCCCCGAATATTTCGGCTTCTATTCCGAGGTAGCGCTCCGCGGGCTCGGCTCCTTTGTGCGGCTTTATGCCATGAAGATGGACGGCGACGTGATCGCCGCCGTGCTCGGGTTGTGCCACCGCGACACCTTCCACGTCATCATGAGCGCGTTCGACATTGCCGGATACAAGAGCCAATCCCTGGGGGCGCTGATGTTCGAGCAAGTGGCGAGAGATTGCATCGAGCGCGGGGACCAGATGCTCGACTTCACCATAGGTGACGAGCCGTACAAGAAACTGTTCGGCGGGCAGCCATCGCCGATGTGGGCGGTCACGCAGGCCGGCAGCACCGCAGGCGCCGTCGCGTTGTTCGCGCTGAAGCAGGCTCCCTGGCTCAAACTGGCCGCCAAGCGTATGTCGGAGTTCAGGCTCCTGCCGACCCGCACCTCAACGCCAACACGCTGACGAGCGCGAGGCGCCGACGGCCGCAGCACTCACGCACGAAGTGCGCTGCGGACATGCGCGAGCCAGCCTGGCCGCATTTGATCGACCCGATGGGTGATACTGCGCCGCAGGAAGTGCAGCCGCCGCCGCAGATCCCAGCCGATATCGTCACGCGAAGTCAGGGCCTGGCGGAATCGCGCCATCTTCAGTGACTGCTGGTCTGCCGCGATCTTGTCGCGATCGGCGTAGAATTCGGAGATCTTCTCCCAGTCCATGCCGGGAGTCATGAGCCACCGCGGCGCATATTCGGTGCAAAGACGCTCAACGTCCATCAGCAGGCGCGCGACGCCGGTTCCGGCGGCAGGACAGTTGGTCTGGAACGCATCACCGATGAGCACGACACCGGGCTGAAGGTGCCCCTCGACAACGGAGAGGTCCATCACCCAGTTCCGTATCCGGTCGACCACGCGAAAATCGCCGAGATAGGTCTGCAATCCCGGCAGCAGGCGCAGAACCGTCGCTTCCGTCTCGCGACGCAGATCGCGCATGATCGGATCGGCCGGGTCGCGGAACATGAAGAGATTCGCTCTCATACCCGCACGCACCGGAAACAGGCTGAGGTAGTCGACGCCGTCCGCTGTGCGTTCGCCGTAACAGGTCAGCGCCTTGAAATCGAACGGCGCGCCATCACGGCGGGCGATCGTGAAGCCGAACGAGACCGAGTGACCCGCGGCCAGCACGCGCCGCCTGATACCGAGTTTGTAGCCGAGAACTCCTGCCATGCCCGTGGCCAGAACGACGAGGCGCGCAGTGACGCGCCGTCCGGAGGCAAGCTCGAGATGCTGGACGTCGTCGCTACAGCTGATCGCAGTGACCTCGTCGACGATCAGACTGGATGGATCAGGTAGCTGGCCGCGCGCCATGGCGACGAGATCGGCGTAGGGAAGCCCATAAGCCTGACCTACGCTGACATCGACCACCTTGCCTTCCCTGATGTTGAGCACGCGATCGTATGGACAGGCGGCGCTCTCGAGACCACGGATGAAGCCCAGTCTGCGGAACGCCTCCAGCTGGTGGCCTCCGATTTTTTCGACCCGGAATTCGTCCGGATAGACCGCGCGCTTATCCACCAGAACAACGCGATGCCCTGTCCGCGCAAGAACGGCTGCCGCCAGCGATCCAGCAAGGCCGCCGCCGACGATCGCAATGTCCGTCGCGATCGTCACGCCCCCGGCAGCGGCGATCGGCTCGCTCACGGTTCTGTCCGTCGTCATATCCAGGCTCCCACGGTTAACGTGGCTCCATCTGCAATTTTCTCGCCTGATGTCGCATCGCAGGGCCAAACGCGATCATTTCCGCAGATCGAGGTTAATGAAGGGAGGACCGATCTGGAGCTACGATGTCCCGGCACGAGCTTTGCTCAGGAGACTCTGCAAAGTCCGCGTTTTGGGCAGATCGGCGGCCATTCCGGCGAGCCATTCCGCATTCAAACGGCTGATCGTGCTGTCTTCGGCCGTCGATGCGGCCCTATGCCGCCATTCGGCCGAGCCGGGCTTTGCTCTATGTGGGACAATGGAGACGGCGATGTACCACCGTGAAGCAACTGACCTGGCCGCGACGTCGTCGTGGCCGGCAAGATCCTCGAAGCCGCTCATTAACACTCGCGGTTTTTCGGCATGCTAGGCTGGCGCCGGTATCGGCACGTAGCTCTTCCGGGGAGAGTTGCTCCTTAACGTTCATGATCGAATCCATCATCCAGTTCATGCGGCGCGACGTCACGCGCGGTGTCGTCGGAACCATCCTTCTCAAGGTTGGTAGCGGCGCACTTGCGTTTGCATTGTTCTCGCTTGCGGCACGAACGATGTCGCCCGATGGCTTCGGCATCTTTGCGACCTGGCTTTCAGTCGCCCAGATCGCATCGGTCGTGGGCCTGGTCGGCCAGGAATCGCTCCTCGTACGCTTCCTGAACGAGTATCAGGTGGGAAATCGGCCCGACCTCACCAAGGGCGTGCTGCTGTCGAGCCTGAAGCTTTCCTCCGTCGCGATGCTTGTTGTGATCGGTGCAATCGCGATCGCGGCGAACGTGAAGGGCGACTGGTGGCTGCTGATCCTCGCCGTGTCCGCCTACACCGCCGTGAATGCAGGTGTGATGCTCGGCAGCCAGGTTGCGCGCTCGCTGGTCAGCATCCTCATGGGGGAGGGAAACAGAGAGTTCTTCTGGCGGGTCGGCGTCGTCCTGTTTCTGCTCGCAATCATGTTCGGCCATCGCCAGCTCGACCCCGCCGAATTGTTCGCCGTAATGACGATCGCCATGTCGGTTGGCCTGACCGCGCAGGTCGTTTCGATCGCGCGAGCTCTGCCGGATCTCCGCAGCACGGCCGCACGGTCCGAAACGGGCCGCTGGAGATCGAGCGCGCTTCATTTCTGGATCGCGTCCGTCCTCGAAGCCGCAAACCAGTATTTCGACGTCATTCTGGTTTACTGGATGCTGGATCCCGCGACCGCCGGCATCTACTTCGCCGCCTCGCGCCTTGCCAACATCTTCGCCATGCTGTCGGCCGCGCTGTACAGTTTCGGTGCGCGCCGGCTTCCTTCGCTGCACTTCAGCAAGAACCTACAGGAATTCGAGCGGACGTTGCAGCTGATGGCGGAAGTGACCGCGCTTTGCGTGGTCAGCGGGCTCTTCCTGATCTGGATTGGCGGCCCCCATCTTCTCAACCTATTCGGACCCCACTTCGCCGCGCAACACTCGGTCCTGATCGTGCTCGCGATCGGAACGGCGTTTCAGGCAGCGGGCGGTCCCTCTGCGGCGATATTGCAGCTCACCGGTCATGAGCGCATCTATGTCCCCGTCGTCGCGGCGAACGTGGCGTTGCGGCTGGTCGGATTTCTCGTGCTGATTCCCTGGCTCGGCGTGCTTGGCGCAGCGATCTCGGCCACCGTGTCGCTGGCGCTTGCGACCATCGCGCTCAACGTTCTCTGTCGCAGGCGAACCGGGGTTGATCCTTCAATTCTCGTGCTCTTGCGCTTCGGTGGATCGAAACGCGGCACCTATGCAGTCCGCGGCGCCGACGCGGGCGACTAGGCTCCGTTGCGGAACGACCGTCAACCAGCCAGGCCGAGCGCTTCACCCCGACGTTGAGCCGACGACGGGTCTGCCGGCACACGATTGACGACGATCCCAGTCGGCACGCCGCCAAAGCGAGAGAGCGCGGCCGTCACCCTGCGCATTGCTGCTGAATCGATTGCTTCTTCGCGGGCAACCAGGATGACGAGATCAGCATGGGCGGCCAGCGCCGCCGCCTCCGGCTGCAAGGCCAGAGAGGTGGCATGGACGACGATCAGATCGAACTCTGAACGAATATCGTCTACAGGCGACGACTGAGGCCCCTTGCTGACGTTCAGAAGCTCGTCGATGCTGCGAAAATCCGCCGTGGTCGCGCCATCCGCCGGCACCTTGGCGAGGCTGGCCCCGGCACCACCGAGATCCGGCTCGACCCGGATCAGGACGCTCAGCTTTCCACTCTTCAGCGCCCACCGATTCAGCGACCGTGCGACGGTGTTGCCGCCGGCCCGTTTCCCCACCGACATCACGAGCGCGACCTTGCCCCGGCCTCCCGGCAATTTCTCCAGCATGTCGAGCAGCGGACGCAGATGCGGACCGAGATCGATCTCGCTCGTTGCAGACACCGGGCCTTGCCAGATGTTTCTCGGGACCTCGCCAGGGGTCAGGTCGGGAACGCGGACCCACACGGGCGGACGTGACCACGCCCCGGGCTGGCGCGGAGCCGGATCGGCGGCGCGAACGTCCGGAACGGATTTGTCCGATCTGCGTCCCGTTGCGGCAACGACCGCCGTCGATGTCAGCAGCGAACCGATCGCGAGCGCAGCGAGCAGCAAAGACAGCGGCGGAAGGGTCGAGCGAAGCGGCGGAATGGCGGGCGAGGCGACCTTGGTCTGAGAACTCTGCAACAGGCGCTGTTCATTCGTCGTCTTGGACCGCGAAAGGAACTGCTCGTAGATGTTTCTGTTGGCCTCAGCGTCGCGCTGCAACTCCTGGAGCCGGACCAGGGCCTGCCCGTCGACCAGAAGCTGCGATTCAGCCGCCTTCATCTGGCCTTCCAGAGCCTTCTGCTGATCGCGCTGGGCCTCATATTCCGACTTCGCGGTGTCAATGCCCTTGGTCCGCTCAATCTCGATCTGCCTGTTCAGATCGTTCAGCTGGCCGTACGACATCACGAGGTCGGGATGGCGATCGCCGAGCACCGTCCGCTTCTGCGCGATTTGATCATTGAGGGCCGACCGCTGGGCTCGCAACGCGCTTAGGAGATCCTGCTTTACGGGGCCCTCGATCTTCGCCTTCACGTCGCGCTGCGCCTGCTCGTAACGGGCTTTGGCCTCCTCGGTCCGCGCGCGCGCAGCAGCCACCTGCTGCGACAGCTCGGTCACCCGCAATTGCTGGGTCGTGGCATCCTTGCCGGCGTTGACGATCCTGTGCTCGAGCTTGAATGTGGCAACGGCGTCCTCCGACGCCTTCAACCGGTCGCTCAATGTCTTGAGCCGGCTGCCGAGCCAGTCGGCAGCCTCGTCGGTCGCCTCGGTGCGGATGCGGCTCTGTCTGGCGACGAACGCCTCGGCGATGGCATTGGCATAATAGGCGGCCCGCTCCGGCCGGTTCGAGGTGAAGCGGATGGCGATGACATAGGTCAGCCCGCGACGGGAAATGTCGAGACGGTTGCGGAAGCGCTCGAGCAGGCGCGCGGGGGCGGTGTAGCCGCCGGAAATGTCTTCGTCATCGCGGACCTTGAGCTGCTCGATCAGCGGCTCGAGAAAGCCGTCGGACTTCGCCACTTCGACCAGGCTTTGCAGCGCGGCGCTATCCTGCCCTATGCCCGGCAGAACGTCCTGCTCCGTGGTGACGCGCTGCTCGCGGGGATCGACGACGACCAATGCGGTCGCTGCGAACCGGACCGGAAGCACCAGGAGAACGACGGCGCCAAGCGCGAAGATCGCGAGCGCGAGCGTCAAGATCCGCCGAGCGTTTTCGCGAAGGAAGGAGAGCGCACCGGCGGCAGTGAACACACCGCCAAAGCGTGCAGCGGCACCGGCAGCCTCAGCGCTCGACGAATTCCGGCTCCAAGACGCGGCAATGCCGGTCGATCCGGAACTTGTCGGGTCTGCGCGGCGACCGAACGTCATGGACTCTACTCGGATTCAACTGGCGAACACTGTTCAGTGGCCCGCTCCACCGTAAATATCTATGGTTAATCCGCGGTTACCCGACTCTCGCGCGACCATGACCAATTGGTTAACGCGGTCGCTTCACTTCCTTTGGAAACTGCCAGAATTCTCTCGCGAAGGATGCCCGTTCCGGCAGGCTGCGCATTAACTCCGTTTATTGCTAGTCGGTGTCCGCGCGATGCTCGCATGGTAGGTACGGGGTCAAGAAGGTGAAAACTTCGTTTCTTCAGTGGGTCGGGATCCGTGCTCCATTACCAGCCAAACAAGGAGTTGGGCGAGACGACTGCGACAGCACTCACGCCGTCCAACGGCAACGGACGGAAGCTGCACGTCCTTCTCGTCCAGACCCAGGCCGAAAACGCCGGCGCGCAGGAGATCTCCAGACTGCTCGGTGCCGGCCTTACCGCGCGCGGCTATCGCGTCACCAATCTGTTCTTCTTCCGCAAGTCGGATTCGTTCGACGAGCCGCCCGATACGTTCTACTGCGCCTCGAGCCGGCCGAGCAATCCGCTGGCACTGCTGCGAATGCTGCGGACGCTCGGCCGCCATATCAAGACCAGCAAGCCCGACGCCGTTCTGACCTTTCAGCATTTTGGCAACGTGATCGGCGCCGGCGTGTCGCGCCTCGTCTGCCGCGCGCCTGTCATCGCCAACCAGGTTTCGTCAGCGCTGTCGATGGGCTGGCCCGTTCGCACGGCCGACATCGTCATGGGCAGCCTCGGCTTCTTCGACCGCATCACGCTCAATTCGAAGGACATGCAGCGCGAATATTCGCGCTACCCCGCGGCGTATCGGTCACGCATGGTGCATGTCCCACACGGCTTCGACGACAAGGCCCTCACCTTGTCGAAGGACGCGGCGCGAGCGACATTCAACCTGCCGCCGGATCGCATCCTGCTCGGCTGCGCGGCGAGGCTGCACCCGCACAAGCGGCTTGATGCGGCGATACGCTTGTTGCCGGATCAACCATCCTGGCACCTTGCACTGGCTGGACAGGGAGCTGATGAGGCCCGGCTGAGGCAGCTGGCCGACGAATTGAAGGTATCGGACAGGCTGTATCTGCTCGGCGAAATCCCCCCGCGCCGGATGGCGGACTTCCTCGCCTGTCTGGACGTGTTCGTATTCCCGACACAGGCCGAAACCTTCGGTCTGGCTGCGGTCGAGGCCGCCAACGCCGGTGTTCCCTCCGTCGTCACCGATCTTCCCGTGTTGCGCGAGGTGTTGTCCTTCGAGGGAAAACCGACCGCACTCTTCGTCGACGCCTCCGATCATGCGAAGCTGTCGGCGGCCGTTTCGACAATGCTGACGAATCAAACCCTGAGCGACGAACTGCGACAAAACGCCAAAGGTCTGCGGCTGCGTTATTCGGTAGATGCCATGGTGGAGGAATACGTTCGGCTTCTCAGCCAAGTCATTTGACGGGGCACGCTGGAATAGATGGGCTCGACATGATCATCGAGTTTCGCTGTGAACGTGAGCATGCGCGGCGGTGGATGGACCGCGAGACGCTGTCGATCGACGGCCGGGACGTGCCGCTTCAAATCGCCTGGACGGCAACGACGGAGTCGCGCCCCACGGGCCTCGACGCGCTATTCGAACTCGAACGCATGGTGTTGCACAGGGGCCAACACAGCGGCGCCGGCAAGCTGAAGATCATCCCGGAACGGACGCAGGCTCGCGCCGGCACGGCCGACGTGATCGTCGATTTTACGGTCGCTGCGCGCGACCCCAACTGCGCTGCCCGGCTGTATCTGCGCCCTCTCTTCAATGGCGCCGCAGGCGAAAATGCGGCGCTCGCCGCCATTCTCGCCGGCGACCTGCCGGTGATCGAGATCGTCAACGAGGTCGACAATACAGTGCTCGATCGCGGCCACCCCTCCGGAGAGATCGCCGCCGGCCTGAGTGGCGCGCTCGAAACGGTGATGGCGCGAACCCTGACCATGGTGGCGGCAATCCTGTCGGAACGCCCGCGCATCGTGCCGCAGCTGGCACGCCCCGCCGGAGACCGCATCGGCCGGCAGCCGGCGGCGTACGTTGTGCGCGGCCTCGCCGTATCGATCGCCAAGGAGATCTATCGGCTCTGCTGCTATGCCCCGCATTGGCATATCGGATGGCGCTTCAATGACGGTGCAGGCGTCTGGCAGACCGGAAATCTATCCGGACCAGGCTGGAATGTCCTCGACGATCCGGGCCATCGCTTCTACGCCGATCCGTTTCCCATCACGTGGCAGGGACGGACATTCGTCTTCTTCGAAGATCTCGATCACCGGATTGGAAAGGGGATCATTTCCGCGATCGAGTTCAACGATGCGGGCCCGGTGGGAGACGTCGTGCCGGTGCTAGAGGAGCCCTGGCACCTCTCCTACCCGTTTCTGATCGAGAACGACGGCGCGTTGTGGATGATCCCGGAGAGCTCGGTCCACGGCGACGTTGCGCTCTACAAATGCGTTCGTTTTCCGGACAAATGGGAGCGGCACGCGACGCTGCTTTCCGGCCTCGAACTCGCCGATGTCACGATCACGCAGCACAACGGCTTGCACTATCTGTTTGGGGCCTGGCGCGACGGAACGGGCGGCTATTCGGATTCGCTGGCCATCTATTACGCCGAGCGGCTCTTGGGCCCGTGGTTGCCCCATGCCAGCAATCCGGTCCTGATCGATCGTGCGAGCACGCGACCGGCGGGGAATTTCGTCACCATCGATGACAAATTGTGGCGCCCGATCCAGGATTGTGCCGACGGTTACGGCGCAGCGCTCGCGCTAGCGGAAGTCGTCGAACTGTCGCCGACGACATTCAAGCAGATCGTCCGCCATTCGCTCAAGCCCGGGCCGGCATGGCCCGGCCGGAAGTTGCACACGCTGAACCGCTGCGGCCGGCTCGAGGTAATCGACGGATCGCGCGTTCAACCCAAGACACGTGCCTTCGCAAGCAAATTTCCATCGACCGCTTTGGCTCCGCGAACCAATCCCTCCGCCGCCTGCTAGCGCGGATGATTGAACAGGTCCGTCGTGGCGTCGTCGACTGCGATCTCGACCAGCGCGGGTCCGCTCGACGCCAACGCTTCCGCCAAGATGCGGTCGACATCGCCGGCATCTGTCACGCGCCACCCCACGCAACCCATTCCCTTGGCGAGCGCGACGAAGTCGAGCCCGGGCAAGTCGATTCCGGGAGGGCGATGCGCCTGCATGAGCCGGCTGAAGGCGCGCATCGCGCCATAGCCTGAATTGTTCATGATCACGAAGGCGATCGGCAGTCCGCGCTGGGCAGCAGTCCAGATCGCCTGGACGCAGTACATCGCCGATCCGTCACCGATCAGCGCGACGATGCGGCGGCCGGGCCGCGCCAGTGCCACGCCGATGGAGGCGGGCAGGCTGTAACCGAGTCCACCGCTCGCCATCGTGTAGAAACTGTCCGCGCCGTGCATGGGCAGGAATTGCTGGATCGCGGGACGATGCGACGGCGCCTCCTCCACCACGATCGCATCGCGCGGCATCAGCGCCGACAACCGGCTCAGCGCATAGGCCGGAGGAATTGGATTCTGCGCTGCAGGCGCGGCGGGCCGCGGCCGCGCCGCCGGCAATTCGCGCTCCGCGATGTCGGGCAGCGCCGCCCGAAGCGCAGCGAGCGCCTTGGGGAGCGTGCTGATGATGGTGTCGCCGACGGCCGCCGACGCCGCTTCGGTCGGATCGTCGGTGATCTGCCAGACCGGCGTTCCATCATCGAGCAAATCGCATTGTCCCTCGACATGGAAGGTGAACACGGGCGCACCGACCACGACGATCAGATCGGCGCCGCGCAAAGCGCGGGCGAGCCCTCCCGGCGCGGCCGGAAGAAAGCCTGCGAATTGCGGATGCAATTCCGGAAAGCTCGAACGGCTGGACATCGGGCTCGCCCAAACGGCCGCCCTTGCCTGCTCGGCCACCGCGACCATCGCTTCGACACAGCCGCTGCGATCGATGTCGGGGCCGACAACGAAGGCAGGCCTTTTCGCGGCTCCAATAGCGGCGCCGAGCCGGACGATCGCCGCTGGGTCGGGCGCAAATTCTGTGGCGATGTGGCGGACCGGCGGAGCGACTGCGGGCCGGGCCCAATCATCCGACGGCACGGACACGAAGGTCGGGCCGCGCGGATGCTGCATGGCCGTGAGAAAGGCCTGCGCAATCGCCGCGGGAACATCCTCAGGCCGCGCGGGCTCCGCGCTCCATTTCACGTAAGGCTTTGGAAACTGCTCGGCATCCTCGGCGAACAGATAGGGTCGCATCCTGAGCAGGCTGCGCGCCTGCTGCCCCGATGTCACGACCATCGGCGTCTTGTTGCGAAACGCCGTGAAGAGATTGCCGAGCGCGTGACCGAGGCCGGCCGCCGAATGCAGATTGACGAAGGCCGGCCGTCCCGTGGCCTGCGCATAGCCATCAGCCATGCCGACCACGCAGCCTTCCTGCAAGCCCAGCACGTAGTCGATGTCGTCGGGCCAGTCGCCCAGGAAAGCAAGCTCGGTCGAGCCGGGATTGCCGAAGACGCGATCGACGCCAAAGGAGCGAAGCACACCAAGGGTCGCTTCCCGAACCGTCAGGACTTTTGAGTTCATAGGCAGATTTCCTTGGGGTGCTTCGCTTCTCGAGCCATCAGAACGGATAATGCTGCGGCTGCGTCTCGATGGTGATCCAGCGCAGGTCGGTGAACTCGGCGATGCCGGCCTGGCCGCCGAAGCGGCCGTAGCCCGATCCCTTCACCCCGCCGAACGGCATCTGCGCCTCGTCATGCACGGTCGGGCCGTTGACATGGCAGATGCCGCTTTCGATGCGCTGCGCCACGGTCAGCGCACGTGCGACGTCGCGGCCGAACACCGCGGCCGAGAGGCCGTACTCGGTGTCGTTGGCAAGCCGGACGGCGTCATCCACGCCGCGCGCGCGGATCACCGAGACGACGGGGCCAAAGCTCTCTTCGGTGTAGATGCGCATGCCGGGCACGACACGGTCGAGCACCGTCGCCGGAACGACCGTGCCGGCGCGCTCGCTGCCCGCGAGCTTGACGGCGCCCTTGCCGATGGCGTCGTCGATCAGCGCCATGACGTGCTTGGCCGGCGCTTCGTCGATCATCGAGCCGACGACAACCAGGCCGAAGCGCGGATCGCCGGCCGGAAGCGAACTCGCCTTCTTTGCGAGCTTCTCGACAAAGGACGCGGCCACCGCCTCATCGACGATCACGCGCTCGGTCGACATGCAGACCTGGCCCTGGTTGATGAAGGCACCGAACGCCACGGCGGCGACGGCGGCATCGAGATCGGCATCGTCCAGCACGACCAAAGGCGCCTTGCCGCCAAGCTCGAGCAGCACCGGCTTGAGATGCCTGCCGGCGAGTTCGGCGATGACGCGGCCGACGCGGGTCGAGCCGGTGAAGTTGATCCGCCGCACGGCAGGATTGGCGATGAGACGTTCGACCACGGCTGGCGCATCGGCCGGAGCATTGGTCACGACGTTCACGACACCGGGCGGGAAGCCTGCGTCCCTGAACACCTCGCCCACCAGCCGGTGCGTTCCCGGGCAGATCTCGGACGCCTTGAGGACGACCGTGTTGCCGCACGCCAGCGGCGTCGCCACGGCTCGGACGCCGAGAATGATCGGCGCATTCCACGGCGCGATGCCGAGGCACACGCCGGCCGGCTGGCGAACCGACATGGCGATGCATCCCGGCTTGTCGGACGGAATCACCTCGCCCGCGATCTGCGTGGTCAGCGATGCCGCTTCACGCAGCATGCCGCTCGCGAGCTTGACGTTGAAGGCCGACCAGACCTCCGTCGTGCCGATCTCGGCCATCATGATCTTGATGAAGGCGTCGCGCTTGGCATCGAGCGCATCGGCGGCCTTCAGCAGCAGAGCCCGCCTCGCGTTGGGGCCGAGCGCCGACCATGCGGCCAGTGCGGCGGAGGCCGACGCCACCGCGGCATCGGCGTCAGATACCGTCGCGGCGGCGGCGCGGCTTGCGACCTCCTGCGACAGCGGATCGCGCCGCTCGAACACCTTGCCGTTCGAAGCGGCATGATCCTGCCCATTGATGAGAAGACTGACGTCCATGAGAACCTCCCTGATGTCTTGCTGATGTCGTGCTGATGTCTTGGCCAAGCTCAGCCGAGCAGCCGCGATTTGCTGGTTTCGTGCGCGAAGCCGAGCGCGATCATCGCCGCGAGCGCAAGCGCGACGTAATAGCCGGTGATGGCGTAGATGGAGCCCGTCTGCGCAAACAGGCTGGTGGCAACGAGCGGTGCGATGCCGCCGCCGAGCACCGTGCCGAGCTGTTTGCCGATCGAAACGCCAGTGAAGCGGATGCCGGTCGGAAACAGCTCCGGGAAATAGCTCCCTTCGGTGCTGAACATCAGCGGATGGATCACGCCCGCCGCAAGGATCACCGCACCCGTCACGAGCAGCGTGTCACGGCTCGCGACCACACTGTAGAACGCGAACATCGAGGCAGCCGCGAGCACAACGCCCGCCAGGAATAGACGCTTGCGTCCGATCCGGTCGGACCAGGCGCCGATCAGCGGCATGGCAACGAGCCCGACGAGATTGGCGAGCAGCACGGCCTGCGTGATCACGTCTTTCTGGACGCCGAGCTGGCGCGTCGCGAACGAGATGGTGAAGATGGCCGTCAGGTAGAAATAGGACGTCTGCGCCATCTCGGCGAAGAACACGATGAGGATCGGCCGCCAGTGCTCCCTCACCGCCTCGACCGCCGGCACGGCGTCCCTTTCCCCGGCCTCGCGGAACGTCGCGCTCTCCTCGATGCGCCAGCGCATGTAGACGCCGAGCGCGACCAGCACCGCGCTGATCAGGAACGGAACGCGCCAGCCCCATGACAGCAGGTCCGCTTCCGCTAGCCGCGAGATCGCGAGCGCCGCAAACGAGGCGAGCACGACGCCGACGGGGCCTGCGGCCTGGATCACCGCGGCCGAGAAGCCGCGTCGGTGACCGGGTGCCGTCTCGATTGCCATGAGGATGGCCGCGGTGGACTCGCCGCCGAGCGCAAAGCCCTGGAGGAAGCGCAGCACGACGAGCGCGATGGTCGCGACCACGCCGGCATTGGCGTAAGTCGGCAACAGCCCGATCGACATGGTTGCAAGCCCCATTAGGAGCAGCGTGCATAAGAGGACTGATTTGCGCCCCAAGCGATCACCGAAATGGCCGAACACGATCCCGCCGAGCGGACGCGCGAGAAATCCGACGGCAAACGTCGCGAACACCGCAATGCTCGCCGTGAGCTGGTCGAACTTCGGAAAGAACAGCTGGTCGAACACGAGCGGTGCGATCAGGCCGTAGATGAAGAAGTCGTACCATTCGATCGCGGTGCCGATGGTGCCGGCGATCAGGATGCGCCGGCGGCTGCTTGCGGTCTGGTCGGCGCCGACCGCGTTGGTGGCGTGATCGTCGAAGTCCTCGAGTGCTCGTGTTGTCACGGGTTTCCTCCTCCGGTGTTGTCGTCGTCTTGTTGTTATTGGCCGTACTGGCGCAGATTGAATGCAGCGGCAGGAATTACTCAGCTTGCCAACCGCGCGCCGTCGCTTGCGCCACGCCCGAGTGCGCGGACAAGGACGCGTCCGATCGTCCCAGCCTGCGATGCGGCACCGCGCCAGGCCACGATCTGATCGGGACGTATCAGGGCAAGGTCCGCCTCGTAGAGATCGCGCAAGGATTTTGGCAGCGTGACGAGCTTCACATCGGCCCCGATCGCGCGGATGGCATCAGTGAATGACGCATGAGAGGACATGACCTCGCCGAACTGAAGCAGCGTCCATTCGAATCCGAACAGATCGTACAAGGACACCCCGTCTTCCAGCCACGCATGCGGCGCGCGGCCGCCGGGACAGGCGCTCGGAACGTAGACGTTCGCAGCGTCGGGGGGCGGCTCGCTGCCATCGGAAATGATAATCGGCGAGCCATCGTAACGTCCTCCGAACGTCACGCCGGGAATGTTGAATTCGGCACGGGCGTGCTGTTCGAGATAGATGCCCGCAATCCGTCGCACCTCGCGACCTTCATCCGTGGCGTCCTCGATCTCCGGTGCGGGCGCGAACAGGCCTAGGGAGTCGGCGAAGCGCCGCGCATAATCGGTGTTGCGAAGCGCGACCGGACGCCGCTCGATCTCATAACTATCAAGCAGCGTCATCGGGCTCACGCCCTTGACGACGCTCGCGAGCTTCCAGCCGAGATTGACCGCATCCTCGATCGCGGTGTTGTAGCCGAGCCCGCCGGTCGGCGTGAACAGGTGCGCTGCATCGCCGCCGAGAAAGACCCTGCCCCGCTGCATTCCATCGGCGACCAGCGCGTGACCCGCGGTCCAGGTCAGGAACGACAACACCTCGCAATCGATCGGTGCGCCACAGGCGCGCTGGAACGCGGCCTTGGCCTCGTTGATCGTGATCGCACTTTCGTCTTCGCCCGGCCGGAGCTGTGTGTGAAACGCAAATTCGTCGCGTCCGTTCACGGAGGCCATGAAGGCGCGGCGGTCGCCGTTGAAGCAATTGTACATCCACGCCTTGGCATGCGGGATGTTCGCGTAGAAATCGGGCGCGCGGAGATAGACCGCCAGCATCCGCCCGCCCATGAAATCGCGCTGCGTCCCGGTCTCGCCGCCATAGACGATCCCGAGCGATTGCCGGACCATTGAGCGCGGCCCGTCGGCGCCGACGAGGAAGTCGGCCCGAACCTGAAAGCGGCTGCCATCATCGAGACATTCTATGTCGCCAACGATGCCGCTATCGCCTTCGACGTAGCCGATGAGCCTGTGGCCATAGTTCAGCTTTATGCCGGCAAGCCGTTCGGCATGGCGGCGCAGCACCGCCTCGACATATTTCTGCGAGACCCGATGCGGCAGCTCCGCGGCGCTCCAGGAGCCCGACATGCCCTTGATAAGCTCACCTGCCCGCGACGATGACGGCAACGCGAACCGCGCCAGCTCGTAACCGGTATAGCGCGTGAAATACGCAACGTCGGTCGGGTAGTCCGCAGGCAGTCCTTCGTGCCTGATCTCGTCGGCGAAACCCAGCCGCCGATAATGCTCCATTGAGCGCGCCTGCGTCGCATTGGCCTGCGGATTGAATGCCGTGCCCGGCTTCTCATCGACCAGGATTGCGGACACGCCGCGCCGGCCGAGCTCGTTGGCCAGCATCAGCCCGCAGGGCCCCCCGCCCACGATGAGCACCTCGGCCGTCAGACGTGTTTCCAAGACGCTTCTCCCTACCAGCAATATCTTGCATGGTAAGGTTGCCTGACGATATCGTCAAGTAGCCTGACTAATCGGCGTCGAGCGTGTCGAACTCCGTGCCGTAGACCGCGAGCCCCTTCCGGATCGCGTCCATCGTGGCCTTGCCCAGCTCGGCGCGCATCTCCTGCTCAGCGATGTCGACGGCATCGCGGAATGCATCCAGCCATTTGCGCCCGGCCGGGGTGAACATGACGATGCGCGCACGCCGGTCGGTCGGATCGGCAACGCGGTCGACGAGGCCGAGCTCGGCGCATTGATCGACCAGCTCGCCCATCGCCTGCTTGCTCATGGATGCGCGGCGGGCGAGCTCGGTGAGCCTCGTCCCCTCGACGTCGAGATTGCGCGTGAGGCCGACATGCGCAATGCGTGTCTCGTTGTGCCCCCACTCGCTCATCAGTTCGAGCACGCGGCCCTCGAAACGCCGCACCGCGTTGTTGAGCAAGCGACCTATGTTGGCATGCCGCCACGCGGTGCCGGATGTCCTGGCTTTCACGAGTTCTGCTTCCGAATCGAGCGATCGAGATTGGGCGAAGCTAACACAAGAGGCAGCCCGCGCGCTCGTACAGCAGATCAACACGTGTATTGGCGACTATGGCGCTACGGGCGGCGTGGTTTCAAAACGCCACCCGTCATTTTCGGTTTATAGAGCGCACCCGGGCAGGGACGGCGTTCTACTGAGAACGATCCGAGGTCCAGCCCTTGTACTCGGCGACATTGTCTCTGGTCACGAGCTTCGAAGGCAACAGCTCGACGGTCGAGGCCGGCTTCTGGCCCTTGAGAATGCCGACACCGACCTGCACGGCCCGCCGCGCCATGAAGAACGGGTCCTGCGAAGCCGACGCCTGGACCTGCGGCGACTGCGGATCCTTCAGCGCGGCCTCGATATCGGGTGCGCCGTCGACCGCCGTGATGACAATGCCGCTGCGGTTCTGCTGGCGCGCGGCCAGATCAGTGCCGATCGCCTGCGGATCGTTGATGGCGAAGATGGCGTCGATCTTGGGGAAACGGGTCAGATAGCCCTGCGCGACGGTGAGCCCACCCTCGCGCGAGCCCTTGCCGTCCTGGTCGCTGGATAACACCTTGATGCCGGCATTCTTTGAGAGGACGTTCTTGCAGCCGACGACACGGTCGATCACGGCGGAGACCTGCGGCCCGTTCTCGATGATGACGTCGCCCTTGCCGCCCAATTTGTCGACGATGTACTGGCAGGAGATCTCGCCGGCCTGCACGTTGTTCGTGGTCACGGTGGCGTCGGCGCCCTCCGCCGCGGTGTCGACCGCAACGACGACGATGCCGGCCGCCTGCGCCTTCTTGATCGCCGGCCCAATCGCCTTGGGATCGCCGGGGTTCAACAGAATCAGGTCGACGCCGGCGGCAATGAAATTGTCGATCTGCGTGACCTGCTTGCCGAGGTCGTATTCGAAGCCGACCGTCGTGATCTTCACATTGGGATTGGTCTTCTTCGCCTCGAACTCGGCGCCCTTCGACAGCGCGACGAAGAACGGGTTACCCATCGATCCCAGCGAGACGCCGATCGACTTGAGCTCCTTGGCAAAGGATGGCGCGGTGCTTAAGGCAAGCGCCATCGCGGCGCCGGCGAGCATGATCGTCTTCAACATGGCTTCCTCCCTGGTCTGTCTTCGTCCCCGGCACGGCAGACCAGTTGCCGCAACGGAACCTCTCATCAAGCCATGCGCACTCCAGGTGCGCGCCGAGCCCTTCAAGTTCTGGCAGAACCCTGCAGCCGGTAACGATCCAGCGCCACGGCGCCGATGATCACCAGGCCCTTGATCACATATTGCCAGATGTCGGAGACACCGATGAGGATGAGGCCATTCGACAAGACGGCGATGATCAGCGCGCCAACCAGCGTGCCCCAGATCGAGCCGATGCCGCCGACGAACGAGGTGCCGCCGAGGATCACGGCGGTGATCGCATCGAGTTCATAGGACTGCCCGAGCTGCAGGCCATTGGCGGCGTAGAGCCGCGCCGCTTGCATGGCGCCGCCGAGCCCGGCGAAAAGTCCGGAGACACCGTAGACGAAGATCAGCACGGCCCAGACCTTGATGCCGGCAAGCCGCGCCGCGCTTTCATTGCCACCCACCGCATAGATGTGCACGCCGAGCACGGTCCGGCGCAGCACCAGCCAGGAGACGAGGATGACGAGCAAGGCGATCACCGAGAGCCACGGGATCGAGGCGACGCCGGGAACGAGCGTCAGCGAGCCATTGCCGATGAAGGCATAGGGAATGGAAGGATTGAAGACGGTGGTATCGGCCCCGAGCAGTCGCGCCAGGCCGCGTACGGCAGTGAGAGAACCGAGCGTGACGATGAAGGGCGGCAGGCGCAGGAGCGCAATCAGCGCGCCATTGATGACGCCGAAGCCAAGACCGGTGAGCAGCGCGGCCGGCAGCCACAGCATCCCGAGCTCCGGCAGCTTGGAGAGCGTCAACCCGGCCATCGCGGAGGCCGCCAAAATCGAGCCGACCGAGAGGTCGATGCCGCCGGTGAGGATGACGAAGGTCATGCCCGCGGCGAGCACGGTATTCACTGCGGCCTGCTGCAACACGATGCCGAGATTTTGTCCGGTGAAGAAGCGCCCCTCGGACAGAAAATGGAAACCGACGCACAGGATCAACAGCACTGGCAGCATGCCGAGCGCGCTGATCAGCACCCTTATGCGTTGACGCTTCGTCTCTTGCGCAGCCGCAAGGACGGCAGCTGTGGCAGTGTCCGCCTTCGGAGAGCCGTCATGCATCGAGTTGCTCCATCCCGGTGGCGAGTGTCATGATGTCTTCCTGGTTCAGGGGAGCCGCAGCTTCGCGCCTGATCTCACCGGCGATGTGTCCGGCGCGCATCACGATGACGCGGTCACAGATGCCGATGATCTCGGGCAGATCGGACGAGATGACGAGGATCGCGGTGCCGGCCTTGGCCAGATTGTCGATGATCGAATAGATCTCGGACTTGGCGCCGACGTCGACGCCACGCGTCGGCTCGTCGAGGATCAGGACCTTCGGCGCAATGGCGAGAAGCCGTGACAGCAGCACCTTCTGCTGGTTGCCGCCGGACAGGCCGCCGGCGGGGACGGCGACATCGGCGGCGCGGATGCTGAGCCCCGCGAAGGCCCGGTCGGCGCGCTCGCGCGCCTTGTCGCGATCCAGAAACCAGCCGAGCTTGGCATCCCGCGCGAGCACCGCGAGATTGATGTTGTCCAGACATGACATGTCGAGAAACAGGCCGAGCGCCTTCCTGTCCTCGGTCAGATAGGCGATGCCGGCCTCGAGTGCCGCGCCGGGGCTACGGATGTCGATCGGACGTCCCTCGAGTTCGAGACGGCCCGATGTTCTCGGTATGGCGCCGATGATGAGATGCGCAAGCTCGGTGCGACCGGCACCGATCAGGCCGGCAAGCCCCACGACCTCACCTGCATGCACAGTCAGTGAGCAACCCTTGACGCGCTGGCCATCGGCCATGTCGATCGCTGCAAGCACGGGATGCCCCCGCCCCGCCTCCGGATCGTGATCCTTCTTGTAAAACGAGGAGACGTCACGCCCGACCATCAGCCGGACGATGGTGTCGGCGCGGATCTCAGGCTTGTCGAGCGACCCGACCAGCCTGCCGTCGCGGAGCACGGTGACGCGGTCGCCGAGGGCGTAGACCTCGTCCATGCGATGCGAGATGTAGATGATGGCAAGCCCCTCGGAGCGAAGCTGGCGGATCAGCGCGAACAGCCGCTCGCTCTCGGCGGCCGACAACGAGGTGGTCGGCTCATCCATGATCAGGATCTTTGATCTGGCGTGCAGCGCACGCGCGATCTCGACCAGTTGCCGCTGGCCCATCGAGAGATGCGCCACCAGCGTCGACGGCAGGAAGTCAGCGCCCAGTCGTTTCAGGATCGGGCCGACACCCTCGCGCATGGCGCCGCGCGCCAGCAAACCTGATCGCGATATCTCCCGCCCCAAATAGATATTCTCGGCAACACTGAGATTGGGAGCGAGCGACAGTTCCTGATAGATGATGGAGATGCCCGCCGTGCGGCCGCCCAGCGGGCCTTCGATCCGCACTGACCGGCCCTCAATGCGGATCTCGCCGCCCGGATCCGGCCGGTAGGCGCCGGACAGGATCTTCATCAGCGTCGACTTGCCGGCGCCGTTCTCGCCCATCAGGGCATGAATTTCGCCGGCATAGACGGTGAGATCGACGGCCCGCAGCGCCTTGATGCCAAAGAAGGATTTTGAGACCCCGCGCATCTCGAGGATCGGATCGTTCATCGTGCCTCCCGCGCACAATGCGTTTCCCACCCGCGTCTCGTTTCTTGCCCAGCGCGGTTTGGTCATTAAACAAAAGCGGGTGACGCAGGGCAATACCGAAGGCGAGTATACCGAGGTATGGGAATCCAGATTGGGCAGGCTAGTGGCGCGGCCGATACAGTTCGCGCCATGCGGGAAGCCGCCCGGCATAGGTATCGACAAGTTCAGCGTCGGGCTCGAACGTCTCGATGCGCTCTGGCCGCGTGCATACGGCAGCGATTGCCTCACCGGTGACAGCAAGCCGCCCCAATCTCGCCGCACCGAACGCGGCGCCGGTCTCACCTCCAACGAAGCGATGGACCGGAACATTCAGCACGTTTGCCAGTACCGAGAGCCAGAATGGGGACCGCGAACCACCACCAATGACATCGGCTTCCGCAATCGCAATGCCGGCATCCGCGAGCGCGTCGCGACAATCGGCAAGCGCGAAGGCGACGCCCTCGAGCACCGCCTGCACGATCGTCCCGCGGTCGGTGCCATGGCTCAGACCATCCAGCATGCCGCGCACGGCGGCATCGTCGTGCGGCGTCCGCTCGCCTGCGAGATAAGGCAGGAAGCTCACAGGCGACGGCGCCTGCGGACGCACTCCAAGCGGCGCCAGCAGCTCGGCCTCGCCAACGCCGAACAGGCGCGCGAGCCAAGCGAGGCAAGAGGCGGCCGAGAGGATCGCGCCGGCCTGAATCCACATGGCGGGAATGGCATGGCAGAATGTATGCACCGCGCGGTCGGGGTTAGCGGCGATTCTGCTGGTTGGTGCCATGAGGGCACCGGAGGTTCCCAGCGATATGAACGCGGTTCCCGGCCCGATCGCGCCGATGCCGACGGCGCCGGCCGGATTGTCGCCGGCTCCGCCCGCGATCACCGGCTGCCGGGTCATACCCCAGCGCCGCGCGAGCTCGACGCGCAGGGTCGTTGCGGGCGCGCATCCCTCGACCAGCCGCGGCATGTGATTGCGCGACAGGCCGGTCGCTGCCAATGCTGCATCCGACCAGTCCCGGCGCGCGGCGTCGAGCCACAGCGATCCCGATGCATCGGAGACATCCTCGATGGCCTCGCCGCTCAGCACCAGGCGCAAATAGGCCTTTGGAAGCAGAACGAGCTTGGTCGCCGCAAAGATGTCAGGCTCGTGCGTCGCGATCCAGACCAGCTTCGGCGCGGTGAATCCCGGCATCGCTTTGTTGCCCGACGTCGCACGCAAGGCGGGCCAACGCTGCTCCAGGATAAGGCATTCGGCGGCCGAGCGCCCGTCATTCCAGAGGATGCAGGGCCGCAGGGGCCTTAAGCTCGCATCGAGCAGCGTGGCACCGTGCATCTGGCCGGATAGTCCAATGCCTTCGACCGCCGCCAGCTCGCCGGCATGCGATGCCTTCAGAGCATCCAGCGTGGCAAAGGTCGCATCGATCCACTGCGCGGGATCTTGCTCGTAATAGCCTGATTGCGGCGAGACGGTTGCGAGCGGCCGGCTCTCGCTCGCAATCACCCGCTGCGCACCGTCGACGAGAACGGTCTTGACTGCGGAGGTGCCGAGATCGATGCCGAGATACATGGATGCTCCCGCTCACTTCGCCGCGTCGATCCAGATCCCCGGCTCCGAATGCTCGCGGATGTGGCTGACCAGGAAGTCCGAGAACACCCGGATCTTGGCCGGCAGCCCGGCGCGGTTCTGATAGGCGATGTTCATGGTGAGCAGTGGCAGCTCCCAATCCATCAGCACCGGGACGAGCCGGCCCGCGGCGATATCGCTTTGGACGATGTAGAGCGGCTGGATGAGGATGCCGAGACCTGCCAGTGCGGCGCCGCGGATGACCTGGCCGTCATTGCTGTCGAGCGTCGGCGTGATGCGGACGGTCTGCGCGCCATGGCC
This sequence comes from Bradyrhizobium sp. BR14999, assembly GCF_056106085.1. Taxonomy (NCBI): domain Bacteria; kingdom Pseudomonadati; phylum Pseudomonadota; class Alphaproteobacteria; order Hyphomicrobiales; family Nitrobacteraceae; genus Bradyrhizobium; species Bradyrhizobium sp. BR14999. The sequence goes on from NZ_CM148536.1 coordinate 6,662,006, forward strand.
CTTGCGCAGGCGCAGCGAATACGGATCGTTGGCGAGATTGTAGATCAGCATGTTGTGACGCGCGAGATCGGCCGGCTGTTCCGGCGCGCCGCAGCTTGCGAGATAGGAGGGTGCGGCCGCGAGCACGCGACGCATCTGGCCGATGCGGCGGACGATGATGTTCGAATCCGGCTCCTGCTCGCGCGTGCGGATCGCCACGTCGATGCCGGCCTCGATGAAATCCGGGTAGCGGTTGGCGGTGGTGATCTGCATGTTGAGCTTCGGATAGCGCGCGCGGAAGGCCGGCAGCATCGGCGCCAGATAGATCACCGCAAAGGATAGCGAGCTCGTGACCCGCAGGGTGCCCTGCGGCGACAGCGCGCGATCGCTGACGATGTCCTCGGCCTCGGCCAGTTCGTTCAAGACCCGGCTGGAACGCTCCAGCAGCTCCTGCCCCGCCTCCGTCAGCCACAGGCGGCGGGTGTTGCGCTCGATCAGCCGGACGGCGAGCCGCTCCTCGAGCGCGCTGAGATGGCGGCTCGCGGCCGCGTTCGACATGCGCAGCGCTTCGGCGGCCTTGGACAGGCTGCCGAGCTCGGCCGTCTTGGAAAAGACCTCCAATTGCGCCAGGCGATCCATTTTTCCACTTTTAGGAAAAGAGAGTTACGATTATTGGCCTTTATTTCCGCCTCCCGCAAGTCAAAATAGCCTCAACACAAGCAAGATAGCAGGCGAGGAAACAGGGAAATGTCGGGCCCGATCAGGCACATCGTGATGTGGCGGCTGCGCGGGGAGACCCCGGCGGAGCGATCCGCCGCCCGGATCAAGGTCAAGACCCTGTTCGAAGGCCTGCGCGGCCGGATCGACGGCCTCACCCATATCGAGGTCGGCATGGATGTCAGCGCGGTCGATTACGCCTGCGACGTCGTCCTGTTCTCCGAGTTCACCAACGAGGCCGCGCTCAGCGCCTACGCCAATCACCCCGAACATTTGCGCGTTCGCGAGGCGCTGGGCGACTTGCGGATCGGACGCTTCCAGGTCGATTATCCCATCAAAGAGACCGGCGCATGATCGGTTCGTTCACCTTTGAAAACCTACCCTGCCGTGTTGTGTTCGGCAGCGGAACGCTTGCCTCCGCCAAGGCTGAAGTCGAGCGGCTCGGCGGCAAGCGCGCGCTGGTGCTGACGACGCCGCAGCAGGAGACGCAGGGCAAGAGTCTCGGTGCGTCGCTCGGGCCGCTCTATGCGGGCCTGTTTTCCGGCGCCATCATGCATACCCCGGTCGAGGTCACGGAGCGCGCGCTCGCCGCCATGAAGGCATGCGAGGCCGACTGCGTCGTCTCGCTCGGCGGCGGATCGACCACCGGCCTTGGCAAGGCGCTCGCCTTGCGCACCGGCGTCAACCAGCTCTGCATCCCCACCACCTATGCCGGCTCGGAGATGACACCGATCGTCGGCCAGACCGAGAACGGCCTGAAGACCACGGTGCGCGATGCCGCCGTGCTGCCGGAGACCGTGATCTACGATGTCGACCTGACCCTGACGCTGCCGGCGAGCTTAGCTGCGACCTCCGGCATCAACGCGATCGCACATGCGGTGGAAGCGCTCTACGCGCGCGACGCCAATCCCGTGACATCGCTGATGGCGGAAGAAGGCATCCGCGCGCTGGCCCGCGCCCTGCCCGCCATCGCCGCGAGGAGCGACGATCGCGACGCGCGCACCGAGGCGCTCTATGGCGCCTGGTTATGCGGCGTCTGCCTCGGCACCGTCGGCATGGCACTGCATCACAAGCTCTGTCACACGCTCGGCGGCACTTTTGATCTGCCGCATGCCGAAACGCACACCATCGTGCTGCCGCATGCGCTGGCCTACAATGCACCGGCGGTGCCAGATGCGATGGCGCGCATCGCGCGCGCGATTGGCGCGGCCGATGCCTCCCAAGGGCTGTACGACCTTGCGAAGCGGCTGGATGCAAAGCTTGCGCTGCGCGACGTCGGCATGCCCGAGAGCGGCATCGACAAGGCGGCCGATCTCGCCGTCACCAACGCCTACTGGAATCCGCGTCCGCTCGAGCGGAGCGCCATCCGCGACCTGATCGCGCGCGCCTGGGCCGGCGAGCCGCCGGGCGCTATCAAACCGGCGGCGTGAAGCGATGCGGCGCACGCTGATCAAATCAGCCACCGTCATCAGCATGGATGACGCGATCGGCGACCTCTCGACCGGCGACGTGCTGGTCGAGGGCAGCCGAATCGCCGATGTGCGGCCATCGATCGACGTCGCGGCCGACACGGAGGTTGTCGACGGCAAGGGACGGATCGTCATCCCGGGCCTGATCAACGCGCATATGCACACCTGGCAGACGGGTTTGCGCGGCTATGCCGCGAACTGGACGCTGCTGGAATATTTCCGCCGCATGCATGCCGGCCTTGCGACCGTGTTCCGACCCGAGGACATCCATATCGCGACGCTGGTCGGCGCGCTGAACCAGATCAATTGCGGCACGACGACACTCGTCGACTGGTGCCACAACAATCCGACGCCAGATCACACCGACGCTGCGGTTCGCGGCCTGATCGAGAGCGGCATCCGCGCCGCCTTCTTTCATGGCTCGCCGAAACCCGAGCCGAAGCCCGGCGAGCCGCATTTCTCGGAAATCCCGCATCCGTGCCGCGAGGTGGAGCGGTTGCTGGCGGGCCCTCTCGCCGACCGCGACGGCCTCGTTACGCTCGGGCTCGCCATTCTCGGCCCGCATTACTCGACGCTCGACGTCGCCATGCATGATTTCCGCCTGGCATGGGAGCTCAAACTGATCGCATCGATGCATCAGGGCGGCGGCCCCGCCAAGACGCCGGGTGGCTGGGAAAAGCTGATCGAGGCCGGCCTCGTCGGCGCCGGCGTCAACATCGTTCATGGCAACGATCTGCCCGACGATCTGCTCGACCGGATGATCGATCTCGGCGTGTCCTTTTCGGTCACGCCCGAGAACGAGATGATCCAGGGCCATGGCTTTCCGATCACCGGACGGTTGCTGAAGCGCGGCGTGCGCCCGACCATTGGCATCGATCTGGAATCCGTACTGGCCGGCGATCTCTTCTCCGCCGCCCGCGTCGCACTGTCGATGCAGCGGGCGCTCGACAATGCGGAGACGCGCAAGGCCAGCGGCACCATCCCGGCAACGACCACGGTTCCGGTGCGCGAGGCGCTGCGCTGGATCACGACCGAAGGTGCCCGCATGCTTGGCCGCGAGAACCAGATCGGCTCGCTGACGCCGGGCAAGCTCGCCGACCTCGTCATCATCAACGCCTCCGATCTCAACCTCTTCCCGGTGCACGATCCCGTCGCGACGGTGGTGATGCAGACGAGCCTCGCCAATATCGAAGCTGTCATGATCGGCGGCGCCTGGAAGAAGCGAAACGGCCGGCTGCTGGTCGAAGCGCTCGAGAGCAAAAAAGAGCTGCTGGCGCAATCCGGCCGGCGGCTGGTGCAGGACATCGAACGACAGGGACGCGCCGCCTGAAGGCGCCAATGGACAAGAACAATGAGTGATGCTTCAAGGAATGTCGCTTTCATCGGGATCGGCAAGATGGGCCTGCCGATGTCGGTGCTCGTCGCCAAGGCCGGTTACGCCGTCACCGCGTTCGATCAAAGCGCGGCGCGGATCAACGAGGCACGCGCGCAAGGCACTGCGATTGCCGCTACGCCAGCCGAGGCCGTGAGCGGCAAGACGGCCGTCGTCACATCCCTGCCCGACGATGCCGCCTTGCGCGGCGCGCTGCTCGGTCCTGCCGGCCTCATCGCCGCGATGGCGTCCGGAGCTGTTCTCATCGAGACCAGTACCGTGAGCGTCGAGGCTTCTACCGAGGTTGCAGCCGCCGCGCAGGCGCGCGGCATTGCCTACCTTCGCTCGCCGGTCTCCGGCAATGCCAGCATCGTGCATACGGGCGCGCTGACCTGCTTCGTTTCGGGGCCGAAGGATGCCTTTGACAACGCAAAGCCGCTGTTCGCGGCCTTCACCCGTGCGCAGACCTATCTCGGGCCGGCCGAGGAAGCACGCTACGCAAAACTCTCGGTCAATTTGATGATCGCGGTGTCGGCGGCGATGATGGCGGAGAGCCTGGCGCTGGCGCGCAAGGGCGGCATCGCCTGGCAAGACATCTTGAAGGTGCTCGACGACAGCGCCGTGGCTTCGCCGATGGTGAAGTACAAGACCGCGCCGCTGCGCCACCGCGATTTCGAGTCCACTTTCTCCTGCAAGCAGATGGCCAAGGATCTCGATCTCATCCTCGGCGCCGGCCACGCCGTCGGCGTGCCGCTGCAGCTCGCGGCGCAAGTGCGCGAGACCTATGGCTCGCTGGTCGCGCAAGGCGACGGCGAGACCGACTTCATTGCGACCGTCAAGCATCTCGAACGGTTGTCCGGCCTCGGCGAGCCGAAGCTGTGATCAACGGAGGCACACATGCGTAACTTCAACGAGAACACGATCACGGACGCGGTGCTGGAGCGGATCGCGGGGGCGACCGATCCGCGCATCAAGCAAATCAGCGAGGCGCTGGTCCGTCACCTTCATGCCTTCGTCCGCGAGGTGCGGCCGACCCAGAAGGAATGGGAATACGGCATCGACTTCCTGACCCGCACCGGGCACATGTGCGACGACAAGCGCCAGGAGTTCATCCTGCTGTCGGACACGCTCGGGGTCTCCATGCTGGTCGACGCCATCAACCATCCGGTGCCGGAGGGCGCAACCGAAACCACGGTGCTCGGGCCGTTCTTCGTCCAGGCCGCGCCGGAGAAGGAGAGCGGCGCCGATATCTCGGGTCCGATGGAAGGCGATCCGATGCTGGTCACCGGTTCGGTCTCGACCGTGGACGGAAAGCCGCTGGCGGGCGCCGTGGTCGACGTCTGGCATTCCGACGACGACGGCTATTATGACGTGCAGCAGCTCGACGCCATCGGCGATCTCGCGATGCGTGCCCGCTTCCACACCGACCAGAACGGCCGCTTCCATTTCTGGTCGATCAAGCCGGCCGCCTATCCGATCCCGCATGACGGCCCGGTCGGCGACATGCTGGAGGTCCAGGGCCGCCATCCCTGGCGTCCCGCCCATGTGCATTTCATGATCTCGTCGCCCGGCTTCGAGCAGCTCGTGACGCACGTGTTCGTCGCCGGCGACCAGTATCTCGACAGCGACGTGGTGTTCGGCGTCAAGGATAGCCTGATCCGCGAGTTCGTCCGACATCCCGCCGGCCGTGCGCCGGATGGTCGCATGGTGGACAGCGCGTATTTTCATCTCAACTATGATTTCGGCCTGAAGCAGGTTGCGAGCAACGCGCAAGCCGCCTAATCCGAACGACAACGCAGCGGACCGACAAAGAGTCCGCCACCGGGGCAGAGAGGGAGCAAGGATGGGACCGCGGGTCAGCACGGCAGCATTGGCCGATCGCCTCAATGGCATGATCGGCCCGCGCGCCAGCGTCGCGCGCGGCGTGCTCGATCAGCATGGGCAGAGCGAGTCGCATTACCGCAATCTGCCGCCCGACATCGTCGTCTTCCCTGAAACAACGCAGGAGGTCGCCGAGATCGTGAAACTCTGCGCGAGCGCGGGGATGCCGATCGTCCCGTTCGGCGCCGGCACCTCACTCGAAGGCAACGCGGCCGCCGTCGCCGGTGGCGTCTGCTTCGACTTCGCGCGCATGAACAAGGTGCTTGCCGTGCACGACAGCGACATGGATGTCGTGGTGCAGCCCGGCATCACCCGCAAGCAGCTCAATGCGGAGCTGCGCAACACAGGCCTGTTCTTTCCGATCGACCCCGGCGCGGACGCCTCGATCGGCGGCATGACCTCCACGCGCGCCTCCGGCACCATGGCGGTGCGCTACGGCACCATGAAGGACAATGTCATGGCGCTGGAGGTGGTGCTCGCGGATGGGCGCGTGATCCGCACCGCCAAGCGCGCGCGCAAATCGGCCGCCGGTTATGATCTGACGCGCATGTTCGTTGGCGCCGAAGGCACGCTCGGCGTGATCACCGAGATCACGCTGAAAGTACATCCCGTGCCGCAGGCGATCTCGGCCGCGGTGTGCAGCTTCGATAGCCTGCACAACGCCGTCGACACCGCGATCTCCGTGATCCAGTCGGCAATCCCCGTTGCGCGCATCGAGCTGCTCGACGACGTCATGATGCGCGGCATCAATGCCTACGCAAAGCTCGGCTATCGCGAGGCTCCGACCCTGTTCTTCGAATTCCACGGCTCCGAGGCCTCCGTCGCCGAGCAGGCCGAGGCCGCGCAGGCCATCGCCGCCGACCATGGCGGCCACGGGTTTGCCTGGGCCAAGGCGCCGGAAGACCGCAGCCGGCTCTGGCACGCCCGCGACAACACGCTCTATGCGGGCCTCGGCCTACGACCCGGAGCACGCGCGGTGATCACCGATGTCTGCGTGCCGATCTCGCGGCTGGCCGAATGCCTGACCGAGACGCGGCGCGATGCGGACGAGCATGGGTTTACAGCCCCGATCGTCGGCCATGTCGGCGACGGCAATTTCCACATGCTGATCCTGATCGATCCGGCAAAGTCCGAAGAGACCGAAGGCGCCAAGGCGCTCCAGGCCCGCATGGTCGCGCGCGCCATCGCCATGGACGGCACCTGCACCGGCGAGCACGGCATCGGGCTCGGCAAGATCGATTATCTCACCGACGAGCTCGGCGAGGCCGTCGATGTGATGCGGCAAGTCAAGACTGCACTCGACCCGAATGGTCTCTTGAATCCCGGAAAGATCTTTGCCAGCGGAGCGCAGGCATGAGCAGCGCAGCATTGGCCGTTGAGCCGTCCTCGCCCACACCGCTCTTGGAGCTGCGCGGCATCAGCAAGGAATTTCCAGGCGTCAAGGCGCTGGATGACGTGTCCTTCGCTGTCTATCCCGGCGAAGTCCATATGCTGCTGGGCGAGAACGGCGCCGGCAAGTCGAGCCTGATGAAAGTACTGTGCGGCGCCTACCGCGCCGATGCCGGCGAATTCTTCTACAAGGGCGAGAAGGTCGAGATCAGCTCGACCGCGGATGCGCAGAAGCTCGGCATTGCCGTCATCTTCCAGGAATTCTCGCTGGTCCCCTATCTCGATATCGCCCAGAACATCTTCCTCGGTCGCGAGCCGAAAGGCCGCATTCCCGGAAGCATCGACCGCCGCAAGATCCTGGCTGACGCGCGTCGTGTCCTCAGCACCATCGGTTTCGACATCGATCCTTCCACCACCGTCGACAAGTTAGGGGTGGCACAGCAGCAGATGGTCGAGATCGCCAAGGCGATCAGCCAGAACGCCCGCATCCTCGTGATGGACGAGCCGACGGCCGCGCTGTCCGACCGCGAGACCGAGCTACTGTTCGCGTTGATCGCGCGGCTGAAGGCCGACGGCGTCTCGATCGTCTACATCTCGCACCGCATGGCCGAGGTGTTCGCGCTCGGCGACCGCATCACCGTGCTGCGCGACGGCCGCCGCATCGACGGCGTCCGCCCCGCCGACGTGACGCCGGACCAGTTGGTCCGCATGATGGTCGGCCGCAACGTCGACATGACCTATCCGCGCAACTTTGCCGATAAGCCCGGCGAGATGCTGCTCGAGGTCAAGGGCCTGACCGCGCCGACCGGCATCTCCGACATCAACATCGAGGTGCGCCGGGGCGAGATCGTCGGCCTGTGCGGCCTCGTCGGCTCCGGCCGCAGCGAGGTTGCCCGCGCCATTTTCGGCGCCGATCCCATGACATCGGGCGAGATCGTCTTCGACGGCAAGACCATCTCCGGCGAGCCTGACCTTGCCGCCCGCCGCGGCATCGCGCTGATCCCGGAGAGCCGCAAGAGCGAGGGCCTCGCGCTGCTACGATCAGTCAGCGATAATCTGGTGGTATCGGCGCTGCGAAAGCTGTTCCCGAGCGGCCTGTTCGACCAGCGCAGTGCGCAGCGCACCTCCGACGGCCTGATCCGGCAATTGAGGATCGCGACACCGAGTGCGCGCCAGACCGTTGGCCTGCTCTCGGGCGGCAACCAGCAGAAGGTCGTGATCGGCAAGTGGCTGGCGGCCGGCTCGAAGCTGTTCATCTTCGACGAACCGACGCGCGGCATCGACATCGGCGCCAAGTCGGAGATCTTTGCCCTGATCGACCGACTGGTGGCCGAAGGCGCAGCGGCCCTCATGATCTCGTCCGAACAGGTCGAGATCTGCCATGTCTGCGACCGCGCCTATGTGATGCGCGAGGGGCGCATCGCTGGGCACCTGACACGCAACGAGCTGACCGAGGAGAACATCGTGCGACTGGGGATGCATCATGCGTGAAGCCGCGGTCGTCTCGCAACCCAATCCGCTGCAACGCATTCCCGGCGTTGCCATGGTGCTGGTGCTGCTGATCGCCCTGTTCAGCGCGATCGCGCCCGGCTTCCTGTCGGTCGCCAACCTCTCCAACGTGCTGGTGCAGTCGACCATCCTGACCATGCTCGCGCTGCCGATGACACTGATCATCATGACCGAGGGGCTGGACCTGTCGATGGGCGCGGTGCTGACGCTGACCTCGCTCTGCGTCGCGATCGTGTCGCTCGCGACGAAATCAATGTTGCTGGGCCTCGGCGCCGGCCTGCTGGTCGGCGCCGGGTTCGGCATCGTCAACGGCTGGCTGGTCGCGATCCTGGGCATTCCGCCTTTTGTCGCGACGCTGGGCACGCTCGGCATGGCGCAGGGCCTGTCGCTGATCGTCAGCGACGGCCAGAGCGTGGTCGGCATTCCCCACAGCGTGCGCGACATCTACTCGGCAACACTTCTCGGCATTCCCGTGCCGATCGTGATGGCGCTGGTGACCTATGCGGCCTTTCACGGCCTGCTCTATCACACCCGCTTCGGCACCTATATCTTCGCGCTGGGCGGCAATCGCGAGGCGCTGCGCTATGCCGGACTCTCGCCGAACAAGCTGCTGATCGCAGTCTATGCCATCGGCGGCGCCATGGCGGGAATCGCGGGGCTGTTGATGACCGCTCGGATGAATTCCGGCCATCCCACCGCCGGGCTCGGTCTCGAATTCGACGCCATCGCGGCCGTTGCCGTCGGCGGCACGTCGTTCGAGCGCGGCAATGGCTGGCTGCTCGGCACCGTACTGGGCGTGATTGCGGTCGGCGTGTTGCGCAATGGGCTGAACCTGATCTCGCTGCCGTCCTCGGTGCAGGTCGCAAGCGTCGGCGTGCTCGTCATCGTCGCGCTGTTCCTCGACGGCCTCAGGAGCCGCGCATGACCGACATCACCAAAGATGCCATCGCGCCGCCCCGCTCCTTCCTATCGCAGGACGCGATCCAGCTGTTCTATCGCCTGCTCGCGGCACTGCTGATCTGCGCGGTGCTGGCCGTGCTCAGCGATTCCTTCCTGAGCCTCGGCAACATCCTCAACGTGCTGAGGCAGGCGAGCCTGACCTTCTTCATCGCCTCCGGCCTGACCCTGGTGGTCTTGACCGCCGGCCTCGACCTCTCTGTCGGCGCCAATGTCGCGCTGTCGGCCTGTATCGCCGGCACGGTGATCCACAAGACCGGCTCGCCGGCGCTCGGCATCCTCACCGGGCTTGCCTGCGGCGGCATCGTTGGCCTCCTCAACGGCGTCATGGTCACCGCGCTCCGCATCCCCTCCTTCATCGCCACCTATGGCATGCTATGGGTGCTGAACGGCCTCACTTATTGGTATATGGCGGGCGAGACCCTGCATGGCTTCCCGGCCGGCTTCCGCCAGATCGGCAGCGGCTATCTGTTCGGCCTTCCGATCCCGGTCTATCTGCTGCTGGTGTTCCTCGGCATCGGGACGCTGTTCGCGCAACGGACGATCTGGGGCCAGGAGATCTATGCGATCGGCGCCAATCCGGTCGCCGCCCGGCTCTCCGGCATCCCCGTCGCGCGCCGCCTGCTGCTGGTCTATGCCGTCTCCGGCACCATGGCGGGACTCGCTTCGATCATCTTCCTGTCGCGCCTGAATTCGGCCGAGGCCGATATCGGCGAAAGCCTGACGTTGCCGGCGATTGCGGCGGTGCTGATCGGCGGCACCTCGTTGTTCGGCGGCGTCGGCACCGTGTTCGGCACCTTCATCGGCGCACTGATCCTAACCTTGGTGCTGAACGGCATGAACCTGCTCTCGGTCAGCGCCAACTGGCAGCCGCTGGTGACAGGCATCATCGTCATTCTCGCGGTCTGGCTCGACATGAAGACCCGCCGCCGCGCGCAATGAGCTTTTAGAAATCCAACAAGCAAAATGAGGGATGGAGGCTACATGAAACTGAAACTTGGCTATCTGACGCTACCGCTGCTGATGGCGGCTGCGTTCACTACGGGGGCGCGCGCCGACGGCGAGACCATCGCCGTCTTCACCAAGAACCAGACCAACCCGTTCTTCCAGACGGTGCGGGTCGGCGCCGACAACATGGCGAAGACGCTGAACGCGAAGACGCTGCAGTACATCCCGACCAAACCCGACAGCATCCCCGAGCAGCTCAGCCAGATCGAGGACGTCGTGGTGAAGAAGCCGAGCGCGATCGTCTTCACGCCGGTCGACTACAAGGCGATGGTGCCCGGCGTCGAGAAGATCAACGAAGCAAAAATCCCCGTCGTCAACATCACCGACCGCTCCGCCGGCGGCAAGTTCCTCTCATTCGTCGGTGCCGACGATTACAGCCTTGGGCTCGAGACCGCGCGCTACCTGCTCAAGACGCTGGGCGGCAAGGGCAACATCGTCATCATCGAGGGCGTCAAGGGCTCGCTGACCAATGTCGACCGCGTCCGCGGCTTCAACGCTGCGCTGAAGGAGGCTCCGGGCGCCAAGCTGCTGGCCTCGCAGCCCGGCAATTACCAGCGGCTGCAGGCGCTTCAAGTGATGGAGAACCTGATGCAGTCGAATTCGCAGATCGACGGCGTGCTCGCCGCCAACGATGCCATGGCGGTCGGCGCGATCGAGGCGCTCGACGGCGCCAACCGCAAAGCCCAGGTGATCGGCATCAACGGCACCAAGGAAGCGATCGACGCGATCAAATCAGGCAAGCTGCTCGCGAGCGGCGACTATAACGGATTTGCTCAAGGGTGCCTCGGCACCATGATGGCGATCCGCTCCTTGCGCAACCAGCCGGTCATCAGCGAGATCGTGCTGAAGCCGACCGTCATCACCAAGGACAATTTTGGGCCGTTCGACGTGCCGCTGGAGCAGCGGACCTGCCCGACCTTCGAGGAAGCGGGCAAGCTCGGCGCCAAGTAGACTAACCGATCACGTCAAGTCTGGACGGCCGCCACTCGCGGCCGTCCCAGGAACTGAAGTAAGAAACGGAGACATCATGCTGTTCGCCATTCACGCCGTCGACCGCGCCGGCGCGCTGCCGACCCGGCTTGCCAATTACGACGCCCACAAGGCTTTCCTGAGCGACACATCGCGCTTCGGCGTCAAGATCGTGATGTCGGGGCCGCTCGTTTCCGACGACGGCGCGACCATGATCGGCAGCTTGTTCCTGATCGAGGCGTCCGGCCGTGGCGAAGTCGAGGCCTTCAACCGCGCTGATCCCTTTGCTGCCGCCGGCATCTGGGAAAAGGTCACGATCACGGGCTTCCTGCGCCGGCAGGGTTGAGGCCGGCCAAATCAAAAACGCAAAAACAACCCCATGCACAGTAGAACGGGGCTGTTCTTGCATACAAATTTCCGTCGCGTCGAGCGCGCTTTAGGTCGTCGATCGCAAAGCGCAATGGCTTCAGGTTGAATTGATTCCGGGGCGGCTCGTTCACCTCTCCCGCTCGCGGGAGAGGTCGGCGCGCAGCGCCGGGTGAGGGCTTTCTCCTCTAGCAGGCTGTTGAAGAACTCAGCCGCGTTCGCAAACGAAGCCTGACTCCTCGCCATTGTGGATGTAGAACTGGCCGACGAGCCTGCCTGCAGTGCCGATCATGACCCATCCGCGACCGCAGACGGGATCATTCTCGTCGTGCCCTTCCCATGAGAACTCCGCGCAGGCCGATCCGTCGCGGGTGCCGTAGCGCACGTTCAGGAAGCCCTTGAGAGCCCCAAAGGCGATTTCGCCATTGGATTTGCCCTGGAAGGTGAGATGCGCCTCTTCGACAAGATCGAGGAAGTCGCTGTCCCAGTTGTCCATTTCGACGATGCGCCAGCGGCCGACAAAGGCCTTGGCGAAGCCGGGCACCTTGGCCATCAGCCGGTCTCCGCGATCAGCTTGGGCAGCCGCACCAGATTGTAGGCGGTGGCAGCGAAGGTAAAGGCCCATGCGACGCGATCACGGCCACGGAAGCGGGTCTTCTCTTGCCCGGCGACCGTCTTGATCCAGCCGAAGGCCTCCTCGATCCGTTTGCGGATGCGCTGACTGACGGCATAGCCGCCGTGCCGGGTCGTTCGTCCGTCAATCGCAGAACTACGGCCGCTGGTGTTCTGTGCAACATGCGGCGTCACGTTCATCGAGCGCAGTTCGTTGACGAAGTCTTCTGCATCGTAGGCTTTGTCGGCGCCAAGCGTGATCGCTGTCGGCCGGTCGGCACGAGGTTCGATCATGTGCAGCGCGGCCACCCGCTCGGCATGCCCGTCGGCCTGCGTCAGGCAGGCGTCGACCAGCAGGCCGTGGCGGTTCTCCATCAGCCCGTGCCCGATGAAGCACAGTTTCGTCTCCTTGCCTTTGCCCTTGCGGTAGAGCCTGGCGTCCGGATCGGTGGTCGACGTATGGGTGTCGTTCGAGCGTTTCTGGCCATGGAAGTCCGCATCGGCATTGCGCCCGCCTTGCGCCGGCGGCTCGTCCGAGCCGTCCTTGGGCTTGACGCTCTTCATCGAGGCCCAGGCCTCGATCAGCGTGCCATCAACCGAGAAGTGATCGCTCGATAGAAGCTTCTTCACCTTGAGCTGTGCCAGCACCGCCGCCAGGAACTTGGCCGCGATGTCGCCTTCCAGCAGCCGGTCGCGGTTCTTCGAGAACACCGAATGGTCCCAGGCGGCGTCGTCAACGCCGATTCCGACGAACCAGCGGAACAGCAGGTCGTATTCCAGCCGCTCCATCAGAAGCCGCTCGGAGCGGATCGAATAAAACGCCTGCAACAGCATCGCCCGCAGCAGCTTCTCCGGCGGGATCGACGGCCGCCCAATCGGCGAATAGAGCGCGGCAAACTCCCGCTCCAGCGCCGACAGTGCCTCGTTCACCATCGTCCGGATCGTTCGCAGCGGATGATCACGACGCACCCGCGCCTCCAGGTCGACGTAGCTGAACAGCTCGCCCGTTCGATTGTCGCCGCCGCGCACGCACCACCTCCGAATCTCGTCGGAGCCAATGAATCACGGTCGCCGGTCGGCGGCGAGCGCCTTTTTCAACAGCCTGCTAGGGGCTGTCCCATTGCGGGGAGACACCCTCTCCCCAACCCTCTCCCGCAAGCGGGAGAGGGAGCGCACCTTCGGTGCAGCAAACAAGCCTGATCTCATCACGCTTTAGGCGCTCGTCGCGGCAACGCCCTCTTCGAGATGACAGGCCACCCACTGCTCGGCTCCAATCGCGCGAAGCACCGGCTCCTCGGTCCGGCAGCGGTCGAAGACGAAGGGGCAGCGGGTGTGGAAGCGGCATCCGCGCGGCGGATTGATCGGGCTCGGCACGTCGCCCCTAAGAATGATCGGATTGCGCTGGGCGCCGGGCTCGGGCAGCGGCACCGCGGAGAGCAGCGCCTTGGTGTAGGGATGTCTCGGTGCCGCAAAGATCTCGCGGCGCGGGGCGACCTCGACGATCTTGCCGAGATACATCACCGCGACACGGTGCGTCATGTGCTCGACGATCGCGAGATCATGGCTGATGAACAAGAGCGCGAGGCCGAACTCGCGCTGGAGATCCTGGAGCAGGTTGACGATCTGCGCCTTGACCGAGACGTCGAGCGCGGAGACTGCTTCGTCGCAGACGATCAGCTCGGGCTCGGCCGCCAGCGCCCGCGCGATGCCGATACGCTGGCGCTGGCCGCCGGAGAACTCGTGCGGCCGGCGGTTCAACGCCTCGCGCGGCAGGCGGACGGTATCCATCAGCGCAGTGACGCGCACCTCGAGGTCTTCCGCGGATTTGGCCAGACCGAAATTGCGGATCGGCTCGGCCAGGATGTCGCGCACGCGCATGCGCGGATTGAGGCTCGAGAACGGATCCTGGAACACGACCTGCACGCGGCGGCGCATCTGACGCATCGTGCTCGGCGCAGCGTCGTCGATCCGCTGGCCGTCGAGGATGACCTGTCCCGCAGTGATGTCGAACAGCCGCAGGATGGCGCGGCCGACCGTCGACTTGCCGCAGCCGGACTCGCCGACCAGCGACAGTGTCTCGCCGCGCGCGATCTCGAACGACACGCCGTCGACTGCATAGACGAATTCGGACTTGCGGCCGAACAGGCCGGTCTTGACCGGAAAGTGCTTCTTGAGGTCGTTGACCTGGAGCAGCGGAGGACTCATGCCGCGACAGCTCCCTTGGCCGCATAGTGGCAGGCGGCGATGTGACGGGGTCCCTTCTCTTCGAGCCCCGGCGCATATTGCCGGCAGAGATCGGTCGCAAGCGCACAGCGCCCGGCAAAGACGCAGCCGGTGATGGGCTTGCGGAGATCAGGTACCTGCCCCGGGATCTCGGCGAGCCGCGTTGCCGTCCCGGCGAGCGAGGAGCCAAGCTTCGGCACCGCGCCGAGCAGGCCCTGCGTATAGGGATGGCGCGGCGAGCGAAACAGCTCGGCGACCGGCGCTTCCTCGACCTTGCGGCCGGCATACATCACCATCACACGCTCGGCGATTTCGGCGACGACGCCGAGATCGTGGGTGATCAGGATGATGGCCGCGCCAACGCGGCGCTTGAGGTCCAGCATCAGCTTGAGGATCTGTGCCTGGATGGTCACGTCGAGGGCGGTGGTCGGCTCGTCCGCAATGAGAAGCTTCGGATTGCAGGCGAGCGCGATGGCGATCATGACGCGCTGGCGCATGCCGCCGGAGAGCTGGTGCGGATATTCGCGCACGCGCCGCTTCGGCTCGGGAATGCCGACCAGCGTCAGCATCTCGATCGCGTGCGCCTCGGCAGCCTGTTTGTCCAGGCCCTGATGGATCATCAAGGTCTCGCGGATCTGGCGGCCGACGGTGAGGACCGGGTTCAAGCTCGTCATCGGCTCCTGGAAGATCATCGAGATGTCGTTGCCGCGGATGGCGCGCATCTCGCGATCGGACAGTTGCAGCAGGTCCCTGCCCGCAAAGCGGATGGCGCCGGCAATCCTGCCCGGCGGCTCCGGGACGAGCCGCATCAGCGACATCGAGGTCACCGACTTGCCGCAGCCGGACTCGCCGACGATGGCGAGCGTCTCGCCTTCGTTGACATGGAAGGACACGCCGTCGACGGCGCGGTTGATGCCGCCGGGGGTGCGGAAATGGGTCTGGAGGTTCTCGACTTCGAGCAGCGCCATCGCGATCAGCCTCGATACATCAGAGGCTCTTGGCCATGCGCGGATCGAGCGCATCGCGAAGGCCGTCGCCGAGCAGGTTCACGGCGAGAACGGTGACGGACAGGAATGCCGCCGGGAAGAACACGATGTAGGGCTTGACCTGCCACAGCGCGCGGCCCTCGGCCATGATGTTGCCCCAGGACGGAATGGTCGGCGGCGTCCCGGCGCCAATGAAGGACAGGATCGCCTCCGTGATCATGGCGCTGGCGCAGATATAGGTCGCCTGCACCAGCATCGGTGCCACCGTGTTGGGCAGGATGTGGCGCAAAATGATCATCGGCGTGCGCGTGCCGCAGGCGACGGCTGCGTCCACATAAGGCTGCTCGCGCAGCGATAGCACCACGCTGCGCACGAGGCGTGAGACGCGCGGGATTTCCGCAATGGTGATGGCCAGGATGACGTTGCCGACGCTGCCGCGCGTCAGCGCCATCAGCGCGATGGCGAGCAGGATCGGCGGGATCGACATCAAGCCGTCCATGAAGCGCATCAAAATGCCGTCAGCCCAGCGGATGAAGCCGGAGACCATGCCGATGGCGAGGCCCGCCGCGGACGCGAAGATCGCAACCGATAGCCCGACCGTGAGCGAGACCCGCGCGCCGAACAGCACGCGCGAATAGATGTCGCGGCCGAGCACGTCGGTGCCGAACCAGAAATCGGCCGACGGCGCCCGGGTGCGCTTGGCCGGCGCCAGCGCGGTCGGGTCGACCGTTCCGAGATGGGCTGCGAAAATCGCGATCAGGACCAGCGTCAGCAGCAGCGCGCCACCAATCGCGACGGTGGGATGGCCGCGCAAGAGCCCGATGAAGCCGCGCCGGATCGTGACCGGCCGCAGGATCTCGGGCAGTTGCGGCGCGACGACGAGGCCGGCGGGAAGCGATTGCGAATTGACGGTCGTATCGGTCAATAGCGGATCCTCGGGTCAACGAGCGTATAGATGACGTCGATCATCAGATTGACGAGGACGTAGACGAAGCTGAACAGCAGCACGATGCCCTGGATGACGGGATAATCGCGGCGCAGGATCGCATCGATCGTGAGCCGGCCGAGGCCGGGGATCGCGAACACGCTCTCCGTGACCACCGCGCCGCCGATCAGGAGCGCGATGCCGATCCCAATCACCGTGACGATCGGCACCGCCGCATTCTTCAGCGCGTGAATGAACAGGATGCCGCCCTGCCCGAGGCCCTTGGCGCGCGCGGTGCGGATATAGTCCTGCTGCAACACTTCGAGCATGGCCGCGCGGGTGATGCGCGCGACCAGCGCGATATAGACGCAGCCGAGCGCGATTGCCGGCAGAATCAGGTTCTCGAGCCATGGCCAGAAGCCTGCCGTGAGCGGCGTATAGCCCTGCACCGGAAGCCATTCCAATTCGAGCGCGAAGACGTAGGCGAGCATGTAGCCGACCACGAACACCGGCAGCGAAAAGCCGAACACGGCAAAGCCCATGATGGCGCGGTCGATCAGGCTGCCGGCCTTCCAAGCCGCCACTACACCGAGCGGCACCGCGACCACGATCGTGAGCAGGAGCGTGACGATCATCAGCGACAGCGTCGGTCCGAGACGCTGGCCGATCATCGCCGACACCGGCAGATTGGTGAAGATCGAGGTGCCGAGATCGCCGTGCAGGATGCGCCAGACCCAGCTTCCGAACTGGACCAGGAAGGGACGGTCGAGGCCGAGGCTCTGGCGGATGCGCTCCACATCCTCCGGGCTCGCCTGGTCGCCCGCGATCACCACGGCCGGATCACCCGGCGCGATGTAGAGCAGGCTGAACACGAACAGCGCGACGATCGCCATCACAGGCAAAGTCGCGACGATGCGACGGAGGATGTAAGAGAGCATCTGGCTTCAGCGCACGATCATGCGGACTTCGATACGCCCCAGAAGAACGGCAGCGGCCCCTTGGTGACGCCGGAGACGTTCTTGCGCCACGCCGTATAGGTCAAGAAGAAGCCTGTCGGCGCATAGACAACATCCTCGAGCGCCGCCTTATTGACCCGCCCGATCGCTGCCTTTTCTTCCTCGAGATTCTTGGCCTCGAACCAGGCCGTGATTTCCTTCTCGGTATTCGGGCTATTGGGCCAGCCGAACCAGGCCTTGTCGCCATTGGCGCGAATGGCGGTGTAGGCGGCGGGCGTGATGCAGTCGGCGCCGGCATGCCAGCTGTGGAACATGTTCCAGCCGCCCTGCCCGGGCGGCGTCTTCTGCGCCCGGCGAGAGCCAACCGTGCCCCAATCGGTCGCGACGAAGTCGACATTCATGCCAAGCCGTTTCAGGAGGTCCGCGGTGACGTCGCCTTGCGCCTTCGTGATCGGCTGGTCCTGCGCCACCAAACACGTCACCGGCTGGCCGGAATAGCCGCTCTCGGCGAGCAACTTCTTGGCGCCATCGAAGTCGCGTTTGCCCTTCAGAATTTCGCCGCCCAGTTCGCTGTAGAGCGGCGTGTCTGGCGTGAAGAAGCCCGGCAGCGGCTTCCACAGCGCGGTGTCGTCGCCGACGATGGCGCGCATATAGTCTTCCTGGCTAAGCGCCATCAGCACCGCGCGCCGCGCTCGCACATCGTTGAAGGGCGCGAACAAATGGTTCATGCGGAACGAGCCGATATTGCCAAGGGGATCGCCGATGTCGACGCTGATGTTCTTGTTCTTCTTCAGCACGGGCACGAGATCGGCGATCGGGTTCTCCCACCAGTCGACCTCGCCGTTCTGCAACGCGGCCGCTGCGGTCGCCGGGTCCGGCATCACCACCCATTCCACGCGATCAATCAGGATCTGCTTGCCGCCGGCAAGCCAGGATGCCTTCTCCTGCCGCGGGACGTAGTCGGTGAACTTCTCGAACACGGCCTTGGCGCCCGGCACCCATTCGCCCTTGGCGAATTTCATCGGCCCGGAGCCGACATATTCCGTGATCTGCTTGAAAGGATCGGTCTTCGCGATACGCTCGGGCATGATGAAGGAGCACGGCGCGTTATTCTTGGCCAGCGCATAGAGCATTTTCGGGAAGGGCTGCTTCAAAACCCATTTGAACGTGCGGTCGTCGACAGCGGTCAATTCCTGCTGGATCGCAATGATCATCAACCCCATCGGATCGCGCGCGGCCCAGCGCGACAGGCTCGCAACGACGTCCTTAGCCAACACCGGCTCGCCGTCATGGAACTTGAGGCCAGGCCTTAAGCGGAATGTCCAGATCTTGCCATCGTCGGAGGTCTCCTCGGACTCGACCATCTGCCGCTGGGGCTGGAGCGAGGAATCGATGCCGTAGAGCGTGTCCCAGACCATCGCGGCAGCATTGCGCACGACATATTGAGTGCCCCAGATCGGATCGAAATTGGCGAGATTCGCTTGCGGCACGAAGCGCAACGTGCGCGCCGCCGCGCCTTGCGACAGCGCAGGGGCCGAGAGGCCACCCGTCAACGCCAGGCTGCCCGCGCCAGCCAGTCCCTTCAATACGGTCCTGCGATCCATGAAGTCCTCCCACTATTGCCGTGATGCCGGCCATCATTGGCCAAGGGCAGGTGAAACCTGCCCGTTGGCGTGCAAATGGTATGCCACTAACTGCGCCTTCGCCAGCGGCGATTTGGGGGGACTTCGCGCCTCCTTGCAGACGCTGCCGCGATCAAGCGCGGCGCATCGCTGCCACGGCATGTTTTGCCGTAGCTTTTCGTTTCCTTAAGCGCTCGCCAGAAGGATGCAGGCAACGCTGTATGCATCCGCGAAGGGACTTGCGGTGGTGGCGATCACGGCCACCGGCCGCGCGGATGTGCCTTGTCGCTGTCCGCGCGGGCAAAGGATCGCAGCCAGGGCAATCGCGTATGGTATTTTGAGCGGCCTGAGCGCGCGCCTCGTCCTTCGAGACGCCCGCGTTAGGCGGGCTCCTCAGGATGAGGCTAAGCGGCATCGGCGCCTGTTGAATCTGCTGCCGCACACTCCGCCCTCATCCTGAGGAGCCCGCCTCAAACGGGCGTCTCGAAGGATCGCCGCAGGGAAGTCGCCTTCAAATGCGATTGCCTTGGGATCGCAGGGGTTAGCCTTTGCAGACTGCGCCTCGCACAGTCGCAAGGCTAACCCTTACACTATCCTTACGCGCTCGCCTGGGTGACGAACTTCGTATTGAGGTAACCCTCGATCGCCTCGAGGCCGCCTTCGGAGCCGTAACCGGAATCCTTGATGCCGCCGAACGGCACTTCCGGCAGCGCGAGGCCATGGTGGTTGATCGACACCATGCCGCTCTCGATGTCGGAGCCGATCGCCTGCATCGTCTTGGTCGAAGTGGTGTAGGCATAGGCTGCAAGGCCGTAAGGCAGACGGTTCGCTTCCGCCACCACCTCGTCATAACTGCGGAAGGACGTGATGGGCGCGAGCGGTCCGAACGGCTCCTCGTTCATGATGCGCGCATCGCGCGGCACGTCGGTCAGCACGGTCGGCTCGAAGAAGAAGCCTTCATTGCCGATACGCTTGCCGCCGGCCTGCACCTTGGCGCCGCGCTGGACCGCGTCGGAGACCAAGCTCTCCATGGCGTCGACGCGGCGCGGGTTCGCCAGCGGCCCCATGCGGGTGTCCTTGTCGAGACCGTTGCCGACCTTGAGGCTCTTGGCCGCCGCCACGAACTTGTCGACGAAGGGCTGGTAGACGCTTTCATGCACGAGGAAACGCGTCGGCGAGACGCAGACCTGGCCGGCATTACGGAATTTGTTGGCCGACAGGATTTTTGCAGCGTTGTCGAGATCAGCGTCGGCGAACACGATCGCCGGCGCATGGCCACCGAGCTCCATGGTGACGCGCTTCATGTGCAGGCCGGCGAGCGCAGCCAGATGCTTGCCGACCGCAGTCGAGCCGGTGAAGCTGATCTTGCGGATGATCGGATGCGGAATGAGATATTCCGACACTTCCGCCGGCACGCCGAACACCAGTTGGACGACACCGGGGGGAATGCCCGCGTCAGCATAGGCGCGCACCAGCTCCATGCAACTCGCCGGCGTCTCTTCCGGTCCCTTGACGATGATCGAGCAGCCGGCGGCGAGCGCGGCCGAGATCTTGCGCACTGCCTGGTTGATCGGGAAATTCCAGGGCGTGAACGCGGCGACCGGGCCGACCGGCTCCTTGGTCACGAGCTGGGAGACGTTGCCCATCCGCGGCGGCACGATACGGCCATAGGCGCGGCGGGCCTCCTCTGAGAACCAGTCGATGAGGTCGCCGGCCAGCATGGTCTCGCCCTGGGCTTCGACCACCGGCTTGCCCTGCTCCATGGTCATCACCGGCGCGATCTCGGCGGCGCGCGAGCGGATGATGTCGGCCGCTTTCCGCATCAGCTTGTAGCGGTCGAACGGCGAGGTCTTGCGCCAGACCTCGAAGCCGGCCCTGGCCGCCTCCAGCGCGCGGTCGAGGTCCGCACGCGAGGCGTGCGGGGTCTTGCCGATCGGCTGGCCGGTGGCGGGATTGAGGATGTCCTCCGACTTGCCGGACGTGCCGTCGGTCCACTCGCCGGCGATGAACATCTGAACTTTCGGGTACATCCTTGCTGCCTCCTGCATGATTTTCGGTCTTCGACGGGTTGCTGCCGCCGCTTCGAGCGAGCGCAGAGCTACACCGAAAGGCGGCCGGCGAAAAGGCGTCAATGACGATAGGGCAAGGCATTGCTGATCTGCCGACCCGACCGTATCGAGCCGCAGTTGCGCCTTAATTCAGGCTGCCAGCGACGACCGCAAGCGCCGCCAGCCGATGACGATGCCGGTGATGGAGAAGGTCAGCCCGAGCGTGCAGAGGCTGACGATCACCACATCACGCAGCCGCGGGTGGGCCAGCAAGACCGGGAAGTCGAGCGTGTGCAACGCGCTGTAAAGCCAGCGGTAGGCGCGCCGCGACGGATCCAGTCTTTGCAGCACGCCGCCGTCGCCGCCATCGATGTCGAACCAGAGGTCGCCGTCACAGCGCGAGCGGTAGACCGGTGCACCCGGCGTTGTGGATGGCGCGGGGTAGTCGTCGCTATCAGGAAGGACGGACGGTAGGCCGCAGCCGACTGCAAAGCGCCCCGTCAGAGCCTGAATCTCGTGCACATCAAGGAATCCCGCCAGTCCATCGCGCGGCGCATCCCCTCTCCTGCTCAAGGTCTGACGGCCGAGGGCGACCCGATCGCGCCGATAGACTTTGCCGTTGAAGGCGAACCATTCGGCCTCGCGCGCCGCGGGAGATATCGGTTGCCGATCGAGCGATGGGGCCTCCCGCCAATCCGGCGCGGCGTTCATCAGGCCGGCCTCTGCCGGCGTCAACTGGCCGCGCGAGAACAGCCGGCCGTGATCCATCGAGAGCCAGCCGCTGAAGATCCAGGTCAGCACGAAGACCGTCGCTGCGAGGCCAATGAGGTGATGCAGCGCATGCCAGCCACGGTAAGGTGTGGAGATTTGCCTCTTGGAAATCCTGATCCGCGCGATCCCGAGCACGGCGCCCAGCACAGCCGCGATCAGGGCCAGCAGCACCAAGGTCCAGACCACGCGGTCCCACAGGGACCAATTGCTGCGCAGGATGGTCGGATAGATCCAGTGCAGCACGCTGCCGACAAGATTCCAGCCGCGCTCGCTGCGCGTCGTATCAAGCACGATCTCGCCGGTCGGCGACGAGACATAGACCTCCGTCCCGGCGGCATCGCCGAGGGCAACGCGAAACAGCGGTCGATGACGATCGAAGCCGTTCGGCACGCTCCACTGATCGTAATCCGCACGGCCGACAATCGTCGCATGCGAGGCATCGATCTCGCGCTGGCGCGCATGAGCCTGCGCAATAGCCAGTGCGACGTCAGCGGATTTCATCGACGCGTCGTTCCCGTCGGCCGCACGGATCGCGCGCTGACGCGATGGACCCGAGACGATGTAGACCGCGCCGTCACTCCGCTGGATCAGCCGAACGCGCGTGGCATCCGCGATCCCGCTCGTAGCGACCGCATCCGCAACCGTAATCTTCACCTCTCCGCGATTCACCGGCGCGAGTCCGGCAAATCGCTCCGCTTCTGTGAGCGACGGAAACGGAACGAAGTGCATCACGATTCCGCTCGCGAACCACATCGCGAACAGCAGGCAGAACGCGATCCCGAGCCAGCGGTGCAACAGGACGATCGCGCCAATCATGCGGTCACCGCCCTACCATTTGAACGCGGCCGAGATTTCATAGGTCCGCGGTGCGCCGAGCAGGATCTGGTCGGGATAGAACGGGTCGCCCCAGATCGCATAGCGCTTGTCGGTGAAGTTGCGCACCCGAAAGGTCAAGCGAGCCTGGTCGACGGCATTGAAGACCGTCTTGGGGATGTCGACGAAGGCATAGACGTCGGCGACGGTATAGGCCTTCATCGTCACCACGTTGGCATCGGTGTTGTAACGGTCGCCGACATGACGGCCGGTGATGCCGAGCTCCACCGGCCAGGGCGTGAAGAAGCGCCAGGATGCGCCGGCATTGGCCACGATGCGCGGCACGTTCGGCGGCGTATTGCCGGAGAACGAGCCACCGACAAAATTGTAGTCGGCATAGTGCGCATCGACATAGGCGATGTTGCCCCAGAGACGCAGGGGCTCGATCGGGCGAACGGCCGCCGCGAGCTCCACGCCCTTCGACTCCTGCCGCCCGGCGATGTTGAGCTGCATGCCGCCGGCTGCGGCATAGACGTTCTTGCGCACGATGTCGTAGGCGGAAAACGACCACTCCGCCCGGTTGTCCCAGAACAGGTGCTTGAGGCCGGTCTCATAGGTGCGCGCGGTGGTCAGGTCGAGCGGCTGGGTCGGCCCGAGCAGGAAGATGTTGTTGGCGGAGATGTCTGCGCCGGTGGCGTACTGGCTGAAGAAGGTCAGGCCGGGCACGGCCTCCCAAGTGTAGCCGATGCGCCCCGTCACCGGCGCCCAGTCTTTCGTGAACGGGAAGCCGGCTTTCACAAGCCCGGCGGGGTCGGTCGAATTGCGGTCGAGCCCGATGTGCTCGACGCGCAGGCCACCGATTAGCGCGAAAGTCTGCGTCAGCTTCAGCCGGTCCTCGAACGACAGCGCCTCGTTGTCGATGCGCGCGGTCTGCTGCTGGATCGTGAGCGGGCCGTAAAAGCCGCGGTTGGGATCGACGAGCGAAACGGAATCGCCGGGGAAGTTTGCCGCGCCCGGCCTGACGAAGTCGAGATAGCTTGACGAGAGCGTCGTGACCAGCCGGTTGTCGAAGCCTGCGATGTTCGCGTCCCAGATCAGGTCGGTGACGTTGCCCACCAGCCGCTGGCTGTGCGCGACATAGAAGCGTTCACGATCGACCATGTTCGTTGTGGAATTGAACGCCTCGATCTCGTTGTTGAACCAGGTCCGTTCTGCACCATAGCCATAGGCCTGACTCTTCAGCGTCAGGTCAGGCGCCAGCTTGAGCTCGAAGCCGCCGCGCAGCCAGACCTCCTGGGCGACGTTGCGGTTGTCGAGGACGTTGTAATTGGTGTTGAAGGTACGATCATCGATGGTGACGGCACCGAGATTGGTTCCGTTGTAGTTCGAGACGTAATTGCCGGAGACGATGCCGCTCGTCGCATGCGAGCCGCTGAAGGCGATCGGCACCAGCGGCGCGCCCCAATAGGCCTTCGAGCGATCCTCCCGATATTCGATCGCGCCCCAGACCTTGAGGCTGTCGGAGATGCGGTAGTTGAGCTGGCCGGACGTGCCGAACATCTTGACATTGGTATCGTCGGCAAAGCCGTTGAGCGTGGAACGGCTGATGTCAAAGCGATAGTCCAGCCCCTGCACGTTGGTGCTGCCGCCGGAGCCGTAATGGGCGCGGAACGAGTTCAGGGAATCCCAGGAGAAGTCAGCTTCATTCCGGATCGGTCCGGTATGCGGCTGCTTGGTGACGAAGTTGATGGCGCCGCCGGCGGCGCCCTCGCCCGAGATCAGCGAAGCCGGACCCTTCAGGAATTCCACCGCCTCGAGATTGGCGGTATCCGCGATCCGCGAGGTCATGTTCTGCGGACCGATCTTGATGCCGTTGTAGAGCGTGTTGATCTGGCTGTTGGTGAAGCCGCGCATGGAGAAGGCCGAAGGTTCAGCCGGATTGTCGCCGGAGGTGACACCGACTGCGCCCTGCGCCACCTCCGATACGGTGCGATAGCCCTGCTCGCGCATCGTCGCGGCCGAGATCACCTCGACGGTCGCCGGCGTCTCGCGCACGGTGAGGCCGAGTCGCGAGGCGCTTTCGGCCACGGCATTGCTGTTGAGCGGCGTTGGTGCCGCGGCGGTCGGCACGACGGGCTTGGGCGCTGCAGATGCGGCCGCCGGTCTGCGTGCAGCTGCACGGCGAGCGCTCTGCGCCTCCCGGCCCGCCGGCTTGGCCTGCTTGCGGGATTGCGCCGGCGACACCTCGACCGGCGGCAGGGGTTCGCCGGCCTGCTGCGCTAGCGCGGCAGATACATCGGCGGCGGCTAGTGACGTAAGAGCTGCGGAGGCAAGCAGGAAGCGGCGCGGTCGTACAATGCGGGTGGAAGACACAGTTCGAAACCTCGGTATGACGTCAGTGGCACGTCACAGCGAACGAGGTCTCACCCTGGGCCTGTCAGCCGTCCGATGAAGCCGAATGTCTGTACTCCCCGACCGACATCTTCGCGTGTGACCACGGCTGACGGCAGGTCTCCTGGCTCGCGGGTCGTGACCGCTTCGTCGCCTTCCCGGGACCGAGGACCCAGTGGCTTCTGACGAAGGATTCACCGCTTACAGTTGCGGGGGCAGCCGCGGCATTGGGGACAAATTCCCCGCACCGCATTCCCTTTTCATCCCCTCTCGGGGAAACCGTCGAAGCCATCTAGGATTACGATCAAGACAGAGTCAATGTGCAAGCTGCGGCGTTATTGCCACAGCAACCAACTTCCTCGGAGATGAGCATGGAAGGCGAGACCTTCCTCTGGCTGATACGGCATGCGCCAGTCGACGGCGTCGCGGGGACGATCCATGCGGCTGACGCGCCGGCTGATCTCGGCGATCGCGCGCAATTGCAGGTACTGCGGCAGTGCTTGCCGCCAGACGCTGCGAGCTATGCCAGCCCGTCGCGGCGCACGGTCGAGACCGCGCAGGCGCTGGGACTCGCGCCCAAGTTGATGCCTGAATTCAGTGAACAGGATTTTGGCGCATGGACCGGCCGTCGGCATGACGACATCGGCGCGGCTGGCGACGAGGCCTATGCGCAATTCTGGAGCGATCCGGCGCGCGGACGTCCGCCGGGCGGCGAGAGCTTTGAGGATCAGGTCGCGCGCGTCCGGCTGGGGCTCTCGCGGATCGGCGCGGGCTCCGCAGCGCTCGTCGTGCATTCCGGCACGATCCGCGCTGCGCTCTGCATCGCGCTGGATCTGACACCGCAAGCCGCCTTGCGCTTCGTGATCGATCCGCTGTCGCTGACCCGGATCGACCGGCTCGCCACCGGGTGGCGCGTCGTTTCCGTCAATCAGCGGTTGGCCTGAGCCGGATCAGCTAGGGCGATCCGGTACATTGGCCTGCGCAAACGTCGCCATGCCGTTGTGGAGCGCGCAGGCCGACCGCACCAGCGGCAGCGCGATCGCGGCGCCCGATCCCTCCCCAAGCCGGAGATCGAGGCTGATCAGCGGCTGCACGTTCAGCGCACGCAGCACCAGCCGATGCCCCTGCTCTGCCGATTGATGCGACGGCAGCAGGAACGGCCGGCACGACGGGTTGATCCGCACCGCCGCCAGCGCCGCCACCGACACGATGAAGCCGTCGATCAATACAGGGATGCGGCGTTGCGCAGCCGCGATGATCGCGCCTGAGATCGCCGCGATCTCGAGACCGCCGACGGCACACAGGATGTTTTCGGGCGAAGCCCCCGCAATGCCATGGCGCGCAATCGCGGCATCGATCACCCGCGCCTTGTGGGCGCGGCCGGCCGCGTCGACGCCGGTGCCGCTGCCGGCGATCTCCTCGGCACTGATGCCGAGCAGGCTCGCCGCAATCGCCGCCGAGGTCGTGGTATTGCCGATGCCCATCTCGCCGAAAATCAGCAGATCGGGCTGATTGGCTGCTGCGCGCGCAACCGCGCGCTGACCGGCCTCAAACGCGAATGCCAGTTCCGCAGGTTCAAGCGCAGCTTCCACGCTGAAGTCGCGCGTGCCAGAGCGCGGCTTGTCGGTGACGATTCCCGCCATCTCCTCCTGCGCCAACGTGCCGGTGTCGACCACCTCCAGGCTGGAGCCAAGCTCACGCGCCAGCACCGAGATCGCGGCGCCGCCGGAGGCAAAATTCGCCATCATCGCGATCGTCACGGCTTGCGGATAGGCCGACACGCCCTGCGCGACGATGCCGTGATCACCGGCGAAGACGATGATCGGCACGCGCGCGGCACGAGGAGATTCCGTCGCTTGCAGGCCCGCAAGCTCTATCGCCAGTTGCTCGAGCCGGCCGAGCGCGCCGGTCGGCTTTGTCAGTTGCGTCTGCCGCGCGATGGCTGCCTCGCGATGATGCGCGGAGATCTCGGGGCACTCTTGGTAGACCCATTCGGGGAGCATGCTGCCTCGCTTAACGCGTGCGCTTGAGAATGTAGCTGTCCATGATCCAGCCATGCCGCTCGCGCGCCTCTTGCCGCATTGCGACAATACGCGAGCCCACTTCGGCCAGCGCGCCGGACATGACGATCTGATCGGGCATGCCGAGATAGGCGCCCCACCAGATCTGAAGCCCGGCGGGATCGAGCGATTGGAACGCCGTGCCGCCGTCGAGCATCACCGCTACGGTATCGACGCCTTGCGGCCAGCCGCCTTCGCGCAAGCGCCGCCCCGTCGTGACCAGGAACGGCTCGCCGATGTCGTTGAGCGGCAGCGCATGCGCTGCGCACAGCGCCTGAATCGAGGTGATGCCGGGCACGACCTCGATATCAGGCAACGGATTCAATCGCCGCGCAATTCGCAGCGAGGAGTCATAGAGCGAAGGATCGCCCCAGATCAGCAGCGCAACCTTGCCCTCGCCGGCGAGATGATTTGCGATCGTTTGCGACCAGATCGCGGCCACGGCATCGTGCCAATCGTCCACGCCCTTGCGGTAGTCCGCCTCAGCCGCGTCACGCATTGGCAAGTCGAACTCGGCGATGCGGGTGCTCGCGCTGGTGAGCACGTTCGCGCAGATCGTCCGCCGCAGATCCGCAAGATCGGATTTCGCCGTCCCCTTGCGCGGGATCAGGACGAGATCGGCGGCGTTGATGGCTTGGATCGCGGCGCGCGTGAGCTGCCCGGGATCGCCGCAACCGATGCCTATCAGGGAGAGCGTGAGCATCGCGAGTGCGAAGGGCGGCCGCGCCGGCCGCCCTTCGCTCGTCTCTTAAGCGGCGTTATGCAGGCGCGGCGTGACGAGGCCGGGCGCTGTGACGCCACGCAGCGACTTCGCCAGCGCCAGCACGGCGAGATCGGCGAGCGGCTCGATCACGATGACCAGCGCATAGGATGCCGCAAACGTCGCGATGTTGGCGAGATTGGTCGCGCCGAAGCCGGAGCCATACAGCGCCCAGAACGCCACCCAGGCGACGATGCCGGACTGATAGGCGGTCGAGAGCGCCAGCGCCTGGCGGTATTGCAGATCGACGTAAGCCGTGTTGCGCGGAATGATCCGCGTCGCCAGCGCCTGGATCGCGAACAGCGGCACCAGAAGCGTGGTGACGTTCATGCCGTATTGCGGCAGGTCGGTTGGCACGAAGAAGACGCCCTGGAGCAGCAGACCGAACGCAAGGCCGAAGGCGGCGGGCGCAGCACCGAACAGCAGAAACAAGGTCGAGCCCAGGATAAAGTGCACCTCGGAGACGCCGACCGGGAAGTGCGGCAGCACCTGGAAGAAGGTGAAGACGAGGCCGGTGGTGGCGAGCGTGCGCGTCGCGAACGAGCCAATGCCCTGCTCGCGTACGGTCTCGACCGCGAGTTTCAAGGCAACGCCGCCTGCGGCGATGCCGGTTGCGTAACTCAGCACGAGCTTGGCGCCCGTCACGATCCCTGGTTCGATATGCATGGTTCAGATCCTTCCTGCCGTCACACCCGACGGCCTTGGCCTCAAAACGTGCAGGGCCGGTCTCCTGGCTCGCGGTTCACTGGGGTTCTCCGGCCTTCCCGAGCCTTGCGGCCCAGTGGCTGATCGGAGCCCCTCACCGCTTACAGTCGCGGGGGCGGCTGGGGTTTTGAGCGCCGCAATTGGGTCCGCCCATCCCCATTCCCGATTATGCTCCGGCGCTTTGCGCCGCGTCGAGCACCATGCCTCTCCTGTGTGCCCCTTTCGCGAGCCGGGCGTCAAGTGGCGAAGGGCGACGGCGGCCATCATGACGGATCGTCTCCCGCCAGGGCCCCGAACAGGATGACGGCGGCCGTCGAGGCGGCGCCGCCCCGCGCAAGCTGCTCGGCGAGCTCGGCAATCGTGGTGCGGACCAGCCGCTCGTCGGAACGGCCGAGTGATTCCGCAAACAGCGCCGGCGTATCTGCGGCGAGGCCATGGTCGATCAATTTTGCGGCAAGCGCCGGAAAGGTGCGCCGACCCATATAGACCACGGTGGTTGCCTCGGGATCTGCGAGCGCTGCCCAATTCAGGTTTGGCGGCAGTTCGCCTGTGACGTCGGCACCGGTCACGAACTGCACCCGCCGCGAGGTGTGGCGCCGGGTCAGGGGGATGCCGGCTTGCGCGGCAGCAACGCAGGCGGAGGTGACGCCGGGAATGATCTCGTAGCCGATGCCGGCCTCGCGCAGCGTCTCCAGCTCCTCCTCGAGCCGGCCGAAAATGCCGGCGTCGCCCGACTTCAGCCGCACCACCCGCGCGCCGGTTGCGGCATAATCGACGAGCAGGCGATTGACATGGTGCTGCTTGGTCGAGGGCCGCCCTGCCCGTTTCCCCACCGCGACGAGATTGGCGCCGGGACGAGCGAGATCGAGGATCGCGCCGGAGGCAAGATCATCATAGAGCACGACGTCGGCCTCGCGCAGCCGCGCAGTCCCCTTCACCGTGAGGAGTTCTGGATCGCCGGGGCCGGCGGAGACGAAAGAAACAAAACCGCTCACCGGTCCTCCGCGATCAGATGGAAGAACGTGCCGGTAGCTTGGCCGCGCCGCGAGCCGGTCTCGGCAATGACCGTGCCGGTTGCATCGTGAACCACGGCCAGCGGCGTGTCGGGCTGGGCGATGATCGTCGAATAATGGAACTCGTGGCCGCGCAGGCGTGCGCCGACCTGATGCCCCGGCATCGGTGCGGCCAGTTCGGCGAGACGATAGCCGAGATGCATGCGGCGCTTGGCAAAGCTGGTCTCCAGGCCGAGCAACCCCGCCATCTCATGGCGCACGCCGTCGGCGTCGGTCAAAGCGATTCCCAACACCATATAGCCTCCGCATTCGCCGTGCACCGGGCGCGTTTCGGCAAAGGTGCGCAAGCCGCTGCGAAAGCGTGCACTAGCCGCAATCTTGCCGGCATGAAGCTCGGGATAGCCGCCGGGCAGCCAGCAGACATCGGCGCTTGCGTCAGGCGCTTCATCGGCCAACGGCGAGAATGTCGAGATCTCGGCGCCGGCCGCGCGCCAAGCTTCCAGCATATGCGGATAGACGAAAGAGAACGCCGCATCGCGGGCCAGCGCGATGCGTTGGCCAGGCGGCGTCACGTTCAGGCCGCTCGCCGCGGGTTGCGGCGACCAGCTGGCTGCCGCTCGCAGCACCCCCTCGAGATCAACATGCTCGGCAACGAAGCGCGCGGCCTCGTCGATCAGCTTGCCGATCTCGGCCTGCTCCTCGGCCTGCACCAGGCCGAGATGGCGCTTCGGCAGGCTGATCTCGGCATGGCGCGGCAGCGCGCCGAACACGGCGATGCCGGCATCGTTCAGCGCGCGCCGCACGAGATCTTCGTGGCGCGGGCTGGCGACACGATTGAGCACGACGCCGGCAAGATGCACCCCGGCGCGATAGTCACGAAGACCCGCGGCGATCGCCGCCGCGGTCTGCGCTTGGCCAGAGGGATCGATCACCAGCAGCACCGGCCAGCCCAGCATCTCCGCGATGTCGGCGGTCGCACCGGTGCCGGAGGCGCCGCGTGCGGCAACACCATCGAACAGGCCCATCGAACCCTCGGCGAGCACGACATCGGCATTCGCGCCGCGGCTGACGAGATGCGCGATTGCTGCGCTGTCCATCGCCCAGCTATCGATATTGACGGAGGCGCGTCCCGTGGCGGCGGCGTGGAAGGCGGGATCGATGTAGTCGGGCCCGCTCTTGAAGCACTGCACGTTCAATCCGCGATTGCGCCAGGCGCGCGCGAGCGCCAGCGTCAGCGTGGTCTTGCCGACGCCGGAGGCAGGTGCGGAGATGACGAGGCTTGCCGCCATCACGACGCCTCCGGAAAGCGCGGCTCGGCGCCGACCGGCCGATAGCGGCGGTCGTAATCGGCGGCATAGAGGCGGCTCTCGTCAAAATCCGCGGCGCCAAGCGTCCTGCCGACCAGGATCAGCGCGGTCCGCTCCATCTCGCTGCCCACAGCCGCATCGAGCGTGCCGAGCGTCGCGCGCACGATGCGCTGGTCCGGCCAGCTCGCGCGCCAGACGATGGCGACCGGACAGTCCGCGCCGTAATGGGGCGACAGCTCGGCAACGACCTTGTCGAGCAGATGGATCGACAGGTGGATCGCGAGCACCGCGCCGGTCGCGGCGAACGCCGCAAGCTTCTCGCCCTCAGGCATCGCGCTGGCCCGGCCCGGGGTGCGCGTCAGCACCACGGTCTGGGCGACACCAGGTAGCGTCAACTCGGTCTCCAATGCGGCAGCAGCAGCCGAGAAGGACGGAACGCCCGGCGTCACCGAATAGGGAATGCCGAGCGCGCGCAGGCGGCGGAGCTGCTCGCCCATCGCCGACCAGATCGAGAGATCGCCGGAATGCAGCCGCGCGACATCCTTGCCGTCCGCATGCGCGGCGGCGATCTCCGCGATGATCTCGTCAAGCGACAGCGGCGCGGTGTTGACGATGTGCGCGCCAGGCGGGCAATGCGCCAGCACGCCCGCAGGGACAAGGGAACCGGCATAGAGGCAGACCGGACAGGCCGCGATCAGATCGCGTCCACGCAACGTCAGGAGGTCGGCAGCGCCAGGGCCTGCGCCGATGAAATGCACCGTCATGCGCCGTCTCCTTCAGCGATCGCCGCGGTCGCGGTGCGATCCTGCGAGACCGCCCGCGTCGCAATCAGCCGCGCGCGAGGGCCGGCCGCTGCGAGCGCCGCCGCTTCAGCGATCGATCCCGTCGCGAACTTTTCCGCAATAAGCTTCGACTGCGTCGGGGTGTCGATGCCGGCCAGCGATTCGGCCGGGACGGCTCTGATCGGCACACCGCATTCGCGCGCGAGCTGCTTCAGTGCTTCGGCCTCGGCCTTATCGCTGACGGTCGCCACGGCAGAAAGGCCTTCAAAACCGCCGGCCGCCAGCAGCGCCTCACGCAGCGAAGCCAGCGTAGCGTCGCGCTTGAATCCGAGCCCGGCAACTTTCATCGGACCACACTCCACTGCACCACCGGACGTGTCGCCTCCCAGGACCGGTAGCGGCCGAGCGGGCCGGCATGCGCGATCTCGACGCGCATCAGCTCGCCGCCGTGGTGCTGCTGCAACTCGCCGAGCAGCGCCTCCGTCTCCAGCGTGACTGAATGTGCAACCAGGCGCACACCCGAAGCTAGTCGGGACCAGATCACATCGAACATCGCGCTATCGAGACCACCGCCGATGAAGACCGCATCGGGCGCTTCCAGCGCAGCCAGAGCTTCGGGCGCATTCCCCGTGACGACGGTGACCCGATGCGCCAGCCCGAACGCCGTCGCATTGCTGCGGATGTTCGCAGCGCGATCCTCGCGCGCTTCGATCGCGATCGCCGTCCCGCCACACAGCGCCCACTCGACCGAGATCGAACCTGAGCCGGCGCCGACATCCCACAGCCGCTCACCGGGACGCGGCGCCAAGGCCGACAGCGCCAGCGCGCGCACCGGCCGCTTGGTGATCTGGCCGTCATGGACAAAGAGATCGTCCGACAAGCCCGAACTGCGGGGCGTGCCCTGCGTCCCCCTCGCCAGCACCGCCACCGCAACCAGATTTCCAGCAATATCATCAGCAAAGAGATCGGCGCGATGCTGGTCAATGTATTCCCGTGGGCCGCCAAGCGCAGCAAGAGTCCACAGGATTGAAGCGCCCCATCCGCGTTCCGTCAGCCATTTCGCGAGATCATCTGCCGCCTTCCCGTTGCGCACGAGGCAAATGATGCGCGCATCTCGTGCCAGATGCGGCACCAGACGCTCGAATGGTGCGGCATGAAGCCCAAGACACACAACCGACTCGAGCCGCCAGCCGAGCCGTGCGGCGGCGAGCGAGAAGGTCGATGGCGCGGGGTGCGCGATCCACTCGTCGCTACCGAGCTTCTCGACCAGGCCCGCCCCGGCGCCATGCCAGAACGGATCACCGGAGGCGAGCACCGCGGTCGGCCGGTCGCGGCAACTCAGCACGATGTCCGCATCGAACGGCACCGGCCACGGACGGCCGCGGCTGCCAACTTCCGCGAGCGCAAGATGACGCTCGCCGCCGAAGACGGTTTCTGCCTTGGCAAGCGCCTTTCGGCTTGCCTCCGACAGGCCGGCAAGGCCATCTTCGCCGATACCGATGATGGTCAGCCAGGGATCAGCCATGACACGCGCGCTCCTTCTGGGCGGAACGAGCGACGCCAGCCTGCTCGCCGCGGCGGTCGCGCGCGCCGGCATCCAGGCCATCTATTCCTATGGCGGCCGCACCCGCGCGCCCGCCGATCAGCCGCTGCCGACCCGCATCGGCGGATTCGGCGGGGTGAGCGGGCTTGCCGACTACATTCGTCGTGAGGCCATCACGCATGTGATCGACGCGACGCATCCCTTCGCCGCCGAGATGAGCCGCAACGCGGTCGAAGCGTGCGCGGAGACCGGCGCACCGTTGATTGCGCTGGAGCGCGCGCCCTGGAGCAAAGCGCCTGGCGACGACTGGATCGAGGTCGTCGACGTCAATGC
The DNA here is from genome assembly GCF_056106085.1 of Bradyrhizobium sp. BR14999. Lineage (NCBI taxonomy): Bacteria > Pseudomonadati > Pseudomonadota > Alphaproteobacteria > Hyphomicrobiales > Nitrobacteraceae > Bradyrhizobium > Bradyrhizobium sp. BR14999. The sequence continues at coordinate 6,695,472 of NZ_CM148536.1, forward strand.
CGCCGTCGCCGCGCTGCCCGAGGCTCCGGCAAAAGTGTTCCTCGCCATCGGCCGCCAGCACATCGCGCCATTCGTGATGAAGCCGCAGCACACCTACACGCTGCGCTTCGTCGATCCACCCGAAACGACCCTGCCCTTTCCGGCCGACGTGATCGTGTCGCGCGGGCCGTTCACCCTCGACAGCGAGCTGGAGATGATGCGCACGCGCGGCATCATGTGCATTGTCGCCCGCAATTCCGGCGGCGATGGTGCGCGCGCCAAGATCGACGCGGCGCGCATGCTCGACCTGCCCGTGATCATAATCTCGCGGCCGCAACTGCCCGAGCGGTTGCGAGTGGAGAGCATCGCTGAAGTGATGCAGTGGCTCAGTCATCGCACCTGCCTCGGCGCATAGACCCAGCGGCCGACGCGCCGCGTCTGCGAATTGCCGACGATTACCAGCGTGCGCATGTCGGCCATCTCGGGCGCCACTTCGTTCAGCGTGACGGTTTCGATCTTTTCATCGGGCGTACTGATCGCGCGTGCGAAGATCACGAGCCGCTCGCCGCAGCCTGCTTCCTTCAACACTGAAAGCGCGCGGCCAAATCCTTCCGGCCGGCTGACTGAGCGCGGATTGTACATCGCAATGGCAAAATCGGCTTCCGCGGCAAGCCGCAGGCGCTTCTCGATCACCGCCCAGGGCTTCAGATTGTCGGAGAGATTGATCGCGCAGAAATCATGGCCGAGCGGCGCGCCGGCGCGGGCAGCCGCCGCCAGCATCGCGGTGATGCCGGGCAGCACGCGGATCGACAGGTCCCGCCATTGCGGTGCCTGCTCGAGCGCCTCGAACACGGCAGAGGCCATCGCAAACACGCCGGGATCACCGGAGGAGACGACGACAACCTGGCCGCCTTCGGCGGCAAGCCGCAGGGCTTCGCTCGCGCGCTGCAACTCTTCGCGATTATCGGAGGGATGAAGGGTGAGCCCCGGTCGCGGCGACACGCGGGCGACATAGGGCGCATAGCCGAGAATGTCGGTCGCAGACGCAAGCGCGGCCGAGACCTCCGGCGTCACCAGCGCGTCGCTACCAGGGCCAAGGCCTGCGATGGTCAGCGTGCCCGTCATTCGGCGGCGTCCAGGTGCCGGCCCTTGCCGTGCACCAGCACGATCGCGAAATAGGGACACTCAGCAGCATCGATCTCGGCGAGCCGCGCAACGCGCTCGCCCGGCATGGTGCCGCGCTCGACCAGCCAGGCATCATCCAGCCGGCCGGCGGACGCGAGCGCGCGGCGCACTTTGGCGAGATTGCGGCCGGTCTTCATGACGACGAGCGCATCGGAATCGCGCATGCGCCGTTCGAGCTCGTCTTCGGGAAGCGTCCCCATCAGCACCGTCGTGACGTCGTCACCGAGCGCGATCGGCTGGCCGACGCCGTTCCAGCAGCCGACCATGCCGGGAATGCCGGCGATCACCTCGATCTCGACGCGGCCTTGCAGGCGCGTGTGCAGATGCATGAACGAGCCGTAGAAGTAGGGATCGCCCTCGCACAGCACGACGACGTCGACCGCGCGCGAAAGCCGCGCCAGGCGCTCGGCCCATTCGTCGTAGAAGCCGGCGAGCAACTGCACGTATTCGGGGCTGTCGAAGGCGATCTCAGTCGTGACCGGATATTCCATGGGATATTCGGTGACGTCCGCGGCCAGCATGCCCTCGACGATGCGGCGTGCCTGGCCCGGCCTGCCCTTCTTGCGGAAATAGGCGACATGCTGCGCCCCGCGCACCGTGCGGTCGGCGCGCACGCTCATCAAATCGGGATCACCGGGGCCGAGACCGCAGCAGATGATGCGTCCCATGATTATTCGCTCCGGCTCGCCAGCGCGTTGACGGCGGCGACCGTGATCGCGGAGCCGCCGAGGCGGCCCTCAACCGTCAGTGCCGGCACTGGCGGATCGGCCATCAGCGCGGCCTTGGATTCGGCCGCACCGACGAAGCCGACCGGGCAGCCGATGATCGCCGCGGGCCGCGGGCAGTCGCGGTCCTCCAGCATATTGAGCAGATGAAACAGCGCGGTCGGCGCATTGCCGATCGCGACGATCGCGCCGCCCAGATGCGGCCGCCACAGCTCCAGCGCTGCCGCCGAGCGGGTGTTGCGCATGGATTGCGCGAGTGCGGGAACGGCGGCATCGCCGAGCGTGCAGATCACGGCGTTGGCCGCGGGCAGTCTCGCGCGCGTAATGCCTTCGGAGACCATGCGCGCGTCGCACAGGATCGGCGCTCCCTTCTGCAAAGCGGCCCGCGCAGCGGCCGCCATGCCGGGCGTGAAGCGGATATGCGCCTCCAGGCCGACCATGCCGGCGGCATGGATCATCCGCACCACGACCTGCTCCTCGTCGGGCGTGAAGCGCGCAAGATCCGCCTCAGCGCGGATGGTCGCAAAGGACTGCCGGTAGATCGCCGCACCGTCGGTCTCGTAAGTGTAGGGCATCAGTGCCCTCCGACCAGGATGGAGGGATCGTTGACGATGTCATCACCGTTCAGGCCGCGCAGAGCGGGCTCATCGCGGGTCGATCCACCGCGGACGAGATCGAATCCGGCGCGGGTCGCAACAAGCGTCACAGCGGCGGCGCCGGAATGCGCGCAGCCCTTGGCGCAGCCGGAGACGTGAAGCCGCGTATCGGGTGCAATGCGCGGCGCGAGCGCGGCGGCGAGCGCGCGGGTATCGGCATGCGCCTCGCGGCAGCGCGGGGCGCCGCTACAGGCGATGACGCGTAGCGCGGGATCGTACGGCTCCGTGATGAGACCCGCTCCCTTCGGCATCGCACGCTTGCCCTCGCTCAGGACCATCCGCCATGGCGTCATGCGCAGGGCATGTCCGCAAGCCGCGAATTGATGCAGCGTTGAATGCAGCATCTGCCCGAACGCCACTCCGACCATGGCGCCCTGCGGATAATGTCCGGGCCGCAGCGTAGCCATCACCGGGGCCGGTTCGGTCTCGCCGCGCAAGGTCCCCGGCAATGCCGCACCGGAAGCGATGTGGGCCGCCATGCGCCCTCGCCCGCCGCTGATGCCGCCGGAGGCGATGAACCAGTTTGCGATCGCCAGTGCCGTGCTCACGGCGCCTCCGCGCCCGACCGAGCGGCCGAGCCTCGCACCATCGGCCCGCACCAGAAGCCGGCCGCTGCGATCGCGCTCAATGCGCACGTCGGCGGAATCGCCGGCCAGCACGCGCGAGGTCCCGTCATCGATCGCGAAGCCGAACTTTGTGGGCAATTTGAGCGCGCTGTCGGCAAGCGCCTCCTCGAGCTCGGCGGCGAGCGCCTGCGTGTCGTCGCCCTCGTTCCAGAACGGCGTCACCAGGATGTTGCGCCGGGATTCGATATCGACGTCGGGATCGAGCAGCGCCAGTCGCGCAAGGCCATCGAGCAGCGGGCCGTGGCTTTCGTCGCTGACACCTCTGATCTGGAGATTGGCGCGGCTCGTCACGTCGATGAGACCATTGCCGAAGCGTTCGGCCAGCTCGGCAAGGCCGGAAATCTGTGCCGCGTCAAGGCGTCCACCGAAAGGACGCACGCGCACCACGAGGCCGTCGCCCGATCGCATCGGCCTCAGCGCGCCGGGACACCAGCCCTTGATCGCGGAAGCGCTCATGACGCCTCCTTCAGCGCAGCGGCGATCGAATTGCGGCGTGTCCGCCAGAGCGAGGCCTCATGCAACCGCGTGAAGCACGTCTCCATTGCGACGAGCGCCGTCGGATTCTCGCGTGCCATGAACGCGCGGACATCATCGTTGCCGAGCGTCGCATCGTAGTAGAGATCGAATAGATGCGGCGGCACGGCGCCGGCAAGATGCGCGAAGGCGGCCATGTGCTCGAGCGTCGCGGTGATCTCGGCCGCGCCGCGAAAGCCGTGGCGCATCATGCCGGCGATCCAGGCCGGGTTCGCCGCGCGGGCCCGGACGACGCGCGAGATCTCTTCCGTCAGCGTGCGCGCATGCGGCTCCTCGGGGCGCGTTGTGTCGATGTGATAGAGCGATGGTCCTGCCGCGCCGAGATGTGCCGCAGCTGCGGCGACGCCGGCTTCATGCGCGGCATAGTCGGCAGCGAGCAGAAGATCGGTCTCCGGCAGATCCTGGACGTGAACGAAAGCATCCGCCGACGCGAGCCGCGCCTCGATGCCGGCACGATCGGGCTTGATCGCGCCATCCGCCGAGAACGCCCAGGACGATGCCGACAGCCAGGCTTCCCCGGCGGCATCACGCGTCTCGGGCGTGAAGGCATCAGGGATCGCCGACAGGCCAACGCCGTATTGTCCGGGCCGCGGCGCAAATACACGTGACGCGCGGTGGCGATAGGGATTCTCCTCGTCCTCCTCGTCGCGGCCTGCGAGTGCCTCGGACGCGGCCTCGAACAATTGCGCCAGCCCCGAAAAGACATCGCGGAACAAGCCGGACACGCGCAGTGTTACGTCGATGCGGGGACGGCCGAGCTCGGCCGGCGCGATGATGTCGTAACCGGTGACGCGGCCGGAGGCGTGGTCCCAGCGCGGCGCGAGGCCTGCCAGATGCAGGGCCATCGCGAACTCCTCGCCTGCGGTGCGCATCGTCGCCGAACCCCAGAGATCGACCACGAGCCCCTTCGGCCAGTCGCCATGATCCTGCAAGTGACGGCGCAGCAGCTCTTCGGCGAGCTTGATGCCTTGCGCATGGGCCGACGGCGTCGGCACCGCGCGTGGATCGACGGCGAAGAGATTGCGCCCGGTGGGCAGCACGTCCTGGCGCCCACGATAGGGTGAGCCCGACGGCCCCGGCGCAACGCGCTTGCCTGCAAGCGCCGCCTGCAGCGCCTCGCGCTCCGCTTCGCCGCAGGCGCCGCGCCCGAACACGTGCAGGCCGTCGCCGAACTGGCTTTCCTTGAGATCGCAGACGAAGCGATCGATCCGCGGAATGGCTTCGGCTGGTGCGGCCGATGCATCGAGGCCGAGATCGTCTTCGAGACCCGCCGCGCGTGCCTCGTCGCGGATCGCTGAGATCAGACGCTGGCGGCGCGCGGGATCGAGACCATCGGCAGTCGAGTATTCATCGAGCAGACGTTCGAGCCGGCGCAGGCCTTCCGGCACCGCGGATGCCGCCAGCGGTGGCGGCAGGTGGCCGATCGTGACGGCAGCGATGCGCCGCTTGGCCTGCGCGGCCTCGCCGGGATCATTGACGATGAAGGGATAGATGACGGGGAGATCGCCGATCAGAGCCTCGGGCCAGCATGCCTGCGACAGCGCCACGGATTTGCCGGGCAGCCATTCCAGCGTGCCATGTGCGCCCATGTGCACGACGGCGTCACAGCCCTGCTCCCGAAGCCAGAGATAGAATGCGACATAGGCATGGCGCGGCGTGCGGGCAAGATCGTGATAGTCGGCATCGCGCGTCGTTGCATCGCCGCGCTCGGGCTGGACCGCGATGATCGACGCGCCGCAAGCGATCGCGGCAAAATGAAACGCGCCGTCGCGACAGCTCGGATCATCCTCCGGCGCGCCCCAGGCTTGCGCGAGATCATCCCGCAGTGCTTGCGGCAGGCGCGAGAGCGCCGCGCGGTAATCGGCAACACTCCAGGTCAGTTGCTGCCTCAGCAGCGTCTCGCCGAGCGCATCGACCGGCGCAACATCGAAGCCGACCTCCGCAAGATCAGACAGCAATGCCTCGACTGAGGACAGCGCATCGAGACCGACCGCATGCGCGACCTGGTGCGGGCGTCCCGGATAGTTCGAGAGCACGATCGCCAGCTGCTTCTCGCCAGCCGGCGTCTCCGCGAGCCGCCGCCAGGCGGCAACGCGTGCGGCGACGACCTGCACCCGCTCCTCATCCGCGTGATGGGCGAGATGCGAGAATTGCAGATCGGGATCGCGCATCCCAGCGGATTTGAAGCTCACCACGCCCGCGAACAGGCGGCCGTCGACCTCGGGCAGCACCACATGCATCGCGAGATCGCCGGGCGACAGGCCGCGCAGCGATTCCGCCCAGTCCTCACGCCGCGCCGTCGAGAGCGCAACCTGGAACACCGGGCATGATGCAGCATCGAACGGCGTCGTGCCGTCATCGCTCATTGCCGAGAACGCCGTCGCATTGACGATCGCGACCGGAGGATCCTGCGCGAGATGCGCGCGCAGCCAATCGGCAACGCCCGCGGCCTTCAGCGAGGTGACGAAGACACCATAGGCATCAAAGCCCTTTTCGCGCAGCGCGGCGATCAAGGCATCGACCGGGCCGGCGTCCGCAGCGGTGAGATAGGAGCGATAGAACGTCACCAGCGCGCGGGACTTCCCCTCGCCGCCCACCGGCGCAGCAATGACGCCACGCGCGGGATCGTAGAACCCCATCTCAGGCACGGTCATCTCGCCGGCGACTGGCCCGGCATAGAGGCCCGAGGCCAGCGCGAGCTGCGCGATCGCAGCTTGCGCGGCGACCGGGCCGCCGGTGTCGCAGAGCACCTTGAGCCGGCGCAGCGTCGAGACCGGCAAGGTCGAATACGCGTCCAGCCGCGTATCGTCGCGGCCATCGGCCGGCAGCACGGCCAGCACGATGTTACGGTCCTTGGCAAGTTGCCGGAGCGCCGCGAGACCATACGGCCAGTAGGACTCACCGCCAATCAACCGCACCAGGATGCCGCGCGCATAGGAGAGCGTGCGCTCGATATAGGTGTCGACCGAAAGCGGATGACGCAGCTCCGCAAGATTGGCGAGCCGCAGCGACGGCAGGCTGTCGCGGCCGCGCCGCCAACCGGCCGCGAACGCGGCAAGATCGGAATCCGAATACGAGAGCACCACGAGATCGGCCGGGTCCTGGCCGATGTCCCTTGGCGTCGCGGTCTCCTCGAGACCGCGGCTCTCGCGGAAGACGACGTGCATCAGATGCCAGATCCTGAAAGACCAAGTCCTGACCTGATCGCGGCCTCGTCGATATCACCGTGCTCGCCGATCACGACGAGCTTTGATTGCCGTACGCCGGCAGCCCAGGGCTTGTCGAACTGGTGGCGCACGCGCTCGCCGACCGCTTGCAGCAACAGGCGCATCGGCTTGCCCGCGACCGCGATATAGCCTTTCGCACGCAGCACGTTCTGCTCGCGCGCCAGGCGCTGGACGGAGGCGACCAGCGCTTCGACATTAGACACTTCCGGAAGATCGATCACGACGGAGGCAAAATCGTCATGCTCGTGCTCGTCCTCGCCATCGTGATGCGACGGACGCGCAGCAAGATCGTTCTCCGCGGCAGCGCCGAGGCCGAGGATGACGCGCGCATCGATCGCGCCGTCGGTGACGGGGAGCATCGGCACGCGGCGCGGCATCTCGGCCGTGATCGCCGCCTTGGCGGCTTCGATACCCGCGGCGCCCGCAAGATCGGCCTTGGTCAACAGCACGATGTCGGCACAGGCGATCTGGTCCTCGAACACTTCCGACAGCGGCGTCTCGTGATCGAGATTGTCGTCCGCCGCGCGCTGCGCTTCGACCGCAGCCGGATCCGGCGCGAAGCGGCCGGCAGCGACGGCTTCGGCATCGGCCAGCGCGATCACACCGTCGACCGTGATGCGCGAACGGATCTCCGGCCAATCGAATGCCTTCAACAGCGGCTTTGGCAGCGCCAGGCCCGAGGTCTCGATCAGGATGTGATCGGGCCGCACTGGGCGCGCCAAGAGCTGCTCCATGGTCGGAATGAAATCGTCGGCGACAGTGCAGCAGATGCAGCCATTGGCGAGCTCGACGATGTTTTCCTCCGGGCAGTTGGCATCGGCGCACGACTTCAGGATCTCGCCATCGACGCCCTCGCTGCCGAACTCGTTGACGAGCACGGCGAGCTTCTTGCCGCCGGCATTGGCGAGCAGATGCTGGATCAATGTCGTCTTGCCGGAGCCGAGAAAACCCGTGACCACCGTAACAGGGACTTTTGCGAGCGAATTCATTCGGCGGCCTCCGGCACGACGGCAATGGGGGGAATGCGGGCAAGCGATTGCTTGCGGAAGATTTCGGGACGGCTGCGCCAGGGCACGAGGCCATCAGGCGCGGCCGCATAGGCCGCAGCGCCCGCGATCACGTCGCGCGCATTGGCATCCGACAGGCGGCCATAGACATAGGACCAGCGGCCGGGCGCGCTGAGCGCGACCGAGCAGCCCTGGCTGCAGGCCGACAGGCATTCGACGGGAACTACGCTCACGCCGTCGGGCACGCCGGCGTCCAGGATCGCACCGTGCAACCGCTTGCCGGGCGTCGTCTCGCCCTCGCCAAGCGTCTCGCCGGCACGGCAGGTAATGCAGACGTGAAGTGTGACCGTCATCGCCTCTTCCAGAATAAACAGCGGGAGGCGAAGAGGCGCACGAACCACTTTCCAGGGGCCCGTTTCCCCGTCGCGGAACACCCCGTCCGCCGGTCCAAAATCGTCCGCGCTGGCAGGTCTCCCGGCTTGCGGAGCAGGGTCTTGCCCTTCGATCCCCGCCTTCCCGATCCCGTTAGGGATCAGTGGCTTCGGGCATCTCTCCGGTCACGGTCGCGGGGGCGGCTGCATTTTGGACCCAAATCTTGCCGATTCGGACCCTATCGCATTCCCTCTTCGCCTGTCATAGGACAGGAACCAACGCGGGCCCACCATTTGCCGCTGGCCGCCACTTGTCAAGCCGAAGGACTGGTACGATGACGCCTGAACCGGAGACCCAAACGGGCGAGGAAACCGACGCCCGCCACGCTGCGAAAATGGCGAAGAAGAAGGCCGCCCGCGACAAGATCATGGCGACCAAGAGCGGCGAAAAAGGCCTCATCATCGTCCACACCGGCGCCGGCAAGGGCAAGTCGTCCTCCGCCTTCGGCATGATCGTCCGCTGCGTCGCCCATGGCTTCCCCTGCGCGGTCGTGCAGTTCATCAAGGGCGCCTGGGATACCGGCGAGCGGCGCCTGCTCACCGGCCATTTCGGCGATCTCTGCCAGTTCCACGCAATGGGCGAAGGTTTTACCTGGGAAACGCAGGACCGCGCCCGCGACATCGCCGCCGCGCGCGCCGGCTGGGAGAAGGCCAAGGAGCTGATATCAGATCCCAACCTGCGCATGGTCGTGCTCGACGAGATCAACATTGCGCTGCGCTACGACTATCTCGATATCGCCGAGGTCGTCGAATTCCTCACCACGCAGAAGCCGCCGATGACGCATGTCGTCCTCACCGGGCGAAACGCCAAGGACGAACTGATCGAGATCGCCGACCTCGTCACCGAGATGACGCTGGTCAAACATCCCTTCCGCTCCGGCATCAAAGCGCAAGCCGGCGTCGAATTCTGAGACCATCTCGCTATGGCGCGCGCGCTGATGATCCAAGGGGCCGGCTCGGACGTGGGCAAGTCGCTCATCGTTGCCGGCCTGGCGCGCGCCTTCACGCGACGTGGCCTGCGCGTGCTCCCGTTCAAGCCGCAGAACATGTCGAACAATGCGGCCGTCACCGTTGACGGCGGCGAGATCGGCCGCGCCCAGGCGCTGCAGGCGCTCGCCGCCGGCGTCGAGCCGCACACCGACATGAACCCGGTGCTGCTCAAGCCCGAGACCGATGTCGGCGCGCAGGTCATCGTCCACGGCAAGCGCATCGCAACCGCCCGTGCACGTGACTATGCGGCGATGAAACCTTCGCTGATGGGCGCCGTGCTGGAGAGCTTTGAGCGGCTGAAGGCACGCGCCGATCTCGTGCTGGTCGAGGGCGCGGGCAGCCCGGCCGAAGTGAACCTGCGCAAGGCCGACATCGCCAATATGGGTTTTGCGCGCAAGGCAGACGTGCCCGTCGTGCTCGTCGGCGACATCGACCGCGGCGGCGTCATCGCCCAGCTCGTCGGCATCAAGGCGGTGATCGATCCCGATGATGCCGCGATGATCCAGGGTTTTGTCATCAACAAGTTCCGCGGCGATCCCACGCTGTTCGACGACGGCTACAGGCTGATCGAAGCGAGGACTGCGTGGCGCGGCCTCGGCGTGCTGCCCTGGTTCGCGCGCGCCGGCGAGCTGCCGGCCGAGGACGCGCTGGGCCTGCGCGATGCGCGAAAGCCGGGCCAATGCAAGATCGCCTGTCTCGCGTTATCGCGGATCGCCAATTTCGACGATCTCGATCCGCTCAAGCTCGAACCGGGCGTCGATCTCGTCATGGTGCGTCCGGGCGAAGCGATTCCTGGCGATGTCAGGCTCGTCATCATCCCCGGCTCAAAATCCACCCGCGGCGATCTCGCCTTTTTGCGGGCGCAGGGCTGGGACATCGATCTGCTCGCACATCACCGCCGGGGCGGCCATGTGCTCGGCCTCTGCGGTGGCTATCAGATGCTCGGACATAGAGTCGCTGATCCCGATGGCATCGAGGGCCCTGCGGGCGACACGCCGGGCCTCGGGCTGCTGGACGTGACAACGGTGATGAGCCCGCAGAAGACGTTGACGCGGGTCGCGGCCGTGCATGCCGCCACGGATCAGCCGATCGAGGCCTACGAGATCCACATCGGCCGCACCGATGGGCCCGACCGTGCGCGGCCGTTTGCGAAACTGAACGGCGAGCCGGAAGGCGCGATCTCGCGCGATGGCCGCGTGCAGGGCAGCTATTTGCACGGCCTGTTCACGTCGGATGATTTCCGCAAGGCGTTCTTGGCAAAACTCGATATTCCCGCAGGCGACGAGCCCTATCACGCCAGGGTCGAGAACGCGCTCGATGCCCTCGCCGATCACATCGAAAAGCATCTCGATGTCGAAGGATTGCTCGCGCTAGCGCGTTAGCACCTCGGCAAGGCGCATCCATTCGGATTCGCTGCCGGGAAGTCCGAGGCGCAGCCATGCCGGCTCTCTCGCAAAGACGCGCGACCAGATTTGGCGACGCGCGAGTTTTTCCTGCGCGGCGCGCGCGTCAGGCGTTCCATAAAGACGAAACAAGGGCGTGCCGCCGACAAGCGTCCAGCCTTGCGACTGCGCCATGGCGTCGAGGCGAGCACAGTCGCGTGCGAGCCGCGCTGACGTAGCCTCGGCCCAGGCATCATCGCGCAAGGCGCGGCAGCCAATCGCGATCGCTGCCCCCGAGACCGGCCATGGACCCGACATCGATGCAAGCTTGCCAATATCGGCCGCATTGCCGAGCGCGAACCCAAGCCGCAGCCCGGCAAGGCCATAGAACTTTCCGAAAGAGCGCAGCACCAACAGTCCCGGCCGATCTGCCTGCGAAGCAAGCGACAGCTGCGGAACGGCGTCGGCAAAGCTCTCGTCGATCACGAGACGGCCGACGCGCGGCAGCAATGCCAGCAAGTCCTTCGGCGTATGGCGGCGGCCATCGGGATTGTTGGGATTGACGATGATCGCGAGGTCTGCGCCGGCCAGCGCGTCGAGCCCCGAGACCTCCTGGACATCCCAGCCCGCAGCCGACAGGACCCCGGCATATTCATTGTAGGTCGGCGCGAGGATGCGCGCGCGACCGGCTGGCGCCAGTTGCGGCAGCAATTGAATGGCGGCCTGTGCACCGCCCATCGCTGTAACAGGTGCGCTCGTGCGATAGGCGTGCTGCGCGGCTTGAAGCAAGGCATCGACCTCGGCGCGCGAGGGCAACGCGCTCCAGGCGCGCGGGCTTACCTCGCCCATGGGATAAGGCAGGCGGTTGATCCCTGTCGAGAGGTCGATCCAATCCTCAGCGCGTCCGCCAAAACGCTGCTGGGCCTGATCGAGATTTCCACCGTGCTCGCGCATGCCCCGTTGTTTCACGCGAAGGCCAGGATCGCAAGCACCCCCGCGAGAAGCAGCATGGACCTGCGATAGACCGCCAATCCGTGATTGATGTCCGCAGCGAGCGGATCGCGCGCGTCTTCGTTGAGCCAGGGCTCGTTCGTGATGCTGCCGTGATAGATGCGCGGACCGCTGAGGCGCACGCCGAGCGCCCCCGCCATGGCCGCTTCCGGCCAGCCGGCGTTCGGCGAGCGATGGCGGCCCGCATCGCGGCTCATGCACGCCAGCGCCTCCGATCGCCAAGGCGCCAGCAACACGAATAGAAATCCGGTCAGGCGCGCCGGAATGAAGTTGGCGATATCGTCGATGCGCGCCGCGGCCCAGCCGAAAGTTTCGTGTCGCTCGCTGCGATGGCCGATCATGGAGTCGAGCGTGTTGATGGCCTTGTAGCCGAGGATGCCGGGCAAGCCGAACAGCGCGCCCCAAAACACGGGCGCCACGATGCCGTCGGAGGCGTTCTCGGCAAGGCTCTCGATCGCCGCGCGCGCGATGCCGGGCTCATCGAGCGCCGCGGGATCACGGCCGACGATACGCGAGACCGCGTCGCGCGCAGCGGTGATGTCGCCGGCCTGCAAGGGATTTGCGACCGCCGCGACATGATCGTGCAGCGAGCGCAGCGCGACCAGCGGCCAGGCCAGGACGCCGACCAACACGATCTGGATCCAGCCCGAGGGAAGCAAGGACTGAAGCATCCAGCCGACCGCAACGGAGAGCGCGATCACCACGAGCGCGCCGGCAATGCCCGCGCCGCGGCGAAGCGCCGGCGGATCAGACGCGCGATTCCAGGCGGCATCGATGGCGCCGATCAGCCGCCCCAGCCAGGTCACGGGGTGGCCGATCCGCGCGAACAGCCACGACGGCCAGCCCAAGAGAGCATCCACCGCCATCGCCACCACCATCGCGCCCGCAAAGCCCACGCCTGCCTCCTGTCCCGCCCCTGTTGCGCAAAGCGAAGGCAGAGCGCAAGCCCCTACAGGCCTGATTTCGGCTTTGTCTTTGGCCGTGTTTGGTGATTAGTCAGGGCTGATAGGAGACCTTCATGGCCGTCATCTTGATCACGGGCGGAGCGCGATCGGGCAAGAGCACGCGTGCGGAAACACGCGCGAAGGCCTTTTCCGGCCGGCCCGTCTATATCGCGACGGCCGAGGCGCTCGATGCCGAAATGGAGGCGCGCATCGCCAGGCATCGCGCTCGCCGCGGAACCGACTGGCTCGAACGCGAAGTGCCGCTTGATCTCGTGCAGGTGCTGGTCGCAAGCGATGGCGGCGGCGCACGGCTGGTGGACTGCCTGACACTCTGGCTCTCCAACCTGATGCATGCGGAGCGCGACTGGGAGAGCGAGGTAAAGGAGCTTGCCGCCACCCTGCTTCATCTCAAGAGCCCGGTCGTGCTCGTCACCAACGAGGTCGGTCTCGGCATCGTACCTGACAACGCCCTGGCACGCAGCTTTCGCGACGCCGCCGGAATCATGAATCAGATCATTGCTGGTGTCGCGGACGAGGTCGAGTTCGTCGTCGCCGGCCTGCCGATGAAATTGAAATGATGCCGCGCGCCGAACTTTTGAAAGACGTCGTCGCCGATCTCAGGATGGCGGCATCGTTCGTCACGATCCTCCCGGTAGCATCGTCGAAGCCCGCAGGCGACGGCGCCATCGCGCGTGCAACCTGGGCCCTGCCCGTCGCGGGACTGCTGGTCGGCCTTGCCGGCGCGTTGGTCTATAAGATCGCCAGCCGGTTCGGACTGACACCAAACCTTGCCGCCCTGCTCGCGCTGGCCGCGACCGCCCTCATCACCGGCGCGCTGCACGAGGACGGACTTGCCGATACCGCCGATGGGCTGGGCGGCGGCCGGACGCGCGAGCGCAAGCTCGAGATCATGCGCGACAGCCGGATCGGGACGTACGGCGTCTGCGCGCTGATCCTGTCGTTCGGCCTGCGCTGGAGTGCGCTCGCCACGATCGCCAATCCGTGGGCGGTCACGTTGGCGCTGTGCGCGGCGCACATCGCTGCCCGCGCCGGCGTGCCGGCCTTCATGTCGCTGGTCCCTCCGGCGCGGCCGGATGGGCTTTCGGCGAGCGCGGGGCCACCGCCGGGCCGCAGTGTCGCCATCGCCTTCGCACTTGGGACGCTCGCTCTCGCCCTCGCGCTCGGGCCGGGCAAGGCGCTGGTCGGCCTGATCCTGCTGTCGCTCGCCGGGTTCATGCTGGCGCGACTTGCCATCCGCCAGATCGGCGGGCAGACCGGCGACATCCTCGGCGCGTTCGAGCAGCTCGGTGAGATCCTGATCCTGCTGGTCGCAGCAGCCTTCCAGATGGGACGCTGACCTCATGGTCGAGTTCGACGATACCTTCCGTCAGCATTTACGCGAGCTGTTTGTGTGGCGCCGCGACGTGCGCCGCTTCCGCAGCGATCCGCTGCCGGAGGGGGCCATCACGCGACTGATCGAGACCGCCTGCCTGTCGCCGTCGGTTGGGCTCAGCCAGCCCTGGCGTTTCGTCACCGTCGACGATGCCGCACGGCGCCGTGCCGTAATCGACGATTTCAGGACATGCAATGCCGATGCGCTCAATTGCTACTCCGGAGAGCGCGCGGCGCGCTATGCGACGCTGAAACTGTCGGGCCTCGAACAGGCGCCTGGCCATCTCGCGGTGTTCGCGGACAAGGCCAGCGATATCGGCCACGGCCTCGGCCGCGCCACCATGCCGGAAACGACGGAATATTCCGTGGTCGCTGCGATCACCGCGATGTGGCTCTCAGCGCGTGCCGAGGGCATCGGTATCGGCTGGGTTTCGATCCTGACCCCCGCGCGCATTCACGCCGCTCTCGACGTGCCAAATTCCTGGAAGTTCATCGCCTATCTCTGCATCGGCTATCCGGAGGCCGAATGCGACCAGCCGGAGCTTGAGCAGGCGAAATGGGAGCACCGGCGCAGTGCGGACGAGTTCACGCTGCGGCGCTAATAGCGACCAGCGCATCGAAACGCGCGATGCTTGAAGGTGAAGGTCAGGTCCGAAATCGCGACTCGTTGCGGCGTATGATTGCGATGCTAGCCCTCCGAAGCTTGCGAATGACCGTTCACATGCGCTTTTCATCAATTGTGGGCACCGGGCTTTCGCGCTAAGCATCAAGCTCGGGACAAAGCCATCGTGCAACGAATTCCATGACCGAGCGGTCTTTCGTTTCAGTGGAGGTCGACCGCCGCGGCTTCATTCGCCTTGCCGGCGCGACCGCCGCGGGATGGCTCGCGCTCGGCGCGACGTCGGATCGCATGCGAATCGTCGCCTCGCTGACCGCATTGCCGCTCGACGAAGAGCTGACCAGACGGAGTATGATCGACGCCGCGACATCCCGCCTGGGCGGCCTCATCGTCGGCTTGAGACAGCGAGGCTGGGTCGAAGGCGTCAACTTCCGCCTCGAGGTCCGCTCGACCTTCGGCGCACCGGACAGACTGGAGACGGCGGTTCAGGAGCTGCTCGACCTCAAGCCGGACGTGATCCTGACCGGCTCGACGATCGAAACCGCGGCCGTCTTTGCAGCCACCAAGACCATTCCGATCGTTTTCGCCACCGCCAACGATCCCGTCGGCAACGGCTTCGTCGAAAGCCTCGCGCACCCCGGCGGCAACGTCACCGGCTTTACCAACAGCACCGCCGAGATGGGCGGCAAATGGCTTCAGCTGATCCGCGAGGCCGTGCCTGATGTCGCGCGTGTCGGCATCCTGTTCAACCCGGCGACCACCCCGCGCGGCGGGCGTTTCTTCCTCGAATCGATCGAGCAGGAAGCCGCGGCGTCCGGCGTATCCGCGATCCCCGCGCCCGTCAACGCACCGGCGGAGATCGATGACACCATCAGGCGTTTTTCCGACCCGCCCAAGGCGGCGATGGTTGCGCTCGTTGACAGCTTTCTCGTGGTGAACCGGAAAGCGGTCGTCACGGCGGCGGCGAACCATCGCGTGCCCACGATCTATCCGTTCCATTATTTCATGGATGCGGGCGGGCTGATGAGCTACGGGCCGACACTCGAAGTGCGCTCGGCCGATTATGTCGATCTCATCCTGCGCGGCACCAAGGCCGGCGATCTGCCGGTGCAATCGCCGCGGAAATACGAGCTGCTGATCAACCGCACGGTCGCCCGCACACTGGGACTGACGATACCATTCACGCTGCTCGCCCGCGCCGACGAGATCCGCGAGTGAACGAGGCGGTCGACCAGGGACAGTTGCGGACGCCTCCCGGCCGGCTGTTCAGAAAATATCTCTACTCGATCGTCGCCCTCGCCTTTGCCGCGCTTGCCATCAACACCGGCTTCGACGTCTGGTTCTCCTATCGCGAGCAGAAGCAGCTGCTGGCGGCAACCCAGCGCGAGCAGGCGGCATCCGCGGCCATTCAGATCGGCCAGTTCATCGGCCAGATCGAGAGCCAGATCAGATGGCTCTCGCGCCTGCCCCCGGAGCTGTCGACCAACGAGGACGAGCGGCTGAACGCCATCCGTCTCCTGCGTCTCTCGCCTGCGATCGCGGAAATCGCCGAGCTCGACTCGCAGGGCCGCGAGCAGGTGCGCGTATCGCGCCGCGTCGCCGACAGGATCGGCAGCAAGGACGACCTCTCCGCTTCGCCCGCCTTCCGCGGCGCCATTGAAAGCCGGGCCTATTACGGACCCGTCTACTTCTTCGGCGATACCGAGCCGTTCATGACGCTCGCGACGCGCGGCACCGGCCGCGCTCCCGACGTGATCGTTGCCGAGGTCAATCTGCGCTTCATCTGGGATCTCGTCGCCGGGATCAGGGTCGGCAACACCGGCAAAGCCTATGTGGTCGACCGCATGGGTGTGTTGATCGCGCATCCTGACCTGTGGCGGGCGCTGCAGCGCAGTGATCTCTCCGGCCACGCCGATGTCCGTGCTGCGCTCGACGGCGTCGGCCCACCCTCGGGCGGCCTGGTCAAGGAGGATCTGTCCGGCCAACGCGTGCTGTCGACCTATGCGACGGTACCCTCGCTCGGCTGGCTGGTGTTCGTCGAGCTGCCGCTCACCGAAGCCTACGCGCCGATCTACGCTTCGATCGGCCGCTCGACGTTTCTCCTGGTCATCCTGCTGGCCTTCGCAGTCCTCGTGTCGCTGTGGCTCAGCCGGCGCATGAGCGTGCCGATCCAGATCCTGACGCAGGGCGCGCGGCGGATCGGCAGCGGCGATCTCGGCCAGCGGCTCGCGATCAAGACCGGTGACGAGCTCGAAGCGCTCGGCGACCAGTTCAACCGTATGGCCGCGCACTTGCGCGAATCCTACGCGACGCTCGAGCGCAAGGTGATCGAGCGCACCTCCGAGCTCGAAAAGGCACGCGACCATGCTCTTGCCGAGCACGATGCCGCCGAACGCGCGCGCAGCGCGGCGGTGGCGGCCAACGAGACCAAGTCGCGCTTCCTTGCCGTCGTCAGCCACGAGCTGCGCACGCCGCTGAACGGCGTCATGGGCGTGCTGCAATTGCTGGACGACGGCAGCCTCAGCGAGGTGCAATGCCGCCACCTCGCCACTGCGGCGGCGTCAGGCGAAACGCTGATCGCGCTGGTCGACGCCGTGCTGGAATATGCCCGCCTGGAGGCCGCTACCGAAATGCTGGAGACGCGCGACTTCCGTCTCGACCAGCTCATCGAGGCCGCCGCCGACCTGATGCGTCCGCAGGCCTTCGACAAGGGGCTGACCTTCGACCTCGCCTGCCATGCGACGGTCAACACGTCCGTGCACGGCGATCCTGTCAGGCTCAATCGCATCCTGCTCAATCTGATCGGCAACGCGATCAAGTTCACGGCAAGCGGCGGGATCGGCTTGAGCGCGGCGGCCGAGCGGCGCGACGATCATGTCCTGCTGCGTATTGCCGTTCGCGACACCGGCATCGGCATCGCGCGCGGCCTGCACGAGCGGATTTTTGAGGATTTCGTCCAGGCCGACGACAGCATCGCGCGGCGGTTCGGCGGCACCGGCCTCGGCCTTGCGATCGCGCGGCGCCTCACCCGCCTGATGCGCGGCGAGCTGACGGTTGAGAGCGCGCCGGGCGCGGGCAGCACTTTCACGCTTGAAGTGCCGATTGGCCTCGCCGGAAACGGCGGCGCGCCGGGCGCACTGCCGCCGCCGTCGCACCAGCTCCGCGTGCTGCTGGTCGACGACGATCCCGTCAATTGCGAGGTCGGCGAAGCCATGCTGAACCGGCTCGGCCATAGCCCCATGATCGCCACGAACGGCGCCTCGGCCGTCGCACTCGCCCGCGATCAGGCGTTCGACGTCATCCTGATGGACCTGCACATGCCCGACATGGACGGCGTGGAGGCGGCGTCGCGGATCGGCAAGCTCGGTCTGCCGAAGATGCCGCGCATCATCGCCGTGACCGCCGACGTGTCCAGCAGCGCCCGCGAACGGCTCGCCGGCGCCGACATCGCCAAGGTCGTCAGCAAGCCGATCCTGATCAACGCGCTGCGCGAGGCGATCGAGGATGATCCGGCGCTGGAGACGACCGCAACACAGCTTGCGGCCGGCGCGTTGATCGATCGGCATTTTCTCGACGACCAGAAAGAACTTTTGGGCCCGGCGCAAATCGAAAAGCTCCACCACTTGCTGGAAACGACGAGCGCAAAGCTGATCGAGGACATAGACAGAGCAGCGACGGCCGGCGATTCCAAGCGGCTGGCGCGATCCGCGCATCAACTCGGCAGTGCCGCCGGCGCGCTCGGACTCGTTCGCCTGTTCGAGCACTGCCGCGACGTCGAGCTGGCGGCGCCCTCAATGTCCCTGCCCGAGTGCGAGGACGCTGCCCGCGAACTCGCCGCGCTTCGAGAGGCGTCGATGCGCGCGCTGAACGATCTGCTCCGGCCGGCCGAGCAGCATTCGGGGAGCTAGCCGACCCCCGGGTCGACTGATCCCGAGTCATCAATCTGACCCTACCTCAGTATGGTCACGTCATACCCGCGCACAATGGCGACAACCAACTACGTCGTGCTAGCTATGAACGCAGAGTGAAAAGCAACGGAACCGGCCCCGCGAGCCGGCAGTTGCAGGACAAGTCCGGCGGCGTAACGCCCGCCGGCCTTTCTCCTGATCGAACGGCGCGATGCCGCTCCAGTACTTGATGTCTACTGTCACAGTTGGCTGCAGAGAGTACGCCATGAGAAACATCGCCGATCTCCTCGTGCGGTTTTGGCAAGGGAGCCAGCCCGCTTCCGATACTCAGGTTGCGGCTGTGGCCGAAAATCGAGATCGATCCAGCATGGCCGATTTTGTCCGCATCCTGCAGGCCTACGATCAGGATCAGTGGGGCGACCGCATCCGTTGACCACGACAGCTGAATTGCACATTGACCTCTGCGAGTCCCGGGCGCGCACCGCTGACGATGGTACGGTCAGCTGGCCAAGCTAGATCAATCTTACGATTCCAGTTGGTCCTTCAGCAGGTCGCCCGGCCGGCAAGGTGCCGCCGGCCGGGCCAACACGCCGCACAAGGGATCAACATCCTTCGTGTGGGGCCTGTGAACATTGCGCTGTCATGAGCCGGGCGTTTTAACGACGAGCTTTATGTTGAGCAGGTTGACGCCTTTGAATGGGTTCGGCGCGCTTTCGATTGTTCCCGTACCCGTGGCGTTCGCATAAGCACCTGTGCCCGACAGGATCGTGTACTCGCCCGTTGATTTGCCGTCTTTGGCCGAGCCGGTGTAGCGCGCGGTAATCGAGCCTTCCTCGAACGTGTAAGTGCTATAGCCGAAGAAGGGGCCCGACCCTTTGAGCAAATCCGAAGTGTTGACGAACTCCTTCACGCCGATACGGCCATCGCTGAAGACGGCGACTCCAAAGAATTTACCGGACACAACCGTCTGTCCTTCGACGTTTGCGGCCTCTATGACCTTGAGGTCGATCGGCTTTGTGACCAGCTTGAACTCGAGCACCCGCTCGCCGGCTACGGCGGTTGACGCCGCGACGGTCAATGCCACGCCAGAAAGGAAAAAGGTGAGAGACTTCCGCATGGGCTCCTCCTGCGCTTGTTGAAATCAAGTCGAGAAGGCCGGCGAGCTACACATCATGCCGCCGCTATTCGCAGCGGCACGAAGAGAGCCCTCGGCGACGCCCCGGCAGCGGCTGACGCTCTCTGGTCCTAAGCGCGAAGTCGGGACGCAAGTATGAGTCCCCAGCGATCGGAAGAAAGTTCAGCTTTCCGTCACGGTATAATAGTATCCGGTCACCTAGCCTCCGCACGTCTGCGTCCGCCGGCTTCGTTCTCGTCGCGGCCAAAACGTTCGACCAGAAAATCGATGAACAGCCGCACCTTCACCGACAAATGCCGCGTCGGCGGATAGACCGCATAGAGCGCGAGTGGCGGCGCGAAATAATTGTCCAGCACCGTCTGCAGCTCCCCCTTCCGCAAGGCATCGACGGCGACGAACTCGGGCAGCAGCGCGAGCCCCCTGCCCTTGATCGCAACGTCGCGCAGCACCTCGGCGTTGTTGACGCAGAGCGACCAGGCCGGCTGGATCCAGTGATCGCCGTCCGCGCCGGTCAGCTTCCACTGATTGCCGGTGAGCAGGAAACCGTAGGTCAGCGAGGCGTGCTCGCGCAGATCCTGCGGATGCTTTGGCGTGCCGTGACGCGCAAGATAATCCGGCGAAGCGCAGATCATGCGCGCGATCGGCATGATCTTGCGCGCGATCAGGCTGGAGGATTCCAGCTCCGCGATCCGCAAAGTGACATCGAAGCCGTCCTGGACGGGATCGAGCAGATCGTCGCTGAGCACGATCTGGAGCTGAAGCTCGGGATAGCGCGCCATGAAATCGGCAAGCACGGGACCTAACCGCATGGTGCCGAACGACATCGGCGCGTTGACGCGGAGCAGCCCCCGCGGAGCCGATTGAGCCTGCGTCACCGCCTGGTCGGCAGCCTCGATCTCCGAGAGGATCACGACCGCGCGCTCGAAATAGCGCTGGCCATTCTCGGTCGGGCTCGCGTGCCGCGTGGTCCGGTTCAGAAGCTGGACGCCGAGGCTCTCCTCGAGGTCGGCGATGTATTTGCTGATCGCCGAGCGCGACAGCCGCAACTGCCGGCCGGCTTCGGCAAAGCTGCCGCTCTCGACCACTTTTACGAAGGCCCGGAGGCTGCCGAGCTTATCCAAGAGCCGGCCCCAGCGATTGTTTCCAAATCATAGACATAGCCGTCATATTTGCATGGATTGTCCCCAATCCAAAGCGGAACGATATTTCCGGCCAGAGCAAGACCGCTCCCCGAATTTTGGAGGACGACAATGTCTGGACTGCACCATGTCACCGCGATCGCCGGCGACCCCATCCGCAATTTTGGCTTTTACACCCGGGACCTCGGCCTGCGCTTCGTCAAGAAGACGGTCAATTTCGACGATCCCGGCACCTACCACTTCTATTATGGCGACGAGACCGGCCGGCCCGGAACCATCCTGACCTTCTTCCCATGGGCGGGCGTTTCGGCAGGCCGTCGCGGCGTCGGCGAAACCCATCAGACCGCCTTCCGGGTGCCGCAGCGCTCGCTTGGGTATTGGACGCAGCGCTTTACCGAGAAGGGCATTCGTTACGAGGCGCTGGAGAAGCGGTTTGGCGAGTCCGTGCTGCCGTTCACCGACCCTGATGGCATGGCGCTCGCGCTGGTTGGCATCCCCGGTGCCGAGAACGAACCCGGCTGGAGCAATGGCGAGGTGCCGGCCGAGCATGCGATCCGCGGCTTCCACGGCGTGACGCTGCTGCTCGACAGCGCGGCGAAGACAGCCGCGGTTCTCACCGACGTGCTCGGCTTCAAGGAGACCGGACGCGAGGGCTCGGTGATCCGCTTCAAGGCGCCGGGCGATGCCGAAGGCAGCGTCGTCGACATCTACGAAGCCAAGGGCTTTTTGCGCGGGCATCAGGGCGGCGGCTCTGTCCATCACATCGCCTTCCGTGCAGCCGACGACGCCGAGCAGGGCAAGATGGCCGAGAGGCTCGTGAACAATCACGGCCTGCACCCGACCGAGCAGAGGGACCGCAACTACTTCCGCTCGATCTACTTCCGCGAACCCGGCGGCGTGCTGTTCGAGATCGCGACCGACATCCCCGGCTTTGCCGTCGACGAACCCGTCGCGACCTTGGGACGCGACCTGAAGCTGCCGAGCTTCCTCGAACAACACCGCAAGCAGATCGAGGGCGTGCTGCCGAACCTGGAAGAGACCGTGTCATGACCGAAAGTGCATTCATCCATCGCTTTGAGCCCGCGGCCAACGCGGGCTCCCCTCCTCTGCTGCTGCTGCACGGCACCGGCGGCGACGAGAACGACCTGCTCGGCCTCGGCCGCATGATCTCGCCCGGCTCCGCCCTGCTCTCGCCGCGCGGCCGCGTGCTCGAACACGGCATGCCGCGCTTCTTCCGCCGCCTCGCCGAGGGCGTGTTCGACGAGGACGATTTGCGCCGCCGCGCGAACGAACTCGGCGACTTCGTCACGGAGGCGCGGCAACGTTACAGCATCGCGGCGCCCGTCGCGGTCGGCTTCTCCAACGGTGCCAACATCGCCGCAGCGCTGTTGCTGCTGAAGCCGGAGGTGCTGGCAGGCGCGATCCTGTTGCGCGCCATGGTGCCACTGTCGGATCCTCCCAAGGCCGCGCTTGGCGGCAAGCCCGTTCTGCTCCTCTCGGGACAGGCCGATCCGATCGTGCCGGCGAGCAATTCAGCCCATCTCGCGGCTCTGCTCTCGCAAGCAGGTGCGAGCGTGACGCACAAGGTCCTGCCGGCAGGCCATCAATTGTCGCAAGCCGACGTGACGCTGGCCCGCGACTGGATCGGCAACATCGACGCCAAGGCAGCATGATCAAACAACGGCGCATCGTTTTCAAACGGTGCGCCGCCGCTTCAATCGAACCAGCCGCGCCGCTTGAACCAGATCAGCGGCAGCACGCCACTGGCAATGATCGCGAGCCAGGCCAGCGGATAGCCGAAGATCCAGTCCAGCTCGGGTATGTGCCTGAAGTTCATGCCCCAGATGCCGACCAGGATGGTCGGCGGCACGCCGACGACGGACACGATCGTCAGGATCTTGAACAGCTCGTTCTGCTGGATGTTGACGAAGCCGAGCACCGCATCGAGCAGCAGCTGGATCTTGTCGGACAGTCGCGTCTCGTAGTCACTGAGCGAAACGACGTCCTTCGACACCGCCTCGAGGCGCTTCTTCGACGCGGCCTTGATCCATTCGCTGCCGACATCGCCGGCAAACGAGGCGATGCGGCCGACGCCGAGCAGGACGTCGCGCGCCTTGGCCAGCCGATCGGCCAGCTCGCCGATGTTTTCCAGGGCCTCGCGCATCCTCCGGCTGGAGCGCACCGGCCGTTGGGTGCGAATCAGCCCGCCCTTGAAGACGCCCCGCGAGAGCCTGTCGACCTTGCCGCCGAGATGCTCGAGAACATCGGCGCCACGCTCGATCATGGCTTCGAGCAGGCTGGTGAACACGCACATGCCGTTCTCCAGGCTGTCGTCGGAGCCGATGCGCTTGCCGACGTCATCGAAGATCGGCAGCTCGGCGAAGCGCACCGTCACCAGCACGCGCGGGCCGATGACGAATCCCACCGGCGTGATCTCCGCCTCGTTGTCCTCGGAGAGCCGGACCGCCGGCGAGCTGAGATAGAGGGTACCGTGGTCGAGGATCAGCCGGCTCGACGCCTCGATCGCGCTGAGGGACTCCTTGGACGGAATACATATCCTGAGCAGCCGTTCGACGAACTGCTTTTCCTCTTCAGTCGCGTTCAAGAGATCAGCCCAGATGACCTCCGAGGGCATTTCCGCGCCGATGCTCTGCCAATCGTCGGATGGCCATCTGTACAGCTTGAGCAAGAACCGAACTCCGTGGCCGCATCGTCATGCCGGATGCCGCATCCGGCCGTCATCCGCCCGGCTAACGCATGAGGGTTCCAAACGTTCAATGTCCTTGCGGCGGCAGCGCCCTCCTCATTGGCCTGGACAGTCCGGCTTTTCGGTTTACTTCTTCATTTTGCCACACACGCTTTGGTAGTATCGAGAAAAGTTATCCTTCCAAATGACTCGACAAAGGGGGGCGGACATCCGGCTGGTCCGGACTTAGTCAGCATGAAAAAATGTCCGTACCTCCTGCTCGGTCCGAAGCGGGCCGGCTTTACTCATCGACGGCGAGGCGAAGCCCTTTGACCCTTCCGCCTTTCGTGCCTGCCTCGCCGCCGCGCCCGGCTACTCGATGGGATTTGACGCGGCGATTCGCGACAAATCGATCGCTGATACGGCTTCCTTCCTGCAACGAAGCGTGCGGCCGTAGAAAGAGCGGCGTATTTGTTGCACTTCCGACAGGGCGTAACACGATGCTCGCATCGGGTCCGAGGGACGAAAGGCGCCGGATTCATGTTCTACGCTTTGCTGAGGCTCGGTCGATCGCATCGAAATCGGCCTCACTCAAGCGCCAACCGAGTGCATCGAGATTGGCCCTGGCGTGATGAGGCTTGGTCGCGCCGGGGATGGGAATCACGTGACTGTCGCGCGCCAACAGCCAGTTCAGGGCGACCTGGCTGATGCTGGCGTCGTGCGCGCCGGCAATATCGGCGAGACACGTCTGCAGCGCTTTCGTGTCCATGCTGTCCGACGGCTGCGTGAGGCGGCCGGACGCAAGCGGAAAATATGCTACGAGTGCCACATCGAGCTCACGGCAAGCTTCGAGCACGCCATTTGTTTCCGCTGCTCGTCGGAGCAGGCTGTAGCTGACCTGATTGGCGGCGAGCGGAACGCCTGCCCTTGCGAGGTGATCGGCGATGCGTCGCATCTGGTCCGCATTGAAATTTGCCACGCCGACCGCGCGTGCCTTGCCGGACTTCACCGCTTCGACCAAACCTTCGGCGAACACTCCCACGTCGATCAAGGGCAGCGGATAGTGAACATAGTAGAGATCGATTGTCTCGAGGCCCAGGCGCGCGAGTGAACCGTCAAGCGCGCTCATCAGGCGGCGCGGAGAGGTTCGGCCCGGAAAGGGAAGGAATTTCGATGCTATCACCGCGCGGGTGGGACCGGCGCGCAAGCAGTCCCCCACAACGCGCTCCGAGAAATAGATCTCAGCCGTGTCGATCATGCACGGGCCGGCATCATGAATGGTCCTGTATGTTTCCAACACGGCCCCACGATCGGCACGCTGCCATTTGTTCGTGCCGATGCCCAAGGGCAGCACATCGATGCCGGTTCGACCCAAAGGGCGCGTACCATGGCGCGTATCATGATCTGCCGGCATCGCTGGACCTCTCACAGAGCGACAGCGCCGTTGGCTGGCTATAGTGTGATGACGCGGGCGTTTCAAGGTACGCCGTCGACTACGGCCGCATCATCTTCCGCGGCTACGTCCGTATCAGGACGACGCAAGCCGGATCAGGCTGGTCTGCCACTATCAACGGAACAGCTTGACCGAGCATTTCTTTCAACAGGTTACATGAAAGAGTCCGATTCTCTTTGCGCGTGAGCGGTTGAACATCCGGATTGCCTCGGGTGTCGGCTTCAACACGACCTCGCAGCCCTTTCTTTCGAAATAGGCTTCAGCTTCCGGTGATAGGTGTACGTTGCCCATCTGACCCGAGCCGATGACGACCTGGTCGCACCCCTTCTCGAAGAGAAATTTTGCCTCATCTTTTGAAAGCACGTGCGAGGTACCATACAGCTTCTTTGATAGCTTCTTTTTCCGCTTCACAATTTCGCCGGAAAGGCGAACGACGACGTCGTGCTCATAAGTCTTTCCATCAATCGTGATCGCGCCAAATATGGTGTTGTCAATCTTCATCGTGGCCTCCTGATCAGAATCCTGCTCCAACACGCAGTATTGAGGCGCCTCGACGCCGGCATCATCCTCACTCAAGAACGTTCCAGTCTGCCGATCCGGATCGGGACGCGCCGCTGCCCCCAGCTGCCGGGGCGTGCCTCGAACAAGCCGGGGATTGCGGTGGAGCAAACACCGCAGCGGCCGTCGCCTGTGAGCCGCCAAGTCGTGATGTCATACCAATCTCGACCGATGATCCGCTCACCACAGCTCGGACAGTACGTGCTTTGGCCTCTCTCGTCATGGACATTCCCGGTGTAGACGAAATGCAGTCCCACCTTGCGCGCGATATCGCGAGCGGTCGTCAGCGTGAAGGCCGGCGTCTGGGGTAGATCCAGCATCTTGTAGTCAGGGTGGAAGGCGGTGAAATGTAAGGGCACGTCAGGTCCCAGCCTTGTCATCACCCATTCGCTCAGCTTTTTCACCTCGTCCGGGCTGTCATTGTGACCCGGGATCAGCAGCGTTGTGATTTCGAACCAGACATTCGTCCCGTACTTCAGATACTCGAGCGTCTCGAGGACGGCGCCGAGATGGCCGGTGCACAGCCGTTTGTAGAATGCCTCGGTGAACGCCTTGAGGTCGACATTGGCGGCGTCCATGAAAGTGTAGAGCTCCTCCCGCGCCGCCGCGTCAATGTAGCCCGCTGTGACCGCCACGTTCTTGATCCCGCGCCGGCGCGCCTCCCTTGCAACGTCCACGGCATATTCGAGGAAGACGACGGGGTCGTTATAGGTGTAGGCGATGGAGCGTGAGCCCGTGGCAATCGCGGCCTCGACAATATCTTCCGGCGAGGCTGCGTCCTGGAGCCGGTCGAGCGCTCGCGCTTTGGAGATGTCCCAGTTCTGGCAGAATTTGCACGTCAGGTTGCACCCGGCAGTACCAAACGACAGCACGGGAGTTCCGGGCAGATAGTGGTTCAGTGGCTTCTTCTCTATTGGATCGACACAGAAACCCGAGGAGCGGCCGTAGGTCGTGAGCACGATCCGGTCATCCTGCCGGCCACGCACGAAGCACAGGCCGCGCTGGCCTTCGTTGAGCCTGCAATAGCGCGGGCAGATGTCGCACTGGATGCGCCCGTCTTCGAGCCGGTGCCAGTAGCGGCCAGGAACGCCTTCCAAACGCTCGGGTTCGGTCACAGCATTCGTCCTGTGGATCGCTGAGCAAACCTCAGATCTTTGCCAACGGGCGTCCGAGCTGCCACGATGTCTGGCCAGGCACGAACGCTCGCGGACGTCGGCTCATTTTATGCCTGATGGGCGGAGATGGTAAGCCGAACCGTTGCGGCGCGCCAAAATACGGCGCCGATGTCGCAGTTGGGTCAATCGCGTCGCTTTTGGCCAGTTTACCGGATGTCTGCTTCTCCCCTGACAGCGGCGGAATAGCGGACATCCCCTAACCGCTGCTTGGGGCCAACATCAGACGTTAATGCCCGCTTTGGTGTGCAGCAGGTTAGTATCGGCAACGCTAAGGGTGCCGCTCAAGCGACGCGGCCTGTTGCATTCTCTCTCTGCCGATGAGTATCGGCAGAAAGACGAGAGCCCGGCTGTTGGGCCGGGCTCCTCGTTTGGTTGGCTGAGCCGCGGGGTGTTCTAGGCACCCTGGCCTCAAAGGGGGCCTCGGTTTATCCGTATTATTTGATCTCCCATGAGGTGTTGTGCGGGATGTCCATCGCAAAATAATCGCCCGGGCCGGCCAGCGCAGGCATCGCGATGCAAGCAAATGGCTCGCTCCCGGAAATCCCCTTATATTTCCCGGTACCGCCGGTGATGATATGGGTGCCGCAATCCATCTTTGGCTGAGACTTGTCGAGGTCGCGGGTATCGAACGTCGAAAAAATCCTGTCCCCATCGACGTCGGTCAGCACGCAGGCGCCATCAATATATTTCTTCTCGCCGGATGCGACGTTGAGCGCCACGCAACGTGCCGACATCTTGTCCAGCATCTTCTCTCCCTTCATATTTTGCGTGGTCCCGACCGCCTCCAGCGTAGTGGCCTTACCAAGTTCGCCGGTGTCGACGCTCATCAATGGCCGAAAAATGAAATGCGTCACGTAGGGAGTAGTCCCCTTCTTTTCAATCGGCTCTCCCGCAACTGCGGCGGGGGCAAAGGACATGAACGCCGCAGCAAAAACTGCTATTTGGGCTAGTCTTAATGCTGCGGTAGATGCGGGGACGATGCTCAGGTTGGTGCAGTTCATTGGTTCCTCCTTAGGTCCAGCGGACGCTTCAGGCTTCTGCCGTAAAGCTGCCGTGAGTTGGGGATGACCTGCGTACGCCTTCTCCTGCAAATATCGAGTTCTGCGTGGGCTCACCGCCAACGCATTCCCGCTCTAATGATCCGAGAAATTCGAATGCTAGCATGAAACGTGGCGGGCGTCAGCATCATGTCTGGAAACGCAGCGTCAACCGTCCTGACCGATTGCGCTCAGTGGAATCCGAGCTCTCGCGTGGCCTTTCGATTGCAACATGGGGGCAAGCAATCGACGCAACCAATTTTCGCAGCCGCCCAAGTCCGAGTTGGGTCACAAGATGACCTTCCGCGGGCGGGACCGCGTGTCCAACAGCCGACATCGACTACGTAGCTAGAGACCGCCCGAGGGCGGTCTCGCATTTGGGCGAAGGCGCTCCGTCAAAGATCGACTTGGACGGCAACATTGGAGCGCACCCAATCCGATTGCCCGGCCTTCAGCCGCTTGGCTTGAAATTCAACGAAGGCCGGATCGGCGCCCAGTGACGCCAGGGTACGCCCATAAGCTTCGACACTATCGAAGCGAGCGACGAAGGCATAGTTCCCGATCTCGCCACCGATCACGGACCAATAGCTGACATCGGCCCCGTGTTTCCTCCAAAGTGACGCGCCGTCCTTTGCCAGCTGTAAGACGGTTGCAAGATCACTACCGGGTCTTGGATGCGAAACGAACTGCATAATGACTGCAGGCATTTTCCCCTCCGATGAGCAATGATGGCGCCAAACAACCGGGTTGGTCATTTGGCTAGAGGAGAATTCCAAAGAGTGCAGCCTCAAGCTTGATCTGGATCAATTCCATTGCTGCGGTCTGGCGGCAGCCTGACCGTTCTGCGCTGAAGGTCGGCATCCAAGGAGATCGGTCATGATGGAGCAGCGCAACCGAGTTGTTCAGGTCAGCCGCTTCGGTGATCCCGAGAGATTGGAGGTGGTGGACGCTCCCCTGCCGACCGCCGGTCCGGGCGAGGTGCGCGTTCGCGTACTCGCGTCGAGCCTCAACTACACCGAGGTGTTGATCAGGCGCCATCTATATCCGCAAACGATGCGCCTCCGGCCGCCGTTCGTAATGGGCTACGACGTGGTGGGGGCAATCGATCAGCTCGGCCAAGGCGTGCACGACTTTCAGATTGGCGATCGCGTGGCCGACATGACGGTAGTCGGGTCAAACGCCGACTATCGCACGCTTCGGGCGAGCAACGTGGCCCGCGTGCCGGTGGATGTGGACGCGGCTGAAGCGGCTGCGCTGATCCTGAGCTGGACGACTGCGCACCAGCTTCTGCACCGCGCGGCCAAGGTCCAGCGGGGCCAACGTGTGCTCGTGCACGGGGCTGCCGGCGCGGTCGGCCAGGCGCTGCTCGTGCTTGGGAGACTGGCCGGCCTCGAGCTGTGGGGCACTGTACGCCGCGAGCACATGACGCTCGTCCACGACCTCGGGGCAACGCCGATCGATTACCAGCATGAGGACTTCACGCTGGTTGTGCCGGGTGGGTTCGACGTCATCGTCGACGGCGTTGGCGAAGACGGCTATCGCCGCTCATACGCGGCGCTCAAACCGGGTGGCCTGCTCTGTGCCATCGGCTTTTCGGCGAGCGTGCAGGCACAGCGTCGAATGCTGCCTATCTTGATGGAGATCGCGCGCCTCTACCTGTGGAGACTGTTGCCCGGCGGCAAGCGAGCCCGCTTTTACTCGGTAAATGCCATGCGGGCGCGACATCCCGCTTGGTTCAAGGAGGACTTGGAGCAACTGTTCGAGCTTCTGGCAACTGGCGCCATCCGGCCGCGCATCGCCGAGCGGATCTCGTTCGAGGAGGTCGCCGATGCTCACCGTCGCCTCGAGGCAGGCGGTCTTGAAGGCAAGCTCGTTCTTTGCCCGGATCTCTCCTCGCGACGCAGCCAGCGCGCTGCCTGAGGCGGCGCGCCGGCACGTTACATCCGCATCTGCGCTCATGAGACACGAAAGAAGGCCGCAGCGGTGCAAGGTCGATTTGCAGCCCTCTGGCTGCCGCAAATATTTCCGCTTCGGGTCGATTCCGTTGAAAAAGGCCGGCAGTATTTCGTTGTAATAGCTCCGTCGCGACGTGGCCGGAACTGCTCTTACTGACCCTATGCGAGCGTCGGGGTGGGCATCGGGATCAGCTTGGCCATCTTTCGAAGGTTTTGGGCGGTGGCTGCGAGGATGAACTCGTCGCGCGCGCCGTTTGGACCTCGTAAACGCAAACGGTCGAGCTTGAGAATGCGCTTGAGGTGCGCGAACAACATCTCGATTTTCTTGCGGAGCCGGCGCGAGGTGCCTCCCTCCCACGATCTCGCGATCTGGCGCGCCATGTCGCGAGCGCCCTCGTAGATCGAGCGGGGCACTCTCCGTGAAGCCTGCTTGGGGCAGCATCGGGGCTTCAATGCGCATCGATCACAATCGCGCTTGCTGGCGAGGTAAAGCATGGTAGCACCATCATTCACCAACGTTCCGGTCGTGGTAAGAATGTTGCCACCAGGGCAACGATAGATGTCCCCAGCATGGTCATAGGTGAAGTCGTCGCGCGAGAAGATCCCGTCTGTGCGGGCCGACTTGTCGAAGACTGTAACGTGCGGCTCGATCCCGTGCTCATAGACCAGCCAGGCGAGCATCTCGGCCGAGCCATAGCCGCTGTCACCGAGCAGCCGGCTCGGATAGAGATCAAACCGCTCCAGCGAGCGCTCAATCATGCGCTTGGCGGCCAATACCTCCGCCTGCCGGATTGCCGTCGTTGCCTCAACATCGACGATGATCGCGTTCTCGATGTCGACCAGATAGTTCGTCGAATAGGCGAAAAACGCTTGGCCGCCGTGCGCCCCCGTCCAGCGCGCCGCCGGATCGGAAGGCGATACGAACTTCGGGGTAACCTCGGTCGCGGCTCCGAAAGCGGCATCATCAAGGCCGGCCAGATACTCATCGATTGCTCGGCTGGCAGCCTCCGGCGGAAGTCCCTTATCGCCTTCGATCCCCTTCTGCCGATTGGCATCGGCCTTGATTAGGCTCGCATCGACTGCAAATCCCTCACCGCCGACCAGTCGTTCCTCGATGCAGCGGCGCAGCACGCTCTCGAACACGCGACGGAAGAGGTCGCTCTGCCGGAAGCGGCCGTGCCTGTTCTTGGAGAATGTCGAATGATCCGGCACCGTCCCGTCCAGACCGAGCCGGCAAAACCACCGGTAGGCCAAATTGAGGTGAACCTCATCGCACAGGCGCCGCTCCGATCGGATGCCGAAGCAGTAACCGATCAGGAGCATCCGGATCATCAACTCGGGATCGATCGAAGGCCGACCGATGCTGCTGTAGAAAGGCGCCAGGTCCCGCCGGACCTGTTCAAGATCGACAAACCTGTCAATCAACCGCAGCAAGTGATCAGTCGGGATATGTCTTTCGAGCGAGAACTCATAGAACAACGCGGTCTGTTCGACTTGCCGATGCCCCATCATGATCTTCAGTCCTGCCAATTAGACAGACTGAATCACTGATATCTCTGCGTCGCAACAGCCGTCTTTTTCAACAGAATCGGTCACGAGCGGAGATTTGGGCCCGTGCCGATCACGTCGGGATCACCTCTGACAGCCGACATCGAGCAAGTTTCGTGGGCGGTCGAGAAGAGCCATAAGCGGACATCAGCGAACTTCCCGAAAGCGGACGCGTTGTCGATTGCGGGGACGTCAATCTGGCTTTGCCAAACGGAGATAGCGCCCCGACAGTTGGTGTCACGGTTGCGCGCAGACGCATTCAATCTTGCCGGAAGGAGGATTGCGAGATGACAGAACGAATTTCGTTGGAGGGAAAGGTCGCGGTTGTGACTGGCGCAGGTCGCGGGCTTGGGCGGGCCTACGTCGAACTTCTCGCCGAACGCGGCGCCCGGGTCGTTGTAAACGACCTGGGGACCGATGTATCGGGGTTCGGGAAGGATTCCACGATCGCGGAACAGGTGGCCGATTGCATTCGATCCCGTGGAGGCGAGGCAATCGCGAATGACAGCAATGTTTCCACCCCTGAAGGTGGCAGTGACCTGATCGCGACGACCATCGAGCATTTCGGGAGAATAGACCTCCTCGTGAACAACGCAGGTATCTGCGGAAGCCAGCTATTCGAGGACGCCACCCTTGACGATTTCGATCACTATTGGCGGGTGCACCTCGGCGGGCCGGTTAATACGGTGAAGGCTGCCTGGCCGTATATGGTCGCACAGCGCTACGGGAAGATCATCTTCACGACGTCAGTCAGCGGCCTGTTTGGATTACGTGGCCAAGCCACCTACGCTGCGGCCAAGTGCGCGGTAGTTGGATTGATGCGCATTCTTGCAATTGAAGGTGCTGAGCATGGGATTCTCGTGAACACCATTTCGCCAGCCGGGTACACGAGGATGCACCCAGCGGCGGTTGCGGATCCCGCTTGGCTGAAGCAGAGCGAAGCCACAATGCCGGTTGCGGCTGTTGCGCCAGCGATGGTCTGGCTGGCAAGCGATAGTTGTTCGGAGACGAACAGGATCTACAACGTGGAAGCCGGAGTAATCCAACGTATCGCTATCGTCATGGGACCTGGCTTCTACGATCCACATCTGACACCCGAGAGCATCGCCGAGAACTACGCAAAGGTCGAATCGATCGAGGGCTTTTTCGAGCCGGGTCCGTTCGAGCCCGGTCAGATACCCGCAACAGCGAAGTCTTGAGGAACGAGGTTACGCCATGGCGACGTTCGACTGTGGCAGACAGCGTTACTCTATGAACCAGTGCGCAAGTCATCAGCGGCCGCGCCGCGGCGGAGCTACACTGGCCGCCGAAAAGCAGACCTGCTGAAGGTCAGCTAAGGGTCTTGGCCGTGTAAAAACGGCTTCAAAGGGCATCGGTCCGGAAGCTAGGAACCGCGCCTGTCTCAGGCCGCGATCGCAGTGATCAGTGGCTTGGCCCCGACGATGTTCATGACCCGTGTAAGATTATAGGCCAAGACCGAGAGTGCCATCTCGGCCGCTACTTTTGGGAGCGTTTTGGTGAGGAAGTGTGTCGCTCCCATGCGGGCCTTCATCGTGCCGAACGGATGCTCGACCGTCTCCCGACGCTGACGCATGGCTTCTGGGTTTGCGTCAAGGCGCTGCTGCACAGCCTCAAGCAGATGCTCGTGCTCCCAGCGTGTAATTCGCCGCTCTGGTCCTGTCGTGCACTGCGATTTGAGCGAACAACTTTGACAGGCAGTGGTCCAGTAGCGCCGCAGCATCTTGCCGTCTTCTTCGTTTGTGTAGCGATACGGCAATCGCTCCCCAGCCGGACAGCGATAGGCGTCCTCCTCTGGCAAATAGGCAAAGTCCTGCTTACCGAAGCGCCCCTCCGATTTGGCACCCGACGTCAGCGGCTTGGGCAGAGTTACGGTGATGCCGGCCTCGTGGCACGCGAGGATCTCCGGGCTGTTGAAGTAGCCGCGATCGGCTACAGCTTCGAGCGTCTCGGTCTCGAGAACAGCCTTCGCCTGCTTGGCCATATTGGCGAGTTGTGCCCGATCTGAGCCGCTGTTCGTCACCTCGTGCGCTACGATCAGATGGTGCTCGGTGTCGACGGCGACCTGCACGTTGTAGCCAACGGTGCCGGAGCCCCGGCCGCTTGTCGCCATCGAACGGCTGTCGGGATCGGTCAACGAGATTTGCTGATCGGGTGACGCAAGCATCTGCTTCTCGTAGACGGCAAGCTTGCCCATTTCCTCCCTCAGCTTCGTCAGCTTCTCGGTTAGCCTCGTCACCTTGGCGGCCAACGCCTCGCTCGGCTCCTGCCGGTCGGCCGTGTCCAGTTGGCTCAGATAGCGCGCGACGCTCTCCTCCAGCTGCGCGCGCCGCCGCTCCACCTTCGCGCGTGTGAAGTTCTTGTCCCGGTTGTTCACAGCTTTGAACTTGCTGCCATCGATGGCGACGCTCGACGTCGCGAGGAGACCCATTTCACGGCAGAGTTCGACGAAGCGTGCGCATACCTTGCGGAGCGCCAGGCCATTGTCTTTGCGGAAGTCCGCGATCGTCTTGTGATCAGGTGCGAGCCGGCCCAGCAGCCACATGGTCTCGACATTGCGTCCGGCCTCTCGTTCGAGCCGCCGGCTCGACTGCACCCGGTTCAGATAGCCGTAGATGTAAAGCTTCAGGAGAACCGAGGGATGGTATGACGGCCGACCGGTCGCCGCCGGCTTCACCCCCTCGAAGCTTAGCTCGGCCAAATCGAGCGCATCGACAAACACGTCGATCACGCGAACAGGGTTGCTCTCGTCAATGAAATCATCGAGGCACTCGGGCAATAGCGTCGATTGCCCACGATCCGCCTCCGCAACGAAGCGCTTCATTCCAGCCCCCCGCAAATCGTGCGGGAATCATATCGCGCGAATCACATCAAGCGCAGCGTTTTCACACAGCCAGGGTCAGAGGCAGCCCTCGGCAGCTTACAAGAGCTTGGTCGGCTCACCTCCCGAAAGCGGCCGTCGCGGCGCTCTGAGCCAAGGTCAGTCCCGGGCCAGAGCAGACATGCGCGCAGCGAAAGAGGCGCCCGAGTTGGCTGCTCTCATGGCTTTCTACTGAGGCAGCGTAGATCGTGCGCAACAGGCGGAGCCTACTAGCGGGCGCGCCGCGATGCAGGCCGCGAAGATCGGCATTGGCGATGAAGCGCAACTTGGTTCCGGTCGAGATTCTCGTTTTGCGCCGGCTCGAGCCGGCGCTGATGGTCGGCCTCCACCTTGCCCATCAGCCGCGCACTGTGTTAATCTATGATAGAAAGGTGCCTCTATGCACGCAGATGTAGTATCAACTCTTTGGACCGACTATCGTTCTCGCGAAATCATCCGAGACCTTCATCCAAACGATCATATGTTCAACGCCGCGGTTCAAGGCTGGACTGATTACATGGGCGTTGGCGTTAGCGCGGTCCAGATCATTTGCTCCGCGCTTCTGACCGGCCCCGCCTACCACCTCGAAAAAGTGCTAGATTTTGGGTGCGGTCATGGCCGAGTAGCCCGTCATTTGCGCGCCTTCCTTCCAAAGGCGGAACTGTATTTTGCAGATATAGACGAAACCGGTTCACGCTTCTGCGCCGATACTTTCGCCGGCAATTACGTTCAATCCCATCACGACTTCGATCAACTCGATCTTCCGAAGGATCTGGACTTGATTTGGGTCGGATCAGTGTTCACGCATCTCGACTATGGCCGCATGAACAAACTGTTCAATGCCCTGATTGGGGCACTCCGGCCGCGCGGCACGTTGATAGCGACCTTCCGCGGAGAATCTCAATATCGCAGAGCGTTACAGGAAACAGACCCTAATCAAAGGCGAAAATGGAAGTCCCTGATTGATCAATACGAGGCCGGTGGAATCGGTTTTGGTTCCTATGGCATCGCCGATGATCCGGAATGGGGACTATCTTTATCTTCCATCAATAGCGTCATCGGTATGGGAAAGCGTCTGCCGAATGTCCGCCTGGTGTCCTACTCCGAAATCGGATGGGCCGCAGCGCATGACGTGGCAGCTTGGTCAATCTCTCCGGTCTAGCTATCCTTTTCGCAAAGCTCCAGTCAGCGCCTGCTTGGCTTCCTGCTGGCAGCGCCTTTGCCATGTTCCGTAATCCGTCCCGGTTGGTTCCTGCCGGCTCGTACTGGATGTTCTGATGGTAGAAATCGACCCGGTCGGCCATAGCGCCGGGCGGCGCCACCTCGAGCTCCAGGTCATCGATGATGGCGCGATAGCCCTCGCGCAGCGCCTGCGTCGGAGAGCCCAGCAACAGTTCATTGTAAGCGGCGCGCGCGACATAGACCGGCCGCGAACCGGAGTCGGAAACATCGGACTTGCGGTATCAACGAGGGCCGCGATTGCTGACGCAGCTCGGCGCGCCGGGCATCGGCCAAGCTTCAAGGCGCGCGCATTGTCGGCTCCCGGATATCGCGCTGTCCGTCCGTCGGCCCTGGGCTTGTCCGATTGTGACCGGATGCACGGACAAGACAAACGTCCGCTCCGGGTCCAGGCCGTGTGAAAATCCGGCAACTTGGGGCGCACCGGCGCATTGCGGCCGCCGAGCTTCTAATTCGGTGGAATCGACCTCCTGTCATCTCGGTGCAACCAGGAGCTTCGTGCAGGCGCTGATTTGGTCGTGCAGAGGCCGGCCTCACGCCTGCATCGCCTCCAGCAATCCGCCTACGCCCACGAGCATCATCACGCGCTTCATGTTGTAGGCGAGCACGTTGAGCGCCATCTCGGTGGCCACCTTTGGCAGCTTTTTCGTGAGAAAGTGCGTTGCTCCCATCCAACACTTCATCGTGCCGAACGGATGCTCCGCTGTCTGACGGCGGACACCCATTGCATTGGGGTTGTGGTCGAGCCGATCCTGAACTTTTTCCAGAACGGCCTCATGCTCCCAGCGTGAGATGCGGCGCTCGGGACCTGTCGTGCACTGAGCTCTTAGCGCGCAGGTCTTGCAGGTGCTTGTCCAATATCGGCGCAGTGTCTTTTCGTCCTCTACGTTCGTATAGTGATAAGTTAGCCGCTCGCCGGCGGGACAGCGATAAACATCATTGGCGGCGACATAGACGAAGTCCTGTTTGCCGAAGCGGCCAGCAGCCTTGGCGCCCGAAGTCATCGGCTTCGGCAACGTCACCGTGATGTCGGCTTCCTCGCAGGCCCTGATCTCCTCGCCATCGTAATAGCCGCGATCTGCCACGACTTCGAGAGTCTCGACAGCCATCTCGTCGCGAGCCTGCCTGGCCATGTTGGCGAGTTGGTGTCGATCGCTGCCCACGTTGGTCACCTCGTGAGCCACAATGAGATGATGCTGCGTATCAACTGCAATCTGCACGTTGTAGCCAACGATCCCGGTGTCCTTGCCACTTGTCGCCATCGAGCGCGCGTCAGGATCGGAGAGCGATATCTGCTTGTCCTCACTCTTTATCATCTCCGCGTTGATCGTGTTGAGCCGGATGGTCTCCTCCTTGAGCTTCTCGATCTTGCCCTTTAGCCGCTCAACCTTCGCCTCCGGCACCGCGTCGCCATGTCGATCGGCGGTCTCAAGCTGAGAGAAATAGCGGGCGATGCTCTCATCGATCCGCTCAAGACGTTTCTTCATCTTGGCCTCGGTGAAGTTCTTGTCCCGCGCATTGACAGCCTTGAACTTTGATCCATCAATGGCGACGCTTGCTGCACTGAACAGATCAAGCTTGCGGCACAGCGCGACGAACTCGCGACAGACCTCACGAATGGCCTTGCCATTGTCCTTGCGGAAGTCCGCGATGGTCTTGAAGTCCGGCGCCAGCTGCCCGGTCAACCAGATCATCTCGATATTGCGCTGGCATTCCCGCTCCAGCCGTCAGCTCGACGGAATCCGATTGAGATAGCCGTAGATGTACAGCTTGAGCATAGTGCTGGGATGGTAACTCGGTCGGCCAGTGTCGAGTGGCTGGACACCGACGAACCCCAGCTTGCCGAGATCGAGACCGTCGACGAACACGTCGACCGCTCGGACCGGATTATCCTCGCTCACATAGTCATCGAGCGACGACGGAAACAGTGTGCTCTGCCCCCGATCCAACCCTTCAACAAAGCGCTTCATCAGATGCCCCGCCAGATCGCCGGGAATCTTATCGCGCGAATCACTACAAACAGAGCATTTTCACACAGCTTGGGCCAATAGGAGACATACCCCTTGAAGTTTCCACCCAATTTGATCTCTACTTACGGGAATCTTTGGGGGACGTCGTGTCGGCGCCGCAATATTCCCGTCGCAAGGCTGTGTCATCGCTGGCCGCTACAGTCGCTTGTGCGTTTGCTGGTCCCGTTCCCGCAACCGCAGAACCAGTTTCCCCCGGCGCGACGCAAGACTGCGCCGGTCCGATTTTCTCCACAACAGGTCCAAACGCCGAGCTTTACGGCGCCAAAGATGGTTATCCTCTTCCCGACATTGCGGAGGCGCGGAGGCAAGGCGACCCTTGGGAGCCAAAATATCGTGTCGGCGCATTCACCCATATCGATCACATCTATCCAACGCGGCTCATCAGGCGAGCTGTGACACCCTGGAAGTTCAAGTGCTCACGGGCAGACGTTTACTACAATTTTCAGGGAAGCAAGTTTTCGCCCCTCGACTACATGTCGCGCAATCCGGCCACTGGCCTGCTGATCGCCAAGGACGACCAGATTATCTTCGAAGGCTATCAGTACGCGCGAACTGATCAAGATCGGTTCGTATCCCAATCGATGGTCAAGACGATAACCGGACTGTTGATCGGGATCGCCATCTCGGAGGGGGCGATTAAGTCGGTCGATGATATCCCCGAAAGTTATGTACCGGGTTTTATTGGCAGCGAGTACGGCAGGACGCCAATTCGCGATCTGCTGCACATGTCCTCAGGGGTCGATTTCGGTGAAACAAGAGACGGAGGACGTGACCTCAATCGCCTGTGGAACGGCATGGGGATCGCGTTCCCGGACTCCAAGTTGGGCACGGTTAAGAGCATTGTGCAATTCAATCAGCGTGTCGCCCCAGCGGGAACGAGATTTTACTACGCGAGCATAGAAGCCGACGTGCTCGGCATGGTGCTTCACGGTGCGGTCAACAAGTCAGCGTCTGACTATCTGCGCGAGAAAGTATGGGAACCGATCGGCGCGGAAGCGGATGCCAATTGGCTGGTAGACGCAGAAGGATTCGAACTGGGGCACTTTGGCTTCAATGCCGTTCTGCGCGATTACGCCCGGCTAGGACGTTTGCTGGCGCATGATGGCGCATGGGATGGCAAGCAGATCGTTCCGACGCAATGGATGATCGATGCGACTACCGTTCGAGCTTTGGATGACTATCTGCGACCGGTCGTGGCGACGAAGAGATTTGGCTACGGTTATCTCTTGTGGCTGTTTCCCGGTGAGAGGCGGCAGTTCGCGTTGTTAGGATTCAAGGGCCAGTATATTTGCGTTGATCCGACCTCTAAGGTCGTCATGGTGCACACTGCAATTGAGGACCCGGTACATCGAGGCGAACCATGGGCTCTATGGTCGGCACTGGTCGATCAGCTAGGCTGATACTAGCTCGGGACAAGCTCGACATCGACCGCTTCGGGTCTTGGCCGTGTAAAAACGGCTTCAAAGGGCATCGGTCCGGAAGCTAGGAACCGCGCCTGTCTCAGGCCGCGATCGCAGTGATCAGTGGCTTGGCCCCGACGATGTTCATGACCCGTGTAAGATTATAGGCCAAGACCGAGAGTGCCATCTCGGCCGCTACTTTTGGGAGCGTTTTGGTGAGGAAGTGTGTCGCTCCCATGCGGGCCTTCATCGTGCCGAACGGATGCTCGACCGTCTCCCGACGCTGACGCATGGCTTCTGGGTTTGCGTCAAGGCGCTGCTGCACAGCCTCAAGCAGATGCTCGTGCTCCCAGCGTGTAATTCGCCGCTCTGGTCCTGTCGTGCACTGCGATTTGAGCGAACAACTTTGACAGGCAGTGGTCCAGTAGCGCCGCAGCATCTTGCCGTCTTCTTCGTTTGTGTAGCGATACGGCAATCGCTCCCCAGCCGGACAGCGATAGGCGTCCTCCTCTGGCAAATAGGCAAAGTCCTGCTTACCGAAGCGCCCCTCCGATTTGGCACCCGACGTCAGCGGCTTGGGCAGAGTTACGGTGATGCCGGCCTCGTGGCACGCGAGGATCTCCGGGCTGTTGAAGTAGCCGCGATCGGCTACAGCTTCGAGCGTCTCGGTCTCGAGAACAGCCTTCGCCTGCTTGGCCATATTGGCGAGTTGTGCCCGATCTGAGCCGCTGTTCGTCACCTCGTGCGCTACGATCAGATGGTGCTCGGTGTCGACGGCGACCTGCACGTTGTAGCCAACGGTGCCGGAGCCCCGGCCGCTTGTCGCCATCGAACGGCTGTCGGGATCGGTCAACGAGATTTGCTGATCGGGTGACGCAAGCATCTGCTTCTCGTAGACGGCAAGCTTGCCCATTTCCTCCCTCAGCTTCGTCAGCTTCTCGGTTAGCCTCGTCACCTTGGCGGCCAACGCCTCGCTCGGCTCCTGCCGGTCGGCCGTGTCCAGTTGGCTCAGATAGCGCGCGACGCTCTCCTCCAGCTGCGCGCGCCGCCGCTCCACCTTCGCGCGTGTGAAGTTCTTGTCCCGGTTGTTCACAGCTTTGAACTTGCTGCCATCGATGGCGACGCTCGACGTCGCGAGGAGACCCATTTCACGGCAGAGTTCGACGAAGCGTGCGCATACCTTGCGGAGCGCCAGGCCATTGTCTTTGCGGAAGTCCGCGATCGTCTTGTGATCAGGTGCGAGCCGGCCCAGCAGCCACATGGTCTCGACATTGCGTCCGGCCTCTCGTTCGAGCCGCCGGCTCGACTGCACCCGGTTCAGATAGCCGTAGATGTAAAGCTTCAGGAGAACCGAGGGATGGTATGACGGCCGACCGGTCGCCGCCGGCTTCACCCCCTCGAAGCTTAGCTCGGCCAAATCGAGCGCATCGACAAACACGTCGATCACGCGAACAGGGTTGCTCTCGTCAATGAAATCATCGAGGCACTCGGGCAATAGCGTCGATTGCCCACGATCCGCCTCCGCAACGAAGCGCTTCATTCCAGCCCCCCGCAAATCGTGCGGGAATCATATCGCGCGAATCACATCAAGCGCAGCGTTTTCACACAGCCAGGGTCACAAGATGACCTTCCGCGGGCGGGACCGCGTGTCCGCATTGTCTGCAAAAGCAGACATCCGATTTTGTCAGTGCATGCCGTCCGGAGCACCTGCGCGCTAACAAGCGCGCAAGGTATGAAGTCTAAAGCGCACTCAACCCTGGCGGCGGCTTGCGCATGTTGGAGGCCTGCTCATAGGCGTAGGCCAGACGCAGCAGCTTGTGCTCGCTCCAGGCACGGCCTGCGAAGGTGACGCCGAGCGGATAGTCCGGCGTGTCCTTGCCGTCGGTCGTCCCCGAGATGAAGCCTCCGGGCACCATGACGCTGGGATAGCCTGCCCTGGCGGCGATCGCGGCGCCTCCGCTGCCGGGGAACAGCACAGCATCGAGTTTGTGCTGGTTCATGTAGGCATCCATGCCGCGGGTCCTGGCGCTGAGCAGGTCCATGGCAAGTGCCGACTTGTACTCGCGTTCGCGTAAGTCGCCTCTGGTGAGGTCGGCGGCGAGGAACAGGTCCTGGCCGAAATGCAGCGCCTTGCCTGCATTCGCCTCGTTGAAGGCCACGATGTCGGTGATAGTCTTGATGGCGGTATTGGTCGCCCAGTCCCTCAGGTAGAGGTTGAGATCTCGCTTCAGTTCGTAGAGGAAGACGATCCGCTGCGTGACTGGATTGCCCTTGTTAGCGCTCAGCGGATTGCGGTTGAGCACGGCCATGATCGTACCTGGTCCGCTCATCCAGCCGGCCGTCGGCATGCTGGCGCGCACGATCACGGCGCCGAGATCCTCCAGCACCTTGATCGCCTTCGCCATCACCTTCGCCCCTTTGGGTGGCAGCTTGCCGTAGAAGGGATCGTTCAGCGGGTCGGCGGGGTCGCTCGGCACGCCGATGCGCGCGCCCTTCATCGCATCCTGCGTCAGGCCGGCGATGTAATCGGCTGGCCGCCGCTGGAGCTCTGTCGCCGTATCGCGCGGGTCCTTCGCCGCCAGCACGTTAAGGAGCAGCGCCGCATCGCGCACGTTGCGCGTCATCGGCCCTGCGGTGTCCAGGCTATGCGCGATCGGCACGATGCCGGCACGGCTGATCAGCCCGACCGTCGGCTTCACGGTGACGAGGCCATTCTGGCTGGCGGGAAACAGCAGCGAGCCCGAGGTCTCGGTGCCGATCGAAGCCGCACACAGCCCGGCCGCCACCGCGACCGCCGAACCCGAGCTCGAGCCGCCCGGGGACACGACCGGGATGCCGCGATCGTCCACCAGCGCAGGCGCGTAAGGATTCTTCACCTGCCCGCCTAGCGAAGAGTAGCCCGCGGGCATGTCGATCGCGAGCATGTTGGAAAACTCGGTCAGGTTCGCCTTGCCCAGGATCACCGCGCCCGCGTCCCGCAGCAGCTTGACGATTGTGGCATCGTCCCGGGCACGTGCGCCTTCCAGCGCCAGCGAGCCCGCCGTCGTCGGCTGTTCGTCGCCGGTCGCAATGTTGTCCTTCACCAGGATTGGAATGCCCGCCAGCGGCCGCTTGGCCGATGGCTTGGTGCCGTCGAGCTTGCCCGCGATCGCGAGCGCATCGGGATTGAGCGCGCGCACG